>NZ_JAGTXB010000009.1 GCF_018224885.1 Chitinophaga hostae | reverse complement strand
GAAGACGAAAGTCTTCTCACCCTTTTTTATTAAGCAGTTCGGTCCTTTTATTCATAAGTTTTTCTCTAACTTCAAGAATAAGTTCAACCCATATCATAAGTATCTCTTTCTGTTCTGCACCAAGTGTTAAGAACATTTCCCTATTCTGTTGACGAGATTCCATAAAAATATTTATCCTGGTCCATAGGACAACTTCCTCTGCAACCAACGCTATTACATTAAGTACCTCGGCAACAACTTGATAATATTCTCCTGATAGCAATATCATTATAATCTGATGGAAAGTAAATCTTTCCATATCAGAAAGTTGATCAGGCCTAAAGTGTTTGAGTGTATCGGTTAAACTGGCCACCATAGTGTCTACCGATTCTGCATCGCGCCTCACAACGGCCTTCATCAAACCTTGTTGAAAAAAGCTAAGCATAAACACAACATAGAAATAGGACATATGTGCTTTCCCGTTTTTCTCAGATACTATTCTTTCTGGTTCAAGGTTGTCATATAAATTCGTCGCTAGCTCATTAAAATGCTCTTCGACAAACTTCCATATTCGATCCCGTTCATCAATCGTTATAACTTCACGGCTAAATGCTACTCTACTGAGAGTTTTATAATTCTTCTCCTTCAAAGCTTTATTCAATAAACTATAGAACTCTTTCTCCGTTAAATCAATATTCGACGCTATATAATCCGGTGTACTTTCTTTTAATAAAAACTTTGTCTCTGGGTCAATATCCCCAAAAAAAGTATATGCATGACCGTAAGTCTCAAGTACATTATTATCCAACAAACCTTTATTAACTTTCTCTATATAATCTCTGACCCGGTTCTCAATTTCCTGCTTGTCACACCATTCCTCCAAAAACTTCACCAACCAAATCACCCGGTTCCTATCCTGCTTCCTCCCATATCTCATCAAATACCAGATATTAAAAAACCGTTCACGCAGAAGATAGATGTGATTCTTTGTTTTAGTGGCCCGTTTCTCGATTACCTGGTTCTTCTCCAACTGCCGTAATTGTGCCGACACCAGCTTACTATCCAGTCTTGTTTGTTTGGCCAGCTCCTTCACGCTAATCGCTTCCCAATGCAGCGCCACCGCATCCACAATTTTCTGTTGTTGGGCAGGCAAGTCATCCATCCGGTGTTTGTACAACGGCGTAACAGCGTCCAATACCTTCTCCAGATCGCTTAAGGCCGTTCCATGCTCGCTATCCACAAACACCTGGAATAACAATACCATTGTTCTGGGCACACCACCGGACAATGTTCTAAGCGTAGTAATACGCGAAGGACTATTGGCTATGATGCGCTCAATCTTCTCTTCTTCATGATGCAATACAGCCAGTTTCCTCAGTAGCACAATGCTCTCTTCATCCGTCAGACCTTTAAGTTGAATCACTTTGAAGAATTCAAACAACGGCTGCTGATAATCCAACACACTTTCCAGTACCACAGGAGAACCTGCTATCAGTCTGAAATGTGGCAGCGTTTGCAGGATTTCTCTTAGCCGGTGTACTTCCAATTCACTAAACTTTGCCAGTAGTTGTCCGATATTATCAATGAACAGGATCACCTTTTTCTTATGCTGATCCAAATGTTTCACCAGTACTTTCAGCGCCGCTTCTTCATAATTTTCCTGTTGTATATATGGCTCAATCTCCTGGGTAATTCCATGGAATCCGTGATAGTCCTCCAGGTATTCGGCGATCCGTTCCCATAGATTTCCGAGCTCCCCAATATTATACTGTTCTTCACTAAACGTAACAGGAATCAGCCATTTAGATAACTTTGCATCATCCTCAACGGCATATTTCAATCTTAGTAACATGGTAGTTTTACCGGCTCCCCGTTGTCCAAGCAACAGGTAATGTTGTTCAGGCGTCGCCATCTTACCTGACATAATATCCGCCAAAATATCTTCAAAGATTTTGGTGCGGATAACAAATTCGGCAATAAACTCCTCCTTGTTCTTTCTGTCCGGATTGTATAATAAAACGCTCATATCTAACAAATAAATTGCTCCCACCATCGTTTCAGGATCGGTGAGTTAAAGAGGTAAACACCCTGACTGGTATTGTAATGGATGTATCCATCATACATCAGGTTCTCTATAATTTTCCTGTAATGTTCTTCCTGGTGATATTTTACTGCCAGTTCCAAACTATCTTTCTTACTGAGAGTATGCCTTATCGCCAGCTCTTTCAGCAGTATATCCGCATACTTAAACGCGTCATCTTTAAAATGTGTTTTTAACCGGGAGTAGTAGTGATCAAAATGATTCTTATGTCTCAAACTTAATAATTCTTCAATTGCTTTTTCCACAATTTCTTTAGTGACTTCCGTGCCTGATTGGGAAGCCTGGATGATTTCCTGTACAATGAGCTGTATATGAAAAGGGATCTACCATTGAAGTGTTTCCATCAGCGCACGCTCTCCACTGGCATGGATAGTCCTGGAATGGTGAGTCAACAATTTGGTAAAAAGTTCCACTGCCTCAGCCTCAGATAGTGGTTCCACCTCTATTGAGACTAAATCATTTATGGTGGCGGTAGCGCCGATGGAGGATACTGTTTGATTCAGGCCTATGGAACCCGTATAAACAAACCTGATTTTTTTTGATATCACCGGATCTATTCTCAGCTCGCGCTTTCTTTGCAAAAAATTCAAGGCTGCTTCGGCATCCCTCTTCCTGATATTTTCTATTGTTTGCGGGAATTCATCGATTAACAATACCAGCTCAACTTCCTCTACTGTGGCATATCCTGTAAGGAAATTCTGAAATTCTTCATAATAATCACGGACTTCAGGAACATGATTGAATTCAAGGGCAGCGTTAAATAGCTTTATACTTTTAATCTTCTGGAAAAACCTGTTGCCTTTGTCTTCCAGGCCTGTTCGCAATTTAACGGAGCGGGAAATTTTTGTATCATTTAAAATACTTTCCAGCAGTTTGCGGTAAAAATGAGATGCATCAGCAACACTTTCTGTGTCTACATACACGTAGTGCCGTTCGGCAATATTATTATCTCCCAGATACCATAGGATAGAGGTCTTACCAACCCTGCGGGGAGCAGTGATCTGAATATTGTTTCCGTTAGAAAGCACCTGAGCTACTTTCGCTACTTCGCGACCACGCTGATAAAAGTCTTCACCCCTGGCCGGAAGCCCAATTACGTTCTTCATGACAATAGAATTTTTGTCAAAGTAAATGACAAAAATTCTATTGTCAAAATATTTGGCAATATTTTTATTGTTAAAAATATAAGTCATTGATTACGATAACCTTACTGCATACATCGTATCCGCGCCCTTGTCATACCCTGCAATTACGCCACCTTCCTGTTTCCGTAAATCACTGATTTCCTCAATATATTTCACCACATCCTCGTTCTCCTGCTTAAACACCGAGCAAGTAATATAAATCAACGCACCTCCCTTTTTTACAAAAGGTACCACGTTATGGGCTATACGCTTTTGCAACTGCTGATACTTCTGGATCTCCTCTTTTTTAAAGAATGAAATACTTTCGGGAGTACGCCCCCAGGTACCGGAGCCACTGCAGGGTGCATCCAGGATAATGCCGTCGAATTGCCTGCTGCCCATACTGGCCGGGAAATGCTCTGCTGTAAGATCTGCCACCCGTGCCTCATAATTTTTCACACCAGCAGCCGCAAAACGCTGTTGCAGGTTTTCCAGGATAGACCGCCGTACATCTGATACCAGTAATTGCACGCCCGGTTGCTGATCCTTCAGCAGGATAGATTTGCCACCGCTGGCGGCACAACAATCCCACCATCGCTGCTGCGCAGCCGGTGAAAACAATGCGCCGGTTTGCTGGCTGGATGCGTCCTGTACTTCATACCAGCTTTTTTCCGGCACAATTACTTCGATCTTGGTGCCGTTGGGCAGAGCTACGGTGGTATTATTGGCAAACACCTCGTAGGCCACCGCCGCATTATCCAGCAGCTGCCGAACCTTGTCCAGCTTATTATTACGCACCCGGATAAACAGGCGCGGCTGTGTAAGCATCGTATAGGCATATGTGTTAGCGTCTATACCGGCCGACAATTCTCCGGAGAAAGGGAAAACAGCGTCGGGAGTTAATACTGCAGGCAACAGCGCCGCTTTATCTGCCAACGGCAATGTGGTATGTTCATTCCAGGCCGGTTTCACAGCAGCCAGAAAATCATTCGGGGCTGTTTCACAAAGCAAAGCGCCCGCTATAACCCGTTCACTCACCGGCAGTGATTTCCCCCACTGTCCCAACCGGAAATAATGATACACCAGCTGCGATATCCAACGCCGGTCGCGCCCTCCCATATAGGGATGCTCCTTGAAAAAGGCCTTTAGAAAATGATGTAGTGGCAGGCTGCCGGCATAGGCGCCTATCACTTTCTCTGCTGATGCTAAATAATTTTCCCAACGGGTCATACGCGAAGATAGCGAAGTTTGCCTGGTACAGGTAAGATGAAAAAAGCGAAGACAAAAGCCATTGCTTTCATCTTCGCTTATTTTTATCATTCAAAAAATAAAAATCGGGATAATCAGCCTGAACCAGGTTACAGTTTCAGTAATGCTTTCAACGGATCTTTACCAAACAACAACTGTTCAGGATTTTCCAGCATTTCCTTAACGCGCACCAGGAAGCTTACTGATTCACGGCCATCAATGATACGGTGGTCGTAGCTCAGCGCCAGGTACATCATCGGACGGATGACTACCTGTCCGTTGATCGCCATCGGACGATCCTGTATTTTGTGCATACCCAGGATAGCAGACTGTGGGATGTTAATGATAGGAGTGCTCATCAATGAGCCAAATACGCCACCGTTGGTGATGGTGAAGGTACCACCGGTCATTTCAGGCATGGTCAGTTTGTTGTCGCGTGCTTTGGTAGCCAGCTCTACTACTGCTTTCTCAATACCTGCCATATCCAGGCTTTCTGCATTACGGATCACCGGTACTACCAGGCCTTTAGGAGCCGACACCGCAATAGAAATATCACAGTAATCGTGGTATACCAGTTCTTCACCGTCGATATAAGCGTTTACAGACGGAAATTCCTGTAATGCAAAGCAACATGCTTTGGTAAAGAAGCTCATAAAGCCCAGGTTTACCTCATGTTGTTTTTTGAATACTTCCTTATACTTGGCACGCAGGGCCATTATTTCGGTCATGTCTACCTCGTTGAAAGTAGTGAGCATGGCCGTTGTGTTTTTGGCTTCCACGAGGCGGCGGGAAACAGTTTTACGCAGGTTGCTCATCTTTTCGCGGCGTTCCTGGCGGGAAAACAGTTCCTGTCCAATAGCTACGCCAGGGTTTTGCAGGGCAGCCAGCACATCGTCTTTCATGATTTTACCATGTGCACCTGAACCTTTGATGCTGGATGGATCTACATGTTTATCTGCCAGCACAGCTGCTGCTACCGGAGATGCTTTCACATCATTGGGAATGCTGGTAACAGGCGCCTGTTGCGGCTGTGGAGCGGCCTTCGCCGGTTGTGCCGCCGGGGCAGCTGCCGGAGCGGCTTTACCAGCAGGCCTTGCAGCGCTGGTATCTATTTTACAGGCTACATCGCCTATTTTTAAAGTATCGCCTTCTTTCGCAACAATGATCAGCGCACCGGCTTCTTCTGCGTTGAGTTCAAAAGTTGCCTTTTCTGATTCCAGTTCACATACCACTTCATCGCGCTCTACATAATCACCATCTTTCTTTGTCCACTTTACCAATGTTACTTCACTGATAGACTCTCCTACTGTAGGCACTTTCATTTCAATGGTTCCTTTATTCACTGCTGGTGCCGCTGGTGCTGCGGCTGGTTCCGCTGGCGCGGCCGGGGCTGCAGGAGCGGCGGCCGGGGCTGCGTTACCTGCTGGTGCGGCGGCGTCTGTATCGATAGTGCAGGCTACATCACCAATCTTCAGGGTGGCGCCTTCCTGCGCTGCTGGCGCAATCTTCAGGATACCTGCTTTCTCTGCATTCAGCTCAAAGGTCGCCTTCTCAGATTCCATTTCACATAGTACCTCGTCCTGCTGTACATAATCTCCGTCTTTCTTCAACCATTTTGCAATTGTTACCTCGCTAATAGATTCTCCTACCGTAGGGACTTTGATTTCGATAGCCATATTTAATCAGTTGATGGTGATACCAGGTTAGCATTCAGCTTTTTGCTTTTGGCCCTTGGCTTAACGTTAAACCTGGTTATTCTGTTTATACTTTTATTTTTTTTAGATGTTAAAAGCCGTATCAATAATCTGTTGCTGTTCACGTGCATGTACCTTTGCATAACCAGTGGCAGTAGACGCGCTTGGATTGCGGCTGATAACACCATAGTTGATCTGCTTCAGGTTCATTTGCAGGAATGCGGCAGCACCCATATTCAACGGCTCTTCCTGTACCCAGAAGAAAGTAGCGCCCTTATATTTCTGGGAAATAGCTTCCAGCTGTTTTACGGGCAACGGGTACAGCTGCTCCAGGCGAACAATAGCCACATCTTTGCGGTCATCCTTGCCTTGCTTATCACTCAGGTCGAAATACATCTTACCTGAACACAGTAATACTTTCTTTACCACTGCTGCATCATCAATAAACGGATCATCCAGTACCTCTTTAAATCCGCCTTCTGTAAATTCGGCTGTGGCAGAGTAAGCACCTATATGACGCAGGTTGGCTTTCGGTGAGAAATTGATCAGCGGTTTGCGGAACTGCCAGGTCAACTGACGGCGTAACGCATGGAAGAAGTTGGCAGCAGTCGTAATATTGGTGATCACCATATTTTCTTCTGCACACTGTTGTAAGAAACGTTCCGGACGGGCGTTGGAGTGATCCGGTCCGCCACCTTCATAACCATGAGGCAATAACATTACCAGGCCATTCTGTGTTGTCCATTTCTGTTCTGCACTGCTGATATACTGATCAATTACAGTCTGGGCGCCGTTTACAAAGTCACCATACTGTGCTTCCCATAATACGAGGCTGTTAGGGTTGGCCATGGCATAACCATATTCAAAGCCCAACACACCATACTCACTCAGCAAAGAGTTATAAATCCTGAAATTGCCTTGTTTTTCCTGTAAATGACTGAGACGGTTGTAAGTCTCATTGGTATTTTCATCAAACAACACCGCGTGACGATGGGAGAAAGTACCACGTTTTACATCTTCCCCGCTCATTCTTACGTCTTTGCCTTCCACGAGCAAACTGGCATATGCCAGCAGTTCACCGGTTGCCCAGTCCACCTTGCCTTCTTCCTGGTATAGCTTGATCTTGTCCTGCAGCAGCTTGCTGACTTTACGCAGCGGAACAAAATTTTCCGGCCATTTCATCAGGGCATCAAAAAGACGTTTAAATTCATCTTCCTTAATAGCCGTTCCCGGAGAAGATTCAAAGTCCTGTGCAGTAGATTTACGGAGGGCCTGCCACCACTGTTCGGGTTTCTGGTTGGCATAAGGCAGCGGATGTTGCTTTACATCATCGAGGCGTGCCTGTAAGTCGTCCCAGAAGCTCTTTTCCATTTCCTTGGCCAATGCCTGTGCATCAGACTCGCCGTTGTTCAGCAGGAACTGGGTATATACTTCACGCGGATTAGCGTGTTTTTCAATGAGTGCGTATAAACTTGGCTGGGTGAACTTAGGTTCATCCCCTTCGTTGTGGCCATGTTTACGATAACAAACCATGTCAATGAACACATCTTCATTGAATTCCTGGCGGTAGCGGGCGGCCAGCTGTGATACTTTCACCACTGCTTCTGCATCATCCCCGTTTACGTGGAATACCGGCGCCTGTACAATGGAGGCTACGCTGGTACAATAGTCAGAAGAGCGTGCATCATCAAAATCGGTGGTAAAACCTATCTGGTTATTGATCACAAAATGAATGGTGCCACCTACGTAGTAACCTTTCAGTTTGCTCATCTGCTCTACTTCATACACAATGCCCTGACCCGCTACGGCAGCATCACCGTGAATGAGGATCGGCAGTATTTTATCATAGTCGCTGTCGTAGATCACATCTGCTTTACTGCGTGCAAAACCCACTACAATAGGGTCTACCACTTCCAGGTGGGAAGGGTTGGGCATCAGTTGCAGGTTTACCGGTTTGCCGGCGGGAGTGGTTACCTGGGAGCGAAAACCGAGGTGATATTTCACGTCACCGCTGCCCATGGTCATATCCGGTACGGCCAGGCCTTCAAATTCATTGAAGATCTGCTCGTAGGTTTTACCCAGGATGTTGGCCAGTACATTCAAACGGCCACGGTGAGCCATACCGATCACAGATTCCTGTACGCCATAGTCTGCCGCCACGTTAATGATAGCATCCAGCGCAGGGATAGTGGATTCACCACCTTCCAGGCCAAAACGTTTCTGTCCGATATATTTTGTGTGGAGAAATTTCTCGAAGATGACACCCTGGTTCAGCTTCTGCAAAATGCGGCGGCGCTGTTCCAGCGACAATGGCTGCGTCATGATCGCTTCAAACTCCTTTTCCAGCCACTTTGCCTTGTCACGGGCGTTGATATATGTATACTGTAACCCTACGGAACCCGCATAGATCTGATTCAGATAGGCCACAATTTTTTCGAGCGTCGCTTTGCCCACTCCGATGGTGGTGCCTGCAAAAAATTCAGTTTTGAGATCAGCGTCCCCCAATCCAAAGCTGGCCAGGTCCAGGTTGGCCTTCCTGTCTTTTCTTTCACGGATGGGGTTGGTTTTAGCAATCAGGTGGCCTTTTTTACGATATGCCTGTATCAGGCGGTATACACCCAGTTCTTTCGCCAGCTGGTCGTCGCTCACCGGTAACGAAGTGCTGCCCCCTGCTACAGGCGCTGATGTCGCCGCCTTACCGTTTACATTGGATACTGCAAAATCAAATCCTTCAAAAAACTTAACCCAGTCCGGGTCTACAGAGTTGGGATCTTTGCGGAAATCCTGGTATAACGATTCAATGTAAGCAGGATGTGAGTTGGTGACGAATGAGAAGTCCTTCATTTACAACGAGTTTTGCTGATCTTCAGTTCAAATACTTTTCTGTTGGTCCCGATATATTAATATATGGGATTGCAAATATCGCTCGTTTTTTGATACGCTGGGTGGAAAAAATTAGAAAAAATCAAGTGATTATCTGTGATGAAAGACCCTTATATTTGCTCATTGACGGAAAAACTACATTTAGTTTGTTTTGTAAATGGAATATAGTTACCTTTGCCGTCCGAAACTTGAAATTTGAAAAATGGCAAACCATAAAGCAACGAAAAAAGACGTACGTCAAAGCAGAAAACGTAATGAGCGTAACCGTTACTACGGTAAAACTACCCGTAATGCCATCCGTGACCTGAAAGCGGTGACTGACAAAGCAACTGCGGAGAAAGATTTAACAGAGGTAGTATCTATGCTCGACAAACTCGCAAAACGTAACGTTATTCACAAGAACAAAGCAGCAAATCTGAAAAGCAAGCTGGCTAAGAGAGTTTTAGCTCTGGCTTAATTGTTTCAGTAACAATATTTACAGCTCTTCCTCCAAAAGGAAGGGCTTTTTGTTTTTCCACTCACTTTTGTATAATGAAAAAAATAGTTATACTCCTTACCTGCCTGCTGCCACTGCTCTCCGCCGCCCAGGACCTCACCACCCGCTTCGAAAAGACAACCGGCCAGGAAACCGCCACCTACCAGGAAGTAATCCGGTACTACCAACTGTTGGCCAAACGCTTTCCCCAAATCAATATCCGGACCATTGGCGCCACAGATGCCGGTTTTCCGCTCCACCTGGTAACCTATTCCCCTCAGCGGGACTTCGACTTTAAAAGTCTCCATAAAAAGAATAAGCGCATTATCCTCATCAATAACGGCATCCATCCCGGCGAACCCGACGGCATCGATGCCAGCATGATGCTCCTGCGCGACCTGGCAACGGGTAAAACCAGTCTGCCTGGTAACGTAATCCTCGCCGTTATCCCCGTTTACAACATTGGTGGAATGCTGAACCGCTCCCCGTGGTACCGGGTAGACCAGGACGGCCCCGATGCCTTTGGCTCCCGTGGCAACGCTCAAAACCTGGATCTAAACCGCGATTTCATCAAATCTGACTCAAAAAACGCCCTCGCCTTCCAGCAAATCTACCAACTCACCGATCCGGACGTGTTTGTGGATAACCATGTAAGCAATGGTGCCGACTACCAGCATATCATGACGCTGCTCACCACCCAGCATAACAAACTGGGGGGAGCCATGGGTGAATTCATGAACAAAACATTTGAACCCGGCCTGTACTCCCTGATGAAAGCAAAAGGCTACGACCTGGTGCCATATGTTAACCATTTTGGTGAAACACCCGACAGCGGATGGGTAGAGTTTACAGATCTTCCCCGCTACTCTACCGGTTACACCACCCTTTTTCACACGTTCGGTTTTGTACCGGAAACGCATATGCTGAAGCCTTATCCCCTCCGCGTTAAAGCGACCTATGCGCTAATGGAATGCTTTATACAGTTTACCTCCACCCACAGCGAAAACATTAAACAACTGCGCGAAGCAGCAAAACAAACCTCCATCACACAAAAAACATTTCCCTTGTCGTGGCAGTTTGATATGAACAAATACAACCTGGTCACCTTCCGCGGATTTGCTTCCGGGCATAAACCCAGCGCTATCTCCGGCTTACCACGACTATACTACGATCGCACCAAACCCTACACCCGTCAGGTGAAATTCTACAACCAGGCATTTGCAGCAGATTTTGTTGAAAAGCCACTGGCGTATATCATACCACAGGGTTGGTGGAGCGTTATCCATCTCCTGAAAAATAATAATGTGCAAATGCAGCCATTGCCACATGATACCGTGATGCAGGTAGAAGTATATCATATCACCGACTTCCGGAGCTACACTAAGCCATATGAAAAACACTACCTCCATACAAACATCAAAGTGAGCAGCAGCAAGGATTCCATCCGGTTCAGAAAAGGTGATTATTACATCCCCATGAATCAAACCGCCAACCGCTTCCTGATCGAAACACTGGAGCCCGCCGCTGGCGATTCCTATTTTGCATGGAACTTTTTTGATGCTATTCTCGGACAAAAAGAAGGCTACTCCCCTTATGTTTTTGAAGATACTGGCGCCGCCTATCTTAAACAGCATCCGGAGTTGCAGGATTTGTTAGATAAGAAAAAAGCGGGTGATAGTGCATTCGCTAACAGTGCCAGTGCACAACTGGATTTTATTTATAGAAACTCTCCTTATGCGGAGCCGGAATATATGCGTTACCCGGTGTACAGGGTAAGATAATTTTCATCAGATGATTGACGCGGAGATGTAGGCGAAGCTTATGTCTCCGCTTTTTATTTGATTTATTTATATAGTCAGAATGATAATGAACAGATCATTTTGTCGATGAACAAAAATGAACAGCCCGGGTTTGTTTGTACCCTTTAAATTCGTGCCCGTTTACACGTTCAATTTGCTTTCTTCTGTAACGTGGTTCAAACGAAATTCTTCCTGAAATAAACACAAACAACATAAGTTTCATGTGCGCTATTTCAGAGAGGATCTACTCTATATATCTACATAAACAAAATTTCAGCAATGGTAATTGCGCCGTCAGTGACGGCGTAATTATAAACACTTAAAAATCAACCAATAAACTCTTATTTAGCACCTTCCAGACAACATATTATTTCAAATATTCTTTCACAACTAACAAAAAAAAATACCATGTCTTACAAAGAATTTGTACAGGATTTAAAGCAGAGCATCATACGCAGCAGATACATTGCGATGAGGCTTGCTAACCAGGAACAACTGAAATTATATTTTAAACTGGGGAAAATGCTTTCTGAAAAAATAAATGTGGAAAATTGGGGTACCAAGGTAATAGAACAAATAGCAATGGATCTGCAACAAGAACTAAATGGGTTAAAGGGATTTTCTCAAAGAAATCTAAATAATATGCGCCAATTCTATGAGACTTATCATTCTTTTCAAATTATGCAGTCAGTGACTGCACAATTTGAAAAAGTCGTTTACAGTATAAGTTTTACACACCACGTCCTCATCATAAATAAATGCAAAACTGAAATAGAACACCTCTTTTATCTTACACAGGCTGCTGAACAATTCTGGTCAGTAAGAGAATTAGAACATCATATTAACGCAAAGCTTTTCAAACATCAGGGCAATATGCCCAACAACTTCAGCAAAACTCTCCCGGAAAACATCAAATCAAAAGCACTTGAAGTATTTAAAGATGAATATCTCATTGACTTTGTCACTATCAACGAAGATGACGACGAAGGCATTCTCGAAAATGAAATCGTAAACAACCTCAAAAAGTTCATTATGAGCATGGGCAAAGGTTATTCCTTTATCGGTAACCAGTACAAACTGGAAGTAAACGACAATGAATTCTTTGTAGACCTGCTCTTCTATAACCGACACCTGCAGTGTCTTGTAGCGATTGAACTGAAACGAAAAAAATTCAAACCGGAATATGCAGGCCAGCTAAATTTTTACCTGAATGTGTTGGATGATAAGGTAAAACTGCCACACGAAAATCCCAGCATTGGCATTGTGCTTTGCAAGCAAAAAGATAACACCGTGGTGGATTATGCTATAAAAACAATTGATAAGGCCATGAGCGTAGGTACATACACCCATTTTCATACACATAGCGTACCTGAGAATATGAAGGATTTTTTACCCGATGCTGAGACCCTGTCAAAAATGCTATAGTTTGAATTCGTCAATCAATGACTGATGAATTTAAGATCCCGGGTGAATTAAGAAGATGCGAAACCTAAACCCTCTCCAGCCGCAGCATTACATGCTGCTCGCCATAGAAATGATTGTAGAAAAGAATGGAATTAACCGGCGCAGACAATACCGCCTGCTGTGGAAACCACTGCCGGGGCACTTGCTGCGCTTTTATGATCTGCGCGGCCAGCCACAAGCCAAAAGCGCCGGCAGTATCATACTCGCCGCATAAATGCTTAAAGGGGAACTGCGGAATACCGGGAAAACAACTGTCCAGCTCCTGGTAAAAATGTTCATGATTGCTATCCCCGTTACGACCGGTAATGATCAGATCTGCGCTTTCCCCGAAATCTTTCAGTGTGGTAGAAAGCTTTCCCGGTGCGGGTTTATACAGCATTTTAAACCCGGAGATCGCCGCATAGGTTTGGGTAGATGGCTGGCCTGTCAGTGTAAAAAACGTAGCGCCTTCTCCGGCGATAGTACCCGGCGATAAATGCTGGTACAACTCCCGGCTGTCTGTTTTGTTTTCTTTCCAGAAACCAATACGACTCTTGATATAAAAATGCTCAGCGGTAATTTCCTCAAATGCACCGGTGAGCGTATGAGAAGTGCCTTCCTGTATCAGCATCATACTGTCGAGCAGAGCGTTTTCAAACGAAAAACCACGGTGTACAAAGGTATTGTTATACGCCGTACACTTCTGTTGCAGGGCAATTAACCCATTTACAGAATTGTAGGTAGATTGAATAAATGGGGTGGGATTTAATGCAGTTTCTTTATAGGTTACAATTTCCTTGATAAACTTTTCGGTATCCTGCAAACTGCCTTTACCGGTGCCGGTAACAATAGGGCCGGGTATGCTGATGCCGCTATCCTGGATACATCTGAGTGCGGCTGTTAAACCTATTTTGAGTACGCGTGTCATTCTGCGTAAACTGTTAGCAGGAATAAACGGTTTATAGTCGGGTTCCATACAGGCCAGCAGGTTGCTATCTGTATGCACCAGTGGTGCTGAAAAGAGATCCCCTTCAAAAGTTTGTTGCGGGGAAATAGCCGCCATTCCTTGTATGTAACACTTACCCTTCATATTTGCTGATCACCAGGGAGGCATTGTTTCCTCCGAAGCCAAATGAGTTTGAAATAACATTGTTTACCGGGTATCCTTCCATCAGTTCCGTTACCGGGCTGATGTTCAATTCTTCCATTCTTTCCGAAAAATTGAGATTAGGAAATATTAACCCCTGTTGTATTGCCAGAATGGCGTAAATCGCTTCTATAGCGCCTGCTGCTGCCAGCGTATGCCCTGTAAACGGCTTTGTGGAACTGAATAAAGGTACCTGGTCGCCAAACAAACGCTCCAGCGCCTTGCCTTCTGAAACGTCGTTATTCAACGTGGCAGTGCCATGTACGTTGATATAGGAAACCTCCTCCAGCGACCTGCCACTCATGGCCAACGCTGTTTTCATGGCTTCGTAGGCGCCATCACCATCCGGTGAAGGGGAGGTGGGATGAAAAGCTTCATTGGTATTACAGTATCCGGTAAGCTCCGCCAATATACGGCTGTTGTTAGCCCTGGCGAAAGATTCGCCTTCCAGTACCAGGTAGGCTGCTCCTTCACCCAGATTAAGACCGGTGCGCTGCTGATCAAAAGGACGACAAAACTGTTTGTCCACATTTTTAAGGGAATTAAACCCATTCAGCGTAAAACGTGTAAGCGCCTCCGTTCCGCCGCATACTACCCTCGGCAGCATTCCCTGTTTAATCATCCGCGCCCCAAACATCAGGGCATTGGCGGAAGATGAACAAGCAGTGCTGATCGTAGCAATATGTTCGCTGAACCCAATGGTATCGGCTATACGTTGTGTACAATCGGCGCAATCAAGGGTATCAATGTACTGTAAAAAAGCCCCTGTCTTTTCCGGATCAATAATATCAAAATATAATTTCTCCGTATCACACATGCCGCCAACCGTGCTGGCATTGATAAACCCGGTAGGGGCAGATTGTACATCGGCAATACCGGCATGCTGCAATGCTTCCCGCATAGCTGCCAGGCCCAGTAAGGTAGTGCGGGTAAACCCTTCTGTGGGAGCAATGCCTGCCAGGGCAAACAATGATTCGCTGGGATGCTTTACTTCGGCCACCGGCAATACCTGCCGGTGAATCGTATCTATGTAACTGCTATAACCAAGACCACTCTGCCGTGACCGCAGGCGATGTAAATTTCCGGCTACATTATCACCAATAGCGGTGATCATTCCTATCCCTGTTATAAACACTCTTTCCGCCATGCAGCCAGTTTACCTATGCAGGTTGTTTTGATTGGATAAATTCTGCCATCGACTGAACAGACTGTAAAATTTTACGTCCTTCGCGCGGATCTTCCACCTTGATATGATATTGTCTTTCCAGCAATACCATCAGCTCCAGGGAATCAATACTGTCGAGCCCAAGCCCTTCTCCGAACAATGGGGCATTGTCATCAATATCTTCCGGCTTTGTATCCTGAAGATTTAACGCTTCGATGATTTGTTCTTTCAGTTTCTTTTTTAATTCTTCCATAATGTTGTAGGTTTATCACCTGTTGTTCACAACCGGCGAATGCCCTTGTGGGGAGTAAAAATACAGTTTTACTATTGTTTTGAAAACATTTATCAGTTCAATCTTCTTTTTTCCACCCAGCCGGCTATGGCCAGCATAGCCAATCCTGTGAGTACTAATCTCAGCACATTTTTCCACACGTAGCTTATGTCCCCGTTGCGCAGGTATATATCGTTGATAGCATCCAGCCCCCAGCTAAGCGGCGACAAATGCCCCAGCAGCTGCATTTTGGCCGGCATCACCTCCAGCGGAATCCAGATCCCGCCTATGGCCGACAATATCACGATGGAAATGGCCCCAAAGTTCAGCGCCTGGTTAGGCGTTTTAAACAGTGTACCGATCAGGATACCATATGCCGTTGCTGCCAGTCCTATCCCGGAAGCCACCAGCAAGGTGGCGCCGGGATGTTGCCCCATCACCAGTTTGGGCAAATCCAGCAAAGGCAATATATAGGTTCCTACCAGCATCATCCCATAAAACTGCAACACACAAATGCCTACAAAAAACAGCATCTTACCCGCCAGGATAGCCAGGTAGGAGCCCGGTATCAGTTTCATCCGCAGCAAACTTCCGTCTTCCCTTTCCCGGATCATATTTCCGGCTATCGGAATCACAATAAAAAACATCGCAAAGATGCTCCAGGCCGGCACATTATGCTGTACAGAATTAGAGACCACATCCAGCTGTTTTGCCGTGCCGGTGCTATGTTCTTTTAGTCCAACCGCCTGCAGGCGGATCGGCAGCGTATCATTGCCGGCGGCAATCGAATCCTTATTACGCAGTTGCTGCTTAATACGATCCAGCAACATGTCCGTTTCCACCTGCGTCAGGAAATTATCCAATGCCTGGTGGATGGCGCCTTTAAAAGCCTTTTTAGCAGCCGGATCAAAGTAAACCGTTACATTCAGCGAGTCGCCGTTCTTCTTTACCGGCAGCGACACCGACATGCCCATACGATGGGTAATATCGTTGACTATCCGGTTGGCATTACTCACAATAGCCGCTGTAGCGCCCGCTGGTACAATGATGCTGATCTTGTAGGTCCCGTCATGTACCAGCTCCTTTGCCCGCTCGGCGGTAACCGGTTTTCCATCCAGTGTATCAATGATGTTAAATTGCCCGCCGGATGCAAGCCCGTCTTTTATATAGCGGCCCAAACGACCATGGTCATTATCTACCGTTAATATGTCAAACTTGATATCCTGGTAATCTTTAAAAGGCGCATCCTGTATGAGCGCCATCACCGTAATTAACACTACAGGCATCACAAACAGGAGTATCAAACCTGTTTTATCACGTAACAGCAGCTGCCATTCTTTCCTAATAGTTGCCAGTAGTCTTAGCATAGCCTTTAGCTCTTAGCTGATAGCTTTTAGTGTTCGTTAAATTTATTTCTCCGGTGTTTATTCCTGTCTTATAAAAATCAGCTGTTAGTCCCGCAGCGCATTGCCTGTAAAGTGGAGGAACACATCTTCCAGGTTATCACATCCCGGATGCGCTGCGATCAGGGTAAGCGGATTACCCTGTACAATCATTTTTCCGGCATCCATGATCACTACTTCCTCACACAACGATTGGGCTTCCTCCAGCAGGTGCGAAGTATACAGGATACTGGCGCCTTTCTGGTTGTAGTTCCGCAGGAACTGCAGGATCATACTGCGTGACTGTACATCTACTCCGGCAGTTGGTTCATCCAGTACCAGTAATTTGGGGTCGTGCAATATAGCTGCGATGATATTGGCCCGGCGCTTCATGCCGCCTGAATATTTATGGATCTCTTTATGTGCACTCTTTTCCAGTCCGAATAACTCCAGGTACTGCATAATCTTCTGCTGCAATGCCTTGCCTTTGAAACCATAGAGATTACCGAAATAGGTGAGGTTTTCAACCGCCGACAATTGCGGGTACAGTGCAATCTGTTGTGGTACAATGCCGATAAGCTGCTTGATTTCTTCCCTATGTGCGGCATTTTGTTTCAAACCGTGTATAGTTACTTCTCCGCTATCGCCACGCACAATTCCGCATAAAATAGAAATAGTAGTCGTTTTACCCGCTCCGTTAGGCCCCAGCAAACCAGCTATCCTTCCCTCTCCAAACCGGAACGTAAGCCCTTTTAAGGTAGGCTCTTCGCTCCCTTTGTAGGTTTTATATAATTCATTAACTGATATACCGGACATCATCTCATGGGGTATTTAATTACAACTTCACCTGTGCCAGTTTTTTGAAGAAGGCCTCCTCTGAAGCGGCACACTGGAACAACATTTCACTGAGTTCTTTATACGACACATTATCTGCTGATCTGCTTTTACATACCCGGCCTGCGGCAAATGCAAAATTCCGCCAAAGGTCGCCGGTTTGGGTAAGCTCTCCTGCCAGTTTACTTAACTCATCTTTTTTCAACAGCGTGGCTGCTTCCTGTAAAAATGCAGCATACAGGAAACGGAAGCCGGCGCCACCGGTACCTATCTCCTCCTGCATACGGATAATATTTCCCAGGTACAGCGTTGCCTTACGGTCGCCCGGGTTTTCCGCGTAATTAGCCACCCTTTTTGCGAGAAAGCGGATCCCTTTAACCCCAAACATAGGAATAGGCACTTTCAGCATAAAGTGACAGGCCTGTTCAATTCCTGCTTTGATCGGCTTTTCAAAAGAAGCTGTAGGAGGTACATGAACCGGGTAATACATTTTTCCTTTGGGGGCGGGAAATCCTTTTGCAAAACGGGCCTGCTCCAGGCTTTCCGGATCAATAGTAGTCACCGTATCCATTACCGGGTCACTCACCAGGTATTGCCCATCCTCTTTGCCATATACCACCAGGTTATGCGCATTAAAATGGAAACGATAGGAAGGCGGAAAGTAAGGCAGGTAATAAACACTGGACTGTAATCCTACGGGAATGCCTGCAGCTATTACCTTATCCAATGCCTGCATGCCTTTTTCCGGTGTTGAGAATTTTTCGGATTCCATTCTCACTCCCAAACGCTTACATACGCGCTGGAAAATAGCCCCCGGCCATATCCGGTAGGTAGTACCGGGTACGCCATTCACTTTCACGAAAGGCAGGTGCCCGAAAAATATACCTGCACCTATACCAAAAGCCATTGGCTCACTGATCTGCAAACCGTAGTGACCTAGCAGATTTGATATCACCCCACTTTCACAATGTGCCGTTTGTGTGTGTTGGAAGAGAGAATTACTCATAATATTTTTTGAAAAGCATTACGAAAGAAGAATTACAAATGATGAATGACGGATTTGCGGGTAGATTTTCGGATAGTACCTACCCACAAATCCGTCATTCATCATTTGTAATTCTTCTTTCGTAATTATCTATTTAACCTGTAACAGGTCCGTTAAACTAACTTTGAAGGCATCCGCATAACGCAGCAGCATCTTTTGGGGAAGCCGTTTAAAAACACCGGGCTTCATGTGTCTTTTTACCTGCCACTGGAATTTTCCTACATAACTTGCCAGTAAGGGCAGGTCCATGAGGGTCTTTTCCATATAGTAGGCTACAGGACTTATTTCCCCGGCTTCTACGCGGGCCCGTGCCGCTTTCACCCTTTCATTTACTTCCTCCCAGGCCTGATCCAGTGCAATGTTTTCCGGTTCCCAGCCAGCACTCTGCACCTGCACATAATTGCCGGAGTTATCCACCGCATACATAATCTGCTTGAATGTACCTTCATGCAGGTTATCACTATCCTGCGGTACTTCCTCTTTTTTCATGATAGCAGTTTTTAGAAGTTACAGCCTATACCACCGTAATATGTGCATAAGCATAAGAAAAACGTGCGCTTTCCGGAACCATTAACACCACCTTCTGCCCTTTCTTAAAGCGGCCGGTATTCATCAGCTCCTCCAGCATCAGGTAAGGAGATGCGGTACCTACGTTACCCACATTGGCCAGATTGGTAAACCATTTTTCCAACTTAACGGGAACCCCTAAACGGGTAATTTCTTCGTCTATCTTTAACCTGAAAAACTCAGAGGAAAGATGCGGCAGGAAAAAGTCCAGCTCATCAAGATTGATGTTATGGCGCTCTACCAGCTCTTTCCACATTTTTGCTCCGGAAGGAACTATATTTTTACCCAGTAAGCGGGTATCTTGTTTAAAGGAGAAAACACTATGCTGTGCCCATTCTTCCGGCGTCATATCCACCCAGCCGGTGGTGCTGCCATCCGGTTGTTTGATCGCACCTGCATACATACAGGTTTCCAGTTCGTTGGCGTAAGATAAAATCTCCACCCAGTCTACCCGCAGCGATAAACCATCTTCATTGGGCTTATCCTGGAATAACGCGGCACTGGCTCCATCGGACAACATCCACCGGAGGAAATCTTTTTCAAAAGCGATGATCGGATTTTCATCCAGGCTTTTCAGGTTTTCTGCTTCAGGCTGGAATTTCTGTGCCAGCATCCAGGCAGAAAATTTTTCTGATCCTGTACTTACGGCATTGGAAGTATTGCCGCAGCGGATCGACATCCAGGCGTATTTAAACGCCTGCATCCCTGCTGCACAGGCGCCGGTGGCTGCGATGAGCTCCACTGGCTGGCATTTCAGGAGACCATGTACCATGGCCGCATGATTGGGTAACAACTGATCCGGAGAGGTAGTGCCGCAAGCCAGTAATTCTAATTTGCTGATTGGAAATTTCTCATCAAACAATTGTTCCACTGCTGTTGCCGTCATCTCTGCATTGGAATGGGTCGAATTTCCTTCCTTGTCCAAAGAGTAGTAACGCGTCTTGATTTTATTGTTACCCAGAATCTTCAAACGTGCACGGGAAGCCTTTCCATCTACCATGCCGAGAATACTCTCCATTTCATCATTTTCAACAGGCTTGTTAGGTAAAAATTTAGACAGCCTGGTAATATAAACTTCCTTCATTTGAATATTATTCGTCTTTTAAGGCTACATGTAAAACCTGGTCTGAACTGCCTTGCCTTACCAGCCAGCTCACAGTGATAAACATATTTATATTTAATATACGTTGTATACAGACGTAAATATAGAATTCTAATTGCAATTACAACTATTACGCCATAGCGCAAAGCTACTACAATGTGTGTTACCTCAGGGAAATACCCTTGTAGTAATCCACCTCACGACGCAGCTGGTTCTTTTTAAGGTTTAGCTGTATAAGAGAAGTGATCAGGGAGATGGGCGTTAAAACAAAAATACCCAGCAACAGCAGTCCCCGGTACATAGATACACGTCCCTGCCGGGAAGCGGCGCCCGGTCCGCCCTTGGCGCTGATGAATTTTGCCCAGAAACGGAATGCCTTTATGCCCTTGCCTTCTAACACCACCAGGTTGGGTAACAACTCCACCGCATCCAGGGATAACAGTTGCGGATGCAGGTCGTCCCAGCGGCGTTGTTGCAATGCACTCTCAATAGGAGCCGCAAAACGGCTGGAAGTAATGATCTCATTTTCCTGGACACCCGCCTGTGGTAAAAAGCGCGTAGCTTCCTTCTTTCCCTTAAATGCCCAACGGAGAATGGTGATAACGGATATCAGGTTGGGAGATTTATCCACCAACACAATATTACCCACTAAATCCGCTCCCGCCTGATGCAGGTAATTTTTTACTTTCTCCTGTGCATTCAGCCACATGTTCCTGCTACCCAGCAGGGTAAGCACCTTTTTACCCTTCAGTAACTGCCTGGCAGCCTCACTTTGCAGGAAGGCAGCCGTAGGCTGTGAAGGAGATAAAAACCAGGGCTGATAAGCCAGGATCACCAGGTCGAAAGAGGCATTCACATCCACTTTTATTGGCTGGATGCCCCGGGGAGTGGACTGAACAGTTTCGGGCATAGTATCATAAAACTGCTGTTTCCCCCAGGGAAATGGGAACGGTGTTACAGGCACCAATTGCTCGAACGTAATATCTGCTTTACCTTCCAATGGTGCCAGCACATGATCAATAATCCTTTTCAGTTGTCCGGTCTGGGTATAATATACCACCAGGATCTTCGGTCTTTCGTTCATAAAAGGAATAGGAGTTCAACAATTCAAAACGTAAATCAACAATTCAAATGGCAAAATCTACAATTCAAGCTGTAAACATACAAAAAAACAGCCATCATTCATGTCATTTAATGATAATTTGACGCGAAGTGTTGATAAGATGGGGTGTGAATAAAAGGGGTAAACACTTGTGCCCCAGCCAGGTACAGCATCAACCTATATAAACCAGCGAATGCTGTACCTGGACTCAAGGACTTGTTATGTTTTATTAAAACATTCTATAAACAGAAAACCAGGACTAAATATGATATCTGATTTGTTAAAAAAATGCAAATATTCATATCTATTTTTTCTGTATAGAACCAGAACCAGCTACAGAAGAAGAAATTTGCGGCGTGCCTTTATATCTCACATCTCCGGACCCCGCAATTTTTGCATTGAGTTTTACACTGGCATATACATCCGCATTGCCGCTGCCGGCAATATTAATTTCCGCATTTTCAGAAAGCAACTCGTCGCACCTGAAATTGCCGCTGCCGGCAATAGACAGGTTCACATCTTTGGTTTCGCCCTTCAGGATCATGTCGCCTGATCCGGAAATCGACGCCTTTACCACCGGCGCATTTATTTCTCCCTTCACATTTCCGGAACCGGATAAGGAAACCTTTACATCAGCGCCGGAGGTAAATTTATTTGTCAGCCTGATATCTCCCGAACCCGACAACGCCACCTCGCTGAGTTCAGGCATAGTCAGGTAAACACTCATATCTTTATGGGTGCTCACAGAAACGCCCCTTTTCAGCCTGACAATCAGCCGGCCCTCTTCTTCAACCATCTCTATCAGGGGAATAATATTGTCCTCTGCCTCAATAACAGCAGCTTTGGAAGGGCCCTGCTCCAGGTACACATTCATGCTGCCTTCCACCTTTACCCGGCGGAAAGTCCCTATCTGGCGGTCTTCTTTGATAACATGACCGCTCCCTTTCACACGATTCTGACCGATTACATCACAGGAATTTAAAAAAAAGGTTGCTACAAAGGCCACCATGGCCTGACATAGGAGTGATTTTGTTGATTTCATGGGTCTAAATTATAGCAGGAAGGTACACCAGTTTTCCGAAATTCGAATTTCAAAATCCGAAATTGACATAAGGACTTTATCTTTGCACCACCATGACAGAAAAGATACTCATCCTCGATTTCGGTTCACAGTATACACAGCTGATTGCACGCAGCATCCGTGAACTGAATGTTTATTGCGAAATTAAACCTTGTCTTCAGCCCATTACCTGGGACGAAACCATCAAAGGTGTTATATTATCCGGCAGCCCGTTTTCGGTGAATGACGAAAACGCGCCTATCATTGATATCGCCGCTATCGCCGCAAAAGTTCCTGTACTCGGCATCTGCTACGGTGCACAAATGATGGCCAAAGTGTTTGGCGGTGAAGTAGCTAAAAGCAATCTCCGCGAATACGGCCGCGCCTTTATGGAGCACAATGATAAAGAGGAAAAATTACTATATGATATCTCTGCAAAAAGCCAGGTATGGATGAGCCACGCAGATAGCATTAAACGTATTCCTGAAGCATTTGAAATCATTGCCACTACCGAAAATATCCCGGTAGCCGCATTTAAAAATACCACCCTGGCCGCTCACCCGATGTTCGGCTTACAGTTCCACCCGGAAGTAACACACTCCCTGGAAGGTAAACTGATCCTTCGCAACTTCCTGTTACATATCTGTAACTGCAGCCAGGACTGGACACCAGCCGCTTTTGTTCATGAAACGGTAGAAAGGATTAAAACACAGGTGGGCGATAAAAGAGTGGTAATGGCACTGAGCGGCGGCGTTGATTCCACCGTTGCGGCTGAACTGATCCACAAAGCTATCGGCAAAAACCTGTTCTGCATATTTGTGGATAACGGCCTGTTAAGAAAAGACGAATACGAAACCGTACTGGAATCGTATAAACATATGGGACTGAATGTAAAAGGGATCAATGCAAAAGACCTCTTCTACGGAAAACTGGCAGGCGTATCCGATCCGGAACAAAAACGCAAAATCATCGGTGGCCTGTTCATCGATGTTTTCCAACAGGAAGCCACCCACCTTACCGATATCTCCTTCCTGGGCCAGGGTACCATTTACCCCGATGTAATTGAATCCGTTTCTGTTAACGGGCCTTCTGTTACCATCAAATCCCATCACAACGTAGGCGGATTACCTGAAAAGATGAACATGCAGCTGGTAGAACCACTGCGCTTCCTCTTTAAAGATGAAGTACGCCGCGTAGGCCGCGAAATAGGTATCAGCGATATCTTCCTGGGCCGTCATCCTTTCCCGGGTCCTGGTCTGGCTATACGTATCCTCGGCGCCATCACCCCGGAAAAAGTACACATGCTGCAGGAAGCAGATAATGTATATATAGAAGGACTGAAAGAAGCCGGCTTATACGACAAGGTATGGCAGGCCGGTACCATCCTTCTCCCGGTACAAAGCGTTGGCGTAATGGGCGATGAACGTACCTACGAATTCACCGTTGCCCTGAGGGCGGTAACCTCGGTTGATGGCATGACGGCAGACTGGGCACATCTGCCTTATGAATTCCTCGCTAAAATGTCGAACGACATTATCAATAAAGTAAAAGGAATTAACCGCGTAGTATACGACATCAGCTCCAAACCTCCTGCTACCATTGAGTGGGAGTAAATAAAGAGCATTAAAAAATACTGAGCTATAGTTACGGAGTTGTGGATAGATAGATTTTTTTAATCTATCCATAACTCCGTAATGCTTTATTTCACATTCCCCGGAATGATTTTTGTAAATTAGCGCCAATTATGAACCATTTAGTTGCAATAAAACACCTGATATCCGGATTGGCTTTATTGGTATTGATCAGCTCCTGCTCATCATCCAGGAAAAGTACCAAACGGGTAGACGGACCACCGCCATCTTTGAGCAAACCTGCACCGGCCAAAAAACCGGAAGAAAAGACAAAAGAAGCTGCAAAAGCACCCTTTAACGTGCCGGCATTTGGTAAAGAAGTAAAGAAAGCTACTTATAACATCGCCTTCTTTGCCCCCTTATACCTGGATTCCGTTTTCGCCTCCTCCAACGATATTCCCGGCCGCACTATGCCAAGATATGTGTTACCCGGACTGGAATTCTACGAAGGCGCACAACTGGCTTTTGATACCCTGCAGCAACAGGGCTATAACCTCAAGGTGACGGTGTACGACAGCAAAGCCAAACAAAGCATACCTTCCCTGATCCGCAGCAAAGCACTGGAAGGCACTGATCTTATCATTGGTGCTGTCAGCAACCCTGAACTAAAAGAACTGAGCGACTTTGCAAAGGAAAAAGAAATAAACCTCGTTTCCGGTACCTTCCCTAACGACGCAGGTATCAGCGACAACCCGTTTTTATATATTTCCAACAGCACGCTGAAAACGCACTGCGACGCCATACAAACCTATGTACAGGACGCCTTTGCCAATAAAAACATTGTGCTGCTCCGCAGGAACACTACTTTTGAATCCAGACTGGCAGCAGATTTCAAGGCTTCCTATGAAAAAATGGAGAGCACCAAAAAGGTAAGGATTAAAGAAGTAGTATGGAACGACGCTACCACCACAGAGGAAATTTCCAAATACCTGCTGACAGACCGCACCAACGTTGTAATCGTAACTGCATTGGATGAAAACGGCGCCAAAAGCCTGCTGCGTAAGCTCAGCGTTTCTGCCACCACCTATCCTTTACAGATATTCGGAATGCCTACCTGGGATGTGATTAAACTAAAAGAGCCTGAGTTTAAAGGTTTACAGGTGTATTACTCCTCGCCTTACTATAACGACAAAACAGACGCCTACAGCCGGTATATAAGCGATTACTTCCGCAAAACATACAAAGCGCGTCCGTCTGATATGGCTTATAAAGGTTTTGACCTGACCTACTACTTTGTAAAACTGCTGCATACCAACGGTGTTTACTTTAACGGTATGGTAAGCGAATCTCCTAAAGTGATTACCAGCTATAACTTCCTGCCGGTATACCTGAAAGAAGGAGAAAAAACACCTTCCTACTTTGAAAATAAAAATATCTATATCATCCAGAAAGGGGATAGCGTAGATATAAAGATGAATAAATAGTTTCATCAGCACCTCTTTTGTATCGTGCCATGGCTCTTGTCATGGCACGATTTTTTTTGTGTATATTCAGTGATATGAATGTGTTGCAATTCACCGACAACGGCATCTACTGCCCCGCAGGCGATTTCTACATAGATCCCTGGAAACCTGTTAAGCGGGCAGTGATCACACATGCCCACGCTGATCACGCACGTTGGGGAAATGAATACTACTTATGTGAAAACGCCAGCGTTCCCTTGCTACGCCTCAGGCTGGGCAACGATATATCCGTACAGGGTGTTGCCTATGGCGAAACAATTTTTTTTAACGGCGTAAAAGTATCACTGCATCCCGCCGGACATATGATCGGCTCGGCACAGATACGGGTAGAGCAAAACGGGGAAGTATGGGTAGCAAGCGGAGATTATAAACCGGAGCATGATGGACTATCGGCCCCCTTTGAACCACTGCGTTGCCACACCTTCATCACAGAATCAACGTTTGGTTTACCCATCTATCGCTGGGCGCCCCAGCAACAACTATTCGACAACATTACCCAATGGATATACGAAAATCAGCAGGCCGGCAAAGCCAGTGTCCTCCTGGCTTACAGCCTGGGCAAAGCCCAGCGCCTGTTATATCACCTGAAAGATAAAGCGGACCATTTCCTGGTACATGGCGCCATTGCCATTCCGCATGATGTATTACTGCAGGAGGGCTGGCCATTACCACCCGTAGAAAGGATCACACCGGAAACGCCTAAGTCTGCCTTTAAAAATGCAGTAATTATAGCACCGCCTTCGGCGGAAGATAATGCCTGGATGCGCCGTTTTCATCCATACGCACTGGGCATTTGCAGCGGCTGGATGCAGGTGCGGGGAAATATGCGCCGGCGTAATGCCGATGCCGGCTTTGCGCTATCTGACCATGCCGACTGGCCGGGGCTGCTCGAAGCAGTCACCGCCACCGGCGCAGAACAGGTATATGTTACGCATGGTTTCAGCAGTGTTTTTGCCCGTTATCTTTCAGAAAAAGGCATCAATGCCAGGGAGGTAACCACCTCCTATGGCGATGAAGAAATGATTACTAATCCTGAAAATTAGCTCGTGCAACAATTTGCTCAATTGGTAAAATTATTAAGCAACAGCACCAAAACCAACGAGAAGCTGGAGGCGCTGAGCCGGTATTTTGCCACAGCCCCGGCTAAAGATAAAAGCTGGGTGCTGGCACTGTTTTCCGGCCGCCGCCCCAAACGAACGGTCAACAGCACACAGCTGAAAAACTGGTGCATGCAGGCCACCGCTATCTCCGGCTGGCTGTTTGACGAATGTTATCATACCGTTGGCGACCTGGCAGAAACCATTGCATTGCTATTACCTCCCGGTACCACTCCTCTTGCAGCACCGCTGCATTACTGGCTCGAACAATTGCAACAGCTGGAAAAAGCAGACGAAAGCACCAAACAATCTTTCATACTCAACGCCTGGAATGCCCTGGATAGCGGCGAAAGATTTGTATTTAATAAGCTCATCACCGGCGGGTTTCGCATAGGTTTATCACAGAAAATGATGGTAAATGCACTGGCAAAAACATATGATATTGAGCCAGCCACACTTTCCCATATGATCAGTGGTAACTGGGATCCCCGCAATGTAACAATAGAAGCATTACTGCATCAGCATACCACCGGCGCCGATGCTTCAAGACCCTATCCATTTTATCTCGCATATGCACTCGAAGGCGCGCCGGATGCGCTGGGCGCAGAGAAAGACTGGCAGGCGGAATGGAAGTGGGATGGCATCCGCGGACAAATCATCAAGCGGGAAAGACAACTGTTTGTATGGTCCCGGGGCGACGAACTGATCACAGAAAAATTCCCGGAATTCACCCCATTGCTGGCTATGCTGCCGGATGGCACTGTATTGGACGGAGAAATACTAACCTTTGCCAATGGTTTACCACTGCCCT
Organism: Chitinophaga hostae; assembly: GCF_018224885.1. Classification (GTDB taxonomy): domain Bacteria; phylum Bacteroidota; class Bacteroidia; order Chitinophagales; family Chitinophagaceae; genus Chitinophaga; species Chitinophaga hostae. The sequence continues at coordinate 279,562 of NZ_JAGTXB010000009.1, read as the reverse complement.
TTCAAACACTACAAACAAGAATCGGCAGAAAAAATGTTACCCGCAAACAATTACAGGAAGCACCGGTGATCTTTCTCAGCTATGACCTGCTGGAATGGGAAGGCGCCGACATCCGTGAAAAGCCGCTGGCAGAGCGCCGCGCCTTACTGATACAATTGGTACAGCAAACCGGTATGTCGGTATTGCAATTATCACCGGAAATTGATTTTGATAACTGGGAACAGCTGACCCTATTACGTGGCCAATCACGTGATAAAGGCAGCGAAGGCCTGATGCTGAAAAAAAAGAGCGCCCCTTACCAGGTAGGCCGTAAACGAGGCGATTGGTGGAAATGGAAAATCGATCCGCTCACGATCGACGCAGTGATGATTTATGCACAAAAAGGCCATGGCCGCCGCTCCAATCTATATACAGACTATACCTTTGCTGTAAAGGACGGTGAACAACTGGTGCCCTTTACAAAAGCTTATTCCGGTCTTACAGACAAAGAAATAACCGAAGTGGACAACTGGATCAAACGGCACTCCCTGGAAAAATTTGGCCCGGTAAGAACAGTGCAACCGGAACTCGTATTTGAAATTGCATTTGAAGGAATTGCCAGCTCCAATCGTCACAAATCCGGTGTGGCACTTCGTTTTCCGCGTATCAACCGTTGGAGGAAAGATAAACCAGCAGCAGAAATAAATACACTTGAAGATCTGAAGGAATTATTGCGCATTAACGGCAACAACCCCGGCGCCTGATTTACCACGCCAATAAAATACCAGCAGCTGCCCAATCGCACCCAAAGCCAGTAACGCCAATACACCCAGTCCGGCGCCATACACACTCCATCCTTTTGTGGTAGCCACCTGCATCACCAAACTCACCAACGACAAGCCCAAACCACCACCCAGCGCATTGGCGGTACCATTTATACCCGAAGCCAGCCCTTGCTGCCGCTCAGGCACGGCCTGTACTGCCAGGATCGTTACGCAGGGAAAGCTAATCGCCATACCAAATGAATTGATACAGGCTATGGCGCATAAAATAAAGAAAAGTGTATAGCTGGTAAAGTAACTGCCTATAAAAAAAAGGATGCCGCAAAGCATACAGCTATTACCCAGCACACCCGTTTTTATCACGCCCAGTTTCTCAAATAAATGTGGTAATGCAAATTTGGAAATAACACCCGACAGTATGCTGAAAGGAAACAGCAGCAGCCCTGCCTGTGAAGAACTGAAATGAAGATCACGTTGCAGGTATAACGTTAACAAAAATACGTAACTGAGAAAGATGCTGCCCAGCATGAAGGCACCCATGTTTCCGGTAATAACACCGCGCAGCCTGAACAAACGGAAGTCAACTAACGGTGACGTATGTACGCGTTCACGACGTACAAAAAATACCGCCGCGCCGATAAACAAAATCAACAGGAAAAAATATTTCGTATAGTGTTGCCCGATATCACCCAGATCATGTATAAGCCAGGCTGCCAGCATCATGAGTCCGGTGATCAACAAGGCACTCAGGGTATTATTCACCTGCTTCACGGCATGCGCTTCATCGGCGGGAATATATAACGCTGCCAGCATCACAGCCAATCCTATTACAGGTACATTTATAAAAAATACCCATTGCCAGCCGAAATAATTGCTGATCAACCCGCCTATAGCAAGCCCTGTGGCAAAACCAATACCTGCCATGGCGCCAAAGATGCCCAGGGCACGGTTTCTTTCCGCTGGTATAGTAAAGGTGCAGGTAATGATAGCCATTGCGGCAGGAATGGCCAGCGCAACGCCGGCGCCCTGTAATGCCCTGCATACCAGCAACCATCCGAAAGAGCGGGAAAATCCGGCTGCCAGCGAGGCCAACACAAACATGATGGCTCCGGTCATAAACATTTTCTTTCTCCCAAGGGTATCAGCCAATCGCCCACCCAGTAATACAAGTCCTGCATAAAACAACACGTATACCGTTTGAACCCACTGAATGGCATCCGGCCCGAAATGAAAAAATAATTCCATTTGTGGAATGGCCATGTTAAGCACAGATACATCCAATGCTTCAAAGAATATCGCCATACAGGCTACCGTCAAAATAATTCGTTGCTGCTTCACGCCACAAACATATAAAATCACTCCAATAGTAATTTATTTCGAAAAAATTTGGAACAAACAGCCATTTTCAGGTAATAAAATAGAAATTTGTTCCAAATTAAGCCGACATGATCAGCAAAAAAGAACATCATACGGATACACCCCTGCATCTCGATGAAAAGGATATGGGTATCCTCCGCCTGTTGCAACAGGATGCTAAAATGACGATCCGTGATATTGCAGGTCAGCTCAACCTCAGCACCACACCGGTATATGAACGCATCCGGAAAATGGAACAGGCTGGCGTGATTAAACAATATGCCGCTATTGTTGACCCCAGGAAAATAGATAAAAGCCTCACAGTATTATGTTACATCACCCTTAAAGAGCACAATAAAAAATGCGGCAAAAAATTTATCCAGGAAATTTTAAACTTTACAGAGGTAACGGAATGTCTGAACATCTCGGGGGAATTCGACTTCATGATAAAAGTACAGGTAAAGGATATGGATGAATACCGTGAATTTTATGTAAATAAACTGGGAGAATTAGATAATCTGAGTCATACACAAAGTATATTTGTTATTTCTGTTATTAAAGCTACCCACCAGGTAGTTTTCTAGCTGATTATCTCTAAACCCTTTCTATACCTATGTTCAGGCTATACGCATTACTGTGTGCAGGATGCTGGCTGCTTTTACAAACACGTGGCAACGCTCAATCCCGGCTGTTCTCGCAGGCCATAGGCGGAGGATTGTTTGCAGGCAGCAACTACCTTGGCGGAGGACTGGTGTACTCGCCCCGGCTTAACTTTTTCTGCTTTTCTGATCATTCTGCGCTTTCAATAGGCGCCAATATTGGCCTGGGTACCACCATTAATGATAATTACAACAGTAACACCGGGGGCAATTCCACCAGTATTTTTATGACAAACGTACCATTCCTCTTAACCTGGAATTTTGGCAATGCAGCTACCAATAAGGCCTGTACAAAATGGGGATGCTTTGCAGGAGCCGGGTACGGATTTCAAAACGCTTCCCGCGGTGTGGAATATATCGACGATGAGGAAACAACCACCAACCAGGTGCATGTATCCGGACTGGTACTGAGCGCAGGGTTCCGGTTACCTGTTGAAAACCACTCATTGGGCATACGCGTTACTTACCTGTTTAATAACAACCGGTACAACCCCGACATAACTGGCATTACCGGTATTGGCATTGACTATAACATTGGCGTAAAGATCCATTGCGCCAGGTGAGCCGGCTGATAAAAATGATGGAATTTATTTTTCTGCCGGCTCCATCATATCAAATCCCACATGAAAATCCAGGTAGCCGGCTGCAGATTCCCCCGGATCAAAAATCACTACCATAGAGCAAACAGGGCGCTTGCTGCGTGTATTGGATGTTTCAAAGGCAATACCTGCTTTGGTATCTTCATATACGGCTATACGTCTTGCTTTGTTGGCAGACAGGTACGTTTGTACCAACCTTGCATCCGGATAAGCCTTCCTGATGGCCAACATGGAACTACCAGCGCCTACTCCCTTAACAGTTCTGAATCGTGGCGAATTTACACGGATCTGCTTTACGTATTGGGTATCCTGTGTGCGCATCGCCGTAAACACCGCCAGCAGATGTAAGGAATCAATCGTCTTATCTTTCTTTCTGCTATACCAGATACGCCAGGCCTTCATCATTGCTGCATCTCCTCCATCCGGCTTGCCTAATACTGCCAGGCTCTGCGCAGGCGCCTCCAGCTTGATTTGACCGATTGATTTACCGGGAACTATTAACCACGCAGTTTTCTGAGCATAGCCTGCCGATGCCAGCAGCAATGTAAAAAGGAGTATCGTGAGGTAACGCATATAACAACAATTTAAAACGTAGCGACAAAAATGCTGCCACTGTCACAGTAAAACTTCCCTGATCCGGGCCAAAAAATACTTTAATTTTGATAACATGTTACTCAAATTTCCAAAAGATCAGGACGGGCAACAGATCCTTAAAGCAGGCAATATGCACTTTGCCATGCTGAAGCAGCGCGGCATGGCCAGCAAACGCACCATTTTCCTGAAAGAAAACGTCATGATCTTTGTATTGTCGGGACACAAACTTTTGCATTTCGACCGCCATACGGCTAAAGTAGAGGCAGGTTCCCTGCTGCTGATGAAACGGGGCTTCTACGTTATGTCCGATTTTGTGGAAGGAGGACCGAATTTTAAAAGCCTGCTGATTTATTTTTCAGACGAACAACTGCGCAGATTTCTTCACAAATTCAATTATACCACACCCGCAAAAACAACAGCGGGCGATCATCTCACCTTACCCATCAATCCACTGCTGGAAGCATTCCGGGAGCAGTACCTGGCCTATTTTTCGCAGGAGCCATCCAACCTCGCGGCCTTGCTATCTGTAAAGCTGTACGAGGTATTTCTTTTATTACTGGCAACTCCGCAACAGGCATCCGTACTGGCTTTCATGCAACAGATCGTGTATGCGCAACCTTCCGATATTGCTTTTGTGGTGAAACAGCATCTATTCCAGCCACTCACATTACCTGAAATGGCGCGACTCTCCGGTCGCAGCCTGGCTTCTTTTAAACGCGACTTTCAGCAACAATACCAGATGGCTCCCCGGCGATGGATCAATGAACAAAGACTGGCTTTTGCGCAAACACTGTTGCAATCCACACAGAAACAGGTAGCCGAAATAGCCCAGGAATGCGGGTTTGAAAGCCCCTCTCATTTTATCCGCATTTTCAAACAGGTCTACGGCATCACCCCCAATAGCGAAAGAGCCAAAAAGGCTATTATCTGAGCCGTTTGCGTTATTCATGTACCTTGCCCCGGATGTAATTTTGTTGCATAAAAAAATATAGCATGCAAACATTACAGGAAAAGAATAAAGCGGTTGTAAAACGTTTCAACGAAGCATTTATCGTCAATGGCGACCTGCAGGCTTTTGCCGAAGTAGTAGCACCCGATTTTATTAACCACACCGGACCAGTGGGTAATAATGACGCCAATGCCACCCGCGATTTCATCATCAAACTACTGCGCCCTGCTTTTCCCGATATTCAGCTGGACATCTTTGACATGATTGCGGAAGATGATAAAGTGGTCACCTACAAATCCTTTACAGGCACTTTCAGTGCGCCTCTCCTTGGACAGGAACCTACCGGTAAAAAAGCTACTCTCCGGATTATCGATATTGTACAGTTAAAAGATGAGAAATACATCGCTCACTGGTCAGTACGCGATTTAATTACCACAAAATGATTTGCCAAAATATGCTTATTTTAAGCGTATGAACCGCAAACATTTTTTGTCGGCCCTCGTTACCGCAGGCGCAGGACTCCCGGCGCTGCAAACGCTTGCCGGCATAGGATCCACCGTTGTTTCAGATAAGAAAGAACCGCAGGTTCCTGCTTATCTGAAACCAGGTGACATTATCGGCATTACCTGCCCGGCCGGATATATCAGGAGAGATGAAATACAACCCGCTATCCGCATTATGGAAAGCTGGGGATTTAATATTCGTATAGGCAAAACCGTTGGTGCACGCGACTATAGTTTCGGAGGCACCGATGCGGAAAGACTGGCAGACCTCCAGGCCATGCTCAATGATGATAATATTAAAGCCATTATGTGCGGCCGCGGCGGGTACGGTACTGCGCGCATCATTGACCAGCTCGACTTTTCCAGGTTTCAGCGCAAACCCAAATGGGTGATCGGCTTTAGCGACGCCACGGTATTACATTGTCACATAGGCAGGCACTTTGGCATCGCCTCCCTCCATGCTAAAATGTGTAACAGTTTTCCCGACGATTTCAGCAGGGCCGAACCTGTTATCCAGGATACCATCATGTCTATTTACCAGGCACTCACCGGTAAAAAAATGCAGTATAGCACGGCTCCGGACAACCGCAACAGGAAGGGAAAAGCAAGAGGTATGCTCATCGGTGGCAACCTGTCTATCATCCAGAGCATGTCGGCCACTGATTCCGAAATTGATACCAATGGAAAAATATTATTCCTGGAAGAAGTAGGTGAATATCCGTATAGTCTTGACCGTATGTTGGGCACACTACAACGCTCCCATAAGCTGGATAATCTCGCCGGGCTTATCATCGGCGGGTTTAACCGTATCAAACCAGACGACCCCGGCGAAGAATTCGGCAGAACTGTGTACGATATGGTGCTGGAAAAAGTAAAGGATTTCAGCTACCCGGTTTGCTTCAACTTCCCGGTAGGACACCAGAAAAACAACTACGCCCTCAAGTGTGGTATGATGCATACCCTGAGCGTAGGCGATGATACTGTTACCCTGAAAGAATAATTACTTCACGAGGAAAGTAATGATAAATAACACCGACAGCACATACATCACAGGGCTGATACTTTTATATTGCCCTGTCAGCACTTTCAGCAATACATAGGACAACATACCAAACACGATACCTTCTGCGATACTATAACTATAGGGCATCATTACAATAGCCAGGAAAGCGGGAATGGCTTCCGTTACATCGTTAAAGTCTATTTTAGTCACCGCCCCCATCATAAGCATTCCAACAATGATAAGAGCCGGTGCAGTAGCTGCCTGCGGGATCATGGCAAACACCGGTGCAAAAAACAGGGATAACAAAAACATGATGGCAACAGTCAGCGCCGTCAACCCGGTTTTACCACCTGCTGCGATACCACTGGCACTTTCCACGTAAGCAGTTACCACGCTGGTACCCAGCAGTCCGGCTGCGGTAGTACCCACTGCGTCAGCCATCAATGCCTGCTTGGCCCGTGGCAACCGGCCATTCTCATCCAGTAAACCTGCTTTATTACATAACCCGATCAGCGTACCTACCGTATCAAAAAGATTAACCATCAATAGCGTAAACAGGATCATCACCATGTCCAGCGTAAATATTTTATCAAACTCCAGTTTAAAAGCCACCGGCGCCAGGGAGGGCGGCAAACTCACCAGGTGCCCGCTGGCCGGGAAATGCGTAATCCCCAATGGAATACCAACCACTGTAGCCGCCAGGATACCGATCAGCAAAGCGGCGTTTACATTTTTATACATCAGCACGGCACTTACAATCAAGCCTATCAGCGCAATAAGCGGCCCTATGCTGGTGATATTACCCATTTTCAGGATCACGCCATCCAGCTTCCCATCGCCTACATGATGCATCCCCGTTTCTATAATACCCGCATTGGCCATACCGATCAGCGCTATCAACAATCCAATACCCACCGAAATGGCATGTTTCAGGTTTTCCGGGATGCTGTTGATGATGGCCTCCCTTATCCTGAACATAGACAGGAAAATAAAAATGATCCCTTCCAGGAAAACTGCCGTAAGTGCAAACTGCCAGCTATATCCCATAGACGAAACAATGGTATAGGCAAAAAAAGCATTCAGGCCCATGCCGGGCGCCACGCCAATCGGCAACCTGGCATACAACGCCATCACCAGCGTGCCTATGGCCGCCGCCAGCGCAGTGGCGGTAATCAGCGCGTTGAAATCCATTCCCGTCCGGGAAAGGATGCTGGGATTCACCGCCAGTATATACGCCATCGTGGAAAAGGTTGTTAACCCTGCCAGTACTTCTTTCTTAACAGTCGTGTTGTGTTCGGAGAGCCGGAAATATTTTGCGAGCATGCTGCAAAAATAAGCGTTTCACGATTTATCATTTTATGCTAATTTCATCCCTATGCAACAACGTTCGGGTGGATGGAAAGTGATCAACAAATGGTTGGGCGAAAAAGAATTAAAGCCCTTTAAATTCCAGGAAGATGCCTGGAAAGCATACCTGCAGGGTAAATCAGGCATTGTAAACGCACCTACCGGTTTCGGCAAAACGTTTTCCCTGTTCCTCGGAACCGTGATCGCCTGGATAGATGCCCACCCGAAAGACTATACCAGCAAAACAAAAAATGGTTTACAGTTATTGTGGGTAACACCGCTCCGCGCGCTGGCCAAAGATCTGGGCAGGGCTATGGAAACTGCGTTACAGGAACTGGGCATACCCTGGCAGGTAGGCATCCGCAGCGGAGATACACCTGTGGCGCTGCGCGCCGCACAGAAAAAGCAAATGCCGGAAGTACTGATCATTACCCCGGAAAGCCTGCATTTGCTGCTGGCCCAAAAGGAATATCCCAAAGTATTTACCCACATGCACACCGTGGTGGTGGATGAGTGGCATGAGCTGATGGGCAGTAAACGCGGCGTAATGGTGGAACTGGCCCTCAGCCGCCTCAGAGGCTTGCGGAAAGAACACCTGAAAGTATGGGGTATTTCCGCTACCATCGGCAATCTCGATGAAGCCCTGGAAGTATTGCTGGGTCCTTATCATAACAACGGCATCATTATCAGGGCGCAGCTAAAAAAGAAAATTGCCCTGAAAAGCGTGATCCCGCATGAAATAGAAAACTATCCCTGGGCAGGACACCTGGGTATCAAAATGCTGCCACAGTCACTGCCCATTATCAATGATAGTCAAACCACGCTGATCTTTACCAACACCCGCTCACAATCCGAACTCTGGTACCAGGCACTGCTGCGGGAAGATCCTATGCTGGCGGGCGCACTGGCATTGCACCACGGTTCTATAGATATGGAACTGCGTATATGGGTCGAAGAAGCCTTACATAACGGTATTTTAAAAGCCGTTGTTTGTACGGCCAGCCTCGATCTGGGAGTGGATTTCCGGCCGGTCGACAGTGTTATCCAGGTAGGCAGCCCGAAAGGGGTAGCCCGTTTCCTGCAGCGGGCGGGCCGTAGCGGACATCAGCCCGGCGCCGTGAGCAAAATATTCTTTCTGCCAACACACGCCCTGGAGCTGGTGGAAGCCGCTGCCCTGAAAGCGGCGATGGAACAGGATCTTATCGAAAGCAAAATGCCGGTACTACTGGCTTACGATGTATTACTGCAATACCTGATGACACTCGCAGTATCCGATGGTTTCCATGGCAGTGAAATATGGGAAGAAGTAAGGCTGACCTTTTGTTTTCAGCATATTACGGAAGAAGACTGGCAATGGCTGCTCGCCTTCCTCACTACCGGCGGCGATGCGCTGGCCAGCTACGATGAATTCAAAAAAATAGAGCGGGAAGGTGATTTCTATATCTGCCGCAGCCGCATGATGGCCATGCGCCATCGTTTGCACATCGGCACGATTGTAAGCGATGCCATGCTGAAAGTAAAATTCATGAGCGGTGGTTATATTGGGGTTATTGAAGAAGGCTTTATTTCCCGGCTGCAACCCGGCGACTCCTTTACCCTGGCCGGCCGCAACCTGGAATATGTGCTGATAAAAGACATGACGGTACTGGTGCGTAAATCAACTTCAAAAAGATCTATTGTACCCAGTTACCAGGGCGGACGTATCCCGTTATCATCTAACCTGGGCCGCATGCTGCGGGAAAAATTCAATGAAGCGCTGTCGCGCAATACCAAAGATCCGGAACTGCTGGCATTACAACCGCTGTTTAATCTCCAGGAAGAACTATCCCATATTCCCAAAGCCAATGAGTTACTGATCGAACAGATACAGACCAAAGACGGCTATCATCTCTTTGTATATCCTTTTGAAGGACGGCTGGTACATGAAGTAATGGCGGCCCTGCTGGCCTACCGGATCAGCCGTATACAGCCCATTACATTTTCTATTGCCATGAACGACTACGGCTTTGAATTACTGTCTGATCAGCCCATCCCGCTGACCCTGGAAAATGCCAAACAGTTGTTCACCACCGAAAACCTGTTATGGGAATTGCAAACCAGCGTTAACGCCACCGAAATGGCCAGGCGCAAGTTTCGCGATATTGCCGTGATAGCCGGGCTTATATTCCAGGGCTATCCCGGGAAACACAAGGCCAACCGGCACTTGCAATCATCCGCTTCCCTGCTGTTTAATGTATTTGGCGATTATGATCCTCAAAACCTGCTGTTGAAACAAGCCTTCAATGAAGCCTTTTTTTACCAGATGGAAGAAGCCCGTTTGCGCGAAACACTGGAGCGCATTGCCATCAGCAAAATCATTATCACCTCCCCCCAGCGGCTAACGCCGTTCTGCTTCCCGATTAAAGTCGATAGTCTCCGTGATACGATGACCAGCGAAAAGCTGGAAGACCGCATCAAAAAATTGATCGTGAACGGTTAAGAATTCAATAATTTGCAGGGCATTAAAAAACAGTTGATCCAGTGGTCGGGGAAATATTTCACTTTCAGCAACAGCATTGGCACCTATTGCCCGAGCGGGCAATTTTTTGGGAAGAAGAAAAAGCGCTGATCCTTTCAGATCTGCACCTTGGGAAGGCTGCCCACTTTCGTAAGGCCGGCATTGCAGTGCCTGCAGGCATTGTACAGGAAGATCTTTTCCGTTTACAACAACTGATCACCCGTTACCTGCCCGTAAGGATCATCATTGTAGGAGATATGTTCCACAGCCGGGAAAACAATGAAGTGCAATATTTCAAAATATGGCGGCAGCAATTTGCCCATATTATCATAGACCTGGTAAAGGGTAATCACGATATTATGCCGGATACCGTGTATGAGCAATTGCAGATCGCGGTACATGATACCCTTACCCTTCGCAATATTCATTTTATCCATGAACCTTGTGAAGATAATAATGGCTATCAATACACTTTTTCCGGTCACCTGCACCCCGCCTTCGTGATGCATGGCGCCGGAAAACAACGGCTGCGTTTACCCTGCTTTTATTTTGGCCGGCATTGCGGCATTTTACCCGCTTTTGGACACTTTACCGGTTCCGCCAGTCTTGACCCCGCAGAAACAGAACCGGTGTTTGTAATCGCCGGAAAATCGATTATCCGGGCACAATGATGTTTTAGGAAGATGACCATTGCGGATCTTTTTTCCGGAGAGATGACCATCCGTCTTTTTAACAGCAGCCTGTAGCGAAACATTATTTATGAAGATTGCCTATCACGATATATATGCCCATCCTTTGCCGGAAGATCACCGTTTTCCGATGCTCAAATACGAGTTGATTCCGGCTCAGTTGTTACGGGAAGAGGTTATTATTCCCGAACAATTGTTTGCACCCGCCCCGGCCGAAGCAGCTGCTATCCTGCTAACACATACGGCCGGATACTGGCAACAGCTCACCGACCAGACCCTGTCTCCCCGCGAACAACGTAAAATCGGCTTTCCCCAATCGCCGGCGCTTACCTTACGGGAAATTGTAATTACGCAGGGCACCATCAACGTGGCGCTGCATGCGCTGGAACATGGTCTTGGTTTCAATGTGGCAGGCGGCACACATCATGCCTTTGCGGATCATGGGGAAGGGTTTTGCCTGCTGAACGATTTTGCGGTGGCTGCCAACTACCTGTTGCATCACCGGAAAATCAGCCAGGCGCTGGTGATAGATCTGGATGTACATCAGGGCAATGGCACGGCATCGCTGTTTGCCAATAACCCGCATGTATATACGTTCAGTATGCATGGCGCGCACAACTACCCCTTTCATAAAGAAGTTTCTGACTGGGATATTCCTCTCGCCGATGGCATGGATACCGCCACCTACCTCCGGCTGCTGGAACATGCGCTACCGGTACTGATTAACCGGGTAAGGCCCGACATCGTCTTTTACCTGTCTGGTGTCGACATATTGTCGACCGATAAGTTCGGCAAGCTGAAAGTAACGCAGCAGGGCTGCCGGGAGCGGGATGAGATGGTGTTCCAGGCGCTGAAAAAACATGACATCCCCTGTGCTGTAGCTATGGGAGGTGGTTACTCCACGCATATCCGCGACATCGTAAATGCACACTGCAACACGTTCAAAGCGGGGATAAGCATCTACGGGCATTAGGCCCGGGGCTAAATAATCCTGCCGTCCTTCATCACCAGTTGCCGGTCGCTCATAGGCGCCAGCTCTTCGTTATGCGTAACGATGATAAAGGTTTGCTGCAGTTTATCGCGAAGCTCCAGGAAAAGGTGGTGCAGTTCCCGGGCATTCCTGGAATCGAGGTTTCCCGTAGGCTCATCTGCCATCACTACATCCGGATCATTGATCAGGGCGCGGGCAACGGCCACTCGTTGTTGCTCACCACCGGAGAGGGCATTGGGTTTGTGTTCCAACCGCTCTTTCAGCCCCAGGGTTTCCAGCAGGAAATGAGCTTTCTCCCTGACCTGTGCTTTCCGGGCGCCGGCGATATAGCCAGGTATACATACGTTTTCAAGTGCAGTGAATTCCGGCAGCAGGTGATGGAACTGAAAAATAAAGCCAATATGACGGTTCCTGAAATCAGCCAGCGCGTTCCCTTTTAAACCCGTCAGATTGACATTATTAAGCCACACTTCACCGGCAGTAGGCGTATCAAGCGTTCCAAGGATATGCAGCAAGGTGCTTTTGCCGGCTCCGGAAGAGCCTACAATCGTAACAATCTCTCCCTTACTGACAGTAATGTCTACCCCTTTTAATATGGGTAAATTGGAATAATTTTTGGTAACATTGCGGGCGGTTAGCATAACCCAAAGAAAAGTAATTAACCGATAAAATAGTAAAAGTTGTTTATTTCAAATTAAATAATACTTTTGCGAAAAATTAAAAAGTAAAAATTTTAATAAGATGTACTGGACATTAGAATTAGCTTCATACCTGGAGGACGCTCCATGGCCAGCTACTAAAGACGAACTTATCGACTACGCCATTCGTTCCGGTGCACCGATCGAAGTAATCGAGAACCTTCAAGAGCTGGAGGATGAGGGAGAAATTTACGAGGGAATTGAAGATATCTGGTCTGATTATCCGTCGCAGGACGACTTCTTCTTTAATGAAGATGAGTATTAGCCAGCGTCGCAGCGCGCCTCCCGTTCATACTATGACAAAATATTTCTAAGCCACTTCTAGTTCGGAAGGGGCTTTTTTTTTGAGCTGCAGGCAAAAGGATAAAGCAAAAAGCTATTGAAGCGAATCACCAAAGCGATTTTATCTGCTTTAATCATTCGCTTCAATAGCTTTTTGCTTTATCCTTTCAGCTTTACGCCTATTTTTCCATCTGATCGATCACCGGTTTGGAAACGCCGGTAAAGGAGAATCCTCCATCATGAAACAGGTTCTGCATAGTCACCATCCTGGTGAGGTCTGAGAACATGGCTACTGCGTAGTTAGCGCATTCGTCTGCAGTGGCATTACCCAACGGGCTCATTTTTTCTGCATAAGACATAAAGCCATCGAAACCTTTAACACCGCCACCTGCTGTTGTTTTAACGGGAGACTGGGAGATCGTGTTTATACGTACGTGTTTGTGTGTACCATAGTGGTAACCGAAGCTGCGGGCAATTGATTCCAGCAGTGCTTTTGCATCTGCCATTTCACCGTAGTCAGGGAATACCCGCTGTGATGCGATATAAGACAATGCAATTACAGATGCCCACTCGTTCAGTGCATCCAGCTTGTAAGCTGTTTGCAGTACGCGGTGCAATGACATCGCAGAGATATCAAATGTTTTGTGATTGAAATCGTAATCCAGGTCGGTATAGCTTCTGCCCTTACGGATATTCATACCCATAGCCACAGAGTGGAGAACGAAGTCGATCTTACCGCCAAAGTGCTCCATGGATTTGTTGAACAGGTTAGTCAGATCATCCATGTTGGTAACATCCGCCGGAATTACAGGTGCTTTACAGGTTTCCGCCAGTTTGTTGATCTCACCCATACGCAGGGCAATAGGGGCGTTGGTAAGCACAATTTCAGCGCCTTCTTCCACACAACGCAGTGCAGTTCTCCAGGCAATGGACTTGTCGTCCAATGCGCCGAAGATGATACCTTTTTTCCCTTTTAATAAGTTATGAGCCATTTGGTCAAAAATTAATTTCGGCAAAAATAGTCGTTATAGTTGAAAAAAAAAGCTGTTAGCTATCAGCGATGCGCTTTTAGCAGGTGTTTACCCGCTAAAAGCCCGTCACCGAAGGCTAACAGCTGAAATCTGTGTACGGCCCCAATCGCTATATGCTGACTGCCAGCATTTCCCTGGCATTTTCCAGGGCGGCAGCAGTAGGTTTCTCTCCACTTAGCATTTGTGCAATCTTGTTCACCCTTTCTTCTTTCGACAGCAAACGCACACTGGTAGTCACTTTATCCGCTTTTGCGTCTTTATATACAAAATAATGGGCATCTGCCTTACCTGCAATCTGAGGCTGATGCGTAATACAAATGATCTGGTGGGATTTGGCCAGATCCTTCAGGATAATGCCTACCTGCCGGGCGGCTTCTCCTGAAATACCGGTATCTATCTCATCAAAGATCAGCGTTGGTAACGATACTGATTGCGCCACCAGCGATTTGATGCAAAGCATCAAACGGCTTAATTCGCCACCGGAGGCTACTTTCCCCACCGGCGCAAACTGGTTGCTCTTATTGGCATCAAATAAAAAATCAATGGTGTCCTGCCCGTAAGCATTCAGCTCTCCGGTTACAATAGCCACCTTTAACCGGGCATTGGGCATTCCCACCTGCGCCAACAGCGTATTCACATGCTTTTCAAAAGGAGCCGCCTGTTCCTGCCGCTGTGCAGTGATAACAGCCGCGGTCTTCTGCAGACTTTCTTTCAACCGGGTTTGCTCCAGTTCCAGCGCCGCCAGTTGTTCATCCAGGTTCAGCACATCTTCCACTTTAACTGCCAGCGCCTCTTTGATGGCGATCAGCTCAGCGGTGGTTTGAACACCATGTTTCTTAAACAACCGGTATCCCAATGCCATCCTTTCGTTTACGGTTTCAATGCGCTGCGCATCATACTGCACCTGGTCGTTGATACTTTCTACCTCTCCTGCGATATCCTGTAACTCCACGTAAGTAGACAACAGCCGCTCTGCGACGGCAGGCATCTCTTTATGGAAGCCTGCCAGCGCCTGCAGGGATGACTGCAGTTGTTTCAACTGTTGTAAAATAGGCTGTTCATCCTCCTTCAGCTGAAAGTAAACCCTGTTCAGCGTATTCTTAATCTCTTCCGCATGACTCAGGGTTTGCAGCTCAATTTCAAGGTCTTCTATTTCATTGGGGCTAAAACCTGCGTCAGACAGCTCATCCAGCAGGAAACGGTTATAGTCCAGTTCCTTATTGGCGCTGTCGCGGCTGTCAAACAACTGTTTGTATTTCTTTTGTACCTGTACATACTGTACAAATACCTGGTGATATTGCTGTAATACTGCCGGCTTGTTGACCAGCGCATCGATCACCTCACGCTGAAAGTCTGCATTGCCCAGGGCCAGTGTATCAAACTGCTGGTGCAGGTCTACCAGGTAGGTACTCAGTTCCGACAGCTGGGAAATATTTACCGGCGTATCATTTACAAAAGCCCTTGATTTACCCGCAGCGCTCACTTCCCTTCGTATAATGAGCTGATCTTCCAGGTCAAGTTCATGCTGCTCAAAAAAAGCCGCTACCTGGGATTTTTTCACTTTAAAAAAGCCCTCGATAATACATTTACCCGTTTTATCGAACAGCACCCCGGGATCTGCCCTTTCTCCCAGTATCAGGGAGATGGCTCCCAGGAGAATAGATTTACCGGCGCCGGTTTCACCGGTGATAACGTTGAGGTTTCCTGAAAAGTCTACTTCCAGGTGATCGATAATTGCGTAATTCTTGATCGTTAGTCGCTGTAACATAAGTAAGGAAATTCCTTTATGATGTTGAAAGCTTAGGTTCCGTTTACCCGCTGCATGCCTGCTTTGGCCCGCTGGTCAAGGGAATTCTTATAATCATGGCCTTTCATGCTCAGGCAACGCTGATAGCATTCAATGGCCTTGGCTTTTTCATTTCTCTTTTCATAAATGTAACCCATTTGAAGGGAAGCTCTTGCGGCATAATATTCCGGCCGGCTGCTCCCTACTTTAACGGTTACCTCATACATGGCAATCGCCTGGTCGTCTTGTCCGCTTTCATCATAAATACGTCCCAGGCGATAGGCATATTCCAGTTTATCTTCCATGGCCGGGAAATCGGCTGCCTTTTTTGTCAGCAGCATACTCAACGCTTTAGGAAAGTACCCGCCATCACTCAGCAGTCTTACCCTCAATAAAAAAGGATTGGGCCACTTTCCAGCTTTAGCTTCTTTCAGCGCCTGTTTATCCGCATCCGTTTCAAGGCCCCCTTTCGTCATAATCATTTCCCGGTATTTATCTGCCGCGGCCTGATTACCCTCCAGGTAATAATACCAGCTCAATCGCTGTAAACATTCCTTTACATAAAACTTGCCCTTGAAATTATTGACAAACCGCTCGAGGTAAATATGTGCATCCGGGTCCAGTTTTGTTAGTTTTAATAAGCCCATTACATAATTGTAATACTGGATATCCGCATATTCAGCAGTGTCGTTCCGCTCCTGTAGTACCTTTAAGCCAACGGCCGCCTTCTGGTTATTCAGCGACAGGTTCGCCACCATCAGGGCAAACAGGTAGTTGTTTTTGGTGTCCAGCTGTTTGCGCTGCAGGAATTCCCAGGTTTCTTCCGGTTTGTTCACAATAAACAGCATCAGGTAGCAATAATAGTAATAGGACTCCTCCCTGAACATTTTTGCTTCCGGCGCATTGCTCTCAATGAACTTATTCACATTCGCCATCCCTTCCTTCATACTGCCTTTCAGTCCCAGGATATTGGTAATCCACTTATACCCTTCGGGAATGGTGCCAAATACTGTTTGCATAGCACCCAGTAAAAGGTTGTTGGGCACAAAATTGGGAAAACGCTGTTGGTTCTCTTTCAGTATCATATAAGCTTTCCTGATCTCCCAGGTAGCATCCCACTTTTCATCAAACTTTATCTTTACCAACGCCCACTGGAATTTGATAGCAGCCTGCGTATACAGGTAATAAGGCGAATCAGGCGAGCCTTCCGCCATCTTATTCAGCCGGAAAGAACGCAGGCTCCTTTTCCGGGAGTATTCCGCAGGATCTTCATTAAAGAAGAGCGGGAAAAAATCCGCATAGTTATCCAGAAAATAAGGCGCCAGGTTATCCGGATGCTCTTTCTTTTCCGCTTCCAGTAAAGCCCTCCCGGTGTTAAGCCGCAACTGCATAATCGCGTCATATGCCTGCTCACAACGGGCGTTAAAATCATATACTTTCTGCCTGGCACTCACACTCCAACTTACACTCAGCAAAAACAACAAAGAAAAAATAATACGCATACGGGGAAAAATTCCAGAATTAAAGGCCAAATCTCACATATCATCTTCCAAATCCCAAATAACAATTCACATTTTTTAAAGTTGCATTGCCCCATCCAATTCCCTGCCACAAAATAAAAGAACTACTACGCAAAGTACCTGCGCAACGGCATCGCTCACAAAGCTAATATAATTAGTAAAACAAAACTAAATAAATTAGTATATTTTTTACGGCTATGCCTACACGAAAAAAGGACATCCGAAGATGTCCTTTAATGTCTTATACCTGTCGATCGTTCTTTTTAGATAGTCACAGTCGCTTCCAGGTCGTTGTCTACCAGGATACGGCCGCAATGCTCACAAACGATAATCTTTTTGTGCTGACGGATTTCCGCCTGACGCTGAGGAGGGATCGCATTGAAGCAACCACCGCAGGAATCACGCTCTACTGTTACCACAGCCAGACCGTTACGGTAGTTTTTACGGATCTTTTCGTAAGCCTGGAGTAAACGCGGGTCTACTTTTGCTTTTGCCTCTTCGCTCTCTTTACGGAAAGCTTTCTCTTCTTTATCTGTTTCAGCAATGATCTTTTCCAGTTCGCCTTTCTTGTGCTTCAGGTTTGCTTCTTTATCAGCAACTGCCTTCTTGGCAACTTCCAGGACACGGCTTTTCTCTTTAATCTCTTCGTTGGCATCCTTGATATGCTTTTCTGCCAGCTTGATTTCGAGCGCCTGCATCTCCATTTCCTTGGTGATCGCCTCAAACTCACGGTTATTCTTCACGTTGTCCTGCTGCTTCTCGTACTTCTTGATCAGCGCTTCGGCCTCTTTGATAGCGTTCTTCTTGCTGGCAACGAAGTCCTGTATACCTTTCATCTCATTTTCGATGTGAGACTGACGGGTGTTCAATCCTTCGATCTCGTCTTCCAGGTCCTTTACCTCCATCGGCAACTCCCCTTTCAGCACCTGGATCCCATCCAGTTTGGAATCAATCTTCTGTAATCTGAGTACAGACGCTAATTTTTCTTCAACGGAGTATTCTTTTACGGTTGCCATGTATTATAAATAATTTACCGGGTTTGTTTTAATCGTAGATTTAAGAGGCGCAAAATTACGGAATTTTTCAGTCAATATATGATAAAATAATTCCACTGTGAACTGCTCGCTCTCAAAATGTCCAATATCTGCTATAATTAATTGATTATCAGCATCAAAAAATTCATGATATTTAAAATCTGATGATATGTAGGCATCCGCCCCGGCCGCTATCGCCTGCTTTAACAGGAAACTTCCCGCCCCTCCACACAACGCCACCTTCTTTACGGCCTTCCCCCTCAATGGGGTGTATTTCACACAACCTGTTCGGAACTGATCCTTCACATATTGCAAAAATTGCATTTCTTCCATGGCCTCGGGCAAAATACCCAGCAACCCCGAACCTACCTGCTGGTATGCATTATCCAGACTCACAATGTCGTACGCCACCTCTTCATATGGATGGCTGTTCTGCAAAGCCTGCAAAATTTTACCTTCCAAATATACCGGAAAAATTACTTCCAACTTTATTTCTGCCTCAAAATGTCTTTTTCCCGGTGTTCCTACATAGGGGTCCGTTCCCTCGGCACCCTTAAAAGTACCCTGGCCGGCGCCGTTAAAACTACATTCGCTATAATTTCCGATATGCCCCGCACCCGCCTCAAACAAAGCCGCCCTTACCGCTTCTATATTCGCTTCAGGCACAAATGTGTATAACTTCTTTAACAACCCCCGCTTCGGCTGCAGTACCCGGCACTGCTCTAAACCCAGTTTGGCCGCCATCTGCGCACAAACGCCGTTCCTCACATTATCAAGGTTGGTATGTGCGGCATATACCGCTATATCGTGTTTGATAGCCTTTATAGCCACCCTTTCCACATAATTATTCCCATTGATCTTCTTAAGTCCTCCAAAAACGATCGGATGATGCGCAATCACCAGGTTACACCCTTTCGCAATTGCCTCATCTATCACCTCCTCCGTTGCATCCAATGTCAGCAAAGCGTTGGTTACCTCCTGGTCCGCCCTCCCAAATATAAGCCCGGCATTATCATAACTCTCCTGGTACTGCACAGGAGCAAACTGCTCAATAACCTGTATGATCTCTTTTATTTTCATATCTGCAAAAATTAATGGTTCATTCCCGGCATCAACTAAATTTGCAAAAAAATAAGTTTTATGCCCGGAAGCAAATCTACAGCAGAACTATATGCGGATTACAAAATAAAAATGCAAAAAATTGCAGATGTAAAAAATGCACTCGCAGTACTGGGATGGGATCAGGAAACCTACCTGCCGGAAAAAGGAGCCGGGTTCCGTGGTCAGCAAATTACCACCCTCAGTACCATCGCTCACGAACTATTCACCGCCCCGGAACTGGATGCCGTTTTACAGGCACTGAAAGGAAATACTGCCGGCGACGCCGTAGCACAGAAAAACATCCTGCTCTCCACCGAAGATTTTGAGAAAAATAAAAAATACCCGGCCGCTTTCGTCGCTGAAATGTCGACCGTTACCAACGAAAGTTATCATGCCTGGATAAAAGCCCGCAAAGCCAACGACTACAACCTCTTTGCGCCCGCCCTCTCCCGGATGATTGCCCTCAAAAAACAGGAAACAGATATCCTGGGCTATGAAGGCCACCCCTACAACGCCCTCCTTAATGAATACGAAAAAGGTGCTACCACGAATATGCTGGACACCATTTTCAACGAAGTGAAAACAGCGTTATCGCCACTGCTCACGCAAATATCGGAACAACCGGCCGTCGGTAAAGACTTCCTCCACCTCCGGTATAACCGCGACGCACAATGGAAATTCGGTATCACGCTGCTGGGAAACATGGGCTACGATATGAAAGCAGGTCGCCAGGATATTTCCGAACATCCGTTTACTACCAGCTTCAGCCCCCTGGATGTGAGAGTAACCACCCGCATCGATGAAAATGATTTTGGGAACATGACCTGGAGCTGCATCCACGAAGGCGGACATGCACTCTATGAACAGGGCCTGCCCACAGAACAATACGGGCTCCCTTGCGGAGAAGCCACCAGCCTGGGTATCCATGAATCACAATCCCGGCTGTGGGAAAACAACGTGGGCCGCAGCCTCCTTTTCTGGCAGCATCACTATCCGCGCCTGCAACAACTCTTCCCGGAAAACCTCGGCAATGTATCCCTGCAGGACTTCTACAAAGCTATCAATAAAGTACAGCCATCACTGATCCGCACCGAAGCCGATGAACTGACGTATCATTTCCACATCATGATCCGTTACGAAATTGAAAAAGGACTCATCGATGGCAGCATCGATGTAAAAGATCTGAAACATACCTGGAATGAATACTATCGTCAATACCTGCACGTAGAGGTGCCGGACGATGTACAGGGCGTACTGCAGGATATCCATTGGTCACATGGCAGCTTCGGCTACTTCCCCACCTATTCCCTCGGCAGCTTCTATGCAGCACAATTTTTTACCGCTGCGCAAAAACAGGTGCCCGGGTTAGATAACAACATCGCCGCCGGTAACTACCAGCCTTTGCTGGAATGGCTGCGTCATAACATCCATCCCTTTGGCAGATTTTATACGTCCAATGAATTATGTGAAAAAGTAACGGGGAAACAATTGGTATTTGGGGACTTCCTGGATTACGCGAAGAAAAAATATGGCGGAATTTATGGCCTTTAACAGTTTTTTTGTCTTGCCCAGGATTAACAGTGATTATGATGATTTTCAAGATTTTTTTCTTGTGATTATAACTTGATTTTAAAAGATTCGGGAAGATCTAAGCGAATTTATCAGCTTTAGATCTTCCCGAATCTTTTAAAATCAAAAAAGAAAAAATCTTGAAAATCATCATAATCACTGTTAATCCTGGGCAAGAAAAAAATCACAGTCCCGATAATTTCTCCAGTTCCGTCAATTCCATCACCCCTTGTTTCCTCCACACCTCCTTTCCATCTTTATAAAAAATAAAAGTTGGTAACGCCGCTGCATCTATGGCCTTCATTACGTCGAGGTCCTTCCCGCCATCCACAAATACTTTTTTCACCTGTGTATGCTTCCGGAAGAAGTTGGCCAGCACCGGTTCCATCTGCTTACACGGCGGACACCACGCGGCGCCAACATCTGTCAGTACCATTCCTTTTCCGCTAACCGCATTGTTATAATCTGTAAGGTTAAGCTGGGGTTGTTTTTCTCCGGCGCCTTCCAAAGGTTTACCGGCCTGTTTCCAGGCATTAATTCCGCCTTCCAGCTCCACTACCCGGCTAAATCCGTTTTCCCGCATCCATTTAGCAGCAGCACTGCTGCGACCTCCACTCAGACAATAAACATATACCGGCTTCTTTTTATCCAGGTATTGCACCCTGTCTTTGAACTCTGCTTTCCTGGTATAATCAGCCTGTAAAGCATTGGGTAAATGCCCTGTATTAAATTCGCCGGCTGTACGTACGTCAAATACCTGGATGCCAGGCTGTTGAATATCTTTGTCAAACGCCGCCGCATCTTCAGCCTGCTTTTGCTGCGCCATCAACGAAGATCCTGCAAACAACAGGGTAATGGTTAATAAGAATCTGCACATAGTCTTTTGAGTTTCGGCATAAAATTAATAAACAACTCACAACCTTGTCTGGCCGGATGAGAATTATAACAGGGATACAATGTTTTTATATCGAAATATGGTGTAAACAATTCCCGGTACTCCGCTTCCGAACCACCAAAGGGAGGTCCGGTTCTTTCAAAACTCCTGTTAAACAATACCCCGGCCAGGTGACCTCCCGGCTTGATCAGCGAATGCATATGCTTCACATAATCTGCTCTGCGTGAAGGATCTATGGCACAAAAAAATGTTTGCTCCAATATAAGATCATAAGTGCCGGTATGTGAAAAAAAGTCTCCCTCCAATACCTTCACACGGGTACGGGCAAACGTTTTTTTTAGTTGTTCCACCAATACCGGTGCAATATCAAGCACCGTTACGTCGCTGAAAGCCTGTCCCGCCAGGTAAGTCGCTTCATAACTGTTACCCCCACCCGGAATGAGTATACGAACATCCCGGTTATGTACCTGGTCAATATACTCCTTCAACGGGGGCGACACTGCTCCCATATCCCAACCGGTATCTCCATTTACATACCTGTTACTCCAGTATTGACTATCCATATCCAATATTCTTTTATGCTAAGTTACGGCCATTCAGCCACATACATAAAACCATCGCTATTCCAAACATTATTGCTATTTTTATACTTTGATTATACCTATGTCCGGCCCTTAACGCCAACCTATGCCATGAAAAGCCTACACTACTATTTACGGATTGTCATAAGACATATTTTCTATAGTCTGCTGCCTGTGATAACCATGGCGGTAACCGTCCATGCGCAATCAGTATCCATTAAGGCGGATAAGCTGGCTGGCTGTCCCCCGTTCCTGGTAAATTTCACTGCCACAGCGGACCCCGGCTATCAAAATATTGAATGGGACTTCGGCTTAGGCGCCAACGTAACCAACGATCTCACCCCATCAAAAACTTTTCAGAATCCCGGCATCTATCACGTTAAATTAACGACGACCTACGGGCCTTCGAATGTAATCGTCAAACAACTTGATATCCAGGTATATAATAAACCTAACGCCAAATTCACCACCACCAACCTCTCAGGATGTACGCCTTATATGGCTACTTTCCGGGATCAGTCAACACCCGGCGATGGCGTCATTTCAGATATCATCTGGGATTTTGGAGACGGTGGCGGCGCCACAGGAGCCAATGCCACCCATTCCTATACGCAGGCAGGTACCTACAATGTGATCACCGCCGTAACCAACAGCATGGGATGCTCTTCCACCGGCGGCCCCGTATCGATAAAGGTACAGAGTGCCCCTGCACCGGTATTTACGGCCGACAAAACACAAAGTTGTACTACGCCATTTACCGTTAATTTCTTTAACAACACAGTTAGTAACTCCCCCGATCCGGTTACCTACTCCTGGGACTATGGCGATGGCACCACCGGTACCAGTAACCAGCACACCTATACGAAAGAAGGAAAATATACGGTAAAGCTCACCTCCCTCACCAGCGGCAACTGCCCCGCTTCGCTGACCAAAACGGATTATATTGTTATCGCCAAAGTAAAACCTGCTTTTACTTTTTCCGCGCTCTGCGCGGGGCAGAATGTAACATTCAAAAATACCACACAACCAACGCCGGACCAGGTCACCTGGGCATTTCCGGACGGCACCACACAAACCACCACTGATGCCGTAAAACAATTTACAGCAGCAGGCGACTATATCATAAAAATGCAGGCTACGCTGGGTAGCTGCATGGAAGAAATACAACAAACCATCCATGTAAACCCGGCGCCGCAAATCGATCCGGTGGCAACGCCCATCAGTGCCTGTAACACACCTTTTACCACGCAGTTTAATGCACAGTATTCCAACGCCACCACCTGGAGCTGGACCTTTGGTGACGGCGCCACTGCCACCACAGAAAACCCTTCGCATACCTATACACAGGAAGGAAATTACACGGTGAGTCTCACCGCCACCAACGCGCTGGGTTGCACTAAAACAGTTACCAAACCGGATTATATTAAAATCGTAAAACCGGACCTTTCTATTTACCGCAGTGTAGCCGAAGGTTGTGTGCCTTTACCGGTTGATTTTTATGCAGAAGTAAATATACCGGACCCCATTGTAAGCTATCAGTGGGATTTTGGAGATGGAACTACTTCCACCGCAGCAAAACCTAACCATGTTTTTACGAAAGAAGGTATCTTCTTTGTCAACCTGAAAGTTACAACGGCAGGTGGTTGCGTGGCAAGCGGCCAAACGGTGATTACAGCGGGCATTAAACCGGTGGTAGATTTCAGCGCCACCCCGCTGAAATCCTGCGCAAAGGATCCGGTACAGTTTACCAACCTGTCTGTTCCGCGCGGCACTTCCTGGAACTGGACCTTTGTACAGGATAACAGCAACAGCGCCGACGAAAATCCCAGCCATCAGTTCAATGAAATTGGTTATCATGATGTGATCCTCGAAGTGAACAATAACGGCTGCCGCGTGCAACTGATCAAACAGAAATATATCCAGATTATACCACCCATCGCGAGATTTACTACTGCACCGGATTGTATCGATCCGTATCATCGTAAGTTTACCGATAATTCTACTTTTGGCCCTATTCCCACTGCAGTAAAAACCTGGTTCTGGGAGTTTGGTGAAAACGGCGCTACCTCCACCGATCAGCATCCGGATTTCAAATACCAGACCACCGGTATTAAACAGGTAAAACTTACGATCGATAACGGTATCTGTACCAATACCTATAACCTGTCGGTAAATATTATAGATGAAAAACCCGTTATCACTACTGATAAGCCACGAATATGTAAGGGGGAAAAAATAAACGTAACCCTGGGACCGCTGAACAATGATAATATTAATGAGTATAAATGGGATTGGGGAGATGGAAGCCCGGTACAGGCCATACCTGCCTATAACTTCGACCCGGCAAAAGGAATTGCGCACCAGTACAACAAAACCGGTACATTCAATATCAAACTGACGATTACCGATAAGAATGGTTGTATAAAAGATGCTCCTGTTGTATCGATAGATGTAAACGGTACTGATCCTGATTTTAGCTACACCGGTAAACGCTGCAAGGATGAAATCTTTTCTTTTACAGATAAATCAACCGCCAATGCCGGTAACCAGGTACTCAACTGGGAATGGGATTTCGGCGACGGCAGCACGAAAGAAAACTATACCGTACAACCGGTAGACATTAAACACACGTATACCAACGCAAATGACTATACGGTAATACTAACGGTAACCGACAAGTTCAGCTGCGTGTCAAAAACGCAGCAGGTAATTCGCTTCGACAGGGTAAAGGCCGACTTCATGGTGCCGTCTAACATTGCGTGTCTCGACAAATCCTTCACCTTTGTGGATCAGTCGCAGGGCAATGTGCAAAGCTACGCCTGGGATTTTGGGGACAACACCACAGGTACCGGCAACAGACCTACGAAAATATATAATGCGCCTGGTACCTACAACGTGGTGTTAAAAGTAACCACCCCCGCCGGATGTACGGATGAAATCATCAAAACCAATGTGATCCGGGTCCCCAATCCAAAAGCATCCTTCACCATTCCTGGTAACCTTGATTTATGTCCGCCGGTGAAAGTGTTATTCACCAATACATCTACCGATTTTAAAACTTCCGCCTGGGATTTCGGGGATAATGGTACTTCTACCAAAAATGATCCTGACGTGCACATTTATGTGCGCGCCAAAACCTACAATGTAGTTTTAACAGTATATTCCGAAGGCGGTTGTTCAAGTACTGCTACGTTACCTATTACCATCAAAGGTCCCGACGGAGAAATGAAAACCACGCCCACACAGGGTTGTGTACCACTGGCAGTTAGTATCACCGCTACTTCTTCAAAAACGGACAGCTATATGTGGGACTTTGATGATGGCACAGTACTTACGTCCACAACCCCGGTTTCACCGGCGCATACCTATGTTAAATCAGGCATCTATTATCCGCGCGTATCATTGCTGGATAACCAGGGCTGCGTAGTAAAAGCCCAGGGTAATGATAAAATCATTGTAGATAAAACAGTGGCAGATTTCAGCACCAACGATTTCCAGGTTTGTGGCGGAGGGGTGGTCACCTTTACCAATAAGAGCAAAACATTGACAAAAGATTCGCTGGCACTGGATTTCACAAATGCGTGGAATTTCGGCGTACCTGGTAATCCCGCGAATACCGCCACCACCCTAAATGGCTCGTTTGATTATCCGCAGCCAGGCACTACAAATGTAAAACTGGTGGTAACCAGTGCCTATGGTTGCATCGACGAAAAAACATTGCCGGTGGTTATTCCACCTCAACCGGTAGCCGTCATCGCACCTATATCGCCACTCTGCGTATCAGGAAAAATTCAGTTATCAGGTAGCGATACTAAAAATATACCCGGCACAAAATGGTTATGGCAGGTTGGCTCCGACAAAACATTCGACCAGCAGGTACCGCCGGAAATTGCATTAAACAGTCCGGGTACCATTCCTGTGGTGCTGACAATCACCAATAGTGATGGCTCCTGCCCGGCTTCCACTACCACGAATATGGTCGTAAATCCGTCGCCGGTGCTGAATCCGTCCCCCGGTTCTGCCGCCATATGCCGCGGTAAAACGCTTCAATTGCAAGCCAACACTACTGCCAATGTTACCGTACAGTGGACCAACTATAATATTTCAGATGCTACCAATGTTGCCCCGATGGTAAAGCCGGATATCGATACCGTGTACCATATCCTGGCTACTAACGAATACGGTTGCACGAACAAAGGAGAAATCCCGGTAACAGTTACACAGCCTTTTCGCATTTACGCCCAGGACGTAGAAATATGCGCGGGTGAAAGCGTTCAAATGCAGGCAGGCGGTGCATTACGTTACCAGTGGATTCCGGCGAGAGGGCTTAACCGTACTGATATTCCCAACCCGGTAGCCAGCCCCGATGGTAATATCACCTACCAGGTGGTAGGCTATAATAACAGTACCTGTTTTACAGATACTGCACTGGCAAAAGTATATGTTCGCAGCGCGCCGGTGGTAAATGCGGGTCCGGATATCGTAACCGCTACCGGCTCCATCATCCCGCTGCCGGTAAAAGGCAGCGATGATATTATCAGGATAGAATGGACGCCGGTAAAAGGACTCAACTGTTATGATTGTTTAACTCCTACCGCTACGCCAACAGATGACATCACCTATCATGTAAAGGTGACTAACCGGTTTGGCTGCATAGGTACCGACGATATTGCATTAAAATTGGTGTGCAGCGAAGGCAACATCTTCATTCCTAATACCTTCTCGCCCAATGACGACGGGCAAAACGATGTGTTTTATGTACGTGGACAGGGAATGCAAACCATTCGGCTTTTCAGGATCTTTAACCGCTGGGGCCAGCTCGTGTTTGAGCGTACCGGCGTTAATACCAACGACCCCTCCAAGGGCTGGGATGGTACCTATAAAGGTGTGAAACTCAATCCTGATGTATTTGTGTATTATGTTGAAGTGATTTGCGATAAAGGCGCGGTGAATCTGTTAAAAGGCAATATTACCCTGCTTCGCTGATGAGGCCGTTTAAACTCCCATATCACCCCCGTTTTATGCCGCTATGGCGGTATAGAGCGGATCTAATATCAAAAAATCCGAAAATCAAAAAATTTATATATGTAATTTTTGTTAATTTGTGGAGCTATTCAGTTAATGGAAAACCTGTGTACCCTATGAAATACCTGCAGGCAAAGTGTTTATGTACATTACTGCTCCTGATATCCCTATTACAGGCAAATTGCTTACTGGCACAGCAGGCAAACTTTACCTATACGGCTTCGCCTGGCAGTTTATGCACACCCGTAACCTTCACTTTGACGAATACCAGCACCGGTACGCCTATTGCCTATAACTGGGACTTTGGAGATGGCCGGACCTCTCACGAGGTAAATCCACAGGTAACCTATACCTCCGGGGGACCTGCAAAAATTACGCTGGAAGCACAGTACCGGGTATCCGGAGGCACCAATACCAGCACTTATTTCCGGACAATGGTGATAGGAAGCACCCCTCAGATCTCCTTTTCAGCCGACGTTACCAAAAGCTGCAAACTATACAGCGCCAATTTTACAGATGGCACTGCCGGAGCGGCCAGCCGCACCTGGGATTTTGGTGATGGCACCATTGTTACCACCAGTAATGCCTTTATTGCACATAATTATACGAGCGCCGGAAAATTTGATGTAACCCTCACCGTTACTAACAGCAACGGGTGTACGGCTACATTAAAAAAGGCAGCTTATATAGATATATCTCTCCCGGATATTATCCTATCGGCACCTTTGTCGGGCTGTGTGCCCTATACAGCAGCCTTTACGGCTACCTCTGCCAACGGTGTTAACGACCCTGTTATTTCCTGGGGCTGGAATTTCGGAGACGGTAATTCACAAACAACCGTTAATGGAAATGTCAGTCACGCCTATACGCAAACAGGTACTTATAATATAGGCGTTACCGTTACCACACAAAACCAATGCGTTGTCACAAAATCATTCGACAAACATATACATACCGGCAACCCGCCTTCTAATGTAAGCTTCAGCGTATCACCTGCCAGCACCTGTGCGGGAGACCCTGTAAGACTGCTGGCCAATGCCAGTTTTGCAGATACCTATAGCTGGGATTTTGGCGACGGTACTACCGGTGAGGGGAGCAACAACGATATCAGGCACTCATTCAATGCCAATGGTACGCTGACTATACAAATGAAAGCCGGCAGCAACGGTTGCTTCACCGCTGCAGCTCCTGCTACAGTAGTGGTAACCGGCCCGGTATCGCAATTTCATGTAGTGCGCGACTGTAACGATAAAAGCAGGTTTACATTCACCAACCAATCCATCGGAATTAACGCCAATACTACCTATCAATGGGATTTCGGCGATAACAGCCCCGTCGTAACTACCAAAGAT
Source organism: Chitinophaga hostae (assembly GCF_018224885.1). Lineage (GTDB taxonomy): Bacteria > Bacteroidota > Bacteroidia > Chitinophagales > Chitinophagaceae > Chitinophaga > Chitinophaga hostae. The sequence continues at coordinate 250,740 of NZ_JAGTXB010000009.1, read as the reverse complement.
GCTGTTCACAACTATACCACCCCTGGTAATTATACCGTTCGGCTTACCATCGGCGAAAACGGTAATAACTGCCAGCACAGCAGCTTTCAAACGATATATTATTTCAGGGCCGATTTTACTGCCGGTGTAAGCGCAATCTGTCGCGGCAGTAAAGCCACCTACGAAGTGCTGAATGTACCTTTGGGACTGGTAGCCGATTATACCTGGCAATTTGGTGACGGGGAGATATATACCACCACCAACCAAACGTATGTAAAAACCTGGGCGGCCACCGGCAGTTACAGTAATCAGCTGACTATTCATTATAAAGATGCGGCCTATTGCGACGACATTGTAACAAAACCGGATGATATCAGCATCCTGGCGCCACAAGCGGGATTCACCACCGGGCCGGTTACCTGCGCAGGACAGCCGTTGTCGTTTATCAATACTACCGTCACATCGCCCAATATCCCAATCACCGACTGGTACTGGGATCTGGGCAACGGCCAAAAATCTTCAGCACAAACGCCGCCAGCTGTAAAATATACGGTATCGGGTGGTCAGGCCGTAAAACTGGTGGTAACGGATGCGCGTAACTGCAGGGATTCCCTGAGTCAAACAATTAATATCCACCCTACACCTTTTGTAAAAGCATCGGCCAAACAGGCTAAAATATGCGAAGGTAACAGCGTTGATCTCAACGCATTATCAGACGGTACCGTACAATGGCTTTCCGGCGGTAATCTGAGTTGCATTTTCTGTAATGATCCTGTAGCCACCCCGGTTGTCAGCACGCGCTACCAGGTACAATCAACTAACCAGTACGGCTGTACGGTTTTTGATTCTACTGATATTGTGGTAGTGCCAAAGGTAAATCTCACTGTTAGTAAGGATACCATAGTATGTTATGGTTCTTCAGTACAGCTGAATGCCACCGGCGCTGCTATTTACAACTGGACACCGGTAACAGGCTTAACAAATAACAACATTGCCAACCCCTTTGCAACACCGGAAACGGATATTACTTACCAGGTCACAGGCACCAACGATGCTATCTGCCCGATGAGCACACCACTTGCTGTAAAAGTAACGGTGAAGCCCGTTCCCGATGTCAGCGCCGGAAAAGATCAGACAGTAACGGTAGGCGAGGTCGTAAAACTGATGGCCAGTGGTACCGCCGATGTTGTTAGCTGGAAATGGAGCCCTGATGATTACCTGGATAATACAACCTCTCCTTATGTCACCGCCGCTATACGTAAACCCATTACCTACAGCATTACAGGCACCAATCAATATGGTTGTAAAAAAACGGATGTGGTGAATATAGATCTGATTTGCAATACGGATGTAGTATTTATACCGAATACATTCAGTCCGAATGGCGATGGACAGAATGATATTTTCTATCCGCGTGGAAAGGGCATCAACTTTATTAAATCGTTCCGCATTTTCAATCGCTGGGGACAGGAAGTATTTCATCGCGAGAAGATTAATATCGACGATATCAGCGCAGGGTGGAATGGTTCTTTCAACGGGCAGCCGCAGGCTGCTGATGTATACATTTATTTCATCGAGGCATATTGCGATACCAATGAATTTTTTCAGTTGAAAGGCAATGTAACCTTACTAAGATAATTATTTAACCTGGCTACCATGAAAATCGTATTCCGCATATTACTGACAATAGTTTGCATAACCGGTGCAACACCATTGTATGCGCAGGATATACACCTGTCACAGTTCTATGAAACACCTATTCTGCGCAACCCTGCGCTGATAGGCATTTTCAATGGGGACGTGCGCGTTCAGGCTGTATATCGCAATCAATGGAACAGCGTTACTATTCCTTACCAGACAGGTACGGTGAGCGGCGAAATCAAGTTTCCCATTGGCCGTGGTAACGACTATATCACTACCGGGCTTCAACTCACCTACGACCGCGCTGGTACTTCTAAACTCCAGTCTACACAGATCTTTCCGGCGATCAACTATCATAAATCGCTGAACGAAGATAAGAGCAGCTTCCTCTCGCTCGGTTTTATGGGAGGACTTGTACAACGCCAGTTTGATCCGGCCAACATGACGTTTAACAACCAGTATACCAACGGCCGCTTCGATCCTGCGATGCCCAGCGGAGAAGAAGGCAAACTGGCATTTAAAGGTTACAGCTACCTAGATGCAGGAGTAGGCCTGAGTTACAACAGTGTGATCGGGGAAGATGTGAATTACTTTATTGGCGCCGGGTATTTTCATTTTAACCGGGCGAAGATCTCTTTCTATCGTGATCAGAATATTGAACTGCAACCGAAACTGACATTTAATGCAGGTATTACCATACCCGTAGATGAAAGGGTAAAAGTGATTGCCCATTACAACCAGCTTCACCAGGGTACCTATTCTGAATACATTGGTGGGGCACTAATCGGGTATGGCTTAATGGACCAGGGACTGGAATCAACAAGGGCCATCTATGGCGGACTCTTCCTTAGATGGAATGATGCTATTATCCCCACTATTAAAATAGATATGGATAAATATGAGATAGCGATGAGTTATGATACCAATATTTCGAAACTAAGAACAGCCAGCCAGACCTTTGGCGGCTTCGAAATATCCCTGGTTTTCAAAGGTTTTTTGAACAGCCGGAACTCGACACTGGAAAGTGTGAATTGTCCGAGATTTTAAATAGTTAAAAATCAATTGTTTATAAAAAAGCTTGTCAAGCGTTAAAATTTAGATAAAAATGGATAAAAAGCTAACAAAATGGCGTGTGGTTTGTTATTTTTATGTAGAAGACAGGGCTTGAATCAGCTGAATTTATCAAACAAAAATTAGGAAATATTTGAAAAAAACTTTATTTTTATAACACTATGTGGAAAACCTCTACCCTCATTTTCATAATGGTTTTCAGCTTGCTATCCATTACCGGCAAGGCTCAAAGCGATAGATCCCAACCTGCACAGGACGGGGGTAATAAAAACGTGAGCAAAATTGTGAAGCTGTACCCCAATCCCGCTACTACGATCATAAACTTTGAAATTCAACAACATAATAACGACCAACTATACGATCTTATTGTATATAACTTCCTCGGAAAAAAAATAGATCAGTTAAAGGGCATTGGTACACGTACCACTATGAGCCTGGATAATTACTACAATGGTATTTATATCTTCCAGTTGCGTGATCAGCGCGGCAACCTGGTGGAGTCGGGGAAATTCAATGTCGTCAAATAGTTTACACCTGGCACCAAAATAAAAAGAAAAGTCACGATTCACATCGTGACTTTTTTCTTTTTATATTATTCGTACTGATCAGGAAACCTCCACGATCAGGAACTTCAGGTAAGTTGTATTCTCAATATTTCTAAGGATGGGGTGATCCTGTGCCTGGGTTTGGAATGTTACCTGGCGTAATTTCTTTTTCGCGTCTTTGGCAGCGGCATCAATGGTTTGCAGGAACAGCTCCGGTGATACCAGGTTGGTACAGGAAGCTGTAACCAGAAACCCGCCCGGTTTCAGCAGCTTCATACCACGCAGGTTGATCTCTTTATAGCCGGTAACCGCTTTCTGGATATTTTCGCGGCTTTTGGTAAACGCCGGCGGATCCAATATTACCACATCAAACTTCTTTTCTTCTTTTGTCCACTGTTTCAGCTGATCAAACGCATTAACCGCCTGGAATTTACAGATATCCTGCAGGTTATTTAACTCCGCATTTTTACGGGCCGTAGCAACAGCCGTTTCTGAAATATCCAGTCCCAATACGCTCTTAGCGCCGTAAAAACCAGCATGACAGGAGAAAGTACCGGTATAGCAAAATGCTTCCATGACATCTGCTCCTTTTACAAGATGTTTGATTTCGCGACGGTTGTCCTGCTGATCCAGGAAATAGCCGGTTTTCTGGCCATTTACAACATCCACATGGAATTTAAGCCCATTTTCATTGATGACCAAGTTGGTGTCGAAAGCCGCACTCAGGAAGCCTTTCTGTTGGATCATGCCTTCCAGTTCCCTTACCGGCACATCATTCCTTTCGTATATTCCCTTTGGTGAAAAAATGCGATTGAGCGCGTCTACAATGGCGCCCTTCCACTTCTCAATACCCAGGGCCAGTGTTTGTATAACGAAGTAATCGTTGAATTTATCAATCACCAGCGCAGGCAAGTCATCGGCTTCTCCGAATACCAGGCGGCAGTTTTCCACATAGCCCAGCTTTTGCCGGTATTCCCAGCATTTCAGGAGGCGGCGGTAAAAAAATTCGGGGTTTATTTCCTCATTTTTGTCGCGGGTCAGGAGGCGCACCAGGATCTGGGATTGAGGATTTATATAACCACGTCCCAGGAAAAAACCCTTATGTGTGTATACATCTACAATATCACCGGCATTTACATCTCCTTTAATTTCGGCTACTTCATTGCCAAAAATCCAGGGATGCCCTTGTAATACCCTGTTTTGTATCTGTTTCTTTAAAAAAACTTTAGTCATTTATTGTATTTCGAGGGGCAAAGGTACTGAATAGGAATTACGAATCAGGAATTACGAATAACGGATTTATAGGAAGATATGGGCAAATACAGCTCTTTTCGCTGGTATCCGGGCGCAAATCCGTCATTCGTAATTCATCATCCGTAATTCTCACTTTTTCTGACTTTTTGTCGCCTAAACCGCTGTTGGCAAAGAAATTGACTGGTTACCTTCGCAGACAATTATTACTTATTATGACAGAAAACGAAAAAGACATGCAGACAAACGGACATGCTAACACTGGTAGCGAAAACGAAAAAGGCATGCCAGAAGAAAATATAAGCGATAGTTCAAATACGAATAATGAGTCAGATGAAGTAACGGAACTTGAAAAAAAGGAACAGGAAGTAAACGAAATACGCGATAAATATCTCAGGCTGCAGGCGGAATTTGACAATTACCGCAAACGCACTGCCAGGGAACGTATAGAGCTGATGCAAACTGCCAGTAAAGAAGTTATCATATCTTTGCTGGATGTACTGGACGATAGCGACAGGGCAGCCAAACAGCTGGAAAACACCACGGATGTAGCCGCCATCAAAGACGGCGTAATGCTGGTGTTTAACAAACTGAGAAGTACCCTGCAGGCAAAAGGGCTGAAGCAAATGGAGAGCATTAACACCCCGTTTGATCCTGATTTACAGGAGGCTATTACCGAAATACCAGCACCCACACCGGACCTGGCAGGAAAAGTAGTAGACGTATTACAGCCGGGTTATTACCTGAGTGACAAGTTGATTCGTCATGCCAAGGTAATTGTCGGCAAATAAAATGACGATGTGGCATAATCTCTAATGATTGCCTATGCTATGCTGACGTAAAACAATTTTTTTACCGAACAAAAGCTGATGCCTGCATCAGCATTAAGTGATTACTAGAATGTCTACCAAAAGAGATTATTACGAAATACTGGTTGTTGCCAAATCTGCTTCCCAGGATGAAATCAAAAAGGCCTACCGTAAGGTAGCCATGCAGTTTCACCCTGACCGCAACCCGAATAACAAAGAAGCAGAAGATAAATTCAAAGAAGCAGCTGAAGCTTATGAAGTATTAAGCGACCCTGATAAAAGGGCGCAATACGACCGTTTTGGCCATGCAGGCATGAATGGCAACCGTGGCGGTGGATTTGGTGGTGGTGGAATGAACATGGATGACATCTTCTCCAACTTTGGTGACATATTTGGTAACGATGATATTTTCGGAAGCTTTTTTGGCGGCGGTGGCGGCCGTGGTGGTGGAAACCGCCGTGGACGCGGTACCCGTGGTTCCAATCTCCGGGTAAAGATCCGTCTTACCTACGAGGAAATTGCAAAAGGCGCCAACAAGAAAATAAAAGTAAAAAAATATGTACCCTGCCAGCACTGTGGTGGCCTGGGTGCTAAAGATAAAAACGCATTCCAGTCATGTAATACCTGCGGTGGTTCCGGCCAGGTAAGGAAAGTAACGCAAACTTTCCTCGGACAAATGCAAACCGTTACCACCTGCCCCACCTGTCATGGTGAAGGCCAGATCATTACCAGCAAATGCGGCCACTGTAAAGGAGAAGGCCGTATGTATGGTGAAGAAATGGTAAGCATCGACATCCCGGCAGGCGTACAGGAAGGTATGCAGCTGAGCATGAGCGGAAAAGGTAATGCAGGTGAAAGAGGCGGCGCCCCCGGTGATCTGCTCATCCTCATCGAGGAAGAACCACATGCAGAACTGCAGCGCGACGGACTCAATGTTGCCTACGACCTCTACATCTCTTTCCCCGATGCTGTATATGGTACCTCCCTGGAAGTGCCCACCATCGATGGTAAAGCCAAAATAAAAATCCCTGCAGGTACACAAAGCGGCAAAATATTCCGCCTGAAAGGCAAAGGGTTCCCTTCTGTTAATTCATACGAAAAAGGCGACCAGCTGATCCATGTAAATGTATGGACACCGCAAACCGTATCAGCAGAAGAAAAAGAAATGCTCGACAGATTACAATCGTCCGATAACTTTAAACCCAATCCCGAAAAGTCTGAAAAAGGATTTTTTGAGAAAGTAAGGGATATTTTTAGTTGAGCGGAAGACTGAAAGCATAAAGCTAAAAGCTATTATAGCGAAGATAGAAGCGGATAAAAATTTGGGTATACGCTTTTAGCTTCGCTATAATAGCTTTTAGCTTTATGCCTTCAGCTTTATGCTCTCATTCAAATGAAGCAATGGACTCTAAACTGCAGATGTTCGAAAACCGGCTCACGAAAGTATTCCGGCATATTTCCAAACTGGCCCGCCGGCAAAATATCACCTGCTACCGGGTGTATGACGATGATATTCCTGAATTCCCTTTCAGCATTGAAATGTATGAAGATCATGTATACATCGCTGAATATAACCGTAAACATGGTATGGAAGAAGATGCCCACGAAGAATGGCTCGATACCTGCCTGGAACTGATCAGCAAAGTACTCGGCGTACCACCCGGCAAGATTTGGGTAAAACAACGGCAGCGCAAGGAAAACAGGCAAAGCCAGTACGAAAAGCTCAGTCTCGAAAGCCATATTATGACGGCCCACGAAGCCGGACTGCAGTTTAAAGTAAATCTCTCCGATTACCTGGATACCGGTTTATTCCTCGATCACCGCATTACACGCAGCATGGTAAGGGAAGAAGTAAAAGATAAAAAAGTACTCAATCTCTTTTGTTATACAGGCTCCTTTTCCGTTTATGCCGCAGCCGGCGGCGCCGCAGAAGTAACCTCCGTTGATCTCTCTAAAACCTACCTGGCATGGGCGGAAGAAAATATGCAGCTCAATGGATTCAACAGCCCCGCCTATACGTTTGTTCACGCGGATGTATTACAGTATCTCGATACACTAAAACTGAATACCTACGATGTGGTGATCATCGATCCTCCTACCTTCTCCAACAGCAAGCGGATGAAGGATTTCCTCGATATTCAGCGGGATCATGCCGATATGCTTAATAAAGTATTGCTGGCTACCAAAAAAGACGGTGTAGTGTATTTCAGCAACAACTATCGCAGGTTTGTACTGGAATCCGATAAAATCAATGCTGCCAGCATAAAAGATATTACCAAACAAACGCTCCCTTTTGATTTTCAACAGAAGCTGATCAGGAAGTGCTACCGGCTCACCAAGTAAAGCCTAATGCTTTGCTTTGCGTACCATTTTTATCATCTTTAAAAACTCGTGCCGGTAATACCCGTTATCATTCCCCAGGGCATTCCGGGCTATCTGCATCACCATATCCATATTGCCGTCACCGCAATACGACGACTTACGCAGCAGCATACCAAACAGTGCTACTGCCGCTGCAAAGCGGCAATCATCGGAGGCTTTGTCAAAGCTTTTCAAGCCGGGCGCCATATCACCTGCCAGGTATTGTACAGTAGTATCCTGCGGCAAACGATAGGCAATACGCACGCGTGCCAGCAATGTATCAGCGGGGTTTTGCACCGCTGTGGGCACAATTTCGTATAATGCCACCGAACAGTGGCCACTGCCAATTATCCCGCCACTGTATTCGCTTTTAATGGAAGTATCTGCAGGCAGTATTTTATTTTCATAACCAATAAGCCTATACGATTTTACCAATGCCGGGTTAAACCATACTTCCGATTGCACATCGCGGGCAATTGTGAACAGGGTGCTGCCAAATTCACGGGCAAATATTTTATTGGCTTCTTCCAGGTCATCTATATACGCGAAATTACCATTTCCTTTGCTGGACAAGGATTGCAACTTGGAATCCTTATAATTTTTCATGCCAAATCCCAGGCAGGTAAGTAATACGCCACTTTCCTTCTGTTGAAGGATCAGCTGCTCCATTTCTTCGTCGCTGCTGAGGCCCACGTTAAAATCGCCGTCTGTAGCCAGTATCACCCGGTTGTTGCCGCCGGGGATGAATGCTGCTGTTGCAATATGATAAGCCATTTTAATCGCTGCCTCTCCTGCCGTAGCGCCACCGGCATTGAGATTATCAATAGCATTGAGGATCTTTTCTTTCTGATCACCGGCGGTTGCCGGCAACATAACACCCGGCTCACCGGCATAAGCTACAATCGCTACTTTATCGGCCGGGCGCAGGTTATTCACGAGTATACGAAAGGCTGCCTGTAACAGCGGCAGCTTGTTGGAAGTACCCATGGAACCGGAAACATCTATCAGGAAAACAAGATTGCTGGGAGGAAAGCTATCCGCTTCCAGGGCCCGCGCCCGGATGGCAATCTGCAACAGGCGATGATTATTTTCCCAGGGACAGGAAGTATAGTTGCTGTACAATGCCATTGTATTACCCGCTAACGGTAACGGGTAATCGTAATGAAAATAATTAATCATTTCCTCGATGCGTACGGCATCTGTGGGAACCGGTTCTTTCAGGCGCAGAAAACGACGGATATTGCTGTAGGCCGCCCTGTCCACATCTATGGCAAATGTGGAAGAAGGATGATTATCCGTACGCATAAATTTATTCTCGTAAGTGGCGCCATAAGTTTCATTGTAAAAAGAGTGGATACCCATCCCTGTATTGCCGTAATTGGGGTTACTGCTGTGCAGCATTTTTGACCTGGCTTTGGCCATGGCAATAGGGTCCGTATCTTTTCGTACAGGCGATAACGTTATTAAAAGTCTGTCGGATTTATTAACCGTTACCTGTTTGGGGAGATAACCGTTTTGCGTAAACAACAGTGTGGCAGTAGCCCCGGGGATGACAATTTTAAAAAGACCGAAAGCGTTCGTGAGCACATTAGTTGTGTCGTCTGTCACCTTCACCTGTACACCGGAAATGGGGCGGTGTGATATGCTGTCTTCTACCGCTCCCGACACCCAGCCTGTTTGCGCTTGCAGCCCTCCACCCCAAAGGAATAAGAGTAAAAGGAACTTCCGCATGTATTAAGTTAAGATTTTTTCCGGGCAAGCGCCCGGAAAAAATAGTTACTTCTCAGATTCCACCAGTTGATATATTTCGGGCAGATTCCGGCCCAGGCCATCATAGTCGAGGCCATAGCCCAACAGGAACTTATCCGGAACGGAAAAGCCCAGGTAGTCGATTTGGATAGGATGTACCATGGCTTCCGGTTTGGTGAGCAGGGAAGCTACAATCAGTTTTTTAGGTTGCTGGTGTTCCAGTTGCGGCAGGAACTGGCTCATGGTTTTACCGGTATCCACAATATCTTCCAGGATCACCACTGTACGGCCAAAAAGATCTTCATCCAGGCCAATGGCCTGCACTACATTACCGGTAGATTTGGTGCCCTTATAAGAAGCCAGCTTTATAAAAGAGATTTCCGCCTCAATAGTGAGGTGTTTAAACATATCTGCGGCAAACATAAATGAGCCGTTCAGAATGGCAATAAATAAAGGGCGTTCTCCCGCCAGATCTTTGTTAATCTGTTCCGCCATTTCCTTAATACGCTGCTGCAATTCTACAGCACCGATATACGGCTGGAACTGTTTGTCATGCACCTTAATTACGGACATAATACTTCTACATTTCCTTATTTAACAATCATAAGCGCAAAAAGATCACTGCTTATTTATTTACCAGGAGTCGCTGACCTATTTTTATATCAGCACCCTGCAAATTATTCCATTCCTGTAACTGTGTAACAGATCTGTTGTACATTTTAGCGATACCATACAGTGTTTCTTTGGGTTGCACTTCATGATAGCGGTTGCCTGCCTTCTGCACCGGCGTGGGGGCAGGTTTGGGAGGGGCAGGTGAAGGCTGTGCAGCTGGTTGCGGAGCAGCTGTTCCGGATCCGGCGGTAGTTGTTACCTGACCTGTTTTTTTCAGGTCCTCGATCATGGCTACCGGAACACCACCTGCAGGCCGGGAGGCCGGTTGAGCGTCCGGCACCGTAGTTGCAGCACCGGTATTTTTAGCTACTTCCTCTTTAATATCTTCCACGGCCTTACGTGGGGAGAAGTCTTCCGGTGGTTCCTGGTCTTCTTCCTTCAATACCCGGGTATTTTTTGCCAAACGGGGAGCGCTGTTAGCGAAACCGTCCAATGTTAACCGCTGGCCGGCAGCCGGTTCTTCCCCTTCGTTCATTTTGTTACGGCGGCGCAGCCATCTTAGCTGTACCCCTTCGGCCTGGGCCACATCGTGCATGGTTTCACCATTCACTACCGCATGAAATTCTTTGCCTCCTCTCTTACTTTTCTTTTGTAAGAAGACAATCATATCTTTTTTGGGCGGGTTATCATTTTCCAGGTCGTTAAAGCGTACCAGCTTACGTAGACGCATATTGCGCTGATCGGCCAGCTGGATAAGGGAAGTACCCGCCTTTACAAAAACCGCCTTGCGGCCGTTGATTTCAAATATACCTTTTGGATAGTTAGCGGTAGCGGGTTTGGAGCGGTTGTGATTATTTTTTCCGGGAGAAGTTCTGGCCTCTTCCTTTGGAATTACTTCTGCATACTGCGTTCCGTCGGTTTCGATGCCGCCACTGCCCGGATCTTTACCCATGGCAATCAGGGTATACCGTTGCAGGTCATAGTCTTCAATAACCTTGATCAACTGCTGCGGATAAGTTTTGTTGGTGGCATATCCCGCCTGTTTCAAACCAAATGCCCAGGATTTATAATCATCCCCGTCAAACTGGAACAGGAAGGCATAACGCGGATTGCTATGTAAAAAATCGGAATGATCCCTGTAGGAATCGCGGGCGGTTTCATATACCCGGAAGCACTCCTGTGCGGCATCATCATCGTACTTAATGGTTTTCCCGGTCCAGGTATTTTTACATTTGATACCAAAGTGATTATTTGACTGTAAGCACAGCGTACCGTTGCCAGACTGTGTTTCAACAATCCCCTGCGCCAGTTTAATGGCGGCGGGCACACCTGAGCGGCGCATTTCCTCAATGGCTAAGTTTTTATAGGTGGCAATATACTGCTGGGTGCTCATTGTTTGAGCCTGCAGTATGGTAACGAAGCCAATAAGAAAACTGACTACCAACAAGAATTTTCTTACTTGCATGTATTTTCGGATTTAATGGGCGTTTTATTTTTTCCTGATCAACAGTACACCATCGCGGATGGTGAGTAATACCTGTTCGGCACGATCATCTGCCAATACCTTCTCACAAAAACTAATCATAGCCTTTGCCTGACGGCCCTGCTCATTTTCAGGCAACAACACCTGTCCATGATACAACACGTTATCTGCCAGGATAAAGCCCCCAGGACGTAACTTATCCCATACCAGGTCGTAATACTGCTCATATCCTGACTTGTCTGCATCAATAAACACCAGGTCAAATTCTTCGTCCAGTTGTTCAATGATTTCAGCAGCCTTGCCTATGTGCATCTTAATTTTATCTGCTTGTCCGCTGGCCTCGAAATACCGCTGACAAAGGGTTTCCAGCTCTTCGTTGATATCCACGGTATGCAACAGACCGTCTGCCGTTAGCCCTGCAGCCAGGTAAATGGCCGAATACCCGGTATATGTACCCAGTTCAAGAATACGGCGTGGACGAATCATATGACTCACCATGCTCAGGAACTGTCCCTGTACCTGCCCGCTCAACATATGCGGAAGCTCCACTTTCAGATGTGTTTCCCGGTTCAACTGATACATTAGTTCAGTTTCCGGGCTGGTATATTTCTCTGAATAGGCCTCTACTGCTGCCGGTATGAGCATATATTAAAATTTCTGCAAAGCTACGGAAAAACCGTAAAGCAGAAAGCAGAAAGCAAAAAGCGATTACAGGGAATGAATATAGCGGCCAACTGCCATTTAATATATTCATAAACGTTATTTGCGGGTATTTTATTCTCCTTGAAATAACCGCATTCGTTCGCTGTAATTGCTTTTGCTTTCCGCTTTTAGCTTTAGCCTCCTTAGAAATTAGGCCTTAATTTATTGGTGGTATAGAACACCCGGAAGTATTCCACTACTTCATCAGCCGTATCAAACAGCTGTAACAGGTCGAGATCCTGCGGGTTAATATTGCTTTCTTTTTCCATCATCACATTACGGATCCAGTCCAGTAAACCACTCCAGTATTCACGACCCACCAGTACCATGGGCGTTTCCTCCATTTTTTTGGTTTGAATAAGGGTGGCTACTTCAAAAAACTCATCCATGGTGCCAAATCCGCCGGGCATCATCACAAAACCCTGGGAATATTTGGTGAACATCACTTTGCGCACAAAGAAATAGTCAAAATTCAAGCTGTTTTCCGGATCAATAAAAACGTTGGGATGCTGTTCGTGTGGCAAAGTAATATTGGCTCCTACCGATTTACCATGTGCTGCCTGTGCGCCTTTATTCGCTGCTTCCATCACGCCCGGGCCGCCACCCGTGATAATACCAAAGCCTTCTTCCGCCAGTTTGGTGGATATTTCCTGGGCCAGGTCATAGTAACGATTGCCCGGCTTTGTACGCGCCGAACCAAATATAGATATACAGGGTCCTATTTTAGCCAGCTTTTCAAAGCCTTCAACAAACTCCGCCATAATCTTGAATATCTGCCAGCTGGAATGCGCTCTTGTTTCTGTCCAGTCCCTTTCTTTCAGGTTCTTTATACTACTGTTCATGCGATTGCTTTTTGTTATACCATAAAACACTTTCCGCCTGCATGCACGCGGAACAATGTAATTTATATAATAATTGGCTTATCGCCGCTGCACCAAAAACAAAAAAGCAGGTAACTATAAAGAAACCTGCTTTACATTTAACACGTTATGAACGTGCAGCGTCGTTTATTAAACATCGCTGCAGAAACGTTGCTAATGCTGGCAATTAAAAAGTAAATATTGTTGAAAATGATTCGAATGCTACTATCGTTTTAATCAACAGGTGTTTTCATAACGCTTAATCTGAATTTAATTTATCGATTATTTAAGCAATAACCTAATTTAAATTTATCGAGATTACGCAAAGGGTAAAACCTTGCTGTCAGCAGCGTGCAGAGAAAGCAAACGTTTTCCAAAAAACACCCTTGTACCACCTATTTCACCAGTTCTTCCGCCAACCCAAATGACAGCGTCATTCCGGCCCCACCCATTCCATTTACGATGGTTACATTTTTCTCCGGAGAAAATACCAGGTCTGTTTCTCCGTTGGTCAGTTTAGGATAGATGCCATGCCACTGTTCCTGTATGGTATATTCCGGCGCCTGCAGAAAAGTATGCATATACTTCAGAATAAGCTCATTGATGCATGCTTTATCAAATGGTTCGAAATCCGGACCATATTCATGCGAGTCCCCAATGGTGAGTTCTCCGGCCCCATTCTGTGAAATGAGCAAATGAATGCCCCATTTCACATAGTCGGGCATTTCAGCGGCAAAACGATCTTTCAGCGGGGCCAGGGTTTTACAGCTTTCGAATGCGGCGTAATGTGCCAGGGTTAAACCGGCACATAATGCAGGTCCCAGCTGCCAGTTGCCTGGTTGCGGGATAGTACGCATCATCTGCAGCTTGCATTTTTTTAATGGCGCAGCCGCAAACTGTGCAGGATAAAGCGTTTCGAAGTCGGCGCCACTACATACATACACTTCATCTACTTTCCATTGCTCATCTTTTGTTTCAATATGCGGTAAACTGATGCCATTCACCGCAGTGCCAAAACGCACCGTAACATTCATCTTTTCTTCGAGGTGTTTTGCGATGGCTGCGCTGGCCTGTCGGGGGTTTACTGTCATTTCGGTAGGACTCCATAACGCACCCTTCAGTCCGGCTGTTTTTATTGCCTGGGTATACTTACCTATTTGTGCCGCCGGAATCAGTTCGCAGTCATATCCATTACCGGGAGCTGCCTGCGCAAATTCTTCCAGTACCGCCAGCTCATCTTTTTCGTATGCCAGGTGCAGGGAGCCGGTTTCCTGGCATTGCAAACCGGTAGCAGCAGCCAGCTCTTTCCAGGTACGACGGCTGCGCATAGCGCGATCATACATTTTACCAGCGGTTTGTCCTACCGGCCACACCAGCCCGAAATTGCGGATAGATGCACTAATCGCTTTGCTGTTCCGCTCAAATAAAACTACCTTCTTTCCTTTGGATGCCAGATGATAAGCCATGGCTAAACCCACAATACCAGCGCCTATTACAGCTACATCCGCCTGTTGTTGTTGCATGATCCGAATAATGTATTGTAGTTAAAGAATAGAAAGCAGTTCGTCTAAGGTGGCTACCAGGTGGGTATGCGGACCTTTCTCCAGCTCTTCGCGCGTGTAAGCCCCGGTAGTTACACCGATTACATAACGGCAGCCTGCATTGGTACCTTCTTCCAGGTCCGAAATAGTATCCCCTGCCTTTGCCACCGACTGTATACTGCGGATCTCCAGTTCTTCCATAATATTATAGATCATATAAGGATAAGGACGTCCAAAAGGCACCTGGTCGCTGGTGGCTACCGCATCAATCAATCCCTGTTGTTGCCAGCCTACCCTTTCCAGGATCACATTGGTAATGGCACGATCAAAACCTGTATCCAGCGCCACTTTGATGCCCTTCGCCTTTAATGCGGCAAATACAGCCGATACTCCTTCTTTTTCCCTTACTGCCGGATGCGTGGCATAATAGGTTTTCATGTCTTCCACAAAACGGTCGTGCAGTTGCGTAATAAAAACCTGGTCACTGTAACGGTTATCCTGCTTTTGCTGCAACAGGTAACGGATCGCATAAGGTTTGGCGTATCCCATTACTTCATTTACTTCTTCTACTGTTACCGACACACCCGCCAGCTGAATGGTTTGCTGCAGCACTTTTGCCACATTGGATTCATCATGTAGTGTAGTACCTGCAATATCAAAAACAACTAATTCTATTCCCACCTTTACTGATTATTAATGTTCCGCAAAGATAGGTACTGGTTAAAATAAAGTTTAGCCTTTATATACATTTAACATGCGGATAATATTGGGGGCGTGTACAATCCGCAGGTATTCAAAAAGAAAACCGGATCAACTATTAAATAGCTGATCCGGCCTGCGAATAAAATATCTTACAAAAATCAGAAACCTAAACCGGCGCCCACCCTGTATACCAAACTATTCCGATAGGGGGAGCGATTGTCCTGTATCACATCATACAACACGGAAATGCCGATCCCTACTCTTCCGCCCACACTTTGTGTATACCCGGCACCCAGCAGCAAGCTAGGTACACCATAGTTGGTTTTAATAGTTTGTTTTACATTGTCATTCTGATAGTAGGTAGAAGTCTGGCTTATAAAATTATACTCCGGCTGAATATGTATAAACACCATCGGAAGCGGGTATACACGCCCCCATACCCCACCGCCGAAAATGGTATACTTATCGCGCCGGATCGTGTTCCCGGTGTAAAAATCGCGGGATTTGAACTGTCCGTACTGCGCATTCAGGTTGATACCCGCGGCTATATAGTCAGAAAAACGGTAACCTACCAGCGGGGAAATATCCACATTCGTATAATCGCCAAAAACCATTCCCAGCGATCCTCCCAGCACCAGGCGCGAAGGATCAAACCCCTTACGCGTCAGCGTATCTGTTTTGTAATACTGGGCATTCGCCAGCTGTACACCCGCCAGGAAGAAAAAGCATATCAATAAGCGTTTCATGTTCAGATTTATTAAGTTTAACTATTTACCCGGAGAAAGGTTTAACAATCAAAAATTTTACCCCGGTTGAGGATGTTTTTCGGATCAAATATCTGCTTTATTTGCTTCATCAGCTGCATGGAAGTCTGATCAAAAATAATATCCATATAGCTCTTTTGCACCAAACCAATACCATGCTCACCGGAGATGGTACCGCCCAGTTTTTTCACCAGCTGAAATATTTCCCGTATTCCTTCCGTGAGTGTACCATTCCACTGTTCTTCCGTAAGCGTACCCCTGATAATGTTTACGTGTAAATTACCATCGCCGGCATGCCCATAGCACACAGAATGAAAGCCATAGCGCTGTCCTATTTCCTTTACGCCCTTCAGCAACACGGGCAGCTCCGCCCTTGGCACCACCGTGTCTTCTTCCTTATACACCGAATTTGCTTTTACCGCCTCAGCTACCCGTCGGCGCAGCCTCCAGAGTTCTTCTTTTTGCTGGGCATCTTCTGCAAACAGTATTTCTCCGATATCGAAAGCTTCCACCACTCCCGCTATTCCTTCCATTTCCTGCATCAGTACCTCTGGGTGATTTCCGTCTACTTCTATCAGCAAATGGGCCTGTACATCATCTTCAATTTTAATCGCGCTGCTCTGTACATATTGGGTTACCCATTCAAGGGCATCCCTTTCCATGAACTCCATCGCGGAAGGGGTATACCCTGCCCTGAAAATCGCGCTCACCGCGGCACAGGCGCTTTCTGCCGAACGGAAAGGCACCAGCATCAGCAGGTCTGTTTTAGGCAATGGAATAAGCCGTAGTACTATTTTGGTCACAATACCCAGCGTTCCTTCACTACCTACTACCAACTGGGTGAGATTATAACCAGTGGCATTCTTCAGTACATTGGCGCCTGTCCAGATCACTTCCCCATTGGGCAGCACCATTTCGAGGTTAAGCACATAATCCTTTACCACACCATATTTCACGGCTTTTGGGCCACCGGAATTTTCCGCAATATTCCCCCCGATAAAACAAGTGCCCCGGCTGCTTGGATCCGGTGGATAAAACAACCCTCTTTCCTTTACGGCATTCTGCAATTCTTCCGTAATAACGCCGGGTTCAGTGATCACCTGTAAATTCCTTTCATCGATCAGGGTGATGCGGTTAAACCGCTCCATAGAAATCAATACTCCGCCATACTGCGCCAAAGCGCCCCCACTAAGCCCGGTTCCGCCACCACGGGGCGTTACCGGCAACAGTTCTTCATTACACAAACGCATGATGCGACTTACCTGTTCTGTGGTATCCGGTTTCACCACCACTTCCGGCAGGTAATGGAGATCTTCCGTTTCATCCTGTGCGTACCGGCTCATACCTTCTTCGTCGGCCAATACATATTGCGCTCCGGCTATTTCGCGTAACGCCGCTATGTGGGCAGCCGTTACTTTATTGAACGTTGTCATGTAACAAAAATAATCATAATGCCGGTTAGGTGGTAATATCCGGCGGGTTAAAAAGAAGGGCAAATAGTAGATCGCCTTGCATTACTAAAGGTACGGTTGGTATATAAACCGGTAAATACAACTCCAAGTTCATAGGCTCCCCGCCGGTTATTGGCGGCAGATAATCCGGAGGTTGTAATGTCATAGTTAAACATCAGCTTTATGCCGTTTAGCTGGTAGCCTACCAGGAAAATGGCAGCGTCATTGGCGCGGTAATACAGGCCTCCGAACAACTGTTGCACACCGTCTCCGGAAAGATTATACGCCGCATTGCCGCCCACCATCAGCTCCCTGGCGCCCGCCTGGGTAGCATAGTATGCCGCAGGATTCAGAATTACCTTATCACTCATTTTGATACTTGCATTCAGGAAACCAATATATCTGCGCGGAATCACATTGTTTCCGTCATAAAATGTTTCCCTTGGCGTATTGATATGCTGCACGGAAAAACCGGCGTTAACATATATGTTTTCAGTAGGGAAATAAGCGTAGTTCATGCCCGCCTGCAGGTCAAAATAACTAACGCTGGACTGGGTAATAGGCTCACCGGTCGGGATCTGCGAATCAAAGAATTTTCCATTCCACTGATCACCAAAAGTCAGCTTGGTAATATCTACCCGCTTACCGGCAGAACCGGCGTTAAAACCCAATGATAACAAACTGCTTTGTCCAAGCAGCTGGTGGTAAGCTATAGACGCATATCCTTTGGTAGAAGTGAGATTACCGGCGCCTGCCACATCGCGGAGCAACACTCCGCCAATACCTACCCAGCCATATTCCAGCCGGTCGCGGAATAACTGGAAATCGCCGTATGCCGACATTGTTTTATAAGGCACCGGGATACTGGTCCACTGATCGCGGTAATTGATACCGATACGGTAGTTACCATCGGGAATGAAACCTGTATTGGCAGGATTAGTCGTCAATGGCGAATTGAAAAATTGTGAAAAGTGAAGGTCCTGTGTATAACCTCCCATAGCAACAATTAACAATATTGCCAGGCATGTTGATAATTTAACAATCTGATTCATGGCTCATCATCTTAACAAGGTTACACTTCCAGATCGGCTGCCTTTTGTGCCATCCGTAAACTCAAGGTTTACAATATAGGCGTAAGCATCCATGGGTTGAATATTTCCTTTAAACCGGCCATCCCAGCCAATTCGGGGATCCGAACTTTCAAATACCAATTGTCCCCAGCGATTAAATATTTTAAGATTGAATTTAACAGCGCCAAATGCTTTTACATAGAAAATATTATTTTTTCCACCGGGTGCGAAGGCATTCGGCACATCGAACAACGGTACCACTATAGCGCTGATTTCCTTACAGGTAGTTTCTGTACAACCTTCCCTGTTAGCCGCGGTCAAACAAACATTATAAGTGCCTGTTCTCAGGTATTGATGTGATGGATTCATAACCGAGGTGGTATCTCCATCTCCAAAATTCCAGAGGTAGTGCGTAGCATCGGGCGATGATGTATTCACAAACTGCACCGGGGTATTTTCCATTGGTTTAACCGGCGAAAATTCGAAATCAGCTTTTGGCGGATCAGCCACCAGTATATATTTAGAGCTGCTGTCTTTTTTATTACAGGTGTTTGGATCCAGCACCAGCAGGGATACTTTCCATCTGCCGGATTTCTTGAAAGTATGCAGTGGATAAGGATCAGAAGAAGTAGTGTTATCGTCCTCAAACGTCCAGGTAAATGCTTCACCCCCCTGTGTGGTATTATCCATTTTCAATTCTGTACCGGCGCAAATGGTATCAGGCAGGTTAAATGCCGCCACCACGTTAATGGCTACACGCAAAGCCTTGGTTTGCGTTTGCGGTGCATTACAGAAGTTGGTATCCACCAGTGTCAGTGTGGCGTTATAGATACCTGCTGCCTTGTAGTAATGGATCAGCGGGAAAGTATCCAGCCCTGTATAGAAAGGAGGCGTACCGTCACCATAGTCCATGATAAAGGAACTATCTCTGAACTGATTAGCCGGTGTAACCGAGGTATTGGTAAAAAGGTATTTCAGGCTGTCGCAAGGATCCTGTCTTCTTGCGTCAAAATTGAAGTCGGCCTTATTATCGCCCAGCTTTACAATCACATAGGCGGTATCAGACACATTACAGCTTTCCGGATCAATCTTCACCAGTCTCACCCGGTAAGTACCCAGCTTTGTAAACGTATGTGACACGGTATCCAGTTCTGCTCCTCCTGATACTTCGGCGGAGCCGTCACCAAAGAGCCATTTATATGTTTTACCCGGCCGGCCGGTAGTGTCTACAAAGGTGATGGTTTCCGGTACGCAGTAGTTCTGCCGCCGGTCCAGTGTTTTAGCGCCGGCCCTGATACCATCCAGGTTAAAGGCAATTTTCAGCGCACCATAGTTGCAACCTCTTGGCGGGGTACTGGAGTAGGCCCCCGGGGTGGTTGGGTATTTGGGTTTGAAGCCATTGGCATTTACGCTACACCAGGCGCAGATGCCCTGGTAAATAATCCCATTTCTGTCAAAGCGGCTGGTACCGCCATCCACGTGTTCAAAAAGCCCGTTTCCTCCGAAAAAGCTGCCATACAGCTGTTGGGTACCATCCCGTTTCATGACGAAGAAATAAAAATCCATCCCGTCGGTAGTGCGCTGTAATGCATCGGGTGTGGTACGCAAACCACCGGTACCTGAATTGGGATATTTCAGGCTGATATTGATACCGCCACCCCAGCCGGAAACATATACGTTTTCACAGCGGTCTACCAGGAATGCGGTGGGCGAAATATTCGGTGCTGTAATCACGGTTCTGCTGCGACCAAAAGTGGTAGAATATATAAATGCGGAAAGGTCCGGTTGTAGTTTACAGATGAACTGCAGGCCGTTATCGTTGTAGTTACCCGGCGCCAGCAGTTTAATGGGCCAGGCTCCTTCTGTGGTACCCATTGCATATACAAAGCCATTTTTATCGAGCTGTATACCATACACCTGGTCGGCGGATGCATTGTCTGACCCCAGGTAAGTGCTTTGCAGCATTGTTTTGCCGTCGTTGGAAATATGGGCAATAAAACCATCGCATACGCCATTGCGGTAATTAGGGTACAACGGGGCCGTTCCCTTAATCGGGAAATCGTTGCTG
Organism: Chitinophaga hostae; assembly: GCF_018224885.1. Lineage (GTDB taxonomy): Bacteria > Bacteroidota > Bacteroidia > Chitinophagales > Chitinophagaceae > Chitinophaga > Chitinophaga hostae. Next base: position 230,081 of record NZ_JAGTXB010000009.1, on the reverse strand, counting down.
GCGGTTCCGCCGGCAACATACAAGGTATTCAAACCATTTAGTGCAAGTACATAGGCAGCATCTTCTTTTGAGCCACCCAGGTAGCTGGCCCATACAATGTCACCACACATTGGATTTATTTTCATTACCACGCCATCCTGTGAACCCGCGTTGTTAGGTTGGAAAACGCCTGACGTTACCGGAAAATCGGTAGAGCGGGTACAGCTGGCCACATAAATGTAACCGGCATCATCTATCACCACTTCGCTGCGTGCGTCGTCGCCATAGTTACGTAATAATACAGATGGTCCCTGGAAACGGTCGGCTCTTATATTCACGCCATCGTCAGCAGCACCGCCAATTACCAGTGAGCCAATAATGGCAGTGGCAGTGGCATTTAGCTTAGTGATGGCAATATCCCATCCTCCGCCGTTACCTTTCTTGTTGGTGGAAGGATAGTCCGCGGAATTGGTTCTACCGGAAATAACCAGGTTACCCTGCGGATCCACGAATAAACTATGCGGCTGATCCAGTCCGTTGCCGCCTACATAGGTAGCATAGATCAGCCTGTTACCATTTGGATTGAACTTGGAGATACCGATATCGAATGAGGTACCGTTATCAGCAGGTCCATGGAACACGCTTCCTACCACGCCGGGTGTTACCGGGTATCCACTTCCGAATACGATACCGCCCCCGTAAAAGTTGCCTGCATCATCGTAAGTAGCGGTAAAGCCCCAGTTATCAGAGCGGGAACCGGATACTGTAGAAAACACGTACACCGGGTCTATCACCAGCGGATATGCGTTGTTATATTCTCCTGATACTTTAAATCCGATTTTATTACCCGTAAGCCGGTAAGCTACCTTTACGGATACACGTTGATTGTTAATGTACTGATAAGCAAAGGGCAATTGTTCGATGACGTCTCCTACAGAAGTATGCACATACAGCTGTCCTTTTTTCAGTTCAAGCCCGGTAGTACCCACATACTCCAGTTGTATATCGTTAGGATTGGCGCCGGGGTGAATAATGAGATCATATTTTAGCTGGGAGGCATCGGAATACACGTGCGCATCTATTCCGCTGTAGATGCCGTTGTAGTTAACGCCCTGGAAGGTTTTAACGTCAGCGGCCCATTTGCTGGGATCGTTTCCGATAAAATAACTGGATTTTGCTTCCTGTTCTTTTTCAGGAATGATGTCCACGTTTTCCCGGGCATTGAGAAAGTTCACATTATAGGCATGTCCTCTTACATCGGGAAATCTGCCCGGCCTGGGAGGTGGTTGTTGCCCGCCGGGTGTTACCGCTGCGTTAACGGCTACTGTGCTGCCTCTGGGAGAAAGAATGGTATCGGCGGGATTAGGATGGCCATGTACGGCATCATCCAGCGCAATCATATCTTCTTTGTTATACACCAGGAAAGTGAAGCCGGTTTTTTTCAGGAAAACGGAGGCTCCATCCAGTTCAGATTTATAAATAACATCTTTATTCCATTGACCTTTATTCTGAATAAAATTCAGTGGCGAATAGTTCACATACTGCTGCTGCGCCCGGGCTGTTAGTCCTGGAACTAAAAGGCAAATCATCCATCCAATAAGGCCGGTCGGGAAGGTAAATTTCAACGGGATTAGATTTATTTTATACTGAATAACTAATATAATACTATAAACGCAGAAGCCTGTCAAATTGTTACGGTCGGGAAAAACACAAAACTTCTGATGCGAAGAAAACAGGTTAAATGGGACTTAGGCGACGTCTCTGCTTCAGAAGCTGCTGGCGTTACTCCTTTATTAATTAATAAACGTTAAAATCCTCAGGAAATTTTACTCCAGATAGATTTACTTCGCTGGGCTGCCAAAAATTCTTTTAGTGCCTGATTCTCAGGCAACAGTAAATCGGTATCTTCTGCGAGGATCTTTTCTGCGCTGGCACGGGCGGCATCCAGGATGGGTTTATCGGCGATAATGTCGGCCAGTTTAAAGTCGAGCACACCGCTTTGCCGGGTGCCTTCGATATCGCCGGGCCCCCTGAGTTCCATGTCTTTTTCAGAAATCAGGAAGCCGTCGTTGGTTTGCACCATTACATTGATCCGTTCTTTGGAATCCTGGCTCAGTTTATTGCCGGTCATGAGTATGCAAAAAGATTGTTCTGCGCCGCGGCCTACCCTGCCCCTCAACTGGTGAAGCTGCGACAGTCCGAACCGCTCAGTACTTTCTATCACCATTACAGAGGCGTTGGGTACATTTACCCCTACTTCAATTACCGTGGTGGCCACCATGATCTGCGTATCACCGGAAACAAAACGCTGCATATTGGTTTGCCGCTGTTCTGCCGGCTGACGGCCGTGCACCATACTGATATAGAACCGCGGTTCCGGGAAAAAGGCCTTCACCTCTTCATAGCCTTTCATCAGGTTTTCGTAGTCCAGCTTCTCTGAGTCTTCGATCAACGGGTAAACGATATAGGCCTGCCGGCCCTTCCTGACTTCTTCCTTTATAAAATCCATGACCTGCGGCCGCTGATATTCGGTGCGGTGTACAGTGGTAATGGGTTTACGCCCCGGTGGCATTTCATCGATAACCGATACATCGAGGTCGCCGTAGATGGTCATTGCCAGTGTTCTTGGTATAGGCGTTGCCGTCATGACCAGGATATGCGGCGGTATATTATTTTTTTCCCATAGCCGTGCCCGTTGTGCCACCCCGAAACGGTGCTGCTCATCCACGATGGCCAGGCCCAGGTTTTTAAACTGTACCTCTTTCTCCAGCAGTGCATGGGTACCCACCAGGATATCGATGCTGCCATCCAGCGCTCCTTCCAGTATCTGCCGCCGCGCTTTGCCTTTGATGCTGCCGGTGAGCAGTGCCACCTTTACATTCATGCGCTCGAGCAATTCGGCGATACCTTTAAAGTGTTGCTGCGACAGGATTTCAGTAGGCGCCATCAAACAGGCCTGGAAACCATTGTCTTTCGCCAGCAGCATGGATAGCAATGCTACCATGGTTTTTCCGCTACCAACATCGCCCTGCAGCAAACGGTTCATCTGGCGTCCGTGTATGGTATCTGTCCTGATTTCCTTCAGTACTCTTTTTTGTGCACCTGTTAAAGAAAAGGGGAGATGGTGATTATAGAATTCATTAAATGATTCACCCACTGCGCCAAACACATAGCCATGCGACTGCTTGTGTCTTTTTAATTTCAAACGGCAGATGCGTATCTGCACGATAAACAATTCTTCAAATTTCAGTCGCCGCTGCGCCAGTCTTGCATCATCTTCATTAACAGGCTGGTGTATCCTGAAATAAGCCATGGACCGGGGCATGAGACGATACTGCTGCAATACTTCCAATGGAATATTTTCCCTGATTTCCAGCGGAGATAATTGCTCCAGTAAATTCTTAGTCAGTTTTCCTATAGCCTTTGCCGTTAGTCCGCGGGCTTTCAGTTTTTCGGTCGTATAATATACCGGTTCGAGGAATTGTTTACCGGTAGCAATTTCTTCGGTGAGCAGATCCAGTTCAGGGTGCGCCAACTGGGAAACGCCATTGAATACGGAGATGCGGCCAAATACCAGGTAGCCTACATTTTCACGCAGCGATTTCTGCATCCACTGCCAGCCCTGAAACCATACCAGGTCGATGGTTCCCGTTTCATCTTTAAACGTGGCCACCAGTCTTTTCGCCCTGTTTTCGCCCATTACCACCATGTTCACGATCTTGCCCCTGATCTGCACAAAATCTTCGTACCCGCTCAGCGAAGCAATCTTATCTATCCGGCTGCGGTCTACATAACGGAAAGGAAAATACTGCAACAGGTCTCCAAAGGTATATACCTTGATTTCCTTACGGAGCAGTTCTCCTTTCTGGGGTCCTACACCTTTCAGGTATTCTATCGGGTTGGATAATATGGCGGTAAAAGTAGAAATGGCAATGTTGTTTTTATGAGCAACAAAAATAAAAAAGGCAAATGGTAAAAATTCACCACTTGCCTCTTTTAGTAAAAAACAATTATAACTATTCGGCTATTGCATCCACTTTACCTTCCACAAACTGTTTCATCCACTCGGTAGTAACAGATTTTGGTCTTTCCAGGGAAAGGCCCAAAGCTCTGTCCCAGCAGAGGGAAGCCAGTACGCCCAGTGCGCGGGAAACGCCAAACAATACAGTGTAGAATTCATATTCTACCAAACCGTAGTGTACCAGCAATGCACCGGAATGCGCATCTACGTTAGGCCATGGGTTCTTTACTTTACCCAGGTCCTGCAAAATTGGCGGAACGGCTTCGTATACCATCCACACAATTTTCACGAGTTCGTCGTTCGGGAGATGTTTTTTTGCAAACTCCATCTGCGCAGTAAAGCGGGGATCGGTTTTGCGTAATACGGCGTGACCGTAGCCAGGTACCACTTTACCTTCAGACAGGGTTTTGCGTACGTAGGCTTCGATTTGTTCTTTGGTTGGTACACCACCACCCAATTCTTCACGCATTTGCAGGATCCACTTGATCACTTCCTGGTTAGCAAGACCGTGCAGCGGACCAGCTAAACCATTCATACCTGCAGCGAAAGAGAGGTAAGCATCGCTTAATGCGGAACCTACCAGGTGCGTAGTGTGTGCGCTCACGTTACCACCTTCGTGGTCGGCGTGAATAACCATGTAAAGGCGCATCAGTTCCTTGAATCCTTCATCAGAATAACCCAGCATATGTGCGAAGTTACCTGCCCAGTCCAGCATGCCGTTAGGTTGTATATGCTGACCGCCTTTATATTTACGGCGATATACATACGCAGCAATACGCGGCAGGCGGGCTATCAGGTTCATGGTATCCTCATAGGTGTAGCTCCAGTAATCTTTCTTATTCATTCCTTCTGCATAAGCATGTGCAAAAGAAGATTCAGTTTGCAGTGCCATGATACCCACATTGAACATGGTCATGGGGTGGGCAGTAATAGGCAAGGCTTCAATAGCATCAAATACGTGATTGGGTACATGAGAACGGCGACCCCACATGCTGGACAGGTATTGTACATCTGCTTCTGTAGGCAATTCTCCTATCAGCATCAGGTAAAATAAACCTTCCGGCAGTGGTTCTGCACCTCCCGGCGCTTTTGGCAAATGATCTCTCAGTTCCGGAATAGAATATCCGCGAAAACGAATCCCTTCATTGGCATCCAGTAAGGATGTTTCAGTTACCAGACCGGTAATACCACGCATACCCTGGTAAACCTGTGCCAGTGTTACATCTTCAATTTTTTTAGTACCATGATTCTTTACCAGGTCTTTTACTTCAATGTTAAGTTCATCTGCTTTAACCTTGAATTTCTCTTTTATGTACCCCATTTTACTGCTATTGTTATTAATGAAAACAAAATCGATCAATAGTCAAAAGTAATGATTTGTTAACGAAGTTACCACCATTTCATGGTATTTAATGCCAAATTAACAACGATCCGCCCTGCCATAACTACGGAAATATAGCCGCAGTTTACCAGTATAATTATCTCACTTAAAATTTATTAAATAGTGTAAATAATAAATATATATACAGACGTTAAAGAAATGTAAAATTTTCAGAATGAATTGAAAATATTGAAAGAAAAATCTGCGGAAAAATAATTATCCGGGGTAAAAAACGGGCGGGAAAAAGCGTAAAATGGGAGTGTACAGTAAAAAAGGCTGCACCACCAGCGTGATACAGCCTTTCCAATTATTTTTCCCGGGGTATCATTTTGGTGCGCGACGGTACAGGTAAAACGCCAGGCCACCAAACAAAATATTGGGAATCCACACAGCCAGCAAGGGATTCAGGTCGGCCTTCACCGAAAATACCGTGGCAAACTGCAGGAAGATAATATAGCTTGCACTGATCACAATCCCTACCGCCAGGTGTAAACCGCTTCCGCCCCTTACCTTTTTAGCGGCAATGATGCCACCAATCAGCGTGAGGATCACCACAGCAAATGCCGCCGCCGTTCTGCGATAATATTCCACCCAATAGGTATTCAATCCTTCTGATCCACGGATACTTTCACGGTTGATAAATCGCCGCAGATCCGGTGTGGTCATAGCTTCCTGCAGATTCTTTTCATCTACCAGGTCTTTAGGTAACAAGGCCAGTTTCATCAGGGTATCCTGTTTGCTGCTCCAGGTTTCCTTTAAACCATGCATAGTGCGTAGTGTCACGTAATCCAGCCGCCACTTTTTGGTGGTGGAATCCCAGGTGATACGGTCGGCCTTCAGTTTGAAGGTCATGTCCTGTTTATCGATGCTGGACAGGGTAAAGTTGCTGCCACTCTTATAATTGGGATCGTAGGTACCGAAGGTAACGTAGGTGAAGCTGTCTATTCGGGTAGTACGGTTGTATTGTGATTTTTCATCGTCATGACTGTGCAGGTACTTGTTTTCAAAGCTGGTACGGATGCGGTTTGCATTGGGAACCACCCAGTAGTTGGCCAGCCAGAGAATACCCCCGAACAGGAAAGCCCCCATCCAGTAGGGACGCAGGAACCGGCGGAAACTCACGCCCGCGGCAAGGATAGCAATAATCTCTGAACGATACGCCATCTTGGAAGTGAAAAATATAACAGACAGGAAGATGAATAAAGGAAACAATAACGCCAGGATATGCGGAATAAAACCGAAGTAATAGTCTACAATGATTTCATGCAGCGACAGATGATGTTTCATAAAATCATCTACCTTTTCTGTTGTGTCGATCACAACAGAAATCAATAGGAATATCATCAGGGAGTAAATGAAAGTACCTATGAGCTTGCGTAAAATGTACCAGTCAATCTTAGTCATGACCCCAAAGATATTAGTTTATTTTATAGTCCGAACTTTTACAGGCGTGTTTTCAACTGATTGACCATACCGGTTTTCCAGGTGGCAAAAGTGCCGGCCAGTATTTGTTTACGGGCTTCCTGTACCAATTCCAGGTAAAATGCCAGGTTGTGGATACTGGCCAATGTCATGCCTAAAATTTCGCCGGCCACAAAAAGGTGGCGCAGGTAGGCTCTTGAATATTGGCTGGTGGCAAAGCAGGGGCTATTTTCATCTACCGGGCTAAAATCAGTAGCCCATTTTTTATTGCGGATGTTCATCACCCCGTTCCAGGTAAACAGCATACCGTTACGGCCATTACGGGTAGGCATCACACAATCGAACATATCTACTCCCAGTGCGATATTTTCGAGGATATTCCAGGGCGTACCCACCCCCATGAGGTAGCGGGGCTTATCGACCGGCAGCACTTCGCATACCAGTCCGCACATTTCATACATCTCATTTTCCGGCTCTCCTACACTCAATCCCCCAATCGCATTACCGGCGCAGTTGCGGGAAGCAATGAATTCGGCGGAAGCCTTGCGGAGATCCTTATAGGTACTCCCCTGTACAATAGGAAATAACGTTTGTTCGTGACCGTAGGCCGGCTGCGTATCCCCGAGGCGTTGAATACAGCGGTCGAGCCAGCGATGTGTCAGCTCCATCGATTTACGCGCATACCTGTATTCAGATGGGTATGGCGGACACTCGTCAAAGGCCATAATGATATCTGCACCGATGGTGCGCTGTATATCCATCACATTTTCCGGTGTAAAAAGGTGACGGGAACCGTCGATATGGGATTGGAACACCACCCCTTCTTCCTTGATCTTACGGTTGGCTGCCAGGGAAAACACCTGGTACCCGCCGCTGTCGGTCAGGATAGGACGATCCCAACCATTAAACTTATGCAGTCCGCCGGCAAGAGACAATACTTCCAGGCCTGGCCTTAAATATAAATGATAGGTATTACCAAGAATAATCTGCGCCTGCACAGCCTCCTTCAGTTGTTCCTGTGTTACAGCCTTTACGCTGCCAACAGTACCAACCGGCATAAAAATGGGCGTTTCTATTTCCCCGTGGGCGGTAGTAATTTTCCCGGCCCTGGCATTACTGCCGCTATCTGTAGTTATCAGTTCAAAATTCACTCAGCTGTATTTGAGGCGCGAAGATAAGCAGAAAGCATAAAGCGGAAAGCATAAAGCTATTGAAGCGGGTGGCTAATTCGCTAAGATCATCCGCTACAATAGCTTTTTGCTTTCTGCTTTCTCCTTTCTGCCTAAACAATAATTATTCTTTTACAGATAATAAAAATATTATATTTTTGCGGGCATTATGCTGGACCATCTAGGTGAAATTGCCTTATACTTTTTTGCTGCCATCGCGGGGATACAGATCATTTATTTTCTTTTTATCTTCTCCAGGGTAGCTTTTTATAGACGTAAATTTGACCTGGACCATACACCGGACGGGCCTTTTTCAGTCATCATCTGTGCCAAGGATGAAGAATTAAACCTGCAGAAGAATCTGCCGGGTGTATTGCAGCAGCGCTATCATGACCACATGAAGCCCGAATACGAGGTAATTGTGGTGAACGATAACTCTGAAGACGATACGAAATACTACCTCCGCTCCATAGAACCGGGTTATCCACATTACCGTCATATTGAAATTAAACAGGCTGCGAAATTTATTCCCGGTAAAAAATATCCTTTGTCGATCGGTTTAAAAGGCGCCCAATATGAAACGGTATTGCTCACCGATGCTGATTGCAAACCCGGCAGCACCTATTGGTTATCCTTTATGAGCCAGGGCTTTACTGATCAAAAAGAAATTGTGCTTGGCTACGGCGCCTATCATAAAAAGCCCGGTTTCCTGAATAAGATCATCCGGTATGAAACCTTTTTCAGCGCCCTGCAGCACCTGTCGTTTGCCATGAGCGGTATGCCTTATATGGGCGTAGGCCGTAACCTGGCCTATAAAAGAGAGCTTTTCTTTAAACATAAAGGCTTTACCAGCCATCAGCACATTGCCAGTGGCGATGATGACCTGTTTATCAACGTTGCCGCCACCCGGAAAAATGTAGGTGTGGTAATTGACAAACAGGCATTTACCTACTCCGAGCCCAAACTGAGCTGGAATAGCTGGTTCAGACAGAAAACCAGGCATATGTCGACCGGCAAACATTACCGTTTCGGGCATAAGTTTGTACTGGGACTGTTTTCGCTGACACATTTCCTTTTCTATCCTGCCTTCATTTTCGCACTGTTTTTCCCGCCGCCGATCCTCTGGTATGTGCTGGGCATTTTTGGGCTTAAAGTATTGGTACAATCTGTCATCACCTATTCAGCCATGCGCAGGCTCGATGAAAGCGACCTGTTTAAATTCAGCTGGCTGATGGATATATTTATGGTGTTGTACTATATTATATTCACGCCTGCACTACTGTTTAAGTCGAAGACGAATAGATGGTGACAGCAGCTTTTAGCCTTTAGCTTTTAGCAAAATGCAGCGGATTTTTTCTTGCCCAGGATTAGACTGATTTTGAAGATTTATAGGATTTTATTTTTTTGATTTTAAAAGATTTTGGCAGATATGAGCGGAAAAAAATTCGCTGATATCTGCCAAAATCTTTTAAAATCAATTAGATCATCAGAAATAAAATCCTATAAATCTTCAAAATCAGTCTAATCCTGGGCAAGAAAAAATTCGCGGTAATCCGTTTAATCCTGGGTATTTTTGCGGCATGGAAATTATTTTAAAGTATTTCAGCGACTTCACACCGGAGCAGTTGTCGCAGTTCGAGGCATTGAAGGGACTGTACGAGGAGTGGAATGAAAAGATCAACGTGATATCCCGTAAAGATATTGATGCCTTGTATGAAAAACACGTATTACATTCTCTCAGCATAGCCGCCATTGCGGATTTTCAGCCAGGTACGCAAATCCTGGACCTCGGCACCGGCGGTGGCTTTCCCGGTATCCCCCTGGCCATTTTCTTTCCTGAAGTACAGTTTCACCTTGTAGACTCTATTGGCAAAAAAATTAAGGTAGTGCAGGGCGTGGCAGAAGCGTTGCAGCTAAAAAATGTAACCGCAGCCCACAGCCGTGTGGAAGATATAAAGAACCGGAAGTTTGATATTGTGGTATCCCGGGCGGTAGCTCCCCTGGGGGACCTCTGGCGCTGGAGCAAGCCGGTATTGAAAAAATCGACTGTTCCGGGCAAGCAATTCGAAAAGGGCCTGATTTGCCTGAAAGGCGGCGACCTGGCGCAGGAAATATCCGATAGTGGGCTGAAACCAAGGCTGCTGAAAGTATACGATATTTTCCCGGAGGAAAGTTTCCAGGAGAAGTTCGTGGTACTGGCCAAAAGCTAGCCGCAAACATGGGATCCGCCCCCGTTTAAGGGCCAAGCTTATCAGGTATCCGTAATAGGGGATATCCGGGCGCCCGCAATAAAGATTTAAGAGGAGGATCCTGCCTCCTGTCGATCCCTGCCACCCGTCAATAACAGCATCCTGTTAAAGAGGGAAATAAGTATTGTATTTTTGCTGTAGCTGTAAGTGTACCCGGTGTTGGAAGTTTTTTTCCGTAATCGTAAAATATCCGCAGCCTTGTTTCGTCATCCTTATTAAGATGAAACAACTGGTCCTTACAAATAACATCATGGCCATAGAGCAAAACGAACGCATACAGGCAACTGTGAAGCAGGAACGCAAGCGGCTGCTTCATTTTATCCGGCAACGGGTAAATAATGCGTCCGATGCTGAGGACATTTTACAGGATGTTTTCTATCAGTTTACCGAATACCTTAGACTGGGAAGCCAGGTGGATTCTATCACGGGCTGGTTATTTGCTGTGACCCGTAATAAAATTACCGACTGGTTCCGTAAAAAGAAAGAAACTCCTTTTTCTGACTACACGCGCGAGATAGAAGGCGAAGAAGTGCTATTTCTTCCTGAATTACTTTCCGATAAAAACCAGGAGGCCGATACGCCCATGATGCAAAAAATCATGTCTGAAGCTATTATGCAGGCCATAGACGAGTTGCCGGCAGACCAGCGGCAGGTATTTCTGCAGCATGAACTGGAAGGAAAATCCTTTAAAGAAATGAGCGAAGAAACGGGCGTGGGCGTAAATACCCTGCTGTCGCGTAAACGCTATGCAGTACTCTTTCTGCGGGAACGCCTGGCAGAACTGTACAACGAATTATTAAACGACTAAGTTAAATTATTAAAGATATGAGAAACGAATATGGCAGAAGAAAAGGTTGGCATGTAGCCAAGTTCCTTGTTTTGGGAGTGGTATTTATCACTGCCATAGGATTTGCCACCATGACGTTATGGAATTGCCTGATCCCTGAATTATTCCATGGCCCCATCATTACTTTCTGGCAGGCCATAGGCCTCCTGTTACTGGGAAAATTACTTTTTGGTTGGCATAACCACCACAAAAGCTGGGACGATAAATGGGCCCGCGGCCGGGAATGGAAAGCCAAACTACGTGAAAAAATGGCCCATATGACGCCGGAAGAGCAGGCCAGGATGAGAGAACAACTGCGTAACCGCTGCAGACCCGGATTTGGCAGAGACAGACGTGAAGCCTGGGAAAGATACTGGGATAATCCTTCTGCGAAAGACACTGACCAGGACGATCCTAAAAATGAAGAAAAAGAATCACACTAAAAATTCCGTGCGATGATAGGTATATTCAAAACCAATATAGGCAGCCTGGAAGAACGCCAGCAAATGATCCAGGCTATAGCGTCCAGCTTCTCCGTTGGGTCCTGTCATGTAGACCTGGACGATTGCGATAAAGTGCTCCGTATCGCAGACCTCCAGGTGGAAGAGAATATTATTATAGAATTTGTACAAAAACAAGGGTTTGAATGCCAGGTACTGGAATAATTTAAGTTTTTATTAACAGTACATCAATATTCCCGGGCTAACAGGTCAAATTATTATACATGTAATTCTTTTATATGCAAAATGCTATTGGCCGCCTCGCAAATCTAACGTAACTTCAAAGAGAATGCAGTGGCCCGGGTATATTGAATAAAACGCCAGGTAATGTGTTTTTGAACCCTCTAAATTTCATTTCCTATGTACCTGAACCAGCACGAGATCAAGTCTCTCCTTAACAAAAGCTTTGACAACTTTGTGGATTTTGTCAACACGTTACCGGATATACGTTTTACCGCATCCCCGTACGGTAAGTGGTCCGCTGGTCAGCAACTCGATCATCTTACCAAATCCATCAGACCCATCAGCAGTGCACTGGGATTTCCAAAAGTAACCCTGCGCTATTTTGGCATCAGTCAAAGACCTTCGCGCTCCTTTGATCAACTGGTAACAGACTATCAGCGGGTATTGAATGGCGGCTTTAAAACTACCAGGGCCTATATGCCCGGTGTGATCTATCCTTCGCAGCGGCCGGCACTACTACAGAATTTCCTTCTTCAGAAAAATAAATTAACCGTAAAACTGCTTGGCTGGTCAGAAAAGGACCTGGATAAATATCGTTTGCCACATCCGCTGTTGGGGAAAATTACCGTCAGGGAAATGTTGTATTACATTGCACATCATAACGAACATCACCTGGCAAAATTAAAGGACCAGGAATTGCAGGGCTATACCTGGCAAAATCAATTACAACAACTGATCTTCTAACTGGTATTAAAGCATTAATCCGACATAGCTATGCCATAAAAAAGGCTGACCACTTGGTCAGCCTTTAAAATCTTATCAGGAAACAGCTTTGTTGTTACTTCTGTCCACATCTGCCATTCGCTGGCTGGGATCTATTTCCAGCTCTTTAACATCCGATAACGGAATATCCAGCTCTACCTCGTATACCGGGTTAGTCCAATACCAAACGCTGTTGACTATACGTTTTACACCGGGATATTCGTTCGGCTTTTCACCATACATGATGGACAGCGGGATATAATGCAACACTTTATTCCCGTTTTTATCCGTCACCATAAAATCAACGGGCATAGGCATATAACCTACCCTGCGCAGGCGCACCACCGTTTTATTACCACGCTCACACACACTGTCGATACCATAGTCAATATGCTTGGTTGAATTGATAAAGTACTGTTTATACCAGTCCAGCTCAATACCGCTTTCTTTTTCCATTACGCGGATAAAATCGTTCACATTCGGGTGCTTGAAACGCCATTCGTTGTAATAGCGTAACAGGCCAGCATCGCGGTTGGCAGCTCCAATCACATAGCCCAGCTGCTCCAGGAATACAGCGCCTTTTGAATAAGCAGTAAGACTATACCCGTAGTTGGTGTTATAGTGATCAGCATGCGTAGTGGCTGGCTCTTCGAAAGGACTTCTGGCCAGGGCAAAATAGCCGGCATAGGAATCCTCCAGCGCATTGCGTCCTTTCAGCGAATCGATGGTATTATGGATCACATTTCCTTCGGCGAAGGTGGTAAAACCTTCATCCATCCATGGATACAGGCTTTCATTGGTAGCCAGCATTCCCTGGTACCAGCTGTGCATCCATTCGTGCATAGCTACACCGTATAAACCATCCATTTTCCCATTACCCATAATCAGCGTGCCCATAGGGTATTCCATACCGCCGTCGCCCCCCTGTATAAAGGAATATTGCTCATACGGATAAGCGCCATAGTGTGCTTTGATATAGGCATAGGCAGCAGGGATCATTTTAGCCAGCTGAGGCCAGGTATTGTGCGTGTATTCATTATCGATATAGAAGAAGTGTGCGGTAAAGCCATCAACTTTCTGTGTAATGTGCTTGTAGTCCGGATCTGCCGCCCACATAAAGTCGTGCACATTGGGAGCAATAAAATGCCAGGTAAGCATTTCACCTGCAGGCTTGTTCACCTTAGCGCCAGGTGCTTCATAACCATGCCCAACCTGGTTGGGATTCTGCAGGTACCCAGTACCGCCGATCACGTACTTTTTATCGATGGTGATTTTTACATCATAGTCGCCCCAAACACCGTAAAACTCACGGGCAATATAGGGGGTGGCATGCCATCCTTCGTAATCGTATTCGCACATTTTAGGATACCACTGCGACATGGAAAAATCCACTCCTTCGGCGTTATTGCGGCCACTGCGGCGTATCTGTACCGGCACCTGCGACGCAAATTCCATATCAAATACTGCTTTGGAATGAGGCAGGATAGGTTTATCCAACGGCACTTCCAGGATGGTTTCCACTACTTTGAAAGTCTGCGGCTGCCCGTCCCGTTTCAGGGAAATAATTTTCTGATAGCCAATTTCATCCGGCTTCAGCTGGGAAATACGATCGCGTACGCGGTTATCCCAGTCACGGCGTTCGTTGCCTTTCCGGTCCTTCCCAATCACTACTTTGCCCAGTTCCCGGCTGCGGACATCCATCATGCTGTTTGGCTGAAACGCATTCCAGTAAAGGTGATAAAAGACTTTCTTTAATGTATCGGGGGAGTTGTTGTAGTATTCAAGATGTTGCTGACCTTTGAACTGGTTGGCTGGCGCATCTACCTTCACATCCATCGTATATTTCACTCTCTGCTGCCAGCGATCTGATTGTGCGCTTAGCTGTAACCAGCTGCCTGCCAGCATAGCAATGGCCAGACAGCATCCTGTTGTAACCCGGTACTTCATTCCGTTTCTTTTTGTTTAAACAGCTAAAATAAACATCATTTGGATATTTTGATGTTTTGGCAACCGTTATTTCCCTTCTTTGATCAGCTGAACGCAGCGAGCGTAAGACCGGTGAAATCGGCATATTGTTGCGCCGCCGGCTCAAAGGCTTTAAGATCAGCCTTCTTGAGGGGTTTAAATGATTCGGTGACAATGGTAACGCTGTCTTTCTTAAACGTCCGTTTCCAGGTACCGATCACCTGCCCGTTGCGTACCATTATAGGATTGAAGATACCGTTGACCGTCATTACCTTTTTGGCAAATGCCATGTCTATCAGCATGCTGCGATCTTTGTAGCCAATAAAGTATTCATCAAAGGCAGGTAATAGCAGATGGGTATCCGGCACGGCTTTTTTCTTTCCCGGCGCCATCCAGTAAGTACTATCATTGATTTCCAGTGCCTGTAAATGTGGCTGTGCGCCCGTGAGTCCTGTTTTGGCCTCCGTGATAGACAACCCTGACCACTGGGCAAAATCGTGTATGGTAGCGGGGCCATGACTGGTAAAATAACGTTGGGCCAGCGTAGTTAGGGCGGTTTCCCTGCTGAGTGTTGCCGACGATGGTAACCATTCATCCAGCAGGGTATAGGTAAACAGTTTGCCGCTGAGAGGGCCATTACAAATGATACCGTCTACCGCAGCATGATAAATGATATGGTTCATGCGATGATCATCTGTGGCAATTCCTTTTTCCTCCAGGTGGGTGGTGAGTGCCTTGCGGGTAAGGTGATTACCTCCTTTCAGCGCTTTGATGATGAGCTGATTGGTTTTGGCGAGCAATGCATCGTCCATACCCATTTTCTTTTTCATGCTGTTCATGCGGGTCTTCACCGTGGGTGCAACGAGTTGGAGCATCCATCGGATATCTGCTGCGGCTACGAGATGCAGCGTTCCCCGGAATACGGTGGTACGGATAAGGGATTTATTGCTGATGGCTTTTTCTATGTCGGCGTCTTTGATGCCGGGCAGCCGTACGCCAATGCCCCATTTGCTGTTGGCATGTTCCTGCGCCTGCATGGCGCCAAAGAAGGCCACTATTTCAGCAGGTTTTTTAAAAGAGGTTTTGATCAGTTGCTGATGGAGTAAGCGCTGGGTGGCAAGATCAGGGAGCATAGCTTTTAGCAGTTAGCTTTTATAGATCGGGTTAGCGGTGGACTTTCACCTGTAGGTCGCGTGCTTTCGGCCAGGCAGCGCTTAGGCTACGCCCTGCACTACTACCACAATTTCTCCTTTAACACCTTTTTCGGCGTAGTAATCGTGCACTTCCTGCAGGGTGCCCCGTTTATTTTCCTCGAACATTTTAGTGAGTTCGCGGCTTACGCAGCAGGGGCGGGCCGGGCCAAAGTACTGGATCAGGTCGGACAGGGTGCGTACCAGTCTCATGGGCGACTCATAAAAAACGATGGTCCGTTCTTCCGTGGCCAGTTGTGTAAAAAGTGTATGGCGGCCTTTTTTCAGTGGAAGGAAACCTTCAAAGGCAAAGCGGTTCATGGGGATACCGCTGTTTACCAGCGCTGGCACAAAGGCGGTGGCGCCGGGCAGGCATTCTACCGGTACGCCGGCCCGGCTGCATTCTCTTACCAGTAAAAATCCGGGATCAGACACACCGGGAGTTCCGGCATCGGTGAGCAGTGCCATGGTTTTACCACCCTGCAGCTGTTGCAGCAGGTGTTGTACAATCTTATGCTCATTGTGCTGATGATAGGCGGTAACTGGCTTGCTGATCTGGTAGTGCTTCAGGAGCACGCTGGAAGTACGGGTATCTTCCGCCAGGATCAGGTCTGCTTCTTCGAGTACTTTTACAGCCCTATAGGTGATATCGGCCAGGTTGCCGATAGGAGATGGAACGAGATATAATTTCATAATTTAATTACGAATTACGAATTACGAATTACGGACCAGCGGGAGATGATGGAAGATAATATCGTTTTACCATCTCCGACCAATCCGTAATTCCTACCTCGTAATTCGTAATTAATTATTGTATTTGTACTTCAAAAGATTCCATTACCTGGTTTGCCAACAGTTTCTGGCAAGCGGTTTCAGCGATCTGCCTTGCTTCTTCCTGGCTGGCGGCTTCAATTTGCAGAGTAATGTGTTTACCAATACGTACATCTTGTACCTGGCCCAGGCCAAGGTTCTTGAGACCACCCATTACCGCTTTTCCTTGCGGATCTAATAATTCTTTCAGTGGCATCACATTGATATGTGCAGTAAAAGTCATTGTGCTAGAAATTTTGCCGCAAACCTACATCAAAAATTACGAATTAAGAATTACGAATTGCGGATTTATGGGAAGCCAGGCTTAAACTCCCTACAGGTCCGTAATTCGTAATTCTTAATTTGCAATTTTAGGCGGTACTGCCACTGATAATATTACGTAACAAATAAATATAAACGGAACGGCTGCAAATTTCAGGAAAGGTATGCTTAGTATGGTTAATCCGATCAACAGGAAGCGCGTCCAGTTGTCGGCCAGCCGTTTGGTTTTAAATTTCAGGCTGATCATGGGAATTTCTGCTATCATGAGGTAACAGAGCACCGCAATGGTGATATAGAGTACCCAGATATTCTGGAACCAATGTGCCAGGTTAAAAGGGTTGAATAGCAGGATTAATGGGAAAGATGCCACCAGCAGGGCTACCGCAGGGGTAGGCACACCGATGAAATTTTCCGACTGCCGGGTATCAATATTGAATTTAGCCAGGCGGTAAGCGGCAAAACAAGGTACCAGCAAGGCCGGCGCAAGGTTTATGATAGAAACGTCAAATACATCCGGTTGCTGAAAATAAGCGCTGCGAAGGAGTCTGTACAGCATCATACCGGGTACTACGCCAAAAGTTACCACATCAGCGAGGGAGTCCAGTTCCTTACCCATTGGCCCGGAAACACCCAGCAGACGGGCTACCATACCATCAAAAAAATCAAAGATACCTGCCAGCACTACCAATGCGGAAGCCCAGTAAACCGGTTCCGGTGTAATAATCGTATAGTCGGTGCCGTTAATTTCTGCACGGTATTCAGGAGCATGCAGTATGCAGATAATGGCCAGTGCACCACAAAAGAGGTTACATAGGGTAAGAATATTGGGTAATTGCTTCATGTACTGTGATTAATATGATTACGATGATTATCCTGATGAGCGAAGATAGAATATTGATAATTATGTTATATCAACTATATGATAATCTTCTATATTTCATCTTCGCTCATCAGGATAATCATCGTAATCATATTAATCATAGTTAAATCAATGTCCCATCAATGCTTCGATTTCATCGGCGGTGATCGGAATATTCTTCATCAGGTCTATATTACCGGCGGCAGTGATCCAGATATTGTTTTCAATGCGTACCCCCATTTTTTCTTCTTCAATATAAATACCCGGTTCAACGGTCATCACCGCACCCTCCGGAATAGGCTGATGGAAAGAAGGGCCCAGGTCATGCACATCCACACCAAGATGATGGGAAATACCATGATACAGGTATCTGCGATAGGCCGGTGTTTCCGGATCCTGGTTTTTTACTTCTTCTTCTGTCAGCAAACCAAGTTTTATAAACTCTTTTGTTGCTTCCAAACCTACCATTTCATGGTATTTGGCGATAGTGATACCCGGACGGAGGATGGTTTTCGCATAATTATGCAAATGCAGACAGGCATCATATACCTGGCGCTGACGCGCAGAAAACTTACCATTTACCGGTACGGTACGGGTAAGATCTGCATTATAACCGCCGTATTCCGCACCAAAGTCCATGAGGATCAGCTCTCCATCTTTACATTCCTGGTTATTGGATACATAATGCAGGGTACGGGCACGATCGCCGGAAGCGATGATAGAGCCATAAGCCTCTCCAGCAGAGCGGTTGCGCAGGAATTCATGCATAATTTCCGCATGAATTTCGTGTTCCCATACAGCAGGCTTAATGAATGTGAGTAAGCGACGGAAAGTTTTTTCTGTGATATCAATTGCTTCCTGTATCACTTTGACTTCTTCCGCTGTTTTCACTGCGCGCAATTCCTTGAAGATAACTGCCGCACGCAGGTAGTTGTGCAGCGGATAACGCTCCTTCATTTCCTGTGCATAGCGGTAATCCCTTACCGGCACCAGGTTGGCCTTGCGGTTATTTTCGTTGGTATTCAGGTAGATGTTGGCCGCATCGTTTATCCATTGCTGTAATACGGCATCAAGGCTATCCAGCCATACTACGGTTGACATACCGGAAACAGCAAATGCTTCATCTTTACGCAACCTGTGACCATCCCATTTTTCCTTTAACTCGTTAGGGCGCACCAGCACCAGTACCTCACGGTACTTGGGATCCGGGTTATCTGGAAACAGTACCACCATCGTATCCTCCTGGTCAATACCTGTGAGCCAATACAGATCTGAATTCTGTTTGAACTTGTGCAAGGCGTCGCCATTGGTGGGCAGTTCATCATTGGAGTTGATAATAGCTATAGACTGTGGCTTCATTTTAGCCACAAAACGCTGGCGGTTGTTTATAAACAGCTGCGGATCTAAGGGCAGATTCTTCATATCTCTAAATTTCAAATAAGGCTTCAAACCTATGTAAAATTTCGGAGGTAGAAATACCCGGATCGCGTTGAATTCACAAATTGGTTAATATCTGCAGTGTTAAATGACAAAATCATACTAATATTTCCTTGCAAATAATCAATATTATATTATCCTGATTTTAGTTTGATAATACTGCAAGGAAATCCGCTCATATTGAAGATATCGCAATAATCACCCTAAAAGCGGTGACCAATTTCTAAATTTCAATGGTATAACACCTATAAAATTTGACAATATCAAAAAATCGCTAGTTTTGCTTTTACACCAAAACAATCTTGCTTTTATGCAAATGAGTAGCGTAAGGAATCCTGTTGCTGACTTACGGGAACTTGGCATAGAGAACGTATCTAACGTCTACTACCAACTTTCACCGGAGAAGCTGGCGGAACAAACCATCGCCCGTAAACAAGGGGAATATGCGGACACAGGGGCATTGGCCGTCAACACAGGCGAATATACAGGTCGCTCCCCCAAAGACAAATTCATTGTAAAAGACAACATCACAACGGACACTGTTAACTGGAACGATTTTAACCTCCCCATTTCTGCAGAAAATTTTGATCGTTTATACAGCAGGATCACCCGTTATTTCAGTGGTAAAGATGTATGGGTACGTGATTGCTATGCATGTGCTGACCAGGACTACCGGGTCAACATTAAGGTGATCAGCGAACTGCCGTGGGCCAGTTTGTTTGCGTATAACATGTTTCTGCGTCCTACCGAAGAAGAGCTGGAATACATGCACACCGACTGGACGGTAATTCAGGCGCCTGGCTGCCTGGCAGATCCGGCTACTGATGGCACCCGGCAGCAAAATTTCTCGGTGGTAAACTTCACCAAAAAAATGATCATCATCGGTGGCAGCGCCTATACCGGTGAAATCAAAAAAGGCATCTTCACCATTCTGAACTTCGTTTTACCGCACGATAAAAATGTGCTGAGCATGCACTGTTCTTCCAACATCGGTGAAAAAGGCGATACTGCTGTTTTCTTTGGACTGAGCGGTACCGGTAAAACCACGCTGAGCGCAGATCCTGCCCGTAAACTGATTGGAGATGATGAGCATGGATGGACTTCCACCGGCGTATTCAATTTTGAGGGTGGTTGTTATGCAAAATGTATTGATCTTTCCGAAGAAAAAGAACCGCAGATATTTCATGCCGTACGCGAAGGTGCACTGCTGGAAAATATTAAATTCTTTCCCGGTACCCATACGGTGAATTATGCAGATTGCTCTATTACAGAAAATACCCGCGTATCCTACCCGCTGTACCACATTGATAATGCGCAGGAACCTTCTGTAGGAGGTATTCCAAAAAATATATTTTTCCTGACCTGCGATGCTTACGGTGTATTGCCCCCTATTTCCAGGCTTAGCCCCGGACAGGCGATGTACCAGTTTATTTCCGGGTACACCGCGAAAGTAGCCGGCACCGAAGCGGGCATTACTGAACCTAAATCCACTTTCAGCGCATGTTTTGGCGCACCTTTCCTTCCGCTGCATCCGGCACAATATGCACAAATGCTGGGAGAAAGAATGCGTAAATACAACGTGAACGTGTGGCTGATCAACACCGGCTGGACAGGCGGCGCCTATGGTACCGGTAATCGTATTAAGCTGAGTTATACACGCACCATGATATCTGCTGCCCTGAATGGTCAGCTGGATAAGGCTGCTTTCCATGCGCATCCTGTATTTGGATTTCAAATCCCGGATAATTGTCCTGGTATACCGGATCATATCCTGGATCCGCGGAATACCTGGGAAAACAAAGCTGCCTATGATGCGCAGTTAAATGATCTTGCCGGACAATTTATCCGCAATTTTGAAAAATATGCCGGTGCTGCGGATAAAGAAATACTGGATGCCGCACCAAAAATCTGATAAAAGTACTGTGATCTGATGCTTCCGCCATACACATTAGCAGGAAGTTTTATATTTGAGTTTTGCCTTATAATTTCCACTGATCAATACGTACGTTCCTGGCAGGCGCAATGCCTGAGCAAAGCAAGTTCCTTTACCGGAACTTGTTTTGCGGGGACTATGAAACTATGATTATATAATTTTTTATGATGTCCCTGAAATGGGGAAACAGGCACTGTCAGGAAATTACCCCATGAAAATCCGGGTTTTCCTTACCTTTGCACATGCAAATTTTAGACGGTAAACTAGTTTCTGAGGCTATCAAAGCCCAATTGGCCGCTCAGGTGGCTGAATTAAAGGCCGCCGGTAAAAAAGTCCCTCACCTGGCAGCCATATTGGTAGGTAACAATCCGGCAAGTGAAACCTACGTAGCATCCAAAGTAAAATCATGTGCTGAATGCGGGTATAATTCTACCCTGCTTCGCTTTGATGCACAGATCTCCGAAAAACATCTGCTGGACCAGATCACCCTGCTGAATGAAAATCCGGATGTAGATGGCATTCTTGTTCAGTTACCTTTACCAAAACATATCAACGAAGAACTGGTCATCAACACTATTGATCCCAGTAAAGATGTAGATGGTTTTCATCCGATGAATGTGGGTAAAATGGTAAGCGGCTTACCCGCTTTTATTCCGGCCACGCCTTATGGCATTATGCTGTTGCTGGAACATTATAATATTCCTACCAAAGGCAAACACGCCGTGGTCATTGGCCGCAGCCATATTGTGGGTACTCCTATGAGTATTTTACTGAGCCGGAACACTAACCCGGGCAATTGCACTGTTACGCTCACCCATTCGCATACCCATAACCTGTCAGAGATCTGCCGTGAGGCCGACATCATTATCGCAGCTATCGGCAAACCCGATTTTGTGACTGCGGATATGGTAAAAGAAGGTGCTGTCATCGTGGATGTAGGCATTAACCGTGTGGAAGATGCCAGCAAGAAAAGCGGTTTCCGCCTGAAAGGAGATGTGAAATTTGATGAAGTAGCACCGAAATGCAGCTACATCAGCCCGGTTCCGGGAGGTGTGGGTCCGATGACGATAGCGGCGTTGCTTAAAAACACCTATCACGCCACCATTGGCCTGAAAGGAAGTATGAACTGAACCAGTTGTTAGCGGTTAGCTACCAGCTTTTAGCAAGCGAAGGGAGAAAGTTGTTATAAGCGTTTTTTTGTTTTTTGCTTTTTTGAAGGAGTGAGTATGGAAGAAACATATTGCTTTTTGCTTTCAGCCTTTAGCTTTCCGTTCAAAAAGCGGATCTTTGTAAATATATCATGTCTGTAATAACTACAAATATTAATACTATTACGCTTCCGCTGATGGAACGCTTTTACACTATACAGGGTGAGGGCTTCCATCAGGGCAGGGCTGCGTATTTCATCAGACTTGGCGGCTGCGATGTTGGCTGCGTATGGTGTGATGTAAAAGATAGCTGGGATGCCGACAGGCACCCACAGGTAGCTGTGAATGAAATCGTCACCGAAGCGGCTGCTCATCCGGGCCGCATTGCGGTAGTTACGGGAGGAGAGCCACTGCTCCATAACCTGGACGCATTGACAAAATCACTGCATAAGCAAGGCTTTCAAACCCATATAGAAACATCCGGCTCCTCCCCGCTTAGCGGAAAATGGGACTGGATTACTTTATCTCCCAAAAAATTCAAAGCGCCATTACCGGAAATCTGTAAAGCAGCGCATGAACTCAAAGTGGTCATCTTCAACAAAACTGATTTTGCCTGGGCAGAAAAGTATGCAGCACTTGCCGGCAAACACTGTAAACTATACCTGCAACCCGAATGGGAACGCAGCGCTGAAATGACACCGCTCATCACAGATTATATCAAGGATCACCCGCAGTGGACAATGTCGCTGCAGATCCATAAATACATCAACGTTCCCTGATGCGGATTTTTTCTTGCCCAGGATTAAACTGATTTTGAGGATTTGCAGGATTTTTCTATTTTGATTTTAAAAGATTTGGGAAGATAGAAGCGAACCGCTTTCATCTTCCCAAATCTTTTAAAATCAATTTATCACAAGAAAAAAAATCTTGCAAATCCTCAAAATCAGTTTAATCCTGGGCAAGAAAAAATCCGCTGCACTATTTCTGGCAGGAAATTCGTTAATTAGAGAACGAATACATTCTATGAAAAAAACCGTTCTGTTAATACTGGTTTGCCTGTCAGGCTGCTGGCTGCATATGCAGGCCCAGACAGTTACCTATGAAACCGCTCCTAAAAAGGCCAAAGCCAGTTTCGACCGTGCTATAGATGCCGTAAGAGTGTACCAAACGCAAAACGCTATTGGGTTTCTCCAGGAAGCCATCAAAGCTGCCCCCAACTTTACAGATGCGTACGGACAATTAGGATTGTGCTATGTGGAACTGAAAAACTACGCTGCTGCCATTACTGCTTTCGAAAAATTAAAGCAACTCGATAGTAGTGGTCTCCGGCCTGTAATGGTTCCTTATTCCAGGGCAATGGCCGGCACTGGTAACTTCGTAGGCGCGTTACAGTTAATCAATGAATACCTTGCCATAAAATCAAAAAGCACTGCCGCTGAAAAGTTGAAAGCCAATTATGAATTTGCAGTAAATAACAAACGCCAATCCGTACCCTTTCACCCGGAAAACCTGGGCGATCCTATCAACAGTAAAGATCCTGAATACTTTCCGTCCCTCACCATTGACAGCAAAACATTGATTTTTACCAGACGGGTAAACGGTCGCAATGAAGACTTTTATATTACGTACCGCGGCGATGACAATAAATGGTCAGCGGCACAAAACATGGGTGAACCCGTAAACTCCTCTTTCAATGAAGGCGCACAAAACATTTCACAAGATGGTACCATGCTGGTATTCACAGGCTGCGAATTTCCAGAAGGCAAAGGCAGCTGCGATCTGTATTACTCGGAAAAAACACCACAGGGCTGGACACCACCAAAAAATTTCGGATCACCTGTCAACACACGTGACTGGGAATCACAACCCTGCCTCAGCACCGATAAACAAACACTTTATTTTGCACGTGAAACACCAGATAATGGTGCAGATATATTTGTAACCAATCGTTTGCCCAACGGGCAATGGAGCATTCCGCAACGGCTTGGCCCCAATATTAACACCTCCGGCAGGGAAACAACCCCTTTTATTCACGCCGACGGACAAACGCTTTACTTTGCCTCTAACGGCCATCCCGGCTATGGCGGACTGGATATCTTTTATTCCAGGCGACAACCGGACGGCAGCTGGGGGCCTGCCACCAACTTGGGTTACCCGATCAACACCATCGATGAAGATGCCTCCCTCGTAGTGGAAGCAGACGGTAAAACCGCCTATTTTGCCTCTGATCGTTCAGATACCCGTGGCAGTCTTGACATCTACAGGTTTGAACTGTACCCGGAAGCAAGGCCGCTGCAAACACTCTATGTGAAAGGCTACGTATACGATAGCACCACGCATGCCCGGTTGGCTACCAGCATTGATGTAATAGACCTGCAGGGCGGGTATAATATTGCTACCGTTAAAACAAATGATAACGGTGACTACCTTGCTCCTTTGCCGGTGGGAAAAGATTATGCACTGCATGTAAACAGGAAAGGTTATCTCTTTTATTCAGATAATTTTTCACTGAAAGATCATAATCCGGGCGTACCGTTTGAAAAAAACATTCCACTGCAACCTCTTGCTGCCAATGCCAGCATCGTATTGCATAATATATTCTTCGACAGCAAACAGTATACACTGAAACCGGAGTCTGTTACAGAACTCAATAAGCTGGTAAACCTGCTGCAGGATAATCCGGCTATAAAAATTGAGATCGCCGGGTATACGGATAATGTGGGTACTGATAAGGATAATCAGCTCTTATCTCAAAACCGTGCGAAGTCGGTGGTGAGCTATCTGACAGAAAAAGGTATTGCGGCCAATCGCCTTACTGCAAAGGGATACGGAGAAAATGACCCGGTAGCTTCCAACGATACAGAAGAAGGGAAAGCAGCCAACAGACGTACTGTATTCCGCATAGTAAGTCTATAGTTATTTAAGCAGCTATTATTGTAACAGTAACAACATAAAAAAAGGGAAGACTTGCGGTCTTCCCTTTTTTGGTGATTCTATTTAGTAATTACGTAGTCTGCTTTTCATGATTGAATCTTTCTGCTGATCCGACAGCTTATACTGAAAATTATACAATGCTCCTTCCCAGTCGCCATACATCGGATTTGGCAAAACGATGAACCGGCTACCGAAACTGGCCGCAGATTGCAGCACTGCGGCATTTCTTTCGCCGACCGGCTTTTTATCGAAGATGGCAGCAAAATCGCCCAGGTTATCACCGAAAAGCATCACGATCTCATATTGCTGCAATACCTGCTGGCGGCGGGGTTCTTTGCCGGAAGTGGTTGTTTTCAGGAACAGGTGCTGATCATCTGCATCGGGAAACTGATAACGCTGTAAATTTTGCAGGGTAACAGCTCTTTCACGCTCATCCCTGTTGGTGATATAAAATACTTTTACCCCCCTGGCGGCTGCGTATTTAAAAAAGGACGGCGCCCCGGGAACCGTATCTGCCGCCACTTTAGCGGTCCAATCCATCCAGCTTTTGTCATCATACCCTTTGCCTGCCAACGCCTGGTGTACGGAGTAAGGACTGTTATCCAACACCGTTTCATCGATATCGGTTACCACTGCCAGTGGCTTACTGCCTTTGGCGGCGAGGTATTGATCGAGTCGTAATGCCGCCAGCTGATAGGCCTGCAGGCACAGTGCTTTATATTCGCCGGATTGCTGTTGCCACAAGGCGGCCCAGGCCGGACCACCGGGAATCAGCGTGGTAGCAGTATTTTTTTCTGCCACGGGGCGGGTTGTTTTACAGGCAAACAAACCTATTATCAATGCTGCTGTGAATATCCTTTTCATCTTCATAAATTATCCGTTAATGGCTGCAAAAATAATTCATGCGGGCCACAAAAAGTGCCGCAGGAAAATTGTAAATTATGCGGAAATATTGTTTGTTATGCCCCAGGAATTAATGTATCAGATTGCATTAACCCGGATCCCCCTGATCGGTGATGTTATCGTAAAAAAACTGCTGGAACATTTCGGCAGTGCAGGAGATATATTCAGCGCCAAAAAACATGCGCTGGAGAAAATAGAAACAGTGGGTACAGTGAGAGCAGCCGCGCTTTGCAGCTTTCGTGATTTCGGCCCGATTTCCGAAGAAATAGCTTTCATGGAAAAATACAGGATTCAGCCGTTATTCTGTACAGATCCTGCGTATCCGCAACGGCTGCTTCATTGCTACGACAGCCCAGCTATGCTCTACTATAAAGGCAATACTACCCTTAATCCTGCCAGGATAGTGAACATCGTGGGCACGCGGCACCCTACCGCCTACGGACGGTCGGTATGCGAAACGCTGGTAAAGGAACTTGCCGCGGCCAATATTACGATTGTGAGTGGTCTTGCTTACGGCATCGACATTATCGCCCATAAAACCGCCTTAAAAGCACAAACGCCCACCATTGGCGTACTGGCACATGGCCTCGACCGAATTTACCCGCCGGCACACAAGCAGATCGCAGCAGATATGCTGGAACAGGGCGGTCTCCTGACGGATTTTACCAGTCAAACCCAGCCTGACAGGCAAAACTTTCCCAAGCGCAACCGGATTGTGGCGGGCATCTGCGATGCCACCATTGTAATTGAAAGTGGTGACCGGGGTGGCTCTCTTATTACAGCTGACCTTGCAAATGGCTACAACCGGGATGTGATGTGTATTCCGGGGCGGTTACACGATCCCCAGTCGGCCGGCTGCAACGCCCTGATCAGGCAAAACAAGGCTGTACTGCTCACAGGAGCGGGCGACTTGCTGGAGCTGATGGGCTGGCAGGAAAAAAACGGCGCGGAAGCGGCGCCGGTGGCGCAAACCGGGTTGTTCCCGGTATTGACTGCTGAAGAAGAACTGATTATGGCGCTTTTCCGGGAAAAATCGCGGCGGCACCTGGAAGAATTGTACCTGCAAACACGGCTGTCCGGCAGCCAGGTGGCTACGGCCGTGTTTAACCTGGAAATGCAGAGTGTGCTGAGGAGTTTGCCGGGGCAGTTATATGAATTGGTTTAGCGGTTAGCTGTTAGCTTTTAGCTTTTAGCAAGCGGAGGGAGGGACTGTTTTGTTGGGTCGATTTTGGGGTGGGTTAATTGTCAGGGTTTTGTTAGACGTTTTGCTGACATTGGGTTCGCTCTGTGCTTTGCCTGCCTGGTTTTTCAGCGATTGATATTACATTTTCTGCTGGTTGTTAATGTTATATTAACAAAATGTACACTTAAGCTAGCAGCGAAAAGCGGTAGTGTCTCAGTTTGAATAGGCCACTATTTTGATATTTAGGAATTATTTAATAAAAGTAGTATTCTTTTGAATCAATTAAGAAAGGGAAAACAACATAGCCTAACAGATTCTATTAAAATACATAACCGTTCTGATCTATTCCAATCATTTCACGGCCCCCTGCGTAGCAGGTATTTTAGCTTTAATCTTGGCTATGTTGCTTTCCCTTTTAAGTTATTTTTAGGCGTCAATCATATAATCAGAAAATAAATATGAAATGCCGAAATATTTAAAGAGAAAAGTTAAATGGAAAACAAAGAAAAGGAATTACAGTCTGAGATTTTAAAATTATGGAATGAATTATATTCAGATTTTCTTGAAAAGGCGAAAACTCTTAATGCAAAATATGAAGCAGAAAGTAGTGGTGGATATAATATACGCATACGTGATGAAATCAACCGTTGTATAGGTTTAACAGGACTTCGATTAAGGATTGAAGAAGATCATCCGCAGGAATATTACTTATGAGCTATTTTTCATAAGGTTTTCCTACTACTGCTTCCCAATTACTACTTAACTCATTTGCAAACATTCTTTCGATTTTTGCATAACACTTTTTTGCAACATCGAACAGATCATTTTGGGCTTTTAAGGGTTCCGTATCAGGTTTCCAAAGAGTAGTATTAGGTAAATAATAGACCGTATCTTGATATACAAAATGATCATCATAGCCCAAAGTCTTCATACCATTCTTTACTTCATCATTTTTAGGGTTAAGGGGATTGTATTCAACATCATAAGTAATAATAGCATCCATAGTATAAGTGTTGAGGTTAATAATAAATGAATTTAGTGATTTAATGACTAAAGATTGTTAATTCAGGATAGAATATTGGGTAGGGAGATTAGCAATATCCTGAATTTTCCATGGCTTTTTTGATAGTTTAGCTTCCATTGCAGGCGTAACCCTTAAAGTTGAATGGATTCTAGCAAAGTTATAATATACAAAGTGAAGGGCTACAGCAAAACAGTGATTTTCCACCTTTTTTGAGAATCCGTTAGTTTTTCTAGTAAACCTCTTGATTCCTGTTCTCATAGTTAAATTCTGCCTTTCAACATGGCTAGTAGTCACTTTCGCTAAATCTGGTTTTCCAGAAATTACCCTTTTTTCTGCACCGATATACCGTTCTCTTTTATCTGGTTTACCATCTTTATTTAGTGATTCCGTGCTGTATTGCTTCACTAATTGAGCAAAATGAACCTTACCCCCAAAAGAATCTGCAACAGCTTCTATATAGGGCTTAAAACCATCCGTAGTAAGTTGTGTAATGGATTTAAGACGGCTCCATAAATCATTCATAAATAGGTTTGTTGATGTTTGATTTCTCAGCCCTACAAGAAAAGATATTATAAGTTTGGTATCGGGATCAATTGCGGTAAAAGTCCACACATCGCCAGAATAGCCATTGACGTGAGTTTTGTTTCTTTCTTTGGCATATACGAAAGACCAAATTTCATCGCATTGAACACGTTTGCATTTGAGATTGACTACAGTTTCGCTATGGAATTTGTAACAAGCTTTACCAACATCTACAAGCAATTTTGTTACGGTATTAATTGAAACATCTGCTATTCTGGAACATGCTCTAAGGCTATTTCCTTCAACAAGTAATTGAAGGATATGACAACGTTTTTGGAGGGGTAATTTATTCAATCATTGAGGTCGTTTGATACATGTAAAATTACCGATTCATAAGCAAACTAATTATCATATTTCTTCAATAAAAACGGCTCTTTGAATTGTTTCTTTGGCTATTTTCTGAAAGGGATAAAAATTTCAATTCATTTATCCCTATTTAAAGAATATAAAGTTAATAACAATGGAAGATAATTCTAGTATATACATTCAGGGTAGATTATACAATCCTCTTGCATTAAATGACGAGAAAGATATACTTGTTATCAATACTCCAAATGGGGAAGCTAGATTCACACTACAAAGGTTAATAATTCTGGCAAAAAGATATGGAGATTCTTTCCATTCCTCTTTGGTAATTAATGGTGAAAATGTTTTAATCAGTAAAATTTAATTCGATGGATGCAAAAGTTGAAATGCAAAAGCACTTAATTGATGTTGCTATAAGACTATTAGAAAAAGGGTATTGGCACACAAAAGAAGATGGTATTACATACAAACTCAACTTATCGGTACCTAATATTGCCTTTCTTTATGAATTTTTAAGAACAGAAATTAGATTAGAGGAACTACTATCAGGAATCTGAAGCCAGAGTGAGTTTATCTTCAGAATAGTCTGTAACATCACCATTGGGAAGTTCGCAGTCATAGGAATACCTTAGAAACACATGCCTATTTTTCTGAATTGAAAATTGCATATCTCTACGTACTTTCTTTACAATCATAATATTCTCGTTTTTCACAAAGGTTGATTTAACCTTTTGTCCAACCTTATATTTAGGTTCATGAGTACTGATTATGAGAACTTGTTTATCAGGTCTAGTAGAGTAATTAACATAAATAGGAAAGTCGGGGTCATCATCAATTTCAATTGTTACATTTTCAAAATTGTCATAAGGGGTAGGTAATTGTTTGTCAAATTTCCTATAATTTGATAAAATTATTTTGAAATGTTTTGGAAGTGTATCTGATTCAATAATATAATCAGCAACAATATCATTCTCATTATAAATCACACTATCTATAAAACGAAAATCATAAGGTCCAAATGGCGGTTGTACTGTGAATTTAAACTTAGATTCCAGTTTTTCCTTTAGCTGTTCAGGGGTCATAAAATCAATTTAGGAATGTTTTGTTTTTTGGGGTGTTACAAAGAAATGTCAGGGAATCCAGAAGCATTCCAATTAGTAATAGTTGAACGTCTTATAACATTAACATCTGTACGTTCACGATCAGCATAGTGAACATCATAAACTTCGAAAACATAGCCTATTCCATCAATATCAAGAACCACCTTATCTCCTTTTGTAGGAATTGATGATAGTTCAAGTGATTGAAGAAATCGAAAATGCCGCTTATCTTCATCAAACTCCATTATTGCTACCTTTGCCATTTTACTGGTTTTTTAGTGGATTAAAATAATATTGTATTAAGTAATTTAATAAATTTTTTTCAAAAAAAAAGCCGTTAAATTAATAACGGCTTGAATATTCACATCATTAATTAAGCCTAAAAAAGGAGCATGACGTACAAAGCTCTCATGCTCCTTTATCGTTAAGCCTTATTATATTGCAATTCATCAGCTTCGTCAGAAAGCTTTTTGTACCTATTCCACGAATATACACCTATAGCTATCCAAAATATTACAGAAAGAGAGGCTAAATATTCACCAGATATTAACGCTATCACTGGAACCAAGCAAAGAAGAAAACAGAAATAACTAAACTGCTTCCAATTTTTAGCTTTTCTTATTAGTTTGTCATAACGTGCTTGCCTTAGTAATTGTTTTCGGATATTAGAATTTGAGTTGGTTATTTTTGATTGTTTTTGGGTAATGCCATTCTTAATTTCTGTTTCATAATTAGCGACACTATCCTTAAAGTTATTCAATTCGGAATGGCTTTGAATAAATAAAAGGACATGAGTTTTTATCTGCTCAATCAATACTAAAATATATTGTTCATTAGAATCTATTTTTTCGTTGTCGGAGAAATAATAGGCATGAAGAATATGGATCATTTCTAAACTTTTCCTCAAAACAAAATCATCTACATCAATAGGTGTTTCACGATTACCTTCTTTAGCTCTTTTAAAACAATCAAAAATTTGATCAATAGTCAAATCTGAATTAAATAATAAAAGCCTATATTTTACTAAACCTAAACCACACCAAGCTGTAGAAGAATTTGGATATTCTTGAAGTATAGAAATATATTTACTTTCAGCAGCAGTATAATGTTTATCCAAAAATTCCAAATGTGCTGATTCCAATTCAGAGAACAGATTATCATTCATAAATAAAGGGTTGAACTAAAAATGAGAAAAAAATAGCCGGGATGTAACTCCCGGCCCCTATTTAATTAACCTTTGAAACAGTTCTAACACTAGCATCGGGGTATTGGGCTTCTGCAATCCTTCGGGCTTCTGTGTCGGTTGAGGCTTCAATGATTGGCGTAATAGTACGAGAAGCACCGTGTTTGTCCTTAATCACTACCATTACGGAGAATTTGTGTGTTTGCGCCATAGATATTGAGGTTTTTATTTCTACAATAATACGACTGTTGTCTTAAAAGACAACAATTGAGACGGAAAATTATCACAATTTTCTGCCTATGGTGCCAGAGGACGACAAAAAAGTATTTATTGAAATAGGAAAACGTGTAAAATCTCTTAGAGAATCTAAGGGGTTAAGCCTACGCCAATTAGCAGCTATATGTGATGTAGATCATGCTAAAATACACGCTCTTGAAGCTGGAAAACTCAATTTCACCTTCTCTACCCTTATCAAGATAGCTAAAGGACTAGAAACACAAGTTGGCGATTTTATTAAATCTTAGTATTAAAATGAACTTACCAATGACTTTCATTAAATACCCCTATTTAAAGTTGGTAGAAATAAAAAAAAATACTAATTTTATTAGCAATAATTCAAATTTATAAATCTAATTAACATATAATATAATGCCAAATGAAGTTAACATAACAGATTATTCAAATTTTGTTATTTACTTTTTGAATGCAAAAGGAGTTGAAATAACCCCTTTAAAACTTCAAAAGGTATTGTACTATACTCAAGCATGGCATTTAGTCTTTTTTGATAAACATCCACTTTTCAACGAAGTGCCAGAAGCATGGGTCAATGGTCCAGTTTATCGCACCATTTATACTAAATATTCAAAGAGTTGGTTCAAGAACAATGCCCTGATTCCGGAACTTCCTGAAGGTGCGAAATTTCTTGATGTTGCCAATGAAATGTTAGATACTTTACACTTAGATGAGAAACAAACGTCCTTCGTGAATGCAATACTTACCAAATATGGTTTTATGGAGCCGGAAAGGCTTGTATATTTAACTCATGCCGAATTACCGTGGAATGAAGCAAGAAGTGGTGTTGGCTTATTGGAGCGAAGCAATAAGGAAATCTCTTTAGATACAATGTATTCCTATTATAAATCAAGAGTAGAAAAAAATGGATGATTTTTTTCGTTCAATTATTGAAGATATTAATGAAGAAGAACTATCTCTTAAATTTAAGGTCGGCCAATTTGATCCTCAATTAATAAAAATTTCAACTGATCAAACGCCATTCTTTGCCTATGACTATTTGAATTTTAAAATTGAAGAATTTAGTTTTCATCATCTTGATTTTCTCCATGAGGATTACAAAATCTATTTTTCCCAAGTTAAAAAAATATCTAAAATTCCTTTGAATGATTTGATTAATTATCACAAGCATTCAGAGCATTTTCATATTAGCCCACCTAATTCTAGGATGAGAGAACTTTTAAAGGAAATTTTTAATAAAAGCAGATTAAGGCCAGAGGAAACACCTGATGTTGGTCAATTTCATTTGTATACTCCTAATGATGGAAGTAATAAGGCTCCACGAATCCACTTTTTTGTTGGACCGTTAGCTGTTTTTTATATTATACTTTATGATCCATATCATCAGATCTACCCAATAAAGAAGGTTTAGCAAATGTAATTACTGGTAATTTTAATTAATTAACCTTCTTTTTTGAAGGCTTTTTTACAGGAACGGGTTTTTCAATAGCTTTTTCTTGATCTGTAGCTTTATCTACAATCATTTTGGCTATCTGGTTTATATCCATTTTTGATACTGTTTTCTTTCTCACTCCCAAATTTAAGAAATTTTGCTCAAATCAAAGCCTCTGCTGGACTTGATTTGAAACTGAGACACTACCCGAAAAGCTAATATTTTTTCTAATCGCTAAAAAGGTGTACATTTGCGTGCAATTATTTTTTAACTGATTAATAGTTGCATCATGCCTTCGGGAAAATCTAAACCCAAATTTGTAGCTGACGGACTTACATTTGATGATGTGCTCCTGGTACCGGCCTACTCTGAAGTTCTGCCTAAAGAAGTAAATCTCTCTACGCAATTAACAAAAAACATACGTCTGAATATACCAATGGTATCTGCAGCGATGGATACTGTTACAGAAGCCACGCTGGCGATTGCATTAGCGAGAGAGGGTGGAATAGGTATTCTCCACAAGAACATGAGCATCGAACGCCAGGCCGAGATGGTAAGACGTGTGAAGCGTAGCGAAAGTGGTATGATCATGGATCCCGTTACCCTTAAAGGGGACGCCACTATTGGTGAAGCGCTGAGGCTCATGAAGGAAAACGGCATCGGTGGTATTCCCATTATCGACGATCACACCAAGCTTGTAGGCATTCTCACCAACAGGGACTTACGGTTTGAAAAGAATAAAAAGCGCCTGGTAAAAGACGTGATGACCAGTGAAAACCTGATCACCGCTCCGGAAGGCACCGACCTCAAAAAGGCGGAAAAAATTCTCCAGCAATATAAGATTGAAAAATTACCGGTTGTTAACAAACAGGGTAAACTGGCGGGGCTGATCACTTATCGTGATATCCTCCAGCTGACCAGCTATCCAAACGCGGTAAAGGACGAATTTGGTCGTTTACTTGTTGGGGCAGCACTCGGTATCACCGCAGATCTGCTGGATCGGGCACAGGCACTTATCAATGTAGGTGTGGATGTAGTTTGCCTGGACAGCTCCCATGGTCATTCCATCGCTGTATTAAACAACCTGAAGAAATTAAAGAAAGCATTTCCAAAACTGCAGGTGATTGCCGGTAACGTAGCTACCGCAGAAGGTGCGCTGGCACTGGCGCAGGCGGGTGCAGATGCTGTAAAGGTGGGTGTAGGACCAGGTTCAATCTGTACCACCCGTATCGTAACAGGTGCTGGTTTTCCACAGTTATCCGCTGTAATGGAAGCTGCTGACGCATTGAAGAAACTGGGTATCCCGGTAATTGCTGATGGTGGTATCCGCTATACCGGGGATATGGTAAAGGCCCTCGCCGCGGGTGCATCTACCATTATGGCCGGATCTATCTTTGCCGGTGTGGAAGAAAGCCCCGGGGAAACCATCATCTACGAAGGACGTAAATTTAAATCCTATCGTGGTATGGGTTCTATTGAAGCGATGCAGGAAGGTAGTAAAGACCGTTACTTCCAGGATGAAGATGATATTAAGAAATTGGTTCCGGAAGGTATCGTTGGCCGTGTTCCTTACAAAGGTATGTTGTCTGAAATAGTACAGCAATTTGTAGGCGGTTTACGCGCTGGTATGGGTCTTACCGGTTCTAAAGATATCAAAGCACTGCAGGGTGCGCAGTTTGTAAAAATCACAGCTGCTACTGTAAAGGAAAACCACCCGCACGATGTGGTGATCACCAAGGAAGCACCCAACTATAGCAGATAAAAAAATTACGAATTAGGAATTACGAATTACGTGTAAAAGTGAAGTTGTAATAATAATTCTAAATTAACGCCTGGTACTTTGGTGCCGGGCGTTTTTGTTTTCAGGTATTACGCGCTTATCTTCGCTATGTTCCGTAATTCGTAATTTGTAATTCGTAATTTTTAAATGAAGAAGCCTTACCTGTTGTTAAGTATGCTGAGTGGCCTGATACTCTGGCTTTCCTGGCCCACCATGCCGCTTACGCCGCTTATTTTCATTGCACTTACACCATTGCTGTATATCAGTGAAAAGGTGCAAAACCGCTGGAAATATTTTGGTCTTATCTTCGGAACTTTCCTGGTATGGAATGTGGCTTCCACCTGGTGGGTGGGTAATACCACGCTGCCGCTAAGCGGCGTATTTGCCAACTGTTTCAACGCCCTGCTCATGAGTATTCCATGGCTGGCATTTAAAAATAGCCGGAGAAAATTGCCGGAACCCGTCGCTTATTTTGCCCTCATCGTATATTGGTTAACGTTTGAATATATTCACCAGACCTGGGAATTCAGCTGGCCCTGGCTGGTGCTCGGCCATGCCTTTGCCCTGCGGCCGGGATGGATACAATGGTATGAATTTACCGGCACCAGTGGCGGCACCTGCTGGGTGCTGTGCGCCAACATCCTGATTTACAATGTGTGGAAACGTGCCAGGCTATACGATTTTTCATGGAAACAGGTACTGCGTGAAATCTGGAAACCGGCATTGGTAATAGGCGTACCGCTGATCATCTCCGCGTTTACCAGCCCCACTCCGGATGATCCCGCACGCAAAACGGAAGTAGTGATTGTGCAGCCCAATATAGATCCGTATGATGAAAAGTTCAGCGCCGGATCCGCCATGGAACAACTGGGCAAATTGCTGCGCCTTACACAGGAAAAAGCGGACAGCAACACCCGTTATATCATCTGGCCGGAAACTGCATTGTTTCCGCAGGGCGCCTGGGAACATGAACTAAACTATCAACCGGAAGTAATGGCCATCCGGGACATGCTCCGCAAATGTCCCAAAGCCAGATTAATCAGCGGCGCCGCTACCATGAAACTTTACAACGGCACCGACGAAATACCTCCAACCGCCAGAACATTGAATGATGGCAGTCGCTGGGATGCCTATAACAGCGCTATACAGATAGATACTTCTCACAGCATACAGATATACCATAAGTATGAACTGGTGCCCGGTGCAGAACTGGTGCCCTATGTGCGCTACTTATCGTTTATGCAAAGTGTGGCGCTGGATTTCGGCGGTATTTCGGGCAGCTACGGACGTATGCCTGGTGTGGAACTGTTTACCAACCCGGCAGACAGCATCAATGTATTCCCCGTAATATGCTATGAGTCAGTATTCAGTAACTATATGGCCACGCATATTAAACCTGGTGCTAATCTATTAGTCATTATTACCAATGACGGGTGGTGGGGAAATACAGAAGGGCACCGGCAGCACCTGCAATACGCCAGGATACGGGCAATTGAAACCCGCCGCTGGATTGCCCGCTGCGCAAATACCGGAATATCAGCCGTTATTGACCCCGCAGGCAATATTTATCAGCCGCAACCCTACTGGCAGGAAGCTGTTTTTAAAGCAAGTGTAACACCAAGGACCGGGAATACGTTCTATGTAAAAAATGGCGACCTCGTGTCGAAAGCAGCATTAATATTTTGTATCTTGTTTCTGGTACATGCTTTTATTTCACGATTTATTCCCGGTTTAAAACATGCGGAAATCAATCAATAACGGAAACATCACCTGGCTGGATGAAGGGCAAGGTGCAACGATAGTATTTATTCATGGCTTTGCAGAAAATTCAGGCATCTGGGATCAACAGGCAACACAACTGAAAACAAGTTACCACGTTATCATTCCAGACTTACCGGGAACAGCAGCGACACCACTTTCTACGCCACTCACCATCGAATCTATGGCGGAGTACGTATATGCCATACTGTTAGCCGAAAACATCAGTAATGCAGTAATTATAGGCCACTCTATGGGAGGCTACATTGCATTGGCGCTGGCGGAAAAATATCCCTCCCTGATAAAAGGCCTGGGACTTTTCCATTCCACCGCCAAAGCAGACAGCGAAGAGAAAAA
Source organism: Chitinophaga hostae (assembly GCF_018224885.1). Classification (GTDB taxonomy): domain Bacteria; phylum Bacteroidota; class Bacteroidia; order Chitinophagales; family Chitinophagaceae; genus Chitinophaga; species Chitinophaga hostae. The sequence goes on along the minus strand of NZ_JAGTXB010000009.1, from coordinate 193,171 downwards.
AGAAGGCCGGCGCAAATCCATTAAACTGATGGAACAATACGGTGCTGAAACATTTTTAAGGCAAACATTGCCTAATATGTTCAGTCCCGTTACCAAAAGTAAACTGCCTGCAGCAGTAGATGCATATGTAAAAATGGGCATGCAGTGCGAGCTTCCGGCGCTGATAGCCTATTACGAAGCAATGGCTGCCAGACCGGACAGAACAGCCGTACTGAAAACAATACAGGTACCCGTGTTATTCATGATCGGGAAAGACGATAATGCAGTACCGTTAGATAACGTGTTACCGCAGATAACTTTACCCCGCGTCAGCAGCATACATATTTTTGAAAATGTGGGTCATATGGGTATGTGGGAAATACCAACTGAGAGTAATGTGATATTGGAACAGTTTATAGCCTTTTGTCAACTATAATCAAAAAAAACCGCTTGTTGTGAAAAAACTGCTTGTCATCCTGCTATGCATGGTGTGCGCCCTGGCGGCGCAAGCCAGCCATATCATAGGCGGACAGGTATATTACAAGTTCGTAAGCCGTACTGGCAACTCGCTCACCTACACCATCTCCCTCAAACTATACCGTATTTGCACAAACGGACCCAGGATCGCCAAAATGCCTGATGCCGTATACCTCTCCGCTTTCGACAAAAGCAATTATGGCAAACTGGCCGATTATAAAATAAGCCGTACTTCATTTGAGGAAAAAAACCTGGGACAGATAGATCCCTGTATTATGAATCCTCCAACCATCTGTTACCAGATAGGCACCTATACCACCACCGTTACCATACCCGCTAACAACGAAGGCTACACCATCGCCTTTCAAAGCTGCTGCCGTGATCCGTTCATGCTGAATGTAGTGGCAGAACCCATTCCTGATGGCAGCGGAGACCTTGGTACCGGCGCTACCTATTATATCGACATTCCCGGGCAAAATGTAAACGCACAGCAAAACTCCAGCCCGATGTTTAATAAAGAAGAAGCTACACTGGTATGCGCCGATAAAAAGTTCACCTACGATTTTTCCGCTTCAGATGCCGACGGCGATTCCCTTGCCTACGAGTTTTGCGACGCCTACAAAGGCGGGCGCCTTACCGGGGAAGACAATGTTCCACCGGCAGCATCGAACCCTCCGTATAATTTTGTGGTGTATAAATCGCCGTTCGACGGGCAACATCCGCTGGGCGCCAATGTGACCATTAACCCGAAAACAGGTATCATTTCAGGTATTGCGCCCGCAGCCGGAAAATACGTAGTGACGGTATGTGTTAAGGAATACCGCAAAGGAGTACAAATAAGTACGCTGCGTAAAGACTTCCATATCAATGTTACCACCTGCGTAAAACAGGTTACGGCAGCTATGCCGGATAAGTATAATGACTGTTCCAGTTTGACCATCACCTTTACCAATAACAGCACACTGGGAAAACCTTATTACTGGGAATTTGGAGATGGCACCTCGTTCAGCACCAACAGCACCGCGCCCTTCACCCACACCTATGCAAAACAGGGCCTGTACACCGTAAAAATGTGGGTTGATAAGAATAGCAATTGCGGCGATAGTGCTACGGCACTCGTATATGCCTACCCGGTATTTAAAGCAGCGTTTACCGCTGCAGGTCTTTGTTCGAATAAGGAAACAAAATTTAATTCCGGTGCTACCCGCTCGGATGCCGGTGGCATTGAATATTATAAATGGGATTTTAATACCGGTAACGCCGGCGACACTTCCAATGCTGCCAATCCCAACTGGTCCTACAAAACAGCAGGCACCTATAATGTAAAACTTTACATGCGGAACAATAAGGGCTGTGAGCAAACAATTACCAATGCCATCACCATTTATGACAAACCACCATTTACGGCTACAGCAGATACGTTGCTCTGTATAAAAGACAGCTTGCACATGTGGGCCAACAGCCCCTTACCCGGTAAATTTAACTGGACACCGGACAACTACTTCATCCTGAATCCCAACACACCGGATCCCATTGTATTTCCCCCACGCAAAACTACTTACAAGGTAACTTTTGTTGATAACCAGGGCTGTATCAATGATAAAGATATTTTGGTAGATGTAAGAGATACCATCCACGTAAAAACCATTGCCGACAGCACGGTATGTACCGGTGATGAAGTTCATTTAGGAACTGAAGCAGATGGCTTATATACCTATCGCTGGACCGACCTCGATCAGGGCACGGTGATCTCTTTTAACCCGGATGTATATGTGATACCGCCGCCACCGAAACGTTCTTACGAGGTGCAGGTGGCGCTTGGTAAATGTCGTTCGACCGACACCGTTAGTCTTAAAGTGGTAGACCCTCCCAAACCAACTGCTGCGCCAGACACCACTGTTTGTTTTGGTGTTCCGCTGACATTAAGAGCTACAGGAGGCGCCTATTACCGCTGGTCACCGACGTTTTATGTAGACAATGCGTCGGCGCCGGTTACATTGGCCCGTCCTCCGGATACCACTTTGTTTACCGTAACTGTAACGGATACATTGGGATGTCCTAAACCGGTAACAGCTACCGCACTGGTAAAAGTGGTACCCAAAGTGAACGCTTTTGCCGGAAATGACACCATTATCATGTTGAACACGCCTTTCCAGCTCAATGCTACAGGAGGGGTGCGCTATTCCTGGTCGCCGCCCGACGGACTTAACAACCGGAATATCTACAACCCGGTGACGACCTATAATCATGACATTACGTATACCGTTACCGCCTATACGCAGGAAGGTTGCCCCGGTACCGACAACATTTTTGTTCGCTTTATTAAAGGCCCGGATATTTATATACCTAACGCATTCTCTCCCAATGGCGATGGCCTGAACGATATTTTCCGTCCCTTACCGGTAGGTATTGTAACGATGGAATTTTTCCGGGTGTTTGACCGGTGGGGCAAGCTGGTGTATGCTACCACCGCCTATCTCAAAGGATGGGATGGTACCGTAAATGGTCAGAATGCCGCAGTAGGTACCTATGTTTGGGTAGTCCAGGGAAAGGATGTTAACAACAATACCGTTCAGCGTAAAGGCACTGTAACACTCGTAAGATAAAGTTGTCCCGATTGAACCGTATCTGCTCTTTTTGTGTTAACTTAATAGAGCAGTCCCCCTATCATGAAGAGAGCAGCATTACTGGTGTTGAGCTGTTGCCTTTTCCCTATTTTCGCAGCTGGATACCATATCATTGGTGGCGAAATTTTTTATAAAACATTAGGAATGAGTGGAGATAACACACGCTACCGTTATCTCATCACCCTCAAGTTATACCGCGACGCAGATTTCACCTGTGGCGAACGTCAAGGTTGTATCGACAGATTTGAGAACCCGGTTACAGCTAACGTATTTACTTCCAATGGTTCCAAAGTTTTATCTTCTGTATACCTCTATATTTCCCAAACCCGCCCGCTTATCGATACACTTAAAAATCCTTGTCTGGCGCCAAAATCGCAACACCTGGAAGTTGCTTTTTATACCGCTGAGATAGAGCTGGCGCCGGTAGCGGGAGGTTATTATGTGGCCTCTCAACGTTGCTGCCGCGGTGAAAGCCTGAGCAATATCTATGATTCAGAACATGAAGGATCTACTTATTACACCGTGATTCCCGGCACGGAATCAAGACCTAATAATAACAGCGCCTATTTTAATAAAGATACCGCCATTATTATTTGCAATGCAATGCCTTTTACGCTCAATTATGCCGCCTATGATGAGGATGGAGATAGTCTTACCTATAATCTCTGCAGCGCATTAACGGATGGTTCCAACGCCAACGAAAGCAATTCTACTACTCCACCTCCTTATAATTCTACGGTACGGTATATTCCGCCTTATTCCGGCAACAATCCGCTGGGAGGCAACCCGGGCATCTTCATTTCCGACAAAGGCATGATTACCTGTACCCCTAACCTGCCAGGCCGTTATGTGGTAACGGTGTGCGTGAATGAGTATGATCCGGTTACCAAACAATTCCTCGGTACGCATAGCAAGGATATACTGCTGACCGTATATAACTGTCAGACGAAAATTACCGCCACCTTCCCATCTGTGTTGAACAACTGTACAGATGATCCGGCCCTGCAGGTTCCGATCACTAACTCCAGCGTAGCCGGCTTCACGTCTACCTATTACTGGACCTTTGGCGATGGATCCGATACATTAACCAACAGCAAAACCATGTTTTACCACCAGTATCCGGATACCGGCGTATACAAAGTTAAAATGGTGGTTAACCCGGGGCTTGCCTGTACGGACAGCGCAGTGGGTGAAATACGTAATTATCCCGGGTTAAAAGTAGGCTTTACCTCCTCGGGAATTTGTAAAGGGGACCCTATACAGTTTAATGATACGTCTTCCTACCGGTATGGAAATATTACTTCGCACGTATGGGACCTGGGTACAACCGACAGTGTGGTTACCCCCGGCATACAACGATCGCTGCAGCATACCTTTACTAAAGGCGACGTATATACGATTTCACTGACGGTACAAACGGATAAGGAATGCGAAAAAACCGTCACCAAAAATATAAGGGTATATGAAGTAAACCCTTACGCCGGTAACGATACCATACTCGCCCGGGGACAGCCATTGGAGATGCAGGGAAGTGGTGGTGAGTTTTATTCCTGGAGTCCGTCAGACGGATTGAGCAATCCTTCCATTGCCAACCCGGTATTGCGCTACAACCGTGATATTGCTTTCAGGTTACGGGTATCCAATCAGCAGGGATGTTTTGGTTATGCTACCATCAGTGTGAAATATTACACCGGGCCCGAAATGTATATCCCTAATGCCTTTACACCAAACGGCGATGGCCAGAACGATCGTTTCCGCTTTATCCCCGTGGGTATTACGACTTATAAATTCTTCCGCATATTTAACCGCTGGGGCGTGGAAATATATTCCTCCACCGACTTCCGGAATGGGTGGGACGGCACTTTCAAAGGAGCGCCTGCTCCTGTAGACACCTATATCTGGATATTACAGGGTACCGATTTTAACGGTCAGGAAATCATGAAAAAAGGAACCGTTACGCTGATCCGCTGATCCTTTGTAAATTGCACAAAAAAATTACATCTCATGGGTATTGTTCTTATCACCGGCGCAACAGCCGGTTTTGGTCAGGCTTGCGCTACTACGTATGCGGGTAAGGGTTATGATGTGATTATAACCGGAAGGCGGAAAGACAGACTGGATGCGTTTCAAACACAACTTACACAGGAATTCGGCGTCAATGTACTCGCCCTGAATTTTGATGTAAGAAAAGAAGAAGAAGTAAAAGCGGTATTAGGTACCATTCCGGAAGAATGGAGAAAAATCGATATCCTTGTCAACAATGCAGGGCTTGCCGCGGGGTTAAGTACCATCGATGAAGGCAGCACCAGCGACTGGGATGCCATGATAGACACCAATGTAAAAGGGCTGCTGTATGTATCACGCACCGTGATTCCCTGGATGCGTTCCCGTACCATGGGGCATATTATCAATATTGGCTCCACGGCTGCAAAACTCGTATACGCCAAAGGCAATGTATACTGTGCTACCAAAGCCGCTGTTGACGCTATTTCGCAGGGTATGCGGATCGACCTGTTACCTTATCGTATAAAGGTGACAGCTATTCATCCCGGCGCTGCAGAAACAGAATTTTCACTGGTGAGATTTAAGGGAGATGAAGATAAAGCCAAAGAAGTATATAAAGGATTTATTCCCTTAACAGCACAGGATGTAGCGGATGTAGTATATTATTGTACAACACTTCCGCCACACGTTTGCATTAATGACCTGGTAATGACGCCATTACAACAGGCCAATGCTTATTACATAGATAAAAAATAACACATAGGTGTGATTTCATGTCCAGGAGATAGTCTTTATATTTGGAAACATTTATATATTTTCTGCCTATATACTTGTTATGCCGGCAAAAAATCTATGCCAATGCAACTAAACTGACTAACTATCCTAAACTTGAAACCATATCCCTATGCTTACATTTATTACTATGTACTTGCTACGCCTGTACTATCCCTCGTGGAAAGAAGGATGGCGCCTTTATTTTGGCAGCTCCCGGAAGAGTAACTATGGTCGTTGGGCAACAACCCATAAAGATTGGGCCGGACAAAAAGGCTTTTCTTTGGGCTACAGCTGAGAAATTTTTTGATGTTGGGAGATAACTATTTTTTGAGACTATCCTTTCCAAAAAATAGTTACCTCCCAATTTTTTTCCGCTATTTCAAATTCAGTTGATCCACTACTACTTCGCTCCTGCTCCCATTCCGCCGCTTATAAGCCAGCAATGCCTTATCACCTTTCAACGCACTGATCACCGGAAAATTTGCATAGCTACTATCGTTAGTAAGAACACCTGCCTGTAAAGTTTTACCATCAGCCGCTTTATACTGAAATCCAACCCTGCTGTTAAAATCGGTCTTCCATTTTACCGGTTCATCCCATACTATCAACACCTGATCATTTACCGTAGTCATCTGCGGGTGCTTTGCCATTGGCGCTTTGCTTAATGGTTCCTTTTGCGTATAGGTGTTTCCGTTATCAACAGACCGGCAGTAAAAAGCCCCTTGCCCGCCACCCATGGTGAACCATGCAAAATGCAACCCGGTACTGTTGGCGGTCAGTGTTGGCCCGGTATGCGGACAGCCGTTCACCACCCAGTTATCGGCGCTGATACGGACGGGCGCAGAAAATGATTTACCTCCATCTGTGGAAACCTGGTGCACCATATCGCGGATAGAATCGTTAATGATATCCCGGTAAGCCAGGTGAATATCGCCGTTGCCAGCCACATATATTTTTGTACGGCAACACTGGCAGATAGTGGTGGCCACCGGCATAGCTGTCCCAAAACCTTCACGCTTCCTTGTAGCAGCAAAATACAACGTTGATCCTTCCTCGTTAGTTGTCTTCCGGTTATCCAGCCATATTGCCGCGGCCTCGCCACCAGGCAGCAAAGCCATATCAAAATAACGCTGATCATAACCGGCTGTATCTGTAACCAGCGGTATCGCTGCCTGCCAGGTTTTTCCGTTATCGAATGATTGGGTGTACATCACCTTACCGGCATATTTGTTTCGCGGATCATTGGCCTCCACACCGAATAACGCAATCACCATTCCGCCCGGTTTGAAGAGCAGCTTGGGTAGGTTTTCATCATGTGGAAAAACTCCTGCCGAAGCAGAAATAGCCAATGGTTTAGAAAACGTATGTCCGTTATCGTTAGATACAGCATAATACATCAAACCAGTGTCAGCGCTGCTATCTCTTTCTATCCAGCTAACTACGGGATTCCCCTGCTCATCCCTGGTAATAAAGGGACAGGATGCATCCTTTCCCGCCTCTGATATTACTATCGCTTCACCGGCCTGTAATTTGCCCTGACGGCAGGACAACATCATCATTAGCAGCATGGTTATTACTATACCTTTCATCCTTTTAATTTTTTCCGGTAAATGTATAAGCCACTCCAAAATTGAATGTTTGTCGCGGCCCTACCCTGTATGTTTTTCCATAGGCAGATTTTTCCGCTGTAGTTGCATACAGCTGATCGCCTATGTTCATGCAATTCAGCCAGCATTCAAATCCTTTAAATGCATAACCTGCTCTTGCATTAAACAGATCGTATCCATTATATATCGCGGTATTGGCGGCATCCATAAAATATTTACCGATATGCTGCCATTCCGCACCTATCCTGAAACCTTTTAGCACAACAGGTTTCCAGGTAACTTCTGTATTGGATATCCATTTAGGTGCACCATTCATCTGGCTGTTGGTGTATACTTTATTACCATCTTCATAAGCTTTAAAAATATGTGCTGCATAAGTACCGCTGGTGCGCAGTAACAAACCGGCAACAGGTTCATACTTAACGGTCCACTCTATTCCGCTATGTGTGGTGGCGCCGGTATTGCGGTTTTCATATACGCCATCTGCATTTCTCACACTGATAATTTCGTTAGTACCATTCATTCGGTAAACACTCAGGTCTGCATATCCTCTATGGTTGGCGAATCCAAACCATCCACCTGCTTCATAATTTTGATAGGTAGCCGATTTCAACACCGGCACTTTCACACCGGTATATAGTTCTGAAATGTTGGGTGGTGCAAACCCTACGCTATAGTTGGCGTACAGACCACGATTGTTGCCAAGGTTATAAGTAAGTCCCAATTTGGGTGTAAGCGCATTAAAATTATTACGTTCAGTGGGAGCGCCGGTGTAAGCTGATGAGGTAAGATGATTTTCAAAATTATAATCCATCCGGTCGTAGCGCAGCGCGGCTATCACTCTCATTTTATTGACGGGTGAAAATTCGAATTGCGTATATACGGCACTGTTAAGTAAACCCACACGATAATCTGTTAACACGGAATCAGTTTCCCGGTAACTGGCATAATAGCCACCTGCATTTTTTGTGATGGCAATATAATCAGCTATATAGGTAGCAGGACTGTAATCAGCGCTGACGCCGGCTATCAGCGCAGCATCCTTCCAGTTAAACTGTTTTTTATGTTGTACAATAATGCCATAGCTGTTAAACCCATCGCTGTTGATCTGCCCGTTTGCATTCTGTGTGCCTTTTACATCCTTAATAGCATAAAAAGGATTTTGTGCAATAGTATTATTACGGAAGAAGGCAGTAAAAGTAGTATGGTTGCTGCTGCTCCATTCATGATCCAATGTGCTGCGTACACGTAAGGCTTTTACTTCCCGGTAAGTGAACGTCTGGAAGTTACGGTAGTCTTTTGCAAAGAAATGAGTGCTGTCAAGCCCGCCGGTCTGATCTGTTTTATAATTGATCAGTGTAGCGGCATTGGTCCATTTGGTTTTCTCATTCAACTGGTAGTCAACTTTTGCGGTCAGCGCAAGTTTATGAAAGTCGCTGTGATCCATGTACCCATTACTTTGGTTGGCATAGTAACCGCTCACCGCAAAACCCACTTTTTTAACGGTATTGGATACACTAAAATCAGCTCTTTTGTATCCCCAGTTGCTGCCTTCCAGCTGCACTTTAGCGGTAGGTACCAGTGTGGGCGATGCGGTAATAAAATTAACGGCGCCCCCCACCGCTTCACTGCCGTATAAAGAAGAGGCCGGCCCCCGGATCACTTCTATATTGCGTAAAGCAGCCATATTAATTTCTATCAACGCATTGTGATTGAAGTCGCCGATGGTTCTGATAGGAATACCATCTTCCAGATATAAAAACAGGCTTTTATAACCTATCGGCTGACGGATGGCCATGGTATGCTGTTCGTTACCCAGGTCCACCATGTACACACCGCTTACCTTATTCAATACCTGGTCGAGGGTGGTGGCTTTGGTATCGTTTAATGTTTGCGGAGAAATGGTGCTGATGGCTATAGGCGCCTCTGTGCGCTGTTGCTTATCGCGGGAAGAAGAAACGATAATTTCGTTCAGATTAGCAGTTCGTGGCTCGAGATAAATCACAGGCATATGAGCCGCCGCATGAGCGGCTACCTGCCGGGTGATATAACCCATATATGATATTTCTATTGAGTCGGTAGCAGTAACAGGTAAGTCGTACCGGCCCTGTGCATTGGTGTTACATCCCGCTGCGGTATGCAGCAGTCTTACGTTCACGCCCGGTAATGCTTCTTTGGTTTGCGCATCTGCCACACGCCCATGTAATTGCTGTGCATAACTGCTATACACAGCCATACACGCAATGATGAGTAAACAACATTGTTTCATGTAAATAAACGGTTTACTGTTCGCTGTAAGCAAACAGAGTTAGTCAGGTAGAATAAGGAGATATCAGGAAACTACTGACTGCGGCGGGTGAAAAACGGAAGATACGGGTGCATCCAGACTGGGAGCTTTATAAAAAGAAATAAAAGTGATCTGGTCAGGTTGTGTTGTTGTATGAAACGATTGTATTGCTTCTACAAACATCACTTCATATTTATCTTTGCCGTTATTGTTATTTTTCTCCTGTTGTGCATCCCGGTCCAGTTCCTTTTTGAGATGACAACGGCCATTACAATGCATCTGGGGTTTATTCCTGTTTTCGCAAAGTTCACTGGCGATAAAAGACTGGTTCACCTTGAACTGCATGACAATCAGGCTTTTGCTGAAATTCTGCAGCAATAACCCCATCAATATGCATATGATCGCGAACCCTTTCACGGCGCAAACCTAGTAAATAATTACGAATTACGAATTTCAAATTACGGGACTTGTGTATTGATATTCGTGTCGCGAAAAAATAATTATGGATTTTTTTCTTGCCCAGGATTAGACTGATTTTGATGATTTATAGGATTTTTCTTTAATAATTTTTTGATTTGAAAAGATTCGGGGAGATACGAGCGGATAAATTCGCTTATATCTCCCCGAATCTTTTCAAATCAAAAAATTATTAAAGAAAAATCCTATAAATCATCAAAATCAGTCTAATCCTGGGCAAGAAAAAACCTCCATAATTCGCTATTCGTTCTACTGCGACAATACAAATCTGAACGTAATACCTCCGCTCGTACTGGTTATTGGGTATGCGGTGGATATAACCGGTATGGTTTGTCGCCGGTCATAGAAGAAACGAAGGTTCAAACGGTTGTTGACCACGTAGTCGATAGATGGTGAAATGCCTATCACCTTCTGACCGCTGGTTGGGATCGACAAGTCGGCATCCAACCGGTTATTGGCGGTTTTATCGTCACGGAAGCTCAGATCCAGTCTGAAGTTCATATCGTTCTGTATTTTCTTACCCCCATTTTTGCTGAAAGAGAAAGGCATCTGCACTCCTCTCACGCGGTATCCCGCACCTATAATAATTTCGCTGGAGCGTATTTCTGTTAACTGGTAATCAATCAGGCTCAAACTGAGGGATCGGCTTTTCCTGAATTCCACCCTGGCATTCAGGCTGTTCACAAAAGTGAGGTCCACACCCAGTAACGGAGAAAACGATTCCGTCAGTGTAAGGTTAGGTACCAGGAAGTAAGGGAAGTAGTTCCCTGATACTGTGTCTCTGAATGCCGGGAAGCCTGTCAGCCGCGGATCTTCAAAGTACATGGAGGTATTATAGGAGTTCATGCTGAGTGAACCCGTATACGCATGCCTGATGGTAAAGTTGGTCAGGAAAGAACGGAATGGTTCCAGCTTGGTCAACCCGTTATAGGTAAGGCTCCAGTTAGGTTTGGGTATATAGTTGCTGAAAGGATTACTTTTCACGTTATCATTACCTTGTTTCAGCAACGCTACCTTATCTGGCGTAGTACCGGTATATGCTGCCAGGAAGGCCGGTATCAGTACATCCTGTGCATACCGGGTATAGCCGTAAGCATAGGTTGGATCTTTCGGATCGCCGGAAGGCACGCCCGGATCTTTGTTATATGGATTGACGGCGCCCAGTCTTTTTGAAATGGCGTTCCGGTAAGTCTCAAAGTTGCGGAAGGTTTGTGAAACGCCATCTGCCGTATTGATTTTACCAAACATGGTTTTAATGGCGATGTAGGTAATCTCAAACCCACCAGCGTCATAAGGGCTGAGGTGCTGGAAGTTCGAAGGATCGGTCAGGTTCTTGAACAGTTCTGTATGCGTTTTGGTAAATGACTTGGTCATGGTCAGATCTATACGCAGGTCATTGAACGGTTCCAGCTGGGCCTGTAAATCCCACCTTTGTGTAAACTGTTGCTGGGCCTGTATATTAAACAGGGTATCCGGTGTAATCAGTCCTTTCTGCGCAAATTTGTCCAGCCACTTTCTATCCGGTTGGTAGCCAAATACGAAGTTCAGTCCTGGCGCCATGGTAGCCCAATTCATACCAATAATTTTGGTACTGTCGATATAACCAGGCAGGCGCGTACCTGCATTCTCATTATAGTTGAAACCAATCCGTTTCAGCATCATCAGCGGTTTCAGCAAACCTTTCACCCATGGTGATATTTCATCGGCGGCAGGTTGGTTTTGATTCTGCTGATTGTTACCGGCGGTTTTGTTATTCTGGTTATTATTGTTGTTATTGTTATTATTCTGCGGCTTACGGGTATTGATCGTCCTGAGGAATTTCGATTTGTTATAGAGCTCCGTAAATTTAAATTCTGCCGTCAGCGTTTTCTGCTGGGAATTTTCTATCGCGTTACCCAGGTATAGCGCCAGCTGTGAAGCGCCTGTCCACCGATATTCTGTACTATATCCAAATGCAATGTTGGTCCAGCTCAGTGCCGGGAATTTGGATGTAGGCAGTGTATAGGTGAAGTTGGCGTTATGCATGTAATTGGTATTACGCCCGCCTTTGAAGAAATTCCTCCGCACGGTATCTTTCTTCGAGGCATCGTCGATACGGCCGTTGGGCTCATCGATGCGTGCGTTGTTTACCGCATTAAATTCAAAGTTAATGCTACGGGTAAGATCCCATTTCACAGTGTAGTAACGATCGAACGTAAAGTATTTATTATAGGTTTCCGGCAGCTGGTATTTCACATCACCGCCCACGTTACGTACCCTGGTAACGCCGAACTGCCTGGATATATCTGCCCTGAAACTCAGGATAGACGGTACATAGTTGATATTGAAATCACGGATCAGATCGAGCCAGTGCGTTTTACTTTTAATCAGCTTTTTAAACGGTTCCAGGTAATGCGGTTGCCCGGCGTAATTATAGCCGAGTCCTCCCCTATGCTTGGTAAGCATATCATTCTGGATAAGCGGGTTATGCCGCAATATCTGCGAGAAGGAGTAGCTGAGGTCAAAGTTCTCCAGGTCCCAGAGATGCCGTTTTCCACCGCCGCCCAGGTTCAGCTTCCGGACATTGGTAAAGTTCAGGCTTTTGATAGAGGTGAAATCCTGTGCATTCCTGCGGATCGAATCTCTTTCTGCGCGGCTTCTGGCCAACGCCATCTTATCTTTCAATTTAATATCCAGGTCGTAGGGATCATATTCCGGGTTACTGACCGACTGTGAATAACCTGCATATACCGGTATGGAGATAGCCAGTTTCTTTGGCAACAGTTTACCCAGATCCAGGTTAGCGGCCGCATCATATTGCAGGAAGTTATCCCTGAACCGCTCATTTACGCGTTGATCAATATTTCCGAAACCTGCCGTGTGCATGTTACCGGAAACCGAAATGGTACCGAGGTCGGAAAGTTGTACATCCACCCTGGCCAATGCGGCGTAGCCTCCTTTTTCATCAAAATCAGAAAGCCGCAGCTCATCCAGCCAAACTTCAGCGCAGCGGGGTTGGCCGTCGTCTTTGGGATTCTGGATACCTATCATCATGGTGCGGGCATCTCCCAAACTTGGGTTACCTACTACCTGCATGAAGTTACCATACTGGTCGGCCACCGGTACCTGCGGGTATGGCAGCAGCGGAGAACAGGAGTCGCACATATTGCGCTTTTGTTTCAGGGCGCTCAGCTGTGACATTACCAGCTCCATATTGTTACGTTCAGGCCAGATGTCTAATGCTGTCTTCGGGCCGTTCCAATCTGTTACTTTTAACGGGATACGGTATTCGTAGTAGTTGCTTACAAAGTCGCTACCAATACGTATTACCGCCTGGATCTGTCCGTCTTTCAATGCCGTGGCGGCGCCTACTGCCTCTGCGTGGATATACATCTGCAGTTTTTTGTACTGGCGCAAATCCATGTTCAGCGTTTTGTACAGGGCCCGTATCTCACCATCTTTCAGGTTACAGAGCTGTACGGACAAGGACTGCTCATTTAATTGCAGCGTGGTATTATTGGTGCTGATCGTATTTTGTCTTACTACTCCCGGAGGCAGCACATAAGGAATAGGCGTACGGGAAGAGTTTTCTTCAATATTTACCGCAGAAGAATTGAAGGACGTAGAATTATCCAAAGGAATCGGATCACCTGGGCGCAGTTCATACATATACCGGCGCCACTGATTGCGTACCAGTTCCAATTTTGCAAAACGTACTACCACAGAATCAGTAAAGTTGGTGAGGAACATACGCATGAAGCGGATCGATTTAAAATCCGGTATGTTACCTACTTTGGCATTATACTGATTCAGAGGCACCTTAAACTGGTACCAGGTTTCTGTTGTTTTCTGATTATTGGGCAGGGTCACATCAGCCTGTATCTTATCTACGATAAAATTGGTACCTACCTGCATATTAGGTTTCAGGTCTACCCGGTATTGAAAATACTCCTCTGTTTCATTCATGGTATTATCCCTGTTCAGGTCTTCCGACTCAGGAATATTCGTTGCAGCGGAAGAAAACGTCGATTTGGGATCAGATACCGGCGAGTTTCCTTCCGGATTGCTATAGCTTTTATAGCGTTGCAGGATGTTCATGCCATTATACGTTGGATCACGATAATGTTTGTAATCATCATTGGCCGGATCTTTTACGGCCTGGTTATATACCGGGCTTCCGCCATAGTTCATACGCAGTGTATCCATGTATGTTTTGAAGAAGGCGCCTTCATCCTGTGACTTTAACCCGTCGTAACCCACATCCTGGTAGCTGCGGATATTGGGGTCATTATCGAATGCCTGTGTGATCTGCTGTTGGAACTTCGGTAAGCGGCCCCATTTGGAAGAATCGATCTTATTGGGATTCTGGTTAGGATCAGGCATACCATTTTCAAAGAATTTCTTGGAATCTTTGAGGATATCTTCTGATACGTTACCGAGGTTAAAGTAGAGGGAACCGCCGGCGCTGTTGCCCTGTTTAATAAACGGATCCTGTATCCAGAATTCGATATATTCTATGTTAGCCGTTTCAAAATCGCTGTTGTCGATTGCCCTCATAATACCGCCCCACCTGGTTTGCGGCCTGGCGAGTTTACCATCCCGGTCCATCATGAGCGGGTTGTTGGTAAAGTTGTAAGGGCCTCTTTCAACGGGGTAGTAGGCCAGATCGAGTGTGCTGAGCTGGCTTTGTCCGAAGTCGGTTGACCTGTTTTTAAATACTTCTTTCTGATATACCAACCTGCTGCGGGGATCGGACTGATCGTCCACGGAAATTCCCGGGGGCAGGTTAGGAGATTTGGGTAACTGCAGGGTAGGTTCAATGATATACCAGGCCAGTTTTGCCCTGTTTTTTCCGTAATCCAATATATTATTCAGTTCTGCTTCCGGGAACATTACCCGGCCGGAGGCATCGGTAGCGCCTTTGGGGGTAGAAGCCAGTGCCCAGCTGGTAGCCGGGAACTTGAGATCATACCCGCTTTTCACGCCTTCAAAGTCGTCGATATAAGCAGTACCTTCTCTGCTACCGGGTTGATTCACCAGTTTACTATGGCCGGGGAATAACCGGGCCACCTCACCGGTAAACAATATATTGGATGGCGAAGTGCTGGTATAGTTGGGTAATTTATCGAGGAATCGGTTCAGTCCTTTCCATTCGGAAGCGTAGTTTGCGTCCAGTCCTACCATGGTGTTCTTGATAGGATCTTCCCCATAATTCACTTTCTGGTAATAGGGTCTTTCACTCATCCGCACGATAGTACCACCCAGGCTTAACTTATCGTTCACCATATAATCGAGGCGGGTACCGAAATAATTTCTGACCTGCTGCCCGAAAAGCGCGTTGTTTTCAAACTGTACATTGATAGGTACGCCGGAGTTCAACACCCCGCCGTTAATAATTTTCAGTCTGCCGAGGTTGTAATCAATGATATAATCCACGTTCTCCCGGAGTTGTTGTCCGCCGGCGGTTACCGTAACGGATCCTGGCGGAATGGTGGTGCCGGAGCCCAGGTTTATTTCCGAGGAGCTGGCCGATTTATAAGAGCCACGTATTACATACCGGTTAAGTTGCGGGAACTGCTGGGCAACTACTTTGATGGAGTCGTACAGCACATTATAGAGGTATTGCTTTTCGAGTGTGGCATCTCCACCGAAGGCTTTTTTCAGACCGCCGGAAAAAGGTTCCAGTACGGGGAACATGATTTTACCGGTGAGAGAGTTTATCGTATAGCCTTCCACGTAATCGAAAACACCATCCGGTTGCGGATCCAGTTGATTATTTAAACGGTCCAGGCTGAGAATGGTAATGATCGGAGCGCCGGCAAAATCGCCCTTGGCATCCGGGATATACCGTTTATCGCTGGGGGGACGCCCTTCCGCACCGGGATCTTTATAGTATACATCCATCCGGAAATCTTCCTTGTTTACCTGGAACGCGCCGGT
Organism: Chitinophaga hostae; assembly: GCF_018224885.1. Taxonomy (GTDB): domain Bacteria; phylum Bacteroidota; class Bacteroidia; order Chitinophagales; family Chitinophagaceae; genus Chitinophaga; species Chitinophaga hostae. Next base: position 177,020 of record NZ_JAGTXB010000009.1, on the reverse strand, counting down.
GGCATAAATATTTTTCATCATCAGGTCCCAGATGGGCAGGGTAGGACGGGCAGAAGTGGCTTTCAGCAATTTGAGGAACAATACCGGCTGGTTGGCACTATTGTTCTGGTCTGGTGGCACATCCTGCGAAAACTCTCCTACCTGGTATACCCTTCCATTGTAGGTGTACTGATAGGCTACTGCCAGTACTTCATCGGCCTGTAATTGCTGATTAAGGGAGATGAAACCCAGTTGTCTGTTATAGGTGTATTCGGTAGAATCGAGTTTACGGGCAAATGTTTTCTCAAATTCCGACACCGGTTGCAGACCCAGTGAGAGCAACCGGCTTACGACCGTCCCCGTGTTCCGGCTCATCGGGTCGCGGATGAGGTTTGAATAAAGGTCATTCGTTCCTCTGTCTGGCAGTTTAGAGGAAGTATTAACATGAATGGCTGTTTTATTGAACGGGTTTTGTTCGGCCAGGTCCATCAACCCTACAATATCGCGGGTTTGTGTGGTAGCCCCGGTTTTATTGGTGACCCATACTTCCAGCCTGGTAATATTTGTGAGCGACCTGATAACCGGCAGGTTGGACATCGCATAGTTGAAGGTATCCCGGAAGTACTGCGCCAGCAGGAAGTGGCGGTTATCTTCGTATTCATCTGCTCTCAGGTTGTAGTCCTGTACCTGGGTACCGCCTTTGAGCATGAGGTTTTGTTTCTGTGACTTCTGGTTGGAGAGGACGCTGGTAACGGTTAAGCGGCCAAACTGCAGTTGGGTTTTTACCCCGAAGAGCGACTGGATCCCGGAAATGAGGGAGCTGCGCAGGGGGAAGCTAACATTACCTGCTTCTATTTTCTTGATTATTTCGTCGGCATAGCCGGTATATTCCAGCTTTACCTGGTTTTCAAAATCGAACTGGGACTGGGTATTATAGTTGGTGATCAGCTTCAGTTTGTCGCCGATCTTACCTACCACGTTCATGTTGATGCCCATATCAAAGTTAAAGCCGCCGTTTTTCCTGGCTTGTTCCACCAGAACGGGGTTCTTGATATTTTGTCCCTGGTAACCAAAGGTGAGATCCAGGCTTCCCTGCGGGCGTATATCAACTTTACTGCCTCCGAAGATGCGGTCAAAAAGGTTATTACCGTTGTATAGTGCGGGACCGTTGGCGCGTTGGTTCAGGTTACCAAGTGCGCTGGCTCTTTTTTGCCAGTAATCCTGTTCGCTTTGTTTGGACTGCAGTTTATAGAACTCGTCGAAGCTCATATAGGTAGGGTTACGATAATACTGGTTACCGATTTTTTCGGTAACAGTGTATTGTTTCGTAACGGGGTCGTATTCCACAGTTTTGTTGATGTTCGCCGGGTCCTTCAGATCAATAGCGCCTTTCGACCCCGGATCCGTTATTTTGGGGCCGCGTCTGTCCTGAAGGGGGTATTTCAAGGTATCTTTTTTTCCGGTAGTATCGATTTTGGTTTGACCTGTTATGGTGGTATCCGGCTTCCAGCTCTTTCTCGATAATTTCAGATTCCCAGAACGATCCCTAGCGGCAGTATCAACAATGATAAAGGATACAATTGCTATCACGGCAAAAGCACCATAGTATGTTTTTCTTGCCAAGAAAAATAGGTTTTATAGAGGATTTTATTTATTTATTATAAACTTTTCAGGGCCTTCTTTATGAGCTCTTCCAAGTTTTGCAATAGTGGCTCATTTTTCATAACTCTCTGGATTGCCGATTCTGCCATGTTCCGGGCTATACCCAGGGTTATCAGAGCATTTAACGCATCTTCGTGCATTGTATTGTTTACAGTAGCAGATAAATGTGTTCCGGTATCCTTGTGCTTCGTAATCTTATCTTTCAGTTCCAGTATAATCCTTTTGGCTGTTTTCGCACCGATGCCCTTTACACTTTCCAGCATCCGCTCATTTTCCATCATAATAGCACGTTGCACATCTTCTGGTTGTAAGGAAGATAACATCATCCTGGCCGTACTGGCGCCCACACCTGAAACGCTGATCAACAGGAGAAAAAGGCTTCTTTCTGCCTCTTCAAAAAAGCCGTACAGTGTATGTGCGTCTTCTTTAATCTGGAGGAAGGTTAACAGCTTGCAACTTTCCATATGCTGTATACGGGAATAAGTGTTAAGGCTGATCTGTACTTCATAACCGATTCCATTCACATCCAGATGAACAAGAGCAGGTGACTTATACGCTAATTTTCCATTCAGATACGCAATCATACGAGGTAAAGGTTCGGTAATTTAATTAAACTTTTGGAAATAGATTAATAATGTATTCCGGGTAAACCGGGGCAAAGATGCTAACTTTTAACGGATTGTCAATCCTTAAAGTGCTTCATATTCGACTTTTTTAGGAAATATACGTTTATATCGTATTTTTACGCCTCGTTTTAAACACATATTTAGTTTATATGAATAAAATAACGGCCGCTATTACAGCGGTGGGTGGGTATGTTCCCGATTACGTGCTAACCAACCAGGAATTAGAAAAATTAGTAGATACAACAAACGACTGGATAATAACCCGGACGGGTATTTCAGAAAGAAGGATATTGAAGGGAGAAGGGAAAGGGACGTCTGATCTGTGCGTACCTGTAGCGCTGGAAATCTGTAAAAAGCGGGGTATTTCACCGGAAGAAATTGATCTGCTGATTGTGGCTACCGTAACTCCGGACATGACTTTTCCGGCTACCGCCAACGTGGTAACGGACAAAATCGGGGCAAAAAATGCTTTTGGTTTTGACATCAGCGCAGCCTGTTCCGGCTTTTTGTACGCGCTGGATACCGGCGCCCGCTTCATTGAAAGTGGCCGTTATCAGAAGGTAATGGTAATCGGAGCCGATAAAATGAGTTCCATTATCGATTATACCGACCGAACCACCTGCATTATTTTTGGCGATGGCGCCGGCGGCGTGCTGCTGGAAGCCAATACGGAAGGATACGGCTTAATCGACAGTCTCCTCAAAAGTGACGGTCATGGCCGCGAATACCTCCACATGAAGGCCGGCGGTTCTGTTAAACCGGCTACCCTTGAAACAGTGAATAACCGTGAACACTATGTATACCAGGAAGGTAAAATGGTGTTTAAATACGCGGTAGCGAATATGGCTGGTGCAGCAAAAGACGTTATGGAACGTAATAACCTCACAGCAGACCATATTGCATGGCTGGTACCACACCAGGCTAACAAACGTATTATTTCAGCCACCTCCCAGTATATCAACGTACCCGATGAAAAGGTAATGATGAATATTCACCGCTATGGTAACACCACCGCCGGTACTATTCCTTTATGCCTGTGGGACTATGAAAAACACCTCAAAAAAGGCGACAACATTATGATGGCGGCCTTCGGAGGCGGATTTACCTGGGGTGCCAACTACATTAAGTGGGCATACGACGGTGATCAATACGGCAAATAAAAATCATTTCCCGGATACAGCTGCCTAAAGCACCTGTATCCGGGTTTATACTATCCTTCCAGCATTATCGTAAATACCAGGTATCGTCCTTCACTTCCTGATACCTGTACCCCTCCTTTCATTTTATCAATAAAGTCGCTCGTAATGGCGTAACTGAGCGCATACATATCATGTTGCCAGTCCGATAAATTTTTTATCACCATGGTGGTATCCTGCCCGGTATCTGCAATAACTCGGGCATAAGCCATTCCCTCATGCTTCCAGGCAGTAAAGATCACCAGGCTTCCATGTTGTGCATAATGGGTACACAGCCGCGACAAGTGCTGATATACCATCCGCAGCATATCTGCATCGGCGGGCAGGATAAAGTCGCCCGGCACCAGGTTCACCACAACTAATGATTTCTCTTCCACTGCAGCTTCCGTTGACTTTAAGGCTGCCGTTATGGTGTCATACAACTTACAGGGCGCCGGTTGATAGGAAAATCCGGCCAGCTGCAACCGTATCCATTTCAGGATATTATCAAAAACAGAAAGCGTATTCCCCGACACATCTGCTATCCTTTTTATAAGGACAGCCATCGTTTGCGAATCATTGCCGCTCCCTCTCATTTGCGCGGCTACTTTCGAAATATAATACAGGGGCTCTCTGAAATCATTCGCTATAATAGTGATCAGCTTATTTTTAAATTCATCATTAGCCCGAAGGGCAACGTTCTTAAGTGAAATATCAGCATAGCTGTCGGACAGCAAATGCTCCTGTTGCTGCGATAAACTGTATTGCCGGTAACGGCTAAAGAGCAAAATAAAAAGCAGCATCACTACTACCACCAGGCCTGCTATTACAAACTGGCTGTTCCGTTTACGGGCACCCACCGTTTCGAGTTCCTGCTGCTGCAGGAGATTGCTGCGTGCCAGCCGCTGCAAAGCCTGCTCCTTCAAAAAGTAATCAAGGTAGTTCACCTGGTCCCTCCCCGGTTGATAACGGTACTGGGCGGCCAGCCGCATAATTTCATCGCTGTAATAGTTTACTTTCGGTACATCGTTTTTATGCTCATAATAATCGTACAGCCCCGCTATAACAGATAAATTCAATTCTATACATCCTGCTTTTTTTGCCAGTTCATAAGACAGTTCGCGGTAGTGTGTTGTATCTACGGTATATCCCATTCCGCCATATTCTTCCAGGCGATTGTACATATCCATGGCTACATAAGGCAGGCCCATCTTCAACGCCGTTTCCGCGAGCGTATTCATAAGCAGTTCGGCTTCCTTTCCACGCCCCTGTTTCACCAGCGTATCTGCTCCGTAGGCGGCAATATACAATGGCAGCCTGCTACGGGGGTATTTCCTGCTGATACTCTCCGCAGTGTGTAATGCCCATTGTACGGAATCCTTACGGGTTGTATCCCGGTAAAAACGCATCGCGTAGTTCACCAGCAATATACTATACACAGAATCGGCTGAAGCCGGCAGCCTGCCGGCCATTTTAAAGGCCTCGTAAAAATAGTTATTGGCATCAGCCTGTCTGCCCAGGTTCCTGTAACAGAGATACAGGTTACTCAGGGTTTTGCATATCCTGGCGCTGTCGGATAAGGATTTATGCAGCTGTAAGGCCCTATAGGCGTATATTCCGGCAATATTAAAATCTGTACGCAGTGCAAAACAAAAGCTTAGTACATCATACGCATCAGCCAATCCTTTTTTGTCCTGTAATCTGACGGCTATTTCCTGTTCTTTAATTGCGCAGGCAAAACTGCTGTCCAGGTTAATCATCATGTATAATGCTCCCATCTTGCCCAGTGTGTTCAGATAAGCGCTGCTATCGCGCTGCTGCTTCAGCTCTTCCTGTAGTTCAGGCAGCTGCGGACTTTGCGCGCGGGTGGTTATCACCGCGCATAACAATACTGCCGCTATGCAGATAGCTGCAAATCCATTCCTGTAACATGCATACAAAAAGACGCTTCTCATGGTTATGAATGCCTCCCGATCAATGATTCGGGAAGCCTGTAATAAAAAGTGCTCCCTTCTTCTTCATTATTTATCGCATTAATTTCCCCGTTCATTTTATGGATAAAATCCCGGCAGATGATCAGCGCAAGACCGGCTCCCTTACCAGTGCGCTCTTGTTCATGCGCCTGCCGGCTCCAGGTAAAAAGATGCGGCAGCACAACTGCGTCGATACCTGATCCTTCATCTGTAAACGATACGGTCAGCCACCCATTTTCCCGTATAGCCCTGATCGTTATTACACCATCTGTAGGAGAAAATTTAATGGCATTATGTAAAAAATTCCGGTGTATAAACTGCAGCATTTCGTAATCCGCCCATACGGTAGTACCAGGTGGAATAGCGTTGACCAGTTGTATTTTTTTCCCGGTTGATAAATGCAGGAGGGTTTGCTCTGTAGCGCTGATCATTTCAGCCAGCGAAAAGGATTGAGGGTGATATGTAAATCCTGATAACTGGGTACGGATCCAGCTCAGGATTTCTTCAAACACACCGAGCGTGGTTGTGGCTGTTTGTTCCACTTCCAGGATCATTTCTCCCGCCTCCGTCACTGTTAATGCATGCTGGTCTATAAACCCGGTGATGCTCACGATGTTATGCAGGGGTGTTCTGAAATCATGTGCGATCATGGAGATCAGTTTATTCTTAAAGTCATCATTGTCCTGCAGGGCTTTGTTTCCCTTGCTGATCTCCTCTTGCAAAGCGGCCATGCTGGCCGTATTCCGGCGCGACAACCGGTAGGCCCTGATAAAGTAGGTAAGCAGTATTGCTAATAATATGGCGATAGCTGCAACAATGATCGCCTGCAGATACCAGAAACGATTAGAGGCCTTGTGTTGTTTCAGCTGTTCCTTTTGTGACTGGTGTTGCCATTGCAGGGAGTCCATCAGTTCATCTCCAAAGGTGTAGGCCAGGTAATCTGCTTCCCCTGCCTGCATGTCGTCCTGTTGCTGTTGCATGATCCGCAGGGCCAGGCGGCTGTACGTTGCAGCCTGGTGTTCATCTCCCTGCCGCCGGTGCCAGTTAAACAGCGAGGTAACTACGGGGAGCATTAACCCGATATAACCACCTGCGCTGGCATACCGGACAGATTGCTGCTGGTATAAGAGCGAGTCTGCTTTTTGTTGCCAGATGCGATAGCCGGTGAGTTGAGTGCCGGCATACATCGCAATATAGTTTAACCCGGCGCTGTCTGCTGCTCTTATGACGGCCTTCAGCCTGTTTTCGGCCTCCTTTATGCCACCGGCACGCAATGCTTCATGAGCTGTGAACAGCTGTGTATAAAGCATTCCGAGGCGGTCCTTATAGTGAGTAGTGAGTGTTACTGCCTGTTGCAGGGCTTTTTGCGCATACGAAAGAGCGGCAGTGTCTGCCGCATTCACCAGGTAGTAATTAACCAGCACCCAGGCTCTCAGGGAGTCCAGCCTGGCTGTCCAGGTTACATTCAGGGCTTTGTTTATATAGCGTTGCGCTTCGGCATGTTGTCCCTGATACTGGTAATAGGTGCCGATATTCATCAATGAAATAGCCACTCCCATGGAGTCGCCGGCTGCGCGGCTGGCGGTGAGCGCATTATCATAAAACAGGAAGGAAAGGTAGCGGTGCGGACGCAGGGAGTAGTAACGGCCCATGCCGCGCAAAGCTTCCCGGTGACCTTTATCATAGTGAATCCTGTCGGCCATATCGTTGGCGGTCCTGGCATATAGCCCGCTGCTGTCGAGCTGACAGGGAAGATACAGCGACGCCAGCCTGTTTAAAACATCCACATACGCTGTACTGTCCGTTATATGAGATAACGTATGCTTAATTGCTGCAATATCATTGTACTGGGCGCACAATGTTCTGGACAGAAACAGCAGACAACAAATGCCTGTATGGCGCAAACATGACATAAACGGTGGAAATCAGCGGCCCTAAAATAGTTTTATTTGCCGTGCTGACTGCCATCCATTTTGTTCATTTTACAACCTAGATTTCGAACACCAGTCCTTTGCGTTTGAGTGCTTCATATCTTTCCGGGTCAAAGCGGTAGAGATGTGCACCTTTTTTGGAAGAAGTTTTGTCTTTTTCCTCCAGTTTTTCCATTACATCCAGGGATAATATCTTCTTACGGAAGTTGCGTTTATCCAGTGTTTTCTGGTAAATTTCTTCGTAGAGGCTTCTTAACTGTGAGAGGGTGAATTTCTCCGGCAGCAGTTCAAAACCGATGGGATGGAACTGGGCATTGTTGCGGAGCGCTGCCAGGGCGTCTTCAATCATCTTTCCATGATCAAAGATCAGTTCAGGTATTTCGTGCAGTTCCAGCCAGTGGGCGCCGTGTTCGCGGGCCAGCGGTTTGTCGTGGTTTTTGATACGTATGAGGGCATAATAAGCTACTGATATAACGCGGGCGCCGGTATCGCGGTTCACGTCGCCGTAGCAATGCAGCTGGTTCATATAAATATCATCCAGACCGGTAGTATGCTCCAGTACACGGGCGGCCGCTTCGTTGGTACTTTCATCTTCCTGTACAAACCCTCCTACCAGCGACCATTCCCCGGCCATAGGGGCCACCTTACGTTGCATGATCAGTAACTTCAGCTTGCCTTCGTCAAAACCGAAGATGATACAATCTACTGCCACCAGGTGTTTAGGGGCTTTAGCATAAAAAGAAGCAGCGTTCATAATGGAATTTTAGAGGCGGATTATCCGGTAAAAATACTAAAAACAGCCTATTTTTTTGGCTTAAAGCGACTGTAATCCATTGCCTGGATCTTATTTACACCTAATAGTCCTAATATATATACCAGTTGACCACGGTAAAAGGTACTATTATTACACACCTGGATGATAACATCCTGGACAGGCATTTTGTAATGCTCGCTCTTTTTCAGCGTATAAGCAATGGTATGATTGAGCTTTGCCTGGTTGGCCTGCTGCACCCACTCCTCCAGCAACCGGGATTGTTTCAGCAAAGCATCACAGGCTGCAGGGAACGCATCGCTGAAACCACTGACGGGATCCGTGGTTTTCTCCGTAAGCTGTAATCGCTGATACCATAAACTTTCTGCAGACCATAGCTGGTACAAAGTTTCCCGCAGTGTTAATAAACCGGCGCCCAGCTGCCGGTCCAGCTGTTCTTCCTTTAGTTTCAGCAACCCTTTTACCAACTGCTGGTTAGCCCAGCAGTTGTAGGAAGCATAATGCACGAGCATATTTTTCATGTAAAAAAGAGATTAATGCTATCCCACAGCAAAACATCCTACAAATTACAATATTGTTTTCCATTTTTGCACACGATATTTGCAGTCCCGGACTTGCTGAAAACAACCGCATTATCTGTTGCAGGGTTTCCGCCGGCCATCTGTCCCGCAGATGCTCCGGCAGTAAAAAAGACCACCGGCAGGATCTGCACAATTGATTATTTTACGGCAGGAGGAAAAAGGCAGTTCAGCGACCATTTCCCACGCGGAAAATGGTCATCACCGTATTTTTGAAAATACCGGCGCCGGCGGATAACCGGTCCGGCAACAAATTACCCATTCATCCGATAATATTTACTGATATGGAAGATATAACGTTAAGGGTTGCACGAAAAGAAGATTGTCCCCGTTTGATGGAACTGATCCGTGAGCTGGCCGAATATGAAAAGGCGCCCGAAGAGGTGACCGTAAGCCTGGCTCATTTTGAAGAGGCCGGTTTTGGTCTGCAACCGGTGTGGAAGGCATTTGTGGCCTCCACCCGGGAAAACGGGCAGGAAGTGATACAAGGTTTCGCGCTCTACTATACCCGCTACTCCACCTGGAAAGGTTGCCGTATGTACCTGGAAGATATTATCGTAACAGAAGCATGGCGCGGTAAAGGCATCGGTAATTTGTTGTTCGACCAGCTGATAATAGAAGCCAAAGAAAAGCGCTTCAACGGCATTGTATTCCAGGTACTGGAATGGAATACTCCCGCCATCAATTTCTATAAAAAATACACCAACAAATTTGATCCGGAATGGATTAATGTCAGTATAGAACTGCAATAATTTTTCCGCTCATAAAATTCCGGAATGGTATCTCATCAATGATGATTAATATTGGTGACATACCATTCCACTATGATTTTTATTCAGGATTTCAGCACCCTTCACAACGTATCCACCCAACATCTGTGTGATACTTTCAACGCGGCTTTCAGCGATTATGTAGTGCCGCTGCATCTCACACCGTCTATACTGGAACAAAAAATGCGGGGAGAAAATCTGCAGCGTGATTATTCCATTGGCGCATTTGCAGGTAATGATTTGGGGGGATTTATCCTGCATGCAACAGATGATAAAATACATCCTGCTATCCTGTATAATGGTGGTACCGGCGTAGTTCCTACCTACCGCGGCCAGCACCTGGTTCAAAAAATGTATGACAAGTTTATTCCTGTGTACCGGCAACAGGGTATCCGCAAGATCATACTGGAAGTTATCAGCACCAATTTGCCCGCCATCAAAGCCTATACGAATAGCGGCTTTCATAAAACCCGTATCATACACTCCTTCAAAGGAATGGTGGATATTCGCAAAGCGTCGGCCAACATCTCCATAAAAGAAAATACAGCCCCGGACTGGCCGTTATTATCCACATTCATGGATATGATACCCACCTGGTCGAACACCGTTGGCAGTATCCAGCGGGAAGGCGCTTTTACCGCCACCTGGGAAGCCATGATAGATGGAGAAACTGCCGGCTATATCAGCGTACATAAAGATACCCGCAGGATCAGGAACATCGCGGTAGCCCCGCGCTACCGCCGGCAGGGAATCGGCACGGCTTTATTACAACATGCTGCAGAGGAACTGCAAGGCGGCCCTATGAGCATTATCAATATCGACGAACATTTTCCGGAAATAGGCCAATTCCTGAAAAGCGCAGGAATGGACCATTACCTGTCACAATTCGAGATGGAAAATGATTTAGCTTTTAGCCATTAGCTGTTAGCTGTTAGCAAAATGCAGCGGAGATTAAGTAGACTACTTAATCTCCGCTGCATTTTTATTATCGCTGCATTTTGCTAACAGCTAACAGCTAATGGCTAAAAGCTATTCTACCCTATCCCGTTTACCACTGTTTCTTTGTTGATCTTCTGCACAAGTCCCTGTAATACTTTACCTGGTCCTACTTCGGTAAATTCGTGTCCGCCGTCGGCGATCATTGCCTGAACCGATTGTGTCCATTTTACCGCGCCGGTTAACTGATCAATCAGGTTTTGTTTGATAGTGGCAGGATCTGTTACTGCGGTTGCGGCAACATTCTGATATACCGGGCAGGTTGGTGTATTGAAGGTGGCGGTGTTGATAGCGGCCTGTAATTCTTCTTTAGCCGGAGCCATCAACGGAGAATGGAAAGCACCTCCAACCGGTAATACAAGCGCGCGTTTGGCGCCGGCTGCCTTCATTCTTTCACAGGCAATTTCCACCCCTTTTATGGTGCCGGAAATAACCAGCTGACCAGGACAGTTATAGTTGGCGGGTACTACTATTTCACCGGTTTCCGCAGTTACTGCAGCACAGATCTCCTCTACTTTTGCATCGTCCAGGGCCAATACTGCAGCCATGGTAGAAGGTTGTACTTCACATGCTTTCTGCATGGCATTGGCACGGACAGCCACCAGGCGCAAAGCCGATTCAAACGACAATACACCGTTGGCCACCAATGCGGAAAATTCTCCGAGAGAATGACCCGCCACCATTTCCGGCTGCGAATGTTCACTGCAAAGAAATGCGATCACAGCATGCAGGAATACGGCCGGCTGTGTAACCCTGGTTTGTTTCAGATCCTCCTCTGTACCATTGAACATGATATCAGAAATACGGAATCCTAAGATTTCATTGGCTTGCTCAAAAAGTTCTTTTGCTCTTGCGTTGGTGTCGTACAGGTTTTTGCCCATGCCCGGAAATTGGGAACCTTGTCCGGGAAATACGTAAGCATGCTTCATAACTATGATTAATGTGATTAAAATGGACTATGATTAAACTGATTAAACTGATGATGACTGTGATTAACCTGATTTAAATGATTGACCTGATTTTATTTGTCAATGATCAAAAAGATAAGCGAAGATATATAAATATACAACATATATAATACCTCCCGTAAATCTCATTTAATCATTGACAAATAAAATCAGGTCAATCATTTAAATCAGGTTAATCACAGTCATCACAATCCCTATTTGGAAATCAGTTTCATGAACTCCGCGCGGGTGTCGCCGTGTTCAAACTGTCCGCTGAATGCGGAAGTGGTGGTCAGCGAGTTTTGTTTTTGTACGCCCCGCATCATCATGCAAAGGTGTTGTGCTTCTATCACAACGCCTACGCCCTGCGGCTGAAGCGTTTCCTGGATAGCGTCCAGGATCTGGTGCGTTAAACGTTCCTGTACCTGCAAACGACGGGCGAATACATCCACTACCCTGGCCAGTTTGCTCAGACCGGTGATGTATCCGTTTGGAATATAGGCTACATGCGCCTTTCCGAAGAAGGGCAGCATATGATGCTCACACATTGAATATATTTCTATATCCTTTACTATTACCATTTCACTATAAGCCTCTGTAAATTTTGCGCCCTCCAATATCTTACGTGCATCCTGCTGATACCCCTGGGTGAGGAACTGCATCGCCTTGGCCATCCGCTCGGGCGTTTTCTGTAATCCTTCCCTTTCAGGGTCTTCGCCTAACAGATGCAGGCAGTGTTTATAGTTCTCTACAAGACCGGACGTGATCTTTTCATCGTAACTTTCAATCTTATTATACGCCATTCTTATATGATTTAAGTAATTTCAAAGGCTGACTATATACGTACCTTCTCTCCACTACTTTCCACCGTAATATTCTACGTATATGCGAGGGGTTTCATACAACTTGATACAATGCAACTGAACATCCGCCGGCAAATGTTTAGCCAGCTGGTCCCAGATTGCTATAGACAGATTTTCAGCGGAAGTAAACTTGCCAGCCATGAAATCTACGTCCAGGTTCAGATTCCGGTGATCAATTTTTTCGATGACAGCATCACGGATAATTACGCCTAAAGTCTTGGCATTGAACACAAAACCCGTTTCAGGGTCTGGATTACCTTTTATTGTGACATGCAGTTCATAATTATGCCCATGCCAGTTCTCATTGGCGCATTTGCCAAAAACTTCTTCGTTCTTTTCTTTGCTCCAGCCCGGGTTAGATAACTTATGCGCCGCATTGAAGTTCTCTACTCGCGTTAAATAAATCATTTTTGCAAAAAATTTTTGCAAAAATACCACTATTAAGTGAGTAGAGCCAATTTATCCTAATTCCTGTCAATTGTTTTACACGGGCAACAAGCATTTTTGCCGTATTTTTACGCCATGAAATTACTGGTAACCGCGGCTACCACACTGGAAATACAGCCTTTTTTACAGTTCCTGGACCAACACCGCCCAACCTTATCCGCCGCCAATTGCGACATCGATATCCTTATTGCGGGGATTGGTATGATGCACACCGCCTTCAGTCTTGGCCGCTACCTGGCCGTTCATAAGCCCGACATGGCTATACAAGCCGGTATAGCCGGCGCTTTCGGACATCCCTGGGAACTCGGACAGGTTGTTGTTATCCAACGCGAATATCTCGCCGATCTCGGGGCGGAAGACAATCATCAGTTTAAAGATTTATTTGATATACAGCTCTGGCAACCATCACAGCCACCTTTTACCGGCAACAGCCTGGTAAATACCTTTGCCGGCTTACCCTTTATCCCTGCCCTGCAACGGGCCACCGGGGTGAGTGTAAACCTGGTAAGCGGCAGCGAACCTACCATTCAGCGCCTGGAACAGCAATATGCCCCGGATATTGAAAGCATGGAAGGCGCCGCTTTTCATTATGCCTGCCTGCAGGAACAGGTACCCTTCCTCCAGCTGCGCAGCATTTCCAATTATGTGGAAATAAGAGATAAAAGTAAATGGAAGATCCCCCTGGCAGTAAAAGCATTAAACGATGAACTGGAAAAAACGGTGAAAACCCTGGCCGGTATTTAACAACAGACAATAAAATTTTGAAGCATATGCATTTATCCTTAGGTTTTTCACCTTGCCCGAATGATACATTCATTTTTGATGCAATGGTCAATAACAAAATAGACACAAAAGACTTCTCCTTCGATACCCACCTTGAAGATGTGGAAACGCTCAACAACTGGGCTTTACAGGGTAAACTGGCGGTTACAAAACTAAGCTTTGCCGTGTATCTCAAGGTAAAAGATCAATATGAGCTGCTTAACAGCGGCAGTGCACTCGGACGCGGATGTGGCCCGCTGCTGATTGCTAAAAAGAATATTCCCCTGGAAGACATCAAAAACATGACCATCGCCATTCCCGGAGAAAACACCACCGCTAACCTGCTATTCTCTATCGCGTTCCCGGAAGCAAAAAACAAAAAGGTGATGCTGTTTTCCGAAATAGAAAATGCAGTGCTGAATGGCGATGTAGACGCAGGCGTAATCATTCACGAAAACCGCTTTACCTACCAGCTGAAAGGGCTTGTAAAACTGATGGACATGGGCGAATACTGGGAACAAACCACCGGTAATCCCATCCCGCTCGGCGGCATCTTCATCCGTAAAGATGTACCTGAAGCCACCCGCGCCGAATTAGATACCCTTATCCATCAAAGTCTGCAAAATAGCTACACCACCTATCCCCAGCTCTCTGAATATGTAAAATCACATGCACAGGAGATGGACGAGTCAGTTATGCGTCAGCATATCGACCTGTATGTAAATGATTTCAGCCTGGATCTGGGTGCGGAAGGAAAAGCAGCAGTAACAGCACTCATGGAAGCAGCAGAAAAAATCCGTCGCTAAAACAAGCCTTTTTTCGTTCTTTTGTTACAATATGGTCGAAAACAAGGATACAAACCTGTGGAACAGGTTCCGGCAAGGTGAAGAGCAGGCCTTATATACATTGTATGATCAATATTATCACCTGCTCCTCTTCCTGGGCCTGAAAATATGCGCCAGGAGCGAACCAGTGAAGGATTGTATCCAACAGGTATTTCTTTATTTATGGGAAAAGAAAGAAGGCCTTGGCGATGTAACAAACGTACGGAGCTATATTATCACCTCCTTCAAACGCAAACTCCTGTTGCATTTGCAGCAGGAGAAAAAAGACAATGGTTTATTGTCGTTATGGCTGGAACAGGAACCCGGTAGCGACACGCCCTCTCCCGAACAGCTGCTGCTGCGCCAACAGCTCCATACCGACGCCATCAAACGCATACAGGACGCCATCGCCCGGCTTAGTCCAAGACAAAAAGAACTCATCAACCTGCGCTTCTATGAGGGCAGGAATTACGACGAAATAACCGATATTACAGGACTCACACACCGCTCCGTATATAATCAGCTGTACGAGGCACTCAAATCCCTCAAACAATCATTGGAACAGGATCTGAAATCAGGTAACCTGAATTTGAGAATGCTGTTGTTACTACTTCCCTTATAAATTCCCTTAGATTTTTTTCAAGAAAGAAAGCTTAAAATAGAAAATATCAAAATCTGAATATTTACCGGACAATACCCGGTAAAAAGGAAACGATTGTCGCTCTACTTTAAAAATGGATGGGGAATGCTGCCAATGGACCTGACAGAATTAGATCTGTTACTCGACGATACCTTTCTGCAATATATACGGCGTAACAACGACGGAGCTGTTGCGAAATGGGAAAACTATATCGCCGCGCATCCTGAAATAAAAGACAGGGTGGCCGCTGCAGTAGAATTGTATTACAACATCAACACCGGCGAAGCTCAGCAGGATAAAGCCATACAGTTGAACAGGCTGCAGCAGGCAGTAAAAGCCGGCGCACCGGTAAAACGAATCAGCTGGAAATACTATACCTGGCGTGTAGCCGCGGCCGTTTTATTACTGGGAGGGGCGACCCTGCTCTGGAAAAAAATGCAGCCGGACACTATTCCTGTTACCTTCCAGGAATATTCCAGCGACTGGGGTCAACGTAAAATGCTGACCTTACCGGATGGATCGGCGGTCATCCTTAATGCCAATACCACCGTAAGAATACCTTCTGACTACAGCCATAAACACCGGCAGGTAGAACTCGTAAAAGGCGCCGCCCTGTTCGATGTAACAGGAAATACCGACGATCCTTTCGTGGTAACCAGTAAGCAAATCCAGACGACGGTACTGGGCACCTCTTTCCTGGTAAAAGCATACCCATACGAAACACAGTCAACGGTTTCCTTATTAAGCGGTAAAGTAAAAGTAAGCGAAACAGCCGGCCGTACCAACCCGGTTACACTTACACCGGGAGAACAGGCCAAATGGGATGAAAAGGCCCGGCAACTTACCCGGCACACTTTCGATACTGTTGCCGTACATACCTGGAAAGCAGGGAAGCTTGTTTTCAATAATGCCAGCGCCAGGGAAGTCGTTACACAACTCGAAAACTGGTATGGCATACCATTCGAATTAAAAGGAAATCTGTTAAATGCTAAACGGTTCTCGGGAGCCTTCGACAACGATAAACTTGAAAAAGTACTGAACATTTTTTGTTTCACAGCCGGATGTAGTTTTCAAATACAACCGGATAAAGTAACAATTCAATTTTAATAAAAAGCGTTTCCACCAAAATCGCTGAAATCGGGATCACCAGCAGGCTGCCGGCGCCTGCAGTGACCATATCAACCATTACATTTTAAAAATCAGATGCATGACTTTTAATTATGCGCGCCTCCGTGTGCCTTTAAGCACTGCAATAAAATGGCAGTTCCCAGTTTTGGTGTTGTTAATATCATTACTTGCGAGTACACATTCATACGCTCAACAGAAAAAAGTAATTGTATTGCAGGACGTTTCCATCAGCGAAACTTTTCGTAAAATCGAAGCCACCTACCAGGTAAAATTTTTCTACTCCGCAGGTACTTTACCCGCAAAGCGTATTACCCTTCCTTCCAGGGCAAGAAACATCAGGGAATTGCTGGAAGAACTGCAACTGCCTTCCGGTTTGCTGTTCCGCGTAAGCGGTAATATGATCGGCGTTTCCCCCTCCATTTATTCCACCACCGCAGCTAAACCGGCGCTGATGGTAAAAGGCGTGGTAACAGACCGGAAAAACCAACCGCTGCCCGGTACTACTGTGCGCAATATTATCACCGGCAAAGGCGCTGTTACAGATGCTAACGGCGTATTCATAGTACCGGCAGAAATTGGACAGCCGATACTCATCAGCAGCGTTGGCTACCGCCCCAAAACACAAACGATCTCCGGCAACGACAACCGCATCGCACTGGAAGATGATGCAACCAGTCTTGGCGGCGTAGTAGTAATGGGATATACCAACAAACAAGCGGCAGAACTAACCGGCGCTGTACAACGCGTTTCCGGTGAACAACTGCGCAGTTCCGTATCTTCAGCGAATGTGCTTTCCATGCTGAAGGCCAAAACCACTGGTATGTATATCGTGGAACCCTCAGCCGATGCCGGCGCTAAAGGCCAGGTGTTGCTGCGCGGGGAATCATCACTCCCATCCGGCACGAGCGCTTACTTCGGACCATTGATCGTTATCGATGGCGTTATTTCCAACTCACAAAATCTGCAGGATGTGGTAAGTCCTGCGGATATAGAAAGCATTACCATCCTGAAAGACGCCGCCTCTACAGCGATCTACGGCTCCCGTGCAGCCCAGGGCGTAATTGTAGTCACCACGAAAAAAGCGGCCTATAACAGCGGCGTACACGTAACGCTCGACACCCGGTATGGCGCCATTAAACAAAATCGTGCCATCCGCATGATGAATACTTCGGAAACTATTGCATTGATGGATAAAGTCATGCAACGCAAATGGGAAGAAACGCCCATCTTACAACAACAATTTCCTACCGCAGCGGCATTCATCCAGCAAAGAAGAATTTATAACGATGATGATAAATCAAAAAATTTCGATTGGGAAAAGGCTGTGTTCGATGATGGCAGCTTCTCTGATATAAGCCTGGGGCTTAACAGCGGCAACGACAAAACTACCGTATACGCGGGTGTGGACTGGTATAAGGAAAAAGGAATTAACTATGGCAATACCTTCGACCGCCGCAATCTCCGGTTAAACCTGGTACAGATTCTCTCGAAAAAAGTTTCCGCAGGACTCAATACCAGTGCCATCATTGATAGAACTATCACCCGCAACGGCGTACCGGCGCTCTATTCAACACAACCATTTGTAACGCCTTATAATGCTGATGGTTCCATGGCCGATAGTATCCAGGTAAAACAATCCAGCAATTTCGGTGTGCCTTACAACACCTGGTCACAGAATTTTCTGGCTGAAAAGAAATACGATAATACGGCTGTTACAGACAATCAACATTTCACCGGCACCATCTGGCTCAGCTACCACGTATTGCCCTGGTTAAGCCTTAAAACGGTGAATACCATCGATTATATCAACACACACCGAAACTCTTACCTCGATCCCCGGAGCTTCTCCGGAAAATATGGCGGCTACCCTTATCTTTTTCAACCTGGCGCGGCACTTCCCAATGGTACCCTTACCATTGCAGATACCCGTTTCTTTAATTATACCTCTACCAATACCCTCAGCGCCTCCAAACAGTTCGGCTCCCATAGCCTGAACTTCCTGGCAGGAACGGAATGGGCTAAACGTACCAACGAAGCCAACAGCACAGACATGTACAACCTGCTGCCTGGCGAAAGAAATATGGGCGCCGCTAAAAATTTGGGGGGTGCTATCAACGTAGCTTATAACTTACCATACCGTCCAAGCGGCTCCTTTACAGAAAGAGCCAGTTTCTCCGCCTTCAGCGAACTAAACTATAATTATCTCGCCAAGTATTATGCTGCAGCCTCTCTTCGTACGGACGCGTTTACCAACTTCGGGCGCAATAAACGATATGGTACCTTCTATGCAGTAAGCGCCGGATGGATGATCAACAAAGAAGCTTTTCTGGCAGATGTTAAAGGCATAGATGTGCTGAAGCTCAGAATAGTACACGGTACCTCCGGAAGAGATGTAGGCGACGGTTACCTGAACCAGACACTCTATGCTGCCGCCAGCAACTACACCTATGATAATGTCAACAATATCGGCTCTGCTATTACTCAACTGGAAAACCCTGATATCAGCTGGGAAACCACCGTTAATAATACAGCAGGAATAGACATCAGTTTATGGAAACGCATTGAGCTGTCGGCGGATCTCTATGCCAAACGCAGCAAAAATTTGCTGCAGCAGGTGTTTGTAGGCTCTGCCCAGGGATCCTTCCAGCAATATCAAAACGTGGGAGAAGTGATGAATAAAGGATTAGAACTGATGCTGAACACCCGCAACATAGACACACGGGATTTCAGCTGGACCACCAACCTGAACATCAGCTTCAATAAAAACACCATACAGCAGTTATACGGCGATTCTCTCCTCGACAACTACAACCGTGCTTATTACCGCTATAAAGGAGAAGATCTCAACGTTATAAAAGCCATCCGGTATGTAGGCGTAAATCCGGATAACGGTGCGCCACTCTTCGAAAACTTTGATGCAGCAGGAAAGAAACAAGTGGTAGAAGGTGTCGGCGATTTTGCCAATGTCAGAAATTACCAGGCCGTGGGTTCCGCAACACCGAAATTTTTCGGTGGGTTTACCAATACATTTACCTACAAGCAATTTTCCCTGAGTGCAGAAATGTGGTTCCAGGTAGGTAACTACACCGCTATGAACCTCATCAACAATTTCCAGTCACCCACCGCACCTTTCCTGGGCAGAAATAATGTGAACTGGCAATCGAGTCAGAAGGTATGGCAGCAACCAGGCGATAAAAACGCCAACTACCCGGATGTATACAGCAGCAAAATGGATGCCTGGCGGGCATTTGACAGCCGCTCTTCTCTCATCTTCGGAAATGCGAGTCATATCAGGATGCGTAATATCAGGCTGGGATATGACCTTGCCAAAAGAACGCTGACAAAGATCCATGCACAGCGTGCAGGCGTATTCGTGAGTATGGACAATGTATTCGTGATCAAACACAAAGACTACGTAGGAGCTGACCCCGAAGGTGCATCCATCGGAACCTCTACTGCTTATGGCGGCGTAGGAATAGGAAACGCCAATCCAAGACGTATCACCGCCGGTCTTAATGTTACCTTCTAAACTACTGAAAAATGAAACGCATCATCATCATAGCCGGCCTGATCGCATTAAGCGCCTGCAATAAACAACTGGACGCACTGCGACCGCATAACGTCACCAACGAAGACGCACAGTTCAGTACGCCGGAAGGATTTGGGCAGGCCGCGCTGGGCCTCTATCCCATGATCACCACCGGCGTTGCCATGGAAAACAGCGCTTTCGGTTATGGCGATATTACCATGTTTCTCGCTGAAGCACATGGAAACAACATCCGGTCCAATGATCTCGGGCCTAACCGATACAGCAATGCCTTCGATTACCTGAACGCCCCTGATAAAGATCACAGCTGGACCTATTACCTGTGGAGAGGCAGTTACTTTACCATTCTGCATGCCAACAAATTGCTCGATAATGTCCAGAAAGACGAACAACGTCCCGCGGTATTACAGGCGAAAGCAGAAGCATTGTTTATAAGGGCATTTGTATATTTTAACCTGATCCGTTTTTATGCAAAACCCTACTACCAGGAAGCGGCCAATACACCCGGTGTAATGCTGATCACCACGGCAGCCAACAGCACAGATTATAAACCGGCAAGGGCCACTACCAAAGAGGTATATGCACGGATTGTTGCTGACCTGGAAACGGCGATACCCTTATTCAACCAGGAAAAATCGAATAGCTTCGCCGGGAAACTGAGCGCCGCCGCATTATTGTCGCGCGTGTATCTCTATATGGGTGGCACCTTTCAGCAACCTGACGCAACGGCTAATCAACAGGTAGTAAAATATGCTGACCAGGTGATTAACAGTAATAAATTTGCCCTGCTGAAAGACAATGAATACCGGGCTTATTACAACAGCAGCAATGCTGCCAACAAAGAGGATATTTTTGCGGCCAATATGGACTTCGGCAATGCATCTATCAGTATGCAGTATGCTTTCCCTCCGCAAATCAATTATACGGGCGGTTACTACCGTCCTTCGGCCGATCTCCTTACCCGGATTTCAAAAACGGACCTGCGTACTGCACATTACGTTGCTAACGTAACACCCGGCTATGAAAACGACAGCATCGCTACGGTGAAATATATGTACAAGTATACCGCCATCTACAGCAAATCTCCCTTCCGGTATATCCGGCTGGCAGAGGTATACCTGAACCGGGCGGAAGCCAATGTCAAACTGGGTAAAAATGATGCTGCGCTCGCTGATCTCAACATCATCCGTAACCGGGCAGGTCTTGCTTCCGTAAACCTTTCCGGTCAGGCCCTGTTTGATGAAATAATGCTGCAACGCAGGCTGGAATTATCTTTCGAGGGCCACAACGGGTTCGACTACTTCAGGAATGGACTTCCCATGGTAAGAAACTATACATCCGCCAGCAGCGGTCCTATGACTATCCCTGCCAACAGCCCGAAAATATTGCTGCGTATCCCGCAGGAAGAAATAACACTCAATCCTAATCTTACACAAAACGAACAATAGTTTCTATGAAAAAAATAATCAGCGTACTATCGTTACCGTTAGCCATAGCGCAATTGGCTACCGCACAGCAAAAATTCAGTATATCCGGCACCGTTACCGGCCAGGCTCCGGCCAGGTACTATTTACAGTACAACAACGGTGAAAAATATGTGACAGATAGCGCAGCAGTAATTAATGGCCGGTTCAAATTTGAGGGCACATTGCCACAAACTACGCCCGGCGTATTTTCCGCAGCATTAAGTAAGGGTCTTAGCGGCGACAGAAAAGAACAGGCCTATCTCTTCCTGGAACCCAAGGCCATGACCATCACCGTACAAAACGGCGACCTGAGCACCACCGTTCTGAAAGGTTCTGTGAGCAATGAAGACAATATGCGACTGGAAAAAGAAAAAGAAGCAGCTACCGCGCAATACAAACCTTTGCTGGAAGCATTGCGCAACGAAAAAGACCATGAAAAATCAGCTGCCATCCGCGAGCAACTGGCACCTTATTTCGAAACCAACAGCCGGTTGTCGAGGAAATTTATACGTGAACACCACGACGCGTTTCTCAGCCTTTACCTCATGCGCTTCGAAGTAGGTAGTATGTCGCTGGATTCTGCCAAATACTATTTCAACGGTTTAAATACGGCGTTAAAACAAAGCAAAGACGGACAACAGATTGCCAAAGAAATCAAACAGCTGGAAGACGGCTCACCTGGCAGCACTGCATTTAATTTCAGCAAAAAGGATATCAACGGACAACCACTGGCGCTGGCCGATTTCCGGGGTAAATATGTATTGCTCGATTTCTGGGCCAGCTGGTGCGTTCCCTGCCGCGCAGGTAATCCACACCTGCTGGAACTATACAAACAATATAAAGACAAAGGTTTTGAAATTATCAGCATCTCCGATGACGACCGTAATCATGATGCGTGGAAAAAGGCAGTAGAAAAAGATGGAATAGGTGTATGGAAACATGTACTGCGCGGACTGGATATGGAAAAGCGTATGAAAAACCTGCCTAACCCTGACGATACCAGCGATCATTTTGGCATTCATTCCTTACCCACCCAAATCCTCATTGATCCGAAAGGCATCATCATTGCCCGCTATGGCGGTGGCGGAGAAGAACATGAGGCAATGGATAAAAAACTGAAAGAAGTGTTAGGAAACTAATTCCTGTAAGCATAAGGCATAAAGCCGAAAGCAAAAAGCTATTGAAACAGATGATTAACTTGTTATCCGCTTCATAGCTTTTTGCTTTCGGCTTTATGCCTTATGCTTTCCGCAATGCTTTTCCATATACTTCCAACGCACGTTTGCGCGCTACCTCATGCAGCACTACCGGCTTCACATATTCCACCCCTTCGAATTCCGGCACCCATTTGCGTATGTACTTTAAGTCCTTATCAAATTTCTGCGTTTGCAGCGTAGGATTAAACACGCGGAAATAAGGCGCGGCATCACAACCGGAGCCCGCCGCCCACTGCCAGCCACCATTGTTAGCAGCCAGGTCGTAATCCAGCAGCTTCGCCGCAAAATAAGCTTCTCCCCAACGCCAGTCGATCAGCAAATGTTTGGTCAAAAAACTGGCGGTGATCATACGTACGCGGTTATGCATATAGCCGGTAACATTCAATTCCCGCATGCCTGCATCTACAATAGGGTAGCCTGTTTGGCCCTTACACCAACGCTCAAACTCTTCCTCATTATTGCGCCAGATGATCTTATCATATTCCCGCTTAAAAGCATTTCCTACTACATGCGGAAAGTGCCAGAGAATCATCTGGTAAAATTCCCGCCATATCAGCTCTTTTGCAAACGTGGCATTCAGCTGCATAGCCTGCTGCATCAGCGCCCGGATACTTACAGTGCCAAACCGCAGATGAATCCCCAACCTGGAAGTACCATCCAGTGCAGGAAAATCACGGGTTTCATCATAATGTTTTATCAATGCTGCCTGTAGTGCCTTAGATGGAAAATGTTTTTCGCCGGTAGTAAACCCCATTTCTTTGAGCGATGGAATTTTCACAGGCGGCTGCTGATACAAGTGATCCGTATATTTATTACACGGGTAAGGTTTGAGATGAAAGAAGGTAAGCGTATCATACCAGCGTTTGCTGTACGGTGTAAATATCGTATATGGTTGACCGTTATCTTTCAGCACTTCGTTCTTCTCCAGTATTACCTGGTCTTTATAGGTATGAAAAGATGTGCCTTTAGCTGTCAGCTGCCTTCCTATGGCCTCATCCCGTTGACGGGCATATGGTTCGTAATCGTGATTTGCATATACTGCAGCTACATTGTACTTCGAGGTCCAATGTATAAAAGCCGCTTCCGGTGTGCCATAGTATATATCCAGCGAGCTGCCCTTTTTGATCAGTTGTTGCTGCATTTCTTCCAACACCTCATGAATAAAGGTAACCCGGCGATCCTGTTTATCTTCCAGATCATCCAGTATATGCGTATCAAAAACAAATACCGGCACTACCGGTATTCCTGCACGTAAAGCATAATATAATGCTGCCTGGTCATCCAGCCGCAAATCACGGCGAAGCCAGCAAAAACTTACTTTTTGTTTCATCCCGAAAAAAAATTTCTTACAGCTCCCGACAAAATGCCGTTCTTCGCCGCATCCGATAAACCACTATTCAAAATGCTATTCTTCGCTGCTTTGGCAAAATACTGTTCTTCGCTGCATTTCCCTAAAAGCTAACAGCTAAAAGCTAACAGCTGGTTCACAGCATCCCTTCATGCAGCACTTCGTGTAAAATAGCGGCGGTTGCATTACCGTAGCTGTTGTCGCGGAAAAGACCTACCCAACGGATACCGTATATCGCATTGGTTAAAAATATTTCATCCGCATTTTCGAGGTCGTCAATATCGAGTGGTTTCTCTTGCACTTTAAAAGGCAGTTCCGCGCGCAGCAAATACTTGCGCATCACGCCACATACACCACCTTCCGAGAGTGGTGGCGTATAAAGTATTTTATCACGTACAATAAACAAATTAGCGATGGTACTGTCTGCCACACGGCCATACTGATTCAGCAAAATAGCTTCATTTAACCGGTGCTGTTTAGCGTACATCGCTGCCATCACATAGGGCAAACAGTTATTGGATTTGATGGAAGATAATTTATCACAGCTTTTTTTCACATCCGGAAATATATCCAGTACCAGTCCGTTTTGATTTAGCTCCAGTACCGTTTTACTTAACTCCCAGGATTGAATAATATAATTGGGCAGGTTATTAACAGGGTCATATAAACCACCATCAGAGCGGAATATTGCCAACCGTACCCTCGCCATATGCGATACATTATTTTTACTGCAAAGTTCAGTGATCTGTTTAACAAAAAATGCTTTGGTAAAATAGGTGGGAATGTCAAAATGCAGCAGGTGTAAGCTGGCCAGTAACCGCTCAAAATGCAGGTCTGCCAGTAATACATTTCCCTGGTATACCTTCAGGGTTTCAAAAAATCCATCCCCGTATCTGAAAGAACGATTATCCGCAGTAAATATCGGGTCAGTCGCAGGAATGTATTTACCGTTGTAACAAAGAAATCCAACTTGCACCTCGAACTAATTTAGCAAGTTGAAAGGTACCAATTATTTAGCGATTTCGGAATTCTGGGATTTCCGGATTTTGTGTCAACAATGTATGTATACCGAAACCACATATCTGTTGTAATCACGATCCGGAAATCCCGGTATCCCGGTTATTTATGTTTTTGTAAGCCGCCGAAGCGCACCCCTACAAAGCCATCCAGCTGATGAGATGATCCCAGCAAAGCGGTTAATACGCTGCCTGAACCCAGGAACAGCGGACCTACACGGAAGCTGGCGCCGGCATTTAATTTAGATAATCCATTATAGCTCACAGGCAGGAAAACGCCGAATATTCTGCCATCATAACGGGGCGTAACACTGAAACCGCTGTAATACTGTGCATTATAGGGTTTCTTTTCTCCACCGGCTAACGCTACCTGCACATTCATATTTACATAGAAGGCGTGATGAATGTGATAATCACCATCCACCTGTAAAGTAGTGGGCAAACTCACCGAATAGGAAGCACTGTTGTTATCTGCAGCGGGCTTAAAATACTGCGGATATTTGCCCAGCTCCGTTTTGTAATTGTCCAGCTTTATACCATCCAGGTTCTTAAGTGAAAACTGCTGACCAGCCGGGATACCAATGGTAAATGTACCGCTGCGGGTTACATCCCGCTCATATTTTATCTTACCGATATCCATAAGTGCAACACCCAAACGGAATTTATATTTGTTAAACCCATTACCGGTGAGATTTTCACTTTCCGGGCGGTATTCATATACTGCGCCTAATTCAGCACCTACGCCATGTCCTGAGAATTCGAGCGCATCTGCAGCATCAAAATCGGAGATATTTACACCGGCAAAGTTCATCCCTATTTTCCCGGAAGCATTGGTGAGGTAAGCATCCTGCTGTCCTTTGTCAACATCCATAGTGGCATGGAGCCGGTCGATATTGATAGTGCCGTTTCCTGCACCCGACAGGTATTTCAGGGTAACGCCGGCTTTCAGGTAATGTGGCCCCACTGCCAATACTTCACGGGCTACAGATACACCGTACTCGGCCCAGGCGTTAACAGCTATCCGCATATTTTCGTTGGATGCCATGTTATAAGGCAGGTTAGTGTTAGACGACAGGTCATTGATGATCTTGTCGGTCAGTTTACCGTCCAGGTCTGTAACATTGGCAACTACACGCACCCGGGAGGTAAAGGCAAAAGAAAACTTACGCACATTAAACATGGCAGATGGCAGCATCACGCCTACATTTACCAATGCTTTCGTAAGACCTTTGTTCTGGCCAAACAGCTGGCTCTTGATAGTGTCTTCTCCAAATGCAGTACCCACATCGCCCAGCCTGTACTTTAACTGGTTATTGGAAACGCCCGCATTTACCGCAAACAAATTCACATCCCAGCGATAACGGCTGTCGGCTATATTGGCCGGATTGGCGTGCACGCTGGTTACGCCTGCATAATTACTGGTGCGAAAACCCGGCAATTCCTGCGCCTGCGTATATATGGCGCAGCATGACAACAGCAGGAATGTAGAAATCCTTTTCATAGTGACTATTATAGGTTAGGAATAAACTAACGAGATTAACATTTAAAGCATGCAAAATAAATAAATATTTAAATTATTTATATAGTATAAAAGCGACTACTATAAAAAATGCCCTGTCTTTCCGGTAAGGAAAGCAGGGCACGGGTACGTATATACGTAATTATCCAATCAGATATTCATCTCCGGAATATCACCTTCTATGATTAGTTTACCGGCTGTTTTGGAACGTATTTCCTCCACACTTACACCGGGTGCGCGCTCCAACAGCTTAAAGCCTTCGGGGGTTACATCCAGCACCGCCAGTTCAGTAACAATTTTCTTTACGCAATTCACACCGGTAAGCGGCAGCGTACAAGCAGGCAGCAGTTTGCTTTCTCCCTTGGGATTGGTATGCATCATGGCCACGATAATATTGCGGGCAGAAGCCACCAGGTCCATCGCCCCTCCCATTCCCTTTACCATTTTACCAGGGATTTTCCAGTTGGCAATATCTCCTTTATCAGATACCTCCATAGCACCCAATACAGTAAGATCTACTTTACCGGCGCGGATCATACCGAAGCTTTCGGCAGAATCAAAAAAGCTGCCACCAGGCAGTAATGTAACGGTTTCCTTACCTGCATTGATCAGGTCAGCATCAATATCTTCTGCAGCGGGATAAGGGCCCATGCCCAATATTCCATTTTCAGACTGCATCATAATGGAAACACCGGCGGGAATATAGTTGGCAACCAGGGTAGGGATACCGATACCCAGGTTAACATACATACCATCCTGCAGCTCCTGCGCTATTCTTTTGGCAATGCCATATTTATCGAGCGACATAACATGTAAAATTTGAAGCGTGGAAAATGTAATGAACTAGATCTTTACCGTGCGGCGTTCGATCCGTTTTTCATAATTACTACCCTGGAAAATGCGGTGCACATAAATACCAGGCACATGGATCTGGTCGGGGTCCAGCTCTCCCGGCTGTACCAGGTGCTCTACCTCCGCAATGGTAATATTTCCCGCCCTTGCCATGGAAGTGCTGAAATTCCTGGTGGTTTTACGGAATACAAGATTCCCCAGCGTATCGCCTTTCCAGGCTTTTACAATCGCATAGTCTGCGTGCAGCGCCAGTTCCATCAAATGTGGTTTCCCGTTGAATTCGCGGACTTCTTTTCCTTCAGCGATTTCAGTTCCATAACCGGCGGGCGTAAAAAAAGCAGGAATACCCATCCCTGCCATCTGAATACGCGTGGCCAGTGTTCCCTGTGGAATCAGGTCTACCTCCAGCTCACCGGCCAGTAACTGTCTTTCAAATTCTGCATTCTCCCCCACGTAAGATGACATCATTTTCCGGATCTGCCGTGTTTTTAATAACAGGCCCAGTCCGAAATCGTCTACTCCCGCATTGTTGGAAATACAGGTAAGATCTTTTACGCCTTTCTTTACCAGTGCTGTAATACAATTTTCGGGAATCCCGCACAAACCAAACCCACCCAGCATGAGCACCGATCCATCCCGGATATCCTGCAAGGCTTCGTCGGCATTAACTACTACTTTGTTCATGTTTTGGTGTTTTATAGATTAAGGTTGCCGCTTAACAAAAGGCTTTGTGGTATCGGCCTTTGGCAACAAAAGCACGCTGTCTGCATAAGGAAAAATACTTTTCATGCGAAAACGCAATGGGGCGTTTTCATCTACCGGGTTACCCAGCCGCTGTTTCTTTGCCGCTAAATCGGCCTGCACCAGCTGCAATACTTCTTTCAGTCTGCTGGGATGACTTTCATAATACTTATAGCTCTCCATAAATGCTTTCACACTTACTTTATGCAGGTCCAGTATCTGTTTGTAATAGATCTTCACCTTTTCCTGGCGGATAGAATCAAAATTGGGAGAAAAGGCAACCTGCATCTGTTGCTCGTTACCATAGGCATCAGCAATAGACATATCCTCCAGGATACTGCTCATTGTTTCTTTCGACAGGTACTTTGAGGGTACCTTATCGCCTTCCCCGCAGGCAAATAAAAATAATACTAACAAGGCCAGGGCGAAAGAATTCTTCATCGGTCTAGTCATTATAACTTTTAGCAGTTAGCTTTTAGTTTAAGAGTTATTTTTTGTTGAGAAGCAAACTTCTTACAGGAAGCCATTGCTTTCCGCTTTCAGCTTTCCGCTCACTTCATCTGTTGATACTTCTGCGCATTCGGTACATCCATCTGCGACAATAGTTCTGCAGCGCGGGCTCTTTCCTGCGGCATTGCCTTGGTAAACAATTTCAGGAGTTCCTCTCCCTTGGCGCTGAAAAATGTTTGCATCAGCATGGAGTTGGGAATATCCTGGTGAATGGAATACAGCATATTCAGGCAATTCAGGATAGCGGCGCGGCCTTTGTTCACGTCGTCGTACATCACATCCATCCCTTGCCGGTGATATTGATACATGACGTCGTGGAACTGCAGAAATTTGGCATTCAGGAGGTTGTCCTGCAACCAGTAACGGTTACGGTTACCTTCAAATGCTTTCCAGCCGGAAACATCTTTTCCATCCGGTGCGTTATTAACGATATTCAGTGCTTTCTTAAAATATACATCGCCACCGCGGGGAGAAAAAGAATCGTAATCCAGGCCCAGGATGATATTCACATAGTAGGCAAGAATGGCCGTGAGATTGGATGCCAAAGGATCGTTGCCAACAATGCGGGTATCGCTGTATTCCAGTTGCTGAAACTCCACATAGCGGAACACCACGTTGGGATCCTGTATGTTGAGTAAACTGGTCACATAGCTGCTGTTGTATACCGGTCTGGTAGCCTGGATGGTTAAACTTGCCTTATAGCTGTCCGGCCCGCTGACGCCGGTTACATTCAGTAAAAAGTTGCACTCGATCCGTTCTGCCGGCGTGAAGGCATCGTTGGCCCAGTGACGGTTATTCAGGAATTCCCGGATGGAGTTTTGCAGGGTAGTAAAAATTTTCTTGTCTACACCCTGTACCTGGCCGGCTACTACCGATACATTGGCCCTTATTTCCTGGGCCCGGGCGGGTGGACAGCAAAATAGTACAAGTGCGCCTGCCAGCAGCAGGAGGAACGGGAAACGGTTATGCATGTTGCAATTCGATTATAGCGGAAACAATATCCTGTGCCACGGCCTGTTTTGATTTTAGTGGGAAACTGCGTTCATTCCCGTGTTTATCAAACAGCGTTACCTTGTTGGTATCATAATTAAAACCTGCACCTGCGTCTGCCAGTGAATTCATGACAATCATGTCCAGGTGTTTTTCCCGCAGCTTTTTGAGGGCATATTCCTTTTCATTGTTGGTTTCCAGGGAGAATCCGATCAGCAGTTGCTGTGGTCCTTTGCTGTCGCCCAATGTGCGGAGTATATCAGGTGTTTTTTCGAGATCTATGTGCAGTTGCGCTTCCCCTTTCTTGATTTTTTTATCGGCCACGTTTGCGGGGCGGTAGTCGGCCACTGCGGCGGCGGCAACTACGATACCGGCGTTAGGGTAGCGGGTGGTAACAGCATCAAACATTTCCTGGGCGGTTTGAACCCGGATGGTGGTGATACCGGTATGTGCCGTTTGCTGCGGGGTGGGGCCAAGCACCAGTTGTACATTGGCGCCGGCATCTGCCAGGGCTTCCGCGATGGCAATACCCATTTTCCCACTGGAATGATTACTGATATAACGTACAGGATCAATATGTTCGATGGTGGGGCCCGCGGTAACGATGGCTGTTTTGCCGCTGAGCGGTTTGTTTTGATTTGTTTTCCGGAGATGTTGGGCTAACCACTCCACAATTTGCTCCGGTTCAGCCATGCGGCCTTCTCCAAACAAGCCGCTGGCGAGTTCGCCGGAGGCGACAGGTATTTGCTGGTGACCATACGAGATGAGTTTTTCCACATTGCTGCGGGTGGCCGGGTGATGCCACATATCTTCATCCATGGCGGGAGCAAACATCACGGGGCAGGCAGCTGACAGGTATACTGCCTGCAGCAGGTTATCACAAAGGCCCAGGGCCATTTTGGCGATGGTATTGGCGGAGGCGGGCGCGATGACCATTACATCGGCCCAGCGGCCCAACATCACGTGATTATTCCAGCTGTTATGATCGCTGATGTTTACCGGAACCTCATTTTTGGAAAGGGTGGCCAGGGTAAGGGGGGTAATGAAATCGGCGGCGGCGGGGGTCATGATCACCTTTACTTCCGCGCCTTCCTTTACCAGCAGGCGGATCAGGGTGGCCGCCTTATAGGCAGCAATACTGCCGGAAACACCCAGCAGGATCTTCTTTCCTTGTAGCATTTTGATAGCGTCCATGGACATATATAAAAACAAAAGCGGCAGAAATCATTCTGCCGCCATGAAATTAATATTTTTATTTTTCGCAATCGCGAACCTCACAAAATAATGTGTGGCGGATTAGCTGAACAAATCGTCGTCGTTCTTGCGGAAATAAATTTTGTTATCCAGGAATTCCTGCGTAGCCTGAATAGCCGGATTTGCCAGTCTTTCATAAAAACGGGAAATCTCAATCTGCTCCTTGTTCTCGTGCACTTCTTCGAGGTTGTCAGTATGGCTGGCAAACTCTTCCAGTTTGGAATGGAGCTCCTCTTTCACGGAAATATTGATCTGATTGGCGCGTTTGGCTATCACGGCAATAGACTCATATAAATTACCAGTTCTGTTCTTAATATCGGTAGTATTTTTGGTTTCTACCCAGGGATTAAGGCTACTGGTTAGACTTCGCTTTAATTTGCTCATTATCCAGTGTTTTAATGTTGTTTTGCGCTAAGGTATAAAATTTTTCGGCATCGACCTTCAATTTGCTGTTCGGGTAGTGATCCGCGAAATCCAGGTATTCGTCCAAAACAGTGGCGTAGCGCTCTTTTTGTTTCTCCGGAATACTGTTTTTAGCATAATTATAATAAGATCTGATAGCCATTACTTTGTATCCATCGCCTTTATCGGAGTCGGGGTAGCTGCGCATCAGGTTTTTGAACGCAATACCGGCCGCTTTATAAAAGCCCAGGTTATAATATAATTCGGCGCTGGAGAATTCTTTCTTTTCCAGCTTTCTTCTGCACAACTCTATAACCAGGTTGGCTTCCGATACTTTATCTGCGGTCGGATAGTTATTGATAAAGGTTTGCATCGCTGCAATGGCCTTCATGGTATTGGTTTGATCCAGCGATACTTTAGGCGACTGCTTATAGTAGCAATAAGCCTGCATATAGTCAATTTCCACCGCCCTGGGGCTGTTCGGGAACAGGTCCAGGTAATTCTTAAACTGGAATGCCGCCTGAACGTAGTCCTTTACGTAGTAGGAACAATATGCGAAATTGTAATACATAGGTTCAAACTTCTCAGTACCCTTATACACCTGTACAAGGTCAGTGTAGAGAGTGATCGCCGTATTGTATTTTTTCTTCTGGAACAACTGGTTGGCGTAGTCCAACTTCTTTTCAAAGTTGTTGCTTTTCTCTATTCTCCGTAACTGGTTATTACAGGAGGTAGACACGAGAACCACGAGAACACTGATGTACAATAAAAATTTCCGCATAAAAGAGTGGCAAAATTAAGAATTAAATGTAAATGTAAGGCAGAGAGATTTTGATTGCTGTTAAAATTTTGCAAAAGACGGAATTAAATCGCCGAAACAGCGGTTTTCCACCACCGTTGGGGTCGCTGATATTTTTCCCACCCGGATCCGGAAAATAGACTTTTTGACGCAAAAAATGAATAAAAAAGGTGTCAGATTACAAAAAAAGTATACACATAATTATAAAATCAACCCGTTTTCCCACCAGCGTTCATTTTCAGGAACGGCAGACATAATGGACTGTTCACATGTTATAAACATCATTTAATCTATTATCAACACATTATCCACATGTATATTATAAGAATGCACACAATCAGTGCATAAATGATAGCGGATGGCCTCCCATAGGGGCGCTTCCATCTGTGGAAAAAATTTATAAAGTATTTTTTCGTTAAAAAGTGGGAAAAAGTGTTATTTTGTGTTGAAAATGGATTTTCAAGGACTTTGCCCCATGGTATGACAGGATTTCTCGGTGAATACGAATCGACGCTGGACGCAAAAGGACGCTTTCTTTTACCTGCCGGATTTAAAAAGCAGTTATCAGACGGGGCCGGAGGACAGTTTGTGATTAACCGAGGGTTTGAAAAATGCTTGTCCCTGTATCCCATGAACGAATGGCAGCCCATTTTTGAACGTATCAGCAAGTTGAATGACTTTGACCCAAAAGTAAGGGAATTCAGGCGGTACTTTTTAAACGGAGCCACCATTCTGGAGTTAGACAGCGCAGGAAGACTGCTGGTACCAAAAAACCTGCTTTCCTACGCCAATCTGGAAAAAGATATTGTGCTGGCAGCAGCATCCAATAAAATCGAGATCTGGGATAAAGGTAAATACCAGGAGTTCTTTGAAAATTTCTCACCAGGAGCGTTCAGTGATCTGGCCCAACAGGTAATGGGAGGAGGAGATAACAATATTTCAATTTAAAGAGGGGAGCATATGGGCGAACAACAATATCACTTACCCGTTCTGCTGCAGGAAACGGCAACGCTCTTACAGATTAACCCGGAAGGGATATATGTGGACGCCACGTTTGGAGGCGGAGGACATTCAAGGGCCATACTGGAGCAACTAGGTGAAAAAGGACGATTGATAGTATTTGATCAGGATGAAGATGCTTACCGCAACAGGATCATAGACGAACGAGTAACTTTTGTACAACAAAATTTCCGTCACCTGCAACGCTTTCTGAAATTACATAAAGCAGAACAGGTAGACGGCGTACTGGCAGATCTGGGCGTTTCATCGCACCAGTTTGATACAGCAGAAAGAGGATTCAGTATTCGCTTCGATGGTGATCTGGACATGCGGATGGATACGAGAACCGAATTTACTGCCGCTCAATTGCTGGCTACATGGGGAGAAGCAAGGTTACAACTGATTTTCCAGGAATACGGAGAAGTAACCAACAGCAAAACCCTGGCCCAAACAATTGTAAAGCAGCGCAAAACCCACCCCATGCGCACCATCGCTGAATTCAAATCAGTGATCCAGCCTATCGTAAAAGGCAACCCGCAAAAATACCTGGCACAGGTTTTCCAGGCATTGCGTATAGCCGTTAACGATGAATTGGGCGCTCTGAAAGATTTACTGGAACAAGCTACCAATGTACTAAAACCGGGAGGCAGACTAGCCGTCATTACTTTCCACTCGCTGGAAGACAGGATGGTGAAAAATTTTATGAAGACAGGAAGTTTTGAAGAAGCACCCGAAGATCCGTTTGCAAAAGAAACACCCCCTAAATTGTTCAGATTAATCACAAAAAAACCGGTTACCGCCAGCGATGCAGAATTGAAGCTCAATGGAAGATCCAGAAGTGCAAAACTGCGGGTGGCCGAAAAACAAGCGTGACCCGGCTTTAAACCGATCACCATCCTACCCTATCCTATACACATCTGTTTGATTTACGTTCAGATTTATATTGTCAATTTTTAAAAAGACGTAGAGCGTGTTGCAGGAAGAAGAAACAAACCAGGATACTCCGGCGGAAGAAAATACAGCCCTCCCGGAACAACGAAAAGAATGGCGTTTGCGCATCAATTACAGAGCGTTGGTGCAAAACATGCCCTTTATCGGCTTCCTGGCATTCCTCGCCCTCATCTATATCGCAAACAGCCACCTCGCTGAAAAAAAAATCCGACGTATAAATAAACTTGGCAAAGAAATAAAAGAGCTGAAGTGGGAGTACATCAATGTGAAAAGTGAGCTCATGTTTCGAAGCAAAATGAGTGAAGTCAGCAAATCTGTAGAGCCGCTGGGACTTAAACAACTCAGCTCCCCTCCACAAAAGATTGTGCTGAAAAAGGAACCGGAAAAATGAATTTAACATTGATGCCTGACGCTGCCCGCCTGACCCATCACTCAGGTCGGGGATGCTGGTAAATCAAGTCAATGGCAAGCATCTCAAATACAAATGCAGCCAGTGTCAGGTATCACTTTTTAGCTGTTAGCTATTAGCTGTTAGCTATTAGCTTTTAGCCCTTAGCCATCCATGGTTGAGGGCATTGATGTAAAAACTAATGACTAAAAGCAATATAAATAAAAAGCTACTGGTTGAACGCTAAAACTAAAAATACGAAAAGCCAAACGCTGATAGCTGACCCGCTTTAATCTAAAAGCTAACTGCTAAAAGCTAAAAGCTGATAACAACGTATGGATGTAAAGAAGGATATATTGTGGAGAGTGTATCTGTGCCTGATCGGCATGGCACTGTTTGGCGTCGCCATCCTGGTGAAAGTATTCTATATCCAGAATGTTCAGGGAAACTACTGGCGCAGCATGGCCGATAGTCTCCATACCGGATACGTTGCACTGGATGCAGAAAGAGGCACCATCTACTCAGAAGAAGGCAGAATGCTGTCCACCTCCATCCCTTATTTCGACATACGGATAGATTTTGCCGCCGATGGTATCCGCGACAAAGGCGGAAAAGTGTTCAAGGAAAACCTGGACTCCCTGTCCTACAGATTGTCAGAAGTTTTCGGCGACCGCAGCAAAATTGCCTATAAACAACTGCTGCAGGAAGGATACAAATCAAAGGACCGCTACTTTTTACTAAAAAGAGATGTGCCCTTTAATCAATACCAGGAACTACGCGGCTTCCCGATGTTTCGCCTCGGCAAAAACAAAGGCGGCATGATCGCTGAATCTAAAAGTAAGCGCATCAACCCCTTTAAACTGCTCGCCAACAGAACCATCGGACTGGCTCGCGAAAACTCCCAGAGCGTAGGCATCGAAAGAACCTACAATGATTACCTGAAAGGCGTAACCGGTAAAAGACTGATGCGCCGCATTGCAGGCGGTACCTATGTACCCGTGGACGGTTATGATATTGAACCCGAAAACGGACGCGATGTGGTTACCACTATCGATGTAAACATGCAGGATATCGTGGAAACGGCCCTCTGGAACATGATGACAGGTAATGAAGCCGAACACGGCACCTGTATCCTCATGGAAGTAAAAACGGGAAAAATAAAAGCAATCGCCAATCTCGGCCGACAACCGGATGGCAGTTACTGGGAAGATATGAACTACGCACTGCAGGTAGCAGAACCAGGATCCACTTTTAAACTGGCCACTGTTATCGCTGTGCTGGAAGATAAATTCGCCACCATGAATACCATGGTAAACATGGATGGAGGCCACTGGCAGGTAGGACGCAGAACGGTATTCGACTCCGAACCGCATCCCGGCCCGCAGAATGTAACCATCAAACACGCATTCGAACTCAGTTCCAATGTGGGAATGGCAAAACTGGCCTACCAATTCTATAACCGGCAACCGAATAACTTTGTCGCCCATCTCAAAAGATTAAGGCTCGATCAAAGTACCGGTATAGATCTCATAGGCGAAGGAAGACCAGTAATTAAAACCACTGCTTCCAAAACATGGAGCAACACATCCCTGCCATGGATGGCATTCGGATATGAAGTGCTTATCAGCCCGTTGCAAACCTGCATGCTGTACAATGCAGTGGCCAACAACGGCAAAATGATGAAACCCTACCTCGTCAATTCCATACAGGAATATGGCCAGGTAGCTAAACAGTTTGAACCCACCGTACTGTTAGACAGCATCTGCTCACAAGGCACGCTGAAACAGGTACAGGCCATGCTCGAAGGTGTACCCATAGATGGTACCGCAAAAAAATTGCGTACCCCCTACTACAACTTCGCAGGTAAAACAGGCACCGCACTGGTGGCAAATGGGAACCGGGGATACGCAGACAAAATCTACCAATCCTCCTTCGCCGGATATTTCCCGGCAAAGGACCCGCAGTACACCTGCGTGGTAGTGATAAAAAATAAACCGCATGCTTTGCGCTTTTATGGTGCAAACGTTGCGGGTCCCGTGTTTAGGGAAGTGGCAGATAAACTGTACGCCATCGCTGTAGAAAGACAAAAGCCCATGCAGGCAACCATGCAACTGGATACCCTGCTGGCATTGAAAAATGGCAGAGGCAGCGAATGGAAAAAAATCCTGGGTACCCTGCAGCTGCCTACCAGCAGCACACCCGCCAATAACAGCTGGGTGAGCGCAAAGGTAACAGACCGGAAAATTACTTTCCAGCCTGTTGCACAAGCCAAAGGGGCAGTACCGGATGTAACCGGGATGGGACTGAAAGACGCGCTGTACCTGCTCGAAAATGCAGGACTCCGTGTAGTGGTAAAAGGCGCCGGTAAAGTGAAAACACAATCACTCCCCGGCGGAACTAAAATAGGAAACGAACAAACAATCGTAATAGAACTGAGCTAGATGAAGACGCTGCGCGACATATTGTATAATGTAAGCATCCAGGCGGTGCACGGTAATACAGATATTACCATCAACGCCCTGGCTATCGACTCCAGGTCCATCGGACCCGGAGATGCTTTCATTGCGGTGAAAGGAGTACATGTGGATGGACACGGATACATTGAAAAAGCCATCGGACAGGGAGCCGTTGCCGTGATCTGTGAAACATTACCGGAACAGCAGTCCGAACACGTAACCTATGTACAGGTAAGTAACAGCACCAACAGCAGCGGTATCATGGCAGGGAACTTCTATGATAACCCCTCTCATAAAATACAACTGGTAGGTGTTACCGGTACCAACGGAAAAACCACGATCGCTACCCTGTTGTTCCGGTTGTTTACCAAACTGGGATATCACTGCGGACTGCTGTCTACCGTACAAAATCAGATAGGCGATACCGTTATACCAGCCACACATACTACACCGGATCCCATCAACCTTAATGCGTTACTCGCAAAAATGGTGGACGACGGCTGTTTGTACGTGTTTATGGAAGTAAGCTCCCACGCCATCCACCAGCAACGTATTGCCGGGTTAAAATTCGCGGGAGGCATCTTCAGTAATATTACCCACGACCACCTGGACTATCACAAAACATTTGATGAATACATCCGGGTGAAAAAATCGTTCTTTGATAACCTGCCGGCAAACGCTTTTGCCATCACCAATCTCGATGATAAAAGAGGAACAGTGATGTTGCAAAATACCAAGGCAAAAAAGGCTACCTACAGCCTGCGTACCCTGGCCGATTTCAAAGGAAAAATCCTGGAGAACAACCTCACAGGCCTGGTGATGATGGTAGGCGATACAGAAGTGCATTTCCGTTTGATCGGCGAATTCAACGCCTATAACCTGCTGGCCGTTTATGGCGCAGCGGTATTGCTGGGTATCGATAAAGCGAAAGTATTGCAGGCCCTCAGCGACATACAGGGCGCTGAAGGCAGGTTTGACTATATCGTATCGGAAAAGGAACAGATCATTGCCATCGTAGATTATGCACATACGCCCGATGCATTAAAAAATGTACTGGCCACCATCAAAAATCTGCGTAAAGGCAACGAACACGTGATTACCGTAGTAGGCTGCGGCGGTGACAGGGATACCACCAAACGCCCTGTTATGGGAGATGTAGCTGTTGAAAACAGTGATCGCGTGATCCTTACCTCTGATAACCCCCGCTCGGAAGACCCGGCGGAAATTATCCGTGAAATGGAGGCAGGCATCCCCGTGCACCTGAAAAAGAAAGTCATTTCCATCACCGACAGGAAAGAGGCCATCAAAACGGCGCTCTCCCTGGCAAACCGCGAAGATATCATCCTCGTAGCCGGCAAAGGACATGAAAAATACCAGGAGATCAAAGGAGTGAAACATCACTTCGATGATAAAGAAGTGCTGCAGGAACTGATGAAGATGATGGAAAAATAAAATTAAAACTGAACAGAAATACTTAATAATCCAATGACTTAAAAGCCTGTCTCCGACAACGGAGGCCGGTTACGACTAAAACATATGTTATATTATTTTTTAAATTACCTGAAAACAGAATTTAAGATCAGCGTCATCGGCGGTGGTATGTTTCAATATATCACTTTCCGTGTAACGATGGCTTTATTGCTATCGCTGGTTATTTCATTGCTGTTCGGTAAGAGGATTATCAGGTTTCTGCAACGTAAACAAATCGGTGAAACGATCCGTGAATTGGGACTTTCCGGAGAAAATACCAAAAAAGGAACCCCTACAATGGGCGGACTGATCATTCTATCGGCCATCGTTATCCCTACTTTACTTTTTGCACAGGTAGCCAATGTATATATCTGGCTGATATTATTATCTACTGTATGGTTAGGACTGATCGGCTTCCTCGATGATTACATCAAAGTATTTAAAAAGAATAAAGAAGGATTGGCAGGGAAATTCAAGATCATGGGACAGGTTGGTCTGGGCCTGATTGTTGGCTGCACACTCTACTTCAATACCGATGTAGTAGTATCCCGGGAAGTAATGGGGGCAAAAAAACTAGCACCATATGAAAGGCAGATCACCAATCATCCTGAGCGCGTAACCCGCGATGGTCACCGGTTTGTGGATGTTAAAACACCGATCACCACCATTCCTTTTGTAAAGAATCATGAGTTCAATTATTCAAAACTGATCTCCTGGATTCCGGGTGCAGAAAAATATACGTTCGTTCTTTATATCCTGATTGTCATCTTCATTATTACTGCCGTGTCTAATGGCGCGAACCTGACAGATGGACTGGATGGTCTGGCAACAGGGGTTTCGGGGATCATAGGTGTTGGTCTGGGGATCTTTGCCTATGTATCCGGCAATATCCAGTTTGCGGAGTACCTGAACATCATGTACATCCCCAACCTCGGTGAGCTGTCCATATTTATTGCTGCCTTCGTGGGCGCCTGTATCGGCTTCCTCTGGTACAATGCCTATCCTGCACAGGTATTTATGGGCGACACCGGAAGCCTGGCGCTGGGCGGCATCATCGCCTCCCTGGCAATTATAGTACGTAAAGAATTACTGATACCCATTTTCTGTGGCGTATTCCTGGTAGAATTGCTGTCCGTTATGTTACAGGTATCCTACTTCAAATACACCAAGAAAAAATATGGCGAAGGCAGACGCATTCTGAAAATGTCGCCCCTGCATCACCACTACCAGAAAATAGGTTATCACGAAAGTAAAATATCAGTACGCTTCTGGATCATTACCATCATGTGTGTGGTAGTAGCTATTGCAACACTGAAAATGAGATAATATTCAACTAACAAAGAAGATACAGAATGGAACATAAACTCATCATATTAGGAGCCGGTGAAAGCGGAATAGGTGCAGCCTTGCTGGGAAAACAGCAGGGGTATGATGTATTTGTATCCGACGGAGGAACCATAAAGGATAATTATAAACAGGAACTGGCGGTAAACCAGATCTCTTTTGAAGAAGGTCATCATTCCTGGGATATCATACTGGAAGCTAACGAAATCGTTAAAAGCCCCGGTATCCCCGAAAAATCGGAACTGATGAAAAAGGTACGCGAAAAAGGCATACCCGTGATTTCGGAAATAGAGCTGGCCTACCGTTTCTCGACAGGTAAAAAGATCATTGCCATCACCGGCAGCAACGGCAAAAGCACCACTACTGCTCTCACCTACCACATCTTCAAAAACGCAGGACTGAATGTGGCCATGGTAGGAAATATTGGTATCAGCTATGCCAGGCAGGTGGCAACCGCACCGGCGGAGTATTATGTGATTGAAATCAGCAGCTTCCAGCTGGATGACATTAAGGACTTCAAACCCAATGTGGCCATCCTGTTGAACATTACGCCTGATCACCTGGACCGCTACGACTATAAAATGGAAAACTATGTAGCATCCAAATTTAGAATTGCCATGAATCAAACAGCTGAAGATTTCTTCATCTACTGCATGGACGATCCTGAGATCATGCGACACTTAGCGCAGCAACCCATTTATTCAGCATCAATACCTTTTACCATCATGAAACCACTGAAAGAAGGCGGCTTTATTGCCAACGACCAGTTGCACATCGATGTCAACGGAGAACCGGTTATCATGTCTATGTATGACCTGTCACTAAAGGGAAAACATAATCTTTATAATTCGATGGCAGCAGCAATTGCAGGCAGAACCATGGATATCAGGAATGAGAAAATCCGGGAAAGCCTTACGTCATTTGAAAGTCTCGAACACCGCATGGAATACGTGACAAGCGTAAGAGGCGTGGATTTTATCAACGATAGCAAAGCTACCAACGTCAATTCCGTTTGGTTTGCATTGGAAAGCTTTGACAAACCCATCGTACTCATCATGGGTGGCGTGGATAAAGGTAACGACTATGATGCCATCCGCGACCTGGTGAAAGAGAAGGTGAAAGCAATTATTTGTCTGGGTGTGGACAACACGCCCATCTTTGCCGCGTTATCAAAAGATACGCCGGTAATGATCAACACCACCAGCATGCACGAAGCCGTACAGGAAGCCTTTAAACAGGCTGCTAAAGGAGATATTGTTTTACTATCTCCTGCCTGCGCCAGCTTCGATCTGTTTAAGAATTACGAAGACAGAGGCAGAAAATTCAAAGACGAAGTAAAAGCCCTGTAAAAGGTGGCAACATAAATGGGTTCAAAAAGTTAACAGCAATAACAACAAAAGCAGGAAAGCTAAAAGCCAACTGCTAAAAGCTAAAACAAATGATCGGATTGCTCTATAGAACAAAAGGCGATAAGGTTATCTGGACGATAGTATTCTTTCTATCGCTGGTAAGCCTGCTCGCTGTATATAGCGCTACCGGCTCACTCGCCTACCGCGAAAGGGGCGGCCATACGGAGTATTATCTCCTGAAGCAGCTCACGGTACTGGTAATGGGGCTGGTGATCATCTACTTTGCACACCGGGTGAACTATACGATCTACTCCCGCGTGGCACAGATAGGGTTTCTCGTATCCATACCATTGCTGGTATATACACTGGCTTTTGGTAGAAATCTGAATGATGCCAGCAGGTGGATCAGCTTACCGATCATCAACCTCACCTTCCAAACATCGGACGTAGCCAAGCTGGCTATTTTCATGTATGTAAGCAGGCAGCTATCAAGGCGTCAGAACCTGATCAACGATTTTAAAAAAGGGTTTCTGCCCATTATCATACCGGTAGGCATTATCTGCGCACTGATTATGCCGGCCAATATGAGTACAGCCCTTTTACTGGGCGCCAGCTGCATGTTGCTTTGCTTCATAGGCAGGGTACCATTGCGATTTCTTGCTTCTATGGTGGCAGCAGGAGCAGTGCTGGTCATGTTACTTTTCGCAATTGCGAAATTAAGCGGCATGGAAATGCGAACAAAAACCTGGGAGAAACGTATCGATAACTTCGTTCATGGCGATCATACCGATATGCCCTACCAGGTACAACAGGCCAATATCGCCATTGCAGGTGGCGGCATTTTGGGTAAAGGTCCCGGCAACAGTACACAGCGTAACTTTTTGCCACACGCCTATTCCGATTATATCTATGCCACCATTATCGAAGAATATGGCATGTTTGGCGCATTTCTGATACTTGCTGCCTATATGATTTTGTTATTGAGAAGTATCAGGATTTATAAAAGATGTCCGTATGCTTTTGGAGCATTCCTGGCGGTAGGACTTAGTGTTACACTGGTCATCCAGGCATTGACCAATATGGCCGTAAATGTGCACCTGTTCCCGGTTACAGGGGTAACATTGCCACTGGTAAGTATGGGAGGATCGTCGGTGTTGTTTACCAGTATGGCCATCGGAATTATCCTGAGCGTATCAAGAAATGTGGAAGAAATGGAAGGTAAACAGGCAGAAAAAGAGCGTTTGGAAAGAGTAATGGCAAATGCAGAAAACGCTGCAGTCGCTTAATACGTATTTATTTAGTATTCAATCGTAATCAGTATAAAAAATATGCAACGCAAAGTGATCATAGCAGGCGGCGGTACCGGGGGACATATCTTCCCGGCGATAGCGATCGCGAATGCGTTGAAAAAACTAACGCCCAACATCGACATTCTTTTTGTTGGCGCTACAGGAAAAATGGAAATGGAGAAGGTACCGCAAGCCGGATACCCTATCGAAGGGCTTGAAATCGCAGGTTTCAATCGCAGTAATATCTTCAAAAATATACTGCTGCCATTTAAAATATGGAAAAGTCTGCGTCGTGCAAAAGCCATCCTGCAAAGCTTTCAGCCGGATGCCGTAGTTGGTGTGGGCGGATATGCCAGCTTTCCGATGCTGAACAGCGCACAGAAAAATGGTATTCCTACCCTGATACAGGAACAGAATTCCTTTGCAGGTAAAACGAATAAAATATTAGGGAAGAAAGCGAAAAAGATATGTGTGGCATACGATGGTATGGATAAATTCTTCCCGGCAGACAAACTGGTTTTTACAGGTAATCCGGTAAGAAGTAACATTTCCCAGTCGGCCGTAACAAAAGAAGATGCCTTACAGCATTTTGGGCTACGCACCGACAGGCAAACGATCTTCGCGGTAGGCGGCAGTTTAGGTGCTAAATCCATTAACGAAGGATTACAGCCACTGCTTAAAACGATAGCGGATAAAAACATACAGCTGATCTGGCAAACAGGTAAGCTGTATTATGAAACAGCTAAAGCAGCGGCAGCGCCTTACGAATCGCATATAAAAGTGTACGACTTCATCAACGTGATGGATTTTGCCTATAAAGCGGCGGATGTAGTGTTGTCAAGAGCGGGTGCCTTAGCCATTGCTGAATTATGCGTGGTAAAAAAACCCGTGGTATTTGTGCCTTATCCTTTTGCTGCAGAAGATCACCAGACTTCCAATGCAATGAACCTGGTAAATAAACATGCCGGTTTGATCATTAAGGATGATGAAGTAAAAGCGCAACTGGGTAATGTGTTACTCAGTCTCCTGCAAAACAGGGCACTGATGGAACAACTGGAAAGCAATATCGGCAAACTGGGTAACCCCAATGCAGATATGGTGATCGCCAACCAGGTATTGGAAATTATTTAGAGATTTTTAGAAGGATATATGGATTTGAATAACATACAAAGGGTTTATTTCATCGGTATCGGTGGTATTGGGATGAGCGCTATAGCACGCTTTTTCAACGAAAAAGGCGTGCAGGTAAGTGGCTATGACCGTACCTCCACCCCGCTCACAAAGCAGCTGGAAGCCGAAGGTATGCAGATCCATTATACAGACGATATTAACGCAGCAGACAAAACAGCTAACCTTGTCGTATACACGCCGGCAATACCGGCTGCTCATACAGAGTTACAGTGGTATCGCAACAATGGATATGAAGTGGTAAAACGCAGCGATGTGCTGCAGGAAATTACACGTTCCCTGTTCGCCATCACCGTTGCAGGAACACATGGTAAAACCACCGTTTCTACCATGATCGCGCACCTGCTGACCGATAGTGGCTATGGTTGTAATGCTTTCCTTGGAGGCATCAGCGTAAACTATAATAAAAATTTCTGGAGCAGCGATAAACAGGTAGCGGTTATTGAGGCAGACGAATATGATCGCTCCTTCCTGAAATTAAGTCCGGATATCGCCGTATTGACTGCCATGGATGCAGATCACCTGGACATCTACGGTACACCGGAAGCAATGGAAGACGCTTTTATCCAGTACACACACAATATTAAACCCAATGGCACACTGATTGCTAGGTTCGGCCTGCATCGGAACAACGAGCTCAATGCAACAAACAAGTTGTTGTACAGTTTACAAAACGATGTAGCCAACGCTTACGCTGCCAATATCCGTATGATCAACGGTGGATACGAGTTTGATGTAATGCAGCAGGACTGGATGATCGATAATGTTTCAATGCATATTGGCGGAATGCACAATGTGGAAAACGCAGTAGCAGCTATCACAGTAGCACACCTGCTGGGAATAGACGCAGCGAAGATCAGAGCCGCCATCGCTAATTTCAAAGGCATCAAACGCAGGTTTGAATATGTGGTAAAGAATGATCATCAGGTATATATCGATGATTATGCGCACCATCCGGAAGAATTGCGCGCTTTGATCAGCAGTGCGAAAGCATTGTTCCCCGGGAAAAAATGCACGGTTATTTTTCAACCGCATTTGTTTACCCGTACCCGTGATCTGGCAGATGGTTTTGCGGAAAGCCTGTCCCTGGCAGACGATGTAATACTCCTTCCTATCTACCCGGCGCGTGAGCTGCCTATAGCAGGAGTAAGCAGTGAAATGATTGCGGGTAAAATAACAGTACCCGTAAAAATATTACCGAAGGAAGCAGTAATGGAATATCTGGAGAAAACAGACCATCCTTTACTGATTACTGCGGGAGCAGGTGATATCGATCAGTTAAAAGACCCGGTAGGACAACTGCTGAAACAAAAAACAAACTAACACTTTAACCTTAACGTACTTGTCTAAAACTACCACCATATTAAAACGACTGGGCATCGCACTCCTCTGGGTGATGGCGCTGACAGGCTTTGTAGTACTGCTGGTAGCTGCTATACAGGACAAAGATGCAGGTAAGTGCCGTGGTATACAGGTGAAATTTGAAGGGAAAGACGATAATTTTTTTATTGAATCCAAGGATA
The DNA here is from genome assembly GCF_018224885.1 of Chitinophaga hostae. GTDB lineage: Bacteria > Bacteroidota > Bacteroidia > Chitinophagales > Chitinophagaceae > Chitinophaga > Chitinophaga hostae. Next base: position 132,329 of record NZ_JAGTXB010000009.1, on the reverse strand, counting down.
TAAAATCCCTGATCACAAAGGATAAAAGTCTGAACCCGGTAGGCAAACGGATCGGAGATATCAACATATCGCAACTGGAAGCAGTGGTAGACCAGGATCCATGGGTAAAAAACGCAGAAATTTATTTTGATAACGGCCAGCAGCTGAATATCAAAATAACACAACGCGAGCCGGTAGCCAGGGTGTTTACCTTTTCCGGCAACAGTTTTTATCTCGACGGAGCAGGAGAACATATTCCGGTATCCAGTCGCTATGCTGCCAGAGTACCGGTTTTTACCGGCTTTCCAACGGATGCAGACAAGCTGCAGAAAGCCGACAGCCTGCTAACAGCGCAAATCGTAGATATGGGCACCTACATTGGGAATGATCCTTTCTGGATGGCACAGGTAGAACAGCTGATGATTACCGGGGATCGCAGGTTTGAGTTTATACCTAAACTGGGAGACCAGGTAATTGCTTTCGGAGAAGGTATTGATATAGAAAAAAAATTTACCAAACTGTTGGCTTTCTACAGAGAGGGATTAAATAAAGTAGGCTGGAATAATTACACGCGTATCAACGTCGCCTTTGAAAACGAAGTGGTATGCACCCGTAAAGATGGTGTAGTACCCCTGCAACCGGTGATCCAAACAGATAGTTTGAAACTGCCGGCAGCAGACGAGCCACCCATATCGGAAAGTGGAGATTCAGCTGTAAGTGCACCGGTAGCAGTATCGTCCGCACCTGCAGCCACTGCCAAACCGGTAGAAAAACCGGCGCACGCAGTAAAAGCAAAAGAAAAGGCCAAAGCGCAGCAGGTAAAAAAAGTAGTGAAGAAAGAAAAAGCTGCTGCTGCGCCAGCCAGGCAACCTAAAGCAGTGTATAAGCCAGGGAATAAATCTGTTAACACATCAAAAAAACAAAAAACGCCATGAATCAGGAAGCTCCCATCATTGTAGGACTCGACATAGGTACTACGAAGATTGCTGCCATTGCAGGACGGAAGAATGAATACGGGAAACTGGAAATCCTGGGATTCGGTAAAGCTACATCGTTTGGTGTGCAGCACGGTATGGTGCTGAACATTGACCAAACTATCAAAGCTATCAGGCAAGCACTCGAGAATTGTTATGCATCCAACCCCAACCTGGAGATTAACGAAGTATATGTCGGCATAGCCGGTCATCATATAAAAAGTTTGCAAACCCGCGGCGATATTGTCCGCAATGATACCGATGCGGAAATATCCCAGAAAGATATTGACCAGCTGATCAACGATCAGTACAAAACTGTTATTCCCGCGAGTGATCAGATCATTGATGTGATCCCGCAGCAATATATCGTGGATAGTTTGCAGAATATCACCTACCCTATTGGTATGTCGGGGGTAAAAGTGGGTGCAAACTTCCATATCATTACCGGCGACAAAAACGCCATCCGCAATATTAACCGCAGCGTGGAAAAATCAGGTCTCAAGATCCGTGACCTGGTATTGCAACCACTGGCTTCCGCTGCTGCTGTCATGTGCGACATGGACTTTGAGGCAGGTGTAGCCATTGTAGATATTGGTGGTGGTACCACCGATCTGGCAGTGTTTTACGAAGGTATTCTCAAACATACTGCCGTAATTCCCTATGGCGGTGAAAACATTACCAACGACATCAAAAACGGGCTGGGTGTATTAAAAACACAGGCAGAACAGATGAAAGTGCAATTCGGTTACGCACTGGCAGATGAAGCTAAAAGCAATGCCTATATTACTATCCCCGGATTAAGAGGTCAGAGTCCTAAAGAAATTTCAGTGAAGAACCTGGCCCATATCATCCAGGCGCGTATGAGTGAGATACTCGATTTCGTAGTATATCACCTCAAACAGATCGGTATGGATAATAAAATGCTGAATGGCGGTATTATCCTCACCGGTGGCGGATCCCAGCTGAAACACCTCATACAGTTAACAGAGTACACTACCGGCGCCAGCGCCCGCATAGGTTTCCCCAATGAGCACCTCGCCAGCGGACACATAGATGAGTTAACCAAACCTATGTATGCGACCTGCGTGGGCTTGATCCTGAAAGGATACAACGATTTTGAGAACGACCGGAAAGCACTGGAAGAAAATTACGTAAAAATTAATACCAGCTATCTTGCCAAAGAACAGGCTGCTCAGTCAGTAATACCCCAGGACGACTGGATAGAAGAAGCTGCCCCAAGCAGTCAGGAAATACAGGACAGGAAAGCAAAAGAGCGGAATGCATCTTTAAAGAACTTCTTAGACAAGATGAAAACAAAGATCATCGACATGTTTACCGAAGAAGAAGATGCAAAACTTTAAAGGTAAATGGCGCAATTGTTGCAAAAACCAAACGTTTAATAAATAAGAATTAAGAAACGATAATTAATAATGACAGGACAAATGAACCATAGTAACAGTAACAGTAAAGCATACACGCACTTAATTCTTAATAGTTCATTATTAATTAATCGTACTAACCCATAAAAGTATAGAGTCATGATACATTTTGATCTTCCTAAGGAAAAATCTTCTATCATCAAAGTCATCGGCATCGGTGGTGGAGGAAGTAATGCGGTGAATCATATGTATAGCCAGCGCATTGACGGGGTAAATTTCATTATTTGCAATACCGATGCTCAAGCTATTGCCAATAGCCCTGTTCCCAATAAGATTCAGTTGGGACCTCACCTTACCCAGGGGCTGGGAGCCGGTGCTAATCCTGAAATAGGGAAACAGGCAACAGAAGAATCCTTTGAAGAAATCAAAAAAATACTGGAGGTAAATACCAAAATGGCCTTCATTACTGCCGGTATGGGCGGTGGTACCGGTACCGGTGGCGCCCCTATTATCGCCAAAATATGTAAGGAACTGGGTATTTTGACGGTGGGTATTGTTACCACCCCGTTTTCCTATGAAGGTAAAAAAAGGATGCTGCAAGCAGATGAAGGCGTTTCCCGCCTGAAAGAGTATGTAGATACCCTGCTGATCATCTCCAACGATAAATTACGCCAGAAATTCGGTGACCTGAAATTCAAGGCGGCTTTCGAAAAGGCTGATAACGTACTGGCTACCGCCGCTAAGTGTATCACTGATGTGATCAATTCTACCGGTCAGATCAACGTGGATTTCGCCGACGTTTGCACCGTTATGCGTAACGGTGGCGTGGCTATTCTCGGTGCTGCACTGGCTGAAGGCGAAAACCGCGCACAAAGAGCCATCGAAGACGCACTGACCTCTCCGTTGCTGAACGATAACGATATACGCGGTGCCAAATGGATTCTTATCAATATCTCTTCTTCCGAAGGCGAATTTGAACATACACTGGATGAAATGGATATCATTCAGGCCTATGTACAAAGCCAGGCAGGAGAAGATTGCGATGTGATCCTCGGTGTTGGCTATGATCAGACACTGGACAGACAACTGGGCGTTACCATCATTGCTACCGGTTTTGAACAAAAACCCATCACACAACAAAAACTCACACCCTCCAACCCGGAGCGCGTAGAACCTAAAATTGTGATGCAGTTAGGCAGAGATGGAGATGAAAAAAAAATGAGCGTACAACAGGCACAGGGACTCCTTTTCCAGGAACCACAGGACCTGATGGCACCACGCCTCATGGAACCAGTGATCACACACCCTGAGCCGGTAATGGCATATACACCGCCACAACCGCAACCACAGGCGCCTATCGCTCCTGCAAGGCAAAACTATGTGCTGAATATACAACAGGTACCTCCGGCACAACCGCAACAGCCCGACCAGCAGCAGATACAGCAACAGCTTCAACAAGCGCAACAGGCACAGCAACAACAAATGCAGCAAATGCAACAGCAAATGCAGCCACCTGTTCAGCAACAACCTGTTCAACAGCCTGTACAGCAAATACCCCCTGCGCATACCCAACAGCCGAATGTAAACATCATTCAGCCGCAAACCGGTAATGCCTCAGGCGGATACCTGAACAGACCATCACATATCTACGTGGAACCAGGTAATCCTGCTCCCGAAATGAAAATGGTATATAAAGAAGATGAAGCTCCCATAAATGTACCACCAGCTCCACCGGAAGTGCCTATGCAACAGGCATACGAAGACCTGGAGGAACAAAAACGCAAACAGGCAGAAAGGGTAGCCAAATTACGCAGCATTAGCTTCAATGTGAAAAACATGGACAATAACGCGGAATTGGAAAATGTACCCGCTTACCTGCGCCGAAACGTAAACCTGGATAATGGTGCCGGCTCCGCCGAACACTTCTATTCCAATTACACGGTGAGCGATCCGGGACAAAATAATCATACAGAAATCAATACGATCAATACCTTTTTAGATGGGAAAAAGCCCGATTGATGAACACATTTGATTGTTTTTTAGTTGTGTTAAAAAAAAGTCCTCCGGTTCCCCGGAGGACTTTTTTTGTAAAAAACGCGGTTATCGTAAGAGAATTATAAATTACGTATATGCTTTACTGTAGTTTCAGCAGTTGACTAAAATTCGTTCAAAGCTTGTTTCGCAGGTTGCAGTACAGCCGCTGCCGGGGTAGTTTTCAGCGTAGCTTCTTCGAAAGGTACCAACAAACTGTTTAACTTATTCAAAGCAGTAGTATTGTTTGCTTTAGTAAATTCTGCTTTGAGTATTCTTATCTTTTCATAATCCTGGATCCCTTCTACCAATCTTTCAAAACGAATAGAGGATCTCGGTCCCGGATATACGAAATAAGTGTCTCCTGCAGACCAGCTACGGAAACGGGAATCCTGCAATGGTGTTGCCACCCAGCAGTTAAATGCCCAGCGTAAATAGCCGTTATATCCTTTCAGCGCTGCATGCCAGCCCATAAAGGCAGATTCTGCAGGTGGCGAAAAAGTGAAAGTATTAGGAAATCCTTCTGTACAGCAGGTATAAAAAGTAGTTGGTAATCCTTTCTCTAAGCGGGCTTTCATCACATCCGCCGGAAATGCTTCTCTCAGCGCAATACAGTAGTCGTGGATTTCATTGGCCAATGGCGCATGATAAGAACCGGCCAGCGACAGTTTGAAGTCTTTATCCGCCTTACGGATAACAGCCATCGCCTGTAACATATCTTCCATAGGTCTTTCATCCATCGCAATAGCAGTGATATTAAACCAGCCTTTTACTTTCAGGTGTTTCACAAAATCATTGAGCATGGGCTGCCAATGTGCGCTGTACTCCGGTGAACCCGGTTTGGCAACGATAAAGGTGTCTTTTCCTGCAGCTTCATCATAATAATAAAACTTCAGGTTCCACGGAATCATGCTGTAGCAGTTAATTTCCTTACGGATTCCCTGGTCCATCATAAACTGCACCCATTTATCAAAAATGGAGTAATCATATACCCAGCTGCCATTTTTCTTTTTGGTCCATTTTACCATGGTACCATATATATCTTCCGTCTGGCTATTCCAGGGGTCATAAATGATAGTGCTGGTAATAACTTTCTGCCCCGCATCGGCCAGCATTTTTATGTATGGCTTCATGGCCTTGAAATGCGCCTCACTCCATGATTTCACACCATATACGCGGGCTATGGCATATGGACTTTGCCACAGATCCAGGTGAAACTGCCAATCTTTCGGCGCTGGTAACGCACGATCAGATACCGTCACTTCATAAGGCATATTCACTGTAGCAGCAGCACTTTTTACGCTCAAATTACCTTTGTATGTACCAGCCGGTGTATTTGCCGGCACTTGCACGCTCAGCCAAACCGGCTGCGTATTATTGGCAGGGATATCTTTTTTATTTAAGATATCGATGCCATCCGCCACCAGGGAAGAATCAAACTCACCCGGCTTGCGGTATCCGCAACCGCCGCCATCTTTATTTAAACCATCAGTCATCACATACCGCACAAAACCTGTGGTAACTGCCTCAGCGCCTATTTTATGACCTTTGGCATCTTCTAATGCGAAAGCCTGAATGCTTACCGCCGGTTGCGCTGTAGTTGTCCAGAGTACCAATTGCGTATGCACCCGCTCACCTTTCCAGGCCTTTGCATTCCAGGTGGGAGTAAGGCCATTGTTATCAGGCGCATTTCTTTTTTCATAACGGGTATCTGCAGTACCAAATGCTACATGAAGCCGGGCATCGTTAACAGCGTCCCAGGAGGCTTTATTTACGGGTTTGGGATCGGGCAGTTCCCTGTAGTCGTTGGCAGGAGCCATTTGCGCCCATACGTTTTGTTGCAGCGCCAGCAATACCAGCGCGCCAAAAAATTTGTTCACCATACTAAAATTTAGCGTTTTTGAGAAGCAGAATACCGGTGTTCTTTGCTTGAATCCGTATCCCGGAAACCTCAATATCTATAAAAAAAATGGGATTATAGTTATTAATAGGACAAATGGAAAGGCAGAAAATGACAGTAACGAAGTTAGGGCATAAAAAATGGGATTTCCAACCTTTCATGACGTTGAAAATCCCATCTTCAAAAAATTATAATATTAATGTACAATTCGCTTGAGCTGAAGATTGGTAACAGGCGCCACTACCAGTGGGTACTTCTCAATTGTTACATAACTGGAGTCCAATCCGAAGCCCCTTTCTTCCGATAGACTGATCTTCTTCAGGAAGAAATACATTTTCATCACCATTCGTTCGTACAACGGCAGATCATTATCATGTGAAAGGAATTTCTCCATTACAATGAACTGGAAATCGCCTACTACATTATTCTTACTTAATGACTCATAACGGCTGGTAATATTTACCTCCTTGTTACGTACCATATCTTCTACTACCATCCTGAACATGAGGTTAATACGTTGCTCCACTTTAAAACCGAGGCGGAACTCCACGCGTATCACTTCATTGGGGATAATGGTTTGTACAGAATATTCACTTAAATAAGGCTCATCTACCACATCCACGTGCACAAACCAATAAATATCTGCCCGCTTGGGCTTCTTATTCAAAATAGAATAGATGATCTTATGTTCAATCTCCTTTGGATTATCAGCACTACTCATATATACCAGGTGGGTGGCATATTTCGGAATAGAGGTATCATTGCTCAGTTCCTGGATGATTGGCAGATAATCTTCGAGTCTTACAAACTCCACGTAGCGGTTCTTGATCTTCCTTGACTTGAACCATACAATCATTACCAGGAAAAGTGCACCTGCAACAATAACGGTTACATAACCACCATGCATAAACTTAATTACATTGGCAAACAGGAAGGAGAATTCTATGGTGAAATAAACCACCAGGTACAGGAGTATCCACCCCACCCATACCCGTTTGGTATAGAGATAGAAGGCAAACAGGCAGGAGGTCATGAGCATACAGATGGTAATAGATAATCCGTATGCAGCCTCCATATTGGAGGACTCCTGGAAGATCAGGACAATGGCAGCACATCCTACAAACAACATGGTATTAATACCGGGAATGTAGAGTTGTCCTCTCATTTCAGTGGGATAGTTCACCCTCATTTTAGGCCACAGGTTCAGTCTCATAGCTTCGGCGATCAGGGTAAACGAGCCTGATATCAAAGCCTGGCTGGCAATTACGGAAGCAAGTGTGGCGATAAGTACACCGAAAATGATGAACCATTCCGGCATGATGGTAAAAAAGGGGTTCTGGTCTTTGGGAATAATCTGCCCTTTTTGTGTCAGTAACCAGGCGCCCTGACCCAGGTAATTCAAAATAAGGCAGGATTTAACAAAGATCCAGGATATCCGGATATTTCCCCTCCCACAGTGTCCCAGGTCGGAATACAGCGCTTCTGCCCCTGTAGTACAGAGGAATACCGCGCCTAGTATCAAAAATCCTTTTGGATAGGTCGTTAACAGTTCAATGGCATAGTGGGGACTGAAAGCTTTAAAAATGCTGAGGTCGTCCGCAATATGCGAGATACCAAGGATACCCAGCATGGAAAACCAGAGCACCATAATGGGCCCAAACATACGGCCAATGGAAACAGTACCAAATTGTTGCATCACGAAGAGACCGGTAATAATTGTCAGTACAATTTTTACGATCGTGAACTGTCCAAGATCTTTAAAAACTTCCAGGGTTCTAAGCCCTTCAATAGCGGAGGTAACGGTAATGGGCGGGGTAATGATACCATCTGCGAGCAGGGCAGCGCCACCGATCATACCAAATATCACTGTCCACCTGGCATGCCTTCTTACCAGGGCATATAATGAAAAGATCCCCCCTTCCCCCTTATTGTCGGCCCTAAGGGTCAGAATCACATATTTAACGGTGGTTTGCAGGGTGAGTGTCCATATAATACAGGAGATACCTCCTACCACCAGCAGGTCGCTGATGGGGTTTCCTCCTACGATGGCCTTGAAAACATAAAGTGGAGATGTTCCGATATCGCCGTAGATAATACCGAGTGCTACTACCAGACCTGCCAGGGAGACCCTGTTAATGTTTATTCCCACGTAATAAAAAGTTGGTTAAAAAAGCCTTCAAAATTAGGGGTAAATATTGATACTCCAACAATAAATCATAGCGGAGTGATGGGGAGAGGCAAAAAAAGAGTCCTCTCCCGAATGAACGGAAGAGGACTCTTTTTTAAGTTATCATCTTAATGAGTGATACTGATTAGTTAGCAGGAGCTAAATCAACAGTGCCAGACTCACCAGGAGTGTTTTGTTTGATGAAACGACCACGGTCGATTCCTTGTTTGTCAGCCAGGTAGTCGATAACTGCATCAACACGACGGCTGCTCAGGTCAACACCACCTTTTTTACCTTTTGCACCTGCGTGACCGGTAACCAGTACGTTGCAGGAAGGATTAGATTTCAGGCTTGCTGCTACAGAAGACAGGATAGCTGCCTGATCAGTACCAACTTTGGTAGAGCTTCCTTTGAAGGAAACGCTTGGCAGAACCAGGCTAGCGCAAGGAGCTGCTTGCGGAGTCTTGCAGCATTCTGGATCCGGGCATTTACCAACACCATCAGCATCAACTGGCTGGCAGTAAGTAGGAGTGATCAGTTGTTTGTCTTTGTAGTCAGGAACGCCATCACCATCAGTATCTTTAGCTACACCATGAACATCTACTGGAGCACCAGCTGGAGTATTAGGTTCGCGATCGAACTGATCAGTTACGCCATCGCCATCAGCATCAGGCAGAACTGGAGGTGGGATCTTCATGTGACGTGGGTTGCTCAGCTCGCTGTAAGCATATTCCAGTGGGTTGATCCACCATAATGGCTGTACACGTTTAGCTGGGTTACCCAGGTTGAAGTTCAGACGTACGCTGGTGTAAGAGTAGAAATCTTTAGATGAACCACCGGAACCTGGAACTGCATAACCATCGAGGTAAGCGTCAAACGGCATGGTGATTTTTTCTTCAATACCAATGTTGAAACGTTTAGAAACTTTGAATGCAACACCAGTACCTAAGTCCAGTGCATGACGCAGCAATTGGTTGTCGTCTTTACGGCCAATTGATACGCGGTTACCCTGTGAAGGAGCATTCTGTTCGTACTTTTTGTCCTGAACACCTTTGATGTAATCTTTAATATCAGAACGTTTGCCAGTCAATTTGCTCTTGTCATAAACATAACCGTTACCGCTTGCATCCAATGCATCAACGTCAACGTCAGCCATTACAATAGAGTAACCAGCCAGTAAATACCAGTTAACTTTAGGTTCTGCTCTGTAGAACAGGATGTTGCTCAGGGAAGCAATCACATCCAAAGACAGCTGGTGGTTCTGAGATTTGTAGTTAGGAATGATCATGCCACCATTTCTAGCTGCTGTAGCGGCCCATGGGTTACCATTTGCTGCTATAGTAGGACGGAGTTTGTAATCCTGACCTTTATCGATAGATCCGATGTACTCAGCTCTCAGGGAGAAAGTGTGACCCAGTGCTTTTCTCAGGGAGATACCGCCACCGAATCCTGGTTGAGCAGGAACAGTTCCGTCCAGAAGGTGTAAACCACCGCTAAAACCCAGTTCCCACATATCTCTCGGTTTCGCCGGGAAATTCGATTGGTGGTTCGTGAAGTTATTTTGTTGTACCATACGCTTGCTAGACACTTTGGTGCTATCCAGAGCATCGTAGCCGGTTGGTTGAACCTGTGCAAAACTAGAAGATGCTGATAGTAAACCCACAGCGCCTGCCAGTAATAAGTACTTTTTGCTTGCCATAATTGTTTTTTTTATTAAAAACTGTTAAAAATTTACTAATAACCCGTTTTTTACCTAGCAAAGGTAAATATCATAAATGAATATACAAATTTTTCTTGCAATATTATTTTCATTGATAAGTCCTTCAAAATTAAAGCTTAACTGAAAGTATTCATATACCTTAAATTCAGTTAAGTTAAAGATATGTATACCCCGTGTTAAAGGAATCTTTATCTCTTGTTAAAGGAATGTTACACACCAACTACAAATTAAAGGCCAAAATGTTAAAATGTGATTTATAAAACCTAGCTTAGCAATCCTTTTTTATTTAATACATGGACGATATTAAACACCTGATAGGTAAAGAATTACAGGATTTTGAAAGTAAGTTCGCAGATTCGGTAAAAAGTCATGTGCCACTGCTGGACAGGATCATGCATTATATTGTGAAGCGGAAAGGGAAGCAGATCAGGCCCATGTTTGTTTTATTATCCGCGAAACTTTTCAGCGAGCATATACAGGAAAGTACCTATCGCGCAGCGGCGCTGGTAGAATTGCTGCATACTGCTACCCTGGTGCACGACGACGTGGTGGATGACGCCAATGAACGCCGCGGACTTTTCTCTATTAACGCCCTGTGGAAAAATAAAATAGCGGTACTGGTGGGCGACTACCTGTTGTCCAAAGGTTTGCTGCTGTCTCTTAACAATAACGACTTCCGGACTTTACAGATTTTGTCGGAAGCGGTAAAGGAAATGAGTGAAGGCGAACTGTTGCAGATCGAAAAAACCCGTAAACTGAATATTAAGGAAGATATCTATTTCGAGATCATCCGCCGCAAAACAGCCTCATTGCTGGCATCCGCCTGCGCTGCAGGTGCATGGAGCAGCAGCAACGACGAACATACTACAGAACAAATGCGCCTGTTTGGCGAAAAAGTAGGCGTTGCTTTTCAAATAAAAGATGACCTGTTCGATTATGGCTCAGCCAAAATCGGGAAACCCACCGGCATTGATATCCGTGAGAAAAAAATGACGCTCCCGCTTATTTATACACTGGAACATTCCAACACTGAAACCAGGAGAAAAATTATTAACATAGTAAAAAATCACAATACCGATAAGGACCGGGTAGAAGAAGTGATCCGCCTGGTAAAAGCATCCGGGGGTATCGACTATACCCGGCAAAAAATGTTTGAATACCGCGACGAAGCCCTTACCATCCTGAATAAGTTTCCTGAAAATGCTGTCAGAAACGGGTTAGAATCTCTTGTGCGATTTACTACTGACAGAACATTTTAGAAAGAATAAAAAATAATGTAATATGCGGAAGGAGCGGATAGCTTAAGCCTAAAATATAATAATGCAAAAACGCTGGACAGTAAAGGCATATCAACCAAATCAGGAACAGTTACTACAGTCATCATTACGCATACATCCCTTGCTATGCAGGTTACTGGTACAACGCAGCGTCACCAACTTTGAGGCTGCCCGCCAATTTTTTCGACCAACACTGGAAGATCTCCACGATCCCTGGAAGATGAAAGACATGGATAAAGCCATTTCCCGTATTGAACTGGCCTTTTTCCAACACGAAAAAATACTGGTTTACGGCGATTATGATGTAGATGGTACTACCGCCGTTGCTACTGTGTACGCTTTTCTACGAAAACTCTACAGTAACATCGAATTTTACATACCGCACCGCTACCGCGAAGGATATGGTATTTCCATGCAGGGTATTGAGTATGCCAGGGACAACGACTTTAGTCTTGTTATTGCCCTCGACTGCGGTATCAAATCCATAGAATATATTACGGCGGCAAAGGAATGGGGAATTGACTTCATTATCTGCGACCACCACCTACCCGATGCAATATTACCTCCGGCAGTGGCGATCCTGAATCCCAAGCAGGCCGACTGCCCCTACCCTTATAAAGAACTTAGCGGCTGCGGTATCGGCTACAAGCTGATTTCTGCCTTCGCTCAGAAAAGGGGACTTCCCGCTTCAGAAGCCAATAAATTCCTCGACCTGGTAGCCACCAGTATTGCTGCCGACATTGTTCCGATGACCGGTGAAAACAGGATACTGGCCTTTCATGGTCTCATAAAAGTAAATGAAGATCCCCTGCCGGGTATCAAAGCGCTGATTACGCTCAGCGCCCTGAAAGAAAAACTGACCATTTCCAATCTTGTTTTTGTAATTGCCCCCCGTGTAAACGCAGCTGGCAGAATGGACGATGCGAGAAAGGCGGTAAATCTTTTTATTGAAAACGATGTGGAAAAGGCTGCAGCCATTGCTGCGGTACTGCATGCTGATAATTTCGACAGGAAAGAAATTGACAGCACCATCACCCAGGAAGCCATTGTGCTCCTCCAAAATGATGCAGACATCGCCAAAAGAAAATCCACAGTCCTCTACCAGGCCCACTGGCATAAAGGAGTAGTAGGTATCGTAGCATCCCGCCTGATTGATAAATACTACTACCGTCCCACTATTATCCTGACCCAGTCAAATGATAAGGTAGCCGGATCGGCCCGGTCGGTAATGGGCTTTAATGTATATGAAGCCATTCATCAGTGTAAAGATCTCCTCGAAAACTATGGCGGCCACTTTTATGCGGCCGGAATGACACTGAAAACGGAAAATGTGAAGGCATTCCAGGAACGTTTCGAGGAAGTAGTGGCCAAAACAATACATCCTGATCAGCTGGTGCCCGAAATTGTGATCGATTCAGAAATTCACTTCTCTGATATCACACCTGCCTTCTTTAATATACTCAAACAATTTGAACCACTCGGACCGGAAAATCTCCGACCCGTATTTCTTGCCAGGAATCTTGTAGACAACGGTTATTCAAAGATTGTAAAAGAGGAACATATCAAATTTTCCGTAAAACAAGGAAGATACGGGCCAACAATGTCTGGCATCGGCTTTTATATGGCAGAAAAATTCCCGGTCATCGCCAGTAAGAAACCATTCGATATGGTGTTTTCCCTCGATGAAAATGAATGGAATGGTCAAACTTCCCTCCAGCTAAAAGTAATAGATATCAGAACGGGTGGTAATTAATTTTAGTGGGTACCGCTCTTAGCGCAATAACCCACAAAAATCAGCTACTTATGCTGTTTTAATAACCAGGTATATACGTCAGCATTGGCATAGGTACGGGTCCATGCATCATGTCCGCCTGTAGGATATTCCGTATACAGCACCGGGCTGCCAAGGGCTTTCAGCGCCTTTACCAATACCCGGGAGTTTTCCACATTTACGATAGGGTCATCTGCTGAATGAAAAACCCATGCAGGCATATTTTTTAACGCCGGCATACGATTAACATCTCCGCCGCCACAAATAGGAATAATAGCGGCAAATTGCTCCGGATGCGCTGAGCTCCAATCCCAGGTACCAAATCCTCCCATACTCAGGCCGGTCAGATAAACCCTGCTGGGATCCACATGGTAACTGGCCAATACCTCTTTGTATACCATATCGAGGTATTGCGGATTCCACCAACCACTCAGGCATTGCGGCGCAATCATCACAAAAGGTTTCCCGTTCACCACTTCTGCAAGACCGGAATTTCTCAGCATATTGATATCACTACCCATCTCTCCCAGCCCATGCAGAAAAATGACAACCGGCCATTTATAAGTTTTTTCGCTGTTATAGGTATCCGGGATATATAACAGGTAGTTACTGATGTTTCCCCCTTTTGTATCTATTTTCCTTACTGTGATCCCGGGTGTTTGTTCCGGGAAGGTATCGCCCGGCGGAGGTGTAACCGGTTTAGTACTACCTGGCTGACCTGATTCAACAGGTTTGGCTGTTTCTGTTTTGGAACAGGAAAAAAGTGCGAGCGCGCTCAACACAATGACATGGCTTAAAATCTTAATTGCTCTTTTTTTCATATAACTACTATAAACTAAAAATCCCCCGGTAATATACCGGGGGATAGGTTTTTCCAATATTTTTCTCTTGCTTTTTTTATTGGCAGTTTCGGGGGTTGCTGCAAATAAAAACTAAAATAAACAGGAAACGAAATATTTTTTTATTGCGTTGTTATACTATTTTTTTTCGCCCATTAATTCCACGCTTCTGTTTACAAATGCTGTAAGATCAGCTCCTGTTAACAGGTTCTGCGATAATAGTGCCAGATCTGCCAGATTTTTCACCTGCTTCTGCTGCAAAGTATTATCGCTTTCTTTCAGAATATGGGTATATACCGGGTGATTGGCATTCACTGTCATACTGATTTCATCAGGCATGTTGGCGTACCAGCTCATTCCGCCACCACCCATGGCAGCCATATCTTTCATGCGGCGCATCAGCTCGGGGCGGGTAACAATTACCGGCTGGGCATCTGCACTCAGGCCTTTCATTTCCACTTTGATATTTGGCTGGGTTACCTGTGTGCCAAACAGTTCCTTCAATGTACCTTCCTGCTCCTGCGATAATACAGTAGTGGTGTTCTCTTCTTTATCAATCAGGTTATCAGCAATATCCGCATCTACACGGGTGAAAGAAACGTTATCCCATTTCATTTCCATGTTATTAATGAAAGCCGCATCCACCATGGTTTCCATCTTCACCACTTTGAAGCCTTTATTTTTGGCAGCCTGCACATAACTGTCCTGCTGCACCGGATTAGTGGCATACAGTACCACGAGCTTCCCTTCCTTATTGGTTTGCAGGGCGGTTGTTTCAGTGCGGTATTCATCCTGTGTATAAAATTTACCGCCTTCCACATCTTCCATTATCAGGAACTTATTGGCTTTCTCCAGGAACTTGTCATCGGTCATCATGCCATATTTCACGAAGAGACCAATAGAATCCCATTTTTCTTCAAAAGAGGCACGGTCATTACGGAATATTTCATCCAGTTTGTCGGCCACTTTTTTAGTGATATGCGCATTAATTTTCTTCACATTGGGATCGCCCTGCAGATAGCTGCGGCTCACGTTCAACGGGATATCCGGGCTGTCGATCACACCATGCAGCAGCATCAGGAATTCCGGAACAATGTCTTTTACTTCATCCGTTACGTATACCTGGTTGGAGTACAGATTGATCTTATCTTTCTGCATCTCATAACTCTTATTAATTTTCGGGAAATACAGGATACCGGTGAGATTAAAAGGATAATCCACATTCAGATGAATCCAGAATAACGGAGCTTCTGCGTAAGGATATAACTCTTTATAAAAATTCTGATAATCTTCCGTAGTCAGTTCACTTGGCTTCTTGGTCCATGCGGGATTGGTATTGTTGATCTGTGTTCCTTCGAAGGTAACCGGAACAGGCAGGAACTTACAGAATTTTTCCAGGATAGAACGGATGCGGCCATCTTCCAGGAATTCTTCGCTTTCCTCGTTAATATACATTACGATTTCAGTTCCCCGATCGGCTTTGGTGGTTTCTTCCAATTCGTATTCAGGACTGCCGTCACACTCCCAACGAACAGCGGCAGCATCGTCTTTCCAGGATTTGGAAAAGATTTCCACTTTGCTGCTGACCATAAAAGAAGAATAAAAACCCAGACCAAAATGTCCGATGATATTAGTGCCATTCTCCTGTCCCTTGTATTTTTTCAGGAATTCCTCTGCTCCTGAAAATGCTACCTGGTTAATATATTTATCAACTTCCTCTGCAGTCATACCAATACCGTGGTCTGCAATGGTGATCGTTTTCTTTTCCTTATCCACGCTAACATTAATCGCAATGTCGCCCAGATCCCCCTTAAATTCGCCCACACTGGCCAATGTCTTTAATTTCTGGGTAGCATCCACGGCATTGCTGACCAGTTCGCGGATAAAAATTTCATGATCTGAATACAGGAACTTTTTGATAATTGGAAATATGTTCTCTGTCTGAACACGTATTGCACCTTTTTGCATCGGCTATATGATTTTTTTTGTGAACTTTTTCAAAGTGTGTGCCAGCAGGGTTATACTGACAAGATGACAAGAAACATATTGTAAAAATAATAACTATCATCAGCTACTGTGAATATACAGCACCTATGCAAACCGGCACAAGTTTTAAATAAAAAAGATCAGGGGAAGATTTTGTGCTGCAGTAAACCTCCTATGGAAACAGGAGACCACCACCGGAAGTAGTTATTAACAAAAAAATCATACCGGCGATTGTAGGTAATTGCGTAGATTTATTACACCGAAATCTGATTACCCCGTTTCTAAAAACTTTCTATGGAAAAACCTTTACGCTCCTTATTATTTCTTTGTTTTTTTATGGCTGAAAGCGCGGTTGGTCAAACCAATCCCGGTGCGCAATCATTGCCTTATCAGCAGAATTTTGATGCGTTGCCCGCATCTGCGACCCTTTACCCTGCGGGATGGCAGGGGTGGTTGCTAAGCGGTGCGCCGTCCGGCAGCTTCAATACGGCAACCCCGGCGGGCGATAAACCATTGATTGCCAGCGGCAGTGCTTCTTCCACAGCAAATGGCGTATATAACTATGCCGGCAAACTTGGGTTTCTGAATAGCGGAAGTGCGGATAACGCATTGGTACTTTCCATCAATACCGGCGGGCAACAAAATGTACAGCTGAGTTACGATGTAATGACCATCAGGAATCCTTACGACGGTAATTCAAATTCCAGGATCAATGAAGTAGTGGTACAATATCGTATAGGCGACACCGGTAGTTTTACCAGTATTGGCGAAACAGCCTATCAGAATGACACTATTACGCAAACAGGATCCGGTATCACCCAGCCTCAGCACCTGGTCAGCGAATCTGTAATGCTCCCCCCGGCCTGCAACAACCAGGCACTGGTGCAGTTACGCTGGGTAAACAGGCAAATCAGCGGCGCAGGATCCAGGCCCGGGTTTGCGATTGATAATATACAGGCCGCCGGTTCCGGCAGAGATACTACCTTGCCTGTTATCAGCCAGCTGGTTCCGGCTAATGCTGCTGTGGGGGTTTCTCCTGTTACATCTCCCCAAATTATATTCAGTGAAAATATACAGGCGGGCAGCGGATGGATATACCTGCACAACAGCACAGGGGCAACAGATAGTTTTGCCATCGGTAATGCTGCCGTTATCATCGGCAGTAATACGCTGACGATTAAGAAAATACTCCAACCTAACCGTCATTATTATATTACAGCGGACAACGGTATTATAAAAGACCTCTCAGATAACGCCTTTGCCGGTATCAGTGATACTACACAATGGGGCTTTATCACCGGTGACCAGGAACTCAATTACAACTTCAATGACTGCAGTCCCAACGGCAGCAGCCAGCTGAGCGGCGGGTTTACACAGTATAGCATAAGCGGTGCACAGCTTTGGGGTTGTACTACTTTTGGACAAAATAACAGCAATGGCATACAGATAAACGGCTACAGCGGAGGCGCCGTTGAAAATGAAGACTGGCTGATTTCCCCGGCCTTTGACCTGACAGGTTTACATTTTCCGCTGCTGCAGTTTAGCAGTCGCACTGCCTTTGCCGGTCCGTCTCTTAGTCTGCGGGTTTCTACCGATTATAACGGCAGCGGCGATCCGCGGCTGGCGACCTGGACCACCGTCAACGGGCGTTTTCCGGATGCCGGCAGCGATGTATGGAAATTATCTTCCGGTATTAATCTGACATCCTTTAAACAGGCCAACGTGTATGTTGCCTTTGTGTATACTTCAGGTCCCGCCGTACAGGCAGCCCGCTGGACTATCGACGATTTCGGAATAAAAGATACTACCGCGGCACCGGCGCCTACGCTGAACAGCAGTCCGGCTGCACTGGATTTCGATTATGTAAAATCCGGTCAGACATCAGAGGCGCAAAGCGTTCGTTTTTGGGCCAATGATTTTAGCGGCGACCTGCAAATCAGTGCACCGGCGGGTTTCAAGGTGTCGCTCGACAGCAGCAATTACAGCAGCCAGGTGACCTTTACGCAGGCTGTTATCCAGTCGGGCCCCCGTGAAGTATATGTAAAATTTGCTCCGGCGGCGGCCAACCAGGCGTATAACGGCAATCTGACCTTTACTGCTGCCGGGTTTACGGATCATCACATTACATTATCCGGCACTTCGCTCCGGTCTTTAAAAGTGGTGAACTGGAACATAGAATGGTTTGGCAGCCCTGTGCAAAACCCGGCAAACGACAGCTTACAACAGGCAAACGTAACAACGGTGCTTAAAAAGCTGGATGCAGATATTTTTGCGCTGGCAGAAGTGGTGGATACCGCACGTTTCAGGGCAGTGGTTCAGCAATTGCCCGGCTACAGCTATGTATTATCAGATTATGGATCTTATGCCGACAGTTTACAGGATGTGGATTATGTAAGTGCTCAGAAGCTGGCATTTGTGTATAAAACTGCCGTGATCCGGAAGATCCGCACCTATGGCGTATTACGACAGGGTGGCAGCAGCAATGCCTATTACAATTGGTCATCCGGCCGTTTCCCTTACCTGATGGAGGCTACTGCCAAACTGGATAACGATTCCGCGAGGATACAGTTCATTTTGCTGCATGCCAAAGCCAACACCGGTACCAAGCCGGAAAAGATCGCTTCCTGGAACAGGCGGAGAGATGGTTTGAAGGAATTGAAAGATACACTGGATGGGCAGTATACTTACAAGAATATTATTATGTTGGGAGATTTTAATGATGACCTGTCCAAAACCATTACTACGGAACTGTTACCGGATACCACCACTTCCTATATTGACTTTATGAACGACAGCATCGACTACCGGCCGCTGACGCTTCCACTGAGTTTATCGGGACAGCGGTCCACCGTGAGCTATCCATCCGTGATTGACAACGTCATTGCCTCCAATGAAGTGGGGGTAGCCTATGTGCCTGGTTCGGCACGAGTGCAAACCCAGGTGGAAAAACTGGTAAGCAGCTATGGTTCCACTACCACAGACCATTACCCGGTATTGAGCCGTTATCGCCTGCAGGTTTTGGCTAATCCATTGCCGGTGACCGGGTTTGATGCAAAGATGGATGGTAATAAAGTGCTGGTAAGCTGGAATACGCCGTATGAGATTAACAGTAAACACTTTGTGGTAGAGCGTTCCAGGAATTTCCAAACCTTTGAGCCGGTGGATACGGTGGTAGCACATGGCAGTACTACTGATGCGTCTGCTTATATCAGCTATGATGAAAAGCCCTGGTCCGGATTTTCGTTGTACCGTTTAAAAACGGTAGGACTGGACAGTACGGTGAAATACAGCCCCGTGAAAACGGTATTTGTGATAGATAAAGATCTGTGGTTAAAGCTCTTATGGTGTATCTTTGGCCACCAGCTGCAGTATTGGATGGATTGGCCGCGAGAAGGACAGGCGAGCGTGCAGTTGATCGATGTACAGGGGCATATCCGTTACCAGGAACGCACGGTACTGATCAAGGGAAGAAACTATAAGACAATAGATATAAACCAGCTTCCAACAGGTATTTATTTCCTGCGGGTACAGTCGGGTAACCAGGTACAGGTTAGCAAAATCCTCGTTAACCACTGATCTTTTTGAAAAAACCATGCAATAAGACGCCGCTCCGGACCACCGGGGCGGTTTTTTTATGTCTTAGATCACTGATTTTCAGCAAAATATACATACGCGGTAAGATATTTGGGGAATAGGGGACTAATCGTGTGGAAATAACGAATAGTTCAGTATCTTTGCGGTCCTAATTTTTTAATTAAACCATTTAAAACAGGGAATTATGAACTACGAATTGATGGTGATCTTTACCCCTGTGCTTTCTGAGGACGACTACAAAGCCGCCCAAAAGAAGTTCGCTGATGTCATTAAAGACAACGGCGGCGAAATCACGCACGAAAATCCCTGGGGATTAAGATCACTGGCGTATCCTATCCGGAAAAAAACTACAGGAATGTATGTTGTTCTGGAGTACAATGCGCCATCCGACCTCAATGAGAAGCTGAAAATCCAGCTGAATCGCGATGAAAATGTATTACGTCACATGATTACTGCACTGGACAAGCACGCTGTTGCTTACAACGGTCGCAAAAGACATGGCGTAAATGCTGAATCTAAAACCACTGAAGCTTAAAATTATGGCAGTTAAACCGAAACAAGAAATCAAGTACTTAACGGCCGTAAAAACCGAGAAACGTCAGAAGAAATACTGCCGTTTCAAGAAGTTGGGCATCAGGTACGTAGATTACAAAGACGCGGAGTTTTTGAAGAAATTTTTGAACGATCAAGGCAAAATGTTGCCACGTCGTATTACGGGTAACTCCCTGAAATTTCAGCGTAAAGTAGCCCAGGCTATTAAGAAAGCTCGTCAAATGGCTTTATTGCCTTATGTTACTGACCTTTTAAAGTAAGAAGTTATGCAAATTATCTTAATACAAGACGTAGATAACCTGGGTCAGAAGAATGAACTGGTTAGCGTAAAAAATGGTTACGCCAGGAACTTCCTGATTCCTCAGAAATTTGCGGTGGAAGCAAGCCCTTCTAACATGAAGCAACTGCAGGAACGCCTGAAGGTGCAGAAAGTGAAAGAAGAGAAACTGCTGGCTGAAATTGCGAAAGTAGTGGAAGTTCTGAAAGCTTCTCCTGTTAAAATTGGCGCTAAAACCGGTACTTCCGGTAAAATATTCGGTAGCGTAACTGGTGTTCAGATTGCCCGTGCAATTAAAGAACAGAAAGGTTATGAAATTGACCGTCGCCGCATCCACATCCTGGATGATGTTAAAGAACTGGGTACATACAAAGCACGCCTCGATTTCGGTAAAGGCAATGAAACCGAACTGGAATTTGAAGTAGTGGCTGAGTAATATTCCAACTTGTTGGAAAAAGAAACTTCCCGGGCTTATTCAGCCCGGGATTTTTTTATGCCGGGATCATCCTGCCTGGTTTTCATGAACAAATGGCAGCTCGCAGCCCTCTTCCCATAATAAATCACCACCTGAAAACTCAGATCTTATTAGTATTTTCATACCCTATTCGCCATGGGTATGAGAAATGTAATCTATTGTTTATTTATCGTTATCACCGTTTCGGCCTGCAGTACCAATAAATACAAGGCAAACCTGCCCCGTTTAACCACTATCGGTATCCGTGGAGAAAACATCCCGCAGTATACTTTTCATTACGATGATGCCGGCAACCTCCGGGAACTGGTGCATCATGAACAGTTTAACGATACCAATGTCAGCACATTTTTTTATGACAGCTCCCATCGCATTACCGGCATGGTATTGTCTGACCGCGATACCTCCTTCAATAAGGTAAAGGAACGCGCCAAAGTAACTTCCTGGGATACTGACGGCAATGTAACGGGGATACAATATTTTGATGCGCAGGAGCACCCCTTACGCACAGCCACCATCCGATGGAAAAAGGGACTGCCGGAAGCGATGAAATATTCAGACTCCACCCAGGCTATCAGCTGGAATTACAAAGAGGGTAATCCTGAAAGAAAAGATATTTGCATTGATACCTTCGCGGGAAAAACGAAAGATACGCTTATCACCCTACGTACAGCGCACTATGAATGGGATGATTCCGTGAACCCGCTTCATCCGCTTTTAAATCAACTGGTCATTAGTCATGCGGTAGCGCCGGTGATCTATCTTACACCAACCGGCGACCTGTCAAATGCCTTTCTGCATCTCAGCAGCAATAATCCCTCCCTGGTGAAGATCTCAGAAAAGGAAAAATCCATTTACCAGCAACATTTCCAGGAATATGAACGTTCTACCACTGTTCAATATACCTATTCGTATAATGGTAACGGCTATCCCAAAGGCGCCTGGGTGCATCTGCGCAGTGAAGGATTTACCAAACTGGGCACCGACACGCAATTCATACTGGAATATCGTTACGAGTAAAGTGTGTTATTGATGATTTTTCATTAACTTTTAGGGGATGAAAATCACGGACCGACTCAAAATAATGCCGGTTACGCTGGTGCTGATTGCAATAAATACGGTAGTATTCCTGTTTACTATATTAAAGGGAATGGACATCTGGTGGGGAGATGGAACACTGCTGCTGCACACCGGTGGTAATTACTGGCCATTGACCGTATCGCAGCAGCAATACTGGCGGCTTGTAAGCAGTATGTTTTTGCATGCCGGATTATGGCACCTGCTCACTAACATGCTGGGATTATTCATCGGAGGCTTTTTCCTGGAACCGGTATTGCGCAGCATAAGATATAGTGTGGCCTATCTTTTTACAGGTCTCTTATCCGACTATGTGAGTATCTGGTATCATAAAGGCGCTATAGGAGTGGGAGCTTCGGGAGCCATTTTTGGGATTTACGGTGTGTTCCTGGCGTTGCTTACTACCTCCCTCTTCTCCTGGGAAATGCGTAAAGCTTTCCTCGCTTATATCGGTTTATTTATATCATTAAACGTAATAGCGGCAGCTATCTCACAGGGAGTAGATAATGCCGCGCACCTGGCAGGCTTTTTAAGTGGCACCGTGATGGGATATATTTTCTTCTTTACTTTAAAAAAAGCAGATGGAGAAAGACTATATCCCTGACCATCTCCCATGGTTCTAAATACTTACATTTGTACACTTAAATGCGACAAAAGATGATGAATAAGTTATGGTCCCTGCTCTGTGCCGCCACAATACTGGCGCTGGGCTGCAAAAATAAACAGACAGGCAATACGGCTAATTCCAGTAACGATTCCACCCCTCCTGCCATTAACAGCATCCCGGATGATACCGTTCAATTGGGTAATAAAACATTTCTTGTCTATTTTATTGAGAAAGCAGATTTCGACAAGTACCCGCTGCCTCCGGTTGATTCCAGCGAAGCGGATGTACTGGCAAAAGATACACTGGTAAAACGCAGCAGTAACAAACTAACTATACAACTGCAAAATGGCAAACAAAGAGTGATGGCTAACAACAGCAGTGAAGGAGAAGATTATATCGGGTATACCTACGCTGCCAACTACCCGGCTATTAACAGAAAAGGTTTCTTCGTTACTTATTATGAAGGCAGCGGCTTTGAGCTGGTAAATGCCCTCAACGGAGATTCGATGATGACCTGGTCCGCCCCTTATTTATCGCCCGACAAGAAGTATATCCTGACCGCTTCCATGGACCTCGTAGCCGCCTTTGATCCCAATGGATTTCAACTGTTTTCGGTAAATAATAACGAAATAAAAGCAGTGGGAGAAGCGAACCTCGACGACTGGGGCCCCGGCATGGTGCAGTGGA
This sequence comes from Chitinophaga hostae, assembly GCF_018224885.1. Lineage (GTDB taxonomy): Bacteria > Bacteroidota > Bacteroidia > Chitinophagales > Chitinophagaceae > Chitinophaga > Chitinophaga hostae. Next base: position 109,040 of record NZ_JAGTXB010000009.1, on the reverse strand, counting down.
TAAATAATAAAACAATCCTCTCTGAATACATTACCATCAACGACGATGGAAATACGCAGATACGGTATATAAAAATGGTGATGCAATAAACACTATTTAGTATCTTTAAACAGGCATCATCATCAATCCACGCTATACATGAAAAAGCTGATCACCTCAGGACTGTTGCTTGTATTTACCTGTTCCTATACGGCATTTGCATTTGCTGCAAACACACCCGTAAATACACTGTTACAGGCCCCTACTATGAATATAGAAGGCACCGCCAGTTCCATAGTAAGTAAGCTGGATAAATCATTGTCACTCACAGATGTGCAAAAGCCAAAGTTACTCAACATCGTTACCAACTATTTAAGACAGAAAGTAGCGATTCAGCCACTGCAGCAAAGTAACGTTAAAGCCTATACGACAAAAATGAACAGTATGCAAAACGGTCTGCATGCAAAATTAAAGCCATTGCTCACCCTTACACAATACACGTCTTTCCAGGCCCTGAAGCCGGCGTCTTACGACGAAACCAACGTTTTATCGCAACTGTTTTACTAAGCGGAAAGTGTAAGGCATAAAGCCAAAAGCTATTGAAGCGAACGATTAATGCGGAATTTTCGTGTCCGTCCTGTTCACTCGCTTCAATAGCTTTTGGCTTTATGCCTTACGCTTTCTGCTTATACAATAATTTGCCTGTCGCGGGCCACGATCCGCCAATTAGCCACTACCGCATTTTTTTCCGCGACATAAGCTTTTTCATATAACGCTACTGTAGGACAAATATGTAATGGCACACCGTAAAACACGGTACCAACAGGATATTGCGTGGCATCTGCCACTTGGAGCACCAGGTGCTCCTCACTTTGTGATACAGGCGAGGCTGCAGGCGCATTCAGAAAATGTACCCTTGGCTGCGGATTTTCGGCGGCCACCGATTTATGTCCCAGATCCAGGCAGATATGTGTATTATCAATCACGGAAATAACCCTGCTAAGTACCAGCGCAGCCCATTTAAATGGCTGCTCCGGTAAATTCTTTCCGTATCCCCAATCCCAGAAAATAAAGGTACCCGGACTGCATTGAATGGCGTCCCTCCCTGCATGAATGGGGAAAGTAGGACTTCCGCCGGCAACAATTACGGTTTGTGGCAACCCGCTATCTGCTATCTGCGCGGCCAGCGCCGCTACCGGCGCATAGGCGGCATCACATTTTTCTTTTCGTACAGCCATATCCGTATCATGGATATGACCATCGTAGACATGAAGCCCTGCCGGTTCAATTCCCGGTAATGTATGCAGGTATTGATACAATTCCAGCGCAGCTTTGCCTGGCCTTATCCCCGTGCGGTTCATTCCTACATTCAGATCCAGGTACACCGGTAAACGACGTCCCTGCGAGGAAAATGTATCACTGATAGCCAATGCTGCATCACGGCTGTCCACTGTGCAGGAGTAAACTGTTTGCGGATATTTCTGTACAAGCTCCAGTAACCGCACAATTTTAGGGCCTACCGGCTGATAAGCCATCAGTACATCAGGGGCATTTACCATACCGAGCATTTCCGCCTCCGCAATGGTGGCACACTTAAACTTCTGTATGCCCTCTGCAAGCATCAACTGTACTACCTCCGCGATCTTATTTGTTTTTACGTGGGGTCGTAACCGTTGCACATCGTCGATCATTGTTTTCAACAACGAAATATTTTCCGCTATCCTGTCTTTATAAACTATTACCGCCGGAGAATCAATCTGCGCGGCATTGGTAAGCTGATACCATTCCATGAAAAGAAATTTAGCATATTATTTTGTTGCACCTATCCTTCTCCGCTGCATTCACTAACAGCTAAAAGCTAATGCCTAAAAGCTAGACCACCATACTTAACAGCAAACAGCCGATCAGTCCCGTTACCGAAACAATTGTTTCCATCACCGACCATGTTTTTATAGTGTCCTTTACTGACAAGTTAAAGTATTCCTTGAACATCCAGAAACCACCGTCATTAACATGCGAAAACATCAGGCTGCCCGCGCCGGTAGCCAGTACCATCAGGTTGGGATTTACACCGGAAGCTGCTATCATGGGCGCTACAATACCCGCGGTTGTTAGCCCGGCTACAGTAGCAGATCCTATACAAACCCGTATGATAGCGGCAATACCCCAGGCCAGCAACAACGGGTGCAGGTGCATACCCTGCAATGTTTCCGCGATATAACTGCTCACTTTACTATCATGCAATAACTGCGTAAGCGCACCGGAACCACCTATCACCAGTATAATCACCGCCACATCGCGCACGGCGTCGTCCATGATACCCATCACTTTTTTTGCCGGCATTCCCCTTCTCAGTCCCAACAGGTACATACTGTTTAATACCGCCAGCAGCATCACTATCAAGGGTTCTCCCAGCCAGTTAGCCACCTGGTAAAGCGGATCATCTGTTTTTACGGATAATTTTACCAGCGCTGTAACTGCCAGTAAAAATACGGGGAGCAATGCGGAAAATAAACTGGTAAACATGCCCGGCAGTTCATTTTCCGGGATAGGCGCCGCTACAAACATTTTTCCCGGGGCACTGGTATAATGCCGCAGAAAACGGGAGAATACGGGCCCTGCCAATATAATGGCCGGTATCGCTACAATCACTCCAAATAACAAGGTAATCCCCATATTGGCGTGGAACTGCTGTACTAATGCAGTAGGCGACGGATGCGGCGGTAAATAACCATGTGTAACCGATAAAGAGGCCAGCATAGGAATACCCAGGTATACCACCGGCAGCTTTGTTCGGGCGGCCACCGTAAAAATGAGCGGTACCATCAACACAAACCCAATATTATAAAAGAGAGGAATGCCTACAATAAAACCGGTGAGCATCAGCGACCACTGCACATACTTTGGACCAAAAAGGTTCATTAATCCGCCAGCTATTTTTTGCCCAGCCCCGCTTTCCGCCACCAGCTTACCTAACATGCTGCCAAAAACAATCACTACGATCAGTGAACCCAGTGTTTTGCCAATACCCGTTTGAATGGATTGTGTGATGTCCGTTACATTCATATGCAACGCCAATCCCATTAGTAAAGACACGATCAGGAAAGAAAGGAAGGTGTTTAACCGCAGCCAGGTGACCAGTAGGACCAGCAAAATAATAGCTGCAATAACGATTAATAAGGGCATATCGCTTACTGTTTTACATGAACATGGAAAACAACAAGATAATAAAATATTATTCGTATCTCAACGCAATAATAGGATCAAGTTTAGAAGCCTTATAAGCAGGATAAATACCCGATACCAACCCCACCGCAGCGCAAAGGGATACGCCAATAAGGATCCACAACCAGGGTATGATAAAGGAAGATTTTAATAGTACCGATACAATATTTCCCAGCAGCATTCCCATAATCACACCTATTACGCCACCCATTACACTAATGATAATGGCTTCGTACAGGAACTGGGTACGTACTACGTGACTGGTAGCTCCCAATGCTTTGGTAACGCCTATTTCACGGGTACGCTCTGCTACCGATACCAGCATAATATTCATCAGCCCGATGGCTGATCCAAAAAGCGTAATAAACGCAATAACGATGGCAAACAAATTCACTTTACCTAAACTGGCAAACAGCATTTCAGCAATGCTGTCGCTTTTACTCAACTCAAAATTATCTTCTTCATTGATAGCCAGTCCCCGGATAATACGGAAAAGCCCCGTCGCTTCTCCCTGTGCTGCATCCATTTGTTTGATGTCCTTTACATTCACTGCAATCTGGTAGCTGGCATTAGGACGGCTAAAAACCCTGCGCGTATTATTCACCGTGGTGATGATCACGTTATCCGCACTCATCATTTTGCTGCTGCCTTTTGTGGCCATCACACCAATTACCCGGTACCTGATATCCCCTACCCTGATAGTGCTGTTCACCACATTTTTTAACTGCTTTCCAAAAAGCTTTTGCGCCACATCATTACCCAGTATGGCTACGTTCCTGCCAGACGCTACATCCAGCTGGTTAAAATCCCGTCCCTGCGCAATTTCATAATTGGAAATCTTCAGGTAGTTTTCATCTCCCCCTATTACCTGTACATTCGGGTTAGTTTTCTTTTCATCCTTGTAGATGGTGGCAATCCCGGTTGCCTGGAACGACACACTGACGATAGCCGGGAAATGATACCGGTCCCGGAAAGCAATCGCTTCCTGGTAGCGGATGATCTTATTACTGTTGGATTTCTTTACTTTCTTGATATTTTTATTGCCCTTGGAAGCCTTATCATTGTCATCCCCGATTCGTACCTGCATACCCCGGTTACGGATAGAAAAGCTGTTGGCTCCCATACTGGCAAAGCTGCTGTAGATATTGTTCTTCATACTGTCGATAGCAGTAAGAATACCTACCAGTACTGTTATTCCCAATGCAATAATGGATACAGTAAGGCCTGTGCGCAATTTATTGCCAGTTACAGAACGATAAGCCAGGGAAAAAATATCTCTTGATTGCATAATGACGGGTTACCTATAAAGTTACTGTAATATAGCTATTAAATCCATTCATTTTGGGATGAACGGCGGAAAGCGTAAAGCAGAAAGCAGAAAGCAAAAAGCTATTAAAGCGAATGACCAGAGCGGAATTAGATCTTTTGCTCTGGTCATTCGCTTTAATAGCTTTTTGCTTTCTGCTTTACGCTTTCTACAGCCAGCACAACAGCAGGTTAGGGAACAGACCTAATACCAGTACCAGTGCTATTGCCAGCACCAGGGCAGCCTTAAAGCCGCCTGAAGTTTGCTCAACTTCGGGTTCACCGGTTTTGAAATACATGGCAATGATCACGCGGAAATAGTAGTACACGCTGATGGCGGCACAAAGCACCGCAAGCACCACCAGCCATAGTAAACGGCCATTTAGTATGGCGGCAGACAATACAAAATATTTTGCAAAGAAACCGGCCGTAACAGGAATACCCGCCAGTGAAAACAGGAATACCGCTACCGCACCAGCCAGCAATGGCTCTTTACGGGCCAACCCGTTGAATCCTTCAAAAGTATAATCCTTCAGTTTCATCAGCACCGCAAACACCCCAATGGTAGCAATGCTGTATGCTGCGGAATACAGGATAATTCCCTGAGATCCCATACTGTTTAAGGATACTACTGCAAAGAGCATAAAGCCCGCCTGTGCAATACTGGAATATGCCAGCATACGTTTTACACTCTGCTGGAATACCGCGCTGAAGTTACCAAGTACCAGGGTACCGGCTGTAATAAGAGACAATATCAGTGTCCAATGGTGGCTGATGCTGCCACCAGCGAAACTGGTATGGAACATACGCAGGAAAGCTACAAATCCACCGGCTTTTACCACGGTAGACATGAAAGCGGTGAATACAGTCGGCGAGCCATCATATACATCCGGTGTCCAGAAGTGGAAAGGAACTGCCGATACTTTAAACGCCAGGGCAAATACCATCAGGATGATACCGCATAACGCTAACGGATGAACGCTTTCTGCACCTAAACCCAACGCAGCAATTTCAAAAGAACCAGCCGCACCATAAATCAGGGTAATACCCATGAGCAGGATACCTGTAGAGAAAGATCCCATGAGGAAATATTTCAGGGATGCTTCGTTGCTCTTCAGGCTTTTCTTATCTGCCCCCGCCAGGATGTACTGCGGAATAGACATGATTTCAATAGCCAGGAACAGCATCAGCAGGTTGCTGAAAGAAGCCGCCAGCGAAATACCTGCCAGGATAAAGAAGATCAGGGCGAAATAGTCCGCCACATGTTCTCCCATCTTTTCAAACTCACTGCCCGATAACAGGAAATATAACAAGGTGGTACCCAACGCCACTGCATTGAATAACACACCAAATTTGGTCACTTCAATCATGCCATACATTACATATCCGCCCAGCTGCACAGATGGATACTGTGCCAGGTTAGCAATAAATGCTATAATGATGGCCGCGATGGCAAAAAATTTAATATGCTGCTTATTGCGTACAAATAAACCAACAAACATCAGTACAACGCCCGATAAAGCAGTAGAAATTAGTGCATTCATATTTTTGCGTTACAAAACCCCGTTACAAATTATTCCCTTCTGAAATTCCGTTTTCATACTCCCGGATATCAAAATACTTTATTGAATACCTCAGTGGTGCTGCTCACCAGATCCAGCATCGGTTTGGGATATACACCCAGCACAAGGATCATGATCACTATCAGGCTCAGCGCCAGCGCTTCTCCCGGTTGCAGATCTGTAGTAGTTTCAGTTAGCTCATTGCTCTCACCGAATATTACTTTCTGGATCATACCCAGGGTATATACAGCAGAAAGAATGATTCCCAATCCGGCAAATGCCATGAACCAGTGATTATACTCAAACAATCCGCTGAGCATCAGGAACTCGCCGATGAAACCATTGGTAAGCGGCAACCCGATGTTAGCAAGACTGATAATAACGAAGAAGATAGCCATCCGCGGCGCTTTCCGGGCCATACCGCCCAACTGATCCATATTCTTTACACCAAGGCGTTGCTGAATCACATCTACGATTATCCACAGGCCAATGATATTGATACCGTGGTTAAACATCTGTATCAGTACTCCCTGCAAGCTTTGCTCATTATCTGCGAATATAGCAGCGCACATCAAACCAATGTGGGCGATGGAGGAATAGGCAATCAAACGCTTGATATCATTTTGCACCATCGCAATCGCAGATGCGTAAATAATACCGATAATACATAACACGATCGCCACATCAGACCACATACCCACTCCCTGAGGCACCAGCAGCAGGCACCAGCGAATCAATCCGAACAATCCCATTTTCACCATCAAACCAGACAGGATCATTGTTACCGGCGTGGGAGACTGCTCATAAGTATCCGGCTGCCATGTGTGAAACGGAAATACCGGCATTTTGATAGCAAATGCAACAAAGAAGAGCCAGAACAACCATTTCTGTTTTTCCGGACCCAGCGGCAGGCTACTGAAAGCTGCCCAGCTGAAGCTATGATCCTGCGTCTGGAAATAGAGGTAGATAATACCTACCATCATCAACAGAGAACCCAGGAAAGTATAAATGAAGAATTTGAAGGTAACAGCGATACGTTTCTCTCCACCCCATAATGAGCACAGAAAATATACGGGTATCAATGCCAGTTCCCAGAAGATATAAAACAGTAAGGCATCATATGCGGTAAACACGCCCATCAAACCCGCTTGTGCCAGTAACATCAAGCCATAGAAAGAGCCTGGCTTTTCATAGTCACGGCTGTAAATAGTAATGAAAATCAACAGAAAAGCTACTGCTGTAAGTAAGCAAAGCATTACTCCCATTCCATCTAACCCTACCCGGAACTGACTTCCAAGCTGTGGGATCCAATCCGCAACAAAGTCCAGACTGTCAGGAGTAGTACGAAAGGTACACCACGTTCCAATTGCTATCACCACTGTTGCCAGCGATGAAATGATGCCCAGTACCTTTGGCCCGGACCCCTTCAGACCAAATGAGATAAGGCCCGCTATGAAAGGAATCAATATTAATAAAACTGTCAACATAATTTATCTGCGCTTGTAACTTCTGCTATTGGTTTATAATAAGAATCCGATCACAAATAATACGATCATACCGATCACCATGGCAAAGATGTAGAACCCTACCTGCCCGCTTTGTAACAGCCGGACACGTTGTCCGCCCAGTTGTACACCACGGCCTATACCATTTACCAGTCTGTCGATACCTGCCTTTTCCACCGTATCACGGAAGAAACGGCCTAATTCATAGAGTGGTTTTACGATAATAGTATCATACAGTTCGTCTATATACCATTTGTTTTCGAGCACTTTTGCAAAACCGGTGCTTTCGGTACCAGCATCCTGATAGTTCGCAAATTTCTGACGTGCAAAGAGGATGAATGCGATGACCAGTGCACTGCTCACACCCATCAGTAACCATTCTGTATTATGCGACAAGTGATGCGCTACCGCAAACGGGGCAGAAGGTGCAAAAACCGGCGCCAGGTATTCTGCCAGCAGATTTTTTGTACCAAATACTTCCGGCAAACCAACATAACCACCAAAGATAGACAGGACTGCCAGTATCATCAGTGGAATGGTGATCGGAGAAGGGCTTTCGTGCAGGTGGTGTTCCTGTTCGTGCGTTCCGCGGAATTTACCGGTGAAAGTAATGTAGTATAAGCGGAACATATAAAAGGCTGTCATCAGTGCACCTGCCAGGCCCAGCACATATAGTACGGGGTTATTGGCATATGCCTGCGCCAGGATTTCATCTTTGGAGAAGAAGCCGGAGAATCCGGGAATCCCTGCAATTGCCAGACAGCCTACCAGGAATGTCCAGTTGGTAACAGGCATGAATTTTTTGAGTCCGCCCATTTTCCGGATATCCTGTTCACCACCCATGGCATGGATAACGGAACCGGAACCGAGGAACAGCAGGGCTTTGAAGAAAGCGTGTGTCATTACGTGAAACACTGCCGCTCCGTAAGCGCCCACACCCAGGGCCAGGAACATATAACCCAACTGACTCACCGTAGAATAAGCCAGTACTTTCTTGATATCGTTTTGTTTTAAAGCAATAGATGCTGCGAACAGGGCGGTAGCCAGACCAATCACTGCAACCACAGTTTGAATATGCGGCGCCAGTGTATAAAGCACATTGCTGCGCGCAATCATGTATATACCGGCTGTAACCATGGTAGCCGCGTGGATCAGGGCAGACACAGGAGTAGGACCCGCCATCGCATCCGGCAACCAGGTATATAATGGTATCTGTGCAGATTTACCCATAGCGCCTACAAACAGCAGCATGGCAATAGCCGTAATGATGCTGTTGTTCATTCCCAGCGGCGCTGCTTTTGCAAATACTTCCGGGAAAGTAACGGTGCCAAATTGGGTGATCATAAAGAAGATGGCAATCAGGAAACCCAGATCACCAATACGGTTCATCACAAATGCTTTCTTGGCGGCATTGTTGTAGCTGGTATTGTTAAACCAGAACCCAATCAGGAGGTAAGAGCAAAGTCCTACCCCTTCCCAGCCAATAAACATCATGACATAGTTGGCGCCCAGCACCAGGATCAGCATAGAGAAAACGAAGAGGTTCAGATAGGCAAAATACCTGGCGAAGCTTTCATCGCTTTCATCATGCATGTAAGAAGTAGAATAGATATGTATCAGGGTGCCTACGCCGGTGATCACCAACAGGAACAAGGCACTCAGCTGGTCTACCTGGAATGCGAAAGGAATGTGCAGGGCACCTACAGCAATAAAATCAAACAGGGTAACCACCTGTGCAGTAAATCCCGGGGTTTTAACATCCAGGAATATTAATAAGCTAATCACAAAGGACGCCAGTACAGCGCCGCTCCCAACAAATCCAACCAGGGACTTGGATAAAAATCTGCGTCCCAATCCATTCACCAGGAAACCTAATAATGGTAAAAATGGTACCAGCCAAACTAGATTAATCATTTATCAATTCTATTTACGACGTCGAAAAATTTAATAATTACAAAAACAGCATTATTAATTTTTCAGCCTGTTAAGAATGTTAATATCTACTGAGTGTGTGTTTCTGTAGACCATAGTAATTATAGCCAGCCCTACTGCTACTTCCGCAGCCGCAACCACCATAATAAAGAATACAAACAGCTGTGCCGATCCGGCATCTACCCTGCCTGCGTCTGCCCACATTTTGGAAAATGAAACCATCAACAGGTTCACCGCATTCAGCATCAGCTCTATGCACATAAAAATAATGATCGCATTTCTGCGCATCAGTACACCCATCACACCTATGCAAAACAAGGCGATACTCAGGAATATGTAATATTGAACAGGCATAAAATAAATTACGAATTACGAATTACGAGTTACGGAGAAGCCCGTACACCCGTGTATTGCTAGTCTTTTTTACCAATTACGACCGCGCCTACCATTGCGCTGAGAAACAGGATACTGCTCACCTCAAATGGCACCACATATTGTTTGAACAACAGCTGACCCAGGTTCTTGATTAACCCGATATCAGTTGGCTGTGAGCTCAGTGCCGGCATGCTGGCATCGCGTAATGCGGCCACCAATACCACCATCAAAGCACCGCCGCTGATAGCGCCGGCATATTTCAACCAGTTGCGTTTCTGCGGCTCCAGTTCAGCATTCAGATTCATCAGCATCATCACGTACAGGAACAATACCATGATAGCACCGGCATATACAATGATATGCACTACTGCCAGGAACTGGGCATTCATCATAATATAATGCCCTGCTATGGTAAAGAATGTTACGATCAGGCACAACACGCTTGTTACAGGATTCTTACTCAATACCACGCCCAACGCTGAAACCAGCGATATGACCGACAGCACCATGAAAATTATTTGTTGTATACTCATTCCCATCTCTGCTATGTTTGACTATTGTATTTTTTAGCTAAATGTGCGCTGTGAATAATATTATTTACCCTCTTTAGGATGAGGAATCAACAGATCATCTTTTCCATAGATGAAGCCTTTACGCTGATAGTTCGCCGGGGCAAAGGTTTCAGACATATATACCGCATCTTTAGGACAGGCCTCTTCACAAAAACCACAGAAAATGCAACGCAGCATATTGATTTCATATTTCGCGGCATACTTTTCTTCCCTGTACAGGTTTTCTTCTCCCGGTTTTCTTTCTGCCGCTTCCATGGTAATGGCTTCAGCAGGACAGGCTACTGCACACAATCCGCAGGCGGTACATCTTTCACGACCTTCTTCATCCCGGTTTAATACGTGTAACCCACGGAATACCGGGCTGAAATCGCGCTTTTTTTCCGGAAAACTTACTGTTGCCTTCCGTTGAAAAAGGTGTTTGAAAGTAATACCCATACCCTTTGCAATAGCAGGGATGTACAACTTCTCTGCGAAGGTCATCGGCCGGCGATCTACTGCTTTTGCCCTGTTTGTTAATGCTTGCATAATGAATGCTTTATTTAATCCACACGATCCGTGTGTATTTAATTAGATGATATTAGTGTTGACGTGCCAGTATTAAAGCTCCGGTGATCAGCATATTCGCCAATGCCAGCGGAATCATTACTTTCCAGCCCAAACGCATCAGCTGATCATAACGGAACCTTGGAACCGTCCAGCGTACCCACATAAAGAAGAATATAAAGCACAGTGTTTTAATAAACAGTGCCACAAACCCGAGGATAGTCACCACATTTGGATCCAGGCCCAGGCTATCCATGTACGGGAAAGCATAACCGCCGAAATACATGGTAGCTATCAGTGCGGAACTGATAAACATGTTGATATATTCTGCGAACAGGAAGAAACCGAGTTTCATGGAAGAATATTCCAGGTGATAACCACCATTCAGCTCATTTTCTGCTTCCGGTAAGTCGAAAGGAGCACGGTTACATTCAGCAAAGGCACATACCAGGAAGATGAAAAAGCCCAGTGGCTGATAACATACATTCCATAAGCTGTGACGTTGTTGTTCTACGATATCTTTTAAGCTCAGGGAACCGGTGAGCATCAACAGGGCTATCAGCGCGAGCCCCATCGGCAATTCGTAGGAAATGATCTGGGAGGCCGCACGTACAGAGGCCAGCAGGGAGAACTTGTTATTGGAAGCCCATCCGCCGATCATAATTCCGTATACGCCCATGCTCACTACGCCGAATATGAAGAGAATACCGATGTTTACGTCTGCTATCTGCAGGGAAACCGGCCGGCCGGCAATTACCAGGGTATCGCCCCAGGGAATAACAGCGCTGGTCATACACGCCACCATCATAGCGATGGAAGGACCGAGAATAAAGAGGAAACGGCTGGAATTGGTGGGGATAATTTCTTCTTTGAAGAAGAGCTTACCACCATCGGCCAGCGGCTGCAACAATCCCATCGGACCCGCACGGTTAGGACCCAGACGGTCCTGTATCCATGCAGCCACTTTTCTTTCCCCCCAGGTAGAATACATGGCCACTACCAATGAAAGTACCAGTACCACTGAAATCAGGAGTACTTTTTCAATTATAAAAAACCAATCTATGCTTAATAAGGTCATACTTACACGTAATTACGATTGTTACTTCTTAAAATCATCAGAGTGAGCCGGGCCGTTGATCTGCGACAGATCAATATCCGGTCTGTTTACCTGGCTTTCAGAGTGAATATTAAACACCAGTCTCGGTTGTCTTCCGTCCAATACTTCCACCAGCGGATCTTTAGGCTTTACGGTATTTACGTAGTGACCCTGTGAAATAACGCTGTTACGTTCTATTTTGCGCGGACCTTCAATGATCCAGTCTTTCGCTTCTTTTTTATCAAAACGGCAGGTATCGCAGATAAAGGCTTCCACTTCTCCGTATTTGTCTTTGCGGGCTGTTACGCGGAATACCTCATCACCGCGCATCCAGAGTACTGTTTTACCACAGCATTTAGGGTTTTCGCAGTTGCGGTGAGCGTCAACCGGTTTCAGGAACCATACACGGTTTTTGAAGCGGAATGTCTGATCTGTTAAAGCGCCTACCGGGCAAACATCGATGACGTTGCCGATAAAGTCGTTATCCAGTGACTGGGAAATGTAGGTGCTGATTTCAGAGGCATCTCCACGGCCCAGGATACCATGTTCACGTTTTTCTGTAAGCTGATCGGCGGTATATACACAGCGGTAGCAGAGGATGCAGCGCGTCATGTGCAATTTAATATGATCGCCGAGGTCTACCTTGTCAAAGGTTCTGCGTTTGAATTCGTAGCGGGTGCTGTCTGCTCCGTGTTCATAGCTCAGGTCCTGCAGATGGCATTCTCCGGCCTGATCACATACAGGGCAATCCAGCGGATGATTGAGTAATAGGAATTCTACCACACCTTTACGCGCATCCAGTACTTCCGGGGAAGTGATGTTGGCTACTTCCATACCATCCATTACGGTAGTACGGCAGCTGGCTACCAGTTTAGGCATAGGGCGCGGATCGGCGTCGGAGCCTTTGGAAACCTTTACCAGGCAGGTACGGCACTTCCCACCGCTTCCCTGCAGTTTGGAATAGTAACACATGGCCGGCGGCACTACTTCTCCTCCTATCTTCCTGGCCGCATTCAGTATGGTTGTACCGGGTTCCACCTCTACGGAGATGTTATCGATCTTAACCTTAAATAATTTTATTTCCTCCGCCATCTTAATATCTTTTGTGCTCGCGGGGAGCAACGTTTATTTATATATTGATTCTCTGTTTCAGTATATGCATGCCCGTTATACAGCAGCCGGTGCCGGCGCAGGTAACGGATCCGCGTAATGAGCCAGCCCGAAGTTGCGGGTCTGTGATTCCTGGGGATTTGCCACGTGCCATTCAAATTCATCGCGGAAGTGGCGTATAGCGGCTGCCACCGGCCATGCAGCTGCATCACCGAGCGGACAGATGGTATTTCCTTCTATTTTGCGTTGAATATCCCACAGTAAATCGATATCGCTCATTTTGCCTTTACCGTACTCTATGTTCTGCAGTACTTTTTTCATCCAGCCGGTTCCTTCACGGCAGGGGCTGCACTGACCGCAGCTTTCATGGTGGTAGAAACGGGCGAAGGTGAGGGTATTGCGTACAATACACTGGTCTTCATCCATTACAATAAACCCGCCGGAGCCCAGCATAGAACCGGTAGCGAATCCGCCATCGGCCAAACTTTCATAGGTCATCATACGGGTTTCGCCTTTCGCTGTTTTCAGCAGCAGGTTAGCAGGCAGCACCGGAACGGAAGATCCGCCGGGGATACAGGCTTTCAGGCGTTTATTATTTTTGATACCACCGCAGTATTCGTCGGAGTAAATAAATTCTTCTACAGAGATATTCATTTCGATCTCGTACACACCGGGTTTGTTGATATTACCGCAGGCAGAGATCAGTTTGGTACCGGTAGATTTACCCGTGCCGAATTTAATATATTCATCGCCGCCGATATTGATGATAGGCACCACAGCTGCGAGGGTTTCCACGTTGTTTACCACAGTTGGAGACTGCCATAATCCTTTTACTGCCGGGAATGGAGGTTTGATACGGGGATTACCGCGTTTACCTTCCAGGGATTCTATCAGGGCGGTTTCTTCGCCACAGATATAGGCGCCTGCACCGCGCTGAACGTATATTTCGAGATCAAAGCCGGTTCCCTGGATATTTTTACCCAGCCAGCCTTTATTTTTTGCCTCTGCAATGGCCTGTTCCAGGATATCCGGAATCCAGGCGTATTCACCGCGGATATAAATGTAACAACTGTTAGCTCCTAATGCAAAGCTGGAGATGAGTAATCCTTCAATGAGGAGATGAGGGATAAACTCCATCAGGTAGCGATCTTTAAACGTACCTGGTTCTGATTCATCAGCATTACAAACCAGGTAACGGGGAACGCCTTCCGGTTTAGCGATGAAACTCCATTTTAAACCGGTAGGAAAACCTGCGCCACCCCGACCTCTCAGGCCGCTCTTTTTCACTTCTTCCAGTACGCCATCCGGTCCCAGCGTTTTCAGCGCCTTTTCAGCGGCAGCATAACCGCCGTTGCTCCGGTAGGTATCATAATACCGGATGCCTTCTATATGTGCTTTATCTAACAGTAATTTGCGTCCCATTTTCTTCCTTATGGTGTAATGGTTCCGGGAATCCCGGTCCCATCTACAGATTTTGTGTATATCTTTTATGCCTTACGTATGCCGTGTTGCGAAATGCGTTCTGCCAGTCTGTAAAAGAGCAGGCCGGCGCTAACACCACAAACAAAAGAAACAAACCAGTTATCGATTCGCCATAATGCGGTGAGTAATCCCATCAGCAACAATGCCTCTACAAACTGCAGCTTGTGACGCTGATACATTTCCTTTAACCGCATAAATGTGTTGTTTTTTGGATGCATCAGTTTGCGTTTGCTTTAGCCCTGCATTCTGAAATGATTTCATCAACCTTGGCTGGTGTCAGATGCTCACGGTAGTGTTTACCAAGTTGCATCATAGGTGCGTATCCGCAAGCTCCCAGGCATTCTACCGTTTTAAGGGTAAACAACCCGTCGGCCGTTGTTTCGCCAACACCAATTCCCAGTTTATTTTTAATGTAATCAATGATCTGATCGGAACCGCTTACCATGCAGGGGCCTGTCTGGCATACCTCAAAAAGATAGGTACCTACCGGTTTCAGGTTAAACATGCTATAGAAAGTAGCCACCTCGTATACTTCAATCGGCTCCAGTTGCAGCAAAGTAGCAACGTAGTCCATTGTTTCTGCACTCAACCATCCACCAAATGCTTCCTGAGCCAGGTGCAGCACCGGTATCAAAGCACTTTTCTGCTTCCCTGCCGGGTAGCGTGCAATGATTTCTTTTACTTTATTCAGTTTCTCTTCCGAAAATTGAACCACAGCCATTATTTTATTCAGCTTTAATCTTCAAAATATTCTTTACCGGGTTTGCACTAGGCATCCAGCTCACCTGCAATCAGGTTGAGGCTACTCATACAAACGATCGCATCGCTCAGCATGCCGCCCTGCACCAGTTCTGCATAGGCCTGGTAGTAGATAAAGCAGGGACGACGGAAGTGCAGTCTGTAAGGGCTACGGCCACCATCACTGATCAGGTAAAAACCAAGTTCACCATTGGCGCCTTCCACTGCGTTGTATACTTCTCCCGGTAACATATCTGCCTCTCCCATCACAATTTTAAAGTGATAGATGAGCGCTTCCATTTTTGTGTATACCTCTTTTTTCTCAGGCAGGTAGTAAGCAGGTACATCTGCGTGATATACATCATCCGGCAGTGTTTTCAGTTTATCCATCGCCTGACGGATAATACTGATACTTTCCCACATTTCTGCGTTACGCACGAGGAAACGGTCATAGCTATCGCCGGTAGTACCTACAGGCACAGAGAAGTCGAAGTCCTGGTAAGAGCTGTAAGGATTGGCTATACGTACATCATAATCAACACCGGCTGCACGCAGGTTAGGGCCTGTGAAGCCGTAGCTGAGCGCTCTTTCCGCACTGATGCCACCTACGCCCTGTGTACGTTCCATGAAGATACGGTTGCGGGTAAGCAGGGTTTCAAATTCTTTCAGTACAGCAGGATATTCTGCGAGGAAACGTTCAATTTTGGCAAAGGCAGCGGGTGTGAAATTTCTTTCAAAACCGCCGATACGACCAATATTGGTGGTCAAACGGGAACCGCATATTTCCTCGTATATTTCGTATATGAGTTCACGGTAGGTCATCACGTATACAAAACCGGTTAATGCACCGGTATCTACCCCCATTACAGAGCTACAGATCAGGTGATCTGCAATACGTGCCAGCTCCATGATGATCACGCGCATATAGTCTACTCTTTTGGGCATTTCAAGACCCAGGAGCTTCTCTACGGTGAGTATCCAGCCCATATTATTAATAGGGGCGGAGCAATAGTTCAAACGATCTGTGAGTGGTGTAATCTGGTAGTAAGGACGACGTTCTGCGATCTTTTCAAAAGCACGGTGAATATACCCTACGGTAGAAACAGCGCTTACAATACGTTCGCCATCGATTTCCAGAATGTTCTGAAATACGCCATGCGTGGCCGGGTGAGTAGGACCCAGGTTAAGCGTCTGCGTATCTTTTTCTATAGAGCCTTCCGGCAATTTTATATGTTGCTTCTGATCTAACATAACCTGGTTGTATTAAATAGTTCCTCCCCTTCCAAACATCTCATCATCCTTATCAATACGCATGGAGTCTTCCAGCGGAAATTCCTTTCTCATAGGGAAATAGGTCATTTCATCCACATTCAGTACGCGTATCAGGTTAGGATGCCCAACAAAGTTGATCCCGAAGAAATCGTAGGTTTCGCGCTCCATCCAGTTCGCTGATTCATACAATTTGGTAGCGGTGAAAACATCCGGTTGTGCAACAGGTGCAAATACTTTCAGGCGCAGCCTGATATTGTCCTGCAGGTTGTGCAGATGATATACTACCGCCAGTTCTTCATTTTTTCTTTCGGGATAATGCACCGCAGTGATATCTGTTAAAAAACGAAAACGCAACTCCTCATCATCAAACAGGAATTGCATTACTTTCAGGTTATAATCTTTCTGTGCGGTGAAGGTTAGCAGCCCAAACGGCTCTTCAAAGCCGGTAAGCACATCTCCAAACTTCTCCGTCAGGCGTTGCTGTATGCGTTCGTTTGTTAAAGACATTAACAATTTGAAATTTACGATTTACAATTAACCATTCCCCTCCTTACTTGATACCGTAGGCCTCCATCAGCTCTTTATATCTGTCGGAGTTACGACGACGCAGGCTTTCCTGACCTACCAGGTCCTGTATTTTCATAAAGCCATCGATAATCCCTTCCGGTCTTGGAGGGCATCCGGGCACATATACATCTACCGGAATTACCTGGTCAATTCCCTGTAATACAGAATAGGTATCGAAGATACCGCCACTGCAGGCGCAGGCGCCAACAGCCATTACCCAGCGTGGTTCAGCCATTTGCAGGTATACCTGGCGTACAATAGGTCCCATTTTTTTGGAAATGGTACCCATTACCATCAGCAAATCACATTGACGGGGTGTAAAAGCCATACGTTCTGCTCCGAAACGGGCCATATCGTATGTGGCCGCCATGGTAGCCATAAATTCGATACCACAGCAGGAGGTGGCAAATGGTAAAGGCCAGATGGAGTTCTTACGTGCCAGGCCAATTACCTTGTCAAAAGATGTGGCATAAAATCCCTCTCCGGAATATCCCTCAGGGATTTCCACCGTCTTCACCTTGTTATTATATTGAACCGGACGAGCCATTTGATTTAATTTAGCGTTTTAAAATTAGTCTTCCCACTTCAGTGCGCCTTTCTTTGTGATGTAGATAAATCCACACAAAAAGAAGCCCACAAACATCAGCACAGCCACAAAGCCTTCCCATCCCAGCTCCCGGAAATTGACAGCATAAGGGTAGAAAAAGATGACTTCCACGTCAAATAACACGAAAAGAATAGCGGTCAGAAAGTATTTGATGGCCACCGGCTGCCGGGCGTTACCCTTTTGCTCGATCCCACTCTCAAAGTTAATAAGCTTATCGCTGGTTTTACGTTTGGGACCCAAAAAGTGAGTAGCTAACATCGTGATCCCTACGAAACCTAAAGCTGCAACCAGTTGCAATACAATAGGGAAATAGCTAAAAGGAGTAGTCGTTGCTGACAAAAATACAGTGTCTGTATACATAAGCTTCCCGATAAAAACATTGTCCGAATGCGCAAAAATACTGTAAGTTGACCAATAATCAAATCTATTAGCAGGTAAAATATTATCTTTTTTCACCAACCGGAAACTAAAAAACCTCCTGTGGGTACAGGAGGTTTTCTAATTATTATATATAATTAATACTTATTTCTTGTTCTGACCTTGTTTGGCAGCTGGTTTAACCGCTGGCTTGTTAGCAGCTTTTTCACGGGCAGCCATGTTTTCTGTAATTTGTTTGGCTGTTTCGTTGTTCGGGTCTAATGCAGTCAGCTTATCTGAATATACCTTCACATTGGCTTTATCTTCCTTGTAATAGTAGTACAGCATTTCATAGCTGTAAGCTTTTATCAGCGTACTCTTATTTTTACCAGGGTCACCTTCAGACATTTCTATGTATTTGTCGTAGTATGGCTTAGCTATACCAGTCTGCGCCTGCTGATCTTTCGCGTTGTTGGTATAACCTCTCCAGTAATAACCGGTACCCAGATCAGGTTTTACTTCGATTACTTTCTGGAAGGCCATATCTGCTTTATTCAGCAGGGTAGTGTCATACGGAGTCACCCCTACACCACCATAGAAATAGTTCAGACCTACGTTGAAGTAGTCAATGGCTTGCAGTTGTACTTTGTTAGCCACGGATAATTCGTTAGCTTTTTCGTACCATTCAGCCGCAGCGGTATAATTCTTAGCTCCTTTCAGCTGTTCTGCAATCTGGATAAAGGTTTCCGGATCTTTCGCTGTGATAGAATTAGCATATTTTTCCAGGTAAGCCAGTCCTTTTGTGGTGTACTGGTTCTGTGCAGCAGAATCGCTGGATTTCAGACGCATGTAAATGGTGCTCAACAGTTTGTAGTCATTGGAATCCAGTTTGGCATCACCCACTTTCGTTGCATATTCATCCATTACTTTCTTTGCGTTCAGGGAGTCACCTTTCTGGAGGTAAGCATCACCGATCAGTAAGCTCAGCTTGTTCTGATAAAACGCATCCGCGCTAGGCATGGTAGCCTGGCCTTTGCTGATAGCGGCATCATAATCTTTCTTGAAGAAAGAGATATAAGCAGCCAGGTATTCATTCTTTGTTTTATCTGCCGGGTCTGCTACTGCCATGTACTGTTCCAGGTACTTAGCAGCATTTTCCCAGGATAACTGGTCTTTCTTAGGTGTAATGTAGAAGTTAAACAGCTCATAGAAAGCAGGACCATATTTAGGGTCCATGTTGGTAGCTTTCGTGTACTCAGCCACTGCTTCCGCCTTCAGCCGGGCGTTGTAGTTCACCAGCCCTTCTTTCATTACAGCTTCAGCATTGTTTGGATCTACTTCCAGTGCTTTTTCATAAGTAGTAATGGCTTTACCACCATTTTCACCACCCAGGAAGCGGTAAGCATCACCCAGTTCAATATAGTCAGCTGCAGTAGCAGTGTATTGGTCTTTCTTTTTACGGCCTTCGTTGTTCAGGAGCTTTTCCATTACAGTGAGGGCATAAGCGCGGTCACCACCTTTAATTTCTGAGTTGGCATCAGCTATAGCGCGGGCAACATCACCATCGCGGCCCTGTGTAGCAGCGCTGGCAGCTTCAAATTTTGTTTTTGCAGCAGCAGCATCTCCTTTCAGCAAATCAATACGGCCCATACCTGCCTGCAGTAAAGCAGAAGTAGGTACCGCCTGTAAACCTTTCTGGAAGGTAGCTGTAGCACCTGCTACATCTTCCTGTCCGAGCTGTGCTATACCGAGATAATAATAGGCTTTGTCCTCCGTAGGCTTTGCCGCAATCACTTTCTCAAAATTCTGCTTGGCAGACAGATACTTACCATAATACAGGTCTTTCAATCCATCCTCCACAGATTGGGCCATTGCGCTGCTGGAGGCAACGCAAAGCAATGCTACGATTAAACTGTTCCGTTTGTTCATGCAATCTGGTTTTTTAGTTTTAGTTGTGTTTTTTTCTACTTAAGATTGGCTTCTCTGAAAACTACATTCAATCTGGCCGGGAATAAACGGAACTGCTTGATAACAAGTTGTCCTTCATAACTGCCGAGAAAGGTGGCGAATCCAGTACCCAGTCCATGATAAGGTTCTTTCAGACAATAAAAGAAACCACGCTTTAATGGATAGGTGCCGATACCAATGTACGCCTGGTATGGTTTAACAAAATCCGAACCATTGTCTGCTCTTAACCTCACTACAGATACTTGTTTTGTAAAAGCCATCGACAGGGAATCGGCGGGATCAGAGATCCAGCTTACGCCTATCACACCAATCGCGTCTTTATTTTTTGACACATAGTCCACCACTTCCGGGTTGGTTTTAGCAGCCATCGTATTCGTTGGCAGAGGCTTACCCATATTAATGGAATCCATGATATACCGCACAGTGCTTGAGTTGGCATTATCAAACACCAGTTGCCATTTCCTATCCTTGTTGGTGCCGTTCATGATGCCGCGAACCTGTTCCATATTGAGTATAGAATCAGGATTGCTTTTGTTCACCACCAGGGCGAGTGCATCCCAGGCAAGTAAAAGGCTGTTAGGCCTGATTTTAAGTTGCTTGAAATACTCCAGTTCCTGCTGGTTAAAATCGCGTGTCACGATCACCATCCTGGCGCTGTCATTTAAAAGATCTCTAAAGCAATCAGCCTCCGGTTTATATGAAGGAATGATATGCGCTTTGGGATACAGTGATTCAAAAACTTTTATTTCAGAATCTATCAGTGGCTTATAGGTTTCATCCACGCTGATGCGGATGGTGCCTTCTGTGGCTGTATCTAATTTTTTCGCATTTGGATTGGGCCCACAAGCGGTCATCACCAAAGTAGTTGCCGCTAAATATACAGCATTCATCTTTCTTAAGCTGAAAAACATATCACACCTCTTTAGTTCCTGTTAAAAAAAAGTTTCCTGACTCCATTATAAACCCTAAAGAGGCCGTAGATTAGTAATACCACACCTCCGGCAGTCATTGCTGAAGGAGAAATACGGAATTGCGCCATTCCCAGTTTTTCTGCAAAAATTGCGAACAAACCAAAGAGTATAAAAAATAACCCCCTGATCAGCTCTCCCATTGGCCGATACCTGTTTTCCTGTCGTCTGCCTGTTTGTTCTTCGTGTGTTTCCATGTTGCGAATTACAATTATACAAAAAAAAATTTTTTAATCGGGTATAGAGAATTTTAGAAGAATGTTAAAAAATTGCAACAAAACCGCATTCCATTGCTTATCCGGCCGCAATTTGAGGCATTTTTTCAACATGTTGTAATTTTTTGATTTAAAATCCCATCATTTCCTGTGTTTTATGGTTTGTATCAAATAATGCTTTATAACCGGGAAATTCCCACTTTTTGTGCTTGTTTGCATTATAAGGATGCAAATGAATGCACATTTCCATAATATCTTGTAGGTTTGCGGCCTGATATTGAAATATTCGTCTGTATGAAGATATTGATGGTTTGCCTGGGTAATATTTGCCGTTCTCCCCTGGCAGAAGGGATTATGAGACAGCTGGTCCATGCAAAAGGACTGGATTGGGAAATTGACTCCGCCGGCACCGGCAACTGGCATATCGGCCATTCGCCGGACCACCGGTCTGTAAAAGAAGCCAGGCAACATGGTGTAGATATTTCCGGTTTGCGGGGCCGGCAGTTCCAGGCAACCGACTTTGACGCATTTGACCTCATCTTCGTGATGGACAAAAGCAACTATACCGATGTACTGCGCCAAGCCCGCAATGAAGCCGACAAGGCAAAGGTACATTTCCTGCTGCCGGAACAACAGGATGTACCCGATCCCTGGTTTGATGACGCATTATTTGCTCCGGTATATAAAATGATTTATGCGGCCTGCGAACAGATCGTGGACCAACAACAATAAAACTTCTAATAATTTTTTGAGATGATAAAACCCGGTATTCCTAAAGGCACCCGTGATTTTGGCCCGGTGGTAGTAAGAAAACGTAATTACATTTTTCAAACCATCAGGGAAACTTTTGAGGTATTTGGTTTCCAGCCGCTGGAAACGCCTGCCATGGAGAATTTATCGACACTGACAGGGAAGTATGGAGAAGAAGGTGATAAACTGATGTTCAAAGTATTGAATAACGGAGATATATATACGACCGCGCAACATGCTAAAGACAACAAAGAACTGGTCGCTGCCGTAACAGAAAAAGCCCTGCGCTATGACCTTACCATTCCATTTGCACGCTATGTAGTCATGAATCAGCATGAACTGGCATTGCCATTCAAACGTTACCAGATGCAACCCGTATGGCGCGCAGACAAACCCCAAAAGGGCCGCTATCGCGAGTTTTACCAATGCGATGCGGATGTGGTGGGAAGCAATTCCTTACTGAATGAAGTAGAGTTATTGCTGATATACGATACTGTATTGACGCAATTGGGCATGCAGGGTTATGAACTACGCATCAATAACCGCAAAATCCTTTTTGGCCTTGCAGAAGTGATTGGCAAAACTGATTTACTCACAGATATCACCATTTCCATCGACAAGCTCGATAAAATAGGCGCTGACGGGGTAAGGAAAGAGCTGCAGGAGCGGGGTTTAACAGATAGCGATATTGCTACGATTGAAAAATTCCTGGCTATTGACGGCAGCAGTGATGAAAAACTGTCACAATTAAAAGACCTGTTACAATCATCCGAAACTGCATTAAAAGGGATAGAAGAATTGTCGTTTGTTATCAATTCAGGCTATACCAGCTTTAACACTGCACCAATTATCGATGTAACCCTGGCACGCGGCCTGAACTACTATACCGGGATGATCGTTGAAGTGAAAGCTCCTGCCAGCGTAAAAATGGGAAGCATCGGCGGCGGCGGGCGGTACGATGATCTGACTGGTTTGTTTGGCCTGAAAGGCATTTCGGGTGTAGGTATTTCTTTTGGTGTTGATCGCATTTATGATGTGCTGGAAGAACTGCAACTATTCCCTGAAGCGGCGCAGCAATCTACCAAAGTGCTTTTCCTTAATCTTGGAGAAGCCAGTGCCCGTACAGCTTTCGGATATATGATGCAGTTACGGGAGAAAGGCATTGCTGCAGAGATATTCCATGAAAATGCCAAGATGGATAAACAGATGAAGTATGCCGATAAAAGAAGTATTCCGTATGTTATCATTCTCGGAGAATCAGAACTGCAAGAGAATACTATGAGTATAAAGAACCTGACTAATCGCCGGCAGGATAAAATCGGCGCCGCAGAATTGCTGAATTATGATTTCTAATAACAATATTTAAATAAACAATAATGGCTGCACAAATTGTGCAGCCATTATTGTTTTAGAAAAGTTTTCTATTTACTTAACGCTTTTGTAAGCTTCTAAACCACATTTCAACCAATCGGCATATGCCTTTGGATCTGGTGTATAACCTACCGGGTGCGTCAACAGCTTTTCATCAGGGCTGATCAGCACATAGAACGGTTGCGAGTTATTAGTAAAGTTCTCTGTTTGCATAGTTGCAAACTTATCACCAATGGTCTTGATTTCCTTTTTAAAGCCATTACTGGTCGTGAAAAGGAATTGCTGATCCTCCGGTAACATTTTTCTGTCATCCACATACAGCGAAACCAATATATAGTCTTTCTCTATCAACACCTTCACCTCATCTTTTGGCCATACGTTTTCTTCCATTTTACGGCAGTTAACACATGCCCAACCAGTGAAATCGAGTAACAATGGTTTATTCTGCTCTTTGGCCAGTTTCAACGCCTTCTCATAGTCATTAAGCACATTGGGTTCTACTCCCTTGGCTGCATCCGCACCATAAATACTGTAACTCAATGGTGGCGGGAATCCGCTGATTAATGAACGA
The DNA here is from genome assembly GCF_018224885.1 of Chitinophaga hostae. GTDB lineage: Bacteria > Bacteroidota > Bacteroidia > Chitinophagales > Chitinophagaceae > Chitinophaga > Chitinophaga hostae. The sequence continues at coordinate 84,970 of NZ_JAGTXB010000009.1, read as the reverse complement.
TTCGCGTACCTGGTATTAGTAACCCCAGGAACCAGGTAAAGTGTAAACGCCAGGAAAACCAATGCCAGCGCAATTCTGCCTTTACTTAATTTCTTTATTGGCGAGTCGTGCGGAAAGCGGATCTTACCGAAGAGATATAAGACGATGCATATCCCGATAATAATCCAGATAGCAAAAAACACCTCACGTTTCAGAATTCCCCAATGCTTTACCAGATCCGCATTTGACAAGAATTTGATAGCCATCGCCAATTCAAGAAACCCTAATACCACTTTAACGGAAGTAAGCCAGCCGCCAGATTTTGGTAAAGAGTTAAGCCATCCCGGGAATAAGGCAAATAATGCAAAAGGTAATGCCAATGCAAATCCAAAACCAGCCATCCCAACAGTTAACTGAATAGCGCCTCCGTCTGTTGATAAGGAACCTGCCAGCAAGGACCCTAAAATAGGACCAGTACAGGAGAACGATACCAGCGCAAGCGTTAATGCCATGAAGAAAATACCCACCATGCCACCAACACTGCTTTTGGCATCTACTTTATTGGCAAGGCTACTTGGCATTTGGATTTCAAAATATCCAAAGAATGAGATAGCAAATACGATGAATATGACGAAAAATGCAAGATTTAACCAAATGTTGGTAGAAATGTTATTCAGAATTTCCGGGTTCAATGAGTCCAGGAAATGGAAGGGTAAACTTAGCAATACATATATCAGGAATATGAAAAACCCGTATATAATGGCATTCATTACACCTTTTTTCCTATCCTTCGATTGTTTCGTGAAGAAAGAGACTGTCAAAGGTATCATTGGAAATACACAAGGGGTAAACAAGGCAATAAAACCGCCTAACATCCCTAGTATAAAGAGTCCCATCAGGCTCTTCTTCGCGCCTCCCTCCTGTCCGGTACCACCGCACTCCTTTACAGGATGCTGTAAATCAATGGCAGTACGCTTAAGTGTTTGGGCATTATCGGAAGATTCCTGTAAACCCGCAGCCACATTGGTCAGATTTCCGGACGCATCTTTGTTAAATTTAAATGCTTCCTCTTCGGGACCAATCGCTTCTTCTCCTTTCAATGCCATGTAGTTGACACTGCCTTTAAAAGAAGCAGGTACAGCTCCGGTAAATTTTACAGTTGTTTCCAGGTCAACTGTATTTTCAAAATATTTGATCTCTAAATTGTCGAAGAGCGGTTCTTTACGGGTATTTAATTTACCATTCTCCTTAAGCGTTGTAATACTGGCAACAGCCGCCGAAGCGCTATCCAGCACCACCCGCGTATTAGGATCATCATTTCCCATGGTAGTGGAAAAAAGCAGCCAGCCTTTTTCTATGGTGCCCTTCAGGTGCAGCACATATTCCTGGTCATTTTTCTTTTCTGCTGAAAACTGCCATTTAACAGGCTTCGGGCTTGAGTCCTGCGCACTTGCGCTGAGCGCAAAAATGGCAAAGACAGGTATCAAAAATGAAAGCAGATGCTTCATAAAGTCAATAGGCTTTAAATAATATAGATCTGAGAAAAACAAGAAACGAGTTCCTGTTGAGAGGAACTCGTTCTACGAGTATGTTGTCAGTTACCGGATGCAAATTATTTTCCTCCAACACTCACGGCAAATTCTACTTCCTTGGGAGGTAAACACTGGTGGTCATCGCACACCATGTATTCTACGGAACCTTTTACTTTGGTAGCAGCTTTACCCTTTACCGTTACTTTCTGAACAAAATCTACTGTGCTTTCATAGAATTTCAACTCAGAGTTAAAGTTTTTGTCAAATGATTTGTGCAGCTTACCTACTTCCACCACTTTACCTGCGGGTGTAGCCAGCGGATTTTTTGCGAACTTAAAGGAGGTAGGTACAGGGCCTTCTCCTGCTTCCTGCGCATATACGTGCCAGCCGCCATCAATAGTGGCAGTAGCGTGTACTTCATAGGTAGTGGCATTCACCTTCTTGGCTGTAAAGCTCCATTTCACCGGATTCTCTATCTGAGCGCTTGCCAGAATGGGCAAGGCGAACAAAGCCAGTGCTGTTAATAATTTTTTCATGCTTTTCTTTTTAATTGGTTGGTTGGTTGATTGATTTAATCTATTAATTGTTGTTGATCAGACTCTGTAAAATCAGCTGCCCGTCTGTATTACCCAGGGCCAGGCTGGTTGCCCTTTCCGGGTGAGGCATCATACCAAAAACATTTCTGCCTTTGTTACAGATACCTGCTATGTTACGGATGGCGCCGTTATGGTTAGCAGATTCAATAATGTTGCCAAACTCATCGCAGTAGCGGAACAGTACCTGGTTGTTCTTAAACAGCTCATCCAGGGTGGCATCGTCGGCATAGTAACGGCCTTCTCCGTGTGCAATAGGGATCATCAGCGGTCGGCCAGCCACATCTTTGGTAAAGGAGGCAGTGGTATTTTCGCTTTTCAGGTATACATTTTTACAGATGAATTGCTGATGCTGGTTCTGTAATAATACGCCCGGCAACAGACCTGCTTCACATAATACCTGGAAGCCATTACAAATACCAACCACACGGCCACCTTTATTGGCAAATTCAATCACACTCTGCATCATTGGACTAAATCTCGCGATAGCGCCGCAACGCAGGTAGTCACCATAGGAAAAACCACCCGGTAATACGATACAATCTTCCGTGCTGAATGCACTCAGATCCTTATCCTTATGCCACAGTTCTATAACTTCCTGACCCAGATCGTTACGCAGGGAATCAATCATATCATGATCACAATTAGAACCGGGAAAGGTGACAACGCCAAATTTCATCTGAAAATGTTTTGTGTTTATGTGTAAATAATGCTTTTAAAAACTGTTTTTCCCCAACGTTTTTATCATCATTTTCACTGACGACAAATCTACTGGGAAAGGACAAAATTACTTCGCCGTTCGCAATTTTCCATTGCCGTTTGTCCCGATTTAACAAATTACTGGTAATCAGCCGCTTAAAATGGAGAAATCACGAGAAATATTGCATTACGATTACATATGCCAGTGTAATGAAGTGGATGATGTTGGCAAAAGTGTCGTTGGTTACCGACCAGAAAACGTTACCTGCAAACATGGAAATCGGCAAAATAGCCAATACCCAGTAAGCGGCGGTGAAGTTGACATTGAAAAAAGGTACCAGGGTGGCTACCACCACATATATGATTAATGCCGCCCATATCTTGCGGCCCTGAATTAACATTTTCTTCAGCGGACGCTGTAACAGCAACCACCCGATCACAAAAAACAGCAAACTGGCCACCATTGCTCCCCATACCTTGTAGTCCGTGATCATAGGCAACGATGCACCGATGTTCGGGATCTTCCGCAGCAACGTCATCTGCCCCGTGAGAAACAGGTAGGTTCCCATCAGGTAAAGCGGGCAAATGAGCCCCAGCAGGGCAATGATCCACTCCGCCAACCGGAAAGCCCGCATAATCAGCATACTGGCCAGCAAAAGGAAACAAAAAATCACCGACGGGAAGTAAAACAGTCCACTCACTCCCAGCGCAAACCCTATATTAAATACCACATCCCGGGCAGAAGTACGTGTATACAGCTCCGTTATACTGGTAAATACCCACAACATAATCAGGTTCACCAGCAAAGCAGGCGAAAATACGTTCCAGCTCTGCAACATGGAGGTAAATAACAGGAAACACATGGCCGGCAAATACGTAGGCCGCGGAAATAACCGGTGATGGTTAATGATACGGGTAAACAGGAGCGACTGCAGGAATAGCAACAGCACTGCCAGAGAAGTAAAGAACAGGGGACTATCGCCCGCGAAACTATGCATCCATCTCACCAGCAGGTGATACAAAAGCCCCTCCGATCCGTCTGCCATAAAGGTAGATGGATGAAGCAGATAGTAAAACTTAACGACCAGTGTATATATCAGCAGCAGCAATACCGTAAGCGGATTGCCTGAACGGAAAAATCTTATCACAGTGCAAAGGTGTGATTAAAAGTCAATTTTAGCAAAGCAAATATAATTCCTGTAGATACATGGTATCACAACAGTACGACCGCTGATTTGTTTTCCGTAACGGGGCATCCAGGTAAAACCCTTATCCAGGTTACGCAGGGTAGGCATGCGGTTCACTTTACCTCCCGGGGCAAGACTTACATCCGTCAGCATATAACTTCTTCTGTCCAGCTCATTATACAGGAAACGCAGTTCACTGCCCACGTTTACCATCAGGTAAGACAAATACAGATCGGCATTATCGTCATACTGGCTCTTATGCACAAAGTTATTCCACTGCATATTACCCTCATCATCGAAAGACAATACCACTACGTTGTCGTAGTGATAACGCAGTCCCTGGGAATTGTTCCAGTAGTAAGGGTTATAATACATGGAAGAGTAAGGCGAGTAATAATAAGGGGCATACATACCGCTATACGGGCTGCCGTACATATAGTTCCACCGGTTCCAGGGCTGGTAGCGGGAAGAAGTAGAGAACGATTCTGCTGTGAGCAGGAAGCCGCCATTAGCGGTATTAATGATTTTACGGATAAAATAGTCATTAAAGGCAGCGTTGGTGCTGGACTCTCCGCGGGCATTCACTTTCAGGTCGTCCGGAAATACCTGCGACCGCTCGTATAAGGCTTTATAATTACCATAGTCGTATTTATAGAGATATAAGCCTTCTACGTTCCCTCTTTTCTGCTTATAATAAAACGCGGTGATCAGCGCCGTATGCTTATTGTTATCAAGCTTCATTTTCACCTCATCCAGCAGCTGGGCTTTGAATCCCAGCTGGGCGGTCTCAAAGCTATCGACCAGCGAACGTTTGACCACCATACTGCCGCTCACTACATAGTCCCTGTTGGACGTACGCTCCAGCTTATTAAAAATAAAGTCGCCGGTATTAGTGAGATTGAAGTTACTCAGGAACTGTCGTTTCTGCATCGGAAGCGCCAGGCGGCTGTTATTCACCAGGCTCATAGCGCTGTCGTAGAGGAAAGTATAAAACACGTTGTTGTCTTCCCGGTCCTGGTTGATTTTATACACCATGATGCGGTTCTTATCTTCCGACACTTCAACAGAATATACTTTATTCTCTTTAGAGTACATACCGATGCGGGTAGAGTCGATCAAAAGAGGGGGTTCACTAAAGGTGGCCTCCGGCGACATGGTAGCGCAAAAGCTGTACACCGCATCTTTACGCTGGAACTGGTAGATCATGAGCACCTTATCCGGATAGGCTACAAAGTCCATACTGATGACCTTACGGGGCAGAAAGTCCAGTTTCACCCTGTTCTTCAGCTCCATCGCATTATCGTACACCGATACAACATAGTCACCCCGGTCGGTTTTATACACGAGGATATTGCCGGCCACCTTACCTATGATCTCAAACTCCGTACTCTTATAGTCATCCTTCTCGGGTTCTGAATAGGTGATTTTCTGGGCCATCGCTGCTGTGCCGGCGAAAAGCAGCAACAATACTAACTGTAGGCGGTATAGCGTATGCATGCGGTAATATAGATTTCAGAAAATATTTGATAAAGCAGATAGCACTCTTACGGGTACTATTTTCAAACTTACACTAAAATTCAGAAATTAAGTTGTCAATTTAACGCTGGTAAGTCCTGTCTCTACATAAATTCCAAAAGGCCCGATTTATTGTGTATTTTTATAAAATATTTTTAAAAGTAGCTATTTCTGAATGGAGACCGTTATTATAACCGGTGGAACAGGACTCGTTGGTACGGCATTGACGCAGCTGTTGCTGGAGCGCGGCTACAAGGTAATTATCCTTAGCAGGCGCCCTGAAGCGGGCAGCAACAAGGCAGTAACATACGCTCACTGGAACGTTGATACACAAACGATAGATAAAGAAGCTGTTCAACAGGCAGATTATATCGTACATCTTGCGGGCGCCAATGTAGGTGAAAAACGCTGGACAGCGGCCCGTAAGGAAGAAATTGCCGGCAGTCGTACCAAAAGCAGCGAACTTATTTTTACCGCGCTCCAATCCACTCCTAATAAGGTCAGAAAAGTGATCAGTGCCTCCGCTACCGGTTATTACGGAGAGTATAAGGATCATGCTTTTACAGAAACCGATCCGCCTTATACCGATTTCCTGGCTACCACTACCCTTGCCTGGGAACAAAGTATCTCAAAAGTTACATCGCTGAATAAAAAGCTGGTTATATTCCGTACCGGTATTATACTGAGCCGGGACGGCGGCGCCCTGAAGGAATTTTACAAACCGCTCCGTTTCGGGTTTGCCACTATATTGGGCTCTGGCGAACAGTATGTGCCCTGGATCCATATTCACGATATCGTAAGATTGTACTTCAACGCTATTGTCAATGATAAACTCGAAGGCGTGTATAATGCGGTAAGCCCTAATCCGGTCAACAACCGGGAGCTGGTGCTCAGTATGGCCAGAATCGCGAAAGGACGCAGTTTCATGACCACTTATGTACCTGCTTTTGCGCTGAAAATGGCAATGGGGGAAATGAGTGTGGAAGTGTTAAAAAGCGTACAAGCTTCTTCGGCAAAAATACAGCAAACGGGTTTCCTGTTTTCCTATCCCACCATTAATGAGGCCATGGAGCAGCTATTCAGCCGATAATGGTTTTTTCCATCACCGCTGCTTTCAATAAACATTCCTCCCATTCCTTTTCGGGATCACTGTAAAAAGTGATGGCTGATCCGGTTTGAAAAGAGAGGTATTGATTACCGGCATTATACAACATGCTGCGGATAACCACATTAAAATCAAAATCTCCTGCGGGGGTAATATAACCAACCGCTCCTGAATACAGCCCACGGCGGGTTTGCTCATATTGTTCTATAAGCTGCATCACTCTTATTTTCGGGGCGCCTGTCATGGAGCCCATGGGGAAGGCTGTGTGCAGCACTTCGGTAAAAGGCAGCTGTGGCGGTAGTTGCGCGGCCACGGTGGAAATCATGTGGTGTACGTTGGCAAAGGAATAGATCCCGAAAAGTTCCGTTACTTTCACGGTTCCCTGCAAAGCGGTATGTGACAGGTCGTTACGTACCAGGTCTACCACCATCACGTTCTCAGCACGCTCTTTTGCGCTGTGGAACAGCTGTTGCTGCAGCTGCCGGTCAATAGCCGGATCCGGATCTTTGCGGCTGGTGCCTTTAATTGGTTGTGAAATAACCGTATCTCCTGTTTTCTGCATAAAACGCTCGGGGCTGGAACAAGCCATATAGCGCTGATCCAGGCGGTAATATGCCGCAAATGGTGCGGGCGACAATGCATTCAGCTGTGCGAATAACGCTGGCGGATGTACGCTGATCTGCTCCATATAATTTTCCCGGCAGAAGTTAACCTCATAGCAATCTCCCTGCAAAATGTGCTGTTGTAATGCTTTTACTGCGGTAATATAGCGCTGATGATCAAGACGGCTCTGCAACGGCTGCAACGGGGAGTTGCGCACCCGGGCTACGTGAACGGGCATACGTAAGCAAGCGGTATACACTGCGAATGCATCCTGTTCGCTGAACGATTCACCACCGATATGTACCTGTCCTTTTTGCAGTTGTATCACTACGCGGGGGAGAAAGAAACACATATCAGGAAAGCCGATGCCATCGTAGTGTTGCGACTGCAGCCCCGGTACGGTCTCATTCTTGAGATCGTAGGCGAGGTGTCCAAAAAGCCAGTCCTGGTGGGTATTATGAAACGCCTGTAAGGCCGGGAAAGCGTTTCCGGCGGTTACTTCGAGGGTTTGCAAAGCGTCAGCGGCCAGTATTGCTTCGTATTGATGCCAGGGAGAATCGTAGCTATTATTGTCTAAAAAACAACAAATGTTGAACTGGTTTCCCCAATCCAACATTTGTTGTTTAAATATTTGCTGATTATCTACCGGAAAAGTGTGGAATATCCTGATAACAATCGCGTTTTAGTGCTTAAAAATCATCATCGTCATCATCAAAGCGATCATTGAACAGATCCATGTCTTTGAATTCATCATCGATGCCCAGATCGTCGTCATCGTCCGCTTTTTTACCACCGGTACTTGGACGACCGCGTTTACCTTTTGACTTAGGCATGTCAAATTCTTCAAAATCAGGATCATAATCATCATCCTCACCTTTTTCCCAGGCATCATCGACGTCTTCGCCGTCATCGTCTCCGTCATCATCGCCATCCTCATCATCGTCTTTACGTCTTGATTTAGACGCGGACTTATCTGATTTCTTTGAGGCAGATTTGGAAGGTTTCACATCTTCATCATCATCTTCCTCATCATCATCATCATCCACCTCTTTCTTAGGCTTGGCCGCAGCTTTAGGAGCGTCTTTTGCAGTCTTAGGAGAAGTAGTTTTTTTGGTCTCTTTCTCTTTATCAGATTTTGATTTCATAATAGGTTGCCTTATTTCTTTGCCGTAAAGTTTTAATAGTTTTTTTTATTCGCCAAATTTTTTTTGCCGTTTTTTTTCCTTACTTTTTTCCTTCTACTTTTCGAGGATCTGATCACGTCCCGGTCCGTTGGAAACGTATTTCACAGGCACGCCCAGGTAGCTGTCTACTACTGCAACAAATGCTTTCATTTCGGCTGGTAACTCATTGAACTGCTTGCAGGTAGATGTTTTATCACTCCAACCTTTGAACGTTTCCAGTACAGGCTTAATGTCCAGACCGGTTAACTGGAAAGGCAGTTGTTTCGTTTGCTGACCATTAATTTCGTAGGCAGTACAAGCTAACACTTCATCGAATTCATCCAATACATCGCTTTTTGTCATAACGAGCTGGGTTACACCGCTGATCATACAGGTATAGTTCAGTGCTACCAGGTCAATCCAGCCACAGCGGCGTGGACGGCCGGTAACGGCACCGAATTCATGGCCGGCAGCACGCAGGTGTTCACCGGTGGCATCGTGTAGTTCGGTAGGGAAAGGTCCGCTACCAACGCGGGTACAATAAGCTTTGGTAACACCAATCACTTCTTTGATCCACTGCGGCGCGATACCTAAACCAGTGCAAACGCCGGCAGAAATGGTATTGGAAGAAGTAACAAACGGATAGGTACCAAAGTCAACGTCCAGCATACTTCCCTGCGCACCTTCCGCCAGTACTTTTTTGCCGGCTTTCAGTTTTTCATTCAGGAAGTATTCGCCGCTTACCACGTTCATTTTCTGCAGGAAAGGAATCGCTTCGAAAAACTCTTTTTCCCAGTTGGCAATATCTTCCGTAAACTCGTTGATATCGTATTGAGACAACAGCTGCAGATGTTTATGCTTCAGTTTCTCATACAGTTGCTTAAAATCAGGGGATAATACATCGCCCACGCGTAAACCGTTTCTGCCGGTTTTATCCATATAAGCCGGCCCTATGCCTTTCAAAGTAGAACCGATCTTATCGTTTCCCTTCGCTATTTCAGACGCTTTGTCCAGCGCACGGTGCGTAGGAACGATAATATGCGTTTTTTCTGCTATAAACAGATTTTTTGTCAGATCTACACCTAATGCTGAAATATCTTCGCTTTCTTTTTTGAAAGCTACCGGATCCAGCACTACCCCGTTGCCGATAAGATTAATGGTCTTATCATGGAATACACCGGAAGGAATGGTACGCAGTACCACTTTTTGTCCGTTAACATAAAGTGTATGCCCGGCATTCGGGCCACCCTGGAAACGGGCAATCACGTCGTACCTGCCGGCAAAATAGTCCACAATCTTACCCTTGCCTTCGTCGCCCCATTGCAGGCCTAACAAAACGTCTACCATAATGATTTAATTAAATATCGGAGGTTGTTGCTTTAAAAGAAGTCGCAAAATTAAGGCGAATATTAACAAATACAAATTTTACCAGCTTTTAGCTGTTAGCCATTAGCTGTTAGCAAATGCAGAGAAGACTAACATAGCATCATCTACACAGCATTTACTAATGGCTAACAGCTAAAAGCCGGTTCGCTATATTTCCTAATAGCTAAAAGCTAATGGCTAAAAGCTTGATCACGATTCCTCGAGCCGTTGTATAGATTGAATTCCTTCCAGCTTTTTAAGCCGTTCTACGAGTTCGTCCAGTTCTTCCTTATCATGCACGTATACTTTAATTAACCCCTCAAATAAGCCTTCTTTTGACTCAATACTGAGGGCCGAGATATTTATCTTTAACTCGCCGGAAATGATATTGGTAATTTTGTGGATCACTCCCACATCGTCCATACCAATGATACGTAAGCCTGTCAGGAAAGAAATTTCGCGGTTCTTTACCCATTTGGTTTTCACCACCCTGTGGCCATAATTGGCCAGCAGCTGGGCCGCATTGGGGCAATTTGTGCGGTGTATTTTGAGTCCTTCGCTGGCGGTTATAAAACCAAATACATCGTCTCCCGGGATCGGGCGGCAACAGTTGGCCAGTTTGTAGGCAATCTTATCTGAGCTTTCTCCGAAAATTATCAGTTCCGCATCTTTTTTAGACGGCAGCTGATGCTTTACATGTTCTTCCGGTACGTGATCAGGCACTTTTACCGGTTTTGGGGGTTCCAGTTTATCACCCAGCACATTGAACTGTTTCAGCTCTTTCAGGTCGATGTTTTTCACGGCTACCTGGTAGTACAGATCCAGCGGGGAGGGCTGTTTGTAAAACTGTACCAGTTCATTCACGTTATGCTGATTAACTGAAATATTCATATGAGACAACTTACGCTCCAGCGCAGCTTTCCCATCCATGGCCACTTTCCGCTTTTCTTCCTTCAGCGCATCCTTAATCTTGGATTTGGCTTTGGCGGTAAGCACAAAATTGAGCCAGTCTTCAGACGGTTTCTGCTTGTTGGAGGTAATGATCTCTACCTGGTCGCCACTGCGCAGCTTATGGCTGAGCGGCACCAGTTTATAATTCACTTTGGCGCCAATACACTTGTTTCCCACCGCACTATGGATGGAATAGGCAAAATCAAGCGCAGTGGAGTTTACCGGCAATATTTTCAGGTCCCCTTTGGGGGTATATACATAGATTTCCTCTGTGAACAGGTTGCTTTTGAAATCGGCCAGGAAGTCGAGGGTATTGGAGTCCGGGTTGTTCAGAATTTCCCGGATCTGGGTAAACCACTGATCGAACTTGGACTCCTGCTGCGGGGAGGCATTGCTGCCTTCCTTATAGCGCCAGTGCGCCGCCACGCCTTTTTCCGCATAGTCGTTCATACGCTTGGAGCGTATCTGTACTTCCACCCATTTACCATTGGGGCCCATTACCGTTACGTGTAAGGCCTCATATCCATTGGATTTGGGGTTGCTGAGCCAGTCGCGGGTCCTTTCCGGGCTGGGGTGATAGAAGTCGGTAATGATGGAATATACCTTCCAGCAATCCGCCTTTTCCTTATCCAGGGAAGAGTCGAGGATAATACGGATGGCAAAAAGATCGTATACTTCTTCAAAGGCAACGCCTTTGGTTTTGATCTTATTGTGAATGGAATGGATCGACTTCGGCCGGCCATAGATCTCGAACTGGAAGCCTTCTTCCTGCAATACCTCTTTAATAGGCTTGATGAATTCGTTGATATAGCGGGTACGCTCACGTTTGGTTTCCTTGAGGCGCTTGGCTATTTCGCGGTAGGTTTGCTGCTCGGTATACTTCATGGCCAGGTCTTCCATCTCGGACTTGATATTATACAAACCAAGACGGTGCGCCAGCGGCGCATAAATAAACACGGTTTCTGAAGCGATCTTCAGCTGTTTTTCCCGGCTCATGCTGTCGAGGGTCCGCATGTTGTGTAAACGGTCGGCCAGCTTGATCAATATTACCCTGGGATCGTCTGCCAGGGTCAGTAATATTTTCTTGAAATTTTCAGCCTGTGCGGTACTCGTGCTGGAATCGATGACGGTTGAGATTTTTGTCAACCCATCTACGATATGCGCAATTTCGTTACCAAACTCACGGGATACATCTTCCAGGGTTACCTCGGTATCTTCTACCGTATCATGCAGCAATGCGCAGATGGCAGAGCGTACGCCCAACCCGATTTCTTCCACGCATATCTGTGCCACTGCCAGAGGATGCAGGATATAAGGCTCCCCGGATTTTCGCCGCATTTCCTTGTGTGCATCTGCTGCCATTTCAAAAGCAGTACGTACCAGCTCCCTGTCGCCTTTCTTTAAACGGGGTTTTAAGGCCCTCAATAAAGCACGGTAGTGCCGAACGATCTCTTTCTTTTCCTGCTCTTCGTCTAAATTATATTTTTGTGCTACCACTGTTTCCATTGGGAATAAAGTTACGATTTAATATAATCTAAAGAAAAGCAGCACGCGAAAAAGCGGAGGTTGGTATAAATGTCCTGCCCTTTCCGGTATCATAACCAGGAAAGGGCAGGAACGGTGATTGTTTAGGTTAGCGGCGACCCGCGGTCACGTAAGTGGAACACATATTTTAACAGGCAGTAATGTTTCAGGGACATTAAGCCGCAGGCCTACATTGTAGACCGTTTCCAGCTCCACCCGGGGTTCCAGCTTCAGCTGCTTCCGGATGCGGCCAATAAAAACGTCCATGCTGCGACTGGCATAAAAATCCTCTTTTCCCCATACCCGCAACAGCACTTCATCTTTCTGCACAATGATATTGGGCCTGCTCAGGAAATAACGCAGCATTTTGGCTTCAATCGGTGATAGCTTGCTTTTTACCAGCTTACTTTCCGTTTCATAGATCTTCAGTTTCCGGTAATGGTAGGTATAGGTACCCAGGCTATGTCCTATCAGCAACTCTGTGCGGTTGGGACGGGTCCATTTCAGGATAACACGTATCCTTTTTACCAGCTCTTCAAAACTGAATGGTTTTATCATGTAACCATCGCCTCCCAGCTGGAAACCGCTGATGCGATCCTCATCCCGGGTTTTTTCGGAGGAGAGGAAAAAAATCGGCGTCAGCATGCTGCTGTTACGGATTTCTTTCGCCAGCTCAAAGCCATTCATTTTGGGAATGACAATATCGATCAGGCAAATATCATAACGGTTTCTGAGGTAAAGGTTCCAGGCGTTAACACCGTCAAAACAGTGCTCCACCGTATAGCCGGCCTGCTCGAGGTGCTGTTTCACGATACCGCCGAAGGCCTTATCATCTTCCACCAGTAAGACTTTTGGGTTTCTGTTCATAAAACTACCATTTGTGATTATCCTGGCTATGAACGACCCAAGACGAATGGGGTCCACCTTCCGTCTATAAAACAAAAAAGAGAGCGCCGCGGGTAAGCGGCGCTCTCTTTTTTTTAATTATCAACACTAATTCACATCAATTCACAGCTTTTCCACACCCGGTATTTTTATGGCCACCGCATGCTGAAATCCTTTCTGGCGAATGGCTTCAGGCACCTGGACAGCAACACCGTCTGTCGTAGTTTTCCACACCAGCTTATTGCTGGTTCCCAACATTTGCAAGCGTGCTCCTTTAGCAGGAGTCAGACCTTTAAAAGTAATAACAGCAGGTAATTTTTCATTTTCATCCAGCAGGTAGATGGCATACACGCTACCGTCTTTCTTACGTGTAAAACATACCTTCCCATCCTTATAAGGCGCAACTGCGCGGGTACCGTAAATGGCGTCCCCGTTGACATGCATCCAAGCACCCATACTCTTCATAGTGGCATAGGCGGCTTCGTGCAATTCACCATCAGGACCCGGCGCCACATTCAGCAGGTAGTTACCGCCTTTGGCTACAATGTCCACCAGGTTATGGATCAGCGTATTCACCGATTTGTATTTATCGTCCGGAACATATGACCAGGAACTGCCCATGGTCATACAGGTTTCCCAGGGATAGCTCAGCGGCTTCGCAGGGATTTCCTGTTCCGGTGTACGGTAATTTTCATACGGACCGTGAACGCTGCGATCTACCACAATCAATCCCGGCTGATGACTGCGCGCCATGGTCGTAATTTTCCCCATATCGATATCCTGATCCTGGGGTGCTGTTTGGTTCCAGGAAAGCGATTCCTTGGTCTGCTGTTTTAACGGACGCACCCAGCCACCGTCGAGCCAGAGGATTTCCAGTTTACCGTAACCCGTCATCAGTTCTTCGATCTGGTTGTAGGTATACTGTTTGAACTGGTTCCATCTCTCCGGATATTTTTTCACGTCATAATTCACATTTCTATCCTTGGGCGGGAAATAGCTCCACCAGTAGTATTCGGTATGCCAGTCGGGCTTGGAGAAATAAGCCCCTGCATGTATGCCTTCTTCACGGAAAGCCTGGAAAACCTCCTTTGCGAGGTTGGCGCGGGGATTTTTGCTGAATGCGCCATCAGCCGTCGTGATCTTGTAGTCGGTTTGTTTGGTATCAAACATACAGAAGCCATCATGGTGCTTGGTGGTAAACACCAGGTATTTCATTCCGGCATCTTTTGCCGCTTTTGCCCATTTTTCCGGGTTGAAATGAACCGGGTTAAAGGACTTACCCAGCGCTTCATACTTTTTCAGGTAGTCATAATAGGGAATGCCTGCCGGCTTACGCTGTGTCCAGCCTTCATCTTCCGGGCAAATGCTCCAGGACTCCACCACCCCCCACTGGGAATAAGGCCCCCAGTGCATAATCATACCGAATTTCCAGTCCTGCCATTCATCCAGTTTTTTTACAACTGCCTGATCTGTTTCAGGGACATACGGCGGTTCTCCGCTTTGTGCACTGGCGGCATTGAAGCCCATCCATGCACAACCTAATACGATCCAGAATTTTTTCATTATCAATGTTTATAAGAAGATTCCAAAGTGGTTACTTTCAATGCCTGCTGAATGATTTCGGGCAACTGCCTGGTCTGCAACCTGATAGTCCGGGTTTCTCCGGGCAATAGGTCAAAATAATTCTCTTCGAAATGTTCAGTTGCCTGTGCGTTGTCGAGCGAGAGGTAAATGTTCCGGGCCAGTTTATCGGTTTTCAGCCGGATATACACCACCCCTCTGTCATTTGCAACTTTGCTGGTAGCGATGTCGAGATGCGGTACCTCCAGGTTCATTTCCTTCGCAGCAACAAAGTAAAAGATATTCCGCTCCATATCCTTATTGTCAATTCGCAGTTGCGCATAGAATATTACCGTTGCGGGGTTTTTTCCCTTCAAAATAGCCGCCGTATCAACCGAATGCACCTTAACGCTGGTATTTTGCTGCAATTTTATATCAGATAGCTCCTCCCGCCAGATCACCTTACCATTCAGATCAACCGCGGTAAGCTGTAACGCCGCTGTTCCCTGGTATTCGTCGGTAACAATATAGGTAGCCAGCTGCCCGTTTTCAATAGTACTGGATACCAACCGGGGCTTAAACGCATTTTTCACATAGTACTGCAGCGCTTTCCAGCGGCCATCGTAATCCCTTCCCGACCAGGACGCGCCTGGCCAACAGTCGTTCAGCTGCCAGTAAAGTGTACCCATACAATACGGCATAGCCCTGCGATGCGCTTCTATGGCCATCTTCATACCCTCTGCCTGCAATACCTGGCTCAAATACACAAACGAAGGAAAGTCTTTGGGCTCCCGGTAGTAATGCAGCATATAGGTTTTTATCGCTGTATTTCCTTTAGCAGGGCTCTTTTGATGCGCCTGCATCACATTGGAAAAAATGTCGTAATCGTCCTTTGTAGCAAAAGTGCGGATACTTTCCATTGATGGGAAGGACTGAAAACCATATTCACTCATAAAACGGGGGATATGTGTATTAAACGCTTCAAACCACTCCATGCCATGCCATACGCCCCAGTAGTGATTGTCGCCCTTTGTAAAATCATCCGGCTTACCCCAGTTGCTGATGGGAGAAGAGTGAAAATAGAAAGCGCCGGGTTGATAAGCTGCTACCTGTTGGGGCAGCACTTCTTTAAATAACTGGTCGTAGCCTTTCAATAAACTTTCCCATTGTTTGTTCGTATAGGCATAACCGCTTTGCCAGCCCCAGTTTTTGATAGCCACCGCTACCTCGTTATTACCACACCATAGCGCCATGGCAGGGTGATTGCGCAGACGTTTAATATTATCTGCTGCTTCCTGTTTTACGTTCTCCAGGAAGGCCGGATCAGCAGGATACAAGGTACAGGCAAACATAAAATCCTGCCAGACCAGTATCCCCTTTTCATCTGCCAGGTTGTAAAAAATATCATCTTCATAAATACCTCCGCCCCATACGCGTACCATATTAAAGTTGGATTCTACCATGTCCTGGAACAGTTTTTCCTGCCTGGCTGCAGTTACTCTTGGCAGGAAATTATCCTGTGGAATATAGTTGGCGCCTTTCATGAAAACCGGGCGCCCGTTCACTTTCACATAAAACGATTCCCCGAGGCTATCCGGTTTATTCACTACCTCAATGGTGCGTAATCCAACCCGGTTCTTTTGGGTGGCAATGGCCTTTTTTCCGCTTAGCACATTGGCCTGCAGCTCATACCTGAACTGATTGCCCATCCCGGCGGGCCACCACAGTACCGGTTTTTTAATGCCAAACGGGATCTTTATTACATTCATGCCTGCCTGCAAACTCACCGTTTGTTTGGCCAGTTCCGGCATCTTGCCGGTCACATTTTTTTCCTGCAGCTGCAGTGTATATTCGCCTGCTTGTGCCGCTTCCACTGTAACATCCGCCTGCATGACTGCTTCGACAGAATCCAGTTTCAGCTGTTGCCAGTATACATCACGGATGATCGCCCTGTTCCAGCTATGCAGGTATACCGGCCGCCAGATACCGGAAGTAACCAAACGCGGTCCCCAATCCCATCCATAGTGATAAGGCGCCTTACGGGCGTAAATACTCAAGGGAATATCACTGGCGTCGTTACCGGCAGGATAGATAATACTGTCCTGCAAAAATTTCGGCATATCTGTTTTAATCGGACTTTTAAACAGGATACGCAGTTCGTTGTCGCCCGCTACCAGCCATTCTTTCACATTTACGATCTGTGAAACAAACATGTTGGCCGATTGCAGTATTAAATGATTGTTGAGGTATACATCTGCATAAGTATCCAAACCCTTGAACTCCAGTTCCACCACATCAAAATTCAGGTCCTGTTTTTTGAGTTTCCATTTTTTGCGGTATATCCAATCCTTTTTATCGACCCACTGTACAGCCTTTTCGTTGGTGCCAACAAAAGGATCAGGGATTAATTTTAATGCCATCAGATCGGTATGTACGGTGCCCGGCACGATGGCTGGGCGCCAGATGCCTTCGTCAGCGCGGGAAAACTCCCAGCCGGTTAACATGGGATTTGGGGTATTGTCCTGTGCCTTCACCTGGAAAAAAACGGCCAGCAACATGCTCACCGTTAACAGCATATATTTCATGTTCTTATTTTTTCAGAAGAACCAAAAATAGTACTGATTTCCGATCTTTGAGAAATGAAAAGTATCTGGCAACAAATATTGAGGTATCTCTACATAGGTAAGAAGGATCCCAATGCACCAAAAACGCGCTACGTGGCTATGATGCACGGGATGAACAGAATATCGCTTTTACTTTTTTTAATCGCGGTGATTATTATGGTGATCAAACTGATCAGGAGGCATTAACCGTTATCAGGCAATTGCATATTCATAGATCACTTCTGCTGCACGGCGGGAAGCATCCTTTTCTCCCAGCTTGTGCCACAGCTCTGCATAATCTTTCATCACGCGGCTTCTGGCGTCTTCGTCTTTCAACAGGGCTGTCAGCTCTTTCAGTAAATTTTCTTCTGTAAGGTCATGCTGGATTAATTCTTTTACTACCAGCTTATCCATCACCAGGTTTACCAGGGAGATATATTTAACCTTGATCAGTTTTTTTGCGAAGAAATAGGAGATTGGATTTCCTTTATAGCATACTACTTCAGGCACGCCAAACAAAGCAGTTTCCAATGTGGCGGTACCGGATGTAACCAGCGCGGCTTTCGCCTGGCGTAGTAAATTATACGTTTGGCCTTTCACCATTGATACATTGGGATGCTGGCCGGTTAAGCCTTCGAGGAAATGGTCGTCGAGACTGGGCGCCTGTGCCACTACAAACTGGTAATCCGGAAAATGTTTGGCCATGGTGAGCATAATCGGCAATTTCACGCTTACCTCCTGTTTGCGGCTGCCTGGCAGCACGGCAATCACCGGTTTATCAGACAGCGGCGCATCTGCCGGTTGTTCCTTTGCTGCCTTGATCACTTCTACCAGGGGGTGTCCGACATACTCTACTTCATAATTCCATTTATGGTAAAACCCCTGCTCAAAAGGGAGAATACACAGCATTTTGTCCACGCTCTGCTTAATCTTTTTCACCCTGTTTTCTTTCCAGGCCCATACCTGCGGGGAAATATAGTATACTATTTTATAGCCCTGCTGCTTGCCCCATTCGGCAATGCGCATGTTAAACCCGGGATAGTCCACCAGCACTAAAACATCCGGTTTAAATCCGGTAATATCTTTTTTACAAATATCTATGTTACGTAAAATAGTCCGCAGGTTCATCAGCACTTCCACGAAACCCATAAACGCCAGTTCCTTGTAATGCTTTACCACATGGGCGCCGGCAGCTTCCATCAGATCACCGCCCCAACTGCGTATATCCGCAGACGTATCAATTTGCCTTAACTGTTTCACAAGATTACTGCCATGCAAATCACCTGACGCCTCTCCTGCAATAATGTAATATTTCAAATTTGTGAAGATTAAAAATTATCTGATCAGTTTGAGCAATAAAATGCCGATCGCATACAGCATGGTCATCAGGAAAATACCTTTAGCTGTAATATCCATCCGTTTCCTGGTATACAGGAAAAACACCAGTCCATTCAACAACAGGCAGATACTGGTAAGCTTTGGAATCATCTGCCGGTTATCTTTTAAGATACCCAGAAATTGTCCAAGCCCCACATCATTATGCTGCATTCTGATCACAAAAAAATAGTACAGAAAAAATGCGGCTACAGGAGTTAAAAACCCCAGTAAAATTCCTAATGGAAGATTGTCTTTTTTTAACATGGCGATAATAGCATTTAGCTGTTAGCTTGCAGCTTTTAGTTTGGTAATGAGAATAGCTTTTTGCTTTTTGCTTTCAGCCTTTAGTTGGAGCTTAGCCCCGTTTCTTTCCAATCCTCTTCCAGCCTCTTTTTCAGCGAATAGTTAGTCAGATCAAACTGCACCGGCACCACAGACGCATAGTTGTTTTCCAATGCCCACACATCCGTATCCTCCCCGGTATCCCTGTTTTTAAATTCGCCGGTGAGCCAGTAATATTTTTTGCCGTGCGGGTCGCGGCGTTCGTCGAATTCCTCCACCCACTTGGCATCTGCCTGCCGGCTGATTTTCAGCCCCTTAAAATCCTTCTCCTCAACAATCGGAATATTCACATTAAACAGCGCACCCGGCGGTAAATCTGATGCCAGCATACGTTTGGTTACTTCGTATGCCACTTTCTTCGGTAAAGAAAAATCTGCATCATAACTATATTCCAGGAACGAAAACCCTACGGAAGGAATACCCTCAATAGCAGCTTCCATGGCGGCCGACATAGTACCTGAATAGATCACATTGATAGAATGATTGGCGCCGTGGTTAATCCCGCTCACGCAAATGTCTGGTTTACCATGCAGGATTTTATCACGCGCCAGTTTCACGCAATCTACCGGCGTACCTGAACATTGCCATGCTTCAATTCCTTCAAAAATATCAACCTGGTTTAAGCGCAAAGGAATCCCGATCGTAATAGCATGCCCTTTGCCCGACTGGGGGCTATCCGGAGCTACCACCACCACCTTACCCAACGGTTTTACTGCCTCAATCAGTGCACGGATACCCGGTGCAGTAATTCCATCGTCGTTCGTTACCAATATTACCCGTTCCTGTTTTACCATAATTCACCATTTAGCTTTGCCCAACAAATTTAAGCTCTCTGTTAAACATTTCGCTTTAAAAGAATGTAAAATATATAGATATTTCTACAGATCCGATTTTAATACTTTTCTGAAAACCAGGTAGATACCTGCTGCAATATAAACCAGCATAGCCGTTACATACACATAAGTATCATATTGTGTATCAGTAGTTACCATTTTACCCACCAGCGGGAAAGGCAGCAGTTCATCCCCGCTCTGCAGCGGTAATAAGCCACCAATAGGCCCTACGCTTCTTTTCAGGAAAAACGACAACAGCTGATCCAGCATCATATTATAGGCTATAAACAATACAATTCCCAGTCCGGCCCGTTTTACCAGTACGCCGATCAACAGTGCAATGGTGAGCATTACATTCAGCTGCAGGAAATAATACAGCAGATACTGGTATCCTTCCAGGCTGAAGGGCTTATCCCCATATATTAATCCTATCAAGGCCCCGCTAACGGTAGCCACTATCAGGGTAAGCAGCGAAATAGTGACCAGCCAGAACAGCTTGGCATATACAAACTGACTTCTTTCCCAACCATCAATAACGTTTTGCCGGTTGGTACGGTAAGTATATTCGTTGGTAACGAGGATAATCAGCAACAGGCCGAATAACAGCGACATATAGCTGTTCATCGAGGCTACGGTGAGCCATACCTCCGGAAAACTGAATGGGTTACCAAATATTTTTCCTACCTGCTTAAAATTGTTACTGGTAGCCCTATCCGCCAACATAAAATTGCTGGCCGGAATAATGATCAGCGCCAGGATGAACATTACCCAGAAAGTGCGGTAGTTCTTTACTTTCAGCCATTCGGTATATATGATTTGTTTCATCATGCAGGGATATTAGTGATTTCCAGGAATGCGGTTTCAAGACTTTTCTTACGTACATGCAGATGGCTCAGCCAGATCCCACGCTTTGCGCAGAAACTATTGATGGCTGCCGCATCGGGGGCAACGGCAAACAACGCTTTTACAATAGTACCCTGTATTTCCGCCCCGGTACAACCCGGATATTCCAACAGCAGCGTGCGCAGTGCGTTGGTATCTTCTGCCGATACTTCTACATAATCACTCCTGCTGATCACCTCATTTACTGCGCCGGAAAGCAGCAGTTTCCCTGACCGTATAATGGCCACATGCGTACATACCTTTTCTACTTCATCCAGCAGATGACTGGCGAGGATAATTGTTTTACCCGAATCGGCCAGTTTCCGCACCAGTTCCCTTACTTCCGCGATACCGGAAGGGTCCAGGCCGTTGGTAGGTTCGTCGAGGATCAATACATCCGGATCTCCCAGCAATACGGCCGCTATGGCCAAACGCTGCTTCATCCCCAGCGAATAGGTTTTAAAAGGGGAATGCTGTCGTTGCGTAAGACCACAAATCTCCAGTACCCTGGCGATATCATCTTTTCCCCGTTGCTTGATAGCAGCGGAGATTTCCAGGTTTTTATACCCGCTGAGATAATGATAGAAGTTGGGGGTTTCCAGCAAAGTACCTATTTGACGGCGCTCCCCGGCAGTAGGTGTTCTATCAAATAACGTAAAGCTGCCGGTATCTGCTTTCAGCACGTCGGTAACAATACCCAGCAAAGTGGTTTTACCGCTGCCGTTAGGCCCCAGCACACCGAACACGCTGCCTGCGGGCACTTCAAAGGAAACGCCGGATAAGGCCTGTACAGATCCGTAGCTTTTGGAGATGTTTTGTAAGGATAGAATTGGCACAGAAAAACAATATGAATGTGGAAAATAAAAAGGGAAATGCAGCGAATGATCTTATGGCTAATCTTCACTACATTTCCCATAAATTAAAATAACAGTTTTTAGTTTCGTACCGGCTTGCCCGTTTTGATCACACTCTGTAAACGTTCCAATGTTTTGCGTTCACCACAAAGACTCAGGAAAGCTTCGCGTTCCAGGTCCAGCAGGTATTGTTCGCTTACATAGGACATCTCTGTGAGATCGCCACCGCACATCACATATGCCAGTTTATTGGCTACTTTTTGGTCGTGCTCTGAGATATAGTTGCCGAACTTCATGGCATAAACGCCTGCCAGCAAGGCTCCCAGGGCGCCGCGACCCAATACTTTAATATCTGTTCTTTCGATCGGACGGGTGTATCCTTCATCTGCCATCACAATCACGCTGCGTTTGGCATCTGCAATAAGGCGGCTCTGGTTCATGGTGATCTCATCGTGCCCTTTGCGTAAAACGCCCATATCAAATCCTTCAAAACCGGAGGTCGCTACTTTTGCGGTGGCTACCGTCATAAAGTAATCTTTCAGCGGTTCTTCCTCAATCCGTCCTTCTTTGTATTCGAGACTGGCACGGAGTGCCATTTCCTTGGTGCCGCCACCGCCGGGAATCAGCCCCACACCCAGTTCCACCAACCCAATATAGGTTTCGGCGGCCGCCTGTACCTTATCCGCATGTAAACACATTTCGCAACCACCACCCAGGGTGAGGGCATGTGGCGCCACCACCACCGGTATCGATGAATAACGTAAACGCATAGTGCTTCGCTGGAACAGCCGTACAGCCATATCCAGCTCATCAAATTCCTGTTCCGCTGCCAGCATAAAAATCATCCCCACGTTGGCGCCGGCAGAAAAGTTGGTGCCCTCATTACCCACCACCAGGCCACGGAAGTCTTTCTCCGCGCGGTCTACCGCTTTATTTAATCCCTCCAGCACTTCGCCTCCAATAGTATTCATCTTGGTTTTCCAGTCAAAACAAACCACGCCATCACCAATATCAATCAGGCTGCAGGCGCTGTTTTTCCATACCACATTATTGGAAAAGTTCTCGAGGATGATGAACTGTCCTTCACCAGGTACTGTTTTATACGCCTGAGAAGTAACATCATAATAAAACTTCTTACCATTCTCCACTTTATAGAAAGTCTTGATACCCTTTGCCAGCATATCTTTCACCCAACCGGCAACAGTCAGACCTTTTTCCTCTATCAGTTTCACGGATGCTTCCACCCCCAGCAGGTCCCAGCTTTCGAAAGGACCTATTTCCCAGCCAAAGCCGGCTTTCATGGCATCATCTACTTTATAAAGATCATCTGCTATTTCCGGAATGCGGTGCGATACATAGGAAAACAGGTAAGCATGAAACAGCTTGTAGAACTCTCCTGCCTTATCTGTGGCCGATGTCAGCATTTTAATACGTTGCTTCAGATCTTCCACAGGTTTGGCGGCATCGATGCTGCCAAACTTAGCTTTTTGCTTAGGCCCGTACTCCATGGTTTGCAGGTTCAGTGTCAGTATTTCCTTACTGCCACCTTCTCCTTTGGTTTTCTTGTAGAAACCCTGGCCGGTCTTATCTCCCAACCAGTTATTTTCCACCACCTTCTGAAGGAATGGCGGTATCTGGAAAATGCCGATAGCTTCATCCTGCGGACAATTATCCATTACGCCTTTGGCCACCTTCACCAGCGTATCAATTCCCACTACATCGGCAGTGCGGAAGGTAGCGGATTTAGGACGGCCTATTACCGGTCCGGTGAGTGCATCTATTTCATCAATGCCTAATCCCATTTCCTGCATGATGTGGAAAATAGCCATGATAGAAAACACTCCTACCCTGTTGGCGATAAACGCCGGGGTATCTTTACACAATACGGTGGTTTTACCAAGGTAAAGATCGCCGTAGTGCATCAGGAAATCTATCACTGCAGGATCGGTATGCGGAGTAGGTATTACTTCAAGCAAACGAAGATAACGGGGTGGATTAAAGAAGTGGCTACCGCAGAAATGTTTTTTAAAATCTTCACTGCGGCCTTCTGTCATCAGGTGAATAGGAATACCGGAGGTATTGGAGGTGATGAGCGTACCCGGCTTCCTGAATTGCTCCACCTGGTCAAAAACGATTTTCTTTATCGCCAGGTTTTCCACTACCACTTCGATGATCCAGTCTACCTCCGCTACAAGCTTCATATCATCTGTAAAGTTGCCCGTTTTAATGCGTTTGATTACATCCTTGGTGAAAACAGGTGATGGATTCGATTTAATAGCAGCCTGCAGTGCGTCATTCACAATCCGGTTCTTCACAGCAGGACTGTCGAGCGGCAGATTCTTCTTCTTCTCCGCATCATTCAATTCCTTGGGCGCTATATCCAGCAGCAAGACCTGTACGCCAATGCCCGCAAAAAGACAGGCAATCCTTGATCCCATTACTCCCGAGCCTAAAACGGCTACCTTTTTGATATGTGTCGTCATAGCTTTTAGCTTTTAGCTGTTAGCAGTTAGTCTTTAGCGGAGCTTACAGCGGTTGTCAGTTTACTGATCATTGAATTTAGCATTTTTTGGACTTCAATCAGCAAGGGAAGGATGATTTCTGAAATACTTTTTTGTAGCGGTGGGTAAATCTGGTGGGAGATTAATAATTGGGTTTCCATTTCAAAGGATGAACCAATGGCCACTTCGAGAAATTTTTTGAAATGAGCATCTGTAAATTTGGCGGCCCCTTCTGCTATGTTGCTGGGAATAGAAACAGCGGCCCTTCTTAGTTGGCTCACCAACCCGAACTTCTCTTCAGACGGGAATGATTTTGTCAGGTCATAGATTTTTGTACAAAGGTCGAATGACTTCTGCCACACAATCATGGTACGAAAGTTTCTCATTGGGGTTAAATTTTATTAGGTTAACATTCTACAAGATAAATATAAAAACAAAGCCGGCACAAAATGTACCGGCTCATTATAATACTTCATTAAAATAATACTTCCTTAAAATCCGTCTTCTTCAAAAACAAACTATAGCGTCCTTCTTCGCCTGCTAAAAGCTAATAGCTAATAGCTAAAAGCTATCTCAGCTTACCCCGCTGCCTGGTTTTACTGCTTCGGCAGGGTTTACAAAAATCAGTTTGCCATTGTCTTCCGCCATGAGGATCATACCCTGGCTTTCGATACCGCGCATTTTGCGGGGAGCCAGGTTGGCTACCAGGGTTACCTGTTTGCCTATAATGTCTTCGGGCGTGAAGTGCATCGCAATACCGGATACTACAGTGCGTTGCTCTGTTCCGATGTCTACCAGCAGTTTCAACAGTTTATCTGCCTTTGCTACTTTCTCCGCCTGCAGGATAGTGCCTACACGCAGGTCCAGTTTGGCGAAATCATCGTATTGTATTTCGGGTTTGGCAGGAGCCGGTATTGTTTCTTCCGCAGGAGGCGCGGCTGCCGCAGCAGCTTCCTGTGCCTGTTTTAATCCTGCATGGAGCTTCTGTACCTGTGCGGTTACCTGCTCGTCTTCTATTTTCTTGAATAACAACTCAGGCGCCCGTAATGAGTAACCAACACTCAGCAGTTTGTCGCTGCCGGCATTATCCCATTCCAGCATACGGTCTACCACCTTTAACAAGTGACAGATCTTCCTGGATGTGAAAGGCAGGAACGGGTGCGAGAAGATGGCCAGGTTAGCAGTCATCTGCAATGCAATATGCAGACTGATGTCGATACGTGCACGCAAATATTCTTCTGTTTTCCCTTTATACTTGTCATGCTTTTCGTTCCATGTTCCGTTGTTCAGGTTTTCAATGACACTAGCCAGTATCCACGGTTCATTCTGCTGCAGATAAATATTCCCCTTCCTGGAGAATTCGATCACTTCTGCCAATGCTTCCCTGAAGCGATAGTTTTCGAGACTGTTTTCTATTTTTTCTTTCGCCAGTCCGAATTCTTTCAGCATCTCGCGATCGGTATCTTCTATAAATGCTTCATGCAATGATGGTACTTTTCCTCCGCATAATTTATGCATCAGCACCATCGCCCGGTTTACAAAGTTACCGAACACCGCTACCAGCTCATTGTTATTACGATCCTGGAAATCTTTCCAGGTAAAGTCGTTGTCCTTGGTTTCGGGTGCGGTAGCGCAAAGCACGTAACGCAATACATCCTGCTGATCAGGGAAGTCTTCGATATAATCATTCACCCAAACCGCCCAATTGCGGGAGGTGGAAACTTTTTCACCTTCGATATTCAGGAATTCGTTGGCAGGCACGTTGTCGGGTAATACGAAACCGCCATGTGCCTTCAGCATGGCCGGGAAAATAATACAGTGGAATACGATGTTATCCTTACCGATAAAGTGTACCAGTTTGGTATCATCTTTACACCAGTAGTCTGCCCAGTTTTCCGTCAGCTCTTTGGTGGCGGAAATATAGCCAATGGGCGCATCAAACCATACATACAGTACTTTGCCTTCTGCATCCGGCAACGGCACTTTGATACCCCAGTTGCTGTCGCGCGTCATGGCGCGGCTTTGCAAACCGCTGTCCAGCCAGCTTTTACACTGTCCGTATACGTTGTTTTTCCACTCCTTATGACCATCAACAATGTATTCCTTCAGCCATGGTTCATAGTTCTGCAGCGGCATGTACCAGTGTTTGGTTTTCTTTTTCACCAATGGCGCATTGCTCAGGGCAGAGTGTGGGTTTATGAGTTCGTCGGGACTCAGGGTTCTGCCACAGCGTTCACACTGATCACCATAGGCTTTATCGTTACCACAGTTAGGGCAGGTGCCTACAATGTACCTGTCTGCCAGGAACATTTCTTTTTCCGGATCAAAAAACTGTTCACTTTCCTTTTCTTCAAACAGGCCGTCGTTATACATTTTCAGGAAAAAATCCTGGGAGGTCTGATGATGAATAGGTGCGCTGGTACGGGCAAATATGTCGAAGGAGATACCCATAGCGGCAAAACTATCTCCGATGATCTTATGATATTTGTCTACAACATCCTGCGGGCTTACGTTTTCCTTCATGGCTTTGATGGTAATAGGTACGCCGTGTTCATCGGTTCCGCAAACGAACTTTACATCTGCTTTTTTTGAGCGTAAATAACGCACATAAATATCCGCAGGCAGATAGCAGCCGGCAAGATGTCCTATATGCACCGGGCCATTGGCATACGGTAGTGCCGCAGTTATTAAATATCTATTAAATTTTCCCATATTCTCTTAACAAATGCTTAAATAAACTTTAAATCGGATGATTGTTTTTGGAATCACCATTACAATTTATCACCTTAGTCAGCGAATAAAGATTGAATTTACGCTAACTAATCTGCAAAGGTAAACAAAAGGTACAATGGTAAAAATTCCGCCATATTTGAAAAAAGGTGATCTGATCGGAATTACCTGCTCCAGCAGCAAAATGGACCTGCAGGCAGCAGAGTATGCAAGGGGCGTACTCACTTCCTGGGGATACCGTGTACACCTCGGTATTACGGTAGGCACCAGTTTTCATAATTTCTCTGCTCCGGACGAACTGAGACTGGAAGAACTGCAGGATATGCTGGACGATCCGGAAATAAAGGCGGTTATATTTGGCCGTGGTGGCTATGGCATGGTGTGCATCATCGACAAGCTTGATTTTACCCGTTTCCGCAAACAACCCAAATGGCTGTGCGGTTACAGCGATATTACCACCCTGCATTCCCATATCAACCGGCAATTTGGTATTGCCACGCTGCATGCTATGATGTGCAGCGGTATTACACCCGATACGCTGGACGATGAATATGTACGCAGTTTGGCTACCGCGCTGAAAGGCAAGCCATACCGCTATTCTACTGCAGCGCATCCGCTGAACCGGGAAGGCAAAACCACCGGTATACTGGTGGGCGGCAATTTATCTATGCTGGCTAATCTTTCCGGTACGCCTTCGCAGGTAAATACCAAAGGAAAGATCCTGCTCCTCGAAGATATCGGCGAATACCGGTATAACGTTGACCGCATGATGTATAACCTGAAGCGCGCCGGCTGGCTGGATAAACTGGCAGGGCTGGTAGTAGGGGCTTTTACAGACGGCAAAGAAACAGATACTCCTTTTGGTCAAACAGAATACGAAATCATCAGCAACCTTGTAAAAGACTATGATTACCCGGTATGTTTTGGTTTCCCCAGCGGGCATCAGCCGGCTAACTATGCGCTAAAACTGGGAGTGAAGCATGAATTGAAGATCGGGGCTAAAACAATTCTATCGGAAGTTTGATTTTGTCTTTGCCCAGGATTTTTTCTTGCCCAGGATTAAACTGATTTTGATGATTTACAGGATTTTTTTATTGTGGTTATAATTTGATTTTAAAAGATTAGGGAAGATGTAAGCCAATTTGCTTATATCTTCCCTAATCTTTTAAAATCAAAAAAGGAAAAATCTTGTAAATCATCAAAATCAGTTTAATCCTGGGCAAGAAAAAATCCTGGGCAAAGACAAATTCCGCACTAGTCTTCCACATCCGGAACAATCTCCAGTCCATACGCTTCTGCGGTAAGCACGCCGGCAGCCCTGGTACTTTCGATCAACGCTGTATCCGGCTGTAGTTCATGTACCTGTGTTTGGTTATGGAGATAATCGACACCATATAATTTTCCGGCGATACCGGCCGGAACGTCCATCAGGTACTTTATTACTTCGCATACGATCTGCATGCCCAATGCACCATGGGTAGCACCGATAGCACCTGCGTCGAAATTGCGGTAATCTTCCGTGAGCGGCAGCGCGCAACGGTAGGATGCCGAGGTAGAACCATCCGGCAGGGGCATGTTAAACCCGGCAAACCAGGCCATCCAGTTATGAACTTCCCCGGTAATAAACGGCTTATTATGTACCAGGCAGGCATCGTTGATAACCAGGTGGGTAGGCAGGTGTTGGGTACAGTCGATCACCAGGTCAAATCCGACCAGCATCATTCCTATTGTTTCAGGTTTTACCTGTACCAGTATCGGGTAATGTTTCGTATACGGGTTCACTGCCCAAAGCCGGCTGGCGGCCATTTTCGCCTTATGTTTACGAATGTCCTGCATCTGGTATACCGGCTGGCGATGCATATCTTCATCATTGATAACGCCATAATCGGCGATGCCCAGCACGCCTATACCACTGGCACTGAGGTATTGTATCACCGGGCTGCCCAAACCACCGGCGCCCACTACTAATACGCGGGCTTCCTTTAGCTTTTCCTGCATACCGATGCCTATCCCCGGAACGGCGATGGGGTATTTAAAATGGTGTATTTCTTTTTCACTAAGTATCATATGCTTTGTCCTTTATCTAGTCCTGTGGAAACTCCAGGGTAAATTTACTGCCTTTGCCCACGGTGCTTTCCACTTTAATTTTTCCTTTATGGGCATCTACAATCGCCTTCACATAGGTAAGTCCCAGACCGAAACCTTTTACGTTATGCACATTCCCTGTGTGGGCGCGGTAGAACTTCTCAAAGATACGCGAAATAGTGTCGCGGCTCATGCCGATACCGTTGTCGCTGATTACGATGAACAGGCTTTTGCGGGTATTATAGGTTTGTATTTTTATCTCCAGCTGGTCGTTGGAGTATTTGATGGCATTATCCATCAGGTTAAAGATGAGGTTGGAGAAGTGTACATCATCGGCCATAATCACGGGGTTGATGGCATCCAGCTGGAGATCTACCACCCCATTTTTGGCCGCCAGCTGCAGTTGCAGGTTATCGGCCGTATGTTGGATAACGTTATGCACATCGGTAGCCTGGAGTTTGAGTCCTATTTCGTCTTTCTCCAGCAGGGCCGATTGCAGGATGCTCTCCACCTGCTTGTTCATTCTTTTGTTTTCTTCCTTGATGATACCGGAGAAATACTGGATTTTTTCCGGTTTTGACATTACTTTCTCATTACGGATCGCATCAATGGCCAGGGAAATGGTAGCCAGCGGTGTTTTCAATTCATGCGTCATGTTATTGATAAAATCCGATTTTATTTCAGAGAGTTTCTTCTGGTTCAGCAGGGTGCGGATGGTGAGGGCAAAGGCCATGATGATGATCATGGTAAACAGTACGCCACCGGTGATCATTACGCCTAACTGTTTGGCCACTGTATCATCAGACGGCATAATGATGATCAGTTTCTCTCCCCTCGCATTAAAATCGTTAGGTTCTGTAAGGAATACCACGTGCACCGTATATTTTTTCCGGTCGTTGTCGGCCTCATTTTCCCGGTACATTTTTTCAAATCCCGCCGATTGCATCTTCAGTGTTCCTATTTCCGATCCCGGAGTGGTGTTGATAATGGCGAATTCAAAGCTGGTAGAATCGAGGTGATTTTTCCTCATATTGTTCTGGATACACCGTTTCACTTCCTGTACATTAAAGAAATCGCTGACAGAAAGGGGGGAATAAGCCCCGCGGGTAACATCCAGGTTAAAGCCTTTAACGGCGCCGGACGGGTCTTTTGGATTATCCAGCTTAAACATCACAGCAGCCTGGCGACGGTACATCATGTCGTTGTATACATCATTGGACATACTGACACCGCGTTGAAAAAGCTGTTCCTGCTTAATCAGCACCGCGCTTTTAATCCAGCTCACCTGGATATAGATAATGCCGAGGAGGGACAAGGTGATCAGTACAACGATAACGGGGAAAATCTTCTTCAGTGGTATCATGTATAATTTGTCAGGCTTTTAAATTCCATCAAAGATAAGCGCATAGCAATATTAAAATATGTTAAAATAGATGTTTGCTATAGCAACTATGATACAAAATTCCAGGCTGGATATTGCCTGCAGGCGTATTAACAGCAATACAACATTACTTTAACGTAATTTTAACTGGGCACTGCTGAATTTATTATTGCTTCTTTCCTTACCTTTGCTTCAGAATCTTGGTACTAAATTTGATTAGTTCAAGATCATAACAAAGTAATTAAACTTTCTACATACATCGATGTGGATTCGTTCCATAAGCGATTTAGATTTTGGTTGATAAAATGGTAAGGAGGTTTTCTAGCCTCCTTTTTTTATTTTTCCTATCTCCCGGTTCTCTTTCTTTTTTTCCTTTACTATTCAATCATTTAGTTAAATTTGAACAGGCTATAAAATTGTATGTCTATGGTAACATTGTCACCCGGCATTTTGCTGATAGCTGATCCATTTTTGAAAGATCCAAATTTTGCGCGCACGGTAGTACTTCTTTGTGAATACCAGGAAAAAGGCAGTTTTGGTTTTGTAATCAACAAGTTATTCGATCAATCGCTCAGCGACCTGGTCCCTGAAGTGCTGATTGGCAACATACCCGTATACTATGGAGGGCCCGTGCAAATGGACACGGTGCATTTTATCCACCGACAGCCGGAGCTGATTCCGGGCGGACTGGAAATATTACCCGGTCTTTACTGGGGCGGTAAATTTGAGCATGTGGTAGACGCGCTGAACAGCGGCTTGCTGGAACCGGATAAGGTTAAGTTCTTCATTGGTTATTCGGGGTGGACAGAGGGGCAGCTGGAGGAAGAGGTAAAGGATAAATCCTGGATACTCTCTCAAACAGATGCAAAGCTGGTATTTGATCCCAAAGAACAGCAAATCTGGCAGCAATCGCTGAAAAACCTTGGCAGCACCTTTGCCATGATGGCAAATTACCCAATAGATCCTTCCCTAAATTAATGGTAATATTCTGAAAAAGAGGGACATCGGTGGAGCCCGTTTTTTAATGTGAAAAATGAACAGGATGAATGCTGTTTATTTAAAACAAATTAAATATCTTGCTAAAGTAATTGCTAAAATAAACCAGTTACATAACCCGTTTTCAGGTAAGTAAAATAACCGATAAGAATACACCTATGAAGGCAAAACCTATGAAAAATATTTTGCTCCTTCCATAGAACGAAACCAGAGTTGTACCTGAATACCAAATAATTTATCATCAAAGGCATATTCATTAGGTAATATACACAACCCTTGATAAGGGTTGTTTATGAATGTACAGTATGTGACTGCGGGTATCTCGTATAGCCGTGCAGGTAACGTATTGTATGTAATGAATAGAGAGGAAATCCCGGTGAGCAATCCTGTTCCCAGCCGGGCCATCTAAGATTGGAATAGTTAGGACAAAAACGAAGGCCGGGTAATCTTACCCGGCCTGGTTATTATAATTTCTTGCTGGTATGCTTATTTTCCCACTGCTACAGCGCCTTCTACGAGTACGGTAGCC
Organism: Chitinophaga hostae; assembly: GCF_018224885.1. Lineage (GTDB taxonomy): Bacteria > Bacteroidota > Bacteroidia > Chitinophagales > Chitinophagaceae > Chitinophaga > Chitinophaga hostae. The sequence goes on along the minus strand of NZ_JAGTXB010000009.1, from coordinate 53,196 downwards.
TTATTGCGCAATACTTCCACAAATCCGCCGCTGATAGTAAAAAACTCAGCATGCGTTTTATCTGTCAGTACTTTCATTTTACCATTTCCGAGGGCTGCAATTAATGGCGCATGTTTATCCAGTATCTCAAAAGAACCGTCAATGCCCGGCAGTTGTACTCCGTACACTTCTCCGGCATATAATTTTCTTTCTGGTGTTAATACTTCTAATAGCATGTTATGATCGTAAATGGTGAAGGGTAATGATCCCGGCAAAACCGGGATCATTGACTTAATTAGTTATTCGCTGCTTCCAGTAATTTTTTACCTTTTTCAATAGCTGCTTCGATGTTACCTACAAGGTTGAAAGCTGCTTCAGGATACTCATCTACTTCGCCGTCCATGATCATGTTAAAGCCACGGATAGTTTCTTCGATTGGTACGAGTACACCTTTCAGACCGGTAAACTGTTCTGCCACGTGGAAAGGCTGTGACAGGAAACGTTGTACACGACGTGCACGGGATACAGTGAGTTTATCTTCGTCGCTCAGTTCATCCAGACCGAGGATAGCGATGATATCCTGCAGTTCCTTATAGCGTTGCAGGATCATTTTCACGCGCTGTGCACAGTTATAGTGAGCTTCACCCACTACAGCCGGTGTCAGGATACGTGAAGTAGAGTCCAGCGGGCTCACAGCCGGGTAGATACCAAGATCGGAAATTTTACGATCCAATACGGTGGTAGCATCCAGGTGGGAGAAGGTAGTTGCAGGAGCCGGATCCGTCAAGTCATCCGCAGGTACGTAAACCGCCTGTACGGAAGTGATGGAACCATTTTTAGTAGAAGTGATACGTTCCTGCATCAGACCCATTTCAGTAGCCAGTGTTGGCTGGTAACCCACCGCAGAAGGCATACGACCTAACAGTGCGGATACTTCAGAACCTGCCTGGGTGAAACGGAAGATGTTATCTACGAAGAACAGGATATCACGGCCGCTGCCTGCAGAGCCATCTCCATCACGGAAATATTCTGCCAGTGTTAAACCGGACAATGCCACACGGGCACGGGCGCCAGGAGGCTCGTTCATCTGACCAAACACAAACGTAGCCTGTGATTGTTTCAGCAATTCTTTATCTACAGCGGTAACATTCCAGTCACCGTGCTCCATTGATTCTTTAAATTTATCACCGTATTTTACGATGTTTGCCTCGATCATTTCACGCATCAGATCGTTCCCTTCACGGGTACGCTCACCTACACCAGCAAATACAGACAACCCTTCGTAACCTTTCGCAATGTTATTGATCAATTCCTGAATCAATACCGTTTTACCCACACCGGCACCACCAAACAAACCAATTTTACCACCCTTTGCGTATGGCTCAATCAGGTCAATTACTTTAATACCAGTAAACAGTACTTCTGTTTCAGTAGCGAGATCCTCAAACTTAGGCGGATCACGGTGAATAGGATAACCGTTTGAAGTATCGATGTCACCCAAACCGTCAATCGCCTCACCTACCACATTGAACAAACGTCCTTTAACCTGGTCGCCAATCGGCATTTTAATAGGCGCGCCCTTATCAACTACAGCCATACCACGAACCATACCATCTGTAGAATCCATAGCTACTGTACGTACGCTGTCTTCACCCAGGTGCTGCTGTACTTCCAATACTACCTTCTGACCATTTTCGCGGGTAATTTCCAATGCGCTGTAGATTTCGGGCAATTTGTCATCAAAATGCACGTCCACCACGGGACCGATAATTTGTTTGATCTTACCTGTGTTAGGCATATTTTTAAAGAGGTTTATAAAAATACTAAAATGTTACTGTTCCAAAAACGGCAGCAATTCGTTGCGTACAGTTTCCAAAATTTGCCGCAAAGGTAAGAGTTAATGGGTGAATATCAAAACCATAACGACGAAAAAAATCCTTTTCCCGCCGCATTTTTCACCGTTTTTCTCCTTAGCAAAGTTTTATATCCCTGCAATGCAAAGCGGAGTCTATCAAATTATAAATAATCAATATTTATAAATAACCATTACAGGGAAGCTGCCATCCATATAAAAATAACTTCCTTTTCTTAATTCCTTTACTATTTTTAGGCACTATCCTGATATATATAATATTAACATATGAAGAAAACAAACAGTGAACAATCCCGGCGGTCATTCCTCGGTAACATCTCCAAAGCAGGATTATTAGGCATCACCGGTATAGTGCCCGCTATTGCCAAAGCTGGCATACAGCCCGATAACGGCAAAACTAACGCACCAGAACACGCCTTCCTTTGCAAACCCTACCTGCAATATCCCGGACCCAATACCATTTCCGTGATGTGGCTCACCGCCCGTCCTTGCTATAGCTGGGTGGAATACGGTACCGACGGAGAGCTGAACCAGAAAGCACACCGTGTGACCAACGGACTGGTAGACGCTAACAACCGCCTGCACCGTATTGAACTCGATCAGCTGAAACCCGGGAAAAAATACAGCTACAAAGTTTACTCAAAAGATATCCTGTCGTTCGAACCTTATAAACTCACCTACGGAGAAACGATCAGCAGCGAAACATACACGTTTACGGCGCCGGATCCGCAGGCAAAAGAAGTATCCTGGCTGATCATCAACGATATTCACGACCGCCCCGCCTCTATCCCACATCTCGTGGGACTGAACAAACAGGATCCCTATGATTTTGTTTTCTTTAACGGAGATGTATTCGACTACCAGGCCGATGAACAACAGATCATTGATCATATGCTGACACCCTGTGGTGATACCTTTTCCACACAAACGCCTTTTATGTACGTGCGCGGTAACCACGAAACCCGCGGTAAATATGCCAGGGAATGGCATCAATACTTTGATAACCCGGGACATAACAACTACTTCACCTTTACCATTGGTCCTGTGTCGGCCATTGTACTGGATACAGGAGAAGATAAAGAAGATGAACACCCCGTATATGCCGGCATCGTTGACTTTGACGCCTATCGCGAACAACAGGCCAGGTGGCTGGAACAACAACTGCAAAATCCGGCCTTTAAAAAAGCTAAACACAAAGTAGTGATGATGCACATTCCCCACTACCATTCCGGCGAGTGGCACGGCGTAAAGCACTGCCGTGAAATGTTTGGCGGGCTATTCAACAAACACAAAATAGATATCCTCATATGCGGACACACCCATCAGTATGGCGTATACGCACCATCAAAAGGACAGCACGAATTCCCGCTGATCATTGGTGGCGGCCCTAAAGATGGCTTCCGCACCCTGATAAAGATAAAAGCCGATCAGCAGCGACTCGTATTAACCATGCTGAAAGACGATGGCTCTAAAGTGGGTGAATACACGGTGTAAGTACCGGATGCCGGAGCAATAGCTCCGGCATTTTTTATTCTCTTTTAGCGATCAACGCATTCACCAGCAATAATACTTTCAATAATATCCAGGCGGCCGCAGCTGCCAGGAAAATACTGCCTGCCAGTACCGCATAGTACTTAATCGTCCACTCCAGCGCCACTTTTAACCGGGTAACCATTCCAATTGATCTTTCCGCAGCTCCTTCATACATGGAGAACTGTACCGTACAAAATTCATTCTCCGAATCAAAGTTGCCGAGCTCCACCCCCAGGCCCTGCAGCTCCGTTTCCACCTCGTAAATCCGGCTGTGCAAACTGATAAAATCTTCAATTTTCCCCTCCTTTGTTTTAAGCTCATTCAGCGACGCCAGCGACTTTTCCAACGACACTTTCTTCGCATTGAGTTTGCGGTACTCATTGGTCATATCCGTTTTGGTGATAGAGGTAGACTTAATCACCCCAATCTCCTGCGCAGCATGGTAAAAAGAATCAAACTTCTCCGGCATTACTCCTATCAGCAATTGTATTTCGCGGTTGCCTTTATTCCCCGACTCCTGCTGATATTGCACAATCGCATCAAACCGCTTAACAGTACCCTGCAACAGCTTTTCATCATCTGCAAAATGAGATGATTTTGATCGTACATTGGCAACTTTTTCATACTTCTGATTTCCGGAAATACCGGGTACGCCTGCATCTGACGGCGTATAGGATTTTACTTTTTCAGACGCATAATTCTTCCTTTGTTTTACGATGCCGGATAAAAAATCGCTGCCGCCTGTTTCTTCTCCCTGAACTCCCTTATAGGTATATCCATAAAGGATCCTGAAAAAATACATCACCAGGAAAAGGGCTATAAACGCAAGGGCTATACGACGGAATTTTTGCTTTACAGTAAGCATAGGTTAATGGTGTTATGTTATTTAGTGTTAAAAGCGGGGTCATTTAGCGGTAAGAGATTGCTGCTGGTATGATTTCACCCATTTAACCAGCCCCATCGCTGCAATGATCAATAAAATAAAATACTCTATTCCCAGGAACTTCACGCCTTTCTGGAAGTAAATAGCGGTGGCCACCACATCTACAATCACCCACAGCAACCAGTTCTCCCAGATCCTTTTTGCCAGCAGGATATTGGCAATAACGCTCAGTACCGCAACCAGTGAATCGGTATACGGATACGCCGCAGGATGCTCAAATACACCCGGCCACCAGGTATGTAAACGGCTGATGATAAAACCGGTGATAGCCGTAAGCACCGTTGCAGCCCCTCCGAGCAGCCATCGCTGACGGTTTTCAAGCGCATATACCGGTTCATTTTCGGGCTGCTTTCTAAACCAGAAAATCCAGCCATATACCCCTGTTGCAAAGAAGTATATCTGAAGAAACATATCTGCATACAACTGCAGTTGCCAGAAAAGAATAAAGAAACAACTCACATTTATCAACCCTACAGGCCAGGTAAAAATATGATCCCGCGCGGCCAGCCAGATACAGATGAGGCCAGTTACGGTGCCAATAAACTCCACATAACTGACGGAATATCCCATCGCGGTAAAGAAGGTGTGATGAATGCTGAAGAATGAGGTCATTTTTTAAATTAATCAACTGCTGCAATATTACAGGAATGTTTTATTATTTGCGCAACTGCTTTGTTAAACCCTGTACAACAAGCTATTACAGCCGATATCAAATTGGAACACTATTTGCCTTATAGTGTTTGTAGCGCCTGAACTGCAGCCATAGCGTTATAAAAATTTTAACACAATCCTTTAACAATTCAAAATGATTCCGCCTTCTATACATTCAAAACACCATTAAAAAATGCTTGTGACATAAAATAATTTTTACGCACAACAATACCATTTACATCTCCAGGGTCTACATACTAATACCTATCAGGACTAAAAAACAGGAGTTATGAACACACTAATGAAACACGCAGGATTATCACTGTTATTTATATCATTCTTTCTTGGCAGCTGTGCATCTACTTATGCGCCTGCCTACAATGACCAATATGGAGGTCAGTATGACGATCAATACGGATCATCATATGGCTCCGGCCCGCAGGTACAGGTGAGCGGCTCTATTTCATTTTACGATGAGCTGAGTCCTTACGGCCGCTGGGTAAGCTATCCGGGATATGACCAGGTTTGGATTCCAAATGCAGGTCGCGACTTCAGACCATACTATACAAACGGTCACTGGGTTTATACCGACTACGGATGGACCTGGATGTCGGATTATTCATGGGGTTGGGCTGCCTTCCACTATGGCCGTTGGTTATACGACGATTTCCAGGGCTGGATGTGGGTACCCGGTAATGACTGGGGACCGGCATGGGTAAGCTGGAGAACCGGCGGTGACTATTATGGATGGGCGCCAATGGGACCTCAGTATTCATATAATGCACCTTCTTCCTATTGGGCTTTTGTACCAAGACAGTACATTAACAGTCCGCATATCAACAATTACTACGTGAATAACAGCAGGAATGTTACCATCATTAACAATACCACGATTATCAACAACAGTAATAACTATCGTGGTCGCAGGGTATACACAGGCCCTGATGCCCGTGACGTGCAACGTTATTCAGGAGAAACAGTAAGGCCGGTAAGAGTGGATAACATGAGCAGACCAGGTACCGGAAGAGTGGAAGCAAACCGTGTTCAGATGTATCGCCCGGATGCTGCCGCTATAGCAAGAGGTCGTGAAGCAGATCGTAACAGAGTGGTACAACCGGTAGACAATAATCGTCCTAATCGTATAACACCCGGTGGCAATACCGGTAACAACAATGGCAACACGCCACCTAATAACAACGGAGGACGGGTTAGACCAGGCAATACAGTTCAACCTGATAACAATGGGAATTTCCCGGGCAACAACAATGGAGCCGGCAGAATCAATCCGAATCGTGGTAGCACACAGCCGGTAAATAACGGAAACAACCCTGCCAATAACAATGGCAGCTACAACAGGCCTAACAGAGTTACGAACGACAGAACAGCAGCGGAACAACAGCAACAGATACAACAGCAGCAACGTATTCAACAGCAACAACAGCAGCAGATACAGCAACAACAACGTGTCCAGCAGCAGCAACAAGAACAACAGCGTATACAAAGAGTACAACAGGAACAACAGCAAAGGCAGCAGCAACAACAAAGACAACAGGAACAACAGCAGAGACAGCAACAACAACAGGAGCAACAGCGGGTACAACGGGTACAACAGCAACAGCAGCAGCAACAACAAAGGCAACAGGAACAACAGCAGAGACAACAACAACAGGAACAGCAGCGTGTACAACAGCAGCAGCAGCAACAACAACAAAGACAGCAGGAACAACAGCAGAGACAACAACAACAGGAACAGCAACGTATACAAAGAGTACAACAACAACAACAGCAGCAACAGAGACAGGAACAACCACAACGTCAGCAGGAACAACAGCAGGGAGGATCCGGAAGGGTACAAAGAGGAGGATGATAAAATAATCAGGGCTTAATGTGACAATGTTACATTAAGCCCTTCCCGGATAAAGAAAGTACGAATGATAACCAGTAATAATGATGTTTTTGTGAGATGATATCATTTACACTCGGTGATTCATCCGTACTTTTTTATTGTTTATACACGTACCGGTACAATTGATGCCGTACATAATTAAAGTTCAGTGCCGACGGCAAGCCTTTGTACATAAGGCGCAATGCCAGCGGCGGGAATTCAGGATAATAAGATGGCTGTTGATATGTATCAGGGAAGGTAGTATAACCCAACCGTTCATAAAATTTTACTCTACGTATAGCCTGTTCCGTTATGGGCGGCTCCACTTCCAGGATAATAGTTCCCAGTTCTTTTTCCAATAATTCCATCACCCGGGTGCCGGCGCCACCTCCTCGCGCATCGGGATGGACAGCAAAATGTTCTATAAAGGCGAAGGCAGGTAATTGCCAATAAAAGACAAAGCCGGCAAAAAGTCCGTCGCGGGCGATACGCAATACCCGTAGTTCACCAGTAGCTATTAATGCCAGCTGCCAGTCCCATGGCCTTCTTTCTTCTTTGGGAAAAGCATCTTCATATAAGCGTTTTATTACTTCATCTGCGATGGAAACAGGTACCAGGTCAATCATACCGCTAAGTTAATGATTATCCTTTGCTGACGGCACGCACTCAAAGGGATCCGGGTTTCCGGCAGGAGCGGGTTTATTCACTGACCAGCAGAAATTCATCGGCTGACTGGTGATGCTCAATAGTTTTACAGTGACCTTGCTTCCTTTGCGGCTATTGGAAGCAGGAATACTACGGGTTCCTTTCTCCGGAATATTACTGATGGTATATCGTTCAGTTTTAAAGACTTCGTTATTATTGCGCATGTATGCTACCTGCACCACCACATTATCGAGTGCATATTCTGTTTGGTTGTTTACCGTTATATTCAGGTCTTTGATACCACCCAGCAGCCCCGTGCGGTATTCCCCGGCAGATGCGGCGATAAACTGCTGCCAGTTACGGCGGTAGTAGGCTCTTCGTTCAACGAATTGCCCCGCTAAGCGTTGTTGTACTTCCTGGTGATTGGTAATTTGCCGGCTTACCGCCCCGGACTCCTCAAGGCTTTTGCGCAAATCGCGGTTTTCGTTCCACAGGCGCTGGTTTTCAGACAGTACCTTTCGTACATGTCGTTGCTGCTGGCAATATCCCAGGCCAAATACGACTATCAACACCAATAGTATAACGGGATAAACGTAAGTTCTTTTCATATAGTGGCAGAGAGAAAAAATAATGCCAATGCAGTTTTTATTACATTTGTACAAATGGTCGCAATGCAACTGATTATTGTAAACGATGAACTAACAGCCCGGCAGTTTCTCGATGTACACGTAATACTGAATAAAAATGTACCAGGGTGGATAAGGCCGCTGGATAAGGATATTAACACGGTATTTGATGCGGGTCAAAACAAGGCATTCCGTCATGGTGAACTGATAAGGTGGATATTGAAAGATGAACAGGGAAAATTAATCGGCAGGATTGCCGCTTTCGTCAACAAAAAGTATAAAACCAAAGGAGATGAATGCCTGGTGGGAGGCGTTGGTTTCTTTGACTGTATAGATAACCAGGAAGCAGCCAACCTGCTTTTTGATACCAGCAAACATTGGCTGCAGGAAAGGGGTATGGGGGCGATGGATGGTCCTATCAACTTCGGAGAGCGTAATAACTGGTGGGGATTGCTCACAGAAGGTTACCATGAGCCATTATACTGTATGAACTTTAATCCGCCCTACTATATCCGGTTGTTTGAGCAGTACGGCTTTCAGCTTTTCTTTAACCAGATCTGCTATGGTATGAAAGTCAGTGATCAGCTGCAACCTAAATTCTTTGAACGCCATGCAGCGATTGAAGCGGATCCGGCCTACAAGGCTGTACACATAAAAAAGAGTGAACTCCCCAGGTTTGCTGAAGCATTCAGTATCGTATACAATAAAGCCTGGGCGCAGCACGCCGGTGGAAAGGAAATGGGGAAAACGCAGGTACTGGCGCTTTTCAAGCAAATGAAGCCTTTACTGGATGAAAAGATAGCGTGGTTTGTTTATTACAACGACGAACCCATTGCCATCTGGCTTAACCTTCCTGACCTGAATCAGTACATCAAACATATGGATGGAAAATTCGGATGGTGGCAAAAACTGAAATTCCTGTGGATGAAACAAACAGGATACTGTAAAAAAATGGTGGGGATCATTTTTGGCATTGTGCCTGAGTTCCAGGGCAAAGGGGTGGACGCATTTATGATCGTGGAAGGGGCTAAATTAATCCAGAGTGGTATGTCGCACTACACCGATTATGAAATGCAGTGGATCGGCGACTTCAATCCCAGGATGATGAACGTTGCAGAAAGCCTTGGCGCCGCTCCCTCCAGGCAGCTGACTACCTACCGTTACCTGTTTGACCGGAATATCCCTTATAAAAGACATCCGCTGGTTGGCTAATATGTCCGTATGCAGTAGTTGCTGCATACGGATTCAACAATATACACCTGGAAACTGGAAATCACCGGCCGCTGTTTATCAGTCAATTAGGTTACCCTTCCTTTACATTTCCACTGGCATCAAACTGCGTTATTGCTTTCCTGCCGGCATGCTTGTCATCGCGACAATTTTTCCCGTTCCAGACGCGTTACGACAATAACAACGTTACACATCATTTCTCCCGGAAAAATAAGTTAAGCATGTTGCGCCTGATAAATAACGATAAAAAATATGCATCCGATAAATCAGCCGGAATGTACTTCGGCAGGGAAACACAACAACTCATATAAATATCTGATTCCCTGGCGGCACTAATTAGTTACTGAATATTATATACTTTTAAATCCCTTTTGGAGTTACGATCGTATCTAACCTGATGTTTCGTTATGACCAACTTATATCCCGAGTGCCCTGAAAACGCGGATCTGGCGCTTATTCAGCCCACGTTATTATTTAGGCAACAGATAATGAAAGCCATCAGCTGCGTTGTCTTGTTCTTTATTTTTTACGTGGTATTACTACTGACAGCTGTTGCTTTTGCAATGGTGTGTATATCAGGAGGGATCATGTTATTCCGCGCTTATCCTACCTGGACTTCCGGCGCCATAGGACTTAGTCTTATATTGCTGGGCGGGATGGTATTGTTTTTTCTTGCAAAATTTCTTTTCAACAAACGTCAGGCTGCTAATCCTTACCGCATGCAGGTTTTTGCAGACCATCATCCCCGTTTATTTGATTTTATTACGCAGCTGGTAAAAGACACGCGTATCCGTTTTCCGAAAAAGGTATTTGTAGTGCCCGATATGAACGCCACCATATTTTATAATTCGAGTTTCCTGAGCCTGTTCTGGCCGGCCCGGAAAAACCTGGAAATCGGGTTAGGACTTATTAACAGCGTTAATGTCAGCGAGCTGAAAATGTTACTGGTGCATGAATTCGCTCATTTTTCCCAGCGGAGTATGAAGCTGGGCAGCTATATATATACCTTGAATAAAATGTTATATAACATGCTGTACGAAAATGAGCGATGGGAAGAACTGGAGCTGCGATGGAGCAGTGGCGGCAGCCTGTTGAGTTTCTTTGCGCATATTACCACCAGGATACTCAATGCCATGCAGCTGCTGCTGAGAAAGATATATTTCCTGATCAACCGCCAGTACCTGGAGTTAAGCAAGGAAATGGAATTTTATGCAGATACGGTAGCAGTAGGCCTTACCAGTACTGCAACAGCGGTGAGCGGTTTACGCCGGCAGGAAATGGGGAGCTATTGCCTGGATCACTGTTTTCACAAATTGCCTGACCTGGCAGACAGGACCGTGCAGTTTTCCAATATTTTCAGTGTTCAGCGCGCCCTTGTTAATTATTATGCGGGGCAGCATCACCTCACACTTGATGTAGCGGGACTACCTATCATTACCGACAATTATTTTCAAACGTTTCTTAAAAGCCGGGTTCAATTACGGGAACAGTGGACTTCTCATCTTAGCCGGGAAGCGCGGGAAGCGCACTACATAGCCGCCGACATTACCTGTAACACGATCGACCACAGTGCCTGGAAATTGTTTAATGAGCCGGAAAACCTGCAGGAGCATATGACAGCGCTCGTATACCGGTTTACTGCGCCTGCTTCAGCGCTTCCCTTTGCGGAGATGACACCAGCCGATTATATTGCAGAACTTTCCCAACGGCACCGGCTATATGAATATCCTAAAGCCTTTAATGAGTATTATGATAACCGGCCATTTAATGAGACCAATGAAGCATATACGCAGCTTTTGACAGCAGAGGAAATGATGAGCACCAGTCTTATTAAGATGTACCATCCGGATGTTATCATGAGGATGCGGTCATTTTACCGGGACCGCCAGGATGCGGAAACCCTGCAAGCCATCAGCAGCGGGCAGTTTCTTACCCGGTACTTTGAATTTGACGGACAAAGATACAGCGCCCCCCGGGCCAAACAGCTGGCGCGGATGCTGCATGCCAGGGTATCGGAAGAACAGGAATGGCTGCAAGCGCACGACCAACAGGCTTTCCGGTACCACTATACGGTTGCGTTACAGCAAAGCACAGCCGCCGCAGCTTTGCTGAAAGAAAAATACCAGCAGATATTGCAGTACCAGCAAACAGGGCAACAACTGAATGACCAGGTAATTCGGATCATACATTGTATCAGTTTACTGTTTAACAGTCATGAACAGGATATAGCATCCATGCCGGCATTGTTCGACGAGTTATCTGCCGAATGCTGGAGTTTCCGTATGATGACGGAAAACATCAGCAGTTCACCTTTATATAGTTCCTTCCCGGCGGAGATGGAAGAAAAACTGAAAAAATTCCGACAGCAGGACTGTACTTTTATACAGGATATGACACCCGACTATGTGGCCATCCAGGAGCTGCATGAAATCAGCTCTGCTATGATGGAGCATTACAACAATGGCGTCATATTATTAAAAAAGGCATACCTGGAATTTATTTTAACATTGGAACCGGGAGCATAAAAACCGCTCCGGGGCGCCGTTCCTGCCGTGCATTTTTCTCTTACTGAATTTGTGCGTATTTTCGGCGCTCGCGAAAGCGTAGCAGTCATATGGAGAATTTTATCGTTTCAGCCCGTAAATACCGTCCACAGAATTTTTCAACGGTTGTAGGACAAGCACATATTACCACCACTCTCAAAAATGCCATCCGCAACAACCAGCTGGCACATGCCTTCCTGTTTTGCGGACCTCGCGGAGTAGGAAAAACCACCTGTGCGCGTATCCTGGCTAAAACCATTAACTGCGAAAACCTGCAGCCGGATGGGGAAGCCTGTAATGAATGTCATTCCTGTAAATCCTTTAATGAAGGCAGTTCTTTCAACATTCATGAACTGGATGCCGCCTCCAACAACTCGGTGGACGATATCCGTACCCTGGTAGAGCAGGTGCGGTTTGCGCCACAGGCAGGGAAATACAAGATCTATATTATAGATGAGGTACACATGCTCAGTTCCTCGGCTTTCAATGCTTTCCTGAAAACCCTGGAAGAACCGCCATCATACGCGATCTTCATCCTGGCTACCACGGAGAAGCATAAAATACTGCCGACGATCCTGAGCCGTTGCCAGATATTCGATTTCAAACGTATTACCATACAGGATACGGTGGACCATCTGCAGGAAATATGTACCAAAGAGCATATTGAGGCGGAACCTGACGCTCTGCACCTGGTAGCGCAGAAAACGGATGGCTGTATGCGTGATTCCCTGAGTACGCTCGATAAAATTGTCAGCTTTACCAGCGGTCATCTTACCTACCAGAATACCCTGGAGCACCTCAATATCCTGGACTACGATTATTTTTTCAGGGTAATGGGCTGCGTATTGCAACAGGACATTGCCAATGCCCTGCTTTTATTTGATGAAATTTTGCAAAAAGGGTTTGAAGGGGACAACTTCCTGAACGGCTGGGCGGAATTTTTACGCAACCTGCTACTGTGCAAGGAAGAGAAAGCGCTTCACCTGGTTGAAGTGTCGGGTAACCTGAAAGAGCGGTACCGGCAGTTGTCCGGCCAGGTGAGCCCTGCTTACCTGATCACCGCCCTCCACCTGCTCAACGAAACCGAGATCAATTACCGCATGGCGCGTAATAAGCGTTTACATGTGGAAATGGCGCTCATAAAGTTATGCTACCTCCAACAGGCGGTAACACTGGTAAGTGACGACAGCACCGGAGAGGTGTCAAAAAAAAAATTAGTCCCTGATGGATCCGTACCACAAAAGCTGCGTGCACCTGCTGCCCAGCCGGTAACGGCCAAAACCATCACAGATAAGCCTGCCACCACAGAAAATATTCAAACAACGGCGCCGGCTGCCCGTTTAACGGTCGATACCGGGGCTGGCAACCCGCCAGTGCAAAGTATTCCGGCCCCACCGGTAACTGCGCCTGTGCAGGCTCCTCCCGGCTACCCGGTAGCAACACCCGCTGCTCCTGCAGTGGTAACACCGCCAGTACAAACGGCTCCTGTACAAACTGCCACAGCTGCTCCTGTTCAGCATAACATGCCGGCGGCAACGTCAACGGCTCCCGGGGCTGCTAACAGCGGTACTCCCTCCGCTACTGCACCAGCCAGCAAACTGACCGGCCTGGCTGCCATGAAAGAAGCCATGGCAGCTAAACAGCAGGGGACTGCCCCAGCACAGATCATTGCCATCACCATGGGAGCAATCCATGTGTACTGGGAAGAATTTATTGATCTGTACCGGCAGGCCAACAAAATGACCGTGGTTAGTAACTTACAGCTGGCGCAGCTAAAGCTGCTCGGGGCTACGGAAGTTGGGATTGTAAGCCGGAATATTGTGCAATTCCGGTTTATGGAAGAAGAGAAACTGGTGATTGCAGAATTCCTCAAGAAGAAATTTAACAACCCCACCATTGTACTTACCCTGCAGCTGGACGAAAGTCAGCAGGTACAGGATATCGGCCCTGCGCCTTTATCCAGCAGGGAACAATTCCAGCAGATGTCCGAAAAATATCCGTTGGTAAAAGAGCTGAAAGACAGACTTAATATGGAGCTGGATTTCTAATCCGGCGTCTGTAATTAAATATTAACGATAGATAGACATTTTTAAACAGTTTACAATTCCTTCTTTGCGTTTTTGCGCAAAAACATGTAGGTTTGAACAAAATTTTGAATAAAACACTATGGCAGAAGTTATCAGAATGCCCCTTTTGAGTGATACGATGACGGAAGGGGTGATTGCGGAATGGCATAAAAAGGTGGGCGATACAGTAAAGGCAGACGATGTAATAGCTGAAGTGGAAACGGATAAGGCGACCATGGAAGTGATGGGTTACGTAGAAGGAACCCTCCTGTATATTGGTGTGGAAAAGGGAAAAGCAGCTAAGGTTAACGGAATTATTGCCATTGTAGGTAAACCGGGAGAAGATTATACTTCTTTGCTGGAAGATAAAAAAGAGGCTACTGCTGCTCCTGCTCCAGCGGCGGCTGCACCGGCACCAGCTCCTGCTCCACAGGCCGCTCCTGCTGCAACTGCTGCACCGGCTGATGATGCTGCATTAAAAGAAGCGCTGAAAAATGCTACTGTTATCCGTATGCCGCTCCTGAGCGATACTATGACAGAAGGTAAAATCGTTGCCTGGAATAAGAAAGTAGGCGATGTTGTAAAGAACGATGATGTACTGGCTGAAGTGGAAACGGATAAAGCGACCATGGAAGTAATGGGTTATGCCGACGGTACCTTATTATATATAGGTGTGAAAGAAGGGGATGCTGCCAAAGTAAATGGTATCATTGCCATCGTTGGTAAGGCTGGCACCAGCGTAGATGCGATACTGGCTGCTGAAGGCGCTGCTCCTGCTCCACAGGCCGCCGCTGCTCCTTCGCAGAATGGTACTGCACCTGCTGCTACCCCTGCCACAGCTCCGGCTACTGCCGCTGCAACTGCTGCCGGTAACGCAGATGGTCGTATAAAGGCTTCTCCACTGGCTAAGAAAGTGGCGGAAGAAAAAGGCATCGACATCAGCCAGGTGGCTGGTTCCGGTGACGGCGGCCGTATTATCAAGAAAGACGTAGATAGCTTTGTTCCTGCTGCCAAAGCAGCTGCACCAGCTGCGGGCGCAAGCACTGCAGCACCTGCTGCTCCTGCTTTTGTACCGGCCGGCCAGGAAGGCTTTACCGATATTCCGCTGACCAAAATGCGCCAGGTTATTGCCAGACGCCTCAGCGAAAGCAAATTTACGGCTCCTCACTTCTACCTGAAAATAGATGTGAACATGGATAAGGCCATGGAAGCACGTAAATCCATCAACGAAATTTCCCCTGTAAAGATTTCCTTCAACGACATGGTGATCAAGGCTTCTGCTATGGCACTGCGTCTGCATCCTGATGTAAACAGCAGCTGGATGGGCGACTTTATCCGTCAGAACCAGCATGTACACATCGGTTCTGCGGTAGCCATTGAAGATGGATTGATTGTACCGGTGATCCGCTTTGCTGATCAGAAAACACTGAGCCAGATCGCCAGTGATGCAAAAGGCCTGTACGACAAAGCCAAGAACAAAAAACTGCAGCCACAGGAATTCAGCGGTAATACCTTCAGCATCTCCAACCTCGGTATGCTGGGTATCGACGAATTCACTGCTATCATCAACCCGCCGGATTCAGCCATCCTGGCCGTAGGTAATATCAGGGAAACTGCAGTAGTGGAAAAAGGACAGGTTAAAATTGCCAATATCATGAAATTGACCCTCAGCTGCGACCACAGAAGCGTAGACGGAGCTGTAGGCGCACGTTTCCTGGCTACCCTTAAAGGGTTCCTGGAAAACCCGGTTACCATGCTGGTATAAACTGACTATAATAGCTATACGAAAGGCGGAGTGTATGCTCCGCCTTTTTTTTTGTGTAAAAAATAAAGCTTACCGCGCTCCACCCGTCATTCAGGCGTAAAAATGTTTCATTAGCTTTTGAAAGTTCAAAAACTTGGTATACATTTGGCCATATAAATCGTTCAAACGCTATATAAATTACAACCTACATGAACTTAGTGGAAGCAAAAGCACAGTTTATCCAAACCTGGGGATCTTTAGGCGCCCAGTGGGGTATTAACCGTACAATGGCTCAGATTCATGCATTGCTGCTGGTGATGCCCGATCCGTTGAGTGCAGATGATATCATGGAGGAGCTGAATATTTCCCGCGGTAATACCAACATGAATGTACGGGAACTAATCAACTGGGGCCTGGTAGAGCGTATCCTGATCCCCGGCGAAAGAAAAGAGTTTTTTGTGGCAGAAAAAGACATCTGGAAAGTGGCCACCTATATTGCCCGTGAAAGAAAGAAACGTGAACTGGATCCGATCATGAAAGTACTGCAGCAGTTACAACAGGCAGAAGGCGATCCTAAAGATAAAGAAATGAAAGCCTTCAAGGACTCTATTTCCAATATCACCAAGTTTGCCCAGCAAACGGATAAAACCATCAGCGCCTTTATTAAATCAGAAGAAAACTGGTTTTATAGCAGCCTGCTGAAGCTGATCAAATAATTTTTTTTGTCCCGATATTTCATTTTTTTCTGAAAATTCCGAACTAACAAAAATAAAAATGAAAAGATTTATCATTGCAGATGGGATTATCCAAAGCGTGCTTGCTATTGGTATTATCACCGGGATGCTGGTTGTCTATCTCTCCGGCAGCGGGCACGATTCATCTATCCTTTACAGTATTTATGTGTTATTGGGCTGGCAATTAGCCAGCAGTTTAATACACGTGGCAGAAAGACGGAAATTGCTGTTGCACAAATGGTTCTATTACCTGCAGCTAATGTTATTGGGTTATTGCCTGTTTATCGGCGTAACACTTGTTGCCACCCGGTGGGTTGTATTTCCTGATGTACTGGCAGACATCCTCGCCTATCTTTTCTTTGGCGGTATGTTAACCCTGCTGCCCGCGCTGATGCTCAGTATTGCCTTTTTTAGCACGAGAAGAATGTTTATGCTGTTGCGGTAAGCAATCGTTTTTTTGCCTTTACATTTCATTATTTACTGAATATTCTGAAACATGGAAAAAGAAGAAAGAGCTTCATGGCGTATTGACATGAACCTGGAAAATAAACGTATCGTTATTGCCGCCGGTACCGGTTTTATCGGTAAAAGCCTGGTCGCGCATTTTGGTGATAAAAACGATATCGTAATACTCACCCGTCGTCCGCAGGCGGCCTCCGGGCGTACCAGTTATGTGAAATGGGATGGCGAACACCCGGGTGACTGGGTTGCCGCACTGGAAAATGCGGATCTGTTGATTAACCTTACCGGTAAAAGTGTGAACTGCCGTTATACGCCTCAAAATAAGGCAGCCATCATGAGCAGCAGGGTAAATGCCACCCGGGTTTTGGGAGCAGCGATAGGCACGTTAAAAGTTCCGCCAAAGGTGTGGATCAACGCCGGCAGCGCTACCATATACCGGCATGCGGAAGATCGCCCCCAGGACGAGTTTAACGGGGAAATAGCCGATGATTTCTCTGTGCAGGTATGTAAATTATGGGAGCAGACATTTAACGATATTACCTTACCGCATACACGAAAAATCGTACTGCGTATAGGCGTTACTTTAGGCTGGCAGCCAGGTGGTGTTATGCAGCCCTACCTGCACCTGTTAAAGTTGGGCCTGGGAGGCCGGCAGGGTAATGGCAGGCAGATGTATACCTGGATACATATTACAGATGTGTGCCGGATGGTGGCGTGGCTATACGAAAATAATGCGCAACAGGGAGTTTATAACTGTACTGCGCCTCATCCTGTTACCAATGAAGTGTTTATGCGTACTTTGAGGAAGGCTGCCGGTCACCTGTTTGGCCTGCCGGCACCGGCGCCGCTTTTAAAAATCGGTGCAGCCATGATCGGTACCGAAACGGAGCTACTGCTGAAAAGCAGGTGGGTACTACCTTCCAGGGTACTGCGGGCAGGTTTTACGTTTGCATTTCCACAGTTGAAAGATGCCTTCGATGATATACTAACGCACGTGCCCCGGAGCGCTTATCACTTGTGCTGAATTCCGTAAATTAGTGGTATGGAAACCAACAACGATAAAAAACTTACAGTGGTACTGGGCGCATCGCCCAACCCGGAAAGATACAGCAACATGGCCGTTGGCAGACTTACCGCTAAAGGACATCCGGTAGTGGCTATTGGAAAACGCGCGGCCGTTATTGGCGATACACCAGTTATTACAGAACACCCGGCACTTGAAAATGTAGATACCGTTACCATGTATCTGAACCCTGTAGCGCAGAAGGAGTATTACGACTATATCCTGCAGTTGCAGCCGCGCCGCATCATCTTTAATCCGGGCGCGGAAAACGAGGAACTGTCGTCTCTTGCCAGGCAACATCATATACAACCGGTGGAAGCCTGTACACTGGTGTTGCTGAGTACTGGCCAGTTTTAGCCACATCTCCCGTATATCTTCTTATTTTTTTAACATGAAGCTGTTAGTGTTTGCTAGCAGCTTTTTCGTATATTCGTATATATTGCTGTTATCCCCCAATGAAATGCATCCCATATTGTTGACCCAATAAACGCATGGTATTACTTCAACAGGCAGGCATTATAGCATAACCCAGATTTGCATGTTCACCCTTTAACTATACATTTTATGCAATGGAGAAGATTTAATGGAGAGGTCATCCACCTTCCGGTCAAGGAAGAAGTACGGCAGGCCATTGTTCGCGAAACCGCCAGGGGGTTTCGTTTGAAAGTATGCATTGGCACCGATTCCCAGGTAAAAGGACTGGATACAGAATTTGCGACGGTGATTGTTTTCCTCCGGGAAGGCCACGGCGGATTTATGTTTATCCACAACGAAAAAACCAAAGATCGCTATTCTATCAAGGAACGTATGCTGGTAGAAGTAGCAAAGAGTATTGAGATTGCCTATGAGCTGTGCGACCTGTTTACAGAATATGATGTAGACATGGAAGTACACGCTGATATCAATACCAATCCTCAGTTCAAAAGTAACCTGGCGCTGCGCGAAGCAATGGGATATATCCTGGGTATGGGCTTTGCTTTTAAAGCCAAACCGGAAGCCTTTGCCAGTAGCAGCTGCGCTAATAAGATCGTGAATTAAGGCGCCCCGTTTTTTGTACCTCTCTCAAATATTTTTCTGACGTGATACCACGTCAGGTGGCTTTTTCTCCCCTTATCAAGCTACCTAAATATCAATCGCCATTGTAACTTTCTCCCCGCTCCCAACGCTTAATATACAAACAACCCTTAGTATGACGCCGGCCCAATCACTGTTAGCAGTTTTGCTATCTGCATCTATCAGCATCGTTGCCTGTAACCATAAAAATGAGGTTCCTGTTATTACGCCTGAAGCGAACGCCCTTTTTATCAGTTTTGGCGGCGGTAGTATGCCACGCGCAAACACGAAAAAACTGCAGATCACACCGGAGGCCAGCTACGAAATTACCATTACCGCACAAGGAAGCACCAGCACCAGGCTTGCAGATAATATTCACGACAGCCTGAAACAATACCTCAGCAGCTTCCCCATAGCCAGTATCAAAGCAGATTCTCAGATAGCCAGTTATAGCCAGCTTGGCACTGCCGACAATGCATTTCAGACATTTACCAGCATACAAAAAGCACCGGCGGATACCACCAACATTTCGATAGACTACGGCATTCACGTACCTTATATGGATGATTTTCAGAAGAAAATAAATCAAACCATCGCCAATTGTAAGTTATTGGGCGATTAAAAATTCCCTGATATGAAAATTAATTACCGGATTATCACACTTTTATTATTGATCATTTTTTCCGGTTGCCGGAAAAAAGAGGATAACAGCCCTCTTGTTCAAATTGAAGGAAAATGGGTACTGGTAAAGATTACCGGTGGCATCAGCGGCCAAGGCAGCCCCGTTACCAATAAACAGGAAATCATCTTCCATCATGGCACCTACCGGTTGTTTGTAAATGATGCAGAACAACTTTCGGCGTCATATACACTCAAACAAACAGATACACCGGATGGGAAGATGTGGTTGCTTGAAACAGGCAGTCAGTTTAAAAATTACATTGAAATAAAAAACAACCTGCTCACAATGATGCCTGCAGAAATTATAGATGCCAATGGCGCAGTTTACGCAAGAGTATATTAGCCTTACTATATAAAAGCACATGGCCGGCATTTATAAATGCCGGCCATGTGCTTTTATATGATAACCCGTTAGTCTTTTAATAACCACATCACACTGTTCACATTATCACTTCCTCCAAACTGGCGTTGCAATGCTTTATCCATATTGGCATTGTTGTAACTCAATTCATTGGCGGGATACAGCCATCTCACCGGAAACTGTGTACCCGGTGTATTAAGATTGGTAGATGAATTGAGCACAAATGCAGGATAACCGGTGCGCCGGTGCTCATACCATGCATTGTAGTTGCAGCCTTGCAGGAAACCTGCCAGGTACTTTTGTAATATGATCTGCGACAGCTGATTTTCCATATTGCCGGTAAGCGCTACGGACGTAACATAGCCCTGAATGTAGGTGTCATCCATTTTCATGTTGTGATGAAAGTCGGCCTGATCAGGTGTGTACGCTGCGGTAAACTTCATGGCGTTGGTAATCCCATTTGCGTAATAAATTTGCGCCGGCGTAGCAGCAATCCATCCACGGATAGTAGCTTCCGCCAACACGAATTGCAATTCAGCGTAGCTGAATACGCTTACCGGTTCTGCATTTACAAGGTTTACATAGCGGTTGTTCAGATCTGAATAATCTTTGGATACCCGCATCGTTTGCAGCGCGGAAAATGCATTGGAGGGTTCTGCTCCTACATATGCATCCCAATCGTTGGCCAGTTTACCGGCAGCAATTTTTACGGGAGATGGTTTTGCATAATAGAAAAGGCGGCGGTCCTGTAACGCTTTCAGCGGATTTATCAGCGTTGCGGAAAGCATGGTATAATTCGATTTTACAAATGAATTACCGGAACCGGCGGGAACATCTGACCAGGGATAATTTTGTCCGGCTGCCGGAGTATAAGTGAGCGCAAAATTATCTGTATAGGAACGCATCAATGGCCTGTTGGCAACTATATCTTTAAAGCGAGTAATGACCTTCAGATCGGCATCACCCGTTTTCCGGTAAAGATTCATCAACACATGCAATTCAAAGCTGTTGGTAAGACGTTGCCAATTATCTATTTTACCGCCATAGACAGGATCGCCGGTAAAGTCTTTACCGCCTGCGAATAAAATATTGGCGCTGTCGAGTTCATTCAAGATGCCAAGGAACACCTCTTTCTGCGTATCATATGCCGGTTGAATGATATCATTGGCCTCCCCTTTTCCTGCCTGGGAATAAGGGATATCACCTACCTGCATTGTGGTCTGGAAAAACTGCCAGGCCCTGATAAAATGCCCCAGTGCGCTGTATGATTTTCTCAACTCTTCGTCCAGCGCATAGTTGATCATCGGGGGAATGTTCCGCAGCTGTAACAGCCTGTCGAAATTACTTCTCCCGAATTTATTATACTGTAAATTCTCCTGTCCTTCTCCCCAGGTAAGGTATTTACCCAGCAGGTATGGCTGCATAAACCCTTTTGTAGTGCTGATACTGGTACGGGTAACATTCAGGATCATGTTGGTGGCCAGCAGATCTGAACCTACCTGTGCGGTTTGATTAGGATTGGAATTGATCTTATCAAATTTGGAACATCCCGCCATCATAGTTACCGCGAACGGTATTGCCAATATATACTTCAGTGAATTATTTTTCATTTGATTTGCTTTGAGGATGAAAGACTAGAACCCTACTTTAAAATTAACCCCTATCATCCGCTGTGACGGAGAGTTCAGGTTTTCGTCGTCCACATCGGGATCTGAAAATTTGAATTTTGTAAAGAGGAACAGGTTCTGTGCGGTAACGGAAACAGATGCATTTTTGATGCCGGTACGTGCCAGTGTATTCGCCGGGAAACGATACCCTACAGAGAGTTCACGGACTTTCACAAAAGATTTTTTCTGAATACCGCGATCACCGCCTCTGAAATTCTGTGCATAGTCCTGGTAAGAAACTTTGGTATCGTTGGCTGCATATTGACGGTTATCACTTACGATCTTACCAAAGTTATCATAGGCGACGCTGCCTGAAGTTACCTTTACGCCTTTACCCACATAGTTAGTTCCCCCATTTACCACTTCATCATAACGGAACTCGTTATCTGACTCAGGGTTAGTACCTGAATCCCACATCTTATCATAGATATAATTGTACATCCATCCGCCGATACGACCGTCTATATTGAGTCCTACCGTAAAGTTGCCGATGTAGAACGTATTGATAAAACCGAAACTGAAAGCAGGATCTGTATAACCATACAGTTTTTCATAGTCACTTTCTACCGGGATACCATTGTTATGAATGATGTTACCATTGGGATCTCTTAACCAGTAGTAATCTGTCATGGCATCGAGCCTTTCCTTTGTTTTCACCCAGGGCTTTTTGGCAGAATAGACAGAATCGAGGTTTACATAATAGCGGTGTTGATTAGACCAGTTGATGGTAGATACCCATTGGAAATTTTTCTTTTTGATGACGGTGCCGCCGATGGTAATTTCCACGCCTTTTCTCACATAGGTTTCCCCGGTGTTTACCAGTGTGGAATCAAACCCGCTGGCGCCGGAGATAGGCACAAGGTCCTGTTGGTTATAATAATATTTATTAAAATAGGCAACGTCTACATTCAGGCGTTTTTTAAACAGGTAGGCGGCAGTACCAATTTCCCAGGTACGTTGTGAGCTGGGCAGGATATTGGCGCCCAGCAGGCGATTGGGATACCTGGCCGAGTTTGCGCCATTCCATACACCGGTACTGGTGCTATAGAGACGGTTGATATCATATGGATCTGCCGGTGTTTTAAAAGTAGCCCAGGAGCCACGGATCTTCCACATATCGGTAAATGCGGGCATTTTGAATAACTCGGATAATACCACACTTGATCCAACAGAAGGATAAAAGTAAGCCCTGTTAGCTTTAGGTTGCGCAGAGTTCCAGTCGTTACGGCCTGTTGCATCCACAAAAACCGTATTCTTCCAGCTCACTGCCAGTCTTCCGTACAAGCTGTTTACCTGGTTACTGATATAGGAAGGATTAAAAGTCGGTGCTTCTACAGAGCCATTCAAGGAAAAATAAGTAGGCGATACCAATCCGTTTTTAGTAGAGGCGAGCAGTCCTTCTTTCTGATAATAGTAGATGGTGCCACCTGCCATGGCGTCAAAATTCCAGTTGCCTGCTTTTTTGGTGTAACTCAGGATCGCGTCGTTGTTGGTGCTCCAGCCCCAGGAGCTGTTAATGCTGTATAATCCTTTTGCGTTCCAGCCACCCCTGGTAGAGTAAATATTGGCCATAGGATTAGTTTGTGTTGATTTATTGCTGTACACGTCATAACCCAGGCGTACCAGGAGGGTGAGGTCGGAATTAAATTTATAGTTAGCCGTTAAACTTGCATTGGTGGTATTCTGTTGTATGCCATATAGTTTTTCGTTGGCAATCAGGTAAGGATTATCGTACCAGTTGGTATACATCCAGTTTTGTGTTTTGTTTGGTACTTTCCAGTAGTCGCGATACTGGCGGATATCATACTCAGGGCCTGTCCACATGGTGAGCTGATAGATATAGCCCTGGTTACCGTAGCCGGTACCCCATGTTTGCGGCGCTATTCTTTTACTTACGCCCATGTGACCTTCGAGGGTAAATTTCTCTGTTGCTTTCAATTCACCGCCGAGGGTAAAATTGTACATATTCATTTTAGCATTGGGGAATTGCCCTTTGTTGCAAATATGGTTCATGGATGCGCGGAAGCTTCCATATTTTCCGCTTTGGGATACGTTGATATTGTTGTTGGTGATGAGGCCCAGCTCCATGAAATTTTTCAGGTTATTTTTCCCTACTGAGTTCAACGGGCGGTTATCTTCAAACTGTTTTGTTTGCGGATTCCAGTCTCTCGCGGTATTTCCCACATCCAGTTTTGGTCCCCATACATAGTCGTTGTCTATTTCGCCGTATTGTCCGCGGCCGTAAGACGATTGTGTTTTAGGGATGGCCAGGAAACCGCTTTGCAGCATGGTGTTGCTGTTGATGTTAACAGCGAGGCCGGTGCCTGATCCTTTTTTGGTGGTGATCAGGAGTACGCCACCGGCTGCCCGGGAGCCGTATAATGCAGAAGCGGTAGGGCCTTTGAGCACATCGAGGCTTTCGATATCATCTGCGGGAACATCGCGCAGGGTCATGTTGGCATAGGGTACCCCATCTATTACCAGCAATGCTTCCTCGCCTCTGAGCTCAATAGTAGGTTTGGCGAAAAACTCGGTAGAATTTTTTACTACCAGTCCTGATACCTGGCCGGTGAGGGAAGTGGCCATATCTACCCCTTTTACCGTTTGTACCGCCTCGCCTTTTACCTTTTGTACGGCATATCCCAGGGCTTTCTCTGCGCGTTTGATACCGAGAGCGGTTACCACTACCTGGTCGATGTTAATAGCCTGATCATTCAGTACTATGCTGATGGGTTGATTTCCATTTACGATATATTCTTTTGGCGTATAGCCCAGCAGGTTAAAAAGCAGTACATCGCCATCGTTTACATTGTCAAGGGAGAACTCACCGTTTGTGTTGGTTACGGTGGCCCTGGAAGTACCCTTTACCTGTACAATCACGCCTGGTAAGGCATTTCCGAGAGAGTCCTTTACTGCACCTTTAACGGTTTGTTTTTGTGCCACCACCTCATCTACGGTGAGTTTTGTTTGGGCGGGGTTGGTTTCGGTTGTTTTTACCACGTATAGTTTACCATCTATTTTTTTGCAGATGAGACCGAGTGGTGCAATGTATTTATTCAGGTTACTTTCGATGTTGTCTGCTTCAAATACGTTGGTGCTTTGCAGTACAATATTTTTTCCCTTCAGCAGGTTGGTATTGTAGCTAAACCGGACATCGAACCGGGCTTCCAGTTGGTTGATGACGGTAATAAGCGGTACTGCCGCGGTATGATTTTCGCGGGCGGCGCCTTTTGCTGTTTGTGCTTTGGACCATTGCAAACAGCATAGCAAAGCGGTAACCATTATCAGCCGGAAGCTGATTGATTTAATTTTTTTCATAACTAAATTTTGGCTGTGTCTAAAGGATTTTTTTGTTGTTCACGTGAATAATGTTGTGCTGTAAAATGAATTTCAAGTTAAACGACTGTTCTATTGTAAGGATCGCCTGTTGGAGATTGTTGGTCGGAAGATATCCGGTAAAAAGCAACTGCTCCATGTCTTTTTCTTCGAATGCTACTTTATAATCATATTGTTCTGCCAGTTTTTGCATCACTATTTTCAACGGTTCGCTTTTAAATGCCAGCAGGTTATATTTCCAGGAGGTCTGGAAAAGTGTGTCTACTTTTTGTCGCGACAGCACCTGTGTTTTGGCGTCAAAGCTGGCTTTTTCCCCTGGTTTCAGCAGCAGTGATACCGGTTGTGCTGGGGTGCCTGCATTTACTTTTACGCTGCCTTCATTCAGTACTACTGCGGCGGTGCCATTAGCGGTATTGACGTTGAAGGCGGTGCCCAGTACATTAACATCTACCAGGTTGGCAGCGTGTACTATAAAGGGTTTCGTGGCCTGATGGTGTACCGTAAAAAAAGCTTCTCCGCTGAGCCATACTTCACGGCGGTTGCCGGCCGTGAAAGACTTGTTCAGGGACAGGCGGCTGTGCTGATTGAGCCGGATGACCGTACCATCTTCCAGCTGAATGGTTTGTACCTGTTTTGTATTGTTGACAAAAACGCGGCGGTCGTTCTTCTCTCTATAGTAAAATACAGCGAGGGAAGCCAGGCCAATTAACGGGATCAGGGCGGCAGCCACTCTAAATCCGGACTTTTTCCACCACGGGATAACGATAGCTTCCGGGGACGCCTCCATAATAGTGTTCCATACTGCTGCGGCATCCGGAGCAGGCATTACGGAACCAGTTCCGGGTATCCATACATCTTCCACTTCGGGCAAAGCATCCGGTGCAGGCTCATTTAGCAGCCAGGCGAGGAGCTGTTCCTGCTCTTCTGCTGTGGCTTTGCCTTGCGCCTGTTTGATAAAAAGGGCTTTGATCCGGTCCTTATTTTCTTCCATTGTTCCTCGTTGACATGATAGTAATACGATCGGGATGATCTAAAAGACGATCGGGGGGAAAAATATTTTTTTATTGATGGCAGATGTGACAAAAAACGGCCATCACTACGGTGATATCAGCGTGGTGGCAAAGGTAATGCCGTACAAAGCGGGAAGCCTTTACCAGCTGGTCTCTGACGGTATTAACGGAAATACCCAGGTGGTCGGCGATTTCCTGGTTGGAAAGTCCCTGCATTTTACTCATCCTGAAAATCCGTTGCCGTTGGGCGGGCAGTTGGGCGATAGCAGTCATTTTGATAGTCTCCAGCTGGCGGGTGTAGAGGATATCCTCCATAGCACCGGTATCTTCTGTGTACAGTTGCAGAAAATGTTCGCGGAAATTTTTATCGTGTACTGCCTTTTTCAGGTAATCGAATACGTAATGGCGGGTGCTGGTAAAGAGGTAGGCTTTGAGCGACAATGCGGGATTCAGGTGTTCCCGTTTCAGCCATATCTTCATAAATACTTCCTGTACTGCATCGGATGCCACATCGGGCAGGCCGCAAAGCTTAAGTGTATAGCCGTATATGGGATCCCGGTATTTTTCATACAATTCGCGGAAGGCCGTCTCATCTCTCTCCATTATCCTTTTACACAGTATTTCATCTGTTGCATCCTGCATGCCAACAAGTATTTGGGTAAAAAAATGCCATCATTTAACAACAAGCACCAAATATAAAAAAATATCAGAGAGAGAGCGGAGGATAGGTGGCTATCGTCAGGCGATGGCCCTGAATTGTGCATTTAGTTCATCGATATAGGTGAGTATAGCATCTCTGCCTGATTTCTTTACAGTAGAGGTAACGAAGTTGGCCGGGAGAAACTGCCATGTTTCCTTCATTTTGTTCAGGAATGCCTTTACGTTGCGGCTTACTTCTGCCTGGGTGCTTTTATCGGCCTTGGTAAATACTAGGCTGAAAGGAATATTCCATTCACCGAGCTGGTTTACGAAGTCCAGGTCTATTTTCTGAGGCTGGTGGCGGCTGTCGATCAATACAAATACGCTGACCAGGTTCGGGCGTTTGCGCAGGTAGTTTTCGATCATTTGCTGCCATTGGCGGCGCTGCGACAAGCTTCTTTTGGCGAAGCCATAGCCGGGCAGATCCACCAGGTACCATGCGTTATTGATGGCAAAATGGTTGATCATCTGTGTTTTACCGGGGGTGCCGGAGGTTTTGGCTAACTTTTCATTGTTTGCCAATATATTGATCAAAGAAGACTTACCGACGTTAGAACGGCCTATAAACGCGTATTCCGGCCATATCGGGCTGGGACATTTTTCCCAACCGGGACTACTGATAAGATATTCTGCTGACTTAATTACCATGATGATATTTGCTTTGTTCCATTAAAAAAGGCGGATCCCCGTATTTGCTTACTACATTTCTTTAACTTTGCGGACTATGTCAGGAAATGCAAATATTCAGAAGATCGTTCCCTTTGAAGGGTCAAAATTAAGCAAGAAGGAGCAGATAGCGACCATGTTTGATGATATTGCTCATCGTTATGACTTTCTCAACCACTTTATGTCGCTCGGAATCGACATTATCTGGCGTAAAAAGGCATTGGGATATTTAACGTCGCTTCAGCCGAAACTTATGCTGGACGTGGCTACTGGCACCGGGGACTTTGCAATTATGGCGGAACGCCGGCTCCGGCCCGATAAAATTGTGGGGATTGACATTTCCGAGGGAATGCTGGCGCATG
This sequence comes from Chitinophaga hostae, assembly GCF_018224885.1. GTDB lineage: Bacteria > Bacteroidota > Bacteroidia > Chitinophagales > Chitinophagaceae > Chitinophaga > Chitinophaga hostae. The sequence continues at coordinate 25,384 of NZ_JAGTXB010000009.1, read as the reverse complement.
GACGGGAAAAGATCGAAAAACTGGGGTTAGGTAATAAAATTACGCTGCAAAGCGGCGATAGTGAAACAATAAGTTTTCCGGACAAGACGTTTGATGCCATAACGGTAGCTTTCGGTGTGCGGAATTTTGAGCACCTGGAAAAGGGGCTTTCTGACATGCGTCGTGTGTTGAAACCAGGTGGTAAGTTGGTGATCCTTGAATTTTCGAATCCGACAGTTTTTCCCATTAAACAATTATATAATCTGTATTTTCGTTATATTACACCGCTGCTCGGGAAATGGATAGCAAAAAGCCAGGCGGCCTACAGCTATCTGCCAGAATCTGTGAAAGCGTTTCCGCAGGGTGAAGCAATGCGAACTATTTTAACTAACACAGGTTTCCAGGCCGTTACATGCAAAACGCTTACATTCGGCATATGTTCTATTTACTGCGCTACGCGCTGATATTCATTTTACTGGCCGGCACCCTTCCTTCGAGGGCCCAGACCAATATGAATATGATAGAACACGATGCAAAACCCTATTACTTTGGTATTACGCTGGCTGCAAACCAGTCGTATTTCAAGCTCGAACATGCTCCTGCTTTTCTGGCGAGCGACTCTATCATGGTGGCGGAGCCGCTGAAAACGATGGGGTTCAACCTGGGATTGCTGGCAAATGCCAGGCTCACAGAGCATTTCGATCTTCGTTTTAACCCCCAGCTCATTTTTGCCTCTAAAAACCTGTATTACCGGGACACCTACCCCAAGCCCCAGGATACAGAAAAGAAGATAGAATCCATTTTATTGAGCTTTCCGCTGCAGATCAAGTTTAAATCGGACCGTATCGGCAATATGCGTGTATATACCATTGCCGGTTTGAAATACGATTACGACCTGGCCTCTAATGCACGTTTGCGCCGGGCCGACGACCTGGTAAAGATCAGGAAAAGCGACTACGGCTATGAAGTAGGCGCCGGGTTTGAATTCTACTTTGAAAGTTTCATTTTTGCGCCGGAGTTTAAGATCAGCAATGGCTTCGGGAATGTACATGTACAGGATCCCAACCTGCGCTACTCTAATGTGGTAGAGAAGCTGCAATCCCGGATGATTGTGTTTTCCATTCACCTGGAAGGGTAAGGCGGAGGGGATCGCCTTCGGCGATTGTCTTTGGGCAGGATGAAGATGATTAAAATGATTTTTCTGATTTTACCTTTTTTTGATAGTGGTTGTTTCCTTTTGGGACAAGCATTTTGGAAAAGAGAATTATATAATTTAGAAAAAAACAAAAGGCAATAAAATCATCATCATCCGGCCTAAATAAAGCTCCTGTAAAAGATGTAAGCATCTCGCTAAAAAAGAAATAAAATCAGAAAAATCACCTTAATCATCTTCATCCTGCCCAAAGACAATCGCCGAAGGCGATCCTCCGCTTCTTCACTAATTTTTCTACCTTTGCGCCATGCAAAATTACCTCATCAGGAATATAGCCGTGGTAAACGAAGGGCGCACCACGGTACAGGATGTATGGATCAGGAACAGCCGCATTGAAAAAATAGCGCCCAATATCACTGTCAGCGGCCAATACACAGAAATCAACGGAGAGGGAAAACACCTGCTGCCAGGCGTTATCGACGACCAGGTGCATTTCCGCGAGCCAGGACTTACCCAAAAAGCGACCATTTATACGGAAGCACGCGCTGCCGTGGCCGGGGGCACTACCAGCTTTATGGAAATGCCCAATACCAAGCCCGCCGCACTTACCCAGGAGCTGCTGGAAGATAAATATACCATTGCCCGGCATCATTCATTGGCCAACTACTCCTTTTTTATGGGAGCGGCCAACGATAATGTGGAGGAGATCCTGAAAACAAACGCCAAAAAAGAAAGTGTTTGCGGTGTAAAAATATTCATGGGCTCTTCTACCGGCAATATGCTGGTAGATAACTACCTTACCCTGGAAACTGTTTTTTCCAACAGCGAACTACTGATCGCTACCCATTGCGAAGATGAGAAAATCATCCGTGCCAACATGGAAGCTTTCCAACGTGAAAAAGGCGACCAGCTCACAGCAGCCGACCATCCGCTGATACGCAATGTGGAAGCCTGTTTCGAATCATCGCTGGTGGCAATACAGTTTGCACAAAAACACAATGCCCGGTTGCATATCCTCCATATTTCCACGGCCAGGGAACTGCAGTTGTTCAGCAATATGCTGCCGCTGGAAGAAAAGCGTATCACCGCAGAAGTATGTGTACATCACCTGCATTTCACTGCCGATGATTATGCACAATATGGCAACCTGATCAAATGTAACCCCGCCATTAAAGCGGCGGAGAATAGAACTGCGCTGTGGCAGGGACTCCTGGACAATCGCCTGGATATTATTGCTACCGATCACGCCCCGCATACCTGGGAAGAAAAACAACAGCCCTACCTGCAGGCTCCGTCCGGCGTACCGTTGGTTCAACACAGCCTGTTACTAATGCTGGAATATGTCCGCAAAGGAGATATCACGATAGAGAAAGTAGTGGAGAAAATGAGCCATGCACCCGCTGTTTGCTTCCAGATAAAGGAAAGAGGATTTTTGAGAGAAGGCTACTTTGCTGATTGCGTAATCGTAGATCTCCATGGCAATACCAACGTACATAAAGAGAACATCTATTATAAATGCGGCTGGAGCCCATTTGAGGACCATACCTTCCCGGCAGCCGTTACCCATACTTTTGTAAGTGGCCACCTGGCCTACAGCGAAGGCGTGTTCAACGAAAACACGCTGGGGCAGCGGCTGGCATTCAGCCGCTAGTGGGAGCGGAAGGCAGAAAGCAGAAAGCCATTAAAGCGGATGATATAAGCGATAACCGGCTTATCATCCGCTTCAATGGCTTTTTGCTTTGGGCGTTGAGCCTTCCGCTTTTCTTTCTTATGGAATTTTTCTATCCTTGCATCTTCCACCGTATATTCACTAAAAAGATGCTGCATGCAACTGGACAAAACATCCTACTACGACCTGTCTATTTTTAACCGCGACGAAGAATTTTCTTTATTTCACCGGCTTGACTTTACCACTACCTCCGGTGGTCGTGAATACCTGCGCCAGTTATTCAGCAATCCATTATCCGACATTACATCGATCCAGCACCGGCAACAGGCATTACAATACATCCTCGAGCGGGAAAGCAACTGGCCATCCATTATTTCCAACGGCACGGTGGTAGTGGTGGAAAACTATATGGAGGCCCAGATTGAACCCATCTCCAATACCGAGGGACTGGGATTATATATACAGGCAGTGATCAATAAAACATTGTATGCACCGGATTTTGGGTTCATTAAATTTTCATTTACCCAACTGGTAAACCTCCTAAAGGGATTCCGTTCATTCATCAACGCATTTCAGTCGGACAACACCCCCAAGGTGCTGAAAGTAATGCTGGACAGGGCGCAGCAGCTGCTCAGCAAAAAAGATTTTTATGATATCCTGAAAGCCGATGAAGATGGTAAACTGAATTACATAGAAATTTTGCGGTATGATAATTATATCAGGAAAAGACATACAAAAGTAATTACAGAGCTGGTAACCCTGTACCAGCAACTGGACGCCTACTACGCCATGGCCAAAGCCATCAAGCATTACAACCTTATATTCCCCAGCTTTTCCGGTAGCAGCAGGCCGGTCATAAAAGCGGAGCAGCTATACCACATCATACTTCCGGAACCCGTAGCCTACGATGTGAAGCTGGATGAACAATCACATTTTATGTTCCTCACCGGCGCTAATATGGCGGGTAAAACCACTTTTATCAAAGCGGTAGGCGTAGCCGTATTCCTGGCGCACATCGGGATGGGCGTACCGGCACAAAAAATGGAGCTGAGTTTCTTCCATGGCATCTTTAGTAACATCCAGGTGCAGGATAATATTTTCAAAGGAGAAAGTTATTTCTACAGTGAAGTATTACGCATCAAAAATACCATCCTGCAGATCAACAACGGAAAAAACTGGCTGGTATTGATTGATGAGATGTTCAAAGGCACCAATGTGGAGGATGCCAGGAACTGTTCCCTGGCTGTTATCAGGGGATTATTACAAAGCACTAACTGTTTATTTATACTGTCGACCCACCTGTATGAAATAGCTGAAGACCTGAGCGGGGAACAACGAATTCAATTCAAATATTTTGAATCGACCGTTATTGACGACGACCTGCACTTTACTTACCTGCTGAAAGATGGTATTGCAAAAGAAAAGATCGGCTACCTGATCCTGAAAAGGGAGAAGGTGTTGGATTTGCTGAGGCAAATCCGATAAGGGGAAAGCAGAAGGCAGAAAGCAAAAAGCTATTGAGGCGAATAATAAAGGTGGAATACCATCTATCAGGATAATTCGCCCCGATAGCTTTTTGCTTTTTGCTTTCTGCTTTTTGCTTACATTAGCATTAGTTAACCCAATATCCATATGATTGTTAAAACCTTCGGCAGCGCCATACAGGGCGTTAATGCCATTACGATTACCATAGAGGTAAATGTATCTTCCCAGGGAAACAGGTTATTTATTGTTGGACTGCCGGACAATGCTGTAAAGGAAAGCGAGCGGCGTATTGAATCCACTATCCAGTGTATGGGGCTGCGTATGCCCAGGACCCGGACGGTGGTAAACATGGCCCCTGCTGATATCCGTAAGGCCGGCGCGGCTTACGACCTCCCTATTGCAACGGGTGTTATGGCGGCTTCCGGGCAAATACCCGCCATACACCTGGAGCATTACCTGATGATGGGCGAGCTTTCGCTCGACGGTACCATACAGCCTATAAAAGGTGCATTGCCTATGGCTATGCAGGCGCAAAAAGACGGCTTCCGCGGCTGCATACTGCCTAAACAAAATGCCCGGGAAGCCGCAATGGTGAAAGGATTAAAGGTGTATGGCATTTCGCACATTTCTGAAGCGGTAAATTTTCTAACGGATCCGGATACACTGGAACCGGTTGCGCCGGCACCGGATGAATTCTATATCACGCAGGACCAGTTCGAGGTAGACTTCAGCGAAGTAAAAGGGCAGCAGCAGATAAAGCGTGCGCTGGAAATCGCTGCTGCGGGAGGACACAATGCGATATTAATTGGTCCGCCCGGAGCAGGAAAAACCATGTTGGCCAAACGTCTGCCCACTATCCTGCCACCGCTTACGCTGCAGGAAGCGCTGGAAACCACCAAAATACATTCTGTGGCAGGGAAGCTGCCGGCGCATGCCCCGCTGATCATACACCGCCCGTTCCGGTCGCCGCATCATACCATCAGCGACGCTGCGCTGGTGGGCGGTGGCAGCTTTCCGCAGCCCGGAGAAATTTCCCTGGCGCATAATGGCGTATTGTTCCTGGATGAACTGCCGGAATTTAAACGCAAGGTGCTGGAAGTGATGCGGCAGCCGGTAGAAGAAAGAAAGGTGACGATTTCCAGGGCCAGAACAGCTATCGACTTCCCTGCGAGCTTCATGTTACTGGCGTCCATGAATCCTTGTCCCTGTGGCTATTTTAACCATCCGGAAAAGGAATGTACCTGTGCGCCGGGGCAGGTGCAGGATTATCTTAACAAAGTATCCGGACCACTGCTGGATCGTATTGATTTACATGTGGAGGTAACGCCGGTTAAGTTTGCGGATCTGTCGTCGGTGCATGCGGCGGAAAATAGTACGTATATACGTGACCGTGTGATTGCCGCCCGCAGTGTACAGGCAGAGCGGTTTGCCGGTTATGCGGGTATCTACTGTAATGCGCAGATGCATAGTAAATTGCTGGCATCCGTATGTGTGATCAGTGATCGTTGCCGGGAACAGCTGGGAAAGGCGATGCAGAAATTAAAGCTATCGGCGCGAGCGTACGACAGGATATTGAAAGTCAGCAGAACGATTGCCGACCTGGAAGGCAGCAGCAGCGTGGAGCCTGTACATATGGCCGAAGCCATACAATTCAGGAGTCTCGACCGGGAAGGCTGGGGCAATTAGGCTAAATGCTCAGCTCTTCCTTATAGCTTTCGCTCAGTTTCTTCTGCAGTTCTGAGGGCACCGGTGCGTATTCTGCAAACTGTGATTTAAGTTTTGCCTTGCCTTGCGTAACATTGCGCAGGGCGGCAAAGAGCTTATCTATTTCTGCCTGTGGTGTACGTGCTTTGATAACCTGGTAGCCATTTAGTGTATCCATCCCCGTTATGATGCTGCGGTGACTTTGCAATTCGCTCATAATGTCGCCCATCATTACATCGGGGGCAACGGCTTCCAGGTCAAAAACCGGTTCCAGCAGCTGGGGAGCAGCCTGGTGGAAGGCCTCGCGGAAAGCCATCATACCGGCTATTTTGAAAGAGATATCGTTACTGTCTACCGGGTGCATTTTGCCATCGTATACGCTTACCCGTATATCGCGTACATACGATCCCGTTAGCGGGCCTTCCTGCATTTTTTCCATTACGCCTTTGAGTATGGAAGGCAGGAAGCGGCTGTCGATGGCGCCGCCTACGATACAATTGTTGAACACCAGTTTACCGCCCCAGTTGAGTGCAATTTCTTCTGATTCGCGGACGGTGTGTTCTTTGTAAGGCGGCATTCCCTCATACCAGGGCTCAATTTTCATAAACACCTCTCCGAACTGGCCGGCGCCACCTGATTGCTTTTTATGGCGATAGGAAGCCTGGGCCGATTTCTGGATGGTTTCGCGGTAGGGTATTTTAGCGGTATGAAAAGCGATCGGCATTTTGTAGATGTTTTCCAGCCGCCATTTGGTAACCAGCAAATGTAATTCTCCCTGTCCGTGGAGGATCACCTGTTTTAGTTCCCGGTTGAACTCTATCAGCAGGGTGGGATCTTCCATATGAATTTCAGCTAATACTTCGCTGAGCTTTTCGTCGTCGCTTTTATTTTTTGCTTCGATGGCCACCCTTACTTTAGGAGAGGGGAAGTCGATGGCAACGATATCACCGGGGAAATTTTTTTCGGCCAGGGTATGATTGGTGAAGGTATTTTTCATTTTAAGGGTACAACCAATATCCCCCGCCTGCAGCCGCTCCACGCTGTTACGGTTTTTACCGTCGGCAATAAACAGCTGGCTGATACGCTCGGTGGTGTTGCCCTGTGTATTGATGAGCTCCATACCGCTTTTCACTTCTCCCGATATCACCTTAAAATAGGTAAGTCGCCCAATATGCGGTTCCTGTAATGTTTTGAATACAAACAGCGCGGCGGGTCCTGCCGGGTCGCAGGGAACGGATTTACCATTAACAGTGGTTTCGGGCGGCATTTCCACGGCGGAGGGGGCTACATTGTCGATAAAGCCCATCAGGCGGCCGCTGCCCATATTTTTCTTTGCAGACAAACAGAATACGGGGAATACCTGGTGGTTAAGCATCCCGATTTTAATGCCCTGGCGCAGTTCATCTTCATCGAGGCTCCCTTTCTCAAAGTACAGCTCCATTAGTTTGTCGTCGTTTTCGGCGGCTTTTTCCACCAATTCGTTGTGGAGCTGATCGGCGCGTTCCTTTTCGTTGTCGGGAATGGGCAATTTTTCCGGTTTTCCGCCATTTTCGGGGAAACGGTACATGGTCATTTTCAGGAGATCGATGATGGCATTGAACCCGGGCCCCTGGTTAACGGGGTATTGCATCAGGGTAATGGGGTGGCCGAAGACCCGTACCGCGTCTTCCACGGTTTTGTTAAAATTGGCCAGTTCGGCATCCAGTTGGTTAACGGCCAGGATGGTAGGTTTCCGGTACTTATCCACATAATCCCATATCATTTCAGTGCCTACTTCCACGCCATACTGGGCGTTGAGCAACAGTACGGCGGTATCGGATACACGAATGGCGGCAATCACTTCCCCTATAAAATCTTCCAGTCCGGGGGTATCAATAATATTTATCTTATAATCTTTCCATTCTGTGTGCATCAGGGTCGCATATACGGAATTACCGCGTTCCTGTTCAATTTCATGATAGTCTGAAATTGTATTGTTTTCCTCTATGGTACCGCGTTTACTGATGATGCCGGCTTCGAAGAGCATAGTTTCGGAGAGTGTAGTTTTGCCGCTTTTGGGTGCACCTAACAGTACGATGTTTTTAATGTGTTTTTCATCATACGTCTTCATATGTGGAGATTTATATGGATAATCGTTATCACCTGTGCCTTTAAAAGAACTTACTATTAAGTTAACGTTTTTTGACTAAAATAGGCGGTACTTTTCCCTGCAATATGTTGCAACATGCAGTAACTTTGCACCTCAGGAAATCGGACATATGAAACTATTACTGCATTATTTAAAGAGATATAAATGGTTGGTCGTATTAGCAATGGCTTTGGCCAGTATTAACCAGCTTTTCTCACTGATGGACCCGATGATCTTTGGATGGATCATTGACAGGTTTGCATCTCATCCCAAATTAACCGAAAAGGGGGGATCTGTTTTCAGGCCGGAAAACGACTATTTATGGGGCGTACTGCTATTGGTTGGCGCTGCCATAGGCGTGGCCATGGTATCCCGGATAGCCAAGGCTTTCCAGGACTATTTTGTAAACGTGATCGTACAGAAATTCGGCGCCCAGGTATATACAGACGGGCTTAAACATTCCCTGCGACTGCCTTATCAGCAGTTCGAGGATCAGCGCAGTGGTGAAACACTGGCTATTCTGCAGAAGGTAAGGGTAGACTGCGAAAAGTTTATTACTGCTTTTGTGAATGTGTTGTTTGTATCGCTGATAGGCGTTGTGTTTGTGATGGTGTATGCCACTACTGTACACTGGACATTGCCTTTCGTATACCTGACAGGGTGTATTTTACTGACTATCCTGATGAGTGTACTGAGCAGGAAAATTAAGGTGATACAGAAGACGATTGTAAAAGAAACCACTGCGCTGGCAGGATCTACTACTGAATCGCTCCGTAACATTGAGCTGGTAAAGAGTTTGGGATTAACCAACCAGGAAATACGGCGGTTAAATTCCACTACGCTGAAAATTTTAATGCTGGAACTGAGAAAAGTGCGGAGCATCCGCAGTATCAGTTTTGTGCAGGGTACTTTTGTGAACCTGATGCGTTCCAGTATCCTGTTTCTCCTGTTGTTTTATATTTACCGGGATACCGTGAGTATAGGGCAACTGATGACATTACAGCTGTATTCCTTCTTCATTTTCGGACCGTTACAGGAGCTTGGTAACATCATCCTGAACTACCGTGAGGCGCAGGTATCGCTGTTAAATTTCCAGGGCATCCTGAGTACACCGGTAGAAGAAATGCCGGTTAACCCGGTGAAAGTGAACCATATCAATGAGCTGATGTTTAAGCAGGTAGGATTTAAGCACCTGACTGCGGCGACCAAAGCGCTTGACAAGGTAAACTTCTCCGTAAAAGTTGGTGAAACCATTGCCTTTGTAGGACCATCCGGATCCGGTAAAACCACGCTGGTAAAGATGCTGGTAGGTTTATACAAGGCTGCGGAGGGACACATTTATTACAACGGTGTTGACGCCAATGAAGTAGATATGGAAGAACTGCGTCACCAGGTGGGCTTTGTAACGCAGGATACACAACTGTTTGCGGGTACTATCAAAGAAAACCTGTTGTTTGTGAATCCAGGCGCTACAGATGCCGAAGTGATGGAAGCACTGAACAAAGCTTCCTGTTATAGTTTGCTGGCGAGGGCCGACAAAGGCCTTGAAACGGTGATCGGTGAAGGCGGTATAAAGATTTCCGGTGGAGAAAAGCAACGTTTATCCATTGCGAGAGCATTGCTGCGCAAACCGCGCCTGCTTGTATTTGACGAAGCTACATCTGCGCTGGATTCCATTACAGAAGAAGAAATTACCACTACTGTCCGCGAAGTAACGGCGACCAAACAGCATATTACGGTGATGATTGCGCATCGTTTGAGTACCATTATGCATGCCGATCGTATTTACGTACTGGAAAAAGGCCATATCGTAGAAATGGGTAAGCATGAGGACCTGGTAGCTGAAAAGGGCTTGTATTATGCGATGTGGAGACAACAGATCGGTGAGCGTAAGGTAGAAGTGGTGTAATGCGAAGGGGATCGCCTCCGGCGATTGTCTTTGACCAGGATTAAAATGATGATGATGATTTTCCTGATTTTATTTTTTTTAGAAAGATGATTATTTCTTTTCTAAAGATTTTCGAAACAGGATAGGGATGATTTTTAGAAAAAGCTTAAAATCATCATAATCATTTTAATCATTTTAATCCTGGTCAAAGACAATCGCCGAAGGCGATCACTTCCTAAGGGTAATTAATTAAATTTGCAGCATGAGTACACAACAGCCCAGTCGCCCTAACTATTTCGTCAGCATGCTGACGATGAAATGTCCGAGATGCAGGAAAGGAGATATGTTTAAAGATCAAAATCCATTTCATGTAAAGTTTTCGAAGATCTTTAACATGTATGAAAACTGCCCGGTATGCGGACAAAAATACGAATTGGAAACTGGCTTCTGGTTTGGAACGGGTTATGTGAGTTATGCTTTATCTGTAGCTTTCAGCGTATTTAACCTGATCTGGTTCTGGTTATTTTTTGGACTTACCTGGAGAGATAACAGCATCTTTATCTGGTTAGGTGTAAACGGTGTTTTACTGGTGCTTATCCAGCCCTGGCTGATGCGTTTATCAAGGGCAATTTATCTTTACTTCTTTGTGTATTACGACGAAGACACGGCGAAGCTGGAAAGGCCGGCGCATCGTCATTAGCAATAATTTAAAAAAGTATGGGGCTGTAAAAACAGCCCCTTTCTTTTTCAACCAAAATCTGAACCAATGGTGGTCAGAAAAATCTTAATGCAAAAAACCAATTTTTGAAAAGTTGAGGGAAACTGTTTTCTTTCGTGGCAGGACATTCAGTCATACACTTTCATAACGATCCTCTAAACTACAAAATCTATAATTATTTCATCCAATTTTTTATATCAATGGCAAATAGCTGCCAGGTTTGTACTACAAAAACGATTTTACTTATCAAGCCCGTCTGACGTGGATCTTACCTTGCTGCTGCAAATCTATATAAATAATAAAATATTATAATGTTAAATAAATAAACAATATATAACTAAGCATTATATAAGAATGTGAGCCCAACAACAGATCCGTAAAAAATCAATAGCTTTATCTTTTAAATTTAAACTTATCGTGTACAGAACTATACTATTGATACCTGTTTTTTTATTAGGCTGTCAGCCAACCTCACAACAGCAGGCCGCCAAAACCAGTAATAATCCGGCTGATGCGGCTTCCCACCCGCCGGTCCCTTTCAAACTTATTGGCGGAGATGCAAACGGCGACAGCGCCGTATTTGAGGCGGGCGGTATTACTGCTACTATCGTTAACTCACCCGCGGCCATGCAAACCATTCATATTACGCAGCGTGGCAAGCGGCTGATCAATTATATGCGGGCAACAGATTCCTGCGCAGCGGTGATACCGGTACCGGCACTGATTATAACGGAAACGGATACTGTGGTAGGCTTTAACCTGCAGGCGCCATCTGCCCGGAAATTTTTCTTCAACATAAAAAATAACAAGGCCACTTATACGAAAATGGCTGATCCGCAGCAAACAGCCAGCGACTCCATAAAAAAGGCCCCTGCAGACGCAGGAGCCTTTTAAAGAGAGCAACCTATTTTAACACTACATCATTTATTTAAAGTCGATTGGAATAGCCAGTTTCACACTGAAATTTCGTCCTACATTATATACCCCCGATCTGCCGGTTACTTCATTGATGGGCGCATATTTCAGCCTGCTCAGGTGATTCTGGTAGGCTACATCCGTAAAGTTGTTGACTGCAAAATGAAGAGAGAACAACGTTTTGTTTTTCTTATTCACGAAATCAGATCCAAATCCGGCGTTAAACAAAGTATAACCGGAGGTAGGCGTTTCCGTTTCATAAGCGGAGAACACATCATTCTGAGCAAAATTCATATCCATCTGCACGCCGATGTAGGCATTCTGCAAGGGGCTTTTACCGACCTTTTTAAACTTGCCCTTTAATTCAGACAGCCAGCGACCAGCCGGGATATTGGGCAGATATTTCGTAGAGTCGGTACCGTTAGCAGCAGTAGCCTTTACGTAGGAAACCGTGTTTTCAAAATGGAGCCAGTCGATAGGATGCGGATGTATATCCAGCATCAGTTCTCCTCCATACAGATTTGCATCTGTTTGCTGGTATTTAAAGGCGGAAAATCCTTCATCGTTATCCACAGCGGGGATAGAATCGGAACCAGCCTGGTTAAACAGTTTGCGGGAGAAGATAAAGTTGTTGATATGATTATAGAAAAGACTGGCTGTTAATGACACATGCTGTGTATTAAAGTCGACGCCTGCATCCACCTGGGTACTTACTTCCGGCTTCAGATCCTGGTTACCGTATTCGTATTTGATAGTACCTTCATGTACGCCGTTCGCAGAAAGTTCTGCAATATTCGGTGCACGGAAACCTCTGGCAGCATTGAGTTTTAGCACCACCTGTTCACTTGCTTCGTAACTGAGGCCTACGCTTCCGGAAACATTGGAGAAGTTGCGTTTAAAAGCATCAAACTTAGCATCACCGGAGCCTGCGGGTTTACCGTTACCGTCGAGGAACAAAGCTTTTGAATTCATGGAGCGGTTATCAAATCTCAGGCCGCCACTCAACGTGAGCTTATTAAAAGTTTTGCTGGTTACTGCAAACGCGCCAAAGTCGAACAGGTCATATGCCGGGATGAGGAACTCTTCTCCTTTGTTCTGGTTCTTTTGCTGCATACCGTTTACGCCTACCGTTGTTTGCCAGCCGTTCATTTCCGGCAGGTAATATTTGAGGGCGTAGTTAAATGTTTGCAGGTGCAGGTACAGTCCGGGGGTATTGGGATTCAGTACTTCACCAAACTCGCGGCGCTGGTTCAGCTGGTAGCCCAACGTAAGCCCTAAACGGCCACCATTATTAAGGTACAGGCTATTATCCCATACTATTTTCTGGTGGTTGATTTGTTGTTTAGGTACCGTCATGCTGTATGAAGTATGATCGCTGCCGGTTACCGGTGCTTCTCCTTCTTCCCCGTTATTGTTGATCAGTTTTACAAAGTTACCGGTACTGTCGCGGTCTCCTTCTACTAAACCAAGGTGCTGGTTAAAAGAAGAGAAGCTCAGGTGGGAATATCCCCACTGCTTATTGATACCGATGGTAGCACCGTAGTTGGTATTATTAAAACGTGAATTAAAAACGTAGTTATCGTATTTGTTTTTGTAATCGTGTGCTTGTTTTTGTGTAATGTAGGCGCCCCAGCTAAAGCCATTGTTATTACCGGCAATATCTGCGTGATAGGCCATCATACCGTTATTGGTCTGATAGTTTGCTTCCACGTTACCTTTGATTTTTCCCATGGGCAATGGTGCGGGCGGCACAATATTTACTACACCTGCCAATGCATCAGAACCATAAATAAGGGAAGCAGGGCCCTTTAATACTTCTATCCTGCTTACATTGTAATCATCGATTTCAATACCGTGTTCGTCGCCCCATTGCTGGCCTTCCTGGCGGATACCGTCGCCCACAACCACTACCCGGTTGTAACCGAGACCGCGGATAAAGGGTTTGGAAATAGCCGGACCGGTGGAGAGTTGAGTTACGCCAGGCACTTTTGAAATAGCATCAATGATGTTGGTAGAAATATTATCATCGAGGTAATCGCGGCGGATAACGCTGATAGGCGTAGGTGTTTTTTTCACGGACGTAGCCAGGTTGGCGCCGGTGATCACTACTTCATTTTTCTCGATCAGGGTTTCAGCCAATACAAAATCTTTGTTAGTAGCGCCTGCAATAACGACAGACTCTGTATAAGCTGCGTAACCTATATAGTGAACATCCACCAGGTATTTTCCTTTAGGAAGATTTTTGATCGTGTAATTACCATTGGCATCGGCGGCAGCGCCTACGCGAAGATCCGGCAGGTAAACGGTGGCGCCGGGTAAGGGCGACTGTGTAAGCTTATCTACCACTTTACCGGATAATGAGTTCGAATATACCCCTTCTTCAGGGTTCACGCCGGCATAGGCGGCAGGTAACGCCAGTAATATTACACTCCATAGCATGAGCATAAATACACGCAAATAATGCATATCTGAAAATATATAGAATCAGTAAAGATTGGTCTGTTGCCAATAATGAATAAGAAACGTGCGCGGTTTATTCCCGTGCAATAAAAGAAGCATTATACGATGGCAACCGGAGGCGCTCTGGGGCTGAGGTTATAAAGCGCAACATAGGTGGTTTCCTGGATGGATAGCGGGTAAAATACCCAGATCACTTTTTGAACCGGTGCTATATAACAGGAAGCAAACGGCTCGTATGGTTCAACGCCGATCTGCAGGAAATCGCAGTGGCGGTGTTGTTCAGAAATGGTTACACCATCATGCTGATGTACCATATCCACGGTATCGTGGTGGCCTGCAAATTCGTGTATAAACTCTCTTGGGGTGGTATTTATAGTAAATACACCCAGGAGAATAATCGCTAATATTTTATGCAGGTAGCTTTTATACACGGAAGCAAAGGTAGCAAAAATCAGCTATTTGCAACACCGTTGCATCATTATTAATGAAATTATAAGGTCACCGTACTTTCAGCATAGGCCAAACCTGTTGTACAGGGCCGTTTTGAAACCGGGCGTAGTAAATGCCACTGGGGAGCAGCCGGGCATCGAACGTAATTTTGTAGGTACCGGGTGTATGTATTTTATTGACCGGCACGCTGATCAGGCGACCGGTGGTATCAAAGATCTGGATCATGGTGTTGCCACTTCCCGTGATATAAGTGATATAGGTATAATCGTTAAAGGGATTGGGGGCGTTAAAAATGAGCTTTTTATCGTCTGTATTGAGATCCGGCAAACCGGTAATGGTACCGCAGGCTACGCCGCTGACAAGGGGCAACCGTTGGTAATCTTTTCCCATAATATTTTGCAGGGTTGTTTGGTCCACGCAAAACCATTGTTCCAGGATGGATGCATAAATGGATCTGAAATCGTACTGCATGGGGATGTTATCGATCACCGAGGTAGTATCCGGTAACGCGGGTGAATTACCCAGCACGCCCTGGTTTACATAATCGCCAAAAATGATCATGGGCGCCGCTGCGCCGTGATCTGTTCCCATACTGTAGTTGGATTTAATACGACGGCCAAATTCGGAGAAGGTCATGCCTACTACTCTACGGGAGGCGTGCAGCCCTTTGAGGTCATCCATAAAGGCTTTGATGGCGTCGGAAACGCCGCCCAGCAGTTTGGCGTGGCCTCCTTTGCTGGTATCGCCTCCTTCGGTTTGGTTGGCATGGGTATCAAAACCACCGGTGCTAACCATATAGAGCCGTGTTTTCAATCCGCCGGCTACCAGGCGGGCTACGATCTTCAGCTGTTCCGCGAGTCCGTTATTTGCCGGATAAGCGCCCTGGGAAGTCACTTTTTTCGCTGCCGCTGTGATGGCCTGTTCGTAGCTATTGGTTTGTTTGGCGATCAGGCGTATATATTCGAGTTCTTTTCCCCATTTGGTATTGGGAACGGGATCGATAACACCATCGATCAGGTTATAAAAATCGTCGGCGCTGGTGATGGCGATGCCCATGCTGGCGCTGGGTCCCTGGAAAGCGGGCGATACGATAGAGCCTATCTGTATGGCCAGCGGATCCGGTGCTTCCGCATTGGGAAAGCCATCGGGGAAGCCGGGATATTGCGTATCGAGATATCGTCCGCCCCAGCCGGTAGTGAGTACCTCGTTGGAATCGGAGCCGGTGAGCCATATATCGGTGGCGCGGAAATGCGAGTAATTGGGTGAAGGGTATCCAACGCTTTGTACAATGCTGACTTTTCCATCATTGTAGAGCTGTTGAATTCCCGTCATAGCAGGGTGCAGCCCTGATTTAAGATAGTTATCCAGGCGGAGTACTTTACTTTCCTGGATAGCGATATTGGTACGGGCGGCCTGGTATTTTCCGTATACATCGAGCGGAATGACCATGTTGAGGCCATCGTTTCCGCCGGTGAGCTGTATCATGACCAGTACGTGATCGTTGTCGCCGGCAGCATTGCTCAGCGCATTCAGCATAGGTGAGGATGCGAAGGCTTTAATAGAAAAGCCGTTGATTAAAGTAGGCAGGATAGCAGCTGGCGCTGTATATTTAAGGAAGTCTCTTCTTTTCATAAAAAGGTTTTTCAGCTATCAGGATAATTGATATTCTGACAGGTCCATGATGTATTTATACAGTGCTTTCAGGCGGCTTTCCACGTTATCTTTTGCGGCGGCATTTCCGGGACTTGCTTTATAGGTATTCCATGCGTCGGTCCAGTAAAAATTACTGGTGGGATCTTGTCCGAACAGGATGATGGAGTTTTTCAGGAAAGCTTTTACTTTATCGGAAACGCCTACACGATATAGTATATCCAGCGAATCGCTGACGAGTGCTATCGGATCTTCGGGATGCGGGAGCTGGCTGGCAAAGGCGATGGTATCGATATGCAGTCCTGCGAACCCTCCGGTGCTGACGAGGCTGTCGCTCAGTTTATTTCTCTTGGGCAGGGTATCGGTATTGATCCATAGTTCGTGATAGGAGGGCGCCTGGTAGTAGGCGTCCCAGCCGGCTACCAGGGGGGGATCTCCGAAGTCCTGCAACATAGCAGCGGCGCTGTTGTGTATAGCGGTCCAGGCGTTGTAGCGGCTTGGATAATCGGAAGGGAAGGCGATGCCATATTCGCGGCAGATACCGATACAAAAATCTGCCGGGCTTTTGATCAGGCAGGCCATGTTCAGCGGATCAAAAAAATGTTCGCTGGTAAACAATGCGTTGAGCGTGGTTTTGATATCAAACTCGCTTGTTCTGAAAATTTCTGCGAGTGGCGCTATAACATTGGTTTCTGTAGCCTGGTCGATATCATAATAAACGAAGAAGCGGTATAATTTCCGGCAGATAAATTTGGCGACTTCCGGTTGTGCAAAAATTATATCGAGCAGGTTATCCAGCTCGGTGGCGCCATCCTGGCCTGTTTTGCCGGATATTACTTTATTGAGATAGAAACCTGAGAATTGTTTATTGGTGAGATCATGCTGCGTGGTATCGAACAGGCTCACGATATTTGTTCTGTCGACCCGGAACCCGGTGAGTACGCGTGCGGTGGCCCTTACGTCATCTTCCGTATAATGAGAATCCGGTCCTTTACCTACGGTAAAAAGTTCATGTAATTCGCGGGCATAGTTTTCATCGGCTGCGCCTTTTGAGTTGAGATACCCGTTAAGATATACCAGCATGGCGGGATCGAGGGTGATAGCCTTTGTGAGTGCCTTAAAATTACCGAGTGCATGTTTGCGCAGCGTAAGGTTATATTGGTAAATAAACCTGCTATCATTTACCATGCTGGTTTCCGTTACAAAATGATTATGCCAGAACAGCACCATTTTTTCGTGTATGCTTGTGGGTTGGTTAATCATTTGTCCTGTCCACCAGGCTTTATAGGAATCGATTCTTTTTCTTTCGAGCATTTCGCTGCCGAGCGGAGCTCTTACCCAGGTGGCGCCGGGAGTAACGCCGGTATCGTCCACGCCGTAGTTATTAACGGGTGGTGCGGGATCCGGCTGTGCGGTGAGCAGGGTATCTACTGCCTGTTGCATCGTCATGCTTTTAAAGGCATTGATGTTAGCAGGTGTAACGCCAAAGAGCGTACGTTTCAGCAGGTGTATCCACTGTTGTGATTCCCAGTTACCGGTATAGGGACCGAGTCCTGTGTCGGTACGGGCAAAAGAGGCAGCATTCCGCGATTGGTTGCGGTCAGGCGATAAGGTTAGGAATTGTCTGCGATCCATAAATATGATATGGTTGATGGCTAGGGGCCGATTATAGCGCCAAATTAACAAAAACTTTAATCTAATTAAAGCGAAAGGCAGATTATATTATTAAGAAATGAAAATATGATACTGCAAAGATCATTTTGCCGTTTCCAATATCGAATTGAAACTGATCATATCATTTTGATATTCAGTAAGTTATGAATATTTTTATTTGGGTACGCATTCGAAAATACATAACTTTGGTTATTGTCTGTCGATATACAGACATGCCAAAAGGGAGCTGCCGGTTCCTGGAAAGAAAGACAGTCCCTTTGGCTTTTTTTGTTTGCACAAAAAAGAGATGGCGATGATTAATCAACATGCGGCGATACGCCGGTTTGTAACTCAGTTAAATTATTTTACAACTTCCCACCCTCACAAACCTCCCGATTTTTTCAACAGTTGTTAGTAACTGAAGGCAGTAGCTGATGTTTCCCTGTTTTTACCGGTATTAACGGTAACGGGTAACCCATGCTCAAAATGAAAATATTTTATCCAAAAAACAAGCTATTGTATCAATTTAATTCTATTAATATCAACAACTTACATATTACAATACAAAGATAGTTAATAATTGTTACAGTGGTGCAATTTTGTTACAATTTTAATAACTTAACCCATGTTTGCTTACAATAAACGTTTCATCAAACTGATACGCAAAGAGCTGCAGTTAACCCAGCAGGAAATGAGTGATATATTAGGCATACCGCGAGGCTGCTTTGTTACTTACGAATCCGGCCGATCGAAGGGCAGCCGTTTTTTCCATGAACGAATGAAGGCCGTATTTGGCATTGATCTTCTTCAACCTGCACAGCTGCACAAAATTGTATTTGAGGATCCGGGGAAATTAAAGTCCATCAATTACCAGCGCCTTAGCCAGCTGGAGATCTACGATACGCCGGAACAAGCGGAATAAAAAAAGGAGCCCATGGCTCCTTTTCCCGTTATAGACTTGAGTTGACCGGTATTAACTGATATTTTCTATGATACCTGCAATGCCTTGTCCGCCGCCTACACAGGCGGTTACGATACCATACTTTTTATTCAATCGTTTTAAATCACCCAATATTTGTACGGTTAGTTTTGCACCGGTACATCCCAGCGGATGTCCCAGCGCAATAGCGCCGCCATTAATATTCACGATATCGGGATTGATGCCCAGCTCACGGATCACGGCAATAGACTGGGAAGCAAATGCCTCATTCAGTTCTACCAGGTCGATATCTGACAGGGTTTTGCCGGTACGCTGCAGCACCTTGGGGATAGCGGCCACCGGGCCTACCCCCATTATACGCGGATGTACCCCTGCCGACACACATCCCACCAAACGACCGATAGGCTTGAGTCCCAGCTCGTTTACCATACGTTCGCTCATCACCACCACGAAAGCGGCGCCGTCTGATGTTTGGGAGGAGTTACCTGCCGTAACAGACCCCCCCGCCGCAAAAACAGGTTTCAGTTTGCCCAGTGCTTCCATAGAAGTGTCTGCGCGCGGCCCTTCGTCCGTATCAACGGTATAAGAGCGCTTTTGTTTCTTTCCGTTACCATCTACATATACTTCCTCCACTGTAACCGGAAGAATGCCTGGCTTAAAATAGCCGTTCTGAATGGCATTCAGCGCCTTCTGATGTGATTTAAATGAGAACTCATCCTGGTCCTGGCGGCTTACCTTGAATTCATTAGCCACTGCTTCAGCGGTGAGTCCCATGCCAATATAATAATCCGGATTTGTACTGGCAACTGTATAGTTCGGTACGGTTTTCCATCCTGCTACCGGCACCAGGCTCATACTTTCCGTACCACCGGCAATGATGCAATCTGCCATACCGGTTTGTATTTTAGCCGTAGCAATAGCAATGGTTTCCAGTCCGGATGCGCAATAACGATTAACCGTCATGCCCGGCACATCGATCCCCAATGCCCTCACAGAAATCATACGGCCGATCTGTAAACCCTGTTCTGCTTCCGGCACCGCATTTCCTACAATCAGGTCGTCGACCCGCTTAGGATCCAGCTGTGGCAAGGATTGCAACAACCCCGTGATGACATCTACAGCCAGGTCATCGGGTCTGTAAAAGCGAAATCCCCCTCTTTTGGACTTACCCACCGCAGTGCGGTATCCGGCAACGATATAAGCATCTTGCATGAAAAAATATTTTATAATGAGCTAACGGTTAGATTATCAACATAATGGATATTTATCCACATTTCATCCCTCTATCCAAATTTAATTAAATAAAGTACACAAATATTCAGAAGAACCGTTAAATTTGCGCTCACGTTTTTTTTACAAGGGCGTGAGGAATGACTCCCTAGCTCAGTTGGTTAGAGCTACTGACTCTTAATCAGTAGGTCCTGGGTTCGAGCCCCAGGGGGGTCACCTTGAAGGACATTTCGGTTTTATGACTGGAATGTCCTTTTTTTATTTCTCCGAAAGCCTCGTCCAGCGTACATATCAGACGAACGGCTTCGTTGATGCGGGGAGTTCGATAATTAACACCGTCAAAAATCAATTTTTCCGGATAGATCGAACTCACGATCATGCGCTTTTCTGTCACCGTTCCATTTTCAAACAGGCAATCCATTCGGGAAACGTTATCCACGGCCTTGTTAATCAGGTCGTCAATCTTATTGGAGGTTGTTGGATAGCTCGATACTTGTGCCTCCAAGGAATTTATTTCGGGTTGATATTCTGCTTTTATTTCGCGGTACTCCGCTGCGGTAATTTCTTCCTTTAGCATTAAACGCCTTGCCTTCGCTAACTGTTTGTTTAGTTCTTCCAGTCGTTCGAGTAACAACCGGCGGCCATTCATGTGGTCTTTAGTCTGGCTGTTATACTCGCTGATAATAGCAGATTTGTATATCTCCAACATACCCGGATGCGGAACTAGTTTCTTCAACTCTACTACAAATAGCTTATTAACGGCATCCGTTCTAAACCGGCTACCGCAAGACGAGGAACAATGATAGTAATGATAGTACCTGTATTTTCCTTTAGATGCGCTGCCGGTTAACACCCTTCCGCAACGAGGGCAGACAAGGAAACCGCGAAGCGGCAGATTTTCGTCTACCTCAATTTGTAATCGCTGTTTCTTCTTTCTTCCGTCTAATACATCTTGTACTTCGTAAAAAAGTGCTTCGGATATAACTGGCTCATGTTGCCCTTTCACGAAATGCGCTTCTTCCTCTTTGTACTTTGGAATGAAAATCTGCCCACAATAAACGGGGTTACGCACCAGCACCCAAAAGCCGTTCTTGCAAATACCTAGTCCTTTGGCTTTCGCTTGCTTCCAAACCTGTTCCGTGGTAAATATACCTTTCGCCAATGTATCAAATACCCATTGAATAATTCCAGCGTGTGGCTTCTTAGGGGAGATATATTTGTTGCCGACTTCCGTAACCTTATTGGCATAACCAAAGGGCGCTGTTCCCATCCATCGACCTTCCTTCTTTGCACGGCGCATACCTGAAAAGGTATTTAAAGCCCTGCGATCATTCTCTACCTCTGGTGCTGCGAGATAAAACGCCAGCATCATTTTGTTTTCCGGGACAGACAAATCTAAAGGCTGCTCAATCGCCTGCGGTTCAACCCCCGTGTTTCTTAACAAGCTAATCATCTGGTAGGCATCACCGGCGTTCCTACTGAATCTATCCCATTTTGTAAATAGGATTAGGTCCGTTTGTCCTCTATGTTTACGTAAGTCAGCCAGCAGCTTTTGCCACTCAGGACGGTTAAAAGTTTTGGCAGAATGATCTTCGTATACAATCCTACGTATCTGGATAGTATTCAATTCGCAATACTTGCGAAGCATTTCTTCCTGATTACGCTGGCTATAGCCCTTCTCTGCCTGTTCGTCTGTACTCACCCGAATGTATAAGTCTGCTATCTTCATCACGTAAACATTGAGCTACAGCGATTTCCGCCATAGTGTAAACAAATTCTAAGATCAATGCGGCCTGTTCCCTGCTTACCTGTAAACCATGCCTTTGCAGTATCTCTACTGCCGTGTCCGGCTTCATTCTTTCCATAACCCATTTTCATTTTCACGTTACTAACCACCACAATTTCCCCATAGAGCAGGGCTATGAATACTAATATACGAAAGTTTTGATGAAAATATAGTTTTGGTAAAACTTTTTTTCTTAAATTCGTGTAAGAAGGTAAAATGAAGTAAACATTGGCAAAGACATATAAAGTCACTTACAAACCGTATTTCAATGAACGGATTAAGCCGGTCCGTTTCCATGGCAAAGATGTTCATCCCTTGTACATGCAGGTGACCTTTGACCGCAAGTCTATCTTCTTTAAAAGCTACTACTTTGATCTATTTAGCCGTCCCAAATACGCGGAACTGGAAACAAGCATAGAACAGATCAAAGAACAGGAAAGCCGCCTGATTGAGTATATTGTCGATAAACACACGGATACGTTCTCCCTTGAACAGTTTGCCCAGGAGTATAAGTATTTAGCTACTGACCTATTAGAACCAATGGACGAACGTTTTAAAGACTACCTTGTAGACTTCTTTATGGATGAGGGCATTTCCAGTTATGCAGGAATGGTAAGGGCGATATATGAGAGCTTAACAGCGATGCATATCATTGGAACTTTTAAAAAAAGCTTCAAACCTGAACTCTATGATAAAATGATTGAAAACGCTATCTACTTGGCTCCTCCTTATATTCCCTTAGTTGCTTTCATCCAACAACAGCATCCTACAGGCTTAATCAGCTTTCCCGTTTTCGAATGGAGGCAGCCAGGAACAGCAGCAGCGCTGGAAAAATTCCTATCCACCTCCTTCCCTGAATATAAAATTACAGAGGTAAAGAAGAGTATCGAACGATATATAGAACGCATATAGTCCTTTCCTACGGAGGCCCACTCCGCAGGTATCCTATTCTCAATATGTCAAAGAACTCCCACTACTCCTCTTTATGGGAATAGAGCTACTACCAATAATCTAGTTTGGGAAATCACCAATTAGGGCGGCGATACTTATTACGGCTTTCTGCAATGCTGTCAATCACATCGTCGAATACTTCCGCGATCTTCTCTTTTTCAGCATTGCTTAAACCTGTAATTAGCCTTTGTTTGCGGTAAAAGGTTGGCGTACTCCATCCACACTCCTCCTCCACCTTCTCACGAAAGGTATGGGACAGTGCAATTAGCTTTGAATAAATTTCACTCAGAATATTATCCCGTTGTGGTCCTATCATCCGTTGCATAAAGAGAGTGGTTGATGGTTAGGCAATAGTTGACCACTGCGCAAAAAAAATTAGCGCAGAACTCAACTTGCGGTACCTGTACGCCTTCGGAAGCCCAGGTAACCAACAAGCGAGCCTGCGCCAATATGGTGCAGGCACCGCCCTACTCGATTCCCTGGCTTCCGAAGGCGTAAGAGAATGAGAACGATGGCAATGCGGATATTCTTTAAGAAGCCCCGCAAAGCTAATATTTTTATCAGTTATGCCTAAAACGGTGTTTCAGGCGCTATAACAGAACAAAGATAGGGAAGATTTCAAATGAAATGCGACTAATGATAATCATTTTGATAATTAAAATTAAACAAATTAATTACTATTAATAACCAAATCATTATGCTTTAGGATATTTTTTGCTACTTTAAATGTATGGCGAAAGATAAACGATATAATGCGATCAAGGAATTGATAGAACGCGGTGGCATCACGGATTTCAACAAAATCTTTGATATTATGCCGCCGTCGACGATGGCCAGGCACCTGGGGATTAATTATAACAATTTTACGAAAAGGCAGGCGGATTGTGGAAGGTTTACGGTGAAGGAGATCATGAAGATGGCGGAGTTGATTGGGGTGGAGGACCTGGTAGTAGCAGCATTGATAATCAAGGCTAGCAGAAATCAAAACAAAAAACATGTCAAGCAGTAATCCATATAATTCCCTGCTTATCCGAAATTTCATTTGACATCATAATTTACCAGCTAAACTCAAACTGAGAAAAAAATCGTTGGGCTAACGGATAGTTAGGATTTTATAAATAGTGTGGTGTGACATTCCCATCAATTTATTTGTTAATAATATTATTACACATTATTAAAAATTAAACAATAACAGGTTTTTTTAACTATTCCAGGACAGTTTTATAAGGCAAAAACAGCTCAAAATTCCATAATGGTGCCCTTTCTCGCCAATAACAAATGATACACTATGAAATCAATAGCCTCATACCTTGAAGAACATGGCCCTACTCTATCAAGTGACTTAATTATTCACATTGTGAGCTCTTCTAAAGTTTCAGAAAGTGCGGCGAGAAAAAAAATAGAGAGACTAACAAGCCCTGTTCATAAACTCAACGGTTACTTTGCAGACAGGCAATCGCTACTTTATCATCAAAGCGACTTTAACAATGAAAATTATTTTGAAGGTTTAGCAAGGGCATTTGAAAAGGCCGGGAAAAGGTATTCCGCAATCATAACAGCAATGAACTATCACCATGGGATTATTGCCAAAAAAGACCTCGCCAATTATTCATTTAGTCCTATTACAGATAAAAAAGGGCATTTAACTTTTCATTCATTGATTGAGAACCTAATGAAACTAGGTGTCATCTATGAATACGACAATGACCACTACCAATTAAACTCATCTCTGTTTCAAAAAGAAGAAATAAATTATAGATACTACAAAGCAATCGAATTTACAAAAAACCTCTTGCTAAATAACTTTAACGCTTGGAGTAGAAATCTAGGCTTAGTTTCTTATGCAAAAGGAGAGTACAACAACCAAGTTTCTGGTTTTCAATTTTCTTATACCGCTCCCTCCTATATTAGTGGTCTAGTCCAAAGTAAGGATGGAATACTTAAACCTGGATTTTTAACTGCTGATGTACTTATTGGCAATAATACCGGCATTAACGAAACATCCTTTTTCATAAAAAAAATCGATATCATTAAAGCCTCAAGCCCAGGGATTAGATTATTCCCAGTATTGATTATGGATGGCGTTGAGGTTAATGCTCTTAATAAGCTAAAGCAAAACGGAGTCTTTATAGCTAACATAAGAGAAATATTTGGGGCCGAATATAATGAACTGCTAAAATCATTGATTAACACCATCACAAATGCAGGCACAATACTAAAAAAGGAACCAGAGAAGTACATTGATTTAATGGTGCAGCTTTCTAAGCTTGTTGACGGGAAAACCAATAATCTAAGGGGGGATTTATTCGAACTCGCTGTTGGCTACTACTATGGACAGATGTGCCAATTCCTGGAAATAGGGAAAAAACTAAGAATAGAAGGAGAGCCGAGGCCAAGGGAAATAGATGTATTCGCAGTCTACCATAACGAAATTAAATTAGTTGAGTGCAAAGGCTATAATTATGCGGTTGACGATACCTTCGTTGCCAAATACCTTAGTGACAAAATACCTACAGCGAAAAAATGGTTAGACAACGGCACCTATCGAGAGCATGCTTATACATTTGAAATATGGTCAACCGGCGGGTTTACTCCAGAGGCAATTCTTCTTTTAGAAAAAGCGAA
>NZ_JAGTXB010000008.1 GCF_018224885.1 Chitinophaga hostae | reverse complement strand
CCCGGCGCCTGATCGTAAACTTCAAATCTGAAAAAATGAACCGCATATATAAAATAAAAAGAACAGCTTTGCTAACGGCAACGGGTACACTTTTTACCCTCGCTACAATAGCGCAATCGGCTACAGATTCTGTTCCTGCAGCAGCAGATACCAGCCGCCGGGTACCGGTGGCATATGGATCGCAGCCATGGTGGAAGGTCACCGGCGCCTATGGCGGCGTAAATGGCAGCGTGCTGAGGAAGTCGGCGGCCGCCACGCTCAGTAACGGGTTGTATGGTCGTATTCCCGGTCTTACCGTTATGCAGGGCAATGGTGAACCCGGATATGATGCGCCTTCCATGAGCATACGGGGCCTTAGCTCTTACCGGGGCACAGGCATCCTCACTTTTGTGGATGGATTCGAAAGTCCTTTTGATCAGCTGGCAGCAGATGAAATAGAAAGTATTACCGCGCTGAAAGATGCCGCCGCTACTGCCATGTATGGCATACGCGGCGCCAACGGCGTATTACTCATTACCACTAAAAGAGGTACAGCCGGTAAACCGAAAATATCCTTCCGCGTACAAACAGGCTTTCAGCGTCCGCAGCGCCTGCCGGAGTTTCTCGGTTCGTACGACTATGCCACGCTTTATAACGAAGCATTAAGGAATGAAGATAAAACAGAGAAGTACTCGCCCGCCGACCTGGCAGCCTATAAAAGCGGCAGCGATAAGTACTTCCACCCGGATGTAAACTGGTATGATGAAGTGCTGAAGAAATCGGCGCCCATGTCTGAATACAACCTGAACCTGACCGGGGGTAACAGCAATGCTACCTATTTTGTATCGCTGAATGTGCTGAAGAATACCGGGTTGTATAAAAACACCGATTCAAAAAGAGAAGAGAGTTCCAACGCTAATTTCCTGCGGTATAATTTCCGCTCCAATGTAGACATTAAAGTAACAAAGCGGCTGAGTACTTCGCTGGACCTGGCCGGCAGGGTGGAAGACCGCAGCTATCCCGGTGCAGGCGCTGCTGAAATATGGAGCAATATGATGCTGATACCACCTAATGCATTTCCTGTCCGCAATCCCGATAATTCTTACGGAGGCACTTCGGTGTATCGCAGTAACCCGGTTGGACTGGTACTGGGCCGCGGCGTATCCACCACGCATGCACGCAGTTTACAGGCTACCATGCGGTTGAGCTACGAGCTGGATCAGATTGCGCCAGGGCTGAAAGCCGGTGCGGCCGTTTCTTTCAATAACTGGTTCCAGGGAAATGATGATAAAACCAAACAGTTTGCCGTATTCCAGCTGCTGAAAAATCCAGCCGGAGCTACGGTCTATAACAAGTTTGGTGACAATACCACTATCGTGGAAAATGACGGGGTGAATGATCAGTGGAGACGTACAAATACCCAGTATACGCTTACCTATAACCGCAGCTTCGGCGAACATAGTGTGGATGCGCTGCTGCTTTACAACCAGGATGTTTACACCATATCCGGTAACAATGTGCCATATGCCCACCAGGGGACAGCCGGCAGGTTAACGTATGCGTATAAACGAAAATACATCGGCGAGTTTTCCTTTGGCTACAATGGGTCTGAAAATTTCCCGAAGGGTAAACGCTTTGGCTTTTTCCCTGCATTGTCTGCCGGGTGGATCTTATCCGAAGAACATTTCCTGCAGCAGGTGCAGTGGGTCAGCTTCCTGAAGCTGCGGGCCTCATACGGACTGGTGGGCAACGACCAGGTGGGAGGACGCCGGTTCCCCTATCAGCAATATTATAGTGGTGGTGGCGGTTATTATTTTGGTACCGACAATCACTATGCCGGTGGTATGGATGAAGGGAGCCTTGCCAACCCTGCCATCACCTGGGAAAAAGACCGCAGGGCTAATTTCGGGATAGACGCTTCGCTGCTGCATAACAGGGTAACCTTTACACTCGACCTCTTCGATGAAAAAAGAAGGGATATCCTGGCCGAAAGATATGGCGCTATTCCCGGTTATGTAGGAGTGGGATTGCCGGCAGAAAATGTAGGCAGCGTAAGCAACCGTGGCTTCGAATTACAGTTGGGCTACCAGAGCGAAGTAAAACACGGTTTCAGCTATTTTGTTTCCGGATCGGCAGCCTTCGCAAGAAATAAGATATTGTACATGGCAGAAGCCCGGCAGCCATATGCCTATCTGAACCGCACCGGTCAGCGCATTGGTCAGCCGTTTGGTTTGCAGGCCATTGGGTTCTTTAAAGATGAAGCAGACATCAACGCCAGCCCACAGCAAATTTTCGCACCGGTAAAACCCGGTGATATCAAATACAAAGATCAGAATGGTGATCATATCATCGATATCTATGATGAAGTGGCTATCGGTAAACCCGTATTACCGGAATGGACATTCGGTTTGCACCTGGGCCTGCAATACAAAGGATTTGACCTCGACGCATTTTTCCAGGGCGTTGCCAACCGCAGTATCATGTTATCAGGTCCGTTGGTATGGGCTTTTGTGAATGATGCGAAAGCCGCGCCCATCGCAATGGGCAGATGGACGCCGGAAACAGCAGCTACCGCTACCTATCCGAGGTTGACCACTACGGCCAACGACAACAACTACCGCTCCGCTGATTTCTGGCAACGCAACGGCAGCTTTGTAAAACTGCGCAACATTGAACTGGGATATACCTTTCCCGTTTCCCTGTTATCGCGTATCAGGCTGAAACAGCTACGGATATACGTAAATGCCGTGAATGTGTTTTCGCTGGATCATATCCATTTTGCTGATCCGGAAACGTTAAGCGGGTATCCTGCCATGCGCTCCATGAACGCCGGTGTACGTGTGCAATTATGATCATCATCTCAACAAAAAATTTCAATGTTATGAAATATAAGTTTTGGTTGTTTTTTACAGGGATGGTCACCATCATCACGGCTTCCTGTAAAAAAGATTTCCTGGACAGGCAGATCAGTACGGAGCTGACCAAAGATGAAGTATTTTCTTCCTACGCCAGAACCCGCGATTTCCTGGTGGGCACCTACGCCTACCTGCCGGGTGGTTTTAACCGGATTGACAACGCCATGTTAGATGCGGCTACCGACGACGCGGAGTATACCTGGGAAGGCAGTGCCATTCAGCGGTATAACAATGGCAGCTGGAATCCGTACATTAATCCGGACGATAACTGGAATATAACTTATACGGCTATACGCCGGACCAATCTTTACCTGGAACAATCAGGTAATGTGGATCTCAATATGTACAAACTGAACCCGGACGCCACTGCGCAGCAAACCTATCGTAACATGACGGCCGACCTGGAACGGTGGCGTTATGAGAACCGTTTTCTGCGGGCCTACTTTTATTTTCAGCTGGTGACCCGCTATGGCGGCGTACCGCTCATTACCAAAACACTGGGCTTGTCCGACAGTCTTAACCTCCCCCGGAATTCCTACGACGAGTGTGTGCAGTTTATTACATCGGAATGTGATTCTGCCGCGGCGCATTTAGGCGCAACGGTGGCAGATAACGACCTGGGAAGGGCTACCAAAGGCGCCGCATTGGCGCTGAAAAGCCGTGTGCTCCTGTACTATGCCAGCGACCTCAATAACAAAGCACGCCTGAAAGAACGATGGATAGCCGCCGCAAAAGCAGCAAAGGAAGTGATAGACCTGAATGTTTACCAGCTGGAAAACGACTACCGCGGATTGTTCCGCAGCACTACCAGCAAGGAAATTATTTTTGCACACCGGTATGCTCCTGCCAACAGCTTTGAAAGAGCCAACTACCCGATTGGTTACGACGGCGGCAGCAGTGGTACCACGCCTACTCAAAACCTGGTAGACGCCTACGAAATGATGGATGGCAGCACCTTTGACTGGAATAACCCTGATCAGGCCCAGCACCCGTATGATAACCGCGATCCGCGTTTAGCCATGACAGTTATCCTTAACAATTCGCAGTGGAAAGGACGTGCGGTGGAAGCATTTGCCGGCGGCAGGGAAGGCGCCGGCGTAGATCGCGCCTCCAGGACGGGCTACTACCTGAAAAAATACGTGGATGAAAACCTGGACCTGTTGCTGAATAAAACCAGTGTGCATACGTGGATACTGTTCCGCCTTAGTGAAATGTATCTCAACTACGCCGAAGCCATGAACGAGGCATATGGCCCTGATCAGGACCCGCAAGGCTTTGGGCTTACTGCGATCCAGGCGGTTAATAAAGTACGCAGCCGCGCTTCTGTTAAAATGCCTGAATTGCAGGCCGGACAATGGAGTGCCACTACACTGCGTAATAAGCTGCGCAATGAAAGAAGAGTGGAGCTGGCATTTGAAGAACATCGCTACTGGGATGTGCGCCGCTGGGAACAGGGAGTGGCATTATTTAATTCGCCGGTATACGGTGTAAATATTGCCCGTGTGAATGCTACTACGTTTAAATACACCAAAGTAGAAGTGGAGGGCAGGGTGTTCCAGCCAAAGATGTACTGGTACCCGGTACCGCAGGCCGAGAAAATGAAATCGCCGGCTCTTACACAAACACCCGGCTGGTAACGGCACAGGATCATGAATACTAAAAGAGACAGTAATGAATATCAGGAAGATTTTCCGGGGCGCTGCGATATGCGCCCTGGGATTAAGCTTACACGGCGGCGCAGCAGCGTCCCGCATTTATTATATAGATGCGCTGGCAGGAAGGGATACGAACAACGGGTTATCGGAGCAACAAGCCTGGCGCAGTTTGCAACAGGTGAATAACCAGGTTTTTACCCCGGGTGACCAGATCCGTTTCCGTGCAGGCCGTATTTATGAAGGGCAGCTGAAACCGCAGGGGAGTGGCAACGCGCAACAGCTGATTACCATTGACCGCTATGGAGAAGGATACAAACCGCGCATACAAGGCAACGGTGTTATGCCCGCTACTTTGCATTTATTGAATGCGGAAGGCTGGGAGATCCGTAACCTGGATATCTCTAATTATGGTGCAGATATTTGCGCCCATCGTTCAGGGGTATTGGTACAGTTATCTGATTACGGTACGGCGTCTGCCATCTCCCTGCTGAACCTGGATGTGCATGACGTGAATGGAAGTCTTGTAAAGAAAGAGGGCGGAGGCGCCGGCATTATTTTCAGTAATGACGGCCACGATGCCCGCTCACGGTTCGATAGCATTCTCATCGCCGATTGTACTATCAAACGTTGCCAGCGCAATGGTATCCTGGTAAATGGCAACTGGTCCAGGGCCAACTGGTTTCCCAATGAGCATGTGGTGATCCGTGGCAACCTGATAGAAGGCGTACCTGGTGATGGCATTGTGCCCATTGGCTGCGATGGTGTGCTGGTGGAACATAATACCATGCGTGACTGTCCGCGGTTATTGCCCGACAGCGAATCCGCTGCAGGTATATGGCCCTGGAGCTGTGATAATGCCCTCATTCAATACAATGAGGTCAGCGATCATAAAGCGCCCTGGGACGGGCAGGGTTTCGACTCCGACTGGAACTGCAACAATACTGTGATACAGTATAATTACAGCCATGACAACGACGGCGGATTTTTGCTGGTATGTGATGATGGCAGCGCGCATGCGTCGCAAAGCTGTGGTAACAAAGGAACTATTGTCCGCTATAATGTAAGCGTAAACGATGGGTTGCGTACTACCGGTAAGCATGCCGGTTTTGGGCCGATATTTCATATAACCGGCCCCGTAGTAAATACCCGCATTTACAACAATGTGATTTATCTCCCGGAAAGAGATCTTAAAATGGATAGTACACTGGTAGAAATGGGGAACTGGTTTGGTTATGCAGACAGTACGTATTTCGCCAATAATATTTTTTATACGCAAAGCACGGCGGACTACGTGATGAATCAAAGCAAACGTAATTTTTACAGCAACAACCTTTATTTCGGAACACATCTTAACCGGCCGGCCGACAAGGCGGCGGTTACAAAGGATCCGCGGTTCCATGCAGCGCCGTTGCCGGGAATGGCGGGGTTGAAAGCGCTGGAAGTGTTTCGTTTACAGCCGGGTTCACCTGCTTTTCAGAAAGGTATAACGCCGCCGGATAAAATGGCCGGAGATCTTTATGGGAACAGGTTATCGGCACATCCGAACATAGGGGTAGATGGGAAATAAGACAGTGATAAAAGCGGCTTTTATTTTTCACTATAAAAATTCCATTTATGAAAGCATGTATGAAAATCTTATTGGCGCTAACCTGCGCAGTAACCCTCTCGTGCCGTAAACAGGCCGCTCCCGGGGATTTGAAACCCAAAGATGATGCTACGCTGAAAAAGGTCACCGCAGCTACCGTTACCTGGGAAACGGTGCTGGACAATAGCTCCTTTGCCAGTTACACGGCCTTTGAAGCTGCCTGGAATTACCTGTATCCGTGGGGATCGGATCATAACGGTACCGCGCGTATGTATGGCAGCACTTCAGATCACAACCACATTTACCTGAACAGCGGGGTGCTTACACTAAAGGCTGCGCGCATCAACTGGAATGAAGGAAACAGCAGCAGCGATCCTTATCTCCCTATACATTATCACAGCGGTGCGGTACATGCCAAAGCGCAGGTGCTGGTAAATGATCAGTTCCCCGACTGGGAGGTGAAGGGCGATTTCCAGGCGCCGTCTGTAGGTGGCTCCTGGCCGGCTTTCTGGCTTACCGGCGTTAACAGCTGGCCACCGGAAAGCGATATCCTGGAGTTTAAGGGAAATGCCACCAACTGGCAAAATACTTTCCGGACCTGGCAGGATGTGTCGAGCATTTTGACAAATGTTTCGTCTCCTGGCAACTGGCATAACTACCGGGTATGGATCACCAAAGTCAGCGCTACCGATGTGAACATTCACTATTACATTGATGGCGTATGGAAAGGGATGCATGTGGCTAATTTTGTAGGAAAACCCATGTATATCATTATTAACCTTCAAATGGAAGGCTCCAGTGGCGGCAATGGCCCGTCGGGCGATACCTATTATAATGCGAAGAATATTTACGTAGGCCGCAACCGGGTATCGTAAACCTGTTTTATTTCTTTTTCCGCCGCCCTGCATGTTCAAATTAACCGAACTGCGGGGCGGTTGGTTTTTTAGCGCAACACTTAACCTTATCATAATATTGCCTGGTTACCTTTGCCGCGAATGTTTCAACTTCGCGATGGATACAGTAATTCAAAGACACCTGGAAGATTGGCTAAACGGCGATGAAGCCGCTTACCAGCTTGTGTTCAGGTATTACTACCAACGGTTGTTGTCGTTTGCCGTTCGTTTTTTGAAAGACAGGAAACTGGCAGAGGAAATTACGATGGACACATTGCTCAAAGTGTGGCAGAACAAGACAATTATTGCTAATACCGGCACCTTTCAATCCTATATTTTTGTTATACTCCGCAATGAGCTGGTGAGCGCCACCCGCAAACGTACGCTGCATATGGTTCCGATAGACGGACTGGAAGATGAATGGCAGGCAGATACCCCTGAAGCGATATGGGCTACACGAGAAGTGCTGGAACAATACCAGCACTGCCTGGCACGCCTTTCTCCCAAACGAAGGGAAGTATTCCTGTTAAGTCGCGAAGAAGGCCTGTCACATGCCGATATTGCCCGGCAACTAGGACTGTCGGTGTTTACCGTTAAAAATCATATCAAGGCCGCCTTGCAGTTTCTGAAAGCTGAATTACCCCAGGCAGGTGTGATGTCTGTATTGTACGGCACTTTCCTGCTCGACAGCATCGCTATGTTATCTTAATGTGAACAGTTAGCCCCTGCAGATAGCAAAAAGCGTATTATCTATATACGCTAATGTTATGATGTCTGCTATTACCAAATCGTTGCTGATCCGCTATTTTAAAGGGTATTGTAATAAAGAAGAGAAAATCGCTGTACAGGCTTTTATTGCAGCCGGCACTGATCCCGCGCTGGTGGAAGCCAGTATGGAGGAAGCATTTGAAACACAGTCGCCCGATCAGCTGCTCCTGCTTTCGGAAGATGAATACAGCCATGCCTGGCAGCAGTTCCGCCATAGAAGCGGCTGGCAGCAGCAGCCGAAGATGAAACGTACTTATTTATCGGGCTGGCGCAGGTATGCCGCTGCAGCCGTACTCGTGCTGACGATCGGTATAGCCGGATACCAAACCATATTGCATGTAGCGGAAAATAAACACCATACATTGGCGGAAGCCATGCCACAGCGAATTGAGGCTGTAAGAGGCACGGCCAAACGTATTACCCTTAACGATGGCAGTACGGTATACCTTTTTCCCGGATCAACTTTGCTGGTGCCGGAAGCATTTAATAAAAAAGACAGGGCTGTTGAATTAAAAGGTCGGGCATTTTTTGAGGTTACACAACACCCCGGGAAACCTTTCCTGGTGCAGGCCGGTACGCTTTCTGCCAGGGTACTCGGTACCTCTTTTGAAGTAAACGGTTATGATGATCAGCAGGTAGCTGTTACCGTGCGCACAGGCAGGGTAGGAGTTGCGGATGATAAAAAAGAACTGGCCTTGCTAAACCCCGATCAGCAGATCATTTATCATACTAACAGTGGCGCCTGTACGGTGAACGCTGCGGATGCCGCCGGTCTTTGCAGCTGGGTCAGCGGGGAGCTGGTATTTGACCGCACCCCGCTGACGGAAGTATGCCGTACACTGGAGCAATGGTATGGGATCAGTATAGCACTTGACAATGTCCGCTGGCGGGATAAAAAGATTACGGTGAAATTCAGGCAACAGCCGCTGTCTACCGTATTACAGATACTTTCACTCGCATCGGGTTTTAAGTATGAGCAGGCGCACGATCACGTAAAAATTATCTAACCCGTAAATATATATGCACACCAGGATCAGAAGTGGTTAACCACAAAAAAACCGCTCTGCTACCAACAGAACGGTTCTTAAAAAGTTCCGGCGCTGGCGGCGCCAAAAACAATTATCAATAAACGAAAGGGATGTGATCCCATACTCATTTAATGCGCAAATTTATGCAAAAAGAACCAGGATTAGTTCAACTGCCTGTCGCAGGGTTATGCAGAAAGGTGATAGCAACGCTATTGCTGTTATTGGGGCTGCTGCACGTCTATGCACAAACACCGGATAAAATAATATCATTGTCCGCATCGCCGCAATCCTGCCGTGCATGGCTGTTGATAATTGAAAAACAGACGGGTATCCAGGTGGCTTTTGATGACAATATTGGGAAAAGACTGGGAAAAAATATATCATTTCCCGGTGGTAAATCAACGGTGAAAGAGATGCTGGCTAAGATCTGTGCTGTTACAGGACTGGAGTATACTATCAGTAACAACTATGTAATATTTAAACCAGCTGCGCCGGTGCTCCGGAAAGCGCCCGGCAGGTTTACAGGGAAGCTCACGGATGAAGAGAACGGGCAACCCATTCCAGGCGCTACTATCCGGATCGGCAACAGCGGCGTGACCACGGGGGAAGACGGCGCTTTTACGATTGATCTGCCAAAAGGTAAATATGTGGCGGAGGTGCGTTATGTGGGTTACGGTGTAAAAAAAATAACAGACATCCTCATCAGGGAGGAAGAAACCTATACCCTCGACATTCCCCTGAACCGGGAAAAAGGACAGCTGGGCATGGTAACGGTATCGGCCTGGCGGGTGAAAGAAACCGGCACCAACGACTTTATCATTAACGAGATCCGTGGAGCGGATGCGGTAGTAAGCGGTATTTCCAAAGAACAGATCAGCCGCAGCCAGGACAGGGATGCGGCAGAAGTGGTGCGTCGCGTATCAGGTGTAAGTATTATACAGAACAGGTTGGTGGTGATCCGTGGATTACCCCAGCGCTATAATACAGTAATGCTCAATAATGTGATTGCACCCAGTTTTGAGCCGGATAGCCGCGCTTTCAGTTTTGATATCCTGCCCTCCGGATTAATTGACCGGGTGATGATTTATAAAACAGCCGTTCCTGAATTGCCTGGTGATTTTGCCGGTGGCGTGATCAAGGTGTATACAACGGATATGCCTGTACGTAACAGCTTTAATGTTTCCTATGCTGCTTCTTATAATGCCAACACCACCTTCCGGGATTTCTATGAACAAAAACAGGGGAAAAAAGCATGGCTGGGGTATGATGACGGCACCTACGGTATGCCCAAAAATGCGCCAGGCAGGATTGATGCGTTAAGCGTGGATGCACAGCGCGAGCTTACGCCGGATTTTAACACCAACTGGGATACACAACGGAAAACAGCCCCGGTTGGTCACCGCTTTAACCTGGATGGTGGCCGGCGCATTCCTTTGGGGCCAAAGGCTGTGCTGGGAGTTATTGGCGCCTTCAGCTATTCCAATACCTATGAATACAGTGTAGTTGCACAAAATACCGCCGGCGTGATGGGCGGCGTATTCTCCAGCGGATACCGGCTGGCGGATCAGTCGTATGATCATAACGTACGCCTGAACGGGCTGCTAAACCTTTCCCTGGAAATTAATCGACACCATCGCATTGGTCTTAAACAGCTATACACCCATATGGGCAGCACCAATGCCATTACGCGAAACGGGGCTACCGGCGACGCCGCCTCCGATGGCTCGGGGCTTTACTCCGGTCAGTATGTACGGCAGTACATATTAAGCAATGCTTACCGGGGCATTTATACCACGCAGTTGTCGGGCGCTCATCAGTTTGGAAACACGCAGGTAAATTGGGTAGCAGGGTATACCAAAAGCAGGTATGATGATCCGGATCAGCGATACCGGACCTTAAAGGCCGATACGGCGCATTATTACAATGACTCTTCACTGGTAGAACCTGTGCCGGGTACCATATCAGGGATTTACCGTGGCCGTCGCTATTTTTCGTTACCGGAAGAAATAAAAACAGCGGGGCTGGACCTGGTGCAACCCATTAGTATTGGCAATGCCCATCTGACTATCAAGGCAGGGCTTTTCATAGAAGATAAGCAAAGAACTTTTGAATACCGGCAGCTGGGATACCTGCCGGATACAGCAACCGGCATGCGTATTACCGAAACGTATGGGAAGAACAACAGCTATACTGCCCGCAACACGCTGAAGGCGGGCTACCTGGCCGTTGAAGTGCCTATTACTGCTCACCTGAAGGTATATGGCGGTTTACGGATAGAAGATAATACCCAGGAACTCCATACCTATACCTGGCAAACAACAGGCACAGTGAATAATGGGCGCATTGACCTGTTAAGAAAAAATACCAGTAAGTTACCATCTCTCCATATCAGTTATACGGTTAACGACAAAAGCCTAGTGCGTGCAGCCTATTCTAAAACGCTGAACCGGCCTGAATTCCGTGAAATCTCTACCTTTTATTATATGGATATGATGACCTACCGGCTGGCTTATGGAAACGAAAACCTGAAGATTCAAACCGATATTGACAATTATGATCTTCGTTTTGAGCATTATCCCGGTAAGGGAGAAATGATTACAGCCGGTATTTTTTATAAGCATTTTAAGAACCCGGTAGAGTTCTACTATTACGCGGGTACCAGCGGGTATAATAATTTTCAGTGGAATAATGCGGTATCTGCCAGCAGCTACGGTGCCGAGGCAGAGCTGATGCTGGGCATGGCGCGTTATTTTAACGGCGGCAGCGCATTGAACAAAGTGCTTCAGAAAATATCGGTACTCTTTAACGCGGCGTATATACGTAGCCGTGTGGACCTCGGCAGTCGTGCCGGTATCCAGGATAAAGACCGCTCCCTGTATGGTCAGTCGCCTTTCCTGGTAAACGCTGCGCTGAACTACACCGATGATAACCGTGGACTGAAGTGCAATGCGAACTACAATGTAATAGGCAAACGGCTTACCGCGATTGGGAACCTGGTGAGCCCCAGTATTTATGAAATGCCGCGACATGCACTGGATGTCAGTTTCGCCAAAAAGATAGGACGCCTGTTCGAAGTAAAGGGAGGGGTGCAAAATATCCTGAATGCCCGTTACCTGCTGGTGCAAACAGCCGCAGACATCGCGAAAATAGCCGGCAAAACCGATAATACGATCCATGGCGATAATATTTATCAATCCAATTATACCGGGGCAACGTTTTCCCTGGGCCTGGGGTTGAGTTTATAATTACTTCTACCAATAAAAATTATTTATGAAATCATTTACCATAGCAGGATATATTTCTTTTTTGGTGATGGCAGCAGTGATATTGGGCTCCTGCCAGAAACAGGAAGCATTGTTCGATTTTAATGAAAAGGTACAGCCGCCACCACCTCCTCCGCCTCCGCCACCACCTCCGCCACCGCCATTATCAGAGGCGTTCAAAAATATTGAACTCACTTATAATGATACGCTGCTAAAAACCAGTATGATCGGACGGAAAACATTTAGTGACACAAAGCAGGCTTCAGGACTTTATTCCAACGGGTTTGAACTGGCGATACGGTTGGACAATAATTCAGAAGGGATAGGGTTTCAACAATTGCAGATCATGCTGCCGCTAAATGATAGCGGGCATGTGGTAAAAGGGCGGTACAGTATAGAAAATAACCAACCGACGGCAGGAGGGCTGAAAGACCTGGTGTACACCAAAGGAACCTTTACAAATGTTTTTCCTGATGCCTCCTTTAGTACCGGTAAGGATAAATTTAATTTTAGTATCAGCTTGAGAATAGAAAGTTTCGACCCGGTTAACCACAGTATTGCCGGCGTTATTGATAGTATGAAAATTTATACCACGGCAGATACCACAAAAAAGATAAGTATTAAAAATGCAGGTTTCAATTTCTATTATGATTTCCTGGAGCTTTTCCTCAATGATACATTGACGTATGAAACCGCCACGGGGCCGTATACCAACTGGTATCCCCAAAATTTTGGTAGTGAAGAAAATGTGGCCAGTGTTTCCGGAGAGCGGGTGTATCCTACGGTTGCTCATCCTCCATTTAAGATGGGGCAGGTAACTTTTAATTTTTCCTTTACCAAGGTACAGGATGTTTTTCCCCAGGAAACAGTGTTGCCGTTATCGCCATCTACCGCCAGCCAGTTTTTACTCCGGTCGGAGGATTTGTTTGACATTAATGGCCGGGTGGTGTATGGGGTTACGCCTGCCACTGCCTATCAATGCCGGTTCATCAATGCTACGCAGGTGGGTGTTGCCGGGGGAGTGGAAATAACGGCTGCCAGCGCAAAGCTGTTGATGGATGAATATTATGATTATGAGGTGGACCCGGTTTCGGGCGTTTATTACCCCCAGGAATTCAGGACCGCCCCGGATTATAAGCTGAAATGCCTTTTTTATCAGCGAAAATTTTAGTTTCCCCTGTCCCAGTGAAGAGCCATCAGCCCTGTGTGCCATGCAGCACCAGGGCTGATTTGTTTCAGGGCAGGCGCCCCTGGTTGCACCGTTGCCGGAACTGCTGATCCCGCTTCTCCCCGAAATTTTCAAAAAAAAATTTGTGTAGTTAAATGACTACGCATATATTTGTAGTCAAATAGCTACGCAATGAACCTAAGACGAGACGTATTTCAAGCCATAGCCGATCCCACAAGAAGGGCTATCCTGTTGCTGGTGGCTTCACAATCCATGACAGCAGGTGCGATAGCCTCGAACTTTGACACCGCGAGACCGACCGTTTCCAAACACCTGCAGATACTCACGGAATGCGAATTATTGGAACAACAGCAAAACGGCAGGGAAATTTATTACTATCTAAACGCAAAAAAGATGAAAGAGATAGCAGACTTTATTGAACCGTTCCGGAAAATGTGGGACGACAGATTTAATAAGTTAGAAGACATCATGAAAAAATACAAATCCAAAAAATAGTACGCCATGGAACAAAAAACAAAAGTCCACGCTGAAGACGGCAAGCAGGAACTGCTGATTACAAGGGAGTTTGATTTGCCGCTGGAGCTGCTTTTTAAAGCATACACCGTACCCGAATTCCTGGAACAGTGGATGGGTACGGAAGTAGTGAAGCTGGAAAACAAACCCCATGGCAGCTGGCAGATTCAAACAAAGGATGGCCGCGGTAACGTGGTATTCCGGGCCAACGGGGTAATCCATGAGTTTGTTCCGGAACAGAAAATTACCCGGACATTTGAAATGGAGAATACGCCTTTTGGTGTGCAGCTGGAGTTCCTGGAATTTGAAGCGCTTACAGACGACACCAGCAAACTCAATATCCATACCTTATGCCGGTCGGTTGCCCTCAGGGACCAGATGATACATATAGGCGTAGGCATGGCTAAAGGGCTGGAAATGGCACATAACCGTTTGCAGGAAGTTATAGGCAAACTAAAATAATGCATCATGACAAAGCGAAATAAAATCATCTATTGGATCGCCACACTCTGGCTCTCACTGGGCATGGTTTCCAGCGCCCTGGTGCAGATATTCAAAGTACAAACGGAAGTAGATTTTATCAGCCGCCTGGGCTATCCCGGCTACTTTATGACGATAATAGGCGTGTGGAAGATTTTGGGTGTGATTGTACTGCTCATGCCTAAATTACCGTTGCTAAAAGAGTGGGCTTATGCCGGATTCTTCTTTGCCATGTCAGGAGCCGCCGTTTCGCATTTAGCGTCGGGCACGGCGAATGAAATATTTCCCTCGCTGCTGCTGCTCACCCTGACGATCGTATCCTGGTATTTCAGACCGGCCGAGAGAAAGCTTATTTTTAGTTAATTTGAAAAAGTAAATTCCATGAATCCGATGAATCCTAAAGTAGATTTTTATTTTAAGAAAGAAGACAAGTGGCAGAAAGAACAGGCCAAGCTGAGAACTATTATCCTGGACTGCCATCTGACAGAAGAATTGAAATGGGGGGTGCCCTGCTACACCTACGAAAAAAGCAACATCGTTTTAATACATTCGTTTAAAGACTACTGTGCGGTGTTGTTTATGAAAGGTGTGATGCTGAAGGATCCTAAAGGAATTCTGATCCAGCAAACAGCAAATGTACAGGTAGCGAGACAGGTAAGGTTTACCAGTTTGAAAGAAATAGAGAAACTGGCATCTACCCTGAAAGAATATATTTTTGAAGCCGTTGAACTCGAAGAAAGCGGGGTGAAAGCGCCTTTGAAAAAGGTGTCAGAGTTCACCATGCCGGAGGAATTTCAAGCGGAATTAGATAGAAACCCCGCCCTGAGAGCTGCCTTTTACGACCTGACGCCAGGACGCCAAAGAGGATACCTCCTTCATTTCGCTGCACCTAAACAATCCAAAACCCGGGTATCAAGGGTAGAAAAATATATAGCGCACATCCTTGACGGAAAAGGATTGGATGATTAACAGCAGCTGGAAAACATTATTACCTCACCCGGTATGCTGTCTGGCTACCGGGGATATGGTAATGATTGTTGTTACCGATCGAGACTGATCTTTGTCCCATCTTTCAGTGTAATACTTGACTTCAGGACAGGCAGTTCATTTTTATTCAACGGCAATTCCTTCCACGATGCCGTATTGCTGCCCAGCCGTTCCGTCTTTACCCGTCTTTCACCGTCCCCCGAAATCAGGCTTAAGGCCGCTTCCAGTCCTCTTTCTCCCCTGGTCCCAAAATCAAACTGCGGATCATCATAAACGCTGACCTCTGCGGGTATGCCGTCGTAGTAATCGCCCTTTCCGTTTGCATTTATATTCCTGAACATGGAATAGTAAACGCTCATATTACCGATTTTGAGGGGAAAGAAACCAACCGGCTTTCCATATGTCTTCACGGTGTTACTGTTTTCAGTACCACCGCTTACGCCAACAATTTTTATCTTCAGGTAAGGTTGCAGGCAACTGATCAGTAATTCTGCTGCGGAAGCTGTTTTTTCACTTACAATAAAGCATACACCTTTAAGGGTGCCTATTCCTCCCATCTTGTTATAGTATACGGTATTTCTTTCTTCGGTATAGTCTACATCCCCATAGGTAATCGCTTTCCCATTTTGATAAACCGGTAAGCCATCGGCCGCGATAATAGGTTGCAGGGAAAGGAGGGTGGCCTGCCCGGACTTTACCAGGTTGTTGTATTGTTCTTTTCTCATCACCTTTCCATCCGCCGGAAACGGAACCAGCAGGTTGGCAAAGCGATCCAGTTCTGTGAGGTTCCCGCCGCCGTTATACCGGAGATCTACAATCACATCCGATACCCCGTTTGCGGCAAATCCGCCGATGACACGATCAAGGTCCTGGTATACATGCCTTACATCAATGAACTTCAGGTAGGCCAGGTAACCTGCTTTACGCCCCGACGGAAGGGGGAGTATGGTATCTTTAAGAATGGGTTCAAAATAGTTATTCTTTTTATAAATGAATTTGTATTGCCGGGTTACCTGGTGATCCATGCAAACCAGTTCCAGCTGCGATCCTTCATTGAAAGATTGCATGATCATTTTGTAATAGGAAGCAGATATTTTAACAGGATTTCCGTTAATACTGGTTATACGCATTCCTCTTTTTACACCCGCTTTCTCTGCATCACTTCCCTTTATTACATAATTGATATACAGGTCCTGGTCTTTTACCACCACCAGGCTGATACCAAATCTGCCGGAAACATTCAGCATACCTGCATCCGTTTCGCTTTCCTGATCAGTGGCGGTAAAAATAGCGCTGTATTTAGGTATGGCCGGTATCCACCGGTTCCACTCATAGGGCTTGCCGGATTGAGGGTTAATAGTGAGCTGGCTGATATCAAACAACTCTGTTTTGTAGTTCAATTTGCCTTCGGACGAAATATACCGGCCCGGGTTAAAATCCTTTAGTGAAGGCAGCTGCTCATTCCAGAGATATACCTGGTTAGCATACAGGAAGATGGAATCCGCCAGCAGTTTATCTGTCCCTTTATGCTGAATTTCATCGGGAACAACGTCATTCTTTTTACAGGCAGTCAGTAAAATGCTGATAACAAAGAATACGGGAAGAAAGAACTTCTTCCCGTATTTACTGGTGTTTAGAATCATTGATAAGTTGTTATTTATCGCCTGATCGGCGCCAATACTTTATAGAAATCTCCAGGCAGTAATTCGTAGGTATACCCATACGTTTGTGATGTTGTTTCAGTCAGCGTCATGGTATCTTCCTCGTAATTTCTCGACCGGTCTGTACGATCCTCCAGGAGCGCCGGAACGGCCAGCGGATATTCTGTGTTTCTGAAAACATTGTACCGGTCGCCTTTTTCATCTGTTACCTTTTGATCCGAGTAGTTGCCGCCTCCCGGTGAGCCATATACGTTGTAGTCGTATGTTTTGGTCAGCTTATAGTTAAACCGGACAAATAAAGGTGGATTAGTTGGTTTGGTGGCGAGGGCATCGGCATAGAAACGGATATACACTCTACCGGTTGTTTTGGCCAGGTCTTCCCATTGATCGCCGTAATATTTCCTGTCTGTTTCAATCTTCACGCCTTCCGTTTCCATTCTTGCAAATACCGGGTCGGTATAAACGCTTACCCGGAAGGTTTGTTTCACGAGGCTATGGTCCGACAGGTTACTTAATGAAAAATAAATAGGTACCCCGGGTTTGTCGGCCGAGAACTGCTGGCCTTCCTGTGCCACTTTCATAAAGCCTTCGTAACCCTGTACCGATTTCACCGTAGCTTCACCATCTGTACCCACCAGGAACAAACGCATATCTGCCTGGTCAATGATCCGCTTCTCACTTTCAGTGAAAGTAGTGGAACCGCTTACAAACAATGCTTTGTATGCCTTATTAAAAGCTTCATAGGTAGATTCATAAGAAGAGTCAGATTCGATCGACATGATTCCCATCCTTCCGTAGGTAATAGAGCTTACATAGGTAGGGTTCAGGCCAGCCAGGTCAGCGGGATTCACTGAAGGATCCAGGAGGTTGCCGCCATCGGGTAAATCAACATCAATGGTGAAGTTCCGTTGAACAAACCGCACATAGATACCTGAT
Organism: Chitinophaga hostae; assembly: GCF_018224885.1. Taxonomy (GTDB): domain Bacteria; phylum Bacteroidota; class Bacteroidia; order Chitinophagales; family Chitinophagaceae; genus Chitinophaga; species Chitinophaga hostae. The sequence continues at coordinate 322,819 of NZ_JAGTXB010000008.1, read as the reverse complement.
TTTTTAGAGATGCGGTGTTCCTCGCTGGACGATGAACTCGAGCTTTTGTAGAACAGTGCTCTCGTGTTTACATTGGAGCCAAAGGCGGTTTTGATCTCATCGTACGACGTGAACCGCTCCATGCTATAACCATAGGAGGCAAATTGATTACCGAGCTGGTTATTGTACATAATATCAGAGATAAATTCCCTGGTACCGGACAAACTGCTCTTATTAATTACGCCACTCACGCGTTTGGCAGGAAAGGATACAGAAACTTTTAACGGCTTTACTTTTCCCTGGAAAGCAGCTATTGGTTTCAACGTTAAATCGTTGATCGTATTTCCCTGTATCAGCGATCCTGCAAAGGCCCGTTGTAATTGGGTGGTTTGCGAAATACTGATTTCATCGGAAACACCAATGATCGTTTTGCCAAAACCGTCTGTCCATATACTATCCCGCAGTTCTACGGTATTCGTTTTCACGCTGTTGGCAGCTTCGTTGGCATCTGCTACTCCGAATTTTACCACGCCGCTTCCTCCCGGAAGGTAATTGCGTGTACTCAGTTCAATGGTTGGAAGGGATGCTTTCGATAACCCCGTCAGTCCATTTTTACTCTCCACGTCCACACGTTTTTTACACCCCGTCAGTATGAGTATAAATAACGCAGCGATGCCGGTTATTCTATTAATACTAATCATGGGGGGAATTATTTATTAGGGACATTTACATTGAAGATGGTGCTGAATACAGAATGATCGCTTAAATGGCTCAAAGTAAAGTACAGCGGGAACCCCGGAGCTTTGGAAGAATAATTTCCGCCTGACTCAATGTACTTCCTGAATTCTTCGTATCCTACAATAGTTTTGGTAACCTCATCACCTTCGCCGCCAACGGTTCTTACCTGGATGCTTGATTCATCTATGATCTTCTTGGTGGTGGCATCTACCTGAACGCCTCCGCCAACAGTAGAGATCTTAAAGGCAATGTTAAAAGCCAGCTTCAGTTCCTCATAAGAGTAATTTGATTCTACCTTTATTATTCCCATTCTTCCATAGGTGATGGAGCTTACATACACCGGGGAAAGCGGTCCCAGATCGGCAGGGTTAACGGTTGAATCCAGCAGGTTACCATCATCCGGAAGATCCATATCCAGGGTGAAGTTTTTCTGGATGAATTTAGCGACCAGGCCGGTTGTTTTTTCCACCTTCTCTTTACCAAAGGAAGCTCCTACAGAGAACAGGGAGCCAATGCTTACGTTGGCGCCAATAGTGAGTTTCAGCTCTTCGTAGTAAGTAAATTGGTTCATGTCAAACTGGAATCCTACCAGCTCGTTACCTACAGGTCCGTTTCCGAATACTGACCCGATAAATTCTCTTGTTGCAGAAATACTGGGCTTGTTGATAACTCCTGAAATGTATTTTCCGGGAGCGGAAACAGAAACGGTAATGGGTTTCACTTTACCCTGGTATTTTGCAATCGGCACATACTTCAGTGCGGCGATGCCACCGGCCTGCAACAATGATCCGGGGTAAACAAGTCTCAGCTGATTTTCAGGCGCCAGTTGTTCATCCGAAGAGAAGATCATGGTTTTCCCGGTACCATTGGCCCATGCGCTGTCTCTGAGGAATTCCAATACGCTCTTCTTGTTGTTTTTCAGTATGTCTTCTAAGTTGACATTTCCTGCCTTGATATCCACTATGGCATCAGGGATTTTTTTGAGATCTTTAAAGCTCGTAATAGGTGGTTGTTCTTCGACAACGGGTTGGGTTTCTTTTCTGCAGGAACTAACGGCGAATGCGAAAATAGCTGCAAACAACAGGTGTTTTCTTTTCATAGTACTTATCATATTAGGTTAATAAACGCGCGTGGGGTTTCATATTTACATAACGCCTTATGTAAAAAATAAACATGCCTGATTTGCTCTGGGTTACAGCACTGTACAGATTTATAGGTTTTGTTGTGCTCTATGGGTTCAAATCAACGGGGCGAAAGTACAACATAAATATTGCAGGTATTTTTTATCCATGTTAACTTAATATTAAGAGCCGGTTTAAATTTTCTTGATGCTTATTTTACCAGCTGACAGGAAAATTTAAACAGGGATCCTAATAAAAAATACATAGGTGGGATGTTATTTCTTATACCTGAATTTTTTCAGCAGGTCTTCTTTTTTTCGTCGTGATACGGTTACATACATACCGTTTTCCAGTTCTATCTGTCCGCCTTCTCCCCGGATGTAGCGCCGGATATATTGTAGATTGATGATGTATGAATGGTGGGTACGAAAGAATAGATCCGTAGGCAACAGTTCCTCGAAATCTTTCAGGGTACGGCTGGCGAGCAGGCTGGGGGCTTTGGAGAAGTGGATAGCGGTATAATTGCTTTTTGCCTCCAGGCATATGATGTCGGCTATATTGAAGAAAAGCAGGCCCTCTGCGGTAGGAATGGCGATCTTACCCTGCAGGGACCCTGTATCCAGGTTTTGTTGCAATACCTGGAGCTTTTCTTCTGTATGTTCTCTTGGTTGCTCACTAACTCTTTTAATAGCGGATTTCAATTCTTCAATATCTACCGGTTTGAGCAGGTAGTCAAAAGCGGCGTACCGGATCGCTTTGATCGCGTACTGGTCGTAGGCAGTGGTGAATATAAGATGGAAGTCTTTTTGTGGCAGCATGTGCAGCATTTCAAAGCCGCTCATGCGTGGCATTTCGATGTCCAGGAAAACGATTTCCGGCTTCTGTTCCCGGATCAGTTTCAGGCCCTCCGCTCCATCGGCCGCTTCTCCCAGCAGCTCCACTTCCTGGCAGTAGTCGCGCAGTTTTTCGCGTAAAGCAAGACGTCCTTTTTGTTCATCATCGATGATGATAGCTGATAGCATTACTGAATTTTTAAAAGTACCTGAACCCGGGTGCCCGCAGGCTTTCCTTCGTTCTTTAAATCTGTTATTACTACGGAGGCATATTCTTCATTATTGAAAAACTTTACTCTGTCGCCACTCATTTGCATGCCATAGGAATGGTCATGTTTACGGCCATTTTTGAGTGTATCCCTGCCTACGCCGTTATCTTCAATAATGTATTTAATATGTTCTTCGTTTTTCGTTACGGTGATGGTGAGCCTGCCCCCATTGTCAGGGCGATGCCTCAGCCCGTGCAGGATGGCGTTTTCGATATAAGGCTGCACTACCAGTGGCGGAACCTGGTAATCATCGAGCAACAGGGATTCATCTGCTTTGATGGCAGCCGTAAATTTATTTTCATCCCTGAGCTGTTCAAGATCGATATAAAGCTGCAGCGTTTCCAGGTCTTTTGCCAGGCTAACGGTATTTTGTTTTGAGCTGTCGAGCACATTACGAAGCAGCCGGGCAAATTTGTTCAGGTAAACCGTTGCATAGTATTTATCATTGCTTTGGATCAGGGCATCGATGCCGTTGATACAATTAAAAATGAAATGCGGATTCATCTGCGCCCGCAGCGCCATCATTTCGGTTTCGGCTATACGATGTTTGAGCTCCGCTTCCCGCCAGATGTTGTTGATCCGTCTTTTTATCAGGATGGCTACCAACCCGGTGAACAGGATCAGCGCTGTGATCCTGAACCACCAGGTTTGCCACCAAGCGGGATGGGCTTTTACAAATAGCGACAGGGTTTGTTCCTGCCGGTTGGCAAGGTTATCGAACACCTCTACAGTAATATGATATTCTCCCGGCGTAATGTGATGAAGAGAAAGCTCCGGGCGATGCCCCAGGTCATGCCAGTTATTTTCATCGCTGTACTTATACCGGAAATAAACTTTATGTGGATCCAGGTAGGAGAGGTCAGAGAAATATAAATAGAGTGCAGTTTCTTTCCTGGATAATTCTATGCTGGTAGCAGTATCATTTCTGAAAACGCCGTTTACGCTAATCTGTGTAAGGCTAAGGCGGTTGGTGAGCCTGGTTTGTAAAATCTTTTCGGGGTCAATTAACAGGATGCCGTTTGGAATGCCCAGGGCAAGGTTGCCATTGAGCAGTTTCTTATGGGCATTTACCAGGTAATCGGTAGGTAAGCCATCTATCTGCGACAGCCGCACCACCTTGTTTTTTTCCTTCAACCAAACATGTAGTCCTTCACGGGTACCAAAAAATACATTCCCGTGCCGGTCTTCGGAAATACCTACATTATAGGTGTCTGCTATCTCGTAGTCATGCGTATCTACCTTTTGAATAATTTTCCCTTTTTCATCTGTCCGGTTCCAGCCGCCGTAGGCGGAAAAAAGCAGCTGGCCATTGCTTGCAACACCAATGCTGTTGTAATAATCACCTACAAAAACGCCCAGTGTTTTTTTGTTGATGGTGGAGTCGGAGATCTCTATAAATGTATTTTTAGCTGCGTCGTAGCGGGCAATACCCCAGGCCTTGGGCATCCATCCTGCCAGCCAGGTGATGCCGCTGCTATCTGTCAGTATATCATTCCAGGTGTTGCCGGTCCAGAAAGCACTGTCGTTGTTAAATGCCCTGGAGAATTTTTCAAAGCCGGGATAACTATATCGTGCAATTGGCTGACCGGAGAAAACAACCCAAAATTCATTCTGGGGGGTGACCAATACTTTTCGTATGTCGCTTTTTATTTGCAGGCCCGGCAAGTGAAGCTGCCGGAAGCGGTTGTCCTGCCACCGGAATATTCCTTTTTGGGTGGATAATATGACCTGGTGTTCCACATCGTCGAGCGCATAATACCGGTTATCCATCTCCCCGGAAAAACGTTTCTCCAGGGAACCGTTACCATAAAACCAGACCTCTCCTGAACGGGTAAGCATCCAAAGCTCACCGGCTTTGGGCGCTGCGATGGAGATCACCGGGTCGTTTTGCGTTTTTGTTCCGGGAAACATGCGTGTTTCAACTGCTTCGGGGCCGGGCGTTAATTTTATTATGCCTTTTGTAGTCGACACCCAAAGCAGGTGGGTGCGGGCATCGGAACTGAGGTGATTGATCAGCGCATCATCCGCGCTGCAAATTTCCTGGTAAGCAGCTGGTTGCTTTTGATATATTTTGCGGGAGGTATAGAGAAACAGTCCCTTTGCCGTTTCCAGAAATCCTCTCACTATATCGTGGTCAGGTAGTGAAGGAAGATCAGCGGATTGGCCGGTGGCCGGATTTACCCGGAGAATTTTACCGTTGGTAGTGGCGAGGAGCACTTCTTTGTCATTCAGCTGAATGGCGCTTTCATAACTCAGCCGGTTGATAGCGGTTGCAGGATGCAGCTGCAGTTTATTATCGGCTTCATGCCATACCCAGAGACCGGATCTTGCTGCCACCCAGATTTCTCCATCGGCTACCTCCAGTATAGCTGTATTTATTCCCGCGTCTTTATTTTCGGGCATAATGAGGAAGGATGATATCCTGCCATTTCCCGGCAGGTAGTATTTCACATAGTTAAAGTCAGTGGACCATATTCTTTGTTTGTTGTCAACGAAGATATTTGAGTATGCATCATTATTCGGATCTGTATCGGTAAAGATATTCGCTGCCAGCAACTGGGGGACTGTATGAAAATTCTTCAGGCGGTTTAGTCCGCTGTCGTTATAAAAATAAAAGGTATGATGATCCAGGTACAGATCACTGACCCCCAATTGCAGGAACGGGTGGTTTACGAAGCGGTAGCCGTCGTAAATCGAAATACCCTTTTGGGAAGCGATATACAAATACCCCGATGAATCAGGGATGGCTGCATATACGTAGTCGGACGGAAGCCCGTCCATATAGTTCAGGATTTGTTTTTTATAGTGACCCTGGCTGTGAACAATCCCTGTATAGCAGCTACAGCATATCAACCCAAACAGGGCACGTAGTATCGGACGTGGTAAGGCCAAGGGTTTTTATTTAAATTTACAAACATTTGAATTGATCCTCCTGCATTTCGGTCCTGTCCTCATTTTAGTTTTCCCTCGGGAGGGGTTGTGCAGCGCAGCCTCCTCCTGACAGCAATCCATAGGTACCGTTATGAACCACCTCATGACCATAAGTAGTTAACGTATTAAACTCGCCGTTGGTTGTCATTTCCCGCGGTTTGCAACAGTCCTGGGTATAAGCCCAGGCCAGCCAGCCAATACCGCGGTGACAGGCTTCATTTACGATAACAGGAAACAGGGTGCTTATATTCTGAACGCAGCAGGTATTGCCATCCTGCCAGTTACCTACTTCTCCCAAAACGAAGCATGTGCCGGTGTTGTCTATTTCGTCCATTTTTGTTTTAATGGCGGCAGCAGTATTGGCGTAGTCCGCCCAATAGGTGTGTGCGGAAAAAATAATATTCCTGGCGGGGTCGGCAGTGAGAATGTCTTTCGCTACTTTGGCGAGTGGTGAAGAAGAAGTACCGCAGTCCGGTGCATCAATCATTAATGGGATGGTGATGCCGGCGCTGCGCAGTTTTTGTACAGCCTGGATGTAATTGGTTTTGAAGATTCCCAGTGCCGCTTCCGGATCTTCCGCCCACCGCACATTACCGAATTCACAGGCGATGTTGGCAATCAGGTATTTTTTATGTTTATTGATAAGATCAAGTACGGCTGGCTGCTGCCACCAGGGCAGGGCTACGGTTTTAAAATAATTCCAGTCGCTTTCACATACTGTATTTTGTACCACCAGGATGGGAATCATTCCTTTCTGATAGCAGTACCCGATGATATTGCTTAATGTGCCGTTATTGAGGAATCCATCAACTGTTCCGGGCGATCCTTCTGCTGATGTATCCAGCCAATGGGTGTTGTTTGTATACCATTGGATGCGGATCGCATTAGCGCCGGTTTTCGCCGCTTCATCAATTTTGAATTTGTACCGGGTAGGGTTGCCGAGTGTAGGCAGTCCTTCATCGATAATAGGATAGTTGATGCCACGCAGGACGAATGATTGTCCGCCGGCCAGCACCAGGTTTTTGCCTGATACGGTGATAGTGGGAGTGGAGTGATCCACGTTTACAGGGTTGTCGCGATGGCAACTTGTTATGATGACAAGCGTCATTACAACGGAAGTGAAGTAAACAGTACTTATTATCGCTTTCATTTTTGTAGTTTTTGTTTTCAGTAAGATATCGGGTGAGGGTTACCTGGCTGGTGAATCAATTACAGGAATACTGGTATCTTATTTCCTGGCTGTTTGTACCGGAAGTAGCTGTAAGGCTTGTAGTGTTGATTTTTCCTGTTTCATCGTATTCGTAATTTACGTTTATAATCATTGTGCTGTTTGATAATGATTTGACCAGGTTTTTGTTTTTATAAGGATTGACGCTATAGTTCATCACGTTTTGAAAGGCGACAGGATCTCCTTTCTGAGTGGGTTTATCGGTATAATATTCAAAGATGGATGTTTGGCCACCGGTATCTTCCTGTTTTACAACATTGCCATTGGCCCAGGTATAAGAGGAAGTGATGTTGGAGTTACCGGCCGGGGCATTGGCAAATACTTTTTTTTGGGTAGACAGCTGTAGTTCTCCCTGGCTATTGTATTCGAAGGTTGTGGTAATGGTAACAGAGAGCTTGAGCGGTTGACCAATCGGGGTATAATCGTACTGTTTTTCGGTAATAAGTGTGGGCAGTCCCATGCTGTTCACTTCTGCGCGCAGCTGCCCTGTTTGTTGCCCGTTCCAGTTGTCTGAATAGGTATCCCGTGAAAGTATGCCGGGTGCATAATTGAAAAGGCTCCGGCTTTTGCTAAGATCATCTGTGCTTATTTTACTGATGCGTCCATCGTTGTCGTAAGTCAGTGTATAGATGACGGTGACAGCGCCGGATTTTGATGTAGCGGTTGCAATGCGGCAGTTCTTGTCCGGCGGCGGCGCCGGGTTGTCGTGACCTTTGCTGCATCCTGCCGTGATGAACAGGGGCAATAATAAAATACAGTGGAGAAGGGGTGAAAGCTTCATGATATTAAGTTTTGTATTTGCATTAATTATTTCGGCTGATCCATAGTCGGGGAATCGTTATTTGCCTGTATCAAAAATCCGGTACAAAGAGGAATAGCCCAAGGGCCGTTTAGCAGATGGAGGGGGTGGGTGAGCCGGCGGGGTATTATGCCCTCAAAAGGCGTGTTTTGCGGAGATGTTGGGAGATTTATTATATTTACTCCTAATTTATCTGCCCGCTGCTTTCCCGTAAATGCTCATGAAAAAAACGATTACGTTTAAAAATATGGCCCGTCAGCTGAAGGCTGATCTTGGAGGTAAGGACTCTTACCGGGGTGTTACACTAACCTATACCTGGCTGGCCAACCAGTTTGGTCATTTTTCGCTGGGGTTTATTCCAGCCTTTATCGCTTTCCTGATCATGAAGCCGCATATGGCGCCGGCCAGGGCTTCGCTTAATGCCGCCTGCCTGATCAGCGGTACCTGGCTGGTATTTGAAACCATCAATTTCCTATGGCCGTTAACGTTAGGCAGAAAGGGTGGTGTAAAGTCGTACGTTTTTCAACCAGCCTGGGGAAATGTTGCTTTTGATACCATTACCGACCTGCTTTTTTTCTGGCTGGGTGCATTTTTTTGCTCCCTGTTATGCTATGATACTCCCCTGGCCAGGGGAGTAGTAATGGTAACAGCTACGCTGATCCTGTATCCTGCCTATTATTGGTATCTCACAAAAATGTACCTGCAGGCGCCGGGATATCCTTTCCAGTTCCGCCTAAGCCAGTGGAGTACAGAACATATCGCGCCTGAGGATATTAAGCTGATAAAACGCTTTCTCGACAGCAATACCATGGGTATGCACCTGTTCCTGTTCGGGCCCAAAAACAGTGGTAAAACCAGTCTGAGCGTGGCGATTGCCACGGAGTTGTCTATCCGTCACTATTCGGCCATATATACCTCTGCGATGAAGTTGTATTGTATGTTCTTTGAACAGGACGACGATAACACCGCGGATGTACTATGGACCTGGCGTAAGGCTTCCATCCTCGTGATAGATGATATTAACCCCGGAGACCCGGTAAAAGAAGACCTGATCACCTCAGAACGCTTCCTGGGCTTCGTAGACGCGCTGTCTACCCGGGATATCAATCGTACTGCACTGAAGGATACCAACGTGATCTGGGTGCTGGGAAATGACGATAAGGACCGTAAACTATCTGCCAACTGGCAGGACATGTTGTACAGCATAGGTGTGGAAAGGGACAAAATGCTTTCACTGAACCTGCAGCGTCATGTACCTGCAGCCAGGGGCGCCAGGTCTAAGGGAGAATATGATTTGCAAATGCAAAGCTGATCAGGTGGGTCAGGCTTTTAACGCCGAAACGCTTATACATCGGCAGTATCCTTTTTTCTATGGCCGACTGTGACACGCTGAACCTGGCTGCAATTTCCTTAAAGGAATAGCCTTCCGCCACCAGTGCGAGGGCATCTTTTTCTTTTTCAGAAATGGCGTAATGCCGGAACAGCTGTTTGTTCAGCTCTTCTTCAAATTCCGATTTTTCCGGACCATAGGCGGCATAGCGCATTACGCTGCCAAACTTAATGCTTTCATTCCTTTGTGAATGCCCTATGATACAGGTGACCTTTCCTCCTTCCGTGGCAAATACGCCCACTTTCCAGATAAGCGGTACCGGGGCGCCGTTCTTATGAAGTTTTTTTAGTTCGATGGTGAAACTGTATTGGTGCTCTTCTTCGATGACCTTACTGTGGAGGAACATCAGGGCTTTGTCGTTCAGTTCATTGGAAAAAGGGGCATATTCCGGTGCTGTGATATTTACAATGGTGAGCATGCTGATTTCATCGTCCCGGTAGCCCAGAAGGGGTTCCCAGCCATCGGCATACAGCATTTTATTTTCCTTGAAAGAATAGATGTAGATGGCTTCTTCCGGAAAACGGCGAATGGTATTTTTGAAATGCAGGGCTTCAGGGGCGTTCAGATCTGCCGGTACATCCGTTATAAATGCTTTAGAATAGTTACCATATGCCAACTTATCAGGATCCATCTTTTTAGGTGTAAAATAACAAAGAATCGGCTAACCTGCGAATTTTCGCAGTTGATTCCTGCTGTTCTGTCTTATACTTTTGCTGCTGTAATACAATCCTTTAAGGATTAGCAGGAAGAATCGCTCATACGGCCTTTTATCCGGCGATCCCATCAAACCGGCCCCGTGGCAGAGGCTGGCAGAGAAATGGGATGTTTACAAACCCCAAAAGTTGAATTTTTTAATGGCTGTCTTAACGAGTTTGTCATTAACCGAAACCCCAACGCAATAAAAATAAATTGTTCCCCGGGCCGGTGCAGGAAACTGTACCGGCATTTTTATTCTTTGCAAGATCGCATCCGCGATATCATCTACCCGGCAGCCATTCACCCTTTTCGATGCCCCCGATGCCTATATATAAAATCAACCATCATGAAAAGAATAATGCTGTGGAGCGTACTCCTGTTTCCCCTGTCCGGCCTCTGTCAACAACAGGCACCGAAGGATACCGTGCGCCTGTCTGACCTGGACCTGAAAGCAGTGATGGCTTTCCTGGCTAAGGACCAGGTAAAGGATACAGATGTGATCGGGGATTTCAATGCTTTAGATGCCATACTGAATAAGGATATCGGGGAAGAAGCGTTGGGAAAGGAAATTGAGTCATTGGACATGGTCAGGGACAGTGTAGCCTTTTATAAATTAGTCACCACAAAGCCTGCAGCGCTTTACCAGAAAAAGTTATTGATGAAGCAGGCGTTTGTAAAGGAACATCCCGACTCCTATATGAGCTTATATGAGCTGGAAGACAACAACGAGATGTATACCACAGCTACTTATGCGGCAGCTTATGAGCAATTGAGCGACCGGCTTAAAAAGATGCATGCTGCCCAACGGATCCGTGACAGGATAGCCGCCTGGAAGAAACTGAGTCCTAAAGGACAGCAGGCGCCTGATTTTACCCGGAAAAATCAATATGGTAAAACCATACGACTGAGTGATTACAGGGGGAAGTTAGTCATACTTGATTTTTGGGGCAGCTGGTGTGGCGCCTGCCGGCAAAGTCATCCTCATTTGAAAGCGCTTTACGATACTTATAAAAACAAAGGTCTGGAAATTGTTGCCATTGCAAATGAAAATGCGCATGGACAGCCGGCATTCGCGGAGTGTAAAGCTGCCTGGCTGGGGGCTATTAAAAAGGACGAGGTGAACTGGGTACATGTATTAAACGATGAAGGCAGCGGCGGAATCGATATCGTAAAAGCGTATGACATCAGTGCTTATCCTACAAAGATCCTGCTGGACAGGGATGGGAAAATATTGATGCGTGTATCTTTCATGCTGAATGTGGAGATGGACGAGTTGATTAAATCAATGTTGGAAAAGTGAGTTAAAGCGTATTGGAAATAAATTAACAATAATTAATTATCGTTTTACGATAATTAATTATTACTTTTGGGGAATTAATTTTAATTCCCGAAAATGGTACGCGTAAAAGTCGTTTCTAAAATACTGTATTATATCAGTTATATATTGGCACTGGGGTACCTTGCCACGACTTTATATTCAGTTATTTGTTTGCTTACCCAACGCGGTATAGTGCCGTATGGTGAAGGGAAGTACATTCATATTATGTACCCGTTTACAAACGAGCCTTTTCTCAATATAGACAATAACGCTCCCTATGTAGTATTCTCATTCCTGTTGCCATTGAGCTTATACAGCTTATTCTTCTGGGCGGCTTCCAGGGTTTTTAAAGTATTTTATCAGCCCAGGTTATTTACGTCACGAAACATTATTCATCTGCGCCGCTTCTACCTGCTTAATATGCTGGTACCGGTTTTCTGTGCCGTACTATCGGGCTTTTTTGTTCAACTGGAAAGTATCGTATGGGGGTTGGTGTTGGTGCATTTGTTCCTGGGGATTTTTGCCTATTTCCTGGCGGCTATATTCAGGCAGGGACTACAACTTCAAAAAGAACAAGACTTATTTATATAGTTATGCCGATTATCATAAATATTGATGTGATGCTTGCAAAGCGTAAAATGCAAAGCAAAGAATTGGCAGAAAAATTAGGAATTACACCGGTAAACTTATCCATACTTAAAACCGGGAAAGCGAAAGGCATGCGGTTCGACACGCTGGAAGCCATTTGTAGAATCCTGGAATGTCAACCCGGTGATATTTTAGAATACAGAGAACACCCGTAATTTTTTATATCACAAGTTGTAAAAAGCAATGGACAACCATTGCAGGGGATTGTATTATCTAAACATTCGTAAAATGAACAGGCTTTGCATTGATCAGCTTTCGCTCACCTATCGGAATGGTATAAAGGCGCTCAACAATATATCACTGGACATTACCAATGGAATGTTCGGTTTGCTGGGACCGAACGGGGCGGGTAAATCTTCGCTGATGAAAACAATTGTAGGGCTGCAAAAGCCCGACAGCGGGACTATTATTTTCAACGGGGTTGATGTGATCAGGCAACCGGCATTCATGAGGAAGCAGCTTGGTTTTTTGCCCCAGGATTTTGGCGTGTATCCTAAAACCTCTGCCTATGATCTGTTACAGCATCTTGCCGTGCTTAAAGGTATAGATAGTGCCGCTGTGCGAAAAGCGCAGATTCTGTACCTGCTTGAAAAAGTAAATTTATACCACGCGAAAGATAAAGAAGTGCACACATTTTCGGGCGGAATGAAACAACGTTTTGGTATTGCCCAAACACTACTCGGAAACCCCCGGATTGTTATAGCAGATGAGCCTACCGCCGGGCTGGATCCGGAAGAGCGGAACCGGTTCAATATTTTGCTGAGCGAAATAAGCGAAAAAATAATTGTTATCCTTTCCACGCATATCGTTGAAGATGTCCGGAACCTCTGCCCGCAAATGGCGGTGATAAAAGAGGGTGCCTTACAGGCTGCGGGCAGTCCTGCGCAGATGATAAACACATTAGCGGGAAAAGTATGGACCAAACAGATTCATACATCTGAATTATCATCGTACGAGTCGTCCTGCAAGATCATTGGCCGGCAGCTGATAGCGGGAGCTATGCATATTACTGTTTTTTCCGGGAAACAACCGCAGGGCTTTCATCCATTAACCCCAACCCTGGAGCATGCCTATTTTCATACCCTGTATCACCAATAACCCATGAAAGCAATTTTTCTTTTTGACATAAGAGGGTATACGAATCGCTTCACTGCTTACCTGGGAATGGCGTGCTTCCTGGGTATGGGGATATTCGCCGGCAACCGGTTTAACCTGTCGGCAGGCGAAGGGATTAACTTCAATGGCGCTTATACCATTGGATTTATGCTGGGAATGTTGAGTCTTTCTACTATCCTTATTGCTACCGTTTTTGCGCAGAAATTGCTCTTTATGGAATGGGATACCCGGTTTGATCTTATCCTTTTTTCAACACCGGTTGGTAAGGGTAAATTCGCAAGCGGCCATTTCCTGTCGCTGTTGATCCTTACTGTTTTTAGTTTCCTGCTGGTTACAATCGGGTTCGCCATTGGACAGCAAATAAGAGCGGGATTTTCCATTCATCTTCTTTATTACCTGTATCCATTCATATTGTTTGGCTGTATCAACAGTTTGTTTGTATGCAGTTTCCTGTCGTGTATTGCGTGGCGAACGAGGAGTAAATTGATGATGGCACTAGGTGGTATGCTTTTGTACGTACTATACATGGTGACGTTGTTATTTTCTAATTCACCTTTGATGGCACAGGCATCTCCGCAATCTTTAGCTACGCAACAAGTATCTGCGATGGTAGATCCGTTTGGATTGTCGGCTTATTTCTATGATAGCAGGGGGCTTTCTGTTAGCCAACGCAATACTGTGTTGTTGTTGCCATCGGGATACTTTTTAGTGAACAGGCTGATCATAACGGCAGTTTCGTTTGTATGCTTATGGCTGGGTTATACGGGGCTTTCCGGTACACAAAGAAAGGTGGGCGGCAGATCATCTGCAGCAGCAGAAAAATCGTTTCCGCTGCGCCAGGAGCCGGATTTTACGATAGCCACCAGGTATAACCTCAGAACTAAGTGGCAGTCGATATGGTCGTTTGTAAAAATAAATATAGGTCATACTTACAAAAATATTCCGTTCATTGCCAGTGTGGTAATCCTGCTATTTTATACCGGTATGGAGATGTATGCCGCTATAGAAAAAGGTATCCGGCTGCCACAGCAGTATGCCAGTTCCGGGTTAATGGCTGTCACCATTTCTGAGAGCTTCTATTTTATGGGTATGTTGTTAATGGTGTATTTCGCACACGACCTGTTTTGGAAAAGCAGCAACGTGAAATTTTCGGCGATTGAAAATACCACGGCGCATGTTTCATTCCGGCAATGGGGGCATTGGTTCAGCTGTGTATTGTTGCTGTTATGTTATACCGTATTGATTATTATGCTGGGGCTAAGTTTCCAGTGGGCTTACCATTATCCCGTTATTGACTGGAAGGCTTATGGAGGCGTGGTGATTTTTAATACGGGTCCGCTGATATTGCTCACAGGAATGCTATTATTCATTAACCAACTGGCGCCCCGTAATTATATCGCGTTAAGCATATGCATACTAACAACACTTGCGATCGCTAGTCCGCTGTCAAAGAAAATCATCAGCCTCCCCCTTTTCCGTTTTCTTTCAGGTTTTAACGGGGTTTACAGTGACTTCAACGGCTATGGCGCCTATCTGCCTTCTTTTGTTGAAAGGTTGATATTTGGCGCCTCTGTTGTAGGGATGCTATGGCTTATTTACAGCGTTATAAAAAATAGGCGTCTGAAAGTGGCCAGCCTTATAGGTATGCTTGCTTTGGGCGGCGGTGGTGTTTTCTCAGGCATAGCCTTTATGCATGGATATGCAGGCAAAGACCGGGAACTAAAACCGGAAGCAGCTGCACGCTACGAAAAGTTGTACCGTAAATACCAGGATATCCCACAGCCTGTTGTTACAGCCGTAACCTCCCGTATCAGTTTGTATCCCGGCAAACGGGCCTATACGATAGCGGGAAGTTATATTATTAAGAACCTTACAACAGCAGTCATCCATAACATATTGATCAATTTTGATGAGCGCCTCCACATGCTGCATGCGGCCTACGTATCAAAGGGAGAGGAGATACAAATTAACCAGGCGGTTACAGCACTCCTGTTGAACCACGGCCTGCAACCCAATGACAGCGCCGCTATTCACTTTGAGATATCATACAGCTGGGCGCCGGTCAATGGCCATCAACCCTTCAATGCTATTATAGAGAATGGGTCTTTTATGCGCATCAGCCGTTATTATCCTCAAATAGGTTATCAGCCGCAAAAGGAGATAACGGACAGTTTGCAGCGGAAGAAATGGGGATTGGGAGAAGCCACAAAGGTAACCACCCTGACTGCGCCCAAATCTTCTACCCTGGATTTCATTTATTCAGACATGCTTATTTCAACAGACTCGGGGCAAACAGCTATTGGTACAGGAGAGCTGATAGCGCAATGGCAGCTGGGTAACAGGAGCTATTTTCATTATAAAACAAATGAACCGGTGCCTTTTCGTTTTGCAGTTGCTTCCGCCGTGTACAGCATGCGCCGTATCATGTACAAAGGAATTGAAATCAGCGTATATTATCATCCCAAACATGATGAAAATGTGGCACACCTGATTTCCTGCGCAAAAAATACACTGGATTATTGCCAGGAAAATTTTGGTGCATACCCGTTTCGTTCACTTGCCTTCTCGGAGGTATCCTCGTTCACCAGTGGTTTTGCAGCTACGGCTTATCCGGCAAATATTTTTATGACGGAGAACATGCTTTTCCATGCAAATATTAAAGCAGACCGGCAACAAGACGTCATTAATGAATTGGCGGGACACGAACTGTCTCATTTGTGGTGGGGCAATAATCAGATAGCACCCGACGATAGGGAAGGAGCGGCCATGCTTACGGAAACGCTGGCTATGTATACAGAGATGATGCTGTATAAAAAAATGCATGGCCGGCAGAAAATGCTGGAGCGGGTGCAGGTACATCAGCAGATCTATGATATGGAGAAGGGGCTTTCAGAAAACCGGCCATTATATAAAGTGCAGGAGAATGACACGCATATTTCCTATTCAAAGGGAGCTTTAGTAATGGTGAAGCTCAGCGAGCTGATTGGTGAAAACAAAGTGAATGAAGCATTAAGAAATTTTCTTCTGAAGAATAAGTATCCACGGCCCAGGCCTGTTTCCATTGATCTGATTACGGAGCTATTGAAGGTAAGTGAGGAGAAGTATCATCATGAAATTAAGAAAATGTTTATGGAAATTTGATGACGCAACGGCCCCCTTTGATTGTCGCTTTTGCCCTATGTGAGTTCCGTGAGGGCGGCTTACATTTGGGAAACAAAAATTCTAATCATGAGAAAACTAATGATGAAGATGTCAATGTCCGCTGATGGGTTTGTAGGCGGCGCCAACGGCGAGCTCGACTGGATCTTCAAGACCTCAGATGAAAACTCAGCGGCCTGGTTGGTTGGGCTTTGCCGGACTGCGGGATTGCATATTATGGGCAGTAAAACCTTTCATG
Source organism: Chitinophaga hostae (assembly GCF_018224885.1). GTDB lineage: Bacteria > Bacteroidota > Bacteroidia > Chitinophagales > Chitinophagaceae > Chitinophaga > Chitinophaga hostae. The sequence goes on along the minus strand of NZ_JAGTXB010000008.1, from coordinate 306,356 downwards.
ATATGGCGTCTTACTGGCCAACTTCGACCGCACCCATTGCCGCGCCAATGAACGAGATACCCAAGGCGGTTTTTACGAAAAAAGGATTTGCAGGTTTTGATCCGGCACAAACCACTGCGGCCGTAGAAAATACCAGGCGATATGATGCCGCCAATGGAATCCAGCCCAACGCAGAGCAGTCGCCGGCTGCAGCCTCCTGGACCGGGGCCCGGGTTTTCACCGGTGATCTTGCTGAAGGGATCAGGGAACTCAAAGCAGAGCCAGGGGCGCCGATCTTAGCGCATGGAGGTGCAAGATTTATGCGGAGCCTGATCGAGACGCGTCTCATCGACGAATTCCATTTAGCCATACACCCCATAGCATTGGGAGCCGGACTACCGATATTTAGCGGTCTTTCGAAACCACTTGACCTGAAACTGGCTGATGTGAAAACTTTTCCCGGAGGGATTATTGTGCATACTTATCAACCGGCATAAGCGGTAATGATGATGAATATTCCTGGAGTAACATTGTTGTTTACAGCACGGGCAAAATACGACCCGTTAAGTAATGAAGATCAGATGGGGTGGGATAGGTACCCAACCGCTCAATCATTCCCACCAATGGCTAAATAGCCTTTCTTCACTTTTTTGAAAAAACGGTTCTTTGAAGTAACGAAGCATTCCCCAACGTGCTTCAAACCTTCAAACCGATAATCATGAAAACAACATTGCTGCTATTAGCAGGCTTGCTGATGATATCATGCTTTGCCTGTTCAAAAACCGGCCCGGAAGGCCCTCAGGGCGCACAGGGACCGAAGGGAGATAAAGGCGCTACCGGGAACCAGGGCAACACCGGCACAGCGAATGTGATCTACTCCCCCTGGAAGTCTTTCAAAGGACTGGTGGCCCAATGGCCCATACCAGCCTTGACAAGAGAGCTGCTTGATAAAGGTGTTACGTTGGTATATGCTGATTTTGGCTCTACTGTTTTACTCCTACCATATGCTTCCAATGCCGGTGATATAAAGATGTATCCCCAGTTCTATGTTGGCGGTCTTAATGTTGTGAGCAATTACCCGCTGGATGTTATTAAGCTCCGTTATGTTATTATTCCCGGGGGTATTGCAGGAAGAAGGGCGTCGGGTGCAGATTTTAGTGATTACCAGGCAATGTGCGGATACTATCATATTCAGCCCTGAACCGGTTGAGGTTAATACGAAATAAAATATAATCCCGTAAATAGCCATATTTACGGGATTGTTGATGACGAAATGCTTTTAGCGTGTTTTCATCTCCTGAAAAACCGGCGGATGCTATAGCCTACGCTCATGGTAACACAAAGCGGGCATACCCCGAAACGGAAAAATGTTAAGAATACTTTCTTATACCAGGGGAGATTAGCCGGAATAATGGGACAGTGTTCACCATCTCCTTCGAATTCTTTGATTCCCCAGATATTGACAGATGTTTTCATTTTTACTGTTTTTGGGTTAACCGAAGAAATGATAAAGACAGATACCTGTTAATACCAGGGAGAAAATGCAAAGAACGATTTTTGTTGTTGCTGACATCATGAATTGTTTTAAGGGTGATTTGTTTATTAATACCAGCCGGTAAAAATTATCACCCAAACAACTATATGCTTTCTTCGGTTTGCCTTATTTTCTTTACCTGTTGAATACACTTATATTGTTGGTTGGCCGCCGTATGCTTATTTTTCCAGTTCATTTTCTTCATCAGTATATCCATTGGTTCCCGGTAAAAGAAGATAGCTTTTAAAATACGCTGGCAATGCCGGGTGATCCTCATTATCCAGGATTGTACTTTTTCATCTTTGCTTTTTTCCCGGTGCAGTTCCGGGAGAAAGGTGTCATGTTCACCCTGGTATATTTCTACGTCTGCTACCGGCAATAATTTATTATCCCGCAGGCGTTTCAGCCAGAGGTGCCTGCAAATGGAAAAGAGATAGGTTTTCAGGGCGGCGGTAAGCTGGAAATCGGGTTGTCTTACTTTGTGCAATAATACGATAATTGCTTCCTGGAAGATATCTTCGGCATCTTCATTTCTCCCGTAATTATTGGTAATATAGGTGGCTATTGGAGGAAAATAGTATTGATACAATACCGCAAAAGAAGCGTTATCCTCGCTTCTCAGTTTATCCAGCAGGGCATTGTCTGATATTGTTTGCATGCTATTGTAGATTTAGTCACCTGTATATACCGGGAACAGCGTTTTATCACCCATAAAATTAAAATTATTTTATGGCAGATATCAATGCCCTCAAAAAAAGCGGCCCGCATGGAGTTTAATTCCATGCGGGCCGCTTTTGCAGTTACGGCTATGCCGGTATAAAAGGCTTTATTTCTTTTGTTGCGCCAGGAAGTTAACCAGTGATGCAAACTCTTCATATGATAATGAGTTCGCAAGACCTGTAGGCATCATCGATGTTTTCATTTCCTTGCGGCTCAGGATATCAGCGGCATTCACTGTGTATACCTGTCCGGAAATATCCCTCATAACCACCTTGGTGGCTGTTTCTTCTGTTACAAAACCAACATAGGTTTTATTACCCTTCGCGGTGACGGTCACTGTGGCAAATCCCTGGGAAATAGACGCATTGGGTTTTAGGATAGATTCTGCAATCCGTTCACGGTTCATGATAGAGCCGATCTGTCCCATGAAAGGTCCTTTCATTTTCTCACCCCTGTTGAGGCTATGGCAGGCAATACAACCCTGGTTGCTGAACAGTATCTTTCCTTTGGCAGGATCTCCTTTTAACTGTTTCACGGCCAACAGCACATCTTCAATAGATGCCTTACCTACCTGGCCTTTCTTGCTTTTTATTTTCTCGAGGTCCACTTTAGGTTCTTTCACTGCAACGGGTTCTGCCTTTTTCAGCGGGGCAAATGCGGCGATCTCCATTCTATGACGTGCATCGAGATCCCTGAACAGGTCCATGCGGGCCGGTCCGGCTTTCTGCGCTTCTTTCTTCAGGAAACTTTCAATCAACGGTGATCCGGACCACAATACTGCTTTGTAGTAAGGACCATGCGAATCCGGCCGGGTACCCCACCACCAGGAGGCGTCATAGGCGTCCTCTTTTTTGTAGAGGCGTGCCAGTGTTGTCATGATCTGTTTTTTCACCCTGGGGTCTTTCGATTGTTTGTAGGCAGCAATTAATCCATTCACTGCCTTGTCGTCGTGCATATAGCGCAACGCCCATAATGCGAGTGTGGCATTTGGACCGTTAACAGCCGATACAGTGGCGTCTACAGCGTTAAGTTCCACGAGTGCCCGCACGGCGAGGTGAGGCAGCACAATAGCGGCATTAGGCGTAGCGTGTGGTCCTTCCAGTTCTTTCGCAGGCGCAACAAATGAGGCAGGCACTTTGGTTTGTAACAACGCGGTGGCTGCTTCTATGCGGCCCAAACGTCCCAATCCTACTATCGCTGCGGCGTGAACGCGTGGCGACGGGTCTTGCAGACCGTCGAGGAATGGTTGCTCAGGAACATCTGCCAGGATGCCTTTGCGGTCTGCCAGGGCGCGCAATGCATGTTCCTTCACTGAAGGGTCTTTTGTCAGCTCCACTAACGCTGCAATACCGTCTTTGCCGGTAGCCTGGGCATATGTGTACAGGCCGGCTACACGGGCATATAAAGGCTGTTGTGCATCAGATGCTATCTTCAAAGCTGCGGTAATTCCCTGTTGGTCGGCCCGCAGGATCAGCTCCTGGGATGCATTTAACCGGGCTACTGCACTGGGCGACTTCAGCAGGTCAACCAGTTCAGCTACTGATGCTTTGGCCAGGTCCGGGAACGCTTTATAAGTCCAGTCATTCGGTACCGCCCGAACAACAAAACCGATGGTATCGCTACCGGAATAACCGGCGCCATCCCATGCGGAGAGGTAAAGTCTACCTGATCCGTCCACATCCAGGTCAGTAATCTGGGGCAGTGCTATAAAATCTTCTTCTTTTTGTGTGAACGTAGCACCATCAGGCTTTACCCTGTGGATGTACAGCATGCTTCTGCCCCAATCGGCCATCATGGGAACATTGTTATATTTCGCAGGCCAGTTGGGTTCTGACATGTATAAGGCGCCGGTACCGGAACCACCGCCCAGGTCAGCCAGTGCAGGTAATATTTCATCTGTAAAATGCTGGAATAATACCGGGTATCCGTATTCACCGGATTGGATATGATGGGAGAAACGCACATTCCATCCTCCGCCATCATTGGTGTTTTCCCGTGTAAATACATTCATATAAGGGTCAATGGCAACATCATATACGTTACGTGTGCCATGGGTGAATATCTCCAGTTCGGTGCCATCGGGGCGCACTCTTACGATCCCTCCACCCAGCATGGTCAGCTTTTTGCCGGAACGGTCGGTGGCGTCATGGAAGCCAAAGTCGCCTACGGCGATATAGATCCAGCCATCGATACCCATGCGGATACCATTGGTGGCATGGTCAGTTCCGCGCTCCTGGATATATTTCGTATTGCTGAGATGCTCTACAAGTGGCTTAGGGGGGCCATCTGCTTTGCCATCGCCATCTTTATCTTCAAAAACCACCAGGGCCATCCCCGTGGCTTTACCTGTTTCGCTGGAAAAGGTAGTGTGTAATACAAATACCTGGTTGCCCATTACAATGATACCACGCGGATTGTCCACGGTGGCGAAGTCAGTATGCGCATCCATTTTACCATCATTGTCCTTGTCCACCAGCTTGAGTATCCGGCCTTTCCCCGGATCTTTACCAAGAGAACCTATCATGTCCACTCCAACAAACACTTCGCCTGTTGGCGCTACCGCCAAACAGGCAGGGCTGGGAGTTACAGAGGGGCCGGCAAATCGGGTGATGTTTAATTCAGCGGGCGTAGTCTGTGAATGCGCTGAAAATGGTTTTACTAACATAAACGCTGTAAGAGAACAAACCAGCGTAAGAGGAATTTTAATCATTGAACCGTGCTTATTTTAAGATAGTATAACTATAACTAGAGCCGGCCAAGATATAAAAAATAAATTTCCGTATCGGAAATTATTCTATACACGGTTAGATCACGGGCAGGGTGGTAAAGGAAATCCGTCAGGATTCTTGACGTTTTGCGAAAAAAAGGCAGTCATCCCGGTTGTCTAGTCGTTATACAGGCGGCTGAGCGTTTCTCTTGATACACCCAAATAGGCCGCGATCAGCTTTTTAGGAACCATATTATAAAGCTCCGGGTATAGCTTCAATAATTCCTCATACCGTTGTTTCACATTATTATTCATCAAAGACAACAACCTTTTCTGTGAGGCAACATATCCCCTGTTGGTTCGCCACCGGAAAAAATGTTCCACTGCATGGAGTTCGCTGCATATTTTTTCTCTGTCACCATTGCTGAGATAAAGTACTTCCGCATCAGTAATGCAATCCACATTGATGGTGGCGCTGCCGTGATTATACAATGCGTTATAGTCGGATGTCCACCAGGTAGGCATGGCAAACTGCAGGATGAACATTTTCAGGTCGTCGTTGATAAAGAAAGATTTCAAACAGCCGGACAGCACGAAGTATTCGCCATCTACCTGGTCGCCGGCTGTAATAATGGCCTGCCCTTTTTTGAAATGCCGGTTCTCAAAGTGCTGGAAGAAATAGTCAAACTGCTCCTTGGGGAGCACGGTTATTTTATCTATGTGTGCTTTTAAAATATCTTTTGCGTCCATGGCCATATAAGTGGTATTTCATACTGCGTTTTTAAAGTTAAACGTTTTCAGATAGAAAATAAAGTGCTGTGTACCGGCGATCGGCGCAGCCGTTGCTCACGCAGGAAAATCGGCGCCCATGGTAACCTGCTTCCACTGCTCAAGTTCAGCAGACATGGCCGCTATTTTTTCTGACGCCCTGTTATATGCCTCCTTTCCGAGAAACAGGTGCAGGGGCGGTGCGGGGTTTTCCGCCATTGCTATGAAAATTGCCGCAGCCCGGTCAGGGTCGCCTGCCTGTTGCCCGTTCATGGACAGGTAGCGTTCCTGTGTATGCTTTACAGCTTCATATTCCCCGGCACCCTCACTGCTTGATACAAGGGAGTCCGGGGTGAGAAAGCCTGTCCGGAAACCGGAGGGTTCAACTACCGTAACTTTAATGCCAAATTCCTTTACATCCAGCGCCATCACTTCAGAAAAGGCCGCCACCGCAGCTTTGGTGGCAGCATAAACAGCCCAGCCATGAGCGCCGGCAAACCCTGCTACCGAACCAATGTTCAAAATATACCCTGATCGCTGCCTGCGCATGACCGGCAGGATACGCTTCGTTACATGGATGGTGGCCCGTACGTTTGTATCAAAGAGGTTCTTTACCTCCTGTTCCGGTATCTCCTCCAATGCTCCCACCATGCCATAGCCGGCATTGTTTACCAGTACATCAATACGCCCGAATGCCAACACGGTTTGTTGTACGGCATCACTGATACAGTCTGTGTTGTTGAGATCTACTGCCAATGGAAGAAAGCGATCATGATCTATCAGGCCAACCGCCTGGCTTAACAGATGCGCATTCCTGGAGGTGGCCGCCACCCGGTAACCGTTATCGAGCAGCTTTTTTACGAGACTCAGTCCCAGTCCCCGGGAGGCGCCGGTTACAAACCATACTTTTGAAGTGTTCATGATTTACAGGTTAAGGCGTTACATTTATTCCACTATGTCGGTCAGCATTTTATTAACGATCACCCAACGGTTATCAATTTTATGAAGCGAAAGCAGGTCATAATAATTGAAATCGTACATTTTGATATTCACTTTGGCCACTGCAATGGTGTTAATCACTTCTACCGACAGCACCGTTCCCTTAAAGGGTTTGCCGGAGTCTTTAGGGCTTTGCCGATGCGCCACCCCATCGAGGTATTGCTCCAGTGTTTTGGCATAAGGCTGCCCTTTTATATCGCCGAATAATAAGGTGCCCGGGTATAATATTTTGCGCAGCGTATTAATATCGCCCACATAAAGTCCGTTAAGATAATAATCTTCCAGCGCCTGACGGATGGCTGCGGTATCTTGTTGGGAAGTATCCATTTCCGTTGATTTTTGTGCTTTTACTGCCAACAGTGTGAATGATAGCAAAGCGGTTAATAAACGCGTTTTCATATTAATTCAGGTGATGACCGGCTGCCATACCACCGTCTACATGGATGATGGCCCCGTTTATAAAGTTACTTCTCGAAATGGTATCCACCATTGCTGCGATGTCTGTTACTTCACCTACCCGGTTGAGCAGGTGTATGCCTGCGCTTTGATCTGCCTGGTCGCCGTGCATGGGAGTGCGTATAACGCCCGCGGCAATCGTGTTTACCCTGATATTATGTTTGCCGAATTCTGCCGCCAGCTGCAGGGTGAGCGCATGTATGGCGCCTTTGGAGGCAATGGGCGCAGCCGAAGGAGCGCCGCCCAACGCATGATTTACCAGCGGGGTGCCGATATTGATCACCACACCACCGTGTTGTTTAAGCATTTGCGGAATGATAGCCTGGGTGGTAAAGAAAGTCCCCTTCAGATTAGTATTCAAAAACCGGTCGAGATAAGCTTCATCTACTTCAAGGAATGGTTTGTTTTCATAGATGCCGGCATTGTTTACCAGCACATCTGCGGCGCCAAATTTTTCCATGGCGGTTGCCAGCAGCTTGTCGCCGGTATTTTTATCGGCCACGTCGCCTGCTATCATAGCGAGGTTTTCGCCTCCGCCCAATTCTTCGTATACCCGTGCCAGTTTTTCTGCAGTGGAGGAGTTGATGACTACGTTGTCGCCCTTTTGCAGGAAATGACGGGCTATTTCTTTGCCGATGCCGGAGGAGGCGCCAGTCACAATAATTGTTAACTTTTTCATGCTATTATTTTTTATCAGCTGTTATACCTTTTGCTCTCAGTGCAGATACCTGTTCTCCTGCATATCCCCAGTCGTCCAGGTCAATTTCCCGGATCACCACATGGGTTAGATGAGGATCTTTATTTAGCACGTCCGTGATCAGATCGGTAATACCTTTGATCAGCGCCTGCTTTTGTTGTTTGGTGACGCCCTCCCGGGTTACTTCAATTTTAACGTAAGGCATGATTTATTTTTTTGTGCCAAAGCGGACTATGCAGCTTTAGCGGTGATACTGATGTTTAATTCAAAATCATTGTAGATCAGGGTATCCCCCAAATCTTTAAAGAAATTACCGGAACGGAATCTTATGCCGTATTTGGTGCGGTCAATGATCAGCTGGCCGGTAGCGGTTAACAGGTCTTCGTTTACCCGGATGGCAGTATCGAAACCAACGGGATGAGTAATTCCTTTGATGGTCAAAGCTCCTTCCACATGATTGCCTGATACAGCCGTGATCTCCAGCATTGCTTCGGGATAGGTTTCGATAGAGAAGAAGTCGTCCGATGCGAGGTGACCGGCAAACTGTGCATTGGTGGCAGGATCAGTTACATCCAGTATCCTGATAGAGGTGGTGTCTATAATAAATTTTCCGCCGCTAAGTTGGCCATCATTCAAAATGAGTTCGCCTTCTTTTATGGCAATGGTACCATTGTGTGCGCCGGTTACTTTTTTACCGACCCAATCGATATTGCTCTGGGCATTTACGATGTTAAATTTTTGATTTTTCATGTCTTTATTTTTTAATTGTAACACAAAGATGGAAAGGTTTTTCCGGGCGGTAGCGTGATCTGCATCACTATCCCAAAATGTTATAACATATGTGATCCAGGTCACATCATATACCCTGCTAAAGCCGGGATAGGGGGAAATGTCTTTTCGGGCGTCATGTATAAAACATCGTGGAATAATTGGATTTTGTGTGAGCTTCAATTTTTTGTGCATGAGTATTGCCTACAACTGTGCTGTGAATCGCTGGATTTTCTGTTGTTGCCTGCTGCTTGTTATTTCCCGTGTTGATGCGCAAATCCCGGCGGTTATCACCGGAAGGGTCGTTGCTGCATTTTCACAGGAAGGATTGCCTTATGCCACCGTATACTGGAAAAGAGGTGGCTTTGGTTGTATGACGGACAGTGCCGGGTATTTCCATCTGAAAAAAAGTCATGATAACCATGATACGTTAATTGTGCGTTATGTCGGCTACCAGGTATTATCCCTGGAGCCGGAAATAACCGGTAAACCAACCTCGCTGTTGATTCAGCTGCAGACCACTGTGAAGGAAGGCGTGGAGGTGAAAGGGAAAATGAACCGGGGCCTGGTATGGTGGCGGCAGATCGTGGCGCACAAAAAGGAAAACACGCCCGGGCGATATGATACCTATTATGCAGAATTGTACAATAAACTGGAAATTGACATTGCTAATCTCGATAAAACAAAATGGCAGCATTCAGGCATCATGAGGCCATTTAAATTTATACTGGATCGTGTGGACAGTGTTTCTGAAAGCGGCTCTTTTTTACCCGTTTTTTTAAGCGAAACGATCTCCGATTATTATGTTACCGCATCGCCGCCGCGTGTAAGGGAGGAAATTAAAGCATTACACAGCGGCGGAATCAGGAATGAATCGGTGATGCAATATCTTGGCGGTATCAACCAAAAGATAAATTCCTACCAGGATTATATGCAGATTTTTGGGAGGGAATTTATAAGCCCCGTAAGTGTTACCGGCGACAAATACTATCATTATAAAGCATTGGATACTGTAACGCTTAATGGCGTACCTTATTTTCACCTGGCCTTTACACCTAAACGCGAAGGAGAAAATGTATTTACGGGCGACTGCTGGATTCATGGTCCCACCTGGGCCCTGTCGAAAATCAGTATGAGTGTGAATGGAGCAGTGAATATTAATTTTGTAAAACGATTGGAGATCATACAGGAATTCGCTACAAGGGAGGAAAGGGAGTGGGTAGTATTGAAAGATAGATTTATTGTGGAACTGGCGCCGCTGGGAAAGGAGCGCAATACTTTCATTGCCCGTAAAACAACCCATTACCGGCAGGTGAAAATAAATGATCCTGATGTTCGTGTGAAGATAGCAGCTGGCCGTAATAAAGAGGAAGTAGTGATTGCTGACAGCGCAGCTGCAGCAGGAAATATTTACTGGAATCAACACCGTCCGGAAAACCTGACCACCAACGAGGCATTGGCAATGACGCTGGTGGATACACTGAGAGCGATGCCTGCATTCAAAAGTTTGAGTGATAAAATAACTTTTTTGCTGGATGGACACTTAAAGTTGGGCATGGTGGAAATCGGACCCTGGTATAAATGGGTTAGCCGCAACCCGGTGGAAGGAACCCGGCTCCGCTTTGATCTGGGCACCACGCCGGAATTCAGCCGCCAGTTGCGCCTGTCGGGATACCTCGCTTATGGTACGGGTGATAAGGCGCTCAAAGGAAAGGTAGCTATGGCATGGAATCTTCCGGGGAAAAATGGATATAGCATATTTACTTCTTTCAAAGATGATCTTGACAACCGTCAACGGGGATTTAACGGGGAAGAAGTTTCCCTGGATAATATATTCGGACAGGTAGTCCGCCGCCGGAACATTCCACAGAAATTCATCCGCGAACGCGAAATGAAATTCAGTATTTCGAAAAAGTTACCCATGAGTTTTTCTGTGGAAGGAACTTTCCTGCATAGCAGCTTCAGTACTTTGTCACCGTTGCCGCCTCACAAAATATTCCTGCCTGAAAATGCCGTTGGTGACGTCATTAATACGGAATGGCAGCTGAAGTTGAGATATGCGCTGGGTGAGCATGAAATACGTACGCCACGCAAAGTACGGCGCGTGCGGGGGCATCTCCCGGTAGTTGAATTATTATACGGGACCGCAGCCGCTGGTGTATTAGGCAGTCAGTACGGATATCAAAGGGTTAGTTTAAGTGTCAATCAGCGTTTCCGCATACCACGATGGGGACAGGTGACTTACCAGTTGTATGGGGGCCGTATTTTCGCAGACAAGTTGCCGTTTATGCTGTTACAGATACATCCCGGCAACGAAACGTATTACTATAATAAGGAGTCCTTTAGCCTGATGAATAAATATGAATTTATCAGCGACCGGTATGCAGGCTTTAACCTGGAACACAATTTTGATGGGAAGTTACTTAACCTGCTGCCATTTATGAGAAGAAGCGGGATACGGCAGTTTTGGAATGTAAAAGCAGTGGTAGGCGATCTCTCGCGTGAAAATATTATCTATAATAAAATGGAATTTCCCGGCTATGGTATGCATTCCTTTAAAGGGAAAACCTACACTGAAATAGGTACCGGTCTGGATAACATCTTTCATTTCTTCCGGGTAGATGCTGTATGGCGTTTGTATCCAAACAGCGCGGCGAATCCGCAACGATCAGGGTTTGGCGTTTTCGGCAGCTTCAGGTTACAGTTTTAACTACTGCAGTATTAGTTCAGCTGGTGTAATAAATTGCCAGTCGCTTTGTGTGTAGCGTACGCACTAAGGAATGTTGTTCCATTGTTATTTTTTTTGTACGCCGGAAAAAATGACACGTTGTTACAAGAAAAGATTTACTTTTATTACAGGAACCCCAAACCCTAAAAAACAAAAAGTAGATTATGCCTCTTCATGACCCCAAAAAAACGGGTAATCCTTCGGATTATCCCGGACGGAGCGTATTCTCATCTGGCAACGATTCTGCCTCATCCTCATCCGGCAACATGGAGATGCCCGTTGTTGCATTGCCAAAGGGAGGTGGCGCCATTAAAGGAATCGACGAGAAATTTAATGTGAATGCAGTTTCCGGTACAGCTTCCTTTTCTATTCCAATTCCGTACAGTCCCGGGCGTAACGGGTATTTACCGGGCTTTGACCTGGCTTATCATTCCGGCAGTGGTAACGGCAGTTTCGGATTAGGATGGGAAATCGCCATCCCTTCGATCAGCCGTAAAACAGAAGATGGTTTGCCCCGTTACCATGACGCCACAGCGTCAGATACTTTCGTGTTGTCCGGAGCGGAAGACCTGATCCCCTTGCTGGAGTGGAATGGCAGCGAATGGAAAAATACGCCCGTTCCCAGAATGGTAAACGGTGTAAACTACACCGTAATGCGTTACCGCCCCAGGATAGAAGGCTCCTTTACCCGTATCGAAAAATGGATGGACGATAATACAGCACAGGTGCACTGGCGGATTGTTTCCGCCGATAATCATATTTCTTATTATGGTTTTACAGCCGACAGCAGGCTTACTGATCCTGATGATGACAGCCGGGTATTTAAATGGCTGCTATGCCGCACGCATGATGACAAAGGAAACCTGGTGCTGGTGCAGTATAAAAAAGAAGACTTCGCCGGTATTCCTGCGATGCAAAATGAAACCCACCGGCTTCATCATTGCACACAGCTCTACATCAAGAAAGTGCTATACGGTAACCAGCAGCCCTATTACCTGGGCGATACACTGCCGGCCGAAAGCGATTTTCTTTTTAAAGTAATTTTTGACTATGGTGAACACGATACCGCAGCCGATATTCCGGGTGATATTGACCAGGAAAAAAACGATTGGATCTGCCGCAAAGATCCTTTTTCCTCCTACCGCTCAGGCTTTGAAATACGCACCTACCGCAGATGCAGCAGGGTGATGATATTTCACTGTTTCCCGGATATGCTGCTGCCGGTAAACCCCTGCCTCGTAAAATCGTTACAGCTGTTTTATGATGATGCACTTCCACTGACCGGTAACGGCGACCAGGTAAACGGCTACTCTTTCCTCGTGAGAGCCAGACAGAACGGGCATCTCTGGGATGCCGGCGCCAACAGCTACCTCACAAAACATCTCCCGGAACTGGAACTGCAGTACCAGTCGCATGAATGGAACACCAGTGTGCAATCGGTGAGCCCCGATAACCTGGTACACGCGCCGGTGGGTATAGATGATAAAACCTACCTCTGGGTTGATCTTTATAGTGAAGGCGTTGCAGGAATCCTCACCGAGCAGGGCGGAGGATGGTATTATAAATCCAATCTCGGTAACGGACAGTTTTCTCCGGCACGGCCGGTAGCGCCGAAGCCCTCTTACGGGGGACTTAATAAAGGCGTGATGATACAAGAGCTGGAAGGGAATGGAATTAAATACCTGGTGCAGGTAGACAAACAATTCAACGGATTTTTCAAGTTAACAGAAGATGCTGTGTGGGAAGGGATGCGGTATTTTAAACAAACACCGGTGCTCTATCCCAAAGAAGCGAATATGCGTTTCATTGACCTCACCGGGGATCATATGCCGGACATGCTCTATACCGATGAATACCAGCTACGCTGGCATGCCGGGGCGGGAGAGAAAGGCTTTGAGGTGCCGGAAACAGTGATGAAAGCCACCGATGAGGAAAAAGGACCTGCCATTGTTTTTGCTGACCGGGAGCAATGTATTTTCCTGGCGGATATGAGCGGCGATGCGCTGACGGATATTGTCCGCATCCGGAACGGTGAAATATGTTACTGGCCTAATCTCGGCTATGGCCGTTTTGGTGCGAAGGTGAGTATGGACCACGCGCCGGTATTCGATCACCCTGATCAGTTTAATCCTGCCTATTTAAGACTCGCGGATATTGACGGCTCCGGCACTACCGATATAGTTTACCTGGGAAAAAATAATTTCAGCGTATGGATGAACCTCAACGGCAACGAATGGGCCGCTGCTCCGGAAATACTCAGTGCTTTTCCTGCCGTGGATAATATGTCTCATGTATCTGTGATGGATTTCCTGGGAGCCGGTACGGCAGCTATCGTATATGCGTCGCCGATAGCCAGTAAACCATTGCAGTATATCGATCTGATGGGTGGTAAGAAACCTGCCTTACTGATCGGCCATAAAAATAATTGTGGCAAAGAAGTGACCATAGCATATAAATCTTCTACCTTTTATTACCTGGAAGATAAACAGAAAGGAATTCCCTGGATCACGAAGCTCCCGTTTCCGGTGCATTGCATTTCCCGTGTAACTACTGCTGATAAGATCAGGGAAACTATTTTTACCAACACCTACAGCTACCGCCACGGCTACTACGATGCTACAGAAAAGGAGTTCCGGGGATTTGCCCGGGTAGAACAAAATGATACAGAAGTATTCAGCCAGTTTAAACTCAACGTTGCGCTGAATGTAGTAGAGGAAGATCTGCACCAGCCTCCCATCACCACTATTTCCTGGTTCCATACCGGTGCTTACCTCGCTAACCAGCGATTGCTGCACCAGTGTGCGGCAGAATATTTTAATGGTACTATTACACCTTATGATATGCCGGATCCTGTATTGCCGGCAGGTTTGCAGCCTGATGAAATTCACGAGGCGCTACGGGCATGTAAAGGTCAGCACCTGCGGACAGAGGTATATGCATTTGACGGAACTGCGCAGGAATCTTGTCCTTATACTGCCATGCAGGCCAACAATGAAATACGCCTGATACAACCTAAAGGGAGTAACCCATATGCGTCCTTCCTGGTACTGCCATCAGAAAGTATTACCTATGCGTTTGAGCGAAACCAGGCAGATCCCCGCATCGCACATTCCTTTGTGCTGGAAACAGACGACCTGGGATATACGACCAAATCCGTTGCGGTAGTATATCCGCGGTTAAGCAGACCTGTGGCGCCCAATGATATTCCGGATAAAGTGTGGGATGAACAGCGGAAACTGCATATTGCTTATAATGAAACTGTTTATACAACAGATGTGACCGGAGACGATACCTATCGTTTACGTGAGCTATGTGAATCGATGGCATATGAAGTAGCCGGTATTACGCAGCCTCCCGGTTTTTATCTGCATAAAATAAACCTGGCAGGCGTTCCGGGAGCTCCTGTTATACAGTATGAAGAAGAGTTTACAGGTAGTATTCAAAAAAGATTATCCGCTCATGGCCGGATCTATTTCCTGAAAGATGATCTCTCCGGTCCGCTGGCATTGGGAACGCTTTCAGCGTTAGGCTTTGTACATAAAAAATATCAGCTCACATTTACACAAAACCTGGTCACCAAGTATTATGGCGCCGAAGTAACGCCGGCAATGCTCGCAGCGGCAGGCTATACACATACAGAAGCTGATGCGCATTGGTGGGCGCCTTCGGGAACAGATATTTTTTCTGCCACCCCCGCAGTTGATTTTTATATTCCTACCGGTACAAAAGATGTATTCGGAAGAGAACATCATATACAATACGACGACCTGCATATACTGGTGCAAAGCTGCACAGACGCGATCGGTAATACCGTAACGGCAGACAATGATTACCGGGTGCTGAAACCCTGGTTGCTCACTGATCCCAACGGAAACCGTTCTGCAGTGGAAACAGATGAACTTGGATTTGTGGTTAAAATAGCTGTTATGGGAAAGGCCGGCAGCAGTGACGGCGATACGCTGGCAGATCCTACCAACTACATGGAGTATGATCTTTTTAACTGGGTAAATAATGGTAAACCCAATTATGTGCATTGTTTCAGCAGGGAACAGCATGGCGTTTCCAATCCGCGTTGGCAGGAGAGTTACGCTTATTCCAATGGTAACGGCGGTGTAATCATGACCAAAAACCAGGTGAACCCCGGTAAAGCGAAGGTATGGAATCCTGTTACCCATACCGCAGATGAGGTAGACGCGGATCCGCGCTGGATTGGCAATGGCCGCACCATCTATAACAATAAGGGGAATATGGTGAAAAAATATGAACCTTATTTCAGTACTACTTTTCATTTCGAATCTGAAAGTGAATTGGTGGAAACCGGTGCAACGGCAACCCGTTACTACGATCCTACCGGCAGGTTAATTAAAACAGCATTCCCTAACG
Source organism: Chitinophaga hostae (assembly GCF_018224885.1). Classification (GTDB taxonomy): domain Bacteria; phylum Bacteroidota; class Bacteroidia; order Chitinophagales; family Chitinophagaceae; genus Chitinophaga; species Chitinophaga hostae. The sequence goes on along the minus strand of NZ_JAGTXB010000008.1, from coordinate 290,617 downwards.
GCACTTTTTCCAATACGGAGTTCAATCCCTGGTATTTTAAATCGTACGATGTAAATGATAACGTAGTGGCCAGTCAATGGTACAGTGACCGTGGCAGCCCGTTGCCGGCAGATCCGGAACCGGCCGATCCGGAAACAAGGGCTGCATGGCTGGCTGCACGCCATAATCAGACACCGGCTACTTTTCATGCAGACTCCATGGGCCGGCCTTTGATGACGGTGGCAGATTACGGAGGCGGTAAAAAAACAGCCGTATGGGTGGAAACAGATGCATTGGGAAGATATTCCAAATCGTTCGATCAGCTGAATCGGCTGGTTAGTTATGGCGTAAGCAATCTCGCCGGTGCGCCTATGTATTCCGATACTGCTGAAAAAGGAAAGAAATGGGTATTCCAGGATGTACAGGGCCGCATTTACAAAATGTGGAATGCTGCCGGGCAGTATTACCGTTTTGAGTTCGATGCCATGGACCGCCCGGTGAGCAGTTACCTGAAAATAGGAGCTACCGAATGGATGTATGCACGCATCGTGTATGGCGACCTGTTTCCCGATGCACAGGCCAGGTTGCTGAACATGAAAGGAAAAGTATACCAGGTGTATGATCAGAGTGGTGTGAGCACTGTTAAGCACATCGATTTCAAAGGTAATATTACCGAAGCAGAGAAAAGACTAACGAAAGATTACAAACAGCTGATAGACTGGACCCCACTGAAAGGGCTTGTGGTGATCCCGGATATTCTTACAGCTGCCGATCCGTTGCTGGAAACAGCCACTTATTCTTCCTCCGGAACATTTGATGCGCTAAACCGCCCTGTGATGGCTACATTGCCGGATCAATCCATTGTACAACCCATCTATAATGAAGCCAATCATATTGCCACGCTGAATGTGAAGATTCGTGGAGCAGGCGCCTTTATTCCGTTCCTGAAAAGCCAGGATTATGATGCCCGGGGGCAAAGACAAATGGCGCAATATGGTAATGGCACCATCACGAAATATTTCTATGATCCGCTGACTTTCCGCTTAACGGATCTGCTGACCTTACAGAAAGATACAGATGCCGAAGCGGCAGCACTGCAGAATATTTCGTTTACCTATGATCCCAAAGGTAACATCACCCAGATCCGGGATGATGCGCAGCAAACACATTTTTTTAAGAATACGGTAGTGTACCCGGAATCGTTGTTTGAATATGATGCTGTTTACCAGCTGACAAAGGCCAGCGGAAGGGAACATTCGGGTTTAACGATGGATACGCAGCGTAACAATACGGATATCTCCTTCATTCCGCAATTACCGGAAATGAATAACAGCACTGCTGTCCGGATATATACCGAGCAATATGCTTTTGATGATTGCGGCAATATTCAATCGTTGAAACACAGTGCTACCGGGGCTACCTGGCAACAGCGTTATAAGTACGAATATGAAGATGATCCCACTAATGTGACCAACCGGTTGAAGGCCACCAGTATGCCGGGAGATGCGCCGGGCGTATTTTCCGGAGCCTATGTGCATAATGCGGGAGGCAATATGACTTCCATGCCGCATTTGCCGGGGGCTAACAGTATAGAATGGAATTTTCAGTCGCAGCTGAGTAGTGTGAACCTGGGCGGCGGCGGGCACGCATATTACGTGTATGGCTCCGGTGGGCAGCGCGCGCGGAAAATTATTGAGCGCATCGGCGGAAAAAAGCTGGAGCGTATTTATCTCGGTGCAGTAGAAATTTATCGTGAAAGTACCGGTATGGGGGCGCCCGATTTTGAACGATATACACTGCGCGTAGCCGATAATGTGGGCACTATTGCACAGATAGATACCAAAACCATTGATACGCTGGGCGCTGATCCTGCGTCGGCGCTCAACGTGCCGGTGATACGTTATCAATATGGAAACCATATTGGTTCGGCAGTGATGGAAACCAATACTGCGGGAGAAGTGATCTCTTATGAAGAATATCATCCTTTCGGCACTTCGGCCTATCGTATTTCTAAACCGGGAGCAGACCTGAGTATGAAACGTTACCGTTTTTGCGGGAAGGAGAGAGATGAAGAAACAGGTTTTTATTATGTAGGTGCACGTTATTATGCGGCGTGGCTGGGACGTTGGACCAGCAGCGATCCCGGGGGATTTGTGGATGGTATGAATTTGTATCGCTATTGTTCCAATAATCCTGTGATGATACATGATCCAACGGGTATGGATGGTGTAACGATTTCCGGTCATGCTACCGGCCGTGAAACGGAAGCTGATATTGCCCGGGTTTTAAGAAGACAGGGTTATGGTTTCCGGAGAATGCCTACCTGGGAACCGAATGCCAGTGGTACCGGTGGGCGATGGAATTTCGGTGATGACAATCTTTACCGGTTGCCGCGCGGACGACGAAGCGGCTCCCATGGTTCAGGACCCACACATCCCGGCGGAAGTGGCTCTGGTTCCGGCTCTGGTTCGGGCACCACACCACCAACAACAGGCGGTTCTCCGGGAGGCACTCCTGCTTCACCACCGCCGGATACGGCTCCGCAAAGCGGTCCTACCGGTACGCCGGGAGGTGCGCCAGGCGGATCTCCTGGTGGTTCTCCGAGTGGAGGGCCAGGCGGATCTCCGGGTGGCGTACCGGGTGGCAGCCCGCAGGGTAGCCCTGGCGGTAGTCCGAACGGTAGTCCTGGTGGTAGTCCGCAGGGTACACCAGGAGGCAGTTCCAGCGGAACGCCGGGAGGTACCGGCAGCGGCGGCGGTGGAGGAGGAGAACGTTCTTTCTGGAGCCGCGGCGGCGCCACTTTACTTGGCGGTTTGTTATTGCTGGGGGCCGGTTTGCTGACTATATTCACTGCCGGTGCAGCCACACCTTTGCTGGTGCTGGCAGCGGGAGCCATGGCCACTGCGGGAGGTATTGCGGTAACTACCACGAGTGCCATACAACTGGGTGTTTCCTATAGCGGCGGTACTACTGCTGCGCAGGACGCGGAAATGAGGCATGCCCTGAATACGGTGTCTTCCCTCAGTTCTCCCGGCGGACTGGTAGGGGGTACCGTAGGTGTGGCGGTTGATGGCGAGAGAGGACTGGAAAGAGGTGCGTTAATTGGAAACGTAGCAGAGCTGGGAACAGGTGTTGCCAGGTTTGGTATATCGAGGTTCTCTACAGGTACGGCCAGGGAACTGTCTTCAGATGCAGCGCTGATCAGCGATATGGCCAGCCTTGAACCAACAGTTCCACGAGGTGTTGCTGTTATCGGTAGCCATGGAGAGCCTGGCTTGTTCCAGACGGCCGCTGGAACGATGGCGCCGATAGAAGAACTCGCCCCTATGATTCAGAGCGCCCCACAGGGACGGACAATGTTGCTGATGTGTAATGTAGCCCATGATCCGGCGGCAGTACAGGCGCTGTCCAATCAAACGGGACGAAGCATTACGGCTTACACCAACTTTGTAGGTGCTGTCAATTATAACCAGGTAGTGGCATTTGCAGGTACACATACTACCGGCCTGGTGCAACCATCAGTAGTTACCGGATTAGCTTCGCCAACCGTATTCAATCCGACCTACCTGAGTCCATTCCTGAGCCTGACACCCAATGTGGTTGCTCCTGCAGCCGCTACGGTCGGAGGCGTACAGGCACAGCAATAAAAACGTATAGCCGGTACCGTGGTAGCGAAGCAGCTGCCACGGTACATTGAAAATCCATCTTCATTGTTCTAATTCCAAAAAAATGAAAGCAAACCTCATCAAAGGGCACATTAAAAGTTCCCGAACAGGCCACCCCCTCCAAGGATTGAGGATTGAGGCCTGGAGCACAGAAGCACTCATCAATGTGCCGCTCGCCAAAGGTATGACCGACGAAAACGGCCGGTTCATGCTGACTTTCAACGAAGGCCTCGTGCAGGAATTACTCCGGCATAATCCGCACATTTATTTCAGGGTCTGGCACGAAGAAATGGTACTCACCGGCAGCCACGACACCAAACGCTGGAATATTCATGAAACAACCAACGAAATAGTGCTGGAAGTGGAGGCAAAAGGCGCACGCGCAAATGTACAAACTGCTATCGTAACCGGTACCGTTTTCCAGCCTGATAATACACCCGCACCAGGTCTTACGGTCAGGGCATTTGATAAAGACCTGCGTTCAGATACGGTGTTGGGAGAGGCCATCACCGACTCCGCCGGAAAATACAGCATCCCCTATGATCAGCAGCGGGCGGCAGAAAATGAATATAAAAGCGCAGACCTGCTGATGAGAGTATACCTGGAAGAACAACTGCTGTTTGAAACAGATATCAACAACATTGTATTCAATGCACCCAGCCGGGTAAATATCGATATTCACCTGAAAGAAAGCGCCGGTCGTACGATCAGTGAATATGAGAACTATCTGCAGATATTATCTCCCGTAACAGGTAAAATACCCTTGGAAAGGCTGGAGGAAACAAAGGAACACCCGGATATTACTTTCCTTAACAGGGAAACCGGTATCGATTATAACCGCATCGAATACCTGGCGCTGTCATATAAAATTCAACAACAGTTTCAGTTTGAACCCGCCTTTTTCTACGGCCTGTTCAGGGAAGGTACCTTGTTGAAAAACGACCTGGAGCAATGGCTGACCACCAGGGTGGCCATCAACATTTCCTCCGATGTGAAATCATTGGTGTATGAAACAGCATTGATAGATGCAGATGTTATCAAGCAGGACATTACAGATGCCATCGCTGCCAATATCATCCCTGATATCAGTAAAACTTTGTCCCGCATACTGCGCCAGCTGCAGGAATTACAGGAAGAAGCAAAGAAATATATACAGGAAGAAAGACCACAGCAATGGGCTAACCTGATTGTAGGCAGTATAAAAGAAGGATCTTATAAAAACCTGGTGGAACTGATCAGCCAAAATGCTTTTGGGAACCTGCCACAGCTGCTGAACAACATCATCGCCGCCAATCCCTTTTCAGACGTCACCGCCGCCAAAGGGGCAACGGTAGATATTAACATCGCCAGTTTGCTGGGCACCGATGAAACGCTGATCAAACACGTAAAAGAGACCGCCAATATCAAAGAAGAAAAGGACGTGTCGCAACTCGCCGCGCTATCTGCCGATGAGTGGAAAGATATGCTCAACCGCCTGCCCAACGACAAGCTAAGAGCCAGCATGACCGCCAGTAAAGACGCCTTGCATACGCATGCTGCCATATTGCAAAACCGGTTTCGCCAAAAATATCCGCATGTGGCCTTTATGGCAGACTTCAAAAGAGATCAGCCCGATGCAATGGATCAGCTGAAACAATTGCCGGATATAGATCTTGGCGGCAAGTCCATCGATGCACAGCTGAAAGATACGCAGGTGTCCGACAACGACAGGGCACAACTGCGTTCCCTGCAAAGACTGTATAAGCTCACCCCCGATTATAGCAAAGCTAAAAAGCTGCAGGATGATCAGCTAACGGCAGCTTATCATATCGTAGGACTGGGGCAGAAACAGTTTGTTACAAAGTACAGCAAGGACCAAACCTTCTCTGAAAAAGAAGCCACTGATGTTTATCAGAAAGCGGTAAACATTCACACCGCTGCCATGACATTGGGTGCGGAACTGAAGGAATATGCCGGTGCAGGTAAGCTGAAAGCACTGAATGGAGAAGCGTTATCGCTGAAGATAGAACAGGTATCGAAGAATTTTCCTAACCTGAAAAGCCTGTTCGAAGAAATAGATCTTTGCGAATGTATGGATTGCAGATCAGTGTATGGCCCCGCGGCGTACCTGGCAGATGTATTGCAGTTCCTGAAAAACCGCCTGCTGGCCAATGGAACCAAAACAGCCAAGGATGTGCTGTTTACCAGGAGACCGGATATTGGCGATATTGACCTGAACTGTGATAATGCGAATACCCCCATACCTTATATCGACCTGGTTTGTGAAGTGTTGGAAGATGGGGTAAGTCCTGATACGGGCATATTGCTTGATAACACTTTTACCGTTGACATGGTAAAGGGAAAAATCAGTGCGCACCTCCTGAAAGGCCTTACCGATAATGGTATAAAGCACGTGACGGATGAAGCATTGCTTTATCCGAAATATTCTGCTGCAGGTGTAGACACCTATATGCTGCGGGATACTGTCAGCACTACAAAAATATCAGCAGAGGGCACCGGCTGGCGGGTAAAACAGCTGCGGCAAACACACCTGAGCGCCACAGAACTCAGTGCTGCACCGGAATACGTTAATGAGGACGCATATGATATATTGTCGCTCTCGCATATTTCTTTTGGTCTCCCGTTCGATATCTACCAGGAAAGAGGCAACAGCTTGCTGGAAATTGTAAGTATTGAACGCGCCGATCTGATGGATACCCTGGGTAATGCCGCTGGTCCCGATGCGCCATCCAAAGCAGCCGTGTACCTGAAGATATCGCCGGCAGAAAGAACGCTGATCGTGACCGCTGACACTACTACCGCCGGACAGGCAGTATACTGGAGTACAGGTGCCCTTCCTTTGCTCACTACCCTGCAGGAAGTAGATGTGTTTTTAAAGAAAAGCGGGTTGAGTTATGTGGATCTGCAGCAACTGCTAAACCAGTCGTTCATTAACCCCGGTGATACCCTCTTTATCCAACACCAGGATAATACCTGTAATACGGCAAAGAAGATAATTGTCAACCTGGATGAAGCAGCATTGGATCGCATGCACCGTTTCCTTCGGCTATACCGCAAAGCAGGTGTTAGCATGGAGAACCTGAACAGCCTGATCATGTATACTGCGTTGGGTGGCCAGCAACTCAATGATGATACCCTGGTAGCGATCGTGGATCTGCTCAGATTGCAGAACAGCCTGGGGATTACACTGGAACAGGCATTGTCCTTCTACGGACAACAGCCCGCCGCGTTATATACATCGGTATACCTGAACAGGATAGCCACCAACCCGATAGACCAGGCATTTACGATCAAAAACATCAGCGCTAATGAAGCATTGCCATTGGGAAGCCGCGATACTTTAAATGCGCATCTTAGTACCCTGCAATTAAGTTTGAAGCTGAAGGCAGATGATATTACTTTTCTTATTAGCCAGTTAAATCCGGCAGATACCACGTTGACCCGCGATAACCTCGTGTTCCTGTATCGTCATGCATTGCTGGCTAATCTGCTGGGATTGAAGCTGCCTGCAATGTTTACTTACAGTACGCTGGCTGCTTTACCGCTGTTTACCGCACCTGCTGCTACCAGTGCTTTTGTGAGCAGCGTACGGTTTTTGCAAACAACAGGTTTCAACGTAGGTGAACTGCAATGGTTCCTGCAAAATATCGATCCAACCGGGTTATTGGCCATGCAGGATGCCACCATCACTACCTGGCTCACTTCTTTACAAACAGCCTACCAGCAAGCCTTCAATAATACCCGTTCTGCTTTTGATGCGACATTGTCTCCGGATGAGAATAAGAATGCACTCAAACCGCAAATGAGCCTTCTGCCAGGCCTTGCTGCCGCAGCGGTAGATAAGATCCTTGCTATTATCAGCGGCACTTTTGCAGATGCGCTCACGCCGCAGGCATATGCAGCTGCCAACCTGGGAGGTTATTTTGATACCCTCGATATCCAGGCCAAGATCACCGCGCTGCTGGCGCTGGCGCCGGCTGATCCGGGTTTGACCGCTGCGCGGAACGCGCTGATACAATCATTGAGTACGCCTGTTTCCCTCTACCTTTTCAGGGCCGCTAAACAAACGGCATTGTATAATGCCGTGGGAGGCACATTTGGGACCACTGATGTGATCACCGAAGTACTGCTGAAATATGGATCATTGAAGTTCCCTGGTCCTGCTGCATTACTGGGAGATATTCTCTCGGATGACACACTGATTGACCAGGTAAATACGCCACCAGCTCCTCCGGCCATAACACCGGCTGGATTTGATGCACAATACCGGGCCACCCGCCTGTTAAAGCTGATTGTTAGCTATCTCAGTAAGATCAGCATTTCAGCGATGGACCTGCAATGGTTTCTGCAAAATAATGCTGCCATGGGCTGGCTGGAACCTGACACTCTCCGGTATGCAGGTGATGTGCCGGCAGCTGATTTTGGTAAATGGGTAAAATGGCAGGAGGCCCTGCTGCTGATGCAAAACTATGGAACGGTACAAAGCCCTGCAGATCCTGCGGTGGTATTGTCCTGGACAGATGTATGGGGACAGGTAGCATCCGGCGCTCCGCAGCCGGATACTTTACAAACGCTCTCCTTGTTCACCGGATGGGATGGTACGGATGTGAGCGACCTTACTGCCTGGTATGGCTATACGTACCCTGCAGACTTTAAACTGCCTGCTACCTATCTGCGGCTGGAAGCAGCCACGGCGGCGCTTCGGCTGCTGGGAGTACCGGTGGCAACGGCTACACAATTCATCCAACCTGTACTTACCTCAGCAGAGACTGATCTGATCACACAAACGCTCCGTAATAAATACGACGATAAACAATGGCTGAACGTTATTCAACCGGTAGAAGATGCACTGCGTCCGAAGAAAAGAGATGCACTCGTTGCCTATCTCCTGGCATTTAACCCGGATCTGAACGGACCGGATGACCTGTACGACTATTTCCTGATGGATGTACTGATGCAACCCGGACAGCCAAGTTCCCGTATCGTAATGGCACATGGCATACTGCAGCTATTCATACAACGTTGCCTGATGGCGCTGGAACCCGATGCTATTGCAGATGTAACAAATGATGACGGCTGGAGCCAATGGATCTGGATGAAAAACTTCCAGGTATGGGTAGCCAACCGCAAGGTTTTTCTGTACCCGGAAAACTGGATAGAACCGGAATTACGTGCCGATCAATCTTATTTCTTTGCAGACCTGATTGCGGAGCTGCAACAAAATGAAATTACAGACGACAATGTAGAAACCGCCGCCATCCATTACCTGGAAAAACTGGACGATGTAGCCACCCTTGATGTGCGGGCCTGCTATTATGATGTAAGCACCTATACCATGCATGTGGTTGCACGCGTGCGCGGAGGCAGTACTTACTACTATCGCACAGGAGTGAAAGAACGTAAGTGGGAGCCATGGACAAAAGTAGATGTGGACATTTCCGGTGACCATCTGTTGGCTTACATGCTTAACAACCGCCTGTTCCTGGCCTGGCATCTGCCCACCGAAGAAATACAGCAGGGCCAGAGTGTGGCCATACCCAGCACGCCTATCAACCAGGCTGCGCCTGCACCATTGAAGCGGTTTAAAATACAGCTGGCTACCAGTGAATGCATTAACGGGGTATGGCAGCCCAAACGCACTTCGCAGGATGTATTGCATACGAACTATTACACCGATCTCAACCCGGTAAAAGATACCTTCCGTATGCTGGACTTCGACATGGGCGCCGTAGGTTATGGTATTCTCTGCACGTTCGATAACCATTCCATCGGTATGTTCAACCTTACCGGTTGTAAAGGTTATCCTGAAGTGGCTTATTGGGGAGGACAATCGCTTCCTTACCTCGATTTTATCCCGGATTTTATGGATACCGATTTTCTGCAAATGCAATACCGGGAAAGCGATGGCAGGTCGGTCGATACGCTGTCGATGAGAAGCATATTCAGTCCTTATAAATTTGAACCTATTCTCAACGCCACACCCGGCATCTTCCGGATCACGTATCCGCATGAATTTTCGCTGATCGACTGGATTTATGTAGCACTGGAACTGATATCAGCTAAAAACGGCTACGCAGCCAATGCCGAGTTCAGCAGCCACAGAAGGTTTGTGATGCCGATGGCCAGTTTCATGCCTTTCTTTTATGCCGATGGCTCCAGGGAGTATGTGATCATACCGGGCTTCTTCGGGGAAGATGGTACCAATGCGCGCACCTTCAGTGATATTTACAAATTCGTAACTGACCTGATTGCATTGGTCGTTAAGTATGTAAAAATCCTCATTGCTGACCCGGCGCATGATTTCAATAAAATGCTGCAGCAGTTATACGCAGATCCGGAATATATCAGGCTTACAGCGGAATGGAATTTTTATAAGAAACATAAACCGCAGCTGATGTTCCGCAACTTCTATCACCCGTTGGTATGCTATATCAAGAGCACGGTGTATAAAGGAGGACTGCCGGCCATCATGAACTATGATGTACAGTCGAAGGTGAACAGTTTTAAATTTGATGTCACCTATCAGCCGCAATCGCCGGTAGCTACGCCTTACCCCATAGAAAATATCGATTTTGATGCGGATGGAGCTTATTCTTCCTACAACTGGGAATTATTTTATCACCTGCCTTTCTTTATAGGCAACCAGTTAAGCCAGAATCAACGGTTTGAAGAAGCCCGTAAATGGTATCATTACATCTTTAATCCGATTGGTGGCGCCGGTGGCAGCGCTCCGCAGAAATATTGGATCACGAAGCCGTTCCATGAATTCTTCGATTACGTAGATCAGCGTATCGATACCATCATGACCGACATCGCCAGCGATCCTACCGGAACCGTTTATAAGGACCTGGTAAATGCCGTGGAGAGCTGGAGGGAAAATCCGTTTATGCCGCATGAAGTTGCCCGTACACGCCCACTCGCATATCAAAAGGCGCTGCTCATGAAGTACCTGGATAACCTGATTGCCTGGGGTGACAACCTGTTTATGCAAAACACGATGGAATCCCTCGTACAGGCTACGCAGTTATATATCCTGGCAGATAAGCTGCTCGGACCTAAGCCCATGATCATTCCGCCTGCGGTGCCTGTTCCTGACCAGACCTATAATCAGCTGGAACTGAAGCTGGATGCCTTCAGCAACGCGATGGTAGACCTGGAAAACCTGGTGCCTGATCTCAACGTGTTGCCGCATAAGGGAGCAGAATTGCCTACTCCTCACAATACAGTGTCTTCTCTCTACTTCTGCATACCTGCCAACGAACAATTGTTGTCTTACTGGGATACCATTGACGACAGGTTATACAAGATCCGTAACAGTGAAGATATCAATGGGGTACATCGCGTACTGGCATTGTTTGCACCGCCAATAGATCCTGGCATGCTGGTGCGTGCAGCCGCAGCAGGATTGGATATCAGCACGGTTACCAGTATGCTTAACGCGCCGTTGCCATTGTACCGCTTCCATGTAATTTTGCAGAAAGCCACCGAACTGGCCGAACAGGTGAAAGCCACCGGCGCCGCGTTGTTGTCTGCCCTGGAAAAGAAAGACAATGAAGCATTGGCCTTGTTAAGAGCCGGAGAAGAAATAAAGCTGCAGCAACAGTTACTATTGATCCGGCAGGCACAGGTAGAAGAAGCGACGGAATCGATCGTAGCCCTGGAGAAGAGCAAAGCCATTTCGCAGAAAAAATACGATTACTACAGCAGCCGTGATTTTATGAATGGCTGGGAAATAGCACAGGCAGGTATTTCCGCTGGCGCTATTATATCTGAAATAGTAGCTACCGTACTGGATGCTACCTCCGGAGGTACCCATATGATACCGATTATTACAGGTGGTGGCGCCGGTTTTGGCGGATCGCCGGTGGTGACTGTATCTTTTGGTGGTAATAACGTAGGTAGTTCCACCGGGCAGTTCGGTACCCTGTTCCGTGGTATTGCAGGCATCCTGCATTCCACCTCTAATCTTATTGGTAACATCGGCGCTTATCAACGAAGGATGGACGAATGGGGCCTGCAGAAAGATCTGGCTTCCCTGGAACTGGAACAAATGGATCAGCAGATAGTAGTGGCGGGGATCCGCAAGGACATTGCCGTGAAGGAAACAACTACCCAGCAGCTTCGGATACAACAGGCGCAGGAAGTAAATACCTTCATGACCAGTAAGTATACTAACAAGGACCTGTATGCCTGGATGACAGGGCAGATCAGTAACCTCTACTTCCAGTCGTACCAGCTGGCATTTGCCATGGCCAAACAGGCGGAACAATGCTACCAGTTTGAACTGGCTGCCGACAGTAATGTGATCAAATATAACTATTGGGATACCATGAAAAAAGGTCTCCTGTCCGGTGAGCGGCTCCTGCTGGATGTGAAACGGCTGGAATCCAACTATCTTCATAATAACCAGCGGGAATTTGAACTGAACAAAAATATTTCGGTGGCAGCGCTATCGCCGGAAGCCCTGGTGCAGTTGCGCAATACAGGACACTGCGATATCAATATCCCGGAAATGTTGTTCGACATGGATTATCCGGGTCATTATCTGCGCAGGATTAAGACCATCGCGGTGAGCATACCTTGTATCAGCGGACCGCTGGTGTCAATATCCTGCACATTATCGCAGGTCAGCAATAAATACCGCAGGAATACAAAGCTTAACCCTGCCGGAGCAGATGCGTATGATAAATATGTTGAAAAGGCAGGAGGTGACGACCGGTTTACCTATAACCTGGGCGCCATTCAATCTATTGCCACCAGTCATGCGCAAAACGACAGTGGTTTGTTTGAACTCAATTTCCGCGACGACAGGTACCTGCCTTTTGAAGGCACCGGCGCGATCAGCTCCTGGCACCTGGAAATGAATGACCCGGCTTCGCTGGCACAATTCGATTACCAGACTATCACAGATGTGATCATACAAATGAGCTATACTTCCCGTCAGGGTGGTGGATTATTCAAAAAGCAAACAACTGATTACCTGAAGCTGCTGTTTAAGAAAATTGTAGACAGTGTACCGGTAGCGGGTCTCTTCCGTATGTTTGACCTGCGGCACGAAATGTCGGATAACTGGTATGCCTTTATGAATGGTACCGGCACTTTCAGTGGCAGCTTAACAAAAGGAGGATTACCTTACTTCACGCAGAACAGCGCGATTAAGGTGACGGTACAAAATGTGGCATTATTTGTACTTACCAGCAACAGCGGCAACCTGATGGTATCTGTTAATGGCGCGCCGGCACAGGCTATGACGAAGAATGCTGCTAAGTTTGGTACCCAGATCCAGTTGCTTGATCCGATTAGTACGATTACAGGTAACCTGAAGCAGCCCGGCGATCATATTGATTATAGTTTTGCTGTGCAGAATTTTGGCACTGTGAAAGGAACGATTGCAGGCGCCTGGTTGGTAGTAAATTATACGATGGAATAGATGCATGGATGTATAAAGAAGAAGTCTGCGGTGATACCAGGTGTATCATCGCAGGCTTTTATATTTTGCGCATTAGTCACGGAAATAATTCCTGATGATTTTGCTGATGGTATCTGCCCTGTTAAACACCATGAGATGTCCTCCGCCCTTAATACGATAATCGGGATGCACAAATCTGCTGGCGATAACCCTGTCGGCCGTCCCATGTATTTGAATGGTTCTCTCAGGCACTTCCTTGTTATGCCAGTAGCCAATACTTTTCAACGCCCAGCGGAAAAAAGTAACATCAGTATCCTTTAATAATTTCGTTAGCGCTTTCTTATCACTTTTGGAATGGGCGCCAAAATAGCGGTAGGTAAGAAAATTGGTCCGCTTTATTAATGCACTGGGAATGATCCTGTATAAGCCCAGTTTGATGAAGAAAAACTGTCTTTTGTTCAATTCGTCCTTTGTTCTGACAGAGGAAATCAGGACCATTTTTTTTACGTGTATCTGTTTGGATACTTCCACGGCCATTATACCTCCAAAAGAAAGACCAATTAAATACGGATTTTCAACAGTGATCTGGCTCTTTATCCTGCCTGCATAGTCGGTTAGTGTTTCATCGGGCAGCGCAGGAATCCAGGTAATGTAAACTTTATGGTAACCCGGAAGCTTCAGGTTCTTAAATATGCTCGAATCAGCCCCGATACCACTAAACAGGTAAACGGTCTTTTGCTCTTTTCCAGCGGTATCCGCCAGGTGTTGGGAAAATCCCGAAAAACTAATGAGGATAAGTAAGACAGAAAAAATCACTTTCACCTGTTTCATCATAAATTTTCTTTCTTCTTGCCAGGAACGACATGGTTATTAATGTTACCGTTTACGATATTACTAAAAAAAAACTTCAATCATTTCCTAATTTTTCCTGATTGCGAAAATCAAATTCCCGATAGGCGTCCCTTGTCGTTTTGGCAGCAGCTAGATTTGCACGCAAAAAGCTAAAAGACAATGAAGCATTCCTATATGCGCATTCTAATAAAAAGCGTATTTACCTTGTTTATACTCTTGTTTGCGGTTTGCAGCCAAACCATAGCAGAAGATATTTTATCAGCCATAAAAGGTAAAGTCCTTACATCGGATGGCCTGCCTGCACCCTACGTTACCGTTAGGATACAAAACTCTAACCATGGCGCCCTCACGGATGCCAATGGTGAATTTGTGATCAAAAGGGTTAAACCTGGAAAATATGTCCTTGTAGTATCCCTGGTAGGATATGAGAACGTGCTCCGGGAAGTGGTGGTGGAAGCAGATGGGATCAGCCATACCACTATTACACTCGGTGCTTCCGGTCAGCAGATGAAGGAAGTCACCGTAACAGGGGAGTATAATAAGTACACCGTGCTTACTCCGTCTAATTCGCTGCGTTTGAACGCGCCCCTGGTAGAGGTGCCTCAAAGCATCACAGAAGTATCCAGGGAAGTATTGGCAGACCAGCAGATCTATAATATGCAGGAAGGCGTTACCCGCAACGTAAGCGGTGCTTCCAGGCTGGGTCACTGGGACATGTATTCCAATATCCAGATCCGTGGTTCCCGCGCCAGTTCCCTCCGCAATGGCATGAATGTATATATCAGCCCGTGGAGCCCGCTCACAGAAGATATGAGCATGGTAGACCGTATTGAGTTCGTTAAAGGCCCGGCTGGCTTTATGATGTCGAACGGAGAGCCCGGCGGTATGTATAACGTAGTCACCAAAAAGCCTTCCGGGGTAGACCAGGGCGAAGTGACGCTTTCTCTCGGCAGTTATGATAACTACCGTACCACCCTGGACCTGGACGGCAAACTGTCCAAAAACGGCAAACTGCTGTATCGACTCAACCTGGCAGGGGAGCTGAAGAATGGCTGGCGTGATTTCGACTACACCAACCGTTATAGTATTTCTCCCGTATTAAAATACCTGGTAGACGAGAAAAATACAGTTACACTGGAATACAACCTGCAGTACATGCAACTGCCGGTGATTGGTGGTAACTATTCCTTCTCCAAACGCGGTTACGGTGACCTGCCCCGGAACTTCACTACCATTGAAGGTAATATGGATCCAACAAAGATTAATGATAACAGCGTAATGGCTTATTATGAGCATAAGTTCAGCCCCGACTGGAAACTGAATGCTCAGTTTGGGTTCTTCCACTATAAACAGATCGGTCAAAGCATGTGGCCTGCCGGGTTCTCTACAAAAGGGAACGACAGTCTTATCCAACGGAGTATGAACATCTGGGATGCCCTGGGGCTGAATAAAACTGCACAGGTATTTTTGAATGGCGCCTTCCGTACCGGCGCCGTTACCCACAATATCCTGGGCGGTGTGGATATGAAGTATAGCAACTATTACGCTGACTGGGGACAGGGTGGATCATTCGGTGACTCCACTTTTAATATCTACGATCCTAAACATGGCTCCGTGAAACAACCCAAATGGGACCGTTCTTCGGATATCCGTACCCGTGGCGTACAATACAACTATGGCTACAGTGCTGTTTATCTCCAGGACCAGCTTGGTTTCTTCAACGACCGTTTGCGGGTAACACTGGCCGGTCGCTATACTACCAACAAGGTGGTAAGTCCGTACGATGGAACCAACAAAGACAGCAAATTCACGCCACGTTTCGGTATCAGTTACTCGCTCGATAAGAACAGCTCCGTGTATGGCGTGTATGATGTGAGCTTTATCCAGAACCCGGGCCTCGACTGGCAGAAGAAGCCATTCGATCCTATGACTGGCGACAATATCGAGTTCGGTATCAAACGCGACTGGTTTAAAGGCCGCTTTACCTCCACGCTGGCCGTATACCAGATCACTAAGAATAATGTACTGACTACTGACCTGGAACACAGGGATCCGGTTTCCAATCAATTCATCTACAGCCGCCAAAATGGCCAGCAACGCATTAAAGGACTGGAAGCGGATTTCCAGGGTGAAGTAGTGAAAGGGTTGAACCTGGTGGTGAACTATGCATATACCGATGGAGTTGTTTCCAAAGATGCTGATCCTAAACTGGAAGGCAACTATGTACCGGGTATTGCCAAACATATCCAGAATACCTGGCTCACTTATACGTTGGGTACCGGTGTGTTGAAAGGACTGCGTGCCAACATCGGCTACCAGTACCAGGCCGGCCGTATAGCAGGGCAGGTATACGACAAAACGGAAAATTTCCTGCCCGACTATTTCAGGATGGATGCAGGTCTTGGATATATCGTCAATAAATTCAGTGTAAACGTACTGGTAAATAACGTACTTGATAAATACCTGTACACTGGCGCGCCTTCTGCAGATAACTATGGAAACAAGATCTACTATTGGCAAACAGAACCCGGACGTAATGTGAGAATAAGCGTTGGATATCGTTTTTAATCCTGACTAAATCATTCACATGCCCTTGAAAAAGACTATCCTCAAGTTACATCGCTGGCTCGGACTAACGTCCGGGCTGGTTGTTTTTATACTGGGCATCACCGGATGCCTGTATGCATTTATTGATGAACTAAAGCCCGTGGTGTACCGGCAGCGTATGTTCGTAGAAGTGCCCGAAGGTGGCAGGCGTTTACCCATGAACGTTATCAGGGAAAAAGCACAGGCGGCAATAGGGAAAGCGTATAAGCTTCAGCTGGCGGAAGTGCCGGTGGCCGCTAACAGGAGCGTATCATTTCGTACGCTGAAAGTAAACCCTGATGGACTGTTGTACGCAACCTACATGGAGTACTTCTATCGTATTTACGTAGATCCGTATACGGGAGTAGTGCTGAAAATAGAAAATACCAAGTGGGAATTTTTTAGTACTGTGGTGAACCTGCATATTAACCTGCTGCTCGGGCCAAAGATAGGGGCGACTATTGTGAATTGGTCTGTTCTTATTTTTGTAGTGATGCTCATATCCGGGATTGTGCTCTGGTGGCCGGGTAATAAAGCCGCTGCCAAACAGCGTTTTAGTTTCAAATGGAAAACCACTACCAAATGGAAACGTAAGAACTATGACCTGCACAATATCCTTGGATTTTATTCGATGATCATACTGCTGGTTATTGCCATTAGCGGGTTGGTTTTTTCATATCAGTGGGTGAGCAACGGTATCCAATGGATCGCTAACGGCGGAAAGCCGGTGGTATTGCCCGCTCCGGTGTTGTCCGATACTACCCATCCGGGTACATACTCCCTGGAAAAGATACTGGCAGATGCGGTAGTGAAAGCCCCGGAAGGGACTACCTTTTTTGTGGGTATTCCTAAAGATAGTAAAACTGCTGTATCTGTATTTGCCCGCAGGGACGGTAAACCGCTTTATAAGGCGGTTCGTATGCAGTACGACCAACATTCCGCTGCGATGCTTACCCGCCGGTCTTTTGCCGATATGAGCAATGGGGAGCGTATCAATGCCATGAACTATGATATTCACGTAGGGGCAGTACTCGGTATACCGGGAAAGATACTGGCCTTCCTGGCCTCGCTGATAGCTGCTTCGCTGCCGGTTACCGGATTTTACATCTGGTGGGGAAGAAGAAACAAAAAACAGGCAAAGCCACAAGCGGATAAAAGCAACCAGCTTAAAAGAACCAGGCAAGAAAAACCGGTGCCCCTGAAGTAACATTAACCATATATCTTCCTGGTTAAACAGGCCATTGTAAAGTGTTATCAGCATAATGAACAGTACAGTCAAAACCCGAATTATACTGGCGGATGCGCAACCTGTTTACAGAGAAGGAATCAAAAGTTTGTTAGCGGATCATCAAAGTAATTACCGGATCGAAGAAGCGGGCAACAGCGAAGAACTGCGGCCTGCTTTACTCTCCTTTCAGCCGGACATACTCATACTGGACTATGATCCGGTTTACTTTGATGCTGATGAACTGGTCGGGACCTTGTCTGTTATTCCGGAATGCAAGGTGATACTCCTTTCCAGCCAACAGAAAAAAGTAGATATGTTCCGGTTGCTTGACAGCAACATCTACTGTGTGCTTACCAAGGAATGTAAAAAGCGTGATATCCACCAGGCGATCAGCTGCACACTGCGTGGTGAAAAATTCTTCTGCACATTTGCCCTTGATTTATTACTGGCCGACAGGAGAAAAACCCCTTCCGTTCGCAGTCTTCCCCCGGAAGGGTTGTCGGTCAGGGAAACAGATATTGTTCGCCAGATAGCCAGTGGAAAATCCAACAAGGAGATAGCCGGATCTATGCACTTAAGTCAACATACCATTCACACGCACCGCAGGAATATCATGCGGAAACTGCAGTTGCATTCTGCCATTGAGCTGTGTAACTACGCACTGGAAACCGGTATTGTTAAACTGGAATCCTGAGCCAGGTAAATGGCTTGTCATATAGAGGGGCAACCGTGCTGCACGGTTGCCCCTCTGTATTTTACTTCACTGCGGCTGTTCCGCATTTATACCATGATCATGGTAGTTTGCGTACCACGCTGCTACCAGCATTTTACCATTACCAGGCGATTGGGCGGCCTCTCTGATGCACGTACTTTTAATACCCTGTTATTATCAAAATGAAAATGCTATGGACAAAATGATTTATGATTTTGCGGCTGTTGGTGTTGGCCCTTTTAACCTCGGACTGGCTTGTCTTACTCATGCCATTCCTGACCTTAACGGTATATTTCTGGACAAAAGACCGGATTTCAATTGGCATCCGGGGATGTTGTTGCAGGACACTACACTGCAGGTACCTTTTATGGCAGACCATGTAACCCTGGCTGATCCCACCAATCCTTTCAGCTTCCTGAATTATCTCAAAGAACAGGGACGCATATACGCTTTTTACATCCGCGAAAATTTCAAAATGTTGCGCAATGAATATAACCAGTATTGCCAGTGGGCCATCCGGAAGCTGCCGGAGATTCACTTCAATACTGCCGTTAAAAGGATAGATTATGATGAAACAGCGGGCCTTTACCTGCTGCAATGCACGGATGCCACACAAGGTGAATTGCTGGTAAGGGCGCGGAAACTGGTGCTGGGAACCGGAACTGTGCCCTATGTGCCTGCCATCTGCCGGGAGTTGATGACCGCGGCTGTGCATTCCGCCAACTACCTGAAACATAAACATCAGCTGCAGTCTAAACGCTCTATCACTATTGTGGGCAGCGGACAAAGTGCTGCGGAGATCTACTACGACCTGTTACAGGATATCGACACCTATGGTTATTCCCTGCATTGGATCACCCGTTCGCCAAGATTTTATCCGCTGGAGTATAGCAAGCTCACATTGGAGATGACCTCTCCCGAATATGTTGATTACTTCTACCACTTACCGCAGTATAAGCGGGATGAGTTGCTGCATCGCCAGAAGCACCTGTACAAAGGGATTAACAATGATCTGATCGCTGCAATTTTTGATACGATCTATGCCAAGAAGCTGGTGGCGGATATTGATATCTCCCTCCGTACCAATGCGGATTTGTGTGAGGCGGTATATGATCCGAATGCGGAAGATTTCCGGCTCACCTTTTTCCAGGAAGAACAGGAAAAATATTATGCTCATCAAACCGCAGGCCTGGTGCTGGCCACCGGTTACACCGCGCGCATTCCTGATTTTATGGAGCCCATTCTCCACAAAATACAGCTGGATGAAAAAGGCCGTTATGCGGTGAATCGCAACTACACCATTGATCAGGCGGGCAGCATTTTTGTGCAGAATGCAGAACTACATACCCATGGTTTTGTAACGCCGGACCTGGGTATGGGCTGTTACCGCAATGCCTGGATCATCCGGGAGATGCTGGGCCGTGAGGTATATCCGATTGAGCAACGCATCGCCTTCCAGCAGTTTTCGGTAACTGCCGGTGAAGAAATAGTGCCATCACAACCTCACCTGATCTGATATGCCACTACGGTTTTACCTGATATTAATGACGCTGGTGGCGGTAGTTAGCGACTATATGATGCATCCGTTTTATCCGCTGTTCTTTGCTTCGCGCTTTGGCATACAGGATCCACGGGTTACCGGCACCTACTTTAGCGCCGTATGTGCTACAGTAATGGTGGCATTCCCTATATGGGCCATGGTATCCAGGCGTATACCGGAGCTTCGTATACTGGTATATACGCAGATCATTGCGGGTGTACTGGCCGCCTCCTGCGCCTATATCACCAATTATACGCTGTTCTGGATAGCGTCGCTGGCGATCATCATCTTTAAAGGCAGTTACCTGCTGGTATATCCTTTCATATTGCGTATCACCGATACAGATAAACATGTGGGTATTATCAGTGTACTGTCAGTGATTATCCACCTGGGAAGTGTATTGGGAGCGGTTTTCGGTGGTATGGTCATAGATTGGATGCAGCCGCAGTACATCTACCTGGGAATGGCTGCGGGAGATTTCTTCCAGGCGGGGCTAAGCGGATACCTGTTGTGGAGCCGGGGGAAAACTATTCCGGGGCCGGCGGTAACAGCAGCGCACTCACAAAGCTGGGCCGCGCTGATACCTTCCGGCACGGTGCTGCGACTGAGTGTGATCACCCTGTTTTTTTACTATAGTGATTTCATCATCCGCCCGTTTTTTGTTAAATACTGGGAAACCGTGTCTATGCTGCACAGCAGCATATTATCAGGGGCTGTATACGCCATTCCGGCAGCAGTAGCCACCTTTGCGCTCTGGATGAACCGCCGGCGCAAAGCACCGGGTACGCCATGGCATGCTATTGTGCCGGCGTTGCTGCTGGCATTGGTAGGATTGCTGTTACAGTCTTATCCATCCACTGTTACCATCATCGCTGGCCGATGCCTCTATGGCTGGGCGTTTTTCCAGTCGGCCGTCCGCTTCGATGCCTTGTTGTTCCATGTCTGCGATCCTGTTTCGTATGCGGTGGAGTATAGCAAGATACATTTCTTTCAAAACCTGGGCGTGCTCACTGCATCATTTTCTGCCGGTATACTGGTGGAGCATTATCCGCTGCATATCCCGTTCATAGTGGCCCTTGCCGGCTATTTGCTGGTAACGGCCATGTATTACCAGCTGGCACGTCCGTTTTTTCAACCGGTTAATTCATCCCGACAATGAAAACAATATCCTTACAACAACGACCCGTATATAAGGTCCCTGCCCATATCCTGGGAGTAGTGGAACTATGGCCAATGGACCTGCAACACGATACCCCGGAAATTTATCGCTGGGTTACGCAACCATATGCACACTATTGGGGCATGACTGACCAACCATATGAAGCCGTGCTGGCATTATATACTGCCATGCATCATAGCGAGTATGCGACTGCATTGATTGGCAAGATAAACGGGAAAACCGCATTTCTCTGTGAGTGTTATGAGCCGGAAAATGATATCATTGGCAATTTCTACAAACCCGAACCCGGAGATGTAGGGATGCATATACTGATTGGTCCGCCGGAAATACCTGTACACGGCTTTACCTGGCAGGTATTTACTGTCGTCATGGATTTCCTGTTTGATAATCCCCGGCACAACAGGGTGGTAGTGGAGCCTGATATCCGCAACGAAAAAATTCATCGTATCAATAAACGGGCAGGCTTCATCTATGAGAAAGAAGTGCAGCTACCGCATAAAACCGCCGCACTGGCCTTTTGTACCCGTGAACAATATCTTAAAAGCAAAAAAAATAATTGATTATGTATACCAGCGAAACGATTATGAATACCCCGGAACAGGTGATCAGCCATTTGCAACCTGATACCTGGGCAAGGGCCAACCGCCTGCATGTGGCCAAAATTATCAGTGAGTTTACCCATGAGCTGCTGCTGCAGCCAGCGTGGATCAGCGATGACGGGGAATGGTCGCAATACCGGTTGACGGCCCCGGATGCGGCTCACACTATTTACTTTTTCCGCGCCCGGATCCTCCGTCTTAACCATTGGTCTATTGATGCGGATAGTATCCGGAAAGTGAGCCAGGGCCAGGACCTGGCGCCAGACAGTATCCTGCTGATACAGGAGTTTCAGCAGCAGTTGAACATCAGTACGGAGAACCTTCCTGCATACCTGGAAGAGATCACCAGCACCCTTAACGGCATCGCCTATACGATGAACAGGCCGCAGTTGTCTATGAAAGAACTGGCACAATCCGACTACCAGACCTTTGAGCATGCGATGACTTCCGGTCACCCTTGCTTTGTAGCGAACAACGGGCGTATTGGTTTTGATGTAAACGACTACACCAGGTATGCGCCGGAAGCGGATCAGCCTATGCAGCTGGTATGGCTGGCCGGTCATAAAAGCCGCACAGCATACAGCGCGGTAGAGGAGCTTCCTTACAGTAAACTCATCGCTGATGAATTGGGGGAAGAGGTGTTGACATCTTTCAATAAAAAACTAACGGACAAGGGGCTTTCTCCGGATGATTATTTCTTTATTCCCGTACATCCGTGGCAGTGGTATAATAAACTGGCTATCATCTGTGCGCCCGACCTGGCCAATCAGCACCTGGTGTGCCTGGGATACAGTCCTGATATGTTCAATGCGCAGCAGTCTATCCGTACATTTTATAACCTCAGTCATCCGGAAAAACATTATACCAAAACAGCGTTGTCTATTCTGAACATGGGCTTTGTACGCGGGCTTACGCCGTATTACATGGACAGTACGCCGCCTATTACGGAGTGGATACGCAAGTATGTTGGCGAAGATCCTTATCTGAGGCAGAACGGATTTACCCTGTTGTGCGAAGTGGCTACTGTTGGTTACCGCAATTTCTATTATGAGCCGTTTGGTAAACAGGTAGCTTATAATAAGATGCTGGCAGGGCTTTGGAGAGAAAGCCCTGCGAGGGTACTGCAACCCGGTCAGCAGTTGATGACCATGGCGGCCCTGTTGCATACTGACTACCAGGGTAATGCTTTGTTGCCCGCGCTGATAGCCGCTTCGGGTATCTCTATACACGACTGGCTGGAGCGTTATCTGCAGGCTTATCTTACACCATTGCTGCACTGTTTCTACGAACACGACCTTGTATTTATGCCACATGGCGAGAACCTGATCCTCGTGTTGGAAAATCATGTGCCGGTGAAGGCCATTATGAAAGATATTACGGAAGAAATCGGCGTGTTCCGTATGAATACTGACATAGCAGAAAAAGGAAGACGTATATGCGTGACCGTTCCGGAGGAATTACGGATACTGAGCATACTCACCGATGTTTTTGATTGTTTCTTCCGTTTCCTGTCAAATATCCTGGTGATCAAATGTGCATACCGGGAGGAGGATTTCTGGCAGCAGGTAGCAGCATGTGTATATGCTTACCAGGAAGATCAGCCACATCTTGCCGCTAAATTTGAGCAGTACGATATGTTTGCGCCGGAGTTCATTTTATCCTGCCTGAATCGACTGCAGCTGCGTAATAACAAGCAGATGGTGGATCTGGCCGATCCGGCCGGGAGTTTGCAGCTGGCTGGCATGTTGCAGAATCCGATCGCCCCTTTCAAACGTGCCACCACAGCTGTTGCCGGGCTGGAAAATGCCCTGAGCCAATGATCATGTGTGAAGAAGAACGGCATGTCCGTCAGCAACTGCTGACGGACATCATCCGCCGGAGACGGAGTGTATTTGCCGACGACTACCTGGATGTGCCGGTACCCGAAGCTGTGATCCGGGAGATACTGACCAATGCCACTTGGGCGCCTACCTACAAGATGACGCAACCCTGGCGTTTCATTGTATTGCAGGAAAGCCAGCGTGCGCCTTTCGGTGAGTACCTGGCATCATACTACCGGGAACGGCTATCCGCAGCGGAGTGGACGCACAGCAGGCATGAGCGGGCGAGGCGGTATCCTTTAAAGGCTCCTTGTATTATTGTCATCATCATGCAGCGCAACAGGAAGATCGATATAAAGGAATGGGAAGAGATGGCAGCGGTATGTTGCGCTGTGCAAAATATGGCGCTGACCTGTGAAGCCTATGATATCGGCGCCTATTGGGACAGTTGCGATGCCTGTGTTGCCTACGCCAGGGAAAACTGGCTGGTGGAAAATGAACAGTGCCTGGGCTTTTTTTACATGGGGTACTATGACCGGCGAAATTACTGCAGCACAAAAAAACGCACTGCCATTGATAAGAAAACAACGTGGCTCTATTGATCTTTTAACCCGCATAACTATTCTATTTTATGGGAACTTATCTTCCGCTGCTGCTGGGTAAAATGCAGAGCGTATTCGGATATATCGTGCTTGGGCTGGTAGTACTGGAATGGGTAATATTGGTCATCTCAAAAAAAATGGAAAGCAACAGGGAGGGCTGGGTAAATGTGATGTCCTATGTACTGGACAGCTTCCCTTATTTCTTCCTGGGTAAGATCTTCATTTTCGGCACCATGATGTGGATGTACGAGTACCGCTTCTTTACGCTTGGATATGCCTGGTATGTATGGATACTGGCCTATCTCGTTTATGACCTGATGTTTTGGCTGGTACATTACCTGGGGCATAGGGTACGTTTTTTCTGGTGTATCCACGGGGTACACCATACCGCAGAAGAAATGAAGCTGACGGTAGCCGTTCGTGGTTCCTTCCTCGGATTCCTGCATATACCCCTTACCGTTATAGCCCTGCCCATATTGGGATTTGATCCTTTTATGATCTTCATCTGCGAAGCCATTGCAAGACTGTACGGTCTTTATGAACATGTGAACGATCACTTTGATGAGATGGTGGGAAAACAACGCTGGTTGGAATGTTTGTTCATTACCCCTTCTGTTCACCGGGTGCATCATGCAAAGAATCATATCTATCTCGACAGGAATTACGGAGAAACGTTTTCTATATGGGACCGGATTTTCGGCACTTTCCAAACTGAGATGGACCAGGTGAAACCTGTTTACGGCATACTCAACGATAAGATCAGCGGTAAAAACCTGTTACAGGTACAACTGCAGCTTTGGCGGGACCTTTGGGCCGACGTAAAGAACGCTCGGGGTCTGAAAAACAAACTGAAATATATTATTATGCCTCCCGGCTGGAACCATATCGATGGCGGCAAAATGGCCGCCGAATACCGTGCAGAGGGATGGAGCGCCCTGCAGCATGAAAAGAGAAAAAAGTCAATGATCCATTTAAACCCTTCAACATGAAAAACGCCATCATAACAACACCCGGCATCACTACGGAAGCATGGAAGGAGACTTCCGTTGTGCCGCCGTCGGCCCCGCTTATCGTGGACATTACCGCCAGGGAATCTACTGCCATGTTCTATATAGGTCAAAAACTGATCAGGGAATATGGCAGTTACGAAAACCCGGCCTTTATTGCTTCACTGCACCTGAATGCCTACCAGTTGCTACCAGAGCGCATTGCACGCATACTCAGCAACTTCGGTACAGATTATTCCGCCGCTCAATACGGCGCCATTGTTTTCAGAGGTTTGATACAGGTAGACCAGGATGAACTGGGGAAAACCCCTTCCAGCTGGAAGGAGGCCGATTACGAGAAGCTGAAGACATATGGTTTTATCAGTAGTCTTATGCATGGCGCAGTGCCCAGCAAACTGGTACAATATTATGCCCAGCGCAAAGGCGGTGGGCTGATGCATGCCATCATACCCGACGAGCGCATGAGTCATACCCAAACAGGAAGCGGCTCCCGTACAGATCTGTTTGTGCATACAGAAGATGCTTTTCTCTTTCATCAGGCCGATTTTCTGAGCTTCCTGTTTATCAGGAATGAAGAGCAGGTTCCTTCCACGCTGTATTCCATCCGTTCGCACGGGGCCACAGACGAGGTGATGCAGCCGTTGTTCCGGCCATTGTACAAATGCCCCAAAGACGCTAATTATGCACAAGATGCCGCTATAGGAGAGGAGGTGACCACGGGCGTGTTATATGGCAATGAAACCTATCCGTTCATCCGCTTTGATGCGGCCGAGCAGCTTTATAATCCAGCGGCCCGCCAGAGCGCAGAAGCCATGCACCACCTGGAGGAGTTCTGGAAAGTGGCCAAAACACACATCTACAATGATTTTGTGCCTGCCGCGGGTGATCTCATCTTCGTCAATAATCATCTCTGTGCACACGGAAGAAATGCTTTTGTAGCAGGCTACCGGGAAGAAAAAGGGGTACTCGTACCCTGCGAACGGAGAATGATGCTGCGCATGATGAGCAAAACCAGTCTTATCGATATCCGATCGGTCACGAAAACAGAAGATCCTTATTTTATCATGGAAGAGCATTATGGCAGCATCTTCCGTTAATCATCCTCTTCTTAAAAATACTTACTTATGCATACAGATCAGGCTACCGCAGAAGCCCCCCTTCAACAATACAACAAGAGCAAGCTATTACTGAAAGACATATTTTATGAAGAAACCAATGCAGAATACCACCAGGCCGTAGAAAAAGCACGGACAGCAGTGACAGACTTCCTGCATAATACCAGGCAGCCTTTTTCAGGCATAAAACCTGCTGACATACAGGAGGCTGTTTACGGCGTGGACCTGGACCGTCCGCTGACCGGTTACGATGCGTTGCTGGAAGAAGTGAATGAATTGTATATCCGCCATGCTACCGCATTTCATTTGCCGGCGTACATCGCTCATCTCAATTGCCCCGTGGTAATACCTGCATTAGCCGCAGAGGTGATCATCAGCGCTATCAATTCCTCGCAGGATACCTATGATCAGAGCGCAGGAGGCACTTTTATTGAAAGGCGGCTGATAGACTGGACGGCTAACGAAATCGGCTATACGAATGCTGATGGTGTGTTTACCGGGGGCGGTTCACAGTCCAACCTGATGGGCCTCTTACTGGCAAGAGATCATTTTGCGGTGAAGACCCTCGGACATCATATCAAAGAGGATGGACTACCCGTACAGGCGCCACGTTTCAGGATATTTGTATCCGATAAGGCTCATTTCAGCAACCAGAAAAATGCCTGGTTGTTAGGTCTCGGAGAGCAGGCTATTGTAAAAGTAAAGACAGACGGCCGTTTCCGTATGGATGCCGCGGCACTCAGGACCGCCGTGGATAAAGAGCTGGGACAGGGAAATATTCCCATTGCCATAGTGGCCACCGCCGGCACCACGGATTTCGGGAACATTGACCCGTTGCAGCCCATCGCAGACATCGCCGCTGCGTACCAGCTCTGGATGCATGTAGACGCGGCTTATGGATGCGGTTTGTTGCTGTCCAATAAATACCGCCACCTGCTGAAAGGAATAGAGCAGGCTGATTCTGTTACCATCGACTACCATAAGTCTTTCTTCCAGCCTATCAGCAGCAGCGCTTTTCTCGTGAAAGATAAATCCAGTCTGCAATTGGTGAAACACCATGCAGACTACCTGAACCCGGAAGACCAGGACTACGATGAATTACCCGCGCAGATCAATAAATCCATCACCCAGAGCACCCGGCGTTTCGACGCATTAAAACTCTGGTGCACGCTGCGGCTGATGGGGAAACATAAACTTGGTGTATACACCGATATGATGATAGACACCGCAGCTGCTACCGCCGCTTTGCTGCACCAGGACCCTGAGTTTGACCTGCTCAGCAGTTCGGATCTGGGTGTGCTGGTATTCCGTTTCAGGCCCACTGGTATTGTTACTGATTTGTCGGCCCTGAATCTTCGGATTAAGCAGGCGTTGTTCTTTGAGGGTACCTGTATTGTAGCCAGCACCAAAGTGGATGATAACTTTTATTTGAAGTTTACAATACTGAACCCGGTGACTACGGTGTCGCATATACGGGAAATGCTGGGGGTGATTAAGGCGAAGGGGTATAGTTTGGTTTGATGGCTGTAGGGCTCCCGGGACGAAGGGTTCCGGGAGTTTGGATTAAAGATTCACCGCCGACCTGCGCACACCTTTGTTGATAGCATCAATCAGGCAAGGCTTCCATTTCTTCCCGATAATTTCCAACGTTACACTTATTCCGCAGTTGAAGTCAATAGGTATCTTCTTCTCGTACGTATTTTTATATTATAGGTACAGAAATAGCCTTATTAAATGATGATGTACATGGCGTAAAAATTAATCCTGGCCACCGGTCTTTCTGCTATTTTAGCATTACATGACCAGATGCCGATGGATAAAGTATACACAAATGTAGTACGTAAATTCCAGGATGGAGATATCGGTTGCGTATCACTTCATAGCAATGATACGCAAACACAGCTCCCTTACTTGTTGGAAACTGGATTTAGAACGGCTGGATAACAGGAATATAGATGTCCACCTCTTGCTTGTCGGGAGCTGTTTTATCAGGGTCGCTTACAAACTTCTCAAAAAATGGTTCATCCCGTAGTTCATAGCCGCTTTCCGGCAGCCACTCCCTGAAAATCATGTCATGAATATTGCCAAGATGATGATATGGCCCTTTATACCTGAATACTGCATATTTTCCTCCTGTTATCGTTTTTACCCCGATATCTCCCCTGGGTTGGATCTCGCGGTTAATAGTGAGACAGATATCTGAACGCAGTTTTTCATGGGAGGTTACTTTCGGATCATCATGATAAATACCGATATGTGAAACCTGGTCCGGTATATACTTTTCTTCTGCAAGGTGGTTCCAGAGCCGGGCGAATGCGCCGGGATAATCAACCGTGGCAGGACTTCCTGTTAACCGAATATAGATTACTTGTAAGTCTTGCTGGTGAACCATGTCCGGATGCGGTAATGTTAATTTGAGTTGGTTGTCCTGTTTCATATCGTTTTTTATGAAGAGATAAACGTTCGACTGATGTTTGTATTCGATGGGAGTGGCTCCATAGCTGAGTTTGAAGGCCCTTGACAGAGAAGAGGCTGTTTGGTACCCGATCAGGTAAGCAATAGCTTCGATCGATAATTCAGAGTAACGGAGTAACAGCGCAGCCCGTTGTATCCTGATCCTCGAAATATACGCTGAGAAGGTTTCGTTTTGGAATGCTTTGAATATTCTATGGAAATGAAAAGGAGAGAAATTAGAAATCTCTGCCAGCTTCTTTAAGGAAATTTCTTCACCCATATTATCATCGATGTAAGCAATAACCAGGTTGATTCTTTTCAGATAATCCTCTCTAGTGGATCCTTTCGGTTTCATTGGTCAAAGGTAGAGCTAAGTTGCACAAATAACTATGCATAACTTGCTGATTTTCGACTTATGCATGTTCCGGATGACAAGATTCGGGCCCAGCACCTTTTACACGCATAGAGGTATAAATCTGTAAAGGATCGAACCATTTACAATAAAAAAGGTTATTTATAAATCGGTTCTTTTGGAAATTAAGCCAGGACCGAAAGTTTTCACCTTCAAAATAACAGTATATGAAAACCGCTATTGAGTCAACAGTAATTAATGAAATTAGTAATTCTATTGGTATTCCTGAAAGTGCCATCACTGCCGAACACTCTTTAAATGACCTGGGGATGAATTCTATCCTGGCTGTGCAGCTTTTCTCCAAGTTACAAACGCAGTTTGGGATGGAGAATGCGCCGGCCGAGATGCCTCACATGGGAACGGTAGGAGAGATCGTTCATTATTTTGAAAGTAAGGCGAAATAAGCCTGCCAGGCGGGATCTCTTTTGCCGCTTTTATGGCGGAATAAACCCGGCGAAAAGGCGTTGAAGTTTTTAGGAATAAAAACATCAGCGCCTTTTTATGGTTTATTCCTGCGGCATATTACTTATCGTCCGTTTTTATTTGAGCGATTTATAGCTGACGGAACTATTTTAGCAATAGCCAAACCCGCCAGCATGCAGCCAACTACCTGGTCAATGCATTGCGCCAGGAAAAAGCTGGTCGGAAATTCATACCAGTTCCAATAAATCGTGCTTACCGAAGCACAAGCTAATGCAGCGAGGAGACTGACCGCGAATACACGCTTCCAATAGGACGCAGCCA
Organism: Chitinophaga hostae; assembly: GCF_018224885.1. GTDB lineage: Bacteria > Bacteroidota > Bacteroidia > Chitinophagales > Chitinophagaceae > Chitinophaga > Chitinophaga hostae. Next base: position 260,713 of record NZ_JAGTXB010000008.1, on the reverse strand, counting down.
GGAGTGACACTATAAATGAAATGATCAGACTCGTGATAAAATTACTGGTAAACTGCGTTCCCAGCTTACCTAACGAGAGAGGGTTACCTCCAACCGGCCGGTAGATGACCATCCCAACCGGACCCGTTTTAAATTTCTTCTCAAATGTTGATTCCTGCCCGGCAGTAGTTCGTCTGAAATCTTTCCCCGGAAAGAAGTAAAGCCCTTGCTTTGGCAACGTGTTTTGCAGCGTCCTGATAACCGTATCTTCATTGGGCAGTGGCGTAAACCCTGCACCTATAAACAGGACCAGGTGAGAGAAGGCTCCCCATATGAACAGGATGACGCATCCGGAGATCGCGGCGATTAATATTCGTTTCATTTTTAGCTGATTTATTGCAATATTACCTTCATCTTCAAAATAGTAAGCATGGCAAAAACGACAATCTTACATGCCGATCGCGACAGCGTTTTCATTAAATTCGTGCTATGAAACATATTTCAATCCTGGCGTTGAACGATGCCACCATGACCAGCATTGATGGAAGTCTTCAGTTGTTTTCAAGAATTAATGATTTCCTTAAATATAGTGGGAAAGCGGCCTTTTATACCATTGAAATTGTGGGGCTGACGGCACATACCTCGTTGAATGGAGCATTGTACACGATAAACGTTGACAAGAAGATAAGTGAAGTCAAAAAAACGGACCTGATCGTTATACCGATCATATGCGGTGATTTCCCAAAAACCTTGAAATCCAATGAGGGATTTTGCGATTGGGTCAGGGCGCAATATCAAGAAGGTGCGGAACTGGCCAGCCTCTGTGTGGGCTCTTTCTTTCTAGCTTCAACAGGGTTGCTTAATGGCAGGAAATGTGCAACACATTGGGCCGCTAAAAACGAGTTTGAAATGATGTTCCCCGCAGTGAACCTAATGGAAGACGCTATTATAACCGACGAAAATGGTATTTATACAAGCGGGGGAACCTACTCTTATTTAAACCTGCTTTTGTATATCATTGAAAAGCATGTAGGCAGGGAAATGTCCGTATTAGCCTCCAAAATGTTTGAAATTGACATAGGGAGAAAAAGCCAGCATCAGTTTCTCATTTTTATGGGTCAGAAAAAACACGACGATACAGCAGTATTAAAAGCACAGCAGTTTCTCGAAGAGAATCCGGATAAGCGATTCACGATTGATGAGATCAGCTCGAAATTTGGTGTAGGTCGCAGAACATTTGAAAGAAGGTTTAAGAAGTCGACCGGTAATTCTTTGATAGAATATATGCAGAGAGTAAAAGTGGAGGCGATTAAAAAGCAGTTGGAATTGGGTACCAAAACAGTCAATGAAATTATTTTTGAGATAGGGTATAATGATATTAATGCTTTTAGGAGGGTGTTCAGGAAGTATACGGGTATGTCGTTGGTTGATTACAGGAAGAAGTACTCCCAGGCAGCCCAATCACAATCTTAGGGCTATAGTTTCTGTAAGGAATTCCTATCAGGTAAAAAGCCTTACAACCTTATGGTCTGTACTAAATTGCGCTGGACTGCAGTTTAACCGCACCGGGCCGATTTAATTTTATATCGGTAATTGGCTGCTGTAGCGGTTGATTTCATCTGCCATAAACGGTTACCTGTAAATCATAACCCGAAAAACACTTCACTATGTCATTTGAATCACCCATTCCCAAGTATCCCTGGCCCTATTTCATCGGGCGCTTTTCCGAGGAATTTTATGAAGAAGAGAACAACTGGATAGATACGGATTACACCTTTATGTCTGAAGGGACCCGCGAAAAATATAAGCGGCATGGCCTTGCACAGGCTACCTCTTATATGTTTCCCGCTTGCACCACTATGGAACAGATCCGTCCTATTGCCCGGTTTATGGTCTGGCTGACTTTGTATGACGATTATCACGAGGTTTGCCCCGTTCATGAACTGGCAGGTATCCGGGATCACATCATGGATGTGATGCTGGGTGAAGCTCCCCGACCTGACGATATCGGATTGATACGCCAGGTAGCCCGTAGCCGGGAGGAATTTCTTCCATATGTGAATGATTATTGGTTCGAACGGTGGGCACAATCATTCTACCGCTATACTACCTATGGCATCATGGAAGAAACCCCGTATAAGCTTGCCAAACGATGTCCTACGCTCGACAACCTGATGTTTATCCGTGAATATTCTATTTCCATGTATCCCTATGGCGATCCTGTGGAGCCTTCTATTAACTTTATCGCGCCCAGGTATGTATCTGAGCATCCGGTTATACAGCGGCTGAAAGCATTAATGTGCCGGATCATGGCTATACAAAATGATCTCGCATCTTTGAAAAAAGAACTGGCGATAGATACGGAAATTTTAAATATAGTAGTGGTGATCATGCATCAATTTAAAGTATCGGTAGAAGAAGCCTGTACCGAATCTTTGCGAATGCATGACGAATACGTAAGAGAGTTTGCTGAGATTCAGGCCAATCTGCCCAATTTCGGCGCTATACAAAAAGACGTGGAGAATTTTGTATACCATATGGCGTTGATGATCACCGGGCTGGGCGCCTGGTATTATGGAGGTAACTCGATACGGTATTCTACACCCGGCGCCTTCCCCAAACCGGAATACAGCGTCAGGTAAGATCTGCTGTATTCCAATACAACATAACCTTATTCGTTACCAATATACACATTGGACAAAAGATTTCCGCTGAATAAAAAAAGGACAAAACAGCAGTGATACTGTTTTGTCTGCTCTGTCACCCTGCCTATACAAATTTCGAATTTATTTATTCATGATTTAAGGCGTATAGCTGGTTTGTCGTTTTGAAAATGAATACTTTTGATCAGGAGGCATTGTTAACAGGCAGATATGTCAATTTTATTTTTTTTGTAATATGTTGTGCCGGTTAAATTGTAAAACGAAATTCTCAATGACTAAAGTGAGCAGGATAATTCTTTTTCTAATTCTAGCAATAGTATCCCTGGGATCGACCAGTTGTTTGGCAACCAAAAGCAGGGTCCATAATAGATCATCAGATCCAACCTATGAAGTTTTGTTAGATACAATAAGGCTATTTGATCAATTAAGGAGCCGTGAAGTTCCTATTGCCATATTCAAACCAAAGCGTTACACTGCTAATGTACAGCATGTCGTAATTTTTAGTCATGGTTATGGGGAAAACAGACCTGGAAGCTATTTGGCATACTCTTATCTGACAAGATTTTTGGCGTCTAAGGGTTTCTTTGTAGCAAGCATCCAGCACGAACTCCCGACCGATAGCTTAATTCCTTCAAGTGGAATCCCTCAAATTGTCAGGCGCCCTTTTTGGGACAGAGGAGCTGACAACATATTATTTGTCATTAATGAACTGAAAAAATCGAACCCGGAATTGGACTTCGCAAATGTTGCGCTTATCGGACATTCCAATGGCGGGGATATGGTTGCTTTGTTCCCACAGAAATATCCAAACGTAGCCCGAAAGATTATTACGCTGGATAACAGAAGAATGGCACTTCCCGGAACTTCTGACCCAAAGGTTTATTCATTACGTTCAAGCGATCAACCTGCCGATGTTGATGTATTACCTACAGATGAAAAGCAAAAGCGACTCGGAATGACAATAATAAAGCTTTCAAGCACAAAACACAATGATATGAATGATTTTGGCAATGAGGAGCAGCACGCTGAGATCAACAATTACGTCCTGGAGTTCTTGAGGGACAGATGAGAAATCGGATAACTAATGTGAACCTGAAAACGTGTGTGCGAAAAATATAATATGTGCAGCGGCTAAACAAATTGATCTTGTTGACTATTTAGCCTCATTGGGTCACCTGCCCCAAAAAGTAGGAAATCAAGACAATGGGTACCTATCCCTATTGCATGATGAAAAGACACTACCTTCAAAATAAACAGCCCGTTAACCGTCTGGTATTATCATCGAACCGGGAATCTATCGCACCACCAGTCCCCAATCGCCACTGTCCTCCAAACTGAAAGCCCCACGGATTAAGAAGATACATACTATTTACGGTTTATTTACAAAGGTTACATTTTTATTTACAATCCAAATTTCCGCGCCGAAAGATGTCAAAGTATTTTTGTTGCATCAATTTTAAAAGGATATGGAAAATAAAAGAAAGGCCTTAATCAAATCTGATTTATCTGGCGATAGATCTATGTTAATTAAACCCACAAAAAATATGAAAAAAGTTATTTATGCGCTGATCTTACTGCTGGTTGTGGTAAGCGGACTAGTATTTGCTAATCACGAAATCAAAAATGAAGCTTCTAAAAAACCGACCTCCAAGCCACTCTCTGCTGCTGAAAGGGCAGCCGAATTGAAACGATGGGAGGCTACCCCGGAGGGTATAAAGTTCAAAGAATGGAAAGCGTCTCCAGAAGGTAAAAAAGTGCTTGACGGTGCTGCTAAAATAAACAAGCACATAAATGATTCTACCAATATGGAAGCTGTTGTAACCTCTTTGTCTCTTCCGCCAGGCTCACGATTAGGTTTCGGAGTGATGGTCAGGATGGATGGTGACGATTATATTCTCAGTTTTGGGCTGGAAAAGTCTAATGAATTTCAGCAATTGCGTAGCCTGAAAGTTAACGACAAGATAATTATAAGAAGTCGTGGTGTATCGTACGCGCCCAAGTATTCATATCCAATAGTAGCGGGCGACTATATAGAACGAGATAGTAAAATAATTTATAAACGTGCCCCTAACAAAGGCGGTTGCTGAGTAGATAAATTATGAAATACATGCAAGTATATGCTTTGTTCCTGATGGTTGTTTTTCACACCGCCTCTGGTAGACAAAACCAAACAAACGTATTACAAGATAATTTCAGTAAAGAGCACAATGGCTACTCCGAATCTCAACTTAAAGAGTTGACTAGCTCCAAGGTGCCTATGAGTCAGGTTCGGAATGTAACGCAAGATAGAAACGGAAACATTATGATAGCAGAACCTTTACTAAGGTGTCGCAGAGGGGGGCTTATGCATAAAAAGGGAAACATCTGGACTACAGGTAGCATAGATCCTCGTGGTGGATCAGTCTGGGCACTTTCTCGTTATGATTACAAGCCCTTGTACAACAAAAAGCCTACTGTAACCGAAATTATGTCAGGACCGCCAGCTTTTTTGGGACTTTTGGAAGCTAACGATGGAAGTATTTGGTTTGGATCTGGAGCTGGGGTGCATTGTTATGATGGAAAGATGTTTACGGACTTTAAAAGTGCAGCGGGTCAAAAATAATATGTATTGCTGATTTTGAAGATTCAAAATCAGCAATACACTCATTTATACGTTTAAATAATCTTATGTACGAAGGAGTTCTTAATATATCATTATGACTAAACATACAAAAGTTTTTACATCGTTTTTTTTATCTCTATTCATTTGTATCCAAACAAGTAATCTATCTGCACAAAACAATACAACCTATTCTAAAGAAGTAGAAAAAAAGATCAAACAGTTCGAAAACAATTTAGGCTTATGGGTGCAAATAGGGAACCAGCAATTTACACTTGCCGACAGAATGAAAAGTAATCATGTAAACGGAGTAAGCATCGCATTGATAAAAGATTATAAAATCGAGTGGGCAAAAGGATATGGTTGGGCAGATAGCGCGGAACAACGGCCAGTTACAATAAATACATTATTCCAGGCAGGTTCCATCAGCAAATCATTAAATGGAGTTGGTATTTTAAAATTAGTACAGGAAGGCACACTGAATCTTGATTCAGATATTAATATTTACTTGAAATCATGGAAATTTCCTTATGACTCTCTATCAAAAGGAAAAAAAATAACGATAGCAAACCTGTTAAGTCATACAGCAGGATTAACAGTACACGGATTTGACGGCTATGAAAAAGGAGATACCATACCTGCCCTGATACAAATTTTAAATGGCGAAAAGCCGGCTAACAGTAAAGCGATTCGGTCAATGTATGAGCCTTCTCTTAAATCTCAATATTCAGGTGGGGGAACAACCATATCGCAACTAATATTGCAAGATGTAACAGGGCAACGGTACGACACATACATGCGGAACAATGTATTAAATCCAATGGGAATGAGCAATAGTTTTTACACCCAACCGCCGCCTGCAGATAAAGAAAATTTATTAGCAACAGGTTATTATAATGATGGGAAAGAAGTGAAGGGGAAGTATCATATTTATCCTGAACAAGCTGCTGCGGGCCTATGGACAAACCCTACAGATTTAGCTAAATATATTATAGAAACACAACTATCCTTACAAGGAAAAAGCAATAAAATACTTTCTCCGGAAACAACGAGGCTTAGATTGACCCCTTATATTGATAGCTCTGCAGCGTTAGGAGTATTTATTATTAAAAAGGGAAATGAAAAATATTTTAACCATGATGGTTCCGATGAAGGCTTTGTTGCCGCATATTACGGCAGCATGGAAAATGGGAATGGAGCCGTAGTAATGGCAAATACCGATAATGGAAGCCTGTTATATGAAGTAATAAATTCCCTGGCTGCTGTTTATAACTGGAAAGACTTTTATACTCCGAAAATTAAAAAAGTTGTTACCGTAAATAACGAAATATTGAAATCATACACAGGAAACTACAAACTACATAGAAATACACTTAATGTTACCCTGGAGAAAGAAGGTTTGATGATAAGGTTGGATAGTAAAACGAAATACAAAATTTATTTTACTTCTGATACTGATTTTTTTATGTTGGAAATAGCTGGATCGGAACAAAGATTTACAAAAGACAAAAGCAATAAAATAATTGGCTTTGAAATTAATGATAACGGGTATAAAATACAAGCTGTGAAAATTGAATAGCTAAGCTACCGCCAACACAATGAAGCGGCGCGCCTCATATACGCGTTGGACAAAGATTTTACCCAAAATAAAAACAGGACAAACGAGCATAGGTCTCATTTGCCCTGTCAAGTCGGGATGACTGGATTCGAACCAGCGGCCTCTTCGTCCCGAACGAAGCGCGCTACCGGGCTGCGCTACATCCCGTTATCAATCTAATTTAATGACCTTTTTTAATTCTCCCAATTATTTCCCCGGATTTTTTTCGCTTCCTGCTATGGGCGTGCTGTTTTGTGCTACCTGTTCCGCTGTAAGCCCATACATGGGCGGCGTTTTTACATCCAGCAGGTTGAGGTAAATATACAGTTCGCCACGATGATGAATTTCATGTTCCACCATGGCACGCATCCACTTCCATATGCGCATTTCTACACCGCCGGGCGTAGTGCATTTACGTTGCAGGTCCGCATCGCTCAGCTGCCGGAAGATGTCGAGTGACTGCTGGTGCAGTTCGTTGAAGAAGGTCACAACGTTATCGTAGCCGTCAGCCAGGTCTTTACCGCAGCCCTGGTAGGCGCTTTTCCGGCCGGCAATGGTTTCGGCAAACATATATCTTTCAATGGTGGCAATATGCCTGATCTGGTCGCCGATGCTGAATTTTCCGGGCCGGTACGACCAGTCCAGCTGATCCGGGGGAACTACTTTAATCAACCTTAGGGTACGTTCCCTTACTTTATCGTAGTATTCGAGGAAAGGGGGGATGCTAAGAATTTCCATAACTTATTTGCTGGCTTTTATAAGGGTGATTAAAGAGGTGGCCACTTGTGCTTCTTTATCGTTGTTAAGAATGAAAAGATCAGTTTGCACCACGGTAATAGTGGCGCCTCCCTTGATCACGGTGGCTTTCGCGATGAGCTTTTCTCCTTTGGCCTGCCGGAGAAAATTGATTTTAAATTCTATGGTCAGGAAGGAAACATCTTGCGGGTAAAGCGTGGTGGCGGCGTAGCCACCCGCGGTATCGGCCAGCGCGGCAATTACTCCCCCATGAAAAATACCGGAGGTACGCAACAGGAAGTCGGTGGGAGGCACGGCAATCGCCATAAATCCATTGTCGATACCTTCAATGGTGGCGCCATAAAATTGCATGAGCTTTTGCCGGCCAAAACTGGCATTGATTCTTTCGCTGATCTGTGGGTCTAACATATAAGTAGTTTCGGGAAAGGTAGACATTTTTAGCTATTTACAACCGGGACTTTAAAAGCACGTACTTATACCTGTGATTCCATTATTTTAGTAAATTCGTTGCACTGTCACTGTGGCTATTGGTATAATAAAATCCTGTAACAACAACCCGGTATGAATAATACAAAAATATTCAAAATGTCTTTTGCCAGCGTTTATCCGCTCTATATTAAGAAAGTGGAGAGGAAAGGACGTACAGCAGCCGAAGTAGATGAAATCATTTTTTGGCTGACGGGATATGATCAACAGCAATTTCAACAACACCTCGACAACAAAACAGATTTTGAAACTTTTTTTGCGGATGCACCGCAGATGAACCCCAATGTATCAAAAATTACCGGCCTGATCTGCGGCTATAGGGTAGAAGAAATCGAAGATAAGCTAATGCAAAAAATCAGGTATTTAGATAAGTTGATTGATGAATTAGCAAAAGGAAAAAAAATGGAGAAGATATTGAGAAAGTAATAAAAAAGAATAGCTGCAATGGCTGCAGCTATCCCATATTGAATTTATTCTCTCGCAGCTACCACACTTTAATTTTCTGTTTCCCACCAGTTGTAATTTCAAAAGGTCCCGGTGACGGATTGGCCGGGTTTCTCTTTTTACCGGAATAATCCGTATCGATCTGAACAGGGGTACCATCGGTGTTCTCAAATGGCAGATCCGGAACAATCACCCGGCCCAACGTAGCGCTGGTAACCAGTTTGCGCTGTTGGGTACTCAGCCAGTTTTTATCGAATACAATATCCAGGTACATACCGTCTTTTTCCGTTTTCAATTCAGCCACTGCATCAAATTCATTTTGTACTACCGCATTTTTTTCTGTCGCCTGCTGCTCCTTATATTTTTTCATTTGTGCCTGGGCATTGGTGCCCATTTCACCAAACCGCTGTTTTTGATCAGCCGAAATTGCCCTTACAGTTCCTTTGGTGTATACATTCCCATCAAAGCGTACAGGTAACAAAGCCTTGCTGTACTGGCTGGCATTCGCTTTCCGTACAAAAAGGTTGTTGATGAATTGTATATCGCCTCCCGGGTTATCGTGCAAAGCGGCAACAGAAGTAGAGTGGGGGAGATGATAAGGCGTTAAGCGGCCATCATAATTGACTACATCCATCTTGCCACCAAAAATATTATGCACAAACGCAGCGCCGCTGGAGTTCATCAGTAAACTCGTTTCGGACAGCAACACGTTGTTACTTACCAGCATAGGACCATGATCCACTTCTAAAAATATATCCAGGGAATTATCATGCATCAGGTTGTTTTTTACCTGTATGCCCTGCGCCATCCAGTCGAGCCAAATGCCCATGTTGGTGCGGTAAATGTGATTGTTTTTGATTTGCACATCTACGGCGCCGTGGAATTTTATCCCGGCCATTTCTGCACCGCTAAAGAGTCGACGGATATGAATATCATGAATGGTATTGTTTTCTATTACGCTGAAAGCGCAACCCATGCTGCCCACAATACCGGTTTGCTCGCAGTACGCAATGGTATTGTTACGCACCAGGTGTCCGCCGATGGTTGCCTTGTTCCAGCCAAAAGCCAATGCACGGTTAATAGTGCCCACGTAACCCTCTGCCGATTCCGTGTTTTTGTTATCAAATGCATCGCCATATTTTCCCAGGGCAATACCTACGCATTTGGAATACTGCACGGTGTTGTTTTCAATAATCCATCCCCTGCTCCAGTTAGTGCCTATCAACCCCGGTTGCTCGGCGGTAGGAGGCGCCCAGTTGGTGGCGGCCTGTTCCAGTGTAAACCCTCGAACCGTAATGAAATTCGTAAATAATTTGTCAGGGTAAAATACGGTGGGTCTTACATTGATCTCCACCGTTTCCTTATTGGGATCGGTATTTTTAAATTGCGCCCAAATGGTAGTAGTAGTTGAATCCACCTCGGCCCACCAGACTTGATTTTTTTCATCTGCAGCTTTCATCACCTCTTCTTTCTTCGCGGCTTCCATCAACCAATCACCATTGAGGTATACCGCACCGCGGAGGTATTTGCGGTCTTTCGTTGCAGGATAAAACCAGTCCCCCTTTATCTGTTCATGATAGGGGTTGAAGCTGCCGAAAAAACTGTTGGGAACTTTTGCCACCCAGGTATCATTATCCAGTTTTTGCCAGCCACGCAGTATTTCAGATCCTTTTATCGACACTTTTTCTCCCCTGGCTGCCTGGTAAGTAATACGTTCTTTATCAGAATTGCCACCTCGGGGCGGAACAATCGATTCGCGATAAATACCGGCATGCACCGTAATCACATCGCCCGGCAAGGCCTTGTTAGCGGCAGCCATGATGGTTTTGAACGGTCTGGATGCAGTGCCGTCGTTGGCATCATCTCCGCTAACAGATACATGGTATTCTTTCCCTTTTAAGGCAGCTGCACTGGTCTGCTTGCTTTGGGCAAAAATGCCGCTGCTGAAGAGAGTAATAATAAAAAGAAAGACACACTTCATACGTTATTAAATAAAATCTGATTAACACAATTTAGTTGCCAGCACCATCAAAGGTATACAGGCATTACTGGTACCGCTTTTTCAGCAGCTGCATCATGTACACATTTATATCCCATTGGTTGCTGATCGGGCCGCCATTGCCAGGTAAATGTACCATATAAGGATAAGGCCCGAATTCCGAGGTAATCGTCATGCTTTCATTGCGCGCCACTATTTTATCCCACCAGGCAATATGTGCTTCCACGGCCTGCTGCCATTCAGGTATACGGGGATCAGGTATTTGCGGCCCTTCCGTATAACCCACCCTGGCATGAATATGTGCTGCACGTTCAATAGCCAGCTGCATCGCCTCAGGTTGGTCGTCCAGGAAGGATTCGCCTACGCAAACCCAATGCGAAGCATCGAGCGTGATTTGTAATTCCGGAATTTTCTGAAGATATTCTTTTGCTACATGCGCCGCAAATAAGCACTTATGCCGGTGGGTTTCGTGCATAACGGGCACGCCCGAAGCGGCAGTAAATGCCAGCGCTGCTTTCACCAGCGAATGGTTTTGTTCGAAACTGAAAATATCCCGGCCCGTTTGAGAATCAATTTTTACACAGGGATAGGCTTTTATTTTTTCCAGCCAGGCGCTGTACACATCAAAATGCTTCGGGAAATCAGGTGTAGCGCTATCGTAGAACTGGGCTATCACCTGTAACCTGTACCGCTCCGCGGTATTCCATATTTCATGCAGTTCCTGTTCTGTAGCGCTATTGGCGATACCTGCTTCAAAGCCGTTATACCCTTCGCCACTTACCCGCTCACAAAAGGTTTCCCAGCTTAACTGTTCGCTTCCCCAACGTGGACAATAAAAACTAACTGCCATAGATTATAAATTGGTTTTGATTTGTAATACCTCCGGGCGAAGATACGGCTGGTTGGCTGTTATCGTTCCTTTCCACCCATAGGGATCTTCACCTGCTATCATAACAATATCCCTGAGGTCTTCAGTGGCAGGTAACTTTCCATCCTGATCCCAGGGAAGCATCGACTCCGCACTCATATAATGATTCACCAACGCTGTTCGGAAACAGTCGGTTGTTTTATTCCGGCGGGAGCTGTGTAAGGTATAACCGTTGAAAAATACTACCGAACCTTTGGCTACTTCCACCGGTATCATCTCTTCTTTACATCCGGATACATCAATGGTATCCACATCCGCATATTCGGTATTGTCATTTTTTACCCTGGGCATCATGTAACCGGGGCGGCCGGGAATGATCCACAGACAGCCATTCTCAATGGTGGCATCGTCGATTGCAATCCACACGCCAATCAGCGATTGATCTCTTGTGGGAATATAAAACTCATCCTGGTGCCAGGCCTGACCCGCTTTGCCAGGACCTTTTACAAACAGCATCGACTGCATGCACTTTACATTCGGGCTAACCGCATTGGTCAGCACCTCCACAATTTTGGGATGAAACAAATACTGATGAACCAGTGGGGAAATTTTATGAGGGAAATGAATAGCCACGTATTTCTTCAGTACATCCGCATCGCTTTCGGCAGCAGCTACCGGCAGCAAACCATCCACATGCCCTCTCTGACCACGGAAAATGGCGGCAGTTTCTTTTTTCAGTTCATCAATTTCATGCGTATTTAATAACTGCGGCGCCACCAGGTAACCATATACTTTATAGAAAGCAATATTTTCCGGGGTAATGCCTTCCGGCTTCACGTAAGCTTGTTCTTTAGTCATGAGCGGTTGTTTGAGCAATGAGTATGAAATCTTCCATAGCCTTTCTTTCAGATCTTTTTTACGCCAGGTATACTAAACCCGCTATCTCAGGATAAAGGTCCTGGGTTGGTTAGCACCGATGTCAAATGCAAAGGAATTGTTTGAAATGACGATCCCGTTTTTATCCAGCTGTTCTCCCCGTAGGTTGCACAGGTAGGCTTTTTTGAATGAAGCATGCTTTGGAAGTGTTACCCTGCATTTTCCTGAACGACCTGCTTCTTCCCAAAAACGAATCGTTGCCTCAGCTCCTCTTTTGTTGAATGAAGTAACTAAAATACCCTTGCGGTCAAGTGTAAGCCCGCCCTGCGTGTTAGGCAGCTCGCCGCGGGTTTCATAGTTATTGGCAAACGAAAGGCCAGTGGGTGCATAAAAGGCCGCACTCAACGGCGTACGGGTTTCTTCGGCAGGGGTAATGAAGGAAGACTCCGCATCGTAGTTTTTATAACTCCAGATGTAGAATTTAGCGGCATGCGATCCCTCCACCCATTCTGTAAAATTTGTACCCCAAACATTGTTGTACAGGTTGGAAAAAACGGTGCCCGTTGAAAGTGTTTTTGTTCTGGAATAAACACCTATCCCCGGTTGGTCAATACTTACGCCTGGTGTATGCGGACAATTCAACCCAATGCCACCATCTTTATCGTACATGGCCATGGCCGTGTTGAGGAAATAAAAGTCGTGATTGGTGTTGTTCACCAGGTCTTTCTGAGGGTCTACAATGCCACCGGTGCGCAATAACCGGTACTCCGGTTGGTTTAAGGCAAAAGGAAAAGCTATCCAACCCACCTCCGGGTTGGCTACAGGTTTCTTTCCATCCAACCCAACTGTTATTTCTATATAAGGTTGGTTCTCGTAAAGCGTATAACTAACCAGGTATCGTTGTGCGCTGCTGTCGTTTAGCTGGCACATGGCCGTGGCACGTATCATACTTTTATTTTTGAGCCAGTCTATTTTATCGCATTTCCCGGTAAACCTTACACGCTGTTGATTCGTTACCTGGTCTTTTAACCTGATAAACTCCTGACCCGCCCAGTCTTCGTTTCCAGGCTTTATATAATTTTTGTTGTAAGAAGTTATGTTTTCCTGTCCGAGTTGCTCATAAACATATTCGCCGAAAGCGTATTGGCTGTGAGCATTTACCAGTTCACGGTTGTTTTGCTTATCAAAGACGGATTGCAATGTTCCGGTAGCAGCATTCAGGACTAGTTTAAAATACTTATTCTCAATGATCCTGTTCTCTTCGTTGGCGGAAAGCGTGGAAGAGTTGTCGCTGGTCCCGGCTGAAACAACAAAGGTCTTATATCCGCCGGCAGGAATGTCGTTGGCATCAAAAGTAAGCAGGTTATGATCCTGGTGTACCGGTATGATCTTTCCTGTTTCAATATCCTTCAGCGCAGTAATAGGAGGTACCGGATGTGACGGATTTTCATAATAGCTCTGAAACAGTGTTACGCGCCCGCTTCTTGCCCATGGCAGAGAGTTGTAAACGGTAACGTGTGGTGATTTATCCTGTACGGATTTTACTAATTCAAAAAGAAGGTTCCGTTTTAATGGCCACACAGTTTTTTCTGCCACTTTTGTATAGGCCGATTTTTCTTCCCAGGATTTTTCCAGGAAATAATAATTGCCGGCGGCCTTATTAATTTTAAATTCATCATCATATTTCCAGAACAGCTGATGCCCGTGTGAAATGGCTCCGCCAAAGGTATGCTCATCAAACAGCAGCATATTTTCTGCCGCTTTATCTATATACCGGTCAATAGAAACATCTTTACCTTTCCATAAATTCATATGGGTATTCAGTTGTTCTGCCACATAGGCTTCACGTTGGAAAACTTTATTTGTTTTCACTTCTTCCGGCATCGACATAAAGCCATGGATCCATGTATCGGGCATATCACCTTTTATAACCGGTAATGTTGGATGTTCCTTCATCAGCAAATCATAGAAGTCCGAGATTCTCCCGATGTGTATACGCACATTGGGCATTTTCTCTTTTGCTTCTTTTATTAAGGCTGCTACATCTTTTGGATCGGGCGCACCGGTGTTTTCGTGCGTATGAATCATTGCCAGCCATGTTTTGTGCGGCCAGTTTTTTGGAGGTAAAATTCCGGACCCATAATACTGCGCCCAATAGAAGGTTAGCAGCTTTGATCCATCTGGCCCTTGCCACCAGAATAAGGTGGGTACATCGGGCGAGGATGAACCGGGATTACAACCAATATGCAGCATGTCCACCCCCGCGTTTTTTAACAAAGTGGGAATCACCCACGAATGCTCTGGCACATCGGTGAACTTGGCATCACGGGCGGGCGCTAAGCCGAACCTGCGGTTGATATTATCTGCAAATGACAGCCCCCGCGTGAGATTTTCCATGTCGCTTGACTCGGTTTCCACCGTAAAAGGCAACGCGTGCGGGATGATGCGTTTTTCTTTAATGGCTTTTTCCAGCCGTACTTTATTCTGGGGAGTACAATTATCCAGCATGTATTGTAAAGGCCATGCGGGAATCGTCCATACAAATTGTTCGCTCTTAGGCAATGAAGCGGTTTGGTCAATTGAGTTTAAAGTTTTTTCCAGCATGGGACCTGCGTATTTCTGCAGCACTGCTTCTGCCCAGTCTGTATACCCTATGTCAACATGCATTTTAAAGGCTACCACAATATCTGTAACAGTATTATTTGCTGTGCCCTTTCCTGCATCAACGGCAGCGATCTGCGCTTTTAATACAACAGGGAAAGCTAACAGCGGGATCAGTTTGAGTATTTTCATAACGTGGCCTGATTTTATTTTATTTCGGCAATGAATAAAGATTCAATTTCTTCCAGGGATTTTCCCTTGGTCTCTTTTACTTTCAGCAGCATATACAAAAAGGCTGCCGCACAAAATATTGCATACACAAACATGGTGCTGGCAGTTCCCATTTGTTTGGTCATCACCGGGAAGGTAAGCGTTACCGCAAAATCTGCCAGCCATAAAGCCAGTGTAGCTATGGATAGGGCAAGACTCCGGACCCGGTTGGGAAATATTTCAGAGAGATATACCCACACTACTGCTCCCAGGGTACAACCAAAGGCCGCAACATAGAGCAACATAAAAATGAGCACGATATAGTTATCGAAATATTTATAATGAAAACAAAAACCCACGGCTACCAGTGAAACACCCATCAGCACGCAGCCGGTCAGCAATAATTTCTTCCGGCCGATAATATCTACCAGCAAAATGGCGCCGAAGGTGGCCACTACATTCACTGCACCGATAATAATGGTTTGCATCAGTGAAGAGGAGCTGTCAAGCCCCGTTTCTTTAAAAATAACCGGTGCATAGTAGATAATGGAGTTGATGCCGGTTACCTGCTGAAATATGGCCACCATGATCCCTATCACCAGTACCGGCAGATATGTTTTACTAAACAGTTGCTTTATCGATACCTTATCCGCATGTTGAAAGCTTTCTTCAATTTCGCCGACGGCTTTTTCTACCGGTATATTACCTGAAATTTTTTTTAATATTTTTTCTGCTTCTCCTTTTCTTCCTTTCATGATTAACCAGCGGGGAGTTTCGGGTACGGCCAGCAGTAACAGTAAAAATAGGAGGGACGGTGCCGCCTGGGAGGCAAACATCCATCGCCAGTTGTTAACCCCCAATCCATCAAACAGGTAATTGGAAAAATAAGCCAGCAGGATACCTATTACAATAGCCATCTGGTAAAATGCCACCAGGCGGCCCCGCCATTTGGGTGGCGCTATTTCTGCGATATACATGGGCGATACCATGGCCGCCGCACCTACGCCAAGTCCGCCTGTCAGGCGGAAAATGATGAACAGGTACAGCTGGTCCGACAAGCCGGCGCCGATACCGGAAACGGCAAATAGTACAGCGCAAATCATCAGACTGATACGCCGGCCATACCTGTCGGCCATGATACCTGCAAGCATAGCGCCCAATGCACACCCGATAAGAATAGAACTAACCGACCAGCCCAGCATGTATTCATTGAGTTGGAAATAACTGCTGATATAAGGAATCGTTCCCGAAATAATGGCCGTGTCGAAGCCAAACAGCAATCCTCCCAACGCAGCAACAAAGCTTACCAGGGAGATAAAAGTTTTATCTGCAGCCGGTGTATTGGCATATGCCACGGTAACCGGTAGCCCGGGATGATCAGCGCGCATGAGTGGTGGATTTAATCTCCTAAATTAAGTATGTTCATACATATGACGCTCTACTTTTTTATTTAAAAAATAAACTATATTAATGTTGAATAGGTGTAAAAACGATTTTATAGATAAAAATGTTTACTTTTAGCAGCATCAACCGGAATTATGAAGCCATTTATTCAACGCCTGCCACCTGATGAAGCCAGTTCTTTTGTGGCAAGAACATTTCGCACGCCTAATTTTGAAGTAGGCTGGCATCAGCATGTGGAATACGAGTTGATCTTATTTACAGAAGGTTCAGGCATCAGCTTTATCGGCAATCATGTGGGTGAATTTGAAACGGGCGATATTTATTTCCTGGGATCCAACCTGCCGCATACCTTTCAAAAAACAGGCGACCAGGTGACGAGTGCCGTAGTTATTCAATTCCGGGAAGACTTTTGGGGCGCCGAATTTGTTCATATACCAGAAAACCGGGCGCTTAAAACCTTGCTGGAAACGTCCATGCTGGGTTTAAAAATACAAGGCGGCAGCAGGCAGCAGCTGGCTGGTTTCATTAATGAATTGCAATACAGCAGCGGTATCCGGCGTATCCTGCTGTTATTGGAAATCCTGTTTACCATCGCCACCGCAAAGGAATACCAGACGGTTTCCACGCAACAGGCCAACGCATTTAATCAGAAGGATATGGCGCTGATCGACAAAATCTTCCAGTTCACGATTACTTCATTCCGGGATCAGATTACGCTGGCAGATGTTGCCAAAATTGCCTGTGTGAGTGTGCCGGCCTTTTGCGCTAATTTTAAGCGCAGCACGAAGAAAACCTATATTGATTTTTTAAATGAAGTGCGCATTGAATATGCCTGCAGCCTCTTAATAGATACCAATAAACCAATCTCGGATATTTGCTACGAAAGCGGGTATAACACGCACGCCAATTTCCACAAACAATTTTTGAAAGTAAAGAACATCACACCATTGCAATACCGGAAATCATTTGCGCCCGATAACATCAGTAAGGGAACTAATATCGGGATAGCCCTTTAACGACCACGCTAAAGGAAGAGCAATCTTAACTGTTAACAGGTCCTGCAAAAGTGTTAATGAGTGTTAATAATCTTTTGACTGGTACCGGGCTTCACTTACATTTGCCATATGGATACGATTATCAGGCGCATTTGGTGGATTGTAATACCCACGGCGTTGGCAGTACTGGCATTTCAGCTATATTGGCTGCACACCTCCTGGCTCAGCCAGGAAGTGAGTTTCCGGCAAATAGCTACAGATGCCCTGCAGAAAGCCCATGATGTAACATTGATGGAATCCATAAAAGGGATGAGTGCTGCAGGTAAGCATGACAACGCAGGAAAAGTCCAGGTAAACAGCAGCGTAAGCATCGTCGAAGCGGATAGATCATTGTTAGACTCAATAATGAAGGAGGGCAAAATTCCATCTGGTTTTAAGATCACTTCAAAGGTTGTTGGTGAAAGCGCCTTTAAAAGAAGAGATACACTGATAGAAAGGGAAATTAAACCGGAGGAGAGTGGCCTGGACCTGACCAAGCTGGTGGCCAATATCTTTTCATTGTCTAACCTGGTAGAAATAGATACCGCACAGCTGGCAGTTAATTATGAGAAGGAATTGAAGAACAGGCAAATCACATTGCCGTTTAAGATATCTCTGTCATCACCCGGCAGCCGGCGGGAAAATATTCCCGGAATAGTCACCTTGCCTGTAATAAAACACAATAAGCCCGCAATACTGATGGTGCGGTTCGATGGCATCAATAACCTGTTGCTGCTCAAAATCCTCTGGCCTATTATTCTTTCCTTTTTCCTGGTATTGCTTATCATCGGATGTATCTGGGTACTATGGCGGATAATTGTAAGACAGAAGCGGCTGGAAGTGATGAAGAACGATTTTATCAGCAATATTACCCACGAGCTGAAAACACCCGTAGCCATTTTGAGCGCCACCAACGAGGCGCTACTGTCTTTCGGCGGTATGAATGATCCGGAAAAAACCGAACGTTATCTTCGCCTCGACCAGGATGAAATCCGTAAACTTCAGGAACTGGTAGACAATATCATGGCGCTCACAAGACTGGAACATGGAGATGATGAGTTGGCCGGTGCGGGAGAAATGGTATCCCTGGCAGCCTTGCTGAAATCTGTTACGCAGCGGTTTTTAGGTCTGCCTGGCGTAGCTGTTGCGCTGGATATCCGGGTTACTAACGACCAGCTGCATACCTATCCGGCTGCTTTAAAAACAATTTTTTCCAATCTGCTGGATAATGCCATCAAATATACTGTTACGGCAGAAAAACGAATCACTTTCCAGGTGAGGGAAAGCGACCAGCATTACCTCTTCTTCATAAAAGATCAGGGAGTAGGAATTGATAAACAACATCTGCCCTTTATCTTTGATAAATTCTATCGCGTACCTCACGGGGATATCCATGAAGTGAAAGGGCATGGGCTGGGCCTTAGTCATGTAAAGAACCTGGTAGAGCGTTTGAATGGCACTATCAGCGTAGAGAGTGCGCCGGGAAAAGGAACCGTTTTTACCATACAATTAAGGAAATTATGAGTCAGCCGATACGATTGTTATTGGTGGAAGATGAGGAAATACTCGCCGGCGTTGTAGCAGAAACGCTGGAGATGAAAGGTTTTGAGGTGGTTAAAGCCTTTAACGGCGTACAGGGGTTGGAGTTATACCGCCGTTTCCGCCCGGATGTATGCGTGATAGATGTAATGATGCCAAAGAAAGATGGTATTACACTGGTACAGGAGATCAGGATAACCGACACCCAAACACCGCTTATATTTCTTACTGCCAAAGGGGAAATACAGGATGTGCTGAAAGGCTTCCGCGCGGGCGCTGATGACTATATTAAAAAACCATTCAGCATGGAGGAACTGATACTCCGTATACATGCCCTGCTGAAAAGAACCATGGTGATGCAGGAGCCGTCGCCTGTTGCCGGTCACCTTCGCCTCGGCGAATATGTGTTTGATCATAACCGCCTCGAACTGCATCATGGAAGTGGTGTGCAGCGCTTATCCCAGCGGGAAGCAGATATTCTGAAAATGCTGGCGGACAACCTGAATAACATCACTCCCCGGAAAGACATGCTCCTGGACCTGTGGGGCGACGACAGTTTTTTTAATGCCCGTAATATGGATGTATATATTACCCGGCTGCGCAAATACCTGCGCTTCGATAATAATATCCAGATCATCAATGTCCGCGCCCGCGGATATAAACTCGTAGTATAAACGAAAAATTTTAACACTCATTAAGACTATATACATACCCATTAACCTATTGCTGAAACAGGCCTCCATAGCTTTGCAACAGAATAACGCAAACGACTATGAAAAGGGTGCCGGCCATCATATTATACTTACTTTTTTTCCTGCCGGGTATGCTAATGGCGCAGGAATCGTTTCAAACAATCGTCCGCGATTCCGTTAGTGGCCGGCCGGTACAGGGGGCTACGCTTAGTATCCGTAACACAGGAGACACTATCCCGGTTCAATCCGGCATCACTGATCAGCAGGGGAAAGTTGCCTTTACCAATATCCGCAAAGGCAAATACAACCTGCTCATTCACAGCCTGGGCTACCGGGATCAAAAGCATACCGTAACGGTACCCGGCATATGGCCTCACGATATTGCCCTTGCCCCCGGCATAACACTGAAAGAAGTAACGATTGCGGAAGATATACCCGCGGTGCGCATGAAGGGCGACACCCTGGAGTACAATGCCGCGAAATTTAAAACCAAAGAGAATGCAGTAGTAGAAGACCTGCTGCGTAAGCTGCCCGGAGTGAAAGTAGACCGCGACGGTTCTATCAAGGCTCAGGGAGAAACAGTGCAACGTATCCTGGTAGATGGTAAGGAGTTTTTCGGCAGCGACCCAACAATAGCCACCCGCAATCTTCCGGCTGATATGATCGACAAAGTGCAGGTGTTGGATAAGCAGAGTGAAATGGCCGAATTCACAGGTGTAGCAGATGGACAGCAGGCGAAAACAATCAACCTGGTGACCAAAAAGAACAGGAAGCGCGGCCTCTTTGGCAATGCCAGTGCCGGCGCCGGAACAGACGGCCGCTACGAAGGAGGTATTAACGTCAACAGCTTTACCGGCGAAATGCAATTCTCCGGGTTGCTGAAAGGTAACAACGTGAATAAATCCGGCTTTAGCGCATCAGAACTTTTAAAGCTGGTGATGAGTGATAATAACATGATGAAGAACCTTCCTCCGGCAGCCTTATCAGAACTGACACGCATGAAAGGCGTAAAGATCGAAGGGAATTCAAGTGCTATTGCTGAATTAGCCCGACCGGTTGGCCTTACAGACACTAAGTTTGGCGGGGTGAACTTTAATAACGACTGGGATCATTTCAAACTACGCAGCAGCTACTTCTTCAATAATAATAACACACGCAATACCTATGATTATGCCAGGCAATACCGCCTGCGGGATACTTCCTACAATTATCTACAGGCGGGTAATACCGCCGGTGATAACAGTAATCAGCGTATTGATATGAGCGGGGATATTAAGTTCAACGCACGTACCTCTCTGAAAATATCTCCTCATATGGATATGATCAGTAACCGCAGCAGTGAAGAGCGTAGCTACCATTCCTTCACCGCTGATGGAGTAAAGCTGCTGAATGAAGGAACCCAGCTAACCCGGAGCAACAATAAACAACAGCTGCTCTCAACCGATATATTCCTGCGCCACCGGCTGGCCAAACCAGGGCGTACCCTGGTGCTGAATGTAAAACCCGAATATTATCACAACAATGGAGAAACATACAACAAGGCGACCAGCCATTTTTATAATCTGCCCGAAGGGCAAAAAACAGATATCACGGATCAACAGCGAACAGATAAGTCAGATGTATACAGCGTGAACTCAAACGTCGTATATACGGAACCGTTATCACGTTCGCTGAGCTTACAGGCCGGGCAAATGTTCTACTATAGCCAGGGGAAGTATAACAGGTTGGTGCGCGATCGTGATGCCACCGGGCACTATACCGAACCCGATGCACTGTTGAGTGATAAGTATGATGCCCATACCTGGCAGTATACCGGTAAACTGTTGCTGGCAGGTAATCATAAGCGCCTGTTATATACGATGGGAGCGGGATGGCAACAGAACAACATCGGGGGGAGCTCTGCTATAAAAGGCTACCGGGTAAATGGCAACTATCATGCGCTGTTGCCGGAGCTGTATGCAGAATGGAAACAAAATAAAACATCGAAGTTCATGCTCCGCTACAATACGGAAGCTACTGCCCCATCTGTAGAGAACCTGCAGCCGCTGACGGATAACAGCGACCCGCTTTATATACGGCAGGGAAATCCATTGTTGCAACAACGGAGGGCCCAGCATTTGAGTTTTTCCTATAATACTTTCAAACAAACAGGTGATCGCAGCACGTATATCAAAGCCGACTTTGCTTACTACAACAGGGACATCACAGACAGCAGCAACATAGATAAGTCCAGTGGTAAAACCTGGATCATACCGGTGAATGTAGCCGGGAATTTTAACGGATCGCTATCCGTCGGGAAAAGCATCGGTATCGGCCACAATGGCTCTTCCTTTACAGCAGGTATCAGTACCGGCTATATGCGCCGCATTACGTTTACGAATGGCTTGCCCAACATCAACCGGACCTTATCCGTTACGCCAGACATGGATTTTAACTATTACCTGGGAAACAATGTGAATATATCAGCACATGGCAACGCCGCCTGGAATATGCGGAGGTTCTCAGGCACACCGCTATTGCCCGAAAAAAACTGGTTGTTGATGTATGGGGTGGAGACGGTCATCACACTGCCCTGGAATACTTCACTGGAAGCAGGAACAGATGGTTTCAGTTCATTGGGTATTGCCTCCGGGTATAACAATACCATCCTGTTGGTGAATACTGCGGTAACAAAGGAGATCGGTAAATCTTTTTCTCTCCGCGCAGAAGCACGTGATCTGCTGAACCGGAATGCAAGTATCAATCGCCTTAACGGTGACGGCTATATTGAAGACCGGAAGAATAATGCGCTTGGAAGATATTTCCTGCTCACCGGGATATACAAATTCAGACATTTTCCTAAATCAAAAAATAAATAATACATATGAAAAAGATGATGCTACTGCTGGCAGTTGCCGGCATCACTACAGGTACCTGCATGGCGCAGGATAAGAGTCAGGGTAAAATTGACTATGAAATAACCATAAACCTTCGCGCTGCGTTGAAGCCTGACCAGCAACAGTACAAGGATATGGTGCCGGAAACGGCAGTGAACAAGGAAGTGTTGTATTTTAACGGCAGCAAGTCGCGCTTATCCCATGTAGATCAGGATGAGATTACCACCGACGAAGGCGCAAAAATAAAAATGGTCACCAACGATGGGCAGATAGCCGTTTATTCAGATGGCGCCACGGGGAAATCATGGTCACTGATAGATGAAGATGGAAAAAAGATGCTGGTATCAAAAGAAGATAGAGCAAAGGAAATGAAGGGGGCGAAGGATGAAAAGGGAGAGGTCATCAATGGTACAAGAACGAAGCAAATACTTGGGTTTACCTGTAAGGAAATGACATTAAAATCCAGGGAAATGGGCGTAACGACATTATGGGTTACTGATGCATTTCCTTTCAGCGCCGGCCCGATGGGATTTTCAGTGGGCAAGGGACTGGTGCTCGGAGTAGAGAGCAAACAGCTGAATGCCATTGCCACGGCTATTAACTATTCTCCGGTCAGTGTCAGTGAAGTAAGCATCCCGGCAGATGTTCCGGTAAAGGACGGGAAGAAATAATTTAATGGTTACTCAATGCCGGGAAAGGCTGCTTCGGGCAGTTTTCCCGGCATTATTCCTTCACTGTTTTACCTGATTTATTTATTGCCCGGATTTAATATCGCCATCTGCAAGGCCACTTTTTTATGAAACCGGTTGCATGCCCGCTGCTGCTGGGATGAACCGGTATCACCGCCGTATGAGAAATAATTGTTTCCTGTACATTTAATAAGCTGTACGCTCAGGTTACTCCTGTCTTCCCGCTGCAAAATGATGTTTTTGTCGTTTTCCCTTATGATATTTGAATGATATTTGACCATTTGCAAAAAAGTATTTACATTACCATTAGATATTAAAATTTTAGCCAGCCATTTTCCTTATACCAAGATCAGTTTTGCTGTAAAAGATCCACGCATGCCTGTAAAGATTGATGTTAGTTTTGATGAAGCTGCTTTATGGAAGCGATTTAAAGCTGGTGACAAAGCTGCTTTTACACTGATTTACCGTAATTATACGGTATACCTGTTTCAGTATGGCTTCCGGTTTTGCTCCGACCATGAGAAGCTGAAAGATATGGTCCATGATCTTTTTATTGAACTCTGGAATAGCCGCGATACCATCAGCGACAATGTAGCTATACGGTTTTATCTATGCCGCAGCCTTAAATATAAACTGATCCGGGCCAATTACCAGTACCGCGCCGCCACCGGTCAACAGGACAAATATCTCCATAATAACAGCCAGGTGGAATCTACCGTAGAAGAACGGATTATAGATTCGGAGATCAGCGATTCCCGCAGCATATTACTGCACAATGCCATCAAAAAATTGTCCAGGCGCCAGCAGGAAATCATTACGTTGCGCTTCTATATGGGCTTTACCAATGCCCAGATCGCAGAAATGATGCATATGAAGTACCAGTCTGTAAGCAACCTTCTTTACAGTGCCCTGGGACGGATAAAAGATACCCTCGAAACAACACCGTTTGCCCGGCGCCTGCTGGAAACATTTTACTTTTTTCTCTGATTATCTCTTCCAAAACAGGAAATTCCAAGCCTCTTTTTTCCTGTATACCAGCGCATTACAGCGAATGTTAAAATTTTTTCAATTTTTTTGAGTATAAAAGAAAAGACTTTGTCATTTACTATAAAAGGGCAGTCGATTGTCATTTAAAAAATTCTTGCATGAAGCATTTTGGAGAGGATACCTGGGAGTTTATCAGGGACGACCGCTTTATTCAATGGGTACTATTTCCTGACACCACCAATACGGCCTGGTGGGAACAATGGATGGCAGATCATCCCACACAGGTGCCTGTGATGCAGAAAGCCAGGAACATGGTGCTGGCATTGGGCAAAGCTCCTCAACCTGCCGTAGATGAAACACTGCTGGAAGAAGTGTATGCTGCACTGGATCAGCATCTTCTTGAAGATCGTGCAGTGGCAGGGGCTGCAGCTACGCCTGTGAAACGCATGGCGCGTTACTGGTGGTGGGCGGCGGCAGCTGCGGTAGCAGGAATGATCGTACTGGTATCCGTTTACATAGAAAAAAGACACAGCACAGAGATAGCCGATACACTGCATAGCCATATGGAGAACCAGCAACTGGTGCGCATCAACACCACGAATGATAACCAGGTTGCCTATTTAACAGATGGTTCCTCTGTTGTGCTGAAGGCCGGCGCATCTATTAAACACGACATTTTTTTACTACAGGCGCAAAGAGAAGTATACCTGAAGGGAGAAGCTTTTTTTGATATCGCCAAAGATGCCAACAGGCCGTTTTTTGTATACACGCAAAAAGTAGGGATCAGGGTATTGGGCACCAGTTTTAATGTATCGGAAAAGAACGGAAACCTGGTTGTTACCGTAAAAACCGGGAAGATCGCAGTGTATAACCTGGCCGACAAACAACCGCATAGCTATGTGGTAACGCCTCATCATCAGCTCCGGTTTAATGCCAGCACTTCCGCCTTCGTAGCAGATTCGCTGAACGACCGCGAACTGGCGGAAATACAGCCCGAAGCCAAAATACAACCCTTTGTATTTGATAACACACCAGCACCAAAAATATTCGCAGCACTGGCAGCAGCCTACAGCATAAAAATTAATGTCAGCGAAGAAGTGTTTGGAAAATGTATGATCACCACTACGATCACCAATGAAACGTTTGAGAATAAACTGAAGATAATTTGTGCCGCTATCAATGCCAGTTATACGATCAGCGGGGGCCAGGTATATATTACCGGGAAACCCTGTAGTTAAAAGTATTGTTCACTTGTAATTCCACTAAAACGCTACCGATGTTTACTTGATATTATCAACCAAAAAAAGTGGCGATGCACTAACACCGCCACCCTGTAAATTTTTCCTGTAAGGTCTGGACAACTGTAACAGGAAATGATTTGTCGTACTAATCTTTATTAATCACAACAAAACAATTGAAGTTATGCACAAATTTGCAAACTCCAACAGGACTGTCATATTTTTTATGAGGGTTGCACTACTACAAATAGGTCTTTTGTTTTGCCTGATCACCTGCACATTCGCCAAAAATGCACATGCACAGGAAGTTTTAAGCAAAAAGGTGTCATTAAATATGCCGCCCAGTGACCTGCGCAGTATTCTTAAAACCATCACCGAAAAGACAGCGGTGAATTTTACCTATAACAACAGCACCCTGCCAGCCAGACAGCGTATTGCGGTTACCGCACACGAGGAACAGCTGGGCGATGTTTTACTGCGCCTGCTCAATCCCCTGAATATCACTTTTGAAGTGATCAATGAGCAGATTGTTTTGAAGAAAGACAGGAAAAACGAGGCTGCCATGGATATTGAAGGCCTGAAAGTGTTTTATCAAAAGATCAGCGGTGTGGTAAAATCCGGCGACGGCCAGGCTTTGCCAGGTGTAAACGTAATGGTGGCCGGTACCAACAGGGGTACTGTAACAAACATCGACGGGCATTTTGAACTCGATGCAAAAGAAGGGGATGTATTGATCTTTTCTTCTATCGGCTTTGCCCAGCAACGGGTCACCGTTGGCGCCGGCAGCATACTAAATATAGTGATGGCGGCTTCCGCTACTTCCCTCGATGCGGTGGCAATCACGGCGCTCGGTATCAAAAGAAATGTAAGAACATTAGGTTACTCACAGGAAGAGGTGAAAGGAGGCGAAGTAGCCCGTTCCAATGCACCCAACATCGTGAATGCACTCGCTGGTAAAATGGCCGGTGTAAATGTAACCAGTCCCAATGGTGTGGATGGTGGTACCACCCGTATTGTCATTGGCGGTAACAACACCATCCAGGGCGACAACCAGCCTTTGATCATTGTAGATGGTATGCCTATGGCCAACGATCTGGCCCAGCCTTACGATGTACGGGCTAATCCTACCGGTAGTGCCCTGTACGCCGGCAATAGCGCCAGCGCTGCCAATACCAGTGCTCCCAAAGATTTTGGCAGCCCGATCAACATGATCAACCCGGAAGATATTGAAACGATCAGCGTGCTGAAAGGCCCCACCGCAGCCGCTTTGTATGGAGGTAAAGGTGCTAATGGCGTTATCCTGATCACCACAAAAAAAGGTACCCAACGCAGTGGTTTGGGAGTAGATTACTCCTACGGATATAAAACAATGGATCCATACAGGTTCCTGGAATTGCAGAATGAGTATGGCGCCGGCGGTATGGTATCCCTGGATGCTCCACAGTATTTAACGGATGCCAACGGCAAACCTAAGCTCACCGAAAGCTGGAACGGTATGTATGTAGATCCGAAAACAGGTTCCGGCCCGTTTGGCGTAAATACCTACAACCAGGTGGGATGGCCCGGTTCCGGCGTTTCCTGGGGTCCAAAAATGGATGGCAAAATGATCACCTGGTGGGACGGTACACAACAGGCGGATGTACCCCAACCGGATAACATTAAACTCCTGTTCAACAACGGTACACAGTCTACCCACAACGTATCGCTCGCAGGCGGCAACGACTGGGGATCTATCCGCGCCTCTTTTTCACGGCTGGATAATACCGCCATATTGCCCAACAGTGGCTACTACCGCAACAGCTTCAACCTGGGCGCCAATATGAAGCTCACCAAAAGGGTGAATGTGCAGTTAACGACTTCTTATGTGGTAAACCAACTCCATAACCCTCCGCAGCTGGGTAATGATGATGGTAATTCCTGGATGAAACGACTGGTATACAACGCCGGCAGAAATTATCGCGGTGAAGATATCGGCATCTATAAAAATGAAGACGGGTCTCAAAATACGTTGTCAGGTTTCCCATGGGTGGGCAACGGTGGCGCCACGGTATGGAACATTTATGAAAATAACACCAATCAGAACAGGCGTAAATTGCTGGCCGGCGTTCAGCTGAACTATGAAGCCACCGATTTCCTGGATTTCGTTTTCCGTGGTGGCCTGGACAATAATACCAACGAACTCACTACTAAAAATACACCTACCGATGCATTAGGTCTCAAAGGATACTATGGTCATGGTACGGAACGCGACAATGCTTCCAACATGGATTTCATCGGTACCCTGCATAAGGATAAAATCCTGGGCGGTGATATCAGCGGAAAGCTTTCATTGGGCGGAACGATCTATCAGCGCGATATGTACGGTATGTTCAATTACAACGATAACTGGGCTGTGCCTAATGTATATTCGCTCAACAGCGGTACCTACATCGGAAATCCTCACCCGGTTACAGAAAGCCAGTTGCGCAAACGCATGAACTCTGTGTATAGCTTCATTAACCTGGCATATAAAAACTTCCTCTATCTTGATATCACCGGTCGTAATGACTGGTCATCCGCTTTGCCGAAAGGACAATGGTCTTATTTCTTCCCGTCTTTCTCCGGCAGCTTTGTATTTTCCGATGCCTTCAAAATAGATCCTGCTGTGCTGAGCTTCGGTAAAGTAAGGGTGGCCTGGGCACAGGCAGCAGTAGATCCTGCGCCTTACCAGGTGAACTATAATTATGCCACCAGCACTTTTGCGGGTCAGGCAGCCACTATGCTGCCAGGTTCCCTGCCGGCGCTCAACTTTAAACCAGCTATCAACACCACCGCCGACTTTGGCGTGGTACTGGGCTTCCTGAACAATCGCATCAATGCCGATTTCAGATACTACAAGGGAAAATCCAGGAACCAGATCCTGATTTCTCCTCTGCCGGTCAGCTCAGGTGTAAGCAGCATTGTAGTAAATACAGGCGTGCTGGAAAATTCCGGACTGGAACTGATACTGCGTGCAAAAGTAATTGAGCAGAAAAACTTCGGATGGGATGTAGCCCTCAACCTGGCGCATAGCAACAACAAGTTACTGTCATTATCTGACGGAACGGACCGGGTAGATATGGCCAGCGCATGGAATGATGGCGGCGCTCACGGCCCTGTTATTTCTGCACACGTAGGCGACCAGTACGGTACCATATACGGCTATGATTATGTATATGACCCAACCACACATTTGCCAATAATGATACAGAACCCATACGGCAAGCCGGAAATGAATGGTACCCTGTATAAAGCAACTGATGGGCTGGTGCCTTTAGGCAACGCTACGCCTAAACTTACAGGCGGTATTACCAACACCTTTACCTTCAAAGGTTTCTCTGTCAGCACACTCATTGATGCCAAAATAGGCGGTGATATCTGGTCTGGTACCTACGCTACCATCATGCAGCAGGGACAGGCCCGCGAAACACTGAAAGAAAGAGACGGCGGCGGTTTACCATATACCACACCCGATGGTACCAAAACCAACTGGGGCGTAGTATTACCCGGTGTATTCCCCGACGGAAAAGTCAATGATAACGTAGTGCATTATTACTATAAATACATGCCATACGGCGTGTGGAGCAGTACAGATCTGGGTGCAGGCGTGAAAGGAAGCGACTGGATCAACAGAAGTGCCGTACTCGAAAATACCTGGGTGAAAATGAGGGAAATTTCTATCAGCTACCAGCTGCCGCAAAGCTTTATCAGGAAAACAAAAGTATTCCAGGCAGCGTCACTGTCGCTCGTGGGAAGGGATCTCTTCTATCTCTACACCAGCCTGCCGGATCACATCAATCCTGAAGGTGTAAATGGTGCCGGTAATGCGCAGGGGCTGGAGTTTATGTCTTTACCAAGCGTCCGTTCCATGGGCTTCCAGGTAAGGGTTTCTTTCTAAGGCATCAGATCTACTCATTGATTAAAATGTGCAAACATGAACAACGCAAAAAAAATATTCCTCTATATAGCTGGTGCCGCAGCTACTACGCTGGGTGCCTGTACCAAGGATTTCCAGGAGATCAACACCACGCCCGGGCTACCCACTGCCACTACCATACCACCGCTGGTAAATGGCGTGATCAGCACCTTGTTTTTAAAGGGGCAGGAACAGGCAGCCATTCATAACGAATACTATTACCCGGTTACCCAACTGGCTACTATCAGCGGTAACTCCGGTTACCTCGTACAAAATGGCGCCCAGGATATCTGGAATGACTACTACGGCGCACTGCAGAATCTCAACCAGATCCAGGATAAAATCGATGCCTATACGGGAGATAAAGCGGAGATGGACAATGTACAGGCCATCACCTACATTTTACGCGCCTATAAAACGCTGCGCATCACCGACCAGTTCGGCGATATTCCTTACTCAAAGGCAGGCAAGGCTTATTTGAATGTAACCGCTAATTTCCGGCCTGAATATGATTCACAGGAAAGCATCTATAAAGGTTTGCTGGAACAGTTGAAATGGGCTTCACAACATCTGACCACTGCTGCCAATACACCGGGAGGTAAGCCTTATGTAACGCTGGGATCTTCTGAAACATTGTTCAACAGCAATATCTCTTCCTGGCAGAAATTCGGCAATTCCATACTGTTGCGCTACGCCATGCAGATAGTAGAAAAAGATGTGGCTACCGCTACACCATACCTGCAATATGCCCTGAGCGGCATACCGCTGATCGGAGAAGGTGAAGATGCCGGCATGTGGCCCGCGAAACTCAATGCCTATGTATTGAACGATAGCCGCTTCTGGTCTTTTACCTCGCATAAATTTGTGCGCCTCAGCACTACCTGCTGGAACCAGATGGCTGATGGCACAGATGCTTCGAAGATCTTTGATCCAAGGGTAGCGCTGTTCTTTGAAACCAACCAGGCAGGTAAATGGGCGCCGCTTCAACCCGGCAGTACCGCGAGCGATAATACCAATCCTTACCAGGACAAAAGAGACGCCGATTTTGCCAATAAAGACAACTGCGTATTTTCTCCTTTCAACTACCTGATTGTAAGAGATATTTATTTTCAGCCTGAATTGTTCATAACGGCAGCAGAGGTACACTTCCTGAAGGCAGAAGCGTATGCGCGTGGCCTGGGAGTAGGCAAGAATATGGCGACTGCCGGTACCGAATATACCGCAGGTATCACTTCTTCCGTAAACTTCTGGTATTATATCGCGCATAATACCAATGTAACAAATGACAACTGGTCGGCTGTGGCGCCTCCAAGTCCTACGCCTGCACAGATGAGCACCTTCCTTGCTAATCCGAAAGTAGCCTTTACCGGTACGGATGATCAGAAACTGGATAAAATCTATGCACAGGAATGGTTGTCGTTTTTCCGTGAGCCATGGCTTGCCTACAATTTATGGAGAAGAACCGGCCGCACACCACGGGATGGTAACCCGGCTGCCTACGTAAACTTTAACAGGCTGCAGTACCCGCAAGGAGAGTCTATCAACAACACCGCAAATTATAAAGTCCAGTCTGATAAAATGGGAGGCAATTCCACTACGGTGAAAGTTTGGTGGATGAAATAATCGTGAATTGTTCAGAGCATAGCAGCCCCGGTGAAGATCCTTCTTCCCGGGGCTTTTTTTACCCTTAAATCAGGATAATCATAAAAATCATAGTAACCACAGTTTAATGGTGCAGTTTTTGAGTCGTCGTCAGAAAGCCATACTGGCCCAACAGTTGTGAATCGTATCTGTATCACTATAAAAACCTTCCCATGAACAGAAACAGGCTTTCACCCGACATGCAAACCGGGCTGAACAAACAAATGACACAGGAAGCATTGGCAGCACAGATCTATTTATCTTATGCAGCATGGGCTTCCGGTGAAGGATATAACGGTATCGCCAATTTTCTTTTCAGACATGCTAATGAGGAACGCAATCACATGATGAAATTCCTGGAATATATCCTGGAAAGAGGAGGTAAGGTAACGATTGAGGCTATTCCCCAGCCGCCGGGAAACCCCGGCAGCGTACAAAAATGTTTCGAGCAGGTATTTCAGCAGGAAGTCGATAATACAACAGCCATCTATAAACTGGTAAAACAAAGCTTTGATGAAGGCGATTGGGCTACCTGGCATTTTATGCAGTGGTTTGTAAAAGAACAAACGGAAGAAGAAACCCTTGCTTTAAACCTCCTGGATAAAATTAAAGTGGCGGGCGGCGAAAAAGCAACGGATGAAGCTTTATATAATCTTAACAGGGACCTGGAAACCGAACCGGATGAGGCATCCCTGGCTGAAACAAAATCAGCGGATAATCCCTGAGATAGGAGAAGCGGCTATAAAAAAGAGGATCTTCCGGCAGGGAAGATCCTTTAGATTTATAATTTTTTTATCTTGGAGCTGTTGAAAGCACCCGAAAAAATTAAGAATCAAAATCTACTGCTGCCTATATGCTCACACATGTCGTTGAATATATTCTGTTGATCTTTATTATCCTGTTCCTGGTAATGCTGGCGCAGAAATTAAAAATAGCCTATCCCATTGTACTTGTATTGGGTGGGCTGGTGTTAAGTCTGTTTCATTTCCTGCCTTCCATTACTATTAACCCGGAGTTGATCCTGCTGATATTTTTACCCCCATTGCTGTACGAAGCCGCCTGGTATACTTCGTGGAAAGAGTTTTGGCGCTGGCGCCGGGTGATATCTGTTTTCGCTTTCCTCATCGTTATTGTTACTTCGCTGGTGGTAGCGCTCGTGTCTAATGCGCTGATACCGGGGTTCACACTGGCCCTTGGCTTTTTACTGGGAGGTATTGTGTCGCCCCCGGATGCAGTTTCTGCTACCACTATTCTCAAATATGTGAAAGTGCCCAAGCGCTTGTCGGCCATTCTGGAAGGAGAGAGCCTGATGAACGATGCTTCCAGTTTGATCGTATTTTCTTTTGCCCGGGTGGCGGTAACAACAGGCGTATTTGTAGTGCGTGAAGCAGCGATCAGCTTTGTTGTGGTGATTGCCGCCGGTATTGCCATTGGTTTGCTGGTAGGTCTTTTGTACTATGCAATACACCGGTGGCTGCCTACGGGTACGGAAATGGATGTACTGCTAACGCTCACCGCCCCTTACGTAATGTATATAGCGGCAGAGTCTTTCCATGGTTCCGGTGTGCTGGCCGTGGTAAGCGGAGGTCTTTTCCTGTCGGCCAGGAGCCAGCGGATACTGAACTACCGGAGTCGTTTGCAGGGCGCTAATGTATGGTCCACGCTCGGGTTTCTTTTAAACGGATTGGTGTTCATGCTGATAGGGCTGGAGCTGCCGGTCATTATCCGGGAACTGGGCACTGTTAGTTTAGGCGAAGCAATTAAGTACGGGGTGATCATCACCGGGGTACTGATTGTCACCAGGCTGCTCTCTACTCTTGGCGCCTCCGTTTTTACGGTGTTTATCAGCCGGTACATCACCACCGCCGATAACCGGCCCGGATGGAAAGGTCCTTTGCTGCTGGGCTGGGCAGGTATGAGAGGAGTGGTGTCATTGGCAGCAGCCTTATCCATTCCCGTATATATGGATAATGGTGTGCTTTTTCCACAACGTAACCTCATCCTGTTTATCACCTTCACCGTTATCCTGCTCACCCTCGTGGTACAGGGACTCACCCTGCCGGTGCTGATCAGGTGGGTGAAGATGGAAGACCCGGATAATCACCTGCCGGAAGAAGAACAGGAAAGGGTTATCCGGGAAGAATTATTACGGGAAAGCGTGCGATACCTCGATACCCATCATAAGAATGCGATAGAAACCAATGCCGCTCTGCAGCAGCTGCGGTACGACCTGGAGCACCATCCATCCGTATCGGTCAACAACCGGCTCGATGGCATAGATCCTAAAGAATACAAAAAGGTGTATCTCAAGATGCTGGAACACAAGCGGCAGGTGCTGCATGAGCTGAACAAAGATCCCCGCACCGAGCATGAACTGATCCGGAAATTTCACGAGCTGGTAGATATAGAAGAAGAAATTGTAAGAATGAAGTACGCAAATATCTGATCACGGCTACAGGGGAACGCCCTTCAGTATTCCACATAATTTGTATCTTCCGGCCATGAAAATGAGTCAATACCTCCGTCAGGGGAAGTCCGAAAACTACCAGGACGCAGAAGATAAGGGATTGCTGAAAGCGGGAGAGGTAGCGGCTTTGCTGTCAAAGAAGTTTAATGTAAAAATAGCGGCCCGGGAGCTGGAGCCCTTTGCGACTGAATGGCATCACGCGGGCGTTTTTAAGAGCGCCGCGGGCCAGGCGCTGCGGGGGCGCAAAGTGTATTTCTTTTCAGCAAATGATGCGGATGGCATCTCCCTGGAAAAAATACTCGCTAACAGGCATAAAGCAACGAAGAAACCTGTGCCGGATACCGGCACCGTACAGGGCTGGTATCCGCAGTATTTTCGTATGACCGATCCTGTTACCCGCCGTACATTTTCCAAACCTTTTATAGGCATCTATAAAGGCCCGGCCAACAAGGCGCCCAAAGGTTTCAAAGCATTGCCCGATGAGGCTTTTGCCATCGCGGAAAAGCAGCGGAACAAAGAACTGAAACCTGGAGAACAACCGCTTTTTAAATAATTGCCGATATGTTATCCCGTACCATTATCCTGGTTACCTGTAGCCTGTTGCTGCACCTGTATGCATTCAGCCAGCATTTTGCCAAAAAGGATTTCGATATTGTCAGCAATGCTGTTGGTACCGAAAAAACGAAAAGCGGCCTGGTAAAGCGACTGGACGCCTTGCTCAAAAATTATATGCCATCGCGAAGTGGGGTAGGAATGCCGCTTAATCGTAAGCTGGAAGACGATTTTTATCACCAGCGTATCGCGGTAAGATTTTACCCCAATAACTTTTGCATCAACCTTCTCACACGGAACGACAGTATTTTTTTAAGCACCATCTATTTTACTGATAGCCCGTTTGCCGGAATGGGAGGCTTTACATACGCCGACAGTACCATGCGGGAGATACGGTATAATAACGCAGTGATGGCAGTTTTTCTGAAAACGCGTAATGGATTTTATCATTCGGCCAAAACAATCACGGAGGCAGCCATTGAGCTGTCCGGTAATGAAATGTATGCGATGAGATGTGGCGACGGATTACCATTCACGGAAGAAGGAAAGCGGATCCGTAAGCTTGTAGAAGAGGAAGATCCGCTGCCGGAGATTGCCAGGATGCTGCAAAGCCTGTCATGTGAAGTACAGGCCTATGGCGTAACGGCTATTGATATGCTGCTGGAGAAAGGCGTTGCGATAGATAACCTTAACAGTAAATTGTATCGGCATATTGTTAAAAGAAATGCTGTTGTTATCACCTGTTCCGGTTGCCTGGCCGGCCTTACTGAAAAAATATATGACAAAAGATAGTCACCACCATTTTACCGTCCACCGGAATCCGGCTTTTTTTACTTATCTTAAATGGAGAAAATCATCCACGATATGAAAAGCTTGAATACTTTGCCTCTTATTGCAAAATATGCTGCAGAGCAACCCCGCTTTACTTTACTGGACTCTGTTGCCAACAGGATTTCACTGATCGCTTTCTGCAGCGTTTTCAGCTTCCTGTTTATGTATATCTTCCTGCCCTTTAATATCAATATCTGGTACGAAGGGCAACACCTGTCCCTGCTGCCGTTATTCCTCATATTTACCCTGTGCGGGGTGGTGGTACTCGGTGTTACCCAATTCCTGCTGGCGAAAATGAAATGGCGCCGCAAACTCACCAGCGCTACCTATGGCTGCTGGTTCCTGGGAGAAGTGCTGCTGGTATCCTTTATGGTCACCGTAGTGAATGTATCCATTACCGATACCTTCTTCTTTACCTGGACCGAATTTATCAATACGCTTCGCTATACTTCCCTGATCCTGCCTTTGCCTTATTGCATCTGCCTGTTATGGTTTTTTACCCGGGAAAAGATGGTGCAGCTCAAAAGCCTGGAAAAGGAACAAACCATTGCTCCTGTAACCAAAGCGGACGACAGCTGTATCCTCATCCGCGATGAACATGATAAGCCCGTTTTAACCCTGCACCCCGGCAAATTGCTGCTGATGAAAGCAGAAGATAACTATGTGCAGGTTTTCTACCTGTCGGGCAACACCATTTGTAAGGAACTGATCCGCACTTCCCTCAAGAAACTGGAAAGCGCTTTACCTCCGGGTACCTTTGTACGTGCTCACCGCTCTTACCTGGTGAACCTGACCAAAGTGGTGCTTTTTAAGAAAAATGCAAAAGGACATTACCTGGAACTCGAGGGTTTAACCGATATTACCATCCCCGTATCGGCCACATTTTTGCCCGCCTTCCAGGAACGTTTCACCCCGGCCGCCTGATTTTACCCCCAATAGCCCCTATTTCGCCCCAAAGTCACCACCACTGCAGCTGCCGCTCATGGTATTTTGGTAATATCGAGGGAAGGAATTAAGAATTAAAAATTACGAATTACGGCTAAAACAGCAAAGACCAAAATCGTCCGCTACTATCTACCAGTCAAATCGCAATTCATAATTCGTAATTCCCAATTGCCAATTATTTTAAATCCCTGCCCGATGTTAAGATCCATTATTGTAGGTATGGTTTGCCTGCTGCTGTTACAATATGGCGCAACAGCGCAAATCATCATTTCAGGAAACGTCCGCAACAGCGTCACACAGGAAGTGGTTCCGGTGGTATCCGTTACCATGAAGGAGGCACCCAATGGAGACTACACCAATGACCAGGGGAACTTTAAATTCTCTACCAGGAAAAATTATCCCGTTACCCTTATACTGTCATCGGTAGGCTATGAAACAAAAGAAATCACCATTTCCGGCCCCGGCTTCCAGCGGGTAGCACTGTCCCCCGCCTCTGTGCTGGGTAAGGAAGTGGTGGTTTCGGCCAGCCGCTTTGTACAAAAGAAAATTGAATCACCCGTTACCATTGAAAGAATCGGCACCAAAGACATCATTAATTCCCCGCAGCCCAGTTATTATAATATGCTGCAGGGCCTCAAAGGAGTCGACGTAACCACCTCCAGCCTGATGTTTACCACCATCACCACCCGCGGGTTCAATACCAGCGGCAATACCAACTTCACCCAGATCGTTGATGGTATGGATAACCAGGCCCCCGGTCTGAACTTCCCCATCGGGGCTATTATCGGGTTAACGGAGCTGGATGTGGACAACCTCGAGGTGCTTTCCGGCGCCTCTTCCGCATTATACGGCTCCCGCGGACTGAACGGCACCATGGTAATGACGGGTAAAGATCCCTTCAAATACCAGGGACTCAGCGCCCAGATCACCCAGGGGGTTAACCATATCAGCAAGGGGAAGTCGAATGACCCGCTCGGTCCCTCTCCTTACTACGACTGGACCGTTCGCTGGGGGAAAAAGGTGAGCGATAGGTTTGCCTTTAAGATAAATGTGCAGTACACCCAGGCGAAAGACTGGATGGCCAACGACACCACCAACACCAACGGCCCCGGTGGCCCGCTGCAGGACCCTAATTACAACGGGGTCAATATATATGGCAGCAGAACATCTGTAGATATTAACCCATTCCTGGAAGGCGCCCTTCAGCAGGTACCCGAACTGGCGCCCATCATCAACCCGATGCTGGCAGAAGGCAACCACTACGTGGCCCGCACCGGTTATCCCGAATATGGGTACCTGAGCAGCGATGCCAAAATGTTCAAAGCCAATGTGGAACTGCGTTATAAAATAAAGCCCAAACTGGAAGCGATCCTTTCCGGCACCTACGGCCAGGGTAACGCAGTATACAGTAACGACACCCGCTACGCGCTGAACAGCTTCCACCTGGGACAGTATCGTGCAGAACTGAAAGCAGAACATTGGTTTGTCCGCGCCTATACCAGCCGCGAAAATTCCGGTCATACTATTATTGCTATGCCCACAGCGCAGCTGATCAACGAAGCCTGGAAACCCAGCTACGACGGTAATACCG
Source organism: Chitinophaga hostae (assembly GCF_018224885.1). Lineage (GTDB taxonomy): Bacteria > Bacteroidota > Bacteroidia > Chitinophagales > Chitinophagaceae > Chitinophaga > Chitinophaga hostae. The sequence goes on along the minus strand of NZ_JAGTXB010000008.1, from coordinate 223,215 downwards.
GCGACGGCTGGTATCCGCAATACACCAGCGCCCTGCTGGAAGCCATGTCGCAGGGAAAAAGCTATATAGACGCCAGTAACCTGGCCAGAACATTTGCCGACCAGGGCCGCCCTGATGCCGGCAGTCCGCAGTTCCTGCACCTGAAAGACAGCATCTCCGGTATACCCACCTCAAAAGGAGGTACCCTCTTCACCGACAGAAGCCGCCTGTTCAATGCAGAAGCCCAGTACAATTTTACGCATCTCGTAAAATTTGCGGAACTGATCGCCGGCTTAAACTATCGCCTCTACCGCCTGGATTCGAAAGGCACCTTATTCCCCGACAACGACTCACCGATCGATGTGGCGGAATACAGTGCTTATGCCCATCTCACAAAAAAAGTAATACATGAGAAACTAAGCCTGGCAGCCGCTTTCCGGTACGATAAAAATACCCTGTTTGCCAAACCGCGTATTACTACCAGGGTATCGGCTGTGCTGGAAGTGAACAAGGAAAGCTTTATCCGCTTCTCCTACCAGAATGCTTACAGCTTCCCGTCTAATATACAGTCGCTGCAAAGCACGCCGGTAGACTATAACAGCTTTGCCTCCGGCGGATCGGACCGGCTGCTCAACGGGGTATATCATTTTAACCAGTACCCCGCCTATACGCTGAGCAGTGTGGATACTTTTAAACGCACAAAAAATCCGGCCGACCTGAAACAGTTTGCCCTCAACGATATCAAGCCCCAGTCCGTAGATGCGTTTGAGTTAGGTTACTCCTCCCTCATCGGCGGCCGCGTACTGATAGATGTACTGGGTTATTATTCTACCTGGAAAAACTTCATCGGTTATGTTAACGTAGCCAATACGCCCGGCAGCACCGATCCCAACGACTTCCTGGATCACAGCAAATATATCCAGTACAATATTGCCTATAACGGTGCAGAGAAAGTGAATACCTATGGCTATGCCGCCAGTGTTAGCGTGGATTTGTCGCACCATTTCCTGGCAAAAGCGAACTTCTCGTCCGACTTCCTGAAAAACAGGAACAACAGCCAGGTAAATAACTTTAATACGCCCAACTATAAATTCAATATCGATTTCGGGAACACCGGTTTTGGTAAGAAAGAACGGTTCTCTTTCAATACCACCTTCCGCTACCGGCCGGCTTACTTCTACCAGATTGGCTTTGGAAGCGGTACTGTGCCTGCATCCGCAGTAGTAGATGCCCAGGTAAGCTATCGCCTGCTGCAGGCTCATTCTACCATTAAACTGGGCGGAACCAACCTGACCAATGTTTATTACAGAAATGGATTTGGTAGCCCTGCTATTGGTGGAATGTATTACGTAACTTTTGCTTATAACGTTTTCTGATTTTTAAAAACAAACCCATATATGAAACGATATCATATCTTTTTAGCTTTGTTAGCCTTGTTGGCGGCCTGTAAAGGCCCGGAAGTAAAGGAAACCGGGGGGTATAAAACCCGCCTGAACTTCGGCCCCGGCGATGAAACAAAAATTGCCGAAGCCTTTTTATCGCTGACAGACAGCAGCAGCATTACTTTGAAAGAAGGCATGTACAAATTTGATAACCTGAGCATCGCGCAGGTAAAGCATATCCTGATCCAGGGAGCTGGTCCCGATAAAACCATCCTCGATTTTTCGGCCCAGAGCCAGGGTGGGGAAGGTATCCGGGTAACGGATGTGAAAGGCTTCAGCATCGACGGACTCACCCTGCGGGATTCCAAAGGCGATCTGATCAAGATCAACAAAAGTGAAAATGTGGTGATCACCAACCTGCATGCTATCTGGTCAGTATCTGATTCCACCAGTGGGGGCTATGCTATTTACCCGGTGATGTGTAAGAATGTGCTGGTGGAAAACTGTTATGCACAGGGCGCTTCCGATGCGGGCATTTATGTAGGACAAACAGACAGCGCCATCGTGCGGAAATGTAAGGCCTTTAAGAACGTGGCTGGCTGCGAAATTGAAAATACCTCGCATGCACAGGTATACGATAATGAGTTTTGGGGCAACACCGCCGGCTTCCTCATTTTTGACCTGCCCGACCTGTCGAAACGCGGCGGCTTTGTTAAAGCATACAACAACTACTTCCACGACAACAACGAAAAGAATTTCGCCAAATCCGGCAGCTTCGGTTCTACCTGGGGCGTGGGAAATGCCGCTCCCGGCAGTGGAGTGGTGATCCTGGCTGCTTCAGACATAGAACTGTATAATAACCGCATCATCAATAACAACTCCAGCGCCATTTCTGTGGTATCCGGATTTTTTATAGATGAAAACGCCGGTGCAAAAATGAATGACCACTATTTCCCTATACCTAAAAATGTATATATCCATGATAATACCATGGAAGTAGGCAGTGCTTTTCCGCCGGCAGTATATGAGCATCATACCGGTAAAATACTGGTGGGTATAGAGCAGAAACTCAATGCAGACGACCCTGCCCGTAAAAATGCGCGGTTACCCTTCATCACCTACGATGGTATCACCACCAACATTTTAACCAAAGGCACCGCGGTCAACCCTGATTCGCTCTGTATTAAACAAACAGGCACCAATTTATTCGTGAATGTGGACGCCATGAATATGACATCAAAAAACTGGCGCCCTTCCACAGATGTGACGCCATATGTTTGTAAATAGTGTTTATTAAAATTTTTTTTAGGGAGATGAGGAAGCCTTGTTTAATGATAGGTTGTTTAATAAGCTGGCTGGCCGTTTCGCAGAGCTGCCAGCAAAGGCCGGCGCCTGCCGCTGCGCAGGGGGCGTTTCAGTTCAAAGAGAAATTATCTGATTATGGCTTCTTTACCGGTGCGCTCAAAGCCCTGCAGCCACGAAAAGGCGTGCTGAACTATGAGCTGTCAACCCCGCTGTTCACCGATTATGCCTTGAAAGACCGGTTTATTGTACTGCCTGAAGGAAAAACTATGCAGTACACGACCCATGGGGCGCTGGATTTTCCCGATTCGACATTCATCGTGAAAAACTTTGCGTATACCAACCCGGCCCACGAAAAGATGATGATCGAAACCCGGTTACTCTTTAAAGACCCGGCAGATAAGCAGTGGAAGGTTATGAACTACCTGTGGAACAAGGAACAGCTGGATGCCGACAAATGGATATTGGGAAAGAAGATCCCGATTACGTTCCTGGACGATAACGGCCGGCAGCAGTCCACCATGTACCAGATGCCGAATACCAACGATTGTAAACGTTGCCATATCAACAACAGTGTGCTCACCCCGATAGGACCCAAGGCGCGTAACCTGAACTTTGTGCGTAAAGGCCAATCGCAAAGCCAGCTGGCGCAATGGGCTGCCAACGGTCTGCTCGCCGGTTTGCCCGCTATGGATCAGGTAGCGCAGCTGCCCGATTGGAAAGACAGTGTTCACTTCACCGTCAACGAACGTGCCCGTGCCTACCTCGATGTTAATTGTGCTCATTGCCATACCCAGGGCGGCGATGCCTTCAACACCGGTCTTTTCCTTGAATACGAACAAACCGGGAAAGACCATCTTGGAATCATGAAATCACCCGTTTCCGCCGGTGGTGGCGCCGGAGGCCTCGACTACGATGTTGTTCCCGGCGACGCCCTCCATTCCATCCTGGCCTACCGGATGAACAGTGTGGAACCCGGTACCGCCATGCCCGAGCTGGCCCGCACCGTAATTCACAAGGAAGGGGTAGCGCTGATAAAGCAGTGGATTGATCAAATGCGGAAATAATGCAGGGAGCTTATCTTGCCCGGGATTTTTTCTTGCCCAGGATTAAACTGATTTTGATGATTTATATGATTTTTTATTGTGATTATAATTTGATTTAAAAGACCATGTAAAATATAGCAAAATTTACTTATATATTACATAATCTTTTAAATCAAATTATAATCACAATAAAAAATCATATAAATCATCAAAATCAGTTTAATCCTGGGCAAGATAAATTTCCCGATTGCGTAAATGGTTTTCCCGATCCGATTATCACTATAGCCGGCTTTGCCGTTCCTTTGCGCAAAATTACTATAGTTGAGATACTTTTACTTTATTATCAGCCTCGTTTTAATCAACCTGACAGTATTCGCTCAAAGCGGTACCATCAAAGGAAAGATCAGTTCAGCCGACGGACAACCGGCAGCATTTGTGACCATTGGATTAAAAGACACTAAAAAGGGCACGCTCACCGATGAGAATGGCCAGTTTACAATTAAAAATGTGAAGCCAGGCAGCCAAACCCTGGTCATCTCTTATACCGGTACCAAAACCCTGTACAACCAGGTAACCGTTGGCGCCGACCAGGTAACTGCAGTGAACTTTGCACTGGAAGCTACTTCCAGCCAGCTGAACGAAATTGTGGTGGATGGTACAAAAACAAGAACTATCAATAAAAGACCCGTAAGCATCGGTAAATTACCGATACCTGCAATGGACTTACCACAAGGTGTGGCCATCATAGGCCATGAAGCACTGGAAAATCAGCAGGTGCAGAGGATGAGCGATGTGGTAAAAGATGTGAACGGTGTTTACATGGCCTCTACAAGGGCAGGTACACAGGAATCATTCAACGCCCGCGGATACGGATTTTCCAGCTCCAATATGTTCAAAAACGGCGCCCGTGTGAACTCCGGCGTAATGCCCGAAATGAGCTCCCTGGAAAGAGTGGAAATCCTGAAAGGAAGCGCTGCTATCCTATACGGTAACGTATCTCCCGGTGCTGTAATGAACATGGTGACCAAACAGCCTAAGTTTAACTTTGGCGGTGAAGTAAACCTCAGAGCCGGCAGCTACGGCCTGTTAAAACCAGGATTTGATGTATATGGCCCGCTTACTTCAAAAGTGGCTTACCGTGTAAATGGTACTTTCGAAACTGCCGACAGCTACCGCGATAAAGTACATTCCAAACGCTACTACATCAATCCTTCCCTGTTGTTCAAATTGAGCGACCGCACAGAATTGCTGGTGCAGGCCGACTACCTGAAACACGACTTTACACCTGATTTCGGTATTGGCTCCATTGATAATACCCAAATAGCAGACGTACCACGCAACAGCTTCTTTGGTACCCCATGGCAGTATGCGCACACGCAGCAAACTACTTCTTCAGCTAATATCAAACATAAGCTGAATGATAACTGGACCTTAAACGGCATGATCTCCTATCAGAAATACAACCGCGATTATTATGCTGTTGAAAGAATACAGGCTGATAAGAACGGTAAATGGGGCCGTCCGTTAAACAGGGCTTATAATGATGAAGAATATTACCTCGCACAGGTAGACCTGAACGGTAAATTTAAAACCGGTAGCATGGAACATACCGTGCTCGCAGGTGTGGATGGCGACAGGTACTATACCACCGCTTATTCTTATAACCAGCCTACTGCTTACGATACCATCAACATCCTGGATCCATCGTTATACACACCACGTACCGATATTCCTGCGGCCAGCAGAATTAAGAGCGTAACCACCCCTGTAAACCGCTTTGGCGCCTATGTACAGGACCTGGTAAGAATTACGCCGAAACTGAATCTCCTGGCAGGTGTCCGTTTCTCATACCTGCAGAATGAATCTCCGGTTACGCTGGACTATAAAACAGGGGCTACTACAAAAACCAATGCAAAATATGATCATGCATTTTCACCACGCGTAGGACTGGTTTACAAACCTACCGCTAACATGGCCGTGTTTGCAAGCTACGCCAACTCCTTTACGCCCAACAGCGGAATTGATATCGATAGTAATGTGTTGAAACCATCTGTTATTGACCAGTTTGAAGTAGGGGTTAAAAACGATTTCCTGAAAGGACTGTTATCTGTAAACGTAACCGCTTACCGCATCAAAAACAACAATTACGCACAAACAGCGCCATTTGATAAAGATGGCAAACCAAATAACAATACCAACTTAAAAGCACTGATCGGCGAAACCCTCAGCCAGGGCGTGGAACTGGATATCGCGGGTCATCCGCTGCCAGGCCTGGATGTGATTGCCGGCTACAGCTATAACAATATCACCATAGAAAACGTTCCGGGTGGAACGGGCAGTTCTATCGAAGGAGAACGTTTGGTAGGTAATCCAAATCATACCGCCAATGCAAGTCTGTTCTACACTATCCAGAAGTCGGCCGTAAAAGGACTGAAATTCGGAGTAGGATACTACTATATCGGTCAGCGTTATTCAGGCTGGAACAACACAGTGGGTCAGTCGCAGAAATACAGCCGACTGATCTCCGTACCTGGCTTCTCTACACTCGACCTGAGCGCCGGGTACAACTTCAAGCGTTTCGGTGTAATAGCGAAAGTATCTAACATCACAAATACCTACAACTATTACGTACACGAGAACTACAGTATCAACCCGATACCGCCTACCCAGTTTACCGGAACAGTGTCTTACAAGTTCTAAAAATTATCATGTTACCTATAACAACAGCCGGCTCTTAAAAAGGGCCGGCTGTTGTGTTTTTATATTACTCAGATCAGGATCTGAGCAATGGATTTTTATGATGTTTACTGCATTCACAGCAGTTTTACAGCTATAAAAATTTTGTATGAAGAAGAAGATCCTGTCTATCTTATTAAGCTGCTGCACCGCCTGGCTTTACGTACCCGCACAAACGAAAATGGCCACACAGCTGGACCACCTCCTGGCAGATGCCATTCCCGCGGAAGATCCCGGTGTAGCTGTTCTTATTGCACAAAAGGGAAAGGTGGTTTATGAAGCCGCTTTTGGCAGCGCCAACCTGGAACTCCGGACGCCGCTGACCCCCAATATGGTGTTCCGCATCGGATCGGTGACCAAACAGTTTACCGCGGCAGGCATCCTTCAGCTGTTGGAACAAGGCAAAATATCGCTGCAGGACAGTATACAGCAGTACCTCCCGGATTTTCCCACTAAGCGGGCAACTATCACCATCGAAAATCTATTGACCCATACTTCCGGTCTTACCGATTATACTTCCATCGACAGCCACGATCCATTTGTGGAACGATGGGATTTAACCCCCGGATTCCTGGTTGACCATTTTAAACAAACGCCGCTGGAATTCACCCCTGGCAGCCGATACGGCTACTCCAATTCCAATTATGTGTTGCTGGCCCGCATCATCGAAAAAGTAACCGGCAGGTCTTATCACGACTATATCACAGAAAAGGTGATTAAAGCCGCGGGCTTGACCAATACCCGTTTTGCCGCGGAAAAAAACATCGTGCCGCTTCGTGTTACCGGTTATACCAGGGATAATGGTTTCTTTGAGAACTGCTACTACCAGACCATTTCACTGGGCTACGGCTGCGGCGATCTTCTTTCCACAGTAGGGGATCTTTATCAATGGAACAATGCCCTGCTGGCAGGTAAGGTATTGCAACCAGCCACCCTGGAAAAGGCATATACGCCATACCGCTTATCCGATGGGAAGTACAGCAGTTATGGCTACGGATGGTTTATTGATCAGCAGGAAGGCAAAAAATGTATACACCATGAAGGGCAAACAAGCGGATTTATTGCGATGGAGAAATACTTCCCCACGGAAGACATTTATCTGTCTATTTTAACTAATGTAAAATCCGGCGAAGACAAAACAGATTTCAGCGATAAACGGTTTGCCTTATTTCAGCAAATTACAGGACTGGCGCTGGGTACACCATCTTTCTCAGCAATTAAAATGAGCAACCGCCTGCTGGATAGCTATACCGGTACCTACCAGTCGGGCAAACAAGTCATTACGATAGGTAACAAAAAAGGAGTGTTGTTTTGCGACGCCTCGATGGAAGGCAATTTTAAACTTGTGCCTGTAGGAACGGATAAATTCATCATCCAAAATATAAAGCCGGTTGTGACCTTCGAATTTGTAAAAGATAGCGCCGGCAATGTAGTGGAATTTATTTCTACACAGCAGGCCAGTTTTGATTGGCTCAAACTGGTGGCCGCCGCTGATAACACTGTAACCGGTCCGGTCGCTGACCCGCTGAAGCACTACGCAGGCAAATACCAGCTTCCCTCCATGAGCAATACATTTATCACGATAACTGTTAATAATAATAAACTGTTGTTCTCTACCACTACGCCTTTGCCTGACGCAGCATTGTTACCGGCGGGGCCGGACAAGTTTAAATACAGGACACCCGGTTATGACTTCCGGTTTGAATTTATCCGGCAGGCCAATGGAGAGGTGCAGTCACTGAGGGTTGTGCAGGGGGCGGTTCATTGTCCGAAGATTAGATGAGGTGCTTTCTTGCCCGGGATTTTTTTTGCCCAGGATTTAAATGATTTTGAGGATTTACAGGATTTTTCTCCCTGAAATTGTTTAAATAAAATCCTATAAATCCTCAAAATCATTTAAATCCTGGGCAAAAAAATCCCGGGCAACAGCACTACCTGCACGCCCCCGCTTCCAGCGGGATACTATCAAATTTCAGCTGGTTGTTGTCCGGGCTGAATACCGGCAGCCCCTGGCTGTCGATACTATCGGGTAAGGCTTCGAAAGCCTGTTCTTTAGTGACTTTAAATATCGCCGGCCGGCTGCTTTCCACGCCTTCGCTCAAAAAAATGTATTTACCGCGGATGATGCCGTTGTGGACGATTCCTTTGAACTCGCCCCGATTTTTATCTTTCTCAAAAAAATTATATACCAGGGCGCCTGTTGCTACACTATCCTGGTAACGCAGGGTGAGTTGGATAGTGTCCCTGCCAACGGTTTTTTCATAGCAATTGACTTTCTTTTCAGTTTCTGCAGGTAATGAATCTGTCACTACGCCGCTTTGTTGTTGTCCTTGCTGGTGGCAGGATAAGAGGATGCCAGCCCCTAGCGCCAGTACTATATAAGGTGTTTTCATAAATTGAAATTAAACAAAAAGCGGCATACCGCTTTTGCCGGAGCCCCCTTTTTATTTCGGAAAAAAGATTGTAATTATGTGTCATTGCGATAAAAGCGAGTTAACAATCAATTAATTTCCGAATCAAGGCTATTGTAGGTTACTTTGTGAACAATGTAATTATCTCTAATTGTTGTTTTGAACAAATCCGACTACATACAACCAGGATCTGCCGCCGTTTTCGAAAAGATGTATTACGAATTTCACGAGAAATTGTATTACTACTTCCTCAAACGCACAGGCTCCGCAGACATTACACAGGAGCTGGTACAGCTTACCTTTATTAAGGCATGGCGGTATTTTGATCATTTCGATGAGAACATACCCGTTGCCCGGCAGCTGTTTCGTATTGCGCGCACCACACTGATAGATGTATTGCGGCAAAAGGCCCAGCAGAGAAGCGTTCCGGTAGATCCGGAAATGCCTTCCGCCGAGCCGGATATGTCGACCGGGCTTATTTATCGCGACAATATGCAGCTTATCCACCGTGCCATGGAATCATTGCCGGCGGAAAGAAAAAGGATCTTCCAATACCGGATTAACGGTCTTACCAATAAAGAAATCGCCGAAGAGCTCTCCCTTTCTGTTAAAACAGTGGAAAACCAGGTCAACAGGGCCATTAAACAAATCCGCGAAGTATTGGTGCTCCTATGCATTATTTCCCTGTTATAGCGCCTGCAAAATTATTTTTTGATAATGCGTGGGTACAATACTTTTTCCAAACGTAATATATACTGAACACCGTGAATATGGAAATAACTCCCGCCCTGATCGGGCGCTTTTTTGCAAATGAATGTACTGCTGCGGAGGCGGCCGCAGTAGCCGGTTACCTGGAACAGCATCCGGAAGTGCTTAACCAGTGGATATCCGAGCAGGAGTGGGAGGAGTTCGAGTCAACAGCGCATTTATCACCCGCTTTCAGTGAGGTCATGCTGGAAGAAGTGAAAAAGGAAACGACCACACCGGTAAAACGGGTATCCCGGAAATGGGGGTGGACGGTTGCCGCCGCCGCAGCTGCGGCAGCCGGTATACTGACCCTGAATTTCTGGTCTTCCCATAAACAACAAACGGGGACTGCTACTGTTCAGGGACCTATTGCAGCAGCAGCCATCACGAACCGGGATACGGTGGTCGTTAACCGGGAACAAACAAAAATCCGTATTCCGCTGGAAGATGGATCCATCGTGGAACTGGGCAGTAACAGCCAATTGAAATGGCAGCCCGGTCAGCGCCAGGTATACCTCGAAGGAATGGCACGCTTTACTGTTGCCGGCAGCACCGCTCATCCTTTTACAGTATATACCCGGCAGGTGACTACCACCGTATTGGGTACCGTGTTTGAAATTAATGCACGCGCTTCCACACATATCAAACTGGTATCAGGAAAAGTGATGCTCCGGCCCGCAACAGATACTGCTAAGGCCAATACCGTTTACCTGAAACCCGGTCAGACCGCAGACTTTGGAGGAAATGGCCTCGCCTTCGAAGTACACGGCGACAAGGCAACTGCACTAACGGAAACGCCTGCACTGATCATGGGCGCCGTGGAAGAAACAAACGAAGCATTCGTGTACACTAAGGTACCGTTGCCGCAGCTGCTGGCAGGACTGGAAAAACAATATAATATCCACATCAGTTATTCACCCGCCAGGCTGAAGAAATATTATTTCTCCGGCCAGCTGTTGAAAACCGAAACGCCGGCCAATATTTTAAACACCATAGGGTTATTGAACAAACTAAGCGTAATGGAAGACAGCACAGGATTCCATATTAACAAGTAAACTTTTCGTTCACATTTTTTAATAAAGCATGCTTCATCGGTAACGATGAACTTAAAATGTATTGCCTAAAACCTGGTATATGAACACCGCTAAAAAGCAAACTATTTTTCTTTACATGGCCCTGGTATGGATGCTGGTAACAACCACCGGTTTCTCGCTGCAGGCGCAGTCACACGTAACCGTAAGCGGTATCGTGAAAGATGAAAAGGGCCAGGCCCTACCCGGTGTAACCGTTGCCGTTAGACTTAACGGTAACGCTACTGCGAAAGGTGTGCAGACAGATGAAAAAGGCCTGTTCCGGTTTAACAACCTGGAGGCAGGAGGTCCCTATAGTTTTATATTTACCTATGTGGGATATGAGGCCCAAACCCTTTCCGGGTACCAGTTGAAAGCCGGCGAACAGCTGTCGCTCATGGTGAAAATGAAGGAAGTATCTACCGCATTAAACCAGGTAGTAGTGGTGGGATATGGTACACAGAAACAGGTAAATCTTACAGGCGCCATCTCTACACTGGATATGCGCAGCAAAGAAAATACGCCCGTTACCTCCGCCAGCCAGGCGCTTCATGGCGTGTCGGGCCTGTGGGTAAACCAGGCTGGTGGCAAACCCGGTCAGGATGGCGCTACCATCCGCGTAAGGGGAGTGGGTACCCTCAACAACAACAACCCGCTGGTACTGGTAGATGGGGTGGAATATGATATCAATGAAATCAATCCGGATTTTATTGATAACATTACTGTGCTGAAAGACGCTTCTGCAGCCATTTATGGCTCCCGGGCGGCAAACGGAGTAGTGCTGATCACCACCAAAAGCGGTAAAAAAGGAAAAGTGGAAGTCAACTACAGCTACTCCTACGGTATCCAGAATCCTACCAAACTGCCGGATGTGGTATGGGATCCTATCCAGTATATGCAGATGAAAGACCAGGCCCTCATAAACGAAGGGAAATCCCCCGCTGCAGTCGATTACACACCCGCACAGATCGAAGAATATAAAAACGGGATGGCTACTAACCCGTACGCCTATCCGAATGTCAACTGGTTTGACCTGGTGTTGAAGAATGGTATCCTGCAACAGCATAATCTGCGCTTCTCCGGTGGCTCTGACAACGTATTATACAGCATCGCTGTAGGGTATATGGACCAGGATGGCGTACTCATTGCCGCCAATCACGCTAACCGCTATACGCTGGATGTAAATGTTTCTGCCAATATTTCCAAACGATTGCATGTAGGTACCAGCATCATTGGTAACTACCGCACCTATACAGAGCCGGCCTTTGGAGGTTCAGATGCCACCGGCTATTATTTTACCAGGCTTACCCGCGTGTTGCCTATTTTTTCTCCCTATACAAAAGATGGTAAATATGGCAGCAGTGTATTTGCTACCCCCGGCAGAAATACCATCGAAAATCCGTTGATGCTGCTGAAGGAAGGCAGTAACTACCACGCGCCGCAACGCTTGCTGGCAAAGGTATATGCCGACTATAAGCTTCCTTTTGACATTACTTATAACATTAATTTAGGCATAGATAAGCTCGATGGCTATGCCCGGAGCTTTGTGCCTTACCTGGTGACCTATAATCCTAAAACAGGCGCACCGAACAACTATAATATTAATCCGTCTTCCAACAGCTATGATGAAAACAATCTCAATATCTCTTTTTACCAAACGCTGAACTGGCAGCATGATTTTAAAACCCGTCATCATCTTGATGTAATGGCAGGCACCAGCTACAACCGTTTCGATAATACCAATGCGACGGCGCATATAGAAGGCTATTTTGATAATACGCTAACCGACCTCGACGCAGGCTCGCTGAATCCTACCGCCAATGGCCGGGTAACAAAGGATATACTCGCTTCTTATTTTGGCAGGATCAATTACAGTTACGCTGAAAAATATCTGCTGGAAGCTACGTTACGCTATGATGGCTCTTCCCGCTTTGCCAGTGGAAACCGCTGGGGCCTTTACCCCGCCGTTTCCGCCGGATGGCGTATCGACAAGGAAGCATTTTTTGGCAGTTCGCGGACCATTGATCTCCTGAAGCTCCGTGCTTCTTACGGTAAACTGGGTAACCAGGGAAATGCCGGTAATGCAGCGGGAGACCTCTACGGCTATCTGAATACCGTGAACCTGGGACAGGACTATTCATTTAATAACACCGTGAACCCCGGCGCTGCTGTAACGAAGTTCAGCGATGCGGATATTTCCTGGGAAACCACTACCGCCTATAACCTCGGCGCAGACGCCAGCGCCTGGAATGGTAAGCTGGCCCTGAGCGTGGACGTTTTTAAGAGGAAAACGGAAGACATTCTCCGGCCGGTACAGATCCCGCAGCAGGGCGGCGGGCTGGCAGGCCCCGTGACTAACGTGGGCGCCGTAAATAACACCGGGTATGAAGTAACCGTTACACATCGTAACGATATCGGCGCTTTTAATTACAGTGTATCCGCTAACGTTAGTTACGTACAGAATAAGGTGATCAGCCTGAATGGAGAATCCATTATCAGCACACGCAGAACCACCCGCGCAGGATATCCTATTGATGCCTATTTCCTGTATAAAGCCATTGGTATTTACCAGTCGCAGGAAGAAGTAGACAACAGTGCAAAGATCAGCAATGCCGTAAAGCCCGGCTATGTGAAGTATGCTGACCTGGGCGGCCCCGATGGAAAGCCCGATGGCAAAATTGACGCATACGACCGCGTTATAGCAGGTAGCTCTATTCCCAAATACAACTACAGCTTTAACATTAACCTGGGATATAAAGGCCTTACTTTAAACGCTTTTTTCCAGGGAGTGCAGGGTATCAACCTGTATCCTACTGTAAATCTGGCTATGCCCTTTAATAATGGCGCCGGCGTCACCAAAGAGTGGGTAGATAATTCGTGGACACCGCAAAATCCAAATGCGTCTTTACCTATACTCACCACCGCTACAGGTGCAACAGAAAATTTTCAGCCCTCCACCTTCTGGCTCAAAAACGGTTCTTACCTGCGCATGAAAAATCTGCAGTTGAAATATGAACTGCCGCAAGGCTGGTTAAGCAGGGCGAAAGTGAAGCGGGTGGCTGTATTCGCGAATGGTGAAAACCTGCTCACGTTTACAAAGTTCAAAGGTTTTGATCCGGAGAAAAATATCCAGGGAGATACCTTCTATGAATATCCTTCTCTCAAAACCTACAGCTTCGGCGTAAACGTAACTTTTTAATCCAACCCATAAACTATAGAAGATGAAACAACTGATTTTAATAGCCCTGGGGATGGCACTGCTGTCGGCATGTTCGGATAAGGCGCTGGAATCCTTTCCCAACGACCGTTATACAGAAGAAAACTATTGGACCTCCGAGAAAAATGTAACCGCCGCGCTAACGGGTTGTTATGCTGCGCTAAGACTGGAAGGCGTACTTGGTGGCGACGCCACGGTATTATGGGAAGAAACGGCCACGCCGAATGCTTATAACTACGACGACTCCAGGGGGGTTAACGCCATTGCCCTGGGTACACAAACCGCCACCAACTCCACAATTATTAATGCCCGCTGGCGGGATTGCAATGTGGGTATAGGCAGATGTAACAACTTCCTGGCCAAATCGCCTGCGGTGCCTATGGACAGTGCTTTAAGGGCGCGCATGACGGCCGAGGCTAAATTTTTAAGAGCGCTGTATTACGGTATGCTGGAAACTTACTATGGTGGCGTGCCGCTGATACTCGATGCCCCTGATCCTGCCGCCCAGGGCAAACTGCCCCGCGATACCCGCGCCAAAGTAGTACAACAGGTGTTGAAAGACCTGGACGAAGCTGCTGCTGCCTTACCGCTCAAATACAGCGGCGGCGATATTGGCCGTGCCACAAAAGGCGCTGCGCTGGCGCTAAAAGCCAGGGTATTGTTATTTGAGGCCAGTCCGTTGAATAATCCTTCCGGTAACATCACCGCCTGGAAAGCCGCGGCAGATGCTGCCAAAGCCGTAATTGACCTGGCTGGCGCCGGTTATGGCCTGTTCAGCGATTACAGAAGCCTGTTTTTGCCTGCCAATGAAAACAGCGTGGAGTCGATCTTTGACGTAGGTGCGAAAATTCCCGAGCTGGGAAACTCTTTTGACCTGATAAACCGCCAGTATAACACTAACGCCCCCTTGCGGAATATAGTAGATGCCTATGATATGAAGGATGGCAGCCCTAAAGAAGTGTCGCCCTTATACGATCCGGCAAAGCCTTATGAAAACCGTGATCCGCGTTTTTATAAGAGCATGGTATTCCCCGGCGATACCTATATTGGCGCGGTAACCACGCCCACTGCACCATTTAAGATCACCGGGTATGGCGTGAAGAAATATAGCATCTATGATAAAGAAGCAACCACTAACCTGATCAACCAGGCGGGAAGATCTGAAACAAATTATATGTATATCCGTTTTGCTGATGTATTATTGATGTACGCAGAAGCGCAGAACGAAGTATCCGGACCGGATGCCACGGTGTATGATGCCGTTAACCGCGTTCGCCAGCGTGCGGGCCTGGCGCCTTATGAGATCCCTGCTGCACAAACACAGGCGACCATGCGGCAGCTGATCCGTCATGAAAGAAGGGTGGAATTTGCTTTTGAAGGCTTTTATTATACGGATATCCGTCGCTGGAAGCTGGCGGAAACAGTAATGAATGCGACTATTTACAATTCAGAGAACCAGCCCATCGTAAAAAGAACATTTAACAGGGACAGGGATTACTGGTGGCCGATTCCGCAAACGCAGCGCGACCTGAATCCTAATCTCGCCCAAAACAATAATTATTGATGATGAAAAAATTATTCTATCTGCTCAGCGGCGTTACTTTACTGGCCATAGCCTGTTCGGGTAAAAGTAAGGTGACGCCGGCAGTGGTACCGCCGCCGGTGGTAAAACCCGATACGCCGGCTACGGTGGCGGCCTGCAGCAAGTGTATCGTGCTGGCGGAGCAATCGCAGCACCGCATCGTTATCGCGGATGTAGCCTCCGGCGCCGTTATCTGGGAATGGAAACCTGAAAATTCCAATGTGAAACCGGAGCATGTGAAGTGGTTTAGTAATCCCAGTGATGCCAAAGCGGTATACAACAACGAATACATCCTGACCAACGCTTCGGGCGGTGGCGTGGCCCTGATCAGGATAGCAGATAAAAAAACGGTGTTCTATGCCTATGCCGGCGGCAACACGCATTCCTCGGAGTTATTGCCCGATGGTAATATTGTCACAGCCTCCAGTACGGGGAACTACCTGATGCTGTTTAAAACGGATACGCTGCATTATCCCGATGGCGTTAAAACGAAAAAAATACCCATCGATTTCGGGCATAACGTAGTGTGGGATGCCGGACAGCAAAGGCTTTGGTCGGCTGCCATGGCTACCATGCGCTCGTTCCGTTACAATTTTAACTGCGCTGCGCCTGATCTGATGCCGGATACGGTTATTAATATTCCAGGCACAGAAGCGCATGACCTGTTCCCGGTATATGGCGAAAATAACCTGTGGTTAACGAATACCACCAACGTATATACGTTTAATGTTATCAGTAAAAAGCTTACGCAGGCGGATGTGCTGCAAGCCAACATTAAGAGCGTATCCTCTGCTGGCAGCGGTTTCCCGGTGCTGTTAATAAGACCAAAGGAATCCTGGTGGACGGACGAAGTACTGGACGCGAAAGGCAATAGTATCTTCTCCCAAAAAGGCTGGAAAATTTATAAAGCAAGATGGGTAATACCTAATACCTTCAGCTACCCGGTCAATGACCAGGTGCATTTGTGCCGGTAGTGAGCGGAGCGCCTTCGGCGCTTGTCTTTGGGCAGGATTAGGATGATTATGATGATTATACTGATTTTAATTTTTCTCTTACTGTTTTTCTGCTATTGGCAAATGTTTTCAGAGAAGTGGTAAGCATCTTTCAAAAAAAGAAATAAAATCAGTATAATCATCATAATCATCCTAATCCTGCCCAAAGACAAGCGCCGAAGGCGCTCCATTCGCTTTATACCCTCCGCATTCCATAAAAATGGCGTACTTTTGCGCCAAATGCAAAAAGAAAAATATTCATTAGGTAATATTCTTACCAATCTCAAGATCGATTCACTCAATGAAATGCAGCAGGCATCAGTGGAGGCGAATCAGCAACATGCTGATGTAATCCTGTTGTCAGCTACCGGTTCCGGTAAAACGCTGGCATTTCTGTTGCCTATACTGGAAAAGCTGGATCCTGCCAATAAAAATACGCAGGCGCTGATTGTGGTGCCTTCCCGCGAACTGGCACTCCAGATAGAAAAGGTGTTTAAGCTCATGGGAACCGGGCATAAGATCACGGCCTGCTATGGTGGACACCTGAGAGAAACGGAAGAAAATAACCTGATCCAGCCCCCGGCTGTTATTGTTGGAACGCCCGGCCGCCTGGGAGATCATATCCGCAGGGAAAATATTACCGTAGCAGCTGTGGAAACATTGGTGCTCGACGAATTTGATAAAACCCTGGAACTCGGTTTCCAGGAGGAAGTGTCTTTCATCGTTGAATCACTTCCCAATATCAAAAAGCGGATACTGACCTCTGCCACGGAATCCGTGGACATCCCTGAATTCCTGGCGCTGAATGAGCCACAAAAGCTGGATTTCCTGCCGGAAGAAGGTACGCCTGTGGCAAGACTCACCATCAAAGAGGTGTTATCGCCCGAAAATGATAAGGTAGAAACGCTGTTTCGCCTCATCTGCTACCTCGGAAACCGCTCTACCATTGTATTCTGCAACCACCGCGATGCAGTGGAGCGTACCAGTAAAATGCTGTCTGAAAAAAGTATCATTAATACCTTTTACCATGGCGCAATGGAACAGCAGGAACGGGATGCCGCCCTCTGTAAATTCCGTAACGGTTCTGTAAATGTACTGGTGACCACCGATCTGGCTGCCCGTGGTCTTGATATTCCGAATATCCGTTATATCGTACACTTCCACCTGCCGCATACGGAAGACAGCTGGACGCACCGCAACGGCCGTACTGCGAGGATGGAAGCCAGCGGAACAGCGATTCTTATCCTGGCGCCGGATGAAAAAAGAATGCCTTACCTGGCTGATGAAGTGATAGAGGATATTACGCTGCCGGATACCGCCACCTTACCGGAAAAACCCAAATGGACCACCATCTTTATTGGCGCCGGTAAAAAAGACAAAGTAAATAAAGTAGATATCGTTGGCTTCCTGTCCAAACAGGCGCATCTTAAAAAAGAAGATATCGGCTTAATTGAAGTAAAAGATTTCTTTTCTTTTGTGGCGGTGGTGAAATCGAAAGTGCAGCATTCACTGGAGCTGATCAAGAACGAAAGGATCAAGAATAAGAAAGTGAAAATTGATATAGCGAGATAACAATCGCAGTATATTATTAGAAAGCAGCGATCCACGATCGCTGCTTTCTATTTTAACGGGTATGCCCGTACGATTGCGTTATTTCGATCAGCCCTATGATATTATCATTGAATTCATCCAGCTCCTCTGCCGGTACCCATAGTTCATTGTGTATTTCGCCGCCTACATTTTCGATATTATATCTTTTCAGAAAATCGCTGTTTACAGCAAATTTAGTGACAAAGCCCGATCCATAGGCAGGAACATTCCACTCTACGGATATCTGTATAGCATATGCTTCATTCATTACCGGGTAAAAAATGGGTTGATCCGGTTTTCTGGGCGGAAATTTTTTCCAGCCGGACTGTTCTATTAATACCAGCTCATCTGGTCCTACGGGGCGGTAAAGGGTGGTTAACTCCATTGCTGATAATTTGTTTATTTTTAGAGACGAATATAAGCAAATGGCAACGAATAATATTTCTCCGGGCAAAGCTGAAATTCCTTTGTATGTGCTGAACGACTTCCGTCATCTGCATCGCAGGGAAGGAGACACTTCCGATTTTGGCTATAATAATCTCGAAGCAGGGAAGCGTATTCCCGGCTTTGAAGTGTATTCCAGTGAAGGCCTCCGGCCGGCTGTAGGACCGCTGAAATCCGATTTTTACCGGATCAGCATTACGTTGAGCGGGAGCGTGGATGTGCAGCTGGGGCTGGAAAAATTCAAACACCGCCCCGGTACGCTCAGCTTTACTTTTCCGGGACAGGTATTCAGCAAGGATAATATCACCGCCGATACTTTTGGCTATTATATATTGTTCAATGCCGATTTCCTGGAAGAACTGATCCCTGCCGGAAAGATACCGCTGGAGTTTCCTTTCTTCGATTATTCCGGCGTGCCCTTTATTCAGCTGCAGGAGCTGGAGATTGCCGCCGTGGCCGACTTTGTAGGTAAAATAGATGCTGAATTAAGACAACATAAGCAGGGACGCGAAAAGGCAGTACGCATGTATCTCTACCTGTTGCTGCTGGAAGTAAAAAGAAGTTACGTGGCGCAGGAACTGCATATAACGACTACGGATACACGGAGTACTTATCTCGTGCCCCGGTTTATGAAACTGGTGAGCCAGCACTTTCTTACCAAAAAAAGGGTGGCAGACTATGCTGCGTTGCTGGGTGTTACCCCAAATCATCTCAACCGCACGGTAAAGGAAGTGACCGGTCACACTGCTTCTGCGGCCATCGCGGATATGCTGGTGCAGGAAGCTAAAGCCGTGCTGCGGCATACAGATGTGGCGATATCCGAAATTTCCTGGCAGCTCAATTTCAGCGACCCTGCCGGCTTTAACCGTTTTTTCCGTGAACAAACAGGACAAACGCCTTTGGCTTACCGCAAGAATGCATAATTACGCTAATAGAATGCATGATCCGGATAATACCTCCCCGCTTTTTATGTACCACCTTTGTGTACATAAAAAGATAACGATATGTCTACCTCATTTGAAAGTAAGAAAGTAATTATTGCAGGTGGTTCTTCCGGCATAGGGCTGGCTACAGCTGCATTACTGGCGAAAGAAAAAGCGAATGTAGTGGTTACCGGCCGCTCTGCGGCTAAACTGGCGGATGCCGCCAAAATGCATCCCGGCATACAAACGGTCGCGATGGATAGTAACAACCGGAAGGAGCTGGACCAGTTTTTCAGCAGCCAGGATAGTGTGGATCACCTGGTGATCGCCCTGAGCGGTGCGAAAGGCGCAGGGAAATTTTCCGAACTGTCATTAAAAGACCTGAGAGAAGGATTTGAAGGCAAGTTCTGGCCTCAGCTGAATACTTTGCAGGCAGCGTTGCCCTATATCAGTAAAGGAGGCAGCATTACCCTGATAACAGCCATCTCGGCGACATCACAGGCGCCGGGCGTATCCGGGCTGGCCGCTATCAATGGCGCGCTGGAACTGATGATTCCGTCTATCGCCAAAGAAATACAACCCTTACGTATCAACGCTGTTTCACCGGGTGTGGTAAATACGGGTTGGTGGGATTTTCTCCCGGCAGATGCCAAAGCGGACACCTTCCGGGAATATGCTGCCTACACACCGGTAGGAAGAGTAGGAGAGCCGGAAGATGTAGCGGACACTATTACTTTCCTGATGCGCAATGGTAATATAACGGGTACGGTAATACGTTGCGATGGAGGGTTGGGTTTGTAGCTTTCCGTACTTCGTGGTTTAGTATATACGTCACTGTTATACCCTCAAAGATTTCATGACAAGTTGGAATACCTGCTTCAACGTATCAAGGTCCAGTGAAAACGGTAGGCCCGACATCGTTGTATTATCAAGATGGAATTTGATGAGCGTATAAAAGGAACCATAGGCCACCGCCCAGAATACTTCTGCAGGCAAATCCAGCGTTTCTCCTTTTGCCACAGCGTTGGCAAAGAACAGCCGCATGGCATTTTTAAAGGTGCTTTCCATGGCATTCTCCTGTTTCTCAATGAGAGGGGAGTTGCGGAACTGCTCTGCAAAGCGGTAGTGCAGCGGATGACGCAATATAAAATTGTAGCGGTTATACCACTGCTGCCATAAGCCGGATTCAAAATCCATGTCGGGGTCAAAGCCACTCAGCGTTTCTTCCACGAACATTTCAGCGGTGGCGGCATACAGCTGGTTGAGCAGGTCTTCCCGGTTCTTAAAATAGATATAGATGGTCGATACAGAAATATCGGCGGCTTTGGCCAGTTTATGCATGCTCAAGCCATCAAATCCCTGCATGACAATCATTTCCATGGCTTTCTCCCGGATAGCCACCACTTTATTTTCGTCTTTAATACGCATGCGACAAAGATAAAAGAATGATTGTTCTTTTATAGAAATGGGGGAATTTTTTATTTCAATGGGTTCCTGGGGCTATTGTTGGGTGTAACGGGCATATAACCGGTTGCACCCAACAATAGTTTATTGCAGGTTCGCCAGGGAACTGCCGGGCGGCAGCTCATACGGCTCTTTGCCCGCTTCAAAAATACGGGCGCTTAACGCGCCTTCCAGCGTTAAAGAATCACCTTTGGCGTATATCCAGCTGCCTTCTCTTAATCCCAGCACCGGGGTAGTATTCTGGGTAAGGTATTCTTTAATACGGGTTTCACGGGTTTCTCCCATATGCTGTGAACCTGGGATGGGATCCAGGTAATGCGGGTTCAGGTTAAAGGAAATCAACCCCATGGTATCGAAAGACGATGGATATACAATCGGCATATCATTCGTGTTGCTCATAGTAACCCCGCCTATATTGCTGCCTGCGCTGCATCCCATATACGGCGCACCATTGTTTACCGCATCGCGCAGTACATACATCAGTCCCTGCTCATGCAGTGTTTTTACCAGCAGAAAAGTATTGCCACCGCCGGTGAAAAAGCCTTTTGCATTGCTGATGGCAGTAGCAGGGTCATCAAAGGTATGCAGACCGCGTACACGTACGCCAATTTGTGCAAATGCTTCCGCCGCTTTGCTGGTGTAGTCGTCGTGCGAAATACCACCCGGACGGGCGAAAGGAATAAATATAATTTCATCTACACCCTCGTATAACACGTTCATGGCCGGTTGCAGGTAGGCCAGGTAGGTTTCTCCAAACAGGGTAGAGGTACTCGCCAGTATAAAATGCTTCATCATCAGGAAAAAATTATCCAAATGTAGGTCATCTTCCTAAAATTATAAAATTGAAAGTCAGCCATGGGAAAGCCTTTTGTTTTCGATAAATGTTTTTTTTGCTTTTTTAATTGTAAATGTGACAATTATTTTGTTCTTTTGAATTGTCACGGCAAATCAGGTGCTGTGACGGGATTTTTTAAAACCTCGTTATGAAAAAACAATATCATTATATCCGTACGGGTATTTTTGGCCTGTTACTTTCCACGCAGGCGTTACAGGCGCAAAATACCGTTACCTTTAAAACGGATGCGCCAACACAAACCATCAATCGTAATATATACGGTCATTTTGCAGAGCATCTCGGAAACTGTATCTACGGTGGTTTTTATGTAGGAGATACCTCCCATATTCCCAATACCAGCGGTGTACGTAAAGATGTGATTGCCGCATTGCGTAAAATGAAGATACCGAACCTCCGCTGGCCGGGAGGCTGTTTTGCAGATACCTACCATTGGAAAGATGGTATCGGACCGAAAAGTAAAAGACCCACGATCGTAAATACCTGGTGGGGAAATGTAACGGAAGACAATAGCTTTGGCACACACGATTTCCTGAATATGTGCGAGGAACTGGGCGCAGAACCTTATTTGTCCGGTAACGTAGGAAGCGGTACCGTACAGGAAATGGCCGACTGGGTGCAGTATGCGAACTTCGGCGGCAAAAGCCCGATGTCAGATCTGAGGAAAGAGAATGGCCGCCAGGAACCCTGGAAAGTACGCTTCTGGGGCGTTGGTAACGAAGCCTGGGGCTGCGGTGGAAATATGCGGCCTGAATATTATGCAGACCTGTACCGTAAGTTTGCCACCTTTATGAACAGCGACTTTAAAGACGGGCACATTTTCCGGATCGCTTCCGGCGCCAGCGATGCGGATTACAACTGGACAGAAGTACTGATGAAAAATATTCCACTGCACATGTTGCAGGGTGTTGCCGTACACCACTATTCCAGTGTAGACTGGAACCGCAAAGGCGACGCAGTGGATTTTACGGAGCAACAATATTTTGCTACCATGAAGTCGGCGTTGCTGACCGATACACTGATCCGTAAACATACGGCTGTAATGGACAAGTATGATCCGGCAAAAAAAGTAGCACTGGTAGTAGATGAATGGGGTGGATGGTATAACGTGCAAGCAGGTACGAATCCTGGCTTCCTGTTTCAGCAGAACACCATGCGCGATGCGATGATCGCAGGCGCCACCCTCAATATTTTTAATAATCATTCCGACCGCGTACGCATGGCTAACCTGGCACAGGCGATCAATGTATTGCAGTCCGTAATCCTTACCAAGGGAGACACGATGGTATTAACGCCTACCTACCACGTAATGGAAATGTACAGCGTACACCAGGATGCCACCCTGATCCCGGTTGATGTTCACAGCATCGACTACACGTTTGGCAACGAAAAACTGCCTGCCATTACCGTTTCTGCTTCAAAAGATAAAGCCGGCACTACGCATATTTCCCTGGTAAATATTGATGCAAATAAAGCACAGGAAATTACATTGGATACGCACGGTCAGGCATACAAAGCTATTACCGGCCGACTGCTGACCTCCGCTAAGCTGCAGGACTATAACAGCTTTGCAAAGCCTAATACTATTAAACCTGTCGACTTCAAAGGGGCATCCATTAAAAATAATACAATCAGCGTGAAGTTGCCGCCTTTCTCAGTGGTGGTGCTGGAACTGAAATAAGCATCAATAGCTGCGAATAGCCGCATGTATATCCATGCGGCTGTTCGTAATTTTTTAGCTCTTTTTTATAAGTGTCAATATTACATTAAATATGAACTCATCTTACGTTATAGGAGTAGACTACGGTACCGATTCGGTTCGCTCTATCATAGTGGATGTACAGAACGGAAATGAAATAGCGGCGGCCGTATTTTATTATCCCCGGTGGAAAGACGGACTTTATTGTAATGCAGCGCAGAGCCGCTTCCGGCAGCATCCGCTGGACTACATAGAAGGGCTGGAAACTACCATCAGGCAGTGTTTGAAAACCGCCGGCAGCGCAGTAGCTGCCAATATAAAAGCCATTTCTGTTGACACTACCGGTTCCAGTCCGGTGGCGGTAGATGAAACGGGTACACCACTTGCCCTCACACCGGCCTTTCATGATAATCCCAATGCCATGTTTGTTTTGTGGAAAGATCATACCGCCCTGAAGGAAGCCGCCGCCATAAATGCAACAGCTGCTCAGTTTGAAGAGAATTACCTGCGCTTTGTAGGTGGTATTTATTCTTCCGAATGGTTTTGGGCGAAGCTGCTGCATATTCTTCGTGTAGACGAGTCAGTTAGGAAAGCTACCTACTCATGGGTGGAGCACTGCGATTGGATCCCATTCCTGTTATCAGGAGGAAAGCAGGCCAGCCAGATGAAAAGGGGGGTTTGCAGTGCAGGGCATAAAGCGCTGTTTGCCGCCGAATTCGGCGGATTACCGCCGGATGCCTTTTTCACGGCCATCGATCCCCTCTTGCAGGGATTCACACAACGGCTGTTTACGAGGACCTATACCGCCAGCGAAGCCGCCGGGCACCTATGCCCCGAATGGGCAGAGCGACTCGGGCTTCCGGAAAGTGTAGTGATAGGCGTTGGTGCTTTTGATGCACATATGGGTGCTGTAGGCGGACAAATAGAACCCTATCATCTCAGCAAGGTAATGGGCACTTCTACCTGCGATATGCTGGTGGCGCCGCTTGACGAAATGAAACATAAACTGGTAAAAGGGATCTGCGGACAGGTACCCGGTTCCGTTATTCCCGGTATGATGGGCATGGAAGCAGGACAATCGGCCTTCGGTGATGCCTATGCCTGGTTCAGTAACGTACTGGCGTGGCCGTTACAACAGCTGTTGCCTTCGTCCCAGCTGATAGACGCCGCTACGGCCGCAAAATTAGCGGAGGAAACCAGCGGCAGGATGATTACCGAACTCGCCAAACAGGCAGCACAGATATCTCCGGAAGAGCATAGCGAACTGGGTATCGACTGGCTGAACGGCCGTCGTACGCCCGATGCGGATCAGTCGCTCAAAGGTACTCTTACCGGTCTTAACCTGGCTACAGATGCTCCACGCATCTTCCGTACGGTAGCAGAATCCACCTGCTTTGGCGCCAAAGCCATCGTAGAGCGTTTTGAAAGGGAGGGCGTGCCGGTAAAAGGCTTGATCGGCATTGGCGGTGTGGCTAAGAAATCAGCATTTATTATGCAGATGATGGCCGACGTTATGAATATGCCGATACGGATTCACCGCTCCGAACAAACCTGCGCATTAGGTGCAGCTATGTTTGCCGCTACCGCAGCCGGACTTTTCACCCGCGTGGAAGATGCCATGGAAGCGATGGGACAGGGATTTGAAAAAACATATCAACCCAATGCTCAACGCGCAGGCATATACGAAAGCAGGTATCAGAAATATAAAGCATTAGGCGCCTTTACGGCCGCTATCACCATCGATTAAATTTTTGTATGCAACAGTATCAGGATATCCGCCAGGCAGCATACGAGGCTAATATGCAGTTACCCGCACTGGGACTGGTGATTTTTACCTTTGGTAACGTAAGCGCGGCCGACCGCCAACAGGGCGTATTTGCCATTAAGCCCAGCGGCGTACCTTATGCAGAACTGACACCGGAGAAAATGGTAGTGGTAGATTTTGACGGTAAAACAGTAGACAGAAAATTACGTCCGTCTTCCGATACCCTCACGCACGCCGTACTATACAAACATTGGGAGCATATTGGCGGCATCGTACATACCCATTCCACCTATGCTACTGCCTGGGCCCAAAGCCAGCGCGACATTCCCATTTACGGTACCACACACGCCGATCACAATACAGTGGATATCCCCTGTGCACCACCCATGTCAGATGAAATGATTGCCGGAGATTATGAATATGAGACCGGCTTCCAGATCATCAATACGTTGGCGCAACGGGGACTTACCTACAGCGATATAGAAATGATACTGGTAGGAAACCATGCCCCCTTCACCTGGGCCAAAACCCCTGCCAAAGCAGTATATAACAGCGCCGTGCTGGAATCGGTGGCGCAGATGGCTTATCTCACCGAGTCGATCAATGGCAACGCGCCCCGCCTGAAGGACGCATTGATTAAAAAACATTTTGAACGTAAACATGGCCCCAATTCCTATTACGGGCAGTAAACCAAGTAACATGATTAATCTGAAAACATTCGAGATCTGGTTTGTAACCGGCAGTCAGCACCTGTATGGAGAAGAAACGCTGAAACAGGTAGCGATACATAGCCAGGAAATAGCCGCCGCACTGCATCAGAACGCACGTATACCCGTTACCGTGGTATACAAGCCCATTGTGAAATCGCCGGAAGAAATATATGCCGTATGCATGGAAGCCAACGCTGCCGTCAACTGTATCGGGGTGGTTACCTGGATGCACACTTTTTCCCCGGCAAAAATGTGGATACGCGGACTGAAAGCATTGTCCAAACCGGTTTGTCACCTGCATACCCAATATAACCGCGATATTCCATGGAAGGAGATAGATATGGATTTCATGAACCTGAACCAGAGCGCTCACGGCGACCGGGAGTTTGGATTTATGATGAGCCGCATGCGTATTAACCGCAAGGTGATCACCGGCCACTGGCAGGATCCGGAAGTACTGGATGAACTGGGTGCATGGGCCAGGGTAGCCGCCGGATGGCACGACTGGCAGGGTGCGCGCTTTGTACGCTTTGGCGACAATATGCGTTTTGTTGCCGTTACAGACGGAGATAAGGTAGAAGCAGAATATAAACTCGGCTTCTCCTGCAATACGCATGGCATCGGCGACCTGGTAAGCGTGATCAATGGTATTTCAGATGCCGCAGTAGCGTCCCTGGTAAAGGAATACGGAGACGCCTATACGGTATCGGCAGCACTGCTGCAGGATCCCGCCCTGAAAGACGCAGCAAGAATAGAGCTGGGACTCAAAGCTTTTCTCGAAGCCGGTAACTACAAAGGCTTCTCCGATACATTTGAAGACCTGCATGGTATGATACAGTTGCCGGGTATCGCCGTACAGCGCCTGATGAAAGCCGGCTACGGATTTGCCGGTGAAGGCGACTGGAAGACAGCTGCGCTGGTGAGAGCAATGAAAGTAATGGGCAGCGGCCTGGCCGGAGGTAACTCCTTTATGGAAGATTATACCTATCACTTTGACCCCGCCAACCCAATGGTACTGGGTTCTCATATGCTGGAGATCTGCGAATCCATTGCAGATGGAAAGCCTTCCTGCGAAAAGCATCCGCTGGGAATAGGCGGTAAAGCAGATCCTGTGCGACTGGTATTCAATACTGCCGCCGGACCAGCGATCAACGCATCGCTGGTAGATATGGGTAACCGTTTCCGGCTGCTGGTAAATGAAGTGGAGGCCGTAGCTCCGCCACAGGACCTGCCTAAACTGCCGGTAGCCCGCGTATTGTGGAAGCCCTACCCGGACATGAAAAAAGGTTGTACCGCCTGGATACTGGCCGGTGGCGCCCACCATACCTGTTACAGTCAGAATCTTACTGCAACACATATGCAGGACTTTGCTGAAATGGCAGGTATTGAGCTGGCACTGATAGGTAAAAATACAGATCTGCGTGAGTTTAAAAATGAGCTCCGCTGGAACGACCGTACATATTGAGATAGCTTTTAGCCATTAGCTTTTAGCTTTTAGTGTTTCGACTCAGGACGCCCGTCTGAATGCTAAGAGTTAATGGCTGGAAAGCTTTCTTTCTCTTTTACCACTAAAAGCTAATTGCTAACAGCCAAAAGCTAAATCGCTATGCGCAACGCTCTCTCTCTCGGCGATGTCATCGTCTTCATCATTTATTTTGTTATCGTATCAGCTTACGGTTACTGGATATACCAGCGGAAAAAGAAAACGTCTACTGATACCAAAGACTTCTTCCTGGCAGAAGGCTCCCTTACCTGGTGGGCCATCGGTGCTTCCCTGATTGCCTCCAACATCTCTGCCGAACAGTTTATAGGCATGAGCGGCGACGGCTATTTTGTTGGAATCGCTGTAGCCGCCTATGAATGGATAGCAGCGATAGCGCTGATCATCATTGCAGTGTGGTTTATTCCCATCTACCTGAAGAATAAAATTTATACCATGCCACAATTCCTGAAAACGCGCTACAATGAAACAGTAGCGTTGATCATGGCAATTTTCTGGCTATTCTTATATGTATTTGTTAATCTCACTTCTATCTTATACCTCGGTGCGCTGGCCATCAACGGCTTGCTGGGAGGAGAGTACCTGCATGTGGTGATGATAGCCCTGTCTGTTTTTGCAGTGATCATTACACTTGGAGGGATGAAAGTAATCGGTTATACTGATGTGATCCAGGTGGGCGTGCTGATCATCGGAGGATTAGCTACCACCTATATGGCGCTTACCATGGTCAGCGAAAAGTTTGGTTTGGGACATGATGCCCTGGCAGGTTTCGGTGCGCTGATGAAAGATGCGCCGGATCATTTTCATATGATCCTGGCAAAACCTGATGCGGGCTCCTCACAGGAGTACATCAACAAATATCTCGTACTACCGGGTATCCTGATGTATGCAGCGGGACAATGGATTGTAAACCTCAATTACTGGGGCTGCAATCAATATATTACACAACGTGCGTTGGGAGCTAATTTGCAAACCGCCCGCAATGGTATTCTCTTTGCCGGTCTCCTGAAAATTATGATGCCGGTAATTGTGATGCTGCCGGGTATCGCGGCTTATGTATTGCAGAAAAATGGTCATCTGCCTGATTTAGCCAACAAGGATGGTGCTTATGCAGCCATATTGGGCTTTCTCCCTTCCGGACTCAAAGGCTTGTCTATCGCCGCACTGACAGCCGCTATCGTTGCGTCGCTGGCAGGTAAAGCGAACAGTATCTCCACCATTTTTACACTGGACGTATATCGCAAGTATATCAGTAAAGACGCTTCCGAAAAGAAGCTGGTATGGACCGGTCGTATTACCGTGGTAGCAGCGATGGTATTGGGCATTCTTTTTACCTGGAACGACTTACTCGGAATAGGTGGTGAAGGCGGATTTACATTTATCCAGAAATATACCGGGTTTATCAGTCCCGGCGTTTTTGCCATGTTCCTGTTGGGTATGTTCTGGAAGCGCACCACCGGCGCGGCTGCCGTTGCAGGTATCATTACCGGTTTTACGCTCTGCGTATTCTTTAACCAGTTTGCACCGGCAGTACTCGGACATGAAACAATTTTCTATACCGCATATCCCAACGGGAAAGGTGGTTATGAAATTCCTTTCCTGATCTGTATGGGCCTGGCATTTATGTTTACCATGATTGTCATGATCGGCATCAGTTTAGCCGGACCCAAAGTTAATCCCAAAGCGTTTATATTCGATAAAGGCATGTTTAAGGTAAGTCCCGCTACCACCGTACTGATTGTGGTTACGTTGCTGCTGTTATCGGCTTTGTATATACGTTTCTGGTAACAACTATGATGAATGTGATTATTATGATGATCCTGATGAAGTTCTGCGTATCTCATCAGGATCATCATAATAATCACATTCATCATAGTCAGTTTTCATCAGGATCATCATAATAATCATATTCATCACAGTCATATGCATCATAGTAGATATTCGCAGCAGACCAGGTTGTTATTCGCCGTTGACTGTATTATATTCGGCTTCGATGGGCAAGAGTTGAAACTGCTGTTGATACAAAGAGGTTTCGAGCCCTGCAAAGGTCAGTGGAGCCTGGTAGGAGGGTTTATACAGGAAAGTGAAAGCGCCGAGGATGCTGCCAGCAGGGTGTTGAAGAATCTGAGCGGACTGGATGGTATTTACATGGAGCAATTGCATACATTCAGTTCTCCCACCCGCGATACAGTAGAGCGCACCGTATCGCTGGCCTATACTGCGCTGATAGACATACAGAAATACAAACAGCAGTTGAACGAAGATTTTCATGCGGTGTGGTTTCCGATTAACCATCACCCCGATCTTATCTTTGATCATAAGGCCATGGTGGATCTGGCAAAAGAAAAATTGCGTTACAAAGCTGCGCTGCATCCCCTGTTGCTGGAGTTGCTGCCGGGTAAGTTTACGATTCCCCAGTTGCAGCACTTGTATGAATCTGTTTATAACATTGCCTTCGATAAAGGTAATTTCAGCCGTAAGATACTTTCTACCAGGCTGCTGGTAAAGCTGTCAGACAAAGATAAGCTCAGCTCCAAGAAAGGCGCCTTTTATTATAGGATTGACCGGAAGAAGTATAACGCCAATTTTCACGCGTTCCTCAATTTTGTACCTGATCCGCATGTATTGATGAGTAACAGCACTTTGTAGAGAAAAACTTTGAAATAATTTAATTGTTGTTTTGATATGAAAACACCACGTTTGATTGCGGCATGTTCACTGTTGTTGGGCGTATATGCTGCACCGTTAGCAGCGCAGCAACCGCTGAACTTTACCGTAAAATCCAGCGAAATAAAAACAGCGGTGTCACCCAACATGTGGGGCATCTTCTTTGAAGACATCAACCTGAGCGCTGACGGGGGTATTTATGCAGAGCTGGTAAAGAATCGTTCGTTTGAATTCAGTACGCCTCTCATGGGTTGGAGTATTCCAAAGGAAGCAGCGGCCGGCGGACAGGTGCTGATCGTAAACCGCCGGGAAGCGGATGCCGCCAATCCCCGTTTTGCGAAGGTAACGGTTACCGGTACACGCAATTTTGCACTGGTGAATGAAGGCTTCCGAGGCATGGGTATAAAGGCAGGAGAGCAGTATAACTTTACCGTGTACGCCAGGCAGCAGCGCGCAACGCCGGTGCAGCTGACGGTTACCTTGCTGGATGAATCAGGTAAGGCCATTGGCAGCACAACGGTATCACCAACCGGCAACAGCTGGCAGCAGTACAAAGGCAGCTTCACCGCGGCCGCCACAGTACCCAGGGCAAAGCTGCAAGTGGAATTCAGTGGCCCGGGTGTGGTAGACGTAGACATGATATCGCTGTTTCCACAACATACCTGGAAAGAGCGTCCTAATGGCTTACGTGCCGACCTGGTGCAGTTACTGGCCGATCTTCATCCCGGCTTCCTTCGTTTTCCGGGTGGCTGCATCGTGGAAGGGAAGGAACTGACCAATCGCTACCAATGGAAGAAAACAGTGGGAGATGTGAATGAACGGACGGTGATCATAAACCGCTGGAACAATGAATTTGCGCACCGCGCTGCACCGGACTATTTCCAGTCGTTCGGGCTGGGCTTTTTTGAATACTTCCAGTTATCGGAAGACATAGGAGCCTCGCCGCTGCCTATTCTCAACTGCGGCATGGCCTGTCAGTTTAACAGCGGGGAGGTAGTAGCGGTGAATGAACTTGATCCATATATACAGGACGCGCTGGACCTCATAGAATTTGCCAATGGCGATGTGACGACAAAGTGGGGGGCATTACGTTCTAAAATGGGGCATCCGGCGCCATTTCATCTTAAAATGATGGGAGTGGGCAATGAACAATGGGGGCCACAATACGTAGAACGATACACCATTTTTGCGAAAGCGATTAAAGATAAGTACCCGGACATTAAGCTAGTAAACAGCCTTGGCCCCAGTCCGGACGGTGATAAGTTTACCTTTCTCAACGATACCCTGCGCAAGCTGAATGCAGATATTCTCGATGAGCATTACTATAGCGCGCCGGAATGGTTCCTCAGCAACGCTGCCCGTTACGATTCCTACGATCGTAAGGGACCTAAGATCTTTGCCGGTGAATATGCTGCTCATAACAAAGCGGTTGCTAACGGCGGTAATAAAAACACCTGGCAATGCGCACTTGCGGAGGCGGCCTTTATGACCGGGCTGGAACGCAATGCCGATGTGGTGGTAATGGCCTCCTATGCGCCCCTGCTGGCACATGTAGATGGCTGGCAATGGGCGCCGGACCTGATCTGGTTTGATAACCTGCGTTCTTATGGAACTCCTAACTACTACGTACAAAAATTGTATGCCAACAATAAAGGAAATTCGGTAGTGCCCATCGTGAAAGATAACCAACCAATTTCCGGGCAGGATAGCGTATATGCGTCGGCGGTAGTTGACAACGCAACGGGTGAGCTGGTGGTGAAACTGGTAAATGCCGCTTCCACGCCTAAACCCGTAGCAGTAAGCATACAGGGAGCAAAAAACATCGCAACCACGGGCCGGCTGATTACCTTGCAGAGCAATGATTTGCAGGAACTCAATTCGCTCGATCAGCCCACCCGTATTTCTCCGGAAGAAAAAAGTATTGCGATTAAAGGAAAAACTATTCGCACGGAGATAGCGCCATGGTCATTTTACGTGATCCGCACAAAAATTAAATAAATGGATAGCGGCTGCCGGAGCATTTTCCTGCAGCCGCTTTAATCCAGCTGCACGCCAAAAATGAAATCCATCTGTTTATCGGCCATGCGCTTCGGCATATTCCTCATTACCCCATTCCGCAGCGCAATTAGCAACGGGTTACGCAGGTTGGTAGCCCTGGCCAGGTTCCAGGCTATGTTCACAAGGGTGTGCACACGTTTCATCCGCAGGGCGCAATATTTTTCCGTAGCGGAAGCAATATCTTTCTCTGTAGCGAGACAACGGGCGAGCGCATAGGCGTCTTCGATGGCTTGTCCGGCTCCCTGGCCCAGGTTGGGCGTAGTGGCATGCGCCGCATCACCCAGCAGTACAATCCGGCCGTTGACCCACTGATGCAAAGGCGCAATATCGTACAGGTCTGAATGGATCAGCGTGTTGGGCCGCAGGTGCTGTAGCACTGTTTGCATGTAACCAGGGAAGTTGTGCAGTGTTGATTTGATGAGCTGCAAGGAGGCTTCGGGCGTAGGCTGTGTGCCGGCGGGCATCCGCTTCGTCATCCAGAAATAAACCTGGTTTGGTCCTACCTGTGTGTACATGGCGCGAACACCGTTGCCGGGTCCCCAGGTTTCAGAGGTGGCTGCTTGTTCCGCATCCGGCAGGGTGATGGCCACCGTTGCGCGCCAGCAGGTCTGACCGCTATAGCGGTACCGGGCTTTGGTTACATGTGCTTCCCGCACAGCAGAACGGATACCGTCTGCCCCTACCAGTATATCACCGGTGGCTGTGCTGCCATCTTCAAAGTGAGCGGTAACGCCTGTAGCTGTTTGAACCGCCCGTATAAACCGTTTGCCCCATTGCACCGGTACCGGCGCGGCGTTGATCAGTTGTTGCTGCAGCGCAGCACGATGAATGGCATAGGTAGCAGCGCCGTATTTTTCTTCCAGTATTTTATTATCCAGCGTTTGCAGCAAACTTCCTTTATAAGTCATGATATTCAATTGGCGGAATAGCACGCCATGGTCGCGAAGCACCCCGCCAAGCCCCAGTTTATTGTATACATTCATGGCGTTGGCGCCGAGCATGATACCCGCCCCCAGCGGTTTGTTGGAAGGGGCGGCATCAAATATTTCGCAGGCAATACCACGCTGTTGCAAGGCGATAGCGGTAGTCAGCCCGCCTATGCCGCCTCCTATGATCAAAACTTTCATAAGAAATAGTGTTATATTTAGGGCAAATGTACTACACGATTTCTTAATTAGTGCATTTGGCCTAAAAAATTAATGCATGTCAGATACAAAAGAGAAAATACTGAAAACGGCACTTATCTTATTCAACCGCGACGGCATAGATAGTGTTACTATCCGTCATATCGCTAAGGAGATGGGCATCAGCCATGGTAACCTGCAATATCATTTTGCGAGTACAGATGTTATCATACTGGAATTGTACAATCGCATGGCTGCGCTGTTTGATGAGCTCGTTGCCGCCACGTCAGACAAACTGAACGATGAATTAACGCAGTTCAGGGAGGCGGTGACGGCAAGCTACCAGCTGATTCATGCTTACCGGTTTATTTTTCTGCATTTTGTGGAGATCTGCCGCAGAGTGCCTGCCATCTCAAAACACTACAGTCAGAATATCAAAAAGAGGGAACCACAGATGATGTATTGGTTTGAAGTGTTGAGGGAGAAGGGCATCATGCGGAAGGATATTCCTCTGCATATACAGCAGCTATTGGTACAACAGATTTTTATTGTGAGCGATTTCTGGTTGTCCAGCAACGAAATTACGCTGCAACTCAGGGGGAAAAAGGCGCTGGAGTATCATGAGCAGCTTTTTTTCAGCCTGCTGTATCCCTATTTCACACCAAAGGGGCTAAAACATTTTTCGTAGACTGTAGGTAATGGGTAAACGCTTTTTAAATTTTTTTTATTAGCATAGTACGTTAAAAATTGGGTGAAATTATTTGACTTTAGCAGGATTATCCCGATATTTAGTAACTCTTTTTCACTAAATACCAAAATACGTTATGGACATGAATTTAAAGGCGTTGACCGCCCTATTGATTTCCGGTGGTACTATGCTGGCTTCCTGCAATAACAATTCCGCTACCAAGCAGGAAGATAAGGACTCCACATCAGTTGCCACGCCGGTAGTATCAGGCCCGCGCAACTTTGGTCAGGCAGATGGCCAGGAAGTTTTACAATACACCCTGAAAAATGCCGGTGGCATGGAAGTAAAGATCCTGAACTACGGCGGTATCATTACTGACATTATCACTGCCGACAAACAAGGGCAGAAAGGCAACGTCGTGCTATCCTACGATTCACTATCCGGTTATCAGCAGAAAGGTCAGCCATACTTTGGCGCGCTCATCGGCCGTTACGCCAACCGTATTGCCAACGCCAAGTTTAAACTGGATGGCAAGGAGTATGCACTGGCTGCTAACGATCACGGCAACACGCTGCACGGTGGCCTGAAAGGATTTGATAAAGTAGTATGGACGGCCACGCCATCAGGCGATAGCAGTCTGCAACTTACCTATAGCAGCAAAGATGGTGAAGAAGGTTATCCGGGTAATTTGCAGGCTACCGTGGTATACACCGTTACACCTGATAATGCTTTACAGATTACCTACAAAGCTACCACTGATAAAGCAACACCGGTAAACCTTACCAATCATGCTTACTTCAATCTCTCGGCAGGTAAGGACAGCACTATCCTGGGGCATGAATTATCGCTCAAAGCAGGTCGCTATACCCCGGTTAATGACAAGCTGATACCTACCGGCAAACTTGACCCGGTAAAAGGTACCCCCATGGATTTTACCTCCCCTAAAAAGATCGGTGCGGATATCGACAAGGTAAAAGGTGGTTATGATCATAACTGGGTATTGGATAAGAAAGAAGGCGCCCTGGAAACCATCGCTACCCTGTACGATCCTAACAGCGGCCGCTTTATGGAAGTAGCTACCACACAGCCAGGCATCCAGTTCTATACCGGTAATTTCCTGGATGGTACATTGACCAATACCCGCAATGGCCAGAAATATGTACAGCATGCAGCGCTGTGCCTGGAAACACAACATTTCCCTGATTCTCCCAATCAGCCATCCTTCCCGGGAGTGATCCTGAAACCAGGTGAAACGTTCTCACAGACTACTTTGTACAAGTTCTCTACAAAATAATTTAATACAAGTAAAAGCGGCTGTTTCCTTGATGGAGGCAGCCGCTTTTATTTTGCTGTCAAAGCCCGTTATAAACCGGATGATGCAGGATCCACCTGGTGCACCGCTATTTTTTTCATAATACCAATGACTCCCCAAACACCCAAAACAAACCCCAACAGGGAGATGAATACCGCTGTCGATAAAAAGTAGCTGCCCAGGTATGCCAGTAAGAACAGGTTAAACGAAACTAACAGGCTTATAACTACCTTCCCCAGCCATTTTCCGGCATTGAATGATATCGGCGGAACGTGATGATGCCTGCATTGCTGTTCCAGCATCATCTTTAGCTGATCCGAGAACGCTGCTGAAGTATGCGCTAAGGCATTTTCTTTCAGGAATGCCCGGATCTCTTCCTCCGTTTTCAGCTCTTTTCTCATAGTAGATTTCTTTTTTCCTGGTGCAGTAATAAATGTAATGCGGCTTCCAGTTGTTTTCGAGCTCTCAGGAGCCTCATTTTTACGGCAGATTTATTCATATCCAGTATTTCACAGATCTCCCCGATATTCTTTTCAGCTATATAATAAAGCGTGACGATTGTCCTGTCTTCCGTGGGTAACCCGCTGAGAAGGCGGTTGACATATTGTTTCCGTTCCGCCGTCACCAGGGAATGCCAGGCCTGGTTTTCCGACAGGTCCGGAAGCTCTGGTGCATGAGTGATGTCAAATGAAACAGCTGCCGGCTTTCTATACTGTACTTTTGTAAGGGAGGTATTGTAAACGATCCGGTAAAGCCAGGTTGCAAACCGGGAGGCGTTATTGAATTTCCCGAGAGAGGAAAAAGCCTTTACAAAGGAGTCTTGTACCACCTCTTCGGCATCTTCCCGGTTAGAAACGATTCCCAGCGCAATAGTAAATGCAAAATCCCTGTAAGTATCCACCAGGTAGGCAATGCCGGCTCTGTCACCCAGCATGGCTTTTTTTAGCAGTTCATCTTCCTGTTGATTTATAGCCGGTAGTTTCATCGGATAATTAGACCTGTAAATTCTTTAGGTGGTCACATGTTTTGGAGAATTTATTTTTTAAAGATTGTGACCACCCGGGCAAATTGCTGGTCTAATCATGAAAATAGATAAAAACTTTAAAAAACGAATCATGCAATTAATGTCCGCCGCCCTCCTTATTTCAGTTGCACTGGTCATTTTTGGAATAAGCTATTATTATTTCACTACCAGGCACAGGGAAAGAATGAGTCTCCTTGAAAAAGGACTGCCATCTGATTTCTTTAGCAACACCTTTCAGCTCCGGCCTTTGTTGCTGGTACTGGGGATTGTGGTTATAGGTATTGCAGTAGGACTGCTAACCGGAAATCTTCTTAGATCATGGAGGATTGCGGGAATTGAGGAAGTAGCATTTCCATTCGCGTTCTTTCTTTGCCTGGGTATCAGCCTGGTAGTGTCTTATTTTGTGCTTAAATCCGTTACCGGAAAGCCCTGACCAACAGTTGTAGCCGGTACTTCTGCAGTGCCATGTGCGGCTATTGATGCAGTATGCTGCTGCCTAACGCTCCTTTTTTGATATCAGGGCTGTTCCACTTTCACGTTATTACCTGTTAATAACGGGGCTGTTCTATGTCCATAATCTATGAACCAAATAAGAAGATGAAAAATATTTTTAACAGTCGGTTGATTTTTATATTAGTAGTTGCCATCTGCGGTTCTTCCATGGAGGCCAAACCACTGTATAATGTGAGCCGCCTCATTGATCGTGGAAACGGGGATCGCCGTTGTTGCGACCAACATCGGGGCGTTTCGCCGCAAATGAAATCTGCACGTCCGGGTAACAATCTTACGCTACAACAGATAAAAGAGATCAGTCTGCTGCTGGCAAAGGAATTCCCGGCAACAGGCCCCGGCGCCGTGGCGCTCGTTGCCAGGGAAGACAGGATACTTTACCAGCAGGCATTTGGCAAGGCGGATCTGGAAATGAATACGCCTATGCAAACGGCCCATATTTTCCGGATCGCCTCCATTACCAAACAGTTTACTGCCTGCGCCATCCTGAGATTGGCGGAGCAAGGCAGGTTGTCGCTCCATGACGATATCAGGAAGTTTATAACCGATTATCCCACATCAGGGAAACCGATTACCATTGAACATTTGCTCACACATACATCAGGCATCAATAGCAGCGCAGGCCAATGGACACCGCAGATGCGGAGAATGGATTTTACACCCCGGCAATTGGTAGACTCGTTTAAAAACAGACAGGCAGAGTTTCTGCCGGGAACAGATTTTAGGTATAACAATAATGGGTATGTGCTCCTGGGATATATCATTGAAATCATTACAGGCAACAGCTACGAGGATGATATTACCAGGCAGTTCTTCCAGCCGCTGGGAATGAAACATTCCAGCTTTGACACAAATAATGAAATCATCGTAAACCGCGCACGCGGCTATGAAAAGGAAGATGATAAATATAAGAATGCCACTTTTCTAAGTATGTCCCAACCTTATGCGGCTGGCGGCATATTATCCACCGTGGAGGACATGTACAAATGGAACGAGTCCCTCATGTCCTGTAAGGTGATCAGCAAAACAAGCCTGGAAAAAGCACTGACACCGGGTAAACTCAGTAGCGGAAAATCTACCGGATACGGATATGGTTGGTGGCGGGGACGCATACAGGGAAGCCCCGACGTTCACCACGACGGCCTGATCAACGGATTTTCCAGCTTTGCTGTTTACCTCCCAAACGAAAAAATATTTGTTACACTCTTTACAAATTGTGAAAATAACAACCCGGAATTAACCGCATCGAAAATTGCTGCTATCGTTATCGGCAAACCATTTCCACAACAGGAGATCACAATGCCCGCAGAACAGCTGGCGGCAATGGAAGGGGTATATGAATCATCCAAGGGAGAAGAACGGGTGGTGAGCTTCGAAAATGATCGACTCCTTTTTTTTCCCAGAGGTGGTGGTAAAACCGGGCTCTTTCCATTTAAGAAAGATCAATGCTGGATGGATAAAAGTATGAATACCGTGCTGTTTACACGGGATAGCAGCCAGCGTATTAATGCGCTGGTATTTAATGAACCTGGTGGCTCCACTACCTGGCAACGTACACAAAAAAAAGTCGTGAAAATGAAAGGTGTCCCGGTAGATACAGCTGTATTGGAGAAGTATGTTGGAGAGTATCGCTTTGATAATAACTTTATATTGATCATTTCGCGCGAAGGTCAACGAATGTTTGGAAAAGGAGCAGGCCCCCGGCAAGTAAAGCAGGAGATTGTTCCCTATGCCCCTCTTCAGTTCTATGCAAAAAACCTCGATGCAACATTGATATTTAAGCAGGATCAGCAGGGGCGGGTATCCGGACTCGTGAAAATGCAGAACGGAAAACAGGAAGCGCAGAAAATAGATCAATAATAAAAAGCCATCTCTGGGACTGAATGTACCAAAGATGGCTTTTTTACCACCAGGCGCCCGGCCTATTCCTTTACCATTCTGCAGCCATATAGCGGCCCCGCACTGTTATTAGCCTTGGGCACAAAACGGATATTCACGCTTTGCTTGCCCTTGGTCAGATGCTCGGGGATGGCATAGGAAACGGGATAGAACCTGCTTTCCTTGAATTTATTAATGTCTTCTGTGGCAATGGTAGTACCGTCTACAACAATGTCAAAGGTTCTTCCCCGGTTATCCATACCCCAGTATGTACATTGCAGCGAATGACGGGAGTTGGGATCTACTTTCATATTGAATGAAAAGTATCCGCCAGGCCAGGCAATCCGCCATTTACGGCCGTGCTCTTCTTCAGTACTGGTTTTGTCACCGGTAAATTCATGATCGCGCTCCGGTTGCATTTCACCCGGCCGAAGAATATCTGTTGTGCGTGCATCCAGCTCCTGTTGCGCTTTTTTGGCCGCGGCATATTTTACCTGCTGCTCCTGCCAGCTCTGTGGTGTAAACACATCCCAGTATACCGTGTAGTATTCGTTGCGGGTTTGGTAGAATGGTGTCAGTGAAACATCCAGTGGTTGTGCAGTACCGGCAGTACGGAATAGCAGGGTGCCGGGATCGCCGTCTCTGCGGATCCACGTACCCGGCGCCTGATTGGCCGCTACCAGCACTGGTACACCGCTTACGGGATCGGGTTCTTTCTCCCCAAGAATGCCGGATAATAACACCGGGCCATAAAATAGCGCCTGCCGGTTGGGATTATCGGGAAGGGCTTCCGTATACACATCAGCAGGCAGTGTGAGTGTTACCTGGTCGTTGTTCTTCCAGTTGCGCGTAATAACAAGGTAGCCTGCTTCGTCTGTTTGCAGCGCCTGTTCCGCGTCATTTACTTTAAGATGCATACCTTCTCTTGCCCATGCGGGTTTACGGATGCGCAGGGTAAATGAGAGTGTTTTCTTTGTACTAACGGTGAAGCTTATACGATTATCTGCGGGGAGATTATTTTCCTGTTTTAGTGTAATACCTTTGTCTTTCCAGTCAAGTACAGAAGGGATAAACAGGTTTACGAACAAGCTGCCGTCGGCTCCGCGGTAGTAAATGCTTTCGCCGTATTTTACATGGTTCTCCATGCCCGAACCCACGCAGCAGGTAAAGGTTTCGAACTCATCGCTGTATTCTTTGTGGCCACCCATCCGCAGCGGAACAAAATAGCACATCATGCCCGTTTCGTGATGCTGTGAGGCAAGAATATGATTGTACAGCGCTTTCTCATAGTAATCCATCAAACGTGCCTGTGGTTCCAGTGCAAACAGGTGCCTGGTGAGTTTGAGCATGTTATAGGTATTACAGGTTTCGGTGGTGTTATCGGTCAGTGCTTCATTGAGTTGCCTGGCCGGACCAAAGTATTCATAATTGCTGTTACCTCCATTTGCGTACGAGTGATCCCTGGTGACCACCTCCCAGAAATACCGCGCTATAGCGGCATCTTTGGGATCTTTGTTCAGCTCATACCTGCGGATGCTGGCAATGGCTTTGGGGATCTGGGTATTAGAATGTTTACCGGGTAAAATATCTTTCCCGATGGCCAACGAATCCAGTATGCGTTTATCATAAAAACGATAGGAGAGGTCCAGGTATTTTTTATCACCGCTGAGGGCGTAGGTGTTGACCAGTGTTTCCGCCATACCGCCGTATTCGCAGATCAGCATTTTCTGCATCTGCTCTTCTGAGAGGTTTTTGATCACATTGCCTGTCCAGTCAGCAATGCCTTTGTTTACCTGCAACGCTTCCGCATTGTTACAGTAGAGCCAGGCATCCAGTAATCCCGCCATAATCTTGTGCACGGTGTACCAGGGCGACCAGCCGCCGTTCAGATCAAAGCCCCGGGAGCGGATATCACCGGCGGCAATTTCAGACCAGAGCTTGTCATCATTTGGGAATGCCCCAATGTAGCCATTGTGGCGGTTTTGCTGGCACAACGCCAGTTCGCTGACCAGGTACGCTACCCGGTGGAGATAGGCGGTGTCTTTGGTGGCCGCATATTGCATGGAGCAGGCAGATAAATAATGTCCCATGGTATGACCCGCCAATCCGCCGGTTTCCCATCCGCCATATTGTTTTCCTTTTGCAGGTAACCCGGCGTTAGAGCGGAAGGCCGATAACAAACGGTCGGGATCTATCTTTAACAGGTATCGCGCATCCGCCTGCATAGCGGTTTTAAAAGGACCATCCAGCAGCGTTACCGCTGTTATCGGAAAAGGATATGCTTTTATAGTGGCTGCCGGCAATACTTTCATCTTGCTTTCTTTCCACCCGGGTACATAAGATTGTGCAGTGGCGCTATGGTACAGAGGGAGACTGCCCGCCAGCAAACATCCCGTAATGATCAGTCTTTTCATTTCTTCAGAATTTACAGGCTAAAGCTAATCTGCTAAGGGTACACTTACTTTCCAATTTTTGACAGAAAGTATACGTATTTTAATCAATCGTGTCTTTAAGTGTTCATGTGACAATAAATATATAAAGAAAAATTGTCTTGCCCAGGATTAAAAATTGTCTTGCCCAGGATTAAACTGATTTTGTTGATTACAAGATTTTTTTCCTGAGATTTATTTGATTAAAAAAGATTTGGGAAGATATAAGCGGGTAAAAATTCGCCTATATCTTCCCAAATCTTTTTAAAATCAAAAACAAAATCTTGTAATCAACAAAATCAGTTTAATCCTGGGCAAGACAATTTTCGCCGCAATAGCTTTTTGTTTTACCCTAGAAATTCGGGTTCTGTATTAAGGTTCCTTTACTTCTGTCGATTTCCTGCTGCGGCATCGGGAAGTAATAATTTTTTGGTTTGGTAAATTTACGCGGTGCACCGCCTCTGGTTATCACAGCGCCATTGTAGGCCAGTTTGGGCTTTTTGTACAGCTCCACGATATCCACCAACTTGGCTTTGTCCCAACGTAATAAGTCCTGGTGGCGTTCATTTTCGCCGCACAATTCCACCCGGCGTTCGTGCATCAGCGCAGCCATACCGCCATTGGTCACCGCAGGTAAACCGGCGGAAGCACGTTTGCGAACGGCATTAATTTCAACATCACCAGCCCCTGGTCCATTTAAACGGATTTTTGCTTCTGCTACTAACAGGTAAATGTCAGCAGCCCGCATTAATGGTGTTTTAAGAGAATAATCCAGCCCGCCGGAAGGTTTCCAGCTGCAGAATTTTTTATAATGGTAGCCGCTCCAGGAGGTCGATGCTTCATAAGTAGCAATGCCGGTGCCGATGTTAATTTTGTCGCCGGGTTGCATGATACAGATATTTTTGCGCGGGTCGCCTGCTTCAAATTCATCTACGAGCCCTTTGGTAGGGTAGAAGAAGCTCCAGCCATTCCAGTTGCGGGGAGCGTGGTAGGTGATGAAATCAGAATAGCCGTTGCCATCTACCGTTTGAACAGCCAGCAGCATTTCTGAGTTGTTACCGGTAGCTACGCTGAAATTATCAGCATAGTTAGGCGCCAGTTTATAGTTTGCATTGCTAACTACCTTGTTACCGTATTCAATGGCTTTGTCCAGCTTTGACCAGTTCATGTATAACTTGCACAACAAACCCCAGGCGGTACCTTTGCTCACGCGGCCTTTATTGGCATCGTCGTAGGCTTCCGGCAGCTGATCAGCGGCAGCCAGCAGGTCACTTTCTATCTGGGCACGCAGTTCATCGGCAGTTGATTTAGGTTTGTTATAGGAAGATTTTAATACATCATCTTCCGTGATCATAGGAGCATCGCCATAGATCAACAGCAGGCGCCAGTAAGCGAATGCACGGAAGAAATGTGCTTCACCAAGACAACGGTTCTTGATGGCCGCATCGATGGCAGTGATTTTGGGCACATAGATCAGCACATTGTTGGAACGGTTGATCGTTTCATATTTCCATCTCCATCCTACTCTTACGCTGTAGGTAGATGCATCGTAAGTGAAATCTTCTATTACATCGTCATAATCATGGTCGCCACCGCGTACCTGGTCGTCTGAACAGTTATCGAATACAAACTCATTAAAGCCGGTATAATCTTCTTCCAGTAAAGTATTGTAAATACCGGTTACCCCGTCAATAGCATCACTCTGGTTACGCCAGTAGTTACCGGTGCTGTAAACACCTTTTGGATTTACATCCAGTACACTTTTACAACCGGCAAAAAGTAATACCGACGCCACTAATATATATTTGATCCGTTGCATAATAATTAATTTAAAGTTTCCGTGAATTAGAAGTTGAGGGTAGCGCCAAAAGTAAAGGTCCTTGCCTGTGGATAGGCGGCTACGTCTACACCTCTCTGCCTGTTGCCATCAGAAGTACCCTTGCTTCCGTCAGAAGAACCGGTATAACCCAGTTGTGGTGTTAAGCCGGAGTAGTTGGTCAGCATAAACAGGTTTTGTGCGGCTACATACACATGGATATCA
The DNA here is from genome assembly GCF_018224885.1 of Chitinophaga hostae. Lineage (GTDB taxonomy): Bacteria > Bacteroidota > Bacteroidia > Chitinophagales > Chitinophagaceae > Chitinophaga > Chitinophaga hostae. The sequence goes on along the minus strand of NZ_JAGTXB010000008.1, from coordinate 180,071 downwards.
GAAATACCGCTGCGGCCCCATATTTTGGAAGGAATGGTATAGCCCAGTGAAGCATTTCTCAGGGAAAAATAATCGCCGCTTTCTACGAAACGATCGGAAGTACGGTTGTTTTTATTGGCGTTGCCCAGGGTCATTCTTGGTACGGTATTGCTGGTGCCTGCGCCATGCCAGCGATTCAGTGCGTCTGCATAGAGGTTATACGGATAGTTGGCATCCATTCCCTGCATTTTATCGGCATTGTAAAGCTTTACACCACTTACACCGGCAAACGACAGGCTCAGGTCAAAACCTTTGTAGCTGGCGCCGGCCTGTATACCGTATACCATTTTAGGATTAGGGCTGCCGATGTTTACACGGTCTTTATCATCTACTATATTATCCCCGTTGGTATCCAGGAAACGCACATCTCCGGGTTTAATATTGTCCTTGTTGGGATCTTTGCTGATGTTGGGATCATTGTTGATCTCATCTGCCGTCTGGTATATGCCATTGGTTTTCCAGCCATAGAAAGAAGCCAGCGGCTGACCAACATAGGTACGGGAAATTTCCTGTCCTTGTCTGCCATAAGCGGTAGAACCGATATAGGAGGAAGGATCGTATAGCTTGGTAACTTCATTCTTAATAAAAGAAGCGTTGGCGCTTACGTTATAGCGGAATTTATCGTTGCCGCCCTGGTAACCTACTTCTATTTCCCATCCTTTATTGTTCAGCTGACCGAGGTTACGGTCGGGGATAGCAGAAGTACCATGCAGATCCATTTCAGGAGCGGGTACCAGCATATCTTTCGTGTTTTTGTTGAACCAGGTGATGGTTGCATTGAGTTTATCCTGCAGGAAACCGGCTTCCAGGCTGATGTTGGTCATTTCTGCCTTTTCCCAGGTAATATCCGGGTTGGCGAGCCTGGAGTTCCATACACCGGTGGTAGCGGTTTCGCCGAAGTTGTAGCGGCGGTCTTTGTCTATCTGCGCCAGGTACTGGAATTCGGTAACGTTCTGGTTACCCAGTTGTCCCCAGCCGCCGGTGATCTTCAGGTTGCTCACTGCTTTTACGTTCTCTTTGAAGAAGGTTTCGTCGGAAATACGCCATCCCGCGGAGAATGCAGGGAAGTAACCCCAACGCTGATCAGGTGCAAACCGGGAAGATCCGTCTGCGCGGAAGGTAACGGTCAGCAGGTATTTATCTTTATAGCCATAAAAGCCCCTGATAAACCCGGAGGCAATAGCATTGGCATTAAAGTAATTGCCTTTGGCATCGTGGATATCGTTACCATTACTCAGTACCAGCTGGTCTTTTGATTCATCGTTAAAGCCCCATCTTTCCGCCTGGTTCCAGGAGCCGTTATAGGTTTGCTGGGAGTAACCACCTGTTACCGTGATATGATGAACATTAGCGAGGACCTTGTTGTAGGTCAGGAAAATTTCGCTCAGCTGGCTGTTGTAGGTTTCGTTGCGGTTGAAAAGTTCCGCATGGTCACGGGCCCTGGTTTGGTCCAGCACTTTCGGATTGAAGTTAGACTGGTTTACCAGGCTGCCGTCAAAGCCATAGTTAGCGCGCAGGGTAAGACCATCCATGATTTCCAGTTCTCCGTATACGCTGGCCAGCATCCGGTAGTTTTTAGTCCAGCTATCGGTAGTTTCAGCGGTATAAACGGGGTTGTTGATGTCGCCCAGTTCATTGCTGGCTTTGGAGCTGCCCCAGCTGCCATCGGGGTTGTGTACGGGGATAGCCGGGTTAAAGCGGAGGGCGCTGAAAATGAGACCTGTCTGGGAAGAATAGGTATCGGGTCCGCTGTTTTGTTTATAGGTGAGCTGCATGTTTTCACCTACCTTGAAACGTTTACCCAGCTTGTGTTCTGAGTTAATGCGTACGGAATATCTTTTAAAATAGGAGTTGGTGATGATACCGGTTTCATTATAGTAACCGGCGCTGAGCATGTAGTTGGAGGTATTGTTGCCGCCGCGCAGGTTTACGTCTGCATTGGTAACATGACCGGTACCAAACAGGGCGCGTTGCCAGTCGGTACGCTGGGTAGCATAATACGGGTCCTGCCAGATGGGCTCAACAGGCACGCCATCGTTGGTATAGCGCTCCTGTTTCAGCTTTACCAGGTCGGGGGCGGTGAGCAGCGGGATATAGCGCATGGCATTGGATACGCCGCGGTATAGGTTGACAGATGCTTTCAGCTTTTCGCCATAATTTCCTTTTTTGGTGGTAATGATCACCACGCCGTTGGCGGCGCGGGTACCATAGATGGCAGAAGAGGACGCATCTTTCAGTATTTCCATGGAGGCAATATCGTTTGGACTTACATCTGCGAGTCCGCCGGCGGGTACGCCGTCTATAATGATCAGTGGATCTGAGTTATTAATAGTACCGGTACCACGGATACGGATGGAGGGGGTGCTGCCGGGGGAAGCATCCGACCGTACAATATCCACGCCTGTTACACGGCCTTGGATGGCCTGTGCGGCGTCTGATACCGGGAGGTTTTTGATGTCGGATCCTTTTACGGAAGCGATGGTACCTGTAACATCACGACGGCTTTGCACACCATAACCTACTACCACCACTTCTCCCAATCCTTTGGTGGTGGCCGACAGTGATACGTTGATAACGGTTTTGTCGCCGATGGTTACTGTTTGCGGTTCGTAGCCGATAAATGAGAACAAAACCGATTTAGCACCCGGCGGTAAAGAAAGGGTATAGTTGCCTTTTGTGTCAGTACTGGCGCCGCTGGCGGTGCCTGGTACGGTTACATTTACACCGGGCAGACCAGCACCGTCTGCCGCTCCGGTCACTTTCCCGGTAAGGGTCTTTTGAGCAAATGCTGCGCTGGTGGCTGCACATAGAAAGACCAACAGAAAGCATAATTTTCCAGTGAATGAATACCTCATAATTAATGAATAAGAAGTGAAATTGAATAGAAACGTGATTGGAACAGAAATACGGCCTGTTTTTTTGTGTCGCTGTGTTAGTATTTTTGGTTGTGATTAAATAAAATTTGCTAAATCGTTATTGCAACTTTGCCTGTTGCAGGTAAAATTTGCATAATTCACCGGGTCCCCAAAAAGAGATGAAATAAAGTTGGTCTTTCACATGATCAGTATGGCACGTTGTAATGCTTAGCCAGAAAAGGAATTACACGTCTACATCACATCGCATCGCATCAGTTTCTGGCAGTAAGGTAACGAATTTTGTAAATGTACGTGTATAGTTTTTTGACTGGATATGATGTTGGATTAAATATCTATTAACAGTTGAAAAGGTGTATGGGATACGCTTCCAGAGGAGAGCAAAAAATAGGAGGACTATAAAAAGTCCTCCTGGTTGACAAAAGCTTCGCTGCATTAGCTAAAAGCTAAAGGCTAAAAGCCGGTCGTTATATTTTCCCTACGGGAGATAGCGGGGCTATTGCCCCGTTTGTTCCGGTTGGCAATATAGTACACCGGTATGCCAGATAAGGTGATAAATAAACCGGGCCATGTAAATCTTGGTTTATATATAAACAGCAATCCACAAAAAGCGATTCCCATCAGTATATACAACACCGGTAATACCGGGTATCCAAAAGCTTTGTAAGGTCTGTCGGCATCCGGCCGTTTTTTCCGCAGGATAAAAATTCCTGCAATGGTGAGCATATAAAAAGCTACTACCACAAATGAAATCATGTCCAGTAAATCGCCATAGCGACCGCTGAGGCACCACAGGCATGCCACCAGGCATTGTATCCATAACGCAAAGGAAGGCACCGCGGAATGGTTTAAAGTGCCGGCTTTCTTAAAGAACAGGCCATCTTTTGCCATGGTATGATATACCCGAGCACCGGCAAGTATAAGGCCATTGTTACAACCAAAGGTAGATATCATGATCATCACCGCTATTATTACAGTGCCCGCATTGCCCATCACGGCTTGTGATACGGATACGGCTACACGATCTTTGGGTGCATGCGCAATTTCCGATAAAGGTAATACCGCGAGATAGGTAATATTGGTTAACAGGTAGATGACGGTCACAATAGCCGTTCCTAAAAAAAGACTCAGCCCGATGTTCCTCCGGGGATTCTTTATTTCTCCTCCTACAAAGGCCACATTATGCCAGGAGTCACTGCTAAATACGGAACCCACCATCGCGGCAGCAATAGCGCCGAACGCGGCAATCGTGGTATAGGAACCGGCATTGCCATTCGCCGGTAACGGCTGCAGCTTCCACGCATGCTGCCAGTTGGCCTGCCACACTTCCGGCTTAACAGCCAGCAACCCGCAGATGATCAGCGCGGCAAGACTCAGCAGCTTAGTCAGCGTGAAGGTGGTTTGAATGGTTTTTCCTCCTTCAATACCCCGTGTATTCATATACGTGAGTAATACAATTACCCCGATGGAAAGCAGTTGTGCTGCCGTAATATGCAACGTACCCAATGACAACACCACATTTTCTTCGCTGAACACCGGCAGGAGATAGGCGGTAAATTTGGCAAAAGCTACCCCAACTGCCGCTATAGTAGCAGTTTGTATCACGGTAAAAAAACTCCAGCCATAAAGGAAACCCGTCATAGGGTTATAGGCTTCTTTCAGGTAGATGTACTGCCCGCCCGCCCGTGGGAACATACCGCTCAGTTCACCATAACTCAGCGCCGCGGTAAGGGTCATAAAACCGGTCAGCAACCATACCAGCAGCAGCCATCCCGCACTTCCGGTATGACGGGTAATATCCGCACTGACAATAAAAATTCCGGAGCCTATCATGCTGCCGGCTACAATCATAGTAGCATCCAGCAACTTAATGGACGGCTTAAAGGTAGGAGCGTCTGACATAGTAACTATCGTAGTTTGGTTGATATTACAGGTTTATCTCCCCTAAAACTACAGTTACTTTGCTGGCAATTCTATTCGCTTTTTGATCAATACTATGCAGATTTTGTTGTGCCCGGCGCCCCATTTTCCAGTTGCTCATACTCCCGCAGGTAACTCCGGGGCGATTTACGGGTGATACTTTTGAATACCCGGTTAAAATTGGCTATGCTGTTAAATCCACAATTATATGCCACCGTTGCAATACTGTCGTACGATCCGCCCGCCAGCTTCTTACAGGCTTCATTGATCCGCACCTCGTTCAGGAAGGATACAAATGTTAACCGTGTATGCTTTTTGAAGTAACGGCAAAATGCCTGCGGCGTCATATGCGCTTCCCGTGCAATATCTTCCAGCTTTATTTCTGTGTCATAATGCTGCATGATATAATTATAAATATACCCGATACGGATACCTTCCTGCTCATTCACCGCCGACAGCCGCGAACCCGTAATCAGTGGTTCCAGGTTCTTGATGGTGAGAAAGAAATTGATCAGCTCTACAAAGGCCAGGAACTGCGCAATACCCTGTGATTGGTGGATTTTCAGTAAACGGCTGGAAATGTCTACCACATGCGCCTCCGGGATCTTAAACCCGTTTTGCGACTGATCTATAAACGCCTTTATCTTTTTAAATTCCGGTAATTCAAATAACGGACCCAGCTTGCCTTCCGGGTTAAAAAAGAGGGTGAGGGCCTGTACATTTTTCTTGTTTTTACTGCCGGGTAATTCCTCACTCTTTAATACATGCGGCTGGTTGCTGCCTATCCAGTATATTTCGTTCGACCAGAACGCATGCATATTATTTTCTACTATCAAGGTACCATGTCCATGCTGGATCCAGGTTAGCTGTATCTCCTCATGCCGGTGAAGATGCGGATAGAAAGCCGGTAACCAGTCTTTTTGTGTGATAATGGTTTTATCGTGCGCAACAGGTATCGTAAACTGTAATACTTTCATGTAATTACATTATTCTTTTTTTAACACCTTTGAAGGATTTGTCATCAAATTTAGGTGAAGATATGAGAACAAGTTATTAAAAAACGTTTAAAAACTAATCAACGGCTGATGTACTTTTAAAAAATTATCCGACAGGTGAACGGTACCAACTGTCGAAATTGCATTTAATAGCAACGGATCATTATTATTTATGAAATACAACCGATTTCTTTATCTGCTGGTATTATGCAGCCTCCCCACCCGGCTGCTGCTCGCACAGCAAAGTAAGCCAACACCTTATCTGCCCTCACATGCAGAGATATTGCAGCGGTATAAAAAGGTTCAACTGCTGGATAGCATTACCCGGAAAACCATTTGCCGCCACAATGTGGAAGCCAATTGGTTACCCGATGGAAAGTCTTTCTGGTACACAATAACGGGAAGAGACAGCAGCAAAACAGGTTATCTTGTGACCGCTGCCACCGGGAAAAAAGAAGTGATCACTGATACCGCAAAAATTGCGCAACTGGCTAAAACCCAGGTAACAGCAAAAACCGTCCGTCAATATGAACCCAGCCGCTGGGAGGGGTTTGCAACAGACAGCGTTTCTCCCGACAAGCAATGGGTGGCCACCACTATCGAAGGCAACGTATATGTGCGCTCAGTGGCCACCGGCGCCCAAACCCGCTTTACCACAGACGGGAAAGCTGCCGGCGACTACTACGGCGCCCTCGCCTGGTCGCCCGACAGTAAATACCTCGTTGGATACCGCATCCATCCCGTGGAAGACTCCTCCGTGTATTATGTACTGACCGATGTACCGGGTACCACACGCGGACAACTACGTTCCCAGCCCTATAAGCAACCCGGCGATCCTTTTACCACCTACGATATGTACCTCTTTACCCTTGCAGGCAACACCGCCAGTAAAGTAAAAGCGGAACAGATCGACTTTTTTGATGCCCCTGTGCTGCACTGGCGGCATAAGGATCCGCGCTACTTCCTCTATGAAAAGGTAGACCGTGGTCATCAACGCTTCCGGGTAATAGAAGTAGACGCCGCCAATGGCAATACCCACACCATACTGGATGAACAAACTCCCACTTTCATCTATGAATCCCGCCTCTATACACACTACCTGCCCGAAACGAATGAACTGCTATGGACCTCCGAAAAAGATGGCTGGCGGCATATCTATCTCGTCAACACCCTTACCGGGAAAATAAAAAACCAGGTAACAAAAGGGGACTGGGTAGTCAGGGATATCGACAGCGTAGACGCGAAGAAAAGAGAGATCTGGTTCAGGGCAGGAGGAAGGAACGCGGGAGAAGATCCCTATTTCCTCCACTATTACCGTACGGACTTCGAAGGACAGCACCTGCTGGACCTCACGCCGGCCGCCGGTAACCACCTGGTATTCTTTTCTCCCGACAGAAAATATTTTATAGATAAATATTCGCAGGTAAATGTGCCACCGGTGAATGAACTGCGTCGTACAGCTGATGGGAAACTGATCACCGTATTGGAAAAAGCCGACGTGAGCGGCTGGCAAGCCACCGGTGTGCCTTTCCCCATACCCTTTACTGCAAAGGGCCGTGATGGCAAAACTGATATCTGGGGCGTTATGTGCCGGCCAACAGATTACGACTCCTCAAAAATGTATCCTGTTGTGGAAAATATCTACGCCGGCCCCCAGGACGCTTTTGTACCCAAAAGCTTTATGAGCTATTATATCGACATGCAAAGCCTGGCTGATCTGGGCTTTATCGTTGTCCAGATCGATGGTATGGGCACCGCCAACCGCTCCAAGGCATTCCACGATGTGTGCTGGAAAAACCTTGCTGACGCAGGATTTCCGGACCGTATACGCTGGATCAAAGCGCTGGCACAAAAATATCCTTTTGTGGACACCTCACGGGTAGGGCTATACGGAACTTCCGCAGGCGGACAAAATGCGCTGGGCGGCCTGCTCTTCCACCCGGAGTTTTATAAAACGGCTGTGGCCTCCTGTGGTTGTCATGATAACCGGGTCGATAAACAATGGTGGAACGAACAATGGATGGGATACCCGCTTGACAAACATTATGAAGCGCAATCTAATGTGACCAACGCCGGTAAATTGCAGGGACATCTGCTCCTGATAGTAGGGGAAGCCGATACCAATGTGCCGCCGGAATCTACCTACCGGGTGATCGACGCATTGATCAAAAAAGGGAAGACCTTCGAGTTTTTACCCGTGCCCGGCATGGGACATAGCGATGGAGGCCCTTACGGACGAATTAAACGCCGCGATTTCTTTGTAAAAAACCTGTTGAATACCAATCCGCCGGATAGAAATATAAACGAGTAAAATATGCCTCTTTTTAAGAAATTATCTCCGCTCCTGGTAGGCCTGCTGTTGCAGCAGGGAATTGTTGCTGCCCAGTCGGCCGACAATGATCTTTACCTGCAGACCAGCGAAGTCAATAACATCATGGTGCAGTATGATGCCGACGCCGGTAACCTGCGCCGGTTCTACTTTGTGGATAGCTCCCCGGAGCAGATCGAACGCATGTCCGTTCTCATAAAAAGCTATCAGCAACGGCTGGAAAAGCTGAACTATGGCTCGTTGAAGGTAGGCGCCCAGGTGGACTATACCCTTTTTAAACGCCGGCTTTCCCGGGAAATGGAGGAGTTGTCGATCGCCCGCAAGGAAAGCGCACAGCTGAAAAAATGGTTCCCCTTTGCAGAAAAAATTTATACTACGGAACAACATCGCCGCCGTGGTGAAAAACCGGATGCAGCCGCATTGGCAGCGCAACTGAGCGATATGGCAAAAGAGGTGATCAAAAGCAGGCAGCAACTGGAAAATGACAGCTCGCTCACCTTACCACAACTCCGCCGCGGGATCAGCACCATAAAAGGTTTGCGGGAAGCGCTGGGGAGTGTTTTCAATTTTTACAACGGATACGATCCCCTCTTTTCCTGGTGGGTACCCGCTCCCTATAAACAGGTGGACAGCCTGCTGAAAACCTATAGCGTGGCTTTCCTGAATAAAGAGAAAAATACCGCCCGTATACCGGACGATGGCAGCGGTATTGCAGGTCATCCTATCGGCAGGGCAGCGCTGGGTAAAGGACTGGAAGATGAAATGATCCCTTACACCCCGGAAGAACTGCTGGAAATCGCCAACAAGGAATTTGCCTGGTGCGATGCGGAAATGGAAAAGGCCACCCGCGAATTGGGGCTGGGCACGGATTGGAAAGCAGCCATGGAAAAAGTAAAAAACAGCTATGTACCTCCGGCAGATCAGCCGGCTGCCATGATGAAACTCTATAATGAATCAGTGGATTTTATCAAACAGCATAGCCTGATCACCCTGCCTCCACTGGCGGAAGAAACCTGGCGTATGATCATGATGACGCCGGAACGGCAACTGGTGAATCCGTTCTTTACCGGTGGCGAAGAATTTAGTGTATCCTATCCCGTTAGCAGCATGAGCCAGGAAGATAAGATGATGAGTATGCGGGGTAACAATCCACACTTCTCGCGTGCCACAGTACATCATGAACTGCTGGCAGGACACGCCCTGCAGGAGTTTATGCAGAACCGCTATAAGGCTTACCGCCACTTTGAAACTCCTTTCTGGATCGAAGGGTGGGCCCTTTACTGGGAACGGCTGCTATGGGACCAGGGCTTCGCAAAATCGCCGGAAGACCGCATTGGTATGCTGTTCTGGCGTAAACACCGTTGCGCGCGTATCATCTTTTCCATTAACTATCATACCGGTAAATGGACTCCTCAGCAATGTATCGACTTCCTGGTTGACCGTGTAGGACACGAACGGGCAAATGCGGAAGGTGAAGTACGCCGCTCTTTCGTGGGCGGTTACAGCCCGCTGTACCAGATCGCCTATATGATCGGCGGATTGCAGTTCGAAGCATTGAAAAAAGAACTGGTAGATAGCGGTAAAATGTCTTTTAAACAATATCATGATGCCGTACTCCGGGAGAATATGATGCCTATTGAAATGCTGCGGGCGATCCTCCTGGATAAGCCGGTGCCAAAGGATTTTACCTCCTCCTGGCGCTTTTATAAATTATAGCCCTGGCGAATAGTAAAGCGGAGGTGAGCGCCTTCGGCGCTTGTCTTTGATCAGGATTCATATGATGATGATGATTAAACTGATTGTATTTCTTTCTTCGCAAGATGATCACCTTTCCTAAGAGCATTCACCGGTAGGATAAAGGCATTGATTGGAAAAAGCTAAAATCATGGTAATCATCATCATCATATGAATCCTGATCAAAGACAAGCGCCGAAGGCGCTCACCTCCTTTATTGTTCACCGCAACGGTCTCTTCTTTCCAGTTAAAATCAGCAGCCTATCAGTTAATTTCCGGGAAGTAATTTCCATCCCTTTTAAATAGATTTGTTACAACAATTAATTGTCAAATACACAATTAAAATACATCAACCGGAATAAAGGATAGTATCTTGTCGACGCACTGTGTGTGGACCTGTAACATCGTATATCAACCAGAATTTTTCAACACCGCTTAAACTTAATCCCATGCAAAAAATTGTCATGGCCTTTATCGCCTTATTGGCGGTCTTACCATCTGTTGCCCAGAACATAAATGTTACCGGCAAAATTACAGATGAAAGAAGCGGGCCATTGCCCGGCGCCTCGGTCAAAATCAAAGGGAATGCCCAGGGAGTGATCACCAACGATAAGGGAGACTTTTCCCTGACGGCGCCACCCGACGCCACGCTGGAAATCAGCTTTATCGGCTACCTAAAACAGGAACAGAAATTGAAAGGCCGCACACATCTGAACATTGTGCTCACCGCACAAAGCGGCGCGCTGGGAGATGTAGTGGTAATCGGCTACCAGACGGTAAACCGGCGTAAAGCCACCGCCGCCGTCTCCAGTATCAAAGGGAAGGATATTGAAAACATTCCGGCCGGCAGCTTTGAACAACTCCTGCAGGGACGCATGTCTGGCGTTAATGTGCAGAACTTCACCGGGGAACCCGGCGCGGCCCCCACCATTTCCGTACGGGGAAATACCGCCATCGGTACTTCCTATCAAAGCAACCAGTATAAAATATTGAACAAACCATTGTACGTTATCGACGACGTGCCGCAGTTCAATGATGATATGGTGGGGCCGGATATAGGTACCGGTACCAACAACATTGCCGGTTTAAATCCTAATGAAATAGAATCGGTTGATGTGCTGAAAGATGCTGCTGCCGCCGCTGTGTACGGCTCCCGCGGCGCTAACGGCGTGATTATTATAAAAACAAAACGCGCCAGAACCGGTGCGCCGCGATTCAGCGTATCAGCTTACGGCGGACTAACGGAAATCCCTAAACTCCGTACTGTGCTGGTGGGGGCTGCAGAGCGCCGGGAAAAAATCCGCCTGTACGACGACGCTTTCCAGGATAACCTGGACCGGCTTACCCACAAGAACCTCATCATGACAGACAGCCTTAACCCGGATCTGAACAAGGCTACCGACTGGCAACGCCTGTTCTACCGGAATGGCTTCGTGCGCAATGTAGACTTTAACGTATACGGGGGAACGGAGTTTAATACCTATCGCCTTTCCGCCGGTTTATATATGGAAGACGGTATCGTGAAAGCCTCCGGGTTTAAACGGTATACGCTGAATTACTCTTCTTCCATACGCACTAAAAATGGTGCGCTGGAAGTGGTGCCCAACATCCGGCTGGCCCGCATGGAAAGAGGAAGAGGCTCCGGCAGCGCAGACCTCTTCGGCGCAGTAGGCCAAAGCATGCCCTCTTCCCTGTTTGCACCTGACGAAAATAGTTTGCAACGTGTATTAGGACGCTATTCCAGCAATCTCGACGTTAATACCGACAACCAGGTAAATGGTGATGTATCGGTGCAGCTGCGGCTATCAAGCCAGTTGTCGTTCCGTTCCCGCAACTCCGTATCGCTGGTGATGAGCCGAAGGGATGTATCTGTACCAGGAGAGCTCAATGCCGACCTGGGGAATAGCGCTTCTTCCAGCAGCGGGCTGCAGCAAAGCTATACCACTTCCAACGACCTGAACTGGAATGCGGTATTCGGAAAAGAAAAAGAGCATACCATTAATGCCATTGTTGGACAAGAGGTACAATACAGCACCTACCAGAATACTTTCGCCCGGGGCGACCGCGGCGCCAGCGATCAGATCCAGGTGGTAAATGGTTTTCCGCAAGGGCCCTATCTCTACGGTAGTTCGTCCTATGCGGCATTTGGCATCCTGTCCCTGTTTTCAAGGGTGAACTATGATTATAAAAGCACTTACCTCTTTTCGGCGTCGCTGCGTGGGGATGCTGCTTCCAGTTTCGGACCGAATAATAAATGGGGCTACTTTCCTGCCATTTCCGCCGGCTGGATGATCAGTAATGAACCCTTCATGCGCCGCTATTCCAGCTGGTTGTCCATGTTGAAATTACGCGGCAGTTACGGCGTGCTGGGTAACCTGCCCGGTGATTATTATCTGCAGTACAGTCTTTACAACGTAGGCGGCGCCGGCTACAATGGCAGTAACCTTAATCCCAATACCTATAACGGCGCGGTAACGATTACCCCGCAATTTGGTTCCGGTGGCGTGGCGCAGAAAGATATCAGCTGGGAAAAAACCGGCAGCTGGAACGGTGGGATAGAGGCCGAGCTGATGAATGGTAAATACTACTTCAGCGCGGACGTATATGTGAAAAACAGTAAGGCCGGCCTGATTGATATGAACCTGCAGAGCACTACCGGTATTGCTACCGCTAAAACAAATGGTGCACAGTTGCGTAACTCCGGTATTGATATCAATTTCCAGTTCAGGAATGTAATGCCGGAGAAAAGTGCGCTGCGATGGGAGATCCTGTGGAATGTAAGCATGAATAAAAATATAGTGGTAAGCATGCCTAATAATAACAGGGACCTTACTTTCGGCAATCTCTTTAATACCACGCATATTCTTACCAGGGGAAAAGCAGTGAATACTTTTTACCTGTTGCAAACGCTGGGTGTGTATGCCACCGATGCTGATGTGCCAACAGACAAATATACCGGGAAAAAATTCCAGGTGGGAGCGGTGAACGATCCGGCATCCAACAATCCTTTCCGGGCAGGTGAGTTTATTTTTGCGGACCTGGACGGAGATGGTATTATTGATGCCTTCAATGGCGGCATCTCCGGCGATAAAATTCCTTACGGCAATCCTAATCCTTTCCTGACCGGCGGTATCACCCAGAATTTCTACTGGAAGAATTTCACCTTTGGTTTCCTCTGCACTTTTACCTTCAAAAGAGATGTGCTGAACCTGTATGAGTCTGATACCTATGGCCGCTATGGCTGGGATGCGGCTGGCAACGAATTCTCCAAATATGCAGTGTCGGACCTTTCAGCGATGAACATCTGGCGCAAACCAGGTGATAAGGCCCAATATGCGAGAATGGATATCGGCACCTACCGCTACTACTATCGTGCTGATCAAACTTTCTTCCTCGAAAGAGGGGATTACTTCAGGATCAAAAACATTTCATTTGGCTATACGCTGAAGGAAAAAGCCCTGAAACCGCTGCACCTGAACCGCCTGCGTTTCTACGGACTGATGGATAATGTATACATATTCCAGGCTTCGAAAAGGTTACCGGATGCGGAAAATGTGAATCCATACGGAGAATATAACGGTGTCGGCTATCCGAGCCCGCATAAATATACACTGGGCGTTGATGTAGGATTTTAAAAACAGCTAAACACTTTTTATGAAACGGATTTTAATTATCATCATTATAACGGGCGCATTTTTATCAGGGTGTAAGAAAATGCTCAACCAGGAACCCAAGGACACCACTTACGAGGAAAAGTTCTGGAAGTCGGAGAATGACATGAAAAAAGCGCTGGCAGGCGCTTACGCTTCCTTGCGCGCCAATATGCTGGAACAGGACTACCTGCATAATCTCGGCGATATGACGTTGGGCGATCAGTTCATTGTTATCAGGAGCGGCCCTTACTTTTCCGGCGCGGATTGGAATATACAGGTGGGCAAGTTTGAAATGAATTACCTGGATGTGTTTCGTAACTGGTCGAGATTTTACAGCACCATTCTGCAAACCAATCTTATCCTGCAAAAGCTGCCGCTGGTACCGGAAGATACCTTCCGGGATGACCCGGAGAAGGGACGGAAGAACATCGCCGGGCAAACCCTGTTTATCCGCTCCTATGTTTACTTTCAGCTGCTCCGCACTTTTGGGGATGTGCCGCTTTTACTAACACCCGATCCTGATCCTATTGCGAACAAACCGCTGGCACGCACAGATAAAAACCTGGTGGTACAACAGATCCTGAATGACCTTGATGCTGCCGCTGCCTGCCTGGATATGAATTATGAAGTCGAATCCAACAGGGGTACTGTTCCGAATAAAGCGGCCGTAATGGCTTTGCAGGCCCAGGTATACCTGTGGCGTGCCTGTGTGATCAAAAAACCGGCCTTTGAAGCCACGCCCGATATGGGTGATGTAACAAAGGCATCGGCACTGGTGGAGAGTATTGTCAGCAGCGGATTGTACGGCTTACCGGCGCCCAATGGAAAAATCGATAGTATCCAGTATGCAAAGGCATTCACCGGAAGCACCCGTGAGAGCATCTTTGAATTGTACACCCGTTATGCCTATAACGAAGGCTCCAATAACCTGATGCCTATCAAATTTCTGAGAATTCCGGTACTGGCAAAAACAGACTGGAGCGATCTGCTGTTGGGCAATAGCTTTGTTGATAACCTGTATCCGCGGGTAGTGCAAACAGGCCCCACCACAGAAGATACCCTGCCTAATACGGATATACGCAGAAATTTATTTCTCTATGATGCCGATGGCTCCCAGCCCATCTTTACAAAATATAGCAATATTGTCTACAATAATCCAAATCAACTGGCCGAGCCTTATCTCGATAATAATGTTTCCCTGATCCGTTATGCGGATGTATTGCTGAACCGCATGGAAATAGCCGTGTATAAGGGGCAGTTGGGAGATGCCTACTCACAATTGAGAAATTTCCGCCGCTCGCGTAATCAGCCGCAGATGGACTCTGCGCTGTATGTCAGCGAGTCGCCGCTTTCTTATAACAGCCTGCTGGATGAAATCATGACAGAACGTTCCAGGGAACTGTTTATGGAAGGACAACTTTATTTTGATGATGTCAGAATGAAGCGGTCCGTAGTTCCCTGGCTTACACCTGCCCGGTACAACCAGGAAGGTTACCTGTTACCGCTGGATCCCGCACTGTTCAATAACAACAGATTGCTGGTGCAGAATAAATACTGGGCAGGCAAAATTTAGTTTCCATCCAAATCATTCATCATGAAGATCATTCATCTGTTACTGGGATCGCTGCTGATCCTGGCTGCATGTAAAAAAGATAACTACCTCGTAGATAACGGAGGAACAGACCTGGAAAGGATCAGGAAGATGCCTACCTACGAGTTCCTGAAAGAAAGTAAGGTCCTGGACACGGTAGTACTGCTGATAGACCGTGCGGGCATGAAAGACGAGATTAACGGTGATATTACTTTCTTCTCGCCTACTACTTTTGGTGTTAACAGTTTCCTGGCGCAACAAACAATTGCCCTGCAAAGGAAATATAATAATGAGAACATCAAATTTACATTAGATAGTTTATCGGCCGACAGTATTAAGTTCTACCTGCGCCGCCACATATTTAAAGGCGTCATTGATAAAAAGGCACTGGGTTATACAAAGAAGCCTTTTACCAATGTCAGTAATGAAGGCAGTTATTTCCTGTTGCTGGAAAAATATTATATCGATGTAAGCGGTATCCGGTCTACCACCAACCGGATACAGATCAGGCGGGTGTTTGGACAGGCAGATGAAGATGTGCCTGCCGGTACGGAGAACAGGGAACCTGATTTTTATGCGTATGTGCAAACCTCTGAAGTACGCACGGCTACAGGTATGGTGCATGTATTGGAAGCTAACGCCAACCTTGGATTTTACATTTACAGAGAAAATTAAAAATAAGATGATCATGAAACATATCTTATTCACCATCGCCGCATTTGTATTGATAACTGCCGCGTGTACCAAAGTGGAAGAAGGTTTTCTGAGTGACGGTATCCGCTATAAAAGTCCTGAAATATTTATTCCTAAAGGTATTACCGCCCGTTATCCCGGTATTTTATTTGACGGATCTACGCCGCCGGTAAAATTTAAAATGCTGGATATGCGGCCTGTAGAAGGCGGCAAGCTGCCGGCAGCTTTTACCACCAGGTATCCGGTATGGGTATTCAAAGATAAAATGTCGTTTGATCCCGATACAGATACCACCATTGCATTGTTGCGCGCAAAACAGGATAGTTTGCAGGAGCAGCCATTTGAGTTCAACCCGGTGAACGGCGGCTTCCTGTTTAAAGCACCTTCCGCCAATCTGCCCAACGGCGTATATGAATTTGATGTGCAGGCCACCAACGTAAACGGAAGCAGGATATATAAAAATCTCGCCCGCCTGCATATTGAAGATCCTGAGTATATCCGTATGACGGAAGTACCGGTAATACCCGGTTACGATTCTGTTACCAACACTTTTCCGGGCGAAGCAAAAGGAACGATGGAGTTAAAACGTATATCCGCTACCGGTACCCAGGTGATGTTGAAGATCATGGATAAGAATGGCAAACTCTTTAATCCGAAAAACGGGGAGGTGATTATCCGGGGCGACCGGCCTTCATTTGCCTCCTATGCAAAATTTAACCCGGTCGTAGTAACGGATACCGCGCTGATCACCGACTATGCAATAGCTCCTTATCCCGCCAAGCTGATCCCGGGTTTTGTAAACTACCTGATTTACTATCGTATCCCTGCGTGGTTTATAAAAATGGATGGAGGTGTTTCCAAAGCCTGGTCTGCCAATCCGCGGTTTGGTTTCCAGATCCTCTTTGAGGGAACATATGAAGTGACGGTGAGATTGCCCAATGTGACGAAGTTATAACGACGCTGTTTAAACGTTGCCGGTGGCAGGAGTACCGGAATTGCGCTACCAGGGATGAGATCTGTAAGAACCCGCTGCTGGAACAAAATCCGGGTTATTCAAAATAATTGTTAAATAGACAATTATTAATATTATATTGATAATTATAAAGATAAAAAGGTATGAGATCATTTTTGGGAAGAGCAGCGTTGGCCGGTACCGGTATGCTGGTGGCTTTCACAGCAGCAGAAGCGCAGTTGCAGAAAGATTACCCGATCAAACCGGTGGCTTTTACGCAGGTACGGGTGAATGACAATTTCTGGGCGCCGAAAATAAGAACCAACGCCACAGTGACGATTCCATATACACTGGAACAGTGCCGGAAAACGGGCCGTATCGATAATTTCCTGCGCGCTTCCGGCAAGCTGCCGGGAGATAAGCTGACAGAATATCCTTTTGATGATACCGACCTGTATAAAATAATAGAAGGGGCCTCTTATGGCTTACAGACGCAACCTAACCCGGGACTGGAGAAATATCTGGATACGCTGATCAGCATCATCGGCGCCGCCCAGGAGAAAGATGGTTATCTCTATACTTTCCGTGAAATAAAAGGCGTAAAACCACATGACTGGATTGGCAGCAAAAGATGGGAGAAAGAAGAGGACCTGAGTCATGAACTTTATAACGCGGGTCACCTGTTTGAAGCGGCTGTAGCGCATTACCAGGCTACCGGTAAAAAAACGCTGCTGAATATTGCGATCCGCAATGCGGATCTGCTGGTACGCGATTTTGGATGGGGGAAAGAAGAGAAATTTCCTGGTCACCAGATTGTGGAAACAGGCCTGACACGCCTGTACCGGGTTACCGGTAATAAGGCCTACCTCGACCTGGCTAAATTTTTCCTGGATGTACGTGGTCCGGGCACACATTACAGCCAGGAGTACAGCCAGTCGCATAAAAAAGTAACCGACCAGCACGAAGCAGTTGGACATGCGGTACGTGCTACTTATATGTATACCGGCATGGCAGATGTGGCCGCCCTCACGGGCGATCGGCAATACCTGAAGGCCATCGACGATATCTGGGAAGATGTGGTGGACAGGAAATTATATATCACCGGCGGTATTGGCGCTACCGGGGCAGGAGAGGCTTTCGGTGCGGCATATGAATTACCGAATATGTCTGCCTACGCGGAAACCTGCGCCGCCATCGCCAACGTATACTGGAACAGCCGCATGTTCCTCCTGCATGGCGATGCAAAATATATAGATATCCTGGAACGCACGCTGTACAATGGTTTGCTCTCAGGCGTATCCATCAGCGGCGACCGTTTCTTTTATCCCAACCCGCTGGCATCTATGGGCCAGCACCAGCGCAGTGCCTGGTTTGGATGCGCCTGCTGCATTTCAAATATGACCCGCTTCCTGCCATCTATGCCCGGGTATGTGTATGCGCAGAAAGATAATGACCTGTACGTGAACCTTTTTGTGGGCGACTCCGCTGCCATTCAACTCAAAGCAGGTAAAGTAAATATTGTACAGCAAACCGATTACCCCTGGAAGGGAAAAGATGATATCACCATCAATACCGCTAAACCCACCACCTTTGCGCTGAAGATCCGTATTCCGGGCTGGGCGGAAAACAAACCCGTGCCGGGAAACCTGTATTTTGAAGACGATAGTGCTGCTGTAAATATTCCTATCCTCCTCAACGGGAGCCCCGTTACCTATACGATGGAAAAAGGATATGCTGTGATCAACCGCTCCTGGAAAAAAGGAGATAAGGTAACAGTGGACTTCCCGATGGAGGTAAGAAAGATCCTGGCTACCCCGGAAGTAAAGGACGACCACTTCCGTTTTGCACTGGAACGCGGCCCCCTCATGTATTGCCTGGAAGGACCGGATAATAAAGATAACGCCGTACAGAATATCGTGGTAGATAAACAGGCCACCATTACACCCGTTTACCGCCCCGATCTGCTCAATGGGGTAATGACGCTGCAAATGCCTGGTGATGCGGCAAGCAGACAATTGAATTCGGATTCGCTGGTCACCAGCCATCAAACGGTAACGGCAATACCTTATTACTCCTGGGCCAACCGCGGTCCCGCAGAAATGACCGTATGGATCCCATTTGAAGCAGCCGCAGCCCGTCCAAAACCCGCACCCACCATCGCTTCTAAAAGCAAAATAACAGCGTCGGTAAAAAATCCGCGGATGTATATGGCCCTGAATGACCAGTACGAGCCAAAGGATTCCAAAGACAACAGCGCCCTGTATCTGCACTGGTGGCCTGCCAAAGGCACTACAGAATGGGTACAGTATACTTTCGACAGCAGCCATACCGTTAGCCGCACCAAAGTGTACTGGTACGACGATGGCCCCTTTGGTGGCTGCAGGTTGCCCGCCGCCTGGAAACTGTATTATAAAGATGGTGCGGAGTGGAAGCCTGTAAATGCACAAACACCCTACACCGTTGAAAAAGATAAGTACAACGTGATCCGCTTTGAACCGGTAACCACTACCGCATTAAAACTGGAAGTACAATTACCGGCCGATAACGCCGCCGGGATACACGAATGGATAGTTGAATAATATATGAATTGCATAAAACAGGGCCTTCTGGCCGTTATCTGCCTGTTGACAGGGGGTAGCTTCGTTATTGCCCAGAACAGGGCCATTATCAGCGTCAATACAGCAGAAAAGGGGGCTGTTATTCCTGCTACCCTGCATGGCATTTTCTTCGAAGAAATCAGTCATGCCGGTGAAGGAGGACTTTATGCAGAAATGGTACAGAACCGCGGATTCGAAGATCACTGTATTCCTGCCGGTACAAAGCTGGAAAATGGATGGCTGCTGCCTTTTCCGCTGAAACCGCATTTTATGCTGAAGGGCCGGGGATCCGACTGGAAAATGGAATGGCCACTGCAAACACAATGGCCTGCATGGCATGCGGGAAGCAACGCGCAGTTGTCGCTGGTAACGGATCATCCGCTGAATACCGCTACGCCCCACGCCATGCAGGTGAAAATAACAGGAAAGAATGCGGCGCTCATCAATGAAGGCTTCTGGGGAATGAAAGTAGAGAAAGGCGCCGCTTATCGCCTGTCGTTCTTTGCTAATACCATCAAAGGTTTTTCCGGCAAGGTCACGGTTTCCCTGCAAACCGTTTCCGGGCAAATACTGGCAGATACGGTACTGCAAATAAACAATGCTGCTTCCTGGAAACAGTACCATGCTACGCTAACGGCCAGAGGAAGCGACTCCGCCGCCCGGCTGGTACTTGGTTTCCGCCAAAATGGTACGCTGCTGCTCGACATGGTATCCCTGTTTCCCGTACACACTTTCCATGATCGCCCCAACGGTATGCGCGCCGATCTGGCCGACCTTATCCGGCAGATGAAACCGGCCTTTGTCCGCTGGCCGGGCGGCTGCTACGTAGAAGGAATCACCATAGAGAGTGCGCCGGATTGGAAAACGACCCTCGGTCCGCAGGAACAACGCGTTCCTACGTATAGCCCTTGGGGTTATTGGAGCAGCAACGGATTCGGGTATCACGAATACCTGCAGTTCTGTGAAGACATCAACGCGGCGGCATTGTATGTTTTTAATGTGGGCATTTCCTGCGAGTACCGCAGCGGTACCTTTGTGCCGGAGGATAGCGTAGCGTCGTATATCCAAAGCGCGCTGGATGCCATCGAATATGCCATCGGCCCGGTTACCTCCCGGTGGGGAAAACAACGGGCAGCCAATGGTCACCCCGCACCGTTTCCGCTCCGGTATGTGGAGGTGGGCAACGAACAACATGGCCCGGACTATGCAAAACGATACAACCGTTTTTATGATGCCATCCATAAAAAATATCCGCAGATAGGTATCATTGCCAGCATGGGCATCGGCGATGTAAACCGGCATACCCTCGATAGCATGCAGCATACCGATATCGTGGATGAACATGCCTATAAAGACGCCAGCTGGAGCCTGCGTAACTTCGATCACTTCGATAAATATAAACGGGGAAAATGGCAGATGTATGTGGGCGAATATGCTACCAACGCGGGTGTTGGCAGTGGTAACATGCAGGCGGCCCTCAGCGATGCCGTGTATGTAATGAGTATGGAACGCAATGCAGACCTGGTGAAGATGAGCAGTTACGCGCCGCTGCTGGTTAACCAACATGATGCTGACTGGCCCGTAAACCTCATTCATTTCAATGCCGGCGCCAGCTTTGGAAGAATTTCCTACTATGCACTTAATATGCTCAACGAGCATAAGGCCAGTTTCAACTACCCGGTCACAACTACCTTATTACCAGAAAAAGAGACGACGCCTGAATTTTCGGGCGGTATTGGCCTGGCTACCTGGGATACTGAAACGGAGTACAAAGATATCCTGGTGGTACAACACGGTGATACAGTTTATAACAGTGTGCATGATCCCGGGCTAACAGCCTGGCTTCCGGTAAGAGGTACCTGGAAAAAACAATCCGGTGTGATTGCACAAACTGCTGCCGGGGCACAACAACTCGCCATTCTGAACGGGTATCACTTTAATGCCTATACGCTGTCGCTCAAAGCCCGTAAAACAAGTGGCGTCAATGCCTTTATTATTCCTTTTGCGGTAAAGGATTCCAACACCTGCCTGCGCGCGCACATCGGCTCCTGGATGAACAACAACGCGATGTTTGAAAGCCTTACCAACGGATACGACGTAACGGCTGTCAGTAACCCCGAAAGATTAAAAGCCCCGTTTGAAACAGGTCGCTGGTACGATATCCGGCTGCAGGTAAATAATGAGGAAGTAAAATGCTATGTAGATGACTCCCTGCTCATGACCTACCGGGAACCGCAAAAATTATTTTCCATCGCAGGACGAGATGAAAAAAACGGAGATATCATCCTCAAGATCGTAAACGCCGGCGAAAGCCCGGTGGATGCTGATATCCGCCTGGATGGTGCAGCAGTAAGTCCTGATGCGGAAGTGATCACGTTGACAGCCGACAGCCCCAATGCGGAAAATTCTTTCACTTCTCCGCAGGCCTATATCCCGCATACTACCGCTATTCACAATGCCGCGACACAGTTTACCTGGAAGGCGCCGGCGTTGTCTGTAAATATTATCCGACTCAGATCACCACGCATTGCCTTTGATCTGCATATGCCGGAACCAACTGCCGGCCTGTTTGAAGTGGCAATGCGTTACCGTACAGACAGTACCACACATACCACCCTGAAACTCCCGGTGTGGACGCCCGGTTATTATCAGCTGATGAATTACGCCGCTGATGTGAAGGAGGTTCAGGTAACCGATACTGCCGATGTGAAACTATCCTGGCGTCAAACGGGTACCAACAGCTGGGAAATAACCCATGCTCCCGGCGCAGTGATAAAGGTTAACTATAAAATTGCCGCCCATCGCAATTTTGTGGCCACCAGCTATCTTGATACAACACACGGATATGTTACACCGGCAGGTGTTTTTATGTATCCGGAAGGAAAAACCGGCTCTTCTCTTACGCTCAGGGTACATCCTTATGGCAACTGGCAGGTGGCTACGGGAATGGATACCCTTAGCAGGCATACCTACACCGCTGCCAACTATGATATATTGTACGACAGCCCGCTGCTGCTGGGAAACCTGGACTCGTTCCCCGCTTTTAAGGTGAAAGGTATCCCTCATTATTTTATGGCGTTGCAGCCGGGTAACTTCGACCGCCGGCAGTTCATGGGGGATCTTGAAAAGATTGTTGCCACCGCATCGGCGATCATAGGCGACATCCCTTATCGCCATTATACTTTTTTAGGCATCGGCGAGGGGCAGGGGGGAATAGAGCATCTCAATTCTGCGGCAGTTGCTTTTACCGGCGGAGCATTACATGATAGGGCAGCCCGCAGCAGGACCTATAGTTTCCTGGCCCATGAGTATTTCCATCATTATAATGTGAAGAGAATCCGCCCGGCAGAATTGGGACCTTTTAATTATGACACCGCCAACCGTACAAAACTGTTGTGGGTGTCGGAGGGATTTACCGTGTATTATGAATACCTGGTGCTGCAAAGGGCCGGGCTGATGTCAGGCACAGAATTGTTACAGGCACTATACGGACATATACAATCCTGTGAACGGCGTCCGGGCAACAAGATACAATCTGTTACCGCCGCCAGTTATGAAACCTGGGATGATGGCCCTTTTGGCGGCGATCCCGCCAAAACAATTTCCTGCTATGAAAAAGGACCGGTGCTCGCATTCCTGCTGGATCTGCGTATCCGGCATGCTACCGGTAATAAACAATCGCTCGACGATGTAATGCGGGCATTGTACCGGCAGTATTACCTCGAATTGCAACGCGGCTTTACACCGGAAGAATTCAGGGAAACCTGCGAGGCCATTGCCGGGGAATCCCTCGCTGATTTTTTTGTTTACGCCGAAACCACTGCTCCCGTTAACTATCAGCAATACCTGGCCTATGCAGGGCTAATGATGAACAACACCGGTATACAAGCCATTCCGACGAAAGATACTCGACAACTTGACGTTCGTAAAGCTTTTGGTATAACCGACTAATCTCCGCACCAGGTAATATATCACTTATCTCTATCATCTTCGTACATCATGATAATCACCCGTCATCGTCTTCAGTTATCATGATAATCACTCGTCATCATCTTCAATTATCATGATAATCACTCGCCACCATCTTCAATTATCATGATAATCACTCGCCACCATCTTCGCTCATCATTCTAATCACAGTCTATTTTTATACTTTGTATTGCAAAGTGCTTTTTATTTCATACTTTTACTTCCGTATTCAAAACCCATTTATGGAATCTGGAATTTCCAAACAGCTGCCGGCGGCTTTTAAAACCGGCCTGGTATTACTATGCCTGTCCTTGTTAGCCCTGGTAGTTTCCTGCTATGAACCAAAGGAAGAAAAGCGGATAGTATGTCTTCTAATCACGCACATGACCCTGTTGATTTACTTTTTCTGGATGTGGATTTCCGGAGCGCTCAAAGCCAATCCGGACAGGAGAAAGGTAACCGCGGTATTTGTAGTGTTGCTGTTGGTGGATGCGTACACGGTTAATAATGTAATAACTGTTTTCGAATTACACCCCACCTGGTTTGTGGTGACACTATCTCTTTTATGCGCTAATATCCTGGCTTTCTGTTTTTTCCGGCAATGGCCGGAATGGAGAAGATACCTGCAATGTGCGATACTTGGCTTTACGATGCTGGCGCCGGTTTACCTGGCCTTCTACCTTTTAAACATGTATATTATTGGCCTGATAGGCCTGGTAGCTATTGGCATTTCAATCGTTACTTTCTCCCCGTTGTTCCTGCTTTGGTTCAACCTCCGGATGGTACGGAAGGAAATATGGGCAATATACCATTATCGCGTGATCTATTTATCTGCCCTTTCCTTGTCGGCCGTCATTGTTATTGCCTACACGCTGGTGTATGCCGTAAACCTCAGAACAATCGATGATACCTACCGCCAGGCCGACAAAGCAGATGCGAA
Organism: Chitinophaga hostae; assembly: GCF_018224885.1. GTDB lineage: Bacteria > Bacteroidota > Bacteroidia > Chitinophagales > Chitinophagaceae > Chitinophaga > Chitinophaga hostae. Next base: position 155,786 of record NZ_JAGTXB010000008.1, on the reverse strand, counting down.
ATTACCGGCCTGGATAAGGGTGGCGCAGGAGCTGCCGCAGGGCTTCATCACGGAAGAAATACTAAAAACGGATATCACGTACAGGGCGCCGCAACGGTTGGGAGAGATGGATTTCTTGGGTATGCCGCAACGCGAGTACGACAGTGAACTGAAACATGATCCGTTGTTTATTATATCGGCCCTGCTATGCGGTACTAGTATTGTACCGGAGGAAGAGCGGGTGAAGATCCTCAGCGTAGTATACGATAAACGTCATTATGCGGAAGAGCGTTTATGGAGCGGCAAGGAGCTGGTTACCACTAAAGTGAGTACTGCGGCTGACGTATGGCCACGGTATCACCTTGCCTATACAGAGCATACTATTACGGTTGCTAACACAGGGGCAGATGCCTGGCGTGGTACAGAAGAGGCTATTTATACCTTTCACCTGCCCGAGGGTGCTGTTGTAACCTCGCTGTCATTGTGGATCAATAACAGTGAAGAAAAAGCGGTGCTCACCACCAAACAAAAAGCAGATACGGCCTATAAGGAAATAGTAGGGGTACAGCAACGCGATCCTTCCGTAGTGCATTGGCAGGAAGGAAATCGTGTAGTCGTGCGCGTATTCCCGGTGGCACATCTCGATAGCCGGAAATTTAAAATCGGCATCACGTCGCCACTTATCGCCAGGGAAGGCAAGCTGGTATACGAGCCGGCCTGGTTTGAAGGCCCGGCGTATAGTCGCGCCAGCTATGAAGTAAAACTGAACATGGATAGCTGGCCAAAGGATATGTTATTACCGGAGGGATTCATTCCTGGTAAAGCAAATACCATCACCCGCGAAGGGGACTATGACGGAAACTGGGAATTAAAAATGCCGGACGAAAGTGTGGAAAATGCAGCATTTAGCTTTAACGGTCAACGCTATACGCTGTTACCGCATGCACCCGCATACCAATTTTTTGCACCCCGGAATTATTACTTGGATATCAATCACAGCTGGCAGTACAGCGATTACAGGGATATACTGACGGCGCTTAAAAATAAACCGGTATGGGTGTTTCATCCGCAAAAGGGAATGATAGCGGTAAATGAAGGAAACCAGGATACACTCTTCGAAGAATTACAACAATACCGGTTTTCCGTGTTCCCCTTCCATCATATCGAAGATCCCGTTACCGCCATCGTTATTTCGGCCTCAGGAAGTATCTCTCCGCAGCTGGAGGATATCAGGGACTCGCCCTTCAGAGGTGATCTGCTTGCTGCCCTGGTCCGGCAACCCGTGAGGTTGTATGATATTGGCGGCACATCGTCTCCCTATCTCGCTACGCTGAAAGAGTCACGGTCACTGATATACGAAAACGGAACTGTTACCAGGCTGCTGAAACAACTGGGCAGCAACAGTTTTGTTAAACCGGATGAAGACAACGGACAACTGGTTATAGCCGGCGCCGGCATGCGTATAGTTCGCACTCAGGACAGTACAGGTACTACAGGACCAGATCATCTTGCCCGTTTATACGCCTATAATAAAGTACTGAAAGAACTCGGCCCACGCATATCGGCAACCGGTAACGGCAACGACACAGCGCTCATTACTATAGCCAGGGAGGCATATGTGGTATCTCCCTTATCGAGCCTGGTGGTACTGGAAAAACAGGCCGATTATGATAAATTCGACATAAAGGACGATATCAACGGTTTGAAGAATGCCTCGCTGAAAGGCCATGGATCGGTTCCGGAGCCACATGAATGGGCGTTGTTTATTATTGCGGTGGTATTACTCGCCTATGTGCGGTTCGAAAAATTATTCAAACGAAAAAGCAACGCATGCTAACGTTACCGCATACACGACTGATGGAAAGAGGGGCAAAACTGCCGGCGTTACTATTGCCGGCAATTTATACCATGCTGGGCATAATACAGCTGCAGGATTATTTCCCCTGGAAACACCCTTTCTTTCTCCTTTCGGTAATAGCCATGGTACTGGTATGCAGGATCGATCACACACGCAGGGGGAGCACCCGTTGTGGCTGGATCGCCCTGTTTTTCCTGTTGCTATCCTGGCAACTGCCGGTATTTACTTTCCGTTACGCCGTACTCATTACCGCCTTATTTTTTGTAATAGAATATTTTTACGGGAGATTACAACCGCTCGCGTTTATCACTGCCACGCTCATTGCGCCGGCCATTGATTTTGTAATAAATGTATTCAGCTTTCCGATCAGGCTGTGGCTCACCGGTATGGCCGGGAAATTACTGGCAGGCATAAATCCGGCGGTAACTACCAGCGGCAATATGATCCTCGTGGGAAATAATGAATTCAGTGTGGATACAGCTTGTATGGGCTTACAGATGATGCTCACCTCCCTGTTATGCGGTGTAATGCTGATAGCCCTTTACCAGCGCCGCTATCAGAAAGTATTGCCGGTAACAGGAATATTAGTGATTTTAATGGCTGTTACCGGGTTAAATATCATCGCTAATCTTTTCCGGATCATATTGCTGGTGCAATTTGCCCTGCCGCCGGAAACGATGGCACATGATGCCATGGGCATCGCTGCGCTAGTGGTGTATGTCATACTGCCACTGATACCTGGTACCAGGTGGATGCTGCAACGTTATGGAAAAGTAAGGCAGCCTGCTAATCCCGTTAAACAACCATCTTTGTATGGAGCGGTGCTGCAACTGGTGCTGTCCGGCGGTATCATCGGCGGACCGCTTTTTATCACCAGGGTCCAAACAGCCGGCAGTGAAACCAATCCGGCAGTAAAACATCTTCCGGGCTACAGCTATGCCAAAATGGACGACCATATTATTAAGCAAACCAGCGCCGATGCACTACTATATGTAAAGGGCATTCCGGGATTTTATTTTACCGATCATCAACCCATGATCTGCTGGAAGGGGAGTGGCTTTGGATTTTACAGGATACAGGAAGTAAACATAGCAGGTACAAAAGTATATACTGCCGAATTGAAGAAGGAGAACAGCACTTTATATACCGCCTGGTGGTATGAAAGTCGTACCCGCCGCAGCAGCAGCCAGCTCGAATGGAGGTGGGATGCACTCTGCAGCGGGAATAATTATTACCTGGTAAATATTACGGTAGAAAAGGGCGCCCTGCTGGAACCGGAAATACGAAGACTGCTCAGTACATACCTTATTCAGTGATGACTTCTGTTTCTTCCTTGTGCCTGGGCTGGTAGTACAGGTAAAAATACGCCAGTATCAGTATCCCGGTAACGAAGGGAATCAATGCAAGATGTTTGTAAGTAATATCGCCCGTGATAATGGTAGTGTCAAAATGAAAAAATTCACTGATCATCCAATAAGAGTTGGCTGAAATCCAAACGGTAATGGCCACATTATGGCATAATTCGGACATAAATTGCCGGGTACGCCATGCGATAACAATAGAAATGATCAGCGTGGGAAATATCATGGCAAAGCCCAGGGGCTTCCATATCATACACCAGCTGATATCCTTTAGCAGCCAGAAAACAATATGGAGGTTTTCCATCTTACGGTAACTTAAAGGAATACTGTATACCGGTGATGTGGTGTTTTGCTTACTCATGTGTGCGATGCAGTTAATTTTAGCTGGTTGAAATCGGGCATAAAGATATTCTTTATCTTCGTTTTACACCAGCTAAACTCCGGCTATGAATGAATTTTACTGGACCTTCCGGGATACCAGGTTTCATGGTATCAACTGGATTCCCGATAAGTCGGACCGGGTCATGATCATTGTACACGGCATTGGGGAACATATTGGCCGGTATGACCATGTGGCTGCCTTTTTTATGAAGGAGGGATTTATGGTGATTGGCGTCGATCACTATGGACATGGTAAAAGTGATGGCAAAAAGGGGGCTTCGAAAGGCTTTCCGTTTATGTTCGATTACCTGGAAGCCTTCCTCGAAAAGGTAAAAAACGACTATGGCAAGCCGGTGGTAATGTATGGTCATAGTATGGGAGGGGGCGTATTAACCGGCTTTTTACTGCATCGGCATCCCGGCCTTTCCGCAACCGTTATTTCTGCACCAGCGCTCATCATAGGTACGCGTCCGGGCAGTTTTCTGAAAGGCACACTAAAAGTACTCAGCGCCATTGCCCCCAATCTCCGGATTAAACAGGGATTCGACATCCATAAAATTTCACATGATAAGGCCGCCGTGGAAAAGTTCCGGAAAGATCCGCTCCGGCACGAAAAAATTAGTTTGTGGTTGGCCAACGATATGATCCAAAACGGCGCCTGGTGCCTGTTGCACGCAGCCAGCCTGAAGGTAAAAACCCTCCTGATCCACGGTAGTGCCGATGAATTTACCGCCGTGGAAGGCTCCCGCCTGTTTGCCGAAAGAGCGCCCGCAGCACTGCTTACCTACAGGGAATGGGAGGGTATGTACCATGAAATGCATAATGAACCGGATAGCCGCGACGTGTTGCTGTTTATGGCCGGTTGGTTGAGTAATGTGAGATAAGTAGTAAATTCGGTTTACAATAATTTATCACGTATGAAAATCCAACGTTCCTTCAAATGGCTTTTGCCGGCTATTGTCATGTTGTTTAGCACCACTGCTTATGCGCAACAGATCGACCTCGGCGTAAGGGGAGGTATCAGTATCCCCAACCTCACCGCCGGCGGCAGCGAAGAAAATCCTCTCAACAAAGGTTACAGCTCCCGTCAGGGCCCCGATTTTGGTATCTTCGGGGAATACCACATCAGTAAACTTTTTTCTATTGAAGCCATGATCAGCTACTCCTCACAGGGTGGTAAAAAAGATGGGTTTCAGGCTTTTCCTCCCACACCGGAGCAAAAAGCCCAGCTGCCTCCGGGTACCACTTATCTCTACGCTGATTTCAAAAGTGAGGCAAAACTGAATTACCTGATGGTGCCCATCCTGGCTAAATTTGGCTGGAATCTTGGCCCAACATCGCCGCTGCGCCTGTATGTGGATGCCGGCCCTTTCTTTGGCTTCCTGGTAGGCGCCAAACAAATCGTGAGAGGAACCAGCCTGCTCTACATGGATGAAGGCCGTACACAGCAATTACCTGTGCCTGCGCAAAAACTGGACAACGATGTAGACATTAAAGACCAGCTCAACACATTCAATTTCGGCGTAAGCGGAAACGTTGGCCTGGCCTATCTTTTTGGCCGTAACCAGGTATTCGTGGAGGGAGGGGGCAACTACGGTTTCCTTAATATCCAGAAAGGCAGCGCCAATGGTAAAAACCAAACAGGCGCTGCTACCGCATCTATCGGTTACGCTTACCGGATCCGTAAATAGCAGAAGGCAGAAAGCGGAAAGCAAAAAGCTATTGTCAAGGATATCACCCGCAACAATAGCTTTTTGCTTTCCGCTTTTCGCCTTCCGCTTTATTTATGGATTGGTAGACCATAACCCCGCAGATTTCACCAACACTCTCCGGTTGAGCTTCAGTTGCGATACTACAAATTCTGCCAGGTCTTCCGGCTGCAATACCTTTTCGGGGTTACCATCGGTCAGGTTCAGGTCTTTGGCCATATCCGTTGCAATGGTGCTTGGTGTTAACGCGCTCACCCGTATATTATGTTTTCTGACTTCCAGCATCAGGGATTCCGTCAAACCCAGCAATCCAAATTTAGAGGCGCTGTAGGCACTGGTCAATGGAGCACCCCGTTGTCCGGCCGTGGAGGAAATATTGATGATATCACCCGCTTTTCTTTCAATCATCCCTGGCAACACAGCACGGGTTACGTAGTAGACGCCCATCAGGTTTACCCGGATGATCTGCTCCCATTGCGCTGGCTCCAGGTCCATGAAGCCGCCAAAAGCAGCAATGCCGGCATTATTGATCAGGATATCTATATCTCCCAGTGCTGTTGTGAGATCAGCAACCGCAGTATTTACTGCATGGATGTCGCTAACGTCTGCCATAGCATATGCCACTTTCACCCCGAATGCACCCACGGCTTTTGCCGTTTCTTCCAATGGGGCAGCACTGCGTCCTATCAGGGCAACGTCCACGCCTTCCTGTGCCAGCGCCAATGCCAGCGCACGTCCTATTCCTTTTCCGCCACCGGTGATCAGGGCCTTCTTTCCTTTTAATGATTCCATATACCGTGTTCATTTTGTGAACAAAAAAAATACCGGGCAAAGGTACAAAGCTTTGTTCCAATTACAGATTATCTTCGCGTATATCCTCTATTTATAAAACCATGATAGAAATTTCCAATGAAAAACTCACCATCGCGGTGACCCCACAGGGAGCTGAACTGCAAAGCATTGTCCGCCGGGATACCGGGCAGGAATACTTGTGGAACGGCGATCCAGCCTTCTGGGGCAAGAAAAGCCCCGTACTTTTCCCTATTGTAGGCGGTTTGAAAGATAATACCTACCGCTATAACGGCAAGAGCTATACCCTCGGCCGCCACGGCTTTGCCAGGGAGCAACTGTTTACCGTCACAGCCCAGGGAGCGGAACACGTAAGTCTCCGGCTCTCTGATAATAAAAATACGCTGGAGGTATACCCCTTTCATTTCGATTTTACCATCCAGTACCTGCTGCAGGATGATCAGCTGCAGGTGACCTACCAGGTGAAAAACAAAGACAAAAAAACAATGCTCTTCTCCGTAGGCGCCCACCCGGCATTTAAAGTGCCTTTAGTTGCAGGTACTTCCTACGAGGACTATCACCTCTATTTCAACAAAGAAGAGAAAGCGGGAATCTGGCCTTTGTCTTCCGGCGGACAAATAGAAACCGCTCCTGTTCCGTTTTTAAAAAAAACACATGAGTTGCCGTTGAAAAAATCATTGTTTTATAAAGATGCGCTGGTATTTAAAGACCTGGCGTCTACTGCTATCAGTATCAGAAGTAAGTCTTCCCCGCATGGATTAACCCTCGCTTTTGAAGGATTTCCTTACATGGGCATATGGGCAGCCAAAGATGCTGACTTTGTTTGTATAGAGCCCTGGTGTGGTATTGCCGACAGTGTAGCCGCTACCGGTGAACTGGAAGAGAAAGAAGGGATCAACCGGTTGGCCTCCGGAAAGGTTTTTGAAAGAACGTGGACAGCAACGATATTCTAAAGTTTTTTGTAAGAAGTAAAAATGCAGCAACGGATAAATATTTCCGTGCTGCATTTTTATTTTCTGATAGGAGAAGCCTCATAGTTGGCCGTTTATCAGCGTTTTTAACTCCGGGTCATCCGGATGGGGAGCATCGTCATCAATTATTTTTCCATCGTTGCTCATAAGTATATAACGGGGAATCCTATCGATATGATGTTTCAGTACAAATGGTGACTGGAAGTTGCCCAATACCAGGAAGCTGTTGGCTTTATTCATAAATGCGTAGTCACCGGCTGCTGCTTCCCATTGAGTGGCTGTTTCATCCAGTGAAAAAAACAGGAATGAAATATTTTTTTTAGCGAATTCTTTTTGTAACTGCGCGGATATGGGCATTTCTCTTTTGCAGGGCGCGCACCAGTTGGCCCAGCAGTCGATATAAATGAGCTTCTTTTGTTGTGTGATCAGGGAATCGAGATCTATCGTTTTGCTTTGCAACGTATACAATTGCTGTTTGGTAGTAGCCAGCACATTTTCTTTTGCCAGGTAGCTGAAGTTTTTCAGAATAACATTTTGGTAGAGGGTGTCAGTACAAACTAACCTAAACGAATCTACGTAGACCGGGTAGCGGCTATCCTGTTTGTTTTTATGATTATTCAATACCTGGTACAGCAGGAAATTATTGACTTCCGGAGAACCCGTAAATTTTTTGGCTGCTGTAAACTGATCCGGAAGCGAAGCAGTACCATTTTTGGAATCAGTGGCTAAGAAACGATTGTTATATATCAATGCACCCTGGAAGGAATACAGGCGAAGAAGAGAGGAGTCGTCAAAAGCGCGCCGGTATTGATGCATGGTGTCTGCATACCATACCGGCAGATCTTTCACATCAAATTTAGGATGATAAAAGGGCATCAATCGTTTACTGATAAAGTCATAGTGGATATAGGCGGATAAAAGCCGGTATCCTTCATCAGATATGCTGTTGGCACGTTTGTAGTCATTTATTTTTTCAAGCCGTTGACTTTTCAGGGCAAGCAGAAATGAATCCAATGTTTCGTTATATTGTTTACGCTGATACAAATACTTCAATGCCCTCTCGTCAGCACTGAGGTCCAGTCGCATCGTTGCTGCTTCCATTTTAGCCAGTGCATTGGATTCAAATGCCTTTTGCTGATCGCTGCATTGAAAAGTAATAGTTGTTTCCCCTTTCCGGATGTCTGCTGAGTAATGATATCCCGGGAAAAAAAGATAGGTGTTACGGATCATGTAACTGCTGTTGATGATAAAAGGTTTGTTGGTATTCACCGTAATGGTAAAAGTAGAGTCCTGCGTTACGTTTTCCAGGGCTATTTCCCTGAACTGGATAATGTTCCGCGGATATGAAATAAATAACTGACTCCCTTTCAATAATTTAAAGGTAATGGTAGTGTTGCTGGTATTATTATCATGACTGGTTTGCCCACTGGAAAAGATCGGCAATGAAGTTATCAGGAGGATAATATTGAATACTGCAAACAAGAGACGTAATAAGGATAACATAGTATAAATGAGGTCTGATCAAAAATAATAATTGTTCACCGGGTTGTATCATTGCCACATAATAAATCTATATTTTATAATTTAATTCCAAAAAAAAGAGTGGTGGAGAAAATTTTTCTCCACCACTCTTTTTAAAAACTTAAGCCTTAACGACTCATTACTAGAAATTATATCCGGCTTTCAGGCCAAAGAAACCGCGTGTGCCATCTTTAAACCAGGCTTCATACTTGGCTTCCACATCCAGCCCCAGTAAGCGGATACCAACACCGGGTGCTACCAGTCCGCCTAGGCCATTGTAGTACTTCCCGGTATACTGAACAGTACCGCCTTCCACTTTTACATATAAGATAGAGATCAGGTTGTAACGCAATCCAAGGCGGATAGGCACTACATTTAAATCTTTGTAATCGTAGCTAACACCGTTGGTGCTGCCGCTTTTTCCTCCAAAACGGAAGTAACTAACGGAACCTACCGCAGTTAAGCCTGCCACCAGTTTTACATCAGCCCCCAAACCAATACCATAACCGGTATTGTGGGTATCACCGAAGTCGCCAACAGGAAAACCCGCTTCAACAAAAGGACCGATACTGAATCGTTTCAATTGTGCCTGCGATTGTATACTCATACACATCACCAGGAGCACGGTTGCAAATGCCAGGAAGATTTTTTTCATAAAAACTAATTTTCAAAGGAATGGTTGACTAGCAAATCAGTTGTAAAAGTAAGGAACTAATTGCTAATTACGAATTATGAATTACAGCATGATGCGGTAACAGCATTTCGTTATCCTCGTCTATCGTTTTCTTTTGATGTGATCCATGGCCATTTGTATGCGTTACTTCTATCTTTGGCGGAATCAGTTTATATACTACGGGGGTCACTATACGTGAGAGCAGGGTAGAGCTGATCAGGCCACCAATCAATACTATGGCCAGCGGAGCAATCAACGGGTTGGTGGATATGGCCACGGGTATCAGACCGCCTATTGCTGTCATAGAGGTAAGCACAATTGGCAGAAAACGTACTTCACCTGCTTCCCGTATAGCCGCTTCCAGTGATTTGCCCTGCATCCGCAGCTGGTTCGTGAAATCTACGAGCAAAATGGTATTCTTTACTTCTATCCCCGCCAATGCAATCAATCCGATGATCGCTACAAAGGACAGCGAGTTGCCCGTGAGCCACAATGCAATAGCCGCGCCTACTATACCCAGCGGAATCACAGATAATACAATCAGCATGCTCTTGAAGGTTTTAAACTGCAGGATCAGTACCGCTACAAACAAAAAGATGGTTACTATGATCACACTCATAAACCCGCCAAAGGAGTTTTTCCGGCTCTCCACTTCTCCTCCCATTTCATAAGTATACCCTGCCGGCAACCGGAGTGCATCCATCTGCTTTACCACGTCGCCAATCACCTGGTCGGTCAGGAATCCTTTCCTGATAAAGGCGCCCACAGCCACTACCCGGTTTTTCTCCTGGTGGCTGATCGTCAGGGGAGATGTTTCCAGCTGCAGCTGTGCTACCTGCGAAAGCGGAATCGCGGTTCCCTGGCTGTTATTGACATACAGATCCTTAAAAACATCCATAGTAGGCTTACCCGTTTTCTGCTTGGTCAGCAGGATGTCGTAGTCGTTATCATTCTGATCGTTGTACTGGCCCAGGTTAATCCCGGATACGGCTAAACGAACTACCCGGTCGATATTTGCCGTGGGAATACCCAGCTGCTGTGCCTTCTCCCGGTCTATTTTTACCCGGATATCAGACTTAAGCGTGCTTACCGGGTTATTGATATAAATAGTGCCTGGTGTTTTTTCCAACATCTTCTCTATGTTTCCTGCCAGCGATCGTAAGGTATCCAGATTATCTCCGAATAACCGTACTTCTACCGGTGCCACCATAGGAGGCCCCTGTTCAAAATTCTTTACTTCCACTTTGGCGCCGGGGTAGGGCGTCCATTTTTTACGGAGCGATTCAATCAGCTTTGTTTTTTCAGCAGGACTGGTATGTCCGTCCAGCTGTACAAAGATCTGTGCGTAATCACTTCTTTCGTTTTCCTGTGTTTCGTTGTAGTAAATACGCGGATTTCCTTTACCGATATTGCTGGCGAAAGATTGTATCCCCTTTTCCTGTTTTAGTTCTTTTTCTATCTGCTTTACTATTTCGTTAGTGTATACGAGATTCGACTGCGGTGGTGTAAACACATTGATAAGAAACTGCGGTTTTTCAGACGCCGGGAACAGGCTAAAACCGATCACTTTGAATAAACCAATGGAGGCGCCAAAAATAACCAGGGATACCAGGATGGTGATCACCGGGCGATGCAGGGCCTTGTCCAGTAATTTGGCATAGCTGCCGTGGATCATTCTTTTAAGCAAACGCATAAACAGGTTGCCTTCGGGGTTGCCGGTATGTTCTTTCAGCAAACGGCTGGAAAGGAACGGGATGATCGTAAGCGATACTGCCATGGAAGCCAGTACGCTGAATATCACTGCCAGCGGGAGACTACGGATAAAGTCGCCGCTGCCTTCCGGCATAAATACCAGCGGCATAAAGGAAATCACCAGGGCGGCGGTACAACCCACTACTGCCAGGCCAATCTGGGAAGTAGCTTTGAGCGTGGCTTCCATCCGGCTATGTCCTTCCAGCATCCACCGCTCTATATTTTCTACCACTACAATACTATCATCTACCAGCAGCCCCAGCGCCACCACCAGTCCTACAATGCTCAACTGGTTCAGGTTAAACCCAAACAACTGTAGCAACACGATGCCAATTGACAGCGACAACGGAATCGAGATCATCACAATCAACGCAGGGCGTTGTCCTAAAGGCAGCAGTGTGAATGCAACCAGCAGGATGGCAATAATGAAATCTTTTCCCAATCCGCTCAGCCGGTTGTTTACTGCATCGGCCTGGTCAAAATATTGTACCATGTCGATATTGGGCGGCAGTGTTTTCTTAAACTTTTCTATAACCGGTTTGTATTGAAGTTGCGTCTTGGTAATGTTTTCGCCCGACTTCTGTGCAGCGGAAACCACTACGCACCGGTGACTGTTCAGCCGCACAAAATATTTCTCGTCTTCAAAGCCATAGTATATACGCGCAATATCTTTCAGGAAAACATTTTTTCCATTGGCGGCAGATACAATAGTGTTGCTGATTTCATCGATATGCTGATAATTGCCGCTTGTTTTGATGTTGAAGCTTTTCTCACCGGCGTCGATACTGCCACCGGGAATATTGGCCATTTCGCTTTGGATGGCTGCCATTACGGTGTTAACAGGCAAATGCAGCTGCGCCATTTTATCCAGCTGTAATTCCACACGCACCTGCTGTTCAGGCAAACCATGCAGTTTTACATTTTTTAATGATGGCACTTTTTCCAGTTCATCCTGCAGTTTATCTGCATAGTAACGCAATTTATCACGGGACGCATTTTCAGAAATCAGCGCCACCTGCATTACGTTTACGTCAGAAGGTTCCTGCTTTCTCACTTCCAGGCTGTAAATGTCTGCCGGCAAGTCTTTCCGCTTGTTGTTCACCTCTCTCACCAGCTCCTGGTATTTTTGATCCACGTTGGAACTGTATTTATATTCTACCCGCATCACGGCTACACCATCGCTGATGGCAGTACGTACCCGCTTGATATCATCCAGTCCGTAGATTTCTTTTTCCATGGGATCTACTACCAGGTCTTCCATATCTTTTGGACTGGTGCCGGGATATACCACAATAACGGTGAATTGCGGCGCTCTCATTTCCGGGTCTTCTGAACGGGGCATATTAAGGATGGTAGTGATGCCCAGCACAATGATCATAATAAATATCACCAGGGTGAACTGGTAATTTTTGACGGCGTATCTGGCTATTTTCATGATCGTAGCTATTATTGGATGATACGGATAGGTGATTGATCTTTCAGGTAGGCACTGCCGGAAATAATAAGCGCTTTCGCCTGTTCCATGCCGTTACTGATCAGCACATTTTCTTTTTCCATACCGGCAATGGTTACCGGTATGCGCTGGGCAATTTTGTTATCGTTGGTTACAAAAACAAAACCACTGCTGCCGTTTCCGTCCAGCAGGGCAGCGTAAGGAATGCTCCATGCTGTGCTGCCGGTAACGGCGCCGGCGTTAATATGACAGCGGCCAAACATGCCGGCCGCGATAGCGGCGGGCTTGCTGCCGGTGAGTTGTACATCTATCAGGAAGGTGCCGCTTTGCGCATCAATGCCCTCCGATTTGCGGGTAACCATACCGGTCAGGCTGTCGCCCGGTACACCAGATATTTCAATGGTGGCTTTATCGCCGTTTTTCACCTGTGCCCATTCTCTATCGCTTACGCCTACACGTAGCAGCCAATGTGCACTGCTGGCGCCATTGGTTTGGAGCACAGGCGTTCCGGCATTCACCATTTGCCCGCTGCTGACCAGTTTATGTAATACGTAGCCATCCTGTGTGGCATGGATAGCAGAGTAGCTGCGGTTGAATTGCGTGGTGCTCAGCTGCTGACGGGCCTGATCCATCGTGGTTTTGGCATTTTCCAGTTGTTCCTGGGTAGCCACGCTGTCGTTGTGCAGCCGAACAATACGCTGGTAGTCGCGCTGGGCCTTCTCAAAAGCCAGCTGGTCCTTTTGTACCTGGGCATCTATTTCGGTGAGATTCAACGTTGCCAGTAACTGGCCTTTGCGTACCGGGTCGCCTTCTTTCACCAGTATGTTACTGATGATGCCATTTGTTTTGAAAGAAAGATATACTTCGTCATCGGTGGTAAACTGACCGGATGCGTTGATGGTGAAGGCTGTACCTTGTTTTTGAAGCGGCATAATCTTCACCGGGATGGTATCGGAAACGATAGCTGTTGTCGCCGGTTTGCTGCCGCAGGAAAACAGGAGCAGGGAAAGAGGCAGCAGGAGCAATGTATTTTTCATGTGAGTAAGTTTATTGGTTGTTGTTATTATCAATATTGTAAGATGCCTGTGCACGTTCTACTGATGCATAGGCCGTTTGCACGGCGGCCTGTGCTACTGCGGTTTGTAACCGTGCCTGGGTGAGCTGGTTCTGCGCATCCAGCAGTTCTATGTAAAGCAGCTGTCCTTCCTTGTATACCTTCATCTGGTCGCGGTAATACCGTTCGGCAAAGGATAACTGGCTTTGTGCTGTTTTGAAATTCAGCGAGGCCGTTTGGTAGTTGTTGACGGCTTCGTATAGCTGTAAGCGTAGTTGATCAGTGGTTTGAGCGGCCGCGTTGGTAATGGTTTGTACATCGTTGGCCGCCTGTTTGATCTTGTATTTGTATTTATGAGAAGCAAATAGGTTCCACTCCAGGTTTACGCCAAAAAGATAATAACGGGTGTCCTGGTTAAATTTCGCTCCCATACCCTGTGAGCCCAGGTCAATAAATGTGCTCAGCTTGGGAACGAGGTAAGCACGCTGCAATTGTTCGTTTAACCGGTAGGCGGTAGTAGCGCTTTTATATTGCGCCAGCTCTTCCCGGTCGTTGATATCCTTGCCGGGCAGCTGCGCAGGCGTGATCAGGAGACTGCTGTCCAGGGTTACATTTTCATCGAGACTGCGATTCAGCAGGAAGTTGAAATAAGCTTTTGCATTTTGCCGGGCGTTAATGGCCTTGTTGATGTCGGCATCGGTCTTCTCTTTCTCTGTTTGCGCGCGGTACAGGGCGGTGTTGTTCCGCATTCCGTTGCGCACCATGCTTTCGTTGATGCGAATGTTTTCGTTGATGAGCGAAAGGGCGTTGTTGTAAATAGATACCGCCTGTGCCGCCTGGTAGTATTGGTAGTAAGCTGTTTTGATATCCCGCACCAGCTCCCGTTTGTATACGTTTACAGCGGCCTGTTGCTGGGTGATCTGCTCTTTTTTGATTTTCTGGTTGTAATAAATTTCCGCGTTGATCAGCGGCAGACTCGCCCTCACTTTGGCGTCGTAGAAGTTGTCAGGATTCAGTTGCACATGCACGTTGTCGAGCGATTTAAAATCGTGACTATTGGTCAACTGGTTAAGACTGTTATATACCGGGTTCATAATATCCCCGATCGGGAAATCGATGGTTCGGCCGCCGCTGGATTTGGTGTAACTGCCCAGCAGGGATACATTAGGGCCGAACAAACTCTTCGCTTCCTGCAGCGCCAGCATTGATTTCGTGAGCTGGAAGTTTTGATCTTTCAGCCCTTTGTTATTGCTGAAGGCGGATTGTATGTATTGATCCAGTATGGTACGCTGGGCAAAGGCGCCGGAACCCGCTATGAGCAGGCCTATTAACATTGCTCCTTTTGTGATTGATGTGTACATAGTGAACGGTGTTTATTGATGCCGAAAAAAATAAAGCCGGATGGCTTATAATTATCGTCGTTGATATACTGAACAGTGTTTAATTCCCGGTTTAAAAAAAAGCCGCAAGGGCTTTATAATAATGTTTGTGTATTACGGCGACACATCTCTTTCTCACATCTCTCAGAAAGGGCGGCAGGGCTGTTGTTTACCTTCCGCTGTTATTGCAGACGATCATCCCCGCCGGATATTGTACAAATTTTAAGATTTTTTTTATGCCTGGATCATACGCAGGTATTCCCTGATAGCTTCATCTACTACGACCGGCATATCTTCATCAGCTACCCTCGATACTTTTGAGCATCTTCCCCGCAGATGCAAACTGATCAGTCCATGCGCAAAACCCCATACAGAGAGGGTGGCAATCGTTGCATCACTGAATTTCACCAGCTTTTTATCAATACATTCCTGCATCAGGTTATGTAAAGCATCGTAAGCCGGATCCCCATTTTCCCACTTTTCCTTTTCCACCAGCGCATTCATCGGTGCCTTGATAATAAACATCAGGTCATATAATTCCGGATGAACCCGTGAAAACTGTACATAGGCCTTTGCCAGCTGCTCCAACCTTTTGAAGGGCTGCTCCGCCGTGATCTGTGTCATGAAATCAGACGCCAGGGTGGCAAAAGCTTCGGTCTGCACATCGTACAACAACTGGTCTTTATCCTTATAGTAAAGATAAATAGTTGCCGGACTGTACTCGATCTTGTCAGCGATATTGCGAATGGATACCTTTTCGTATCCTTCTTCCACAATCATTTTAACCGCTACGTCTACAATACGCCTGCGCATCTCCGCTTTTTCACGCTCTTTTCTTTCTATAATGCCCACATTGAATTGTTTACAGTGCAAATATACTGAACAGTGTTTATTTTCCAAATTTATTTTTTGTCTTGCCCAGGATTTAATTGATTATGAGGATTTTGATGATTTTTTTCATGTGATTTTATAAGATTTAAAAAAGATTAAAGAAGATAAAGAGGAGGCATCTTCCATCTTTGCTAATCTTTCTAAAATCTTTTTAATCAAAAAAAATCATAAGAAAAAAATCATCAAAATCCTCATAATCAATTAAATCCTGGGCAAGACAATCATTGCACCGAAACCTCATCACAGCAAAGCGCCGGCTTTTTCCCCTCCACGAGCCGCCATTCCGGCAAAGTGGCGGGACATTGGGCGCTTACCCGGATATACCTCGCCGTACCGGCTACCGGGAAAGTATAATGGTTGATATGAATCGCATAATCTTCTTCCGGCGCCGGGATCTCCTTTACCCCAGCCGATTTAAAAGTAGTGCCATCCGCAGAGGTTTCAATCAGCACCCGGGCAGGGTTAAAGATATAGTGCCGCGCATCCTGCAGGAAGTTCAGCTGTACCTGGCGGATCGCTTTACTGCTTCCCATATCGATAGTGGCAACCATATCCTTACCGTAGGTAAACAACCAGTTATAACTGAAGTCATTTCCGCCGGTTAACCCATCGGTCAGCGTTGCTTCCTTTTTGGGACTGTATTCCGGCGTATAGGCGTTCACGAGTGTTACCGGTGCATGAAGGGCCAGGCTGTTGATCCATTCACGGGAAAACAGTTCCTGCCATTCCTGTGCATAGGCATCGGGCGACAAGCCTCCTTCTGAAAGTTCCTGTACACCCACAGCTTTACACTGATCGGTAAAACGCTTTACCCGCACCGGCCACTTGGGATTTACACTGCCATCGGGTTGCAGATAGCCATATTTTTCATTGCCGTAAAAACGGGATTGCTGTAACACCACATACTCCAGGAACAGCCGTGTTTCGTATACCCGTTGCAGAAAGGTATTGTTATTACCTGCGGCCGCTTCCGCCTTATCCAGCAGGGTAGAATACTGGTCAATAAGCACGGGCGATAAATAGTCGCGTATATTATAGATGGGGTTGCCGTAAATATCGAGGGTACTGCGGGTGCTTTTAACGGCAGCACTGAGCGCATCCATGTACTGACCCACAAATGGCGCGGCAGGGCCGTAGTAACCCTTTAAAAACCCGTCGTTAACCATTTTGATATCAGCATCCGGCTGCCATAACAATGCCGCCTGTACGTAGCTGTTGTATGCTGCCATGTCGCCATAGGTTTCTCCGCTGCCCTGTGAAAAAACACCTTTTACATGATGCCGGGCGAAATACTGCAAATTGGGTTGCAGTTGTTGATAGTCCGGAAAAGGCGCCAGGTAGTTCGTAAACTGGGTGGTATAATCCCAGATAAACAGGTTGCCCGTGGTGGCTTCCCAGTCACCCAGGTTTTTCCGGAAGGCCGCCGCAGACGGCGCCTGCGATAAAGGCTCCTGCCGGAAGGCATCAATAGTGCTCAGCATAATATATACATTCCCGGCAGGTTTGGTTTTCAGCGGCGCTTTGGCGGTATAGCCATAGGCCAGCGTGGTAAAGCGCTGCCCGGGAAACTGCGCAGCCACCCGGTTCACAAAACGGATCAGCGATCCCTGGGGACCGCCTTCTTCTGCATCTGCTTTCCTGCACAGATCACAGGTGCAGGCGCCACCGCCATCCTGAGGGGAAACCGACCAATACATGGCATCCGGGTTACCGGCGATGGCTTTTTTAAACCATGCTACCGTTAACGCATAAACGTTTTCATTGCTCAAACAAAGCTGTAAGGGCTGTCTTTTACCGTTTACCAGTGAATAGTATTCCGGATGCGCCTTAAAATAATCAGCCGGCGGCAGCAGCTTAAAAAAGGAATGCCCCCATAGTCCCCACAAATCTTCGAAACGATGCAGACCATGCCAGGCAAGGTATTCGGGATCTGTGGACGCAGGATAGTAGCTTTCCCGGTAAATGAATGCCGGTTCCCGCAACACGGATAATGCGCCGCCAATGCGTATATCCTTCAGCGTAGGTACGGCTGCCGGGCCTTTATCGTCCTTACGGCAACCCATATACGTTTGTAATACATGATATACACCATATATAACCCCCTGCCCGCTGCCGCCGCGGATATACAGTTGCTTGTTTTTACTGCCGGAAAAAAATCCGTCATCCTTTATCCGGTCCGGGCCCATAGTATGGGTGGTATTTCCGATAAATACAGCCGGTTGATCTTTGTATTGCCCCTCCGGCAGGATCACCAGCTTTACCCCGGAAATACGCTGCACATAATCCTGGAAAATGGTGGCAGCTTTTGTTTCTGCCTTGGTAGCGTCGGCCGGAGTCACAATCACATAGGCGCTGCGGCCCTGCTGTACCAGGAAAAAGTCGTCCCCGGCAGGAGCGGTTTGACAGGCGCTATATAACAACGTCGTTATCATTAACAAAAGGCTGTTCATAATTCTGCACATTGTAAGTCAGTTAAAATTTCCGCTGTAACGTTACATAGATATCGTACTGGTTCTGGAAGCCGGTATCCGTGATCTTTTGATTAATCCAGGTACCAAACAGTCCGAGCGTAGTACGGTAGTGTAATACTTTCTGGTAACCTGCGCCAATACTATGCGTCAGCAAACCGGAAAGATGTGGAAAGTTAACCAGGCGGCTCCGGTCGTCCGGAGAGGTGCCCAGGCCGGCAACTACCTGGAGGTAATCCTGCCGTCTGTTCATATAATAACGGGTAGTAAGATTAAAGGCGGTATAATTTTTCGACGCTTCGCTGATAACAAATCCACGCAGATTTACCCAGAAATCCCCGAATGGTTTTGCAATGGATACCACTCCGGAAACACTGCTGGTACTATCCAGGTTCAGATAACGACCACCCAGTTCCACTTCAATTTCTTTCTTGAATGTTTTGAAAATAGAGTAGGCAGCCCGCAATTGCGGGAACACTGTTTTATTTGAATAAGCCACCATCCCGTAAGAGTATAGTTTGGGATTATGGGTATAATACATTTCTGCCAGCCCCTGTAAACCGTTGCCGGTTTGTCTGCCGGCGTAGTTCACCTGCACGGCGTAAGAACCCCGCTTTATAAAGCGCCGGTATTCTATTGTAGCAATATTATACTTGTCGTCGGAGTAATCATAGCTCGAATGCAGGAAGTACAACCCAAACTGGTTCTTCAGTGTTTTGCTTTGAAGATAGTCCCGGTAATCCGTATTCGCGGCGTTATTTTGCAACTTCACCACAGAATCGGCTGCCAGTGCGGCAGCGGCAAAGTCTTTTTTATTTTCCAGGGTAATGGCCCGCTTCAGCAAAAACATATCATTGCCGGGATAATATTTTATTCCCTGCGCGGTATAGTTCAGGGCGCTGTCGTAACGTTGCTGTCCATTTAATATATTGATGCTGTACAGCAATGCCATAGAGTCTTTGGGATTGATGGCCAGCACCTGGTTAAATTGGGCGAGCGCGCTATCGGGCTGTTGGTTACGTTGATATTCCGTACCTGCTGAGGTGAGGCTGTTCAGATACGCCGTTTTATATTTAAGGGTATACGGATACCTGTTCATCAGCTCACCCGTAATTGCGGCCGCGCCGTTATAATCGTGCTGTTCCTGCAACACAGATGCCTTCTTCAGCAGGAAATCACGGTTGCCCGGATAATATCCCAATGCTTTATCGGCATAGTACAATGCGCTGTCGGGTTTGCCGGTGGCGCTTTGCAGGTTGATCATATAATCCAGTGCATCCCGGTTGGACGGCGCTACAGCCAGTACCTGTTCAAACTGTTGTTTGGCAAGGTCATACTCTTCCGCCCGCATCAATGTACGTCCTGCGGTTAAACGCATCTCTGCCAGGTTAGCGGCGAGCTGTTGATCTCCCGGGAAGCGGGTGGCCAGCTCTGCAGCGATGGCAGCGGCTTCTTCATACCTGCCTGCATCTGCCAGCACACCGGATTTCTTCAGCAGGAAGGAGGCATTGCCGGGATAATAGTTTAATCCCTGGTCCAGTACTTTTAAGGCAGCTGTTGTATTTTTTTGTGAGATATAGGTACTGGCCAGCAAGTTCAGGACCGTAGTATCATGGGGACTAATTTTTAATGCGCTTTCGAAAGATGCCAGCGCCAGGTCGTATTGCTGCTCCGCAAGATAATCGCGTCCGCCCGCAGTTTGCAGCAGTACCAGTCTTTCTTTCAGATCCGGGCCGGGGGAGCGTTGATACAACACCTGTGCTAAAGCGGCGGCAGCGCTGTATTTGCGGTCGCCTTCCAGCACATCCATCTTTAACGCCAGCAAACGGGCGTCGTTCGGGCTGTTCTTCAAACCACGGTTAATCCAGGCCAGCGCTTCCCTGTAAGCACCTCTTGCCATGCTGTAGCCGATGAGCTTATCCAATGCTTCCCGGTTACCGGGATTTTTTTCCAATACTCCTTCGTATAACGTATAGGGGTCGGTGTTAGCATAGTAACCGGCAGCTTCCATTTTCAGGGAGGCTTCCAGTGAGCGGGCTTTGGCATCGCCGGGGTAGCGGCGTAATATTTCCTGCAGGGTGCTCAATGCTTCTGCATAGGCATGTGTATCCTGCAAAATGCCCAGCTTACGCATCAGCAAATCATAATTACCGGGGTGGGCGAGGAGCGCCTCGTTTACCTGGTCCAGCGCCGACTGATAGCTACCGCCTTTGATAGCTGCCGCCAGACTTGCTTCCCTGGCTTCCTGGTTACGGGGAGCTACCAGCAACACTTTATCATAACTCTGCCGGGCCATCCCGGTGTTACCCAACTGCTGATAGTATTTGCCGCTCACCAGGTAATGTTCTATATAGGCATTGCGAACGGTGGTATCTTCGGGGTATTTGCCCATCAGTGTTTCGGCCATCTCATTACCGCGGTATACCTTATGTTGTGCATCCAGTATACCCAGTTTTTTCAGCATAAAGTCCAGGCTGCCGGGGAAATAACCAAGGGCTTCATCTGCATAACATTCCGCCTCCGTATACCTGCCGGTACTCAGTTCCACATTGATGGCATAAAAATAAACATCCCGGTACTTCGGATTTTTTGCCAGTACCTCTTTGATGTATTTTCTGGAAAGATCGTACTGTTTCGTGAGCAGGTATAACCTGGCCAGCAGCAGCTGCTGATCAATAAAGTCGGGTTGCTCCTGCAAGGCTTGCTTCGACAGGGCAATAGCCTTGTCGTAGTGTTGTTGCTTTGTTTCCTGCACTGCCTGGTTGTATAAGGCTTCCGCATTAGTCTTCGGCTTAAAAATCTGCGCCTGCGTTTGTATCGCCAAACACACGATAATACCTGTCAACAGATGTTTTAATACAGCCATTTGCTTTCTTGTTTATGAGTTTACTTTCTTTTTTCCGAATCCTTGTCTTTGCATATTACCCCATGCGGATTTTTTACCTATCAGGAAGAACCAGTAACCGCGCAGGGCAAAGAATACAATCAGCGGGTGATAGACCAGTGGCTCAAAAAAGGCCATCAATGCCAGCGCTATTACTTCCCGCCAGGTTTTATAATACCCGTAGGTCAGCTGATCCCAGCAAACTGCCAGCGTGGTAATCATTACAGAATACAGGTATACAAACAGTAATAATATTAATGCGTATTCCCAGTTTACCTGGTTTGTTATAATCAGGAAGATATAATAAAGGATACCTGCAAACTCTATAATCGGCGCCAGGAATTCAAAAAACAGGTTGTAGGGCATAATTACCAGCCCCAGTTTTTTATAGCGCGGATTAAACAATATTTTCCGGTGAATGGTCATAATCTCGCCCAGTCCGCGTCCCCAGCGTGTCCGCTGCCGGCTGAATATTTTCATATTGGGAGGTCCTTCGGTCCAGCATTGGGTAGTTGGAATATAACGAACGGCATATTTTAGCTCGTTGTCGATCATAAAAGCGCACATACGGGTTACAATATCCATGTCTTCCGCAAACGATTTATGATCATACCCGCCCGCTTTGATAGCTACTTCCTTGTCAAATAATCCCAGTCCCCCGGATACGTTTGGAACGCTGTTCATCATGCTCCAGCCCATTTTCCCCAACACATAGGCCCTGATATATTCCATTTCCTGGAAGCGGGGCAGCAGCTTTTCGGGGGGGCGTACCCGTACAATTACCCCTTCATCTACCTCGCAGGAATTGGCAATGCGAAGTGTGGCGCCGGTGGCAATTACGCGTCGGCTGTCTTCCACCACATGTACGTATCCGCATTCGGGGCAAGGTTCCCCCACTTCTTTTGTTTTCATATGCTCTTCATCCATGAAGGGCTTGATCATGCGCAACAGGGTATCTTTTTCAATGATGCAGTCCACGTCTGTACACAGGAAGTAATCAAAGGCTGCGGCGTTTATACCGGCATTGGAAGCATCCGCCTTGCTTTTTCCATTCACCTTGTCTATCACCATCAGCTTGTCGTACGCGGTATTGATCGATTTGAATATACGCCTGACCGGCTGGGTTTTAATACGTTCGTTATAGGCAAAGTCTACCTGCACCAGGGCAAATTCGTTGATCAGCTTTTCCAGGGTATCGTCGGTGCTGCCATCATTTACTATGATTACTTCGAAGCGTGTATAGTTCAGCGTTAGGAGGGAGCGTACATTCATGATAATGGTCACTCCTTCATTAAAGGCAGGGGCTATTACCGAGATTCCCGGTGTGAGCGGCGAGTCCAGCAGCTGATCGTAGTTGGTAAAGCTGCTTTTACGGCGGAACTTCCTGATACCACGATACGACATATATGCCAGCACGGCATACATGAGCAGCATGGTACTGCCATATATAAATACGCCACCTTCAAAAAATTTTCTCAGCGTGTCCATCTCTTTTCTTTATTTCTTTTTTCCAAAACCTTGTCGCTGCATATTTCCCCAGGTACTTTTTTTACCTGTAAGGAAATAATAATACCCCCTTAAGGAATACACCACAATCAACGGATGATATAATAAAAACTCCATGAAAGGTGTCATACAAAGGTACAGCACCTCTTTCCATGACTTATAATACCGGAACGAAAGTTGATCCCACAATATGGAAATGGTGGTGATCATTACCGAGTAGGTATATACGAAAAGTAATAACAGCAGTGCATAGGGCCAGTTGATCCTGCCCATTATGGCCAGCACGATGTACGACACTACGCCGGTGAATTCGATGAGCGGCGCCAGGAGTTCAAAAAAGAAGTTGAAAGGAAATATGATCAGCCCCATCTTACCATAGCGGGGATTCATAAACATTCCGAAATGGGCATAGATGAGCTGGGCCAGGCCCCTGGACCAGCGCGTGCGCTGCCGGTTAAATATT
This sequence comes from Chitinophaga hostae, assembly GCF_018224885.1. GTDB lineage: Bacteria > Bacteroidota > Bacteroidia > Chitinophagales > Chitinophagaceae > Chitinophaga > Chitinophaga hostae. Next base: position 132,673 of record NZ_JAGTXB010000008.1, on the reverse strand, counting down.
TTAAGGGTGGAGGGGGCTTCCGTCCAGCACAATGTTTTCGGGATATAGCGGATGGAATAATCAATATGATTATCGTGCGCATAGCGGCACATACGGGTCAGCAGTTCCATGTCTTCTCCAAAGGAGCTATGATCGTATCCGCCGCTGCGGATGGCCACTTCTTTGTCGAATAAACCCAGTCCGCCCGAAACGTTGGGTACACAGTTAATATAGCTCCAGCCCATTTTCCCCAGTACAAACGAACGGATATATTCTACTTCCTGGAAGCGCGGCAGCAGCTGCCTTGGCGGGCGCATGCGGGTCATCACGCCTTCATCGAATTCGCAGGAATTGGCGATACGCAGCGTGGCGCCGATGGCGATCACGCGCTTGCCTTCTTCCTGCATCACCGGCTTGATCAGCTCCAGCAGCGTGTCTTTATGGAGTATACAATCCACATCGGTGCAAACGAAGTAGCTAAACGTAGCTATATTGATACCGGCGTTAACGGCATCTGCCTTACTCTTACCATTTACTTTATCGATTACGAGCAGGGAGGAGTAGGCGGGGTCGGTGGACTTATATATCTTTTTTACCGGCTGGGTACGGATTTTGGCGTTGTAGGCATATTCTACCACCACCATCTTAAACTCATCTATGAGTTGCTGCATGGTATTGTCCGTACTGCCGTCGTTAATGAGCACAATTTCATAACGGGGATAGTTGAGGGTAAGCAGGGATCTTACGTTAGAAATGATGGTGAGCCCTTCGTTAAATGCCGGCGCCAGTATGGTGATACCGGGCGCCATGGGAGAGCTGGCCAGTACATCCAGCTGATGATCGTTGTTTTTCCGGAGATAACTGCGGATAGCCAGCATAGAGAAAAATGCCAGTAACGCATATACGATAAGTAACACTAATCCATATACGAAAAGCGTGCTTTCATACAATTTGCCTAATGTTTCTAAAATGCCACTCATCAGTACTTGATTAACGGGTTCATACAATGCTTCAGGATACGCAGGTTTTCCGGGTTGGCGGTATCGATCAGCTCCCGTAGTACCTGGCTGGCAATCCATTCATTTTTTACCAGTGATTTGGCGGCGCTTTTACGCAGGTCAAAATCGGTAGAGTGCAGGAATTCCTGTTTAAGGAAATCTATATATCGTCCGCTGCTGATGCGGCCGAGGGCTTTCAGTATTTCTATCTGGCAATGCAGGGGCTGGCTGCTGTAAAGCGACACGAGCTTTTCTTCCACATCGGGAACCCGCAGCTTGCCAAGGCAGTTAATCGCATTTGCACGCAGGTAATGGTCTTTCGTGTCCAGCAGCTTGATAACGGCGGGTACCGCCGGCAGCTGGTTGTAATGCACGATCAGCTTCAAACAAAAAGATACTACGCTTTTATTGGAAGAATAGGTGATCCAGCGGGCAAAGTTGGGAATGGCAATGTCTTCGGTACTGGAAATAATACGGAACAGCTCCACCTGGTCCCACATCAGGAGCGGCTCTGTCACCACATCGAAAAATTTAAAAGGCTCGTTTTTACTGAGCTTGATATATGCATGTCTTGCGGCAGCCCTTAATTCACGGTTACGGCTATTCGTTAATGGGAGTATAGTCACGTCGGAAATAGACATGTCCATATTAATAAACTCTGTCAGCGCCTGTACTTTTTTCTCCCATTTCCCTGATTTCATTTTCTTCATGGTGTCTTTGTCCAGGTCCAGCTGCATATACAGGCTGCGTAGCATCTGACCCATATTTCCCCTGACATTCCGCCTGAAATGCATGATACGCCCGGTAATGGCTTCACGCACCCATTTTTTATGCATAGGCAGCTCCTGGAATCCTTCTGTATTCAGTATCAGCTGGTCAGAATAAGATGTTTCTGTTACTTCAGGGTTGGTCAGGACTTCTTCTATAATCAGGTTATCTACTTTGGGAAGCAGGTAAGACAGGCGTTTATCCCGGCGGTAACCCAGATAACGGCTTCTCAGGATGGAAAAATAGGCCAGTAACGTACCGGTAGCAGCAATAACGATAAATATCATTGCCAGCTGTATGGCCAGCGGCGCATACCGGAAGGTATTCATGGCAGGTTCCAGGAAGGCAGGTACTTGTATATCCAACATGCAGCTATTTATTCTTCATTAATAATCTCTTTACGCGTATCAGTAATTCCGCAGGAATGATCGGTTTTTTAAGGAAATCGTCTGCGCCGAGTTTAAACCCTTCCATGATCATATCTTCGTTGCCCGCATTAGAAACGATAATAACAGGAATTGGCCGCTCCCGGTTTTTTACTTTACTGAGTATTTCAAATCCATTGGCATATGGCATCATAATATCCGTAATGATCAGGTCATAACCATAGTTGGTGGAATCCAGTTTTTCAAATGCTTCCTTCCCATTGGACACATGGTGGAGTTCATATTCTGAGGCAGGTAAAATTCTTGCCACTATCTTTGGCATAATTTCATCATCTTCTACTAATAATATTTTACTCATAGCGGCTGAATTTATTCCGGTAAACAATGAAGGTGTTCCTTTGTTTAGATGTACGGATATATTATGAAATTTGGTTTTGAAATTACCCTTGAAAATCAGGAATATGATTAATTTTTTGTTATCGCAATCATTCAGTAATTTATTTCCGTAGATATACCTTGATGCGCGTGGCCAGTTTTCAAAGGAATATATTTTAAATTAAATTAATATGGAATCATAACAGTTTGGCGCCGCAAAGGTATTGAATATGAAGGCATTTTGTATTTTTATTCCTAATATAGCAATTTCTTAAACACGGGCCTTTTTTTAGCATAGCAACGATGAAAATTTCACTGGTCAATAGGCTGTACCTTGGCTTTTCGCTAGTAATACTGCTGGTATTACTCGGCGGATTTTTAACCTGGCGTACGTTTGCCACACAAACAGAAGAAGCAGGCTGGGTACAACATACCTACCGGGTACTCAATAATTCAGAACGGGTACAACGGCTCTTATTTGATATGGAAGCCGCCAGACGCGGTTTTCGCAGCACTTTTGAAGAAAAATACCTGCGGCCGTATGAACTGGCATTACCCAAAGTAGCGCCGGCTGTAAATGATCTTCGTACCATGGTAGAAGATAACCCCGTTCAGGTAAAAAATCTGGATTCCCTGGAAGATGAAATAAACCACCTGCTGAGCTTCTGGAATGAGCTGGACCACACTACCGCACAACAGCGTTTTAGTAATAACGCCGCTATCACGGAAAAGGAAACCTTGCTGATGGACAAGGTCAGGGCCAGGATGGGTGCAGTGACCGGGGAGGAACGCCGGTTGCTGGCATTACGTGAAAATGAAAAAAGTGATTCTTTTAACCGGGCCGTTAAAACATTGCTGATTAACAACGCCTTTATTTTGCTGGTAGGCTTTGTACTGATGAGAATCACCTATTCGGAATTCAGAAGACGCCTCAAAGCCCAGGACGCATTGAATAATAAACTGGAAGAGGTAGTGGAGCTGAATACAGCCGCCAATGAAAAAAACTGGCTGCTCACCGGGGTGAATAATATGAACGAAAGCCTTCAGGACGTCAGTAACCGTGACGAACTGGTACAAAAATGCCTGCAAACGCTAACCGGCTTCGCTGACTTTGCAGCCGGCGCATTTTATTGCTATGATGAAATTCATGACGACCTGCGTTTAACCGCCTCCGTTAGTATGCCGCCGGAAATACCTGCCATCGTTACCATGGGCAACGGATTCCTGGGTAGCGCGGCTTCCGGCACTACTGACCGCGTAATCCGGGAGGTACCAGCCAGCTACTGGAAACTGGGCTCCGCCAGCGGACAGGCTGTTCCCGGTTCCCTGGTAATGATTCCATTGCGCATAGAAAAGGAGCTGCTGGGCGTAATCGAACTGGCTTCCTTTAAACAAGTCAGCCCGCTGCAGCTGCAACTGCTCGAGCTGCTGGAAAAAGATATATCCGTTGCCGTTAATGCAACCAATGCGAGGGGAAAAGTAATGCGACTGTTGCAACAGGTACAGGAACAAAGGGAAATCCTTATCAGTCAGCAGGAAGAACTGCGGCAGTCCAACGAAGAACTGAGCCGGCAGTCAGAAGTCCTGCAGGCTTCCGAAGAAGAACTGCGTGTTCAGGAGGAAGAAATGCGCCAGGTAAATATCGAAGTCATTGAGAAGAACAAAGCCCTGGAAGCCGCCAGGGGAGCCCTGGCCGCAAAGGCAACCGAACTGGAAGCCAGCAGCAGGTACAAATCTGAATTCCTGGCTAATATGTCGCATGAACTGCGTACTCCGCTCAACAGCGTCCTGATTCTCGCCAAAATGCTCCAGGAAAATAAAACTAAAAACCTCACCAACAAACAAATAGAATATGCCGGCATCATCTATAAATCCGGCTCCGACCTGCTCCACCTGATCAATGATGTCCTCGATCTCTCTAAAATAGAGGCCGGAAAAGTGGAAATGTATTTTGAACAGGTGAGCGTTAGCCAGATCATGGAAGACCTCGTTGATCTTTTCAGTGTACAGGCCTCCGAAAAGAAAATCAAATTTATCAGGAATATCGCCGACGACGTGCCCGCCACTATATATACAGATAAGCTGCGCCTCGGGCAGGTGATCCGCAACCTCCTCTCCAATTCGTTTAAATTCACCCCCGCCGGCGGAGTCGTAAGCCTTTCCTGGTACAAAAGCGATACAAATGCCATCAGCATCAGCGTTACAGATACCGGTGCCGGCATCCCGGAAGACAAACAGGAACTCATATTTAATGCCTTCCACCAGGGAGATGGCAGCACTAACCGTAAATTTGGCGGCACCGGTCTCGGCCTCAGTATCAGCAGGGAACTAATGCTGCTGCTGCATGGCGAAATCAGGCTCGATAACAGCACGGCCGCCGGCAGTACTTTCACCATCGTTATCCCTGCCGACGGACAGGCATTGCCTGCTGCAACAGCCTATACCGCCCCGCCGGAGATCATTACCGATATACCGGCGCCCGTTGTAATAGCGGAAGACGACCGGGATAATATCGGCAAAAAGGATAAGCTCATTCTTATTATAGAAGACGATATTTACTTCGCGGATATACTCCGGGACTTTGCACGCAATAAAGGTTTCAAAACCATTGTGGCCCATAACGGGCAGGATGGACTTTCCTATGCGCGGAAATACCTGCCCTCCGCCATCATACTGGATATGAACCTGCCGGTGATCGATGGCAGCAGTATCCTCAAAATTCTGAAAAGCAACCAGGACCTCAGTAAAATTCTCGTTCATGTAGTATCCGGCACAGATATACAGGCGATCCGGGAAGATAACATTCATGGCTATACGAGAAAACCACTGGAACTGAAAGACCTGGAAGATGTATTTACCAATATCAGCAACCGGATACAGGCAAGACTGAAAAAAGTGCTGCTGCTTTCATCAGGTGTCCTGAGTGAAGACGCCACACTCGAAACAATCAGTGATGAAAGGAACCTGGAAACCCGGTATGATATTGCCAGTAATATTAACGCTGCCAGGGAATTCCTGTCGGGAAGAAAATATGATGCCGTGATCGTGGAAATAGATGCCAACCTGCAGGCAGGCATCGAACAACTGCGGGCATTGGTCGATATCCCCGAATCCGGCAATACCCCCCTCATTGTACATCTCGACCAGGACATCACCGCCAATGAAGAACAACAGTTAAAAAAATATGCGGCAGCGATTGTCCGTAACTCCGCCCATTCCACCGACCGGCTAATGGATGAACTGGAATTGTTTTTATATAAACTGGAGAAAAAAACAAGCGTGGAAAGTCCACCGCCGGACAGTTCCGGCGATAGGCTCGCCGGCAAAAGAGTATTACTGGCAGACGATGATATGCGGAATGTTTTTTCGATCAGCGCTTTGATGGAAGAGCAGGGGATAGAAGTACTGACAGCAGCCGATGGGAGGGAAGCATTGGAAATGTTACAGCAACATCCGCAGCTCGACCTTGTACTGATGGATATCATGATGCCGGAAATGGACGGTTATGAAGCAATGAAACAGATCCGCGCAGATGCACGGTTTCAACAGCTGCCCGTTATTGCACTGACGGCCAAAGCGATGGCAGGCGACCGGCAGAAATGCATGGAAGCCGGCGCCTCCGACTATATTGCCAAGCCGATCGACAACATTAAGCTGTTATCTTTGTTAAGGGTATGGTTATCGTAACAGACTTATGGTAGAAGAAATAAGCAACGGAGATTTTACAGACCTGGTGAAAATAATTCAACAGCGGTATGGGTATGATTTTACAGATTATGCACCCGCCTCGCTGAAACGGCGCTTTACCAGGTTTACCGGCTTTGCACATATCAGCAATGTATTTGAACTGAAACACAGGTTGCTCAATGATGCCGGGTTCTTCCAGGAAATGGTACAGTATATTACGGTCAACGTAACAGAAATGTTCCGGGATCCTGCTTTTTATAAAACACTCCGGGAACAGGTATTACCCCGGCTGGCATCTTATCCGATCATCAAGATATGGCATGCCGGCTGCGCTTCCGGAGAGGAAGTATACTCCATGGCCATCCTGCTCGAGGAAGCCGGGCTGCTCGATCGTTGTCGCATTTACGCCACGGATATGAATGCCGCCAATCTCCGGAAAGCAAAAAAAGGAGCTGTTGCCCTTAAGGATATGAAAGATTATACCTGTAATTACATACAGTCCGGCGGTGTGAATGACTTTTCTAACTATTATACGGCAGGTTGTGATACTGCCATTATTGATGCGGCATTGCGACGTAATATTATTTTCTTTCAGCATAACCTGGTAACAGACCAGGTATTCAACGAATTTCAGTTAATATGCTGCAGGAATGTTTTTATATACTTTAATAGAACACTACAGGAACGGGTGGTGAAGTTATTTTATGAAAGCTTAACTTCGCTGGGCTATCTGGCATTGGGAATTAAAGAGTCGCTGCTGTATAACGACGAACGATTTAAATTTGAACCGGTTAACGCAGCAAATAAGATTTTCAGACGTAAAGTATAAGTTTTGACGCTTCCCCTCAAATACAGTATCCTGGTAATCGGTGGATCTGCCGGCAGCATGTCTGTATTAGTGGAATTGCTAAACCAGTTACCATCTCCCTTTCCCATACCAGTGGTAATTATTTTGCACCGGCTGAAAAATGTAGAGAGTGAACTGGACAAACTATTATCCATACGGCAACCCATTGCTGAGCCGGAAGATAAAGAACCACTGCTGCAGGGCAATATCTACCTCGCCCCGCAAAACTACCATCTGCTGATTGAAGAAGATGGTTCCTTTTCCCTCGATTATGCTGAACCGGTAAACTTTAGCCGTCCTGCTATCGACCTGACCTTTAGCAGTGCTGCCAGCGTTTTTGGCGCCCGCTCACTGGGAATTTTACTCAGCGGCGCCAATAAAGACGGGGCGGCAGGGCTTTGCAGGATCATTCGTGCCGGTGGCAAAGGTATTGCACAAAGACCCGACACCGCCGGATTCAGCATCATGCCACAGGCAGCCATAGATCTTTGCCGGGGGGTACAGCCCATGACGATAAAGGGAATGATAGATTTTTTAAGGAACATAAGCATCGAAAATAAAAGTTGACAAATGAAGCAGCGCAAACCAAAAACATTTACTATTCTGCTCGTAGATGATAAGCCGGAAAACCTGGTATCACTGGAACATATGCTGGAAGATGATAACCGCGAAATCCTGACAGCAACATCCGGTAATGAAGCCCTTAAAATTGTTTTACGCCATAGCGATATTGGATTGATCATGCTGGATGTACAGATGCCCGATATGGACGGGTATGAAGTGGCCCGGCTGTTACAGGCCAACCCCAAAACAAAGGATATCTCCATCATTTTTGTAACCGCTATCAACAAAGAAGAACAATATGTGATGCGCGGCTTCGAACAGGGCGCGGTAGACTATCTCTCCAAACCTTTGGACATCAATGTAACCAGGGCTAAAGTAACTGTATTCGAAAAGCTATACCGCTACCAGTATGAACTCAAGGAAGCAATGGTGGAAAAAGAAAAGGTCAACAAACAGCTGGAACGTTTTATGTATGTGGTAGCCCACGACCTTAAATCCCCGCTGTCCGGCGCCATTGGCCTGCTGGCACTGATCAACGAAGATGAGCGTATCCAGTCGGCCCCCGACCTGAGCGAATATATGAAGATTGTATTGGGCGCTACCAATCATCTCACGGAAATGATTACCTCGATGCTCGAATATACCCGGCAAAGCGACATGGAGCAAACTATTGAAGACGTAGACGTACATGAGCTGATCACGCAACTTTCCCGCTTGCTGTTCCCGCCAGCACATATCAGCATTGATACCGCCGGCACTTTACCGGTGCTGGAAACCAATAAGCTGAAATTACAGCAGGTATTCCAGAACCTTATCTCTAATGCGATCAAATACAATGATAAAAAAGAAGGGATCATTACCATCGGCGGGGAAGATAAAGGGGAGTTCTACGAATTTTATGTGAAAGATAATGGCCCCGGTGTTGCCAAACGTGATACCGACCGCATTTTCCGGTTGTTCGAAAGACTGGATAACGAAGGCAAAGAAGAGGGGACCGGGATCGGGTTAAATATTTTTAAACTGCTTGTAGAAGAGCAGGGGGGGAAGGTATGGGTGGATTCGCTGCCGGGTGAAGGGAGTACCTTTTATTTCCTGTGGCGGCAACGGTATTAGTACATTATTCAAATATCCATAACCGGCCACTGATCTGCTGGGTGGTTACCGGTAAACAGGATACCTGCAGGGTTTTATGCTCCATTTGCCATATCCAGTTGGAAATGGAATTTTCAGGAGATGAAAACAGCAATACCGCTTCTTTATAGATGTCTGCCGTGTTCAATGCCTTATTACGGAGTTGTGTCATCGCATCAGAAAGGATGGCTGGTAATTGCTCGCCTGGTCCTGAAAGCCCCAGCAGGGCTGCGCCTTCCTGGTTTACCCACCCGGAGAAACCATCGTTGTTGATAAACACCAGCGCGTGTGGGATGGTATGCAAAATGGCCGAAAAACGGACGGCTATCCGCTGAAAGTACAGGTGTTGCTGCGATTGCAACAGTATTTCCTTTAACCGTAAGCGCATCGTTTCTATACATTCCAGGAACCCGGGATCAAAGGCCTGCGGCTCGCTCCAGCCCAGGATTAACAGGCTGTTGTTGGGTGTTGTGTTGATAGGGATAATAATGGCAGAAGAAAAAGCGGGCAATACTTCTTTGAATACGTTTTCTTTTGCCGGTGGTATCTCCCGCCAGTAAATGGTTTTGAAACCCTGGGCATAGAGCAGTTTCCTGATAGGATCCGGGTTCATCACAATATCGTTCAGATGAACGGGAGAAGCACATTTCACCTTGGCAGTTTCTTCATCTTCCAACTCAACCTGCAGGGCAACATTGGCTTCTGTCAGGTTTTTTACGAGCGAAATGCTGAATGCCAGAAAAGAGGAAATGTGTTTATCCTTATCCCAACGACTTGTTTGATTGATAAAATTTAATGCTTTACGATCCCAGGTACTCACAGTATATACAATTGAAAAAATTAAATAATCACAGGAACGACTGTATGGCGGCAATTACTTCCTGTGGCGCTGAAATATGCGGAAAATGCCCCTCTGTTTGTACTTTAACACGCCGGCAGTCGGGAATATTAGCCTCCAGGTATTCGCTCACCTGCTCGGGTACAGCAATATCATTGGCCGTTTGTATCACCAGTGTAGGGATCGTTACCTTGGCAAGATCCTTCCGGTGATCCAGGTAAAAGATGGCCCTGGCTACCAGTATCGCCACATCCGGACGTATAGCCTGTAAAGAAGAGGCAAATGCTGCCGCCAGCTCCGGTCTGTCTTCATTACGCATGGCCAGCTTTGAAAACCCGCTCGCCCACGCATGGTAATTACCTTCCATAGCTTCAAACAAACTGGTCAGTGCATAGTTATCAAAACCGCCCGTATAACCATCCCTGGAGTCGTTCAGGTAACGGGGGCTGGAACCCAGCAGGATCAGTCGTTCTATCATACCGGGATAGTGAATGCTGGTTAGCATACCTATTATACCACTTACCGAGTGGCCGATAAAAGTGACGTTTTTTATATCCAGCGCCTGGATGATATCCGCAACATCTGTTGCATAACCACTGATGGATTCATAACGTTTAGGGCTAAACGCTTTCATATCGGCTTTGCCGCCGCCAACATTGTCAAACAATACAACCTGGTAGTCTTTCTCGAAGGCCGGGATAATTTTTGAAAAAGACGTTTGATCTATACCAAATCCGTGAGAAAAAACAAGGGTTTGAAGGGCTTCCTGGTTACCAACAACGTGAATGTTATTTCTCTGAATAATATCCATACAACATTGTATTTGAAAAATGAACGAACTATAGCTGGTGAAAAAGCAGGTTATTTTGGGCAGGCGGACTAAACCACTTTTGGTAGTAATCACGAGGTTTAGTCCGCTTTAATGGGCTTTTACACGGTTCAGTGAGTCACATTTTTCAAATATAAGTAATTTGAACCAACTACTTACTAACCTCCAGCACTTTAAAGGTGCCGGGAGCGACAGCTGCTGTTTTGGTATGGGGCCCTCCGGGCAATATATCGGCTACAGGCAGGTATATCCGGTGTGTTTGGGGATCCACTACCAGCGTTCTGGCGCCCTTGCGGGTCGCTACTGCCGGAGCTGCAACATATTTGTCGGCGCTCAGCTCCCGGATAACGGAGAGCATACCTGCTCCATTGGAAGCAAAAATGGTGTTTTCGCCGGCGTCAAAAGCTACGCCATCGCATCCTTCACCAATAGGCAATGTAGTCACCATCCTGCCGTTGCGCGCGTCCAGTACCACCAGCAGCTTATTGTCGCAACCCGAAAACAGGCGCTGCGTGGTTACATCTATGGCCAGTCCTGTTGGCGCTTCCCCTTTTCCCAGCGACCAGTGCGCTACCGTTCTGAAGGACCGGGCATCTACTTTTACTACTTCGCTTTTATCTTCCAGGTTTACATAAATATTTCCTTTCCCGTCTGTTACTGCCGTTTCGGGACTGCCTCCCAATGCAACAGTGGCTGTTACCTGGTCGCTGCCCGGGTCAACTACGGTAAGGCTCGCGCTGTTGGCATTACAGATAATGATCTTTTCCGAGAACGGATCATATAAAACAGCATCGGGTTTTGCACCCGTTTTTACCTCCCCGGATATGCGGTTGGTGTTGATATCAAATACAGTAGCCGTATTCAGTTTACCGTTGGTGGTATAGCCCTTCCCGAATTTTTCGGCAAATGCTATCCCGTGTACCCCGGTGGTATTGGGAATAATACCCGTACTGTCGCCGGTTACCTTATCCAGGATATTTACCTGCGTGCCGTGAGCGGCATACAACTGCCCGTTAACAGGGTTCAGGGCAATATAGTCCCATTTGCCGTCGCCGCTGACAGAAAAGGTCCGCGTAACGTGATAGTGGCCGGACTGCGCGCTGACTGCACAGACATTCATCATAAGAATGGCGGTTAATAATCGTTTCATAGTAAAGAATTGATGGAAGACAAAACTCGTCACTGATTCTGGAGACAACCTGTAGCCTTTTTTTCAGAACGCTAAATACGGTTTGTTTTTTTGAATGGCTTTTGTATATATTTACGTTTAAACCTTTTAGGGATTGATGCACTTGTCGGATACCGCGCTGCTGGAACGTATGCAGCTACTGGATGACAAAGCCGCTTTCGATGAATTGTATCACCGTTACTGGGAGAAATTATACATCGCGGCATACGCCAGGCTGCAGAATGATGCGGACGCAAAAGATTGTTTACAGGAAGTGTTCGTAGCCCTTTGGCATAAAAGAAAGGACATTGTCATCCGCCAGCAGCTGGATGCTTACCTTTTTATTTCGCTCAAATACCGCGTGCTTAATTATCTCCGTCATCACCACAACTACCAGAAACATCTTGATATTTTTGCTGATTTTCCCATACCTGTTTTGCCTTCGGCAGATGATCATCTTTTTTTGACAGAAATACAGGGGCTGATCTCCGCCACTATCGCGGATATGCCGGAAAAAATGAGGGAAGTTTATCTCATGAGCCGGCGTGACGGATTATCGGTGCAGGAAACAGCGGACCAGTTGGGCATCTCCCCGCAAACTGTAAAAAATCAGCTGACCACGGCGCTCAAACGCCTGAAAGACAAGCTACAATCCTATAAATAAAATTTTTTTTCACCGTATATAGTACCACCTGTTTACAGGGGTGTCTTTAATACTACAAATGGTTAAAAGCGTGGATGCTCAAGAAAAAATAGCGCAGATCCTCCAAAGGCTTGAAACCGGAACCTGTACTCCACAAGAGCTGCAATGGCTGCAGGACTGGTACGACAACCAGCCCGCGCTGCCCATGCATACATTCCGGGACGAAGCCCATAAGCAACAGCTGAAAACAGGTATGTTACAACATATCCATGCACAGCTGGAACCACCGGTGCATGTCCCCGTGGTGAGGATGCGCTACGGCTGGCAGATCGCCGCGGCCGTTTTGGCAGGAGTAGCAGGGATATGCGGGTGGTGGTTCCTTAACAACTGGCAACCGCGGCATAAAATGATCCTGGTGCAGGTTGGTACCGGGCAACAAAAAGAACTGCTGTTGCCGGACAGTTCCCGCGTTTGGCTCAATGCCGGCGCCACCATGGAATACCCGCAGGAATTCAGCGACGTACGCACCGTAAAATTGGATGGAGAAGCATTCTTTGACATAAAACAGGATGAACATCATCCGTTTGAAGTACATACCGGCCAGATCAATGTACAGGTATTGGGTACCTCCTTTGATGTAAAGGCCTACGCTACCCTCGATGAAACACAGGTAACCGTAAAAACCGGCATGGTAAAAGTACTGCATGAACAAAAAGGACTGGATGTACTCAGCGCCAACGACCAGCTTACTTTCAGCCGGTCGGCCCAACAATACATGAAATCAAAAGTCAGCAACCAACAAATCAGTGAATGGGCCGGCGGCATGATCAGCCTCTCGCAGGCCGGTTTCGCAGAACTGGCCCTTACGCTGGAAAATCAATACGGAGTGCGTATCCGTTTTAATCCGGCTGAAATGAAACAGGACGAATATACGCTGCGCTGCAGCAAACAACTAACCATTACAGAAGTCCTGGATCTGATAAGCAGCATACATCCCGTACAATATGATATAAAAGACAAAGACATTACTATACACCGTAAAAACTAACATTCGCATACAAGGAGGATGCAACCAAAACAGGTAAGGATGGAGCACAAAATACCATCCCCGCTATTACTATGCGCGGAAACAGCTGTTAGCCATTAGCTTTTAGCTTTTAGTGAATGCCGCGAAGATTAAGATATAATTATTCCCGCCGCATTTACTAAAAGCTAAAAGCTAACGGCTAAAAGCTAAAAAACCGCCTCTGTTGGAGCAGACACGGTTTAAATAGTTATACAACAGTCAGGCAGTGCTTGGAGGCCACGCTTGATGACTGTCATATGCATTTAGTTAACACTAAAATCAACCAAATATATGCAAAAATTGCTTACGCTAACTTTTATACAGGGTTTTATGAGATGGAGCGTAATGGTCACTGTTTTTATACTGGGAGGTATCACCCTCCTGTATGCCAGTAAGGGCTATAGCCAGCTATTACAGCAGGTAAGGGTCACAGAAAAATTTGAAAACGAATCCCTCGCTTCCTGCGTCAAAAAACTGGAATCCGGCTACCACCTTTCCTTTGGTTATGATAACCAGGAACTGGTACGCTACCAGGTAAAGAAATTAAAATTTGTAAACGAACGGCTGGACAAGGTTTTAGATGCCTTGCTGGAAAATACGCCGTTGAAGTATGTAGAAAAAAATGGGGTATTGCTGATCATCAAACAAGCCTCGCAACCCCTGGCACACCTGCAACCAACCGGACCTGGTAAAATAAAAGGAAAGGTGACAGAAGGCGACAATGGGCCGCCGGTACCAGGTGTTACCGTAAAAGTTACCGGAACAAAATATTATGCCATCACCAACGAAAATGGCGCCTTCGAAATCACGTTGCCTGCAGGTACCTATCAGCTTACTTTCAGCTCTATCGGCTTTAATAAGGCAGAAGTATCCACGGTGAAAGTGCTGTCCGATGCGGTTACACAACAGGCCGTCAGCCTGTTTATAGCGCCATCCCGTTTGACCGAAGCCGTAGTGATTGGCTATGGCGTGCAGGAAAGACGCAGTCTGCTCGGCGCGGTAGCCACCTATAGTCCCACCGATGAACCGGGGCAGTCGCCGCTTACTATCGACCAGGCCATGATCGGCAAACTCCCCGGTGTTTTCATCGCTCCCTCCAGCGGCGTGCCCGGCGCAGCTTCCAATATCACCATCCGTGGTATCAGCACCCTAAATGCCAACGGTAACTCCCCATTGATTGTAGTGGATGGCGTACCCATCTATGGCATCGATCCAAATCTGAACACGGTAGATTATAACAAAGGCGGCAGCCCGGGATTTTCCTTTGGCGGTAACCAGGTAGTCAACGAATACCGCCAGCCTACCACCTTCGAAAAAAATCCGCTGGCCACTCTGAATCCCGATGATATTGAATCCGTGGAAGTGCTGAAGGATGCTTATTCTACTGCCATCTATGGTTCCCGGGGCTCAGCGGGCGTTATCCTGATCACCACTAAAAAAGGCGCAAAAGGAAAAATGCGTGTAGACGTTCAGGTGAGTAGCTCTCTGAGCAAACCGAGAGCAGTACCCGCTGTGATGTCAGGGGAACAGTACGCTGATTTTTATACTGAACTTTTCAGGCAGAAGGATTCTATCGGCAAAGCTACCTCCGGCAGCTGGTATATTCCCTTTAACTATAAATTCCCCAAAGGCGTAAATACCAACTGGCTCGACGAAGTAGTACGCAACGCCTATGGCGCCAATGCGGTGATATCCATGAGCGGCGGTACAGAAAAGTCGAACTATTATGTAAGCCTGGGATACAACAAGGAACAGTCCTATATCATCAATAACGATCTTACCCGCTACCAGGGCCGCGTAAACTTCGACAACCAGATGAGCAAATCCCTGAAGGTGGGTGTGAGCATGACGTTGAATCAAACCGTAAACAACTCCCTGAGCGCACAGAATGTATACCGATCCGCTGTGCAGAAAGCGCCCAATATCACCGTTTTCGACAGCACCGGTACCCGTTACAACTGGTTATTTGGTAACAACCCAACGGGCCCGGAAGATGTTTCCAACCCGGTAGGTGAGGCCCGCTCAGGTAAAAATTATAATACCGATAACCTGGTGCTGGGTAACGTTTTTGCCGACCTTAAGCTGCTGCCATGGTTAAGCCTGCATTCCGATGTAGGGATCGATTGGATCAGTTCCCGCGCCTACAGCCGTATCATTGACCGCCCCAAAACCATAGGCGGCTCTGCTACAGAAACCCAGCAACAGTTACGTAAATGGGTAGTCAACAACCGGCTCGATATCAATAGGGTTATCGGGAACGGACACGCGGTAAGCGCCATGCTGGGACAAAGTTTTGAGAAATCAGTAGAGAATACCAACAGCGTAACCGGTACCGGTTTTCTGAACGATGATATGCTGAGCATCGTTACTGCCAACAACAAAAGAGTGCAGAACTCATTGCAACAACAATGGGCACAGGTGTCGTTCCTGAGCAGGCTGAACTACGAATACAAACATAAATATATGGCAGGTGCTACGTATCGCCTCGACGGATCTTCCCGGTTTTCTGCCAATCACCGCTATGTAGGTTTTCCTTCCTTCGCACTCGGTTGGGTGCCCAGTGAAGAAGGTTTTCTGAAAGGATCCAAAGCTATTGAGCAACTGAAAATCCGCGCCAGCGTAGGGTTTACCGGTAACGACGGCGGCAATGGGTACTATGGTAACCAGGGGCAATACGTGGTGAACGTTTACGGCGCCACCTATGGTAATGTATCTGCGATCGACAACAAACAACCAGCCAACCCCAACCTGCAATGGGAACGGACCACCACCTGGAACGTAGGCGCAGACTATAGCCTATGGCAGGGACGCCTGAGAGGTTCCATTGATTATTACCGCCGGCAAACCTCCAATGCCATCCTGCAGTCGGCACTGCCTTATTTTATGGGCTTTGACCTGCAGCAGCAAAACCGCGCGGATCTTACCAACAAAGGGATCGAGTTTAGTCTCACCAGTCTGAACGTTACCGCAAAAAATTTCAGCTGGACTACCAACTTCAATATTTCCGGTAACCGCAATACTGTTACCCGCCTGCACCAGATCGATGAAGAACAGCTGGCGGCAGAAAATGAAATATCCGGCGGCCGTTTCTGGCGCATAGGACATTCTGCTACCGCTTTTTATTTATATGACTGGAGTGGCGTAAACGCTGCCAATGGCCAGCCGCAATGGGCGGACAACAGCGGTAAAATATCTGAAGTGCCTATTCAGAAACAATATCCCGATGCGCCTTATACCCAGCGTAAATATATGGGAGATGCCATGCCTGTGGTGTTCGGTGGTTTTGGTAATACCTTTACCTATAAAGGGTTTGAACTGAACTGCTTTTGCTCTTTTTCTGCCGGTAATAAAATATATAATGGCGCCAAAGCGGCTATGTACAGCTATCTTGGAAGTTCTTACTCTTCCGCTAATGTGTACAACCTGTCGGCCGATCTGCTGAATTACTGGAAAACTCCGGGTCAGAAAACAGCCATTCCTGCGCTGATCAATGGCTCCAATTATGCGTTGGCAGGCTTTGGTACCTCGTACGACTATACGCTGGACCGGAAAAATTCAAGGTTTCTCGAAGATGCCTCTTTTGTGAAATTACGCAGTCTCCTGTTGGGCTATAACTTCAACAGCAACCAGCTGAAAGGCATGAAAATATTTACCGCATTGAAATTATACGCAGAAGCAAACAACCTGTTTATCCTCACCAAATATTCCGGACTGGATCCTGAAGTGAGCGCATATGGTTCTTCTGCCCTGAACATGGGATTTGATGAACTCACGATGCCTGCTCCCCGTACCTGGAGAGTGGGTATAAAAGCATCTTTCTAACAATATAAACTGAGCGGGACATGAAAAAATACAGATACCATATAAGCCTGTTTACATTGCTGCTGGCGCTTTGCGCCTGCAGCAAGCAACTGGACCTGAAGCCGGAAGGTACCATGGTGGAGGCGGAGCTGCTGAAAAATGAGCAAACAACGGAAAGCTACCTGGCAAGTACCTATCTCAAAATGATGGATGCAGTAGCAGGCAATAGTTATCTTTTGGGAGATATCACCGCCGGCATTGCCGATACATTTGATAAAAACCTGGTCAAAGGTAGTATCGATCCGCGCGATGATCAGTATGCCACACTCTGGTCGCAGCCATACATTACTATTAACCAGTGCAACGTTATCATTTCCCGGCTGTCAAAGTATGCCGCATTCGATAAAAGCAAGCAGGCGGGCTTTATCGCGGAGGCAAGGTTTATCCGCGCCTATTGCTACATGGTGTTGCTGCGCATTTACGGTGATGGCGCACTGCAGGGTAAAGGTGGGAATATGGGCGTGCCGCTAAGACTCAGTGCTTTTGATGGATACGACGGTTCACAGGACCTGCCGCGCGCTACTAACGACGAAGTATACACGCAAATGCTGAATGACCTCGATGCCGCTATCCCTGATTTGCCCGTATCCCGCGGTAATGTATTGAACCAGGGCAGCAGGGCAACAAAAGGAGCCGCTAATGCATTGGCAGCAAGAATATGTTTGTATAAACAGGCATACGATAAAACAGCTGCCTATGCGCAGGCAGCCATGAGCGGGAATGTATACCATTTGCAGCCCAACTTCTGGAGCCTGTGGCCCGATAATTCCGCCAGCCAGGGCAGCTACCAGCTGAGCAGCGAAATATTGTTTGCCCTGCCGGAAAGTTTTAACAAGAGTTCCAAATTAAATGACAACAACGGTATTTACTACGCATATGGATTCAATAACCCGTTACCCGCATTTCTGAACAGCTATGCCCCCGGCGACGAGCGGAAGGATAGCCTCCTGCTGAGTGGGAAGACAGTGATACGTAAGTTTACCGACATGAATATCCGCGACAATGTGCCGCTGATCCGTTTACCGGAAGTAATGCTTACCGCCGCAGAAGCACTGGCTCAGACCAAAGGTGTGAACAGCACTTCCATTGATCTGCTGAACCAGGTATACGCACGCGCCTATACGAAAAGCGGGGTGCCGCATACATATGTAGCAGCCGACTTCCCCACACCGGCAGCCCTCATCGCCAGGATACGCCAGGAACGTAAATGGGAGCTGGCTTTTGAAGGGTTTGCCCGTTTTGATGCCATCCGCGCCAACACGGCGCCTAACCCGGAATTGCCGGCTAACCGCTATGCAATGCCTGTACCGCAACACGAAATTGATATTACAAGGGGGCTCATTAAACAAACCCCCGGCTATTAATTATTATATCGGAAACTCAATTAAACACAAATGAAAAAAATCATTACCGTCATTTCAGCAACTATGATCTGCCTGGGTACCTATGCCCAAACCCGGCCGGAGATTATATTAACGGGCACCATTACCGGTAACCTGAAAGGACATAATAAGATGTACCTCTACTCGCGCACCTATAACGACTCCGCGATGATAGAAAATGGTCGTTATACTTTTCATATTCCGTTCAAAGAACCGGTATTCCTCATGCTGCTGCCGGAATATATCCTGGCAGAACGGCAAATGTATTCGCCCTTTGGCATCCTGATGGATAAACCCGTTACCTATACGGTTACTTCGGATGTAAGCAAAGGTCTCAGCGCATCCGTAGTAAAAGGATCTGAAGCAACGGAACTGTTACAGGCTTATGGCAAAGAAAAAGCCGCTGCCTGGAAAACGATCAGCGAAAAATTAAAGCAAGAGTTTGGGCCGGCCTGGCTGCAGGAAACCGACCCGCGCTATGCTGCATTTGAAGAAAAACAAAAACAGCTGCAGGAGCAACACCTGGTGCCTTTACTGCAAAAACTGGTTAAAGCACATCCCAACTCCTACGCCACCGTATTTAGTCTGGGTGAAGCCAAGGGAATGATGACGATAGAACAACAGGAACGCCTGTACGCTGATTTATCTTCCGGGATGAAGCAAACAAAAGAGGCAAAAGAATTTCATGAATTTTCCCAGGGTCTCCGCAATTCCGCTGTAGGCAGAAAGGTAAGCAACTTTACCCTGCCTGATGAAAAGGATCAGTCGCTTTCTTTTGCCAGCTTTAAAGGAAAATATGTGCTGATCGACTTCTGGGCCAGCTGGTGCAGTCCATGCCGTCAATCATTTCCACACATGAGGGAAGTATTTAAGCAGTACCAGGATAAGAACTTCGAAATCTACAGCATTTCCATCGACAAAAGTAAAGAGGCCTGGCTGAAGGCAGTGGCGGAAGAAAACAACCCCTGGAAACAGGCGTTGGATAACATCAATATTGCCGGCAGCGGATTCGCCATCACCGGCGTGCCTACCACTTACCTGATCAGCCCTGAAGGAGAGATCCTGCTGAAAGAAGTGGGCTTTAACCCCGATGGCAGCGGCGCTATCGAAAAAAAGCTGACAGAGCTGTTTGGTGGCAGCGTAAAAACTGCAGAGAAAACATCACCGGAAAAAGGAAAAGTGACAGACGCTGTTCCTATGGTGCCTATGCAATAACCCATTAAAACCAACACTTAAAATGAATACATATCAAAACAAGTTGGCCGGCATATTAATGCTGATGGTAGGTTTTACTACCACCGTCTCGGCACAGCAGGCAAAGAAATTTATTACCGTGAGCGGTAAAATCAAGTTCCCGCCTCCGGCAGAACAGCAGGAGAAATTTCCTTTCCGCGTACAGAAACAGGTAGGCGACGACCGCGTAACAATCGACACCATTCGCCTCAAACCGGATGGGACCTATAGTATAAAGATTGATGCTACACGGCCACAGTTTTATATCCTGAACGAATTTGAGGAAGACCGCCTGACCATCTGGGCAGGAAAGGATAACCTGAAAATCGATTTTCGTGGCATGGATACAGCAGCCATGAAAATCAAGAACCCGCCCTATGTATTTATCGAAGGCAGTAAGGAAAATGACCTGATCAACGAGGTGAATTTCATGAGTTACCGCAATTATCAGAACATGATCGAAGTAGGGCAACTGCAATACAAGGCCTCCCTGGCAAAGGATACAGCACTGGAACGGGCGCTGGGTGAGCAGTACAACTGGCTGTTCAATGATATGGGAGAGCGCATCAAACTGCTGATGAAAATGAATCAGCATACCCCCGTATTGATGTACGCGCTGGATTACCTGCATCCGATTAAGGACAAGACACTGATCCTGGCGGAAATATCCCGGCTCTCGAAAGCATATCCCTGGTTGGCAGAGGCCAAGCAGAAAAAAGAGGATATGGTCAGGGCAGAGGCCATTGCAAAGAAAACAGGCATTGGCGCCACAGCAATAGACTTTACACAAAATAATACGGCCGGTAAACCGGTAAAATTATCGGACTACCGTGGTAAATATGTGCTGCTGGACTTCTGGGCCAGCTGGTGCGGACCATGCCGCGCAGAAAATCCGAATGTATTGGATAACTATGAAAAGTACCATAGCAAGGGATTGGAAATCCTGGGAGTATCCCTTGATGATAAAAAGGATGCGTGGCTGAAAGCCATCAAGGATGACGGGCTGGAATGGGCGCATGTAAGCGACCTCAAAGGCTGGAAGAATGAAGTGGCAAAAGAGTACAATATCCGTGCAGTGCCCAGCAACTTTTTAATCGACAAGGAAGGAAAAATTGTAGCTGTAGACCTGCGCGGAGAGGAACTAACCCAAAAGCTGGCCGAAATTTTTGATAAATAGATTGGATCACCTGTAATTATTATGTTATGAAGAAAATACTGACACTCCTGTTGATCTGCTGTAGCACCGCTGCTATGGCCCAAATGCAGGCTGCGCAAAAGATTATTCCCGACTATACGCACGAAACATTTATAAAAGCGCAGCCGGTAAAAATCTGGAGAACAATCCGTAACCTCGCACAGGTAAAAGATTATTCGAATGGTACCATCAAAGATGTGCAGATCATTACCGAGAATGATACCCGTTACCGGGACATCACTTTCTCCGACAACCGCAAGCGCCGGGATATCATTGACCAGGTGCATGAATCCTACAAGTTTTTTGTATACAGCATTGTATCGCCACTGCCTGCCGGCATTACCCACGCCACGGTTACGGCGCTGGTTGAATCCCTGCCGGACAAGGACGACAGCTCTGTTGTGAGATGGAGTATTATGCTGGAAGGCAATAAGGCCAGCCGGAAACCATTAGTGGATACGCTTTCTGCCGAAATAGCCAGCTACGAGGCCGGCTTGAAAAAGCTGCTGGAATAGGAATTTTTTCTTGCCCAGGATTTTTTCTTGCCCAGGATTAACAGTGATTTTGATAATTTACAGGATTTTAATTCATAGATTTTATTTTGATTTAAAAAGATGAACGAAGATAGAAGTGGATACTCGCTTCTATCTTCGCTAATCTTTTTTAAATCATCAAAGAAAAAATCCTGTAAATCATCAAAATCACTGTTAATCCTGGGCAAGAAAAAAATTCGCATATCTTTGCGCCTTACAAAAAAAGGCGCTATGACTCAGCAGGAAAAAGCATTTCTTTTTGACCTGAACGGTACGATGATCAATGACATGGAGTTTCACCTGGAAGGTTGGTATAACATGTTGAATAAGCTGGGTGCTAATCTTCCCCGGGAAATTGTGAGGAGCCATATGTATGGCAAAAATGAAGAATTGCTGGTACGGATTTTTGGTAAAGATCACTTTACGGCACAACAGATGGAGGAGATTGCCCATGAAAAGGAAGTGCTTTACCAGGAAGCATTCCGCCCCCACCTTGAACTGATTGCCGGTTTGCCTGCTTTCCTGGAAAAGGCGGCTGCCGCCGGCATCCCGATGGCTATCGGCTCTGCGGCCAATACCTTTAATATCAACTATGTGCTGGATAACCTGGATTTACGGCACTACCTGAAGACTATTGTAAGCGCCGGCGACGTAACCACCAGCAAGCCTGATCCGGAGGTATTCCTCAAATGTGCGGCTGCACTGGGTGTGGCGCCAGCCGGTTGTATTGTGTTTGAAGATGCGCCAAAAGGCGTGGAAGCCGCATTCAATGCAGGGATGGAGGCCGTTGTGTTAACCACTATGCATACACGGGACGAGTTTGCTGCTTATAACAATATCAGGGCTTTTGTGGCCGATTATACGGATCCGGTGTTGCAACAGCTGTTTGCCTGAACCAGGAATATTTCAATATAATTTCCTAATGTCAGCAGCGTGCCATAAATTGCTGGGTTATATAAATAATAATTGCTGGTATGACACGTTATTCAGGGCAATCAAGAATGCTGGTAGCAGTTGATTGTATCATTTTCGGCTTTGACGGGGAAGAGTTAAAGTTGCTGCTGATCAAACGCGGATTTGAGCCGCAGAAAAATAAATGGAGCCTGATGGGCGGCTTTGTGCAGGGTGACGAAGGCTTTGAAACGGCCGCTACCCGCATTTTAAAGAAGCTTACCGGGCTGGAAGGAGTATACATGGAGCAGCTGTTTGCCTTTGGCGAGCCTGCCCGCGACCCGGTAGAGCGTACTGTATCTATCACCTATTTTACGCTGATCGACATCAATCAGTATAAACTCCAGATCAACGATGAATACCACGCCGAGTGGATCGCCCTTGATAAACTGCCGGACCTCATCTTCGACCATACCGAAATGGTAAAAATGGCCCAGGAGAAGCTTCGCTACAAAGCTGCCATACATCCCATTTTGTTTGAGCTGCTGCCGCTTAAATTTACCATCCCCCAACTGCAACTGCTATACGAAGCCGTATACGATGCCACATTCGACAAACGAAACTTTAGCCGCAAGGTATTGTCTACCGGCCTGCTGATCAAGCAAAAAGACAAAGACCGGCTCAGCTCGAAGCGCGGCGCCTTCTACTTTAAACTCGACAAACGTAAATACAACGCCAAGTTCAACGCTTTCCTGAACTTCGTAACAGATCCGGGGAATATCAAATAACAGCTTTTAGCCATTAGCTTTTAGCTTTTAGCAAATGCAGTGAAGATCAACAGTTGATCATCTTCGCTGCATTTGCTAAAAGCTAACGGCTAAAAGCTTATCCATATTTCCCCCCGTACCGGCGTATAATTCAGTTGACCGTTTGCCTGGCTTTCAGGCCCCATTAGCGCGGCCTGCTGGAACTTGGTGCCTATGGGTGCTATCGTATTCATAAAGCCGATATCGCCGTCGGGAAACGCAGGGTTGGTATTGTTATTACTGGCTCCCCTGGGCGGTTGGGGGTGAAATATCTGCAAAAACGTACCCTCGTTACCGGTATAAAAGGTCAGATCCTGTTCGGTAGTGTGAAAGGTAGCCCGGTATACATTGGCATGATAGCCTTTAAATTCCGGGTATTCCCAGCTTTCACCGGTAATTGTGTTGTTGTATGCTTTGTACCAGCTGCCAAATTGCTGGCCCTGCAACCTGTTTTTCCATACCCGGTACGGTCCTTCACCAATCCAGCCAAGACCTTTGACCTTTTCTTCCGGGTAGCGGAAGGTAATGCCGGTGAACGGCGTTTCACCCTTGATGCTATAACTGTATTCCAGGTGCGCGGCCGAAACGCCCGGCTGGAAGGTCCATTTTACCTGCAGGAAACCTTTGCCTTCATAGCGGGCATTGATCGTACAGCCGCCATTGGTGGGCGTTACCTCAAACTGTTGCAGTTCCTGTTTTATACCTGCCAGCACCGGACCACCACTCAATGATATTTTTCCTTTGGAAGTCATCATCTGTAACAATTGCCCCGAGCTCCGGCTGAAATAATAGGCCGCATCTGCGTGATGAACGATGACAGTGTCGCCGCTGTTGGTGGTCACTACGTTTTGTTGTGCTCCACCCGGGAAACTGTTGGCCGCTTTCCGGGGCGATTGCAGGGGCCAGCTATGGGTAACAATTTCCCGGCCATATGGATCCTGCGCAGTTATATACAACACATCTGCCTGCTGCCAATTCCCCGGAAGCGCCAGTTGCAGGAACCCTTTGGCGTGCGGCGCCAGATCCGGCGCTGGTATTGTGCCGGCGGCAATGGTGTCTGCTTTATTATTTTTTCCGGGAGATGGTAACCGCAACAGCTGCCACCTGAACCGGCACTGCGCCAGTGACGTATAGTCGTAACGGTTTTCTACCGGTACCCGGCCATTGAACCCGCTTGATATAACAGGAAGGGATATATGTACCGGTGACCAGGTGGTTTTGATGGCATAAAAACTGCCTTCCTTTTCCCGGTGTGGCCCTACAATGCCATCGGGCGCGTGGTTACCATCGGTATCAATACTATCGTGCTTATCCCTGCGAACCAGTCCCTCGTCGGCAAATGCCCACAGGAACCCGCCGGCGCACCGCGGATGCTGTAACATGCGCTCCCAGAAATCCGGTAAGCCGGCGCCATGGCCTCCATCATACAGCCCATGCATGAACTCTGTTGGCATCAGGATATCCTGGTCGTATAAACTGGAATTAACAACATAACTGAAATCAGGATAGTGCCTCGTGTCCAAACCATTATAGCGCTCCCAAGGATGCAGTACCGGCCGTAGTTGCGGATCATACTCCGCAAAGTCTCCATCGAGTGCCCGGTTAAAACCACCCTCGTTACCATTGTCCCAGAAGATCACTGAAGGGTGGTTAACATCCCGCTCTACCAGCTCCCGCACCAGCCGGTGCCCCACCACTGTATCATAGGCGCCCTGCCAGCCGGTGAGTTCATCCAGCACGAACAACCCCAGCGAATCACATACGTCGAGGAAATGTTCATCCGGCGGGTAATGCGACATGCGCACCGCATTGATGTTCATGTCTTTCATCAGGTTTACATCCAGGATGCTGATAGCCTTGCTCAGCGTACGACCGGTTTCCGGCCAGGCGCTGTGCCGGTTAACGCCTTTCAGCATTACCCTGGTGTCATTTACGTATATGCCATCCCGTGGTCGTATCTCAATGGTGCGGAAACCAAACGGCTGCGTGACGCTATGTAATACCTGCGCACCTTTTTTCAACTGTATAACAGCCTGGTAGCGGTTGGGAAATTCTGCACTCCAGGTGGCCGGATGGGAAACGGATTGACGGAGCGTATATACCTGCCCGTTAGCACCGGGCACCTGCACTGCTTCCTGAACCGGTTGCCCGTTCATGGTGAATACCTGCGCGGAAAGCGTACAACCAGCCGGTAAAGCACTGGTAAATGTTTGTACAGAAAAATCGCCATTGGCGGTGGCATTGATCGCTACATGGTCTATATGAACCAATGGCTTCACCTCGAGGAAAACAGGCCGGTAAATGCCTCCCAATACCCAGAAATCGCCATTGCGTTCCGCCCTGTTCACACCTGCATCGGCCGATTGCTTGCTCACTTTTACTTCCAGCAGGTTGCTGCCGCTGCGCAGCAGGGAGCTGATATCGTATTTGAAGCGGTAAAAGCCACCCTGGTGGACAGGCCCCGCCAGCTTCCCGTTTATTTTTATTGTTGCATCCGTCATCACCCCATCAAACACAATATTTACCTGCCGCTGCTGCCAGTTCGCCGGCGCGGGGAAACGATAACGGTAAAAACCCTGCTCATCGGCCTTTACTTTATCATGACCATAGTTATAACCACCAAAACCCTGTTGCTCCCAATTGGAAGGTACCGCAATGGTAGTATGCTTGCCACTGCGTTGCCCGCCGGAGCAATAAAAATCCCAGTCCACAGTATGATCTTTATCGGTACCTGAAAGATAAATGCGCCGGGTTTCCTGGGCTAACACTGTTTGCAGGCACAACAAGCCCCCCAACAGCAGTAATAGTCTTGCTGACATAAGCGGAATTTTAAATGCCATTAAAAGTAAAAAGAATTGCGGGAATTTTTCTTGCCCTGGATTAACAGTGATTATGATGATTTTCAGGATTTTTTTTGTGATTACAATTTGATTTTAAAAGATTCGGGAAGATCTAAAGCAGATAAATTCGCTTTAGATCTTCCCGAATCTTTCAAAATCAAAAAAGGGAAAAAATCCTGAAAATCATCATAATCACTGTTAATCCTGGGCAAGAAAAAACGCCTATAACCGGAAACACTTCATCATTTTCGCATGTATCTCGTTGTTCTCGTATACGCCGCGGAACAACTGGGAGTTAGGGCCATAAGCAAATACCATTACAGGTATACCGGTATGGTCATTGGTGGCGAAATGGCCACGCAGCATGCCTTTGGAGATGTCGCCATCCATCAGGGCGAGCCCACCCGTTTCGTGGTCGGCGGTTACAATAACCGTAGTTTGTTTATCCTGGTCGGCAAAGCGTAATGCTTCTCCGATGGCATCGTCAAAATCCAGCATTTCACGTACCAGGTAATCCAGGTCATTGAAATGGCCACCATGGTCAATACGGGAACCTTCCACCATCAGGAAAAATCCTTTACCGGAAGCATTCAGCTGTTGCAAAGCCTTTTTCAGGGCTGTTTTCAGGTAGTTGCCACGGCCGTTGCGCATAGAAGTAACGGCTTTATCACTGAGGATAACAAGGGTTCGCTTTTTCGTGGTAGCGTTCCAGTTATCGAGATTGTCGTAGATCTGTACGCCGGAAGCTGCCAGCTGTCCGCCGAAATTCTTGTCCAGCGCTTCTCTGCCGCCGCCTACAGCCAGTTGCAGCTTGCTGTTAAGCAATTGTTTTTCCAGCGCATAGGTGCTGTCCCTGTCCGGCGTATGTCCGTAAAAAGAGCCGGGCGTAGCGCCGGTGATTTCTTCCGTTACAATAACCCCGCTCTGTATGCCTTTAGGCGCCAGCATTTCAGGGAGTACCGGAATGGATACATAAGTGTTGTCCATTCCTATCGCCCGGTTATGCGTTTTGGTACCGGTACCAAGGGCGGAGCCGCCGGCGGCGGAGTCAGTGTGGTAGTTATCGGTAGACTGGGTTTTGGACAGGCCCAGCTGCTTCATCTGGAAGATATTGAGTGCGCCTTTGTTGGCGGTGTAGCCGGAAAACATTTCCGCCAAACCGGTGCCGTCGCCAATAAACAGGATCACATTTTTAGAGCGCACCTGTGTGGCGTCAGATACATAGGTAGGCGTATATACCGGGTGAACCGGCATATCGGAAGCCGTGTTACGCGCGGTGTTATGCATCACGTCGTATAACTCTTCCGGGTGGTCGGTGCCGATCCAGTCTACGCCCAGGTCCATCAGCTTATAGTAGGTAGACCTGGAAGACGGAGCTCCCCAGAAACGGAATGCATAGCCTTGCTGGTGTACGCGGTTTATCACATGGGTGACTTTTTCCAGTTCTGCCGGTACAAGCGTACCTTTTCCATTCCAGTTGCTATAGTTGTGGAAATCCACGCTGAGCATAGCAATACGGGACTGTAACGCTGCCGGGTATACGCTATCGGGCCTGCCGTCGAAAAAGAAGATGGGATCATACCGCTGCCAGTCCGCCATAGGAGGCAGGTTACCGGATATCACCAGTTTTACGGCCGCCGGGTTGGCATTGCGGTCAAAATATTGTTTGTAGGGCAACAGCAGTTCCTGCAACGCCTGCAGGGTAGGAGCCCCCTCGGTTTTAATATCTATGAGTAACTGCAACGGCGTGTTTTCAGCATAGGGCTTGCCGTTATACAACGCAAACTGCCGTAATACCGGCTGCAGGTACATTTCCTTAAAGGTACGGAAAGACTGTATCGCGCTGGCATCATGCGCTACATACAGCACGCCGTTTTTCAGATGCACATCCGCTTCAATAGAACCAAACTGTAATGCTGCTGCGGCATAAAAAGGAGTGGCCCGCTCATAGTCGTTATGAGAATGCGCCGCGGCCATGGTATACTGTTTTACCTGTGCAGATGCACTGCCAGCCAGTAATACGCCCGACAAAATGGAAACAAAATTCTTCATCTTATAGTAAATAATTGAAAAGCAATTTTATGCATATACAAAACCGGGAATATAAATAACAGCCCTGATTTTGAGGGGGCAAAGGTAGGTACAATCATATCTTGTATGGCTATCACCGTAGTTTATCTTTATGTTAATTGTCCGGTTAAAAAATCGATTTAGTTACTGCTTCTGACCCAAGCCTGTTTTTACCTGCAAAGAGAAAAATGGGAGGAACAGTAAGCGGAGGTATGGTAAAAGATCGTGAAAACTACAGGTTAAACGTGTTGGCAGGGAACAATCAGAGCGTTGGTAAGTTTTGTACCAGTTCTTTCAGCAGGTTTTGGCCTTCCATCCATTCGCCTAAACCAGATTCGCTGTTTATATGCCCTTTGGCCCCCGCATTTACAAAGCGACTGCCCCAGCAGTTGGCAAAAAAAGCGGCTCTTTCCAGCGAACAGTACGCATCATTGGTACTGGCCACTACAATACTTTCAAACGGCAGCTTTACCAGCGGAACAGGGGAGAAACCAACGGCTTCGGCGGGAAATCCCTGCCGCTCTGCATCTGCCGGCGCCACCAGCAACGCGCCCCTGATCCTGGTTTTACTCTGTATGGCCCAATGTGCCAGCGCGATGCAGGCAAGACTATGGGCGGCGATAACCACCTGGGGGCCAGCGGCAGCTATCGCTTTCTCTATCTGCGCTACCCAGCGCTCACAAACCGGCGCATTCCAGTCGCTTTGCTCAATTCGCTTAGTGCAGGGTATCGACTGCTCCCACAGGGTTTGCCAATGTAATTCGCCGGAGCTGCCCAGCCCCGGCGCGGTCAGAACTTTTATTTCCATGACATAGAGGCGTTGTGTGTTGAAAGATAGTAAAAAGAATGACGAATTACGAATTACCCGCCGGAACCGGTAAAAAGTACCACAAAGGGCTTATAAAAAAATAGCCGGAGCTAAAAAGCACCGGCAACAGGTAACAACCAAAACAGCATTGATTAATACTGAGAATCTTTATTATTTATGATGTTTAACTTCTCCCGGAAAAAATCTTCACTCATCAGGAAAATCATATCCATCATTTCAATCATAGTTAAAGGAACCGGCGGGGAAAACCCCGCCGGGGACCATAAGTGGATTTTTAAAATACAAAGCCTTTCCGCTTGAACATCCAGATATTACGCCAGCCATCACCCTGCTGTACCAGCGTCATCTCGTTAGTGTTCAGCTTCACTATGGTATAGGTGACGTTGCCGCCCCAACTGATATCTGCTCCATTGATCTTTATTTTCTTATTCAGCGTATCCAGTGCAAAAGAACCTTTAGTAGCGGCGCCATTATGCGAGATCACAAAATGCGCGTTACCATTCAGGTCGAACGTCATCTCATCATTAATCACACCTTTGTCCCTCAACCCCGCAGCGCCTACCGTCCACCATGCCGGCTTATCCGCATCGCCGGGACCATTACCATAGCAAAAACCGGTGGGCACATCTACCGCCCATACCCAGGTTTTACCCGCAGCGCCATTGGAGAGCAGGTCATACATTGGACTGGCAAAAAAAGCAGGATCATTCTGACTCACCTTTACTTTTACGGAATCCGTTTTAGGACCACCACTGCCATAGGCAGCATATTTTATGTAGAAATTACCGGCAAAAGGTAATATCACTACCGCCTTTGTTTCTTTGGTGGTGCCAAAACCATAATCCCAGAAGGGGATCACATCTTTCGTTTTGCTTTCCAATGTTACCTGGTTGTCGTATCCGGGCGTTTGTGTAACGGTAAAATCCAGCTTTATGCCTGACGGATCAGCCGGCGTAACCCTGTCTTCATAAGGACTACAGGCATTGACTAACAAGGCAAGTAACGCGGTGGAAAAAATATGGAGCGATTTCATGTATTTGATTTTTTTAGGTGGACAATATTACCAGCCGGTATTTTGTTTGAGCGTACCGTTCGACAAATTGATCTGTGTTTCCGGGATAGCAAACAATCCATTCGTTTCTGCACGGAAGTTGACATTGAATATGGGCTGCGCGGAGCTGTTGTCTATTGCTTTTTTGGCCGTCGTCATACCCTGGCGCAGCAGGTCCCAGTAACGCTGTCCTTCCAGCGACAGCTCCAGTCTGCGCTCTTCCATGATCTGCGCCTTTGTGGAAAGTGTAATGCGGTGCAGTTGATCTCCGAAGGCGCGATCGCGTACCCGGTCTATATACCCCTGGGCTTTACCCGCATTGGCGGTAAGATTAAGTTCAGCTCCCATCAGCAGCACATCTGCAAAACGGATCACCACATAGTTATCAAAATTGTCCCACTGGAAACTGCCTCCCAGGTCGTCGGCATTCTTATCTTTCAGTGGCGTATATTTTTTGCAGAAGAAACCGGTATACATGGCCTGGTCAGATACCTGGTAGGTGCTGGTCAACCCTTCATCACTAATGGAAATGATGGAAGCCGATTTACGGGTATCGCCCGGCGCATAGGCACGGTAGAGTGATTCATTCACGGTGGCCGCGCCCCAGCCTTTGTAGTAAGGGGGAATTACCTGCGCACGGATACCAATCATTACCTGCATGCGGTTACCATTGTTCTGGCTCTGATCTCCCAATCCAAGATAAGTGTACTGGATAGTGAACACGCCTTCCTGGTTATTCTGGCCTGCGTAAGCGGCAGTGCTTTCCGCGGATGCCCTGAACAGGTTCTGGTATTTTGGCACCAGTCCGTGACCACTGTTATTGATCACATCATCTACGGCAGCAATAGCATCTGCCGCACTCACTACACCTGCTATGTCTGTTTTATTGTAATAGCCTGTATAGTAAAGGAATACACGGCCCAGCAAGGCCTCTGCTGCCCATTTGGTAACCCGGCCATATTCGCGGGAAGGGATAGAAGAGAACGGAGTGGCCGGTAAATCGGCAGCAGCCTGTTTCAGATCGCTGGCAATCAGGTGGTAGATGCTGTCCGGAGTGGCTTGCGGCATGTTGTAGTTACCCGGTTCCAGTGGTTTGCTGAGCAGGGGTACATTGCCGAACATACGCACCAGGTCGAAGTAGAAATAAGCACGGAGAAAATGGGCCTCTGCGATGTAACGTTTTTTTGTGGCATCATCTCCCTTGAAATCTACTTTATCCACCTTCTGCAGGAAGACGTTGGCGCGGTAGATACCCGTAAAATACTTGGTCCATGCAGCGCTGTTCAGGTCAGTCAGCTTAATGCCTTTGTCCCAGTTGTTCCATCCGCCATCGGCGTTGCCGCCGCCACCGAAACAATCGTCAGAAGCGATCTCTGATGTCAGTGCTATATTACCATAGCCGTCCCAGTTTAATACGCTGTAGGCCGAAACCAGGGCCTGGTAGGCGTCTGCCGGAGTTTTATAAAAATCTTCTTCTGTAATAGTATCCACGGGCAGTGTTTCCAGGAAACTTTTGGAACAGGAACTCATGAACCCTATTAGTATGATTGCTGCAAATATTTTTTTCATGATTGCCGGAGTTTAAAATTTAACATTAAGACCGAATAAAATTGTTCTGGGCTGCGGATAGTAGCCAAGGTCGGTACCGGCAGACCATGGATCAATACCATAACCTACCTCAGGATCAAGCCCACGGTAATGGGTAAACGTAAATAAGTTAAGACCGGAAACATATACTCTTAACTGCTCCATAGGCAGGCGTTTTAATAATGTTCTCTTCAGGTCATAGCCCAGGTTTACGCTCTTTATACGGAGAAATGCACCATTATGAACATACAGGTCGGAGAACCGGCGATAGTTATTATTGGGTTCGTCTCCCAGTGTTACGCGAGGCATGGTATTGGAGGTACCTTCTCCGTGCCAGCGGCCAAATATAGCGGTGGTATAGTTGTTATAGGCGCGGTCGTAAGCGCGGGTACCATCTACGATATCATTGCCGCCTACGCCGTTTAATAAAACAGACAGGTCAAATCCTCTCCAGCCGGCAGATAGCGATAAACCATACGTTTGTTTGGGGTTAGGGTCACCCACTTTTGTTTTATCATCGCCGTTGATCACGCCGTCACCGTTCAGGTCAGCAAAACGTGCGTCACCGGGTTGCGCGTCTGGCTGGATCTTTTGTCCGCCTTTGCTGGTGTACGCATCTATCTCTGCCTTGTTCTGGAAGATCCCCGTTGTTTTTAAGCCATAGAAGTAGCCGATAGGCATGCCGTTCTGTGCACGGTAGTATTCGTCCATGTTAGAGGCCAGCACTCCGTTATAGGAAGGATGAAGCACACCTTCCTTGTTCGGGATATCTACTACAATGTTCTTGTTAAAGGAGATGTTACCACCGATGCCTATATTCACCTCTCCGAATTTGTGATTGTAGTTAATACCCAGCTCAATACCTTTATTCTGTATGTTACCGCCGTTGATGGTGGGAGCGCCGGTGCCAACTATATCAGGAATAGGCGCGGTCACCAGCCAGTCGCGGGTATTTTTGCGGTACCAGTCAAATGTTACGGTTACGTCTTTGAACAGGGTGGCGTCGAAGCCGATATCGATCTGTTCGGAAGCTTCCCAGTGCAGATCCGGGTTAGGGATTTTATCCGGAGAAGCGCCGATTGTTTTTTCGCCATTGAAATAATAATAACGGTAGGTAGAATTAATGGTAGCCAGGTACCGGAAGTTGTCTATCCTGTCGCTACCGTTCTGCCCCCATCCACCGCGTATTTTCAGGAAGTTTAACCAGCTGATATCTTTTAAGAAAGTTTCGTTGGTGGCAATCCATCCTGCGGAGAAAGAAGGGAAATAGCCATAGCGTTTGTTGGCGCCGAACTTTGTGGAGCCGTCCCGACGCAGCGTAGCGGTAAGCAGGTATTTTTCGTTGTAGCTGTAAAACAACCTGCCAAAGTAAGATTGCAGCGCATTCAATGACCGGGTGCCGTATACCTTGCGGGTACTGTCGTTGCGACCGTTGCTGATCACGGCATGATCAAAGTCCGATATGATCAGATCGGTCATGCTGCCGCCTACATTATATCCTTCAAACTTCTTGGCAGTAGTACCTACCATCACATTGATGCTGTGTTTACCAAAATCACGTTGATAGGTGAGTGTATTATCCCAGTTCCAGGTGAGATTGCGGTACATACCCTGGCTCGCAGTGGAGTGCTGGTTGCTGTTGTTAGTACCCAGGTTATATACCGGTATGAAACCATTGTTGTAGTTATAAGAGATATCCGCACCGAAATCTGTACGTAAGGTCAACCCTTTAATGAGCGTGGCCTCTGCATAGATATCGCCGATGAGCCTGTCGGTAATGGTTTTATTATTCTGCGTATAGTCGATGGAGCCTATTGGGTTTGTTTCCTCTGCATAAGGAGATTTACCGTAGCTGCCATCGGCGTTATATACCGGGAAAATAGGGGCGGTGTTCAATAATCCGCGGATGGAGTTATTGTAGATATTACCGGTACCAATACCTCTTTGTCGTGTATGCGCAAATGTTAGGTTTTCGCCGGTCCTGATCACATCTTTATATATCTTATGTTCGGAATTGATGCGGAAAGACGTTCTTTCAAAATTAGATCTGCCGGGCAATCCCATAATACCCTGTTGCCCCTGGTAAGAAAGGGAAGAGGAGAAGATGGAATGTTCGTTGCCGCCGGAGAGGCTCAGGCTGTAATTCTGAATGGGTGCGTTTTTCAGGGTAGCCGCTTTTTGCCAGTCGGTGCCCTGTCCGAGTTTGGCGATAGAATCCGGCGTATAAACAGGAATACTGCCGGAATTGATCGCAGCTTCGTTGATGATATTGGCGTACTGCTGCGCATTCAGCAGATCCAGTTTGCGGGCGGGATTCTGAATACCGAAGGAGGCGTCAAGGCCAACAGTTATTCTGCCGGCCCGGCCTTTTTTGGTGGTGATCATCACCAGTCCGTTGGCGGCTCGGGTACCGTAAATAGCGGTGGATGCGGCATCTTTCAACACGTCAATGCCGGCAATATCGGAAGGATTCAGGTACGAGATGTCTTCTACCGGGAACCCATCTACGATAAACAACGGCTTGGAATCCCCGTTGGTGCCTATACCACGGATGGTAAATTTCAAGGCATCACCGGGCTGACCGGAATTGGAAGTTACCTGCACGCCCGGCGCCTGTCCCTGCAAGGATTGCTCTACACTAATGGCGTGGTTTTTTACCAGGTCGTCGTTGTTTAAATGTACGGTGGCACCGGTCACCACTTTTTTCTTCTGTACGCCATAGCCAACTACTACCAGCTCTTCCAAACCGGTGGAAGCTGATTCAAGGCGTATAGTCATGGGCGTGCCCGCTTTAGCCGGTACTTCCTGCTTGTTGTAGCCAACCAGTGAAATCACCAGTATTTCACCGGCGTCGGCAGATAAGCTGAAGGATCCTTCCGCAGTAGTTACGGTGCCACGGTTGGTACCTTTTATCACAATATTGACACCGGGAAGGGGACTGCCATCTTTGGCGTCCAGCACCTTACCGGTAATGGTTTGCTTTACAGTATGCGTATATGCTTTCCCGTTATTAGCAGCAGCATGAAGCGCGGGTGGCGCTGCCGCAGCTAAACTGCATACGGCAAGTGTCCGTAATACGGCATGCCGGGGAAAAAGGTGGCTTATTGTGTACCTGATTTTCATGTTTAACGTGTTTTTATTAAGGCAAAGGAGTATGAATGATAGCTGTTTGTTCAAATAATAGTGGTCCAGGTCAGATGGCCCGGACCGTTTTTGCTATTCCATTATATGTTATCATTTTACCTGTCTTGTTGCGGATGTCCGGACCGGCAGCGGTGTTTTTGCCCACAAATGTTACACGGAAGTACCGCTGCTGTAACATGCCGGGGAAACTGCCGGTTCTGGCCCCGATACTGAGCGTTTGTGCAGCTTCATTCCACCGGAAGGGAATATTGCTGTAAGCGCCTTTCTCATATTGATAGTTATTATTTTCATCTTCATACAATGTAAATGCACCATCCTTACCGGTGTACACATAAAGCTGTATGGTATCAGCCCTGCGCTCGCTTGTATATTGTAAGGCCGGACCTATCGGAAGAATAGCGCCTTCTTTCACATATAAAGGCATCCGCTGTAAAGGCGCTGTTGCGGTGATGTGCTGTCCGCCCGCCTGGTAGGCGCCGGTGTAGAAATCGTACCAGCCATTACCTGCCGGTAAATACAATTCCCTGCTGCGTGCATGGTACTGTGTTACCGGGTTTACCAGCAACGACGGACCAAACATATACTGGTCGCGGATATTCAGCACCGCGGTGTCCTGGCCATAGTCCATCGGTAACCCGCGCATAATCGTATAGTCGTGATGGTAAGTACTGCCGGCCAATGAGTAGATATATGGCAGCAGGCGATAGCGCAATTGGTCATAATACAGCATGGATTGATAAGCTTCGCTGCTGTCCGGCGCAATGTTAAACATTTCGCGGTAAGGATACTGTCCGTGTGAACGGAACATCGGGCAGAAAGCGCCGTATTGAAACCACCGTGTGTTGAGCTCCCGCCATTCCTCCAGCGCAGGCCCCTGCGGGTTAGGCTTATCGTATTTATCTTCCACGAAGAAGCCTCCGATATCCGTTGTCCAGTAAGGCAACCCTGACATAGAGAAATTAAGACCGGCAGGAATTTGCCTGCGTAACTCTTCGAATGTGGCGGCAATATCTCCGCTCCAGGTAGCAGCGGCATACCGCTGTAAGCCGGCATAGGCAGAGCGGGTGAGAATGAACACCCGTTGATCCGGTTTGGCGGCACGTTGCCCTTCGTAAATGCCCTGCGCATTAACCAACGCATAGCTATTGAAATACTGTGTGGAAGAACCCAGCGCTGTGGGATTCATTAATGTTTTCCGCTCTTCGATAGACGCATTGGATAAAATATCCGGTTCTGTTGCATCCAGCCACCACGCGTCGATCCCTTTGCTGAACAGGTTTTTGTTGATCAGGCTCCAGAACAGCTTTCGCGCTTCAGGATTAAAGGCGTCATAAAACGTAGATACGTACCCGTTGCCAATCCAGTCGCGTTGCCTGTTTTTGATGTTTTGTTTATATAACCAGTTTTTGCTGTCAAATAATTTATAATTATCTATTCCCTCATAAAATTTGGGCCATACGGAGATCATAAAATTGGTATGGTATTTTTCATGTAGTCTTTTGATCAGGCCCGCAGCATCAGGAAAACGTGCAGGATCAAACTGCTGGCTACCCCATTCATCCTGTTTCCAGTAGCTCCAGTCCAGGACTATATTGTCCAGCGGAATTTTCCGTTTGCGGAATTCGGCTACCGTGTTTTCAATTTCGTCCTGCGTTTTATAACGCTCCCTGCTTTGCCAGAATCCCAATGCCCAGCGGGGTATCAAGGTGGCTTTACCGGTTACCTGCCGGTAGCCGCTGATCACCTCGTCCATATTTTGACCATACATAAAGTAGTAATCAATTTTTTCACCGGCTTCAGAAGTGAGCCGCATTTTATCTGCTGCTGCGGATACGGGAGGGAGGAACTTGAGGGAAATAAAGGACTGGGCAGTTTCCGGTATCCATTCTACTTTAACGGTAGTGGGCTGTCCTTTTTTCAAGGTATGCCGGAACACTGAAGCTCCCGGATTCCAGCTCTCCCGCCATCTGTCCAGTTTCAGCTGTCCGTCTATCCACACTTTGGTATACCCGGAAGTAGTCATGAAGAATTTATACTCCCCGTTTTCGTCCGCGTTTACCGTTCCTTCCCAGGTAACTTTCCCTTTTACCATGGGAAAAGCTTTGGGTAAACTACCTAAGCGGTCGAGGAACTCGTAGTCGATCTTGTCTTCCAAAGCCTTTACATACACGGTATTGTTATAGCGGTCGCCATAAGTTGCACTGAAACCACCGGCTTTTCCGTCGGCAGAAGTTAAGTGTAAGGCCGACATTTGCTCGTAGGGACGGTCATCTCCGAAGCGGGTAATAGAATAGTTATCCCAGAGGATACCATAATGACGGTTGGAGATGACAAAGGGAACTGCCGCCACAGAATTATACTGGGTGAGGTCAATGTCCTGGTCTTTATAGTTCATTAAACCCGTCTGATGTTGGCCCAAACCATAGAAGGCTTCACCGGCGGGCGATTCAAACACCTGCTGGATGCGGTATAGTGGCTTGTTGTCAATGTTGACAGGAAGAAATTTTTTACCGCCGCCGGCCTGTTCCTGTAATATAATATGACCGGTATGATCACGGAAAACCACTTCACCGGTGTTGAGAGTCACAGTGGCAGTAAGACTGGCGGTTTTCAGCACTACGGTTTCGTTGTTTTCTTCCGAATCCCATTTAATGGTATTGCCGGCAACATCGGTGGCCATCAGGCTGGGAGTGCCGCTGAACTGGTCGCCTGGCGTAGCAGTTACATGGATCACCTTATCGGAAACCACCTGTAATTTCACCTGTTTGGCGCCATTAGGTGCGGGTCGTTTTAAATGTATTACCAGGCCATCTGCCAGTTTCTCTACCTCACCGGCATAACACCAGGAAGTGAGAAGCGTCATTAGTACGATCGGTATCGCCCGCTTTATCTGCATATCTGAATGGATTTATCCTTTGATTGAACGTGGTTGTTATACTACGGGTGTAGCTTTTTCAAAACGTGTTTAGCTCAAAACGTGTGAAAACAAAAATAAACGGAGCACTCCAATCGCAGGGTACCGGTATGTTTTAGATATAGGGCGATTATGTTAATCGCCAGGGCGTGGTTGGTAATGAAATGATGCCGGTTAGTGCATAAAATGTTAAGCGAAGTTTAAATAATAGATTGGTTTTAATGTAGTTATAGCAGGAGTAACCCTATCAGTGATACGGTGATCAAAAAGTAGAGGAAGACTTCTATCAGCAGGTAAAGCCGGTTGCTTTTCTTGAAATTGTGCTTGAACATAATAAGGATGGATAATCAGTCCGGCAAAATTATCCATTGCCACCCGGAGGGAGGGGTGGCATTTCGTTATTTCATAGGGCAGAAATGTTGTTTTGGACGCTGATGTACTTTTGAAGTAGGCATTATTTCTTCTTTCCATATACAGATGGTAGTACACCATACTCCATCTTAAAGTATTTGGTAAAGTATTTCGGATTATTAAATCCGACTTCGTAGGCAACTTCGGCCACAGTCATCTGGCTCTTTTCGAGGAGTTGGGCGGCACGCTTCAAACGGATGCCCCGGATAAATTCAATCGGCGACCGGCCGGTAAGTGCCAGTATCTTCTTATATACCGATACCCGGCTCATAAATAACGCCCTGCTTAACTCTTCTACTGAAAAGTCGGGATTGGAGATATGCTTTTCCACTATCTCCAACGCATGCCGGATAAACTCCTCATCAGCAGAAGATATGGCCACTTCGCTGGGATTGGCTTCTATATGCTGCTGGAATGTTTTCCGCAGGGAGGATTGCTGGGAAATGATATTTTTAATGCGGGATAATAATACCTCGAAGTTAAAAGGTTTGGTAATATAGTCGGTGGCGCCCGTTTCCAGTGCTTCCAGCTGCTGCGCTTCCTCCGCCCTCGCCGTTAATAGTACGATGGGCAGATGAGCGGTTCGCTGTTGGGACCGTACTTTTTTACACAGCTCCAGTCCATCCATTTCAGGCATCGATATATCACTCACGATCAGCTGGGGCAGGGTATGCTGCAACAGCTTCCAGGCGGCCTGCCCGTTTTCTGCTTCTATGATCTGGAAATATTGACCAAGGTTGTCTTTCAGGTAGAAACGGAAATCCTCGTTATCTTCTACCAGTAATACCACCGGCTTTTTACTGTTAGCGGTAACAGGAGCGGGGAGAACAGGAACCGTAGCAGCCCGGATAGTGGCCTGCATTTTTCCGGGAACCGCTGCCGAGGTAGTTTTTACCGGCAACAGTACCGTGAAGCAACTGCCCATTTCGGGCGCACTGTCGACCGTGATGCTGCCTCCATGCATTTTTACAAACTCCTTTGTGATCGATAACCCTATGCCACTGCCCTGGTTCACCATGGAAGAGGGCACTTCATGCTGGAAGAAACGCTCAAATATATAATCCTGCTTTTCCAGCGGAATACCAATACCATTATCCTTAACGGCTATTTCCAATTGTGCAGCATTGCTGTCGTAGCTAACGTTAACGGCTATACTACCTTCTTCCGGCGTAAATTTGAAAGCGTTGGAAAGCAGGTTGAAGAGGATCTTTTCTATTTTATCGGCATCATACAACATATTCAACGCCTGTACATTGCTTTGAAACGTAAGCTGTATATGTTTTTTGTCGGACAGGTCGGAGAAAGATCCTGTCAGCTCTTTTGTAAAACCAATGATGTCGCCTTCCGTTGCATGTAATTTTATTTCCTGCACCTCCATTTTGCGGAAATCGAGCAATTGATTGACCAGGTTGAGCAAACGCCGCGCGTTTCGCTGCATCAGCTCCAGCTGCCCCTTTAAACCTGTATCTGTAGTTTGGCGGACAATTTTTTCCAGGGGCGCAATAATAAGACTCAGTGGTGTTCTGAATTCATGACTTACATTGGTGAAGAAGCGTATTTTGAGACTGTCCAGCTCATGCATGCGGGCCGCTTCCCGGGTTTGCTGCTCCATCCTGAACCGGAGTCTTTCCCTTTCCTGTATAATCCTCCGTGCCAGCAATAATGCGCCGAATATCAGCAGGGCATAGCACAGAAAGGCAGGCCAGGTTTTCCAGAACGGCGGCAGCACCCGGATTTGTAAAGTAAGCCCCGCATCATTCCACACACCGTCATTATTGGATGCCTTTACCCGGAAAGTATACTCTCCCGGATCAAGATTGGTATAGGTAGCCCTGCGTTGTAATCCGTCTGTATACAACCACTCCTTGTTAAAACCCTCCAGCATATAGGCATACCGGTTTTTCTCCGGGTGGAAATAATTCAGGGACGCAAATTCCAGTGAAAAAACATTTTCGCCCGGTTGCAGCGTGATACTGCGTGTAGCCGGAATAGCAGCGGTCAGCAGGATCCTGCCGTTGATCTTTTCTCCCGGTAAAATACTTTTGTTGAATATCTGCAGATCAGTTAATACCACCTGCGGTACATTGGTATTAAGGGCAATAGCATTCGGATAAAAAAGATTGAACCCGTTACCACCGCCAAAGATCAATTCGCCCCGGCTGGTTTTCAGCGCGGCATTTTCATTAAACTCTTTTCCCTGTAATCCATCTGATTCATCATAGTTTTTAAAAGTATAAGCATCACCGTTAGTAGTCATATTGGATAACCCATTGGGGGTGCTCATCCATAAACTATGATCATTGGCTTCGAGGATATTCAGGATGGAATTATCCGGCAACCCGTCTTCCTGCCGCAAGGTCCGGAAGCTGTTGTCTTTCGCATTAAAGAGATCCAGTCCTTCACGGGTACCTACCCAGATACGCTGTCGGCTATCCTGGAATATACATACCACGTTGTTATGGCTCAGGCTTCCACTAACGGAAGGAACATTGCTGTAATGTTTGAAAGCGCCGGTTTGCCCGTTGCGCACGTCCAGTCCTTCGGAGGTGCCAATCCAGAGGTTCCCGGCCTTGTCTTCCAGCAACGCTGATATATACTTGGAAGGCACCTGCGGAAAACGCCGGAACCGGTGTGTTACCGGGTCCATCACATTCAATCCGCCGCCCAATGTACCTACCCACAGCTGATGTTTACTGTCTTCCAGCACTTCCCAAATGCTGTTGTCACTAAGACTGCTGCTGTCTTGGGGATCATTTTTATAATGAATAAACCTGCTGCCATCGAACCGGTCCAATCCACCGAAATAGGTGCCCACCCAAAGTTGCCGGTTATGATCGATACAAAGACTCACTATAACGTTACCGGATATACTGTTTGGATTATCAGCCTCATGGCGGTATTGGGTAAAGGTATTCCGCCCGCGGTCAAAATAGATTAAGCCTCCGCCATTGGTACCAATCCATAAATTGCCGCTGCCGTCTTCCACAAAGCGGTTCACATCATTATAGGGTAAACTGTTACGGCTATACGCCTGGTATTGGTAGAGCGGAAATTTTACCATGTTTTCATGATAATAGTTCAGCCCTTTTTTAAAAGTACCGATCCATATGATGCCGGTATTGTCTTTATACATGGTAGTGATGCTGTTCTGGCTCAGGCTCCGGTTATCTTCATTGATGTTTTCTACGTAACGGATGGTTTGTTTTTTCTTGTCAATGATATTGACCCCGCCGTGGTCGGTACCAATCCAGATGAGTCCATTGTTGTCAGGTACAATGCCACGTACAATATTGTTGTTTAATGTCAATCCGGGTGTGGACTGGTCGATATGCCGGAAGCTTCGTTTGGCGGCGTCAAAATAGTAAACCCCGTTGTCTTCATTATCGTTGAATATCCACAGGTCGCCATCGTTATCGGCCACCATGGTCCATGCCCTGGCCGGATGGTCGGCTGTCACGAGGCCGTGGTTGCGGTATATCACCCGGTGACTGCGGGCATCCATTTTTTCGAGGATACCGTTGCTGTGCAATAGCCAGTAATCACTTGCTTTGCTGATCGTAAGCGCGGCCACACCGTTGGTAGCTATGCTGCTGCTATCGGCGCTATGAACAAGCGCAACGGCTTTATTACTGCCACCGGTGATGAAAATACCGGCCGTTGGATGCAGGAACCAGTATTGACCGGCGTTATCCCTCACAATGTCCGTGATGGTACCGCCCGGGATGCCCCACTGCTGCAGGATCTTTTCAGGGCGGCGGTTAAAACGGGTGGTTAAAGGGTTATATATATTGATACCCCTGCGTGTTTGTATCCAGAGCTCCTGTCCCGGGCCCGCCATGATTTTGCCAATGCTGTTGTCTGCAACGGAAGTGCTGTCGCGCAGATCATGCCGGTATACCGTAAAGTGATAGCCATCAAACCGGTTCAGGCCAGAAACGGTGCCTATCCACATAAAACCCGTGCTATCCCTGAAAATGCAGTTCACCTGGTTGTTGGACAAGCCCTGGTTAATATCAATCCGGTTGAATTGATAGGCGAGGGTTTGCCCCTCCAGTTGCATTGAAAACAGTAGTGAAAAAATGAATATAAAAACCCGCTTCCTCATGTACACATTCCTTGGTTGAAAAATTGTTAACCTGACAATTATAACGGCGCAATAATATAGTACAAAACGTTTATAAACAAAGAAAGGTCGAAAGAATTCGACCTTTATTGCTAAAATTCCACGTTATGGCACTCAGGTCCATAAAAAGTTAATCAGTTAATAGTCCGGTATAACCGGTATATAATAAGTGATGTCTGCGATTTTATTGGGGTAGCCGGCGACTACTATACAAAAGTAGGTGAAGCTAAAACGATTGTCAAGAAATTAGCAAACAATATTTTAAAAAAAATGAAAACCCGTTATGGACCACATTTTTCCTGGCACAAGACAATTTTGGTGTGCGCCGGCTATAATCTTTAAATATTATTGAGTACTTTTTTGCCAATCTGAAAATCCATGAAGCGTATTTCAATAATTATGATGCTGTTATGTGGAACCGTAATAGCCGCCCTGGCCCAGCAGCAGCCGGGAAAAGGATTAACCGTAACCCTCGATTACTACTACAATAACGAGTTTAAAGCTGGAAAAGACGGTCAGCCTATCCGCTGGCACTATATCTGGAACGAAACGGATAACGGCGGAGTATCAGTCTGGGGAGGCATTTTTGACTCCCTCGGTGTGAAAAGGGATAGCCTGACAGTGCGGCCTACTGCCAAAAACCTGGAGAAAACGGATATCTACATGATCATCGATCCGGATACGGAAAAGGAATCACCCCATCCTAATTACATGAATGAACAGGATGCCGCCACTATCTACAACTGGGTCAAAGCCGGTGGGGTATTGGTATTGCTGGAAAACGATTCTGCCAACG
This sequence comes from Chitinophaga hostae, assembly GCF_018224885.1. Lineage (GTDB taxonomy): Bacteria > Bacteroidota > Bacteroidia > Chitinophagales > Chitinophagaceae > Chitinophaga > Chitinophaga hostae. Next base: position 89,728 of record NZ_JAGTXB010000008.1, on the reverse strand, counting down.
CCGACCTTGACCACTTTAATAAACTCAGCGAAAAATTCGGGATCCACTTTAATGGCGACAGCCGCAACCGGGTACAGGGCCGCAATTGGGAACAGGGCGCTTTTAATATTCCTGCAGGTCACCCGGTTTTTCCGCATGTGCAAAAGGTATATATCAAGGAGCTGTCAAGTATTACCCTCAGCGCCCCGGCAACGGCCGTTTACAAAGACGGGGAGGTGGTAATCATGGCGGTGTCTCATATAGGTAAAGGAACCGTGTTTGCCGTGGGAGACCCCTGGTTCTATAACGAATATGTAGATGGAAAGCGCCTGCCGGCATCTTACCAGAACTACCAGGCCGCTGCGGATCTGACCAAATGGCTGGTGGGAAAAGCTAACCGCCGATAAAATCCAGGTTCCTTCTGATCCCGGCGAACTTACTTCTCTTCAGGGGGGAGTGCCGGAAGATGTTTTTGAAAGCCTCTTCTGTCAACTCTTCCCAGTCGCGGGTAGTGAAATTGAGAATAGCGGGAATAGGGGAAAACTCAGCTTCCTGGTGCGCTTTGGAGAAGCGATTCCAGGGACAAACATCCTGGCAGGTATCACAGCCAAACATCCAGTTATCAAACTGTCCCTTCATTTTTTCCGGGATCAATTGCTCTTTCAGCTCTATCGTAAAATAGGAAATACATTTGCTCCCGTCTACCACACCGGGCGCTACCAGTGCTTCGGTAGGACAGGCATCCAGGCAACGGGTACAGGAGCCGCAATAGTCGGCCACCGGCCCGTCATACTCCAGCTCAATATCGGTGATAAGGGTGGCGATAAAGAAGAATGAACCGGCCTGTTTGTGGATCAGGTTCCCGTTTTTGCCAATCCATCCAAGTCCGCTGCGCCGGGCCCAGGCCCTTTCCAGCACGGGTGCGGAATCCACGAATCCCCGTCCCTGTACCGGTCCTATACGCTCCTGCATCCTTAGCAGCATGGTTTTTAATTTCGCCCGGATCACTTCATGATAATCATGGCCATAGGCATATTTCGAAATACGGGGTGCATCTTCCCGCTGCTGCGCAGAAGGGAAGTAGTTAAACAACAACGTAATCACCGACCGGGCGCCATCTACCAGCTTCCGGGGATCTATTCTTTTATCGAAATGATTTTCCATATATTGCATGTTGCCATGCATACCCTTGTTCAGCCACGTTTCCAGTCGCCGCGCATCATCATCCAGCTGAACCGCTTTCGCAATGCCGCAATGATCAAATCCCAGCTCCCTGGCCAGCTCTTTTATGAATAAAGTATGGGTCATCTCCGCGAAATTACATGAATTTTTATACCTTAGCTCCGCATATTATCCCCTATGCAATTAAACTGTATGCGCTATACCTTTGTTTTGCTAACCTGTTTGGTGAGCAGTTTGTTTTCCCTTTACGCCGTAGCACAGGAAGGGCCCAAAATGAAATTTGGAAAAATTACCAAGGAAGAATTTACCGGGAAAGCCTTTGAGAAAGATACCGGCGCCCACGCCATCATCCTCTCTGAAATAGGAACTTCCACCTTTCAGTCCGATGGAAAAGACCTGCGGCTCGTACACAAAGTGCACCGCCGTATCAGGATCAATGATAAAAACGGGTACGATGTAGCCACCGTTGAAGTGCCCCTGTACAAGGGCGATTACAGCGAAGAGAAAATCGAGCATGTGAAGGCCTCCGCCTATAACCTGGAGAACGGCGAAATTGTGGAAACAAAAATGGATAGCAAAAGTGTATTCAGCGATAAACAGGATAAATCACTGCTGGTAAAGAAATTTACCCTGCCGGCTGTAAAAGAAGGCACCATTATCGAATATACTTATACCATTACTTCACCTTACTACCATCATCTGCGTTCCTGGGATTTCCAGGGAGAATACCCAAGGTTATGGAGCGAATACAGCGTGTCTATCCCGGAGTATTTCGACTATATGCTGATCCCGCAGGGATATGAGCCGTTTGTCCTGAAAACAAGGGAATCCAGTCGCACCACCTTTTCTTTCCGCTCAGAATCAGCAGGAGGGGCGGGCAGTTCCAGAACGATCACCGTTACGCCGAATGTTACTACCTACAAATGGGGGATGAAAGAGATACCTGCTATGCGGGAGGAAAACTTTATCACCACCACCGACAATTATATCAGCCGGATAGAATTCCAGTTATCTGCTTATAACTGGCCCGATCAGCCGCGGAAACCAGTGCAAAGCACCTGGGAAGACCTGATGAAGGATATGATGAAAGATCCTGAAATGGCCGGCGCCCTGGATAAAAATAATGGCTTCCTCTCCAATACCGTGGAAGACCTGGTAAAAGATACCAAAACAGACCAGGAAAAAGCGGGGAAAATATACGCCTGGGTACGCGATAATTTCACCTGTACAGATCACCGTGCCCTGTGGATGAAGAAGTCATTGAAATCAATCATCAGCACAAAAAGCGGCAGCGTCGCTGAATTAAATATCCTGTTGGTGGCCATGCTGAAAAAAGCAGGATTGCAGGCAGCCCCGGTTTTGCTCAGCACCCGCGCTAACGGCTATGTATACCAGTTTTATCCTTTATACACCCGCTTCAACTATGTGGTGGCAGGAGTAACACTGGGAGATCAATACCTTACACTCGACGCCTCAGAACCCTTGCTGGGATTCGGAAAGCTGCCTGCTGCATGTTACAACGGCGCCGCCCGCACCGTCGATGAATTTGCAACCCCCGTTTTTTTAGGAGCTGATTCCCTGAAAGAACAGAAATTTACCAGCGTTATGCTGGGCAAACTGGAGAATGGCCTGATCACCGGCACCTTTATGCAAAGGCCCACCTACTTTGAATCCTACGATATCCGCACAAAAGTAAAAGAGAAAAGCATAGAGGAGTTTTTTAAAGAGGTTGGTAAAAGCTACACCGGTGAAATTGAACTCGAAAACAAAGAGATTCAGGACCTGAAATCACTCGAAACACCCGTGATGGTAAAATACGATTTTAAGATGCAGCTGGGAAATGAAGATGTGCTTTATCTTAACCCCTTATTGGGAGAAGCCACCAAAAATAATCCTTTCAAATCTATGGAACGCAAGTTCCCCGTGGAAATGAACAGCGTATTCGATGAAGTGTATTCTTTTAACATGGATGTTCCCGAAGGATATGTAGTAGATGAATTGCCGAAACCGGCCATGGCAAACCTGAACGAAGATGAAGGACTTTTCCAGTATCTTATTCAGCAACAGGATGGACATATCCAGCTGCGTTGCCGCGTGAAACTGAATAAAGCCAATTTTACTTCGGATGACTATAGCACACTGCGTGAGTTTTTTGACCTGGTGGTAAAGAAGGAGGCGGAGCAAATTGTTTTAAAAAGAAAAAAGTAAAGCATGCGAAAGCACTTATCGATAGCCGCAGGAATCTTACTCACCATAGCGATACAGTCTGCGCTGGCAGGAGATCCCGCTTATCCGGCTAAGAATATACCTGCGGCATTGAAAGAGAATGCACATCTCGTAAAGCGACTGGATGAAACCATCATTAAAGTGAACGATCTTACAGACACCCGTATCACTTATCATTATGTTACCACCGTGCTGGATGAAGCAGGAGCGGAGGATGTGCAACTATACGAGTACTACGACAAACTGAGAGATATCCGCTCCATCAGCGGAGCCTTATATGATGCCGAAGGAAACCTGGTCAAACGCCTGAAACAAAGCGATATCAGGGATATCAGCGCAGTAGACGACGCCAGCCTCATGACTGATGCGCGCATGAAACGGCACCAGTTCTTTCATAACGTATACCCCTATACGGTAGAATATACCGTGGAGCTGCGCTATAACAACACCGCCTTCTTACCATACTGGCAACCACAGGACGATATTGACTGCACAGTAGAACAAAGTAAGCTGATGGTAACCGTACCGGCAGATTACGCACTGCGCTATCACAGCTACCTGTATGCCGGCGAGCCGGTAAGTACCGCCGACAAAAATACCAAAACATATACCTGGGAGGTGAAACAGCTGCCGGCGCTGAAGACCGAAGCTTACCCGGTTGAATTTTACCGGCGTACTCCCAGCGTGTTTCTGGGCTCCACCGATTTTGAACTGGAGAAATACAAAGGCAATATGAGCACCTGGAAGGATTTCGGCACTTTCATTTACAAGCTGAATGAAGGCCGCGATGCATTGCCCGACAATGTAAAAACAAAGGTGCATCAGTTGACAGATGCTGTTGGCAGCCGCGCGGAAAAAATAAACGCGCTCTATAAATTCATGCAGCAAAACTACCGCTATATCAGCATACAACTGGGAATTGGCGGCTGGCAGAGCTTCGACGCCGCTTTTGTAGGCGCAAAAGGGTATGGCGATTGTAAGGCATTATCGAACTATATGATGGCACTGTTAAAAGAAGCTGGCATCAAATCCAATTGCGTACTGGTAAAAGCAGGTCCCGCTGCGCATACCATCCGGGAAGATTTTCCTTCTTTCCAGTTTAATCACGTGATCCTCTGTGTACCGGATACCAAAGATACCACCTGGTTGGAATGCACCAGTAACACAATGCCCGCCGGTTATCTCGGCGCATTTACGGACAACAGACCGGTATTACTGATAGATGAAAAAGACAGTAAGCTGATACGCACGCCGTTCTATAGCATGGACTGTAATGAACAACGCCGTAATATTACAGCCACGGTTGACTCAGCGGGTAATATCGATATCAGCGCCACTACAATACACAGCGGCTTGCAGCAGGATGAACTGCATAGTATGATCCATGTGTTAAGCGAAGAAAAACAACTGGAACAACTCAGGAAAGGACTCGATCTTTCCAGTTATGATATCACCGGTTATCATTATAAAGAGCTGGGTACCGCTATTCCGGCTATTGAGGAGAAGATACAGATCAAAGGACATAACTATGCTACGGTAACGGGTAAACGAATGTTCCTGGTGCCGGATATTCTTTCCCGCAGTGGCAGAAAACTCGACGCAGAAGATACCCGCAAATCGGAGATCAAGTTTGATTTCCCCTATCGCGATATCGATACCGTTAACATTACCCTGCCTGATGGCTACCAGCTGGAATCGCTGCCGGCGCCGGTTACCGTGTCCGGGAAATTTGGGACCTATAGCAGCAGTGTAACGTTAAAAGGAAATACGCTGAACTATGTACGAAGAATAGAACATAAATCAGGCGTTTTCCCGGCGGCCGATTTTCCTGAGCTGATGAAGTTTTATGCAACTATTTACCGGTCAGATAGGAATAGGCTGGTACTGGTAAAGTAAGATGCTGACGCAGGCGACGATCCTGGCGTGAGAAGATAAAAAACGAAGAACCGTCTCATTAGCAATGAGGCGGTTTTTTTATGCAAGCCTTTCATCCGTTTTTAAGCAGCTGTTTTGACAGATTTCTGTAAGTTTAGGTAAATTAGAAAAATGCCGTCCCCCAAGCGCTTCTTATTTACAGTGTTGCCTACGAACGACCTGGGTTTACTCACCCGGTCTTTGCCCATCGCCAAAGAACTCGCTAACAAGGGACATACCGTGCTGTTTTCACATCCTGCTAAAGTTCCGGGAGTTGTAATCGCAGAAGCCGGGTTTACAAATGTACCTCCGATACATCCATTGTATGAGTTTGCATTTTCCGGATTGTCCTTCCGGAAATTGGTCCGGAAGGCAGGCACACAGGAATTTAAAGAGAACTATAAGAGCCTTGCCGCATTTCTTTTTGAGCTGGTAAGATCAATCCCTGTTAAATACGCTGCTGCGAACGCGGAAACCTGGAATATGGATCATGCTTTTGCGATGACAGGTTTGTTGAATGCCAATTTTGTCAAAGCCCAATGCAGGGCCTACCTGGAAGTTATTGAGCAATCCCGTCCGGATGTGATCGTGGATTTCTGGAATCCATTTGCTGCTATCGCCGGCAGGATTGCCGGGATCCCGCTTATAACGGTAAATCAGGGAGATGCCTTGCCCGGTGGGAGCGGGTTTGTTTGGTGGAAGCAGCGGCCGGCTGGTATACCAACTATTACGCCAGCAATAAATAAAGTACTGCATTCTTACGGCATTGCACCCTTAAAAAGGACAGAAGAATTGAATGTGGGTAACCTTACATTAGTGACGGGCATGCCTGAAACGGATCCGTTGGCAGGTGACCACAATTTTCATTATGTTGGCTCAATCCTCTGGCAAAACCCGGATGTGGAAATTCCTCAATGGTTTAAAGAATTACCAACCGATAAGCCGTTAATCTGGATTTATGGAGGCAATCCTTCCTATGGAGGCAAAAGTAAAATTTTCGATTCAGCGTCAATGTTGATAGCCTGTTATAAAGCATTGGCCAATCAGCCATTTCATGTGGTATTGTCGCTGGGGCATCAGCATTTATCAGGCCCGCTGGCCGATCTTCCGGAAAATTTTCAATGTGTTCCATTTGTGCCGGGATTGGCAATGGCTGCACGTTGCGACCTGATGATCCACCACGGAGGCTATGGCTCCTGTCAAACCGGCCTGGTTTCAGGAACGCCGTCCCTCATTTTGCCTACGTTTTCAGAGCGTGAAAGCAATGCCCGGCGGATCAAACAACTGGAGGCGGGCGAGTATATTTTACCTCAGCAGAACGGGGTAAAAGCCAAATACTTTGATCCTGAAGAGATCCTTCAAAAAACAAAGATCCTTCTCAGCAACAGCCGGTATAAAGAAAACGCTGCAAAGTATGGTGCCAAACTGGCTACCTACGGGGGAATTGAAAAGGCAATTCACCTGATCGAAACATTTATATCCTGACCAATCAACTCCGCGTCTAAAAAAAGTATAACCCGCAGCCTTGACTGCGGGCTATTAATATCTTCGAATAACATCCTGATCCGCTTTCATCTTCGCACATCAGGATCATCATTTGAATCACACGAATCACAGTCCTATTTTTCTCTCACACTAATCGAAATATGCCTGTCTTTTTTCTTTTCTTCATCCGGTGCTGTTGCCGCTGCCTTAGCGAATTGTGAGCCGTATCCTTCTGCGCCGAGCAGCTGCGCGGGATTGGTATTACTTTTCTTCAGTGCTGTTACTACCGACTCCGCGCGTTCTTTTGATAAACGCAGGTTCACAGTGCTGTCGCCGGTGCGATCAGTATAACCACCTATTTTTATTTTGGCTTTGGGGAATGCTTTCATGATGGCGGCGATATTACCCACTTGTTTCATACTTTCTTCAGTAAGTTCGGCGCTGCCGGTTTTGAAATTCAGGTTATCAAAATCAAACCATACATCTTTACCCGGTTTGCGGCTGTCGTCTTTCAGGAAAGTTACCAATTGATCTTCTATACCTCCTTTGAAGGCATCGAGTACAGCGCCATCGGGGAGGGTCACTTTTATGCTTTCACGTGATACTACAGGCCCGCCTTCTGTAACACTCATAGAAGCAGAATCAGCCAGCTGACTGGTGGTGACGCTATCGGTTACCGGTGTGCCGCCGGGCTTATTGCCGCCGCAACCGCGCATCAGGTACCAAAGTAATATAATGGCCACCAATATCAATAACAACGACCATACCCAGCGGTTACTGCTGCCGCCGGCTGGTTTAATGTTTACCGCTCCGGCAGTAGTGGTAGCAGTGTCGCCGGTAATGCCTATTTTTTTACCCAGATCGCTGAGACTCGACAGCCCCAGGATGCCGGCAATATTTAAACCGCCCGGGATAGCCCCCAGAATTTTATCTTTTTGAGAGTCCAGCAGGGAGAGAAATGAGTTGGGTGAAAGATTGTTTTGCGCCGCATATTGCCCTACTGTACCAAGAGTTGCTGGTGCTGCTGTTTGCAGTAATGTGCTGGCAGAGGATTCTTTAATGCCGGCAAAGGAAGACAACATACCAATAATGGAATCTACCTTATCGCCAAATAAACTGCGCAACAGGTCGGCTCCTTTGCTGAGCAAACCTCCGGCTCCTCCCTGGATGGCGCCGCTGACAGCAGACGGATTCGCATCGCCCGCCACACCTTTCACCATATCGAGTAAACCACCCGCATTTCCGGATGATCCGGCTTTGCTGAGCAAACCACCCAGTATTACCGGTACTATACCACTTAATGCTTTCTGAATGCCGCCTTCACTCTCGCCGAGTTGTGAGGAAGCCTGACTAACTACGTTGTTGTTGAAAATACTTTTAGCGCTTTCCAGTAAGTCGAAAGACATAATTGTAGGGTTTAAAAGATGAAGAATGAATTGATCAGTTATGATACTCATCATCCGGCTGTTAGCAGGAATGCACAGTTACGGTCTGCAGGAACTTGTATAACAACAGAGTGCCCCGGGTTGTTTGAATCACTTCATAAATACTGGCGGATATCCATTTGAATATAAGTGTAAAGGGATAAAACATTGATTTTTAGAGAGATGTAAACATTTTGAGGTGTTTCGGCTGCCGGTTTAGGATGGCAGAAAGCGATTGGCTGTCAATAACCCCATTTAGTGTAGGCGGTATCGTACCGGTTCATCACCGGAATCAGTTTATCTGGTAAAACAACCGCGGCGATATGAAAAAATAGCAGTTACCCAGCTAGTTTTCTGCTAAAAATGCAGTAAAAGTTTGTATTATATGTCATAATTTCCGATTAAAGAACATTGGATCAGCGTTTGTTGTTACCAGAAGACGTTTGAGAACATCAAAAAAAGGAGCAAAAAAAGGAAAATATGAATCTGAATAATTTCACTATAAAATCGCAGGAAATACTGCAACAGGCGCAGCAACTGGCGTTTAACAATCAAAACCAGTTTATTGAAACAGGGCATATCTTAAAGGCCTTGTTAAATGATGAAGATAGTCCGATTGATTACTTACTGAAGAAAAATGATGTTAACATTTCTTTCGTAACCAGTAAGCTCAATGAACAGATAAATAAATACCCCCGTATGGTGGGAGGAGAAGGTGGTCAGTCACTTAGCCGTGAAGCCAACAACGCCATTTTACGGGCGGGCGCGGCCATCAAAGAGTTCAAAGATGAATTTGTAAGCGTGGAACACCTGCTGCTGGGTGTGCTCGGCGGCAGCGATGATACGGCTAAACTGTTGAAGGATGCCGGTCTTACCGAAAAAGGACTGAAAGCAGCCATTAAAGAACTCCGTAAAGGCGAAACCGTCAACTCACAAACCGGCGGCAACCAATATAACACCCTGCAGAAATATGCAAAGAATCTCAACGAAATGGCCCGCGAAGGCAAGCTCGATCCTGTTATTGGCCGTGATGAAGAGATCCGCAGAACCCTGCATATCCTTTCCCGCAGATCCAAGAACAACCCCATCCTCGTAGGAGAACCCGGAGTTGGTAAAACAGCCATCGTGGAAGGGCTCGGCCATCGTATCATTAATGGCGATGTACCGGAAAATCTGAAATCAAAAATCATTTATGCACTCGATATGGGTGCGTTGATGGCCGGCGCAAAATATCGCGGCGAATTTGAAGAAAGATTGAAAGGCGTGGTAAAAGAAGTGGCTGAAAGCAATGGAGAAATAATCCTGTTTATTGACGAAATCCACACCCTGATAGGTGCCGGCGCCATGGAAGGCGCTATGGATGCGGCCAATATCCTGAAACCGGCGTTGGCAAGAGGTGAACTCCGCGCCATTGGTGCCACCACCCTGAATGAATACCAGAAATATTTTGAGAAAGATAAAGCCCTGGAACGCCGTTTCCAGAAAGTGTTGGTAGATGAACCTTCCGTAGAAGATGCTATTTCCATCCTGCGCGGATTGAAAGAGAAGTATGAAAGTCATCACCATGTACTGATAAAAGACGAAGCCATTATTGCCGCGGTAGAATTATCGCACCGTTATATTACCGATCGTTTTTTACCGGATAAGGCGATTGACCTGATCGATGAAAGCGCCGCAAAACTCAGGCTGGAAATGAATTCCATGCCCGAAGAGCTGGATGAACTGGAAAGAAGAATACGGCAGCTTGAAATTGAAAGAGAAGCGATTAAGCGGGAAAATGATGAAGATAAGCTGCGTGAACTCGGAGAAGAAATTGCCCGGTTAAGCGAAGAACGGAACACCTTCAAAGCAAAATGGCAGGCAGAAAAAGAAGTGGTAGACCAGATCCAGAATGCCAAGTCAGCTATCGAAAACCTGAAACTGGAAGCAGAACAGGCAGAACGTAACGGCGATTTTGGACGCGTAGCGGAAATCCGCTATGGTAAGGTAAAGGAACAGGAGAAGCTGGTAACAGATTTAACAGACGAATTGAACAAAATATCTGCTAATCATAAACGTCTTCTTAAAGAAGAAGTAGATGCGGAAGATATCGCGGAAAATGTAGCCAAAGCTACCGGTATCCCGGTATCGAAAATGATGCAGAGTGAGAAAGATAAATTACTGCACCTGGAAGACGAACTGCATCAACGGGTAATAGGTCAGGACGAAGCGATTATCGCCGTGTCTGACGCCATCCGCCGCAGTCGCGCAGGATTGCAGGATCCCCGCCGGCCTATCGGTTCATTCATATTCCTCGGTACTACCGGGGTGGGTAAAACAGAGCTGGCCAAAGCATTGGCGGAGTACCTGTTTGACGACGAAAACATGATGACCCGCATTGACATGAGCGAATACCAGGAAAAACATTCGGTGAGCCGCCTGGTAGGAGCGCCTCCGGGATATGTGGGTTATGATGAAGGCGGACAACTGACGGAAGCCGTACGCCGTAAACCATATTCTGTGGTACTCCTGGATGAAATCGAAAAAGCGCACCCGGATACTTTTAATATCTTGTTACAGGTACTCGATGATGGCCGCTTAACAGATAACAAAGGCCGCGTGGTGAATTTCAAAAACACCATTATTATCATGACCAGCAATATGGGCAGCCATATTATACAAGAGAATTTTGAAAACATTAACGAATCCAACAGGGAAAAAATCGTAGACAAAACAAAAGAAGAAGTGATGTCCCTGCTGAAACAAACCATCCGTCCGGAATTCCTGAACAGGGTCGACGAAGTGATTATGTTCCAGCCGTTGATGAGAAGTGAAATTAAGGGAATAATTAACATTCAGTTACAGCAACTGAAGGACATGGTGGCGAAAAATGGCATAATATTGGAATTCTCAGATTATGCGCTTGAGTATCTTTCCGTTCAGGGTTACGACCCGCAGTTTGGTGCAAGGCCGCTGAAACGTCTTATTCAGAAGGAAATCATAAACCTCTTAAGTAAGAAGATTCTGGCCGGTGATATTGATAAGTCCAAACCAGTGCTGATAGATGTATTTGATGGCGTGGTAGTAATCAGAAACAATTAATTCTAAATACGACGATACATAGTTAACGATAAGCCCCGCGATTCTTCGCGGGGCTTTTTTATACACAATATATCCGCTGACGCCATAGCGCGTTGCAGGTTTTGTCGGCTGCTTTTGTTAAATTTGAAAGAATCAAAAAGTAACTGTATGCCGGGAGAAAGAGAAAGAAGATTTATGCAGCATGCCATTGCTTTGTCCCGCCGGGGCATGGAGAATGGAGATGGCGGGCCTTTTGGTGCGATTGTAGTAAGAGGAGAGGAAATCATAGGAGAAGGGTGGAACCAGGTGCTCAGTGATACGGATCCTACTGCACATGCCGAAGTAGTAGCGATACGGCAGGCCTGCAAAAAGCTGGGTACTTTCCAGTTACACGACTGCGAAATTTACACTTCCTGTGAGCCGTGCCCGATGTGCCTTGGAGCTATCTACTGGGCCAGGCCGCAACGGGTTTACTACGCCAACACAAAGGAAGATGCCGCCGCTATTGATTTTGATGACTCATTTATATACCGGGAAATAGAGAAAGATCATATCCATAAAAAAATTCCGCTGATCGCGATGCCCGACAAGGAAGCCCTGGATGTTTTTACCGACTGGAAGGATAAAGGCGACCGGAGATTATACTGAACCAGCTGTTAGCTTTTAGCCATTAGCTTTTAGCAAAATGCAGCGAAGGTGATCGACTGCTGATCTTTGCGGCATTTTGCTAAAAGCTAATGGCTAAAAGCTAACAGCTGGTTCGCTGCATTTTGCTAACAGCTAACAGCTAATGGCTAACTGCTGAAGTTAATGCCTAACAGCTGAAAAGTGATAAGCCCAGAATATTCCGAGTAACAGGAACAGGATGGTGAGAACAATCACAACCAGGTAAATATTGTACTCCGATTTCCTCCTGGTGCGATAACGTTTATGCAATTTTTTAAGTAAAGCCCATTTCATCTCAATGAGCCATCCGGGTATCTTTTCTTTATCTTTTATAGCAGCCAGTCCTTCCAGTGCATCACTGCAGAGCTCACAATCGGCCAGGTGCATTTCTACCTCATGTTGTTCTTCAGCAGTCAGCTTTCCCTGCACATAGTCCAGCAGCTGCTGTTGCGAAGGACAGCCAGTAGTTACAAAGATATCGTTGAAATGCTCGTTCATATCACTATTGATGCAAATTAACTCTTGTTTGCGCGTTGTTGTTTTTCCAGTAAAAGTTTCAGGTTTCTTTTACCATTCTGGATATAGCTTTTCACCTGGAGGAGGCTATGCCTGGTTTGATCAGCAATTTCCTGGTATGATTTCTTTTGCAGGTAAAACAGCTGCACACAAACTTTCTGCTCAGGACTTAACAGCTCCATTGCCTGCCCCATATTTTCCAGCAAGATATCCTTTTCCTGGTATACCCGTTTATCTTCTTCCTCTGCTGCAATGGCGCCCATATGTTTGTCGGAAATTTCTTCCTTGTACTTCATATGTTTTTGCCGTAACTGCATGAGGCAGTAGTTTTTGGTGACCTGGTATATCCATGCCCGGAAATACTGTATCTCATGTTTATTGATGTCGGATAACATCTTGAGAAAGATTTGCTGCACGGCGTCGCGTGCATCCTCTTCATTTTTCAGGTATTTCATGCACATACCGAGCAACAGCAAGGCATATCGGTCAAAGAGCACACCTATCCAATCACTGTTATTATCAGCTTTGAACCGTTGCAATAATTCCTGGTCAGTTAGTTGTTGTATATCTGGATTATTCACAGGCTAAAAATGGAATGCTGCATACTAGATGCAGCATTCACAAAAATCCATAATTTTTTTGATATAATAACTTACATACTGTCTAAAGCTTGCTGGGCGGCATTTTTCATGGAGCCGTCCATACGAACCACTTCTTTGAACATGCGCCGGGCCTTGCCCATCTGGCCTTTGCTGCGATAGCAGATCGCCAGCTGGTAACGCGCCATTTCCACATATTTACCGGAACTCACCGACTCAATTCTTTTGTACCGGTCTATCGCTTCACTGAGGTTACCTTGTTGTTGGTATACCATAGCGGCTTTGTACAGGTATTCGTCGCTGTTCACGGCAGTAGACGGTGATTCTTTCCTGGGTGTATCCGGGGGAGGGGCGGGCTTATCTTCTTTTGGGGCCGCTTTGGTTTCCGGTTTTGGATCCGGTTTTTTCTCTTCCTCTTTTTCCCTGGCTTTATCGGCCGCCACTTTTTTCAGCGAATCCTGTTGTTTTTGCAGCAATGTATGTTTCCTGATACTGTCGGCTGCAGCCTTTCTCTGTAACGCTTTCAGCGCGGCAGCTTTTTTAATGGCCACAGAATCCGGAGTGGAAGTAGTGGCAGCAATCGGTTTCGTGGTGGCAGGCGCCTCCTTATGACTTGCAGGTAACGCTGCCGGCGCCGGGTGATGATCGTCCGGTATAACTACCGGAGCAGTTACAACAGCTTCGGAACGGGCGGAATCCTTTGTTGGTAAACCGGCAGCCATCACTCTCACGGGAGGCTGGTTCCGCATATGGCCACGCAGCACATAGATGCCGCCAATACCTAACCCGATAAAGGCGATTACCCAGAAGTAAGTCAGCATATGTTCCTTATTCTTTTCCTTGCGGGTGTATTGGGCTACCTTCTGTACATGCGAAACGGGCTGTATGCTGTTATGCACATAGCGCTGGAGCTTATTGGTAAGATCCTGGTAATTCTCGGTGTTTTCTTCTTTCTCCAAAGCCTGCAGGGCATCATAACACAGATCACAATCTGTGAGATGCTGCTCTACCAGATGTTTTTCTACATCCGTCAGCCGCCCGTCGAGATAGCGTGGCAGCTGGTCTCGGTTGAGGCAACGGATAGCGGAAAAAATCTTCAGTACTCGATCGTTATTCGGTTTGCTACTTAACATATCCCTGGTTCATAAAAAGCTTGGCAAGTTTCCCTTTGGCGGCTTTCAGCTGTGATCTCAGTCTTTCCCGTGTTAAGCCGGTACTGGCTGAAAGGTCGGCAAAGGATTTATTCTCAAGGTAAAATTGCGTGATGAGGTGATTATCTTCGGTGTTGAGCCGCTGTAATGCCTGTTCCAATCTTACGATCAGATCCTGCCGGTCAATGATGTTGGTCGCGGCTTTGTCTACCGTATTTTCAATATGCAACAGATCCCTTCCATCGCGTGATGGATAAAAAGGCGTGTTTTTTTCCGGTTTACCCAGGTAGCCTTTCTGTATATGTGAGATCCATTCATTTACCTTGTAGATGGTCTGCGTTTTAAGACTGGCACTTAATCTTTGCAGCAGGGAAGGAAAAACAATATTGGGGTCCAGGTTGGCATTATTCTTTAAATGGGGAATGGTAACAGCTACCAGCAGATGACTGTACCTGTCCATCAATACGCCTTCAGCCTCCCGGTCATTTTGTTTCCTGGCGCGGGATATCAGCTCTTTGTCCGATAAATTGGTTAACTGTTGTTGCATAAACTTATTACTTTATATTTACGTACAAAAGCGGAAAAAGTTCATTCAGCGCATAATATTTTTGAATAATAAAACGGATTTATACAATTAATATGCCATACGCCATTGTCATTGTGCCAGTTGCGCCATTAAGGGAAACGGCTTCACATAAAAGTGAAATGATTTCCCAGTTGTTATGGGGTGCAGCCGTTGAAATTACAACAACAGCTCCCGGCGGCTGGGTACAAATAAAGAACCAGTACGACGGGTACACCGGCTGGGCCACTGCCGCCCATCTTGAACCGATTGATGAAACACTGTTCCTGGAATCAGCAGCCTGGTACCTGCCAGGTTGGGTTAACCGGGTTACCATGAACGGGCAGCCAATGATGATACCTTTTGGATGCCTTGTAAAGAGCCGGAATGATACATCCACGCAATGGGGAAATATAACCGTAGAATTCGAAGATAAGCCACTTCCCTTAACTAACCACACATTAATTGATCTGACGGCCTTAAAAAGCATGGCAACCGTTTTTTTTAACACGGGATATTTATGGGGCGGGTCCAGCGTTTTCGGGGTCGATTGCTCCGGGTTTACACAAAACGTATTTAAACTTTTCGGGATTTCCTTATGGCGTGATGCTTACCAGCAAGCCACCCAGGGCGACATCGTCGGTTTTCTGCAGGAAGCCCGGCCAGGCGATCTGGCCTTCTTTGACAATGAAGAAGGACGGATTACGCATGTGGGTATCCTGCTCAATGACCACGAAATTATCCATGCTTCCGGCAAGGTACGTATTGATCCGATCGATAACCAGGGCATTATAAACGCAGATACCGGCGTAAGAACGCATCAGCTGCGGATAATAAAACGATACTTCTAAGCGGGAGTACGCATAAAGCCTAAAGCAAAAAGCAAAAAGCTATTGTCGCGTATATGATTCGCTGCAATAGCTTTTTGCTTTTTGCTTTAGGTCTTTAGCTCTGCTTGAAGATCTTGCGATAGTCCTCAAAGCTCTGCATAGTAATTTGTTCTGCTTTCGCTTTGTTCTGGAACTCTTCCACCACTACGGTTTTCTTTTCCAGTTTTTTATACTCTTCGAAGAAATGACGCATTTCATCGATGAAGTGAGGAGGCAGTTCAGAAATATCGTTAATATGGTTTACGCTCATATCGTTTGCTGCCACAGCGATGATTTTATCATCTGCTTCGCCGCCGTCGATCATCTGCATTACACCAATGATTTTGGCTTCGATGATGCACATAGGCACACATTCAATCTGTGATAATACCAGGATATCCAGCGGATCATGGTCATCGCAGTAAGATTGCGGAATAAAACCGTAGTTGGCAGGATAGTATACAGAAGAATATAAAACCCGGTCCAGTTTCAGCAAACCGCTTTCTTTATCCAGTTCATATTTGGCACGGCATCCCTTTGGAATCTCTATAATTGCATTTACAACATTTGGCACTTCAGAGCCGGGACTCACACTATGCCAGGGATTTGTCATCATAATAATCTACTTTACTTTAAGGTTTATTGTTCAATATTGGCTTAATGTTGAAAAGTGAATAAAGTATTCACCTCACTTTTCATGAAGATATGGTCAGGTTTCCGGTAAGTAAAAACAGGAAATACGCCACACATCCGATTCATTAATGCGTGGCAAAATTAAGGGAACTACCGGTTAATAGCTAAAAATTATCCTTTCTTTTGTACAAAAGGTAAAAAGAGGGGAAAAATTATTTAGTTTCAGGCATAATAACACCGCCTGCAGATGCAGTATCCGCAGGTAAAACAGTGGTAGAATCAAAAGTGGTTCCGGTTTGTGGTGCGTAGTTGGGAATAATACTGTCGAACGTGAGCGAAATTTTCCACTGCCCGTTTTCTTTCACCATTTGTAAAACTTCTTTCTGGTGTGCAGAGGAGTTCAGGATAGTCACAGCCGCTTTGTCGCCATTCTCCTCTATATTCACGACCTCAATTCTTGCGTTCTTAATTTTTTCCCTTTCCTGGCCACTGCGGCGGCCATCAAAAATGGCATAGATCTGTATAACCTGCTGAGATTCCTTGGTGGCATAGTCCCTTGCCTGGTCGTAGTTCGAATCCTGAATCGCATGCATAAACGCCAGCGCCACCTCTTCAGGGGAAGCTCTCTTCTTACAACTGCCCAACAGCAACGTTGTCGTCAATGCCAGTGTCATGATTCGAAAAAAATTGGTCATGCGGTCGATAAATTATTATATATCACAACAAAAATAGGGGTAAACTTCAATTCTGCAAAGTCGTTCAACTATAGCGCTACTGATTCACCCGCTTACGGACTGAATATTCTCCCTTGGATAAAAACAGGTGAACTTACGGCAAACGTCGTTAACAAAGAGTTAATATTTCATCATCTGGCTATTTTGTTATATCCATATTTCCTTCAAAACAAAGGCTGCTATTGAAAAAAATATCAAAATAACTTGATAGCCAGATGATAAAAAAATCTATTTGTCCTTATTGGCTTCATATGCCTTGATGATGGCTTTCACCAAACGATGTCTTACGACGTCTTCTTCATCAAGCTCCACATGTGCAATCCCTTCAATGTTACGAAGGATGCGGGAAGCCCTTTCCAGACCGGATTGCTGATTTTTTGGTAAATCTATCTGCGTCAGGTCACCGGTGATAATGGCCTGCGCCGACGCGCCAATACGGGTTAGAAACATTTTGATCTGCAGATCAGTGGCATTTTGCGCCTCATCCAGGATAATAAATGAGTTATCGAGTGTACGGCCACGCATATACGCCAGTGGGGCAATCTCAATGACACGGTTGGTCATGTAATAACTCAGTTTCTCAGCAGGAATCATATCATCCAGCGCATCATACAATGGCCGCAGATATGGATCGATCTTTTCTTTCAGATCGCCTGGTAAAAAACCAAGACTTTCACCCGCTTCAACCGCCGGACGGGTCAGGATAATCTTTTTAACGGCTTTGTTTTTAAGCGCACGGACCGCCAAAGCTACTGCCGTGTAGGTTTTACCGGTTCCTGCTGGCCCAATCGCAAAAATAATGTCGTTCTTCTCTGCCAGTGATACCATCTTCTTCTGGTTGGAAGTACGCGCTCTTACCGTGCGGCCGTTAGGACCAAACACCAATACTTCATTGGGATTACGCTCGCTGAAATTATCGATTCTTGTGCCTTCCTCATCTCCCAGAATCTGCTCAAAATAGTTCTCTGTAAGATTGCCATTCCGCTCAAGGTACTTAACAATCTGACCGATTTTTTCCTCCGCTGTAGCCACTTCTTCCGGTGCCCCACTCAATTTTAACTGGGTGCCCCTGGACAGGATCTTAAGCAATGGGAATTTCTTTTTCAGCAGATCTAGTTTTCCGTTGTTAACGCCGAAAAACTCAATGGGATTAATACTGTCTAAATTGATAATGGATTCAGTCAATGATTCTTGATTTAATTGTCCAGGAAATGATCGGTATTTTTCAATCCGAATATATTTAATTCTTGTACAACCTGGAAGACGCAATTGTTAAGCTATCACTAAATTCTGTACCCGTTCTGTTTAAAAGCCTCTACTTTAGCGGCGATATCCTTATTGCTCAACGCAATAATACGGGCTGCCAGTATTGCTGCATTACGCGCTCCCGCTTTTCCTACCGCCAGCGTACCAACAGGTAATCCCGCAGGCATCTGAACAATCGAATACAGGGCATCAATACCACCAGGTAAACCACCATCTAACGGAACTCCCAGAACAGGCAGCGAAGTGTAAGCTGATACAACTCCCGGTAAGGCTGCTGCCATGCCCGCTGCGGCAATAATTACGCCAAATCCCTTCTCCTGAGCGGTTATACACAATTCTCTTACTTTATCCGGGTTACGGTGCGCCGATGCTACGATCATCTCATTCTCAATACCAAAATACTGCAGGTGCTTTTGTGATTCTTCCATTACTGGCTTGTCACTCTCCGAACCCATGATAATCAAAACTTTCATCTGATAATATTTAAAAAATTATTAATTTATTATATTACCCCAAAGATATTGATCGTTTAACAATTTCAGAAAACTGAAAATCCACAGCCGGTGGATAAATGATCACATCCGGTTACACAAGTCCCCTTAAAATGTGCATTTATAAAGGAATTGACCTTTATCCAACATTTTATTACTTTTACCGGTGCAATACCGTTTTTTTGTTATTTAATGCCTACTTTAGGTATTTCCTGACAAACAACGATCTTAGATTTTGCTATCATATGAATGTAGTTATGCTGGAACAGCATTACCGGCACTTACAACATCTTGAAGCCGCTATTAATGCCTGTGCACTCTCTGTTGAAATAGACGCCGCAGGAAACGTAACTGCGGTGAACACGCAGGTGGTGGCCGCATTGCAGCAATCATCCGATCGCCTCATCGGTCAGCATATTACCACCGTTCTCCCCACCGCAGATAGCAACCAGTGGCAGAAAATATGGGATACCTTACTTTCCGGCCAGCCGGTACAGGAACAATGCGCCTTTCTGAAAACAGATGGCACTACCCTGTGGCTCGAAGCCGGCATCAGCCCGCTTATGGACGGCAGCGGCCAGCTGGAACATGCCATGCTCATCGGGATAGACATCACCACACGCAAACTCGCCGAAGTAAAACGCGCACAAAACGAAGTCTACTACAGCCAGGTACTGGAGAATCTTCCCCTCGGACTGCAACAATTTGCACCCGATGGAGAGAGCATCGACATGAACACCCGTCAGCGGGAAATATGGGGACATACACACCAGTTCTTTACCGACCCCGGCTACAAATGGCTGCAGGACCCGTTTAACCGCCTCAATGGCCTCTCCGGCATGTTTGAAGAAGTACACCATACAGGAAAAACACTGAAACGGGAGATACTGCTCAGCTACCGCGAAAAAACAATCGATAACGTCACCAGGTTGTATCCGGTTTACTTCGAAGCCACCATATTTCCGCTCACAGATCAGCTGCGCAATATGGCCAATATCTTCCTGATACTGGATGATATTACCGCTAAAAAACTCTCTGAACTCAGCCTCCAGAAAAGCGAACGGCTCCTTGATAATATCATAGAAAACCTGCCCATAGGATATATCCAGTTTGATAATTTCGGCTTTATCCGCCGCATTAATCAAACCCAACGCCTCTTCTTTAAATCGCCGCATCCCGCTGCCCGGCAGCCTTTCAATATCATGAACGATGAGCTGTCGACCATGTTTGAATTGGATAAACTATTTATCCAGGCGTTGGAAGAAAACAAAACACTGCGCGTGGAAAAAAAGATTGACTTCTCGCAGGATAAACGCTGGACAACAGTAGGCCGCGAGGTATACCTCGACCTTACCGTGTTTCCCGTTGTAGAACCGATCGATAAAGAAATGATAGTAGTGGCGCTGGTCAATGATATTACCGACAAAAAAATGCAGGAACTGGAGAATAAAAAGAACCAGGAATTCCTGCAGCAAACCGGCAGCATCGGCAAAATAGGCGGCTGGGAAATGGATATCGACAGCCGGCAGGTACGGTGGACCGACCAATCCTATTATATCCACGACTGCCCGCCCGGAATGGATGTTGATTTTGAAAAAGCGATGTCATTCTATACCCCGGAAGCCCGGGAAACCCTGGAAGGACTTGTGCGCCAGTGCAAAGATTCCGGAAAGCCCTTTGATGCACAGCTCACGATCATCTCCGCCAAAAAACAACTGAAAAGAGTACGCTCCATCGGTCAGCCAGGCTACGTAGATGGCCGGCTGGAAAGAATGTACGGGGTGGTACAGGATATCACTGAACAACTGGAAATAAGGGACGCACTCACCCGGAATACAGAACTGATGCGCCTTTTCTTTGATACCATTGATATGGGATATGCCGCCATGGAGAAAAGCGGGAACCTGAATTTCCTCAACAGGAAAGCGGAAAAAATGATCGGACACCCGGTAGCCATGGGCAGCAATATCTTCGAAGAATTTCCCCGCCTCAGTGGCACCGTGTTCTACGCCCGCCTCCGGGAATGTATACAACAACAGGCATCTCAGTCTTTCGGTATTTACTTCCCGGGAGTCGACAAATGGTACGACTTCCTCCTCACGCCCATGCAGGATGGCGGCATTTCCGTTTTTATGCGTGATATCACCGACAGCCGCAAGCTGCAGAAGGAACTCAGGAAAGCCAATGACCAGTTGTCTAATCTGAATAAAAACCTGCTCAACCAGAATAAGCAGCTGGAAGACTTTGCCCATATTACCTCTCACAATCTCCGCGCACCCATCGCCAACCTGAAAGCACTCATGCAGATGCATAACGAGGCGGCAGCACAACAGGAGCGTGATCTATACCTGGGAATGGTACACGAGGTCATCAAAAAGATAGATGAAACCCTCAACGACCTGGTGGAAGTAGTACAGATCAGGAAAGATGTGAATGTGGAAAAGGAAAAACTTGTGTTTGCAGAACGACTGCAAAAGGTAAGGGACGTGCTGCTGGTGGATATTGAAACGAGCAATATCCAGATTACCTATAATTTTACCGAAGAACCGTCAATAGAATATCCCAGGGTATACCTCGACAGCATTTTACAGAATTTTATCACCAACGCTATCCGCTACCGGTCTTCGGAACGAACACCCGCTGTACACCTGCAAACCTGGAAGGAAAACGATAATATCATCCTCAGCGTAGAGGATAATGGGGTAGGGATTGACATGGAACGCTTTGGCAATAAGCTTTTCGGGTTCCGTAAAACATTCCATAAAAACAAAGATGCGAAGGGGATCGGCCTGTTCATTACCAAAACCCAGGTGGAAGCAATGGGTGGAAATATAAGAGCAGAAAGCAATCCTGGAGAGGGTACCAAATTTATTATTACATTTAGATCCGAATAAACCCCCTTTATGAAGTTGATCGATACGATTTTTATTGTAGATGATGATCCGATACACCAGCAGATTGCCAAAATCATGATCGAACGTCAGGCAATAAGCAGCAATATCCGCGTCTATTCTGATGCGCAGGAAGTGCTGGACTATATCCGTGAAAATGTTGGAAATGCACAGGTCTTACCGGATCTAATCTTACTGGATCTCAACATGCCGATAATGGATGGTTGGGAGTTCCTGGAGGAGTATGCAGAATTCTGTGATCAGCTGCCCAAGCGCATCCGGATATTTGTGCTGACTTCTTCCATCGACGAAAAGGACAAAGAGCGGGTAAGCGCTTATGATTTTGTGGCAGGTTATCTGACCAAGCCATTATCAAAAGAAATTATTGCGCACTTGTCTTAAGCGCATGAATGGTTTGCGCAGGGCTGGCCGACGAAAAGATCGCGCTGCCTGCTACCAGCACATTGGCGCCCGCCTGAATAAGCTGCCCGGCATTGTCGGTGCCTACGCCCCCGTCTACCTCAATCAGGGCATGAGCCTGGTTGTCTGTAATCAGTTGTCTTAGCTGCCTGATCTTCTGATAGGTTTGTTCAATAAAGGTTTGTCCGCCGAAACCGGGGTTCACGCT
Organism: Chitinophaga hostae; assembly: GCF_018224885.1. Taxonomy (GTDB): domain Bacteria; phylum Bacteroidota; class Bacteroidia; order Chitinophagales; family Chitinophagaceae; genus Chitinophaga; species Chitinophaga hostae. Next base: position 67,452 of record NZ_JAGTXB010000008.1, on the reverse strand, counting down.
CATGATCAGTACCACATCAATATCACGGATCACATTTTCCAGCATGCCTACCGGTGTGTGTGGGTTAAGTGCTACACCCGCTTTCATACCAAGTCCCTTTATCTGTTGAATATTTCTATGGAGATGGATACAGGCCTCGAAGTGCACTGTCAGGATATCCGCCCCGGCTTTTTTGAAATCTGCCGCATATTTTTCCGGTTCTTCGATCATCAGGTGAACATCACAGGGCTTGGTGGCCCTTTTCTTTATCTGTGCAATAACGGGCAAACCATAGCTGATATTTGGTACAAATCTGCCGTCCATTACGTCGAGGTGAAACCAGTCAGCTTCGCTGCGGTTAACCATATCCACTTCCTTTCCCAGTTCCAGGAAATTTGCTGCCAGTAAAGATGGCGCTACTAAAACAGGCTGTTTTTCCAAATGCAGTATTTTTTGAGTCATGTAAATTTAAGTAATTAAGGCTTCAGTCTCCGCAATGCTTCCTTTGCTTCCGTGAAATCCTTTTTAAATGATGACGCTTTTGTATAATCTTCTATCGCCAGCGTTTTGTTGCCCAGCTGCTCCTGGGTCTGTGCCCGGTAATAATAGGCCCAGGCATCGGTGGGGGCTGATTTGGCTGCCAGGTTATAATAAGTATATGCTTCCTTCCACGATTTTTTATTACTATAAATCTTGCCCAGCGCCAGGTAAGCCGGTTCAAACCCCGGATCTGCGATAATACATTTGCGATAGGTATTCAGCGCTGCCGGCAGCTCTTCGAGTTCTTCCTGGAATTGTGCCGCTTCGTACAATGGGTAGGCATTGGTTGTATCCAGCCGCCATGCCTGCGTGTAATATCCCATGGCGGCAGGTGCTTTGCGGCTGCGCAACAGGTCGGCCAGTTCCATTACCGCCTCAAATTCTGGCTGTGCCCCTGCAGCATGCACCGCGGAGGTAAGATGACGGATAGCCGTTACCGTATCCAGCTTATCTTCCGCCATGCGGGCTTTCAGATAAAAAGCCTTGTCGCGTCCTTCCGCTGTTTGGGCGAGTACATTGGCGATACTATCGGCGCTGCCATAGGCCTTGTTTTCTATCAGCGCAGTAGCCAGGCGGTATTCGAGATACGTGTAGCCGGGAGCGGTAGTGAGGGCTTGCCGGAAGTAATCCGCTGCTTTTTTATAATCGTTCACGATCAGCGCCGCTTCTCCTGCGCCGGCCCAATAGTCAGTACCGGAAGGGACCAGCTTAGCTGCTTTCTCAAAATCTGCCTGTGCCAGGGCAGGGTTGGTATTAAACAGTAAAAGGGCCCTGCGGTAATATAATTCGGGATTGTCCGGAAACTGCCGGATAGAATCTGTTACCGGTTTAACAATATCGCTTTGCAATGCCGAATCCGCAGCGCTTATAGCTGCCGGCTGCCGGGTGCCGGCATTGTTACATGCCAGTGCACCCACTGATAACAGGAGGATAGATAGATACTTCATACGGACGCCAAAACTACAGAATCATTGTCGCATTAACCAGTTTTTGAAGGCGGTATAGTCCGTTGTCAGCCGCGTAGCCTCCTTTTCCTTGCCATATAACGACATTACCCTGGCCGGGGTGTAAATTTCTTCCCGGATAGATTTCGGTGCGGTATCCTCAAATTTTACGGGATGCGCTGTTTCAAGGAAAACGCCGGTCATCTCCGGTGCGTGTTCCAGGTAACGTTGCAGTCCCATAAAGCCTACAGCCCCATGAGGGTCCAGCATATAATGATTCTCTTTCCATACCTGTTCCATGGTACGCGCGGTATCTTTATCGTTAAAGCTGTACGCGGTTAGTTTTTCGGACAGCGCAGGTAAACTGTTGCTGAAAAGCTCCAGTATCCTTACAAAGTTGCTGGGATCTGCCACATCCATGGCGTTGGAAAGGGTGGGAGCCGCTTTACCCGGCTCATATTTACCACTGGCCATAAACCGGGGAACGGTATCGTTGATGTTGGTGGCGGCTACAAAATGTGAGATCGGTAGTCCCATTGCTGCTGCCATCATCCCTGCGCAGATATTACCAAAGTTGCCGCTGGGCACAGAAAACACAAGTTTGTGATGCGCCGCTTTCATTTGCTTGTAAGCGAGGAAATAATAAAACATCTGTGGCAGCCAGCGGGCTACGTTGATGGAATTGGCGCTGGTAAGCGGCCTTGCAGCCTGGAGTTCCCGATCCAGGAAGGCGGTTTTTACCAGTTGCTGGCAATCATCAAAAGTGCCTTCTATTTCCAGTGCATAGATGTTGTTACCAAGCGTGGTGAGTTGTTTTTCCTGCAACACGCTCACTTTCCCGGAAGGGTACAGGATCACTACTTCTACCCCCGGAACATTATAAAAGCCACTGGCCACTGCACCGCCCGTGTCGCCGGAAGTGGCTACCAGCACGGTTACAGGTGTTGTGCTGTTGCGTCTGAAATAACCGAGGCAACCTGCCATAAACCGGGCGCCTACATCTTTAAACGCAAGGGTAGGACCGTGGAATAGTTCAAGGGCAAAAGTATGACCGGTGACTTTCTGCACCGGGAAAGGAAAATGTAAAGTATCTGTTACTATCTTTTTTAAGGCTTCTTCGGGTATTTCATCTCCTACAAAAGGACGGATTACTTTTAGTCCGATCTCATGTTCCGTATAGTCGTGCAGGTGAGTCAGGAACTCTTTATCCAGGGTGGGTATCTGTTCCGGAAAATATAATCCCCTGTCTGGCGCCAATCCCTGTACTACTGCCGTTTCGAAATTTACCTTGTGTTGTTTGTTTTGTAAGCTGAAATACTGCATGGATAATACGTTTGTTTTGGTTAGTCAATCACTTTTACACCGGCGGTGTTAATCCGGGAAACGTAGATTTTATAATCTACTCCCAGGGGTGCGTAAACGCTATCCATAGTAGCCGCAACTTTGCGGGCATTTTCTTCTCCTTTGCTGAGCATAAATACAGAAGGGCCTGAGCCGGAAATACCGCCACCCAGCGCCCCGGCTTCTTTACATTTTAGTTTCAGTTCATGAAAGGCAGGTATCAGGATAGCACGCACCGGTTCCACGATCACATCTTCCAGGGAACGGCTGATCAGCTCATAGTCTTCCTGGTATAAACCCGCTACCAGCGCACCTACGTTACCCCATTGCCGGATAGCATCGGTCATCAGTACTTTCTGTTTCAGGATTTCCCTTGCATCAGAAGTCTTCACTTCTATTTGCGGATGTATAACGGTTACCCATAGATGTTCGGGCGTATGCAGGGCGGTAATATCCAGGGGGCGATAACTTCTTACCAGCGTAAAACCGCCAAGGATAGCCGGCGCTACGTTGTCGGCATGTGCGGAGCCGCAGGCCAGCCGTTCTCCTTCCATCGCAAAACGAACCAGCTGTTTTTTAGTGAAAGGCTCTCCCAGCAGGTGATTTACACCTACCACCGCGCCGGCACTGCTGGCGGCACTGGAGCCAATACCGCTTCCCGGGTGGATATTTTTGAAGATCTCTATTTCGATCCCGATATCAGGGCGATCATACTTTTGTAACAGGGCCTGTACTGCCACCCCAGCCACATTGCGGGCGGGGTCCAGTGGCAGATCGGCGCCATGGATGGCAGTAATACGGATCCCCGGCTCGCCGGATCTGCGAAGGGTCATTTCATCTCCCGGTGCGTCCAGTGCCAGTCCAATAACATCAAAGCCACAGGCTACGTTGGCCACAGTTCCCGGTGCGAACACTTTTATACTATCCATATAACCGTTTAAGTTAGTTTAATTTAATAATTGATTGTTACGTTTCCAACTATGGGCAAACAATTCATACAAAGTTTATAATCTGGCACTGCGGATAATATCGGCGAATATACCGGAAGCTGTAACATCCGCCCCGGCCCCGGCGCCTTTTACGATCAGTGGCTGATCTTTATAACGGCTCGTAGTATACAGCACAATATTATCCTTGCCTTCCAGTTTATAAAAAGGATGATCCGCCGCTACACTTTGCAGTCCTACCGAAGCTTTGCCATCTTCATAGCGGGCTACAAATTTCAGGCGTTTACCTTCGCTGGCAGCTGTTTCACGCAGCCCCTGGAAATGACCGGCATGTACATCCAGCTCTTCATAAAAGTCAGGTACGGACGGGGCATCCAGACAGGCATCCGGCAGGAAAGAGTAATTCGTGATTTCATCCATCTCAATGGCTGCACCGCTTTCACGGGCCAGGATCAGGATCTTTCTCATCACATCTTTACCACTGAGGTCAATACGCGGATCCGGTTCAGTGTATCCTTCGTCCTGCGCGGCTTTCACCACTTCACGGAAACTGGCGCCATTTACAAAATGATTAAACACAAAATTCAGGCTGCCGGATAATACCGCTTCAATGCTGTGTACTTTGTCGCCGCTCCTGATCAGGTCATTGAGGGTGTTGATGACCGGTAACCCGGCGCCCACATTGGTTTCGAAAAGGAAGGAGGCATTGTATTTCCTCGCCAGGTCTTTCAGTTGTTTATAATAGCTGTAGTCAGAAGAGCAGGCAATTTTATTGCAGGTAACCACGGAAATACCGTGCTGCAGGAACTCGTGGTATACGCCTGCAATATCGGCGCTGGCGGTATTATCCACGAATACGCTGTTACGCAGGTTCAGTGCTTTTATCTGCTTTACAAAATCATCGGTGCTGAGGCGACTGCCTTGTTCCAGTTGCTCCCGCCAGTGTTGCAGGGAAATGCCGGCTTCTGCCAGGAGGGTATGTTTGCTGTTAGCCAGCCCTATCACTCTCACCTGTAATCCCAGTTCATTCCGCAGGTAATGCTCCTGTTGCTGCAGTTGCTCCAGCAGCTTGCTGCCTACATTGCCTACGCCGGCGATAAACAGGTTGATTTGTTTCAGTGGCGTTTCAAAGAAAGTTTCGTGCATTAAGTTCAATGCTTTTTTGATATCTGCCTTATTGATGACGGCAGAAATATTTTTTTCGGTAGACCCCTGTGCGATGGCCCTTACATTGATCCCGTTACGGCCCAGGGTACCAAAGAGTTTACCGCTGGTGCCATGATGATTTTTCATTTTGTCGCCCACTACGGCAACAATGCAGAGATCTTTTTCCACCAGCAGGGGCTCAATGCGCTTTTCCAGTATTTCTTGCCCAAACTCGCTGTCAACAGTGGTTTTGGCCCGGAGCATATCCGCTTCGTGTATGCCTACAGTAATAGAGTGTTCCGACGAGCTCTGTGTGATGAGGATAACGTTGATGCGTTCCCGTAACAGTGATTCGAAGAGGCGTTTGGAGAAGCCGGGTATACCCACCATGCCGCTTCCTTCCAGTGTGAGAAGGGCAATATGCTGTATGCCGGAGATGCCCGTTACAGGAAAGCTACGGTCGGCGCTGTCCTGTATAAGGGTGCCGTGATCCTCGGGAGCGAATGTATTTTTGATCCAGATGGGAATGCGTTTACTCATTACCGGTTGGATGGTAGGAGGATAAATTACTTTGGCGCCGAAATGCGACAGCTCCATTGCTTCCACATAGGAGATATGCGAAATGGGAATGGCCTGTGATACAATGCGCGGATCGGCAGTCATCATGCCGCTTACATCTGTCCATATGTCCAGTACAGCAGCGTTGACTGCCGCTGCAACGATAGCTGCAGTGTAATCGGATCCGCCGCGGCCCAGCGTAGTGGTTTCACCTTCAGCGGTGGCGGCTACAAAGCCTGGTAATACTACATAGTCGGCGGCCGACTGTGCGAAGTACTGGCTGATATTATGGTTGGTGGCAACAAAATTTACGGCGGCATGGCCAAAATGGTTGTCGGTTACGATCAGCTCACGGCTGTCTTTACACGTGGCGGCAAAGCCCTGTTGTTTCAGTTTCTCAGCTACGATCCCGCAGGACATGAGTTCTCCGTAGCTCATAATTTTATCGAGGGTACGTGGACTGAGTTCTGCCACCTGGAAAATGCCATCGCAAAGGTTTTCGAGGGCATTAAGTTTTTTCTTCAGCTGGCTGATTTGCCCGCTTTGTGCGGTAATGGGAAATAGTTCACGGATCGTATCGAGGTGCCTGGCTTCAATTTCCTGCAGGATGGTTTTATATTCTTCCTTGCCTTGCTCTGCGAGCTGTCCGCAACGTATAAGCTTATCCGTTACGCCGCCCAGTGCGGAAACAACGATAGCATATTGTCCGGCAGGTTTATATTGTTGGAGAATGTTGCAAACCTGTTCTATTGCTTTGGCGCTTCCTACAGAAGTGCCGCCAAATTTTAATACTTGCATATGGAAAGTTTATACGTAGATAACTCCGGGTCTTCCCGGTTATGTACCACCCTTGTGGTCGTTGGATAATATGTGAAAATTAACCCCGCAGTGGGGTTGTGATAATGGTGGACGTTGTCGCCATAGTGTCCGTAACCTGCCGGGAGGCAGGAGTAACAGAGAATTGATATGTGTAGTACGGTATCACTATTGAAATATGACGATTGTGTAACAAAAGTCTGCAATTACACCGGTAAATAAAAGCGCAGTGATTATTTTTCGAAATGTTTCAAAAATGCCTCATTTGATTCGTTTTTAGATTGTTTTTGGCCTTTATTATTAGTTAATATTTAATGAACTACCTATATTGGTGCTTTTTAATTATTGGCTAATTATTTTAAAATACCTGTTACGTGACTTTTTAATGACAAATAATGCTTATTGCTCCCCGTTTTTTGAAAAGTTCTCCGCTGTCTTTTGAAAAACTAAAAGCTAACCGCTAAAAGCTTCATACTCAAAAAAGGAATTTGGATTTTCTAACATTATATCCTTACCTTAGTTGCCTAAACATCTGCCACTTGTCCATTTCACTGAAATATACAAGCAATAGTCAGCTTAACTACTACTTTCTTATGGCAACACTTGCCATGGATTCGACTTTGGCATAACCTTTCCCAACGGCCCCTGCCGGCCACTCTTCGTGTTTTATATACCGTAACTTTGTAATAGTATTTTTCTGCTATTCCTGTGTATGTGTATCTTAATTATTTGCTGCCATTTACAGGTTGTGCATTGATATATCATTCTGATCATACACCAGCATGAATCATACACCACTTCAATCTTTAATTGTACACCAAAACAATTTTATTTAATCTACCCATCATGCCACATTATTATAAACTCGGACAAATACCGCATAAGCGCCATACCCAGTTCCGCAAACCGGACGGCCAGCTGTATTCGGAACAGTTGTTTTCTACAGAGGGTTTTTCTTCCCACTCCAGCCTGCTGTATCACTGTCATCCACCTACGGAGATTGTAAAGGTGGATGAACCTTATTCCGTTGCGCCCAAAGTGGCGGAGGAAAAGATGCTGAAACACCGCAGTTTCATGGGGTTTAATATAAAACCGGAAGACGATTTTTTGCAAAGCCGGAAAGCAGTACTGGTCAATAATGATCTACATATTGTATTGGCATCGCCCCGTAAAAGCATGGAAGGTTATTTCTACAAAAATGCAGATGCGGATGAAATGATCTTTGTGCATGAAGGCAGCGGTGTACTCAAAACGCAGTACGGACAGCTGGAATTCGGTTATGGCGATTACCTCGTGATACCACGCGGTACCATTTACCAGGTTACTTTTAATACGGCAGACAACCGCCTGTTTATTGTGGAGTCGTTTAGTCCTATCCGTTATCCCAAAAGATACCTGAGCAAATACGGACAACTGCTGGAGCATGCTCCCTTCTGTGAAAGGGATATCCGGCAACCGCAAAACCTGGAAACGATCGATGAGGAAGGCGATTTCCTGATCCGCATTAAAAAGAAAGGCATCGTCTACCCGATTCATTATAAACATCATCCTTTTGACGTAGTAGGATGGGATGGCTGCGAATATCCGTTTGCCTTTTCCATTCATGATTTTGAACCGATCACAGGACGGGTACATCAGCCACCACCGGTACATCAAACGTTCGAGGGGACCAACTTTGTGGTGTGCTCTTTCTGTCCCCGGTTGTTCGACTACCATCCGCAGTCCATTCCGGCGCCATATAATCATAGCAACATCGACAGCGACGAGGTATTGTATTATGTGGACGGCGATTTTATGAGCCGTAAGCATGTGGTGCGTGGTATGATCACCCTGCATCCCGCCGGGATTCCGCACGGGCCGCATCCCGGAGCTGTGGAAAAAAGCATCGGCGCAAAAGAAACAAAAGAACTGGCCGTAATGGTGGATACCTTTCATCCGTTACAGATCACAGAAGCAGCATTGGGTATTGAAGATGGGAGCTATGTGATGAGCTGGGCAGAATAAATGGTAAAACCAACCTACTTATAAAACCAAAACAATTGAATGTTATGGAAACAGCATTAGTGAATGCCGACAACCTAACCGGTCAGCAGGATTTTTTACCACTCAACGGTACCGACTATGTTGAGTTTTATGTGGGCAACGCCAAACAGGCCGCGCATTACTACAAAACAGCTTTCGGTTTTCAATCCGTTGCCTATGCAGGACCGGAAACCGGTGTGAAAGACAGAACCTCTTATGTACTGGTGCAGAATAAGCTGCGTTTTGTACTGACCACTTCGTTGCTGCCGGATACAGATATTGCGCGTCATGTTGCCAAACATGGCGATGGCGTAAAGGTACTGGCATTGTGGGTGGACGATGCCCGCTCTGCTTACGAGGAAACCATCAAACGCGGCGCTACGCCTTATCTTGAGCCTACGGTGGAAAAAGACGAGTTTGGAGAGGTAGTGCGCAGCGGTATTCGTACCTACGGAGATACCGTGCATGTGTTCGTGGAACGGAAAAATTATAAAGGACTTTTCCTGCCGGGATATAAAGCCTGGAAAACAGATTATAATCCAACTGATACCGGGTTACAGTATGTCGACCATTGCGTAGGTAATGTGGGCTGGAACGAGATGAATACCTGGGTGGAATTTTATGAACGCGTAATGGGCTTCAAAAACCTGATCTCCTTCGACGACAGCGATATTTCCACCGAATATTCCGCATTGATGAGTAAAGTAATGAGTAACGGCAACGGCCGTGTGAAATTCCCGATCAATGAACCGGCAGAAGGAAAAAAGAAATCCCAGATCGAAGAATACCTGGATTTCTACGGCGGACCCGGCGTTCAACACGTAGCCATTGCTACGAATGATATCGTGAAAACGGTGTCCGAATTGCAGAGCAGGGGAGTAGAGTTCCTGAAAGTGCCGGACGTATACTACGAAACACTGCTGGAAAGGGTGGGTAAAATCGATGAAGCAGTGGCCCCGCTGCAACAGCTGGGTATCCTGGTAGACCGCGATGATGAAGGTTACCTGCTGCAGATTTTCACAAAACCTATACAAGACAGACCAACCGTATTTTTTGAAATTATTCAGCGTAAAGGAGCACAGTCCTTTGGTAAAGGTAACTTCAAGGCCCTGTTTGAATCTATTGAAAGAGAACAGGCCCTGCGCGGTAACTTATAGTTTTCCTATGCCATCTTTAGTTGCTTCCCCCGTGGGGGAAACAGTTCAGGCCCGTGATGATAATGGTTACAACAATTAAATGCAGAGCCCGCCAGGATTTCCCGGCGGGCTTTTTTATTTTAATCTAAATAAATATTTAACTATTATAATGTATAAATTTAATTTATATATTTGTACTGGTTAGGATGGCTGATTTTATTAAATCCTTTATCATTAACAACTTAATAACCATATCAGGCTTGTTTGCCATGGTATTAACCATATTTTTATGCCTTCTTTATATAATGTGAAAATCATAATTTGATAACCTATGCTCAACAAATCTACCGCCCAAAGGGCCAGCGTAGCCATGCTCATGGCGTCAGTAATTGTTTTTTCGGCTTTTCGTTCAGACCGGGGCACCCAGCCAGGTTCCTATCTGCATAAAATCTCTTCTCCGGCAGGTCAAACGGTGCTGGAATATAATGCAGACAAAACCATCAGTAAGATTGTACAGTTTCATAAAACAGAAAATGCCAGTTACAGCGACGTGCAATTACCTGTTTATGAAAATGGCCGCCTGGTAAAATGTCTTTTTGCCGACGAGGAACAGGCTACTACCGGTGATCTGTATACCTCGTACGACTATACCGCCACAGGTGATAAGGTAGCCAAGATCAGTTACTACCGTAACAACGAAGTATATACCTACGATTCACTGGTGTATAATGAAGGCGGTAAACTGGCCACCCGCTTCCTGTTTGGTAAAAATCCGGCTAAGGGTACCTGGGAAAATACCGGTTACCAGCAGTTTACCTGGGATGCTGCAGGGAACATAACCCGTATGGATACTTACGGCAAACAGCCCGGTTACAGCAAGTTCCTGCATACCTCCGCTGCCAGCTATACTTACGATAACAGGCAGAACCCGCAACAGCAACAACCGGAACTGGCTGTTTTAATGGAACTCAACGCCGCCAACCTTTCTGCCAACAACATCCTGACGGAGAACGTCAGCAGCGCTAACACCTCCCGCGTGGTAACCAGCACCTACTCTTATGCGTATAACGGCGGTAAATACCCCGTACGTGGTACCTATACTTCAGGAATGGACGCGGGAGTCGTAAAACTGGAATGGATAAAACTACAGTAAAGGAATAATCACTTAACTTTACAATAATTAAAATAACCGTTCCGTTTTTTATGAGGATACAGACACTGTTTGGTGTATTGTTTTTGTTAGGTGGAATTTTCCAGGCTTTTACGGCTATATTGATCTATCAGGGGCACAAGCACTATATACTGAAGATTGCCAGCAAGAAAGTGAGTATGGTAATATATTTTATTATTGCCCTGTTATTGTTTTATCTTGCTTACGTAAACCTGGTTTAAATATTAAAATTTTGTTGAATTAGTATGAAGCGACTTGTTGTAATCGTCTTGATTTTGTTGGGTGCAGGCAAAATTTTTGCCCAGCAATCCTTCCTCGACAACCAGAAAATGTTTCCCAAAGTAGGAGAGGCATACCGTGAAAAGGAAGAGTTGCTGAAAAAAGAGTTTGAAAAGAAAGGACTTACATATCCGGCCAGGTATATGTTTATCCGCTCCTTTAAGCTCGATAGCGAGATGGAAATTTGGGTGAAGAATAGCGCATCTGATACCTTCCGTCTGTTTAAATCCTACCGCGTATGCACGCTGTCGGGTAAAATGGGACCTAAACGCAAGGAAGGCGACCGCCAGGTACCGGAAGGCTTCTACTATATCAACGATTTTAATCCTAACAGTAATTATCACCTGTCACTGGGTATCAACTATCCCAATTTTTCCGACCGCATCCTGAGCGACGCCAAAAATCCGGGCGGAGAAATCTATATCCATGGCAATTGTATTACCGTAGGCTGTATTCCTTTAACAGATGAATTTATTGACGAAGTATATATTTTGGCGGTAAATGCCAAAAACGCCGGACAGGATTTTATCCCGGTACACGTTTTCCCGGTTAAATTCGGTAATCCCGGCTCCATGAACTATCTCGGCACTTTTTCCCTCACTGATGGTTCTTCCAAACAATTCTGGTCGGAACTGAGAGGGGCATACGATTATTTTGAAAAACACCACCGGCTCCCGGTTGTACTGGTGGATGACAAAGGAAAATATATTATGTAGGCAGCTGTTAGCTTTTAGCGGTTAGCTGTTAGTAAATGCAGCGAAGATATAAGCAAAGTAAAAACAGCGAAGATATAAGCAAGAACCCGTTTGATAGCATATCAGACGGGTTCTTTGTTTTTGGTAAATATCTCTTTTTACCCATCAGGAAAATCATATTCATCAGATTAATCATAGTTTTATTTGGTTTTTAGCAATTTTTTTTTCAACTTGTTCGAAGGTCAAATCAATTTACTAATTATGCACAGAAGAGACGCAATCAGGAATGTGGCGATTTTGTTAGGCACCGCCATTTCCGCTTCCACGTTATCAGCCTTAGAAAGCTGCACAGGCTCCGCTCCGAAAAATTATGATTTGCAAAAGCCGGAAACCAAGGCATTACTGGCTGAGATAGCGGAAACCATCATACCCAAAACCAGTACGCCTGGTGCTAAAGATGCCAAAGTAGAGGAATTCATGCTTGTAATGATGAACGATTGCTACAAGAAAGAAGATCAGCAGGTATTCCTGGATGGACTTTCGAAGATAGAAGAAGCCAGTAACAAACAATTCAAAAAAGGCTTCGTCGAGATCACGCCGGAACAACGGACAGAACTGCTCACCAAAATTGAGCAGGAACGCGTTGACTATAATAAACGTAAAGATAAAAAGGAAGGAGATCCTACCCACTATTTCCAATACCTGAAAGAACTGACCCTCCTGGGTTATTTCACCTCCGAACCGGGCGCCACCAAAGCCCTTCGCTATGTGCCGGTTCCTGGTAAATACGAAGGTTGTATACCTTATACCAAAGGTGAAAAAGCCTGGGCCGTTTAAGCGCTGCACCTTATGCTTTTAGCTTTATGCTTTCAGCTTTTTTTTACGTTTCAAACATAATATGATATGAACCTGAATATAAAAGCACAGGAACAGAACACCTATGATGCCATCGTTATTGGCTCTGGCGTTAGTGGTGGCTGGGCCGCAAAAGAACTCACCGAAAAAGGATTAAAAGTGCTCATGCTGGACCGCGGAAAACCACTGGAGCATGTGAAGGATTATGAAACGGCTACCAAAGATCCCTGGGAGTTCAAACACCGCGGCCGCATCACCGTGGATCAGCGAGAAACGCACCCTAAACTGAGCCGCGACTATCCCTATAGTGAGCACAACGAAAAATATTGGATCAACGATTCCGAAAGTCCGTATAATGAAGTAAAACGCTTTGACTGGTATCGCCCGGATATCGTAGGTGGTAAGTCTATCATGTGGGGCCGTCAGTCCTATCGTCTCAGCGATATCGACTTTGAAGCCAACCTGAAGGATGGCATCGCGGTAGACTGGCCTATCCGTTATAAAGATATTGCCCCCTGGTACGACTATGTAGAGAAATTTGCAGGTATCAGCGGTACCAGGGAAGGGTTGCCACAACTGCCCGATGGCCAGTTTATGCCTGCTATGGAAATGAACTGTGTGGAAAAAGATGTAAAGAAAAGTGTGGAAGACAAATTCAAAGGCCGTATCATCACAATGGGGCGTGTGGCCAATATCACCCAGCCGCTCCCGGGTCGTGAAAAATGCCAGTACCGCAATCTTTGCAGCCGCGGATGTCCGTTTGGCGCCTACTTCAGCACGCAATCATCAACGCTGCCTGCAGCAGTAGCCACCGGTAACCTTACGCTGCGTCCCGATTCCATCGTGAACTCCGTGATCTATGATGAGAAGCTGGGTAAAGCCACCGGTGTAAAGGTGATCGATAAACATACCAAACAAACAGTAGAATATTACGCAAAAATCATCTTCATCAACGGTTCAACATTGGGCTCTACCTTTGTAATGCTGAACTCCGTGTCTTCCCGCTTCCCGAACGGATTGGGTAACGATAGCGGCGTGCTGGGTAAATACCTGATGGACCACCACTTCCGTACCGGCGCTTCCGGCACCGCAGAAGGATATGAAGATAAATACTATTTCGGCCGCCGGGCCAACGGTATCTATGTACCACGCTATCGTAACATTGGTACCGATAAACGTGATTATATCCGTGGATTTGGTTACCAGGGTGGCGCCAGCCGCTCAGGATGGAGCCGCGGTATCGCTGAAATGGGCGTGGGTAAAGATTTTAAAGAAATGCTCACTGAACCGGGCCAATGGAGTGTCGGTTTGGGCGGCTTTGGCGAATGCTTGCCGTATGAAGCCAACCAGGTAACCCTCGACTCGTCTGTGAAAGACGCATGGGGACAGCCAGTGTTGAAGTTCGACGCCGAATTTAAAGAGAATGAAAAGAAAATGCGCGTGGACATGATGAATGATGCCGCCGAAATGCTGGAAGCAGCAGGTATGAAGAATGTGAAAACGTACGACAACGGTTCTTACCCCGGTATGGCCATTCATGAAATGGGTACTGCACGTATGGGCCGCGATCCGAAAACATCCATACTCAACGGCTTCAACCAAATGCATGCTGTGAAGAATGTATTCGTAACTGATGGATCTTTCATGGCCTCCGCTTCCTGCGTAAACCCTTCCCTCACCTACATGGCTATGACAGCCCGTGCGGTGGACTACGCAGTTAAAGAACTGAAGAAAGGTAATATCTGATTTTTATAACAGTACTTAGCGGTCAGGATTGCAGCTTCACAGAAAGCTAGGTCCTGGCCGCTACGCGCTTTTAACGCACGACGACATGAATCTTAATATAAAGGCTGTAAAAGAAAACACCTACGATGCCATCGTAGTAGGTTCCGGCATCAGCGGTGGCTGGGCTGCAAAGGAACTGAGTGAAAAAGGCCTGAAAACGCTGGTACTGGAAAGGGGCCGCAATGTGGAACACATTAAGGATTATACCACCGCTATGAAAGCGCCCTGGGAGTTCGCCCACCATCTCAATACTACCAGCGAAATGAGGGAAAAACATCCTATCCAGAGCCGCTGCTACGCCTTTGATGAGGCCACACAACAGTACTGGGTAGATGATAACGAGAACCCCTATAATGAAATCAAACCCTTCAACTGGCTGCGTGGTTACCATGTAGGTGGTCGCTCCCTCATGTGGGGCCGGCAGGTTTACCGCTGGAGCGATCTCGATTTTGAAGCTAACGCAAAAGATGGCCACGGAGTAGACTGGCCTATCCGTTATAAAGACATTGCTCCCTGGTATGAATATGTAGAAAAATACATCGGGGTAAGCGGACAAGCCGAAGGCTTACCGCAATTACCGGATGGCGTTTTTCTTCCGCCAATGGAAATGAACTGTCTCGAAAAACACGTGGCTGCCCGCATTAAGGAGAAGTACAATGACCGTATAATAACTATTGGTCGTGCGGCCCATCTGACCAAAGGATTAAAAGACCGCGGTCCGTGTCAGTATCGTAACCTGTGCGCACGCGGATGTCCGTTTACCGGTTACTTCAGCAGCAACGGCGTTACGTTGCCCGCCGCCGCAGCTACCGGCAATATGACGCTGCGCCCGGATTCCATTGTACTGGAAGTATTGTATGATAAGGATAAAAGCAAAGCAACAGGAGTAAGGGTGATGGATTCTCATACACTGCAAACAGTGGAATATTATGCAGATATCATTTTCCTGAATGCTTCTACCCTGGGTACCAGCTGGCTCATGCTGAATTCAGTATCCGACCGTTTCCCGAATGGTTTTGGAAACGATAGCGGGCAACTGGGGCATAACCTGATGGACCACCATTATGGCGTAGGCGCCGGTGGCGAATATGAAGGTTTTGAAGACCAGTACTACAACAGCGGCCGCAGGCCGAATGGCATCTATATTCCCCGTTTCCGGAATATCAACGACAGCACCAGGCAAAAGGATTATGTAAGAGGGTTTGGTTACCAGGGCGGCGCCGGCAGAGGCAGAGGTACGAGCATGGAAGGTATTGGAATAACGCTGAAAGAAGCCCAGACAGAACCCGGTAAATGGAGCATGGGAGTTGGTTCCTGGGGTGAACACCTGCCTTATTTTGAGAATAAGGTAACGATGAATAAAAACAAGAAAGACAAATACGGATTGCCAACACTGGATATAGACTGTGAGTTTAAAGAAAATGAAATGGCGATGCGCAAGGATATGCAGGCCAGCGCTATAGAAATGCTGGAAGCTGCAGGTCTGAAAAATGTGGGTGGGTATGATAGTGCGCCTCCTCCCGGACATTGTATCCACGAAATGGGAACCGCCCGTATGGGAAGGGATCCCAAAACATCGGTGCTGAACGATTTTAACCAGGTACATGCCGCTAAAAATGTATTTGTCACTGATGGCGCCTGCATGACTTCTTCTTCCTGTGTAAATCCTTCTATCACCTATATGGCGCTCACCGCCCGTGCATGTGATCACGCAGTGAGTGAACGCAAAAAAGGGAATATTTAGCGGGAAATTGTCTTGCCCGGGATTAATAGTGATTATGATGATTTTCAGGATTTTTTTCTTGTGATTATAATTTGATTTTAAAAGATTCGGGAAGATCTAAAGCGGATAAATTCGCTTAGATCTTCCCGAATCTTTTAAAATTGAAAAAAGAAAAAATCCTGAAAATCATCATAATCACTATTAATCCTGGGCAAGACAATTTCCTGCGTTGATAGCTTTCCGCTTTCAAAAAAATAGCGTATTTTGTACGCTTATCTGCAACTTATTAGAACAATGAAGAAAGTAATCCTAGGCGGCATGCTGGCTTTATCCTGTTGGATGGGAGCCGCGGTGCAGGCACAAAACAAACATTCCTTTGCATTGAGTACAACTGATTTTATGCTGGATGGTAAACCATTCCAGATGATCAGCGGCGAAATGCACCCGGCCCGTATTCCGCATGAATACTGGCGGCACCGTATCCAGATGGCGAAAGCAATGGGCTGTAACACCATTGCAGCATATGTTTTCTGGAACTATCATGAGCCGGTAAAAGGACAGTTTGATTTCAACACCGGTAATCACAACATCGCTGAGTTTATCAAAATAGCGCAGCAGGAAGGCATGTGGGTGTTGTTACGTCCGGGACCCTATGTATGCGCGGAATGGGAGTTTGGCGGCTTACCGCCTTACCTGTTGCAAACCCCCGACATCAAGGTGCGTTGCATGGATCCGCGTTACATCCAGGCGGTGAACAGCTATGTGGAACACCTTGCAGCCGAAGTAAAACCTTTGCTGGTAACGAATGGCGGCCCGGTGATCATGATGCAGATTGAAAATGAATATGGCAGTTATGGTAACGACAAGGAATATTTAAATACGTTGAAAGAGATGTGGGTGAAGAATGGTATCAACATTCCATTCTATACCGCTGATGGCGCTACCGCCTACATGCTGGAAGCGGGTGGGGTAGAAGGAGCAGCCATCGGGCTCGATTCCGGTGGTTCTGAAGCAGATTTCGCCGCTGCTAAAAAGCAGAATCCCAACGTACCTGCGTTCAGCAGCGAATCGTATCCGGGTTGGTTAACGCATTGGGGCGAGCAATGGCAGCGTCCTGGCGTTGATGGCATTTCCAGGGAAGTGAAATTCCTGATGGATACCAAGCGCTCTTTTAACCTGTATGTGATTCATGGTGGTACTAATTTCGGTTATACCGCCGGTGCAAACTCAGGCGGTAAGGGCGGTTATGAGCCTGATGTAACCAGCTACGACTACGATGCTCCCATTAACGAACAGGGAAGCGCTACCCCCAAGTACCAGGCATTGCGTCAGCTGATCGGTTCTTATCTCCCGAAGGGTAAAAAATTACCGGCTATCCCGGCAGCTATCCCAACTATTACCATCCCGGCATTTAATCTCACGCCATTTACTTCCATATGGGATCATTTGCCTGCTGCTACCCATTCTCCGCAGCCAAAACCATTTGAGGCCTATGGGCAGGATTATGGTTTTATGTTGTATAAAACCACGTTGATCGGACATAAAAGCGGTAAGCTCACGATCAAAGATCTGCACGATTATGCCACTATATTCGTGAATGGTAAGTATGTCGGGAAACTGGATCGCAGGCTGGGTGAAAAAACAATCGACATTCCTGTAAGTGATGTGAAAAATCCCGTATTGGAAATACTGGTAGAAGGGATGGGCCGCATCAATTTTGCAGATGCGCTTATCGATCGCAAAGGCATCACGGATCGTGTGGTCCTGAACGGTATGACGTTGATGAACTGGGAGGTATATGGATTGCCGATGACAGAAAAGTCCGTGCAGGAGCTGACCGCATCTTCAAATAATGCTACCAAACCCGGGCAATTCTTTAAAGGGACTTTCAACCTCGATAAAACCGGCGACACGTATCTTGATATGTCTGCTTATAAAAAAGGGATTGTTTGGGTAAATGGTCATAACCTGGGTCGTTACTGGGAAATAGGACCGCAGAAAAGACTGTATTGTCCTGCTCCATGGCTGAAAAAAGGCGCGAATGAAATCGTAGTATTTGATTTGCACCAGGAAGCCGCGGCAACGGTTTCAGGCGCCAGCGAGTTATAAATGCAGCGGAGATTGTCTTGCCCAGGATTTCAATGATTTTGATGATTTACAGGATTTCTCCCATGATTTTAAAAGATTAGCGGAGACAGAAGCGAGTCTCCGCTTTTGTATCCGCTAATCTTTTAATCAAAAATAAAATCTATAAAAGTAAAATCCTGTAAATCATCAAAATCATTGAAATCCTGGGCAAGACAATCTCCGCTGCATTAAAAGCTAGAAGCTAAAAGCTTTGCGTACTATTTACACAAACATTTATTTTTTACTGCCTTGATTTTAACAGCGAAAATTGGTAACTTAGGAATGGTGGTTTTTCATTTATTTACTTCTTAAAAAAGGCTTGCCATGGGAAAGGTACGTAATATCCTGCAGGCTAAGGGTCATGCAGTATACTCCATAAATCCTGACAACACTGTTTTCGAAGCCCTGCAGATGTTGGTTGATCGTAACGTAGGGGCCTTAACTGTAGTAGACAGTAATGATCATTTCCTCGGAATTTTCTCAGAACGTGATTATGCCCGTCGTGTTATCCTGAAAGGACGTGCATCCAAAGAAACCCTGATCCGCGAAATTATGACAGAGCGGCCTATCACTGTTACTGAAGATGATTCCATAGAAGATTGTATGGCGCTGATGACCGATAAAAGGATTCGTCACCTGCCGGTAATTGATGGTCAAGCCAGGCTGATCGGTTTAATATCTATCGGTGACGTCGTGAAATTTATTATCGACGACCAGCGTTATATTATTACCAGTTTGGAATGTTATATCACGGGCACGCATACCTGATTTTCGCAGTAGAATCAGTTTTGCAGATTAATTGTAAATTTTGTAACTTCAATTTCATATAGTCTTTACCGTAATGCAGCGGATGAACGTTATGAAACCGGGCAAATATCCGGTCTCCCTCTTGAACTGGCGGTTTACAGACATATAATTTCATAATAGCATTGTTACAGTAGATTGGAAAGCAGGCTACTGATTTTTCCTTAAGACTGGCATGACGGACTTTACAAGTAAATCGCTCGGAGGGCGAACACTTTGAAAAGCGCTGTTTCTGACATCACCCCTATCTGGCCATTTCTCGCATATGGTGCTATTGTTGTGATACTGATCGGTATCATACTTGGACTTTCCTATGTACTGGGCCAACGCCATAAAGACCGCGCAACAGGCGAGGCTTATGAATCCGGTATTATCTCCACCGGCTCCGCCCGACTTAGATTCCCTTCTCAGTTTTACCTGGTAGCTATGCTGTTTGTCATCTTCGACATTGAAACAGTATTAATCATTTCCTGGGCAATTGCCTACAAAGAAGTAGGCTGGGCAGGCTTTCTCGGCGTTTCTGTTTTTATCTTCATATTATTGGCTGTACTTATCTACGAATGGCGTAATGGCGCATTGGACTTCGGGCCCGATGGGAAAAAGATTTTACGTGCATATAGGAAAATGCGGAAGAAAAAATCCGCTAACGTTAACGGTTATACGGACATTAAGACTCCAGCACCACAGGCACTTATGTAACACCAGCATGTTGATTTTATGATTCACGCATAAAGTAAATCAACTTATTTATGAAATGGTGGCTGACCAATGCAAATGATGTAACGGGCAAAGTTTCCGGCAATACTTCTATGGAAGAAGTGATACAGCAAAGCGTTATGCTTACTTCTGTGGAAAGTTTGCTTGCATGGGGACGGAAAAACTCACTCTGGCCCTTCCATTTCGGCCTTTCCTGTTGTTTTGTGGAGATGGCAACCGCGATGACCCCCAAGTATGACGTGGCCCGCTTCGGCGCAGAAGTGATCAGGGGTACTCCCCGTGAAGCGGATGTCATGATCATCGCCGGTACGGTATTTATCAAAATGGCGCCGGTTATACAACGCCTGTATGAACAGATGATGGAACCCCGTTGGGTGATATCTATGGGTTCCTGCGCCAATTCCGGTGGTATGTATGATATATACAGCGTTGTACAGGGAGTAGATAAATTTTTACCGGTAGATGTATATGTGCCCGGTTGTCCTCCACGCCCCGATGCATTTATGCAAGGCCTCGTTATGCTCCGCGACAGCGTAGGCAAGGAAAAGCGCCCCCTCAGCTGGGTGATCGGCGAACAGGGTGTAGTGAAACCGGAAAAAATTTCCATGAAAGACGTGCTCCGCGAAAAACGACAGCAAATGACACAGTTTAAAACACCGGATGAAATTTAAACAGCTTTTAGCTTTTAGCCATTAGCTATTAGCCAACAGCTATAACATAACATATTTAACAACTAACAACTAACAACTAACAACTAACAGCTAACAGCTGTAACACAACATAATTAACAGCTAACAGCTAACAGCTAATGGCTAACAGCTATAACATAACATATTTAACAACTAACGGCTAACAGCTAACAGCTGTAACACAACATAATTAACAGCTAACAGCTAAAAGCCAACAGCTAAACAATACTCATGCCCGAACCCATTGCAACGGAATTAAGCGCCCGTTTTGGTGATATCACCTTTAAGCCTCAGGCTACGCGGGATGGGACGCCCACCTTCTGGGCGCCACAGGAGCATATTGTGACCGTATTACAATACCTTAAATCTGAAATACAAATGCCCTATCGCATGCTCTATGACCTCACGGCCATCGATGAGCGTGCGTATAAACGGCAGCAAAACGGTCATAAACCCTACGATTTTACTGTTGTTTATACACTTTTTTCCTTCGGCAGAAACGAATTCCTGCGCATTAAGGCCGGTCTCCACGGCGAATACCCGACGCTGGACAGTATCACCTCCATCTGGGCTGCGGCGAACTGGTACGAACGCGAAGTTTATGATATGTTTGGCATCCGCTTTAATGGCCATCCCCTGTTAAAACGCATCCTGATGCCCTACACCTGGGAAGGGCATCCGCTCCGTAAGGAGCATCCGGCACGGGCCACCGAAATGGGACCGTTTAGGCTCTATAATGAGAAGCAGGATAGGGAGCAGGAGGCCCTGCGGTTTAAACCCGAAGAATGGGGCTTAAAACGCCATAGCGAAGATGCTGACTTTATGTTCCTCAACATTGGTCCCCAACACCCCGGTACCCATGGCGTATTACGCATTATACTGCAACTGAATGGTGAAGACATTGTTGATGCTGTGCCTGATATCGGTTTTCACCATCGCGGCGCCGAAAAAATGGGCGAACGCCAGTCATGGCATACCTATATTCCCTATACCGACCGTATTGATTACCTCGGTGGCGTGAATAATAACCTGTCCTACCTGCTGTCGGTAGAAGAGCTGGGAGGCATTGATGTACCCCTCCGCGCCCAGGTGATCAGGATTATGCTCTGCGAACTGTTCCGTATTGCCAGCCACCTGGTATGGTACGGCACTTTTGCCCAGGACCTCGGGCAATTATCGCCCGTGTTCTATATGTTCACCGACCGTGAGCGCGTACTCGAAATCATTGAAGCCATCTGTGGTGGTCGTATGCACCCCAACTGGTTCCGTATCGGGGGCGTAGCCCAGGACCTGCCCAATGGCTGGGAAACGCTCGTGAAAAATTTTATCAGCTATTTCCCGAAACAACTGAAAGAATATGATAACATGGTAATGAAAAATTACCTGTTTAAAGCACGTACCAAAGGTATCGGTATCTATACCCTGGAAGAAGCTATTGACTGGGGCGTCACCGGCCCCGGACTCCGCGCCTGCGGCCTGGAGTGGGATATGCGCAAGAAAAGGCCCTATGGAGGTTACGGAAATTTTGCTTTCGAGATCCCGGTCGCACACAACGGTGATTGTTACGACCGCGCGGTAGTACGGGTGGAAGAAATGCGACAAAGTCTCCGCATTATCGAACAATGCGTGAGCAACATGCCGTCCGGCGATTACAAGTCGCACCACCCGCTGGCTACCCCTCCGGTGAAAGCGCGTACCATGCAGGACATCGAAACCCTTATCCACCATTTCCTCAACGTAAGCTGGGGCCCTGTAATACCCGCCGGTGAAGCCATGGTGGTGACGGAAGCCACCAAAGGATGGAACAGCTATTACCTGGTCAGCGATGGCAATACCGCCTCTTACCGCACAAGAGTACGAACGCCCTCGTTTCCCCATATGCAGATGATACCGCTGATCAGCCGCGGATATACAGTGGCCGATCTGCTTTCTATACTCGGAGGAATGGATTATGTACTTGCAGATATTGACAGATAATATAACAACATATGCTTTCTGCTATTGAAATAGAACAGATCACACACGAGTTGCAGCAGGTACCCGTAAAAAAGGCCGCCTGCATAGAAGCGCTGAAAATTGTACAGCAGCAACGGCGCTGGATATCTGATGAAAGCGTGGCAGACATCGCCTCTATACTGGAGATGAGCACCGCGGAAGTAGACAGCATAGCTACCTTCTATAACCTGATTTTCAGGCAACCGGTAGGCCGCCACGTTATCCTCCTCTGCGATAGCATCAGCTGCTACGTGATGGGCTATACGGAGATAAAACAGCAACTGATGGAGCTGTTGCAGATAAAGTATGGTCAGACAACCGCTGATGAACGCTTTACCCTGCTGCCCAACGCCTGCCTCGGTACCTGCGACCATGCACCGGCACTGATGATAGATAATGACTTGTACAGGGACCTTAAACCAGGTGAACTTTCACAAATACTGGATCAATATTTATAAAAATGGAACGTCCGCTCACACAACATATTCCCGCTTCCGGCGTCGCTCTTCACCTGAAAGAGTACGAAGCGGTGGGCGGATACGCCGCACTGCGTAAAGTATTGCAGGAACTTACTCCCGCAGAAGTAACCGCGAAAGTAAAAGACGCGAACCTGAAAGGGAGGGGAGGCGCCGGCTTCAGTACCGGTATGAAATGGAGCTTTGTACCCGCAAACGTCACCGGCCCCCGGTACCTGGTGGCCAATGCCGACGAAATGGAACCCGGCACGTTTAAAGACAGGTGGCTCCTGGAAGGAAATCCCCACCAGCTGCTGGAGGGAATGATTATTTCGGCCTACGCCATACAGGCCACACAGGCTTTTGTATTTATGCGCTGGGCCTATAAAGATGCGGCACGCATCATGACCCGCGCCATCGCAGATGCTTATGCAGCCGGCTATCTCGGCAAAAATATACTCGGAAAAAATTACAGCCTCGAAATGCAATTGCATACCGGCGTAGGAAGATATATGTGTGGCGAAGAAACCGCCCTGCTCAACTCACTGGAAGGAAAACGCGCCGTACCCCGCGCCAAACCTCCCTTTCCGCAGGTAAGCGGCTTATTCGGCAAACCCACTATTGTGAATAACGTGGAAACTTTGTCTTACATACCGCATATTATGAACAACGGAGGCGATTGGTTCAAATCCCTGAGCTATACCGCCGACGGGGGTACGAAAATATACGGCGTAAGCGGAAAGGTCAACAAGCCCGGTGCCTGGGAACTACCTATGGGAGTTACGATGCGGGAATTGCTGGAGGAACACGCCGGTGGCATGAAAGCGGGATTTCGCTTTCGTGGTGCCCTGCCCGGTGGCGCTTCCACAGACTTCTTAACCGATGCCCACCTGGATGTGAAAATGGATTTCGCAGGAGTAGCGGCCGCAGGAAGCCGCCTGGGTACCGGCACTATGGTAGTATTAGACGACCAAACCTGCCCGGTTGGTTTTGTACATAACCTGGAACATTTCTTTGCCCAGGAATCGTGCGGCTTTTGCACGCCCTGCCGCGAAGGATTGCCCTGGACAGAAAAAATATTATATGCTTTGGAACAGGGACACGGAACCTATGCGGATCTGGAACAATTGGAAATGCATACAAAACTGCTTGGCCCCGGTAATACTTTTTGCGCACTGGCGCCCGGCGCCATGGAACCGCTGCAAAGCGCACTGAAATATTTCCGGGAAGACTTTGAACAACATATCAAAGAAAAAA
Organism: Chitinophaga hostae; assembly: GCF_018224885.1. Classification (GTDB taxonomy): domain Bacteria; phylum Bacteroidota; class Bacteroidia; order Chitinophagales; family Chitinophagaceae; genus Chitinophaga; species Chitinophaga hostae. The sequence continues at coordinate 43,471 of NZ_JAGTXB010000008.1, read as the reverse complement.
AATGTCCATATGCCCATCATTAACATCGATAATAAAACCTACGAAGTAAAAGAAGGAAAGAACCTGCTGGAAGCTTGCCTGTCGCTGGGTTTAAACCTTCCTTACTTTTGCTGGCACCCCGCCCTGGGTGCGGTAGGTGCCTGCAGACAATGCGCTGTTAAGGTGTTTAAAGATGAGGACGATAAAAAAGGGCGGATCATCATGTCGTGTATGGAACCCGTGAAAGATCAGCAACGTGTATCCATTGAGGATAGCGATGCAAAAAAATTCCGCGAGCAGGTGATCGGCTGGCTGATGACCAACCACCCGCACGACTGCGCCGTATGCGATGAAGGAGGCGCCTGTCACCTCCAGGATATGACAGTGATGACAGGGCATTCCTACCGCGATTATCATTTCACCAAAAGAACTTACAACAACCAATACCTGGGCCCCTTCCTTAACCATGAAATGAACCGATGCATACAATGTTACCGTTGTGTGCGTTTTTATAAAGACTTCGCCGGAGGCAAAGACCTCGATGTATTCGCCGCACATAACCACGTATACTTTGGCCGCCAGCAGGAAGGAGTCCTGGAAAGCGAATTCAGTGGTAACCTGGCAGAAGTGTGTCCCACAGGCGTATTCACCGATAAAACCCTCAAACAACATTATACCCGCAAATGGGATCTTACTTCCGCCGCCTCCGTTTGTCAGGGCTGCGGCCTGGGATGTAATATTATTGCAGGTGAAAGATATGGTGCGTTAAGACAGATCACCAACCGTTTTAACAGTGCGGTAAACGGCTACTTCCTTTGTGACCGCGGCCGTTACGGCTATGAATTTGTTAACAGCCCGCAACGTATAAAAACGCCGATGGTATACCATGGACCCAGCGAACTGTCTAATGGCATACCGGTGCTGCAACATATCCATCGCCGTATGAAGCCGGGAAAAACAATCGGTATCGGTTCTCCGAGGGCCTCCCTGGAATCGAATGCGGTATTAAAAGAATTGGTGGGAGAAGAAAATTTTTACCTGGGGGTTTCTGCCGGCGATCACGACCTCGTATCACTTGCCCTGAAAGTATTACAACAGGGACCCGTGCGGGCTGCCTCCCTGCAGGAAGCTGCCGCTGCAGATGTGGTGCTGATCCTCGGGGAAGACCTGACCAATACGGCGCCTATGCTGGCCTTGTCGGTACGGCAGGCAGTTCGCCGTATCCCGGTGGAAGAAGTCATCAATACTGTACATGTGCCCGCCTGGCAGGACGCTGCGATACGGGAGGCCGTGCAGGAAAACAAAGGACCGCTTTATATACTGAACGTTCAGCAAACAAAACTGGACGAACTGGCCAAAGGCGCCTGGCATACTGCACCGGACAATATTGCGCGTATAGGCTTTGGCGTTAGCCACCTGTTGAGTGATAAAATGCCGGAAGTAACCGGTATGTCCGAACAGGGCAAAGCCATTGCTGCTGAAATAGCGGAAGCATTAAAGCATGCGAAAAACCCGCTGATCATTGCCGGATACGGCAGCGGCAGTGAAGCAGTGATTAAGTCCGCCGCCAATGTTGCCTGGGCGCTGCACGACCTGGGCATAGATGCCATGCTCGCTTTTACTGTACCCGAATGCAACAGCATGGGACTGGAAATGCTGGGCGGCCATCGCCTGGAATCGGCGGTAGACCGTGCTTTGAACAACGAAGCAGATACAGTGATCATCCTGGAAAATGATCTTTATCGCCGCCTGAACCAACATAGGGCTGAACACTTTTTTGACAAGGTCCAGGATGTGATCCTGCTGGACCACCTGTATAATCCTACGGCTGAAAAGGCAACGATTATATTGCCGGCGGGTACCTTCGCGGAATCTGACGGTACGCTGGTCAACAATGAAGGCCGCGCCCAACGCTTCTTCCAGGTATTTTCGTCCAATACGGCGGTACAGGAAAGCTGGCGCTGGCTGCTGCAGATAGCTGCTGCCAATGGGCATGCGACATTGTCTTCCCTTAAACACCTCGATGAGGTAGTAAGCCATATCGCTGTTACCTGTCCGGTGTTTCATGGTATTGATACCCTGACGCCGGGCGCCGGGTTCCGCATTGCCGGTCAGAAAGTACCAAGAGAACCGCATCGTTATAGCGGCCGCACCGCCATGCAGGCCAATATCCAGGTTAGCGAACCCAAACCCCCGGAAGATCCGGATACGGCGCTGTCCTTTACGATGGAAGGATACCGCGGAGAACCACCTTCTTCCATGATCCCCTTCTTCTGGGCGCCGGGGTGGAATTCGGTACAATCGGTGAATAAGTTCCAGACAGAAACTGGTGGTCCGCTGCACGATGGAGATGGTGGTAAACGGTTAATCGAACCTCACCCTAACGGTCAAACGCCGTTTTACACGGAGGTGCCGGAACCCTATCTGCCGCTGACAGAACATTTGCTGCTGGTACCGCTTTATCATATTTATGGATCGGAAGAATTGAGCGTGCACACGCCCGGGATAGCGGAACGTATTCCTGCACCCTATATTATGCTGCACGGGGAAGATGCCAAAAGACTGCAGGTAGCCAATGGTCACCGGCTGCATTTTATGGATAACGGTCACCACTATACGTTACCGGTGATTATCAATAATACATTACAGCAGGGTGCAGCAGGCATACCTGTAGGCCTGCCAGGCGTACAGATTGCGGAAGCCCCGCAACTGATAAAAGTATAAGGTTATGACAAACTTCTGGTGGATAATAGGGGGAGTGCTGTTTGCACTGTTGAATACGGCAGCAGGCCTTATCTGGGTGGAGCGTCGTATGCTGGCACTGTGGCAGGACCGCTACGGTCCCAACAGGGCCGGGCCTTTCGGGTTGCTGGTGGTGCTGGCAGATACGATTAAACTCTTTTTTAAGGAAGACTGGATCCCGCCATTTGCCGACAAAGTAGTGTTTGTATTTGCGCCTGCAGTGGTCATGCTCAGTGTACTCATGAGCTTTGTGGTAATGCCTTTCGCGCCGCAGATCATTGTGGCGGATCTGAATATAGGCTTGTTGTTTTTCCTGGCTATGTCGTCGCTGGGCGTATACAGCGTGGTATTGGGCGGCTGGGCATCCAATAACAAGTATGCGCTGCTGGGTGCTATGCGCGGGGCTTCACAGATGATCAGCTACGAAGTATTTATGGGCCTGGCGTTGATGGGGGTAGTGGTGTTAAGCGGTTCGTTCAATCTCCGTGAAATAGTGGAAGCACAGAAGACGGTTTGGTTTATCGTACCACAATTTATAGGTTTTCTCATTTTCCTGGTAGCCGGCGTGGCGGAAACACATCGTTTGCCTTTTGATATCCCCGAAGCCGAAAGTGAGCTGGTAGCAGGATTTCACTCCGAGTACTCGGGGATGAAATTCGGTATGTTCTTTATTGGTGAATACCTGGGTATTACCCTGATTTCCGGCATGCTGGTCACCCTTTATTTCGGAGGCTGGCTGGGACCCGCTTTTCTGCCGCCGGTACTATGGTTTGTTATAAAAACGTTTGCCTTCATCATGTTATTCATCCTGTTCAGGGCTTCTATGCCGCGACCAAGATATGACCAGCTGATGGAGTATGGATGGAAGGTATTGTTCCCGTTATCGATTTTGAACCTGATGGTAACGGCTGCGATCAAACTTTGGTTAAATACTTAAAACTCAAAATAATGCTTAGTCTGGTAAGAAGTATGTGGCTGATATTCCTGCATATGTTTCATAAGCGGGAAACCTTTCAGTACCCGGAGCAGAAGGCGCCGTTGCCCGCCCGCTGGCGTGGCCGTATTGCCCTGACCCGTGATCCGGATGGAGGTGAGCGTTGCGTGGGCTGTTACCTGTGCGCCGCTGCCTGCCCGGTAGACTGTATTTCCCTGCAGGCAACAGAAGATGATTCGGGCAGAAGATACCCGGAATTCTTCCGCATCAATTTCTCCCGTTGCATTTTTTGTGGTTTCTGTGAAGAAGCGTGTCCTACTTATGCCATACAGCTGTTACCTGATTATGAAATGGCGGAATACAACCGTCAGAACCTGGTATATGAAAAGAAAGACCTGCTGATCGACAGTGAAGGAAAGTATCCCGGTTATAACTATTACAATATAGCGGGCATGGCTATACGTGGTAAAGATAAGGGTGACGCCCATCAGGAAGAACCTCCGGTAGATGTGAAAAGCTTAATACCATGATAGGCCCCGCATTTTATATTGCTGCTGCCATCGCTGTATTGGCCACGATTATGGTAATCACGCGGTATAACATCATGCATGCACTCTTGTACCTGGTGGTGTCGCTGCTGGCCGTGGCCGTGGTGTTGTATCTCTACGGCGCGCCCTTTATGGCGGCGCTGGAAGTAATAGTATATGCCGGCGCCATTATGGTATTGCTCATCTTTTTTGTAATGATGCTCAATCTGGGTAAAGAGTCGGCAGAACAGGAAAAGCTGTGGCTGAAGCCGCGTATCTGGATCTTCCCATCCCTGCTCTGCATCATCCTGTTGGGAGAACTGGTATTTCTTGTTTTACAAAATCACCAACCCGCTGCGGAAGTTAAAATTGTAGACCCCAGAGCCGTGGGAATGGCGTTATTCGGTCCCTACATCCTGGCAGTGGAACTCGCTGGCATGCTGCTGATGGCGGGTATTGTGGGGGCGTATCATTTGGGGCGCCAGAAAGAAAAAACATTACACAGGTTCCTTGAAAATAATGAACTATGAATGTGCATCCTACTACAGCGGGCATGCTGCTCGCCGGCGTTTTGTTTGTATTGGGACTAATCAGTATCCTGGTACGCCGCGACATTATTTTTATGCTGTTGTCGGTAGAGGTAATGCTTAATGCTGCAGGATTGGCCTTTGTGGTGGCCTCTTCTCATTGGGGTACGGCCGATGGACAAGTGATGTTCATCTTCATACTGGCGATGGCAGCAGCAGAAGTTTCAGTAGGACTGGCACTGATACTACAGTTATATCATCAGCTTAAAACATTGGATAGTGACGAAGCCGCAAAAATGAACGGATAAAAATTTATCACCATGTTCCCTGCACTGATACCGCTCATTCCTTTTGTAAGTGCCCTCCTGCTTATGCTGGGATGGAAGCGTCTGAGCCGTATAGCCGTTACCGTAATCGGATGTGGCAGCATTGGCTTGTCGGCCTTTGTTGCTGTGCTGATCGCCATACAATTTGCGGCCGGCGGAGAGCAGGCCATTGTGCAGCACGCCGGTAACTGGGTGGAAGCCGGTGGCTTTAAAACAGGTTTTGATTTGCGGATGGATGCTTTGTCGGTGGTGTTTGTAGGGGTGATTACGATCGTCGGTTTTCTCATACATGTATATGCTTCAGGCTATATGCACGAAGAGCCGGACTATGCCCGTTTCTTCGCCTGTATGAACTTATTTGTGGGCGCCATGCTTACTTTGGTTATGGCCGATAACCTGCTGCTGTTGTACTTTGGCTGGGAAGGAGTGGGCTTATGCAGCTACCTGCTTATCGGCTTCTGGTATAAAGATCCTGCCAATAATTATGCCGCCCGGAAGGCATTTATTGTAACACGTGTAGGCGACACCGCTATGGCTATCGCCCTGTTTATGCTATTTCAATTTACAGGAACCCTGCGCATCCCGGAAATACTGCAAAGCAGCACGCATATATGGTCCAAAGGTGATCCGGTGATCACGTGGATTGCCTTACTGTTGCTCGGCGGTGCGGTGGGCAAATCGGCGCAACTGCCTTTACAAACATGGTTGCCGGATGCCATGGCCGGACCTACTCCCGTGAGTGCGCTTATCCATGCTGCCACCATGGTAACTGCGGGTGTATACCTTATTGCGCGCACACATACCTTATTTGAACTGGCGCCCGATGCGCAGATCACAACGGCTGTAATCGGCGCAATTACCCTGGTGCTGGCTGGTTTCAGCGCGTTGGTGCAAACGGATATCAAGCGGGTACTGGCCTATTCCACGGTGAGCCAGATCGGTTATATGTTTCTCGCACTGGGCTGTGGCGCCTGGTCGGCAGCGGTATTTCATTTTGTAACACATGCTTTTTTTAAAGCCCTGCTGTTCATGGCCGCCGGCGCCGTTATTGTGGCGTTGCATCATGAGCAGGATCTGTTTAAAATGGGGGGGCTGAAAAAACAATTGAAAGGCATATACTGGGTATTCCTGGTCGGTTGTGCTTCCCTGGCGGCTATTCCATTTGTAACGGCCGGTTTTTACAGCAAGGACCAGATCATCTGGTTATCGTTATCCGCTGCCGGTGGTCATACTGCTTTCTGGCTGGCAGCCCTGCTGGGCGCACTGCTTACAGGTATGTATACCTTCCGGCTGTTTTTCCTGGTATTTTATGGCGACCTCAAAACACATGTACATCACCGGCCCGGCAACAGCATGATGATCCCTCTATATATCCTGGCGCTATTATCTACCATAGCCGGGTTTATAGAGCTGCCGCATACCCTGGGCCATGTAACGTTATTCAGTAATTGGTTGCTGCCGGTACTGCCGGCGGTATCTGTGCTGCATGACAGCGTGGCAATGGAATGGACCTCGCAGGCGCTGTCTGCTGTGCTGGCATTGAGTGGAATCGGGGTGGCTTATGCCTGGGTAGTATGGCGCCCCAAGGGTATGTCCGACTTCCTGGAAATGCCGGCCCTGCTCTGGCTGAGAGGCTTCTGGAGCCGTGGCTGGGACTTCGATAAATTATATAACATTTTGTTGGTATATCCCTTTGTATACCTGTCACGCATGAATAAGAAGGATCTGATAGACAAACTATATACCAGCCTGGCGGCGCTTATGCAATGGTGTCATAACGTACTCGCACGTACGCAAAGCGGTTTGCTGCGCTGGTATATACTGGGAGTAGTTTTAGGTGCAGTAGCCATCTTGTCGGTACTCATCTGGCGAATATACATATAACATAAACGTATAAACGAAATGATATGATCCTGCTGGTGCTTATACTGATCCTTTTCTTTGCCGCGTTGCTATCCTGGATAGTGGGCGTGAAAAGTCATGCCGGAAGCCGTTGGATAGCCCTTTGCAGCCTGCTGCTGAACCTGGGTATTGTTACCGGTGTATGGGTGAATCATCCTGCAGGAACAGGCCGCTGGTGGTATCAGTACCGGGTTGACTGGGTGCCGCATTTTGGTATCAGTCTGCATCTGGCCATGGATGGGTTGAGCATGCTGATGCTCGCACTTACTTTTTTCCTGGGAGCTTTGTCGGTATTAATTTCCTGGAAAGAAATCAATAGCCGGGTAGGCTTCTTTCATTTCAACCTGCTGTTTGTGCTTTGTGGTATAACCGGTGTTTTCCTGACGATGGATCTTTTTCTCTTTTATTTTTTCTGGGAGATGATGCTCATACCGATGTATTTCCTGATTGGTATCTGGGGGCATGAGCACCGGGAATATGCGGCCAACAAGTTTTTCCTGTTTACGCAGGCAGGAGGTTTATTGATGCTGCTGGCCATCCTGGGACTTTACTTTGTACATGCTGCTAACACAAATGTATATACGTTTGATTACTTTGATCTGCTGAATACCCCGATGGATCCTGCAATGGCGCGCTGGCTGATGCTGGGGTTCCTGGTTGCCTTCCTGGTGAAACTGCCGGCGGTACCTTTTCATACGTGGCTGCCGGATGCCCATACAGAGGCGCCTACGGCGGGCAGCGTGGTACTGGCGGGGTTGTTGCTGAAAACCGGTGCATATGGTATTCTTCGTTTTGTATTGCCGCTGTTTCCTGCAGCTGCAGCCGATATTGCGCCCGTAGCGATGCTGCTTGGGGTGATCGGTATCCTCTACGGTGGCATGCTGGCGTATGCGCAAACAGATTTCAAAAGACTCATTGCGTACACCAGTGTAAGCCATATGGGATTTGTACTACTGGGGGCTTTTGCTTTTAATGAAATTGCCTACCAGGGAGTAGTGATGCAGATGATCACGCATGGTATCAGTACCGGCGCATTGTTTATTATCGCGGGAGCGCTGTACGAGCGTATCCATACCCGGAATATCCGTCAAATGGGCGGCCTCTGGCTGCGTTTGCCTATGATGGGCAGCGCGGCGATGATCTTTGTAATGGCCTCATTGGGGTTACCGGGGCTGGGCAATTTTGTGGCGGAGTTCCTGGTATTACTGGGCAGCTGGCAGGCAAATCACCTGCTGACGGTGCTGGCTACTATTGGTTTGGTTGTGGCAACTGCTTACTCCCTGCGTATTATGCAGAAAGTTTTTTTCGGTCCCTGCGACCGGCAATATAATATGCCGGACCTGAGCGGGCGGGAACTGGTTATTATAATAGCCCTGGTTATTGTTATTTGCTGGCTTGGCTTTCATCCGCAACCGGTACTCAACACTTCCCAACAAAATATTGACTATGTCGTTCGTTGATTTTTTAAGTCTTGGCCCGTTGATTACCCTCAGCGCTGCGGGAGTAGCCACCATGTTGATGGTAGCCGCCTGGCGTAATCACCGTATCATATACAGTTGTACGCTCATTGCTTTTATCATGGCAATGATGGCGGTTATACCTGCTATAAAATATATTCCGCATACTTACCCGCCGCTGCTGGTGATAGACGAATTTTCCCTTTTTAACACCGGTTTAATCCTGGTAGCAGGATTTATTATCCTGCTACTTTCCTTTAACTATTTTGAAGAAAGGGAAGAACGGAAGGAAGAATATTATATCCTGCTGATACTGGCTACCATCGGAGCTTTGGTGCTGGTGGTGAGCCGTCATTTTATGGCACTGTTCCTCGGGCTTGAAATACTGAGTATCAGTTTATACGGCTTAATTGCGTACCTGCGTGCCCGTGAGCGTTCGGATGAAGCCGGGATCAAATACCTGATGCTGGCCGCTTTATCTTCTGCTTTTTTATTATTTGGAATGGCGCTGGTATATGCTTTTACCGGGCATATGGATTTTCCCGGTATCGGCGCTGCTTTGCGGCAGGCCGGCTATTTACCGGTGAGTGTTATGGCGGGTTTTGGTTTGATGCTGATAGGAGTGGGTTTTAAACTGGGTATTGTGCCTTTTCATATGTGGGCGCCGGATATCTATGAGGGAGCGCCCCTGCCTGTAGCGGCGTTTATTGCCACTATTTCCAAAGGAGCCATACTGGTATTGCTGATCCGTTTTTACCAGGATATTCACGGTAACGACTATCCGATGTTATGGTGGATGGTCGCTATTATTGCGGTGGCCTCCATGTTCGCGGGCAACTGGCTGGCATTGACCCAGCAAAACATAAAACGTATCCTGGCTTATTCGTCGATCGCGCATATGGGTTATATACTGGTAGCGTTTCTGTCAGGTGTCCAAACCGGGCTGGAAGCACTGGCCTTTTACCTGGTGGCTTATTTTATCACCAGCATTGGCGCCTTTGGTGTGGTGATCGTGATGTCCAGTAGCCTGCAGGATGCGGAAACTATTGCGGATTATAAAGGGCTGTTCTGGCGCTATCCCTGGGTGGCAACGGTGTTTACGGCCATGTTGCTATCGCTGGCAGGAATACCGCTCACGGCGGGCTTTATCGGTAAATTTTATGTAGTAATGGCCGGAGTCAACGGGCATCAGTGGTTCCTGTTGTTTATGCTGGTGATCAACAGTGTGATAGGACTGTATTATTATATACGCCTGGTAGCGGTAATGTTTGCAGTACCGGCCAATGGGGAACAAACAACGGTGGTGCCGGCATTGCCCATAGCCGGTAATATCACCCTGGTTATTTTAACCATTCTTTTAATTGGGCTGGGTGTGTATCCTACTGCTATGATGCAGCTGATCCAACAAATGATGCGTATCCTGGTCTGAGATCAGCCTGCCCTGTTCTGTTCGTCGCTGGTGCCGGTTTTGCGTTCCCTGGCAGCTTTAATGCTTGCGTTACCGAATTTGTAGCTGAAGGAAAGGTTAACGGTCCGGAACTGCCAGGTATTAAAAATACTCATATTCAGATTGGCAAATTCTGCGGCGCCACGATAGCTCTCGTTGCGCAGAATATTGTTATAACTCAGCTTCACCGTAGCATTTTTATTCAGGAACATTTTCTGTATACCCAGGTTCAGGTTATACTGACTGTAACCCCTGAAAATACCGAACACAAACGGGGAATTGTAATAGCCCATTACTTCCAGTTTCATATCATGCGGAAGGGTAATGGTATTGGTGCTGTTGATATAATAGTTGAAGTTGTAACGGCTGAAAGGCTCGTTGGTTTTGGGATCCTCAAAGCGGTATTTGTTATAGGAAAGATCCACATTGTTATCACTGCTCCACCATTTGGTCACCTGTACAGGCAATGTTAACAACAGGCTGTAGATATCCGTTTTATCATAGTTACGTTCTGTGCTGATGGATGCTTTGGTGCTGTCGTCCTGCGTTATAAATTCTTCCATCATGTCCTTTATCCGGCTGTAACGCAGGGTGGCGATATACTTATCTTTTAAGGTATAGGCCAATTCCGCTATGTTACTGTATTGTGGCCTCAGATATGGATTACCCCGGAAATAGGTGTATTTGTCGAGATAAAACATAAAAGGATTCAGCTGGCCGTACTGGGGTCTTTCTATCCTGCGCGACATGGCCAGGCTCAGCTTATTTTTATCATTCAGTTTTTGTTCTACCGTAACATTCGGGAAGAAGTCGGTGTAATTACGTTTTACATAATTATCGGTTGTGAAAGAGTGGCCGGTAGACGCGGTGTTTTCCACCCTTAAGCCCAGCTGAAGGTTCGTTTTGGCAATTTGTTGCCTGTAGGTAGCGTAGGCGGCATACACATCTTCCTGGTAATTAAACCGGTCGCTCAGCGAAGGGGAAGGCAGGTAAACGCCATGGTACAGGGAATCGAACTGCAATGCGTTGGTGGTGGTGACAAAACTCACTTTGGCGCCGGCTTCCAGCTTGCTTTCTTTACCAAGTGGCCAGCTCAGGTCTGTTTTCAAACTTTTTATGATCACCTGTGTTCCGCCTGTAGTGCGGATACTGTTTGGATTGCGGTTTATTTTCGTATGCGCATCATACAAACTGTCATTCAGTTGCATAAAGCGGTGGTTGTTAAACTGGGCATAGTCGGCATCAAAACTGATTTCCCGTCCGCCGGCAGTATCCAGCACGCCTTTGTAGTTAAGGTTCACCGCGATGTTATCAAACTTGTTGTCATTAACAGTAAGCGAATTCACGGTAGAATCCGGAGGCATAGCAGGCCGGCCCAGGTTGGTATTGCTGTAGATCTGGTTACTGAAGGCATTTTTGAAGCCATTGGCCAGCACGCCGATGGTATGTTTGTCGTTGACAAAGTAATCCAGGCCTACTTTCAGGTAGTTGTTTTTGAAGCGGTTGCGCTGAAATACGCCTTGCTGCATAAAAGTAGTGCTGCCATCGCCTTCTTTAACTGATCTTTTATAATCGCGTGTTACCATCCGGGGGTAGTCGCCCTGGTCGAAATTACCAAACAGGTTAAATTTCTGTGTGCGCCAGTTGACATTACCGGAGATGCCATAGCGGCCATATTTGGCCTGGGTAAGGGTAGCATTTATATTACCGTTTATGCCCGTCAGTTTTCCCTTTTTGGTTTTTATGTTGATGATACCGCCATTGCCGGATGCATCATATTTGGCGGAAGGACTGGTCAGTATTTCTATCGACGCAATACTTTCTCCCGGAGTGGTTTTCAGGAGATTGGTCAGCTGTTCGCCGCTTAAATAAGTCAGTTTGCCATCTATCATCACGGTTACGCTCTGACCTTTCAGGGTAACGTTTTCGTTATTGTCTACCTGCACACCCGGCGCTCTGCGGAGTAGATCCAGTGCGGTATTACCGGCTGCGCTTACACTATTTTCTATATTCATCACCGTTTTACCGGCGGAACTTTCTATAAATGGCTTTTGTGCAGTTACATTTACTGCCTGCAGGTTTTTGCCCAGGGGGGGTAACTGCATATTGCCCAGCGCGATGGTTTTGTGGGCAGCATCTACCTGGAATGCGGTGCTGTAGGAAGTGGTATACCCCATTTGGGAGGCCTGTATGAAATAGTGTCCGTTGGCAATTTTTTCAAAAGCGCAGGAACCATTTTCAATGGTCATTTCTCCCTTCACGAGGGCAGAGTCTTTTACCTTCTTCAGCATTACAGTGGTAAAGGGCAGGGGTTTGCCTGCATTGTCTGTAATTGTCAGTGTAATTTTTCCTGTGGAGTTGGGTTGTTGTGCAAATGCGGTGAAGCTGCAACCAATAAGCATTCCCAGGGCGACGATGATCGTTTTCATACTATCGTTTCCGTTGTATTTTTCTCAAAAGCTATAAACCAATAAATCTTTGGGTCTTAATGACTACTGCTATAGTTATCCTGGTAGTATTTAAGCGCGATGTTAACCGCCTCTCTTATCGTTTCAAGGGGAACCGTTTGCGTTTCAGTTACAGTATACGACTGGGTACTGGGAGTAACAGGGGTTTCCCGGAAATTACCGAGGGTAATCAGATATATAGGCAGTTCGTCCGGGTTATTGGCCGAAAGGTGGCCACGGCCTGCCATTTTCCCTCCTAATACCAGCATCAGCATTACCAGGGTACTCAGACATAAAACGATAGCAACTTTTTTCATACCTCATTTTTACTAAAGACGAACGGGTACAAAAAAAGTTGCACAGAGGGGGGAAATATTTTTACTGGATAAATTTATTTTTTCCAAAGACGCTGTACGGTAGCGGGTGATCTTTGTTCTAAAAGGATAGTATGGCCGTCGCTCAGTTCTTCCAGCAAGCCGTTATGATAATAACGCACTGTTAGCAGCTCCAGCCCCTCATTATACACGATCTTGAATTGCTGGTGCAGGGTCTTGATCAGGAGTTCTATCTTTTCCGGGTTATTATCAATACAGCAGGAAAAATTGATGGCGCCATTCTGCATCAGGTTGATTTTCACCTTCAGACCGTGGAAGATCTCATAAATGTCGCTGATCTTGTCTTCCGTAATAAAAGAATAGTCCTTGGAGGTGATATTCAGTAATACCTGGTTCTTTTTCAGAACGATGATCGGGGGTAGTTGTTTTACATCTGAGGTTTCCCTGATCACGGTGCCGGGCAGATTTTTATCCAGGAAGCATTTTACCAGCAGCGGGATCTGTTTGTTCTGCAGCGGTTTGATGGTTTTGGGGTGTATTACCTGGGCGCCATAGTAGGCCATTTCAATCACTTCTCCATAACTGATCTCTGGTATATTCACTGTATTGGGGAACAGTTTGGGATCCGCGTTCTTTAAGCCTTCCACGTCTTTCCAGATGGTTTGGCTTTCGGCATCCAGCATATTCGCGAAAACGGCGGCGGAGTAGTCACTGCCCTCCCTGCCCAATGTTACGCTTTCGTTCTGGTCGGTGCTGCCAATAAAGCCCTGTGTGATCACGAGGTTGGCTTTATCAAAAAGCGGTACTACTTTTTCCGTTACCTGCCGCTGGGTATAAACCCAGTCAATATTGGCATCGCGGAAGTTGTCGTCTGTCCGGAATACATCCCTTACATCCAGCCAGGTATTGTGGATGCCTACACTGTTAAAGAATGCGCTTACAATAGCGGTGCTGAGTAATTCACCCAGGCTTACCAGCTGATCGTAATAATAGTCGTAGGTGCGCATCGGCTTTTCACCCAGGGTCCATTCTGCTTCTGTGAAGAACTGCTGCAGCTGTGTAAACAGCGGATGTTCACGGGTGCCCAGCAATGCCTCGGCTACATTGAGGTGCTGCTGCTCAATGTTAAAAAGTAATTGTGCGGCAATTTCACGTTTCCGGAGAAAAAAGCTCTCTGCTACTTTTTCCAGCTCGTTGGTCGTTTTTGCCATGGCTGAAATAACAATGAGGAGTTTTTCTTCCGGGAATGATTGCACTATCTGCGCCACCTGCCGGATACGTTCAACACTTTCTAAACTTGCGCCACCAAACTTGAAAACCTTCATATGATACTTTATCTTCTTTTAAAAAATTATTCGGCAAAGTAAGACAAGTTTAGAATTGTTTTAAAATCTGTTTATAGATAAATGACGGTCCCGTTAAAATAGTTCCAATTCCGTTAATTTCGTCCGTACAACCTAACGTTATGAATCTTAAGCAAAAAGTAATGACCCTGGATGAGTTCACCATCCAGGAGTTGCGGAATTATCCGGGCGCTACAGGCCAGTTATCCGGTTTGCTGCGCGATATAGGGCTGGCAGCTAAAAGGGTCAATGTGGAAGTAAATAAAGCCGGTATCGCAGATATTTTAGGAGAAGCCGGCAAAACCAATGTACAAGGAGAATCCGTAAAAAAGCTCGATGAATTTGCCAACGAACAATTCATTAATTCGTTGGAAACCAGCATTTCCTGCTGCGGAGTCGCTTCTGAAGAAAATGAAAATTTTATTCCGTTTCACGACGAGCATTCCAAAAAATCTAAGTATGTAGTACTGATGGACCCCCTCGACGGTTCCAGTAATATCGACGTGAATGTATCTATCGGTACTATTTTCTCCGTTTATCGCCGTCTTAGTCCGGAAGGTACGGAGTGTGAGCTGGAGGACTTCCTGCAACCGGGAACCCGTCAGATCGCCGCCGGTTACATTATCTACGGTTCTTCTACCATGATGGTATATGCTACCCGCCGCAGCGTACAGGGCTTCACCCTCGATCCTTCCATCGGAGAGTTCTGCCTGTCGCACCCCAACCTGAAATGCCCTGTCGACAGCGATATTTTCTCCGTAAATGTGGGCTATTATCATTTATACGAGGAGAAGATCCGCAAGTCCATCGATCATTTCATGGCCCGGAACGAAAACGACCGCATATACCGCCATCGCTTTGTGGGCTGCATGGTAGCAGAAATACACCGTACCCTGATCCAGGGAGGTATTTTTATGTACCCGGCTTTTGGCAAATATTCCTCCGGCCGTTTACGGCTTTGCTACGAGTGTAACCCCATGTCTTTTATCATGGAAAAGGCGGGAGGCGTGTCTATGGCCAATGGTAAACAACGCCTGCTGGAACTGAAACCGGCACAATTGCACCAGCGCATGCCTATTTTTATCGGTTCCAAAAATATGATGGATACCTGGCAGCATATCATAAACGAATAGCACAAAAAAAAACTGTAAAAACGGTGTATGGTGAATACAAAATGTTCACTATACACCGTTTTTAATTTCTGGTATAACACTTGCTAAACCTCCGGTAGTTTTAGCGGTCTAAACTAAACAGTTCATTATTCATTTTTAATTATTAACCATTTTTATTCTATGTTGATTTTGAAGAACCAACGGATCTTTGCGTTATTGTTCGCTATGTTTGCCTTTTTCCAGGTGAGTGCGTGTTCACGTGCTACCCACGCGGCAGACAGCAGTAACGCCGGTGGTAGTATGGATGACCAGATCCTTTACTATACCAACAAGTTCCGTCAGTCCAAGGGACTGAAGCCTTTGCAGCTGGATGCCACCATCAGCCAGCAGGCCCGCCGCCATAGCCGTGATATGGCGAATGGCAGCACCGGTTTCGGACATGAAGGATTTGAAGAACGTGTCGCCAATGTATCCAAGAAAATGGGACGCGTAGCCAGCGCCGCTGAAAACGTGGCCTATGGTACCCTTGATGCAGAAGCAGTGGTAAACGGCTGGATCAAAAGCCCTGGTCACCGTAAAAATATGCTGGGCGACTATACCCTGATTGGTATCGGTACCGCCGACAAAGGCAGGATTACCTTCTTCACGCAGGTGTTTATAAAGCAGTAAGCTATTAGCTGTTAGCAGTTAGTAAAATGCAAAGGGGATCGCCTTCGGCGATTGTCTTTGGGCAGGATTAGATTGATTTTAGTGATTTTGATGATTTTAGCTTTTTCAGATAAAATATTTTTATCCTATTGCGAGAGCTTTTAGATATAAAGTATATGCCTGCATAAAAGGAAATGAAATCAGAATAATCATCAAAATCAATCTAATCCTGCCCAAAGACAATCGCCGAAGGCGATCCCCTTCGTTTTTCCCGCATAATTCCCATTCTTTTACTAATTTGGCCCCATGGAAAAGAAAAAGATCATAACGGTAAGCAACCTGGTGAAAAAGTATGGGGAATTTACCGCGGTAAAAGGGATCAGCTTTGAGGTGTATGAAGGAGAGATCTTTGGCCTGTTAGGCCCCAATGGCGCCGGCAAATCCACTACCCTGGAAATCATTGAAACACTCCGTGATAAAACGGAAGGGAAAGTGATGGTAGGTGGATACGACCTGGACAAAGATCCTAATAATATAAAAAAGATCATCGGCGTTCAGCTCCAGAGCTCCGGCTATTACCCCGGACTTAACCTGGTAGAACTGATAGAAATGTTTGGCGGTCTGTACAACCAGCCCGTTGAACCGATGAAACTCCTGGGCATGTTTAACCTGGAAGATAAGGCCAAAGCAAAGTTCAAAGAGCTTTCCGGCGGACAAAAACAACGGTTTTCCATTGCCACCACACTGATTAATAAACCACAGATCATATTCCTGGACGAACCCACCACAGGGCTTGATCCACAGGCAAGACGCAACCTCTGGGATCTGATCCAGCAGGTACGCAGCCAGGGAACCACCGTGGTAATCACCACACATTATATGGACGAAGCCGAGTTTTTGTGCGACCGCTGCGCGATCGTAGACACCGGACGTATCATTGCCATCGATTCGCCGGATACGCTGATCGATCAGCTGGTATCTTCGGGTTTTGAAAGAAAGAAGGAAGTGAAAAAAGCCAACCTGGAAGACGTATTCATTCATCTTACCGGTAAGGATCTGCGGGAAGAATAAATCATAAACCGGATGGAAGCACTAAAATATCCTATTGGCCGTTTTGAACCGCTGCCAGCCTATTCTCCCGAAATGCTAAAGGGATTCATTAATGACATCCGCTATCTGCCGCAGCTGGTGGAAATAGCGGTGCAGCAGCTGGATGAGTACCAGTTGCAAACACCCTATCGCCCCGAAGGCTGGACGGTAGCACAGGTGGTGCATCACCTGGCCGATAGCCATATGAATGGCTATACACGGATGAAACTGGCGCTTACAGAAGATAACCCCCTCATCAAACCATACGAGGAAGGGGCCTGGGCTGAACTGCCGGACGTAAAATATACCCCCATCAATATATCCATCACCCTGCTGCATGCCCTGCATACCCGATGGGTGAACCTCATGGAACATTTAACCGCTGCTGAATGGGAACGTACATTTATACATCCCGTTAATGGCACGCAACATCATCTTAAAACACATGCCGCCAACTATGCGTGGCATGGCAAACATCACCTGGAGCATATACTGCGCCTGAAAGAAAGGATGGATTGGTAAAGCATTGAAATTATGAATATGGATTGGAAATTACTTTCTTCGGAATATTTGTTTAAGGACGCATGGTTAACAGCGCGTGTCGACAAATGTGAAACCCCGGCGGGTAAAATAGTAGCGCCTTATTATGTGCTGGAGTACAACAACTGGGTGAATGGGGTAGCGCTGCGTGAAGACGGGCAGGTGATCATGATCCGTCAATACCGGCAGGGGATAGGCCGAACGCTGCTGGAAATCCCCGGAGGCACCATGGACGCCACAGACCCTTCACCTTTGTTTGCTATGAAACGGGAAATGCTGGAAGAAACCGGCTATGAATTCAAAGAATGGGTACCATTGGGCACCATCGCGCCCAACACGGCTTCCAGCAATAACTACACGCATATGTTTCTCGCTACGGGCGGGGTAAAAGTGCAGGATCAGCAACTGGATCACAACGAAGAAATTGAAGTGGTGATTATGCCGCTGGAAGAACTGCAGCAACTCGTATTGGATAATAAAATAGTACACAGCCTGCATACCACCTGCATCTTCTACGCGTTACTGCATCTGGGTAAAATGACGATGAAGTAGCCTACATCACTTCTGCCACAATAAAGAAACTACCACAAACAAGAATCATATCATCCGGCTGGGCATGTTGCCTGGCCGCCTGCAGTGCCGCCTGTACTGAAGCGAATGCATGTCCCTGTAATCCGCTTTCAGCGGCCATTTCAGACAGGGCCATTTCATCCATGGCACGCGGAATGGAAGCTTTACAAAAGTAATAACGGGCATTGACAGGAAATAACGGCAATACTTTTTCTACTTCCTTGTCCTTTACAAAACCTACTACAATATGCAGTTGCTGATAGTTGACATGCCCCAGCTGCTCCATTACTTCCCGGATTCCCGCTTCATTATGGCCTACATCCAGCACCGTGAGCGGATGTTGCTGTATTACTTCCCAGCGGCCCCTTAAGCCGGTGAGTTTTTTTACATGAGATAATGCCCCGCTGATATGTTCCCAGGTAATATGCCACCCATTTTGTTGTAATATTTTGACCGATGACAGCACGCCCATTACATTCTTTTCCTGGTACTGGCCGTTCAGATCCAGCTGAAAACGACGCATCTGCTGTTGTCGTGTATCCAGTAACGTTATAACGAGGTGGTTGCCTTCAATAGCGCTGGAAGATTCCATCCATTCCTGGTCGGCAAAGTGGATGGGTGCATTTAATGCGGCGGCCGTATTAACGAAAACATCCTGTACTTCTGATTGTGTTTCGCTGATCACCACAGGCACGCCGGCTTTGATAATACCGGCTTTCTCTGATGCAATTTTCGGCAAGGTATCGCCCAGGATATTTTTATGATCATAACTGATATTGGTAATCAGTGATAACTCTGGTGTAATCACATTGGTGCTGTCCAGTCGCCCGCCCAAACCAACTTCGATGATGGCGATATCAACTGCTTCCTGCTGGAAATAGCTGAACGCCATGGCTACAGTAAGTTCAAAGAAAGAGGGTGCTATGTCCGTGATATGTGTACGCATCTGCTCCGTAAAACGGATCACAAAATCTTCGGGCACCATTTGCCCGTTGATCCGGATGCGTTCCCTGAAATCGAGCAGGTGAGGAGAAGTATATAACCCTGTTTTATAGCCTGCCTGCTGGAAAATGGCTGCCAGCATATGGCTGGAAGATCCTTTTCCATTGGTGCCGGCAACGTGTATGGTTTTAAACGCATGCTGCGGATGTTGTAGTTTTTCCAGCAATGCAAGGGTATTATGTAAATCGGTTTTAAAAGCACTGGCGCCTACCCGCGTAAACATGGGCAGCTGTGCAAAAAGATAGTCCAGCGTTTCCTTGTAAGAGGCCATAATTGTGAATTACAATTACGAAACACGAATTACGAATTGCGGATTGACAGGTGGATCTACCATTGCCGTCAATCCGTCATTCGTAATTCGCCATTCGTAATTTTTTAATAATTAACCGGGCAGCCCAGCTGTCGTTTGCGCATCCGGAAGATGCCGCCGCCATTGCCGTCGCCCCGTTCGAACATGCTTGAATTTAAGCGCAAAGCTACGAAAGCCTCCGCATGATCGATACGCCGCTGGAAAAGGTTATTGAAAATTGTGCTGGAGCCTATCAGCAGGGGGCCTATACGGATGCCGGCTCCTACATCTGCCTGTCCGTTACGGTTAATGGTCATCGGCAGGTAAGCGCCAAACAGGTAGGTTTCGTACCTGGGCGTAATGTTAAACTGGGTCAGCGCATGGGTTTTGGAAATATCCCGCTGACCGGCAGTTAAAGCAATGACTGCATTGGCGCTGACAAAAAAGCGGCCATCAATATTATAGTCGCCCATCAGGTTCAATGCAGTGGGCAAGGTCATGTTAAACGTGGAGTCCGAGGCCATCGGTGTAAAATAGTTATTCAGTCTGCGCGCATACTGTTGCAGGCTTTCTTTTTTACGATACTCCACATCTTTTGGTACCACGTGATCTTTTACCAGGCTTAGGTCCGCATTGTTGGCGCCTTTGGTATATTTGATCCTTCCGATGTCTGTAACGGAAGCGCCTATACGAAATTTATATTCATCAGCATCAGAGCCTTCATAGGCGCCGAAGCCGCCATTGTCCGGCCGGTATTCGTATATCACGCCGATATCAGCACCAATACTGTTGTTATTAAACAGTTTGAGGTTCTTTTGCGCGGGAGATTGCCAATCATCGAGTTCTTTGCTGTATCCGTAGTACAGGGTACCACTGGTGATAGCGGCATCCCGGTTGCTGTTGAGCCGGAAATTAACATCTTTTGCAGCTGCATAGCCCGCGGCCACGCCACTTAATAACTTCAGGGTAATACCTCCTTTGAGGCGCCCGGAATATGTTTCCTTTATTACACGTGCATAACTGAATCCTAACTCATGCCATATATGAGAAGATACACCCACCTGTGGAATGCTTAAGTTAGTGCCCAGGTAATCGGTGTTGGGAAAATTGATGCCGAAGAAGTTGGCAATAGGAGTGGTTACATTTCCTCCGTTACTGCTGCTGCGCATACGCCATACAAAGGAAACAGATTGCTTTTCATCGATGGCATACAACACAGAAGGTAATACTATTTCCGCCATTTCCCACCCGTTTTGTTTCCTGTTGGCGCCCTGATCCACGAAGTAGTCGCGGTTCAGGCGTAAGCTGTCAGGTATATTAAACAGTACTGATTTGGGTACGCTGACATACGTGTTGCCGGCGTTTACATCTGCTCCTATAATATTTACATCCCATTTGTAGCGGTAACCGGCTGCGCTGGCAGGGTTGGAAAATACGCCATAAATACCCGCGTAGTTACTGTTATTGTAGCCCGGGAATGTTTGTGCCATAGCGGCCTGCATCAGTAATAACATTACTGACATGCTAAAAAAGATACGGTGTAGTCTCACAATCATCGTTGGCGATAAAAAATAGGTTTCTCGAAATGACACAAAAAAATTGCGCTTACTTGCTCTTGAAATCATAGGTAGAGATGTAGGAATTCCGGATCCGGACATCTGAGATATACCGGTTGTTCAGGAATTTACTTGACATAAAATGCCTGTACAACCTTCCCTCAAAAAACGCCGGGTAATTTTTTATGCTGCTGTTATTCTGCTTTGAAATAGAAACGTATGGTCCCGAATTGTTCTTCAGGAGCATCCGGGTTAGCATTATACTTTAGTTGACCGCTTCTTGCTGCTTTTCTGGCAATCTCAATCAGTTGCGGGTTGCTGATAGTAGATCCTTTCATACTGAAAGTGGCAGACGTCACATTTCCCTGCTGATCTACTTTTATATTAATGGCTACATAGCCTGTTTCAGTGCCATCGTAAGTTACCTGTGGTCTTCCGATCAGGTTCCTGCCATTCAGATGAAAGTCTGAACGGCCACCGCCCAATCCGCCGCCCGTATATCCGCCGCCGTTAGGGTTACCACCCAGCTGGCCACGATCGCCCGGTCTGCCGGTGTTACCTTCGCCGGTAGCATTGTTGGAACCATTGGCGTTATTACCGCTATTGGCGCTGTTACCGGTACCACCGGAAAATACCGCTTTGGGTTTTGGTGCAGGTGGTGCTGGTTTTGGTGGTGCTTCTGTCGGTTTTTTTGTTGGTTTGACAGGCTTTGGTTCTAATTTCTTTGGAATTTCTTTTGGTTTCTCAACAGGTTTTTCCGGCTTTTTTATTTCCGGTGCATCCTCTTCGTCCTGGGTTGCAATATCCTGTTGAGGTTCGCTGTTATCTTTGGCCGCAGTGGCGGGTGTTTCAGCCGGAGCCGGTTCAGGCGCGGCAGCACTGGGAGGATTGGGGTTCAGGGGCTGCTCGTCTCCCATACCATCATCAGATGTGCCAAGGTTTACTTCCATGCCAAGATCCTGGTCTGGCAGTGGAGGAGGAGCGGAAAAGCCGGTAAATATAAGCGCTACTAACAACAACGCATGAACGCCGATAGTAATGCCTAGTGCCTGAATATTTTTTTTACCTTTTTTTTCCTCCATGATAATTATTGAGCGCCTGTTGAGACCAAAGTTAATGTTTTGATCCAGAAAAAATAATCACTCATCAAAAGATGAATTCCGGATCTTTGCAAAAACTGTGCTGTTAATCCGATTTCAAGGAATTTATTTTCGCCAATTTTTATGAACCTCGTAAAGCAAACGATCCGTCTCTATCAAAACGCCTATACTGGACTTTCCCCGGCTACCTGGTGGTTGTCGCTTGTACTGCTGATCAACCGAAGCGGTACTATGGTGATACCCTTTATGACAGTGTATCTTACCCAACATCTGCATTTCAGCATCGCCCAGGCAGGCCTGGTGATGGCTTGTTTCGGCACCGGCGCCATTGTAGGCGCCCTGTTGGGGGGATGGCTGTCAGATAAAATTGGCTTTTACCACGTACAGTTCTGGAGCCTCTTCTCTAACGGATTATTATTCATTTTATTGGGCCAGATGCGCACGTTTGAGCAAATATGTGTCTGTGTTTTTGTGATGAGCTCCGTGGGAGATGCCTTCCGTCCGGCCAACAGCATCGCTATTGCGGCTTACAGCGCCCCGGAAAACCGGACCCGCTCTTATGCGCTCAACCGGCTGGCAGTGAACCTGGGCTGGTCTGTAGGACCGGCTATTGGTGGTATCCTGGCTAGCTTCAGCTACCAGCTGCTCTTTTGGGTGGATGGATTTACCTGTATGGCCGCAGCGGTATTGATGCGTATTTTCCTTCCGCCGGTAGCCGCGCCGAAAAAAGAAATAAAGAAAGATGTTGTAAAGGAGGATAAGGTCTGGCATGACCATATTTACCTCTGGTTCCTGCTTTTTGCCACCATCAACGCCATTTGCCTGTTCCAGTTTTCCAGCATTGTTCCGCTGTACTATAAAGAAGTCATGCACATGGAAGAATGGCTGATCGGGCTGAACATGTCTATCAACGGTATTTTAATCGCAGTAGTGGAAATGGTGATGGTATATCATCTCGACGGTACCAAACCCAACCTCATATTTATCGCAAGAGGGGCGATGATGGTATGCAGCGCCTATCTGTTGCTCGCATTTCTGCCACCGGTGTGGGCGCTGGCTATGTTTTTTATGGTAACG
This sequence comes from Chitinophaga hostae, assembly GCF_018224885.1. Taxonomy (GTDB): domain Bacteria; phylum Bacteroidota; class Bacteroidia; order Chitinophagales; family Chitinophagaceae; genus Chitinophaga; species Chitinophaga hostae. The sequence goes on along the minus strand of NZ_JAGTXB010000008.1, from coordinate 20,522 downwards.
ATCACGTTCGGGGAAATGTTTTGTCTCCCCTTCATGAATAGCTTCTGGATAGGCCGGAGCCGGGATCATAACCGCGGACAATATGCCGCACTCTATACCATTTCTTATTCCCTGGCTAATATCGTATCTCCCACCACCGGCGCTTTTGTGGTGCAGCACCTGGGCTTTAAGCCATGGTGGGCCATCACAGCGCTGGGTTGCGTGTTGTCGGGAAGCGGTTTCTGGTGGCTGCAGCAAAAGATAGCCCGGAGCAGGAAAACAGAAAGTGTCCTGAGCTGACATCTGTTAATGACCTTTGCACAATAGTCGTTTGCACCTAGGTAAGTACCCATGGCTGGTACAATCATGAGAAGTAGGCCGGGCACTGCTTGATATTGTTAAAGACTTTACAAATATTGTCTTAAAAATGCTAATTTTGCTGAAAAAGTAGTAAAATTGGTTAATGAAAGTAATTCAATTTACTGTTCCTGTTGCTGAGGAAGGAGCGGTCGTAATACAGGAAGACATACTTCCTTACTTCTATAATTATCTGCACCGGCACAAAGAGGCGCAGGTGACGCTTATCATTAAAGGAGAAGGCACCCTGATTGCCGGCAACTACACCCAGCCGTTTAAAGCAGGGGAGATCTATGTTATTGGCGCCAACCAACCCCATATGTTTAAAGGGGATGCCAGGTATTTTGAAAATATCCAGGAGAAAAATATTCACGCCATCCATATTTTCTTTGACCATGAACAGGCCTTACAGGGATTGTTCTTGCTGAAGGAAATGGAAACAGTCCGTAAATTTCTACAGCTCACCGCCAACAGTCTTCAGCTGCCGGCAGAACACGCCGAAAAAATAGCCATAGATATATTGAAGATTTCCCGTCTCAGCGGACCGGAAAGATTACTCGCATTTGTGAGTATGCTGGTCTATTTCTCAAGACAGGTAAAGGAATGGAAGTCCTTATCTACAGGCTTCTCCAGGCACTCTTACAGCGAGTCGGAAGGACTTCGTATGAATGATATCTACCAGTATACGCTGGAACATTATGCTGAGAATATTTCCCTCGGACAAATTGCTGCTGTAGCTCATTTAACTACCTACGCATTCTGTAAATATTTCAAGAAACACACCCGCAAAACCTATCTCGAATTTTTAAATGAAATCAGGATCAATGTTGCCTGCAAGAAGATCATTGACGGGGACTTCGACAGTATTGCCGCAGTAGCTTATGCTACGGGTTATAACAATCCTATTACGTTTAACCGGGTATTCAGAAAAGTGACGGGGATGTCGCCTTCTGCGTATGCAAGGCAGTATCGCTTTGAAGCGGTGGCTGAATAAGTGGGATCGCCTTCGGCGATTGTCTTTGGGCAGGATTTAGATGATGATAATGATTTTTCTGATTTTATTTCTTTTTTAAAGCAAATGTTTACTTCTACTAAAATTCTTTTCATAAAGGAAAAGATATTCATTTGAAAAAGATAAAATCAGAAAAATCATTATCATCATCTAAATCCTGCCCAAAGACAATCGCCGAAGGCGATAAATCAATGTGCAAAGTCGCTCATATAATCACCGGTAATACGTTCCATCGGCGGATTGAAGTAGCCGAATTTAAGATCCGGAAATTCTTCATGTATCAATTCCTGTAACTGTTTTACGCCTAAACATTCTCCCGTTTCCGTGACGCCCAGTTTACCCAGGTACCAGTCGGGATCAATGTTAAAGTTGCGCCACTGGATCATATTCAAACCTGTTTCCCGGATCAGTTTACGCAATGCTTCATATTCATCCGCGCTGTCGGTCATACCGGGAAATACGAAGTAGTTGATGGAAGTCCAGCCGCCAAATTCCCGTACTACTTTCAGGCTTTCAATGATGTCTTCAAAAACATAATTGTTAGGCCGGTAGTATGGAGTATAATATTTTTCCTGTGCGGAGTTCAGGCTCACGCGGATGCTGTTCAGGCCCGCTTCACACAAGGCTCTTACTGCGTCCGGCTTGCTGCCGTTGGTGTTAATATTGATACTGCCTTTAGGGGTGTGCTTACGTATTTCAATGATGGATTCGCGGATAGTTTCCCACATCAGCAGCGGCTCACCTTCGCAACCCTGGCCGAAGCTTACGATAGGGAAGGGGGCTGATTCCAGGTGCGGTACGGTATACTCCACGATTTCAGCTGCAGTAGGTTTAAAACGCAGCCGGTCCTGTGTAGAAACAATGCTTTCCTCTTCCGGCTGGAATGAAATACATCCAACACAGTTGGCGTTGCACGCAGGGGAGGAAGGAATAGGGCATTCCCATCTTCCCATAAAGTAATTGCGCGCAGCAGGGCATTCGTAGGTAAGCGCACAGTTTTCTGCCAGGTGCTGTACCAGCCTGTTATGCGGATATGCTTCCACCAAAGTTTTTACGCCCTGTTTCACTTTTTTATCGTCAAATCCGGCGCATTCCTGGCGGATATCGGCTTCGATACGTGTGGCGGGTACGTAGAACTTGCCGTCGAGCCAGCCTACTGCGGTATAGCAGAACAGCGGCAGGGTAGGCGCATCGGGCATGGTTTCGTAGGCTGCCAGGTAAAAACCGGTATGCGCGGGCGGAATGAAAGCCGCCACTGCCCAACCTTTATCACAAAGCTGCATGTCGCCGGTGGCAGCATTGATGCCAATACCACGGCGGCCGGGCAACTCATACAAATTGCCTCCTTCCGGTAATTCGATCCATTCATCTGCTTCTACCGGCCATGCATCCCAGCCACTGCGGCCGGTTACATACATGCTGGTGTCTTCAAAAATATTCCCCTCACCGTCAGAATATAATATGTAAGGTGTTTGTTTTAACATTTTGTGATTTTATGATCCCTGTGGATGATATTACTGAACCCTGCTCTGAAAGAAGGTATTTAATGCTTCCCTCTGCGCTGCACCTGGTTCATCCAATATTTCCAGTTGCAGGATCCTGTTATTTTTAAAGTCAATTGTCAGCAGGTCGTTCCGCAAAATTACGTTATTCAACTCGTTCCAGCCAACCAGCCTTTTAGAAAAGGTAGTAGGCAGCGTAATACCGGTAGTATCCATTTTTACGTACGATGGCTGGAAGATCTTGTATTCCATCCATCCCACATAAGCCAAACCGCCGCCGGTAAGGAATAATAACAGTCCCGTCAGTGGTTCCAGATGTGATAAAAAGTACAGGCTGCCGGTAAAGCAGATGAACGCTTCTATCATACGTGCCACCGTATTGGCTTCGCTGAATTTCTTGAACCGCTTCATGGTAAACGGAAAACCTATACAAGCCATTCCCAACACCAGGAAAAATACCACCAGGAACCAGTTGGGCTGCGGACTCCGGTATATACCGATCGCATTAAACAGGAACAGGATGCCGGTAAGTCCGTGCATAACCGGTAACAACCGGATTCTGCTGCTGGTATTGGGATGCAGGATGCGCAAACTATGCATGAACAGGAATGTAAGATTAAGAATTAGAACTGATCAACAGGTTGCAAAGCTTGAACAACACGCGGGCGCCTACGTTGGCATCCCATTCGTCGTGCGAGGTGCTTACTTCATTCAGGTCAAATCCTATCAGTTTGCGGCCGCTTGCCAGCACTTGCTTGAAAAGATAATATACCTGCTCTGCTTCAAAACCGCCTGGCACCGGGGTACCGGTATGCGGGCATAATTTAGGATCCAGTCCGTCTATATCAAAACTAATGTATACCTGTTGTGGTAATGCAGCTACAATGCTGTCGCAGATTGCTTTCCAGGTTTCGCCATCATATTGTCTTTCTTTGATTCGTTTGTCAAAAAAGGTAACTACGCGGCCTTCACTGTTGTTAATATAATCTACTTCTTCTTCGCAATAGTCGCGGATACCCACCTGTACGAGCTTCGATAGCTGAGGTACTTCTGCCAGTGCGTTAAACATAATGGAGGCATGCGAATATTTAAAACCTTCGTAACCGTCGCGTAAATCGCAGTGTGCATCAATCTGTAAAATGCCAAACTCACCTTTATGTTCACCGATCGCTTTGAAGAAGCCCAGAGGTGTACTGTGATCGCCGCCTACAAGTCCTACAAGCTTGCCTTTTTCCAGCAACGCCTTGGTTTGGGTATATACCCACTCATTCATTGCCTTGGTACCATTGCTAACATCTACCAGCGTTTTTTTGAGGAACTCATTTTCAGAAATATCTCCCCCTTCGGTCAGGAATTTCAGGTACAACTCCGCTTCTTTACGCAGGTAATCGCTGCGCAGCAAAAGATGTTTGTCTGGTTCGCGCATGTAAAAGCCCTGTTTCCAGCCATCTTTCACATCTGCGTCGTAAAGGTCTACCTGGAAGGATGCCCTGAATATATGCTCCGGTCCGCGGGCAGTACCATTATTATAAGATACCGTTACTTCCCAGGGCACAGGTAATAATACCAGCCGGGCCTCTTCTTCAGAAAAAGGTAAGCCAAAAACGTTGTTGGACAGCAGGCCAACCGAGTTAGGGTCAAATTGAGATAAATCTGCCATGATAAAATCGTACTTTTCTAAATTCCGCGCAAAGATAGGATTATGTTTACTTACAGCCCCCCTTCCAATAAAAAGAATTGCCTTTTATATAAAATTTGTCCGAAGAAGGCCATTTTGACTTAATTTTGCCGATCAATCGGAAACAATTAATTAACGGCAAAAAGCGGGGATTGTTAATAGCGTACTGGTAAAGGTTTTTGCAGCTTGTGTCAAATCAATAGGGAAGATAATTTTCATATGAAAAAAACAAATATTATTCTGCTGGTGGTAATTGCGGTGGCAATTGGAGTGATCGTAACGATGGTGGGAGATTTCAGTACCTATGAAACTTTCGCAACCGCCCGGGAAAAGGAAGGAAAGGAGTTCCACGTGATCGGGAAACTGGACACCTTACAGGCAATGAATTATGACCCGATTAAGGATGCTAACTTATTCAGCTTCTACGTTCACGATAAAACCGGTGAATCACACAAGGTAATATTCTACGGCGCCAAACCTACCGACTTTGAGAAAGCAGAATCCATCGTGCTGACAGGTAAAATGGAAGGCAGCGAATTTCATTGCAGTAAAATACTGATGAAATGCCCGTCTAAATACAAGGACGATCAGGTTGCTGTCAGCAACAAACAACTTTAATATAATTATTTGAACATTTTGATATTTGATTATTTATAACGGATAGTCATTTGACCCGGTATATCAATAACAAAGCATCAGGATGGTCAGGTGCCGGAATATTCACATCTCTAGAGGAATTTTATGAAGTTTGTAGGGGAACATTTACTGCCGGGCCAATTGGGCCACTTCTTTGCCATACTGGCATTTGTAGCATCTATGGTAGCCACCGTGGCTTATTATAATGTGGTTAAATCGAAAGATCCTGCTGCACAGGATTCCTGGAAAAGACTGGCCCGCTGGTCTTTTATTATACAATCAGCTGCTGTTATCGCCGTTTTCAGCTGCCTGTACTATATCCTTTACAATCACTATTTTGAATATAAATACGCGTGGCGTAATACCTCCCGTGATCTGCCCGTATATTACCTGCTGTCCAGTCTCTGGTCCGACCAGGAAGGAAGCTTCCTGCTCTGGAGTATCTGGAACAGTATTCTCGGAATTATCCTGATCCGTACTTCCAAAAAGTGGGAAGCACCGGTGATGACCACTTTCTCCCTGGCACAGTTTATCATGGCCAGCATGCTGCTGGGCATCTTTGTATTGGGCTATAAAGTGGGCAGCAATCCGTTCATGCTGCTCAGAGAAGCACCTGAAAATCAGCTGGCGCCTATTTTCCAGACGCCCGATTATATGCAGCATATCCACGATGGTAATGGTCTGAACGTCACCCTGCAGAACTACTGGATGGTTATACACCCGCCAATACTGTTCCTGGGCTTCGCTTCCATGATCATCCCGTTTGCTTTCGCTTTTGCGGGCATCTGGACCCGCGATTATACCGGCTGGGTAAAACCGGTACAGCCATGGGGGCTCTTTGCCATTATGCTGCTGGGAACCGGTATTATGATGGGCGCTGCATGGGCCTATGAGTCTCTCAACTTCGGTGGTTACTGGGCCTGGGATCCGGTAGAAAACGCATCGCTGGTGCCATGGCTCACCATGGTGGCGGGTGTGCATACGTTGCTGGCCTATAAAGCTACCGGCCACTCGCTGAAATCCACCATCTTCTTCTTCTTTATTTCCTATGTGTTGATTCTCTATTCTTCCTTCCTCACCAAGAGCGGGGTTTTAGGAGATACTTCCGTACACTCGTTTACAGATATGGGGATGACGGCACAGTTGCTTTTTGCTATGCTGGTATTCACTATACCATCTATCACTTTATTGATTATACGCAGAAAGGACATTCCATCCGTAAAGAAAGAAGAAAACAGCTACTCCCGCGAGTTCTGGCTGTTTGTTGGTTCGCTGATCCTGCTGATCGCCGCCATCCAGATCACTTTCACCACTTCGATACCAGTATGGAATAAATTACTGAGCGCATTCGGACTGAAGTCGCTGTTTAACATGAACGATATTGCGCCGCCGTCAGACAGTATCTTCCACTATAATAAAATCCAGATCTGGATTGCCATTGTATTGGGCGTATTAACGGCTATCGTACAGTTCATGAGATACAAGGATACGCCACGGGGCATGATTACAAAGAAACTGGCCCTGCCTACACTGGTATCATTATTATTAACCGGACTGGTAGCCTGGAAAGGTACTATCACCTACGATACTTATGGTGCAGGGTTCCTTACCGCGATTTACCTGATGCTGTTTGCCAGCATTTATGCGATCGTGGGCAACGTTACCTATATTTTCACCGGGCTGAAAGGTAAACTGAAAAATGCCGGCGCCTCTGTAGCGCATATCGGTTTTGGTATGGTGTTGTTAGGGGTGTTGATTTCTTCCTCCAAAATGGAAATAATTTCGCTGGATCGGATGAAGATGTTGAATGATGGCTTCTTCAGAAAAGAAAGCAAACAGAATCCGCGCGAAAATATTATGCTGCCCAGGGATGTACCGGTACAGATGGGCGACTATCATGTTACCTATGGCGGCGACTCTGTTGCGCAGGGGGATCCTAAAACCTATTACAAGGTTCACTATGAGAAAAAAGATCGTCAGACCGGTAAGATAACCGAGAAATTTACCCTCTACCCGGATGCGTTTGTGAACAGGAAAGAAAACGCGATTTCTTCCAATCCTGCTTCCAGGCACTATCTGACCAGGGATATTTTCACCTATGTGTCTGCTGCGCCCAACAAGGAGGAAGAAGCGAAAGCCGATACTACTCCCTATATAACGCATGAAATGAAACAGGGTGATTCTGTATTCTTCTCCAAAGGATTTATTGTGCTGAAAGGACTGAATACCAAACCGGAAAGCCGCAATTATGTTGCTCAAAGTGGTGATCTGGCGGTTGGTGCGGAACTGGAAGTATTCACGCAAACAGATGATCACTTCAAATTACAACCTGTCTATTTTATCCGCGACAGCAGCTACCAGTATAGTGTGGAAGATACGCTGGCGCCACTGGGACTGAATGTACGGTTCTCTAAAATTATGCCTGCGGAAAATAAGATAGAACTGAAGGTAAAAGAAGCCGCCGGCTTCAGTGATTATATTGTGATGAAGGCCATGATATTCCCTTATATCAACGTATTATGGCTGGGCATCCTTATCACCATCTTTGGTACTGCCATGAGTATTTATCAGAAAGTAAGAAGAAGATAACCATTTATAGGAAGCGGAAAGCTAAAAGCCGAAAGCAAAAAGCTATCGAAGAGAATGATGACTACAGACCACTTATCTGTTCTTCATTCTCTTCGATAGCTTTTTGCTTTCGGCTTTTAGCGTTTTTTCTTTATAAATTAACCCCGATGTGTAGCACGTCTCAGAATTCTTATCTACATTTAGTTTATTAAATATTCTTGCGATGCGTAGGTGGTTGCGTATATCCCTTATCGTTATAGCCACGCTTTCAGTGGTATACCTCCTGGGCCCCAAACCGGCGGATCCGGTGTATAATCACGCGCTGCCGGCAGTACCAGCGGCAGGGGCGGCATTAGAGGATTATATACAGGCAAAGGAGGCAAAACACCGGCTGAAGCCTGATAATGAGGCCCGCATAGTATGGAATGATTCCACCCATCAGAAAACACCTTATGCCGTGGTATACCTGCATGGTTTCTCCGCCAGCCAGGAAGAAGGCAATCCTGTACATCGCAATTTTGCAAAGCGTTTTGGCTGTAACCTTTATTTATCGAGGCTGGACGGACACGGTATTGATACCTCGGATCCCCTGTTAAATATGACTGCTGAAGGTTTATGGAAAGACGCGGAGGAAGCACTGAGTATAGGCAAAGCGTTGGGCGACAAGGTGATCCTGTTAAGTACCTCCACCGGTGGTACGCTGGCATTACAACTGGCCGCCGCTTATCCCAATGATGTGTATGCCCTGATCAATATGTCGCCCAATGTGGCTATCAACGACCGGCTCGCCTTCCTGGCCAATAATCCCTGGGGCCTGCAGCTGGCCAGGCTGGTCAGCAAAGGGGATTTCAGGAAAACCAATGACCAGGATCCGCAGCGGGCAAAGTACTGGAATAATCAATACCGTCTGGAAGCGGTGGTACAGCTGGAAAGCCTGCTGGAATCAACGATGACCACCCAAACGTTTGAAAAAATACATCAGCCAGTGTTGAATTTATATTATTATAAAGATGAAGAACACCAGGATCCCACTGTGAAAGTTTCCGCTATCCTGTTTATGCAGCAGGAACTGGGGACCTCCGAAACACAAAAGGTGGCGTTGCCCATTCCCGGAGCAGGGGCGCATGTAATGGGTTCGGCACTCACCGGTCACGACCTCCCGGCAGTGGAAAAAGCGATCAATGATTTCGCTGTCAACACGTTAAAAATGACGCCGGTCCGGTAGCAGGATTTAGTTATCTTCAAGTCTCAAAACTTTTTTAACTTGTGATAACATTCTATATCTAAGCAACGTTAACTTATCTATGCGGCTTTGTTTTAAACAGATCATCGTTTTGGTTTTCATGGTATTGGGCATATCCCTCTGTCATACAGGTGCGATGGCGCAGGAGGCGCATGGTGCGGACGTAATTCCGCTGCATGCCATCGTTGTAGGCCACGACACCATCCCCGTGATCACCCTGGCGATATTTGATGTGGTAGAGAAAATGCCGAAAGCGCTGCGTAAGGAACGCGAGCGCTGGAGCCGCCTGCGTAATGCTGTATACGTAACTTATCCTTATGCCAGGTCTGCTGCCAAAGTGCTGAAAGATGTGAACAGCAGCATGGTTAACATGAACAAAAGGGAACGCAAAGCTTTCCTGGCTACCAAAGAAAAAGAACTGAAAGCCCAATTTGGCGATAAACTGGAAAATCTCTCCGTATACCAGGGTAAAGTACTCATGAAACTGATCGATCGCGAAACTGGTCAGAACTGCTTTGAAATTATCAAGGAGCTCAAAGGCGGATTCAATGCCCGCGTATGGCAAACCGTCGCCTTCTTTTTTGGCGGAAACCTGAAGAGTGAATACGACAAGCAGGAAGACAAAGACATCGAGGTGATTGTCCAGGAACTGGAAATGTACCAGCACTACCGCGCCTACAATTAATTCTGCTATCTTCGTAATATTCGCCTGTCATGAAAAAGGGATTATTATGAAAGCAAGGATCTTACTTACCAGCTTACTGTTTATATCAATAGGCGCTGCGGCGCAGTCTGTAGCAGACGACGACCCTGTGTATGTACTGGACAGCGTAGTGGTTACCCAAACCGCTATCGGCCAGGTAACCCCGGACCGTATCGGTGTTATTACCATTGCCAAAGGCTCTAAAGCAGTACTGAAATATGGCAGCCAGGCAGCCAACGGCGTAGTATATATAGAAACCAAACCCTTTGCCCGTAAACGGGTGAATGCATTGCTGAGCAATGAATCTCCGGCATATGACAGCCTGTTGCAGAAATATGGCAACGACAGCAGTTTTTACTTTATCGTAAACGGTAAACCCATTGTACCCACCAATGAAACCGGTTTGATGACAATAGACCGTAAAACATTCCGCTCTGTAAGGATCATCTCTGAAAAAGAAGTACAGGATAAGTACCAGGTAATGGACCGGAAGGCCGGGGTGGTCATCACCAGTTCAGAAGATTAAATATTTTCCCATCTTTGCACCTCAATTTACAGCATATGAAACTGGATATACTGGCTATAGCTGTGCACCCGGACGATGTAGAACTGGGCTGTGCAGGCACATTGATGATACATGCGCAACAGGGACTGAAGGTGGGAGTAGTGGATCTTACGCGCGGAGAGCTGGGTACCCGTGGTACTCCTGCACTCCGGGAGCAGGAAGCGCAGGCGGCGGCAGAGATCATGGGACTGGAAGTTCGTGAAAACCTCGGCCTGGCTGATGGTTTCTTCCGGAATGATACGATGGAGCAGATGGCCATCATTACTGCCATCCGCAAGTTCCGGCCCGATATCGTGCTGGCTAATGCCATGGATGACCGTCATCCGGACCATGGACGCGCCGGCAAACTGATAGCCGACAGCTGTTTCCTGGCAGGGTTAAGGAAAGTAGAAACCACATTAGACGGACAGCCGCAGGAAGCATGGCGTCCGCGGCAGGTGTTCCACTTCCTGCAGGACCGTTATCATGAGCCCGACTTTGTAATAGATATCACCGCCGTAATGGAGCGGAAACTGGATGCTATCCGCAGTTTCAGTTCCCAGTTCCTGGCGCCAAAGGATAATGAGCCGCAAACCTACATTTCCGGGGCCGGATTTTTCGACAGCGTCGTTTACCGCGCCAAGATGCTGGGCAAGATGATAGGAGTGGAGTATGCCGAAGGATATACTTCTGCAAAGATGATAGGTGTACGGAGTTTTAAAGATTTCATCAGCGAAAATACCTGAGTAAAATTATTAATATGCTATGCAGCGCAGATCACCCCGGGTGGTTTCCGCTGCATTTTTTGTTAGCAGGCGCCTGTTTTCGGGTGTAAGAAAATAATTGCTATTTATTTATCTTGGTAATATGAAAAAGCTCCCTCTTTTCGGGTTACTGACCTTAATGGCGTTACCTGCCATTGCCCAGAAAACCGATAAACGCCTTGCCGCCGTTTTAGCCCCGCTGCTGTCATCTTTCCATGGACAGGCAGGCATATATGTCCATCATCTCAAAAAGGACCGTGTGGTGGCTATAAATGCCGATACCACGTTTCCTACGGCGAGTATGATTAAAACCGCGATCCAGGTGGGTATTTTTGATAAGCTGGCCAAAGGGGAGCTGAAATACCAGCAACCCCTGGTTTACCGCGATTCGTTATTATACCAGGGAGAGGATATCCTCGGTTCTTTCCGCGACAGCGAGCAGATTGCCCTGGATAAGGTAGTGATGCTGATGCTGACCATGAGCGATAACACAGCAAGTTTGTGGCTGCAGTCGCTGGCAGGAGGAGGAGTGGTGATTAACCAATGGTTGCAGGCGCATGGATTTGAGCATTTACGGGTTAATTCCCGGACCAAAGGCAGGGAGGCTAACCGGGCGGAATACGGATGGGGACAAACGAGTCCGCGTGAAATGGCGCGATTGATGGAGATGATCTATAAAGGGGAGGTGATCAGTGTTGCCGCAAGTGAGCGCATGTACCGGAACCTGACCCGTAACTATTGGGATGGGCAGGGGCTGACCCAGGTGCCCCCAAACGTTCGCACCGCGTCAAAAAATGGTGCGGTGGATGAATCACGTTCAGAAGTGATCATGGTAAATGCGCCTCATGGCGACTATGTATATTGTATTATTACCAAAAACAACAAGGACCAGGGTTGGAACCATGATAATGAGGCATGGCAATTATTGCGGAAGGTGGGTTTTGCGATCTGGCAGCATTACGAACCGGCCAGCCAATGGAAACCCGACCCCGCTTTGGGGCAGTTTTAGGAACGGTCAATGGGACCCGCTAAACACTAAATGAACAGATCTCGTGTAGCGTCGAATTCATCGTGTTTAATGATACTGTTTTTGATAAACGGAATCAAAGCAAGTCCAATCGTTATAACCACCAGTAATACGTATTTTTTTTTCATTTCCATGCTATTGCTATTAAAAAAGTCCACTTATATAACTAAATAACGTGCCAAAATGTTACAGAAATAGCATAAAAATGTTAACCCTGGAATAAATTTTTTGATTATATGCGCGTTACGGGTCAATACCCGTATTCCGGCGGTAAAAAATCCTATATATAGAGAAACTCAATGTCACATTTTTAAAATCTATTTGATTACTAATGAATGTAATGTGATCTTTGCGCCGTCAAAGAATAAAATCATTAGTCTGTAAATCAAAAAGAGAATAGTTATTATGAAAAATGTTATTTTATCCGTAGGGTCAGAGTTTCCCGAATTCAAAAAAACGGCTGTTGTTTCTATCGAAAAAGGTAAAGAGTTTTATGAGTTGTCTTCTGAAGAACTGAAAAACTCAGGCAAGTGGATGGTAATGTTTTGGTGGCCTAAAGACTTCACTTTTGTATGTCCTACTGAAATAGCTGAATTTAACAAACATGCGCAGGATTTCGCTGATCGTGATGCTGTTTTGATCGGTGCTTCTACTGACAGTGAATTTGTGCATGCTGCATGGAGAAGAGATCATGAAGATCTGCGTGGATTACAGTTCCCTATGCTGGCGGATACTTCAAAATCCCTTGCCACTGAGCTGGGTATCCTGGAAGCCAATGAAAAGGTAGCTTACCGTGCTACTTACATTGTAGATCCTCAGGGTATTGTACGTTGGGTTTCCCTGTACGATCTGTCTGTAGGCCGTAGCGTAAAAGAAGTATTGCGTGTGCTGGATGCGCTGCAAACAGATGAACTGTGCCCTTGCAACTGGACTAAGGGTGAAGCTACGCTGGCTGTTTAATTTATCTGATACTTTCGTTTTATTATCCGGATATTTTGGGGAGATGAAGATGTATTCATCTCCCCGGATATTCGGACTAAAATGATAAAATAAAAAAATTACATATTATGTTTGCAACTACAAATCAGGATACGGCGGTTCAATTGCTGGAAGCGGTTGGATTAACGGGTGAGCAGGTATCAGGTAAACTGCAGGCGCTTGTAAATGTGGATGCGCGTTACCTGAAAGATCTGAAGATCAATGTAACCAATTCACTGGCGGCGGCTACCCTGTCGAAAAAGGAAGCTTACCTGATCGGGGTGGCAGTAGCAGTAAATGAGAAGCATGCAGGGCTCCGGGAAGCTTTTGAAAAGCTGGCGACCCAGGAAGGTGCAGGAGATAAGGATATTGCAGAGGTGATCAGTTGTACTTCCCTCATGAATGCGAACAACGTGTATTATCGTTTCAGGCATTTTGTGAATAAGGAATTTTACACGGCCACGCCGGCAGGCATCAGGATGAGCATTATGGCAAATCCGGTGTTGGGAAAAGAATTTTTTGAGTTGCTCAGCCTCGTGGTATCTGCGTTGAATGGTTGTGAAATGTGTGTGACTTCCCACGAAGAAGCTTTGTTGAAACATGGAACGGATCAGCAGAGAGTGTTGGAGGCGGTAAGATTGGGTGCTGTTTTACGCAGTCTTGTTGTATTATTGTAAAATTATTTTTCGGCAAAAGACAGATGAAAATTTGTCTGATAATCTTTTGATTATCAATATTTTGCATTGTGTTCGCATCTTAAGGGAAGGCACTTTACCGGTGGCTTTTACTGTACTTGTGAATAAATTCATTTAATAATATTTGCAAAATCCATAAAAAAATTGGACTTTTGCATTCCTAAATTTTTAGATCATGGCAAGAGTATGTCAGGTGACAGGAAAGAAGCCGATTACGGGTCACCATGTTTCCTTCTCCAACATCAAGACAAACAGAAGGTTTCTTCCTAACCTGCAAAAGAAACGTTTTTTCCTGGCAGAAGAAGACAAATGGATATCATTAAAAGTATCTGCTGACGGTTTGAGAACCATCAACAAGAGAGGTTTGTATGCAGTTGTGAAGGAATTGCGTGCAGCTGGTCAGGAAATCTAATTCTAAGACTCACTTAATTTGTAATACACAATGGCAAAAAAAGGTAATAGAGTACAGGTAATTCTGGAGTGCACAGAGCATAAGACTTCTGGCCAGCCCGGAACTTCCCGTTACATCTCTAACAAGAATAAGAAGAATACTCCTGAGCGTCTGGAGTTGAAAAAGTACAATCCTATTTTAAGGAAAGTTACTGTACACAAGGAAATTAAATAAGTAATTGTTGATGGTGAATGGCTGTATTCGCATACTGCCAGTTAGCCATTGGACCATAAAAACAATAGAATACAATGGCAAAAGTAGCATCTAAAAACGCGAAAGTTAAAGATACTAAAGCAGCAGCTGAATCAAAAGTATGGACCAAAGTTATCAGAGCAGTACGCTCTCCTAAATCCGGTGCTTATACTTTTAAGGAAGCAATCGTGCACAAGGACAAGATCCAGGAGCACATGAACCAAAAGTAATTCGGCTTTACTAATAATACTGAAAGGCTGTCCCGTTAAACGGACAGCTTTTTGTATTGGGATAGCTTGAATAGCTTTTAGCCATTAGCTTTTAGCAGTTAGCCTAATGCAGCGGTTGGAGGGAGTTATATAGCTTTTAACAGTTAGCCTAATGCAGCGGATGATAGAAGTGATAAAGTGATAACTGCTTTTTTGTAGGTTAACTAACAGCCCAATAGCCCCGGCTGGTAATAAAAAGTGCAGTAAAGACGATAACTGCTTATCTTCGCAGCATTTACTAACAGCTAACAGCTAATGGCTAAAAGCTATACAGCATTTACTAACTGCTAAAAGCTAATGGCTAACGGCTATTAACAACTAGCTGTCTCGACCCAATTAAACTAAACTATGAGCTTTTTCAATAAACTATTTTCCAGGGAGAAGAAGGAGAATCTGGATCAGGGTTTACAAAAAACCAAAGAGAGCTTCCTGAGTAAAATAGGACGCGCCATTGCGGGGAAATCAACCGTAGATACGGAAGTACTGGATAACCTGGAAGATGCCCTGATTTCCGCTGATGTTGGCGTAGACACCACTGTAAAAATCATTGACCGGATAGAGCAACGTGTTGCGAAAGATAAATACATGGGAACCAGTGAGTTGAACAGGATGTTGCAGGAAGAAATTGCAGCTATACTGGTAGACGCACCCGACAGCGGCTTCCGTGATTTTGATGTGCCGGCTGGTAAAAAGCCTTATGTCATTATGGTGGTGGGCGTAAATGGGGTGGGTAAAACCACGACCATCGGGAAGCTGGCATACAATTTTAAGAAGGCTGGTAAATCGGTGATGCTGGGGGCTGCGGATACGTTCCGTGCCGCAGCGGTAGATCAGCTCACTATCTGGAGCGAAAGGGCAGGCGTACCCATTGTAAAGCAGCAGATGGGCTCAGATCCCGGAGCGGTTGCTTTTGATACGGTACAAAGTGGCGCTGCAAAAGAAGTAGACGTTATTATTATAGATACAGCCGGTCGTTTGCATAACAAACTCCACCTGATGGATGAGTTAGGTAAGATCAAACGCGTCATGAAAAAAGTAATTCCGGATGCGCCACATGAAGTATTGTTGGTGCTTGATGGCTCTACCGGGCAAAATGCGCTCGAACAAGCCAAACAATTTACCGCTACCACCGAAGTAACTGCTCTTGCAATTACCAAACTGGATGGCACCGCTAAAGGCGGGGTAGTACTGGCCATCGCCAACCAGTTTAAAATACCTGTTAAATACATTGGTATCGGTGAAAAAATGGAGGATTTACAGGTGTTTAATAAAGAATCTTTCGTAGACTCACTGTTTAGTGTAAACTCCTGATTATCTGTTAATTGTGAATGATATCTGTTAATTGGCACAAAGCTTATTTAAGATTTTACTTTAAATAATATCATTGTTCGGGCTCCCTGTACGGAGCCCGGCCATTTTCATCAACTTTCAACCTGTTTCTTTGTTTTGATAAAATAAAACTGCATTTATTACATTTGAATAATTGTTCCCTTTTTGTACCCTTTTAACAATTCGTAAGTATGATAGTACAGCACATAGATCGAGTTGAAGATATTACACCAGCGGAATTCAAGAAGAACTACTACCTTCCACGTAAACCTGTTATCATCGCAGCAGGGGGCCTTAGCAAAAACTGGCCGGCTTATTCAAAGTGGACATGGGATTATTTCAAATCAATAGTGGGTGACAAGACAGTGGGGGTATATAATAATGAACGCGCCGGCGTAAATACCCTTGTGAACGGAGCAGATGATTACATTACTTTTGGTGAATACCTGAGTATGGTGGAGCGGGGACCGGTAGCCCTCCGCATTTTCCTTTTCAATATCTTTCAACACGCACCGCAACTGGTGGAGGATTTTACCTGGCCGGATCAGCTGGCTTCAGGATTTCTCAAGAAATACCCCATGCTATTTGTGGGCGGAGCCGGGTCGGTAGCGCATATGCACTACGATATTGACCTGTCTCATATCTTTCATACCCAGTTCCTCGGACGTAAAAGGGTGCTCTTGCTGGAAAACAAACAGGCGCCGTTTATTTATCGCATGCCTTTTACGGTAGAGAGCGCTGCTAATTTTGTTAACTGGCACGAGAACCTGGATTTTGAACAGTTTCCGGCACTGAAACATGCCAAAGGATACACCACTATTCTGAATCATGGCGATACCATGTTCATGCCGGCTGGTTACTGGCATCATATGGAATACCTCGACGGCGGCTTTGCTATGAGTCTGCGTGCAATGGACCCTACCCTCCTGGGCAAATTAAACGGGCTGTACCACCTCGTAGGCCTCAGAGGCATGAATAACCTGATGATTAAAATGGCCCCCACCTGGTGGTATTATTATAAAAGGAAGCTCGCGCGTGAACGCGCAAACAAGGCTTTACAGGAATTAAGTTAGCCTCTTCCGCAGAATTTATGCTAAGTAGCTAGTCAACAGATACTTAGCATAAATTTCTAATTATCAATTCTTTTTGCTACCTTTGCACCTTCCTTATTTCAACCCCCACTAAGACTCAAGTCACATACAGTAAGTCTGCTGTTAAATTCAATCAGTGTCTGTGTGTCTTCGTGGCGGTAGCAGTTCAAAGAATGCTGGACTGCTTGTAAAAAACAATTCGCGCTTGAAGACAAAAACTTTAAAGAAAGACAAGGTTAATATAATTACGCTTGGTTGTTCCAAGAATATGGTGGATTCAGAGGTGCTGAGCGGACAGCTCGTGGCCAATGATATCGATGTGGTACATGAAAGTGCCAAACGCGACCACAATATTGTAGTGGTGAACACCTGTGGTTTTATTGACAAGGCCAAAGAAGAATCGATTAATACCATCCTGGAGCAGGTAGAACTGAAGCAGCGTGGCAAACTGGACAAAGTGTATGTTACCGGTTGTTTGAGCGAGCGTTACCGCGGCGACCTGGAATCTGAAATAGCAGGTGTAGACGCATGGTTTGGTACCATGGAACTGCCCCTGATCCTCAAGAAATTTGATGCAGATTATAAAGCAGAGCTGATTGGCGAAAGATTACTGAGTACGCCATCTCACTATGCTTACCTGAAAATAGCAGAAGGTTGTAACCGTACCTGTTCATTTTGTGCGATTCCGTTGATGCGTGGCACTCACGTATCAAAACCCATAGAAGAGCTGGTACTGGAAGCAGAGAAACTGGTAAAATCCGGTGTGAAGGAAATTATGCTGATTGCGCAGGAGCTGACCTATTATGGCCTGGACCTGTATAAGCAACGCCGCCTTGGCGACCTGATGCGCGCCCTGGCAGGTGTGAAAGGACTGGAGTGGATCCGTCTCCATTACGCTTATCCCACGAAGTTCCCGATGGAAATTCTGGATGTAATGAATGAATTCCCCAATATCTGCAACTATATTGATATGCCATTGCAACATGCTTCCAATGCCATGTTGAAGGCAATGAAACGTCAGATTACCCGCGAGGAAATAGAAGAGCTGGTACATAACATCCGTGCGAAAGTGCCGGGTATCTGTTTACGTACCACACTGATTGCGGGCTTCCCCGGCGAAACGGAAGATGATGTGGAAGAACTGAAAGGCTTCCTGGAAAGAATGCGCTTTGATCGGGTAGGGGTGTTTACCTACAGCCATGAAGAGGGTACCAGCGCTTATGCACTGGAAGACAATATCCCGGCGGAAGAAAAAGAGAGAAGAGCGCAGGAGATCATGGAAGTACAACAGGAAATCTCCCTGGAAAAAAACCAGGAGAAAGTAGGGAAGGTGTTTAAAGTAATAGTAGATAAAAAGGAAGCGGGAAGATACCTCGCCCGCACCGAGTTTGATTCCGTGGAAGTAGATAATGAAGTGATTATCGACACTACCAAACGCCTGAAACCAGGCGATTTCGTGGAAGTTCGTATCACCAAGGCATTCGACTACGACCTCGAAGGAGAGCTGATATAAAGCTGAAAGCTAAAGGCAGAAAGCTACACAATAACGATTTCCAATAGCCGAAAGCTATCGCTCGAGGTTAAAAGCTAAAAGCTAACCGCTAACAGCTAAAACAATATATTTCTAACGGCCAACAGCTAACTGCTGGAAGCTATATCCACAGCTCCCGACGGAGCTTGATTAATGCAAATCAATGACTACATTTGAATCACTGGGCTTACAAGAGCCTATCTTAAAGGGAATTACGGACCTGGGCTTCGTTTCCCCAACCCCTATCCAGGAACAGGCAATACCTGTATTGTTAGGAGGCGACCGCGATTTCGTAGGTCTTGCCCAGACGGGCACCGGTAAGACTGCTGCATTTGGCCTGCCTTTGCTGCAGCAACTGGATCTGAAAATTAATAAACCACAGGGACTGATTTTATGTCCTACCCGTGAACTGTGTCTTCAGATCACGAGCGATCTGAAAAACTTTAGTAAATATCTCGGCGATGTCAGCATCGTAGCGGTATATGGCGGTTCCAGCATTGTACAGCAATTGCGTGAGCTGAAAAGAGGTGTCCACATCGTTGTAGCTACCCCAGGCCGTTTACTGGATATTATAGACCGTGGCGCCGTTAATTTTGAAAACGTACGTTACGCAGTACTGGATGAAGCAGATGAAATGCTGAATATGGGATTCCAGGAAGATATTAACAGCATCCTGTCTAATACCCCGGAAGGTAAAACTACCTGGTTGTTTTCCGCTACTATGCCACAGGAAGTTCGCCGTATCGCCAAAAAATACATGGAAGATCCGTTTGAACTGACCGTTGGCAGCAAAAACAGCGGTAACGTTAATATAGAACACGAATACTACGTAGTGCGCCCGCGTGAGAAATATGCGGCCCTCAAACGTATCGTGGATTTTAACCCTGAAATTTTTGGTATCATCTTTACCCGTACCAAAATTGAATCCCAGGAAATTGCTGAATCCCTGATTAAAGATGGCTACAATGCAGACGCTCTGCACGGTGACCTGACCCAACAGCAACGTGATAAAGTAATGAAACGTTTCCGCGAAAGAGCACTACAGGTGCTGGTAGCTACAGATGTGGCGGCCCGTGGTATTGACGTGGATAATGTTACACACGTTATTAACTACGATTTACCGGACGACGTAGAAAACTACACCCACAGAAGTGGCCGTACCGGAAGGGCTGGTAAATCAGGTATCTCTATTGCTATTATCAGCAGCCGCGATACCGGTAAGATCCGTCAGATCGAAAGGGTTATCCAGAAAAAATTTGTAAAAGCTGAAGTACCTGATGGTTTCGCAGTTTGTGAAAAACAACTGTTTGGCCTGGTACATAAAGTACATAATGTTGTGGTAAACGAAGAACAGATAGAGCCTTACATGGAGCGCATCAACGAAGAGTTTGCGTCTATGACCAAGGAAGAACTGATCAAACGTTTTGCTTCCCTCGAGTTCAACCAGTTCCTGGAATACTACCAGGATGCACCTGATCTGAATGCAAAAGACGACAGACGTTCAGGTACCTTTGGAGAAGACAGAGGACCACGCAGAAGCGATGGCAAATTCACCCGCTTATTCATCAACCTGGGTTCAGTAGATGATTTCAACCGCGGCGACATGCTCCGCTACCTGTGTGATAACACCGGCTTACGTGGCAACAAAATCGGTCGTATTGATCTGAAAGGTGTTTACTCTTTCTTTGAAGTAGAGAACGAAGAACTGGCTAAAGTAACTGAAGCTTTCAAGAAAGTGGAATACAATGGCCGCAGCGTGAGGATAGAAATGTCGCAGGATGGCGACAGACGTCCCCGCACTGGTGGAGATCGTGGTCCCCGCAGGGAAGACGGTCCGCGTAAAAGAAGCTGGAGCTCCGAAGGTGGCAGCCGCCCTGGTGGTAGCCGCAGCGGTGGTGAAAGACGCGAATTTGGCGGTGGTAAACCTCCGTACAAAAAGAAATACTAATCCGGTAACGGAAGCATGATAAGGG
>NZ_JAGTXB010000074.1 GCF_018224885.1 Chitinophaga hostae | reverse complement strand
ATGGCGCTTAAAGGCAGCTTCCAGGTCAGCGCGTATCCGAATCCGTTTACCGATAACCTGGCCATTGACCTGACATTGCAGAAACCTGCACCGGGCTTATTAATAGAAATCAGTGACATGACAGGAAAGGTGCTCTACAATGAAACCAGGAAAGGTGTACCTGAAGGTAAAAACACCATCAGGGTTAATACACAACGATATGTGGGTACAACAGGTTTTTATATT
>NZ_JAGTXB010000073.1 GCF_018224885.1 Chitinophaga hostae | reverse complement strand
GCATCTGCATTGAGTCTGAAGTTCATCAATACCCTGTAGCTGCCACCGGAGTTAGGCGGTGGATTTACGGTAAGATTAAACGTAGTGGTATCAGCAGCGCCATAGGAATCTGTGGCGATAACACTGATATTATTGTACGTGCCTGCGTTATTAGTGCCTGGCGCAACAGCAAGTGATACAGTACCTCCTGATTGTGTCAGCGTCACAAAAGAAGGAAGATTCAATGTACTGTA
>NZ_JAGTXB010000072.1 GCF_018224885.1 Chitinophaga hostae | reverse complement strand
AACGCCACCGGTACAGAAGCCGCCGGCACTGACTTCCAGTATTTACAAACCTCGATCGTGTTCCCTAAAGACACGGCCGTGTTTACCACTGCAGCGGCTGTGATCAAAGCGGTAACGGATCAGATCATAGAAAAAGATGAGCAGCTTAATATTAAAGGTAACGTTACCGGTTACACGGTAACAGATGTGCAGCTGAAGATCAATGATGCCACCCGCAGAGATGCTACAAAAACAAAGCTCACCTTTACGCCGCCAGCCGCCGGTATGCCGGAGAACAGC
>NZ_JAGTXB010000071.1 GCF_018224885.1 Chitinophaga hostae | reverse complement strand
AGCCAGCAGATCGGTTTTGCTTTACCAGCAGGTGTAACCACAGAGATACCAATTAAAGTATCGTTGCTGGTTACGGGCACAGCTATCCGTGGTACGGATTACAGTCTGCCGGCAGACACTACTTTCACCGGTGCTTCCGGCGCCGCCCTGTTGCCGGTGGCAGCTGATATACTGGTGGAAGATGTAGAAGATATTCACGTGACACCGGCAGTGAGCGACGCTTACAGCACGATATACACTTTCCTGCCAGCTACCCTTGACCTGACGATCAAAGATGCGCAGTATCCATTCCCGGCGGG
>NZ_JAGTXB010000070.1 GCF_018224885.1 Chitinophaga hostae | reverse complement strand
AGTGCCATTAGTGGTCACTTATAAACCGGCTACACCGGCTCCGGTTATCACCACTTCCCCTACCCTCGTGAGCAATGTATTGCCTGCTCCGGATGGCACTACCAGCATTACTTTGCAGGTGCCCACAGGCATGGAAAAATACGAATGGATGCGTGCCGGCAACGCCAGTGTACTCAGCAACACTAATACGTTGACTACTTCCACCCCGGGCGCCTATGTGGTGCGCGTAAAATCGCCGACCAATTGTATAGGTGCCTATTCTGATACCTTCAGGGTGATTAACAGCACAGGTGTTAACGGACCTGATCCTATCAGCAGCC
>NZ_JAGTXB010000007.1 GCF_018224885.1 Chitinophaga hostae | reverse complement strand
TTTTAGATTAAAAAAGATTAAGGGAGATAACAGCAAATATGTATCGCTGCTGTCTCCCCTAATCTTTTAAATCAAAAAGTAAAAAATCATCTAAATCATCAAAATCAGGTTAATCCTGGGTAAGACAATCTCACCTAATCTTTTTTAATCTAAAAATCATCAAAAAAAAATCATCTAAATCATCAAAATCAGTTTAATCCTGGGCAAGACAATCCCCGCATCAACGCATCATTATTTTATGCGCCCTACCCCCCGCTGAAAGCCCGGTTTTATTCAGGCTGTAAGTGAAGCTCAGCAGGAAGAAGCGCTGCAAATTGGTGGTCCGGCTGTCTTCAATATAATTTTGATTAGTGCTGCGGCTGATCCCTACATTTTCATTAAAGAGATCGGATACACTCAGCTTTAACTCGCCCCGGTTAAAATGCAGAAACTGTTTACTCAGCGATGCATTGCAAAGCGGGATGCTGTTGTTATAACCATTAGCCCGTTTACTGTTGATGATATACACCAGGCTACCGGAAAAATAAAAATTTGCCGGTAGTTGCCAGTTGATGCTGCCTTCATATTGTTGCGAGAAATAGTCGGTGTTGAGTGCGGACTTCAGCGAATAATCTGTTTTGTAGTAGTTAATCCCTGCGCTGATCGACAGATCCAGTTTTTCGGAAGGGTTCAGGTCTGCGCGTACGGCGGGACCGAATGTAAGTGTGCGGATCGTATTGGCGGCGGTATTAATAAACTGCTGCGTGCTGCCGTAGCCCATGTTACTGCTGAAGTTAATGGCGCCGGACCATACGTGCAGCGGGAGGCTCCAGTTAACGCTGCCCGTCATATTATAGGCCCCGTTGATGTTTACCGGGCGGGTATGTTTGATACCCAGACTGTCTACCACGTCGTTGTTCACAATTTTATGCTGCGTTTCCTGGAGGTTAAAAAAGGCGAAGAGATTTTTGTTCCTGAAGGGATCTACAGAAATAAAGCTCAGTTGTACGGCATGTGTGAACTCCTGTTTCAGGTAAGGGTTGCCTTCCTGGATATTGAGCGGATCACTGATGTCGGGAACAGGCTGCAGCTGCGACATGCTGGGTTGATTGGTGACCGTGGCATAGTTGATACTAAGATTGCGATAACGGGTAAAGTCATATTTAAACCGCATGGAGGGGAGGAGGTTATAAAATGTTTTACCGATGACGGAGTCTTTGGTGCCGGCGATAATTTTTCCTTCCAGCGCCGCCTGTTGCCAGTTCAGACCGGCAGCAATACTGAATTTCTTTTGTTTGGTACGCCAACGGAACCCTGCGTTGGTATATCCGTAAGTGTTTTCAAAGTTATTGCTCAGTAAAGGGTTCAGCTGATCGAACTTGCCGTTTTGCCGGTTGTAGTCGTAGGTAACCTTGTCGGCAGTATTGCTGCTGTTGCTTCTGCTCATGCTGAGTTCCAGCAGGGAATGTTTTAATAACGGTACCGTATATACGGCGCGGGCGTTATAACTTTTCAGATTGCCGGATACCGTATTTCGCTGGTGTATGGAATCGTATTCCGGTTGAGATCCGTTATGAAGATAAAAGTGATTTGCAGAAAGCAGGCTGCCATTGCTTTCTGTATTGTTAAAACTGGTTTGAAGGCCGAGTGAAAAGGTGTTACCCGGCCGCCGGAATTTTTTCCGGTATAATATATCTGCGCTTACATTACTGCCTTTCCCGGAAGATTGGTTAATGCTGGCTCCTTCATTGGCCAGCTCCTGTGTTCCGGTAAGTGTTTTATAATTGGTGGCGCTGTTGCTGTTGTTTTCCTGGTAGCCAATAGAGCTGGTGATCTTCAGTGACTGCGATGAATCCAATTGTATATCGGCGCTGATATTTGCGCGGTGGGTATTATTCAGATTGCTGCTTTGGGCCTGCTGCTGATAGCTGTAGGTGGAGTCAGGTAAAAAGTATTGTCGCTGTAAATTGCTTTCCTGGTGTGGGTTATAGTGATTGTAGAAGTAGCTGCTGCTAAAAGCCGTTTTTTTGCCGATGATATTATTGTAGTTGATACCGCCGCCCCAGATGTCTTTAAACCCATCGCTGTTACCACCGCCTGCCAGGGCGCCCATCGGGTCAACGGAGCTGAGGGCGAAGCTGGCATTGCCGCTTTGGCGCATGCGATTCAGTTCACCGCTAAAGCTCATCATGTCCATGAAGGAAAATCCTTCGGCGTTGGTATTGTTGGCCATCCCGATAACAGAAAGCTGCCGGGCGCCTTTGAAAGAGTTGATGTTGAAACGGCCTTCATAGCGGTCGCTGGTTCCTGCGCCGGCAGTGGCTTTACCAAACATGCCTTTCTTTTTATCCTGTTTCAGTTTGAGGTTGATGGTTTTTTCGCTGTTGCCATCGTCGAAGCCGGTCAGCTGTGCGGCATCGCTGAGGCGATCGTATACCTGTACCTTATCGACGGCGTCGGCGGGCAGGTTTTTGGTGGCTATTTTCGGATCGGTGCCAAAAAATTCCTTGCCGTCCACCAGCACCCGTTTTACGGTTTGTCCCTGCGCCTTTACCGTACCGTCTTTATTGACCTGTATGCCGGGCATTTTCTTGAGCAGCTGCTCCACACTGGCATTGGGGATGGTTTTAAACGAACCGGCATTGTATTGAATGGTATCGCCGATAAGGGTCACGGGGGGCGATTCCCCGGTTACAACTACTTCATCGAGGGTTCTGCTCAGGTCATGCATGATAACGGCAGGAAGCTGCACATCTGCGCTGCCGGCGGGAATGGTAACCAGGCGACGGTTGTTGTGATAGCTTACATGGGTAAAGAGCAGCCGGTAGTCGCCCGGCGGTACTCCACTGAGCTCGAAGGCGCCTTTGTTATTGGTCATCGTAAACGTTACGAGTGATGAGTCTTTCGCCTTCAGCAGCGTTACCGTGGCGGATACCACCGGGTGGTGTGCAGCGGTGTCGAGCAGGGAGCCTTTAATGGAACCATTTTTTTGTGCGTAGGCGGCAAAGGAGAGCCAGCAGGCAATAAGCAGCAGGTAGCATTTCTTCATAGTACACTTTTACAGGTACGAATGTAGTTTTGCTGCACGCTAAAGCAGGTTAACGAGGGTTGCTTTAATGTTAAGGAAGGTTAATGAATTGGGACAAAAAAAAACCATAGGTTATTACAGCTGGAATGCACGTACGGATGTAGTAGCAAAAGAGCGAATAACCTACGGTATTGGAAAAAACGGGGTTAGCATATTAGCTTAAGTATAACAGTTATGGGATGATCGTTATTGGTATATCAGGCCCAGGTGACGGATCGATAATGATTCCACCCGGGAGTTTTCTGTTGCCGCCTTTTTGGATGTTATTTTCTCCGATATAAGATCCTGGTCGTGTGCCACGCGTCCTTTTCCTTCCGGGATAAATACCCCGGCGCCATTGCTGTTGTCGATGTTAATAATACCGATCTTAAAGTTCCGGAGATGGTCCCCATCTTTTGTTGCGGTTATGATCAGGGCAATGATAGCAGATTTGCTGCCGTTGACTGATTTTATTTTTCCATACACGGTAAAGTCGTTACCGGAGCCGGAGATAGCGGTTGCAATGCTGGTATCTGAAATGCCTACAAAATGTTCGCCGATCAGTTTTATACTGAAGTCCTTACTGTTTTGCCCGGAAAAATGTACGATCCCCGGGTGAAACTCGGTGCCGGGGCTGTCGGTGTCGATATTGCTGGTGTCCAGTATGGATGGACGTATGCTGTAACTGCCTTCCACATTGGGAGGCGTTACGCCGCCGTTAATATTCAATTTCAGCCTTTGTAAGGTGTCCAGGTATTTTTGCGGAATGATGTCTTCCACTTTTTTGTGAAGAATGTCTTCGTCGCTGGGGCCTTTGTCTCCGTCTTTTTTGCTGCAGGAAACCAGGAGGGTTGAAACGGCAATGGAAAGAAGTAATGTATATTTCATATTTGATGCTGATGATTTCCGAATTATGAGGAGTGCTAATGTTCTGCAAAATTATTAAAACGTTAACTTGGGAAAATACCCGGAAACAGGTATTTTCACCGGGTGGAAGCGGTACAGGTGCTGATAATGACCCGGTAAAACCGTACTTTTACACAACATGAATGTTTAAACCCAGGCAATATGGCCCTACCATTTGTTGAAATCATTGAATCTGTGCCCCCGGATCCGGACCTGCTGATGTGGAAGTTTCCTGATACAGATAAAGAAATAAAAAATGGTGCAGCGTTAACTGTAAGAGAAAGCCAGTCGGTGCTTTTTCTTAATGAGGGCCGTTTGGCAGATATATTTACAGCAGGGCGATATACGCTGCATACCGAAAATATACCGGTGCTTAGCCGTCTTAAAGGCTGGAAGTATGGCTTTCAGAGCCCTTTTAAAGCAGACGTTTATTTTTTTAATACGCATCAGTTTGTTAACCTGAAATGGGGAACCCCCGCGCCTGTGCTGATGCGGGACAGCAGTTTCGGGCAGGTACGCATAAGGGCATTTGGCTCCTATAATATCCGGGTTGCAGATGTGGCAAAGTTTTTCAGGGAGTATGCCGGCACTTTTCCGCAGCTGGGTATCCGGGAACTGGAATGGCAGTTAAGGGATTTTATTGCGCCGAAATTTGCGGAAGCACTGGCCAAAGCCGGTATATCTGTAGTGGATGTAGCCAGTAATCTTTCTGCCCTGAATGAAAAGATCGGGCCTTTGATCCAGCCCTATTTCGACGACTTCGGACTGGAAGTAACCCGTTTTACCATTACCAATGCCACGTTGCCGGAAGAAGTACTGAAGCATTATGACAAGGTAACCGGTATGAACATGGTAACCGACATGAATAAATTTACACAGTTTAGTTTGGCGAATGCGATAGACAAAGAAAATTCAGCTGCCGGAAATGCCATGCAGCAAGCCGTGGCAATGGGAGTGATGCTGCAACAGGTGAAACCCCTGATACCTGCTGTGGAACCCGGTCCACCGGCAGAGGATATTAGCGTGAGACTGCAAAAACTAAAACATCTTTTTGAAGCAGGATTGATTAATGCGGGAGAATACACCGCAAAGAAAGAAGCATTGCTGAAATTATTATAACGGGTTTTCAATTTGTATATATGAGTGAAAACGAAAAGAAACGTGCGTTAACCTATGTTGAAAAGCTGAAAGAAAAAGCCTTGCAACAAAAGAATTATGGCGGGGAAGTAAAAAAAGAAGATGCCGGCATGGATGCCCGCGATTGTCCCAATTGCGGTGCTGGCAGGGCATTCCGCCACGGACTTACTGCTTGTGCCTATTGTGGTTTTGTATTTATGGAAATAAAACTCACAGACGGTATTCACATCAAAAAAGGAAATAACTCGTAACCTATAGTCGTATCCATGTTTGGTTTTGAAAAAAAATATGATAACCCGGAGCTGATAGCTACCATCAATGAAACGCGTGACAGGTGGTTTACCTTTTTACAAAAACTGGAAGAAAGGATGACGGAGATGTGTGCCGCCGCAGTACCCGAACTGAAAAGCGTTTTTAACCAGGATACTGATCCGTATAAACGTGCGCACGGACATATGTTAATGGGATTGCTGGGACAGTTGTCGCAGATGCGCACTAAAGCCAACCAGGTAAGAGAAGAGAAAATCAATGGTCTTCTTTTTTCCGGTGAAGCCATGATACCGGGTATTATCACAAAAGCCGGCAGCAAATACCATAGCCTGTTGCATAGTTTCCGGATGGATTGTATTGACAGGCACCAGGTTTTCGAAGAAAAGCTGCATGCGGCCATCGAACAGCTGCAACAGGCAGCAGGGGAACAGGACCTGGAAACTGCCTACCAGGAGCAACTGCTGGCATTTGAAAAGATAAAAGACAGCTTTAACTGCCGCCAGTGCGGAGGTGATATCAGCATTCCAAAAATGTTTTTTATCGCTACTTATGTCAGCTGTTCCTTTTGTCATACGCAGAACACCTTTATGCCCTCCACGGAAGCACAGATGGTGTTGCATAATGCACGCAGCCTGGCAGAACAGCGCACGGCTCACCTGCTTCGCAACTTTAATGAAACCCATCCAAAAGATCCTGGTCTGTACCGGAAATACCTCCGGGCCATGTTCGATGAATGGAACAAAATAGTGCCGGATATGGCAAACGAAAACGAAAAATTTTATGAACGCATGTTGAAAGACATGGAGATTGGTCATTACTAAAAAACAAACATATGTCAGAGAATCCATTATTAGCGCCCATCCACGGTATCAGTCTGGAAGATTATAGCGCTGCCTGCGCAAAATTAGGAAGCGGGTTGAGCGAACAGGATATAGCCACGGCCCTTGGCGTAGAATTACCAGTATGGCAGGAAGTAAACCTGCTTTGGCCGGAACGTATGAAGCAGGACGAAACCTTTCATATTGTCACCCTCTTTGGTCAATACTTTGGTCAGGCTGATCAGCATCCGAAATTCAACGGCTTAAAAGCCAACGTTTCTGCTGAAGGAGCCGATAATACCACGAAGATAAAAACCGATAAAGCGTTTTATGACGAACTGGAGGTAGCAAGACAGGTAGCCTATGATTACGGTGTTGACGGCGCACAGTGGGTTGTAGATACTTATGGTATTTCCCTGGGCGATTTCCAGATCGCCGCATCTAACTGGAACGCGGAGCTGCACCGCGAAATAGCTGCTGATTTTGAAGGCTATAATAAAAAACAGGCTGCTTACAGGGCTAAGTATGAGAAATTGTTTTCAGAAGCGCAGGGTGGTAATGTGGCGGATGATATTGAATTCTGAAATTAAATTTTGCTACTTTTAGCGCCGGGGCATCTCTCATGCAGGCGAATTCAATTAACGATAGAGAACTTTTCAAGCTAATTTCGGAAGGCGACGAACTCGCCTTCCGACAATTTTTCCATCGTTACGTACCGGAGCTGCGCCCCCTGGTATCACATCTCACCAAAACCGCTGCTGTTACAGAAGATATTATCCAGGAATCGTTTCTGCGGTTATGGATGAGTCGCGACAAGCTGATAGAAATTGAAAACCCCCGTTCCTGGCTGCTGCGCATCATATTCCACCAATCGTTTTCCTATCTCCGTAAACAGGTAGTACATCATAAAGCCATGGATGTGATCAGCTCCCGTTATACCGCTGATGAGCCGGTCAGCACCACAGAGGAATTATTAAGCTACAGCGCCATGGTAAAACAGATAGGCGTGGCCGTAGCCCTGTTGCCGCCCCAGGCGAAACGTATTTACCTGTTAAGCAGGGAAAACGGACTGAAGATACCGGAGATTGCTGCTGAACTTTCCATCTCCCCTAATACCGTTAAAAACTCACTCGTCAGATCCCTGCAATTTATCCGGAAGCACCTGGAGCTATCCGGGCACCTGTTTCCCGCCCTGGTGGTATGGTTGCTGGGCCGGTAAAAAAATTATTTCTTCCCATAGGTCCTAAATAGCCAGTTGTGCGTCTGTTGATATAAGGCGCCACCTGATATGGTTGCCCTGGACCAACAATACCACGTTTAATGAAACAGCCACGTTATCTGTTTACACTTTCAAAAAAGAGAATAAATTGTCCATACAAGACCGTTTAGCATACCTCCTGCAGCAGGCTGTAAGCCATACTGCTACTGATGCCGAGCTCCGGGAATTGTCAGACCTGATCCAGGCCGATGATACCGGCAATACCGCGCGCGTGGCCGCCACTTTGCTGGAAAAGGATCTTCCTTCCGGCATGAGCGACTACGATGAAGTTTACTGGGATCATATCGCCGATAACATACTGGCAGCTGACCGGTCCGCGGAAACAGCTACCGGAAAAGTACTCCCTATACCGTTATGGCGCCGTTACGGATGGAGAGCGGCAGCCGCTGTAACCGGCCTGCTGCTCTTATCCGGTGGCGCTTACCTGTTGCTGCGGAAGCCTGCCCCGCCACAAATGGCCGTAGTTATAGCGGCGCCTGCAGGTGATGTAGCGCCTGGCAGTAATAAGGCAGTGCTGATCTTGGCCGATGGTACACAGGTACCGCTTGATAGCGCCGTAAATGGCGTCCTCGCCGAGCAGGGCAATACTAAAGTTTCCAAGCCCGGCGCGGGACAGCTTACCTATACACCCTCCCCGCATACTACATCTTCCGCAATGGCATATAATACCCTGCGTACGCCCCGTGGCGGCCAGTTCCAGGTAACACTGCCCGATGGTACCAAAGTATGGCTGAACGCTGCAAGCACGCTGAAATATCCTACTGCGTTCCATGAGGGCGACAGACGGGTAGAGCTAAACGGGGAAGCCTATTTTGAAGTAGCCGCTAACGTTAGTCACCCGTTCCGGGTGCAGGTGCCCGCCCGTAACGATAGCATGGAAGTAGTGGTGCTGGGTACGCACTTTAATATTATGGCGTATGAAGACGAGCAGCAGGCGAACACTACGCTGCTGGAAGGCGCAGTGCTTGTAAGTAGCCATGGCAGCAGCATACAGCTGCGGCCGGGTCAGGGCGCCAGTCTTCATAAAAATAACCAGACGCTGGCCCTTCAGCAAAACGTGAATACGGAAGAAGCGGTGGCCTGGAAAAATGGTTTTATCCAGCTCGAAGGCAACGATATCGCATCTGCCATGCGGCTCATCGCCCGCTGGTATGATGTGGAAGTAATATACAAAGCACCCGTGACCGCTCACTTCCGGGGGATCATCCCCAGGAATGTACCTATCTCACAGGTATTAAAAATGATGGAATTAACCGGCGAAGTACATTTTGAGATCAAAGGAAAACAACTGATCGTATCGCCCTGAATTTGCTACGTTATAAAAAACTGATCATATGAGTCCTTAATGTTTATTCCACTACCAGTATTACAAGGGCCAAAAAAACCGGGAGCGTTCGCTGCGCCCCCGGCATAAGCTCAGGCCTGTTATTACAATCGCTTACGGCAATTATCATTATCAACCTAAACCATACAAATGTATGCAATTGACGCTTTTTTCCCAAGGCGGACGACACCGCTTTGCGTGGAGCAAAAAAATTCCACGATTATCAGCCAAAACATTACTCACCATGAAATTAACGGTGCTTTTAATGACCATCGTCCTTTTGGAAGTACATGCGGCAGGGTATTCACAAACCGTTACCCTTTCGCAACGTAACATCTCCCTGGATAAGGCATTCAAAGAAATCAGGAAACAAACCGGCTATACTTTCCTGTATACGGAAGAGCAACTGACGCATGCATCCACCATTAGCCTGCAATTGAAAAATGCTTCTCTGCAGGAAGCGCTGGATGCGTGTTTCCTTGACCAGCCACTCAGCTATACCATCACAGATAAGGTGATTGTTATAAAGCGGAAAGTAACACCGCCGCTGCCTGTCAATACGCCACCTGACCAGGAAATAAAGGGCCGGGTTACCAATGCCAAAGGCGAACCGCTGCCTGGCGCCACCGTACAGGTGAAAGGTACCAACAGGGGAGTTATCACCAATGAAAATGGGGAATATAAAATTAGCGTGCCCGGTGAAAATGGGATTCTTATTGTTTCATCTATCGGTTATAATAAAACGGAGATCCCGGTAGCCGGAAAAAGCGAGCTGCCGGTGACCCTCCAATCCAGCGCATCCAGCATGAATGAACTGGTGGTAGTGGGTTATGGAGAACAGAAAAGAGGCGCGCTCACCAACGCTATTACAACCGTTTCTGCCGCGCAGTTTAAAGACCAGCCGGTAAACCGGCTCGACCAGGTACTACAGGGCAGAACAGCGGGCGTGCAGGTAACCAATGCTGCCGGCTCTCCGGGCGGCAGTGTAAGGATCCGTATCCGCGGCGCTAACTCCATCAACGGCGACAATGGTCCTTTGTATGTAGTGGATGGTTTTGTAGGCGCAGAATTTTTTGCGATCAACCCGGACGATATTGAATCCATACAGGTGCTGAAAGATGCATCGGCCACGGCTATTTTTGGCAGCCGCGGATCAAATGGTGTGATCATCATTACCACCAAAAAAGGCGGTAAAGGCGGCCTGAAAGTAAATCTCACCAGCCGCTTTTCATCTGCTACCGTTATCAAAAAAATGGACCTGCTAAATGCGGGCGATTTTGCAGAAACTGCCAACGCACATGCCACAGCCGTAGGTACCACAAAACCTTTTACAGATGCACAGGTGGCCGACTATCGCGCCAAAGGCGGCACCAACTGGCAGGATGAAATTTTCAGAACAGCCCCCAGCCAGGAATACTTACTGAGCCTGTCCGGTGGCAATGATAAATCCAGCTATTTTATTTCCGGCAACTACCTCGACCAGGATGGGGTGATCAACAACTCATTCTACAAACGTTATACAGTACGCTCCAATATCAATACGAGTCTTTCCAACAGGGTTACTGCTTTCCTGAATATTACCGGTTCCTATAGTACAGCGCAGAACGTGGACATACCGGCAGATGGCGCCAGCAGCCCGCTGGCACAGGCTATTACCTGGTCGCCCACCGTGCCGGTACGCAAAGCGGATGGCAAGTATACACCCAATGATCCCGTAGGCTCCATCTTCAACAACCCGCTGGCATTAACAACCGATCGGCTGGCAGTCACCGATCGTATGCTGGCCAACCTGATAGGAGGCTTCCGTTTTGAACTGTTGCCGGGTTTGACCTTTAACCTGCAATATGGCGGCAACTATCTCGGCTATGAGAACAAAAGTTTTGCCGGCAAAACCACCAATTCAGGCAGCGCTACCAGCAGTCTCCGCTCCAACAAGGAAATCCGGCTGCAGAATACCAACACGCTGAATTATCATAAATTATTTAATAAGGTACATAGCCTGGATGTTACTGCTGTGGCGGAATACCAGCAATCTACCTATAACTATGTGTCTGCCGGCGCTTCCAATCTTACGTATGAAGATTTCCAGTGGAATAACCTCTCGCAGGGTACACCGGGCAGCCCTGGTTCGGGCTATTCAAAATGGGGCCTGTTCTCTCTTGTAGGCCGTGTTAACTATGGGTACAACGATAAATACCTGGTATCTGCGGCTATGCGGCGGGACGGATCTTCCAAATTCCTGGGCAGCAACAAATACGGTTACTTTCCTTCGGTGTCTGCAGGATGGCTGATCTCCAATGAGGCGTTTATGCAAAATATACCGCTGGTCAGCACCTTAAAACTGCGTGGCAGCTGGGGTTTAACAGGTAACCAGGGAGTGAATCCATACGTCACATTTTCGTCTTATTCCAACAGGATTGCTTCTTTCACCAATGCTACCTTCCTCACGGGAATTGTGCTGGGCAACATCGGTAACCCCGATCTTAAATGGGAAACCACTGAGCAAAAAAATGCGGGACTGGATATCGGCTTCCTGAACAACCGGATTAATGTAACAGCAGACTACTTCATTAAAAATACCCGCGACCTGTTGCTCACAGAAACAGTGCCCCTGTATCTTGGTGGCAACAGCATCACCCGTAATGTAGGTACTGTGCAGAACAAAGGCTGGGAGCTGTCTGTAGATGCCGACGTGCTAAATAAAAGTGCAGTGAAGTGGAACACCTGGCTGAATGTATCTTTTATCAAAAACAACGTAGTATATATCGGTGACGACAAGAAAGTAATATTCGATCCCAACACCCGCAAAATAGGTGGTGGTATGTCGCCGCAATCAGAGTTTGTGGTAATGCCTGGGCAGCCGCTGGGCGCCATCTGGGGCCTTACTTACCTGGGCACCTGGAAACCGGGTGATGCTAAGGCCGCCGATTATAAAGCCAAAGCCGGCGACTCCCGCTATCTCGATGTTAATAACGACGGGCAAATTGATGCCAATGACTATGGCGTAATAGGTACCGGTATACCCAAAACATCTCTTGGCTGGAATAATACCGTCAGCTATAGATCTTTTACCCTCAACCTGCTCTTCCAGGGCCTGTTTGGATTTGACAAACTGAACTACAACAATGCCGCTGCCATGTATTACGGCGGAGATGCGCGGGAGGCAACACTCACCGCCATTAAAGACAGGTATATTCCGGGTGTGAATGAAACATCGGATATACCGGCGTTCAGCACTACCAACCGGAACTTTACGCAGAGCACCCGTTTCCTGGAAAAAGCAGATTTTCTGCGGCTCAAAAACGTTAGCTTATCCTATGATATTCCGAAGTCAAAATTAAAAAATGCGATCGGCATCAAGGTTTTTGTGAGTGCCACCAACCTGCTCACCTTTACCGGCTACAGCGGTATAGATCCTGAAGCCAATTCGGCCGACGGCGACATACGGCAGGGCATCGATTTTGGCTCCTATCCCAACGCTAAAACAATTACAGGAGGCGTTACCCTGAACTTTTAAAAAATAACGTACATGACTAAACGATTCCACATGAAAAAGATATACCTTATCGCGGGCTTATTACTGGCGGCAGGTTGCAGTAAAGAATTAACCGAAGATCCGAGGGGACTGGTAGGCGGCGCTGCAGCGCTGAGCAGCCAGGCCGGACTGGAATCCGCACTGACGGGCGCCTATGGCAGCTTATTGGTGCCATGGACCAGCGGCTTTACCAGCGTGTCACAAATTGCCATGACCATGGGCGGCGATGACCTCACCACACATCCCGGTTCCAATAAGGAAGAATTCCGCGAGTTCGACCGTTTCAATGTTACCTCGCTGAACAGTCGTATGACGCCTATATGGCTGGGCTGTTACAAAACTATCCAGTCGACCACCAATATCATCAACAATTATTCGCAGGTGCAGGATGGCACAGAAGCCACCATTCACACCATTGTAGGAGAGGCCAGCTTCCTGCGTGCGCTCAGCTATTACTGGCTTACACGCCTGTGGGGAGAAGTGCCCATAGTTCCAACAGAAAAATATACACCGGACCTGCTCAAGCTCACCAAGAGCAAACCTGCCGATATTTATAAGCTGATAGAAGAAGACCTGGCAAGGGCAGAGGAATGGGTACCGAACAAAAAGCGCGACCCGGGAAGACCTAACAAAGGTTCCGTAAAAGCGTTGCTGGCGGATGTATATCTTACAGAGGCCGGCTGGCCGCTGAAAAACCAGTCGAAATACGCCCTGGCAGCAGCGAAGGCCAAAGAGGTGATCGACAATAAAGCAGCTTATAGCTTCGACCTCTACCAGGATGGTTATTTAAAGATCTTTGCCGGCGGTACCGTGGAAGATGTGTTCACACTTTTTACCCGCGGACAATGGTCTACCTATAACTCTTTCTATGGCCTTTCTACCATGCCGGAAAATGAAGGCGGCTGGAGTGATTTTTTCCCGGAGCTGAAGTTCTTTAACAATTTCCCGGCAGGAACACGGAAAGATGCTACATTCTCCACTTCCTTCGTGGTTAACGGCGTTACCATTCCATGGCAGGAAACCACTACCAAACATCCTTATTATAAAAAGTTTACTATCCAGCAGGCGGGCGATAAAGCCGTGTATATGTCGAACAATCCGGTGATCATGATCCGCTATGCCCATGTGCTGCTGATTTATGCAGAAGCGCAGGCAAGGGCGGCCGGCACTCCTAACACTGACGCCTATACGGCAGTGAATGCGGTGCGTGCAAGGGCAGGTTTACCGGAGCTGGCAACAGGTTTGTCCGGCGCCGACTTTGCAGCCGCCATTGTAAATGAAAGAGCCTGGGAATTTGCGGGCGAATGGAACCGCTGGTTCGACCTCGTAAGATTGGAACAGGTAGCTGCTGCCAACGCCGGTAAAGATCCCGGTGATCTGCAACCCGCCGCTCCCATTACCCCCGCGCATTACTGGATGCCTATACCAGGCGTGGATGCGTTGGTAAACCCTAATCTGTAAATTTTTGCAGGAAGATGACCGGTGAGAAGATAACGTGATAACCCGGACCAGCGCGATAAACTGCGCTGGTCCATTCAACCAAAAAAATACCCGTTATGAAAAACACTTCAACACTCCTCGTGTTGTTGCTTGGCATGCTGTTATGCAGCAAGCTCCAGGCACAATACCTTCTTTTAGACAATATGGAAGGCAGCGGTCCCTGCTCCGGCAGGTGGACCTACTACGCCGGCAACACCACCACCGGCAAAGTTCAATTTGGCGTGCCCAATCCCTCCATGACCGGGCTGAATACCAGCCCGCTGGTAGCCAAATTTATAAAAGACACCACCTGTTTTGAGTATATGACCGCAGGCTGCAGTCTCCCGGATTCTTTCGACCTCTCCACCAACAGCATCTTTAAAATGCTGGTATACGCCAGCACAAAAGATGAGATCATGTTTAAACTGCAACCAGGTGATAACTACTCCAAGGCAGTATATTTTACGTACAAAGTCAGCCAGATCAATCAATGGGAAGAAGCTACGTTTAATTTTCAAAGTGTTAAGAACAGAACAGACTTCAACAAAATAGAAGTACATTATATAGATGGCCGTAAAGCTAACGGCATCCTGTATTTCGACCTGGTGCAGGGACCTAATCCAACCGGCATCATCTTAAAGGACACCAGTATTTTAATGGGACAGGAAAACGGCGCTGTGCTGACCGCTACCCTGCGTGGAAGCGTGTTTGATACGGTATTAACCACCGCAGGGTGGACGGCTTCCAACCTGCCCTCAGGCGTAAGCATCGGTAACGTACAGCGCGTAAATGATACCATCGCCAGGATCACGTTGAGCGGTAACTCGCCCGCTAATTATTCCAGGGCAGTTTTAAAGTTGTCGGTTTCCGGACAGGAACTGGTCAACGCCAATACCACCTCCTATAATGCAAGAGGCAACGTGGTATTTGAAGGTAACCCCAACTGGACCATCATCTTCAACGACGAGTTTAACACCGATGGAGTACCGGATGTAACCAAATGGAAAGTAGATCCGCAGCCTAAAGGATGGATCAACGGAGAACAACAGGTATATACTGATACAACACATGATAATGCGCGCATTAAGAACGGGAACCTGGTCATAAAAGGAAAGAAAGATTTTCCGAACGGCAATACCACCGAGCCCTGGTCATCCGCCCGGTTGATTACACAGGGAAGAACCGATTTCCTTTATGGAAAAGTAGAAGTACGCGCAAAACTTCCGCGTGCCCGCGGCTCCTGGCCGGCCATCTGGCTGATGCCTACCAGCAGCGCTTATGGCGCCTGGCCCAAAAGCGGGGAGCTGGATGTAATGGAACATGTGGGTAATAATTTCGGTACGGTACTGTCGACCGTACATACGCAAAATCATAACTGGACAAACGGGGGACAGGTATCCGCTTCCAAAAAATTAATGGATGCAGATACGGCATTCCATGTATACGGAATGGAATGGAGCGCCGATTCCATAGCATTTATTTACGACAGCGTACATGTGCTGACGTATAAGAATCCGCATACCGATTGGAAGGACTGGCCCTTTGACCAGAAATTTTTCCTGATTCTCAACGTCGCCATCGGCGGTGGTATGGGCGGCGCAATTGCAGATGCCGACTGGCCGGATAGTATGACCGTTGACTATGTGCGCATTTCACAGAAAGGACTGGGCACACCGATATTAGACAGCGTAACAGTAACACCGGCTACGTTATCGTTCCTTCCGGGAAAAACGCAGCAGTATACTGCAAAGGCGGTGGACCAGAACGGACGGGTCATGAACGTCACACCGGTATGGAGCATAACAGGAGCAGGTAACAGTATTACTGCCGGCGGCCTGGCTACGCTGAACGATACCGCAAAAATAACCGCCACGCTAACCGCGGGTGGCATCACCAAAACAGCCGTTGCCATTGCTAATGTAAGAGCCGCTCATTACAAGCCTATACCTGCAAAAATTGAAGCGGAAAATTTTGATAACGGCAACGCCTGTTGTACAGAAAGCACTGCCGATACCGGCGGTGGTCTTGATGTAAGTTATATAGGAACAGGTACCTGGTTTGAATATGACATTGCCGTACCTGACAGTAACGAATACAGGATTCAATTCCGCGTAGCCGCCAATTCGCTTTCCAGTGTGAATATCCTGCTGGATAATGTTACCCTGCAAACAGTAAACTTACCTGCCAGCGGTGGATGGCAGAACTGGAGCACCGTAACGTCGTTGCCTATACGTTTAGGCCCTGGCCAGAAAACCATCCGGATACAGGCCAATAAAGACGGCTGGAATTTTAACTGGCTGCGCTTTCTCCGTGCGGATTCCATTCCGCTGGCGCGATTGACTGTTAAACCGGATACAGCTGTCATGAATACCGGTACCGCCAAACAGTTTACCGTTTCCGGCATAGGACAGGATAGCAGCGTGTTTATGGTACAACCGGTATGGGCGGTTTCCGGCACGGGTAACAGCATCAGCGCAAATGGCTTGTTCACCGCCAATGTGACGGGTAATTATTTCATCACCGCCACAGAAGGTGGTGTGGCCGATACGGCTATCGCCCAGGTGACGGCAGTACCGGTGCTTACACGTATTGTAGTAACACCAGATACCGTTGCCGTGCCGGTGGGAGCATCCCAGCAATTCAAAGCTACCGGGTACGATCAGCGGGATAGCATATTTGCTTTTACACCGGTGTGGACAACTACAGGTACGGGTAATATCATCAGCACAACGGGCGTGTTTACAGCGGGTAATACACCGGGCAGCTACGTGGTAAGCGCATCGCGTGATACCGTGAGTGGGGGGGCGGTTGTGAACACCGGTTATAGCTGTTCTGTGAACGGCAAGTATGAAGCAGAAAGCGCATCCAACCGGGCTACAGGGCCTTACCTGGAAACCTGTACCGATATTGGCGGCGGACAGAATTTTATCAATCTGCATGTAAACGACTGGTTTGCCTACAGCACATTAAATGTACCGGTAGCGGGCAGGTATACCATCAGTTTCCGGGTATCTACTACGGCGGCAGCAAAGATTTGGATAGGACATAGTGGCTATAACTTTGGTACCATTGATATACCATCAACCGGTGGCGTATGGCAAACCATTTCAGACACCATCACATTGCCGGCACTGAGTTACACCGGGGTTCATGTGCAGTCGGGCGCTTTTAAATATAATTGGTTCAGTATCAGCAATTGTGCTGTGGCGCCTCCCGGCGATTCATCGGCGGCACGTATGGCATACAGCGCAGCGGCGAAACTGCCCGAAGCAAATCATATCAACCGGGTAACCATTTATCCAAATCCTACCACAGGACAACTGGTATTGGAATTAAAAGATCCGGTATACAACAGGCTAACCTTGCTGGACCTGCATGGAAACGTAGTGAAACAGTGGAGGATTAACAAAGGACAAACGCGTATCAGCCAGGATATCGGTACTGTTACGGCGGGGACTTATATTTTGAAGCTGGAAAATGAGCACAGCGTTGCCACTTTTAAAGTGATCAAATTATAAGAAACGGGAAGCTATTGAAGGAAGGATTTTCTTGCCCAGGATTAGACTGATTATGATGATTTACACGATTTTTTCTTTTAGATTTTAAAAGATAAAGGGAGATAAAAGCAAATATTGTGTCCGCTGTTATCTCCCATCATCTTTTAAAATCTAAAAATCATCAAAAGAAAAAATCGTGTAAATCATCATAATCAGTCTAATCCTGGGCAAGAAAATTACTCTGCGGCAAATTTCTCTTCGAGTTGTCGCATCGCGTTATTAATTACCGTTAGCTGCTCTTTTACCTGCCTGGTATGCGGATACCGTTCCAGCAGATCTTTCAGCAACTGGTAGCCTTCCCGGAGCTGATCGGCGCGCAGGGCGGTAACAGCCTGTTGAAATAACTGTATGGCCGCTTCCTGGTCCGGATCCTTTTTCGGGAAATATTTATATTCAAAATCCTCCCACAAGGCATTATCCCATGGCCATTGCTGCTGCAGTATTGCCGGGTTCATACCTTTCAGTATTGCCGGGAATTGTTTACCGTTAAAATTCGGTTCCAGTTTTTTTAACACCTGGCAAACCCCTATGTAAATTTCTGCAGCGGCATCTGCCAGGTGCAGGGGAACAGGTTGTCCATTCAGCAACCGTTCATAGTCGTTCCATTTTTTCCAGAAAGTATAGCGCATCCGGTCGGCCAGTGCGTTCCCCGCGGGTAGCTGCTGACAGCCGTTATGCAGTGCTGTAAGGAACTGTTCAAACCGGGTAATGTCTTTATAAATGGTTTTCGCCCATACGCCGCTGGCATTCGTGAACAGCTGTTCCAACACCAGGTAGGCGATGGTCGCTGCCGGTTCCGGGCTATCATATGGCAGTTCGTTGAATATCGCAGTGATCAGATCGCCGGGTTCAATCGTAAATACGAGTGCGGCTACAGGCCACTGCGGATAGGGACAAATCCATCCGCTGTATTCCCAATCGTTGAGCGTGGTATACCGTTTCTTTGAATGAATTTCCGGCATATTAAATTGCATATACCGGTTATAATGCGCTTGTGTGAAAATGCTGAGCAGTTTTTGCCGGTATTCAGGTTCGGTGAACCCTGTCTGTTCCAGGTATTTTCTTACCTGGTAAATACCATCTTTGTCGGACGATACTAAAATATAATCCAGGCTGATGCCCACCAGTTCCGGTGTTACCAGTTTTCCCTGCTGCATAATGGAGAGCAGCTGTTGCAGGATACCTGATGATTTGGGTGTGCGCAACAACAGATTATACAATTCAATGACTTCGCTTTTTTTGATGGTCCGGTTGTTCCAGGCATCGGCGAGCATGCGTTCTGCTTCCATGAACGATTGCGTGCCGTTTCTTTTCTGCATGGTTTGCCTGAATGCCGGCAGGAATGCGCCGGTTTGATCTGCTTTGTCGGCGCCTTTCAGCAGCCAGTTAGCTTTGGTGAGGGATACCAGGTAAAGCAGCTCTGCCCGTATATCGGCGTGTTGGTCGGCCAGTTTGCCCAGCAACTGCACCCATTCATCGAGGGGTTGTTGCGGGTACCAGGCGATATGCCGGTATAAAGAACGGAGCAGGGCAGGCGCCAGCTGACTAAAATCTGTTTCCAGCGTTTTCAGTAAACTGTAGATGCGGTTTAGCTCTGTGATATCTTTTGCCTGCTCCAGCATCAGGCCCAGGTTTTTTTTAAGGTCAGGATCATCGGTGTAGGCGAAGGTTTGGAGCCTGCTGATGACTTGTTGTTTCAGCGACGCCGGGTACCAGGCGCCTTCCAGTATTTCCGCAAATAGCTGCAGGAGTGGCTGCCTGTTTTGCGGGGTGATGGTAACGCCGCAAACGGCTGCTGCCAGTTGTGTTTTCAGCGCATGATCCGTTTCAGCCCCTGCTAATGCTACCAGTATGTTGTCGGTTTGTGCCGACTTGCGGCCTGTTTGGAGCATTACCTGTATCAATGCGCTGCGTAAGCCAACAATGCTTTCGGTTTGTATTGCGTTTGCCAGCGCAGGCTCCAGCTGTTCCTGGTGTTGCGGAAACTGGCTGATCAGGAGTGGCAGCACCGCTTCGCGCACGTAAGGGTTTTTATCCTGCAGTGCGCTGGTAATTAAATGGGGGAGTGGATGTTGTTGTAATAACGTGAGTAAGCGGATTTTTAAACCGGCAGATGGCGTTTGTGTAAACAGCCGGTCAAAATCTCCCTGCAGATGCGGATTGGCGACCAGTCTGCCGGTCACCAGTGCCAGCATCTCCGGCTGATCGGGCATTCGTTGCAGTGCTGCAAACATCGCTGCAAAAAGTACCGGATCAATTTGCCGCATGCCGTACAGTAGTTGCAGGATGGCATGCCTTACGGTTAATGAGTTTTCTTCCGGCAACCGGCTGGTGAGGAAAGCCAATGTTTCTGGTTGGAGTACCGGCATACCTGCAAGGAACTGTATTGCGTGTATGCGTATAGGTTCCTGCTCCAATGGTTCCAGGAATTGGGTGCTGAGTTGTTCTGCGTAAGGCAATGGCAGCTGTTGCACGAGGGTGAGCAGCGGCCCGCGGCACAGCGCCGGTGCTACGGGTACAAAGGAGCTGATCCTGTTAATGGTATCCGTTGATGGTTGCAGTACCGTTTTAAGCCCTGCTATGCAGATCAGTTGGATGGCGGTGTCGAGGTCATTCACCAGGGTGTCTGCCAGTATATCCTGTATCTCTGTTAAGTGTGGCGCCAGTGCGGCGAGGCGTTCCAGCGCCAGGTACCTGAGACGGCGCTCCGGTTCCAGGCAGGCGACTTTTGCCAGTGCCTGAAAGTAGTCGTCCCGGGCGGTAATGCGGGTAATATCAATATCGCACAGCTGTTCAAGCAATGCACTTTTTACGGCAATGGTTTCTTCCACCTGCAGTGCTTCCGTTAATTTGGCAACAGCTGCAGCTGATTCCAGGAAAGGACGTAAATCGTACAATGCTCCCAGCCTGTCTTCCGTGCTGCGTTCGGTTGATAATAGGATATCGAATAAAGCTAGTTCCTCGGCCATATTCCTGTTTAATAAAGATGATTAAATGTTATTTCTCCCAACACCTTAGTCGGCAAAACCGGGGCCATCGTTGCCGGCTGGTGTCCCTGGCGGCGTACCGGCAGACGCCAGTGCTGCCGCATCTAACCCCATGTTACGGCAGGCTTGCGTCAATACTTCTTTGAAGTCTCTTTCTTCCGACATTCCGGTTATTTGCACCGCCGCTTTTAAAAGCTCCGGTGCGGGTTCCCAGGTGTTGTTAACGGCCAGGTATTGCATATAGGGGACTACGCCGGCTACGGTTGCCTGTTTTGATAAACGGCGTCTGAACTCCGCTTCCAGCCCGTCTCCCCAGATCATTTTGTTTAATTCGTCGAGCTGGATCAGCGGAATATATCGGCTTCTTTTTTCCAGTAACAACCAGAGACCTTCTTTCAGGTCTTCGCATGCCGGGTTACTTTTCAGTACCAGCAGGTAGTGTTTGAATTTGGATTCATTGCCCAGATCGGTCTGCAGGAGCTGTTGCAGGGCATACCTGCTCAGGTCGTCGTCTATGCCGCCGTTAACGGAAAGGAACCGGAGTATTTCTATATCAGATACATCCTGCTGGTAGCTGCTCCCGCTGTTACCAGGGTGCAATGCGGCGCGCAGGATGCTGTTTGCCATCCGTGGATTGTCGTCGTAAAACAACCAGATATGCGGGAAGATGCCGCTCAGGTCATGCTCCACATCGGCCTTATGCAGCCACTGTTCCCAGTTAATATGTTCCCCGCCGTTTTGGGTAATGGCCTGTTCCTGCACTTCGATGCATACGGCTTTGATCTGGTTGTCGGTGTCGTGATCGGCCAGGCGGCTGAACACCTGTATGGCAGCATCCGGCAGCCGTGGAATGCAGCTGATCTTTCTGGCCAGCAGTAAACGGAGCTCCCGCGATAGTTCCTGGTGTAGCAATACCGGGGCGGCGGCAGCTACTACGCGGGTATTTTCTGCCGTTAGCGGGATTAGTAAAATGCCCTGTATCGCCCATTCTTTAATGGCATGGGAAGGAGCTTCCAATGCTTTTTCATAAAAACTATTTAACTCATCACCGAAGGTAACCGCGGAGGTGATAGATTTTAAGATCGCCGCTTTGCAATCGTCGTGTTGTTCTTTATCATATGCGCTGATAAACTTTTCGAAAAGCGTAAACCGTTTCGGTACCAGTCTCCCCAAAATATTATAGAGCTGTACGGCTACCGCCGTTTGGATATCCTTATCCAGCAAATGCAGGAGGGCATTGGTCAGCGATTCGTTCCGTTCTGTGTAGGGCGCCAGCAGTTGCAGTAAC
Source organism: Chitinophaga hostae (assembly GCF_018224885.1). GTDB lineage: Bacteria > Bacteroidota > Bacteroidia > Chitinophagales > Chitinophagaceae > Chitinophaga > Chitinophaga hostae. The sequence goes on along the minus strand of NZ_JAGTXB010000007.1, from coordinate 354,683 downwards.
TGCGATGCGGTACTGGTATCTTTTTCTGTCAGCAAGCTATCGCACAGATGAGCTATGATGGCCGGCGTGAGCGACAGGCTGTAGATAAACACCTGGTGGGCCGCTTGTCTTACAGCGGGATCGGGATCCTGTTTCAGTGCATGCAAAATAGTATCGAGTACGCCGGTTTCCCGGATGCCGTGTACTGCCAGCAGTTGTATACTCCATTTTCTGAGTACGGGGCTGGCGTCGTTACGGACCAGGTGACACAGCGCGGTTTCAAAGATCAGCGAGCGGTCTACGCAATAGCGTAGTACCATTTCTTTGATGGCCGCCGGTTCTTCCGGTTGCAGCAGCTTTTCTATTTTTGCCGGCTCCAGCCGGTCCTGTAGCAGCAGCCTGTTTACGAGCACCCGTTTATCATCGGCGTCTACTTTATCGATAATGCGCTGGTAAAAGGTGATGTCTGCTTCATCTGCATCAGCCGGTATCAGCAGCCAGGAAAGGATTTGCCGGGAGGTATCCGCATTGTCCTGTTGCAGGTAAAAGGAGCGCAGCTTTTCCCTGGCATTTTTATCGGTTACTGAAAAGCGGCCGAGCAACGGAAGGATGATGTCGCGGGATTCGTCCTGCTGCAGCATATCCGATAGCAAAGTAATAAAGCCTGTTTTATCAGGGATGGCGGAAAATCCGATCGCAGCAAGGCGAAACAGCATATCTGCTTTTAGCTGCGTATCTGTTTCAGCTGCCAGCAGCGCGATCCATTTTTGAATAATGGCGGGATCGTGCAGGTAGTGGGCGGCGGAAGATAACAATGAATACTTGGTATCGGTATCCGATAGCGGCACCATGTCCAGCATCATCAGGGATTGTTCTGTATTGGCGTTTCTTCTTGCTTTTATTTCGTCGAGCAGGGTACTCATCATGAAGTTTTTAGGGTGCCAGGTTTCATGCCGGACAAGGCGTCGGCCAGTATTTCCTGTTGTTGTTCGTTTAAAGAAAGTTTGATCAGGGCATCGAGTGCTTTCTGCCGGGAAAGGGTATCTATCAATTCATTTTTTATAACAGCTAGCAGTATATCAAACTTTTTCTCTACCGCGGGGCGCAGGTAGCCATCGAGGCACAACCGCACCAGCTCCCGGTCGTTATCATACAACAGTACATCTTCCAACGCAGGTACAATCTGCGGGTATACTTCGGCGGCGTTGGCCAGTATACCGGCGCAGGTAATGCGGAACGGCGATCCGGGCTCTGTTAGCTCGGTGCAGAATACATCTACCAGTTGCGGATGCCGGGTAACGGATAATGCCTTTACCTGGTTAAATAAAATTTCGCGGAGACTTTCGTTGCGCTCGCGTTGGAACAGTTGCAAGACAGGTTCCAGCATTTTGTCGATGCTGATTTTACCCAGCACCAGCTGCAGTATTTTTTTCCGCTGGTCGGTGTTGGGAAGACCTTTAATGCTATGTAGCAGTTGGGCGCTTATTTCTTCGTCACGACCGGCGTAGGGGGCCAGCATATCGGCCAGCTGGTTAAATGTTGCATCATCATAAATACCGGGATTACCGGAGAAGGCAGCCGCTACGGCCTGTCTTATTTCCGCAATACGCATCACAGGTTTCAGCAGGTCCAGCAGTGTTAGCCGCACGCCGCCGGAGCGGTCGGTGGCTAATAGCCCGGCTATGTTGATCAACTGTTCATTGTTCAGCTCCGGCAGTTCCTGCTGCATCTGCAGGGCATTGCGGCGGATGTTTTCGTCGCCGTCCTGTGTTGCGGACCAAAATAGCTGTAATACAATATCCTCGTTCCATGGTTTGATCCTGCTGAGCGCGGTCAGCGCTTTATCGCGGGCATATGCTTCGTTGTCGGTACGAAGCACTGATATGATCATCGCTGTATAGCTGTTGTCGAGCAGGCGGGCTTCCGCGAGTCGCGATAGGATGCGGAAGCGTATCTGCCGGTCATTTTTTACATCAAGATAAGGTTGCAGACCGACAACCATGTTGGCATCCCAAACGGGGCAACGCTCTGCCAGTTCCAGCGCCTGTAATTGTAATACCGTAGGTGCGTTCACGTTTTTCAGTAATGCGGCCTGTGCTGTTTCAGGGGAGATAGCAGGCAGGGAGGCAATGGCATCCTGTACGGCTATACGTTCAGGCTCACTCAGCGATGGCTCCGCGCTTAATTCAATAAAAAAGCCGGCCAGCCGAGGGTCCTGGTGTATGCTTTCCTGCAAACGGTATAATAATGCGGTTCTTGTATCACGGTCTTTTTCCTGTCTGAAAACGCCCAGCAGCGCTTCAAACAAAGCGGCTGTATCGGGGAAGCGGGAGGTATTCAGTGCAGCAATAAATTGCACCAGTCTGCTTCTTGTTTCCTTGTCTTTCGTGAGAGGCAGCACTTCCAGCAAAGCAGTGGTTACTTCCGGCACATGCAGGTTTTGCGATGCCAGGTGTATAATCTGTGCTTTGATAACCTGTTCGGAATGCTGACTGCCCAATACCTTCCGGATAAGGCCCGGTAAGGCATTGTCCGGCTTTTGCGTATTATCCATATGCTATTGTTTCAATAAATAAATCAGGTGGTTTGTATGGCCTCGATCCGGTCTATCGCAATCATGCAGCGCTGACCGTTGTCGTCTCTAAGCTCCACGAAGTCAAGATCAACATTTGTTACAATGCCGCTGAGTACCGCACTGCTTAAGTAGATGCGGACAAGGGTCTGTTCTGATTTGCTGCCGGCAAGCATGGCAATAAATAAATTTGATGCTGACATATGGTTAACTTTTAATGTTTAATATGGGTCAGCGATAAATATAAGCAATTCAATCAATTGGGGTGACAATGTTAAAAAAAGTTAATGGTGGGTTTATGGATTATTGCAGGGGCTGCGTCTGTAGTTACATACCATAAAAATATTTCGCTGTGTATTGGCATGCGCTGCATGTCAACAGGGAAGAGGTATGCCGCTATCACCTAAAACAAGAACAGATGCCCAGAATCAAAATGCCGCGTAAAAGCACGCTGGTGGACATGACCGCTATGACGGATGTAACTTTTTTGTTGCTGACTTTTTTTATGTTAGCCACGAGATTTAAGCCCAATGAACCGGTAGCCGTGGTAACCCCCACTTCGGTAAATACCATTGCCATCCCCGATGCCAATGTAATCTTGTTAACGATCGATAAAAAAGGCAGGATCTTTTTTGACCTGCCGGGGCAGTCGTACCGCCAGGAGTTGATCTCTAACATAGACAAACAATTTGGTTTGGGACTATCCGCCGGGGAAATGCGGAATTTTGTGCTCGGAGCCAGCGTGGGCACCGACATGAAACACCTCAAAAGCTACCTGGCCATGAAGCCGGAAGAAAGAAAAGATGCTGCCATTGAAACGGGTATCTCATCCGATTCATCGAACAATGAACTGGGTATCTGGCTGGAATACGCAGTAGCGACGCAGCGCCTGGAGATTAAAAAATTAAAGTATTGTATCAAGGCGGATAATGAAACGCCTTATTCGAAAATAAAGACCGTGCTGGATGTTTTTAAGAAAAAAGGGATACAACGTTTAAACCTGGTCACCAACCTGGAAACGCCCCCCGAGTTGTAGCGGCATACGCCGCCATAAAAACATGGGCAGACAGTGCAGGTATTTACCGGTTAAAATATTGTTTTCACCGATATAATCCGGCAACAGGCCCATTACTGCTAGGTATGCAACAGGCGCCTCCCTATTTTTGAATTCAATTATAAAACTATCTGCTATGAACAAAATGCTCGAAATCAATGCCATCATGCAGGCCAATGAGGTCATCTACCAGTCGTTCGAAAACCTGGATTTCAGGAAGGCATCTGAATATCTTACGGAAGACTGTGACTATATTACTTTTAACGGTACACATGTAAAAGGAAGGGCTGCGTATATAAAAATGCATGAGCAACTGATGAACAATTTCATGTTCAGGGGCGCCCGGCTGGATGGGTTGGTAGAGCAGGTAAATTTTTTGAATGAGAATACGGCGGTGGTAATTGCCAGTGGCGCCATTCGTTTCCGCTGGCAGAAAACAGCGCCGCAAAGCAGGCAGTCCATTAATACCACTGTTTGGGTTCGTACAGAAGGAGGACAATGGCAGATGGCATCTTTTCACAATTGCCGGGTGAAGAAAATGAACTGGCTGGCCCGGTGGATCACCGGCATGGATAGTTGAAAACAGGATAGGTTCACCTCGTTTGAATATCCTGTCAGAATAGTTAGTTTTGGCGCATGAGAAAGCAGCTCAGTAAAGCCGGGTATCATCAGCAGTTCCTGTTGGGATATTGGCACGCCTTTGAATCCGATGTTAAAAGAAAGAATTGGAAATACATTTTCCGGTTATGGTATGAAGCTGCTGTCAGCGGACATAAGCGGGCACAATTTTATATTGGTACCTGTTATGATTTTGGCAAGGGAGTGGAAAAAAATGTGGAGGAAGCATTTAAATGGTATCTCCGTGCCGCTTACCTGGGTCATCGGGATGCGCAATATAATGTTGGCTTCTTTTTCAGGGAAGGAGAACAGATGGAACAGGATGAAAAGAAAGCGGTGAAATGGTTTATACTGGCCGCCCGCCAGGGATTGATAGATGCGCAGCGCGACCTGGGCGTATGCTATTTCTACGGAAAAGGTGTTCCGGAAGATCATGTCAGGGCCGTGTACTGGTACAAAAAAGCTGCAAAACATAACGATGCCGGTGCCCTGTATAACCTGGGGCTCTGTTACAAACACGGCGACGGCGTGGCGACATCTGCCCGCTGGGCAAAACATTATTTTGAGAAAGCCGCCCATATCGGGCATAAAGGCGCAAAAAAACAATTGAAAGATTATATCCTGTAACCTTTACCAAAGAAATCCTGCTACTTGTTTGCCGGAGCCTGCATGGGTTCCGTTTCTTTTTATATTTGTGCTATGCACACACTACTGTTGAATCACATTGCCCGGTATGTTACACTTGATGACGCAGCACAACAAACATTCTGCGACGCACTGGAGCTAAAGCGGCTGCGCCGGTATCAATACCTGTTACAAGAGGGCGCTATTTGCCGTCATGATTATTTTGTTATCAAAGGAGGTGTGCGGCAATATGAAACAGATGCTGGAGGAAAGGAACGCATTATTCACTTCGGCTTTGAAGACTGGTGGATCAGCGACCGGTACAGCCTTCTTACGCAAACACCATCTATCTACAATATTGAAGCGCTGGAAGCTACCGAAGTGCTGCAGATAAACAAGGATGCCCTGGAAGCCTTGTTCCTGGAAATTCCCTTGCTGGAAAGATATTTTCATAAGGTATTACAACAGGCATTTGCCATATGGCAAAGAAGGATACTGTTATTACAAAAATCTGCAGAAGAACGGTATAATGCTTTCCTGCAGGATTACGGCGCTATTGAACAACGACTTAGCCAGCAGCATATCGCCGCTTACCTGGGCATTACGCGCGAAACCCTGAGCCGTATCAGAAGCCAGTACGCCGGTAAAATTTGATCCGGCTGGTAATTGTTTTTTTGATAAATGTCACATTCCGGAGCCCGTGCCTCACTGCATCTTTGCAGTAAAAAAATATGATGACGCAACTTTTAGCAACGGACAACAGCTGGACCGGCCTGGTATTACGATTAACAGTGGGCATCGTACTTTTTCCCCACGCCACTCAAAAAATGTTCGGATGGTTTAATGGTCCGGGTTTATCCGGCGAAATGAAATTTATGACAGGCCCGGCAGGCTTACCGGTGTTTATAGCCATATTAGCCATTATTATCGAATGTGCGGGCATGGCCATGTTACTGGCAGGCGTAGGTACCCGCGTGGCCGCAATGGGCATCTTTGTGCTGTTTACTGGGATGATCAGCTTCCATTGGAAGAACGGTTTTTTTATGAACTGGTTTGGCAAGCTGCCCGCTGGCCAGGAAGGATTTGAGTATCATCTGCTGGTGTTGGGTATTTGCATTGTACTTTTTATAGTGGGTGGAGGCAGGTATTCGGTTGATCAGTGGCTGACAGATTAATAAATTGCGACAGGGGAACATTTTAGCATAATGTATGTTAACTTGATATTCTCATCTCAGCAATTATGACAACCGTATCGCTCCGGAGTACTGAAGGCAAATGGGTGATGGTCACCACCATACTGGCATCTGCCATGGCTTTTATAGATGGTACCGCATTGAATGTGGTGCTGCCGGCCCTGCAACGTAGCCTGAAGGCATCCGGAGCAGATGTCTTCTGGGTATTAAACGCCTACCTGCTGATGCTGGCCGCCCTGATATTGATTGGAGGTACCCTGGGCGACCGGTTGGGACGCAAGAAAGTATTCATGACCGGTATCTTTATTTTTATAGCCGGATCTGCCGCCTGCGGTGTTGCCGGCAATGCGCTGTGGCTGATCATTTTCAGGATGATACAGGGTATTGGCGGGGCCTTGATGATACCGGGGAGCTTATCACTGATTTCTTCTGCTATCAATGAAAATGAACGGGGAAAGGCCATTGGCACCTGGTCAGCCGTTACCACACTGGTTACCATGGGCGGTCCGGTATTAGGCGGCGCCCTGGCCGATGCCGGGTTGTGGCGTTATATCTTTTTTATTAATGTTCCTATTGGTATGGCGGCGTTGGTGTTTTTATCGCTGAAAGTAACAGAAAGGCGGGATGAAGATCAGCAAAAAGGACTTGATTTCCCCGGCGCTATCCTCATTGCTGCGGGGTTGGCGTTACTTACTTTTGGTTTTTTAAGGATGCCGTCTGTTGGTTTTGGAGATGTAACAGTATACGGGTCCATCATTACCGGGATCCTGCTGCTCATTGCCTTTGTACTGGTAGAACGAAAAAGCAACTCACCGATGTTGCCGTTGCAACTGTTTGCCAATCCTACTTTCACCGGTGCTAACCTCTTAACGTTTTTCCTGTATGCGGGCCTTGGCGCGGGAATGTTATTCCAATCGCTGAATATGGTGCAGGCGCAGGGGTATAGTCAACTGGACTCTGGTCTTACTTTTCTGCCATTTACCGTTTTAATGATATCAATAGCCCGTTGGGCGGGCAGCCTGGCAGATAAGCATGGTCCGCGGCTTTTTTTGATCATGGGTCCCTGCCTGGCAGGAGCGGGGTTGCTTTTGCTGTCTTTCGTAAAACAAACGGCTGGTCCTTCCGAATACTGGACCACCTTTTTCCCGGGCATCGTGGTGCTGGGGTTAGGGATGTCTTTCACCGTGGCGCCGCTCACCGCCACAGTGATGGGCGCGGTGAGTGATCACTTATCGGGTACCGCATCGGGGATCAATAATGCCGTTACGCGTATCTCCGGTGTTTTTGCCAATGCCATCTTCGGATCTCTGGCCGTGTTATTTTTTGCCGCCGCCGTACAAAAAGACCTGCCGCAAATGCAGTTGAATAACGAACAGCAACAGGCGATAGTGGCCCGTACTGCGGACCTGGGCAATGCGGCTCCGCCCGCGCAACTCAACCGTACACAGCAAGCGGAGGTCGTTAAAATATATCATGCGGGATTTATAGACGCCTATGGAATAATAATGCGGATCTCCGCCGCGCTTGGTTTTCTCGGGGGCATAATGGCGGTGCTCTTTATTAAAAATCCCCGGAAGGCTTCATAACAAAGGTCAGGTGACGGCATAGAAATTGTTTGATTCCATTAAACACTGGTATATGAATGTAAAAAGACTTTTCGGGACGATTTTGACCATATTGGGGATTGTTGGTCTTATTTATGCCGGATCAGGTTTTATTAAGCACAGCATGCAGTGGCGGGAGTTGCTGGTTGCCGCAGTGATTGGTCTTATTTTTTTTGTATCAGGTATCGGCCTGGTGAAGAATACAAAAGACGAGGCATAGACCGATGTTTCAACCCGTATCATTTTTTTACTACCTGTCGGTAATTACCGGGAGGAGCAGCAAATCATTCCAAAAAATTTCCTTTCCCGGAATTTATGATTATCTTTATCGGAGATAACACATCCAAATGTTATCTATCCTTCAAATACCGCTGTATCTATGCAGCCTCCCGCCTTTATCCATTCCATGGTTTTTTATGAATGTTCGTTTTATTGATCAAGTTTATAAAGTAACCAACATTGAAATGCTATGAAAAAAAAGGGATTTCTTATCGACATGGATGGCGTAATCTACAAAGGAAGTGAACCAATTCCCGGCGCTGTAGAGTTTATTAATGGCCTGAGAGACAGGGGGCTGCCTTTTCTGTTTCTGACAAACAATAGCCAGAGAACCAGCAGGGATGTTTGTTACAAACTCAACAAGATGGGCTTCCGGGTAAATGATGAAGATATTTTTACCTGCGCTATGGCAACAGCCAGGTACCTGGCATCAAAGAAAGAAAACGGAACCGCTTATGTGATTGGGGAAGGCGGTTTGCTGACAGAGCTGCACAATGCAGGTTATTCTATTGTAGATGATCAACCCGACTATGTAATTATAGGAGAGGGAAGAACCATTATGCTGGAATCTGTTGACAAGGCGATTAACATGATCATGAAAGGCGCCAAACTTATTGCCACCAACCTCGATCCCAACTGCCCCATCGGAGATGGAAAGTACAGGGCCGGATGTGGCGCGCTGGTGGCCATGCTGGAATCTGCCAGTGGTATCAAGGCTTTCAGTGTAGGTAAACCAAGCCCGGTAATGATGCGGATGGCCAGGAAAACATTGCAGCTCGCTACCGATGAAACCGTGATGATAGGCGATACCATGGGTACCGATATCCTCGGCGCCGGTTCAATGGGCTTCACCACCATACTTACCCTCACCGGCGTAACACATGAAAGTGATCTCGCCAATTTTGGTTATTCTCCCGACTTCATCATTAAATCCATCAAGGATCTGCTGAATGAAGAATTGTTTATGAGAGTAATGGGAGAACCAGTGATAATGGAAACAACTTACTAATATAAAATCCACCCGAAAAGCAAAAACCTCACGTTTATCGTGGGGTTTTTTTATTGCCGCTGTTATCCATCTACAAATACTTCCATTACTTCAAAATTTTTCATGGTGACGCTGATAACGGGCTCCTCATCGGATACTGTTTCATAGGAAAGTTCCCAGGAATGTCCATCAGCATAAAGATGGATATAGAACAGGCGGTATTCGCCGGCGAAGCTCCTGGAAACAAAATTTTTCCGGGAACTGAACTCCTGTGTTATCAGCGGTGTAATCGTTGCTAACACGGTATCATAGCCTTGTTCAATGGATTTGAATAAATCAGTTTGCATAGCAGTTGGGCCTGTTGTATCTGCAACAATAGTCAGCGCTATTGGCCGGAGAACAGGGGCAAAATGTTGTTTGCCCTGGAAGTGACTCCGGGTTGCATCCCGTTCGTTATGGACGTAGGTCATATGTCCGAAGAAGGGATGCCGGATATTGATCTCCGGTAAGGGATCCCGGCGCTTGCCGGAAAAAAAACTGAATAGTCCCATAGATAGCGATAATTAGTAGTATAAGGTACAAAATTCGCTGCGGTTCGGCAATTTCTCTTGTTAACGGGGAGTTGTCCCTTGGGGAGGATTTATATTTACCGTTTCTCCCACTTCATACCAGGGAATGTTTAACAAGCCAGGTTTTAAATACACTGCTACCGTTTTATTTTCCGGCGTGTCTTCAAAAAAATGCCTGCCTACCTTTATTCCATAAAGTGAAATTGTCTTGCCCAGGATTAAACTGATTTTGATGATTTGATGATTTTTCATTTTTAAAGATTAGGGAAATAACAACAAATAGCTATCCGCTGTTATCTCCCCTAATCTTTTAAAATCAAAAAATAAAAAATCATCAAATCATCAAAATCAGTTTAATCCTGGGAAAGACAATTTCCATGGATTCAACTCCGGCGAATTTTCCCATTAGTTCACACGTGCCAGTATCTCCGACAGCTGCTGGTAGTCGGCTTCCGTCAATGGCTGTAACGGACTTCTCAGGTATCCGCTTTCAATTCCCTGTATTTTTAATCCTGCCTGGATCGCCGCCGGCAGGCCTTTGGCCACGATGAACTGCAGTAGCTCAAACTGTTGATAGAAAACAGTTCTGGCGGTTGCAAGATCGTTGTTGCAAACGGCGTCGTATAGCTGTTGGTTCAATGCAGGGATCAGGTTAAAGGCGGCCGTACACCAACCGCTGGCCCCTGCGGCAAATGCGCCCAATGCCAACGGATTGGACCCGTTATAGAATGCTGTTTCTTCTCCCAATGCGCTGCGTAAAAAATGCATCCTTTGTATATCTCCGCTGCTTTCTTTGATCATGGTGACGTTAGGGATCCGGAGTAGTCTTTTTAGCAGGGCGGGCGACATATCAATACCACCAGTAGCCGGGTTGTTATAGGCCATGATGGGGATCGACAGCTGGCTGGCTACTTGTTCGTAATGATGGAAAATTTCATCTTCTGTTAGTTTCCAGTAACTCATGGGAATGATCATCACCGCTGTGGCGCCGGCTTTTTCTGCGAAGCGCGCATGATAGATGGTGCGTTCGGTAGTGAGATTGGAAACACCCACCAACACCGGTACCCGGCCGTTCACCTGTGCTATGGCAGCAGTAGTCACTGCCTCTTTTTCCTCATCGCGGAGATAAGGGAGCACGCCGGTGCTGCCAAGTGGCGCAATACCATGAGCCCCTGATTGTATGAGCCGCTCGGTCAGTGTTTTGAATAAGGGGGTATCTACCTGCCCGTTCTGATCAAAAGGTGTGATCGGGTAGGCGATGATGCCTTTGAATGTTGTGTTGTTCATGCCTGTTTTTATTTAGTGAGATGGTGATAGAAAAGAAGCTCCCGGGCCAGGATCATAGATCGCGTCCTTCTTCTTCGCGCAGCGCTACTCCCAGGTTTTGCAGCTGTGGGGCGTTTTCGCAGGCGATGTACCGGGCAGGTTCGCTGTCGCTGAGATTTTGATGACGGTGCCATGCCCAGCTGGGAATGTATACCGCGTCGCCCGCCTGCCATGTTACTTTCTCATCTTCTACTTCGGTATAGCCTTTTCCTTCCAGCACGTACAACACGGTTTCATAGGTATGCCGGTGCCGGTTCGTCAGCTGCCCTGGCAGCAGCCCGCCGATCGTCATGCTCACGTTTTTGGTGGGCAGGTCTACAAAAAACACCGGGTGTTTACGCTCGGCAGAAAAGTGCTGATGCTCGCCGGCCTGTTCCACATTTTTATGTATCAGCTTCTCCGCCTTCACAAATACAGGACGGGCAAAGGTTTGATGGAAATCTTTTGAAGAAAAAGGAGCGGGGATGTTGGTACTTTGTTTCATGTGTAAACGCATTTAAGAGGTGAGAAAATGTTTATCGTTGATTTGTTCTGACCACACAAAATTTGTCTATTTTTGGATGATCATAATCATCCAGTTTTTACTTAAATAGATGGTCCAGATGTTAAGGCCCTGGAATACGATACTTGCGATTGACGTAGACAAACAGTTATCCGTTTACCAACAGATAGCCGATGGTATTATTGCGGAAATCCGCAAGGGGCGCCTGAAACCAGGCACTCCATTGCCGGGAAGCCGCGTACTGGCAGCTGATATCGGCGTAAACCGGAAAACCGTGGTGCTGGCCTATGAAGGACTGATCGCAGAAGGCTGGCTGGAAACAGCAGATAAGAAAGGAACATTTGTGTCGAACAATTTGCCACTCAGCAAAAAGCCATTGCTGAAAGCAGGCAGTCCGTTTGCATTTAATCATACTGCCGGCATCCTCCCGGAGCAAACCACCGGCGCCGCGGCACTCATCACATTCAACGATGGTTGGCCCGATGTCCGGCTGGCGCCAATGGACGAACTGGCCAAAGCATATAAACGGATATTCCAGCAAAAGGCCCGCTGGCGGATGCTGGGATATGGACATCCGCAGGGCGAAGAAAGACTTCGCACGGCACTGGTAAACATGCTGGCGTTTAAACGCGGAATGAATACCGATAAAGCAAACATCTGCATCACCCGCGGCAGCCAGATGGCACTGTACCTCACCGCACACACGCTGATAAAACCCGGCGATGCCGTAGCCATAGAATGCCCGGGTTATTTACCCGCATGGCAAACACTTGCAGGCGCAGGAGCGCGGATGATCAACATCCCCGTAGATGATAAAGGACTGGTAGTAGAAGAGCTGGAACGGGTATGCAGTACTACTCCGCTGAAAGCAGTATATGTAACACCGCATCACCAGTTTCCTACCGCCGTAAGTATGAAAATGGAACGCAGGCTAAAGCTGATAGCACTCTCTAACCGCTACAGCTTTGCTATTATAGAAGATGATTACGATCATGAGTTTCATTTTGATGCAAAGAGCCTGTTACCATTGGCCAGTAATCAACATGCCGCTAATGTAATTTATATCAGCTCCCTCAGTAAGCTGGTGGCGCCGGCAGTCAGGATCGGGTATGTAACCGGACCGGCGGCATTTATCGCATCGCTGGCACAGCTGAGAGGGCTGGTAGACCGGCAGGGCGATCCCATCATGGAACAGGCGATCGCAGAGCTGATGGAACAGGGAGCCGTTAACCGCCACGCACGCAGGGCGTTTAATATCTACAAAGAAAGAAGGGAGTGTATGTACCAATACCTGCAAACATATCTTGGCGGAAAAACGGCATTCGTGAAACCCGCCGGGGGACTGGCCTACTGGGTGAAATTTAAGCGTGCGCATAATACTGAAAACCTGGCAGCGCAGCTCCTGAAAAAAGGAGTATCTATTATGCCTACTGAGCGCTTCTCGTTTTCCGGTGTACCGTTGAACGCCATTCGCCTGGGTTATGCATCTCTCACGCCTGAAGAACTGGAAGAAGGAATCCGCCTACTGGCAACAGTGATAAAATAAACGATGCTCCGGGCGCAACAGGCGTTGACTATACGCTTCTTCCCTTATGCCGATATGATTTTCTTTTTTATCAATATTTTTTTCTCAACTCTCCTTTTTTTCTGCGGTAAATACGGACTTTTTCTTTATATTTCAATCAGGAGAGAATAATACACCCGGCCGTTGCCGCGGGAAAGTCAGTGAATGCCACGTGTTATGAATAATATTAGCTGTATGTCAAGGGGAGCACTTCCGCTCAGTGATGAGGAATTGATAGTGCTGATGGCGGATGATAATGAAGCCGCTTTTACAGCGTTATACAACCGCTATTGGGAGCTGTTGCTGGGCATGGCTTTTAACCGCTTAAAAGATCTGCCGGCAGCCGAAGATATTGTTCACGACGTATTTGCCGGCATCTGGCGTAACCGTAAAAATCTCGCCGCCGAATCCCTTAAAAATTATCTCGCCGCCGCCGTGAAATATATGACCATCGCTTATTTCCGGAAAAGAGAATATGGTGAACAATACCGGGAAGCTGTGACCCGTCTCGATCCGCAGGAACCCGGTATGGAAAATGTGGTGCATTACCGGCATATGCTGCAGCTGGTCAATGAAGAGATAGACAAGCTTCCTGAAAAATGCAGGATCGTATTCCGCTACAGCCGGCAAAGTGGCATGAGCTCCCGCGAAATAGCTGCCCAGCTGGGTATCAGCCATAAAACAGTGGATAATCAATTACACAAAGCCATTACACTTCTCCGGCATAAGATGAAACACCTCATTCATTCCTGCTTCACTTTTCTTTTTTGAAATTTTTTTTAACCTGCGTAGGTATTTTTTCCCGCCCGGATCACTTATATAGTATAACGGGCATTTATGCAGGATCTACAACGCGCCATAGAAAATTACCTGGCAGGCACCGCAAGCCTGGAAGAACAGCAACTGGTCAATAACTGGTACTATTCTTTTGATGATGATAATATAGCAATTCCGGCAGATGACCGCGCTTTGCGCGAAAAGATCCGCGAACGTATTCACGTCCGCCTCCGGCAAACATTAGACCTTAACACATCGCCCACCGGGAGAACAACCGTTTTCTACATCAGCAGAATAGCCGCGGCTGTACTGCTGCTCCTTGGGCTGGCAGGAGGCGCCTGGTTTTTTCTCCAGCCGGGAAAACAGGCCCGCACGCCCGTCATCTCCCAAAATATTGGTAAAAAAGGGAACATTGTTCCCGGTGGTAACCGCGCAGTACTGGTGCTCGCCAACGGCGACAGCATCCTGCTCGATAATGCCGGTAACGGCATGCTCAGTCAACAGGGAAACACTAGCGTCATAAAATTAAACAGCGGTATGCTGGCTTATAAAGCAGGACATGCTTCCGGCGGCGCCGTTACCTACAACACCATCCGCACACCCCGCGGCGGTCAATACCAGGTTACCCTGCCCGATGGCACCGAAGTGTGGCTCAACGCAGCTTCTTCATTGAAATTCCCCACCGCCTTTACGGGTAATAGCCGCGAAGTAAGTCTCAGCGGAGAAGGATATTTTGAAGTCAAACCATTTACCGACAGCAAAGGGAAAAAAATACCCTTCCTGGTACGGGTACTTTCCCGTAAAGAAGACATGACCGTACGCGTGCTCGGCACCAAATTTAACATCATGGCATATGAAGATGAAGCCACCATCAATACCGCCCTGCTGGAAGGTGCAGTGGCCGCATCCAGCGGAGCCGACAGCGTGATGATCAAACCCGGAGAGCGTGCCAGTCTTGCCCACGGTCAGCAACACTTTAAAACCGGGCCCGCCGATTTCCGCGATATCCTTGCATGGAAAAATGGGGAGTTCCGCTTCCGTGAAGCAGGTATCAAGGATATTATGCGGCAACTATGCAGATGGTATGATGTGGAAGTGGAGTACCGCGATGCGGCAGATAACGTGAAACTCTCCGGCATTATTCCTAAAACCGAAGATATATCCGTACTCCTGGATGCCCTGCAGGCAACGGGAAAGGTACACTTTGAAGTGAAGAACAGGAAAATTATCGTACAACCATTATAGTAACATTTTTACGCTGACCATTTAAATATCAACCAGACATGGAAACATAACCTTGTACCTGGCCACCAAATAAAAAACCGGAAGTGCTACCAACACCTCCGGCAAATATCGGGATGGCCAGTTTCGCAGCCACGCATTGACTAACTGAAATTATGGACATCCAAACTATGCAAAAATATGGAACAACAATCCATTATCAAAATTCCGCTGTCCGCCAAAAGGCGACCAAGACAAATATTCCTGGTTATGAAATTGACTGCAAGTCTTCTTTTATTAACACTGTTACAGGTAAGTGCCAAAACCTTCTCCCAGTCGGTGACCCTGAAAGGGCAGCAGCTACCGGTGGAACAGATCTTTGACCGCATCAAAGACCAGACAGGATACGCTTTCGTATACGATGCCGCCCTCGTAAAAAAAGCGCACCCCGTGGCGCTGGATATAAAAAACATGCCGCTGGCAGATGCGCTGAGTATCATCGTAAAAGGCCAGCCATTTACCTGCGAAATCAGGAACAAGATCATTGTGGTAAAGGAAACTTTTCCTCCAAAAATTACCTTGGTAATTAACATGCCCAGGTCAACGTCGTCCGTTAGCGGCACTGTGCTGGACGAAAAAGGCAGCCCCGTGGAAAATGCCACCGTTACCCTGCTGCCGGGCAACAAAGGCGCCCTTTCGGATGCCCGTGGCGCCTTCACCATTACAGGCGTTACACCAGGCAGCTATACCCTCCGGGTTTCCTTTATCGGCTTTACCACCTATGAACAGAAAATTACCGTAGATAAAGACCTCAGCAACCTGCACATTACGCTGAAAACATCTTCCAGCTCCTTAAATGATATCGTGATCGTTGGCTATGGCGCCACCAAAAAATCAGATCTCACCGGCGCAGTATCTTCTGTTACTTCCGATGAAATCACCCAGGTGAACGCCGTATCAAACGTTTCCCAGGCATTGCAGGGCCATGTGGCCGGGGTACAGGTAAACCAGGCCTCCGGGCAACCAGGCGAATTTATGCGCATTAAAATCCGTGGTACTACCTCCATCGGCGCCAGCAGCAACCCGCTCTATGTGGTAGACGGACTGCCACTCGATAATCTTACCGCCCAGCTGAACCCGGATGATATAGAAAGACTGGAAGTGCTGAAAGATGCTTCCGCTACGGCGATCTACGGCTCACGGGGCGCCAACGGCGTTATCCTCATCACCACAAAAAGAGGTAAATCAGGCAAGGCACGCGTATCCTACAGCGGTTATTATGGCGTGCAGCAACTGCGCAAAAAAATAGACCTCATCAACGCCAGGGAATTTGCTACCCTGCAAAATGAAGTAGCAAAAAATGATGGTACCGCCATTCCATGGACGGATACACAGATCGACTCGCTGAGCACCAAAGGTAACGACTGGCAGGACCTCGTATACCGCAAAGCACCCGTGCAGGATCATAATATTTCCATAGCCGGCGGCAGCGAAACCACTAAATACTTTACTTCTTTCGGTTACTTTAACCAGGATGGTATCATCGAAAATTCTTCTTTCAGAAGATTCTCTTTCAGAACAAACCTGGATCAAACTATCTCCGAGCATTTTAACGTTACCTCCAGCCTTTCCCTGCAACAATCCAAATACCAGCAGGCGCAATACCAGGGCGCAGAAGGCGGTGGTGGCGTACCCTGGACTACCATGGTAATACCACCCACCCAACCGGTATACAATCCCGATGGTTCCTACACCCGCTTTACCGGTGTACCCTGGGGAGAATCCAACCCGGTGGGCATCTCCAGGGAATTATACCAGCCCTCCAATGCCACCCGGATTATCGGTAATGTGGCACTTAACTATAAAATTGTTCCCGGACTGCTGCTGAAACTCTCTGCCGGCATCGATAAAAATGATAGTAAAAACGATTACTATGCTCCCGGCAGTATCACCATCGGCCGCGGTACCGATAAAGATGGCAATCCCATTTCCGGTGTGGCCAGCAAGAGCTACTCCAACAGCCTTACTTTTATTAACGAAAATACCCTCAGCTATAACAAAACATTTGGTGATCATAACATCGATGCGGTAGGTGGTATCACCTACCAGCAAAGCAGTACCGACGGCCTGCAAAGCGGCACTGCCACCGGCTTCATCACCGACCTGTATAAAAATAATAACCTGGGCGCTGCGGTAGTACCTGCCCAGCCAGGCACCGGCTACAGCGATTATAAACTGATCTCTTACCTTGGAAGAATCAACTATAACTATAAGGGTAAATACTATGCTACCGTTACCGGCAGGTATGATGGATCTTCCAAATTTGGTAACGATAATAAGTTCGCCTTTTTTCCTTCCGCCGCCCTGAGCTGGAATGTGTCACAGGAAGAGTTCCTGAAAAACAGCCGGGATATTACCAACCTGAAACTGCGGCTCAGCTACGGCGCCGCAGGTAATCAGGCCATCAATCCTTACCAGACGCTGGCTACTATGAGCGCTAATACCGTAGTTTTCAATAACGCGCAGTATAACGGTTTTACGCCCTCTTCACTCGATAACAGCGGGTTGAAGTGGGAAACTACCCGCCAGTTTGATGCAGGATTTGATCTCGGTTTGTTTAAAGACAGGGTACTGATTTCGGCAGATTATTACGACAAACGTACCAACGATTTGTTGCTGTCCGTTAGCCTGCCTTCTTCCAGCGGCTACAGTTCCGTGATACAGAACGTAGGAAAAATTCAGAACAAGGGGTTTGAATTCCAGGTGAACACACAAAACCTGCAGGGCGCCCTCAAATGGGAGTCGGCACTCACTTTTACAAGCAACCGCACCAAAGTACTGGACCTCGGCAAAGATGCACAGGGCAAGCCCATTACCTATAAGGAAATAGGCGCCGGTGGTAACTGGTTCCCTACTATTGTGGGCCAGTCCATGATGCAGCTGTATGGCTATACGGTAACAGGTGTATATCAAACCGACCAGGAAGCGATCGACAACGGTGAACCATCCAAACATGCAGGCGATTACAAATTTAAAAACTGGGACGGCAAAGGAACTGTCAACGACCAGGACGACCGCACCACCATTTCTCACCTGGAACCTAAATTCACTTTTGGTTTCAACAACAATTTCTCTTACAAAAATTTCGACCTCTCCATCCTGCTGGTAGGTTCCTATGGCAATGATATCGTGAACGAATTCCGCAAATACAATATCACCATGAACGGGAAATGGACACCTACGCAGGCAGCTTACGATAGCCGCTGGAAAGGAGCGGGGAGCAGTAACAGCATCGATAAACCATCTGCCACCAGCGGTAATTCTATCCGCGACTATGCCAACACATTGTGGGTGGAAGATGGCTCCTATCTGCGTTTGAGGGATATCACACTGGGATACACTTTTTCTGCAAAACAATTATCCTTTGCCAAACTGTCGGCCATCAGGGTATATGTGAGTGCGCAGAACTGGTTAACACTTACCAGCTATTCCGGTTACGATCCGGAAGTTTCCTGGGCCATACCTACTGTGAACGGGTGGGACCGCGGTAACTATCCTTCTACCAAATCCATTACAGTAGGTGCTAAAGTAAATTTTTAACATTGTAAATGCTGAGAGATGAAATATTGTTTATTACTGCTTATCTGCATATGCCCGGCGATCCTGCTGCTGCCAGCCTGTAAAAAGGCGCTGCAGGAAAATCCGCGTTCTTCCATCAGCCCGGATACTTATTTTACCAATCCGGAAAGTTATGAGTCGGCCGTAATTGGCGTGTATGGCGGATTGCCGCTGAATGTGGTAGAACTGAATGAAATGTTTTCCGACATTTATGGCACGCCACAGCCAGCCGAACAGGTGTTGCCTATTTATCAGAACCAGCCCTCCGCCAATTTCTATACCTCCGGCACCGCCTGGAGCGTGCCTTATTCGATTATTAAAAATGCCAATTTTATATTGGAGAAACTCCCGGCAGCACCGCTGTCGGACGCAAAGAAAACACAACTCACCGCCGAAGCCAGGTTCCTGAGAGGGTATGCTTTTTTCTACCTCGTACAAATGTTTGGTGATGTGCCGATGCCGCTGAAAGCTGCATCCAGTTACCAGGATGTACAGCTGCCGCGTTCGCCGCAGGCAGGTGTTTACGACCAGGTGCTCAGTGATCTTACTTTTGCGGAAACAAATCTGCCGGATGCAGCAGCACAGCAGGGCCGTGTATACAAGCTGGCAGCCACCGCTATGCTGGCAAAAGTATACCTGACCATGGCCGGCAACCCGCTGAAAAAAACAGAGAACTATGCCAAAGCACGCGATAAGGCGGTAGCGGTCATTGCATCCAATAAGTTTACGCTGAAAGATAATTATGCCGACGTGTTTCATAACGTTGCTTATACCAGCGAGTCGATCTGGGAAAAACAATACATCCCCGGCAGGCAGGGAAATCCAATGTTGGGGGCAGTATGCCCTTCGCCGGGTTATCAGCCCATCCTGCTGCCCGCCACCTGGTTTATCAACAGCTATGCCCCCGGTGATCAACGTAAAGCATGGGGCATCAAAATAAATTATCCTTCACCGGCAGGAGGCACACTTCCCGCTTTCTTTACTAAGTTTGTGGACCTTACTGTAGTAGACCAGAACATAGGACCCAGCACAGCAAAAGTGCCCTATGCCTTCCCTATATTGCGTTTGGCAGATATGTACCTGGTGGCGGCCGAAGCAGAAAATGAAGTAAATGGCCCTGCGCAGGCCTATCAATATGTGAACAAGATCCGCTGGCGCGCAAGGATCAACAAAAACAGCAACACCGATGTACCGGACCTTAAAAATTTAAGTAAAGACCAGTTCCGCGATGCAGTGATCATGGAACGTAAATGGGAACTATCAAATGAAAGCAGCGCATGGTTTGACCTGAAACGCACCAATACCTTTCAGCGTATTCAAACGGTTAGAGGCAATTCGCTGAGTGTGCCTATTGGCGCATACAATCAAACCTGGCTGATACCAACACAGGAAATTACCAACAATAATATTCAACAGAATCCGCAGTATCAATAGTATGAAACAGATCTTCTTCTTTTGTTGTGTTTTGTTCACTGTTCAACTGGTCAGCGCACAAACCATTATTCATGTGTCTACGGACGGAAACGACCGTTATACGGGCAGTTCAGCCAAACCTCTAAAAACTGTTGCGAAGGCAGTGGAACTGGCTACCAAACGAACCGGGGAACAGGTAACAATATTGCTGCATGGCGGTACCTATTACCTGGAAAAGGAGATCAATATTGCTGCTGCAGGTATGACCTGCAGCAGTCTTGCTATGAGCGCTTATCAACAAGAAAAAGTATTTATCAGCGCCGGCCGCCTTTTATCATTGCAGTGGAAGCCCTGGAAAAACGGGATCTACACCGCCACAGTACCGGCAGGCATTACCTTTGAGCGACTGTTTGTAAACGGCCGCCTGCAGGTACTGGCGCGTTATCCCAATTATGACCCGAATGCCAAAGTCTTTCACGGCACCGCCGCCGATGCGTTACAAGAGGCACGCAAATGGAAGCACCCTGAGAACAGTTATGTGCATGCCTTGCATGCATTCGACTGGGGCGGATTTCACTACCGCATCACCGGCGTTAAAGATACTACGCTGCTGATGGAAGGGGGCTGGCAAAACAACCGCCCCAATGGCATGCATCCGCAATACCGGTTTGTGGAAAATAACCTGGAAGCATTGGATACTGCCGGCGAGTGGTACTTCGATAGCAAAGCCCGGCAGTTATATTATTACCCTTCTGGAGATGTACAACTGCCGCAGGCCCGCGTGGAAGTGGCACACCTGAAAAACAGCATCGTATTGCGCGGATCTGCTGCCGCACCGGTAAAGAATGTAACATTGCGGGGACTGCACTTTATACATAATGAACGCACGTTTATGGACACCCGGGAGCCGCTGCTGCGCAGCGACTGGACCATTTACCGCGGCGGCGCCGTATTGTTCGATGGTACAGAAAACTGCCGGATCAGTGATTGTGAGTTCAGCGGTTTGGGCGGCAACGCCATTATGCTCAGCAACTACAATTACCACGATACCATCAGCGGTTGCTACCTGCACGATATGGGCGCCAGCGCCGTTTGTTTTGTAGGGAACGTGAAGGCGGTACGCTCACCCAATTTCAGGTATGAGGATCATACACCTTATGCACAGCTCGACAAAACACCCGGACCAGCCACCAACAACTACCCGCGGGAATGTGCAGCCATCAACAACCTGATTCATCATGCCGGCGAAATAGAAAAACAGGCCACCGGCGTGGAAATTTCTATCGCATCGGCTATCACCGCCAGTCACAACAGCATCTATAACACTCCCCGCGCCGGTATCAATATCGGCGACGGCTGTTTTGGCGGCCACCTGCTGGAATACAACGATGTATTTAATACCGTGATGGAAACCGGTGACCATGGCGCATTTAATTCGTGGGGGCGTGACCGTTACTGGGCGCCCGACAGAGGCTATATGGATAGTCTCGCTGCCGCCCACCCGGAACTGATATTGCTGGATGCGCAAAAAACAACCGTGATCCGCAACAACCGTTTCCGCTGTGATCATGGCTGGGATATAGACCTGGACGACGGCTCCTCCAATTATCATATTTATAACAACGTATGTTTGAACGGCGGACTGAAACTTCGTGAAGGCTTTGCCCGCGTAGTGGAGAACAATATCATGGTCAACAATTCCTTTCACCCGCATGTATGGTTTAAAAACAGCGGCGATGTTTTTAAACATAACATCGTTACCCGGAAGTATTTCCCGATCCAGGTAAACGATTGGGGCAAAGAAGTGGACTATAACCTGTTCCCCGATGCCACCTCATTGCAGGCCGCACAGCAGAACGGTACCGATGCGCACAGTGTAGCCGGTGATCCGCAGTTCATTCATGCGGCACAGGGCAACTACGAAGTGGCGGCTGCCTCACCGGCTTTCAGCATTGGTTTCAAAAATATTCCCATGGATAGTTTTGGTGTGATGATACCTGCCCTGCGCAAAATTGCGCTGCAACCGGACATCCCCGCGTTTATAAACCAGAGCGGTAATACCAGCAGTGAAGGCAACGGGGTAATTTTGCTGGGAGGTGTGATAAAATCCATCAGCGGCCTGGGCGAGCGCTCTGCCTATGGCCTGGCAGATGAATCCGGGGTATTGGTAGTAGCATCGGGAGAAGAGGGCCTGCTAACATCTTCCGGGATAAAAACAAGAGACGTGATCATTATGGCCGACGGACAAAAAGTGAAAACAGTCACCGACCTGCTGGATATTGTAAAAGGCGCTTCCTGGAAAAGCAGCATCCCATTGGTGATTATGCGCAACCAGCAGCAACAGAAAATTACATTGCGACTGAAATAAATGTGGAGCGCCTTCGGCGCTTGTCTTTGGGCAGGATTAGACTGATTTTGATGATTTAGATGATTTTTTATTTTTTATTTTTTGATTTAATAAGATTAAAAAGATTCGGGAAGATATGAGCGACATTTATCCGCTCATATCTTCCCGAATCTTTCTTAAATCAAAAAAATAAAAAATAAAAAATAGAAAATAAAAAATCATCTAAATCATCAAAATCAGTCTAATCCTGGGCAAGACAATTTGCTACTCCAGCAAATGTTTATCCTTGTCAATACTGCGTATCAGGCTATCCATTTTGCGCGTGAACTTTTCGGCGCCGGGGCCATTCAGGTGATCTCCGTCGTAGAAATCGCTGATGGTGAAGGAGGAGTCCCTGAGAAAGGAATGATACCGGGTATTGCTGTTTTCCTTCACCAGCTCCGCTGCCGTATTCATGGTCAGCGACAGTTGCGCGGTGTCGAGGTGATTGTAGTAGGTGTTATAGGCAGGCGGCGTGTAAAAGAGCACCACCGCATTTTTTTGTTTGGCGATGGAGATGATCTGCTTCAGCATATCTACCTGTTCAGGGTATAATGCGCGGTTTTTGTTGGTATGTTTTTTTGCGCCTTCCAAACCGGTGGCGGCTACATCCTGGTTGGTGGCAAATGGTATTTGCCAGCCGAGGTCGGAGCAGCCAATACTTTGTTTTTTCCGGACGTAGTAGAGGACCAGTCTTTTCAGGTTCAGTTCCAAACTGCCGCAAAGTATTTCGGTGTAGGCCGTGAATTTTTTGGCGCTGTGCAGCTGGAAATAAAGCATGTAATATTTTATCCGCCAGGATTCGCTGGCTTCAGAAAGATTGGTAAATAAGCTGAAGTAGGAGATAGGAAGTACAATATATTTCAGGTGTGTAAGCCGGGTATCAAATTTCTGCAGGATCTGCAGATCATAATCGATGCTCTGGCTGCTGATGGCGGCATTAAAGCTGTTGACCGACATATACGCCGGGTTAATACCAAGGTAAGCATGGGAGCTGCCCAGGAACAGGACCTGGATACTGTCGGCATGTTTCTCCAGGTAGGTTCGCTTATACGTATATTCATTGGGTATACGCCGGAGCAGCACCTCGAAAATCAGTGCCAGTACTACGATCGGTAATATAAAAATGGATATCTTCCTGATTACTTTTTTCATGTCTAAAACTGGAAATAAATGAATTGCTGGTCTGTACCTGCAAAATAAAAAATGCAGAAAACGATGGCATAATACACAGACCACCGGACAAGCCGCGGACGGCTGATTCCCAGGCGGGCAATGGCATATTGCTGTTCTCTTCCCATCCACTCAATGATCATAAAAATAGCGATCAGCGCAAATATTTTTCCGGGCAGTACCTGCGGCACCGTAAACAGTGAGCGGGAAAATATTTTTGAAACATACTGCCAGGCGTGCGCGATATTTTCAGCCCGGAATACAATCCAGGCCAGTGTAGCCAGCGAAAAGGTCAGTATCATATTTACCAGCTCCCTGAAAGTAGGCAGGGTTCTGCCCTGTGCCACAATTTCGAGGTGATGCCTGTTTTTATTAAAGATGATCAGCGGCATAATAAACAGGGCATTCAGCGCACCCCATACAATAAAGGTCCAGTTGGCGCCGTGCCAGAAACCACTCACGAGGAAAATGATAAAGGTATTTCTCACCTTCATCCAGGTACCGCCCTGGCTGCCGCCCAGCGGAATATACAGGTAGTCCCTGAACCAGGAAGAAAGGGAAATATGCCAGCGCCGCCAGAACTCCGCAATATCTCGGGAGAAATACGGGTAGGCAAAGTTTCTCAGCAATTCTATACCAAACAACCTGGCTGTACCCAACGCAATATCAGAGTAGCCTGAAAAGTCGCAATAGATCTGGAAGGTGAAAAATAACGCGCCTATCACCAGCGTGCTGCCGGAGTAATCGGTAGCGTTATTAAAGATCATGTTGGCATAGTAAGCACAGTTATCTGCAATCACTACTTTCTTAAACATGCCCCATAAGATCTGTTTCAAACCATCTACCGCCTGGCTGTAATCAAAAGTGCGCGGCTTTTTGATCTGTGGCAGCAGGTGCGTGGCCCTTTCAATAGGTCCGGCCACCAGCAGGGGAAAGAAGCTAACAAATACGGAATAGGTGACAAAGTCCTTTTCCGGCCTGATCCTGTCTTTATAAATATCAATAACATAGGATAAGCCATGGAAGGTATAAAAGGAGATACCTACCGGTAACACAATATGCAATACCCAGGGACTTGTATGAAACCCTAACAGGGATAAGGCCTGGGAGAATGATTCCGCAAAGAAGTTAAAATATTTGAATACGCCGAGAAATCCCAGGTTGACAATCACACTCAGCCAGAACCAAAATTTTTTCATGCGCGGCCGCTCTGCTTCCGACATTTTGATACCGGTAAAATAATCCAGCAGGGTGGAAAAGATCAGGAGAAAAAGGAAACGATAGTCCCAGCACGCATAAAAGAAATAGCTGGATACCAGCAATAATGTATTCTGAAGTTTCAGGCTTTTATTTGTGACAAACCAGTAAAGTGCCAGCACAATTGGTAAAAATATGGCAAAATTTATCGAGTTAAAAAGCATGAAACAGGTTTAATTTATCTTAATAATTTAAGAAGGCCAATGTCATAGGTATTTTAAAATTCCTTAATAAGGAATTTGTAGGAATCCGCGAAAGTAGGGAAAAAATGAGAGAGAAACAATAACAGCGACCGATTACCAGGGAGAAAAGCGAGTAGGACCGCAGCGTCAAAAATGTTACCTTTGTGCACATTTTTTATAAAGGATATTATGAAGCTGAACGAACTATTACTTGAAAGAAGTGGCAATAAGTGTGAACTATGCCAGGCAGCGGCAACATTGAACGTGTACGAAGTGCCTCCTCAGTCATACGCTGATCAGGATAACTGCATCATGGTTTGTGAACAGTGCCAGCTGCAGATTGAGAAAAAAGCAGAACTGGATAGTAACCACTGGCGTTGTTTAACAGAGAGTATGTGGAGCGAAATCCCTGGCGTACAGATCGTATCCTGGCGTATGCTGAACCGCTTAAAGCAGGAAAGCTGGGCCATGGATAACCTGGATATGATTTATCTGAATGATGAAGCGCTGACCTGGGCTAAAGCTACCGGCGATCATGATAATGACGCCGCTGTGGAACTGCACCGCGACAGCAACGGCGCGGTATTGCAGAACGGCGATACCATTGTGCTCACAAAATCACTGGATGTAAAAGGCACTACCTTAAACGCAAAAATGGGTACCGTGGTAAAAAATATCCGGCTGGTAGAAGATAATACGGAACAGATAGAAGGTAAAATAGAAGGACAGCTGATTGTTATTCTGACGAAATATGTGAGAAAGCAAAACGCGTAAAGCAGAAAGCGTAAAGCGTAAAACAAAAAGCTATTGAGGCGAATAATTAACGAGAAACACTCTACGTTAGTTGTTCGCCTCAATAGCTTTTTGTTTTACGCTTTACGCTTTCTGCTTTACGCCGCCTTATACAATTCTTCTGCTGCCGCCACCGTTCTGGATTCGCGGACTACAAAGAAAGGTTCCAGTACAATCTTAACCCATACAATAGAGCAGAATACTGCTTTTACTGCGTAAGGCTCCACATAGGTTCTGGCAATCCAGTACGGTGTAATCAGATCGGTGGAGGAGAAGGAGGTGAATACCAGCGTAAGCACTGCCAGGATGGTATTTATCCGTGTAGGCGGTTGCGTGAAATACCAGATGGCCACGCCCGTCAGCGCAATGATATAGGTGGGCGATTCTCCCTTGTGATTGAAGATCACCACCCATATGAGGATAGACGCCAGCATACCCAGGTTATACTTCGTTTCCCGGCTGTATAATATTTTGATAAACGGCGCTATAAAAATGGCGGCGGCCGTGAGTATGAATGCCTGTTTGGAGATATCCATGTTAAACCAGGTATGCCACCAGCCCATTACAGACACGCCATAGGACGCGGAGTAATCGTTGGCCAGCAGATGTGCCCAGCTCTTATAGAGGAAGGTAAGTTGCTCAGATGAAATAACCAGCAAAGGCATCAGGGCAATTGCTATTGTCCAGAAAGCCGTATACAGCGCCGCTTTCCAGCGTTCTGGGTACAACAGAAACAACGACATCGCCACCACGCCAAAAATTTTAATATACACGGTAATCACCAGTAGTAATGCTGCCAGCCAAACTTTCTTGTTTTCCATGCAATGCCATGCCAGGATAAAAAATCCCGCAATCAGTACATTGATCTGTGAGCTGGTAAGCGCTATCATCATCTCTATGGCCAGGAACAGCAACAACAGGGTTTGTTTTTCTTTCTTTACCGGCAACGTTCTGATGGCAACAATAAAAACGATCACATTCATCAGGTTCCAGCAAATCAGTGCAGGCACATCCGGCATCCAGGCGAAAGCGCCCATCCACATGGCAAAAGAGGGACTGTACTTATACAGGTCATAGTATTCCGCAGGGTATAACACATACAAGTCCTGGTTATGGATCAGGTGTGCAAACGCATCTTTGAAGATCAGGAAGTTGTTGTACCGCGTCCATTTCTCCATATCCTGCGATGAATACCAGGAATGAAAAGAAATGCCTACCGCCATGAGCAAAAACAGGATATACAGATATTTCGGAGGGATCCTGCTAATAGTGCGACAGATAGCATCCCAGCGGCCTTTCATGGCTAAGCTTTGCATGTTACTCATTTAAGTTGTGACAGTTGTAGTATTAGTTCGCGCTTTCGATTCAGAAGACAAAACTATATAATTTTTTTTTTAATTATGAATTATGAAATTGTTTTAAGAAATTAATAGCAAATAGCGGATGGGCACGCCATTCGGCCCCTACACCCTTTCATAGATAATATCGTGCCATTCAACCGGAAAATTCGTGTATTCATTGCTGTTATTAATGCCGGTTTGCTTGTAACATCCTGTTTGACCGAATATTATCATGTTGTAAATATGCAGGGAATGTAGTGTCCGGTACAAACGAATATTATCATAGTGTTTAAATATGTAATATATTATTTATTTATGAGAACATTATATTTATTTTAAATGTGCGTATGAATATTAAAGAATTTGAAAGATAACCTGCTTGTATACTGCTTTTTTATATCATTCATTAATATTAATAGAAATAATAATATTAATGAATTTTGAAAATAAACAGATTAACATTTGCCGTTAGCCACCGCGGCGCGATCACCGGAGAATTATGTATATTTTGCTGCTTTTGTTTAACGCCCGGACCTGTTTTACCGACGAATTAAAAAGACACACGATCAGCTGATCAGTTTTATAACCTGCCGCTCAATTAACCAATAAAGAATAATCTTCAACATCCACTATGTTAAAACAAGGAAAACATTTGTTGCCGGCTATCGCCCTGTTCCTGGCATGTACTTCATTACAGGCACAGGAAGCGTATAAGATGAAACCCGTAGCGATCCAGTCACGCTGGGCCAAAGAAGTGAGTCCGCAAAATGCATTGCCGGAATATCCGCGACCACAGCTGCAACGTAAAGACTGGCAAAACCTCAATGGGCTGTGGGAATACGCTATTACGCCGGCGGCAGCAAAAACGCCGGTCACATTCGACGGACAGATACTGGTGCCCTATCCGCTGGAATCGGCCCTGTCGGGCGTAAAGAAAAGCCTGCAGCCGGAACAACGCTTATGGTACCGCCGGAAAATTAATATCACCCCGGTCAGCGGCGAAAGAACCCTGCTGCATTTTGGTGCGGTCGACTGGCAAACTACGGTATACCTCAACGATAAGGAAGTGGGCAGCCATACCGGTGGTTACACCGCTTTCACCATCGATATTACCAACGCAATGAAGCCGGGAGAAAATACTCTCCTGCTGAAAGTATATGACCCTTCCGATCGTGGCATAGGTCCGCATGGCAAGCAGGTATTGAATCCTGCGGATATTTATTACACGCCCAGCTCCGGCATCTGGCAAACCGTTTGGCTGGAAAATGTGCCGGCAGATTATATCTCAGGGATTACTGTCACGCCTGATATCGACAAAGGCATGGTGAATATTACCGTAGATGCGCCCCAGGGTTACACAGTAGCAGCCGTGGCTTTTAAAGCAGGCACGGAAGCCGGCAAAGTAAACGGCAACAGCGGCACAAAACTGCAACTGAAAGTGCCGGACGCCGCATGGTGGTCGCCCGCAAGCCCTTTCCTGTACGACCTGTCCGTTACCCTGCTAAAAGGAAACAAAGTCATCGACAAAGTAACCAGCTATTTCGGTATGCGGAAAATATCCATCTCAAAAGATGAAAAAGGAGTGGACCGCATTTTCCTGAATAACAAACCCTATTTTAATCTCGGTACCCTGGACCAGGGCTTCTGGCCCGATGGATTATATACTGCGCCTACGGATGAGGCTTTATCGTTCGATATTAAAGTGATCAAAGCGATGGGCTTTAATACCATCCGCAAGCATATCAAAGTGGAACCCGCCAGGTGGTATTTCTGGGCAGATAAACTGGGCATACTGGTATGGCAGGACATGGTAAGTCCTAATCACAGCTTGCCGGAAGGCGCTAAGGCAGCCTTTGAGCAACAATGCAAAGAAACGCTGGCGCAATTGCGGAATCATCCCAGCATTACCACCTGGGTACTGTTCAACGAAAAATGGGGACAGTTTGATCAGCAACGTTTAACCGAATGGATCAAACGCAGCGATCCTTCCCGGCTGGTCAACGGACATTCCGGTGAATACCTGTATGTAAATGATAAACTGCGCAGTCCCAGCCCCAACGCCTATGTAAGCGCCGATCTCACCGATGTACACAGCTATCCCAACCCCATGAACGCGATCCGCATGGCGGGTAAAGCCCAGGTGCTGGGCGAGTTTGGCGGCATCGGCGTATTTATTCCCGACCACCAGTGGAATATGAGCAGCGCCTGGGGATATATTCTTGAGAAACCCGCCGCCCTGAAATCAAAGTATGCGATCATGAACCAGCACCTGCAGCTCCTGCAACGACAGGGCCTGTCGGCCAGCATTTACACCCAGCCCTTTGATGTGGAAGGAGAGCAGAACGGATTGCTGACCTACGACAGGCAAGTAGTAAAAATTCCATTTAATGAAATCAGGAAAATACATGCACCACTGAATCCTGATATGGGCACCCTGCCGGCTGTTGCCGTACAGGACGCCGATTTGACCGAACCTGCTGCCATCTACAGCGCATTACTCCAGGAGTATATTGACGGTAAAAGAGAACCGGATTTTTTAAGAAAACTGGCGATGATGGCAGTACAGGCAGGTGATAAAGAAGGTGCGGCGATGGCCGGCGATGATTACTTCGCGCTCATGAAACCACCCTATTCAGACGATGATCTGCGTTATGTGATGCAGGTAACCGGCAGCACACACGATACCGGCTTCAGCATCATCCGCAACAACATGGAAGCAATTGATAAAGCCATGGGCGCCAGGCAGGCAGCTGTAAAAATGATGAACCTGATTTACCAGGACCTTATCGCACCGGCAGTTCCGGATGGCGGCGCCAATCCCGACTGGTCAGCGATCTATGCCAATGTACAGGCCTATGGCGCTCCGGGTGACGAAATATTTCTCCGCGCAAAAACTATTTACCTGTTGAATAAACAGGATAAAGCAGGATTCAAACCCGTGGCGAAAGAATACCTGGATAAGTATGGTCAGTTTGTAAAACTGTCTGAAAAAAAGAAGATAGAGGCATTTATGAATTGAGGATAATACAGTAAATAAAAGAGCCGCATCTGTTACAGCTATGCGGCTCTTTTGTGATTGTCCGGAATACAACTAACGTATTACAGCGAGTCTTGTTTTTTCTTGCTTTCTTTGCCGGGATATTAAGTTTGTTATTTACCTAAAGTAGTTGGTTAACCCGTTTATACTACAATAGTATAATAGCATCAAACCTCTTAAACCTATTCAAGTACATCCTTTTTTAAGTAAGCAATCATGAAAAGATTATTAAGTATGCTGGCCATTTTAGCAGCAGTGAATGTTCATGCACAAACGCCGACTAACCTGATCGGTAATACTGGTAACATTGGTATTGGAACAACAGCGCCTATCAGCCGCTTGCAGGTGTTTGATAACAACCGCAATTATTATGTGAACCGGCCAATTGCTGGCCAGACGGGAGATTCACAGGGCGCCAATTATTTATTACTTCACGAAATATATGATTCGACCACTGGCACGCTTATTACAGACCGGCATGTTATGGGAAAAATTACCGGTATCAGAGGGTCTGCCGGAGCCTACAATAGAAAGTTGACGATAGAAGTAAATACATCTTCTGCTTATAATGCCAACCTGGGATCTTTGATCTCTTATAATGAGATGGCAGGGCTGGTGACAGTAGTATTCAATGGCAAAAACTATCTGGCGGTAGAAATTTATAACGGAGCCACACTGAATAATTTTTCATTTACTGGGTATGCCACATCTGAAACATTGCAATTGGTCAAATTAAATGAGATATCAGGGAGAAAATTATTTACGCAAACTAACGTCATCGGCATACCTGGAAGTCTTAGTATTGGCATTCCGGTAGGAGGGGCCAGTTTAGTAGTCGGTGGAGGCCCAACATGGACTACCAATAATTGGACAAAATCCATAAAGCTCTTTAATGGTGCTGCTATGGAATTTGCCGGGAGCACAAGGTCATTTGGAATGGGAACAAGCGGAGGTGCATTCTATTTCTCCCATGCAAACGTAGACGGATCAGGGGCGGCTAATTATTATATGATAGCCGACGGCACTTCCGGTAACATGACAATAGGCGGTACTTATCCGGATCCAAAGTATAAGCTTGCAGTAGAAGGCACGTTTGGCGCGCGGCGCATTAAAGTAGTACAAACAGGCTGGCCTGATTACGTATTTCATAGCAACTATCAATTGCCCTCCCTGCAGGAAGTAGAAGCCTTTGTCACTACCCGCCATCACCTACCCGGTATTCCTTCGGAAAAAGAAGTAACCGAAGAAGGCCTCGACCTCGGCGATTTTGATAAGCAATTACTAAAGAAGGTAGAGGAACTGACCCTGTACATTATCCAGCTAAACAAAAACGTGGATACCTTAAATAAAAAAGTAGCCGAACAACAGGAGGTCATTACACAACTTTCAAAGAAGTAAATCCGACATAAGAAGTAATAAAAGCGGTTGCGACCATGTTGCAACCGCTTTTTATTACTTCCCCGTCCCCAGCCACTGTAAGGCATCCAGTATCAACTTATTCTGCGCTTCATTGGCAAAGGTGGACGACAGTTCTTTATTGGTGTGGTGCTCGTAGTCAATATCATTATGCCCCATATTCAGGTAGATCATCCGGAATTTCTTATTCGTCCATACTACCGGGTAGTAGCCGCTGTGCCATATCTCATATGCCTTGGGGCCGGTGCCCAAGGGGAAACTGCTGGAGTCTATCGACAACAGTATATTGATGTCGGGATTTTTGCGGAGGTCGTTGCTCCAGCGATACCATTCATTGGGTGCTGCTGAAAATGTATCCGGTAATTGTTTGGTGGCGGCATGCTGGTGGTTTTCTACCCTCAATACAGCTGAGGTAGGCCGCCAGGTATTGCTGCCGTAGGAACCGGAGCCCAGGAAGGTATTGTGGTACCAGTCCCAGTTTTGCGGGAAGTCGGAAGGGGTAAGCGCAAATGCCGAGAAATGGAAGCCCATCCAGCCGCCTCCATGCTCCATGTACGCCTGGAAGGCTTTCCGCTGGGCCGGATCATCGGGGCGGGTATCCAGGAATATCACTACCTGGTATTTCGATAAAAAACCGGCGTTCAGGTTTTGCCAGTTGCTGGTACTGTCATAGCTGAAATGATATTGCGCTCCCATTTTGGGAAACCATTTGTTGGCTTCATGTACAAAACTGATATGCGCCTGGTCATTTTTGGCGGTATAGAAGGCAATTACCCTGAATTTGGGTGGTATGTCCTGCGCCCGGGTGAAAACGCTGCCACACATGCTTAAAATAAGCAGGAGGATGCTTTTGTGGAATCTTAGCTTCATAATAAGTAAATGAGGTATTCAGGTATACAAAATAATTCATTTAAGGAGAATATTCTCTTTTTCATAGCAGGTTCCGGGTGATCTCTGTTCGCAGCTGTTATTTGTCGCAAGCACCCCTTTAGAATGTCGCTTATGCACCGTCGATAAGATCGGGGTGGCTGGTATCTTTGTATGGATAAGCAACCTTATTCAAATAAAAAGCACCGTTATGCAAAAGATCACACCATCATTATGGTTCGACAATAACGCAGAAGAAGCCATCAATTTTTATAGTGGTATTTTCAAACAATCGAAAGTACTCGACAAATCTTATTACGGCAAAGGCAGCCCCATGCCTGAAGGCCTGTTGCTCGCTGCCACTTTTGAACTGGCAGGTCAGCAGTTTATGGTGCTGAACGGAGGACCGCAGTTTCCTTTTACGGAAGCAGTGTCCTTTATCGTAAATTGTGAAAACCAGGAAGAAGTGGATTATTACTGGAGCAGGCTCACGGCAGACGGCGGAAAAGAAGTACAGTGCGGTTGGCTGAAAGATAAATACGGCTTATCCTGGCAAATCACGCCTACCAGCCTGCACAAGATGATCTCAGATAAGGATCCCGAAAAATCCGGCAGGGCAATGCAGGCGATGATGAAAATGGTCAAGCTGGATATCGCTGCA
This sequence comes from Chitinophaga hostae, assembly GCF_018224885.1. Classification (GTDB taxonomy): domain Bacteria; phylum Bacteroidota; class Bacteroidia; order Chitinophagales; family Chitinophagaceae; genus Chitinophaga; species Chitinophaga hostae. The sequence goes on along the minus strand of NZ_JAGTXB010000007.1, from coordinate 321,671 downwards.
TTGGAAAAGGCTTATAACGGGGAATAATATTATTGCTTGGAATTGCCTTCAAAATTGATGAGCCAATGCGTACCGAATTTATCTGTAAGACCGCCGAATAACGCGCCCCAGAAGGTGCTTTCCAGCGGGTGTGTGGCGGTACCATTGGCAGAAAGACGGGAATAAAAGGTTCTTGCTTCTTCTTCGGTATTACAATTTAACAGCAGCGAAACGGTATTACCCACAGTAAGACCCGCTTCAGGCACCATATCGGACCCGTTGAGCACCATCGCTCCTTTGGTAAGACTCGAATGCAGAATAAAAGGTTTCATAAAGGAGGGAATATCAACAGACATAGGCGACTCTCCGATAGTTTGAAGGGTTAACTCCCCACCCAGGCATTCCTTATAAAAAGTCATTGCCTCCCGGCAGTTGCCATTAAAAGTAAGGTAGGTGTGGATCATCGTCATCATATGCCGGATTTGCTGGTGAAAAATATACCACAAAAGTCGTAAGGCGCTGGCACAATGATGGGGGGAGATAGCGACAATTCACAGGTAAAATGCGGCATTCATTATTTATTTTTAAGGATATGATACATATCTCCATATTAGTTCCACTCGGACACACCAGCCTGGTGAACATCGAAGGCAGCTACCAGATCCTCTCGGAACTGAATAATTTCCTGGCGGAAAAAGGCAGGGAGCCCATGTTTGAAGTACAACTGGTAGGCCTCGCCCCGGAAGTGAGTCAGCGTAATCGCTTATTCACCATTTCTCCGGAGGTATTGGCCGCAGATGTGAAAAAAACAGACCTGATCATCATTCCTTCGTTGCATGGCGATCAGCAAAAAGCGGCCGCACTGAACCAGGAGTTTATCCCCTGGATTCAGCAACAATACCAGCAGGGCGCCGCTGTGGCCAGTTTGTGCCTGGGCGCATTTTTCCTCGCTGCAACGGGGTTGCTCGAAGGAAAGCCCTGCGCCACCCACTGGAAAATGGCGCCGGCATTCAGGGAAATGTTTCCCGGTGTACATCTCATGGACGATAAGATCATCACCGAAGAAGGCCGCATCTTCACCAGCGGAGGCGCTTATTCCTATCTCAACCTGCTGGTTTACCTGGTAGAGAAATATGCCGGAAGAGATATTGCCATCCTCACCGCTAAAAGTTATGCGATCGATATAGACCGGCAAAGCCAGTCGCCCTTTATTATCTTCGAAGGACAAAAAGCCCACCTCGATGAACCCATCCGCAAAGCGCAGGAATTTATCGAAGCCAGCTACCAGGATAAGATTACGGTGGATCAGCTGTCAGATATGACGGCCATAGGCAGAAGGACCTTTGAACGAAGATTTAAGAAATCGACCGGCAATACCGTGGTGGAATACATACAACGCATCAAAATAGAAGCAGCTAAGAGAGATTTTGAAACCAGCACCAAAAATATAAACGAAGTAATTTATGATGTTGGCTATGTTGACACAAAAGCATTCAGAACTGTTTTCAAGAAAGTAACCGGGCTTACGCCGCTGGAGTACCGGAACAAATACAATAAACAAACCATTAACCTGTAAACTGATAAGTCATGGAAAAGTTAGTATTTAAAGCAACGATTAACGCTCCCCGTCAGAAGGTATGGGAAGTATTGTGGGGTAAGGATACCTATCCTGCCTGGACTGCCGCATTCGCAGAGGGTTCTGCAGTGGAAACCAACTGGGAGGAAGGCAGCCGTGTATTATTTCACGATGGAAGTAATAACGGTATGGTATCTTCTATCGCCAGGAAAATACCGGGTGAGTACATGTCGTTCAAACACCTGGGCGAGATCAAAAATGGGGTGGAAGACCTCACCAGCGATGCCGTAAAAGCCTGGGCGGGCTCCATGGAAAACTATACGCTGAAAGACGACAACGGGAAAACCTCCCTGCTCGTGGAAATGGAGTCAGATGAAACATTCAAGGAATTTTTCGAGAAAACATGGCCGGTAGCCCTCGACAAATTAAAAGCACTCTCGGAAAAGTGATTACAGCTTTTAGCCATTAGCTTTTAGCTTTTAGTAAAAATGCAGCGGGTTTTGTCTTGCTCAGGATTAGACTGATTTTAGGATTTTCAGGATTTTTTTCTTTTGATTCTTAAAGATTGGCGGAGATATAAGCGGATATCTGCTTTTATCCCTTTTATCTTTCATAATCATAAAATATATAAGTAAAAATCCTGAAAATCCTAAAATCAGTCTAATCCTGAGCAAGACAAAACCCGCTGCATTTTTACTAAAAGCTAAAAGCTAATGGCTAAAAGCTGTTCAATCATCGTTACCTTAGCTGCCGCAGAAAATTATACATGATGTTTCGGAAATCAGTGATCTCCTGCCTGCTGCTAATGGCTTTTTTGAAATTATCAGCGCAGGAAAAATATGAACTTAACAGCGGATGGCAATGCAGGAACATTGCCGGGATACAGGCAACAGGACAACAGATTTCAGATCCCGGTTACCGCCTGTCCGGCTGGACAGCCGCCACAGTGCCGGGTACGGTATTAACCACGTTGCTGGATAATAAGCAGGTACCGGATCCGATGTATGGGATGAACAACGAACGGATTCCTGATATCTATCATACGGGCCGCAACCACTATACCTATTGGTTTGTAAAAGACTTCCCTGAAAAGGCTCCTGCCGGCAATGCCCAGGTATGGCTGCATTTCAGAGGTGTAAACGATGGCTGCGACATTTTCCTGAATGGACATAAAATAACTGCTGCTACCCACTTCGGCGCTTACCTGCGCCAGTCTTACAACATTACGCCCTGGCTGGCAAAAAGCGGCAAAAACCGGCTGGCCGTGATCGTGTATCCGCCGGAGTTTCCCGGCAATCCAAACGGCGGTCAGGGCGGCGATGGCACTATTGCCAGGAATGTGGGTCCGCAGTATACCGCAGGGTGGGACTGGATACAGCCTATGCGCGACCGCAACACCGGTATCTGGGATAAGGTAACCATCGAGAAAACAGGTGCGGTAAGGATTAAAGATCCGCATATCATTACCCGGGTACCCGGTACCAGGAAACCCGGGGGCGCCCAGGCGCCGGCTATCATCCTGGTATCTGCAACGCTGGAAAATGCCGGCGCTAAAAGTATCGCCGGCACCCTGCGCTATACGCTGGCCGGCAACACGATTCAACAGAAGGTAACCCTGGCGCCACATGCGGTAACTACCATCCAGCTGCCGGACCTGTTGCTGAAACAGCCTTCCCTGTGGTGGCCGGCAGGATATGGTCCGCAGCATTTATACCAGCTGCAGTTGCAATTCCTCAATAACGGAAAACAGGATGATGTGGAAGAGGTGGAATTTGGTGTCCGCGAAATTCAAACCAGCTGGAATACACATACCCGCAGCCGCGAAATTGCGGTGAATGGGCAGAAAATTTTTATCAAAGGTGGCAACTGGATCACCTCCGATGCGATGTTCCGCTTCAGCAAAGAACGATACGATGCGGAAGTACGCTTTCACCGCGATATGAACCTCAACCTGATCAGGATATGGGGCGGCAGCCTGACAGAGCGGCCGGAATTTTTCGAAGCCTGTGATAAGTATGGTTTGCTGGTATTCCAGGACTTCTGGATGTCGGGCGACTGTAATGGCAGATGGCAGGATCCGATGAAAAAAGATGACCAGTGGACCCGCCGCAAGTATCCCGATAACCACCAGCTGTTCCTGGAAAGCGTGGCCGACCAGGTAAAAATGTTGCGTAACTATCCTTCCCTGGCATTCTGGTGTGGTGGTAATGAAATTACGCCTCCGGCAGATATTTTTCATGCCATGAAAGATGCTATTCTCCCGGCATTGGACGGTACCCGCTATTTTTTCGATTACTCCAACTCCGACAGTATGTCGTATAACGGCATTGGCGGCAATGGAGACGGACCCTATGGTATCCAGTCTGTCCCTTATTTCTGGAGCTATCGCACTTTCCCGTTTAATTCGGAAGTAGGCTCCGTAGGGGTGGGGGACTATGAATCGCTGGAAAGATTTTTACCGGTAGCCAACCAGGTGCCACCGGATCTGAAACCCGGCAAGATAGACAGTCTATGGGATTATCATAAATATATTGCCTATAATAAATCGATCGATCCCTATGGTAAGACCACTGATCTGAAAGCCTGGGCCGACAAAGCGCAGCTGGTCAACTACGACCAGTACCGCGGTTTGATGGAAGGGTTCAGTTCTCATATGTGGGATTGGTATACCGGTGTGATCATCTGGAAAACCCAGAATCCATGGACCGCGCTCCGGGGCCAGATGTATGACTACTACCTGGATCCTAATGCCTGTTTGTATGGCACCCGCAAGGGAGCGGCTCCGCTGCATGTGATGTACGATCCCACCGATGGCATGGTGATGGCCGTAAACAATACCTTCAGCTACGCCCGTGACCTGATGCTGGAACTGAAAGTTTATGATATGCACGGACACGATTCGTTATTGTCGCAGGTATTTGTGGAAGCCGGACCCGCCACCGTACAGAAATTTATGTCCGTGAAAGCAGTGCTGGACAAATTAAGCGAAAAAGAAGGCGCATTCTTTTCTCTCCGTCTCCTTAATACCCAACAACAGGCAGTAGATGAAAATCTTTACTGGCTGCCGGATGCCACGGGCAACTATTCCGGGTTGCAGCACCTGTTGCCGGCATCGGTGAAAATAACTGCCCGTAAAACAAATGCCGACAGTGTTCTTGTTACCATCAATAACCCCGCTGGTGGCCCTGTTGCATTTTTTAACCGTATATCGCTGGTCGATGCACAAACGAAGAAAAGAGTATTGCCCGTGTTTTACAGCGATAACTATGTTTCCGTATTGCCGGGAGAACAGCGGACCATTACCGTAAGCGGCGCTGCTGTAGCAGCTAATGGTGGTGCGTTGATAGAAGTGTACGGCAATAATGTGTTGCGCCAGCTTTTAACGATTAGCCGTTAGAGGTTAGCAAATGCAACGGAAAGGAGCACTTTGAATGCTGACAGGCCTGAGCCTTTTGCTTTGTGCCGGCAACTTTCTATTTTTTCGTTGCATTTGCTAGCAGGTTTTTTGTATCTTCATTTTGTTAATCTGATCCCTAAGATCCTATTTGCGGCTGTTGTTCGGGACCTGGTTTTGAAACAACAATCATCAATTGTATTACCAGCAACAAATTATTAGCGATGACCTCTATCCAGGAAGACACTCTTATCCGGAAACTGGCGCCGGGCGAAAAGATTCCCTATGACCTGTTATTACTGGCCGATCCCTCCATTGTGCTGATCACTTCCTATTTATCATTATCTGAAGTATACGTGATGGAACAGAACCGGCAGGCAATTGCCTGTTATGTGTTACTGGCCCATAATACCGATATAACGGAGATAAAAAATATTTCAGTGAACCCTGCCTGGCAGGGGAAAGGACTGGGTAAAATATTGCTGCAGGATGCCGCGCAACGGGCCAGGGCCAACGGTTATAAGCGCATTTGCATTGGCACCGGCAACTCCAGTATTGCGCAGTTGTATTTGTATCAACGCCAGGGATTTGAAATCGTTGGTATTAAAAAGGATTATTTTATGCTGCATTACCAGGAGCCGATCTACGAAAACGGTATTCAATGCAAACACCTGGTAGTGTTGGAAAAATGGTTAGGCTGACGCTGTAGCCGGATTATTTTCGATAACTGCCCTTGTTTTCGGCAAACTGTCCGGATGATGCTCCCTTACATATTTGATCAGGTTTTCCCTGATATAACAACGCAGGTCAAATGCCGCGCCGGAAGTGGCTGCACTCATCAGCGTCCTTACTTCAATGGTGCGTTCACTGGTGTTGGTGACCTGGAGTGCCTGTGCGCGTTTATCCCATAGGGGCGACAAGGAGAGGAGCCGTTCAAATTCTGTTCGCAGCTGATCTACCGGTATGGTATAATCCATATAAAAAAAAGCCGTACCCAATATTTCCGCACCGGTGCGGGTCCAGTTCTGGAAGGGCTTCTCTATAAAATAGTTAATCGGTAAAATCAGTTTACGCTGATCCCAGATGTTCAACACTACATAGGTCAGTGTAATTTCTTCCACACGACCCCATTCTCCTTCTACCACCAATACATCATCAATACGGATAGGCTGCGTAAAAGCAATCTGGAAACCGGCGAGCAGGTTCCCTAACGACTTTTGCGCCGCAAAACCTATAATAATACCACCTACTCCCACACCGGTGAGCAATCCGGTTCCCAGCCTGCGCATGCTGTCGAAACTAAGCAATATGATACAGGCGGTTAGTATAAGTACCAGGGTGACGGATAGCTTACGGATGAACTGCAGCTGCGTACGTATTTTCCGTTCTTTCAGGTTGTTGGCTTTGTTAAGATCATACGCGTGATATACATAGTCTTCCAACACTTTGATAATGCCTATTACCAGCGCGGCGAAAGACAAGGTAAGGGCTATTTCTGCCAGCTTACTCATCACAGGTACCAACACCGGGTTTACACGCATCAGGGGCAATGCCATATTCAACAGCAAAAGGGGCAGGAAATAATTGAACGCTTTACCTAAACGAAACAGGATACTGTGCACCAGCGAAAATTCATGGTGAGGCTGTACTGATCTGCGCAGGAAGATCGATAACAGAAATTTGATCAGCCATCCGATAACGACTGCAATACCTGCCAGCATCAGGTTCCATAGGAGATTTGGCAGGTGATCCGCATATGCTGTAAATTGATTCCACATGCGCGCCGATGCCCAAAGATGATGCCGTACTGGTATGCATTTTCCGGCAGCACCGTCGTCACCGGCTTGCGGCCTTTGCCCTGGTTATGTTCCGGCAACGGCTGCATTTGTTGTACGGCAGTTACATTAAAGAGCCCTGTTATATATGCAGGGGACGGAGTGAGGATTTCTTTCTCCAGCATGGCCATAATTTGCCGCAAGGTATCTTTATCGTGCTATACATCATCGCTGTTGCGGCCTGCACCGATAATATCATGCCTGGCGACCAGCTCTTCTTTTACTTTATTACCGGCCCCGGTCGTGCCGGTAATAAAGTAGCCGCCTGTTAGTAAGGTGTAATGGTGATGGGTGATTCATCAAAGATATGATTCAACCGGCCGGCCCAGCTGTTGAGCGCCTCGCTGCGTTCTTCGGGTGTTTGCCTGCTCGGGCCGTACACGACCTGTGGTGCAAGGACCGAAAAGCCGGTGAACTGGAAAATACCGCGGTACAAAGGTTTCAGCATGGTGTTGAGGTCGCCGGGTAAACCGGGCATGACCACCGGAAGACGAGGTAGTCGTAAAAAAAACGGCGCACTAAAAAGTGCACCGCTCCTCTATCCTTATAAAAGCTACTTACTGTCCTTGTTTCTTTTTCTTATGATCTACGATCGCCCCGGTTCCGGCGCCAACACCGGCACCAATCAAAGTACCAATTGCCGCACCTTTTACCCTGTCTTTATTCACGATGGCTCCGGTGATGGCACCTGCGCCAGCACCTACTACGGCGCCTTTCGCGGTGTGACTCCATGATTTCCATCCTTTCTTTTTAGGAGCAGGGGCCGGAGCTACTGTTTCTCCTCCACCGCCACCACCCTGTGGGGTATTGTTATCTACTACCACCGGTGCAGTTTCGCTGCTATGACGATGTCTTTTCAGGTTGTTCATCGAATCTACCACCTGTTGTTTGATCGCACTCACATTATTCATGGAATCGATGGTGGCTTTTTTTGCACTTTCTATAGCAGCAGCGTTATCAGCATTGCTTTTGCAAGAAAATAAAACGACTGCTGTTGCTAAGGCTACAAGTATCTGTTTCATGGTTAAAATCCTTTTATACCTGCCCATTGTCGAAAATTGTGCCAAAATGGGAAATCACAGTGGCAGCCGCATTTCTATCAGATTTTTAGCGAACCCGGCCTTTTCATAAGCTTTAATAGCCGCCTCATTTCCGGCGTACACATCCAGCCGCAATTCAGCGATGCCCTGTTCCATCGCCCAGGCTTTTAACCCCGCCATCACCAGTTTGTTTACGCCCTTGCCACGATGGGAGGGAACTACATACATAAATCCCAGGTAGGCATACTGCGAAATTTTAAGATATGGCTTGGCATCCTGTATACGCGCGTACCCTGAGCCAATGATGACGCCATCGCTTTCGGCTACCAGTACTTCTATATGCGTTGCGGCGATCATTGCAGCAATATCATAGTAATGGATGGTACCTTCTTTTAACCGGTTGTCATACGGACGTTCTGCTGCGATAATCCCTTGCTCAAATGTTAACAGAACAGGCAGGTCTGTTACCACAGCTTTCCGGATTTTAATATTTTCCATGATTGTTTTGATTAAAATGTTGCACGCAAATATCAGTTTTTTAAGACTACTATCAATATACAGTAATGGTAAATTACAACCCGCCACTTACCACAAAACCATGCAGCGGTGCAGATGTGCAGGGCGAGGAAGATCTTACGCCACCTTCCTCCGGGAACGATTGCGTAAATAACACTGCTGTTCTGTATACCATTTATTATTTTGAACCACGCAAATACTACCACGCTATGAAACAATTTATCCTGACATTCGTTTACCTGTTTGTGTGCCTGCAACTTGCTGCCCGGCCGCTGACAAAAACAGTGGCAAAAGATGGCAGCGGCGATTACACCTCCGTGCAGGCGGCTTTGGATGCGGTACCGCTGCATAATAAAATACCAGTACACATCTTCATAAAAAAAGGTATTTACAGGGAAAAACTACACCTGGATTCCACCAAAGATTTTGTTACGCTGACGGGAGAAGACGAGTACAATACCATCCTCACATACGACGATCACGCCGGGATGCGTAATATTGCCGGTGACAGCATTACTACCTATTCTTCTCCCTCCTGTATGATCAATGCCAATGATTTCCGGGCAGCGCATCTCACCTTTGAAAACACTGCGGGCATGTATGCCGGTCAGGCAGTGGCATTGAGTGTTAAGGGAGACAGGGCCGTTTTTGAACATTGCCGCATGCTGGGCTTCCAGGATACACTGCTGGCCGGCACCTTTTACTGCAGGCAATACTATAAATCCTGTTATATCACCGGAAGTACAGACTTCATTTTTGGCTATGCGGCTGCTTTGTTTTATAAGTGTCATATAAACAGTAATAGGAACTCTTATATTACGGCAGCGGCTACACTGCAATCCCGCCCGGTGGGGTATGTATTTAAAGACTGCCTTCTTACCGCCGACAGCAGCGTTACGAAGGTGTTTCTAGGCAGGCCATGGCGGCCTTATGCCAGCGTTACATGGCTCAACTGCAAAATGGGCGCACATATTTTACCGGAAGGCTGGGATAACTGGCGCAAGGAAGCCAACGAAAAAACGGCCCGCTATGCGGAGTACAATAGCAGCGGCCCCGGCGCCAGGCCCGGCGACAGAGTGAAATGGAGCCGGCAACTCAGCAGGAAAGAAGCAAAGCAATACACAAGGGAATATATATTCGGAGACTGGAAACTCAACCTGTAATGAAGATAATGCTTTTCCTGTGGGGCCTGTTGTTCACCACAGTTACCATCGCACAAACAAAGAATGAACGCTCTAAAGTATGGGTGCCGGATAATGGCGATGGCACCTACAGGAATCCCGTGATCTATGCCGACTATTCCGATCCGGATGCTATCAGGGTAGGAGATGATTATTACCTCGTTGCCTCCAGCTTTGATGCAGTGCCGGGCTTGCCCATCCTGCATTCCAAAGACCTGGTAAGCTGGCGAATCATCGGTCACGCGCTGCTGCGGCAGCCGCCCTACGATCATTTTGCCACCACGCAACATGGCAATGGCGTTTGGGCGCCGGCCATCCGTTATCACCAGCAGGAGTTTTATATCTATTACCCGGATCCCGACTACGGCATTTATGTAATCAAAGCGAAACAGATCACAGGCCCCTGGAGCAGCCCGGAGCTGGTGGTAGCGGGTAAAGGACTTATTGATCCCTGCCCGTTGTGGGATGATAACGGGCACGTATATATGATCCATGCCTATGCAGGCAGTCGCGCCGGTATCAAAAGCATCCTAGTGGTAAAACAACTGAACGATGCAGGTACAAAGGCACTCGATGAAGGTGTGCTTGTATTTGATGGCCATGATGATCATCCTACGATGGAAGGACCTAAGTTCTATAAGCGGAACGGCTATTATTATATTTTCGCACCCGCAGGCGGCGTAAGTACCGGCTGGCAACTGGTGCTGCGTTCCAAACACATATACGGCCCCTACGAAAGCAGGATTGTAATGGATCAGGGCGGCTCGCCCGTGAATGGTCCGCACCAGGGCGCCTGGGTACAAACACCCAAAGGAGACGATTGGTTCCTGCATTTCCAGGACCTCGACGCCTATGGCAGAGTAGTGCACCTGCAACCAATGAAATGGACCGATGACTGGCCGGTGATAGGTGTTGATAAAGACAACGATGGCAAAGGGGAGCCGGTGCTCCGTTACCGCAAACCGGATGTGGGCAACCTCGGCGCAACAGCCGTAACCTCGCCGCAGGAGTCAGACGGGTTTAACGGCAATACCATCGGTCTGCAATGGCAATGGCAGGCCAATCCATCGGCGGGCTGGGCTTTCCCTTCCGTTGCCCATGGGTGCTTACGTCTCTTTGCTGCACAACAGCCCGATAGTGCGCGTAACCTGTGGGAGGTTCCGAATGTACTGTTGCAGAAATTTCCGGCGGCGGAATTTTCCGCTACCACAAAATGTACGTTTAAACCCAGGCAGGAAGGCGATCGTATGAGTATGCTGGTATTGGGAGCTGACTATGCAGGACTCGCGCTTATCAAAAAAACGGATGGTGTTTATCTTTCCCGGTTTACCTGTAATAAAGCAGATAAAGGCGCGCCGGAAATAATAACAACGGAGGAGAAGATAACGGCTACAGATATATTTTTCCGGGTACGGGTGAGTAAAGGCGCCGTTTGCCGGTTCAGCTACAGCACCGACGGGCAAACATTTCACGAGGCAGGAGCACCGTTTACCGCTGTTCCCGGCAGGTGGATAGGAGCTAAACTGGGCTTGTGTTGCAGCAGGAATGTTAAAACCAATGATGCCGGATGGACTGATGTGGATTGGTTCCGGGTAGATAAATAGATCAGGCGCGGGCAGTTTTTCAGCCACCAAAACTACTTCCGTCCTTTTTTCTTTGCAGGTACTTCCGGTGCTGTGATCAGCTCTGTTTGCAATATCCTGGTATCAAAATCTTTTACCGGTCGTTTGCTTTCTATCAATTGCAACAACAATTCTGTGGCTACCCGGCCCATTTCAAATGCCGGCTGCCGCACTACTGTGATCGGCGCATGCAACAGTTCTATTAACTCCGAGTTGGAAAACCCTGTCAGCGCTATCTCTCCGGGAATCGCCACGCCCGCTTTTTTTAGCGCACGCATACAACCGGTAGTTAATTTATCTGAAGTAGTAAAGATCGCATCCGGGCGGGGCTTTGCCTTCATCAGCTGGTTCACCGCTGCCGTAACCTCATCCAGCAGCATGCCGCCATGAAAGCAATATTTGATGAGGGAAGGATGAGATGATATACCATGCTTTTCCAACGCCGCTACGTATCCCGCCACCCGCTCCCGGGTAATGGATAAATGCGCCGAATTGGTGATGCAGGCAATACGCTGATATCCCTCTGCCAGCAGGTGCATGGTAGCATTGTAGGCTCCCTGGAAATTATCTACCATCACCTTATGCGTAGCGATATCTTCCACAATCCTGTCGAAAAATACAATCGGAAAGCCATATTGATGCAGGGCTTTCAGCTGTGTCAGATCTTTGGTAGCGCTGGATACAGAAATGAGTAACCCGTCAATAGAGCGGGAAGCCAGGTAGTGCAGCGTTCTCACTTCTTTTTCGAAAGACTCATGACTCTGCGAAATAATTACCGTATAGCCTTTCTCGTTAGCAACAGATTCGATGCCGTTGATCGTCTGTGAAAAAAAACTGTTCGCAATTTCAGATACAATTACCCCGATAGATCCGCTCTTTTTTTCTTTCAAACTCAACGCAATCGGGTTGGGATGATAGTTCAGCTTTGCTGCATGATCCAGCACCAGCTGCTTGGTAGCGGCGCTGATTTCATGACTGTCCCGTAACGCACGGGATACTGTGGAGGTAGACAGGTGAAGCGCCTGTGCAATATCTTTTATAGTAGCTGCTTTATACTTCATACGCCTTCCGGTCTGTGTTTCCCGGCTTTTTCACAGACAGTGAAAGTACTGATTTTTCCGGGAACGATTGCGTAAATAAACTTCACAATTAATAAATAGTTCTGTAGACTTGTGTCCATACGACACGAAAAAGCGATCCTGTTTTCAACCAACAAATTGCCACGTTTAATTATTGCTCATTATCGCACAACCTTTATTTGCCATTTAAATTCACCCGAACGTTATGAAAAGAATTTACCTTATTTGCTTGCTGCTATTGGGTTTTAGCGGCTGGGCGATTGCACAGACCCGTACCGTAAAAGGGAGGGTAACCGATGCTTCTTCCGGCAACGGGCTACCACTTGTGAGTGTACAGGTGAAAGGAACGACCAGTGGTACCCAAACAGATACACATGGAAATTTTACCCTCCAGGTGCCGGAAGGGAAAAGAACAGCGCTGCTCTTCAGTTATGTGGGATACACGCCACTGACTATGGTAGCTGATAATGTCAATATGACAGTAAAAATGGAATCGAATAATAAAAAACTGGATGAAATCGTAGTAGTGGGTTATGGAATGGTGAAAAAACGTGATCTCACCGGCGCGGTAGTTTCTGTAAAAGGGGAAGAATTGAAAAAAGTGCCTTCTACCAACGTTATGGAAGCCGCCCAGGGCCGGCTTCCCGGCGTAGATATTACCCGCAGCAGCGGCGCCGCCGGCGCAAAAGTGAATGTAACGGTAAGAGGAAACAGGTCTATCAAGGCGAGCAACGGCCCGCTCTACATCGTTGATGGCGTGCAATATGAAAATATACAGGACATCAACCCCAACGATATCCAGTCCATGGAAGTATTAAAGGACGCCTCTTCCACCGCCATATACGGCTCCCGCGGCGCCAACGGGGTAATCATGGTCACTACCAAAAGAGGTACCTCCGGCAAACCAAAAGTAAATGTGAGCTCCTATGTGGGCGTGTCTGAAGTAAATGGCTACCCGCGCATGAGTAACGGGGAAGAATATACGGCCCTGAAACGGGAAGCCAATCGTACTACCGGCAGATGGAACAGTGTAGCGGATGATCCGAAAATATTCAATGCCTTTGAATTGGATGAAATCAAAAATAACCTGTGGACGAATTACGCCGATCTGCTGCTGCATAATGGCTTACAGCAAGACTACCAGGCGGGCATCTCCGGAGGATCTGAAAAAACAAAAGTTTACTTTTCCTTCGATTATTTCGATGAGAAAGGACTCCTGAAACTGGATCAGCTGAAACGCTATTCCACCCGTTTAAACATCGATCAAACCATCAACGACGCTATCAAGATAGGTGCACAAAGCCAGATTACCTACTATGATCAGAGTGCCCGCCGCGACCCGTTGAACCAGGCCAATAAATATATTCCGCTGGCAATGCCGTACGATTCTGCAGGTAACCTGGTGCTGTTTCCTAACAGTGGCTCCGCTATCAACCCACTGGCAGATGAACAACCCAATGCCTACCAGAATATTACCCGCACCACGCGCACCTTTATAAATGCTTACCTGGAACTCACGCCCTTCGCAGGTTTTATGTTCCGATCCAATTTTGGCGTTACCCTGGAAAATGCCAAACAAGGCGTTTTTGCTTCTAAAAGTTCTATCGACAGATCAACGGCTTCTACTTCGAGGTCGCAATCAAACGGCAGCACCCGCAGGTATCTCAGCTGGGAAAACGTGGCCACCTACAACAAAACCATCGGCGACCACACCTTCGGCGTTACCGGCGTAGCCAGCGTATTGTCTGATCAGCGCGATTCTTCCCTGATGCAGGGCGAAGGACAATTACTGCCTTCCCAGCTTTACTATGCGCTGCAAAATAATGTGAGCGGCATTGCGGTGCGCACCATGTACCAGGCCAGCAAACTGATCTCCTTTACGGGCCGGCTCAACTATGCCTTTAAAGGAAAATACCTGCTGTCACTTACCGGTCGCTCTGATGGCTCTTCTAAATTATCGCCCGGTAACAAATGGGCCTTCTTTCCCTCAGTAGCAGGCGCATGGCGCATCAGCGACGAGAAGTTCATGAAATCACAAACATTCCTGAACGACCTGAAGTTAAGAGTGAGCTATGGCGTGGCCGGTAATGATGCGGTAGATCCATATTCTACCGCCAGTTATCTGACAAAAATCCCTTTCTCCTATGATGACACAAACGCCGCTATGGCCTACGCCATCGGTGACCAGACAGGCAACAAAGGATTGAAATGGGAATTGTCTACCACTAAAAATATCGGGATCGACTTCGGCATCATCGCCGGAAAAGTAAGCGGCAGCATCGATTACTACGATACCAAAACGAAAGACCTGCTGCTGCAGCGCAGTTTGCCTACCTCCTCCGGCGTTAGCTCCGTGGTACAGAACATTGGTAAAACCCGTAACCGTGGCGTAGAAATAGGTATCAATACTACCAATATCGCTACTGCCGATTTTCGCTGGACTTCCAACATCGTATACTCCCGCAATAAGGAAGAAATTGTTGCACTGGCAGATGGTAATACCAATGATGTAGCCAACGGATGGTTTATCGGCTCCCCGGTGAGGGTATATTTTGATCAGCAAAAAATTGGTATCTGGCAAACAGCCGATGCAGCCGAGGCTGCCAAGTTTGGTTATAAACCCGGTGATATCCGGGTGAAGGACCAGGACGGAAATGGACAGATCAATTCTGCCGACCGCATCATCCTCGGCGCCCAGGTACCCAAATGGAGCGGAGGCTTTAATAATGACATACGATACAAAAATTTTGACCTCAATATTTATGTATTTGCCCGTATCGGTCAGTGGATCAACTCCGAATACGCCGCTAAATTCGATCCGCAGGGATTGGAAAACAGTGCGCCATTAAACTACTGGACACCGGAAAATGCTTCCAACGATTATCCAAGGCCCAATGCGAGTCTTTCGAAAGACGGTACCCCGTTTATTAAAACGCTGGGTTATAAAGACGGCTCCTTTGTCAAGATCCGTAACCTGTCGCTCGGGTATACCTTCACTACACAGGCGTTGAAACCGCTGCACCTGAGCAGTCTGCGTTTATACGTAACCGGTAAGAACCTCTTTACCTTCAGTAAGGTAAAGAATTATGACCCGGAAAGAGGAGGCGACCTCAGTAACCCATTGACAAAAATGTATGTGGCCGGATTAAATGTTGAGTTCTAATTTTTAAAAAAGCAGTTATGAAACCTAACATAAATAAGTACCTTATTATACTCGCCATAGCAGCGGCAGGTATGACTTCCTGTAATAAACAACTGGAAGAATACAATCCGGGCGGCACTACTACAGATGCTGTTTACACCACGCCGGAAGGGTTTGAAACCCTGGTGAATGCAGCGTATACCTATAACCGTTGGTGGTACGGAAAAGAAGAAGGATACAGCATCGCGGAAATGGGAACGGATATCTGGACCAGTGGCACCGGCGACAAATATCCCGACATTACCAATTATAACAACCTGCAGGCCAGCAACACTGTTATGAGCGGGCTCTGGAAACAGTTGTATGCGGCTATCAATCTTTGTAATACAGGTATCGCCCGCATCGGTAAAGCAGGGCTTACCGCCGACAAACAAAAAACGCGCAATGCCGAGCTGCATTTCCTTCGGGCGTTTTATTACTGGCATATCGTAGAAACCTGGGGACCGGTACATTTTACGCTGGAAGAAACCTCCGGTGTTATCACCACCGCGAACCGCACGCCGGTGGATACGTTCTACGCACAAATTTTCCGTGACCTGGATGTGGCTGTAAATGACCTTCCCGTTACCACCGGTGATTATGGGAGGGTTACAAAACCCGCTGCAGAGGCTTTCCTGGCAAGGATGTATCTCACCCGTGGCAAAAATCAGCAGGCTGCAGACCTGGCAGATAAAGTAATTAACAGCTACGGCTATACGTTATTGCCAAAGTATGCAGACCTGTGGCGCATGGATAACCTGCAGAACAAAGAAGTGATCTGGGCTGTAAACTATATGAAGAACCTGGTATTTGATGACCGCACAGACGCCACGCTTTTCCCCAATGGGCATTCCCGTGGCGCCAACAACGGTCACCTGATGTTTGCTATGAAGTACGACGATCTCCCGGGTATGCAACGCGATATTGCTAATCAGCGTCCGTTTAACCGCTATATGCCAACCTTGTTCCTGTTAAACTTGTTTGATGAAAAGGCAGATGCCCGCTACGGCGCCTCTTTTAAACAAGTATGGTACTGCAATAACCTGAAAACGGCGCCGGCAGGGATGAAGCTTGGCGATACCGCGGTGCTTTGCAGCAAATATGTTTTACCGGCTACCACGAAATACCGCGTGTACGACCGGAATACGGTGTATACCGCAGCAGGTGGCGGAAACGATCGTACGCACTATGTATCGTTGCAGAAATTTGACGACCCCACACGGGCATCCATGAACGAAGAACAAAGCGCCCGCGACGCATTTATTATAAGACTCGCAGAGATGTACCTCATTGCCGGCGAAGCGCAATTTAAACTGGGCAATGCATCCAAAGCGGCAGACTATATCAATGTGATCCGTAAACGCGCGGCCATTCCCGGGCAGGAAACGGCGATGGAGATAAGAGCCACTGACATCAACCTGGATTTTATCCTCGATGAAAGGGCCCGGGAGCTGGCAGGCGAACAATTACGCTGGTTTGATCTGAAACGTACCGGTAAACTGGGAGAAAGGATTGCGCTCCATAATCCGGATGCCAGCCAGTATTTCCAATCGTACCACAATGTACGGCCCATCCCGCAGGACCAGATAGATGCCGTAAGCAACAAAGGAGAGTTTAAGCAGAACGATAAATATAACTAATGAGATATTTACAGCTATTACTGTTATCATTATTGGGACTGGCGCCAGCCGGTCCCAAACCCGCTATATCCCTGATCGGTGATTCCACGATGGCCGACAAACCATTGGCCGGCAACCCGGAAAGAGGCTGGGGACAGCTGCTCCCGCAATTTTTTGAGCCTGGCACCGTGATAAAAAATTATGCCGTTAACGGTCGCAGTACCAAAAGCTTTATCGATGAACATCGTTGGGATAGTGTATTGGCGCAATTACATGCCGGCGACTGGGTGATGATCCAGTTTGGTCATAACGATGCCAAAATAACCGACAGTACCCGCTATGCCGCACCGCAGGGCGCTTATAAAACAAACCTGGAACGTTTTGTGAAAGAAGCCCGCGCCAAAGGCGCCCACCCGGTACTTATTACCCCCGTAGCGCGGCGTAAGTTTGTGAATGGTATTTTAGAAGATACCCATGGCGAATACCCGACCGTAGTAAGAGCCGTGGCGGCGTCCATGCAGGTACCGTTACTGGATCTGCAAAAAAGCAGCGCGGCATTGCTTGCGCAGGAAGGAGATACCGCTTCCGTGAAAATGTTCAAAACTATACCGCCAGGACACTATAACTCTTTGCCCGAGGGCGTTACAGACAATACTCATTTTAACGGTTACGGCGCTGCGAAGATGGCTGCTTTGATTGCCCGCGATATCAGGGACAAACAATTACCCCTGGCCGCCTGGCTGAAGAAAACGCCTTTTGAAGGAAAGTATGCTTATGAACTGCCACTGGTATATGAACCGCATTTTAGAAACGATACCTTCAATATCCTGGCCTTTGGTGCTAAAGCAGATGGTATTACCCTGAACAGTAAAAGTATTAATGAGGCTATTACCACCTGCAGCAATAAAGGGGGCGGCGTAGTGCTGATCCCCCGCGGACTGTGGCTTACAGGGCCGCTGGTATTAAAGAGCAATGTAAATCTTCATCTCGCCGCCAACGCCGTATTACAGTTTACTACCGACTTTGATCAATACCCGTTGATCAATACTACCTATGAGGGACTGGCGGCGGTTCGTTGTCAGCCGCCCGTATCAGGCAATAACCTGGAAAATATAGCCATTACCGGTAGTGGCATCCTTGATGGCGGTGGTGATGCATGGCGTATTGTAAAGAAAGCAAAACTCACCGCTACGCAATGGGAGAAACTCCTGGCCTCCGGCGGGCTGCTGGGGGAAGACAGCGTTACCTGGTATCCATCGAAGCAATCGTACCTGGGGTCCAAAACTCCGCAGGCAGGCGTCATTACGCCGGGAAGCCAGCCTGCAGACTATGCGGCTATCAAGGATTTTCTTCGCCCGAATATGATCAGTATTTCTTCCTGTAAAAATGTATTGCTGGAAGGCGTTACGTTCCAGAATTCTCCCGCCTGGTGTTTGCATCCGCTGCTTTGCGAAAACATTACGCTGCGTGGTATTTACGCGAAAAATCCCTGGTATGCACAAAATGGAGACGGCGTAGACCTGGAATCATGCAGCAATGCACAGATCCTCGACTGCACTTTTGATGTAGGGGATGATGGCATCTGTATAAAATCGGGCAGGGATGAGCAGGGTCGAAAACGCGGCAAACCCACAGAGAATGTGATTGTACACAATTGTACGGTATATCATGCGCATGGCGGTTTTGTAATAGGCAGTGAAATGTCTGGCGGCGCCCGTAATATTTATGTGTCGGATTGTTCCTTCCTGGGCACCGATATCGGGTTGCGTTTTAAAACCGCCCGTGGCCGTGGCGGGGTAGTGGAAAATATTTATGCGGCAGATATCAACATGAAAGATATCCCGGGAGAAGCCATCCTGTTCGATATGTACTATGCCGCCAAGGATCCTGTGCCGTTGCTGGGGGAAAAGAGGGCAGCACCCAAGGTGGAGCTGTTGCCGGTAACAGCGGCCACGCCCCGGTTCCGTAATTTTTATATTAACAACATTGTGTGTGATGGCGCAAAGAAGGCTGTTTTCATCCGCGGTTTACCGGAGATGCCTGTCAGCAATATTTTTCTGCGCAACCTTGTCATGAAAGCGGAAGAAGGCATCAGCTGTATGGAAGCAAATAATGTGCATTTTCAAAATGCATACCTCGTTACCTCCTCCGGTTTACCGGTGATGCAAACACGCAATGTCAAAGATATTATACGCGATAGCTGCCGTTATCGTGATACCCGTAACAAATCAACGGAAGACCATGCATTTTAAAAAGACCTTACTTATTACCGGGCTGTTTGCGATCAACGCTCTTAGCGCCCGGGCGCAGACCGGCGCTGCCGGTATGGCCGCCACCGTTATGCGGATATGGAAAGACTCGCTGACAATGCAACCCGGCACGCCCGTTAAATGGAACTATGATCAGGGAGTGATCCTGGATGGATTTACCGGTTTATGGAAGCGGACCGGTGATCCGCGTTACCTCCGGTATATGCAAAAGAGTATGGATTTTTTTGTGGAAGATAACGGTGATATCCGTACGTACCGGCTAATGGATTATAATATCGATAATATAAAGAACGGCCATGCGCTGCTGACGTTATATAAGGCCACCGGCAACAATAAATATAAACTGGCAGCGGCGCATTTGCGGGAGCAACTGAAAGGACAGCCGCGCACCAGCGATGGCGGCTTCTGGCATAAACAGCGATACCCCTGGCAAATGTGGCTGGATGGACTTTACATGGGAGAGCCGTTCTATGCAGCGTATGCGGCATTGTTTCATGAAGATAGCTCTTTCCGGGATATCACGCGGCAGTTCGTACTCATGGAAACACATGCGCGCGATGCCCGGACAGGATTATTGTATCATGCATGGGACGAATCGCGGCAGCAGCGTTGGGCCAATAAAGTGACCGGGCAGTCCCCCAATTTCTGGGGCCGCGCCATGGGCTGGTATGCGATGGCACTGGTAGATGCATTGGATTATTACCCGGCAGGAGATCCGGGAAAAGACAGTCTGATCGCTATTTTAAACCGCACCGCTGCAGCGGTCGGAAAATACCAGGATACCGCCACCGGCTGCTGGTTCCAGGTGCTGGATAAGGCAGGGAGTAAAGGTAATTATGTAGAGGCTTCTGCTTCCTGCATGTTCGTGTATGCGTTAGCGAAAGGCGTGCGTCTGGGTTATTTACCCGCCAGCTACCGCAAGGTGGCAGCAAAAGGATATGCCGGTATCTTACAACAGTTTATCAAAAAAAATAAGGAAGGAGATATCACCCTGGCCGGTACCGTTAGCGTAGCCGGTTTGGGCGGAGAACCTTACCGTGATGGCAGCTATGAATATTATCTCAGTGAAAAAGTGATCGACAACGATCCAAAAGGCGTAGGGGCGTACCTGTTAGCTGCCAATGAAATGGAAATGACGACAAAAAAATAAGGTATGAAATTATCAAAAAAAACACTGGCCCGGCTAAACGAAAGTGATACGCTGCAACTGCCTGTTGCAGGCTGTTTTGAGTTGCCGGAAAAAGTACTACAGTTTGGTACGGGCGTGCTGCTGAGAGGTTTGCCCGATGCTTTCATTGATAAAGCGAACAGGCAGGGGCTATTCAATGGCCGGGTTGTAGTAGTGAAATCTACCGGCAAAGGAAGTACAGGTGCCTTCGATGATCAGGATAACCTCTATACACAATGTATACGCGGCATCGAAGGCGGTCAAAAGGTAGCGATGGATATTGTGAATGGCTCCATCAGCAGGGTGTTGAATGCCGCTTCGCAATGGGAGCAGATCCTGGCATGCGCCATCAACCCTGACATGCAGATCGTGGTATCCAATACCACTGAGATCGGCATTGCCTATGTGGCGGAAAGTATATTCGCCGTACCGCCGGCATCTTTTCCTGCTAAGCTGCTGGCTTTCCTGTATAAGCGTTACCAGCATTTCAGCGGTGATCCCGGCAGGGGAATGGTGATCATTCCCACAGAACTCATACCGGATAACGGCAGCAGGCTGAAAGAAATCCTGCTGGAGTTATGTGCCTTTAACCGCCTGGATGATGCGTTTGTTGACTGGCTGCATAATAGCAACCATTACTGCAATTCGCTGGTGGACTGTATTGTACCCGGCGCTGCAGCCATGGATACCGGCTATGAGGATGAGCTGATGATCATGACGGAAGTATATCGTTTATGGGCCATTGAAACAAACAGTGAACAGGTGCGGAAGGTATTGTCTTTCAGTGAGGCAGATGCCGGCGTGGTATTATCGCCGGATATTAATGTATTCCGCGAGCTGAAGCTGCGTTTGTTGAACGGCACGCATACACTCAGTTGCGGACTGGCTTTTCTGGCCGGAATAGATACCGTGGTGGCGGCGATGAACCAGGAATCAATGGCTGCTTACATGGAAGGACTGATGATGCAGGAGATTATTCCGGCCATAACTGGTTTGCATATACGAAACGATGCGGCTGTTCGTTTTGCCGGCGCCGTACTCGACCGCTTCCGTAATCCATATATCGAACACCGCTGGTTGAGTATCTGCACACAGTATACATCCAAACTAAAGATGCGGGTGGTGCCGGTATTATTGGAGTACAACCAGCGCACGGGACAGATACCGGCACTTATTTCGCTGGGCTTTGCCGCACACCTGTTGTTTATGCGCGGCAGCGAAACATACAGTATCCAGGACGAACACGCGGGCTGGTACCAGGAGCAGTGGCAGCAATTACCGGTTGATGTACTCGTGAGAACAACATTGAGTAACAAAAACCTGTGGGGGCACGACCTCACTGCCATTCCCGGTTTTGCCGCCGTAGTAACGATTATGCTCAATGCATTATTACAGGAAGGAACGGCTGCTTACCTGGAACGGGTAGCAGCAGAAATAACCATATCATAGTTATAAGAAGATAGTCATGAAGCAGAAAGTATTAAAAGTACACCCGGACGATAATGTACTGGTGGCACTGCAGGACCTGGAAAAGGCGGAAACGGTGCAGTATAACGGAACCGTATACACGATACAGGAGCAGATCCCGGCAAAACACAAATTTGCTGCAAAAGCTTTTGATAAAGACGATGCATTGGTGATGTATGGCGTGCTGGTAGGGCGGGCGCAGCAGCACATTGCTGCCGGTAGCCGCATTGCAGTGGAAAATGTGCACCACGCCGCCAGTGGATACCAACTGGCTACCCAGCGAAGAACAGCATGGCAGCAGCCTGATATCTCCCGCTGGCAACAAAAAACATTTATGGGATACCACCGGGCCGATGGGAGCGTGGGCACCGCCAACTACTGGCTGGTAATACCATTGGTATTTTGTGAAAACCGGAATGTGGAAGTGTTGAAAGAAGCGCTGCTGTCAGAACTGGGGTATAGCCGTCCTGCTCAATACGCCGCCTTTACACGTTCGCTGGTGGCGCAACAACAGGCGGGCAAAGACCTTGCCGCCATCCTCGAAACCACCTACGCTGCAGGACCAGGTAATAACGAACAACACCGCATTTTTGAAAATGTGGATGGCATTAAATTTCTCACCCACGACGGCGGTTGCGGCGGTATCCGGCAGGATGCACAAACGCTCTGCGGCTTGCTGGCAGGATATATTACACATGCCAATGTAGCAGGTGCAACCGTGTTGAGCCTGGGTTGCCAGAATGCGCAGGTCAGCATGTTACAGGAAGAAATTAAAAAGCGGGACGCTAATTTTTCCAAGCCACTCTATATCCTGGATCAACAGCAAACAGGTGCAGAACAGGTGCTGATCACCGATGCGATTCGCAAAACATTTGCCGGCCTGGTAACCGCTAATCAATGCACCCGGCAACCGGCGCCGCTGAGCAAACTTTGCATAGGACTGGAATGCGGCGGTTCAGATGGTTTTTCAGGCATCTCCGCCAATCCGGCTATCGGCTACACCTCTGACCTGCTGGTAGCCCTGGGCGGTTCGGTGATACTGGCTGAATTCCCGGAGTTATGCGGAGTAGAACAGGAAATGAGCGACCGTTGCCGTTCCGCAGAAGACGCTACCCGCTTTATTCAGCTCATGCGCACTTACCAGCGTCGCGCAGAAGAAGCAGGCTCCGGATTTGATATGAATCCTTCTCCCGGAAATATCAAAGATGGACTCATTACTGACGCCATCAAATCGGCCGGCGCGGCCAAAAAGGGAGGTACCTCACCCGTGGCAGCCGTACTGGATTATCCGGAAAAAGTACAACAGCCAGGCCTCAACCTGTTATGCACGCCCGGTAATGATGTGGAGTCCACTACTGCAGAAGTAGGCAGCGGTGCCAATATCGTGTTGTTTACAACCGGGCTGGGAACACCCACCGGTAACCCGATTGCGCCGGTTGTCAAGTTGTCCAGCAATACAAAGCTCTATCAGCGCATGCAGGATATTATTGATATCAACACCGGTACCATTATAGATGGAGAAGAAACCATTGCTGCGGCAGGAGAACGTATACTCGACTACGTTATACAGGTGGCCAGCGGAACTATCACCGCTAAATCCGTGTTACACGGACAGGATGATTTTATTCCCTGGAAAAGAGGCGTGTCATTGTAATGCTTAAAATGAACGATTAATGAGAAAAAAATTCATGGATGAAAATTTTCTCCTGAATAGCGAAGCTGCGGAACGATTATATCACGATTATGCAAAGGATATGCCGGTGATCGACTACCACTGTCACCTGCCACCGGCACAGATAGCGGCGGATACCCGTTTTGATAATATCACACAGGCATGGCTATACGGAGATCATTATAAATGGCGGGCAATGCGTACCAACGGCATCCCGGAGAACTATTGCACAGGCAATAATACGGATTGGGAGAAGTTTGAAAAATGGGCAGACACCGTGCCCCATACTTTGCGCAATCCTTTGTACCATTGGACGCACCTGGAACTGCAGCGTTATTTTGGTATCTCAGAAATATTGAATCCAGCATCGGCGCCAGGTATTTACGATACCTGTAACCAGCTGCTCCAAACACCGGCATACAGCGTGCGTAACCTGCTGCGAAGCAGGAATGTGGCACTGATCTGCACCACCGACGATCCGGCAGATGACCTGCAGTATCACCGGCAAATAAAACAGGATGGTTTTGAAATACCGGTGATTCCTGCCTTCCGCCCGGATCAGGCCATGAATGTGGATCATCCGCAGGTATATCTTCAGTATCTGCAAAAACTGGAGCAGACAGCCAACCGCAACATTAACACCTACAACGACCTGCTGCTGGTTTTAAAAGAGCGTCACGACTTCTTTGCTTTACATGGTTGCAGGGTATCTGATCATGGTATTGAAGAAATATATGCGGAAGATTTTACGGAAACAACCATCCGGCAGCTCTTTCTGAAAGTACGCGGAGGTAAGGCATTGGAACCGGGGGAAATAAGACAGTTCAAATCAGCGTTGCTGCTGGAGCTGGCCCTGATGGATCATGAAAAGGGTTGGGTACAGCAATACCATCTCGGCGCCCTGCGTAATAACAATTCCCGCATGATGCGCTTGCTGGGGCCTGATACCGGTTGGGATTCCATCGGCGATTTTTCGCAGGCCCGGGCGCTGGCAAAGTTCCTCGACAGGCTGGACAGCCAGGATAAACTGGCCAAAACGATTATTTACAATCTCAACCCGGCCGACAATGAGCTCATGGCCACCATGACCGGCAATTTCAATGACGGTACTGTGGCCGGAAAAGTACAGTTTGGCGCCGCCTGGTGGTTCCTCGATCAAAAGGAAGGCATGACGCGGCAACTAAACGCGCTGTCCAATATGGGGCTTATTTCCCGCTTTGTAGGAATGCTCACCGACTCCCGCAGCTTCCTGTCGTACCCCCGCCATGAATATTTCCGGCGCCTGCTCTGCGATCTCTTCGGGGAAGAAATAGAACGGGGCGAAATCCCGGACGATATTGACCAGGTGGGAGCGATGATTCAGAACATTTGTTACGGGAATGCCAGGGCCTATTTTGGATGGGAATGAGCGCCTTCGGCGCTGGTCTTTGGGCAGGATTAAAATGATTTTGATGATTAGGATGATTTTATTTCTTTTACCAGGTAGTGCCATCGTATTGCGCTGACCTTTAGTAAAAAAAAGCGTCCTATATAAGTAAGGAATAAAATCATCCTAATCATCAAAATCATTTTAATCCTGCCCAAGACAAAGGCCGAAGGCCTTCCCCTCCGCTCCAGAAACTTTTTTTTGAGACTACTGACATAGGGTTGTCACACCCCCCCTGGTTTCTTTGTATTGTAATCAAAAAACATACAGATTTATGGAAAACAATACATTGACAGCTACCGCACCCGCTACAGAAGTTATTATCAATCGTGAACAGCTCCTGGAGCACTGGCAGGGCCATCGCAAGGTAACCCGCAGGGCAATAGAGAAGTTCCCGGCCGACCAGCTTTTCAGCTACAGCGTGGGTGGCATGCGTCCATTTTCGGAGCTTATTATGGAAATGCTGCGTATTGCCTCTTCCGGGGTACATGGCTTTGCCACAGGGGAATGGCTGCAGATGGCAGATTTGCTTAAACATACCGGGTTAACAGCACCAACCAGCAAAGAGGAATTGTTACAGTTATGGGATGTGGTGACCACGCAGATCGACGACTACTGGCCGAGGATTGCCCCGGACGGTTTTCATACAACCATGAAAGCCTTTGGCCAATATGAAGGAACTATTACCAGCCTGCTGTTCTATTTTATCGACAATGAGATTCATCACCGCGGACAGGGGTTTGTGTATCTCCGCTCTTTAGGTATTGAACCACCCTTTTTCTGGGACAGGAACTAATGCTATCTCACCGCATTAAACTTCTCCCGGTATTCAGAAGGCGTCATTCCCACTGTTTTGCGAAAGACCTTTCTGAATGCCTTGGGGTCGTTATAACCGGAATTAAAGATCACTTCCATCATTTGTTGTCCTGTTTGTTCGAGTAGTTTTTTAGCGGCTTCAATACGGGTGAGCTGCAGGTATTCGATAGGGGTCACACCGGTTACCTGCTTAAATCTTCTTACAATATTCCTGCGGCTGGAAGGAATGTCTTTGATCATTTCTTCAATGGTGGCAGCCTCCTGGTAGCTGGCTTCAATCCTTTGCTGCGCGGTGGCCACAAGGTCGTCGTGATGATTGCGGGTTGGCTGAAAAGTGCTGAAATAGGATTGTTTATCACGCCCCATATCAATGGCGAATATTTTTGCGGTTCTCACAGCGATTTCAATACCGCAATGTATTTCCAGCAAATGCAATAGCAGGTGGAAGGTCGAGGTGGCGCCACCACTGGTATAGATGCCGGCGTCGTGGGTAACGGTTTTGTCTGATAATAAATTTACCGCCGGAAATGCAGTGCTGAAATCTTTGCAGGCATCCACGTGGGTGGTCGCAATTTTTCCATCCAGCAGGCCGGAAGCACCCAATAAAAAGGCGCCGGTACAGAAGCTGGCTATCTCTGCGCCGTTTTTATACTGCTGTTTCAGCCAGGGAACGTATTCCCGGTTTGCTGTGATAGTCTGCTTCAGGTCGTCCGTAGTAAAAGAAGGTACCAATACCAGGTTAAAAGTAGTGGCAACATCTATTCCATGTGAAATGTAGTCGGGAAAAGCGGCTGCAAGATGTGCTGTTTCTGCGGTGTGTACCATGTGAATGGTAAACGGGGTTGACTGACCGTTTTTGTGGTAAATCTTATTGACGGTGTCAAGTACGTCAGTGATGGCTGCAAGGCTTAACAGCTTGTAGTGGCGCATAAGCAGGATACCTATCTGTAACATACGGTTTTCAATTTTTGGTGTTATTCTCAAACATAACGTTTTTGTCGCAAATACCCCCTAAGATTGGCTCCATCAGCATCGGTGTGTGAAGCGATTATCAGCTAACTTACAGGAAGTTTGAATACCTAAAATAAATAAAATATGGAAACTGTAAGCAACAGGATGCTCGGCATTCTCTCACTGTATGATCTGCAGACCGGCTTTTACCCAAAAGCACTGTTTGGACTTTCTGATTCAGATGCACACAAACGCCTCGATACTGCTGCCAACCATGTGGCCTGGCTGGCAGGTAGCCTGGTGCAACAGCGGTTTGATCTCGCACATTTTTTAAAGGTAGAAAAGAAATCATCCATTGGTGAGTTTTTCCAGAAAAATCAGGGCATCAAGGATGGTGTAACTTATCCGTCGCTCGATGTATATCAGAAAGACTGGGAAGTTATTACTCCCGTGTTAAGAGAAGCATTGATCAAGGCCTCCGATGAACAACTGAACAGTATCCTCGATTTCCCGGAAATGAAAATGTCGTTTCCTGTTTGGGATATGGTAACATTCTCCATTTACCGCGAAGCTAACTGTATTGGCCAGATAGCGCTGTGGAGACGGCTTTTGGGATATCCCGCTATGAGCTATATGTAAAAAAAACTCGAATGGTAGAAGTCTTTGTAACGAACGTTAAGCGGGTGGATACCGCAAAAGAAATTGTAGCGCTGTTACGCCGGAATTTTCCGGAAAGTAAAATCAATTTCGACCTGGAAGACCGCGATAAAGTACTAAGAGTAGAAGGAGAGGATTTCCAGGCGGGAAAAATAGTCATGTTGGTAAATGAAACCGGTTTTCATTGCCGGGTGATGGAAGACTAAGTATCCGGCTCCGGCGAGCCGGATACTTAATTCATAGATATGCCTTACTTTCAGGGCATGAAAGCGCAGTTTATTGAAGTGGGAACGCCTGCTGCGAAAACCATTCATATTAAAAAAATCAATACGGATTACCTGCAGTCGCCGTTTCATTTTCATGATTTATGCGAGCTGGTATGGATACAGGAAAGCCATGGCAAACGTATTGTCGGGGATCATGTTGATCATTTTCTTCCGGGCGACCTGGTACTGATGGGCCCCAACCTGCCGCATATCTGGCTGAACGATGCCTCGTTCCGCGACGCCCCGGTTAAAGGAAATGTAAAGTCTATCGTGGTCTATTTCCCGGCGAACTTTCTGCAGCAGCTATCAGAGGAAGAAGAAATCATTGCCCCCGTAAAGCGCCTGATAGAAAGAGCGGAACGGGGTGTGCGTTTTACAGGCGACACCCAGCAACAGGTAATACAGTTGCTGGCCGGCATTACCCGCCGGAAAGGGCTGGGAAAGCTGCTCGATTTTATGAGAATACTGGAGCTGCTTACCGACTCCGCCGAATTTGAATACCTGAGCAGTATACAGTTCGAAAACTCCTTTCAGCCAAAAGATACCGCCCGCATTAATGTGGTCTACCAATACCTGATGAATAATTTTCCGGGAGATACCAGCCTCGATGATGTAGCCGCACTGGCGAATATGACGCCACCGGCTTTCTGCCGTTATTTTAAGAAGCATACCGGCAAATCCCTTACCCGGTTTATCAACGAAATAAGAATAGGTCATGCCTGTAAACTATTGCTGGACGAAGATCGCAGCATAGGCGAAATTTGCTATGAAAGCGGTTACCAGAACCTCACCAACTTCAATAAATTTTTCCGGGAAATTAAAGGAGAAAACCCCAGTCAATACCGGAAATCAATGAGAACATCTACCCATAAAGCATAACCAGATTGTAATTTTATTAATATAACTAAAACGAATTTTCATCAAATCGGGTTAAAAAAGTTGCAATGTTGATTAATATAGTTGGATGAACTCCTGTACAGGAGAAATACCTTTGGAGTATTAACAGAAACAGGACAACTATGAATAGATGGAAAAATGACGATGAACTTTTTTCGCTGATCAAAGGAGAATTGTTTTCCGCGGTGGTAGGCGACGTGATGGATAAAATGGGCTTGTTCCGGCAGTTCCTGCCTCCGCAGATACAACCCCTGCACAGCGCCATGGTCGTAGCCGGACGAGCGATGACGGTGTTGGAAGCGGATATGATTTCGGGAGAACAAAGTCTGCACAATGCTACCCTGCAACAACCGTTTGGCCTGATGCTCCGGGCACTCGATGACCTGAAAAAAAATGAAGTATATATCTGTACCGGTTCTTCCCCAACCTATGCCCTCTGGGGTGAGCTGATGAGCACCCGAGCCATGAAGCTGGGAGCTGCCGGCGCCGTTGTAAACGGCTACTCCCGCGATACCCGGGGTATTTTAAAATTACAGTTCCCGACTTTTTCATATGGCCGTTATGCGCAGGACCAGGGCCCGCGTGGTAAAGTGCTCGATTTCCGTATCCCCATTGAAATGAACGGGGTAATTATACAACCGGGTGACATCGTATTGGGTGATATGGATGGCGCTTGCATTGTGCCGCAGCATGCGGAACAAGACGTGTTTCGCCTCGCCCTTGAAAAGGTACGCGGAGAAAAAATAGTGCAGCGGGAGATAGAGAACGGGATGTCGGCATCTGCTGCCTTTGAAAAGTATGGAATTATGTAGTTGTTTAAAATATGTATGGTGATAAAGAAAGTTTTATTTGCCGCCGGCCTCTTGATCAATGGATGGGCACAGGCACAAACCCCCACTGATAATTATACCATTCCCCGCCTTTCGCCCCGGCCCGTAATGGTAGCCGGTGTTACTGCCCCGTTATTGTTGCTCAATGGCAACTGGTCTTTTTCAAATGGCGCCGCAGGTAAGCCGGCCTCCATTGCAGTACCCGGCGAATGGACCATGCAGGGGTTCCGGGTAAATGAAGGCGATACTGCCATCTATCACCGTAACTTCCGGGTGCCGGACGACTGGCAGGGCAAACGGATCATGATCCGCTTTGACGGCGTAAGCTCCTGGGGTAAAGTACTGGTAAATGGAAAAGCAGTAGTAACGCATGAAGGAGGTTTTGTTCCTTTTGAAGCAGAGATCAGCAGCACCGTGAAAGCGGGTGAAAATCAGCTGGAGGTACAGGTGCAGGCCCTGACCATTTCGGATAAACTGGGATGTATTTCACAATACGCAGTGCACACGATGGGTGGCATCTTACGAAAAGTTACTTTATTTGTTTTACCGGATATTAATATCGAAAAACTAAATATTACTACGCAGTTAAGCCGGGACTATACACAGGGTTCACTGTTGGTAGATCTGGGTACCAACAGTACCAAAGGAACAATGCATTATGTACTCACGGATGCCGCCGGGAAAAAAGTGGCGGAAAAAACGATAGCTGCCGGCGCCCCGCAGGAAATACCGGTGGGCCGCGTTCAGACCTGGAACCCGGAAAAGCCCTGCCTGTATACATTGAAGGCCAGTTTGCTGGAAAACGGACAAGTATTGGAAACCATCGCTCAACAGGTAGGCTTCCGCGAAGTAAAAGTAAACGGTGGTCTTTTGCTGGTAAATGGCAAACCGGTGAAACTGCATGGCGTATGCCGTCATGATGTGCATCCCATCCTGGGCCGCAGCATTACACCGGAACTGTCGCGGCAAGATGCAGCCTTGTTTAAAAAAGGTAACTGCAATTATATCCGCACCTCCCATTATCCGCCTTCGGAAGAATTTTTGGCGGCGGCAGATGAGCTGGGATTGTTTGTGGAAAGTGAATCGGCGATCTGCTGGATAGAACACGGCGCTTCACCAATATGGAGATTATGGAATTATAAAGATGAAAAATACCTGCCCTATTTTATCCGCGCCAACGTAGAAAAAGTAAATGCGCAACGTAATCATCCGAGTATCATTATCTGGTCGCTTGCAAATGAATCGCTGTGGAGTCCTTTGTTTGCACGTGTAAATACGATCGTGAAAGCCATGGATCCTACCCGGCCCACCACCTTTCACGATCAGTGCTGGGGCGGCTATAACAACGCGGGCAGTCAGGCCGATATTGCAGTATATCATTATCCGGATAGCACCGGGCCGCGTGCTGCAGATACGATGAAACGACCGGTATTGTTTGGAGAGTACGCACATGTGTCCTGTTACAACCGGCGTGAACTGGCTACAGATCCGGGCATCAGGGCCGCTTACGGCGAGCCGCTCGCCCTGATGTATGATGCCATGTACCGTCATCCCAATTGTTTGGGAGGCGCCATATGGGCGGGGATCGATGATGACTTTCATCTTCCCGATGGCCGTATAGTGGGCTATGGTCCATGGGGGCCGCTGGATGCCTGGAGAAGGGAAAAACCGGAATTTTATGGGATGAGAAAAGCGTATGCCCCGGTAGTGGTCACTAACATCAAAACGCCGGTCGTGAAAGGTAAACAACTGCTATTGCAGGTGGAGAACCGTTTTGATTTTACCACGCTCACTAGCGCAAATATCCATTGCCAGGTAGACGGGCAGGAGAAGAAAATAAATGTGCACATAGCACCGCATGGAGAAGGTATATTAACCATTCCTGTAAACGAGGGATCGGAAGTGCAACTCACTTTTTCAGATCCTGAAGGTAACGTGGTGAACGAAGAGTTGATAACGCTGAAATCCGCTACTATGGAAGAAAAGAAAGCACCGGTGAAACTGAGCTATACACAAAATGAACAAAGCTATACCATTTACCAGGGAGATCATACTTTTGATATCAGCCGGTTAACCGGCATGATCGTTTCCGCAAAGAAAGGAGATGTTACGATCCTGTCGCAGGGACCGGTGTGGAGCGTGGTGCCGGTGAACCGTGAAGATGGCGGTAAGCCCAACGTAGCCGGAGAAACCTATCAGAATAACATCTACCCGTTAAAAAATTACCCGCTTTATACGCTCTTTGCCACTGCCTTGCAGGTGGCAGCTACCGACAGCGGTATTGTGGTAAACGAAACCGTTACCTATACTAATGCGAAAGGCAGCATCAGGTATCATTTCCGTCCCGACAATAAAGTAAGTATGGTTTATGAGATCCGGTATCATGGGGCAGATTCGCTGGCAAGACAATATGGAATGTTGTTGCAATTACCCCCTACCTTTGATCAGCTGAGCTGGAAAAGGAAAGGTGGTTTTTCCGTTTACCCGGCAGATGATATTGCACGTAATGAAGGGAAGGCTGTTCTACACGCGCAGATCACCGAAGGAGTGGAGCCCTGGAGAAAAGTGCCTGCCGGCAAATGGAAAGACGATACCAATGAGCTGGGCAGCAATGATTTCAGGGCCACCAAACAGCATATCCTGCGGGCTTCGTTGACAGATGCGGCAGGCAACGGTATTACTGTTTTGTCGGACGGTAAACAGTCGCTCCGCAGCTGGTTACAGGATGCGCATCTGCAGTTGCTGATAGCAGACTATAGTAATAACGGATCAGAACCTTTTTACAGCGCCCCATTTACCGACGCGCAGCAAAGCGTACCCAAAATTGTAAAAGGAGCGCTGGTATTTACAATAGATTAACTGATTAGCATATGAAAATAACTGATGTTAAGGTATGGCTGGTGGAAGGTGTCAAGTATAACTGGACCCTGTTGAAAATTTATACGGACGAAGGTTATACCGGTGTGGGAGAAGCCACCAACTGGCCGGGAAGTCCTATCGTTTACCATGCCGCCAAACATGTAGGAGATCGTATAACAGGCATGGATCCTATGCGCACGGATTTCATCTGGACAAAACTTTACCGCGATCTGAACTGGATAGGTCCTTACGGAGCGAGTCTTTGTGCGATCAGTGGTATCGATATGGCTCTGCTGGATCTGAAAGCTAAAGTACTCGGCGTGCCATGTTATGAATTGCTGGGAGGCGCTTTCCGCAAGGATATTCAGCTGTATGCCAATTATTGGTTTACCGGCGGTGCGCATACGCCGGAAGATTATGCTGCGCAGGCATTACAGGTGAAAGCTGCCGGTTTCACCGGTTTGAAATTCGATCCTTTCGCCCATGTAAATTATTTTTATGGAGAGGATCTTTCCGCCAGTCTGAATCTTACGGCAGCACAGCAGGACCTGGCTTTTGAGGTAAGCAGGGCGGTAAGAGAGGCGGTGGGGCCGGAGTTTGACATTATGATAGAAACCCATGCCATGCTAAATTTCAGGGTGGCGGTGAAAATGGCGCAAAGACTGGCTGCCTTGGATATTACCTGGTATGAAGAACCGGTGGGGCCTGAAAGTGCAGATACCCTGAAAGCAGTGCGGGAGCGGCTGCCGGGCAATGTTGCCATTTGTGTGGGAGAGCGGCATTATACGCGTCATGGTATCCGGCAGGTATTGGAAAAGCAGTTATGCGATATTATTATGCCCGATATCACGCGTTGTGGCGGTCCGTCGGAAATGAAGCGGATGGCCACGATGATGGAAGCGTATAATGTTTTGCTGGCGCCGCATAATCCTAATGGTCCTTTGTCTACCCTCGCCAGTGCGCATGTATGTGCATCGGTACCTAATTTCTTCCGGCAGGAATTTATGTTTAATGATGTTCCCTGGAGAGATACTGTGATTGATCATCCTATCAAGCCGATGATCAGCAACGGGCACCTGCATTTATCGGACAGACCGGGTCTAGGGGTGGACCTGGTAGCTGCAGAAATGGAAAAACATCCGGGGATATTACAACCCCGGCCCGGATTTTATGTTTAGTAGATTATGGCATTACAAATATCATTAAGCGGAAAAGTAGTTCTTGTATCCGGTGTTACCTCCGGTATCGGAAAAGGTATTGCGGTGATGATGGGAAGGGCTGAAGCGAAAGTAGCAGGCTGCGGACTGGAGCCGGCCGACAGCCCCGCTGCCCTGGCTTTTCTGAGCGCAATGCAGGCGGCAGGCGCTGCAGCGATGTATACGCAAACAGATGTGACCGACGCTGCTCAACAGGAGTTATGGGTTGATGCCGCATTGGCTGCCTGGAGCAGAATAGATATCCTGGTATCCAATGCCGGTGCTAATTTTTTTGAAGGCGCCACTAATTGCACGGAGCCGGTATGGCAGCAGAATATGGAACTGAATCTTTCCGCTCACTGGCGCCTTTGCAGGTTATGCCGGCCTTATCTTGCAGCAAATGGTGCCGGCGTAATTATCATTATCAGCTCTAACCAGGCCTATGCCACGATGCCCGGATGCTTTCCCTACAACGTTACCAAAACCGCGCTTACCGGCCTGGTACGGGCCCTGGCCATTGAATGGGCGCCTGCGGTGAGGGTAGTGGGCCTGGCGCCGGGATTTATTGATACGCCGGGTAACCAGCAATGGTTCGCTTCTTTCAATGATCCTGCTGAAGAACGGGCGCGTACGGAAGCATTGCACCCGGTAAAACGGATTGGCACTGCGGAAGAAGCAGGAGCCTGGTGTGTATTTCTCGCCGGAGAATATGGCGGATTTGCCTCCGGTACCACTTACTTGCTGGACGGAGGAAGGTCGGCATTACTGCAGGATGAACATCCCTGAAAACTATTCATAAAAAAACAGCAGGGTGTATATCCTGCTGTTTTTTTTATGTGTCCGGATGAAAGGGAATGGATGATTAATGTCGTCCATGACCGCTGCCATGTTGCATATGGCCGCCCGACATACGCGATTGCGAAAAATGCTGCTGGCGAATGGCCATCTGCCGGTTGCCGCCATTATTGTTAAAATGATTTTCTCCCCGCGGCGCTGCGTTGAAGTGATTTTCTCCCCTTGGCGCATTAAAATGATTTTGTGCGCTGTTGTTGTTACCTGGTCTGTTCACGGCGGCAAAATGATTTCGCTCACCGTTGCTGTTAGCCGGTTTATTCACGCTGGCAAAATGATTTTGTGCGTTGTTGTTTGAATGCGCGGCTCCGTCGTTTGCACGATGAAATGAATTCGCCGGGTTACCGTGATTCACGGATGCCAGCTGGCGCCTGTCGTTTCGTGCTGCCTGTTCATGCGATACCTGGTCGGAAGTGGCTTGTGTATGCTGTTCCCGCATGGCTACCTGTTCTTCCCGGCCTGGTCTGGCATTGATACCGCCGGCTCCATTGAAACTGCTGCGGTTATTGATAACCGTTCTGTTATTGATGATGGTATTATTAACGTAGGTGTTATGTACTACCCGTGTGTTGATATTCGCATAGGCAGTGTTGTAATGATATACATTTCCCCTCCACATACCACCGTAGAATCCTGATCCCGTATAGCCGTAACCGTAGTTAACACCACCATAGAATCCAACATGAGGTCCCCAGTAACCGGCATGCCAGCTGTAGATACCGCCTATAAATCCCCAGTAGCCTGGTGTCCACAATACGCCAAAGCGTGGCGGCCGCACCCATACGCCCGGTATCCAGTAGTAGCCTGCCGGGCCGTAAGCCCAGTAGCCGGGAGTCCAGATATATCCATCGTATGGACAAGGAGGTTGTGTATACACGGGTAACGCAGGAGGAGCTACCCGGATGGATACGCCAACACTTACCTGCGCGTATGCTGTTGATCCGCTTCCTGCAACTGCTGTAAACAGCAGCAAAGCGATGATTATCTTTTTCATGGTTTGTTGTGCTTATTCCAGGTATTGGACGGGATAGCGGAACGGAAGTTTAAAAAACAAACCAATAATGCGCGCAACAGGAAGTGTATAAGAAGGGATGAGCTTTACGAACCTTGTTACAAAATTGTCAGGTTCTTCGCCTTATAAGCCTGTAGTTCCGGGCTTTCTGCCGGCAGTTCGGTAATAAGATAATGGATGTCCTGCAGGTCTGCTATTTTCATTTTCATAGAAGAATTTAATTTCTCGGAAATAGCAAGGATGGCAACTTTTTCTGTGGCCTTGATCATGGCTTTTTTAACCTGTATGGTTTCCCAGTCTGAGTCTGTTAAACCGTTTACCGGGTCTATAGCGTTGGTACCGATAATACAGAGATCGGCTTTTATATTTGAGAGGTATTCAAACACTTCACCACTCACCGTCATCTGGCTATAGGCAGAAATTTGCCCGCCTATTACAATCGTCTTTATCATAGGCTTATCCAGGAGCTCTACTGCCGATAACACGTTTACCGTGATAAAAGTGGCGCGGAGTGTAGCCGGAATTTTTTTGATAAATTCCCGGATGGTGGTGCCTCCTCCAATCAGTACAATCATATCGTCGCGGAGCAGCTGCAGCGTTTTTTCCGCAATCACCAGCTTGTTGTTCTGGGCATATGTCTGCGACTCATGTCCGTAATGATAGGCAATAGACATCGCTCCCCCCTTGATCTTCACTACTTCCCCGTCGTCTGCGAGTTCATTCACATCACGACGGATGGTATCCTCTGATACATTGATCAGGCTTACCAGCTCCGTATAAGTAATACGGGTGTGGATGTTTACCTGCTGTATAATTAACTGTTTCCTTGCCTTTTTGGTAAGCGAAACAGGAGGAAGCTGATCCTGGGTGTTAGTACTATCCATAGCGTTGCGACGATTCAAAAGGTGATGATACTTAAAAATCCCAGCATTTACAAAGATTCGGACTGCCGGGTAAAATAATACTAGCGCAAAAATATAGGATCAGTCCTGATTTTGCACTTTTATTACAAAAAATAATTTTTCTGCAAATAATGTAAATTATTAAATATTTAATTATCAATGTATTAAGTTGATAATGATTTCTTGTGGATGCATAATTTGCAATTATTTATTGCAAAAAATTTGCAAAAATGATTGAATTGTCTATTTTAGAGCAGTATTTCCGCATTATTTGAAAGAACTATCAACCAAACCACAATGATGAAAAATGTCATAAAACTGGCAACTTTCACAAAACTAATACTGCCTGTAGTCGGCCTGCTGTTTTGTTTTGGAAGTTTTGCACAGGTACCTGCCAACAAACCATCACCCATTTCCGGTACGGTAAAAGGTCCGGATGGACAGCAAATTATTGGCGCCACCATTTCCCTCTTATCTGCAAAAGGTGTGGGCGCTGTTACCGATGCCACGGGTAAATTCACTTTGAATATCCCGGCTGCACATACCGGAGATATTACCCTGGCGGTTACCTATATAGGATATGAAAGGAAGGAAGTAAAGGTTGCGCCGGGACAAACCCGGATCGCCATTCAGCTCGACGTAGCCTCAAAAGCGTTGGGAGAGCTGGTGGTAACGGCTTTGGGTATCAAGAAAGATAAGAAAGCGCTGGCCTATGCCGTTACAGAAGTAAAGGGAAGCGAATTCACCCAGGCCCGTGAAATCAATGTGGCAGATGCATTGACCGGAAAAATCGCCGGTGTGAATGCTGCCAGTCTCGCTTCCGGTCCCGGCAGCTCCAGCCGTGTCATCATACGCGGTACGGGTTCGCTGAACGGAGAGAGTCAGCCGCTGTATGTGATCAACGGGATGCCCATCGATAACACCACGCAAAGCGTGCCGGCCAGCGGTAACGGGGCCATCGGGCTGAACAGTGACCGCGGCGATGGTATCGGGGGCATCAATGCCGACGATATTGAAAGTATCACCGTGTTGAAAGGAGGCCCTGCTGCCGCGCTTTACGGCGCCCGTGCAGCCAACGGCGTTATCCTGATCACTACAAAAAAAGGGGTTCAGCGGAAAGGTATCGGTGTAGATTACAACTCCACCTTTACTGCAGAAACCCCTGCCATCATTCCCGACTGGCAATACGAATATGGTTCCGGCCAGAACGGCGCCAAGCCAACAGACAAAGCATCTGCAATCAGCGCAGGCCGCCTGTCCTGGGGACCAAAAATGGATGGCAGCGATGTGGTACAGTTCGACGGTGTAAGCCGTCCTTATTCTCCGCAAAAGAATAATATCAAAAACTTTTACCGCACGGGTAATACGTTTACCAATACCGTATCGCTGTCAGGAGGAGATGACAACACTACGTTCCGCGCTTCTCTCTCTGATATGAACAATCATGGCCTGGTACCCAATCAGCACCTGAATAAGAAAATATTCTCTGCCAGCGTAAACTCCAACCTGAGTAAAAAACTCAGCGTAGAAGCCTATGCGCAGTATAATATCGAAAAGGCGGAAAACAGGAGCGGGGTGTCTGATGCTCCCGGTAACCTGAACTGGAGTACCTATATGCTGGCCAACACTGTGGATATACGCAATATGAATCCCGGCTATGATAAAGATGGAAATGAAGTGAAATGGAATCCTTCGGACTTCGCAGGGAATCCTTACTTCATTCTTAATAAATTTCAGAACAATGATAACCGCAACCGCTTTATCGGGAACCTGAGTATCAAATATAATATCCTCGACAACCTGTTCATCCGTGGCCGTGTAAACCACGACTATACCAACGCCGGTTATGTAGGCGTGGTACCTACCGGTACCGCCTATGCGTCTGACGGGTTCTATGCGCAATCCACTACTGCCATCACAGAAACCAACGGGGAACTAACGCTGAACTACCAGGCTAAACTGAGCCGCGACTTCGGATTAACAGCTATGGCTGGCGGCAACCAACGCAGATCAAAATCGGATGCGGTGATTTTTGATGGTAAAGGTTTCTTCGAACCGGGTTTTTATGATCAGTCCAATGTAAAAAACCTGAGCGTGAAAAACGTTAACCAGCACCAGGGAACCAATTCCCTGTTTGGCTCTGTGGATCTGTCTTTCAGGGACCTGCTCTTTATATCCGCGACCGGCCGTAACGATTGGTTCTCTACGTTGTCTGCAAAAAAGAATAATATTTTTTACCCTTCCATAGGTGCCAGCTTCCTGTTATCCGAGGCGGTAAAAATGCCTTCCTGGATCGATTACGCCAAAGTAAGATCATCCTGGGCACAGGTAGGTGGCGGCGCGCCCCTGGCCTACGCGCTGAACCAGACTTACAGCATGGTACCCGGTGGCGGACATCTCGGTCAGCCGTTGCAAACACCAACGCAAACAAATGGGGTAGGCTCCGGGTTGCTGATCGCTCCCAACCAGGACCTGAAACCATTTACCTCTACTACCGTGGAAGCAGGCATCGAAGGCCGTTTCCTGCATAACAGGTTATCTGCCGATCTGACGGTATACAACCGCAAAACAACAGACGATATTATGCAGGCGGCTATCTCTCCAGGTTCCGGTTATAACTACGCTTATCTGAACGTAGGCGAAATGAGTAACAAAGGAATTGAGCTGATGATATCCGGTACACCCGTAAGAAAAAAAGATTTCTCCTGGGAAGTAAGCTTTAACGCTGCCTATAACAAAAACGAAGTACTGAAACTTAACGACGGCCTGGATAAACTGCAGCTGGATGCAGCAGTGAACAGCTACGCTTTCCTCTTTGCAGAAGTAGGTAAACCCTACAGTATGATCAAAGGATTTGGTGCAAAGAAAAATGCACAGGGCCAAACCATCTACAATAAAAACAACGGCTACGAAGTAACAGAACAGAAAGATCTCGGAACAGGTATTGCTCCGTGGACCGGCGGTATTACCAATAGCTTCCGCTATAAACAGTTTAACCTGAGCTTCCTGATAGATGGCAAGTTTGGTGGTTATGTTTACTCTGGTACAAACCTATACGCCACACGCTTTGGGCTGAACAAGCTGACATTGCCGGGAAGGGAAGACGGATTAACCGTAACCGGTGTGGATACAGATGATAAGCCGTTTACCAAAACATTTACTTATACCACCGGGTTGCAGCAGTATTATGACAACTTCAAAAATATCTCCGAAAAATTTGTGTATGATGCGAGCTTCATTAAATTAAGACAGGTCATCCTGACCTACAACATTCCAACGAATGCTCTGGCTTTTGCAAAGGTGCAGTCAGCCACCGTTTCATTCGTAGCAAGGAACCTGCTCATCCTGTACAAGAACGCACCTAACATCGATCCCGAATCGGCCTTCAGTAATGCCAATGCACAAGGCTTTGAGATGTTCGGTGTACCCCGTACCCGGAGTTATGGTGTAAACCTGATGGTAAAACTGTAGTTCACTCTTAAAAATATTATTCATGCAACGATTGGCCAGATATAAATTTATTTTACTCCTGGGGGCAGTATTGGGACTGTCAGCCTGTGATAAAGGGTTTGAGGAACTCAATACAAATCCGAATGCATCTACCACACCTAACGTGAACTTTCTCTTTACACAAAGTTTACTGAAAGGAAACCTGGTGTATGACAGAACGTATTTCTATACTTCTTATCTCCATTGCGGAAACTATATCCAGCACTTTTCTATCGCTAAGGAGATCGGTGGTTCAGGCGCCGGTGATAAATATGCGGTGAACGACTTTTACCAGAGCTTTTACTATCGCTATATTTATACCAACGCGATTCTCACGCTGCAGGAAATTATCACAGCGCTGAAAGCACCGGAGAAAGCGGCCGATAACATAAATAAACTTTCTGCTACCCGTATCTGGAGAGTATTGCTGATGCAGCGTATCACCGATCTTTACGGAGATGTGCCTTATTCAGAAGCCACCCAGGGAAGAAACAGCGTATTCCTGCCAAAATATGATGCCCAGGCGGATATTTATGTGGATATGCTGAAGGAACTGGATGAAGCTATCAAAGCTTTTGATACCAAACCTGGCGCCGTCACTTATGGCGCTGCTGATCTGCTATACGGTGGTGATGTAGCCTCCTGGAAAAAATTTGGTTATTCGCTGATGCTGAGAGTGGCCATGCGTACCACCAAAGTTACGGACGGTAAGGTGGTAGCGAAAGACTGGGTGCAGAAAGCAGTGGCAGGCGGTGTAATCCTGAATGCTGCTGAAAATGCAGTGCTGCGTTACAGCAATGGTCCGCAGCAATATAACAACAACCCCGTGGCTTTCGAACTCGTAGGACAGGACTACAGCCTGAACTCCCACGGCGCCGATAACATAGAATGGGGTAAGTACAGCAAAACATTGATCGATTTCCTGAAAACGAACAGTGACCCGCGTTTGGGAGTAGTATCTGTAGTGTGGAATAATAACGTGCCGGATACAGCCGCCGCTATCCAGAAAGGAATGCCTAATGGCAGCGATAAAAAGACCGCAGATTTTGTTACCTATTCCGAGCCTAATCCTGCTACCGTTTTAAACAACGCTGCTCCTTTGCTGGTGTTAACGAATGCGGAGACCAATTTATTACTGAGTGAAGCGTCGCTGCGCGGCTGGATTACCGGCGATAAAACACAGTATTATAACAACGGCGTAACTGCCGCGTTAAAGAACTGGGGGCTGTTTGGTCCTGCCGGTGTAATAGCAGGCGCGAAGATAGATAAATATGTAGCAGATCATCCGCTGAATGCCGGAGGCTCTTTCGATGCGCAGATGAACCAGATCCATACACAGTTCTGGGCAGCATTATTGCTCGACGAGCAGGAAGCTTATGCCAACTGGAGACGCACAGGCTTCCCGGTACTGACGCCGGTAAATTATATAGGTAATGCCACCGGTGGTACTATACCACGTCGCTTACCATATGCTGTGGCGGAACAGGGCATAAACGGTGCACATTACCGTGAAGCAGTAGCACGACAGGGCGCAGATTTATTAACAACCAGAATTTGGTGGGATAAATAACCATGAAAAGAGTATTGCTGATATCATTATTGATAGGTGTTTGCAACACCGCCATGTCACAGGGAATCAAGGCTGCCGCGAAGGCAGCCTTGATTCCTTTGCCTGTAACAGCTGTTTATAATACCGACAGCTTTTTTATAACACCACATACCCGTTTGGTGGCGGATCCCGGCAATGAAGGCGCGCTGGCTTTATTACGGAATTATATCTCGGAGGCGACAAGCGGAGCGCTTGCACAAACGGAAGCGGGTGCTGCGCAGACAACGCCCGCAATAGTATTACATACGGATACGCTGCTGGTACAACAGCCCGAGGAATACCTGCTGCATATTACCGGCAAACAGGTGCTCATCACCGCGTACGATGCTGCCGGCATCGTACATGGTATTGAAAGCCTGCGGCAGCTATGGCATCTGAAAGGCGCGGCACAACTGGCATTGCCGGGAGCGGTGATACGTGATTACCCCCGTTTTGGCTACCGCGGAATGCATCTTGATGTAAGCCGGCATTTTTTCCCGGTGAGCTTTATCAAAGCATTTATCGATCAGCTGGCGTTGTATAAGATCAATAATTTCCACTGGCATCTGACAGATGATCAGGGCTGGCGCATAGAAATAAAAAAGTATCCTGCATTACAGTCCGTGGCTGCATGGAGAGATCAGACAATGATTGGTCATAAGAAGGAGCTGCCCCATCGCTTTGATGGTAAAAAATACGGCGGCTATTATACCCGGGAAGAAATCAAAGCAGTAGTGGCTTATGCCACGGAACGACATATCAACGTGATCCCTGAAATAGAGATGCCCGGCCACGCGCTGGCAGCGCTCACGGCTTATCCTTCGCTGGGTTGCACCAAAGGTCCTTATAAAACCGCGCAGTTCTGGGGAATATTTGATGATGTGTTTTGTGCCGGAAACGACAGTACGTTTATTTTCCTGCAGGATGTGCTGGAGGAAGTGATGGAATTGTTTCCATCCGCGTATATCCATATAGGTGGGGATGAATGTCCGAAGGTAAGATGGGCGCATTGCCCTGCCTGTCAGCAGCGTATGCGGCAGGAACACCTGGCGGATGAACATGAGCTGCAAAGTTATTTTATCCGCAGGATCAGCAATTATGTACAAAGCAAAGGAAGAAAGATAATCGGCTGGGATGAAATCCTGGAGGGTGGACTGGCGCCGGGTGCTACCGTGATGAGCTGGAGAGGTGTGGAGGGTGCTGTAACGGCGGCTAAACAGCAACACCATGTGATTATGACACCGGAAGACGAATTGTATTTTGATCATTACCAGTCGTTGTACGCCGAAGAGCAAACAGCGGCAGGAGGTTATACGCCGCTGGAAGAAGTGTACAATTATGACCCCTTACGGGCTGCCGGAGATACGGCGCTGCTGCCGTATATTGCAGGGATGCAGGGACAGGTATGGAGTGAGTATCTGAACACTATTCCGAAGGCGCAATACATGATCTTTCCGCGGATGATGGCGATGGCGGAAAGGGCCTGGTCGCCGCAAACGGTGAAGGACTTCAATGATTTCAGCCGCCGTTTGAAAGCGCAGTATCCGCTGCTGCAACAGCTGCATATCGCCGCCGCAGATAATTTCGAAGAAATTAATTTTACGGCCGATAGTCTCGCTCCGGGGCAGTTGTATATTTCTCTTCATACAACAGATCCTGCCGCGGTGATCCGTTATACGACTGATGGCAGTACACCCGGTCAGCGCAGCAAGTTATACCGGCAGCCTATACAACTTACAAAAAGCAGTACTGTTAAAGCGATGCTGTACCAGCAGGGGCAACCAACTCACCGGTTATTTCATCAGTCATTCGGGATAAATAAAGCAACGGGAGCTGGTATTACACTAAAACAGCCGCCCAATACTAAATTCAGCGGTGATGCCAGCTTGCTGGTAAATGGTATTTCAGGATCGGATCGCTATAACGATGCGCAATGGCTGGGTTTCAGCGGCAGAGACCTGGAAGCAGTAATTGACCTGGGAACTGAACAAACCATCCGGGAAGTAGGCGCAAATTGCCTGAACTATCATTGGCAGCGTATGTGGGCGCCTGTTTCCCTGGAATTTGAAGGATCTGCCGATGGCATACACTATGCCCCGTTGGCAGCAACTACTTCGTTCCCGGTAAACGGTATCAACAAGATACGGCTACCCCTGAAGCCAGTGAAAGCCCGGTTTGTAAAGGTATTGGCGCGCAACAAAGGAGTGATTCCTCCCGGTGAATATGGCGCCGGAGGCAACAGTCAGTTGTTGGTGGGGGAAGTAGTAATAATAGCTGTTAGCCATTAGCTGTTAGCTTTTAGTTAATGCAGCGAACCAGCTGTTAGCTTTTAGTGAATGGAGCGAACCAGCTGTTTAGCTATAGTCATTAGCTTTTAGCAAATGCAGCGAACCAGCTTTTAACTATCAGCAGTTCGCTTTACCAATTACAGCAAAAAACTTTTCATTATTAACCTTTTAGTTGTCAACATTTGGCAAAATGTACCGAACAAAACTTCCAATTCGCTGCATTTGCTAAAAGCTAACTGCTAAAAGCTAAAAGCTATTCACACTTATGCCCTTTTTGATTGTCTTGCTATGCATGCTGGTGCTCATTGTTTTGTTGACCTGGGGAAAACTGAATGCGTTTATTGCCTTCCTGGTGGTATCTGTACTGGCGGCTTTGTTGCTGGGTATTCCGGCCGACAAGATCCCCGCATCCCTGCAAAAGGGTATAGGCGATACCGTTGGGGGATTGCTGAGCATTATCGTGCTGGGAGCCATGTTAGGTAAGCTGGTGGCCGAGAGCGGGGCTGCGCGTCAAATCGCGAATTCGCTGATGCAGGTGTTTGGCGCGCGTTATATGCAGTGGGCTTTGTTGACAGCAGGATTTATTATAGGGATCCCGTTATTTTACGGCGTTGGTTTTGTGCTGATGGTGCCGCTGATCTTTTCGGTGGTATACCAGTATAAGTTGCCGGCGGTATATATCGGTTTGCCAACGTTGGCGGCGTTGTCTGTCACGCATGGTTTTCTGCCGCCGCATCCTTCTCCCACAGCGCTGGTAACGCAATTCAATGCCAATATGGGGCTCACGCTGCTGTATGGTTTGCTGGTAGCAATACCTGCTTTGTTACTGGCGGGACCGTTTTTTGCACGGTATCTCAAGCATATTCCGGCGGCGCCATCACCGCTGTTTCAGCAGCAGGAGGTAAATGAAACATCTTTGCCGGGAAAAAGTAATAGTTTTATGACGGCATTGTTGCCGGTATTTTTA
Source organism: Chitinophaga hostae (assembly GCF_018224885.1). Taxonomy (GTDB): domain Bacteria; phylum Bacteroidota; class Bacteroidia; order Chitinophagales; family Chitinophagaceae; genus Chitinophaga; species Chitinophaga hostae. Next base: position 277,076 of record NZ_JAGTXB010000007.1, on the reverse strand, counting down.
CTCATAATAACTACCTTACTGACTCATTTTTTCAGCGAAGGGAGCGCGGAGGTCAAACGTTGGATATTATTTGCGGGAGATGCCCAGATCGTGATGTTGTTTGCTTTGCTGATCGCCACTTTTACATTGGGTGTTTTTCAGCAGATACCTGTAAAAAAGATCATGGGTATATATGCAGACGCGATCAAAGATATTGCGATGATCCTGATGATCATTGCCGGCGCGGGCGCGCTGAAACAGGTACTGGCAGATAGCGGGGTAAGCCTGCAGATCGCGGAAGCGATGCAGTCGTGGCATATACCGGTGCTGGTATTGGGCTGGTTAACAGCGGCCATTATCAGGGCATGTGTGGGATCAGCTACGATTGCCGGTATTACGGCGGCAGGTATGATAGCGCCGCTCATGGTACAGGCGCACGTAAATCCAAACCTGATGGTATTGTCGGTAGGAGCAGGCAGCCTGATGTTTTCGCACGTGAATGATGCAGGCTTCTGGATGTTTAAGGAATATTTCAATTTAAGTATAAAAAATACCTTGTTGTCCTGGTCGGTCATGGAAACAATAGTAGGTACGGCAGGACTTCTCGGCGTGCTTATTTTAGAAAGGTTCGTATAAGGTATTCTTCTCCGGAAAAATAAAAGCGGCATAATCAAATCAAATAAAAAAAGAAAACTAAAACAGCAACTATGGAAAACAATCATGCAGAAGAGAAATTAGCGGCCCTTGGATTGGTACTGCCACCGGCGCCGTCGCCATTGGGTGTTTACAAGCCTTGCCTGGTAGATGGTAAATACCTGTATCTCTCCGGTCATGGCCCTGTGCAGAATGATAAATCACTGATCATAGGACGTATTGGAGCCGCGCTGGATATGGAACAGGGCAAGCTCGCAGCCCGGCAGGTAGGTTTGACAATGCTTTCTACAATTAAAACCCATATCGGCAGCCTGGATAAGGTAAAACGTGTGATCAAAGTATTGGGTATGGTAAACTGTACACCGGATTTTGAGCGTCACCCCTATATTATCAACGGTTGCAGCGAACTGTTTGCAGCTATCTGGGGAGAAGAAAACGGCGTAGGTGTGAGAAGTGCCGTAGGATTTGGTTCCCTGCCGGATAATATCCCGGTGGAAATAGAAGCTTTGTTTGAACTATACTAGACAGCTGTTGATTTGTATATTTGGATATTTAGCGCGAAGTTTCGGAAAAGGATTACTTTTTGAAATAATTCACAGAATATCCAGATATCAAAATAGATAAATGATGCAAACACCGGGTGGTAACAAGGATCTTCGCATAACGGCCTTCGGGGAGTTTTTGCTGCGACTGCACAGTAACGCAGGCAAACGGTTTCAGCAAACAGACGGGTATACCGCTTACTATGCCGGCGCCGAAGCGAATGTATGTGTGCTGCTGGCAAGGTTGGGTATGCAGGCGGATTATATTACCCGCGTGCCCGACAATGATCTGGCAGCCGCAGGAATACAACAGTTGAGAAGCCACGGTGTGAATACAGACAGGATACTATATGGTGGTGATAAACTGGGACTTTACTTTACAGAAGCCGGTAACAGCATCCGTCCTACAAGAGTGATCTACGACAGGGCGGGAACAGCCTACGCTGAATTACAGCCGGGACAACTCAACTGGAAAGAGATTTTTGAAGGCAGCCATTGCTTTCATTGGTCCGGTGTGGCAGCAGCAGTATCTGCAGGCGCCGCCGATGTTTGCCGGGAAGCGCTGGAAGCCGCTATGGAAGCAGGAATCAAGATCTCTTCAGATTTTAATTATCGCTCCAAACTATGGAAGTATGGTAAACATCCATCTGAGATCATGCCGGGGTTATTGCAGTACAGCGAAGTAACAGTAGCAGATCTGGATGCCGTGAAAATATATTTTGATATTAATACAGATCCTGCACTGACGCTGGAACAACGGTTTGAACAATGCTATGCTGCACTGCAACCGCATATGCCCCGTCTTAAAACACTGGGTATGAGCTTCCGGCAGGTAAAGGATCAGCAGCTGTGGTATACCGGCGCGCTGGCACAGGAAGGACGTTTTTACTATGCGTCCGGATTTGCACTCACGGACATCACCGACCAGATCGGCACCGGCGATGCCTTCACCGCCGGGATGTTGTATGGTTTAATGAATGGTTATCGACCGCAGCAGGTCATTGATTTTGCTACCGCCTGCGGGGTAATTAAACAAAGTATTCCGGGCGACTGGGCCATTGTGAGCCGCGGAGAAGTGGAAGAACTAATGAACAACGGGATGTCCGGAAGAATTGCACGCTAAATAATGATATAGTTATGTTTACAATAGATGCACACCTGGATCTGAGCATGAATGCGCTGGAATGGAACAGAGACCTGCAGCAGCCGGTAACAGCTATCCGCGCCAGGGAGGCCGGACAAACAGATAAACCGGACCGCGGCAAAGGCGTGGTAGCCTTTCCTGAATTGAGAAAAGGCAACATCGGCCTGGTGGTAGCCACCCAGATAGGCCGTTATGTAGCGCCGGACAACCCTTTGCCCGGCTGGCATTCACCCGAACAAGCCTGGGCACAGACACAGGGACAACTGGCCTGGTATAAAGCCATGGAAGACGCGGGGGAAATGGTGATGATCAAAGACCGTAAAGGACTGGACAAACACCTGCTTCTCTGGAACGATGGTACCCCCAACGATCAGAAGCCAATTGGCTATATCCTGAGCCTGGAGGGAGCCGATTCTATCGTTAACCTGAAATACCTGGAACGTGCCTATAATAAAGGGCTGCGCGCCATCGGGCCTGCCCACTATGGCCCGGGACGTTATGCCAATGGTACCGATGCTACCGGACACCTGAATGAACAGGGCAGGCAGCTAATCAAAGAAATGGAACAGCTCCACATGATCCTGGACGCCACACATCTCTGTGATGATGCCTTCTGGGATGCCATGGAAATATTTAATGGCTCCGTTTGGGCCAGCCATAACAATTGCCGGGCGCTGGTTAATCATAACCGGCAGTTCAGCGACGATATGATCAGGGTATTGATTGAGAAAGGCGCCGTGATTGGGGGCGCCCTCGACGCCTGGATGATGGTGCCGGGCTGGGTTCGGGGCCAGTCCTCCCCGCAGGAAATGGGCTGTAACCTGGAAAAAATGATCGATCATATGGATCATATCTGCCAGATTGCCGGCAACTCCCTCCATGTAGGAATTGGCACCGACCTCGATGGCGCCTTCGGCAAAGAGCAATGCCCTTATGATCTCGAAACCATTGCCGATATGCAGCAATTACCCGCCCTGCTGTCGAAAAGAGGCTACAGCGCTGCCGATATAGAAAATGTTATGCACGGCAACTGGTTGCGTTTCTTACGCAATGCGTGGCGCGACTGATGCGGATTCTTGTCTTGCCCAGGATTAGATTGATTTTAATGATTTATAGGATTATTATTTTTTTGATAGTTAAAGATTAAAAAAAGATTGTAGGAGATATAAGCGAATGTTTCCTTATATCTCCTACAATCTTTTTAAATCAAAAAAATAATAATCCTATAAATCATTAAAATCAATCTAATCCTGGGCAAGACAAAAATCCGCTCAACATTTTGTAATTTGCGCGGATGAATTTTCTCGAGGTATCCAACATCAGCAAACAACAGCACGGCGCTTATATTCTAAAAGATGTCAGCTTTACTCAACAGCAGTTCCAGAAAATTGTGATTGCCGGTGAAACCGGTTCCGGTAAAAGCACACTGATGAAAATAGCCGGTGGCATGGCACAGGCCGACTCAGGAACCGTGATGTTTGAAGGGAAAAGAGTAAAAGGCGCCCTGGAAGTACTGATACCAGGACACCCGGGAACAGCCTACCTGTCGCAGCATTTTGAACTGAGAAATAACTACCGCGTAGAAGAGATTCTCTCGTATGCCAATAAACTCACCGATGAAGAGGCCGCAGAAATATATGATATCTGCAAAATTTCCCATCTCCTGAAAAGAAAAACAGACCAGCTATCCGGTGGTGAAAAGCAACGCATCGCGATGGCCAGGCTCCTGATATCCTCTCCCAGGTTGTTTTTACTGGATGAGCCCTATTCCAACCTCGATATGATCCACAAAAGTATCCTGAAAGGCGTGATCAGCGATATAGGTGAACGGCTGGGGATTACCTGTATGCTGATTTCCCACGATCCGCAGGATATCCTGCCCTGGGCAGATGAAATATTGGTCATGAAAGAAGGAGAAATAGTGCAGCAGGGATCTCCGCAGCAAATTTATAACCAGCCGCAGAGTGAATATGTGGCCGGTTTATTTGGTAAATATAACCTCATTACCCCCGGCAACGCCGCCATACTGGAGGGTTTGCCAGGCGTTACGCTGAACGGTAAAAGCATTTTTATCCGGCCTGAGGATTTTAAAATAGTGCGCACAAAGAAAGATGCAGTAAGCGGTAAGATCGTAGATCTCAGCTTCTATGGCGGCTATCTTGAAGCGGAGGTAGCCCTGGGTAAAACGCAGGTAACTATTAAAACCACTGATACCCGCCTGAAAAAAGGCGCCGCCGTAAATGTAGGGCTGACACCGGAAATGGTGTGGTACCTCTAGAGCCTGATCCCTCATGATTTATTTCCCGGTAAAGCCGGTATAAGGCTTGTTACGCAGCATGACAAAGGTTCTGTCATAAGATACGGCATAATGCACGATCACAACAATCGCCATCCAGAGACCTGCCTCTGGGCGGCCAATTTCCCGTAATCCGTATACCGCGAGTCCAAATAATATCCATTCCAGTAACAGTCTTGCTGTGCCCGGAATAGCCACCGGCGCAGGTTTGGGGTCGTTCGGGATGCGAAAAACACCCCACAGCGTTGCCGCCGCCAAGGGAAAACCCACTGCCAGCACATATGCCAGCCAATGACTGCCCAGCTGCCAGCCCCAGCAACTCAATACAATCAGCATAATTATTTCAAGGAGAAAGCGTATGGCCAGGTTCACGGGATGGGTATTCATCGTATAGTTTGTTTCAAAATAAATATTTTTCTGCTATCTTAACGACTTCCTGCTAATAAAAATTGTTATGAAAAAAATTCTGGTGTTGTTATGCCTGGCGTTATTGTCTGTGACGTTCACCCTCCGCGCTCAATCGCCGCAACGGTTTGAAAAAGATATTCATACCATTAAAGAGTTCGACAAAATGTATGCACCGCCGGTACATCCTATCCTGTTTACAGGCAGTTCCTCCATCAGGAAATGGGATGACCTGGAGCGGAATTTCAGCCGCTATGTGGTGCTCAACCGGGGCGTTGGCGGCGCTGTTACCAATGATATTACTTACTATGCAGACCAGATCGTTTTTCCTTATCAGCCCAGGCAGATCGTTATCTATGTAGGCGAAAATGATTTGCCGGCTGCTAACGTAAATGCAGATACGCTGTTGCAACGTTTCCGCATGCTGTATACAAAAATCAGGAACAAACTGCCCACTGTTCCATTGATCTATGTTTCCATTAAGCCGAGTCCATCCAGGGCTGCGTTTTTTGAAAAAGCAAAACAAACCAATGCATTGATCAAAGGTTTCCTGGCAACAGAAAAAAATACCGTGTATGTCGACATCTACCAGAAAATGCTGGGTAAAGATGGTCAGCCCCGCAGGGAGTTGTTCCTCGAAGATATGCTGCATATGAACAAACAGGGATATGCGATCTGGGAAAAAGCAATTCAACCTCATTTGTTACGCAGATAAAATATTGCGTTTAGCCGTTTTGTCCTGCTTACAACGGAGCAGCAGTTTATACCGGCCCATCAGCGGTAACTGAACAGGCGTTTTAATAAAGTAAACGGGGGCCTGGCAACAAAAGGTCGGGTAAAAGGAAAAAAAAGTATCTTGCCACCGGATTAATACACCTTTTATTACGCATGATACTGGACACACTGCAGAATGCCCATCTTTATTACCGCCTGGGAGTTAAATTTATCAAGGCATTTGAATACCTGGCACAGACAGACCTGGCCGGCCTCGAAAAGGGGAAGTATGAGATAGACGGAACTAATATTTTCGCTATTGTCAATGAATATGATACCGTGGATGCTGCCACGGAACAGATGGAATCACACAAAAAGTATATTGATGTACAATATATCGTGTCGGGGTCTGAATTGATCGGGCACGATTTCCTGCAGGATCAAACGCCTTCGAAGGCATACGATGAAACGGCCGACTACCAGCTGTTTGCCGGGCATCCCGTGTTTTTCTCCAGGCTGGAAAAGGGGATGTTCGCCATCTTCTTTCCGGGCGACCTGCACATGCCTAACATACAGGTGAGTACACCAATGCCTGTAAAGAAAGTTGTTATTAAAATAGCCGTTAGCTGATAGTTTTTGGCGGCAGCGTTGCCCGGGAACAGGACCAACGCCGCCAGCCAGCCTCATTATCCCGATTCCACTTTATGTAATAGCTAATGCCCGATGAACAATGAGCAACCAACACCATCCCGCGATGACTTGTTTGCCGGAACGCCGGCAGACGAGACCAACGCAAATATGCTTTTATGGAACCGCGTCCGTGAAAATGGGCAGGACGCGCTGGTAGATCTGTATGAACGCCTGTATTTCAGCCTGGTAGGTTATGGTATCCGCATCTGCGGAGATGTGGAAATCACCAAAGATGCCATCAACGACATGTTCCTCGAAATATGGGACCAACGGCATAAACTCCCGCCGGTAGGCAATGTAAAAGCCTATCTGTTTACTTTCCTGCGTCGTAAAATTTATGCCGCCATCCGGCAAACAAAGAAATCCAGTGAAGTTGACGGAGCTTTTGCTGATACTGCCGACCATGAACTTTCTTATGAAGAAAGTATCGTAGCGGTGCAGACTTCTGAAGAAATAAAACAAAAGATAAAACGTGCCATGGCCACGCTCACTCCCCGTCAGAAAGAACTGGTACAACTCCGCTATTTTGATGGGCTCAGCATGGAAGAAGTGGGCAAAAGGGTGGGCATCACCACTAAAACAGCCTACAATACCCTGGGCGCGGCCCTTAAGAGCCTGTCGGCCGAGCTGATGGTAGCCTTGATCATCAGGTGGCTCCAGTAAAAAAACTTTTTTTGAAAAAAGTTTGGATTTTTTTGGGAATAAATCCCGGTTTCTTACACTACTTAGTATCAACAGTAACGATGAACCAAGATTTTAACGTCGCCGAAGACTTCCTGTTAAACGATTCTTTCCTGCGCTATTGTATGGGACTCAGTCAGTCCGACATACAATACTGGGAGCAGTGGATCGCGGAAAACCCGGAAAAGCTTGCCGCTTTTGACCGGGCCAGGAAGACGTTTGATGTGGTAAACGGGCAGCAGGGACGGTTAGATGTGGAGGTGAACAAATTCAGATCCCTGTTGCAGGATCATATCAGCCAGGACGCTGACGTGCGAACAAATAAAAAAGTACGGTATTTCCGCTACTGGCGTGCAGCGGCAGCAGTGCTGGTACTGGCGGCCGGGGGAGCAGCCTGGTACCAGTTTGGTAACAGTCACCGTCACCCGCAGCCGGCGCCGCTGGCACAACATGATGTGCTGCCAGGCGCACCCAAAGCAAGGTTACTGCTGGGCGACGGCACGGAAGTACAGCTGGACTCCATCTCCGGCAACGGCCTGAAAGAAAAAGATGGTACCCGTATTAATAAAGACAATGGAAAACTGGTATACAATGTAGCCGGTAACTCAGCGACGGCGGTAACGTATAATACCCTGTCTACCCCGAGAGGGGGAGAGTTCCAGCTGGTATTGCCCGACGGCTCTAAAGTATGGCTGAATGCCGCTTCTTCCCTGCGCTTCCCTACCAAGTTTGCAGGCCCCGACAGAACAGTTTATCTCACGGGAGAAGCTTACTTTGAAGTGGCACAACAGGCCACGCAACCATTCCAGGTACAATTGAACAATGGCGTAAAAGTGGCCGTATTAGGCACCGCTTTTAATGTAATGGCCTACGACGATGAAAAAGCAGTGAACACCACACTGATCACAGGAAAAGTAAAAGTAGCACAGCAAAACGGCAACAGTGTGCTGCTGGCGCCTTCCCAACAGGCGATATTGCCAAAAGGCAGTCAGCAGTTCCTGGTCAGCGAAGCTGATATAGACAAAACGATTGCATGGAAAATGGGCATGTTCGAATTTGATGACGATGATATTACCACAGTTATGAGGCAGCTGGCGCGCTGGTACGATGTAAACGTGAAATTCTCCGGCCCTGTACCGGATAAGCACTACTCGGGCTCCATCCGCAAGCAATCCACGTTATCCCAGGCATTACGCATTTTGAAAACTGCCGGGATACAGTATACTATAGAAGGCAAACAAATCATCGTTGAGGCAAAATAACAACACCAATATAAGAATGTAACAACCAGGATCTTCGTGTAACAAAGCTTCAGGCAAAAGAAACCGGGAACGCGGCAACGTCCCCGGCTGAAATGTCTGGTGTGCATGTTATGCGCTTAATTTGACGTAAACAGCTTAACGCTCACCTAAAAACTTAACAAATCTATGCTATTTAGACATGCTGGCAAATACCCCAATAGTAGGGTATTGGCGCAAATGCTGAAAGTTATGAAACTAGCTGCTTTTTTGCTGTTGGTACTGGCTATGCAGGTAAGTGCAACCGGGTACTCGCAAAAACTCACCCTTAACATGCACAACGTGTCATTGTCAAAGGTGTTCAAGGAAATCCGGAAACAAACCGGGTATACCTTTTTTTACAACACTGAAATGCTGGAACAGGCCGATAAGGTATCTGTGGCAGTAGTGCAGGCCGACCTGGAATACGTATTGGGCAAATGTTTGTCGAATAAAAAGCTCAATTACAGTATTGTTGACAACACTATTATCCTTTCTGTAAAAACAAAGGAGCAAACAGAGGAAACTGCTCAACCGGTAGCCAACATCTCCGTTTTCGGTAAAATTACCGATGCGGTCACCCATGAGCCACTCACCGGCGCCTCGGTAAAACTGAAAGGCACTACTAAAGGCGCCAGCTCAGATGCAAAAGGTAACTATACCCTGGAGCTCCCCGAAAACGGCGGCGTACTGGTGGTTTCCTTTATCGGTTATGAAACCGTGGAGAAAACCGTTTCCCAGGCCGGCGCCCTCGATATTGCCATGAAACCTAAAGCTGTTCAAACAGAGGAGCTGGTGGTAGTAGGCTATGGTACCCAGAAAAGAAAAGATGTAACCGGTGCAGTATCGTCCGTAAAAGTAAGCAGCATCAGCGCCAACGTATCCAGGAATATCAGCTCCGCTATTCAGGGCCGCGTACCCGGCGTAGCTGTTGAATCTTCCAGCGGCGCCCCCGGAGCCGGTATGATCATCACCATCCGTGGTATGAGCACCCTCGGCAACAACGCTCCCCTATATATTGTAGACGGTGTTTTTGTAAGCAACATCGACGGCGTCAGTCCTAACGATGTGGAGTCGATCGAAGTACTGAAAGACGCTGCCACCGCCAGCATCTACGGTTCCCGTGCTGCTAATGGCGTGGTAATCGTTACCACCAAAGGCGGCCGCAAGGAAACCGCTCCCAAACTGGAAATAGACAGCTGGTTTGGCGTGCAGTCCGTACCAAAGAGAATGAGCCTGCTCAACAGCGAACAATGGACCAAACTGATGAGCGCCAATATCACCGGTATCCCTGCATACACCAGCCAAACCCCTAACACCAACTGGCAGGATGCCATTTTCAGACAGGCTACCATCACCCGTACCAACGTTAACTTCAGCGGCGGATCCCAGAACTTTACCTATAACTTATCTGGTGGCTACCTGAAAGAAAATGGTACCATCATCAATACCAATTATTCCGCCGCCAACTTCCGCGTGAAGTCAGAATATAGTAAAGGCAGACTGCGTGTAGGGGAAACCGTTATCATCAAGAGAGGCAATACCCGCAACAACCCCGGTGGCGGCGACGCTGTACACAGCATCGTAGGCAGCGCACTGATGATGCCATCTACCGTGCCTGTATACGATCCTACCCAGCCGCTCGGTGGCTATGGAAGAAGACCAACGTTCATGAAGAACCTGTCGAACCCCGTTGCCCGCCTGGAAAACGTAGACAATACGGTAAAAGATCTGTCCCTGCTGGCAAATGCTTTTGTAGAAGTAAAGCTGATAGAAGGACTGAAATATAAATTCAATGTGGGTTTAACAGAAGGTCAAAGCAACAGCCGCGTTTTTTCCGGTTCCTTTGATGACGGTAACTCCGCTAACCCTTTACCGGACCTGTCACAATCTACTTCTACCAGCAATTCCTGGTTAGTGGAAAATACCCTTAACTATAACAAGAAATTAGGTAAACACAGTATCGACGCATTGATCGGCTATACCGCCCAGAAAAATATGAACAGTGGCTTCAGCGCTTCCCGCGATGATCTGCCGATTGGTACTTCTGTACTGGGCGCAGGTTTGGCCACCTCTCAAAAGAACGATGGTTCTGCCAGCACCAGCAGCATCGTATCCCGCTTTGGCCGTATCATGTACTCCTACGATTCAAGGTACCTGTTCTCTGCCTCTGTAAGAAGGGATGGTTCTTCCCGTTTTGCACAGGATTACCAATATGGTTCTTTTCCCTCTTTTTCTGCCGGCTGGAATGTACATAACGAACATTTCTTCTCAGGAATCACCAATATTGTAAATACATTAAAATTCCGTGGCAGCTGGGGTGTACTGGGTAACCAGGAAATCGGTAATTACCTCACACAAAACAGTATTACCAGCGGTCTAAACTATGTACAGGGTGGTGTTTTATGGCCAGGAGCCACCGCCAGCGCCTATGCATCGCCATTAGACCTGTCATGGGAAGAAACAAAGATCACCAACGTAGGTGTGGATGCAGGTTTCCTTGACAACAAACTGTTCGTGATCTTCGACGTGTTTAACAAGAAAACAACCGGCGTATTGTTAAACGTGCCTTTCCCGCTTTCTGTGGGTAAAACCGGCTCACCAACCCTCAACGCAGGTGTGATCCAGAACAAAGGATACGAAATTTCCCTGGAATACAACGATAGAAAAGGCGACTTAAATTACCGTCTCGGATTCAACCTGTCACATACAGCGAACGAAATGACTGCGATCAATGTAGGCTCCGGCAGACAGGAATTTGGCGGTATTTCAAGAGCTAAAGTTGGTAGCCCTATTGGTTCCTTCTTCCTGATTAAAACCGATGGCATCTTCAATTCCAAAGAAGAAGTAGCTGCATACAACAAAAATGGTAAACCCGTTCAGCCTAATGCGCAACCAGGCGATATCCGCTATGTGGATTTTAACAACGACGGTATCATCGATAACCAGGACGAACAAAACCTGGGAAGCCCTTTCCCTACGGTAAACCTGGGCTTATCGGCTAACCTGTCGTGGAGAGGTTTCGATATGAGCCTGTTCCTGGAAGCTGTAACAGGTAATAAAATATACAATGCGAGAAGAAAATGGATGGACAAAATGAACGAAGTAACCAACTTCTCTACCGATGTACTGAATGCATGGACACCGGAAAATCATTCTAACTTCCCCCGTTTTACTTTAACAGATCCTAACAATAACAACCGCGATAACAGCGACAGGTGGCTGGAAGATGGTTCCTACCTGCGTTTCAAACGCCTGGAAATTGGTTATACTATGCCTAAAGGCCTGACCGGCAAATGGGGCGTTGATAAGGTAAGGGTATTTGCTTCCGGCGAAAACCTGTTCACCATCACAAAATACAAGGGCTACAACCCGGATATCGGTGGCGCGCCGCTGTCAAGAGGTATGGACAACTCCTGGGATGTATATCCGCTGTCCCGCACCTTGTTGTTTGGTCTGAATCTTACATTTTAATCGTTTAACCGCATTGCAACATGAAAAAATCATTCAAATATATAGGGGCGTTAACGCTGGTACTGGCTGCAGCAACTGGTTGTAACGAAAAGAATTTTCTGAAACAGGACAATCCCAACCAGATAACCGATGCTACTTTCTGGAAAGATGAATCGAGTGTAAGCGCTGCCCTCGGCGCTACCTACAGCCCGCTGCGTTCATCGCTTTATGGCTACTGGGGTTCATTCCAGGGTATACAGGATATCAACGCCCTGGGCGATGATGTATTTACCCTGCCGGGAGAAGAACCGGGCACCTGGGCAGTAGGCACCTTTTCCAATGATGAAAATAATGGTGATCTCAGCAGCATCTTCAGTAATATTTACAAGTGTATCCACCGGGCTAACCTGTTGCTGTCGAAGATTGGTGACGTGAATATGCCGGACGATAAGAAAAAACTCTACATGGCAGAGGCGAAGTTCCTGCGTGGATTGTCCTACTATCTCCTGGCCTCCAACTGGGGCGGCGTTCCGTTAAGAACCACCCCGCTCGAAACTACGGAAGGTTATGCTACCCCCTGCAGCACCAAAGAACAGGTATGGCAACAGGTAGTGGCCGATCTGACCGATGCGCAGACCGGGCTTCCCGTAAAACGTGATGCCAAAGAACAGGGCAGGGTAACCAGCGGTGCTGCCATCGCTTACCTGGGCAAGGCGTATATGTTTATGGAAGATTACCAGAAAGCAGAAGCTACTTTTGACCTGCTGTTTAAAAGTCCTTATGCATACGACCTGGTAGATAATTATGAAGATAATTTCACCGACAAAAATGAATTTAATATTGAATCCGTTTTTGAATGGACCTTCGCGCCGATAGGCGATCAGTACGGCGCCTGGAATACGGAAACGCCTAATTCACCTATGTACAACTACCTGCCCCAGTTTATTGGCCCCCCAGCTGGCGGTGGCTGGTTTAAGTATGTACCATCCAATTACCTGGTGAAGGAATTTGTAAAAGAAAAACGTCCTGATGGTTCCGACACTAAGTTTGATAAAAGGATGTATGCTTCCCTGATGTGGAAATACTCCAAACTGGGCGAAACGGACGTAACCTGGTATGATGGTAAAACCTTTGATCAGCTCTGGAATTCTGCGTTGTCGAAAACAGTGCGCCTGTATCCTGATGTAGCGCTGGATACTACCACCAACGGTCGCTTCCTGATAAAAAAAGGCACCAGTGCATGGCGTAGTGTGGCTAACGCGGATAACTACTGGGGGCCTACACCTTCTACTGCCAACTATCGTGTAATGCGCTTTGCGGAAATAGTGTTGCTGCGCGCAGAAGCTGCTGCACAAAATGGTAACAATGGTAAAGCCATCACTGACATTGGCCGCATCAGGCAGAGAGCCGGGCTGAAAGTAAAAACAGCAGCCGATCTTCCGGGTAAAACAGAACTGATGGCAGAAATTGATCACCAGAAATTGCTGGAACTGTTTTTTGAACAAAACCGCGTATACGATATCCGGAGATGGAATAAAAATGCCACCCAAATGTCTGCCATGCTGAAAGCGCATGAAAAACAGGGCGCCAACGTGTTCCAGGCAAAACACTACGTGTTCCCGATTCCCGACGGTGAATTGAAATCAAATCCGAAAGCAACACAAAACGATCTTTGGAAATAACTCCTGCGGAGTTTGTCTTTACCAGGATTAAACTGATTTAGTTGATTGTACTGATTTTTTACTATCCTACTTTAAACCCTGTTTACTATTCCATCTTAATAAAAAAGAAATAGCATCAGTACAATCACTAAATCAGTTTAATCCTGGTGAAGACAATCGCCGGAGGCGATCCCCTCCGCTAAAACACCTGAATGAGAACACGTCATTTCGTTTTAATAGCACTGCTAATAGTGGTCAGCGCCTGTCACCTGCAGCAGCCGAAGGCACCGCTGCCTTACTGGTTACAGGAAGCGTTCAGCATAGATAGCATGCAACCGGGAAAAATACCTGCCCGTTTTAAGGAAGGATATATACTCCTGAGTCAGCGCGATGAACCGGGTGTGCTGTACCTGTTGAATGGCAATGGGAAAGTAGTCTGGTATCACCAGATAAGGGGAACCGGTTTTAAAACTGCACACTTTACGGATCGTCAAACCCTGCTGTGTATATTGGGCAGCAAAGCATATCCCACCAGCTATGGTAACCAGATCCTGGAGATATCCCTTAGCGGAGATACGTTGTTGCACCTGCTGAAAGGAGAGGGCGATTTTACAGCCAACGCACACCATGAAGTATTGTTGAATCACGATAACAACCTTGTGCTGTTAAGTACAGTGGAGCGGACCTTTGATCTCAGCTCCCGTGGTGGCGGCACTAAAGACACCGTTAGAAGCGATGGCATTCTTGTACTGGACCGCAAAGGACATAAGCTATGGGAGTGGACTGTATTCGATGCATTGGATCCGCTTGCAGACAAGGATATTACGACCGGCCGCACGGATTGGATGCACGCCAATAGCCTGAGTTACGACAAAGATGGCAATTACCTGATCTCTTTTTATAACAACGGACAAGTATGGAAACTCGATGCCCGTACCGGCAAGGTGATATGGAAGTTTGGCAGGAACGGGGATTTCAGCTTCCCGGATTCGGCCGCCTTTGATATGGGACATGCGGTACATATCAATAGCGAAAATGACCTGATGTTATTTGATAACGGCGTATCCCGCCAACAATCGCAAACGCTGGCCTTTCATTTGGACGAAGCCGCCAAAACGGCTGCTGTCTCCATTCGTTCCCCAATTCCAGCTTACCTGTTCAACGACCGGATGGGTAGCGCCTACCTGGTAGATCATCATACCATTTTACAATGCTGCTCCAAAAGGAATACGGTGCTGCTGACCAACACACAGGGAACACCACTGTGGCGGCTCCGCTGTAACTTTATTCCTTACCGGGCAGAATTTATTCCCAAAGAACAGTTGCCCGCCGATTTTGTTAATTAGTTTTCGGAAGATAAATACCTGCACGGTTATGAAAAATTTACGGAGTATGATTACAGGCGGTTTCCTGGTGGCCACCGTTGCAACTATTGTTTATTCCTGCCAGTCTGCAGTAAAAGAAACAAAAGAAAAAGAGACTTCCGTGCTTGCCGTGGCGCTGCTCCAGGTGGATACCGCGGCTATTCCTAACGACAAGTACGGGGAAGCCGTACGATACGGACAGGAGCTGATGTACAATACCGCTTATTATATTGGCCCGGAAGGCATCAATGGTAAATACCTGGGTAATAAAATGAATTGTACCAACTGTCATCAGCAGGGAGGAACCAAACCATTTTCTTTTAACCTGATGCTGTCGCATGAAGATTATCCTCAATACCGGGCCAGGGAAGGGCATGTATTAACGCTGGCCGAACGGGTAAACAACTGTGTTACCCGCCCGCATAACGGTCGCCCGTTGCCGCTGGATAGCAGGGAAATGGTGGCTTTCCTGTCTTACTTCCGTTGGATCAATAGTTTTGTGCCAAAAGATAAGCCCGTTAAAGGCATTAAAAACCTCAGCGTTGCCCTGCCGGATGTGGCAGCCAGCCCGGAACGCGGCGAAAAGCTATATGTACAGCATTGTGCCCGTTGCCATGGCGCCGAAGGAGAGGGGCAATGGCGCGCCGATAAGGTTACCTATACCTATCCGCCATTGTGGGGGCCTTATGGTTATCAGCCTGGATCCAGCATGCACCGGGTGATTAAACAGGCGCAGTGGCTAAAGGCCAATATGCCTTACGACAAAGCCACTTACGACAAGCCCTTCCTGTCGGACGCAGAAGCCATGGACATCGCCGCCTTTGTAAACGACGACAGCCGCCATCACCGGCCGGATGTGAAGAATTTCGACTACCCGCACATAATAGAAAAAGCCATTGATTACGATAAAGGCCCCTTTGCAGATACTTTTTCCACGGCGCAACATAAGTACGGCCCGTATCTGCCGGTGATCGACTATTGGAAGAAAAAAGGGCTGAAAGCATCTTACTGATAATGCTATTAAAAACAGAACATATTTCCTAGATTTAGGGATGCGTTCTGTTTTATTTACCTTTTTACTGATGCATGTCTTTGGCTGCATCATGGCTCAACCATTGCGTGTAGCCGTAGCCGGTGTATCACACGGCCATGCCGCTTTTATTCTTGGTCGCCCTGATAAAGGCGATATCCGGATAGCAGGCATCTATGAACCGGATGTGGCCGTGGCCAAACTCCGGGCAAAACAATATCATCTTCCCGAAAACATATTTTATACCCGGCTGGACCAGATGCTGGATGCGGTAAAACCCGCTGCAGTGCTGGCATTCGGTTCCATAAAAGCACATCGTGAAGTGGTGGAGGCCGCTGCTCCCCGCCATATCCATGTGATGGTGGAAAAGCCGCTGGCAACCACCGTGGAAGATGCCGTTTTTATGGACTCACTGGCCCGCCGCTATAAAGTACAGCTGCTCACGGATTATGAAACCAGCTGGTACCCGTCGGTAGCCAAAGTATTTCAGTTGCTGGAAGACAGCAGCTTCGCCGGACAGGTGAGAAAAGTGACCATCAACGACGGTCACCAGGGACCCAAAGAAATTGGCTGTGGCCCGGAATTCCTGCAATGGCTCACTGATCCTGTGTTAAACGGCGGTGGCGCCCTGATGGACTTTGGTTGTTATGGCGCCAACCTGATGACCCATCTCATGAAAAATCGTTTGCCCGTTTCCGTTACTGCCATTGCGAGGCACTATAAACCGCTGGTATATCCGAAAGTAGAGGATGATGCTACCATCCTGGTAGATTACGGCGATGAACAATGTACCATACAGGCCTCTTGGAACTGGACTTTCAGCCGCAAGGATATGGAGGTGTATGGTGACAAAGGGTATCTTATTGCAGCAGATAAAAATACATTGATCCAGCGTAATAGTGAGCGTACGCCTGCTGTGACCCGCCGTATAACGGCTACGGATATACCGGTATATGAAGATCCTTTCAGCTACCTGGTCGATGTACTCAGTGGTAAAGTTAACATGCCGCCGCACGGTTTGTATGCGCCCGCCAATAACGTTATCGTGGTGCGCATCCTGGCCGCTGCCAGGGAGTCGGTGCGTACAGGCAAAACCGTTAGATTCTGATTTTACACTTACAACCAGGGGTATCCGGGAAACTGGTTCCCGGATATCCTGTTATTCCCCGGTTTATTTTAAGCCTTCTTAATACGCGCCAATTGCCTTGTTATATTTAATCTGCGCCATCAGGTAGTCGTACTCTGCTTTGATATATTGCTGCTCCACGTTACTGATAGATCGTTCGGTTTCCAGTAAGTTGTTATACGCAAAACTTCCCAACGCAAATTCCTTTTGTTGCTGCCGGTAAATTTTTTCAGAAAGATCATAATTTTTCCGGGTTGTTTGCATATTCAGCAGGGCATTGTTCAGCTCTGTGGATGCCTGCTGTATATCGTATAGCACATCCGCCGTTTTTTGCTGCAGGTCGGCGCTGGCCTGTTGTGTTTGCAGCTGGTAGTTACGGATGTTATGCTGGTTCTTAATATTGCCGGAAATGGGAATGCTGATTTTCATACCGGCATAACTAAAGGGGCTCCACCACTCATGTTGGGTGTAGTTAAAATCGTTGTACAGGTACTGCTGTGAATAGCCGGCTGTTACCGATACCGATGGAATGGCGTACTGGCGTGCTTTACGCAACTGTAGCTGTATATCCTGTTGTTGCAGTTGTACTTGTTTTATTTCTGTTCTGTTAAGATAACTATTGCTTTCGGGTAAAACCGGCATTTCATTTACGCCAAGTGTATCCGTTAGCGTTAGTGAATCCGAAACGGGGATGTTTACCTGGTATTTTAATCCGTTCATGGCCAGTGCATAGTTTTGTTGCGCGCTGACACGGGTGATCCTGGCGTTTTCATAATCGAGCTGCGCGCGGAGATAATCGGTTTCAATGAGCGCGCCCTGTTTGTATTTTCCGGCAGCCAGGGTATAATATTCATTGAAACGTTGTTCGTCGCGGGCTGCTATTTCCTGTTGCAGGGCCTTCAGTAACACATTATAATACGCAGTGGCAATCTGCATTTTGATATTGATTTCATCTGACCGGTTCTTTTCTTTTTGCAGGGCCAGGCTGTTACGCGCCATCTTTATATCTGTATTAAGGATGGGTTGCAGTAACGGTTGCGTTAGCGTTATACCCAGTACAGTGGCGTTTTTAGCGCCCAGGGCCAGCAGTTGGGCCTTATCAGAACCGGCGAAGCCGGGGGGTATAAAGGTGGCCTGCAATTGCATGTTGTAGCGGATATTTCCATCGGCGCCGATATCGGGAAGCCATTCCTTTTTGCTTTTCTGAAGGGCGTTATCGGCCAGGGTGATGTTGTATTGATTGGCCTGCATATCGTAGCGGTTGGCTAAGCCCAGGTCGATCGCCTGCCGGAGACTGATTTTTGCCGGTGCATGTGTTTGCGCACCCGCGTTTATGGTGATGCCCGAGAGCAGGAGAAGAAAAAAATGTTTCATTGATATTGTGTTTAGAAGGAGCTCCATTATCGTTACCGGATAACGGGGCGCCGGTTAATGTGCATCTATCACTGCGGCAGGTGCATCTGATTTTTTGTACCGGATCAGCAGTATCAGCGGAACGGCAAGGAGCATGATCAACCCCACCACCATAAAGCCATGGTTATAGCTAACCAGCAATCCCTGTTTGGTTAAGGCGCTGTCGGTGAGCTGGTAGGCCAGCCGGGCCGATTCATCCGGCCCGTAGCCGTTGGCAGCCATGCTTTGTGTAATGCTGTTTACATAATCTGTACTGACCGGGTTATAGGGATTGATGGCCGGAATCATATTATTGCGAACAAAGGCATTTTCATGGCTGAGGTATATGTTCATCAGCGCTACGCCCAACGCGCCGCCCAGTTGCCGTAGCATATTGGAAAGCCCAACCGCCTGCGCCAGGTCCTTCCCGGTAAGACCGGCAGTAGCCAGGCCCAGAACAGGCATTACCATGAGGATGGCACCAATACCCCGGATGATAAAAGGCCAGAAGAAATTACTGCTGTTAGAATCAGGAGAAGAAAAGGAGAGCATCACCAGGTATATTACCGTTAGTGCAAGCCCGGTGAGGATGATGATTTTTGGATTGGCTCCCTTCTCCATAGCTTTCTTTACGATGACCATTCCCACCACGGTAATAAGCATACCGGGGATCATAAATGCGCCGGTTTGCGTGGCTGTCCATCCGAGCGATACCTGTACAAAAAGCGGGAAAATAAACAGGGTGCCGGTCATGATAATGCCTACAATCAGGTTCATAGTGCTGCCCATCGCCAGGTTGAAGTTGCGGTACAAACGGAGGTTTACGGCGGGATAGTCGATGCTCAGCTCACGAATCACAAAGGCAGTCAGCCCAATAACAGCCAGTATAAAGAAGAGCGTGATTTCGTTGCTGGAAAACCAGTCGGCGGTGGTGCCTTCTTCGAGGATATATTGCAGGGAACCTATACCGATGGCCAGGAAGAGGATGCCCCAAACATCTATCCTGGGTTTGGTAATGCCGGGCAGGTTCTGTACATATTTCCAGGAAAGGAAAGCGGCGATAACGCCGATGGGTACGTTCAGAAAAAATATCCAGTGCCAGGAGAAGTTATCCGTGATATAGCCGCCGAGGATAGGTCCGAAGGAAGGACCGAGTATTACGCCCAGTCCGAAAATCACCAGGCCGGTAGTCCTTTCTTCCGGCGGAAAGGCATCCATGATAATGCTTTGGGAGGTCGACAGCAGTCCGCCGCCTCCGATGCCCTGGATAAAGCGCCAGGCAACGAGTACCCAGAGATTTCCGGAGCATCCGCACATAAAGGAGGCGAAGGTAAACAGGGCTACGGAGGCGGTGAAGTAGAGCTTCCTGCCAAATAAATTGGAGAGCATCCCGGAGAGCGGGATTACAATCACGTTGGCGATGCTGTAGGCGGTGATCACCCAGGCTATTTCTGTGGTGGTAGCCCCGATGTTACCACTGATTTCCCGCAGGGATACGTTTACCACGGTAGTATCGATCAGTTCAAGTATGGCACAGGACACTGCGGTGATCAGCAATATCCACCTGGCGGAGCCGGTAGGATAGGTGATGTCTGTGGGTTGGGTAGTGGTTGTCATTGTTATTGGATGTTAATCTTCACAAAGGCGCTCAAGCCGGGAAAGAGGCTGGAGGTTTTACCGGGCGTCAAATGATCGATGCTGATGCGGATGGGAAAACGTTGGGTGATTTTAATGAAGTTGCCGGTGGCGTTGTCCGGAGGCAATAATGAAAATTTGGCTCCTGTGGCGCCGTTAAAGGAGGCAACGTGGCCGGTGAACGGGGCGTCGGGGTAGGCATCGAGTGTTATTTCCACTGGCTGGCCCGTTTTAATTTTGCGCAGTTCCGTTTCCTTGAAGTTGGCGGTTACCCACAGGTGTTGGTTATCTATCATGGCGCAAAGGGTTTGTCCTGCGCTGATATATTGTCCTTCCTTGATGGTTCTTTTGGTAACGAATCCGTCGAACGGGGCTGTTACGTAGGCGTGGCTCAGTTCTTCCCGGGCGAGGTTGAGTTCTGCCTGCCGTTGTTTCACGAGCGCCTGTGTGGCGGATATCTGCCGGTGTTCTGCCCTGGCTTGTGTTTGGAGACCAATAGAAGTGGTAAGGGTACTTTGTTCCCTGTTTACCGCTTTTTCGTAATCTGCTTTTGCCAGCAGGAGGGTGGTTTTAGCGGCTTCATATTGTTCCTGGGTGGTGGCTTTGATCTTCAGCAGTTCGGTGGTTCTGTTGAGGTCTGTGCCGGCTTTTTCGAGGTTGGCGGCTGCTGCTGCGATGCTTTGTTTGTCTGATGCAGCGTTTTGCAGGGAGGCGCTGGCGTTCTGGCTGCTGGCCAGGGCTTTTAGATCAGAGGTGCTGAGGTTTTGCTCTGCATTTTCCAGCAGGGCAATGGCCTGCTGCACTTTGGCCTGGAGGGCTGTGGTGTTCAGCAGTACGAGGGTGTCCCCCTTTTTTACGGGTTCGTTATCGCTGAAGCGGATGGTATCGATGTAAGCGGTCACGCTGGAACGGATGGTCACAATATCGCCGTCCAGCTGCGCATTATCGGTGGAAGTAAAGGACCTGGATTTTACCAGGAAGTATATTCCAGTACCTGCTGCAGCCACTGCTATCAGGGATATGATCAGCAGTCTTAATGGCTTCTTTTTCATATGATCTGTTTAATAATTGAATATAAAACCGAACGCTCGGTTTGTTTTTGTGTTAAAAAAATGGCGGTATACGGGCATAGCGGTATATTCCGACCAGTCGGTATGTTTTTGAATATAAGAAATGGAATTGTTTCCAATTCCGTTAAACGCGCTGTCAATCAGCCTTTCAACATATTATACAATCCGTCCCAGAGCGGGTGTATTTCCCTGGCAGCCTTATGCAGGGAATCAGACATAATAAAGTTGATACCAACACCATCGCCGCTGTAAATAAACATTTTGGCGATCTGGCTGTCTGTCATATCAGATTTGATTTCTCCTTTTTTCCTGGCTATTCTTACGATGTCTGTCCAGGCCTTCATCTCTTCCTTTTGCCGTTCGGTGTGTTCTTCCCTAAAGTGTGGCAACATTCTCAGTCCGTCAAAAATCAGCATATAGTGATTAGTGGTAAAGTCAGCCCCCATCGCATATTTCGCTGTTTTCATCTGCCGTTCTATATGCGCGATATATTCATTATAGAAAGCTCTCAGGGAGTCTTTGGGAAATGAACCATACTTCACCGCCATCACATCTCCGTAAAAAAAATTAATAACCTCCTCAAATACCTGTTCCTTACTGCTGAAGTAGTGATAGAAGGCGCCCTTAGACATTCCTGTTTCCGTTACGATTTCTTTCATTGTTACTTCCTTAAAACTCTTTTGCAGAAAGAGTCTCAGAGAGGTGTTCAGAATAAGTTCTCTTGAGTCATTCATGATAAACCGACCATTTGGTATGTAAAGGTAAGTGTTTTTTTGAAACGGGCAAATTTAAGTAAACAAGAATAGTTGGGTTGAAATACAGCAAGGCATAGGCGGGAAGTGAGGGCTATTTCCCCTATATTGCCGCCTTAAAAATTAACCGCCCATGAAATCCGTTGTTGAATACTTCCGCCTGGCCGGAGAGTTTACTAACCCCGCCAGGTTGATGTGGGGGGCCTTTCTTACCGGCCTCATTGTTTTTATCATTGCCATTGTATTGGTAGTATTGTTGCGTAAATACATCCTGGTAAACCGCTCCGGTAAAATTCTCCGCTTTGTGGCGTATACGTATTTTTTTCTCCTTCCTTTGCTGGCAGGCTTCTTTGCGTTTAAATGGGGCTTTTTTAACAGCTTGCGGAAAGACATCAGGGAGCATACACCGGTATATGCGAAACATGTACCCGCCACATTTGACGAACAGGCGACCAATGCCATACAATCGCTCTTTGGTCCCAACAACACCGCTGCTAAAGGACTTACCACCAACCAGCTGATCGACACCGTGGGCACAGTGGTGTATAACGTGTACGGCAAAACGCTGGAAGAACGCGCTTCCGTCGACGGAGCGCAGGGAAGGATGGCTGCCTTTATGCTCCGTGCCACCAGAGGAGCCGGTATTGCCTTTGTCATCAAAAAATACATACGAAAACTGCTGACCGAAAAAATCGGTCTCCAGGAAGAAGTGAGCTCGGAATTGATGCAAACAGAAATTGCCGCACTTATAAAAGGCGGCCTGTTTGTAAATATTGCCATGATCCAGGTAGATCATTTTCTCAAAGGCATGCAAAAAGGCGTACTGATCACCTTTTTGCTGATACTGGCCGTTCCCTGTATTGAGATAGGCGTGGCCCATTACCTGCACCGTAAGCGTTTAAAGGCGCAATTGGCGCCGGTGCCGGCCTGATGGCCCGGTAACTGTCTTCATATGGCTGCCAACAGCCACATAACAACAAAACCCGTTTGACAATTTATCAAACGGGTTTTTCGTTCTATTACAGGAACGTTATCGGCACGCATCGCAAATGGCAGCCCGGACGATTAAATAATATTTACCTGCTATGTGAAAAAGCGTGCGATTCAATCCTATTTATTTTTAAGGTCTTTTTTTGCGCGGCTGCAATCTTTTTAGCCATAAGAAATCGTAACTTAAGGAGGAGCAAACAGGATAGGCGTTAACGTTATTTCATGTATATGAAAACAGGTACCATGAGAATTCACTGTTTCAATATCATTGTCGTCAGCTTGGGCATTATTTTTTCCGGTGTACATGCACAGGCTCAGCAACCCACATCCTTCAACAATACCTATCAGCTGTTAAGCCGGTTTATGGATACTGCGCTGGTTCCCATGAAAGGAAGCAGTACAAGTCTTGCGTTTTCCCTGAAAGTAGAAATAGATCACGGTGAAATAACAAAAATGGATTGTTCCACCAACATGGCCGGAAACCTCAAACCCCGCTTTTTCAGGTTGCAGGAACTGGATATCCGCTGGAATAAATTTACCGGGAAAAGCGGTAAGTATTATGTGATCATCCCGGTGTATTTTATAGTGGAACATAATACCGGGAAAATTCAGCTCAATTCAAAAACTGAATTTACCAATGGATTTTATTTTGACGACGGTGATCTGTTTGATAACAAACCCCTGAATAATTACTACTTTCTGAAGCCTATTTACCTGCAACGCTATTTTGGACAATAGCCCCTTTTATCTTGTGATAAGGAAGGATCGATTTTAACAAATTGTAAAGGTTACCTTTTGCGACCCCGGCGTATAAAGCTTAAATTCTCCTGTTATGCGCCCTTCACTTTATTATTTAATGGTCCCCATTTTAGGCATCTGTGCCTGTAGCAGCAACAATGCCAGTATGAAAGAATATGCAGCCACTGCTGACTCCACCAGCTTCGCAAATGATATCAGCGGCGACCTCAATTCCGCATCGCGGAAAAGGGTGAAGTCGGCAGATATGCGATGCCGTGTCCCCAGTGTATTTACAGCCACTTCCAAACTGGAACACCTGGTTACCGGCGTAGGTGGTATTGTAGTGGAAAGCACCCTGCAAAATGAGTCGGTACGGCAATTTGATCTGCCTTACACATCAGACTCTGTTAAAACAATCCAGTTATATACGCCTACGGCCAATCTTACGCTGAGAGTACCTGTGGCGTATCTCGATTCGGTAGACCAGTCGCTTACCGGTATGTCGGAGCTCATAGAACATCGCGTAATCAAAGACCAGGACATGACCCTGAAATACCTGGCCAATGCGCTGAAGAATGAACACGATGAACAGAAGGCTGTCAAAGCCGAAAAGGCGGCAGCAGAAAAAGTAGTTCCCGCGAAAAATGGCACCACACTGGATGTAGTACAGTATAAAGATGATAAGGAAGAAACGGTGATAGACCGGCGGCTCAACAACCTGGCGCTTCTCGATGATGTGGCTTACTCAACGGTTACCGTGCAATTATTTCAGCCGCAGGTGGCAGATATAAAAATAATCCTGAACCCCGCACGGTTAAGCCGCGCAGGGTTTGGAACAGAGCTGGTAACGGCTTTACGCAGTGGTGCGGAAGTGCTCCGTAATATCTTCCTCTTTTTTGTGCAGATCTGGCCTTTCCTGCTGGCGTTTGTACTGGGCTGGATAGGTTATCGCAAGCTGATCTTACGCAGCCGTTAAACAGCTGTGAGAAATGAGGCTACTGCAGCATTGAACTCCGCCGGCCGTTCCATCATAGGAGCATGACCGCACCTGGAAAGCATGATCAGTACTGCCTGCGGCAGATGGTGTTTGAATTCCAGGGCCACGTCCGGCGGAGTAATTTTATCCTCTTCTCCCCAAACTAATAATACCGGTGTGGGAATATGCGGGAGGATGTCAGCCACATAATTACGCTGGGCGGATTTAGCCATCTTCACAATGCTAAAGCATTTGCGGGCATTGGTTGTCGTGGAAAATACTTCATCTACCAATGTATCGGTAGCAACAGCCGGATCATAAAAAGTATAGGCTACCCGTTCCCGGATATAGGCGTAGTTGCCGCGTTTGGGATAACTGCCCATACCGGTGTTTTCATATAAACCTGAACTGCCGGTGAGAATAAGTCGGGATACCTTTTCCGGGTGCCGGTGCGTATAGAGAATGGCGATATGGCCGCCCAGTGAATTACCTACGAGGATCACATTTTCCAGTTGCGCTGAGGTGATATAATTTTCAAGAAATTTTACGAGGTATTCCAGGTTATCGTCGCTATGCTGATCATAAATAGGCAGCGGCGGAATGTGTATGTCGAAGCTTGATGCAAAATGTGTAGTTACCCCTTCCCAGTTACTTAACCCGCCGAAGAGACCGTGCAATAGGATCATGCTTTGTTTCATAGTATTTTTTGATACAAAGCTATAACGCGGTAAATAGTGAAACCGTGATCTCAGTCACAAAAGTTACGGGTTTGATCGAGCAGGTACAAACGCGCTCTGCTCAAAGCTTCGCGGCTGGTATACAGGTAGCGGGCAATATTGGTCAGTGATATTTTCTGGATGATGGCAGGCCGGCGTTCCAGCAGGAATTTATAACGTTGCAAAGGGCTTTTTAAAGAAAGGATATATTGGTGTTCAGATTGTTGTTCCAGCAATTCCTGGTATAACTGCAGGTTTACGTGCAACAGGTTCATGTGCAGGTCGTATAGTGGTTGCAGTTTTTTGATATTTATTCTCAATACAACGGCATCTTCTACCGCGGTAATGCTCACAGCGGAAGGCGCTTTTTTATTATAGCTTTCGCAGTTGGCCAGGAAATCATCGGTGAAGCTGAACTTTACGATCTTTTCATTGCCTTCTTCATCGAGGATAGAAAATTTGAACATGCCGGAAATCACAAAAGCAGCATAACGCGCTACTTTACCATAGCGTAAAAATGAGTCGCCTTTTTTGATATGCTTTACGGTGGCAATAGCGTCCAGTAACTGCCATTCCGCCTCCGTAACTACCGGGTACTTTTTCATGAGGCGCTGGTATATTTCATGGTTCATGCTGGTGATTTGGAGCTAATATAAGCAGAAAAAGCGGAGGGGAGCGCCTTCGGCGCTTGTCTTTGAACAGGATTAGTGTGATTATGATGATTGTCCTGATTTTAGCTTTTTCTAATTTATGCCTTTATCTTGTTGCCTGATGGTACACGAGAAAGTAATCATCTGTCAAAAAAAGAAATAAAATCAGGACAATCATCATAATCACACTAATCCTGTTCAAAGACAAGCGCCGAAGGCGCTCCCACTCGCTCATTTCGTTGCATCCCGCAACTTCTTCACTTTATCATGTGAGCGTTTTAGTTCTGCTTTTTGCTGGGTTAAGAGTTCGCGGATGTAGGCGGGGAGGTTTTCATGATCGAGTGCATCTTTATAGGCGCGTTGCGCGGCGTCTTCACCGGCTTCACAGTTGGAGAGAACGGTATGGCGGTCATGGCCTGTAAATACGGCTTTAACGTTCATCCATGCCCGGTAAATTTTGCCGCCGGTGGTAGTGCTGGTTGCCATAGTACCGCCGGTAGCCTGTACTTCGTTGCCCAGGATATTCCGGAGCTGATGGCTTTCTGCGATCATGTCGGTGAAAAGTGCTTTCAGGTCGGCATCGCCGGCTGTTGTTTCTTTCAGGGCTTTTTCATAGCCTTCAATACGATCGTTGTTGATGGAGATCAGGTCGTTGAGGACCTCGTTGGTAGCTGCTGTTGTTATAGTTTCCATGGTGAAGTTTTTTTGTGTATCAGGTACGTGCCATAAAACATGCCAATGGATTTGTTTATTTTCCCGCTTTGTTATTTAAACCAGTACAAATATGCGTTTTTTATTGCTGGCCGCCAGTTGTTTCCTGTTACAGGCTGCTTATGCGAGCGGGCTTTCCGCCTGGGAGAAACCCACGCCGGGCGGGAATGTGATGGAATATGACGGCACCAGCTATTACCGGGCCTATGTGAAGTGGCCAAAATGCCCGGATCTGCCAACAGACAGTATCTACTTTCACAGCTGGTATTTCTATCATGATTATATTATCGGGGAGCAGGATAGTGGCGTATACTTAGTGGCCAATGAAACCACGTGTACTGTAGAAAAATTTTATAGTGTAGAAGCGTTTAATCATTATGTGGCGGAACATCACCTGTGGCCTTCCATATGGATGCGGCGCTGGGATCCTATTCATAATTGGGAACAGCTGGACACGCTGTTGTTTGGCGCGTTTATGCTCAGCCCGGTGGTTGTGCCGTTGCTGATTTTTTACCTGTACCTGTTAGGCGGACTGTTCTTTGGAAAAAGGCGCAGCGTCATCAAAATAGTTTTCCTGGTGGGACTTCCGCTATGGCTCTTGATAACGGCATTGTTGCAGTGGTATCCGCAGAGTTTGTAGGAATGATACGATATACGGGTGTTTCCCCGAAACGGGAGGCTACCACGATTTGAACCCCGTTGGCATGCTGGTCGAAAAGTTCCTGCACCAGGGTTGGGTTGTTGTTATCCCTTGACAGGTGGGCCAGCAGCAACAGGCTCATAAACGGTGGACGCCAGGTATTGAATATTTCCAGCGCCTGCGTATTGGATAAGTGACCTTTTCCGCCGCGGATACGATTCTTCAGGTAGTAAGGGTACCTGCCTTTGTCGAGCATTTGTTCATCGTAGTTGGCCTCCAGGAAAGCGGCATGGCATTGTTTAAAATGATGGATCACATGTTCGCAGGGCGCTCCGATGTCGGTAAATATGCCGATCGTAACAGTGTTACCGGTTACAATAAAGCTGTGAGGCTCCGAAGCATCGTGATGCTTGGGGAATGCCGTAATGGAAAGGTCGCCTACCTGTACCGGTTCGTAGGGATTGAATGACATGACCAGTTGCTCTTCCAGGGTAAGCCCTCCATGTGTAAGGGTTGCCCGGGTAATATATACCGGCAGCCGGTATTTTTTTGCCAGCACCGTTACCCCCCGTATATGATCAATATGTTCGTGCGAAATAAATATTGCTTTTACTTTCGTCATTGTAAGACCCAGGCGGGCCATTCTTTTTTCCGTTTCCCTGCAGGAGATACCCGCATCCACTAATACTGCCTCACTGTCGTTACCAATGTAATAACAGTTCCCGTTACTTCCCGAATTCAATGATGTAATAAACAACGACATGTCGGCAAAGGTAGAATTTCATGTTGGAATTTGATGAAACAGTTATTTATAAATGCAGTACGGAGCGCATTATTTTTTTAGGTATGTTTGCATTTGTGCAACATTGTTGCATTTTTAAGCCTGCCAACAAAATGATATTATTTATAAAATGGGGTATTGCCCCGGAAATTTTCCATATCGGCGGTTTTGCGTTAAGGTATTACAGCATTGGTTTCATGCTGGCCTTTACCGGTGCCTACCTGCTATTGCGGTATGTGTTCCGCGAAGAGCACCGCTCCCGTGAAACGCTGGACCGGCTGTTGATATATATCATTACGGGCACGCTGCTGGGAGCCAGGCTGGGGCATTGTTTCTTTTATGATTTTGCATACTACAAATATCATCTTTGGGAGATATTCCTGCCTTTTACTTTTACGGAAGGACATGTTGAATTTACGGGTTACCAGGGACTGGCCAGTCATGGCGCCGCTATCGGCATTTTACTCGCGGCCCTGTTGTTCAGTTTCCGTTACCGGACGCCTTTTATCTCGCTGCTGGACCGGCTGGCCATTGTAGTGCCGCTGGCAGGATGTTTTATCCGCGTGGGCAATTTTTTTAACTCAGAGATCATCGGCATACCGGCTATGCTGCCCTGGGCCGTGGTGTTTACGCGGGTAGATGCACAACCCCGCCATCCGGCGCAGCTGTACGAAGCGCTATCTTACGCGCTCATCTTCTGCTGGCTGTTTTACCACTATAAAAAGCGAACGCCCTTTGTGAAGCCGGGCCGCCTGTTTGGCTGCCTGTTAATCGCCGTATTCAGTGCGCGGTTTATCATAGAATTTATAAAAGAGAACCAGGTAGCGTTTGAGAGAGGATACCTGCTGAATATGGGGCAGCTGCTGAGCATACCGCTGATAGCGCTGGGCATTTATTTTTTAAATTTTTATAAGAGATATGATGAAAGAAATTAAACCGATAAAAGTATATATTCTAACCGGCTTCCTGGGAGCGGGAAAAACAACCATCCTTAATAGTTTGTTGTCGCAGCTGAAAAATTACCGGAACATTGTTATCGAGAATGAGTTTGGAAAAGTGAATATCGATGCCGGTTTGATCGCGGAAAAAATAGATCATCTCTACGAGTTAACCAGTGGCTGTATCTGTTGTTCGCTCGACAATGACCTGATGGAAGTACTGGGGAGTATACTTCGACTGGAAACACGCCCGGATCACGTTTTTATTGAAACCACCGGCATTGCCGATGTGGGCAATATTATCGGTATGTTTCATATTCCGGATGTGAAACGGCACTATAGCCTGGCGAGCACCATCTGTATAGCTGATGCGGAAAATGTATTTGAGCGCCTGCAGCAGGTACCGGAAACGGGCAAACAGATTGCCTGTGCTGATGTGATTATTATCAACAAAATAAAACACCTGGCAGTGCCGCAGCTGATCTTTTTGTCGCAGCAGCTGGAACAAATGAATCCATTGGCTTACCTCACTACTTCAGAAAACGGAACGGTAGCCTTTAATACATGGCAGTTCCCGGAAAAGCCGCTGGTACCGGGTATTACTATTCCGCCTGTAAAATCGCCCCATAAAGTGAATACAGTTTTGTTTGAATCACCGGCCGCCTTTGATCTGAATATGCTGATGTTTGTGCTGGATTTTCACTGTAATGCCTATCCAGATCAGTTATACCGTATTAAAGGATATATCAGGGTAACGGGCAGCAACGACAGGTTGCTGGTGCAATCTACCGGGAAGTACCTGAGTATATTGCCCGCGGGTGACTGGGGGGAAGAAGTGCCAAAGTCGACGCTGGTGTTTATTGGCAAAGAGCTGAAAACGGCTACTATACAGCGGATACTGGCGCCGGCACTGAAGGCGTGATTAATTAACAGCGGCGTTGCGAATGAGAAATGTTGAAAATACACTTATTTATTTCTATCTTTCTTTCCATCAATCACAGATAGAAATTCCATGTCTACACTTTCTCAGATATTAACACATAAAATCATTGCCATTGTCCGGGGCGTACCACCGGCGGATGTATTACCGATTGCAGAAGCCATGTACGCAGGCGGTATCCGGTTGTTGGAGGTAACTATGAACTCGGAAGAGCCATTGGCAGTTATCAAAGAGGTGGCTGCCAGGATGGGCGATAAAATGATAATAGGTGCCGGCACCGTGCTGGATGCCAATACGGCCAGGGCCGCGGCCGCAGCGGGAGCGCGTTTCATACTTTCCCCCATACTGGAACCGGAAGTGATCAAAACAGCCCGGGACCTGGGTATGGTGAGTATACCGGGCGCATACACTGCTACAGAAATTTTTGCTGCCTATAAGCAGGGAGCCGATATGATAAAGGTATTCCCGGCTACTTCTGCCGCCTATATCAAGGATATTTTAGCGCCGCTGCCCAAAATACACCTGCTGCCCACCGGTGGTATTACGCCGGAAAATATCAGCGATTTCCAGAAGGCCGGAGCTGCCGGCTTTGGTATTGGCAGTGCGCTGGTAAATGCCAAAGCCGCGCTTACGCCGGAATACCTGCAACAGCTCACCCAAAAATCGCAGCAATTTATCCGCGCTATTCAATCCTAAAAATCATGTTATGAAAATAAAAAGCTACGAACTGTTCCAGGTTCCGCCCCGTTGGCTGTTCCTGAAAATAGAAACGGACGAAGGTATTATTGGCTGGGGAGAGCCTGTCATTGAAGGTAAAGCGGCTACTGTAAAAGCTGCGGTGGACGAGCTCATGGAATTCCTGTTGGGAAAAGATCCCATGCATATCGAAGATCACTGGAACATGATGTACAGGGCCGGCTTCTATCGCGGCGGCCCCATTCTCATGAGCGCGATTGCCGGTATCGACCAGGCGCTGTGGGATATCAAAGGAAAATATCACAACGCGCCTGTTTACCAGTTAATGGGAGGCAAAGCAAGGGATAATATTAAAGTCTATTCCTGGATTGGCGGCGATCGCCCTTCTGAAGTAGGCACCGCCGCCCGTAAAATGAAGGAGCAGGGGTTTCTGGCAGTAAAGATGAACGCTACGGAAGAACTGCAATATGTAGACAGCTATGAAAAAATAGATGCCGCCATTCAACGTATTGCCGCCGTAAGGGAAGCGGTTGGCCCGGGAATAGGTATCGGTATAGATTTTCATGGCCGGGTACACAAGCCCATGGCTAAAATACTGGCCAAAGAGCTGGAACCCTTCCGTCCAATGTTTATTGAGGAACCGGTACTGCCGGAAAATAATGAAGACCTGCGCGAAATAGCACAGCATGTAGCTATTCCTATTGCCACCGGCGAACGTATGTTTTCCAAATGGCAGTTTAAAACATTGTTGAAAGATGGCTACGCTGATATCATTCAGCCCGATGTGTCCCATGCGGGTGGTATCACCGAATGCAAAAAGATTCTTTCTATGGCCGAGGCGTTCGATGTGGCGGCAGCACTGCATTGCCCGCTGGGGCCCATTGCGCTCGCGGCCTGTTTGCAGGTGGATGCTACCTGCCACAACGCGTTTATACAGGAGCAAAGTTTGGGCATCCACTATAACCAGGGCAGTGATCTGTTGGACTATCTCACGGACAAAACTGTGTTCCAGTACAAGGATGGTTATGTTGATATTCCTTCCAAACCGGGGCTGGGCATAGAAATCAACGAAGCGCATGTAAGAAAAATGGCCGGGGAAGGACATAACTGGCATAACCCGGTATGGCGGCATACAGATGGCAGTGTGGCAGAATGGTAAACACAACTTTGCAACTGAAACATGCGCGTAGTACAACCAACAAAAATACGTTACCGGATATTGTTCCTGGTATTTGTGAATGTAGTGATCAACTACATGGACAGGAGCAACCTGGCAGTAGCCGCGTCTGAAATAGATAAAGAATTTAAATTCAGCCCGGTGCAACTTGGATTGATCTTTTCTGCCTTCAGCTGGACCTACCTGGCCTTCCAGGTACCGGGTGGAATATTGGTGAACCGTTTCAGTCCGCGCATCATGTATACCTTCAGTCTTATTGCCTGGTCGTTTATCACCGTGATGCAGGGATTTGCAAAAGGCTTTACTTCTCTTTTTGGTTTGCGTATGGCAACCGGTGTGTTTGAAGCGCCCGCCTTTCCTATCAACAACCGGGTAGTGGGCAATTGGTTCCCGGACAATGAGCGGGCTTCCGCTATCGCGGTATATACCTCCGGCCAGTTCCTGGGGCTGGCTTTCCTGATGCCGGTGCTGTCAAAGATCCAGCTGGAAGCAGGATGGAAAGGACTGTTTGTGGTAACCGGTCTGATTGGCATTATATGGGGCATTGTATGGTACCTGTTTTACAGGGATCCACTGGAGCATAAAGCGGTCAATACAGCGGAGCTGCTGCATATAGAAAACGGTGGCGGCTTGCTGGACAAGCAACAGGTGGAAAAGAAAGCCGCCTTTCGCTGGGCCGACCTGAAAGCAGTGCTTTCTTATCGCAAGCTCTGGGGCATTTATATCGGACAGTTTGCGGTAAATGCTACGCTCTGGTTTTTTCTTACCTGGTTTCCAAAATACCTGGTCGACTATCGCCACCTCGATTTCATAAAATCAGGGTATTGGGCTTCCGTGCCTTATCTCGCGGCGTTTACAGGCATTTTGTGTTCCGGTTTTTTATCTGATTACCTGGTAAAAAAAGGCGTATCTCCTGCAAAAGCGCGCAAGCAGCCTATCATTATTGGCTTGCTGGTATCCGCTTTTATATTGGGTGCTAACTATGTGCATACGCCGGCGCTCATTATTTTTTTTATGTCGCTTTCTTTTTTCGGGGTTGGCTTTGCTTCCATCACCTGGATATTTGTGTCAACGCTGCCGCCTAAACATCTCATTAATCTTACCGGTGGGGTGTTTAATTTTATTGGTCAGCTGGCGGGTATTGTAGTACCGGTTGCAATAGGTTTCCTGGCCAGTGGGGGCAGTTTTGCTCCTGCACTGGTGTTTGTGGCAGTATTGGGATTGTTGGGCGCCTGCTCATATATTTTCCTGGTGGGAAATGTAGAGCGGATAAAAAATGAAGATGATGAATAACAAATTAAAGAGGACGCATTTCCTAAGCTGCGACTGGGGCACCAGCTCCTTCCGGCTGCGGCTGGTGGAAGCCGGAAGCGGAACAATCATAGCGGATGAAAGATCAGACACCGGTATTGCCCGCACCTATCGGCAATGGCAACAAACACCGGCACCCCGGGAAGGATTTTTTGCTGACTTCATTAACCGGCAGATAGCTGCATTGGAAGAAAAAACAGGCATGCCTTTGCAGGAAGTTCCTGTAGTGCTGTCAGGTATGGCATCTTCCAGCATAGGTATGATAGAACTGCCTTACAGGGAATTACCATTCCGATTGAGTGGAACAGACCTGGCCATACATACCTTTTCCCGTTTTACTATTATCTCCGGCGCCTGCAGTGACGACGATGTGATGCGCGGCGAGGAAACGAAGGCAGTGGGCTGCGCAGCGTGGCTGCCGGACATGCCCGGCGAACAATGTTTGCTGATGCCGGGTACTCATCCCAAACATATCATCGTAAGCAACCACCAGGTAGTTCGTTTCCAGACTTTCCTGACGGGTGAATTTTTTGACCTGTTATCTTCCAACAGCGTCCTGGCTGCGTCCATAAACAATGAGGGTGCATTGCACGATCCGGCTTCCCTTGCCTGCTTTACAAAAGGACTGTATGCAGCACAATCGGGAAACCTGCTGCATACAGCCTTTATGGTACGTACTAACCAGTTACTTAGAAAAATAGATCCTGCTCATAACCGTTTTTATTTAAGTGGTTTGCTCATAGGAACGGAGCTGAAGGCCATACCGGTCAATGTACGGGTGTACCTGGTGTCGGGACCGCTGCATACCCCGCTTTACACGATTGCCTGCCAGGTGTTGAACATTCCGGTAGCGGCGGTGATCGATGCCGATGATGCACTGATACGCGGACAGCTGGCTGTTATGTCAAATCCGGCGTTGTATTAACGGAAGAGCATTCTCCCGGCTGCTTTATGCGTGCATGAGGGGAACTGCCAGCTCTTCTTCTGCTGCTTCAGGAACCGCTACCGCGTGTTGTTTTCCAAAATTAACAAAGCTCAGACCCAGGTTTACCGCCAGCAATGCAGCACTCATCCAGATAACATGATGAACACCGTAACGGGCTATAATAAAGCCACCCAGCATGGTGCCCAACGATATGCCGATGTTATAGCAGGAGGTAAGCAGGCTGTTCACAAACTCCAGGGCACTATGCGGTACGGAGCGTGTGGAGCGGATATTGCCTATGATGAACCCGCCGGTATGAATGGCGCCCCAGAAGGTAAGAATGATGACCATTGGAATAAAAATACCGCCAAAGAAATAGGCGAGTACCTGAACTGCAATAAGCAGACTGAAAAATACTCTTGTAGTAAGCATTACGTTCCTGCTTAAAGCAATACCGGTAATCCAGTTACCCAATACGCCCGCGCCGCCAAACAACAGCAGCATCAGGCTTACCTGGGTGCCGTTCATATGCGTGATCTTCTCCAGGTAGGCGGCCAGGTAACCGTAACTTGAAAACATACCCGCCAGCATCAGGATAGTAGAAACGAGATTCAGCCATAGCTGCGGATTTTTTAACACGTACAATTTGCTTTCACCTGCTGCTTTCCTGGGCGAGGGCATGGACGGTACAAAAAGCACCAAACCTATAAAGGCGATCAAACTAACAAAACTTGCGAGGAAAAAAGAGGCCTGCCAGTTGTTGAAAAATTCAGCCGCATAGGTAGTGATCGGTACACCCATCACCGTGGCGATGCTAACCCCCGACATTACGATAGATACAGCCTTACTGCCCGATTCCTTGAACGCCGCCGCCAATGAAATATTCCAGAACAGCGGGTGTAAAAATGCCGGCAGTATACGGGCAATCATCAATACTGTAAAGTTGGGAGAGAAGGCAGAAAGGAGGTTGGATACCACAAATACCGCCAGTACGGAAGACATCAGCAGCTTACGGTTGATATTGGTGGTCAGGGCGGTTATAAATGGGGAAGATACGGCGACCGTTAGCGCAAATGCACTTAACAGCCACCCCGCCGTTTCCAGGGAAACATCAAATACCTTGGCAAGATTAGGCAGTACACCTATTACGCCGAATTCGGTGGTAATAATTCCGAAGGCCCCCAGAGCCATTGCGTAGATCGACTTTTTCATTAATTTACGGATTTGAATATTTGAATGTTTCTATATATTAAGGAAGACGGGCACAAATTATCAACGTTCAAAAAATTATGCTTTTAAGGCAATAAGGCGGTCGATGTAATCGCCCAGTACTTTCTGGTTTAAAATGTACTTCAGGTTTCTTCCTTCTTTTTCAGGTATCAGCAAATCAGCATCTACCAACTGTTTCAGGTGGTGGGAAACAGAGGGTTGGGTAAGCTCCAGGAGGTCGGTTATCTCTGCACAATACAAACATCCCTGCTTTTTCTTAAAATGCTGCAGGATGGTAATCCTGCTGGCATCGCTCAATGCACGGGATATTTTCTCGAATTTTTTGTTGTCCATATCCGGAAACTGATTTAATCGGATGTAAAGGTAAGGGGAAAAACATAGAAACATATAAATGTTTCTATAAAAAAATAATGAACACCGATGAAATGCCATCCGGGCAGGGATTTTGTTATTTTGAGAACAATTACTGCCGAAGGCATAAAAACGACCCATGAAAACATTCTTTAAAGCGTTATTTGAATACAACTACCATTGTAATCAAAAACTGGCAGAGGCCATGAATGCCAACCCGGACAAAACATCCGAAAAAGCGCTGAAGCTTTATAGCCATATCCTGAACGCACACCAGATCTGGAATAAACGGATTGAGCCAGGAGCGCCTGCCGTCGGGATTTGGGACCTTCATGCTATGCAGGATTTTAAGCATATTGATAAAGCAAACTATGAAGACACATTACTTATAATCGATACACTTGACCTGGAGAAGATGATAAACCATCCAAAAATTAAAGGGAAGCCCTTTAGCAAAAAGATCGGGGAGATATTATTTCATATCATCAATCATTCCACTTACCACCGGGCGCAAATTGCCACTGAATTCAAACAAAATGGTCTGGAGCCTTTGGCAACAGATTATATTTTTTACGAAAGGGAGTAGTGTGGCGACAATCGCCATGTTTCCCCAGTATTATCTTTTCATTTATTCACACAAAAGCTCGATTTAATTTTTTATTCTTGTGCACCACTCTCAATCACATGAATCGGTACCAGCAAGAATCTGATGCATACTTAATTGCGTTCCTGCGTGAGGACGATGCCCTTGCTTTTGCTGAAATCTATAACCGCTACTGGAAAAAATTGCTGGCCATTGCCTATCACCATTGCCGGGATAAAGTGATTGCCGAAGAAATGGTGCAGGAAGTATTTATCGGTCTCTGGAACCGGCGTAGCGAGCTTTATATAGATAATGTAAGCGCTTACCTGGCTACCGCCGTGCGACTCTCGGTTTTTAAACAATATGCGCGGCAAAAACGGAGAGATCAGATAAAAGATCAGGCAGCCGGTCCGGCAATAAATACCTGGGATGAAGAGAAGATCTATGCCCGGTTTATGCAGCAACATATAAACGGTATCGTGGAAGTTTTACCGGAGAAATGTCGCCTCGTGTTTAAACTAAGCCGCATGGAAGGACTCAGCATACCCGAAGTAGCCCAAAAAATGGGTATCGCGGAAAAAACAGCGGAAGCCCATCTTACCAAAGCATTGAAAGTATTGAAACTGAAATTGAATCGCCCCTATTTCTGGTTGTGGATGTGGCTATTCCTCCGGCTACTGATTCCCTGATATTTCTTCAAAAAAAATGCCCGGCCCACTAAGGGTGAGAGCAGCCCTTATGGTACATATGTACGTGGCCATAATATCCAGTTATGAGGAGTAATGTATTTGACCTTGTAGGAAAAGGTCTGTGTACGTCTGCAAACAACGCAGATAATAACAACTTACCTGTAGTATGAAATGGTATCAGCAACAATCGGATGCTGATTTAATGATGTCCCTGCGCGGGGACAATAGCCACGCTTTTGCCGAAATCTATGACCGTTACTGGAAAAAATTACTGGCCGTTGCTTATCATCATTGTAAGGACAAAACAATCGCCGAAGAAATTGTGCAGGAGGTATTTATTGGTTTGTGGAACAGGCGGAAGGCGCTTTACATCGACAACGTGAATGCTTACCTCGCTGCGGCCGTAAGGCTATCCGTTTTTAAACAGTACCTGCGGCAGAAACGAAGAACGCAGATCATTGAACAAACAGCCGGTCCGGCGATATCGGCCTGGGATGAAGAAAAGATTTATACCCGGTTTCTCCAGCAACAAATTAATGGCATCGTGGAAACCCTGCCGGGACAATGCCGCCTGGTGTTCAAATTGAGCAGGGTAGAGGGTTTAACCATACCGGAGGTGGCACGAAAAATAGGTATCGCGGAGAAAACTGCAGAAGCGCATCTTACCAAAGCATTGAAAACATTAAAGCTAAAATTGAATCGCCCCTGCTTGTGGGTTATCATCCTGATTAAAATACTGATGCAATAAAATTTCTGAAAAAAATTATTCGCTGACTAAGGGATAAGGATATACTTAGGGTGCCTGTGTCTGTAACCATAAAATCTGTACGTTGAAAGACAATAAATATCACCTGATTGAAAAATACCTGGATGGTACCATTACGCAACAGGAAGAGGAACAGTTGATGGCCTGGTACCGGGATTACAACCAGACCGATGTTGAATGGTTGTCGGAAAATGAGGAGGAAGAAGAACAGGTCCGGTTGCGCATGCTCATGCAACTGCAGCAGCAGATGAAGTTGCCGGCCACCGGGCGCGTTGCTGTGAAACGCCGCTGGTACTACCTGCCGGCCGCAGCATCTGTACTGTTGATACTGGGGCTTGCTGCCTATTTTTACTATCCGCTATTACATCGGCAAACGCAGCCGCACAGTATTGCCCAGGCACCCAAAGCCATTGTGCCTGGTAGCAACAAAGCGATATTGAAATTAGATAACGGTGATGAGGTGGTGTTGGAAGATGCCCAAAACGGGATCATATCCCGGCAGGGGAATGCGCTGGTAAATAAAACAGACAGCGGAAGCCTGTTGTATAATAATGAAAACGCCAACCCAACCACCAACGTAGTATATAATACCTTGCATACGCCTTATGGCGGCCAATATCGGGTTACTTTGCAGGACGGCACCAATGTATGGCTCAACGCAGGTTCATCATTGCGTTATCCCACCTCTTTCCCGGAAAATGAAAGGAGGGTAACCCTTACCGGCGAAGCATATTTCGAAGTGGCAAAAAACGAAGCAAAGCCATTTTATGTAACAGTAAATTCAGCAGCCGGGACCCCTTTGTCGGTAAAGGTATTGGGAACACATTTTAATATCAACGCTTATCCCGACGAACAACAACAGGTTGTTACACTCCTGGAAGGCGCCGTAAAAGTAGGCTATGGCCAGGCAAATGCATTGCTGGTTCCCGGCAACGAAGCCATATTAAACAAAGGCCGGATCAATATAAAAAACGGGGACACGGAAGCAGCTACTGCATGGAAAAACGGCTACTTCTTATTTGATAATGAAAAAATTGAAAGCATCATGAAACAGATCAGTCGCTGGTATGATGTGGAAATCACTTACCAGGGCAATGTTTCAGGAAAAGCCATTGGCGGTAGTTTGTCGCGCTCAAAAGATGTTGCTGATGTACTAAATATGCTGGAATTAACCGGTACTGTTCACTTTAAAATAAACGGAAGGAGGATCACAGTTATGCCATAAAATCTGCAAAGCAGTAAGCAATAAAAAACCGGGAGCGTTCCAGCGCCCCCGGAGCGTTTGAGCTTATCCTGCAAAAGACAAATTTCTTAAGCCTTTGTAGTCACAGTTATCTTATTAAACTCAAACATCCAAATGTAATGAAATTTTACATACCTGACGTGTGCCCTGTAAGAGCCGGCAGTACGTACAAAAAACTCCTGTTGAGGATGAAACTGACCTTTGTTTTAATGATCGCAGCGTTAATGGAAGTCAGCGCCGCCGGCTATGCCCAGAAGGTGACGTTATCAGCTAAACAAATCACGCTCCAGGAAGTATTCCGCCAGATCCGTAAACAAACAGGTTACAACGTGTTGTGGGACGTGGATATTTTAAAGAATGCCCAGCCCGTAGCAATACAGGTAACTGATGCAACGGTAGAAGAAGTACTGAAGAAAAGCTTTTCCAATCAGCCTTTTACTTATACGATCCGCCAGCATACCATTGTGATAACCCGTATGCCCGCGCCAACAGTGGCGACCATACCCATTAAAGGACGTGTTACCGATACCGATGGGAACCCATTGCCCGGGGTGGCGGTGCGGCTTAAAGATTCCCAGATCGGAACGGCCACACAAACGGATGGCAGCTTTACGCTGAACGTGCCCGATGCCGGCGGGGTGCTGATATTCAGATACCTGGGTTATACGCCGAAAGAAGTGGCTATCAATGGTCAAACCACTTTCAACGTGCAGCTCGAACAAACCTCCTCGCAGCTCACCGAAGTGGTGGTAGCTTATGGTAAACAAAGCTCCCGTGAAATTGTGGGCTCGGTGGCAAAGCTGTCTGCTATTGATATTAAAGATCAGCCTACCGGAACTTTTGCAGAAAGGCTACAGGGTAAGCTGCCGGGAGTCCAGGTGGCGCAAACAACAGGCAGGCCCGGACAGGGAATGGATGTGCGTATACGTGGCGCGGCTTCCTTTACCTCCAACGTGCGACCGCTGGTGGTAGTGGATGGACAGCCTATACTGGGAAACCCCGATAATATCAACAACATTAACCCGGACGAAATTGAGTCGTTTACCGTTTTGAAAGATGCTTCCTCTACCGCTTTATATGGTTCACGCGCAGCTAATGGAGTGATCATTATCACTACCAAAAGAGGGAAATCCGGCGCTACACAAATAAATTTCAATTCCTATTACGGAACTGCTTCACTGATGCGTGAACTGATACCACCGGTGATGAACGCCACCCAGTTAGCTACTTACATGAAAGGGTTCTATGAAGATAAGATCAAATACGAAGGCTATACCGGCGGCATACCTGCTGTGTATCAAAATCCCGAACAATATGGCGAAGGAACAGACTGGTTCAGCGTGTTGACCCGGAATGCGCCCGTACAGAATTATAGCCTGTCTATCAATGCAGGAAACGATAAGGCTGCTTATAGTATCGTGGGCGGCTATTTTAATCAGCAGGGTATCCTGAAAAATACCGGTTACAAACGTTTTTCTTTACGTGTAAATGGCGATTTCAACATTGGCAAACGCGTAAAGGTAGGTGTTGGCGTGGCGCCATCTCTGCAACTGGAGCATAACAACAGGCAAGGCGTTGGCTTCAATGTGGACGGGCAACGTGCCATTTTTGCCTCCGCATCCATGATGCCTACCATGGGCTCTCCCTACAATCCGGATGGCTCACTGGCCCTTGGCATTTCAGGGTTTACCAACCAGTTTGTATGGGCCAACCCGCTGCGTCAGCTGCTCGAAGTGAAAGATGACGCTAACCGGTTACGTGTATTGGCGAACGTGTTTGCAGAAATAAAACTGACTGATCATCTGACCTTCCGCACATCGGGTAATACGGACGTGGGGAACATGACCCGCAACAGGTTTATTCCTTCCACTTCCATAGGCGGCTTTAACGCGTTGCCGATAGAAAATCCGCCACCAGGGAATAATACAGCTATGGGTGAATCGGTCGTTAATAATGATTATTCGTGGCTGAATGAAAACACACTTAATTACCAGCAGCAATTTGGTAAAGACCATTCATTGAATGTATTAGCCGGTTTCACGGTACAGCGTTCCACGGGCTTTGCCAGCGATTTGGTGGGCCGCGATTTCCCGGACAACAGCGTTACCTATTTGAGTGCGGCTACACGATTTACTACCAACACCTCCAGCTTTAACGCCTGGACAGTAGCGTCATTCCTGGGTCGTGTAAACTATAGCTTTAAGGATCGTTACTTTTTGCAGGCAACCTTGAGAAGAGACGGATCCTCCCGTTTCGGCGACCAGAATAAATGGGGTACTTTCCCTTCCATTGGTGCCAGCTGGATTGTCAGCGATGAGTCCTTCGTCAAAGGCATGTCGGCGCTGAGTTTACTGAAACTGAGAGCCACCTACGGTTTAACCGGTATGGCAGAAATAGATAACTATGCTACAACAGCTGCTATCAGCAATGCCAATTACAGTTTTTCAGGTAACCTCGCTCCCGGAAAAGCGCAAAGCAGTTTGGGCAACCAAAAGCTGGGCTGGGAGCGCAACCGGCAATTTGATGCCGGCTTTGATTTGGGATTGTTTGATAACAGGGTCAATTTCTCTTACGACTATTATAATAAACTGACAACAGGATTATTATTTGTGCTGCCTGTTCCGCAATCGTCCGGTTTCACTACGGTGCAGGATAACCTGGGAGATATCAGCCAATGGGGCCATGAGTTTATAATAAGCACTAAGAATCTTGTCGGAAAACTCAAATGGAACACCGATTTTAATATTTCCTTTAACAGGAATCTTGTAAAACGTATCGGGTTAAATAATATTTCCTTTGCCGACAAGCCTACCACCACGCTGTCTGAATTCACTGACTACCGCACACTTGTTGGCAAGCCAATCGGGCAGTTTTATGGTTATGTATTTGACGGGATATTTAAGAATCAGGCAGAAGCCGATGCCGGCCCCAAATACTATGGAACAGGTACCACCACGCTCTCCCAGGCAGGCACCGTGCGGTTTAAGGATTTAAACGGCGATGGTAAAATTACGTTCCCGGATGATCAAACGGTGATCGGGGATCCCAACCCTACCTTTATCTTCGGTCTCTCCAATACTTTTCAGTACGGCAACTTCGACCTGAGCATTGCTATCTCAGGAACCTATGGCAACAAGCTGAAAAATGGTATGCAGGAAAGTACTTACAACCTGGACGGTGTATTTAACGGTCCGCCGGAATTACTCGGCCGCTGGCGTTCTGAAACAGATCCGGGTAATGGAAAGGTGGCGCGTACTTTAGCAAATACTACTGCCGCATATCGTACCGACAATACGCTGTTTATTTATAACGCCTCCCATCTCACCATCAACAACATTACACTGGGGTACATGCTGAGGAAATTCCGGACGCCATATATCAAAAGTTTAAGAGTGTATGCGTCTGCACAAAATCCATACATCTTCACCAGCTACCCGGGCAACCCGGAGGCGAGCGCCGGCGGGCTGGCATTTGTAACACAGCAGGGGCAGGACCTGGGCGCATATCCCCTGCAAAGAACATTTACGTTTGGCTTGAACCTTGGCCTTTAAAAATCAGTAAAAATGAAAAAGATTTCCTGTTTAATATTGGTGATACTGAGTCTGGCGGAGGTATCATGCAAAAAATTCCTGAGCGAAACCAATCCTAACAACGTAACATTAGGTAGCTACTTCAAAACGCAGAATGATTTCGACCTGGCAGTGAACGGCGCTTATGTCCAGCTGCGCGGACTTTATAATAACAGAGGCGCCTGGGTAATGGGGGAGATGCGTTCGGATAATGCGCACTACGACTACAAATCGTCAGACCAGGCAGTAGCCACCCTAAACCGTTATGCAGTCGCTGATTTCCTCGATGATAAGTATAACAACCAGACCCCCGCAAAATGGAATGCCGGTTTTAACGCGATATCAGCAGTCAATGTGATCATAGATCATATTGATGACATCAAATTAACTGATGCCAGCCGTAATGCCATACTGGGCCAGGTGAAGTTTATCCGTGCCCTCGTGTACTTCGACCTGGTGCGTTTTTACGGAGGGGTACCCATTTACAAGCATGCACCGCTTACCCGCGAAGAAACCTATATTCCGCGCGCTTCTGCACAGGAGGTGTACGACCTGGTCATCGCCGATGCTACCGATGCCGCCGCCAAACTGGACGCACCCGCTTTCCCGCAAACCGGGCGCGCCACCAAGGGCGCAGCACTGACACTGCTGGGCGATGTGTATGTTACCCTAAAAAAATATGACCTTGCCGAAAATGCTTTAAAACAGGTTACCACTATGGGCTACTCCCTGTTCCCAAGCTATGGTGATGCATTCCAGCTGGCTAACAAAAACGGCCGCGAATCCGTATTTGAGATCCAGTTTAACACCGGCCTGGCAGTGCCACAGGCAAACACTGAGGCGTCTGTTTATAACTTTTTACCACGTATGGTCAATACTACCGTGGTAACCGGCGTAAACTTTAACAACGTTACCACCGTAGGTGGCTTTAACACTCCTACGCAGGACCTGATCAGCGCCTACGAAGCGGGTGATCAGCGCCTCGATGCCTCTATCGCCATCGCGGAGGGCAGCTTTAACGCCACAGATGATTTCACCGCTACGGCAGTTAAATCATCCGTTGATTATATTCCGCCTGCAGGTAAAGTGGGCCGGCCATTTCCCAGGAAATACCTGCATGCACATGCGATCGGTAATCAAACAAACGACGACTGGCCGGTTTACCGCTATGCTGAAGTGTTGCTGCTGTTGGCCGAAAGCCTCAATCAACAGGGCAAATCAGGGGCCGCATTGCCTTATCTGAATGCGGTGAGAGAGCGTGCCTTTGGCGATGCGTCACATAACATTTCCACCGCCACCCAGGAGGGCCTGCAGACAATTATTTTGAA
This sequence comes from Chitinophaga hostae, assembly GCF_018224885.1. Lineage (GTDB taxonomy): Bacteria > Bacteroidota > Bacteroidia > Chitinophagales > Chitinophagaceae > Chitinophaga > Chitinophaga hostae. The sequence continues at coordinate 233,263 of NZ_JAGTXB010000007.1, read as the reverse complement.
AGAAAGAAGGGTGGAACTGGCTTTTGAAAATAAGCGCTGGCTTGACCTGGTGCGTACAGGTAATGCCATTAAAGTGATGAACGACTTTGGCGTAAAACAAAAGGCGCAATACAGCTATCTTCAGCCAGGGAGCTATAATGTTACCCAGGACCGGCTGCTGTTTCCGATACCCAATGCGGAAATTTTACTGAATGATAAACTAACTCAAAATCCAGGTTACTAACTAAAAACTCATCTTCATGAAAAACATTATGATGAAGGCAGGTAATTCCTGCTTAGGATCTGTTTGTCTTAATTTGACAGTTTTTGCGGGGTTGGTGTTATCGATGGCTTCCTGCGCCCGGCAGGCAGAGCAACCGCCGTTGAAAGATCCTCAACCGAAAAACACCGGGCCCAAAACAGAACTGGCCACTTGTTGCTGGGTAGCCACCACCAACGAGGTGCTAAACAGAATTGAGGTATACGATCCGGCAGATGCTTCCTGGAATTCGTCTACCATGAAATGGAGCTGGATGCCTACCACGGCACTGTCGTACAATGCCACCAGTGAAATACCTCTCTGGACTGCGCCCACAGATATTAAGGTGCGGAATAACACGGTGTTTGCCAATACCGCACAGGTAATTACCGCCACCTCCTACAGACTGGCCACTATTGCGCGTTATACCGGTACAGGCACCAAAGGGCAAAAACTATGGGTGATGGGTTTTAATGATACTACGAGTTTGCATGCAATGGAAATATTGCCTGATGGTAATTGCGTGGTAGCCAGCGCCGGTAAGAAATGGCCACAGGGATGGATCCGTATATATTCTTCCTCGCAGCCTTCGCCCAATCATGGGGTAAATACGCAGTATTATTTTGCTTCTGCCCATGCCGTACTGTGGGATGCCACACACCAGGTGCTTTGGGCGCTGGGAAACCAGCTGAGAAAATACAAGTATAATACTGTGATATCGGGAGGTACGATTACCAACCCTAAGCTGGAGCTGGATACCAGTTATGACAGCCTGCCAAGTCCCTGGGGTCACGACCTTGCTGCCGATGTGAATAACCCGGACCAGCTATTGCTTACCACCAATGGAGGCGTTTATACTTTCCATATATCTACCGGCACTTTCGACTCCATCCCCGGTGCCGCATACGGATCTTTTACAAAATCTATCAGCAGTCAGCCCGGTCAGAATACCCTTATAGAAACCCGGCCCAGCAGCGGTTGCCCGCTGTATCCTGCCAGCGACTGGTGCACTTCGGTGGTCAATTTTTATAATGCTGCCAGCGGCGCTGCTACCGGCTCCCGTACAGTAAGTGGCTCGGCTATCTATAAAGCGAAAGCGTTTGATCCAAATTATTATTGATACGATGAGAAGAATAATACTGATGGGTGTTGCTATCGCCTGGGTTATTTCCCAGGCAGCCTGCAGCAAAAAACCGGGAGCTAACCCAGCTCCCGGTCCCACTGTCAACCCGCCGGTAGTGCAGGCGTACCCGGGGTTTCAGCTGGCGTTAACCAATGATGCGTCCAAACAGGTAGAGCTCTATGATCCAATGGCGACAGACTGGAATGCCACGGAGGCGAAAAAGTGGAGGTGGTCGCCTACTACTTCGCTGGGCTTCAGCACAAACGAAGTCAAGAGCTTTGGCGGAGGTACCGATTTTAAAGTGCGGAAAATGAAAATCTGGCAGGACGCCAGCTACGCAGTGATCAGCGATAACGGCATGGCTGCTTTGATTGCCTATCCATCCGGACAGCGTGTATGGTCAAAAGTGATCAGCGGCAACCTCCATTCGGCAGAACTGCTGCCCAATGGTAACATTGCGCTGGCAGCTGCTGATGGTAACTGGATCAGGGTATATGCTTCTTCGCAGGGAGCTGATAATAATACCTATACGGAGTATTCTTTAGGCGCGGCTCACGCCGTGCTATGGGACCCTGTAATAAACGGGTTATGGGTTACCGGCCAGGACTTAACCAACAATGCGCACATCCTCACGGCGCTGGCGGTTGGAGGAACGGATGCCGATCCGGAGTTAACGGAATTAAAGCAATACCGGGTGACGTTGCCTACAGCGTGGGGCCACGAAATAAGTGCGTATTATGGCAATACCAACCTGCTATGGGTAACCACCAACGGGGGAGAGTATGTGTTTAATAAAACGGCTAAAACATTTTCCGTTTCTCCGACCAACAACCTGACTTTTGTAAAAGGCATAGGGAACCAACCCGGCGGACAGATTGTGCTCGTGCGTCCTGACGCTAATAAAAATCCGCGTCCGGCCATTAGTTGCTCGCTTAATAACTGGTCTTCCGGCACAGTCGATTTCTATACATCCGGCGGCCAATGGCAGGGATCGAGGATAGTAAACGGCGCCTGTTTTTATAAAGTAAAAATAGTTTACGACAATTACCAGTGATGTATTTAAAGAAATATTTAAAGAGATATACCTGCTGCCTGGCTATACTGGGCTTGAGTATTGGTAACAGTACAGCTCAACAGGCCGTACCTGCGTTTATCCCTATGCCGCGTTCCGTAAAAACGGATACCGGTAAATTTGTCTTCGGCTCCAGTACACTGATACGTGCTGATGTTCAGGAAACACGTACCGTTGAATATTTCACTGGTCGTTTGTTCAGCACCTGGCAATTCAAAAACAAGGTGATACCCGGTGCCGCAAAAGCATCGGGCCGGCAGCCGGAACTGTTCATCACCAACAGTGGGGCAGAACAGCTCCCCGGTGAAGGATACCGGCTGTCGGTAACACCTGCCGGAATTACCCTTAGCGGCAAAGGTGCGGGCCTGTTTTATGGCATGCAAACCTTGTTGCAGTTGTTCACTGCACCCGTCAACGGAGCAACGGTGATTCCCTGTGTAACCATAGAAGATGCGCCCCGTTTTGGTTACCGCGGGCTGATGCTGGATGTTTCCCGGCATTTCTTTACAGTGGAACAAATCAAAGATCTGCTCGACCTGATGGCTGACTATAAGCTGAATCGTTTTCACTGGCACCTTACCGATGACCAGGGCTGGCGGCTGGAAATCAAAAGTTGCCCGGAGTTAACAAAAGTGGGCGCCTGGCGTGTGCCCCGGATTGAGTTTGGCGGCAATACACTGCCGCCGCAACCCGGTGAACAGGCCACTGATGGAGGCTTTTATACACAAGAACAGGTGAAGGAAGTGATCCGCTATGCGGCGGAAAGACATATCGACATACTGCCCGAAATTGATGTGCCGGGACATTCGATGGCCGCTATTGCAGCATATCCCTGGTTATGCGTTACAAAGAATGCTGATACCAAGGTAAACCCCGGCAGCAGTTTCGCCAAATGGTTTTCTAACGGCGGCTTTGAAATGTATACAGATAATTCCCTTGACCCCACCGATGAACGGGTGTATCAATGGCTCGATAAGGTATTGGGAGAAGTTGCTGCATTGTTTCCCTACCCTTATATTCATATTGGCGGAGATGAATGTTACAAAGGCTATTGGGAGAAGAATACCGGCGTACAGCGTTTTATGAAGGAGCATCACATCCATGACACCCATGAGCTGCAGCGCTATTTTGTTTCAAGGGTCAACAAGATCATTTTGTCCAAACACAAAAAGTTGATCGCCTGGGATGAAGTAGCAGCAGGTAACATAAAAGATACCATTACCGTGATGAACCGGTTTGGTGAAAAAGAGGCCATAGCGCAAATAAAAAAAGGGATGAACATTGTGCTGGCTCCCGGCGGCAACGGGCTTTATTTTGATTATGCGCAAAGTACTTCAGACCAGGAACCATCGAGCCATGGCGGCGATGCACCGGTGTGGAAAGCTTATCAGTATAACCCGGAATACCGGGCATTATCCGCAGAAGAACGTAAACATATTATGGGCGTGGAAGGCTGCGTATGGACGGAAAACATCTCCGATGTTTCTAAACTGCAATATATGCTCCTGCCACGTATGCTGGCGCTGGCAGAAACAGGATGGTCAGATGAAACGGCCAAAGACTATCCGCGTTTCGCCGGCACAGCATTACCATTACACCTGTCGCGCTTTGACAATACAGGCCTCAACTACCGGGTGCCAACAGTTTTTAACTACACGGATACAACAATACTCACCGATACTTTCCGGTTTGAAGTGGCGCAACCACCTGTGCCGGGAGCCAGGATATTTTATACGTTGAACAACCGGCCACCGGGAGACTATGATCATGAGTATCGGAAACCTGTAATGATTACTGTTCCCCGAGGGAAAACAATCACACTTAAAACCATTGTGATCACTCCTGCAGGGCGCAGAAGTATTATCACGCGTACGGTACTGGATAACAGTCGCAAAACTGGAAATTAGCATGATCGGATAATGGCTTTCATCCGGCATGGCAACTTCTTTCCTTTTGCGATCATTTAAAAGCCCTGCAACATCACGTTGCAAGGCTTTTTGTTTTGGGGTATAATATCTCAAAGGACAGATAGGACCAGTATCATCAGCCTTACAGCGGCAACCAGTAGTTAAATCCTTTACTTCTTACTTCCGCCCAGCTCTGGGGAGCAGGTCCTCCGCTTCGTACCACATCCAGTGTAAAATCAGCGCTTTCAAAGGTCAGTACATCGGTGTAGTCTTTGCCGATAACGTTTTTGTAGTGTATCGTCAGGGTTTTGAGCCTGGGATCATAAAAATTGTCATCGCTCGACTGCTGTACGGTGGAATAGGCAAAGGTGGGTGCGGGGAAATTTGTATTACCCGCCAATACCGGTTCTACACGATAGGTACCGAAGTCTTTGTCTACCAGGCTCAACACGTTGTACATCCAGCCTGCACCATGAAAACCAAATACTTCAAAGCTCCAGGCGCTCGTGCCCCAGATGATGTATTTATTATTGAGCTGCGGATCATCACCGGTGCTCATCGGGGTAATGTATTTATATTTCCTGGTTCTTCCGTCAGGACTATTCTCGCCGGCGTTGCCTGCCAGCTGTACGGAGTAATACTTTCCTGCAGGGATTTTGGGAATGGGAAACCCTGACCAGTTAACGGTTTTGTCTTTTGTAACCAACAGACCGGCAATCAGGAACTGTGTATATTGCCTGCTTAGCGGCACATTGTCGGCACGCAGGATCTTCAGGGAAAATGCGAAGTCGTCGTATGCACTCATCTTTGTTCTTTCAATGGGTACATCAAAAATCAGTGATGCAGACGATGTTCCTTTTTTTATCTCTACTACAAATCCCTTTTCTTTTTCGTTGTATGGAACATTGGAAGTATAGGCGGATGGATCCGGGGTTTTCTTCGACGTGTTCTTCAGGATATTATAATCCTCTATTGTTTCTTCGTCGAAACCTACTACTATCCTGATATCCTGGGAGGCGGGCAATGATCCGCCAATACCGACTTTAAACTTTACCTGCGCCACAAAAGTTTTTGTGTCAATAATTGTATCTGAGTCGTATTGGGCATTGAGGTACTTGATGGTGTCCACAAAAGTATGCGCCGGTAGCTCCGATATTTCTCGCTCTGTAGCGGAGGTAGATTCGGCAGAAATAATATAGGCTTCCTGTTTGTAGAACTCTTTGTCTTCGTAATCCGGTTTACCGCAGCTGCTGAATGCTGCCATAGCGGATAACGAGAAAAATATAGTATGAATGCGTTTCATGATATCTGTTTTAAGAATGATCTACCATCCGGGATTTTGTGAAAGTGTGCCCCAATAGTTGGCCACTTCCTGGAAAGGGATAGGCAGGAAATAGTTTTTGGGTCTGAATACATATCCGTCTATAACAGCCCTGTCGTAGAAGCTGCCATCAGCGGCCATATAATTACAACCATAAACGAGGCCGCCCATTCCCAGGCTGTTCCCCCAGGTATCACGCGTGGTTTTGCCGGCGTCTTTCCAGCGACGGGAATCGAAATATCTTTTCCCTTCAAAAGCCAGTTCCACATATCTTTCGCGTTTTATTCTTTCCCGGGTGATTTCTTTGCTGGCGGGTTCATAGCCGGGTAAGCCGGCGCGAAACCGCACCAGGTTAAGGTATTTTAATACATCGGCATCACCGGGTGTAAATTCGTTCAGCGCTTCGGCATAGGAAAGATAGATCTCGGCCAAACGCACTACATGATACGGTTTGTCGTAACTGCCACCGGCTTTCTGATCATCGTCGGCCACCCATTTTACGATAGGATAACCCGACCGTGTGGAAGGTCTGTCTGACTGAAGGAAACCATCCAGTGCATTGGCCTTGTAGTCGGCATAATAGTACGTGCCATTGTTTTGTTCGTAGCCCCGCCCGATAAATCCGATCGTTGCATAAAACCGCGCCTCGCGGTTCAAACAACGGTTAGGAACTTTTGCATTGGTATTTGACAGGTTGAAGCCCGTAATAATGGGCGTAACAGGATCTTTGCCTGTTCCTTTTATGTAAAATGCATCGCCGCCTTCGGCTATGCCTGCATCGTTATATAGTTTCCTGTCTTCCGCTTCAATAACAGCCCCGTTATTCATAAAAAAGGCATCTACCAGTTTCTGCGTGGCGCATACGCGGGCTGTATTGACAGCACCTTCACCGTTGTTGTAGTTTCTCGGGAATCCGAGAATGGAGAGGTTATAGGTTTGGCCGGGTAAATTAACGATCCAGATGGCTTCCTTATTCCAGTAAGCCTTTCCGCCGCTGAACAGTCCTTTGAAAGAACGGTATGGATCTATGCCAGCGGGTCCGTTGGGCCATGCTACATTGTTCCCGGGAAAGTTGCCCAGGGGAACAGTTGTATAACCGCTGTTGGCGGGTACGGTGAACAGTTCGAACTTGCCCTGGTCAATAACAGCTTTGGCGGCATCAGCGGCTTTCTTCCACTTTTGTTGATCAGCCGCTACGGAAAAATAAGATTTCCCTTTAGGATCTTTGAAGTTGCTGTAGTCGGGGTTGCCGTTTACCAGCGGACTGGCATCCCATAACAATACCCTGGCTTTGATGGCCATGGCGGCTTCACGGGAAGGACGGCCCAATTCCGAGGTCAATACCTTCTCCTTTGCGGGCAACAGGTTGATACAGGAATCCAGTTCCGATACAAGGAAGTTCACGCATTCATCTTCTGTATTCCTGTTGGTAGGCAGCTGTTCTGTGTTGGAATAATCTATTGTTTTGTTCACAATAGGAAAAGGGCCGTATAGTTCTAACATCTGGGCGTAATAAAAAGCCCGCAAGAACCTGGCATCGGCGGCATATCCTTCCACTTCGCCGGGCGCAAGCAGTTTGTCGTTCGCTTTATGATAGTTTTCCAGGAAAAGGTTGCAGGTGCGTATTGCTTTGTAATAGTTGGCCCAGAAACTGAAAAGCGGATCGTCAGCGTTGAACTTACCCTGTGCAAAAATAAGATTGGGATAATTATCCAATCCGCCATGGCCTTCGTCGTAGTTGGTGTTAAACGGCCATGAATATACCATATCGGTATAGTTGGGAATGTTGCCATAGCAGGCGGCCCAGGCTTTACGGATATCAACCCGTTGCGTCCAGATGTTATTGAGATTATTAACCTCGTGCAGGTATTCGTCTGCTTCAAGATAGTGACAGCCGGCAGATTGAAACACGAGCAACAGGGCTAAGAATAATTTTGATATATTGTTTTTCATGTACACGGTTTTAAAGGTCAAATCCAATTTCCAGTCCCACGGATATTGTTCTTTTCAAAGGATAGGCAAACGACGAAAACTGCTCAGGATTCCAGTCTTTGAACTTTGAGAAGGTGACAACATTATCGCATCTGCCATAGTAATAAATACTCCGGAACGGGGATTTTTTGGTCCTCGGTGTCCAGTTGTAGCCTAATTCTGCATCAGCTATCCTCACGTAAGAAGCTTCTCTTAACCAGAAGGTGGATTGCTGCGCATTGTTCTGGTTGTCGGTGCCAAAACCCAGCCGTGGATAAGTTGCGCCGGCATTTTCAGTGGCAGCGTTGCCGGAGTAGGAGGCGGGTGTCCAGTGGTGGTTGACTGCGGCGGTATAAACGGCGCCATTGTCGTTGCCGCCCGCATTATACGGATTGAAAGGTATCCTGCCGCCGGAGATGCTCCTGTACATATTGAATTTACCAATGGCGCGGGTGGCAAATGTCCATTTTTTATACCGCAGGTCTATGGCAAGGGAGTAACTCCATTTAGGATACGCATTCCCGGTCCATATCCGGTCGTTAGGTGTGATCACGCCATCGCCATCAATATCCTTGTACTTGATGTCGCCGGGCATTACTTTATTCCAGGTTTGCACCGGGCTGTTATCAATATCTTTCTGGTCTTTAAATAATCCCAGTGCGATGTAATTGAGGCTGCGGCCCCAGTCGAGTCCTATGCCGCTCTGGTAGGCTACTTTAGGGTCCAGTTGTCCGTTTTCCAGGATGGTGTTGGTATTGTAGCTGATAATTCCTTTGATGTAATTGATCCTGAAATTGTTCCATGTTTTGGTATAGGTGAGGTCAAAATCAATACCTCTTGATTTTGTTTTACCCAGGTTGGCCTTCGGAATGGCTGGAAGCCCCAGGGTGGCAGGTAACCGGTTCAGGTCAATCAGCTGATCGTTGTTGACATACTGGTAGGCATCGATCACCAGTTTTACTTCTCTGAAAAAGCCTATTTCAGCACCCAGGTTTAACTTCTGGTTGCGTTCCCAGGTGAGGTTCAGCTGCTCCAGCCTGGATTCGCCTACGCCGGGAATATAGCTGCCGCTGCCCGCTGCCTGTCCGAATCCGAAGGTATAACCGTTTACCGGACCGGTAGTGGCCATATACCCGAAGCGGGTGGCATTTCCGGGTGCGCCTACGGTACCATACGATACCCTGAATTTCAGGAAGTCGACTACGTTGGAGATATCGCCCCAGAATTTTTCAGAAGAAGGTACCCAGCCAAAGCCAATGGAAGGGAAGGTAGACCAGCGTTTGTCTGGCGTAAACATCTGTGATCCGGAGGCGCCAAAGTTGATATCTGTAAAATATCTGTCGCTCCAGCCAAACGTTAATCTTCCTGCTACAGATTGTTCGCGTGCCGGCAATGCATTGATAAGTAAGGTGGCGCCGCTGCCGTCAGGTGCGTCGGTCAGGAATTCGCGTTGTTTGTATAACAGTAATCCTGTTACAGCCAGCTTTTTAAAAAATGTTTGCACGTAGTTCATGCTGCCCTGGAGTTCTATTACCCTGTTACCGGTTGGTGCTACATAACTGAAACTCATTTTGTCGTCCAGGTCCGGTGTTTTATTGATGGTCACCAGGTTGCCCTTTTCGTCTCTGCCCGAGCCCATGTAGCTGTTGGCGAAGTCCGGAGCGTGACGCTGGTAGTTCTTTATATAGTTGTGGGAGTAAAAATTACTTTTGGTAAAAGAAGCGATACCATTCAGGAATAACCCCTTGGTGATAAAGTCCAGTTTCTGTGTTACGTTCAGGTTCGTGGACATATAGTTGGCATATCTTTTCACAAAGCCTGTTTTATTCAACAGGGAATAGGGATTCGATATCCCAATGGGTTCTTCCGGAGCAGTGCCATTCGAATATTCTGCAGGGAATAAGGTGGGGTTGATCGTATTCATAATATCGAGCAGCTTGTCTACTCCCTGTCCGGGTTCGGTGGTGGTGTTATACCGCCCGTCGAACCCAATCCCTAGTGTTGTTGAGGGCGATAGATCAGCCTTCAGGTTGGAGCGGAAATTAAACTGGTTATAATTGGCGTTTGCGTTAGCGGCATTGTTGCTGTTGAACATACCTTTCTCGTTGTAAAAACCGCCGGACATATAATAGCTCACTGCATTGCCACCACCGCTGATATTGAAATTGGCTTTATTGGAAGGGTTGTTTTGTTTTACCATCGTTTTATACCAGTCTACATTTGGGTAGAAGTCCATATCAGTGTCGGCAAACTTTGCAATTTCTTCGTTGGTATAAAACGGGCGCTTGCCTCTTACCACCAGCGCTTCGTTCTTCATGCGTGCGTAGGTGGGAGCATCCACCCATTGGGGTTTGTAGGATGCGTTGTTGAGAGAGGTGGAGGCTGAAACGCGAATGGTAGGTCTTGACGCGATCTTGCCTGTTTTTGTTGTGATCACGATGATACCGTTGGAGCCTTCCAGTCCGTATACGGCTGTTGCTGATGCATCTTTTAATATCGAAAATGTGGCGATGTCATTGGGGTCTACGTCGTCAATATTTCTTCTGAGACCATCAATCAGCACCAGTGGGGCAGTATTACCGGTAACAGAGTTAATGCCCCTGATGATAAAGGATGCGCCGTCTTGCCCGGGCTGCCCGGATTGCTGTACAAAGGTAACACCGGCCACCCTGCCGGCAAGTTGCGTGGTGAGGGAGCGGGTGGGTGCTCTTAATTCGGTGGGGTTTACGGTGGTGATGGCGCCTACTACGCTTACTTTTTTTTGCACCCCCATTGCTGTTACCACTACTTCATCTTTCGTAAGACTCTCGGACTCCATCAATACCGGGAATTTCCGGAGACTCGCATTTGGGATGGTTTTAATATCAACCTCCTGGGTTTTGTAACCTACAGATGAAAATACCAGGGTGGAATATCGTGGAATATTACTCAGGATAAAGTATCCGTTTTTGTCGGACACGGTTCCCACCAGCGGGTTTGCTTTCAGGTAAATGCTAACGGAAGTTAAAGGTTGCTGCTGTAGATTGCCGATGTTACCGGAAATGGTAATGTTTGTTCCGGCCGTATCCCTGCCTGCCAGCAGCGCAGAACGTGGTGTGTGTAGCGTTACAAGCTTGTTGTTGTTAAGCCGGAAAGCGATGTCTGTTCCTTTCAGCAGAGCAGTTAGTACGGTGGTAATGTCTGTACTTTTTCCATCATAGGTACCTGCAGTCTGGTCAAACATCGGGTCTTCCGTATAAAGAAACCGGTACGAGGTGGTTTTCTCGATATACTCGAGTACTTCCCTGATAGATTTTTTACCGGCGGGAACGCTGATCTGCTGTGAGAAGGCCCCCAGGCACGGGCCTAAGCATAGAATGACGGTAAGATACAGCAGTAGCTTGCAGCATTTGTTCACGTTCATGTGAATTTTGGTTTATAAAAATGAAGATTAAAGGCAAAGCAGATACAGGCGGACTTCATGACGTCCGCAATATCTTAGTATATACATCGGTTGCTGTTAAAAAAATAGTATTGCCATGAAGGATATCATCAGCATGGCGGATATTTATTGGTTGATATAAATTTTATTTCCCGAACTCGTATAATGAAATGGAATAGTTTGTTGTAATGCCGGGATGATCTCATAAATTGATTCATCCGAAAATGTTCCTGTAATACGGATATCCTGGAATACCGTATCATTAAAATGAATAACTACATTAAATCTTCGCTGAAGCTCATTGGCTACATCCTGGAACCTGGCAGACCGGAACACCAGTTTGTTTTTCAGCCAGGCCATTTCGTCGAAGCTGCTGTCTACCCGGTTAAACATCATATGTTGTAACGATACGGTTTCGTTGTGTGTTTCTTTCGCTGCTGTTGGTGCGATGTACTGGTTTTGTTTCTGGTTGATGATCACTTTTTCCCGTGGCCTTAAGAGGATCACTCTTTCCGGATCTTTTTCCGTGGTCAGCTGAATGGTGCCGGTAAACAGCGAAGCTTCCACCAGGGAATCTTCTGCATACGCTTTTACATTAAAAGTGGTTCCCAGTACTTTCACCGCCACTGTGGAAGTGGAAACGATCATGGGCATCGCCGGATTTTTCTTCACATCGAAATAAGCTTCGCCTTCCAGGCTGATTAGCCTGTTTTTTATACCGAAATCCTTATCGTAGCTCAGCCGGCTGCCGGAGTTTAAGATAACAACAGAACCATCCGGTAAATGAACGGTTGTTTTGGCGCCGCGTTCCGTGTTGATCTTGTTGCCGAAGGTACCGGCATCGTTGCGACCTGCTACCAGGTAAAGCACAGTGATCACTGCCAGGTTCAGTGCGGCTGCTGCATAGATCTTAGAGAAACGTCTGAAATGATGTTTAACACCGGACAACGCAGGTTCCGCTGTAGGATCAACCGGTTCATCGTTTACAGCTGGCTGTCCGAGGGCATGACGAAGACGATGCTCGCTTCGCGAGATCATAGAAGATTCTTCCTCCGTAATAATTTCCAGGTTGTAAACAGCATCCAGTACTTCGCTTTGCTGAAATTCCTGCTGATGTTTCATTAGCAGTTCCTCCAGCTCTTTAATCTCCTGATCAGAGATCTCGTGATTCAATTTTTTAGCGAGTAGTTCCCAGATTCTGTCCATTTAGACGATGGTCGTTTATTAGAAGGAGTGGTAAAACGATTGTTTACCCTTAAAGGCAGGAAAAAAATTATGTGGTGGAAAAGGTGAAGGCTTTGCTTAATTTCTTCAATGCAATACCCATCTGCGTTTCCACGGTTTTTTGGGAGATATTTAATATTACGGCGACATCGCGGTATTTAAACGATTGCTCTTTAACCAGCATGAATATGAGCTTGCATTTGGGAGGAAGCTGGTTGATGGCCGCATTGATACGGAGCAGCATTTCGGAAGAAATCAGCAGTTCTTCGGGTGAGCGGGCTACTTCCAGGCGGAAGTCTTCAATGTTTTCCAGCGGTTCGGTGACGTTTAGTTGTTGTTTCAGAAAAGTGAAGGCTTTATTACGGGCAATTACATACAGATATACTTCCGGGTTGGCCACATCCAACATCTTTTCCCGGCGTTGCCATAACTGTACAAACACGTCGCTGGCCAATTCTTCGGCGGATTCACGCTGCTTCACCAGCGAGAAAATAAGTTTGAATATACGGCTGAAATATAAGTTGTGCAGCTTCACAAGAACAGCTTCGCCATTGGCGGCCTGTAGTTGCTGGAATAGAAGCCTCGCCTCGGTTCCTCCTTTCATAACGGGTAGGTCAGTGCCTTAATAATAAAGAGTAAGCAATACTAAGGATTACAGCGCGGGCATATTCCGGTACCCACAGTATAGTCGGACTAGTTTAATCGGAAATTAAATTAAGGTCACGTTGCGGATTTACCAAGATTAGGTCAAAATTCCGGGAGCAAAAGTCAAAATAACATCAATTGTTTGAAACGGTGATTACTTTCCCTGTGTTCATGTCGTATACCGCGCCGGTGATGATCAATGCTTTATTTTTTTCCATTTCAGCGAGTATGGGACTTCTTTTTCGTATCTCCTGCAGGGTGAGCCGCACATTCTGTTCGCATACGGCATGCACATAGGCTTCATTTTTAGCCGTTCTTTCCCCATCATATTTAGCGCTGGTGACGGCGGGTTGTATTTTTGACAGCAGGGCTGTTATATTGCCCAATTTGACATTATCGATAGCCGATTTAATAGCTCCGCAATGCTCATGTCCGAGTACAATAATTACCCTGGCGCCGGATACCTTGCAACCGTATTCCAGGCTTCCAAGTATATCTTCGTTTACCACATTGCCTGCCACCCTGGCCACGAACACATCGCCGATTCCCCTGTGAAAAACATCTTCCACCGGTACACGTGAGTCCAGGCAGGAAAGAATAACCGCTTTGGGATATTGACTTAAAGCGGCTGCCCGTACCCGGGCCGAAGTATTTCTGACGGTTAACCGGTCATTTACAAAATCATTGTTTCCCTGCATCAGGATGTTCAATACGTCTTCCGGTTTTAGCGCCTGCTGCTGCGCCTGGGTAAGAACCGAGTTTTCCAGCACGTCGCTGGTATCTATCGCTACTTTATCCTCTTTTACTATGCTGACACTGTCTCCACCGGGCAGGTTTTTGTGAGACGAAGATCCGTTACAGGCACCCAGGAGAAGTGAGCATCCCAAAGTATACAAATACAACAGGTTGTTTTTTTGCATGGATAGTAGATTTAAGATGACGAATGAATAAGGCGGTTGTTGCTAATGGTCTGATCCCAATCAGGTATACTGATATTGATTGTCAAAATTACAATAATTTCTATTGTCCTGTGCGTTATACTTTTATTATTGCGTTCCTGTGTTTGCCACCCCATTCGCTGAGTTGTTTAAAAATGGGGCCGAACTCTTTTGCCATTTCAGTGAGTTCATATTCTACCCTTGGCGGCACTTCCGCATATACGGTTCGCTTTACCAGGCCGTCTTCTTCCAATGTCCGCAGCTGCAGGGTCAGCATGCGTTCTGTGATATAGGGCAGCTCCTTTTTCAACTCGCTGAAGCGGTATTTTTGGGTTTCCAGTTTACTTAGTATCAGTATTTTCCATCTGCCTCCTATTTTATTAACGGCATAGGTAAGATCACATTCAATGATAATAGTCTCATTGCGGGAGTAGGTAGAGTTTTTCTTTCTGGTTGCCATTAGTTACATATTTGTTCGTACCACACAATTGGCTGTATACTACATAAAATTAGTGGCTACCTGCTACTTTTACAAAGAAATTTTTTAACCGGACGGTGATCATTTCATTTGTCCAAATAAAGCACAGCATTATGGATCTGTATTTAAAAGGAAAGACCGCAATAGTAAGTGGCGCCAGCCAGGGTTTTGGTAGGGCCATTACAAAGGAATTAGCCATAGAAGGTGTGAAGGTATTTGCCACTGCCAGGAATGAGGAGTTGCTCAATAGCCTTAAAACTGAAATTGCAGCAGCGGGCGGGGTGGAACCGGTATTATTCGGGTATGATTTTGTAGCACCCGATGCGCCGCAAAAGATCGCAGCCGCGGCGTTATCGGCCCTGGGGCATGTAGATATCCTGGTCAACAATGCAGGACGCAGTCGTCCGATGGATGTAATTGGCGATGAAGAGGGCTGGACAGCCTCTATGACGCTGGACTTTAACCGTCACCGGCAGCTTACGCAACAGCTGTTACCCCAATTTATGGAACGCAGGAGCGGGGTGATCCTGAACATCACCAGTACCTACGAGTTGCGTATGCTTAACGCTTCAGCCGTTGCCAAAGCAGCGGTGGCCGCATGGTCAAAAGGCCTTGCCGGGCAGCTGGGGCAGTATGGTATCAGGGTCAATTGTTTGCAACCCGGTCTTATTGACACGGAAAACATCCGCCCTTATTTTCCCGGTGAGGAACGGAAAAAGTTTGCGGAGCAGGAAATACCTTTGGGAGATTTTGGCGCGCCCCAGGATATCGCCAATATGGTCGCCTTTCTCGTGTCGCCCCGTGCGCAGTATGTAACCGGTGCTGTGGTGGTGGTAGACGGGGGGATGCGGCGGTATGCGTTTTAGGGATGTCATGGATATTCTGAATGATCTTTATGGAAATTCTCCGCTGCTGCATCTTCCATGAAATTCATTGTTATGCTATCAGCCCGGATTCATGTTCTTGCTATGCTTATCTGCCTGTTTGCTGCACCGTCAGCAAAGGCTCATCTCCCTCCACATACCGTTGCCGGTATACCGCTTCCCGCAGGGTATAAACGGGTGGCACAACCAGCCGGTTCTTTCGGCGCCTGGCTACGTTCGATGCCATTGAAAGCCGACAACAAAGTATATCTCTATAACGGACAATTAAAGGGAAATCAGCAGGCGCAATACGCGGTGCTGGATATTTCCGTTGGCAGCAAGGACCTGCAGCAATGCGCAGATGCCGTGATGCGTTTATACGCCGAATATTTATACGCGGAGAAATCATTCGGGAAAATAGGCTTTAATGCCACAGACGGTACCAGGATGAATTACAGCGACTGGATGAAAGGGGATCGTTTCCTGCTTAAAAATAATCGTCTCCGTAAAGTGCGGCAGGCGGCTCCTGGCAGTGGCCAGACTTGTTTTACACAATATCTTGAAACGGTATTTTCCTGGGCGGGAACATTGTCGCTCAGTAAGGAGCTGGTACCGGTAAAGGATACACGAAAATTACTGCCAGGTGATGTATTTATCAGGGGAGGGGCGCCAGGCCATGCAGTAATTGTAATGGATGTGGCAGAGAATGCAGCAGGAGAGCGGATTTTCCTGCTGGTACAAAGCTATATGCCGGCGCAGAATATGCATGTATTAAAAAACCCGGCTGTATCATCGCCCTGGTACCACGGAGGTTTCAACGGTAAACTGCTAACACCGGAATGGGTGTTTGATGCCGGGGAGTTGAGGAGGTGGCCGTGAAGAGAATTACGAATTACGTAGTTGTGTGTAGATATCAGCGAAGGTAATCATCCGCTATTATCTACACACAACTCCGTAATTCGTAATTCTTTCTCCGTAATTCTTTCCTCACGAATGAGCGATATACTCATTCTCTACTTCGCCATCTGCGTATAATTTAAGGATAGCATACCCGGGAGGTGTTTCAAGATAGTAACCTTCTCCGGCGGATTCTTTATCTCCCGTACCCCACCAGAAACCGCTCATCGCGCCATTGCAGCAATACCGTACGCCATTGTACACGGTATTATCGGAGAGGTGGTTATGACCGCTCAGGCATATTTTTACTTTATCGCGATGCGTATAAAATAAAGATTTCAGGCGTTGATGATCGGAGTGGCCGCCACCTACGAGGATAGGTGTAATACCCAGGATCGGGTAATGGGACATTACCAGGGTAGGGGTGCCGGCAGGTAATTGTTGCAGGTCCTTTTCCAACCACAGGTACTGTTCTTCATCGAGTGATACTTTGTCGTTATTGCTGTCCAGGATAATAAAATGCCAGCCTTTGCGGGTGAAGCTGTAGTAGCGGTGCGGTATTTTCAAACGCTGTACCACATAGTCTTTACCATACATAGGATCGTCTTTGGCCGGGGCTTTCCACCACATATCATGATTACCAAGACAGCTGTAAACATCATGCGATTTCAAGGTGCTGATGCAATCATCCCATATCTGCCAGAGCTGCGTCACCCTTTCTCTTTTTACGTCGTCGTAGGAAGCGTCAAAAATGGAGTCGCCGCCGTTAAGAAAGAAGTCTACGTTTTTGCGCTTTACCTCTTCCAGGCATTTTTTGAACCTTGCGGGGGCGTTGAGGTCTTCACGTATATGCACATCCGTTATATGTGCAATGGTCAGGGCCGGCTTACGTTTGTCGGCTGTTGCCGCCTTAACGGCAGCCGGCCCCAGGAGGGTGCCGGCTGCTATTAGTCCTGTGTGTTTTAGGATATCTCTTCTATTCATAAAATGGTTTATTGCCAATCGAAAATTTGTTTCAGGTTTGGATTCAGGGCCACCTGTGTGTATGGTATCGGGCGATAGTAGAATTTAGGTTCCTGGAAAGTGCGTAGGCGCGTTTCCGTTACAATGGGGCCGCCTGCGGTACCATTCTTTAGATACACTGTTACATCTTCCCCGATAGATCCGGCTTTGTAGTAGATCAGCGGAATGCCAAGGGAATTTTTTTCTTTGGCGTTTTCAACCGGAATGTCTGCACTTTTATCTATCAGGATAATATCATCTACCCCGTCACCGGTCATATCGTATTTTCCAAGGCCGGGAAAGTACATGCCTTCCGGTATTTTTTCCAGCACTTTGCCTGCATGCCATCTCATAAGGTCATTATAGCGGTATCCTTCCAGTGCAAATTCCACGCGTCTTTCACGACGTATTTCGAGGATCACACCTTTCATGGCCCCTGTTACATCCTTAAATCTGGCGGCTTCCACCGGGTCAGGGTTGGCGTTGGCATCAGCCATGTTCAGATCTGGCATACCAACACGTTTGCGCAGCAGGTTAACGGTTTTGTCAAGATCGGCCTGTGACAGCTTTTCTTCTTCTGCCATTGCTTCTGCATAGGTAAGCAACGCTTCTGCATAGCGGTATACCGGGAAATCGATGCTGCCTGCAATGATGTTGTCTGTGCTATTGGCATAGCCTTTCACCTGGTGATAGCCGGTAAAGTTTTTATTTAAGCGTTGTATGTAAGGTGTTGCATCAACCGCCCTTTTAAATCCTGGGAATACCAATGTTTGTTTTAAACGGGGATCCCTGTTTTGGAATTCCTGGGTAAACAGGAATTTATCATAACCCGGAATATCGGTAAAACGCTTGCCATCCTTCATCAGGTAGGTTTGCACCAGGTCTCTTGATGGAGATTGCTCATAGTCACCAAAGAGGTAGCCGTTAATATTGCTGTTGCTCTTGTTCGGATCTTTGGTGTAATCATATGGACAGGCGAGTATCACCTCTGGATTTCTGAGGAGATCCTGGCTGGAGAACAGTGCCGCATAATCCTGGCTGGCATCAGGTTGTAACCCTTTGTAAACGCTGAATTTGCCGGAATTAATGATGTCAAGCGATTGTGCTTTGGCGCTATCCAGGAAACGGGTAGCAGTATTTTGCAGACCGAGTTCGGGGTGATATTTGCGGAAGGTGCCTTCATAAAGCGCGATCCTCGCATACAGCATTTTTGCTGCCCATAGGTTAGGGGTACCGGTTGGTACTTTTTCCCTGATATGTTGGGTGGCAAATGTGAGATCTGCGATGATATTGTCTACCACGAGAGCGCGGGAATCGCGCGGCTTATACAGGCTGGAGTCGCCCGGCTTCAGCGTGTTGCTATACCAGGGTATATCAGAGAAGCGGCTTACTTTATCATAATAAAAGGCAGCCCTGTAATACCTGGCCAGACCCGCATAGTGATCCTTTACTTCCTGGGTTACGCTGGCTTTATCATAATTATCCAGGAAATAGTTGATGTCGCGTAAGCGATCCCAATTCCAGCCGCCTGTAATAGTTTGTGAACTGGGCTTGCCGGTCATGATGCTTTTTATTTCAACGTTGCCGGTGGTAGCCATGTTGTCGCTGCTCTGGTCGCCCAGGTATTCACCTGTGCCGGGCAGACTAAGCAACCCATTGACGTAAAGGGAAAGGTCACTCTCTGATTTAAAGAATAAATCCGGTGCGATGGCATCCTGCGGATAGCGATCGAGGAAGCTTTTTTTACAGGATGCACTGATGACCAGGATCCCGACAATAATATAGCTGGTAATTTTTTTCATGTTACGATGTTTAAAAGGTCCGGTTTTACAGGTCAAGATTCAATCCTACTGCATATTTGCGCTGATAAGGGTAGGCCCATCCGTAACCGTCTATAATAGATTCCGGATCCACATACTTTTTGATGGAAGAGAACTCAAATACATTCTCGCCAGTAACGTAAACGCGTAAACGATTTATATGGTAACGTTTTGTAAGCGATGCTGGTAAAGTGTAACCTATTGTAACGTTCTTGATACGTAAATAGGCAGCATTCAGCATATACTTCGTTTGAGGGATATCCAGTCCCTTTCCGTTGTTAGCATCCGCCAACCAGGATTGCAGTACAGGATAATAAGAATTGGTGTTGGCATCTGCCAGTCCTGCCTTGATATAAGAATCGCTGTGTTGTGCGCGGGTAGCTTCATTATCTGCTGCGGCACGGTAAAAATCAAGATTCCAGGGATAGATATTGGCATATGGCTGCTGGTAAGGCCCCCAGAACAGGTAGTGATGAGGGTAATAATCCATCTTTGCAATTCCCTGCAGGAATACGGAAAGATCAAAACCATTCCAATTCATATCCACATTAAAGCCAAAGCGGTAGTGCGGACTTGTATTACCAATCACTTTTAAATCTTTAGGATCTTTCGCGGAAATACCCTGTTCAATTTTTCCGTCGCCGTTAAGATCCTTGTACTTTGGCCATCCCTGCACGATATCCAGTGAACCCCATGGAATAATGGCAGATTCATCCAGTTTATTGATCTCATCTTTATTCTGGAAATAACCGTCGTTGGTCAGGCCCCATATTTCACCAATGGTTTGTCCCACCCAGTACTTCGATCCAAATAATTTCTGGTCATTCTGGAAACGGGTGATTTTTGTTTTGTCATCAGACAAAGTAAATCTCACGCCCACGTTGAGTGGTTTTGCGGCCACATTGAAGTCGGTACGATAACCCAGCGTCAGCTCCCATCCGCGGGTAGATAAATCGGCAGCATTTTGTTTGGGAGGATCGGTGCCCAATACGCCGGGCAGTTCCTGCACCTTGGTGAGCATGCCCCTTGTGTTACGTACAAAGTAGTCAAATGATGCCTGTAATTTATTCTGCAAAAAGCCCATATCCACGCCTACGTTAGTGGTCGTTACTTTTTCCCAGGTATAGCTGGATGGATCCACCTGCAGTAATGGCGAGCCGTCTATAACGGTCTGATTAATATTACCGTCTATCAGGTACCCGGATTTGGTGGTGGGTAATGTTTGTATATATCCGAAGTAGGGAACACTCTGATTACCCAGACTACCGTAAGAGCCTCTGAATTTGAGGGTAGACAGTACGGGAGACATTCCGCGCATAAAGCCTTCTTCGCTGGCTATCCATGCGGCAGATACGGATGGGAACATACCCCAGCGGTTACTGCTCGGAAACCTGGATGACCCATCATACCGGCCATTAGCCTCTACGATGTAACGGTCTTTAAAGGTATAATTAATCCTTCCGAAAAAACTCCGGATAGCATAGGCGTAGTATTCTGTTCCTACCGTAGGATCACCGCTGGTGAGGGTGATGTAGGGCAGCGAGGAAGAGATGATCTTTTGCTTGCTGGCATCTATCCGTTGCCATTCATAGCTTTCCTGGTTATATCCGGCCAGTATGGTAAAGCTGTGGTTTTTTGCAATGGTTTTATGATAGTTGGCGAAGAGGTCGAAAACATCGTGATTAATGGTACCATTGTTCTCTGTTACGCCATTACCCGGTCCTTCCATGCGTATATCTTTTGGACCGTAACCAATGTTATATTGTTTCTGATCCACATGATATTTCCACAGTTCTCTTTTGAAACTGGCATCGCCGGTGATCTGTAAATCATTATTGAGGAAAGAAGCCACTCCACGGATCACATCCTGGAAACCAAAGCGGGTCTGGAGATTACGGCCGCCGTCTACCAGTTGCGCAGCAAGTCGGCCTGCGCCGGTATTAGCCCAGGTACCATCGGGGTTTACCGCTACCTGTGTAGGTTGCAGGTAGTACACATCGGTGATGTTATATGCGGGTGCATCAGCCTTGGTCTGGTAAATGCTCAGGTTATTGTCGATCTGCAGCCATTTGATCGGTCTTACATTGAGCTTGGCACGCATGCCATACCTTCCCCAATCGTCTTTAGCCAGCTTATTCAAACCATTTTCCTTTGTGTAATCAGCTGAAATGAGGTAAGATATAGGGGCCTTTTTAGCTGTTTCTGCACTACCACTCAGGGAAATACTATGATATTGGGAGAAATTACTTTTACTGAAGAAGTAATCATTCCAGTTGTTGCTGCCCATGTAAGCCCACTTGGTAGGGTCGCTGGGATCAATACGGGTATCGGGGAGAGAAGGGTCATTGGATCTTTCTCTTGCCCATTTATAATACTCATCGGAATAATTGACATAATCCCAGGGGGTGTTATTGGTGGCCGTTTCAAGTACGCGGGAGTAGATATATGGATCTGTTACCGCATCCGGCATCACGGTACGGCGCGACATTGCAAAATAATTGCTGTAACTGAGCGATTGTTTGCCGCCCGGCGTACCCTGTTTAGTGGTGATTAGGATTACCCCGAAAGAAGCCCTGGCGCCATAGATGGCGGCAGAAGCAGCATCACGTAAAACAGAGATGGATGCAATATCGGCAGGGTTCAGCCGCATCATATCATCTGTGGCAGCTGTAATACCATCGATAATGATGAGTGGAGCTACCATACCATCACCACTGGCGATAGTGGCAAAACCACGGATATTGATTTTCGGCGTTTGTCCGGGGCGACCACCGGAGTAACTGATGTTCAGTCCGGGACTGAGACCTTGTAACCCCTGCATCACGTTGGCGATAGGTCTTGCTGCCAGCTGTTTTCCGGCAATCTGATCGATCGCGCCGGTCACGTTTATTTTCCGCTGTGTACCATAACCCACCACAATTACCTCTTCCATAGAATTTTTGGATGGCTCCATGGTAATAGTGAGCGTTTCCCGGCCGTTGAGCGACACTTCCTGCTGGTCATAACCGATATAGGTCACCACCAGGATACCGTTTTCCGGCACTTTTAACTCGAAATCACCTTTATCGTTGGTAACGGTACCAATACTGGTGTTCTTCAACCTTACGCTCACACCCGGTAATACTTCCCCGGTAGGACTTACCACATGGCCTTTTACCGTATTGTCCTTGCTCACCACGGCGGCGGGCGCAATTACAATCAGGTTGTCGGACATTTTCCGGAAATGAAGGGAGGTATTATCCAGTATTTTATTCAATACCATATCTATGCTCCAGTCTTTCACATCCAACGAAATTTTGTGATTCGACGGGAGGTTGTCATCGTTGTAAACAAACCGGTAATGGCTGTTTTTTTCCAGCATCGTGAGCGCCTTTTCCAGCTGTACCTGGTTGAGCTTCACGGTGATGGTGGATTGAGAATGCACCGATGCACTTACATGTAAACAGGCAACGGTGACGAGGAGCATTGAAAGCTTCATAAAAATCAACAGTTTATACAACTCCCGCTTAGGCGGAAGCCACTTGCCCACTGTACTTTTTTTCATACATTTGTTTTGTTGGTTAATTAATTGTTGATGGAAAGTTTACCCAATACAATGCTGTTAACCGATATTTACACGGGGAATGGTGCGAACATTTCCCGTTTTTTTTTCGGTTAGAGCTTACTTGCGAATAGTTCTTTTACTGTTTGTTTACTTTGTCAGACGTGTTTTACAAGTGAATGTTTTATTTAATCCATATTTTCCCGGCGGCATCTTTATGCCAGGTAAATGACATGGTTGTTTCCAGCGCATCCAGCACCTGCTCTATGCTTTCTGTTTCAAATACTCCACTGAAGTAGAGATCTCTTTTGCTGTCATCTTTAAACCCAATTTCCACTCCATACCACTGTTCGAGCATCACCACTACTTTTTCCAGTTCCAGGTGTTTAAATGCCAGTTTATTCTGTACCCAGGCGGTTTCAGGAATAATGCTATCCTGCACAGGAATTAATTTACTTTTATAGATGACCACGGGTGCGGTGGTGGCATGGCTTTCAGCCACTACCGGATGTACAGGGATGGTAATTTTCTCGTTTGGCTTTAAGGAGATGACCTGGTTCTCCGCATTGTTCAGCACTACTTCCACAGCACCCTGCACCAGGGAGGTTTCGGCACTGTCTTCCTGCGGATAGGCCCTCACATTAAAGGAGGTTCCCAGCACCCGGACATGAAAGGCCTGCGTATGTACGCGGAAAGGCCTTTCTGCATCGGCTTTTATCACGAAAAAGGCTTCTCCTTCCAGCGTTACTTCCCGGGCCGCATGTGCGGCAAACTGTTTAGGATAATCCAGCTTACTGCCGGCATTCAGCCAAACACGGGAACCATCGGGCAGCAATACCTGCGTACGCATTCTCTTTTCTGTGACCAGCTGCGCCTGCGGAGCGGGGGCCTGCTGCCTGCCGCTGTAAAACCAATACCCGCCAACCGTGAGTAATAATATGCTGGCGGCAATGCCGCTGTATAGTTTCCACATACTGCGCCTCACCGGAACGATTGTTTCCCTAACGGTATCAGGCATCTCCTGCATACGCTGCCGGTGTTTCTCCAGCAGCAGCTGCACCTGCAGCCCGGTATATTGTTTGCCTGCCGGCGCCCAGTTTTGCGCAAATACCTCCCGGATGTAGCCGGCGTCGGGGTATTGCTGCAACAACTGTTGCAGGTCAGTGGCTTCTTCTGCGGTAAGTGTACCGGCCATTTCGCGGGCCAGCAGCGCATAAAGTTTTTCTTGGTTCATAATAGAAGTGGCGGGCTGCCGGAAGCCAGGAAAAATCCTTTTACTCCCTGCAACTATAAGAAGGACAAATAAACCCGTAAAAGTTCCCTAAAGGAATTGAAAAAAAATTTAAGAATCCTGCCGGAGGTAGGTCTGCGCTGTTTCATCCGACAGGTCAAAGCGGATGGCCTGGGATATTTTCTTCACCGCAATCGTCAGCTGGGCATCCACCGTTTTGGTGGAAATATTTAAAAGGGTGGCCACCTCCCGGTAACTGAGCCGGTCCTGTTTAATCAAACGGAATATCAGCTGGCAGCGGGTAGGCAGGCTGCGGATTGCCCGCTCTATTTTCTGGGATACTTCCGCCGATACCATGCCGCTTTCAGCCTCCGGTGCAATTACCAGCATATCGGCATTTAAGGCGTCCAGGGAATGGTGCTGATGCCTTTTTTGCTGTTGTAACGTATTAAGAGAGAGATTTTTGGTGCTTACATACAGGTATACCACCGGGTTTTCCACGTGCGACATATCGCGCCGCTTTTGCCACAACGAAATAAATACATCTGACACAATTTCTTCTGCCAGGTGAAACGAGGATACAATGGATGCAGAAAAATGAATAAGCCGGGTGCATAAGGCTATGTATAGTTCGTTGTACGCCTGTATACTATCATCATAGCAGACCCTTTGAAAAAGCGATTTTATCTGCTCATTTTCTCCCATGGCGCAAAAATATAAAAAACGGAATAACTCTTTTATTAACTGTTTGTTATGGATTTTGGTTGCTCATTAATCCTTTCATTATTCAACTGACGGCAATATATACATTTTTTGGATTCCCCGGATATTCTGGTAAAAGTCAGGTAATAAACGATTTACTTATCTTTACCCATAGCAATGACCGATACTTCTTTCATAAAATTATCCGCACTCACAGGAAAAATTCAGCAGGCGCTTCACAGCGTGTTTGCTGAACAAACCTATTGGGTGGTGGCTGATGTTACCAATCACTCTTTCTACCAGCAAAAAGGGTATCATTATTTCGACCTGGTGGAAAAAGAAGAACATGCCGGCGGCATCGTAGCCAAAGTATCGGCAGTAGCGTGGGGAAACGGCGCCGTCAGGATTAAGGAGTTCGAAATAGTAACCGGACAGCCCTTTAAGAATGATATTCATGTGCTGATCCGTGTATCAGTGAGCTATCACCAGGTACATGGCCTGCAGATCACCCTGCTCGATATTGATACCGCCTTTACGGTGGGGCTGCTGGAGCAACAGAAACAGCAAACATTACTGCGCCTTACCACGGAATGCGCTGATTTTATCCGCAAAGCGGGCGACCGGTATATTACACGCAACAACCAGCTGCCACTGCATGCCGTGATACAACGGCTGGCCATCATTACCTCCGGTAACTCCGCAGGGTACCAGGATTTCAGGCACACGCTGGAACATAACCATTTCGGCTATACGTTTATTATCGACAATTATTTCACCGTTGTACAGGGGGAAACCAAAGCGGAACTGGTGCAACAACGGCTGATCGATGTTTATAACAGCCAGGTGCCGTACGATGCGGTGGTAATCATCCGTGGCGGCGGCGCACAAACAGACTTCCTGATTTTTGATACTTTTATACTGGGCAGGGCAGTAGCCAAATTTCCCATCCCGGTCATTACAGGGATAGGGCACCAGAAAAATGAAACCATAACGGACATGATGGCGCACACCGCTACCAAAACGCCTACCAAGGCCGCCGAATGGATCATTGCGCATAACCGGAATTTTGAGGAGGCAGTGATCAGCATGCAACAAAATATCCTGATCCGATCGCAACAGCTGCTTTCCAATCATTTTCAGCAATTGTCGTTGCTCAACAACACTGTCATTAACCAGAGCAGAACCCTGCTGGCGAACCATAAGGAAGATTTGCATGCCTGCAAAAATGTGGTGCTGCACACGGCCTCGTCTATTTTGCTGAACCGCCACCGGGAACTGATCGCGGTGTCGAACGGGGTATTACAGCGGCCCAGGATCACCGTATCCAACCGGCTTAATGACCTCAGTAACATAGTCGCCAATTTCCGTTCGTTTAGCCGGATGTATATGCAAACGAAGCGTGGACAGCTAACACATTATGATGCCCTGATTAAACTGATGAGTCCTGCCGCTATCCTGAAAAGAGGCTTTGCCATTATTTACCGGGACGGGCATATCATCACCAATGCCAAATCACTCCAGCCGGGAAGCCACATTAAGGTGGTGTTACCCGACGCGTCGCTGGAAGCTACTATTACCGAAAAAAATATCACCCATGAGCCAGGAACTGACATATGAAGCAGCCTATAATGAATTGCAACTGATCTCGGAGGAAATAGAGAATGAAGCTGTTTCAGTAGATCTTTTAGCAGAAAAGGTAAAGCGCGCGGCCGTTCTCATAGAATTTTGCCAACAGAAATTGCGCGCCACAGAAGCAGAAGTAAATAACATTATTAAACAGATGGAAGGCAATAAGGGAGGGGAGAAGTAAGCACTAACGCGATGCTCCCTGTAACGCAATACTATCCTGGTATTGCCGATATAATTGCCTGATATATACCCTCAGCTCATAGGCCGTACTTCCTCCCAGTATGGCTGGCCCCGGCCGGTAATGCGTCATAAAATAATCCAGGCTGTCGCCACTCAACCCGGTAACCTCCTGCACCATCGCCGGATCGTAGGCGCGGCTTACATAATCTTCCATTTCTTTTGCCAGCAGCTGCTTTCTCAGGGCTTCCCTGCGCCGGTTTTTATGGAAGGAAAGGTTTTTGTATAACTGGTGAATGCTAACACCTTGTTGTACGGTATGAAACTGGTCCCTTAATTCCTGCTTCGACAGGGGAGGCAACAACAGGTTGAAGTTCCAGTCCTGTTGCTTTTTGAAATAAGCACCATACTCCCTGCGCAGGCGCAACGAGTCGGCATAGTAATTCCTTCCGCGAACCAGCTGCTGTTGCAGGGTAATCACCCCTTGTTTCATTTGTATATGGAGAGAAGGTAAACTGAATAGTTCCTTTGTAATCACCACCAGTTGCGGAAGATAGCCCACCATGGAAAAACGCAGTGTATCGCCGGGTTTTGCAGTAATAGCAAAAGCGCCGCTGTTATCGGTAATAATGATTTTGCCCGTGGTAATATTGACCAGGCTAACGCCTGCCAGCGGGTCAAATGTTGTATTGTCTGCTACGGTGCCCCGCAGCGATTGCTGGGCAACCAGGGTGGTGGGAAAAAGAAAGAATAAGAGGCCGGTAAAGGTCAGCTTCATGGGCAGCGCATTTATGCCAAGTTACCGGAATCGGGTGAGGGGTTTATAGAGAAGGGTTCTAAAGTTTTGTTATAAAAGCAGGGAAATTATCTTCATACAGGCAAAGGAAATAAAAAACGAACAGGTAAGCGATAACAGGGCGTTATTCATCTCCCTAAAATACCTCGTTAATACCGAAATAGAATCCTGACTGGTCCCTGCCTCTACCATAATCCAGCCGGATATTTACGCGTTTTTTAAATTCCCAGCGATAGCCGATACCGTAGCTGATGAGCGACTGATGCAGTTCCAGTTCATTGAGGCGGGGAAAAACATTGCCACCGCCTACCCAGGCTACCAGGCCGCTGCGGTTGTAGATCCGCTGCCGCAGTTCAATTTGTGCGGCCAGGTAATTTTTGTCGCGGAACCGCCCTTCGTAATAGCCACGCAGCCTGTTAGAGCCGCCGGCTTCTGCCAGTAAGCTCCAGGGCACATCGCCGCTGCGCTCTTCGGCATACAGATCGGTGGCTAGTACAGCGCCCTGCCAGAGCTGTTTGTACCAGTCGAACTGCAGGTCAAACTGAGAAAAAACAGCCTTGTTCCCAAAAAAAGAAGGGAAGAAGCGATAGCCTAATCTTACGTACATGCCTTTGTAGGCATTGGGTATAAAGTCGCGGGTATCATACACAATAAACGGTCCTGCACCAATACCCAGGATCTTTTCCGGGGCCATCAGCGGTTTGCCGCCGGCAGTATCAATTTTTTTGGATTGTACGTTTTGTATCTGTGCACAGAGTCCCGCGAATAATTTGCCATTGAGGTTCACGGAAAAATCCGCCTGCATTTTTTCGGTGAGCTGCACAAATTCGGTGTAGTTATCTTTATTATTACCCGCTTCATATCCAATGCCCCAATATTTATTTGGCCTGGAGCTGAAAGAGGCTTTCAGGGCGAGCCGGAAGCGGTCGTGCGGAAAAATGGTGGTATTGCTGATCCCGATACCATAGAATCCTGTTAGTGCACCGGATGCATAAATAGCGGCGTTGGAAACCGGGAGCAGGGAATCTTTTTTATCGGTTTTATATTGTGCGGCCATCATCACCGCCAGGCCGAAACTGGTTTCAGGCGTATATACCGGTCCGCCGATAAAGCTGAGATCTACCTTCTTTTTTTTCTTTTCTACGTTGGTATGTTTGAGGTAGTACATGATATTATCAAAGAAACCCCTGGGCACGGAAACAGTGGCCGTGGTATCGGCCACGTTTTTACGCTGGGCCTGAAGTACAGCTGGAGGCGCCACAAGGAGTAGCAGTAGCAGGTATCTGTTCATGTATGACAACACAATGAATATAGCAACATTTTCAGAAAATTGATGAGTGAAGGGTTAAAAAGTAATATCATGCAAATAGCAGCACAGACAAATGTCCGGCTGCTATTGTGTATAGGGGCAACAAATTAATCGATAAATAACCGGGTCACGGCGGCCGTGTTCATGGCCCACTGCAGGGTGTACTCCTCATCTGCGGGCAGCTGATCGGTGATCTGCAGCTGTTGTGCTGCCGCTTTCACCTGCAGTAACTGGCCGATCGTCATTTTGCTATCCAGTTTTTTCAGGATGGCTTTTACGTTTCGGATATCCAATTGTTGCACCAGTTGTCCGTCGAAGGCCATTTCCAGCCAGATGATTTCTTTTGCAACCACATCCAGTACCCCGAATACCAGCCCTTTTGTTAACCCGCTGGTGATACGTACCATCTGTTGTACACAGGACGGATCGTAGGCAACACCGGTTTTAGCGGATACCTTGATCGGGTGTTGGCTATCCATCCATCCTACTACCAGGTTAGGCGTTATCGCCCCCTGTGAGTAAGCATTACAGGTGAAAGTGACGTATCGTGCGCCTGCCTGTTGCAGGACTGGTATATTTATTTCAATATATTCCGCGGTACCAATTTTATGCGGAATGGAACGGATATCGCCGCTATGCTTACATCCGGTGGTATGCAGATTTGAAAAGGAACAGTGATCCACGTGGTCCTTGTACGCCACACGGCAGCTCAGGTCCATATCCAGGTGCTGGGCAGGTAATCCTTTACCCCATTGCATAAACAGGATGATTTTATCGCCGTCTACCTGGTAACGGGTACCCATCAACGCAGCTGGTAGGTCCTGGATTTGTTCGGTACGGTCGCCGATGGCGAGCGGTATTTTAAACAATTCAGGCGCAATGAAGATGTTTTTGGCAGTCGTTTTTTCTGCTGCAAAACGTTTCGTCATCGCCAGCAGGCAAAGGTCCGTCACGGCCAACTGCATGGCTTCCAGCTGTGCTTCGTCGTACATGGACAGGAGCTGGTTGGCAGGAATGTTCTTCGCTGTTCCTCCCAGCGGCTTCACGGCACGGGTGGCGCCTTTATCGAAATAGTAGTCTGCGTACATCTGCAGGGTAAACAACAGGCGTGCAGGTACTTTGTCGAGGATGTCGGCAAAAGCAGCTGTTACAGGCGCTGGTCCAAACCACAGCATGTTGGCAAACAGGGAACGGGCAAACAGTCCTGGCCGCTGTTTCAACAGGTACATGGTACTGTTGACATCATAACGTAAACGGAAATGATTTACCTGTCCCTGCCAAACGGCGTAGTCCTGGCGGTAAAATTTATCCATTACCACGCGCAGTTTTTCAAATCCTTTACGCTGGCTGAATTCTGCCAGGCGCAGGGCACGGATAAAGCGTACCCACATTCCGCGTTTCGGATGCATCGCTTCACACATGGCCGTAGCATCCATATCCAGTGCGTTCAGCCATTTGGCTGCCATTAATCCCTGCTGACGGCTGTATTTCAGCTTCAGGGAGGTACCAATAACCTGTTGATCTGTGGTAGGAGCCACACGAATACGGGTGTTATTTTTTTTCTTCCGCTGTATAATAGTTTTTGGGGCTATCAACTGCAGGAACCCGGTATGTTTATACCACAGGTAACGGAGTATATCCGTAGGCGTTGTAAACAACATGGATGCTTCGTCGGCCTTGTTCATGGCAATCATCAGGTCTGCCACTGCTGCCTGGGTTTCTTTCATCCCGATTTTCACACCCGCTGTCAAAGGCAGTACCGTTAATAGTGCTTTCAGGCTATCCATCTGGGTAGCATCCAGTGCTGTTTTGGAAGACAATAAGTCAGCCAGGTAATCAGCTGCGGAAGCATTTGTCCACAGTTCGAGCACACGGACCTTGCTGTTTTGTCCGAAGTTTTCTATTTCACCGGCCTGGAATGGCGTACCACAGAATGGGCATCCATTATATCTTTCCAGCGCAAAAGTATTTGGCGGAATAATATGACCGCAGCGCAGGGCTGTACCCTTTCCTTTGAATTCAGTGGTGAAATAGGTCAGTATATGATCTGCCACGGTTTCATTGGTGGGAATGATCCAGTTTTTTACCAGCGGGGTCCAGTTTTTATTAACGCCCATTACTTCCCGGAATGTTTCCAGGATGGTCGCCTGGCAGGCAGGTGAAGTATGATTTAATGCCTGCAGCAGGGACTCAGACACGGTGTATCCGAGTTTGGCCAGGTTAGCTACCAGTAAACCGGTAGTGGGTGTCAGGTATGATTGGTTACGCTGAATCGCTGTATCTGCAATAAAAATGGCCTGCTGCCGTAAACCTACCTGTAATAAAGTGTTCATAATAGTTGTTATTAATAATCAGATAATTTTGCTGCTCTTTACCTAAAAAAGAAGAAGTAAGCAACAATTGACCTCGATTTTTTGTAAAGCAGGCTGGACTCGAACCAGCAACCCCCGCATCCCTGGATGAAAGAAGTATGTTTTAATTGACCTGTTGGTAATGTTAAAACGATCAATACGGTGCGCTACCATTACGCTACTGCTTTTCCATCTTCCGCGATAATTGTCAATGTGTTCATTAACAGTGAGTGAAGTAACATTTACTTGACCGCTTCCGATGACACAAAGATGCAAGTGTATGTGCGCAGTATACTTGCGTACTTAAAATTTATTTTAAAAAATATTTTAAGTAATTAATAATCATTAATTTGTGTTGTAATTATTTTTTGAGAGCAATTATCTGCGCAGGTATAATGCGTAGTATTTTATTTTCTTTGTTAAAAAGATAGTATGTCCATCAATAAACTGGCCCTGATCAGGTATAAAGCCATCGATGAATGTTTGCGCAACCGCTATCGTAAGTGGACCCTGGAAGACCTGATAGAGAAAGTAGCGGATGTGTTGTACGACGTGGAAGGTATCGGGTCCGGTGTGAGCAGGCGGACTATCCAGGCAGATATTCAGCTGATGCGTAGTGACAAGCTGGGGTACAACGCGCCTATTGTAGTGAAAGACCGCAAGTATTACGCCTACAGCGATCCGGCCTATAGTATTACCAACGCACCCATCAATGACGGCGATGTAGATAAGATGAAAGAGATCGTAGCGGTGCTGAAACAGTTTAACGGCTTCAGTTATTTTGATGACATGAGCGAAATGATTGCACGACTAGAGAATAACCTGTATAAGTCAACAGCCGAACACCGCAACTGTATCCAGTTTGAAAATAATCATCAGTTGCTGGGCCTGGTGCATATCAACCCGCTGTACCAGGCTACTCTGCATAAAAAGGCACTGCTGATAGAATACAAATCTTTTAAAGCCAGCAAAGCACAGGAACATATCTGTTACCCCTACCTGTTAAAAGAATACCGGAACCGCTGGTTTATCATTACCCGCACCAAGCACTCGCCACAACTCACCACCATGGCGCTGGACAGGATTGTTAGTTTACAGGAACTGCCAAAGGAAAGGTTTGTTCCCTACGAAGGCATTCCTTTCGAGGAGTATTTCGGTAACCTCATCGGGGTCACTAAATCAGAGAAAGATGTGGCCCATAAAATAATACTGGAAATCGATAACAAACATGC
The DNA here is from genome assembly GCF_018224885.1 of Chitinophaga hostae. Classification (GTDB taxonomy): domain Bacteria; phylum Bacteroidota; class Bacteroidia; order Chitinophagales; family Chitinophagaceae; genus Chitinophaga; species Chitinophaga hostae. The sequence goes on along the minus strand of NZ_JAGTXB010000007.1, from coordinate 201,375 downwards.
TCCCTATGTATTGACCAAGCCGCTGCATCATTCCCAGGAGGTATTGAAAGAAGGAGATAACAGTACAATTATAAGCATACAGGTAGTCCTGAACTTTGAACTGGAGCGGGAAATTATGGGATTTGGAGAACACATGAAGGTATTGTCCCCCAAATCCCTGGCCACACGCATCGGGCGCAGACTGGCCCAGGCGGTTAAAGCCTACGAATAGTGCTAACGTTGTTGCCTATCCGCTGATTTTGTGATACACAATCGTATCCGATGCCAGTTGAGGTAAGCGATAACCGCCGGTGTCGATCAGCAGTTTGGGCAGTTCCTTTTTTAGTTGTTGCACCGCTACCGGTTGCACACTGGCCTGGTATAAATAAACCTGTTGCAGTTTTTTGTTTTTCCGGAGAGATAATACCCCTTCATCCGTTACCCCGGTACCTGCCAGGTTAAGATAACGCAATTCACCGCAGGCATTCAGGGCACTCATGCCTTTACCTTTCATGTTTACATTTCTCAGGTCCAGCCGGATAAGATGATGGCATTTGGCCAACACGGGAAGGGCATTGTCGGTTACCTGTGTGCCGGCTAAACTCAGCCAGGCCAGCTGATCTTTCAACGGCAGTAACAATTGCATATCAGCATCGTTAAACCCTGCTGCGTTGATACAATCTACCGACACATAATTGCTGCCGGCGCCTACCGGCAATACTTTTACGCCCTTGGCTTCCAGCGCTGCAATGCTGCTGCTGCTTACCGCGGCTACCTTGTCTTCCGGCATAAATTCCTGTTTATCGATCGGCGTAGGAGGCTGCATGCCTTCCAATACTGCCATCATCAGCGGCGTTTTATTAAGTTCTTTTACTGTTTTGCCGGTAGGCGCACCCTGTGCTATCCACCAATGCAGCAGTTCCAGTTCCTGTGGTGTTACCGGTGGTTTGCCTTTGGGTGGCATACGATGGTCATTTTCTTCCGGCAATATCAGGCGTTTGAACAATTCACTTTCTTCCGGCATACTGTCTTTTAACACAGGACCATGTTCTCCGCCCTTGCGGATCAGGGCCACCGACTCCAGCCGCAGCCCGCCTTTCAGCTTCTGCTCATTATGACAGCTGTAGCAGCGGTTAGCTAGTACCGGCCTTACCAGGTCCTCATACAACCGGGCATCCCCTATGTTCGTATAGGCAGCGGCGTTAGCGATGGTTTTGTTCATGCCGGTGAGCTGCCGCAAACCGGCGGGCATGGCCTGGGTAAGGTAGTCGTCGCCATGGGTCAAACTACCGCCATAATGCCCTGCAGCGCTCAGCAGCAACACCATTACCAATACGGCAGGCACCTGCCACTTACGGAAACGGTTTTTATATCTTTCCATCCCGTACAAAACGGTGCTGATAACGGCCACGCCTATACCAAGATATTTATGTGTTTGTAATAGCTTCTCTTCATAACCACCATCCAGCGACAGCAGGTAACCTGTAATACAGCTGAAAATGGCAGATAATGCGGCTGCCAGCAGTACGGTAGGTAAAGCAGATTGAAGATGCCGCCACTTTTCACGGCGGGCCAGTAGTGTCAGGATAAAAGCAATCAGTAATATGCCTATCGGGAGATGCACCAGCAAAGGATGCGACCTCCCTATAAACATACTCCAGCTGCCCGTGCTAATCAGTAATTTCATTGTTTGCTATAACGTTGTTTAAGCTGCTTCATCATGTATACGTTAATGTCCCACTGGTCGGCCACCGGCTGACGGGTATAGGGGAGGGTAGGCAGATAATCTGCCGGACCAAATTCCGTCAGGAAAGTGAGTGGTTTGCCCGCCGCCTGGTGATATTGCACCACCTGGTCCCACCATGCAAAATGTGCTTTTACGGCGTGTTCCCATTCCGGCGCCCGGGGATCATTGACCTGTGGCCCTTCCGGATGCCCGATACGGGCATGTATATGCGAAGCCCGCTCCAGCGCTTTGGCTACTGTTGCCTGCTGATCCTGCAGTAATGATTCATGTACATTACACCAGTGGGAAATATCCAGTGTCAACCGCAGATCCGGCTTTGCCTCGATAAATTTTCTCGCAACATGCGCTGCAAACATCATACGGGAACGGTGTGTTTCATGGTACACCGGTACCCCTGATTGTTTGGAAATACGGATGGTCATATCTATCAGGGCGCTGTTTTGCTCGAAGGTAAAATAGTCTCTTCCTGAATGACAGTTAATATATAACGGCTTTACCTTACTATTGCTGGTAGCAGCTTTCAGTGCAGTTTCAAATTGCTGCGCGTGTTTCGTATAGTCGCTGTCGTAGCCGGCACACAGGTATCCCACCTGCAGATCATATTTGGCCAATGCGGCAAATAATTCCTGTTGCGCGGCTGTTTCTGCAGGCCACCATATTTCGAGGCCATCATAGCCGGCTTTTTTGGCCTCGTTGCAAAAAGCATCGATACTGCCATTGTAGCCCCAGTTGGTGGCCAGTACAATTAACCTGAACCCATCTTTTACCGGTTTGCCGGAAGCAGCTGCAAAGGAAGGCAGGGATGGTAAACATAACGCAGAAGCCATAATGGCGGATTGTTTTAAGAAGTTTCGTTTTTGTTGATCCATGTTTAGCTTAATATCGGTGTAATAACTTTGCCTCCTGTATCGGTGAGCCGGAACGGACGGCCCTGGAACTGGTAAGTCAGTTTTTCATGATCAAAGCCCAGTTGTTGCAGGATGGTGGCATGAATATCGTTGATGGCAACTTTACCTTTTACGGCAGAATAGCCTATTTCGTCAGTTTCCCCGTAAGAGCATCCTCTTTTGATGCCGGCGCCCGCCATCCACATGGTAAAGGCTTCTACGTGGTGGTCGCGGCCCAGGAAAGGCATGTCTTTACCATCCCTGTTTTCCTGCATGGGGGTACGGCCAAATTCGCCGCCCCATACCACCAGGGTTTCGTCGAGTAATCCGCGTTGCTTCAGATCCTGCAGCAGGGCGGTAATCGGACGGTCTATCTCCCTGCATTTGTTACGCAATCCATAATCAATAGAACCGCCTTCATCGGTACCATGCGTATCCCAGCCCCAGTCGTACAGCTGCACAAAGCGAACGCCTTTTTCTACCAGCTTGCGGGCCAGCAGGCAGTTGTTGGCAAATGATTCTTTGCCCGGCTCTGTGCCATACATTTCATGGATATAATCCGGCTCTTTGTTGATGTTCATTACCTCCGGTACGGAGATCTGCATTTTATAGGCCAGTTCATACTGGGAGATGCGCGCCAGTGTTTCCGGATCGCCGAAAGTGGCGTATTCCTGTTTGTTGATTTCATTGATGGCATTAATCGACTCTTTGCGCAGATCCCTGCTCATGCCTTCCGGATCGGTGAGAAACAGCACCGGTTCTCCTTTGGTTCTGCATTGTACGCCCTGGTATACTGACGGCAGAAACCCGCTGCCCCATACACTTTTACCGGCATCAGGCGTTTTACCGCCGGAGGTGAGCACCACAAATCCGGGCAGGTTACTGTTTTCCGAGCCCAGGCCATAGGTTACCCAGGAACCGATGCTGGGGCGGCCAAGCCGCGCGCTGCCGGTATGCATCAGCAACTGTGCAGGGCCGTGGTTGAACTGGTCGGTTTGCACCGCTTTCAGGAAACTCACTTCATCGGCCATGCTGGTGAAGTGTGGCAGGTGGTCGGAAATCCAGGCCCTGGATTCGCCGTGTTGATTGAATACCGCTTGCGGCCCCAGCATTTTAGGTACGCCGCGTATAAACGCGAATTTCTTTCCTTCGAGTAATGACTGCGGGCATAACTGGTTATGCAGTTTCTGCAGCGCAGGTTTATAATCAAATAACTCCAGCTGGGAAGGCGCACCCGCCATATGGAGATAAATAACACTTTTGGCACGGGCAGGGAACAGTGGCGCTTTGGGCGCCATCGGGTTGCCACTGGCATCTACCAGTGTTTTGCTGTTGCTGCTGCCGCAGCTGGCGAGGAAGGAGCCGAATGCAGCGGCGCCCAAACCGGCAACACAATCCATCAGGAAATGGCGCCTGGTAATATAACGCAGTGTGGTATCATTCGCTTCCTTTATCAGTCTTGCATGTTTGGTCATACTGCTTAGGATTTTGTAAGGAATTCATCCAGGTTCATAATAGCATTGGCCACTACTGCCAGGGCAGCCAGTTCGGCCTGTTGCGTGTCACTGTTAGTGCTTTGCAGCATTTTTGCGGCGGCCTTTGGATCCTTGCGGAATTCCGTGAGCGCCTGCGTATAGAGTGTCTGTAATACTTTCAGCTTATTATCAGCCAATGGTTTGTACATAGCGGTTTGATAACCCGAACGGATACACGCCGCTACATCTTTACCACCGTTTTGCTGCATGTGGCGTGCCAGCGCAATAGCTGTTTCCACATATACAGGATCGTTCAGCGTTACCAGCGCCTGAAGCGGCGTGTTGGTGCGTATACGACGTTGCAGGCAAACTTCACGGCTGCTGCCGTCGAACGATATCATGGAAGGATAAGGGCTGGTACGTTTCTGGTAAACATATACGGCCCTGCGGTACTGGTTGCCGTCTGTCGCCTTGTTCCAGGTACCCCCATTGTACACGGTTTGCCATATATTATCGGGCTGGAAAGGCATCACACTGGGGCCATGCAGGTTCCTGTTCAGCAAACCGCTTACGGTAAGCGCCTGGTCCCTTACTTCTTCTGCTGTTAACCGGAAGCGGGGTCCTCTTGCCAGCAGGCGGTTGGAAGGATCTTTTTCCAGCAGCGCCGGCGATGCATTGGAGGTTTGCTTATAAGCCGCAGAGGTAACGATTTCGCGCAGCAGTGGTTTCATATGCCACTTGTACTGATGCATAAATTTATAAGCGAGATAGTCCAGCAATTCGGGATGGGAAGGAATGAAGCCCTGTGTACCAAAATCCTCCAGCGTTTCCACGATGCCGGTACCAAATAGCTGTTCCCAGCAGCGGTTTACCATCACGCGGGCAGTGAGTGGGTTTTGGGTGGAAGTCATCCACTGTGCGAGGCCGAGACGGTTGCGGGGTGCATCCTTTGGAAATGGATTCAGCGAATGTGGTACATCCGGCGTAACCGCAGGACCCTTTACCAGCCAGTTGCCACGCTCAAATATATTGGTAGTGCGGGCCATGGAAGCGGGGTTTTCTATCATCACCGGGATATCGTCCGGGTTTTGATTGATCACTGCCAGCATTTCCGCACTGATCTTATCATATCCGGGTTTTCCTTTGCCGGGTATGTCTTCCCGGAAGGCGAACCATTCTATCATACATACTGCATCTGCGGGGTTGAGGGCAGGGTTGCGGAATACAAGGTAGAGATCATGCGTACCGGAAACAGAAGGGATAGGCATGCTGATAGCCTGCCGTCCGTTGGTGGGCATCAGGTGATGTGTGAGCATTGTTTTTCCTTTCAGGCTATCCAGTCTGAACTCGATGGTGCCGCCCTGGCTGCCGGTCCAGTAGTTCATGAGCAGTTGGGTTTTACCATCCAGCTTTTGTTTCGGAAGGCGGCAGCTGCCATTGTTCCGCACCCCCATGTATTTGGTATCGAGCAGGGCGCCATTGATATATTGGTCGGCGTTATGCGCATGTACTTTAGGTTCCAGCACTTTCAGGAATTCCTGTACATCCTGCTGTTGGGAGGAAGTACCGTATTGTGATACCCAGCTGCTGATCTGCTGCACCTGTGCCGTACTAACGCTGTCGTATAAACGCAGTTTAGGATGCTCCATGTGCGTGTCTTCATCCCGCGTATTATTGAGGAAGGCGAGCAGTTTATAATAGTCTTCAAAATGAAAAGGATCGTACGGGTGGCTGTGGCATTGCACGCAGGCGATGGTAACGCCCTGGAACACATCCATGGTGGTGGCTACGCGGTCCATTACGGCGGCGGTACGGAATTCTTCATCCTGTGTACCTCCTTCGTCGTTGGTCATGGTGTTACGGTTAAAGGCCGTTGCAATGAGCTGCTGGTTGCTGGCGTTGGGCAACAGGTCGCCCGCGAGTTGGTCTATCGTAAAACTATCATAGGGCAGGTCGCTGTTGAATGCATCGATGAGCCAGTCGCGGTAGCGCCATATTCTTCTGCCTTCATCTCTTTCATAACCTTTGGTATCGGAATAGCGGGCGAGGTCCAGCCACATAGCGGTCCACCGTTCACCATAGTGAGGCGACCGGAGAAGACTGTCCACTATTTTTTCATATGCTGCAGGATCTTTGCTATCGGCAAACTGACGGGCCATTTCAGGAGTGGGAGGCAAACCGGTGAGGTCCAGGCTTACGCGGCGCAGCAGCGTCATCTTATCTGCTTCCGGTGCGGATTCCAGTCCTTCTTTTTTCAGTTTCGCCTGTATGAAGTGGTCAATATTATTGCCATTGGCTACCTCGATATCCGGTACGGCTACTTCTTTTGGCGCAATATACGCCCAGTGCTCGCCCCATTCAGCACCTTGCTTTACCCAACGGGTGAGCAGGTCTATTTCTGCTTCGGTGAGCGGTTCGCCTTTTTGTGGCATCCGCTCTTTAGGATCTTTACAGGTAAGACGGCGGATGAATTCACTTTTTTCAGGATGGCCTGGAACAATAGCCGGTTTACCGGATTTGGTGACGCCAAGGGCTTCTTCCTTAAACAGCACACTAAATCCACCGCTTTGTTTTACGCCGCCATGGCAGCTGATACAATGCTTGTTGAGCACTGGTTTTACTTCTGTACTGAAGTCTACTTTTTGGTTAGAATGACAGGCCGCAAACATAATGCCTGCGCCGGCAGTAAGGGTGAGGGCCACTGTTACCCTCAACGTGGAGAAATAATGCATTAGCAATTGATTGACACCCTGTAAAAATAGCCCGGACAGCAGAGAATGCTGCTAGATGATCTGCTGAATATGATGGATTATCTTACGATTAAACTTTCTTTTCCCGGTATTGGTTGGGAGAAATACCCATGACCCGGGTAAACATGCGCGAGAAATAATAGGGATCTTCCATGCCCAGCTGAGCAGCCACTTCTTTAATGCGCAAAGGTGTAAAAAGCAGGTACTGGCAAGCCTTCTGTACTTTCAGGTGGTTAAAGTATTCGATGGGCGAAAAGCCGGTATTTGTTTTGAAAAGAAAGGAAAAATGCGACTGCGACAGGTTAGCGGCTTTGGCCATTTGCCGCAGCGTAAGCATGGTGTCCAGGTGGCTATTCATATAATCGATGGCCACGTCCACCGCATCGTGCTGCTGGCTTGCTTTTCCGGGGTGGGTAATGCCGGGATACATACAGGAAGAGAGGAAAGACCAGAAATTCATATTTGAGTAGACGAGGTTTTCCTGGCGGTAACCACGCTGCAGTTGCTGGTATATCTGTTCAAACTGTTGCAGTCTTTCCAGTGAATGAGGCAGGAATGTTTTGTGGCCGTTCCATTCTTTAATCGCCACATCTACAATGGCATCAGCACTGCTGCCAAGGAAATGCGCCCAGTAAATAGTCCATGGATCATTTTCGTCGGCACTGTATTCATGGGCCCATTTGCGGGGCAACAGGAAGCAATCGCCGGCCTGGATTAGCAGGGTTTCCTTTTTCAGTGTAACACTGCCCTTGCCTTCCAGGCAATAGATAAGTATATGCTGATCCGCGCCCTGGGCTCTTTTCCGGTGATGAAAAAGGGCTTTGGGATAATAACCGATATCGGTGATGTATAGGGGAGTAAGCACAGGCTCCTTCTCACAGTTCCTGGTCAGGACATCGCGTGGTATTACTATCATCCGTTGTCCCTGAAAGCCTTCTTTCTTCCTGATCATAACGCTGGCGGTTTTATCCCAAAGTAAGAAAATCCATTTTATTTCGTACCGCGGGTCATGATAATTTCCCTTCCGTTTTGATATAAGGTCAGTTTAATGGGTGTACCGGCAGGGTCTTTTTCAAATTTGAGTTTGGCGTCCACCACGGTGTAAAAGAATGTATCGGCCGACTCAGGATAGATCTCCGCCGCCGACTGATCACCAAATGTGGCATATACTTTATTGCCCTTTACATTAATACGCATTTTTAACGCCGGGTTATCTGTTAACGGATACACGCCTGCTAAGGCATCCAGCGCTTCCTGTGGTAGTTTGATACTGTAAGGGAGCGGTTTTTTTTGCGGAATGCTATAAGGATTACCCCATACGATGTCGTCAACGGAAGGAATGAGGGTCATTACATTCACCAGCCGATCGATGTTGGATAATATAATAATGGTCTTATTATGATCAATATATCGTGTAATGAGGGTATTATAACCTCCCCAGCTACCATTATGCCAAACGTTCTGTCCCTTGGAAGGTTCGGCGGAAAGTACCCAGCCAAAACCATAATCGAGTCCGGGCGCCAGGCCTGCATTCCCTTCTTTCAAAGGGAACGGCGTATATGCTTCCAGCAGGGTAGCTTTTTTCACCAGCTTTTCTGTATACAACGCCTGATCCCAGGAAAGCAGGTCGGTTACATTGCTGCAAATGCCAAATGGTCCGGCAATGCGGTCCAGGTAATAAGTGTAACTATTGGACATAGTGCTGTCGGGGTCCAGGAATTTATTGGCGCTGGCATCCCATATATAGCCCAATGCATAATCCGGGATAGGTTGCACCGCACTGCGCCTGGAATATACCAATGTATTTTTCATACCTGCCGGAAGAAAAACGTGCCGCCTCATATAGTCTGCAAATTTTTCTCCGGAAACTTTTTCAACGATCTGTGCCAGCAACAAATAGTTCGTATTGGAGTAGCGGTAAGCGGTACCTGGTTTAAAATAAGTGCTGTCGTACACATTGGGTAACCGCTGTATGATATCCATATTGCCATTGATCCTGGAAGTGTCGAGTTGTTGCTGGTTCCAGGCCAGCACCTCCGGTATACCGGAGGTTTGGTTGAGTAAATGACGTATAGTCACACCCGTGAATTTCAGCGCCGGGAAATATTGCCGGAGTGAATCATCGTACTGCAATTTTCCCTGCTCCTTTAATTGCATAATGGCCATCGCGGTAAATTGTTTGGATACGGACGCCAGTTCAAAACGGGTGCTGATACGATTGGGGACTTTCTTGTCAAGATCCGCGTATCCTACCGCTTTTTCGAAAATGGGTTTGCCGTTTTCAGCAACAAGGATACAGCCATTGAAATCCTGCCGGGCAGCAAGACTGTCAAATAACGTGTTTAATTGGGTAACCCGGTCCTGAGCTTTGCCGGGAAAGTAAAAAATAATGCCGGAACCGATAAGGAACAGTAAAATTTGCAAACGTTTTTTGTTCATACGAAACAGGAGGATGATGAAGTTAACTTGTTTGTTTTACAGGAAATATAATAATATTACCCAATACTGCTCATCATATTTATCCGTTAGTTTAGAAAAAATATGCTTTTCTTTATGTGTTACTGAACTTTTTTAACTGAACAATGAAAGAAAGACTACTACTGGTAGCCCTCGCCGTTTTGTGTATGCAGGGGTGGGCGCAACAGTTACCCTCAGCATTACAAACACCTGAAGTGGTGTCGATAAACCGGATGCCGATGCGCGCCACCGCCTTTGCTTACGAGAACGCCAGCCTGGCGCAGCAGCGGGAAAAAGAGCAGTCCGCTTATTTTATATCTCTCAATGGTCAATGGAAATTTAATTGGGTGCAGGATCCCCGCAAACGGCCCATGGACTTCTATAAAGTAAACTTTAACGATGCGGCCTGGGATAATTTCAAAGTGCCGGCCAATTGGGAAGTGAACGGCTACGGCCTGCCCATTTACGTGAATCAGCCGTATGAATTTGCCGGTCGTACCAAAACAGGCGAAGACCTGAATGCACCTTTTGATATTCCGGAAGATAATAACCCGGTTGGATCTTACCGCAAAAAAATCAACATCCCGCAGCAATGGGATGGCAGACAGGTATTCATTCATCTTGGCGCCGTAAAATCGGCTTTCTTTATCTGGGTAAACGGCGAAAAAGTAGGATATAGTGAAGACAGTAAACTGGCAGCGGAATTTGATATCACCAGGTATGTAAAACCAGGGGAGAACCTCATCGCATTACAGGTATATCGCTGGAGCGATGGCTCCTACCTGGAATGCCAGGATATGTGGCGTATTTCGGGTATAGAAAGGGAAGTATACCTCTATTCCACGCCAAAGATGGATGTGCGTGATTTTAAAATTACATCTGCCCTCGATAAATCATACACCAATGGTATTTTTAAAATTGATATGGAGGTAGATAATTACCGCATCGATAAAAATACCAACCATAGTAAACCGGACACATTCTCCGTAGCTGTAGACCTCCGTGATGCTGCCGGTAAAAGCGTGTACAGCGAAGAAACGGCTGGTATACAGAAAGTACTGGGTAATTATAAATCTACCGTTAGTTTCAGTCATGAAATACCCGCTGTAAAAACCTGGTCGGCCGAAATACCCTACCTGTATACCCTTTACATTACCTTGAAAGATAAAACGGGGGAGGTATTGGAAGTAATTCCACAGCGGGTTGGCTTCCGCTCCATAGAAATCATCGACCGTAATTTCCTCGTAAATGGAAAACGTATTTTCCTGAAAGGCGTGAACAGGCATGAACACAACGCTACGCAGGGGCATACGCTTACGCACGACGACATGCGAAAGGACATGGAGATGATGAAACAACTGAATGTAAATGCGGTGCGTCATTCCCACTATCCCCCCGATCCTTACTGGATGCAGCTGTGCGATGAATACGGACTGTACGTGGTAGATGAAGCCAATATTGAATCCCATGGCCGCTACTACGATCTCGCCTATACGTTTGCGAATGATAAAGAATGGCGCGTGCCTCATCTTGAAAGAGTAAAGCGTATGTACGAGCGCGATAAAAATCATGCAGCAGTAGTTACCTGGTCGCTGGGTAATGAAGCAGGCAACGGCGCTAATTTTTATGAAGCCTACGATTGGCTGAAAGCAACTGATCATACCCGTCCGGTGCAATACGAGCGTGCGGAGCACGACTATAATACCGATATGATCGTACCTCAGTATCCTTCTCCCGGTTCGCTACTGCGTTATTCACAACGCAATCCGGATCGCCCGATGATCATGAGTGAATACGCACATATCATGGGAAATAGCCTGGGCAATTTCCAGGAGTACTGGACGGCGATCGAGAATAATCCTTATCTCCAGGGCGGATTTATCTGGGAGTGGATAGACCAGGGAATTGATACGGTGAAAAACGGTAAGCGCATACTGGCCTATGGCGGCGACTTCCCGCTGAGCGGACCCGTAAATGAAGACTTCAGCGATAACGATTTCTGCGTAAAAGGGGTGGTAACCGCCCATCGGGGCTTAACACCTATGGCCGTGGAGGTGAAGAAAGTATACCAGCATATCAGCACCGCTTTTAATGGTCGTGATGCTATTACCATCCGCAACGGCTATTTCTTCCGTGACCTGGCTAACTACCAGCTGAACTGGGAAATACTGGAAGATGGAAAACCGGTAGAACATGGCGTAATCAGGGAGCTGAAGGCAGGGCCTCAACAAAAGATCAACATCCCGCTGCCGGTGAAATCTGTCGCGAAGCCAGGTAAAGAATATTTTCTGAATGTGCGCTACGCACTGAAAGAAAAAGAACCCTTTCTGCCCGCCGGCTACGAAATAGCGGCAGAACAGTTTGTATGGCAGCAGGCGGCGAAAAGCGACGCCAATATTACCGCAAAACAATCCGCACTTACAGCAACAGCAACTCCGGGATCGCTGCAATTCAAAGGCAGCGGCTTTTCATTGTCTTTTGACCTGAACAAGGGAACCCTTAACGGCTACGAGCTGCAAGGTACGCCGTTGCTGCAAGGGGCTGTTCAGCCGGCATTCTGGCGTGCGCCCACCGACAACGACCTGGGAGCCGGCTTTAACCATTCGCTCCGGAAATGGCGTAATGCTGCCGAAGCAGGAAAAGTGTTGAGCGCTACCAGCCAAAAAACGGATGCAGGCTACGTGGTAACCATTCAGAAAGAGTTACTGGAAGGTGAAGCAACCATCACACAAACTTTCCACGTGTATGGCGATGGCGCCGTAAAAGTGGATAACCAGCTGCACGTTATTAAAGGGAAATATCCTTTGTTATTGCGGGTAGGTAATGACCTGCGGCTGAATAAAGCGTTAAATAAGATCAGCTACTATGGCCGTGGTCCCTGGGAAAACTATTGGGACAGGAAGACGGCTTCCTTTGTCGGTATCTATCAGCAGTCGGTCGACAGCCAGTACTTTCCTTATGCCCGTCCACAGGAAAGCGGCAATAAATCTGATGTGCGCTGGGTGAATATCACCAACAGGAAAGGAAAGGGTTTACGTTTTGAATATGCCGGAGAGCTGATTAATTTCTCTGCATTGCCTTACAGCTTGGATGACCTGGATCCGGAAGCGGATAAAAAGCAATATCATTCCGGCGAACTGGTTGCCCGTGATACCGTTTATATGCATGTAGATATGCAGCAATCGGGTGTGCAGGGTATTGACAGCTGGGGTTCTATGCCGTTGAAAGAATACAGGATCCCTTATGCGGATCAGTCGTATAGTTATTGGATAAAGCCTTTGAAATAAGAGGAAAGCAAAAGTGGAGAAAAAGCCCCGGTAGAGTATGGCCGGGGTTTTTTATCGTATTTTAGAACCAGGATGCCAGGATAATGCGGACGTCTTTCTATTCTACAATCTCCACACCCAATCCCGCCAGCAATACCAGTGCATCCGGCAAACTGAACTTCGCTTTCCGCACCTTATTGCCCTGTACATTGATCGCATACCGCCGCGCATCTACAAAATCAGCCTGCGTAAGATCCGTTTCCGAAAACCGGGCTCCGGCCAGATCAGTTCCTGTAAAAGTAGCCATCGATAAATTGCACGACGAAAAATCCACTTCGTCTGCCTGGCAGTGAATAAAAATACCTTTCCTGAGATTTTTGCCGGAAAAACTACTAAAGCTGATACGGCTATGATGGAATTCCATCGAAAACGGATTACGGGTGGTATGCCATGCTACACCGATAGCTTTGGAGTTCAGCAACACGATGCGGCTAAATCCCGTTTGTTTGAACTGTATAAGCGACAAATCACAGTGCTCAAAAGTACATTTGTCGAAAGTGCAGTCTACAAAAACAGATTCCTTCAGGCTGCATTTGTAAAACTGGCAATCAAAAAATTCACGGCCGGCAATCGTTTTGCCTTCCCAGACGATGTTTTCGAATTTTTTGTGTGCATGCGAAAGTTCCTGATCGTAGTCCGCTACGGTATAAAATTTAGTGGCTAAAGATAACACTTATAAAAACGCTCCCCGGAGCGTTTTGGCATAAATTTAACATTATGAACCGGGTGGCAGACTACTGATCAGCAGCATAAACCCCGTGGTCCCTGAATATATTTCATCGTATCTTTACATCGCTTCCTGGTGTAGAAATGGAGAACAATTCAAACAGCATACAACGTAAAATTATTCATATTGATATGGACGCTTTTTATGCGTCTGTAGAGCAACGTGATAACCCGCTTTACAGGGGCAAGGCCATTGCTGTTGGTGGCTCTCCCGAAGGCCGTGGCGGTGTGGTGGCTACCGCCAGTTATGAAGCCCGTAAATTTGGCGTGCGCTCTGCTATGCCCTCTAAAAGAGCGCAGCAGTTATGCCCGGAACTGATATTTGTGCGTCCCCGTTTTGATGCATATAAAGAAGTATCCCGGCGTATCCGCGAAATATTTTCACGGCATACTGACCTCATCGAACCGTTGTCGCTTGATGAGGCTTATCTTGATGTAACAACCGATAAACAGCATATCGGTTCTGCCATCGAAATCGCCAAACTCATCAAACAGGCTATCCGAGACGAACTGCAGTTGACTGCTTCAGCCGGTGTGTCGATCAATAAGTTTGTCGCCAAAATTGCGTCTGATCTGAATAAGCCGGATGGACTGACTTTTATAGGGCCTTCTTCCATTGAATCGTTTATGGAGCAACTGCCCGTAGAAAAATTCCATGGCGTTGGTAAGGTAACTGCCGATAAAATGAAAAGGATGGGCCTCTTTACCGGCGCTGATCTTAAAAAGTTATCCGAGCAGGATCTGAAAACGCATTTTGGGAAAGTAGGCAGTTTCTATTATCGTATTGTACGGGGGCAAGATGAACGGGAAGTGCAGCCACACCGCGAAACCAAGTCGCTCGGTGCCGAAGATACGTTCCCCTACGATCTGACCACCGTGGCTGATATGGAGGCCGAACTGATAAAAATCGGTAAAACCGTATACGACCGGCTGGAACGTTACCAGCTGAAAGGGCGTACTATTACCCTCAAAATAAAATACGCCGACTTTAAACAGATCACCCGTAATCAATCCTTTCCTTTCCCGGTGGGGGATTTTGAAACTATCATTGAAACGGCTAAACAATTACTGGCGGCTACCTCGCCGGAAGATAAACCCATACGGCTGTTAGGTATTACGTTGTCGAATTTTAACGAAGCCCCGGCATCAGAGGGGAAGACCGGCCCATCCCCGCAGTTATCCCTTTTTAATTTTGAGGAATAACAATTGCTCCCGTATTTTAATAGGCAATGCTGTTACGTGACCAGGTATAACAATACCGGGTCAGCCAACTGTTTGCCTTTTTCGGTAAGGCAGCAAATTGGCACTGGCCGGGCGTTATAGCTCATAACATTGCTACCTGTCAGCTCAACTGGCTGCAGGTGTTTGACCTTAAAACATGGGCAATGAAGCAGTTCGCCTATATGGCGTTAGCGGCACACCACGAAATTTTTTGCAGGATCTTGAGGGAAGATCATTGCCAAAAATCTGTATGGCATCGCATTGTTGAATAAGCTGAAAGAAATACTACAGGCCTGTGGTGCTGATTAGAAAGATAAGTGACAATGAAGGCAAACAGCGCTGCCGTTCGTGTACTTTTATCAGTCCCAACGTGATTAGGCTTCTGCTTTACGCCAGAATTCAGGTAAGTCAATTTCAGTTTCAATTTCCTCACTTCTTTCCTGCATCATGTCGATCAGGTTTTTGTGAAGATCAGGGTGTTCTTCCCAAAACGTGGCAGGTACATCCAGTACGTTCTTCAGCAAATCGCCGGGATACATACCAGCAGTTACCAGTACATCGTTTTTTAATATCTCTAATGCTAAAGGTACCAAATAGGTAGGGTTAAATGATTGTCCGATTAACGTACGCAATTCGCTCGCAGATAACTTTACTACTGGTACTTTAACTAAGGCAAGACATTTTTGAATTAGTCCTGAATCCTGTTCCGTGGCCGTTCCCCAACTCTTATTCTCTAACTGCTCCAAAGATTTATATCTCCAGATATCTTTCTTATTCATAAAAAATGTGTCTCTCTTTTCGTACTAATAAAATAATAATTTATGAAGATGATTTCAACGCGCAATCTTTCTTTTGATGGTGATCATCTGCCAGATTCCTGCGGAGTTTTGCAGGTGTTGCGGTAGCCGGTCAGCGCCGGCGGTTATAAGAAACCAGGATCAACAGCTATAAATATAATGAATATTGTCGATGGAGAAAGAAAATTTTCCACCTTTAACATTTCCTGTTACAGCACTCCGGCCTTAACTTATCATATACAGCTGCCTGTAAGCCTTCCTTACCGGAGTTTGAGGACGCAAGTTACGAAAATCCGGTTAATTTATTACGCCCTATCTTTTCTGAGCTTATCAGTTGTTCAAACAAAACACCGGATTTTGCCGGCAGAAACAATTATCTTATCTCTCCAAAATAAAAGCAAATGCGGAAATATATTTTGTTGGCCTGCTGTGCCGCAGCACTGTACCAGCCACTGCATGCACAAACTGCCGGCACCTCTTCCCCCAAAATCAAAAATGTAATTTTCATGATAGGAGATGGGATGGGTACCACCCAGATCTATGCCGGGTTAACCGCCAACAAAGGCTGGCTGAACCTGGAAAGATTTAAGTATATCGGTTTTTCACGTACCAATTCGGCCAGCGACTATATCACCGAGTCGGCCGCCGGCGCCACTGCTTTCGCTATCGGGGGGAAAACATATAACGGCGCCATCGGGGTAGACACGGCCCGGAAGCCTAAACCCACGATCGTTGAAATCGCCCACCGGCACGGACTGGCTACCGGTATTGTTGTTACTACCGATATTACAGACGCTACGCCGGCTACTTTTGCCACCCATGAACCATCCAGGGAAATGGCCGCTGAAATTGCAGCGGATTATCTGAAATCTGATGTGGATGTATTGATAGGCGCGGGCAGAGAACATTTTGACCAACGCAAAGATGGCCGTAACCTGCTGGATGAATTCGGAAAAAAAGGTTACCAGGTAAAATATACCACAACTGATATTACAGCGGTGAAGCATGGTAAGCTGGTGGGCCTTGTAAAAGAGAAGAGGGTAGCGGAAAGAGGGGACCAGCTGGCGCAAACCACAAAAACAGCGATCGATTTGCTGAAACAAAACAATAAAGGTTTTTTCCTGGTAGTGGAAGGCTCGAAAATTGATGACGGCGGCCATGCGAATGATTTGTCGTATGTAACGGAAGAAATGATCGACTTTGACCGCGCTATCGGCGCTGTGCTCGACTTTGCCATAAAAGACGGGGAAACACTCGTGGTTGTAACAGCGGATCATGAAACGGGTGGTCTTACCATTTCAGAAGGCGATCTGGCAACAGGAAAGATCAGTGGTAAATTTTCAACAGATGACCATACGGGTGTGATGGTACCGGTATTTGCTTTCGGACCCGGCGCCGCCGCATTTATGGGCATTTACCAGAACAATACCATTTTTGCAAAGTTTATGGAGGCTTTACATTTTACGAACAAGTAACCATATTGGCTATAAAAAAGGGGGCGTGTCACTAATGACGCGCCCCCTTTTCGTATATTCTTTAGCGTTCGCTACGCCGTTTTTTGGTATTTTGGAAGTACCAGCAGTTTTACAATACTGTGTGCCGCCCCAGATAATACAAATGCGATCAACAGCAGGATAGCGGCTTTCCCCGGTGTATCGAACACATCAATCACGCCGGATACCGACTTGCCGGCAAACAGCAGGGCAATTAAACAGGCAATTCCCCCGGTGATCCATAAAGTAATATGCGACCATAGGTATTTTTGTTTTTGGAAACCCGTTTTCCCGAAAGAGGTAAACAACAGGTAAACATGTGCTACGAAAAATGCAACGGCTAAAATAGTAAGGGTTGTCAGCATGCTGGTTATTTTTTAGGTGTTGGTAAAATAGTCTGTTATCCCTAAAATATCAAAACCTTTTCATATATACAATAGGCTGAGCCAATTTAATCATACCTGGCGGATATCGCCCTCGCCGGCCCGGATATGCGAAATATGCTCGGCGATCAGGTGAAGACGGTAATAATACTTCTCAAAAATATCATCATACATGCGGTGCCTGTTTTCCAGGAAGGCGTTGAGGGCTTCATGAATGAACTCTTCAAAGGTATGATGCTCACTTACTTTGATCACACATTCAAACACCGGCTCCATACTGGTAGCAAACTTTGGCTTCACCTGTATGTCCGCTATGGTGGTAATCATATCTTTATACAGGTTGGGCGCCTTGGCAAAAGGAACATAGTGGATCGCCATAAATCCATCTTCATCATATACATATTTGTCCACTTCTTCTGAAAGCAAATACTGCACTACCTCCCGGTTGTTATTATGCCGGGTAGCCAGTAAAAGAGGCGTATCCTGGCTGGCGAGCACAAAATTAAAATGGATATTATGTTCGATCAGGATCAGCAGCATATCGGTGATAGCCGCCAGCCGGTGATGTTTGAAGATATAGGCAATAGCAAAAAGGTAATCGGGATTGTCAACGATCAGACTGGCGCCTTTCTTCATCGCATAAAGTACAGCCTGCGGCTTGTTGGCGCCAATCGCACAAAAAATAATCGGGATAATTCCTTCTTTCCTGTAATGTATATCAGCCCCTCCTTCCTCTATCAGCAATTCAGCCGCTTCAAAAAATATTTCCTGGTTTTCAAGTAAATCGCAAAGTAACTCAGAGCGCTCGTTCCGTGTAAGCGAAGAAAGGTTGTAGCCAAGCCCGGTAATAATTTCGTCCGGCTCCTGGCTGATTCTCACTTTGCGCTTCAGATCATACAGCGAAATTTTTTGCATACGGTTTTCATAGTGAAATAATAGCTGCTGGGATACAACTTTCCATAGGATGAAAGCACGGTAGGCCTGAAGATCAAAGATAATGATAATTATTAATATTTAAGAGCGATCTTATTCCGGGGGCTTAATTATCATGTAAAAGATAATAGCTAACAATTACCGCACTGCAAAAGCTATGCGGCAGCTTACCGTTACTTTGCCCGGAACACTGAATCAAACCCACTTCAGTAACCTATACCACCGGATACCCTGCTCCAATGTAATGTCAACCTAATCCCTTTTACCATGAAAAAAATTGTACTGTTTGCTTTATTGCTTGTTGCCGCAAAGTATTGTTTCCCGCAGCATTGCAATAACCCTTTACGCATTGTGGTGTTAGGCTCTTCCACCGCCTGGGGCAATGGAGTACCCAGCCGCGATAGCGCATGGACCTTCCGTTTTGCCCGTTATCTGAAAGCAAATCACCACCCGGCAGATACGCTGATTAACCTTGCCGTGGGAGGCTATACCACGCAAAATATTCAGGCCACAGGAACACCACCTTATACTGTATTGGGTAACACTTTTACGGTAGATGTAAATAGAAATATTACCCGCGCTGTTTCGCTCTCGCCCGATGCCATTATCATCAACATCTCCAACGATGATGAAGGACGCGGATTTCCACTGTCGGTGCAAACAGCCAACTTCCTGGCTTTGAAGCAGGTGGCCGCGCAAAATAATATCCCGTTGTGGGTAGCTACTACCCAACCCCGCGACAACCTCGGTACCGCCGGAGCAGGACGGCTACTGCAAATGAAAGACAGCATCATGCACTACTTCGGCGATAAAGCCATTGACTTCTGGACCGGTCTGGCCGCCGCCAGCAACCAGATTGCAGCTGTGTACAGCGCCGGTGACGGCTTTCATTTTAACGCTGCCGGTCAGCAGGTATTATTCGACAGGGTAGTAGCCAAACAAATTCCACAGGTGCTTTGCACACCGGTGACCACACCTGCCTTCCAGCTGTTGTCCTTTACGGTAAGCCAGTATAAAGACTCGCTGCAACTGAAATGGACAACAACCACCGAAACAAAAAGCAAACTTTTTGTTGTGGAGCAAAGCGGCGATTCGCTGAACTGGAGCCAGCTTAGCCAGGTGGCTGCTGCCGGCAACAGCGCTATCGCCAAAGCCTATACGCTCACGGATACGACTTTCCCGCGGCAACCCAAATACTATCGCCTCAATATGATGGACTCTTCCGATCAGCATACCTTCAGTGCCGTAGTAAAAGGAATACCGGATACATTGTATTACACGCCTTTCCGGCTGTCGGACTTCACCGTAAACAGTTTGCCGGGAAAAATAAAGCTGGACTGGACTACGGCAAAAGAAAGTAATACCCTCACGTTTACGGTAGAACGAAGCACCGACTCTCTTACCTGGGCCGCCATCGGCAACCTGGCTGCGGCAGGCAGCAGCGCCACCCCGCGTAACTATACCTATAGCGATATAACGGTAACGGCTAACCAGTTTTACTTTTACCGGCTTCATATGGAAGCTGCCGGTAGCCGGCATTTCTATAGCAACGTGGTAAAAGGCCAGCCGGCCGGCACGCCGGCAAATTGTAACAACCCCTTACGCATTGTTGTGCTGGGTTCTTCCACTGCCTGGGGCAACGGGCTGCCCAGCCGCGACAGTGCATGGACGTTTCGTTTTGCCCGTTACCTCAAATCCAGTCACAACGCGGCAGATACTGTGATCAACCTGGCGATCGGAGGCTATACCACGCAACATATTATGCCCGATGGCACACCACCTTATACTTCGCTGGGTAATACTTTTTATGTAGATATGCAGCATAATATTACAAAGGCGCTGTCGCTGAATCCCGATGCGATCATCATTAATATGCCTACCAATGATGAAGCACGCGGTTTCCCGCTGGCAAAACAAACCGCTAACTACCTTGCGCTGAAACAACTGGCGGCACAGTCAAACATCCCGCTATGGGTGACTACCACACAACCACGTGGCAACCTCGGATTTGCTGCCGCCGCCCGGCTGCGGCAAATGAAGGATACCATTGTTGCGTATTTTGGCAGTAAATCCATCAATTTCTATGATGGTTTAGCAACCAGCACAGGACTCATTGAGCCTGCCTACAATAGCGGAGATGATGTACATTTCAATGCGCTGGGACAAAGTATCCTGTTTCAACGGGTGGTGGCAGCCGCCATTCCGGACTCGCTTTGTGCGCTTCATACGATGACGGGTCGTCGTGCAGTGGCAGCCGCCCCCGGCATGATAAAAGCCGAAGTTCGTGCTGTCTCCGCCGGGTTATATCCCAATCCGGCGAAGGATTATGTGTTGCTGCAGGGTATCACCAATGAAGTGTATAAGGTGGAGGTATACAATGTACAGGGAGCATTGATACAGATCCGTCAGAAAGCTACGGGTAACCGCCTGGATGTGAGCCAGTGGCGGCCGGGGATTTATTTTATTGTCATCAATAACAACCGGCGTTATAAGTTGGTAAAATTGTGATCATTATAAAAAGGTTCCGGCGATATTACGTTGCCGGAACCTTTTTATAATGGGTTACTTATTTTCCTGGTGCTTCCAGAGTTCCTGGAAGTGAGTGCTGTTGTGGCGCAGGTAATGAAAGGTACCTTCTGCTACAATGCGGCCCTGGCCTAGTACATAAATATAATCGAACTGCGGAAGCAGGTGCAACCGGTGCATCGACGAAATAATGGCTTTATCCGCAAAAGCCTGGAACATTTTTTCATAGATCATGGCCTCTGTTTTAGGATCAACACTGCTGGTTGGTTCATCCAGCAATATCACCTGGCTGTCGCGTGCCGCCAATATACCGCGTGCCAGTGCCAACCGTTGTTTTTGTCCGCCGGAAAGATTCACTCCTTTTTCCCGGATATCTGAAGCCAGTCCCTGCGGCAGCATGTCTATCACTTCCGAAAAATGAGCGCTTTCGCAAACAGCCAGCACTTCTTCGGTAGTAAATGGCAGGCCCAGGGTTACATTGTACTCAATGGTATTTTCAAAAATTTCGGGTTCCTGCGGAAACAGGGTAACGCTCTCATTGAGCGTAGCTAACGGTAACGGGCCTCCGTTGACCTGCAGCCGGGTTTTGGCTTCCGGTTCGTACAATCCACGTAAGATGGCCAGGAGCGTGCTTTTTCCGCTGCCGCTTTCACCGATCAGGGCTATCTTCTTACCTTTTTCTATCTGCAAATGCAGTTCGTGCAAACTTTGCGGTACATAGCTGTCGTCATACGAGGTGAGGTGGGAAAAGCTCAGGTCCCGGATCTCTATTTTTTCCCAGCTGGCGGGAAGCTCTGACGCGGCATCTGCCCGGTGATGCTCCGTATAGGCGTCACGGATATTGGCGGCTGTTTCCACTGCCGTATTGAATTGTACCACATCGGTATATTGCCAGGCCGCATCCTGGAATACGCTGGTAAACTGGTTTACATAGCCCAGCAGGGCCACCAGTCCGGCTACATAAAATACTTCGCCCGGTACCCAATGCTGGAAAATATAGCCGATGGTGATCACGCAGTAGATCAGTGCGATCACCATTTCCGCCGCAAACCATTTCCATTCGTTGATAAGGGTGTTTTTCCGGAAAGGAGGCCATATACGCTGTACTTTGGCCATCAAACCGTTTTCCATGCTTTTTTCGAGGCGAAGGGTAATAACGGTCATGATATTGGAAAGACTATCAAACAACGTGGCAGACACCACATGTTCCCGTTCATTCATCTCGTTCAGCGTTTTTATAAAAGGACGGTCGAACCGCAGCACTATCCACATACAACCTACCCCCATCGCAATACCGATGGCGCCATACAAAGGGGAGAAGTACAACATGGCCACCATGGAAAAAAGCAGTTTGCAGAGAGCATGCAGGTACATAAACCCCCGTTCAAAAAATTCTTTCAGTGACTCATATGCTTTCCGGATACGGTTAATCACTGCCCCGCTATGGTTATCCTGGTGCCATTTCACCGGCAGATGCAGGGCCTGGTGATACCGTTCCTGCAGGAAGTTGCGGCTCAGGTTAAAGGCCAGCTGCCGCTCCATGATCCTGGCGGGGCCATGGAAGAGCCATTCCACCAGCTTGATGGTAAAATATGCACCTACATATATGAGGGCGTAACGGGGCAGGTGGGCGGCATCTTCCTGGATTTTGCCGATAAACCAGCCAAATACTACCGGGTGTAAGGAAAAGGTGATGTTGGCCAGGAAAAACAGTACATATAAAAGCAGGTACTTTTTACGTTGCTGCCGGGCATACTTCCAGGCTGTTTTCAGTAACGAAATATAAGGGTTGGGCATAGTTCCGGGTTTAAATCATCTGCGGTTAAAAATAACCATTTAACAGGAATGTACAGGGAAGAACTAAACAAAAATAGCCGCCAGCTGTTATGGTACGATATTCGCATATCCTCATCTGTAAAATCTTACCATATGAAAAGGTTCTTTGTTTTAAAAATAATGATGCTCTTTATCGTGGCCGCGATCCCATCTGCCGGCCTTTTTGCACAAGACACAAAAGCGCAGAAAAAGGCGGAAAAAGCAGCACAGATCAAGTCACTGATCGAATCTAAGAATTATGTTTTTGTAGCGCAAAACGCTTTCCCTATGGGCGGCCGCATGCGAAACATTACACCGGACTATAACCTGACGGTTTCCGCAGATTCTGTTGTCAGCTATCTTCCCTTCTTCGGACGCGCTTACACCGCCGATTATGGCGCTACAAGGTCACCACTGGACTTCAAAACCAAGTCTTTCGACTACTCCGCTAATCCCGGCAAAAAAGATGGATGGGATATCACCATTAAACCGAAAGACAAAAGGTCCGTGCAGTCCATGAACTTAACGGTTTCCAGCGAAGGCTATGCCTCGCTGCAGGTAACCAGCACCGACCGGTCCGCGATCAGCTTTAACGGTTATGTAACAGAACGGAAAGTTCAAAAGAAGAAATAGTTTGTCTTGCCCAGGATTAACGGTGATTATGATGATTTTCAGGATTTTTTCCTTTGATGATTTTAAAAAGATTAGCGAAGATTTACATGCTGATAATCTTCGCTAATCTTTTTACATCACATAAAATCTCAAAAAAAATCCTGAAAATCATCATAATCACCATTAATCCTGGGCAAAACAAAAAATCATATATCCTTTACCATTTTGTAATTCTCCAACATTACTTCTCCCAACTGTACCTGCTGCGTTTCCACTGCTTTAAATCCCTGTTTTTCGAAGAAAGGCCTGGCGGTAATACTTACATAAGCGACCAGCGTTTTTAAGCCCAGTTCTGCAGCCTTCTTATAAAGCTGCTTGATCAGCATAGCGGCAATTCCCTGGCGCTGATAGTCTTTATGAACATACATCATATCCAGTTCTCCGTCATCTTCCAGGGAGGCAAAACCGGTTATCTGTTCGTCGGTTGTAACAGCGGCATAAAAATGCTGTGATTTTATTTTGTTTTCGAGAGAAGTAATTCTTTCTCCAGTAGCCGCCCATGCACGGATTTGTTCAGGATTGTAATGTGCCCGGTTTATATGAGTAATCGTGCCCTGGTAAAGGCTTTTGAGCTGCGGTATGTCCTGGAGCGTGGCTGGTCGGATTTGCATGTTGATCTTTTAATGCAAGGATAGCGTTATTTTAGTAACGCAATAAATTTTTTTGGAGATGGATAAGCATGCACATATCACTACCCTGTTCCTCGATATAGGTGGGGTATTACTGACCAATGGCTGGGACCGGGCGGCCCGTAAGCTGGCCATGCAAACATACGGACTGGATGCCATTGAAATGGAGGAACGGCATCACCTTACCTTTGATACTTACGAAGAAGGAAAGCTAACGCTCGATGAATACCTGAACCGCGTGGTTTTTTATGAGGACCGCAGTTTTACCCGCAAGCAATTCCGTGATTTTATGTTTGCACAGTCTTCTCCGTATCCGGAAATGCTGGAGATGGTAGCAGCGCTGAAAGCAAAATATAAACTGAAGATTGCCATCGTAAATAATGAAGGCCGTGAACTGAACGAACATCGCATTCAGCATTTTAATATCAGCAGCTTTGTTGATTTCTATATTTCTTCCTGTTTTGTGCACTTCCGCAAACCAGATGCAGATATCTATAAGATAGCGCTGGATATTGCGCAGGTAAAACCGGCGGAGGTAGTATACCTGGAAGACCGGTCGATGTTTGTAGATGTGGCGAATGGTCTGGGGATTAATGGTATTTGTCATACCGACTACGCCAGCACACTAAAAAAACTGGAGGACTTCGGGCTTACGTTGTAGTGGGTTTTTCTTGCTCAGGATTTCAATGATTTTTAGGATTTTCAGGATTTTATTTTTTTTGATTTTATTAGATTTAAAATGATTAGCGAAGACAGAAGCGAGTATAGTATCCGCTTTTATCTTCGCTAATCATTTTAAATCTAATAAAATCAAAAAAAATAAAATCCTGAAAATCCTAAAAATCATTGAAATCCTGGGCAAGAAAAAAACTCGCTAATGAAACTTTTTAATTTATTTTAAAATGCCCACCTCCCCAACTTTAATAAAGTACTGCAAACGATTTTGCCCCCATTTTTTTACCGCTGGTGTAATTTTTCCACCCTTGCTACCAACTTTGTTATAATTAATTTCTATTTTGTCGCCGCGTTCAAAATTAGCACAGTTCTACGTTTAGCAGAAGTTGATAATTTAAATTTCATTAACAATTGAGGTGACCTATAACCGATATAGTAAGAAAAATGATGTATGGACTGTAAAGCTAAAAGCATTTAGCAATCAATATAAACTTTTTAAAAAAATCCAGATCTATGCTTAGATGGAACAAGTTCCGTCCAAAGTTGAAACAGTTAGGTGTGTACGACCGGAGAACTTTGGTATTGATTTTAAGTATTGGCAGTTGTCAGCAGATGATGGCTCAAAACAAATTGCCGTTAACAGATTTATCTGCATTCCAGGAACCTGCAGCCAACTGGCGTATAGCCGGCGGCGTTAAGGCCGACCTGCAGCAGAACAACCTGCTGCAAACAACCGCAGGCACAGGGATCCTCGTGAACCTGCCAGAGAAAAATGCCCATGGAAAGGATCTTTTCAGCACCATACAACATGGTGACCTCGACCTGGAACTGGACTACCTGATGGCCAAAGGATCTAACTCCGGTATTTATTTACAGGGAAGATACGAGATCCAGCTGCTCGACAGCTGGGGTATTACGGCGCCAAGTGCATCGGATAACGGAGGTATTTACCAACGCTGGGACGACAGCAAGCCGGAAGGACAGCAGGGCTATGATGGTCATGCACCCCGTCAGAATGTTAGCCGTGCACCGGGCTTATGGCAGCATATGAAAATAGCTTTCCAGGCGCCCCGCTTTGACGCCGCCGGTAACAAAATTGCGGATGCCGTTATCTTAAAACTGGAACTGAATGGTGTAACCATCCAGGAAAATGTAGTGCTTTCAGGCCCCACCCGTGGCGCCGTACAAAATAATGAAGTAGCTTCCGGCCCACTCCGTATCCAGGGAGATCATGGTACTGTTGCCTTCAGAAATATCGTTATCAATAATTACAGCGCTCCCAAACCAACGCTGCAGGATATAAAGTACAGCATATATAAAGGCCGCTTCGATAAGCAACCCGATTTTGCTGCACTGAAACCGGTAGCATCAGGTACCGCTGCTCAGCTAAGCCCCAACATTACCGGCTTACCGGACAACGAGTTCCTGGTGCGATACACAGGTACCCTGTCTGTGAAAAGCGCAGGTAACTATGGTTTCAATCTCCACACCTCCGGAGGACCCGGCCAGTTGAAAATAAACAACCAAACCATCATCACCCCGCGTGGATGGGATGGTAACGGTAACATCGAATTACAGCCAGGTAACTACCCTGTGGAAGTATTGTATGCTAAAAATACCGACTGGGCGAAAGCGTCTCTGACGCTGTCGGTAAAAGAAGCAGGTATCCGCGAATTCGTTATCAGCGATGCCAACGTACCAGCTGATGATCCTACAGATCCTATCCTGGTTACGGCCAACGAAAATACCGTATTGCGCAGCTTTATGGACGTTCGAGGTGGTAAACGCGTAGTACACGCCATTTCTGTAGGCGGTCCTGCCAAAGTGCATTACACCTACGACATGGATAACGGCTTACCCATACAGGTATGGCGCGGCGAATTCCTGAACACCACACCTATGTGGCACGACCGTGGCGACGGCTCTTCCCGTCCTATGGGTACCATCCAGGTACTGACCAATCAGCCTGCACTGGCTATTGAAAAACTGTCCGGCAAAGATGCTGCCTGGAGCGCCGATACTACCGGCACCGCCTACCGTCCAACAGGTTACGCCCTCGATGAAACAGGTAAACCAACTTTCCGTTACAATATTTATGGTACCGCTGTAACAGACGATATCAGCGTACTGCCGGAAAACCAGGGTATACATCGCACCGTTACGGTGGCACAACCTGCATCCGACCTCTATCTGCGTATAGCCGTTGGGGATAGCATAGAACAGGTATCCCCGGGTTTGTATGTGATCGGCGATAAATCTTATTATGTGAAGATGGACGATGCCAAAGCGAACCCCATCATCCGCAACCAGAACGGCCGCGCGGAGCTGATCGTGCCGGTACAGGCTAAAACAGGTTATGCGGTTATCTTCTAAGCAGCAATACTAATGACTATTATGAAACTGAATTATAAAAGAATTACAGCAGGAATAGCCGCAGGTATGTTCCTGATGACCACAGCCATCACGCCTGTTAAAGCACAGGAATCACCCAAGGAAGAGGACTTTTTCCGTATTGCACGTATCAGCTCTCCCGAAGGTACCCTGCTGGAAGTAGGTGGTTTATGCACCCTTCCCAACGGCGACCTTGGCGTGGCTACCCGTCGCGGCGATATCTTTATCGTGGAAAATCCCACCAGCAGCAAACCTTACTTCAGGAAAGTAGCTTCCGGGCTGCACGAAGTGCTGGGCCTGGCTTACAAAAATGGTTCCCTCTATTGCGCACAACGCGGCGAACTGACCAAAATGACCGATACCAATATGGATGGTAAAATGGACCTGTTCGAAACTGTGTTTGCATGGCCTTTATCCGGGCATTATCATGAGTACAGCTTCGGACCCGTACTGGGCCCAGATGGCTCTTTCTTTGTTTCCGGTAACGTAGCCTTTGGGGATGAAGAATGGTGGCGCGGTGAAAGCCGTGTTCCCTGGAGAGGTTGGATGATGCACATCACCCCCGATGGTAAAATGGAACCATGGGCAACAGGTTTCCGTTCTCCTTGTGGTTTAGGCACCATCGATGGTGAACTGTTTTACACAGATAACCAGGGCGACTGGATGGGTTCCGGTGGACTGACCCATGTAAAGAAAGGCAGCTTTGTGGGGCACCCTGCCGGTTTACGCTGGACAGGCATGCCCAACTCTCCCGTAAAGCTGACTACAGAAGAATTGTACAGCAAAGTGGATCCCCGCTTTCGTAAAGATGCGCAGGGAAATGCCATCAAACCAGAGAACGTAGAAAACGAAAAGTTTGTGACGCTGTTTGATATGAAGAAATATTTCCCGGAATTACAAACACCCGCAGTATGGCTGCCACACGGTGTTTTAGGGATCTCCAACTCACAGCTCACCACCATTCCGGAAGGTACGTTTGGCCCCTTCGCCAAACAGGTGCTGATCGGTGATCAGGGACAAAGCAAAATTATGCGCGTGTACCTGGAAAAAGTAAATGGTGAATACCAGGGCGCTGCCTGGGATTTCAGAAGCGGATTTCAGTCAGGCGTTTTGCGCCTCGCCTGGGGTAAGGACGGTTCCCTCTTTGTAGGTGAAACCAACCGTGGATGGGGTTCTGCCGGTGATGCCAACCAGGGCCTTCAACGCCTGGTGTGGAATAACCGTGTACCTTTTGAAATGAGAACCGTGAGCGCAATGCCAGATGGTTTTGAAATAACGTTCACCCAGCCGGTCGACAAAAAATATGCAGAAGATATTGCCTCCTATAACGTGGAAAGCTTTATCTATAAATACCACCCGGTGTATGGAAGTCCTACCGTTAACACGGAAAAGCTGACCATCAAAGGTGTACAGGTTTCCTCAGATGGTATGAAAGTTCGCCTCGTAATCGATGGACTGCGTCAGTACTACATCCACAAGCTCACGCTGAATGGTATCCGTACCCAGGAAAATTCCTACTCGCTGGTACACCCGGATGTATACTACACACTGAATAACATTCCTGATGGAGCAAAATTACCTGCATCTGCCCTGAGTACTAAAAACTCTGCTGCCAAACCAGCTACTACCGCCACTAAGGTAGCTGCTGCAAAAGATGCTTCCACGGCTGCTCAACCGGCAACCGCAAAGGCGCTCACCTACGAGCAGGTAAAACCGTTGCTGAATAAATACACCTGCTCTTCCTGTCATAATCCCGACAAGAAACAGGTAGGTCCCGGTTTTAAAGATGTCGCCAAAAGAAATTATTCCGTAGCTAAAATATTAGCGCTGATCAAAAATCCAAAGCCGGAGAACTGGCCTGGCTATGCCACACCAATGCCTCCATTCCCGCAGGTGCCGCAAGCCGACGCAACGAAGATTGCCACCTGGATCAATTCTTTGAAGTAGTTCCCAAGGTGTAAGAAGGCTTCTGGCAGCGGATTTTTTCTTGCCCAGGATTTCAATGATTTTGATGATTTACAGGATTTTTTCCTTAATGATTTTAAAAAGATTAGCGGAGATAAAAGTGGATACTCGCTTTTGTCTCCGCTAATCTTTTTAAATCAAAAATAAAATCTACTAAAATAAAATCCTGTAAATCATCAAAATCATTGAAATCCTGGGCAAGAAAAAATCCGCTGCATTTCTGCTAAAAGCTAATGGCTAATAGCTAATTGCTGGTTCGGTTCATTATCTCCTCAATCTCCTCGGCTTCCACAGGAATATTTTCCATCAGATCTTCATATCCGTTATCTGTTACAAGCAGGTTGTTTTCTATTCTTATCCCGATGCCCTCAGCGGCGTTATAGATGCCGGGTTCGTTGGTAAGAAAGGCGCCTGCGGGTATGGGCTCATGGATGTAGCCCGGGTCATGTACCTCGAGTCCCAGGAAGTGTGATACGTTATGATAGCTGTATTGCTGCAGGTAATGTGCAGCGCCGTTGCGGCGGATGTCCGTGGTTGAACAGATGCCCAACCGGACCAGCGCTTCCAGGATCAGCTCATTGGATGCCTGCCATAATTCGTGCAATGATACACCGGCGCGGACATGCTGCCGCAGTTGGCGATGCACCTGTAATACGGCGTTGTAATATTCTTTTTGCCGTGGCGTGTAACGCCCGTTCACCGGAATGGTGCGGGTAAGGTCAGCATTATAAAATTCCAGGCTGGCAGCAGCGTCTATCAGTACCAGGTCCCCGTCTTTCCCTGTTTTTTTATTAGCCCGGTAGTGCAGTATGCAGGTATCTGCTCCAAAGGCTACTATGGGTTCATAATTCGCCCAGGTGGCGTTGTGCTGCATATATTCGTGGATCAGTTCTGCTGCAACCTGGAAGCCCGTTTTACCGGGCTTTACAAATTTCAGCAACCGGCGGAAGCCCATTTCCGTAATATCACAGGCTTTGCGGATGATGGCTACTTCTTCCGGTGTTTTGGCCATCCGCTGCCGGGCCAGCAGAGGATACAGCCGGTCGTATTCGTGCAGGGGATAATGATGCTTACAGGTCAGCAGCAGCCGGTCTTCCCGCGTTTGCGTTTCATTTTCCGAACGGGCATGTTCATTTGTATGTAACAGTATCCGTCTACAAAGTGGAATGACGTTTTTCATCACCGCCCAGTATTCATCTGTATAATAAACGGTGGCGATACCGGACAGGGAAGCGGCCGATTCTTTGTCGAGACGATGCCCCAGCCACTTTACGAAAAGCTGGTCGGCACGTTTGATGAAAAGGATTTCCCGCATGGCGGCTTCCGGATGACCAGGACACAGCACCAGCATGGCATCTTCTTCTTTGACCCCGGTGAGATAATAAAGATTTACATTAGGAAAGTACGGCATGGTGCCGTCGCCGTTGGTAGGCATAATATCATTGGCGGTAAGTATCGCCACGGCATCTGCCGGCAGCTGGCTGACGAGCCGTTTACGTTGGGTTGAAAACATAGTGGAATGCTTTTGTTGCAGCGCAAACATAAGCTGTGGCGATGGGGGAGTTGGTGTAAAAACGCGACAATTGTCTTGCCCAGGATTAGACTGATTTTGATGATTTAAAGGATTTTTTTATTGTGATTTTAAAAGATTTTGGAAGATACCAATCAATATTTTCGCTGATATCTTCCTGAATCTTTTAAAATCAAATTATAATCACAAAAAAAATCCTTTAAATCATCAAAATCAGTCTAATCCTGGGCAAAACAAAACCCGCTTGCGCCAGTCCTTACGGAAGTGAGAGAAATCATGATATCCCAATGCTTCCCAGTCGGCCTTGTAGCCGTGCTCCACGTATTGTGTTACGGCCTGGCGAAACCTGAGTATAGCCAGGCACTGTTTGGGGCTGATATCGAGCGATGCGGTAAAATATCTTTCCAGGGTGCGGGGAGAGAGGTAAAGTAAAGCAGCGAGTTGTTTGAGCTGGTAGCCGGATTGCAATGGGGCCGGGCCGTTCAGGGATTGCAGCACATAGTGGAAATGCCTGATGGAACCGGGCAGGGGAGCCTGGTTCCGGAGAAACTGGTCCAGTAATGTTTTGATGGCCTCCGGACTGGGGGCCTCATATACGGCCGATTCGAGCCGGCTGATATGATGCAGGGCGTCTCCGGCGGGCAGTGTTTTGCCGTTGATCTCTGTTCCCCTGATACGGAGTAGGTAATTGAGTGATGCCGGTTTGAATTTGACGCCTACCAGGAAGTTATTAAAGAGATGGCGGTAGGCTACGGCGGTGGGCCGGTATCCAATCAATTCACTGTGGGCGCTGGTATGCAGGAACCGGTTTTGTGCGTCATATATTTCAAAGGGGGCGCCCAGATTGAGTACCAGCGAGGAGCACATATTGGCCAGCAACAGTTCCCGGAACTCCTGTTGCTGCATAGCAGGCTGCCGCAGATCCAGCAGCCAGTAATAAACCACATGCTCCGCCAGGTCAGGCGCCGGTGTCATAAACCGGTACTGACTGGAGAAATATTGCTGGTTTATCAGTTCGATGGCTTGCATTAACAGTGACGGTAGTTGTTTCAACAAATTACGAATAAGGGCCTGATTTGTTTATATTTTTCCATGGTGAACTTTTTAGGCGAACACCTGTTAACTAAGTTATCACTATGAAAAACACTATTGCGGCAGCTCCCAATCTCCGGTAGTTGTTTTTCCCCTGGTAATGCAATTAAGTCATAAATAAAGATACGGTTGATAAACAGGCACAGCATCTTGTAATGGTTCAAGATGTGCAGGGGCGGGCCCTTGAGCGATGTAGCGCCCGCCCTTTTTTTATGAAAGATTAAACATAAAACCGATACCATACACATTCCGGATACTGATGTTTTCATTTCCCTGGAAATATTTGCGGAAGCGGGATACAAAAACATCAAGACTTCTCCCCACAAAATAATCATTGGCGCCCCATACCTGGTGGAGTATATCTTCCCGGCGGATCACCTTATTGCTGTTATGGTAGAAGTGTAATAACAGGTCGCTTTCCAGCGGTGTGAGGATAGTTTCCTTACCGTTGGGAGCTACCAGTTTCAGCGAATCTTTATGGAAACGCATGCCTCCCAGGTCAATGGCATTGTTGGGACGCGTGTTACCGTTCGCCAGCTGGTGCCGTTTCAGGATATTTTTGATGCGCAGCACCAGTTCATCCACATCGAACGGTTTCACGATATAGTCGTCTGCGCCTATTTTCAGCCCATACAGGCGGTCTTTCTTTTCGCCACGCGCCGTGAGAAACAGGAAGGGGACATTGGGTTGTATTTTTACCACCTGTTGTGCCAGCTCAAAACCATCCATTTCAGGGAGATTAATATCTATCAGGATAATGTGCCAGGCCTGTGGTGTGGCGGCAAAAGCTTCCAGTGCTGCCCGGCCGTTTTGTTGCCAGTCAACAGTAAAATCCATCAGTTCCAGGTATTGCTTCACTACATTACCCAGGTCTGTTTCATCTTCTACCAGCAGAATGTGATGTTTCATGATATTATATTTTTGAAGGTATGATGATTATAAATGTGCTGCCTGCCCCTGGTTCGCTTTCTACGCTGATTTGCCAGCCATGTGCATCTATACATTGTTTTACATAGTAAAGACCGAGCCCCAGTCCCTTTGTGGGCTTTGAAAGCCGGGGCTGATGCCGGTAAAATTTTTCGAAGATGTGGCGTTGGGTATGGGCATCCATACCAATACCATTATCCCGTATTACCAGTTCCAGTTCTTCTTTTTGACGGACAATGGAAATAGTGATTTCTTTCTGTGCGTGATCGTTGTATTTCACGGCATTATCCAGGATATTCTGCAGCAGCGTGGTAAAATGAAAAGTGTCGGTGTTGATCATCGCAGGGGAAGAACTGCTGTTAAAGGTGAACACGATGTTTTTGTTGGCGGCATTCAGACTATATACCGCCAGTATTTCGGAGATGAGTTCGTTGAGGTCATAGGTCACTGTTTTTAGTTCCAGTTTTTCTGTGGCCGCCACGTTGATCACCTTTTCCACCAATAGTTTCAGGCGTTCTGCCTGCCGGTGGATGATCATCGACAGGGCGGTAACGCTTTGTTTGTTATCCAGTGTTTTTTCGTTTTGTATGTTTTTATTGGCAACAATAATGGCGGTGATGGGTGTATTGAATTCGTGTGTAATGTTATTGATGAAATCCGACTTCATGTCCGACAGATGTTTTTGCCGGATCCATTTGTGCAGGGTGATGCCAAAGAGCGTTACCACGGCCAGCAGCGTGAGTATACCCGGGAGAATGGTATATCTCATTTGTTGCAGTACCAGTGTGCGCCGGTTATAAGGATCGGCGTAAAAGGAGAACGAAAGTGAATAGGAGTAGGGGAGCGGCGAGTTGGCTACCAGCGACGACGCAGCACTGTTTTCGCCGGGCTGCCGCAGGTTGCCGCAGATGTATAATCCCATTTCCTGTTGCCGGGCAGCGGGTATGAGCGGGTATTTTTTGAAGCGGTTATAAATGTTGACGTATTGGCTGTCTTTGAATTTAATATCAAGGCGATGAATACACAGGGCAAACAACAAAGAGTCCTGGATACCGTCGTTGGTTTTAATAGCTTTCAGCATGCTGTCGGCATTCTCATGGCGCACGAGCTCCCCGATGATGCGGTTCACCAGGTGTTGTGCGGCGGTGTCGAAGTCTTCTGGATTGGTTTGGTAGAGGTTTTCCAGGTAAGCATACTGCGGCACTATGATGCTGTCGAGCAGTGGTTGACCGCCCGGAAACAGTTTATCGTTGGCGATGGCCAGGTTATAGGCTTCGCCGATGCGGCCTTTTTCCACATAGTTGAAGCGGCTGTCGAGCAGCTGGTAGGTATTGTATATCAGGAAGAATTGTACGATGGCCAGTGCCACAATACAGATAACTGCTGTCAGGATATACAGCTTGATAGAGTGCCTCATTCCCTGTTTAATTACTATTTGGTTGATACCCGTATGCTGTTGGCCAGTGTCATCGGAAAGATACTACTTTTTTTATCTCATAAAATCGATTTAGCAAAAAATAATTAAAAGACCCCCATAAGCGGCGGTTTCCCTTTCCCGGTTACAACTGGGGCAGGGGTTGTCTGCGGGCTGCGTCGGTCGGTATCGTACCAAATCAGGACGACTTTCAGTCTATGCTACGTCCGTCTAATTTCAATCTCCGCTGCATTTGTCTAATCCAATCTCCGCTGCATTTGCCTAACAGCTAATAGCTAATAGCTAATAGCTAATAGCTAATAGCTATATCTCTTCCACCTCTTCGCTATCAACGACAGTGGTATCCCGATCATTACCATCAGTATCGCCATATTAATGAGCGCGCTGGTTAAGCGCATAGGGCCATGCGGTACGTGACTCAATGGTACTACCATGAGGTTCATGATACACCATACGATGGCGCCGTAAGCGATGCCGGTAACAACCGCAGGGGTACGGCGCAGCACTGTTATTTTGGGATATAGCAGGAAGAAGATAAAGGTCCATATCATAGCGATACAGTAATGAAACAGCAATCCCCACCAGGGCATTGCAGGGTCTCCGCTAAAGGCCGCTTTACCAAATACCCCGCTGCCAACATAGGCCAGGAGTTTACTAATGGGCTGTCCGTGGGTGACAATCGTGAAATACACCATGGCTGATAATATATCCAGGGTGCCAACGATCAGTCCTGCAAATAAAACGACGCCGGGAAACGAGGATGGAAGACGCATGTGGTTGATGTTTATATGATAACCGGGGATGATGCTTGCTTCCTTTAAATTATAAAATTCCCTTATAAAAACCACCTGCAGCAGTAAGATTTTCCCTCCTTTTATGAAGTAATTATTAAGAAATATTAAAATCTGCTTAAAAATTTTGTCTATATTATTATTTATCAATTTTATATAAAGTATAAAAAAATAAATTTAAACAAACGATTAAATAAACGCTTGTTTAAATTAAACGTTTGTTTAATTTTGTTTTGTCAAATTTAAAAAAGGAACATGGAAGAGTATAGTGAAAAACAGCTCTCAATTTTAAAGGTTGCAGAGCGGCTATTTGCCGATCAGGGCTTTCATGGCACTTCGGTGAGGGACATAGCACAGGAGGCGGATGTGAATATTGCCATGATCTCCTATTATTTTGGTTCAAAGGACAAATTACTGGAGACAATTTTCAGGTTTAGAATGGAGGCGTCAAGGAAGTTCATCAATGAATTATTGGAGAACGATACTTTGGAGCCGCTGGATAAAATATACAGTCTGATTGACCGGTTCATCAATAAAATGCTGGGAGAACAATATTTCCAGTGCATTATGAGCCGCGAACAGCTCAACAGTCAGCAAAGCCCGGTAAGGGACCTGATCTGGCAACTGAAAGGAGAGATGCTGGGGTTAATGCAACCCATCGTTACCAACGCACAGGAAGCCGGCATTTTCCACAAGGATGTAGATGTTGAAATGTTGATGACTACTTTATTCGGGACTATCCATCAGGTAATACCTGCTCAGCATATACTAAAGAAAAGCGCACCGCCGGAGGTGATCAGTGATGAAGATTACGGCGCGTATATCAGGAACAGAGTAAGTACACATTTAAAAAAATTGTTCAAAGCAATCCTAACACATGAATTCTAAAAGCATATACACACGATTATATGCGCTTGCATCGGGAACCCTGCTGACTTTTTTCTTTCAGACAGCATCCGCACAACAAGGCGTAAAACCGCTTTCGTTAAATGAAGCCATATCGCTGAGTATACAAAACAGCAAACAACTAAAAGTGAGTCATGCTAAAGTAGATCAGGCTACCGCCTCACTGAAGGAAGCCAATGAGCGCCAGTTACCGGATGTTTCCGTTTCCGGTTCCTACCTCCGGCTTACGCAACCAAATATTGATCTGAAACTTAAACTGGGAGACAACAGCGGCAGCGGAAAATCAGAAAGCCCGAAAGTAAACCAGGCGGCTTATGGAATGGCCAATGTATCTATTCCCATCTTCGCAGGCGGATTGATCCAGAGCGGCAAGGAATCTGCCCGCTACCTGGCAGAAGCAGCAAAACTGGATGTAGATAAAGACAGGGAAGATGTAATCCAGAACACTATTGCTGCCTACAGCAACCTCTATAAGGCGAAAGCGGCAGTAGCACTGGTACAGGAAAACATCAGGCAATCAGATGAAAGAGTGAAGGAATTTTCCAATAAAGAAAAGAATGGCCTCCTTGCCCGCAACGACCTGTTAAAAGCCGAACTGCAGCAGTCTAACTACCAACTGGCCCTGATGGATGCCGAAAACAACCTGAAGATCGCCAATCTCAATATGGATATTATGCTGGGCTTACCGGATAATACCACACTGCAGGTAGACAGCTCCACCTTTAAAGTAGATAATAAAGTAGACGGACGCGGCGTGGCAGAATTTGAGCAGCTGGCTTACCAGAACCGCAAAGATGCAGCCTCCCTCAGCTTCCGCGAAAAAGCAGCTAACGCAGGTATAAAAGGCGCTAAAGCCGATTATTATCCTTCCCTCGCTGTAACCGGTGGTTATGTTGCGGCATATATTCCAAACCTGATCACCATTACCAACGCGGTAACAGCAGGTGTGGGCGTAAAATACAGTCTTTCTTCCCTCTGGAAAACAGGATCGAAAGTAGCCGGCGCCAAAGCGAAACTGGCGGAAGTACAGGCCAATGAGGAAAAGATCGTAGATAACATCCACCTGGACGTGTATCAATCTTACGAAAACTACCTCCTGAGCCATAAAAAAATGGATACTTATATAAAGGCGATAGAACAGTCAGAAGAAAACTACCGGATTACGAAGAACAAGCATGATAACAACCTGGCTACTACTACAGATCTGCTGGATGCAGATGTAGCCAACCTGCAATCGCATCTCAATTATGCGTATGCAAAAGCGGATGCGCTGGTTGCTTATAACAAACTTTTACAGGCCGCCGGTATACTGGAATCTAACAACAAATAATACCAACAAACCAAAAACATCAAAGCTGTGGAAACGCAAACTCAAACAAAACCTACTAACAATATAAACATGCAGGAAACAACTGCCCCTAAAAAGAAAAGCAAAGGCTTCGTTATAGTACTCGCTGTGCTGGTGCTGGGTGGTGGCGCATTTGGTATCACCAAGTATATTCATGGTCAGCACCACGAAGAAACAGATAATGCGCAGATTGATGCAAACGTAAGCCCGGTAATACCACGTGTATCCGGTTATGTGAAAGAAGTACGGGTAAAAGATAACCAATTTGTAAAGAAAGGCGATACCCTGGTAGTACTGGATGACCGCGACCTGGCCATCAAGGTACAACAGGCGGAAAATGCGCTGTATGCTGCACAGGCTAACCTCGGCGCCGCTGAAGCCACCACCGCCGCTGCACAGGCAGGTATCAGCACTGCACAGGCACAGGTAGGTACCATCGATGCGCAGATCGAAGCTGCCAAAGTAAACCTCTGGAGAGCCAGCCAGGATTACGATCGCTATGCTAACCTGATCAAAGATCATTCTATCACCCAACAGGAATTTGAACAGGCTTCTGCTGCCAAACAAACCGCTGAACGTCAGCTGGATGTACTGGCCAAACAGAAAGCTGCTGCCGGTCGCCAAACCAGCGTGGTAACTTCCCAGAGTGGTGCTACCTCCAAACAGATCAAC
Organism: Chitinophaga hostae; assembly: GCF_018224885.1. Lineage (GTDB taxonomy): Bacteria > Bacteroidota > Bacteroidia > Chitinophagales > Chitinophagaceae > Chitinophaga > Chitinophaga hostae. Next base: position 163,826 of record NZ_JAGTXB010000007.1, on the reverse strand, counting down.
GTGGCTAACGCCGGTATCAAACAACGTCAGACAGATGTGGAAGATGCAAAACTGAACCAGTCTTACGCAGTGATCACCGCACCGGAAGACGGTGTGCTGTCAAAGATCTTCGTACAACCCGGTCAGTTCGTTACCGCCGGTCAGTCTTTATTCAGCGTAGTACTGAATAATACACCATGGGTAGTAGCCAACTTCAAGGAAACACAGCTCGACAAAATGAAACTGGGTCAGAAAGTAACGGTACATATCGATGCATACCCTGAGAAAGCCCTGGAAGGAAAAGTAACGTCCTTCGCACCAGCTACAGGCTCCAAAATGGCCCTGTTGCCTGCCGATAACGCTTCTGGTAACTTCGTCAAAGTGGTACAACGTTTACCTGTAAAAATTGAGTTCGATAATCCAGGTGATGAGTTGGTAAAACAGTTACGCCCGGGAATGAACGTACTGGTAGATGTGCATCTCAACTAATCATACAAATGAATAACAACTTATCCGGAGTTAATAATTAATGGAACCATGCAATCATCAACGACAGGCATAAACCATTAGCAACAACAGATTTTAATAACGACAGCAAGGTCATGTTCGTCATTAATTATTAACTCCGGGTAAGACTGTTTTCATCCAAAATACAAAGTGCTGCATGCAACAAGAATCATTGATAGAATACGGCTCGCGCAGGGTGATCATTACGATCACCGCTATATTCTGCGCCTTGCTGGAGATAGTGGATACCACTATCGTAAATGTGGCGTTGAATGACATGCGTGGTAACATGGGTGCTACGCTCAGTGAAATAGGATGGGTGATCACGGCATATGCTATCGGTAACGTAATCATTGTACCGATGACAAGCTGGTTATCCCAGCAGTTCGGCCGTCGTAACTACTTTGCGGCGTCTATCATTATCTTCACCGTTTCCTCCTTCCTTTGCGGTAACGCAACTACCATGTTTGAGCTGATCATATTCCGCTTTATACAGGGTTTGGGAGGCGGTGCATTGCTGGTAACCTCACAAACTATTATCACAGAAAGTTATCCGCCTGAAAAACGCGGGATTGCCCAGGCCATCTATGGTTTAGGGGTGATCATCGGTCCAACTTTAGGACCTCCTTTAGGTGGTTTTATTACAGATAATTACTCCTGGCCATACATCTTTTACATCAACATCCCTATCGGCGTAATTGCTACCCTGCTTACCCTGCAGTTTGTACGCAGCCCGAAGTATGGAGAAAAACGTTCCATCAGCGAAATTGATTTCCTCGGGATAGGGCTCCTGGCAGTGATGGTAGGCTGCCTGCAGTTTGTACTGGAGCGTGGACAGGAAGACGATTGGTTTAATGATAGTACCATTACTGCTTTAACGGTAACAAGTGTGCTCGCCCTGTTCTTTTTTGTATGGCGTGAGCTTACTTACAAGAACCCTATAGTGGAATTACGGGTACTCAAAAACGGGAACCTGCGGGTAGGTACCATCCTGTCGTTCATCATGGGCTTCGGGTTATACGGATCTACTTTCATTATCCCGCTTTATACACAGGGCTCACTGGGATGGACCGCCACACAATCCGGTATGCTGATGATCCCGGCGGCGCTGACCACAGCGGTAATGATGCCGCTGATCGGTAAAATGCTGGAAAAAGGCGTACCACAGCAATACATGGTGGCCAGCGGTATGTTCCTGTTCTTTGTCTTCTGTTTCTGGGGATATAAGATCATAACACCTGCCGACACAGGATCTGATGCTTTCTTCTGGATGCTGATTGTACGCGGTATAGGTATGGGTTTACTGTTCATTCCTATCACTACGTTATCGCTCTCCAGTCTGAAAGGACAGCAGATCGGCCAGGGCGCAGCCTTTACAGGTATGATGCGTCAGCTTGGAGGTTCCTTTGGGGTGGCATTGATTACCACCTTTATGGCCCGCCGTAATATGATGCATCGCAGTGACCTGGTAGCCAAACTGGATACCAACAACCCCGACGTTATGAACCGGATAAGTGGTTTACAACATAGTTTCATGGCTAAGGGAATGGATCCTCAACAGGCGTTAAACACAGGATATAAGCTGATGGATTTCACCATCACCAGGCAGGCAGCTACATTGTCCTATATGGATGTGTTCCTGTACCTCGGTATCCTGTTCCTGATCTGCGTACCATTTGTACTATTGGTAAAAGCTAAAAAAGCTGCGAAGCTCGATCCGTCTGCTATGCACTAACGGAACAGCTTTCAACATAAAAATATTGTTGCAATAACAGTGTAACAGTTGTAGGTTTAGGTAAATAAGCCCCGATCTTAATCGGGGCTTTGTTTTTTCAGACCTTATAATTTTCAGAAGTTCAACGCTACTTTCGTAAACAGGCGTACGCCGTTAAAGCCCATCTGTACTGCATCCCAGGGACCGCCGGTTTCACCGTCATAAGCCGATAGTTTGGCGCCCGGCACATAACCCAGATCAGGATGTACATTAAAGATATTGTCCGCGCCCAGGAACCAGCTCACATGGGAAGAGAAACGGAAGCTGACGTAGAGGTCTGTTGTCATTTTACCATTATAGTTAAACTGCTCCGGCACCAGTGTGCCGTCTTTGTCCAGTGCTACGAGCGGACTGATACCGGTACCAGCCAGGTTGGGATCGCCGGGTAAGCCGGTACCTTCTTTGGCCGGATCGCCGGCAAAGCCATAACCCAGTAACACAATTTTACCATAGTAAGCCAGCCGCGTACCTACTGTGAATTTTTTGATGCCGTATTCAAGATTCAGTCCCAGTTTGGTAGGAGGCGCTGAGGCCAGTACAAAATGTTGTTCTCTTTCACTGAAAAACTCATTGCGGTGCAGGTAGCTGTCATTGAGTTTATCCGGCACATTGATTTTATCGATATTCATATGCTGGATATTACCGGTAAACAAGGCACGGAAACGCTGATCGTTCCATTTTTTCTGGTAATCGATTACGAGGTCAAGACCGGTATTGGTAGTGTTCACCGCATTGGCAAAAAATTGGGCATTATCAATTTTCAGATCGTTGAGGGCTTTGAGAAATACCGGGTCCAGGGTGGCATCTGATTTATTAAACTGCCCGGATAATACAATCCTGTCTTTCACCTTCACCAGGTATCCATCCAGGGTGATGGTCAGATCGGATATTGGCTTCCAGGAGAATCCAAGGCTGGCATTCACGGATTTTTCCTGTTTCAATGCAGGGATACCGGCAGCCTTTGTGATGATGTCGCTGTTGGGTGCAATTTTCACTTCGGTGATACGGCCGCCCTGTACGTTGGTAAACTGGGAGCTGTAGTTGATTTGCTGAAGAGAAGGGGCACGATAACCTGTACTAACGGAGCCGCGTATATTAAAATGTGGCGCCGCTTTGTAACGGGCTGCCAGCTTGTAGTTGCTGGTAAACCCGAAGTCGTTGTAATTCTCCGCCCTGATAGCTGCGCCCAGCAGGAATTTTTCGGTGATGTCCCATTCTGCATCTACAAACCCGGCGATGTTGGAGCGGTTAGCTTTCACGGCATCGGTAGGGCGGTAGCCGGGAAAGCCCTGTGCACCGGTGGCTTTGATAAATGCGGGATCATAATTTTTCCAGGAGTTTTCATCGCCCGCATATATTTTGTACTGCTCATAGCGGTATTCTGCACCCAATGCGAGATTAAAGCCGGCGCCTATATGCGGTATGTCTTTGGAGAAAGTAAGGTTGGTGGTATTCTGGAAAAAGGAATAACCCCCGTCATTAAAGTGAGTGGGTGTAGCGCTTCCCAGCGACGCGTTAAATGTTTTGTCGCCATAGAAGTGAAAATCATTCCTGCCCGATGTATTGCTGATATCCCATTTCCAGTTGTTGTTGGTGCTGCCTTTTACACCGGCTGCCAGCGATACATCCTGGATATGCGTTTGTATATGCGGGTTGAAGATGGTGTCGGGAGCGCCGCCGGGAGTAGGAATGCTTTCCATGATATCCGGATAAAAGATCAGATCTCCTGCAGCATTCGTAGGAAAACGATCGGGGTGACCACTGGAGAGTGGATTGTAGCCATGAAATGTTCTCGTATAGGCGAAGGCGTCAGACGACTTATAATTATAGCCGCCAAAAGCATAAACGGTGGTAGGACTACTACCTACCGGCACTTCCAGGTTGATCATTCCGCCACCGGTGGTCACGGAGCCATCGCCATGGGCCCGCCGGCCGGTATTAATGGGCAGTCCGTTTGTATGGGTGAGATCAGTATCTGATACCTGCCGGAATGTTTTACCCTGCTTGAGGAAGTTGCCTGAGAAGTTAATAAAGCCGCCATGTTTGCCCAGTGGAAGGCCGTAGTTAACGCCAACCGTAGCCGTGTTACCATCGATAGGATTGGCATATTCATATTGTTTTAAGTCACGGCTGAAATAGTTATTGTATTTACGGTCGTAGTAACCGGCGTAGCCGGCGGTGACGTTCAGGCGGTTAATATCTTTTTTGAGGATGATATTAATAACCCCGGCGATGGCATCAGAACCATATTGTGCGGATGCGCCATCACGGAGTATTTCCACACGGTCGATAGCCGATTCGGGGATGGCATTTAGGTCCGTTCCCGAGTTACCCCGACCCCTGGTGCCGAACACGGCTACAAAGGCTGTTTGGTGGCGTCGTTTACCATTTACCAATACCAGTGTTTGATCGGGTCCAAGTCCTCTTAAGGTGGCCAGGTCGATCTGATCGGCGCCATCGCTGCCGCTTTGTTTGTTGTAGTTAAAAGACGGGGCGGCGGCATTGAGCAACGAGGTTAGTTCCATATTGGCGCTGGGGAGTCCTGCCTGGTTAACGCTGATCACATCTACCGGAACAGGTGTTTCTGTTTTGGCCCGTCCTCCGCCACGGGTACCTACGGATACAATGGGGCCGAGTTCGGCGATCAGCGATACCAGCTGCACGTCGATCTGGGTCCGGCCATTAATGTTTTGTTGCTGAGGGGCGTAGCCGATAGAGCTGAATTCCAGGACATCGGTGGCTGCCGCATCCAGTGTAAACAGGCCGGCGGCATTGGTTTGTGTGCCTTTGGCAGCGGATTTAACATGTACGGTCACACCTTCAAGGGGAGTGCGTGTGCTGGCATCAGTTACTTTACCGCTGATTTTTTTTGTTTGTGCAAAAGAAAAAGAGGCACACAGCAGCATGCCGGTGAAGCAAAGTAGAAGTTGGAGTCTCATATACAGGGTCTTTACTGAATTTAAACAAAAAAACCGGAGAATAGATCAAATCTCCAGTTAATTATTTCCAGCTGATAACGATGTGATTGTATATTATAGCTTTATACCAGCTTTCTTATAGATGAAGCTCAATAGCCAGGCCGGCCCGATGAGCAAAAATTGCAGGTCTTTAAAGAAAGAAGGTTTGGCCCCCTCTATTTTATGTCCTATAAACTGTCCTATCCAGGCCAGCACAAAAATGGCCAGCGCCACCTGCCAGATCGCAACGCCGGTCAGGGCAATCAGGCGCCATAACCAGAGACATAAGGTACCAATCACCAGCATGCCCGCCGCCAGGGAAGGAGAGAGGCGCGCATAATAAATAATCAGCAACAGCAACGCTACATGCGCCAGCGTAATGAGGTAAGTATGCCATCCCGGTATGGGAAGCGGCACCGCATATAAGAAGCCAACGATGCTGAAAAAGATCGCCGGTACACAAATCCAGTGAATCAGTTTGTTGGTATGGTTACGGTGGCTGCTGCCGTAATCGTCCAGCCATTGATGGATTGTTCTCATCGTGGATACAGTAGTTGGGTACTCTATTAAATTACGTTAAATAACGCATTACTAAAAATTTAGGATGCGATCCGGGAAGCTATTTTTTACTTTCCGGAGATGATTAACTGTTTTATGGCTTCTCTGCCAAAAAATACTGGGAAATACATTATTTCGGCTTTAGCCGGATTGACGTGATAGTAGCCGGTATAACGCGGCATCAGCGATACCGTAAATGTATGTTTACCTTTTGAGAGATAATTACTGAAGATGTTTACCTTGTTTTTGAAGTATTCCCGGTGTATTTCGTTGTGCTCCCGGGAAGTGTTTTTATTGTCGTAGGAGCAGCCTGCGGGAACGGGGATTTCCACCATCACATATTCCGCATTGGCTTTTACATCCACCACTACTTCCATGGTAACGGCGCGGCCTGCAGTAAGCCGGCTAACCGCCGTATCTTTTTGCAGGAAGCGGCTGCTCACGCTGAACTGGTTGCCGGCTTTTTGAGGGGCCGTGTTCCAGTACTGCTGCCAGGCTGTGAAATATACGCTGGCGCCGCCTTGTTTGCTGATCCGCACTGGTTGGCCGGCAGCTACGGTACTGCTATAGGGAAAGCTGCTGATGTGTTGACCGTTTACCGTTAAAGTGGCCGGCAACTGCTCTGCTGCTGTTAATACATCCGGCATAATCGTGGCGAGGATAGCGGCAGATTCGTAGGTATTGCGCCAGTTACCACTATGCCTGTTTTCCATAAACCAACCGCGGATATTGCGTAGCAGCGCTTCCTGACCGCCCTGGCCCCGCAGTATCTTATATGCCAGCAGCGTGAGTTGTACGCTGTTGTTGAAAAGATGATAGCTTTCCTCACCCCAGTAACTGTTGCCCATCATGGTGGTATGACGCCATGCCATTAATGAATCGGTGCTAACGTGCATGCCCGTACGTTGTTTTAGGTATAACAACCGGAACTGGTCGTAGCGGTTATCCTTTGGCACATGAAGTGTATCGAGATAAGCGGCGTAATTCAGCTTTGCCTCCAGCAGCTGCAGGGTTTCGATGACGGTAATTTTATCTGTAACAGCAGCTGTATTTAACAGGAATACATAGTAGTTGGTAAGCGCCGCTTTATCAAACCTGGTGGTGAAACCTGCTTTTTCTGCCATCAGCAGCGCCTTTGTTACATGCAGGGATATCCAATAAGTTGATGCGGTTTTATTCCACCAGCCCCAGCCACCATCTTTATTTTTGTTTTGTTCGAGTTCCCGGATCAGCTCCTTTATCTTTTTACTGTTTTTAAATGGCTGCCCCAGGTATTGCATGGCTTGTTGCTCCAGCAACAGGCCGGTGAGTTTAGACGCCAGCTGTTCATTACACAGGTATTCGTAGCGTTGCAGGTAGGCTATTTCGTCGAGCAGTACGGGTAACATACCGGTGCTGGCATAGAGGTGAACCGTACCGGTATCGGCAGCAGGCGTGAAGGTGAAACTGGTATCTGGTCCCAATGCGGCAAATACGCCTTTGGTTTCTTTTACACCCTGCTCAAACACAGGTATGGCGCGGTATTCCCCATCAAAATAATTATTACGGCCGCTGATGGTATATTTGAAAGAGACGCTGTCGCCAGGTGTTACGTTGATAGGGAAAGTATCGATACGGCTGTTTTGTACACCGAAACTGTTGTTTTGCAACAGCTGGTTGTCTTTGTAAAAACTGCGGCTTACCGTGGTACTGTCTTTCCCATAGTTCAGCACTTTCCCGATAATATTGATACTATCTCCTGCCACTGCAAATGCGGGTAATGCCAGGTTGGCGCTCAGTGGCTTATACGATTTGATCTGCACGCTCGCAGTACCTGTTTGCCCTTGACCGGTGAAGGCGATGACATTGGTTTTCCAGTTGGTGATATCATCCGGGAAGGTAACGTTAAATACAGCTTCCCCTTTTTCGTTGGTGCGTAACCGTGGTTGCCAGAACGCATCATCCCGGAAATTGCTCCGTAAACTGTTCATAGACCCGGGCCGCTCGTCGCCGGTGGCAGCAGCCAGGGCCACTGATTTCCCGCTGGTGATCAGCATTACGCCGTTGCTGGCTCTTGCGCCGTATAAGGCGGTGGCGGCGTCGTCTTTCAGTACGGTAATTTCCTTGAGCAGCTTTGAATCAAGACTGTTAAGGTTTCCTTCATAAGGAATGCCATCGATAATGATGAGTGGTGGCTGAGTGGAGCCATTGTTTCTTCCCCGGATGTTAACCCCGGCCACCTGGCCAGCCAGCCCGGTGGTAAAATTATAGGCAGTGCTGCCAACAAGTGCTTTTTTATGCTGTATGCCATATCCGGTTACCACTATTTCCTCAAGATGTTGAGATATCGCCGGCAGATGAATGTCAAAAAAGTCTTCCTCTTTCAGCGGCAGCTCCCTGCTCTCATAGCCAATACAGCTGATGCTGATAGTCCCTTTTTTGCTGGTGGCCAGGGAAAACCGGCCCTGTGCATCGGTAAGGGCGCCATACCGGGTGCCTTTTAACAGAACAGATACTCCAGGCAGTGCCTTTCCCTTTTCGTCACTCACAACGCCATAGATGCGGCGCCGGAAGGTACTGGTGTCAAGGTATTGCCGGTTAAACGGCATGGTGAAATCTACCGCTACCAGCTGCGGTATAGCTGCCGAACGATAATCTCTCCATTCCAGGATCGCTTTTTCCAATGCAATGCTGGTGGAATCACCGGAGATAATGCGACGGGCATTCAGCCTGAAAAAAGTATGGCCGCCTTCATTGACTTTCAGACTGTCGTTCACATAATACCTGTTCTTTTTCAGCAATACCAGCAGGCGGTAATAGCCGGGTTCCAGGGATCTGAAGCGGGTGGTACCGGGAGGATAGATGCGGATAAACGAAGGATCGTCGTAACGGTACAACAGCAGCTGCCGGATATCCCTTACATTTTGTGCGGTATCAGGTTCAATCACAAGGCCATTCGGGGAGGCGTTGGGCAGTGTTTCTGTTTCTGTAAAAAATTCCTGGTTAATAAACAGGTTATCCCGGTAATCCTGCCACAAACTGTCCATTTCCCTGTCCGTTATCACATGGTCGTACAGGCGCGGATTATTCCATTCCGGTTGAAAGTAGCTAGCATAAACGGCACCTGTTTTATCTTCTTTTTCCTTGATGAGGCCTGGCTGTATATCAAAGCTATAGCCAGGTTCAGCCATGAACCGTTGTGTAAAGCCTCCTTTTACGATGTAATCCGTCAGCGTGCTTTTCAGCGGGCCGGCTACTACATAGGAAGTGTTCTCAAAGCGCAGTATGTTGGCATCCTGCCGGAGGTAGGTGAAGTTATCAGGGTTCTTCACATAAAAGTAGATCAGGTACCTGTTCCAGTCAGTTATCTCTTGTTTTTCCAGTCCTGGTAAAGTTTTTATGACCTGTATATTTTTACCGGATACGTTGGCGGCAATACTGATATAATTTTTCATTCCCTTTTCCAGGTACACGCTGTCCACGATAATTTTTTTGCCGTAGATCCTGCATTCCAGCCTGTGCCAGCCGGAGAAGGCTGCGAAGCTATAGGCGGGTTGCATATTTGTGTGATGAAAGTAAACGGGCTGGCCATCAATTTTTAAATAGGCGATCCGCTGTAAAATGCCATTGGATACAACATAGGGCGCCACCTGGGTAATTTGATCTTTCGCCGGTTCCCTGTTATAGTAAATGCCGTCGGGATGGAGGAAATGATAATATGCAATGCTGTCAAGGTTCATTTCCTTTCTCCATCTTTCCCAGGTCATAGCGAGGCTCATGGCAGGGAATGTTGGTGAGGAAAGCTGTTGCCTGGCATAAGCTTTCCACACGGCGTATTTCTTGCCCAGGTAGGGAACGGAAGGCATTGTTTCCTGACTAAATTTTGTGGTAGCGGCCCATGCTGTTACATCGGCATCCGGTACCGGCCGGCCGTTTATGTCATTCACTGTAATGCCTATACGCGCAGTTTGGCCGGGATATACCGTCAACGGATTATTAATGCCTACCTGCAGTTGTTTTTCCATATAGGGCGCCACAAACTGATCGTGTATCACGTAATCATTCCATACATATTGCAGCGATACAAAATAATAAGCGGGGGTAATGGCGGCGGCTTTCCAGGATAGCTGCTGATCATAGCCTTGGGCTACGAGTTTTTTGCCGGCAAAAATGCTGTACCAGAAAAATAATTTCCGGGGGTTGGTAATTTCAGCAAATACGGAATCGCGGGTATGCACTGCGTTGCATTGTATGTTGCTGCTGTTGTTCAGTATCCTGAAAGTATTGCTGATGCCGGCTGCTGTAACCTGGTAAGTGGCTACAAAAGGATGCACCGGCAGGAGCGCCGGTAGCCTGATGGGGTTCGTGGCAACCGTATCGTTATTGTCGTTCAGCAATAACAGCGTGGCTGGTTGGTCAATGGAAGTACCGGAACGGTTATACGTAATTGCCAGGCTGTCGCTGGTCATCAGGAAACTGATATCATCGGTATTATAGCTGTATTGCTGGATGCACTTGTTTTCCTGACTTTCATTGTTACTATTCAGCAACTGGCAATTGATCGTGTAGGAGAAAGATGCTGCCGGGAAAATGCTGTCGGGGAGTACTACCTTTGTTTCCCCGGCTGGCTCCAATGCTATATCACGGGTCCAGAGCACATCCGGTATAAATACCATTGGTGCATGATATTGCCGGATATTGTTCGGGGTAACGGTAACGACTACACGCCCGTCCATGACAGGCAGGTTGTTTTCATCTGTTGCCTTCAGGTACAGGGAAACGGGTGTGCCGCGGGTGTGTTCCTTATGGTCGGTGCGGGCGGTAAACCGGATTGTTTTCAACTCGTACTCTTCATAGCGAAAGGTACCGCGCATCTTCACTTTTCTTTTGGCAGCATATTCCCGGTCATCGAGGTCGCTGTCGTTGTCGGCCAGCATGTACCTGTTCCCGGAGGCGGATTCCAGGGTGAAGAGGTAATCCTGGTCCAGGTCCAGGTCGAGACTATCGTTGAGCACCATTTCAAAGTCGTAGCCACCGGGACGATAGGGGTTTATGGTAGAGATAATGGTATCCTTGTCCCACTTGTTGGACAAACGCAGGAGCAATGGTTCATTTACCGGCTTACCGCTATTATTTACGATAAAGGCTTTGAGTCGCAGGGTATCATTGGGTTTATACATAGGCTTGCTGAAGGTCAGGAAGCCTTTATAATGTTTTTCGGTTTCGGTGCTGTACCAGAAATCCGGTTCGGGGCGATAGGGGCGCTGGTGGTGGCGGGAGAATATTTTTTTCCACCAGCGGGTTTTATACGGGCGTGGCTGGCTGAGGTCGAAAATATTCAGTACGTTGTGATAATACACCTGTACGATACCAGTTCTTTTATAACGGGGAATACGGTAGGTTTGCGTATGTCCGTTCCATGGCACGCTGCGCTTATTAATGATCACCCGGGCGTCTGAAACCGGGCGGCCGTTCCGGTCGTGTAACAGTATTGCCAGGTCATAATTGTTAGACACCAGTTTCATCTGCACATTCTTCACGGCATAAAACGCGTAACGGAGATCATTGTTATACGCATAAACATCTACATAGTTGCCGGGGGGCAGCGAAGCGGGGAATCGCTGGCCTACCGGGTAAGTCGTTGCAGGGGTATGCAGATAATCTTCATCCGGCCAGTAGTCGTCTTCCTTATTTTTATTTTGCCTGAAAATTTTCAGTGCTTCCTTGTCGGTGACTTTATACACATGATGCAGCGCACTGTGGGTTGTGCTTTGTGAGAGTGGTTGTTGGGCCCGGGTTACTATGCTGCACACTAACAGCGCGCATAAAATAATTTTTTTCAAGATATAGGTATTGTGACCGGAAATTAAGTAAAAGAAGGGAGAATCAGTGTTGGTCATGATAAGTAGCGCCTGATTTTATACATAGCCGCCGGCATACAATTCTGTTTTCAAATATCCATCCAATGCAATAGCTTTGAATAATATAACAGATATAAAGATGGAAACCATTGGATTTATAGGAACCGGGCATCTTGGATACCCCATAGCAGAAAACCTGGTAAAAGCAGGATATACCGTAAAAATATATAACCGTACCCGTGAGAAGGCGTTGCCGCTGGAATTGCTGGGCGCTGAACTGGTCGACAGCCCCGAAGCGGCTGCCGTAAAAGGTGGTGTGGTGCTGAGCCTCGTGGCAGATGACAAGGCAGTGGAAGCCATTTCCACGGATGCGTTGTTACAGGCATTGGGTAGCGGGGGGATACATGTGTCTATGAGTACGGTGTCGCCGGATACGTCGAGAGCGTTGGCGGCGCGTCACCGTCGGCAGGGGGTGGAGTTTGTAACGGCGCCGGTGTTTGCCCGTCCGGAAGCGGCGGCGGCACGTGTAGGCAACGCCGTTATTTCAGGAGAAGCGGCGGCCAAAGATAGAATAAAGCCTTTGCTGGAAGCCGGGTTTGCGAAAAATATTTTTGACCTGGGCGTCGATGCAGGCAGTGCGAATGTACTGAAGCTGATGGGTAACTTTATGATTGGCGCAGCCATTGAACTGATGGCCGAAGCTTTTGCATTGGCGGAAAAAAGCCATATGGATCCCCGTGTGGCTTATGAAATGCTGACTACTACCTTGTTTCCGGGGCCGGTGTTCCGCAATTACGGCGCTATGATACTGGACCGGAAGTTTACAGGAAGCCCTTCTTTTAGTGCAGCTTTGGGTTTAAAAGATATGGACCTGGTATTACAAACAGCGCGTAGTACCTATACGCCGATGCCAATGGCTAACCTGGTGCAGGCGCGGTTAACAAGCATCCTGGCAAAAGATATACATGACGCCGACTGGACGGCCCTGGCTATGGGCGCCCTGGAAGATGCGGGACTCAATTCAGTTCCTGAGTAGTTCATATTAACCTTTATCAGCCATGGCTACGGCAGTTTTTTTCTTTCCGGACTGGCGGGCCATGGTTTCTTTCCGGTGCATCACACCCCAGTCGGAAATATGCTGCAGCATGCTTTCCATACTCCATCCGAGGGGAGTGAGCTCATATTCCACCCGCGGTGGAACTTCCGGGTATACGATGCGTTTTACCAGGTTGTCATTTTCCAGTTCCCTTAACTGCAGTACAAGCACCCTTTCTGAAATACCGCTGATCGACTTCTTCAGCTCGTTGTAACGTAATTTACCATCCAGTAACCGCCACAATATGCTGGGCTTCCAGCGGCCGCCGATCAACTGCAGGGTATAGGCTGTTCCGCAGTCGCCGCGCAGCTGCCGTTCGTTGATGGCATTGGACGAGTTCTCTTTTCGCATACGATCATTTTTTCTTTCAGGTATAAAGATACGTAATGCCCTGCTATAGTGAAGGATACCACTATCCTTTTAGTAACCCTGTTTTATCGCAAACCAAATAGCGCTAGGTTTGTTGTATTACTTAAATCTATTAATTATGAAAGCTCTTCCGCTGCTGGGCAGGATTTTATTTGCCCTGATTTTCCTGATGTCCGGCCTTAATCATGCTATGGGCGCCGGTACTGATTATGCGGCTGCCGCCGGTGTGCCTATGGCCGGCGTTTTGGTGCCGTTAGCGGGCGTTATTGCGGTGTTGGGTGCTCTCAGTATACTGCTGGGATATAAAGTGAAATATGGCGCCTGGCTGATCGTTATTTTCCTGATCCCGGTAACACTAGCCCTGCACAATTTCTGGACCGTAAAAGATCCGATGCAGGCACAAATGCAGATGGCTATGTTCATGAAAAACATCGCTATTCTGGGTGGCGCCCTGTTGCTGGCTTATTTTGGCCCGGGCCCCTACAGCATAGATAACAGGAAAGCCTGACTTTCCACGCAGGGATAGCAGTAACGGATAACCGGTTTCCGGTAACGGATATAAACGCAGATCGCGCAAATTCGTTACGGGAGACCAGTTACCCGTGTTCCTTTGGTACTTTTGCCCAGGATTAACTGTGATTATGATGATTTACAGGATTTTATTTTTATAGATTTTATTGATGATTAAAAGAAGATTAGCGAAGACAAGGGTGGATACTCGCTTTAGTCTCCGCTAATCTTTTTAAATCAATTTTAATCAATAAAATAAAATCCTGTAAATCATCATAATCACAGTTAATCCTGGGCAAAAAAAATCCCCGGCATTATTCCGCTTTTTTATTGGCTTCCTGCTTCTTTGCTACATCTTCCAGCAGTTTCAGTCCCAGTAATCCGCTGATGGGGCCGTTGGCGCCATCACCGCCACCAATCAGTACATCCGGCATGATGCGGATGTTTTGGGCACCGATGGCTTCCATTACTTTCAGTTGGGTGAAGTTGTTGCCACCCATGGCTTCTACGGCTAGTTTGTAGGAAGCTGCGCTGGACTGACCGATGGCTAATACTTTTTCTGCTTCTGCTTTACCGGTGAGGGCAATTTTTTCGGCGTCGGCTTTAGCGATCCATTCGGTACGTTCCGCTTCTGCTTTGGCGAGTAACCTTACTTTTTCCGCTTCACCGGCAGCCAGTAATTTCATACGGTCGCTTTCCGCATTTGCCTGTAAACGTACGCTGTTGGCGTCACCGGTGGCTTTCTTTACGGAGGCGTCGGCATGTCGTTCGGCGATCCATACGCCCTGGTCGGCTTTTACGATTTCCTTCTGCATTTCCGCGATGGCGGTTTCTTTTTCGAGTGATTGGCGGGTTTCCTGCGCCAGTCTTTCCGTGTCGTAAGTGATTTTTTGTTCTTCCGCAATTTTACGGTCGGTGAGGGTTTTCATCAGTGTTTCCGGCGGAACAATGTCGCCGATAAGTGTGTCTACTCCAAACACGTTATACTGATCCAGCACCTGTCCGATATGTTCTTTAGCGGATGTTTGCCGTTCCTTACGGCTGGTGAGGAAGCTGATCACATCAGCGCCCTGGGCTGAGTTACGGAAATAGTTACCGATGGTAGGTTCCAGTACCTGTGTGACGAGGTTACTCATATTACCGAAGCGGGCGATTACCTTGGGTGCTTCGTTGGTAGGGATGTGGATGATTTGTGCCACGTCGAGGTTAAAGGTAAAGCCGTCGCGGCTTCTCACGGTGATGGTAGAAAGGTTTTTATCCAGCTGGTGGGCTTCGCTTCTGGCGGAGGCCCAGTTGAGTACCAGGTTGGTGGTAGGCACCAGTTCTACTTTCATGATATAGGGATTAACAGGATATTTACCGGGGCCTAAAGGCTCTGCCCATACTCCTTTGGTGCCTTTGGCCACGATATTGCCGTGTTTGAATTCGGCGCCGCTGATGTCTACGCCGTCGTTGCCCACGAAGGAGATGACTACTCCCACATGGCCGATGGCGATTTCGGTCATTTTTACCATTTCCAATTTGGCAAACCAGGGGTTAATGAAGTAGGAACCCGCGAGGATTACCTGTTCCTGCAGGCCTTTATAGCCGCCTTTGTCGAGGAAGGCATCCACGTCCTGGAAATTGTTGTGGTTGTCGATGGTTTTACCCGCGATGGAGCCTGTTTCGATGGCTTGTCCTTCGAGGGTGGTCACGATGCCTACCGCGTTATCGGGGATAGACAGCATATCTGTCATTTCCACTTCAAAGAGGAAGGTATTGATACGATAGGATCCGGGCGTAATGATCGCCGTTTGCCGGCCTTTGCGGCCACCATTGTGCAGGAAGGCAACGGCGTCCTGGAAGGAGTCGCAGGGCACTTTACGGGCGAGGATGGCGCCTGTTTCCAGTTCGGAACCGTCTTTGGCCAGTACCAGTCCTATTTTACCGGTAGGGATAATGGTAAAGGGCTGGAAGGCGACGCTGTACTGCCAGATCCATTTCCAGAAGTATACGCCGGGGGCGAGGGTTTGTGCCTGGAAGCCCGCTTCGCCGTTGGTGGCCAGGATGCGGCCTTCGGGCAGTTCCTGTTTACCGAGAAGCACAAATTTTTTGGTAACCAGACCGATACGGTCTTCCGGTACAATTACTACGCCGAAGCATATACGAAGAATTACCTTGTACAGAAGAAGGCATAGCAGGGGCACGCCGATGAGCATTGCCCATCTGAGAACAGTGTTGTCCATGGTTGTTGGGTTGTTAGTGAATGTTTAGGTAAAGTTTGGAGACTGTGCAGCGCAAGGCGGCTGACGGACTTGTCAGATCGGGGTTTGGCCGGGCAGTCTTATTTCAGAAAGTTGGGGGAGAAGTATTGAAGTTAGTGGCTATGTATGCGATCAGGATGTTGTTGCCGGAGCAATTATCAGATTCCATTGTAAAAATGAATTACGATGTAAAAGTGATGATTATTTTTCATCCGTCAAAATATTTTCAGACAGAAAGCTTTCCCATTTTTTTGATTTTTCAAAAAACGCCCTATATTGGGAGCAGTTTAACCATTTTTCACGTTGCTAAAACGATTTTTCTGAGCGAATCAACCAAATAATTTTTTATATTTGTTTAGGTTAAACGATTTAGCAAACATTCTATCTTGAATTTTTATGAATAATTCCACGGCGTTAGGAATAGATATTGGCGGCTCTCATATCACCGCAGCTTTGGTGGACCTGGGTACAAGGTCTATCATAGAAGGGACCTGGAACCGCACCCGCATTAATTCACAGGGCGGGGCAGCTGAAATTATTGAAGCGTGGGCAGCAGTGATCAGCGAGGTATTTGCGAAAGCGCCGGCGGGTGTAAAACATATCGGTATTGGCATGCCAGGCCCTTTTGATTACGAACAAGGGATCAGTTTAATGAAGGGGCAGCATAAATATGACGCCTTATACGGGTTAAATGTAAAGGAATTGCTGGCAGCTAAATTAAATATAGGACCGGAACAGATCCGTTTTATCAATGATGCCGGCTGCTTCCTCCAGGGAGAGGTGTTTAGCGGCGCAGGCAGAAATTACCAACGGGTAATTGGTCTCACACTGGGAACAGGACTGGGTTCCGCTTCCTATCACGACGGGGTGGCCAACGATGCCAACCGCTGGTGCGCTCCCTTTAAAGATGGCATGGCGGAAGACTACCTGTCGACCCGCTGGTTTGTAAAACGTTACCAGGAAGTAAGCGGAGAAGCAGTACCAGATGTAAAAGCATTGGTGGCGCGTATAGCCGTTGACGATAGCATACAACAATTATTCAACGAATTTGCGGTAAACCTCGCCGCTTTCCTCGGCAGCTTTATCCAGGCTGAACAGCCGGAAGCCATTGTCATCGGCGGTAATATCGCCAATGCAGCAAATCTCTTCTTCCCGTTGTTAAAAGAGGAATTAAAACAACAACAGATAGTGCTTCCAATCGTTACTGCCAGCCTGGGAGAAGCAGCGGCGCTTATTGGTGCGGCCAGTTTATGGCATGTGTTCCAGGAGGCGTAATTTTTCTTGCCGGGGATTTTTTTCTTGCCCAGGATTAGCCTGATTTTGATGATTTAAAGGATTTTTTCCTTTAATGATTAAAAAAAGATTAGAGAAGATAACAGCGGATGTATTTGCTGTCATCTTCTCTAATCTTTTTTAAATCACTAGCATCACAAAGAAATCCTTTGAATCATCAAAATCAGGCTAATCCTGGGCAAGAAAAAAATCCCCGGCAAGAAAAAATCCCGAGCAAGAAAAGATCCGCATTTACACTTTTTGATTTATCTTGGCTGCATCAACCACTTCTAAATATTTACTGTTTGAAAGACCGTTCAGCCGCAGCCAATAATATTTTGTGGGAAAACATCATCCAGGGCGATCAGCAGGCCTACAGGGAATTATATGAACAGTATGCAGAAATGCTTTACCGGTATGGACTGCGTTATGTGCAGGACCCTGCTACCATCAAAGATTCAATACAGGACCTTTTCACAGATCTCTACCATTACCGGAAAAATCTCTCCCAACAGGTAAATATCCGCTATTACCTGCTCCGGTCTTTTCGCCGCAAGATACACCTGGCGGTAAAGAAAAATGCAGCCGTTGCACAGGTCGACACCATCGAAGACTACTTCTCTATCACCTATGAACCGGATATGGAGGCGCAGATCATCGCCGCCGAGCAACAACAGCAAATGCTCCGCCTGCTGGCGCAGGAGCTGAATGCTTTGCCGGCCCGTCAAAAAGAGGTGCTGTTTCTCAAGTTTAACTGCGACCTTTCTTATGATGAAGTGGCCGGAATCATGAAAATCAGCATCCCTACCTGCCGGACACTCGCTTACAGGGCCTTCCGGCAACTACGCACCAATATGGAGAGAATGCCGGTGCTTCCGCTCCTTATTTTACTGATGACATGGCTCTCCCAGAAAAATAATTAAAAAAAGTTGCGCTCCGGAGTCTATATCTTCTCCATTTATCGCTCTTTATAGAAAAGACGCTGCATGAAGTTTGGCAAGAAACAATTGAAACTGGAAGATTTATTGGGAAATGATCACGTACCACCCGGGCAAAACGACGACCCTTCACAGCAGGAACTGGCAGCAGCCGTGCAGCAAATGATCATCGGCGCGGGTAAGGAAGAATGGGATCCGGCAGACAAGGAAGCCCTATGGCAGGATATTGCCGTTAGCCTGGTTCCACGTCAGCGTAGTTATCGTTACCTGTATATGAAAGTGGCAGCAGCGGTATTGCTCTTAGTGGCAGTAGGAGGATGGCTGTTCTGGCCACGGCAGCAGAGCGCCCTGGTACAGTTTGCACAACGGCAGGCGCCTATGGCCCCATCTGCCGATACCCGTTTGATCCCCGGTCAGGGTAATGCGGTAGTGGTAAAAGGAAAGAATTCTTCACTGATATATTCCGGTAATAACAATGGTATTACTATCAACGAAGCGCATACGGAAATACCGGAGGCGGCTTTTAATACGTTGATGGTGCCGTATGGCCGCCGTTCCCGCGTACAACTGGAAGATGGTACGGTGGTACTGCTGAATGCCGGTTCAAGGCTGGTCTATCCTGCTTCCTTCAAAGAAAATAAACGGGAAGTATACCTGGAGGGAGAAGCCTTTTTTGATATTGCACCGAACGCACAATCACCGTTTTTTGTATATGCTTCGGGAATAGAAACTGAAGTACTGGGTACCAGTTTTAATATATCCGCTTATCCGGATGATGCGCAACAAAGCCTGGTATTGGCCACAGGCAGTGTAAGGGTTCGCTCACAGGACCACGGCTTATTTGGTAAACATGCACAGCAGCTGCAGCCGCGGGATATGGCCGTAGTGAACAGGAAAGGCGGAGAGGTGCAGGTGAGCCAGGTAAATGTGGCTACCTATACCGCCTGGAAAGACGGTCGCCTGCTATTTTACAGCACGCCGCTGAAAGAGATCCTGAAAAAATTAACGCGATACTATAATATACAGCTGGAGCTTGCGGTAACGCAGCCCGGGCTGAAAACCTGTTCCGGCGATCTTGACCTGGAAGAAAACCTTGACAACGTACTCGAAGTCATCTGCGCCACCAACTCGCTGCGCTATGAACGCTTTGGTCAGCGCATCGTACTAAAAGAGAAAGAATAAACCATACATATCACCAAAAAAAACCGGAAGATGGTGGGACATCTTCCGGTGGCACTGCCCCGCTGACAACGGGGACGGGCTTGTCTTTTTGTTTAACGAAAAAAACGTAGTGAAGTTATGAAAAAAATCTATGCACAATGGCGTGTCCCGCCAGGCAATGTTATTGCCGCTAAATTCCGGAGAGCAATGAAACTCACTGTAATTCTCTTATTCACGGGCATCCTGGGTATTTCTGCCAACGGCAGATCACAGGACAATCATCTTTCTGTAAAACTGCACCAGGGTACGCTGCCCCAGCTGTTCAGCCAGATACAGTCGCAAAGCACGTGGCGTATTTTTTATAAAGATGAACTGGTAAACAGGGAACAACCCCTGACCCTGGAACTGCAGGACAAAAAAATCAACGAGGTACTCGACAAAGCATTGGCCAATACCAGCCTCAGTTACCGCATTGTGCGTAACCAGGTGGCCATCATCCCCAGGGAAAAATCAAAAAACGGGAATGATGCATCGCCGGGTATTATGCTGGAAGACAGCGCCTATCTCATACGGGGACGGGTATACGATATGCATGAACCACCACAGGCATTGCCAGGGGTAACGATTCGTGTGAAGGACAACAACAGCATCGGTACTACCACGGATGCGGATGGCTATTTTACCATCAGAACGAGAAGGAATGCGGTCCTGGTATTTAGCCAGATGGGTTACCTGGCAGAAGAACACACCGTGATCCGCAGCCAGAATGCGCTGAATATTTCATTGAAAGAAAATGTGGCCGCCCTCGATGAGGTAGTGGTGGTAGGACTTTCAGAGCAACAGAAAAAACATATTGCCAGCTCCATCAGCTCGGTAAATGTGGCGCAGCAAACCAATGGTAAGCCCATTACGGCATTATCGCAGGCATTACAGGGGGGCGTTACCGGCTTACAGGTAACCCAGAGCTCGGGTTTGCCCGGTGGCGATGCCGCCGTGATCAAGATCCGGGGTATCAGCACTGTAAATGGTTCCGACCCGCTGGTACTGGTGGATGGCGTACCTATGGACATGGACTACATTGATCCGGTTACCGTGGAAAGTGTAACCATCCTGAAAGATGCCGCCGCCGCCGCTGTTTACGGTGCGCGTGCTGCCAACGGCGTTATCCTGGTAACTACCAAAAGAGGGGTGGCCGGCAAAGTAACAGTAACCTATGATGGCTACTACGGCGTACAGTCGCCATCTACTATGCCCAAGCTGGTAGAGGCCCCGGAGTATATGCGTATGTTTAATGAAGCACAGGTCAACGCAGGTAATCAACCCTTTTATTCCGAAGAAGATATTAAGCACACAGCAGCCGGTGATGATCCGATAAAATATCCCAATACCGACTGGCAAAAAGAAATCATTAACCGCGCGGCACCTATTACCAGTCATTCGGTAGGTGTGAGCGGTGGTAACAGCCTCGCCCGTTTTGCCCTTACCGCCAACTATCAGAACCAACAGGGGATGATACCATTAAATCATTCCAATAAGTATAATATCCGCGCCAATACCTCTATTACGCTGAACAAAAAATTCCTGGTGTATATGGATATGCTGGCCATCAAGCGTAATACTTTTTATCCCAACAGACCCAATGGTAATGATGGCAACAGGATACTGGAAGATATTTTCCGGGTACCGCCCACTATTTTACCAAAGTATCCGCAGAAAGATGGTTCGCCGGTGATATATGGCCGTTATGTGGACATTGTAAACCCTGTGGCCTATGCTGAGCATGGAGGCCGCAGCGCCAATGAATACGGACAATCCAGCATTAACCTGCAACCAAAATGGGAAGTATTGCCGGGACTGAATCTCCGCGGACAATTCAGTTTTCGCCTGAACAGCGATGTTACGAGGACTACCCGCGATAACTATTATTTCTTCGACTACTACACCGGAAAGCTGGCACAGACCTGGGGAGTACAGCGCACTGCCAGCATGGCCAGAACTACTTATTACTATGCAGGCGTCACAGCAGATTATACCTATGACCTGAAAGATCATCATTTTTATGTGATGGGAGGTTATTCCCAGGAAGAAAATAATAGTGACTACTGGGCCGTAAAATCGCTGTTGTCCTTCTACGCCAAAATCAACTACTCTTATAAAGATAAATTCCTGCTGGAAGGCGCCATGCGTACAGACGGATCTTCGCATTTTGGTCCCGGACATAAGTTTGGTACGTTTCCTTCTGTAGCATTGGGCTGGAATGTGCATAAAGAAAACTTTATGCAGTCGATGCGCGCTATCAACAACCTGAAGCTGCGTGCATCTTATGGCCGCCTGGGAAATGAAGACATTGGTCTGTATCAGTACCAGAGTATGATCAGCGCCACAGATGGTGTGGAATCAGTATTTGGTAACCCTGATATTACCTGGGAAACGGTGGATATGCTGGATCTGGGAATGGATCTGGCCTTGTTTAACAGTGCCCTGGAAATGACCTTTGATTTCTACGACAAGAAAACAAATGGTATTATTCTTAATCCGCCGGTGTCTTATGTTGGCGGTATGGGCACACCTCCTATTAATGCAGGAAAGCTCCGTAATAAGGGAATAGAGCTGTCATTGAATTACAATGGCCGTATTGGAAAAGATATTACCCTGTCGGTAAGACCAGGCATTTCCTATAATAACAATACCCTGCTTTCTCTTCGGGGAGGGCCCTACATTTACAGTGGGAAATCGATCAATAAAGAGGGATATGCCCTTAATAGTATTTATGGGTATAAAACGAATGGATTGTTGCAGGCAGCCGACTTCAAGCCGGATGGCACTGCGCTGGTACCTGTTATTGCCAATGAAAAACCTGGTGATATCCGCTACCTGGATATAAATGGAGATGGTATTATTGACGGGAACGACCAAACAGTTATCGGCAATCCTACGCCCAAAGCAGATTTCTTTGCCAACTTCCGGATTACCTATAAAAAATGGGAGCTGGAAATGCTGTTACAGGGTGTGAATAAAAATGATGCTACCCTTGGCGGGATGCTCGCTTACCCGCTGGATATGTCGTTCGATGGCGGCGTGCCTACCCAATACTATGCGGGTAATTACTGGACTCCGGAACGCACCAATGCCCGTTTTCCGCGCCTTACCACTTCTCCCAGCATCAGCAAATTATCGTCCGATTTCTGGTTGCAGAACGGCGCCTATGTGCGTATGAAATATATTCAGCTGGGTTACAATTTCAGCAGCACCAGGTTAAAACGTATAGGCATTAACAGTGCCCGGGCATATGTGAATGCGCAGAATCCTTTTGTATTTACTTCCATGAAACTGGTAGATCCGGAAAGCCAGGGAAACCAGTGGACTTACGGGATTATGAAGATGTATACCGCCGGGGTGAGCATTCAATTATAATTATTAAATTTTTTACGATGAAAATGAAATATAGTCTTATCATAACATTGGCGCTGACTTTATTGTCGTTACCCGCCTGTAAAAAATTTCTCACCCATGATAATCCTTCCGGTGTAACGGACGAACAGTGGTGGAAAACGGAAGGGCATGCCTATAATGCGCTGGCTTCTATTTATGCCGGCATACCGGCGGGCTCTGATGGCCGTAATGTAATGTTCTGGTCGGGGCTTAGTGATGAAGCCGTTTGCCGTGGCGATTTCCGTGGAAATTATGATATTTATACGCGCGGTTTGCAAAACCCTACCTGGGATGTAGCAGAATGGATATGGAGAGATGATTATATTGATGTCCGCAGGGCCTGTCGTTTCCTGGAGAATGTAGATAAATGTTTTATGGATGACGGGTTACGTACCCGGATGAAGTTTGAGGCGCGCGCACTCCGTGCATTTTATCATATGGAGATCATGCTTTTCTTTGGCGATATTCCTATTGTAACCCAGTCGCTGACCCCGTTGGAAAATCACATGAAGCGCGAATCTGCCGAAAAGGTATATGCTTTTATATTGGGTGAATTACAAACTTGTGCTGCAAATCTGCCACAGGAATATGACAGTGATGAAACCTGGCGTATTTCTGCCGGCGCCTGCAATGCGTTAATCGCGAGGTTGGCCTTGTACTTTCATCATTATGATGTGGCGAGGGACGCTGCGGCCAAAGTGATCCAGTCGGGTGTATATAAATTATACCGTAGTGAAAAGCCCGGTGTAAATAATTATGCGGAGTTATTCAGCTATTCCGGTGAGTTAAATAAAGAAAGAATATTTTTTAAGGCAGGCGGTTGTGGCAATGCCTGGACCACCTTTGCGCCTTATGGTATTGGCGGCGAAACTTATGTATCGCCTACTTCCCAGGTAGTAGATAATTTTGAAACAAAGCAGGGCAAGACGCCGGCGGAGCTGGGAGCGGATTCCCTGGCGATATACCGGAAGGATCCTAACTATAAGAACAATCGTGATCCCCGTTTGGTGGCGTCGGTATTGTATCCTGGCGAGCAGTTCCTGGATGCCAACTATATTTTATCGCCCTTTGATAACTCTCCTGCAAACACCGATAAAATAGGCGTGCAGAAGTCTACCGCCACCGGCTACTGGATCCGCAAATACCTGGATGCGCGTGACCGGCAGGGCAGAGGTGGGTCGCTTGACTTTATGATTATCCGTTACAGTGAAGTGTTATTATCTTATGTAGAAGCACTGATAGAGCTGGGTGATTCAAAAAATCCGGCCATCGCTGTTCATTTAAATGATATCCGTACCCGCGCAGGAATGCCGGCTGTTGACATGCAACGGTATAATACCGCCGATGCGCTGCGGCAGCTTATACGCCGTGAGCGTCAATCAGAGTTGGCCTTTGAAGGGCAGCGCTATTTTGATATCCGTAGATGGGGAATTGTAAAGCAGGTGATGAACGGGCAGGTATTCGGCGCCACCAATCCGCAAACAGGCGTGGCCGTGAAGGTGCAGGACCGTGCCTATACCGACAGGGATTACCTGTGGCCCATACCTGAAAAGGAAACGCTTTCCAATCCGGATATGGTGCAGAATCCAGGGTACTGATTATAAAACCTATTTTGCCGCTTATCAAATTTCCTTACCCGTATTTGCATATCACGGTGTTAGATTATATCTTACCAATCGGTAGACCAGAATCGGGTAAAACAGTGAATTTATTATCATAGGGTGAACAAATACTATCAATTCCAAAAACGTTATTAATCAACCCGGCATACAATTAAACTGAAATATGGCGAAACAAAACAGCGATTCAAGGCGGGCATTTCTCAAGAATTCCCTGGGAGCGCTTGCTGCATTTACAATTGTGCCCAGGCATGTGCTGGGCCGCGGTTACCTGGCACCGAGTGACCAGCTGACCAAAGCCGTTATAGGCACCGGTGGCATGGGACGAGGCCACTTTGGCTACGCAGGCACCCGGGTGGTGGCGCTCTGCGATGTAGATAAGAGTCATCTGAAACTGGCGATGGACCAGCTGGGAGACAAAAGCAAAGGCGTAAAAACTTTTGCCGACTACCGCGAAGTGATCACGTTACCGGAAGTGGATATCGTACACGTAGCCACTCCTCCTCACTGGCATGGTATTATTGCAGCAGATGCGGCCCGCGCCGGTAAAGACATCTGGTGTGAAAAACCAATGACAGCCACTATCGGCGAAGGCAAGCGCCTGGTGGAAGCCGTGCAGCAGCATGGAAGAATTTTCCGCCTGAATACCTGGTTCCGCTTTGAAGACAGATTTTATGGAATGGGCACTACCGTGAAACCCATTAAGAAACTGGTGGACAGCGGTTTGCTCGGCTGGCCGCTGAAAGTAACGGTGAGCAAGCATACCGGCTTTGACTGGAAATTTTACTGGGTAGGTAAAACCAATCTCGAAGCTATGTCGGTGCCAAAAGAACTGGATTACGACATGTGGCTGGGCCCTGCACCTTATCGTCCGTATAACCCACACCGTGTGCACCAAACCTTCCGTGGTTACTGGGATTATGATGGTGGCGGTTTGGGAGATATGGGACAGCATTACCTGGATCCCATCCAGTACTTCCTCGGTAAAGATGATACCAGCCCGGTGAGTGTAGAAGTAGATGCACCGCAGCAACATCCTGATGCCGTAGGTACCTGGAGAAGGATTACCTATACTTATGCCGATGGTTGCCAGATTATTCTCGATGGAGAAGGCGCTGATGAAAAGGCCGCTTATATAGAAGGACCGAAAGGCAAGCTGTATCCCGGTTTCCGCTCGGACATACAGGATTTGGAAAAGAAGCTGGCTTCCTTCCCTGATCCTGCACCACAGCAAACAGATTTTGTGGACGCCGTTAAAAACCGCCGCAAATTTGCGCTGAATGAAGAAAATGGTCATCGCTCTGCTACGCTGGTAAATATGGGTAAGATTGCTTTGCGTCTTAACCGCTCTTTAAAATTTGACCCGGTGAAGCAGGAGTTTATTGATGATGCAGGCGCCAATGCCCTCATCTATCAGCCGATGCGTGGACCATGGACTATCTAAAACAGCCGGAATCAGAACAAATAAGTAAATGAATTATGAAAAAGATATTACACTTACTCATTGCATTGCTGGTTGGCTGGAGTAGCCTGGTTTCCGCGCAGGGACCATCAGATCAGCGTGCCTTTCATACCAAAATAGCCGATGTGCTGGCGTTGATGCCGGCCCCGAATAAAACGCAGTTTAATACCAATATGGAGGCCATTGCGGCCCTGGGAGAACAAGGGCTGACAACTATTGCCGGTATGCTGGCTGCACCGGGTAAAGGCGATAATACGCAGTTGCAGTACGCTATTGCAGGTTATGCCTTCTACGTAACGCAACCGGGAAAGGAAGCCGCCCGTAAACAGGCGGTGGCGGCGCTTTGCAAGGCCCTGCCCAAAACCGGCGATCCGGAAAATAAAGTATTCCTCCTCACACAGCTGCAAACCGTTGGCGATAACGATGCCGTAAGTACGCTGCAGGCTTGTTTAACCGACGACCGTCTTTGTGATCCCGCTGCGCGTGCCCTGGTGAAAATCAATACGCCTGCAGCACAGGAAGCATTATTGAAGGCTTTGCCATCTGCCAAAGGCTTTAACCGCATTACCCTTACAGAAGCGTTGGGTGATAGCCGTTATACTGCCGCTGCCGCAGCTATTGCTCCTTTAGCCAATGACGGCGACAAGAAACTGGCGAAAGTGGCCCTGTATGCCCTTGCACAGATCGGCGCTCCGGCATCCGCACCTGTACTGGCTGCCGCCGCTGCTAAAAGTGGCTATTCCTATGATGTAACAGATGCTACTTCTTCTTACCTGTACTATGCGGCCACACTGGCCGACAAAACTGCCGCGGAAAAAATCGCGGACGGTATACTGAAGCAGGCTAAAACAGACGGACAGGTACATACCCGCACTGCTGCACTGAAGCTGCTTACCGCCATCCGTGGCGAAAAGAGTATGCCGTTGTTGCTCGCCGCTGCCGATGATAAAAACCGCGAGTATCGTGATGCTGCATTGAAGTTTGCAGGTCAGCAAGGCCTGGCTGGCAATGCCCTGTGGTTAAAGAAACTCGTGGGTGCTGATAATGCCAATAAAGCTGCTGTAATAGCTATGTTGGGAGATAATAAAGTAGCCGCTGCTTTACCAGCTATCCTGAAACTGCTGGGCAGCAAGGATACAGGCGTAAAACTCGCCGCTATCAAAGCTGCCGGTCAAACCGGTGGTGTACAAGCCTTACCTGCTTTGCTGCAAACCATGAAGACTGGTGATGCCGCCACCACAGACGCAGTGAAAGACGCCCTGCTCATTATGCCAGGCGATGAAGTAGCTGCACAATCGGGCGCTGCGCTGGCTACTATGCCGGCAGCAGCACAAACGGCTTTACTAACGGTATTGGCTGCACGTAAAGCAGACGGCCGTGTAAATGATGTGTTGCCGCTTACTGCCAGCACAGATGCCACCACCCGCAGTGCTGCTATCAGTGCGCTGAAAGATGTGGCTACCAGGTCAAATCTTTCTGAACTGTTTACCTTACTGAATAATACCACCAACACCACTGATATCAGCAACATCCAGGCGGCACTGATCAGCGCCGGCGCCAATAGCGGTGATGTGCTGGGACAGATGAAACAGGCATCTGCCGATAAACAATCACGTTATCTTCCTGTATTGGCAGGCATCGGCGAAACAGCTGCATTGTCGCCCGTACTCACTGCCTTTAATAACGGTGACGCTACTACGAAAAAAGCAGCCGTAGTAGCTTTGTCTGCCTGGAAAAATCCGGCAGCTGCCCCCGCCTTATTACAGATAGCCCGGGACAATGCCAACAGCACTTACCGTGAGGATGCACTGTCGGGCTACGTTTCGCTTACCCGCAGGTCATCGTTCCCGGCTGATCAACAGCTGCTGATGCTGCGCAATGCGATGGAATTATCTTCCACACCGGCATTACAGAAGAAAATACTGGAAAGTGCAGAACAATGCAAAACATTGCCTGCATTATTGTTTGCCGGTAACTATCTCGATAACGCGTCTGTTCAACAGGCCGCTGCCAATGCAGTAATGAATATTGCCCTGGCCGATAAAAGCTATAATGGCGCTACCGTACGCGCGCTGCTGGAAAAAACATCACAGGTGCTGAAAGGCGGCGACGCAGATTATCAGCGTCAGTCTATCCGTAAGTACCTCGCAGAAATGCCTGCAGGCGACGGATTTGTATCGATCTTCAACGGCAAAGACCTCAGTGGCTGGAAGGGCCTGGTGGAAAATCCCGTTGCCCGTGGAAAAATGGATGCAAAAGCGCTCGCCAAGGCACAGCAGAAAGCCGATGACAACATGCGTAAAGGATGGTCTGTAAAAGACGGTTTGCTTGTATTTGGCGGTAGCGGCGATAACCTCTGCACCGAAAAGAAATATGGTGATTTTGAAATGCTGGTAGACTGGAAGATCACCGCACAGGGCGACGCTGGTATTTATCTTCGTGGTACCCCGCAGGTGCAGATCTGGGATACTTCCCGCACAGACGTTGGCGCGCAGGTAGGTTCCGGCGGTTTATACAACAACCAGCGCCATGAAAGCAAACCGCTGAAACTGGCAGACAACGCCATCGGCGAATGGAATCATTTCCGTATCCTCATGAAGGGCGACCGCGTAACCGTGTATCTCAACGGCGAACTGGTAACCGATAACACCATCCTGGAAAACTACTGGGATCGTGGCCTGCCAATTTTCCCGGAAGAGCAGATTGAGCTGCAGGCACACGGCACTTATGTAGCTTACCGCGATCTGTATATCAGGGAAATTCCGCGTCCTAAGCCTTATGTGCTGAGCGACGAAGAGAAGAAAGCTGGTTACAAAATGTTGTTCGATGGTACCAA
Organism: Chitinophaga hostae; assembly: GCF_018224885.1. GTDB lineage: Bacteria > Bacteroidota > Bacteroidia > Chitinophagales > Chitinophagaceae > Chitinophaga > Chitinophaga hostae. The sequence goes on along the minus strand of NZ_JAGTXB010000007.1, from coordinate 135,273 downwards.
CATGCACGAATGGGTAGGTAATACCAAAGACTATGTAATTGACAACGGCGACCTGATCATAGATCCTTCCAATGGCGGACACGGTAACCTCTATACGAAAGATGAGTATAAGAACTTCTCTTTCCGTTTTGAGTTCCAGTTAACACCAGGCGCGAATAATGGTCTGGGTGTACGCGCTCCGCTGGAAGGCGATGCGGCTTACCAGGGTATGGAATTACAGATCCTGGATAACGAAGCAGATATCTATAAAGACCTGCACGTATACCAGTATCACGGTTCTGTATATGGCGTAATTCCTGCCAAACGCGGTTTCCTGAAACCAGTAGGAGAGTGGAATGTGGAAGAAGCGATTGTTGATGGTACGCATATCAAGGTAATCCTGAATGGTACCGTGATCCTGGATGGTGATATTGCAGATGCCCGTAAAAATGGTACGCTCGATCACAAGGAGCATCCTGGTTTGAAGAATGAAACCGGTCATATCGGTTTCCTTGGCCATGGATCAAAAGTGCGTTTCAGAAATATCAGGGTGAAGACGCTGTAGTTTGGTGAAGAGATAATTGAGGCCGCTCTTACGCATAGTAGGAGCGGCTTTTTTATTTCTGGCGGAGTTCTATTTTTCTGCCGTCCAGGTCCTGTATCAACGCAGCGTATCCCCATTCCGTTTGTGTTGCGGCCGTAATGATGCTCTCTGTAGGCAGGTTGTTCATCGTCATGTCAAGATCTTCTACTGTAAAGCCCAACCTGGTAGTATTATCTGCTGTTGTTATTGCTTTGGGCAACGGATAAATTTCAAGTAGCATATTGCTGTTTGTGCTGGCATAATGTAAGGGGCCATTGCCATGGCGGTGGTGGTGAAACTGAAAGCCGAGAAGGGTGTAGAATGCAGCCTGTTCGGCGGATTGGCTGGCTTTGATGACGAGCAGGTGGAGGCTTGGCATTGCTGGCAGGGCTTTTAAGAAAAATAAAAATAGATTTCTTTTTGTTGAAATTAATTATTTATTTTAGCAGCAAATGTTAACCGTACCCTTTATCATTAAATCATTGTAGCAAGAATAGATTACCCCTGACTTTTCCGGCACAACCCTGAACAGTGGAGTGTATTGTTTCTCTTTTTAAGTGAATGTTTTATTTTAACGTTATAGACCTTTTTTACTTATGAAATTGTTTTTGTTCCCTTTCCTATTGTTCCTGGTATTTCTAACCGGGTTGTCAGCACAAACGACAGATGCTGCAGATTATGTGCTTAATCGTACTGGTCCCTCACAATCGGCAAGTTTTCACCTAAAAGACTATGCGATATTTAGCCGTAGCGGTTCCAATAGTTGTTCGGGTACGCTGCTGCTTTCAAATGACTTGTTAAACCGCGGTAATGTACCCGCAGTTAGTAGTCATCGTGTTTAAGACATTGTGAGAGGAGATGAACTATATTTTATCAATCTTATCATGTTTGTACAACTAATGTGTTAATGATTTGTGCGTGATAAATGATTTTCTTTGCAGCGAATGTTAACCGGTTTGGATTGTTTTTCATAGTTAAATTAGCTGTAGCGTTTACTCCATTTGTATTCTGACTCTCTTTTTTTATTGTATCGACAGTATCGGACCTTTTTAAACAGTAACCTTAATATTATCCTTAACCATGAAACGAATTCTTTTTTTATCTCTTTTTTTTGTTGCATACCTGAATGTGAATGCCCAGAGGACCAACAGACTGGATTCTACCGGGAACGCTGGTATTGGTATATTATCTCCTACGGAGAAGCTGGAAATATATTCCTACGGTTTGTCTAATATAAAGCTCACTAACTATGGTGATGCATTGGGAGCGGTGGGTGCGCTTAAATTTAATGTAGCGGGAACCGATGTTGGATCACTGGAAATGGAGCGGTTGACGGGCGATGGAAGACCCTCTGCTATGAAATTTATTGTTAGAAGTAACAGCGCTTTGTTTGAAGCCATGCGAATTACCAGCAACGCGTCAATAGGAGTTGGATTAACAAACCCGGATGAAATGTTTCATATAAGAAACGATAGGCCAGGAAGCCTTTATCTGAAAGTTCAGAACAACCGGGAAGACATGACTGCCACTGCAGGCCTGGCGTTGACAACTCTAAATGGTATCTGGAAGCTGAATGCCAGACGCGCTAGCGGGTTTTCAATAAGTGCACCGACGGTTGCAGATGTATTCTTTGTTACAAACGAGGGTAACGTAGGTATAGGCGCTACGGACACCAAAGGATACAAGTTGGCAGTGAACGGCAGTGGTGCTTTCACCCGGGTGGTGGTGAAAGCCTATAACAACTGGCCGGATTTTGTATTCCATAAGGATTATGAGTTACCGACTCTGCAACAGGTAGAACAATATGTTACTGAACATCAACATTTGCCTGGTATTCCATCTGCCGGCGAAGTAGCAGCTGCTGGCGTTGATCTTGGAGATATGAACCAAAAGCTGCTGCAGAAAATAGAAGAGCAGATGTTATATATTATCGAGATGAATAAGAAAGTCGAGTTATTGACTAATGAAGTGAAGGATCTCAAAGAAAAAGTAGCTGCCAAACAATAATACCCATATCATGAAATTTATACTCTCCCTGGTCGTTTGTTGTCTCTGCCTGGTTGCTACACAGGCACAGGATAGTCTTGTGAAGAAGGTGACCCTTGTACCCGGAAAGTATTTGTCGGACGTAAAACGGAAGTCCGACAAGATGGAGCAGCAGATCTCCAAACGCAGCCAAAAGGCATTGAGCCGTTTTATGAAGCAGGAGGAAAGTATCAAGCGCAGGCTGGCGCGAATTGACTCGCTGAAGGCCAATAATCTGTTTACCCATTCCATCGACTCCCTGGGCAGTCTTAAGGCGCGCATGAAAGGAAAACTCGGTAAGTATTCAGGCGCTTTAAGCCAAACCGGCGGCGGCGCCTATCTTGATAGCTTGGGTAATTCCCTGGCGTTCCTGAAACAATCAAAGGACTTAATGGAGAAATCCAAAGGGATAACGGATAAGTTAAACGGTTCCCTGAAATCAGTCGATAACCTGAAGGATAAACTGGCGCAGGCAGAACAGATAAAAGCGTATATCCGGGAGCGTAAGCAATTGCTTAAAGAGCAGTTGAGCCAGTATACCGGCTTCGCCAAAGATTTGCAGAAGATGAATAAGGAAGCCTACTATTATGCCCAGCAGCTGAGAGAATATAAAGAAGTATTTAAAGACAGGAAAAAAGCAGAGCAGAAAGCGATGGAAGTAATGAAAAAGATTCCCGCTTTTAACGACTTTATGCAGAAGCATTCGCAGCTGGCCAGTCTTTTTAATATACAAGGTGCTACCGCTTCTGCACCAAACCTGGAAGGACTGCAAACACGCACCCAGGTGGAGCAACTTATTCAGCAACGCCTGGGCAACGGTCCCAATGCAGGCGCGGCTGTTAGTCAGCAGATGGCGGAAGCCCGCAGCAAATTTGATGAACTGAAAAGCAAATTCCCGGATCTGGACAACGCCGCCGAAATGCCGGACTTCAAACCAAAAGAGATGAAGACCAAAAGTTTCCTGCAACGGCTGGAGTTTGGAAGCAATATACAGTTCCAGCGCAGTAACAAATTTTTCCCTACCACCGGTGACCTGGCCGGCCAGGCTGCGTATAAGTTTCATAAAAACGGTAGTGCGGGTATTGGTCTTTCGTATAAACTAGGCATGGGCACCGGTTTTGATAACATTCATTTTTCCGGGCAAGGCATGGGGATTCGGTCGTTTATCGACTGGAAGCTCAAAGGTACCTTCTTCCTGAATGGCGGATATGAACAAAACTACCAGCCAAGTTATGAGGGTGTGCCTGAAGGAGTAGGGCAGAAGTGGACACAGAGCGGGTTGATAGGGATCAGTAAGAAATATAAGATCAACAGTAAGCTGAAAGGGAATATGATGGTGCTGTTTGATTTTTTGTATAACCAGCATGTGCCGAGAACGGACCCGGTGAAGGTGAGGCTGGGGTATAATTTTTAGACCCTTGCATTGGCGCGGATATATTATTCTCAAGTAAGAATATACCTATACTCCTTCATAGAAGCTTTACTACCAGTTTAATAAATATTTTAATCAGAAAATATTGTATGAGTAATTTTTTTTATCCCCAAATAAAATACCTGTTAGTCATCTTTTTAATATTTCCCCTATATCTGAAAGCACAAAATAACTACCTCGCTTCTAAAAGTGTAATATTGCCTTCTCCTAATGTGGCGGCTATTCAACGATATGGGACCTGGCCATTGGGTGGTTTTACAGGAACGGCTCCCGTCAGCATTCCATTATTTGAAGTTAAATCAGGAGAATTGTCGCTTCCGGTAGCCCTTTCTTATAACTCTGGTGGAGTCAGAGTTAATGATGTAGGATCGGAAGTAGGGATCGGATGGGCATTGAATGCCGGTGGGGTGATAAACAGAACCATGATGGGCGGCCAGGTGGATGATAATATCGTAAATGGATTCTGGGAAAAGTACCCGGTAACGATGCCTGTAGCGGATCCATATTCAGAATATGAGAGAGTGAATATGTATAGTTCAGGAAGATTGGACGCTCAGCCTGATCTCTTTAGCTATAGTGTAGCTGGCATGAATGGAAAGTTTGTTTTCGATCATCTGAAGAATATTTATCAGATTCCTTATACCAGTAATTCGATTGTGCCTGTAATACGTAATTACCCAAACTCTTATACAGGTACTGAAGTAGGAAATGCTATCGTTAGTTTCACCATCACAGATGAAAATGGTACCCAATATGAGTTTTCTACACCGGAGCTGTCTATAACAACGCCTTATACATATCTGGATGGCAGCTCGACCCCCGAACCTGGAGATGACCTTATTCGCGTGTCTGCGAGCTACATATTTACCTGGCAATTGACGAATATTATAAGTGCCAGTAAAAAGGATACTATTAGTTTTGTTTATGAACCAGTGGATACTTACTATTGGACGAGCGGTTCCAGCGAAATTCATGCTGCTAAGCAGTTTGAGGGGAACATAGCGCCCATGTTACCACCGTACCAGAAGATCAGAACAAATTTGAAAAACCAACCACAGACACAAAGAATAAAATTTATCAAATTTAATGGCGGTTATCTGCAGTTCTATGGAAATACAGATAGGAGAGACATGCAGCAGGGAAAGCGTTTGGATAGTATTGTACTTTATAATGCCAAAAACGGTAAGATTAAATCGTATAGTTTTAATTACCAGTATCTGTACAACACCAGTTTATACACAGATGCGCAGGTTCCGGTAGCGGCAGAGAAGGAAGAGCTGCGGATGATGCTGAATAGTATCCGGGAGACCGGCACTAACGGTAACTCCTTACCCCCTTATCTATTTACCTACGAACACTCAAAAGCTTTGCCGTCAAGGCTATTGTCCGGTGGCGATGTTTGGGGATTTGCAAACGGTAAGGTGTATAAAGAAATTGGAGATAGTCTTGTGGGTAAAGGATATGATGGTTTTTACGATTATACAAAAGATCTTCTTCGTTTAAAAAGGCCTGACTATACGTACGCCAGTCAGGGTTCACTTACAGGAATTCAGTACCCTACGGGAGGTAGTACTACTTTTGTATATGAGCCTCATTTCAGGGAACCTACCGCTGATTCTACAGCTATTCAGGTATGTGATGGGAATATTAACACCAATTTTACTGGTGTTCAATTTGCACCAACTATTCCTAATGACCCTGATGCACCACCACCGCCAAAGTTCAGGGTCTCTGTTAACAATTCCGGCATCGATGTTGTCACTTCCCTTGACTCCCGGTATAATAATTTCCCTTCGTATTATTATATTGAGATAAGAGACAGTGCTACCAATAATCTTATCTATACCTATAAGAACGGGTCATTATTTTGTGATAGCTATTCATCAACTCCTTATCCAACTTGTAATAAACATCTTACACTAAATATTGGGACCTATTATATTTATGCCAAAAATACAGGGCAAACCTACCCGGGAAGCGCTGGTGATATTTTCTGTAATATGAAAATCCTACCTTTTAATTGCCACACTGAATATGTTATAGTAAGAGACAGTATTGCTGTGGGCGGTATTAGACTTAAAAGTGTTATGGATATTGACTCAGCAACCGGTAATAAAATTCTTAGGGAATATGAGTATAGTAATGGTGTAAGACCACCATGGACTGGAGTATATAACTTTGAAAAAGAAATGAACTATCATGTAGTTGGAAGTGGCGGGCAAGGGAACTATAAGTCTGTGGAAAATGAGCGGATCATTTCCTCTAGCAGTTTGTATCCCATTCTTGATATGATGGGTGGCTTTATCGGGTATGGGTCGGTAAAAGAAACACAGCGTGATCTAAATACGGGTGTCAGTAATGGTTATACAATCTCTTACTTTGATAATAATATTGATGATTCTCCAGGAGCAGAAAATTATAAGATTATACCTTACCCACCCTTCACAGGCAACAGTTGGACTTACGGCAGATTACTAAGGAAATCAGTGTATAAGGGCCAGGGCACAGGAGCAGCTATAGTGAGTGACGAAAAGAAAAGCTACTCACCATTAAAGAATAAAGGAACGGCATCGGGCGAGGCATTTTTTACATCGCGTTACATTAGGATTAACAGTAACTACCCTTTCTGGAGTAATGATCATCATGAGTATGTGTTGCAGGAATATTTTAAGCATGCAACGTTTAAATACTCCTCTGCTTATAGTACATTGGATAGTACAGTGGTTACAACCTATGATGATAATGGAGGTGTAAATATTGTAAAGGAACAGTATGAATATGATACCACTACCACTCTGATAAAACAGAGTAAGAAAACTGATAGTAAAGGTGATTTGATGATCACCAATATCCTCCGGGCGCCCGATTATGGCAGTTTGTCGGCAACAGATGCAACTACGGCCGGAATCAAGTTATTGCAGCAAAGGCATGTGTATGCACCGGAAATTGAAATAAGCAATTTTAAAGCAAATGCTGATGGTTCAAATAGCCGGTTCTTATCGTCTTATTTTTTCTCCTTTAGACAGGATCAGCCGTGGAAGAATAAAGTGTTTAACTTGCAAAGCGATGTGCCCATCACGAATTTTACAGCTTCGCGTAATCTTTCAGGTGCGGTTACAAAGGATGGTCGTTATACAGAGCGGATCTCTTTTAGCAGCTACGATGCAAGTGGGAATCTAACAGAACAGCAAAAGACAAATGATGTTAAAGAATCTTATCTATGGGGATATGGAGGATTATATCCTGTTGCAAGAATTATAGGGGCAGAATATGACACTGCGAAAAAGTATATAAATCAGAACATCCTGGATAACCCAACTAATGATGTGCAATTGCGTACAGAGCTTACAAATCTGAGAACTAAGCTTCCCGGGGCCTTGGTTACCACCTATACCTATGGACTGTTATTGGGAATGACTTCCGAAACAGATCCATCCGGCAAGACAATATTTTATGAGTATGATGACCTGGGTCGATTAAGGCTGATAAAGGATCAAGATGGAAAAATTGTGAAACAGTTCAATTATCAGTATCAACAACCAGTTACCCAATAGTTATATATCCCTGAAACGAAGTGTATGAATAGGAACTTTGTATTTATCAATAAAACGATACTAGCATTAATATTATTTATTGGAACCGAGGCAGTGGCGCAAACGCCAGGAGGATCTCCCCGGCCAGCAGCAGTGCCCTCAGGTACGCCCGGTGCGTATACAAATACCACGATTAACTATGTCCGTACCTGGGAACCTGCGCTTCCTACCTCAGATACTGCTTATGTGGCTTCACCCAGTCGCCCTGTAACAGAAGTGCGCCAGGCCACCCAATATTTTGATGGGCTGGGGCGGCCGCTGCAAACTGTTTCAAAAGGTATGAGCGTGTCCGGAAAAGATCTGGTAGCCCCGGTGGTATATGACGGCTTCGGAAGAGAACAGTTTAAATATCTGCCTTATGTACAACAAAGCGGTAACACCAGCGATGGTAAATTTAAAACAGATCCCTTTAATGGACAGAAGGCTTTCTATCAAAACGCCGGTCTTGCACCGGGCGCAGTAGGAGAGAGTATATACTATAACCGTGTTGATTACGAAGCCTCGCCCTTAAACCGGGTGTTAAAAACATATGCACCTGGTAACAGCTGGGCAAAGAATGATCCGGCAACTGTTGAGCGGGGAGGAAACAAGGCCGTGGAGGCTCGTTACCAGATCAATACGGTAGCGGATTCTGTGCGGATATGGGATTTTTCCGGTAGCCTTGTTATCCCTGTCAGCGGCGCTGGTAAAATTTACGCGGCCGGGCAGCTATATAAAAATCTCAGTATTGATGAAGCAGGTAGTCAGGTGGTTGAGTATAAAGACAAAGAAGGCAGGGTGGTGCTGAAAAAGGTGCAGTTATCTGCCACACCGGGCACCGCTCATATGGGCTGGCTCTGTACTTATTATGCCTATGATGACCTGGGCAATCTTCGTTTTGTGATCCCTCCGAAGGCAGTAGAGGCGATCGTCAGCAATTGGGTGATCAGTAACGCTATTGCGGCAGAGTTATGCTTTGTTTATCGTTATGATGGCCGTAACCGGATGATTATAAAAAAAGTGCCTGGCGCCGATTCTACGGAGATGGTGTATGATGTGAGAGACAGGCTGGCATTTTCCAGGGATGGTAATATGAAAGGGAAAAGCTGGCTGGTAACGTTCTATGATAACCTGAACCGGCCTACAATGACGGCGCTTTATAATGACGCAGGTACCAGGGATGCACTTCAAACGCTGATGAATACAGCTACAGGTAATACCCAGTCTATACCATATACATTTCCCGGCACTGCGGACCTCGTGTTGGCCTCCTATGATGGTACTACGCCTTTATACCAGGCTACCAGCAGCATTACGCTTGCCGATGGATTTGATTCGGGTACGGGTGCGGCTGTAACTGCTGAAATCAATACTGCTGTTACACAGGGAACGACTACTATCGCGGCTACGAACCCCCTGCCAAATATTCCGGCCAATAAATTGACGCCGTTGACTTATACCTACTATGAAGACTACTCTTTCGCCGGTAACAGGGGATATGATACCCGTGATATCGCGAAGCCACAGGCAGGTAGCAATCCATATGCTGAAGCCTTACCAGGAGCTGGCAGTAACATGATTAAAGGGCTTGTCACCGGTACAAAAGTAAGGGTACTGGGAACTGATCAATGGCTTACTACTACCAGTTTTTACAATGATAAAGGCCGTTTGATCCAGGTGTTGTCGGATAATATCAGCGGCGGGTATGATGTGATGAACAGCCTGTACGATTTCAACGGCAAATTACTGAGTACCTATCAGCGTCACCGTAATCAGCGCAGTGGCAGCATTCCGCAGGTAACGGTACGTACCATGATGAATTATGATGCCGGCGGACGTTTGGTCAATATTAAAAAGATGCTCAACGATGATCCGGCCCAGGAGAAGACGCTCGCAGTAAATGAATATGACGAATTAGGCCAGCTGAAGAAGAAGCGTCTAGGCGTTACCGGGGCAAGCACGCAACTGGAGACCCTGAATTATGAATATAATATCCGGGGCTGGCTAAAGGCCATCAATAAGGACTTTGTGACAACCGCCAGTGGCTCTGCCAACTGGTTCGGTCAAACACTTAGTTATGACTATGGGTTTACTTCGGTACAATACAATGGCAATATTGCCGGTGCTGTGTGGAAAAGCCACAGTGATACCATTGCCCGGGCATATGGATTTGCTTATGACAAAGCTAACCGGTTGTTGTCAGCCGACTTTAACCAGGTGAATGCCGGCAGTACCGGGTGGACAAAGAGTCTGAAAGATTTTTCGGTTACCGGTATATCCTACGATGCGAGAGGTAATATCCAGTTTATGAACCAAAAGGGAATGAATGGCTTGGCGATACAAACCCTTGATGACCTTAAATACGGCTATAACACTAACAGTAATAAATTGTCCTTTGTAACAGACCGGACAAACAACGCTCAAAGCACGCTGGGCGACTTTAAGGAAATTAATAATAACGAAACAGCCGACTATATCTACGACGCTAACGGAAACCTTACAGCAGATGCCAATAAAGGTATCTCCGTTATCCGGTATAATCACCTGAACCTGCCCGATAGTATTGTTATTACAGGAAAGGGAACTATTCGCTATCTGTATGATGCAGCCGGCAATAAACAAAAGAAAATAGTTACCGACAATACCGGCAGTACAGCTAAAGTAACAACAATTGATTACATCAACAGTTTCGTATATGAAAACGATACGCTGGAATTTGTTGGTCATGAAGAAGGACGTGCGCGGGCCGTATTTGCGGCAGGACAACCGGTGCGTTACATGTATGACTATTTTGTAAAAGACCATCTCGGCAATACCCGCATGGTATTAACAGAACAGTCTGACTTTACGATGTACGCGGCTACGATGGAGACGCCGGCAGCAGCTACGGAAACAGCTTTGTTCAGTAATATTGATAATACGAGGACAGCTAAACCTGCGGGTTATCCGGCTGATGAAAGCGCGGGACAAAATGCGGCAGTAGCAAAATTGACTGCCACCGGTACCGGTAAGAAAATTGGTCCTTCCATTGTACTTCGTGTGATGGCTGGAGATACCATTTCCCTGAGTGCCAAAGCCTTCTATAAATCCGGTGGGCCTAAGGAAAAAAATGATGTTGCTCCTTCCGTTGAAAACATACTCACGGATCTCGTGCATGCCTTTAATGGTAACGGTGCAACAGATGAAGGTGTACACGGCTTAGCTGGCGCAGATCAGCAGACTCCGTTTACCAGCAACTTCTATAACAATGATTACCGCCGATTGAAAGAGAAAGAGCCCGATCAGACCAACCCTGACAGACCCAAAGCGTATCTTAATTTTGTAATGTTCGATGACCAGTTTAAATTAGTAGATGGAAACAGTGGGGTGAAGCAGGTAAAAGCAGCGCCAGATCAGCTGCAGACGCTGGGTCAGGATAAAATGGTGATGGAGAAATCGGGGTTCCTGTATGCATATACCAGCAATGAAGGAACTCAGGATGTGTTCTTTGATAATGTCATTTTAGGTGTTAATTCAGGGCCGTTGCTGGAGGAGACACACTACTATCCGTTTGGGCTGACGATGGCAGGGATTAGTTCCAATGCGTTGAAGGGGGCGAATTATCCGGAGAATCGGCTGAAATATAATGGTAAGGAGCTACAGAGTAAGGAGTTCGGAGATGGAAGTGGATTGGAGTGGTATGACTATGGTAGCAGAATATATGATGTACAGATTGGGAGATGGCATGTGTTAGACCCATTAAGTGAACAAATGAGACGATGGAGTCCCTATAACTACTCTTTTAACAACCCACTACGTTTTATTGATCCTGATGGGATGGGGCCAGCGGATGTAATTGTTGGAGAAAAATACCAAAAGAAGGTTACAGATTTTTTATATCAGGCATTTGGTGATAATGCAAAAGATTTTTCTTATGGGAAAGAAGATGGAAAACTTGCTTTTAGTGGTGATAAATCTAAATTTACAAGCGAAGAAGCAAAGGCATTTGGAGAATTAGAGGGCTTAATGTCTTCTACAACGAAGTACAATGTTGTCATTGAAGAAAAGGTTACATTTGAAAAGAAAGATGGCACTAAAACAGAAATCAACACTGGTAATGAAGGTTCGAAAGGGGATGCGGCTGTTTACCCATCTGGAACGAAGAACGGAGAAGGTATTTTAGCGATCAACCCTTCTGCAACGCAGGCTAATGTAATAGATACCAAGTACGATGAGAAAGGAAATCAACTCCCTGCTGATATGAAAGATATGTTTCAAAATGGAGGGAAAGGACCATTGAAGACTTTTACGCCATATGAAAATTTCTGGCATGGCATAGGACATCTGAGGGCAGGTGGCAGTCAGGATGAGGGGCGGGCAATGGAGGTGGAAAATATGGGAGGAGCTATTCGTAAGGATGTTATATATGATGAAAATGGGAAGTTGAAGTCTGCAACAGCTAATCCGATTCCAACAAAGGCATATAATCTTGATCATCCCAAAAAACGGAAATAATGAGGTATCTATTAATTTTTGTTTCGGTGTTTTGTTCGTGTTCGAGCGGAAAAGATATTTTTTCTTCAAAGTCAGATTATGTCAATTATAACGGAGAAAAATATATACAATCAAGGGTTAGTACCCATCAAGATAGGCCGAATAATTCGAATACTATCAGGACTGCAATTGTGAATACTAAGGCAGATACTATATATATATATTCCACTGTTTTAGATAATAATGAGATGTTCTATTCAGGAAAAAATCTGAAATTAGAACGATCCTGTTTGGTTGTAGATAGTTACTATAGCGGTTCTATGACAGATGCTGTATACAGTGGAGTTAAGAAATTTAGTTTTACGGAGATTTTGCCAAATGATAGCATGTTCGTTGATTTTGATGTTGACCGAATAGCTCGAATAGCAAAATTTTCCCCAAGGAAAATTAAATTTAAGTACTACTATTTTGAGAAGAAGGGGCGTAATTTTGAGGGCTTAGTGAGCATTGAAAAAGACAGGTTGCATTGTGGTACCCAAATCCTAAATGTTAAATGACGACATTCCATCTTAAGAAATATTTTGGTGCTTGTACACTGTTTTTTAAAAATAATGGATAGCAATAAAAGAGAACTTTGTCCGCTGTTTCTCTATCGGTAATCCATCTTTTTTGAATAATCTCATGACTGTCTTAGGTCGCTATAATGTCAGGCAGATACGAAAACATTCAGTTAAATAGATGCTACGCGGATAGTGTGCATACTGTAAGTTTAATTTTGTTGCATAGCATTTTTAATAATTAATTGTAATAACCTTTACCTATATGTATAGAATTTATTGTTCGTTTCCCGTTTTTATTACAATATTATTGTATTCATTTGTCGCATCTGCTCAAAATCAAATCCAAAGCACCGGAAATGTGGGAATAGGGACAACCAGCCCGGTTGTAAGGCTAAGTGTTTACGGGACCGTCGATGATTCAGCCGCTATTTCCTTGCAGTCTGGCTCTAACAGCCGTTTCTATATTCAACAAGGAGGTGCGCTGTTGAAAATAGGAGGAGTGACTTCCGGCAATGGAGCCATCAACGTACTCAATACCGGCAGAGTAGGTATCGGAACGAGTGCGCCGGCGACATTACTGGATGTAAATGGTGATTTCAGACTTGGTGTAAATACCGGGGGACTGGCTTATTCAATCGGCTTTACCCGTACGGGCAATGCGCAGCTTTATGGTACAACTGCAACCGGATTAGCTTTAGGTGGAGATGGAACAGGTATTGATGCTATTGTTTTGCCAGGTGGTAATGTCGGAATTGGTACTGCCAACCCGACTTATAAGCTGGATGTTCAGAACGGTTCGGTTAATATTGGTGCCGGAGCGAATATTGCCTACCGGGCTGGTAATTATCTTTCAATGGGAAATGCGTCTTATGGCAATTTCCCCTATATCGCTTTTAATGCATTTTTGACCACATCAGACATTCCTGCTGGCAAAAATCTTTTTACACCTATCTATAATGCAGGAGGGGGATTAATCATTAAAGGAGAAGCCGGAGGTAGCGGTTTACATTTTTATCAAAAAACGTACAACAACGGAACGCCTCCTTATGATCTAACCTCTTTTACGGAAATACTAACACTGACTCAAACAGGCGCTGTAGGAATAGGTACTACAACAACCGGTATTCACAGATTGGCGGTAGAAGGCTCTATTGGTGCACGGAAAGTAAAGGTAAATCAAGCAGGCTGGTCAGATTTTGTTTTTCAGCCGACCTATAATTTGTTGTCTCTCCCGGAAGTAGAAAATTACATAAAAGCTAACCGGCATTTACCTGATATTCCCACCGCAACAGAAGTCGAGAAAAATGGTCTGGATCTTGGTGAGATGGATAGGAAATTGCTACAAAAGATAGAGGAGTTGACGTTGTATTTAATTGACATGAAGAAGGAAGTTATTCAGTTGAAGAAGCAGAATGAATCACTTCAACAACAGATAGAAGGGATAGGAGCATCAAAAAACGAAAAAGAGCTGTAACAATTAAATGATGGCCAGGTGTCATTGATAAATGAAAAGAATGAGCTTAAAGCAAAGATCATTGGCAAAGAATATAATATACCCTGTATGAAATTCATAGCTTCCCAAATCCTGTGTGTATTGATCTGCCCCTTTGTAGTCCTGAAGTACCGCCTTGGATGCATTGATTCACTGAAAGCCAATAATCTTTTACACACTTTATTAATTCCTTGGAGAGTCTTAAAGCCCGTATGAAATGAAAATTAGAAAAGTATTCAACGGCCCCGTCGCAGGTGAGGCTGGGGTATAATTCTTAATCTGAATTTAATAACATTAGAAGTCAACGTTTTCTATGAAATACATTTTTTATCTATTGTCTGTTACATTAGTGTTGGTGCTGGCCGGAACGAATGGCCTTCAAGCACAGGCTAAATTGCCGAACGTTGTTCCACCATCTCCGCAAAGCAAAGCTATTCAGATTTACGGCGAAATTCCGGTCAGTTACAACAATGGTATACCGGACATATCGATTCCGTTGCATACAGCTAAGTCTGGTGATATTGAGGTGCCGATTGTTTTGAGATATTATGCTTCTGGAATAAAGCCAAGGGAACTTAATCAAAGCAATATCGGGGCAGGCTGGATTTTGGATGTTGGAGGGCTTGTTTCTCGCAATGTTGAGGGGAGGGCCGATGAACTCTTTCCCAAGCCCAGTCCGTTTTTATCTGCTTTTGAAATCAATCAGGATAATTATGATCATATTTTATATTTGACTGATATTGTTTCCAATAGGAAAAAAGATGCACAATTTGATAGATTTAGCTATACAATTAACAACAAACATGGGAATTTTTCAATAGAGGATGATGGGACTGGCCAGTTTAAAGCCTATTCTTATCCATTCGTCCCGTATGACATCAAGGTGCAGACAGGTCCACCTGTTAACTCTTTATACTACAAGTCCATAACAGGAATAGATATTACAGATGATAATGGAATAGGCTATAAGTTTGGTCACTCAAATGTAGAGAAGGCGATTGTAAATGCTGATGAGGCACCTACCGGATGGTATCTTGAAGAAATTTCTGATGTCTCAGGAACCAACAAAGTGTTATTTGCTTACGAGGATATCCCCACCTTTCAGTTTATTAATACCGAAGGCTCTGTGGAAATCAGGAGTAATAATGTTCCGGGGGACAATGGGGTACCTGTCAATGGCTCTTGTGATGGTGGTGGAGAGACATATTCTGGTTATTGTGATATACAGGGACAGGGGATCACCTATCAAACAAAGAATATAAAAAGAATACTTCTAAAAGACGGAAGTATTGATTTTAATTTGAGTACATCAAAGAAATATATTGAAAGTATAGTTATTAAAGATAGCAAGAACGAAATAATTAAATCGATTGTATTCAACAGGGATAACTTTCCGGGAAGTAATGCACTCCTGAGACTTAAGTCAGTAGTCATAAGTGGTGCTGCAAGCAGTGTAAATGAACAATATAGTTTTTCCTATAACGAACAGCATCCGGTGGCAGATAATCGTTGCCTTATTGATCAATGGGGGTTTTGTAGAGGGGAATCTGATAATACGGCTGTTTGCGAAAGAAGGAGTATAGAAGTAATACAGAGGCGGGGAACTAACACGCAGCCTAGTCGTCAAATCATTACAGTTGGTGATGCCGATTTTTCTCCCAATGAAGACTATATGAAAAGGTATATTCTTGAAAAAATAACTTATCCCACAGGAGGTACAACTCAGTTTGATTATGAGACGAATAAATATGTTGAATCGCCAGGGAATATAAAGCCAGGTGGCGGTTTGAGGATAAGGAAAATTATTTCTGATAATAATGCGGGAAGCATTATGTCCAAGACCTATGACTATGAGCCGGGATATATAGACTATGATTTGGATAATGAAATGAATTTTAGTACTTGCAGGTTTGTTTTTCAATTTACCTGTTTAGCAGTCGATTTGTTTACCCAGTATTATTATGTTTATAGAAACCGATCCCTTTCGAATGGTTGGAATAAATCACTAGGGCCTAATAATGTTTACTATACGCGCGTGACCGAATACTTTGGAGATACGACTGTTAATACTGGAAAGAACATCTATTATTATTCATATGATAACCCTAATATGCTTTCTCCAACTAATATTGGAGGCGGAATTAAAGGGCAGTATGTCCCAAACTACTATAATAAGGTTTGCCGAAATTGGTCTAATGGGTTGTTGAAAAAGAAAGAAGTCTTCAATCATTCTCTTAATGGTTCTTATCAGGTTCTGGAGGATGTCTCATATAATTATGGATTTGTCGATCTGAAAACGTTAAATGGATTATATATATTTCAGGTAGCCTCTTATTCAGGATATACTAACGATCCTTTAGGAACATATAATGCCAGAAGTAACTACGCTACACAGCATACTATTGGATCTATGGGGGATCTTATACCGGGTTCAAGCATCAATGATCAAAGTTTGGTTACTGGTGTAAACTATCTGCAATCTGAAATCAACCATAAATATGTTGGTAATGATACGTTAACTACAACAACGGTGTATGGTTACAATAACCCCAGGCACTATTACCCCACCAGTATAACTAGGTATTTGAGTAACGGGGATACCTCTTTAACTACACTTGCCTATGTAGACGAATTTTCTTCCATTGCTCCGTATAATACTATGAAGACACGTAATATTATTAGCTCGGTGATTGAGAAGAAAGAGTATCTGAAACCTTTTACAGGTTTAACAAGGTTGGTGAAATCGGAGAAGAATAACTGGAAAGCATGGCCAGAGGGTGTTTTTAAACCAGTTAGTATGCAATTGTCAACATGGTCTGCACCACTGGAAAATAGACTCGAATTTGATAAGTATGATTCATCGGGAAACATTCTACAAATGAAACAATCCAATAATGTCACGGAGTGTTACTTTTATGGGTACAAGAATCAATATCCTGTTGCCAGGGTTGTAGGGGCAGATTATGTGACGGCTAAAAATTACGTTGACCAATCAATACTGAACGATCCGCAGAATGATCAACAGCTGCGTAATGAGCTAAACAAGTTACGCGTCGCTCTGCCTGGTGCAATGGTTACCACCTATACGTTTAAACCTATAGTCGGTGTAACCTCTGAAACAGATGCCTCAGGAAGGACTATCTATTATGAGTATGACCTCTCAGGAAGGCTAAAAGTGGTGAAAGATCAGAATGGTAAAATACTGAAACAGTTCAATTATCAGTATCAACAACCAGTTACTCAATAGTTATATATCCCTGAAACCAAGTGTATGAATAGGAACTTTGTATTTATAAATAAAACAATACTGGCGTTAATATTATTCGTTGGAAGGAGCGCGGTGGCCCAAACACCAAGCGGATCTCCCCGGCCAGCAGCAGTGCCTTCCGGTACGCCTGGTGCATATACCAATACTACGATTAACTATATCCGTACCTGGGAGCCCGCGCTTCCCACCTCAGATACTGCTTATGTGGCTTCGCCCAGTCGCCCTGTAACAGAGGTGCGTCAGGCAACCCAATATTTTGATGGGTTGGGACATCCACTGCAAACTGTTTCAAAAGGTATGAGCGTTTCGGGTAAAGACCTGGTAGCCCCCGTTGTATATGATGCCTTCGGACGGGAGCAGTTTAAATATCTGCCTTATGTACAACAAAGCGGTAACACCAGCGATGGTAAATTTAAAACGGATCCTTTTAACGGACAGAAGGCTTTCTATCAGAACGCAGGGCTTGCACCAGGGGCAGTAGGAGAGAGCGTGTATTACAATCGGGTTGATTACGAGGCCTCCCCTTTGAACCGGGTACTAAAGACCTATGCACCGGGTAATAGCTGGGCGAAAAATGATCCGGCAACTGTTGAGCGGGGCGGAAACAAGGCCGTGGAGGCGCGCTACCAGATTAATACGGTAGCGGATTCTGTGCGGATATGGGATTTTTCAGGTAGCCTTGTTATCCCTGTCAGTGGTGCCGGCAAAATTTATGGCGCCGGGCAGCTATATAAGAATATCACTATTGACGAAGCTGGTAGTCAGGTGATTGAGTATAAGGATAAAGAAGGGCGGGTGGTGTTGAAAAAGGTACAGTTATCTGCCACACCGGGTACTGCGCATATGGGCTGGCTGTGTACTTATTATGCTTATGATGATTTGGGCAATCTTCGCTTTGTGGTTCCTCCAAAGGCAGTAGAGGCGATCATCAGTAATTGGGTGGTCAGTAATGCTATTGCGGCAGAGTTATGTTTCATTTATCGCTATGATGGGCGTAACCGGATGATCGTAAAAAAGGTTCCCGGCGCCGACTCCACGGAGATGGTGTATGATGTCAGGGACAGGCTGGCATTTTCCAGGGATGGTAACATGAAAGGGAAAAGCTGGGTGGTAACATTCTATGATAACCTGAACCGGCCTACGATGACAGCGCTGTATAGTGATGCGGGCACCAGGGATGCACTTCAAACGCTGATGAATACTGCTACAGGTAACACTCAGTCTATACCGTATACATTTCCCGGCACGGCAGACCTGGTACTGGCTTTTTATGACGGTACTACTCCGTTATTTCAGGCTACCAGCAGTATTACGCTTGCCGATGGATTTGATACCGGCACAGGTGCGGTAGTTGCTGAAATCAATACCGCTGTCACGCAGGGAGCGGATACTATCGCCGCTACCAATCCATTACCTAATATCCCGGCTAATAAATTAACCCCGTTAACCTATACCTATTACGGAGACTACTCATTTCCCGGTAACAAGGGATATGATACCCGTGATATTGCCAAACCTCAGGCTGGCAGTAACCCATATGCAGAAGCCTTACCAGGAGCGGGTAGCAATATGGTTAAAGGGCTTGTCACCGGTACAAAAGTAAGGATATTGGGAACAGATCAATGGCTTACTACGACCAATTATTACAATGATAAAGGCCGTTTGATCCAGGTGTTGTCGGATAATATCAGTGGCGGATACGATGTGATGAACAGCCTGTACGATTTTAACGGGAAATTACTGAGTACCTACCAGCGACACCGTAATCAGCGCAGTGGTTCCATCCCGCAGGTAACGGTACGCACCATGATGAATTACGATGCGGGTGGGCGTTTGGGGAGTGTTAAAAAGATGCTCAACGATGATCCTGCCCAGGAAAAGACGCTCGCAGTAAATGAATATGACGAATTAGGCCAGCTGAAGAAGAAACGTTTAGGCGTTACCGGGGCAAGCACGCAACTGGAAACCCTGAATTATGAATATAATATCCGTGGTTGGTTGAAAGCCATCAATAAGGACTTTGTGACGACCGCCAGTGGATCGGCCAACTGGTTCGGACAAACGCTCAGTTATGACTATGGGTTTACTTCGGTACAGTACAATGGTAATATTGCCGGTGCTGTGTGGAAAAGCCGCAGTGATACTATTGCCCGGGCCTATGGATTTGGCTATGACAAAGCTAACCGGTTGTTGTCGGCCGACTTTAACCAGGTGAATGCGGGCAGTACCGGCTGGACAAAGAATCTGAAAGATTTTTCGGTTACCGGTATATCCTACGATGCGGGAGGCAATATCCAGTTTATGAACCAAAAGGGAATGAATGGCCTGACAATACAAACCCTGGATGACCTGAAATACGGCTACAACACTAACAGTAATAAATTGTCCTTTGTAACAGACCGGACAAACAACGCTCAAAGCACGCTGGGCGACTTTAAAGAGATTAATAATAATGAAACAGCCGATTATACCTATGATGCTAACGGAAACCTTACAGCAGATGCCAATAAAGGTATCTCCGTTATCCGGTATAATCACCTGAACCTGCCCGACAGTATTGTTATTACAGGAAAGGGAACTATTCGTTATCAGTATGATGCAACCGGCAATAAACAAAAGAAAATTGTTACCGACAATACCGGTAGTACGGCTAAAGTAACAACTACGGATTACATCAACAGTTTTGTATATGAAAATGATACATTGGAATTTGTTGGTCATGAAGAAGGACGTGCGCGGGCGGTATTTGCAGCAGGACAACCGGTGCGTTATATGTATGATTACTTTGTAAAAGACCATCTTGGTAATACCCGCGTGGTGCTCACGGAGCAGTCTGACTTTACGATGTATGCGGCCACCATGGAGGCGCCTGCGGCAGCTACAGAAGCCGCCTTATTCAGTAACATCGATAACACGCGTGCCGCAAAACCTGCCGGCTACCCGGCCGATGAAAGCGCCGGGCAAAATGTGGCGGTAGCAAAATTGACTGCCACCGGTACCGGTAAGAAAATTGGTCCTTCTATTGTATTGCGGGTCATGGCAGGAGATACCATTTCCCTGAGCGCCAAAGCCTTCTATAAATCCGCAGGCCCTAAAGAAAAAAATGATGTTACCCCTTCCGTTGAAAATATGCTCACCGACCTGGTGCATACGTTTAATGGTGGAAATGCAGCAGATGAAGGCGTACACGGCTTAAACGGCGCAAATCAGCAGACGCCGTTTACCAGTAACTTCTATAACAATGATTACCAGCGGTTGAAAGAGAAAGAGCCAGATCAGGCCAATCCTGAAAGGCCCAAGGCATATCTTAATTTTGTAATGTTCGATGACCAGTTTAAATTAGTGGACGGAAACAGTGGGGTTAAACAGGTAAAAGCTGAACCAGATCAGTTGCAGACACTTGGTCAGGATAAAATGGTGATGGAGAAATCGGGTTTCCTGTATGTGTATACGAGCAATGAGGGAACTCAGGATGTGTTCTTTGATAATGTTATTTTGGGGGTAAATTCAGGGCCGTTACTGGAAGAAACGCATTATTATCCGTTTGGGTTGACGATGGCGGGGATAAGTTCGAGTGCGTTGAAGGGTGCGAATTATCCGGAGAATCGAAGGAGATTTAATAAAGGAACTGAATTTAGCCCTGAATTGGATTTGAATTGGTATGAAACATCCTATCGGAGCCTTGATCCGCAACTAGGTAGATTTTGGCAAATTGATCAATTGGCAGAGGATTATCAAGGATGGACCCCATATAATTATGGAATGGATAATCCTTTGTTATTCAGTGATCCTCTGGGGTTATCTCCTGATAGCAGTGGAAAGGCTATAAACTTGCCAGAAGTAGTTGTTTACGGTAAACGTCCTGTTTTGCAGATTGTAAATAGTCCAGGAACAATAATTAGCCCTAATTATAACAGACTTCTTGGAGATGAACAACCTAACTTTAATTACAGGTCTGCGAGGATAAATGGGCCTGTTACGCTTGATAATTTATTGTTTTGGTCAAAAGTAGAGAAAACAACATATACAGCTATTGCTTCAGTCATACCAGGAGCAAAGTATGGTCAACTATTGTTTAGGCTTGGAGCGGCGGCAAAGGAGGAACCACTAAGAAAGTTTACTAAAGAGGAAACGGCGCTATTGAATAAATTATTTAAGGGAGATAATGGATCAACTAGTGTTGCTGGAGCAACAGAGCGTCTGAGTAACTTGAAAATCCCGGAAGGACTGAAAGTAGAAACATTAGAGTTGTATCAGAAAGTAGCAGAAAGAGCGTTAAGTGCTGAAAAGGTTAATAGTGTAGTTCAGGAAGTACAAACTTTGCGCTTGCAAATTATTGAAAAAGCATTAGGAATTATGAAATAATACTTATGGAAAAGATTGTATTGAGCATATCCAATAATTTACGTATTTATTTACCTTCTACTGAAGTGTTTTTAAATTTTGAAGAGGTAGATATAGACGAGTTTAGTGGATTTTATGATTGGTTAAGAAACAACAAAGGTGATATATTGGGAGTCAGGATTTGGATGACTCAGTCTAATGTTATAATTGGGCCTATGCTGTTAGGGAAGCCTTATGTTTTTATAGAGAAAGATGCATCATGGAGCATATTTTTTGATAAAAGGTATTCATTTGTAGATGTTAATGCCAACCTGTCAGCAGATCAAGAATTTTTTTCAATAGATTTTTATGAAAATAAGCATGGAGAAGAGCTTTTGATTGTCATTGATTGCTCTAGTTTGAGTGATGCTGAACAACAGACTATTAAACAGTTACTAGCATAATATATAATAAAAACTGCGGAAACTTAAGTTTCCATAAGTTATAGGGTTTAAAAACAGCCAAAATATTTTTTCTGGCTGTTTTTATTGCAATACATTTTTTATTTTCCTGTTAGCGATGAAAGAATCGAGGAACTCATATACGAGTTCCTTGTCTTTAGGAGAAAGTTTGTTAATATCCTGAATCCCCGGACGGTGACTGGGTTTTATGACCGGTTAGATTTTTTTCTTTCATATGAAAAAATAAAATCCGTTATTTTTAGTGGTAGAAGTTCTTTGAGACCGTTACTGGAGGGAACGCATTATTATCCGTATGGGTTAACGATGGCGGCGATTAGTTCCAATGCGTTGAAGGGGGCGAATTACTCAAAGAATAGGAAAGAGTTTAACGGGATAGAGCATACAACTGACCTTGATCTTAATCAATATGATGCGTTTTATAGAAGCCTTGATCCACAGGTCGGGAGATGGTTTCAGGTTGATCCGAAACCTAATGAAATGTTTTCTCCATATGCTGCCATGGCTAATAATCCGATATTGTATTCTGATCCGGGAGGTGATACCAATTGGGTTTTTGGTACCGCCGGCCAATATCTTGGAACTATTAATGACAGACTCGCAAATCAAGTACATTTTATGAATAATGATGATGCTAAAACAAAGCCATTCGATGCAAGTAACTTAACAAATAAAGAGGCTAAAAAGCTTGCGCAAGCAATGCGGGGAGCATCTGTAGCATCTATGGGGGAGAAGACAGCAGCCGATATGCAAGCCATATCCAATCAATCTGATAAACTCAATAAGGAACTGGGTTTTGTTGGTAGCATTGGCAATGATAAAGAAATAAGGCTAACAGCTATGAAAGTAGATGAGAATAATAGCACAGCTTCTGTTAACCTGCTTAGCCAGCTCGACAAAAACTATTCAAAAGAACAGCAGGCAGGCTTATTTCTTTTTGGACATGTCCATTATAAAGGGTTGATGAATGGCTTTTTGTATGGTGATGGATCTCCAATGACTATGCAAAAGTTTTTAGGAGATCCTACTGATCCAAATGACTATCAACCTGGATTATATAGGAGCGGAAACGCCTCTGAAAAAGGACGATCTCCTGCACTGATACCAACTTCGTATGGAGTGACAATCTACGGCACAGGAACAAGTTCCAGCCGAACAGGGTATGGCAATGTTTTAACCATTGAAAATCAGGTAAATCCATCTAACAACAGTTTTTTACTTTATAAAAGTCTCAAAAGATAATGATGAGAATATTAGCATTGATAATATTTACTTGCCTGGTGGTTTCCTGCCAACATCAGGAGCATTACGTCAAACCAATTAATAAAGACTCTACCTACTATCTGTTAAGGTCCCTGGTAGAAAAATTCTCATTGACAAATGATGGAATGTTGGCCGATAGCAATCAACTAATTTTTTATTACGAAAAAAGATTTGATACTTCGCTGTTAATATCTTTAAAAAAGGAGGGAGATAGAATAAAGACTATTGTTTATCAAGTAGCACCACCCTATTACATGAATGGAGGACGCCCTGAAGAAAATAGGAAAAGCCCCCAATTTTTTGAAGGATTTAGCTTCAGTATTGATACTGTTAGTTGGAAAAGTACGGTAAACGATGCAAGAGAAATTCTAAACACTAATGTTCCTCAGAACCAGACGGACATTGCTTTTGATGGAGCTACCTATTTGCTGGCCTTTAATTCTAGAATCAGAGTGAATAGAAATACAATAGATGATTCGTTATTGTCGGGATATTTAAGTCTACTGAAGAGTCGATTTCTATATAAATCCATGGCACAAAAACCCGTGTGGAGAAAAGAATCGTAAGAGAGAGACTGCTGCAGGAGGAGACGCATTATTACCCGTTTGGACTGACGATGGGGGATTAGTTCGAATGCGTTGAAGGGAGCGAATTATGCGGAGAATAGATTGAAGTATAATGGGAAGGAGTTGCAGAACAAAGAGTTCGGGGATGGTTTGGGGCTAGAGTGGTATGATTATGGGGCGAGGATGTATGATGCGCAGATTGGAAGATGGCATGTATTAGACAAAATGTCTGACAAATGGAACTCTTATTCTCCTTATAATTATGCAACTAATAATCCTATAAATGTCATAGATCCAAATGGTGAAGACGCTATTTTTACATTTGATGAAGAAAACAAGCGAATAACTGTTTCGGCAAAAATATATTATCAAGGAAAAAATATGTCTAAGGATGCGGAAGGAATTAAATCACTAATGGATAGAGTAAATAATAATTTGAAAGAAGTTTTTAAAGATGGGAAATCTGGAGAATGGAGTATTAGTTTCGATTTAAAGGCCGAATACAATGCCGATATAAAGGAGAGTGATTTGCAGGCTGGTGAAAATATAATGCTGACTGATAATGATCGGGCAAAAGAGGAATCGGGATCCTATAGATCCAGTGTGGGGGAGTAAGAAGCAGTTGGGATATTTAGTGGGTGGGCTTGGCACCACAACTGATGTGCATGAAATAGGTCATATGTTGGGGTTAGATGATCGATATACAGATTACGAAAATCCAAAGAAAGCAACAGAGTTTAGATCAATGCCTCACGATGGTTATGAGAATGATCTGATGGCAACACCAAACACAAAATCACTAAATCAAAGTCACTATGATGACATTGTCAAATATACAGTGTTCAAATTAGGTCAAGGTCAGCAGAATTTACTTCAGAAGTATAGAAGCAATACCCTTAACGTAACAACTATCTTCGATGGTTTTCGTTCATCTGCATCCGATCCCGAGACTATACCGCAAGGATTCCAAGACAGGCTAAAACAAAGTAGTTATGAAATATATATATATCATATTGTTGATTTGGGGAGGGCGGGTAACGGCAATGCCTGATACATCTGTTGTTCATCAGCAACAGGGAGTTCTATTTCTGTCCTCTTATAATGGTGATTATGATTACTCTGGAGAAGAAATAAGATCGGTTGGTTTTTTTTGATTTCTTTTATCCTGATTCTGCGAGTTTGAAAGCTTATCAGTTAAGGGATAAAGCATTGATTACTTTTAGAAAAGGGCTTCGTGTAAGGGCTTTCTCCGGAAGAAATAGGCTAAAAGAGATAGCAACCGAAATTGAATGTTCTGATACAAGTAATTGTTACCCCTTTCAGAAGTGTTATTTAATTCCCGTTATTATCACTTATAAATTATCAGAGGATTATTGGCCCTTTTTGTGTAAAAGAAATTTTTATGAATTGAAGTTGAGTGACTCGGGATTGGTAAGATTTGAATATGATCATCAGCTAATAACTATAATTGCTATTAAGCCCAATAAAGCTAAACTGATTTTTACACCGGATCTGCCTCATAAGAAAGAATAGGGAGCATTGTTGGAGGAAACGCATTATTATCCGTTTGGGTTGATACAAAAAGGAATATCCTCGCAGGCTGTAGGCACTCTTACAAATAAATATAAGTTTGGAGGTAAAGAGCTTCAATCAAATGAGTTTAATGATAACAGCGGCTTAGAATTATACGACTTCCAAGCGAGAAATTACGACCCACAAATAGGGAGATTTTTGGGAGGTGACAAGAGAGCCGATAAACTTGTACAATGGTCACCTTATACATACTGTTTAAATAATCCTCTCGCCTTTGTAGACCCCAATGGAGAATATCCTTGGCCTATATCAGTGAGAAGTTTTATTTCAGCAAGCAGTGTGGCTGGAGGTTTATTTAGAGGAGATGGACGGGGTCCTTCAGTATCTACAGATAGAACTACAACTACTTCAAGAACCTTTGTCAACTTTACTTATGACCCTCAAAAGCAAGCCTTGACTAACAAGAGTGTGGGTGCAGATAATACAATAATGTATGCCCCACCAGAAGTAGGTATGGGGGATAAATATCCACTGGAGTCAAAGACACCAGAACCCAAGGTTACATTTACTGGAGTGAGTACAGAAAAAAATTCTTTAGGCAATGATATCGGTTCGTTTGGATTTAGTTATACAGCAAAAGACCCTGTTACTCCAGAGCTTGCTAAGCCTTCATTAGATGTACATTCTAATTTTTCTATGACAGAAAACTTAAAGACAGGAACATTGTCTGTCAACGCCACGTTCACAGGAGATGTATTCCCCAGTACAGAGGCCTTTATCAGTGACCAGTCGGGAGCTAAATTATTTTTAGGGGCAAGAAGAGAAACAGGGGGTGTTGGAGATTTATTTGGCGATACCAAAAAAAGCCTTTATTTACAGTTGATATGCAGATTAAGTTTGATTCTAAAGGAAACTTTACGGGTGTACAGCAAGGAGATAAATTAATTAATGTCGCTGATTGGAATAAACAAGTACAGGCTACTTGGGGCAAATAAAATTAAGCAGATATGAAAAAATGGATAATTATAATAATAGGCTCTTTATTGCTAATAATCCTTATAGCTGTAGTGTGTGAGTGGGGTTATATAAAGACTGCGACAAAAGAAGAGGTATTTGTTTTGCCTCATAATTTTAAAGGCATTGTTTTGATAGCTTATGACCAAAAGGACGGCATGAACGATATAGAAGAAGACGGTAAGTTGGTTTATAAAATTCCCAAGAATGGCATATTAAAATTAAAACGTAAAGAAGTTACTACACTTTCTAAATTTTGGTATTTTATTGAAGATGAAAATGGAAACCGAGCACTGCTTGATTATTGTTCTTCACCCTGTGAAGAGATGAAAAAAGATACATCTAAAACATTTGCTTTTGGAAGCGGAAACATGACATTTTACGATGAGCAACCTGAATTAAAAACGTCAATTTTTTTAGTTGGAACTTCTACGGATACTGACAGTTTGAATAGAGCATATGAAAATCTTAATGCCATAAAGCTATTAAAGAACAGTAAGTGAAAAAAGCAAAAGCCGGGATCAGCCCGGCTTTTGCTTTTTTAGCATAGAAATATTTTTTATTAAAAGAGTCTTTGAATTTTTTATAGTAAGCATTTTAGCAGTGAGTTTGAGAATGTTTTGCCTGTCTTCCTCATCAAGTTGCTGAATAAGCCGTAATTGCTCCACAGCTGTTTTATCTTCAATCACTACTTCAGTAGGGATCTTGCCATCATAGTTAATGATCGAATGAATTTACAACTAACAGAAGCGTAAGGAAATTTGTATGGAATTTTTTTAACATCAAACAATAAGATCCTCGTTGAGTACGGATACCTAACAGGCCTTTCCGCTCTTATTCGTCAGGCAGATCTCTCCATCGATAGATGCAGGTGGACCAGCTGGGAGGAGCTCCGTACCTTTTATAAAGAAAGGGCAGATGAGGAGTTTATGATAAATTCCTTTATTGAAACCTCCGAGAAACTATGTCTTGTACCACGCTATCATCAACTAGTCAATCGACTGAGCGGATTTAAATACTTAATGCTGTCTATTTCTTTTTCATTTTTCAGACAGCGAAACTTGATGTCACTTAGAGAAATTGAAACTTGCTATTATTTATTAATAGAGTTTAAGAAGCTGTTAATGAATGACACCCCTGATCCAAAGCATCTCGAAGAAACCCGTTACAGGCTTGGCGGTTACTACTATGATGTATTGTTGCCCAGACTAAAGAAGGAAGATGCTAAAAAAGTGCTGCAGATTGAACACTATTTGCAGAATGATATTTTGCAAACGCTTCCACTAAATAAGGTAATGGGAAATTAAGTGGGAAAATCCGCTGGCCCGCCAGCGGATTTTCCCACTTAATTTCCCCCCATCTTCCCCGGATCCTGCCTGAACATCCGCGTCAGCATCTCATACAACTCCGGATGCTTCTCCGCCAGCAAATCCGGCCGCTCAAAAAAGTATTCCGATATCACTGCGAAAAACTCTGCTTCATTAATCGCTCCATAAGGATTAATATCTGTATGCCCGTCAGAAATCTGCTGTATCGTTTGATGCACCAGCTTCATCCAGGGGATACTGTAGCTGTGCTCTAGCAGCTTACTCGGAAACCCGTCGATAGAGCCGTCTGTTTTGTCGAGGAGATGTACAAATTCATGAATGGCGGTATTGTTTTTATCTGTGGTGTTGGAAAACCCTTCCCGCAGCGCGGAGCGCGACAGGATCATTTGTCCGTGTAATGCGCCGCTGCCCACCATGCCGAGTATGTTACGGCGGTTGCCTTCGTACTGGTAGGTTTCATCGAAGGTATCGGGGTAGAGTATTACGTTAGTGAGATTAAAATATTCCCAGTCTTTAAAACCGAAAATCGGGATGATGGCGCTGGCGGCTACCAGTACACGATCCAGCGGTTCTACGGTGGTGCCTACGCCTTCGATATGTGTTCTTTTGAGAAAACGCTGCACCATGGCTTCAAACCGCGTTTTGTCGGCGGGCGGGAGCTGCTGGTAGTAGCGTACATTTGTTTGTAATAAGGGTTGGTAGTCGGCCGGTACGGCGCTTTTTTTCAGCTGCCTGCGACTGTACATGTTTTTAAAGTACAGGAACAGGATCAATCCTATCATTATCAATCCGAATAAAACCATCTTGCGTTATTTTCTATATGCTTTAAACTCTGATCCTTTCTTCCATGCAGGGAAACTGTTTTCATTGCTGAGCTGGTATCCTACATCAAACAGCAGGCGAACGTCTTCCACCATGCCATCCATTACCCAGGTGGCCGGGTCATATTCATCGGCGGGGGAGTGGTAACGTAAACGATTATACGTTGCTATCATTTCCTTCCCCCGGCCGACGTCGCGGCCAACGGCGCTGGTGCCCGGACCAATATATAATCCCGGCACTCCTTTCTTGGCGAAGTTGAAGTGGTCGGAACGGAAAAACCAGCCACCTTCGGGATTGGCTTCGGGAACGGTGGTACGACCCTGTTTGCGCGCGGCGCGCAGGGCGTATTCGTCCAGCTCCGATTGTGCGAAGCCGATCAGGGTAATATCTTTGGTGCGACCAAAAGTATTGAGCACATCCAGGTTGATGTCTGCCACTATTTTATGCAGGGCAAACGTTGGGTGTGCGGTGTAATATTCTGATCCCAGCAGGCCCTGTTCTTCGCCGGTAACGGAAAGGAACAGTACTGAGCGGGCCGGTGGATGCGGTAATTTTGTAAACGCTGTTGCCAGTGCGAGCAAACCGGCGGTACCGGTGGCGTTGTCTACTGCGCCGTTATAAATAGAATCTCCTTTAACGGGCTCGCCTATACCAAAATGATCCCAGTGGGCGGAATATACAACACATTCCTGCGGATGTTTTGCACCCGGCAGTAACGCCAGTACATTATGCGAGGTGGATTTTTTGATGGTATTATTAATTTCGAGAGATGTTTGTAAATGGAGGTCTACCGGCTTGAAATCTTTTGCCCTGGCCTTTTCCATGATGTCTGGCGACAGGCCGGCCAGCTGGAATATTTTTTTGGCCGCGTCCTGTGTGATCCATCCTTCCATGGTGGTGCGATGCTGGTTGTTGTTGGCTGTTTGCAGATGCAGTTTTGAGTTGGACCATCCGCTGCGCACTACTTTCCACGGATAGCTGGCGGCGGCGGTTTCATGAATGATGATAACGCCGGCGGCGCCCTGACGGGAGGCTTCTTCAAATTTATAGGTCCAGCGGCCGTAGTAGCTCATCACACGACCTTTGAACAGGGTGCTGTCTGCAAAGCCCGGGTCGTTGATCATCACAATCACCGTTTTCCCTTTTACATCTAGTCCTTTATAATCGTTCCAGTGATATTCCGGCGCCACAATGCCGTAACCGGCAAATACAAGCTCACTGTTGCGGATACTTACCTGTTCCTGCACCTGGCGGGTGGCCGCCACAAAGTCTTCCAGGTATTGAAGTGACACGGCTCCGGCTTTGCCTTTTATAACCAGATCACTGGCTGGTTTGGAGCTGATCGATACCATGGGCACCTCCTGGAAATAGCTGTCGCCATTACCCGGTTTTAGCCCCAGCTGTTTAAACTGGGCGGCGAGATACTGTATGGTGCTGTCTTCTCCCCGTGTAAAGGGCTTGCGGCCTTCAAAGGCATCGGAGGCCAGTATTTGAATATGCTGTGCCAGCCCGGGCGCATTAATGGCTTTGATGGCTGCTGAATCCTGTGCTGCGGCGTTGCCGCCCAGCAAAGCAGCAGATATGGCTAATATGATGGGTACTTTCAATGTATGATTATTTATTCCGGGCAAAAATTAGCGGAGTTCGGCTAGAATTCCAAAAATGCCTTAACGTACCAGCACCGTCGTGCCTTTCCGGAACACCCGTTTGCCGCTTACTTTCTCTGTATACTCCAGCATCCACACATAGGTGCCTACGTCGGAACGCTGTCCGTTTACGGTGCCATCCCATTTGTGGGTCCAGTCGTTGGTCTCAAACAAGAGGTTGCCCAACCGGTTATATACGGCGAAATGAAGATCCACTGCCTTGTAGGCGTTCAGCGGATAGAGGTAATCGTTTTGCCCGTCGTTGTTGGGAGAGAAGGCCGTGGGCACATCTATATAACAACTGGATACGGCTGTAATATAGTGATTGGCGGTATCAAAGCAGTTGGCGTCATTTTTTACAATCAGCCGGATAAGATATTGTTGCTCTTTCTGTGTGGGATAGTACTGCATGCGTATAGGAACAGGCCCGTTAGCACGGCCACCATTGCCATAATCCCAGGTCCAGGATACTATTTTACCAAGACTCCTGTCTTTCGGTAATACCAGGTCCAGTGGACAATAAGGACCGGGATCTACGTCAAACAAAGCCGTCACTTCACTTCTGAGCAGGGTATCTTTACTTTTTGTATCTGAACAAACTCCGTTGGAAACCGTGAGCTGCAGGTGTTTATCTCCCAGTGTATGGTATACTTTCACCGGGTTTTGGAGGTTACTGGTTTCTCCGTCGTCAAACACCCAGGTCCATTTATTCACCTGGTTTTTACCGTCATGCTGAAAACGCATGGTGGTGATGCGGCAGTCCTGCTCAAGGGTATAATTAAACGTAGCGTTAACGGTGTCGGCTGCACGAAAAGTAGCTTGTTGGTTTACGGCAGCGGGTTGCCAGCATTCGCTTTGCAGGGTGTTGCCGTCTTTCCCGTTGCGGAGCGTGATCACATAGTCACCGGCGCGCTGAATGGGGGCGGAGAGCGACAGTTCTACCGTATCGGTAAGATCATTGGTATTGCAGCTGCCTTTTGCGCCGGTTATACTGACGGCCGTAGGACCGGCAATAGAGAAATCGCTGCCATCGGGTGCAATGGAGCTGCAACGCACGGGGATCGATATCCCTATTTTTATGGAAGCTGGTTGGCAGATGGCGGGCGCGGTAGCCCGCAACAGCACTGCGGGCTGCGGATCAATTGTAAAGGGCTGTTGGGCGCCTGCGGGTGTTTCAATCCAGCATTCGCTCTGCAGGGTATTACCATCTTTCCCTGTTTTCAGATGCACCAGGTAATTACCATCTTTTAGTATGCGATCTTTCAGTTGCAGTGTAACCGTTTTCGTGAGTCCGTTGGCATCACAGTCGGGGAGTGCTTTAGTAATCACCGGTGCTGATGCGCCATCTACAGTAAAATCACTGCCATCGGTTGCTACAGAGCTGCAACGGATCGGCTGGGCAAACACCAGCTGTATTTCATTAGGTGCGCAAGGCGGCGGCGTCACAGGACCCAATGCTACAAATGGCTGTGGCGGTATATTAAAATCCGCTATGCCGCCGGCCGGCGTTTGCATATGACATTCACTTTCAATGGTATTGCCATCAGGACCTTTTACCAGCGTTACCTTATAGTTGCCGGGTACCAGTATCCGTTTATCAAGTTTTAGAAAGATGATAGTAGTAAGTCCGTCGGTAGTACAATTGGCGGTAGCGCCGGTAATCTTAACCGCGGACGGGCCGCTGAGCACAAAATCTTTTCCATCCGGTGAAATAGAGGCACAGCGCACAGGGGCTGGAAATTCAAGTTGCAGCTGATCCGGGCTGCAGGGCAATGTTTTAATGTGACCCATCTCTACCGGCAGCATAGGATCCACGGTAAAAGTGGTACTTTCTCCGATCGGCAACTGGTTGCCACAGGCATCCAGGAGCGTATTTTTATCTGTACCGTTTTTTGATACCAGGGTATGACTGCCTACCGGGAGGATCTTATCCAGTTTCACCAGTAAGGAATCAGTGTCGAATCCGTTACTACAGCCAACACCGGTAACACTGAGGATTTTTATGCCGGCGGTGCTCAGTGAAAACTCACTGCCATCGGCGGAAATGCTGTTACATTTGATCTTTTTGCTAAGTTTAATCCCTACAGATACAGGACCACAGTTATAATGCGATTGTTGCAGTTTCGGTATTGTAGGATCCGTGATCACTGCCGTGCCTCCGCCAAAAGATAACTCATAACCACTCTGGGAATCCGAGAAGTGACTGATCAGCAGGAGGTACTCATGTCCTTGCTGTATGGTGGCCATTTTACTGAACAGCGGCAGGTTATAGCCGCCGCAAACATCGAGGGAGTTGCCGGCGGAAGAAGCCCCGGTAACTCCAAATTCACCAGACCAGTTCATCGTTACATAAAGACTCCCATCCGTAAATACATCGTTGGGGTTACGGCCGGTGATGTCGAATATCTGCCAGTCGTAGTCCTCTGCCAGCGTAAGCGGTGTAATAGTAAATCCCAGCGTACCGGTTTGGTAACAGGTAA
This sequence comes from Chitinophaga hostae, assembly GCF_018224885.1. Lineage (GTDB taxonomy): Bacteria > Bacteroidota > Bacteroidia > Chitinophagales > Chitinophagaceae > Chitinophaga > Chitinophaga hostae. The sequence goes on along the minus strand of NZ_JAGTXB010000007.1, from coordinate 102,435 downwards.
ACTTATACCAGAACGGATTTTTGTCGGAATGCGGACCGTTACCCGGGTTATTACAGGCAGGGCCGGGGATAAAGTTAACGCCACAAATAGGTACCGATTCCTGCTTGAATACCTGGGTGCCACATACGGGAAAAGCCGAGGAAGGTGTTTGACCGATCTGGCTACAATCCTGCGCCCTGACTGTTATAGCAAGGGAAAGCGACAAGAATAAAACAACCAGGGCATTTACATAACGCATCGGGATAACAATTATATAGAACGCCAATAAATTAAGCAATATTTCCCATATTCGACGTAAAAATATATGCAGATATTTTTTCAATATGATGTTTAATGTGTTTTTTTCGGTTAAAATCTGCGTATAATTGATTAATTACAGTAGCATGCTATCGCAGTGCTCCGGCTATTTTTGTTGCACATAAAAAAAGATAGGAAAATGGCACAAGTTAACTGGCAAGGCGTATTTCCCGCGTTGCTTACCCCTTTCACCGCCGATGATCATATTGATTATGACATGTTCGACAAAAACCTGCAGGCGCAGGTAGATGCAGGCGTTAATGGTATTATTCTGGGCGGATCTTTGGGAGAAGCCAGTAGCTTACTCAATGAAGAAAAGTACGCATTGGTGAAACATGCAGTGGCTTTCCTGGGTGGTAAAATACCTGTTATCATGAATATCGCGGAGCAAACCACTGCCGCGGCTGTGGCCTGCGCAAAAGCTGCTGAAGATGCAGGAGCCGCTGGTTTGATGCTGCTGCCGCCCATGCGTTACAAGGCCGATGATGCGGAAACGGTTGCTTACTTTCTGGCAGTAGCTAACAGCACCCCGTTGCCTATCATGATCTATAACAACCCGGTTGATTATAAGATCCTGGTAACACTGGATATGTTTGAACAGCTGTCTGCAGCCGCCAACATCCAGGCAGTAAAGGAATCCACCCGCGATACCACCAACGTAACCCGTATGATCAATCGTTTTGGCGACCGTTTCAGTATCCTCTGCGGCGTTGATACGTTAGCGTTAGAATGTATCCTCCTGGGCTCCAATGGCTGGGTAGCCGGTCTGGTGGATGCTTTCCCCCGTGAAACCGTGGCTATTTACCGTCTCGCCAAAGCAGGCCGCATCGCAGAAGCCCTCGCTATTTATCGCTGGTTTATGCCACTGCTGGAACTGGATATTGATCCAAAACTGGTACAATATATTAAACTGGCAGCCACCGCTACCGGTATCGGCACTACCCATGTACGCGCGCCACGCCTGTTGCCAACAGGTGGAGAACTGGCATACGCGCAAAAAGTAATTGCAGATGCGCTGGCTAAAAGACCTGTACTGCCTGAATATTTAAACCTCCCTGCATGATTACAGGAAAAAATATAATCGGCTTTGCTGTTGTTGCAGAAGGAACGGAAGCAATTCGTGCGTACGATCCCGTTAGTAACGTTCAATTGCCGGAAACTTTCGCGGTGGCCACCACCGCGGAAGTAAACCTGGCGGTCAGCAAGGCCGCCACCGCCTTCAAAACTTACCGTTTAACCACACCGGAACAACGGGCAGTGTTCCTGGAAACCATTGCCACAGAAATACTGGCGCTGGGCGATCCGCTGCTGGAAAGAACGGTAGCGGAATCCGGGCTGCCATTGGGCCGCATCACCGGTGAACGCATGCGTACCGTTTCTCAACTGCGGCTTTTTGCTTCCATACTCCGGGAAGGTTCCTGGGTAGAAGCGGTGATAGACCCGGCACAACCGGATCGCACTCCACTACCGCGTGCGGATATACGGAAAATGCTGGTGCCGTTAGGCCCCGTGCTGGTATTCCCTGCCAGCAATTTCCCGCTGGCTTTTTCAACCGCCGGCGGCGATACTGCCTCTGCATTAGCAGCAGGGAACCCGGTAATTGTAAAAGCACACGAATCCCATCCGGGTACCAATGAACTGATCGCAACGGCGATCCTCAAGGCGGCGCAGCAATGCGGCATGCCCGATGGCGTTTTCTCCAGCCTCACCGGCGCCGGCCCTGCCCTCGGACAGCAGCTGGTAAAACACCCCGGTATCCGGGCCATCGGATTTACCGGCTCCTTTAAAGCGGGTACCGCTATCTTTGATGCGGTGACACAACGCCCAGAACCTATTCCCGTATACGCGGAAATGGGCAGTATCAACCCGGTACTGCTGCTGCCCGCCAAACTGGCCGCCTCCGGGGCGACGGTGGCGAAACAATATGCACAGTCCATCACCCTTGGAACGGGGCAGTTCTGCACCAATCCCGGTTTACTGATAGCCCTGGCAGATGAGGCCACTGCACAGTTTGCGGCTGCATTACAACAGGAATTGTCGGCTATTGCTGCAGGCACCATGCTCAATCCGGGGATCTGTTATCATTATTATGAAAACAGGGAGCAGTTGTCGCGCAGAAAGGGAGTGGAAACCCTGCTGGCAGGCGACGCCGGAGCTGCGCAAACCAAAGGCTCACCCGCATTATACCGGGTGCATGCGAAAGATTTCATTGCCAGCGATGAGCTGCAGCAGGAAGTATTCGGACCCGCAGCCCTGCTGGTGGTATGCCAGGATGATGCGCAGTTACAGGCGGTGCTTACACAGTTACACGGACAACTAACCGGTACAATAATGGCCGAAACGGCAGATCTGCAACGTTTTTCCGATGCCATTACGGTGTTGACCGAAAAGGTGGGACGTGTTATTTTTAATAATGTGCCTACCGGCGTGGAACCCGGCTATGCCATGCATCACGGCGGGCCATTTCCTGCTACCACGGATATACGAAGCACCTCCGTAGGTGCGTCAGCGATAGTACGTTTTGCAAGACCATTATGCTACCAGGACTGGCCACCACACCTGCTCCCGGAAGCGCTGAAAGATGATAATCCATTAGGTATCTGGCGCCGCCTGGATGGTCAGTTGACAAAAGATGCCGTTAGATCATAACTTTGAATACGTATGTCAGCCAAAACATTTTTTTGTATAGATGCACACACCTGCGGTAACCCGGTAAGACTGGTGGCAGGTGGAGGGCCCATACTCCGGGGCAATAACATGATGGAGAAACGACTGCACTTTTTGCAGGAGTTCGACTGGATCCGTAAAGGACTGATGTTTGAACCCAGGGGACATGATATGATGAGCGGCAGTATACTTTATCCGCCTTCCGACGAAGCCAACGATATCGGCGTGTTGTATATAGAAACCAGCGGCTGTTTACCGATGTGCGGACACGGTACCATCGGTACAGTAACCATCGCAATTGAACAGGGGTTAATTACACCTAAAGTGCCTGGGCAGCTGCGGCTGGAAACCCCGGCAGGACTGGTGCTGGTGAATTATGTTCAGGAAGGCAAAAAAGTGAAATCTGTAAAGCTCACCAATGTAAAATCTTTCCTGGCTGCAGAAAACCTGGAGATCAGCTGCCCCGACCTGGGTACGCTGCATGTAGATGTAGCTTATGGCGGTAATTTCTATGCGATCGTTGATCCGCAGGAAAATTTTAAAGGACTCGAACACCACACGGCCGATCAACTGATCTCCTGGAGCCGCGAACTACGTAAAAGACTAAACGAAAAATATACGTTCGTGCATCCGGAGAATGAACATATCAAAGGGTTGAGTCATTTGCTGTGGACAGGCGCCACGATCAGCCCGGAAGCCACCGCCCGCAACGCGGTTTTTTATGGTGATAAAGCCATCGACCGCTCTCCCTGCGGCACCGGTACCTCCGCCAGGATGGCCCAATGGCATGCCAAAGGAAAGCTGCGGCAGGGCGACCGCTTTATTCACGAAAGTATTATCGGTTCACAATTCACCGGCACTATCGAAGCCGAAACAACGATTGCCGGCAAACCGGCCATTGTACCGGGCATAGAAGGCTGGGCAATGGTAACGGGTTATAACACTATTATCCTGGATGATGATGATCCATATGTACACGGATTCCAGGTGATCTAATCATTTTTTTTATGAAAGCAATCGTCATCGGCGGTGGTATTATTGGTCTTTGCAGCGCTTACTACCTGCAGGAAGGCGGCTGGGATGTAACCATTATCGATCAGGGAGATTTTACCAACAACTGCTCCTATGGCAACATGGGTATGATTGTGCCCAGTCACTTTGTGCCGCTGGCAGCCCCAGGTATTGTATCACAGGGCATCCGCTGGATGTTCAACAGCAAAAGCCCGTTTTATGTAAAGCCCGCCCTCAATAAACAGCTCATCAGCTGGGGACTTAAATTTATGAAGAATGCCAATGCGCAACATGTTGCTGCATCGGCGCTGCCCCTGCGTGATCTCAACCTGTTTAGCCGTTCCCTTTATGCCGATCTGGCTCAAAAGGAAGGATTCAGTTTTGGCCTTGAACGCAAAGGCATTATCATGTATTATAAAACTGCTGCGGTGGCGGAGGAGGAGACACATCTGGCAAAACAAGCCAACAACATGGGATTGGATGCCGTAGTGCTGGATAAAGCCGCTCTGCGCGCTTTGGAGCCTCAGGTAGAAATGGATGTGTTGGGTGGCGTACACTATCGCTGCGACGGACACCTGTATCCCAACGACCTGATGCAGCAACTGATCGCCTATCTGCAGCAACAACAGGTACAATTCATACCTGGCAAAGCAGTTACCGGTATTAAAACAAAAGGTGGTAAAGTTATTTCCGTTACGACCGGAAATGAGGACCATACCGCCGATGTTTTTGTATTGGCCGCCGGCTCCTGGACCCCGGCAGTGGCGCGTTTGGCAGGTAATCATGTGCCCATGATGCCAGGTAAGGGTTACTCTGTAACATTGGAAACGCCCGCAGTGAATTTAAATATTCCTGCCATCCTCTGTGAAGCAAGAGTAGCGCTTACGCCCATGGGAAACCGCCTTCGCTACGGCGGCACCATGGAACTCGCCCCCATCAACGACCAGGTAAATATGAACCGTGTGGCGGGCATTGTGGATTCTATACAACGTTATTTTACCAATCTCCCGATAAATATGCCCGATAAAAAAGCCGTATGGAGCGGATGCCGTCCCTGTTCACCGGATGGACTGCCCTACATCGGCTTTATGCCCGGTTACAACAACCTGCTGCTGGGAGCCGGTCATGCCATGATGGGCCTCAGCCTGGGACCTGCCACGGGCAAGCTGCTGGCGGAACTGGCGGATCATGGCGCTACTACCAGTATAGACGTCGGCGCTTTTTCTCCGGCGAGAAAAAATGCTCGTGTTGGATTTTAGTCTTTACCAGGATTAGACTGATTTAGATGATTTAGATGATTTTTTATTTATAGATTAAAAAAGATTCGGAGAGATAACAGCAAATATGTATCCGCTACTGTCTCCCCTAATCTTTTTTAATCTATAAATAAAAAATCATCTAAATCATCTAAATCAGTTTAATCCTGGGCAAGACAAAATCTTTACTAATCCTGGTAAAGACAATTATATTTGTTTTATGCAAACAAACATTGGCAAAAAAGCAGCCGGCGAAAAAGCGGCGGAATATATTAAGCCCGGTATGACGGTTGGATTGGGTACCGGCAGTACCGCCTACTACACAATTTTACGTATAGGCGAGTTAGTTAGGGGAGGACTGGATATCAGAGCAGTAGCAACGTCTGCGCAGTCCGAGGAACTGGCGAGAGAGCAGGGGATCCCGCTGGTGGATTTTGATAAGGTGGAGAAAATAGATATAGATATTGATGGGGCAGATGAAGCAGATGCCCAGCTGCAGCTGATCAAAGGGGGAGGAGGCGCCTTGCTGCGGGAAAAAATTATTGCTGCCGCATCAAAGGAAATGCTGGTGGTAATCGACGAGCACAAGCTGGTGAAACACCTCGGTAAATTTCCGCTGCCGGTAGAAGTAGTCACTTTTGGCTGGGAGCTTACCTTCAGGCAATTGTCGGCGCTGGGTGCCCATCCGGTACTACGACTAAAAGACAACAACCGTTTTATAACCGACAACGGAAACTATATCCTGGATTGCCATTATCAGAAAATCCACAATGCGCCTGCATTGCATACGCAGCTAAACAATGTCCCGGGCGTAGTGGAAAACGGGTTATTTCTCGACTATGCCAGCAGGCTGATTATCGGGCATGAAGATGGCTCTGTCCGGGAAATTACACATCCCTATCCAACAAAGACGTCTTTTTAGTGTCCCTTGCGGTAATGTATACCAGCAGGGATATAAAAATGCAGATGGTCACGTACCAATAGTACATTGGTTCGTGGCCAATTTTTTTGAAATATAAGGCAATGGGTTCCGCTGTTCCGCCAAAAATGGCCACCGTAATGGCATAGGGAAAACCTACTCCCAGGGCACGCACTTCTGCCGGGAACAATTCCGCTTTTACAACCGCATTAATCGAAGTATATCCGCTCACAATGATCAATGCCAGGAGAATAAGCCAGAAGGCAGTCCATTCGGAGCTGGTTTGACTTGTGGCTGTAAGAATGGGCACGGTAAAAAGCGTACCCAGTATGCCAAACCCTATCAGTAAAGGCTTACGGCCGTAAATGTCTGAAATCCAGCCAAAAAGCGGCTGCAAACAGGCAAAGATCAGCATCAGGAAAAAAGTGATGGTGGTGGAACGTTCAATGGTGAGATGTACCGTGTTTACCAGGAATTTCTGCATGTACGTAGTATAGGTATAAAAGGCCAGGGTGCCTCCCATAGTCAGCCCCACTACTGTCATCACCGCACGGGGATGGCGGCGGAACAAGAGTTTAAGCGAACCTTTCTCCCTGGTATCCTTTATTTTTTCAAAAGAAGTGGATTCCTGCATATGCTGCCGCAGGTATAGCGCAAAAAAGGCCAGTGCAGCGCCGATTATAAAGGGTATGCGCCAGCCCCACTCATGCATCTGGTCGGCCGTCAGGAATACTTTCTGCAACAGCATCTGGACTCCCAGCGCGATGAGTTGCCCGCCAATCAGGGTTACATACTGGAAACTGGAGTAAAATCCACGTAATTCAGGGGTGGCCACTTCGCTCAGGTAAGTAGCAGAGGTGCCATATTCGCCGCCTACGCTGAGTCCCTGTAGCAGCCTGGCCAGCAACAATAATGCTGGCGCGGCAAGACCAATACTGTTGTACGAAGGGGTGAATGCAATGAGCAGGGAACCGAGCGACATCAGGAGCACGGATAACGTCATCGAGGCCTTACGGCCCTGTTTATCGGCTATACGGCCAAACATCCAGCCGCCAATAGGCCGCATCAGGAAGCCCACCGCAAAAATGGCTGCCGTATTGAGCAGCTGGGCAGTATAACTGCCCTTTGGAAAAAACACGGGTGCAAAATAGAGAGAAAAGGTCGCGTAAATGTACCAATCGTACCATTCTACCAGGTTACCGGCAGAACCGGTTAATATGGCTTTTATTCGCCATGCGTCAGGATGTTTCATATATAACGCGAAAATATATTTTAATATGGAATTATGAGCCAATGGGCCACTGTAGCCGGGAAAAACTTTAAAATAAATTAGGATTGTATTCAATAAATCCCCTATCTTCGTACCGCTTCTTAAGATAATGTATTGCAATTCTGTTGGTAGATCACCTCTTACATTCAGCTTTTTCTTACAGTTTTTCTTGTAGTCGCCCAGGTAGCCGCCTGCTGTAATAAATGGCGAGAACACGTTCACAATTAAATATTAAATATAATGCAAACAGGTGTAGTAAAATTTTTTAATGAAGCTAAAGGTTTTGGATTCATTAAAATCGAAGGTTCAGGACAAGAAATTTTTGTTCACGTATCTGGTATCAAAGAAAGCATCGGCGAAAATGACCGCGTAGTATTTGACGTGGAAGAAGGTAGAAAAGGTCCGAATGCTGTTAACGTAAGACTGGCATAATTTATTTTATAATAGTTTTGTTATAAACCGCGCTGGCTCTGCCAGGGCGGTTTTTTTTGCGGCATAAAGCACAAGGCATAAAGCAAAAAGCTATTGCAGCTAATGATATAAGTAATAAACGCTTACATCATTAGCTGCAATAGCTTTTTGCTTTATGCCTTGTGCTTTATGCCTTCGGGAGCCACACTACTTTCTGAACCGCCTGGTGCGGAGCAGCAATAACAGATCCATACAGGTCGGGCCGGCGTGCCAAACGGTAGCGGTAGCCGCCGGCGTCTGTCAGTTTCTTTCGTGTAAGCGTTGCCGTTATCACATCGTTATCCAGTTTACGGCACTCGCCGATCACATCGCCAAAAGGATCTACGATCATGGAACAGCCGTTTTTCAGCTGGTCGTCATCCATACCGATAGGATTAGAGAACACAACATATACCCCATTATCGTAGGCCCGTGCAGGCAGCCATTTCATCAGCCAGGAACGCCCTTTCATGCCGTCAAATTCGAGTCGCAGCGAGGTAGGGTCGTTATGCCGGTTTTCCCACAAGGCCGGGTCTACAAAGCCCGCCCCTGGCCGGGTAGAAGGAGTGCCCATGGTAACATGCGGCATGAAAATTACCTCTGCGCCGAGCAACGCTGTAGCGCGAACATTCTCAATAATATTATTATCATAACAGATCAGGATGCCGCATTTCCATCCCAGCAGATCAAATACAACATACTCATTTCCCGGCGTCAGGTGCGGATTAATAAACGGATGTAACTTACGGTATTTTGCTACCAGCCCGCTTTTGTCTACGCACACATAGGCTTTGAATAAATTATTATCTGCATCTTTCTCAAATAATCCTGCCAGCACGGCAATATCACTGGCAGCAGCAATTTCCTGCAATGCCTTTATGGAAGGGCCGTCGGGAATAAATTCCGCCAGGTCCAGCATCTGTTCTTTTGATAAATGCCTGGCAAATGTATAACCTGTTATGGAACACTCATGGAATGCCACCGCCTGGGCGCCTTCTGCCGCTGCGCGGGCAGATAATTCGCGGATTATACCCAGATTGTAGGCCTTGTCGTTGTTCCTGTTCTCAAATTGTGCGGTTGCTATTTTTATCGGGTCCATGTTATTTTTATTTTGTTGGCAGATGTGAAAACGAATATACTGCGCATTTAGTTACGCGCAATATCCACGGCATTTTCGCAGGTTTTCTGTATATTCGCCTTTTCAATTTAGAACTAAATGCCCCAACCGGATAATACAAATACCATCTTTCACCTGGCGGCAGATTTCATAAACCATACACACCGCCATATCTTCCTTACCGGTAAGGCCGGTACAGGGAAAACTACGTTTCTTAAATACATAAAAGAACATACCCGTAAAAACACGGTAGTAGTAGCGCCTACAGGTGTAGCCGCCATCAACGCCGGTGGTGTTACCATGCACTCTTTCTTTCAGTTGCCCTTCGGACCCTTTATTCCCGGTACTAAAAGAGGATTTGGCATGGATGAAATCAGCAGCACAGATAAACATAGCCTGTTCCGCAATATCCGTTTCACAAACGATAAGAAAGTATTGTTGCAGGAAATGGAGTTGCTGATCATCGACGAGGTAAGTATGGTGCGCTGTGATATGCTGGACGCCATAGATGTGATCCTCCGTCACTTCCGCAACAAGCCACTGCTGCCATTTGGCGGCGTGCAGGTGCTGTTTATCGGCGATCTGTACCAGCTCCCGCCGGTAGTGCCCGACGCAGAGTGGCGCATGCTCTCCGAATACTATAACAGTACCTTTTTCTTTGCTGCCAAAGTAATAGAACAGGCGCCCCCCTTATATATCGAGCTGAAGAAAATTTACCGGCAAAACGAACAGGTTTTTATTGATATACTCAACCGGGTACGTAATAATGAAGTGCTCCATGAAGACCTGCTGCTGCTGAATGAACATTATCAGCCTAATTTTAAGGGAGAAGACCAGGAGTACATCGTACTCACCACCCATAACAGGAAGGCGGATGAAATCAATGCCCGGCGCCTGGCCGACATGCCCGGGAAAGTGCATCGTTTTGAAGGAAAGATAGAAGGCGATTTTAGTGACAAGGCACTGCCTACCGAGCTATTGCTCCAGTTGAAAATAGGCGCACAGGTAATGTTCCTGAAAAATGACCTCGCGCAGCCTCGCCGTTACTACAACGGGAAAATTGCCACCGTCAAGGAAATTCACGATGATGAAATTATGCTGGTGCTGGCAGGTTCCCACGAGGAACTGAAACTGGGTAAGGAAACCTGGCGCAACATCCGCTATTCTTATAACCAGGAAGAAAACAGCATTGAAGAAGAAGAGATTGGCAGTTTTACGCAGTTTCCTATACGGCTGGCCTGGGCCATCACCATTCATAAAAGCCAGGGGCTTACCTTCGAACGCGCCATCATAGACGCCGGTTACGCCTTTGCCCCCGGACAGGTATATGTGGCGCTCAGCCGCTGTACTTCCCTGGAAGGAATGGTACTCCATTCCCGCATCGGGCATGGCAGTATCAAAACAGACCGGCAGGTGATCGAGTTTGCGGAAAAAGAAAATGAAGCCAATGAACTGGTCGTGCTGCTGGAAATGGAAAGGAAAAAATTCCAGGCCACCTCCCTGTTGCAACTGTTCGACTGGTACCGCATGCAGGCCACCATCCGCAGTCACGCGGTTTGGATACAGGATAAAAAGGTGCCGGATTTCGACGCAGCCATCACTTTAAGCCGAAGCATGTCGGCCAAAGTAGAACAACAACAGGAAGTAGCCGCAAAGTTCGTGGTACAGCTGCACCAGCTACTGGATACAGCCGTGCAAACTGGTGAAATGGAGCAATTACAGCAACGGGTCAACAAGGCCATCGGCTATTTTACCCAAAGCATATACGAAGATCTGATACAGCCTTTGCAAAAGCACATCACCGAAGTGAAGAAAGCAAAGTCAAAAAAATACCTGCTGCAACTCATGGCTTTGGAATCTGATTGCTGGAACAAACTGCGTCATGTGTGGGAAGTATCCTACGCTGACCTGGAATTTACCACCGGCCTGAAAGATTACACGAAACTACGAGATGCAGATGCGGCAGCAGCCGCCATTCCAGCGGCCGCCGCTAAAGAAAAGGCCGCTAAAGGCAAGGTAGAAAAAGGCAGCAGCCGGCGTGGTACCCTGGAATTGTACCTGGGTGGCAAATCCATTGCCGATATCGCTGCGGCCAGGCAACTGGCCATCGGCACCATAGAAAGTCACCTCGCCCAATGTGTGGAAGCCGGGGAAATGGATATTCACCGCTTTGTATCCGAAAGAACCATGCGCCTGATCCTGAAACACATCGGTGAACTGGGCGCCACGGCGGCCGGCCCTATCAAAGAAAGGGTAGGAGACTCCGCCAGCTTCGCGGAAATCCGCGTGGTGCAATGGTACCTGAAAAAGAAACAGGAAGAACAGATCATGAACGGATAGCGGGTTTTTTCTTGCCCGGGATTTTTTTTTGCCCAGGATTAGACTGATTTTGATGATTTATAGGATTGTATTTTACAGGATTTAAAAAGATTAGCGAAGATAGAAGCAAATACCCGCTTTTATCTTCGCTAATCTTTTTAAAATCATCAAAGAAAAAAATCCTATAAATCATCAAAATCAGTCTAATCCTGGGCAAAAAAAAATCCCGGGCAAGAAAAACCCCACTGCATTTTGCTAAAAGCTAACCGCTAAAAGCTAGAAGCAGGATAGTCCGGGTTGGCAACCACAATCCTGTTCATTATTTTGTACCAGCGAAAAATAAGCCAGTAACCGGTAAAAAACAGGAAGGATTACTATGGCATTGCCCGCTAAATTTGCAAGTAGCAATGATCAACTAAATTACTTTACCCGTGAAAGTAGGATTATTTATACCATGTTATATTGACCAGTTCTACCCGCAGGTAGGCATCGCCACCCTGCAGCTGTTGCAGAAACTGGGTTGTGAAGTGGAATATCCGCAGGGACAAACCTGCTGCGGCCAGCCAATGGCGAATTCAGGATACGAGCATCTTACCCATCAGTGTAATACCCTGTTCATCAAAAATTTTGCAGACTACGATTATATTGTAGGCCCCTCCGGCAGCTGTGTGTTGCATATTAAAGATCATTTACATGATCCGGCAGCAGAAGAAAAAGCCACCGGAATACGCCAACGGATATACGAACTGACAGAATTTCTGACGGATGTACTGAAAGTAACATCGCTTCCTGCGCGTTTCCCCTGCAAAGTGGGTTTGCACCAGAGCTGCCACGGACAACGCGGATTGGCATTGGCACAGATGAGCGAGCTGGTGGCGCCGCCGTTTTCCAAACCGGAGCAGCTGCTGCGGATGGTGGAAGGGGTGGAGCTGGTGCCGCTCGACAGACAGGATGAATGTTGCGGTTTTGGCGGTACCTTCTGTGTAACGGAAGAAGCCGTATCCGTAAAAATGGGAAAGGATCGTGTAGCCGATCACGTTAAACATGGCGCAGAGGTGATCACCGGTACGGATGTGAGCTGCCTGATGCACATAGAAGGTATTTTACGCCGGCAGCATGCCGGGGTGAAGGTGATGCATATTGCTGAAATTCTCAATCAAAATATCCATGAACAGGCAAACAGCTGATCACGCAACACTGGCAGACAAGTTTAACCAGGATGAGGCCCGGGTAAACTGGCATGATGAAACTTTGTGGTGGGTGCGCGCGAAACGCGATCGCATAGCCTGGAGCATTCCCGAATGGGAGGCGTTGAGAGATACGGCTTCCCGTATTAAGGTCAATGCATTGGGTAACCTGCATGATTACCTGCTGCAGTTTGAAGAGCAGGCCACCAGGAATGGCGCCGTTGTACACTGGGCAGCAGATGCGGAAGAACATAACCGTATTGTAACCGATATATTAAAAAAACATGGGGTGCAACGGATAGTGAAAAGCAAATCGATGCTGACGGAAGAATGCCACCTGAATCCCTATCTCGCAGCCAATGGTATTGAAGTAATAGATACCGATCTTGGTGAAAGGATTGTGCAGCTCGCTAAGGAGCCACCCAGTCATATTGTGTTACCCTGTATTCATAAAAAGAAAGAAGAAATCGGGGAGCTGTTCCATGAACACCTGGGAACGCCCGCGGGAAATGCAGATCCGAAATTTCTGACGGCAGCGGCCAGGCAACATCTCCGTAAAGAATTCCTGCAGGCGGATGCCGCTATTACAGGGGTGAATTTTGCCGTAGCGGAAACCGGGGAGATGGTAGTATGCACTAACGAAGGAAACGCCGATATGGGCGCCCATCTGGCCACTGTGCATATAGCCTGTATGGGCATCGAGAAGATCATTCCGGAGCGGAAGCACCTGGGCGTGTTTCTGCGCCTGCTGGCAAGAAGCGCTACCGGTCAGCCCATTACCACTTACTCAAGTCATTTCAGGCAACCCCGCGCCGGACAGGAATTGCATATTGTATTAGTGGATAACGGCCGGTCCAGGCAACTGGGACGGGAAGACTTCCGCAACTCGCTGAAGTGTATCCGCTGTGGCGCCTGTATGAATACCTGCCCCGTTTACCGGCGCAGCGGCGGACATAGTTATCATACTGCCGTGGCCGGTCCGATTGGGGCTATCCTGGCGCCTAATCTTGATATGAAGGATTATGCTGATCTGCCTTTTGCCTCTACCTTGTGCGGCTCCTGCTCCAATGTATGCCCCGTTAAAATAGATATTCATCAGCAATTATATAAATGGCGGCAGGTACTGGTAAAAGAAGGACATACCACCGCGGCCAAAACAGCCAGCATGAAAATCATGAGTGGCGTATTATCGGCGCCACGCACATATAAAACAGCGGGCAAAATGGGGCGCTGGGTAATGCGGGCCTTCCCGGGTATGGTCAACAACCGCATGAACCCCTGGTATAAACAAAGGGAAATGCCCGCGCCACCGGCACAGTCATTTTCCCAATGGTATGAAAAAAATAAAAAATCTTCATGAGCAGCAGGGAAAAGATATTAGCCGCCGTAAAACAAAATCAACCGGAGGCATCGGCATTACCGGCCCTGACCGGATTATCAGGCAATATGCCAGGTACGCTGGAAGCTTACCGTAAAGTGCTGGAAGCACTGGGAGGTACCCTGTTCGAAATTGAAAACGAAACAGCGATCCCTGCCTTACTGGCGGAACATTATCCGCATCTTCAACGTATCATTACAGCTACCGGACCCGAACGTACATGGATCAACGAAGATCCCCATCTGCTGGAAGACGTGGATATGGCTGTTGTACCCGGACAATGGGGGGTGGCTGAAAATGGCGCTATCTGGCTTACGGAACAGGAAGTGGGGGCAAGGGTACTGCCTTTTATTTGTCAGCACCTGGCGATCGTATTACCAAGGGAACGAATATTACCTACCATGCATGAGGCCTACGATAAAATCGGCGCCCCGCAAACCGGTTTCGGTGTATTCATTGCCGGTCCTTCCAAAACCGCCGATATCGAACAATCATTGGTGCTGGGCGCCCATGGCGCCAAAAGCCTGGTAGTATTTATCACGGGCAAATCATATTAATTGTGTAGCATCATATCAACTACGTAGTATTATATTAACTGCACAACATCATATCAATTACGTATATCCAACTGCGTTATAAGCGGCCTCACCTGTTGAAAGTGAGGCCGCTTTATGGTAAGGTATCCTGATGGTACGGAACTTATCTCTTTCCAATTTTTAGTTATTTTTTAAAAACTGCATTATTATAGTAAATACTTCATTAACTTCGCCACCAGAAATTAGATGATTTATTGGAATTGGTATGGTGTTTGTTCGAGAGGGTGCGTTACAAGAATCATTTGGCGCAGTATTTTTTTAGAACCATATTATTATAGCCATATTTTAGCAGCTGCGTTAACCAAGAAAATTGAAAGACATGTATCATCTTTTTAACACCTTAGAGTGGCCCGGAAACAGCAAATCGTTACAGCAAAAAACGCTGTTGCATCACCGCCAATGTCGCATCACCGGAGCGTTTTCATTAATAGTATTTAACATGGATAGCACTTGTTGCTGATCTGTATGTTTTCGTAGATCCAATTGGGTTATTCGCCGTAATGTGCCAACAGATCAGTGATAACGCGAATAATCTCCGATGTTTTCTGTTTCATAGCCGCTTGTTAAAGCCGGTACAGGAATCTTATTCACTATCGTTCAAACTGAATAGTAAACAAATCGAAAAAAAATTTCAACAGTTTACTTTTTCATAACAGAACTTATCAATTTTAGTATTTACTTTGTGCTAACTTTGAAAACCGATAGTTTGTAATCATTTTAGTATCCGGTCTGTTTTAACTGAGCCCCTCTATGAGAACCTTGAAAAAAACGCGTGGATTTAGTTGACAGACGAACATAAATACATTTAATAACCATATCTTATTATTGAACCTATGGTGCGTAGTTCATCGTGGATTACTCCGTCATGGCTAATTTTGTTGTTAGACCTGGGGTGTTCTGTTATCGCAATCAATTTAGCATTTCTTCTCAGATTAAATTTTGACGTGGATGCATATATGTCTTTTCCGCTGGAGAAGATCGGCGTATCCGTATTAGGCGTTAACCTCCTGTTGATGCTGTTACTGCGTACCTACCGTGGCATCGTAAGATTTACCAGTCTTACCGACATTGGCCGTATCGCAGGACTCAACCTCATCAGCTGCCTGATCTTGTTCACCTTTGGCTATAGCCACCTACCGGATGCAACATTGAATATTTTCCCCATTTCAGTGATACTGATCAATTTCTTTATCAGTTCCTTCTGCATGTTGTCTTACCGGTTGTCCGTAAAATGGATTTTCCATTACTATAATAACTTCCGCAATCATAGCCGCCCCTGCGCAGCCATTTATTACACAGGCCATTCAAGCCTGATGTTGCGTAAAGCCATTCATGATGACCCCAACGCAGAAGTGAAGATCACCGCATTCCTGGCCGACACCAACGCACACGCAGGTAAATCAATTGAAGGCCTTCCCGTATATGCTTCGCGCAAAGGACAGCTCTTTAAAATGGTGAAGGAAGGAAAGATTTCCTTGTTGCTCATTCCTAATGATCACCTGGATGCAGCCCACCTGGACGAACTGGTGGATGAATGCATTTCGCTGAATATTAGGGTTCAAAAAATTATTCCCGTGAGTCAATGGACAGAAGGTTCTGGTAACAGTGGTGTTCAGTTAAAAGACATCAACATCGAAGATCTGCTGGAAAGATCCGTTATCAGTATTAAAAACCAGGAGCTCAGCAAAGAGCTGAAAGGTAAAAGTGTATTGGTAACCGGTGCAGCCGGATCTATCGGCAGCGAAATTGTAAGACAACTGGTCGGTTATGAGCCATCTGTTATCGTGCTTTGCGATAAAGCCGAATCGCCACTCCATGAACTGGAGCTGGAAATAGCGGAAAAAATGGTGAACATACCCATCATTCCATTCATTGGAAATGTATGCGATAAAGTACGCATGCAACAGTTGTTTGAAATTTATGCACCCGCTATCGTATATCATGCGGCCGCCTATAAGCATGTGCCCATGATGGAAAAAAATCCGTCGATCGCAGTGATGAATAATGTGCTGGGTACCAAAACAGTGGCTGAACTGGCCGTTGAACATGGCGCGGAAAAATTTGTAATGGTATCTACCGACAAAGCAGTGAACCCCACCAACGTAATGGGCGCTTCCAAACGCATCGCAGAAATTTTCTCTCAATCTTTCAATAATTATCTCAACGAGAAGTACCAGAAAATGGGACCGGTATACGGTACTCCTCCAACACGTTTTATCACGACCCGTTTTGGAAATGTGCTCGGATCAAATGGTTCTGTGATCCCCCGTTTCAAACAACAACTGGAAAAAGGCGGACCATTAACAGTTACCCATCCGGACATCACACGCTACTTTATGACCATCCCCGAAGCCTGCCAGCTGGTGCTGGAGGCCGGTGCAATGGGTAAGGGCGGCGAGATTTTTGTATTTGATATGGGTAAACCGATGAAGATCGCTGACCTGGCGAGAAAAATGATCCGGATGACGGGTAAAGAACCAGGTAAAGATATCCAGGTTGTTTTCACCGGACTGCGCCCCGGAGAAAAACTCTACGAAGAGCTACTAAATAATGCCGAAAACACATTACCCACTTATCACGAAAAAATCATGATCGCCAAAGTAAGGCAGTCTGATTTCACTGAAATTAACGAACGGGTAAATCAGTTGATAGAGTCAGCTCAAAAGCATTACCTCACACCAACCGTAGCCAGGATGAAGGAATTGGTGCCGGAGTTCATCAGCAAAAATTCTGCTTATGAAGAACTGGATAAGGGTAAAATAACTATGTAAAATTATATCGAGAACATATCCTTTCTGCAAGCCTGTTGGCTTGCAGCAGGGGAAGATTTATTTAAACTGTCGCCAGCAATGAAGATAATTAATCAGGGGATGACCCGTTTCAGACGTTTCAGAAGTTTACCTGTTTTACTGGGAGGTATGCTCGCCTTATTACTGGGAGCCTGCTCTTCACCAAAAAATATCTCTTACTTCAAAGATGTACCTGATACGGTTAAACAGAAGATGATGGTGGAGATGGCAACATATAACACACCGGTAATACAGGCAGACGATATTCTGCAGGTAACGATCCAAACACTGGACCCTGCTTCCACCGCGCTGCTGAATCAGCAGAACTCGCCAACATGGCCGGTAGCAGGAACTTCAGGGGCCGCAGGCGCCGCCAGTGCAAACAGCCCGGGATACCTGGTAGATAAACAGGGTTCTGTAACCCTCCCATTGGTAGGGAAAATATCGGTGAAAGGCAAAACAACCGGTGATGTGCAGGAACAGATCCGCGTAAAAGCCGCGGAATTTTATAAAGACCCGGTCGTAAATGTGCGCTTTATAAATTTTAAAATAACCGTTTTGGGAGAAGTCACCAAACCCGCCACCTACGTAATGCCTAACGAGAAAGTTACTTTACTCGACGCATTAGGTATGGCCGGTGATCTGACCATCTACGGTAAAAGAGAAAATGTTTTATTGATCCGTGAAATAGAAGGGAAAAAGGAATTCGTCAGGTTTAATCTCAATAGCAGCAATTTATTTACTTCTCCTTATTACTATTTACAACAGGGAGACGTGGTATATGTTGAACCAAGTAAGTCGAAAGTGGTTTCCACGGATGCAGCACGTTTGAGGAATATTACAATCATATCATCCGTCCTTACGCTGCTAGTTGTAATTTTTTCTAGGGTTAATTTTTAAATGTTGCTGTCATGCTGGAAAATTTTAATGGTAATGGACAAACTGCTGTAAACGTAAACGGTGTATTACAACAGCATAACGAACCTGATAAGGCTTTTGATCTCAGAAAGCTGCTTGATAAAGTACTCAGCCACTGGTACTGGTTTTTCCTGTGCATAGTAGCCGGTATTGCGTTGTCATGGCTTTACCTGAGATATGCGACACCCGACTATAAAGTGAACGCCAAAATATTGATCCAGGATGATCAGAAAGGTGGGGACAGCCCGGAAAAGGATGTATTACAACAGTTGCAGATATTCAACAGTAAAAGCAACGTAGATAATGAAATGGAGATCATCAAGTCCCGTTCATTGATGGAAAGAACAGTAAAGGATTTACAGCTGAACGTGTCCTACTGGCTGGAAGGAAGACTGAAAACAGCGGAACAATTCCGTAAACTTCCGTTCGCCGTACAATGGAGCAACCTGATCGATTCCCTGCCGGATGCAGAATACGTAGTCAGACCAGTGTCCGACAACAAAGTGCATATCAGCGCAGAAGGTGTGGTGGATAAGGATATTTCCTGGAATGATACCCTGCATCTGCCGGAAGGTATTATGAAGGTGGTGAGACAATCCAACAACCCGCTGATCAAAGAAAACTATATCGTGAGGGTGGTATCGGTTGATAAAGCCGTTACCGTTTACCGCAATAAATTAGCTGTCAACATTCCCAATAAACAGGTGAGCACCATCGATCTCACCATGACCAGCACCATTCCTGAAAAAGGCGAGATCATTCTGAATGAGCTGATCAATGCCTACATGCAGTTAAGCGTAGACGCTAAAAACCGGATCGCCGACAGTACCATTGCCTTTGTCGACAACCGTTTGGCACTGGTAAGCCGTGAACTGTCCGGTGTGGAAAAAGACATACAAACTTTTAAACAGAATAATCAATTAGCGGATCTTGGGGAACAGGCTAAACTGTTAATTGCCAGCACCGGCGATTTCTCCCGGCAGCTGACAGAACAACAGGTGAAGCTAAGTGTGGTGGAATCGCTGGAGAAATATATCAATGACGAAGCAAACAATAAACGTATTGTTCCTTCTTCACTGGTACTGGAGGATCCCAACTTCGTATCTATTATCGGGAAATATAATGGCCTGGAACTGGAAAGAGAGCGTTTGCTGATGTCAAATACCGCCTCTAATCCTGTGGTGAGAAATATCGATGAGCAACTGGTTAGTCTCCGGGGAGATCTGAAAAGTAATCTCACTTCTTTTAAAACCGGTATTCAGACGAGCATCGCGCAATTACAACAGCGGTCCGGCGCTATCGATAAAAAGATCCAGCAGGTACCCGCCAAGGAAAGAGTATTCCTCGATTACTCCCGTCAACAGGCGGTGAAGCAGGAACTGTACCTGTTTTTACTCAAAAAACGTGAGGAGTCAGCTATTTCAAAATCTTCCAACCTGGCAGGTGCAAGAATTATTGACCTGGCAAAAAGCGAGGCTTTCCCCTACATGCCTAAGCGGGCATTGATTTACCTGCTGGGAATGATACTGGGTGTAATCCTGCCTTCTGTTGGTTTATACCTGCGTGATGTATTAAGTCGCCGTGTGGTAAACAAACTGGATATCACCGAAAATACACCGGCGCCTATACTCGCTGAAGTAGGGCATACCGATGCCAAAGCAGCGGTGATCATATCAAAAGATTCAGTAACGCCGGTGGCAGAACAATTCAGGGCCCTGCGTACCAATCTGCAGTTTGTGCTGAGAGAACCGAAGGAAAAAGTTATCCTGCTTACTTCCAGCATGAGTGGAGAAGGGAAAACCTTTATCGCCACTAACCTGGCAGCAGTTTTATCCTTATCCGGGAAAAAAGTACTGCTGATGGAAATGGATCTCCGCAAACCGAAAGTATCTGAAAAACTGGGCCTGGATAATCGCACAGGATTCAGTACCTGGGCCATAGGAAAAACACCGTTGAATGAACTTGTAAGGCCATCCGGCATAAATGACAACTGCTGGCTTATCAGTTCCGGTCCTATTCCGCCAAACCCGGCAGAGCTGCTGTTGACAGAATCAACAAAAGAACTGTTTACCCATCTCCGCGCTCATTTCGATTATATCGTTATTGATGCGCCACCGGTAGGACTGGTAACAGACGCGCAGTTGCTCGGCACCTTTGCAGATGCGACCCTCTACCTGGTAAGGCAGGGATATACTTTCAAGCAACAGCTTCAGATATCGAAAGAGCTTTTCATCTTCCATAAAATGCCAAAAATGAATCTCATTGTAAATGATGTAAAGGCAGGACAGGGATATGGATACAGCTACAGCTACGGATATGGTTACGGCTATAATAGCAACACCAAAAAAGGGCTGTCGAAGAGAATTAAGGTAATGTTCGGTAAATAATACTATAAGCGAAACCATATTAATTAAATCATCAATAAAATGAATCAGGAATCAAAAATTGCTATCATCGGACTGGGGTATGTTGGTTTACCACTGGCTATTGAGTTTGGGAAGCTGTATAATACATTGGGATTTGATATCAACACCAACAGGGTGGAGGAGCTGAAAAGCGGCCACGATCACACACTGGAGGCAGATCTGGAAGGAATGAAGGCAGCAATAGAGAAAAAGAAAGAAGGAAAGGGAGCCGGCTTAAGCTTTTCTGATAAGAAAGAAGCGCTTAAAGATTACAATACTTTTATCGTTACCGTACCTACGCCGATTGATCGCTTTAACGCACCTGATTTAACACCGCTGCTTAAGGCAACGGAAATGCTGGGGACCATCCTGAAAAAAGGAGATACCATCATTTATGAATCTACTGTATTCCCCGGATGTACGGAAGAGGATTGTATTCCATTACTGGAGAAAAAATCGGGTCTGAAATTTAATACAGACTTCTTCGCAGGATATTCGCCCGAGCGTATTGTGCCCGGAGATAAAGTGAATACACTGACTTCCATCAAAAAAATCACTTCCGGCTCTACCCCTGCGGTGGCGGAAAAAGTAGACCAGCTGTATAAAAGCATTATCAAAGCCGGCACGCATAAAGCGCCGAGCATAAAAGTAGCGGAAGCTGCCAAAGCCATTGAAAATGCGCAACGCGATGTAAACATCTCCTTTGTAAACGAACTGGCATTGATCTTTGATCGCATTGGTATTGACACCAATGATGTATTGGATGCCGCCGGTACAAAATGGAACTTCCTGAAATTCAAGCCAGGATTAGTGGGTGGTCACTGCATCAGCGTAGACCCTTATTACCTGGCACATAAAGCTGAAGCGCTGGGCTATCACCCGCAGGTGATCCTGAGCGGAAGACGCGTAAATGATATGATGGCGGTATTTATCGCTAACAAAATCATTAAGCTGATGGTGAAAAAAGGACGCAGGGTAGAAGGTGGAAAAGCGCTGATCCTTGGAGTTACCTTCAAAGAAAACTGCCCCGATATCCGCAACTCCAAAGTGGTGGATATTTACAGGGAATTAACGGAATTCGGTATGAAGGTGGATATGTACGATCCGCATGCCGACAAAGAAGAAGTGAAAGAAGAATATGGACTGGAACTGGTAGACAGCGTATCCAAACAATACGATGCTATCCTGGTGGCGGTAGCGCACAACGAATTCCAGGCTATCGACTTTAAAGCGCTGAAAAATGGTCATGATGCAGTGGTGTTCGACGCGAAAGCCATTTTAGACCGTGAACTGGTAGACGGAAGATTATAATAAGGCAGGTAGAGTACCCGCTGTTGAACCATATAGTATTGTTGAGAAACCATAACGGAAACCATAGCTTATAAACCATAACGGAAAAGCCATAGTTGAATAAACCTTTTGAAGACCCATAAACAGAGCGAGGATGAACCATATCAAAAAGAAAAAAGTAATGGTAGTTTTTGGCACCAGGCCGGAAGCTATAAAAATGGTTCCTGTTGTCATGGAACTGGCCAGGCATAGCGACCTTATTGATGCAAGAACCTGCGTAACAGGCCAGCACAGACATATGTTGGACAGCGTATTGGAAACTTTCAATATTACGCCGGATTTTGACCTGGATATCATGCAACAATCCCAGGATCTTTATGATATCACCATTAATATACTGGCGAAAATGAAAGTAGTGCTAAAGGAATTCAGACCCGATCTGATACTGGTGCACGGCGATACTACCACCGCTTTTGTGGTTTCACTGGCGGCTTTTTATGAGAAGATCCAGATAGGGCATGTGGAGGCAGGACTGAGAACTTTTAACATTCACTCACCCTGGCCGGAAGAGTTCAACCGCCAGGTGGTAGACAAAATCGCAGACCTCTGCTTTGTGCCTACCGAAAAATCAAAGGCTAATTTGCTGGAAGAAAAAATGCCGAAGTCTAAAATATTTATTACAGGTAATACCGTGATAGATACGCTGCTGCTGGCATTGGATAAAATAGAAAAAGATAGTTCGCTCAAATTATCCCTGGAGAAAATTCTGGCGGAGAGCGGATATGATATTTCAAAAGGCCGGCAGTTTATCCTCGTAACAGGACATAGAAGGGAAAGTTTTGGAGACGGGTTCCTCAATATCTGTGATGCATTAAAAAACATCGCTACCCGCTTTCCGGATGTAGATATCGTTTACCCGGTTCATCTGAATCCGAATGTACAGGAGCCGGTATATAGCAGGCTCGGAGGAATTGACAATGTGTACCTGACCAAGCCGCTCGATTATCTGCCATTTATTTACCTGATGAAACACTGTTACCTGGTATTGACAGACAGCGGCGGTATACAGGAAGAAGCACCAAGTTTGGGCAAACCCGTGCTGGTAATGAGAGATACCACCGAACGTCCGGAGGCAGTAGATGCCGGTACCGTGATTTTGGTAGGTACTTCCGCAGAGAAAATTTTTCATGAAACAGAGTGGTTGATACTGGATAGCGAAAGATATGCGGCTATGAGCATGTTACATAATCCTTACGGAGACGGTAATGCAAGTGCCAGGATCATCGATGCTATACTGGAAAAAACAGCGGTAGTCAATTAAAAGTTAAACGGAATTATTACCGGGAACAGGAATTAACATTTTCCGAATAAGATAATAAGATGATAATTATCCAGAAGTATATGCCGCAGGTTGCAGATGTGATATTTGCCCTTAAACGAAAAATAAATAAATCGGAAGTCGGTAAGAAGATTGTACACGGCGTTTTCTGGTCATTCCTGGGAACGGTAGTCTTCAGAGGATTGATTTTTTTATCGTCTATCGTCATCGCCCGTTTGCTGAAAAAGGAAGGTTTTGGAGAGTTGGGGATGATCCGTTCTACCATTGATATGTTTATCGTTTTTTCCATATTCGGACTCGGCATTACCACCACCAAATTTGTGGCAGAGTATCGTGATACCGACAAGGAGAAAGCGGGACGGGTGGCGAGGATGGCATTGCATATGTCTGTTATCATGGGCCTGTTGATCAGTGTATCCTTGTTCTTTTCATCAGGGCCGCTGGCAAAACATTCGCTCGATAATGCCGACCTGGGAACCGGGTTGAGATATGGCTCCTGGGCCATTCTTTTTTATGCGATCAACGGGGTGCAAACCGGGATCCTGGCCGGTTTGGAGGCGTTTAAGAAAATAGCAAAAGTTAATTTGGTGGCAGGCGTCGTCAACTTGCCGATTGCTATCGGACTCACCTGGTTTTTAGGCGTAAACGGCGCCATTATCGGTTTAACCATCAATGCCCTGTTAATTGCCGTTTTAGGTGGTATAGAGGTTAGAAGGGAAACAAAGAAGTTTGGTATTAATGTAAATGAAAAGGATTACCTGAAAGAGATGAAAGTATTATACACTTTCAGTCTGCCTGCGGTGCTGAGCGGTTTGCTGGTATTACCGGTGAACTGGTACTGTAATGTACTCCTGGCTAAGGAACCATCCGGTTATGCTTACCTCGGGGTATATAATGCGGCACTCAGTATATCACTTATCATCAGCGTTATCAATACCACGTTGGGTCAGGCTTTGCTGCCACAGGTGATCCGCAATTTTAAACAGAAGAATGCCAAGCTGGAAGCCATCAACAACTTCGTGCCCTGGGGCATAGGTATATTTTTATCCATGCCGTTTATACTGGTGCCGGAAATAGCGGGTGTTGCCTTTGGTAAGGACTTTACTTCCGGCAACTTAAACGGAACGGTAGTGATTGTAATGATAGGCACCATTGTAATTGCCCATCGGCAAGGGATCGCGAGAAACTTTGCAGCAGGTAATTTTATGTGGTGGAGCATGCTCAGTAATGGTATATGGGGGTTGCTGGCAATTTTTTATATGATCGGACTTAAACAGGGCGGTTCGGAAGGACGGGCAGGAGCGTATGCATTTGCCTACTTTATCAGCACCGTGGTATTTGTACCCTTCTATATTAAAAAGCAACTCGCAGATGCCTACTTCCTGATATCGCCGGAATCACTGGCTATCTGGGGAATCATCTTTGTATCATTTATAGTGATGCTGATGTTCCATCTGAGTATCTACGTACGGATATTGCTGTTACTCGTGGCATGTGCCATCATTTTATGGATCTTTTATAGAGTTTATAAACATGTCAGGTCTGTTTCTTAATAAAATAGCCAATGTGGTCGCCAACAGCTTCCACAAAGCAGGCATCAAACGGCTGAAGTTCCGGCAGCTGGGTACCGGGGTATCCATAGGCAGGCCCTTTCACTGCAGTGGTGAAGGCAATATCTCCATTGGTGAGTATGTATACATTGGTCCTGGCGCCAAATTATACGGCGTAGGAGGCATCCATATCGGCAAAGGAACCATCATCGGCCCGGATGTAACAATATATTCCGCCAACCATGTATTCAGGGAGGCGAACTATATTCCTTACGACCAGCGCGTGGAAGTAAAGCCGGTAACTATCAGCGAAAATGTGTGGATTGGCGGTAACGTCATCATCGTTCCCGGCACCAATATCGGCGAAGGCTGTATCGTTGGCGCGGGCAGCGTGGTAACAGGCAGCATCGCCCCTTTCTCTATTGTGGCAGGGAACCCCGCAAAAGTAATTGGAAGCCGTGATGCGGCGCATTATACCAGGCTTAAACAGGAAGATAAAATATACTTCAGGGCCAAACAGCTGGGTACGCTGTAAACAGCAGCGAAGGCTAAGCCGGAAACTATTTGATAACCATATGAAAAACCATATAATAAGCAGATAACATGAAAGTATTGGTAAGGGGTGGATACGGACTGAATAATTTTGGCGATGATGCACTGATGATCACCATGTATGATCATATCAAGGAGGTATTGAAGGAAGATGAGTTTGGCTTTTATTGTACCAAAGCAGATTATTTCAGGGAGTTACTCCCCGCAGCAAAGATTATTTCTTCCGAAGATCTTTTTAGTAAGCTGGAAGTAGATATGCTGGTGTATGGAGGAGGAACCCAGTTTTTTTCCTTCCCTAACACAAAGGTCAAATATATCCCGAAAATGAACCTGGCAAAACTGAAGTACTTCTTTGACTATAAAACGCTTAAATCAGTGGTGCTGCCACGTTTAAGAGGGTTCAAAAAAGTAACTGGCGTAAAAGCCGCCAAAACAGTGGCCATCGGAATAGGCGTTGGACCTTTCGTAAAAGATTCAGTGGAAGAGAAAGTAGCGATGCAAACTTTCCAGCAGCTCGACCAGGCACTGGTACGGGATGTGGTGAGTTATGATACCTGCAAATCCTGGGATTCGAAAGGACTGTTCCTGGGCAGCGACCTGTGTCTTAACTCTTCTTTTGTCAATAACTACTTTACCAAAACAATACCTGCTATCAACCCGCGGGTGATCGGTATCATTGTGCGCGACTGGAAACATACCGATGAAGGTCATGCTTATTATGGGAAACTCCTGGAAGCTACCCGCATCTGGCAAAACAAAGGCTACGAGGTAAAGTATATCCTGTTTTCAGAAGAACGGGATCCGGAGTGGCTCGATATCATTAAACGGGAAAATATCGAAGCCATGATATGGGACGCGAAGAAATATACTTTCAAAGCATTTATACAGCAACTGGCCAAGATAGACATTTTTGTTACCGCCCGTTTTCATGGGGCCATTTTTGCGGCACTGCTAAATAAACCTGCGGTATGTATTGAAGTAGAACAGAAATTGAAAATTGTCAGCGATAATTTCAAATCCTTCGACTGCTGGAAATATCCTTTTGACGTGAACCAGGTGGTGAATTATGTAGAACAAATCAGAACGGATTATGCAAAGAGAGTAAGCCTTTTCCAGGCGGACCTGGACAGGGAGATCAGCCGGGGAGATAAAATGTTTGCGTTATTCAGACAAGCTATTCAGCAACTGTAGACAAATTTCAACATTATGAGCAAGTTTAAAGTACATATATTTTATCCAAGGGTCTACGATTACGATGGCGCTGCCGTAACGGTGGGAGGCGTACAAACCTACCTGTTAACGTTGGCAGCAGTGCTGACAGGCGAGCAACTGGACGTATCTATTATACAGTTTGGCAACAAGGATTTCAGCAGGAAAATTGAAAATAACGTAAACCTGGTTGGATACAATCTTGCAAAACGCCAGATGAAATCATTGTTTGAGCGTCATGCTTCGCAGATCGACCGGCAGAAGGACCTGGTGATCTGGGGCGCAGATACGCTGTCAGAAAAGATTCCTTCTTATAAGGCTATCAGTATACAACATGGCGTGTATTTCGATTACCTCGAACCAAATACGGGTATGAGAAAGTTAATGGCACAGCTCCAGTTAAATGTGGTGGCCAAATTAATGCAATCTTTCAAAGCTTATAGTTTCTTCACCAGATCTGAATACAAAGTTTGTGTAGATTATAATTACTTGTCCTGGTACCGCACTTTTTCCGACAGGGAAGGAGAGGAGCGGATTTTTGTGATCCCGAATTTTGCCAGTGTAAGCAAAACCACCAATGTCAACTTTTCGGAAACTGCAGACGAAACCATTAAAATACTTGTAGCCCGCCGGTTTACAAAAATAAGGGGGATTGCGGTAATGGCCGACATCGTTGAAGACCTGAACAAACGATATAAAAATCTGAGTTTCACATTTGCGGGAGAAGGAGAGCTGGAACCCTTGTTGGCCAACCGCTTCAAGGATATGCCTAACGTGCATATCACCCGTTATGACTTCAATGACTCGCTGCGGTTTCACGGCGATTTCCATATTGCAGTAGTACCTACCCTGGCTTCAGAAGGAACTTCTCTCTCGCTGCTGGAAGCAATGGGTGCGGGATGTGCAGTGGTAGCCAGCAATATCGGGGGAATCACTAATATTCTCCTGAACAACTACAACGGTATGCTGACCATGCCATTTGCTGAAAATATCAGGGGTGCAGTGGAATACCTTATTAACAATCCTGAAGAAAGAAAAAGGGTGGCAACGAATGCCATCGACACCATAAAATACAGTTTTAACGCAGAAAGATGGGCTGATTCCTGGAAGGAAGTAGTACGAAAAGTGAATAAGCAGGCATGATACAAGTGGTATTCAAAGATATAAACATGAATTATATAACGCTCGACGCAACATATAACCGTTATAGTAAGATCGCCAATACTTTTGGCAGCGCTATCGTGTTGTTTCTTGCGCTGGGTTATCCAATTCAGTGTGCAGTGCCGTTGTTCCTTAAGGTAAGCTCTACCCCGGTGAATGCAGCCTTTAGGGTATTGATTGCCTTATCGTCGTTGGTGGTGATTGCGCGTTTGCCGTTTTCACTAAAGAAAGTTTCCAAAGGAACTTTTCTTTTGCTGTTGTTGTGGTTCATCTATTCCTGCCGGCTTTTTGTAGATGTAAGTCTGCGCGGAATAGAGTTTGGTAACGGCCGTTACAGTACATTCTTTATGTACTCCATGGCATTTGCCAACTGCTTTCTGCCGGTGATCGCAGTGGCGGCAGCGGCGCCTTATATCCAGATAAAGCAGTTCCTGAAATGGGCGTTTATTTTCGCGTTTGTCAGTAACATCATCATCTTTGTTTCCTTCTTCACTACCAATGGTATTACCATGGCCCTGATGTCTACCAGGGGAGCACTCGGTGATGACGATCCCAGCGAAGCCATGATCAACCCGATCACCATCAGCTTCTATGGTATGTTGCTGGCAGTGCTGGCGTTGAGTAAACTGTTGTTTGACGCACCGGCCAGCATGAAAGGAAAGCTCGGCATGTTTATCTGTGTTATGATTGGTGTGGCCAACGTATTGCTCGGTGCATCGAGAGGCCCGTTCCTGTCTTTAATATTATCAGTATTTATTCTCTTTTATTTTAAACTGAGGATGTCCCGCAACACGGTTAGCATGGTACTCAAATCCGGTCTGGTAGTGTTCCTGCTGCTGGGTGCTATGCTGATCAGTGGAGTAGGCTCAAAAATATTTTCGGACGATGTATTCCTGTTTTACCGTTTGACCCACTTTTTTGATAATGTGGCCAACGGAGAAAAGGAAGACCGCGATTATGAATATGCCAGCGCCTGGGATCAATTCAGCAATCATCCCGTTATAGGCGATAAATATGTAACGGATCACAGTCATATCTATCCGCATAACGTGTTTCTTGAATTACTGATGTCGCTGGGCGTGGTAGGCGGCATATTGTTCCTGCTGATTTTATTCGAGGTGGCCGTGAAAGCCGGGTATGCAAGCAGGCACCGCCTGCACCGGCATATTGCCCTGCTGCTCATATTACTGGGGTATTTCCTGCTGTCGATGACGTCAGGAGGCGTGTTTATCACACCCGGGTTATGGATACTGCTGGCATTGTTTTTTGAGATAAAGCATACATCATTCAATGAATCTTTAAACTGAAGTGAATATGTCTTGGTTGAAAATGTATAGAATTTTTACAGGTATCCTGCTGGCCGGGTTGGCCAGTATGCTGCCTGCTGCGGAAGCGCAAACAGGAAAACCTGCCAGCAGCAATCCCAGGTTATACATCGCTATCAGTGGTTTGGGAAACAAGGCGAATTCCTACATACAGGGGCAGCAAAATATTTCTATCGCTAAAATCATTGGCCAGAGCAGCATTGTAGCGAAGAATAGTTTGAATGTAGACAGTAGTTCGCTGGTAAGCATGATCCGCAAAATATATCCCGACAAAAACGCTGCGGGTGTATGTATACTGGATTGGGAAGGAGAAGCGCTGGATATCTTAACCAATGATCATTCCGGCAGTGCCGACTATCGGAAAATTGCTGCTGAATTTAGAAAAGCGGTAACCATTGCCAAACAGGAACGCCCCAACGTACAATGGGGAATTTACGGATTGCCGTTCAGAACGGTTTCTGCCAATGAGAAATGGCAGCAACAGTGCTATCAGCTGAGAGACCTGTTAAAATATGTGGACATTATTTGTCCATCGCTGTATATGATTTATTCCGAGCGGGTGGTCAGCAGAAGTTATAACGAAAAGTACATAGAAAATAACCTGCGGATAGCGCTGGAACTGGGGAAAGAACTGGATAAGCCTGTACTGCCTTTTGTATGGCCGCGCTGGCAGGGTAAAGGTCCTTCGTTTATGACACTGGTGCCTATGGAAGCCTTTTCCGCCTATGTTAAAAAGATCATGGGCGCGGAAGTAAATGGCAACAGGCCGGCAGGCGTAGTATTCTGGGACGGAGAAGTTTATTACTATAAGCAGAAACAGCCGCAGATGTTGAGAGAAGCTTCCAGCCTGGAAAGTTTTGTACAGCGGCACGATAGCCTGGTGATGATGTACAGCGATCAGATACTTAAAACATTAAAAAGATAACCCTTATTAAAATAAAAGAGATGAAACTGTTGATTGTGTATAACAAAGTATGGCCTTACCGGGAAAAAATATTTGAAATTATCAATGAGAAGTATGACTTAACGGTAGCCTATACAGACCCCAAATTTTTGAACAAAAAATATCCGTATAAAACCGTGTTCACCCCCGGTAAGCAGGTAGGACCATTTTTCTTTCATAAGGACTCGTTGCACAAATTGTGCGCGCAGTACGATGCGGTAATCGGTTTGTATGAACTGCGCTGGTTGCGGCTGATGGCCCTGATGCTGAATCCGTGGAGGAAATACAGTATGTCTTTCTGGGGAATAGGCGTATCAGCTTCCTACAGCAATAAATTCGATGATAAAAAGCAATGGGATTTTGTAAGAAATTTCTTTGGTAAACGCGCTGAATCTTTGATCTTCTACAGCGACTACCCCAAAACAAAATTTGTACAGGCAGGCTTTAGCGCCGATAAAATTTTTGTTGCCAACAACACTACTTATGTAAGCCCGGTCAATGGCCAGGTGGCGGAAAGAAATACCTTCCTGTTTGTAGGAACGTTGTATAAAGAGAAAGGAATCAATATCCTGCTGGAAGCCTATAATAATATCGATATTCCCCGGGCGCAACTGCCGGTGTTGAATATCATCGGTGATGGTCCGGAACGCCCGGCCATTGAAAAATGGGTGCAGGAGCAGGGTCTGGAAGACAAAGTTTTCCTGCATGGCGCTATCTACGACAGCGAAATCCTCAAAACATATTACACCAAAGCATTGGCTTGTATCTCCCCTAACCAGGCGGGCTTGTCGGTGCTGACCAGTATGGGGTATGCCACTATTTTCGTAACAGAGAAAAATGCGATCACTGGTGGAGAAGTGCTGAACATCACCAACATGGAAAATGGGATTATCTATGAAGGCGGCACCGCGGAGCTTACCGCACAAATGTCATGGATCATTGACAACAAGGAAGAGGTGATCCGCATGGGTAAAAGTGCAAGGGAACATTATAAGAATAACAGAACACCGGAACAAATGGCGGATTCGATCATGGGAGCAGTAGAATATGCTCTGAAAAAGAAGAAGCATGCTTGAACTGCTCATTCATCATTTTAGCATAAAGCACCTGAAAGAATGGTGGAAAAACCGCCATCTGTCCTTCTTTGTATTTTATGATAAAGCAACTGTTATTTCTGAAAAATGCCGCATACAAAGGTCTGTAGTAATAAGAAAAAGCACCATTGATAAGTATTCATATATTGGCTACAACACCAATATCAATAACGCTGCGATCGGTAAGTACTGTTCCTTTTCAAAGAATATCGTGATCGGAATAGGTACGCATCCAACGGATTTTATGTCTACTTCCCCCTTGTTTTTCGCAGTGAAAAACGGTACCGGGCATACCTGGATTGCGGAAGATAAATTTGATGATACACCTGCGCCTGTGACCATCGGGAATGATGTGTGGATAGGATTGAATTCTTCTGTGATGGGAGGGGTAACTATCGGGAATGGAGCGATCATCGCCGCTCATTCTGTTGTAACCAAAGATGTTCCGCCATATGCCATAGTAGGGGGAGTGCCTGCGAAGATTATTAAATACAGATTTTCGGAAGAAGTGATCAGCCGGATGGAAGCGTTGAAATGGTGGGATATGCCGGAGGATGCGCTTAAAAGGAATATCAGTCATTTTCAGTCCACACTCCGTCCGGAGGAAATAGAAAATATCATGCAGGATTTTAAACAATATAAAAGTTAAGTTATGTTGATAGATATTATAGCCGGGGCCAGACCAAACTTTATGAAGATAGCGCCCATCATCGATGCTATAAAGAAAAGAAAGGAAGAAGGGATTCGCTACCGGCTGATCCACACTGGTCAGCACTACGATAAAAAAATGAGCGCCGACTTTTTTGAACAGCTGGGCATTCCTGAACCGGATATCAACCTGGAAGCCGGGGGGGGCACACAAGCCGAACAAACGGCGGCGATCATGGTACGATATGAAAAAGTACTGATGGATAACCGCCCCGACCTGGTACTGGTGGTAGGCGACGTTACCTCTTCCATCGCCTGCGCCCTGGCAGCAAAAAAACTGAACAATATTAAGGTGGCACACGTGGAAGCCGGTATCCGCAGCGGAGACTGGACCATGCCCGAAGAAATAAACCGTTTGCTCACAGACGCCATCACTGATTATTTTTTCACCACCACGGAAACCGCCAATGAAAATCTCCGGAAATCCGGTGTAACAGAAGAAAGGCTTTTCCTGGTAGGGAACACCATGATCGATACCCTGCTCACGCAGCAGCCCAATTTCAAACAACCGGAGATCTGGGATACACTCGGTCTGAAAAAGGGCGGCTACATTGTAATGACGCTGCACCGCCCCGGAAACGTGGACCAGGAACAGAATCTAAAGCTCCTGATGGATGGTATCATCACCTCCTCAAAAGGACTTCCGCTGATATTTCCCGTGCACCCGCGCACGGCAAAAATGCTGGCCAATATCGGTATTGAAGCGCCCAACCTGCACATGATTGAGCCGCTCGGATACCTGGAATTTAACTACCTCGTGCAACATGCCAGGGCGGTTATTACGGACTCGGGTGGTATTACTGAAGAAACTACGGTAATGCATATACCATGTATGACATTGCGTGCCAATACAGAAAGACCGGAGACCTGCGAGATCGGAACAAATGAATTACTGGGTGTAAGTCCTGCAGCAATTCCTCCCGCTTTTGAAAAACTGTTTTCGGGTAACTGGAAAAAGGGAGGCATCCCGCCATTATGGGATGGAAAAACTGCAGAAAGAATCGTTGACGTTTTATTAAAATTGAAATAATTATGTTTGAAGGTAAATCTTTATTGATAACCGGTGGTACCGGATCTTTTGGTAACGCAGTACTGAATCGTTTTTTACATACCGATATCAGGGAAATCCGCATCTTCAGCCGCGATGAAAAAAAGCAGGATGATATGCGCAACCTGCTCCGCAGCGAAAAAGTAAAGTTCTATATGGGGGATGTACGTGATTTCCGCAGTATCGACAGCGCTATGGAAGGTGTAGACTATGTATTTCATGCCGCTGCGCTGAAACAGGTGCCTTCCTGCGAATTTTATCCTATGGAGGCCGTAAGAACCAATGTGCAGGGAACAGAAAATGTATTGGAAGCCGCCATCAAAAACAAAGTAAATAAAATCATTTGCCTCGGCACCGATAAGGCCGTATATCCGATCAATGCCATGGGTATTTCAAAAGCAATGATGGAAAAAGTGGCGATTTCGAAAGCCCGTTTACGCACCGATCCGCTGATCACCTGCACCCGCTATGGTAACGTAATGGCGAGCAGAGGCTCCGTTATTCCGCTGTTCATTTCCCAGATCAAGGCAGGTAAACCGCTCACTATCACCGATCCGGAAATGACCCGCTTTATGATGTCGCTTGATAACGCGGTAGAACTGGTGTTATTTGCATATGAAAATGCCAATCCGGGTGATATCTTTGTACAAAAGGCGCCCGCTGCTACTATCAGGCAGGTGGCCGAAACGCTCTGCAAGATCTTCAACGCGAAGAACGAAATTAAAATAATAGGCACCCGCCACGGAGAGAAACTCTATGAAACACTGCTCACGCGCGAAGAGTTTGGTAAGGCAGAAGATCTGGGCGATTACTACCGTATTGCGGCGGACGACAGGGATCTGAACTACGCGAAATATTTCTCCGAAGGAGACAGTAAAATAGCAGAAGCACAGGACTATCATTCTCATAATACCTACCGCCTGAGCGACCAGGAACTGGAAACGTTATTACTCAAGCTGGACTATGTTCAAGAGCAACTGAAGAATTAATGGAGTCAGTAAAACTAATAAAAGGCGGCTCTTTTACAGATACAAGAGGAACACTGGGGTTTGTCAACGAGTTTACATTCCCCGGTGTGAAACGCTTCTACCAGATCGTGCATCCGGATGTGAGTGTGGTACGCGCCTGGCAGGGACACAAAGTAGAACAGAAATACTTCTATGTGCCCAAAGGAAAGTTTGCACTCGCGTGGGTAGCCATCGACAACTGGGATCAGCCCAGGGCGGATCTGAAGGCGGAATATG
The DNA here is from genome assembly GCF_018224885.1 of Chitinophaga hostae. Classification (GTDB taxonomy): domain Bacteria; phylum Bacteroidota; class Bacteroidia; order Chitinophagales; family Chitinophagaceae; genus Chitinophaga; species Chitinophaga hostae. The sequence continues at coordinate 68,393 of NZ_JAGTXB010000007.1, read as the reverse complement.
TTATATTGAAGGAAGAGGAGCCGGCTGTGCTGAGTATCCCTCCGGGATATGCCAATGGCATCAAAGCATTGGAGCCGGGGTCTGTTTTAATGGTATACTCAGACCTGGATTTGCAGCAATCAGGAGAAGACCGCTGGTCTTTTGATGCTGGATTATGGTTAGACTGGAACAAAATATAAAATGAAAAAAATTGGAATTACCGGCCAGAACGGCTTTGTAGGATCTTACCTGTTTAACAGCATAAGTTTGCTGAGCGAGGAGTTTACCCTGATCCCTTTCAGCAGGTCTTATTTTGACTCGGAAGCGCAGTTAACGGACTGGGTGAAACAATGCGATGTAATTGTACATCTTGCGGCTATGAACCGTGATCCCGATCCGCAGCTCATCCATGATACCAATCTTGGGCTGGTACAACAACTGGTAAATGCGCTGTCCAAAGCAGGGAATCATCCGCATGTTATCTTCTCTTCTTCTACACAGGAGGAGCGGGATAATCTTTATGGTAAATCCAAGAAAGGTGGCCGCGAATTGCTGCTGAAATGGGCGGCAGACCACGGCGCGAATTTTACCGGTATGGTCATCCCGAATGTGTTCGGACCTTTCGGTAAACCATTCTACAATTCGGTAGTGGCTACTTTCTGCCATCAACTCTGTAATGGTCAAACGCCTAAAATTGACCAGGATGGCTTTCTGAAGCTGATCCATGTAGATGAACTGGCCACCCTGGTGATCGACGCTATCCGGACCGGTAACAATCAGCAGGACTTCCCCATTACGCCTACCGCGGAATTGTATGTTTCGGAGATCCTGTCGAAACTAACTGCCTTCAAAGAACTTTACCTGGAGCAGGGGATCATTCCTGCACTGCCGGATAAGTTCAGCATTCACCTGTTTAATACTTTCAGGAGTTATATCGATCATAAAAGCTATTTCCCTTTTAAACTGAAACAACATGCAGATAACAGGGGCGTATTTGTAGAGATGGTTAAATTGCAGGTAGGCGGGCAGGTATCTTTTTCTACTACCCATGCCGGTATTACCCGCGGAAATCACTTTCATACGAGAAAAATCGAAAGGTTCCTGGTAATTAAAGGTAAAGCCCTGATCCAATTAAGAAAATATAATACATCTGAGGTATTAAATTTTGAACTGGATGGTAATGAACCGTCTTATGTGGATATGCCGGTTTGGTACACCCACAATATCAAAAATATAGGAGAAGAGGAATTATACACCGTATTCTGGATTAATGAATTTTTCGATCCGCAGGACCCCGACACCTACTTTGAAACTGTTTAAGAAGCTTTTTTAACAATACTAATCATGAGTACAGCTGTAAAGAAATTAAAGGTGCTGACAGTAGTGGGCACAAGACCGGAAATCATAAGATTATCAAGGGTACTGGCTAAACTGGATGAGTCGGAAGCGATAGAGCATGTACTGGTGCATACCGGGCAAAATTACGATTATGAGCTGAACCAGATCTTTTTTGAAGACCTGGGTTTACGCAAACCGGATCATTTCCTGGAGGCTGCCGGCAAAACGGCCACAGAAACCATCGGTCAGATCCTGATAAAGATTGATCCGCTGCTGGAAGCCATACAACCGGATGCTTTCCTGGTACTGGGCGACACCAATAGCTGTTTGTGTGCGATACCGGCCAAAAAAAGAAAGATCCCCATCTTCCATATGGAAGCAGGGAACCGTTGTTTTGACCAACGGGTGCCCGAAGAAACCAACCGGAAAATAGTTGACCATACCGCTGATATTAACCTGACCTATTCAGATATCGCAAGGGAATACCTGTTACGCGAAGGATTGCCGGCGGACAGGATTATAAAAACAGGCAGCCCTATGTATGAGGTGCTGCATCACTACCTGCCAAAAGTGAAGCAATCGGCAGTGTTAGAAGAGCTGCAACTGAAACCGCAGCAATATTTCGTGGTATCAGCGCACCGCGAAGAAAATATAAACTCCGAAAGAAATTTCGATAACCTGGTAAAATCACTGAACCAGATCGCTGCGGTATACGGGCTCCCGGTGATTGTGAGTGCACATCCCCGTACGCGTAAAATGATTGAGGCTAAAGGTGTGACGTTTGATCCGCTGGTAAAGCTGATGAAGCCCTATGGGTTGAGCGATTATATCGCATTGCAGATGCAGGCGAAAGCAGTATTATCCGATAGCGGTACCATTTCAGAGGAGTCATCCATACTTAATTTCCCGGCACTGAATATCAGGGAGGCGCATGAGCGCCCGGAAGCCATGGAGGAAGCATCGGTAATGATGGTGGGCCTGAACCCGGAAAGAATATTACAGGGATTAACTCAGTTGCAATACCAGCAGAAAGATACCCGCAACTTCAGGGAGGTAGCCGATTACAGTATGCCCAATGTAGCAGATAAAGTGGTAAGGATTATTATTTCCTATACTGATTACGTAAAAAGAACAGTTTGGAAAAACTATGAATAATTATGGAGAACAAATTGTGGATTGTAACGGAATTATTCTTTCCGGAAGAAACGTCAACCGCTTACATCATGACGGAAGTCAGCGCGCACATCGCACAGAATGCTGACGTACATGTCATATGCGGACCTTCTTCCTATCAGAAGTCAAACATAGTATCCAATGCTGCTTTCGCCAATGAAAGCGTAACGATCCATCGGGTGAAGGCATTGCCGTTAAATAAGGACAAGCTGCTGCAACGCTCGCTCCGAATGCTGTTGCTAAGCGTTCAGCTGTCTTTTAAACTGCTGGCAAAATCCCGGAAGGGCGACCGGGTGCTGATTGTAACCAATCCTGCTCCCATTGTGTTGCTGGTATCACTGATCAGCCGCTTAAAGGGGCTGAAATGTTTTACGATCGTACATGATGTGTTCCCGGAGAACCTGGTAGCAGCAAGACTCATGAGCTCCGGCAGCTTAGGCTACAAAATTTTAAAATGGATTTTCAACAAGGCTTATAGCAAAATGTCGGTGCTGTTTGTGCTGGGAAGGGATATGAAGGAGGTTTTTGAGAAAAAGTTAAGCAGTTACCGGAAGAAACCTGCCATATACGTGGTGGAAAACTGGGCGGATACCACCGGTATCTTCCCTATGGGTAAAAATGAAAACAGGATTGTACAACAACTGGGAGTAACGGATAAAATTGTTTTCCAGTTTGCCGGTAACCTGGGACGTGTACAGGGACTGATGGAGCTGTGCAATGTTATAAAACAGATCCGGAATCCGCTGGTGCATTTTATGTTTATCGGGGAAGGAGCTGTGAAACAGGAAATGAAGGATTTTGTAGCCGTGCATCACCTGAGAAATGTATCTATGCTGGATTCCTTTTCCCGTAATCAGCAACGGGAATTTTTAAATGCCGGAGATGTAGGTATTGTTTCGCTGCAGGAAGGGATGGCAGGTTTAGGCGTGCCTTCAAAATCCTATAATATCCTGGCAGCAGGAAAACCTATTCTCTTTATCGGTGACCGGGAAAGTGAAATTGCCCGGATGATCGATGAGCATGATGTTGGCTGGTGTTATGATCTGAAAGATACCCGCAGCCTGCTGGAGTTTTTTAATAACCTGTCTCCGGAAGATGTGCTGTATCTCAAGGATAAAGGAGAGAAGGCGAGATCATTGGCCGTTACAAAATATACCAGGGAGATCATCCTCGACAAGTATTTAAAAATGACAACAAGTGAAAATTGATATTTTGTTAACCGGCGCCTCTGGCTTCCTGGGTGGAGAAATTATGGACATCCTCGATGGCAGGTACCATTTTGTGACGCTGGGAAGGCAATCACCTGTTTTGGGAGGGCGGCATATAGCAGCGGACCTGGGCAGCGGGATCATCATCAACCTGCCGGCCGTAAAGTATGTGATTCATTGCGCGGGTAAAGCGCATAGCATTCCCGGCAATGCAGCAGAAAAAGAAGAGTTCTTTAAAGTAAATTTTCAGGGTACGGTGAATCTTTGCCAGTCGCTGGAAAAAGCGGCAGCACTTCCGGAGGCATTCGTTTTTATAAGTACGGTAGCTGTATATGGAAAAGAGGAGGGAGTACTGATCGCCGAAGATCACCCGCTGGCGGGCGACACGCCATATGCCAGGAGTAAGATCATGGCGGAACAATACCTGGAAGATTGGTGCCGGAAACATAACGTTAAACTGAGTATCCTGCGTTTGCCGCTGATCGCCGGTAACAATCCGCCGGGAAATCTCCGGGCAATGATCAAAGGTATTAAAAGCGGGAAATATTTAGGCATCGGCAACGGTAATGCGAAGAAAAGTATCGTGTGGGCAAAGGATATTGCAGGTATAATACCCGCAGCCGCAGAAACCGGGGGAACCTATAATTTAACGGATGGCAATCATCCCAGTTTCCGGGAGCTGGAACATTATATTGCCCGGGGAATGGGCAAAAAGGATCCCTTCCGGATCCCTTTTGCTGTGGCTAAACTGCTGGCCCTCACAGGCGATTTGCTGGGTGATAAATTCCCGGTGAACAGCAGTAAACTCAAAAAAATAACGACAACATTAACGTTCAGTGACGTTAAAGCAAAGGAAACACTTAACTGGAAGCCATCGGTTGTTACCGAGAAAATACGATTTATAGTATGATGTACCTGGCATTGACAGCAGCATTTTTTTTGCTGATCAACATTTATTTTAAACTGGCCGCTCATTATAATATCATTGATAAACCCAATGAGCGGAGCTCTCATACCAGTATTACCATCAGGGGAGGCGGTATCGTATTTGTAATAGCCGCTTTGGTTGCTTTGTGCCTGGATTTCCAGGCATTTGGTATTCCTGCGATAGGCGTTATTATTATCGGTACCATCAGTTTCCTCGATGATATTTATTCGCTGCCCAATAAAGTGAGGTTGCTGTTTCATATAGCCGCTGTATCGCTGATGTTTTATTACCTGGCCGTTTTTACCACCCTGCCTGTTTATGTCATTGCCGCCTTTTACATATTGGTGATAGGTATTATTAACGCCTACAACTTTATGGATGGGATCAATGGCATCACCGGTTTATACAGCCTTGTTACCTTATGTGCACTGCAGTACGTAAATATGGAACGAGTCCCTTTTATCAATGAAGACATGATCTGGCTGCCGGTGCTGGCCTGCGTTGTTTTCCTGTTTTATAATTTCCGTAAAAAGGCGGCCTGTTTTGCCGGGGATGTGGGAAGCGTTACCATCGCTTTCTGGATCGTTACTTTATTGCTGAAACTTATTTTGTTTACAGGTGAATGGAAGTACCTGCTGTTATTGTCGGTGTATGGGGTGGATGCCGTACTGACCATCCTCCATCGGTTATCGTTGAAACAAAATATTTTTAAAGCGCATCGTTTGCATTTTTACCAGATAATGGCCAATGAGAGAAAGGTGCCACATTTGATGGTAGCCTCTTTATATGCCTTTGTACAGGGAGTTATCGATGTATTTGTGGTGGGTAACCAGCACAGTTTGCCGTTAAATATCGGGCTGGTATGTGTACCACTGATACTGATATACGTAATTTTTAAACCGCAGTTAATGCATAAAATAGCCGCATAATGTCCATGTCATTTCTTATTTACGGCGCCGGAGGGCATGCCAATGTGCTGGCAGATCTTGGTGCATTGGCCGGTGCAGATATTCCAGTAATGTTTTCCGATGACACGCTGCATCATGGCCAGCGAAATAACAGGGTGATCCGTTCTTACGATCCGTTGCTTTTTCCGGAATTGCCGTTGATATTGGGTATTGGAAATAATAGTGTACGGGAGATGATTGCCGGGAAGGTAACACATTCCTTTACCGTATTGTCGCATACCACAGCCTATGTGGCTGCTGACGCCATAATAGGAAATGGAACCGTAGTGCTGGCAAACGCCGTGGTGCAGGCTAACAGCCGCATCGGGAATCATGTGATCATTAACGCAGGCGCCGTGATTGATCATGATGCGGTGATTGGTGATTTTGTTCATATCTCCCCCAATGCTTATATCGGTGGCGGAGCTATTATTGAAAAAGGTGTGGTGATAGGGCCGGGAGCCATTATCCAAAGAAACGCTGTTGTAAAACAAGGCACCGTTGTGCCTCCGCTTACGCTGGTAGCCTAACTGCCAGCCGCATATTAATACCCTTACCTTTTATCAGCCAAAATTTTTTTTCAATTGTTATATTGAATTCCTTGTTACATTTACAAAATGGAATAATATTTTACGGCAACCAGCCGTTATCCCGAATATATGAATATGAGATGAACCTTATGAACCTAATGAATGTAATGAACCTAATGAACCTTTTAGTAACCGATTATTAAACTCAATGAACATTTTTTAATTCTTTTCTTTAGCAGCTTTTTGGATACTTAAATTATTTACTAAAATAACCATATCATCTATACATATAAATAATTTATATTTGTGGAATGTTTTGCTGACCTGGCTTGGCGTGTAAACGTTGTAACGTTCGGAACGTGCATAGCAGGGTAACCAGAGAATACCTTGTTTTCTTGAAATGTGAATATCCTATGATGACCATATCTTCTGCATTGTATTTTATGCGCAGGAGGAGTTATGTACCTACATTTTTACTATATCTGTTACGGTTAAAAGAGTGGGTATGTGTCCTTCTTTTTATTTTCCTGATGTCACTGCAGCAGTTATCTGCGCAGGATATTGTCGTCAGGAATCCCTCGCTGGAAGGAGTGAGAGGGCAAACTAAAGCCCCTCCTTCATGGAACATTGCTTTTAATACCCCCGACATACAGCCCGGCGTGCTGGGTATTGATATGCCCGCTTCGCAGGGTGCTACCTATGCGGGCCTGCACAGCGCAGACACCATACCGGAGGGTATTTCGCAGGAAGTATTTTTAAAAGGACAGCACACTTACATCTTTTCTTTTGACCTGGCCTATGCGCCGTTATATATTTTCAGGGCATGCTATGGAGAGCTGGCTGTTTATGGAAGTGACTCCGGAACAGATATGGCCGAGCTGTTGTGGAAGTCCGGCAAGTTCTATCATACCGACTGGAAAAGATATGATGCAGTATTCAAAACATCCCGGAACTTCAGGTACATTATACTGATGGCATATGTTTCCGGAACATGTGATAAAAGTATTTACAGCTCGTCCCTGCTGATCGATAATTTATCGGCAACGATCCGGGAGGTGCCTCAAATCAGTTTCAATATAGAACATACGTGCGTGGGCGTTAGTAACGGCCGTATTTCAGCCGCTATAACCGGTATTGCACAATCATGTACCTACCTGTGGAAACCAGGGGGCGAAACCAGCAGCAGTATTGCCAATCTTGCCAAAGGAACCTACTGGTTAACCGTTACGGCCGCCAATGGAACAACCGCCACCGCCAGCGCCACTATCCTCGATACTGATCTGAAAAGCGAAGTCAGTACCATTATATCTGATTGTAACGGGGAAAATAAAAACCAGATAGTGATCAAGGCAACCGGAGGGATACCTCCTTACCGCTATTACCTGAACGACGACCAGCATGCCAGTTACAACCCGGTATTTAAAGAATTAAGACCCGGCAACTACCGGGTAAAAGTACAGGATGAACATAGCTGCGTAGATCGGAAAGATAACATACAACTGAGGGAACCCATGCGATTGCAGATTGCAGATGTTAATACCACCGGCACCAGTTGCAGCAGTACCATCGATGGCAAGATTGCACTGAATGTTTCCGGGGGGACGCAGCCATACGCCTATCGCCTGGAAACAAACGAATGGCAGGCAGATAATGTGCTGAGCCGCCTCAGTGCCGGGTTCTATTACTACCAGGTAAAAGACAAAAATAACTGCCGGGTAGATGGCAGGGCCGAAGTCATCAAAAATGACCGGGAATGCGCGGTATTTGTACCTACCGCCTTTTCGCCCAATGGCGATGGGCTAAACGATCTTTTCCGTGTTAAATTACACGACGATGTCCATGATTTCCGGTTCGAAGTATTCAGTCGCTGGGGACAGCTGGTATTCAGTACCACCAATCCGGAAGGCGCCTGGAACGGGGAATTACAGGGGAAACAGCAGGCTGTTGCCACTTACGTGTGGGTGCTCACCTACACTGATAGTCAACAACAGGCGCGTAAACAAACGGGCGTGGTAACGCTGCTGCGATAAATCAGAGGGTATTATTCCTGAACCCATAAGTATCCAGGGTCCGTCTTAACTTTTTATGTTGCGCAATACCAGCGATGGCTTTAAGGTGCTTTTCGTGATGCAGATCAGTACCGATCAGCTCTATCAGGCCGGCTGCCATCAGTTTTTCGGCCGCCTGCTGAATATGTTTGCCATAATACCCCGTAAGCGATAACAGGTTAACCTGCAAGGTACAGCCCTGTTGCTTTAACCGTTCATATTGCTGCATATCCTTATGATAATAGGAATAGCGTTCAGGATGCGCCAGCACGGGAAGGTAACCCGCTGCCTGTATGTCAAACAACCACTGAGGTAACTGCGGTGGCGGCGACATAAAAGAAATCTCCACCAAAACCATTTTACCCGTCAGCGTTAACAACGGCTGCTGTAACAGGGGAATAAATTGTTCATCGAGGTAATATTCTGCGGCATGATGAAACGATACCGGGATATTTTTCTGCACCACCGCGGTAACTACACTATTATATGGTGCAGCCATCGTATCTGCCGAATTGGGATAGCGGTCCATCATTACATGCGGCGTGGTGATGATCTTTCTGATCCCCATCTGTTGCAGTTGTTCTATAAACTGTACCGAAGTACCCACATCGGGTACGCCATCATCGATACCCGGAAGCAGATGCGAATGTATATCTGTTCCCATGAATGCCAGCAGGTCTGCCGGTGGCGATGTTTCCGTATTTCGTCTTTTGAAAAATAGCATATGGTTCTCCAATAAATCAAGGACACAAAAAATCGCTGTCTTACAACATAATCAGTGCCACAATTTCTTCCAGGTACTGCTGATCTGTGGCGTCGAAATGGGAGAGCTGTTCACTGTCTACATCCAGTACTGCTTTTACTTCATTGTCCCGGATCAGCGGCACTACGATCTCCGACCTGGAAAGACTGCTGCAGGCAATATGCCCCGGAAAGGCTTCGACGTCAGGAACAATCAGCGTGGCTGCCTGTGCCCAGCTACTGCCGCAAACCCCCCTGTTCTTACGGATACGGGTACACGCCACAGGTCCCTGGAATGGTCCCAGTACCAGTTCATCTCCCTTTACAAGATAAAATCCAACCCAAAACCATCCGAACTGCTCTTTAAGCGCAGCCGCTACATTGGCCAGGTTAGCTACCAGGTCCGGTTCTCCTTCCAGCAATGCCTTTATCTGCGGGATCAGCGCAGTGTATTGTGCGGTTTTATCGCCCTCAATGATATGTAAGTCTTCTGCCATAATTGTTGTTGTTCTAATGCAAAAGTCCGGAAATTTATATATATTTAGTGTTATAACCGTTAAAGTAATTGTAGTTAACCATTCAACCAATATTTGCCTGTGTAAAGCGTTCTTTTTTGGTGGTTTATCCTATTTTTTTCCGCTGAAAGGTTAATTAAAATATCTTTGTCACACTATGAAATCACCAGACGTAATTTTAGTGAACGAACAAGACGAAGCCATTGGTACCATGGAGAAGATGGAAGCTCATCATAAAGGCTTACTCCATCGCGCTTTTTCCGTGTTTGTCATTAATGATGCAGGTGAAATGCTATTACAGCGCCGGGCCCTGGAAAAATATCATTCCGCCGGTTTATGGACAAACGCCTGTTGCAGTCATCCGTTTCCCGGTGAAACCATTGCCGCCGCGGCACATCGCAGGTTGCAGGAGGAAATGGGATTTGACTGCGAACTACAGGAAATTTTTACGTTCACTTACCGGGCAGAATTTGACAATGGGTTAACCGAGCATGAGTTTGACCACGTGTTGCTGGGTACCTATAATGGTAACATTCACCCTAATCCTTCTGAAGTATGTGATTATCATTACCTGTCTGCCGCCCGTATCAATGAATTAATGAAGGAGGAGCCAGCTGCCTATACCATATGGTTTCATCGTGCCTTACCATTGGTATTGCAATATATAACTGTCAATGCCGGCGCCACCGGTCGGTAACTTTTTTGTTTAGCTATGCCAGTTGACCGATAACCTGGTTGTATTAATGAAATAAAATCTACAGCACCTTTTTGCTTTCACCGCTTTGTGCGGCCCTGATTTCTTGTGCCAATTAGTCTCCTGCCAGGACAAGCCTGGTACACCTATGCTATTTACTGCCCTCAATATTTAACTATTAAACCCAAAGGACATGACAACCATTCAATTGCCTGTTATCAGGTATCCCTTCCCTTCTGGAATTAATCAACATGCAGATGAAGCCCAGCTCCATATCAGATCCTGGGTAAAATCCTATCGCCTGCTGACTACTGAAAAAGCATGGCAGCGTTTCGACAAAGCGCGTTTTGCATGGCTGGCAGCCCGCGCTTTCCCGGATGCGGCCCTGCATGAACTCTGCATCATTGCCGACTTTAACACCTGGCTGTTTATTTTAGACGACCAATGCGATGAGGCAACAGCTGGTCGTAAAGCAGACTATCTGAAAAGCATCATGGCTGGTTTGATGGACATCCTCCAGCACAACCGCGAAGTAACGATGGAAAATGGCGGGCCGCTGGCCGCAGCCCTGTGCAGTATCTGGGACCGTATGCGCGCTATTGGCAGCCCGGCCTGGCGTTTGCGCTTCATCCGCAGTATGGATGATTATTTTACTTCCTGTATCTGGGAGGCAGAAAACAGGGAAGCAGGTATTGTGCCAACCGTGGCCGATTATGTACGTATGCGCCCCTTTACAGGCGCTCTGCTGGCTGATATAGAAGCCATTGAGATCATCGAAAAGATCTACCTTTCCCGTTCCGTGGCGGAGCATGCGCTGCTGCAACGCATGATAGAGGCCTGTAATAATATTGTATGCTGGGCCAACGACCTCTTTTCCTGTACCAAGGAAGCCCGGCAGGGAGATGTACACAACCTGGTACTGGTGCTCAAACATCACCAGCAACTCACGCTGCAGGAAGCCATTCAGGAAGCTACCCGCATGCATAACGAAGAAGTGGCCATTTTTGCCACACTGGAAAAATTACTGCCGCTCACCGGCAACGAAACAGACTATGAACTGCTGCGGTATGTATCCGTATTGCGTTCCTGGATTACGGGCAACTACGATTGGAGTGTACGCGATACCGGTAGATACGGCATGGAAGTGAAGGAAGTGGTACCGGCGTGAGGGCGCCTTCGGCGCCTGTCTTAGGGCAGGATTTAAATGATTAAAATGATTGTACTGATTTTGTTTCTTTTTTTGAGAGAAGCCTGCTGCTCCTCTCAAACCATTCGCCAGCAGGAGAAAGGCATAGATAAGAAAAAGCTAAAATCAGTACAATCATTTTAATCATTTAAATCCTGCCCTAAGACAAACGCCGAAGGCGTTCACCCCCGCTTCACCCGCCGCTCTATCAAACGACCCACCCACCAGAAGGAAATGGCCAGTATGCCGAAGAATAATCCTTTGTTGGTATGGTCCCACAAATATTCGAAGTAGCGGGTATACAGGTCCAGTAAAATAAAAATTACGCCGAGGTCGCGGAGAAAATTATCTTTTATCCGGAGTCCCAGTACTAATACCCCTGCGCATTGCAGGGTGTAAATGACTACCCATTGCAGTAAATGTACCTGCCTTAGCTGCTGCCATTCATCCCAGGTTCCACAGTTGCCGAAGATAGAGATCAACCAGCCGGAAAGAAGAAACAACAGCCAGCCCCCGGTCCAGGTGATATCCTTGATGGGAGCATATACCCGGAGCCGCCGCAATACCCAGGCTGCCAATACCAGCAAGGCGCCCAGCAGCGCCATACGGCAGGGAAGGTTCATGCCCAGGAAAAAAGAAGCGTCGCCGGCCAGGTAATAGCTGAGCTTTACATAAGCCGGTATCAGGCACAGCAGGGTGGCCACCCACAACAGCCGCGAATGCAGCATAATGCCCAGTACGCCGTAGCAGACGGTAGCCAGCAGCCAGAATGCGCCATAGTTTCCTCCCAGGTAGCCCACACTTTTACCAAGATATACTACGCTGACGCCTATACTAAGTACGGGCAACAGCCAGAAAAGCTCCCGGTTAAACGAAAATACCGGCTGGTGCTTATTGCGACGCCAGCCCTCGTAACAGAGAAATATGGTCAGGCCGGCAAATAACAACGTAATCACCCCGTCGGTCAGTGAAAATTTCTTCCGGATAATTTCTATCCATTTCTCATCCAGCACCAGCGACCCAAAGGCCATCAATGCACATGAAATGGCCGCAATAAATATATACAGCGTAATGGTTTGCCAGTCGGTGTTGACCACCTTATAGCTCTGCTGCAGCTTTTCAACCTGCTCATCAGAGATAAGCTTCTCCTGTTGCCACGTAGCAATGGCGCGATGCAGCAACTGGGCCTCTCTTTTGTCTAATTGTAACATAGGCTGTAGTTTCAGCTGTTTGGTTCCACTTTATGTACCAGCCGGAGCGTATTGCGCTTCTTTATCTTTAAACGAACGTAATTAAATATGCCCAGTGCCGGAATAATCATATAACTGATACGCTGGTACGCAGTATTTTCCGGGTACAGGAAATAGGTCATGGCAATGCAGGTAAAGCCCGTAGCAGCTGTCAGGAAGCCATATTTGAAACGCTGGTACAGCAACTCCTTTTCCATATGATGCCCCGGAGCAGCCAGGTTCGGTTTTTTCTGAAAAACATAGTAGCTGATCCAGAACAAAGCGGCCAGGCAACCCGTCAGGTTACACAGATAAATGAAGAAAGGCAGCATAAAGTGAGCGCTGGTGTGCAAAATCGCCGACGTGGAAAATGGGAACGACACAATAAAAAATAAAAAGAAAAGATTACGATGAATCAATCCTTCGTCGTAATTTTGAAGGAAGCGGCATAACTGAAGATGCCGGACCCAGAAATTTCCAATAAATATAAAACTGGCTGTAAACGCCAGGAACTCTATTAAAGTAGGTTGTAGTAACTCCCAGTATCCGTTGGCAGGCATTTTTCCAGGAAGAACCGGCAATTTGATTTCGATAATCAGCAAGGTAATGGCAATGGCAAAAACCGCATCACTGAAAAGTATCAGTCGCTCCAGCTCAAACTCACGATGAACAGGTTTGGGTTCTTTTATAAAGGACATAGACATAGTTAACAATAACTTTTACCGAAAGATACGAAAATAGCGATTAGCTGTCAGTTATCACTATTCGCCATGTGGTGCAGGGGCCGCCGGTTAAACAGCGCGGTATATCAACACAACCTTTTTACCTGTTTGTTGTTAAGTATCTATCAATCATCATATACTTTCAAAGTAATAAGTATGCATTGTCGTTTTTTCCTTATCACCCTTCTTTTATTGTCAGGAATAACAGCAGCTTACGGGCAGGCAGATACAACGAAGCCTGGCGAATACGCCTATAACCTGGTCAATTGCATACAATACGGCCTCACTCATCAGAACGATGTGGTAAATGCCCGGCTGGATGTAAAATTCTCGCAGGAACAGATAAAGGAAGCCACCGGCAAATTTCTGCCCCATGTAAATGTTAATGGCAGCCTGGTAGATAACCTTAAACTGCAAACTTCTCTTATTCCGGATCTCACGAACCCATCCTCCGGAGTAAAAATCCCCGTGCAGTTTGGTACCAAATGGAATTCTTCCGTTACCGGCCAGGTAGACCAGGCCATCTTCAACAGCGACTACTTCCTCGGATTAAAAGCGTCGAAAGTGTATGGCGGGTTGTCGGAAAAGGCGTACAAACGCACAGAAATAGACACTAAAGTAGCCATTACCAAAGCCTACTACGCCGTGCTGGCCAGCGAAGAAAATATCCGGCTGGCAAAAGCCAATATGACCCAGCTCAGCAAAACCCTGTCCGATACAAAAGCCCGCTATGACGTAGGAGTGGCCGAAAGAGTGGATGTAGACAGGATACAGGTGTCCTATAATAATATCGTCACAGATATAGAAACCCAGATCCGGGTTCTCGTATATACGATGCAGTTATTGAAATTCCAGATGGGTATGCCCCAGGAAACAAAGCTTACCCTCACCGAAACCGTACAGGACCTGAACCTGGATGCGTTTATTGCGGATACGGTCGATTACCAGGTGCAGGACAGGATTGAATACAGCATCCAGACTACCCAGATTGCCCTCAATGAGCTGAGCCTGAAAAGCAAGAAACTGGGATATCTTCCTACACTCAACGCCTATGTGAATTATGGGTTCAACTATTTCGCTTCTACATTCGGGGACCTTTATAAAACCGGTTACGGCGCCTCCGCACTGGGACTAAGTCTTAGCTGGCCCATTTTTACCGGCACCGAGCGACTGCACCAGATCCGGGAAAACCAGATCACCCTGGAGAAGTCAAAAAATGACCTCGACTACCTGACCCAGCAAATCAAAGTAGAGGTAGCTAAATCAAGTACCGACTATCTTAATAACAAATCAAAATTCGTTACACAGAAAACCAATATGGGACTTACCCAGGGAATATATGATCGTATTGTACTCAAATTTGGACAGGGAGTGGCTTCCAGCCTGGATGTAACCTCTGCCGAAAATGATCTGCAACAGGCGCAGGTTAATTATGTACAGGCCCTGCTCAATACCCTGATCAGTAAAACAGACCTGGATAAAGCCATGGGCAAAATTAAGTAAACAGTTAGCTTTTTTGTATTCGTAATTCGCAATTAATTTCTCATATGTATCTAATAAATTACAAGCGGACCTTTTACGTGGCAGGAATGATACTCTGTGTAGCCTGTGGCAATAGTAAAAAACAGCAACAGGCCGGTATGATGGGGAAGATGAAAGCTACGGTGGTAGCGGCAGAGGTAGTTCCCGCCGTTTATACCGTGTCAGAAAAATTTCCGGCTACCTTACAAGCCCATGATATAGTGGAACTCCGCCCGGATGTTTCAGGCTACCTGGAAGCTATCAGGGTACCCGATGGCAGCAATGTAACCAAAGGACAGCCACTGTATGATATAGACCGGAGCCGCGCTGCAGCCGCATACGGACAGGTGGCCGCCTCCCAGCAACAGGCGGAAGCCGACCTTGCCCAGAAACAACGTGATTATGAAAGATATAAGTCGCTGCTGGAACATGATGCCATCTCCAAACAAACGGTAGACCAGGCCTACACCGCCATGATGACTTCCCAGGCTAACCTGGCAGCCGCCAAAGCTTCTGTAGCAAGGGCGGGGACAGATGTAAACCACGCCGTGGTGAAAGCCCCGGTAACCGGTAAAATAGGTATCGTACAAATCAAAGTCGGAGATATCGTTAATGCAGGTCAAACGCTCATCAATACCATCGTGAACGAACATCCCATGTTCGCCGACATGGATATTCCACAGGCACGCCTGCCGGAATTTCTGCGTATCCAGAAAGGACAGGGTGACGAAAAATTCCTGATACAGTTTGGAGACGGCACCCGCTACGGAGAAGCAGGAAAGGTGCTGACCATCAATAACATGGTCGATGCCCAAACAGGTACGGTGCGTGTGCGGCTCGTGTTCCAGAACAAGGACGGCATGCTGAAATCAGGTATGAGCGTGGTAGTAGTGATGCAGTACGGCACGCCTGCCACACAGCTCGCCATTCCTGCCAAGGCAATTATCCAGAACCTGTCGGAAACCAGCGTATATACCATCAGTAAAGATAATGTGATCGGATCCCGGGATATTGTGCCGGGCGCCGTTACAGATACCATGCAGCTCGTGAATGACGGTCTGAAAGCCGGCGACCGGATAGTGGTGGAAGGTATACAACGCGTAAAACCTGGAGACACCGTGAACATTGCGGGACCAGGAACAGGAGCAGGAGCAGCGCCAGGAAAACACTAATAATAAATCACCATCACAGTATGATCTCAAAAACATTTATCGAGCGCAAGAATACTACCATCGTAATTGCTATCATCATTGTGATTGTAGGGCTCATCTGTATGTTTAACCTGCCCATCGCACAGCTGCCGGATATTGCACCACCGGTAACCGATGTAAGGGCCAGCTATGTAGGCGCCAACTCCACTACCGTGGAAGAAACCGTTACCACGCCGATAGAAAACCAGGTAAACGGTACACCCGGAGCCATGTACATACAGTCCGTTAGCGCCAACGACGGCTCCATGAGTATTACGGTAACCTTTAACCTCGGCACCAATCCGGATATCTCCACGCTCGACGTGCAAAACAGGGTGAGCCTGGCGCTGCCCAGCACGCCCGATGAGGTAAGGCGTGTAGGCGTTACCGTGAAAAAAAGGTCCAATGATATGTTGATGGTAATAGCCCTGAATTCTCCCAAAGGAAAACACTCGCGGGAGTTTCTTGATAACTATCTCAACATCTACCTGAAACCGGAATTAGCCCGTATCGTCGGCGTGGGCGATGTGAACGCCTTCTCCCAGGATTATAGTATGCGTATATGGCTTAACCCTGATAAGATGGCGGCTCTCGGTTTGACCGCCGGTGATATCGCCGCAGCGATTACGGAACAAAATAAACAGGTGCCTGCCGGTAGCGTTGGCGCACCTCCTATGAGTCATTCACAGGCTTTTGAATATACCGTGAGCGTGAGAGGCAGGTTGGCTACTTCGGAAGAATTCGGTAATGTGGTGATAGCTACCAGTAAAAATGGCAGCCTGGTTCGCCTGAGAGATGTAGCCCGTATTAACCTTGGCTCTTTTACCTACGCTATCGAAGCAAAAGCCGATGGTAAAACCGGTAGCGGTATGGCCATTTACCTGTCGCCCGGCGCCAACGCTCTCAATGTAAATGACCGGGTAATGGCCAAGATGAAGGAAATGGCAAAGAATTTTCCGGAAGATGTGAACTGGCTGGTGCCATTTGAAACTACATCCTTTGTGAAGATCTCCATCGAAGAAGTGGTACAAACATTCGTGGAGGCATTGATCCTGGTGGTAATCGTGGTATTCGTATTCCTGCAGAACTGGCGTGCTACCCTGATTCCAATATTGGTAATTCCCATTTCCCTTATCGGAACGTTTATATTCTTCCAGCTGCTGGGATTCTCTATCAACACGCTCACCCTGTTCGGCTTTGTACTGGCCATCGGTATAGTGGTGGATGATGCTATTGTGGTGGTGGAAGCGGTGCAGCACCATATCGATGCGGACCTCATGTCGCCCAGGGATGCTACTTTCAAGGCCATGTCGGAGGTACAGGGACCGGTAATTGCCATTGCCCTCATCCTCGCGGCGGTGTTTGTGCCGGTAGCGTTTATTCCCGGTGTGAGCGGCCGCCTCTATCAGCAGTTTGCGTTAACGATCGCATTTTCGGTGTTGTTGTCCGCTTTCCTCGCGTTGACTTTTACGCCCGCATTAACAGCTATCTTATTGAGGCCTGCGCATCTCACAAAAAAATCCCATGGCCTCAACAAAATATTTTTCAAATTCAATGAATGGTTTACCCGCTTTACCAACAGGTATGGAAAAGGCGTAATGTTCTGTATCCGAAAAACGCCTGCAGTATTGATTATCATGGGGGTGCTCTTTGTTGCAGCATTTTATCTCTTTAAGAAAACCCCTACT
Source organism: Chitinophaga hostae (assembly GCF_018224885.1). GTDB lineage: Bacteria > Bacteroidota > Bacteroidia > Chitinophagales > Chitinophagaceae > Chitinophaga > Chitinophaga hostae. Next base: position 50,756 of record NZ_JAGTXB010000007.1, on the reverse strand, counting down.
ACTTTTGTACCCCAGGAAGACATGGGCGCCCTCTTTATCGCATTGGAATTGCCTGAAGCATCTTCCACAGAAAGAACAAAGGAAGTGGTGGCCCAGATCAGTGAAATTCTCACGAAAGACAGCGCGGTGATCCACTTCTTCGGTATTACCGGTATCAACTTCGTGGCCAACGCCACCAAACCTAACTCCGGTACCTTTTTCGTGAGTCTTAAACCCTGGGATGAGCGCTATAAGCACGGCGACAACATAAACGCTGTGCTGGGCCGCATACAAATGGCCACCAGCCACATTATCGGCGCCAATATCATTTGTATTCCTGCTCCCACCCTGCGCGGGTTGGGTACTTCGGGTGGTTTCTCCTTTATATTGGAGCAACGCAGTAATCCCGATATTAACCAGTTCCTGCAGGTAATGGGACAGTTCCTGATGGCTGCCAACCAACGCCCGGAAATAGCCAGGGCATATGCTTTCTTCAGCGCCAATACCCCGCAGTTTAATGTGGATGTAGACCGCGATAAATGTAAACAACTCGGTGTAGCCGTTAGCGATGTGTTCAGTGCGTTGCAGACTTTTCTCGGCGGATTGTATGTCAACGACTTTACAAAGTTCAGCCGCAGCTTCCGCGTGGTATTACAGGCCGATTCCCTGTATCGCACCAGCATCAACAACCTGAATACCTATTACGTCAGGAATAATACCGGTCAGATGGTGCCGCTCAGCGCGCTCATCACCACAAAGAAATCAGCGGGAGCGCCGGTAATCAACCACTTTAACCTGTATCGCTCTGTTGAAATTGATGGCGACAGTAAAACAGGTTACAGCAGTGGTGATGCCATCAATGCGCTGAAAGACGTAGCCGCGAAAGTGCTTCCTGAAAACTTTGGTTACGAGTGGGCCAATGTATCCTTGCAGGAAATAGAAGCGGGTAACAGTAGTGTGCTGATATTTGGTTTGTCTATCCTGTTTGTATTCCTGTTGCTCACTGCTTTATACGAAAGCTGGTCGGTGCCGTTCTCTGTATTGCTGGCGGTACCCATTGCATTATTCGGGTCCATATTGGCCTTGTCGCTCACTAAACAGGCCAACAGCGTATACTCACAGATCGGGTTGATCACCCTGATCGGTTTGGCCGCGAAAAATGCCATCCTGATCGTTGAGTTCTGTAAAGAACGTGTAGACAGGGGCATGCCGTTGCTCGATGCCACCCTCGAAGCCGTAAAGCTGCGTTTGCGTCCAATCCTCATGACTTCCTTTGCCTTCATATTGGGCGTATTGCCTTTATGCCTTGCGCAGGGGGCGGGCGCCGCTTCCCGTGTTAATATAGGCTTTACCGTAGTTGGAGGTATGCTGGCGGCCACATTGCTGGGTATCTTCACCGTTCCCGTATTGTATGTGCTCATCACCAAAATGGCTTATGGTAAGAAGAAACTGGCCGACCTGGAGGCACATGGTAGTGAAGATAAAAGACCAAAAGGTTTGGGAGAATAACCCTAACTTCATTACGATGAAAAATACGGAACGCTTTAGCTCAAGGGTAGATAACTATGTAAAATACCGGCCACATTATCCTGTGGCCATTATTCCTTATCTGGCGGCCGAAACAGGCTTAACCCGCGATGGGGTAGTAGCCGATATCGGCGCCGGTACAGGTATTTCTGCCCAACCTTTTCTTGATAACGGCAACAAAGTATACGCCGTGGAACCTAACAGGGAAATGAGGGAAATGGCGCAGCAACTGCTGCAGCGCTATCCCAATTTTACCGCCGTGGCCGGATCCGCAGAACATACCACTTTGCCCGCAGCAGCTGTGGACCTCATTGTAGCAGGAACCGCCTTCCACTGGTTTGATCAGGCTGCCACCGCAGCAGAATCAGGCGCATAGGCCGTAAAAACACGGATGTGGTGTTGATGTGGAACGTGCGGCAGGCAGAACTTCCCTTCGAAAAAGGCTACGAAAGGCTACTGCATCAGTATGCCATCGACTATAAAGATATGCAGCACAGAAACGTAGGGCCGTCACAGTTAGCCGGATTTTTTCAGCCTGGTACCATGAAGGAAAAATCATTTCAAAATGCGCAGATCTTCGATTTTTCCGCCCTTAAGGGACGACTGCTCTCTTCTTCTTATGTACCCGAAAAAGGCCACCCCTCGTATGATTCCATGATGAAAGCACTGGAGGACCTGTTTGAGAAAAACCAGGAACAGGGAATGGTGAAGTTTCATTATGAAACGAAGGTTTACTCAGGACGCGTATAACGGATTTTTTCTTGCCCAGGATTAGACTGATTTTGATGATTAATAGGATTTTTTCTTTGATGATTTTAAAAAGATTAGCGAAGACAAAAGCAAATACCCGCTTTTATCTTCGCTAATCTTTTTAAATCCTGTAAAATATAATCCTATTAATCATCAAAATCAGTCTAATCCTGGGCAAGAAAAAATCCTGGGCAAGACAACATACGCTGCATTTACTAAAAGCTAAAAGCTAGTGGCTAATAGCTAAGTACAGTACCTCCACCGGATGCAGCGCTTTCACGCCTGTTCCGTCTTTCACCTGGTGGCGGCAGCTGGTGCCGGGAGCTGCTATGATAGTGCCTTCAGCTGCATTGCGTACCGCCGGGAATAACACCATTTCGCCAATCTGCATGCTCAGGTCGTAGTGTTCCTTCTCATAGCCAAACGAACCCGCCATTCCGCAACAGCCGGAAGGGATTACCTCTACGGTGTAGTTCTGCGGGAGCGACAGCATCTTTTTGCTATGCAGGGCTGATGACAGGGCTTTTTGCTGGCAATGTCCGTGCAGTTTAATATGTTGTTTGTCGCTGGTAAACTGTGCTGCGGTGATATGACCTTTGTCTGCTTCCATGGCGAGGAACTCATCTATCAGGTACACATGTTTGGCCAGCGTTTTAGCCTGGGCACGCAAACCTTCCCGCACCAGGTCGGGATATTCATCGCGGAAACTCAGGATAGCAGACGGTTCTATGCCGAGTAAAGGAACATTTTCATTAATAACGTTGCTGAATATACGAACATTCTTTTCCGCGAATTCGCGTGCTTTACGCAATAATCCTTTCGACATATAAGCGCGGGCGCTTTCCGGATGTTCGATCATTTGAACGTCGTAACCCAGGCGGTGCAATAGTTTTACCGCTTTGATGCCAATGCTGGTGTCGTTATAGTTGGTGAATTCGTCGCAGAAAAGATATACTTTTTTATCGCCGGCAGCCCCCTGTTTTTCTCCGGGCCATTTTTGGCTGAACCATTTTTTCAGGGTGATGTTGTGCAGTCCCGGCAAGGAGCGTTTGGCGGCAAAGCCGGAGAACTGACGGATAATACCACCGGTAAAGGAGTTGTTGATCATGGCATTGTATACACCTGGTGCAATGGCTGCCAGGGCCGACAATTTGGAGTAGTTCCCGATCATTTTTGCCCTCAGCGGAACGCCGTTGGCGTCGTAGTAGTGCTGCAGGAATTCCATTTTCAGTTTGGCCATATCCACGTTGGAAGGACATTCTGATTTGCAGCCTTTGCAGGCCAGGCAGAGGTCCAGTACCTCGTAAATTTCTTTATGGTCAAAGCGGTTTTCCTTGTTGCTGTGTGTCAGGAATTCACGAAGAATATTGGCCCTGGCACGGGTGGTATCTTTTTCGTTGCGTGTAGCCATATAGCTGGGACACATGGTGCCGCCGCTGAGTTGTGTTTTGCGGCAGTCGCCCGAGCCGTTGCATTGTTCGGCATGTTGCAACATGGTTTGTTCCGGGAAATGAAAAATGGTTTGTATGTTGGGCGCCTTTTGTCCGGGCTCGTAGCGCAACATGCTGTTCATCGATGGTGTGTCGACGATTTTGTTGGGATTAAAAATATTTTCCGGATCCCAGGTATATTTAATCTGGCGCAGCAGTTCGTAGTTTTTATCGCCCACCATCTGTTTGATAAATTCTCCGCGCAACCTGCCGTCGCCATGTTCCCCGCTGAGGGAGCCGTGGTATTTTTTAACGAGGGTGGCAATTTCTTCTGCAATTTTGCGGAACAGCAAATTGCCTTCTTCCGTTTTCAGGTTGATGATAGGACGCAGGTGGATTTCTCCGCTGCCGGCGTGCGCATAGTGTACTGCGTAGAGATTGTATTGTTTCAGAATATCGTTGAAGTCCCGGATAAAATCGGGCAGGTCTTCTACTGCCACGGCGGTATCCTCGATCACCGGTACGGCTTTTTCGTCGCCGGGCAGGTTGCTGAGCAGGCCCAGACCTGCTTTACGGAGCGCCCAGATCTTTTTGCTGTCTTCCCCGAAAAGAAGCGGGAAGTGGTAACCCAGTCCGGCGGCGCGGAGCGTGGCTTCCAGCCTGCCTGCTATTTCCTTTACTTCCTCGCGGGTATTGCGGCAAAATTCCACTACCAGGATGGCGCCGGGGTCGCCCTGTACGAAGAAACGGTTTTTACTTTGTTCTATATTGTCTTTGGTGCACTCGAGGATATAGTGGTCTATCAGTTCGCTGGCGCTGGGTTTATATTCCATAACCAGGATGTTGGCGCGGAGTGACTCATCTATATTATTAAAGTGAATGCAGAGCAGACCTGTTTCTTTTGGAGGAAGGGGATCTACATGCAGTTTTATTTCTGTAAGAAAGGCCAGGGTGCCTTCAGAACCGGCAATGAGCTTACAGAAGTTGAAGTCTTCCGTACCGGCGGTGAAGGGGCTGGTATCCAGCAGCATATCTACGGCGTAGCCGGTATTGCGGCGGGGAATGCTTTTTTTGGGAAACTCTTTCCTGATTTCTTCCTGGTAGCTGTGGTTACTCAGACTGCTGCGGATCTGGCGGTACAGTTTTGTTTCCAGGGTATCGGGGCCTTCGCATTTCTGGTGGAAGGTTTCTGCGTCTATACTGCCAAAGGTCACTTCTTCGCCGTTGCTCAGCAGCGCTTTTACTTCCAGCAGGTGTTCGCGGGTGCTGCCGTATACCACGGAATTGGAGCCGCAGGAGTTGTTGCCCACCATACCGCCTATCATGGCGCGGTTGGCGGTGGAGGTTTCCGGGCCGAAGTATAATCCGTGTGGTTTCAGGAACATATTGAGTTCATCGCGGATTACGCCCGGCTGTACGCGTACCCAGCCTTCTTCTTTATTTAATTCCAGGATATTGGTGAAGGTGCGGGATACGTCGGTAATGATCCCGTTGCCCACTACCTGCCCTGCGAGGGAGGTGCCGGCGGTCCGGGGGATCAGGGAGGTTTTATTTTCACGCGCAAAGCTGATCAGTGTCTTCAGATCGTCGATATGCTGCGGGATAGCTACTGCCAGCGGCATTTCACGGTATGCCGAGGCATCGGTGGCATAAAGTGTCCGCATGGTATCGTCTGTATAAAGCTTGCCTTCCATTTTCTGGGCCAATTGCTCTAGCTTGTCGCGCATCATGGTATATACCGGTTTTGAAGGGGCGAAATTAATATTTCAGTCCGGCTTTTTCATGCCTTGTAATGTAATCGTAAAAAAAAGCACTATTCTTTTACAAATTGGGGCTTTTTTACCTGTATTCCGCAAACGGCTTCCATCTTATCAACCAGGTATACCGCCAGCTCCGGGGATTTGGCCTCATCGTGCATATGCATAAAGAAGTAAACTTCTTTCAAACCGTTATCCAGCCAGTATTTGATGCGGTTGGCCCAATCGTCGATCCGGGTATAGTCGGTGGGATGCAGGCTGTTGCCCACAAAGCGTATAAATATTTTCGGGATGGTGAGGTACATATGGGCCATGTCCCTTCTGCCGGCGGTATCGGTGATGATGATGCCCACATTGAGTTCCCGGAGCTTGTTAAACAGCTCCATGCGGATGGCTTCATCTTCATACCAGTCTTTATGCCGCAGTTCCACAAAAAACTGCAGGTCTTTCGGCAGCGAGGCCAGGTATTCGTATAGGTATTCCCGTTTGGCCGGACTGTATTTATCACTCATTTGTAAAAAAATGGGTCCCAGGTGGGAACCGAATGCCAGTACGCCTTCCAGGAAGGAGGTGGTTTTATCGCCCGCGCTGATCAGGTTACTGAAATGACTGATGCTTTGCGGTACTTTCGGGCAAAATTTGAAATCCATTCCTGCTGCCTTTTCATCCCATTTGGAGATGGTAGACGGACCGTAGATCTGGTAGTGGGTAGCATTTAATTCAATGCTGTTAAAGTGTTTCACATATTCGCCCAGGAAATTGGCCTCTTTAGTGCCTTTGGGATAAATTTTCCCGATCCATTCCTTGCGTCCCCATTTTGCACAGCCAAGATAGGCCAGTGGCTTCTTTACGGGTTTACCCTTGAGGATCTTTTTATTAAACAGGGGCTCTGCGGGTAGTTTAAAATCAATGTCCGATAGTTCAGGAGTTGGAACGCGACCGAAATCCATAGCATGTACTTTTAGAGGATGAACACATGACGATAACCGGTACAAATATACCCCGCGGATTTTGTCTGGCCCAGGATTAAACTGATTTTGATGATTTAGAGGATTTTTTTATAGTGATTAAGGATGATTTTAAAAGATTTCGGGAGATATAAATGATTTTTTATCCGCTTATATCTCTTAAAATCTTTTAAAATCATCCTGTAAAAATCCTTTAAATCATCAAAATCAGTTTAATCCTGGGCCAGACAAAATCCGCGCTAAAATAAATTCCGGCTCCCCCTTTGTTTTCTTATTTTTCCAAGTTAACTTAATAAAGATTAATCAATTATTCAGCATGGAGATTTTACACATTAGCGCGGAATGTTATCCGGTAGCCAAGGTAGGCGGACTAGGTGACGTGGTGGGGGCATTGCCCAAATACCAGCATCAGCTGGGCAATTTTGCCAAAGTGGTGATTCCGGCCTACCGGACCAAATACTACCACACCCATGAATTTGATGTGGTACACCAGGCTGGTATGTGGCTGGGGCACGACTGGTATCATTTCAATGTATTAAAGGAACGCAGTAATGAACTGGGTTTTGACCTCTACCTCGTAGATATTCCCGGTTTGCTGGATACCCCGGGCGTATATGGCTATTATAATGATACAGAACGTTTCCTGGCTTTCCAGGTAGCCGTGCTGGACTGGGTCAACGAATGGGCGCATCAGCCGGATGTGATCCATTGCCACGACCACCACACGGGGTTGGTGCCATTCCTGATGAATTTTGGATATAAATATGCCCGTTTAAAAGATATTACTTCCGTGCTGACTATCCACAATGCACAATACCAGGGCCAGTTTGGATGGGATAAGCTTTACCTGATCCCTTCATTTGACCTGTGGAAATCCGGTTTGCTGGACTGGGGCGGGGCTATCAACCCGCTGGCATCCGCTATAAAATGCGCCTGGCGGGTTACTACCGTGTCGCCGGGCTACCTGGAAGAACTGTTTGTTAATGCGAACGGCCTGGAAAGCCTGATCAGCCAGGAAAAATCAAAAATGGTGGGTATCCTCAATGGTATTGATACACTGGTATGGGACCCTGAGTCGGATCATATGCTGCCTCAGAACTACGATACAGATACCGCTGATGCAGGCAAAAAAGCCAATAAGCTGGCGCTTTGTGAGCGTTTCGGCCTGGATGCTTCTTTGCCGCTTATTTCTTTTATAGGCAGGCTGGTGGGGGATAAGGGCGCCGACTTGTTACCCGAAATCATAGGGCGCTCCCTGCATGAACTGCCGGGAGAAGTAAACTTCCTCGTTCTGGGGAGTGGGGAACCACATATTGAGTGGGCATTGCAGCAAACCCGCCAGGTAGTGAGCTATGGTTTCAATGTGCATATCGGGTATGATGAATCGTTATCCCACCTTATTTATGCCGGCAGCGATTTTTTGCTGATGCCATCCAGGGTAGAGCCCTGCGGGCTTAACCAGATGTATGCCCTTCGTTATGGAACCGTTCCGATGGTACGCAGTACCGGCGGACTGAAAGATACCGTTATCGACTTTGGAGATAAGGATGGCGTAGGTATCCGCTTCGACCAGGCCAGCGTATGGGATGTTTGTTACTCCGTAAAACGTGCTGTTGAACTATTCCAGGATACCGCACACCTGGAAGAAGTCCGTTTAAAAGGCATGAACATTGATCATTCCTGGGGCAGCTCTGCGCAACACTATGTCGACATGTACAGCAGTATGAAATAGATTAGAATATTGCATGATGAACTTCTAAAACCAATTCCCATTATGACAAACGATGTAATATCCATTATTCTCGGAGGAGGGGCCGGCACCCGCCTGTATCCGCTTACCCGTCGCCGTTCGAAACCAGCGGTGCCTTTGGCCGGTAAATACAGACTGGTGGATATTCCCATCTCCAATTGTTTGAATGCTGAGCTGAACCGCATCTTTGTGCTGACACAGTTCAACTCGGCCTCCCTGAACAAACATATCAAGAACACGTATCACTTCAGCAATTTTGATAAGGGATTCGTGGATATCCTGGCGGCAGAACAAACCCCCGACAACCCCACCTGGTACCAGGGTACGGCAGATGCGGTACGACAATGTATTCATCACATGGAGAATTTTGAGTTTGAATATGTACTCATTTTATCCGGTGACCAGCTGTACCAGATGGATTTTAAAAAGATGATCCGCCACCATATTGATACCGGTGCGGAAATATCTATTGCCACCATCCCCGTTAGCGGTAAGGATGCCTCCGATTTTGGCATATTAAAGGAAGATGAGAAAGGCGCCATCGTATCTTTTACCGAGAAGCCCTCCCAGGCCGTTTTACCGCCATGGGCCTCAGAAGTAAGCGAGGAGATGAAGAAAGAAGGCCGCATTTACCTGGCCAGTATGGGGATCTACATCTTTAACAGGCAGGTGCTTTTTGATATGCTCAACGAACAACCGGAAGCAGCCGATTTCGGCAAACAGCTGATCCCACAGGCTATTGAAGCACACCGCAAGATCTATAGTTATCAATATGAAGGCTACTGGACAGATATTGGTAACATCGAGTCCTTCTTTGAAGCCAATATAGGCCTCACCGATGATATCCCTTTATTTAACCTCTTTGATGAGTCGCAAACCATCTACTCCAGGGCCCGGATGCTGCCACCGGCAAAAATTTCCGGTACCATGGAGAAAACAATGATTGCCGACGGTTGTATTATAATGGCAAACCGCCTCGAAAGGGTAGTGGTCGGTATACGAACCCGCATAGGCAAAGGCTCGGAAATCAGCAACGCCTATATCATGGGTAGCGACTACTACCAGACACTCGACGAAATCGGAAACGCAAAGGCTGAGGGTAAGCCCACCATGGGGATAGGAGAGAACTGTATCATCAATAACGCCATCATCGATAAAAACTGCCGCATCGGTAACGGCGTACATATTAATGGCGGCAAACACCTGGCTGACGGCGATTTTGAAAAATATACGGTGAAAGACGGCATTGTTGTTGTTAAAAAAGGAGTTGTCCTGGAAGACGGATTCAGTATTTAACAAAACGAAAGACATGCGATTGTCAATAGAGCGGAAATCCACAAAGATTTATCCTGATCTGAAGCGCGTAGTAGCGAGGTTTTTTTTTAACGGAGAGGCCAGGGCAAAATCTATCATTCAACAGGTTGTTGGTATGAGCGATCCGGAGGTAGACATAACGATTATGCCTATACTCAGAGAATTTTCCCGACGCCACAGGAATATCACGCGGATTTTTGAAAGACATGCTGACCGGCTTCGTCACCTGTTTCCCGGTTTGCAGATCGACTATGAAGGATTGTCGCTTAAACGAAAATTGTTGACCGGCTCTTATTTCACCAACGAATATTCTATTGAATCCGCCGCTTTTTTTAATCCCTCTTTGATTGAAGATGTGGACCAGAGCGGTTTGGAAGAAGGGCAGAAGCGGGTGATCATGAGCTTTCGCGCGGTAGGGGAAGGACACGTGTCCTCCATTGCTTTCAGGTCCGGTATCATTGACAAAAACAATGAAATATCGCTGATCGCTCCCGGTAACTATGTCGACGAGGCCGAGATCATCCGCAACTCCATCTACCAGAAACATACTTTTTTCCAGAACGCCGTATCTATCAGGCTGCCGGATTCGGTGATGCAGGAAATACAAAGCAGTTTACCCGACCAGTTTGAATACCTCGCCCTCAAGAAAGTGATCCGCGAAATGCAACAGCGCTTCCAGGTAGATCATCTGCTTAAAAAAGGACTGGAACGAATGCTCTGGCTGGCAGATTCCTACTATGAGATGAACTTCTCGCTGGATACCGATCTCTCTGACCGCGTGATTTTTCCTTATTCTGATGCTGAAAGCAGGGGGATAGAAGATGCCCGCTTTGTAAAGTATACCAGTGAAAACGGCAGTGTTACCTACTACGCTACCTATACGGCCTACGACGGTATCACTATTCAGCCTAAGCTGCTGCAAACAAAAGATTTTTATAATTTCAAGATCATGCCCCTGTACGGTGAAGGCGCGCAGAATAAGAACCTGGCGCTGTTTCCCCGTAAAATAAAAGGTAAATATGTAATGATCTCCCGGATAGATGGAATTAACGGATACATCATGTACTCCGATAAGATCAATATCTGGGAAAACCCGCAAATACTTCATACACCAAAATATGCCTGGGAATTTGTACAGGTAGGGAACTGCGGATCGCCTATCGAAACACCCGATGGCTGGCTGGTCATTACTCACGGTGTAGGACCCATGCGTACCTACTGCATCGGGGCCAGCCTGCTCGACCTGGAAAATCCGGGCCGGGAAATTGGCCGCCTGCGGGAACCGCTGCTGATGCCCAACAAGGATGAGCGGGAAGGATACGTTCCCAACGTACTGTACTCCTGCGGCTCTATGATCCACAACGATGAACTCATTATTCCCTACGGGCTGTCCGACTATGCGTCGGGATTCGCCTCTGTAAACCTTGAGAAGCTGCTTACACAGATAAAAGCCGACGGCATTTGATTTTTTTTCTTGCCCAGGATTTTTTCTTGCCCAGGATTTCCGGTGATTTTGATGATTTACAGGATTTTTTCTTGATGATTTAAAAAGATTAGCGAAGACATAAGCGAGTATCCACTTATGTCTTCGCTAATCTTTTTAAATCAAAATAAAATCTATGAAATACAATCTTGTAAATCATCAAAATCATCGGAAATCCTGGGCAAGAAAAAAAATCCTGTAAATCATCAAAATCATCGAAAATCCTGGGCAAGAAAAAAAAATCAAATGCCGACACCCTCAAAGCGTTTCATACAACGCCATATATTGCGCCGCCATTCTTTCCTGGCTGAATTTTTCTTTTGCGTGTAAATGACAGTCCAGCCGCGCGATCAGGGAAATATCTTCTACTGCTGCTGCTGCTTCATGAATATCATTTACCAGGAAACCGGTTTTACGGTCGTTTATAAGCTCCGGCATGGCCCCGCGGTTGAAGGCAATCACCGGTGTGCCGCAGAGCATCGCTTCTGCTACGCTCAGCCCAAAGGGTTCATTAAAGCTGATGGGATGTAAAAGCGCCAGGGCGCCACCCAGCAGATCGCTGCGCTTATGACCGCCTACTGCGCCGATATACCGGATCTGCTCTTCATCTATAAATGGTTTTACCTTTTCACGATAGTATTCTTCATCCTGTATAATACCCGCTATCACCAGTTGCCGGCCGGTGTGCAGGGCTATTTGTATCGCCTCATGCGTGCCTTTGTCGGGGTGTATACGACCGTAATAGAGGAGATAGTTGCCCGGCTCAGGCTCAAAGGCAAAGTCGGCCGTCCGGATCCCATTGTAGATGGTAGCTGCGTATTGCAGCGTTGGATGGCGGTCGGAGTTGCTGATAGATACGTATCTGCCAATATCATTATACCGCTGGTATACCGGTAATATTTTGGGAGAAGAAAAACCGTGGATAGTTGTTACCATGGGCGGTTTGATCAACCTCGAATACGTAAGCGGGAGGAAATCGAAATGATTATGGATAATATCGAAGTCGCCGGATTGCTCCATAAGATAACTGATATGCATACACTCATTTACCTTGGCATCGGCAGCGGGGTCTTCTGCATAGCCTCTGGCGCAGATGGAAGCCAGCTTCCCGGTGCTAAGGGAATCGGTGGTAGCAAAAAGGGTGACGTCAGCACCCTTCGCCAATAACCCTTCCGCCAGGTTACCTGCCATCTGTTCCCAGGGACCATAATGCCGGGGAGGGGTGCGCCAGGCCACAGGCGCCAGTATCGCTATCTTCATAAAGTTCGTTTTTTAGGATGACCTGCCGGCCATTTATCCGTTTAGTGTTGTCAAAACAAGCGCCAAAGAACAGCTTCTCCCGGTATCCGATACCGTTAACCAATATTCTGATCAACCAATTAACTATTTACCTAACTTCGTACATTCAAAAATTTCGATGTATTGGCACTGCATCCTTTTATAATTGGTAATTGTAATTCGCAACTTAATATGCTGGAGTATATTCCTTATGGGAAAACTGGTTATTTTAACCAGCTGGTGACAGATTTTTTAGCAGAGCAACCGCAGATAAGACCATTTTATACCTATTCTCCTGTGCATCCGGACTTTGCGGCGGCTATGCAGGCACGGCAGAAGTTCGACACGCCGAGAGCGGCGCTGGTAGCTGCACTGGAACAGCAATATGAGGCGCTTGAACCAACAAAAGCGGTACAGGATAATATTTCAGCACTGTTGCAACCCACCACATTTACCGTATGTACCGCGCACCAACCCAATATCTTCACAGGCTATCTTTATTTCGCTTACAAAATATTGCAAACCATAAAGCTTTGTGCTAACCTGAAAGCGCAGTATCCGCAGCATAATTTTGTGCCGGTATACTATATGGGCAGTGAAGACGCCGACATTGAAGAGCTGGGCAGTATTTACCTGGATGGCAAAACCCTTACCTGGAATACCGCCCAGCAGGGCGCTGTAGGGCGTATGCAGCCCGAAGGACTGGAAACTTTGCTGGCCGATGTGAAAAAAGCGCTGGGGTACGCGCCACATGCAGATGAGCTGATGACATTACTGCAAAAAACTTACCTCGAACACCAGAATATACAAACCGCAACATTGTACCTGGTACATGCCCTGTTTGGCCGCTATGGCCTCGTGGTACTGGTACCGGATAATGCTGCCCTGAAACGTTTATACTTGCCCGTTATAAAGGATGAATTGTTTCACCAAACATCTTTCGGCATCGTGAATAATACCCTGGAGCAATTGTCCGTACACTATAAAGTACAGGCCAATCCAAGGGAAATAAACCTGTTCTATTTGCAGGACGGTATGCGGGAACGCATTGTACAGGAGGGCGATCAGTGGAAAGTATTACACACCCCGTTGACTTTCACCGCGGCATCGTTGGAGGCAGAGCTGGAAGCACATCCCGAGAAATTCAGTCCCAACGTGATCCTGCGTGGTATGTTCCAGGAAACCATTCTGCCTAATATCGCATTCATTGGCGGTGGTGGCGAAATCGCCTACTGGCTGGAGTTACAGCAGCTGTTTGCACACTACCAGGTGCCTTTCCCGGTGTTACTGCTGCGCAATTCATTGTTGCTTGTAGATGAACAATCGAGGCAGCGGATGACAAAACTCGGGATTACAACCACCGAGCTTTTCAAAACCACCGAAGACATCGTTAATGACTATGTGAAACAACATACCAACGCTTCGCTGGTGCTGAAAGATGAATATGCAGCCATAGACCAACTGTTTGATGTACTGGAAGCAAAGGCAAAGAGTATTGATGTGACCCTCATGGCGACCACCGCTTCTGAAAGAAAAAAAGCATTGAAATCTGTCGGTAAACTGGAACATAAATTCCTTCGCGCCGAAAAGAAAAAATTTGCCTGGCAAACGGACCAGATCCGTCAGCTCAAAAATAAACTCTTCCCAGCAGGCTCTTTACAGGAGCGGAAAGAGAACTTTATGCCCTGGTATGCCGCAGAGGGACCAGCTTTCCTTGATAGGGTACTGGCGGCCATTAACCCGGTAACCGATCAGTTCACAGTCCTGGACTGTGATTCGTGTGATTAATGTGATTCGCCTGATGCGCGAAGAGGAATATAGATGACCCGGATAGATGGGGCGGCTGCTGATCGTTTTCGTAGTTCGCATGCGAACAGGGATTGTATCAAAACTGAACAAGTTATATATAATATATATACGTATTCTTTTTGTATGTAGTATCAATTGGCCATGGCATTGCCTTTGTTTTCCGGAAGGCACAACTCATATGCTATGTTTGGAAACTATTTCAAAATTGCCTGGCGCAACCTGATAAAAGACCGCCGTTTCGGCTTCCTGAACTTAATCGGTTTATCAACCGGTCTTGCCTGTGCTTTATTGATCTATATCTGGGTTACCGATGAGCTAAGCATGGATAAATTTCACCGGAAAGGCGCCACACTTTACCAGGTAATGGAAAACCGCGTGCAGGCCAGCGGTATGTGGACGGCAAAGTCTTCCCCCGTGCCTATGGCCGAGGCCCTGGCCAAAGATATGCCGGAGGTGGAGTATGCGGTGATGACTTCCACTCCTTCGGAGCGAACGCTCACTGTTAACGGCGACAAGAATATAAGAACAGAAGGTAAATATGCAGGAAAAGATTTTTTTAAGATGTTTTCCTACGACCTGCTCCAGGGCAATGCCTCCCAGGTGTTGGCAGAGGAGAACGCGATAGTAGTGTCTGATGTACTGGCCAAACGGTTGTTCGGTTCCACTGAAAACGTGATTGGAAAAAGTGTGCAACTGGAGCATGAGGATGTATACCTGGTGTCCGGTGTTTTTAAAACACCGGGAGAACACTCTTCCGATCAGTTTGAATTTGTATTGCCGCTTCTGCGGCTAAAATGGGTGAAGGCCAACGTCGACAACTGGAATAACACCGGACTGTATGCTTTTTTAACCCTGAAGCCCGGCGCCAATCCGGATCAGTTCAACGCTAAAATTGCGGACCTGCTGAAACGTAAATCAAACGGAGACATCACCTATCGCACCCCCTTCATCAAACGTTACGCTGATCAATACCTGTATGGCCGCTACGAGAACGGCGTACAGGTGGGAGGCAGGATAGACTATGTACGACTGTTTTCGCTGATCGCCATTTTTATACTGGTGATTGCCTGTATCAATTTTATGAACCTCTCTACGGCAAAAGCACATGGCAGGGCAAAAGAAGTAGGCGTGAAAAAAGCAATGGGGGCGAGTCGGGGTTCACTCGTCATGCAATACCTCAGCGAATCAATGTTGATGGCATTCATGTCGCTGCTGCTGGCGATTGTATTGGTGATGTTTATTCTTCCGGCATTTAATAATATTACCGGTAAACAGCTTTCATTGGGGTATCTTAACGCGAACCTGATTTTATCGGTACTCATTATCACCTTGTTAACCGGCCTGGTGGCAGGAAGTTATCCCGCGCTTTACCTCTCTGGTTTCAAGCCCGTGGCGGTATTGAAAGGAAAACTCAAAGGATCGGTGGGCGAGCTGCTGGTCAGGAAAGGACTGGTGGTTTTCCAGTTTACCCTTTCCATCGTATTGATTGTGGCGGTGCTGGTAATTTACCGGCAGATAAGTTTTATACAAACCAAAAACCTGGGATACGACAGGGATCATATCATTACATTTAGCAGGGAAGGAAAACTGGGGGTTGACAAAGTGCAGGACGCCTTCCTCGCAGAGGTAAAGAATATACCGGGCGTGGTAAGCGCTTCTTCTATGGGCCATAGTTTAATGGGGCATAGCAGCGGTACTTCGGGCGTTATCTGGCAGGGAAAAGACCTGAAAGATAAAACCGAATTTGAAGCGGTGCCGGCAGATTATGATATGCTGAAAACCCTCGACATAAAAATAAAGGAAGGCCGCGATTTCTCCCGTGATTTTGGGGCGGACAGTACCATGATCATTTTTAATGAAGCGGCTATCCGGTTCATGGGCATGAAAGATCCGCTTGGTAAGCAGGTAGAGCTATGGGGGACGAAAATGCAGATCGGCGGGGTGGTGAAGGATTTTCATTTCCAGTCGTTGCATGAAAAGGTGAAGCCGTTATTCTTTTTCTTGCAGCCTTCGTCGGCTTACCGGTTTATGATTAAGATCCAAACCGGTAAGGAGAAAAACGCCATTGCCGGCCTGGAGCAACTGTATCAGCGGTTTAACCCGGGATTTTCTTTTGACTATAAATTCCTCGATAGAAACTACCAGTCTATATACAAGGCCGAACAACAGGTATCTATGCTTTCAAGGTACTTCGCAGGTCTTGCTATCCTGATTTCCTGTCTCGGTTTATTTGGCCTGGCCGCCTTTACGGCACAGCGCAGGAACAAGGAAATCGGCATACGCAAAGTATTGGGCGCTACTGTGAGTACCATTGTGATCCTGTTGTCGAAAGACTTCCTGAAACTGGTGTGTATTGCGATAGTGATTGCTTTTCCGCTGGCATGGTGGAGTACGAGTCAATGGTTAAATGGTT
This sequence comes from Chitinophaga hostae, assembly GCF_018224885.1. Taxonomy (GTDB): domain Bacteria; phylum Bacteroidota; class Bacteroidia; order Chitinophagales; family Chitinophagaceae; genus Chitinophaga; species Chitinophaga hostae. The sequence goes on along the minus strand of NZ_JAGTXB010000007.1, from coordinate 34,298 downwards.
TTGCCTACAGTATCCATATTGGCCCCGGCGTATTTGTAGCCGCGGGTATTGCCATTGTGTTGCTCACCTTTATCACCATCAGTTTTCAATCCGTTAAAGCGGCGCTGGCTAACCCGGTAAAGAGTTTGAGATCAGAGTAATCGTTTATCTCCAGATACCAGGATAATCATTTCTCTCCGCTGATCAGGTTAATCACAGTGATCACCCGGATCACCGTCACATTACGGGAGCCGCAGCCCCTTGCTCATGTCTCTCACCAGGGAGAGGATGGCCATCAGTTGGTCGTGTACTTGTTTGGTTTCGAGCATTTCATCCCTGGTGGGGGTTGGGCCCTGACCTTCGTTGATTTCCAGTTGCCTTTTATGTACGAGGCTTTCCAGGTGATCATCGAGCCGGTCAAAGGCATGCACCTGTGGAGAGATCGTTGCATTTTCGCTGGTAGCAGGGTCTATCAGCAGCAGGATTTGATCCATATAGTTCAGCAGGTAATCGGTAATTTCCCGGTATTCAGGCCGGGGAAACTGTACGCCGTGATGCAGGTTGTATGCGGCGAGGGTAGCGGTATGTGATGTAAGGGTATGATTCAGCACCACAAAGTGATATACCTGTGAAGCATTTTTTTGTTTGCTTTTGGGTTCAGACAGCATACGCTGGAAAGCCGACATCATGTTGGCCGAAGCGACATAGGTATCTTTCCTGGCCAGTTTAAAATCCGTCACCGACACCTGTTCATTGGAGTAGGCGCGCATCACGAGTTCAAAATAGCGGCGGTTGGCTTCCGTCATTTTTTTCATGTAATCCGGCAGGAAGTTATGTTCCCAGGTGGGCCACAGCAGCATATTGGCAAAGAAGGCGATGCCTCCGCCGATAAAGGTATCCAGTACCCGCTGTGCGAGGTTGTACAAATCAGACGGATGCAGGAAATGCAGCAAAAAGATAACGAACGGTGTTACAAAAAATACGCTGAGCGTATACTGTATGCTCATAAAGCTATAGGCGCCCAGGATGCACAGCAGCATCACAATGAATATAACGGTGTTGTTATGGGTAATATAGAGTAAACCTGCCGCAAATAAAGCCCCTGTAACGGTACCGATTAAACGCTGTATGCTGCGGGATTTGGTTAAACCGAAGCCTGGCTTCAAAATCACCACAATGGTGAGCAGGATCCAGTAAATGCGATCCAGCTGCAATGCCATACCCAGTCCGTAACCCGCTACGGTGGCCAGGCTCACACGGATGGCGTGCCGGAAGATATGCGACTTGAAAGTGAGGTTGTCCCGGAACGTTTCAACGTCGTATTTCTGACGGGTGGTAAATTTGGACAGCTCCAGTTTAGGATCGATGGATTCGTCTTTGAGTCTTTCGAGCCGTGTAAGCCGGTGCAGGTTATAGATACGCTGGGCCATATCCTGCAGGTTCTGCAAAATGTTGGTCAGCGTTATGGTACGGGTTCTTTCTTTGAGGGTAGGGAGCTTCATGGTAATACCTGCGATGGCCTGTTTTACCTTCTCCATTTCAAATTTAAGGTTCGTTTTGGGGAGTGAGCGTTGTCCTGCTGCCACGGCCATTCCTATGGTCCGGAGCTCCTGCGTGAACTCAAGGATCAGGGCATGAAACTGCTCCAGTATGTCCTCGTCTTTGAAGTCGGCCTGCAGCGCGTTGTAATCTGTCTGGGATGCCATGATCTGTTCCTGCAGATCCACCATATCCAGGAATATCAGTACCATGCTTTTGTTGATGCTGGTGGTACCTTGTTGGGCGGAGCGTCTTTTCAGCAGCAGCTCCCTTACGTTTTCCTGTTTTTCGTTAACGATCACCTGTTGTTCCAGTACTGCTTTGTAGTTATCCGTAACATTTACGCCGGGCGTATAAAAATTGGCCCTTACTTCGAGGTAGCGGGCGGTTTGTATGATGCAGTCGCCCAATGCCTGTTGTACATTGAGATAGGGGCGTATCTGCCACAGGGTTAAGGCCAGTACGGCATACCAGATGCTGCCCAGCAGTACCATGGAAGCATGCAGGAACGTGAGTTGCGGGGTGAGTTGCGTTTCGCCCAGTATCGACACCATTACCAGCAGTGCGCCTGTGCCGATATTACCGCCCCGGTTGCCATATACCAGGAGCATGGCAAACATAAAACAGCAGGCTGCAATCCATAACGCCATGGGGATCGCATAAGGTATCAGCAAACCGGTGCCCAGCGCCGTGAAGAAGATGAGGATGGTACTGATGATCAACCCATTTCGTTTATGGATGATGGTGCCCGGCACATCGCTGAGCGCCGTACACAATGCCCCCATCGACATGGCAATGCCGAGGTCCAGTAGCCCGGCCCAGGCAAATACAAGGGAAGGCACTACCACGCTGATGGTGGTACGCATACCGTTGCTGAAATGATAACTATAAAGGAAGTTTTTGACGTTATTGATCTGCTGTTCTGTACGCAAGCGTAAATAGGTTTTTGATGGCGCAAAGATAAGCGGAATTTGTCTTACCCGGGATTAAACTGATTTAGGGATTGAACTGATTTCTGTCATGATAGTTGTATATATTATATTTATAATATTAAACATATGCGCTATAGTCAGATAAAAAAATCCGGCAAATCATCTAACTCAGTCTAATCCCGGGCAAGACAAAAATCGATTTTTTCTCACAGCAAATTTAATTGCAATTGTTCTTTTTACTATATTTATAACCAATCTATTAGGCTTTTGAGGCATGTTGCGAACAAGCGCAAACCGGCGGTAATTGTGTATAAATAATTACTGTATATTATTGCATCTCACTTAAATTACTTTTTGATTCGGGTAAAATTATATCTTTGACGCCTTAAAAAACCTCGGAGTACGACGTGCGCTTAAAAACACTAGAAATTAAAGGCTTTAAAAGTTTTGCGGATAAAACCGTTTTGCAGTTTGATGAGGGAATCACCGGTGTGATTGGGCCAAACGGTTGCGGCAAAAGTAATATCATCGACTCCATTCGCTGGGTTATCGGCGAGCACAAGATCAGCAACCTCCGGTCCGACAACCAGGCCGGCCTTGTGTTCAATGGCTCCAAAAGCCGCTCCGCCAGCGGTATGGCTGAGGTTAGTCTCACTTTCGAAAATACCAAAAACGTACTACCCACCGAGTTTACTACGGTGACGATTACACGTAAATTTTATAAGAACGGGGATAGCGAATACCGTCTCAACGACGTGGCCTGCCGCCTGAAAGATATTCATAACCTGTTCATGGATACAGGGGTGAGCACCGATTCCTATGCCATTATCGAGCTGGGAATGGTGGACGATATCATCAAGGACAAGGAAAACAGCCGTCGCCGTATGCTGGAACAGGCTGCGGGCATCTCTATATACAAAACCCGTAAAAAGGAAGCTAAATCGAAACTGGACGCCACCGAAGGCGACCTTAACCGCATTGAAGATCTCCTGTTTGAGATCAATAACAACCTCAAAACCCTGGAAAGCCAGGCCCGTAAAGCCGAGCGCTTCTACGAAGTAAAAAAGGAATACCGCGACATCAGTATAGAACTGGCAAAGGCGGCCCTCGAAGGCTTCAATATTACCTTTAAGGAACTGTCGGATACCCAGCAGGCGGAAAGTGACCGCAAACTGGCCCTGGAAACCGAGATCCTTACCGCAGAAGCCGCAGTAGAACAGGATAAGCTCCATTTCGTAGCCAAAGAAAGAGAACTGCAAACCATGCAGAAGTCTTTTAACGAACTGGTTTCCACGATCCGTACCAAAGAAAATGATAAAAATCTCGCCACGCAGCAACTGACCTATCTGCGTGAGCGGGAAAAAAATATTAATGACTTCCTCGGCAACGCGGAAGGACAGTTGCAGGGATTGACTACTTCCATTGAGTTTACCGAGAAACAGGTGGAAGAAGAAGGAGAGGTATTCGAAACTATGGCCGACGAACTGGACACCCTCCGCGACATGGTGGAGGATAAGAAAGAACGTTTCCAGCAAAAGAAACAAGCCCTCGAAACCCTGCGAAACGACCAGCAACGCTGGCAACGTCAACAGTTTGAGGCCGAAAAGAAGGTAGCCGTTGCCGATACCTCCGTACTCAACCTGCAACGCAGCATACAACAGCTGCAGGAAGAAAAAACAAACCGGCAACAGCAGATCGCCCAGCTGGAAACAGAAAAGGAAGCATTACAGCAAACCCTCACCGGCAGCAAAACGGAACTGGACAACATGGTCCGCTTCCAGGAAGAAACAAAAGGCAAGATCCTCGCTACCCAGTCCGATATTGAAGGACTGCGTGATAAACTGGTGGATGAAAACCGTACCCTTGATTCCAAAAAGAACGAGTACGATCTCCTCAAATCACTGGTAGACAGTTTGGAAGGCTACCCGGAAAGTATCAAATTCCTCAAGAAAAACCCCGATTGGAATAATAATGCCCCCATCCTGAGTGATGTATTTTTCTGTAAGGAAGAATACCGCACCTGCGTGGAAAATCTGTTAGAGCCTTACCTGAGCTACTACGTGGTCAACAATGTACACGAAGCGGTGCAGGCCATACAGTTACTCGACAGCAACAAAAAAGGGAAAGCTAACTTCTTTATACTGGATCAGTTCCGGACCGACAGTACCCCGTTATTAGCGCCTCCGGGCACCATTCCTGCGCTGGAAGTAGTGGAGATTGAAGAGAAATATAAAGGACTCGGACAGCATCTGCTGGGCAAAGTATTTATAGGCGAAGATCTTACCCGCCTGGAATTTAGCCAGCTGGCCGACGAAAGGATGCTGCTGGTGGAGAAGTCCGGCCGCATGCATCGTGGCAAATACAATATCAGCGGTGGTTCTGTGGGATTGTTCGAAGGCAAAAAGCTCGGAAGGGCTAAAAACCTGGAGAAGCTCGAAGCGGAGATCAAAGACCTGGAAGCAGTGGTAAGCCGGCTGAAAGTAGCGTTGCAAAACAAACACGACGAAGTACTGGGCTACAACAGCCAGCTGAACGAAAATAACATCAATGCTGCCAGGGAAAGAGTGAACCAGCTGAGTAATCAGCTGTTCGGTTTGCAGAACAGGATTGAAAACTTCCATCACCTCATTGAAGCGGGCGACAAACGTCTCGAGGAAATGCAGCAATCGCTGGAAACCAACCAGGAAAGTATTTCCGGCGTAAAAGACGAACTGGAAGGCCTCAACGAAAGAGTCAACGAGCTGCAGGACAGCATCGCGGACGCTGACAGAACAGCCCAGGAATCGGAGCAGCAATTTAATATGGCTACCGTGCAGTTCAACAACCAGAACCTGCAACATACCCGGCAACAAAGCAAGGTGCAGGCGCTGAAACAGGAACTGGAATTTAAACGTAAACAGCTGGCCGATTTACACCAACAGATCACCAGTAATAAAACACAACTGGAAGATGCCGTAGGCCATATTGCCGCCGCCGTGGAAAAACTTAGTCACGCCGACGATGGACTGGTAGAACTGTTCCGTCAGCGTGAAGAAGAAGAAAAAGCACTCAATGAAAAAGACCAGGAATATTATAATTTCCGTAACCATCTGCAGGAGTTGGAAAGCACGCTGAGAACAAAACAGCGCGCAAAGGAACAGCTGGAACAGCAGCTCAATACCATCAAGGATAAAGTGAATGAGCTGAAACTACAGCTTACCACGATGAAAGAAAGACTCAGTGTAGAGTTCAAGGTGAACCTGGATGAAATCATTGATGAACAACGCAACTCTGAACTATCAGTAGATGAATTACAGGGAAGTGCGGAAAGACTGAAAAAGCGGATGGAGAACATGGGTGAAATTAACCCTACTGCCATCGAAGCTTACCAGGAGATGAAGAAAAGGTATGAATTCATCCTCGAACAGAAAACAGACCTGGTAAATGCGAAAGATTCGCTGCTGGCCACTATACAGGAGGTAGAGTCAACCGCTAACCAGAAGTTCCTCGATACCTTTAACCAGGTAAAAGAGAATTTTATCCGGGTATTTAAGGCCTTGTTTACTGAAGAGGATCAGTGCGATATGATACTCAGTGACCCTGCTAACCTGGCAGACACCGGTATTGAAATTATTGCCAAGCCAAAAGGTAAGCGTCCGGCGGCAATTACGCAGTTGTCCGGTGGAGAAAAAACACTGACCGCTACGGCGCTGCTGTTTGCTATTTACCTGATTAAGCCGGCCCCATTTTGTATCCTGGATGAGGTGGATGCACCACTGGATGATGCCAACGTGGGTAAATTCACGAACATGATCCGGAAGTTTTCAGATAATTCACAATTTATTATTGTAACACATAACAAGCAAACAATGGCCGCTGTAGACGTTATCTACGGGGTTACCATGCAGGAGCCGGGTGTAAGTAAGCTGGTTCCGGTGGATTTCAGAAGTTTGAACTAGGGGAGTAGTTTGGTTGTTGTAAAAAGATTCGATTACTTTTATTCTTTATTCTAAAAAAATAAAAAAACGTAAACACTATGGGCGCATGGGGCACCAGGAATTTTGAAAATGACGGATCACAGGATTGGATATTTGACCTGATTGAAAACAAAGATGGTGGCTTGGTTGCTGATACGTTAGCCCGTATCATCAACAACATCGAAACACTGGAAATACCGGATTGCGAAGAGGCACTGGCAGCTGCAGAACTGGTTTCAGCACTGGTGGGCCGTCCCAGCGAAGATTTTCCGGAAGATCCGCTTGATCAGCTGGATGTACTGAACCTTATCGGTACCCGCGCACTCAGGAATCAGGCGATCGCTACGGTGAACAAAATTCTCGCCGCTTCTGAAATGAAGAACTACTGGGAAGATGCAGGTCAGGGCGAAGCCTGGGCAGCAGTGCAGGCAGGCCTGATTAAGCGTTTGGACTAATTTTCAACACGTTTATACCAGCCGGAAGGTAGGCACAGATGCCTTACCACGGCCTTTGTCTTGCTCGGATTTTTGTCTTTGTGCAGGATTAAACTGATTTTGATGATTCTAATGATTTGATCATTTCATGATTATAAAAGATTAGGGGAGATGAAAGCGAATATGCTTTTATCTCCCCTAATCTTTTATAATTATCACAGGAAAAATCCTGTAAATCGTCAAAATCAGTTTAATCCTGCACAAAGACAAAATCCGCCTAAATTAATATGCCTGCTATTGCAGCAGACATATAAGACGCCAGCGTACCACATAACAAGGCTTTCAGCCCCAGCTTGGCCAGGTCGGACCTCCTGTCGGGCGCCAGCTCACCAATACCACCGATCTGCATACCCACGCTGCTGAAATTGGCAAAACCGGCTATGGCGATGGTTACAATGGCGATGCCCTTGGAAGTTAATATCGGCACTGTTTTATCTGTCATGCTTTTGAATGCCACAAACTCGTTGATGGTCAGCTTCTGCCCCAGCAGGGTGGCCACATTCTGCACATCAGACTCCGGTACTCCCATCGCCCAGGCCATCGGCATAAATACTTTGCCAAAGATCCAGTCCAGGCTCAGGTTAAAGGCCGGGTTGAAAAGATGCCCGATATGAATCAGGATCCAATCGACCAATGCAATAAAAGCAATAAACCCGATCAGCATAGCAATCACGTTCATGGCTATCTTAAAACCATCGCCGGCACCATGCGAAATAGCGTCGATCACGTTAGTATAGTTGCTTTTTACTTCCATTTTCACACGACCCATGGTTACGCTTTCCTCTGTTTCCGGAAACACGATCTTGGAAATCACAAGTGCGCCGGGAGCTGCCATCAGACTGGCAGTAATCAGGAAGGGCGCAATATGTAATCCCGCCTGCAGGCCCATGTTTACATACACTACCAGGATACCTCCGGCAATACAGGCAAGGCTGCCGCTCATGGAAGCCAGTATTTCACTTCTGGTCATACTGGATAAGTAGGGACGGATCATTACCTGCGCCTCTACCTGTCCAACAAAAGCGCTGGCCACATTGCTCAGTGCCTCGGCGCCGCTTACACGCATTACAAAGTTCATGGCGCGGGCAATAACTGCTACCACGCGCTGCATAATACCATAATGATATAAAACAGCTACCAGCACACACACCAGGATGATGGTGGCGGTAACGTTGAATGCAAAAACAAAACCACCACCTGCATAGTCTTTTACGCTTCCATCGTGCTGTGTAATGCCAATACCGCCATATACAAAGGCGGCGCCCTTACGGGCAAAGCCTTCCAGCTTTCCCATGGCATCGCCTACCCGTTGGAAAAACCAGGTAATCGGGGGGACCTTAAATACCAGGATACCAATTAACACCTGTAAGCTAATACCGCTCAGTACCAGCCGGTAATTGATCTTGCGTTTGTTATTAGAAAACAAAAAGGCGATACCCAAAATAAGTAGAATGCCTATGATGCCCTGAAAGCGTTCCATAAATGCAAATAAATCGTAAAATGTATGCAATGAAGCGACGAAGATAGGTTTTTTTGCCGTCTGAAGATGCTAATCTGTTATCTCATATAATTTTTCAGAAAAAATATTTTCTGAAATGTATTTTTATCTTTTCCCAATTGAAAACTAACAATGCAGCGTATTCATTATTTTATTACCACCACGTTATCTATTGCTCTATTTGCCTGCGGACAGGGGGAGCAGCACAAAAACAGGAACAGCCGTCAACAGGATTCTTTGGCTATGCGGGAACAGTTTGCCACCTCTCCAACACTCGATGCCAACACTGCGATCAGTCACATGAAATATGACCAGGGACTGGAAGTACAGTTGGTAGCTGCCGAACCAATGGTAGTGGCCCCGGTGGCCATGACCTTTGATGAACGCGGCAGAATGTGGGTAGTGGAAATGACCGGCTTTATGCCTGATACCGTTGGTACGGGAGAAGATAAACCCGATGGCAAAATTGTAATCCTGGAAGATACCACCGGCGATGGGGTTATGGATAAACGGACTGTATTCCTCGATTCCCTCGTATTGCCCCGGGCGGTATGTTTAATAGAAAATGGGGTGCTGGTGGCCACACCGCCACAGCTCTGGTTCATAGAAAATAACAACGACAAACCAGGCAAAAGAACCCTCGTGGATGATCAATACGCTGCCGGCGGTAACGTAGAGCATCAACCCAATGGGTTGCTCCGTGCCATGGATAACTGGATATATAATGCAAAATCGGATAGGCGTTACCGTAAGGCGGGGAACAAGTGGCTGAAAGAAACCACCCATTTCCGTGGTCAGTGGGGTATTACACAAGATAACCAGGGACGTGTTTATTATAACAACAACTCGGAAAACCTGCTGGGCGACTACTTTCCACCCGGATTAGGCGGCGCTAATCCGCAGCAACAGAATGCAGCCGGCTTTGATGAGAGAATTGTACCCGATAACCGCACTTATCCTATACATCCTACACCGGGCGTGAACAGGGGATATATGAAAGGCACCCTGGACGATAGCCTGCGGCTGGTGAACTTTACTGCCGCCTGCGGACCGTTGATCTATCGCGGTAACCTGCTGCCGGCCACCTACCAGGGCAACGCATTTGTGGCAGAACCTTCCGCTAACCTGATCAAAAGAAACATCCTGTCCGACAGCAGCTATGTGGTGAAAGGCGTACAGGCTTACCAGGGTAAGGAGTTCCTCGCCAGCACAGATGAACGTTTCCGGCCGGTGGATTTAAAAACAGGTCCTGATGGTGCGCTTTACATCGCAGATATGTACCGTGGCATCCTGCAACATAAAACCTACATTACCGGGTACCTGAAGAACGAAGTGAAAATGCGTAGCCTTACGCAGCCGCTGAACTGCGGACGTATTTACCGTGTTGTGCCTGCCGGCAAACAAGCGGCTAAGCCGGCGGTGCCCAATAGTCCGGCAGCATTGACGGAACAGTTAAAATCGCCCAATGGCGCGCAACGCGATAAGGCACAACAGCTGATCATCGACCAGCAACTGGTAGCACTGGCGCCTGCGTTGAGAGATCTCCTGGTGAACGGCCATGATCCTGTTATTCAAACACATGCGCTGTGGACCCTGGAAGGATTACAACAACTAACGATCGAAGATATCAACGGCGTATGGAAAGCTTCGGATGCCGCATTGAAGATACAGGCGTTGGCTGCACTGCCTGCTGTATTAAACGGCAGTAATATCAATGCGGCCACAGTAGCACTGGATAGCTTGTCGGACAATCCTTACCTGGCGCCGGTTGTAGCCTACCTGCTGCCGGTGGTAACGAAGCTGGATAAAGCAAATGGCAGCAAACTGGAAAATAAAATGATAAAAGCGTATGCCCCTAACCGTTATGTAGCAGCGGCATTGGTCAATAATGCAACGAACAGGGAAGCTGCGTTACTGAAACAGGTGATCGCCTGGAATCCGGATACTACGCTGGTATTGCGCCGTCAACTCGAGGCCGTGCTGAAAAATGCGGAGAACAAAGCTTTTGCAAAAAAGATGGAGGAGTTGAGAAAAACATTGCCGAGGGGGTATAAAATCTTTAATACCGTTTGCCAAACCTGTCATGGCAAACACGGAGAGGGCATTGCCTCGATGGCGCCGCCGCTGAACGAAAGCAACTGGGTGAATGGAAATAAGAAAGCATTTATTTCTATCGTATTATATGGTCTCACTGGCCCGGTGGAAGTGCATGGAAAATTATACAAAGCACCCGAAATAAACGGCGATATGCCGGGTATTGGCGGCAGCGATGAATTCAATGATGCTGATATAGCGCAGTTACTTACGTTTTTACGCAGTGCCTGGAAAAACAAAGCCGACAAAGTATCCGCGGCAGATATACAGCAGGTGCGCAAACAGTTTAACGGCCGTCAAAAGCCCTTCACTGCTGCTGAATTATCGAATTGATCTTTTGTTGTAAATAAAAGTCCTATATTTGCCGGGTTACAATTAGTTATTAATTGAATCCGGCAAATAACATATTATTCTTTCCAAATACACCCCGTGCGTGCAAACGTACCGGCGGGTCCCAATTGCCGTTCTTATCCTGCCCCAAAGACTTCAACAATTAATCCCGGGCAACTTTTAGTTTACAAAGCGTTGTACCCGGGGGAATGGCTACCTGCGTAGTTTAGTTCCATTTGTATTTTTTCCAAAACAATCTTATAAAATCAGTTTTATGAATCATCGGATAGCACGATGGGCAATTTATTTTTTATGCCTGTTGCTGGATGTGAGCGTCGCTGCAAGCCTTTATCGCGGATATTTAAGTGGGTGGTTCCTGCTGCCGGTGGCGGTGGGTATTACACTGCTGACCCTGTACGACCGGTTGCAGGGGAAACATGCTTTACTGCGCAATTACCCGTTGCTGGGCCGGTTGCGTTACCTGCTCGAGCAGATCAGACCGGAAATGCGCCAGTACTTTTTTGAGTCGGATACTGATGGCCGGCCTTTTAGTCGCCGTCAGCGTGCGGTGGTGTATCAGCGCGCTAAAGATGTAAAGCAAACCGTTGCCTTCGGGGCGCTGGATAACATGTATGAGCCGGGATATGAATGGGCTGCCCATACTGCGTTTCCAATGAAAGTAAAGCCGGAAGATCTGAGGGTTAATATCGGTAATGAACAATGTGATAAACCGTATGATGCCAGTTTACTGAATGTGAGCGCCATGAGTTACGGTGCGTTGAGTAAAACCGCCATAGCTTCCCTGAATGGGGGGGCGCAGCTGGGAGGCTTTGCCCATAATACGGGAGAAGGAGGGATTAGTCCTTATCACCTGCAACATGGCGGTCACCTCATCTGGCAGATTGGTACCGGTTACTTTGGTTGTCGTGATGATAAAGGAAATTTCTCGCCTGATGTATTTGCCGCGGCGGCAGTGGAACCTGCTGTAAAAATGATTGAGCTGAAACTGAGCCAGGGCGCCAAACCCGGTAAGGGTGGGGTGTTACCGGCAGCGAAGAATACACCTGAAATTGCTGCGATCCGTAAAGTAAAAGCAGGTATCAGTGTGTTATCGCCGGCTGCGCATACGGCCTTTTCCAACGAATATGAGATGCTGAGCTTTTTGCAACAGCTGCGTAAGCTTTCCGGTGGTAAACCGGTAGGGTTTAAATTATGTGTAGGGCGTGCCGATGAATTTGAACGTATTTGTGTGGCTATGGTAAACACCGGTATCTATCCCGATTTTATCACGGTAGATGGTGCGGAAGGTGGTACCGGTGCGGCGCCGCTGGAGTTTACGGACTCCATAGGGATGCCGTTGTATGATGCGCTGGCACTGGTGATCGGCCAGTTAAAGCATTATCGGCTGAAACAGCATGTCCGCGTAATGGCGAGTGGTAAAATCATCACAGGTTTTGATATCATGAAGGTATTGGCAATGGGCGCAGATGCCTGTTACAGTGCCCGCGGTATGATGCTGGCATTAGGCTGTATCCAGGCCCTGCAGTGCGACAGTGGCAGTTGCCCGGTGGGTGTGGCCACGCAGGAGCCTACCCTTTACCAGGGGGTTAACGTAGCCGACAAACGGGTGCGGGTGGCCAACTATCACCGTAACACCATTGCGGCCCTGGCGGAACTGATGGGCGCCTGTGGCTTTGCGTCGGCAGACAAGGTAAATCCTGCCGCATTATACAGAAGAGTAACAAGAACGGATGTACGATCATACAAGGAAATTTACGCGCCGGATTATAACAGTAGGGCGGGTGCTTTGCTGGATCCGGGGCCTTCGATTAATAACTAGCTATGCGCTTTTACAGGCGGCAAACAAATGCCGCCTGTAAAAGCCGGCTCAAAACCCGGTTATCATGAAAAAGAAACAGATTATCGTGTCCCTGCATGATTACGAAATTCTTAAAACCCTGTGCTATCATGCACCTGGCACCGACAAGCTGAGAGAAGAGCTGGAGCGGGCGGTGATCAGGAAGGGTAAAGTACCTGACGATGTAGTACAGGTAAATTCAACACTGCAATTCAGGGATGAGCGCAGTGGCAAGGTGAGAAGTGTGCAGCTCGTACTGCCGGCTGTGAGCAACCTGCAGCTGGGAAAATTATCGATCCTTTCTCCCATAGGCACCGCCCTGCTGGGATACAGCGCCGGTGATACCATTGACTGGGAAGTTCCCGCAGGAAAAACACAGCTGCATATACTGAGTGTGGGGCTTTTGTTGGAGGGTGAGCCCAAGGTATAAAGCATAAAGCAAAAAGCTATTGAGGCGAATGAACTAAGCGTAAAATAATATTTGCTTGGTTCATTCGCCTCAATAGCTTTATGCTTTATGCTTTGAGCTACTGGTAATGGATTTTATCACCGTAAGCAACATGGTACTTGTCGCAGAATCCTCCATTCACTTCCAGTACATACTTTGCTTTTTTGTAGGAAGGTAAACTTTCTTCTGACAGGGGCGTAGCGTATTTCTGAATGGACACAATTTCCATATTATCTGCTATGTAAATAATATCCAGGGAGATGTAGGTGTTTTTCATCCAGAACGCGCGTTCCTCCATGTCGGGGAAGATGAAGAGCATGCCCTGCCCGTCGGTCATTGACTTGCGGTACATAAGGCCATCGGAGCGTTGTTCATCAGTTTGGGCAAGTTGAATATCAATTTTCCGCAGGGTATCTGCTGCGGATTTTGACAGGAAAGCCAGGCTACCCTGTTTTTTAAAAGCGCTCCCGTTGGAGGTTTCCGTTACAGCATCCGTTGTTACCACCGAACCCGTGTCGCCGGAAGTATTGTTATTGCTGCCGGCGTTCTGGTGACAGCCAGCTGCATACAAACTGGCGATCAGTATACATTTCAGGTGTAATTGCATAAGACAGATGTACTATTTGATCAGGAGTTCTTCATCAGAAAAAACTACTTCCGTGTAATCCTTTATTTCGTTGTAAACAGTGTCGCGTTCAACTGGTCTTCTGCCTGCCTGTTTGATCAGCATGGCCAGCTGTGCGGTATTCATCGAAGGGTTTTGTTCTTCGGAACCGGCCATGGAGTATATTTTGGTGGTATCATCTATGGTGCCATCCAGGTCGTTTACGCCAAAAGATAAGGTCAGCTGTGCGGTATTTCTTCCCAACATAGGCCAGTAGGCTTTCAGGTGAGGGAAGTTATCCATATACAAACGGGCTACAGCGTATAGTTTCAGATCTTCCACGATGGAGCTTTCCGGGATATGCGACATATCATTGCCTTTATTGCGGAATTTCAGCGGGATGAACGTGTTGAAACCACCGGTTTCGTCCTGCAGGCTGCGGAGGCGTTCCATATGATCGATGCGGTCGGCGAAAGATTCCAGGTGACCATACAGCATGGTGGCGTTGGTGTGCATACCACGCAGGTGAGCGGCTTTGTGAATAGCAAGCCAACCTTCTGCATCCACCTTATCGTGGCATATTTTGGCGCGTACTTCCGGCGCAAATATTTCAGCACCGCCACCAGGCATGGATTGGAGACCAGCTTCATTGAGGATGCGCATGCCTTCGTCGATGCTGACTTTGGCTTTGCGGAACATATAATCCAGTTCTACAGCAGTAAAACCTTTGATGTGCAGGTCCGGACGATGTGCCCTGATCTGTTTGATCAGTTCCACAAAAAAGTCAAGTTGCATTTTAGGATGCACACCGCCTACAATATGTACTTCTGTTACGGGTTGATTATCGTATTTCTTTACGATATCCATCATCTGGTCTATACTCAGTTCCCATCCGTCTTCCCTGTTTTTGTATAAACGGGAATAGGAGCAGAAATGACAGGTAAATACGCAGACATTGGTAGGCTCTATGTGAAAGTTACGGTTGAAGTAAGTCTTATCACCGTGCATACGTTCCCGTACATGATTGGCTAAGGCACCTAACAGGCCGATATCGCCTTTTTCAAATAAGATCAGCCCCTCATCGGGCGTTATTCTTTCCTGTTGAAGGATCTTTTCTGCTATGCGCTTCAGATCTGCATCTATATTGGCTTGCTGAAGGAGCATTTGAACCGCCGGATTATCTTTTCTCGTCGTCATCTTACTTTCATTAATTTGATGGTGTTGGCCCTGTTCCTGTAAATTAATTTTACAAAATAAACACCATTTGGCTCATTTACCAAATTAAAGGTAAGGCGGTTACCGACGCCAATATCTGCTGCCTTCCGGGTAGCAATGACCTGTCCGTGCACATTATAAATGGACACCTGTTGCAGGTCTTCCGGCACCTGGTAAAACGTTACCCAAACGATACCATCGGTAGGGTTGGGATTCACTAAAACGCCCTTTTCCCGGAGGGTAGGGTTTACTTCTTTCTTGACTATCCTTATATTATCAATATAGATGTTATTCTCTGAATTTGAGATATTTCTGAAGGCTATCTGAAATTTACCTTTATGTATTGCAGCTGTCAGATCCACAGAATCGCGGCGCCATTCGCCGGCGGTTGGTACGAACTCAGTTTGCACCGCATGCTGGCGGGTGATCAGGTTGGGGCCCCATTTGGAATACAGGATGGTGCCGGTTTGGCGGCAGTCGGTAGTAACGAGTACCTGCAGCGTATCCCAGGAATTGCCGGTGTCGGCCGGATCGGAATATACTGCGGCAGCCACATCGAAAAAGAGGAACACAGAATCGGCCGATTGCGGATCGATCACAGGGGTTATGAGGTCGTCTGTTTGATCGTTGGTGTTATAGCCCAGGTTGCGGATCAGTGCAGAGGCGCTGCTGCCTTTACCTACATCGCGGGAGCGCTCCCAGGTAAAGCTGCGGTCGGGATTGTACAGATCCCAGCCCGGAGGCGGGAAGCTGTCATTTTCAAAACCCTGCTCCAGCGGAAGCGTTGCTTCCGCATCATAACGGAAATGGCTGATCGCAGTATCGTTGGTGATGTTGCCATCCGGAACGCCGTTGGGCAATTGCGTGTAGGCTTTCAGGTTATAGCTGTTGATGGCTACGTTGGCGCCGGGTAAGGTAACGGTTGCTTGTTTCAGGCTGGCCAGGTTGCCGGTCCATTTATAGGAAGTAAGCGGTCCGTTATTGAGCTGGTACCAGATAGTAACGGCCGTAAGCGGGTTAGCGCCGCGGTTACGCAGGGTTACTACCGGTGTAATATGGTTGTTGCATATTTTGCCAACAGGATCGGTGACGTTTACCAGGGAGGCATCGTTATTTACCAGCAGCGGGGGAACGCAGCCGTTGGAGGTCATCAGGCTGGCAGCGATATTTTCCAGTACGTAACGCATCCGGTCTACCTGGCCGGTGGTAAAGAGGTGCATACATGCGTCATCAGTATAATCCATGTAATTCATGAACATTATACCCGGGGCGGTATTGGTACAGTTATCCAGTTTCGGGAATGTGGGGCATCCGTAGGTGTTATCGCCCTGCAGGGGCGTGTCAGTGATTCCATCATCGATGCTGCAGCTGCCGTTGTCATCTCCCCAAATATGCTTTAGTCCAAAATAGTGGCCAATTTCATGGGTGGCGGTGCGGCCCAGGTTATATACGCCGCTAACGCTGCCGGTAGTGCCAAAGGCGGTATATTGTATCATGACGCCTTCCTGTTCTACAGGGTAACCCGTACCGGGAGGGGCGGCTACGCCCAGGTAGTTACCCGAGATCCGGGTAACCCAGATATTGAGGTACCGGGAATGATCCCAGGCATCGGAGCCACCGGTGCTGCTGTATTTGGCGTCGGCGCCGCCATTGGCAATGGAAAAGGTTTGCCCGGGGGCTGTTTTTACCTTTACTACGCCATCGGTAGGTTCATCATCAGGTGTTCGCTGTGCCAGGCAGAAACTGATACGTGTATTGCCGATCAGCGGCTGCCATACGGCGGGCACCTGGCTTACATCCGGGTTAGCGGCATTATAATCACGGTTAAGTACATCCAGCTGGGATAATATCTGCGCGGCTGTCACCAGCGAGGTATCGTCCAGTACAATGTGTACCACTACGGGGATGGAAACGGTTTGAGGGGTAGCTTCTGTCCGTGCATGGAGGCGCTGTTGCACCTGTCCCAGTTGCATACGGGTTTCATTTTTCTGAAGAAGCTCCTGTAATGATGGTTTTTCTTTTACCCGCTGTTGTAATGCTTCCGCGGTACCGCATTTTCGTTGTGCAGTGGCCGTGGCGCAGTAGAAAAAGGTAAGGATAATGATTATAAAGTTCTGACGCAAAAAAGTAGAATTTGAATGAAGATACTGCAAAGGAGCGGAATTTTTCTTGCCCAGGATTAAACTGATTTCAATGATTTTGCTGATTTTATATTTTTTGATTTAAAGATTAGCAAAGACCAATAAGATATTAGGTTGTTGATCTCCATTCATCTTTTTAGAATCATTTTAAATTCAAAATATAAAATCAGCAAAATCATTGAAATCAGTTTAATCCTGGGCAAGAAAATCCCGGGCAAAAAAAAAGCGCTCCGGAATAATCCGGAACGCTTCCTAAACTCAGTTTTTATAAAAATTACATATTGGCCTGTATTTTCTTATCCAGCACAGCTTTAGGCACAGCGCCTACCTGTTTGTCAACTACCTGGCCACCTTTCACGAAGAGGATCGCAGGGATGCTGGTAATACCATAATTTATAGACAGTTGTGGATTCTGATCCACGTTAACTTTTCCGATATTTACTTTACCTGCGTAATCTTTAGACAGTTCTTCGATTACCGGACCGATAGCGCGACAAGGGCCACACCATTCTGCCCAGAAGTCAATAACAGTTAATTTATCGGAATTCAGAACTTCCGTTTCAAAGTTCGCATCAGTGATTTCTAAAGCCATATTCTGTGATTTTAAAAGTTTTATTTAACGATTGTTTTGATTTTCTGATTTGTGTTATCTTATGGTCAAATCTTGATCCGAGTGCAAATTACTGCATTTTTGGCATCCTACTTATTGATTATCTCTATGTACACATCGATATCCGGTTGTTTGTGCAGGAAACCCGCCAACTCGTCATTCATCTCAATATTCCGGTTAAAAGTGTGCAGCTTTGCCTGTGTTTGGTCATCGCGGTCGGTCAGATGTACGTGGAGCACGCTGTTACCCGGGAAGCGGTTTACATTGTCTACCAGGAAGTCTACCGTTTGTTTGTTGATGCACTTGGGCATGGTGTTGAGATACACCTGCTTGGTATGTGTTTTCTTTACCTCCTGCAGCAGTTGTATGCCATTTACCTTAAACTCGTACTCGTTATCATTGAAGCGTTTGGATTTGAATCCGCCATTGATAAAGAGGCAAAGACCGGCTTTGAGGTAGGGGGCAAAGCGGATAAAGTCTTCACTCCAAAGGGCAAATTCAAATTTACCTGTATAGTCTTCGATGGTCATTACTCCAAACTGCCGGTTATTACGGGAAATCCTTTCCTGTGCGCCGGTAATGTATACCGCCAGGCGGAAGTTACGTTCCCTGGAGCGGCCGCCATTGCCGCCGGGCTGGGAAATCTCCGTTTGGTATTCCAGCAGCTCCTGTATGGAGTTCATGTGGTAATGTTTCATTTCAAAGCGATAGTCATCGAGCGGATGTCCGGAGATGTAGATACCGGTGATATCCCTTTCATTGTTCAGCTTCATGATCAGCGGCCAGGCGTCGCATGCAGGAATTTTGGGTGGTTCCACATCCGGCAGGTCGTCGGCGCCAAAGAGGCTGCCCATATTGGAGGAGCCGGCGGTTACCTGCTGACCGAATTTCACGATCTTATCGAGGCCATTGAGCTGTTCGCCCTCCGGTTTATGAAAATACTGTGCGCGGTGCAGTTCGGGGAAACTATCGAATGCTCCGGACATCACCAGGGCTTCCAGTGATTTTTTATTGACAGCGCGTTGGTTAACGCGCTTGATAAAGTCGAATATGTTTTTGAAAGGACCATCTTTTTTACGCTCTTCCAGCAGGTTTTCAATAGCGGCCTCACCCACACCTTTCAATCCTCCGAGCCCGAAACGGACCTGGCCTTGTTTATTCACCGCAAAACCTTTGAACGACTCATTCACATCGGGCGGTAATACGTCGATGCCCATACGTTTGGACTCTTCCATGAAGAAGGTGATCTTCTCAATATTGCTGGCACAGTTCAGTACGGCGGCCATATATTCGGAAGGGTAGTGGGCTTTCAGGTAAGCCGTCTGGTAGGCTACGAACGCATAACAGGTAGAGTGCGATTTGTTGAAGGCATAGGAGGCGAAGGCTTCCCAGTCGGTCCATACTTTTTCGCAGACTTTAGGATCGTGGCCATTTTGGGCGCAGCCTTCCATGAACTGGGCCTTCATTTTGTTCAGTACCGCGATCTGCTTTTTACCCATTGCCTTACGGAGTACGTCGGCATCACCTTTGGAGAAGCCTGCCAGTTTCTGGCTCAGCAACATCACCTGTTCCTGGTATACCGTGATACCGTAGGTATCGTTGAGGTATTCCTCCATTTCAGCGATGTCGTATTGTACGGGCTCCAGGCCATGTTTACGGCGGATAAACGAAGGGATGTACTCCAGTGGTCCCGGGCGGTACAAGGCGTTCATCGCAATGAGGTCATCGAACCTATCGGGCTTCAGCTCCCGCAGGTACTTCTGCATACCGGGCGACTCGAACTGGAACGTAGCGTTTGTTTCGCCTTTCTGATACAGGTCGTAGGTTTTGGCATCATCCAGCGGAATATTGTCTATTTCGATGCTGATACCGTGGTTCTGACGGATCAGCTCCAGTGCGCCTTTGATAATGGTGAGGGTTTTCAGCCCCAGGAAGTCCATCTTGATTACGCCGGCCGACTCGATAATGCTGCCTTCAAACTGGGTCACCAGCAGGTCGGAGTCTTTCGCGGTCGACACCGGGATCAGGTCGTACAGATCCTGCGGGGCGATGATGATACCCGCCGCATGGATACCGGTGTTACGTACAGAGCCTTCGAGTACACAGGCCTCGCGCAGCACTTCTCCCTGCAGATCGGCGCCTTTAATGAGTTCCCGCAGCTTTTTCACGTTTTCAATGTCTTCACCGGCGAGCCCTTCTTTATCGGCGAGACTTTTTTCACCATCGAGGGGGGCGTTAAAGATCCGGTCCAGCTGAATACCGGGCTTGTCCGGCACCAGTTTAGCGAGACCGTTGGAATCGATCAGCGGGAGGTCCATTACACGCGCCACGTCCTTGATACTCATTTTAGCGGCCATGGTACCATAGGTGATGATCTGCGCCACCTGGTTACGGCCATATTTCTGTACTACGTAGTCGATCACCTTTTGACGGCCCTCATCATCGAAGTCCGTATCAATATCGGGCATGCTCTTACGTTCCGGGTTAAGGAAACGCTCAAACAGGAGATTATACTTAATGGGATCTATATTGGTGATACCAATACAGTAGGCTACCGCCGAACCGGCTGCCGATCCGCGTCCCGGGCCTATAAATACGCCCAGTTCACGCCCTGCCTTGATGAAGTCGGCCACAATGAGGAAGTAACCGGCAAACCCCATGTTTTCGATTACCTGCAGTTCAAAGTTGATGCGTTCTTCAATATCGGCGGTCATTTCCAGGTACCTGCTGCGCGCCCCTTCGTAGGTGATATGACGCAGGTACTGATCCTGGGTGATGAACTCTTTTGGAATAGGGAAGTTGGGCAGCAGGATATCCCTTTTGAGGTCCAGCAGCTGTACCTTATCTACAATTTCGTTGGTGTTATCGATGGCCTGCGGAAGATCATGAAACAGCTGGCTCATTTCTTCCGTTGTCTTGAAATAGAACTGGTCGTTATAAAACGCGAAGCGTCCTTTCTTGCCGCCGGCGCTGTCGTCGTCCGAAAAATCCTTGTTGGTAGGGGTACTTTTCTTCTCGCCGGTATTAATACAAAGCAGGATATCGTGCGCATTGGCATCTGCCTGATCCACATAGTGGGAGTCGTTGGAGGCGATCACCTTTACATTGTATTTCTCTGCAAAGCGCAGCAATACAACGTTTACCTTTTCCTGCTCCGGGATGCCGTGGCGTTGTAACTCTACATAATAATCTTCTCCAAAAATATCGAGCCACCAGCGAAATTCTTTTTCGCCTTCTTCTTCTCCATTGCGCAAAATGACGCGGGGTACAGAGGCGCCAAGACAACAAGTAGTAGCGATCAGTCCTTTGTGGTACTGCAGCACCAGTTCCTTATCGATACGGGGGTACTTACCGTACAGTCCTTCCATATACCCGAGGGAACAGAGTTTGATAAGGTTGCGATAGCCTTCATCATCTTTGGCGAGTAATACCTGGTGGTAGCGTATATCTTTTTCCTCTCTTGTAAACGCACGTTTATGACGGTTTTCTACCACATAGAATTCGCAGCCTACAATGGGTTTTACCTTCAGTCTTTTATCTTTTGGATCACCCGGATTTAATTTGTTGTTATATGCTTCCGCCACAAACTGAAATGCGCCAAACATATTACCGTGGTCTGTAATCGCCAATGCCGGCTGATTAGAGGCCATCGCTTTTTTATACAGCGATTTAATATCGGCGGCGCCGTCCAGTAACGAGTATTGGGTATGTACGTGTAAGTGGGAAAAAATCATCAGCGAGTCGTTTTCGTCAAGGAGCAAAAGTAAACTAAAAAGCAGCAGAAAGCAAAAAGGTATTAAAGCGGATAATAGAGCGGAGGGGAGCGCCTTCGGCGCTTGTCTTTGGGCAGGATTAATTTGATTATGATGATTATACTGATTTTAGCTTTTTCAGGGCCTTGTCTTTATCCCCTTGTCTAATGCATTACAAGAAAAATAATCATCTTTCAAAAAAAGAAATAAAATCAGTATAATCATCATAATCAAATTAATCCTGCCCAAAGACAAGCGCCGAAGGCGCTCCCCATTCGCATATTCCAAATTTGTAAATCGCTATATATTTGTATTTTAGCGAAAATTTAGCCAGGCTTATGATCAGAGTAAAGGGACACCTATTTGTGAAGTTATCGATTTGTGCATTGTCACTTAGTTCCTGCGCTTCGTTGAAGAAAGGTACTGCTAATAAAAAAAATACTGCAGCACCCGCTGCCGCCAACAACAGGCGGGTGGAATTTATAGATGGCATTGCCACCAACCGTCATCCCCGCAACAATAGTAATGATCGTAGCAGAGAGATAGGTATCAGTAAAAATATCACCAGGGGTAGTGCCAACCTGGAGAATGCGCAAAGCTGGCAGTTTAAATACGCGCAACTGCTCGATGTTGCGGTGGAAGATGTATTGAATCAGAAGCTGTATAGTTTTATTGATGAGTGGTGGGGCACGCCCTATCGCCTGGGTGGTAAAACAAGAGATGGAATTGATTGCTCAGGATTCGTGAATACCCTGATGAATGCTGTATTCCAGCTGGGACTTTCCGGTAACTCCACCGATCTTTATACACAGGTAAAAAGATTGCCGGTGAAAGATCTGCATGAAGGGGACCTGGTATTTTTCCGCATTCATCATAAACGTATTTCTCACGTAGGGATTTACCTGGAGAACGACAAGTTTGTACATGCCTCCACCAGCGCAGGCGTAATGATCAGCGATCTTAAAGAGCCTTACTGGAAGCGGTATTTTGCCGGAGGGGGCAGGTTATAGCCGCTTCTACACATTTGTTTTATTGTTAATTTTATCCGATTTTTACCCTTTTAACTTAATACCTGCCTTGCGCAGGACTTTTCACATCATGGAATTTGCTCCTATCGTACTATTTGTTTACAACAGGCCGGTTCTGACGCTTAGCACGTTACAGCATCTGAGCAGGAATAAGGAAGCGAAGGAGAGTACCCTGTATGTTTATTGTGACGGGCCTAAAGCCGGCGCTTCTACTGAGCAGTTGCAGCTGGTGAAACAGGTGCGGGAAATTGTACACCGGGAGCCCTGGTGTGGCCGGGTGATTGTGCTGGAAGCAGAGCAGAACAAAGGTTTGGCCACATCGGTGATTGATGGTGTTACGGAAGTGATCAGTAAACATGGAAAAGTAATTGTATTGGAAGATGATCTTACGGTGTCTCCTTTCTTTCTGCAATATATGAACGATGGCCTTCACCGGTATGAGCATGCTGAAAAGGTATTGGCGGTGCATGGTTATCTGTATCCGTTTACCATACCGGCAAATTACAAGCCCTCAACCTTTTTGGTGCATGACCCGGGCAGCCTGGGCTGGGGAACGTGGAGCCGTGCCTGGAGCAAGTTTGAACGGGATACTGATAAAGTAATCGAACAGATTAAAGCCAAAGGTTTAAAAGCAGCATTTGATTTCTGGGGTGCTTATCCTTTTTTCCGGATGCTGCATCAGCATAAGCACGGAAAAGTAAGTTCATGGGCTATTCGCTGGCGGGCTACTGCTTATCTATACGATATGCTCACCCTTTACCCGGTGAAATCATTGGTAAGACATGACGGTAACGTGGCCGCGGCTACCCATCATTTCAAGGAAGAAGATTGGTTGTATACAGAAATATACCAGCAACCCGTTCCGGTAGAAGATATCCCGGTAGAGAATAATCTGCCGATGGAAAGGGTGTTTGCGAAATTCCTCCGGGCAAATGCGGGAATGACCATACAAGCGAAAATAAAAAACAGGCTCAAAAAATACTGGAGAAAAATAACTGGCCATGCTTAAACTTGTTCGGAATATATTCAGAAAAATGAAGCGGGAAGTGATTTCACCGGTTTCCTGGAATAACCTGAGAAAGCTGCAACCCGTTTCCACTACCTTTGGATGGGACAGGGGCACGCCGGTTGACCGGCATTATATTGCTGCTTTCCTGGATACCTATCGTGCCGATGTACGGGGTCATGTGCTGGAAATAGCAGAGAGCAGTTATTCGAAAAAATATGGCGCACAGGTAAGCAGTTTTGAGGTATTGCATGTGCAACCCGGGGCCCATGTGACCATTGTAGGAGATCTGACAAATAAAGCTTCGTTGCCTGCTGATAAAATTGATTGTTTTATCTGTACACAGACCTTTAACTTTATCTACGATTTTAAAACAGCCATTGAAGGCGCCCATCACCTGTTAAAACCCGGTGGCGTGCTGCTGGCTACGCTGGCCGGTGCTACGCAGATATCGGCTTATGATCAGCAGCGCTGGGGCGATTATTGGAGATTTACTGTTCAGTCGGCCGAAAAAGTTTTTGGTGAAATTTTTGGGAAAGAAAATATTGAGATCATTTCTTACGGTAATGTGCTCACCTGTACGGCCATCCTGCAGGGGATTTCGGCGGAAGAACTGTTGCCGGAAGAATTGAATTATCATGATCCGGTGTATCCGATTATCATTGCCGTGCGTGCCAGAAAGGCGTAACGTGGTAAAATGTAGTATTATCTGATGGGAAACGCAAGTAAAAAAATATTTTCTGTGTTGCACTACGTCGCCAACAAGGTGCAGCGTCCGGCAGTTGTTTTACTCTATCACCGGGTTACCACCCTGCAGCAGGATCCGCAAGAGCTGTCTGTTACCCCTGCTAACTTCAATGCACAAATGGGCCACCTGGCCAGCGACTACAATGTATTGGATGCGGATCGTTTTTTATACCACGTAAAAAATAAAAAGGCATTTCCGGAGCGTTCCGTGTTTGTAACATTTGACGATGGCTATGCAGATAATTATCACGAAGCCCTGCCTTTGCTGACCCGGCATGAGGTACCGGCATTATTCTATATTACTACTTCAAAGATCAATACGTCGTATGAATTGTGGTGGGACGACCTGGAACGTGTGCTGCTGACAGACGGTAACCTGCCGCCGACTTTAACGATCAATATTGACGGGCAAACCTGGCAATATGCCACGGGCACGCTCACGGCTATACGGGAAACATACTACGCGTTACAGCAGGTGCTGCGTTTCTGTAAGCCGGCCGTGATTGAATCGGCGATGGCGCAGTTGTATGAATGGTCGGGGAAAACCGCCACAGGCCGGCCTTCGCACCGGTTGATGACCTGGGAGGAGCTAAGGGCCATGGGAAATACTGACTATGCGGCGATTGGTTGTCATACGCATCGGCATCCCGCAGTGGGCATGCTGTCGTACGAAGAGCAGTATACTGAAATAGGGATGTCGAAAGAAATCCTGGAAGGCGTGCTGAGCGCACCCCAGGTACATTTTTCCTATCCTTTTGGCGGTCGTAAATTCCTGGGTACTAAACGCTATTACAATGCAGACAGTATAAAAGTGTGTAAGGCGCTGGGGTTACAGCTGGTATGCGCCAATTACCACGGGCAGGTGCATTCCTGGAGCAATCCTTTTGCGTTGCCCCGTATCCTGGTGCGTGACTGGCCTCTTGATGAATTTCGCAGCCATATGCAACAGTTCTTTAAATACTAGCGGGTGAAGATACTTTTTATCAATAAATATGAGAACAGCGGAGGTGCGGCAATTGCTGCGCAACGGATAGCGGAAGGGCTGGCGGCGTATTACCATACAGAGAATCATTTCCTGGTGGGTACGCATACAGCATCGGCGGCGGCAACGCCTACCCGTCCGGGGATGGTGCGTAATGTGATAGAAAGGGGACTCAATGTGCTCAGCAACCGGGTAGGATTACAATATCTCTATTTTCCATTTTCATCACCGGCTATTATGCGTGCGGCGCGTGCGTTTCAGCCCGATGTGATTAGTCTTCATAATATTCACGGCGGTTATTTTGATGCGTCGTTATTGCCGCGGTTGTCTGCTGTAGCCCCTATTGTATGGACGCTGCATGATATGTGGGCGTTGACCGGCAACGCAGCGCATACCTTTGGCGACAACAGCTGGAAAGCCGGCAGAGCGGGCAAATCGGAGCATAAACATTCGCCCGCGATGGGCCTGCCCAATGGAAATTACCTGATGAAAAGAAAGCAGCGGCTGTATGCAGCCAGCGATCTGCATATTGTATCACCATCGGAATGGCTGTACAATATGACCCTGGAAAGTCCGTTGACAAGAGAAGAACCACTGTTTCATATTCCCAACCCTATTGACACGGATTATTTCCGGCCACAGGATAAAGCGGCCTCGAGGCAGGCATTGGGCTTGCCGGCAGATGCGCAGGTGATCACCTTTGTATCTGAACGCCTCTTTAATTCTGAGTTTAAAGGCGGCGCAGAACTGCTGAAGATCCTGCATTTGCTGGATGAACAGCTGGACCGCCCCGTGCATTTGCTGATGATAGGAAAGGACCGGCTGCCGGGTACCTTCAAACACCTGCAGTGCGTGTATACCGGCTATGTGAGCGACACCATGAAGATGATGCAGTGTTACAGCGCCGGCGATATTTTCTTTTATCCTACTAAGGCAGATAATTTGCCGAATGTATTAATAGAAGCAGGCAGTTGTGAAACGGCCTGCATTACTTTTGATGTAGGTGGCTGCCGGGAAATTGTAAAGCATGGAGAAACGGGGTATGTGATTTCCCCGGGCAACCAGCAACAGTTTGCTTCACTTACATTATCGTTGTTAAACGATCCGGCTGCCTGCCGGCAATTTGGGAAAACAGCCAGAACCTATATAGAACAGCATTTTGGCATGCAGGTAGTAGCCCGGCAATACTATGAATTGTTTCAATCCGTGGTAAAGGAACCACTATAAATAATTAAATGAACAAACCCTCGTTTCCGGTATTGAGCATTATCACGGTATGTTTCAACGCCGGCAAATTTATTGAAAGCACTATCCAGAGTGTGCTGGCGCAAACATATCCGCATATTGAATACATTATTGTGGATGGCGCTTCCAGGGACAATACCATGGAAGTGATTGAAAAGTACCGTTCGCGTATTGCCACCGTGATCTCTGAAAAGGACAAAGGCTTGTATGATGCCATGAACAAAGGAATGCAACTGGCAACAGGCGAATACCTGTTGTTCCTGAATGCGGACGATGTACTGGCAGATAAGGAGGTGGTCAGTAAAATGTTGGCGGCATGCGCCGATGCCGATGTATATTACGGCGAAGCTATGTTTATGGATGAAAATGGCGTGGACATAGGGTTACGTTCCGAACAAACTCCGCATAAAGTGCCGGATCAGCTTACCTGGAAGAGCTTAAAACATGGTATGGTGGTATCGCATCAGGCGTATATTATCCGTCGCAGTCTGAGCCCGTTGTACGATTTGCAATATAAGGTTTGTGCAGATATAGACTGGATGATCCGTACCCTGAAAGCATCCCGTAATATCTGTAATAGCCGGCAGGTGGTGGCCCGGTTCAGGGTAGGAGGCACCTCCAAGCAACATCAGCAGCTGGCGTGGAAAGAGCGGTATAAGATATTGAGCCGGTACTATGGGCATATTCCCAATTTTGCGCATCATTTGTTTATCGGGTTGCGGTATATTTTTTCGAAACGATATTGAGTAAAGCGGAGGGGAGCGCCTTCGGCGCTTGTCTTTGCCCAGGATTAGTATGATTGTGATGATTATACTGATTTTAGCTTTTTCAAATTGATATCTTTATCCTGCTGGCTAATGCTTTCAGCAGAAGGTAATCATCTTTCAAAAAAGAAATATAATCAGTTTAATCATCACAATCATATTAATCCTGGGCGAAGACAAGCGCCGAAGGCGCTCCCCTCCGCTGCATTTTGCTAATAGCTAACGGCTACCAGCTAACTCCTTATAAAATGCCCATCCGAAAATCACTACCACCAGTAATAATAACAGGGTAGAAGAGATGCCTGCAATCTTCAAACCGGTGAAGACGGTAGTCGGTTCAAACCGCATTTCAACTTTGTGGTCGCCTGCAGGAATTTTCAATCCGCGCAGCGCATAGTCGGTACGGATGATGTCTGCTGGCTGCCCGTCGATGAATGCTTTCCAGCCGGCAGGGTAGTATATTTCAGAGAATACGCCGAAGCCATCCTGTGTGTTGTGCGTGGTGTATTCCAGTTTATTGGGCCCGTATTTGGTGAGTTTGATCACGGCAGCGCTATCGGCGTGTGTTTTGAAATTGCCCAGCTGTTGTGTGAAACGTTTGTCGATCACAGCAGAGTCGCGGGTATTCAGGTAGTCCAGCGTTTTCATTTCCGTATTGGCATCGGGCGCCCAGATGATATCTTTTACAAACCATGCGTTGCCATAAGCATCCGGGTTACGTTGTGCAATAGGTTGTCCGCTTTTTTGATCAGGAACAATAAAATATTTCGTGTTGAGCATATTCAGCACGTGCATATTTTGTTTGGAGATCTGGTGGGTGATGAGATCCTGGTAGATCCACAATTTGGCAGGGCTGTAACCGCCGATGTTTTTGTGGAAATAGGAAGGAGAGGCATCGTCGAACGGCGCGGTGGTAAGATTGAATACGCGGTAATACGGATCAGGATCCTGTTTGATCTGTTGATCGGCCGGAGAGGGCTGCATCGCCTGCATATAGCTCATGTCATCCACGAAGCTCTCGCTGTTGAGGTAGTTTCTGTCTACCTGCAGCAAGTCGATCGCTACCGCTGCGGTGATCACCAATGCAGCTACCTGCCATTTCATTTTGTTTTCCAGGAATGCCCAGATGGCGGCGGCGGCGATGGCGATGAATATCGCGGAGCGGAAGCTGTCTTTCAGCAATAAGCTGCTGCGGTCTTTTTCCAGTGCGCGGATCAGGAGTTTGGCGTTTTCTTCGCCACCCATGGCCTGTGCAAAATAGGAGATCATATTGGCATCGCTGGCGCTGCTGAAGCCTACAAAGAAGTTGGTGATCAGGATAAAGCCGATGATGGCGCCTCCGGTGATCAGCAGGGCTTGTTTCAGTTTTTTCAGCAGTTCCGCTTTGGTATGTTTGCCATCGGCTACTTCCTGCAGGCCCCAGCATCCGAGTACTACAAAGGTGAGGGAAGGCAGTACCAGCGCCTGTGCCGGCGCGCGGAACTTATTATATAAGGGGAGGTGATAGAACAGGAAGTCGTTGATGAAAGCCAGGTTCTTTCCCCATGCCAGTATAAATCCAACAACGGTTACGGCAATCAGCCACCATTTGTGCCAGCTCTTTACTAACAGTAATGATAATACGAAAAGGAAGCAGATAATAGCGCCCACATATACCGGGCCCGAAGTGCCTTTTGACTGTGCGCCATAGTATAATGGAAGTTTCTGCTGATCGAGGAACTGTTCTACCTGTGCCGCGGGTACGCCGAGACTTTGCATTTGCTCTGCAAAGTGGGAAGTGGTGCTTAGTTTCTGGCCGGAGGAATTACCTGCATAGCCTGGGATCAGGAGTGTGCCTGATTCTGCTTTGCCATAGCTCCAGTCGTATGCGTATTCGATATCGAGACCTGTTGATTTCTTTTGCGCCACATCGCCCTGATCCAGGGTCAGCTCAGATTTGCTGCCGCGCATGGTATAGTCGGTATACTCGCGGAGCATCAGCAGGCTGTCCATAGACGTGAGTACGGCAAGGGCGCCGGCGATGGCCAGCAGACCGGAGGCTTTAAAGAACTGTGGCAGTTGTTTCTCCCGAAGGGCATGAACAAAAGCGCCAACAGCCAGGCAGGCCACCATAATCAGTGTATAATAGATGATTTGCAGGTGGTTATTGTAGATGAGCATCCCGGTAGCCAATGCGGTTAAGGCGGCGCCGGTCAGCAGTTTACCACGGTAGGTAAGGATGATACCGGCCAGTACAGCAGGCATCAGGGCGATGTCGAACATTTTGGTGACGTGGCCCACATCGATGATGATCACGTTGTACGAGCAAAAGGCAAAGGCGATGGCGCCCATTACGCGGATCCAGTATTTAAAGTCGAGGATGCATAAGAGCAGGTACATGCTCATCATGGCCAGGAACAACATATTAATAGGGAAGGGGGTTTTCAGGGTGATAACCCAGTTCATATACCCCATTTTATTGGTACCCGGACCGGTATATATCACATAGGAGGGCATGCCCGAGAACATGCTGTTGGTCCATAGGGGACGTTCACCGGTTGCTTCGTAATAGTCCTTTGCCTCTTTCGCCATTCCCTCCACATTCTTCATGTCGGCCTGGTTAACAACTTTGCCTTCCAGGACGGGAGAACAATACATCACTGCGAGCAGCAGGAAGATACCTATTGCTGCAAGATGCGGAAGAATGGCTTTTAGCCAGTTTTGCTTCATCGGATATTTTGGATTTAGTTTTAAAGAAACAAAAATAACTGTAATTTATCCGAAATTTCAATATGCGCTGGATCCGGTTCCTCTTAAAATTTGCATTTATATGCAATCTGTGCTTTCTCATCAGTGAAATCCTGCGTATTACGGTATATGACCATTCATTGGATACGGTGGTCAATCATGTGCTGGTATTGGGTGTGGGGATTGCTTTCCCTTTGAATGGGTTGGTTTGTGTGCTGACGGGTGTGTTGCTGTTGTTAAAAAAAATACAATGGTCATCTTTACCGCCCTGGTTATATTTACTCAACATTGCCATTTTTATATTTCAACTTATAGTTAATTATTAAATGATCAGGAATCTTTTAAACGATAAGCCCACAAAACTGTTTGTGATCTTCACCAGTTTTTTTGTGGCCAACGCGCTGATTGCAGAATGCATAGGCGGTAAGTTGTTTTCCCTCGAAAAATTACTGGGGCTGCCGGTACATACCTTTTCCCTGTTTGGAGAAAGCGGGTTGTCTTACACGCTTACGGCAGGGGTATTGTTATGGCCGCTTGAGTTTGTGATGACGGATATTGTGAATGAATACTTCGGTCCCAAAGCGGTGCGTCGTATTTCGTATATAGCGGTGGCGCTGATTTCCTATGCCTTTATTATGTTCCTGGTAGCCATGAGCGTGCCGGCAGACGGATGGTGGATAGGCAGCAAGGCCGCAGATGGCGTACCTGATATGCAAACGGCTTTCACCAGCATATTCGGGCAGGGCATGTGGATCATCCTGGGTAGCTTAACGGCTTTCCTGGTGAGCCAGATTGTAGATGTGACCGTATTTCACCGGATTAAGAAACGCACCGGTGAAAAGCATGTATGGCTGAGGGCTACGGGATCTACCGTGGTATCGCAGCTGGTCGACAGTTTTATTGTATTGTACATTGCGTTTAAATTGGGTAATAACTGGAGCTGGCAGCGGGTGCTGGCTATCTGTATGGTGAACTACAGCTATAAATTTGTATTGGCAGTAGTGCTCACGCCGTTGATCTATTTACTGGAACACCGGGTAGACCGTTACCTGGGACATGATACCGCTAAGAAAATGAAGGCTGCTGCCATGGGGAAAGAGCATCCGTTCGAAGAACCGGTGACGAATGAGTAAAGCGCGACTATTGAGCGCCTTCGGCGCTTGTCTTTGGGCAGGATTTAGATGATTATTATGATTTCACCTTTTTCTGATCTATATCTTTATCCTGTTGCTGAATGCTTCACATGAAAGAAATCATCTTTCAAAAAAAGAAATAAAATCACAATAATCATCTTAATCATCTAAATCCTGCCCAAAGACAAGCGCCGAAGGCGCTCCCTCTCCGCTCCTAATATTTATCTTTGATGATATCTGCTACGACTTTATCGATCGGTAAAGTAACCGCTTCGGCTGAAAATTCGTTCCAGTCTATCCAGCGGGCCCGCTCTACTTCTTCTGCGCCTTCGGGTATGGTAAAATCAAACGGGGTAGCGCCTACGTTGGCAGTGAAAGGAGAGGCAGGTGTAACGAGGTAGTAGATGGAAATAATCTGTGTTTCGTTGTCAAAAGCGGAGATCTGGAAGAAGTCGGTGGTATAGATATGCTCCACTACTTTTACATCCTGTCCCAGTTCTTCCTGCCATTCTCTTACAATACATTCCAGGGTACCTTCCCCGAATTCAAGTCCGCCGCCGGGGAATTTGGTATAATAACCCCCACGGATATACTCATCGCTTACCAGCACCTGTTGCTGGTCGTTGATCATGATACCGTATACTCTTACGTTAAATCCAGTTTGCATATTATTGTGTTGATAGGGTTAGAACCATTTCTTCTTCATAAAATACCAGCTGATCACCACAGAAATGGCGATGGAAAGAATGACCGGTATATAAAAAGCGTGCATGGTATGCTGATAGGGAATATCTACGTTCATGCCATAGATGCTGGCCACCAGCATGGGAAAGGTAAGGATGATGGTGATAGAGGTAAGCCGCTTCATCACCACGTTGAGGTTATTGGAAATGATGCTGGCAAAGGCATCCATGGTACTGCTGAGGATATTGGTATATACGTTGGCCATTTCCAGCGCCTGCGAGGTATCTACGATCAGATCCTGCAGGAATTCCTTTTCATCTTCATTGAGTCCGAGGAAATTGGTACGTTCCAGCTTCATGAGCAGGAGTTCGTTACTGCGCAGGGCGGTTACAAAATATACCAGGCTTTTCTGGATCCGCATAATACCCAACAGCTCTTCGTTCCGGTTGGAGTCGTAGAGCTTGGCTTCCAGCATATTTCTGCGCTGGTTGATTTCTTTCAGGTAATCCAGGAAGTTGATGACTACCTTCTCGAATATTTTCAGCACCATCATATTCCTTTTTTCGGGAGAGCGGTTATGAAAAGTATTCAGGAACTTTTTGATAGCGGTGTTATCAAAGGAATTCACGGTAATGATCTGGTGGTGGGTCAGGATTATCACAATCGGGATCGTGATATAGAAGGCTTCACTTTCGTTGATCGAATTGTTTTCGGTAGGCGTTTTCAGTACAATGAGTTTTACATTGTCTTCCAGCTCATACCTTGCCTTTTCGTCAATATCCAGGGAATCCGTGAGGAAGTCGAGGGGAACGCCCAATTCCTCGGATAACTGTTCAAATTCAGCCTGTTTAAGGGGAGGGGTAATATTTACCCAGACACCGTTATCCGGCTGTTTTATTTCTACAGTTTTGGAATCTATATTTGTGAAATACTGGATCATCGGGCGCAAAGGTAGTTAAAATGTTGAATCCTGTTTGCATTTGGTGTAATATTGCACATCAAGGGATAGATAATTTTATTTATATATAAATGGGCGTAATAAAGCAACAGAGCATTAATTCAACAATACTGATTTACCTGGGGTTTGCGGTAGGAGGTATTAATATTGTTTTCCTGTTTCCCCATATATTCGGGGATGAGCAGTTTGCGCTGACCCGCCTGTTACCGGAAATTGCCATGATCATGGTGCCCATCTGTACCCTGAGTTCGGTGCCTACCATCAGCCGGTTTTTCCCTTATTATTCCGGCCACCTGAAGGATAAAGATAACGATATGTTAACCTGGGCGCTGCTGGCTACGGTAGTGGGGTTTGCCTTGTTTGTGACGGGTACTTTCTTTTTTAAGGGTATGATAATCAATGCCTATATTGAGAACTCACGCTTGTTTATCGATTATTTCTACCTCTTATATCCTAATGTTTTCTTATTTGCGTTGTTCGGCGTTCTGGAGAGTTACAGCGGTTCCCGGCATCTGTCGGTATTCCCTAATTTTCTGAAGGAGGTGTTACTGCGTTTACTCACTACCCTATTAATGGTGATCTATTATTTTAAATGGATCAGTCTCGATACTTTCTTCTGGTTGTTTTCTCTTTTATATGGGGTGCTGTTGGTGGCGTTGCTGGTATACCTGCGTAAGCATCACTACCTGCACTTTACGTTTAGAGTGAGCCGGGTTACGCGCCGGTTGTCCGGGAGGATGGCTACGTACTCCTTGTCACTGCTGGGCGCCACCTTGTTTTCGTTGCTGGCGAAGAATATAGCGCCGCTTATCCTGGCCAGTACCAAAGGGCTCGGGGATGTAGCCTATCTTGTGGTTGTTACCTATGTGTCCATGCTGATATTGATTCCGCAGCGCAGCATTTCCGCCATTGGTTTGCCGGTACTGGCACAGGCCTGGAAGGAACGGGATATGAAGAAGATAGATGAGGTGTATACGAAGTCGTCGTTGCTGCAGTTAGTTTACGGGTTGTTTATTTTTCTGATCATCTGGCTGAACATTGATAGTTTTTTCCGGTTGTTGCCGGAGGGTTACAGCCAGGGAAAATATGTGTTATTATACCTGGGTTTAGCGAGGGTGATCGATATGGGAACGGGGTTGAACAGCCAGGTGCTGGCTACTTCGCGTTTCTGGCGTTATGATTTATATAGTTCTGTTGTGTTGCTGGCATTATCTTTCCCGTTGAACTACTTCCTGATCCATGACTATGGAATGATAGGGTCTGGTTATGCGGAGTTGATTTCCATCTTCGTGTTTAATTTACTCCGGTACCTGTTTATCTGGATAAAGTTTGGCTTACAGCCATTTACACGGGATACGGTGAAGGCGATAGGAGTGGCGCTGGTAGCTTATTTCGGCACTATGTGGCTGCCGTTTATGATACACCCGATCTTTGATATTGCTGTCAGAGGTGCGTTGTTCGCTGCGATATTTGTTTCGCTGATACTGGTGTTCAGGGTGTCGGACGATATTAACAGTACGGTATATACGACGATTAATAAGTTAAGAGGAAGAAAATAGCCTGTTATAAATAAA
>NZ_JAGTXB010000069.1 GCF_018224885.1 Chitinophaga hostae | reverse complement strand
AGCTGCTGATAGGATCAGGTCCGTTAACACCTGTGCTGTTGACCACCCTGAAAGTATCGGAATAAGCGCCTATACAATTGGTCGGCGATTTTACGCGCACCACATAGGCGCCCGGGGTGGAAGTAGTCAACGTATTAGTGTTGCTGAGTACACTGGCGTTGCCGACACGTAGCCATTCGTATTTTTCCATGCCAGTGGGCACCTGTAAAGTAATACTGGTGGCGCCATTAGGAGCCGGCAATACATTGCTTGCAAGCGCCGGCGAGGTGGTGATAACCGGAGCCGGTGTGGGTGGCTTATAAGTGACCACTAATGGTACA
>NZ_JAGTXB010000068.1 GCF_018224885.1 Chitinophaga hostae | reverse complement strand
TGACCATTACTGATCGTAGTCGATGTGCGAGATCCGATCTCTGTGGCACTTTTGCCAAACATCCTGTTGTTATTTTTAGAAGAGCTTTTCTTTGTATTTCGCTATGTTTGCGTTGGGGTTGCAAAGGTAATAATCTTTTCCTTAATCACCAAAACTTTTTTTAAGTTTTTTGCATCTTTAATTATCTAAGTATCAATGACTTGTCTATTGGGAAAGTACTTTTAACGCTTTGATAATCATACCCATATTTCACAAAGAACCATAAATTTTTGAGGCGGATGGCAAAGATAAAACCTTTATCATTCGCAAACAAAAACTATTTACCTTATTTCAATTGTATTTCAACCTTATGCTGAGTGCATTTCCGACAGATCTGAATGATCCCCTTTTCTTAAACATAGAGAGAAAGAAAAGAAAAAGTCCTGGCATGTCACCAGGA
>NZ_JAGTXB010000067.1 GCF_018224885.1 Chitinophaga hostae | reverse complement strand
AGTGGTTAAGTTAATCGTCAGCGGTCTGGCTGATTTATAACCGGCTGGCAGCGACATTTTTATCGCCGTGCTGTTGCCTTCGTTTAATGTAACACTATCTGCCGTCATCGTCAGGATCTTCTGCGCCGGATCAGTGATATCTTTTATGTAAATGCTGGTGCTGGTAGCTGGCAGGTTTGTGTTGCCTTTATTACCATCTACCTTTACAAATCCTTCATCACTAAATACTTTGTTGGTCAGCGTTTTCACCGGGGTGGCTGTACCACTGCCTGCGCCGGCGGCAATGGTAATAAACGTTGGAATGCTGTCGTAGCGGTCGTCGCCAACGGTAGATGCTATTGCATCTTTCGCCAGGCTGATCGTCCAGGCTTTTCCGGCTTTCCAGTTATGCGGGAAAGTAGCGGTGATAACAGCACTCTGGCCTTCGTTCACACTATCCGGTGCAGCACTCAGTTTGATCGAGTCC
>NZ_JAGTXB010000066.1 GCF_018224885.1 Chitinophaga hostae | reverse complement strand
AACCACTGATCCTACTGATTAATCTGATTAACCTGAAGATCATTTGTGATCATTGCTGATGTGTGAGATCCGATCTCCGTGGCACTCTTGCCAAACATCCTGTTGTTATTTTTAGAAGAACTTTTTCGTATCGTTTGCGTTGGGGTTGCAAAGGTAGTGATCTTTTATTTAACCACCAAAACTTTTACAACATTTTTTATATTTAATTATCTCAATTCTAATGACTTATATATTGGAAAAATGCATTTTAATTACCTGATAATCAACCCGTTATTTTGCAAAGAACATGTGCTTTTTGAAGCGGATGGCAAAGATATAATCTTTATCATTCGCAGCAAAAATTATTTCAACTTAATTGCTGTTTATTTTCCTGTATTTCAATCTGATATTAAGCACCTGGCTTAAGTGTGTTTTCCTGTGCGAAAAACGATGATGACACTGGTAAAGTGTAAGTGGTAGGATGTTGCCTAGCCTGGTGTGTCATCGGTA
>NZ_JAGTXB010000065.1 GCF_018224885.1 Chitinophaga hostae | reverse complement strand
TATTTATTAAGAGAAGCCTTGGTGCACACGCACTAAGGCTTTTTCTTTCTTATAGAGTAGACGCACATCGCTAAAGAGCAATGTTTACATATAGCGTCATCTTATCTTTACTCTGAAAGAAAAGGAATCCTTACCGGATTTGTCGGAATCACTATCAACATTAGGTTGAAATAATTTGAAATAAGATTGAAAAATAATTTGAGAGAAAGCTCAAATAGTTTTGTTTGCGAATGATAAAGGTTATATCTTTGCCATCCGCTTCAAAAAAGCCGCCGTTCTTTATAAAATAAGGGTTTGATTATCAGATAATTAAAATGCACTTTTCCAATATATAAGTCATTAGAATTGAGATAATTAAATATAAAAAATGTTGTAAAAGTTTTGGTGGTTAAATAAAAGATCACTACCTTTGCAACCCCAACGCAAACAGCGGGATACGGAATGGAAGTTCTTATAATACTGAAAAGATGTTTGGCAATAGTGCCACAGAGATCGGATCTCACACATCGACTAACAGCTGAAAGCTAAT
>NZ_JAGTXB010000064.1 GCF_018224885.1 Chitinophaga hostae | reverse complement strand
GTTGTTATTATTCAGCGAAGTAGCTGTATTAATGTTCATTGCCATGTTGTTGTTAGCCAGGTTACCAGGAGCAGCCGTTGTAGCAATTAATTCCATGGCGTTGATATAACCTACCTGTCCACCCGCCGGAATACTGGCTGTAAAGGTGATTTCGCCGTTTGCATTTGCTGTCAGGTTAATGAAGTCGGCGGTGTTGGTGGTGTTATTCTGTGCGTACAGCGATTTGCTGATACCGTTAACGGTAAACTGGGTACTGCCGTTGTCAGGTTGAGGCGCCCACCATTTACTGTCGGACATGAACTTGAGGGTATAGGTGGTGTTGGCACTTAAACCGGTGATGTGTCCATGCATGGCAGGTGCGCCGCTAAAGAAGCCCGGCAATGAACCAAAGTAGAGGTACTGACTCAGCACTACGTCCGGATATACCCCACTGTTGTTGCCGGTAGTGGCGCCTTCCACGCCTGCTGCCCACCAGGATTCATCAAATCTCAGCCCGATACCGGTTGCCAGACCCTGGTCGTTTTTCAGGTTGACGGTATTGTTACCGGCAATATTATTCCACGGTGCAGGC
>NZ_JAGTXB010000063.1 GCF_018224885.1 Chitinophaga hostae | reverse complement strand
ACCTGCACCGTGGAATAATATTGACGGTAACAATACCGTCAACCTGAAAAACGACCAGGGTCTGGCAACCGGCATCGGACTGAGATTTGATGAATCCTGGTGGGCAGCAGGCGTGGAAGGCGCCACCACCGGCAACAACAGTGGTGTATATCCTGACGTAGTGCTGAGTCAATACCTCTACTTTGGTTCATTGCCAGGCTTCTTTAGCGGCGCACCTGCCATGCATGGACACATCACCGGTCTAAGTGCCAACACCACCTACACCCTCAAGTTCATGTCCGACAGTAAATGGTGGGCGCCTCAACCTGACAACGGCAGTACCCAGTTTACCGTTAACGGTGTCAGCAAATCGCTGTACGCACAGAATAACACCACCAACACCGCCGACTTCATTAACCTGACAGCAGATGCAAACGGCGAAATAACCTTTACAGCCAGTATTCCGGCAGGTGGACAGGTAGGTTATATCAATGCTATGGAATTAATTGCTACAACGGCTGCTCCTGGTAACCTGGCTAACAACAACATGGCAATGAACATTAATACAGCTGCTTCGCTGAATAATAACAAT
>NZ_JAGTXB010000062.1 GCF_018224885.1 Chitinophaga hostae | reverse complement strand
GTAACTTAAAGTTATGGCAAAAGGAAAAGGTCTTACAGTCACATTCAAAGCTACTCTTCAGAATCAACTGGCGCTACTTCCACTTGATTTAAACGATATGGTTTGCGCTAACCACCCGGTCAGGATCGTGGGTGATATTCTTGACAAAATCGATATCAGCAAGCTAATAGCAGAATACAAGACTGGCGGAGCCAGCAGCTACCATCCCAAAGTGTTGCTTAAGATTTTAGTATACGCTTACATTAATAATATATACAGTAGCCGGAAAATAGAAGAAGCTGTTTGCCAGAACATAAACTTTATGTGGCTGGCAGGCATGAACAAGCCTGACCACAACACGATTAACCGATTCCGGAGCAAGCGCTTGCAGCGGACATTACGGCCCATTTTCAGCCAGGTGGTAGAACTACTTTGTCAGGAAGGGCTGTTGAGCATAAAGGAATTGTACACGGATGGCACCAAAATCGAGGCAAATGCGAACCGGTATACTTTTGTCTGGGGGAACTCCATCAAAACAAACAGGGAAAAGATCAAAAAGCAACTTTCTGAGCTTTGGGAATATGCGCAACAGGTGGCTGCA
>NZ_JAGTXB010000061.1 GCF_018224885.1 Chitinophaga hostae | reverse complement strand
CTTTAGCCAGCTTATTAGTGACGATTGTATACAGCTCTCCACTGGAAAAGGCTGTTTCGTCTATACTCAAACTGGAGCCGATATTTTGCTCAAAGAGCATCCACTCTGCAGCATGCTCTTTTTGCTCCCAACTGGAAAAATCGCTTAAATGATGTTTGTATTGTTGTCCGAGTTGTTTACCGTCAACATTGTAAAGATGGCCAAGCTGAACGGGGCTGATAGGGTGATTATCTAAGTAATCCTTTTAAAAAATAACCGAATTCCAATGTCATTCGCGTTCCCTTTTTAACTATTTCCCAATCTCTTGTTACTGTTTCCCCGGTGCCTACAACTTCCCACCGACGGCGCTTTACATATAAAGTGACCTTCTTTCTACGGATAGGAAAGTCCTGAACAGCAACGGGAGCAAGGAAGTCCTTGGCGTGGAGTTTTTTATGTTGATGTTCAGCTGGAACAATATTCTTTTCTTCTAAATAAATACTTATTTCAGTCTCATTTTGAGAGGAATCTGTTATCTCAAAATAATACAAAATACCTTCTGGTAGCAGGGCCTCAATCAGGAGGCTAAAATTCTTATCCACGGATATCAATCTTAATTGGACGCAAAAAAACTATTTTTTACCCAATCCCCCAACTTTTCAACTTGATCCA
>NZ_JAGTXB010000060.1 GCF_018224885.1 Chitinophaga hostae | reverse complement strand
CCAGGGAGGAATAGATGTACGCAGCTTTGTACTCACCGTGGTGGATAAGCCAACACCAAACTACAAGCTCTATCTGAACTTCAAGCTTAATAACAACGCGCCTGCGCCGTGGAATAACATTTTCGGCACCACTACCACTGGTTTGAAAGATGAAAACGGACAGTTAACCACTGCCGGATTAACTTTCGATGAAAGCTGGTGGGCAGCAGGAACCGAAGGCGCCAATACAGGCAACAACAGTGGTGTGTACCCGGATGTGGTGATGAGCGAATACATGTACTTTGGTTCATTGCCAGGCTTCTTTAGTGGCGCACCTGCCATGCACGGACACCTCACCGGTCTGGAAACAAACAGGACTTACAGCATTAAGTTCTTCTCCAGCAGCAAATGGTGGGCGCCGCAACCTGACAACGGCAGCACCAAGTTCACCATCAACGGTGTAAGTCAAACGCTGTATGTACAGAACAATACCACCAACGTGGTTACTTTCTCCAATATCACTCCTAATGCAAACGGAGAGATTCTATTTACCCTGAGTATTCCTGCAGGCGGACAGGTAGGTTACCTGAATGCCATGGAAATAAATGCAGGCACTTCCCAGGTACCACCTAATAATCACGCGCCTATAATAACAGACATCAGTAATCAAAGCCTGGACGCAGGAACAAGTATGAATATCCCGGTTACAGCAACAGATGCAGATGGTAACCAGATTACT
>NZ_JAGTXB010000006.1 GCF_018224885.1 Chitinophaga hostae | reverse complement strand
GGGCAAGAAAATCACCGTCACACTGCTGCGTTATAGCGCTTTTCCACTTCATCCCAATTGATGGCATTCCAGAACGCCTCAATATATTCAGGACGTTTGTTCTGATGTTTCAGGTAGTAAGCATGCTCCCATACATCCAGCGCCAGGATGGGCGTACCTTTGTCCTTTACGATATTATGCATTAAGGGATTGTCCTGGTTGGGGGTATTGATGATCGCCAGCTTTTTACCTGGTGTAACGATCACCCAGGCCCAGCCTGATCCGAAAACGGTTTTTGCCGCATCATTGAACTTGGTCTGGAAAGCTTCCCAGCTGCCGAAAGCACTGGTGACCGCAGCCTTTATCTTGTCGGACGGAGTTTGCCTGGTGGGCGATAACAGCGTCCAGAAAAGGGAGTGGTTATAGTGTCCGCCACCGTTATTCCTGACAGCCTTGTCCTTATCGGTAACCTTGTTGAGTATCTGTTCCAGCGTAAGACTGGCAAATGTGCCTCCCGCGATGGCATCATTCAGGTTTTTCACATAAGCCGCATGGTGCTTATCATGGTGAATTTCCATGGTAAGCTTGTCAATGTTGGGTTCCAGCGCATCGTAGCCATAGGGTAATGCAGGAAGAACAAAGGGCGCTTTAGGATCGGTGAAGGCCGGTTGGCCGGGTGCAGCGGAAGAAGTAGCCAGGCTGCTCAACGGCCCGCTCAAAATGGCGGCGCCTGCGAGGCTGGTAAGCTTGAGAAATTCTCTCTTATCCATATTTATTATTTTAAATATATATTAGTGTATCATAAAGATCGAAGTCAGGCGCAAAAAGCCACAAATATTAAACCAAATCTCGCTGGTGGGAAGAGATGAAAAGTAATATTAAAAGTAAGCTAAAAGTATAAAAAGAGGGATTTAATATCAAAATAAAGGAAAACTTTTAGGTTGTTTTCGTATTAAATTACTATTTTACCTTACATTCATATCATGATTACAGTGGTGAATTGTAATTAATTTATGATTGCCAGACATATTTATCCCGGGCCTGGCAGGTAGAAAAGAGACCTGTTCATTAACCCGCCAATGCGCCAACATTAATTTACCGGCTACATAATACATAATTAATAAGAAGCAACTACTTTAGAGCAATAAGGAATTGCTGTATACAAGGACAAGACAAAGTAATCCAGTGCAGGCACGACGAAGCACTACCTCGATAAAGCAGGAAACATGATACAACAGTACCTCAGGCGACAACAGGATGAAAGCAATGACTATAAGCCTGTTTTTTATGATTTGAAGCAAACACAAGACCTTCAGGCTTTTGAAGCCCTTTTAACCTCCCGTCCTCATATCCGCATTAACGATAATATATACTCCCAGTTACGGGAGCTGATGAAAATCAGGAATCCTACTAAGCGGCTGACAGCAGAAGAATACGAAGAAAAGATCCAGTCCTATCTAGGCGATATTCCGATAGAAAAATTTGGCATTTGGGTATATTATTCCTGGATAGACCGTTTGGTGCACCTGGTGGACGAGGCTGATTTTATTGAGCTGCGCACCAGCCGGAACCAGCATAAGATTACCGCTGCTGAAATCAGCGTGTTGTCAAAAAAGAAAATAGGTATTGTGGGCTTGTCTGTAGGTCAATCGATCGCGCTAACGCTGGTGATGGAACGGATTTGCGGAGAGTTGCGGTTGGCGGATTTCGACAACCTTGAATTAACAAATATGAACCGGATCCGCTGCGGGGTTCATAACATCCAAACGTCCAAAGTGGTGATTGCCGCGCGTGAGATCGCGGAACTGGACCCTTTTATTAAAGTAAAGATCTTTAAAGATGGGATGACAGAAGCCAATATGGACGAATTTTTCACGGCAGACGGCGTATTGGATGTTTTTGTGGAGGAATGTGATGGTGTGGATATTAAAATATTAAGCCGGATTAAGGCAAAAGAATTAAAAATCCCGGTTGTAATGGAAATGAACGACCGGGGCATGATCGATATTGAGCGGTTTGACCTGGAGCCAGAGAGACCCCTGATGCACGGGCTGATCCCAGAAGTGGACATTGCAACACTGAAAGGCTTGACAGATGCGGAAAAGCTCCCTATTTTCAGTCCTATGCTAGCCCTTGAAAATGCGTCGGCAAAAATGAAGTTTTCCCTGGGAGAAATTGGGAAAACCATCACCACCTGGCCCCAGCTTGCATCTTCTGTGGTATTGGGAGGCGCGCTGGTGGCAGATACATGCCGGCGTATCATCCTGGATCAGCTAAAAAGTTCAGGCAGGTATTATATAGATTTTGAGCAGTTGATTGTTTAACGTACTTATGCCTTGTATAAGCGCTATTCCGCAATGTCATGATTAATGTAAGGGTATTTAGGGCTCCGGATGATCCTGAGGCGTGTATGAGATTTTACACCGGTCACCTCAAGTTGCTGGAAATTTATTTTGGCATAGCTCAGGTAACATCAGGGAGCGCTGATTGGATGCAACACGAAAACACAATAGTTATTATTGTTGAGGACGATACTCGTACCAAAACATACGGGGGAGCGCGTGTTCAGATTGCAGACGGCATATTGCCCCTGCCCATTGAAACAGCAATAGGTAAATACGACGAAAAGATATACTCATATGTAAAAAAAGGCAGTGCAGAGATATG
Organism: Chitinophaga hostae; assembly: GCF_018224885.1. Taxonomy (GTDB): domain Bacteria; phylum Bacteroidota; class Bacteroidia; order Chitinophagales; family Chitinophagaceae; genus Chitinophaga; species Chitinophaga hostae. The sequence continues at coordinate 488,734 of NZ_JAGTXB010000006.1, read as the reverse complement.
TGGTATGTGGAACTCGAAAGAAGTAGCAGGAATGGGAATCGGCAGCCAGGTACTGGCCAGGGTGGGCGTAGTACTCGGCGCCCAGTTACCGATCGACACCTATCATGTACTGTGCGCACCTATTACCACGAGGGTTGGAAAGCGTGTGGGCTTTGTGATTGATGAATCGCTGGGCAACAATGGTACATTCTTTTATCCGAAAGATGACTTCCTCGCCACCGCGATGGTCATCAATGATCCCTATGCATTGCCCTATGCAGATCCGAAGGAAAAGCTGCTGATCGCCGATCTGCGTGAAAACCCGATTCAGTCGAAGATAGAAGTGGGCCCTAAAGGCTCCTATGAGGTAAACTACAGCCTTAAGATCCCTACACATGCTCATTCTACCACATGATCAGGTAATAAGGGCTGGTAATTATAAAAAATAAATATAAATTCAAGCCTCATAACTAATCTCATTAAGTGATGTTGTCTAAGATTGTTGTTTTGTGGTCAATCTTTACCTTGTCATTTCTGTTGAATACAACAGCGCAATCTGTTGTATACAAAAACAGTAAATCCCTGTTACAGATAGGTGGCCATCTTGAACTGTATACCGATAAAGATAACAGGCTTACGATCGACGACGTAAAGCAGATGGATTTCAAACCATCCGCACAGGAAGTACCTAATCTTCAGATCACCCCATATACGCAATGGGCGAAGGTCTCCATCATTAATGAATCGAATTCACATCACCTTTTACTCGAAGTAGAATACCCCATCATTGATGATATAACGCTCTATGAGGTGTTGTCCAACGGTACGGTTAAAAGTACCAGGCTGGGGGAATTCACGGCGTACAAAAACAGGGGGTATGACCATCAGAACTACCAGTTTCCCCTCGAAATTCCTACCGGCGAAACCAGGCAATATTACCTGAAGGTAAAGGCGGGCGAACAGCTGCAACTACCCGTTTATCTTGGTACCGCTGAAACGGTATACGATAAGAATAACAAACGGGAGCTGATTTTCGGTATATACGTTGGCGTTATCCTGGCAATGGGATTTTATAATCTTTTCATTTACATATCCACCCGGGACAATAGTTACTTGATTTACGTAAGCTATATCGTTTGCGTAGGAATGACGCAGGCAACCCTGCAGGGGTATTCTTTCCGTTTCCTGTATCCCAACAGTCCCTGGCTGGCCATGCATGCCACCGTACTGGTCCCGGTCTTCAACGGACTTACCGCTGTGGCGTTTATCCAGAAGTTTTTATCGACACATACCAATTACCGGCTGGGGCATAAACTGCTGAACATCGTAATGGGACTGTATGTGCTTTGCTTTATTCCTACTTTCCTGGATATGTACACCTATGCGCAGATCCTGGTACAACTCGACGCATTTCTGGCTGCCGTAATGGCCTTTGTGGTCGCTTACCGGATCAGCAGGAAAGGGGTAAATGCCGCACGTTTCTTCCTGCTGGCCTGGTCTATATTCCTGATCAGTATTTTTGTGTTTGTGCTGCGAAACTTCAATGTGCTGCCTTATAATAACTTTACCTACTATGCCTTGCAGATAGGTTCAGGACTGGAAGTACTGCTGCTGTCGTTTGCACTGGCGCATAAGATCAACGTGTTCAAAGCGGAAAAAGAAGCCTCTCAGCAAATGGCCCTGGCTATTTCCCAGGAAAATGAAAGGCTGGTAAGGGAACAGAATATCATACTGGAAACCAAAGTAAAAGACAGGACGGAAGACCTGCAGGCAACCAACCTGGAGCTGAACAATGCGCTGACGAACCTGAAAGAAGCGCAGACCCAGCTGGTAGAAAAAGAGAAAATGGCATCCCTCGGTCAGCTGACAGCGGGAATAGCGCATGAAATCAATAACCCGATCAACTTTGTCACCTCTAATATTAAACCGTTAAAACTTGATATCGCCGACCTGAAGGAGCTGTTGAACCGTTATGACGAGCTTCCCAACAGCGCTAACGTGCCTGAAACGCTCGCTGATATTGCCCTTTTCAAGAAAGAAATCGATATCGATTATATACACGAAGAAATTTCCTCCCTCATCAAAGGAATTGAAGACGGCGCCGCCCGCACAGCGGAAATTGTAAAGGGACTGCGGACCTTTAGCCGCCTGGATGAAAGCGATGTCAAGTCCATCGATATCCATGAAGGGCTGGATTCCACGCTGGTACTACTTCGCAACAGTATCCCCCAGTATGTTAACATCATAAAAGAATACGGCGATTTGCCGAAAATAGAGTGCTACGCCGGGAAAGTAAACCAGGTGTTTATGAATATTTTGTCAAATGCCCTCAACGCCATTAAAACCAAAAAAGAACATCATCATGAATTTATCTCCATAAAAACTCAACAGGAAGGTTCATTTATTGTTATTACCATTAAAGATACGGGTATTGGTATGTCCGAAAACGTAAAGGAAAAGATCTTTGACCCCTTCTTTACTACAAAGGATGTGGGTGAAGGTACAGGACTTGGGCTATCTATCGTATTCAGTATTATAGAAAAGCACAAGGGTAAAATTATCGTCAATTCCGCCCCCGGAGAAGGAGCAGAATTTATTATATATTTACCTCTTGATATAGCAAATCATTTATCGTAATTAACCGTAAGGTCTTTTTAATGAAAGAAAACCGCATAAGAATCTTATACATAGATGATGAAATTCATAACCTGAACGCATTCAAGGCGAGTTTCCGCAGAAGTTATGAAATTTACACTGCTACCTCAGCGCAGGAAGGGAAAACATTGCTGAAAGAGATCATGGTGCACATCATTATCGCCGATCAGAAAATGCCAGTATCTACAGGCGTAGAATTCTTCAATGAAATAAAAGACACCCTGCCCGACCCGATACGTATTTTGCTGACGGGTTATACTGATGTAGAAGATATCATCGATGCCATCAACAAAGGGCATATATACTCCTACATCAAAAAGCCATGGGATGAACATGAGCTGCACAAAACCATCAACAATGCCTATGAGATATACCGCACGCGTAAACAACTGCGGGAAAAGATAGAAGAGCTGGAGAAAACCAATGATGAGTTGAACCGCTTTATCTATTCCACTTCTCATGATCTGCGCTCGCCGCTGATGTCGGTATTGGGGATTATTAACCTGTCGAGGCTCGACAACTCCGTGGTAGATCCCAATGGCTACATTAATATGGTGGAAACCTGCGTGCTGAAACTCGACGACTTTATACAAAAGATCATAGAGTACTACCGCAATTCCCGCCTGGAAGTGGAATATGAAAAAATTGATTTCCGCAACCTGCTGAATGATTGTATTACGGCCTTTAAACCGCAGAACACTGACATTCGTTTTGAAACCCAGGTAGATCAGGCAGTCGACTTCCGCGGAGATACTTTCAGGATCAGCGTCATTTTGAACAATCTGATCTCCAATGCTGTTAAGTACCAAAAACCAGAAGAAACGGACCCGATGGTAAATCTGTCCGTTAAAGTAGAGCCACATAAAGCCACAATTAATATCCGCGACAATGGCATCGGTATTTTGAGTGAGCACCTGAACAATATTTTCAAGATGTTTTTCCGCTCCAAAAACAATAATAAACCAGGCAGCGGAATCGGGTTATATATTGTGAAAGAAGCACTCAGCAAAATAGGCGGAACAATTAATGTAGAGTCTAAATATGGTGAAGGCACCCAATTTGAAATTACCATCCCAAACAGAAATGAATTCGATACCTGACCTGCGCGTCATATTGATAGATGACAATGAGATTGATTTATTACTGCATGAAAAGTTGATTGGGTTTCAACAAATCAGCAGAACGGTACTTTCTTTTGTAAATGCCAACAAGGCACTGGAATTCTTATCTTCCAATATTGCCTTACCCAAAATACCGCCTACTGTTATTTTGTTGGATATACAAATGCCGGAGATGGATGGATTTGAATTCCTGCAGGCCTTTGATGCATATCCGCATAAAATCAAGTCACAATGCCATATCGTAATGGTGTCTTCCTCTCTTGATTATGGCGATATTACCCGCACCAACGCCAATCCTATGGTAATTAAATTACTTCGAAAACCCTTACTGCTAAAGGATTTAAAAGAAACAGTGGAAGGAATTTTCAAAGATTTTCTATAAAATGTTGGTGTTTACAGGAAAAAATATATTTTTGCACTCCCGAAAGGGGAAGTTTGAAATAAGACGGGGGATTAGCTCATCTGGTAGAGCGCAAGCATGGCATGTTTGAGGTGATCGGTTCGAGTCCGATATCCTCCACTGGAAAAAAAGCCTGTAAATCGTACGATTTACAGGTTTTTTTGTTTTTAGTTGCTTTTTCCCTGCCGGAGCGGTAGCACAATAATAAAGGCAGCCCCCTCCCCTTCCTTACTCCTGGCGGTAATAATGCCGCTATGTTTATCAATTACCTTTTTGGCAATGGCCAGTCCTATCCCCGTTCCTTCATAGAGGTCGGAAGTATGCAGGCGCTGGAAAATGGTAAATATTTTCGAGAGATATTTTTCGTTAAATCCTATTCCGTTGTCACGGATTACAATACGACAGTACCGGCCGCCGGCAAATGCAGCACTGTCGGGGTTCAAATCCGTTACCAGCTCGGCTGTGATATTGATTTCAGGTGCATTCTCCTTCCGCGAAAATTTCAACGCATTGCTGATAATATTCTGAAACACCTGCCTGATCTGCCCGGGAACGGCTTCAATATGAGGCATTTTTTCTACGGCAATCAACGCATCCCGTTCGGTGATCATCAATTCGAGGTCGCTCAGGATCTCCTTTACCACCTGGTTAAAATCGGTGATTTCGTATATGCTTGCCACCGACAAACGGGAATAGTTCAGCAGGTCGTTAATCAGCTTTGCCATGCGTTCTGACGACCCTACAATGCGCTCCATGTACGACAGGGCGTTAGGGTCGGCATGCAGGAACTTATCTCTGAGCATGGCCCCAAACAGCTGTATTTTCCGCAAAGGTTCCTTCAGGTCATGTGAAGCGACCGAAGCAAATTGCTGCAGGTCGTGATTACTGGCTTCCAGCGACTTATTGATCTCCCTCAGCTCTTCAGTTCTTTCCCGTACCTTTTGCTCCAGCATTTCATTCACCTGTTGCTGATGCGCAATGAGCGCTTCCTGTGCCAGTTTCCGCACCTCTACCTCCTCTTTAAGCGACTGGTGCATCTGTTTCAGTTCCTGCGACTGCTGGTAAAGCCGGGAAAAAGTTTTAACCTTCATCAGCAGGATATCCGGATCTACCGGCTTGGTGATATAATCGATACCACCGGAGTCATATCCCTTAACGATAAATCTTTTGTCTTTATTAACAGCCGACAAGAAGATGATAGGTATATCTTTTGCTTTACTGTGGCCCGACAGGGCTTCTGCCACCTCAAAGCCATCCATACTGGGCATTTGCACATCCAGGATGATGAGTGTATAATTATGTTTCAGAATTTTCCTGAGCGCTTCTTCTCCGGACAGGGCAGCATCCACTTCAAACTGATACAGTTCCAGCGTCTTCCTGATAGACAGTATGTTCTCCGGTTTATCATCTACAATTAAAATCATACGTCAAGCTTGTTTGTGGCGGCGGGTACAGGGAAAAATGCTGCCTTTGTTGCTTAAAAAAAGTTGGCACAAGAATCATACCCCGGCCATTTTGTTAATGAATGTAGCCATTTCCTGGGGTTGCAGGATAATATCTACGGGAGCCAGCTGAATAGCCTGACGCGGCATGTAGTCCACATCTGCCGTAGCCGGGTCCTGCACTGCGGTGGTACCTCCCGTCTCATGCACATCTATGAGTCCTTCCGTACCATCAGTATTGGCGCCCGAAAGCAGCAGGGCTGTCAGTTTATTGCCGTAAGCTATTGCAGCCGAAGTAAAGGTAACGTCTATACTCGGACGGCTGAAATTCACTTTCTCTGAATAGTCGAGCGATAAGGTATGATCTGATTCAATCAGCAGGTGATAATCAGCCGGCGCAATATAGATCACGCCACGCTCCAGCGGCTCTTTTTCGGCAGCTTCCCTCACGGGCAACGATGATTTGGCAGACAGCAATTCGGTTAACACAGATTCATAATGACTCTGCCGGTGCAAAACAATGATAATGGCTGCATTGAGCGAAGCAGCCAGGCCGGGTAACAGGGTTAAAATGGGTTGCAACCCTCCGGCAGAACCTCCTATTACAACTAAATACGGTGCTGTGATCATAAGGGCTTGTTTCTTTTTACAGTTGCACCTTTCTCCAGATTTTCTCTCTGTTTTCCAGTTGTTTGAACTTCCGGGTCACACTGGTAAAGTTAAGCGTTTCCTTGCTTCCGAGGGCCAGGAACCCCAGCTGTTCCAGGCTGTCACTGAATAAATTCAGCACCCTGTCCTGTAATTTTTTATTAAAGTAGATCAGCACATTCCGGCAAATGATCAGCTGGAATTCGTTGAAAGAACCATCCGTTACCAGGTTATGCGGCGAAAAAATGATTTTCTCCCCCAGGTCTTCCCGGAACTTGGCGTACTCGTAGTTAGCCGTATAATAAGATGAAAAGTCCTCTCTCCCTCCTGACTCCATATAATTGCGGGAATACTGCTGCATCTGTGAAAGCCGGAATATACCTTTTCTTCCCTTCTCCAATACACTGGCATTGATATCAGTAGCGTAGATCACGGCTTTGTGCAGCAGTTTGGCTTCTTTCAATAAAATAGCAAAGGAATATACTTCCTCTCCTGTAGCGCAGCCGGCATGCCATATCCGGATAAACGGATAAGTTGCCAGTACCGGCAATACGTGGGTACGCAAAGCCTGGTAGAAAGAAGGATCGCGAAACATCTCTGTTACGTTGACCGTTATTTCCTCTACAAAGCGCAGCGCATATGCCGGGTCAGAAATGATACGATAACGGTATTCCGCAAAACTGGGAAACCTGTCAACCTGGAACAGGTGATTAACCCGGCGGTTAATTGACGCCGGGGCATATTCCGTAAAATCATACCCATATCTTTCCAGCACATCATTTAGCAACAAGCTTACTTCCTGCTCACTTATCAGATTCCTGCTCACTTTTACACGGATAAATATTGTTGTAGCTGTACCAGTAATTCATCTACATCAATAGGTTTTGAAATATAGTTATCAGCACCCGCTTCCAGGCACTTTTCCCGGTCGCCAACCATGGCCTTGGCTGTAACGGCAATAACGGGTAACCGGCTGTTCCAGGGCATTGCCCTCAATGCCGAAATGGTTTCGTAGCCATCCATATCCGGCATCATTATATCCATCAGCACCACGCCCACGCGATGGCCGGCAGACAATAACTGCAGCGCTTCTGCACCGGTACCGGCAGATAAACAGGCAATGGATCTGGATCTTAATACCGCTTTCAGCGCAAAAATATTGCGCTGATCATCATCTATTATTAATACCTGCTTTTGTTCCATACGCTATTTCATCGCTTTATCGTATAACCATACCCGTAAGAGAGACAATAACTGGTCTACATCCACCGGTTTAGAAATATAGTCCGATGCTCCTGCCTGCAAACACTTCTCCCGGTCGCCCATCATCGCTTTAGCCGTAACGGCAATAATAGGCAGGTTTCTCATTTCCGGCTGTTTTCTGATCGCCGCAATGGCATCATAACCATCCATTTCCGGCATCATCATATCCATCAGCACCACATCTGCTGTATGTTCTTTCAGCTGCTGCAGTGCTTCTTTTCCATCTATGGCCGACAATACCTTCATCTGGTGTTTTTCCAGCGCTTTGGTTAAAGAGAAAATGTTGCGTACATCATCATCTGCGATCAATACTGTTTTATCTTTCAGTACTTCATTCAATACGCCCATTTTGCCGTTACCCCCTGCTGCTGCCGGGGCATTTTCGGATACCAGGTGCAGGAAAAGCGATACCTCATCCAGCATACGCTGATAGGAGTGTGCCGTTTTTACCACAATAGAATCTGCGTATTGCCGTATGCGTTGTTCTTCCGCTTTTGACAAACTTTTGCCCGTGAAAATGATGATGGGTAAGTTTTCCAGGCCCTTTATTTCCTTTACCATTTCCAGGGCTTCATATGCTTTTTCATCCGGAATACCCATATCCAGTATCACGCAATCCACGTCGTGCTGTTGCAGTAATGATACACCATCTGCAACACTATTGCTGATTTCAGAACTTACCTGGTAATTGCTGAGGAAGTAAGCCAGTGCTTTGGCATGTTTAGCATTTTCTTCCAGTATCAACACTTTTTTACTGGAGCGTTGCAATACAAATTCCATTTTTTCAAAAATCTGCTGCATGCTTTCCATGTCTACCGGTTTGCTGATAAAGTCAGCCGCTCCTTTCAGCAGGCTTTCCTTTTTGGCTTCCATAGAAGACATGATATGTACCGGGATAGGTCTTGTCAGCGGATCACTTTTCAGTTCTTCCATTACCTGCCAGCCGTCTTTTATCGGTAATTGAATATCCAGTAAAATACCGATCGGCTTATAGATGCGGGCCAGCTCCGCCGCTTCATCTCCGCGTACGGCAACAATTCCCTTATATCCCCTTACATGGGTAAAGTCGAGTAATGCCTTTGCGAAATGGGTATCATCTTCAACAATGAGTATCACCGCATCGCCTTTTTCAATTAAGCCGCGGTCATCAAAAATGCCTTCCGGAATGGTGGGCGACAGGAAACGGGATTGACCCGGGGCGCCCATTGCGTCTTCTACTACCGGCGACGGCAGTACGAAAGCATCTTTGACCGGCGTTATCATTTTGCGGTGTACCCGGATGGTTATAAAAAACTCACTGCCTTCATTGCTGTTGCTGGTTACGCCCAGTTGGCCGCCCAGCAGCTTGGCCAATTCACGGCTGATAGATAATCCCAGCCCGGTGCCGCCATATTTTCTTCGCGTGGATCCATCGGCCTGCTGAAAAGCTTCGAAGATCACCTGTTGTTTATCTTCCGGAATACCGATTCCGGTATCTTTTACCACAAACCGGATCGTTTGTGGTGTGTCGGCCATTTGCACTTCCAGTGTCACTGATCCGCGCGCGGTAAATTTCAGTGCATTGGACAACAGGTTTTTGAGTACCTGCTCCAGTCTTGCCTGGTCTGTTTCAATAGTACCGGGTACCCCGGCTGCTGTATGCAGTATTAGCTGTAATCCCTTTTCCCTGGCAATCGGCTCAAATAATGCCTGCATATTGGAGCAGATATCTGATACCGACACATTCCCAAACTCCAGTTCCATCTTACCGGATTCTATCTTCGACAGATCCAGTATTTCATCTATCAGCGTCAGCAATCCCTTACCGGAGCTGTTAATCACCTGGGCATATTCTACCTGGTCTCCATTCAGGTTATGATCATGATTTTCTGAGAGTAGTCTTGACAATAACAGGATAGAGTTTAACGGTGTACGCAGTTCATGCGACATATTCGCCAGGAACTCAGATTTGTACCTGGTACTGAGCGCCAGCTCCTCTGCTTTTTTGTGTATATCGAGGTTACGTTCTACGATGATCTGGTTTTTTTCTTCCAGCAGGCGGCTCCTTTCTTCCAGCTCTGCATTGGACTGCATCAGTTCTTCCTGTTGCACTTTCAGTTCTTCTTCCGACACCTGCAGTTTCTGTGTTTGTGCCTCCAGTTCTACGTTAAGACTTTCGAGTTCGCTGTGTTGAGTCTGGAGTTCTTCTGCCTGCGCCTGGGTTTCTTCCAGCAGTTCCTGCAGCCTGGTACGGCTGCGCGTACTTTGCAGCGCCACTGCAATATTTACAGCAGCCTGTTTCACGAAATCGAGCACGCTGTCTTTAAAAGGAAAGAGCGATCCTATTTCGATAACACCTTCTGTAATGCCGGCATGGATCAGGGGAATAATGAGTACATGGCCCGGTTGTCCGGCAGCGGCAGCGCCGGCGATATGCAGAAAATCGTTAGGCACTTCCCGCAGATACACAGGTTCTTTCTGCTGTACGCTTTGTCCGAGTAACGTTTTTCCTACTTCAATAACAGCAGGAGCCGGATATTGGGGCGACAGTGCATGTCCGGCGGTCAAGTGGAGCTCTCCCGCATATTTGATATAAATAACACCTGTTTGTGCGCCGGTATATGCTACAACGTCTGCAAGCGCATCGTTACTGAGAGTGGACATATCCTTTTCTCCCAGCAATATTTCGCTGATGCGGTTAAGACCGGATTGTATCCATATTTTCTGATCGTTCTGATAGCGGAGTGTTTTCAGATCGGCAGCCATCTGTACAATAGCATGTCCCAGCAGATCGCTGCTGCTACGCGGTTTCACATCTATGTTAAAGTTGCCCTTCCCGATACTGTCTGCCGCTTCTGTAAGTTCCTGGCTGGTTTGATCGATGGCTACAAACGACCGGGCCAGGCTTCCAACCGCATCTTTTGTATGTATTTCCGGAGCAGATCCGGGCACTCCCTTCGCGATGTTTACTGCGGCGGCGCGGAGTAATTCCAGGCTGTCTGTAATCCCCTTAATGGTGATGCTAACAAACGTAATCACGAGCACCACAATAAGTACCAGCGCTATAAGAAAACGGGTTTTAACATCATTTTCCTTTTTGGAGATGGCCCTGGCGTCCCTGCCTGCTTTATCAACGGTGGCCCGCTGCAACTGTTTGAGCTGGTCTACTGCCTGAGATGAATTATCCCACCAGGAATCAGCATTAAACAAGGTGTCAATTTTTCGTGCAGTAATAGTGCTGTTGATAAAATCTGTGGTGATCGTATATTCAGGCGTGGTTTCCATTTTCTGAAAATCCTTCACAATGACAGGTGAGGCTTTGTCTACCAGTTCAGCCCGCAGAGAATTATACATATCTGCGTTGTTTTCGATACGGGCAAAATCTTCGGGCCACACTTCCTTTTTCAACATGAAGTAATAAATATCCATGCGGATCATTCCCTGGTAGGCCGACATTTGCGCCAGCAGGTATTGTGCATTCATATCCTGTTGTACCCCTTTGAGTACAGGTATATCCGGAGTGTTGGTATTGGCCAGGTCGTTAAGCCGGAAAATGAGATTGGAGTAATAGTCGAGTACTTCCCGCTGAGGCATGCTTTTATTATCGATGTCTTTCCGTTTTTTGGGAAGCGTATTCAGTAACGAATACTGGAAAAAACGGCTATCGTTGGCCAGCAGCCGGCTTTTCACCGCATCAATGGCGAGGTCCGTTTTTGCCCGCTGGGTAAGCAGCTCATTAAGATTGCCGGTTTGCAATACATAGTTAACACTGCTTCTGCGCTCCATATGTATTTCATCCGCCACCTTCATGATGGTGGTGGCAGTGGTTACTTTTTGTACGAGGTTATCGATGGTGTCAATATCAGCACTTTGTTTATTGAATACTTCAACCCCAAAATAGATAAGACAAATTAATGGTATTACCGTTATTAACATCAGCTTTCGGGGCATGGGCAGCTGCATAAAAAATTTCTTCATTTGCCTGAGCTTGTTTAATTGTAAAGGGTGTCATATCTCCTGAACAGTATTCCTGCCCGCTTCCACACATTTCATTCCAAACGGTCAGCTAAATTGAATTATAATGATAATAAAATAACAACAAAATCATAAATTTGTCCCTATTCAAAAATGATATGCCTGATAGTTGTAAATATACCTCTGTACTTTTAATTGATGATGATATAGATGACAGGATGATATTTGGTGAAGTATTAAAAGAATTGGCACCCGATATCATATACCATGAAGCTATAAATGGAGAAGATGCTTTAATAAAGCTGGACAATGACCTTATCCCTGATCTTATATTCCTGGACCTGAATATGCCAAGAGTAGACGGAAAGCAGTTTCTAGCTGAAATACAGCGGATCAGCCATTTGAAGCACATACCCGTGATCATCTATTCCACCTCTTCACATGAGTCAGATAAAAAGGAGACCAGGGAACTGGGGGCCGTTTATTTTCTTACCAAGCCCAATAGTTTACATGAGTTAACACATATACTGACAGATATACTGCAGCAGAAACTGTTTTAAAAGAAAAGCCTCACAAGGAATTGTGAGGCAGCTTTTCTACCATTGTTACTATTTTTAAACCCTCATATATGCTCGCGCATATGCTTTGTTGAGGTAAAGATGGTTAATTCTGTATTTCCAAGTGTTAACCGGTTCTTAATAACAACAGCATTATAATTGTTTCACTATCTCTTCCAGCCATCCGGCTGTGTGAAAGTTTATTTTCACTTCCGGTTGTACGCCTTTATTGTCGATCCCTTGCCCTGCCGCCACCCTGCGGGAGCGGGTTACCGGGTAATCAATTGAAAATTCCGGCGCCAAAAATTTCACCATATTAACATGCGCATAATCGAGGGCGCCCGCCGAAGGGGCACCGAAAATCTTCACCTTTTTGCTCTGTGCGGCTTCGAGTAAAAATTGCTCTGCGGTATTACTGCACTTCCCATTAATAATGAGCCCAATTTTAGCCGGCGTAGCGAGCGGCGAAGGCAGAATCATGTTTTCATCCGGCCCCATGCTCACCAGCCTTCCCTGTAATCCGTCGCCCTGGTGCATTACATTCCGGAGCTGCTCTACGTATTCTTCGGGCAGTTTTCCGGCCTGTTCATCCAGTAACCGGCTCCAGGCCTTAATGTTATCGGGTGTGGCGTAAAAATCCACGCCAATGATCCTCACAGGCTGTGTATACAATACGGGGCGCAGGCGCTCAGTGAGCTTGTCAACGCCGGCTCCGTTGTCACGTATATCGATCAGCAGACGGGTATTTTTGCGGAGATATTCATCATTGGCATTGAGTACCGAATCGGCCAGGTAATAGTCGGCCGCGTCGAAACTACTGATGCGCAGATAGCCCGTACTGTCGTCTATCTCCCTAAAAAAGAAGCCGGCGGCGGGCATATCTCCAAAGGCGGGTGTTTCACGGGAGGCAGGAGTACGGAGTGCGCCCGGCTTTTGCCAACCGAGTGCCGACAGCCCATCACGCTGCCTGCCAATCGTTACCGTATCAAATGCCACGCGGTGATGCTGATAACTGATCAAATCGAATTTGTCGGTACCGCTGGCGGCCAGCTCGAAGATCACATCCCCGGGCTTCCACTCCGGTATGGCCGACTCAAGCACTACGGCGGCGTAAGTACGCAGCCCCCGCGGATGCCGGATCAGGGCTACTTTGTACATACTGTCGGCCTGGTAAATCCCCGCAATGGATGCGGGTGGCTGTTTGTCCAGCTGCTCCAGTTGTACCGGGGTGAGGGCAATTTTTTCAGTAACCGGCGTATAACCCGGTTTCAGCGTGAGATGCTGATCTTTGAAGAAGCGCAGGTACCGGTTAATCAGTAACAGGCAATGGGTAGCGCTCCTGATCGTAGCGGCCTGCAGCTGCTGCTTTGCAACCATAGCGGTATAAGCCTGCAGGGTAACCGGCGTTACCTTGTCAATAAATCCTACATAGTTTTTTCTCAGATAGACCTGTACGCTGTCAAATTTCTTTTTGCAATCACACTCCTGTGCATATAAAACCGTATTACACAGGAGTAATAACAATACTGTTATTGCTTTCATGGCAAAGGATTTGAGTGTTTCTGGCTGATAATAAATGGTCTTTAAATATATATCTTACCACGGACTATTCAGAATTTATTTATCATCCTGCGCCAATATTAATAAATTACACGTCCTAATTAACAGCATATGCATTTAGACGAACTGGAAAGGCTGTACAACGAACAGGCATATACCGAAGCAATAACAAAACTGGAAATATACTTGCAGGACAACCCCGGAGATACCCGGGGCTGGCAACTGCTGGGGCTATCCCAGCTGGAAAATGCCAAGGCAACGGATAACAGGGACCTGATTACGGCAATGTACGAGGCCGCATACGAGGCTTTCAGCCAGGTGTTGATACTTGACCCTTCCCATACCCAGGCGAGGGTACATCGCGCCTATATGGGCGCCAATGTAATGACCGATAAAGGAGACGAAACCATCAGCGACTGCGATATCCTGATTGCCGGCGGCGATGAGGAGCTGACTACCAAAGCATTACTTTACCGGTTCCAGGTATGGGTGCTGAAAAATGAAACAGAAAAAGCGCTGGCCGATATGCACCGGAACCTGCAGGTATATGAATCCCTGTATGCCGACGATCTGCCCCAGCTCAATGTAGCCCGGTTCCAATGTTATACCCGCATAGGAGACGTATACTACCATACCGAAAACAGACCCGCTGCACTCGAATATTATAAACTGGCCTTTGACTGTACCGTGTATAACAACCGGTTATTATCGACCACCTGGTTTGCACTGGACATGGCCGACTACGATTTTGCCGCCAGTATGCTGCAGATCATGATCAGCGCAGGAGAAAATACCCGGGACGAAATGCTGCGCCTGCTCAGACATATACAGCAGTTACTGACCGATGGCGTGCGTCATGCCACGCTGGCCAGGGAGTTTTGCAAAGGCACGACTGAATTCTGGCAGCAGTTTTATGGCGATGATGATGATGAAGGCACACTGGAACAGATTTCTACCGGGAAACGCTTTATAGCCCAGTATCCTGAAGAAGCTTATTTTTACCACTACACCGCTACCGCATTTTTTAATATTGGCAGTTACCAGGAAGCCCTTCCCTGGTACGAAAAATCGCTCGCGATAAAGCCATATCCATTCAGCATCGTAAGATGGTATTATACCAGCTATAAAGTAACCGGTCAGTTCCCCGAAAAATGGCCGGATATCACCCATAACATCCCATACGACTGGTACGCAGCAGGTGTCATTTTCAGTGAAATTATACAACTGGAAAAAGAAGACAACGCCAAACAATTTGCGATCCCGTTAAAGCGCTTTTTGTACAAGCAGGCCTTCGATATTTATCATGCTTACTGGTATGAGAATACCGGCAGTTCCTACTCCGGGCATCCCCACCATTTCGCTATGTGTTGCAACAACTATGGCATTGCACTTTACGAAGGGGGCATTTTCACAGAGGCGGTACATGTGCACACCATCGGGTATAACATGTCGCCATTCTGGGAGCAGCTGGAATCCAGGGCAGACGCCTATCACAGCATGGATAAACTGGCGGAAGCCATAGAGGACCGCCGCACCATACTGGCCAGCTTCCATAGTACGCTGCCGTTAACGTACTATGTTTCTATTCATGAGCGCATGATAGATGATTTATGTACACTGGAGCGCCATACCGAAGCACTGGACCTTTATGAAAAAATCCTCTCGGAATACAATAGCTGGATTGCCAGGGATATGGAGGAACTGGATGAATACGACCGTAACACCATCACCTACAATATAGACCGTATTAAAACCGGCCGGGCATTTATCAGAACCAACAGCGAGGATGATCTTTCCGAGCGTATACTGGCATTGGAAAGCCACCTCACCGAAAAGCCGGACGACAGCGATGCTTATTTTAACCTGATGTACCTGTACTTTGATAACGCGCAATACGAACACTGCATCGGCGCTATCAATAACCGGATTTCTATTGGCGGTGTATCGCAGCTGCCGGTGATTTCCCAGATGAAGATTTATTATTTCAGGGGAAAGGCGGCACTGAAACTTGGCAGGTATAAGGCAGCCATCTCCGATATGCAGCATACACTGGATATCATGGGAGCCGGCGATGCCGCTGATAATTCACCCAACTACCGGTTTGGGGTATACGCATTTATGGCCGAAGCATGGCTGGGAGAAAAAGCGTATGAAAAGTGCCTGGACTATGGCGCCCAATGCCTTAATATTTACGCGTCCAACAACTGGGCATGGGATACAGAAGCATCTGCTGTCAGATACACTATGGCATTGGCTTACGAGGCCAAAGGCGACCTTAGCTCCTGCAGAAAACTGATAGACCAGATCGTAGCGAATGATCCCGGTTTTCAACCGGCGGCAGAGAAAAAAAACGAGCTGAGAGGAGGAGGAATATTTTCTTTCTTTAGAAAGAAGAAGTAGCGAAAGCAGCGAACCAGCTTTTAGCCATTAGCTTTTAGCAAGCGAAGACCAAACTTTTATTACTTCTTCGCTTGCTAAAAGCTAAAAACTGCTTCGCTGCATTCACTAAAAGCTAACAGCTAATAGCTAAAAGCTACATCGGCATCGGTTTATTGTAGCTCACCATCCAGTGCATGCCGAACTTATCTGTGAGCTGTCCGTAGCGATGCGCCCAGAATGTTTCCTGCAACGGCATTTTTATATTTCCGCCGTCAGACAACTTACTGAATAATCTTTCTGCTTCTTCTACAGAATCCACTCCCAGTGCCATTTCTACGGCGTCGCCGTTGGCCGGGGCAGGACCCATCATACCATCAGAAGCCATCAGCGCAAAACCAGGTGTTTGCAGAAAGGCATGCATCACCAGGTTAGCTGATTCCGGCGGCATTTGCTCTTTCATGGGAGAATCGCCCAGGGTCATGATCTTCAGATCACCGCCCAATATTTCGTGGTAGTAATTCATTGCCTCCCGGCAGTTGTTGTGGAAAAGGAGATAAGTAGTTAAGCTTGTAGCCATGACAAATGTTTTAGGGTAAGAAAATGGAATTCCAGGTGAATAATAAAGTTAACTAAAACTATACCTACTTCAAATTAACTTATCAATACTTTATTTCTTACCAGCAGGCAGGCGCCTATAATGCCCGCGCGCTCTCCCAGGCTCGACATTTTTAGTTTGGAATCATTGCTCACGAGGCTGAGTGAATATTTCTTCATCGCACTTTTAATAGGAAGACGTATATGATCCTTTGTGGCAGCCAGGGCGCCGCCCAGGATGACCAGCTCCGGGTTGAAGATATTCATCAGCAAGGCCACGCCACGACCCAGGTTCTCCCCTACTTTGGCGATCAGTTCTATGGCCAGCATATCGTCGTTATTGGCGGCCTCGATGATATCGTGGAGGTGAATGTCTTCCGGCGACTGATAAGTACGGGTGAGCATGGATGAAGATCCTGCCGCCAGCTTTTGCCGGAACATGTTAACCAGCGCCCAGCCGGAGGCTTCCGTTTCAAGACATCCCTTCTTCCCGCAATGACAAATAATTTCATTGTCGAACATGGGAATATGTCCCACCTCACCACTGTAGCCGGATTTACCATAGTAAAGCGCTCCGTTGATCAGCACCCCCATTCCTATTCCATAATCCAGGTTGAGGAACAGCACATTGCGTTCGCTGTTTACCAGGTCAGAACAAAATTCTCCATAAGCCATTGCACGGGAGTCATTTTCCAGGAAAACCCGGATGCCTACTTTAGCGGCAATGACTTCGCTCAGCGGTTTATCATCAAAATAAAAAAGGCTGTAGTTGTACCCGGTAGCGTAGTTGATACGCCCGGCAATATTGATCCCGATACCGAGGATCTTCTCTTTAGGTACGGTTAACCCATCGATGAAATTATTAATGAGCCGGCACAACTGCTCCAGGGAAGCTTCCGTGTTATCCAGTTCATAGGGCAGCGCTTCCACCGTGGTGACCAGGTTTTTATGCAGGTCGGACAGGCCCAGGTTAAGATGATCCTGTTTCACATCCACCCCAATGAAGAAGGCCGAATCCGGCACAAGACCATACAGGTTGGGCTTACGGCCGCCGGTCGATTCTATTTTCCCATAGTCCTTTACCAGCCCGTCGGTGATCAGATCGTTCACCAGGGTGGTTACCTTGGGTGTGCTCAGGTTTAATTCTTTGCACAGGTCGGCAATAGTGGCATTGCCGGAGTTGGCAAAATAGGCCAGGGCAGCCTTTTTCAGGTTGATATTCTTATAGGCTACACCAGTGGCTCCCGCACTGTTTAGCTCTTCAAAAAAGGTTTTAGCCATAGCATCAGATCAACTTTTACAGTAATTGCTCTCCAATTTAAGCAGCTAATTCTAATTTTTTTTAAAATCAAGGCAGAAAGGCCGGTAAAGTTGTCTTATAAATGATTTTGTTAATTCGCAAAAAACAATACCTTTGCAATCCTTTTTAAGGAGGAAAATAACGTATTTTCGCGGGCCTTCGGGGATCGCGGGATACAGGAAAAACAAGTTCTTTTTTATTTTTGCGGATGTGATGAAATTGGTAGACATGCCAGACTTAGGATCTGGTGCCGCGAGGCATGGGGGTTCGAGTCCCTTCATCCGCACTTTCTGACTTTAACTGCCCGTTAAAAGTCAACACATTTTACCTTATATGGCCAATGGCCGCTTTACCAAACAGCCGTTTTGATCCCCAGGCCTGATATTCACGCAATCTTCTTTTTTCTTTTTATTTGAACATGATTTCCCTGTGCGCAGGCGTTTCCCGGCTGGTTGCATATTAAGGGAGATAAACCACGCCACCACGATAACGTATATACGATTACTGAATTATTCATGTCCCTGCAACCGGCCGTGTATCCGTCCTGTTGCAGGCGCCGGCATAAACAGCCTCACATTAAATTGCTTGTTAAAGTAATATTCCAACTTATCGACTTGCCGTTTTTCAGCATATATTTATTGTTTATCAATAAATATTTATTATTTTGCGGCAAATACCTATAAATCGTGTTTGTTATGAAGAAAAAATTCCGCCCAGATCTTATCAACACCGGTGTACTCATTTTATTCCTGCTGGTCATTGGTTTCCTGCTGTTGTCCATATTTGCCCCTTTCAGCCGTAAGGTTAAAACGGTTACGGCCAACGCCATTAATTCCCAACTGACAAGCGATACTATTGCCGACCCCATGCAGCTTCCTGTGCCGGATGACACCAGTACTATGACTTATGGAGAATTCCGTATGCTGCAAACGAAGCAGGAGCAGTGGAAGCATAACCGGGAAACGATTAACCGCGGCACTTTTGGCAATTCCGCCAACTTTGCACTTCTCGGTTTTAGCGCTATCAGGGAGTGTGATACCTGTACCACCTTTTCCTTCGAGGGCCCCGCTAAATATTACCTGATGCTGCCCGGGTACAAAATGGAGGGAAGATTCAATAAATACTATGTAGATAAAGGCAGGTATTGGTTAAAATATGTAGTTTGGGACAAGCCCAACGAAGGACATTATGAACAGAAGGAATTACCATTCAGATTTTCATTTAGCGACGAAGGTTTCTCGTTTTACGCAATAAAAGGGAATGTCCTGATACCGGTCAGTAAAAAAACCTATGACCTTATATACTGGCCAATCATTGTTATATCTATCATCATCTTGATAGGTTTGCTTTACGTTTATTTTGCGATCCCGGCCAGAATACTCTTACATATTTCCAGGGGTGAAATTTTCACACCAAAACATGTACGGCAATTGTACCTGGTGGCTGGCTGCATGCTGGGCTTGCCCGTTCTGATAATACTGTTTCAGTGGCTGCTCAAACTGGCATTTCATGAGTATATCACCGCTGATGTTCAGTTGGCAACGATTAGCACCTTCTTTGATTACAAGTACCTGTTAATGGCCGGACTGGTATTCCTCGCTATTGCCAAAGCGTTTAATAAAGGGCTGTTGCTGCAGCACGAACAGGATCTCACCGTTTAAAACACTTGTATGCCTATTGTTGTCAATCTGGACGTGATGCTGGGAAAACGGAAGATGTCGCTCACCGAATTAAGTAGCAGCATAGATATTACCCTTTCCAATCTCAGTATTTTAAAGAGCGGAAAAGCGAAGGCGATTCGCTTTTCCACGCTGGATGAGATTTGCAGGGTGCTGGAATGCCAGCCTGGAGACATACTGGAATACTTAAACCCGGAAGAATACCAAAAGCTGATGGGATAGTATGTATATAACTGTTAACCAACCCTTTACCCCCGAACGGGGCTGGCCATAAAAAAACTATCTATAAATCTCAAAAAAACTTACTTTTGCCGTCCTTTTCCGACCTTAAATCTGAGTTTCAGGTGGGACGGATAAGGGGCAGGAATTGAAAGGATTCTCTTCAAACGTATAATATTCTGTGGCAATGCGTCAATATGGCAACGTGATAATGCTATGCTCTCCCTCACTTTCATTGTCACCCTTTGTCATGTTCAGACACAGTTTCACCTGATTTTATCCTGAATTGGCCTCCTGCCATTCCTTCTTGCCGTTGTGACTTCATGGCAGAAAAACAAACAAGGAATCATTATTGCTTCTTAAAGAACACTTTATACAATTCAATTATGGCAACCGTTACGAGAGAAAACATTGGTTTATTGAACGATAAGATCACTGTGAAAGTGAGCACGGAAGACTATCTTCCTAATTTTGACAAAGCAGTAAAGCAATTCAGCAAAAATGCCAACATACCCGGCTTCCGTAAAGGAATGGTCCCAGCAGGTATGGTTAAGAAAATGCACGGTCAGGCTATCTTTGGTGATGAAATCCTGAAAACTGTAGAAAGGGAATTAATGGGTTTTGTACAGACAGAGAAGCTGGAAATCTTCGGCCAGCCGCTGTCACTGGACAAAGAGGCGAAGAACCTGGATTTCAGTAACCCGACAGAATACGCATTCGAATTTGAAGTAGGCCTGAAGCCTTCATTTGCTGTTACTCCACTGGAAAGCAACAAAACCACCCTTACTAAATATAAAGTAGCGGTTACCGACGAAATGGTAAACGACGAAGTGCAGCGTTTACAGCTGAAAGGTGGTAAAACTACCGAGCCGGAAACAATTACTTCAGAAGATAACGTGATTAACGTTAAATTCGAAGAATCTGATGCAAAAGGCAACGTAGTAGAAGGTGGTATCGTAAAAGAGAACGCCCTGCTGGTAAAATACTTCGCACCGGCTATCCAGGCTGAACTGCAGGGTAAGAAAAACGAAGACAGCATTGTATTTCAACTCGCTACTTCTTTTGACGAGCAGCGCTTGGGCTGGATCCTCAAAGATCTGGGCTTTGAAGCAACTGATAAAGAAGCAGCAAACAAATATTTCAAACTGACCATTACCAAAGTTGGTTTGATCGAGAAAAGAGAACTGAACGAAGAGTTCTTCAAAGAAGTTTATCCGGGAGAAGAGATCACTACAGAAGAAGCTTTCCGTGCTAAACTGAAGGAAGAAATCGGAAAATACTGGGATTCTGAAAGCCGTAACCACCTTCATAATGACCTGTTTGAGGTACTGGTACACGAAACGCCGATAGATTTACCAAAGGATTTCCTCAAGCGCTGGCTGCAGGTTGGCGGTGAAAAACCAAAAACTGCGGAAGAAGCCGAAAAAGAATTCCCGAGTTTCGACCACCAATTACGTTGGACACTGATCAGCGATAAACTGGTTAAAGAAAATAAACTGGAAGTTTCTTTCGAAGACCTGAAAGAAAATGCCAAACAAAAAGTATTAGGCTACTATGGCGGCGCCGCTGCTGATGGAGCAGAATGGTTAGACAGCTACCTGGATCGCCTGTTACAGGATGAGAAATTTGTAGACCAGACTTACCGTGAAATGATCACTGCCAAGTTATTTGACTGGGCTGAAGCGAAGGTGAACGTGAAAGAAGAGGAAATCAAAGCAGAAGATTTTGTTAATTTACCTCATAAACATCACCATCATGAACATTAATAATGAATTTAGAAAATATGCCATCCAGCATCGGGGAATCAGTAGCCTGGTAGTAGATAGTTACGCTAAAAGCCACCAGTTAAACAGCCTGACTCCTTACATTCTTGAAGAGCGTCAGTTGAATATGCAACAGATGGACGTTTTCTCCAGGTTGATGGCTGATCGTATTATTTTCCTCGGAGATCCTGTAAACGACTACGTGGCAAACGTTATTACCGCGCAGCTGCTGTTCCTGGAATCTTCTGACCGTACCCGCGATATCCAGATGTACATCAACAGCCCCGGTGGTAGTGTGTATGCCGGTTTGGGTATTTATGATACCATGCAGGTGGTTTCTCCTGAAATCGCTACTATCTGTACAGGTATGGCAGCCTCTTTCGGCGCTGTATTACTGGTAGCAGGCGCTAAAGGAAAACGCACCGCACTGAAGCATGCCCGCGTAATGATTCACCAGCCTCATGGCGGTGCGGAAGGCCAGACTTCAGACATCGAAATCACTGCACGTGAGTTCGTGAAACTGAAAAAGGAACTGAACGAAATCATTGCCGGTCACTGCGGACAGCCTGTTAAGAAAGTAGAAAAAGACTCTGACCGTGACTACTGGATGACTGCGGATGAAGCAAAAGAATACGGCATCATCGATGACGTACTCCAGAAAAATCCAAAGAAAAATCTGGATACACCACAGTAAAAGCTTAAAGCTCAAGGCATAAAGCTCAAAGCTATTGTAGCGAAGGATATAGCGAATTTTTAACACATATCGCCACAATCATTCGCTACAATAGCTTTGAGCTTTATGCTTTAAGCTTGACGCTAATAAGACTTATGCTTTCGGCTATTTAGTGTAAATTTGTACCCCCTGTAATACTATTGCAGGCAATGATAGTTTCGTAGAAAAATAATCTATTCCGAAATGAAAGAATCAAAAATTCGTTGCTCCTTTTGCAGCCGCTCTAAAGAAGAAGTGCAGATATTGATTGCCGGCGCAGAAGGGCACATTTGTGAAAACTGTGTAGCCAATGCGCAGGAAATAATTGACCAGGAGCTCTTTACTCCCGGCAAAAAAGCTGCCGCCGTAACACCACACTTCGCCCCTAAAGTGTCTAAACCTATTGACATGAAGAAATTCCTGGACGAGTATGTAATCGGACAGGACGATGCAAAGAAAATACTGGCCGTAGCAGTGTACAACCACTACAAACGGCTGAACCAACAAATAGGTGATGATGAAGTGGAAATTGAAAAATCCAATATCATCATGGTCGGCGAAACCGGTACAGGTAAAACCCTCCTCGCCAAATCGATCGCCAAACAATTAAACGTTCCCTTCGCTATCGTAGATGCGACCGTTTTTACAGAAGCAGGGTATGTGGGTGAAGACGTGGAAAGTATCCTCAGCCGCCTGTTACAGGTATGTAACTACGATGTGGAAGCAGCTGAACGCGGTATTGTATACATCGATGAAATTGATAAAATTGCCCGCAAAAGCGATAATCCTTCCATCACCCGTGATGTAAGCGGCGAAGGCGTGCAACAAGGCCTCCTGAAACTGCTGGAAGGAACTGAAGTACTGGTACCTCCGCAGGGCGGCCGTAAACACCCTGAACAGAAACTGATCAAACTGAACACACAAAATATTCTCTTCATCTGCGGTGGCGCATTTGACGGTGTGGAAAAAATTATCAGCAGAAGAATCCAAACCCATTCTATCGGCTTTACGGTTAACAAGGAAAAAGAAGAAGAAAACAG
This sequence comes from Chitinophaga hostae, assembly GCF_018224885.1. Lineage (GTDB taxonomy): Bacteria > Bacteroidota > Bacteroidia > Chitinophagales > Chitinophagaceae > Chitinophaga > Chitinophaga hostae. Next base: position 465,469 of record NZ_JAGTXB010000006.1, on the reverse strand, counting down.
AAAACAGATCCTGCGTTACATCAACTCACAGGACCTGAAATCCTTTGGTCTGATTCCTGAATTACTGGGCCGTTTACCGGTAGTTACCTATCTGAACTCCCTGGACAGAGATACCCTGAAACTGATCTTAACAGCCCCTAAAAATGCGCTGGTAAAACAATACAAGAAACTGTTCAAGGTAGAAAACATCGATCTGCAGGTAGAGGAAGAAGCGATCGATTATATAGTGGATAAAGCAATGGAATATAAGCTGGGTGCCCGCGGACTACGCTCCATTTGTGAAGTGGTGCTGAGTGATGCCATGTATGAGCTGCCGTCTGCCAATGAAACCACCTTTAATCTTACCAGGGAGTACGCCCAGTCAAAACTGGAACAATCCACCCTTGTGAAATTGAAAGTAGCCTAACCATTTCCGGTAATCCCGGAAATGGCAACACTATCTCTAACCATAAAAACACTATTTATGCAGGAACTCATTCAGCAATTACAGGAAAAAGCCGGATTGACCGCCGAACAGGCAGCACAGTCCATTGATGTGATCAAGGAATATGTGAAAGGCAAATTACCTCCGTTTATTGCGGGTACAGTTGATAACTGGTTTGCAGGTATGTCTGATAAAGCCGAAGGCAAAAAGGCAGGTTTGATGGATCAGGCAGGTGATTTCCTGGAGAATGTGAAAGATAAGGCAGAGGATTGGGCAGAAGAAGCAAAGGATAAGGTGTCCGACTTCTTCAACAAAGAGAAAAAGTAAGAACGAACTACGAATCTCAAATTACGAATTACGGCGTTGTAAATAGATATCAGCGAAGATCATCCGCTATTATCTACCTACAACGCCGTAATTCGTAATTTGAAATTTGTAATTCTTCTACTTGGTTTTTAAATAAAGATATAAGGCAGTCAGTTCATCGTCGGTATAGCGGGCCGTCATAGTCCACGGCATATCTGTTACCTGCAGTTGCTTTCCCTCCGGGGTTTTACCCGTACGCAACGCTATAATAAATTCATCTTTCGACCATTTTCCTACATGCCCGGCGCTGGTAATATTCGCCACCGGTACTCCACCAGGCACGGGATTATCTCCACCCGTTAAAGAAGGCTTGTGACAGCCCGTACAGGAAGCAGATAAATACTTTCCATAATCCGCCGTTGGTCCCTTAACTACTTGTGCCGGTTGCTGCAGTTTATGATCAATCATTTCCGCCGGAAATAAGGGGATTTTGCCCAACACAGACAATACCTTGCCCACGGGCCGGATTTTTATGGGAACAGGCGGGGCATCTATTTTGGGTTGCGCTTTACAAAACGCTATTATAGCCGCAATATCGTGATCATCCATCCGGCTGAACTCTTCCGAAGGCATGAGCAATAACGTCTTATTTTCGGCATTTAAACCATGCCGCAACGCCCTTAACCAGGCTTTGTTATCGAAGCTGTCTGGTAAACCACCTTTTCCGTAGGTAAGATTGGTACCTGCAAGGAGCCCTAACACCGGGTCATCCACAAAAACTTTTCCCCGCAGATCAGTGCCGTGACATTCGCCACATCCCCTGATTTCATAGAGATGCTTTCCCGCAGCAATGCTGGCGGAATCTTCCGGAACCGGAATTTCCCTCACCTGCACTGCATACTGTTTGTTCACATGTTGGCGAAAAAGAAAGGAGAAAATGCCAAAGGCAATTAATACAATTACTATTGCGCCCAGCACTACCATGCCGGCCCATTTCAAAATTCTGGAGAACATAACAATTAGGATAATTTCAAGGCAAAAGTAATAGGGATAAATGTTACAGATGTCAGTAGAACTACTGAATTATGGAAGAATCATAACGTGGATTACAGGTTGCACATTTTACTAAGCTTCTTTATACGGGATAAAACAGTCAGACCCGGTATAGAAAAGCACCCGTGTTACAGGGTGCTTCTCATTGCGTAAAAGTGTTTCAAATCTTTCTTGATTTTGTGTGTTAAGGTTGATAAACGGTAAAGAGTGATGAATTAACCCAAATTTAACGTTCCTTTTGCAATATTCAATAACACTAAAGGGGTAATATTAAATTATTTTGAAAAAATGATGAACGGCTTATAAAAGCCATTTTGTTAAATTATAAAAATACATCTACTTCAATCTTATCAAAATCAATAGCAAAATCGTTATTCTATCTTAGTGCTTCACGGGCAATTACGATCTTTTGAATTTCTGAAGTCCCCTCTCCGATCGTGCATAATTTTGCATCTCGATAAAATTTTTCCACCGGAAAATCCTTTGTATAACCATAGCCTCCAAAAATCTGCACCGCATCATTGGCCACCTTTACCGCTACCTCAGAAGCATAATACTTGGCCATGGCAGCCTGTTGGGTCATTTTTACTTTGCGGTTCTTCATATCAGCGGCCTGCATGGTTAACAATTCCGCCGCCTCAATTTCAGTGACCATATCCGCCAGCTTAAAGGAAATACCCTGGAAAGCTGAAATGGGCTGATCAAACTGGTGCCTTTCCTTCGAATACTTCAATGCTGCATCCATAGCGCCTTTGGCGATACCGAGAGATAAAGCGGCGATGGAAATACGCCCTCCATCCAGCACCTTCATAGACTGGATAAACCCATCTCCTTCCTCGCCCAGCATGTTTTCCGCCGGTATGCGGCAATTGTCAAATATCATTTCTGCAGTTTCTGATGCCCGCATCCCCAATTTATTTTCCTTTTTACCACCGCTGAAACCCGGTGTTCCCTTTTCCACAATAAAGGCGGTCATGCCATGGCTGTCGCGGACATCGCCGGTGCGAGCTATTACCACGGCCACATCACAGCTTTTACCGTGTGTGATCCAGCATTTGGTACCATTAATTACCCAGTCGTTACCATCTTTCTTTGCCACACATTTCATATTCATCGCATCGGAACCGGTATTAGGTTCTGTTAGTCCCCAGGCGCCGATCCACTCTGCTGTGGCCAGCTTTGGCAGATAGCGCTGTTTCTGCGCCTCATTACCAAATTGCATGGTATGACCGGTACACAAAGAATTATGCGCGGCCACACTCAACCCGATGGCGCCGCAAATACGTGAAATTTCGCTGATCACCGTTACATATTCCAGGTATCCCAATCCGCTGCCGCCGTATGTTGTGGGCACCAATACCCCCATCAATCCCAACTCTCCCAGTTTTTTAAACACCTGTACAGGAAATTCCTGCGCCTCATCCCATTCCAACACGTAAGGCTGAATATTTGTCTTTCCGAAATCCCGGATCATTTGTGCAATCTGTTGTTGCATTTCCGTAGGCTCAAAGTTCATAAACGCGTGGATTTAATGTTTGATGTCAATGTAATGTTCAATTTTACGATAAATAATCTCATCTACCAACGGCAGGCCGCGAAGCTCCGAAACCTCCCTGAAACCCGCATGGGTACTGCGATACTGCACTATAAGATGGGCCAGTTTATAGCGTATATATGGGTGAGCCGCCAAAGATTTTTCATCTGTGAGGTTGAGGTCTAGTTTTATTAGAGAACTATTACCGATCTGTAAAAAAGGTTGAATTTTTTGAAATACCGAGTCCGCCAAACCGTAACATTCACCTACCTGCACCACCGAATAGAAGCCTCCCAACCGTTCCCGGAAGGCAACAATCCGCCTCGCAAACCCTGGTCCGATACCCGGCAAAGTAGCCCACACCAGTGTATCTGCCGCGTTAATATCTATCATAACCGGTGGCGCCTTCTTACGGTAACGGTTAAACGAATGATAAGTACTGTCCTCCGCATTCCGGGTATCATTACCTGAAAAACCGCCCTGGTACTGGCCCCGGCTATCGTACCGCCATCGCTCCCGGTAGGAGGAATCGCGGGGATACTGCCTGTAGCCCTTTTGGTGCACTGCCAGCTGATATCTTCCTGAAGCCGGCAAATGCCGGTCAGCTTTACCACTTCCTGAAATCCTCACATAGGGCATTAGCCGTGTGCACAGCGCCGGCGGCAGGCTGTAGATCTTCTCGAGGTCGGCAGCCACCCTGAAATGCCCGCCCCGGGCCAGGTATTTTCCGATGGTAACAGCGGTGCGCTCACTAACGCCTAGTTGTTGCCAGCCTTCGGCAGACAGGGAGTTGGGATCAAAGTAAAACAATTTCCCTGCGGCGGGCGCTTCATCCGTTTTGGGAATCCCTGCCTCAAAGGCCATCACCGCAGCCCCCAGGTCATTACTATCGGCTACGGGCATACGCCGTTGAAAATAAAATAATGCATCGGGCGTATAAGCAGTGGCAATGATCAGCAGCACAAGCGTGAATATACCGGTACGCTCCTTTCGTGAAAAACGCAGGTATTCGCGGATAAAAGACTTCCACATGGGTTAACAACATTTACTGCAAATGTATGCAGTGGCGGTTCTTCTTATGTTAACAGAAATAAAATGGCGTTAGATTTCCAGGCTCAGGCCATCATAGGCCAGGGCGGTGCCTGCCGGCAGCTCTTTAGATACTTCTTCGTGCAGCCCAAGCTGGTGGCTGATATGCGTAAGGTATACCTGTGGTACTTCCAGCTCTTTGCCAAGTGCAATCGCTTCTTCGAGGTTAAAATGCGAGATATGTTTTTCTTTACGCAGTGCATTCAGCACCAGTATTTTTGAGCCGCGGATCTTTTCTTTTTCTTCCGGGGCAATGTAATTAGCATCGGTGATATAGGTAAAATCATGTACGCGGAAACCGATTACAGGCATTTTATGATGCATGACGTGTATTGGGGTGACCATTAGTCCGTTTACATCAAAAGGCTCATCTGCGATGGTTTTCAGGTTTATTTCCGGGATACCCGGGTATTTGAAATCTGCGAAGGCATAGGCAAACTCCCGTTTTATCACACCCTGCGAAAACTCGGTGGCATATATATTAATAGCACTTTTTTGAAAATAGTTAAAGGCACGGATATCGTCCATGCCGGCAATATGATCTTTATGGGAATGAGTGATGAGTACGGCTTCCAGGTGACCCACCTTTTCGCGGAGCATCTGGTATCGGAAGTCCGGCGTGGTATCAATGACAATATTCCCCGCCGGTGCAGAGATCATAATACTGCTTCTTAAACGTTTGTCTCTTTCATCTGCGGAGGTGCAAACTTCGCAACCACATGCTATTACCGGAACTCCCTGCGATGTACCTGTACCTAAGAATGTAACTTTCATCCCAAAATCATTTGTCTGTTTACCCTATTCTGCTGTTTGTCCGGTTTCTTCTTCATCTGTACCCGCTTCAGCGATAGGCTTGCTGGCCTGTATCTGTTTATACAGCTTATGCGATTCTGCGGTCAGGATTTCTTCGTCCAGGGGCAGGGTGGTTAAAATGTCGATGAGGGTATTGATACGCCCTTCCAGGTTGAGAAATTTATTGATCACTACCACCTTCTTATGTTCCAGGATGCAGTAACCGGAAAGGAAGCTGCCTTTTTCAAAGCGCAATACGTATTTGGCCTCCTCAAAGATCTTTTCCAGCTTGGTCAGGTTGTTAGGTGTGATTTTAATATTCATGGAGCAAAAATAGTGATTTAGCTTTTAGCTTTTAGCCATTAGCTTTTAGCAAATGCAGCCAAGATGTAATGTTGATCTCCTCCGCATTTGCTAAAAGCTAATGGTTAAAAGCTAAAAGCTATTTGGTTACCATCCTTGCAAAGGGCACAATCATTTCCTCGAGAGAAATACCGCCATGCTGGAAGGTGTTACGGTAATAGTTTACAAAATAGTTATAGTTATTGGGATAGCAGAGATAGCCATCCCCTTTTGCAAAAATATAGGATGAATTTACGTTAGGCTTTGGTAAGCCTGCATCGCGGGGATCCCTGAAGGCCAGTACTTCCTTGGGATCATAGTTGAGGTTGCGGCCATGTTTATAGCGCAGGTTGGTGGTGGTTTGTTTATCGCCAATCACCTTTACCGGCGTTTTCACACGCACACTGCCGTGGTCTGTAGCGATAATGAGATTAATTTTTTTATCGGCAATCCGTTTCAATGCCTGGTGGAGTGGGCTATGTTCAAACCAGCTGGCGGTAATGGAACGGTAGGAAGCTTCATCGCCGGCCAGTTCTTTTAACACCTCCATTTCTGTGCGGGCATGGCTGAGCATATCCACAAAGTTGTATACAATGATGCTCAGCGGGTAGTCCAGCATATTATGGATGTTGTTGAGCATAATTTGTGCATCTGCGTGGTTGGTTACCTTGGTGTAGGAGAACCTGGGATCCATTTTCAATTGCTTCAGCTGGGCGGCAAAGAAATGTTCTTCGTACATATTTTTCCCCCCTTCCTCATCATCGTTTTTCCATTCCTGGGGAAAACGGTGCTCGATATCGATCGGCAACATGCCGGCAAAAATGGCATTACGGCTGTATTGGGTGCTGGTGGGTAAAATACTGTAAAAGGAATCTTCTTCCACCAACCGGAACGACTCCTGGAAAATAGGCTGAATGGCCTTCCACTGGTCGTAGCGGAGGTTATCGATCAGCAGGAATACATTCGGAACATCGGGGTCCAGGTTGGGGACCACCTTATCCCGGAACAAGGTATGCGACATTATGGGGGCATCCTGGGCCTTTGGATGCAGCCAGTCGCCGTAGTTGCGGCTGATGAACTTAGAGAACTCGCTGTTGGCTTCTGTTTTTTGTGCGTTGAACACTTCCAGCATTTCAGGGCTGTTGGCTTTGGTCATTTCCATTTCCCAGTACACCAGTTTCTTGTAGATGTCCATCCACTCGTTATAATCAGGGTTGGAACTGAGGGCCATAAACAGGTTTCTGAACTCCTGCTGGTAGGTAACGGTGGTTTTTTCTGCCACCAGTCTTTTGTTATCAATTATTTTTTTGAGAGATAACAATACCTGGTTGGGATTCACCGGTTTTATAAGATAGTCGGTGATCTGGGAGCCGATAGCGTCGTCCATCACGTCTTCCGCCTCATTTTTAGTGATCATCACCACAGGGATCTGCTGGTCTATTTCTTTGATCTTACCGAGGGTTTCCAGGCCGGTGATGCCGGGCATAGATTCGTCCAGTAATACTACATCCACCACCTGTTCCCTGAGAAATTCGAGTGCATCGTACCCGTTTGTGAGAGCAGAAACTTTATAGCCTTTGCTTTCTAAAAAAATAATCTGCGATTTCAGCGACTCTATTTCGTCATCTACCCATAGTATATTTATCTGGCTCATAGAAAGATTTAAGGTTCCGGTTAAAAAAGAAAATTACCCCTATTTTTTGGCAAATATCGTTCCCCGAGTATCATTTGCCGGTAATTATATGTTAAAAAGGGCCGATCACGGTAAAATCGTGGCAGTAAAAAGCGGGAGGGCTGATAAAGTTATTTACCTTCGCATCCATAACATTTAATTACCTGTAACCTACCAATTGTTTTTTACTGTAATAGGGGTTTCGTGGACGGAGAGCGTCATTATAAGTAAAAAAATTACATATAATTAATTCATGGTGTAGTTTTGCATACAGACACCAGGGATTCAGATGCGGATCCCCCGTCTGAAAGGTATAATTAAATGCAATGACCGAACGCAAGCGAAAAATTGTTAATGATCCGGTGTATGGCTTTATTACCATAGATCACCCGTTGATTCTTAACCTCATTTCACATCCATATTACCAGCGGCTGCGCCGCATACACCAGATGGCGCTGGCGCACCTGGTGTATCCCGGTGCTATGCATACGCGGTTTCATCATAGCATGGGTGCTTACCACCTGATGTGTATGGCTTTGCAGGAGCTCCGCAGCAAAGGGGCAGCTATAACCCCGGAAGAGGAAGTGGCGGCCAAACTGGCCATTTTACTGCATGACATAGGACATGGACCATATTCCCATGCCCTGGAGAACGGCATTATTGAGGGGGTATCTCACGAGGAGATTTCCCAGTGGCTGATGGAAGACCTAAACAGGGAAATGAATGGCGCCCTGTCACTCACACTGGATATTTTTAACGGACGATATCATAAAAAATTCCTGCACCAGCTGGTGTCGAGCCAACTGGACGTAGACAGGATGGATTACCTGAACAGGGACAGCTTCTTCACTGGTGTGGCCGAAGGCACCATCGGGTACGACCGTATTATAAAAATGCTCACGGTTCATCATGGAGAGCTGATGGTGGAAGAAAAGGGTATTTATTCAATAGAGAAGTTTATCATAGCCCGGCGGCTGATGTACTGGCAGGTATACCTGCATAAAACGGTGCTGAGTGCGGAAAACATGCTGGTAAAGATTCTTACCAGGGCAAAAGCATTGGCCCAGGAAGGAAAACAGCTGTTTTGTTCACCCGCACTCTCTTATTTCCTGTACAATACAGTTACGAAAGACAATTTTGAGCGGGAGCCTGATTGCCTCCGGCTGTTTTGTTTACTGGACGACTATGATATTCTTGGGGCTATAAAAGTTTGGACTACACATGAGGATAGAGTTTTGTCTCTTTTGTGTAAATGGTTAATAAACAGGAACTTATTCAAAGTAGTATTAAGTAATCAGGCTTTTGACGGCAGTGCGGAGCAATTATTGCAGGAACAGGTCAAACAAAAATGGGGCATCGAAGGTGCCGACCTGGGATATTTTGTTTTTTCCGGTGCAGCCAGCCTGAGGGCTTATAATGTTAATGACGAGAAGATTAATATCCTATTTAAAGACGGAACTGTAAAAGACATTTCCTCCATCGACAATGCACTGATTAGCCATACTCTGGCGATACCGGTAAAAAAATTCTACATTTGTCATCCAAAAATTCAGGCTAACAACGTTTTATAAGGAATAAAATGTTAAAGAATAAGTTCATACTATCCGGTGTAGCCTGGAAAACATTACAATTTTAAATTATGCAGTTTAGCGCATTACAATTAGCTACCATGCTAGATGGTAAGCTGGAGGGAAATCCGGACGTAAAGGTGAGCAACATCGCCAAGATTGAGGAAGCTGGCGAAGGTATGCTCAGTTTCATAGCCAATCCTAAGTATGAAGAATTCATATATACCACCAATGCCTCCATTCTGATTGTGAATGAGAGCCTGGTGATAGAACGTCCGATCAAGTCGACCCTGATCAGGGTAAAGGATGCCTATAGCAGCTTTGCGTTGCTACTGGAGCAATACAGGTACCTGACAGGTAATAAATCGGGTATTCAACAGCCATCCTATATTCCCAAGTCGGTGAAAATGGGTGAAAACGTGTTTGTAGGTGCGTTCGCGTACCTGGGTGAAAACGTAGTGCTGGGTAATAACGTAAAAATTTATCCTGGCGTATACCTGGGTGATAATGTAATTGTTAACAACGATTCCATCTTATATCCCGGTGTAAAAGTATATGACAACTGTATTGTTGGCAGCCGCGTAATGCTGCATGCCGGCTGTGTAATAGGTGGCGACGGTTTCGGTTTTGCCCCCCAGCCGGACAGCTCTTACAAAAAGGTGCCACAGATCGGTAATGTTGTGATCCACGATGATGTGGAAATTGGCGCCAACACCACAATAGACAGGGCTACCATGGGCAGTACCGTGATCCGCAAAGGCGTGAAGCTGGATAACCTGATCCAGGTAGCGCACAACGTGGATATAGGTACCAACACGGTGATTGCGGCGCAAACAGGCGTTTCGGGCAGTACCAAAATTGGCCAGAACTGTGTAATAGGCGGCCAGGTAGGCATGGTAGGGCATATCCACATTGCGGATAGCACTAAAATCAACGCCCAGAGCGGATTGTCCAAGTCCATTACCATTCCCAACACCTCCCTTACAGGTTCTCCGGCGTACGATTATAAAAGTTCGCTGAAAAGTCAGGCAATTTTTAGAAATTTGCCGGACCTTGAAAAGCGCGTAAAAGAGCTGGAAGAAATGGTAAAACAACTGCTGCAGGAAAGAGCAGGCGTATAATTAATTACTGGTCAAATAGTTATATATTAGTTAGCTTATTATGGAAAATCAACAGTTGCAATACCAACATACCCTGAAAGGTGAAATTACTTTATCGGGTATTGGCTTGCACACAGGCGCCTATGTGAATATGACTCTCAAGCCGGCAACGCCTGGCCACGGAATTAAATTTCAACGTATCGATCTGCCGGGACAACCCATCGTGAAAGCCGATGTGGATTATGTAGTGGAAACAACCCGCAGCACTACGCTTGAGCATAACGGCGCCAGGGTGAGTACCGTAGAACATATCATGGCAGCGCTGGCGGGAACAGGTGTGGATAACGTATTGGTAGAGCTGGATGGCGGGGAAATTCCCATCATGGATGGCAGCGCCTACGCTTTTATTGACGCCATAGAAAAAACCGGGCTGCAAAACCAGGACGCTAAAAAAGTATATTATACTATTGATACCAACATCAGTTATTATGATGAAAAGAAAAAGGTAGAAATGGTGGCGATGCCGGCGGTAGACTATCGTATTACCTGCCTGATCGACTTCAACTCCCCTGTACTGGGCACCCAGCACGCTAAGATGAAAGGGATTGAAGAGTTCAAAACAGAAATCGCTCCCTGCCGTACCTTCTGCTTTTTACACGAACTGGAATACCAGTTGTCTCTCAACCTCATCAAAGGCGGAGATATCAACAACGCTATCGTGGTGGTAGACAAGCCTGTTACCGACGAAGAGCTGTCCCGTTTGGCCAAAGTATTTAACAGGGAAACCATTTCAGTACAGAAAGAGGGTATCCTGAACAATATTGAATTACGCTTCCCGAACGAACCGGCACGTCACAAACTGCTGGACGTAGTGGGTGACCTGGCGCTGATCGGCTACCCGATCAATGCACATATCATCGCCAACCGCCCCGGACATGCGTCGAACGTAGAGTTTGCCCGTAAGATCAAGGCGTATATCAAAAAGAACAAGCATAATAAAGACGTACCGGTTTATGATCCCAATCAGCCACCGGTATTTGATACCCCGCGTATCGAAAGAACATTACCGCATCGTTATCCGATGCTGCTGGTGGATAAGATCATTGAACTGGGAGAAGAAAAGGTAGTTGGTATCAAGAATGTAACTTTCAACGAATCTTTCTTCCAGGGCCATTTTCCGGGTAACCCGGTAATGCCGGGCGTATTGCAGCTGGAAGCACTGGCGCAGGTAGGTGGTATCCTGGCGCTGAACCGCGTACCTGATCCTGAAAATTACGACACCTATTTCCTGAAAATAGACAACTGTAAATTTAAGTCTAAGGTTGTTCCGGGTGATACCATGCTCCTGAAAATGGAATTGCTGAGCCCAATCAGAAGAGGACTTGTAGAAATGCGGGGGACAGTATTTATCGGCAATAAGGTAGCTACCGAAGCCGACATGATCGCACAAATTATAAAAACACGAGAAGGCAAATAATAGCAATGATCCACCCGCTAACATACATACATCCGGACGCCAAAGTTGCGCCCAATGTAAAAATTGATCCATTTACCGTAATACATAAAAATGTAGAAATCGGTGATGGCACCTGGATAGGTTCCAACGTAACTATTATGGAAGGAGCCCGCATCGGCAGAAACTGCCGCATCTTTCCGGGCGCTGTTATTTCTGCCATCCCCCAGGATTTAAAATATGCGGGTGAAGAAACTACCGTGGAAATAGGCGACAATACCACTATCCGTGAATATGTAACGATTAACCGCGGTACAAAAGACAAATGGAAAACCGTGATTGGCAGCAACTGCCTGATCATGGCCTACAGCCATATTGCACACGACTGCGAAGTAGGTAACTACTGCGTATTTTCGAATAACACCACCCTGGCCGGACACATCACCGTTGGTGATCACGTGGTACTGGCAGGAATGGTAGCGATTCAGCAGTTTTGTAAAGTAGGTGATCACGCCTTTGTAACCGGCGGTTCCATGGTGCGTAAAGATGTGCCTCCTTTCGTAAAAGCTGCCCGCGAGCCACTATCCTATGTTGGCGTAAATTCCGTAGGATTGAAGAGAAGAGGTTTTTCCCTGGAGAAAATCAACTCTATCCTGGATATATACCGGGTGATATTTGTAAAAGGCTTTAAATTATCAAAAGCTATTAACATCATTGAAGCAGAGTTTCCTGCCACCGATGAGAGAGATGAGATCCTGTCATTCATCCGTGAATCAGGTCGTGGTATTATGAGAGGCTATACTTCCCGCACCAATGACGATATCTCTTAACCAGACAGGTAAGCGTTTTAACTACGACTGGATTTTCCGTCGTGTAACCCTCACCTTTAGTGAAGGACAACGTTATGCCATACTGGGCCCCAACGGATCGGGGAAATCAACATTATTACAGGTTATCAGCGGTGCCATTCAACACAATGAAGGCACCGTTACCTATAGCACACCGGAAAAACCCATCGCTCACGATGCGTTTTTCCGGTACTGTGCCATCGCAGCTCCCTACCTGGAACTGATTGAAGAATTTACCCTCACTGAAATTATACAATTCCATCAGCAGTTCAAAAATCTGCTGCCGGGTATTACGCCTGCCATGGCCATGCAAATGGTGGGATTGGAAAAAGCCGCCAACAAGCAACTACGTAACTTCTCCTCCGGTATGAAACAACGCATCAAGCTGGCATTGGCCGTCTTATCAGATGTGCCTGTACTCCTGCTGGATGAGCCCTGCACGAACCTCGATGCTGCCGGCGTTGCCGTGTATCAGCAACTCATCAACGACTATGGCCGCAACCGCCTTATCATTGTCAGCTCCAATGATGAGCAGGAATATTTTATGTGCAAAGAACATATCCATATCCAGGACTATAAATAGAGCAGAAAGCTGAAGGCATAAAGCAAAAAGCTACCAAAATGAATCAACTAAGCGGACATAAATATTCTGCATTAATTATTCGTTTGGTAGCTTTTTGCTTTATGCCTTCAGCTTTCTGCCTGCTAAAAACTATCTTCGTAAAAAGCTAAATGCTATATGAAGACTGCCAGTAAGAAAGTGATTAATGGCTGGGCTATGTACGACTGGGCCAACTCGGTGTACAACCTCGTTATCACTACTACTTTTTTCCCTATCTATTTTTTAGCGGTTACCAAAGAACATGTTTCCTTCCTGGGAATGAACTTTGTTAATTCTGCCCTGTACAATTACACGATGGCGGCCGCCTACCTGCTGGTAGCCATTTCCTCTCCTATCCTCTCTTCCATTGCGGACACCAGGGGAAACAAAAAGAATTTCCTTCGCTTCTTTACCATCCTGGGCTCACTCTCCTGCAGTGCGCTCTTTTTATTTAACGGCGACCGGCTCCTGCTGGGTGTGGTTTGTTTTATGTTATCAACCATTGGCTATTGCGGCGGACTGGTATTTTACAATTCCTATCTGCCTGAAATTGCTGCACCGGAAGACAGGGACCGCATCAGCGCCCGTGGTTTCAGTATGGGATACATCGGCAGCGTATTACTGCAGATACTGGGTTTTGGTCTGGTGATGCTTGGGCCCAAACTGGGCATGGATGAAAGCCTGCCTGTACGGATCACCTTTTTGCTGGTAGGTATATGGTGGTTTGGGTTTGCGCTGATCACTTTCGCACGCCTGCCCAACAGCATCGGCACAGTAGCCAAACACAGCGGCGGCGCATTAACCGAAGGATTTACCGAATTGCGGAAAGTATATGCACAGGTAAAACAGTTACCGGTATTAAAAAGATTCCTGCGTGGTTTCTTCTTTTATAGCATGGGGGTGCAAACTGTGATGATGGCCGCCACCATTTTTGGCAGCAAGGTATTGCACCTGGAAGCCCAGATGCTGATCATCACCGTGGTGATTATCCAGGTGGTAGCCATTGCGGGCGCCTGGAGCATGGCCCGGTTATCGACCCGCTTTGGTAATCTTCGTGTATTAATTGGCGTTATATTGCTGTGGATAGGCATTTGTGTAGCAGGTTATAAAATGCAAACCGCCATGCACTTTTATTTGCTGGCCACTGCTGTTGGACTGGTAATGGGAGGCATACAGTCCCTGAGCCGTTCCACCTATGCCAAGCTGATGCCGGAAACACCCGATACCACTTCCTTCTTCAGTTATTATGATGTAACTGAAAAACTGTCTATTGTGATAGGTATGTTTTCCTTTGCTTATATAGATGACCTCACCGAAGATATGCGCAACTCTGTGCTGGCCCTGGTCGTGTTTTTCGTTATCGGGCTGATGTGGATCATTTCTGCCTTGCGTAAACAAAAACAGCTGGCACAATAATTTAATTATGCTGTTATTTGAATATTTGGTGGGCGGAATTGGGTAACTTTCTGCTCCTAAATATTCAAATAACAGCTTTATGAAGTTATACACCATAGACACGGGTCTGTTTAAACTGGATGGCGGCGCCATGTTTGGCGTGGTTCCCAAAAGCATCTGGAATAAATTAAATCCTGCCGACGAAAATAATCTATGTACCTGGGCGCTGAGATGCCTGCTGATTGAAGATGGCAACCGGCTTATACTGATCGATAACGGGCTCGGTAACAAGCAGGACGCAAAATTCTTTAGTCATTACCAGCCGCATGGGGACGCTACCTTGGATAAATCCCTGGCTGCGCACGGTTTTCACCGGGATGATATCACCGACGTATTTCTTACACATCTCCACTTCGATCATTGCGGCGGCAGTATTATCAGACAGGGCGACGCCCTGGTACCGGCCTTTAAAAATGCCGTGTACTGGAGCAATGAAGACCACTGGAAATGGGCCACCCAGCCCAACGACCGGGAAAAAGCGTCTTTTCTTAAAGAAAATATTCTGCCTATACAGGAAAGTGGTCAGCTTAAATTTGTTGATCACCTTGAAGGTGTTGCTTTCGCCGACAATATTTCCATCCGTTTTGCCAATGGCCATACTGATGCCATGATGCTGCCGCAGATCAACTATAAAAACAAAACCATTATTTATATGGCGGATCTGCTGCCTTCCATAGGACATATTCCAATTCCCTATGTGATGGCCTATGACATGTTTCCGCTGAAAACACTACAGGAGAAAAAGAGCTTTCTGCAGGAGGCTACCGAGCAGCAGTATGTCCTGTTTTTTGAACACGACCCTGTCAATGAATGCTGTGTACTGCAACAAACAGAGAAAGGCATCCGGGCGGGTGAAATTTTTGCATTACGCGACCTGTAAAACCACTGTCAGTCTGTCACGATTTATGCTGCTGCATTATATTTGATAGAACAGGGTATGGCTATACACATAACAACAGACAATAAATTGAAAAAACTGATCGTTGTGGGCGACCGTGTGCTTATTAAGCCAGCTACTCCCCACGAACGCACCAGCAGCGGATTATACCTCCCTCCCGGAGTACAGGAAAGGGAAAAGGTACAGCGCGGTTATGTTATTAAAACAGGGCCAGGTTATGCAATACCTATACCGGCCGATAATGACGAGGCGTGGAAACCGGAAGAAGAGAAGGTAAAATATATTCCACTACAGGTAAAAGAAGGCGATCTGGCCATTTTCCTGCTCAGTGGGTCTACTGAGGTTGTATATGGAGAGGAAAGCTATTATATAGTGCCGCAAGGGGCTATTTTGATGCTGGAAAGAGAAGAGGATCTGTAGAAGCGCGAAAAACATAAAGGTAAAAGCGAAAAGCTATTGGTACGGATGATGAAAGCGGATACAATTTCCGCCTTAAGCATTCATACCAATAGCTTTTCGCTTTTACCTCTATGCTTTTTTCGCTTTGCTAATCCCTGTATTCCAGGATGTCGCCGGGCTGGCATTGCAGCACTTTGCAGATTTCTTCCAGGGTGGAAAAGCGGACTGCCTTTGCCTTACCACTTTTAAGGATGCTCAGGTTCGCCATCGTAATGCCTACCTGCGCACTTAATTCTGTAAGCGACATCTTTCTTTTTGCCAACATCACATCCAGATTTACGATTATTGCCATAGTTTGTTTTAAATAGTCAGGGCTTGTTCTTCCTTCAAATTTACGGCTCTTTCGAAAACCTTTGCCAGTATATAAATAATAAGCATTCCGGCGAACAGCTCCCAGGAAGAGGCTACAATACCCACCAACTGCATCAGGATAGCCATAACGGAACGGACAAAGATGGTCGTCATTATGAGTAACATTCCAGCCTTGATGAGCAACACGGCAAGAAAAATATATTGTATACGCTTTACTCTTGCTAAATTTTCGCGGGAAATAACCTCATCCCCCCTGGTACTAAGCACCAGTTTATATAGATCAATAGCTATGAGCAGACATAGAACACCTATGATAATATAGGGGGCCATTACCATGATTCCAATGGAAGATATATTCATAATCATTGAATTGTTAACTCAAATCTCCATTTTTTTTATCGAAAATCAAAATAAATATATCGATTATCGATAAATAAAATCAACAAAACAGGATTTAAAGCAAGGTTAGCAATTTGAATTCCAACCGGTTGGTGCTTTTTATTATCTTCATAAAAAAAAATACGTCATGGCCAATCAGGATGCATTTCTGGATTATATCAAAAGCGGCTATACATTTAAAGGCGAGCATTTCAAACTCGGCTGTGCCATGCTGAACGGAGAAGTAGTAGCAGGCGCAGATGTATTCCTCCCCCTTAAAACCCTTAACCGTCACGGCTTGATTGCCGGCGCCACCGGTACCGGTAAAACCAAAACCCTGCAAGTGATTGCCGAAGGCCTGAGCGATGCCAGCGTACCGGTGTTACTGATGGACATCAAAGGAGATCTGAGCGGCATTGCTGCAGCCGGCACTGCCAATCCCAAGATCACAGAAAGATACCAGAAAATAGGCGGCACCTGGAGCCCTGCCGCCTATCCGTCTGAGCTGTTATCGCTCAGCCAGGAAAAGGGCGTACGTTTACGCGCTACCGTTAGTGAGTTCGGACCTATCCTCCTCTCCAAGATCCTGGAACTAAATGATACCCAGGCGGGCCTGGTAGCAATGCTTTTCAAATACTGCGACGATAATAAATTACCCTTACTGGATTTAAAAGACTTCAAGAAGGTATTGCAATTTGCCGGCGATGAAGGAAAAGCTGACCTGGAGAAGGACTACGGCAAAATATCCACTACCTCTACCGGCACTGTGCTGCGTAAAGTGATAGAACTGGAACAACAGGGCGCTGCATTATTTTTTGGAGAGAAGTCATTTGAAGTAGATGACCTCATGCGCGTGAGTGACGATGGCCGTGGGATCATTTCCATACTGCGTGTAAATGATATACAGGATCGTCCGAAACTGTTTTCCACCTTTATGCTCAGCCTGCTGGCAGAATTGTATGCCACCCTACCGGAAGAAGGCGATCTTGACAAACCAAAGCTGGTAATGTTTATTGATGAGGCTCACCTGATCTTTAACGAAGCCAGCGATGCGTTGCTTAAACAAATCGATACCATCATAAAGCTGATCCGTTCCAAAGGCGTAGGTATTTTCTTCTGTACACAGAATCCAATGGATGTACCGCCTTCTGTACTCGGACAGCTGGGATTGAAAGTACAGCATGCCCTGCGTGCCTTTACTGCCAATGACCGCAAAACCATCAAACAAACCGCAGAGAACTATCCTTTATCAGATTTCTATAAAACAGATGAACTGATTACCCAGATAGGTATAGGTGAAGCATTAATCACCTGTCTTGACGAGAAGGGCGTACCTACGCCGCTCGCCGCTACCATGCTGGTATCTCCAAGATCCCGCATGGATGTATTAACAAGCGACGAAATCGATGCACTGGTTAATAACTCCAAGCTGGTAAAAAAATACAGCCAGGAAATTGACAGCGAAAGCGCTTACGAAATACTAACGGCCAAACTGCAGGAAGCCGCAGATAAGACCGCGGCGGCAGCGCCGGCAGCGAAAGCGGGTGGAAAACAAAAGGAAGAAAAAGGCTTCCTGGAACAGGTAATGGACAGTTCGGCAGCCCGCCAGGTTGGGCGTACAGCCGCCAGCGTTATTACACGCAGTTTGCTCGGCGCACTCGGATTGGGCGGTCGCAGCAGTAAAAGTAAAAGCTGGTTTTAATTATGCAAACGGCAGCTTTCCGCTGCCAGCTTACATCAACATATAAAGAATATGAGTAGAATTATTAAAACGGGCGTATGCTCGTACGGCATGTCCGGGCAGATCTTTCATGCCCCGTTCCTGCACGTAAACCCGGGATTTGAATTTACAGCGGTTGTAGAAAGAAGCAAGCATCTGGCACAGGAACGCTATCCTAACGTTAAAGTATATACGAGTGTAGAGGACATGCTGGCGGATAAAGACCTGGAGCTGATTGTGGTGAACACACCCAACTATACCCACTTCGATTACGTAAAAGCAGCCCTGGAAGCAGGGAAAAATGTGATAGTGGAAAAGCCCTTTACGGTGCATGCCAAAGAAGGAGAAATCCTCGCGGCGCTGGCGGCGGAAAAAGGATTACTGCTCAGTGTATATCATAACCGTCGCTACGACAGCGACTATAAAGTGGTAAAACAGGTACTGCAATCCGGTCAGCTCGGCGAGGTCCTGGAAGCGGAAATACATTATGACCGTTTCAAGGAAGAACTGAGTTATAAAAAGCATAAGGAAGTGGGTGGCCCCGGAACCGGCGCATTGTACGATCTTGGCTCCCACCTGATAGATCAGGCGATCACCCTGTTTGGTATGCCTAAGGCTGTATTTGCCGATATTCGTATCATCCGTCGTGATTCTTTGGTAGATGATTACTTTGAACTGGTGCTTTACTACGATCACCTCCGTGCCCGTGTTAAATGCAATTACCTGGTACGTGAAGCCTTGCCGGCTTATCAGCTGCATGGCCGCATCGGTTCTTTTATCAAAACAAAATCAGATATCCAGGAAGCACAACTACAAAGAGGTCTTTTTCCGAATAGCCCTGATTGGGGGGCTGAAGCGCCGCACGAATGGGGGTTATTACATACCGAAACAGATGGCAAAGTGGTAAAACAATTCGTTCCTGGTGGCCATGGCAACTATATGGATTATTACCAGGGCATCTATGAAGCGCTGGTGAATAAAGCTGCTAACCCGGTGCCTCCGCAGGATGCCATTAAAGTGATCAGGGTGATAGAAGCCGCTTTTGAGAGCAGCAAGGAAGGAAAAGTAGTTCAATTATAGTCTGCCCGGGATCAGCCTGATTTATATGATTTCCCGAAAAAAATCCTGAAATCATATAAAATTAGGCTGATCCCGGGAAAACCATTATCCGGAACAGGCCAGCCGGCCAGCGTCATCACGCATTACCAGCCCTTCTTCATTCAGAAACTGTAATACTTCCATCAGGTCGCTACGTTTTACATCCGGCATTTTTGTTTGCAGCAAATTAAACAGCAAAGGTGCTTCCTTCAGCAGCGATATAACTGTATCGGATATACGTTTAAAGGAAGCCGCATCCATAGGTTGTGCTTTCTTTTTTAAACAGGTATCACACACCCCGCAATTGTGGATGTCTTTTTCTCCGAAATAGGCCACTATTTGCTGTGTACGGCATATATCACGGTTACGCACATACGCAAACATAGCTTCCAGTCTGTCGGCATATACTTTTTTACGCACCTCCACCCTTGCCATGTTAATGCGCAGCAGCTGGGCAGACACCCGTTCCTGCAGAAAGCATAACTGCGGCTCATCGCGCCGGGGCTGATAGTGCAGGATACCATAATGGTGCAGTTGCTGCAGCTGCGCGGCAATATCATCATCTTCCATGAGCATGATACGGCCTATTTGTCGCTCGTATATCGGAACGGCGTTATCAAAAATCCCTTCGTAGGTGCGCAGCAATGTTTTGATGATTTCTTCCAGTGCGGGATACGCACTTTCAAACTCATAAAGGGAATCTTTATTGGTAACAAATTCCGCCCGGGAAGGCAGGAACACGCTTTCGCTCAGTTGCAATATGCCTTCCTGTTCCAGCAGCTTTATGGCGCTGTAACTGATGGTGAGGTTCAGCTGGAAAGTGCGGGCAAAATCGTTGATATCAAAATCAAAGTACATGCCTTCTGCACTGCCTACGGGTACCTGCAGATAGTTAACGATCGCCTGGTAAACTTCCCGGATCTGCTCCAGGGTAGGAAACTGCAGGTCAATACGTTCCCGCATCTCCGTTAGTTCCTCTTCGTTATACAGCAATACGGCGTATGCTTTCTGTTCGTCGCGGCCAGCTCTTCCGGCTTCCTGGTAATAAGCTTCCAGGCTATCAGGCATGTCGTAATGCACTACGATGCGTACATCCGGCTTGTCGATTCCCATGCCAAAAGCATTGGTACATATCATGATACGCGTATCGTTATTGATCCAAGCTTCCTGCCTGGCTGCTCTTTCTGCTTGTGGCAAACCCGCATGATAGTAGCTGGCCGGAATACCCTGTAACTCAAGCAGGGAAGCTATTTCCTTAGTTCTTTTGCGGTTGCGGCAATACACAATTCCTGAGCCGGGCACACGATCGAGTATATGTTTTACCTTATCAATTTTTGTTGCTTCTTCCAGCACGCTGTAAGAAAGATTTGCACGCGCAAAGCTTTTTGTAAATACGCGGGCATCTTTCATCAGCAGTTTATCGCAGATGTCCGTTTGTACCTTTGGCGTGGCAGATGCGGTAAGTGCCAGCACCGGCGCGGCCGGGAAGAAACTGCGTATATCAGCGATCTGCAGGTAGGCGGGACGAAAATCATATCCCCATTGGGAAATACAATGCGCTTCATCTACCGCTATCAGGTTTACCGGTAAGCCATCACAATAGGTTTGAAAAAGTTTGCTTTGAAGTCTTTCAGGAGATACGTACAAAAAACGGCATCCACCGCGGCGGGCGGCTTCCAGCACTCTTTCCACTTCTTTATACTGCATTCCTGAATAGATAGAATAAGCGCTGATCCCTCTTTTCCTGAGGTTGGCCACCTGGTCTTTCATCAATGCAATAAGGGGGGTGATCACCAGGCATAAGCCAGGTTTCATCATGGCAGGTACCTGGAAACAAATGGACTTGCCGCCACCTGTTGGCAACAGCGCCAGTGTGTCTTGTCCTGCCAGTATCGAGTTTACAATATCTTCCTGTAATGGCCGAAACTGGTCGTATCCCCAGTATTGTTGTAATATGGCTACGGGCGTGCTCAAATAAAAATTTAATGGTTACAGCGAAGATACGCGTAATTTGTTTTACCCAGGATTAACGGTGATTATAATGATTTTCAGGATTTTATTTTTTGAGATTTCATGTGATTTTAAAAAGATTAGCGAAGATTTACATTCCGGTAATCTTCGCTAATCTTTTTAAAATCATCAAATGAAAAAAATCCTGAAAATCATTATAATCACCGTTAATCCTGGGTAAAACAAATTACGCAGTTACTTGCTTATAGCGCAACCGAACGGAGTTTACCGCCAGCACTACATCCGACAATCCCATGATACCTGCGCCCACTATAGGATTCAGGAATCCCAGGGCTGCTACCGGTATGGCTACTACGTTATAAATAAACGCCCAGAAAAGATTCTGTTTTATAGTGAGATAGGTATGTTTTCCCAGGCCCAGCGCCAATGGCAGCGTACCCAGGTTATTATTCAGCAATACTACATTAGCGCTTTGCATGGCCACCTGGGTGGCATCGCTGAGGGAAATACCGATGGTTGCTTTGGCAAGTGCAGGCGCATCATTGATGCCGTCGCCCACCATGGCGGTGGGGGCGGTTTTCATGAGTGCATCTATTTTCTGCAGTTTTTGTTCGGGCGACTGTTCAGCATAGACTTCGGTGATACCCAGTTGTTTGGCCAGCTCCCGGCATTTGCGGTTGGTATCGCCACTTAACAGGATGGACCTGATACCTGACTGTTGCAGCTGCGCCACCACAGTAGCCGCTTCCGGCCTTATTTCATCGGTAAAGTTGATCCAGCCGGCCAGTTGACCGTTTTTAATGAGATACAGGTTGTGACTATCATCTTCCGTTAAACCAACGGCCATACGGAAGGAACCTAACTGCCACTCGTTACCGGATTTATCGCTGGCCCGCATGCCCAGCCCTTTGTGTTCACGTACCTGTTGCAAAGGCAGCTCTCCGGCCGATTTCCAGGCGGCGGCAATGGAGCGTGCAATGGGGTGCGAGGAGTATTTCTCAAGACTGTATACCACCTGTTTAAATGCTTCTTCCGTGATATCAAAAAAACGGTATTCGCCCAGTTGTAACTTCCCGGTGGTAAGGGTACCTGTTTTATCAAATACTACCTGCCTGATGTCTTTAAACATCTCCAGGGTATGTCCTCCCTTTATCAGGATGCCATTACGGGCCGCACGTCCCAGTCCTACCATCACGGCCGCCGGCGTAGCCAGTCCCATGGCGCAGGGGCAGGCAATCACCAATACGGCTACACTTCGCATCATGGCGGTGGCCAGTGTGGTATGCCCGATAAAGTACCAGCCCAGGAATGTAACAATAGCAATGCCTAATACCAGCGGTACAAATATGGCGCTGATACGGTCGGCCAGTTTCTGCATGGGTGGCTTGTCGGCCTGGGCCTGTTTTACCAGTTCTATGATGTAAGAAAGCACGGTGTCCTTGCCTGTAGCCGTGATGTACACCTTGATGCTGCCATCTTCCAAAATAGTACCGCCAATGACCTTATCTTTTTCCTTTTTGCTCACGGGGGTACTTTCACCGGTAATCATCGATTCGTTGGCATGGCCGCTGCCCCAGTAAATGGTGCCGTCCATGGGTATTTTATCACCGGTGTTTATGAGTACGCAGTCGCCGGTACGGAGACTACGGTTATCTACTTCGTGGATATGTTCATGACCATGATCTGTATTGATAAGGCGCGCCGTGGTAATCTGCATGTGAGCCAGTTCCGCGATAGCGGTAGTGGTTTGCTTTACGGACCTTTCTTCCAGCATGTTACCGAGGAATACCAGGGTAATGATGGCGGCGGTAGTTTCGTAAAACATATAATCCGGGTTACCGTATACAACAGTGCCTACAAAACTGTATACGAAAGCAGCGGTGGCGCCCAGGGCCACCAGCACGTCCATGTTGGCCATGCGGTTAAGCAGGGAACGAACGGCGCTTCGGCCAAAATGCCACATCCCTGTAATATAAACCGGTAATGTAAGCCAGAACTGTACCCATGGACGGTGCAGCCAGGACCAGTTTACCCACATATGCAGCAGCAGTGGCGCGGTAAATATTAAACAAAAAACAAATTTGAATGTAAGTGTATGGTATATTTTCCGGACGGTGGGTTTATCTTCCGGCAGTATTACGCGGTATCCCATCTGGTTAATGCCATTGAGCACTTCTTTGGAATCCGCGCCATCAGGCGCTGTAAAACTCACCTCTTCAGTGGCGAAGCTAACGTTTACATCCTGCATCCCTTGTTTCTCCAGGTATTTGGAAACACCGAGTGCGCAACTGGTGCAATGCATTCCTTCTACCTTGCAGTTTATTGGTGTCATCTGACATCTTTCCTCCTGACTACAAAGTTACCTGTTGACGAAATAGGCGGGGAAAATATTAATGCAACGGAGCAGCAGAAAGCGGAAAGCAAAAAGCAAAAAGCGACCATAGCGAATGGTTATAGCGTAAATTATCGATTATGGTCGCTTTTTGCTTTTTGCTTTCTGCTTTCTGCTTATTTTCGTGTATGCAATGGACATTTACGCTGGATCAGTTACCCGAAACAGCCCGGCAATTCTGGGCGTATTTTACTGACAAACAGGTATTTACCCTGGACGGCCCTATGGGGGCAGGAAAAACCACGCTGGTAAAGGCTTTATGTGCGGCCAAAGGGGTAGCTGGTGCTACCGCCAGCCCCACTTTTTCTATCATTAACGAATATGTATACCAGGACGCCGGGGGAAAAACCCGGCAGATCTTCCACCTGGACCTTTACCGGCTGAAAGATGAAGATGACGCCATCAGCGCCGGTGTAGAGGATACCCTCTACCAGAACGCCATCAGCTTTGTGGAATGGCCACAGGTAGTAGCACACCTGTTACCGCCGGACACCATACATCTGCAACTGGAAGTACAACCGGATCAAAAAAGGATACTCCGCGAAATCGCTTCCTCTCTCAAATGATGTATCTTTGAATACTTCGATTTAAAAAAACTGAACACGCATATGGAGCAGAGGCAAAAACCTGTAGTAAGTGCTGGGTTTACCTATTCACCACTGGAAGAAACGTTGGATATTCCCCAGAAAAATTCCCGTTTGTTTATAGGTATTCCTAAAGAAACATCTTTCCAGGAAAACCGGATTGCCCTTACGCCCGATGCAGTGAGCATTTTAGCGGCACATGGTCACCATATTGTAGTAGAACATAAAGCCGGCGACGGGTCACATTACTACGATACCGACTATTCAGAGGCCGGGGCGGAAATTGTGTATGATAAAAAGGAGGTCTTCAAAGCGGAGATCATTGTAAAATCAGCTCCGCTGAATGATGAGGAAATAGAATTGCTGCATCCCCATCAGATCGTGATTTCCCCTATTCACCTGGCCGCCCTGAAAGCGCTGCAGGTGCAGAAAATGATGGACAAACGCATTACGTTGTTGTCTTTCGAAAACCTGAAAGATGATGCCGGTACCTACCCTATTGTAAGAGCGATGAGTGAAATTGCAGGCGGCGCCTGTATGCTGATCGCCGGGCAGTACCTGAGCAACGACAACAAAGGGAAAGGCATCCTGCTGGGAGGCATTACCGGTATTCCACCTACCAAAGTGGTAATCATAGGCGCCGGGATAGTGGGTGAATTTGCAGCCCGCACCGCGCTGGCACTGGGATCTTCCGTAAAGGTATTTGATAATAATATTTACAAACTGAAAAGGCTGCAGAACAATATCGGGGTACGTGTATTTACCTCCGTTATCCAGCCGAAAGTACTGGCCGAACAGCTGCGGAATGCTGATGTAGCGGTAGGCGCGCTGTCGTCGCAAAGCGGGCGCACGCCTGTTGTGGTCAGCGAGTCGATGGTAAGCAATATGAAAGCCGGTTCCGTGATAGTGGATGTAAGCATTGATCGTGGCGGTTGTTTTGAAACCTCTGAAATCACCACCCACGAAAACCCCGTCTTTAAAAAGTACGATGTGGTGCATTACTGCGTACCTAATATCCCCTCCGGATTTGCCCGTACCGCATCTGAAGCAATCAGCAATGTGCTGATGCCTTTACTGGTGGAAGCTGCCGATGATGGCGGATTTGAAAACCTGGTATGGATCAAGCGCGGGGTACGCAACGGCATCTATCTTTACAAAGGCGCCCTCACCAATTACCATCTGAGTGAGAAATTTAAATTAAAATATACTGACCTGGAGCTGCTGTTAGCGGTGAAAGGATAAGGATGGCTACAGCTTTTAGCCATTAGCTTTTAGCTTTTAGCTTTTAATAAAAATGCAGCGAAGACCAATATAATATCGTCTTCGCTGCATTTTTATTAAAAGCTAAAAGCTAATGGCTAAAAGCTTACACCTCCAGTGTATACCCCATCAGTATAGCTGCTATAATGGTAATACCTACTACAATCCTGTAATATCCCCACATTTTAAAACCATACTTCTTCACCGCACCGATAAAGAATTTGATGGCGCCCAGGGCTACCACAAATGCCACGATATTACCGATCAGCAGGAGTTTCAGATTTTCGGGATGCGCCATCAGCAGTTCCTTTCCTTTCAGGAGTTTATAGCCTGTGGCAGCGGCCATGGTAGGTACTGCCAGGAAAAACGAGAACTCTGCGGACACACTGCGGGTAAGCTTTTGCTGCATACCGCCAATAATAGAGGCCGCACTTCTGCTGGTACCGGGGATCAGTGCCAGGCATTGGTAAAATCCAATACGCAGCGCTGTAAAAACATCTATTTTTTCCTCAGACAGGATAGTCGGTTCTTTGAACCAGTTATCTACGAATAGTAGTATAACACCACCCACCAGCAGGGTGATGCCCACGGTAAGCGGACTTTCCAGCAGGGCATCTATTTTTTTACTGAATAAAAAACCGAGGATCAGCGCGGGAATAACCGCAACTATCAGTTTCAGGTAAAAACCAAACCTGTTTTTGTCAAATACCAGGAACTTCCTCCAATAAAATACCACTACGGCCAGGATAGCCCCCAGCTGGATAACTACCTCAAACAACTTGGTAAATTCATCTTTACCTATTCCCAGCAGCGCGCTCACAATGATCATGTGCCCCGTGGAAGAAATGGGCAGAAATTCCGTTAGTCCCTCCACTATGGCGATAATGATAGCCTGAAAAACGTTCATTGAATCTTATATGGTTAAAAGTTAAAAAAAAAGCGATGATTGCTCATCGCTGTCAGTATATTTTTACAGGTTCCCCTATGCATTCGTTTTTGGACGGCGCATAATCGCATATACTTCCACCATCAGGCCCAGCACAATTACAATCGGAGCCAGGGTAATTCTGCGGAAGCTATACACCTCTTCTGGTCTGAAGCTGTTGGGATCACTGGTATCGCCTCCCATCATCAGGAGGAAACCCACCACAATCACCACGATACCGGCCAGCATAATTTTGTAATTCTCTTTTGGGAAAATAGGGCGGCTGTTGGCCAGTGCTTCTTCTGTAGCATGTGCATCCTTCTTCGAAGCAGGGTTTACGCTTGTTTTAGCCATAGTGTTTGGTATTATATCTCTTCAGTTAAAGATGTTAAATTAATACAGATCATCCAGTTTCAGACGTAAATATTTCATTACCGAGCGATGTGTGCTTACCAGTGAAATACAAATCCCTATCAGGATCATTCCTATAAACAGCAATGCGATCATCAGGTTGTCCCGTAAACCGGCCAGCTCCGGCAGCAATTTATCTGCCACTGACATGATACCGATCAGGCCCGCAATAGCAATAACCGCTGCAATAGCGCCGTTGGCAATACTGCGCAGGTCAAAAGGCTTGGCAATAAACCAGCGGGTGGCTCCTACCATTTGCATGGTTTTAATCAGGAAACGGTTGCTGAACATGGCCAGGCGGATGGTATTGTCTATCAGGAAAATCACCACCAGGCATAATAACCCGCTAATGATCAATATGATAAGCCCTATCCTGTTTACGTTTTCATTGAGTTTGCTCACCAGGGTGCGCTGATAAGAGATTTCCCGTACGATGCTCTGCTGTGAAAGGTTATTTTCAATGATCTTCAGGCTGTCATTATTTACATAGTTGGCATTAGCCTTTATGTTAATGCTGCTATAGAGCGGGTTATATTGTAACAGGGTGATAAAATCCTCTCCAAAGTCCTTTTTAAAGCGCTGGGCCGCCATATCCTTGGAAACATACTCAATAGACTTAATGTATGGCTTGTGCGCCATAGAATCACGTAAGGCCAGTGCCTGGTTTTCTTTCACATTATCTCTCAGTATAACCTGTACCTCAATACTTTCCTTAAAATATTTGCTAAGCTTGTTGGCATGTATTACCACCAGACCCAGTGTGCCCAGTAAAAACAATACCAGTGCCACTCCAACAATGGAGTACAGGTAGGATGGTTTCGACTTCTTTGCTGATGATTTCCCGGATTGCGCCATTAATCTGCAGTTTATCGGCGAAAATAATAAAAATTAGTAGTTATGTGTTTAATTTTGCCAACCCGATCAGGTAATCCCCTCTTTCCGGGCAATAGAATAGCAATATATAGAGATGTTGGGGAATGACATTGGCGTATTAATGAATTTAACATTATTTTGCTGAACAGGCATTATTACAATTTTATAAACTATAACTGATAACGCCTTAATGACCGGATGTATTGTTATATCCGGCCTAATTAAGGTCCATCTACAACCGATATGGAATACAATTTCAGGGCAATCGAAAAAAAGTGGCAGGAACAATGGGAGCAATCGCATGCTTACCGTGTTAGCAATGACAGTCCAAAGCCCAAATGTTACGTACTGGACATGTTCCCCTACCCGTCAGGAGCAGGCCTTCACGTGGGCCATCCTCTGGGATACATTGCAACAGACATTTACGCTCGTTATAAAAGACTAAAAGGCTTTAACGTACTCCATGCCATGGGTTACGATGCCTTTGGCCTGCCTACCGAACAATATGCCCTGGAAACAGGTCAGCACCCTGCTGTTACCACGGAGCAAAACATCAAGGCATTCCGGGAACAGCTGGATAATATTGGCTTTTGCTATGACTGGGACAGGCAGGTAACCACCAGCGACCCATCCTATTATAAGTGGACACAGTGGATATTCCTGCAGATCTTTGAAAGCTGGTATAACCGCGTGAGCGGGAAAGCGGAGCCTATCGCCACCCTTGTTTCCATTTTTGAGCAGGAAGGGAATGCCGGACATGTTTGTCCCGGCGATCGCAACATACAGTTCAGCGCCGCACAATGGAAAAGCTACAGTGAAAAAGAACAGCGGGATGTATTAATGCAATACCGCCTGGCCTACCTGGCCCATGCGGAAGTGAACTGGTGCCCCGCATTAGGTACCGTACTGGCCAACGACGAGGTAGTGAACGGCGTAAGTGAACGCGGCGGATATCCCGTTATCAAAAAGAAAATGAGCCAGTGGTTCCTGCGAATCACTGAATACGCCAACCGCTTGTTGCAGGGACTGGAAACAGTATCCTTCAGCGATGCCATGAAAGAAATGCAACGTAACTGGATCGGGAAAAGCCAGGGAGCAGAAATGAAGTTTGCCCTGAAAAACTCCCCCGAACAGGTAGAAGTATATACCACCCGCCCCGATACCATCTTCGGTGTGGACTTCCTGGTACTGGCCCCCGAACATGATCTCGTAAAACTGATCACCACGCCGGACCAACAGGGCGAAATAGATAAATACCTGGAATACGTGCAGAGCCGTTCCGAACGGGAGCGTATGGCTGAAGTAAAACAAATCACCGGCTGCTTTACCGGCGCCTACGCCATCAACCCGTTTGATGGCCGGGAAATACCGGTATGGATTGCCGAATACGTTCTGGCAGGTTATGGCACCGGCGCCATCATGGCAGTGCCATGCGGCGACCAGCGCGACTTTGGCTTTGCCACCCATTTCAAAATCCCCATCACCAATATCATTGGCGACGCCTTTAACGGGCAGGAAGCCAATGCTACCAAAGATGCGAAACTGCAGAATAGCGGCTTCCTCGATGGCATGGACATGAAACCCGCCATGGATGTGGTCATCAATAAACTGGAAGAGCTGGGAATAGGCAAACGGAAGGTCAACTACAAAATGCGTGACGCCGGCTTTAGCCGCCAACGCTACTGGGGCGAGCCTTTCCCTATTGTGTATAAAGATGGGGTTCCTTATGCCATGGACGAAAAAGACCTCCCGCTGGAATTACCGCATGTGGAAAACTATAAACCCGGCGAAGAGGGCGAAGGTCCGCTGGCCAACATTACCGACTGGGTAAATGTAGCCCCCGGCATAAAACGCGAAACCAACACTATGCCCGGATACGCCGGCAGCAGCTGGTATTTCCTGCGTTACATGGACCCGCATAATACCCACACCTTCGCGGATCGCAAAGCCACCGACTACTGGAACCAGGTAGATGTATATGTAGGCGGTACCGAACACGCCGTAGGCCACCTGCTGTATTCCCGTATGTGGACAAAAGTGCTGTTCGACCTCGGACATATCGGTTTTGAAGAGCCATTTAAATCACTGATCAACCAGGGAATGATTGGTGGCAGCTCCCGATTGGTATACCGCGTTCGTGGTACCCACCAGTATGTTTCCCATGGATTGAAAGACCAGTATGAAACCGATGAACTGCACGTGGACGTGAATATTGTTGACGGCGTAGAACTGGATACCGCAGCATTTAAGAAATGGAAACCGGATTTTGCGGATGCTACCTTCCTCCTGGAAGACGGCAAATACATCTGCGGCGTACAGCTCGAAAAAATGAGCAAACGTTTATTCAATACCGTTAATCCGAACGACCTGGTGGAAAAATACGGCGCTGATACCTTCCGCATGTACGAAATGTTCCTCGGTCCGGTGGAGCAATCCAAGCCATGGGATACCAAAGGCATTGAAGGGGTACACCGTTTTCTAAAAAAGTTGTGGCGTCTGTTTGCCGACGAACAAAAAGGTATCCTGGTAAATGAGCAGGCTCCTTCTCCGGAAGAACTGAAAATATTACATAAAACAATCCAGAAGATAGATCACGATACTGCCGGCTTCTCTTATAACACAGCGGTGAGCCAGTTTATGATCTGTGTAAACGAATTGGCTACTCTGCGCTGTCATAAACGCAGCATACTGGAGCCATTGCTGATATTACTCACGCCATATGCGCCGCATTTGTGCGAAGAACTGTGGCAGTACATAGGGCATAACGAAAGTATCCTGAATGCACTTTATCCAATATACGAAGAGCAATATACCAAAGAAAGCGCTTTCAACTACCCGATCGCTATCAATGGTAAAACCCGCTCTGAAATGGGCTTCTCCCTGGATGCTGCTATTCCTGATATTGAAAAGGAGGTACTGGCCAATGACGTGGTACAGAAATGGCTGGAAGGCAAAGCACCCAAAAAGGTGATTATTGTAAAAGGCAAGATGATCAACGTGGTGATTTAATATGCACGTTGTTTTAAAGATACAAGGGCTGATCTAAAGTGATTTAGATCGGCCCTTTTTATTTCATCCTGCCAAGATTTGCCATCTCACTTTTAATACCCGGCACATTATTTTCAAAATCGTGTTCATATTCTACATAAATCCTTCCGCGGAATTGCTGCCGTTTTAATTCCCGGATAACAGCGGGATAATTAATGATTCCTTCTCCTACATTTACATCTTCTCCGGCATCATTGATATCTTTTAAATGAACCTCCAGGATATGCCCTTCAAGTTTTTTCAAACAGCCTACAACATCCAGTCCACTGCGGGCCCAATGTCCCAGATCAGCACAGGCGCCCATTTGCGCATGCCCTTTAATGGCAGCCAGTACGGAGTCCGGATGCCAGTAAATGCTTTCTCCTTTTTTGTGCTCATGGATCGCCACTCTCATATGAAACCTGCCGGCAATGCTATCGATGCTATTCCATTGGTCCTTGCCCGGTTCACATGTGATGATTTGTGCGCCTAACTGTTTAGCCAACAAAAAGCGCTGTGTCCACCCTTTCGCATTATCTGCATTACCTACAAAAAGAGAGGTCATTTTTATACCCTTTGCATCCAACATTTTTCTGACTGACCTTATTTCTTCGGAAGATAGTGCATCCAGCGGCTTATCATATTTTGCCACCTTATGCCAGGCGAAGCCCTGTACATCGTAACATCCGGCGCTATCGCTTTTTTGAAGGGCTGTTTCCAAAGGGAACAGGTGAAAGGAATACAGCGCTATTCCTATCTTCCAGGTAGCTGTAACTGCTGTACTTCTCCCTAAACAAACAATACCAATGATGATAATGGGCAAACAGCAGTAAATAATTTTTCTCATGCGTATTATATTTTTAGTGAGATGGCAATGCAAAAGCGATATAAGCATCACTGTGCTGCCCACCCCATTTTGATCCTCCACAGGCAATAACAACATACTGTTTTCCATGGAGCATGTATACTGCCGGCGTAGCTACACCCGGAGCAGGCAAATCGGTTTCCCAGAGTATTTGTCCGTTTCTTTTGTTGATGGCACGAAATTTACCATCTGCAGTGGCGCCGATAAAAATAAGACCGCCGGCTGTCACTACAGGCCCTCCGTAATTCTCCCTGCCCGTAACCGGAATACCTTTAGCCGTAAGTTCTTTAAATTCTCCAAATGGAATCTGCCATTCAAACTGACCGGTATTGAGGTTTATGGCACTCAATGTACCCCATGGCGGTTTTATACCAGGGTACCCTTCTTTTGTCAAAAACTTATTATAGCCTGTAAATCCATACAGATCTGTTTTCGGAGCTTCTTCCTTTTCGCTGCCTTTATAAACAGCCTTCCGATCCTGCTGAAGGTTCAGTATAAAAGAGGCCAGCGCATCTTTCTCTGCTTTGCTCAGCTGATTAAACCCGGGCATCATTCTTCTGCCGGCGACTACCAGTTCCAGGAACTTGTTTTTGTTGTATTTTTTTTCCACCCCTATTATAGAGGGATAATCGCCCCCACCTTTCCTGTCGGGACCGTGGCATCCCATGCAATACCGGCGATAAATGGTTTGGCCTGCCTCCATGTTAGTAGTGGACACCGGCAACGTTATTTTATTTTTTACCATATTCAGCACCCAGGCCATTTCATTTGCATTTACATATAATATACCCGAGGTGGGATCAAATGCAGGCCCACCCCACTCCCCGCCACCATCATAACCTGGAAATACCAGCGTACCCTCCACAGCAGGCGGTGTAAATGGTGTGCCGGCATGTAAACTTTTAAACCTCGTTTTCAACTCCAGGTATTCAGTATCGCCGACTAAATGATTCAGGTCGGCTTCGGTAACAGACTGCCGCGTAAACGGCTTTGGCAATGCAGGTACAGGTTGGGTTGCCCATAATTTTTCGCCTGTTAACGTAGTATTGGTGGGAAATGGCATTTCTGCTATCGGGAAAACAGGTGTACCTGTTGCCCTTTCAAATACAAACAGGAAACCCTGTTTGGTTGTTTGTGCTACTGCATCTATTTTCCTTCCATTCCTCTCAATGGTAATAAGAGCAGGCGGCGTAGGCAAATCCCTGTCCCATACATCATGGTGCACGAGCTGATAATGCCATATTTTTTTCCCGCTTACCGCATCAAAGGCAATGATGCAGTTTCCGTATAAACCGGCACCAATTCTTGCTCCGCCATAAAAGTCATTTGATGGATTACCTGTTACGGCAAAGAGGATACCCCTCTTTTCATCCAGGCTAAAACCAGCCCAGCCATTGGTAGATCCCATTACCCGGTAAGCGTTTTTATCGTCCCATGTTTCATAACCAGGTTCCCCGGGGTAGGGAATCGTATGAAAAATCCATTGTTGCTTTCCTGATTTAACATCAAATGCCATAATGTGTCCGGGGGTGTTTTCACCTACCAAACCACTTACAAAAAACAGGTTTTTATACACCATTACCGGAGATGTAGGCGCAATAAACATTTCTTCCGGTTTATCTCTTCCCAATTCATACCTCAGATCTATTCCTCCATCTTTACCGAAAGAAGACACGAGCTTTCCTGTAATGGCGTTCACGGCAAAAACAATCGGGCCAACGGTATATATAATGCGTTTATCAGTTCCTTCTTCCCAATAGGCCACTCCCCGGTTCATATTCACACTGTTGCGGTGCCAGGTTTTATTCATCATTGTATCTGCCGGATCAAAACTCCATTTCTCCTCTCCTGTGGCTGCATCTACCGCAAACAATTTCAACTTGGGAGAAACGCCATATAACACCCCATTAACGATAACAGGATTACATTCCATAGGCCCAAATCTCGAGGAATCTTTCCTTTCCGTATGATACACCCAGGCTACCTGTAACTGCCTCACGTTAGTGGTGTCTATCTGTGCGAGATCTGAGTAGCGATTATTCATCCGGCTGCCACCGGTCACTTCCCAGGTAGTAAAAGACGGCTCCCTGTTGTTACATGCAAACAGGCAGGCCAGAAAAGCAATAATAACGTGGAATTTTAGTGCACCCATAAAAGCGGAATCGGATGTTATAGTTGCAAACTTATTTAACTTCGGGAGTGAATAAAAGAACAGGATTTGCTATTCTTAATACAATATTTACATTTTTACATAAATCCATCCTACATACCAAAATAGCGTATCAATCAGCGTATATGAAAAGTGCTTATCAACAGCTGCATCTATCCGCCAACAATAGCTTTGTTGCGAGGGAATATTGCCAGCCCCAATTTACTGCACCTTTTCATTTCCATCATGCATATGAGATAATTCTGATCGTAAAAAGCTATGGAAAAATATACGGTGGTAACAAGGTGATGAACTTTAGGGAGGGAGATATTTACCTGTTTGGGCCTGGGTTTGGGCATTGTTTTTATAATGACAAATCATTTATCGACACCGGTGAAATGGCCCAGGCCATTGTTGTTCAGTTTACAGAAGATTTTATGGGTAAAGATTTCTTTGACAAACCAGAACTGCGAAAAGTAAAGAAACTGCTGCTGCAGGCACTGGCCGGCATAAAATTCCTTACGCCCACAGCAATGATGCAGGAATTATTTTTCCAGCTCCGTGAAAAAAAACAAATGCATGGGTTTATTCACCTCATGCAATTACTGGAGCAACTATCTGCCCAGCGAAAAGATCGTTTGCTGCTATTGAATGACACACCTGGAAAAATATATTATCATCAAAGCGACGCATCTAAAATTGAGCTGGTGTTCAAATACGTGATTGAAAACTTTAAAACCGCCGTAAACAGCAAGTCGGCGGCAGCCCTGGTTTTTCTGAATGAAGCCGCTTTTTGCAGGTATTTTAAACGACGAACACGCAAAACATTTTCACAGTTTGTAAATGAGGTGCGGATAACGCATGCCACCAAACTCCTACTGGAAAAAGAATACAGCATTTCCGAGATCTGTTATGCCTGCGGTTATAGTAATGTATCGTATTTTAACCGGCAATTTAAACTCCTCCAGGGAAAAACCCCTAAAGAGTTCCGGAATTTGCAACAAAGGTATCCATCACAATGGTGATATTTCCGACCTTAAAGGAGCGGGCACCCGCTAATGAAAATTCAATCCACTCGCAATAATTCCGCAGGTAGATAAGCCGATCAGCAAAATAATTCCCGAAGAAAGCAGCATCACTTTACCGGTATGTGACTGCCCGGCAATAACGAGTATGAGGCCCAGGATGAAGTAGGCTCCTACCAGCACCAACGCCAGTATCATCGCGCCAAGGATACCTTCATCGCCTCCCAAACAAATCAGCAACAGAATGAATAAAGGGATACCAGTGAACAATAATACATCTCTTAAAAATTTACTCATACAGCATTAGTTAAATGATAGGAACAAATTCGCGTTCTTTCTGCAGTTCTTTCAAGTATGCTTCTTTGTCATCCCTGTAAAATAAATTCATGGTTTCAAAAGGAATAATGCGGCCGTCTTTGTGGATAATGTGCACACACGATTTCTTGATAGCCCGTACATCGAAATCATATGCGTCTAAAAAGCGCATAATCACAATGCGGAAAAGATTCGTATAGTCGAGACCGGGAGCCTGCACTTGCGGTAAACAGCAAAGCAGCGACTGCATATCATTCACAGCAGCATCCGTAGAAATACCCGTACTGAATATTTTCAGTATGTGCTGATGTAATCTTTCATCCTGTTCGTACACAATGGTATTTTTGGAATTATTCAGGAGCACCGCGGGATCTACATAACGGGTAAGCGGGTATACCGCCCCATCTATTTTCAACGCATAAGCCATCGCCAACGCATCCGGATTACACGGTACCGGGATAATATCATTGGCATTCCATATCGGCGATTGTTCCAGGATACGCTGCCGTACTTCCGTTAAGGTGATACGATCGGTAGCCGGATCGAAATCATCGGTGCGGCCGGCCACCTGCACGGGCTGGAATGTAACGCCACGAACGCAGGGCTGCTTCAACGCATATTCTATAATTGCGCCCATTTCATCTTCATTCACTCCTTTTTGCAGGGTTACCACCAGGGTGGTACTAAGATTTACCTCATTCAGGTTATCAATGGCCTGTTGACGTACATCTGTCAAATCCTTTCCCCGCATACGTTCTAGCGCCGCCGGCCGGAACGAATCGAACTGCAGGTATACTTCAAAGTCGGGCATATAGGTAGCCAGGCGGGCCGTGAATTCTTTATCCTTTGCAATGCGCACACCATTGGTATTAATCATCAGGTGGCGGATGGGCTTACGTTTGGCGATGTCGAGTATTTCAAAAAACTGTGGGTGTATGGTAGGTTCACCACCGCTGAGTTGTACTACATCCGGTTGTCCTTCATTTTCCACGATAATATCCAGCATCTGTTCTATTTCCTCCAACGTGCGATGGCGGCCATAATGAGGCGACGACATGGCATAACAGGTAGGACAGGTAAGGTTACATCGATCTGTAACTTCAATCACCGTTAAGCAGGAATGCTGTTCATGATCCGCGCACAACCCGCAATCGTACGGGCAGCCGTAATGGGTGCTGGTATTGGTTTTCTGCGGGGCTTCGGATGGTTTGTTATAGTTGCGCGTATTCTTGTAGTAATCAATATCTGTAGCGATCAATACTTTTTCCCTTCCGTGATGCGGACAATGTTTGATCATGAAAACTTTTCCTTCTTCAAATATCACCTTGGCGTCTACCCGGCGTAAGCAGGTACTGCAGATGCTCAGCGTAAAATCGTAGTAGGTGTAGTTCTTCTCAGGCATACTGTTTTTGAATTAGTCGTGATGGAAAAAGTATAACAGGTAAGTAGTAACACAGCCCTGCCATACATGCCAGCTGTATAGATCCGATACCGAAGGCAAAACGGTAACCGGGTTTAATAAAGTCGAGCAGGAAACGGAACAGCAGGTATGCGATCATGAAAAGTTTGAAACGGGCGCCATTAACCAGGTTCCGGCGCTGGCTGATAAAGGCCAGCATCTGCCAGAGCAGGATCAAAAAAATAATTTCGTAGAGAGATACCGGATGCCGTAGTAAACCATCGCCTAGGTTCATGCCCCAGGGTAAAGAGGTGGGCAGTCCGTATGTTTCTTCATAAATACCCATGCTAAAACAGCCTATCCGGCCTATGATCATGGCCAATATGAGTGGATATACGAACAGGTCGCCGGTAGAATGCCGCTCCCCTATGGCTTTTTTGATGAGTTCTACACCAACCAGGCCGCCCAGCAAACCACCTACAATGGTTTTATTTTGATAGATGTATAACAGCAGGTTATCCGCATGCAACAACCCGGGCGGGTTTTCCAGCGTTCCCAGCAGGCGGCTGCCAAGCAATGCGCCAAAAATGGCTCCTATGATGGCCCATGTGCGATTACTGCTTACGATACCATCTCCTTGTTTTTTCCGCAGGTACAGAAAGTAGCGGAATCCGATAAACATGCCCAGGGTTTCCGTAACCGCATGCAGCGGCAGGTGTAAGGAAAACAAGTTGATATATACGGGGAACTGCAAAGGACATCATTATTTAATCCACAAATTAATATTTATATTTAGACGAAAGTCAAGCCCGAAAAATATGTTACAGGAGGTCTTAAGAAAGCATCAGTCAACCTTCAAGCCGGTGATCCCGCTTTTAGGAGTACATGAATCCCTGCTGGTAATGGATTTCACTGCCAACAATACAACGCTGACTAAAACTATTCTGCAGGATATCAACAAGTTCAGCAGGTATATCGACAACACCCTTTTGCAAAGCGGTTGCCGCCTGGGTATAGGTGGTTACGCGGAGCATCGCACTATTTACGCGGTAAGTCCGCATTTTGATGCCGGAGAAGAACCGCGGCGGCTGCATCTCGGTACAGATGTATGGGGCGAAGCCGGAACCCAATTGTATGCCCCCCTGAACGCGCATGTACATAGCTTCCGTTTCAATGATCATTTCGGCGACTACGGCGCCACCATCATCTTGCAACATCAGCTGGATGGTCATCTTTTTTATACGCTGTATGGTCATCTCAGCATTTCTAACCTGCAGGGCTTATACGAAAACATGCCCGTTGCCGCCGGTCAGTTACTGGCACATTTTGGTACACCATCGGAAAATGGGGGCTGGCCTCCGCACCTGCACTTTCAGCTGATAGAAGATATGCAAGGCTTCCGGGGCGATTACCCCGGCGTTTGCCGCTACAGCGAAAAAGAAAAATACCTGCAAAACTGCCCGGACCCGGATGTGATCCTGCAGTTGAATCAATATACCCATTAACAGATTCGCTCCCGCCCCTCTCAGCATTGAAGAAAATGTCATCGGAATTTCCGCGATGCCGTCTTCCCTCCTTATTTCCGGAACGGGATGATGAAATCGTAAAATGTGCTGGAAGGTTCCCATTTTATCGCTACAGTTGTTATTTTTACCCGCTAAAATTGATATGGTATGAGAAAACTATGGCTGTCAGGTCTTTGCTGCCTGATGATGGGCAGCATTGCGGCGCAGATCCCGTTGAAAGTGATGACATTCAATATCCGTTATAATAACCCGGATGATAGTTTGAATGCCTGGCCCCACCGTAAAGACAAAGTGGCGTCAACAGTACTGTTTTATGGCGCCAATACACTTGGCGTACAGGAAGCGTTGTATGACCAGATGCAGGAATTACAGCAACGCTTACCCGCTTACAAAACCATTGGTGTAGGAAGAGATGATGGGAAAACAAAAGGAGAATTCTCTGCCATATTTTACGATACCACCCGCTTACAATTACTAAACAGCCAAACTTTCTGGTTATCGGAAACGCCCACTGTAGCTGGTCATATAGGCTGGGATGGGGCCTGCACCCGTATTGTTACCTGGGGTAAATTCAGGGACAAAAAAACCAACAAAGTATTCTTCCATTTCAATACACACTTTGATCACAAAGGGAAAATTGCCCGCAGGGAAAGTGCTAAACTGTTATTGCAACAGGTACATGCATTGGCAGGTAATACCCCGGCGATCATCACCGGCGATTTTAACGCGGTTCCATCTGATGAGCCTATACAGCTCATTGTGAATTCAAACGATCCGTTGCATTTAACGGATAGCAAAACCATCAGTCAAACGCCACATTTCGGTCCTGCCGGTACTTTCAACGGGTGGCATATTGCTGAAATGGAAAATGAACCGATTGATTATATTTTTCTGAAAGGAAAATTCAATATACTCAAACATGCCAGCATTTCAGAAACCTGGGAGGGACGATATGCATCAGACCACTTTGCGGTATATGCGGAAGTGATCATTAAATAAGTTTGAATTTAAAATAGAAGAGGCGGTATCTGGTGATACCGCCTCTTCTATTTTAAATTTAAATCTACTTAATCGTGTGTATGCTCAACAGACATGCTGTTTTCCAGGGCGTCCACCACCTTGTTGTGGAGGTTGCCATTTATATCTACACTGATCTGTAATTTACCGTTGGTAAAGGAACCGGTGAAGTCGCCGATCTGCAGCTTGGTAAGGATCAGGTCCATGGATATTTTCAGGGAACCTTTCCAGTCAATTTTAGTGTCGGTAACTACTACATCTTTTCCTTTTGCCATCAGTTCAATACGGCCGGAGAGGAGGATTTCAACCGGGATCTTTTTGCTTTCCCAGGTGATAAAACCTTTCAGTCTTACTGCCGGATCTTTTTTGTCGCCTTCTACTCTTGCATACACTTTTACCTGTTGGTAAGTGCCTTTCGGAATTTTAATGGCGCCCAGTAAAGCAGGTACCTTTTTCAGGTCTACCTGGCGGTCTGTTTTCAATTTAAATTCCAGTTCGTCTTTTCCGCGTTTTGCATCAAAGCGGATTTCTCTCAAACGTGCTGTAGCAGTGTCCCAGGTGATATCAAAACCACCAGATGCTGCTTTAGCCATGGCCGCGTCTCCTGTGATTGCAGACAAGCGTCCTGAAGCATCAGGAGTTAGTGTGGAGGTTTGATTGATTGTTGAAATTTCGTAGTTCACGCTGGCAACGTCGGAGTTGTCGATTGGCTGTTCTGTATCAGGTCCGGCCATGTCCGTGTTAGAACAAGACGATAGCAGGATAGTCGCAATGCCTATAGCACCGCAGAATTGTAGGATTCCGGTTTTCATTATAGATATGGTTTTAAATGACTAATTGGGGAAAATTACCCGGTAAATTTAACAAAGAATTTGGAATAAAACATTCATTCATTGTTAATTAAAAAAGAATGATCCGACTAAGCGATGCTTAATCGGATCAATATATGGGGTACTAGCTGTTAGCTTTTAGCGGTTAGCAGTTAGTGATGGCGGTTTGCAGTTAGTGATGGCGGTTTGCTGTTAATGGTTAGCTTTTAGCGGTTAGAGAGATGCCTTTTCAATTCGTGTAGGCGTATCCGTTCCATTTACAATGGTACCAGCGCTGATGGCGATAGCTTGAATGATGTCAGTGATATTTTTGATATTGAGCGTTGATAGTTCATCATCAACTGTATGATAGAATTTATCCTTGTCGATTTGTGTGGTGGAAATGGTATGCGCCGGTACGCCTTGTCTGGCCAGGGTAGCATTATCTGAGCGGTAAAACAGGTTCTGCTCCGGATAAGGATCGGGATAGA
Organism: Chitinophaga hostae; assembly: GCF_018224885.1. Classification (GTDB taxonomy): domain Bacteria; phylum Bacteroidota; class Bacteroidia; order Chitinophagales; family Chitinophagaceae; genus Chitinophaga; species Chitinophaga hostae. The sequence continues at coordinate 425,328 of NZ_JAGTXB010000006.1, read as the reverse complement.
AGTTAAAAGAGGACCCCTTCAGGTTACGTTGCAGGATGGGTCCGAAATCGGAACGTTCAAAACCGGTAATAAACGCACTGTTTTCACCAAATTTGGATTCCTTACCGATCATTTCGATATTAAACATAGCGACTACTTTATCGGGATCCTGTTTTTCAGAGAAATAACGGGAGCCATGGCCACCGGTTTCTTCCGCAGTGAAGGCGACGAAAATAACAGAGCGTACCGGCGGATGCTTTTTGAAGTATTTGGAGAGCATGATCACGGCTGTGGTACCGGACGCATCGTCATCGGCGCCATTGGCGATACTATCTCCGGCAACTGCCGGCAGCGTGCCCAGGTGATCATAGTGCCCGGAAAACACCACGTATTCGTTGGGTTTGGCACTGCCCTTTATCATACCGGCTACATTTGCAAAATGCTGACTGTTGATATCCCGGCGGATATGAATGCTCCAGGTGGCTGTGTCTGCCACAGGCTCCTGTTCAAATGCCAGGATAATCTGTTTGTCTTCCGGCGCTTTAGCGGAGGCTGCTTCCAGTTCCTCCTGTGTATTGTAGCTGCGCTCAGAAAAATGGGCGGTCAGATCCCCCAGGTAACCAGCCATGGAAGGCGCCAGCCATACCAGGGTATTTTGAGTGACTGCCTGCGGGGTACGCAATATCTTCATCAATGCACCTGGATCCTTTACGTGCACTTCTGCATAACCATCCTTTTTCTCCCAGTCGAAATTGCGCCCTGCGCCCACGGCAATAACGGGCCAGTCTTTTTCCCCGCCACTAACGGTAAAGGATACACTGGTTGGATGCAACCGGTATTTCCAGAATTCCTGCAGAAAACTTTTTTCGCCTGCCAAAGGTTGCAGACCGGCCTGGGTAAACTCATTACTGATAAACTGTGCGGCCTTTTCAATACCGGGAGTACCCGGCAGGCGGCCACCCATATCATCGGCAGCCAGTGAACTGATAATACGGGCTACTTCCTTTTCCTTTATATCCTGTCCATATCCGGAGACAGCTATGCTGCCTGCGGCAAAAAATAATAACAATGATTTCTTCATATAAGCGGTTAGTCCTTTTTCTTGTTGTCTACCTTTATTACCGGTGTTGCGGTTTTATCTTCTTTAAAATAGAGATCGCTGTAAGACCTTAAAATGGCAGCGTAATCAGCCCCAAACTGCAAGTCTAGCATTTTCCCATCAGGTGAAACTAACACTTTGGTAGGATAACCACGTACTTTATACAGATTTTCTATTTTGCCGTCGGAGTGTGCGGCGGGAAACACATATTTATTATCTGCCACGAAATCCCTGGCTGTTTCCATGGACTCCCGGCAGGATATTGCCAGTATTGCATTACCGGGATGGCTGCCTGCATTGATTTCTGCTGCCAGCTGATTCAGGTGGGGCAGGTCGGCCCGACAGGGAGAGCACCAGCTACCCCAGAAGTCCAGCAGCAACCATTTCCCTTTGTAGTCGGCCAAACGATAATTTTCCTTATTCAGGCCGGTCAACGTGAAATCAGGCGCCTGGTCCCATTCTTTGAGCAATACATTCCGGAAATAGTCCTGGAAGGACCTGCCCGGAAAATTTTTCTCAAACAATGCTTTGGTCTGGTCCAGCATATCCGGCTGCGTCATCAGCTGCCTGGAAAGCACCTTCATAGCTTCCTCCGGCTTTCCCATCGCAGACAGCTCCTCTGCGAACTTCGGGTTATAATCTTCTTCCGAATGCAGGAAAACACGGTCATAAAAGCTCTCGTATGCCTTTTCCGCATTATTTCGTGGCGCATTGGCCGCTGCCAGGGCCAGGAAGTTCAATGCAGTCTTTTTATCCTGCGGAGCGGTTTGCTGGTACTTCAGGTAGTAAGCATGCCCCAGGATATTTTTGTTGGCCGACTTCTTATCCCTCCATTGGGGATGCGCCCTCCAGAAAGCCGTATCGGACTGGTTGCGCTGCAGATTTTCCAGCGTTTTATCCAGCAACACATCCGCGGCTTTATCCAGTTTTGACTTGCGAAGCATGTCATGCACCATGAGTTCATAACGGGCGGCTTTACCCAATGTCATTTCTGCCGGTGTGACATTCGCTATTTCGAGGGCGATCTCTTTTAATATAGTCGTATCCGTGGTATGCATTGCACGGCTCCATAATCCCATAGGCCTGACAGAAGCCTGCAGGGAGCTATCTTTTTCCATCACCAGGCGTTTTATCATTTCCTGTGACGCAGCCGGCATTTTGCGGCCTTCTTCGAATATTTCGGCTATCCTTTTTTCACTCACCCCTCTTTTCCTAAACTCGTCCCTGGCGCCTGTAGTATCGAACTTTTCGCTTTGCAGGTACTGGGAAAAAGATTGGTCCAACCAGGAGTTGAGCGACTCCGGATAAGCGGATAACAATTTCACGAGTACCATCGAAGAATCAATACTCTTAGTCACGCTATTCCCCAATTTATTAAACAGGTGTGATGAGCTATTGGCCAACGCGTACGAAGGCACTTGCTGTAGCAGATCATTATACACTTCATAACTATGGTCCGTACTGCCACGGGGCATATCCAGCCGGGCAAGGTTAAACGCCAGGTTATTGCCGTAGCGGGGGATATTCAGGGCCAGGAAGTCAGCCACCTTGGTCGAATCCATCTCTCCTTTTGCCGTCAGCGAATTACTATAATAACTCATTTGTACCAATGCTTTAAAGAAGGCCGTATCTGCCTTCGGCAATACAGCACCTGCAGGCAGCAATCGGCCCTTAAGGGTGGTGCCGGTGGCGGGTTGCCCAGGTCCGGGCTTATTGGCGTATTCAAATGCAATTGTTTCCCTTTTATTACGGGTAAGTGTATACGAAGCAGTGATGAGGCGATGCGAACTATCGGGGAGATGATCGTTCTGACTGCCCGTAATTTTCACTATTCCTTTTCCAATCTCTGTCACCCGATAACTCCATTCACCTGTTATCCACTGGTAATTTTCTTCCACCTTTGGAACCAAAGGCGCAAGCAGTCCTGTCATTTGCTGAGGCAGCCATTTCCAGTTTTGGGTCAACATATCCCTGAATTGCTGATCCAGCCCCATTTCGTCCCCAACCGCGGCCGCTATAGCCGTTGTGTTAGTGGCTTCCCCAATGCTGTCGTTTGCAAATATTTTGAATGTCAATGGCCTATAAAGCAGGAACATGTCAGACATGGCGCCCTGGTTACCATTATAAGTTTCCCGATCGGCCGAATTAAACTTAGTGGATCTCTCGTCGCTGGCTGTTACCTGCGAACTTTGCAGCACCGCTGTCACATCAGCAGACCCATCTTTATTTACGCCGGCAATAGTAATGCGGTATACTTTTTCCGTATGCTGGTGTTGATTGGGCAGATAGTCAAGATCCTGCTCCAGGCGGTACAGCCAGGTATCGTGGGCTTTAAATGTTGATTGGGCGGCCACCGGCAAACTGCTGATGCAACAGATGAATAGGGCAGTTAACAACAGGTACTTTGACATAGTTGGGATGGAATTTTGTACACTGAATATAATCATCTAAACACGAACAGACAATAGCTGCCCGCTTCCTTTGAATATTTGCGTATTTTTGGGCATATACAATTATGTCCAATCAGCCTTTAAGACCAGACGAGACCAAGCTCAGCGCCGCAGATAAAGAGTTTGAGAACAGCATACGTCCCCGGGAAATCATGGATTTCTCGGGTCAGGATCAAATTATCGAGAACCTGAAAATATTTATCAAAGCGGCAAAGATGCGTGGCGAAGCACTCGACCATGTGTTGTTCCACGGTCCTCCGGGATTGGGAAAAACCACCCTGTCGCGTATTGTGGCCAATGAACTGGGTGTAAATATCCGGGAAACCTCCGGGCCGGTGATTGAGAAACCGGGGGATCTGGCCGGTTTGCTGACCAACCTGGAAGATAAAGATGTATTGTTTATTGATGAAATACACCGGTTGAGCACCGTGGTGGAAGAATACCTGTATTCCGCGATGGAGGATTACCGTATCGATATCATGATAGATACCGGTCCCAGTGCACGTTCCATACAAATTAACCTGCAGCCGTTTACGCTCATAGGCGCTACCACCAGATCCGGTTTGCTGACTGCCCCGCTATTGTCGCGTTTTGGGATCAAATCCCGACTGGAGTACTACAGCGCCGCCACTTTACAAAAGATCCTGTGGCGTGCGGCAGGACTCCTCAATACAAAAATCACTTCTGATGCGGCGAACGAAATAGCACGCCGTTCACGGGGTACTCCCCGTATTGCGAACGGGCTGCTGCGTCGGGTGCGTGATTTTGCCCAGGTAATTGGTACCGGGGTCATAGATATGGAAATTGCCCAGTTAAGCCTGAAAGCACTGAATGTAGATGAATACGGACTGGATGAAATGGATAACAGGATACTCAATGTGATCATCGAAAATTTCAAGGGTGGTCCGGTGGGGATTACCACTATTGCTACCGCGGTAGGTGAAGAACCGGGTACACTGGAAGAAGTATATGAGCCGTTCCTGATACAGGAGGGTTTTATTAAACGTACGCCAAGAGGCCGGGAGGTCACCGAGAAAGCCTATATACACCTGGGGAAAACTTCCTACAGAGGGGGAAGTAATTTACTGTTTTAGCTTTTAGCTACTAGCCATTAGCTTTTAGTAAATGCAGCGAACCAGCGTTTGGCAAAATGCAGTATGATTATAAAACAGAAGCCCGCAAAAGTGTTAACACTTTTGCGGGCTTCTGTTTTATAATCATACTGCTTAATCATTCGCTGCATTTTGCTAAAAGCTAACGGCTAATTGCTAAAAGCTGGTTCGGTTCCGTTCCCTTTACGCTTCCTTCACTACCAATCTGAAGCCGTTTCCGTGAATATTCACGATTTCAATATTGGTATCATCTTTCAGGTATTTACGCAGTTTGGCGATGTATACGTCCATACTGCGTCCATTGAAGTAGGTATCGCTACCCCATATTTTTTTCAGTGCCAGTTCGCGTGGCAGCAGGTCATTTTTATGTTCGCATAACATGTGCAGCAGTTCGTTCTCTTTTGGGGAGAGCGTATGTGTTTCATTGTTATGGGTAAGGGTACGCAGGCGGGAGTTGAAGGCATAAGACCCGATAACGAATTCGTGTACTTCTTCTTCCTTGTTGTTGAGTTCCTGGTTGCGTTTCAGGATGGCTTTAATTTTCAGCAGCAGTAATTCGCTGTCGAAAGGTTTGGAGATATAATCGTCTGCGCCGAGTTTATAACCCTGTATAATGTCTTCCTTCATGGTTTTGGCGGAGAGGAAGAACAAAGGAATATCAGGATCTACGTCCCTGATTTCTTCTGCCAGCTTAAAGCCGTCCATATTGGGCATCATAATATCCAGCAAACAGATGTCAAATTTCTCGCGGCGGAAGGCTGCCAGGGCCAGGATACCATCGCGGCATAATTCCACATCATAGTCATTCAGCTCCAGGTAGTTTTTCAGCACCATACCCAGATTGGTATCATCCTCAGCCAGTAATATTTTCGGTTTACGTTCTTCCATAATCATAAAGGATTGATTATAACAAATATAAAGTTTTTCTGCGGCAGGAAAGGTCGTTAAAATTTGGGCTTCCACCCTCAAATGAATTGTTAAAACTATTACTATGAGGCACCTTCCGGGAGCTTTATTTCTTGTCTAGCAGCGATGTAAAGGGGTAACGGAGGTTACTGTAGTTGATCATATCCACTACGATATTGCCTACAGATATGGGGCTTTCTATGCGCAGCGGCACCTTATTGGCGTCGTCGCTTACCCAAACCGTCATTTTCTCACCGCCTTCAAAGATGGTTCCCTTGATCAGGAGGGGTTTAAATTTAATAGCCCTGAACTTGCCGAATTTGGTATTTACCTCTTCCTTACCCATATACCTGATATAGATATTATACACCTGGTCGTCGAGGAACATACCAAAAGGGATTTTATCGCCGGCGTTATATTTGTCGAAGTTGATGTTACGGGCATAATAGATGGCGCTGATCACATCCTGCACACAGGGGGGTACGGCGAAGGTGCCGTTGGTACTGATGGCCTGGTGTCCTGCCTGGTTAAAAACCACGTTATTAAAGATTTTATAGCCGCCTTCATTTACGTTACGAACAAACTTCAGGGGTTGCAGGGTGGCGGTATCTATATAGCTTTCATATTTATCCCGTACTTTAAAGATCCAGTCGTAGGCGCGGTAGGTTTTACCATCTCCCACCACGTGGTATACGTCGCGGTTGGCGAAGCGTTCGAGGCTAACATTAAAAGTAGCTTCTCCGGCTCCTACGTACATTTTACCCAGGTTATAGAATACTTTCAGGGTGATACTTTCGCCGGCATTAAAGCTGGTATTGCGGATAGAGCAAAAATCATTTTGCGCTTCAACGGGTTGAATACAGGAAAGCCATAAAATTATGAGTAGAAGATACTTCATTGATCGAAGCTATTTTTCCTTAAAAATTTTTACTCCTAACAGCAACACACTTCCCAGAACAGCCGGCACTACGAGGTTTATCAGCCATATACCTACCGTGGCGGCTACGATGGCCATGGTATTGGAGCTAAGCAACCCAAGAAAAAAGATACTTACTTTTCCACGTACTCCCAGTTCCGCAATAGCGATAGTAGGAACTCCTGCCATCACCAGGTAAATTACACTATTCAGTAAAAAGGCCTGCCACCACATGAATTCCATGCCAAGTGCGTCCAACAAAATCAAATACTGTGCCGAGAAGACTATATACCGGAGGGCTGAAAGCAGCAACAGGTAACATAATTCGCCGGATGAGTATTTAACAATGATCTGTACAAACACCTTTGCTTTACGCAGGAAAGGTACCTTTTCAAATACAGACAGAATAATTTGTAGCCGAAAATATAACAATATCGTCAGGCCACAAATAAGAATACCGGCAAAGAGGATTATTTTCTGCCATACAGAAGGGGTCAGGAAAGCGCTCTCCTTTGCCAGCGCGAAGTTGTTGATATAGTAAAGTAAACCAGTTAACCCAAAAATAATAGTCACTATCAGCTGACTGAAACTTCCTACGATGGTTGCCGCAATGGCTTTGAGCTTATTTTGGTTCTTCAGATAAAGGATGCGACCACCGTACTCGCCTACACGATTTGGGGTATTGATAGAGAGCGACACCCCGGAAAGGATGGCGCTGAATGCTCTCAAAAAAGAAACTTCTTCCAGCGGCGCCACCAGTGTTTGCCACTTACGGGCCTCCAGCCCCCAGTTAAAAAGCATCAATACCGTTACCAGGAAAATGCCCACCCAGCCTTTCTCCTGCAGGGTATTCCACATATGCTGCACGGACAACTGGAGGTTGTCGCGGTGAATCAATTGCGAGTAAATAGAATATGCCAACCAGGTAAAAAGCCCTGCTCCTAATAAGTAATTGAGAATTATTTTGGTACTTTTGTTCAGATAGTCAAATTTTGGCAAAAATAAACTGTGGTTGGCAAACAAGTCAAAAATAATTCTCGGCATTGACCCCGGTACCCTCGTAATGGGCTATGGGCTTATACTTATCGAAGGAAAAAAGGCCAGTCTCATAGAGATGGATGTACTAAAGCTATCCAAATTCAAAGATCACTACGAACGACTACAGCTGATTCACTGCAGGGTACAGGAACTCATTCAACAGCATAAGCCTACCGGTTTTGCTATCGAAGCCCCTTTTTTTGGCAAGAACGTACAAAGTATGCTTAAACTGGGTCGGGCCCAGGGAGTAGCTATTGCTGCGGCCATACAGGGAGGGCTGACTGTCACAGAATATTCCCCGAAAAAAGTAAAACAATCTGTTACCGGCAATGGTAATGCTGATAAAGAACAGGTATGGCTCATGCTGCAACGCATTCTCCGTATCGCCGAACGCCCTGATTACCTTGATGCTACAGATGCCCTCGCCGTAGCTGTTTGCCATTTTTACCAGGAAAGCAGCCCGCTCGCAGGCCTCAGCAAGGCAAAAGGCTGGGAGCAGTTCCTGCAGCAGCATCCGGAAAGGATCGCCCGATAAAAAACACCAGGTGAAAAGGTTATTTCATAAATCCGTAAATTGTAGTTACTTTGGTTGCAATTCAACACCCATTTAAAGCTAACGGCCAGGTGCCGGGATAATAGCTTGACTATGAAAAGTGACCATCATTTGTTACACACAGGTTATATAACAAGCTTTTTTATATTAATCAGCATCAGGCAGATATGAAAGCAAGAATCCTATTGGTGGAAGATGATCAAAATATTGGTGCGGTTACGAAAAAACGATTGGAAGAAGCGGGTTATGAAGTAGTGCACAGTATCGACGGCCAGGCAGCATGGGAACAATTCCAGGCACGCTCATTTGATATTTGCTTACTGGATGTGGTAATGCCCAAAAAAGACGGCCTACAACTCGCACAGCAGATCCGCGAACTCAATGACCACGTTCCTATATTATTCCTCACTTCCAAAAATGAAAAAGAAGACAGAATAGCAGGTCTCCAAACCGGTGCTGACGATTATATCAGCAAGCCTTTCAGTATGCAGGAACTGATCCTGAGGATCGAAGTTTTCCTGAAACGGACCATGAGCCGGGGAAAAGATAAAGCGCACCTCTTTGCCATCGGACAACTCACCTTCGATTATGAAGACCTTCGCCTCTATACTTCCAATGGAGATATATCCATTTCCGTTACCCAAAAGGAAGCGGATCTGCTCAAATATTTCTGTAACAACCCCAATAAAACACTGAAAAGAGAAGACATACTTTCCAACGTATGGGGAAAAGACGACTATTTCCTCGGACGCAGTATGGATGTTTTTATTACCAAACTAAGGAAACATTTCAAATCAGATCCGCAAATCAAACTGGAAACGGTGCATGGTGTAGGATTCCGGTTCAATATACCCCCAGCCAGATAACTGTTACAATGCAGCTATGATCTGCGCCTGTATCTCCTTAAATTCTTCTACAGACAGCTTCAGCTTACTGCGGGAAAAATTCATATCATCTGCCGAATTGATCGGTATCAGGTGCATATGGGCATGCGGCACCTCCAGTCCTACCACACTAACGCCTATACGATTACAGGGGATTACCTTTTCAATCGCGTGGGCAATAGGCTTGGCAAACAGCAGCCATTCCGCCAGCAGCGCATCCGACACATCAAAAAACTTATCTGTTTCTGTTTTTGGAACTACCAGGGTATGCCCTTTTACCAACGGGAAAATATCCAGGAAAGCATAAAAATGTTCATTCTCTGCTATTTTATAACTTGGAATCTCGCCTTTGATAATTTTCGTAAAGATGGTCATATGATTAGATTCTTAATGCCAATGTAAAATAAAAAAGGGTTGCAAATGAATGCAACCCTGCAAATATCATGAAAAAGTGCCAGTAGCGCTTATGCAGTTATATTATCAATTTTGAATTTAACTTGTCCGTTCGGCGCCTGCACCTCGGCCACATCGCCTACATGCTTCCCCAGTAAGCCTTTGCCAATGGGAGAAGTCACAGAAATTTTGCCAGCCTTGAGATCGGCTTCTGTTTCTGAAACGATCTGGTAGGTAACCGTCTTCTTATTAGCTACGTTTGTAATAGTTACTTTACAAAGGATGGATACTTTGGAGGTATCAATAGCATCCGCACTCACAATACGTGATGTTGCTATCGCACCCTCGAGTGCAGCAATCTTGGCTTCATGCAACCCCTGCGCTTCCTTGGCGGCATCATATTCGGCATTTTCCTTCAAGTCTCCCTTTTCTCTAGCTTCTGAAATAGCCCGCGCAATTTCGGCCCGACCCTTGGTTTTAAGTTGGGTCAATTCACTCATCATCTGATCCAGGGTTTCTTTCGTAATGTAATTTATGCCAGACATAACCTGCTGTGTTTTTTTGGTTATAAGAAAAAAAAATCAACGCCTCCATTTGCACAGAAGCGTTGTTTACTGGTATTATTGCAAATATAATGAATTTCCGATAAAGAAAAAAGGCCCTTATTTCCGGATTAAAATAATTGATAATCAATATTTTATCCCGAAATTCAACCTGTGCTTGACAGGTTTATAAAATGTTTAATTTCTCTAATACAATGCGGGCCATCTTAATGCTCGCCTGATGGGAATAACCGGCGATATGCGGTGTTACCACCACATTAGGCGCTTTCAGCAGCCAGGCCAGTTGTTCCTTTTCCTCGTCGTTATATGTCGTTAATTTTTCATTCTCCAGCACATCCAGGCAGGCGCCTGCCAGCACTCCGCTCTGTAAGGCGGCAATGAGGTCGCGGTTATTCACCAGCTTGCCTCTCGCCGTATTCATAAACCATACCGGCCGGGCAAAGGATGCAAAAAAGCCCGCGTTGCCCAGGTACTTTGTTTCTGCCGTCAGCGGCAGGTGTAAGCTCACTACGTCTGCCTCCCGGAATATTTGCTCCATGGTGGCCTCTTTCACGGCGCCACCACTAAAACCGGTCTTATACTTGTCGTATGCCAGGATATTTACATCAAATCCCTGCAGCTTGCGGGCAAAGGTACTGCCGGTATTTCCATAGCCGATAATGCCTACGGTTTTACCATTCAGTTCATATCCCCGGTTGCCGTCGCGCTCCCAGATACCAGCCCGGAGTTCCAGGCTGCTTTTCAGTATATTGTTCAGCAAACAAAGGAGCATGCCCACGGCCTGCTCTCCCACTGCATCCCGGTTGCCTTCCGGGCTGCTCACACAACGAATACCCTTGCTTTCGGCATAAGGCACATCAATCAGTTCCATACCGGAGCCGAGGCGGCCAATCCATTGCAACTGCGGGGCATGGTCAATAATATGCTTATCTACATGAATACGGGTGGTAACAATCAGTCCTACACAATCTCTGATGGCACTGTATACTTCATCGTACGAAACAGACGGCTGGTAGATTACTTCAAAACCTTTGTTTTCCAGCTGTTCAATTAAATAAGGATGCGCTTTTGCGGTAATTAATACTTTCCTGCTCATATCATCTTATGGGATAATGCTGCAAAATCAGCCACACTCAGCTCTTCAGCTCTTTTTGTAAAGATGGGATCCTGTGCTAACAGCTCCTTATCAAACATCGTTTTCAGCGGGTTACGCAATTGCTTGCGACGTTGGCCGAATGCCGTTTTTACCAATACAAAAAATTTACGCTCAGAGGCGATATCTACCGGTTGCTCCAGCCGGGTAAGGCGGATCACGGCAGATTTCACTTTCGGCGGCGGATTGAAGCAGTTTTCATGTACTTCAAACAAATATTCAATTTTATAATAGGCCTGTAACAGCACGCTGAGAATACCATATTCCTTATTGCCATGCGGAGCGGCAATCCGCTGGGCTACTTCCTTCTGGAACATACCCACTACCACATCCACCTGGCTGCGCCATTCAAGCAACCTGAACATGATTTGTGTAGATATATTATAAGGAAAGTTGCCAATCAGGCGGAAAGAACCCTCAAAAGGCAGGGCGGCATCCAGGATGCTTTCATTGATCAGCTTTCCCTGGATAGCCGGGTAGGTCTTTTCCAGGAACTGTACCTTTTCTGTATCCAGCTCTATGGCTTTGAATTGAATGCCTGGCAGCTGCAGCAGGTATTTCGTGATGGCGCCCCCGCCGGGGCCCACCTCCAGCACTTGCTGGCCTTCGGTTACAGGTAACGACTCCACAATTTTCCGGGAGATATTTTCATCCGTGAGGAAATGCTGGCCGAGTGATTTCTTTAGTGTATACATTGATCCGGCAAAGATAGCGATTTAGCTTTTAGCTTTTAGCCGTTAGCTTTTAGGAAATACCGAACCAGCTTTTAGCCGTTAGCTTTTAGCTTTTAGCAAATGCAGAGAGGACCATATTATGTTCTTCGCTGCATTTCCTAAAAGCTAACGGCTAAAAGCTAAAAGCTAAATCACTATCTTTGCCACTCATTGAGGTAATACAGCATGAGTACCATCCAGATCAACAAACCGGTAATAGGTATCACCATCGGTGATATCAACAGCATTGGCGCAGAAATTATCATCAAAACGTTTTTAGATACACGTATGATGGAATTTTGCACGCCGGTGATTTTTGCGTCCAACAAAACCATCAACTTTTACCGGAAGCTGATGAATGAGAACAACTTCAATTACCAGAGCATCAAGGATTTTACCCGTTTAAATCATAAACAGGTGAATGTGTACAATTGCTGGGAAGAAGAAGTACAGATCACGCCCGGCGTTTTGAACGAAACCGGTGGCAAATACGCCGCCCGGGCACTGGAAATAGCCATTAAATGTATGCAGGAAGGCTACCTCAGCGGACTTGTAACCGCCCCAATCCATAAGAACAATATCCAGAGCGCCAATTTCAACTATACCGGCCATACTCCTTACCTGCGGGATGCTTTCAATGCTAAAGATGTGCTGATGTTTATGACCGCGGACAATATGCGGGTGGGCCTGCTCACCGAACATGTGCCGCTGGCAGACGTCGCAAAGCATGTTACCAAGGAAAACATCCTCGGTAAATTACAACTGATGAAAGATAGCCTGGTAAAGGACTTCGGTATTGATCAGCCCCGTATAGCCGTATTGGGACTCAATCCTCATGCCGGCGACGAGGGACTGATAGGCCGCGAAGAAATAGAGCAGATCAGCCCCGCTATCAGGCATGCCAAAGGTAATGGCATCCTGTGCTTCGGTCCCTACAGCGCTGATGCGTTCTTTGCCCGTGAAATGTTTAAACAGTTCGATGGCGTACTGGCCATGTACCACGACCAGGGCCTCATTCCATTCAAATCACTGGCAAGTGGCAATGGCATCAACTATACCGCCGGACTCGGCATCGTACGCACTTCCCCTGACCACGGTACCGCCTTCGATATCGCCGGCAAAAACCTGGCAGATCCCGATTCCTTCAGACAGGCCATTTTTACCTGTCTGGAAATACTGGAACAACGGGCACGCTATGCCGACAATACCCGGAACCCGTTAAAGAAAACAGAACTCGCCTCCGAATAGTCTTTCCCGGGATTTTTTTTGCCCAGGATTAAACTGATTTTGATGATTTTCAGGATTTTTTTATTGTGATTATAATTCGATCTTAAAAGATTAGCGAAGATGTAAGCAAATTCGCTTAAATCTTCGCTAATCTTTAAAAATCAAAAAAATGAAAAAATCCTGAAAATCATCAAAATCAGTTTAATCCTGGGCAAAAAAAATCCCGGGCAAGACAACGATCGCTCATGCCTTCCGCCTGCCGGCACCAAGATAAGACTGAATAGATGCTACATAGTTCTCAAAGGCTTTCTTGCCGGCAACCGTGATCTTACACATGGTTTGCGGATAGTTGTCCTTGAATTGTTTAACCACCGTGATATAATCGGCGTCCCGTAACTTATTGATCTGTACACTCAGATTCCCTGCTGTTGCATTGGTTTTCTCTTTCAGAAACGTAAACTCCGCTTCCTGTTCACTGATCAACACCGACATAATAGCCAGCCGCAATTGAGAATGTAGTACCGGGTCCAGATCTTTAAAGTCCATGAGTTAGATTTTCAATGTCGCTACTTGATACTTAGCTGTTTTATTTCAATGATTTACGTGCAATGCAAACAAAATAGCTAATATCTAAATAAAAATTTCTCAAATTATTTCTGGCTGGCCTCCAGTAGCTTACGGGTGTAAGCCTCCCCCCAATGTGGTGCTATGTTACTTTCCGGTTTGAAGGCGGCAAACTTTTCCAATGCCTGTTCCAGTGTGGTCTTGGCTTTTGCCTTACTACCACCAAACTGCTCAGGTGTAAATAACAGCGACTGTCCCTGTAACATATACACTCTTGGGTTTTCCGGGTTCAGACCTTTAGCCTGTTCCAGTTGCGAAGCCGCTTCAGCGCCATATTTCATGCCCCTGGTCATCGGATCTACTGTGAGCCTTGCTGTAGCCACCAATGAGCGGATGCAGGCAATCTCAGAACTTTTCGGGTTCAGCGCTTCCGCCTTATCAAGGTTGCTTTCCGCCTTATCTGCCAGCGGATCGATCTGCGTTTTATCTTGCAGCATAAAAGCCTGCATCACCTGCATATAGGCAGCGTAGTAATAAGGCAGCCACTGACTTTTCTCGGCATCTGCAATGCGTTCAAAAGTGTTGGCTTTTTGTTGTAACCCATCCGGTGTAAATGTGCTGCTGCTGTCCAGGTCGGACGTTTGCTTTACCATGGCATCCTGGTACTGGGCACTTTGGGCCATAGCTGCGGTAGCCAGACTACCGGTAAATAAAAAAGCAAGAAAGATACGTTTCATATGTATTGTGATTAGAGGTTATTAATAACATCCTGTCTTCTGTCTATGCCAAAATTCATAAACATACCCAGGAAAATAAATCTTGGTACATTCGGTGTAATCTCCTCCCGGCGCAAACCATCGCTGGAATAATGATAACCAAATACCTGCTTGTTTCCTGGCGCATTGCTTACAGATAAAACGAAGATGGTAAAGGCTTTCCGGATAGAGGTCAGGTAACTCGCACTCACGCCTACTGCGTTGTATGTGATCGTTTTTTCAGACATAAATTTGTCGGCCGGTAAATTAGGATTGTAGTAAGGACGGCCGGTGGCAAAAGTATATGTTAACCCCAGGTTAGTGCTAAGTTTAGGAAAAAAGTGCTTATACACTACGCTGGCAGTATGATTTGCCGCAAAATCGGGCTGTACCCGGAAAGGATAGTTAAGATAATTACGTTTGGTATCCAGATAAGAATAAGAGATCCAGTAGTCCACGTTCTTAATACTTTTCCGGTCGCGCCAGAACACTTCTATACCCTGTGCATAGCCGCTTCCATTGTTATTATAAGAAGGCACCGTTTTTACCAGGTCGTTGTATTTCTTATAGAATAATTCGGTACGGAAGGTATAATCGCTGGCTACCCGCTGATAGCTGACGATATAGTGGGTGGCTTTCATGTAGCCGAGATAGTTATCAAAGCGAATGTACTGAGGCTCCGGCTTCTGGTAGTAATCGCCATAGGCAATGGAAAACTGGCTGTAGTTATTTACTTTATAGGCCAGCGATACCCGGGGCGCAAAATTCATTTTACCCAGTACGGAAGTATATTCTGCCCGGCCGCCCACACGCCCTACAAAACTGGGCGTAAAGTAAACGTCGCCTTCAGCAAAAGCAGCGGTATAGTTGTCTACATAATTGGCATGGTACCCATTCATCGTTGATTTCTCAACCGCATACTGGTACTCGCCTCCGAAACGCAATACAGAAAAGCGGCCCATGTTCTTATATAATATCAGCTTTGACTGGCTCAGATCAGATTGTACCCTGATCAATGTAGGTGCATAGTTTTTCAGTAAGGTATCTGCATTGATATTATCAGTGTTGGAGCTAAAAGATGCGCCTACATATAAATGCCAGTCGTGCCCGATATTTTCGCGATAAGTCAGGTTCGTATATACGTTGTTGTTATGCAGTTTGAACGACTCTGTATAGCCCGGATATTCCAGGCTGTTTTTATTAAAGCCCATCTTTGTCCAGTTCCCGTAACCATAAAATTTGAGCATACCTGTTCTGGAGGTCTTCCGGCGGAAGTTAACAGAGGTACCGATAATTTCAGGCCCCAGGTTAGGCGACTGTTTAGGTTTAAAAATATTGAAGTATGGAGCAAGGTTAGTATAATCTGCTTCCACCCCGTAAGATGTTTTTTTGTCTTTCGACAGGTTGTCTACACCAGCGCTTACACCAATCACCGATACGCCTACAGAAGAAGAAGAGCGTTCCGGCAAATCAACCGATTCAAGAATGAGGGCAGAGGATAAACCCTGCCCGTATTGAGCGGAGTAGCCTCCACTGCTGAAAGTGGTGCCTTTAAACAGGAAAGGGGAGAAACGGCCGCGTCCGGGAATATCAGGTAAACTGCTGGAAAAAGGATTCCTCACCAACATACCATCTATCAGTGTCTGGGTTTCATAACCAGTACCGCCCCGCACAAACAGGCCTTCCCGGTCGTTGGTTTGCTGCGCGCCAGGTAATGTTTTAATGGCGTTGGCAATATCTGCGCCAGCCCCGGCAGTGGTCACAATATCCAGCGGTTTCAGCACTGTGCCTTTTTTATCATCGCTGGCCTCGAAACTACCGGCGGATATAGTCACTACCCGCAATGCGTTGATAGCACTCTTCAGTACAATATTCAACTGCTGGTCCGTACTGGTGTTTACTTTCAGCTCCAGCACCTGGTAGCCGGTCAGCGTAGCCGACAACACCTGTTCGCCGTTAGCAGTAGTGGTAAAAGAAAAGGAACCATCTGCAGTAGTTGTAGCGCCATCATAGGAACCTTTCACAGCGATATTAACGCCGGGCAAAGGATGTTTTTTACTATCGGTGACCTTTCCGGTGATCTTACTCTGCGCCAACGACAACAGTGGTGAACAAATAAGGATATATAGATAAAGGTTGAATCTGGACATATTCAGGGATTAAATACAGAACAAATGTAAACTAGTTTATTTTATAAACCAAATATTATCTTAAAACAAAGTCCCCCCCCTTCCGGAAGAAGAAGTAGTTATAACAGCAAAGAATTACTGTACAGAGGGCAGGAACTTCCGTAAGAATGATGGAGATTAACAGTTTATTACTTCCTAAAAATATCTAGGCGTACTAATCCTGGACTGTTTACTGTTAAACAGGAAGCCCACAGAAATTTCATGGGATCCCTGCTGGTACCCAGCCATTTTGTTGATCGAGATGTCGTAAGAATAACCAATCCGTAATTGCGGTGTGGCATAAAATTCCACTATCACACTGGCAGCATCAAGCTGCTCCAGGTTATCATCCAGGGCGGGCTTCTCCCATAACTTCACCCCTGTGCGATAAGAACCGCCTACCCAAAGTTTATCGGCGATCAGCAAAAAAGCGTTCAAATCCACATTGGTAGGCCCTTTAAAATCTTCTTTCACCATCAGGGATGGCTTGAGTTTCAAACTTTCTGATAAATCGAACAGGTAACCGGCAGTGAGGTACAGGTGCTGGGTTTTACGGATGGTTTTATAATTAAATCCGCCCCAATAGTAACGGGTATTATCTGTATACAGCGACAGCAGATCCATCACGGAAACGCCTGCATAAAACTTAGGCGTGTAATAATACACACCAAAGCGCGCATCGGGAATAATGGTCGATGTTTTTCCCATGGGAATGGCATTATCCTGGTCATCAATATATTTCAACGCAGTACCGTCGATACTATATTGCGTGATCCCTCCCCCGATGCCAATGCAGAGGCGTTTTGTGCCTTCATCTCCCAATGGTATACGATAAGAATAAAAACCATAGGCAGATAACGAATTCTCCGGCCCCAGGTTATCCATCATCACCTGGGCGCCCACTCCTACCCTTTCATCCCGGGCATTGGTAAGTCCGTCGATAGAAATTCCGGCAGTTTGCGGCGCGCCCGGAAAGCTTACCCACTGATGGCGGTAAATAGCATTGAGATACCAGTCCTGCTTATATCCTGCGTAAGCAGGATTTACACTCAGACCATTGAATACATACTGGCTAAACTGCAGGTTTTGCTGTGCTAATGTCGGGAGCCAGCAGCAACAGCTCACCCACAGCAGGATTATCTTTTTCATAGTACATCTTATCTCAGTAATTCAATCCATCCTTTGTAGGACCTTTCTCCATTTGGTGTGTTCAGTTTCAGGATGTAATAGTAAGTGCCTTCGTTCAGGTCTTTTCCATTCCATTCGTTCTGGTAGTTCTTTGACTGGTACACCATGTTACCCCAACGGTTATAGATAAATAAGGAAGAATTAGGATACCTGGAGATACCAATAATCACGAACTTATCATTCTTACCATCACCGTTCGGTGTAATCACATTCGGAATAAGAATATCATCGCCTGTTACAGTAATTACCTTACTGGTAGCCCTGTTATTGGACAAATCCGGATCCGGCAACAATGATGCAGCGGTAGCGCTGTTAACCACATCGCCGGTATTGGTAACACGTGCGGCATATTTTAGTGTAGCCGTTTGCGTTACTCGTAAACTATCAAGCGTCCATGTCAGTATTTTGGAGCCCGGATCATAACTTACTTCGCCTGCGCTGGCGTCAAATCCATTGATGATATCGAGATTACCGCTTAACGTATCTTTCACCCTGATCACCGGCGCCGTAAATGGACCAGCATTATTCAGCGTGATCACAAATTCTGCTTTACCTCCAACCTGCAATGGCGTTGTATTCACTAAAGCTTTCTGCACCTGCAGATCCGCCATCGGCAGTTCTTTCACATCAGTAATAACAGTAGCACTGGTATTGTTTTGCTGATTACCATCAGTGATACCCTCTGGCGTTGCAATCACCGCCTGGTTACGCAGCTGCGTAGTAGTCACCACCTTACCCCTGATAGTGATCCGTACGTTTGCACCCGCAGGGAAATTACCTACGGTTGCGCGGATAACATTGCCTGTGTTAGTGATCTGAATATCACCGGCACCTCCGGTAACGCTCTGCACTACCGCATAAGCACCTTCAATGCTCACCGGCAATATATCTGTAATCACGGCGCCATTGGCCGCTGCAGGACCCGCGTTGGCTGCTACCAGCACATAAGTGATGGAATCGTTGCGTTGCAAACTAACAGGACCTGACTTGGTAACAGAGAGGTCTGCTGTTTTCACAGCAGGGATGACGATGGTTTCCACCGGATCGGTCGGAATTGGCGAGCCAGTTTCCGGCTGCAGGATAGCGGTGTTCGAAACACTTGTTACTGTTGCATCTGCAGGCACCACACCTGTAATATTTATCTGTATAGTATTTCCGTTACCTGCATCGAGGTTACCTTTCACCATAACATTATTGCCGCTGCCACCAGATCCGCCTGTTAATTGCGAAGTACCATTGGCCACTGCCGTCCAGGTTACCTTACCAATGACTGCCGGTACCAGGTCTGTAATCGTTACCCCCTGCGCGGAAGATGGTCCGGCATTAGATGCTGTAATCACATAGCGGATGGTATCGCCGGCATTTACCTGTCGCGTACCGGTTTTCGTGATTCGGAGCTGAGACTGGCTGCTTACCTGTGTAGTAACCGTACTGGTAACCGTTTTATTATTAACATCAGTAGCACTGGCAATATTGATAATGCTGCCCTTGAAAGCAGGATCAATCTTACCTGCAATTTGTATATTGATCGCATTACCTGTACCGGCGTTAATATTACCGGTCAGCGTAACGTCACCGCTGCCGCTGCTGTTGCCGGTGATCTGCGCATTGCCGGTGGCAGTGGCTGTCCAGCTAACGCCACTGAGCGTATCAGAAACAATATCGCTGATCTTCACACCGGTCGCATCGGATGGACCATCGTTTGTTACCGTAATAGTATACTTCAGACTATCCCCTGCAACAGCATTGGCGGCCGCCTGTTTTACAATACGCAATGCAGGCTGCTGCGTTACTACCGTTACAACAGGCGTGCTCGGGATAGAGTCGCCGGTTACTGGTTTGAGTACCGCAATATTGGATACATTGGTGGTTGTACCCGGCGCTACCACGCCGGTAATATTCACTACAATGGTATTACCCGCACCTGCATCAATATCTCCTTTCACCAGCACATTATTACCACTTCCTGTTGCTCCGCCAGCGAGCTGTGAGGTTCCATTGGCCACAGCTGTCCAGCTAACATTAACAACCGCTGCAGGCACCTGGTCTGCAATGCTCACACCTGCTGCATTTGATGGACCTGCATTACTGGCGGTGATAACATAATGAATGGTATCACCTGCATTCACCTGTGCACTGCCTGTTTTGACAATACTCAATGCCGATTGTGTATTTACCACAGTAGACGCTGTTGCGGTTACTATCCTATTATTGATATCTGTTGCGCTGGCGGTATTGGTAATGGTGCCACTGAAAGCAGGATTAATCTTACCTGCAATTTGTATATTGATCGCATTACCTGTACCGGCGTTAATATTACCGGTCAGCGTAACGTCACCGCTGCCGCTGCTGTTGCCGGTGATCTGCGCATTGCCGGTGGCAGTGGCTGTCCAGCTAACGCCACTGAGCGTATCAGAAACAATATCGCTGATCTTCACACCGGTCGCATCGGATGGACCATCGTTTGTTACCGTAATAGTATACTTCAGACTATCGCCCGCGATACCGGTGGCCGGCGCTTGTTTATTAATCCGGAGTTGATATTTACGGCCAATAGTAGTGATCACCTGCGTGCTGCTGATAGTGGTATTGTCAGGTTTGGTTAAGCTGGCAGTATTACTAACATCGGCAGCAGTGGTATTAGCCGGTATCATACCACTGATTTGAAGTATGATGTTATTGCCGGTGCCTGCCGGGATATTACCTTTCACGGCAATATTATTACCGGTTCCGGCGGCAGCACTTGTAGTGGCCGCGCTTCCACCCGCGGTAGCTACCCAGCTTACACCTGTTATCGTTGCAGGAACAATGTCTGTAATGGTAATACCTGTTGCATCAGACGGCCCGGCATTTAATACCGTCACTACGTATTTGATGCTATCACCGGCATTAACAACAGCGGGGCCTGTTTTAGTAATGGTAAACGCTGAGCGCGGTGTTACGTTCGTAGTGGTAGTATTCGATGGGAACTGTTCTCCGTTTGAAGTGGCCGAAGCCCGGTTGGTCAATGTTCCGATAAAGCCTGGTGCAATGCGACCGGTAATTTGTATGGTAACAACATTATTTACACCTGCCGGTATCACTGCATGTATATTCACCTGGTTGCCTGAACCGGCAGTGCTGCCGGTTACCTGTGCAGCTCCTGTTGCTATTGCACACCAACGTACGCCTGTAAGTGTATCCGTTACTATATCGCTGATAGCAACATCTGTGGCGTCGGAAGGGCCGGTATTGCTGACCGTGATGGTATAACTCAGGCTATCTCCTGCGTTAGCTGCAGATGGCGCCTGTTTCACGATGCTGATGTTTGTTTTGCGCTGGATAGTAGTTACCACCGGATCACTGGTAATAATGCTGCTGTCTGGTTGTTTCAATGCCGCCGCATTGCTGATGCTGGTGGCCGTGGTATTAGCAGGTATTTTTCCGTTAATGGTCAGTTGTATATTATTAGCAGTACCGCCTGGGATATTTCCTTTGACGGCAATACTGCTGCCTGTTCCTGCTGCAGGACCAATGATCACCGCATTTCCGTTGGCAACAGCTGCCCAGGTAACATCTGTAATAGTTGCAGGCACCACATCTGTGATAGTGATTCCATTTGCATTGGAAGGTCCGAGATTAGTGGCGGTGACCAGGTAGCTGATCACTTCACCCGCATCTAATTTGGCCGGACCGGACTTCGTAATCGCCATCTGCGCGAGCCGCTGTACATCTGTGGTTACACTGCCGGTGTATTCTTTTCCATTGGCATCCGTTGCCGTAGCCACATTTGTGATAACGCCTGTAAAGTCCGGATCGGCCGTACCTGTAACTAAGATGTGGATGGCATTGGTATTGCCGGCCGGTACATTACCATGGAAACTGATTAAGCTGCCCGTTCCGGTAACAGGTGTGCTCGCAGCCAGCGTAGCGCCCCCCTCGAGCGTAATGTTCCACGAAACATTCTTTATCTGCGCAGGCACAATATCTTTCACCAGTGCATTCACCAGGTCAGACGGGCCGGCATTTACCACATCAATGTTATAGGTGACATTGCTGCCTGCATCGATGGTATGCGGGCCAGATTTGGTAACGGATACACCGGGCACATTGATGATTCGGGTATTCACAGAATCTTTCGCTGCCTCTGTTGCATTAAATAGCAGTGAGGCTTTATTCAGGATGGAGCCTGTTTGACCGGCTACAATGGTGCCGGTAATAGTTACCACGATACTGCCACCTACAGGAATATTTCCATTCACGCTTACATTATTGGTATAGCCGGTAGCGCTGCCAAGGATGGCAGCCCCTGTTGCAGCGGTAGCTGTCCAGCTCACCTGCTGTATTCCGGCAGGAACATTATCACTGATGGTAATATTATTTGCGTCAGAAGGACCGTTGTTAGATGCCTGCAGCACATAGGTAATCTTCCTGCCTGCTGCGAGGGTATCGGGACCTGTTTTACGCAACTGAAGTCCCGGTGATGCCGCCACAGTAGTAACTACCGGGTTGCTGGGCACTTCCGGCAAACCATTTATCGTATATCCACCGGTGTTAGTAACCGTTCCGGTAAATGAAGGTGCGATTGTTCCGGTGATGGATACCAGTACCCTGTTATTGGTACCTGTCGGTACATTGGCCACAAAAGATACGTTGCCGGTTCTGCCGCTGATGTTTCCTCCGTTGATATTCGCAGCACCCGATGCAGTAGCTGACCACACAGGGTTTTGAATGGTGGCCGGCAGTATATCAGATACCGTAATAGCACTGGCATCGGAAGGCCCGCCATTGTCCAGTACAAGTGTATAAGTGATCTGTGCGCCTGCGTTAGCTCTGGCTGGGCCAGTCTTCACCAAACGTATTGCTACACGGTTTACTACTTCGGTGGTTACATCATTAGATGGAACAATTTTTCCATTTACGTCAGCGGTAGCGGTGTTGCTCAGTTCTCCTGCATATGCAGGATCAATAATACCCGATACCTGGATGTGTATCACATTTCCGGTACCTGCCGGGATGTTTGCCGTGATGACCACATTACCTGTTTTGCCTGTTACATTACCTCCACTGATAACAGCGTTACCGGCGGCAGTAGCAGACCATACTACCTGTTGCAACTGTACCGGCAACGAATCGGCCAGTACAATGCCGGCTGCGTCAGACGGGCCATCATTGTATGCGTCTATCGTATAGGTGATCCTGCTACCTGCATTAGCGCTGTCCGGTGCAGATTTCACCAGCCTGATGCCCGGGTTAACAGTGATTTCAGATATAGCCGTTGCCGTTATGGGCTGACCATTTTCCGGTGTTACACTGGCGATATTGGTAAGCATACCACTATAAGCGGCATCCACTATACCGTTGATGGTAACAAGAATGCTGTTGGCGGCCCCCGCTGGTATACTTCCGGTCAGCACCACATTCCCGGGTTTATTGCTGACGTTCCCCCCGGTAATGGCAGCACTGCCTCCAGCGGTCGCATTCCAAACTGCATTTTTAATGGCGGCCGGAATTACGTCGGCAATAGTAATGTTATTAGCCGTAGAAGGACCGTTGTTGGTAACCTTCACCACATAACTGACAGACTGGCCGGCTGCCAGGTTTGCCGGGCCTGCCTTGCTGATTTGCAGGGATGGCCGACTGATTACATTTGTATTAACAACATTGCTATTTACCGTTTGTCCGTTTCCGTTAGCCACAGCGATATTGGTCATTACACCGTTAAAAGCGGGATCGGTCATACCCGATACCAGCACCGTAATTACGCTGTCTACCGGAACGTCGCGTGTCACATCCACATTGCCGGAGCCTGAGCTGGTGGTGCCATTGCCGGTGCCCACCCAGGTGGCGTTCAGTATTTCAGCAGGTATTACATCCTGCAATTTTACGTTGGTAGCGTTGGATGGTCCGTTGTTACGGAGTTCCAGCCGGTAAGTAATAGCTGTACCTGCCGCAATTTCAGCAGGACCCGATTTCACGAGTACCAATCCTGGCTGACTTGTTACAACGGTATTTACTGTAGCAATTGCAGGCACCGGGTTAGTAACACCAACCGGAGGTGTTGCTGTAGCTGTATTAGTTAACGTGCCTGTGAAACCAACATCTACCATTCCTTTCACAACCAGGGTAATGGTGTCTGTATTCGCACGTATATCTGCCAACAATGATACCGTGTTGCCCGTGCCGCTGCCTGGCGTAACGGAAGCTCCGTTTGTAGCAGCAGCGGTCCATGTTAAATTGGTAATGCCGGCAGGAATAGCGTCAGCAATAGTTGCACCTGTAACATCGGCAGGGCCGGCATTATTCACTTTTATCACATAGGTGATTGGCTGCCCGGCAGCGATTGCCGATGGCGCTGTTTTACTGATCCGCAGGTTTGCTGTTTTATTGACAGAAGTTACCACCTGGCTGCTCTTAACGCCCCCGAATGTAGCAGTAACAACGTTAGTAATAGTGCTGGCAGAAGTAGCACTTACCAGTCCTTTTATACTGATAAGGATAGTGCCTGACTGATCGCCTCCCAGCATGCCTGTGAGATTAATGTTATTACCGCTTCCGCCGGGAATAGATACTGATGCAGTACCAATGGGAACAGCAGTCCAGGTAACCGCCGAAATATCTGCCGGCACCAGGTCTGCAATGGCTATGTTGTCGGCTACAGACAAGCCGGTGTTAGTCAGTTCAATATCATAGTGAATAGTGTCTCCCACGTTTACCGTTGCCGGTCCGGACTTGGATAATTGCAATCCAACATCAGAAGTAACATTGGTACTAATACTACTGGTGTTATTGGCAGGTATTGTTTCTGTTACATCTGCCGGCGGTGTTACGGTAGCTGTATTAGTGAGGGTGCCTATCGCTTCACTCATTACCTGTCCGTTGATAGTAACGATCACTTCATTACCGGCGCCTGCTGCGATGTCGGCACTCAGCGTTATATTCTTGTCAACGATTACCGGAACACCGGCTGTAGCATTACCCCGGGTACTGGTAGTTACGCTGCTGATAGTGGCAAAGTTCGGAACAACATCCGTGATCACCGCGTTGGATACATCTGAAATACCTCTGTTGGTAACAACCAGCTGCCAGGTGATATGCTGACCGGCATTCCTGTTGGCCGGACCCGATTTTACAATGACCAGGTCGGCAGCCCTTGTAACGTTGGTAGTTACTGTAGAAGTTGCCGGGGTGTTATCTGTTACACCCGCCGGTGGTGTGGCGGTAGCGGTATTGTCGATAGCGCCTGTTAATGCACCCGGATTCACCTGGGCGCTAATCACTATGGTGATAGTACCACTGCCGGCAGGAATATCAGCAGTAGTGGCCACATCACCTGTACCTGAAGCTACGGATACAGCAGCTCCTGCTCCGGTGGCTATAGCCGTCCAGGAGGCATTAATGATACCTGGGGGGATAATGTCTGCTATCTCAACGCCTTTTACATTGGAAGGACCACGGTTGGTTATGGTGATGTTATACGTTACCTGCTCTCCCGCTATCGCATTTGCCGGGCCGCTCTTAATTATTTGCAGATCAGCCTTACGTGTAACCGTAGACGTTACTGTTGATGAAACGCCAGGTAATCCTGGCGGAGTGGCGCTCGCCGTATTGACCAGTTGTGTTCCGGTAAAATCAGGGTTAAGTACACCCGTTAACGTTATTACAATACTGTGTCCGGGGCCTGCCGGTATATTACCCGTCGTGTTGATGTTAACAGTGTCCTCCGTATTGTTCATACTGGTGCCGGCGCCTGTGGTCGCAGCCGTCCAATGCGGACTTAACAATGCAGGATCCAGCACATCAGCGATCGCCACATTCACGGCATCGGATGGACCATTGTTCGTGATAGTGATGGTATAAGTAACTTTTTCGCCTGCACTGATGGCACCCGGACCTGTTTTTACAACCTGCAATCCTGGATTGTTGGTGATAGTGGTACTCACCGTATCCGAAGTAACCGGCTGACCGGGAACAACGGCTACAGCCCTGTTCACCAATGGTGCCCCGCTATACGATGAAAGCACATTACCTGTTACCATCACCTGTATAGTATTACCAGCGCCGGCAGGTACATTTCCGGTAACGGAAATAGTATTGCCGCTACCGGTACCGCCGGCAGTTACGAGTCCGGCGCCGTTATTAACCGTTGTCCAGCTTACATTCGTAACGCCATTAGGAATAGTATCTTTTACAACTATACCAATTGCATCGGAAGGGCCATTATTGGTGACGGTAATGATCCACGAAATATCTGCTCCCGCCGGACTTTGGGCCGGGCCGGATTTGGAGATACTAACGCCGGGAGTATTGACTACATGGGTTACTGCATCGTTGGAAGTAAACGGCGGCTGACCGGTGATGGTGGCAGTAGCTGTGTTATTAATATCTCCCGTAAATGCCGGATCAATGGTGCCTTCAATGGTAAGCAAAATACTGTTACCCGTACCTGCTTCGATATCACCTGTAAAGCTGATGTTATTGCCACTGCCGGCGCCACCGGTTACAGCTGCTTCACCATTGCTTACCGCTGTCCAGGTTACATTTTTCACGCTGCCAGGCACTACATCTGAAATGGTGACCTGTTTTGCATTTGAAGGCCCGTTGTTGGTAATGACAACAGTATAGGTAATAGCGCTGCCTGCCGCAAGTGTATCCGGCGCACTCTTCGCCAACTGTAATGCGGAGGCGCTGGTTACAGTGGTATTTACTATTTCGCTCTTTGTAGTATCCCGTCCTTTCTGATAAATGGCTGCATCGTTACGGAGCGTACCTATGAAATCCGGCGACACGGTTCCTGTAACGGTAACGAATATATGATTTCCGCTGCCTGCTGCCAGGTCGCCACTGATCAGTAAACTATTGCCGGTACCGGTAGCGCCGGTTGTTACCGCTGCATTGCCAACAACGCTGGTAGTCCAGCTTACATTCGATACCTGCGCGGCTATTACATCCTGTATAAATATTTCTTTCGCATCAGAGAGCCCCGTATTTGTAGCTACGAGAGTATAGGTAATCTGCTCACCTGCATGAATGGTGGCCGGGCCGGATTTATCAATGCTTAGCGCCGGTTCATTCGTTATATTGGTTTGCAGTGATGCCGATACCGGCGTACCGCCAGACACACCAGCTGTTGCGGTATTGGTAATGGTACCCGCCGCTGCAGGATCAAATGTGCCATTAATAGTAATACGTATCCTGCCGGTATCAGCGGGTATATTGGCGGTAACCGTTACATTGTTGGTGTTACCGCTGGCGGGTCCGCTGATCACGGCACCGCCGGAGGCTACGGCTGTCCAGTCGAGATGCTGTACCGCCGCCGGCACCACATCTGCAATATTTACGGCGGTAGCGTTGGATGGTCCGCTGTTAGTGATATCCAGCGTATACATCATCCGTTCCCCACCGACCGCATTTTGTGGACCGGTTTTACTGATCTGCAATTGCGGTTTGTTCAATACATTGGTAATAACGGTATCGGAATGCACCGGCGGAATACCGGGACCATCGGCCGTTGCGGCATTAGATAGCTGTCCGGCTGCCCCCGGCGATACTTTACCCACAATAGTAATGGCAATATAATTGCCTGTACCCGCAGGGATAGTTCCATTCACCGCAATAGTATTACCACTGCCACTTGCTCCTCCTGTAACGCTGGCAATGCCTCCTGGCGTTGCATTCCAGGATACGCCGCTTAACGTGGCTACAATATCGTGGATGGTAATATTTTGCGCATCTGATAAACCGGTGTTGGTCACCAGCAGCTTGTAGGTGATCAGCTGACCAGCGGCAACAGTGTCCGGACCATTCTTGTTAATGATCAGTTTGGGGTCGCTGGTAACAATTGTTATCACACGATCTGAAGCCACAGAGGTGTTATTGGCAGCGTATATGAATGCCTGGTTAGGGATCTGCCCTTTAAACGCCGGATCAATAACCCCGCTTAATAATATCACTGCATAATTGGTATCGCCTACAGGGAAATCACCACTCAGCTGCAATATGCTGTTGCTGATCACAGCGGAAGCTACTGTTGTTTTTCCATGGGAATTAACCTGCACCTGCAAATCCTTTAAGAAGGCAGACAATGTATCCCGCAGTTGCGCATTAAAGGCATCGGATGGCCCTGTATTACTTACTTCAATGGTATAGGTGATCCTTTCCCCTGCGCTGGCGGCAGCCGGACCGGATTTCGAAATCACCAGTCCCGGTTTATTATTAATCGTGGTAACGATTTCGTTAGATGGCACAGGAGAATCATTATTCACCTGCACCTTTGCAGTATTGGTGATAGTACCACTGGCTTCTGTGATTAAAATGCCCGTTACACGGATGATAATATTGTTACCTGCACCTGCCGGGATATCACCGGTTACCAATATATTATTATTGTTGCCGGAGGCTCCGCCTGTAACAGTGGCACTACCAGCTGCTGTAGCCGTCCAGCTAACACCCGTGAGTGTGGAAGACAACACATCAGTAACAGTGGCATTTACTGCGTCAGATGGTCCGTTGTTCGTAACGGTAATGGTATAGTTCACCTTGGTGCCCGCATCCGCAGTGCCAGGGCCTGTTTTCACAATCTGCAATCCGGGTTTGTTCAGCACTTTTACTTCGCTGCCGGCTGTTACAGACGGACCAGCCGGCGTTCCTGCTGTTGCCGTATTCATAATAGTATCTTTTGCGGCAGCACTCACCGTACCTGATACAGTTACAATGATCACATTTGGGGCGCCTGCCGGGATATCGGCAGTAGTATTAATGTTGCTGCCGCTACCTGCTGCTGCACCCGTTACCACAGCTCCTCCGCTGCCGGCGGCTTGCCACTGCGGGTTCTGGATGACTGCCGGTATCACATCCGTAATCACTACCCCGGTGGCATTTGAAGGACCATTGTTGGTAACACTGATCTTATACTGAATGGCTTCTCCGGCGGTAACGTTTCCGGCAGGCGTGCTTTCCTTCGTGATATTGAGGCCTGTTTGATTCTGTACGGTAGTAATAACGTTGTTGGAAGTGATGACTGGCTGACCGGGAATATTAACGGTGGCTATATTCTCAAAACTACCGGTGGCGGCAGCGCTAAGCGTGCCTGTAATAGTTACATCCAGTTTATTGGCGCTTCCTGCTGGTAGTTTCGCTGTGAAGACAACATGGCCATTACCATTGCTAACATCTGCAGTGGCAGTACCAGACGGTGTCACCGTCCAGGTGGCATTCTGAACAAACGATGGCAATATATCGCTGACAACTGCTGCAGGAAGATCGGATGGACCGGTATTCATGATCTGCAGATGGTAGCTGATCGATGTCCCTGCAATTTCGCTTGCCGGGCCATCTTTCGTAATTGTTACGTTATAGCGCGGTGCAGCGGTATCAGTATCAGTAGCAGTATTAGCAGCGGGATTAATGTTGGTGTATCCTGGCGGAACAATGGCTGTTGCCTTATTCACCAGCGGGCCGGTGAAGTTAGATGGAATGACCATCGTTAAGGTGTAAATAACGCCCGCTCCGGCCGGCAAATCCCATTTTTGATCTATAGCCCCGGTGCCTTGCCCGTTGGGCTGAGAACCGGCTGTAAATGCATAATTCCAGCTGGCGGTTGTAATACCCGCAGGCAACGGATCTGTTACCTGCAGCTGCAGCACATCGGAGGGTCCGTTATTGGTATAGGCAACATTGTAAGTTACTGTAGTACCCGGCGTATAAAGTGTAGTGTTATCCGTTTTCGTTACAACTACTTCTACTTTACGTGTTACCGGTGTAACAATAGTAGTATCGGCAGGGGTAGGATCAGTAGTACCTGGCGGTGGTTTGGTGATTACCCTGTTGGATAACTCGTTGCCGGTATATGCTGCGGATACTTCGCCTGCAATCACCAGCGATACCGTTTGTCCCGGCGCAAGCGCAACGCCTGTCCACTGACCGGATGCCGGTGTATAAGTGCCTGCAGATGGCGTATAGCTATTCGCAACAAAGCCCTGTGGTAAACTGTCTGCAACGGTAAACGTTTCCGTTGCCAATAGTTTGGAAGGACCATTATTGGTAACAGTAATGGTGTAGCTTAACGCCTCTCCTGCGCCGGCATTAGCCGGAGTTGCCGCCTTTGATACAGAAAGATCCAGTACAGCCGGTTTCACCTCAATGGTAGCGGTAGCCGGGCTGCAGGCACCCTTGTCATCACAGGCATTGTACACATAACTATCGGTACCCGTATAACCAGGATTCGGCGTATAGGTAAAGGTGCCATCGGGGTTCAGTTGCAGGATACCATTTGAAGGCCCGCTTACCAACGAGGCAGTCAGTGCTCCGTGTTCAGGATCGCTGTCATTGGTCAATACATTGCCCTGCACCGGTACGTCACGCAACGTGGTGTATTGATCGTCTGCCGCTACCGGTGGATTATTAGGTACAATACCTTTTACGGTCGAGGTATTATTACTTTCATTTGGATCGGGTGTTTCCAGCGGGATAGGAACAATGGCCTGGTTCACCATCGAATCGCCGCCCAACGCAGCAGGATCTACGATACCTTTTACAGTGATCACTATTTGGTTACCGGCTGCAAAAGGCAGGTTGCCGGTTGTTGAAACGGCAGGGCCGCTGCCGCTGGCCGGACTAACGCTTACGCCTACACCGTTTACTGCGGAAGTCCAGGTAGCATTCTGCATCTTTGAAGGCAACACGTCCTGTATCTGGAAACCGCTTACATCTGAAGGTCCGAGATTCTCTACCGTAATAGTATAGGTAACCGGACCACCTGCCTTATAGGTATTACCTGCATCAGTTTTGGTGACTTTCAGGTCAGCCTGTCTTACATATCTCAATACAACGGTATCTGCTGATGGCGGGCAATTACCGTTGGTAACAGACCAGGTAAGCGTGGCAGTGGTATTAGGCTGCAGCGTAACAGTAGTATTTGGATTTGATGGATCAGCAATGCTGCCGGCTCCGCCCACAACTGCCCATGCGCCGGTGCCACTGGTTGCAGTGTTAGCGTTCATATTAAACAGGCCGCTGTTATTCTTAGTTTGATCCGGACCTGCATTGGCGGTAGTTGGTAATGCGTTAACCGTGATTTGCATGGTATCTGCGGTTGATGCGCAAGCTCCGCTGCTGATCGTCCATTTCAGCTGGTACACGCCTGGCTGAAGACCCTGTATACCGGTAGTCCCCAGGTTAGCATTGGCAAAAACAGGAGACGCCGGGCTACTGATAGTGGTCCAGGTGCCGGTGCCATTTACAGGGATATTCCCTGTCAACGTAGTGGTGCTTGCATTACACAAAGCCTGGTCATCACCTGCGCTGGCGGCAGAAGGCAACGGCGCTATCGTAATCAGCACCGTATCTGTTGAAGGCGCGCAAACACCGTTGCGAATGGTCCATACAAAGGCGTAGGTCCCACTTGTAAGACCGGTGATGCCGGCATTAGGCAACGCGGTATCTGCAATGAGTGCTGTGTTAGGACCACTCAGCTGACGCCATCCGCCGGTACCTGTTACCGGCGTATTACCAGACAACGTTGTGGCATTAACATCACAAAGCTGCTGATCGCCTCCTGCAGCTGCAATTGTAGGCACGGCGTTGATCAACACGGTGAGTGTATCGCTGATCATATCGGCACAGCCGGAACCTGTGCTGCTGACAATACGCCTGAAATAAGTTGTTTGTGAAACGGCAGGCGCATCATAGGTAACCAGTGTAGCCCCCGCAATATCATTAAATGTGTTATTGTTTACAGAAGACTGCCAGCGATAAGTATATGTGCCGGAGCCTCCTGTAGCTGGTGTTGTTTGTGTAAATGCAACAGGATCACCATTGCCGCAAAATGTCTGATTACCTGCAATTACACCGGGCAGCAGCAGCGGGTTGACAGTAATCATAATAGCGGCACTGGTATCGCTGCAGCTGCCGGAGTTAACAATTCTTCTGTACCAGGTGGATTGAGGAAGTGCTGCTGGCGTATAGTCTTTACCGTTATTAGTCCCTGTTGCCGGGGCAAATCCGGCGGTGGCGCTGGTTATGCTGGACTGCCACAGATAAACCGGGCTGCCGGTAATAGCATTACCGGTGAGCGGCGACGGCGTGCTGCCAATACAAATAGATTGGGATGCGTTGACAATATTACTGCCAATAGCGGTAGACACAGGGATACTGCTGGTTTTGATATTGTTACAGCCAGCGCCCGATGGGGCTCCATTACATTCTATGTCCGGATCAACAGGATTGCCGCTGGCGGCACTGGTGGCATCAGGATCTGTTACATCCGGCGGACGCAGCGCACTTGATTTGGTGATGAGATTTCCTCCTACAGGTACATCCGTTAAAGTACCCGTAATGGTATAACTGATAGTGGCGCCATTGGGCAGGTTCACCGTAGCATTATAAGCATTGCCTGTGATAGCGCTGGTAACGATCACCGCATTTCCACTAACAACAGGAGTTACCACCACATTCGCTAACTGTGCAGGAAATGAAAAGATGTAACGCGCGCCATTAGCGGAATCCGGACCATTGTTTCTTAAAATGGTAGTATATGTGATTGGCTTACCGGCACAAATAGCCGTGAGCGATGGAATGTTATTCACCACTTCCAGGTCGGCCTGGTATTGCTTCACAGTTACACTGGCTACCTGGGGCGCGCTGAAAATATAGGCCCAGGTATCCAGCAAACTATTATCACCATAACTATTCGTATACCTGTGACCGTTAAGTGTGCTGTTTACGCCCGGACTGGCGGATGCATTCACCGGAACCGGAGCGCCAACGCCGCTTCCCAGTAATTCATCATTCCAGTAAACGGTAGGATCCGGTGCATTGGAACCGTTGGTACGCGTAATATTGATACCATTCACGTTATTTTCCACATCCATATATGGGAAGTGTACTTCACCCGAAAAGAGCACAACCGAAACGGTGATATTTGTCCCGCTGGCGACATCGGCGCCCAATCCATTCTTACCGTCCCATAAAATGGCATTATCTCCGGATACAGAAGACCCGGTAATGATCCGGTCTACCGGATCGGCAGTACTGCCATTATTATTTACATCGATAGATATTTTAAAATTACCATTCTGATTAGCAGTAAAATGTACATAACCACCTCCCAGTGGCGGAGTACCGGAGCGCCCCGGTGTGCCTTCTCTCCCTGTAAAAAATACCAGGCTCACTACAGGATTAATAGGAGTGCTAATTAACCAGGTAGTAGCCGCAGCCCCGCCGGACCATAGCGAAGCGCTGGATGGCAGCGTATTATCCGGTGCATTATAAAATAGTTTCTGGGTAATGTTGGTTGCGTCGTCCGGTAATGTAGGATTATGAAAAGAGTAAGCGCCGTTAGAAGAAGTAACGCTACCAAGGTCTACACTTTTATATACGGGTACGCCTGTTGTTTTGTCGCGGGTACCTTTGTTGTTAACAAAAAAAGCAAACAGGAAAGGCTGTATACCATTGCCGGCAGCGGTATACGTAAAGCCATCCTTTGTGAGTACATTAAACTTACCATAAAACGCGGAAGAGGCGGTACCGGCGTTACCTGTAAAAATATTTACGTAGGCGCGTCCGGATTGTGCCACACCTCCACTGGCAACGGTAATATCCCAGGCAACTATTAACGCCAGGGTGCTTACTGCATTCTGATTAGCGGTAGTCCAGGCAGCGTTTGCAGCCGGCGGGCTGAATCCTGTTCCCAATGAGGTGGAGGCTGGGTTGGGCGGACCAAATTCTATGGTCCATATACCTTCTTCCGTTGCGAGGACTGTTCTTGAATAGGCGCTATATCCACCTACCGCCAGGGCAGATGGCCCTGCGAGTTCCTCTGCGCGGTTATTAATACGCCCTGTTATGGTGGAGGATCCTGTATTATAGCTTGTTCCATTGGGTGCAACAAGACGGGTGGTGCCCGAACCTATTCCCTGTGCGCTCGATCCTATATAAATCACTTCTCCCGCCTTCGCATATACGAACATTCTGCCGGGGTTGTAAATATTACCTATCAGTGAGCTGGTGGCGGTTGAGGAACTCGTCATATAGGCACGGTTACCCAATGCTCCCGAGGGATACATATCTTTGCTGCCTTCTCCAAAACTCTCAATAGCCAAAACCAGGTAAAGGAATACCAATACACAAACGGGGAAAATTCTTTTCATATAAGGTCTTTGTATCTCAAAAAGGGGCTGAACAGACACAATTCATTGTCACAATACCGGGTTCAGGTAAAGCATAACCGATTTCTTTTGTGGGGGAAAAGAAAAAAAGCGTGATTAAATGATTGTTCTCACATGAAACAATAGGCGCTAACGTATAAATCCTGGCTGTATTACTCTGGGTGGGAGAAGGTTATGAACGGGCAAAAACGGTATATACGACTTTGGTGTTAAGGACTTGATATGCAACAAATGTATTGCAAGGCTTTTATAAAAAAATCACGTCTATTATAATTATTTTTTTAAAAGGTTTGAAATTAATAATATATAGAATATTTAATATCCCAGAAGATAAGGAGTCCTATATAAAAAAAGTGCACCCTGCATCATGATGATGCAGGGTGCACTTTTTATTTTCAGTGGTCAAAGACCGCTACTATGCAAATCTTGGTTTCAGTTCATTTGCCAGTGTAACCATTTTCTTGAGGCCATCTTCAGGCAGGTTACCTTTCTTGAACTCAGCCAGTACTTCTGGTAAACGTACCTGCATTTCGTTCAGGAACGCTTCTTCGAAAGCACGTACTTGTTTTACAGGAACATCACGCAGCAAACCGTTGGTACCCAGGTAAATCATAGCTACCTGTTTTTCTACGGCGTACGGGCTAAACTGTGCCTGTTTCAGGATTTCCACGTTACGGGCACCTTTATCGATAACTGCTTTGGTAGCAGCATCCAGGTCACCACCGAATTTGGAGAACGCCTCCATTTCACGGTATTGCGCCTGATCGAGTTTCAGGGTACCAGATACTTTCTTCATGGATTTGATCTGGGCGTTACCACCTACGCGGCTTACCGAGATACCTACGTTGATCGCAGGACGGATACCGGCGTTGAACAGGTTACCTTCCAGGAAGATCTGACCATCGGTGATGGAGATTACGTTGGTTGGGATGTAAGCAGATACGTCACTCGCCTGTGTTTCGATGATAGGTAATGCTGTCAGGGAACCGCCACCTTTTACCAGGTGTCTGATAGATTCCGGCAGGTCATTCATCTGTTGAGCGATGGCATCATTGCTGATGATTTTCGCAGCACGCTCGAGTAAACGGCTATGCAGATAGAATACGTCACCCGGATAAGCTTCACGGCCTGGAGGACGTTTCAGCAGCAGGGATACCTCACGGTAAGCAACCGCCTGTTTAGACAGATCATCATAAACGATCAGTGCAGGACGACCTGAGTCACGGAAAAATTCACCGATAGCTGCGCCGGCAAACGGAGCGTAGAACTGCAACGGAGCAGGATCAGCAGCATTTGCAGCAACGATGGTAGTGTAAGCCATGGCACCCGCTTCCTGTAATGTTTTCATTACACCGGCAACAGTAGATGCTTTCTGACCAATCGCTACGTATATGCAATAAACAGGTTTACCTGCTTCATAAAATTCTTTCTGGTTGATGATGGTATCAATACAGATAGCTGTTTTACCTGTTTGACGGTCACCAATTACCAGCTCACGCTGACCACGACCAACAGGGATCATCGCATCAATTGCTTTTACACCTGTTTGCAGTGGTTCTTTTACCGGCTCACGGTATAATACTCCGGGTGCTTTACGCTCCAGTGGCATTTCATACAGTTCACCTTTAATCGGGCCTTTACCATCGATTGGCTCACCCAGTGTATTGATAACGCGGCCAACAACGCCTTCACCCACATTAATGGAAGCGATTTTGTTGGTGCGACGCACTTTATCTCCTTCTTTAATACCTGCTGACTGACCCATCAATACCACACCCACGTTGTCTTCTTCCAGGTTCAGTGCAATAGCTTTAACGCCGTTGCTGAATTCAACCAGTTCACCATAACCAACATTACCTAAACCGTATATGCGGGCAATACCATCACCCACCTGCAACACGGTACCTACCTCTTCCAGGTCGGCAGAAGCATTGAAGTTGCTCAACTGCTGGCGTAATATCGCCGAAATTTCATCAGGTTTAATATCAACCATAATTATGATTTTAAAAAAAGTCGTTAGAGAAAATTAGTATAACGACAACAGCTTTGCGTGTACGCAGCGGCTGCTGTATTGATTAACGTAAATCGGATACGTAAATGTTCTTGTTAAACTGCTGCTTAATATCTTTCAGATCACGCAGTATAGATGCGTCAAACAGCTGATCATTGGCTTCCAGTACAAAACCACCGATCAGGTCAGCATTTACAGCTGTTTCCAGTTCGATCTGCTGTGTACTTGCACTCGCGATCTTTTGTTTGATAACATCCAGTGTGGCGTTATCCAATGCCACAGCAGTAGTGATTTTTACAGGGCTGATATTTTTCAGCACCATGTACTGGCGTGAAAATTCAGTGGTCATTTCAGCCAGTGCGCTTTCACGGCCTTTGCTGACCAACAGGTTCACAAAAGAAGCAGTGGTGGCACTGATCCGGCCGTCCAGTATAGCAGCTAATATTTTTTGTTTCTTATCTGCCTTAATGATCGGGCTTTTAAGCAAATTCACCACATCAGGATTGCTTTTCATCACCTGTTGTAAAAACAGCATGTCAGTATGCACCGCTTCCAGCTGGTTCAGTTCCTGCGCCAGATCGATCAATGATTTTGCATACCGGGATGCTAAACGGGGATTCTGCATATAGCTTTTTTTAGCTTTGGGCTTTTAACCTGTAGCCTTTAGTTTAATTTGATTTCTCCTGCCAGTTGTTTCACGTAACCTTCCTGTGCTGTTTTATCAGCCAGTTCTCTTCTCAGCACTTTCTCTGCCACTTCAATTACGAGGTTACCTACCTGGTTTTTCACATCTGTTAACGCAGCCATTTTCTGGTTTTCGATAGCAGTGTAAGCTTCGCTGATGATCTTCTTCGCTTCCGCCTGCGCCTGAGTCTTGGCTTCGCTGATGATCATGTCTTTCGCATCTTTCGCTTCTTTCAGGATCTTGCTTCTTTCAGCTTTAGCTTCCGCCAGCACGTGTTCATGTTCTGCTTTCATCTGTGCCATCTCTTCCTTCACTCTTTCTGCTGTAGTAATGGAATCAGTGATGGAATCTTCTCTTTCCTTCAGAGTAGCGAGGATCGGAGTCCAGGCAAATTTCTTCAGGATCAGGAAAACGATGATGAAAATGATAAATGAAATAAGAAACAAGCCTAACGCGGGTTGTAACAGATCCATATAATTAGAATTTTATGATGTTGTTATGTTGATACTTACTAATTTCAAATTGGCATAAAGATTACTGCATCCATTGCCCTGTGCGCCGGATGCAGTAAAAAGTTCGGCTTACATAACTACCGCTAACAGACCAGCGATTACACCGAAGAGGGCAACACCCTCAACCAGCGCAGCAGCCAGGATCATGTTCGCACGGATGTCGTTAGCAGCTTCTGGTTGACGAGCGATAGACTCCAGAGCGCTCTTACCGATGTTACCTACGCCAATACCAGCCGCGATAGCCGCGATACCAGCACCAACAGCACCACCAGCCTTAGCCAGACCAGATGCAGCAGCAGCCTGCAATAAAATAGACAAAAGTGCCATAATGAATATGTATTTGAATTATAAAAAAAGTTCGTTTTAATATCGGAAGCTTTTAGCTTTTAGCAGTTAGCCATTAATGGCATCCCGCAGTTGGCCTCCGGCCTTTAATGATACTTTGCGGTTAGTACTCTTCCGTTCACTGAAGACTAAAAGCTAACAGCTAATGCCTAACAGCTCTAGTGGTGTCCGTGAGCTTCATCGTGTCCACCTTCCATCGCCTGGCCTATAAATACCGCCGTCAGGTTAGCAAAAATGAAAGCCTGGATAAAGGCAACCAGCAACTCCAGCATCATCATAACGATGTTGAACAGTACAGTTACAGGCATGAAACCATAACCAGCTACGGGATTCAATGAACCAAATATAAATACCAGGCAGATAATACTCAGGATAATGATGTGACCCGCCAGGATATTGGCAAACAACCGGATCATCAATGATACGGGCTTGGTAAATACACCAATCAGTTCCACCGGAACCAGGATCACTTTTACACCAAAAGGTACCGGAGGATTAAAGATGTGCGCCCAGAAATGCTTGTTGCTGCTGAGCAGGATAGCCACAAAGCTGATAATAGCCAATGCAGCTGTCACCGCCAGGTTACCCGTTACGTTGGCAGAACCAGGTAACAGACCCAACAGGTTATTGATGAGGATAAAAAAGAATATAGTCAGAATAAAAGGAGTATACTTTGCAGCGCCTTTGCCCGGGATATTAGGCTTCACCACTTCATCACGCATAAAGATAATTACCGGCTCAATCAGGCTCTGGAAGCCTTTAGGCGCTTTCTTGGAACCCCGCGTTTTGTAGGATTTCGCCACACTCAGCATAATCAAAATCAGCAATAACGCTGCAATGATCATGGAAGTGATATTCTTGGTCATAGAAAGATCATAGATCTTCTCACCGGTTGGATTGTCGCTGCCATCCACTGCAATAATATCGCCATTTGGATATTTGGCAGCATCCAGGCCTTTCTCCGCGCGATAGTGTTCTGTTACCAGACGGTATCCGTCATGCGCCTCGTGACCATGATGGAATGCAGAAGACAAAAATACAGATGTACCACGGGTCGGGTTGTAGATGATCACAGGCAACGGGATTGTTACATGCGTTTCACCCAGCTCAAAAAGATGCCAGTCATGAGCATCCTTTACGTGGCCGAAAATTGTTTCCTTAATATCTACTTTCTTAGGTTCAGTCGCCTCTTCTCCATGTGTTACCGCCTCACCTTCAACAGCGGTTGCTGCTGTTTTCTCATGATGACTGTCCTGTGCGAAGGAAAAATTACTAAAACTGTGAAGGCCTAAAACCATCACAAGTGCTACCATTCTATGTTTGAACCAATTGAAAGAAATCACCGTTTTCTGAAATTTTGCGCAAAGATACTCGTTTTTATCTTCAAAATTAAGCGACTACGAAAAAAAAGAGCGATATATTGCAATTATATTGATAACCAGCCCCTTGTATTAAGAAAAATAGCCGGTTTACGCATAAAAAAAGACCGCTGAAACCAGCGGTCACTTAAAGTATTTCATATTAATATTTTTATCATTTATCAGGCGGTGACAATTGCAGATATTTCCGGTTTGTATGCCATACCCATAGTGTATATTTTACACTTTGCTCACATTAAACTGCATACTGTGGAGTTTGTAATAAAATCCTTCGAGCTTCAGCAACTCTTCATGGGTACCCATCTCCTTAATCTCTCCTTTATCCAGCACAATAATCTTATCCGCCTTGCTGATGGTAGATAACCGGTGCGCAATAATAATCGCGGTACGGTCTGCAATGAGCTTATCTATCGCCTGCTGTATCATCATTTCAGATTCAGTGTCTACTGAAGAAGTCGCCTCATCAAGAACAAGTATAGCCGGATCATATAACAAAGCCCGCACAAAGGAGATCAGCTGCCGCTGCCCGAGCGACAACGTACTGCCCCGCTCCATTACCTGGTAATCATATCCGCCAGGCAACTGCATGATAAAATCATGGATACCGATCAACCTGGAAGCCTCTTCCACCTGCGCCCTGCTGATGCTGTTGTTATGCAACGTTATATTATCATAGATAGAACCCGCAAAGAGGAACACATCCTGCAATACCACCCCGATCTTACTGCGTAACGACTCCAGCGAATAAGCCGGTAATGCAATTCCATCTATCTTAATACTTCCCTTCTGAATTTCATATAGCCGGTTCAAAATGCTGATGATGGTAGTTTTTCCCGATCCCGTATGCCCCACAATCGCTACGGTATCGCCGGGCTTAGCATTGAAACTGATATTTTTTAACACGTAATGTTCATCCACATACGCAAAGCTCACGTTTTCAAAAGTGATAGCCCCCTTCATATTTTCAGCACGCTCATGTCCCTTATCTGCAATGTAATCCTGGTTGTCCAGCACTTTGAATACCCGTTCGCTGGCCACCATCCCCATCTGCAGGGTATTAAACTTGTCAGCCAGCATACGAAGCGGACGGAACAACATATTCAGATACATGATAAAGGCAATCATCACTCCCTGGGTCACTTCATAATTCAAGACCTTGTTGGCGCCCCACCAAACCATAAGTCCCAGCGATATCGCCAGGATAATTTCCACCACCGGGAAAAATACCGAATAGGCGAAAATAGCGTCAATATTGGCTTTACGGTGCTCTTTATTGATATGCTTGAAACGGGCAAACTCCCGTTTCTCTGCTGTAAAGGCCTGTACCACTACCATTCCTGTAAGATGCTCCTGCACAAAGGCATTCAGGGCCGACACCGCATTACGTACCCGGTAAAAGGATTTATTCACACTTTCTTTAAAAATATATGTCGCAAAGATCAGGATGGGAAAAGGCGACAAACTGATCAGCGTCAGGCGCCAGTCTTCCATAAACATCACCACCAGTATGGCCACAATCATCAACAGGTCTGCCACAATGGAAATGATCCCTTCAGAAAACACATCATTAATGGCCTCAATATCATTGATGGTACGGGTTGTAAGGGTACCAATGGGCGTTTTATCAAAAAAAGCAAGGTTCAGGTGTACAATCTTCTTATATACCGTTACGCGCAGATCCTTTACCACCGACTGCCCCAGCCAGTTGGTAAGATAAGAAAAGAAGAAGCGTACAATTGTTTCCAATATCAGCAACCCCACCTGTATAACCGTTACCAGTACCAGCATCTGCATTAACTGATTGGCAATGTATTTATCAACAGTTACCTGTATCAGATAAGGACGTAACGGAGATATGGCGGCCAGTATTACCGTTAATACCATCGAGATGTAGAAGGACCGTTTGTAGGGAGCCGCGAATGAGAATATGCGCCGTAATAAACTAAAATCAAATACTTTCTTTACCGCAAGATTTTCCAATGTGCCAGGTTTAAACTACTTAACAAACCTACGAATTTTGACGGTGATTCAGGTGATTGATATGATTATCCTGATGAGCGGAGATTAACAATGATGCCTGTGCTTAATTATAAAGCAAAGGACCCGTTTGAGCATTTCTCAAACGGGTCCTCGTTTTATTTTCTCTCATCAGGATAATCATATCAATCACCTGAATCATGGTCTTATTTCTTCACATCCTTCATGATTTGCTTATAGGCCTTAATGAAGATGGCGCCAAGGTTTTTGTGAGGCGGAACATAGTCGCTGAACAGATCCTTGTTACGGGCATCTCCCGCAAATCGTTTGGTCAGTTGCGCCCACATAATCACCCAGTCTACATTTTTACCGGCACGCACCTGGTCCTCCAGGGTGTGAATGATGGGTTCATTTACAAAGCGGGTACCTACCTGTTTGGAGGAAATAATATGCGCTTCGGGCGATTTTTCCAATACAGTAGCCAGGTTATGATAACCGCCACAAGAACCCAGCACCACTATTTTGGCAGAGCTCTGCAGGTTTTCCAGGGTGGTGTTGATATGATAACTGTGACCACGGTGAATAAAAATAGTAGGGTGAATATCATTTTCATCCAGGTAGTCCGACAGCTTGGCAATCGCTTCTTTATCTGCCGGTTCATCCGTCGGTAAGTTGGCAAAAATAGTGGTGGCCTTTCCTTTCGTAGAGGAAATGGTAGCCCAGTACTTATTGCGGGTTATTTTCCATTCAGAAGAAGGGAAATTAGTCATGAAGCTGGCAAAAGATTCCTGTCCGTCTTTGTCTCCATAAAAAAATACCTGCTGGTACACCCGGCCGCTATCGCTTTCCAGCGCGGCGCCGGTAACAAAGTTGATCGGGGGCAGCGATAACCGGCTGGCCATATCCGTAGCTTTGGACGAATCGTTCTCGTCTTTGTTAGACTCTGTTTCAAACAGGCTGCTCAGCAGCTGGTAAATAACCGTACCGCGTTTATCGCTATGCTTCTTTACATAAGCGAGGTTCTTTTTTACTTCTACCCGTAAAAAATCCAATAATTTCTCATCCCGGATACTGCCAAAAGAGTTGGCTACGTCTACTGCATCTTCCAAATCTTCTGTTTTTTCCAGATTCTGCACATATTTCTGC
The DNA here is from genome assembly GCF_018224885.1 of Chitinophaga hostae. GTDB lineage: Bacteria > Bacteroidota > Bacteroidia > Chitinophagales > Chitinophagaceae > Chitinophaga > Chitinophaga hostae. Next base: position 383,467 of record NZ_JAGTXB010000006.1, on the reverse strand, counting down.
ATGAGGTAGTTGGAATTTTCCGGCGCCATGGATTTCAGGAAGTTGTCCAGGGTATTAAACCCTGCGGCCATGGCGATGAATTTTTTGAAGCGGTCAAAATTTACCACCATCAGTAAACTATCACCACGGGGCGGTTTCATACGTACCATCATCTGGTCGTATAAACCGGCGTTGTTGTGGTTAGTGTAACTGGAAGTATACAACTCTTCCTGCCCGTTGATGATCAGGTAGTAGAGCTCTTCCGGTGTAAAATTTTTAACGATAGCGAATCGAACATTCGCTGGTTCTTCGTGCAGGTCATTAACACTGCGGATATAAAGCAGCGATTTGGCCTGCATGTTTTCCATCATAGCTTTCAGACCGAAGGGATTCTGTCCTTCATTTTTCAGTTTCTGCAGCGCAATGGTGGATTTCACCATTTGTCTGTAATACTGATAATCGTTATCCACAATGGTTTCCAGCTTGTCTACGGTAGTAGTGCCCGCCAGCAGCTCATCTATAAAAGGCAATATTTTTGTACTCTGTGGCGACTGCCCGATACGTACAATAGTTTGTACAATAGGATCCTGGTTACGTTTTATCACCGTCGCCATAGGGGTGAAAGATGTAGCGTAGGTAAGAACCTGGTTAGGGTATTTGCGTGCCACTGCGGCTATAATGGAGTCGGTACCGGGATAGTCCAGGTACTCGCCCAGTTTAGGCATAACTGTTTCCAGGTTATTAAAAGCATACTTGGTAAATACCTGTCCACGGGCTTCTTTGTAACCTGGGTTATCGTGGAAAGACTCTATCAGTCTTTCTGAAGCACTATACGACAGTTGCCCGATATACGGCAGAATGCTCTGCCCTTTGATATCGGCGTGCATCATGTTACGGAATGCGCTCACGATGGCGGGCGCTTCTTCCGGATCTATGTTACGGTGTGAACGCTTTTGGTTGTAATCTTTCAGCATGACATAGATACCTGAAAGATACTTTACTTTCAACCGGTGATCGAGCGCGTCATTATCCTCGATTTCCTGTTGAAGGTTATCTACTTCTTTGAGGAGCGCGTTTGTTACCTGCAGGTTGATGGTCTGATCGTCTGATACCTTAACCAGGTCATCGGCCTTTCCGTCAAATTTTGCAGCGGCGGCTTGTTCTTTGTCAATGTTATCATGAAATCCCTGCCGGCTGATTGGAATCGGATGATGACTGCTTTGTGCCTGTAGCGAGCTGATTGTAAATACCGCCAGCGATAATATTAATAGAAATCTTCTCATACTAAGTGATCTTTTCACGAGGACCAGATAGCAAATTTACAACCAAAATACAGAGTTTGCCAGCACTGAATTACTATCTTTTGTTTTTAAGGCTGATATATATACAATTATTACATCTATAACTACAACTGTCACTTTAAAGTGTTTGCAGATGCGTTTTGGCAGCATAAACATCAAAAGATTGCAGTTACATAAAAATCAAAATAGTATGAATGCCGAATATCCATCATATCATGCTCACATTGTTATTTGATGTACCTTGCTATTGATCGCGGAAAACCAGTCTGATATTGAATTAACAATTTCATAATGTTAATTTTCCATTAATCACGGGGATGGCTTTATAATTTTGTCCCGTCTTTTTAAAAGCAAAATTTATGATAGACCAAGCGGTTGCAGGAAAAATTCTGGTAGTAGATGACGAATTGGATATTCTCGAGATTATCAGCTATAATCTAAAAACAGCGGGTTATGATACCGTAACCGCGAAAGACGGCAGCGAGGCTATCCAGAAGGCTAAAATATTCAGACCGGATCTGATTATGCTGGATATCATGATGCCGAATAAGAACGGAATTGATACCTGCCGTGAAATCAGGAAGATCCCTGAGTTCAAAGATACCATGGTATTGTTTTTAACCGCCCTCAACGATGAAAAGTCGGAAGTAGACGGCCTTAATATGGGTGCAGACGATTACATCGCCAAGCCTATCAAACCCAAATTGCTGGTAAGCAGGATCAACGCTTTATTCCGCCGCTTACACAAGCCGGAAGAAACCCGTGTTACCCTCGGCGACCTGATCATTGACCGCGAAAAATTCACTGTTACTTACAAGGGACAAGAAATTATCCTGGCGAAGAAGGAATTTGAATTGCTGCAGTTACTCGCATCCAAGCCCGGCCGCGTATTCCTGCGTAACGAAATCCTGAACCAGGTATGGGGTACAGAAGTGATTGTGGGTGACCGTACGATAGACGTACATATCCGCAAAATACGCCAGAAGATAGGCATCGACTTGATTACTACCGTAAAAGGAGTAGGATACAAATTTGAGATGTAGTGAAAACGGCTGTTAGCAGTTAGCCATTAGCTGTTAGTGTAACCCTTTACTGCTTCGGTACTCATTTCTATTCTGTCTCTATTCTGAAAATTTTCCACCAATATACTGGTTGGCTAATAGCAAAATGCTAATAGCTAACAGCTTTTCTATGGTAACTAAGAAATTTAAACTAATTTCCCATTATTATACTAATTACTCACTCTGGAGTATGTTTAAAGCAAAAAACCTGTCCCCGCAAAAATTAGCGGGATTCACAGCCCTGGTTATATCGGCAGTTATTGCCCTGGGAAGCCTGCTGGTGGATGGCAATTGGAAGGTAGTATTGGGAGCCTTCGTGCTAACCTTTCTTGTTTCGTACTACCTGTACCTTTATACCCTGCAAAATTTCATTTACAGGAAAATAAAGCTGATCTACAAATTCATTTATCAAACCAAGGCCTCTAAAAGGGAAGAGTTCTTCCAGAAGAATATCCTTCCCCTGAAAACCATTGAAGAGGTAAGTGAAGATGTGGAAAAATGGGCCAGTCAGAAGAAAGAAGAACTGGAAAACCTCCGCCGGAATGAGGAGTTCCGTAAGGAGTTCCTGCTGAATCTTTCCCACGAGCTGAAAACGCCCATTTTTGCCGTTCAGGGCTACATTCACACATTACTGGATGGCGCGCTGGAGGATCCCAACGTAAACAAGCTGTTTCTGAAAAACGCCACCAAGAACATCGACCGTCTTTGCCGGCTGATCGACGATCTCGACGAAATATCCAAACTGGAAAGTGGCGAAATGACCGTCAACGCTGAAGTATTTGTGATCCAGGACCTGATCAAAGATGTATTTGACACCCTGTCGCTGAAAGCAAATACCAAAGGCATCAAATTCAATATCAAGAAAGGTTGCGAAGCACCGCAACCGGTGTTTGCCGACAAAGAAAAGATCAGGCAGGTACTTATTAACCTGGTCGATAATTCTATCAAATACGGTAAACCCGACGGCCATACCATTGCCAGCATTTACAGCATGGATGGCAAACGTGTACTGGTAGAAATTTCTGATGATGGTATCGGTATGGCGGAAGAACACCTGCCACGCGTATTTGAACGCTTTTACCGTACCGACAGAGCCCGTAGCCGGGACATCGGTGGTACCGGGCTGGGGCTGGCCATCGTAAAACATATCGTAGAAGCCCACGACCAATCCATTACCGTACGCAGCAAACCTGAAATAGGCAGCACGTTCGGATTTACCATGGAGTCCGGCAGAGAATAAGCAAAAAGCAGAAGGTAAAAGCAAAAAGCCATCGAAGCGAATGATCAGAGCGGATGTTAATCCATTTTCTCTGATTATTCGCTTCGATGGCTTTTTGCTTTTACCTTCTGCTTTTTGCTTCCTAAAACCGATACTGCATCCTGCACGTCAGTACATTATCTTTCAGGTCTTCCTTATACCCTTCCAGTTCCGTACTTTCATTGGTAACCCAGTCGTAGTAAACCATAAACTTCAGGTGCTCATTGGCGTAATAGAGGTAGCCAATGCCCAGCGTATTATAACGTATATCCGCAGCAGTAAGCCCTGCTCCGGGTACGCCAATTTCTTTTCCGCTTACTTTTTTATTGGGGTCATACCAGTCGTATTTTACCACTGCCTGGTGCTTATCGCTGCCCAGGTTCTGGATAAAATACAGGTAGGCGCCATCAAAATTGCGGATATACAATGGTTGTAGTTTGCCCTGAGGCGTTACCGGGATAATACCGGGTGTTTCGGAGGTAAGGGCGGTGGAGCTTTGCTGTCCGCGGATATACTCTGCCCGGAACTGCGTACTGCCTTTACCGGGGCCATTCGGAATTTTCAGTTGTATATCAGCGCCATAATAGTGCCGGGGGGCAATTTTACCGGCATTGGATGCCGATGAATCCACCAGGTAACCGGGCTTACCGTTTATGGTGCCCATGGTGTTGATATAGTTGGTAAACTGTTCCATACCGCCATACAATACTGAAACTCCGCCGGACAACATGGCTTTTGTTCCCTTGATCTTCCGGGGTTTCACCGCTATGCGGCCTATAAAATCTTTATGACTGTCGAAGTCTGTAGTGGCAGTAAGTCCCTGCCCGTTAAAGGCGCCGGCATCTATTCTCAGGAAACGCAGGGGATGATCTTTCCGTCTTGGCTCAAAAGTCACCATCGCTCCAAGGTCGCGCTCCGTTTTCATCAGTATCTGCGACATACGTCCCCTTTCCGGCGTTTCCCGGTCGGCAGACGACAGGTTGACCTCATATCCAAAAGGACGGGCAAACATCCCCCCTACAAACGATAAAACATTAAACCTGTTTTCAAAGAAACGACCATAGAAATCACGGATAAATACGCCCCGCTCTGAACCATCAAACTGAAATGCAAACTGTATTACCGGCATATCATGTTTGTTGAAACGCTCATAATCCACCCGGATACGACCCCGGCGAAGCGTAAAACGGTTATTAACCGCAGCTCCGAAATCGCCGCCGGCATAACTTCCCGCTCCCTTTGACTGGGCCGCCTGGAACTGAGGCTGGATATAACCGCTGAAACGCAGGGCATCGTATTTCTGATACAAGGATATCATCCCCTTCCCCAGCTCGGAGGTGGTGTCAATCATATCCATCAGGAACTGTGCACGAACAGTTATTGTAGAGCACAACATCAAAACTACTATCGGGAATATTCTCGCAATGCGCATCAGTCAGTCGAATTATTGCGCAAAAGTAGAATATTAACAATTATTTCATACACCCTGTTTTTATGATTGGTTAACGGCTTGTTAATCCAACCCTGTTCCGGTCATTGGGGAGATTCTGCCTGTCATATTGATTAGATTAGAATCAGCTTCCAAATTATGCCTCCATGAAAACATCAACAATTAACCATTGGGAGAAAAAGATACAACTAGCCATTTCATTATCCCATAACGACCCTCACGGAGAACGCGACCTCCGTACTGTTGCCGCGATGATCAGCGAATCCGTTGACAACTTTTCACACAAGTTTGTGGAGATATACGGGGAATCCTATATTCACTTTACGAAAAGACGAAGACTGGAAGCCGGCGCCGGTTACCTTCGTCATAGTGACTTCAGTATAGGACAGATCAGCGAAATGTGCGGCTATACGCATTCCAGCTTTACTAAGGCATTCCGTGAGTTATACAATGAAGCCCCTGTCAGCTTCCGCGACAGGCTGTATCTGCCCAATGAAGAACACACGCTGGCACGCACCAAAATAGCTACCACGCCGCACGACGATCCGCAAAGGCTCATTTTTTCACCGGACAGAACAGAAGAAATGCGGTTGCCGGATTATGTACTGTATTACAATATTCTTCCCCGCAACAATGATCCGGTGAGAAGTATGGTGGAATATATGAGTATTTACCAGCAACAACTGCATGCCATCAAAGCATCCATGTTGCTGCCCGGCGCCATGATCATTACCGGTACGCTGGACGTAGTGCCGGTGACCAATTATGCAAAAATGATGATGTATGTGGGGATTATGGTACCTGTGTTAAAAGTATATGATATAGCGCATCTGCAGATCCGCCTTGCTTTCCAGGACGCCTTCGGCCTCTTTACCAAAAACGTTCCCGGCGGGTACTATAAGAAATTGCCGGTCCCTATGAGCTTTGTAGCTGCAGGATTGCCGATGTACGAATTTATTAACAGCAGTTGCCGCGCAGGTCATTTTAAAATGAGCGGTAACCACTTCTTTATCTCGCTGACCGGTGAAAATGAATGCGAGATCTTTATCCCCTGGCAAAAACGATAAGATTAAAACTGGAAATAGATCGGAATCATAGGCTGGGTACTTTTTACCTGTACCAGCAACCACATAAACGCCACCATTATGGCTACGCTTCCTGCCACAGGTAAGCGTCCGAGCATCCTTTCCATGGAAAATTCCGCTTTGGAGGGGAGGAAGTGCAACACAAAACCCATGATCATCACCCAGAATACAGCGGTGTAACCACTGTACAATTCCATGGCTATTTCCGGCTGGAAGTCATATACCACCTGGTGTATCAGCGACCATGCATCATGGAAGGTGGAAGCCTTGAAGAACACCCAGCAGAAACATACAAAATGGAAAGTGATCAGTATACCAAGTATTTTAAAGATGGTAGCCTTGGCTCCTGTGATCACTGTTTTACTTTTCTTTAGCCAGTCGATACGCACTTTGTCAATCGCCAATGCACCACCGTGCATAGCTCCCCAGAAGATAAAGTTCCAGCTGGCGCCATGCCAGAAGCCACCAATCAGCATGGTCAGTGCCAGGTTAATATATTGACGCACTCGTCCTTTGCGGTTGCCGCCCAGGGGAATGTAGAGATAATCTCTCAGCCAGCTGGACAAAGAAATATGCCAGCGGCGCCAAAACTCAGTGATAGAGGAGCTCTGGTAGGGAGAATCGAAGTTTGGCGGAATTTTGAAACCGGTCCACCGCGCAATGCCCAATGCCATGTCGGAATAACCCGAGAAATCGCAATAGATCACCAGCGCATAACCGTACACACCAATGAGGCACTCCAGGCCGGTATGCTTGCTGGGATCATCAAAGATGTATTGAACAAAATTCTGGTAAATGAAATCTGATATGATGATTTTCTTGAACAACCCTGCTATGATGAGATACATGCCTTTCCCAATGTCCTCGGAACTGAGGCGATAGGGTTGTGAGATCTGCGGTATAAAATCGGCGGCACGGACAATCGGTCCCATCATCAGTTTCGGAAAGAACGAGAGGAAGAAAAGATAGTCCATGAAATTGCTCACGGGTTTAATTTCCCCCCGGTACACATCTATGGTATAGCTGAGGTTTTCGAAGGTATAAAACGAAATCCCTATGGGCAGTATGAGGCTTAGCGGATGAATATGCCCCGCAGTGAAGTCATTGATGATCCCGATAAAGAAGTTGGTATACTTGAAGTAAAACAGCAGCCCTATATTCAGCAGGATACTTATTATCAGCAGTGATTTTTTTGTTCGTTTATCCTGGCTCTCATGAATCCACCGGGACAGGTTAAAGTCCACAATGGCGGAAAGTATCACCAGTCCTACATAGTAGCCGCAGGCCTTATAAAAGAAATACAGCGAAAACACGGTATAGATCCATACCCTGGCAGCTTTACTTCTGCTGGCCAGCAGATAGCAAAACATAAACAAAGCAAAGAAATAGAAAAAAAAGCCACTGTTAAAGAGGACTGGATTTTTCTCATCATACAACAGCTCTGAAAGCAGCTCATTAACGTTGATCATTGGGTATAACTGGATTTTTCTTTGTTTGCTGTAAATAATGTGCGTAAGACTGTTGCATTGCTTCGTAGAGTAACTCTCCCTGCAACTGGTATCCTTTCACATTGAAATGAATATGATCCGGCGCCCATGCTCCTCCAAATCTACCCTTCTGCGCTTTATTCACTGCATTAAAATTCCAGCAGGCAATGCCGTGCTGTCTGGCATATCCCATGATCTGTTGTGTAACCATGGAGATATACGGATTAGGATAGTAAGCGGTATGATATACCATCCTGTATTTTTTCTTACCTATCTTTTTCCTGACACCTTTTTTAACTGCGCGCATACAATCCGGCGGAGTTGTTAACAGGATATTTACGGCAGGATTCTGTTCCCGGATGAGGGTAACAGCTTTATCTATTTCGTCTCTGAAGGCGAGTGGGTCCAGGCGGCCATAGGCTTCGTTTGTACCCAGGGAGATGATCACCAGTTGTGGTTTCAACACTGCCATCTGCGCCAGGAGAATATTGCTGATTTCATTGTAGTGCTGATACATGGCCCCGTTGATACCCACGCTGTGGTATAATACGCCATTACGACTGTTGGTCATCACCGCGCCGTAGAAGTGGAATGGACCGTTGCCGGTGCCTTCCCATCTTACCTGGAATGACTGCGAGGTTTGTAAGAAGTCGAGCGTAGCCATGCTTAGTGTGGACGTACCAGGGAAAGGCGCCGGCGTTACCGTTACTGTAGCTTCCGGGGATACTACCGTGTTATTGGTATTGCCTGCATCATAGAGTAATTGCACCTTACGGAAATTGTCGTCCATGCTACCATCCGGTTTAGCGGCAAACGACAATGTGGGCGCCTCGTTGGAAGAGGTAATAGCAATAGCGCCGGGACCAAGAACATCCGATTTATTACGGTCAACGACTCTTTCGGATGACCATCTTACGGAACTGTTCCATTTGAAATCTTCCGGACCGTTGGTACCGGCCAGGTTATAGGGGAAAATATATCCCCTGCCGGCATATCCAAACTGTTGCTGCAGCAGCGAAGCTGTAGCCAGTGGGAAATAGCCCGCCTGCACATGGGAATCTCCCAGGTGAAGAATGGATATTACATTACTGTCTGCCGCAGAAAGGGAATGAAAAACATTGTATAGCGCAGTGTCCTGCTGAATGTTGTTGACGTTTACCTGTTGTGCATAAGTTGTAATACCGGCGAGTAACAATGATAGCACTGCCACCCATCTTTTACTAAGGTTGTTGTGCCAGCCTGTATTCATTCATAATAGCTTTATAAAGCAGCGCCCCTACTTTGGCTGCTCCCGTTCTGTTAAAGTGTGTGTAATCCTTGTTGGCCATCACCGTATCTCCCTCTACCCACTTTACCATGGAGCCTTCGCCACCCATAGCAGCAAAGAGATTCCAATAGGCGGTACCATGACCGGCAGCCAGATCGTGCTGAACTTTCAGCAGGGCTTCTACGCCGGGTGCGGTAATATATTTGTCGGCTTTTCTGTAAGATTTATCGGCGGTACCTACAATCAGGAAAGACGTTCCGGGCAGATCCTGCCGCAGCGAGTCCATTACCTTTTTCATAGGCCGTTCGTACCAGCTGTAGTCTGTTAGCTCAGGGCGGAACAGTACATTGGCGCCATAGTGCATTACCACGAGGTCGTAAGGACGCTCCTGTTGCATGCGGCGTATCATATCGGCCGACAAGTGGCCCAGTTCCACACCGCTGATACCTCTGAACGAGTAGTTGTCTACATAAATACCATTCCCGTTTTCGAAGCAAACACCATAAAAAGGTTGCGCGCTCCCGGAATAGCGGAGCATGAGGGAAGGCTGAGCTGTATCCTGCTGCAGATCCAGCCTGTTTACCGGAGCATTACCGGAAAGCGTATAGGCTTTATCGTTAATAGTTACGGTGCCTTCGGAGGCAGGCCCGTACAACAGGGATATTTCCTGGAATTTGTCGAGCAATGGCTTTTTCACCGGGGAATATTTCACCCAGCTGCCGCCCCCCGGATAAAAGGTATGCCCTGACAAACCGAGTGTAATATTGGAGGGGGGTGAATTTTTATAATGATAATCTTTCCAGTCTGTAGAAAAGGTATGGGTGATGGTGGTTCTGAAAGAAGCCACCACGGAGGTAACCGGCACAAAGCCTACTCCGGCGCCGCCAAAGAAGCGCTGCAGGCTGTCGCGCAGATCGCCGGTGATCAGATCGCCTTCAATCATAGAGTCACCGAAGTAAGCGATACGTACTTTACGACGCTTCCCTGCCTTCAGTTCCTGCAGGGCGGTGAGGAAATGTCTCATTCCCACAACGGTATCACCGGGTACCGGAGAGGCATATTCCATGATGCCGGCGTACGACATAAAATCATGGGTATGATCCGGGTTCGGTACATGCGGGTTGGCAGCAATACCATTGCTGTCTAAACCAGAAAGCTTACTGCTGTCGTTGCCGGCAGCAGTAAGCTTTTGGTTGTCCGGGGAAGGAGAAGTTGTTCTCAGTTCTGATAACATGTCCACTTTCCGGAATTGAAAGTCTTTATATGAAAAGCTGTAGTTAAGCTGTGAAAGCCCCAACAGGCATACTAATGTTCCTAAAACGATATAGAACGGATAGGCAGACTTATTTTTGCCGGACATAGTTAATCATCAGTTAGCACATCACTGATCGCCTGCCGGCATGCCTACGGTCAACCATTGTTTGGAATCCGTGGCCACGCTATCCATGCTTGCGTCCAGCTTATACAATTTATAGCGGTTAATAATATTTGTCACTCTTCTGATCCATTCGTGGCCGGCGGACGAATAACCGCTATGGTTCATTTTTTTGAGCCATACCGCAAATTCAGGATTGCCTTTCATTTCACCGAACCATTTTTTCCTGGCAAGCAGCTCCACAAAATGCTCATAGGAGGCCATGTCAGTTACATATTGTTTGTACACAGACCTGTGTCCTGGTTTGATCTGCGACATGTTATTCTTACCAACAATACCAAAGTGGTTGTGCAGCACTTTCGCATTTCTGCTGGTTCCGGTGCCGGATTCCAGCATGGCTATTCCGAGAATAACACTTGCAGGAATACCCGTTTCCTGCATGAGTTCTACAGATACCGGTTTAAACTTCTTCAAATAACTGTTTGTGGATTGTTGTGCAAACCCAACATTGCTGAGCATTAGCAATAATAACACCGCACATAACCATACTGTCCTCTTAAAGAATGTTGAAATTCTCATGGTAGTATTTTTTGTATCAGGTGATAGTTTTCTCTGTGTTTTCAGCATCATTTCTTACCTCACATATCAACGATGATCACACCGCAATATTACTTTAAAAATTTAAATAATACGTCTCTTCTCTTTTTCTTATCTATCCCGTTAAACGCTTGTTAAAAATATTGTACCTTATAATAGTGCCAATCCCCTTTGATGCGGCGATTTACCATACCAAAGGGGATTTTTACCTGCAAAAGCCCTGCTATTTGCAAAAATGATACCAACAACCGCAGCTGTTAGCCATTAGCGCCTGGCTTTTATAAAATGCAGCGACTGCTGACTACTTTACTAAACTGATTTTCAATTCGTTAAGCTGCACCTGGCTGATCTCACTCGGAGCATCCAGCATGACATCACGCCCTGAATTATTTTTTGGGAACGCGATAAAATCACGGATACTTTCACTGCCGCCTAATAGCGAGCACAAGCGGTCAAATCCTAATGCGATACCTCCATGCGGGGGAGCACCATATTCAAATGCTCCCAGCAGGAAACCAAATTTGTGTTCTGCCTCTTCTTTACTCATTCCCAGGGCTGCAAACATTTTCTGCTGCAGATCGCGCTGGAAAATACGAATAGAGCCTCCACCTATTTCTGTACCATTTAATACGATATCGTAAGCGTTTGCCTTAATCTTTCCATATTGAGCAGGATCATCCATCAGGGCAATTTGCTCTGGCTTTGGAGCTGTAAACGGATGGTGACGGGCCACCCAGCGATTATCTTCTTCGGCGTATTCAAATAACGGAAAGTCTATAACCCACAACGGTTTAAACTCGTTTTTGTTGCGTAAACCGAGCCTTTCTCCCATCTCAAGGCGCAGTTCGCTGGCGGCTTTACGGGTACGCTCTTCCTTGCCAGCCAGCACCAGGATGAGATCTCCGGGTTCAGCCTGACATTTTTGCGCCCATAATTTCAATTGTTCTTCGTCAAAAAACTTATCCACAGAGCTCTTCAGCGTACCATCGGTGTTGTACCGCAGATATACCAGGCCACTCATGCCGATTTGCGGACGTTTTACCCAATCTGTCAGCTCATCCAGCTGTTTACGGGTATAGTCGGCGCAACCTTTTGCAGCGATGGCTACCACCAGCTCCGCCTCGTCAAATACCTTAAATCCTCTATTCTTAGTGGTATCGTTCAGGTTTACCAGCTTCATTTCAAAGCGGATATCCGGCTTATCGTTACCATAATATTCCATTGCATCGTCGAAGGTCATCCTGGGGAAAGCATCCGGGAACTCGATTCCTTTTATCTCCCTGAAGATATGTTTCAACATGGGCTCAAATGTACCCAGGATGTCTTCCTGGTCCACAAAGCTCATTTCACAGTCGATCTGTGTAAACTCCGGCTGGCGATCTGCACGCAAATCCTCATCCCTGAAGCATTTTACGATCTGGTAATAACGGTCATAACCACTCACCATCAGCAGTTGCTTAAAGGTTTGGGGCGACTGTGGCAGTCCGTAGAACTGGTTAGGGTTCATACGGCTGGGTACTACGAAATCGCGGGCTCCTTCCGGGGTAGAACCAATCAGGAAAGGCGTTTCTATATCCATGAAACCGGCGGCATGCAGATAGTTACGTGCGGAACGTCCTATATTATAACGCAGTTCCAGGTTTTGTCTTACTGCATTGCGACGGAGATCGAGGAAACGGTATTTCATACGCAGTTCATCGCCGCCATCAGTATCATCCTGTATAGTAAACGGCGGTGTTTTCGCCGCATTCAGGATGGTAAAATCGCTTACCGTGATTTCGATATCACCGGTAGGGATGTTTTTATTTTTGCTGGAACGCTCGGTAACGGTACCTTTCACCTGGATCACAAATTCACGGCCCAGGGGCTGCGCGTCCAGCTTGGCATTCAGGCTTTCGCCGAATAACAATTGTGTAATACCATACCGATCCCGCAGGTCAAAAAAATTGATGCTGCCAAACTTTCTTACTGTCTGTACCCATCCGGCCAAAGTTACTTCCTGGCCCACCTGTTCCATTCTTAATTCCCCGCAAGTGTGCGTCCTATACATGCGTAAATAGTTGATTTAGTTAGTTTTATGGTTGACATACGGAATAAGCTGTCATCAATTGGCGACCACTATCCAGTTGTTCACTTACACCCATAAGGGGGGCAAAGATACGGTTTGGATTGGGCATTTTATCCCGGTAGTATGTTAAAAATATCGTTGCAGGTCGATTTCCGGCATCAGTGGCGCATTGGCAACAAGCACATCCCTGAAATGGGCCGCCATAAAAGGCGCCAGCGAGCATCCCTTGGTTCCAAGTCCGTTGAATATACCGATGGCCGGGTACAAAGGATGAAAACCCACCATCGGGCGCCGGTCATTTCCCGAAGGCCGTACTGCCGATAAATGGTCCACTACTTCATAGGGTACCTTCAGGAGCTGTTTAAGGCTATTTTCGAGCATTTCCCGCTGTTTGGCAGTAGGATGGTCATCTTCATAATCCCATACAAAAGAGGAGCCTGCCCAGAACAATCCGTCGTCCTGTGGCACCAGGGTGATCCCTTTTTTTATAATATCAGCAGTTTCCAGTCCGGGAACGCTTATCATCAACACCTCCCCTTTATTGGGCAGAAATTTGACCGTCTTGAAAAAAGGAAGCATCGTAGTGGCAACCCCATCGCAAAAAAGGACCTTATCGACGCTAATATCTCCATAAATAACGCCGGCAGGAGTTACTTCCAGGGCAGCCACATCAAAATGGGTTTCCAGCAAAGCCTCCTGCGTTCTTAAGTATTGTCGGTAAGCCGGCAACAGGGCCCGGAGATTTACCGTAGCGCCATTTACAATGGCCGCTCCAAAAGGCTGCTCCAGGAATGACTCATACCGCATGGATCCCGGCAACTCCGTATAATCGTTAACGGTAGTTTTATGTAAGAAAGCATCCCTCATTTGGGCGGATGGGAATACGGTCCATAGCTGACGTGCTGTAAAAACCGGCACCTGCAGCAAAGCCGAAAGCTGCAGATAGGTAGCTTTTGCAAACGGATAAATAGTGTCGTACATCCAGGCTGGCTCAAAGCGGCGGCCCGATACCGGGTTAATAATCCCGGCAGCCACCCTCGAAGCACTATTGGGTTTGGCGTCGTCGATAACGATTACCTTCCTCCCCGCCTGTAGTAAGAACCAGCTCAGCATGGTTCCCGCAATTCCCTGCCCTATAATTAGGTAATCTGCTTTTCTCATGGAATGCAAATATAGAAATTACGAATTACGGAATTACGAATTTGCGGGGAGATAACAGCGACAACCTCTTCGCAAATTCGTAATTCATAATTCTATTTATTCCGTCACTTTCACATTTAGACCAGCGCTGTGTGCAGAAAATTCCGGGGCATACATACACTGCGCAGTGCTGATACCATTGGAGAACTTACCCTGATGGGTTACAAACAACGTATATTCGAATACGTAAGTTCCCTTAGGCAGGTAACTGAAAAAGAAATCAGTTGACGCGTCCCTGGTGCTTTCATAATAGCTCAGTCCGCCCTGCCATTTGCTGGCGCTGATCACATTGGTAGGCTCAAAACAGGCTGCCCGCATATCTTTCAGATGAATGTATTCCATGGTCCTGTCGGCGCGCAATACAATACGTACCTTTACCTTATCTCCGATTTTCAGTTCGTTACCATCTGCAATCTTCGTCAGCACCGGTCCTTTATCGCTGTTTACTTCTTTATACAGTTCTTTTTCCAGCACCAGCGGCGTTTGAGCGGCGGTAATTTTATCCAGATCTTCGAAATACTGCCAGTACACAGCGCCCCAGGAAGGTTGCCCTTTACTATCCTGAACGGTTACACTGATATGTCCCATATCTGCTTTCACTGATTTGGCATCTATCCTTTCTTTGAAATAACCGGTACCGGCTTCGGTGGCAGCGGGTTTCACCACCGTACTACCTAGCTGCACTGTTACTTCCGGGTTGGCCGCCAGCCAGTTACTGCCCTGCAGCAACATCGCATAACAGGCTTCTGCCGTAGCTTTGGTCGTATTCCAGTTATTGGTTTGTTTGTTTTTCAACAGCCAGGTTTTCATATCTGCCACCGCCGCTGCATCTTTACCAACTTCCTGGAAAGCTTCTATCAGCAATGCCTGCGTTTCAACAGGTGCCTGCTGCCAACCGTAACCAGCTGTAATATCTTTCCAGTACATACCCATTTCCTTGCTGTTCATCGCATTTTCCTTCAGCGATTTTAATATAGCCTTTGGCGTTAGTGCGTCATCTTTCCTGGAGAGTGTCAGTGCAATCATACCCTGTGCATACTTCCCTTGCCTGGTCCAGTATTGTTTCTCCTGTGCAAAATAGAAATCAAAAGATTTTTTCATAGCAGCAGGCACCGGCCGGTTAAAGAAGCTGCGCGCATACAGATAGTGGATATCCTGGTAATTGATCTGTTGATCTTTCATGTTTGCTTTTGCTTTCAGCAGGCGATAGTAGTCTTTATCCATTTCCCTGTCGAGGTAGTCCATGGCTTTATTAGCCATCTCTATCGCAACCGGATCTTTTATCTGCGCCAGTTGTTGCAGGTGCCCGATACCTGCTACAATGTACTGTGTGATGAAGCGGTCTTCCCACATACCGGTGAACCAGGGGAAGGCGCCGTTCGGTAATTGTTTTGCTGCCAGCTGATCCAGTGCTGATGTGCGTTGCTGTTTCATGCGTTGCAGGTCAAACAATAAAGCAATGTTCTTTTTCTGCTGCGCTTCATTCTTTGCTTCCAGTACCCAGGGGGTTTGCTGCAGCAATACAGCTTTCAGCTCTTCATTTTTCTGAAGGTTACTTTGCAAAGCGGCTGTATCTGATATTTTCCATTTTTCGAAAATAGCTTTCAAGCCCGGTGTAGCATCAGCAATATGTGTAGCCAGGGCATTTGCATAATAACGGTTAAATACCTGTTCTGCACATTCGTACGGGAACTCCATCAGGTAAGGCAGGGCCTGTACGGCGTACCAGGCGGGGTTGCTGGTATACTCTACCGTAACACCATGTTGTACGAGAGTTTGAGAGCTATCGCCATGCAGCAACTTCTCAAAAGTAAAATCATGCTTACCATCACCGCGAACGGGCAGCGGCATCGCTTCCGTTACCATCATCCGGTTGGTTAATACCGGCAGTGCATTTTCTTCTCCATCGCTGAAATTGGCTGCCTGTGCGGTAACCCGATAGATCAGCGCACTCTGGAAACCATGCGGAATCTGGATGGGGAAGGTCACCAGCGTGCTTTGTCCTGCCTGGGCAGTGAAATGCTGCAGCGGGGAAATGTTTTGGAACCATCCGTCTACCGGCTGCATGGTATTGGCATCCAGCAGTTCCAGGTGGGCCTGTCCGATTAATAACGTATCGGAGAGATTGCTCACCTTGGCGGTGAATTCCATTTTATCACCTTCGCGTACAAAACGCGGGGTATTGGGTTGCACCATCAACACCTTCTGTGTAACAATGCTGGCATTAGCCATGCCAAACGACAGATCCTTTGTATGCGCAAGCGCCTGGAAGTTCCATTTGGTAAGTGCTTCCGGTATAGTGAATTCAAAGGTGATGTTACCTTCTTTGTCGGTATGGAGGTCTGGGAAGAAGAAAGCTGTTTCCTGGAAGTTTTTACGGACAGACGGAGCGGGCGTTTCATTAGCTGCTGGTAGCCCAGGTTTTGCTGAAGATTTTTCCTTAGATCCATAACCTACCGTTACAACAGATTCGTTTAGCGCTGCAGCTGGTGCCGGCGGGGACGCTGGCGCTGCAACTCTGGCAGCTCCTGCTGCATCTTCTAATGCAAGTACACCCTTTTGTTTAGCCATCACCCTCATATCCGGTGTGCGTCCGCGCACTCCGCCACTGACAGGATATTCCGCCATCTCCCAATCAAATAAGTTCAGGACATCGTATTCTTTAGCCACACTGCGATGATCAGGAAGATCTCGGTCATATTGAAGCGTGGATACTTCCATTTTAAAATTCTCATTGCCATTAAACTGGGTCAGGCCGGAAACATTGGGATAGATATAAGGTGTTGTCCAGTGATGCGGCTGGAAAGCATCCAGGGAAGCGTCGTACATGGAAGCCAGCATTTCAGCGGCTACCTTTTCGTTTTTATAACCCGTGATCTGTGCGGTCCATTTTTCTTTTTCACCCGGCAACAGCTTATCACGGTGTGTGCCCAGTTTTACCTGCAGTTCCTTATTGCTCCAGGGAACATCGATCCCTGCCTGCATGGCAAATACACGGTTATCTTTTACAAACACATACACCAGGCTGATACCTCCCCTGTTACTTTCTGTAACCGGGTAGCTGAGCTTTTTGATATCAGACAAATCCAGGTTGCTGCGTTCTTCTTTGGTAACTGCGGTAAGTTTGGATTGTAAAATATTCAGGTCTTTGGCTGATGTACCCAGTAAGATGTCTGCCGTATTACCCGGAGCGGTGGCTTGTTCCGGCTGGTAAGACCAGAGGTAGGCTGGCGCCGCCAGGGTTTTAGCTTTCACATCGATCAGCTCGAAGGTAGTTTTCTGTATAACCGGTTCGTTGTTTTTATCTTTTGCGCTTACTTCCAGTTCGTAAAAGCCCGGAGCTAATTTCGCAGTGTTCAGCGTGATCTTTCCGTCCGGGCTGCTGGCTATGGATTCGGTAACCACGGCAGACTCGCGCGCCCAGTTTTTCGGGTCATTTTCATCCTTATAGATATCTACCGGAAACGCCTGTACGTAGCTGGTTTCATCCATTACAAACTGATCCGGGGCTTCCCAGTAACGGGGGCGCAGGAGACGTTTGTTGGGCTGCAGCGGTTTCAGTTGTACGGCGAAATTGGCCGGTTCGTAGGTACCATTCAGGTTCCGCGAAAAAATCTTTATCCGGGACAGTTCTTTTTGTTCCATGCGATCAGATGCATCAATAGCTATTTCCATTGACTGGTATCCCACGCTTACGGATTGATCTGAGCTGCGGGTTTCACCATTGAGATCCGTTACATCAGCATGTACCACATAGGTGAAGATGGGTTTACCGGCCGGATCTACGTTTTTGTCGGCCAGGGCCGGGAACTTCACTGTAAATGTACCGTTGGCATCCGTAGTAGTTTCACCATGTACTATTTCCCGGGAAGTACCGTACGGGATCGCTATCTTATAAAATAACCATGGGTAAGGAAACCGTACCTGGCGTTCTACCCTGTACTTTACTTTGGCTCCATCAATATTATTACCTGCATAAGCCAGTGCTTTTGCGGAAGCAGTAACGGTATCGCCTAAACGATAGCTGTTTTTGATGGTATCAAACTCCACATAAAATTTAGGACGCTTGTATTCCTCTACTTTAAATGCGAGGTAACCATTGCTTTTATCATCTCTCAAAGAAAAACTACCGTTCAAACGGCCTTCGGGCAATACGAATTTGCCGGAATAGGCGCCATATTCGTTGGTGATCACTTTAACGGAATCTACCTTGTCGCCGTTTACGTCGAACAGGGAAACGGTCGTCTGGTAATTAGCCAGTATATCGCTGCCGGTTTCCTTTGCACGTTTCCGGAGTACAATACCTTTATAGTAAATGATCTGACCTGGGCGGTAAATACTTCTGTCGGCAAACAGGAACGTTTGTGCCTCCGGAGTATTAGTATTTTCACCGTAAGTATAGAAATACTTGTATTCATCAATATACAGTTCATCGGCGCCATTTTTCCAGTGTGTACGCAGCTGTCCGCCGTTTTTGGCCGGAGCTATTTTAACGCTGCCATCCTTCCCGGTAACGAGCGATTGCTGCAGGGTCCAGTCATCGTAACCGGCGCCGTTTTTAAATTTCAGCACGTCTACCCCAATACTGGCCAAAGGCTTGCCACTGTTACGATCCAGGGCATAATATGTGTTGTCATTGTCAATATAACTGATACCTGATACCCAGGTTAGCTGCATGGCAATGGGATTATTTTTCAATAGGAATTTAGGATCCGCACTCGACAGTAGCATATAATGCCCTACCGGTAAAGCATCTATTTTTATTTCTGTTTTGTGGGTAACATAATCCTGCGGATCGGGCAATGTTTGTTCCCAGGCCTTTAATACAGGGCGCGCCAGGATCATTTTCCAATAGGCATTTTCCCTGGTGGCGTAGTTGTTTTGGGCTTTCTGCAAAGCTTTGAGGAAGGTATCGTCCACCTTCACTATGCGCAGGTATATTTTATTGATGTTCTTATATCTTACCAGGGTGCGGAATGGCTGTGCGGGTATATTTACGGCTTCTGTTACCATTTCAATTGACAATGCAGAAATTTCATCCAGCATATGTGCGCAGGCAGCGCCTCCGATGGAAGTGGGAGCCAGTTGTACGGCTTTTTCACAAATCGCTTTAGCTTTTCTCATGGCATCACCTTTCCCATTTTCGGCAGCGTTACTTTGCTGCAGGTAGTAAGTGGCCTGTAGCTCCATTACGCCTGTTACTTCCGGCAAACCGGTATAAGCCAGCACCATCTGGTCCAACGCCTGCAGGTACAACGTTTCCTTGTTTTCCATTACGGCCGTCTGGTTCATATAGCTGATCCTTTCCGCATCGATATCCAGCAGGGCGGCTTTATCGGCGGTATGTAAGCGAATCAGTTCCTGTAAAATGAGCAGGGCATGATATTGCAGGGAGGCGCTATCGGCGCTGGCAAACTGGTGTGCGGCAAAAGTAGTTGCCGGCGCGAAGGCTGCCGGATCTGTCAGCTCAAACTGGTTGGCTGGATTGGTGATACCGGATTCGCCGGATTTATAATAGTCGAGGGCACGGTGGGCCAGTAAATCATACAGGGTAGACCGTAGTTCCCGGGTATTCCCCTTGATAATAATGGGATCAAAGGGGGTGAGACTGGTCTTTTCCAGCAGCGCTTTGTCCGACAGGGAGGCCTGGTAACTCCGGGTAATTTCCTGGTGAAGCTTTTCGGCGCCCCAGGTACTGATATCCGTGCCTTCATCGTTGGCGATGGCGGTACGGTTATAGAACCGGTAGCGATTCATCTGGAAATAGCGGAGCAACATTTCGGCCTTAATGCTTTGCAGTATTGCTTTCGGAGCGCCTGTTGCACCTGCAATCTGCTGGTCCATTTTCTGCATGTTCTGCAGGGTGCTGCTGTCGTTGATCTGTGAATTATACTTTAGTTGAAAGATCAGGGCCTTGATCTGTTGAGCGGTGGCTTTATCTTTTACCGCATGGGCGTAGATGTCGTTTGCCACTTCCAGTGCGGATTTAGGTAATCCTTTTTCTTCCAGGGTTGCTATTTTCTTCCAGGAGTTATCATAATTAAACTGGGCCATCATCTTGTTGCTACTAAAGATTAAAACAATGAATATTCCAATGAATAAACGCATATAGGATCGTTATTTACAGTAAGTTACTTCTTTTAGTGAGGATGCAGACGTCCGCATGGTTTCCATAAATGGGGACAAAAAAAGGTGAAAAGTGATGGACTTGTTCCGCCTCACTTTTCACCTTTATATATTTTTCCGGCAGATAATTATGCCAGGGCTGCTTTCTTGCTCAGTACTTCTGCCATTGTTTTACCAATGTTAGCAGGGCTTTCCACTACGTGAACACCACATTCTGCCATGATCTTCATTTTGGCAGCAGCGGTATCTTCAGCACCACCGATGATAGCACCGGCGTGGCCCATACGGCGTCCCGGAGGAGCGGTTTGACCAGCAATAAAACCAACTACCGGCTTAGTGCCATGCGCTTTGATCCATTTAGCGGCATCTGCTTCCATGCTTCCGCCAATTTCACCGATCATGATGATACCTTCTGTTTCCGGATCGTTCATCAGCAGTTCTACCGCATCTTTGGTAGGTGTACCGATGATTGGATCTCCACCAATACCAATGGCAGTAGAAACGCCTAAACCAGCTTTAACTACCTGGTCAGCAGCTTCGTAAGTCAAAGTACCTGATTTGGAAACGATACCGATTTTACCTTTTTTGAAGATGAAGCCGGGCATGATACCTACTTTAGCTTCGTCTGCGGTGATAACACCAGGGCAGTTTGGTCCGATGAGGCGGGTAGTTGTACCCTGCAGGAAATTTTTCGCTTTGATCATATCCTGAACAGGAATACCTTCTGTGATACATACCACCAGAGCAATACCAGCTTCGGTAGCTTCCATGATTGCATCAGCTGCAAAAGCCGGAGGTACAAAAATGATGGAAACATTTGCACCGGTTGCTTTTACCGCGTCGGCTACTGTATTGAACACAGGGCGTTCCAGGTGCGTGCTGCCACCTTTACCGGGTGTAACACCACCCACAACCTGGGTACCGTATTCAATCATCTGAGTAGCATGGAATGTACCTTCAGTACCGGTAAATCCCTGAACAATCACTTTGCTATCCTTATTAACTAAAACACTCATCGCGCTTGTTTTATTGGTTTAATATTATGTGTCTGATTCTTCTGGACGGCAAAAATAAGCCGATTTCCATAATTCTGCAATTTAGTGCCTTTAAGATAAAGCTACCAATTGGTTTAGAAAATATTTGGCAAAAGTAGCTGTCCAGGTGTATAAAAACACCTCTCAGGAGCCATAATTAAAAATATACCGATTTATAATTATATGTTTTTATCACAAAATGAATGATGGAATTTTAAAAAGAAGCCTATTTCCCTTCTTTCCCCTGTTCTTTCTTCAGTTGCTCGCGCCATTTGCCGTCCTTAAACATCTCCAACTGCCGCATTTCCTTGGCTTCGCGAAGGAATTCTGAGGCAAAAATGAAGTCGTTTAATTTCTGGTCCTTGCTGAATACAATGTCTTTGTTACTTCCCTCCCATTGTTTCTGGCCCTGGTACATATAAACAATATGATCACCGCTTTCCATTACGGTGTTCATATCGTGGGTATTGATAACAGTGGTGATATTATATTCTTTGGTAAGTTCGGTAATCAGCTTATCGATGAGCAACGATGTTTGCGGATCCAGACCGGAGTTGGGCTCATCACAGAAAAGGTACTTGGGATTGAGTACGATGGCGCGGGCAATACCCACTCTTTTCTTCATACCACCACTGATTTCTGCGGGAAATTTCTTCGCGGCTTCTTTCAGCTGTACCCTTTCCAGGCATTCTTCCACACGGGCTTTCTTTTCCTTTAGGGTGCCGGTGCCAAACATGTCCAGGGGAAACATCACATTTTGTTCCACGGTCATACTGTCAAAAAGGGCTGATCCCTGGAACAGCATCCCTATTTCCTGGCGGATGGTTTTCTTTTCTTTTTCCTCCATAGCGGTAAAATCCTGGTTGTCATACAGTACTTTTCCGCTGTCTACGTTCATCAGTCCCACGATACACTTCATCATCACGGTTTTTCCGCTACCACTGGAACCAATGATCAGGTTTACCTTACCGGGCTCCATAATCGTAGAAACGCCTTTTAATATTTCCTTCTCCCCAAAGCCTTTTCTTATGTTTTGCAGTTCAATCATGATTACAGTAATATAGCCGTTAATGCGTAGTCCATGAATAATATCAGCACACAGCTTACCACCACGGAGGTGGTGCTGGCCTTACCTATTTCCAGTGCGCCACCGGAAACATTATAGCCGTAGTAGGCCGATACACTGGCAATAATAAACCCGAACGTATAGGATTTTGCCATTGCAAAAAATACGTTATAAGCCTTGAACTCCTGCCGGAGGCCCTGCATAAACTGTTCTCCGGAAAGAACGCCCGACAGCTCTCCGGCGGCCTTGCCGCCATAGATACCGAGGAAACCGGCAATCGCCACCAGTACAGGTATCATGAGTAACGCCGCCATAATTTTGGGGGCGATCAGGTACCCTTTGGTATTGATACCCATGATTTCCAGGGCATCGATCTGTTCAGAGATCCGCATGTTACCCAGCTCAGAAGCTATTTTAGAACCCACTACGCCGGCCAGTACAATACAAGTCAGTGTGGGGGCGAATTCCAGGATAATGGTATCACGCACCACCTGCGCGATGGTGCTTTTGGGTATGATAGGACTTACCAGCTGATAAGCTGTTTGCAGCGTAGTTACGCCTCCCATAAACAGGGAAATAATAAATACTATCCCAAACGACCCTACGCCGATATCCACACATTGCTGCATAAATTGCTTCCAGTACATCTTCATGTTTTCCGGGCGGGAAAACATGCCTTTAAGCATGAGCAGGAAGTTTCCGAAATGATAGAAGAATTTGAACTCCATAACTGGTCAAAGATAGGAAGGATTTTTTCAAACATATCCTAATTTAAGATTTAATACAGCCGTTAACGTAAACTACTCACCAACAAACGTTTTAGGCTGCGCTCAATGATTTCACCCATGGTTTTACACCGGGCAAAAACCGGATCATGATAATATTCCGCCAATTCATTGCCCAACTGCTGTATTTTTTCCGGGAACGATACCCGGTCTGTCATAATCACATCCCGCAGATCCTTGATCCGATGCCGCTGCACTTTGATACGGCGGGCAATCACCGCCCGTTCCTCCTGTTGATACTGCTTCACCACTTCTGCATTGAGATGTTTGATGGCCAGCTCCACGAATACCCGGTTTTCCTTAAAGTACTGTGGCATATACAGCGTACGCCTGCCTTCATAGAATTGTTGGTCAAAATCAATTGCGCGGATACGGAATTGTACATCGTCAAAATCAGGGGTGATGTCAAAAATAAAATTATAGGAACGCATATCTCCCAACAGCCGTACAAAACACCGCTCATTAAATTTCACAAATTCCTTGGCGATACGCTTGGGATTAAATTCCGGCCGGTTCAGGTAATGAAGAATAAACTGGTCGCCCGGCACCCCGGCAATATGCTCTTCTACCAATGTATTGCCATCTATCAGGAAGTTCATCCAATAGGGAGACAGTATATGTTCCAGTTCCAGACCATAAAGACGCGATGCATCGGCTATCTTGATATAAAAATAATCGTATACTTCGTTGTAGTTATTGACAATTTTGATGCGGAACGGATGGGAGTTTCCAAAAGTGCAGTAGTCAATATTTTCGATATGCAGATGTTCTTCCGCGGCCTGATCTCCTCCCGCTTTCAGTATAGAGTATACCCGCTTTAAACCGGCGTGAATGGCATGGACCATACTTTGGGGATAAAACACCGTTTCCCACAGCGTGTCTTTTCCTTCTTTATCATATACGGCGATAGACTGGTCGTAATAACGCAGTTCCTCGTAAGATATAGGCAGCTTCACTTCCCGCTCGTACATTTTGAGATAATTGCGGAAAGCAGCATTGATCGGGAAAAATATTTTCTTACGCGAAATGGTTTGCATAGGATAAATATAGGAAAAAGCTGAAAGCGAAAGGCATAAAGCGGAGAGGGATCGCCTTCGGCGATTATCTTTGGGCAGGATTAATGTGATTGGGATGACTATTATGATTCCAGCTTTTTCTGATCTATGCCTTTATCCTATTGATAAACACTTTAGGAATAGAAGTAAGTATCTTTCAAAAAAAAGTAAAATCGTAATAATCATCCCAATCACATTAATCCTGCCCAAAGATAATCGCCGAAGGCGATCCCTCCATACCTTTATGCTTTCTTTTTCTTCTTTTTTCCCTTTTCGTCGTTTGCCTGTTTGCAGCACTTTTCCTGCGCATCCACCACGGCGATATTCACCATGTTAACGATTTGTCTTACAGTACTGCCCAGCTGCAGAATATGCACCGGCTTCTTCATTCCCAGCAGGATGGGGCCTATGGCATCAAAACCGGCAACTTCCTGCAAAAGGTTATAGGCAATATTACCAGCAGCAAGGTTCGGGAAGATGAGGGTATTTACCTCTTCTTCCAGTAATTCTGTAAACGGATAATTGTCTTTCAGAATCTCCTTGTTAAAGGCCATGGCCGCCTGAATTTCACCATCAACAATGAGGGAAGGATCGCGCTGTTTTACAATTTCGCGGGCCTTGCTCATGGTTTGTGCTTCCGGTGTTGGGCTGCTGCCAAAGTTGGAATACGACAACATGGCGATGCGCGGTGTAATATTAAAATTCTTCACTTCCTTGGCCACCATCATCGTGATATCGGCCAGTTCCTCCGCAGTAGGGTTGAAGTTGACGGTAGTATCAGCAAGGAATAACGGTCCGCGTTTGGTTTGTATAATATACATACCGGCAACACGTTTGGCCCCTTCTTCCATACCTATCACCTGCAACGCGGGACGGATGGTATCGGGGTATTTACGGGTGAGACCAGAAATGAGAGCATCCGCTTCACCGGTTTCCACCATCATACAGCCGAAGTAGTTACGTTCCCGCATGGTTTTGCGCGCCTCGTAGAGATTTAATCCTTTGCGCTGGCGTTTTGCGAAGAACAGGTCACCAAAGCGATGACGCATTTCCTTCATCTCTTCACTTTTAGGATCAATGATCACTACATCATCGATTTCAATGGCGTTTTCCAGCATCAGTTCACGGATACGGGTTTCGTTACCCAACAGGATCGGGTAAGCGATGCCTTCGTCGTTGACTACCTGCGCTGCTTTCAGCACTTTGAGATTGTCGGCTTCTGCGAACACCACTTTCCTTGGATCACGACGGGCTTTAGTACCGATCACCCTGAAGAGCTGGTTATCCAGTCCCAGGCGATGATTGAGTTCATTCCGGTAAGCTTCCCAATCGGTAATCGGGCGGTGTGCCACCCCGCTTTCCATGGCCGCTTTTGCCACGGCAGGCGCCACGGTGCTCAGCAGGCGAGGATCCAATGGTTTGGGAATAATATATTTGGGTCCGAAGAAAAGGTTTCTTTCGTTATAGGCCAGGTTTACGATGTCCGGTACCGGCGACTTGGCCATTTCAGCCAAAGCCCTTACAGCAGCCAGTTTCATGGCCTCATTGATTTGGGTAGCTCTAACGTCGAGCGCCCCACGGAAAATATAGGGAAAGCCCAGTACATTATTTACCTGGTTGGGATAATCGGAACGGCCGGTAGCCATAATGATATCCGGACGGGCTGCAATGGCAGTTTCGTAGGCAATTTCAGGATCAGGGTTCGCCATCGCAAATACGATCGGGTTTTTAGCCATGCTCTTGATCATTTCTGCCGATACCACGTTACCAACGGATAACCCGAGAAATACATCCGCACCCTTCATGGCTTCTTCGAGTGATTTTACCTTGGCGGCGGTAACAAACTGTTTATGTCTTTCGGAAAGATCCTTACGCTCTTTATTTAAAACACCGTCTTTATCAAACATGATAAAGTTTTCCGGCCTGGCGCCCAGCGCCACATATAATTTTACGCAGGCCATGGCAGCAGCTCCTGCGCCATTTACCACGATCTTTACCTTTTCTATTTTCTTTTTTACCAGCTCCAGCGCATTTAACAAGGCAGCAGAAGAAATGATGGCAGTGCCATGCTGATCATCATGCATGATCGGAATTTTCAACTCCTTGCGCAGCCTTTCTTCTATTTCAAAACACTCCGGGCTTTTGATATCTTCCAGGTTAATACCACCAAAGGTAGGCTCCAGCGCCTTTACAGCAGCAACAAAGGTATCCGGGTCTTTTGCATCCAGCTCAATATCAAATACGTCGATATCAGCGAATATTTTGAACAATACCGCTTTCCCTTCCATTACCGGTTTTCCGGCTTCGGGGCCAATATCTCCTAAACCCAGTACTGCGGTACCATTACTGATAACGCCTACGAGATTACCTTTCGCGGTATATTTATAAACGTTTTCTACATCATTGTAAATTTCCTTGCATGGCTCTGCTACTCCGGGAGAGTAGGCGAGTGAAAGATCCCATTGCGATTTAGTGTCTTTCGTAGGTATGACTTCAATTTTACCCGGCCTGCCCATTGCATGATAGTCTAACGCATCCTGCTTATTCAGTTTCTTTGCCATATAAATATTAAGATTGTTATTGGGCGTGCAATATACGAAGTATTGAATAAAGGCCATCCACCCAAATAGTGGGATATCGGCCTATAATTAAGCATTCTAACCATTAAATTTACTTACTTTTACAGCGTTAAACATTCGTAAATATCATGATACAACGCATCCAGAGTCTCTATTTGCTGTTGGCTGCCGCCGCAGGCGCTGCTGCTCTTTCTTTCGACCTGTGGAAAGCTACGCTTAGCAATAGCACCAACCCTGTTTATGTAAACGCTTCCAGTAACTATTTGCTGTTTGTACTGTATATCATTATTATACTGTTATCATTAGCAACGATCTTTCTTTTTAAGAAGCGCAAACTCCAGTTTCGTCTCACCATTTTTAACATTCTTTTTGGTTTTGCAGCACTGGCTTATCAATATTATGTAGTGCAGCAAACAGCCAATAAGTTAAGCACCGGCGGTGTTGCTATTGTATCTGCTTCCTACCTGCCGGCCTCCTTTTTACCCATTGTGATCATCATTCTTTTATTCCTGGCTGTGAGGGGAATATACAAAGATGAAAAACTGATCAAATCCCTCGACAGGCTTAGATAAGCGCTGAAGTAACAGGATTGGATCGAAAGATAAATACCGGCGCATCGCTGCCGGTAAAAAATAAACGGGCCGGAGTTGGACTCCGGCCCGTTTATTTTATTTGCTGTTACAGGTATTTTCCTGTATAACTTTCCTTTACATTTTTCAATCCCTCCGGAGCCCCGGCATATAATAAATTACCGCCGCCGGCGCCGCCTTCAGGGCCCAGATCAATGGCCCAGTCGGCACTCCTGATCACATCCAGGTTATGTTCAATCACCAACACCGTATGCCCCTGTTCTATCAGGGCATTAAAGGAATCAAGCAATTTTTTGATATCATGGAAATGCAGACCGGTAGTAGGTTCATCAAAGATAAACAGGATATGCCCCTGCGCTTTGCCCTTACCAAGGAATGAAGCCAGCTTAACACGCTGCGCTTCCCCGCCGCTCAGGGTATCGCTGCTTTGGCCCAGTTTTACATATCCCAATCCTACGCTGCTCAACGGACGTATTTTGTTGCACACATCTTTTTCTTCTTTGAAAAAGTCCAACGCCTCATCTACTCCCATTTCCAACACTTCGTAGATGTTCTTGTTTTTATAGGTTACCTCCAGCACTTCATCTTTAAATCTTTTACCACCGCAGCTTTCGCAGGTGAGATGTACATCCGCGAGGAACTGCATTTCTACGATCACCTCTCCTTCTCCTTTACATGCATCGCAGCGACCGCCATCAACGTTGAAGGAAAAATGTTTTGGCTGGAAGCCGCGCATCTTGCTCAGCGGCTGCTTTGAATATAAATCCCTGATTTCGTCGTATGCCTTGATATAGGTAACCGG
This sequence comes from Chitinophaga hostae, assembly GCF_018224885.1. Lineage (GTDB taxonomy): Bacteria > Bacteroidota > Bacteroidia > Chitinophagales > Chitinophagaceae > Chitinophaga > Chitinophaga hostae. The sequence goes on along the minus strand of NZ_JAGTXB010000006.1, from coordinate 355,302 downwards.
GTTAGAACGAGACGATTTACCAATGGGATTCTGGTCAATCATTTCCACCTGCGTAATATCATCCACCGCGCCTTTCAATGCCCGGTAGTTACCCACCCTTTCTGCAAATTCGCCTTTCAGCTTCATCAATGCAGGGTAGAGGATCTGCTTTACCAGCGTGGTTTTGCCGGAACCGCTCACTCCACTGATGACCGTTAACACCTGTAATGGGAAATCAACGGTAATATCCTTCAGGTTATGTTGTCTTGCGCCTTCAATGGTGATGGCCTTTTTCCACTTGCGTACCTTAGCAGGCGGATCAATGGTAAATTGTCCGCTGAGATATTTACCCGTAAGACTTTTACCATCTTTTAATATCTGAGGATAGGTACCTGCAAAAATTACTTCTCCGCCAAGATGACTGGCCAGCGGTCCCATATCAATGATATAGTCGGCTTCTTCCATCATCTGTTCATCGTGTTCCACTACCACTACCGTGTTACCCAGGTCGCGCAGTTCCTTTAGCACCGAAATTAGCCGATGGGTGTCGCGGGCATGCAATCCAATACTGGGTTCATCCAGGATGTACATGGAATTGGTCAGGTTACTGCCCAGGGTACGGGTAAGCTGTATACGCTGACTTTCTCCTCCACTGAGGGTATTGGCCACGCGATTAAGGGTAAGGTATCCCAAACCTACATCCAGTAAAGTTTTAAGACGATGGTTTATTTCAATCAGGATACGCTTGCCAATCTGCTGTTCATATTCATTCAGCTGCAGTTCATCAAACCATTTTTTCAGATCCGATACCGGCAGGTCTACCAGTTCGGCAATATTGCGTCCACCCACTTTGATATACAGCGCTTCCTTCCGCAAACGTCCGCCGCCACATTCAGGGCAGATGGTACGGCCACGGTAGCGGGCCTGCAGTACCCTGTATTGTACTTTATACAGGTTTTGCTCCACCATTTTAAAGAACTCCTGCAGGCCATAGAAATGTTCGTTGCCTGTCCAGAGTAATTTTACCTGTTCGTCTGTCAGTTCAGCGATCGGTTTGTGTACCGGGAAGCCAAATTTACGGGCGGTTTTAATCAGCGCTTCTTTGTATTCGCCCATCTTTTCACCACGCCAGGGAGCAATGGCGCCTTCGAAAACGCTCATGCGTTTATCCGGTATCACCAGGTCCGCATCGATTCCGAGCACCTGTCCAAATCCTTCACAGGTAGGACATGCGCCATAAGGGTTGTTAAAGGAAAAAAGATTGGGTACCGGTTCTTCAAAGGCAATACCATCCAGCTCAAAACGATTGGCAAAATGAATGGTTTCCTTTCCATCTACTTCCACATAACAATCGCCTTCGCTTTCATAAAAAGCAGTTTGCACGCTATCTGCAATACGATGCTTATCATCTTCCTCAAAATCCTTTACTACCAGGCGGTCTATAAGCACCCATGCGTTGGCGGGAACGGTTATCTTCTTCTGTTCCAGCAATTCCTCGATACGTAACAAACCGGTGCCTTCACTACCGGGGACGTATAAACGGGAAAAGCCTTTCTGCAGCAGGATATTGAGCTCCTCTTTCACCTCGCGTTTGGCATGCCGGCGAAAAGGCGCCAGCAGCAATACTTTGCTTCCATTTTTCAGTTTGGTGATATAATCCACCACATCACTTACTTCATGTTTTTTTACCAGATTTCCGGAGATCGGAGAATACGTTTTACCCACCCGGCCAAACAGTAACCGCAGGTAGTCATAAATTTCCGTCATTGACCCTACGGTAGACCGTGGGGTACGGGTAATAACTTTCTGTTCGATTGCGATAGCCGGACAAATTCCCCTGATATAATCTACATCAGGTTTATTCATACGCATCAGGAACTGACGGGCATAAGAACTTAAGCTTTCCGCATACCGGCGTTGCCCTTCTGCGTACAGGGTGTCCATGGTAAGGGAGGATTTCCCTGAACCGGACACACCGGTAACTACTACCAGCTTACTACGGGGAATGGATACGCTTACGTTCTTGAGGTTATGTACCCTGGCTCCTTTTATGAAAATGTGGTCCTGCGGGCTAACTTCCTGAGGATCAATTATGCTTGTTTGTTTCTTTACTTTTGTTGCCATGACGGAACAAATTTAAGGGAAAAGATGTTAGTTCCGCGACCGGGTTTTTACACGTGTTCGTAATACGCTAAAAGCTAGTACCTAAGGGCTAAAAGGTATTTTTATAATTTGTTTTATTGATCTAATCTTTTATATTTGCATAAGACCAGATCTATCTCACTGGAATTATCGTAAATATCTTTAACTAAAACTGTTCAGTATCGCATAAACTCTACTTAATTAAAACAACCAAACTGGCTGTAAAGTCTGTAATTTATTTACTAACCCGCCTAGTTGTAGAAGTTTATGCAAGTAATGTACAAATTGTGCGATGAGCAGTTGATTACTCTCTTTAAAAAGGGACATTCTTCCGCATTAGAGGAGTTGGTACACCGTCACAAAGACAAGGTGTTCACTTCCATCCTATTACTGGTGAAAGATTCTTTCCTCGCCGAGGATATTTTCCAGGATACCTTCATTAAGATTATTGATACCATCAGGGCTGAGCGTTATACAGAGAAAGGAAAGTTTTTACCCTGGGCCATGCGTATTGCGCATAACCTGTGTGTAGATCATTTCAGAAAGATCAAACGTACCCCGATGATAAGAACCGGTGATGACAAGGACATCTTTGATGTGCTGGGATTCAGCGATACCTGTGCCGAAGAAAAAATGATTACCCGTCAAAGTCACGATCGCGTGCGCAGGATGCTGGACATGCTGCCGGAAGAGCAACGGGAAGTAATTATTCTCCGACATTACGCAGAACTTAGTTTTAAAGAAATTGCAGATCTCACGCAAGTGAGTATCAATACAGCATTGGGTCGGATGCGATATGGTCTGATCAATCTCCGGAAAATGATGACGGAGAAACAAATCTGTCTATGATGAACCCTTTTTTTTGCTTGCCAGCAACGAGCGGCCGGATGTAATGTCCGACCGCTCGCTATTTTAGGGGTATCCCTGGTTGGGATTTTGTCTTTGCCCAGGATTAGACTGATTATGATGATTTAAAGGATTTTTTATAGTGATTTAAAAAGATTAGCGAAGATAAAAGCGAGTGCTGTACTCGCTTTTATCTTCGCTAATCTTTTTAAATCACTATAAAAATCTTGAAAATAAAATCGGGTAAATCATCATAATCAGTCTAATCCTGGGCAAAGACAAAATCCGTTATAAGCGCTCATATACTACTGCAGCCCCCTGCCCCACTCCCACGCACATAGTAGCAAGGCCGTATTTAGCGCCTGGTCTGCGTTTCATTTCATGTAACAGGGTGGCGGTAATACGTGCCCCACTGCAACCCAGCGGGTGACCCAGGGCGATAGCCCCGCCATTTACGTTCACGATATCCGGGTTTAGTGCCAGATCCCGTACACAAGCCAGCGATTGAGCGGCAAACGCTTCATTCAGCTCCGCCAGGTGCAACTGGTCAGCGGTGATGCCTGCCCGCTGTAATGCCTTACCGGAAGCCGGTACCGGCCCTATACCCATAATAGAAGGATCTACACCGGCTACCGCCATACTTTTTATCTGAGCCAGCGGTTGCAGGTTAAATTGCTTCAATGCTTTTTCAGAAACGATCAGCACCGCCGCAGCGCCGTCGTTGATACCAGACGAATTACCGGCGGTAACGGAACCTGTTTTGGCGAATGCCGGACGCAGGCCGGAAAGTTTTTCCAGCGTGGTTTCGCGCGGATGCTCATCTTTCGAAAATATTACCGGTTCTTTATTCACGGTGATTTCCACCGGTATAATTTCATCTTCCCATTTGCCGGCATCCAATGCCTGTTTGTAAAGGGTTTGACTGCGTAAAGCGAAAATATCCTGGTCCTCCCGGCTTATGTTCCACTGGGTCGCCACGTTTTCGGCGGTTTCTCCCATAGCATAAGGATGGTACATCCCGGCGAGCCGCTCGTTGGTAAAGCGCCAGCCAATGGTGGAATCATATACCTCTGTTTTGCGGCTGAAAGCAGCATCTGGCTTAGCCATCACAAATGGTGCGCGGGTCATACTTTCCACACCTCCTGCGAGGTACACGTCTCCCTCTCCGCACATCACTGCACGGGCAGCATCCATAATGGCCTGCATGCCCGATGCACATAACCGGTTTACCGTATTACCGGCAACCGTTACCGGCAAACCGGCCAGCAGGGCAGCCATACGCGCTACATTCCTGTTATCTTCTCCAGCCTGGTTGGCAGCTCCGGCAATCACGTCTTCTATGACAGCAGGATCGAGCGTTGGATTTCTTTTCATTAATGCTTTGATCAGATGCGCCAGCATATCATCCGGGCGGATAGTGCTTAAAGCGCCACCATAGCGGCCTATAGGCGTGCGAACCGCATCTACTATGTAAGCAACTTGCATGTGGTTGTTTTGGTTTATATGCAAATAAAACACATCCCGCCAACTCGGCCAATAAAACATCCCCCACCACCAAAATGCAAAATAAACGGAAAACACCGCCAGATATAACCGGATTACCGCCTTTCAGGAAATGGCACTTGGCAGGTTGGAACGGATAATTAGCTTTGCACCCAATAATTATTTAATAAATTAACCCCAAAAAGAATGAAACATCTATGTAGCCTTCTGTGGCTGGCAGCCCTATTGTGCACCATTCCTATGATCACAAAAGCCCAGGTACCACCGGAAGAAAATGATGCAAATCTGTCTGAATTATTATACAGACCTATTAAACCTACTGCTAAGGTGATGGAAGGCGTGGAGCCCTCGATCCAGCAAAGGCCGGTAGCTAATCCCGCCATACGCGGTAATGTAAATGTCAGAGCGCTGAAAGCCGCTCCCAAATGGAATCGTATAAGCGATAACAACGGGCAGATGATCAGCGCAGACAACCTCCATTTGCTGCCCCCCAACAAGGTTACGGTGATGAAAGGAAATGCGCCTTCTTTTTGTACCACTCCTACTGTAACCATTGGCTGCTGCGGATACAGCATCAAAGACCAGGTAGCCAATAAGAGCCTGTTCTATGCTTCCCCCGCCTCCATATTCAACAATGAGGCAGATGCACGGACCTTTGCAGAAAGCCTCACCCCCAAGCTTCCGTTCTTCATGCCTTTCAAAAACAACAAGGTATACCCTGCGGGCGCATGGATCTACGATAGTGGTTCAGGACATGGCTCTGTAGATTTTCTTAAAACTTCCGACGCGTATGGTCCCGGTATTGACCCCAGTTTTGGTGTGTATGCTTCTGCTTCCGGGAAAGTAGTAACAGCCATGTGGGATCCTTTCTTTGGTAACGTGGTGATTATAGAACACACCGCTGCCGACGGCACCCGCTATCGCACGGGCTATTTCCACCTGCGCGATGGCTTTGACCACGACCTGCAGAATGCAAAGAACACCCCGGTGAGCGATCCTTCCAACAAAGATGCACGCGATACCAAGTATAAAAAGTTTGCTAATCTCCCTAACCCTTCCAAACAGTTATGGGGAACCAATGATCAAAAGTTAAAAGTGAAAGCTGGAGATATGGTGGCAGCAGGGCAGCAGATCGCCTGGGCCGGTAACACCGGCTTTGGGGGCGCAGGCTGGGGACTTAACCAGGATGGCACCCCTTCCGATCCCAATACCGGCAACAACCACCTCCATTTCATGTTATGGATAAAGAGTCCTAATCCCGCTACAGGCGTGGACTGGATGGAAGTAGATGCCTATGGTGTATATGCCAAATCCGATAACAGCAACAGCGACTGTTATGAAGTAGGCGCCAACAGCGCGTTTAACCGCTTCTTCGCGCCGTTCTATCCGTCATTTCATAACGTGCCGGTAGAACATGTGATCCGCTACTGGGGCTATTATACCAGCATGGGTATGGGCCTCCAAACCCTGAGCGTTCATAAATCCGGCAGCAAGTACCTGGCGTCAGGTTCCTTCCAGTACGGACTTCCATCACAATGGTATTGCCGCATTAATATGACCTCTGCCCAGTACCAGCAATATTTTGACGAGTATTACGGAAAGGGCTATATACCCCGGCAGATCTCTGTGACCAACGACAACAGTGGCAATCCGCTGTTTACCGTGATATGGAAGCTGCGTGGTGGTGAAAACTTTGCGGCAGTGCACAATCTCACCGACGATGCCTATGCCGCCAAATGGAAAGCCTACGTAGAACAGGGCAAAATGCGTGTAACAGAGCATGTGGTGTATTATGCCGGCGGCAAACGCTATCATGCCGGTGTATTTGGCAGCAGCAATCCCGGTGGCTTCTACATGTATTATGGCATGAATACCAGTGACTTCACCAAGAAATTCGATGAAATGAATAAAGCCGGCCTGATGACGGTGAATGTAAATATTGAAGAAAATGGCAGCCAGAATAACGTAGGTGGTCTCTGGTGGCCCAGAAACAAAGCTTATTATTCATATATGAACATGAGCCCGGCCGACTACCAGGCGAAGTTTACCGACCTGACGGCACAGGGTTACCAGTTGTTCCGCATACAGGGATATGACAATTCTTCCCATTTTGCTGCTATATGGATGAAATAAACCGAATACATAACTAAACAGGGTGCCATAGCTAAAAACAGCTATGGCACTACTTTTTAGGGGACATTCTGTCAGTACGCCAATATTACGTATCTTTGCCGTTACTTTCCGACTGCCGTAAGGCAGCCATTTGCTCAATTAATGGTCAATAATGAAGTCTGACAATAAGAACATCCGGCATTTAAGTTTACCGGCTTTACAGGAATATTTCGTGTCAATAGGTGAAAAGCCTTTCCGCGCAAAACAGGTATATGAGTGGCTCTGGCTGCGTCATGCGGATAGTTTTGAAGCCATGACCAACCTCTCCAAAGAATTACGCCAAAAACTCAACGAACACTTCGTACTGCCTGCCGTAAAGGTAGATACCGTACAGCAGAGTAATGATGGTACTATCAAGAGCCGTTTCCGCCTGCATGACAATCATATGGTGGAAGGCGTACTGATTCCAACCGACAGCAGGCAAACCGCCTGTGTATCTTCCCAGGTAGGTTGCAGCCTTAGCTGTAAGTTCTGTGCCACGGGTTTTATGGATCGCAAACGCAACCTGGACTTCGACGAAATTTATGATGAGGTGGCCCTGTTGAACCAGCAAGCCCTCTCTTCTTATGGCAAAAAACTGAGCAATATTGTATTTATGGGTATGGGAGAACCCCTGCTCAACTATAAAAACGTATTACAGTCTATTGAGCGCATCACCGCCCCCGACGGACTGGGAATGTCGCCAAAACGCATTACCGTTTCTACTGCCGGCGTGGCCAAAATGATCCGTCAGCTGGGAGACGATAAAGTGCGTTTTAACCTCGCGATTTCCCTTCATGCCGCCAATGATAAGAAACGCAGCGAAATCATGCCTATCAACGATTCCAATAACCTCAAGGAATTGATAGCTGCGCTGAATTATTTCTACAAGGCTACTGAAAATGAAATTTCTTTCGAATATATTCTGTTCAAGGATTTTAACGACTCAAAAGAAGATGCGGATGAGCTGATTAAAATTTACAGACAGGTGCCTGCGGACCTGGTAAACATTATCGAATACAACCCTATTGATAATGCACGTTTTCAGAAACCGGATTCCCAGACTGCAGAAGAGTTCATGGAATACCTGACCAAACACCGGGTGAATGCAAGATTACGTCGCAGCCGTGGTAAAGATATCGATGCGGCTTGCGGACAACTCGCCAATAAAGGCTGATCATTACTATAATATTCCTATTGGTCATGCGCGCATGATCATCAATCAATAATAATTTATGAAGAAAAAACAACCTGCTAAAAAAGGGTTTGGCCCATCAAGGGATAATAAGTTTGGTAAAAGCGACAAACCAGCAGGCAACCGCAACCGCCCCTCCGCTGATGGCGAAAGGCCAGGAAGGGCATCTGCAAAAAGCGGAGACGACAGCTCATTCTCCCGTAAACCACGCTTTGATGGCGGAAAAGCAGGCGACGAAAAACCCTCTTTCCGTAAACGCACTTTTGACAGTGACGGCAGACCAGCGCGCAAAAAAGGACCGGCAACCGACAGCCTGGGCAATGATAAGCCGCAGCGCAAGCGTACTTATGGCAGCAACAGTGAAGAGAGACCAGCACGCAAAAGCAGCTTTGGTGGCGACAGCGATAGCAAACCAGCACGCAAACGCAGCTTTGACGATAGCGATGAAAAACCGGCATATAAGCGCAGTTTTGGCGATAAAAAAGAAGAAAAGCGTTCCTGGGGCGCCGGAAAAAGCGATGAAAAACGCGCTTTCGGCGGTCACAAACGTGATGATAAACCCGGTGCACGCAAACGGTTCGACAACGACGACAAACCTTCGCATAAACGAAGCTTTGGCAGCGACGATAAAAAAGCAAAGCCAGACGGAGAACGCGCTTTCAGCGCATTCAGAAAAGATGGCGAACGACCTGAACGCACCCGCAGCTTCGATAAAGAAGACAGCAGCGAAAGGCCTCCCCGCAAACGCACCTACGGCACCAAAAATGACGATAGCGCCTTCCATTTCCACGGAGAAAATAAAAAAGGTGGCAAATCCGCACAGCGGGACACTCCCAGCGGGTTTAACCGCAAGAAATTCTTTGATAAAACCAACGAACGCTTTGCTGACAAGCAAGACAAAAAAAGAAGCGGTAAGTCAAAGGATAATAACGACTACGAACAAACGAAAAATAACAAGGAACCCAAAGAAAGCATTTTTGGCCCTGGTGAAATGCCACTGAACAAATTTGTGGCCCATTGTGGTCTTTGTTCCCGCAGAAAAGCGGTGGACCTGATCAAAGAAGGAAAAGTAACCGTGAATGGTAAAGTAGTTACCGAACCTGCTACCAAAGTGACCAACAGCGATGTGGTGACCATGCAGGATAAAAAAATTACGCCTACCAAAAACCTTGTATACATCCTTCTCAATAAACCCAAAGGCTACATCACTACCACCGATGATCCTGAAGGACGCAAAACTGTGATGGACCTGATCCAGGACGCTGCTGAAAATGAGCGGGTATATCCTGTAGGCCGTTTGGACCGTAACACCTCCGGCCTGTTATTGCTCACCAACGATGGTGAACTGGCACAGCGACTGGCACATCCTAAGCACAATATCAAAAAGATCTACCAGGTAGAACTGGATAAACCGCTGACAAAAGCTGACTTTGAAAAAATTGTTGAGGGTGTAACCCTGGAAGATGGTGTTGCTTTTGTAGACGCCCTGGGCTACGTAGATCCTAAGGATAAAAAACAGGTGGGAATTGAAATCCACAGCGGTAAAAACCGTATTGTGCGCCGCATCTTTGAACACCTGGAGTATACCGTAGAAAAACTGGATCGTGTCATGTATGCAGGTCTTACCAAAAAAACACTGAACCGCGGCCAATGGCGCTTCCTCAGTGAAAAAGAGGTGATCCTGTTAAAACATTTTAAAAAATAACTGCCTGATAACCTGATGCGATTAGTAGATCATATTATACTGGAAACGCCTGATTTTGTTGTGGTAAACAAGCCATCAGGAATGCTGACCCTGCCCGACCGTCATGATAATGAGCTGGCATCGCTGATTGCTATTATGAAGAAGGCTTATGGAGAAATATACACGGTACACCGGCTCGACCGCGATACCAGTGGTATTATCCTGTTTGCACGGACAGAAGCAGCCCATAAATACTTTTCCCAGCTTTTTGAAAGCAGGGATGTAAAGAAGTTTTACCTGGGTCTTGTGAGTGGCCAGCCTATGCCTAAACAGGGCAATGTGAGCGAAGCTATTATGGAACACCCGGTACAGAAGGGGAAAATGGTAACTAACCGGAAAGGGAAGCCCTCTTCTACCGACTATGAAGTACTGGAAGAGTTCGGATTGTACAGCCTGGTAAGAATGCAGATTCATACCGGCCGTACACACCAGATCAGGGTTCACATGAAATTCCTGGGCCATCCCATTGCGGTAGATGAGTTTTATGGCAGTGCACAGCCTGTCCTCTTGTCTACCATCAAAAAGAAATTCAAGTTAGGCAAGCATACAGAAGAGGAGCGTCCTTTACTGAGCAGGCTGGCATTGCATGCTTCTGTACTTATCTTTAAGGATCCTAACGGGAAAGAATATACTGTGGAGGCGCCTTTGCCCAAGGACATAAGCGCACTGCTGACACAACTGCGCAAGCACCGAGGCAAGCAGTCGGTTGGAGAAACGAACGAAGGGTAATGTCTTTCCCAGGATTAGACTGATTTTGATGATTACCTGATTTTTTTCCTTTGATGATAAAAAAGATTAGCGAAGACAAAAGCATAACAGCTTCTATCTTCGCTAATCTTTTTTTTCGGGTATAATCTGTAAAATATAATTCCTGTAATCATCAAAATCAGCCTAATCCCGGGAAAGACAGACAAAAAAAAACGGGGAGAAATCCCCGTTTCGTAAAAATCAAAAACCAACCATTAAAAAATCTTTATAATAAAAGCCTTTCAGGCTTCTTTGTTTTACTATTTGTTTGGCTGCGGTGTTGTTCTCAGGTAAGGCTTAATAATTTTATGGCCTTTCGGAAAACGGGCAGGAATGTCTGCTGTGGGTACAGCTGCGGTAACAATTACATCTTCTCCATCTTTCCAGTCTGCTGGTGTAGCTACGCTGTATTTAGCGGTGAGCTGCAATGAATCCAGTACACGCAGTACTTCTACGAAGTTTCTGCCGGTAGAGGCCGGGTAAGTGATGATGAGTTTTACTTTTTTGTCAGGGCCGATGATAAACAAGGATCTAACGGTAAAAGTTTCAGAAGCGTTTGGATGAATCATATCATACAGGTTCGCTACTGTTCTGTTTTCATCTGCAATAATAGGAAAAGTTACGTCACACTGTTGTGTTTCGTTAATATCATTTATCCAGCTCAGGTGTTTATCCAGTGGATCTACGCTGACAGCCAGTACTTTAGTATTGCGTTTTGCAAACTCCTCTTTCAACAAGGCCGTTTTACCCAGCTCTGTGGTACATACCGGGGTAAAATCTGCGGGATGAGAAAACAGTATTCCCCAACCTTCACCGAGGAAATCGTAAAAGTCTATTTCCCCTATTGTGGTATTGGCCTTAAAATTAGGTGCGGTATCTCCCAGTCTTAAACTCATAGTTTTACGATTTAATTGACCAAAAATAGCATTTTCCTACAAAATTTATAGACTTTAAGGGAATTTTTTCTCAATTTAAGCGATATTTTTTCCGGGGCAGGGAAATTAAGGTTAACAAACAATGGAAAACAGGGTTAATTCAAACGGATAAAAAGGGGCTTATGAGGTTATTCAACAGATAAAACGGGTTAACTCAATGGATAATCATATGAATAACAACAGTTTAATCATTTAAGGTATGTAGTTGCCAGGCATAATAAGCCATGCTGAACTTATTATCATCTTCCAGTCCGGCTTTCATTCTGGCAACTTCATCCCCGACTTCTATCTCAATAAATCCAAGGTATAGGTTATAGGCATCATGCAGTAACTGTATACAATACTCCATTTTTTCATTAATATCGTTACTATCGCGACGGGCGGCCGGGGGTAAAGGAGGGATTACCGGCATTTGTACTACCCGTTCGATATAATAGCATTCTTCATCTGCATAAGCTTCCCAGTTATCATCCTGTTGCAGGCAGGGTCTTCTCATATAAAAAGTGAGGTTATCAAAAATCACAGCGGCGCCTAACTCCGTTTCCAGGTCAATAATGTCCGGAACCCGGCGCATATCTTCCAGCTTCTTCACAATCGTCATTTGCACCGCATCATGCTTATCGTGTCCGAAACGCAGCATGGTATTCATTACTTCATAGGTTGTTACAAAATCACAGGAGTACCACACATTATCTTGTAGCACCTGTCCCCAGAGCGTCAGGTAATTGGAATCATCCATAATGATCTGTCCAATTGAAATGGCCTGCATCTGTGTAATGGCTGTTGTTGTATTTACCTTATTCATAACATCAGGTTTTAATAACACTACAAATCTACCGGCGCTCCACGCAAGGAATTTGCGTAGTGATCTTTTCGCTATAATTTTTTAAATGATGATCGTAAAAGCGGGAATTGCGTATTTTTATTATCTAAATTTTATCTTTTGCCAAAGAACAAAGACGCGGTGTCGCGCTACCGTTGGATTGACGAGCGGCTGCGCAACAAGCAGAAGCCCAAACCCACCCTGGAAAACCTGATTGAATATGTATCGGATAAAATGGGCACAGGCGTATCTGTGCGGACCATACAGAAAGACATACAGGACATGCGCCAGGACCCTGAACTGAACTACATGGCGCCTATTGTATACGAACGCAGCAGCGGTACCTACCGCTATTCGGACGATAGTTTTTCCATTAGCAATTCCCCTATAGAAGAAGCAGATCTGCAGGGGCTGGAGATTGCTATTGGCATACTGGAACAATTCCGCAGCCTGCCGGTTGTACAACAGTTTGAAGACGCTATCCTGAAAATAGCGGCGAGTCTTAAAATGAACAGGGAAGCCCTTCAACATAAAGGGCTGATTAAATTTACCCGCACCTCACAATATAAAGGCGCAGAACATATTCCGGAAATAGTGGATGCCATCAAAAACCTGGAAGTAATCCGTATTGCCTACCAGAGCTTTGACCGCGATGAACCAAAGGAACATTGGGTAGAGCCCTATCACCTGCGTGAATATCAGCACCGTTTTTACCTCATCGGGAAAAGCCAGAAAACCCGCGGGGGAGCCGTGGTTACTTTTGCGCTGGACAGGGTCGTAAAACTCTGGCCTACCATGAAACATTTTGACGAAAAGAATTTTGATGATGCCAGCTATTTTCAACACGCCATCGGCATTACAGTACATGATGGGGAACCGGAAAATGTATTGCTGAGCTTTGCACCGAGACAGGGAAAATATATTAAATCGCAACCCATTCATGCGTCTCAGAAAGTGGTGGAAGATAACAGTAAGGAATGCCGTATATCCCTGAACGTGGTAATTAACCCGGAGCTTACGATGACCTTACTTAGCTATGGCGCCCAGGTGAAAGTGCTGGAACCGGCCCATCTGGCAAAGAAAATGGCAGAAGAAGCCAAAGCTATGACAACACTGTATAAGTAGTTAAAACAGATCAGCTGGTGAAGAAGAATCATGTCTTCCTGCACCAGCTGATCTGAACAAATAATATTACTGCGGTTTTGTAAACAAACTATCAGCTACCGGCTGATTGGTTTCTATCTTCAGGATATTAATTTTCACACCTCCCGGACTCTGTTCTGTAATACCCGGATAGGCAAGCCCCTCCGGCGTTTTCTTGTAGTCCGACAGCAGCGTAACAACTTCCATATCCTGTCCCTGTATCGTTACTTTGTTGGTAGCTTTTACCAGCAGGTAACTTTTGGTATCCAGGAAAGCATTGCCTACCATACCATCTGCAGAAGTGATTTTCAGCTTATACGCAGGTGATCCGTTAACCGAATCCTTTCCTACCAATTCTATTTTCTTTCCTTTGGATTTATAATCATACAACTCCCCTCTCACATCCAGCTGGGATTGCATCAGCTTCGTCATCTGCGGATCCATCTCCTGGGCCTCCGTTTGCTGCATTACCGGCATCAGGCTCCATCCAGCGGTACGTGTTACCACCTGTACATTGTTGGTACCCATTACGCTGAACTCCAGGCGCATCGCCTGATCCTGTTTCACCCACCGCTTGATAGGAACCGTTTGGCCCTGTACTTCCATATTCCCCTCCACATACTGCGACTTAATGGCCTGCAGCTTGGACTGCCCACCCATGGCCTCTATATTCTTTGCGATGATATCATCAACACTTTGGGCGTAAGTACTAACGCCTGCTATCAAAAACACTGCTAACAGCGAGTAAAACCTGGTTCTTGTCATAAAAAAATTTTTGTGCTCTTTTTTAAGCTAATAAAGATAACCAAAAAACATCTCTCCGCACACCCTCCCAAAAAATACGCCAGGGCTGAAAATCCCGCCTATTCCTTAGATTTACAGCATGAATACATTCCAGATTTCAGGGAACCTGGTAGATATACTGCAACAGGAAATATACCCGGCCACACTTCATATAGAAAACGGCACTATCCAAAGGATTGAACGTAATAATGGCGAATACCCGAACTACCTGCTTCCGGGCTTTACTGATGCGCACGTACACATAGAAAGTTCTATGCTCATCCCGTCTGAATTTGCGCGGCTGGCCGTTGTGCACGGCACTGTTGCCACTGTTAGCGATCCGCATGAAATCGCCAACGTAATGGGTGTAAAAGGCGTGGAATATATGCTGGAAAATGGCAAAAAAGTTCCGTTCCGGTTTAACTTCGGCGCCCCCTCCTGCGTACCGGCCACCGTTTTTGAAACCGCCGGCGCCACCGTCACAGTAGCCGATATTGAAGCCATGCTGCAAAGGGATGATATCAGGTACCTCACGGAGATGATGAACTTTCCGGGCGTACTGCACAAAGAACCGGAAGTACTGGCAAAAATAGCCGCCGCGAAAAAAGCCGGCAAACCCGTAGACGGCCACGCACCCGGCCTTCGCGGCGAAGAAGCCCGCGAATATATTGCAGCCGGCATCAGTACGGATCATGAATGTTTTACCATTGAAGAAGCGCTGGATAAACTCCGTTATGGTATGCACATCCTTATCCGTGAAGGCAGCGCCGCCAAAAACTTTGACGCACTGTATCCTCTCCTCCGGGATCATCCGGAAAAAATCATGTTCTGCAGCGATGATAAACACCCCGACAACCTGGAAGAAGGACATATTAACCTGTTGGTAAAACGTGCGCTGGCACACGGAATCGACCTGTTCAACGTATTGCGTGCAGCCTGCATAAACCCTGTTCTCCACTATAAACTGGACAACGGCCTGCTGCGTGAAAATGATCCGGCAGACTTTATCCTGGTAGATGATCTTCAAAACTTTAACATACTTGCAACATATATTGCCGGCCTGAAGGTAGCAGAACATGGTCGTACCCTGATCGATTCTATTCCATCCAGTCCTGTCAACAATTTTGTTTGCAACCCGGTGAAAGCAACAGATTTTCGTGTATCCGTTAGCGATAGTAGCGCACAGTCCTTACTGGCAAAGGTTATTGAAGCCCTGGACGGGCAGCTGATCACAAATGCACTCACAGCAGTATTGCCTGTTGATAAAGGGCTACTATACAGCGATCCCGGACAGGATATACTGAAAATGGCCGTAGTAAACCGTTACCGGGAAGCGCCACCGGCAGTAGCTTTTATTAAGGGATTTGGATTGCAGCAAGGTGCTATCGCTTCCTCTGTGGCACACGACAGCCATAATATTATTGCGGTGGGAACAGATGATGAAAGTATTGCTGCTGCCATCAACGCTGTAATAGCAGAACAGGGAGGTATCAGCGTAGCCGGTGGAAACACCTTACAGGTACTGCCATTGCCGGTAGCGGGATTAATGAGTAACCTCGACGGTTATACCGTGGCAGCGCAATACAGCACACTCGACAAAGCAGCGAAAACGCTTGGTTCCACACTGGCCTCGCCCTTTATGACCTTATCCTTCATGGCATTACTGGTAATTCCACACCTGAAACTAAGCGACCTGGGGTTATTTGATGGAGATGGATTTAGGCTCCTGGGAGAAAGGTATTGATTGTTAGCTTTTAGCCGTTAGCTTGTAGCTTTTAGGAAAATGCAGCGGATACATAAGCCAATTTGCTTGTATCTCCGCTGCATTTTCCTAAAAGCTACAAGCTAATGGCTAAAAACTACCGGCTTGTCCACAGCGCCCCATTAATAGAATCTCTCGATGCACCGGTTACCCCACTCAATACATTATCTTCCTGTCTCCAGCGTAAGGTGCCTATCAGGGCCATTATCAATGCTTCTTTAAAACTTACGGTCTGCTCATCCGGTACTTCGATGGTAACGCCGAGCGGCGCCAGCTTTTCACCGATGGTGTTAACAAGGAATGTATTAAACGCGCCACCGCCGGTAACGAGCATTTTTCCGCCGCCTTCCGGCAGCTGTGCCTGTAAAGCTTTTACGGCGCTGGCTACCTGTGTGGCAATATGCTCCACATAGGTGCGCAGTTTACCCTGCACGGATATACGCATGGGCGTTATCATAGGCAGTACAGTATCAGTACCAAAGTCGTTGGCCAATGATTTGGGCCACGGTGCGCTATAATAAGGCAATTGATTCAGCTGCTCCAGTAACCCGATATCCGCCACACCACCTGCAGCCAGCGCGCCGCCATCATCGTATGGTTTGTTAAGCGCTGCTGCCAGGGCGTTCAGCACCCGGTTGGCCGGGCAGATATCAAATGCCACAAATTGTTCCGGCAACTGAGCCGAGATATTGGCAATACCACCCAGGTTAAGCCAATATTGATATCCGGGCAACAGGTACTTTTCGCCGATGGGAACAATAGGTGCTCCCTGGCCACCCAGCGCCACGTCCACCGCCCGCAGGTCGGTGATCACGGGGAGGTTTGTTACTGCGGTAATAGCAGCACCATCGCCCAGCTGCGCCGTCATTTTATTGCCCGGCATGTGAAAAGTAGTATGCCCATGGGAGGCGATAAAATGTACTTTGTGATCCAGCTGATTGTTTTCTATAAAAGAGAGGATGCGTTGTCCCGTATAATGTCCATAGGCCGTATGCAGCAACAGGTAATCCCTGGCTGACAAGGTGGTAGCCTGTGCCAGTTTTTCCATCCATTCCGGCTCATAAGGCAGGCTCTCCGAGGCTTTGATCGCATAGGTCCACTGTCCGCGTATCTCCGTCAGTTCTGCAAAAACTATATCCAATCCGTCTAATGAGCTCCCAGACATGGTGCCAATCACGTTATATACCATCGACAAAAAATTTCAGCAAAGGTAGTTTTAAAATATTTTTTTTTCGATTTATGGAAACAGGGCCTTCGGGACCATCCTAATGGCAGAAAAACTTATCGCCATGAGAAAATATCTTGCGCTACTACTGCTTACCTGTCTGATGGTAATTAATGCCTCTGCCCGGCAGGAAAGAACGATTACCGGAACGGTAAAAGACAGTGCTGATGGTTACCCCATTGCCAATGCCGTGGTACGGGTAAAAGGCACTGATTATCTCACCGCCACCAACGCAAAAGGCACGTTTAGCCTCAAAGTACCGGTCGGTGCGCTCATCATCGAAATCAACGCCACCAGTTATAAACTGCGGGAAGTAAATCTCGGCGCCCAACAAACTACCCTCCACGTAAAACTGAGTATGTTACAGCAACTGATAAAAGCTGCTGAAAAGAACCGGTATATCATGACAGGTAAGGCAGATGAAATCGCAACGTCGCCTGTTGTAGAATATGTCGCCCCTCTCCCCAGGCAGCAAATGCATCAAAAAGCGCTGGCAGGACGGGTAGCCGGGGTAACCGCTAACGGCTATTATCCCGGTCCTGGCGCTAATACGGAAGATTACAGCCCCATCAACGAAAACATTTTCCATACAGCTACCGACCAGCCGCTCAGCACCTTCAGTATCGATGTAGACCGGGCTTCCTACAGCAATATGCGCCGTTTTCTGAATAATGGCGAAATGCCGCCGCCGGACGCGGTACGGGTAGAAGAAATGGTGAATTATTTTGACTACCGTTATAAAGCGCCCACCGGTAAAGATCCCGTGGCTATTTACGCCGATATGGCCGTTTGTCCGTGGAATACTGCGCACCAGCTGGTAAGGGTAGCTTTAAAGAGTAAACAGGTAGACACAAAAGACCTACCTGCTGCCAACCTGGTATTCCTGCTGGATGTTTCCGGCTCTATGGAAGATGAAAATAAGCTGCCGCTTGTAAAGCGTGCATTCAGCGTACTGACGGAACAATTGCGTCCACAGGATAAAGTAGCCATTGTGGTATATGCTGGCGCAGCAGGTGTAGTATTACCGGCAACCAGCGGAAGCGACAAGAAAAAAATCCTGGCGGCGCTGGATGAATTACAGGCAGGTGGCTCTACCGCAGGCGGAGAAGGTATAAAGTTGGCATATCATATCGCGGAAGAACTTCGTTCCCAAAACAGCAATACCCGTGTTATACTGGCTACCGACGGCGATTTCAATGTAGGTGTTTCCAGTGATGGCGAACTTACCCGGATGATAGAAAAAGAGAGACAAAAAGGTATTTCCCTTTCTGTACTGGGTTTTGGTATGGGAAATTATAAAGATAATAAGCTGGAACTGCTGGCCGATAAAGGCAATGGTAACTATGCCTATATTGATAATTTTGAAGAAGCCCGCCGGACCTTTGTTACGGAGTTTGGGGGGACCCTCTTCACGGTAGCCAAAGATGTGAAGCTGCAGGTAGAATTCAACCCGCAGTTCGTACAGGCATACCGGTTAGTAGGCTATGAAAACAGGATGTTACAGAACGAAGATTTCAACAACGATAAAAAAGATGCCGGCGACATGGGCGTAGGCCATACTGTTACCGCACTTTACGAGATCATTCCTTCCGGTAAAAAAGGGGAAACCGTTAACTGGGTAGACCCGTTGAAATACCAGCAGGGCAAAGTGCTGGGTAATCAAAGCGAGGTACTCACGGTAAAACTGCGCTATAAACAGCCCAATGCGGATGCCAGCCAGTTAATGCAAAAAGTATTGCCTTATAA
Source organism: Chitinophaga hostae (assembly GCF_018224885.1). Taxonomy (GTDB): domain Bacteria; phylum Bacteroidota; class Bacteroidia; order Chitinophagales; family Chitinophagaceae; genus Chitinophaga; species Chitinophaga hostae. The sequence continues at coordinate 336,578 of NZ_JAGTXB010000006.1, read as the reverse complement.
TAATCAACAGATCACTTCGGCGCCGGAAGATTTCCGGATGGCGACCGCTGTAGCCGCCTTTGGCCAGTTACTGCGCCACTCTGCATTTAAAGGCACTGCCACCTACGACCAGGTGCTGTCGTGGGCAGGAAACGCACGCGGGGAAGATGCCGAGGGCTACCGGGCCGAATTTATACAACTGGTGAAAAAAGCGAAGCTGCTGGACAAGGAGTAGTTACACTATTTTTCGGTAATTTGCGGCCTCAAAGGGATAGCTCATGATTATCAATTTAAGTGAAACCAATTCGTTGGTGGGAGAATGGTTAAGCGAGATCAGAAATGTGGACATTCAGCAGGACCGTATGCGCTTTCGGCGTAATATGGAAAGGCTGGGAGAAGTAGCAGCTTACGAGATCAGCAAAACGCTGGATTACGAAGACAAGGAAGTAACCACCCCCATGGGTATTGCTACCTGTAGCGTATTGAAATCCCAACCGGTACTGGCTACTATATTGAGAGCTGGACTGGCATTGCATCAGGGGTTGCTTCATTACTTTGATAAAGCGGACCACGCGTTTGTATCGGCCTATCGCAAACACAACCACGACGGTTCTTTTGACATCAGCCTGGAATATGTTAGTACCCCTTCCATAGATGGACAGGTGCTGATTCTTTCCGACCCCATGCTGGCTACCGGCGCTTCCCTGGTGAAAACAATAGAGCACCTGGAAGAAATCGGGAAACCCAGCCATATCCACCTAGTGGTTGCTATTGCCTGCACCGTTGGAATTGAATATGTTATCCGTAATACCAAGTCAAGCCTTACCATCTGGGCAGGAGATATTGACGATGAGTTAACTGCCAAAGGCTATATAGTACCCGGCCTTGGCGATGCCGGTGATCTGGCATTTGGAAATAAATTACAACAATAACACTGAATATATCGTTTTACGAATAGCAGTTTGTATCTTTAAAGAAGATCATATTGCTATTCGTTTTTTTTATTCATTATTTTTTTTATACATGGATTTAATTTGAGATATGATTTAATTGATGTACCTTCACCGGTATTGCATAATACCCTATGCTTTAAGCTTTATTAATATGAAAAGAGCTTTACTTTTACTAGCCATATTACTTTATTTAAATCCGTTGCGGGCGCAAGATCCGCACTTTTCGCAGTTTTTTGCATCACCGCTTACGCTGAATCCGGCTTATACAGGCTTATTTTCGGGAGATTATCGCTTATCCGGTAACTACCGCTCACAATGGCGCAGCATTGCCACACCTTTTGTAACCGGTACCGCTGCGATTGATTTTGGTATTTTAAAGAATGTAATTTCCTACACAGATATATGGGGAGTGGGATTGATGGCGATGTACGACAGAAGTGGCGGCGGCGCCCTCACATCGAGCTATGTATCCTTCAGCACAGCCTATCACAAAGGGCTTGACCCGGAAGGTAACCACACGCTTGCCATTGGTTTACAAGGAACATTTGTGCAAAAAAGACTGGATAATACCAAATTGCAGTTCGAAAATCAGATCGATAACAACGGCTATAACCCGGCTATTCCCAGCAACGAAACGCTGGTGAATCCGAAGATTTCCTATTTCGATCCCAATGTCGGTATCTTATACAATGGCCTGATCGGAGAATCCTCTAATATTTACCTCGGCGCCTCTTATTATCATATTACCCAACCAACAGAATCCTTTATGGATCTCACCCAAAACCGCCTCAGCTACCGCTGGACGGTACATGGCGGAGGATCTGTTCCGGTTAACGGGAAAGACCGGTTTCACACCAGCATCCTGTATATGAAACAAAGTACAGCATCCGAGTTTACCTTTGGTGGTGCTTACGGATTCATGCTCAATGATATGGACGACAACCCAACTACCTTTTACCTGGGTAGCTGGTATCGTTTAAAAGATGCGATCATACCCTATGTTGGACTGGAAATTAAGGGATTCCAGATTGGTCTCACCTACGACACCAACGTGTCTACACTTAACCCTGCCTCCCATTACCGCGGTGGTATGGAGATCTCGCTGATCTATATCCACACCCGGAACGAAAACAACAAGTATAAAACACTCTGTCCACGTTTCTAGGACATACATTATCAATATTTTAACGATTATCCCATTTTGGGAAGATGATAGCAGCAGTACCTTTGCTATGATCTTCCCAAAATGGGATAATCATTAAAATCATTGGCATTCATACTTATTTTTGCCTTAGTTTCGTTGCTCTTTCATAAAAACCGGGAACAAACACACATTCACACTAAAATATTCAGGCGTTGTTTTCATTCAGAGAAGTACTGTCGGCTGTTCAGTCTTACGGAAAAGCCCACCAGTTCATATTGCAGCATAAGTTGTGGAAATGGATACTAATACCAGGCATTATTTACTGCCTGTTATTTTTCACGGGTTTTTACTTTGTGTGGGGCTATTCCGGTTATTTTGTGGAGTACCTGACCAGGCTGATGCACATTACGGAGTGGGTACAGGACCTGGAAAGCAGCTGGATAAGTTTTCTGTTTATTCTCGTAGCGTTTTCTGTCCGGATCGTATTTGTGTTCTGGTACTTTTCCTACTTCAAATACCTGTTTCTCATTGTAGCATCGCCTGTTTTTTCTTATTTATCTGAGAAGACAGAAGCCATTCTTGATCATAAAGACTTTCCTTTCAGCTGGTCGCAGCTGGGTCAGGATATTCTTCGTGGCATCAAGATGTCGTGCCGTAATATCGTTTACCAGACAGCTGCCATCCTGATCTTATTGCTGGTATCCTTTATCCCGGTTATCGGCTGGCTGACGCCAATGGTGGGCTTCTTTATTGAATCTTACTTTTATGGATTCTCCATGATGGACTATAGTTGCGAACGGCATAAGTTGAATATGTCGCAGAGTATAAATTTTATCCGTCAGCACCGTGGCATGGCCATTGGCAATGGAATGGTGTTTTACCTGTTTATGCTTATTCCGGTAATTGGCTGGATGCTGGCTCCTTCTTACGCGGTAATTGCTGCCACTATTGACTTACAAAATAAAAGACTGAAATAATGAATACTCCGGGCAAAGTGTACCTTGTTCCAACAGTGCTGAGCGCCGATGCCTTATTCAGCATTCCTGCATATATTACCAATATTGTACAGCAGCTTTCTGTTTTTTATGTAGAAAATGAACGCACTGCCCGCCGCTATTTAAAGGCGCTCGACAGGAATATCGATATTGACGCGCTGCAGTTGCTGATCATGAATGAAAATCAGCCCCCGGACCTCGCACTTGCCAAAAAACTTTTACTGGAAGGAAAAGATATCGGGGTATTGAGTGAAGCCGGATGTCCTGCTATTGCAGATCCCGGCAACCTCATTGTACAGGTGGCGCACAGCGTCAACGCCAGGGTAATCCCGATGATAGGCCCCAATTCCATATTGCTGGCCCTCATGGGCTCCGGTATGAATGGTCAGCATTTCCAGTTTATAGGGTACCTGCCTATCAAACCGCCGGAAAGAACAAAAATGATCAGGGAGCTGGAACAGGAATCGGCCAGGAAAAATCAAACACAACTTTTTATAGAAACGCCTTACCGCAATAACCAGCTGATGAAAGATATACTTGATAACTGTAAGGACCATACGAAAATTTGCGTGGCGGCCGACCTTACAGCACCGACTGAATACATTAAAACAAAGACGGTGAAAGAGTGGAAACAACAGGTACCGGATTTGCATAAAAGGCCGGCGATATTTTTAATAGCTGCTAGCCATTAGCTTTTAGCTGTTAGCAAATGCAGAGAAGATTATGTTATGGTAGTATTCGCTGCATTTGCTAACAGCTAATAGCTAAAAGCTAAAAGCTGGTTCACGGCACCCCTTGGCTATTAGGATTTGTGATGGAAATAATGCTATCCACAATAAATGGACTATATCCTCTCCAGGGAATGGCTCCCAGGTATTCTTTATAATGCAGTTCTACAACTTTACCGCTGGCAGTCATCAATTGCTGGGCAATACGCTCGCTGCTCACGGAAAACTGGAATTCATTTGACTGGATGGTGCCGGCCACCTTACCCCGGTAACCTGCCTGTATCAATTTGCCTTCATAGGTTTTAAAGACATATCCCTTCTGCACAAAATAATTCAGCTCACCTGCCTTTACACCCTGTCCAAAAACAAAATAATATTTGTAGAAGAATATGCCTCCCAGTACCAGTATGATAATACTTACAACGATAAAGACAAACTTACCCATAAGGATCTTTTAGTGATAGTTAATCAGAAATTCAGATCTACAAGATAAATCAAACCTGCCATACCAAAAGCACCCAATTCTAATTCTCTTTTATTCACTGCTTCAAAAACATCATTGGCTGCATGGTGAATGTCAAAATAACGCTGTGAATCAGGATAAAGTTCAGCCATAGGCGTACCAATGGCGGCATTCAATTGTCCTACATCTGTTCCGCCTCCCGGCTCTTCGAAATCATTGATGCCATAAGGTTCAAACAACGGTTTCCAGCTTACGATCTTTGCTTTCATTGCAGCGGGCACGGTAGTGGAAAAACCGCGGGGGGTGAACCCGCCGGCATCACTTTCCAGGGCGAAAATGTGTTTTTCGTTCCGGGCTTTGGCTACAGCTGCGTATTGGGTACCTCCACGCGTGCCGTTTTCTTCATTGGCAAACAATACCACTCTCAGCGTATGCGCCGGTCTGATTCCCTGTGCTTTAAAAGAGCGTAACACCTCAATAGATTGTACGCAACCAGCGCCGTCATCATGCGCGCCTTCTGCCACGTCCCAGGAATCGAGATGACCACCTACTGTTATGTACTGGTCGGGGTACTTACTGCCTCTCAGCTCCCCGATCACATTATAGCCAATAGTATCTTTCTTCATTTCACAATTGGTGCGCAGAAATACCTTGGCATCTGTATCATCTTTGATCCGGAGGCTCAGGCGATCCGCATCTTCCAGACCGATGGCCACCGCCGGTATCAGGGGGTAAGCACTGTCGTACCGCATAGCGCCGGTATGCGGGAAGTTATTGGCGCCATGCGACATAGAGCGCACGATCACTGCCACCGCGCCATATTTGGCAGCCCTGCTGGCGCCCTGACCGCGATACATCACGGCTTCGCCGTATGAATGAAAAGTTTTTATATTGGTAGGAATAAAGCGATGATTATAAAAAACGATCTTTCCTTTTACCTGGTCTTTCTTTGCTTCCAGTTCATCAAAAGAAGCTACTTCCAATACCTCCGCGGTTACGCCATCGGGACCGCTCCCTACAGAGTTGCCCAGCGCGAGGATATTTAAAGGTGGTATGAAATCACGACGTTTAGAGATAATACGGGCTTCTTCCTTGGCTCCTCTTACCCAGTGCGGCACCATACACTCCTGCAGGTATACCGTGTCTGCTCCGGCAGCTTTCAGGGCTTTTACCCCCCATTGCTCAGCCTTCGGCATTTGCGGTGACCCCGCCAGGCGACCGCCGATTTGTTTGGTCAGTACGCGCAGGTTCTCATAAGCGGTACTATGGGTTAATACTTCGTCAGCTAATTTTCTCAGTGTTGCAGAATCCCCCTCCTGCGCCACTGCGAAGGCCGGCAGCGAACAGGCTACTAAAATTGGCACTATAAACTTTTTCATGAAGCAGGTTAATTTATGGTTAAAACTACTAAAAAAGCCGAAGGGAGAAAGCATAAAGCAAAAAGCAGGGAGCAGCAGACGACATACAGACGCCCAGGCAGTAATATGTATAAAATATATATTCGTTCGTGTTACCTCCCCTGGCTGGCGGCTTTTTGTTATATGCTTTAACCTTTCTGCTTTTTAGTACCTTTGCAGAATGCAAAAAAAGAACTCATGCGCATAGGAATAGTATGTTACCCTACCTACGGTGGTAGCGGGGTACTGGCCACTGAACTGGGCAAGGCCCTGGCAGACAAAGGCCATATGGTCCACTTTATTACATATCAACAGCCGGTAAGGCTTAACGCGTTTCACGCTAATATATATTATCACGAAGTACAGGTTCCAACATATCCGCTTTTTGATTTCCCTCCTTATGAGTCGGCCCTCAGCAGCACCATGGTGGATGTGATCATTAACCAGAAACTGGACCTATTACATGTGCACTACGCTATCCCGCATGCATCTACTGCATATATGGCCAAGCAGATTGTGAAAAAACATGGCAGAACCGTTCCCTTTATTACCACATTACACGGTACTGATATCACCCTGGTTGGTAAGGATAAAACCTACGAACCGGTAGTTACCTTTTCCATCAATGAATCAGACGCTATCACTGCTGTATCTGAAAACCTGCGGGATGAAACTTATAAATCCTTCCCGATAGAAAAAGATATATCTGTGATCTACAACTTTGTGGATACACAGCGCTTCAGTCGCCGGGACCTCCCTCACTTCAGACAGGCCATTGCTCCCAACGGAGAAAAGATCCTGCTCCACGTTTCCAACTTCCGTAAGGTGAAACGTGTACCTGATGTAGTGAAGGTGTTTGCAGCAGTACGCAAGGAGCTCCCTGCCAAGTTGTTGCTGGTTGGCGATGGTCCGGACAGGCCTTCTATCGAATGCCTTTGCCGGGAATTGGGCATTTGTGAAGATGTAAGATTTGTGGGTAAGCAGGAGCAACTGGAAGATGTAATGTCTATCAGCGACCTGTTTTTGCTGCCATCAGAATACGAGAGTTTTGGTTTGGCCGCACTGGAAGCAATGGCGGCGCAGGTACCGGTAATATCTTCCAATGCAGGAGGTTTACCTGAAATCAATATACCTGGTCAAACCGGCTTTATGAGCAATGTGGGCGATGTAGCAGGTATGGCTGAACAGGCCATCCGGTTGCTGAAAGATGAAACACTGCTGGCACAGATACGGAAAGGCGCGTGGGAACAGGCGCAACGTTTCCATATCGACAATATCATTCCTCAATACGAGGCTTTATATGAAGAAGTATTACTCAAACAGGTACAGTTGCTTTAACGGGCGCGGATCCATCTTTCAGGATTCTGTTTCACCATATTCCGGTAGATCTGTAATTCTATTTCACCAGCATTACTACCTGCTCCGGAAGCAGCTACCCCTAATGTTTGACCACGTTTCACGGCAGCGCCTTTGCTGACGCGTATATCCAGTAATCTCACATAGTTGGTAAAATATTTTCCATGGCGTAGGGTAACCATATACCCTGCGCCTGGTACCATAAACACCATAATAACTTCCCCATCGAAAATGGCTTTCACGGCGGCGCCTCTGGCAGTAGCTATGATAACGCCATTATGATCCACTTCGATTTTGCCTACTCTTCCGGCGCCGAAATGGCCGGTAATCCTGCCCGCATCTACCGGCCATGGCAACCGGCCACGGTTGGATTCAAAATCGCGCGACAGCGATAATGCTTCCGGAGTAGCCACCAATACGTCTTCGCTGGAAGCTTTCGCCACCGGCGCATCATCTTCTTCTTTCTCTTCCTCCACTGGTTTTGCAGGAGGCTTTTTATGCGCTTTCCTCGCGGCCTCCAGGGCGGCCTTCCTGCGGGCGGCTGCCAGTTCCCGGCGTTTGGCGTCTGCGGCCTTTTTCCGGGCCAGGGCCTGTGCTGCCGCCTTCTTCTGGGCAGCAGCTATTTCCCGGCGGATAGCCTCCTGGATGGCCTGATCTACCTGCCTGGCTTCGGCCTTGCTTTTATTGATACGCTGCTGTAACTCCTGCTCCTGGTCTTTCAGCTGCGCAATAGTTTGATCTGTTTCTTTTTTATCTGCTATCAGCGTTCCGCGCTGCCGTTGTTCGGTATATAATGCTCCCGCCTTTTCTGCACGCTGTTCCTGTAATGCTACCAGTTTCTGGCCCAGCAGCGCTTTGGTCGACAATAAATTTTCGGCCTGTTTCCGCCTGTTTTCCCGGTATTGCTGCAGGTATTGATAACGACGGATGGCATCGTTAAAGCTGGTCGACGAAAAAAAGAAACTCAGCACATCATAAGAGTCCCTCGTTTTATAGGCGTATACCACTAACTGTGCATACCGGGCCCTCAGAGAATCTACTTCCTTCTCCAACGTTTGTACGTTGTCGTTAGTGTGACTGATGTCTCCTTCTATGACGCTGATTTCTTTATTAATACTTACGATCTGGGCATTGCGACTGGCAATCTTTGCCTGCAATTCCCGTTGCAGGCTGAGGTTCTGGCGGGTCGATTTCTTGGTTTGCTGCAGGGTCCTGGTTGCTTCTTCAATTTCCTTTAACAGCATTTGTTTGCGGTTTTCCAGTGCCGCGCGCGAAGATTTATTGCCCCGCTGTGCATACAACAGTGCAGGCAATAGCCATAGCGCCATCAAAAGAGGGATCAACTTTCTCAAAAAAAATGCATTTGGTTAGTAAGCCCGCCAAAGGCCGAAGACATAAAGCAAAAAGCTATTAAAGCGGATGATTACATCATGTCAGCTATCATCCGCTTTAATAGCTTTTTGCTTTATGCCTTCAGCCTTCAGCTTTATAAATTATCGTCTCCGGATCCACTGCTCGGGATTCTGTTTGGTAATACCTTTCCAGATCTGCAGTTCCACCTCACCGGTGTTTTCAATATCGTTGGTGCTGGCAGTACCTATTACCTGCCCGGTTTTCACATTATCTCCCTTCTTCACCCGGGTAGTTTGCAAACGTACATAAGTAGTGAAGTATTGTCCATGACGAATAATAATTACATATCCTGACCCGGGCATTACGACTACTGATTTCACTTCACCATCGAAGATAGATTTCACTGCACCTCCTTTATTGGTGGCAATCACAATACCATCGGAAGGCACCTGGATATGCTCCATAACTGCGTGCTGATGGATACCAAAATGTTCGATGATATTACCTGCGTCCACCGGCCATGGCAGTTTTCCGCGGTTGGCCTCAAAACTTTCCGACAATGCCAGCGCTTCCGGGGTGGCTTCCAGTACGTTCTCTGTACGGGCTGTAGCCTTTTCTGGCTCGGGTGTTGGCTCAGGTGTTTTTACCGGAGGAGCCGGCGCAGGTGTTGCCGGCGCGGGCGTATTATTAGCAGTGTTATTATTATTTGCAGCAGCAGCGGCGGCAGCTTTGGCTTTTTCAGCGGCAGCAAGCGCCGCGGCCTTACGGGCTTCTTCTTCGCGTCTGCGTTTTTCTTCCAATGCTTTACGGCGGGCAGTTTCTTCTTCGATGGCCTTCCGACGGGCATCTTCAATTTCTTTACGGATTACCGCCCTGATGGCTGCCTGTACTTTCTGAGCATCTTTATTACGCTGGTTGATATCTGCCACCAGTTCTTTTTCACGGCCTTTCAGTTTGCTTAACACCTCATCCTTCTCCTTCTTATCCACTTCCAGGGTGCTTCTCTGATCCTGCTCGGTTTTAAGTGCATCAGAACGTTTTACCCGCTGTGATTCCAGGTTCTGAATTTTCCGGTTCAGCTGATCCTGTGTGGTCACAATATTATCTGCCTGCCGGCGGCGGTATTCGCGGTATTGCTTTAAATATTGAAAGCGTTTTACCGCATCATTAAAACTTTGTGCAGAAAACACAAAGTTGAGCATATCATAAGAAGAACGGTTCTTATAGGCATACACTACCAGGAGCGCATATTGCGCTTTAAGCGTATCCAGGTCTTTCTGCAGAGTTTTTACATCCCGGTAGGCGGCGTTAATATCACCGTTAATAAAATTGATTTCTTCGTTGATATTATTGATCAGCCGGGAACGCAGCGTGATTTTATCACGCAGGGCACGTAGTTGCCCCAGGCTTTCCCTTGTTGATTTCTTGGTTTCCTTCAGTTGTTCGTTTGCCTCATCTATTTCTCTTTGCAGCTCTTTTTTTCTTCGCTCCAGTTCCTCCCGCGATTGCTGCTGCTGCCCGTTATTCTGGGCAACCAACATGGCTGGCATTAACCATAGCATCAACATAAACGGGATAATCTTCTTCAAATACAACATGACTGATTTTAGTAACTGCAAATTAAATAAATATACAACGTTTATTAGTTTAATGGAGATGACATTTACCCGGTTGTCATTTTACATTCGTTTATAGCTGGAAGGCATATTGAACGGAAAGCTGAGCGGGATGTCAAAATCATAGCGTGTAAAATCCAGCGCTACTTTGGTAACATTTTTCTCTTCCACATAGATGCGGCGGGTGGTAGGGAATTTACGTCCTGCTACTTTGGTATAATCACCATAGGTCAGCTCGCAGGAGCGTTTTATGGCATTACTGCTATCCTTATCCATCACCTTGCTTTGTTGTAATCCATAATCATCAGCAAACACGTTAAAAAGACTCACAAACTTTGCATGATCACAACTAAAAGAAATAATGGATGGTGTTTTTACCACCTGGTACACTGAATCTGTCAGATACACCGGGTTACCGATCAGCATATCCTGCAGGGTTTGGAAGTCGAATGGTATTCCCAGCAACTCTTCTGCATCTGCCATCCTCCGAAGGAATAATTGTTTGTCCAGGCGATTATACATTTTAAGGCTATCCGGCGTAATAACGGCTCTCACTACTTCATCTACCAATGGCGCCGATATAGATACCCAGATGATACTATCTTTTTTTATACGGAAAGTAGCATTCAGGTTATTATGACTCTTTTTATCTGTTTCAAATGCCAGCTTCATTTTGCCGGAAAAAGTGGCAAAATCGATATGATTAGCATGTATTCCCTTCAGCATATCGGCGGTAAAGCGGGCCAGTTCCTCATTGGATGAACTGTCTTTCACCACCGGTAGTTTACTGGTATCTGCAGCCGGAAAGGAGCTACGGGCCAGTTTTTTGGGATGGCGGCAGGCCACCATACCCAGGCCGATCGTTGCTATTAAAAGTGTGACTATGGTTTTTCTCTTCATTGAGCGATGAACTTATAGCTAAAAGCTTATTGAATATATCTTTTTTCAGCGATCTTACGGACGAGGTCTACAGAGGAAGCTCCTTTGTCTTTGGCCATCTGCCAGTATTCTACTGCTTTTGTTACTTCTTTCAGATTAAACAGGATATCCCCGTAATGTTCCAATACATTCGGATTCTTCTGCGCTTCAGGGTACTGTAATGCTTTTTCTATCCACTGTTTTGCTTCTGCAAACTTTTCCTGACGGAAAAGGATCCAGGCGTAGGTATCCATGTACGTAGGACTTTCCGGTTCTATTTCCAGGGACTGTTTTGACATTTCAGCCGCTCTTTCCAGGTTCTCACCGCGTAAAGACAGGTAGTAGCTGTAATTGTTCATGATCAGCGCATCTTTGGGACGGAGCACCAACGCTTTTTCGTAGCTGCTGTCTGACTGCCGGTGCTGACCGGTAGCATGATAGGCATCGCCCAGGAGTGAATAGATATCGCCGAGAAATTTCTTCTCTCCATTACCTATTTCCAGTGCCGCGTTCAACGAATTAATGGCATTAGGATATTGCTGTAAAAGGAAACTGGCCACTCCTTTAAAATAGTAGCCCATAAACTCTTTGGGGAACTTACTGGTTACATTGTTGCTGAGTGTCAGCAAAGCGGTAGGATCTTCCTTGCGGGAATAAATCCACATCAGCTGGTACCATACCGAAAAACGGGTATCATCGAGGTTCAGGGCTTTCTTATAGCTGGCTTCCGCACTATCGAGCATATCAGCCTGTGAAAACATATCGCCACGCAGCGCATAGGCTTTGGCATCTTTGGGATGTGCTTTTATAATCAGTGAGGTCAGCTGCAGTCCTTCTTCCAGCTTGCTGGTATCCATATTCATCATTTGCAGGTAAGGATACACGTACGCCACTTTTTCATCGATGCTGTAACCCGGATTGGCAAATGCTTTGGTAAGATTGGACCAGTAGGTTTTAGTGTCATTATTTTTCTTTGCATAAGATGCTAAAGCAATCAATGCCCTCGGGTTATTCGGATCCTTTGACAGGATGGTATGGTATACTTCGGCGGCATCCGCCACCCGGTCGTTAGCATCATATACTTCCGCCAACAGGTAATAGTAGCGGATCTCCTGCGGCTCATGGTTAATAAGCTTTTTTATTTCCGCTGCTGCCTCATCCACCATGCTCATTTTCAGCAACAGTTTTTGTTTCTGGTAGATGAGTTCTTCCACCACCCCTACTTTATTCTCCAGCTGGTTAAAAGCTGCCAGTGCAGATGCAGGTTTATTGGCTTTCGCCAGTAACACCCCTTTGTTATAGAGATAATCTTCGTTATCGGGAAAACGTTTGGTCAGCCCGTCGAAAACATAAGCCGCGCTGTCAAATTTCTCATTCACGGCATAGGCATCGGCCAGCGTTACCTGAAACCAATGATTCTGCGAGTCCAGTGCAGCAGCGCGACGCGCAAAAATGAGGGCGTTGCCCGCATTTTGTTCTTCCATGAACAGGCGGGCCAGTTCATAGTTAACTGTTGCATTATTTTTATTCAACCGCAGATAGTCTGCATACTGGGTAATAGCCGTACGATAGTCACCCAGCATTTTAGAACGCTGAGCGGCAAAAAACAGGCTATCCGCCCGCTGTGCCAACACGGCGGCCGTTTTAACGTTGGCTTTATTATGTGACGCAGATTTCCTGGCACCACTACACGCCCCCATTAATAAAATACCAGCCAGCCCTATAACGGTGAAGTATATCCGCATTTATCAGGATTTACCGGTATGTCCAAAACCACCTGCGCCTCTTACTGTATCAGTTAGCACGGTTACCGGCTCTATGACAGCCTGAACAAAAGGCGCGATGACCATCTGGGCAATACGGTCACCTGGTTGAATGGTTTGCGGTTCGTTAGATAAATTGATGATTATAATTTTGATCTCCCCGCGGTAGTCCGCATCAATCGTGCCGGGTGTGTTCAGCAGGGTAAGACCTTGTTTGATAGCCAGGCCGCTACGCGGGCGAACCTGTGCTTCGTATCCTGCCGGTAATTCCATAAACAAACCGGTAGGGATCAGCATTCTTTCCAATGACTGCAGTGTAACTGCTGTTTCCAAATGTGCGCGGAGATCCATTCCTGCCGCATCCGCCGTTGCATAGGCCGGTAATTCGTTACCAGACTTATTGATGATTTTCACTATAATATCCGCCATTGAACAAAGATATTTTAAAATAATTACGAATTATGGAATTACGAATTACGAATTATGAATTACGAGGCAATCTCCGGGTAAATTCGTAATTCCGTAATTCTATTGCGTGATATGCTCCAGCAATACAACCGCATGCGCCGTTACACCTTCTTCACGGCCTACAAAGCCTAATTTTTCGGTGGTGGTGGCTTTAACTGATACATCTTCCACGCTGATATGCAGGGTTTCGGCAATTACAACCTGCATAGCGGTTACGTATGGCTTGATTTTAGGCGCCTGCAAACAAAGCGTGCTGTCCACATTTACCACCTGGTACCCTTTTTCACCGATCAGCTGCGCACAACGGGCCAGCAATATTTTGCTGTCGATGTTCTTATAGGTATTGTCTGTGTCAGGGAAATGCACACCGATATCACCCAATGAGAGCGCACCCAGCATTGCATCACAGATTGCATGTAACAACACATCAGCATCACTATGTCCCAACGCTCCTTTATGATGAGGTACCAGCACCCCGCCCAGCCAAAATTCCCGGCCTTCTACCAGCTGATGAAAATCTACCCCCAGTCCAATACGTATCCTGCTCATGTTTATAATATTTTAATCATTTTGCCAATCCGCAAGGTAAGGCAATAAATATAAAAATCCCCCCGTTTAGCGGAGGGATTCAACCGTTTAACCAGTTAATTATTTTGTAAAATAAATGGCAAATTGTTCATTACCAACCCGTACGGCTATCTTCATCCCTGGAGCCCAGGTCAAAAGTCAGTGTAAACCTCAATGTGTTTGATAACGGGTTACGCTGGATACCTGAACCGGAAGGCACCAGGTACGAAAAGTTCAAACCAAAAACATCATACTTCACCCCAATACCGGCAGTAAAATATTTGCGGTTTCCTTTGTATTTGTTCTCGTTGAAATAACCGGCCCTTACTGCAAACTGTTGATTGTACCAGTATTCCATGCCAACTGAATACATCAGCTCCTGCAACTCTTCTTTAAACCCACCCGGGGCATCCCCAAAAGAGCTAAACATCCCTTCCAGTGAGCTCTTTGTCCTGTATTTTCCGGCAGAGTCAGGTGTTGGCACCAATAATTTATTGATATCCAGGGCAAAGGTAAGCTGGTTGGTTTCATCCAACGCCAATGTATAGGCAGTACCGATACCCAGATTGGTAGGCAGGAAATCCTTATCCTGGGCCGAGCTTACATAAGAAATTTTGGTACCTATGTTAGAAATAGCCGCTCCGATACTCAGTTTGTTCACAAGGCCGTCATCTTTTTCAAAGTCTTTTGTGTAAAATCCGGACAGATCTACTGCAAAAGCTTTACCTGCCTTGATGGGGGCACTTCCGCCACCCACTGTTTGCCCGCTGGCCAGGTTGGAGTAAATGAAATGCCCGGTTAGGCCAATCGAGAAATGATCAGACAGCTTACGGGCATATCCTGCGTCCACTGCAAACTCCCTTGGATGGAAGTCCTGCAATACCGTGCCCGCGTAATCGGTGAAAGTAACCGTTCCTAAAGAAAAATAACGCAGGGAAGCGGAAACCGCCTGTTGCTCATCCAGTTTGGTATAACCTGTAAGACTGGCCAGGAAAACGTCGTTCACCAGTTCTTTTAACCAGGGGGTATAAGTCACTGCCAGGCCTGCATTCTTTTCAGCAAATGGCAGCTTTGACAGGTTATTATAAATAGAATAAGCATCCGGAGAAATGGCAACTCCCACATCTCCCATAGCTCCGCTGCGCGCATCCGGTGTAATTCTCAGGAAAGGTACAGCCGTGTTGATGGGTATTGAACGGCCATCTAACTGCCCAGAGGAGATTTGTGCTGAGGTTCTTAAACTTATGAAAGTACCGTAAATGAACACGAGGCCCATTGTTACCTTTCGGATCATGCAGATTTTGTATTTGATAAGGATGTAAAAATAATCTTATTTATAATATAACGCTGAAAGGGGTTTAATTGGGATAATGGTTAAACTATTTTCCTTGCATAGGCTATAATAACACCAGCTTACCGCCCATTATCTTCGTTTTTTTAGTGGTTCTGATGGTTAACCTGTAAAGGTACAGTCCAGAGGATAGCTTTGCTCCCGAATCATCACGGCCATCCCAAGGCATGCCATCATAACGGCCCGCTGTGGAAATTATTGTGCTATGCAGGGTTTTCACCAGACTTCCTGCCACTGTAAATACCTGTAATGTAAGCTGTAGTTCTTCCCCCTGTTGATTATGGAGGAAAGTAAAACGTGTTACATCCCGGAAAGGATTCGGATAATTCCTTACCTCTTCTACAGAAAGCGCCCCCTGTTCAGTTACTTTAAAATAAATGGTCGTCGTAGTAAAATTATTATAGGAATCCCAGGCTTTGATGGTAATCCTATGCTCTCCTGTCGACAGCCCACTTAGTGGAAACAGTATACTTCCTTTCTTATAACTGTTCAAAGCTGCCTCAAAGTAATCATTTAATACAATATATTCTGCACTATCCAGCAGCGCTGTTATACTATGACGATCATTGTTCCCGGAAATATTGATTCCACTGCTGTCTGCCATGTCAATGATGAGCAAAGGGTCCGGGCCAGTGATATCCCCGTTTCTGAACTGCCGGTTATCCAACCAGGCAGTTATTGCGGGACCGGTTGCATCCGCAGCAGGTCCTGTTATTATGCCACCGGTCGCAAAATTATCAAAATAACCGTTACCATCCAGCTGATCGTTGCTGGTATAATAGCTAACCTTGCCCTTCCCATTTCCTTCGCGAATATCCTGCGGTGCAACGAATGTAACTGAAAACCGGCCATTGGCCACGGTTTGGGTTCCCTGAAAGAGTACATTACGCTGCACGGGGTAGGCAGCTACTTCACTGCCGGCGTCATTACCCCTGGTTTTTTGTAGGGAAGCCTGATCAAACACTGTCGTATAGAGCATCCCATTATAGTCTGTTACTGCATTGCCCCGGGCATCTGTAATATGTCCTTTGATAGTGTATTGTCCCAGGCCTTTTACCGTATCTGTACCCGCTACCTCCTTTCCGTTGATGGAGTCTGTTACCACTTTATAGGTTGGAAACGCCAGTGTCAGTGCCGGGTCGCCCAACAATTGGAACTTGCGATTATTTATTGCATCTGCCGAGCCGCTGTAGGTCGCATTTTTTGCCAGCATGGCAGCAGTTCCCAATGCGGGCATGCGGCCATCGGCGCCGGGGGTAAAAGCCACTTTCAGGTAATTTGCATTCATCAACTGGTTCGATGCTGCAAAAACCGCCCGGGTGGTTGTCATCAGCGCAATAGCCCCACCACTTTGCTGCAACAGTATTTTATGACCAAGGGAAGTGATACCCGGATCATCATATGGTGCGAAATCGCAGGTGGCAGTAATAAACAGCGGCAGCTTATCGTCGTTATGCCAATCCTTAATACTATTGCCATCCATGATATTTTCTGCGGCCAGGCGGGAACTGCTGCCATGTCCTGCATAGTTCAGTATCAGCGTTCCCCTGTTAATCCTGTTCGCAATAGCTTTGTTTACCTGCGGGTATGTGGCGCCTCCGGCGCCTGCCTCCTGGGGATAAGCATCCAGGTATATTTTTTCGGTATTCACTACCGGGGCAGCAGCCGTGAGGATAGCGCCCATCTTTTCGGCATCCTTAAAATGCAGATTACTGTCTTCATCATCGGCCAGCAGCGCCACCTGATTACGCCAGGGGCCAAAGCCTGCCGGTTGCCGGTAACGGATTATCTTATCTACCGCTAGATTAGCTTCGCTCGCGTTACGCGCAGGGATACGTCCTATACCAATATCCAGCAGGTCAGGCACTCCGGTTTGGGTGATATCCCCTCCATCTTTCAGGATACCGAAATAGTCGTCCGATACGTAGGAACGGATGGCATCCAGCGAGGCCTCACTTTGCCACGACGGAACATCGTTGGTATTGTTCTTTATGCGTTGCCGGTAATCGTAGGAGGCGGCCCCGAACAACAACAGGTAACGGGGCGCTGGCCGCCGGTCATAGAACATTTTCACGTAGTCGCGGATGGCGCCCGGTTCTGGAGAACCGGAAGCAAATTCGTTATACACCTGGTCAACGGTAGTAACCTGTA
Organism: Chitinophaga hostae; assembly: GCF_018224885.1. Lineage (GTDB taxonomy): Bacteria > Bacteroidota > Bacteroidia > Chitinophagales > Chitinophagaceae > Chitinophaga > Chitinophaga hostae. Next base: position 319,376 of record NZ_JAGTXB010000006.1, on the reverse strand, counting down.
CGGAAAGCTGGTCCATTGCACGATGCATCGCCGCCAGCCTTTCTGCAGGTCCCTGCAGCGCAGGAGTGGTAATAATAATCATATCCGCCGCCCCGTTGCCGTGCAGGTCCTGGTTAGGTACCTGTTCTTCAAAAACGGGCAATAATGCCGCTCCATCCCGGAAGGCCACATATTCGTGCAGCCGGTCGTTTTCCCCGGTAAACAATAGTGAGTCGCCCTCCTGCCGGGATATTACCGATATTGGTTTCAGCGGATCTGTAACATCCCAGATCTTCGTTTGCACATCGGCGTTATGCAGGGCAAAGCGGCTGTTTTGTCCGCTGCCGGCGTGAAGGGCGCTGCGAAAATCCAGTACGCCGGCTGCCGGCATTACCAGCGCACAGCGTGCCTGTACTTCCAGGTAATCCAGCCAGCCCTTGTCATTGATATTATTGGGAGAAAAAACCACGGATGCTTCCAGCTCCGTCCGGGCGGTATTGGCAGTACCGCTGCCGGTAGCAGCGGTAGCCACGCCTTCAAATATATTATCTGTTACCGGCAGCAGGTATAAATTGCTGATGGCAGCTACATTATTGATAGCGACGTTAAAGTTGCATCCGCCACTGCTGCGGGCTGCCACCCGCATATTTACCTTCACCGGGCCGGCAGGCGCCGCAGGCAGTGTAAACCGATAACTGCGCGACAATCCCACTACCTGGCTGAATTCCTGTCCCCACCATTGTTTACCGCTGTTGAGGAAGTTGATACTATCGCGTTCATAAAACGTGTGATAGTCGAAAGCGTATTCAGGTATCCCCGTTGCCGGAGGATTGGTATCTGTCTGGATCCGAAGTCCTTCTCCTCCTACCGTTAAATAATACCAGGCCTTATCTGCATAGAGGTGGTGCTGATGGTTAAATGTACCGGAGGATGGGTTAAATTGCCAGCCATCAGGCCCTGGGGCATAAAAAAGAAGGTAGTCACTCCCATCCAGGTAACCATCCCCTCCATCTGATGCCTGCAAGGCCAGTTCCGGTAAATCATCATACCGGGGGGTATTATTCGGCTCTCCCAGCATACGGCCACCGGTACCAAAAATGCGAATGGCGGCGGTCTTTAATTGTTGTGTACCGATACCCATACTTTTCAGGAAGGCCACATCTATTTTATAGACCCCGGGGGCGGCAACAGCCAGTTTATACCAGGCGCCGGCAGCCAGGATGGAATGTTTTTTATATTGCCGAAGACTGCTTTGGGCATACACTTCCTGTTTCTTTAAAAAGAAAACCAGCATGATCCCTATAAAAATATAATTGAGTTTCATTATCTTAATCGCAGTTTTTCGACCGGTTGATATAGGAGAGCCTTTGTCAGCGGGGACGATTGGCAGCAAATTACAAATTAATTTTTTTCGCCATAAAATAAAAAAGAGTACATTTGCGTTTACTGTAAATATACTAGACTAAAGCTGTATCGCATGCGTAGATTAACCTCTTTATCATTGCTCGTAGGTACCAGCGTAATGCTATCCATGAGCGCCTGTCATAAAGACGGCGGGGGACTTTTCGGTAAGAAGAAGACATCTTCTTCCGCTACGGGCTGGAACTACAACGACCAGAAAATGGGCGGTTTCAGCGTAGCTAAAAATGTAGCCCAGCAAACGGGGCCGGGACTTGTTTTTGTACAAGGCGGTACCTTTGCCATGGGCGCCACGGAGCAGGATGTAATGGGCGACTGGAATAATATTCCACGTCGTATTACTGTTTCTTCTTTCTACATTGATGAATCTGAAGTAGCCAACGTACATTATCGTGAATATCTTTACTGGTTGAACCGCGTTTATGGCGAGTCCTTCCCGGATGTTTACCGCAATGCACTGCCCGATACCCTGGTATGGCGTAGTGAACTGGCCTATAACGAGCCACTGGTAGAATACTATTTCCGTCACCCGGCCTACAACGACTACCCGGTGGTGGGTGTTACCTGGAAACAGGCAACCGACTATTGTAAATGGCGTTCCAACCGCGTGAACGAAAAGTTGCTGATGGACAAAGGGCTGCTGTCTAAAGCAGACGTTGGTAACCAGTCAGACGACAACACCTTTGACACCAAATCTTACACCGCAGGTTTGTACGAAGGTACTCCCGGCAAAATGAGTAAAAGTGCCAAGGATCAATTTAAAAATGCAGACGGAACACCGCGTAACGCTGCTTTTGAAGACGGCGTAATGTTACCCAACTACCGCCTTCCTACAGAAGCTGAATGGGAATATGCCGCGCTGGGATATATCGGTCAAAACCCTGGTCCTTCCAAAAAAGAAGGCAAACACGGGGAAGAGCTGATCATGAACAAACAGGTATACTCCTGGGGTACTAACACCAGCGGACTGCGTGATATCCGCCGTGGTACCATGCAGGGTCAGTTCCTGGCCAACTTCAAGCGTGGTTCCGGTGATAACATGGGTGTGGCCGGCGGTTTGAATGACCGTGCTTCCATCCCTGGTCCTATCCGCTCCTTCTACCCTAATACCTTCGGCATCTACAACATGTCCGGCAACGTAGCTGAGTGGGTACTGGACGTTTACAGACCACTGAACCCGATCGATGGTGAAGACTTCAACTACTTCCGTGGTAATAAATTCCAGACTGTTTACCAGAATGAAAATAAAGAGTTCGAAAAAGACAGTCTCGGTCACCTGAAAATGCGTGACGTAACCGATGAAGAAAGTGCGAACCGCCTTAACTACCAGAAAGGTGATGTGATCAACTACCTGGATGGTGACTCTCTTTCACAGGTGGAATATGGTTATGGCGTAACCACACTGATCAACGATAAATCACACGTGATCAAGGGTGGTAGCTGGAACGACCGTGCTTACTGGCTTTCACCAGGTACACGCCGTTACATGCAGGAAGACATGGCCACTAACACTGTTGGTTTCCGTTGTGCAATGGATCGTGTAGGTAGCCCTGAAGGTAATAAGTTTAAAACTGGTAACCTGTTCAAGAAACAGCGCCAGAAGAGATAATGGGAATTTTGTCTTACTCAGGATTAAACTGATTAAGATGATCAACCGGATTTTACTTTTTGATTATAAAAAGATTAGCGAAGACGAAAGCGGATACCCGCTTTTATCTTCGCTAATCTTTTTTAATCTTATTATCAGTAATAAAAAATCCTGCTGATCATCTTAATCAGTTTAATCCTGAGCAAGACAATATCCGCTGGTTATTCCCAAAGCGCCAGGATTTCTTCTGTATGATTTTTTGTGTCAGGTTTTTTAATGATATGTGCAATCACACCTTTTTCATCGATGAGAAAGGTAGTACGATGTATACCGTCATATACGCGTCCCATCATTTGTTTCTCGCCCCAAACACCATACTGGTTCACTATCTTCCTGTTTTCATCTGCCAGTAAGGTAAATGGCAGATCGAACTTTTTTATAAACTTCTGGTGGCTTTGTTCGCTGTCGGTACTTACACCTACCACTATATATCCCTTTTCCAACAAGGCATCATAGTTATCGCGCAGGTTGCAGGCCTGGGCTGTACATCCTGGTGTATCATCTTTCGGATAAAAATACAGCACCACGCGTTTCCCCTTAAAATCGGTCAGGGATACAACGTTGCCATGTTGATCAGGTCCTTTAAAAACAGGAGCCTTACTACCTTCTTTTAGGTTTTTCATATAAAAATTTTAGCTGTTTGAAATGTTTTTTACAAATCATGCTGACACACGATCAGCGTTTGAAAGATAACCGGTATGTTCCTTCATTACCGGCTACATCTGTTACTTTCATCACCAGGAGATGCGTACCCGGCTGGCAGTGTTCATCAAAAGTATAAGTAAGCACATTACTCTTACGGGAAAACAGCAGCCATTTGCCATCCAGCTCTGCCCGGTAACTTTTAATCCCGCTGGCATCATTCATGGCAAAAGCTATTTTCGCTGCCTTCGACAGGTTGGCGCCCTGCTTTGCACCCAGCGGTGTTACTTTGGGCGCTATGGTATCCACCTCCAGGTGGAAGTTACCAAAGTCGCGGAAAGTACCCTTATACCAACCGTTTTCCAGGGTGGTAGCAGAAACGCTGCTGCCGAGTCCTTCCCTTACCATTACTATTTTAGATTGCAAATTTTCCGGTACAGTCCTGGAAGCGCGCAAACGCACATCAAAGAAATCATGCACCGGCACCAATGCGTTATGGAGGTGATAAATGTTGGAATAAGCTTTGGTACCAACAGCCGCTGTTTCGAGGTAATTAAAACAGATGTTGTCGTACAGTGCTTGCTCATCCAGGTAAAACTCCACCTGGTTATTTTCGAAGATATTGCGTGAGTCAGGATACATGGTGTTGGCACAGCTTTTTTCCGCTGGTTCCGGTCCGCCCTGTTGCAGATGCAGCTTTACGGTGGAAGTATTGCCATAAGCATCTTTTACCAGCAGCTTCGCCTCATGTACCGCACCGTCCTGCAGATCAATAGTGCCATCGCCTTTCAGGTCGTGGTAAATATCCAGCTGGTTACCCGGTAAAGAAAAGAGCAACTGGTAGTAAGGACCACCGCCTTTCTTTACTTTATAATCTATATGTGCATTGAGATAACGGGTTTCTTCATAGCCGATATTATCCAGTTGAAAATCGATATCCGGTTCCCCGTCCTTGTAAAGCGTAACCTCATATATGCCATAGATGTTGCCGGTATTCATACGGTCTACTGCACTGACGCCGAGTCCCACTTTAGCAGCATTGATCTTAATAACCGGTTGCGTGGTAACATACTCGCCACCCACCTTTTTCACGGGCAGCATGATAGGTTGTTGCTCATACACACTCTTCTCCCTGTCGTAAACCGCAATGCGGTACACATCAGGGGCATGGGTATCTGCAATATCAAAACCAAAGAGCAATGGATTCAATGGCTTTTCCGATTGGGTATTTCTTATTTCGAAGTGGAGGTGCGGGCCGGCAGAGCCTCCGGTATTACCGCTCCAGGCAACAAAATCCCCCTTCTTTACCGGAAACATGCCGGCTGGAATGGTCAGATCGCTTGCCCAGCTTTCGGCCTGGTACTGTTGCTTCTTTACATATTGCTGCAGCGCAGGAAAGAAACTGTTCAAATGCGCATATACAGTCGTGTACCCATTAGGGTGGGTGATGTACAATACATTTCCAAATCCCGTATGGGAAACGCCAATGCGGCTCACATAACCATCTGCCGCGGCATGCACCGGCAGGTTTTCCCTTTGCTGGGTTTTGATATCCATTCCCGAATGGAAATGATTAGGCCTCAGCTCACCAAAATTTCCGGCCAGCTCTATCGGAACATTCAACGGGTTTCTGAAATAGCCCTTCGGGTAGTCCTTTACCGGAATGGATTGCGCCTGTAATAATTGTGGTAGTAAACAAAATAAACCGATGACTCTCTTCATAATATGCAAATGTAGGGAAAAGAGCATTTAGCGGAATTTTTCTTGCCCAGGATTAACGGTGATTACGATGATTTTCAGGATTGTATTTTGTAGTGATTTAAAAAGATTAGCGAAGATAAAAACGGATATAATACCCGCTTTTGTCTTCGCTAATCTTTTTGAATCTAATAAAATTAAAAAAATACAATCCTGAAAATCACCGTAATCACCGTTAATCCTGGGCAAGAAAAATCATAGTTGCTTTTTGATAGTGCTGATCAGCTCCTGGAATCCGGGCTCTTTACGGATTTCAGGCTGCCAGGCGAATCCCATTTTACACAGGTCATATTCCTGTACAATGGTAGCACCCTCTTTATTTTCTTCTTTTGCCAATATCCAAACGGTATCGGAAATAGCGGCAGCATTTTCAATATCATGGCTTACAATGATCAGGGTATTTTCCTCATGGAGGGTGGACACCTTTATCAGCAGCTGAATAACCTTATCTATCATGAGAATGTCCAATCCGGAAAAGGGCTCATCCAGCAAAATGAATTTGTTACCGGTAAGTACCTGCTGAATAATGCTTACACGCTGCCGTTGCCCGCCACTGATCTGTGCAGGGTACTTCTTCAGGTGTTCGGTCAGCTGAAAAGTGCCTGCATAATCTTCAATAATGCGTTTTTTCTCATCCTCCGTTAGCTTCACGGTGGCGTTGTCCAAACCTATTTTCAGGTTATGATAAATAGTACGGTGATTGAAGAGAATATAATTCTGTGGTACAATACCTACTTCGCCCGCTTTTACAGAGTGCTGGTCGCTGTCTATTTTCACTACTCCCTGCGTGGGTTGAATGAGGCCCGACAGTATCTTAAACAACTGGGTTTTACCGATACCGCTTCGTCCGATCAATGAAACTACCTGTCCCTGCTGCATATCAGGGCGATGAATATCATGAATGGTGAAATTGATATCACGAAGAATCGTTTTTTCACCATACTGCAGTGTAATATGCTCCGCTGTTAGTAACGGTGCATGTTTCGTATATACGTTTGCGTTCATCAGCGGGTCGTAAGTTTAGTGTAAGGAAACAACCATTCCCGGAATTTACCGAGAATATAGTCAAAGAAGATACCCAGCAGAAAAATGATTACCAGGGTACCAAATACCACATCCAGCTGTACATATTTGTTGGCACGGATGAGCATTACCCCCAGGCCGCCTTCGCTCATGCTCAGTCCTTCTACGGAGGTGATCATCAGCCAGGCAATAGCAAAGTTCTGACGCATTACTTCAAAAACCTGGTCCAGCCGTCCTACTATAATGACTTCCCACAGCGTTTTCCAGCTGTTCATACGCAATGTGGTACAGAGTTCGAATTCCTGTTTGTTAATGCCGTCTATTACAGACAGCAGGGACGTAACGAAGAATGGAACGATACCAAAGATCAGCAAACTAAGTTTCAGTTCGTGGCCGTCCTGTGTCCAAAGGGTGAACAGGAACGTTAAACCGGTGAGGGTGAGGTAGCGGCACTTGATAACGAAACGCGCAATAGGATTGAAAAACGGAACGATAGACAAATAACTGATGATCAAAGCTATAACGATAGAGATGAACATCCCTTTGATCGTCAGCACCAAGCTGCTAAAAAGGTTATCGATAAACGAAGGGTCCTGTATTATTTTGCCCAGTGTTTGCAACACTTTCAGTGGCGTTGGAATTAAGCCACCACCGCTGAGTTGCCAGCATATCAAGGCGATAATTACTTCCGCAATGATGAGCGATAACATTGCTCTGCGGTTAAGTACACGTAGCGGTTCAAAAAAAGATTTTATCACGTTTAAAGTGCTTCAGTCAAGGAATGGAGACAATGATTGAAATGATTATTTCGATGATCCTGATAACCAAATTAAATTTTCGTTCATCAGGACCATCAAAATAATCATATTCATCACAGTTACTGACCTAATACGATCTGTACGCGGCGGTTCTTTGCGCGACCATCGTTGGTAGTGTTATCCGCAATAGGTTTGGTATCGCCATAACCTTTTGATTCGATACGCGCTTCTGCCAGGCCTTTGCCAATGAGGTAATTTTTTACCGCTTCTGCACGTTCGTTGGATAATTTTTCGTTGGCGGTTGGATTACCTACATTATCGGTATGGCCATAAACACCTACTTTCAGTCCTTCTGCTACTACCGCACTTTTCAGGATCTCATCCAATACAGCATGGGAACCGGCCTTGATCACAGAACTACCTGTTTCAAACTGTATCTGGTAGGATTTGGAAGACACTTCTGAAGTGATGTTTTCGGCATACTTTTCCTTGATCGCAGCACCTTCCAGCAACTCAGGGTGATTAGCCACTACTGATGCAAGGAAGGATTTATCCACTACCTGGCTATATACCGGGTAAGTAGGCATAATTTCAGGATACATCCTGGTCAGGATTTCCCCAAAAGTACCATACACAATTTTATAACGGTCAATCGCATCTTTACCCATGCCGAAAGTATTAGCGGCATCAGTCAGGTTAAATGCCATGGATCCGCCCAAAGGAATGTTCAGGCCCTGCGCATCTTTTTCCTCCACACCGTTATAGTATTTCAGCCAGTAGGCGCCATTCTGTTCGTTATACACTTTTGCAGACACATCGCCGGCAAAAGCTTTTGCTTCGTTGTAAGAACGTACCTGGTCGCCGGCCTGTGCCAATGCAATGATCAGGTTTTCGATATCTGTACGGTGATCGTAAGCAAATTTCTTGATGGTGATAGTAATGTTCGGCATCTGGGAAGAGTACTCACGGGTAGATGCGATATTTACCAGACCGCCTTTTTTCTGCGCCACGTTTACGTCGCCCGGGGTCCAGGTGGCTACGCCATCTACACCAACTGTGGTATCTTTGCTGGTCTTTTTACCATCGATCACCAGTTTACGGGTTTCTTTGTAACCGGCAATATATTTTGCACCGGCATCCAGGAAGTCGTTGGCAGCAATGATGTTAATGGCATTGCGGTCGTACGAAGTTTCATCCGGATTTACGGGAATATTGTTATCACCGGCCCATTTCAGCATGATATTGATATCACCATCGCGCAGTACCCCTGCAACTGTTTTACCAAGAGCGCTTTTGGGATCTCTTTTCCATTCTACAGGTCCCATCAGTTTATCTTCACCATAACTTTTACCCATGGTGTAGAAAGCAATAGGCTGATAGTCCGGGCCAAGAGGCTCCAGTTCTTTAGCCAGTGCGGCGAAGAATGCCGGCATACCATCTCCCATAAAGGAAGCGAATATACCAGTGGTATTAGGGTTCTTTTTATAGTCCTGTGCAAACTTCACCATGTCGGCCAGGGATTTATTACAGTCGTCCTGGCGTACCAATTGCAGCTGCAATTTTGCTTTATCGATCAGGGAGCCTTTGGTGGTATTGGCGCCACCGTTGGCATACATCAGTGCAAACTGGGAGTTCCATGCCATTACACGCCAGGATATTTTGGTACCTCCATTTAATGCTTCTGTACTTTCAGGCAACGGTAATTTTACTGCGTTGCCGCTCAGGGAAGCTTCTGCTGCATCGGGCAAAGATACTTTACCAATTTCGGTAGCCGCTTTGGCTTCTTTCGGGCGTTTATCCCACCATAAAACTTTTCCTGCATAGATGGCACCTAACAACAGTACGATGCCCACCACCTTTCCACCAGGTTTTACTTTCACAGCCATAGTTGTAATATTTGTTTATTAGAGGTTAATGTTTGTTTAGCTTAACAGATCGTTGTAGTTATCGGTACGTACCGTACCAGGTTGCTGGGGTTCACGGGAAGGCTCCCATTTCTGTATGTCCAGTTTGAATGTTTTATCAGGATCATAAGATTCCAGCATTTTCAGGCCCTGCAGCTCATAGGTGGCATTATCCAGGTCTATAGAGCGCATAAAATCCGTAGAATAATTGATGGCCTTTTTCATGCTGGCCAGTTTGGTGGCAATATCCTCTTTCAGGAATTCCATCGACTGTTCTACCATCAGTTTCTTTTCCGGATCTCCGTTGAAAATTTTGAGTGCAGATGACAACGCTTTGTTACCGGAGGTGACAGACTTGTAAAGGTCTCTTTTCAATTCCAGTTCATTGCGGGCATCTTCAATCATGTAACCGCTGTTCTTATGTACTTTGGTGAGGTAGTCACCGATGCGGGCGAGGTTATCGCGTATTGGCGTCAGCTGTGCGATGTATTCCTTTACACGCGCGATCTGGCGGGTAGCGTTACCCAGTTCCGGCAGCATGTTATTGTTCTGCGCAGCTTTGGCACGGGTCAGCAATTGGGTCATTTCCTTTTCCTTTTCGCTGATTTTGAGGTCAATCTTTTCTTTCTGTGCGTCTACCTCTACTGATTGATTGTACAGTTTTTCCCGTTGTTCTTCCATGTCGCCGATGTAATCTTCTGCGATCAGGAAAGGGTCCAGTTCAATGACGAGGCCCACGAGTTTTTTCATCAGCCATTCGTACAGGTAAAACAGACTTAAACGGAGTTTACGGTGTGTAACACAGTACAGGAAAATGCCAAGGCATACGAGTGCGATACCGAAATTCAGGGTATTCCATACTACGGCAGTCAGGATGGGGATTACATAATATCCGATCAGCACCAGTAATCCTATTCCGATCAGGATTCCGAATTTTCCACCCGGTCTGTTCCAGTAAGATTTCAGTTTCTGCCCAGATTCATTGGCAGGGAAGATTTGCGTTTCCATAGCGTTTAGAGCGATGTTTCTATTTTTTGAATATCAGTGTTTATTTTTCTTACCATAGCCTCACAAGCCACCTGGTAGCCCTGGCGGTTGGCAACTATTTTTTCCTCCTGTTCTGCCATTTGCGCCTTCAACTGTTCTGTTTTAGCCTGTGCTTCGGTAATTTCCTTAGTGAGTTGCTGGATCAGGGCGGCGTTATCGGCCATTTTCTTTTCCATGTCTTTCAGCTGCTGATGACGGCCATCTACTTCCGTAGCGGCTCTGTCGTTGGCTGCTTTTTCAAACTCGGCTCTGTCCTTTTCAATGATTTGTTTGTACTGCGCAGCACTTTCAACGAGCTTATTTTTTGTAAGCCCCTGAATGCTGAGGGTAGCATACACCGCCTGCATGCGGGCGTTTTCGTCCTTTACATGCGCTTCCAGTGTTTCCATCATTTTCCAGAACTCGTAATAGTCTGGCCCCGGGAAGTTGCTTTTTTCAAACAGCGCACTGAAGTGCTGTTCAAATTTATCCATGTCTGCAACAGACAGGGCAACAGGCCCTGGTGGCCTGGCGGGCGCGGATCCTGAAGAACTGCTAAGCGGGAATTTTTGCGACAGGGAAGGCTCTTCCGGCCTCCTGACATCGCTGTTTTCTTCGGGTTCAAATTCCACAAAAAGGCCCATTGCTTTTTTTAGAAAGTTTGACATCAAATATTGGGTTGAAGCATGAAGGTGATTTTATATGTAGTGCTTTGCCTGTATAGGTTATATAACGTATAGGTAGCCGCATAAATGCAACTTATATGCCAATCTGGGGCTCCCTGTTTTAGTTCACATAATAACGGTCGTTAATTCAGGCCTAAATATATATATAATTCGGAGAACTAGTACCTTATTAGTCTAAAAGCGTGATGGAAGGTCCTAAAACCGTTCCTTACTAGATAAAAAGCGTAGCGGCGGCCCGGCGATGCCGGCACAGAAAGGTCATTGCCCAGCCTTCTGCCGGAGGCGTTATCGTTTATCCCCTTTTTATAGTACTTTAGCCCCCGCAAAACGTGCAAGCATACATGTCTATCCAGGTATCAGAACTCAGCAAAATTTACGGCGAACAGCGGGCGGTAGATGGTATTTCCTTTGAACTGAAAAAGGGGGAGATCACTGGTTTCCTGGGGCCTAACGGCGCCGGAAAATCCACTACCATGAAAATGATTACCGGTTTTTTGCCACCCAGCAGCGGCAAAGCCAGCGTATGCGGTTTTGATGTTGTAACACAGTCGCTGGAAGTACGGAAAAGGGTAGGCTATCTGCCCGAATCGAATCCGCTGTACTACGATATGTATATGAGGGAGTTCCTTGAATTTATTGCGGGTGTTCATCAGCTGGGCAAAGCGGGTGCAGGGCGGATTTCTGACGTGATCCGGCTCACCGGGCTGGAACCGGAGCAGCATAAAAAGATCGGGGCGCTCTCTAACGGTTACAAGCAGCGGGTAGGCCTGGCCCAGGCATTACTCCACGACCCGGAAGTGCTGATCCTCGACGAACCTACTACCGGTCTGGATCCCAATCAACTGGCAGACATCCGGCAGCTGATCCGTGAGTTAGGCGCAAATAAAACCGTGATCCTTTCCACCCATATCATGCAGGAAGTGGAGGCGATTTGCGACCGGGTGATCATCATCAACAAGGGAAAAATTGTTGCAGACGATAAATTATCCAATCTGCAGCAAAACAATACTGCCCAGCATTATTTACAGGTTACCTTTGCGGAGCCGGTCACTGAAGCCGAGTTACTGGCCATCGGCGGAATCACCCGTGTGGTGGCCCGGGAAGACCGTAGCTGGCAATTATTTACCAGTGAGGTGGATCTGGTAAGAAAAAACCTGTTACAATTTGCTTTGATTAATAACCGGAACATACTTTCTTTGCAGAGCAATTCGCAAAGCCTGGAGACAATTTTCCGGGAAATAACGACTGGCAACGCCAGCTATTAGCTTTTAGCGGTTAGCTTTGAGTAAATGTATCGGAATTACCATGTATTAAGATTTGCTGCATTTTCTAAAAGCTAACCGCTAAAAGCTAATAGCTAAAAAGCTATCTATCGCTAACAATAACAATTTTCGAATTATGAGTATTATTTCAGAAATCCATGCCAGGCAAATTCTCGACAGCCGTGGTAATCCTACAATTGAGGTTGATGTAACCACCGAAGACGGACATTTTGGTCGTGCAGCAGTGCCATCCGGCGCTTCTACAGGAAAGCACGAAGCTGTGGAACTGCGTGATAATGATAAGAGTGTTTACATGGGCAAAGGCGTACTGCAGGCCGTTAACAACGTAAATGATATCATTGCTGAAGAGCTGATTGGCTGGGAAGTTACAGACCAGGCCGGCATCGATAAAATGCTGATCCAGCTCGATGGTACTCCAAATAAAGCCAAACTGGGCGCTAACGCTACCCTGGCAGTGAGCATGGCTGTAGCCAAAGCTGCTGCTGAAGAAAGCAACCAGCCGCTGTATCGTTACCTCGGCGGTGTAAACGCTTTCACCCTGCCTATTCCATTGATGAACATCATCAATGGTGGTGCGCACGCGGACAACAAAATCGACTTCCAGGAATTTATGATCGTACCGGTAGGTGCACCTTCGTTCTCTGAAGGCCTGCGCTGGGGCGTGGAAATTTTCCACCACCTGAAATCTGTACTGAAAAAGAAAGGTTACAGCACCAACGTAGGTGATGAAGGTGGTTTTGCGCCAGAAATCCAGAGCAACGAGGAAGCTATCGAAACTGTACTGGAAGCTATCAAAGCGGCTGGTTACGAACCAGGCACCCAGGTAGCTATTGCATTGGATGCTGCCAGCAGCGAAATGTACGACGAAGCAACCAAAAGCTACAAATTCTACAAAAGCTCCCAAAAAGTGATCAGCAGCGATGAAATGGTTGCTTTCTGGACAGAATGGGCTAACAAATATCCTATCGTTTCTATTGAAGACGGCATGGCAGAAGATGATTGGGCCGGCTGGAAAAAACTGACCGAATCTATCGGCGACCGCGTTCAGCTGGTAGGTGACGATTTATTCGTAACCAACGTACTGCGTCTGAAAGAAGGTATCGATAAAGGTATCGCTAACAGCATCCTGGTAAAAGTAAACCAGATCGGTACTGTAACTGAAACCATCGATGCAGTTAACATGGCCCACAAAGCCGGTTATACTTCCATCATGAGTCACCGTTCCGGCGAAACAGAAGATACCACTATTGCTGACCTCGCCGTGGCACTGAACTGCGGTCAGATCAAAACCGGTTCTGCTTCCCGTACTGACCGCATGGCGAAATACAACCAGTTACTCCGCATCGAAGAAGCTTTGGGCGAAGTAGCTATCTACCCTACTAATTCCATCAGCGTAAAGAAATAAAAATTACGAATTGCGAATTATGAATTACGAATTGGGGATTATCTCTAATCCCGTAATTCGTAATTTATAATTCGTAATTCTTTAGTAAATTGCCTTATGTCCTGGACCACATCCATCAATAATAAAGTGCCAAAGTTTCTGAAGAATAAGTTCTTCATAGCCTTTGCTGCCTTTATCATCTGGATCGCCTTCCTGGACAAAACCAACCTGATGTCGCAATACCAGTTCCAGTCAGAAGTCAATAAGCTGGAGAACCAAAAGGCATTTTTTATACAGGAAATCAAACAAACCCGGGAAGAACAACAGGAACTCCTTTCCAGTCCCGAAAAACTGGAGAAATTCGCCCGGGAGAAATATTATATGAAGAAGGACAATGAAGACCTCTTCATCATTGCCCCCGCCCCCAAACAGTAAGCACGCCCTACCCTTGCAGATCTTAAAAATTTATCTTAAATTAACAATAGATTCCGCGCTTCTTTCGTTATAAAACAGAACCTATTCTTAGTATTAAAACAATAATGCATGAGTAATTTTACACTTTCTGTACTATCAACCCTGTGTCTTGTTACAAAAAGCGATATAAAACATCACCAGGAGGAACTTTCCTTGACCCAGGAAGAGCAAAAATGCTTTGAGAACACGAAAGCGGCCCTCAATACCGTTCGCTATGCTCCCAGAGTGGCTACCCTTCAGGTGATTTTTGACTACGCTGCCAACAAACAAGCCCAGGAAGAAAAGTAATCGCAGCCTTACTTTTTTCATTTTTCCTATCTTTATGGCATGACTCAAAAAGAGCGTTATGCATTTATTCTCAAGTACTTTGAGGAACATGCGCCCAATGCCGAAACGGAACTTATCTACGACAATCCATACCAACTGCTGGTAGCTGTTATCCTGTCTGCCCAATGCACTGATAAACGGGTGAATATGACCACCCCTGCTATCTTTGCGCAGTACCCGGATGTTTATGCCCTCAGCAAGGCCACGTTTGACGACCTGTTTCCACTTATCCGAAGTATCAGCTACCCCAACAACAAAACCAGGCACCTCATAGGCATGGCAGAGATGGTGGTAGCAGACTTCAACGGCGAAATACCGGCTACGGTACCGGAACTGATCAAACTACCCGGTGTGGGCCGGAAAACAGCCAATGTGATTACCTCCGTTGTTCATCAGCAACCCAATATGGCGGTAGATACACATGTATTCAGGGTATCTGCCCGGATTGGCCTCACGGTAAATGCTACCACCCCACTGCAAACAGAATTACAACTGCTAAAGCATATTCCAAAAGATAAAGTCCATATAGCCCATCATTGGCTCATTTTGCATGGCCGCTACATTTGTGTGGCCAGGAGCCCTAAATGCGGCGAATGCGGACTCAGACCGGCCTGTAAGTATTATGCCAAGCTAGTAAAAGCCAGTTAACTATGCGCCCATTCCTTACTGCAGCCTGGAGAAACCTGCTGATGATCAACTTTGAAGCTGATCCGGCCGTACTCCGGCCATATCTGCCTGTACACACAGAGCTGGATACCTGGAATAATACCTGCTATGCCAGCCTGGTAGGCTTCCTGTTCCAGAACACCAGGGTAAAAGGGCTCTATCTTCCCGGTCACCGCACCTTTGAGGAAGTAAACCTTCGCTTTTATGTGCGCTATAAAGAAAACGGGACCTGGAAAAGAGGAGTGGTATTCGTAAAAGAGCTTGTGCCTAAACCCTTGATCACGTTTGTGGCCAACACCATTTACAAGGAGAAGTATGCCACCCATCCCATGGAACACAGCTGGGAATACCCGGATGCAGGCACTTTTAAAGTAGCCTACCGGTGGAAAGTGCAGGACGAATGGAATCATTTAACCGCCACTGCACTCCAGGCTACCCAACCCATCACAACTGGCAGCGAAGAAGAATTTATTACAGAACATTACTGGGGATATACCAAAGTGGATCAGCTTACTACCGGTGAATACCAGGTAACACATCCGCAATGGCATACCCATCCGGTTACCAGTTTCGATTTTCATTGCAACACCCGTGCCCTCTATGGCGCCAACTTTGAAAACATGCTACAGCAAACACCCCGCAGCGCCTTGCTGGCCGCAGGTTCTGAGATAGCCGTAATGCCAGGTAAAAAAATCAGGACAAGTACTTTGTGAACCACCGGAGTTTCTTTTATCCATCATTAATTTGCGTAACAGTTAGCTGTATTTTACTATCTTAAATAGTTCATTAAGATTCAATCAATAAAAGCATTCGTCGTTATGAGATTAGCTGTTAGGGTACAACTTTCGTTTATGATGTTCCTCGAGTTCTTTATCTGGGGAGCATGGTTTGTAACATTAGGCACTTTTGTCTTAAAGAATCTGCAGGGCGCCACCGATGAAAGAGTGGGCTATGCCTTTCTGACCCAGTCGATCGGAGCCGTGATAGCTCCTTTCATTGTTGGTATTATTGCAGACCGGTTCATTTCCGCGCAGGTTATCCTGGGCGCCATCCACCTGGTGGGGGCTGCACTGTTATGGATCTGTTCCGGGATGACAGACTTTGATAGTTTTTACCCGGTACTGCTGGTGTACATGATCCTTTATATGCCAACGCTGGCGCTGGTAAACGCTATTTCTTTCCGGCAAATGAGTGATCCAAGCAAAGAGTTTTCCTTTATTCGCGTATTTGGCACCGTAGGATGGATCATTGCAGGCCTGCTGATCGGATGGTTGCAATGGGAGCAGTCAAATTCGCTTGACCTTACCTTTAAAATGGCTGCAGGCGTGTCTTTGCTGTTGGGTATATTCAGCTTCACTTTGCCCAAAACACCTCCTGCTAAAAAAGGTACTGAGATCTCTGTAAGAGAAATACTGGGACTGGATGCCATCCGAATGTTAAAAAATCGCTCTTACCTGTTGTTTTTCCTCGCCTCTATCGCTATTTGTATTCCGCTGGCCTTCTACTATAACTTTACCAACCCCTTCCTCAATGAAATAGGGATGAAAGCTGCTGCCGGTAAACAGTCAATGGGGCAGATGTCGGAATTCCTGTTTATGCTGGTAATGCCGTTATTCTTTGCCCGTTTAGGTGTAAAAAAGATGCTGGCGCTGGGTATGCTGGCATGGGTAGTGCGTTATGCATTATTTGCCTACGGCAATGTGGATACCAATTACTGGATGCTGATAGCCGGAATCATTTTACATGGCATCTGTTACGATTTCTTTTTTGTAACCGGTCAGATATATACCGACAGGGTAGCCGGTGAAGAATTCAAGAGTTCTGCCCAGGGGTTTGTTACATTGGCCACCTATGGTGTAGGTATGCTGATTGGGTTTCTTATTTCCGGCCCAATTGTAGCCGCTTACAAAACAAGCGAAACAATGCACGACTGGCATGCCATCTGGCTCATTCCTGCAGGGATCGCAGCAGTAGTATTAGTGTTGTTTATGTTATTTTTCAGAGACAGTAAACAATGACGGTGATTAATTTGATTAAAATGATTATCCTGATAAGCGACAACTATAGCGGTTCATATATTCCCCGCGCCGGCCTTCATTTATCAGGATAATCATTGTAATCACATTCATCATAGTTTCACGAAGAGGGCCTTGCCAAAAGTATGATTCACTTCTACCAGTACAAGGGTGCCGTTTTCATATTTAAACACATTCTTTTTCCCTTCGGGCAGTATCAGCTCATACATTCCCCCACCGATAGATTTTAATGGCAGAAAGCGGCCTAATGTTTCAGAGAATACCCGTGTAACCTGTTTGGGTTCAACAAAATAGAGGTCGGCCACACATTCTTCTATTTCAGCGTTATTGATAACCGATTTTTCTCCATTTACAGTAACCGTATATTCTTTACCATTACGAAGCGTTGTGGTTCGTTTATCTTCCCCGTTTTTCCCGGAGATGCGGGAAGATTTTGCAGTAGTAAGCACGTTATTACTGTATTCATTCAGGATATCGCTGTTTACTTTAGACAACATTACCTGGATACGCGTTTTAATTATAATGGTTTTGGCAGGTCCGTTTACCTTCCGGTTAGCCTCTATTGTACCTACTGCATGGTTCGCGACCCGCACTTCAAAGGTATTGGTTTGGGCGTGTGCCTGCAAAAACAATACAGCTACAGTAATAACGGTTAGCAATACACGAAAAAGGTTATACATAATAGTTGTCTTAAACAAGAAATACATGGGCAGCAGTAGCTGTAAATTGTCTCCCCATAAAGGAAAATACAAAAAATCCTGTCACTACGGACAGGATTTTTTATTGTGCAATAAAATAAAATATGTTGCAGCAGCGCCTATGCCAGCATTTCTCTGATCTTTGTAATCAGTTCGCCTTTGGTGATAGGTACGCCCATAATTTTATGGTAGCCCTGTGCATCGATCAGGAACTGATCGCGGATAATTTTGATCAGCTGACCATTATTAATTTCCGGAATCAGTATTTTATCGTAGCTGTGTAGTATTTCTCCCAGGTTTTTGGGGAAGGGGCGGATATAACGGATGTGAGCGTGTGCCACTTCATGTCCTTCTGCCAGCAGGTCCAGTACTGCGCTTTTAATGGCGCCGTAGGTAGAGCCCCAGCCGAGCACCAGTACTTTACCTTTTTCGGGGCCAAGTTCTATTTTCTGCAGCGGAATATGATCAGCAATCTTATCTACTTTTTCCTGGCGGATCTTCACCATCAGCTGGTGGTTTTCCGGATCGTAGCTTACGTTACCGGTGATGTTCTGTTTTTCGAGGCCGCCAATGCGGTGTTCGAGGCCGGGTGTGCCGGGAACCGCCCATGGGCGCACCAGGTTTTCATCACGGTGATAAGGCAGGAAATTTTCTTCTCCCTCTTCCAGTTGTTTTTTGAATTTCACTTCAATCTGAGGCAGATCGGCAGCTTTAGGGAAGCGCCATGGCTCGGAACCATTGGCGATATACCCATCGCTGAGGAAAATCACGGGTGTCATATGTTGCACCGAAATGCGGAATGCTTCAAATACAGCGTCGAAGCAATCTGCCGGTGTAGATGCGGAAACTACCGGCATCGGGCATTCTCCGTTACGGCCGTAATAGGCCTGCAGCAGGTCAGATTGCTCGGTTTTGGTAGGCAAACCGGTAGAGGGTCCTCCGCGTTGGATATCTACAATAATCAGGGGAATTTCCAGCATTACAGCTAGTCCCATGGCTTCGCCCTTTAAGGCCATACCCGGACCGGAGGTGGTAGTAATCCCCATATGTCCGCCATAGGAAGCACCGATGGCAGAGGTGATCCCTGCAATCTCATCTTCCGCCTGGAAGGTGCGGATACCAAAATTTTTGAAGCGACTCAGTTCATGAAGGATATCAGAAGCTGGTGTGATGGGATAGGTACCCAGGAAGATCGGCAGGTTTGCCTTCTGGGAAGCCGCTACCAGGCCATAGGCCAGGGCGGTATTACCGGTAATGCTGCGGTAGGTACCAGGTTCCATGCGGGCTTTTTCGACCCTGTAACGGGTAGTAAAGGCCTCCACTGTATCAGCAAAGTTGTAACCGGCGTGCAAAACCCGGAGGTTACTCTCGAGAATTTCCGGTTTTTTCCCAAATTTCTCTTTCAGGAAGGTTTCGGTATTCTCCATATTACGGTCATACATCCAGTAGAGGAAACCCAGTACAAACATATTTTTTGCACGGTCTTTCTCTTTCATCCCCATGTTCATGTCTTTCAGCGCTTCGCGTGTCATTTTTGTGACATCCATGGTATGGAGCTGATATGTAGCCAGGGAACCATCTTCCAGGGGGTTGATTCCTTCCGGATAGTTGGCCAGGCGGAGGTTTTTGCTGTCAAAACCATCGGTATTGGCCAGGATGATCCCTCCTTTTTTGAGACTCTTCAGGTTTGCTTTTAATGCAGCAGCATTCATGGCTACCAGTACATCACAGGCATCGCCCGGGGTAAATATTCTGTTAGAAGAGAAATGTAGCTGGAATCCGCTCACACCGGGCAAGGTACCTATCGGGGCACGGATTTCTGCCGGGAAATCCGGGAATGTGCTCAGGTCATTGCCAAATAAAGCGGTGTTATTTGAAAACTGGGTACCTGTTAACTGCATCCCGTCTCCACTGTCGCCTGCAAATTTTATCACTACATCCTCCAGCTGTTGAATCGAAGTATTAGGCATCTATATATTCTTTTTAAAGATGTAAATTTAGGTAATCGGGCGGTAGTAATATGCTACCTGCCAATAATATTCCCGATCCGATCACAAAAGTACACAACTTTAGTAGACTATTACAAACTCAATAAGGCATTCCCATTACTTATTGTTATGGGTGATAACCACTGGTTATTGGTTATAAAAATGCTAATTTTATCGGGATTTACCGGATTCTAATGTCCTTATTTCAAATCAAATCGTATTTTTAACCCATAAATTTAAACTATACTTTATGGCATTATTTCAATCGAACAACCCTGTACTGAAGCAAAGTGTATTTGATAAAGCACCTCATATTACAGGGGACGCCATGACCATCCGTGGTACTGTTAACAAAATGTCTTTCATGCTGTTGATGCTGATGGCAGCAGCAGTTTATTCCTGGGGCGAATTTTCAAGAGGGGGTAACAATGTGTTACCACTTGCCATAGGTGGTGCTATTGTTGGTTTTATACTGGCGATGGTAATTATTTTCAAGAAAGAATGGTCTGCTTACCTGGCTCCTGCCTATGCTATCGCAGAGGGTTTGTTCCTCGGCGCTATTTCTGCGATGTTTGAAGCCAAGTGGCAGGGTATTGTGTTACAGGCTGTGGGGCTTACTTTTGGTACTTTCATTGCTATGCTGGTATTGTATCGCACCGGTGTAATCCGCGCTACAGAGCGTTTTAAGTCTATTGTAATGACAGCGACCCTGGGTATTGCAGTCTTTTACCTGATTGCCCTGGTACTGCGCCTTTTTAACATTGAGATGCCGCTTATTCACAGCAGTGGTACTTTTGGTATTATCTTTTCGCTGGTGGTGGTAGGTATTGCTGCGCTGAACCTGATCCTTGATTTTGATATGATAGAACAGGGTGCGGCACAGGGTGCACCGAAATACTTTGAGTGGTATGCATCCTTTGGTTTGATGGTAACCCTGGTATGGTTATACCTGGAAATACTGCGACTCCTGAGTAAATTAAACAGAAGATAAGCGTAAAACTGAAGGCATAAAGCCCAAAGCTATTAAAGCGAATGACCAGAGCGGATATTAATCCATTTGCTCTGGTCATTCGCTTTAATAGCTTTGGGCTTTATGCTTTTAACTTTTTGCTTTCTAAAAGATATGTTAAATGGCTGCCGATGAAAATATTGTGGCACCGTAATTGCAAAATCGGCACTAACAACAAGTTCTTTTACATCTCATAAAAACAGTTATAGAACAATGCTGACATCTTTACTTACCAAAAGTAAGCATGTTAGCACTTGCAGCTGTAGCATTTGGAGCCTTTGCATTTAAGGGCGTTGATGGTGGAACCATAGCAGGTAAAGTAACACCGGCAGAGGGAGCCACCGAGGCCTGGGCCATTCAGGGAACAGATACATTAACATCGCCTGTTACGGATGGCGGTTTTAATTTTGCCAATGCGAAGGCGGGTGCGTACACCGTTATAAAAGGAGCGAAAGCACCCTTTAAACCTGCAACTGTTACAGATGTTAGGGTGGAGGAAGGAAAATCCACCGATTTAGGAGAAATTAAATTAGCAAAATAAAAAAGAGCAATAGTTTGTTTTCATAGGGGTTAATCAAAAAGCCGGTTCCGTACGTCTGTACGGCCGGCTTATTTTTTTTCGACGCTTTCCTCTCCCACGGCCTCTTCTGCTGCCCCGATCCTCTCCCCCCATTTTTAAAATAACGGACCACGTAGGGGTAACGGGTTTCAAATACGTCATTTCTTAAAGCCCCTTAAAAAATGACAGCTATGAAAAAGCAAGTGATTATAACGTACACCAGTTTAAGCATTGGATGGCTGCTGTTAATGATCGTGATTTTCAGCATTATACTTTCCAGTTGCACGAAAGATAATATCAGCGGGTCCGGCAATGTAGTGTCGGAAACCCGCAATACTGGTCCTTTTACGGACATAGAGGTATCCGGGGATTTCGAGGTGCACCTTACACAGGACAATCGTACTACGTTGGAGATCAAGGCAGAAGATAATATTATAGGTGTAGTGGAAACCGGTACCCGCGGCAACAATTTATATGTTCGTTTACGTAACCGGGTACATTTGCGGAATCATTTGCCTGTCAGGATATACATCCATAACCCGATTTTTCAGCGGGTAGAGTATGATGGTTCGGGCTCCCTGGATAATCAGGATACCATACATACTGCCTTATTTAAGTATGAGTTGAACGGCAGTGGCAATGCTTCATTATTGCTGGCGACCGGCAATCTTAACACCACCATCAACGGCTCGGGGGATATTGCGTTGAAAGGCATTGCCAATACACACAACAGTGAAATTAACGGCAGTGGCAGAGTGGCTGGTATGGGTATGGAAGTGCAAAGAGCCAATATTACCATCAGTGGTTCAGGCGAGCATAGCCTGGTGGTACGACAAAAACTGGATGCGCGGATCAATGGAAGCGGCCGGGTATATTATTCCGGCGATGCCAGTGTGGATGCAGATATCAGAGGATCGGGCAAGGTGATCCGGCAATAGAGATATTAACTTCGTATAACCTACACTGTTATACTGTCTGTGTTTTAAACGAAAAGGGCCCCCGCATTTGCGGAGGCCTTTTTTATTTTAGAGGAGGGACTTTATCAGGCACCACCTAATTTGCATTTCTGCAGCACTTCCCATGACTTACCGTTGTGACGGAGGAAGTAGAGGTTGTTTACCTTGAAGGTAGCCTCGTATTCCTTGTTTTCATATTCGGGCCATGCTTTATTAAACTGCTCGTCTTCCAGGTCTTTAAAGGCCACGGTAACGTGTGGTGTAAATCCTGTACGTGCCAGCATGGTACTGAATCCAAATTCCTTACGCAGGAAGTTGATCAGCTGACGGTGCATAGCCGACATGGTTTCACTTTTTTCCACGTTAATAAAGAGTACGCGGTTTTGTTTGTTCGGGAAAGTACCGAAGCCTTTCAGGGATACTTCGAAAGGTGCCTGTGTTTTGGCAAACTCTGTCAGCTCGTCGCAGAAAGCTTTTTCCAATGCCGGATCAGCTGTAAAAGGCACCTGCAGGGTGATATGGGGAAGTACTTTCAATGCGTACATCGGGCCATATTGTTCTGCAAATTCCTGTTTGATCTTTATAATTTCTTTACCTACTTCTGCAGTTGGCAGGAGGGCGATAAAGTAAATTTTGTTATCAGGTTTTGGCTCAAAGCGTTGAGGTCTTCCACCCTGTCTTGGGTTTCCACCGCCGCGGTAACCACCGCCACCGCCGCCGCCACGGTTGTAACCACCGCCGCCACCGCCGCGATTGTAACCACCGCCGCCGCCACCGCGATCGTAACCACCGCCGCCACCGCCGCGATTGTAACCACCGCCGCCGCCGCCGCGATTGTAACCACCGCCGCCACCGCCGCGATCGTAACCACCGCCGCCACTGCCGCGATCGTATCCACCGCCGCCGCTGCCGCGATCGTATCCACCGCCGCCGCTGCCGCGATCGTAACCACCACCGCCGCCGCCGCGATCGTAACCGCCGCCGCCACCGCGATTGTAACCACCGCCGCCGCCGCGATCATAACCGCCGCCACCGCCGCGATCATAACCACCACCGCCACCGCGATCATATCCGCCGCCGCCACGATTGTAACCACCGCCGCCACCGCCGCGATCGTATCCACCGCCGCCGCCATAGCCGCCATCACGATTGTAACCACCGCCACCACCATCACGGTTGTAGCCACCGCCGCCGCCACGGTCGTAACCACCTCCGCCTTCGCGGTTGTAGCCGCCACCTGAGCCGCCATCACGATTGTAGTCAGTACGCGGACGATATCCGCCTTCTCGATTGTAACCAGTGCGCCCCTCAGAGCCACCACTGTTGTAGTCGGGTTTGCCGCCTTCCCGCTCGTTATTTAAATTGGGTTTGTCATCGCCTTTCTCCTTATTGGGATCATTCTCTTTGTTGGTATCAGAAGAATAAGGCCTGCGGGGGCGTTCGTTTCTCTCAAAAGTCATCTTACTTAATTAAGCGTTTGAAGCAATATTAGCTATGATTTCATAAAAATGAAATACGTCTTGATAGGAGTTATACAAGGGTGCCGGTGCTACCCTGATAACTCCGGGCTCTCTCCAGTCAACGATTATACCGGCATCGGTCATCCGTTGATGTATTTCTTTACCTTTGTTCTGGAACAACAAAGATAACTGAGCGCCGCGTTCATTACAATTTTCCGGTGTAATAATCTGGAAATTTATGCCGTTCAACTGTTGCAAAAGGAATTCAAGATAGTTGGTCATTCCTTCACTCTTGCTTCTTAAAGCGCCGATACCAGCAGCTTCAAATAATTCCAGGGAGGCTTTCAGGCTTACCATATTAAACACCTGAGCGGTGCTTTGCTGCCATCCTTCAGCTTCTTTTTTAGGCACAAACCCTTTTTCCATTTTAAAACGTGCACTCTCTTCATTGCCCCACCAGCCACCTAAACGAAGAAAATCGCGGTTACTGGCGTGTTTTTCATGCACAAAAGCGCCTCCTACCGCGCCGGGACCGCCATTCAGGTACTTATAAGAGCACCAAACGGCGAAATCTACTTCCCAATTGTGCAATTCTACCGGTATATTTCCAGCTACGTGTGCAAGGTCGAAACCTGCGTAAGCGCCTGCCTTGTGGGCAGCTGCTGTTATAGCGGGTATATCAAAAAACTGTCCGGTATAGTAATTTATACCTCCAAATAAAACCAGTGCTAAGCTATCACTTTCTCTGGTAATAATCTCCAAAATATCTTCTAATCTTATCAAATGTTCTCCGGGTCGCGGGGAAACTTCTAAAATTGCACTCTCCGGATCGTAGCCATGGAACTTTACCTGGGTTTCTACAGCGTATTGATCGCTGGGAAAAGCACCTGCCTCCATTAACACTTTAAACCGCTCTTTGTTTGGCCGGTAAAAACTAAGCATCATCAGATGCAGATTTACCGTTAACGTATTCATCACCGTCAATTCCTGCTGACTGGCCCCTAAAATGCCCGCCAGCGGCTTACTGCAATATTGTTGATAATATAACCATGGATTCTTTGCCAACCAATAACCCTCCACCGCACATTGTTGCCAATCCGCCAGTTCCTGTTCTATCGCCGCTTTCACATTCTTTGACTGTAGTCCGAGCGAGTTGCCGCATAAATAAATAGCATCCTTTCCGTTACGTTGTGGAAAATAAAACTGATCTCTGAATTTATGCAATGGATCCTGTCGGTCCTTCTCTTCAGCAAATGCTAACGATGCTACGTACTCCATGGTCTTCCAATCTTGCGCCTTCGTATTCTTTTAATGGCGGTCCTTTTGTTGTCAAGAAAGCTGTACTGATTATCTTATTTCTCTTTTTGATTGCTATTACAGGCTAAATGTCGCCTAACTATTCAAAACAGACTGTCTTTTAATGTTTTATTTCCTACTTATCATATGGCATATAAGGCTAAGGCTGTATATGGCTAGTAACGTGTAACTGTCTGAAGGGTCAAAAGTAATAAAGGCAATTCAAATGCCGCTCATTCCAAATGTTAAAATTTGTTAATGAAAGAAAAAAAACGATTTCGACCCCAATATACAAAAAAAAATCCGTCCCGAAGAATCGGGACGGAGACTGTTAACCTACAACTGTTACACTGTATTGAAAAAAAATTTAATTAACGGAGATTCTATCTGCCTTTTTTCCCTGTACCGGCTCCTCTGTTGCTGCTTCCGGCTCCGGGAAGAAGTCGTATGGCTTGGGAGATAAATACTTAGGATCATGCATTTTTCTGACATCGTCCCGTTTCATGAATATTTTTATAACTAATACCAGGAATGGCACGTATTTGAGCCACCGTGGCATATTATACCTATCCAGCACATCGATGGAGCGCTTATTCATGGCATACATCACCGGCACCATTACCAGTGTAAGGAAGGTGGCAAACACCAATCCGAACACCATGGTCCAGGCCAGCGGCCCCCAGAACGCCACGTTATCCCCACCAAAGAAAATATGCGGTTTAAACTCACTGAACAACGATGCAAAATCGATGTTAAAGCCCACTGCCAGCGGAATAAGTCCCAATATTGCAGCAATTGCCGTTAATATTACAGGGGTCATACGGGTTTTACCAGCTTCCACTACAGCATCATATACCGGCATTTTCTGCTGGATCAGCAAATCAGTGAATTCTACCAGTACGATACCGTTACGTACCACGATACCCGCCAACGCCATAATACCTACACCGGTCATTACGATGGAAATACTCATCTTGAAGATGGAGAAGCCCAGGAACACCCCGATGATACTGAAGAGGATTTCCATGAAAATGATCATCGGACGACCAATGGAGTTAAACTGGGTTACCATAATCATCAGGATCAAACCAAAAGCCCCCAGCATCGCCATCATCAGGAAGTTCATCGTTTCCTGCTGATCTTCCTGCTCCCCGGTCATTTTGATGACCACGGAAGCCGGATGGGTAAAGTCGTGCAGGGATGTTTCAATATGCTGCACCACCTCGTTGGCATTAAACCCTGTCAATACGTTGGAGTATAATGTAATAACCCTTTTCTGATCTATACGCCTGATACCTGCATAGGTATTGGAGTAGTGGATATCCGCTACGGCCGATAAAGGCACCTGGCGGATAGCGCCGTTCATATTCATATCCCTGTACACCAGGTTCAGGTTCATCAGGTTATTGATATTGTTACGCTGATTTTCGTCCAGGCGTACCATAATCTTGTATTCGTCTTTCGCATCACGGATCTTCGACGCTTCAAAACCAAACAGGGCTGTGCGGAGCGTCATCCCGATCTGACGGGTGGAAATGCCTTCTGCATTGGCTCTTTCCCGGTCAATGTTCACCACGATCTCCGGTTTATTGGCTTCAAAATCACTTTTCAGTTCTTCCACTCCACCGATCTGTAACGAGTCGAGGTAACGTTTAAGCCTGAACGAAGTGCTGGTCAGCTCATCAAAATTGTCGCCGCTGATTTCTATATTCACAGGCTTACCGGTTGGCGGGCCGCCCTGCTCCTGCTCTACCGTAATATTGGTGC
Organism: Chitinophaga hostae; assembly: GCF_018224885.1. Classification (GTDB taxonomy): domain Bacteria; phylum Bacteroidota; class Bacteroidia; order Chitinophagales; family Chitinophagaceae; genus Chitinophaga; species Chitinophaga hostae. The sequence continues at coordinate 292,630 of NZ_JAGTXB010000006.1, read as the reverse complement.
CCGGTATTCCTTTTACTGCTTCACGGATTTTGTCGAGGTACTGAACGGTTGACTGTCCATTCCTCGCGCCAAATTCCACGAACGCAACGGTTACCTTACCTTTTTGCGGTTGTACGCTAAGGTCCATCTGCGACGGATCACCGGCGCCTTTAGCCACATTGGAGATAATAGATTCTACAATCGGGTTCTTGTTTCCTACCACTTTGGTGATGCGGTTTTCCACAATCTTCGTGATAGAATCCGTATACTTCTGGTCAGTACCGTTAGGTAGTTCTATATAAGTAAATATAAAATTCGGATCTGCCTGCGGGAAAAACACTACCTGTGGATTTCGTATAGCCGTGAGTACAATACTAAATATCAGCAAACCAAAAGTACCGATCACAATCCATACAGGACGCCATCCCAACAGGCACCACTTCAGGATCAGCTTATATCGTTCCTGCACTTTGGGCCAGAAATTATGCTGGAAGCGGCGTGCCACACCACCTAACCAGAAACGTTCCAGTACGATTAACAGGTACAGGAAGATCACAAAGTTGCCCACGCCCACGCTGCCATTGGCATAGCCAATCAATGCCACGAGGGCAAATACACCGGAGAGAATCGCAAACTTCTTATCAAACCTTGGTTTTGGATGATTTTCTCCTTCATGACGGTCCATGAAATCCACGGCAAAAACGGGGTTAATAATATAGGCCACTACCAGGGAAGCACCGAGTGTAGTAATGAGGGTTACCGGCAGGTAGAACATAAACTTACCGATTACACCAGGCCAGAAGAGCAGCGGAACAAAAGGCGCCAACACCGTCAGCGTACCGGAAAACACCGGCAGGAACACCTCTCCCGCGGCGATCTTCGCCGCCTTCACAATACCCAGATCCTTTCGCTCATTATAAATACGGTGTACGTTTTCTATCACCACAATGGCATCATCTACCACTATACCCAATGCCAGCAGGAAGGAAAACAATACCATCATGTTCAGTGTAAAGCCATACATCGGCATCAGCAAAAATGCGATGAACATGGAGATCGGTACTGACAACGCCACAAAGATCGCATTCACCGCTCCCATGAAGAACATGAGGATAATGGTTACCAGCAGGAAGCCGATAATAATGGTGTTGATCAGGTCATGTAAGGTTACGCGGGTAGACTTAGATTGATCTGCGGTAATAGTAATGTTCAGATTTTTAGGAAAATAATTTTCCTGCATATCTTTTGTGATCGCCTGTATCTTATCGGATGCGTCGATCAGGTTTTTACCGCTTTGTTTGATTACGTTCAGTGTGATTACGTTTTTACCTTCAAGGCGGGCATAGCTTTCCTGTTCCAGGAAACCATCCACCACATCGGCAACGTCTCTCAGGTACACGGTGGCACCGGATTGCCCGCGTACAATGATATTACCTATTCTTGCGGGGTCTTTGTATTCTCCTTTTACACTCAGGGTACGTTTTTGTCCATCCATGGCTACAAGACCACCGGAGATGGTAATGTTTTCGCCCTGTATGGCGCCAATGATATCATCGAAACTGATCTTGGCCGCATCCATTTTGTACTTATCGACGTTGATCTGTATCTCGCGTTCCAGCTCCCCCACCAGGTCTACGCGGGTAATTTCATTGAGCGCCTCGATACGGTCTTTCATATCATCTGCATACTTTTTGAGGGTTTGCAGGTCGAAGTCACCGGAGAGGTTTACGTTCATGATGGGAATCTGCGACACATCTATTTTCACGATCTGCGGTTCCTGGGTAAGGTTTGTTGGCAGATCTTTCTTCGCATCATCCACTTTTTCGCGTACCTGCTGACGGGCGGCTTCAATGTCTTCGTTGGCATTGAACTCGATGGTGATAGCGGAGAAATCCTGCATAGAAGTACTTTTGATCTTCTTTACACCGGAAATACCGTTCAGCTGTTTTTCGATAGGTTTGGTGATCGTTGTTTCCATATCTTCCGGAGAAGTACCGGCATTGATGGTATTGATATAGAACTGCGGGAACACCACCTCCGGAAACTGTTCCTTCGGCAGATTAATATAGGAAAGGATACCTGCGAGCGCAATGATAATAGTGGCTACGTAAACGCTCACCTTATTATCAATGGACCAGCTGGTAGGCTTAAATTCTTTATTGAGATTGTCTTGCATACACTTGGTTTTAGCCGTTTGAACGAGCTTTATAATTTAATCAGGTCGTTATCATTCAGCCCCTGAAAACCTGTAGTGATAATCTTATCACCTTTCCCTAACCCATTCTTTATTTCTGCCCTATCGTTATAGGTACGGCCCAATTCAACGGTTTTGCGTTGTGCAACCAGTTTACCATTGGCATTTTGTGCTACAATTACATAAGGTTTACCGGAGGTGTATTGTATTACGCTAACCGGGATCACCACTGCATCTTTTGCAGTATAATCCACGATCCTGATATGGGCTATCATATTTGGACGAAGGCCGGCATCTGGTTTCAGCGGTACTTCTATTTTGATGGTACGGCTGAGGGGGTCAATAGTTCTGGAAGCGAAACCAATGGTGCTGCGTATTTCGCGGTTAATATCCGGGAAGGAAATCACTACCGGATCTCCTGTTTTGAGCAGGCCTGCATAGGCTTCTGCAACGTTGGCGGTGATTTTCAGGTTATTCGCATTTACCACGCGGAATGCCGGAGCGCCGGGTGCAGTATTGTCGCCTACTTTAGCGATAACGGCATCCACGGTACCACTGATAGGAGCAATGATGCGGGTTTGCGACTGCTGATCCTGGAGGGTTGCCATTTTCCTTTCGAGGCTTTCCTTCTGGTTTTTAGCATTGAGGTATTGTACTTCAGATCCTATTTTCTGTGACCACAGGTTTTTTTGTTTTTCGAACAGGGTATTGGCCAGTTCCATCTGGGTGCGCAGTTCCGCCATATTTGCTTTCAGCACCTGGTCATCTACCTGCGCCAATGTTTGTCCCTGGCTCACCTGTTGTCCTTCTTTTACGAAGATGCCGGTGATAACGCCTGGTACACGGGCAGAAACGTTTACGTTTTCGCGGGCGTCTACACTGCCTTGCACATCAATATAATGTTCAAATAAAGTATCTGTTACTTCTGTAACAGTTACATCTTTCATTTTCTGTACAGAATCTTTTACGCCTATTTCTTTTTCGAGTGCTGCAATTTTCTTATCAATGTCTTCATTATATTTCACTTTCTCCTGCTTCAGCTGCTGAAGCTTTGCGGCTTTATTCTCACCACCGCCGCCGCAGGCAGCCAGTACAATTGTGATGATGGGGATCAGGAAGGAATATCTTTTGGTCATATAATTAGTAGTGAATGGTGATTGAAATAATTAAGCTTATAGTTTGCCGTATGATTTCAGCAGATCTATTTTGGCAACGATGGCATTGAACAAAGCGGTAAAATAATTATTCTGTGCAGTGAGCAGATCGTTTTCAGCTGTTGTCATTTCCAGGCTGGAACCTACGCCCTCCCTGTATTTGATCTGGGTGGTATGATGTACATCCTTCGCCAGTTCCATATTTTTTTCCTGTGCTTCCAGTGTAAGTACGTTGTTCCGGAAAGTAGAAGCCGATTGCTCCCTCTCCAGGTCGATGCCCAGTTTTGCATTTTCGATGGCTACCTCGCTTTTCTTTACGGCGAGCCATGCCTGATCTACCTGCCGTTTACGCTGGAAACCGGTGAAGATAGGGAGAGAAAGGTTAAGTCCGGTATTTACGTAGCCATACCACATGGGGCCCTGGAAGTAATCGAATTTATCGCTGCCTCTGAGTGCGCCGGTAGATGCAAACAGTTGCAGAGATGGCAGACCTTTCAGCTTGTATCTTTTCAGGTCATATTCATTCGCTTTCTTTTGTGTTTCCAGTAACTGGTATTCTATACGTTGCGAGTAATCGAATTTATCCATATCGAGTACATCGGCTACGATTTTTTCTGTAGAGAGTGTATCCCTTAACGTGATAGCCTGTTTAAGCGGCATTCCCATCTGGTATTTGAGGGAGGCGGTGCCTAGCTCAACGAGATTACGGAGTTTGGTTTGTTCTGTCTGCAGGTTGGTATATTGCACTACCAGCCTGTCTACATCCAATTTTTCGACCAGTCCGTTCTTATAAATTTCCTTTGTTTCGCTGAGAATTTTTTCCAGCGAAGTGATATTTTCGGAAAGGATATCCAATGCCTTGTTGGCGGAAAGTACGTTATAGTAGGCCTTATATACGTTTGACTTTACATCGATCTTACTTTTGGCAACGCCTTGCGACACCAGTGTTTCCAGGGTTTTGCGTGCCTGTAATGCCACGAGTACGCTGGGATCAAAGAGGGTTTGTGTCAGCTTTACTTCTCCCAGCATATTGTGTGCAAGCTGGAATGATATGGCAGTAAAGGAATCAGTGGGTGCGCCAAAGTTTTTGGCATTGAACATTTGCTTCTGTACAATAGGATTGTATTGATAAGAGCCGGCGCCGGTAATGGAGGGTAGTGCCATACCGCTGATTTCTTTATTTTTTGCCAGCTGAATCAGTTCGTCCAGTTTCGCGGTTTTCACGGCGCTCTGATTAGCCAGTGCATAGTCTACCGCTTCCTGGGCAGACAGGCTAATCGGCTCGGTGGTAACCTGCTGTTGGGCCATGACGTTGGTGGCCACTGATAGCAGCCACCCCATAAAAGCCATACTGGTGAGCCTTTTGATTGATAACATAGTATTATTTATTTTGCGATAGTTGTTTATATTCTTCAATAAGCTGGTATCCTTTTAAAGAAGCCACCCCATATAAAAAATTCTCCAGCAACACTCTCTGCACTTTGTTCATATCATATGTACCGGGGAAGACTTCAGGTTCAAAACAGAGCATACACCCGTGAACGCGGTACTGTGTTAATATATTGATATCAATATCGGGCCGGTACACTGCTTCGCTGATACCTCTTTCCATATTTTCACGGATCATGGTGGCCAGTGTGTTATTCTGGTATTCTTCAAAAACCTGGAAAGCTTTTGAGTGAAATTTCTGGAGATCCAGCATAATTACCGGGTTCATATTCCGCAAACGGCGGTCGATCATATCCATTACCAGGAAAAGCTCTTCGATGGCGTCCCTGGATTTCCTGCGGTCGGTCAGGCATTCCTCGTTTACTACCTCTATGAACCGGCTGATGGTCTGTGTGACCATATCATCCTTGTCGGTAAAATGGGCGTATAGTGTTTTTTTGGAGATACCCATTCTTTCAGCGATGTCATCCATGGTAATCGAGCGGGTACCAAACTGACGAAAAAGGCCGAAAGCCGTGTCCATAATGCGTTCCTGTGCTTCCATATTGTTTACGGCATAACCCTGTTGTTATGCAGGACAAAACTATGGAAACTTTCCAAACTTCCAAAGTTTCCAGTAACTATTTTTTACATGTGGCAACATGGAAAGGGCGGGGTGCTTTATGCTTTCTGCTTTATTGACTAATTTGCGGCTCTAATCATGAACCATGTCGCCAAAGCTTAGATTTAAAGTATTTGCATCGAGACTGTTGCGTTACTTCTTTCAGGGACTGCTTATACTGGCACCCATTGGGATTACGGCGCTCACCTTGTACTGGGCCTTTGTTACCATAGACAATATTATTCCGAAAGAGCTGATTCCAGAGGGCGCGTCTTTTGGTTTCCTGAAGTATAAGGGGGTAGGATTTGCGCTGGTATTACTGCTGATCATAGTGGTCGGCTACCTTAGCTCCTCATTTATAATAGGGAGGATCTTTGATTTGTTTGATCACCTGCTGGAGCGGACTCCATTTATCAAGTACATCTATACATCTATCAAAGATGTTTTTGATGCGTTTGTAGGCGAGAAGAAAAAGTTTGATCACCCTGTACTGGTACAGGTTTACGGGGTAGATGTGTGGGAGATGGGTTTTATTACACAGCCTGACGTGAGCAACCTGGGACTGGAAGATTATATGGCAGTATATGTACCACATGCCTACGCGATTACCGGTAAGGTATTTATGGTCCCTAAAGACAGGGTGAAGGCGTTAACCAATGTATCTGCCGGCGAGGCCATGAAGTTTGCCGTAAGCGGTGGCGTAACAAATATTTAGATGTCCGGATGTATGCCTGGTTGAAAAAAACCGGGCATACATCCGGTTTGAAAAAACAAAAGGGCTATATTCGTCTTCCCAAAAATATAGCGATATGTTAACCCACAACTACGTACGTATTTCCGTATTATTTATTGTTATGATGTTACCATGTGCAGAAGCCCATGCCTGGGGATTTTTTGCGCACCAGCGGATAAACCGGCTGGCGGTATTTTGTTTACCTCCGGAGATGATGGTATTGTACAAGCCCCAACTGGAGTACATTACCGTACATGCCACTGATCCTGACAAGCGCCGTTATGCGGTGCCTGCGGAGGGAGCCCGGCATTTCATTGACATTGATCTGTTTGATCAGCCTCCCTATGATCATATTCCCCGTAAGTGGGCAGATGCGGTGGCAAAGTATTCTGCTGATTCGCTGAACCGTAATGGCGTGCTGCCCTGGCACCTGGAGAAAATGATGGCCCTGCTTACAAAAGCGTTCCGGGAAAAGGAGCAACAGCGGATTTTACAGCTGTCGGCCGAATTGGGGCATTATATTGCCGATGCGCATGTGCCGTTGCATGCCTGTTCCAATCACAACGGGCAGTTCAGCGGGCAACAGGGCATACATGGGTTATGGGAGTCCAGGATCCCGGAGTTGCTGGCCGACCAGGAGTTTGATTACTGGGCGGGAAAGGCGGAGTATATCCGGGAGCCGCGCCGCTTTATCTGGGACATTATCCGGGTAAGCGGCATGGAAGCAGATACAGTGCTGCGTTACGAAAAGCGGCTCAGTGAGCGGTTTCCGCCGGGACGTCGTTTTGCCTATGAAAACCGAAACGGGGTATTGGTACGTACTTACGCTGATGACTATACGAAAGCTTATTCACTATCGATGGGCGACATGGTAGAACGGAGGATGAAAAATGCGATTGCAGCTGTAGCCGCCGCCTGGTATACAGCCTGGGTCAATGCAGGGCAGCCTTCCCTGCGGGAGCTGACTCATACAACCCTTGGCCCGGAAGAGCTACAGGAAGTTGAAAAGCTGCAACAGCAATGGTTGGAAGGTAAACTGCCGGTGAGGGAAGAGTAAACTGCTTAAAATATTTGCGGTATTACTCAATAATTAGAAAAGAAATTTTATCTTTGCCCATACCATCTTTTAGCCTATCCTACACCACGCGCCTTACAGGTTTTAAAACACCCGTGCCGTTTTTTTTCCGTTTCCTTAGAAAAACCAAAACAAAGTGGAAAGATCAAAATTTGAATTTAATCTGAATCGCAACATGAAGGTGCATAATTTTAACGCAGGTCCTTCTGTATTACCCAACGAGGTATTGTACAAGGCCAGTAAGGCCCTGATCGACTTTGAGGGATCGGGAATGTCAATACTGGAAATTGGCCACAGAACGCAACCGTTTATAGCGGTGATGGACGAGGCGCGCAACCTGGTGAGGGAACTGATGCAGCTTGATGACGACTTTGAAGTACTCTTTTTACATGGCGGGGCCACCACGCAGTTTATGCAGGTGCCGACAAACCTGCTGGAGAGCGGTGAAACAGCCGCTTATGTAGATACCGGGGTATGGTCTAACAAGGCTATCAAAGAAGCAAAATTGTTTGGCTTCGCCGACGTTGTGGCGAGCTCCAAAGAAAGCAACTACAATCACATTCCCAAGCAGTTTACCATTCCGCCACAGGCGAGTTATCTGCACATTACCACTAACAACACCATTTATGGTTCACAGTGGCATATGACGCCTGTTACCGACATACCCCTGGTAGCAGACATGAGCAGTGACATTATGAGCCGCAGCATGGACTTTAACAAGTACTCGTTGATTTATGCAGGCGTGCAGAAAAACATGGGCGCTGCCGGCGCTACCATGGTAGCTGTACGTAAAAGCATCCTGGGCAAGGTATCGCGCAAAATACCGTCAATACTGGATTACAGGAATCATATTGAAAATGGTTCCATGCTGAATACCCCGCCGGTGTTTGCAGTCTACATTTCCATGCTTACCCTCCGCTGGCTGAAAGAGCAGGGTGGTATTCCTGCCATTGAAAAGATCAATGACAAGAAAGCAGCATTGCTTTACGACGAAATTGACCACAACCCGCTGTTCCGCGGTACCGTGGTGAAGGAAGACCGTAGTAAAATGAATGCCTGCTTTATTATGGATAAGCCGGAAATGGAAGAGGAATTCCTGAAATTCTGTAAAAAAGAAGACATTGTAGGTATCAAGGGACACCGTCTCTCTGGCGGATTCCGTGTATCTATGTATAACGCCCTGCCTTACGAAAGCGTAGAAGTAATGGTAGAAGCCATGAAATACTTTTCGCTGAAGAAGGCCTAAAAAAGAATTACGAATTTAAAATTACGAATTACGGATTTGTATGTAGATTGTAAACGCGGATATTATCCGGGTTATCTACCTACAAATCCGTAATTCGTAATTTTAAATTCGTAATTCATATTCATCATGGCTATTATCAGACCATTCAACGGATTAAGGCCAACAGAAGAATTGGCTCCAAAAGTAGCGGCACGCCCATATGATGTTCTCAGCGGAGAAGAAGCCCGCATTGCAGCATCCGGCAACCCGTATTCATATTATCATGTTTCAAAATCTGAAATTGATCTGCCGGAAGGGATCGATACCCACAGTCAGCAGGTTTATGACAAGGCTGCAGAAAACCTGCAGCGCATGGTACAGGAAGGTATTCTTTTCCAGGAATCCCAGCCTGCCTATTATATCTATAAACTGATAATGAACGGCCGCGCACAAACCGGGCTCGTATGCGCATCGTCGATATCCGATTACAATAACGGCATTATTAAAAAACACGAGTTTACACGCCCCGACAAAGAATTGGACCGCATCAACCACATTAAAGCCACCAAAGCACAAACAGGTAACGTATTCCTGGCTTACAACGATGTACCGGAAGTAAACGCGCTGGTGGATCATTGGATGGAGCATAATAAGGCGGCCTATGACTTCACAGCCGACGATGGCATCCAACATACCGTTTGGGTGGTGAGCAGCCCGGGCGCCGTATCAGATATTACCTCCCTGTTTGCGGAGAAAGTACCGGCCACCTATATCGCAGATGGCCACCATCGCGCTGCCTCTGCCAGTCTCGTGCAAAAAGAACTGTATGCAGCAGGTAAAGTTACCTCTGTTGAAAACCCCGTCAACTATTTCCTTACCACCATATTCCCCGCCAGTCAGCTGGCTATCCTGGATTATAACCGGGTGGTAAAAGACCTGAACGGACTTAGCAAAGAAGCCCTGTTGTCAAGACTGGACTATGATTTCACCGTGGAAGAAATAGGCCACCTGCCACAACAACCTTCTATGCTGCATGAATTCAGCATGTACCTCGACGGCAAATGGTACCGCCTTGTAGCCAAAGAAGGCACCTACACCACAGACCCTATCGGGATCCTGGACGTGACGATCCTGTCGAATAATGTACTCGATAAATTGCTGGGGATTAAAGACCAGCGGACCGACAAACGGATTGATTTTGTAGGAGGCATCCGCGGACTGAATGAGCTGGTAAAACGGGTAGACAGCGGTGAAATGAAAGTAGCATTTGCCCTATACCCTGTTACTATTCAGCAATTATTTGATATTGCCGACAGCGGTAATGTGATGCCGCCAAAGAGTACCTGGTTTGAGCCTAAGCTGAGAGATGGATTAATTACACATATTATTTAATATTTTTAAGCCCCTGCTTATCCCGGCAGGGGCTTTTTTTATTCACCTATACCGCTGTTCCCTATGTCTGTAACACCTGCCACTGATCTTCTGAAAGATGATTTAACGCTGATACCGGGTCCCTATCCTTCCATGAAGCAAACGATCGTATTAGGTCTTGTACTCTTTTTGGGTAGTTTAGCCCTGCACCTGTCACTTCTTCGTTTCGCTTTTTACTTATCTGTTCCGGCACAAAATGTCGCCTATCTCACAGATGTATTGCTTCCCGTTTCACTGGTTGCCTTCTACCTGTTTACCCGGCAAAAGGCTTCTCTTTCCCTGAATATGCCCAAAGGCGACAATTTATGGATGCTGCTGCTGATTGTTCCGGCCCTGTATGTGCAGGTAGCTTTTCTGAAACATTTTATCGGAGGTCCTTTTAACTGGTCTGGCAGCGGTTTTATAACAAGTTCTGTATGGCTCTATTGCGTGGTGTTTATCCTGTTTCTTCCGGCGATACAGGAATTTGTGTTCCGGGGTATCGTATTGGATGGCCTGCTCCGAAAAAATCCTGCCCATATTGCTTTGGTAGCTGCTTCCGTGGTGGCTGCCCTACCCTATTTGTATCCGGCGTCCATGCTAACTTATCTGCCTGTCTCTTTTTTCCTGTCGTGGCTGTATTACAGGTCCCGCAGCCTGGTATTCACCTATATTTCCAATGCAATGCTTAGTGCTATACCATTATTATTAAACATTAGGCAAAAAGATCATATTACTGCTTTAGGAAAACTGGGTGATTTAAATGAATCTGCACCTGTGCTGCTAGGGGCTGCTATCGTGTTCTGGGTGGTTATTATTTTCTTCAACAGGAACATTCTTGAGTCAAATAAAATAATCAATTAATATATAAAATATCTCCGCTTTCTGCTCACCGATTGATCTGTGGGACATTACCCCATTTTCCTTACTTTTACAACAAACGAACAAGACAAGGAATGAAGAAATGGTCATCTTTATTGAAAGCATTTTTAGTTGCAGGGGTTTTATTTTCACAGGTAGTGGTTGCACAGGATGCCAAAGAGCTATACAATACAGCATCCGGGTTTATTCGAAGCGGGGATTATTCCAATGCCATACTGGTACTGAACCAGGCTTTACAATTGGAGCCGGATAATTTTGAATATAAGAAACAGCTGGCATTTACCTTCTACCTGAAAGGTGACCTGGTAAAGGCAAAAAGCGTGATAGAGCCGTTGCTGAACAGCAAAGAGGTGGATGTACAGGCATTTCAGATCGCAGGAAATATTTATGTGGGCAGGGAAGAATGGAAAACCGCGCAGCGTATGTATGAGCGCGCCATTAAGAAGTATCCCCACAGTGGCGAGTTGTATAATGACAACGGCACGTTGCTGATGAACTTTAAAATGTATGACGGTGCGCTGCGCAGCTGGATCAGGGGTATTGAACAGGATCCGGCCTTTCCGGGCAACTATTACAACGCGACCAAAACATATGATTACAGTAATAACCCGTTGTGGTGCATTTTATATGGCGAAACCTTCATGAATATGGAAAGTTTCACCACCCGGACAGCAGAGATAAGAAATATTGTACTGGAGTCTTATAAGAAGTTATTCAATGATCCGACGCTGTTTGACGCCATGTTACCGGATGATAAAAAGGGTAGAAAAGGTAGAAGTGATTTTGTAGAAGCGTACAAAACCTGCATGGGTAAGCAAATCAATGTGGTAACCGGGGGAATAGATCCCGATGTGCTGGTGATGGTACGTACCCGCTTTCTGCTGGACTGGTATAATTTTTACGGCATGAAGTATCCGTTTGCCCTCTTCGATTTTCAGCGCAACCTGTTACGGGAGGGGATGTTTGAATCCTACAATCAATGGTTGTTTGGTCCTGCTGCTAACCAGGCCAATTACAAAGCATGGGTAGGATTACATAAACAGGATTATGATGCATTCCTGAACTACCAACGTAGTACGCCATTAAAGCCCCGACCTGATGAATACTACAATGATGGAAGGTTTACGCTGATAAATTCGGGATATTAGTATTGGGTATTTTTTTGATTTACCGGTTTAGTCATTTAGTTGCTGTAGCAACTGATCGACTAAATCCGTAAATTGTAAATCTCAAAATCTGAATATGCTCGTTAACAAACACCAAAACATTATCGACAACGCTGTAAAGGCGAACCACGAAAGAACTTTCTATTCGCAATATCCGGAGCATCCAAAAGCTTACGGCGAAGAGGCCCATGCAAGGGGCGTTCAGAGTTATCAGCAACTGCTGGGCAAACCATTCAAACAATTACTGCAAACAGGTGAAACTGGCTGGAGCGGAGAAGAAGTATCGCCCTATACCCGTGAGGTGCTGGGAGTGACCTATCCGGTATTTACTGTTACCGACCTGCTCAGCAAGGCCGCTGAAGCGGGTAAAAGCTGGGGGCTGCTACCTGTAGCGGAAAGAGCCGGCATACTCACGGAAACGCTTGAACGAATAAAAGATTATTTCTTTGATATCGCCAACGCCACCATGCATACCACCGGGCAAAGCTTTATGATGAGCTTCCAGGCTTCCGGTCCGCATGCTAACGACCGTGCCCTTGAAGCAGTAGCTACCGGCTATCACGAATTACAGCGCTATCCTCCGAATCTTACCTGGGAAAAGCCAATGGGCAAAACCAGTATCAAGTTATATAAAACATTCAGACCCGTTCCCAAAGGTACTGGTGTGGTGATCGGTTGTTCTACTTTCCCGGTGTGGAATACGCTGCCGGGGGTATATGCCGACCTGGTGACCGGTAACCCGGTGATTGTAAAACCGCATCCGAAAGCAATACTTCCCATAGCCATTGCAGTGAGCGCTATTCAGCAGGCGTTACGTGACAGTGGTTATGATCCGAACCTGTGCCAGCTGGCAGCAGATAGTTCTGAAAACCTCATCACCAAAGAGCTGTGCGAACATCCGGAAGTAAGACTGATTGACTATACCGGCGGCAACGCCTTTGGTAACTACATAGAATCGCTGCCAGGGAAAACTGTATTCACAGAAAAAGCAGGGGTTAACTCTGTGATACTCGACAGTGCAAAAGACCTGGATGCAGTGATCCAGAACCTGGCATTTTCTGTTAGTTTGTATTCCGGGCAGATGTGTACCGCACCACAGAACTTTTTCATCCCCGAACAGGGTGTCGGTACCGACAATGGGCCTGTGTCTTTCAACGAAGTGGTACAAAAATTCAAAGATGCCGTGGTAGGTTTGGTGAATCATCCGAAGATGGGCGCCGGCACATTGGGCGCTATTCAAAATGAGGCTACCCTCAGCAGGGCGCAGGAAGCCCGCCACCTGGGCGGTAAAGTGATACTGGAAGGCACGCCGGTGGTAAATGAAGAATTTTCCAACGCCAGGGTATGTGCTCCTACCATTTTGGAGGTAAGCAGCGCGGACACGGCCATCTATGAAAAGGAACTTTTCGGACCGGTAATACTGATCATTAAAACAAGGGATACCCATCACAGCATTCAACTGGCGCGGCAAATGGCCGTGAAGTATGGCGCCATTACCTGTGGTGCGTATACGACTGATCATGAGATAAAAGAAAAAATTACAACAGAAATGAACAGTGTATTTACACCAGTGTCGTTCAACTTCACAGGATTTATCTGGGTAAATCAGCATGCTGCTTTTTCTGATTTCCATGTTACCGGTGGTAACCCGGCGGGCAATGCCAGCTTTACCAACCAGGAATTTATTGTGAAGCGATTTGTATGGGTGGGCAACCGGGAGCTGGCAGAATAGTAAAACCTATTAACAAGCGTCCCCTAAAACCGGGACGCTTGTTTTTTAAAGCATACGTCTATTTATGAAAAAACTGCTATGTGTCATATTCATTCTTACCTGCGGCATTATTGCATGCGAGCAGGCGCCTAAGGCTGATAAAGCAAAGGTTACGGATGCACAAACCGTACAAACCGGCACCGGTCATGCTTATTTGCCCGATACCGCCAACAGCGTGGTAACATGGACAGGCACCAAACCAACCGGTAAACATCATGGTACGCTGAAGCTTGCAGGAGGCGCACTTTATGTAAAAGACAGCGTTATCACCGGCGGACAATTTATCATTAATATGCATTCCCTGCAGGATGTGGACCTTGCGGGAGACACAGCCATGAAGCGCAAACTGGAAAATGAGCTGAAAGGAGAAATGTTTTTCGATGTTAAAAAATTCCCTGCTGCTACTTTTGAAATCACGGAAGTAACTTCTTTCCATCCTGCAGTAGGCGATGAATTAACCCTCAAAGAAGCTACACATATCATCAAAGGGAACCTGACACTGAAATCCGTTACCAAAAATATTTCGTTCCCTGCCAGAGTTGAATTTACCAGTAATGGACTCAGCGCGATGGCCAATTTCAATATTGACCGTACCGAATGGGGCATCAGCTACCGGGCTGATAAATCACTGCAGGATAAACTCATTAACTCACAAGTGAATATCACCTTCGATATCCGGGCCAACCGATAAGCCCGCTTTTTTCGTTTTTTTCTACGTGAAGCCAATAAAATATTTTAAATTTAGTAGTACCACTATGACCTTAAACTGACTTCAATGGAAACTACACAAGAAAGAGATGATCGTCTTTGGCGTATTGCAAAAGCCAGGGCCGGATTCAAATCCCATCTTATCATATACCTGGTTATCAATATGGGATTATGGGCTGTTTGGTTCCTTACAGACAGTGATAAAACGAATGGCACTCCCTGGCCTGTATGGCCTGCGCTGGGATGGGGAATTGCATTGTCTTTCCAGTATTTCAATGCCTATCATAAAGATCCTTTTGGCGACACCCTGAAAGAATATGAAAAACTGAAAGAACAACAGCAAACGCGTGTTTAAGACATTGAGCGAAATCAAAACTACAGCAGCATGAAGGACCAACCGCAACGACTATTTGATGCAGTTTCTTACCAATTGGCCAATTACCCCAAAGCGGATATGCTGGCTGGCAAAGAAAACGGGGAATGGAAAAAATATAGTACGAAAGAAGTAGCGGACATTACCCTCAGATTCAGCTCGGGCTTATTAAAACTGGGCATCAGGGCCGGTATCAAGCATAATGAAGAAAAAGACAAAATAGCGATCGTTTCGCCCAACAGACCAGAATGGATCATCACCGACCTGGCCTGCCAGCAACTGGGTGCCGTTCTTACTCCCATTTACCCTACCATCAGCGAAACAGAACTGGCATATGTGCTAAACGATGCGGAAGCCCGTATTCTTTTTGTAAGCGACAAAGAGCTATTGGACAAAGTAACCGCCATGCGTGATAAATTCCCCGCCCTCCGGGAAATATTCACTTTTAACCAGGTAGAAGGCGCCAGGCACTGGAAAGAAATCCTGGACCTTGGCAGCGAAGCCGATTTTGAACAAATAGAAACCGTAAAGAAAAATATATCTCCCGAGGAACTGGTAACTATTATCTATACTTCGGGCACAACAGGAACGCCCAAAGGCGTAATGCTCAGTCACCATAATGTAGTAAGCAATGTAATGGCTTGCCAGCCATACCTGCCGGTAAACACAAACGCCAGAGCCCTCAGTTTCCTGCCCCTGAACCATATTTTCGAAAGAATGGTCACCTACCTGTACATTACTTCAGGAGTCCCCGTTTATTACGCAGAGAGCATGGATTCTATCGGGAATAACCTCAAAGAGGTGAAACCCACCATCTTTACCACCGTGCCACGGCTCCTGGAAAAAGTATATGAAAGGATCATGGCTACAGGGCTGGAGCTAAAAGGCATAAAACGGGCGCTGTTTTTCTGGGCAGTAAATGTTGGCAAACGCTATGAAATCAATAAGGACCAGGGCGCCTGGTACAACCTGCAATTAAAACTTGCTAATAAATTGATTTTCAGCAAGTGGCGAAGCGCCTTGGGCGGCAATATACAGTGCATTGTAAATGGCGCAGCTGCCTGCCAGGTGCGTTTACTCAAAATATTCACTGCTGGCGGCATCCCCATCCTGGAGGGCTACGGCCTTACGGAAACCTCCCCCGTGATCAGCGTAAACCGCTATAACGTGGAAGACAGGATGTTTGGCACCGTAGGACCGGTTATCAGCGACGTGCAGGTAAAGCTGGCAGAAGACGGCGAAATTCTCTGCAAGGGACCTAACGTCACCATTGGCTACTACAAACGGCCCGATCTTACAGCCGATGCCATCCGGGACGGCTGGTTCCATACAGGCGATATCGGTGTACTCATCGATAATAAGTTCCTGAAAATAACAGACCGTAAAAAGGAACTCTTTAAAACCTCCGGTGGCAAATTTGTGGCGCCACAACCCATCGAAAACAAATTCAAGGAATCGCCCTATATAGAACAGATCATGGTAGTAGGCGAAGACCGGAAATTCACGGCGGCCTTGATTGTACCGTCTTTTGGGAACCTGCGCGGATGGGCCCAGAAAAAAGGTATTGCTGCCAGCAGCAATGAGGAACTGGTGAAAAACCCGGAGGTTGTGGACCTATATAAGCAGGCAGTTGACAAATACAACCAGTTTTTCAACCACATTGAACAGGTGAAGAAATTTGTGCTGATTCCACGCGAATGGACCGTGGACGCAGGAGAATTAACCCCTACGCTGAAAGCAAAGCGGAAAGTGATATTGGAGAAATTCAAAAAAGAAATCGACGGCATCTATGCCCCTGCTGCAGGAAAAGTAGATATAGAAAGTCTTTAAATATTAATTTAAAACCCTTACTTTTGCCACCCAATCCCGGAATTGGGGTTATGGCCTCATAGTTCAATGGATAGAATAGAAGTTTCCTAAACTTTAGATACAGGTTCGATCCCTGTTGAGGCTACTGAAAAATTACTTCGCTCAATTTCAGCTCTGCTGAGATTGGGCGTTTTTCTTTACGGGGACTGTGCTTCAGAGCATGCAATTTGTGCAACTATTCTCACCTGATAATTCTGTAAACAAGTGCTTAGGATCGGAAAATCGAGTGACAATAGGTCCATAAACCCCTGTTTTTTGCTTAAATTGTGGTACGAAACATAGAAATATGGATTACAGAGAACACATAGAATCGAATACACATATACTACTAGGCAAGCCTGTTATTAAAGGAACCCGCATTACTGTAGCATTGGTTTTACAAAGATTATCTGAGGGTTGCAATAAATGCCGTATTGGCTTATGCTTCCGATGTAATTGCTAACGAAAGTATTATAGCTGTTGCATGATCTTAGCCGACGAAAATATACACACCTATATTGTTGAGTCATTGCGCGACGCCGGTTTTGAAGTCATTTCAGTGACGGAACTAAAAAAAGGCATTAAAGATGAGCAAGTAATTGAATGGGCCTTAGATAATGATTATTTACTGCTTACAGAAGATAGAGACTTTGGTGAGTGGGTCTTCGCACATCACATAAAAAACCTTAGTGTCCTCTTTCTGCGATATGCATTTTATGAATTTAAGGAAATTTCACAGTCGTTAATTTACCTGTAAAGAGCCAGGAACTGATAAGACCTGTATTTGTAACCCTAACTCCTAAGAAGATACGTATCAGACAGCTTTGATATAGTATTTGTAGCCGTGAGAGCCGCTGTATTCCTCTACAGGCAAATGACCACAAGCGCATTGCCAAGAAAATTAACCACTTCATTGCGGATACCAGGTATGGGTTGACATATTCTGCAACCATTTCCAGACCTGCTTTGTTATTAATACAGACGCGATTTTGTCATGTACCATGCCCAGGAGTAAATATAGGTATAACCCGGATCAGCTAAGTCTGTTTCATTTTGAGATGGCACCCATCTCCTACGTGTATTATTTTATTATTATTTCGCCTTGTGACAGGATAAAAAAGATAGTTGAATTCTTTAAAATACTGCTGGATAAAATAATTCCGTTATCAAAGATTAACCTGTATTCAAAACCGCATATTTCACTAATGAAATTCTCATCAACAGACGATGACGAACAGGTTATCAGGAAAGTGAAAGATGCTTTATCCTCTTCCCAGAATTTCGAAGTTGAGTTAAATGGGAGCGATATTTTCCAGCATGGTGATTTATCTACAACCCTCTTTTTAAAGATCAGCAATCCCACTCCAATAGAAGCGCTTTATCAACTATTGCTTACTGCAGACTTAGCGCCGGTCTACCGGAAAAAAATAACACCACATCTTACTATAGCCAGAACAATACCCAACGATATATTTGCTGGCAGGGTAGACTTATCCAAATTTGATTATTATGATTCTTTCCTGTGTAAACATATCACGATACTAAAACAGGCGCCTGGTGAAAGCTATCGCGAACTCGCAACAATCCCGTTGCGGGATTACTTCATTTAGCAACTATCTCCTTCTGAAAGGCTTTGTAATTTTTTGCCAGAAGCCCCTGCGTCGTGGTTCTATCTCCCCTACAAGTACTACATCCATAAGACCAAGCGTACCCGCCGCCTGCAGGCCGATGCTAACGGGTGCCAGCAACTGCTCAGATGTAAAAGACATGCACTTTTGCTCATACCCAATATAACTCGTCTTCAGGTTGATGGTCTGTCCTTTTAATGCTGCTGGTATAGCTAATTGAAAGTGTCCTGCGCTATCGGTAAGCACACGCACATCGGCGCCGGATATCGACACAATTACACCTGGCAGGGCATCGTGAGAAGTTGAGTCTACAATTCTCCCGGTAAGCAAACCCGGTATATCCCGCTTTGCCTCTGCGTCTTTTTTTACGGACGGTGATATCGTGGTATCTGTAGCCGGCTTCTGTGCTTTACTGCTCCCTGGAATAACCGCTGCTAAAACCGATGCGATAATGGCAGCCGGCAGAAAGCCACGCCGCCGGGACGTATCGGGAGCAAGCAAGCGGTTTTGCTGTGCCGGATGCAGTCGGCCGCAGATTTTCCCGTTGCTGTTACCGATCACGGCCAGTAATTCATTATCTGTCATGGCAGAAAAATCCAGCACTTTTTTCTGGCAATGATCGCAAAAACGCCCGCCAGTTGGCGGAGCCATCTCATCCCATGGAACGGTGCAGGGATGGGGAATATGTAGTATCAGGGATTGCTTCTTCATTCGTATTTAAATGTAATCAATAATTACCTGTCTATCAAAGTAAAAATACCAATAATATGAACCAACCCTTTATTATATATCTCATTGTTTGTACCTTCATTATCCCTGTAACCTGAGTTCCGGGAGTATTAATATTAAAATAGATGATTCCAGTAACAAAACCTTTTCTTCCGCCAAGAGAAGAATACAACAAGTATCTGAATGATATATGGGACCGGCAATGGTTAACCAATAATGGTCCTTTGGTGAATGAGTTGGAAACCAGGCTAAAGCAATACCTGCATGTTTCCAACCTCCTGTTTGTTGCAAACGGCACCATTGCCCTTCAGATGGCGATAAAAGCACTGGACCTGAAAGGAGAAATTATTACCACTCCTTTTTCCTATGTAGCCACAACTTCTACTATCGTGTGGGAAAATTGTACACCGGTATTTGCAGATATAGATCCGCTTACTTTTAATATTGACGCCAGCCAGATAGAAGCAGCGATTACGGAAAACACCAGCGCCATTATGGCTACACATGTTTTTGGTAACGCCTGTAATATAGACATGATACAGGCTATCGCCAGCAAACATAACCTGAAAGTGATCTATGATGCGGCGCATTGCTTTGGCAGTTTATATAACGGCAAGTCTGTTTTTGAATATGGTGATATCAGCACCTGTAGTTTTCATGCCACCAAAATTTTCCACACCATTGAAGGCGGAGCTGTTTTTACACCCCAATCCGATATTTCAGACCGCATGGGGCTTTTACGCAACTTCGGCCATACCTCCCCGGTGACCTTTGATGGCATAGGCGTTAACGCTAAAAACTCTGAATTTCATGCTGCTATGGGCTTATGCTGCATCGAGCACATGGACGAAATATTTAAGGTGCGTAAAAAGCAATGGCAGCATTATAAATCTGCCCTGCAGGAATCCAACAAAGTACAGTTACTAACCATCACAAAAGGCTGTGATTTTAACTGCGCTTATTTCCCGGTAGTATTCGAAAGCGAAGAAGTTTTGCAGAAAGTAACTGCGGCCCTGAACCTCCAGTATGTTCAACCCAGGAGATACTTTTATCCTTCGCTGAATACACTGGATTACGTAAACAATAACAGCTGCCCTCAGTCTGAGTCCATCGCAAAACGTGTATTGTGTTTACCCATCTACCATACGCTGCGTAAGGAAGACCAGGATATGATCACAAAAGTTATCTTGAAGAATATATAAAACAGCGTTATGCTTATTCTAGGTGCAGGAGGACATGCAAAAGAACTGCTTCAGATCCTTGAAAGACAGGGGCAGACAACCGGTCTATCCTTTTTCGACAATATAAATGGCGCCACTGTTTTATTTGACAGGTTTAAAATCATTACTTCTTTTGAAGAGGCAAAAACATTGCTGACCACCGATCCCTCTTATGCGATAGGGATCGGCGGCGCATTAAACCGATATAAATTAAGTAATCGTATCGCTGAACTCGGAGGCACACTGAACAGCATTATATGCCCCACTGCGTTGATCGGCACTTTTGATGTGCATCTTGAAACCGGCTTAAATATCATGAGCCATGTTTTTATCAGTAACAGCGTGCGCATAGGTATCGGCACACTGGTTAATTACGGGGTAAATATACATCACGATGTCACTATCGGAGATTACTGTGAACTATCTCCCAAATGCCAGTTACTCGGCGGCGTTGAAATGGGCCAATACAGCTCCGTTGGAGCGGGAGCCATCATACTTCCGAAAGTAAAAATCGGTAACAATGTACACATAGGCGCCGGGGCTGTGGTAACGGAAAACCTGGGCGATAACTGCGTGGCGGTTGGCATACCGGCAAAAATAATAAAAGAACTGGCGCCGTTGGCCGTTTAACCCCGGCTCCCCTGCTTAGCCAGTTTCTCCGTAGCAGCTGCAACGGTATCCACAAAATTAATCCTGCCAACTTTGTTACTCTCGTAAATAAAATCCTTCAGGCTTTGACTGCTGTATTTTGAAAAATCGCCTACGATAGCCAGACTTACCTGGTAGGTAGAAAATTTCTGGAGGATATCACCTGCAATGGTAGTCTTTAAATCAAAAAATCCGGGGATAATATTCTTTTCATGCAGGATAATATGATCGGCGCCCTGATAGCGGCAATTACCAAGTATATCCAGCGCATCCTCCGTATTGTTCATAACGATGTTGTCAGATATTATTTCAGCAACAGCTATGTTGCCCACATGAGTGATCTCTATTTTCATCATGGTTACAATATTATAGCTACTTTTTGGTACTTTTACGCATTATTAAAAAATATAAAGTGGATAATATCCATTCCCGAATGTAACATTCACAATGGTAATCATCTTTTTATACTAACTCATCATCTTTTCTAATACTCATATATGTTCAAAAAATTCTTTGAAAAATCCACATTAAAGAAAATAGACGCTTATCGCAACATCGACGGATGGCTCTCTGAACAGGAAGCCCTGGGCCTTTACCAAACGGCGGCCAAACTGGGCAGCAATGCCGTAGTGGTGGAAATTGGGAGCTGGATGGGGAAAAGCACCTATTGCATCGCAAAAGGACTTTCTTCAGGAAAAGTATTTGCCATTGATCCCTTTAATGCTGACGCCGGACATGACGACAGCAGCCAGGAAGATTACAATAATAAGGGGGCGGATAAAGACCTCCTGGTCGCTTTTAAAAAGAATATGGAACAAAGGGGCGTCGCACAAAAGATCGTTCCTAAAAAGGGCTATTCCCAGGATTTTCATACAGCATTCGACACCATTGATTTCCTGTTTATAGATGGCGATCATTCCGTTGAAGGATGCAAGTTAGATTTCAAACTTTATGCACATAAAGTGGTGAAAGGTGGTTATATCGCCTTTCATGATTTCTACGAAGATCGCGATGAGCTTGGTCCTACCCATGTAGTTAAAAATATAGTACTGGCCAACAGCGATTTCCAATTTATTAAACTATACGATTCATTATGGGTGGGCAGGAGAATGTAGACTATTCAATTGTAATATGTACATATAATCCCGATGAAAATGTGCTGAAACGCTGTCTGCAAGCCGTGCGACAGTTAAATGTTGCCAACATCAGCACCGAGGTTATCCTGGTGGATAATAACAGTAAGGTGCGTGTACAGGATTTACCTTACATAAAAGAATATACTGCCGGTATACCTGGCCTGAAACAATTGTTTGTTGTTAAACAGGGATTGTTATATGCCCGCCTGGCAGCTATTGCAGAGGCCAAGGGTGCGCAGATCGTGTTTTTCGATGACGACAACGAACCGGAAAGCGAATACCTGCAGGAACTGCACCGGCTGAACAAACAATTTCCGAACGTGGCAGCATGGGGACCAGGTAATGTGGAAGTAGACTTTGTAGATGGCGTGGATGATAATATCAGGGAAGTAGCCTTACAACTCTTTCAGCACAGAACAGCCACTACTGTTGGTTTTGCAGCCATTAAAGACTGGCAGCCCTGTTATCCTTATGGTACCGGCCTTTGTATTAAAACGGATCTGTGCAGGGAATACCTGCAACAGGTAAACCAGGGACGCCTTACTTTAACCGGCAGAAACGGGAATAAGCTAAGCAGCGGGGAAGACACCCAAATGATAATGCTCTGTATCAGCAAAGGCTATGCAGCCGGCATTTCCCCGGCGTTGCGCCTCACGCATATTATTACCGCTAAGCGCGCCAACAGGCCATATATGAACCGCTTGCTGTACGGTACACGCTCCTGCTATGAAACCTGTATGGTGCAGGTATTTCCGGAAAGAAAACAAATGCTGGAATCAAAACTTATTTCCGGTGCGAAGTTCAGCCGGCAAACGCTCAAGAAATTCCTCAAAACAAAATGGAACCGCAGCCCGCAGAAAACATTTGATCTGATACAATTCATCGCCGCACATGCCAGTGATTATATGGCGCTGGACAAGCCTCTGCCGGGTTTCGTTAACAAAGTCCTGACCTCTCTTAAAATAGTTTAAACAGTATAAGTAAGTACTATCCTGTACTTACTTATACTTACTTATACTTCTTTTAATAATTCGCCTGCCCTATTTCCAACCGATTAATCTTCCCTTCCCTGTCCAGGCGAAATTTAAAATAGGTCTTAAAATCGCCCCATTTATCGCTATGAAATTTTCCGTATACGTCCAGGCCATTATTTTCTACTTTGTCGATACTGGTGAAGTGCTCATGCCCCAGGGCATTTGCTGAAAAGGTTTTAAAATCTGTTTTATTACCGTCGTCAAATAGTTCTGCCGGATCGGTAAATAAAGCGAACCATGCGTTTTTATCGTTTGCCTGTAATGCGGTGATCGCCTTTTTAACCACGTCATTTGTTAATTTATCTGTATTCATCGGAGGGTTGTTTTTTGGGAGATGAGAAGAGCGTTGTGCACTTATAGCCAGGGGCAATAAGCAGATCATTATGTATAGCAATGTTTTCATTTAACTGGCTTTTGCGAGCGGGTGCTGTAAATAGATGATTGCAAGATTGAGCAGCAGGAAAGGTAATTCAATGGCGGCGCCTTTCAGTTCCCGACCCGACAGATGAAAGCAAATAATCATCAGGATGGTGGCTGCCATCAGGAAATTGCCGAATACAAATGTTCGCGGAAACAGGATCAGCAAAGCACTCAACACGGTTACCACTCCATTGATCGTAATGGCTGTACTGCTGAAGTGCCATTTACTGAACATGGTAACCATTTCAGGCCTGTTGCCGATCATCGCCCAGCCTTGTTTAAGGCCCATAAATACAGCGAAAAGAATGAGGGCTGCGTTGAGTACTTTGAGTATCATATAGGTTGAAATTTAGTTGGTAGCGCCTCCATTTACCAGCAGGTGCTGACCAGATACAAAGGAAGATAAATCACTCGCAAAAAATTCCGCCAGGTTTGCTACGTCTTCTACTTCTGCCAGCCGGCCCATCGGACAACTGTCCAGCAATTGTTTTCTTAGTTCAGGATATGCCGCCGGATCCACAAAGATACCGGAATGATCCACCGCAAAAGGAATGATGGAATTAACGGTGATTCCCTTATGCCCGATTTCTTTTGATAAAATATCCACCAGGTACCTGGGCGTTGTTTTGCTGCCGCCGTAAACCGCCATCCCCGGCACGGGGAACGACGTGGTACTGGAAGCAATATAAATAATCCGTCCGTTATTTTCCACATGTTTTGCCGCCTGCTGCATCGTGAAATAGGTACCTTTTGTATTAATAGAAAACACTTTATCAAACTGCTCTTCTGTAAAATCTGTTACCGGTACTTCCACCATTTCTATACCTGCGTTGGCCACCACGATGTCGATTTTTCCAAAGGCCGCTTTGGCAGCGGCAAACAGGCGCTCCAGGTCAGCGACTTTACTTACGTCTGCCTGCACGGCTATTACATTGGCTCCCATGGCAGTGATGTTGCTAACGACTTCATCTGCCGAAGCTTTATCTCTCGAATAATTAATAACAATATCTGCACCTAATGCTGCATAACGCTCCGCAATCGCTTTACCCAGCCCTCTTGCTGATCCGGTAATAAGCGCTACTTTATTTTTTAAGCTGTTCATGTGATCTGATTTTAACGATGATTTGTTTATGTATTACGCCATTCCGCCATTGGCGCCAATATTCTGGGCAGAAATCCATTTGGCATCGTCGCTGGCCAGGAATACCACCACACGGGCAATATCTTCCGGTTCACCTATCCGGTTAAAGGCGGAAAGCGATGCCAGCCGCGCCATCAGCTCATCCGATTTACCATTGGTGAATAATGCTGTGTTGGTAGGACCAGGAGAAACTGAATTCACATTAATCCCCCGGGCGCCCACTTCTTTTGAAAACACACGGGTTAACTGTTCCACTGCGGCTTTGGAGGCTACATAGGTACCGTAGGTAGGCAGCATGATACGGTTAACAGAAGTGGAGAAGTTAATGATGCTGCCGTTGTCTGACAAGCGGGTTGCGGCTTCCCGCATGGTGTTAAAAGTACCACGTACATTAATATCAAACTGGCGGGTAAACTCTTCGTCGGTCGTATCCTTTATTAATTTATTAATCATGATACCCGCGTTATTTACGAGTACATCTATCCGGCCATAGTGCTCCATAGCAGCGTCGAACAGGGCTTTTACCTCATCTCCTTTGCTCACGTCTGCCTGCAGGGCAATGGCATCGCCTCCGTCTTGCAGGATATCGTTTACCACCTGCTGTGCGGCATCTTTTCCACCGGCATAGTTAACAATCACTTTTGCACCTGCAGCAGCCAGTTGACGGGCGATGGTAGCGCCAATGCCTCTTGAAGAACCGGTAACGAGAATAATCTTATCTTTTAATGTGCTCATATTGCTTTGTTTTTAATGACACAACAAAGTTGAAATATCAGCAGTTTTAAAAAGTATAAGAATTACACTATTAGTTACAAATATCTAAGATGTGGCTTTGCCATGCTGTCTTCTGAATAAAACCGGGGAGATACCGGTTTGTTTCTTAAAGTAATTGCTAAAGTGGGTGGCTTCTGTAAAGCCCAGCTGGGAAGCAATTTCCTTGATGGAGGCAGCTGAATTCTGCAGGAGTGATTTTGCTTCTGCAGTAGTTTTTTCAGTAATCCAGGTGCCAACGGGCTTACCTGTTTTGCTTTTTATCACATTGCTCAGGTAATTGGGGTGTAAGTGCTGGGCATCGGCATAGTCCTGGACGCGGAATACCTTTTCTGCCTTGCCGTTTGCCAGGTCGCGATAATGCTGTTCGAGCGTTCTTTTAAAGGTTTTCACAATCTGGGAGCTCCGGTTGCCTTCATAAATCGGGTTGTAATCTTCCCAGAAATATTCTTTTATTTTCAGGAGCAATACTACAAACAGGTTGCCTATCATCCGGGTTCTGTAAGGAGATGCAGCGTTGTACTCCTTCTCTATGTGCAGGTACAGCTGCTCAAATTCCGCAAATACCTCTGGCTTTAATACCCTGGGAGGCACCGTTTCGGCGAGCAGAAAAGGGAATTCTTCAAAAATTTTCGGATGAACATTTTCTTTCAGGAAAGATTCACTGAGCGTAACCAGGTATACGTCTTTAATTTCCCGCCACTCGAATGATTTAAAGTGACCGGGGTTAGTAAAATAAATGGTGCCCGGGCAGGTGCTAAATACCTGCTCATCGGTAGTATATCTGCCGAAGGCATCTTTCACAAAAACAAAAGAAAAGAAGTTGGTTCGGTATACAATAGAGGTGTAAGGTAGCTCATGATGAATATCACGCAGGTTATGGATGGTGAAATCCGTTTTAGCGACGATGCTGTCCGTAGGTAATCCCTGGTAGATGTATTGTTCCAGCAGGTTATTAAATACCTTCTTTTCTGCGGGTGTAGTTTTCCTGTCAGACATGCGCTATTACTTTATACAAAATTAAGCATTGCCGTCCATGAATTTCCGGATCGCGGAAATCACCTGGTCATTGTGGTTATCCTTCTTCAGCAATAGTTGTAACTGGTTCCTGTACTTCTCTTTTTTAGTGAATATGCTTTTAAAAAAAGTATTGATGATTGCAACCGATTTAGCGAATAGCCCATCTTTATATTTATCATGCAGCCTGATAGCCATGCGGTATTTATCCAGGATGGCATCGGATGCCTGGAAACCATTCAGCTGCCCGTCCCTGTAAGCCCGCTCCAGTCTTGCATCGGGGATAAAATGTCGGAATATAAGATCGCTGTTGTAGTAAAGCTTGTAGCCGGCCAGGATAAGACGCTGGCAATACTCTGAATCCTCCCCTGCAGTGAGGGCAGCTCCTTTACGGCCTACCAGCAGTGAAGGAAAATGAAGGTACATTTTTTTGTAGAGGGATGTTCTGCTACCCAGACCGGCGCCCCATAAGTATTCCCGTTTTGTAATATCGCCGGTGGCAGCGGATTGTTTTCCAACGGCATAATCAGCTGCTGCTTCCGGAAACCATTCCGGGAGGGCTTTGCCATTGGTAACAGCAGTGCTTTGTCCGCCTGCGGCGCCGATCAGCGGGTCGCTATCCAGCGTTTTACACATAGTTTGGGCGTAGTATGGATCCAGCCAGTTGTCGTCATCACAAATAATAAAGTATTCATACTTTGCGATGGCAATGGCCTGGTGCAGGGCGTATATTTTTCCGGGGGTATTTTCTTTTATCAGCGTAAAGTTAGTAGCGGTACTGTCAAACTTCTCCCATTCTGTAGCTGCCACGAAACTGCTATTGTCTGTGGATGCGTTATCCGCAAAGATCACTTCCCACTTTGTTCCGTCAGAAAACTGTTGCCCTGCTACGTGCGCTAATGTTTCGGGGATTCTAAGACTACCATTGTAAGTACAGATGATAATAGTAATGCCTTTTTCCATTTCTATGATGAGAAGTTTAATTGATCACAAACCAGCACCAAAATTATCGATTATCCCGGAAACGTCCTATTCAGCATTCATCTCCCAAAAATCCGTCATCCAACCGAGTTTCATTAATACTGACACAATAACAGCTGCAATCAGCAACAGTATAATCCAGCTGCTGCGTTTGTACCGGTCCGGAATGTTTCTATTCCGGTAGGCCCTTAAGAAACTCCACAGCAGCAACGCAATTAATGCGATGGCACTCAGTACTACCACAATTTTGTTGTTTACAAACCGGATGACTACCATCAGCAGGATGGTAATAATGCCTGTGATCCATCCGAAACGTTCCAACAGGGAACGTTCACTGCTTTCTGTAAAAGGCATGATGCGGGAAAGTATTGCCTGCAGTTCTTCAGACCGCTCCATGGTGGCGGGGATCTGGATAATATCATGTTGCTCCATTCCCCTGATGGTGATAACACCGGCCGGGTCCTTGCTGATACTGGAAATTTCAAGCCGGTTCAGTGCCAGGTCGGCAGTATCGGCCTGTGTCCTGGTTACCGTATCTTCTGTTATTTCCACGGTGAAGCTGTCGTACAATTTCCTTCTTTTTCTCAGGCCTATATAAACGCCTCTTGCCACCGCCGCCAGCATAACAGGCACGGCAATCAGCATGGGATACATATCGAAGCGATAATCCGACGGACTAAAATTTGCTGCAAATACAACGATCACGCCGAAAAGCATCACTGGCAATGTTCTCACCAATGTTTGTTTCCGTATCGCTGCAAAACCTGCCGGATCTGTTTTAAATACACTCATAGCGCCAACAAAATAATGAATTAAGAATTACGAATTAAGAATTGCAGATTTGTGGGGAGATAATGTAAATAAGCTTCCCGCAAATCCGTAATTCTTAATTCGTAATTCTCAATTCCTTTATTCCCTGATTGTGTGTTTATCTGCCAATGCCATTTTTGCGATGTCGTCTTTTCTTTTAAATACCACGCCGGGGTGTTGTTGCATGTAAGCGAACAATTCGCTGGTAGCCTTTACCAGCTGGGGGGTACCGCCGATGCGGTCATGGAAGCTGATAGACATCATGCGTTTACGTTTTGCCGACTCTTCATACAGCTGATCAAATTCCATTTTTATTTGCCGGAGAAACTGGTCTGTCGAAAACCATTGTCCTGCTATGAGCTGAATATCATTGCAGCGAAGCGTATACGGCACCACTACAAAATCGATGTTATTTACTTTGGTAATAAATGGTTCGTCACGGCTCAGGTCATCGATATGATACAGGAAGCCCAGCTCCTGTAATATGGTCAGGGTATTATCCCCGCGTCGCAACCAGTTGGCATTATAGCCTACAGGTGTTATGCCGGTGGCTTTTCTGATCGCCTCCATACCACCCTGTATAAACTTTTTTTCTTCCTCATAGGGCAGCATATATTGCGGCGACCAGTCGAGTCCGTGAGCCGCGGCTTCATGTCCGCGTTGTACAATTTCCCTGGCAAGGGCTGGATTTTTTTCCACTGCGCTGCCCACCATATGTGAAGTTACCTTGATACCGTACTTATCCCAGTTATCGAGCATACGCGGTATGCCTTCCTTGTATCCGTATTCATACCAGGTGGCTGCGGGCAGATCTTTATACCCTTTCAGCATATTCCGCGGGAAAGGGCTTTCGGGGTTATCCGGCTGACCACCGGCTTCGAACTGCATGGATACCGACACCACAAGGCGGGAGCCATCTGCCCATCCAGGGCCGGACCGGGCGGCCTTAGGGGCAGCGGCTTGCGCCATTGCTACCGTTGGGTTTACCATACCAGCCAACCCCACCAGGCCGGCGGTTTTCAGGAATTCTTTTCTTGTAGCCATTATTTTTTTATAAGATGATCAATTGCAATGGTGTTATACTGCATGAACGCCAGTAATCCGGCGAAAAAAGCAGCGTGAATAAGTTGTGAAGGCAGTGCTTCCCAGTTTTCTATCATAGCGGTGCCAAATATCAGCATGATCATTACAACGCCGCCGCCAATAAGAGCTATGCGGGTAAACAGGCCAAGCAGGAGCAATACACCGATCACAAATTCGGCAATTGGCAGCGCGTAGCTGAAAGGCACTACCAGTGCACCGGGCAACATGGACGGTTCAAAACTTTTTACCATCCAGGCGCTGAAACCATTTAATTTAGGTAACCTAACCAGACCGTGGCCGAACATGCTGGCAGCTACCGCCAGCCGTAGTAAAAAGAATACAATAACATTATTCTCCATTTGTATGATTTTATAAGACAAAGATCAGCAGCAAGCCGTCAAATAATTTGTACTTTTTTAGGATCATTCTGTACTTTTGCAGGTATGCTACAAGAGAATTTATATCAGCCTTTTGAGATTGAATACCGGGAATGCACAGAGTGCCCGATAGACCCGCATAAGCACAATTTTTTCGAACTGGTATATATTGTAGAAGGCAGTGGTATGCAGTGTGTTAACAAAAATCAGCTGCCTTACAGCCCTGGTAAATTGTTCCTGGTAATGCCCCAGGATTGCCATTCTTTCGACGTGCAGGAAAGTACCAAGTTTTTCTTCATCCGCTTCAATAACATCTACCTAAAGAATCAGCAAAAAGATTGGATACAGCAGCTGGAGTTTATTTTCCAGAATAACAACCATATGCCGGGCTGTATTTTAAAAAACAGGAATGATAAGCCCCTGGTAAAAGCGCTGATAGAAGCATTGATCAGGGAGCTGGTGAATCAGCAGACTTATCACCGGGAAATGGCGCAGCAGATTGTGAACACGATCATCATGGTCATTGCCCGGAACATCGTATTGCAGATGCCGGAACAACCTAAACATCCTGCAAAAAACGAAGCCTCCCTGAATATACTGCATTATATACATGAAAATATTTACTCGCCGCAGAAACTGCGCGCAGAGCAGATTGCAGCGAATTTTAATATTTCCCCAACTTATCTGAGCGAGTATTTTAAACGTAACAACGGTGATAGCTTACAACAGTATATTACCCAGTATAAGTTGAAGCTGGTGGAAACGAGGCTGCAGTACAGCAGTATGCGGGTGGGAGAAATTGCAGATGAGCTGGGCTTTACCGACGAAAGTCACCTGAACAGGATGTTTAAAAAATACAGAGGGGTAAACCCTTCTGCTTACCGGAAAGAACTTCAGGCAGCAAAGAATTAACGACTATAAAAAAGCGCCCGCTAAACACGGGCGCTTTTTTTAATTCCTTATTGTTACTATTCTTCATCTTCCTCTTCTTCCCCATCGTCTTCCAGCCACTCCATGTAGGAGTAGTACCAGTCTTCCAGCTGTTCCAGCAGTTCCTGTTTTTTCTCCGGGGAATTTTTGTAGAATTCTTCTACATTATCGATTTCATGAATGATATCAATGTAGGCAGTTTCTTCATCTTCTTCCACGCGTTTGGCAAAGAAGCGGGGTTTCTCGGTATGAAAAATATATTCATTTTCCGGATCTGTTACAGGATCGTCTGCAATCAGAAATTTAGGTAACTGTGCCATAAAGGAGTTATTTACTTTTAATGATGTTGTACGCTTTCAAGAGGTACAAAATTATTGATAATTACCTTATAAAAAACATACACGAAGAATGAATAAATTTATTGATTAAATTTCACATCTTTATAGTCGTTAAAACCCATACCATATGCAGCAATATTGGAACAGGTGGGAAAACTGGATGCAACAGCATGCCCCAAGACTGCTAAACATCCTACATCCCGGCGTTACACCTGAGGCGATGGAAGCACTTGAAAAACTAATTGGAACGGCTATGCCGGCTTCTTTCAAGGCATTTTACGCGTTACACAACGGGCAACAGAAGGCAAGGGCCGGGCTGGTAGATGCCGATCAGCTATTAAGCGTTGAAGATATTACGGTGCAGTGGCACCACTGGAAAGACCTCCTGGATGCCGGTACCTTCACCTGGCATGAGGAGCCGATCCTGGCCACACCGGATACAGGCATTAAAAACGACTGGTGGAATCCCTTGTGGATACCATTTACCGGCGACGGTTTTGGCAACCACCTTTGTATCGACCTCGATCCTGCCCCGGAAGGCAGACGCGGGCAGGTGATCACCCTGTGGCACGACGACAGTCACCGCGCCATTGTAGCCGGCTCTTTCGAAGAATGGCTGCAGGACTATATCAGCGCCGTGGAACGGGGCGATTATATTTTTGTAAAAAGATGGGGAATAGTGCATAAAGACACTTTCCTGAACTACAACGACTGATAACTCATGGGCGTGCTGCCTGTCCACCGCTTAAAAGCCCTTGTAAACGCACTCAGCTCATTATAACCAAGCATCCAGGAAATATCTTTCAACGGGTAATTACCAGACGATATATAGTAAACGGCCAGTGAACGCCTCACCGCATCGGCAATATCCTGATATTTTACACCTTCTTCCTTTAACTTCCGTTGCAGGCTGCGCGGACTGATATTGAAATTGGCTGCCATGGCGTCGAGCGACGATACCCCCAGGTAGGAATTGGCCAACAGGTGGTTGTAGATCCTTGTCTGCAATGTTTGCGGTTGACTACCTGTTTGCGGTAAACTGCTCAACTTTTGCAGTAATAGGTTCTGCAGCTCATAGTTGGCCGTTAGAAGCGGTTCTTCCCAATACCTGATGTCAAATACCAACAGGTACTCTCCCTGCTTTTTTGCCGGCTTACAACGAAAAACACGCTCATACTCTACCGGATCAGGTACAGTATATGCCAAACGGGCCGCCTGTGGTATAATCTTTTCCAACAGCAATCCATCCAGTTCATGAATGATCATTACCAGCAACAGATCTATCAGTTGCCGGAAAGCATAAGGCGGCGTTGCGCCGTAGTCAGTAACCGGTATCAGTTTTACAGAAAATGTTTTGGCCGACCGGTTGATTTCCATCCGGCACTGGTCTGTAACAAGGTGTGTTAATGCGGCCGCGTGCGTGAGCGCTTCCCCTACAGTAGCACTGCTTTGGATGATCTCTCCTACTATGCCCAACGCAGCCGGTTGCAGCGCTTCTCCAAAATGCAACCCAAACAGCGGATCATTGGTAAGCCTGCCTGCATTCAGCCACAGATCCTGCAGCTGTTGCGCAGTTACCGGCGCTGCATTCTTCTTCTTCAGGGCTGTAAGGTCAATACCCGACAGCTTACATAGCTGTGCTGCATCTACATCCCGCTGCACTGCATACGCCATCATACTTAATACCAGTTGTTTCATACACTAAAGATATTTAACTCCCGATTCACAAAAAAAATCTGTCGTTAAATGGTAAGTAATTGTCGTGTTAAGGTAAATGATAAACAGGTGCGCCGGAGTAGCTTTGCATTATCAATTCATCAACAAACAAAAAATTATAAAAATGGAAAAGCAAACATTACAGGTAGTAACTGATTTCGTAAATGCCGTTCAACAGGTAAACCTTGAAAAATTGGGTGCGCTGTTACATCCTGATATTACCTGGGAGCAGCCCGGCAGCAATCGTTTCTCCGGCATCAAAACTTCCAGTGGCGAAGTATTCCAGATGGTAGGCGGCATGTTTGAAATATCGCAGAATACGATGTCCCTGTCGGATGTTAAAACCATCGCGGTAAACGGTGATCAGGCTTCCGTGGTACTTACCTGGAAAGCAAGCCGCCCCGGCGCTGAATTGCATACTGATAACGTAGACGTATATACGGTGAAAGATGGTAAAATCGTAGCAGCGAAAATATATGCAGCAGATATCCGGCAGGAAGATATTTTCTGGGGAAATTAAGGACAGCTATTCTCCAGGGAATCGATGACAGCTAACACGGGTAACCCTTTCAGACCACGGGCGGTTTGGAAGGGTTTTTAAATTTAAAAAAAAAGGAATCGTTTTTTCTTTTTGGGTCTTTCCGTTATCGGGTCTATCTTCCCATCGACGAGGGTAGTTACCAGCGTTTTACCAACGACCTTAACCTCAGTGGTGTTTGTTACACATACCGCCCCGGTAGTATAAGTTCTTGTCTTCATCTCGTAACCGATGACCACTATTTCCGGTAAGTTATGAGTTTTGCCGCTGACGCTAGTATCCGCAGCGGAAGCCTGCATCGGTTGCATTTCTATTTGCTCCAATCCTCTCGCTTCTGCATAACCGTTGGTGGCGATACCAACGGCCAGACCGGCTGCCATTAACATTGCCGGCATAACATGGCTACGCGACGGCACTGTTGCGGCAATATTGCGCTGCAGCTGATCATCAAAAAATCGTCCACATGCCTCCCCTTTGCTGTTAGCAATAACAGCAAAAATTTCAGCATCCGATGATAAGGAGAAATCAACTACCGTTTTATTACAGCTACTACAGTGCCGTCCATTCGCAGTGGGGGTCATTTCGCCCCAATTCTCCCCGCAAGGTGTAGGAACAGATAGATACAGACCTTTAATCGTTGACTTCATAGGTGTTGGGTTACCGGCTATGAATATACGAAAATAAAACGATCCCGGCACGGGGAAAATCCCCGGTACATCCCAGCAATACCGCAAAAATAGCATTTGTAACGGGCTGGCATTCAGTAAACAAATGTTATGGCATTATTGTTGAAATTATGCTGTAAAAGGCAATCATTTTATTAAACATTAAACATAAAAACATGAGAACTCCAAAGCATATCTCAAAATTCCTGTTTGCAGCCGCACTGGGTGCGGTTATTTCGCTGGCTGGCCAGCATACATTTGCACAAGGCATCGACAGCACCGCAAAAAAAATAGGTCATAAAACCGCTTCCCTCGCCGTAAAAGGAGCCTCAGCAGTAACGGATAAGATCTATAAAGACAAGGAAGGGCCCAAAGGCGAGACCGTTTACATCGACAAAAAAGACAGGAAATATATTGTAGATGAGAAAGGCAAGAAGGTGTATCTGAAAAAATCCCAGATACACGATAAGAAGAAAAGTTAATTTTCCATCTCAGCATAATAAAGGGCCGGAGCAGGGGAAACCTCCCGGCCTTTTTAATGTCTCCGGTCTTCTGCCAGGATGGCGTACATAAAATTGTCGGACCAGGTTCCCCGGATAGGTAACACCTTACGCTTACGCCCCTCCAACTGCATACCCGATTTCTCCAGCACCCTTGCCGATCCCTTGTTATTCACAGCACAACCGGCTTCTACCCGGTGCAAATTCAGCTGATCAAAAGCATATTGCACTAATGTTGTCACCGTTTCTGTAGCCAGTCCCTGCCCCCACCAGGCCGGATCCAATTTATACCATACTTCTGCGCTGCGGAAACGGGGCGTTTTTAAAACCAATGCGGCCAATCCGATAAATTCACGTGTATCCCTCACCGTTATACACCATACCTGCTGGTCAGCATCGCGGAGCCAGCCATTCACCACATCGGCAGTAACAGCAATATCGGCCGGGATCCCCAGCGTGTTGTACTCATCTGTTTCAGGCATGCTGTGCAGCCGGTGTATGACCGGGATATCTGCTGTGGTAACGGGTGTTAGCAACAGTCGTAGCGAGGTTAATTCCATGTTTACAAGATAGTAATTGTTACGTATATTCATAGTGCGAAAACAGCCGCTTATGCAACTTACACCAGGCACCTGCTATAAAATAAACACCCGCACCATTGCCTCCTTACAACGGTTCGGGGAATACGAATTTGTGGTAGCAGTTATCCATGCCAACGACACCTCCGACAGCGCCGTTTTTGAATTCCGGAAAATACTGGGTGCTACTACACCTGAACAGGAAATTGCTACCCGGCAGGCAGTGGAAACGCATGCTGATGGGTTTGCACTGGAAGATATCACGGGGCATCCGTTGAATCTGCCGCAATTCGAAAGAGAAAGCACCTTCCAACAATGGATAGCCGACGGCGTAGCCGTATTGTATGATTGCAACAAGTAATCGCCGGATCTATTCATATCGCAGCGCCTCGATAGGATCCAGCCGCGACGCGGCCTGTGCAGGATAATAACCAAAAAAGACGCCAGTAAACGCGCACACTACAAAAGACAAAATAATAGAAGATTCAGATACCAGCGTTGGCCATCCCAGCGTGAGCGTAATTACTTTCGCAGAAGTAATGCCTAACACCACGCCTATCAGTCCGCCGGTAACACTGATAATAATCGCCTCCACCAGGAACTGTAATAATATATCCACTCCCCTTGCGCCGATAGACATACGCAGCCCGATTTCCCGCGTACGCTCCGTCACCGATACGTACATAATATTCATGATACCGATACCACCAATCACCAGGGAAATACCGGCGATAGCGGTTAACAGGATGGTCAGCAAACTACTTGTGGAACTCAACGTTTTGATCAATTCTTCCATCGTTCTTACCTGGAAATTGTTTTCATCGCTGGGCCGCAGCCGGTGAGTGGTTCTGAGGATATCTATTATTTCATTCGTAGCCGCTTCTGATGCTCCCTCGCTCACCGCGGAAGCGTAGATACTCTGGAAATAAATAGTGGCGAGGATTCGTTTTTGCACGGTTGTATACGGTGTGAGAATAATATCGTCCTGGTCTTGTCCGAACGAGCTTTGCCCCTTCGGCGCCAGTGTGCCAATTACCTGTAAAGGAATGGAATTAAGCCGGATCACCTTACCTACAGGACTTTCCCCGCTTGGAAAGAGGTTATTGATCACCGTTTGTCCGAGCAGGCAAACTTTGGCAGCAGTAGCCACATCTGCATCAGAAAAACTAATTCCTTCATTAACGGTGAGTTTACGGATATCGAAATAAGAAGGCGCCACCCCCTGAAGTGTAGTGGGCCAGTTTAACGCGCCGTTAATAGCCTGTCCCTTTGTGGAAGCCACCGGCGATACCCCGCTCACATATTCTGCATTTTTTTGTATGGCTACTACATCTGCAATGGTTAGCGACTGGAAACTGGTGCCCCCTATCCTCACGCCGCCCGACACATTACTGCTGGGCAAAATAGTGATCATATTGGACCCCATGTTACCCAGCTGGGATTGGATGCTTTGTTTGGACCCTTCACCTATGGCCACCATGGCGATCACCGCAGCCACGCCAATGATAATGCCGAGCATAGTGAGGAATGCGCGGAGTTTATTCCGCTGCAAAGCCCTTAAAGCGATCATGATGAGATTAATTGCACTCATTCTTACGGGTTAGTTAATAATCTTCTGCCGGCGGCAGGGCCGCCAACGCCTCTTTGGCAGAACGCACGTTTTCATTCTTACTATCCTTCACCACCTTTCCATCACGCAACATCACCGTTCTGCTGCTGAATGCCGCGATGTCGGGTTCATGTGTTACAAATACAATCGTTTTGCCTTCCTGCTGGTTCAGTTCCTGCATGAGGGCCATAATTTCGTAAGAAGTACGGGTATCCAGGTTACCGGTGGCTTCATCGGCCAGTATCATTACCGGCTGATTTACCAGCGCCCTCGCAATGGCTACGCGTTGCTGCTGCCCCCCGGAAAGCTGGCTGGGCGTATGTCCTTCCCTGTCGGCCAGCTTCACCGATTCCAACGCACCCAACGCCCGTTCCCGGCGCTCCCTGGTGGTCAGCTCCGGATTGTAGAACAATGGCAGCTCCACATTTTCCAATGCCGACGTACGCGGCAACAGGTTATAAGCCTGGAACACAAAGCCTATTTTATGATTGCGCAACCGCGCCAGCTCATTACGCGATAAACTGCTAACATTAATTCCATCGAGCAGGTAGTCCCCAAAAGACGGTTTATCCAAACAGCCCAGTATATTCAACAACGTGGTTTTGCCGGAACCGCTGCTCCCCATGATAGTTACAAACTCTCCTGCTGATACATCAAAAGAAACGCCCTTCAGGGCACGCACCGTTTCCGTGCCCATCACAAATTCACGTTTGATCTGTTGCAGTTCTAATATTTTGCCGTTGCTCATCGTCTGCGCCCTCCCATTTTTGGTAAAAACGGACTACCGGTGCTGCCACCCGCCACCGTTACACCGGCGGCATTCATACTCACCACCACCACATCCTGTTGGGTGAGGCCTCCGAGTACTTCAATATGTGTGTTATCATTCAATCCTGTTCTGATACGTTTTTGCAGCAGCGTGTCACCGCGCAGCAACCATACATAATTGGAAGAACCAATACGGGCAGTACTTTTAAATGTTCTGCCGGTGGTGTCCTTTCTCTCTGCCGGCGTTTTCCGCACCGCGCTCTGTATGATATAATCTTTCAGCGGTGCCGAGTCCGGTCTGAATTTGAGTGCTTTCACCGGCAGCAGGAGCGTAGAATCTTTCTCAGCAGTGTATATGGTTACATTAGCGGTCATGCCCGGTTTCAGCTTCTTATTCTCATTAGGTGCATTGATGATGGTATTATAGGTAACCACGTTGGACGAAACAGAGGGTTGCAGCCTGATTTCCTGCACCCGCCCTGCAAACACATCTTCCAGGTAAGCATCAACGGTAAAGGTTACACGCTGCGAGTCGTTCACATTTCCGATATCGGCCTCATCTACGCTGGCTTCCACCTGCATTTTGGTAATATCTTTTGCAATCACAAACAAAGTGGGCGTGTTAAAACTGGCGGCTACAGTTTGTCCCACGCTTACATTCCTGTTCACTACCACGCCGTCTATCGGTGAATGGATTTCGGTAAAAGAAAAGTTTTTCAGCGCCGATGCCAGTTGCGCAGTTACACTCGCTACATTCGCCTTTGCCTGGTCGATCTGGTTGGTGGCCACATCATAATCTGCTTTGCTGATGGCCCCGGTTTTATAAAGCAGTTCCTGTCGCTGGTAATTATTTTTTTGATAAGCAAGATTGGCCTGGGCTACCTGTAAACTGGCTCTCAGCTGGTCTACCTGTGCCTGGAATAAGTCCTTATCCAATTCTCCCAGCAGCTGTCCCTTTTTTACCTGGCTGTTAAAATCCACATAGAGGTACTTCAGTGTACCGGATACCTGCGTACCTACAGCAACCGTATCTACCGGCTGGATAGTACCTGTGGCGGTAACGGTAGTGGCTATATGTCCGTAGGCAGGTTGCGCCGTTTCAAAAGAAACCGGGACTGTTTTTTTCCTGATAAAAAAATACCAGGCTGCCGTCAACAGCAATATGATCACGATGGTTATGATAACGCCTTTATATTTTCTCATACCTCATTTGCATTTATAGTTTGACCGGTATGCCCCTGTAAAAATCATATATCCTGATATTCAGCGCAGCATTGTATTTCGCCTGTATATAAGATTGTAATGCCTGTATATATAAGTTTTTTTGTTGCAGGAAAACCACCACGTTAGCCGCGCCTACTTTCAGTTGTTCGCTGGCGATCCGGTAGCCCTCCTGTGAATACTTCAGCTGCTCCACCGCAGCATCGTACTGCGACTGGGCATTGAGTACGTTGATATACGACTGTTCGATAGTTTGAGAGAGGTTAGTTTTTGTATCCTGTAAAGTGAGCCTCGACTGGTCTATTTCAATCTTTGCTTTTTCTACATTTGTTTTCACCACGCGACGTGTGAAAATAGGCACCGACAATGTGAGACCAATCTGCTGATAAAAATTATTGTCCAGCTGCTTGAAATAGGCGCTGCCGTTACCTCCGCCGTTGTAAGAGGTGCCTAATCCACCGTTGGCCGACAGCGTAGGCAAATAGCCGGTCCTGGCCTTTGCCAGGTCAAGGTTGGATACTTCTATACCCAGTTCGCTGCTCTTTATCTCCGGGCGGTTAGCCATGGCCGAATCCTGCACTTCCTGCAATGCATAAAGATGTGAGTTGGTAATCAAGGTATCGGGCTCCATAATTTCAAAATCGTAGCTACTGGGCAACTGCAGCAGCTGTTTCAACACCAGCTTATTTTGACGGTGCTGGTTTTCTGCTGTTGTGAGCAGATAACGATCGTTGGACAGTTGCGCTTTTAACTGCACCAGTCCGATCAGTGCAATGCTGCCTACATCATATTGTTGCTGCCCCTGTTTTACCTGCGCTTCGGAGGTAGCCACTACGTCTTTCACATATACGATATTTTCCCTGGCGAGTAAAATATTAAGATATGCCTGTGTAATGAGTACCGTGATATCATTGAGCTGCTGTGCTATACTCAGGCCGGCCACCTGCGTTAACAGGTTCTTTTGGCGGATATCATAGTTCAGGTATCCTCCCTGGAAAAGGGTAACATTGGAATTAACGGAATAATTACCGGAGGTGTACACCTCATAGGAGGTACCGCCGGAAGCGTTTAATGTTTTACCGCCATTGAGTGTTTGGGAAGCCGACCCATTGAGGTTGGGTAGTTTTGCCGCGCGTGACAGCAGCAGGTCCTGCTCCGTACTCATCCGGCTCAACCGCAAACTATTTAACTGGATATTGTTTTTCATGGCATAATCAAAACACTGCTGCAAGGTCCATTGGGCAGGAAGCGCCACGCTGCTATCCTGTGCCTTTAGCAGGGGATTGATTAAAAAGGAAGCAATAAAGAAAAGTAAGATTCCCGGCTGTCTGAAAAACATCATCGTATAATCATTGATGTTAGTAAAAGCTACTACTGGAATAGAGGGGCTAAATAGTTATACAATATAACAAATTAATCCTGTTTATGTATCAACGGACCTGCCTTTCGTTTGGCTGTCAGAGTTATATGCCATAAAAAAATTGCGGACCCACAGCATATAACCTGCAAACCCGCAATTTGTTTTGTTAAATCTATTTTATGTTATCTATATCGCATTTTTAAAAGTAGCGTTTGACCTGCCGGTTCCTTCCGGCGGACCCTGGTACCAGTTTTCGTCGTAATACACGAAAAAGGCCATCCAGATGGTACGGGACCAGCGCATCAGCAGGGGTTGCAACGCCAGCAGTAATAAGGCATTGACACCCAGCCACCAGAAAATGCGGTTGTCATAGATGGAGAAACCAATAAACAACCACCAGGCAATCAGGCTGGCCACACACACCGCTATTGACAGCGCATAACTCACATAGCCGGTACCGTAATAAAAGCCGACTTCCACTTCCACCTGCTGACCGCATACCGGGCATTTGTCCGGCATCTTCAAACAGTTTTTCAGGTCGTAGGGATTTTTGGTAGTATAAATGGATCCACGTCTGCAACGGGCACACTTGTTCCCCAACAGGCTTTTCAGCAGGTTGGGTTTTTCATGATTTTTATCTGCACACATATAAAGTAGATTTATCAGGATATATTTTTCCGGAACTCCTCCGGTGTTACTCCTGCGTATTTTTTAAAAAATTTCGTGAAGTAAGAATTGTCTGCAAAATTCAGCTGGTAAGCAATAGCAGCAATAGTCATATCTACGTTGATCAATAGTCGTTTTGCTTCAAGCAGTATCCTGTCACGGATAATTTCTCCTGCCGATTTACCCAGCATATGCCGGCAAAAGGCGTTGAGATAATTGGGCGTTACATACAGCAAGGCAGCATATTCCTTGGGTAATCGCAGCTGCATATAATGCTGATCTACCAGTTTCCGGAAATTGCGGAGCAATACATAATTATGCGGCGGCTCCTGTTTAGCCAGTTCCTTCCTGTTGCCACGGCTTACCTGGATAAACATTTCCAGTACCAGTAAACGCAGCATATCCAGGCTGTATATGGCCGTTCCGGCCATTTCCTTCAGCATCGATTCGAATAATGCCATTACCGCCGGTACAGCCGCTTTGGGCAATTGCACCACGCCTTCCGCACTTACGCCGCTGAAAAAAGGGAAACGCTCCACATAGGCAGGATCCTGTAAAAAGGCGTTAAAAAAGCCTGCTGATACATTCATCACATAACCTTCTATGTTCCCTTCAAAAAACCAGCTGTGTACCTGTCCGGGTACCATAAAATACAGCTGTCCTGCTTTTACCGGGAAGCGCTCAAAGTCGATAGTATGACTTCCACCCCCGGCAGTAAAAAATGCCAGATGATAAAAAGAGTGCCGGTGAGGAAAATGGATATCCCGGTGTGCTGCCAGGTAGTCTGAAAACCGGGCTACCAGGATATCTTCAGATGCCGGCATTCCCATTGCCAGGGAACAGATATCGTATGTTGGAATAAGCGCCTTTGACATGATGCAACAAAGGTACTAAGGAAGTAGATAAGGGGGTTGTGGTATTAGGGGCTTTAATGGTACTTTTTACCTATCGACTATGATTAGGGTGATTACAATGATGAATTGTGTTTAGGCCTTATCATTAAATGTTCGAAAGACACGGTCCCATATGCTGGTATAGAATCCAAAATTACATTGCTCATTCCGGTGATGGGTATGATGAAAAGTGGAAGTACCGAGATACTTTAACAACGGCCACTGTCGCATATTTTCAGGAACCGGTTCCATGCCCAAATGACCAGTCATACCAAATATAACATTGATGATTAAATAGATGATAATGCCGTAAATATTAAACGGGCACAATAACAGCAGTAGTAACCACAGGGCGCCAAAGCTGAGTGTTTCCAGCGGGTGCAGGATAAAGAGATCGATAGGTTCCGGATCAACCGCTTCATGGTGCAGGGTATGCAACAATTTATATAAGGGGGTTTTATGAATCAGGTAGTGAAACACATACATCAGCAAATCCATCGCAAAAAACAAGATGAGTGCGTCCAGCAGGATCCTGCCGGAAAAAGTGGTGGTGAGCCGTATATCTCCCTGTATCCATAACCAGTAGCCGGCGTAGGTTACTACGGTATTCAGCAACGTGGTAAGCCATGCAATGGCCCATTGCCGGCGGCTATAGGCAAACATAGATGCCTTCGGAACTGTTGTAATGGCGGCCTGCCCGAAGCGCCGCTGCAACACTTTTCCAAATATCAGCACGCCGATCATAATGGCGGTATTTTCAGCCAGGAAAATAATCCATAGCAGCCAGGCGGGCCAGTGGCGCAAGATATCGAGCAATGTATCCATCTGTTTCGGCAACAATCTCCAAAAAATATCTTCAAAAAAGTAAAAAAAATAAAAAAGCGGTTATCTTTGTAATCATCAGATGATATGACGAATTTAAACATTTCGCCTTTAAAGCGTCTCAGCCTGGCTGAGGAGGTGGCCGACAGGCTGCAGGAATTGATTGTTTCCGGCAAATATGCGGTAGGACAACAACTGCCGACGGAACCGGAGCTGATGTCGCAGTTTTCTGTGGGACGGTCGAGTATCCGGGAAGCAGTGAAAATATTGGCTCACAGGGGCTTAGTACGTGTGCAACAGGGGCTGGGCACTTTTGTATTGTCACAATCGGTACCCGGGGAGGCGTTATCGCAGCGGCTGCAGCGGGCCGACTTCGAAGACCTGAATGAAGTAAGGTTTTTGCTGGAAGTGAAGATTGCAGAGAAGGCCGCTGTTCATCGCCATAACAAGGATATAGAGAAAATGAAGGGCTTTTTGAAGAAGCGCTTTGAATATGCCAGCAATAACCAGCTGGAGCCATGTATACAGGCAGACATCAATTTCCATAATGCCATTGCGGAAGCGGGTAAAAATGAAATTATGCGGGACCTGTACAGAACTGTATCAGAGCATCTGAAAAAATCGTTCCTGTTGCGTTACACCAATACCGACAGCTTCATTGCAACGCAACATTATCATGATGCGTTGCTGCAGAGTATTATCGATAAAGACCCGAAAAAAGCGCTGGTATGGGCCACGAAAATCAGTAACCAGCCACGTTGATTTCTTTTAAAACATGCGCCATTGCCAGGTTTTTGCCATATATAGATGACAGTGGTTCCGGAAAACAGCTAATTTTTTACCCTTAAACATCAGATGATCTGATCTTAAAAGAAGAGAAATGGAAACAACATTTACCGAACAGCCCAAAGCAGCCGCACAACAGGTAGCACAGCAAACGGTGCTGTCGATCCTTTTGGCCTTAAGTTTTACCCACTTCCTGAACGACACCATGCAGTCGCTCATTCCCGCTATGTATCCCGTTCTCAAGGATTCCCTGAAGCTAAATTTCACACAGGTAGGTTTAATCACCCTTACTTTCCAGATGTCGGCGTCGTTATTACAGCCGCTGGTAGGCCTGTACACTGATAAAAAACCACAGCCCTATTCACTTGCTATCGGAATGGGATTTACGCTGGTAGGACTGGTGAGTTTATCGCTGGCGCACAATTTCCCGATGGTACTGGTATCGGTAGGCCTGGTAGGTGTTGGATCGGCGGTATTCCATCCGGAGGCCTCCAGGCTGGCATATATGGCATCGGGTGGTAAACACGGAATGGCGCAATCGTTATTCCAGGTAGGTGGTAATGCCGGCAGTTCTCTCGGACCTTTGCTGGCGGCCATGGTCATTGTTCCATTCGGACAGTTTCATGTGATCTGGTTTTCCATTGCAGCCATGCTGGCCATTGTGGTGATGCTTAATATCAGCAAATGGTATCTGGCCAATACGCATCGTATTAAGCCTAAGAAAGTAGTACAACAACTGGATCAGTCGAAGCTGTCGAATAGCCGGGTGATCTTTTCGCTGGGCATACTGCTGGTACTTATTTTCTCCAAATACTTTTACATGGCCAGTATGACCAGCTATTATACTTTTTACCTGATGGACCGTTTTCATGTTTCGGTGCAGAGCGCGCAGGTATACCTGTTCATCTTCCTGTTTGCAGTAGCGGCGGGTACATTTATTGGCGGCCCTGTTGGCGACCGCATTGGCCGTAAGTATGTGATCTGGATTTCCATCCTTGGCGTGGCGCCATTCTCGCTGCTGCTGCCGCACGCCACCTTATTCTGGACCGCTGTATTAAGTGTATTCATTGGCGTTATCCTGTCTTCCGCATTCTCCGCCATCCTCGTATATGCGCAGGAGTTAGTACCCGGGAAGGTGGGTATGATTGCCGGCCTGTTCTTTGGGTTAGCCTTTGGTATGGCTGGCGTAGGCTCCGCACTGCTGGGCCGTTTAGCGGATGCCACCAGTATTGCATATGTATATGAAGTATGCGCTTATCTTCCTTTAATAGGACTCCTGACGGGGTTGTTGCCGAACCTGGAGAAAAAGGCATAGATTTTTGTCTTGCCCAGGATTAAACTGATTATGATGATTTACAGGATTTTTTCTTTTTTGATTTTAATTTGATTTTTAGAAGATTTTGGGAGATCTAAGCAAATTATCCTCGCTGAGATCTCCCAAAATCTTTTAAAATCACAAAAGAAAAAATCCTGTAAATCATCATAATCAGTTTAATCCTGGGCAAGACAAATTCCGCGTACTTTCGCACCTAAATTATTATTGCTATGTGGAAAGGTATACTGCTGGTGCTG
This sequence comes from Chitinophaga hostae, assembly GCF_018224885.1. Classification (GTDB taxonomy): domain Bacteria; phylum Bacteroidota; class Bacteroidia; order Chitinophagales; family Chitinophagaceae; genus Chitinophaga; species Chitinophaga hostae. The sequence goes on along the minus strand of NZ_JAGTXB010000006.1, from coordinate 248,105 downwards.
TTAGGCGCCTGCAGCTTCGGGATATTATCGACGATCGTTAAATCGGGTTATCAGCAGGGATATACATTAGGCGAATTATGCAGTGTGCAGGCCGGATTTGGAATGGTGGCGCTATGGATAATACATTTACTATCCGGCCGCAAAACCTATGGACTTCGTAACCGGGATGCGCGGACCTGTTTGATCCTGGGCAGCTCCACCGGACTGGTAAGCATTACTTATTACCAGAGCGTGCAGTATATTCCGGCCAGTGTGGCAATTATACTGCTGATGCAATTTACGTGGATGAGTATGCTCGCCGAGTGGGTCATCTACAAAAAGCGTCCTACCCCAGTACAATGGCTGGCGGTATTTTTTATACTGGCCGGAACATTGCTCGCAGGCGGCGTATTTAACGCCGGGTCAACTTCTCTTAACTGGGTCGGGATTGGCTTTGGCATGCTGGCAGCGATATGCTATACCGTGTTCATAGTGGTAAGCGGCCGGGTGGCGGCATCATTAGGACCGGTATTGAAAAGCGCCTGGATTGTTACCGGCGCCTTTCTGATCATTACCTTGTTGTTTCCGCCATTATATCTTATCAATGGCCGTTTCACCGGCACCCATCTGTGGATCTGGGGTATTCCGCTGTCTCTTTTTGGTACGGTGTTGCCTCCGTTCCTGTTTTCGAAGGGAATGCCGCAAACGGGGGTATCGCTGGGCGCTATCCTCAGCGCCGCCGAGTTGCCGGTGGCGATGCTGGCAGCCACCATTTTTCTGCATGAAACGGTATCTCCCCTGCAAATACTGGGAGTAGTGATCATTTTAAGTGCTATTGCCATGGCTAACCTGAAACGACCGAAATGAAAACCCATGAGGTGTTTTTTTTATTTATCTTTGCTCCCTCATTAGTGATTTACGAACTGTTTTTTCATGAAAGCATTTAATTTTTTTATTCTATATCGCCTTCCGATTGGTATTGTATTGTTACTGGGCGGTATTGCACTGGGCTTAACCGTAGGCTGGTGGGAAGCGACCATTGTGCTGGTGCTGGCGCTGGTATGTTTGGTAACACACGTGATGTTTGGCCCCATGAGAATGGTACAGGAAGCCGTGGAAGCAGGGGATATTGAAAGGGCCAGCGCCCTGATGAACCAGGTAAAGTTCCCTAAACTGCTGTACAAACCGATCCGCTCTGTATACTACTTTATGCAAAGCAACATGGCCATGTATTCCAACGACCTCGATAAAGCTGAATCCACTATCCGCCAGAGTATCAACTCAGGTAGCCCGATGAAGGAATACGAAGGCATGCAGTATTTTCAGCTGGGTACCATTGCCTACCAGAAAAATGACCTGAAAACCGCTGATCAGAACCTGAAAATTGCGATGCGCAAAGGCTTGCCTGACAAGGAAAACACGGCTGCTGCCCTGTTAACCCTGGCTTCCATTGCCATGACCCGTCGCGACTTCAAATCTGCCAAGGAATATTTCCGCAGAGCCAAGGCACAAAAACCTACTACTGCGCAGATCGTGAGCCAGATCAAAGAAATGGACAAATATATTTCCCGGATGCCGGGATAAACATTATATAGCTTTTAGCGGTTAGCTTTTAGCTTTTAGAAATGCAGCGGAGATGAAGTGGTAACCCTTTATCTTCGCTGCATTTTTAGTTTTTTACCTACAAAAATTCGTGAATGCGATTTAAACTTTACACTACAGTATTGGGTTCCCTGTTATTTACGGCTGCTATGGCCCAGGACTCTACCCGGATCAGCCAACTGAACGAAGTATCTGTTACAGCCACCAAAGGCCCCCAGAAAGCCGGAGAAACAGGCAAGGTGGTCACCATCCTTTCCCATGAATACCTGCAGCAAAACAGCGGTAAAAGCATCGCCAGTATCCTGAACCAGCAAACAGGACTGGTGATTAACGGTGCGGAAAACAACCGGGGCACGGTACCCAATGTATACATGCGCGGCGCCTCCAATGGTAACACCCTCATACTGGTGGATGGCTTACCAGTGAGTGATGCCTCCCAGATCAACAGCACCTTTGACCTTAACTTTATTACCCCCGACCAGGTAGAAAGGATTGAAATCCTCCGTGGCAGCCAGTCCACTTTATACGGCTCCAATGCCGTAGCCGGCGTGGTCAATATTATTACGCGGAAAAGCGGGGACAAAAAGCTGGGTGTGGGCCTGAATGGCAGCTATGGCAGTTATCGCGACTGGCAGGGAAATGTAAACGTGCATGGCAATTTGCAGCGCTTTTCTTACCTGGTTAGCTATAAACATGAAAAGACCGCCGGATTTTCTGATGCCTATGATTCTACCGGTAAAGCCGGGTTCGACAAGGACGGGTTCAGACAGGACGCTGTTTTTGCCAAACTGGGCCTGACCGCCGGTTCGCACTGGAATTTCCAATACCTGCTGAACTGGAGCAACTATCATCACGACCTCGATGAAGGCGGCTATAAAGATGAGACCGATTATACCGGCGCCTCCAAATACCTGCTTAACGGCTTTAGCAGTGAGTACCGCTTTAAAAACGGCTCCTGGCACGTACTGTATAGCTACCAGCGCAATAAACGGACTATTCTGAATGATTCCACCTATGTGGGAACAGGCGCCTATGCAAAATTCGACAGCACCCGGTTTACCGCCAATACCCATTGGGTGGAAACCTACGTAAACCTGGATCTGACAAAACATATACGCCTCATTGGCGGCGGCGTATTTACCAGCTCGGCCACTGATCAAAGGGATTATCTCCTGTCTACCTTCAGTACCCGCCCGGATACTACCAGGCTATCGCCAGACAGCTCGCATACGAACCAAACCAGCCTGTATGCCTCTATCCTCTTACATAACCTGGAAGGCTTTAACCTGGAGCTGGGAGGCCGGTTTAATCGCCATAGTCTTTATGGTAATAATGAAACGTTCTCTTTTAACCCTTCTTATCTCATCAACGAACATCATAAAATATTTATTAATATTTCATCAGCTTACAGCGTTCCGTCTCTCTTTCAGCTGTACGCAAACGGCTACGGTAATAAGGAATTAAAACCTGAAACCACCACCAGTTACGAAGCGGGTTATCAGGCCAGCGTAGCGCATAACAAACTGGACTTCCGGGTTACCGGTTTTACAAGAAAAACCCGCGACCTGGTTATATTTTACTTTGACCCTGTCACTTTTTTCAGCCAGTACCGCAATGCGAATAAACAAAAGGCCTATGGCGCCGAAGCAGAGGCCCGCTGGCTGATTACGAAAGGACTGGAACTGACCGCCAACTATACTTATACAGATGGCCGTGTTACCATAGAACAAAATGGTAAGGACACTTCCTACTATAACCTGTACCGGGTGCCAAAACATGCTGTGAATGCTACCCTCGGCTACCAGGCCACCCCTGCCCTGTTTGTTTCTGCCACCTATAAATATACCGGCGAGCGCTTTGAACAAATCAAACCGTTAGGCGATTATTATACCCTGGATTTATATGGTGAGTATAAATTTGGTAACTTGCTTAAAATTTTCGCCGGGTTCAGGAATATAACAGATAACCGGTATTTTGAAATTTCTGGCTATAATTCACGGCGATTCAATTTTAACGCCGGTATTTCCGTTAATTTGTAAACATTAAAAATCAACATAATGTCATTAAAGAATCTTAATCCGCGCTTTGGTGTATTGCTGCTTTTTATCCTGGCAGCAGGTATAATACGCGTCGTGTTGGGAGCCGATACGAACATGTCACCAATAGCTATGTTCACGCCGGTAGGTGCTATGGCCTTGTTTGGCGGTGCATCCTTTTCACAGAAATGGAAATCGTATGCTTTCCCTTTATTAGCGCTGTTTGTAAGCGATATTATCCTGATGCAGGTTTTCCACCCTCAATTTGCAGATGGCTTACTGTACAGAGGCTGGGTTTGGAACTACGCCAGCTTTGTGCTGATAGTGTTACTGGGACAGCTGTTGATCAAAAAAGCTACTGTGCCTAACATCCTGATGGGATCTGTGGGTGCAGCACTTATACACTTCTTTGTATCCAACTTTGGCGTATGGATCAGCGGTTCTACCAATATGCTGACCGGCCTGCCTTATACCAAAGACCTTGCAGGTATCAGCAGCTGCTATATCCAGGCAATTCCTTACATGTGGTATGCGCTGGTAGGCAATCTTATCTACAGCACTATTTTCTTTGGCAGCTTTGAACTGGTAAAACGCAGACTGCGTTTTGCACAATAATATTTCTACATTTGTTTTTTAGAGATTTGGATATTGGGCAGATGAATACATTTGTCTGACTCCAAATCTCTAAATTATTATAGGGGTTCTCTCTTCTGCATCAGCATTCTGTACAGGCGCCATCACTACAGTCACTAACTGTAATACCCAAACGAAAACAAGATATACGTAAATAAATAACTAAACATGCGCAGCATTTCACGCAAATTTCAACTTTCATTTTTTGTAGCAGTTATATCGATAGTAGGGTTAGCCTCCTGCTCAAAAGATAATGAAGCAGCCGTTGTAGCTCCCCGGATAGTTACCCCGGGTTTAAAAGATGGTAAAGACACGATTTATATTGGCGACAGCAGGGTATTGAGTCCGCAACTGGCAGATGTAAAAAATCCAACTTTCCTCTGGCTGGTAAATGGTGTGCAGGCCAGTACAGACTCTACATTTACGTTTGCACCAACAGAAAGAGGCGATTATACTATCTCTTATAAAATAATTTCCGGTAATGCCCTCGCCACCTATTACTACCAGGTAAAAGTGCTGGGTAAATTTGAAAATGGATTCTTTCTCATCAACGAAGGCTGGTTTGGACATGAACCGGGAGATGTGAACTTTTACCGCAATGGCGAAGATTCAGTATACAAGTATGTGTTTCAGCGTAATAACCCTGGCAAAACATTAGGTACCACCACTGAATTCGGCACTATTTTCAATAACAAAATGTACCTCACCTCCAAACAGGGCGCAGCCCTCGTAGTAGCTGACGCGGGTACCATGAAGGAAACCGGCCGTATTGACCAGTTACCAGCCACCCCCAACGCCTTCCTGGGTATCAATACCGGCACCGGGCTGGTTGGAACAACAGATGGTATTTACCCCATCAACTTACAGGCACTCACCGCCGGCAGCAAATTAAGCAGTGTAAGCGGACAAATAGGCGGTATGATACAATCGGGCGCTTATATATTTGTGATGTCTGAAACAGATGGTGTAGTGGCCTTAAACAGCGCAGATTTCAGCAAGGCTAAGCAGGTGCTCAGCAAAGCAGATGTTGGCTTTGCCATCACGCCGGATGGCCGCATCTGGGCAGGACAGGGTAAATCACTTTACGCTATCAACACACAATCATTACTGGTAGATACCATTCCGGTTCCATTTGATATAAACGGTTCCTGGGGTGCCTGGAACGCAGGTATGATGACTGCCTCCACTGTTGAAAACGCCGTATTTATTGGTAAAACCAATTCATGGGGCGCCGGCGGCAACGAAATCTACAAATATTCACCTGGCAAACCACAGTCGCTGACAACACCATTCATTACCGTTCCGGCAGGTCGCGAACTTATTGGTGCTGCTGTAAGATATAACCCGGCTAACAATACCGTAGTAGTAACAGATGTAAAATCAGGTTATGGCCAGAATTATGCCGACAACACCCTTTACATCTATGATGCTTCCAGCGGCGGACTGAAGAAAAGCGTAGCCTATACCGGCTTCTTTTTCCCGGCAATAACAACGTTCAATCGATAAAGCCGTTAGCTTTTAGCTATTAGCTTTTAGCTATTAGCTTTTAAAGGCTAAAAGCTAAATTGCCACTGCGCTGCTCAAACGAATAGTCAATGCTAACAACATCGTCACGCTTCCGTCACCTAAAAGCTAACAGCTAATGGCTAACAGCTATTTAATTACCGGTGGCGCCCGGTCCGGCAAAAGCAGGTATGCGCAGGAGCTGGCGCTGGCGCAAAGCGGGCATCCTGTGTATGTGGCCACTGCCAAAGTGTGGGATGAAGATTTTGCACAACGGATACAGCGACACCAGGCAGAGCGGGGACCGGCATGGATCAATTACGAAGAAGAGCTGTACGTAAGCCACTTACCGCTCGATGGGCACACGGTGGTGATAGATTGTGTTACCTTATGGTTGACAAATTTTTTTGTACAACACGAATACGATATCAGTAATACCCTGGCCGCCTTCCAGGCAGAGATAGACGCCCTGCTGCAAAAAACAGGTACCTTTATTATTGTCACCAATGAAATAGGTATGGGCGTACATGCAGAAACAGCTATAGGGCGTAAGTTTACAGATTTGCAGGGCTGGGCAAACCAGCACATTGCACGTATAGCCGGTACCGTAGTACTGATGGTTTCCGGGATACCGGTAGTCATAAAAAAAGACGCGTAATAAACTAACAGGCATGATGAGCAATATTCATATAGCACCTGTATCGCAGGCACTGAGAGGAGCATTACAGGATAAGATTGATCAGAAAACCAAGCCGCCGGGCTCCCTGGGGAAACTGGAGGGCATTGCCTTACAGGCCGGGCTGGTGCAAAATACGCTGACGCCGGTGATCAACCATCCTGCTATTATTGTATTTGCAGGAGATCATGGCATTGCTGCCGAGGGGCAGGTAAATCCTTTCCCACAGGCAGTAACAGCGCAGATGGTGTATAATTTTTTGCAGGGCGGCGCTGCCATTAATGTTTTTTGCAGACAACATCAGTTGCAGTTGACGGTGGTGGATGCAGGTGTAAACCATGAATTTGCGCCGCACCCGTTGTTGAAAGACCGTAAAATAGGACTGGGTACACAGAACTACCTGCATATGCCGGCCATGTCGCTCGATCAGTGTAAACTGGCCATGCAGGCGGGCGCCGACGAGGTAAAGATACTGCATGAACAAGGCTGCAATACAATAGGTTTTGGAGAAATGGGTATTGGCAATACCTCTGCAGCTGCGTTGCTGATGAGTCATTTTACAAAAATACCCGTTGCGCAATGTGCGGGCGCCGGCACTGGCAGCAATGCACAGCAACTGGCGCAGAAGCGGGCTGTTTTGCAGCAGGTAGTGGCCAAACACGCTTCACCGGCATCAGCCGAACAGGCGCTGGCTACCTTTGGCGGTTTTGAGATAGCGATGATCTGTGGCGCCATACAACAGGCCGCGGCACTGCAGATGCTGGTAGTGATAGATGGTTTCATCGTAACGGCAGCCTTACTGGTAGCCGTGAATATGCAGCCCGCGGTGAAAGACTATTGCATTTTCGCGCATTGTTCGGAGGAACAGGGGCACAAAGCTATGCTGCAACATCTTGAGGTAACACCATTACTACAAATGGATATGCGCCTGGGTGAAGGCACCGGCGCAGCACTCGCCATCCCACTGATAAAAAGTGCCGTTGCTTTCCTCGATGAAATGGCCAGTTTTAACAGTGCCCAGGTATCAAACCGTACGATATGAAAAAACAATGGCAGTTATTGCTAACCGCTATTATGTTTTATACCCGTATACACGTTCCCGTTAGTATTCCCTACTCGCCGGAAATGTTGAATAAAGCGACCCGCTATCTGCCCCTGATTGGCTGGATAACGGGTATTTTTATGATTGCCGTATTGTATATCCTGAGTAACATTGCGCCCCCTATGGTGAGCATCCTGCTCGCTATTATCACAGGGGTTTGGGTTACAGGCGCTTTTCATGAAGATGGTTTTGCTGATATGTGTGATGGTTTTGGCGGCGGTTGGACCAAGGAAAAGATCCTGGAAATCATGAAAGACAGCCGTATCGGCACTTACGGGATGCTGGGGCTGTTACTGATCATGACCCTGAAGTATTTAACGCTGAGGGAACTGCCGTTACGCCTGGTGGTGCTGGCTATTATGACCGCGCAGCCACTGAGTCGTTTCATGGCCATCACCGTGATATACACCCATAAATACGTGCGGGAAAACAACGACAGCAAAGCTAAGCCCATTGCCAATGGCATCACGTTATCCGATTTGATGATGGCTGCGGCATTCGGCGTATTGCCGTTTCTGGCAGCGATTATTTACCTGCGCAACTACACCCTGTTACTAACCATTCCGGCTTTGCTGCTGGCGCGTTGGTACCTTGTACGGCTGATGCAGAAATGGATAGGCGGCTATACCGGCGATTGCCTGGGCGCCGTTCAGCAGGTATCGGAAACCGTTATTTATTTATGCTTTTGTATTCTCACATGGAAATATACCTGATCCGGCATACCACACCGGCAATAGAAAGTGGGATTTGTTATGGCGCCTCTGATGTGGACGTAGCTGCTGGTTTTGACACCGAAGTGGCGCGGGTAAAGCCTTTGCTGCCCACCAAAACGCCGGATGTATATACCAGTCCTTTGCAACGCTGCGAAAAACTGGCTGCAGCCTTGTTTGGCAGCAATTACACAAAAGACGACCGTTTAAAGGAGATGAACTTCGGTGACTGGGAAATGCTCCCATGGGATAATATCAGCCGCAATGCACTCCGCAAATGGGCCGATAACGTAGTGTTTGAGCACATACCAGGCGGAGAAAGCTATGAAGAGCTATATACCCGCAGTATATCATTGCTGGAAGAAGTTATCGCCAAAGGAAACGACGCCGTTTTTGTGACGCATAACGGAGTCATCCGGTGTATACTGGCATATGTAACCGATACGGCGCTTGTGGATGCGTTCGATATTTCGATGGATTATGGCCATATTTCTCATTTACAGGTCGAAAACGGAGAGGTAAAAGTGATATTTTCTAATTTGTAACTAATTGTCCATAAAGAATTTATATTAAAATATTTAAATATCTCCCTAAAAAACAAAAAAACTGGTAATTCGTGCTAACTTTATGTTTGCATACACCGTATAAAAAGAACACTATAAAATCTGATATAATGACAACATCTTTTCTGAATATCCCGCTTTTGTTTTTGCAGGAAATAGGTATCAAAGAATTACTGCTGATAGCATTGGTAGTACTGTTATTGTTTGGTGGTAAGAAGATACCTGAACTGATGCGTGGTTTGGGTAGCGGCATACGTGAATTTAAAGATGCCAAAGATGAACCATCAAAGAAAGGAAATAACGCCGATGCGACAGACGCAAAAAGCTAAGTAATTTCCTCCCATAAACAAAAGGCAAATCGCTCATATAGCATGAACGATTTGCCTTTTTTAATGCGCCTTATATCAGGCTGCCAGCTGCACTCCCTGCCCTATTCCAGCAGCGCCGTTATTGTTCACTGATTCAAATCTTTTTTTAAAATACCAGACTGCAACTATCATCATCACAATACCGGTAGCTGATACACCAATCACTGCATCCATAAAAAACTGGCTCCAGGATAAAGACATCCCGCTGAAATTTTTAAACAGCATCACCAGCACACTTCCCAGGTAACCAAAAGAATCTGCTACATAAATAACAAAACCTACATTGCTTACATACTTAAACACGGCGATTAAGCGCTCAAAAAATATACAGTTAAAGGGAATATAACCCATGTATAATCCCAAACCGGTTAACGTCATCCACCATACCGGATCCATCCGGTGCTGCTTGTACAGTATAGTGCTGATCAATGCCACCAGGAAACCGGTAATCACGATAAAGTGATTCAGCATAAAAGCATGGAAATTATTTTTCACAAATACCAGCATACCCATAATCAGGATAATAGCTATGGAGATGGGAATTTCAGTTTGTGTAAATATACCGGCCTTTGCTCCATAGCCGAGATCCTGCCATATATCGGCCGCAAAATTATCGCGCATATCCCTTAGCACAGTGAGTAATACATAACTGGCAATAAGCAGGATCAGCCCCGGCAAAAACGCCTGCAGAAAACTTCTCCGCTCCTGCTTGTTCATCGGCGCGCGCCTGGTTCGCTGTTGTTCATCCTCTGCCGACGGCGGCGGGATCTGCTCCAGCAATAGAATGAAAATAATGATGGGCACCACAAACACCAGCCCGGTTACAAAAGGCATCCAGTATTCGGTTACATGCCAATCTACCACTGTCATCTTACCCACCGACTTTACAAATCCGGAAGAAAAAATAAAGCTGATAGATAGCACAGCTCCCATAAACTCCGTACTCCGCCTGCCTTCCAGGTAACTAAATACCAGGCCCCAGATCATCCCCAAAGGAAAACCGTTCAAAAACAGGAACAGTATATTATAAGGCGCCGGCACTGCTGCAAAGCCCAATAATGCCAGCCAGGAAATACCGATCAGCAGCATAATGCTGCGCGCCCGTTTATTACCCTTCATTTCTGCAATAAACCGGATACCATAAAACTTGCTGCAGGCATAGCCGATGGTTTGCGTAATTACCAACCATATTTTGTAGTCTATCCCCAAAAACGTTACTCCTTCAAAAATACCTGCCGTAAAGGGTTTCCGGAAAGCATACATACAGGAATAAGTACCAAAAGCTACCAGGGCAGCATACAAGGAAAAAGTCAGGTGATGGGCATTCTGCAGCCGCCTCTGTATCCACGGAATATTCAACATTGTAACAAATGGTTTGGGACAAAGGTGCAGGTTCAATGTAAACAGAATGTTAACAATAACTGAACTTAATGTTAAGTTCTACTAAACATAAATAATTGTCTTGCCCAGGATTAAACTGATGATGATGATTTCCAGGATTTTATTTTTTTACAGTGATAAAAAAAAGATTAGCGAAGACAAAGCATATTCGCTTCCATCTTCACTAATCTTTTTTTAATCTAATAAAATCAAAAAAATAAAATCCGGAAAATCATCATCATCAGTTTAATCCTGGGCAAGACAAACTCCGCTGCCCGAAAACCTCCTTATTTCAGCAACCACATACTTCCGTTGATATCATCCGTGCTGCCACCAAACTGGCTTTGCAGGGAAGCGGCCCAGTTAACGCCATTGGAAGAGCGCTCTGAATCCGGATATTTAAAGCGTTTAGGAATAATACCACTGTTACCCGTGCCGGTGCCTACATTAAAGGTAGGAACGCCTGTTCTTCTCCAGTTGATATAAGCCTGCCAGCCGGAATTCTCAAAGAATGCCAGGTACTTCTGCGTCAGGATCTGCGCCAATCCCTGGGCATCGTTGCCTTTGTATTTTAACCCAGCCTGTTTGTAATAAACATTTTCGAAATCAAATGGTATCTCATAACGTTTACCACCATACGTTTTCACAACAGATCCGGCAGTTTCTGCAGGAATACCGTAAAAACCCAGCGAAGCTTTGATACCTTTTTTATACCAGCTTTCCGCATCGCCGGTGATCCACTTACGGTTGATAGCCTCTGCTATGTTAAAGCACAGCTCAGGGAAACCCAGGATAACACCAGGTTCAGCCGCATAGTTGCTATAGTAACGACTGCGGCTGCGAACGGAATATGCTGCTACATCCACGTCAGACATGTTGGAAGACATATCGCTCTGGCTCATACCAGAACCGGCGCCTACATAAGCGGTGATATCTGCGGGCGTTTTGTGAAATTTATTCAGCTGCTCCGTGGCTGGTTCTGCAGTAACATAAGCCCTCGGATCATTTAACGCTACCAGGGTATTCAGGTAGGTAGCAGACATATTATAACGGGTAGCATCAAATCCCAGGTTATCCGGGTTGGAAGGATACTTGTTGATATTGTTATAAATAAACTGCAGGTTACCATCCATTGATTCGATCAACGGATATTTAGCAGGATTACTAACTATATCATTAAACTGCTGCGCTACTTTTAAATCAGCATCTGCTGTTTTTGCACTCAACGTAATCAGTACGCGTAAACGGAAAGTGTTTACTGCACGTTGCCACTTCGTCATATCGTTACCGTAGTAGAAGTCGCCTTTCAGCAGTTGTCCTTCTGCCGTAATACTCTTATCCGGATTGGCAATCTGTGCAGCGAGCTGTGTGTTTGCTTCTTCCAGCCATTGCAGGATCTGTACAAACACGGCTTTCTGTGCATCATACTTCGGCGTAAGGCCGGTTTTTCCCTGTAAGGCTTCTTTCATTGGCAGATCACCTACCAGGTTAGTTAAACGGTAGAAGAACCAGGCCCGGAAAAACTTACCGAGGGCGCTATATGGATTCACTGCCTGTCCACCTAAACGGATGGCTTCTCCTTCCATTTGCTGTACGTTCGTCATCGAGTAGTAACTGGCAAAATCAGCGCCGCCCCAATCATAGCGTTGATCGCCATAATAGTTGTAATTGCAGCAATCAAACTGATTCCAGCGCATTACATTGCTCCAGGGCTTATCAGTATTCATGTCGGCCAGTACGCCACCCAGTACCAGGCTGGGTGGGGTTTGGGATGGTTTATTGGTATTGATGGCGTAGTCGTCATACTTTTTGTTACAGCCGGTAATGGCGGCACCTGTTAAAGCGATGAAAACTAATATTCTAAATGATTTCATACAAAGCGTGTTTAATAAGTAAGTCGGATCAGAAAGTAAGGTTTAAGTTAAAGCCATATCTCTTGGTAGTAGGCGTTTGCAGGGTAGATGCACCCTGGTCAGCACCAGGATACTGGTCGAGATCCACGTCTTTATTCTTAGCGAAATAAAGCAGGTTTCTGCCGACGAAAGATATATTGGCGCCCCTGATGAAAGTACCTTTCAGTAAGGCAGGAGACAAAGCATAACCTATCGTTACTTCCCTGAGTTTTGCAAATGTTTTGCTGATTACGTTCGCTTCGTTGGTTTTATAATATACGCTGATGTAATCCTGCAGAAAGGATTTGGTAGTATTGGGCGCATATTGCAGCTTATCGTAGTTGGTAACATTTCCGTTGTTATCGTACTGGATGGGTACATTGTTGCTCACAACCACACCCTCGCCCTGGTAAGATTTCACGCCTTTATAATCCTGGTAGCGGGCTTCTCCCATAGCCCCCTGCGTGGTGAGAATATTACGTCCGCCGCGGAAAGTCTGCTGCTGGATATAATCGATCATATTACCACCTACGCGGCCATCGAACTGAAAGCTCAGGCTGATACCTTTATAGCTGAAATTGTTATTAACTCCCCAAACCCAGTCAGCGCTGGCGTTACCCAGGAACTGTTGTGTAGGGTTCATAATAGGACGACCGCTACCATCGTTGATGATTTGTCCGTCCGGTGTTTTTACAAAAGTAGATCCGTATATTTTATCCACCCGGTCACCCACACCAACAAAGGCATTCAGCTTGGTTTCGTTACCATAAATGCTTACATATTTCTCCTGGTAAGTAGACCAGTTGGCGGTGATATTCCAGTTGAGGCCATTAGGATTTCTCAGCGGAGATCCGTTTAATGACACCTCATACCCTGTTTTACGTGTATTTACACCGTTGATACGGTTTTTAGCATAACCGGTGGCGCTGGAGATAATTACATCATAGATCTGCGGACCGTTCTGGCTGGTAAAGTAAGTAGCGTCTACGCCTATACGATTTTTAAGGAAACGTATATCCATTCCCGTTTCAAACACTTTAGTAGCGAACGGCTTCAGGTCAGGATTGGCAATTGTTTGAGAGATATAAGCGCCTGCCTGGTTCTGGTATACAGGCGCAACGTTATAAGATGCGGTGTTATACACCGGACCATCGTAAGAAGACTGGTACTCTGTTCCATATCCCAGCGGATAGGTAGCAAGTGGTGTAGCCCCGATAGTAGCCTGGGTAAATCCGCCTTTCACATTGGCATAAGATCCTCTCAGCTTCAGGAAGGAGATCACTGACGGCAGTTGCACATAGTCGGACACTACGGTGCTTAATGCCACTGACGGGTACGAATACACGTTATTCCGGATTGGCAGGTTAGATGCTTTATCCACGCGGTCGGTGAGGGAGATCGTAGCATATTTTCCCAGGTCAATATCTACATAACCGTAGGCACTCAGTACCAGCATTGGCGCCTGGAAGTTGGTAGCAAACAGCGGATCGCGTGAGTTGCCAAAACCATACCATCCCGGTGCGTTCAGGTAGTTGGTGGAAACGTAGCTGGAATTAAATCTGTAAGAGCGGGCGTTACCACCAACAGAAGCGTGGACACCAATTTTATGCGGGAACATGTTGGTATAGGATAACAACACATCGGTGTTGTTTTCAAATAAAGTGCGCTTGTCTTCCCGGTAATCCCCTTTACCTTCTTCCCTTCCATATGGGTGGGCTGAGTAAGGGACTTTTTCGTTCCGCATCAGGTCATAGCTGGTGATCTGTGTACGGGCCAGCAGTTCCAGCTTGTCGGTGATTTTATAATTCAGTTTTGCGTAGCCGTTGATATCTGTTTTATAGTGTCCTCTTAACCATTCGTATGTCATAAACCAGGGGTTATGATAACGCTGGTATTCTGCGTAGATGGACTGTATACCTTCTTTACCGGGCTGCCAGTAATTGCGCATATCATCCATGCTCCAGTCGGCGCCCGCCCAGATCAGGGTGTTATAAATGATACTGTTGGGGCCATAGGTTACATCCGGGAAGTTATTGGAATACTGGCGGTTGTAATTCATGTAGGCGTCGAGGCGCAGGCGGGATGAGAAGTTATAGCCTGCAGAGATATTAAAATTGGTAATGTTCAATGAGGTGTTTGGAACAATTCCTTTCTGGTAAGAATGTGACAGGGAGAATCGCAGGTCGGCCTTCTCCGTATGAGAAGATACCGAGATGTTGTTAGTGCTCAGCATCCCTGTTTGCAGAAAGCGTTGCAGGTTGTTTTTGCCGCGGGCAATCCATGGGGTACCGGTACGTTTACCGGTAGCAGGATCAACGGGGCTGTCGTATTGCGGAATCAGCTGACCTTCGAATTTTGGTCCCCATACATCATAGTCACCGTCGTTCGTACCATTACCTTTACCGTCTACAAATGCGTATTTACCATGATCGCCGGGACCGTACTCATCCTGTACAGCAGGAATGGCATTAAATCCTTTTTCGAACATGGTGCTGGAGTTAAAATCAATGGACAGGCCGCGCTTATCTTTTGTTCCTTTCTTAGTGGTGATCATGATAGCGCCGTTGAGGCCACGGGAGCCATACAGCGCGGAGGCGGTTACACCTTTCAGGACGGTATAACTTTCGATGTCGTCCGGAGAAATGTTCCAGGTATCGGAGTTGATGGGTACGCCGTCAACTACATACAGCCCGATATTACTACCGCGTAGTAACACCAGTGGAGCCGCCAGCAGTTCGGCGGAAGCGCCTACAGTGAGACCGGCAACCTTACCTGTAAGACCGTTGATGGGATTGGGTTCCCTGGCTTTAATGAGATCGGCGCCTTTTACTTCCTGAACAGCATAACCTACCCGTTTTACTTCTTTTCGTATACCCAATGCAGTTACAACCACTTCATCGAGGGCTTTCTTATCCGGTTGCAGCGCAATGGTTACATCGGAAGCGCCTTTAAGTGGATATAATGTTGGCAGGTAACCGATAAAGCTGATCTGCAGTTCATCGGTTGTGGCGGCGGAGATGGCAAAACTTCCGTTTGCATCTGTTACGGCGCCGCGGTTGACGCCCTTTACCTTAACGGTAGCACCAATTACCGGCTGGCGATCGTCAGCTGAGATGACTTTCCCGGTAATAGCTTGTTGTGCATACAGTGTGGTGGTGGTGATTAGCAGCAATAGTAAGGCGCATAGCTGCCTTTTGAGCGCCGGAAGTAGATTTGATTGCATGTAAAAGTAGGTTTGGGTATTATTTACATGCAAAGTTTACGTTCCAATGTGACCGGAATGTTAACCTATACTAAATTTATTGTTAAGTATTTGTATATTACTATTTTTCGCTGTCGAGGAAGAAATACACGACCAGGATTTGGGCGTTGTCGGGTCCTATGTTACTGGGTTTGTGGCCGAGGCGGCCATCGAAGAACAGCGAGTCGCCTTCTTCCAATATATATTTTTCGTTATCGATGAGGTATTCTACCCTGCCTTTGATAATATATTTATACTCGTAGGCATCCGTTTTCACGGTTTGCGCACGGGTAGCACCTTTTTTCAGTTCCAGCAATACAATATCTACCGGGAAATTTTTCACATTTTTCGTGAGTACCCTTTTGTAGATAAAGCCTTTGGCCGGTTCTTTTTCAAACTCCTGGTAGGCGGCTTTTTGCTTGATGATTACCTTGGCGCTCTGGGTTTGCTGATCAATTTCGTTAAAGAACTCGTTCATATCGAGCCGGAGAGCCTTAATAATATTGATCAGTACCAACAGGGAGGGAACGGTTCTGTTATTCTCTATCTGGGATATCAGTCCTTTACTCACCTGTGCCCTGTCTGCCAGCTCCTGGATAGTAATACCTTTTGCCTTTCTTTTCTCCTTGATCTTATTACTGATCTGAATGATAATATCCTCCGTCATATAAGTAGTATTGAAACAAATATAAGCAGAAAGGCGCTAGGATAAAACGTTCTGCATTCTACCTATATTTACACAAATTAGCATTCATGTTCAGTATCGACCAAATTCTGGCCATTACCTTTACGTTATTTGCGGTCATTGATATTGTAGGATCCATACCAGTACTCGTTTCCCTGAAAGAAAAGCTCGGCCATATAGATGCCGGCAAAGCGACCCTGGCATCGGGTTTCCTGATGATCCTGTTCCTGCTGGTGGGAGAACCTTTTCTGAAATTACTGAGCGTGGATGTACATTCCTTTGCAGTGGCGGGCTCCATAGTTATATTTGTTATTGGCCTGGAAATGATCCTGGGGCTGGAGTTTTTTAAAAACGATCCGGATGCAAAAGCCGGCAGCGTGGTGCCTATCGCCTTCCCTCTGATAGCCGGTTCCGGAACGCTCACCACTATTATGTCGCTTAAAGCGGACTTCGGCCAGTATAATATTTTAGCCGGCATCTGTTTGAACCTGGCTATTGTATATATCGTACTACGGTGTTTAAATTACATAGAACGTATGCTGGGCAAGGCCGGGCTGATGGTTTTGCGTAAATTTTTCGGGGTAATACTACTGGCTATTGCCGTTAAAATATTCAAGAGTAATATCAATCTTTAATGTGATTTGGGATTATTCATTAGAAAATGTAGTTTTGCGTACTTTCCGGCCTCGTAGTACAATGGATAGTATAAGAGTTTCCGAAGCTCCAGATTCAAGTTCGATTCTTGACGAGGCTACAAAAAATGTTATTCGCCCGAGCTTAGTTTTACTAGGTTCGGGCGTTTTTCATTACCTGGTAAGCATTTCAGGACCAGGAACGGTAGTGAACGAAAAAAGAATTAACCGCCCGGGAACGCTGGATGAATCAGGCGAGTACCGGCAAATACTTTGTTGACCAGAATATACACTCCCCAAAATGAATATTCAGTTTTATCAGAAAAGGCCCGGGGCTGTTTCAAGCCGTACTTTGGCCGGCATTGGTTGTGTAGCCCGGATATTGATGAATTGTCCGCCGGATAGCTAGCTTATAGCTTGATGTAGATAAAGTCTCCTATAGCTAAATAAGATTGCTCAAAACCTATTTCCCAATTACCATTTCATATCCCTAACATTTTAATTTTATGAAGAAAATTATCTTTCACCTGGTAACCCTCCTATGCCTTTCCCAAACAGTAAAAGGACAGACCTATATCCAGGACCAGGCGGCCAGTGCACAAGCGGCAAAATTCTGGATTTCCGGCATTGGCAGTATGCGTTCAGCAGCTGCCTATTCTGCTATTGGTCAGGGACAAATGGTCCTTTATAACGACTCCCTCGTAATCGGCAAACGGCGCTGGGCTTTTGGGCTTACCAATGCTGCCAATGCTACGCCTAATAGTGGCGCTGATTTCGCACTCTGGAACTATGATGATGCAGGAACTTTTATTGGAACAACTTTAAGTGTTACCAGGAGCAATGGCTTTGTAAATGCACTAAAAGGCCTATCCACCCCACTGATCAATTCCAATAATTCAGCCGGTGCTATCAGTATATATGGCGGCGCCAGCGCAGTAGACAGCTACCGTGGTGCTGAAATAGGGCTCAGAGGCGGTACCTATAACACAACACCCGGGGAAATGAGCTTTCATACCGGTGTAGGCGGTGGCGGTACTTCGCAGCCTGAAAGGATGCGGATTGATGCGAACGGACTTGTAACGATGGGGTATAGCTTGAAGTTAAATAATGGTACCTCCAATAATATCAGCTTCAATGATATAGGCTTGGGGGGACCCACTTTCACCACAAGGAGTGCCGGCAGTAAAATTACTTTATGGGATGCACCATTGAGTGCTTCAGTATCTGGTTGGGATATAGGAATGGAAAACGGTCATATGTGGTTTGGTGTAGCGGCACCGTCAAATGCACAAGGTTTTAAATTCTATGGCGGTACCACTGTTGTTGCAAGAATAGACGGCGTTGGTAACAACCAATGGGAAGGTCAGGGTCGATTTAAAAGCTGGCTTACCGGAAGCTCCGCCACTGGAATTGCTGCAGAAATTGGGGTGGTAAACGGAATCGCTACAATTATCGGATGTAACAGGTCTGTGGCGCCGGCAGTATATGTTCCGTTAAGCCTTACCGGAGGCACTACCAACAGCAACCAAACATCTGTTACCATCAATGAAATAGGTATGGGCATTGGTTCCAGTACCTTCTTCGGCAAATGCAGTATCTATGATCCTGCTAATAACAAGGCATCTATTACTATGCAATCTGGCGGAGATAGCCGGTTCTGGATCAATGAAGGTGACAACGTACTAAAAATCGGTGCAACCGGCGGAGGTACTCCCCCTGCCTTGGGCGTCATCAATATTACCAATAACGGCAAAGTGGGGATTGGCACCACTACTCCCCAATCGGAGTTTTCGGTCAAAGGCACTGTCACCGCGCAACGGGTAAAAGTAACTCAAACCGGCTGGGCTGACTATGTTTTCAGCAAAGACTATCCGCTTACACCATTAACAACTGTTGAAAAATATCTGACTACACATCAGCACCTGGAAGGCATTCCCTCTGCTGCTGAAGTGGCAAAAGACGGAATTGATGTGGGAGAAATGAATAAAAAACTACTGGAAAAAGTAGAAGAGTTAACGCTGTATCTTATTGAGCAAAATAAAAAGATAGCAGCATTGGAAGAGTGGAAAGCACAGCAGGAAAAAAGAAAAAATTAACAACCGCAACATACTGAAGGGGCTGACCCAAAACCATTTTTGGCTTTTGGGCAGCCCCTACCATATATGAGTTCTTAGTTCATCAATTCAGCCAGCTTCTTTTCCAATGCTTCTCCCCTGAGATCCCTGGCAATAATTTTTCCATTTTTGTCGAGGAGCAAATTTGCCGGAATACTTCTGATACCATATTGCAGCGCTACTGCATTCTTCCAGAATTTTAAATCTGACACCTGTGTCCAGGCAAGTTTATCGGCTTCAATTGCTTTTACCCACGCTTCTTTGTCCTGGTCCAGTGATATACCAAGGATAGTAAATCCTTTGTCTTTAAATTGCTGATAGGCCTTCACCACATTGGGATTTTCGCCGCGGCAGGGCCCACACCAGGATGCCCAGAAGTCGATGAGTACATACCGGCCGTTAAAGTCTGACAGGTTTACCGGATGGCCGGAAACATCATTTTGCGTAAAACCCGGCGCCATAGCGCCTATGGCAGTAAGCTTTGCAATATCCAGCCGTTTGGCAAATTCAACCCCTGTTTTACTATTCCTGTTTGCGACAGACAAATTATTAAACAGTGGAGCAACCGTGCCATAGTCAATACTGCTACCGGCAAATTCTTTCAACGCCAGCAGACTGAAATAACTCTCCGGATGTTCCTGTACATAAACACGCTGCAGCCTTTTTTTCTCTTCGAACAGTGGAGTGGCTACGCCCATCATACTGTCGCGCAGGGCAGTTCCTTTTTTCTCCGCATCCGTAGCACGCGCCCACCTGGCATCCAGGCTTTTCAGCACAGGTTCCACAGCTGCAAAATGTTGCTGGTATGCATGATATGCGTCATTTATCAGAGAATTTTTAATAACGGCATGCTTCACAGAGTCTTTGGCCAGCAGTTGAAAGCTGCCATGGTCAATATAACAAACGAGTGCATCCATCTCCTTTCGCCGACCTTCTCCTTTATGGTCTATCGACAGGGTAGCCATTACCGGGGCTGTGACGGCTCCTTTGAATATAAATTGTCCTTTCCTGATCATTACAGAGTCCAATACATTTCCATCTGCATTGCGATAAGACAAGTAGGCTTTTGCGGGTATATCGAGTTTTCCGATGCTGCCTTTTATAGTAAAAGTAGTGTCCTGGGCCATCATAACAACGGGCCATAGCAGTAATGATGACAATAATATTTTTTTCATTTGCTGAACTTTATAGTGGATGATAAATATTTGTTAGTTATTGTAAGCATCGTTCTGCGTGAGCGCCGGGTTCGCCTTAAGTTCCAGATCTGGAATAGGATACAGCACAGATCCTGGCTTCCAGGTACCGGGCGGCGAGAGTGGTTGCAGCAATGCTGCTGCACGATTGGTTCTTTTCAGATCCAGCCAGCGATGTCCCCACTCGGCGAAAAATTCTGTTTGCCGTTCCTTTTCTATGGCCAGCAACAGTGAGGGTTGATCGGCAGCAGTTGTTGGCGCCAGGCCTGCGCGGCTACGAACAACATCCAAGTCATTTTGTGCCAGTTGTATTTTACCACCCTGCTGTGCTCTTGCCTCCGCTCTTATCAGGTATTGTTCAGCAAGCCGGAAAACGATGTAGTACTCTGTCAGCGCACCGGCGCCTGCCTTGTATTTGGCTGGATATGCCCAGGAGGGATTAGCAACGCTGCTGAATCCAATCCAGGTTGTTTTGCGATTATCGCCGGGTTCAAAAGCATTCAAAAGCTGCTGCGTTAATTCGTAATTGGGCCGGGTATTAGCGGCGGTGAGAAATATTCCTCCTTCCGGTGTGTTGGCATTGGCTATTACCGGCTGTAACTGCCAGATCGCCTCTGTACTTTCTTTTTTAAAGACCTCGGCCGGCATAGGGAGTGCGGCGCCATACTTACCGGAGTTGATGATAGCACTGGCTTCATTCTCTGCTTCCAACCAACGCTTGTTATACAGGTATGCCCTTGCCAGCAGCGCGCTGGCGGTATAACGGTTAGGACGCAACTTTTCGGCGGTAGGGTATCTATCAGACAGTAATGCCTTAGCATCTTTCAGGTCGGTGATAATCTGTTGCCATACGGTAGCTGCCGGCGTTCTTGGCAGGCTCATATTTTCCTTGTACGCGGTAGTAAGTACCAATGGCACATCACCAAAAAGATTAACAAGATAGAAATAGCAAAATGCCCTCATAAACCGGGCTTCTCCTCCCAATTGTGTTTTTACACTATCCGTTACGCCACTTGCTTTGCTTAACCCTTCGATAATGGCATTAGTCCGGTAAATATATCCGTAGCCGTCGGACCAGAAAGTACCTATGTAACTGTTATCCGGTGTGAGTGCATGATCAGAAAATTGCTGGAAATACGGAGCAGAAGTATTATTCTGGGTCCAGGTCATTTCATTGGCCGACATACCTGCCAATGAAGACATAGAGAAACAGGCAAATGAACCGTTGTTGCCATACTGGTCATTCATCATGCTTATATAAATAGAGAGCATGGCAGCCGTTGCTGATTTGTCGCTCGTAAATATTTTATCGCTTGTCAGGATATCGGGCGGATTTTCTACTGTCACAAATTTCCGGCAGGAAGAAAACACGATTATCAGCACAAGGCAATTCGCCATCCACCACCAACGGGTTTTCAGAAAAACAGAAGGTATGCCGATTTGTATATTTTTCATGATTACTGCTTTAGAATGAAATAATTAAAAAGATATCTGTGCGCCTATGGTCAGCATTCTCATCGGAGGCATAGAGCTGAATGTCATGGTTTCAGGATCACCGGTTTTATAGTGCGTAAATGTGAGCAGGTTTTGCGCCTGTAAATACAACCGGACATTATCCGCTTTTATCCGTTTTACTATATTTTGTTCGAATTGATATGACAACGCAACATTTTTCAAACGCACGAACGAAGCATCAGTGATGCGGGCTTCTGAATAGTTGGCATAGTAACTATAAGTAGTTACCGCTGTACCGGTTGTAGTAAAGCGCTGTACATCGGTGATATCACCGGGATGCTGCCAGCGGTCAAGTACTGCCACAGGCTGATTGGTTCTGGCGCCGGGAGCCTGGAACTGGATACTTGTTTTTCCCCGTTGCTTTACAAAGTGGAAAAAGAAATCCAGTGTCCAGTTCCGGTAGGTAAAGGTATTTTGCAGACCACCGTATAACCGTTGTGCAAGATCATATACTGCTGTCTGGTCTTTGGGAACAGACATACCGCCAAGTTTATGTACGCCTGTCTGAGGGTCTACGCCTTCGTATGCGATCCATTTGGAAATGGTAACGGGTTGCCCGATAGACCAAACGCTGGCATAATAAGTATCTTCCAGACCGGGATAGGCGATCAGTTTATTTCGGGGGATGGTGATATTAAAAGCCGTTTTCCAGCTAAAATGCTTTTTCTCTACGTTAGTTGTATTCAGCATCAGCTCCCATCCCGAGTTCTGAAGTATGGCATCGCGGTTTGCATTCACGTAGGAGAAACCAACCTGCGAAGGAAGGGTGAGTCCTGTTAATTGGTTATCTGTTTTATTCAGGTAGTAATCTGCACTAACGTAAACCCGTTCCTTGAGGAAAGAAAGCTCCAGTGCTGCCTCCCATTTTCGGTTACGTTCCCAGGCATAATTGGGGTTGTCAAGATTAGCCGGATAAAGCCCGCTTGCACCCTGGTAAGGTAAGGCCGCATTAGTGGGCGCCCATTGGGATAGATACTGGTAATCCCCGATGCGGTCATTTCCGGTAACACCCATGCTACCCCTTAATTTACCGAAGCTCAGGAAGGACCAGTTTTTCATAAAGTTTTCTTCAGAAAATATCCAGCCTGCACCCACAGCTCCGAACGTTCCAAACTGTTTACCAGGGCCAAATCTGCTGGATCCATCATGACGGGCCGACACATTCAGCAGGTATTTACCATCCCAGTTAAGATTTACTCTTCCAAATAATGCTGCATAGTGATATTTGCTGTAACCGCTTGTTACGCTTTTTACTGAAGCGGGACCAGGGGTTAAAAGCAAATCATCGCTGGCATACCCGCTGGCGCTGATTTTAGTTTGCTGATTCAGTTGCTCCTGAAAACTGCCCCCTACCAATACCTGTAAACCAGCTTTTCCCAGATGCCGGGAATATTCTGCCTGTGGTTCTATGATCCAGTTACGGGCATTTTTGGTGAAAAAATCTGCGGTGCTGTTAAGTGTAGCACTATAAGGACTCTGGGATTTGATGGGATTGGTGGCTGTTTGGTCCAGTCGCAGGGAATTGTATCCGGCATCCAGTTTCAACTGAAGCCCTTCTATTACCTGGTAGCGCAGGTTCATGCTACCGAGCATATTTTCTGTATTAGCAATAAACTGTTTGAAGGTATACGCGAGCGGGTTGGAAAAATTGATGCCTTTATCACGCCACACCAGGTTGCCGCTTGAGTCCAGCGGGTAGGGGGCGTTGGGCACTGCGGTAAGAAACTGCATCAGGTCAGTGGTAGTGACCTCGTTCTTATCAGAGCTGAAGCCGCCGCTAAAGGAGATCGAAAACTTATTGTCCGACGACCGGTGCGTCAGGTTAGCGCGTACGCTGGCCCTGTTATCAGGCATACTACCATAGTAAATGGGCGTTTCCCTGTGGAAGCCCGCAGTCAGCGAAACCTGGGTCTGTTGGCTGCCACCCGATATACGTACCTGTGCATCGTTGCTGCGGCCCTGTTTGCCCAACAACAATTTTCCCCAGTTGGTATATCGTGTAGTGTCCCACACCATCAGGTCAGTGGCATTTGAAGCCGTTGGCGTGATACCATCGTTTTGAAATGCCTCCCTGCGCATGGCTATATATTGTTGCGTGTTTAACATTTCGGCCATGCGGGTGGGCCTGGCCCACCCGGTATAGTAGCTGGCATCTACGGATGTTTTGCCCGCTTTGGCTTTGCGGGTGGTAATCAGCACTACGCCATTGGCGCCACGTGAGCCATAGATGGCGGTAGCATCGGCATCTTTCAATACTTCAATACTTTCTATATCTGCCGGGTTTATAGTAACGAATGGGCTCCCACCTGAATTGGCTCCCATGAGTCCTCCCATCGTTTGTGCAGAAATGCCACTGGCAAAGGTTACGCTTCCAAGAGAATGCGCAAAGGGAACACCATCGATCACATATAACGGATCTGATCCTGCTCCCAAAGTATTTTTGCCCCTAATAGTTACACTCACCGGAGCCCCGGCCAGGCCGCTTGTCTGCGATATCTGCACACCGGGTAATCTGCCACTCAGTGCCAGCAGCGGGCTTTCTACAGGCTGTTTGCGGATGTCCTCTCCTTTTAATTTTGCAATGCTGCCGGTGCTTAAACGCCTGGTGGTAGCACCATAGGCAATAATCTGCACATCATCTAATACGCTGGTTGAACGCGCCAGGGTAATAGTCATATTGCCACCTCTGATCATGGCGGCGGTCACTGTATATTCCTTCTTTTCATATCCTATAAAAGTGACAATAAGTACTTCTCCCGCATTCAGGGAAAGTGTAAAAATACCCTCTGCGTTGGTAACCCCCGCCTGTTTACCGCCTTTTACTGTGATGGTAGCACCGGGAAGAGGTTGTCCATCTGGACCGGTAACACGCCCCGTAACCGGCTGGGATATGGCTGGCATCGCATCCGGCGCCGGCGGCGGTACCGGCCTGGCATAAACGAAAATGCTTTTCCCTTTTATACTGTACTGCAGCGGTTGTGCCCGGAAGATATCTGCCAGGAATTTTTCCAGCGGCACATCTTTTTCATCCGCAGTAACGGGATGGGATATACGAAGTAGTGATTCGGTACACATAAAAACGCAGCCGGTTTGTTGTTTAACAACCGTAAAAACCGTTTCCAGCGGCACATTTTTACCGGAGAAACTGATGTTCTGAGAGACCCCTTTCGCATAAACATGCAAAAAGCCGATGGTCAATAGCATCATGGTTAATTTCATCATTAAAAAGATTTTGGCGATGTCAGGGCGCCTCCTGGCCCTCCGCGTGCGATTCGCAGAATTTTGCATAATTTCGTTTTGTTTGGTTGGTAAATAAGCAGTCTTTACAGTGACCTTAATTTTCAATCAGCCAGACCTTCACCGGAAGTGCGCTAACGCTTCCGGTTTTTTGTTGGAAGATTTTACTACTTCTGATATTCTTTGTGTTTGTGGAAGGCATAGCAATGCTATGGCAGGCTGCTGCTGCAACCCCGCCGGTCTTTATTCTGAAGCCGTCCGGATTAATTGTTTAATGATGGTTGATTTTTAAATACTCATTGTTCTTTTAGTTAGCCGCTTACTATTAATGTTTTGCCATCCATACGACATTTTACGCCCATTGCTTTAAGCATTTCCAATACATCCGACAGATTTACATTTTTATACATCTCTCCTTTAAAAACTATATCAGGTACAGCTCCTTCATAAACCACCTTTATACCATACCATCTTTCGAGCTGCGGCATTACCGCACGGATATCTGCTCCATTGAAATTGAACAATCCGTTCTTCCACGCCAATACCTGCTCCAGATCTGCATTGGCACTTACCTTAACAGTAGCATCCCGGTTGTTGGCAGCAGCCTGCTGGCCTGGCTTCAGCAGCCAGTCGCGGTTACCTGAATTGATTTTTATACTGCCTGTTACCAGGGTAATTTTCGTATAGTCTTCATCGTTATAAGCATTGATATTGAAGCTGGTACCCAGCACTTTTATGGCAACACCGTTGGCTATAACTGTAAATGGATGCGCGGCTGATTGCACCACTTCCAGGTATACTTCTCCCTTAACAGTTACCTGGCGCTCCTTCCCGGTAAAAGCCGCTGGAAATGTAATAGCGGATGCCGCGTTTAGCCAGGCTTTAGTGCCATCAGGCAATGCAACCTGGTAATCGCCGCCCTGCGGGGTGCTGACCGTATTCCATAATGTAGCTGTATTGGTCCCGGACTGCGGTTGATAAGCCAGTTGCCCGTTGCCCTGCTTCAGAATCTGTGTGTTTCCCTGTTGCGCAATGGCCCCTTTGGAAGCATCGTCTAACAAAATAGTACTCCCATCAGAAAGCGTAAGCATAGCTTTGTGCCCGCCGGGACCTATATTCGCGGCCATTCCCGCGGTATTTTTTGTTGATACCTTCCGCGGATTTGAGAGATAAATAACCGCAGCAGCTACACCACCGATCAACAACACAGCAGCAGCTACCTTACGCCACCCCATCCGGAAAATGTTACGGTGAGAGGCTACAGGAACCTGCTTAGCGGCGTGTAATTGCGTTGCCAGGTGCTGCTGGAGCCGCTTCCCTACTTCAGGAAACTCCTCCGCGACCACGTCATACCGGCCGGCATGAAGATCTTCCAGCAGGAAATCGCCCACAGTACCAGCCCATACCGGATCGCGCAAGGCAGCCAACAAACGTTGCCTGTCTTCCGGCGAAATGGTACCCATTGCATATTCGTCCAATAACTGCTGTAATATTTCGGATGTCATCATACCTGCTTATTTATAAAGACCCATTTTCTCAGGAGAAGGGTGGTTGTTACGAAAAAAAATTTTAGTGCAACAAAGTAGTGGCTATAAAAACTGCCATAGAAAACATAGGGCGCCCTCGAACAGCCATATAGTTCCTGAGAAAGTTGAGTGCCTTAACGATATGTTCTTTTACGGTATTACGGGAGATGCCAAGTTCCTGGCAGATTTCTTCGTAAGATTTTCCTTCTATGCGGCTCATAGTAAACACCTGGCGGCGAACCGGGGGGAGTTCGTCGATGCCGTTCAGCAACAGCGTCTTTATTTCACGGAACTCCGCATGTTGATCCGGCAGCCAGATATCTTCCGCCACATGCACGTCTTCCAGGGCTTCCGTTTCCTCCAGCTTCTTACGGATCGCTTTAAATATCCGGTTTCGGGCTACAATAAAAAGATAGTTATCGAAATGCTCAACGGCAGTAAGTTTTTCCCTGTTATGCCACAGGTCCATAAATACATCCTGGGTTACTTCTTCCGCTACATGCTGAGATTTGGCATAAGCCAGCGCATGACCATATACCCTGGGCCAATAGCGGTCTACCAGGATACTGAAAGAAGCTTCTTTCCCTGCTGCTATTTGTAGCAATAATTTTGGCTCGTTATACAAATCACTACTATCCAACAAAATTTTGTCAATGTAGCTGTAAACATAAAATAAAATAATGAGATCGCGGAGGGGGTGCGTTAAATGCAAACAGATAAAGAAGCGGACTTTTCTCCAGGCGCGTATGGCGTAAAACACAGCAGCCGCCTGATGTGTGTCAGGCGGCTGCTGTGTTTTATAGATGACAATATTTTCATTATCCGTTTATTTCGCTGAGCTCCAGCCAGCGCATTCCTTTATCATCCAGCAGTTGAATGATCTCTCCGATGCGATGTGTCATGGGTTCCATTTTATCAAAAGCCAGTTCACCACTAGCTAAAGTAGCTTCAATGGTTTTCTTTTCTGTTTCGAGTTGTTCTATTTCTTTCTCCAGCAGCTCCAGTTCTCTCTTTTCCTTGAAGGACAACTTACGTCCTTTATTTTCGGCCGCAGGGGCGGCCACTGCTACCGGTTCAGGGGTTGTCTCTTTCTTAGGCGCAGCGGTCTTTTTCTTATCTTCTTCCTTCTGCCATTCGCGATACTGGGTATAGTTCCCGGGGTAGTCCCGGATGTTGGCGTCTCCTTCAAAAACAAACAGGTGTTCCACGAGTTTATCCATGAAATAGCGATCATGGCTTACGATGATTACGCAGCCCTGGAAATCCTGTAAAAAGCTTTCCAGGATGCTGAGTGTAGGTAAATCCAGGTCATTGGTAGGCTCATCCAGTACCAGGAAGTTAGGGTTGCGGAAGAGGATAGACAGCAGGTGCAGTCTTCTCTTTTCACCACCACTTAACTTGGAAATATAAGTGTATTGCTTTTCGGCAGGAAAGAGGAATAGTTCCAGGAACTGGGCAGCGCTCACTTTAGTGCCATCTGCCAGCGGGAAATTTTCTGCTATATTTTTTACAAACTCAATTACCCGCATATCTTCCTTCACTACCAGACCTGTTTGGGAATAATTACCAAACACGATGGTTTCCCCGATATTGATTTTACCAGAGTCGGGTTGTTCGCTTCCCAGCAACATGTTCAGAAAGGTGGATTTCCCTACCCCGTTTTTGCCGACAATGCCAACCCGTTCTCCTTTTTTGAAAGTATAATCCATTCCTTTCAGGATTTTGAGGTCGCCGAAGGATTTATATACTTTTTTGAGTTCGAGTATCTTACCGCCCAGGCGGGTCATTTTTACATTCAGTTCCAGTTGTTGATCAGCTACTTTAGTAGCGGCTTTCTCCTTTACTTCGTAAAAAGCATCCTGCCGGGATTTTGACTTGGTGGTACGGGCCTTGGGCTGCTTCCGCATCCACTCCAGCTCTTTTCGATAGAGATTCCGGGCTTTATCCACACTGGATTTGTCCATTTCTTCCCTGGCAGCCTTTTTTTCGAGGTAGTTTTCGTAATCCCCTTTATAGATGAACAGCTGTTCCTGGTCCAGTTCCATGATTTCATTACATACACTGTCCAGGAAATAACGATCGTGGGTTACCAGCAGCAAGGTTACTTTTTCCTGATCTAGATAATTTTCCAGCCACTCAATCATGGATACATCCAAATGGTTGGTTGGCTCATCCATGATCAGTAGCACATGTTTATGCTCGAAGCCGATTTCGATCAGCACTTTTGCCAGGGCAACTCTTTTTTGTTGGCCACCAGACAGAGAACCAACAGGCTGATCAAGGTTATGTATATTTAATTTACCTAATATCTGTTTTACTTTGGAGTCGAAATGCCAGGCATTAAGCTCGTCCATTTTGGCGATGGCGTCTGTCAGCTTATCCAGGTCGGGGTCTTCATGCCCTTCTTCTGTCAGCAGTTCATACTCCTTAATGGCGTTCAGAACGGGATTATCGTGATTGAAGATGTTCTCTATCACGGTTTTAGAGAGGTCAAAGGCTGATTGTTGTTCCAGCATGACTACGGTTACATCCTTATGGATCCAAACTTTACCGCTGTCGGGCACATCCTTTCCGCATAAAATCCGCAGCAGGGTGGATTTTCCTGTACCGTTGAGCGCCACCAGCGCTATTTTATCTCCTTCTTCAATATGAAAAGAAATGTCTTTGAATAATGGTTTGGTCCCAAAAGATTTGGTAAGCCCTTCTACTGTAACATAATGCATAATGCGAAGTTATAAATTATCGGCAACACTGGGATTATGATAATTTTTCCGTATATTCATTATAGGATAACTGGGATTTCCTGTACCTGATAGCTTTTTAATAAAACACAGCATTTCGGCCCTTTGTCCATTATTATCCTGCCCCTCTTTGCGTTTTTAAAATAAAAAGCCCTTGCGCTGGGAAGCGGAAGGGCTTGCGTGTTTTACAACATTTATCAGAAGTCGTAATAAAGCTGCCGGAAGCTGCTGCGAAGGCCAAACTGGAAAATCAGCTCTTTATTATCATAAAGGGCATTTTTCTCCCTGCGACCAGTTACTGACATTTCCAGGCGTAAATTATATTTAGGATTAAGTAAGAAAGCAACGGTACCCTGAACATACATCAGGTTAGTTTTAAGTCCCTGACCTATGCGATTGCCGAAATCCTCATGCCGGGTAAAGTAAGACTTATAGATATCCTTACCATAATTGATCCCCGCAGTATCAAGACCGTACTTCGCCACCATCAGCTCTCCCTTAAAAAACCATCTTCTGTATTGATAGTCGGCGATGTTTACCCATTCTACGAAATTGGCGCCCATAGGGTGTGCTAATGGCTGATTGTAGTGTCCGTAGTTATTCAGGGTAGACCGCTGAGAATAGGTGTAGGGTCTGGCGGCATTTACTTCCGTTAGCACATTCAGTTTGGGCACCTTGAATATGTTGTTGGAACGGAAACCTATCTGCCCGCCAAATTTATTTGCCCACCAGCCATCTCCACTGGTTATTTCCTTAAATTTAAATTCGTCGAGTACAAACTGGCCATAAATAGTACTGTTCGCAGAAGCCGCATATTTAACGTTCAGCCCCATTAATGCATTATCGGGTGACCCTACAGAAAACTCTACCGGGCGGAGAAATACAATCGGATTAAGGTAACTCATGTCGAAGCCTCTCTTGCCGGAGGAGTCGGAATCCTGCCATATTACTGCTTCAAAGAACCCTATGGATACTTTTTTGGACACATTCCAATCGAGATAATTGAATACTCCCCATTTTTTGCGATAACCGTTATCGTAAGAGGCTTTGGGGTATTGCATATCGATAAACTGCGCCCACATGGTGGTATACTGGATCCTTCCTACATTGGCTATCACTTTCAGAAAAGGGTAGTTAAAAGAATTATCTGATAGCAGCATGGACCTATATCCATCCCCGATAAAATTCTTGTCATATCCCAACTGAAAGTCGAGGAATTTGCCCGCTTTATAATCAAGCAGGGCAGAGGAGTATGCGAAATCAAATGCTTTACCCTTATTATAATCTTTCCATTCGCCCTGACCGGGAACTATTTTAGTACTCCGCCCGTAGCTGTCAATATATTGAGGGAATTTGCCCTGATTCTCATAAAATTCAGCCCGGAAGGTAAAATTTTTCCCGAGTCGGCCTCCGGCAATCGCTCCACGTGTATTCAACCACGTAGTCCCATTATCGGAGCTATGTCCCAGCATAAAATCGGGTAAGAAACTTGCATAGAAATCATAATCTTCCTGGTGATATTCCAACAGGTGTTCATTAAACAGCTTCCGGTGAAACCAGCTCCGCTTCTTCGTTGTATCTCTTTCCTGGGGAAGATCGAAGACGGGCTGTATGGAATAATCCCGCTGAGATGAGTGATAACTGCGCCAGTTAGTATCTCCGACGGGCTTGTAGAAGCCAAGTGAAAACTGTCGTCCGGCGCTTTGAGCGTTTGCATTTGAGGTTATAGCCAGAGAACAGATGGTTAACAGCGCTAGTACGTAGCCTTGTTTATGCATATAAAATGTATTGCTTGCCAGGGGCAAAGATAATGGTTTCCAAATCAATGACGTTTATCAAGTAATTAGATTTCCATTAGACCAGGGCACACTACTGAAATTGCCCTTTCACCTGCTCATATACTTTTCGTATACCCTCTTCGAGAGATATACCTGCTTTCCATCCGTAACTGTTGAGTTTTGTTACATCCATTAACTTCCTGGGTGTACCATCCGGCTTTGATTTATCAAATGTTAACTGGCCGGTATATCCAACTATCTTTTTTATAAGAATTGCAAGGTCATTAATACTAATATCCTCTCCTATTCCAATATTAACAAGGCCTGGCTCGTTATAATGCTGCATCAGGAAAAAGCAGGCATCGGCCATATCATCTGCATGCAAAAACTCACGTTTAGGCGTTCCTGTTCCCCAGATAACTACTTCGGGTTGATTATTGACTTTTGCCTCATGCATTTTACGCAACATTGCGGGTAATACATGTGAGTTATTCAGGTCATAATTATCATTAGGGCCATATAGGTTTGTGGGCATTACAGAAATGAAATTCCGGTTGTATTGCGCACGATAAGCATCACACATTTCTATGCCGGCAATTTTTGCAACAGCATATGGCTCATTGGTCGGTTCCAGCGGACCTGTCAGCAAATATTCCTCCTTCATAGGTTGCGGGGCCATTTTAGGATAAATGCAGGATGAGCCGAGGAACATGAGCTTTTTAGCGTCATTAACGTGCGCATGATGAATAACATTGTTCTGTATCATCAGGTTTTCGTAAATGAATTGTCCGCGATAGGTGTTATTCGCCATTATCCCACCAACCTTGGCGGCTGCCAAAAAAATATAATCAGGTTTTGTTTCCTGGAAAAATGCCGCCACTGCCTGCTGGTCTCTTAAATCCAATTCTTTTGAGGTACGGGTAATAATGTTGTCAAAGCCCTCCTGTTGCAAGCGCCTTACAATTGCAGAGCCCACCATACCTCTGTGACCGGCTACATATATTTTGTCCTGGGGGTTCATTTTATTCAAATTGATTTAAAACTTTATAGCCAGCATCTTTCAGCAGCTTTTCGCGTTGGAAGAGTTCTACATCAGCTGCCACCATTTCCTTTACCAATGCTGCCAAATCATATTTAGGTACCCACCCCAGCTTTGTTTTGGATTTTGTGGGATCCCCAATGAGTAGTTCAACCTCAGTTGGTCTGAAGTACCTGGGATCAACTGCAACAACCTCCTGTCCCACAGTTAACGGAGCTTCCGGATGAGTGTTACTTTTTACATATCCTTTTTCATGCTGTCCCTCTCCTCTGAATTCAATTTCAACGCCCACCTCCGCAAATGCCATCCTGATAAAATCACGTACGGTAGTGGTAATACCTGTAGCAATTACAAAATCTTCGGCGGTTTCCTGTTGCAAAATAAGCCACATGGCCTCCACATAATCCTTTGCATGTCCCCAATCGCGTTTTGCGTCCAGGTTTCCCATATAAAGTTTATCCTGCATACCCAACGATAGCTTTGCCACTGCACGGGTAATTTTCCTTGTTACAAAGGTTTCCCCACGCAGCGGACTCTCGTGATTAAACAGGATACCATTGCAGGCATACATATTATAGGCCTCGCGATAATTTACGGTAATCCAGAAAGCATACATTTTGGCCACCGCATAGGGCGAACGCGGATAAAAGGGAGTTTTCTCCGACTGTGGTACTTCCTGTACCAAACCATATAATTCCGATGTAGATGCCTGGTATATTCTTGTTTTCTTGGTCAGGTTAAGCAAACGGACGGCTTCCAGGATGCGAAGCGTTCCTATACCATCAACATCAGCCGTATACTCTGGTGCTTCAAAACTTACCTGTACATGGCTCATTGCGCCAAGGTTATATATTTCATCAGGCTGTACTTCCTGGATAATACGGATAAGATTAGTACTATCAGTCAGATCGCCGTAATGAAGTTTGAAGCGGACATCGGCTTCATGCGGATCCTGGTATAAGTGGTCTATCCTGTCTGTGTTAAAGAGAGAACTTCTCCTTTTAATTCCATGCACTTCATATCCTTTCTTGAGCAGTAACTGCGCAAGATAAGCACCATCCTGGCCAGTAATACCTGTTATAAGGGCCTTTTTCATATCCTTAAAAAATATTAGTATTATAGAATGTAACCAATTTATACTGCTTCCAGCACACTTCTGTAACTTTCACTTATAATGCTCCATTCATATCTTCTTTTGGCAATCTCCTTCATATCGCATCCAATGGCATTCAGCACCTGCGAACCTCCTTCGCTTTTCTCCTTTAGTAATTTGGTCAATGCAGCTGCATCTTCAAAGTACAAACATTTGTCTTCAGTAGTAGCACGGTTGTA
This sequence comes from Chitinophaga hostae, assembly GCF_018224885.1. Lineage (GTDB taxonomy): Bacteria > Bacteroidota > Bacteroidia > Chitinophagales > Chitinophagaceae > Chitinophaga > Chitinophaga hostae. Next base: position 214,628 of record NZ_JAGTXB010000006.1, on the reverse strand, counting down.
AGGTACATCAAATGCAAAAATAGGCAACCCCAGGTACATTGCTTCTACCAGAGAAGGATTTGTTCCCCCGGCCGAATGGCCGTGAATATATACCTTACAGTTCGACCGGAGCAAATCCAGTTTCTCCTGATCGTAGATGGGAGCTAATAATTCAATGTTATCAAAGGCGCTGTATTTCTCACGCAATGCCTTTCCATAGGCTGACTTCTCCCAATTACCAACAAACTTTATTGGCTGGCCACTCTGTGAAAAGGCTTCCAGTATAACATGAATATTATTCTCGGGTTCAATTCTGCAAACTGAAAAAGCATATGATCCTTTTTGCGGATACAGGTTCTGTATGATGTGGTCCGCGCCATACTCAATGAGACAGCTGTCTTTTTGATATTCCTGTTCAATGTAAGTACGGATCTCACTATTATCAGCGATAATTTTATGCCCGAATTTTACACCGATATATTCAGAGAACTTTAAAAACTTCTTTGCAAAAGTATTCCATTTATTCCGTCTCCATTCGAGCCCATCTATATGAACAATCAGTTTTTTGTTGGTGAATAACCTGATAAAGGGCAAAAACAAAGCACCGGAAACGCCTAAAACAAGCAGAATATCATGCCCTGAAAATACGGCAGATGTCATAGAAACAATATCATAGGGAATACTTTGCGCTCCATTTGCATTTAACCTGATGTATTCCAGCTTGGTTCGTCCAAAACGAGCTGGTTTATCTTTATAGGCTGGTGCGCTGCAGTAAACAGTAAAATCAAATTCATTATCCAGATGCTGGACAAGATGATGAACTAATGTTTCAAAACCTCCATAACCAGCGGGTATTCCTACCGTGCCTATTATTGCTACCTTTTTCATTTACGATTTCAATTCGACTTTGCTGATTATGTATGTTTCTCCAAAATCCTTTTGTAGGCCGCATAGGTATGTTCCGCGGTCTTCTGCCAGGTAAAGTTTTCTTCTATATGTTGCCTTAAGCTTTCAGGAACACCTGCATTAAAAGCAGCATCAATCGCATTTTTTATTGAAGCAACATTTCCTGGCTCACAATAAAAAGCCATTTCTTTAAAGTAATCCCTTGTATCTCCGTTTGGTGTTACTACGATATTTGTTTTCATTGCACCGGCTTCCAGGGAGGAAAGGCCAGGTGTTTCCATCCAGCTTACCAGGGCGTGTACCTTTGCAAGTTTGTAGAATTGCGGTAACTTTTCGTGTTCCAGGTGATTGATAAATGTTACGTTATCACCTGCCTCTTTTTTGAGGTTCTCATAATACTGAATATGGTTTTTCCCGGGCTTTCCGAGTATAACCAGCTTGTAGGAAGTACCTGCTACTGCTTTTACAAGATCCGATTGACATTTCCGTCCTTCTATCCTGGCAACAGAGAGGATACAATCTTTGTAGGGCAGATATTCTTTTTCAATTTCCACCTTATCAGGATCAAATAAGGATAAATCTACTGCGTTAGGAATAACTTCATATGCCGGATGCTTCAGGTTAAAATCATGAATAACACGATTCATTTCTGATTGTGAATTTGGCAGAAATATATCTGTGTTCTCTACAATTTTTTTGAGCGTTTTATAATATCCTCTCAGCAGCAACTGTATGCTTCCTTTGTGGAACTCCCCGCCTATGAGTGCGCGGGCCGCTATTTTTACATATTCTATCTGAAAGGGATTTAACATTCTAAACAAGCGACTTCCCAATCCCATCCTGCCATAGCGGTCAAAATCCGTATATAAACCGTAAATGGTGGACAACGCCACAGGTTTACCATATTTCTTTGCATTCATTACCTGCATCAATGACTCCTGCGCTCTCATCAGGTTAAACACATGCACAAGGTCGTATGATGATAAATCCGGACTAAGATCAGTTGAAACGTCGATAGTTATACCATATGCTTCTAAATATTTCTTAGTTTTTAACAGTTGAATTGTATCTCCTCCGGGAGCGTCAAATAATGTTTTCCGAGATTGAAATAATACTCTCATATTAATACTATTGCAGTGCTAACTCATACTGCCTGCGTTTTTTACTATGCTTTATTATCAATAAAATAAATACTATACCCGTAGCGGATAATCCATTATATAGTGTATGCCCCGCAAAAACGGAATGGGCAAACAGCGTAACACTACACCAGCCCAATATCCTGCTTTGTCGAAATGCCATTCTTGTACAATAAAAAATTAAGGCAAAATACAGCACCAATCCCAACAAGCCGTAAAAGAAAAATGTATCGAAGCTATCCATCTCGAGCATCTTATAATTTAACGACAGCTCCCCAGGCAGCTCATAAGACAGGAATGAACCAGCTCCAAAAACAGTTCTTAATAATAAAAAAGATGATCTGTTGAAAGAACTGAATGCTTTGTCCAGATAATCCTCACGACCACTTAATATAAACCCTAACCAGGATGATTTATGTTCAAACCTGAAAATAATAAGTTCAAAAGCTATTTGTAAGGCATTGCTTATCGGTGTCCAATAGATCCACACGACCGATATAAATATTATTAAAAAAATATATCTAAAAATAGCAGGAAGCTTCCCGACGGCAAAAATAAGGTTTACCATCAAGAAAATAACGGAAGCCTTGGTAGCTATCAGTACCAGACAAATCAAGGATAACCAGTAAACCATCTTATGGATGGTTTCCGTTAGAAATCCTTTTTGAAAACCGTATCTTAATAGCAGGGATAATACACCAATCAATACTCCTAATCCATTACCGGAGGAAAATAAGCCTTGTGATCTGAAGAACGAGCCAGAGATACCCGTTTTAATAGCCAACAAGTTGCCTATTAAGAAAACTACACATAAAAACCATGTAAACTTATAAATAAGCAGTAATATGTCTTGCTCTGTATAATCTTCTTTGGTAAAGATTTTATCTAATGCAAAAAATATAAAGGCCGCATATACGAATTTATAGGAAAAAACCAGACCTATCAACAGCCCCTTAATACTCTGATGTGCAACGAAGGCAGCCGTTTCCATTGATATAAGATACAATGAGGCTATAAGGAGTATGGTGTAACGTTGCCGCGATTGGATAATGACAATAGAAAGCCCTATCAGGGCAAAACGAATCAATTGGGACGGCGTACCTATCCCACCGCTTGATAACGTGTCTCCTCTTACCAATAGTCCCGTCAAACTATCGAAAATCGGAACCATTATCACTAATATGAATAAGAAAAAACGATTAAGTGCATGCCCTCCCATAATTAATCAATTCTATTAATGTAAACTGTTCTAACTGCATCAGTTAGCAATTGTACATGATTTTCTATAGAAAAAGAAGCAGCATATTCTTTTGCATTTTCACCTAAATAGAAGTATTGATGGGGGTTTTCGGCAATCCTGGCAAAACAGGCAGCAAGCTCCTCGTTGTCGTTTTCCTTTACAAACAACATGAAATCCTTTCGTGGGAATTGATTGAAGATGGCGTTATCGTAAGCAATAATGAGTCGGCCAGTCACCATGAGCTCCAACAAATTGTTTGAAACACCGCTTCCTCCCGCTTCTGTGTTGTTGGCCTTGGTTAAAGCTACACCACCATGAACACTCCCCAACAATTCGTGCATCCGGTCATTGGATATTCTCCCAATCAGTTCGCAATTGGACGTATTAGTTGCAAACTCCTCCACCTTCTTCTCCCCCCACCCTACAAATACAAATGAGATCGCTTCCTTCAAAGCAGGATACTTCTGGTTAAAGATGTTGATTGCATCAATAAAGTTGCCAGCACCTTTTGCTTCGTAAAATCTGCCAATAAATGCAATTTTTACTGGCTTGCTATCCAGATTTTTAAGAGAAGATACATTCACATATCTCCTGATATCAATGGCATTGGGGATAACTTCTGAATCTATTTTATACTCATTAATATAATTTTCCCGGGTATCCCATCCGTTAGCAATCACCATATTGGCGTCTTTCAATGATTTACTTTCCAGGGAAAAAATAGGTTTAGAAAAAATGCGGGATTGATGGTTCCGGATATGTTTGCTCAGTGTAGTTCTTAACCACACCAGGTGTTTTACTTTTTTCCGATATCCTAAAAGATACAGGGATATCCAGTTAAAAATACCGGTAGGGTAACTCCCTATTGAAATAACAATATCACCTTTGTCTTTTTTTATTTGCCTGATCGCCTCATGGTGAAATTTGAAGAGTTTTAGGAAGTTAAAAAACAACCCTTTTTTCTCAGAAAGCAATATCGGCCTATAATTAATTAATCCTTCTATACTGCTTCTAACTAATGATACCTGCTTTTGGGGGTCCTCCTTATAAAAGATATTGATGGTATCAAAGGATTGTTGGTGACCTTTTGTGTTTATTTCGTTTAGGAAAAGCCGGAGCCATGTTTCAACACCTCCATTACTTGGGTCAAGGTCCGAAAAAATTATAATGTTTATATTCATGTTCAGGAGCTATTCTCTTTTTTTAATTATTCGCGCCGGGTTTCCTCCAACAATCATGTAAGGAGGGACGTCTTTTGTCACGACCGCCCCTGCTGCCACAATTGCTCCCTGGCAAATGCGAAGACCCGGCAAAATAATAACATTTTGCCCGATCCAAACATCATCCTCAATAATTACCGGCATTTCCGGCGTAGCTCCCTGATAGTATATAGGTGTGTCTGTTCTTGAAAAAATGTGGTTTTGGGTTAAAATAGTAACATTTGGCCCCATTAAAACATAGTTACCAATGGTAACCTTACCTTTAATCCACGCATTTACGCCAATTGCTGAATAGTTACCCAGGGTAATTCTTCTTCCAAAAGATGCTCCTTTTTCGACAACCACAAAGTCGCCACATTTATCGATAAGCAAACGGGTAAAAAATATCCGGCATTTCCCAAACAAATTGAATCCAAATACGGGAATATCAGGCATATTCTTTACAATTCTGTAGCCTACGAACCCCAATAAAACACTGGCCCTACGAAAAACAAGCATCATATTTTTTATGGTTTATAATATTTTTTCGGTCAACTCATCTTCTTCTTCCCTTTCATTTTCAGCCAGAGAAGAATAAGCCATTCATCACTCCTGTAGTCCAGGTGTGCTTTCGGCTTTTCATTCATTATCTGATCAAACTCAGTTTCAGTAAAGCCAAGCTTCTTCAAAACATAAGCTTTATCCTTTTTAAAATCAGCTGGGGCATACGGTTCCTGTTCAAGTTCCCTCAGTGCTTCCTCACGGGATATTTCACTATTCCTGATTAAAGCTGATAAATGTACCTTTCTTTTATCAACATTAAACTTTTTTAATAAAATATAGGCCTGATAGAACTTGGTAAAGGTAGATTCATAGTGTTTGCCACCATAGTCTTCCCACCCAAATTCCGCTTGCAGGGTCCTTATTGCATCATGTTTACTGTAGTTGATTTTATTAAGTATCTCTACATAAACTCCACCCAGTTTAAACAGTTTTGATAATTTTAATCTGATAGAACTCATGGTAGGAAATGCTTTTATAGGCATTGTACCAAATTTCTTCTGAATATCTCTAATGTTTACAAGGTCCTGCTTTCTCCATAACCACGAATTCGGCATTCCATTTTCAGTTCTGATATTGACGCCAGACAAAACATATCTTATACCATGTTTTTTTCTAATATCAAACATAGTTGCCATAATAGCATGGTCCGTCAGCATTTCTATATCTATTACACCTGCCTTAAAGAAAGAACGCTGCAAATCTCTGAATTCTGCCCAATTAATAACATAAGTTTCCAGGTCAAATCCATATTTTTCCACCATTTTCTTAATGTTGGATACAGCTATGGATGAATTCCAGCCGTTATCAAAATGCACACACAAAGGATTTAATCCCATTTTATGGGCTAGATAAACGGTATAGGAACTGTCCACCCCTCCACTAACCCCAATTATTGAATCATATACGCCACGCTGGTCTTTTTTTATTTGTTGCCGGATGTCAAGCAGACTCTTCTCTTCCTGTTCCTGCGTAAAATAGTAATTAGGTAAAATTTTTTCAAGATACTGACAATAATTGCATACGCCATTATTATCAAATAAAATTTCCGGATCAGTTGTATCCATAACACAACGGGTACATACTTGGATGTTACTAGGCATGAGATAATAATTCTTTTAATTTATTAAAACTTGGATAAGATATCAAGACGGCACGGTGAGGACCCTGGTATACGAAAAGGCTTCCAATAGCCACTGCAGAAGCCCCTGCTTCGGCAGCCAAGGTAATATCCGTTAGCTTTGAGGCACCTCCGCAAACCGTTACGGGAATGCCAACGGCAGCAGTTATCATTTCAATTATTTTCAGATCAAAACCGAGATAAGTCCCTTCCCTGTCAACATTATTTATAAAGAGCTCACCACAACCCAATGACTCCAGTCGTTTGGCATACTCAACAGGAGATATATCGAGCGTCTTCTTTTTTACATGGTCGTACACCATATAGTTACCCCATAGATTCTTTTTTATATCCATGGCGCCCACGATAGTGGATTGTGCAAAATTTTGGGAAGCTGATGAAAGAAACGCGGGATGGTAAAGTGCATGATGATTAATTACCACTTTTTCAACCCCAATCTTCAAAATCTGTTCAATTTGTACTAGCGAGTCGATTCCACCGCCGTATGAAAGTGGCATAAAGCATTCCGAGGCGAGATCTTTAATGACCTCCAGAGATGGCTTCTTTTTTTGTTGTGAGCATTGGATATCGATAAAAATGAGCTCGTCAACTTCCTTTTCGTTAAAAATCTTTACCGTATTGATCGGATCTCCCAGATATTTGGCATTCCGGAATTTTTCCGTTTTCACCAGTCCACCGTCTGCCAGTAACAAACTGGGTATAACTCTAACTTTAAGCATGGATTAAATAACTATTAGCTATAGCAACGAAAAATTGTGTAAAAGCTTCAATCCGAACTGATGGCTCTTTTCCGGATGAAATTGTGTTCCAAAAATGTTGTCGTATTGGAAAGCGGCACAAAAACCGCCTCCGTAGTTGCAGGAAAAAATCACATTATCTGTTTCCAAAGGCTGAACAAAGTAAGAGTGTACAAAGTAATAACGAATCTCTTCGAGCTCGGTTAATTGCCGGTGAAGTGGGCTTTCTCCCATAACATTTACCTTGTTCCAGCCCATATGCGGAATTTTTAAACCAGTGTCCGCGGGGAATACAAATTTCTTTGTTTGTGCACTTATCCACCCAAGTCCTTTCTCTGTTCCTTCTTCACTGTCTTGGGTCATTAATTGCATTCCCAAACAAATACCCAGAACGGGGATCCGCTCTTCCAGCACTTTCTGATTAAGAACCGAAACCCATCCCTTTTCATTTAACGCCTTCATACCCTGGTCGAAGGACCCCACCCCCGGCAATATAATTTTACTGCTGTGCAGTATTTGCTCAGGCTCTTCCACTATTTCGTTTTCATGTCCAAGGTAATCCAACATGTTCTTTATCGACCCCAGGTTTCCAAACCCATAATCTACTATTGATATCATAATATCATTCCTTTATTTTTCTCAATAAGTTAAAACTCAACACTAACGAAGTCTGGCACATCATGGCCTACACGGTAAGATGGGCAATAAATGATTACTACATAATGGTTACGCATAAGATCTCTCCTCCCTCTAGTATAGGACTCATAATATTGGGTTAAATAAAGAAAAAACTATTTCAACGGGAGATTTACAGGGGCATAGCAAGTTGCTATCCATATTGGGTTAATCCAATTTTAAAGCAGGTTAATACTGATTCAATCAGTCCAACCGGATACATATTTATATTTTTTTAATACCTAAAAGGTCTTTTTTGTACATGAAAACAAGCAAAGCAATTCCCAGAATGCCGACTACATAGAAAAAAGGCGAAGATATAACCGCCAACAGAACCGCCAGCGCAATAACTCCAAGGGATATAACCAGCTTCTTAATGTCGAGGTCTATATGGTAATTTTTCCTGCCGAAATATGATCGACAGCAGAAAAATACTATGTAGCCCCCCAGCATTGAAATAGCAGCACCTAGAGCACCATAAGGCTTAACAAGGAAAAAAGCAATTATTCCATTTGAAACCAAGGAAGAGGAAATAATGTACAGGTGTTGAAATGTTTTACGCTTATAATTGATACCAACCACTGTCACCTCAGACAGTGTATATAGCATCGGGATAAAAAGCAATATTGGAAAAATGGGTAAAACTCCAAAGTAAGACTTGGGCAATATCATCAACACAACATCCTGGAAAAGGATGATGAGTAAAATAAGTGTACCAAATGTAAATACCAACGCGTTAAAGATGGTTTTATATACACTTGTATCATCGGGATGATTCTTATATCGTTCCAATGAGTAGGGGAACCAAAATGACGTAAATCCCGTTTGTATAACATTCAGGCTAAAGGCTATTTTTGACGCCGTGGCATATAAACCAATTTGCGTAAAGTCGCTATAGCTGCGCAGAAATGTTCTATCTACTCCCTGGAATAACCAGTCGAGCAAAAATGTAGGAACAAAAGGCAGGCTATAAAGTAATATCTGTCCGATAAGTTTTTTATTAATTGGCGCCCTTTTAAAAAGGGTTAGCCACAATTTATAGTTGAACGCAAGCCCAAATACCAAACCTACGAACTGTGATAATATCAGGCCAACAAGTATTGCTTTAAAATTGGGTGCAACAAATTTGGCATATAGTACGACAAAACAGAAATTGAAAATTGCCTGGATTACCTGTATAAAAGAAAACCGGGAAGCACTCCCCTGCATCCTTAATGTCATGGTAGATATCCGCAACAACACACCTATAATTAATGCGATTGATAACAGATGTACATCCTTTCCATCCGGCGTGTCAAAAAGAAAAGGGCTAATGATATGCTTTCCAAGCTCTATCAATGCAAGGCTTAACGAGCAAGTAAATACGATTGGTAGCAAAGAAGCCCGTAAGATACTTCCCTTATCTGAGGATTCATTATAAAAACGGGCATACCCCTGATCTATGGCTAACAATGCAATATTGAGGCTTAGACTAAAAGCCAGCGTAAACATGGATGCCTTCCCAAACTCTTCCGGCGTGATGAACCAGGCTATAATTGGAGTTGTGATCAGGCCAAGTGCAGCCTGTATCCAGGTTCCAACAGAAAATTTCGCAAGTGTTTTTAAGAAATTCATTTATACTCCCTCATTCAATAATTTAAGCTCAGCAGCAATAACAGTTTCATGACCTGACTTCAGCTTTATTGCTTCCGAAGCATTCTTTGAAATGTAAGAGAATTGCGGATAGTCATTCACCAATTTCTCAATAGCCAAAGCTAGTTCTTCCGCATTACTTGTCAGGTATCCTGTTTTTCCATTTTCTACAAACTCTGGTATAGCAGTATTATCAGTTGTAACAGGTACTAAACCGCTAGACATGGCTTCACACATAGAAACACCCTGAGCATCTTGCCTGGTGGGGCATAAAAAAATCCCAAACTCACTATGAACGGCAGGTATCTCGTGATTAGGGATCAAGTGATTATGTAAATTTACATTCTCTAAGTCAGCAACGGAAGCCGTTATTTTATCATAGAATTTCCCTTTCCCATAAATATCAAATTGCAGGGTAGGGAATATTTCTTTCGCTCTCAATAAATTTATGGCAGCTACTGCTATGTCGTTAGCATATTTTCTCGTTTCAAAAGATCTGATGAGAAGTATCTTCCTGGACTTTTCTAATGTTTTCTCCTTATATTGAAAAAGGCTCGTATCAATTGGGTTGGGAATAATATTAAAGTGCTTAATCTTACAGAAAGTGTCTGTCTCAGCAATTTTTTTCATCCATTCCGAAACAAAGATAAATTTAATATTGCTGTTCTTATTGGAATGACGAATAATCCGACGCAGGTGGAATAGCTGAAAAACATTTTTAGCCACGTAAGTGAGAAATTCCCGGATTTTCTTCCAATTCATGTAGTACATGCGCCTGTACCAACCTAAAGCCTCTTCTCCATGTACCCAAATAAAAACCGGAATGGTGAGTTTCTTTAGAAACGCATCATAAAACCACCCTCCAACAAAATGAATACCCATTACATCGGGCTTCTCCGCATCAATATCTGCCACAAAATCTGACTTCCTGGAATGATTATGAACGGTAATCCCCTCATAAACATAATTCCTGGATGCCTCAAAAGGCCTGTAACCAATTACCACAATATCAAAATCAATGGTGTAATACTTTAGCCTTGAGTGCACAAAGCCATCTCCATAATGATTTTCGTAACTCGGATAATTGCTGCTTAAAATAACCAGTTTAGGCCTCTTTTTCAACATCACTAAAAATATTAACTTGTTGTTTCATGAATTCCAAAATGCGCTCAGTCGCTTTCCCATCACCATAAGGATTTTGCAGCATGCTCATTGTCTTATAGTGCTCCTTGTCTTCCAACAATTTTTTGCAATTTGTATATATCTTTTCCTTGTCTGTCCCAACCAGAATAACAGTACCCGCCTCAACTGCTTCCGGCCGCTCAGTTGTATCACGCATCACTAACACAGGCTTACCAAGACTGGGAGCTTCCTCCTGCACACCACCACTATCTGTTAAAATTAGTTTGGAGCGGTTCATCAACCAAATGAAACTTGGATATGAGAGTGGACTTATAAGTTTAATATTATCATAACCAGACAATTTTTCGTATACCACATCCTTTACATTTGGATTCAAATGAACCGGATAAATAATTTGAACATTGTCAAGCTTGCTTATCTCTGATAAAGCTTCACAAATATTTTCGAATCCCTGACCATGATTTTCTCTTCTATGGCCGGTCACCAGAACAAGATCTTTATCAGCGTGCAAAATACTTTTTAGGAATGTTATTTCTTCACTTGAAAATCCACTCTCAACTTTTTCTACGCTTTCAAACAGTGCATCGATCACTGTATTACCGGTAACACATATTGTTTCAGGTTTCACACCTTCCGCGAGCAAATGTTTCCTCGCGGTTAAAGTTGGTGCAAAATGATAATTTGTTAAGAGTCCTGTAAATCGCCTGTTAATCTCCTCCGGGAAAGGCGAGTAAATATTGTAAGTGCGTAACCCTGCTTCAACATGACATATCTTCACACCGGAATAAAAAGCCGCAAGACTTGTCGCCATTGTAGTAGTTGTATCACCATGGACAAAAACAAAGTCTGGCCTAAACTCATCAAATATAGGTTTTGTTGCTTCCAACAGCTTAGCTGTTAATCCATGCAACGTTTGCCCGGTTTGCATAATATTCAAATCGTAGTCGGGCTGTATTTGAAAAAAGTCAAGTACCTGATCTAACATTTCTCTGTGCTGGGCAGTTACACAAACCTTTACATCAAAGAACTCATCATTCTTCAACCCAAGAACCAGGGGAGCCATTTTAATAGCCTCAGGCCTTGTCCCAAATACAATTAACACTTTACTCATTAACGATAGATTTACACTATTTTTTTGTAGATAAAGAAATTCGCAAAGGACTTTTGTGTGCCTACTCCCGGGTAAGGATTCTCAATTTCTTTTATTAATGTCCATTCAGCTTTATTGGCTGCAATCCAATCGGTAAATTTCCTATGAAGCACATGATCAGTATCCCGCTGATTAATGTTCGTAGAATAGATTATTACAAATTTTTCAGCCTGACCGAATAACAAATTCATGTATGTTTCAAACAAATCATTTTCTATAAGGTGATAGAGCACATCCATGGAAACACCCAACTCTGCCTTATTTCTTGAACTTAAAGACTTAATACTTTCTTCATTGTTAACAAGAAAGGATTTAGAACTATCGTTTGCATACTTCTTTCTACATGCATTCACCACTGATTCGGAGATGTCCAGCCCTAAATAATTCTTATAGTTTATAAGGCCCAATTGATGTCCATCCCCACATCCAAATTCAATCGCTGTATTAATATTATTTTCTTCTAAAAATTTATTTAAAACATCTGCTTTAAAAGCGGCAAGCCTGCCATAGGAACCATCTCCGGAATTCCCACCAGAAGCGTACCGACTTTCCCAAAAATTCTGAGTATTAATAAACGGTTTAGGCTTTTGAAATAAAGTCCTTGCGAAAGAAAATAATCTTAACATACTAGATTTTTATTTTGAAGATAAAATGATACAAGCGTCGTAAATTCTCTCTATTATCTCAACCACTTTCAAACCTTCCAGCGCATTTGTTGTTATATGCGCTCTCCCTTTCAGTACATCTATTACATTATCTATTACATAATGGTGATTTTGAGCGGATCCCTTATAAGCTCCATAGTCGTTACCAGGATTAGTAGGGGCCAATTCAGGAAGTATATAATCTTTTACATGACAATATTCCACTTCATTCATGTATTGACCTCCTATCTTAATACTTCCATTTTCAGCAATGACTGTTAAAGAGCTTTCAAGGTTTTTATCCCATACAGAAGTAGAAAAATTGATAGCACCTAGTCCGCCATTGATAAAATTAAATGTTACAAACCCGCTGTCTTCAAAATCTGTCAGCTCTTTATGGTTGTGATCTGCAAGATTTGAATGTATATTTTCAATGTCACCGAACAGCCAATACATGATATCAATAAAATGGGAAAACTGCGTAAACAACGTCCCTCCATCCAGTTTCTTTTTGCCATGCCAACTGTCGGGTTTATAGTATCTGTCGTCCCTATTCCAATAGCAATTGAGCTGCATCATATAAATCTTCCCAAGCTTGCCGGATTCCACCAGTTCTTTTATCCATACAGACGGTGGTGAGTAGCGGTTCTGCATTACAGCAAATACATGTTTATGTACCTGCAAAGACCGGTATATAACCTTTTCTGCTTCCTGCTTATTTAAACCCATCGGTTTTTCAATCACCACGTGTTTACGGGCATCCAGCACCTTTAATGCCTGCTCAGAATGATAGCCATTGGGTGTAGCAATATTTACAACATCAACATCTATTCCTGATGACAAAAAATCCTCCAGGGAGTTGAAAAAAGGAGCGTTAAATTTCTCAAGATTTAACCCGCTTTCTTCTTTAACGTCAATTAAAGCTACCAACTCCGCTTCCGGGTTACGTTGAACCATTTCAGCATGGCGCTTGCCTATATGCCCACAACCAACAACGGCAAATTTTACTTTCTGATCTTTTGCTACCATTATTTTGTCCTTTTAACAATTTGATTTTCCAGCATATACTCCTGCTCACTTTCCGGACAAACCGCTACGTTATCATGAAATTCCAACCGGTGGCCAAATTCACTTACCCAACCTATCTGCTTGGCCGGATTACCCACCACTAGAGCATATGAAGGTATGTGCTTGGTTACAACTGCGCCGGCGCCAATTAGCGCGTACGCACCTATATTGTGTCCACAAACAATGGTAGCATTGGCTCCAATTGATGCCCCTCTGCCTACCTTAGTTTCCAGGTAATGTTCCCTGCGATTAACAGCACTTCTTGGATTAATCACGTTAGTAAAAACACATGACGGCCCGAGAAAAACATCATCTTCACAGATAACACCAGTATATACTGACACATTATTTTGAATTTTTACATTACTCCCCAATATGACTCCCGGAGATATAACGACATTCTGCCCGAGATTACAATTGTTCCCTAATGTACAACCACTCATTACATGCGAGAAATGCCAGATTTTGGTACCCTCTCCAATCGTACAACCTTCATCAATTACAGCTGTAGGATGCGCATAATAGCTCATACCGATTTAATTAATAAATTCCTTAATGTTGTCTATAATAAAATCCAGTTGTTCTTCGGTCATTTCCGTATGAATAGGTAAGGAAAGTACCTCCCGGCATAAAGCTGCTGTGTTACCCAAATTTCCCGACACTTTCCCAATGCTTTTATATGCTTCCTGTTCATTCAGAGGAACCGGATAATATATCATTGCCGGAATACCTTTTTCCTCCAAAAATGCCTTTAACTGATCTCTCTTTCCCTCTCCGATGCGTAATGTATACTGATGAAAAACGTGCGTAGAGTTAGTTACCCGCAACGGAACAGTTATTCCCGGTAAATCACCCAGCTGTTTATCATAATAAGTAGCCGCCCATTCCCTCGCCGCTGCATATTCGTCCAGGTGGGCAAGTTTTATATTCAGAATAGCTGCCTGCAATGAATCCAGGCGTGAATTTATTCCTATATACTTATGAACATATTTTTTAACCTGCCCATGATTGGCAATCATCTGCATACGCTCTCCCAACTCTTTATTGTTGGTATAAACCGCACCGCCATCACCATAACAACCCAGATTTTTGGAAGGAAAAAAAGATGTACATCCAATATGCCCAATAGCTCCAGCCATCACCTTACTGCCATCACCTGCTGTATACCTTGCTCCTATTGCCTGGGCAGTGTCTTCTATAACATGCAGTCCATGTTTCTCAGCCAATTTCATAATCGGCTCCATATCTGCGCATTGACCAAAGAGATGAACAGGCACTATCGCCTTGGTTCTGGAGGTAATTGCCTGTTCAATTCTGTCGGCAGTAATATTAAATGTTTCCGGATCCACATCCACCATTACAGGTACCAGGCCTAAAAGGCCGATTACTTCTGCAGTAGCAACATAGGTAAATGCCGGAACTATCACTTCATCTCCTGGTTTCAGATCCAACGCCATCATAGCTATTTGTAAGGCATCCGTACCATTTGCGCAGGGTATAACTTTCTCAACACCAAGGTAGTGCTGCAACGCTTCCGAAAAGCGCTTTACTTCAGGGCCGTTGATAAATGAGGTGGCATTTATGCATGCCGCGATTGCCTCATCAATTTCTGACTTAATCTTTAAATACTGACCCTTGAGGTCAACCATCTGAATATTTCCCATATTAGTAATTATAAACGAGCATCTACCAATGTTCTGTCCAGGAATGATTTTGTATCAAAGATGACAGCGCTGTTATCATTTTTTAGCTTCCCATAGTCGAGGTGCCTGAATTCATCATGCGCTACAGCAATTATAATTGCATCGTACTTATCTGCAGAAATATCCTCTAACAAACTAATTCCATATTCATGTTTCACTTCTTCACGATTGGCATGAGGATCATATACACTAATTGATACCCCAAACAAACTCAGCTCTTTATAAATATCCACTACCCGTGAGTTCCTGATATCCGGACAGTTTTCTTTGAAAGTAACACCTAAAATCAGCGCCTTTGAACTATTAATTTTAATCCCACCTTTTATCATCAGCTTAATTACCTTGTTGGCAACAAACATCCCCATATTATCATTTACCCTTCTGCCTGATAATATTACCTGTGGATAATATCCCAAAGATTCGGCTTTATGGGCAAGATAATACGGATCAACACCAATACAATGTCCGCCCACCAAACCTGGTTTATATTTCAGAAAATTCCATTTGGTGCCGGCCGCTTCTATTACATCATTGGTATCAATACCAATTCTATCAAATATCAAAGCCAATTCGTTAACGAAACTGATGTTAATATCGCGCTGAGCATTCTCAATAGCTTTGGATGCTTCCGCCACTTTAATGCTAGGTGCCTTATGGATACCGGCCTCAATGATTGTCCCATAAATTGATGCAACAGCTTCGGCGATTTCGCTAGTGGAACCGGAGGTTACTTTCTTTATCTTAGTGAGCGTATTTACTTTATCTCCGGGATTGATTCTTTCCGGAGAATATCCGCAGAAAAAATCAACATTGAATTTCAAACCTGAATACTTTTCCAAAACCGGCACACAATCATCCTCAGTACAACCAGGATACACGGTGGATTCATAAATAACGAGATCATTCTTCTTCAGCACTTTACCTAACATTGCAGATGCCTTAATTAAAGGCTGCAGATCCGGGGCTTTAAACTGATCAATAGGGGTGGGTACTGTTACAATATAAACGTTACAGGTTTTAAGGCTATCCGGGTCATAGGAAAAGGTCAAACCATTTTTCCCATCTTTATTATTGAGTGCTTTATGCAACACTTCTACATCCGCTTCTTTTGTATGATCTTCACCTTTATTGAGTTCTTCAATCCTTTTTTCATTGATATCAAAACCCATCACATGATAATGCTTGCTAAACTCCAGTGCCAACGGCAACCCAACATAACCTAATCCTATAATAGCTATTTTATATTCAGAAGTCATTTAAAATGTTTTTTAAATAAATCAATTCATTATCTCTTTATAAAGTCTTCCAAGGGTGAGAAAGACAACTATGAAAAACCCTCCTATTACACCACCTGCAACAAGCCCTTTGGCTTTGCCCAGTTTTTCCTTCTTCAGAGGCAAAATAGGCACATCTACTATTTGTATAACCGGGGTTTCCTGAGTCATGGTAATTCTGCTCAGTTCCAGGTTTTTCACGACCTCAGCGTACATAGTTTGCAGTACCATTTTATCCCGGTTAACCAATTCGGAACTAACTGTTGCCACTCTTCTACTGGGGTTAATATTAAAATCCTGTGTAACAGCAGCAGAAT
This sequence comes from Chitinophaga hostae, assembly GCF_018224885.1. Classification (GTDB taxonomy): domain Bacteria; phylum Bacteroidota; class Bacteroidia; order Chitinophagales; family Chitinophagaceae; genus Chitinophaga; species Chitinophaga hostae. The sequence continues at coordinate 198,120 of NZ_JAGTXB010000006.1, read as the reverse complement.
ATGTTTTCTTGTTTAATAAAACTTCAAGAGAATCCGCGCGGTCCTGCAATTTATCAACATTGCCTTTGGAGCGCTGTGTTTTGGTAGATACGTAGAAATTAATCGCTTCCCTTACCAATCGCTCTGTAAACACCTTGGAGAATTGCTCGTCCCGTGTAGCGACTTTTACTTCCACAAAAGAAAGCTTTTTGTCCGGCTTCTCGACTTTTAGTGCAGTCTTCGAAATCGCTTCATAGATGGTGTTTAATAGACTATCCTGAACCACTGTAAAGCTGCTTCTTTTCACATCTGAGGGTAAACGAACTCCTTTTAGCTCCGGCTTTTTATCTATGCTGGTTCTGATATCATATATGTCAAAATACAGGTCGGCCAGACTGGTAGTTTTTCCATCTCGCTGTATAGGTGATAACAGGGTTTTTTCAATCATCAACCTCGTTTTCAGAAACTCAAGTATATTCTCCCCGGAAAAAATGTCACTTCCTCCTCCGCTCAGATCGAGTCCAAACTGGCTCGCCAGTCCCGCATATGAACCTAAAGGATTACTGCTGCTTTCCTCTACTACAAAAGTCAGCCTGGCAACATAATCAGGTTTACTCAAGAAAGCACAAAGGAGACCACCACCAGCTCCCAGCAAACCAAACAAACCTATAATCAACCATTTACTTAAAAGAAATTTCCACCACCCTTTAAGCTTGAGGATTAGATCTTTCAGCGACATTTCATCATCTTGCCTTGATGCTTGAAGATTTTGTTGGGATTCCATGTATAATCCTTTCGTAGAATAAATTAAATAATTACTTCACAGTGTTCAATATTGTTACAACGATCAGCGCGATGGACGCCAGGCCGCTACTCAGCCCAACAGCTTCCCCTGTGGTAAGGCCTTTCCGCTCTTTCCTGGTTGGAACATAAATTTCTGCACCCGGTTTTACTTTAGGGTACGCATTAAAGAAAAATACTTTTCTGGTATTTTTCACTTCACCGTTGGCATAAACTATATAACTCCTCCTCTTCAATGCCTGTGATGTAAAACCTCCCGAACCGCGTATAAAGTCTCTGAATTTATAATGTTTATCAAACCGTATTTTCTTAGGGAAATATACCTCACCAAACAGTTGAACTGTTTGCAACCTCATCGGCACCTTAATTTCATCTCCTTCAATCAATAGCAAATCGTATCTTGAACCAGGATGTTTAAGAATCATGTCGAGATTAATACCTAACAATTGTTCATGCTGGTCCACCGCGCTTTTCATCCGGGCGATATCTGAACTATCCTGCAGCTTATTATAAAACAGGGTCAGTTTATTTGACATCAATATGCTATCACCCTCATTTACGAATGTTTTGCGCAACATAACGGCGCCTTCAGCATACGCCTCCGGACGCAATCCACCGGTTCTTTTTATTAAATCAGAAATTCTCTCTGACCGACTATTGATAGTATAGTTGCCCGGGTATACCACTTCTCCGGTTACCTGCACATTAGATTGTGTAGAGTACACAGCTGAGCGGCGTACAATAACTTCATCAAATGGCTCTAACACAAATTCTTTTGCTGCCGGGTTATTGCTAAGATCAGCATTTACATCAAACTGTTGAACAATAGCCTTTACGCTGTCCTTAGGATTATAAACGCCGCTCCTGATCCTCCTGGATACTTCGATACGTTTGCTCGATGCAGCGTCTTTAAACCCTTTAGCAAAAAGAATAAGGTCTTCCAGGTGCATGCTATCGCCATAATCAAAATATCCCGGGTTATTTACCTGTCCATCAATTCTTACCTGATAAGCCTCCCTTAGTTCAAGTTTAGAATATATCATCACACTGTCTTCCTTAAACAACTTAATGGATGCCTTACCTGAGAGCGCGTCCTGAACATTAAAATTGATATAAGCAGGTGTAAAATCAGCCTGCAACCTTCTGATTAACCCTCTCGACAAAGCAGCTATTTCCTTTACACCATCTGCCTTTTTTATCAGGTCAGATACTGTCATATCATTTTCCAATGCATAATCTCCCGGATGAAACACAGCTCCTGCAATGGTTACACGGTTGCTGAATCTGTTCAAAATGGAATCCACAAAAAACTGGTCACCGGATTTTAATTTAAACGTTGATATCTCGCTGGCAGGAATATTCACTACTTCGCGCTCTTTATTATTAATCCGGATTGCACGAATAATGTTTGTGAAAGAAGCATCTGTATACCCTCCTGCATAACCGATAATCTGCTGCAGCGTTTCATTCTCTTTGGCTTCAAAAATTGCCGGGCGCTTCACTTCTCCGGATAATTCAACCCTGGTCTTATAAGGATTTACTTTAACAATATCCTGATCCTGAAGTATAGCATTGTTTGTGAGATCCCCGTTTGCAAGGAAATCATATAGGTCAAAAGTTACGATCGTTTGGCCATTCCTGATTAATTGAATACTGCGAAACGAACCATTTTCATTTGGGCCACCGGAAACATACAATGCATTTGCAATAGACGCCAGGGAAGGAATTGTATAAGATCCTGGCTTTGTTACTTCTCCAATGATCAATACCCGTATACTACGGATATTACCCAGGGATATCTGTACAAACGTATTACCTGACTTAATTCCTCCGTAAATTGTACTCAGCTGTTTCGTAATACGGTTCTTCGCCTCTTCAATGGTAAGTCCGCTTACATAAACCGGTCCAAGGTTCGGGATTCGAATATATCCGTCTGGTGTAACTTTAAGTTTATGTTGTACCTCGGAATAACCATACACATCAATTAATAATTCATCGTCCGTGGCAAGCCGGTAATTCGGAGGAGTGGGTATTCTAAGGTTGGGCTCGAAAGTTAGGTTCTTGTTTGAAAACAATTCTGATCCAAAAATGCGTTTACGCGGATTTCCTGATTTTCCTTTTATTTTGTCGTCAATATCTGGGTTGTCGGAAGTGTCATCCACTTTACGTTCGCCATACTGATCTTCTTCAGCACCACTAGCTTTATTTAAGCGTTGATCAAGTTCTTTATCAAGTCCAAGTTGCTGAATCCTTAATTTTAACTTTAATGCTTCTGAATCAGGAATACCTTTCTGCTGGGCATAGGCATCGATATCGGCCATCCCCATCTTATTCTTCTTCATTTCAGATACCAATTGCCTTATCTGATCATCACTCAGGTCATCAACCTTCATGTTTTCCATTTGATTTTTGGAAAACGTAGATACCTGCGCATTAACGTGTACACAAAAGCCAATAAACAGGAACAGTTGGACCAACAATAATTTTCTTAACATGTATAATAGGATCTAAACTTTCTCGAATACCTTTTTTGGAAACAATTCTTATCCGGCTCCTGCCAAATAAGGTGCAAATCTATTAAAAATACCATATAAATGTTAGTTCCATCAGAATTCCTAACACTTTTGAGATGAAATCATTATGAACTATCAGTTGGGTGTTTAAACATGCGATTGGGTGATATGGCCCCCCTATTGCAAATATGTATCCAAATATTACCTACTACCTAATTTTAAGATAATTATAATATATGATAATTTATAATACAATAATTCCCTCTTATTAAAATCCTTTTTCTACTCTTTTACGTTTATCTACTTATAGCGTCAACTATTTACCTGTTTAGAAAAATCTGTATTACTACTTAAACTACCACCGTTTTTATTGATCTAAGTATTGGCCTGAGATGAATTGCTTGAGAATCAGTTCGATTTAACTAAAAAGTCATGTTTTAACCGCCCCTTGGCATCCTTTGAATACACCTTTTACCCCGGTTTTTTGTTTAAATTAGTTAAGGCAAAACTTAAACATTATGTCGTCTGTTGAATTTAACACCTTGCTTATTGGGAACGCTGACTTCCTGAAACCCTTCGCTTTTACCCTCACTAAAGACGCCGAACAGGCAAAAGATCTTTACCAGGAAACCCTTTTCAGAGCCCTTTCCAACCAGGAGAAATACCTGGAAGGCACCAACATCCGCGCCTGGCTCTTCACCATTATGCGAAACATTTTTATAAATCACTACCGGAAAAAATTAAAGCATCGCATGGTGGCAGAACCCAGTGCCAGCGATTTCTTTATTAATTACCAACAAAACACAGTAAGTAACAAAGCGGCCTCTAACTTACAAATGAAAGATATCCATGTGGCAGTATACCACCTGCCCAATATCTTCAAAAAGCCATTTATGCTTTATTATGAGGGGTATAAATATTTTGAAATTGCAAATATATTACAAGAACCTTTGGGAACGATAAAAAGCCGGATTCATTTTGCCAGGAAAATTCTGAAATCCCAGGTCCCAAGACAATAAACGATAACATTTCATCATTCAACTCATCATCCGGCCCAAAATAACCCTCAGACCGGATAAACCAGGCTATGACCGGTAATAGCCATACACCAGCCGCAGATAATGCTCCTTCAGGTGCGACTGGAAGTAAAAAGCCGTAACCATAATCAGCGCCGCGGCACAAAGAAAACCCGGATGTGGCCAAACGTAATAACCCGCCAGGCACAACACGAGGTAACGGGCATACTCCAGGTAAAATACCCATTTCTTTTGTTCCATAATAGCTCCGCAATTGATCAGCGTAAGCAGGATCAACAGCGTTACACAAGCCTGTATAAATACCGGCACATAATGCTCCAGCAACAGGAAGGAGAATAACAAAACAAGCGTGGCTACAATCTGCCACAAAACATAGTTAAATAGCCTAGGCGTTTCCGTTATATGCGGATTACGTAACAAAAATTTCTCTTCCAATACTTGTCTTGCCCCGGGATCCACATGATCCGGCTTCCCGAAAACAACACGCAATTTATTTTTCCAACCGCGTGCCTGCCGGGCAGAATACAACATCTCCAGGATAAAGTGAAAATGCTGCCAAAGGAAACTGTTGCTTTCCAACGGTTTTGTTAAGCCATACACCGGTTCCTCTTCTTCCTTTACAAACGTGCCAAACAACTTATCCCAGATGATAAATACATCACCATAATTTTTATCAAGATATTGCGGATTGCTGGCATGATGCACCCGGTGATGTGAAGGCGTTACCAGGATATATTCCAGGATCCCCAATTTGCCAATAGTACGGGTATGGATAAAAAATGGATACAACCCATGCACCAATAGCATACTGGTAATCATTGCCGGCGGGAAACCTATAACAGGCAGTATTGCCCAGAAACCGGTACGCACAAACGCCTGGAACACCGTGATACGGGCCGATACTGTATAATTAAACTCCTCACTCTGGTGATGCACTACATGCGCGCACCAGAATACCGTTACTTCATGCGCCAACCGGTGATACCAATACCAGACAAAGTCGGTACAGATTAACAGTGCTACCCACAACAATACACTCGCCTTAATATCAAAGATGGCATAATGACGATACAGATAGTCATACACGAAATAAAAAAGCCCCACTGTAAACGTATCAAGTAAACGTTCTGCAATACCAACGCTCAGGTTAGTAATAGAATCATTGAACTTAAAATACGTCTTACCCTTTTTTCGGGACACCAGGTATTCTAACCCAATGAAAGTCAGGAAAAAAGGAACTGCCAATGCCAGGTAGTTTAAATGCACTTTGTTAAATTTTAAATCCGGAAATCCTTAACCGTAAGACACAGGTTTATACACGGTGCCAGCCCATGTATTGGTAATATAAATAAATATCTGGTGGTGGTAAATTATCACAATACTAAGCAATAAAAATCAAATATCCTACTATTTTGATAGACTAATAAAAACGAAGGGCGAAAACGACTTTCGTCATCTTTCGCCCTCGCTTCATTGCATCATTTCTTTGTTAATCTTCCGGCGGCCCACCATCCGCCATTCTCACCACTTTCGGAACAAAACTTCCGATCACCTCCACCAGCCCTGTTTGAGCGGCCATCACAGTATTGATATCCTTGTAAGCACCCGGCGCTTCATCCAACCCGCCGCCAATCAATGTTACGCCGTTGTCCTGTAACACCTGCTTCAACTGCTGATCTGTAATTGACTTCTGCGCCATAGTACGCGACATCAGTCGCCCTGCGCCATGCGACGCTGATTGCAAACTAGTCACCTCTCCTTTTCCTCTCACAATAAATCCGGGCGCGGTCATAGACCCGGGAATAACACCCAATACTCCTTTACCTGCAGGTGTTGCTCCTTTACGATGTACAATGACCTCTTTACCTTCATACATTTCCTTCCATGCAAAGTTGTGGTGATTTTCTACCCTTGCAAGTAAAGTGGCCCCCATGGCCTGTATCAATCGCTTATGGATTAGATGGTGACAGGCCGATGCATAGTCCCCTGCCAGGTTCATAGCCAGCCAATATTCCTGACCAGCCTCCGAATTCAAGTCGAGGTAAGCCAGGTGTCTTACCTTTTCCGGCAACGGACACAGGTCTTTCGCCACCTGGGTATAATGGCCTGCTATCTGCGCTCCAAGGCCTCTTGAACCGGAATGCGACAGCAAAGCCACATAATCGCCAGGCACTAATCCCCATTCATTTTGTGCGTCCGAAATAGTAGCAATTCCCCATTCCACAAAATGGTTACCGGAACCGGAGGTTCCCAGTTGTCCGGCTGCTTTATCGAACAGGTTCTTTATAAACTTTATTTCCTTAAATTCCTTTCTTTCCAATACCGGATCCGCTTCTCTCTTCTTCCATTCCACACCTGCCCCGAATTTGGTGAAGTTCATCAACTGTTGCTTATATACATCGTCATTTGCCAACAGCGATTGTACCGGCAGGTCCAGTATACTCAAACACATACGACATCCGATGTCCACTCCCACACCGTATGGAATCACAGCATTATCTGCCGCCAGCACGCCTCCGATTGGCAGTCCATATCCCTGGTGACCATCCGGCATTAACGATCCCGCTACGGCTACAGGTAAACGAACTGCATTTTGCAACTGTTGGATGGCGCCGTCAGCGATGTGTTCTTTTCCAAAAACCGCATAAGGCACCGGTATTTCACGCAAAGCAATTTCAGCTGGCGCCACCGGCATCATCAACTGCGCTGCTATCTGACCCAATAACGGGTCATCGGTATAAGCGGCCGGATCGGCCAATACATTCTTTAATACGGCAATTACTTCATCACGGGTTAAATGACTGAAGTGTTCATCCATCACTTTAATAGCCGTCCGAAAGACCGGGCTTTTAGGGTAACCTATTTCCAGCAAGGTTTTACCCCCAACTTTGAAATTTGTCATACTGGGTTAAATTTTATCGTACCATTCATCCTGCAATAATTGCTGCAGGGTATAATATTTAAACTGATATTTCTTTTTTTCTTTCGTACTCCAGCCGCTCCACCTGTAAACGCCGCCATTTCTTAATTTCCAGATCTTGTGATCCAGATAGTGGCGCTTCACATAGTTGTTCAGCTGCTGCATCTGCGATTCCAGTTCCGGTGCCACCATCCTCCTTTGGGTAATCATATTAGGTCTTACACGCAATACAAATCTCCAGGGTTCCTTAATAACCATCCGCTTTTCAGGCACGAGGCTTTGTTTACGAAAGAATAAACGCTCTTCAAAACAGGCAGCTTCCTTATCAGTCAACTTCAATTTCATAAACTGGTCCAGGCTGGGCTGTAATAAATGCTGTTCTCTTAGTACCAGTTTCTTCCTGCCATGCGACCTTTTCTTTACTTTAAAATCCTTACGATGGCTATAATCACAGGTGTTTATTTTAGTCAGCAGCTGCTGGTAAAAATCTGCCTGCCGGCCTCTGGCCACATCGTCCCTCAAAATAAAGAAACGCTTGTAACCTATCATTACCGGCGGTTCCAGGGGAACATATCCGCGGCTTCTCCACGCCTCTCTCAATTTTCTGTCTTCCCTGTAAAGTAGTAAGAGCTGCTTTTCAAATTGTGTACGCGCATCACGTAATCTTCGTCTGTTTGTTCTTATCCGTGATGCGATAATATAATTTTCAATTTCCGTTTGTATTTGATTGTCCATAACCAATGGTTAACTTCCCACTTAATAACCTCCACATTGTGGTGGAAGCGATTGCTCAAGCTGTTGTATATGGACAATTGATTTTTTTTCATGATGATTGATTTGTAAGGTCAATAAATATTATTTATCCTGCCTCTTCCAGCGCTTCCCTTCTGAACCCTATCACATGTTGTTTTCTTTCGAAAGAAGGCTCATGCTGGTTAGCTATTTCCGCGATCGTCATTGGCTTGTTGATAATAGTATCAAAGCCCATATGTTTTGACAATCGCTGCGCTTTATCTACCTGCAGGCGCTTAAATTCATATTTGGCTATCAGTCTGCCTTTACGCAGCAACGCGCTGTCGATAGCAGATAGGTCACTGTTAAAAGAACATACCAGCTGTATATTTAAACAGTCTGCCAGCAAACCATCCGAGAGGTTCAGGAGATTTGATACGGATGAGTTCCCGGAAAATTTGCGATCCATAATTACATTTTCTGCATCTTCTATGATCACTACGCAATTCGGATTATCGATCAGCAGTTCCATGAACTCCGGGTTCATAATATTGTTGGCCAGATCCGGCGACACAAATAATACCCGTTTTTTTATCCTCCCTATAAGGTAACGTAAGTAGGTTGTTTTACCTGTGCCAGGTAAGCCATGCAGCAACACGATACCTTTATCTTTATCCTTCTTCAGCCTTTGCTGTATTACCTTATCTATCTCTTTAAATTCTTCTTCATAAAACATACCTATATCCAGGCGGGTACGTTTTATCTCCAGGCTTTTCAGTTCCAGTCCTTTGCGTCCGCTGGTGATCAGGTTTATTTCATGCGGTTCCCTGCGCTGTTTTTCCTTATATCGTGTAACCATCTCCGTTACCTCCGTTACAAAGGCGGGAACCTGTCCGTTGTGCAGTATTTCACACCATGATTGCCAGAATGCTACTACACAATTATTACTCAGCACCATCAACGTTTGATTATGTTTATACTTTTTCTTTTTGTTATCATAATCTGTATAACGATGTGTATGTGTGATGATACTTTCATATGCTTTTGCAAAAGCGGCGGCAGCTTTGTCGCCATCTACCTCATAAATATTATTGATATCAGGAATCGCATTAAAATTAACGGTATAAACTCCCTTCGGATCAAAATGCTCTCCATCAGTAATATCGATGTTATTATTAACTGTATACTTCATGTTACGCTATCGCTTTAATGTGAATGCCTCCCTGCTGATAAAGATTTACCAGGGCGCTCCGGCCCTGGGTAAATCATACTTATCATGGGGGAAATTACAAGTTATCCTTATGATAACCTGATTGTTGGGGGTTAAATTGCAAACAGAGACGAAAAAAAATATCTTAAAAAGGAGTGAAAGCGGAGCAGGATTACTCCGCCTGCCTGTTTATGTGTACCTCCTCAAATAATCTTTTGTTCTGCAGCACAAAAAAACCCGGCCTGTTTTCACGGACCGGGTTACTAACGTTAACGCATATACTACGTTAAGACATACCTTGTCCGTTTAGCACCCATTGACGGAATGCCATCCTTAAACCATTTACTGCTGCGGGTTTTATCCCATTCTGTTATTGCTGGTAAATTCATTATCACTATAAAACAATAACAAAGAAGCCCGGATCCAAGGACCCGGGCTGCTGTTATACTTACAAATATTTTTAGTCTACCTGTAACCATAAAACGCCCGGAACCCGCGATCCTCTTGCGCTGTGCAAGGGATTGAGCTGCCCATATGTAGATTAAAGCGTTTCATGTTTATAAGTTTCTTTTATTATCAATTTTAACGATGCAAAGATAACAGGATATATTTTGATATTGCAAATTTTTAACAATATATTTTCAAAAATATTTTTACATTGCTCTTTACCGTTTCAATTTTCTCTTCTGCCAAAAACGGTTCAAATACACGGTGATGCTGCCTGTCAGGGTTGCCTTCTTCACTACGAAATTTTCTTGTTCCGATCGTGATGCCGAACTATCATTAACGTATATACGATAATGATCACCTATACATAGCACTCCAAACTATTTCCCTGCTGTATGCCGGTATCGAAAAGGCCGGAACATGTATGCCCCGGCCCCAGTACTTAATAACCAATCAGGATTAACAAAAACAGATGTTGGTGGTCGACCATAGTTATATTAATACCGCACTCTCTTCGAACTCTTTCTCGAGTCGCTGCATCTGACGGATATGCCGTTCGATGTGTTTGGTGAGGAAATAGATGTATTGGTATATATCGAGTTTACCAAGCTGGTTTACAGACATATTAGTGAATACAAGCACACCTTCGCCGTTTTTCAGGAGAGACAGGTTATACATGCACTGGGCATATTGCTGTTTCAGGAGTGTTTTCACCTCCTGAATATTTTTAAAACCGGTAGGCTCCATATGTTCGGGTCTTACCCAACCGAAGGATTTGCTGCCGATAACATCTATCTGGTTTAATTTATCCTGGTAATCTGCCGGCAGGATGACTGTATGGCCAGTCTTTTTACGTTCCAGCGCACGACGGGTACTTTTATTGATGATCAGCAACAGGAAGTAATTGGTGAGCGTAATATGCTCCAATATTTCCCTGATGTTCCACTGATCACGGTCTGGTTTGAAGTGCAGTAATGCCTGGTCTTTTTCAAACCATTGATCCAACTCCCTGAAATTGGTGAGTAAGGCCTCTCTTACAACTTGAATAACGTTTCTCATCATCTAACGTTTTTGGGATTATGCACTTTACTGTTTGCTAATGAAATGGGTTAGCGCATAACGTCTTTTAAAAAATATTTTGTTTGCCATTTTTATGCCGGATTTCGCCACAAAAAAACCCGGCCGTATTTACGGACCGGGCATATCATGTAAAGAGGTTTCTTACACTAACGCATACCGGGTCCGTATGGCTTTTTAAAGGCAAAGCCATCCCGTTTACACCATGAGGTGTATGTTTTTTGCATTACAGTTATCTTTTGAAATTCTTTCAATGTCGTCATTTCATTACTGCTTCAAAAGCAAAAAGTCCCACACTTTTCTTTAGTGCGGGACTTTTGTTTATATCGTTTGATAACTTTTTCTATCGTTAACAATCGGTGCAACATGCCCGCAATCTGGCCTTGACCTGCTTTTGTTTGCAGGCCATCGCTGAAATCTCGTATGTTGATATAAGTTGCACAGTTATTTTTTATTCTTACAGCAAAGGTAATTTTTATTTTTTTTATTACACAAAAAAACACCCTACTTTTTTCCTAGACTTAACATTTAGTTTAAAGTGCAACTATTTTCGACCTGATTTCAGAATAAACTCAACTGGGCATTTGGCCTGCGGAACGCGTCTATATTGAATTCGAAGCGTTCCTGGTTGATACCGTTCTTTTTTGTGTGAATTTTAAATTGTTGCTTTATGAGGTCGGCCATATTCCCATCTCCCCTCATCCGCCGTCCAAATTCGCTGTCATTCACCTTTCCCCCGTGCATACTTTCTATATGATGCCATACTTTATCGGCCCGGTCGGGGAAGTTCTTATAAAGCCAGTCGTTAAAAATAATTTTTACCGCGTCGTTGAGCCGCACCACAGTGTATCCCGCATACTTGGCGCCATTGGCCGCTGCCGCCTCCAGCAAACGGGGAATTTCATGATCGTTTAAACCAGGAATGAGGGGGGCCGTCATAACGCCCACGGGTATCCCAAGATCACTCAGCTCCTTTACCACCTTTAAACGCTGGGCTGCAGTAGCGGTTCGGGGTTCCATTTTCTGGCGCAGGTCTTCCTGCAACGTGGTGATAGACAGGTATACGCATACCAGGTTATCCTGTGCCAGCTGCTGTAACAGGTAGCGATCCCGCAATACCAATGAGTTTTTGGTGATGATGCCCACAGGTTGTTTGTACTCCAGCGCAACTTCCAGCAACTGCCGCGTAAGCCACATCTTACGCTCCACCGGCTGGTAACAGTCCGTATTTCCGGACAACGAAATCGGTTTGGGCACCCAGTTCTTGTTATCCAGAAACTTACGCAGCAACTCGGGCGCATTATGCTTCACGATGATCTTCCGCTCGAAATCGAGGCCGGCACTCAGGCCCCAGTACTGATGGGTGTTCCGGGCATAACAATAAATACAGCCATGCTCGCAGCCCTGGTAGGGGTTCATAGAAAACCACATTCCCACATCCGGGCTGTCCACTTTATTCACCAGGTTCCTCGCATGCTCTTCAAATACCTGCGTAGGCACATCGGCCTGCCACCACTCGTCAATACCTTCGGCATGCTCCTGCGCATACTCATCCGTCAGGTACTTGTTTTTAGGATTTATTTGCGCACCACGGCCTTTATAATATTGAGGTGCTGATCCCCCTTCCTGGAACGGCAAAGTCATATACTAAATATTTTAGTAAAAATACTAAAATATTTAACAAAATCAATTTCCTAAATCTATTGTGCTTCCCGGGGTTAACGATTTCCTGATGTCGCCCGGTAAAACAATCTTCACTTTCTGGGCATCGCCGTTAAAAGGACATACCAGTTGCAATACCTGGAAAACTTCCCCGTTACTGTTGCGGACAGACTTGATAGTACCCGCAGGCCGCTGGCCAACTACACTGCCGACCAAAAAAGTATTCTGTGCCTGTAACCCCTGTTGTGATATATTAACAGAAAATGCTTTCTGCTTAAAAAGAGCACTGCTGCTTAGAACACTGGCTGCCGGCTGACTGGCTCTTCCAGATACCGCGGAAAAAATGTTTCCGTCAATTTTTTTTGCCTTCATAAACGATGCGGGTATTTCAGTTGTATTAACCAGGTCTGCCGGCATACTACCCTTGTTTCGCATCACGTTTAACGACACAGGCGCCGAGTGTTTACGGGTATGGTCATATTGCCTCACAAAAATGGGAGCGTAGCCATCAATTGTATTTTTTTGAATGTCAATATCGCCACCACCGTAAAAGCTCATAGTGGAATCGCTTGTACCACTAAATCTTGAATTATTTACATTGATATCAGTTTTATCAGCAGCATAAACATACCTGTTGCCACCGGTAAAACTGGAGTTGGTTACCTTGAGTTTTACAGATACCATGTAGCTTGCATTTATGATACCCGAAGTTTTATTATAAACGCCACTGGGAGAAGAATTCCACACGCTCACGGGCAGCTGGCTGAATGTACATTGATCTATTAATATCGTTCCTCCTCCCTTGGAAGCAGAGGAAAGATAAATTCCGCAGTACTTATTATTCACGAAAGTGCTTTGTGAAACAGTAATATTAACCGGATTATTTATTTCTCCCCGTTGCACAAGACGTAAACCCACATAGTTATCAGCCCCCTTCACATTTGTAGCAACGAGATTCGTATTTTCAGCAGAAATGGCCGCACCCAAACTTTGTGCATTCCCCCCGGTATAGCAGTCCCGGTATTCTCCCCCTGTTATAGTACAATTCAATGCCCGACCCATATCACCTTCCATCACCACACCACCCTTGGCGGCATATTTACCATACTTCTGAGATTCCGCATTTACCTTGCAATTATTAAAAATATATCGTCTGCCTGGCATAAACTCGGCGGCGCCATTGGCAAAATTATCTATGGCAAACCCGGCATACCCCAATGATGCCGCATTTGCAAAACAATTATTAAACGTTACTAAATCAGAGGAACTCGCGTAATACACCCCCGTGGAACCACAAAATCTGGCCGTAACATTATTGATGGAAATGTTTTTGCTTCTGGTAATCAAAACAGCGTGTCCACCTTTATTAATCATCCAGTCCACCCGCTTGTCCGGCTCTGCAAATTTGCCCGCCGCATCAGCATCCCCCCAGTTTTCGCCTTTACTTTCAATACATAACTTCTGAAGAATAACATTACTGCATTCGTCTATAGACAACGTAGTATAAAAAGTTGTTTTACCAGTTTTTGCCTGCTGATTGTCAACAAATAAGCGGCTTGCATTGCCATCTCCGGAAACAGTAACGTTTTGTTTGTTTCTCACTATCAGCGCGTCACCAATCAGGTAATTCCCCGATGGGAAATAGACAGTTTGGCCCGCAACGGCCATGTCAAGTACTTTATTGATCGCTTTACTGTCGTCCGACCGACCATCGCCTTTAGCGCCAAATTGTTTCACATTCAATATTTTAGCGTAATTGCTATTTACGCCGACCACGTGCGTGTTAACATTTTTTTCTATCGGAACATCAACAGGTTGTGGTGAAAGGGTTCTAAATAAGACCATCGTAAAAAATGGAAGTACTGTAAGCATGATGGTTAAATTTTGTTCGAAATAATTCAATCCTGGAACATGACAATTAAAGTTAACGCAAATTGCATTAACTATTTGACCCCGAGATAGTTTTAACACGACTTAAACTTGCTTTTTAAATAATTTCCATCTGCTTCATCAGGAAGGTGGCATTCTTATTACGGGCTACGCCTTCACGGATGCGATAATCAAAGTAAAGATGATTGTCCTGGATAGTACTTTCGAAACAGTAGTTACGGATCTGCCCGGGATAGGCCTGCTCCAGCTGCCCCAGTTCAAGATCATGTGTGGCAATCATACCCAAACAGTTATACTGCAGGAAATGCTCTATCAGGCTACGGGAGCCCGACAGCTTGTCTTCCGAATTGGTGCCTTTCAGAATTTCATCTAACAAAATAAATACCCGCTCCCCGGTTTTCAACTGGCGGATAATATGTTGTAAACGCAGCAGCTCTGCCTGGAAATAAGAGGTATGGCTGGCGATAGAATCTTTGATCCGCATAGAAGTCATGATATGCATAGGGCTGAAAAGCAGGCGGTCAGCGCATACCGGCGCCCCGCACATCGCCAGGAGCAGGTTAGCCCCCACACTGCGCAGAAAGGTGCTTTTACCGGACATATTAGAACCGGTGATAATCAGGAAGCTGTCTTTCTGCCCGGCAGTACCATCATTCTTTACACACTCATGTTCCGGTATCAATGGATGCCCCAGCGCTGCAGCTTCGAGTATACGTCCCTCCTGCTGCGGTTCCGGCCAGGTAAAAGTGGGATGATTATAGACGTAGGTGGCCAGGCTATTCCATACTTCCAGCTGCGTAATAACGTCAAACCATTTATTGATATGAGTTTTGTGCTGCAGCTTCCAGCGCTCCAGCCGGAGTATACAATGGAAATCATACACCATCAGTGAATTGAGCACCAGCCCCACGAGCAAATTCAAACGCTGATCAAATGCCCCGCTTACCTTGGCCAGCCCATGTAGCGCCACATCAGCCTCTTTTGCAATATCCTGCTGCTCCAGCAACAACTTTGATTGTTTAAATGATCCGCCCTTAATCAGGTGCAGCAAAATAGAAAACTTATCCAGTATGCGTTCCTTATGGGAAATGAGTATATACTGCGACATGATTTCTTTCTGGTTAACGCCCAGCAATACCCAGTTAACCACTATCATAATAGTGAGCAGGTACCAATGCCCGCTACTGATACCATAGGCAATCGCGGCCACCACCAGGGCTGGCGAAGCCCATATAGCAATGTTGATCAGTTTACTGTTGATAAAATGAAACGGCATTTCCAGCCAGGCGGAGATTTCCCGACGGTCGCCCTCCTCTTCTTTGGCCAACAGGGCATTAGCGGTGAGCAGCTGCCGGAACTCCAGTTCCGGGGTCAGTACCTGTAAAGCCTCCTGCGTATCCCGGATGGTAGCCGCTTCTTTCAGCGGACTACGTAAAGCCTCCGCCAGCTTTCTTTTGCCGGATAAAGTGCCCGTTCTGTTGGTATGCTGAAATATGGAAGATGGACCAAATACATCCAGGTCACTGGTAAAATCATGCTTGTCATCCACAAATTCACTCCCGTCTTCAAAAGAAGACTGCCAGGTGGTCACCAGCTGTAATTCTTTCTTATTGAGCTCCAGCAAGGTTTCGAACAACTGCAGTTTTTGCATCGCCTTCGAATAAAGCACCAGCAATACCACAAAAGCTACTATTCCGGCAATAGCCAGCAGCAACCATGCAACCATCCAGCCGTTTCTGAAAAGCTGTACCACGCTGGTGGCAATTAGCAGGAAGCTGATTAACCGCGCCCAGGATAAAGTGGCCGTTAACCGTTTCTCTTTTTTCATGGCTTCCTGGAACTGATCTATCTTTTGCTGGTAAATATTTGCTGCTACCATTAATATCTTCAGGTTTTTTGTTTTAAAAATTCCGGCACGCTTCTCCAATAAAAAATCAGGGATTTCGTGATTTGTGTTCACAATTTATTGAACATAAATCACAAAATCCCTGATTAAAGTATGCCGGATTATTTATGCGTATTGTCTCTTCAGCAGATCAGGATACTCCTGGCTTACTTTCAGGATCAGCTCACCGAACAGTGTATTTACCCACGCAAACCATGGACGGGTAAACTTGGTCGGATCATCTTTATGGTAAGACTCATGAATAAAGCCAGTATCACCATCCGTATTACGCAACATTTTTATGCAGGAAGCTATTTCTTCCTTATCATGACTGGTCAATGCCTTTATGATCACGCTCATTGGCCAGATATAGTCATTACCGGTGTGCGGACTGCCTACGCCATCGCCATACTTACCCCTGTAAAACCAGGGCTGGAAATTACTCCATACAAAGTGGCGGGAAGCCTGGTACAACGGATCATCAACACTGGTATAGCCCAGGTATGGAATAGATAACAGGCTGGGTACATTGGTATCGTCCAGGAATAAACGATTGCCGAAGCCATCTACTTCAAAACCGTACATCATTCCCAGCTTCGGATGTTCTACAATGGCGTATGCCTTAATAGCGCGGTCCACTTCATCGGCCAGTACTGTGCACTCATGTGCGAAGGCTGCATCCTTGTAGATGATTTCGCTGATTTCCGCCAGCTGGCGCAGTGATACTACGGCAAACATGTTGGAAGGAATCAGGAAAGGAAACACCGTGGCATCGTCAGAAGGACGGAAAATGGAAACGATCAGTCCTACCGGCGATATCGGGTTACCCCAGCCGCCATTCGCTACCGTATCTGACTGTACTGCAGAAATACGCTGGAACTTGTAAGGCCCGTGTCCTTCTTTACGCTGCTGCTCCTTAAATGTTTTCACGATCAGGTGGGCAGCCTGTTTGTATTTGTCGTCGAATGGCGTGTTATCGCCGCTGATTTTCCAATAGTTATAAGACAGGCGAACCGGGTAGCACAGGGAATCAATTTCCCATTTGCGCTCATGCAGTTCGGGTTTCATTTCCGTCAGGTCCTTATCCCATTCACTGCCGGTAGGGCCTTCGTTAAAGGCGTTGGCGTACGGGTCGATCAGGATACATTTGGTTTGACGGTTGATCACCCCTACCACCATTTCCTTTAATTTCGCATCCTCCTTTACCAGTGGCAGATAGGGCCATACCTGCGCGGAGGAATCGCGCAGCCACATGGCGTTAATATCACCAGTAATAACGAAAGTATCCGGTTTACCGTTTTCTTTTTTAAAGCTAACGGTTGTGTCGAGGGTGTTAGGGAAACAGTTTTCAAACAGCCACCCCAGTTTGGTATCTGCAATCTGAGATTTCACCTTCACAATTGTCTTTTCCACCGCTTCACTGGTGAATTTCCGTTTTGCCAGTGGAGGGCGCTGGGATGTATACCCGGCCCAGCCAAATACGGTTTTGGGCAGTCCAAGCCCAACAACGCCTGCTACCAGGGCGCTATTCTTTATAAAATCTCTCCTTGCAACCATAACGTTTTTTGAATTTAGGAACCCCTAAAATAAAAAAGTTTCCCGGATTTGCTTAATCGATTTATCAATCGTCATCATCTTCGGCCTCCTGTAGCTTCACAAAAGCACTTCTCCGTGGCGCCGGCATCACCGCCTGCTCGCCATGGACGGCCTTCCATACCACTTCATTTAGTTCCAGGTCGGGCACCCTGTCTTCATGTGCAAGATCAAAACCTGCGGAACGCCGCGCACTCTCGTTCCAAACCATGTTTCTTTCATGGATATCTACCTGTGCAGGCAGTGCTGTATAAGGACTCAGGTCAGGCGTAGCAGTAAACAGCTCCCACATGGGGTTAGCGGCAGCATCGTATTGGCTCATAGCCGGCAATCCCAGTATCAGCTCCATCGTCCTTAGCATACCTGCGGTAGAATACATGGTATGATTCACCGATTTTCTCTTTATATAAGGGCTGATCACATAGGCGGTAGACCGATGCGCATCCACATGATCAGGTCCGTTCTGGGCATCGTCTTCCAGTATAAAGATGGCGCTCTCTTTCCATATCTTACTATGGGAAATGTAATCCACGAGCTGCCCTACCGCCAGGTCATTATCAGCCACCGCCGCATAGGGTGAGTAAGCCCCTTTCCTCATTCCGCTGGTATGATCATTCCCTAACCGAATGCTGTTGAAATGGGGCACCGCGTCGATAGCCAGCAAGGAATCAAAATCATGCTGCCAGATCTGTTGTCTTGCTACATCCTGGATGGAAAGGTCGAAAGATGGATAGTTGGTGCAGAAATGCGACTCCAGCGATTTGAGCGTAGCCTTTCCCTTACCGGCAAACTCGCCATAGGTTCTGTAGCTCACACCGGCACGGCTGCAATAATCCCATATGAATCCTTTTTTAGGATAGGCAATTTTGCGGCTGCCCTCATAATCATACGTTCCCCCGCGGCCACCGTAACTGGTAGGCCAGGTCTTCTCCACATAATCGGTAGCATAGGCGGCCATACTCCAGTTATGCCCATCAGCGCTGACTTCTGCATCTACATAAAAATTATCCAGCAACACAAAATCGCGCGATAAACGATGTTGATTGGGGGTAATCCTTTCCGGGAAAATACACAGGCTGCTATCCCCATTACCAGCTGGCATATCACCCAGCACCTGGTCGTAAGTACGATTTTCCTTTATGATATAAAAAACATACCTGATGGGCGATTTTTCTCCGGCGCTGCGAGGAATCGGATTGCCTGCCTCACCCGCAGCAGTGTGCTCTTTCGCTTTGGTATACGGCGTATTTTCATATACCAGGGCCGACCAACGGCTCAATAACGCATCACCCGGTTCATTAAAAACAGAGAGACTGCCCTTAAATAAACCGGCGATATATTGCACAGGCCTGTCTTTTCGTGTATTGGCCTCATGCGATCCGCTCTCATCTTTTTTGCTGATCGGGTTAGGACCATCCGGGTTGGCCATCGAAGTAAATCCTTTACCATTAGCTACCAATACCTTTTTACCCAATACCCTAACGCAGGTGGGATACCAACCTACCGGTATAAAACCTTTAGACCTGCTTTTACCGGGAGTACTCACATCAAAAACAGCGAGACAATTATTATCGGCATTCGCAATATACAGCTGCCTATTGTTGGCAGATAACGCCAGCCCATTGGTAGTGGAGCCAGCCGGTGCATCCGGATACAAGGCTGTTTGCAGCGATTCTGTTACTTTATGATCGGCCGTGCGGATCACAGATACCGAGTTATCGTTGGCATTGGCTACATACAGGTATTTGCCGTTGGCAGATAAAATCATTTCGTTAGGATGACTACCTGTTTTTATCGTGTGAATTATTTTCTGCGAAACAATATCAAATACGGCCACCGCATCGCCACCCCAGAGGGAAATATAAAGACTGCTGCGGTCTTTAGACAACACCACCGTATACGCTTCTGCCGTCAGCGGGATATGCCCGGTTACCTTATTCTGCTGCAGATCAATGATGTACAAACTATTATCTTCTTTGGTAACTACGTATAGCCGGTTCCGTGAATCGTCCAGGATCATACCGGTAGGACAGATCTTTTCTTTGGGCCAGGCCAGGCCCAGGCGAATGCTGTCTGTTACCTGCAGTTTATTACCAGTAACTGCATATTGCCAGATCACGTTATCATTGGCGCCGGAAGCATACAGTTTCTTTTCATCTTTACTAA
Source organism: Chitinophaga hostae (assembly GCF_018224885.1). Taxonomy (GTDB): domain Bacteria; phylum Bacteroidota; class Bacteroidia; order Chitinophagales; family Chitinophagaceae; genus Chitinophaga; species Chitinophaga hostae. The sequence goes on along the minus strand of NZ_JAGTXB010000006.1, from coordinate 178,208 downwards.
AAGCCAGGCCCAGCCATGATTTGGGAATGGTTACTTCATCCAGCAGCTGTTCCTTCCGGGCATCGATCAGCTGTATGGTTTGGCGGCTTTGCCCATTGTTGGTGACCGCGAGGTATTTTCCGGAAGGGGACAATACCATATTCAGTGGCAAATCGCCCAATGGCAGCGAATGCCCTACGGGTGTTAAGGACCAGCCATTAGGTAGCAACAAGCGTTTGCCAATGGTATCGGCCTGTTGTGCATTCACCCGTAAAACGGCCAGCACAACCAAACCCAGGATTAATTTCTTCATAGCAATTGTGATCAGTAAAGCTGTAAAAATAGGGTAGCCATCTTTTAGGGACGATGCTACGCGAAAAGGTAATACTAATATAATGCTGAGAGCTTAAAGCAAAAAGCAGAAAGCTATTGAAGCAACTTTTGTCTTGCCCAGGATTAGACTGATTTTGATGATTGCAAGATTTTTTCGTTTTTGATTTTAAAAGATTAAGGGAGATAAAAGCGGATATCCGCTTCTATCTCCCTTAATCTTTTAAATCAAAATATAATCACAAGAAAAAAATCTTGCAATCATCAAAATCAGTCTAATCCTGGGCAAGACAAAAGTTGCTTCAATAGCTTTCTGCTTTTTGCTTTCAGCTCTCCATTACATATTTCTTCTGTACTGCCCTCCTACTTCATAGAGTGCATGCGTGATTTGTCCGAGGGAACAATGCTTCACGGTTTCCATCAGTTCTGCAAACAAATTACCATTGCTTACTGCTACCTGCTGCAACTGCTTCAGCGCCGCAGTGCTCTTCTGCTGGTGTCTTTCCCGGAAGGCTTCGAGTGTATGTATCTGGAATTCTTTTTCCTCGGTGGTAGAACGGATCACTTCTGCCGGAATAATAGTAGGCGAGCCATTTTTATTCAGGAAAGTATTTACGCCTACGATGGGGAATTCGCCGGTATGCTTCAGCGACTCATAGTACAGGCTTTCTTCCTGTATTTTATTACGCTGATACATCCGTTCCATAGCGCCCAAAACACCGCCACGTTCTGTAATTCGGTTGAATTCTGTGAGTACGGCCTCTTCTACCAGGTCTGTCAGTTCTTCGATGAAGAAGGAACCCTGTACCGGGTTTTCATTCTTAGCGGTGCCCAGTTCCCGGTTAATGATCAGCTGAATCGCCATCGCCCGTCTCACGCTTTCTTCTGTAGGGGTGGTAATGGCTTCATCGTAAGCGTTGGTATGCAGGGAATTGCAGTTATCATAAATAGCGTACAAGGCCTGCAGGGTGGTACGGATATCGTTAAAATCGATCTCTTGTGCGTGCAAACTGCGGCCGGACGTTTGAATATGATATTTCAATTTCTGCGACCGATCATTCCCCTTGTATTTATACTTAATGGCCTTCGCCCATATGCGGCGCGCCACACGGCCTATTACCGCATATTCAGGGTCCATACCGTTGCTGAAGAAGAACGACAGGTTAGGAGCAAAATCATCGATATGCATCCCCCTGCTCAGGTAGTATTCCACATAAGTGAAACCGTTTGCGAGGGTAAACGCCAGCTGGGTAATGGGGTTGGCGCCGGCTTCTGCAATATGATAACCGGAAATGCTGACGGAATAGAAGTTGCGGACCTTTTCGGTGATGAAATATTCCTGCACGTCTCCCATCAGTTTCAGCGCAAATTCCGTAGAGAAAATACAGGTATTCTGCGCCTGGTCTTCTTTCAGGATATCTGCCTGTACGGTGCCGCGAACAGTACTTAATGCGTGGGCCTTTATTTTTTTATACACCTCCGGGTCCAGCACTTCTTCGCCGGAAATACCCAACAGCTGCAAACCCAGGCCATCATTGCCTGCTGGCAGATCGCCACTGTAATGCGGCAGCGGATGATCTTTGAACTTTGTTTTTATCAGCGCCGCTACCTTTTCGGTTAACCCCTTTTCCCTGATGTATTTTTCACATTGCTGATCAATGGCAGCATTCATGAAAAACGCCAGCAGTATGGGCGCCGGACCATTGATAGTCATGGATACAGAGGTTTTCGGATCACAAAGATCAAAACCGCTGTATAACTTTTTGGCATCATCAACGGTGGCGATACTCACACCGGAATTACCGACTTTACCATAAATATCCGGTCTTACCGCCGGGTCCTCTCCATAGAGTGTAACACTGTCGAATGCGGTAGACAGGCGCTTTGCCGGTTGATCCAGCGATACGTAGTGAAAACGTTTATTGGTTCTTTCCGGACCGCCTTCCCCCGCAAACATACGGGTAGGATCTTCTCCTTCTCTTTTGAGCGGGAATACACCAGCAGCGTAAGGAAATTCACCCGGCAGGTTTTCGGTCAGCTGCCAGCGGAGGATATCTCCCCAGTCTTTGTACTTAGGCAGACTCACTTTCGGAATCCTGCTATGGCTAAGGCTTTCGGAATAGAGCGGCAATTTGATCACTTTATCCCGTACCTGGAATTCGTAAAAATCAGCTGTATATTTTTTTAACAGGGCGGGCCATTCGTCTACCAGCTTTTTACATTCAGGATGCAATGATTTTGCAAGATGCGCTTTTACATCAGCAAGACCCGCAGCCATACCAGGTTGCAGCGCTGTTACGCCTTCCACCTGGTATAGCTGGGTAGCGATCTTACATTGCTCGTCTACCCATTTGCTGTAGTCTCCGATAGCTTCTGTTATTTCTGCGAGATAACGAACGCGGGCGGGTGGAATGATCTGCGATTTGGTAGAGGTGGACTTCACGGCTTCATGTGCCATAGGGCCAAAGCTGGCGCCTGTTTTTTCCGCTACCTTCTCCATTACCCTTTCAAACAGCAGGTTGATGCCCGGGTCATTGAACTGGGAGGCAATAGAGCCTACTACCGGCAGGTCATCATCTTTAGCATTCCAGAGGGTATGGTTACGTTTATATTGTTTGCGTACGTCGTGTAAGGCATCGAGGGCGCCGGCTTTATCAAATTTGTTGATGGCGATTACATCTGCATAATCCAGCATGTTAATTTTTTCCAGCTGGGAAGCGGCACCATACTCCGGTGTCATCACATAAAGGGATACATCACAATAGTCGGTGATGGCGGTATCGCTCTGACCGATGCCGGAAGTTTCCAGTATAATAAAATCAAAGGCGGCCAGTTTACAGATATCGATGGCCTCCTGGATATGCTCACTGATGGCTTTATCGCTTTCGCGGGTGGCCAGGGAGCGCATATAGGCTCTTGGATGATGAATGGAATTCATGCGGATACGGTCGCCCAGCAAAGCGCCGCCCGTTTTCTTTTTAGACGGATCTACCGAAATAACGGCTACGGTTTTATCGCCGGTATGATTCAGGTAGCGGCGTACCAGTTCGTCTGTTACACTGCTCTTTCCTGCACCGCCGGTACCGGTAATACCGAGTACGGGAGAGCGTTCCGGCTCTGCCGGGGTATGCACGATATGAGCGCCGGCCGCTTCGTCTACCGCTACTGCTGTTCTGGTTTTCTGCCCGGCGAGCAGTGCTACGGGCATATCGTTTTCCGCGAGACTGATAGACCTGGCTATCACTTTCGGGTTTTTCTCTTTTTGCAATTGTGGAATATCCGCAGCGCTGCCACCTGCAGTCAGCGGCGTTACAGCAATATCGCACTGGCTGATCAGGTCTTCAATCATCCCTTCCAGTCCCATCTGCCGGCCATCGTCCGGTGAATAAAGGCGAGTAATGCCATAGGCATGCAGTTCAGCTATCTCTACCGGTAAAATGGTTCCTCCACCGCCGCCAAAAATCCGGATATGACCACAGCCTTTTTCCTGCAGCAGGTCATACATGTACTTAAAAAACTCTACGTGACCACCCTGGTAGGAGGTAACAGCTATTCCCTGCGCATCTTCCTGTATGGCACAGTCTACAATTTCCGCTGCAGAACGGTTGTGCCCGAGGTGAATTACCTCGGCGCCTTTTGCCTGCATAATGCGCCGCATAATATTGATGGCCGCATCATGACCGTCGAATAAAGCCGCCGCTGTTACAATGCGAACCTTATGTTGTGGTGTATAAGACATAGATTGATTTTTGTTTGAAGAGAATTAGGATGGAGAATTACGAATTATGAATTACGAGATTGGTGAAGAGATTATCGGCTAATATCTTCTCACTAATCTCGTAATTCGTAATTCTCCATTCGTAATTCTTTTTTGCAAGTTACGGAAAAACCTGCTGAACTGCCGGTATGACGGGGGTTTACCCAGAATTAGAATTGATTGAACGGCTGGCGTGTCTTATTGCAATTTGTTTAATTGATCCTGAAATAGGTTAGTTTTTCCCTAAAACAACTTTCCCCTGTACAATGCCTGTACAAGGGAAAGTGTAAAGTGAGACACCAGGCAATAATGCTTGACAGTCTTATGTTTCATAACGTGGAACTATAAAATCAATTTATGATGAATGATTTTGTAGTTATCAAATCTTGTTTTGTGGAATTTCTACATACAATAAAATACAGCGAAAAATTTAACAGCGAATCAGACTTAAACTTTGGTTTTTATGCTCAATAAAAAATTGCTTTCTAGGATGTGTATATCTTACACAATCTTACTTAAAATTTTGTTAAAAACAAATTTTTTTTCCCCTTTCGGGAGAAATTTAATGCTGCAAATTTTTTGCAGGTACGCGCGTTACCAAATCCTTATTGGAAAAGGATTTGACCTCATAAAAATTAACGGAAATAATACAAAAAAGGGCCTGGCGGGCTAAAAAAGTACCACAGAAAAGTAACTAGAAGCCGATACCCAGGTATCGCTTCTTGCGCTGGTCATATTTATCAAAATTGAATTTGTAGAGCTTGGCAGGGCGGTGGGGTACATCTTCCTCTTCTTCATTCAAATCCATCAGCAAATCCATGGATAAAAACTTTTTCCTGAAGTTACGGCGGTCCAGTTCCATATCCAGAATGGCTTCGTAAAGGTTCTGCAGTTCACGCAGGGAGAACTTTCGGGGCAGCAGGTTGAACCCTATCGGTTGTACCAATACTTGCTGTTTAAGGCGCTCATGGCAGGTGTCGAGGATCAGCTTATGATCAAAAGCCATTTCCTGCAAGTCTTTCACGCTATGCCAATGCAGTTCGTTGTTATGTGTTTTCAGTTCTACGTGCTCAATATTTACCAGCGAATAGTAAGCCACGGTGATCACCCGCCCGGCAGGATGCCGCTGGATGGCGCCAAAGGTCTGCACCTGTTCCATATATACATCATCAAGTCCGGTACGGGCTTTCAGTACCCGGTAGGCCGCTTCATCGAGCTCTTCTTCGGGCCGGACAATATCGCCCAGCAACGACCATTTCCCTTTGAATTCTTTGAGATCAGATTCTATGAGTAAGACTTTCAGCTCATCGTTGTTAAAGCCGAAAATGACACAATCTACTGAAATCGCAACCTTGAAATAATCCTTTATTTCTACCAGGTGCGTATTGATGTTTTTGGTGTACATAGACATCATAAGGAACGTGGAATTACAGTAAACGCAGTTAATTGTTTTTACGCGGAACTATAATCAAATGAAAGAAAAAAATACCACATTTAAAACAAAAACCGCCGAATTTTTTGAAGAGCCATTCCTAAGCAGAAAGATAAGTTTAAATTTACGGCTCAGTTTCACATATTATGTACACAAAGGAGATAGAAATAACCCTGGCACAATTGGCCAAAGACCTGCTGAGCCACCTGCAGCAGCAGCAACTGTTGCAATCCATTGATGAAACCCTTGATGGCCTTCGCCGGGTAATCAGTTATAATGACTGGCGCTACTACGTACAAAGCGAACCGGTGATCAGCGACTACGAATATGATCAGCTTTTTGCATGGCTAAAGAAGCTGGAACAGGAACATCCTGACCTTATTACTGCCGACTCTCCTACCCAACGGGTAGCCAAAGGCCTTACAAAAGAATTTGTTACAGTACCGCACCTGGTCCCCATGCTCAGCCTCGAAAACTCCTATAATGCGGATGATCTGCTGGACTGGGACCGGAAAGCACGCGAAAGCGCCGGGCTGTCTGAAATAGAATATTGCATTGAACCCAAGTTCGATGGCGCCAGCATTTCCCTCATCTATGAAGATGATCAGCTGGTAAGGGGCGCTACCCGCGGCGACGGTGTAGCCGGCGAAGACATTACCACCAACATTAAGCAAATCCGCTCTATTCCGCTGTCGGCCCGCTTTTCCAAATACGGCATCCACCAGATCGAAATACGCGGTGAAGTGCTTATCAATAAAAACACCTTTAAAGCCTTCAACGATAAACGTATTGCCGATAACCTGCCGCCACTGGCTAACCCGCGCAATGCCGCCTCCGGTTCCCTGCGCATGGTAGACCCCAACGAAGTAGCCAAACGCGGACTGGAAGCCTTTCTCTATCACATGAGCTATCATACCATGAACCCGGGACAAACGGAACCCGATGCGCTGACAACGCATAGTGGCACCCTGGAACTATTGTCTACACTGGGATTCCGCAGTCCGGCTAAAGAAAAGAAAGTGGTGAAAGGTATACAGGCCGTTATAGATCATTGCCTGTGGTTTGAAAACGAGCGCGACAACCTGCCCTACGAAATAGATGGTATGGTAGTGAAGGTAAACGACTATAACCTGCAGGATAAACTGGGTATGACCACGCATCACCCGCGCTGGGCCATTGCCTATAAATTTAAAGCCCGTCAGGCTACCAGTAAACTCCGCAGCGTGGAGTTCCAGGTAGGCCGCACCGGCTCCATTACACCGGTAGCCAAAATTGATCCGGTGCCCATTGGAGGTGTTACCGTAGGCTCTATCTCCCTTTTTAATGAAGAGGTGATCAAAGAAAAAGACCTGAAGCTCGGTGATACGGTTTTGGTAGAAAGAGCGGGAGACGTGATTCCTTACATCGTAAAATCCGTAGCCGATCTGCGAGATGGCAGCGAACAGGATATTGTGTTTCCAACGCACTGTCCCGTATGCCACGATAAGCTGGTAAAGCCCCAGGAGGAAAGCGTTTGGCGTTGCACCAATATCAATTGTGAAGCACAGGTAGTAGAAAGAATGATCCACTTTGTGAGCAAAGATGCCATGGACATCAAAAGCTTTGGTGAAAGTAATGTGCGCAAGTTCTTCTCATTAGGACTGCTAAAAGATATCCCCGGAATTTACGAACTGGATTTTGAAAAAATAGGCGCGCTCGAAGGCTTTGGCAAAAAGTCACTCACCAACCTCGAAACAGCGATCACACATTCAAAAACACAACCGCTGCACCGCCTTATATTCGGACTGGGTATCCGTTATGTAGGGGAAACTACTGCGAAAACACTGGCCAACGCCGTTACAAATATCATGGATCTCCAAAACTGGACAGAAGAACAGATCCTGGCGCTGGAAGATATAGGTCCCAAAGTAGCAGGCGCTATCCGGTTGTTTTTTGCCAACGATGATAACATTGCCATGCTCAATAAACTGGCGGCACTGGGTATCAATATGGAAAACACCAAGAAGTCATCTCCGGTATCAGGTAACCTCAACGGACAAACGTTTTTATTTACCGGCACTCTCCATCAGCTGAAGCGCAGCGAGGCCGAAGAAAAGGTAGAACAGGAAGGCGGGAAGATAGTGAGCGGCGTAAGCAGCAAACTCAACTACCTGGTAGTGGGCGATGATGCCGGCAGCAAACTTGAGAAAGCAAAAAAGATCAATACTATCAAAATACTTTCTGAGGAAGAGTTCATTCAGTTGTTAGCCATCAGCCTTTAACGATAGCTATCAGCGCCTCACAGCATGAACCACTTTTAACTATAATATCCAAATAATTGACCTTAGCTTTTAGCTGCCAGCCAGATATCAAACCTGCTAACAGCTAAAAGCTAACGGCTAAAAGCTAAAAAGCTATGTTCGACGATCTGCATTTTATGCGGCAGGCATTACAGGAAGCACGCAAAGCCTTTGAAGACGGAGAAGTACCTATTGGTGCGGTAGTAGTGTTGAACAACCAGATCATTGGCCGTGGCTATAATCATGTAGAACGGTTAAATGACTGTACCGCACATGCGGAGATGATTGCATTAACTGCTGCTTTTAATACACTGGGGAGCAAATACCTGATGGAAGCAACTTTATATGTAACAGTAGAGCCTTGCCTGATGTGTGCAGGCGCCCTGTATTGGAGTAAGATCGGGAGGATTGTATATGCGGCGGCAGATGATAAAAACAGCTACCGCAGAGCCACCGGTGACCGGTCCCCGTTTCATCCCAAAACAAAACTGGAGGCCGGTCCGTGCAGCGAAGAAAGCTTACAGCTGATGAAAACTTTCTTTGAACAAAGAAGATAATTATTTCTTGGAATCCATGAGTTTATTCATGCCCATCATTTGCTTCATGGTATGATCCATTCCTTCAGAAGAACCATCCAGGAAGATGACGTTTCCTTTTGAATTTTCGGCGAAATGTTTAATGGCTTCCGTCCACATGGAAAAGAGGATCACCGAGGTATCCAGATTAGCCTGCTGCATTTCTTTAGCCGCCATACTCATACCCTTGGCCACTTCCTCACGGAATAACGCAACACCCATACCACGCAGCTGGGCCGCCTGACGCTCAGCCTCTGCAGCAATTTTGATGGCGTTACCATCTGCTTCCGCCGCTTTGGTTTTGGTGATCAGCAATGCCTGACCTTCGTTTTCAGCAGCAGCTTTCAGGTTATTGGAAGCCACCACCTGCGCCATGGACTTCATAATTACTTCATCAAAAGTAATATCGTTCATTTGCAGGTCCAGCAGATGGAAACCCCACTCTTCCAGGGTTTTGTCTATCTGCTCTTTTACGTGCTCCGTAATATCCTTACGTAAACCAAGCACTTCTGCCTGTCTTTTCGTAGCAACAAATCCACGGATAGAACCTTCAATCGTGCGTACCAGCGCCTGCATAAAGCTTCTTTCATCCATAAATTTGAACGCAACGTTTTTGATCGTTTCTTCCTGCTGATTCCATACAGCGTACAACAGCATTGCTTTGAAGTAAACATTGGCCTGATCAATGGTGATGGCCTGAAACTCCAGCTCTACAGACCTGTTCTGGATAGATACCCTTTTAAATACCTTTTCTATCACCGGTATTTTAAAGTTCAACCCGGGAAAAAGCACCCGGTTGTATTTACCAAAAATGGTGGTTACTGCAATGTTACCCTGCTGTACGGTAACAAAACATGAAAGCAACACCAGGAATACCAACACCAGAAAAATAATCAAGAATACATTCATAGAATGATTGTTTAGGTAGGGTTTAAGCTAGTAAATATAGGAAAATAAAGCTAACAGGAAGCAGACATAGTTTTCCCGCCGGATAACAGAAAGAAAGGCCGGGTTACAGATAAAGAAAAAACAATGGATGCATAACTGAGCTTAAAAACACAACGAATGAATAATTCAAAAGCTTTGTCAGTTCCTTATATCCTTTGTCTTCTCCGGAAATATATAAATACGTCGTCGAGTTCTATTTGCTTTAACTGATAGGCAAGTCTTGTTCTAAGGTCTTCCGTTTCATCTTTTATTCTTCTGTACTGATCTTTCAGAATTTCGTATCGTGCCACAATTTCCTCCGCGCTGGCGGACTCTTCCAGTTGCAAAATGTCAAATGCTCTTTCCTCGGTTATCATAGTCATAGGGGTGTTTCAGCTGGTAATCATATTGGATGTCTAAAAAACACATGTAATATTTAATCCACTAAATTACTGGAGTTTGAAAGACGAGCAAATACCCAATCTTGGGTATTTTTGAAAAATTTAGCAACTTTTAGCAACTTTTTTTTGCAACGAAATTGTACTGCTGATGACTGGTTACCAACAAAATATGATCAGCATGATATTGCCATGCAGCGAAGTAGAAGATGGCTGATCAAACCATTATTTCCACTACCAAAAGGTAAATACTGCTATCATTTTAGCAGCGGTTTATTCAAATCCTATCTTTCGCGCAATGGTCACCAATTCAGAAGTATTCCGCACTTTGAGTTTAAGACGGATATTTTTACGGTGGGTTTCTACAGTATAACGGCTAAGGTTCAACGAATTGGCGATCTCCTTATTATTAAGTCCTTTCACCGCCATCGCCAGTATGTCTTTTTCCCTTGGCGTAAGCTTGTTAAAGAGGTTTTCATTTTGCCGGCGAAGGATAGCGCTCAGCGCTTCAGACAACTGAACGTTGGTATCGATGGCCTGGGTGAGATCCAGGAAGGCACAGATAATTTCCACCACACGCCCATTCTTATCATGTGTAAAAGGCACTTCCAGCCCAAATAACCAGCGGTAGTCCACTTCTCCTTTTTTGCGGATACGTGCCAGGCCTCCAAACTGCGCCTTATTATTGATGAATGACTGCTGAGCTACCGTTGCCAGTTTAAAATCCTCCGGATGCATAATGTGCCGGAAAAATTCCATTCCCATTCCCATCATCTCTGCGGAAGAAAATCCTACAGTTTCTGCCAGGCGCTCATTACACCAGGTAACAGATTTGTTATTGTTATCGTAACTGTAGATCATGGCGGGTACATGATGTAAAATGCTTTCCAGCCAGTTAATACGATTTCTTAAATACTCATTTTCCTTTTGTAAGGTATTGAGGGAAAAATTTTGCCCTGAGTCCGAGCCTGTCTGCATACTATAAGTTTTAAACAAACAATAGTTAAACAACTACCAGGCACATACGAAATATTATGCCTAATGTCATGTCCTGTTAAACCGAGTATCTGTAAATATAAAATAAAATTCCATATGATCAAGCCTGGCAAGGCCTGGTTAAACGATTTTATGCCCCTGCCTGGCCGATTTTATATTGATGGAAGGCTTCCAAACCTGCTATCTAAATACATAAATAATTTAATGGCTAAATTTTAACGGATTGGCAGTAAATTTGGCGACTATCAAGAAATCATATTTTAAAACCCATAAAACTTTGAGTTATGGCATTTACACTTCCGAGCTTACCCTACGCAACTGATGCGTTAGAGCCGAATTTCGATAAACTGACAATGGAAATTCACCATGGTAAGCACCACCAGGCTTATGTAGACAATCTGAACAAAGCAGTGGCAGGTACAGAAAACGAGAACAAATCTTTGGAGGAACTGGTAGCTAATGCCGGTAAGCTGAGCCCTGCTATAAGAAACAACGGTGGCGGTCACTGGAATCACAGTTTCTTCTGGACCAGCCTTGCTCCTAACGCAGGTGGCGCTCCAGCCGGTAAACTGGCAGATGCTATCAACAGTGCGTTTGGTTCTTTTGAAGCTTTCCAGGAAAAATTCAGCACAGCAGGTGCAACCCGCTTTGGTTCAGGCTGGGCATGGTTAACAGTAAAGGATGGCAAACTGGAAGTTTCTTCCACACCTAACCAGGACAATCCACTGATGGATGTTGCTGAAGTAAAAGGTACGCCTATCCTCGGTGTAGACGTATGGGAACATGCTTACTACCTGAAATATCAGAACCGTCGTCCGGAATACCTGAAAGCATTCTGGAACGTTGTTGACTGGAACGCCATTGCTAAGCGTTATGAAGCAGTGAAATAAGCTGAAAGCAAAAAGCAAAAAGCTATTGAAGCGGGTAATATAAGCGGATGATCTCCGCGTTTATCTCCTTTTCAATAGCTTTTTGCTTTCAGCTTTCAGCTTACTTCTGCACCACTTTCAGATTCTTTGGATCCCAGTGGATGATCTTGTTATCGAAGTAACTTTCGTTACACAGCAATGCCGGAGCAGCAGCGCGGAAACCGAAAGTTGGGTCTTCAGCTACTTTGCCACCGGTACGCATAGCGTTAAACAGGTTGTAGAAGTGATCAAAGTGAGCGCCTTTATAGCCCTTCTCTGCTTCATACTCCATTTTTTCCTGCGGCAGTATGTCTGCGCGGTGATACGCATATGATTTACCGTTGTTAGATGCAGCGGCATTGGCGGCAGCCAGCGGATCATTTTCATCCACATGTACGCTGTTGCGATACAGGGTTACTTTGTCCCACTCTACGGTCATAGAGCCTTCACTACCTACCATTCGCAGGTAGTTGGTACCACCGGTGCCATCTACAAAGTTTACGCGGAGCGACAGGTTAAACGCAGGGTGTATTTCTGTTTCAGGATAATCGAACATACCCAGCATCACATCCGGTACTTCCCTGCCATCTTTCCAATAGCGTAAACCGCCGGTGGCCATTACCTTATTGGGACCGATAGAGCCGGTTACCAGGTGAAGACTGGAGAACAGGTGTACGAACAGATCACCCGAAACGCCGGTACCATAGTCTTTATAATTACGCCAGCGGAAGAAACGCAATGGGTCAAAATCACGCTTGGGGGCGTTTTTGAGATAGGCTTCCCAATCCACGGTTTTAGTCGACGCATCGGCCGGAATAGGGTATTGCCACGCTCCGGTGGGAGACATACGCGCCCAGAATCCTTCTGCATAGTTCAGTTTGCCGATGGCGCCGTCTTTCAGCAGCTGCCTGGCTTTTTCATTTCCCAGGGAGCTCATACCCTGGCTTCCTACCTGGTATACTACCTTTCCGTTACGTTGCTGTGCTTCCACTACTGCAGGGCCTTCGCTGATATCGTGTACCATCGGTTTTTCGCAATACACGGATTTACCTTTGTTCATGGCAGCTACGGAGATATCCTTGTGCCAGAAGTCAGGAACAGCAATTATAACAGCGTCAATGTCTTTACGATCCAGGATATCCTGGTAATTACGGGTCGTATAAATATCGTTACCCCATTTCTTTTTGGCATCTGCCAGGCGGCCGTCGTAGAGGTCGCAGGCGGCTATCAGTTTCACACCGGGTACAGTGATCGCGGTATTGGCATCTGCGGTACCCATTCCTCCCGCACCAATCAGCGCTATCTGAATCTGGTCGTTGGCACTGTACTTCTCTCTTAAACGGGAGAGCGATGCTATATTTCTTTTCTTATCAGCAGCAGTCAGGATGCTGGGTAGCAGCGATGCGCCTACTACGCCTTTGGCAAATTTGCTGATAAAACTCCGGCGAGAGTCTTCATTGGAATTTACTGGCATGATGAACCCTTTTTTAGGTTGTAAAATGATAACTGTTCTTATTCACTGAGGTTCTCAAAATAAAAACAATAAACCGGAATTCATAATTTTAGTAACCCGCCTGAAATATAAACGCGGGTCCCGGACAGTGCTGGAACCCGCGTTTTGTATTGTTCTCTCTTTAAATAATACTAGTATCCGTTGTTATTGGGTAATAACTTTGGATTTTGATCTGACTCCGATTGTGGTACCGGCATGAGGTATAATTTATCATACCAGGTACGGTCATCGGCCTTTTTACCATCGATAGAGTACAAGGTGGTATTCATTACCTGCGGCGCAATTTTCCAACGGCGGATATCCATAAACCGGTTGCCTTCCAGGGCCAGCTCAATTCTGCGTTCCAGGCGGATCGCTTCCCGCAGGGTAGCCTGTGAATTGTATTTTGTACGATTCAGCACCGGCATCCCGGCCCTGTCGCGAATCTGATCTATGGCATCGTATACGGAGGCATCCGGCCCCGCTACTTCATTCTGAGCCTCTGCATAGGTCAGTAATATCTCCGCGTACCTGATAATAATGTGGTTCGAATAGTTATCTACCTGTGCTTTCCAGGAGGAAGGATCTACCGTTTTACGAAAATTATATCCGATCTGTGAGTTATTGGATCCTTTCTCCCAGGTAAAGGAATATCCTTTTTGAATATTATTCCAGGGACTGCCCTCAAACATGATAGTGGCGTAGAACCGTGGATCCAGGTTTTTATATTCTGTATAAAACAGCGGATCGGTGGCTTTTTTGGCGTAACGCGCTCCCCGAACATCCGGACTGATAACAGTACGGGGCCCCCCGGTTTTGTAGCTTTCATAAGCATTTACCAGGTCCTGTGTAGGTGTAACAGAGCTCCAGCCTCCCAATGCATCAGGCAGCAGGTAGGTGTTGTCAAACTGGGCATCTTTTTGCAGCATATGTTGTCTGTCGAAGATAACTTCCGCATTACCTTTGTTGGTTGCCATGAACAACTTCTCGTAGCTTCTCAGGCCAATACGGAATTTCTTCTCATCTGCCGCAGATGCAAAATCTACCCATTCTGCATAGTTATCCAATACATCATCTCCATCTTCCGCCACTACCTTGAATAACGCATAACCCGGAATGGCCATCACTGCTTTGGCATACTTTACAGCATCTGCCCATTCAGAGCGGTACAGGTGCAAACGGGCTGCCAGCGCCAGCGCGGCTCCTTTTGTTACACGTCCTTTCTGATCAGTACCTCCACCTCCATAAGAAGTGGGTAATACCTTCGCTACTTCATCCAGTTCTGTGAAAATAAACGACCATACTTCGGCTTTGGGCGTACGTGCTCCGTAAGATTCAGCGGGGGTAATGGTTTTGGTGATCAACGGCACATCACCAAATTTCAACGCCAGGGTTGAATAAAAGTAAGCACGTATAAAGCGGGCTTCCGCTTTGGTCCTTGCTTTCAGCGCATCATCCATCTTTACCCTGTCTACATTTTCCAGGAAATAGTTAGCCCGGCGGATACCCGTGTAATCCCATCCTTCATTCGTTGCAGGTGTTACGTTACCTTTTGCAATATCGGTGGCGTTGCTTTCCCATGGATATTGCGCCAACGCGTTATCAGAGGCGCCATCTTCATAGATCGCATTTTGTCCGTCCATCAGGTAAACGTGGTCCGGTGTACCGATATAACCATATACCCCGTTCAGGGCATTCATTACATCTGCCTGCGTATTCCAGTATGTATCCTCGGAAATTTTTCCTTCCGGTACCCTGTCCAGGAAATCCTTGCTGCAGCTGGACCAACTAATAGTCATCCCCAACACAGCGCCTATTATGATAAGTTTTTTCATGAGTTGTCTTTTTTTGCTGCCTTAAAATTTCACGTTTACACCTACTACCCAGGTTTTAACACCAGGATAAGATCCTCTTCCGGACGCCATTTCCGGGTCATAATCATGTAAGCGCTTGTCAGACATGAAAGTGAATGGGTTGTTAGCCGCTACATAAATGCGGGCCGATTGCATTGCTGCTCTCTTGGTCCAGCTGGCCGGAACAGTATAACCCAGGCTAACAGAACGAACACGGAAGAAAGCGCCGTTAAACAGCCAGAATTCAGAAATAGGCGTGTTGTTCTGCGTTGCATCCCCACCAATCAGGATTCTTGGATAAGCTGCTTTCGGATTCGGGTTTTCCTTCGTCCACCGGTCCAGATGATACTCTTTTACACCCGCGCCGTTAAAGAACGCATAAGAAGCTTCCTGCCCGAAATATACTTTTACATCGGATACGCCGTAGGTCAGCACATTCAGATCAAATCCTTTGTAGCTCATACCCAGGTTAGCGCCATAGTTAAACCATGGTACATCATTACCGAGTATACGACGGTCATCCCCATCAATTTTACCATTGTTGTCGGCATCCCTGTATTTGATATCCCCCGGTTTTGAATTAGGATACAACAACGGATACTTGTTCTTGATATCATCTTCTGCGAGTAAACCATCTACTTCATAACCATAGAAAGATCCAACAGCAGCGCCTACTCTCTCAATGTAATAGCTGTTTATCCGGTTGTCGTCACCACCAAGATTAACAATGGTATTTTTGATTTTTGAGAGATTAACGGAAATGTTATAGGTAAAATCCTTCCCGATTTTATCATTGTAACTCAGGTTCAGTTCTATCCCCTTGTTACGGGTAGAACCGGCGTTTACACGCGCTGCAGCCAATCCAAATACCGCGGGATTGGTTTTATTCAGTAAAATGCCTTCTGTTCTTTTTACATAATAATCAACGGTTACATCCAGTTTACCTTTCAGGAAATTTGCATCCAGACCCACATTACTCATATATACTTTTTCCCAGGTAGTGCTCATGTTCGAAGCTGTTTTCTGATAAATACCGTTTACCGGGTTCTCTTCAAAGCTATACACGATGTTGCTTTCGAGGTAGTTGTAATAGTTGCCAACCGGCACTGCTGACTCATTACCAAGAATACCCCATGAACCTCTTACTTTAAGGTTACTCACCCATTTCACATCTTTCATAAAATTCTCTTCGGAAACTCTCCAACCAGCAGAGAAGGAAGGAAATGCAGCAAGACGGTAATCAGGGTGGAAGCGCGACGACAAATCATAACGCATATTTGCTTCCAACAGATATTTGTCTGCAAAAGCATAGTTCAAACGGCTAAAGTAGGAGCGTATCGCCCAGGCTTCTGAATAGGTACCATTGGGTTGTTGTCCTGTTGTACCATCGGGAGATAAAGCAGTCAGGCCATCGTCGGTGCTGATATCATCCGGACTGCCGCTGCCGGCGCCCACTGTTCCCAAACCATTCACCGGGAAGTTTTTACGGCCGGCGTAGATATCACGGTATACGTTACTTTCTTCGGAGGCACCCGCCATAATTTTAGCATAGTGCTTGCCGAAATTCCGCTCGTATTCTGCGTATGCCTGCAGCAATAATGCCTGGCGTTGTCCCCATTTTTCCTGCATTTCATTCAGCAATACGGCGGTTGACTTGATTTCTTTTTTGGTATCAAAATCAATCAATGGGTCCATCGTATTGGTAAACCTGTTGGCAGTACGGTTATCCAGTTTCAGGGAAAGCAAGCCTTTGATAGCGAGCCCTTTCAGCGGGGTTAAGCTACCATTCACGCCACCTGTAAAGGAATTGGATTTATCCCAGCTGCGGCCAGCTTCACTTAAAGTACGTAATACGTTGCCATTGGAAAGCGTAGCATCTGATTTACCACCGTTCATGGTGCCCCAGGTACCGTCTGACTGTACAGCTACCAAAGTAGGTACGGAACGGTTCAGGGTTGTAAAGCTCAGATCTCCGCCTTTATTATTGATATCCTGTTTTACAAATGCCATGTTGGTACCAATATTCAGAATAGGTAATACCTGCGTTGAAGTATTTAACCGTACTGTATAGCGGTCCATGGAAGTGGTAGGTATCAGGGAAGACTGGTTCAGGTATCCAAGGCTCAGGTAGTATGTAGAGTTCTTGGAACTCCCGCTGATGCCAGCCTGCAGGTCTTTATAAGGCGCATTTTTACGCAGCGCCAGTTTATACCAGTCTGTATTAGGATAATGATCCGGATCAGATCCATCTTCAAATTTCTTTATCTGCTCGTCGGTATACAGTGCCGGCTTACCTGCATTCAGTTTTCCTTCGTTGTATAAACGGGCATAGTCAGCAGATCCCAGGTATTTAGGCAAACGGGTAGCGGAAGATGCGCCATAGCTGGCGTTTACATCCACCTGCATTTTACCTTCCTTACCACGTTTGGTGGTGATCAGGATAACGCCATTGGCAGCACGGGATCCATAAATAGAGGCGGAGGCAGCATCTTTAAGCACCGACATGCTTTCAATGTCATTGGGGTTGATGGCCGACATATCATTGGTGGTGGAAGGAATTCCATCTACAATGATCATGGGGCCGGGAGAAGAAAGGTTAGTTCTTCCACGTACCGTAATAGTACCGGCATCCTTACCTACGTTACCGGGCCGGCTCAAAACGGTCAGTCCGGGTACCAGCCCCTGTAATGCGTTTTGCACGGAAGTTACCGGGCGGGATACCAGCTTGTCGGCACTCACGGTGGCCACAGACCCTGTCAGGTTTACCTTCTTCTGGCAACCATAACCCACTACCACTACTTCATTCAATCCTTTCGTATCTTCTTTCAGTACCACGTCAATGGTGGTACGATTATTCACTGCAATCTTTTCCTGTAAATAACCGATGAAAGAAAATATCAGCGTAGCATCGTCCGGTGTTTCCAACTGGTAAGTACCATCCGGGCTGGTAACTGTACCGCGGTTGGTGCCGGC
Organism: Chitinophaga hostae; assembly: GCF_018224885.1. Taxonomy (GTDB): domain Bacteria; phylum Bacteroidota; class Bacteroidia; order Chitinophagales; family Chitinophagaceae; genus Chitinophaga; species Chitinophaga hostae. The sequence goes on along the minus strand of NZ_JAGTXB010000006.1, from coordinate 160,309 downwards.
TATCTGGATATTGGCCCGATGATTGGATTACCTTTACTATCAGTGATTTTACCTTTTACGGTAATTTTTTTGATAACGGAATTACTTGGTGCGATGACAATCAGTTCTTTGTCCAGTGCTTTAAAGGTAAGGGCGGTGTTTTTCAGCACGGTGCTTAATACTACATCCAGTGGCTGATCTTTTACATCAATAGAAATAAATTCGTTGCTGGGTAGTACGTCGTTATTGTACACAAAGCGTACATTTCCCTGTGCTTCGATCGCCTGTAAAACCCGGGCAAGGTTCATGCGCTTGGTATTCAGCGGCTATCTGGTATCCATATTTTTTTGTTGATTTTACTTGTTAATCATTAACGTGTCGTTACTTATGCGATAATTAAATGGTGCCGACATTTGCAAAACTTCCATAACTTTTTGTAAAGATTCATCCCGGAACGTGCCTGTAAACCGGGCATTTTTCATTGTTTCTTCCTTAAAAACTACAGTAACGCCATACCAGCGCTCCAGCTGTAATGCTACTTCCGACAGTGGCTGATCAAAGAAGGTCAGCTTCCTTTCCCGCCAGGATATTTCTGCTACGCTGCTATCACCGGCAATGACCTTGGCGGCTGTGATATGATAACCGGTATTATCTGGCAGCGGTATTTTGTTGGCTTTAATTGTCTCGATTTTTTTCAGATCCAGTCTGTTCTGCACTACCAGCTTCTGATTAGGCTCCAGTGTTACTGTTCTGCCATCCTCTTCTTTCATCACAATCTGCACCTTTCCTGTTACCAGTGTGGTTTCGGTATGACCATCCTCCGCATATGCTTTCACGTTAAAAGAGGTGCCCAGCACACGGATATCTACTGTTTTTGTATGTATGATAAATGGTTGATGCTCCTTTTGTGTAATATCAAAAAAGGCTTCTCCGCTTAATACCACTTCCCTCGCTTTGCCTGGTTGCCAGTTGTTATACTGTAATCGGCTTTTGGCATTTAACCATACCTGCGAGCCATCCGGCAGGGTGATATGTTGTACTTTACCTGTATTGGTAGCTATTTCCAGCTTGTATGGGCGTTGTCCGTACCATAACCAGGCGGTGGCAATTCCCACCAATGCTGCCACTGCCGCTGCTTTCCATATCCAGGATTTCATCCGGTATACGGGGCGCTGTGATGCACCCTTTACCTGCGTGTACAGGGCGTTCCAGATGAGCGCTTGTTCGTTTGCTTCACCGCTACCGCCATCCAACAGGTTTTCTGCCGGAACTAATTCCAGCGTTTCGTACCATTCATTTAATTGTTGGCTTTCTGCGGCAGATAAAGCGGTACCATCTTGCTTTAACAACAGCGCCCGGATGGACTCCGGAATATTGCCTGGCATATCATTTTTCATAGCGTCCTTATATTTGTCGGTTAACCGTTCAAAGTGTACCAGATAGAATTTAACTTTTTTTAATCCGCCTGGGGCATAGGGTTCATGGGGAATGACTGGGTTCACAGGGTCTTATCCAGCCTTTTGCGGATCCTTTTCAGCGCCGTGCTGATTTGGTTACGTACCGTTTGGTGAGATAAAGATAGTTTCCGGGCTATTTCTACCGCATTCAGATTATGATCACGGCTGAGCACAAATACTTCCTGCATTTTAGCAGGCATCTGTCTTATTTCTTCTTCTACCAGTTTATTTAACTGCTGGTAATGTAATTGTTCACTCACCTCGGGAGACTGTATTTCTTCCTCCTGAAGTAACGTATCGTAGTACCGGCCCCGCACACTGCGCAACCGGTAGTAATCTATAATTTTATAGCGCAGGGAGGTATGCAGATACTGAGGGAGCGTTTCCCGGAGCATCAGTACCTGCCGTGACTTCCATAACGAGAAGAAAATTTCCTGGATGATATCCCTCACTTCTTCAGTAGTAGCGAGCTTTTTCAATGCCTGTTGATACAGGACCTTCCAGTAGCGTTCATAAATTTCCCTGAAAGCCCCCTCGTCATCTTCTCTTAATAACACTATCAGTTCAGGATCTGTTAAATGCTTCAAGCACTATATCTTTTGATAGAAAAAAGTGATTAAATCTTTTATTTGGCTGCTGCCAGCAGCTGTTTATATTTTGCCTGGCTGTGCAGGATATCTGCTGCTGTATTTACTTCATTATCCCATTCCAGTGATTTGATAATCCTGCCTTTTTGCAGGTAGTAACGGTTCACGATTTCTTCTTCCAGCAAACGTTTTATTTCTTCTTTATTTTTCAGCAGGTCCTGCTTCTTATCATGCTTCATTTTAGCTTCCAGCGTTTCCAGTTCTTTGGCTACCGCATCATAATATTTTTCTTTTTTAGCGGTGCTTTTAAAGGAATCCAATGCTTCCTCACTCCTGGTTTTATAGCTGTAGTCCTTGTTATCGAGGTAGCGTTCAAAATCGGAGAACTCGCTGTCTGTCAGCGCAAAGGTAGCTGCTGCCGCAATTCTCGGATGGCTGTAATAATAGCTGGTAGCGTAATCAAAAATAAATTGCTTACGGAGCAGGGTAATAGCCACCTGGCTGATATAGGTAGGTTCTACTTTTGCATCCGGCTCAATACCGCCGCCGTCTTTCACTGCGCGGCCGCCGGTGGTGGTGAATGATTTACGCAGGGAGTCCGGTACATAGTCCACGCTACCGTCGTCGTTGCGGTGTGAGTAGTCGATGGCCTGTATGCAACGGCCACTGGGTGTATAATATTTAGCGGTAGTTACTTTCAGCTTGGTGTTATAAGGCAGCTGGCGGGTAGTTTGTACCAGTCCTTTGCCGTAGGAGCGTTGCCCTATTACCAGGCCACGATCCAGGTCCTGTATGCTGCCGGCTACAATTTCAGACGCGGAGGCAGAGGAATGGTTGGTGAGTACGGCCAGGGGCAGATGCACATCTACCGGCTGATCGGATGTTTCGTAGTTACGGTCCCAGTTTTTTACTTTCCCGCGGGTGCTGACGATCAGTTTATTTTTATCTACAAAGATATTGGATACCACTACGGCTTCATCCAGCAAACCGCCGGGGTTGCCGCGGAGATCCAGTATCATCCCTTTCAGTGCAGGGTTACTTTGTTTGAGCTGTTCTACTGCCCTGCGTACCATTACACCGCTGTTTTCGGTGAATTGCGTCATTTTGATATAGCCGATATCATTTTTCAATATCCCGGCATAGCTGACTGCTTTTACATTGATTTCATCGCGGATGATCTTTTTGGATGTTTCCGCACCGGTAACGGGGTTTCTGAATACCATGTCCAGCGGTGTGCCTGCGGCGCCTTTCAGCTGCCGGCTCACGTCTTCCTGGGCTACATTTTTGGTGGATTTACCATCCATGCTTACAATAATATCGCCTGGCTTTACGCCTGCTTTGTCCATGGGGCTGCCTTCGTATACATCGGTGATGGATGTCCATTCTCCATTGGTGTTAATAGAGGCGCCTACACCACCATATTTGCCCGTAGCCATAAATTTGAGGTCATCCAGATTTTCTTCTGAAACGAAATCGGTAAATGGATCGGTTTCCTCCAGCATTGCCTCAATGCCTTTGCGCATCACCTTTTCCGGCGGAAGATCATCCACGTAATAAGTATTCAGTTCCCGGTAGAAAGCCGCGAAGATGTCCAGGTTTTTGGCAATCTGGAAGTACTTATCATTTTCATTGAAAGCAAAGATGCCTGCTGCTGTAATCAGCAACAGCAGCGCTGCTGTCAGTTTCTTTCTTTTATTAAAAAACGCACGCATGCAAGAATGTATAAGATGAACGATTAAAGTTAGCAACCGGTTATTTACTCAGGGAACCGGGTCATATCCATGCCCACCCCAGGGATGGCATGACAATATACGCTTTATGGTGAGATAGCCGCCTTTGAAAGGGCCATATTTTTTAAGTGCTTCCAGTCCATACTGGGAACAGGTGGGTGTATAACGACATTTACTGCCCAGCAGGGGCGAAATAAACCATTGATAGATCTTAATCAGGAAAATAAAAGGATAACTCAACCAGCGCACTACACGATTCATATAAACGATATTTTAAGAAAGCATAAAGCTGAAGGCCAAAAGCAAAAAGCTATTGCAGCGAAGTAGAAACAATAAAAACTTTGCAACAAGTGCACTTCCAGGCATCATATTCACTGCAATAGCTTTTTGCTTTTGGCTTTTGGCCATCAGCTTTATGCTTCCCGCAGCTTCTTTAAAATTACCAAAATTTTGTCTTGCAGGGTAGAAAACGGGGCTATTTTTTTGTCGGTATAAATGAGGAAAACGGCCAGTTGCCGGGACTGTGACCGGAGGTGATCATACAATTCCTGCTTTTGCAGGCGCCAGGCTTCGCGGCCCAGGCGTTTGATACGGTTACGGTCCACCGCATGGGGAAAACGGCGGGTAGCGGCACTAAAGCCTACCTGCACGGGGTATTTACATGGCTCTTTGAGGGGCATGTACACTACCCGGTAGGGAAAAACAGAAAACGCTTTTCCTTCACGAAAAAGCGTTTCAATAAGTTTTCTGCTTTTTAACCTTTCTTCCTTTTTAAAAGAATAAGTTTTTATGGCAAATAGTATTTAGCTACTATAATTATTTCAGCTTACGCTCGTCAGAAACAGTCAGCTTCTTACGACCTTTTGCTCTACGGGAAGCCAATACCTTACGGCCATTAGCAGTTTCCATTCTCTTTCTGAAGCCGTGAACGCTCTTTCTGCGTCTGTTATGCGGTTGAAAAGTACGTTTCATTTCTTTTTTTTGTTTTTACCTGTACTATACTAAAACTCCCGAATTAAGGGATACTGTTTTTTAAAACGGAAGGCAAAGGTAGCAGAAAATATTTAGAAAGTAAAATTAAAATACAATTTCTTAAATATAAAGGTGGAATGCAGTCTGAGCCACATTCCACCTTTAATATTAAAATCATTTACTATTTAACACCCAGTTTGGTCTTCACCGCAGTCAGGATATCGTCTGCAGCAGGAGAAACCAGCAGCATACCGGCAGAGCTGTCGATCACATAGCCATAACCTTTTTCTTTCGCTACATCTTCGATCGCTTTACGGGCTTTATCGTAGATAGGTTTCAGCAGTTCCTGCTGTTTAGCCTGCACTTTCTGTTCAGCAGCTTCGCGGTAGTCCTGGATACGTTTCTGTGCATCCTGGATTTCACGACCTTTGATTTCTTTTATGTTGTCGGTCATAGTGGCCGCCTTGTCATCAAAGTCCTTCATTTTCTTTGTATACTCGTCTACCAATGCTTTTCCATCAGCTTCCAGGCTCTGTGCAAAAGTCTGCAGATCAGTTTCTGCCTTCTTAGCTTCAGGCATGCTGGCTACCAGTGCCTGTGCATTGATATGCGCTACTTTGGATTGTGCCATTGCATTCACGCTGAACAAACCGGTAACCGCCACAAAAGCAATAATTACGTACTTCTTCATGATGTTGTCTGTGTTTAAAAAAATTTAAATACTTATAGTTAAAAAATAGGTACACGTTTATTTCTTCACCCCAAGGGATTTTAGAATCTCTTCGCTCTTGTCCAGCTTGGGATCAGAGAAAATAACGGTGGCACCTGCGGCCTTGTCCAGTACAAAGTCAAACATCCTGCTGGCAGACAATTTCTGTACCGCATTGTAGATCTTGTCCTGGATTGGTTTTACCAGTTCTTCTCTTTTCTTGAAAAGATCCCCTTCGTAACCAAAACGCTTCTTCTGCAAATCCTTTGCCTCTTTTTCCCTCGCCACGATCTCATCCTCGCGTTTCCGCTTCAGTTCCTCTGTCAGCATTACCTGCTCGGCCTGATAGGACTTATACATTTTGTCCACTTCCTGGAATTTGGCGTCAATTTCCTTCTGCCACTGTTCAGCAACGGCATCCAGCTTTTTCTGCGACTCCTTGTACTCAGGAATGCTTTCCAGTATATATTTTGTATCTATCACACAATAGCGCTGTGCACTTGCTGCACCGCCCATAGCCAATACAATAGCGGCTGTAATAAATAATTTCTTCATGCTACAATAGATTTTTTTGCAAAACCAAACGACGGTTAAACTTGCAATATATAATTTATTTTCACATTATTCTGGTTCGAAACCGAGCATAAAGGTAAACTTCGCTGCGTCTTTCAGACCACCACCCGGCGTCAGGCGGTCAAACCCAATACCGTAATCAAATCCAAGCAATCCGAACATCGGCAGATAGAAACGCATACCGATACCGGCAGAACGACGCAACCTGAACGGGTTATACTCATTCAGATCTTTGTAACCGTTGGCTGCTTCCAGGAAGGCCAGACCAAAGATCGTGGAGCTGGGATTCAGGCTGAACGGATACCGCAGTTCCATCACAAACTTATTGAATACGGTAAAGCCGGAATAGTTCGCAGGCTGACCGTTTTCAGGATTGATGCTCGGATCGGATGTATAATACACCGGATAACCTCTCTGGGAGATGATATCACGATCGTAGATAGCGAAGTTACTCAAACCATCACCCCCCATTTCAAACCGGCCAAATGGCGACAGCGTTGTGCGGTTGTTGTAGCGGCCGATATAACCAAATTTAGCAGCTACTTTCAATACAAACGTTTTGTTGTCGCTGCCCATCGGGCGACTCAAAGGCACATACCATTCTGCGTTAAAGCGGTATTTCTGGTACTCGATAAAATTAAACTGCTTGGAAGCCGGCTCCTTGGAGTAATCCTTATCAGGATTAAACAGGGAATATGGCGGCGTATACTGAGCAGATAACATGAAGTTGGAACCACTACGCGGAAAGATCTGCTGATCCACAGAAGAACGGGCCAGTGTCAGTTTAACGTTCACGTTATTGGAAGTACCGTTTTCAAAACCAGCAATACCAAAATAGTTATAGTTCTTCAGTTTGTACTGTTGATAGTTCAGGGAATAGATCAGGGTGAAATAGTCATCCGGCCATTTCAGCTGCTTACCCAGCGATACGGAAGCACCTAACACTTTAAAGTGTCCGTCTGTAGACCTGGAAGTATCTCCCGGTAATTTATAGTAATCGTTATAAGCGTATGGATTCTGATAGCTGCTATAGAAGCTCACAGAAAACTGGTTTCTTTTCTTACCTCCCAGCCATGGCTCAGTGAAGGAGAAGTTATAGGAACGGTAAGCTTTACCATTGGAGGAAATACGAACAGACAATTTTTGTCCGTCTCCGCTTGGTAACGGATCCCAGGTTTCTTTCCGGAAAATGTTACGGAGGGAGAAGTTATTAAAGGTTACGCCGAGGGTACCGGTTAAACCGATATAACCACCCCAACCTGCCGACAGTTCCAGCTGGTCATTGGCTTTTTCTTCTACAGTATAGTCAATATCCACGGTACCATCCTGTACGTTTGGCACAGGGTTCATACCGATCTTTTCCGGGTTGAAGAAGCCGAGGTTGGCAATTTCACGGTTGGAACGGATCAGATCCTGGCGGCTGAATTTTTCACCTGGTATGGTGCGCAGCTCACGGCGGATAACGTGTTCATTTGTTTTTTCGTTACCGGCAATGCGTACTTCCTTAATGGTAGCCTGCGGACCTTCACGTAAACGGATTTCGTAATCGATGGTGTCGCCGCGGATCCCGATTTCCACCGGATCAATCTGGAAGAAGAGATAGCCGTAGTCCATGTAGTAACCACTGATATCGCCGCCTTCCTGCGACATTTGTTTACCGATTCTTTTTTCGAGCAGTTCCAGGTTATACACATCTCCTTTCTTGATACCAAGGATACGTGTCAGTACGGAGTCGGAATAGCGGGTATTTCCTTTCCAGGTAATATCACCGAAATAGTATTTCTTTCCTTCAGAAATCTGCATATCGATATTCAGATTCTGGGAACGGGTTTTATACACCGTATCTTTTACGATAACGGCATCACGATACCCCCTGGAGTTGTAGAGGCCTACCACTTTACCTTTATCTTCCAGGTATTTGTTTTCGTTAAACTTGGCAGAGCTGAACAGTTTAAAGCGGAAATAAGGATCCAGCTTCTCGAGCGCCCTTGTGGGCTGCAGGAAGCCGTATGTTTGCCAGAAGTCGTCTGCTTCTGCCAGGGAATCCACATATACATGTTCAATATCAGGATGAAGGGTGAAGCGGGAACGTTCCTTTGTTCCTTTCATCTTCTTCTTGATTTTGCCATCGGCAATGTTGTAGTTACCTACGATATTGATATTTTCGGTACGAACTTTACTTCCTTTGGTCACGTTAAACACCACCTGGCGGGAGTTTACCTGTCCGCTATCGACTCTTTCCTCGATTTTTACGGTAGCATTACCAAATCCCTTGTCAGCATAAAATTTATGAACTACCCCTATTACGTTTTGTTTCAGTGCCTGGGTGATCACGGAACCTTTGCGCAAACCGGCTTTGGTAGCAATATCGTCTGCTTCGGTTTTTTTAATTCCTTTGAAGGAGAATGAGGACATACGGGGCATTTCCGTTAATCCTATTTCCAGCCAGATCTTATTGTCTTCAATTTTAGTCACATAAATGGTTACATCGGCAAACAGTCTTTGCGACCAGAGGCTTTGGATGGCCTTGGTAAACTGATCTCCCCCCGGATAGGTTACCTTATCGCCCACGCTGAGGCCGGAAAGCGACAGCAGCAGGGTCTTATCCAGGTATTGGGTACCGGCAACGGTAATATCGGCAATTTCGTACTGTTGCGGAACACCCATATTAATCGGAGCAACTGCCGGCGGGTTAGCAGGAGGCTGTGTAGGGGGCACGGTATCTTTTTGCTGAGCGGATACACGAATGCCTGCACTGCAACATAATGCTATAGCCAGAAGGCCCTTAGGAAATAATTTCTTCATTCTGCTGAATTTGTTCGCTTGTTTTGCCAAAGCGCCGTTCTCTGGTTTGGTAATTTAAGATGGCTTGGTAAAGATGTTCATTGCGGAAATCCGGCCAACGGGTTTCTGTAAAGTACAGTTCCGCGTAGGCCAATTGATATAGTAGGAAGTTACTGATCCTGCATTCTCCACTGGTACGAATCATTAATTCAGGGTCCGGCAGGCCGGCGGTACAGAGATATTTCTCCCATACTTCAGGCGTAACAGCTGCCGGGTCCAGGGCTCCATTCTTTACATCCAGGGCTATTTTCCTGGCTGCATTCACGATTTCCCACCTTGCACTGTAGCTGAGCGCCATAATGAGATTGAGGCCGGTATTCTGGCTGGTAAGCGCAATAGCCTCTTCCATTTCCCGTTGAGCCTGGGGAGGCAACATGTCCATGTCGCCTATTACACTCAAACGGATATTATTTTTTGATAACGTATTCACTTCCATGCGGATAGTGTTTACGAGCAGTTCCATTATGCCATTAACTTCATAAACCGGGCGATCCCAGTTTTCGGTTGAAAACGCGTATAGGGTCAGATAACCTATTCCAAGTTCTGCACAGGTCTCCACTATATTGCGCACACTTTCTACCCCTTCGTGGTGCCCGTACAGCCTGTCTTGTCCCCGCTCCTTTGCCCAACGGCCGTTCCCGTCCATAATAATGGCTATATGGCGCGGTAACCGTTGTAAGTCCAATTTATCCTTCAAGCTCATTTGTGTCAGGCGTATTATAACAGATTATAACAGATTTACTAAAAGGGTGCAAAGATACAAAAATAGAGTAATGACTTTTTTGGCAAAGCCCAATAAGTTGTTTTAACGTAGTTTTAACAGCGAATTCAATACCAGTGGGGATTTTAGCAATTTCGGAGACCTATCCGGGCGGTTCGCAGGTATAGAAAGCCCGCCGGCAGAAAGTATTTTCTCTGTAAATTAAAATTTACAGTTGTAAGAAGTAAAAAGAATACTGATTGTCAACTCAATCGTCAAAAACTGATCCTTATCCCGGCTGTTTCCGCGCTGCCGGCCCATTACCCCTATAGGCGTCCCCTTTACCCCAGACCTGTCCTGCAATTGCGACGCTATCGAAGGCTGTCCGTTAGGCAGCTCAGGGAAAGCAGCTGTACCCGCATAAGTGGTACTCACGTCGTCCAGGTAATCTGTTTGAGTGAAACGATATAAGGCCTCCAGACCTACATTCACTTTTCTTGAAATATTATATTTAAAGCCCCATCCGATCAGCCAGGCATATGATACCAGGCTATATGGCTTGCGTTCGGGATATAAGGCGGTACCCTGTCCTTCCGTACGCAAAGGCTGTAAAAAATATTTCACACCGTTAAGATAAGTATATGGGTTGTAATAAAAAATACTGGCTCCCCCCGTGAGATAGGGCGAAAACCGCTCATAGAGGCTTCCAGGCTCAAACCGGAAGAAATTAAAGTCCCCCTGCAGGGATAATTCGTATAAATTGGTATTGAAACTGAGGTTACGGCGGTTTTGAAACTCATTTTTGTTATACACATCGGAATAGCCCAGCTGCATATATCTTCCGTGTGCGCGGATCCCCACATAATCGTTCATGTACTTCCGGTAATATATACCCACAGCAGGTTTCATGGTATTCAGGGCGCCACGGGTGTTCAGATCCCCGAAATATTGGGCCCCTCCCACCGACAATCCCAGCTCTCCCACATATTGCAGCTCATTTTGCCCCGATACCCGGTTACCATACAGACAACCAGCCGACAACAGCAAAAAGAAAATGAAGTATTGAGGATATAAAAGAGGTTTCAGCATAAATCAGTTCTACTTAAACGCTAAAATGCCGGATTTATTTAATGTATAGCTGATGATTATGCTTACTATTTTTGACACATTCTCTATCCACAGGCATAATGAATATTACTATCAGCAGAAAATATATTTGTAAATGTAACAATATATTTTACATTTCTATATTTTAATCGTATTCCGCGCATCAATTCCCCACAATAGCTTATTACGCAGGGTATGCAGGAAGTTGCTGTCGTCCAGTCGCAGCAGGCTGAGTTTAAACTGCTCCTTTTTAACGGCGAGCTGCACGGTATTATCAATGGTTTCCATACGGCTGTCGAGCGTACATAAAAACTGGTCGCTGCGCCCTTCCACTTCAAAAGAAATAATATTATCGTTAGGCACTATGATGGGCCTTACATTGAGGTTATGCGGCGCCACAGGGGTGATCACAAAGTTACCCGCATCCGGAAACACGATAGGACCGCCACAGCTCAGCGAATACCCGGTAGAACCGGTAGGGGTGGCTACAATCAGGCCATCGGCCCAATAAGTGTTCAGGAATTCTCCATTCAGGTAGGTATGGATTTTCACCATGGCCGAAGTATCCTTTTTATGGATGGTGAACTCATTCAACGCGTAAGGCACATCGCCAAACAAAGGCACATTGGCGTCCAGATGCAACAGGGACCGCTGATCTACCACGTAGGTGCGGTTCAGCAAGGCCTGCACCAGGGCATGAATTTCGTCTTTACCGATACTGGCCAGGAAACCTAACCGGCCAAAATTGATCCCGATCACCGGGATATTGGTATCTCTTACATAGCAAACCGTATCCAGCAGCGTACCATCTCCGCCCAGGCTCACCAGGAAGTCGATCTTACCGGGAAGATCTTCCGCTGAACTAAAAAGCGGCGGCGTGTTGTCAAAAGGAATGTGTTGCTGAAGTGTATGGTAAAAAGGTTCGTAAATAATGGCATCTATATCTGCCCGCTGCAATTCCTCCAGCAATAAGCGGATGTTTGCAATATCTTCTGTAATAAATCCCCTGCTATATAGTGCTACCTGCATAATTTTCTAGCTTTTTGCCATTGGCTGTTAGCTGTCAGCGACGCTTTTAAAAAGCTGTCTCCAAATGCTCCCAGCTAATCCTGTTGTTATTTCCCGGGCAAGCTGTAAACCGTTCTTCTCCGCCTTTACTAAAAGCTAACGGCTAAACGCTAACAGCTCCCCACCTACATATCGATGCTCGTGTGTAAAAATAGTCCTTTTTGCCCTAACTGGTTAAAGCTGTACTCTATACGAAGACAAGTGTCATAAAAAGAAACCATATCGAGTCCAATGCCGCCAGTATACAAAAAGCGGTTATTCAGGAAACTGTTACCGGGGTATTTATTATAGGCGTACCCCGCATCACCAAAGGCTTTGGCAAAAATTCGCACGGGAACGGTGTTAAATTTTTTGGGTACAACCGGCAATTTAATTTTGAACGATAGCAGCTCCTGGCGCAAGGTAGATTTAAAGATGGCGAAGCTGGTACCATCTATCACATAATATTCCAGTCCGCGCAGGTAATCATCGCTGTAGCCCAGCGCCTGCTGGTTGATATAAGGCTGGTCGTTGGAGAATTTCGCCATGCTCCGGATACCCAGCGCGCCAAAGGTTTTGGGGCGCAGCTGCCAGTATTTGGCCATATTCAGCCGGAAATGAACGTCGCTGATATCGTTCCAAGGGCCTATCCCCCTTTTGCCCACTTCTGCCAGTATACTCACTCCTTTCAGCGGATACACCCAACTGTCGGCCTTTATATAGGTTAACCGGTAAGCGATATCGAGGTAACTGATTTTTGTGCGGCCTTTTCCCAGGTAATTGGGATTGAGGATGGCCACAGAATCCGCCACTCTTTCGTAGTTATAGTTTACAAATACCTGGTGCCGGGTATTAATGGCCCTGCGATAGCTGTAGCTAAGCCCTACGAGATATACCTGGCGGAGAAATTCATCTTTCCGGAAAAACTGTTGTTTATTATCGCTGGTGCTGTCGTTCACCTCACGGTTACGCTTATAGGAAGCGATGATACCCATGCCATGCCGGAAATGCTTGTCAATATAAGGCAGGTTATACTGGAGCGCAAAGCGTTGCGTATAGCCAAACTGGAGGGCCGCATTGAGGGCGTCGTTCCGGCCGGTCAGGTTTTCCTGGGTACCGCTTACGCCTATATTGACCCGGCTGAGACTGTGTTTTTTTTCCACCCACCACTGGTTAAAGTTGCGGTCGGCCAGTTTAAAGATAGGGTAGGCAAAGGTGTACCAGCGTTCCCATACTTCAAATACGAGGTCGGCCTGGTCGCCGTTCCAGTTTTTTACATTGGCGGTTACATTCAGGAAAAGCGAGGTATTGAGTAGTTGCTTGCGGCGTTCTTCCAGGGTTTCGGCGAGATCCCGGTAGTAGATGGTATCTCCGGGTACCGTGCTGATTTCCCGCATAATAACGGTGGTACGGGTTTTCTTATTCCCCGTAACGATGATGTTACGCACCACCAGATAGCTGCTATCCTTTGCAGGTACAGACTGTCCTTCAGCAGTTTCCGGTAACACTATTCCCATCAGGCAGATCATGGCCAGCAGGTAATAACAGCATCTCAGCATGTAGGTCCTGTAAAAATTTTAAAAGCGTTGACAATATCCAAATATAATAAAAAGCTGTATGCAGTTTTTGTCTTGCGCAGGATTAATATGATGTTAATGATTTTGCTGATTTTTATGTAAAAAATAAAAAGATTAGCGAAGACAGATATGGATAAAACCATATTTATCTTCGCTAATCATTATAAAGCTAACAAAATAAAATCCTGTAATCAACTCATCAGTTGAATCCGGGTTGCACCAAAAACTACATGCTGATATAATTCATCAGGAGATCGTAGTTCTTTTTGAGCGCTTCTTCTTCAGGTTCTTCCGCGAAAACATATTTGATCAGGTAATTAAACCGTTCGAAAGTAGCCAGTAATCCCTGTAGTTCCTGCCGGTTTGTTTTCAGCACCACTTCCAGTTTCCCGGTAACGGGGTTGGTGATGGTATTTACGCTCAGCAGTGTTACATCATTGGATTCGGCGATGCGGGCGATTTCACTGAGTGCGTAGTCGCGCGGATCCACTTCAAAGGCAATGATACCGCCGGGTTCCTTCACGCCGTTATATTTTGCTAAAGCTGCCAGCAGGTTGTCTTTAGTAATGATACCGAGGTATTCATTTTCTTTGGTTACAACCGGGAGGGCAGACAATTTAAAATCGTAAAAAAGTTTAAGCGCTTCGAAAAGATGAGCGTATTCCATGACAGCCGGGCGGGTATTGCCGTACTCTGTGGATTCCAGGGGTACGTCAGGGTCTTCGAGATCCATGATCTCGTCTTCCTCCACCAGGGCCAGGTATTTGCTATCCACTACCATTGGTAGTTGCGTCAGATGATATTCGTTCATCAAACGCAGCGCCTTTGATCCTGTATCCGAGGGATGCAGAACAGGTACTGAAGATATGAGTTCTCTGGCAATCATGTGCAGCGTATTCTGATACAATAATAGTAAAGAATATGCCAACAGAAAAAGAAATTACATGTACGCGAAGTCACTGCACCTTTTGGTACAGTTACAAAGCAACCGGGAAAACGCCGGTTTAACTGACAGGATGGTGCTTCAGTTTCTCCAGGAAAGCGTGCAGGATCTTGTTGAATTCGTCGGGTACCTCCATCATGGGAGCATGTCCGCATTTATCAATAAACTGCAGTTCAGAATTAGGTATAAGCTTTTGAAATTCTTCGCCGACCATTGGAGGTGTTACGGTATCGTTCATTCCCCAGATCAGTAAAGTTGGTTGTTTAATGTCTTTCAGCTCATCGCCCAGGTTGTGGCGGATGGCCGATTTCGCCAGGGTAATAATTTTAATCACCTTCAGGCGGTTATTTACGATCTCGAACATTTCATCTACCAGTTCTTTGGTAGCAATTTTCGGATCATAAAAAGTGAGTTCTGCTTTTTTGCGGATGTATTCATAGTCTCCGCGTTTAGGATAGGTTTCACCCATTCCATTCTCGAACAAGCCGGAGCTGCCGGTCAGGATGAGTGATTTCACGGATGCTTCAGGGTGTTTCAGCAGGTATACCAATGCCACATGACCTCCCAGTGAATTGCCCAGCAGGTGTACATTTTTGTATCCCCTGGCTTCAATAAACTTATGCACATATTTGGCTAATCCCCCTACCGATGTTTCCAGGATGTTTAAATCGTACAGGGGTAACATCGGGATCACCACCTTGTTATATTGCCTGAAATATTCGATCATGTGCGAGAAATTGCTCAAAGCACCAAAAAGTCCATGCAATAATACCAGTGGTTCTCCTTCTCCTTCTTCTATAAAATTAAACTTACCCTGTGTTTTGATTTCGTAATCCATTGCCAAATCTTGAAAGTCAATTTTACGCTAAAATAATTCTTTTTATTAATCTAAATAATCTTTGGAACGAGTTATCCAGGTTGAATATGCTGGGCTGCCTTCTCAAAAAATGACTGTAATTCAGCAAACATATTCTTAAAAACCGGGATCACACTTCCTATATGATCCAACACCCACGGGCCAATATTCTCAATGTAGGGATATACGGCTGATTGCAGCTTTGTTTCGGGGCTTAACCAGTATACCTGGTTCGCCATCCACAGCATTACACTGTAAATTATTATAAATATAACGCTATACAACAGTATTCCCCCCAGTTTATTCAACCAGCCCAGCATAACAGCTTCTACCAGCTTCTGCAGCATTCCTGCGCCCAGCCGCACGGCTATGATCACGCCCAGGAACAAACAGATAAAGCAAAGCACGGGAACCCAACGGGAATGCATATCCCAATGTTGCTGCACATACAGGGCGGTTACCGCCGATAACTTCAGCGCCGCCGCCAATCCCAGTACGGCTGCTACCAGCGAAAACAACGCTACTATCAGTCCACGGGTATAGCCCCTGTAGATCGCAAACACCATGATAATAGCAAAAATAATGTCTATAGGCATGATAGAGGCTATAGGGATGGACGTTTTTGATACCGGCCGGTTAACCCGGGCAGTATCAAAAAATCACATCTCCTTCAAAATTACTTACTAAGCAGTTCCTTTACCAGTGCGGAAATAGCCTTTCCATCGGCTTTACCCGCCAGCTGTTTGGTGGCAACGCCCATTACTTTACCCATATCTGCGGGTGAACTGGCGCCGGTGGAGGTAATAATATCAGTAATGGCTGTACGTAATTCTGCTTCACTCATTTGTTTGGGCAGGAAACGTTCAATAACTACCAGCTCTTCTTCTTCTTTTACGGCCAGGTCTTCACGGTTCTGCGCACGGAAAATTTCCAGGGAATCCTTTCTTTGCTTCGCAAGTTTCTGCAGGATCTTTGATTCATCCGCTTCGGTGAGGTCTCCACTGGCTCCTTCTGCTGTTTTAGCAACGAGTATAGCCGCCTTGATTGCACGCAGTGCACGCAGGTCGGCTTCCTTTTTACCCAGCATCGCAGTTTTAATTTCTGCGTTGATATTTAATTCTAACGACATATGGTAAGGTTTAATGGATTATTGTCCTTCTGCGGCCTGTTTGTCCTGGAACTTCTTGAAGAAGTCTTTCGCAAAAGCACGCAGTTCGTCGGCCTGGTCTTTATAAGGAGTAGCCCTTCCATAAGTATCGGCCATGGTCATCATTGTCTGAAAAAAGAAATCCGCCATTTCATCCACCATCATATCTTTTGTCCACAGGTCAATGCGGAGGGCAGCCTTTTCGGCCGGATCCCAGAAAGATACGATCATGCCTTTGGCTTTGATCATCTTTTCGTCTTTATTATCTGTAGCGCTCCACGCTATTGACTCGGGCACCTTCTGGTCGTCCAGTCCAACCTGGATCTTTATGGTAGATATCGTACTCATGATTATCAATTAAAGCGCAAAAATAGCCATCATTTGCTGATTTTCGGAAGCTGGTTTTCCGGAGATGAAAATTTGGGCGGTAGCCGCCTATGCTACAAACATCAAACAGGGCCGGTTTTCTTAAGCGGTTAAATGCGCCCATAACTGCGCTGCTGCGTGTTCCCAGCTGCTGAATGGCCTGATAGGCGATTCTTTGGCCAGCAGTCTTCCCCTCAGTTGTTCATCTTTATATAAAAGGCTCATTTTTTCTGATAAGTCGTCCAAACTGGCAGGATCAGCATACAATACGGTGTCGCCGCCTGCTTCCCTCGCCGCTGCATTATCGAGCGCTATCACCGGTACCTCGCAGCGCTGTGCGGCGTAAACCGGTAACGCCAGCCCTTCAAACCTCGACGGATATACGAGGGCATAAGCGCCCCCTGTTAACCGGGCCAGGGTATCTTCATCTGCGTTTTCCACATTCACCACATCCTGGCGGAACTTATAGCTTTGCAGTGCGGTAATAATATCTGCACCCGCCGGCGTTACGCTTCCCGCCAGCACCAGCCGGATATTACTCCGCTGCCGTTTCTTCAATGCTGAAAAGGCTTTCAGCACGGGGATTATATTATTCCTGGGATGCATGCTTCCCGTGACCAGGAAATACTCTGCCCCACCGGTAAACGCTTTTTTCACCGCCTCCCGCTGTTCCCACTCCAGTGGTTTATAAAGCGCACTTAAACCGGTATCCAACCGGACAAGCTTATCTTTCACCGCCGGTGCATATCGCAACACTTCATCTTTACCGGTATCCGACAGCACTGCCACCTTCCTGGCACGTTCCAGGTATTTTGCCATATTCTTTTTAAGCGCCCGTTGCTGTACCCATGATTGCAAACCGGCATCCCTCAAAAACGAAAGATCCCTTATCAGCAAACCGGCAGGTATCTTACTGCGCAAAGGTAAAGCCCCATCCAACCCAAGGAACATATCCGGGCGGAAAGGCTTCATAGCCCCCACCAGCTGCCATTCCAGCCACCAGTACCGATGCCAGGCCTTATTGCCTTTCAGCGGCAACACCACTTTGGTCACATTAGCCGGAAAACTGAGACCGGCCGGTATCTCCCCATCAAAAAATAAAGTAAACTGATGCCCCGGCTGCTGCCGGCACATCGCCAGTATCATTTCAGTGGCCACTCTCCCGGTATCGGCAGGCATGTCCTGTCGTAAACAAGCGGCATTAACAGCAATTTGCATAAACGATTCCTTTGTCTGCGAGCTTGCAAACCTACACAATTTTAGATTCGGGAGAAACGGATTTTGAGATTGCTCTTTATTCAGCGGATTTGTTGGTCAGGTAAAATACTTTGGGGGCGGCGCTGTTGGCCGTATTGCCCAGGGAGGCCAGCGTAACAGTAACGGCATAGGTTTTCAAGGGCTTCAGATGACGCAGCGTAATCGTAAACGGCGTAGTGGTTACGTCGGGTACCGCATCCTGGCCCAACGGGATATTACCCGTTTCTGTAGCCACATTCAGCGTTACCTTTACCCCCTTCTCCGGTATTTTGGAAGTGATAGTCACCTTTAGCCCGTACGTGCTGTCCTGTGCAATATTGTACTTCCCTACCTGTACGTCCGGGAGTTCAAATGCCAGCGTTTCCTCCTGCACATTGGGCGCAGGATCGTTCCCTTTCTTTTTCTTACAGGAGGAAAAAGTAAGCAATACAACAGCTAAAAATGCAGGGAAACAGGTCTTCAATAACATAATTTCAAGTATATGGGAGTATGAAATTAGCTTTTTTTTATATGCAAATCAAATTTTACTTCGCACATCCAGGGCATCCCGCAGGCCATTGCCTAATAAGTTGAACGCCAGCACCAACAGCATGATAGCGATACCCGGGGCCAGTGCCAGCAAAGGATTATGCGTTATAATGAAGTTATAATTTTCCTTGATCATCAATCCCCAGGAAGGCTGCGGCGGCTGCACCCCCACTCCCAGGAAGCTAAGTCCTGCTTCTATCACAATGGCGGTGGCAAAATTACCGGCTGCTACCACCATTACCGGCCCCAGGATGTTGGGCAAAATATGCTTTGAAATAATCCGTATATGCCCGTAACCCAATGCCCTGGCGGCTTCCACAAACTCCAGCTCCCTGATAGCCAGCACCTGCCCGCGGATGATACGCGCTACTCCTACCCACATCGTTAATCCCACGGCTATAAACACCTGCCAGAAACCCTTACCCAGCGCCAGTGTCAGGGCAAATACCAGCAGCAACGTGGGCATGGACCACACCACATTTACCAACCACATTACCACATCATCTGTACGGCCTTTAAAATAGCCGGCCACCGCCCCCAGCAAAACCCCAATGCTCAAGGAAATCACTACAGCAATACAGCCTACACCCAGGCTCACGCGGGTGCCCACAATCAGGCGACTTAAAATATCACGGCCAAACTTATCGGTGCCTAACCAGTAGGTACGGAAAAAAATACTTTTTTTTACAATCTGCTCCTGCAACTCCCGGTCCGATAGCCGGGAAACCGGCGGCATATCACCATACCATATTTCGGTGAGCGGGTAAACTTCCTCTCTGCTGGTAGACTCGTCTACATAGCGTTGTATCACCAGCACGCTGTCTCTGAATTGCCAGGATCGCATCGGAATCCAGCTGTCGGGAGAAGGTTGCCCGGATATCAGGCGATGAAAAAATGAAACGCGCTTTTCCTGTTGCTCCTTACGCACCGCCAGTATAGCAGACCGGAACCCGGGATGTTGCCCTTCTATTTCCAGCACCATCCTGTTGGCATCGGGTGTATGATCCGGCGCTATGAGATAGGCGGACAAACCCATAAACACCGCCAGGGTAATGACCAGCAAACCGGCCACCGCACCTTTATTACGGCGTAATCGTTTCCAGGAAGATTGCATATTTGACAAAGGAAGCGTATTTAGTTTACCTGGCGGCCCTTCCACTGATAACTACCAAACTTCCCCAGCCAGCCTGCCACTACAATATAAGGAATATGAAATATCTGTCCGGGTATAAACCAGAGCAGGAGTTCTGTTTTATTAAAGAACCGGGCTACCGGCAGCAGGAAATAGAGTTCCAGCGTAATCTTGAAAAGTAATATGATCAGGAACCAGGGCCACCATACGGGTATAAACAGCGCCATTACTGCCATAGCCAGCATCCCTGCATTAAACAGGTATACCAGCAACAGCACCCAGGTGAGCCTTTTATCTTCATATTTATCTGCTTTAGACGACCATCGGATGCGCTGGTTCATAAAATCTCTGAAAGTATCCACTGCGAGCGTGCGCACAATAGCATCTTCGCATTTCAGGTATCTTACTCCTTCCGGATATGCGCTGTATATTTTATACATCAGCAGCATATCATCGCCGGAAGCAATGTTATCGATACCGCTAAATCCGCCTACTTCATGAAAGGCCTGTTTCTGGTAGGCCAGGTTGGCTCCGTTGCACATGGTACCGGAGGCCAGTTCTGCAGCGGCTCCGGTGATGCCCTGCATGGTCATGAAATCGAGCGACTGCAATCTTTTGAAGAAATTATGCTCTTTGTAAAAGCTGACCGGCGCGGCTATAAATTTAGGCTGATGCAGCTCGTAGTACTGTACCATGGTTTCGATCCAGCGCGGTCCCATCACACAATCGGCGTCTGTGGTAACGATCAGGTCCCCACTGGCTTTTGAGATCGCTATTTCAATCGCTTTTTTCTTGAATGAATTAAGTCGTTGTTCCGCGTCGAGGTATTCACTTAGTTCCAGTAAATGGATATTATTTGCCGGGAAATTGCGGATCACTGCGGCGGTATTATCTGTAGAAAAATCATTAATGATAATTACCTCCAGCAAGGAAGGGTTATATGTTTGGCGATGGAGCGCCTCCAGCAGGGAAGGCAGGTTAGCGGCTTCATTCCTGGCCGGAATGATCACGGTTACTTTGGTATGGCCTGTTTGCTGGGCAGCCGGAGAAAATTTCCGGAGCCGCTTCCAGCCCAGGGTATACCAAAGCATCAGCACACCATAACCCAAAGCCAATCCAATTAATATGATTACAAAAAAATACATCCGGGTCAAAGATTTGTTTTGATGATGAGCCCCAGCTGTGCGGATATCAGCTGATGCCCTTTTTCTACTACCAGTATTTTGACGGGAAAAGATTTATCCGCGAAGCGGGTACCCAGTACAGGTGGAATTACGCGATCATATTTCCCGAATATCAGAAGCGTTAAAACGTTATACCGGGATAATAATTGTTTACAACGTTTTTTATCCGGCATCATATGCCGCAGGTTGGTCCACACATTATATACCAGTTCCCGCTTTTCCGTTTCATCCATCCGGTGCAGGGCAAATTTATAGATACTCTGATTAAGCAGTCCTAGTCTGCGCCAGGTATGCAGCAGGGTGAAAAAAAGTTGCGGATGATAAGTATTGTATTTAAAGAGCTTATTACCAATTGTGGTTTGTGTTACAAACATATGCCATGGGTTATTTCTTAACCCGTCGGCCGCAGCCAGGAAAAGGTGGTCGATACGGTTGGCCATTGTTTCCACAAGGCACAGCGACAATCGGCCGCCCATGCTGTAACCCATTAACGAAAAGCGTTCTTTTCCCTGTTGTTGTAAAACCAGTTGTATCAATGCTGCCAGGTCTTCTTTTTCAAAAACCCGGTCTTCCTCCCATTGGGTGCTGCCATGCAGCGGCATGTCCAGTGCCACGATAGTAAAAATATCGCCCAGGCTGGCAGTAAGCGGGTGAAAATGGGCCGCGCTTTCACCAAAGCCATGCAGGCAAATCAATAGCTTTCCGCCTGCACCCTCGCAGGTGCCGTGAAACCGGCTTTTCAAATATGACAGATAAAAATCAGGCATAAAAGGGCGACAATGATAGCAAATAAAACCGAAACTGTGATTAATATGATTATTGTGATTATCCTGATGAGTGGAGATCCCAGCGATATTTCAGCGGATATTTCAGCGGATTTTAGCGCAGATCCGGCCAACCAAATACCCTTGAAAATCATAAAATGTTAAATTTCAAATACAATCTCCGCAAATCAGAATAATCACAATAATCATCTTCATCACAGTCCTTTTTTTCATTAAATTACAGAACTACCAAAAATTCAGTAACATGGACGCAACAGTTGAAAATAAGACTGCGCTCAAGGGCGCAGAATTCCTGGTAAAGGAGAGTGCTCCTGAGGAAGTGTTTACTCCCGAAGACTTTTCGGAAGAGCAGCTGATGATCAAAGACATGGCAGACCAGTTCATCAGTAAAGAGGTTACCCCGATTGTAGAGCGTATAGACAAGCAGGAAGAAGGTTTGATGCAATCGCTTTTGGAGAAAGCGGGAGAACAAGGGTTGTTGGGCGCCTCCTTCCCCGAAGAATATGGCGGGTTAGGAAAAGATTTTGTGACGGCCACCATCATCAACGAAGGACTGGGAGCGGGTCACTCTTTCTCTGTGGCCATGGCCGCCCATACGGGTATTGGTTCCTTACCGATCCTGTATTTTGGTACTGAAGAACAAAAACAAAAATACATTCCCAAACTGGCTTCAGGAGAAATGAAAGGCGCTTATGCCCTTACAGAACCTGATTCCGGCTCCGATGCACTCGGCGCCAAAACCACCGCGAAGCTAACGGAAGACGGCAAATTCTATGTTTTAAACGGCCAGAAAAGCTGGATCACCAACTCTGGTTTTGCCGATGTATTTACGGTGTTTGCAAAAATTGACGGCGACAAATTCACCGCATTTATCGTAGAGAAAGGCACACCCGGATTTACCCTTGGCGCAGAAGAGCATAAAATGGGGATCAAAGGTTCTTCCACCCGCCAGATCTATTTCCAGGATGCAAAAATACCCGCAGAAAATGTGCTGGGTGTTATTGGCAAAGGCCACCTGATTGCGTTTAATATCCTGAACATTGGCCGTCTGAAATTATGCGCTGCTGCACTGGGCGCCTCCAAAAAATGTATCAACACCTCCGTACAATACGCCAATACCCGTACACAGTTTAAACAACCGATCGCCAATTTCGGCGCCATCAAACATAAACTGGCGGAAATGGCTATCCGCACCTGGACATCCGAATCAGCGCTGTTCCGCACCGCACAACTGATTGATGATAAAGAAAGAGAACTGCTTGCTGCCGGCAAACCCTTCAACGAAGCGTTACTGGGCGCAGCAGAAGAATATGCTGTAGAATGCGCCATCCTGAAAGTAAATGGTTCGGAAGTACTGGATTATGTGGTGGATGAAGGCGTACAAATTCATGGTGGTAACGGCTTCAGCGATGAATACATTATCTCAAAAGCTTACCGTGATTCCCGCATCAACCGCATCTTTGAAGGTACCAACGAAATCAACCGGCTACTGACCATTGATATGACGCTGAAACGCGCCCTCAAAGGCAAGCTGGATCTGATGACACCAGCCATGAATGTGATGAAGGAACTGATGAGCATTCCGGATTTTGGCAGCGACGATGAAACTGCTTTCAGCAAGGAAAAGAAAATGATCGCCAACTTCAAAAAAGCGATCCTCATGGCCGCCGGTGCTGCCGCACAAAAGCTGATGGTAAAACTGGAAAACGAACAGGAAATCCTCATGGATATTGCCGATATGGCGATTGAAACATTTGTGGCTGAAAGCGCCCTGTTACGTTTAATTAAACTGACCAATAGCAAGGGCGAAAGCGCTGCCGCATTGCAGGCCGATATTGTACGCACCTTTATTTATGATACCGCAGACCGCATCAATAAATCCGGTAAAGATGCCATCAATGCATTTGCAGAAGGCGACGAACAACGCATGATGCTGTTAGGCCTCAAACGCTTTACCAAAGCAGATTCCTTCAATGCAAAAGATGCCCGCAGAAGAATAGCGGACAAATTAATCGAAAATAACAAGTACAGCTTTTAAGCTGTTAGGCATTAGCTTTTAGCTGTTAGTAAATGCAGCGAAGATTAATATAACATTATCTCCACTGCATTTACTAATAGCTAAAAGCTAATGGCTAACAGCTGATTCGCTGCATCTACTAAAAGCTAACAGCCAATAGCTAACAGCTATTTCATTTCATTTCCCCTCCCCCTGCTTATCTTTGTACCCTTTCAAGATATTGATGACAGGTTATTATGCTATCAGTGAAGTTTTTTGCGCAGATTGTTGTTGTACTTTGTATCCCCTTTTTAGCCAGTGGCCAGGTGTCGCTGCGTCTTAGCCAGCCCTCGCGGGATCAAAGTAATGTAAGCACTTCAAAACAATTTATTGCAGGCCGCACCTGTATTGGCTGCCGGGTAAAAATTAATAATGATACTGTACATGTATACTCCACCGGGACCTTTGCAGCAAAATATGAATTGCCCATCGGCAGAAGCAATTTCGCCATTACAACGGAAGCTCCTGACGGGGAAACATACACGAAAAACGTCACATTTTATTACAATACCCCCCCGGCAGCTACCGCCACCACTGCTTTCCGAATAGATTTTATAGAGATATCGCCTGCCGGCAATGTTCAGCTTATGGAAGGCGACACGTTGCGTATAAAAATGAAAGGCTATCCTGGTGAGGAAGCCAGCTGGTTTAATAACGCTCCGCTCCGCGAAATGCCCACCTCCCAAACAGGCGGCGTGCCCGGCTACTACAGCGGCAGTTACATCATACAACCCGGCGACTCCCTCTTGAATGGCAAAATAATGGTACGCCTGCGTAAACGCAACGGGGAAACCGCCATCCTCGGCAGCCCGTATCGCTACAGCGTTATGCGCAATGAAATACCATTCACCGGCCGCACCATCGACAACATGACCTATCTCACCGCCAGCCCGCATGGCGACCGCCTGGGGCCCGATAAGATCGGCTATCTCGATAAAGATGTATTACTGCATATTGTAGGCCGGCAGGGAGACTACTACAAAGTGAAACTATCTTCCAAAACAACCGCCTTTATACCGGAACCATTGGTAGATACAGAAATCCCGCAGGAGCAGCTCCCCATCAGCATTGCCGACGACGCAAAAATATGGGGAGACGACAAGTACGATTATGTTTCCGTAGCCCTGTCTGATAAACTCCCTTACACCTCTACCGAACTGGTTTCTTCCAAAAAAATTATTGTAGATATACATGGCGCCTACGCAGAAAAAGGACTCAATACCCTGCTGCAAAACACCAAAGAAATTACATCCATCGCCTGGGGCCAGCCATCACCGGATGTTTGCCGCATGGTCATTTCCCTGCAACATGCCCCCTGGGGTTACCAAATATACTATGACAATAACCGTATAACGGTAAAGGTTAAACGTGTACCGCGCAACCCCTCACTGAAAAACATGGTGATAGGCATCGACCCCGGTCATGGCGGCAGCAACCCGGGCGCTACCGGTCTTACCGGCATCGTGGAAAAACAAATGACCCTGCAGCTCTCCATGCTCGTGAAAGCACTACTGGAAAAAGAAGGCGGCACTGTGATCATGTCGCGCTATACAGAAAAATTTGTAGCCAACGAAGACCGGCTCTCCTTCTTCCGCAGAGCCAATCCCGATCTGTTGCTCAATATCCACTTCAACTCTTCGGTAAATCCGGTAGATGTATATGGCACCGCCACCTATTATAAACATCCCTTCTGTGAGCCGCTCAACGCCGCCATCCATGAACGTTTGCTGGAGACTGGTCTCCATGACTTCGGGAATAACGACGGCTTTAATTTTATCCTGAATAACCCCACCGAATTTCCGGATGCCCTGATAGAAACCTTGTTTCTCAGTAATCCCGGCGACGAAGAAAAAATCCTGCAACCAGCTTTTCAGCAGGAGGTTGCCGAAAAGATCGTGGAAGGTGTGAAGGATTACCTGACAACCGCCGCAGCCGGCCGGTAGTACGGATTTATATCTTGCCCAGGATTAGCCTGATTTTGAGGATTTTCAGGATTTTTTCCTTTATGATTTTAAAAAGATTAGCGAAGATGGAAGCGGATGATATTACTTGCTTTTGTCTTCGCTAATCTTGTAAAATCAAAAAAATAACTACCGCTTCTATCTTCGCTAATCTTTTTAAAATCATAAAGGAAAAAATCCTGAAAATCCTCAAAATCAGGCTAATCCTGGGCAAGATAAAATTCGCTGCATTTTTGCTAAAAGCTAACAGCTAAAGGCTAACCGCTGTAACCAAATACCCCGACAACCTTTTGATCGCTTCCGCCGCAACAGCAATCTGCTCCTGCGCTTCCATCCACCTGCGCTGTTCTATGGCCTCCCTTACACCAGGGATTGTTTTCACACCATAGCCGGTATAAAATCCGGGGGCATACAAGGTGTGCTTATACCATGAGCGGGCGGGTAGTCCCTTTTCGTTCAACAGCTGCTGCTCTGCCTGGTACAGGGCCTTGTTGAATGCGGCGCCTGAAAGATTTTTTTTGGCAGACAGGGCCAGTGTAACCGTATCCAGACCTGTCAGCGCATTTTGAAGTGGTGAAAAATCCAGGTAAGGCACTTCCGGCTTTGGTGTGGGCGGCAACAGGTGTTTAGCAGTATCAGTGGTGAGCTGGTATTTACGGTCGCGGATCAGTTGATTGTCGATAGCCGTGGCTTCACGCATGTTGTTGGTTAGTTCTGTGAGTTCGTTTACATAGCCGTTTACGGTTTCGTATAGTTTACGGAAATCAAATGGCAGGTTAACGGCATCGGCTACACGCAATGCCGTATGGCCTGCGGCTTTTGACAGTGTTACGCCGTAGTCGAATCCGGGATCTTTAAAACGCCGGTAGTCGTCGTAAGAGTCGTAAATGGAATGGTATTCTCCGCCGGCATCTTCTCCCCCGAAACCGAGATCCAGGGAGGGCACGCCCAGGTGTTGCAAGAAGGAGGAGTAGTCTGAGCCCGATCCCATGGCACCGATGGCAATGCCTTGTTTGGCGAGCTTCTCTTTCCTCAATTTAGGCGTGGCTGCTTTCAGTACTTCCGAAGCCTGTTTACGTGCGAGGATGCTGACAGATGTTTGCGGATCGGTGATATCGCGGGCTACTTCATTAACCAGTGTTTCCAATGCATGGGAGCCACTGGCATTGAAGAAACCGCGGCCGTTGTTATCTGAGTTAATATATACCACGGCCTTCTGTTGCAGTTCTGCGGCGTGATCTTCCACCCATTCGGTAGAGCCCAGTAATCCGGGT
The DNA here is from genome assembly GCF_018224885.1 of Chitinophaga hostae. Taxonomy (GTDB): domain Bacteria; phylum Bacteroidota; class Bacteroidia; order Chitinophagales; family Chitinophagaceae; genus Chitinophaga; species Chitinophaga hostae. Next base: position 133,538 of record NZ_JAGTXB010000006.1, on the reverse strand, counting down.
TCTTCGCCGTCCCAGGCGCAATACACCAGGGTGCGACGCGGGCGATAGCCTTGTTTATGCAGTTCCCCGATGGCTTTGGCTTCTTCCAGGAGGGCGGCCAGACCGCTGATCGGATCGGCGGCGCCATTTACCCAGGCATCGTGGTGATTACCACGAATAACCCATTGGTCGGGCTGTTCGCTGCCTTTTATTTTCGCAACCACGTTATAGCAGGGGCGTATCTGCCAATCGAAGGAGAGCTTAAGATGTACTTTGGCTTTCCCATCACCGATATGATAGGTAAAAGGCAGCGCACCGCGCCATTCTTCCGGCGCTACGGGACCATCCAGGGCTTCCAGCAAGGGCGTGGCATCGTGGTAGCTGATGGGCAACACCGGTATTTTCAGCAGGTTAGGCGCCTGTAAACGATCGAGCCGCTGCGCATTAGCGGTGGCGCCGATGTTTGGGGTGAGCGGATCACCCGGATAAATAACGATGTCCATAACGGAACCGCGTTGCACACCATATTCATTTTTGAAAGCGCCTTTCGGATATACGTCACCGTTATAGTATCCATCATCTTTGGGATCTGAATAAATAATACAGCCGGCGGCGCCGTGTTCCTGGGCTACTTTGGGCTTGCTTCCCCGCCAGGAGCGGCCGTATTTGGCAATCACTATTTTGCCTTTAACGTTGATGCCGGCACGTTCCAGGTATTCATAATCTTCCGGAAGACCATAATTAACATATACCAATGATCCTTCCACATCGCCATCGGCGCTCCAGGCGTTGTAGGTAGGCAGCTGTCCTTCCTGACCGGAGGTAGCATCTTCTTTCAGGGCAGGCTCTTGAAGCAGGGCTTTGTACGTAGCCGGTCCTGTTAGCTCCACTATCCTTTCCTTGGGTGTGGGGAATAATACCTGGTAGGTGACTATTTCTGCATCCCAGCCATAACTTTTGAAACGTTGGAGAATGTCTTCTGCCACAGCTTTACCTCTGGCTGAGCCAATATGATGCGGATGGGACGACAAGGAGCGGATAGTTTCCCCTATATGATTACTACTCAGTTGTTTGTCGAATTGGCTTTCCAGTTGCAGTTGGGTGGTGGCGGCAGCATCTGTGTATCCGGTCAGTTTTTTATCCTGCGCCCGGGTGGTGGCGCCGGCGCATAACAGGAGCGCCAGCAAACGGGCAAAGTTGGTTGTACTCATAAATGATGCAGATCTTGTTGTTAAAATGGGTTTATCTGTACAATATACAAATAGTCTATAATATCAATAGACTATTTTCCATGAAAAACCTCTCTCAATAACTTTTGGTTATGATCCATAAATACAGGTTATAGGCCAAATAGTCTACTTAGCCAGTAGATTAATCTATATTTGTAAATCCTTTCATAGCTTTATATGTGAAACGATCAAACTAATATCATAAACAGCAGTTATATGGCTAATAATACGATTCAGGAGTTCAACGACTATCGGGCTAAGATGAACGAGGTAATACTGGGCAAACAGAATAAAGTGATCAATCGTCTTTTTAACCTGGATACCAACACTTATGCCGAGGGAGCATTGAGCACCAAAACCAAGGAAATGCTGGGCCTGGTGGCTTCTATGGTATTGCGTTGTGATGACTGCATCAAATATCACCTCGGGAAAGCGTTTGAGCAGGGTGTTACCACCGATGAGATGTATGAAATCTTTGCAGTGGCCAATATCGTGGGTGGAACAATTGTAATTCCTCACACCCGCAGGGCGGCAGAATATTGGGAAGAATTACAGGCGCAGTGAACTGATATTTACAGGTATCTATCGTAACTTTACAGACTCTATCATAGTTTATATTTAATTCATACTAATGTCAACAGCAACTATAGCTCCGCAGGCAGCCCTAACGGCAAAAGACTTTGCAACGGACCAGGAAGTACGCTGGTGCCCTGGCTGCGGCGACTACTCTATACTTAAGCAGGTACAAACAATTATGCCTGGCCTGGGGATTCCCCGCGAAAATATTGTAATTGTTTCCGGCATCGGTTGTTCTTCGCGTTTTCCATACTATATGAATACCTATGGTATGCACTCGATCCACGGTCGTGCTACTGCTATTGCATCCGGACTGAAAGCGACCCGTCCGGAGCTGAGTGTTTGGATCGTTACCGGCGACGGTGATGGCCTTTCTATTGGTGGTAACCATACCATCCACTTACTGCGCCGTAATTTTGATGTGAACATCATGTTGTTTAACAACCAGATCTATGGCTTAACAAAAGGACAATACTCTCCTACTTCAGAAGAAAATAAAGTGACCAAGTCTACTCCTATGGGTAGTATTGATCATCCGTTTAACCCGATGGCCCTGGCCCTGGGTGCAGACGCTACTTTTATTGCCCGCAGTATGGACCGTGATCCGAAACACCTGCAGGAAATGCTGAAACGCAGCCACGCACACAAAGGCGCTTCTTTCCTGGAAATATACCAGAACTGTAACATCTTCAATGATGGTGCATTTGAAGCCTTTACTGAAAAAAGCAGTAAAGCGGATGAAACCATTTTTGTTGAACAAGGCAAGCCGTTGGTGTTTGGCGCCCAGAAAAACAAAGGTATCCGTTTGGATGGCTTAAGGCCGGTAGCGGTAGAACTGGGTGGTGATTTCTCTGAAAGCGACCTCTGGATCCATGATGAAAATGATTTCTATAAGGCTCAGCTGCTGACCCGTATGTTTGATGACGTGCGCATTGAAGGTCATTTACCGCGTCCTTTTGGCGTGTTTTATCAGGCTAACCGCCCTACTTACGAGGATATCATGCAGTTCCAGTTAACAGACGCCCTGGAGAAAAAAGGCTCCGGCGACCTGGACAAGTTGCTGGCTGGTAACGAAACCTGGACGATAGCATAAAGCCGAAAGGATAAAGCAAAAAGCTATTAAAACGAATGACCAGAGCGGATATTAATCCATCTACTCTGGTCATTCGTTTTGATAGCTTTTTGCTTTATCCTTTCGGCTTTATGCTCTACTAGTGTCCTAATCCACCCACTTCGAACAGCACTTTATACAATAGCACCACCCCAAAAATGATCATACTCACGCCGGCAATACGATTGAGCCACTCTACGTTAGTCAGCGTAAGCTTATGACGGATCTTATCAGACACAAATACCTTCAGGATATCTGCCGATAATACGAGGCCCAAACAAACCGTATACATAATAAACCTGTGGGAAGCAGGTGTAGCACTGTTAGCTACGCAAACGCCCAACCAGAAAATAATGACACCCGGGTTGAGCGTGTTCATTAAAAACCCGGCCAGCCATATTTTAAGATAGTCGTGCGTGCGGAACATCTCCGGCTTTTCATCACCAGTACTGATCTTCACCTTTTTGAACAAGAGACCATAAATCCCCATGGCTATCAGTAAAATTCCGCCGCCCACACCAATGGAACGTTTGTATTCTTCCAGGTCGCTGATAAAAGAAGTGGCCAGGTTACCTGTCAACACAAACATAATATCGCTGAAAGACACGCCCAGTGCGAAACTGATCCCTGCCTTAAAGCCATTATTAATACTGTATTTTATGATCGCGAATATTACCGGGCCCACCGATAAAGAAAGAAATAATCCCAGCCCCAGTCCCGCTACAATTGATGCTATCATGCTTATAATTTCCGTGTCACAGGTGCTACTTAATTCTTAACGGTTCTTCCAACCAGGAACTTTTCCCAGTCTTTTAGTTTCTCACCTTTCATTACACGTGGAAACTTGTTCATGGCGCCTTCCTTGCCTTTGCAACGGAGGTAATCAATAAACACGTCGTTGGGTAATATTTCCACAAATACTTCCTTCAGTGCTGCAGAGCGTTCTACGGCATAATCATCATTTACCTCGCTGAGCGTTTGATCAATGATTTCACGCACTTGTTCTGCATTTACACCGGGTGTATCCGTGCCCACATACCAGCGGTGTGCAAACAGGTTCTGATAAGGGAAACCGGCTACGGTAAATTCCCTTACTGTAATACCCAGCTTCTTTTGTACGTTATCAATGGCTTTGTTCATGTTGTCGATACTCATGTGTTCCCCGCAAAGACTAAGGAACTGTTTGGTACGGCCAACAATCACAATTTCATGTTCTTTTACAGAAGTGAACTTCACCACATCACCAATCAGATAGCGCCATGCACCGGCGCAGGTAGACAACATCACGGCATATTCCACGTCTTCCACCACCTCGTTGATCATGTAAGATTTAGGATTAGGCTTCACCTCTCCTTCTGCATCAAAGTTTTCCTCGTTGAAAGGAATAAACTCATAAAAGATACCCGCATTCAGCACCAGCTTAATACCCCTGGTACCGGGACGGGCCTGGAATCCGAAAGATCCTTCGGAAGCCATATATGTTTCAATAAACGCAATAGGCTTACCCAGCAGTTTCTGGAAGCTGTCGCGGTACGGCTCAAAGGATACCCCTCCGTGAATATAAACGGCCAGGTTGGGCCATATTTCATGGATATTCTTAACTCCGTGATACTTGATGATTTCTTCCAGTACAATCTGTACCCAGGCAGGTACGCCACACACGGTGCCTACGTCCCATTCGCGGGCCTTCCGCACAATCAGCTTAATACGCTGCTCCCAGTTGGGTTTACGGGATATTTTGCCTCCCGGCTTGTAGAAACGGCGAAACCACTTTGGAATATTTTTGGCCTGAATGCCGCTCATATCTCCCTCGTAATAATCGCCCTTCTCGTATAATGAAGTAGTACCACCCAACATCAGGATCCCTTTTTCAAAGGAGCGGGGGGGTATGTTAAAGTTAGCCATAGAATACAGCTGCTTTACACCTACTTTCTTCACCGTTTTCAGCATCGCTTTGGTAACGGGAATGTGCTTGCTGGCAGACTCCGAAGTACCTGAACTCAATGCAAAATATTTGATTTTCTCGGGCCAGCTCACGTTAGCCTCGCCCTCAAGGCAACGATACCACCACTCGTTGTGCATTTTGGTGTAGTTATGCACGGGTACTTTTTCACGGTATTGTCCGATGAAATTGGGGCTATCCAGCACGTCCTGGAATTGGTAGTGGCGACCAAACTCTGTCTCCTTGGCCTTCTCCAGCAACCGATGCAGCACCTGCAGCTGGTATTGGCGAGGTGTTCCTAACTTAAACGTGAACTTCTTCCTGATGCGTAGTGACCTGGAAATAAGATTACCTATAATGGCCATTAACTTTCCCTCTCTTTAATTGAAGTACAAAAATAAGTGGAATATTGAATATAAGATGACAGATAATTCTGAATTACAGGTTATGAGTTATCAACAAGTCCTCTATACATACAAAATATCCAAAGATGTAGGCTATAATTCGCAATTCATAATTCGCAATTCGTAATTACCTTTGCGGCATGTTAAAAACAACTTTACTCAAAGCTACTGAAGCCAGCGGAAAAATACTGCAACAATATTTCAATGGTCCTTTCGAGGTGAGCAGTAAAAGTTCTGTTAACGACCTGGTAACGGAAGTGGATAAGCGATCAGAAACAGCCATCATCAACATTATCAGGGAAACTTATCCAGATCACTTTATCCTGAGTGAAGAAGTTGGTGAGATGAAGACCGGCTCCGCCATAAAATGGATCATCGATCCTATTGACGGCACTGTCAACTACGCCAACGGGATTCCCATTTGTTGTGTATCCATAGGTGTGGAACAAGATGGAGAAATAGTACTGGGCGCCGTATACAACCCGTTTATGAACGAGCTGTTTGTTGCCGAAAAAGGTAAAGGCGCCACCCTGAACGGCGTACCTATCCACGTTTCCCAAAAAACCGATGTAGGCACCTCCTTCCTGGTAACCGGATTTGCCTATAAATGGCAGGACATGCCCAACAACCCGTTACAGGTGCTTGAACATCTCATTAAACAAGGCATCCCCGTACGCCGCCTCGGCTCTGCAGCCATAGACCTTTGCTGGGTAGCCTGCGGACGGTTCGACGGGTTTTATGAGCATCACCTGCAGGCATGGGATTCCGCAGCCGGCTTCCTGATCGTAGAAGAAGCCGGGGGCAAAGTGACCGACTTCTCCGGAAACCGGTATTCTCCTTATCAGAAGGAACTGCTGGCTACCAACGGCCATATTCATAGTGCATTACAAGACCTCGTTAACGGTAAATAAAAGATGGAAGAAAGAACAGAAATACAGGACCTGGGAGAATTTGGTTTAATCGACTATCTGACCAGGAACATTGAAATACAAAATGCCAGCACCGTTCTTGGTGTGGGCGACGATGCTGCCGTTATTGACCATTTTGGTAAACAAACGGTCATCAGCACCGACATGCTGGTAGAAGGCATTCATTTTGACCTGATGTATACCCCCCTGAAACACCTGGGGTATAAGTCGGTAGTAGTAAACCTGTCCGATATCTACGCGATGAACGCTACTCCTACCCAGATCACCGTGAGCATTGCTTTCTCCAACCGTTTCTCCCTGGAAGCGCTCAACGAATTTTATGAAGGCGTATATGCCGCCTGCGAAAAATATGGCGTAGACCTGGTGGGTGGCGATACCAGCAACTCACAAAAAGGATTCGTTATCAGCGTTACCGCCATCGGCGAAGTAACCCCGGATACCTTTGTGAAAAGATCTACAGCCGAAAAGGGCGATCTGCTCTGCGTTACCGGCGATCTCGGTGCAGCCTATCTGGGCCTCACCCTGTTGGAAAGAGAGAAAAAGATCTTTATGGAAAGTCCTGGCGTAAAACCGGACCTGGAAGACCAAACCTATATCATTGGCCGGCAACTGAAACCGGAAGCCCGTAAAGATATCATCGACTTCCTCCAACAGGAAGACATCCGGCCCACTTCCATGATGGACGTAAGCGATGGCCTCAGCTCAGAAATACTCCACATCGCTAAACAAAGCAACCTGGGAGTAGTATTGTACGAGGAAAAGATCCCGATTGCCCAGGAAAGCAGGGAGATAGCGCTGAAACTTGGTCTCGATCCCACCGCCTGTGCACTCAGTGGCGGCGAAGACTACGAACTGCTGTTTACCATGAAACAACAGGACTACGATAAAATTGTACTCAATGAGCAAATCAGCGTTATTGGCTACATGACCGATATTACCGAAGGCGCCCATATCCATACCAAAGGCGGCAACAAATTTAAGCTCGTGGCCCAGGGATGGAATGCATTCCAACAATAGCTTTTAGCTTTCAGCCATTAGCTTTTAGCAAAAATGCAGCGAAGAAGAACACATAATCAAATGTTCATCTTCGCTGCATTTTTGCTAAAAGCTAATGGCTAAAAGCTAACAGCTATCTCACTACCTCTACAGGAATGACCGGGCTATTATGCGTGCCCGGCATGTCGCCGGCAAATACAGAGAATTTCAATTGGTATTTCCCCGGCGTGTCCGGCATCACCACTTCCAGGTTGATTAACCGGCGTAGTACCGCCTTTTCCAATGTCATAGTAGATTTCACCGGAGGAAAACTCTCGTCCCCGGCAGTAAATCCATAGCCCAGTACGGGTTCATTGGTCCTGTCCAACCGGATGGGCTGGTGATAATCATTATTAGGCTGGAGGATCACATTTACATGTTCTCCCCGTTTAGCCTTAATGCTTTTCAGGGCTGGTTTCAACTGTATGAGCGAGTAAGAGTAATAATCTGACTGGATGTTATAATCCCAGGTGCCGTGCACCGTTTTTAAGCTGTCTGTAATAGGAATGCCCATGCCGGGTTCAAAAACCACCATCACGGGCTTACCCCATAACTCCGTTTCCGTATCCCAGAAGTTGTACTGGCTTCTGCGGGAATAGCGGCTGTTAAGGCTGTACGACAGCTGGCCTGTATAAAACATATACTTCGATGGCCGCTGATAGCTGTTGATAAACACTACCGGCTTTCCCTGGGCCCGGGCGGCCACCTGCGACGTCCATTCCCTGTTATGATGGATTTCGGGCCGTATTTCTACCCCCGGCATAAAATCCCATATCATATATACCCGCGTAACCAACACCAGCAACAGTGTAACCGGCAACGTATAGAGCAGCCATTTCTGCGACCAGCCTTTTCTTACAATGGCCTGGTGTGCCAATATCACCACCGGCGTAAAGAGCATCACCGTCCAGTTGGCCTCCACCCTGCCTTTGAAAGTACTCAACAGGAAAAAAGACAACACCCCGATTACACAAAATTTAAGCGCCCGCTCAAATGAATTCTGTATCGGGCAGCGGAATGCATAGTATAATATCAGCCAACCCAGCAAAGGGCCGAATAATAACAGCTGTCCTCCCAGATAATCGAGGGAGTAACTGATATCATAGGAAGAAGCATTACGGTCTACCAGGTGGTATTGAAGTGATGGGAAGCCGTGTGTATACTGCCAGTAAATATGTGGCAGAAACAGCACCGTGGTTATAATACAGGCTACATAGAACTTGAATACCTTGGCCAGGTTGATGTTGGACAATACAGTAAAGAATACCAACAAAACGCCGTGGTATTTACTGTAGAACATCAACGCCATAGAAAGTCCCAGCAGGATGGTATTCTTCCAGGTTTGTTCATTTACAAAATTGCGGTATACCCAGAAGTAAATAGCGGCAAAAAATATCAGCGGCACATCCGGTACTGCCAGGATGCCCCCTATCTGCATGGCGCCCATGGCGCCTATCAACAGGTAAAAAAGTTTATTGTCTTTGGAAGCGATCAGTCTTGCTGTAATCCACAGGGTGAGTGTATTTACCACTACTATCAGCAGTCTTACCCCCAGCTCATTATGAAAAATACCGTATCCTATTTTGATCAGCAGGGCAATCATTGGCGGGTGATCAAAGTATCCCCAGTCGAGGTGACGCGAATACACCCAATAATAAGCTTCGTCATCCCACAACTCGGAGAAACAGGCCTGTAAAAGGCCCAGCACCAGCCAGGTTAGCAGGAATAGATTTTTATACCGGTCTTTTTTTAAAAAACGAGTTAGTGCACTCATGTGGATATACAGTATGATTAATGCTGCGAAGATAGGGCTATTAACAGTATACTGTAGTATCCCAGTTTGAGGCAATGGCGATCAGCGCGGCATCATAGCCCACCGCAATACGGCCCAATGCCTGCTCACGGCCAATTGCACGGGCAGGGTATAATGACGCCATACGTAACGCTTCCTCCAGCGGAATGCCAACCTGCTCCACGCAATTGCGGACAGCCTTTGTCATGGTAAGACAGGAGCCGGATAACACACCGGTAGCACTTACATAGCGGTCTTTTTCCCGCAGGTATACATATCCGCCCTCTTTATTTTCCTCCACCGCATCTGTAATAAGAAACAGGCGGTCTTTCATTATTTTTTTACTGATACGGATAGATGCAAAATCCACGTGTACCCCATCTGCTACGATGCTGGCAGCCACTTTCGGATGATCATAAATAGCGCCTACAATACCAGGAGCACGGCTTTCCAACGGCGACATGGCATTAAAAAGATGCGTGGCATGGTGAATGCCATTATCAAACGACGTATAGGCCTGGGCGTAGGTAGCATTACTATGCCCGGCAAATATCACAATGCCGGCCGCTTCCAGCTGCCGCACCAGTTCAGGGTCGCAACATTCCGGCGCCAGGGTCATAATTTTCACCACATCCCTGCCATTTTCCAGTATCCAATCTATATCAGCTTGCGTTGGTGCATGAATATATTGTTCGAGATGTGCCCCTTTTTTGGCGGGATTGATGAAAGGTCCTTCCAGGTGTAAACCCAGTACGCCTTCCCCTCCCTGTTCCCGGTATGCCCTTACCGCCTTCATGGCTTCCAGCATTACTTCAGGGGCAATGGTAGCCACGGTAGGCATAATCCAGGCAGCGCCGCCGCCTTTGCTGTAAGCAACAGTAGCAGCCAGTGAGGTAACCGATGGATACATGGAAAACACCTGTCCGTTACCGCCATAGATCTGTAAATCAATAAACGCCGGCGCCAGCAGGGCTCCTTTCAGGTCAATTTCCCGGCTGGCCGCTGCTTTTTCAGCCGCTGGCGCAATGCTGGTTATTTTGCCCTGGTCAGTAGTTAAGGCATGATTTTCCAATATCTCCTCGCCGGTAAATATCCTGGCGTTGACGTAGGTTACAGACATACATTAAAATTTTACAGACGTGAGTTTACTTCGTATAGCTCTAAAGGCAGCCCGTCCGGGTCTGCAAAAAATGTAAATCGTTGCTGGGTATGGGGATCAATACGGATGGGTTCTGTTATTACGCCTTTTTCCTGCAACACAGCCACTGCAGCGGCGATATCCGCTACAGCAAATGCCAGGTGACGTAATCCGGCTGCTTCAGGATGGCTTACTCTTGCCGGCGGATCGGGAAAGGAAAATAATTCAATGATGTACTGGTTGCCCAGCGCGAGATCCAGCTTCCAGGAATCCCGCTCCTCCCGGTATACTTCACGTATCACCTCCAGGCCCAGCACATCGGTATAAAATGTTTTGCTACGGAGGTAGTCTGAACAAATAATAGCGACATGATGGACGGACTGCAGGAGCATGAGCGATGTTTGTATAGCTATTAGCCTTTAGCTGTTAGCTGTTAAATAAAGCGGGTAAATTTTGCGGAATGGCTATGGTGAACCATTACCACAGTACACTATCCTTTGGGCAGGATCGTAAATGCGTCTGCATCTTTGAGGAAAGGAATATTTTTCCTGACTTCACTGAGGCGTTCACGTTGAAGCGTATACGTAAAAATATCTTCGTCGTCTGATTTGCGGTAAATGATTTCACCCATAGGATCGATCAAGCTGGACTCACCGCTATGATAGATGTCATTTCCGTCGTTGCCTACCCTGTTTACGCCAATCACATAGCATTGGTTTTCAATAGCACGGGCCTGTAAAAGTGTGGTCCAGGCAGTTTTACGTCTTTGTGGCCAGTTGGCAACATTGATCAGCACATCGTACGCCGGCTCGTTGGTATCCGGCTGTATGTTATTGCGGGCCCATACCGGGAAACGCAGGTCGTAACAGATGCTCAGATTGATTTTCCAGCCTTTCACCTGTGCAATCAGTCGTTTATCGCCGGGCTGGTAATGATCCTGCTCGCCTGCATAACCAAATAGGTGCCGCTTATCGTAAGTACCATACGTGCCGTTGGGAAGCATCCACACCAGGCGATTCTGGTATTGCCCGTTTTCTTCGATGATGAGGCTGCCGGTGATAATAATATTCTTCTCTGCCGCCTTTTTCTTCATCCACTGAACGGCGCTGCCATCCATAGTTTCAGCCAGGCGTGCCGACTGCATACTGAAGCCGGTGCTGAACATTTCGGGTAAAATAACCACTTCTGTTCTTTCCTGTATGCTGTTGATTTTTTCATCAAACATGCGTAGGTTGGCTTCTTTATCTTCCCAGTGCAATTGCGACTGTATGAGTGTTACTTTCAGATCTGACATTATCGGTTATTGTGATCACAAAATTACGGCCTGACTGATTAGAAACTTTTCAAATTATTGCCTGCTTAGGCCTCCTTATTTGCGATTTGTTCAAGCGCATCGTTTATTAACTCGGATTCAAAGCCTCGTTGCAGCAGGTATTGCATTGTTTTATATTTCCGCTTCATCAGAATTTCTCCTTTCAGCGACTGGTATTTCTTTTCTGTGAGCTTTAGCAGCACCGTTGCATAGTCATCTTCATCAATCTCCTCCATCCCCTTTTTGATGCAGTAGGCAGATACCTGTTTCTGCTTCAGTTCCATCAGGATTTTCTTCCTGCCCCATTGTTTGATCCGGAATTTGCCACCGGCATAGGCTTTGGCAAACCGTTCTTCGTTGAGGAAATTGTCTGCTATCAACTCTGCAATGGCTTCGTCTACTTCCTGCCCCCTCAATCCGAGCTCCAGGCATTTATATTTCGTTTCCTGGTGGCTCCGTTCCTGGTAGGCACAAAACTGCCGGAGTTTTTGAATAGCGGTGAGCATTTCGCTGTTGCTTTTTGTAGCTGTTTGCCTTTAATAAAAATCTTCTACCTGCTTCTGCGGCTGCTTTATACTAAAAGTCAGCCCCCAATAGCTAAAAGCCGGATCATCTTACTATCCTTAGCTTGGCGTAGTTCAGCATGATCTTCTTTTCGCCGCCTCCCTTAGGGAACAAGATGGTGGCGATCCTGTTGTTGGGCGCGCCTTCCATAGCGGCAATGGTGCCAAAACCGAATTTCTGGTGCTCCACCTGCATACCTGGTTCCATACCGGCCGGGTCGTCGGGAGTAAAGTTTTCTGAAGGCACGTGCGTAGTGGCGGCAGAAAAAGTGGGCTTGGCCGCTGGTTTCTGAGCTGCCGGCTGCGATTGCTGGGCCGGTGTTTTCTTCTGCATCCGGTCAAACATATTGTTACTGTTACTCCAGCCGGAAGTATTGCCACCGCCAAAAGCGTTGCGTACACTGCCGCCGCCGGCATAGCTGCGGTCTATAAACTTCTCCGGCATTTCTTCCAGGAAGCGGCTCGGCTCATTTTGCACCAGGTTGCCAAAGCGGTAGCGGCTATTGGCATAGGTGAGCCATAAACGCGCTTTTGCACGGGTAATGGCTACATAAAACAGGCGTCTTTCTTCTTCCAGTTCCTCACGGGTATTGATAGACATGCCGCTGGGGAAAAGGGTTTCTTCGAGTCCAACGGTGAATACCACCGGGAACTCCAGTCCTTTTGCCGCGTGGATGGTCATCAGTTTCACCACATCGCTGTTTTCGTCAGTACCCTGGTCTGCATCAGTCAGCAGGGTAATTTGCTGCAGATAGGAGCCCATGCTTTTGTCGAGCAGTTCTCCTTCCTCATCGGGGGTTTCTGTGAACTCTTTGATGGAGTTCAGTAATTCCTGCACGTTCTCATAACGGGCAAGCCCCTCCGTAGTTTTATCGTTGAATAGTTCCTTTACCAGGTTGGTGGATTTACCTACGGCTACCGCCACATCATATGCGTTGTGGTTGGAAAGCAGTGCCTGGAAGCTTTTGATCATGATAACAAAGGCTTCGATCGCTTCTACCGTGCCTCCTTTGAAACCAAACTCCCTGGCTCTTTCCAGCACTTCCCACATAGTGATATTATGGTCATTGCTGAGCACAATGGTTTTGTCGATAGTGGTTTTACCGATACCACGCACCGGGTAGTTGACGATCCTTTTCAGGCTTTCCTCATCACGGGTATTCATGGTAACGCGGAGATAGGCAACAAAGTCCTTGATTTCCTTACGCTGGTAGAACGACAAGCCACCAAAGATGCGGTAGGGAATGGCTTTACGGCGCAGGCTTTCCTCGAAGGAGCGGCTCTGGGCGTTGGTACGGTAGAGGATCACAAAATCGCGGTTGTCGTAGTGGTTTCGCAGTTTCTGTTCTGCGATGGTATCTGCCACAAACTTACCTTCCTCATTATCCGTCATGGTGCGTACCAGTTTAATGGTATCGCCTTCGGTATTATCGGTCCAGAGATTTTTTTCAATTTGCCCTTTGTTATGCGCGATTACTTCGTTGGCTACATTAAGGATTGATTTGGTGCTCCGGTAGTTTTGTTCCAGTTTCACCACTTTCACATCATCATAATCCTTTTCAAACTGGAGGATATTTTCTATAGTAGCTCCGCGGAAGGAGTAGATACTTTGCGCATCATCTCCCACTACACAAATATTTTCATTTACGGCACCCAGTAATTTGATGATTTCGTACTGCGCAGGGTTGGTATCCTGGTACTCATCGATCATGATATACTTGAATTTGTGCTGGTATTTATGCAATACTTCCGGGAATGTTTTGAGCAGTACAAACATTTTGAACAGCAGGTCGTCGAAGTCCATAGCGCCGTTCTTGAATGTGCGTTTGGCGTACATGTCGTAGATCTTACCGATCAGCGGCCTGTTGGCGCGCATATCTTCCTGTTGTACCAGGTTGTCCATCTGGTATTCTTCCGGCCCCATCAGGCTGTTTTTGGCAGCGGAGATGCGGTTGTATACGAAGTTGGGTTTATAATGTTTATCATCGAGATTTAGCTCGTTGATAATTGTTTTGATAACGCTTTTGGCATCGTCGGTATCATAAATGGTAAAATCGTTCGGATAGCCGAGGCGATGGGCTTCACCACGAAGCAGGCGGGCAAAAACGGAGTGAAAGGTACCGATGTAGAGATTACGGGCTTCGCTGCCACCGAGGATCTTTTCCACACGTTCCTTCATTTCACGGGCCGCCTTATTGGTAAAGGTGAGTGATAAAATATTAAACGCATCTACACCATTCCGCATCAGGTGCGCTATACGGGTGGTGAGCACCTTGGTTTTTCCCGAACCGGCGCCTGCTACAATCATTATTGGGCCGTTGATATGTATTACTGCTTCCCGCTGTTGTTCGTTAAGCTCGTCTAAATAATTTGCCTTCATCACGACTGCTGTTTATATTTTATTTTGTAGTAAGATGAGTATTACAGAAGGGTGTAAAAGTACGGATTTTGTCTTTATCAGGATTAGACTGATTTTGATGATTTGAAGATTACATTTCCGATTTTAAAAAGATTAGCGAAGACAGAAGCGGATATCCACTTTTATCTTCGCTAATCTTTTTAATCTTATAAAAAAATCTTCTAAATCGGGTTAATCCTGATAAAGACAAGATCCACTCAGGGTTTTGCGCCTAATGCCTTCATAAACCGGAAATGCGATACTACGGCTCCCTGCATGGTAGGGATACAGTTGTAAGTCAGGTTATGTTCGGCGCATTTGGCCGCTACTATTTTGCTGAGCGCAGGATAATGCACATGGCTGATGCGGGGAAACAGGTGATGTTCTACCTGGTAATTCAGCCCGCCTACAAACCATGAAATCAGTTTGTGGCCAGGTGCAAAATTGGCGGTGGTTTTAATCTGGTGGATGGCCCATTCGTTTTCGATGACCCGTGCATCCTGGCCCACTGCTTCAAATTCGGTTTCTTCCACTACATGTGCCAGCTGGAACACGATGGCGAGGGTAAAGCCCATTACCAGGTGCATAACCGTGAACCCAATGGCCCAGGCCTGCCAGCCAACGAGTACAATCGGCAGGGCGATATAAAACACAACGTATAATACTTTGCTGCCCCAGAATACCATGTGATCCGTTAATTTCATGGGTTGCAGCGGAGTGGTATATACTTTACGGCTCAGGTATTTTACAAAATCCATGATAAATACCCAGGCAAAAGAAGAAATAGCATATATCAGTACTACGTAAATATGCTGGATCCGGTGCATAGGCACCCATTTCTGGGAGCTGCATTGCCGCATCAGCGGGCTTTTTGCGATATCGTCGTCCAAACCATCCACATTGGTGTAGGTATGGTGAATAATATTGTGCTTCTGTTTCCAGATGAAGGCATTACCACCCAGGGCATTGAGGGTAAGACCCAGGGTATCATTTACCCGGTTGTTGGTAGAATAACTGCCATGACAGGCGTCATGCATTACATTAAAGCCGATACTTGCCAGTATAAAGCCCAGTATGGCGCATAAAGTTACCGAGATAGCAGCCGGCATAGATATAAACAATACCGAAACATACAAAGCCACTGCCACCGGGAGCAGGATTGCTGTTTTAATATATAACTTCCAGTTACCCGTTTTTTTAATGTTGTTTGATTTGAAATACTCTTCCACAGCCGATTTCAGCGCAGGAAAGAACATAGCATTCTTGTTGTTGAAGGTTACTTTCGCCATATAAGCATTGTTGGATCCGGGACACAGACCATAGCAGGATCCGGAAGAGTTTTGATTAGTTCACTGCTAAATAACGGTTTAAAACCGGTAATTGTACAAATTCCTTAATAATAAATGGTTATTTAACAAAGAATTGTGTGTTATAGGGAGAATCGGGGGAATAATTCATGGTATTTTTCAGGGACCGGGTTACCGAAGTCCGCAAACAGGCATACAGCTGGGATACCACTTATCTGCAGATAGTGAACAGATAACAGTACATCTCATAATTAAACAATCTTTAGCTTACTACCGGGTAATCATAGTATTAGCAGCAGCTGACGGTGTGTTGTGCTGAGGGTTTGCAGACTTCAGTTACCCGAAGCCCGACTTGACCGGGTTATTTTACTCAATACGGTGCATCAGTGTCTCGTGATACGGGTTTTCAACATTTTACGGGCAAAATGGATACGGCTTTTCACTGTTCCCAACGGTTCATTCAGGATCGCTGCAATTTCATAATACTTATAGCCTTCAAAATACAGCAGGAATGGCTGTTTGAAGATGACAGGCAGGTTATATACCGCCATTTGTACATCTTTTACCCGCAGGTCTGATTCTGCGAAATTTCCGATAGCAGAGGGCTGATGACTCAACAGGTAATCTCCTACGGCATTATCGAGCAAGCGGTACTGCCGGTTACCGCGGCGGTAGTTGTTGATAAAGATATTTCGCATGATCGTATACAACCAGGCCCTGATATTGGTACCTGCGAGATATTTCTCACGGTTCGACAGTGCTCTGAACAATGTTTCCTGGTAAAGATCCTTGGCTGATTCTGAATCTTTGGTCAGGGTCACTGCGTATGGCCGCAGAAAATCGGCATTTCCTAGTAACAGATTATTGAATTCGGTGGATGACATAACGGTTAACTTTAAGTTATTCACAATTAGCTACGGCAACAGCCTTTTGGGGGCCGGGAGAATAAGGTTGACAGTAATGGTATGCCACCGGCTCTCCTTCCGGCGGGTACTGCCGGCACCTGTAAAGCCTTATCAGACAGGGAGGTATCAACACCCTGAAATTCGGCAGATACAGGTGCCTTAACCAGGTGTTATGGTAATCATAAGGAATAGTTTTTAGTTAAAGAATAAGCTTGCATATGGGGTATTTTTAAATAGTGAACAGGTACCCATCTTTAGTTTCAGCTATTGTTCAATGCCTGCTGCGCAGTCTGAATGACAACGATATCAACATAATACCGGTTACAATGGCATATATGCCAAACATCCATGTAAGCGTTACTGCGGCAGCTACGGGGTTGGAGACCAGGATAATACCGAAAATAATCGTCAGCAAACCGCCGGCAATGTACCAGCCTTCGCCGGTAATCACTTTTCTCAGCCTGATGGCAACAATCAGTTCAAACAGGCCGGCCACCATGGCCCAGAAAGCTATCAGGTAAATGAGTGCCGCGCCGGTAGCAAACGGATTGTAAAAGGTAAGGATGCCTAATATAACGCCCAGCAGACCAGAAAATAAGAAAATACCCCAGTTTTCGTTTGTTTTACGGGCAGCAATGGCGCCGATGACAGCAAACAAGCCGGCTATAAACAGGTAGGCTCCAAGGAAAACAATCAGGGTGGCAAAGGTGACACCGGGCCAACCAACGGCCAGTACCCCCAATACCAGGGCAAAAATCCCTCTTAACAAAAAGATCCACCAGTAAGCGCTATAAAAATTATCCATGCATTCTCATTTTAAGGTTTCACAAAGCGTAGCTAAATATCATGGCAGGATTTTGCCACCGCGTGTAATTGCGTTTCCGTTTTTCAACATTCTGAACAACCAGGACTATATATAAAAACTAGGTTCTAAAAATGCATGTAACTCAGGTGTTTTCTGTCACAACATCGGTCAATAGGACGCAGGGAAACTCTCCTTGCAGAATAGTGTTTTCTTATAGAAAAGGTGGCAGGTGTTTTCATATGGTACATTTATATGGTTACAGAAAGCGGAAAACAGGCATGATTGCTCATTGCCGATGAAAAAATAACCGCATGATCCTATAAATACCGATTGAACAACAACAGGTTAGTTAAAAATGTTTAATTGGGGAAGCCCGACTCTCAAAAAACGACTTGCTAACACTTACTAACTAACTGATCCCTACATTCACCGATTCTACAAATAAAAAAAATTATGTATGGTTAAAAGGACAAAGACCCTATACACAATTTAAAAAATTTTGTTAAAATAAACAAAAACGTTTTTACTGGCTGTAAAGCCGGTATGGCAGGGGATTAAGCCTGATTACGGGTACTGCAGACATCTTTATCTTTCGTGTCGATCCACCACCAGTTTACGATCGCGGTTGGCGATATCCCAGGCGGTATAAAAAACGAGGCGGGCACGTTTGGCCAGCAGTTCGTAGCTGATCTTCTCCACGGTGTCCGTATGGGCATGATAATCAGCATGTGTACCATTGAAATAGAAGATGATGGGAATGCCGTGCTGGGCAAACATGTAGTGATCGGAGCGGTAATAGAAACCTTCCGGGTCGTTGGGGTCGTTGTATTTATAATCCAGCTTGAGCTGCGTATAGGTATTGTTTGCCTTTTCATTGATGGGCCGCAACTCTGAGCTGAGTTTATTATCGCCGATAATGTACAGGTAATTGGTATCTTTTTCATGAGCCGGATCAATACGCCCGATCATATCAATATTGAGGTCTGCTACTGTACGTTCCAGTGGATAAACCGGGTGTTCCGTATAATACCTGGATCCCAGTAAGCCCTTCTCTTCGCCGGATACGGTCATAAATACCATACTCCTGCGAGGCCCGTTACCTGCCTTTTTAGCCCTGGCAAAAGCAGCGGCAATCTCTATAACGGCGCTGGTACCGGATCCATCATCATCGGCGCCGTAATAGATCTTATCATCCTCTTTTCCAAGATGGTCGTAGTGTGCGGTCACGAAAACGACTTCGTCTTTTTTATCGGTACCTTCCAGGTAGGCCAGTACATTGGAGGGATGGAGGATGGTAGCTGCTTTTTCAAACACAATATGGATATCGGTATTGATCAGGGCCGGGACCTTTTTTCCATTATCCAGGTCCTCCAGCAGCGCTTCACTGTTTTCAATGCCCATGATGGCAGATGCCAGCGCGGGCGTGATAAAGTATACGTTAGGGCGTGCCGTTGTATCTTTTTGCCAGTAAAGCCCGGTTGTCCTGAGTTTTTGCTGGTTTAACGCGCTGAAGCGACCGGCAGAAGGGGATATTACCAGGATAGCTGCTACGCCTTTATCATGAGCCGCCTTTATTTTATCTTCCAGGTTACTTTTATCGCGATGCATTCCTTTCTTTACCACATCACGGATCATGACCACTTTTCCAGTTACATCCTGTTGACGATAGTCGTCCTGCGCGGCGTTAACGATGCCCATGTCTGCGTATACCACCTGTGTGGCACTAAGGTCCTGTGCTACCCCGTTGCGCAGGTCCGACAAAAAATCTTTTCCGTATAAATATGTTTTTTCCTTTACAGTGATCGTACTGTTCAGTAAACTGTCGGCATACAATGGATAATACTGCTCCCATTTACCATCAACACCGGGTTGCAGGCCGGCGGCTTTAAACTGACTGATAATATACGCTGCTGCTTTTTCCTGTCCTGCGGTAGCTGTTTCCCTTCCTTCCATACCTGCTCCGGCAATGATGTGCAATTGCTTACTCACAGCTGCAGACGTGATGGTCTCGCCATACTTTACCGCTGCGGATTTATTTTCCACAGGGACATTATTTGTTGTTTTCACCTGTGCCTGTGCGGCGTTAACGAGGAGCAAACAAATGAAAATAACAGGAACTCTCATGGAGCATTTTTTAATTGGACAGGTCACACAACCTTTAATAAAAAAAGAGCCGGTTGATAGCCGGCTCTTTAATATTACTACATTTCCATGTATTCGTTACAGTAAAAAGTGATATGTGGCTTTAAACCATTACAGGCAGGCCATCTTACGTACCCTGTCCTGATGGCGGCCACCTTCAAACGGGGTACCTATAAACATTTCCACCATCTGCGTAGCTACAGGAATATCTACAAAGCGGGCGGGTATACACAGTACGTTTGCATTGTTGTGGGAACGGGCCAATCTTGCCAGTTCTTCCCCCCAGCAAATAGCGGCACGGATGCCCTGGTGTTTGTTGGCTGTAATAGCCACACCGTTAGCACTTCCACAAACCAGGACACCAAAAGCAGCCTGGCCTCTTTCAACAGCAGTAGATACAGGGTGTGCATAGTCAGGGTAGTCCACAGAATCCTTGGAATGGGTGCCATAATCTTTTACCTGCAGCCCTTTTGATTCCAGGTAAGAAATTACTTCTTCCTTATACTCAAACCCTGCGTGATCTGAGCCAATAGCTACAGGCAGTGTAAGATTAAATGCAATATTTTCCATTTCAATTACGTGTTTACAGATTAGAGATAATTACGACCACTCTTCAACTTCAGTCTTTGCCATCTTGTCTTCGCGATCTTTCAGCGCCTTTTTCGATATAAAGATACTGATTTCATAAAGACAGTATAACGGCACAAATACGATCAGCTGGTCTACCAGATCGGGGGGCGTAATAATAGCTGCCAGGATCAGGATCACCACAATCGCGTGTCGTCTGTAGGAACGGAGGAAATCCGGGGTGAGTATCCCTAATTTGGTGAGGAAAAATACCAGGATGGGCAATTCAAACAACAGTCCCATACCCAGTACGATCTGTGTCATCAGGTCAAAGTAATCATCTATAAAAAACTGGTTAACCGCCTTGGCTGTTACTGTATAGGATGCGAGGAAGTTGATGGTAAAAGGCGCCATCAGGAAGTAGGCAAAACATATTCCGAGGAAAAATTGAAAGGAAACCCAGAAAATAACGCCTCTTGCCCCTTTCAGCTCCTTTTCCTTCAATGCAGGCTTTACAAAGCGCCAGAACTCCCAGAAAATGTACGGGAAGGCACAAATAAAACCGATGATGAAGGCCAGTTTAAATTGCAGCATGATCTGTCCCACCATCTTGTAGTTCAGAAACTGCACCTTTACAGGCGTAATACAAAGCTGATTTCCGAGGCCTACCCAGTGTCCTAATTTACAAAGCACCACATAGGAAGGAAAATCTGCGTTGGTGGGTCCGAAAATAACATTGTCAAGAATTTCCTGTGTATACACGAAGCCAAATATGCTAAATGCCACAAGTGCCAGGGCCGACCTGACGAGGTGCCACCTTAGGTCTTCCAGGTGGTCGAAAAAAGACATCTCTGCCTTATCCTCATTATTTTCAAATAATTTCTTTAACATACTTTATACGGTCGAACGATGTTGAATACAGTTTCCGGTTAAGGATCACAAATATAGCAGTTGAATACTACAAATTACAGTAAGCCATGTATAAAGTCACCTTATTTTAATGCTGCTTTAAGTAGTTGGGTGTTCTGAAGAAAGCAAGTACGTAAAAAAGAAAGTTCCGGTAAACAAAAGGGAGAATAAAAGAAAAGAAAGGAAGCGGGTAGTACAAAAAAAGAGCCAGCCCGAGAAGAATCAAGAGCCGGCCTTTCATCCATTGTTTGTTAACCCCAAAAAAGTTGAATTCGAGAATGTCTTTAGCTTCCAGTTATACTACTTACCTAATTGATGGCAAGCGTTCAGAATAAGTAAGAATCCCTGGTTGCGTTTTATTTTGTAATACAAAAATAACAAGAATTATTTTATTATCAATGTTGGAACACTTTTTTTACAACCTTTTAACAAAAATCAAATCATTGTGTTACATCATCTGGAGCAAATGTATACAATCCGTGTTAAATTCCTACTACTTTTTTTAAAAACGTTTTAGCAAAATTGTTATTGTATGGTTAATCCACACATTATAGAAAAAATTATATCATATTAATATCTGATAAATCAACCTGATTAACGGGCATGTCTATATTAACATCTTCATCTTCACCATTTCGATCCTGGTATCCGTAACATTCAGAATATCAAACTCATAATCATCAATTATAATGCGTTCCTTGATCTTGGGAATGGTCTCATGATGGTTGATTATATAGCCCGATAACGTTTCACTTTCATCTTCCGGAAAATCCAAACCATACCTTTCATTCAAGTAATCAAGCTCTAATCTTCCTGAAAAAATATATTCTTTTTCTGCGATCTGCTTTTCTACAAACTCTTCTTCATCATGTTCATCCTTTATATCTCCGAATATTTCCTCGAGAACATCTTCGATGGTGACAATACCTGCTGTACCGCCAAATTCATCAACCACCCATGCGATACTTTTTCGTTCCTTATTGAATTTGCTGAGCAGGTCTATTGCGCTCATAGTTTCAGGCACTGCTAATATGGGATGAATGATGCTGCTGATTTCCTTTGGGTCCTTGAACATATCCAACTGATGAATATAACCGAGGATATTGTCGATGGAGCCTTCATAGATAACAATCTTTGACAGTTTTGTTTCCATGAATTTTTTCTTCGCATCGCCAATTGGGCGGTGTATTTCCAGCGCTTCTATTTCCTTGCGGGGAATCAGGCAGCCGCGGATCTTTACATGGGCGAGTGATAGTGCATTTTCAAACAATTCGGTATTCAGCTCCTGGTTGTTTTCACCAAGGTGTTGCTGAGATTGCCTGATAAAATGCTCCACATCCACGCGGGTAAAGGATTCGTCGCTTTCCACCAGCCGAACATTGAACAGATACTTCAGCATCCACTCGGATATTGATACGAGTACATTACCGATTACGTACAGCGGTTTTGCGATCAGGGAAATAGGCAGGGCAAAAAAGCCGAGCAATGCTTCCGGTCTGGACCTGAATATCGCCCTGGGTATAAAGAATCCCAGGAACAACATGATCAGCGTAGCCAGGATTACCTCCAGCAGGATCACCAGGGGCTGCATACCAGCGGCCTCTGACTGTTGCTTTGTCAATGAATCCCATGCCGGCTGGAAAAATCCTGCCACCATGATACCATAAATGACCACAGTGATCGTAAATCCGACCAGGCTGGTAGCCAGGAAGCGACTGGGGTTTTCATTCAAACTGGCTAATATTTTACCAGTAGCCCGGCCCTGCTTCTTTTTAAGCTCAATGCTAAGTTTATTAACATTGGCAAATGCCGCTTCTATACCAGAAAAGAAACCGGCCAGCAGTACCAGGAAAATCAAAATAATTATAGTGTATCCGTCCATCCTAACAAAAATACTGAATTAGGAAAACCAACAATCAAACGACTATTTTATATTTAAAAAATCTGTCACCAGCTTTTTTACTTCCCCATAAGCCTTCTCCAGTTCATCATTTACCACAATTTCATCAAATTCATGGGAGAAAGACAGCTCGTAGCGGGCTTTGGCGAGGCGTTCATCGAGGGAAGCCTGTGTTTCCGTTCCTCTTTCACTGAGTCGTTCCCGGAGTGCGTCTAACGAGGGCGGCTGTATGAAAATTGTCAGTGCGTTGTTGTGGTACTTTTCTTTGATAGATAATGCACCTTTCACATCAATATCCACCATGGGGATCTGTTCATTGCTCCAGATACGCTCCAGTTCACTTTTCAAGGTACCATAGTACTTACCGGCGTACACCATTTCGTATTCTGCAAAGGCGTGTTCATCTATTTTCCGGTGAAATTCTTCGGACGACAGAAAATAGTAATCCTTCCCATCTACTTCACTGGCACGCGGAGTACGGGTACTGGCGGAAATAGAAAAGGATAATACCGGCATGGTGGCCAGTAGTTTTTTTACGATGGTGGTTTTGCCGGCGCCGGAAGGCGCGGTAACGATGATGATCTTTTTTTCCATTATGATGTTGAAATCAATGTTACTGATTACTCCAAATGCAACACCCAAAAACCAGTAAAAATTTTTGCTGGTATTTGGGTGGAGCGATTTAGCTGTTAGCTTTTGGCCATTAGCTATTAGGGAATGCAGCGAAGCTGATAATATCTTAATCTTCTGTGTTGCTATATTCTTTTGATGTCTGCACCGAGTTTTCTTAACCTTTCGTCAATATACTGGTAGCCACGATCAATCTGGTCTATATTCTGAATAGTGCTCTTTCCTTCTGCGCTGAGCGCGGCAATCAGGAGAGACACACCGGCACGGATATCCGGCGATGACATGGTGATACCGCGCAATGCATGCTGCCGGCCCAAACCGATAACTACAGCGCGGTGCGGATCGCATAAAACGATCTGTGCACCCATGTCTATCAGTTTATCAACGAAAAACAGGCGGCTTTCAAACATCTTCTGATGAATCATCACACTGCCTTTGGCCTGTGTAGCTACTACCAGCACGATGCTCAGCAGATCGGGAGTAAAGCCCGGCCAGGGATGATCCGAAATGGTCAGGATAGAACCATCCAGGAAAGTCTGGATTTCGTACGAATCCTGGGAAGGGATATAGATATCATTTCCCCTGATTTCCATCTGGATACCCAGCTGGCGGAATTTTTCCGGGATAATACCCAGGTTGTCGACACCGGCATTTTTAATGGTGATCTCACTCTGCGTCATGGCAGCAAGACCAATAAAAGAGCCGATTTCAATCATATCCGGCAGCATGGTATGTTCGCAGCCACCGAGTTCTTTCACACCTTCAATAGTAAGGAGGTTGGATCCTACCCCGCCGATGCGTGCGCCCATGCGGTTCAGCATTTTGCAAAGCTGCTGCAGGTAAGGTTCGCAGGCAGCATTGTAAATGGTAGTAGTTCCTTCAGCGAGGACCGCTGCCATCACGATGTTGGCAGTACCGGTAACGCTGGGTTCATCGAGCAGCATATAGGTGCCTTTGAGCCCCCCGGCAGTTTCCAGCCGGAAATAGTTATCGTCGGCATCGTATACAAAGCGGGCGCCCAGTTTCTCGAAACCGATGATATGAGTGTCCAGCCTGCGCCGGCCTATTTTATCGCCACCGGGTTTAGGAATAAAAGCCCGTCCGAACCTGGCTAACAGGGGACCGGCAATCATTACTGAACCTCGCAGCTTGCCTGATTTTTTCTTGAATTCGGGACTCTCGAGGTATTTCAGGTCCACTGCATCGGCCTGAAACTCGCAGACATCGCGACTGATACGATTAATTTTTACACCTGCATCTCCTAACAACTCTATCAGCAGATTAACATCTACGATATCCGGAATATTGTTGATGGTCACCTTTTCAGGGGTTAACATCACTGCACTGATGATCTGTAAAGCTTCGTTTTTGGCACCCTGGGGTATAATTTCCCCCTTTAAGCGGTTGCCGCCTCTTACTTCAAAAGCACTACTCACTTGTTCCTGTTTTTGTTGTATTTGTTATTGTGCTTATTGTTATTATCTCTGCTTTTGCCTCCGCCGCCGCTGTTGTTGCTGCTTTTGAATTTGTTCTGCTGGAAGTTTTTGCGTTTGTTACTGGAACGGAATTGTTCTCCGCCTCCGGCTACATTGCCGCCGGCGCCTCCGCCGAAACCGGCAGGACTGGCTACATGTGCAGTGTGGCCCGGATGGTATTCCAGCTGGTTATTGGTAATGGCCAGCAACTCCGCCTTGATAGCGTCGTCGTGTACACTTTCCTTGTGCCAGTTGGTATAAGCCAGTTTCATGTAATTCCCGATACACTGGGTAAATCCTTCTTTCTTCTCAGGATTTTCTTCGTGCAGGGCTTTGTCTATGATCATCTCCAGGTTTTTACCAAAGTGGCGGTTCCTGGGATATTTTTTTGGATAGGAAAGTTTATCGGGTTTCGCTCTCAGCTTCTCTATGGTAGGAATCGGGTAAGGTGATTCCACTTTCAGGGTAAAACCGGAAATATTAAAAATATGGTCCCATAATTTATGCCTGAAGTCTTCCACATTACGTAAATGCGGATTCAGCGTACCCATGAGTTCAATCACAGCCATAGCATTACGCTGGCGCTCATCGTCGTCTTCTATGGTTACCAGGTATTCCACCATTTTCTGGATATTCCTGCCATATTCCTTCATTATCAGGTAATTACGCGTGGTATTGTATTCCATTACTAGTATTTAAAAAAACATGATTTGATGATGGGACATCTTAAGTGAAGAAAATTAATCGGCAACATCTATGCAAACATAATAAAAAAATATGGGAACATTTTATTATGGGCACAAAGCAGAAAGGATAAAGCAAAAAGCCGCTTTCTGCTTTTTATTCCAAAATGTTTATGCTAGTTTTAGTCAATGCAAACTAATAAACTCCCCATACTTTTTTTACATGGCGCCCTTGGCGCCGCTTCTCAATTTCAGCCGCTGGCAGCCGCACTTTCGGACCATTACGAGGTACACCAGCTTAACTTCAGCGGGCATGGAGATGTACCATTTTCAGAACAGGGCTTCAGTATCCAGGTATTTGCAGCGGAGGTGCTCTCCTATCTCGAAAGCCGGCAACTTGATTTCGTACATATTTTCGGATACAGCATGGGCGGCTATGTAGCGATGTACCTGGCCCGTCATTACCCCGAAAAAACAGGACGGATCATTACCCTCGCCACCAAATATAACTGGAATGAAGCTACTGCCAGCAAGGAGGTGAAACAACTGAACCCGGCCCTGATTGAAGAGAAAGTTCCTGCTTTTGCCCGGGTGCTGGAGCAAAGGCATACCGCGGGCGACTGGAAAACCGTGGTCAACCGTACTGCCCAGCTGATTGAGGAACTGGGACATCAGTCTTTGCTGAAACAGGACGATTATGCCCGGATTGTTACCCCCTGTATGCTTATGATGGGCGACCGCGACAACATGGTATCCTTCCAGGAAACAATAGAGGTCTACAAAGCCCTGCCGCTGGCTCAACTAACCATTATGCCGGATACAGCACATCCGCTGGAAAAAGCAGATGTACCGTTATTGGCATATTATATAAGAAGATTTACAACGCAGCAGATTTAGGTTACTCGCCCATGGCCAGTTTTCCCCAGTTATTGAACTCTTCTTCTGTCCATAGTTCCGGGAAAAAGACAATGCGTTTATTTTTTGGAGGCAGGTATTGTTGCCAGTTGGTACCACCGGTAGCGGCGATATCTTCCGGTTTTTTGTGCAGGTATCTTACAGCAGATTTATAATGCATCAAAGGCCATCGCACATTGATATTCAGGTCGTATTCCTTTAACAGGGGGATTACCTCAGCCTGTTCTTCCGGTGTTAACTGCTGATAACGGGCCTGTATATTAGTGTCTTTGTAACGGGTGGCCATCTGCAGGAAGGTATCCATGTATTTCAGCTCAAACTGGCGCAGGGTCAGCGTTTTTTTCCCCGTAGCCAGTTCTGTGGCGCCGCTTCTCCAGTAAATGTTGTCGAGCACGTCTTTCAGCTCCAGGTGCTCCATTCCGGGCCGCATCGCTTCATATACCAGGTTATTTAACCTGGTAGAGCAAATTTCGATCATGCGGAATTGTCCGCTCTGAAAGCCGCTGGCAGGCAAAAGCGCCATGCGGAATTGCAGAAACTGTTCCTTATCCATCCCATCCACCATTATTTCAAATGAGTTAATGAGACTATGGAAGTAGTTGTTGATCCTTTTTAGCTGGGTGATAAAAATTTCAGCTGACAGTACGGGCGCCAGGCTGATTTGTTCGATAGCCTGCAGCGATAACTTAAAGTACAGTTCCGTGATCTGGTGATAAATAATGAAAATTCTTTCATCAGGAATCGGCGTGCGTGGGTGTTGCAGGTTGAGCAACACATCCAGCTGAATATAATCCCAGTAGGTGAGGTAGTCCGCGTACAGAAGGCCATCGAGATAGGATGACAGATTCTGCCCCATGGCGGCATACTTTTCTTCCAACCGCTGAATTTTGTCGGCAATTTCTGGTGTAACCATAGTGGAATTTAATGATTAAGCATGAAAAAGCAACAGGGGCCGGCTCCTTCATCCTTAAAAAACTATTCCACCACGTTAATTGTTCTGTAGAAGCTCTCTTCGAGGGAAATCAGGGTTTCCGTCCTTTCAATACCTTTGATTTTCTGTAGTTCATCATGGAGGATACGGCGAAGCTGGGTAATATCTTTACAGATAATTTCCGCAAACATGCTATAACTGCCTGTAGTATAATTAAGACGTACCATTTCGGGTATTTTTCTTAATTCTTTGGCAACCGTATCATACATGGAGCTCTTTTCGAGGTAAATCCCAATAAAAGCGATCACATCATAGCCGATCATTTTTAAATCTACATGTAATTTAGTACCTTTAACTACACCCAGTTCTTGCAATTTCTTCATTCTCACGTGGATGGTACCGCCGGAAACGAATAATTTCTTCCCCAGGTCGGCGTAAGAGATCTCAGCATTAGACATCATTTCGCTGATAATCTGCAAATCGAGTTTGTCAATATTCAAATTGTGGCTCATTTTTACAATTTGTTTTTGAATGTTTTAAAGTTATATGCAAATATTTAAAAAATATCGAAAATTCCAAAATTCTTCTTAAAAAATTTGCAAGAAAGTCCCCTTCTCTTTAGATTTGCATCATAATCATTACCAAAAAGGTTAACGGAAAGCAATAACAGGTAACGGTTTTAACATACTGTGGGGTGATGAAATTGGCAGACATGCCCTCTTGTCTCGAGGGTGGGGATCACAGGATAAACGTAGTATAAATGGGTTGACCACTAATCTTACTTGTGCTACAGCTAACTGCCCCGTGGAGGTTCGACTCCTCCTCCTACAGCTTAATTGGTTTAAAGAGCTCGTAAGTTATCATGCTTACGGGCTTTTTTTTTGAGCAAAAAGCTGAAGGCGGAAAGCAAAAAGCTATTGAGACGATTGATCAAAGTGAACAGATATTATTTAATATCTTACTGCCAATCGTGTCAATAGCTTTTTGCTTTCCGCCTTCAGCTTTCTGCTTTTTCTTATTTTTGCCGCAAATGGGACAAAAAAAATTAGAACGATTTGCTGAAATCGAAACCTTCCCCAACGTATTGATATACCCGGAAGGCATGCAGGGAAAATGGAATGAATTCTTCAAAAACAGCCACCCGGTTACATTGGAGCTGGCCTGTGGAAAAGGAGATTATACACTGGGTATGGCCAGGCTATTCCCCGACCAGAACTTTTTAGGCGTGGACCTCAAGGGCAACCGTATCTGGAGAGGCGCCAAAACTGCCCTGGAAGAACCACTGACCAATGCCGGGTTCCTAAGGACACAGATAGATAAACTCAATAACTACTTTGCGCCCGGCGAGATCAAAGATATCTGGATCACCTTTCCGGACCCGTTCCTACGCAATTCCAAGTCAAAGAAGCGACTGACACATCCGAAGTTCCTGCAATTATTCCAGCCATTGCTGGCGCCGGGAGCTACCATCAACCTGAAAACAGACTCTCCCCAGCTCTATGCCTTTACACAGGAAGTGATTGCTGCTGCGGGATGTACCCTGATAGAAGATATTCCTGACGTTTACGCTTTACCGGAAGTTCCGCCCCTGCTGAAGATCCAGACCTATTATGAAGGTATGCACCTGGCAGATGGCAGAACAATCCGTTACCTGAAATTTCAATTGCCGGCTACACCGCTGAACTGGCAAACCATAAAACTGCCGTCAGATGAAGCAACCGTTGGTGGAGAAGATTGATTTTTACTATAACGCCCAGGGCTATATGGTATTTACCGAAAAATTCCACCTCGACCGGGGCTTTTGCTGCGGTAACGGCTGTAAACATTGTCCGTTTGATTATGAAAAAGTACCTGAACCCAAAAGATCTTCCCTCCTTGCCCAGCGCAGGGAAGAAGGAAAAAACAACGGAAACCGGTAAAAAGGTTTCCTTTTTCGACACCGTATTTAAAATCGCCCGCACCATACCACGTGGGCGGGTCACTTCTTATGGCGCTATAGCAGATGCTTCCGGGCTAAAGCTCACCGGCCGCATGGTGGGCTGGGCCATGAATGCCGCCGGCAGCGCCAAACCGGCCGTACCTGCACACCGGGTGGTAAACAGCAAAGGCGAACTTAGCGGCGCCAGCCACTTTGCCACCCCCACCCTGATGAAGGAATTATTGGAACAGGAGGGCGTGGTTGTAAAAGAAGATAAGATTCAAAACTTTAAAACCGTATTTTGGGACCCGGGACAACCTTCTTCCAAAAAGAGCATTAAGAAGAAAGGATAATTTTTTTCAACATCCGGGCAGGATGAAGCGTTACTTTTCTATATGACAATACTCAAGTTAAAGCTGGACCAGGACCAATTGGTGGAGGATTTCTTTGAGAATACCCATCTGATCGGTATCGCTTCTTCAAGCCGCGATTACCAGCTGTGCTGGCATATTAACCGCCAACTGCATACCAACTTCCGGGTGAACAATCAGCTGGAAATTACGCTTTCCAAAAAAACCAGGTCCTTCCATTTCCCTATATTTGAGTTTCATGAACCCACTAATTCAGTGGCGCATTATATTTATAATAATCATTGTCAGGCAGAATTCCTGCTATCAGAGCTAAAACAGATTGATTTTCTGTGGATGATCAAAGGAGATTACTATCAGCCCAACGACGTAAAAAAATTATTGGAAGAATTACGACTTGTTCCGCTTGTACAATTAGTATCTTTACTGGATATCAGAGAGATCAGGAACAAGATGAACCTTATTTTTTAAGATAGGCACTACACACCGGCGCATAATAATTTAACCAGATTCCGTGACAGACCCCAGTTTTACATTTTTAAAATCCCTGTTATTTTATGTGGGAAGAAAAAAACAAACAGCTTTACCGGGCATTTGAATTCAAAGATTTTCGGGATGCTTTTGCGTTTATGACAAAAGTTGCATTGGTCGCGGAAAAAATGGATCATCACCCCAACTGGAGTAATGTTTACAATAAAGTAGAAATATATCTCAGCTCGCACGATGCAGGAGATATCATTACTGCCAGGGATGAGGCAATGGCAAAAGCTATTGATAAATTGTTATAACCAAACTTATAAAACTCTTTGTGAAGCGCATTCTTCTAATGCTGCTGTTGTACTGTTACACTGCAGAATCCTTTGCCAACACGGATCGTAACCCAGTAGATACACTGATAGCAGATACCGCATTCGCACCGGCGAATATGGATCTGCGCCCTTATATCAACACGCTTTCAGACGATGATCAGCATCTTACCGTGACAGAGGTAAGCCGGCGCTCTTTTATTCATGAAGACAAGCTTTTTCATAATTACCCCAAAAACAATGGAAGGGTAAATAATTGCTGGCTGCGACTTACCGTCAAAAATCAAAGCAATAAGCCGCTTTCCTGCCAGTTGTTTTCCGGCTGGCACGACTATATGTACTGGTACATGCAGTCGCCAGGCGATACCCCGGAGCTGCTGATGCAAACCGGTCTGATGCTCGACGATGGCGGTGTGGAGCGATGGAACCATTATGCCTTTAATGTAGCGGTACCCGCTGGTCAGATCCGTACGTTTTACCTGCATATCATCAACAAATCGTATAATGAAAATGCCCTGATGCCAACGCTTTTCAGCAAAGAATCCTATGCGGTGTTCAGGGATCAGCAGCTGGATATTTACCGCAAAGAGGCTGTGATTATACTGGTGCTGCTCGGGATGCTGCTGGTTTTCTTCAGCATTTCCATTATCAATTATATACAGTTACCAGACAGGTCCTACA
The DNA here is from genome assembly GCF_018224885.1 of Chitinophaga hostae. GTDB lineage: Bacteria > Bacteroidota > Bacteroidia > Chitinophagales > Chitinophagaceae > Chitinophaga > Chitinophaga hostae. The sequence continues at coordinate 102,188 of NZ_JAGTXB010000006.1, read as the reverse complement.
TCTATTTTGCCGTATATGTGCTGGGGCTGATCCTGTTTTTTGCGTTAAGACTGGAAAGCAAGCCGTACCAGTTATCGTTTTTTCATCAGTGGCCGATGCTGAAATATTACTGGGACATTCCGGGACTACTTTTTTGTTTTTACCTGATGTACCTGCTGTTTGGGAATACTTTTCTCAACCTGACCGAGCGCTATCCGTTGATGGAGCGGGTGTTCACCTGGGTGTCAGCGGTAGTGGGCGGCCTTATTATATTGTGTATGTACTGTATTGCTGAAGAGCAATACCATTTACCGACCATTATCTATAGTTATGTATATTTTGTAACACTGGTGCCACTGCTGGCGGTGTTTGTAGCGCTGGCCCGGCGGTCGCGGCACCACCCGTTGGTGCGGTTTTTCCTGTATGGCTCGGTGTGTTTATACCTGGCCTGCCTGGGTTCTTTTTTGATGCACGTATGGCCACTTGGGCTGCTCAGCGCCCTGGGAGAGCTGGCAGCACCTACCATGCTGCTGATAGGCGGTGTATTGCTGCAGGCTATGTTTTTCCTGGCGGGGTTAAGTTACCGTAACAAACTGGTGCACCTGGAACGCACCCGCACACAGGAGCTGCTCATCAAACAGCTGAACAAGAACAAAGAGCTGCAACGTAAGCTGAACGAACAACTGGAAGAACTGGTGAAAGAGCAGACCACCGAAATTCTCCGCAAAAAACAGGAGCTGGAAGAACAGCGGAAAAAACAACTGGAAACGGAATACGATAAGAAGCTGACAGAAATTGAACTGAAGGCTATACGCGCACAAATAAATCCCCATTTCATATTCAACTGCCTGAACTCTATCCAGTTGTTTGTAATGCAGCGGGATTATGAATATGCGCAAAAGTATCTCTCCGACTTTTCTTACCTGATCCGCAAAACATTGGATTTCTCCCGTCGTAATTTTATATCGCTGGCAGATGAAATCACTTACCTGAATACCTACCTGGGCCTGGAAAAAATGCGTTTTGAGAACAGGATGGAATATGAAATAGTGGTAGATCCTGTGATAGCCACCGCCGAACTGGAGATTCCGGCAATGCTGTTGCAACCATATGTGGAAAATGCCGTAAAACATGGTATGACCAACCCCCAACAGCCTACCGGCCAGCTTTCCATTTACTTTAACCAGGTGGCTGCCGATATGCTGGAATGTGTGATTGCGGATAACGGAATCGGCATTGCCCGTTCCAAATCGCTGCGGATGCTTCCCAAACATCATCAGTCGTCTGGTATGGAAATAAGCCAGAACCGCGCTGAGTTATTAAACAAAATGTATAATACTGAAATCCATATAGAGATTATAGACAGGTCATCGGAAGATGAATCAGATAGCGGCACGATTGTTAAAATACTGATCCCCCAGTTATAATTAGTGTATCCGTTAATGTTATTTTATGATAAAGGCTATTATAATAGATGATGAGCGAAACAGCCGGGACATTATTGCGTTAATGCTGGAAAAATATTGCCCCGAAATCACTATCGCCGATACTGCATCGGACTGCAGGGACGGCGTTGAAAAAATAAAGAAACACCGCCCCGAACTGGTATTTCTGGACCTCGAAATGCCGGATGGCACCGGGTTTGACGTATTGGCCGGCACAATGCCGGATATTCCTTTTGAAGCTGTATTTGTAACCGCATTTGAAAAAAAGTTCCTGCATGTAATACGCTTCAGCGATGTAGAGCTGATATTGAAACCCATTGATAAAGAAAGCTTATTGCAGGCGGTAACGTTAGTGGCTGAACGAATCAGTACCGGCACCAATAAAGACCGGTATCATGTGCTGTTGGAAAACTTTAACCACAGCAAGCCTTCCTCCTGGAAGCTGCTTATCCAGGCTACTAACGGCGAGGCATATACTATTAATATACCTGCTATCGAATACCTGGAAGCCAGCAGCGATAACTGCCTGTTTCATTTAAGTTCCGGGGGGCCGGTGGCTGCGCTGCTGCCTTTCCGGTACTATGCAGACCTTTTCGGTTCCCTGCGTTTCTACCAGATCAATAACAGCCAGATGATACAGCTCTCCAACATTGCGCACCTCGATTCCGCGGCCGGCAAGGTAGTTTTGAAAAGCGGTGTGGTGCTCGATATCACAGAAAGAAGACAACGGGACCTGGTAGCTAAAATGGCGCGCAAATAAATCTTCCGCGAAGGATACGTAACAATTTCTTAACAAAAAAATTTGGTGGAATAAGTTTTGGTCGTACATTTGACCCGCAAAACGAAATAGTCAAACAGTCAGTTTCGTTTGCAACTATAGGCAAATGGCAGAACAGGACCAGAAACGAACTATGATTCTGGAAGCGGCATTAAAGCGCTTCAAGCGGTTCGGCCTGTCTAAAACTACCATGGAAGAAATAGCCAGGGACCTGGAAATTTCGAAAGGCTCTTTGTATTATTATTTTTCAGATAAAGAATCCATCTACGTAGCGGTAGTGGAGCGTATGATAGCCGATTGTTTCCTCGATATGTCCGCATATGTGGAATCAGCCCCGTCTACCACCGCTATCATGGATCGCTACCTGGAGCTGAAGGAAAGAATGCTGCTGGAATATCATTTTCTGTTTGGTGTAAACGAATGGATCAAGGATGTTCCTTCCAGCCTGATGCGGCAAACGATTGAGTTATTGCAGCAGGTAGAAATTTCTTTCCTTTCCGCCACCATTTCCAAGGGAGTGGAAAGCGGCGAGCTTCATGAAGATACAGATACGGAGCTCACGGCGCAGCTATTGGTAAATGTATTATTCGGTTTATGGGTAATATGGTGCAAATGGCAGGCGGCGGGTTTCGATCCTCACGACCGTAATGCCTTGAAATGCTTTATGGCCCGCGAGAAACACGTTTTAACCATTTTTTTTAATGGGTTAAGATATCGACCAAACATCAACCAGGATTGCTAGACAGTATGTAGAAGAATCAAAGCACACAGGAATAGTTTTAATGAATATTTAAATTTAACGACAGATGAAAAAGTTGATTGTATTGGCCGCAGTAGCACTGTTCGGCACACAAGTAGCAAAGGCTCAGTTTTCGAAAGGCGATGTAATTTTAGGTGGTAATCTGAATGTTTCTACTACTACTTCAAAAGTAAAAGACGCTGACAAAAAAGACTCAGAAACGAAATTTGGCATCAGCCCCAAAGTAGGCGTGGCATTGAATCAAAACTGGGTAGTTGGTATCTTTGCAAAATCGGAATTTGGTTCCCACAAAACCATTGCAGACATTAAGACCAAAACGCTGGACATCACTCCGGGTTTATTTGTTCGTAACTACCACATGATCGGCGAAAGCAAATTCGCGTTCTTCGCCGAAGCCAACGCTGGATACCACTTCGGTAACACCAAGGTGGAGGGTACTAAAACCAACACTGTAAACGGTTTTGAAGTGAATGTATTACCTGGTATCACTTACTTTGTTACCAAACATTTCATGATCGAAGGTGCGTTTGGTGGTTTATCTTATGGCTACAACCAGAATAAACTGGAAGCAACCGGTGTTAAAACAAACACCAGCAGCTTTGATTTTAACTTCCCTAAAGAATTCTCCCTGGGAGTAAACTGGATATTCTAAGCATCTGATGATGTTTTATGTAAGATAGTTATAAGGTTAAATAGATTGGATAGTCCCGTCACGGTATTACTGTGGCGGGATTTTTGCTTTTTTAAGGTGTAATAAAAATAACCTGTCATGCGAACACTAAAAATGCTGTTGTCATTTTTTTCAGCGGCCATTATTTACAGCAGCTGTGTAACCACTCAGCCAGCCGGCAATCCCCATGGTTTACCACCGGGGCAACAGAAAAAAATATATGGTACTAAATCCGCCAAACCTTTTGCGCCGGGGCAGCAGAAAAAACAGTACTAAACATCATAAAATAAAAAAAGCCGTTACGGATATCCGTAACGGCTTTTCATTATAATGTAACCGATCCTAACTATTCATAGAGATCAGGAATTCTTCATTGTTTTTAGTACCACGCATATGTTGCAGCATGAAGTGCATGGACTCATCTGTGTTCATATCGCCCAGGTGGTTACGCAGGATGTGGATACGTTTGAGTGAATCTTTATCCAGCAACAGGTCATCACGACGGGTAGAAGATGCAGAAACATCGATCGCCGGGAAGATACGTTTGTTAGCCAGTTTACGATCCAGCAACAGTTCCATGTTACCGGTACCTTTAAATTCTTCAAAGATCACCTCGTCCATTTTAGAACCGGTATCGATCAATGCGGTAGCCAGGATGGTTAATGAACCACCGTGTTCTATTTTACGTGCCGCACCAAAGAATTGTTTAGGTTTCTGCATGGCGTTAGCTTCCACACCACCGCTCAATACCTTACCGGATGCAGGCGCCACGGTATTGTGTGCTCTTGCCAAACGGGTGATGGAATCCAGCAGGATCACTACATCATGACCACATTCTACCAGGCGTTTTGCTTTCTGCAACGCGATAGCAGATACTTTCACGTGTTTTTCTGCCGGTTCGTCAAAAGTGGAGGCGATCACTTCTGCCTTTACACTGCGCTCCATATCTGTTACCTCTTCCGGGCGCTCATCGATCAGTACTACCATCAGGTAAATTTCAGGATGGTTGGTAGCAATCGCGTTAGCTACTTCTTTCAGCAACATGGTTTTACCTACCTTGGGTTGCGCAACAATCAGTCCGCGCTGTCCCTTACCGATAGGCGTAAACATATCCATGATACGCGTAGAGTAGTTATTGGAAGTGGTGGTTAATCTCAGTTTCTCGAAAGGAAACAGTGGTGTCAGGTAATCGAAAGGTACACGGTCGCGTACTTCTTCCGGTGACTTGTTATTAATGGTTTCTACTTTCAGCAGTGCAAAGTACTTCTCTCCTTCTTTAGGTGGACGTACAGAGCCTTTCACGGTATCACCGGTTTTAAGCCCGAACAGTTTTATCTGCGATGGAGATACATAAATATCATCCGGGGAGCTGAGGTAGTTATAGTCGGAAGAGCGGAGGAAACCGTAGCCATCGGGCATCATTTCCAGCACGCCTTCACTTACAATTACACCATCAAATTCTATATTGAAAACTGGTTCTTTCTTGCTTGGGAAGCGGTTCTTCTGGGCAGCGGGTATTACAGGAATTTCACCTGGTACCACGAAATCGTCCTCGTCCAGTTCTTCTTCCGCCGGAGGTATTGTTACCACTTCTTCTTCTTCCTCTTCTGCTGCTTCTTCATCTTCTGTAAAAGATGGAATGATGATATCATCATCATCATCGAAAGTCAGGGAAGGGATGCTATCCAGGTCTATTTCAAAATCTTTTATCTTAGGTTTTGCAGAAGTTACCGGTGCTTCATCCGCGTCATGATCTTTTGATTTGTTACCGGTAGTTTTCTTTGCAGCCGTTTTTTTAGCAGCTGGTTTTTCTTCAGCGTGAGCAGGTTCTTCAGCAGCGTGGTTAGCTTCGTCTTTCTTTACAGGTTTGCGTTTACGTGCTTTCTTTTCGTCTCCGTTGGCTTGGTTATCTTCTGAGGCTAATACGGCTTGTTTATCAAGAATTTTGTAGATGAGGTCCTGTTTGTTCAGTTTTTTCGCGTTGGGAACGTCCAGTTTCTCTGCAATATCAAGCAGCTCAGGAACGAGCATGTCGTTCAGTTGTAAGATGTCGTACATCATCTGTGTTGTCAAATTTTAGAAGTGTTGTGAGGCGGGTACCACTGCATACCAACATACACCAATTACAAATAATTGTTTTTGAGTCAATAAATTTAATTAGCTTATTAAATTTGATAGGGAATGATTGAGTTTAGGAACTGCTGATGAAGATGGAAAAATGAACTTAATCAGGCAGAATATACCGCAAGATTAAAACAAGTTTTATTATTATCCAAAAATATTTAGACCCCAATTGCCCCAAAGTAGCGGGTAATACAGTGCTTTCCCGGGCTGTAAAAGACTGTGAGCGGGAGGCTCAAAACCTTGTTAATATTGATTCTAGCCAACCTATCCAGTGATTTTTAACATTTTATTGGCAATCCAGGAAGGCAAAAAGGCAGTCATCCGGACTATATACTATGAAGTTTTCCACTTATTTTTGCAGTCCTAAAATATAATATATTATGAGCCAAAGGGTGAAAGTCAAGCAAATCTTGTCGGACGACAAGCAGCATTACGAGGTAACGGTTAAAGGTTGGGTGCGTTCCTTCCGTAATAACCAGTTTATAGCGTTGAACGATGGCTCTACCAATAATAATTTACAGATAGTAATCAATTCTGAAAATACAGATGCAGCGCTGCTGAAGCGCATTACCACCGGGGCTGCCATCAGCGCTACCGGCGAAATTATTCCTTCCCTCGGTAAGGGCCAGAAAGTAGAACTGAAGGCTGCCACCCTGGAAATACTGGGCGACTGTGATCCGGAAAAATATCCTTTACAGCTCAAAAACAAGCCCAGCCTGGAATACCTGCGTGAAATAGCCCATCTGCGTTTCCGTACCAATACATTCGGCGCCATTTTCCGCGTACGTCATGCCCTCGCATTTGCCGTACACCGCTTCTTTAATGAGCGCGGGTTTGTGTACCTGCACACGCCTATTATCACGGCATCCGATGCGGAAGGCGCAGGCGAAATGTTCCGCGTAACCACGCTGGACATGAAAAACCCGCCACGCACCGAAAACGGTGATATTGACTTCAAAGAAGATTTCTTTGGCAAATCTACCAACCTGACGGTTTCCGGACAGCTGGAAGGCGAACTGGGAGCCATGGCTTTTGGAGATATCTATACATTCGGTCCTACTTTCCGTGCTGAAAATTCCAATACAGCCCGCCACCTGGCTGAGTTCTGGATGATTGAGCCTGAAATGGCCTTCTATGAACTGGAAGACAACATGGATCTGGCTGAAGCATTCATTAAATCCGTAATAGGATATATCCTGGATAATAACCGCGACGACCTGGACTTCCTGGCTAACCGCCTCGTGGAGGAAGACAAGCAAAAGCCACAGCAGGAACGCAGTGAAATGGGACTGATAGAAAAGCTGGAGTTTGTGCTGAACAACGAGTTTGTGCGGATCACCTATACAGAAGCTATCGACATTCTGAAGAACAGCAAACATAACAAAAACAAGAAGTTCCAATACCTGATCGAAGCCTGGGGCGCTGACCTGCAGAGCGAACACGAACGCTACCTGGTAGAAAAACATTTTAAGAAACCGGTTATACTGACCGATTATCCTAAAGAAATCAAGTCTTTCTACATGAAACTAAACGATGACGGCAAAACCGTAAGGGCTATGGATATCCTGTTCCCTGGTATCGGCGAAATGGTAGGCGGCTCACAACGTGAAGAAGACTACGACAAACTGGTAAAACGTATGGGTGAAATGCATGTTCCCGCAGATGAACTGAGCTGGTACCTCGATACCCGCCGTTTCGGCACTGCACCACATGCCGGCTTCGGACTTGGCTTTGAACGTTTGATGTTGTTTGTTACCGGTATGACTAATATCCGGGATGTAATAGCTTTCCCAAGGACACCGAAAAGCGCGGAGTTTTAAACAATTCTTGTCTTACCCAGGATTAAACTGATTTTGCAGATTATCCTGATTTATATTTTTTTGATTTAAAAAGATTAGCGGAGATAAAGGCGGATACCCGCTTCTGTCTTCGCTAATCTTTTTTTAATCCTCGAAGGAATAAATCAACCTAATCTGTAAAATCAGTTTAATCCCGGGCAAGAAAAAATCCTTGTATGGAATACTTTTCCTCGTGCATCTAATACCTGAAAGCGCTTTCAACCATTTTTCGTTTATCCAAAACCGTTAACAATGGCTGAAATAAATACTTCCGAAAAGAACAATGGCCGCGGTACCCGCAGCAATAAAAAGTCAACCCGGGTAGACATGACGCCCATGGTGGATCTGGGCTTCCTGCTGATCACCTTTTTCATGCTGACTACCACCATGGCCAAACCTAAAACCATGGACCTGGTGATGCCCCGGGAAGATGGAGATTCCATGTCGTTACCGGCAAAAAAAGCGCTGACGGTGATACTGGGCCCCGACAACCGTATTGCCTGGTACGAAGGCATTGGCAACGACCCTGCAATTCCGCCACAGGTACAATATAGCAGCTATGCCAATCGCAATGGCATCCGGGATATTATTATCCGGAAAAAAGCCGCTGTACTGCAGGCTTTCCGGAAAAACGACCTGATGGTGCTGATCAAAGCAGATAAGCGTTCCAACTACAAGAATGTGGTAGACATCATGGATGAAATGCTGATCAACCAGGTAAACCGTTATGCAGTGGTGGATATCACCGGAACAGAGGAAAATTACTTCAAGTAAGCAGGCCCCCCCAGCTTTTAGCTGTTAGCCATTAGCTTTTAATAAAAGCTAAAAGCTAATGGCTAATAGCTGGGAGGTTCCTGCTTCCCTTTTTTCCCTACCTTTATTGCTCCAAAACAATAATATCAAGATATGGCAACAACCCACTCTATCCCCTCCGTGGATCTTGCAGACTTCACCTCCGGAGATGCAGGACGAAAAGCCGCCTTTGTGCAGCAGTTAGGTAAAGCTTATGAAGAAGTTGGTTTTGTAGCGGTAAAGAATCATGGGATTCCTGACGAACTGATTGCAGACCTCTACAAGTATGTACAACAATTTTTCAAGCTTCCTTTTGATACAAAGCATCAGTACGAGATCCCTGAACTGGCCGGTCAGCGTGGATATACCTCTTTTGGTAAAGAACATGCCAAGGGTTATGAGGCACCTGATCTGAAAGAGTTTTTCCAGTTCGGGCAAACAGTGGAAGATAGTGATCCTATTGGCGCTGAATATCCTGACAATGTGCAGGTGGCGGAAGTACCGGCATTTACCCCTACCTTCTTCCAGGCCTACCGTGGTTTTGAACGGTCGGGCAAGTACCTGTTACAGGCAATTGCCTTATTCCTTGGTTTGGACGAGCACTATTTTGACAGCAAAATACATAACGGCAACTCTATCCTGAGGGCAATTCACTACCCTCCTATTACACAGGAGCCAAAATCTGCTATCAGGGCCGAACAGCACGAAGATATTAACCTGATTACGCTGCTGGTTGGAGCTTCTGCAGATGGGCTACAGATCCTGGATAAACAAAATAACTGGGTACCGGTTACCTCCCTGCCGGAACAGATCGTGGTAAATGTGGGGGATATGCTCCAGCGCTTAACCAACAACCGTCTTAAATCGACTACCCACCGGGTGGTGAATCCTCCCCGCGAAATGTGGAATACCTCCCGCTACTCTATCCCATTTTTTCTGCATCCCAAATCAAGTATGAAGCTGGATTGCCTGGAAAGCTGTGTTACCGCGGATAGTCCGCTGGCCTACGAGCCCATCACCGCCGGCGAATACCTGGACGAACGTTTACGTGAAATCGGATTGAAAAAATAAAGCTGTAAATAGCGAAGTCCCGGGAAACTATCGTTTCCGGGACTTTACAAATATCCTGCGTATAAGCAAGTCATTTCTCAATGGTTTTTCTCAATATGGTTATTCTTTAAATCCGAACATTCTTAGATGTTGGTGGGTAATTAACCTATCTAGTAACAAACTGATCACAACGGACAAAAGGCCATATTCGTTATAACGGATACAGATATTACAAGTATTGTGCCTTTATTATTTTAAGCCATTACCAATATTAGCAACCTGGTTGTATTTTGTCGGGATATTTGAGTACCTTATAAATTCGTGCAATCGGAATTCACTAAATTAACTGTGCTTCTACGTCATATTCCTTTTCTAAAAGCAGTGCTACTACATAGCATCACCGCCTACGGAGGACCGCAAGGTCATCTGGCCATGATGATGAAAACCTTTGTACAGCAACGCAAGGATGTAACCGAGCAGGAGCTGATGGAGTACAATGCTTTTTGTCAGCTGTTGCCCGGCGCCTCTTCTTCTCAAACCCTTACTTTAATCGGCTATAAACGGGGTGGCGTAGTGCTGGCCGTTATCACCCTGCTGATCTGGATCAGCCCGGCCTGCCTGATAATGGGCTCCCTGAGTTTCCTGCTCCAGTATTTTGGCAAAAATGCCCTGCAAACCGACATTTTCAAATACGTACAGCCCATGGCGGTAGGCTTCCTGGCCTACGGGGGTATCAGGGCATTCCGCATCAGTATTAACAACGTGGCCACCTTTATCATCATGGTGGTGTCGATGTTTACGGCCTTTTACCTCAAATCGCCCTGGACATTTCCCGCGTTGATTATACTTGGCGGCATTGTATCTAATTTCAGTAACAAACGTATCCCCGGTGTAGCGGAAAAACCCCGCAAAATACAGTGGGGTAATATCTGGTTATTTGTATCGTTGTTTATCCTGGCAGGTATTTTTTCCGAGCTGGCCCGTTCCCATCAATGGATCACGAGGCGGCCATTTAACCTGTTTGAAAACTTTTACCGTTTTGGGAGCCTGGTATTTGGCGGAGGCGATATACTCATTGCCATGATGCTGGAGCAGTATGTTACCCGCGCCAAATCACAATATCTTACGGCAGAAGAACTACTGACCGGGGCTGGTATTATGCGGGCGCTTCCAGGGCCTACCTTTTCCATTTCAGCCTATGTAGGAGGTATGGCGATGCGCAACCTGGGAATGGGTTACCAGTTTCTAGGTTGCATGCTGGCGCCTATAGCTATTTTCTTACCCAGCCTGTTGCTGGTATTATTTTTCTTTCCTATCTGGAATAACCTCAAAAAATATGTGGTAATATACCGGGCATTGGAGGGTATAAATGCCGTGGTGGTGGGTATTATGTGGGCGGCTACGTTTATCCTCTTTTTTGTAATCCCGGTCAACTGGTATAACCTGCTGATCATGGCCAGTACGCTGGCGCTGTTATGCCTTACCAGGGTTCCTTCTCCTTTTATCGTACTGGCCTGCCTGTTACTCGGCTGGTTATTATGATGCGGTGATATTGTATTCCTTAATTTTGTTATACAGGGTGGTTAAACCGATTCCCATCAGCTCTGCCGCCCTGGTTTTATTGCCTTTGGCATGCGCCAGTACCCGGACAATATGGTGTTTTTCCATATCGGCCAGGCGAAGGGAAGAAGGTTCTTCTATATTTCCTTGTTGAAAATCGAGTGGTAATACCGGGGCATCGAGTATATCCGTATCCGTTAGAATGGCGGCTCTTTCAATAACATTACGCAGTTCCCGGATATTTCCCTTCCAGCTATGTTGCTGCAATGCCTGCAGGAAAGCGGGGGTCATGCCGGTAATACGCTTGTTCATTTTGGGCGCAATCTGCTGTAAAAACCAGCTTGCCAGCACGGGAATGTCTTTACGGCGCTCATTCAGCGATGGCAGGGATATCTGGAAAGCGGACAAGCGATAAAAGAGATCGGCCCGGAAATGTCCTGCGGCAATTTCCTGTTCCAGCAAACGGTTGGTAGCGGCAATAATGCGTACATCCGTTTTAGTAGGTTTTGATTCGCCTACCTTATAAAACTCCTGGGTTTCCAGTACCCGTAACATTTTAGCCTGCAGCTCTATGGCCATCTCTCCTATTTCATCCAGGAAAATGGTGCCTCCGCGGGCTTCTTCAAAAAAGCCTTTTTTATCTTTTACAGCGCCGGTAAAGGCGCCCGCTATGTGTCCGAATAACTCGCTTTCCAGGATCTCTTTGCCAAAGGCACTGCAGTTTACCGCCACAAAAGGCTGTTGCCGGCGTTGACTCCCCTGGTGGATGGCATGTGCAAACACTTCTTTGCCGGCGCCGGTTTCACCCAGCAGCAACACGGTCATATCCGAGGGCGCTACTTTTTCGGCCAATGCAACAGCGGCCTTTATTTCAGGTGATGCTCCCAAAATATTTTCAAAGTTATACTTACCTCCTATCTTCTTTTCCAGGTCGCGGATACGGAACTGCAGATGGGCCTTATCCATCGCTTTACTCACCAACGGAAGGATACGATTGTTATCATCGCCCTTGGTGATGTAATCAAATGCACCGTTTTTAATGGCTTGTACTCCGTCGGCGATGTTACCATATGCCGTGAGCACAATCGTTTCAATTTCGGGGTATTTACTGCGGATATGGCTTACCTGTTCCACACCATTCCCATCCGGCAGTTTTACATCCGAGAGTATCACGTGTATTTCTTCTTTTTCCAGGATCTTCATGGCGGTCCGTACATTGGGCGCTTCATGGAGGGTATATCCTTCGAGGGCCAGCAGGCGGCTTAACAGCTTCCGGAGCTGATCCTCATCGTCGATAATTAAAATATGGCCTTTAGACATAGCCCTGCAAAGATAATAGTTCCTATGGCTCGTTGGGCGAGGTAGTTTTTTGATCGGATTTAAATACCATTGCACCCAGCAAAGCAGCTACTACCCCTACAAAGAGGTTCACGAAAATGATGTTTCCCAGGAAATATACCCAGAAATTATCTTTTACGGTATCGTGCTCCTGCAGGGAATGAGCCGGATTTCCTCCCACCAGGAAATGAAAAAGAATCATAAATACGGCATAAATAATAGTAGCGAGTAAGGTAGTGCGCCAGCCCATTGAAAATGCCGACATGGCCGAACCCCGGTCATGGCGCACCCTGTTATAATGAATGATCGATAACAATACCCCAATAAACATGATGATATTTCCCAGGTAGCCCATCCATAAATTACCATATAGTTTTGTGAGATAAAAAATAACAGTGAAGACAATGGAAATAAGGGCTAATCCATATCCGTACGCGGGAAGAAATTTCCCTGACTGAGAAGACTTTTCCATAACTACGGTTTTACGTGAAGAAATACCTGCGTGCTACCGGCTATTTTCTATCTCACCTATCGCTTTACGCAAGTCATTCTTTACACTTTTAATATCGTGCCACAAGTCGTTATTTTCGTTTATCCGTTCCAGTGAGTTAAATATATTAAAATTACTGATCCTTAATTTTTCATTTACTTCCTCCCATAAAAGCGGCATCGACACGGTGGCACCTGGTTTTGGACGGGCAGAATAAGGCGCCGCAACAGTCTGCCCCCGGCTGTTCTGCAGAAAATCAATATATACTTTTTTATTCCTGGCGGCCTTAGCCCTTACCACACTGGTGCTTTTAGGCAACTGTTCATTGACATGGCGGGCAATATATTCCGCAAACAGGCGGCTACTGTCATAACTTATTTTTGTGGTTCCCGTTGGAATATAAATATGCAACCCGGTAGAACCGGAGGTTTTACAGAAAGAAGTGATCTTAAATCCATCCAGCATGGCTTTGATATGCCGGGCCGTTTCCACCACATATTTAAAATCTATGTTTTCCGGATCCAGGTCCAGCACTATAAAATCCGGTTCATCGAGCTTATTTATCCGCGACAGCCAGGGGTTGATTTCAATACAGCCCAGGTTTACCATATACGCCAGCGTGGCTTCATTATTACAAACCAGGTAGTCCACGTTCTTGCCGGTAGAATCGGCCAGCAGCGGCACACTCTTTATCCAACCGGGGGTTTGCGTGAGGTCAAGATCCTTCTGGTAGAAAGAAGGACCTGTAATGCCATTGGGAAATCGATGCAGCGATAAAGGCCGGTCTTTCAGATGCGGTAACATATATTTTGCTACCGACAGGTAGTAATCAATCAGCTGGCCTTTGGTGATTTTTTCAATCGGCCAGTACAGCTTTGACTGATTGGTAAGGGTCACCTTTTTGCTGTTAAGCGTCAGGGTGCGTTCTTTTTCAAGGGTAGTTGCCGTCATGGTCATTTTTTTTGCAATTTCCGGATGTATGTCCTTTGCTGGTTTATCTTCCCGCAGTCCAAGAAATATCGGCTGCCGCAGGTGTCCGTCGCCGGTCCATTCCTGGAACTTTACCTGACATACCAGCCGGGGCTTTACCCAGGTAACCGGCATATTGGTGGCTACTTTTTCACTGAATGGCGACGCCTTTGTTACCAGGGGTTGCAGCTGTTCATAAAGGTTACCGATAGTAGCCTCGTTAAGTCCTCCACCGCAATGCCCGATATACTTTAATTTTTTTCCTTCATAGATGCCCAATACCAGGGCGCCGATCTTCTTCCTGCTGCCACGGGGAGCGGTGTAACCGCAGATCAGGGCCTCCTGCTCATTCACGATCTTTATTTTCAGCCACGACATGCCCCTTCTTCCTTCCTCATATATGCTGTCTGCTTTCTTAGCTATAATGCCCTCCCACTGTTTTTCCCTGGCTTTGGCAAAAAACCGGTGGCCACTTTTTAATACATGCGCCGAAAACCGCACCATTTTATCATCCAGTTTTGCCAGCAGGGTCTTTAATAGATTTTTACGCGCGAGTAAAGGCATTTCCTGCAACTCGTTGCCATCCAGGTGAAGCAGATCAAATACGGCAAATACCAGGTTACCCTTCCCGGTGGTTTTATATTGTTGCAGCGACTGGAAGTCAGATCGCCCCTTTTTATCGAGTACAATAATCTCTCCGTCCAGTACCACATTATGCGAAATTTTCTCTACGGCAGCCACTACCGGGGGATAATCATTGTTAAAGGATTTCTCATTCCTGGAATAAAGCATGGCCTTGTTACCGGCCACACTGGCAATAGCGCGGTAGCCATCCCATTTTGTTTCGAAGAGCCAGTTATCGCCATCAAATGCTTCGCTGACCAGTGTTGCCAGCATAGGTTTGTATACCTTTTTGATAGGAGATTTCCCTTTTTTTGCGATGGTTTTCTTTTTTGTTCCGGGAGAAGGAGCTGCCTCCGCGACCGGCTTCACCCGGACGACTGATTTTTTTTTTGCCACCTGTTTAGCGGCAGCCTTTTCTTTCAATCCCTGTGCTTTTATTTTCTCCGGCGTATAGTCTTCACTGTTATATTCATCTACTGCGTATTTATCTTTGTGTTTTATGAGCAACCAGGCGTTTTCTTCCCGGCCTTTCATTTTCACCATTGCAAATTCTCCCTTCAGCTTCTTTCCTTTCATCACTATTTTCAGATCGCCTGATTTCAATTCTTTCAGGGCTTCCTTATCGAAATTACTGCCGTCGGGGTTCATAAGCTCAAACGTTCCTTTGTCCCAGATATAAACGGTGCCGGCGCCGTAGTTACCTGCGGGTATGGTACCTTCAAAGTCTTTATAGTCATACGGATGATCTTCCACTTCCATGGCCAGCCGTTTATCTGCCGGGTTCATGGATGGTCCTTTCGGTATTGCCCAGCTTTTCAGTACGCCATCTACTTCCAGCCTGAAATCGTAATGCAGCCGGGAGGCATGATGCCGCTGCACCACAAATACATGCTTACCCTGTACAGCCTTTCCGGCACTGGGTTCCGTTGTTTGGCTGAAGTTCCGTTTCTGCTTATATTTTGCAAGGCTCATGATGCACGTTTTTTAGCAGCGGGTTTTCCAAGACTGGCTTTCAGCTGATCAAACAGGTCATCGCTCTTCGTATGCACCACCCGCATTTTTTTCACGACTGTTTTCTTACCACTGGCTTTTGCCTTTATTATTTTCATGAGCTCAGCCTTGTATTCATCTTTATACTCGCTGATATCAAATTTGGCGGTGTATTGTTTTACCAGGGCGATGGCCATATCCAGCTCCTTTTTTGCGAATTTTACATTAGCAGGCAGCGACAGATCAGCGGATGACCTCACTTCCTCCTCAAACCGCAGTTGTTGCAGTAACAGGTAGTTTTCCCTTGGTCTTACTACAGACAGGTGTTCCTGTGACCGGAGTACAAAGCGGCTGATGCCTGCTTTCCCCGTTTTTTCCAGGGTTTGCAACAGCAGGGAATAGGCTTTTTCCCCTCCTTTGGCGGGTTCTATAAAATAGGCAGATTCAAAATAGATATCATCTATATCTGTTTCCTCCACAAAGGATTCAATTTCTATGATCTTACTTTTCTTTGGGCTGGCGGCTTCAAAATCTTCATCCTCCAGCACTACATACTCATCATTATAAAGAAACCCTTTTACAATCTGCTCCCAGGGCACTTCTTTGCCGGTATTTTCGTTGACCCGTTTAAATTTGATATGTGCCTGATCTTTACTGTCGAGCATATCCAGGTCCAGCCGGCTGTCCTGGGTAGCGCTAAATAGTTTCACCGGTATATTTACCAGCCCAAATCCTATAGATCCTGACCATATTGCACGCATGATGTTATAGTTTTAGTTTAATAAAAAGTTAACACAAATAGTACCACTATCATAAAACATCGCGGCATAACTTTTGGTTTTTGACATTTCAACTAAAACCCTTTTTTATGGAAAAGCCAGGTGAAATGACCACTTTATCAAGAGTATTGGAAAAACTGCATGAGAGAGGCTTTGATCATGAATTGAATATGAGTGATCATGGCAGGTTACAGAATAAGGATGCACAAAAAATATATAATCCGGAGGACCTGACTATCGTTAAAACGTATCGTTTCGAAGGAGAGTCAGATCCTTCAGATTCCTCTATTCTGTATGTACTGGAAGACAAGGACGGGGAGAAAGGCTATGTACTGGACGCTTATGGCGCTTATAGCTCGCACGAAGAGGCCGGCTTTGACGAGTTTATCCAGAAAATTAAGGTAGAAGACAGGGAAGAACAACTGTTATTCGGATAGCCTGCCGGGTTCTCCGTACCCTGGCCTGATCAGGCGCTTACAAGAAATTTCAAAAGCACTTTTTCATCTGCATGTAACCCGCCTCCGGCGGGTTTATTGCGTTTTGCACGTAACTGTTGCAGCCAGGGTTCCAGTAGTCCTTTTTCGTAGCTCTCCAACAGCTGCGGATGGATATAATATTTCCTGCACACGGCGCGGGTATTCCCCAATTTGCCCGCCACACCGTCTATTATTGCCACGATGTTACGACGGCATTCCGTTACCGATGCAAAGGGGGTAAGATCGGCCAGTAAATTAAATGCGTTTACGGTACCGGCCCAGGTCCGGAAATCCTTACAGGTAAATTCCGTTTCCGGGCAGCATTGTTTTATGTATTCATTTACCTCACCGGAATCCAGTCCTTTATGCTCCCCATTTTCATCGTAATACTGGAAGAGTACCTGCCCGGGAACCTCCTGTACTTTCTTCAGTAATTTTGCCAGTGCGGCGTCCTGCAATTCAATTTTATGCTCCACTCCTTTCTTACCGCGAAACCGGAAAAAAGCTTTGCTGCCGTTAATTTTTACATGTCTATCGCGCAGTGTGGTAAGACCGTGCGATCCGTATAACCGTTCATAGGAAGCATTTCCCACCCTTATCAACGTTTCTTCCATCACAGATAATGCGATAGCGATCACCTTATCTTTATCCAACGCCGGATGCTTTAAATCTTCGTGTATCCGTTTACGTATGTCAGGCAATTTCTCAGCAAACTGGCGCAGCCGGTAATATTTTGTTTCATTACGTACTTTGCCCCAGGCGGCATGATAGCGGTATTGTTTGCGTCCTTTGGCGTCGATACCGGTAGCTTGCAGGTGTCCGTTTGGCCAGGGGCATATCCATACATTTTCCCAGGCCGGTGGCAACACCAGTTTACGGATACGGTCCAGCACATCCGGCTCTTTTAGGGGCAGGCCGTTATCGTCAAAATAAATGAAATCCTTTCCTTTGCGCAGGCGGGTATAGCCGGGTATATCTGCTTTCACATAGCGGAGTTTTACCGATCTGGCAACGGCAACGGGGTCGGTGATCTGATCAATATTAACCATTTACGATCTCCCCTCCATTGGGATGATTTTCACTGCCAATATCGCCGGCAATCAGCAAGCATTGGCGTCCGGCAAGGGTAATGTGCCCGCAGGTAGTTTCAGCGTCTGTATGCTCGTTAAAATAGGCAATAGCCACATCGGCGCCTTCCCGGGCAAACGCCACGGCTACGGCGCGGCCAATACCGCTGTCGCCCCCGGTGATAAGCGCCGTTCTATTGTGCAATTTTCCTTTTTTGGTATTTGTTTTTTCGAATACCGGCGACGGCTCCATTGCCTCTTCCAGTCCGGGTTGTACAGGTTGTTTCTGTGGCGGTCTTACCGGCTTTTTGGGATAGCTTTTTTGCATAAAATGAGCTTAAAAAAGGCCCCCGCAATACCAGGGACCTTTTGCAGTTTTTCCATTAAACAATTATACAAATCGTGCTATTCTGCTGCCGCCTCTTCGTTTATGGCAGATTCAGCTACCTCTGTGAGGAGACTATCAGCATTTTTTTCTTCCTGTAAAGTTTGCTCCAGTAATTTCGCTACTTCGGTATGCCCCATTACATTGGCAAGCGTGCGTAAGCTGCCATAGGCGGATATTTCGTAGTGCTCAATTTTCTGGGAAGCAATGATAATACCTGCATCTCTTACGGCGGTATCTGCCTCAGTATCGGCCAATACTTCCTGTCCTTCTGCAATCAGGCCTTCCATGGCTTCACATTTTTTTGCCTGCGGCTTTTTACCCAGCAGTTCAAAAACTTCTTCCAGTCTTGCTACGTGCTCCTTGGTTTCTTCGAGGTGATTTCCTATGCAGGTACTTAAATCGTCAGAAGTGGCGGCCTTCTGCATTTTAGGTAAGGCTTTAACCAGGTTTTTTTCCGCCCAGTAAATGTCCTTCAGTTCCTCCACAAAAAGTTCGTGGAATTTGGAGTTGTCCATTTTTCCGGCGCTGGCCTTCTTTGAAGCTGTTTTAGTGGTAGGCATTGTAACAGGTTTTTTTAGGTTAGAAAATAATTATTGTTGTTTGTCCGGTGATTTTCTTTTGAAAGCTTGCTCCTGTTCCTGGCCAGCCTGCGGATCTGCGGGCTTACGGGGCGTTTCCCGTTCGGGAAGTTCTTCCGGAATGGGTTCAATTTCCGGCTTCACCGGCGGTGGTTGTACCGGAGGTGGTTGTACTGGTGGCTCCTCCTTACCGGGTTGTTGTCTTTCCGGTGTAGCAGGATCAGTGACAGGTTGTTTATTTTTATCCGGGTTATTCATGATTCAAATTTTTATTGGTAAAGAACTATAATTAGTAATCCAAAGTTCATTCCAATGCCTGTTTCCAGGCACTTTTTCGGCGGTATTCATCTCTCTGAAAACCGCTACTGACAATAAAAGCAGGTCGCTTCTACCTCTGCAGTAACCAGGTATATAATTATGTTCTGCAGCGCCCGTAAGCCTTGTAGAATTAAAGGGTATTCTGTGGAATATGTTGCTCAGCGATGCAGGCGAAAAAAAACGGTGTTTTGATCCCAAAGTTCAAACATAAATAGTACCTTGAAATGCTTTCTCAACTTCCCATACATACAGATGCATTTTTCAGTACACAAAAAGATAAGACTTGGTTTTTTCATAGCATTTACGGTGATCGTAGCAGCATCGGTATTTTCTTATCTCGTCGCCAAAAACTTGCTGGATAACGCCGGAAGACTCAATCATGCTATAGAGGTATCTAAAAAACTGGAAGTGATCACCCGGCAGCTGAAAGAAGCCGAATCCGCTATCAGGGGATATACCCTTACCCGCGACAGTTCTTTCCTTGACCCCAGTATGCAGGAACGCAGCAACCGGATAGAGGAAGAGTATCTGCTGCTGCGGAAAATTACGGCAGATAATCCCGTGCAGCAACACCACCTGGACACGCTCCGCCGGTTGCTGACTATCAAATACCAGCAGCTGAAAGTGGGTGGCGAAGAATCCACCCAGGTAAAACAGCTGTCCTCTGTAAAAGAAGGCGAAAAAGCCATGGACCTTATTGACAATAAAGTGCGCGATATGATCCGCATTGAAGAAAGTCTGGTGCAGGAAAAGTCGGAGTTGTTCCATTTTTTTGCGGTATTGTGGGTACCCATGATCCTCATTTCCTCCCTGGTGGCCATTTTAATTGGCATCTATTCCTATATCACGCTTACAAGAGAGTTTAAATTACAGTTGCATATAGAAAGCAGGATGAAGTCCTACCAACGGGATCTGCAACAAAACATTTCGCTGCTCAATAAAACCAACCAGGAGCTGGAACAGTTTGCCTATGTGGCTTCCCATGACCTGCAGGAACCGCTGCGAAAGATATCTACCTTCAGCGACCGGCTGCAAACAAAATACAAAGAACAACTTCCCCCGGACGCCACCCAGCTGATAGACCGCATGGTATCGGCGGTTTCGCGGATGCGGGTACTGATCAATGACCTGCTCATTTTTTCCAGGGCGGGTCGCATTACTCCCGAAAGTATTACGCCGGTGAATATGAACCAGCTACTGCAGGAAGTACTCAGCGACCTGGAAGTAACACTGGAAGAAAAGAATGTACAGGTAAAATACGACGAACTTCCGGTGATTGAAGGCAGCGACACCTCCTTTCATCAATTGTTCCAGAACCTGCTGGCTAATGCCATTAAATTTGCCAGCCCGGACAGGCCGCTGGAAATAAACATCCATCACCAGATCCTCACCGGAAAAGAGCTGGCAGTAGTGAAAGAAAGCCAGCAGCATGACACTTTTTGCCGCATCAGTATCGACGATAATGGTATTGGTTTCGAGCAGGCTTATGCAGAACGCATCTTCCTGATTTTTCAACGCCTCCATGGCATCAGCGAATATTCAGGTACCGGTATAGGGCTGGCCATCTGCAAAAAAATTGTGGACAGCCACAGTGGCTACATCCAGGCCTATGGCGAGCCAGACAAAGGAGCTACTTTCGTGATTATACTACCGCTGAAACAAAAGCTGAAAACAGAGGATCACGAAGTCTGGTTGAAAGCCTAGCATCTTTATTGCTGTAATTTTTGTCTTTGATTACAAAACTTCCAATCTTACGCGATGAGTGAGCGCCCGATACACATTTTAATGATAGATGATGATGAAGACGACTTCTTTCTTGTAACGGAGCTGCTACATGATATATCACCCGGCCAATATGTGCTGGAATGGGCCTCCACTTACCAGAAAGGTATAGCTGCCCTTGAAAACAACTCACACGATGTATTCCTGGTTGATTATCGCCTGGGGCCCAATACCGGTATAGATGTGCTTCGGCGCATACAGCAGATGCCCAACCAGCTGCCGGTAATTATGCTTACCGGCAAAGGCGATTACAAAATTGACCAGGAGGCCATGCAGGCCGGCGCATACGATTACCTGGTAAAAGGGGAAATTACCGCCGATCTGCTGGAAAGATCCATCCGGTACGCACTTGATGAATACAACCATCGCCGCTCGATTGAAGAAAGTGAAAAAAAATATTATGGCATCTTTGAGAAAGCACACGACCTGATCGTGCTGGCAGATTGCGACCGGAATATTATCGACGCCAATCCCGCTGCGCTGCGCACGCTCCGCTATAGCAGGGAGCAATTGCTGAAGCTGCACCTCCGTGATCTCTTTGTTTCCCGGGAGCAAAGTGAAATTTTTCTCAACAATATCTGTAACACTGGTGCTACAACTGCATTGGAATACGAGTTTAAAACTGCCGATAATAAAAAATTAACAGTGCTCATCAACGCTGTTACACTGGACGAGGCAGCACAGATATTCCTTTGTGTAATACAGGACATTACCGATAAAAAAAGAGAAGAACAGGAGAAACAACACCAGGAAAAATTCGTGATCACCGGCCGTATCGCCAGGGTTATTGCACATGAAGTAAGAAATCCGTTAACCAATATACTACTGGCTGTGAGCCAGTTTAAAGAAGAAGAACCGGTAGTGGCTGCCGGAGAAGATACCAGCCTGTATACCGATATTATTGAACGTAATTGTACCCGTATTAATCAGCTGATCACCGAGTTGCTGCACAGCACCCGTATGATAGAACTGCATATGGATCAATATGGCATCAGTGAACTGGTGGAAAAGGCGCTGGTACTGGCGCAGGACCGGCTTCAGCTCAATGACATAAAGGTAGAAAAAAACCTGCTATTGCCGGATGTAATGGTGAATGCAGATGAAGAAAAAGTAGTGATTGCTTTTTTAAATATCATCATTAATGCTATCGAAGCTATGGTACCCGGAAAAGGTGTTCTAACGGTTACAGGCATACGTAACCAGGATAAAGTCAAATTAATGATCGCCGATAACGGGGCAGGGATTCCGGAAGATAAGCTCGCAAGATTATTTGACCCTTTTTATACCAGCAAGGCGAAAGGTACCGGACTTGGGTTAACCAGCACACAAAATATCCTGTTAAATCACAAGGGAACCATTCATGTAGACAGCGAACCGGGCAAGGGATCCGTGTTTACCATTGCGCTGCCGGTGGCTTAAATATTGCCCGGCTATTTCCTTTCGTTATTAACCGGGCAATCAATATTCCTTTAGTAATTAATATTTAGCAGGCGCAGTTTGTTATACAAAGTTTTGCGATCTATATTCAATACCTGTGCTGCTTTGGTTTTATTGTATTTTACTTCTTTCAGCACATTAATAATCTTATTATACTCTGCCTGTAAGGCCACTGTTTTCAGATCGTTATCGTTGGATAACAAAGCCAGTTCTCCGGATACATGTATTTCCTCCGACGCCTGGGAGAATGCTTCCTTCATTTCCAGTGGCAGCGCGCTCATCGTAATATCCTCCATTTCCGGTGTCAACAAACAAGCCCGTCTGATCACGTTCTTTAGTTCACGAATATTACCTGGCCAGTTATACTGTCTGAAACAATCCCAAACTTCAGAAGAAATTTTTCCGCATGATTTGTCCAACTCTCTTTCCACCTGGTTTACAAAGGCAGTGGTAAATAAAGGCAGGTCATCACGGCGCTCTCTCAATGGCGGGATATAAATAGTAAACTCATTTAGGCGATGAAAGAGATCTTCCCGGAATTTACCACGTTGTACGGATTCAGACAGTTTTTCATTGGATGCCACGATAATGCGTACATCAATCGGAATTTCTTTCAGGCTGCCTACCCTGCGGATCAATTTCTCCTGCAATACGCGGAGTAACGCTACCTGGATATCGTACGATAAATTGGAAATTTCATCGAGGAAAAGCGTACCTCCCTGCGCCTGTTCAAATGCACCGATTTTGGTGTTGATGGCGCCGGTAAAAGATCCCTTTTCATGACCAAACAATTCACTTGCTGCCAGTTCTTTTGAAAGACTTCCGCAATCCAGGGCAACGAAAGGCTGCTGGCTTCTTTTACTGTGATGATGTATCAGGTGAGCCACCGATTCTTTCCCGGTACCGGTTTCACCAAAAATAATAACGCTGTAATCGGTAGGGGCAACCAACTTAATCTGGCGGATTAATTCCTTGGCGCCTTCACTTTCTCCATACACGTACTTGTCGCTCTTATCATTCTGACTGCGTGATAACAGTGTTTCCCTTACTTCCGGCTCACTGCCGGATTCCACGGGTCTTACGGCCTGTCTTTCCTGCTCGGATTCCTTATGTGCAAATGCTTTATGTACGAGGCTGAGAATTTCGTCGGGATACAATGGTTTGGAGAGATAATCATATGCTCCGTTTTTCACCATTTCCACCGCCACTCTCACATCGGTATAACCTGTGATAATGATCACGATGGTAGCGGGATTGATCTGGTGGATATCCTGCAACAACTGTGCACCGTCTGTATCTTTCAGCCGATAATCACAAAGCACGAGGTCATAGGTCTTTTCCTTCATCATTTTCAGTGCAGCACTACCCGTCATGGTGGTATCCACATCAAATCCGTGCTTCCCGAGAAATTTGCTCAGGAGCGTACAGATATTAATTTCATCGTCTATGATTAGAATATTTTTCATACTGCTTTAATAAGTGGGTAATTGGCAACAGAATAGCTGCATAAAATTACTAATTATAACTAAGCTGCACCTAGCTTTTAATATTATCTATCAGTTCATCAACATGTTTGACACTGAAGGGCTTAGCCAGGAAAAAAGTGGCTCCTGCTTTCAGCGCGATCTGTTTTTCCATGGCATTGTCGTATGCGCTGATGGTGATAACAGGCAGTGTTGGACATTTTTCTTTTATAACCGGCAACGCCTCCAGTCCGGAGCCATCCGGCAGGTGGATATCCAGGAAAAGCAGGTCTGGCTGATGTTTGAAAATGGCCTGCATCCCTTCACCCAGTTCATGTACATATTTCACAGTATATCCGTGACGTACAAGTGTGAGTTGCAATAATCTGCAGATATCCGGTTCATCATCTATTATCAGTATACTGGGATATTTCATTGTGCTATCAGTTGAAGCCGAGTTTAACAGGCTCCAGGCTACTTTGTTTCGTTGTAACATATTTATGTTTATTCCATTGTTCCATCAAAAGTCTGGCTATCAGGTAACACACGGTTGATTCAGCGCCCTGGTTCTGGTTTATATTATTCTTCTCCAGGCCATCATAGCAACCGTAAGTTAACGGATTATAAACAAGTTGTTTCAGGTGATTATTACCCAAATACCAACTGAATGCCAAACGCATTTTTTCCAGATATGAATTATTTTTTGTGACTGTATAAAATGTATTCATTGCCAACATGGTATAGGCGACTTCGATGGATTGTTCGCCGCCATCCTCTGGCTCTTGATTCGTATGTTTATGATACCAGGTTTTGTTGCTGATCACTTTCATGTGGCTGTCGGTAAAGGTTTTGCTGCAAAGGAAAGTCAGGCTGTCTTCCGCAGTTTTGCGGTATGCTTCTATACCCGTTACCTGGTATGCCATCAACATTGCCTCGGGCAGCACTGCATTACCATACGTCAGGTAGGATTCATACCAATGCCAGTTCTCATCTGCTTCATCTTTGTAGTTATTGTACAATTTTGCCGCCAGGTTCTGCAGGATCTCTGCCGCTCTTTCACCTTGTTTGTAACGGAGGAAATAATACAGTCCTTTAATGGTAAAGGCGATAGCCCTTGGCGACTGCAGTGATTCCATCCAGCTAAAACATTGTCTGAAGAGGGATAAAGCGTCCTGCACTGCATCAAACGGGAGATTGTTGTGTGATGACAGTGCGTAGCCCAGCGCCCACACGGCGCGGCCATTAGCGTCTTCCAGGTTTACTTCCTCATTCATGCTGCAAAAGCCTCCGCCACATTCCACGTAATTGAGAAATTTGCCGGATGGTTTCTGGCAATAGCTGATAAAATCGAGGTATTTGCGACATAGCGCGTTAACGAATGTATTGGATTTCAGCTCATTGGCATACATACACATCGCTATGAGCGCCCTGGCATTATCGTCGAGGGTATATCCGAATTGCGGATCCGGCACATCGTGTTTTGAAAATTGCAGCATGCCGAATTCGTCGGTCATACGATCAACATGGTCGAGATAAGGCGGCGGCAGATTGGGAAGAATTTTATCTTCTGCCAGTGCTTCACTGATCACGCTCATGTGCGCGATGGCAACATTTTCCCAGATGGAGCTGCGTGTTTTTTCGATGGCCGACCGGCTCATTTGCTGCCGCAGGTCAGCATTTCCCAATAACTGAAGTGCGCTGGCCGCGAGCTGTTCAGGATTATTGAAATCGATCAGGCATCCGGCGCCGTCTTCCAGCATTTCGCGGGCTTGTACAAACGAGGTAGAAATAACGGCGCAACCTGCGCTCATCGCGTACACGAAGGTACCGCTTACCGCCTGATGCGGATCTTTGGAGGTAAACAGGTAGATGTCTGTCAGCGATAAATAATCAAGCAATGTTTTCAGCGAGAGATAGGAATTGACAAATCTCACATGTTGCTGTAATCCGAGTTCAGTGACCAGGTTTTCCAGCGAGTTCCGGTATTTTTCCCCTTCTCTTGAAAATATTACGGGATGTGTTTTTCCCAGCACCAGGTATATCACATCAGGGTATTGTTTTACAATATCCTTCATCGCCCTGATAGCCGTTTCTATGCCTTTGTTTTCGCTCAGGAGGCCAAAGGTGGTAAGCACCAATTTTCCGTCCAGGTTATAGTGGCTTTTTAATGCCGGTATATCATCTACAATATGGGCATGGGTACCATGTGGTATATGCACAATTTTGTCGGCCGGTACATGGTATACCTGCTGAAGCAGTTCGGCAGATGAGCGGGTCATCACAATTACTTTTGCTGCCAATGTGCTGATGAGGCTCACTACTTTGGTGCATTTGAGATCCGGGTATGGCAGTACTGTATGGAAACGAACCACGAAAGGCTTATCCAGTAAGGATAACATTGCCAGGAGATTATGTCCGTACTCACCGCCGTACAGCCCAAACTCATGTTCAAAACACACCAGGTCTATTTTATTGTTTTCATTTATTTTCTGGGCGAAGTCGATACAATTATCAATATCAAATGGGTTAACCGAATATGTAACAGGCGATTGTTTGATGTTTGCTGGTTTCCCTGATTCTTCCAATGCCGCTATTTCTATATTCAGGTTACCGGCAAAGTTTTTATTCATTGCGTTTACCAGGTCCTGCGCGAAAGTGGCGATGCCGCATTCGCGAGGTGGATAAGATGTAACAAAAAGCAAGGTTCTGATCTTCATTGGTAAAAAGTTTTTACATACACAGTTAACAACTAAACTAACCAAGCCCCTTATTCACAGCGGGGGAAATAGGATGATCCAAATTTCAATCCAATGCCTGCATGTAAGGGTTGCAACGGATTGGGCTGTCAAATTCTGTGGAATTAATTCCACGCTTCCTGTCCCATCTCCACAGGTGCTGTAACAGATTTAAATAATTCGTATTTACATTCTATTAACATAGCATATAAACATAATTAGCTACAATTGTATTGTAATTAATTGGCAAATGGGTTTAAAATGGCACAAATGACAACATTAGTTCAACATAAACGGTCAATACTGGTCTTTTGTCCATATCAGCTTATTTTAGCAGAAGTAAGCACACCAAGGCTGCCATGTGAAACACAACTCAACCATTACGTTTTCTCATTTAAACCCAATCGCCGTTATGCGAAACATTGCATGTACATTCAATGTAGATGGTGTACCTACCAAAATCAATTTGCGGAAACTCCCGCGGCAAAGGAGGTTTCAGGCTGTTATAGACCGAAACATTACAGAGTACATCATCTCCGACGAAACCAACGAAATTGAATATTATGAGGGGCCGGTATTAAGTGACTACCTTTTTACGCGGATTGCGACCCTGATAAAGCAGTATTTTCCCAATGTGCGGGCTATTATAAAGATTGGCGAGGATAACTATGAGGATTACGATGATTTTTAGGATATAGTTTTCCGGCAAAAACACAAAGCAGTAGGGATAGTAACTTACACCATGGGCATGCTGTTTCCAGCCATACCATTTCTAAAAACCTGGACATGCTGCTTACAGCTACACCATTAAAAATAAATACTGCTTTGTGTTTTTGCGGGGAATATTGCTAGATAAAGCCTTTCTCCAGCGACAGGAAAGCTTCTGACGGATGCACCTGTTGCCATAAAATAGCATATACCGCCTGCGCTACCGGCATATAAGCCCCGATACTCCTGTTCATTTCATGCATGCATTTGCTGGCATAATAGCCTTCTGCAATCATATTCAGCTCCAG
This sequence comes from Chitinophaga hostae, assembly GCF_018224885.1. GTDB lineage: Bacteria > Bacteroidota > Bacteroidia > Chitinophagales > Chitinophagaceae > Chitinophaga > Chitinophaga hostae. Next base: position 74,742 of record NZ_JAGTXB010000006.1, on the reverse strand, counting down.
CTGAGCGGCCTTCACACTGTATCCCTTCCCGATCATATTACCAAACGTGCGGTTACGGCTATGCAGGGAGTAGCAGGTCACCAACAGATCGCCCAGGTAAGCGCTGGCGCTGTAATTATGTACCATAGGCTCCATGCCCGCTACCAATGCTTTTTGTTCTTCATATTTCTCGAGGAAATGTTGCATTTCCCGGAAACAGTTGGTTATAAATACGCTAAGGAAGTTATCTCCATATTCCTGTCCGTGTGCAATACCGGCTCCCAGCGCATAAATATTTTTTAGCACCGCCGCCAGCTGCACGCCTATCACGTCTGTATTTACAATGGTTTGAAGATAGCTACCGGTAAACTTATCGGCGATGGCCTGCGCATCAGCCAGGTGGGTGCCGGAGAAAGTGAGGTAAGACAATTTTTCGTTGGCTACTTCCTCCGCATGGCAAGGGCCTGTAATAGTAAAATACTGGCTGGCCGGCAAAGCGAATTGAGCATGCAGGTACTTTCCTATCAACTCATTATTACTGGGTACCAGGCCTTTGATAGCCGAAATAACTTTCTTATTGCGTAAAGCATCAGGCGAAAGCTGGCTTAAAACATCTTCCAGGAAAGCGGAAGGCACTGCCAGCACCAGCTCATCACAGGCGGCTACTACTGCCTTTACATCGCTGCTAAGCGATAAGAGGCTGGTATCAAAATATACGGAGGTGAGATAATGTTTATTATGATGACGCAGCTGCATATGACGGATGGTATCTTCATTCCTGATCCACCAATGTATAGCGTGCCCGTTGTCTGTCAGAATTTTTGCCAGCGCAGTGGCCCAGCTGCCACTGCCAATTATACCAATGCTCTTGCTCACAATGCAATTTTTACGCAATATAAGGAAAAGCTTAAAGCATAAGGGCTAAAGCAAAAAGCTATTGAGGCGAATGATCTCAGCGGGAATTACACCCTTTGTGCTGATCATTCGCCTCAATAGCTTTTTGCTTTAGCCTTTATGCTTTATTTCGCTTGTCCTTCGAATAAATCTGTTTTCGGTACCACTTTTACCTTTTTACCATTTTCCAGCAACCTGGAAATGGCGGTATATGGTGCGCTGATCACCTGTTCTCCCGGGCTCAATCCGGAGGTGATCTGGATCCAGGCATCGTCCTGTACGCCTGTTTTTACGGACACCATTTTTACGGTACCATCTTTCTGTAACACAAATACTACTTCGTTGAGGGTAGGTTTTGTACTGGCAGAAGAACCTGGCGTGGTATCATCCTGTTGCGGCTTTTTATCTTTACCACCGTGGTTCTTTGTTGAATCGGCATCACGGGTGGTTACCGCGTTAATAGGAATAGTGAGTACGTCGTTTACATGCCTGGTTTGAATATCTACGCTGGCGCTCATACCGGGGCGGAAAGGAAATGTTCTTTTACCGGCTTTGTCGATCAGGTCCTGGTAGCTTTCCGGCAGGATACGGATGTGTACTATATAACTGGTTACCTGTTCGGCAGAAGAGGCGGTACTTACCGTAGCTGTAGCGGCTCCTTTACTGGAACTGGCAATCTGGGTAACAATACCTTTGAACTGGCGATTGTTATAGGCGTCCACTTCAATGATAGCGGTATCGCCGTATTTTACCTTGGGCACATCATTTTCTCCCACATCCACCTGTACTTCCATGGTATTCATATCGGCTATACGCAGCATTTCCGTACCGGTCATTTGTGCGGTACCTACCACGCGTTCGCCTTTCTTTACAGACAACAGGGAGATGATGCCGCTCATGGGGGCGGCAATGGTAGTACGGCCCAGGTTCTTGTGGGCTTCATTCAGATCGGCTCTTGCGCTCTGGATGGCAAATTTATTCCCGTTTATTTGTTGAACAGCCGCGTTATAATCTGCCAGGGAGGCGAGATAGGTAGCTTCTGCGGTTTCAAATTCAGATTTAGAGATCACTTTCTGGCCGAGCAGCTCTTTGTTACGGTCGTAAGCGGCCTTGTTCTGGGCTAACCGGGCTTTAAAGGAACTCAGGGCAGCGGTAGAATTGGCCAGCTGTGCCTGTTGCTGGCTTACAGAGGCTGCGGCTTTGTCTACCATAGAGCCATAAATATCTGCGTATATGCGTGCCAGTACCTGTCCCTTTTTAACGGAATCGCCTTCGAGCACAAGCAGATCGGTGATTTCACCGGATACGTCGGAACTTACCTTTACTTCTATTTCAGGATAAATTTTACCGCTGGCGGTTACCACTTCTATAATATTTCTGTTAGAAGCTTTGTCTACAGCAACTTTAATCCCTTCTTCCTTACCAATAACCCCGGACGCTTTCAGTACCAGGAGCAAAATAACGAGTGAACAAAGTATGCCTATGAGCCAATAAAGTGTCTTTTTCTTCATAAAGCAATTTAATTTCCCGGCATCGCTACAGCGATATTTTTTGATCTCTGTAGAATTCCAGCAATTTCATTTTAAATATATAATCGTATTGCGCGGACACCTTTTGTATTTGCGCGGTGAACAATTTACTTTGGGTAGTGATATAATCAATGGTATTCATTAATCCCAGGTTAAAGCGTTTGGTGGCAAAATCGTACGCTTTCTGTGCCGCCATCACTCCTTTGGTGGATGCATTAAACTTTTGCAGGGCCGCAATTGCATTGGCATGTGCGGTATAAATATCCTGTTTCAGTTTCTGGTTATCCAGGTCGCGGGTCAACTCGAGGTTTTGGACATTCAGTTTGGCTTTGGCCATACCGGCATGTGCCTGCCATCCGTTAAAAATAGGAATACTCAGCGTGGCGCGAACCGATTGCTGGAAGTTCTGGTCCAGCTGATCGGAGAATGGCATTTTTGAGTAATACTGGTTAGGGAAGGTTGGTGTGAAGGTGGTTACCGGTACGTTGGTATTACTTACCACGCCGATGGTATCTTTTCTTAACACCAGGTTACCCTGGTTAAACTTTTCTATATTATTGGAGTAAGATGATCCCAGGCTGGCCGAAAACGACAACTTGGGGAACATCTGTGAACGGGCTGCTTTAAAATTGCTTTGTGCCGACTGTATCTTCAACTGGTCTGATTTCACCAGCGGATAGGTGCTCATAGCAGCGCTGTATACCATTTCCGGCGCCATTTCATTTAAAGGCTGTAAGGGCAGCGTTTCAATATTAGCTGGTATTTCCGGCTGAAAAGGGATTTCGAAGCCCAGGTTCAGGTATGCTTTCAACTGCAGGATAGAAAGTATTACATTATTTTTTGCAGTTACCAGGTTGGTACTATCCTGTGCCAGCTGTGCTTCCAGGTCGGCCTGGTTACTTTCCGGAACAGAACCGGCGATCACCAGTTTCTTTGTATTCTCCAGGTTCGACATCGTTTGTTGCACCTGTACTTCGTTAACTTTCTCCTGTTCATTATTTAACAGGATCTGTAAAAAAGCGGTTGCCACATTAAAAGCGAGGTCATTACGGGCTTTCTGCAACAGGAAGCTATTGGACTGCAGGTCATATTTATTGGCAGCGATCGTATGTTGCTTATAGAACCAGTTGAAAATATCACCCCCTACGCTCAATCCGCCATCTGCGGAAAAAAACGACTGGGTAATATAAGTATTCGTTTGCGGGCTGGGGTTACGTCCTTGTCTGTATCCTCCGCCGAAATCAATACTGGCACCGGGGATCATACTCAGGCGACTTTGCTTCAAGGTTAACTCGGCCAGTCGTCTTTGTATTTCCTGTTGTTTAACCGTCAGGTTATTTTGCAAAGCATAGTCCACACAACGTTGCAAGCTCCACGTATCCTGTGCTACAGCGGATGATATGTTAGCAAACAATAAAACCAGGATTACTCCTGCTATTCGGGATATTCTCATAACATACCAAAAATATAATAATTGTGATGATACTTTTCCACCCTTCTTGATAGAAGGCAAAAATTTAGTAGGTATGGCAGTATACCTCACTAATTGAGTGTACAACATAATCTTTTTTTTACAAATTTCTTAAAAGCGTCCCGCCTTATGGTTGTATTTGGCCATCACGGATCTGGATAACGCGGTTGCCATAGGTGGCATTCACGTCAGAATGGGTTACCTGTATAATGGTAATCTTATCCTGCTCATTCAGGTGTTTGAATAGCTGCATGATAACCTTTGCCTGGTCGGAATGCAGGTTACCGGTGGGTTCGTCGGCCAGGATCACCCGGGGTTCGGCCACGATGGCACGGGCAATACCCACCAGCTGTTGCTGACCGCCGGATAGCTGGTTAGGAAACAGGTCTTTCTTGGCTACCATGTTAAAACGGTCCAGCACATCAGCCACGCGGCTTTTCCTTTCGGAAGCAGGTATATTTTTATACAGCAGTGGGGTTTCGATATTCTCGTAAACGGTCAGTTCATCTATAAGATGGTATGCCTGGAACACGAACCCAATGGAGCCACGATGCAGCTGGGTACGTTTCTTTTCGTTCATTTTGTCCACCCGCTCTCCTTCAAACAGGTACTGACCTTCGGATGGTTCTTCCAACAGTCCCATAATATGCAGCAAGGTAGATTTCCCTGAACCGGAAGGGCCCATGATAGATACAAACTCGCCTTCATTAATAGTGAGGTCAATATCTTTCAGGATATAGTTTTTTCCGAATCCTACCGGGTAATGCCTGGAAATTTTCTGCAATTGTATCATGATCGGTTAATTTGTTTTTTGATAAATATGGATGTTGCTGCATATCGGCATAGCAATATAATTAAAAGTAATTGCCTGCGTTTATTCAGACCGGAGACTTTTTGCAGGATTCATTAATGCAGCTTTCACTGATTGCAGGCTAACAGTCATTAGCGCAATCAGTACAGCCATCCCTCCTGCCAGCAGGAACAACCATACATTCAAACTGGTATGGTAAGCAAAGGTTTCCAGCCAGTGATGCATGGCGTACCAGGCAACAGGAGAAGCAATACAAAGTGCAATGACAACGAGCTTTATAAAATCCTTTGACAACAACGCCACCACATTGGTCGCGGAGGCGCCCATTATTTTGCGGATGCCTACTTCGCGGGTACGCTGTTCTGCCGTAAAGGCTGCCAGCCCCAGCAAACCCAGGCAGGATACCAATATTACCACTACGGAAAAAGTGGTGAGTATGGTGCTGGTACGGAACTCTGCTTTGTATATCCCGTTAAAATCTTCATCCATGAAATGATATTCGAACGGTGTTCCCGGCAAATATTCCTTCCAAACATTTTCTATACCGGCAATTGCCAGCTGTTCTTTGCCTCCGGCTGTTTTCACCAGTATTTCTCCGAAATAATCATACTCCGGAAAAACAACGATCGGTTGGATCTTATTTCTCATAGAGGCAAAATGGAAATCCTCCATCACACCCTGGATAAGACCTGCACGGCCATTCATCACCATCTTTTTTCCTATAGCTGCTTCCGGCTCCCATCCGAGGGAACGCACCGCAGTTTCGTTCAGGAAGAAATGATACACCCGCGCGCTGTCTGCCTTTAACACATCCTGTATATCTGCATTTGTGAAATCAGATCCGGCAATCAACCGGATACCCATCGTGCGCAGGTAATCTTTTTCCACCGGGATAGCGGTAATGTCCAGGTGATAATCCGCCGGCTTACCCTGTAAATTGTCAATAGTATAGCCACCGCCTACTGCCACGGGTGAATCGTAGGATGCGCTTACCTGCTGTATGCCCGTTTGTTGCAGTAGCCTGCTTTTAAACTGCTCCAGCATTTTCGAATTCATATGATCACCGTACAACACCAAAACCTGGGAGCGGTCCATTCCCAGCTTTTTTGTTTGTATGTATTGCAGCTGACGGCCTACCACCAGTGTACAAATAATAAAGAATACCGCCGTGGCAAACTGAAATACCACCAGTGTTTTGCGGATATTGCCACCCTTACCATAGGTCATTCTTCCTTTCAGTACCTGTACCGGCCGGAACCCGGAAAGGAATAATGCAGGATAGGTGCCTGCAAAAAAAGTAGTACCCAAAAAAACAACCACCAGCAAAGCGTATATGCGGTATCCGTTGGTAAAGCCCAGGCTGATCGTGGTATCTGCCATATTGTTGAAAAATGGCAACAATATCGCTGCCAGCAACAGGCCTATTATTATTGCACAGAAAGTGATAATAGTCGATTCTGCCATAAACTGCCAGAAAAGCTGTCCCCGTAAGGCGCCCAGTGCCTTACGCACACCAATTTCCCGGCTTCTGTCGGCAGAACGGGCTGTAGCCAGGTTCATAAAATTGATACCCGCTACCAGCAATAGCAACACCGCAATAATGCTGAGAATATAGTTATACCGGATATCGCCGCCGGCCTCAGTAGAGTTACCTGCAACAGAATACAAATGGATGCCGGTTACCGGTTCCGGCACCAGGTCGAACGTTGCCCCGCTCCTGTTTGCCCCTTTCATCATTTCCCCGATGAAGGCTTTCAGGTTCTTATGTAAACCCGCTGCGGTAGCATTGTCGGCAAGTTGAACATAAGTGTAGTAGTTTGGCGAATTCCAGTTATCTTTTTCTCCCAGTGATGAATAACTGGCTACAAAATCAAATTTCAGATGGGTATTGGCAGGCGCATCTGCTGCTACTCCGGTTACCTGGTAATTTTTCCTGTCATTTATTTTCAATGTTTTTCCTACCACATCGGTAGTACCAAAATATTTGTTGGCCATGGATGCCGACAACACAATCATATCCGGACCATTCAATACGGTGGCAGCATTGCCGGATAACAACGGAAATGAAAACATCCGGAAAAAAGCCGGATCGGCATAAATAAAGCGTTTTTCATTCACGGCCTTATCACCATACTTTACAGTAGAAGCATAAGGATACACCCTCGACATCAGCTTTACTTCAGGATAGTCCTTTACTACAGGGCCTAAGCCATTAAAATTGAGCGCGGTATGTGTTACCGGCTGGTCTTTTTCGCCATAGTCCATGCGGATACGATACAGCTTTGCCGCATTGGTATGAAACTGGTCATACGTCCATTCATTTTGCAGGTAAAGCGCCAGCAAAATAAAACAGGTAATACCAGCGGCCAGCCCGGTGATATTGATCACTGTATATAATTTGCGCTTAAGCAGATTTCTTACTGCTGTTTTTAAATAATTACGCCACATGTAACAGGTATTTAAAAGGACTAATCTCTTTTCAAACTATTTACCGGGTTGGCCAGCGCGGCTTTCACCGACTGCATACTCACGGTTAAAAAAGCGATAACAACAGCCAGCAGGCCCGCTATCACAAATACCCACCAATGTATTGCCACATGATATTCGAAGTTTTGCAGCCAGCGGTACATAAAATACCAGGCGGCAGGCGCCGCTATCACCACTGCCACCAGCACCAGCCGGAGGAAATCTTTCGATAACAGCAATACAATACCGCTGATGGAAGCCCCCAATACTTTACGGATACCTATTTCTTTTCTCCGCTGCGCCATTACCAGCACAGCTATGGCAAACAATCCCATCGCCGAAATAATCACGGCGAGCACCGCTCCGCTGACAAATATTTTTGAAAACCGCTGTTCCTGTTGGTATAGCCGCTGGGTATTTTCATCGAGAAAAGAGGCATCGTTTTCTGCCAACGGGTTCAGGTTCTTCCATACTTTTTCAATACGCTCCATAGCTGCCACCGGGTTGGGGGTTTCTACCTTTACAAACACGTAATACAAGGCCGACGGTTCATTTATGACCATCACCAGCGGATCTATCTTCTTCCGCAGAGATTCATAATGATAATCTTTCACCACTCCTATTACATGCACCGGTTGATCGTCACCCATTTTAAACTCCATACCTACAGGATCTGCCACTCCTAATTGTTTTGCCATTTTTTCGTTGATCACCACCCCTGTACTGTCCGTACCGTAATCTTTTGAAAAGTCGCGGCCCGCCAATATTTTCAGGTCCAGCGTGGTGGCATAATTGTAATCTACCACCAGGCATTGGGTAGTGATATGCCTGTCCTTGTAACTAAAACCCCTGGTCCAGTTACCGGACGAACCATCTTTTCCCAGCCCCAGGTTAAGCATACTCCCCGTCACACTTTTTACTTCCTGAAACTCAGCCAGCCTGTTTCTCATCGCTGCAATGACAGACGGCGGGGCATTATCAAGCGGAATACTGATCACCTGTGAGGTATTGTATCCTAACGGGGCCGCCTGTATGAATTTCAACTGCTGCCAGATGACAGCTGTGCAACTGATCAGCACCACAGCGGCCACAAACTGCAATATGATGAGTCCATTGCGCACACCTGAGCTTTTGCCCAGCCCCAGCTTGCCCTTCAACACTTCCAGGATATTAAGCCGGGCAACCTTCCAGGCAGGGTAACCGCCTGCCAGCAGGGTAATGACAAAAAAACCAAGTACCACGCCGGCGACTACGTTGATATTACGGAAAACGTGGAGTGCAATGCTATGTCCAAATACCTGGTTATAATAGGGCAACAACGATATCATCAACAGTAAACTCAATACCAGCGCAAAGCAGCATAACAGGAAAGCTTCCATCCAAAACTGGAACAACAACTGTCTGTCCTGCGCACCCAGCGACTTCCTGAGACCTATTTCCCCGCTGCGGCCAAATGACCGGGCAATAGAAAGATTAATAAAGTTTATACAGGCTATGCCTACAATTAATACCGACAGGATGATCATCAGCCAGGGATAAAATTTGTTCAACCCGCTATAGAAATGACTGTTTTCATCCAGGTGAAAATCTCTCAGGGGAAGGGCTTCCAGCCAGAACACCTCGCTGTTTTTCGCTGTTGCCCCGGCGTTTTTCCGGAGGTCTTCAATTTTTCCGTTGTAGTACTTATGCAGCAACGGTATAATATTTTTTTCGAAAGAAGCAGCAGTTACGCCCGGATCCAGTTGGATAAACAAGGGAAAATTAGAGGCGTTCCACTCGTTTTTTGTAACGGCATATTCCGGTTCATTTTCCAGGCGAACCAGCATTTCAAAATTAATGTCTGAGTTGTCGGGGATATCGACGGCTACTGCGCTCACAATAAGCGGGCGCCATTTACCACCCAGGTTCAATTCAATTGTTTTACCTACCGCCTCGCTGTTTCCAAACAGGGTGGTTGCTGCCTTTTGGGTGAGCACCACCTGGTTCAGCTCCTGCAGGGCATTGTTTTTATTTCCCTTTAACAGGGGGAAGGTGAACATCTTCAAAAAATCTGCATTCACCATTTGGGTACCCAGGTAGTAGTGGTTAGCGCCATATCTTACCGGCAGATTGTCGGCCGCCATAAAGCTGAAATGCTTCACGCCGGGGACTTCCTTCTGAATTGCTTCGGCCAGCGGTTGCGCCATGCTGGAACCTGTTTTTATATTTATTCCGGTATTTTCCTTTCCCAACACTTCGTAAATATGCGCGCCATTTTCATGAAAATTGTCGTAGGTCCATTCCCGGTATGCCGTGAGTGATAACAACAGCGCAGCGCACAGCGCGGTACTCATCCCTATGATGTTCACCGCTGCAAACACTTTTTGCTTTCGCAGATTTCTCCAGGCAATCCTTAAATAACTTACTAACATAGTGGTCTTGTTTATAATGAAAAAAGGAAGCAGGGTGCGTAGATACGCTCTCTGATTTGCTGTTCACTTGTTATTCGATTTTTAATGCTGTTACGGGGTTCCTGATGGCCGCCTTCACCGTTTGCAACCCTATCGCCATCAGTGCTGCTGCAATAGCAATAAGGGCCGACAATACAAACATCCAGGGTTGCATATCAATGCGATACGCAAACTGCTGCAGCCACCGCTGCATCAGGTACCATGCAATTGGTGAAGCTATCACCAATGCTATAAAGACTAATTTTACAAATTCCTTTGAAAGCAGTGCGGTGATCTGCACTATACTGCAGATAATGAGCACAGCGGCGGTACCAAACTGTAGTACCGTTAATACTTTTCTTACCCCGGTGCCGCCTGTTTTACTCATCTTTCCTGATAATACTGTAACGGGATTATAGCGCGACAATACAAATGCCGGGTAGCTTCCTGCAATTAAAACAGTGACCAGGAGGAGGGCAACGTATATGACAATAACTGCGGGATGATAGAGGAAACTCACATCCACCTTCAGTTCCAGCAAATTAAAAAACCAGGGCCGGAGCACCATACATAACACTATTGCAAGGCAAAACGCCAGGAAGGCATATAGGGCCGATTCTACATAAAACTGTTGTGCTATACGCCGGTGATCGGCGCCAAGTGATTTTCGCACGCCTATTTCGCGGGCCCGCACAGTTGCTCTGGCCGTAGAAAGGCTCATATAGTTGATCAGCGCCATCAGCAGAATTAACACAGCTACCACCGGAAAAAGCTTCAGGTAACGCAAATTAAATCCTGCATTGAAATTTGCTTCCAGGTGTATCTTGTTCAAGGGAATCAGCAGGGCTTTTCCCGGCTCATTTTCCAGCGAGGCTATCCGGCCTGTGCGCTGTTCCACCTGGCCAGCATATGCTGCATCCGTAAGCTTAATATAAGTTTTAAAAGGCCCTCCAAAACCGCGGTCATCAGTCACCAGTGACCTGAGTGATTCAATGCCGGCAATACTGGAAACAGATAGTAAAAAGTTGGCCTTAATGCTGGAGTTAGAGGGAGCATCCGCCATTATACCGGATACCACAAAAATGTACCGGCCATTGTAGCGTAGTTGTTTTCCCACGGCAGCCGTAGTACCAAAATATTTCCTGGCCATGGAAGCAGTGATCACAGCGGTAAATGGCTGCTTCAGCACCTCCGCCGGATTTCCTTCCACCAAAGGAAAAGAGAAGAAACTAAAGTAATTGGCATCCGTAAACCAGGTATCCGTTTCTTCATCACGGATGGCCGGGTTAGCAACATTCTGCATTACCGTAGCCTCATTGGAAAGATTACCCATTCGCAGAAAACTCTTTACAGCCGCATCCTGCCGCAATATAGCAGGCCCGGTAGCGTAGTTAAACCGCTCAAACTGTATGGTGTCTTTATCCATTTTAATCTTTTCCAACAGGGAGAAGATCCGGTGACTATCTTTATGAAAACGATCATAACTTAGCTCATGCGCCACATACAGCATGATCAGCATACAAACACATAATCCGGCAGCCAGCCCGCCAATATTGATAAAGCTGTACAATTTCCTCTTGCCGAGATTGCGCCATGCCAGTTTTATGTAGTTGTATAATAACATCATTAATCGTTTCTCAGGTTGTCGACCGGATTCACTTCAATAGCTCTCCACGTTTGTGAAAGAATAGTAACAAGTGCTAAAAATACCAGGAACATAAAGCTTCCCAATATCGGCAGTACCCCAATGCTTACCCGGTAGGCAAAGATCCGGAGGAAAAACTCGCTGCCGATATAACCGAATGGCAATGCAATACAACCGGCGATGATAATAAGTTTCACGTAACTCCTGGAAAGCAACACCAGCAAACCCGGGGCGGTTGCTCCCAGTATTTTACGGATGCTGACTTCCTTTCTGCGGGTAAAAGAGGTATAAGCCACTACTCCCATCAGGCCCAGTGCTGAAATCATGGTAGAAATAAATACCAGGAACCCCAGCATGGAAATCACCTCCTGTCCGCTGCGGGCAAGCAGCTGTTCATCCATCCATTCCGAAGAAAATATTTCGCCGGGATGCAACTCTATCCAGATCTTCTTTACAGCGGCGATCTGCTGCTCTTTATCTCCCTTTGCCATTGACAACTGGAGCTGGTGGAATTCAGCAGGATGATAACGGATCGCCATCGGGCGTATATTCATTTCTATTGGCTGGTAGTTAAAGTCCTGTACTACTCCTACAATATTGAGCGGGAGCGAATCAGACAGCCACAGTGTTTTACCGATTGCCTCCGCAAGGGTTTTAATTCCCATTACGCTGACGGCTCTTTCATTAACAACTACATACTGCTCTTTCTCTTTAGATGCCGCCGCCGGAAAGCTGCTGCCGGCCAATAATTTCAGATGCATAACTTTTAAGAAGTCCGCATCTCCCGCATAATATCCAAACTCAATGTAATCCTTTCCCTCAGCCGTTCTCATCTGGCAAAAGTTCGCGTCCCGGGGCATACCGAGGGTACCGGAGCTGGCTGCCACAGCGGTTACGCCGTTAAGCTGCAACATGCGCTCTTTCATAAGTTGAAAGTCCACGTCTGCCAGCGGTACATTCAGAATGTCTTTGCGATAAAAGCCCATGTCTTTTACTGCTTTATAACTGAACTGCCTGTATACGGTTACCAGGAAAATAATGGCCGTGAGTGATAATGTAAACTGTATAACGATGAGCGATTTCCGCAAACCCAGTCCACCAAATAGTTTGATGTCTATCAGGTTTTTAAGCACCTTCACCGGCTGGAACGACGATAACGCCCAGGCTGGAATCGCCCCGGCCACTATGCCGGTAATAACGCTAAACACAAAGAACAACAGTAATAAGTGCCCGTTTAACAAGTTAATGTCAGGCACCGGCAAGGCGTTGAAATGGGTCGATTGAGCCAGCAATAACAGCATAACGGCCAGGATCAGCGACAGTATGCACATCAGCACCGACTCTGTAATAAACTGCATGAAAATCTGCCAGCGCTGTGCCCCATTCACTTTGCGTACACCTACTTCTTTAGCCCGTTGCAGGGAACGGACAATGGATAAATTAGTATAGTTGAAGCCGGCGCAGGTCAGCAACAGCAAAGCCACTCCCATCTCTGCCAACATTTTCCCCCAGGGAGGTGCATTGCCAATATCATTATACAATTCCTGCGAAGGGCTTATTCTACCCAGTGCCTGTGGCTCAAAAGCAATATGAGGCATCCCTTTCCCGGGCAAATCATCATACCGGTGTGCGATATCATTTAAAGCTGCTGTTAACGCCGCCCTGCCCTCGCCCGGACGCATCTGTACATAAGTATAATTGTCCTGGAATATATCCCAATTCTGGAGCCTTCCCGGTAAAGCATGATTTTGCTCTAATGCCGTCACCGATGACATGGCTGCAAATGCCTCATAGTCGATATGTGTTAAGGAGGGCGCCGGTTGCAATACACCACTCACGATATAACTACCCCTCTGATCAAACGTTATCACTTTACCCATCGGATCATTCGTGCCAAATAAGCGTTTCGCCGCTTCCTCTGTCAACACAATGTTGTTAGGCGTGGTCAATGCGGTGAGCGGATTACCCGCCGCCAGTTTGAAGCCAAAAACATTAAAAAAGGAGGGTGTGGTAAATGCGCCGTTTATATTTATTTTCTTCTTATTAATCCTAGCCTCTCCGGATAGTGCACCGTATAGCGTTACTTCCTGCCGGATAGCGGTGTAATTATTTTTCAGTGCCTCCCCAATGGGCATTGGTGTGCTCGCCATATGATACTTTCTGCCATCCGGCGTCTGCACCTTACTGGTAATACGCCAGGTGTGCGCGGCATCCGGATGAAAATTATCATAGGAGAAATTTTTCCGCGTAGATATCAGCACCAGCAGGCATACCGCCATACTTATAGCCAGTCCGGCTATATTAACAAAGGTGAATAACCTTTGCCTCCGCAGATTCCTGATGGCTATAATAATATAACGGTAAAACATATACTGGATGTTTATTCTGATTTTAAAGATTTTACCGGGTTGGCCAATGCTGCCTTCACCGACTGAAAACTTACAGTAGCCAGTGCTATCAGTATTGCCAGCACCCCTGCTGACAGGAAGATCCAGGCCGACAGGTTCACGTGATAAGCAAACCCGTTTAACCAGTTATGCATCAGGTACCAGCTCACCGGCGTTGCCAGCAAAATACCAATCATCACCAGCCAGAGAAAATCCCTGGAAAGCAACGTAGTTACATTCATCACCGATGCGCCCAGTATCTTCCGGATACTTATTTCCTTTTTACGCTGCTCTGCTGTAAATACCGACAGTCCGAATAAACCCAGGCAGGAAATCAGTACGGCCACCACCGCAAATACTTCTGCCAGTTTTTTCAGCATGGTTTCCGACCGGTACATATTATCAAAAGCTTCATCAAGGAAATGATATTCCAGCGGATATTCCGGGTTAAACCTGGCAAATACTTTTTCTACAGCAGCCACTTCTGTTGCTACATCTCCCCTGGCCAAACGCAGCATGATATAGTTATTATCCTTTGGTTCCAGCATCATCACCACCGGGTTGATATTCTCACGCAGGGAAGTGAAATGAAAATCCTTCACTACCCCTATGATAGTTCCCTTACCTTTCCAGAAACCAATTTGTTTACCCACCGGGTTAGTCATACCCATTACACGGACCGCGGCCTCATTAATAATATAAGCGCCTGAATCAGTCGCGAAATCACGCGAAAAGTCACGGCCCTCCTTCATTGCAACGCCCATAGTTTTCACATAGTCGTATCCCACCTGCAAAGGCGCCGTATTCACTACCATTTGCTCCGGCTTACCTTCCCAGGAAAGATCAGCACTCACACCTTCAATAGACAGCGGCAGAAAATTACTGTAGGTAAAAGACTTTATTTGTGGCAACTGGGCCAGCGATTGTTCAATAGCAGTTTGCTTATCCGGGAAACCATTATCCAGCTGCACATACATAATATTTTCCCGGTCCTGGCCGAGGTTACGATGATAGATATAGTTCATCTGTCTGTAGATCACTACACTGCCAACAAGAAAAATAAAGGAAAGCACAAACTGCAATACTACCAGGTTTTTCCGTAACAGGGAAGTGCCTGCGCCGCTGCTTATATCCCCTTTCAGCACCTTCACCGGCAGGAAGCGGGATAAAACAAATGCAGGATAGCTACCTGCAAATAAGCCCGTTAACAGGGTTACCAGCAACAAACCAAGCAGGTATTTACTGATAACAGGAATTGTGAAAGTAATGTGTTTACCCGTGAAGTTGTTAAATACAGGCATCAGCAGCCAAACCGCCACTCCTGCAATGATAGCGGCAATAGCTGCCATCAGCAATGCTTCACCGGTAAACTGCAGGATGAGCGAAGAATGGGTAGCACCCAAAGATTTGCGCACCCCCACTTCCCGGGCCCTCCTCGAAGCCTGCGCGGTAGAAAGATTCATGAAGTTAATACAGGCAATCGCCAGTACTATGATGGCAGTGATAAAAAATAACCGTACATATTCTATCCTTCCTCCGGCCACTTTTCCATTTTCATATTTTTCATGCAGATAGATGTCCTGGAAAGGTTGCAGCCATAACTCGTTCTTCTGCTCGGGGTGCAACCGCTTATAATTTTGCTGGATCTTGGCGGTCAGTTGTGCGATGTCTGTACCCGGCCTTATCACCATATAGTTGAATATGCTGTAGCTACCGGGTCTCAGCAGCCAGGGATCATCCTGTAAGGTGAGTGCAAAGGGTAATATGAAATCAAACTGTAACGAGGAATTAGCGGGAACATTACTGATAACAGCCGTTACCTGCAGGCTCTTTCCATCATCCAGACTGATAATTTTGCCAATGGGGTTACTGTTGCCATAGTATTTTTGAGCCAGCGCAGCTGTTAACACAATTGAGTTGGGCTGTGTGAGCGCCGTGCGCTTATCGCCTGCTACCAAAGGATAGTCGAACTCCTGCAGAAAATTAGGGGTGGCATACATCATTCTTTTTTCAATACCCGATTTACCACCTGTTTTAAACAGTTTATTGGCTTCGTATGTCCTTACTTTTACATCTGCTGTTATTTCGGGAAAAGAGTTTTTCACCTCGTCCCCAAGCACAACCGGTGTGGTGGTGAGCGTACGCAAACCTCCCCAGTCGGCATTGACATGTAACCGGAACATATTTTTTCCGTTTGTATGAAATTTATCTACGCTGTATTCATCTGC
Source organism: Chitinophaga hostae (assembly GCF_018224885.1). Classification (GTDB taxonomy): domain Bacteria; phylum Bacteroidota; class Bacteroidia; order Chitinophagales; family Chitinophagaceae; genus Chitinophaga; species Chitinophaga hostae. Next base: position 58,903 of record NZ_JAGTXB010000006.1, on the reverse strand, counting down.
TACCCAGCATAAAATAAACATGCATACAGCCATGCCAAAGGCCAGCCCGGCAATATTCAGCGCGGCAAAGAAGCGACTTCTTTCCAGGCTTCTCCAGGCAATGCGGAAATAATTCTTAATCATGTTATTCTGATCTAAGTGATTTAACCGGGTTCATTAATGCCGACCTTACCGTTTGAAGACTTACTGTGCAAAACGCAATCATGACCACCAGCGCCGCTGTAACGGCAAACACCCACCATTCCATATGTATCCTGAAGGCAAAATGTTTCAGCCACTGCTCCATGCCATACCAGGCCAGCGGAGAAGCAATACAAATACCAATCAATACCAGTTTGAGAAAGTCTTTCGATAACAACAAGGATATATTCGCAACAGAAGCCCCCAGTACTTTTCTGATACCGACTTCCTTGGTACGCTGCCGGGAAATTAACATCGACAATCCGAGTAAACCCATACAGGCAATAAAGATCGCCAGACCGGAAAAAACGCCGAATAGCTTACCCAGCATACGTTCTGCAACATATTGCGCCTGTATATCGTTTTCTACAAAGGTGTAATTAAACGGCACATCGGGAATAATACTATTCCATGCTGCTTCCACTTTTTTCAATACCACTTTTTGATCGCCGGCGCCCAGGCGAAGCGTAATAATACCCGCACCGTCCTGTTTTACCATATAAATAAGCGGATCAACCGGCACCTGCAACGAGCGGAGGTTAAAATCTTCTACCACACCTATCACCGTTCCATGCCTCCTCATATAGCCTGGTCTCCATTCGATACGCTTGCCAACGGCATCATCCTTAAAACCCAGTTGCCTGGCTGCTGCCTGGTTAATGATAAACGCATCAGATGAGTCGGTGGCCAGCGCCGGGTTAAAATCACGTCCGGCAACCAGTTTTATACCCGTTGTTTTCAGGAGGTCAAAATCCGACTGAACAATGCCTGCTACAAAACCCTCCTTATCATCGGCTCCTTCCTTCACAACAGGGTTATTGCTCATAACACCGCTACCCATCTGAAGGTTATGCATAGAAGCCTGCTGCACACCGGATAAGGCTAAAAAAGAAGATTTCAGCAAGGCGGCTTTTGCATCGCCATCCACACCAGACAAATACACATTCACCAGGTGTTCTTTATCGAATCCAAGATTTTTATTCTGCCAGTAGCGCAATTGGGAAAATACCACCACCGTAGCAATGATCAATGCCACCGCTACGGCAAACTGCGCTACCACCAGCCCCCTCCGCACCAGTACACGGGTACCGGAAGCAATAAAGTTCCCTTTCAATACACGTACAGGTATCAGACCGGATAAATAGAGCGCAGGATAACTACCGGCCACCAGGCCCACAACCAATACCAGCAACAATAAACCGGCATATAAAACAACATCGGCAGCGCCAAATACCGACAATGTTTTGCCTGTAATAGCGTTAAACAACGGCATGGTACCGATCACCAGCAGTACTGCCAGCAAAAAAGAAATAACGCTGATCACCAGCGATTCTGTCAGGAACTGGAGGATCAGGCTTTTTCTTTCAGCGCCTAATACTTTCCGTAACCCCACCTCCTTTGCACGTTCATGTGCCCGTGCGGTAGTGAGATTCATAAAATTCATACAGGCAATAAGGATCAGGAAAACAGCGATGGCTACATACAACCATATGAGCGGAGTATTGTCAACAGGCCCTTTATCACCTGCCGGGTGGAGGTGCGCATTTTTCAGCGGCTGTAACTCCAGTGAAAACTGAATATTATGTCTTCGTAAAATACCACCTATATGTGTGGATACAAATGTTTTTAATTCATTGTTAAGCTTAGCCGGATCGGTATGATCAGGCAATTGCACAAAAGTGACGTTGTTCGAAAACATAAACCACTGCTCCTCCAGCTTGTTGTCCACTTTCAGCGCTTCTTTGATCATCGTGGAAAAGGACATGATCATGGTGAAACTGAGGTCTGTATTGGAAGGCATATCCTTTGCCACACCTGTTACCGTACAACTATAGCCATTTCCCACCTTCATCAGCTTGCCCACAGGCGATTCATTACCAAAATATTTCCTGGCAGCTGATTCCGTGAGCACAATGGAATATGGTTCTTTGAAAACTGTAGCAGGATTGCCTTCCAGCAAGGGAAAGCTAAACATCCGGAAAAAACCTTCATCTGCAAAAGCGGTATTTTCTTCCCAGATCTTCTTATCACCAACGGTATAAAGTGTGTTACCGGGCATACATACCCGGACTGCTTCCTTTATACTGCTGATGTCCTTTTTCAGGTTAGGTCCGATGGGGAACGGGGTAGCAGCACCATAATCGATATGTCCGGCTCCAACGGAGTTTTCTGTGGTGGTAACCCGGTAAATATTGTTTCCCTGTTGATGAAACCGGTCAAAACTTAATTCATCACGCACATATAACACAATCAGCATACAACAGGCCATGCCCACTGCCAGCCCTGTGGCGTTAATAACGGTAATGAACTTATGACGCTGCAGATGCCGGACCGCAACTTTGAAATAATTCCGGAACATAATGTGGTTTTAGAATGGCGAAAAAAAATCACACGTGGAACTGCTCCTTGATATTCTCTGTTACCACCCGTCCATCAAACAAGTTGATAATCCGGTGTGCAAACCCGGCATCATATGGGGAGTGTGTTACCATGATCAGGGTAGTGCCGGCATTGTTGAGTTCCTGCAACAGCTTCATCACTTCTTCTCCATTGGTGGAATCCAGGTTACCGGTGGGCTCATCCGCCAGTATCAGGTTGGGCTTGGCCACCACAGCACGGGCAATAGCTACCCTTTGTTGCTGCCCGCCAGACAGCTGCTGCGGGAAGTGATTACGGCGATGCATAATGTTCATACGCTCCAGCACTTCTTCTACCTTCACTTTTCTTTCGGCAGCAGGCACTTTCAGGTACAGTAAAGGCAATTCCACGTTTTCGAAAACGGTGAGCTCATCAATAAGGTTGAAGCTCTGGAACACAAAACCAATGGAGCCTTTACGAAGCTGCGCCCTTTGTCTTTCACTCATACGCGCTACTTCCTTATCCCAGAAGTGATACTCTCCATCACTGGGGTTGTCAAGCAAACCTAAAATGTTCAGCAAAGTAGATTTGCCGCAACCGGAAGGCCCCATGATCGCCACAAATTCGCCATCCTGCACTTCCATGTTAATCCCGTTGAGAGCAGTGGTTTCCACCTCTTCTGTTGTAAACAGCTTCTGTAAGTTAACAGTGCGTATCATAAGTGTTTGAAGTTTTAATTGCTAGTTTATATAAAAAAATGGATGATTACTAAAAAGATAGAACGTCCTTGTTACCGAAGTTCTCATAAGAAGAAGTAATGACCTGGTCTCCCGGCTGTAAGCCTTCCAGTACTTCAAAATATAACGGATTTTTACGGCCCAGCGAAATATTGCGTTTTACCGCTTTTTTCCCGCTTTTGTCAACTACATATACCCAGTTACCACCGGTGTCGGAGAAAAAGCCACCGAGTGGTAAAAGGATAGCTTCTGCGGACTTACCCAATACAAGGCGGATAGGAGAGGATTGTCCACGGCGGATACCTTCCGGCGTATTCTTTTCAAAGTTCATATCAGCCTGGAACCGGCCGCTTTTTATTTCAGGATACACCTTGGTAACCACCATATCATAGGCTTTGCCGTCAAATTCAAAGGATGCCCTTAAACCGGCAAATACCTGGGAAACATAATGTTCATCAATGTCGGCACGCAACTTAAACCCATTCAGATCGTCGATCTGGCCTATATTCTGGCCGGCAGTAATACTCGATCCTACTTCTACCTCGATAGACGAGAGCAAGCCGGACACAGGTGCGCGAACAATAAGGCTGTTCAGATTCTCCCTCATCAGTTCCAGGTTACGCTGGGTTCTGGTCAGGGTACCTTCCAGCTGGGTGATCTGCATTCTGGCATTATCCTGCTGGTATTTCTGCGATTGCAGTTGTATATCTTTCTGACGCAGGAGTCCTTCCAGTTCAAATTTGTTCTTATTGAAATCCTGGCGGGCTACAATCTTTTCTTCTACCAGCTGCTTATTGCGGTCGTACAGGTCCTGAGCAGCCTCAATTTTGGCATCTATATCAGAAATCGTTTGCTGCATGGTAAACTCCTGTTGCCGGATGCTCAAACGGGTATTCTGTAATTCATTGCGCAAACGGTAGATCTCAGTTTCGTGGTTCACAAAATCCATCATCATATGCTGGTTATCCAGCCTCAGGATGGAGTCTCCTTCCTTTACCATACTACCCCCATCCAGGTATTTACGGCTTACATACCCGCCTTCAATAGCATCCAGGCGGATGGTTTTCAGCGGCATCACCACTGCCGTAACGGCAATATATACATCAAAGGTTCCTTTCTTTACAGGAGATATAGTGATCTTGTCCTTTTCCACATTAAGGGTGGCACGGTGATCAGCAAAAATCAGTGTATACAACAGCAGCATGGCCACCGCCGCGCCACCACCTATCATCATGATGCGCTTTTTATTCCAAAACTTCTTTTCTATTTTTCTGTCCATGTTATTTTACGAAAAGTTTGCTTCCCTGGAAAGTCAATCCATATGCCAAAGCTAAAAACAGGCTACCAGCGTGGATTTCATTGAATTTCCAGCCAAAAAAACGTCCTTTGCCGGACAAGCGGTGTCCAGAATCGGACACTTTTAAAAGTTCCTGAATTTAGCTGTGGGTTTGAAAGAATCTTTGTTTAATATTGTTAACTATTCACCTTTCGCATATGACTAACATGCAACCCGCTAAGATTTTAATTGTTGATGATGATGTAGACGTTTTACGTGCAGCACGCCTGTTACTGAAAAGACATTTTGAACAGGTTGATTTTGAAAAGAATCCACAAAAAATACCCTACCTCGTATCCAACTTTGATTACGATGTAATCCTGCTGGATATGAACTTTACCCGCGACCTGAGCAGCGGGAAAGAAGGCTTCGAATGGCTGGACCGGATCCTCGATATTAAACCGGAAACAGCAGTGGTACTCTTCACCGCCTATGGCGATGTGGAAATGGCCGTAAGGTCTATCAAAGCAGGGGCGGTAGACTTTGTTCTCAAGCCCTGGGAAAATGAAAAACTACTGGCCACCATCCAAACAGCCTACAACAAAAGAGCCGCCCAGCAGGATAAACCACCCGCCGCCGTTCATCATCCCGGCAACCAGGTAGTTGGTAAAAGTCCCGGTATGCTCACCGTATTTGATACGGTATCACGCGTAGCCGCCACCGACGCCAATATCCTGATCCTCGGAGAAAATGGTACCGGTAAGGATATGCTGGCCCGGCAAATACATGCACAATCCAACCGGAATAACAAACCCTTTGTAAGCGTAGACCTGGGCGCCATCAGCGAAACCCTGTTCGAAAGCGAATTATTCGGTCATGTAAAAGGCGCCTTCACCGATGCCCGGGAAGACCGCATCGGCCGCTTTGAAGAAGCTAACGGCGGCACCATTTTCCTGGACGAAATAGGAAACATCTCCATCCCCTTCCAGGCCAAACTGCTGACAGTACTGCAAAACAGGTCCATCACCAAAGTAGGCTCAAATAAAAGTGTGCCCATCGACGTTAGACTCATCTGCGCTACCAACAGGAACATACAGCATATGGCCGCACAACACCTGTTCAGACAGGATCTGCTCTACCGTATCAATACCATCGAAATACACCTGCCACCCCTGCGCGAGCGCGTGGAAGACATCGTTCCCCTGGCAGAACATTTCATGCAACTGTACCGCGATAAATACAAACGGCCGGTAAACAGTATGCATGAATCACTGATCACACAACTGGAGCGGTACGACTGGCCCGGCAATATCCGCGAACTGCAACATGCAATTGAAAGAGCAGTTATCCTTTCACAAGGCAAAACATTACAGCCCAAAGATGTGTTTGTAAAAAACAACAACGCTACCGATCAGGCCATGGACACCGGTTACAACCTGGAAGAAATGGAACGTAACATCATTTCACAAGCCATGAAAAAATGTAACGGCAACATCACCGAAGCGGCAAAAGAGCTGGGACTCAGCAGGGCTGCACTTTACAGACGACTGGAGAAATATAATATTTAGCAGAAAGCTAAAAGCGTAAAGCTAAAAGCTCCTGCATAATATGTTTAACAGTATTCTCTAACTTTTTTTTAAATAATCGCTTCAATAGCTTTTTGCTTTCCGCTTTCCGCTTTAGGCACTTAAAAAAACATGAATCGCTTCAGCATCAATATCAGCCTGCGGGTAAGCCTGCTGGCTATCACCCTTACAGCAGCCATCTGGTTGTACATGCACAGCATGCAGCCACTGGCATTTCTGCTGCTCCCGCTGATATTGCTGCAGTTGTACGGTATTTACCACTACCTGAACCGGATTAACCGGAAACTCACGCTCTTCCTGGAATCTATCCGGTATGAAGACTTCTCCATCCGGTTCAGCGCAGATAATAAACTGGGCAAGAGCTTTAGTATGCTCAACCACCAGTTCAATGAAGTATTAGAAGCCTTCAGGCAAACCAGGGCGGAAAAGGAAGCCAACCTGAAATATATTGACACCATTGTACAACATATCAGCATCGGTGTATTGTCTTTTGATACAGAAGGTAAAATAGAGCTTATCAACCCCGCCGCATTCCGGTTGATGGGTATTTACCGGCTCCGCAATATCCATGAACTCAAAACCGTGCATCCCGGACTGGCAGAGCTGTTGATGGAGTTGTCGTCTGGCAGTAAAACCCTGTATGCCACCAGGCAGGAACAACAACTGTCGATACATGCGGCCACCGTGCGTTTACAAGGTCGCCTCATCAAGCTTATTTCCATTCAGAATATTCATTCGGAACTGCAGAAAAAAGAACTGGAAGCATGGCAAAACCTGACAAAAATATTGCGCCACGAAATCATGAATTCCGTTACGCCGATCGTGTCCCTGATAGGCACCATGCAGGAAATCGTTGACTTCGACATAGCCCCCGGCGCACAGCACCAGGAAGGCATTTCAGACTTACGCGAAGCATTGCAGACCGTGGAGAGCCGCAGCAAAGGCATCATGAATTTTGTAAATGCTTACCGCGATTATACCACATTGCCGCAACCACAGTTTACCAGCGTAAATGTAAAAACCCTGGTGAACTCTGTTGGCAGCCTTTTCCAGGCCGATATGAAACAGGCCGGCATACAGTTTACCCTCGAAACCGATGTTGAAAATATGGAGATACATGCCGACGTATCCCAACTGCAAATGGTACTGATCAACCTGGTAAAAAATGCGATGGATGCATTGGAGCAAACGTCACAGGCTACTATCAGCATGAAACTGTATCTTAACAACATCCAGCAGATATGCATTGAAATAACGGACAACGGGCCGGGCATTGATACAGATGCGATGAACAAAATATTTATCCCTTTTTTCACCACCAAAAAGAAAGGCTCCGGTATTGGCCTAAGCTTGTCACAACAGATCATACAAATGCACGGGGGACAACTAAAAGTAATAAGCCCGGGCATTAACGGCAACGGCACTACGTTTTACATCCTGCTGAATACTTAAGGGAATATTTGTTAAATTGTATGACAATCCCTTTCCGCATGCGCCCTCAACGTTTCGTTATTTATATTTATTTTCTTGTACTGCTGGCAGATATGCTGCTGATAGCGTTTAATAAAGAATCCTGCCGGTTTGCTACCAAACCTGTGCTGATGATATTGCTGGCGGTGTATGTATTGTATAGCAATGCAAAAATGCCGCGCGACTACCGTATTTTCCTGCTGCTGGCATTGGTATTTTCTTCCCTGGGTGACGACTTGTTGCTGTTCCCCAATTTATTTCTGCCAGGTTTAGGCGGCTTTCTGCTGGCGCATGTGATGTATATTATCTTCTTCCTGAAAATAAGATATAGTAATCCGCCGGTGCCGCTGTGCAGGTATCCGCTGATACTGCTGAACGCAGCAATCGTTATCCTGTTTATTTTATTCATGGCTCCTTATCTCGGGAGTTTAATCGTGCCCGTTATTGTTTACGCCTTTGCCCTTTCCATAACCGTGCAAAGTGTACTGCATGCCTTCCACTTCCGCCGGCAGCCGGCGGGCTGGTATTGTATTATCGGGGCGGTGCTGTTCCTGCTGTCTGATTTGCTGATTGCTGTGGGTAAATTTTACCATTCCTTCCCCGGAGGCGATGTTATTGTAATGCTGACCTATGGCTTTGCCCAGTGGGGCCTGGTTTATGGCAGTACGGAGTACTTCAGGAGAAAAATTACGAATTAAAAATTACGAATTACAGATCAATAAGGGACAATAGCAGATAATCTTCCTGTTGATCCATAATTCGTAATTTTTAATTCGTAATTCTTACTTTTGTCTAACTATGCAGCAAACAGACTTTCTTGTCATCGGTTCAGGAATCGCAGGGCTCACTTACGCGCTCAAGGTATCACAACAGTGCCCGGATAAAAAGATTACAATCATTACCAAAAGCCGGGAAGACGAAACCAACACCAAGTACGCCCAGGGCGGCGTTGCAGTGGTAAACGACCTGGAAAACGATAGCTTCGAGAAACATATTGAGGATACGCTCATCGCCGGTGACGGACTCTGTAATGAGCAGATAGTGAAAATAGTGGTAACCGAAGGCCCGGAAAGAGTCAATGAAATTATTGAATGGGGCGCTAATTTCGACAAAAACCCCGACGGCGATTTCTCGCTGGGCCGCGAAGGCGGTCACTCTGTATTCAGGGTAATCCATCACAAAGATATTACCGGTAAAGAAATAGAACGCGCCCTGCTGGACGCTATCCATCGCAGACCTAATATAGAACTGATCACACATTGTTTTGTGGTAGACCTGATCACCCAGCACCACCTGGGCTACCTGGTCACCAAATCCACACCAGACATCGAATGTTTCGGTGTATATGTGTTGAACCTTACCACCAATAATATAGAAAAAATACTGGCCAAAGTAACGCTGCTGGCTACCGGCGGCAACGGACAGGTATACCGCAGTACCACCAATCCCACCATCGCTACCGGCGATGGCGTGGCCATGGTTTATCGCGCCAAAGGCCGGATTGAAAATATGGAGTTTATCCAGTTTCATCCCACCGCCCTGTATCAGCCAGGTGTAAACCCTTCCTTCCTTATTACGGAGGCCGTAAGGGGCGATGGCGGTATTCTTCGCAATATCCACGGGGAAGATTTCATGCATAAATATGATCCCCGCCTGTCGCTGGCGCCGCGCGATATTGTAGCCCGGGCCATAGACAGTGAAATGAAGATCACTGGTACCGAACACGTATATCTCGATTGCCGCCATATGGATCTCGAGAAATTTATTCATCACTTCCCCAATATCTACGAAACCTGTAAAGCAATAGGTATCGATGTTACGCAGCAGATGATCCCGGTATCGCCGGCCGCACACTACAGCTGTGGTGGTATCAAAACCAACGAATGGGGACTTACCTCCATCCGCAACCTGTATGCCTGCGGCGAATGCGCCAGCACCGGTTTACACGGCGCTAACCGCCTCGCCTCCAACTCATTGCTGGAAGCTATGGTGTTTGCACACCGCTGCTTTATGGACGCCACCAGCAAAATAGACCTCCTTGAGTTCAAAGACAATGTGCCTGACTGGGTGGCCACCGGTACCACCGCTCCGAAAGAAATGATCCTCATCACGCAGAGTTTAAAAGAATTGAAACAGATCATGAGCGATTACGTGGGGATTGTAAGAACGGACGTGCGTTTGCAAAGGGCGCTGCGCAGACTGGATATTTTGCATGAAGAAACAGAAGATCTCTACGAAAAAACCATGGTGTCGCCGCAACTATGTGAACTGCGTAACCTTATTACAGCCGGCTACCTGATTGTAAAAGGTGCCGCATTCCGTAAGGAAAGCAGGGGCTTACACTTCAATACTGATTATCCGTTTAAGTCTGAGCTGATACAAAACATTGTCTTGTAAGCTAAACGGCTGTCTTTCATTACCTTTGCGTTGGATTTACAACAATCAGGAATATGTATTATCTGCTGCTGGCTTTTTGCTATAGTCTTTCCATATTGCCGTTTCCGGTGCTATACTTCATAAGCGACCTGCTGTATGTGTTGGTATATCATGTAATCGGGTATCGCAGGAAAGTGGTGATGGAGAATCTGAAACAAGCCTTCCCCGATAAGTCGAACGAAGAAATCACCATTATAGCCAAAAAATACTACCGTAACCTCACGGATATGATGGTGGAAACCATCAAGCTGCTCACCATGAGCAAAGCGCAACTCCAGAAGCGCTTCCGCTGCGATCTTAGCGTATTACACCAGTTGTATGCACAGGGAAAAAGCTGTCAGCTGCACCTGGGGCATAATTTTAACTGGGAATGGGCCAACCTGTTTTGTATGCAGGGCGTGGCTTTTCCTTTCCTGGTCGTATACATGCCACTGACCAGCAAACCCGCGGATCGTATGTTCCGGCATTTCCGGGAAAAATTCGGTACTATTCTTATCCCTGCCAACGATATGGGTAATAGCATGAAGGCATGGACCAACAAACAATATCTCATTGCGCTGGTAGCCGACCAAAACCCCGGCAATCCCCGCAGCTGCTACTGGTATCCGTTCCTTAACAAAATGACGCCCTTCTATAAAGGCCCGGAAATGGGCGCAAAAAGAAGCAATATCCCTGTGGTATTTGTGGATATCCGTAAAGTGAAAAGAGGATATTATAATGCTACTTTAAAGCTGGCTTTTGAAAATCCTCAGCAGGAACCTGATGGAAAAATTACAGAAGCCTTTGTACATTACCTGGAAAGGAATATTTATGAACAGCCTGAAGTATGGGTTTGGAGTCATCGCCGCTGGAAACATACCTACCAGGGGCAACAAAATGGTGTTAAAAATCAGGAGGGGGTATAGGGAGATGTATAACGCCACAGTTCATTTGTGGCGGTAGTCTTCGTGCTATTTCGCTTTTACATTATTCACAACTTTTTTACCGGCAGTTTGCTGCGCTAACTGCAATATCTTGCGCAATTGTTTCCTTTTAGCGGCGCCTTCCAGGGTTACTTCCCCGCTGTTAACGGTAACGCCTATATCATTAAATCCGTTGGCGGCGAAAACGGAATCCAGTCTTTTTTTCAGTATTTCATCCGGGCTGAGGACTGCTGCTGCGGGTGGCGGCGTTGCGGGCACCGGCGCTTTGACGGTGATATTATCCTGCACCGATTTCACACCTTTTATTCCTTTCAGCGCATCTTCAGCAGCCGATTTGGCCACTTCGTCACTCACTTCTCCATTGAGAATCACTACCCCGTTTTTCACATCAGCAGTAATGCCGGGAACAAGGCTTAATCTTTCATTTACTTCTTCCTTCAGTGTTTCATCAGATGGTGTACAGGCATGTATAACCATGCCTATGGATAATATGGAGGCTATTGCCAGGGTTTTGGTAATCATGCCCAAACAATTTTTGTAGCAAGAAGTTAACAAATACGGGGCGAATAGCCAAAAGTGGAATTACGAATTAGGAATTACGAATTACGGACCTACAAGGAGATAATAACATACAATCTCCCTGTAGGTCCGTAATTCGTAATTCCTAATTCGTAATTTCTAATTCTTAATTCAGCACTGTCTTCTCCTGCACTACCTGTAACCCTTTCTGGTCCTTCATTTTAGCGAAGCCGCCTTCAACGTTACGCAGGTTGTGAATACCTTCTTTTTTCATGATAGAGCAGGCAATAATGCTGCGATAACCACCCTGGCAATGTACATAGAGGTTAAAGTTATCCTCGAGCTCAGCCATCTTTCCCGGATCCATCATATCGCCGAGGGAAATATTGATGGCATTTTTGATGTGGCCATCTGCAAATTCGATCGGTTTGCGCACGTCGATAATCACCAGGTTAGGATCGTGCGGGATATCCATGGCCAGTTCATCCGCCTCTACGGTGATGATCATGTCTTTGGCTTCGCCGGCTGCTTCCCATGCAGGGTAGCCGCCGTTCAGATAACCGGTAACATTATCAAATCCAACACGGGCCATTCTCACTACGGTTTCTTCTTCTTTACCGATGGGCGTTACCAGGATAATGTCCTGATCAAACGGCAACAGGCTGCCCGCCCATTCAGCAAAACGTCCTTCCAGGCCAATGCTGATAGCCCCGGGAACAAATCCGTCGCCAAATTCGGTTGCCGGACGGGTATCAAGGATCAGCGCACCATCTTTTGCTTTCTGCCTGAATTCAGCAGGACTGAGCGGCTGCATAGCCTTTTCCATTACGGCTTTCAGCGCATCATAACCTTCCTTGTTTATTTTCGCATTAATGGGAAAATAGGAAGGCGGTGTAGTTAAACCGCTGGTTACCTCTTCGATAAATTTGTCTTTGTCAGTAGCCAGCAATGCATAATTGGTGGCTTTTTCATCACCGATGGTACTGTAAGTGTTAGGTCCCAGGTTTTTGCCGCAGGCAGAACCCGGGCCATGTGCAGGATAAACAATCACCTGGTCCGGTAATGTTTTGATTTTGTTGTTGAGAGAATCAAACAGGTGCGCCGCCAGTTCCTCTTTGGTGAGGTCGCCGCTGAAAAGGTCCGGTCGGCCTACATCTCCCACAAATAAAGTATCTCCGGTAAATACAGCATAAGGCTGTTCTTTTTCATCGAGCAGCAGGTAGCAGGATGATTCCAGCGTGTGTCCCGGTGTATGCAATACTTTCATGGATACCGCACCGATCTTGAATACTTCGTTGTCTTTCGCAACATATGTCTCAAAGTTGGTGATGGCGTCAGGACCGTAAACAATCTGTGCACCGGTTACTGCAGCGAGTTCCAGGTGCCCGGAAACAAAGTCTGCGTGAAAATGTGTTTCAAAAATGTACTTAATGGTTGCGTTACGTTCTTTTGCCAGATCAAGATAAACGTCGATATCACGTAAGGGATCTATCACTACGGCTACTCCTTCAGATGCTATGAAGTAGGCCGCTTCTGACAAACAGTTGGTGTACAATTGCTTTACGAACATGGTTTTTGATTTTTACAAATTTACAACTTCTGCTTCGGTCCACTTATGGATAAAATCTATACCAAAATAAAAAAGTAGCCTTTATGGCTACTTTTCTATATAATTTCTTCCGTATATGATACGGATCAATACTTACCCAACAAGTTCTTCCACAAACTTCGCCACTTCAGCGATACGTTGCTTGTTGATGGTGTAGTGAATAAACTTACCATCTCTTTCTGTAATTACAATGCCTGCGCGCCTTAAAATGGCAAGATGTTGCGATGCTACCGATTGTTCCAGACGCAACTTCACATAAATCTCGGTCACGGTCATTTTTTTGTGGTCTTCCAACAGTTTAATCATCTGCTGGCGCAGCTTATGGTTGATAGCACGTAAAACCATAGCAGCTTTCTTCACGGCAATGTAATCCAATTTGATCTGGTCTTTTTCATTGGTACCTCTAGAAATAATAAGAGTATTAGAAGAGGTAGTTAATAATGTTTTTTCCATCGCATAATAGTTTTAAAAAAATGATGAAATGAAAGGGATCAACGGACAGTACTCGCAAACAGTTAGACAACAATTGCGGTAATCGATTTATACAAAAATATAATATCTATCACAATAAAAAAAACTTCCATACCTTATTTTATCATATATAACCACCGGATATGTGCAAATTAGATGTAATTTGACTATTCCATGACAAAACTAAGACATATGTCAGGGTTTCTGAGGAGAATAAAAGGGCTTGAGGTAGAATGGACTGAAATAAGCCAGATCAACGAACATCTTTTTATCGAAAGCCAGCGTAGAAAGTGGTGCCATGTGCGCGGCACTTATTACATATTCCACGAATATAGCATTTTTATGCGAAGATAACATCAGTTCCCATTTTGGGCTGCCATCCCCAAAAAAGTAGATTTTATGGGCTGCCAGCTGCGCCTCCAGGGAAGAGGGCTCCAGGATCATGGCCTGTGGCGGCATTACCTCCTGCAAACCGGCGTCATACAGTCCCATAAACACTTCCTGGCGGCGGGCATCCAGCATCGGGCAATACAGGGCGGTTTCATCTTTTACGGTTGCCTGCAAACCCTGCGCCATCATCTGTAAGGTGGAAATAGCCAGCAGTGGCTTATTCCAGGCATAACATAAACCTTTGGCAGTAGCCACGCCTACACGTAATCCGGTATAAGAGCCCGGCCCGGCGCTTACCGCCACCGCATCAAGCGCGGCAGGCGTTATACCCTGCTCTTTTAAAATCTGTTGTACAAACAGGATCATGGTAGCGGCATGATCCTGCTGCTTTTCATTCACCAGCGTTTGTATCACCTGCCCATCACGGGAAAGACTTACCGAGCCGGTTGTAGTTGCAGTATCTATATTCAGTATAAGTGCCATGTAAAAAATTAAATCGCTTCGTAAGCTGTTTGCAGAGATCCCGCCACTTCATAACGGTCGTCGCCCGTTATATCGTGTATCGCCTTCAATACTTCATATACATGCCGGATACCGATCCGTTCGCTCCATTCAAAGGGGCCGTAGGGATAATTGGTGCCCAGCCGCATCGACGTGTCTATATCCTCCCGGGAGGCCGTGCCTTCTTCTGCCGTAAGATATGCCTCATTAATGATCATACACACCACCCGCGGCGTTACCATACCCACAGCATCCGCCACCAGCGCATATTCCCAATCGAGCTTGTACATAATATCAGCTAACGTCTCCTTTTGCCCTTCATCCATCACCGTTACCTCCATCACAGGCATATTCACAAAGCCAGGTAAGAAATTACAACCCATGATATTGAATCCCTGCTCAAAGGCAAACTGGTTCATAACATCCGATAAGGAGGTTTTTACCATCCCCGCCAACACCGGGATACCCGGGTTCTTTGCATATACCAGCGCATGCTCCGGCCGGTCATCAAAGATGAGATCCAGCACCACGTCAAATACCTTTAATGACAATACCTCTTCCAGGCTTGTTTTCCACTGTATGTCATGATGCGTGGCCAATCCCTTCTGCTGCAATTCTTCGTACCGCTGCGCATCTGCTATTACCAGGATATTCATGCGTTAAATTTCGGCAAACCTAATAAAGAATCATTAATTATAACACATCTGCCCTGACAGACATTTGCGCGTTCTCAATTATTATTTACTTTCGTTTATATGGAAAAGCAAATTATTAATACTACCAATGCGCCCGCTCCTATCGGGCCCTATAACCAGTCGGTAAAAGCTGGTAACACCTTGTATGTTTCCGGCCAGATAGCCCTGGATCCTGCTTCCGGCGAACTGGTTAAATCCGGTATTGTTGATGAAACCCACCAGGTGATGAAAAACCTGCAGGCTATCCTTACAGCCGCCGGCCTGGGTTTCCAGCATGTGGTAAAGACTACCATTTTTCTTACAGATATGAAAACATTTCCTCAGGTCAATGAAGTATATGACAGTTATTTCACCAGCGATTTCCCTGCCCGGGAAACCGTTCAGGTAGCAGGTTTGCCTAAGGGAGTAGATGTGGAGATATCGGTAATCGCTGTTGGCGCATGATTTTTTTCTTGCCGCGTTTTTTTTCTTGCCCAGGATTAAACTGATTTCCCCGATTTTCAGGATTTTTCTGTAGTGATTTAAAAAGATTAGGGAAGATAAAAGCGAATACTGTACTCGCTTTTATCTTCCCTAATCTTTTTAAATCTAAAATCTTTTAACCTTAAAAAATCCTGAAAATCGGGGAAATCAGTTTAATCCTGGGCAAGAAAAAAATCCTGGGCAGAAAAAGATCTTATTTGCCAAATAAAGAAGCAGCCAGTTTCTGATCATGGCCGTACACGTCATCCCGGAAGTTCAGCCGCCCGTCACTATCTACAAAGGCGGTGAAATACACGATGAATACCGGTACCTTATCTTTCACGGTCGCATATTTTTCTTTACCGGCATCCAGGGCTTCATCGATTTTCTTGTCGGTCCAGCTGGAATCGCCGCGCAGCAGCCATTGTGCCAGGTGCTTGGGTTCTGAAATCCTGATACAGCCATGGCTGAAAGAGCGCTTGTTCTCTCCAAACAGGTAACGGGCGGGCGTATCGTGCAAGTAAATATTGTACTCGTTCGGGAAAAGGAATTTCACTTTGCCTAATGAATTCTTTCCACCGGGTTTTTGTCTTACGATATACGGAAAGTTACCACCTGAATACTTGCTGAAATTGATAGATCCCGGTGAAATTGTTTTTCCGCTGGCGCCCACAATTTCCATATTCTGCCTGGCAAGATAGCCGCTACCGCTGCGTTTCAATCCGGGTAACACTTCTTTTGCGAGTATTCCGGGAGGAACGTTCCAATAAGGGCTGAATACGATATAGCGCAGTTCTTTGGTAAATATCACTGTATTGGCGCCGGGTTTGCCAACCACCACGTTGCAGCTCCAGGCTAATTTCCCTTTGTCGTATACGTGCATTTTAAACTGTGGAATATTGACGAGGATATAGTCTGTAGTAGGCTCTATAGGTACCCAGCGCAAACGTTCCATATTCAGTAATATCTTTTGGATGCGGTCCTGCAGCGGAGTGTTCAGCGCGTCCAGTACGCCTTTGTTGATGGTGCCATCTTCCCGGAGGCCCATCCTCAGCTGGAAATTGCGGATAGCGGTATCCAATGCAGCGGTAAAACGTTTGCTGCTGTCGGTTCCGGGCAGGTCTCCAAATGCTTCCAGCCTGTTTTTCACCAAGGCTACCACTTCGGAAGAATCACCTTTTTTAAAGCTTTTCTGTGTGGTCCGGATGGAATCCCATTTTTTTCCGGATTCAATTTGTGCCAGTCTTTTCAATTGCTGGCGGAGCAATATATATTGCCTGTTTACTGGTTCATCGTCTTCAAACGCATTATTCTTTTTATTGACCATGGAGTCCAGCAGGCTCTCCATATCTATTTTTTTGCGGGGGATAAACCATTCCAGGTCTTTCGCCGTATCAGCGGTAAGTCCGCCCCATACCTTGTTTCCATAGGCAAAGAACTGCGCGGTGAGTAACATTTCGATGCGGGGAACGGCGGTATCGCCGGGTTTCAGCCCTACATCGCTTACCAGGAGCGTATCGGTCAGCTGCTGCAGGTCGGGAGTCATCAGGCTGCTGTCTTTAATCCCGTAGGCAGCATCATTTTTCATGAGGTTAATAAAGTTGCTGGCTTGTTCTGTCAGCCCGTCTTTATTGATCCATGCAAAGTGAAAATCGCGTTTCCGGTAGAAATTGAGAATATATTCATCATAGGCATCATAGGCGTTATGTGACTGCAGAAATTTGTTCACATAATTGCTGTCGATAGTCTGTTCAATATACGCCTGTTTGGTATAGTGAGAGGTATCTCTTGCCTTTGTTCTCTTCCGGGAACCGCTCTCCTGCTGACAGGCGGCAAAGATGATGAATGACAGTAAGGCGAGTAAGGAGTAAAAACGTATAGTCATAAGCGTAATGGATGTATTTATTTTACTTAACAAGCATGACAATTACTATGGGGATCAAGATTATTTATGGCCGTAAAAGTATGAAATATATGTACTTATAGTTCAGGCCGTTGTTAAAATCTGGCACATCCGTTATATTTAATATCTAAAAGGCACAAATATGAACAAACCTGTTTCCCTGGATAATATTCCTGTAAAAAATACGATTCCCGGCCATTACGGCCGTTTTGTTCATGGTGATAAAAGTACGCTGGCTTTTTGGGAGATTTCGGCCGGGTCGGTGTCTCCTATACATCAGCACCCGCACGAGCAGATTACATATGTATCGGCAGGTGTTTTTGAGATGGAGCTGGATGGCGAGAAATACGTACTGGAACAATACGATACGCTGGTAATTCCTCCCAATACCCCACATGGTGGCAAGGCGGTAACAGATTGTAAGATAATTGACAGCTTTAGTCCTGTGCGGGAGGAATACCGATACTAGCTGTTAGCCATTAGCTGTTAGCTTTTAGCTTTTAGCCAAATGCAGCGGATAAGACTGCAAAATCAAAACAGCGTTAACTTTTGTCAGCAGATCATGCATCAACTTCGCTGCATTTGGCTAAAAGCTAACAGCTAATGGCTAAAAGCTGGAAATTAAGTTATAAAAATCAAAAGGTCCGGCGGCTGCCGGACCTTTTGATTTTTATAACTTAATTTCCTCATCATTTGCGTCGAAGAAACGGTATTCAGTAAGGTGGTAGTTTGAATCAGCCTTCAGTTTGATCCATTTTTTATATTGGAAATACCATTTCCATTGTTTGGATCCCAGGAAGCCTTTAGTAAGGTATGCGTGCAGTATAGGGTGAATACGTATGGTAAGACCTTTATGCTGGTGATTCAGCAGGTATTGCAGGTTTTTCTCAATGTCTTCGAGGATCAGCATAGAAGCGCCTATTTTACCTGTTCCTCTGCAGGTAGGGCAATCTTCTGCCACTGAAATGGTGATCTCAGGTTTTACCCGTTGGCGGGTAATTTGCATGAGGCCAAATTTCGATATGGGTAAAATAGTATGTTTAGCTCTGTCTTGTGCCATGAATTTTTCCATGGCTTCAAAAATTGCTTTTTTGTTTTCCGGCAGTTTCATATCAATGAAGTCAATGATAATGATACCACCAAGATCCCGCAGTCTTAGTTGCCGGGCAATTTCGGCAGCAGCTTCCAGGTTGGATGCGAGTGCATTTTGTTCCTGGTTGTTGCTGGAGCTTTTATAACCGCTGTTAACGTCTATTACGTGCAGGGCTTCTGTTGCTTCAATGATGAGGTATACGCCACTGTCGAGGTTAACGGTTTTACCAAAAGATGCCTTTACCTGGCGGGTAATACCGAAGTTATCGAAGATGGGAGATCCGTTATTGTAATAGTTAACGATATCAGACTTTTCAGGTGCAATCTTTTGGATATACGTTTTGGTGTCTGTGAAGATATTCTTATCGTTAACGACTATACGGTTAAAGCTTTCATTGAGCAGATCGCGAAGAATACTGGCTGTTTTGGTTTGTTCGCTCAGGATCTTTTGCGGGGCAACGCCTCCGCTGAGATTGGCCTGGATATTTTTCCAGGTTTGAACGAGGGTTGTCAGGTCTTCGTGTAATTCTGCTGTTTTCTTTCCTTCAGCGGCGGTGCGTACAATAACGCCGAAATTGGGCGTTTTGATAGCTTCCACGATTTTCTGCAATCTTTTTCTTTCTTCGGAAGAGTGGATTTTTTTAGAAACCGCAACAATATCGTTAAAGGGTGTTAACACTATAAACCTTCCGGGTAAAGAAATTTCGCAGCTAAGGCGGGGGCCTTTAGAAGAAATGGGTTCTTTCAGAATTTGCACGAGGATGTTGGGTTTACCTCCAAGTACATCAGTAATTTTACCGGTCTTCACTATTTCCGGTTCATTTTTAAACTTAGTGAAATCAAATCCATCGGGCGTTTTATCGCTGATAGCTGTTGCAGTAAATTTAAGAATAGAGCGGATATAGGGGCTGAGATCCGTATAATGTAAAAAGGCATCTTTCTCGAAGCCTACGTCCACAAATGCAGCATTTAAGCCGGGTATCAGCTTTTTAACCTTGCCCAGGTACAAATCGCCTACTGAGAAGTTAGGATTGCCACTTTCGTGATGTAATTCAACTAGCTTCTTATCTTCCAGTAACGCAATTTCCACCCCTGTCGGAGCCGCATTTATAATAAGTTCCTTATTCAAGCGTCCAAAATTTTAACCTTTAAAACTTCACCTTTATGCTATGCACACGGCTATTAAGAACAGCTTACTGCATACCAATACAATATGCTCACCATAAAGTTAGCGTATTTCTTCACGTTCGTGACGAATGGATTGCTTAAGGGTTCAGCGATCACTGCAGGTAATGTCCGGAGAATTCAATTGCGGGATCTATGGAAACAACCTGCATGACTATAGCAATTTAAGAAGTAAATGCTAGAATCATGCAGGATATATGAAAATTTTTATCCGATCACCGCGCCGGAATAAATGGCGGGAAACTGGAGTAATTATTTCTTCTTACTTTTATGCCGGTTCTTTCTCAGTCTTTTTTTACGCTTGTGAGTGGCAATTTTATGTCTTTTTCTTTTCTTACCGCAAGGCATACGCTGATACGTTTTTAAATGATTGAAAAATAATATTATTGAATACTTTTAATATAACTATCTACTTCCTTCTTCAATTCCGGATCGCTCATCAGTTGTTTACTTTTTTCAAACAGCTCAATCGCTTTCTTTTTATCTCCTTTGCTGCGGTATGATTCGGCCAGCACAAATAACACTTTCGCATTATCCGGGTGACTCCTCGCAACGCCTTCCAGTCTTTCGATAGCTTTGTCGTACTGACCTGATGTAATTGCAAGGTTAGCTAATGTAACCTGTGCATCAATATTATCAGGATGTGCAGCCACTACTTCTCTCAACTTCGCCACACCTGTCATAGGTTCCCCGGTGTTCATGTACACCATGGCCTGTGATATTTTAAGTGTGTCGTTCGCCGGGTTCAATTGTATTGCCTGATCAAACAAGGTAATTGCTTGCTGGGCTTCCCATTTTGCTACACGAGGATCTTCTGCATGTTGCAAGTGGGCTAAAAATAAATTGGCTGCAAAGGTGAGGCTTTTTTCGGAATTTTCCAACTTAGCGGCTTCGCCAAGATAATATGCGGCTACGGGCAGTTGATTGAGGCTGTCCCAGGTATTGTATAATTGCTGGTAGGCGGCTATCTGCTGGGTTTTCACATCTCCACGGACAACATTCGTCTCAATGGAATTTACCTGTAAAAGTTTTTCGGCAGGAATTTTCCCTTTTGCTGTCGCCAGCAGTTCGGAGAAGGCAATAGGTTCCACATCCTGTCCACCCTGCATAGGGGCAGCAGATGACATAGGTTTCTTTTCTGACCGGGGCACAGTGCGGCCAAAGGCGAATAATATCACCAATAGTGCTACCGCAGCACCCACCAGAAGAACTTGTGATTTTTGCATCGCCTAAAATATTAGGCTGCAAAATTAAGAACTTTTAAGCTTCTTTACTTCAGCAACAAATTCTTTCGAAGGTTTAAATGCTGGAATAAAGTGCTCAGGGATCTCCACAGCTACGTTCTTCTTGATGTTACGCCCAATCTTGGCTGCTCTTTTTTTAGTGATGAAACTTCCAAACCCACGGATATAAATATGTTCTCCGTTTGCAAGTGCTTCTTTCACCTCTTTGAACATAGCCTCGAGTGTGACTAACACATCGACTTTGGGGATGCCGGTTTTTTCAGCAATGTTGTTAATTAAATCAGCTTTTCTCATATGAAAGCGAGAGGATTACTTTACTCTCAAAGTTAATTTAAAAATTCTAATTGCTGAATTTTAAGCAAATAAATTTTATCATTTTTTCTTATAAATGGTATTGGCGATAATTTATATTTATTTGCAGGCCCGGAAACGGGTATCTGTTGTACCTTATAGGGTTTTGTACAGCTTTTGCCATATCAATATACTAAATAATTTTATTAAAATAATATATAAATGATATTCCCCCGACATTTTTTTACCGAAAAATTACTGGAGTGGAACCGGGAAGTCAATACCCGCAACATGCCCTGGAAGGGTGAAAAAGATCCGTACCGCATCTGGCTGTCTGAAATCATCCTCCAGCAAACCCGCGTGGAGCAAGGCTGGCCGTACTATGAACGATTTATTCAACACTACCCAACAGTAGAAAAACTGGCAGCCGCACCGGAAGAAGAAGTATTCCGTTTATGGCAGGGATTGGGCTACTACGCCCGCTGTAAAAATATGCTGGCAGCCGCCCGCGAAATTACCAACACCTACCTTGGAAAGTTCCCTGACCAGTACGAACAGATCAAATCACTGAAAGGAATTGGTCCCTATACCGCCGCCGCCATCGCCTCCTTTGCCTTCAACCTCCCTTACGCTGTGCTCGATGGCAATGTTTTCAGGGTCCTCTCCCGCTACTTTGGGATCGAAACACCGATAGACAGCACCGCCGGGAAAAAACAATTTGATACACTGGCACAGGAACTGCTCCCGGAAGACGCCTCTGCGGCATATAACCAGAGTATTATGGACTTCGGCGCCGTAGTATGCAAACCTCAGCAACCCCTCTGCGATGACTGTCCCCTCCGCAAAAAGTGCGTGGCCCTGCAACACCAGCTGGTGCCACTTCTCCCGATAAAAACAAAAAAATTACAGATCAAAAAAAGGTATTTCAACTACCTGCTGGTCAATTATAAAGAACAGATCTTTATACGAAAAAGAACAGACAGCGATATCTGGCAAAACCTGCACGAGTTCCTGCTTATTGAAACTACTGCACCGTCCGATATCACGGAGTTACAAACCTCCGAAGCATTCCGGAATTATTTTGGCAATGCAAAACCAGAGATAGAAAGGGTATCGGCCCCTTTCAAACAACAACTTACCCATCAAACCATTCACAGCCAGTTTATCAGTATTCATGTGAAGAAGCCGCCTGTGCTGCCAGGATTCATGCTGGTACCGCGAAACAGCCTGAATAATTATGCTTTCCCGAAAACAATTACCACCTTCCTGGAAAGTAATCACTTACAACTATTTTAGTTTTCACGCATAGGGATAAAAAATATACGTTAAGCGTTAAACCACTTCTATAATAGTTGCTAAACACAAAATCCGGCTTAACCGGCTGCCAGTAAGAAATTTTTCACTATCGATTGGAAAAAAATATTAACTTTAAGAAGGTTGTTTATTTATTAAAAGAAGAACTTTTTAACAATAGACTAAAAAAACCTACAACTATGAGAGGTGTTAATAAAGTAATCCTGATAGGCAATTTGGGCAGAGATCCGGATGTACAGTTTCTGGAAGGGAATATCGCAGTAGCCAAATTTTCACTGGCAACTACTGAAACGTTCAAAGACAGGGCAGGTAAGCTCATTTCACAAACAGAATGGCATACAGTGGTGCTATGGCGGGGACTGGCCGAATTGGCACAGAAATACCTCCACAAAGGCAGTCTTGTTTACATTGAAGGCCGTTTGCGCACCCGCAGCTGGGAAGACAAGGAAGGCAATAAGAAATTTGCCACCGAAGTTGTAGGCGACAACCTGGTTATGCTGGATAAACGCATGGACCTCAACAACCAAGATCACCCCATACCTCACCATAGCAGTACGGGCTCAGGCAGTGGAGATAACTTTCCCGGAATGGAAATTCCCCCTTCATTGAATGAACCAGCAGACGATCTGCCGTTTTAGTTGCAAAAAAATATTAAGTTTTGATTGTACGTAATCCTATATAGGGACATTACTTATATTTGCGTGCAGGGAAAGCAATTCCATGAATTACTTTCCCCTTATTTTTGATTATTTACATCAAAGTTCAACATCTTGGGCATCTTTTCGGCAAGCAACGTATCCTATTTTTTACAAGCCAGCGCACCCATTGGCACCCCGAACGTGGTGGTGTTCCTGCTGGTCATATTTGTGCTGTTGCTGCTTACCTTCATCGTTTCCGGGGCAGAAGTGGCTTTCTTTTCCTTAAATTATAAGGACCTGAATGTGCTTAAAACCCGGCAAAATGCCTCCGGCAAACTCATCACCAAACTGCTGGAAAAACCCAAATCACTCCTGGCTTCTTTACAAATAGCCGGTATCCTGTTAACGATCGCGTTTATCATGATCACCAACTATCTTGTTACCCAGATGGAAGACCTGCAAACCCTGCCGGTGGTTTCCCTTGTGGTAAGGATTTCCGCCATTTGCCTGATATTGCTGTTCTTCGGACAAATACTTCCCCGCGTATGGGCCGCTCAGAATAATATCCGTTTTGCCACCTATTTCGCCTGGTTTGTAAGCCTGGTACACGCCACCATGGAGCCGGTAAGCGACTTCTTCGTAGGCCTCAGCGGCAGCATCGAAGCCCGCCTGTTCCACAGGGGCAGCGGCCCGGTTAATTACCAGGAAATTGATGAAGCCATCGAAATGAGCGTAGATCCTACCGCTTCACAGGAAGAAAAAAATATCCTGAAAGGCATCCTCAAATTTGGCAATATCACAGTAAAACAAATCATGCGCGGCCGTTTAGACGTAAACGGCGTGGAATATGACAGCAGCTTTGGCGATATCGTGAAAAGAGTGGCAGATCTGCATTATTCCCGTTTACCCGTATACAAAGACAATCTCGACAATATTGTTGGTGTAATCCACACCAAAGACCTCCTGCCCCACCTCGACAAAGGCAGCAGCTTTGACTGGCACGAAGTAATGCGGCAGCCTTTCTTCGTACACGGACATAAACTCATTGAAGACCTGCTCTCCGAATTCCAGAGCCGCCGCATGCATTTTGCCGTAGTGGTGGATGAATTTGGCGGTACCTCCGGTATCGTTACACTGGAAGATATCATGGAAGAAGTCATCGGCGATATCAAAGATGAATTTGATGAAGAAGAATTCAACTATAATAAAGTAGACAACTTCACCTATGTATTTGAAGGCAAAACCATGCTGAATGATGTTTGCCGCATCATGGACATCCCTCCCGAAACCTTTGAGCCTGTAAAAGGCGAAAGCGACTCCCTTGGTGGCCTGATACTGGAGCTGGCAGGAAAATTTCCGGAAGAAAACAGCGTTATTAACTACAATAACTATGATTTTACTGTACTGGAAGTAAACAAAATGCGCATCCAGAAAGTACAGGTAACCATCAGGCCAGATGCAGCTGATAAAGTATAGCCGCCTGCTAAATAACCGTAAAATGCCACATGTAAAAGGAAAGGCCCTCGCCATCATTTCCCTGCTGATACTCGTGTTCGCAGCCTGTGAAAACGTGCCCACACCAAAGCCCAGGGGCTATTTCCAGGTGAAATTCCCGGAAAAAACCTATCGCAAATTTGATATGCCCGGCTATCCTTATACATTCGAATACCCGGCATATGCCAATATCGTAAAGGATACCTCCTTTTTTGGCGCAGCACCGGAAAACCCCTACTGGATCAATGTGGACTTCCCTTCCCTTAACGGGAAAATTTATATGAGTTATAAGATCATTGGCCCGGGCAACAATACATTCCGTAAACTGGTGGATGATGCCTTTAAAATGACTTACAAACACACCTACAAAGCCGAATACATCGATGAAAACAAGATCCGCACAACCAATAATGTGAGTGGTACCTTTTACGAAGTAGGCGGTAATGCCGCGTCCTCCAAACAGTTTTTTGCGACCGACTCCGTTCATCACTTCCTCCGGGGAGCCCTCTATTTCGATGTTACACCCAATGCAGACTCCCTCGCCCCGGTATACAAATTCCTGGAAAAGGATATGTGGCATATGGTGGAAACCCTCCGCTGGAGATAAGCCGGTAATGCCGTAACTTTGTGGTCTTATTAAGATTGCCTGTATCACATTTCAGGCAAAAGACCGATTTCCGATGATCATCATTGACGATAAATACATAAGTGACGAGGTAATTGAAGAGCAGTTCGTATGCAACCTTTCCGCCTGCAAAGGCGCCTGCTGTGTGGCAGGCGATTGCGGCGCTCCCCTGGATAAAAGTGAAGTTAAAACCCTGAAAAAAATTTATCCGCAGATCAAATCTTACCTGCGTGAAGAAGGTATACAGGAAATAGCCCGTACCGGCACCAACACCATCGATGATGAATATGGATACGTAACGCCCATCGTGAACAAAGGCATCTGCGCTTACGCAACAATCGACGATCATGGTATGGTAGGCTGCGGCATAGAAAAGGCTTATAAAGACGGGGTCGTGGACTTCAGAAAGCCCATCTCCTGTCATCTTTATCCCATCCGTATAAAAAAATATGAGTCATTCGAAGCGGTAAACTATGATCGCTGGGACGTTTGCAAGCCCGCCTGTAAAAACGGTAAAACGCTGCAGGTTCCGGTGTACCGTTTCCTCAAAGATGCGCTGATCAGAAAATACGGCACGGAATTTTATGAAGTGCTGGATCAAATTGCAAGAAAAGAACACAAATGAGAGAATTACGAACTACGAATGATGAATTACGAATTGGGAACACACTCCACATTCGTAATTCATCATTCGTAATTCGTAATTTCTTCCCAGTTAACTATCTTTAATTAGGAATATTGCTTGCTTATGCATCAAATAGCATCTACTTTTCTCGAAGAAAGTGAAAAAAAGGCGTCTGATCTGGGTCACCGGCAGACCATCAACTTCAATATAAGTAAATACAATACAGCTGTAAAGGCCGGTAAACAACAGTTTTCGGATTTACCCGGCGCCAGGGAACGAGCCAAGAACATTAAGTGGAGAGCCATTGAGCACCTGGATAATCACCTCGAAGAATTTGAACAGAACTTCACCCGCCGTGGCGGCAAAGTAATCTGGGCCGAAACCGCCGAACAGGTGCAGCAGGAAATACTCGCCATATGCAGGGCCAAACAATGCAAAAGCATTGTGAAAAGCAAATCCATGGCTACAGAAGAAGTACACCTGAATGCTTTTATGGAAAGTAATGGCATTGAATGCGTGGAAACTGATCTGGGAGAATACATACAGCAACTGGATGGGGAACCGCCCTACCATATTGTTACACCAGCCATGCACAAAAGCAAGGAAGATGTAGCCCGCCTTTTTGCCGAGAAACTGGGTACCGATCCGGGTCTTACACCGGAACAACTCACCCTCGTAGCCCGCGACAAACTGCGTCACAAATACCTGGAAGCGGAAATCGGTATTACCGGCGCTAACTTTATCTTAGCCGACACCGGCTCTGTAGCCGTTACGGAAAATGAAGGTAATGCGCGTTTAACAACTGCTTTTCCAAAAACACATATTGTATTGGTGGGTATCGAAAAAGTACTCCCTTCTATCGCTGATCTGGCGCTATTCTGGCCACTGCTGGCTACTTATGGCACCGGACAGCAGGTGACCGCATATAACAGTATTTTCAGCGGTCCAAGACAGGAAGGAGAAACGGATGGCCCTGAAGAGATGTATGTAATCCTGATGGACAACGGCCGCACCAATATTCTCCAGGACACTACCGCCCGGGAAAGCTTATACTGCATCCGTTGCGGTTCCTGTTTGAATGCCTGCCCCGTTTACAAAAATATTGGCGGCCACTCCTATGCAGCTACCTACAGCGGGCCTATTGGTTCGGTGATTACGCCGCATCTTAAAGGAATGGATTCGTATATGCACCTGAGTTTTGCGTCTTCCCTGTGTGGTAACTGCACCGAGGTATGCCCTGTACGCATCAATCTCCATGAATTACTGTTGCATAACCGGCAGAAAGCCGTGGAAGAAAATTACACTTCCGGCGGCGAAAAATTTGCCTGGTATGTCTGGAAACAGGGCTGTAACAGCCGCAAGATGATGAATATGGCCAGTGGTAAAATGAAGAATTTCCTGCTGCGCAAATTTTTTGCAAAAAGCTGGGGAGACAACCGTGAACTGCCGGTGTTTGCCGCCAAATCCTTTAACCAGCAATGGAAAGAGCGGAATAAGTATTAATTCTTACCTGCCGTAAATTTCACCCTTACTTTTACTTTAGCGGGTTTCCCGTCTGAAGCAGGTATCCATGCCGGCCCTTCTTTAATTACCCTGATGGCCTCAGCATCGCAAATCTCATTCAGATGGCGAAATATCCTGAAGTCCTGCAATGATCCGTCAGGCATAACGGTGAAGGACACACGCACTGTACCCGTATATTTATTTTCCGGGTTGATGGTTTTGGTCCGGAGATAATTATCAAAAGCTGTTTGCCCCGTTACCGGTGCAGGGGCATGATATACTATTTCATCATCCTCTGATGTACCCTTGGCAATAACGTTGACGCCGGCTGTCTTTCCTGCTAACGCACCTCCTATATTGGCCGAGTCGCCTCGCACAGTAGACATGCCCCGGATAACCACTGTCGAGCCACTTACCGATTGTTTCTTTTGTGCGCCATAACCCACTACCACCACTTCATTCAGCCCTTTGGATGAGCTATCCGGCTGACCGATATAATGTTGTTGACGTTGTTTTTCGGCGGGCGTAATTAAATTATAGTTGGCAGTACTTTCGGCCTGCTTTTCTGCCTTCGCTGCAAATGCCTTGTCCTCTTTTCTGTTTAAAGCCAGCGGTACGGGTGCCGGGGTTACCGGAGCAGCAGCAGCGGGTGCCGGGTCTATATTCCTGGTATCCGCATCAGCAGATTGCAGTGCTGCCTTCTGCTCTTTTAATTTGTAGGTATTTGGAACGGCGGGCGCGGGCGGGGCTGTCTTTTTTGCCAGCTGATCGGCTTTAACCGGTTGGTCGGCACTCGCCAGCTCAGCCGCAGGCGCTGTACTGTGTTCGGTTTGAGGAGCGGAATCGGCCACAGGAGCAAGTACAGGAAGCTGCACACCCGCTACAGGCACAGGCGTGCGTTGTTGTTCCAGCAGGAACCATCCGGCCGTACACATAAGTAACAGGATGGCAGCGGCGGCAGCCCAGCGGTAGTACATAATGCGCACTTTCGCCTGCTTAGGTGCTATTCTGGCCTCCAAACGGAAAGTCAGATCTGCCTGTTGCGACTGCTGTTCCGGCGGATGCAATGCATACCCTTCGAGGGCGTCGGCCAGGAACGGATCGTCCAGGGCCTGACGCTCCAGGTCATGCATGGCTTTATCGTCCAGCTCTCCCGCCAGGTATTGGCGGATGAGTGCGGCGAGTGCCTCCGGTTTTATATGTGGTCGCTTGTCAGACATCCTGTTGTTCCATACATATTTTCAGGTTACGCTTTCCGTTCTGGATATAGCTTTTCACCTTGTTCATTTCATACCCGGTAATAACGCTTACTTCCCGGTAGCTCTTTTCCTGCAGATAAAACAGGTCAACACTACGTTTTTGTTCTTCCGGTAAGGTTTCCAGGCATTTTTCCATGCTCTGGAGGTTATCTTCCAGGGTCATCCCGTTTTCATGATGCCCTATTTCTTCATTTTCCACAACAGGGTGATCATCTATTGACACCTGCCTGGATTCTTTGTTTTTCATGGCCCGCAGCTTCATCAAACAATGATTGCGGGTCAGGACATGGAGCCAGCTTTTAAAATTCTGGACTTCGTGCTGTTTTAACTTCCCAATCAGCTCTTCAAAGATCTGCATAACTGCGTCCTTACTGGCATCTTCATCAAAATATTTAAGACACACCCCGTATACCAGGCTCATATAGCGCTGGTAAAGGGCGGCCAGAAAATCCAGTTTGCCGGTAGTTTTATACTCCCGGATCAAATCTGTATCCTCTGCATCCTGCATGATATTTTGTTGAATAAACGACATCGGGTAGCTGTTGGCCTCACGCCGGTAGCTTTTTTTAAGAATTATGCTGATTTACAAGTCAACAATACTATTATTTTTTTTCGAATATTAAGTCGTTAAAATGAGAAAGCACCGGAAAAATCCGGTGCCCTCCTGTTATCTTATCCGCTTGCTATCAGCTAAAAGCTAAGAGCTAGTGCCTGAAGTGGCGCATTCCTGTCATTACCATTACCATATCATGTTCTTTGCAGAATTCAACAGAGTCGTTGTCTCTCATAGAGCCACCAGGTTGAATCACTGCATTAATCCCGTGTTCATATGCAATGCTTACACAGTCATTGAACGGGAAGAACGCATCGGAAGCCATTACAGCGCCTTTCAGGTCAAAGCTGAACTGTCCGGCTTTTTCAATAGCATGACGCAACGCATCGATACGGGAGGTTTGTCCGCAACCTTTACCGATGAGCTGTTTATCTTTTACCAGTGCGATGGCGTTTGATTTCAGGTGTTTGCAAACGATATTGGCAAATTCCAGGTCAGATTTCTCTGCTGGCGTGGCGGCGCGGGCGCCTACTTCATTCCATTCCTTGTAGCTGCCATTGTCGCTGTCCTGCAGCAATACGCCGTTCAATACATTTTTGAACATGTATTTGCTTTTCACCGGTTGTTTCTGTTCCAGGAGAATACGGTTCTTTTTAGCCTGCAATACAGTCAGGGCATCTGCGTCAAATCCCGGTGCAATCAGGATTTCAAAGAAGATTTCGCTGATGGATTCAGCGGTGGTTTTGTCGATCACCTGGTTGGTAACCAACACGCCACCGAAGGCGCTTTCTTTATCACCGGCCAATGCGGCTTCCCAGGCTTCTTTCAGCGTTGCGCGGGAAGCAATACCGCAAACATTGGTATGTTTAATTACCGCAAAAGTAGTGGCTTCAAACTCCTGGATCAGCTGGCAGGCAGCGTCTACATCCACGAGGTTGTTGAACGACAGTTCTTTACCGTGGAGTTTATTGAAAACTTCGTCGAGGTTACCGTAGAATACACCACGCTGGTGCGGATTTTCTCCATAACGGTTTACCTGGCCCTGGGGAACGGAAAGCTGGAAGTTAACACCAGGCTCGTTATTGAGGAAGTATTGTGAGATGGCTACATCGTAGTGAGCGCATACTTCAAATGCTTTGGCAGCGAAGCTTCTGCGATCTTCAATAGTGGTAGCGCCATTGTTGTCGGTTAATACTTTCTCCAGGTCCGCGTATTGATCTTTCGATGCCACAATCACTACATCTTTGTAGTTTTTGCCGGCAGCACGGATGAGGGAAACGCCGCCTATATCAATTTTTTCGATGATGGTTTGTTCTACGCTGGTGCTCTTTACTGTTTCCTCAAATGGATACAGGTCTACAATTACCAGGTCAATTTCGGGGATCTGGTATTCCTTCAGCTGTTCCAGGTCCTGCGGATTATCGCGACGGGCCAGAATACCACCAAATACTTTCGGATGCAGTGTTTTAACACGTCCACCCAAAATAGAAGGGTAAGCGGTCAGGTCTTCAACTGCCACACATTTCACTCCGAGGTCCTCAATAAATTTTTGTGTACCGCCGGTAGAATAGATGGTAACACCCTGTTCACCTAACTTTTTAACAATGTTCTCCAGGTTATCTTTATAGAAAACGGAGATCAAAGCTGATTTAATTTGCTTTTGCATGAATGGAAAACATTAGAAATTAATAACATAGGTCCCCTGGTCCGGAACCGAAAAGAAGCGCAAAGTTAACACGTAACAATCATTTTTCCATTTATCAATCTAACCGGAGGAGTTTTATCCCTGGAAAAGACTCCTAAATATTTATTTATGAGCTATTTAAATCCAAAGAATTGATATGTCAATGCCCGCTAGGGAAAGCTATAGATGAAAGCCCCGGTTTCTCCAACCGCATGGTATTTCCATCCAAGCGTATCACATATCCGTTGCCACTTTTCTGTTCGGCGTACACTGTTGGATGCTGCAAAAATGAGCATATCAAACTCGTACCAGCCACCCAGTTGTTTAATATCCACGAATGAATTACCTGCTAATAAAATGTAATCCGTTTTAAATTTCTTCACCGGGAGATATGCAGGCAAGGCGCTATCAATGATCAGCAACCGTTTGCCGTGGAAACTGATACAGTGTCCATACTGTTGAAAGCCGGCGGGCCGGCCCGTTTCCGCCCTCCATTCGTTCCTGGTACAATTAAGTACCTGCGCTGCGGGTAACTGCCATATACTATCATCGCCGGTAAACTGCGCCCGGCCACCTTCTACACAATCGATTGCCGTATGGGCGGGAACGTTATAAACAATGATCTTACGCTGGTTGTCAGCTATCGTTACATCAGCGGCATAAACCAATACACAGCCCCACAAACATAAAAGCCCCAGCAAGCCCCCCGTACGCCATTTCAGCAGCCACCAGGCCGCCAGTCCGGCGATGATACCATAAGCAAAAACGGTTTGTAACAGGGACCAGTGGATGTTGGTAATAAGTGCATGCGGCAAATCACCCAACCATTTTATACTGTTGTTCATAGCCCATATCCCGTATTTAAGTGCCCGGCCGATCCATACCGCCGCCATGCGGAAGGGAGCCAGTAACAGCAGGATGACTTCTCCATAAATAATAACGGTAGACAGCGGAACCGCTATCAGATTGGCCAGCAGGAAATAATTGGGAAACTGGTGAAAGTAAAACAGACTTACCGGCGTAGTCATCAGTTGAGCTGCGAGCGACAGGGCCACCATTTGCCACACCAGGTTGGCCCATTTTCTTTTCATCTCCCAAAGCCGGTAAACAGGCGGATAAAAAAGCAGGATGCTGAGCACCGCCAGGTAAGAGAGTTGAAAACCCGCATCTATGGCGAGGTAGGGATTAAAGCATAACAGTACGGTAGCTGAAGCGGTAAGTGTATTATAGATACTGCTGTAACGGTCCAGTATAAAACGTCCTGTTGTGATTCCTGTAAACATTACGGCAGAACGAAGTACCGAAGCAGAAGCGCCGGTAAGTAAGGCGAAGCCCCAGAGCACCACCAGAATCACGGTCGCTTTCAGCAAATTGGTGCTTTTGCAGACCGGCAACCATTGCAAACACCACAGCAGCGTACCATATAAGAGAGCCAGGTGCATGCCTGAAATAGCAATTACGTGTACAATACCGGTATTACTGTAAGCCTGCACCACGTCTTTGTCCAGATCCTGCCGGTAGCCGATTAACAGCGCTTCCGCCATCCCGGCTTCCGGTCCGTTGCCAATGTATTGTTTAAGGTTATTGAGACAATAGTACCTCGCTTTTAACAACCACCTGCTTACCGGGTTGCCACCATTACGATGCAACGGGTAAAAATCCGTGATGCGCAGATAAAGCTGGTGATAGAGTTGTTGGGTAACACAATATTGCCGGTAATTAAATGCGCCGGGGTTACCACTGCTTTTGATCATTTCAGGCCGTTTTAAGGCAACTATCCTGTCGCCATACACTAATCCGGGCAGACAGCTATCTTTCGCAAAATAGAGCAGCAAACAGCCTTTAACGGGCACCCATTGGCCCTGCTGATGTACAGCAATTACTTTGGCGGTTGTTTTATAAGTGTGGGTCTTTTCCTGCAAAGGTTCGTTTATCTGTAGTAAAAGCAGGGAGGAATCTGCGATAAAATTTCCATAAAACCATTTCTGATGACGGATATCCGCCTTATAAAGTAACAGGCTGCCGGCGCAGTAAAGGAACATAAATATCAGTACACCGGGGATCCACGAAGCAGCAAAACGCCATTGCAGGGGCAAAAACCGGAACAACAGTATCCCCCCGGCGCTGATCCCTGCCATTATCAACAAAGGCAGGAGGAACAAAGAAACATAAAGCTGTAAACAGATGCCGGCCAGCAGTGGAACAAGGATGCGCAGGAAAGGCGCACGCTTCCAACCCATGACAACAAACAAGGTAGATTCAAAATGCATGCGGGTTAACTTTTTATCAGGACTACGAACCTAATATTTCATTCCCGAAAAAGTGTTTTGGAAATGTAAATGCGAGCTCATTTTCTACTATCGTATTTTTATATGATAACTTGGCAACTTTCTCTTTTCAGTGAAAAATACCTATTAACAAACAATTATTAACGACTATTTAAATAATTAAAAGTCAATTATTTAAAAATAACAAATATTCGCATCTGTTATTGATTAGTTAACATCTCTTTTAAATATAATATTATTTGTAAACTGCATTACCGGTCACGCTATTTGAATTGTATCAAGATTCAATAGTCGTGTCTTTAATGGTTATTTTGAGGGAAAAGAAGGAGCCTGATTTTTATCAGGCTCTGTTGTTTTAGGTATTAGCTTGTTAGCAGTTAGCTTTTAGTAAAAGCGAAGACATAAATAAAAGCCATCGAAGCGATGATAACACGCTCCGATGGCTTTTTTGTTAAATATTGACGGCTATTGGCTTGTTAATTTTTAGCAACAGCAACACATAAACAAAAGCCATCGAAGCGACGATAACACGCTCCGATGGCTTTTATTGTTAAATATTACCTGGTAACAGCTAACCGCTAAAGGCTAACAGCTACTTCGATAGATACATACTTTTTTCTTTGAACAATTGTCTGAAATAAGGATCACGCAGATCTTTAATGAAGCGGATGGCTTCACCGGTTGATTTCATTTCAGGTCCGAGTTCTTTGTTTACGCCGGGGAATTTATTGAAAGAAAATACAGGCTCCTTGATAGCAAAACCGGTAAGTTTCTTTTCAATGGTAAAGTCTTTCAACTTATTGGCGCCGATCATTACCTTGGTGGCAATGTTCAGGTAAGGTACCTGGTAAGCTTTGGCAATAAACGGTGTAGTTCGTGATGCGCGTGGATTGGCTTCAATCACAAATACATTACCATCTTTAATGGCAAACTGTATGTTAATGAGGCCGCGGATATTCAATGCACGTGCAATCTTTTCTGCGTAGTACTCCATCGTGGTTACTTCGATCGGCGACAGGTTGAAAGCCGGCAGTAATGCATGGCTGTCACCGCTGTGGATACCGGCTGGTTCAATATGCTCCATTACACCCATTACATGGAAGTCGGTGCCATCAAAGATACCATCTATCTCTGCCTCCTGGCAACGATCCAGGAAGTGATCAATCAATATTTTGTTGCCTGGTAAATGTCTCAGCAAACTCAGTACAGATTCTTCCAGCTCCTCTTCATTGATAACGATCCTCATACGCTGACCACCTAATACATAGGAAGGACGCACCAGTACAGGGTAGCCAACTTCCTTCGCCACATCAATCGCATCGTCGGTGTTGTAGGCGGTACCATATTTAGGATAAGGAATACCCAGTTCTTTCAGCATATCGGAGAAACGGCCACGGTCTTCTGCAATATCCATGTTATCGAAAGAAGTACCGATGATTTTCACCCCGTTTGCTTCCAGTCGTTTGGCGAGTTTCAGCGCGGTTTGTCCACCCAGCTGAACGATCACGCCTTCCGGTTTTTCCAGCTCAATGATCTCCCACAGATTCTCCCAGAACACCGGCTCGAAGTATAATTTATCGGCCATGTCGAAATCGGTGGATACTGTTTCCGGGTTACAGTTTACCATGATTGCTTCATATCCGCAATCCTGGATCGCCTGCAGACCGTGTGTACAGCAGTAGTCGAACTCAATACCCTGACCAATCCTGTTTGGACCGGAACCAAGTACAACGATCTTCTTCCTGTCGCTAACCTTGCTTTCGTTTTCGGTATCAAAAGTAGAATAGAAGTAAGGTGTTTTCGCTTCAAACTCTGCGCTGCAGGTATCTACCATTTTGAAGGTGCGGCGAATCCCCAGTTCCTTACGTTTGGCATATACTTCATCTTCATCGCAGTCGCCAAAGAGAACAGACAGCTGTGCATCGGAGAAGCCCATTTTCTTGGCGTCTTTCAGCATTTCCAGCGGAACGCTCTGCAGGTCATGCTCCAGCAGTTGCTTCTCCAGGTTTACGATATCCTGTATCTGGTGCAGGAACCAGCGGTCGATGAAAGTAAGCTGATGGATATGTTTTACGGATACTCCTGCCATCAAAGCATCTTTGATACGGAATATACGATCCCAGGTAGGGCGTTTCAGTTTTTCAACCAGCTGCTCGCTCTTCATGAGTGATTTACCGTAGTAACCCAAACCGAGTGCGTCGTTTTCGAGGCTCTGGCAGGCTTTCTGCAGCGCTTCAGGGAAAGTGCGGCCAATAGACATCACCTCTCCTACTGATTTCATTTGCAGTCCCAGGGTATCATCAGCTCCTTTGAATTTATCAAAGTTCCAGCGTGGCATTTTTACGATAACATAGTCCAGCGCCGGTTCAAAGAAGGCAGAAGTTGTTTTGGTGATCTGGTTTTCCAGTTCGTCCAGTGTATAACCTATTGCCAGTTTAGCGGCAATTTTTGCAATCGGGTAACCGGTTGCCTTGGAAGCCAGGGCAGAAGAGCGGCTTACACGCGGATTAATTTCAATCGCAATCAGCTCTTCGTTTTCCGGATTCAGGGAAAACTGCACATTACAACCTCCGGCAAAGTTGCCGAGGTCGCGCATCATCATCATCGCTTTGTTACGCATGTCCTGGAAAGCGGTATCGCTCAGGGTCATGGCAGGCGCTACTGTGATGGAGTCCCCGGTGTGAATACCCATCGGGTCCAGGTTTTCCACGGTACAGATGATAACTACGTTGTCATTTTTATCGCGCAATAATTCCAGTTCATATTCTTTCCATCCGAGTACGGCTTTTTCTACCAGTACCTCGTGAATTGGAGAAGCTTTCAAACCACGGTCCAGGGCTTCATCCAGGTCATCTTTACTGTGTACGAATCCTCCACCGGTACCACCAAGGGTAAAGGAAGGACGGATTACCAGCGGGAAGCCTATTTCCTGTGCAAACTCTTTTCCTTCCAGGTAGGAGTTGGCTGTTCTGGCAGGAGCAACCGGTATACCCAGTTGAATCATCCATTGACGGAACTGTTCCCGGTCTTCCGCTTTGTCGATCGCTTTGATATCAACTCCGATCAGGCGAACGTTGTTCTTTTCCCATATTCCCAGTTCGTCTACTTCCTTACATAGGTTCAGCGCAGTCTGGCCGCCCATTGTAGGCAATACAGCATCTATCTGGTTTTCTTCCAGGATCTGCTCAATGCTTTCCACGGTCAGTGGCAGCAAATAAACCTTATCGGCCATCATAGGATCCGTCATGATGGTAGCCGGGTTGGAATTAATCAATATCACTTTAATTCCTTCTTCCCGCAGCGAACGTGCTGCCTGGGAACCGGAATAGTCAAATTCGCAAGCCTGACCAATAATAATGGGTCCAGAACCGATAATGAGTACAGATTTGATAGATGAGTCTTTTGGCATTTGTGTAATCTATTGAAAATGAAAAACCAAATTGATTTTCCTGCCGTATGAGGGAACAAAAAAATCGTGCAAAGTTACGTGATTTGAAATTTATAAAGCGAAAATAATTTTGTTTGGGGCGAAGTTTTTTTGCGGGCAGTGTTAAATACACTAAGTTTTACATGGGATAAATGTTGCATTTGAAGCCAGCTGGCAATGCTGTTAACCACTATATTTTCCGTATAAATACTTATCAAGTTTTCCCAATATTACCCTACCTTTATTATCCGCAGTCAGCAAACTGCACAACCCCAAAAGACTGGCACTAAACACTACAACAGCCCTGCCCGCAGGGAGTTACTGCATTTCGTTTTCAACAAACATTTTACACCCCCAAAAATCAAATGTCATGCGTACAGCTGAAGTACATTATGGTGATAACGGCCATGTAGATCTCGCCGTTCCCAAAGGCACCAAACTGGAAGAACTCACCAAGTTACAATCTATGGTGATCAAACAAATTAACCCCCGTGGCTGCCAGGCTTGTCTGTCCGGCGTTCACTTCAACATCCGGGAAAAACTGGAAGAAGTGATTAAAGTGGATCTCGACAAAATGGCTGTCATCAAAGACATTGCTGCCACTCACCGTTAATGCTGTTACACCGTCCCGGCACCACCGGGACGGTTATTAAACTACTTACCATGTCACAAGTCATATCATCAGCCAGGGTAGGTCACCTTTACCAGCAAAGCATACCTCAACTGGGTGTTGGATTGCTGTACAACCCCTCCCTTGAATTATACCTGGATGCCTGCCCCGACACCTGCGACTATGTGGAAATTATCCCGGACATGTTCTGGACCGACCGTGGAAGCCGCCAGCCCGAACGATTTGAAGAGATAGAGTCCTGGATGAAAGTGCTCGACAAAATCGCCGCACAGTATCCGCTTACTTCTCACAATATCTCCTATTCCCTTGGCAGTGCGGGTATCTTCGATAAAACCTACCTGCAGAAAATGAAGGAATGGCATGCGCGCTACCAGTTTAAATGGCATAGCGATCACCTGTCTTTTGTAAAAGTACATAACGATCAACAGGAAGAACATAACGCGGGACTGGCAGTTCCCGTGCCGTATGATTATGAAGTACTGGACATGATAGGTGGCAGGATAAATG
Source organism: Chitinophaga hostae (assembly GCF_018224885.1). GTDB lineage: Bacteria > Bacteroidota > Bacteroidia > Chitinophagales > Chitinophagaceae > Chitinophaga > Chitinophaga hostae. The sequence goes on along the minus strand of NZ_JAGTXB010000006.1, from coordinate 21,027 downwards.
CCATCAAACGCGTTATCAGCACCCCTTTCCTGGTAGAAAACAATGTTTACTTTATTGACCTGCCCGATCAGGAATTAAGTGAAACCGCTTTCCTGAATGAGCTGTCGCACGATACCTCCTGCGGACTGCTGCTCGACATCCATAACGTATATACGAACGCGGTAAATCATCATTTCGACCCCAAACAATTTATTGCACAACTTGAGCTGGACAAAGTCATCGAAATCCATATTGCAGGCGGCAATGAGCTGGGCGGCATGTATACCGATTCACACGCAGGTCCTTGTCCCCCGGCGGTTTGGGAGCTTCTCGATTATACGTTACCGTTAGTACCCAATTTATGTGGTATTACTTTCGAGTTTCACGAATCATATTTTCACCTGTTGCAATTCGACGGTATTACCCGTGAGTTGAACAGGGCGAAAGCAGCCTGGAACCTTTATCATACCTGAAGCTATGTCACTCTTATCATTTCAGAAAGCTTTAACAGACCTGATTGCGTCCCCGCAATTATGCCTGCAGATGCGCAACAACCCGTCCGCTCTGCTGTCACGGTACGACCTTACCCCTCGTGAACAGGCGCGTTTGCAAGCCGTGGTCCACCAACCCGGCATGTCTGTTAGCTGTACCCTGTATCGTGTAAACAGGATCACCCCTATTTATACGATGCTTCCCTATACCTGCTTTTTATTGGGTGCCGCGTTGGTGCCACTGGCAGAGGAATTCTGGGAAATCAGCTACCGATCAGACCTGCAGTTTAAGCGGGAGATCACCATCTTTGGCGAATTCCTGTTGGATAAATTAAAAAGTGACGCGATCGAAAACCCTTATCTGCGGGAGATTGTAACCATGGAACTGGCTATTAACGAATTGAATTTTTTACCACGGGAAGCATTACTGGATGCCGCCGTTGAGGATGGCGTATTACATCCGCTCATCAGGCTGGTGCCTTTTGATCATCCGCCGGAAGCCTTACTCACTGTGCTCGCCGGCATGCAGCAGCCCGATATGGAAGACAACAGGGGAAACTATTTACTGATGATAGATCACCGGGAAGAAGAAATTTCTTTCAGCACACTGCCCCACAAAAGCGGAGCAGTGGCTGTTTAAGTTTATATTTTTATCCTGGAAGACATCACCGCGATAGCAGCTCCCATTACTGCGATCATTGTAAAGGCAATGCCCAGGTTGGTGGCCTGTGCCACAAAACCGATCAAAGGAGGTCCGAACAGGAACCCCATAAATCCGATGGTAGATACCGTGGCAATAGCCATCCCCGGAGGTATGCTGGTAGACTTTCCGGCAGCGCTGTATACCAGCGGCACTACCGCCGATACACCCGCACCTACCAGCATGAAACCAAATGTTGCCGCAAGGAAATACGGAAATACAACGGCCACCAGCAAACCCGACGCCGTCAGAAAGCCACTTATCAACAGCATCTTTTTAACGCCAAACCTGGTTGTCAGGTAATCAGCGACAAAGCGTCCGGAAGCCATGGTACTCATAAAAGCGGCATATCCAACACCAGACAATCCATCTCTCACCGCTATCACTCTTCTGAAATAAATCCCACTCCAATCAAACATCGTTCCTTCACATATCATGGAACACATAGCAATAATACCCAGTATCAGCAACAGGTTATCAGGTTTTGTAAACAGCGCATGCGCGTTGTTTTCGTTGGGCACCCGCATCACCAGCCTGTTCATGGTGAGCAGGATCAGCATCCAGGAAACCCCGGCAATAATAAGAAAATGATATACAGGAGCCAGGTGCAATCCGGACATCCAGCCGCCAAATGCCGCGCCGGTAAAGCCGGCAACACTCCATAGGCCATGGAAGGAGGCCATAATAGACCTGTTATAAATAGCTTCCACACCCACCGCCTGCGTGTTTACCGCCACATTGGCCATGTTGCCGCAAAAGCCAAACAGCACCAGGAAAATACTCAACGCCCAGGTGGTATTAGCCAAACCCAACGTGGGCAAAACCGCCGCATAAGCCACTGCTGCAACCAACAGTACCTGGCGGCTGCCATATTTGGAGATCAGCACTCCTGAAATGGGCAGGGAAATTACCGAACCCACCGGCAGCGCCAGCAACAAACTTCCCAACCCGGCATCATTGAGATGCAGGGTTTGCTGAATGTCGGGAATACGGGAGGCCCAACTGGAAAAACACAGCCCGGTCAGAAAAAATAAGGCACTCACCGCAATGCGGGTAGCTCTTTTATTATTAATCATCGATATCGACAGATCCTGTAGCATCTTCGGTTAAGATAAAAATTAAACTGATCAGATCACCTGTATACCCAGGTTAATATATGGTTTTAATGAAGGCAAGTCCGGATTATCCGTAATAATGGTATCCAGCCCGGTAATATCACACACTTTAAAAGGCTCTGCAGTGCCCATTTTATCGCTGGTGGCGAGGGCGATCGTTTTGTTTGCCGATCCCACCATGGCACTTTTCACATCCGCTTCCCCAAGATCCAGGCCGGTAACTCCCGCATCCGGATGCAGGCTGCAGATCCCAAGAAAACAAATATCCGCCCGCAACTTTTCCAGCATACGAATGGTATCCATTCCTCCTGCTGTTTGCGAATCCTTACCAATTAATCCGCCTGTAAAAATTACTTCTATTACCGGATGTTCTATTAGCTGCGCCACAATAGGTACACTGTTCGTGATCACCCGGATATGCAGATTGGCCGGAAATAATTTGGCCAGCATTAATGTAGAGGTACCGCCATCCAGGATAATGGTTTGTCCATTGTGCAGATAAGTCAATGCTTTACCGGCTATATGTTTCTTATCGTCTTCATGATATTGAATACGCTCCTTGAAAGAATAAGGATTGGGTGAGTGCGGAATCGCTCCACCCCGTACTTTAATGAGTTGCCCGTTCTGCGCCAGGGATTCCAGGTCTCTCCTAACCGTATCTTCCGATACCTGCAAATCGCTGCTAAGCTCCGCCTGCAGTACCTTATGATCGGTTTGCAGCTTTCTCAGGATATAATCCAGCCTTTCCTCTTTCAACATGTTCATGCCATTTTGTGCAATATTATGAAATATTTTGCAACAATCTGCAAATTATAGCATAACTTTGCAAAAAACAGCAAAATATGGCAAGAATAGCAATCGACATGGACAATGTAATGGCAGATCTGACACAACATCTGCTGAATGTATATGAAAAAGAGTACAGCGAAGTGGTAGACCCGGAAAGTTTAAACAACATACCGGAAGGAAGCGCTTTCCCGGAAGGAGTAGCATTAAAAATATTAAGCGCACCGGGGTTCTTCAGAAATATTCCTGTAATGGCAGGCAGCCAGGAAGTGGTAAAGGCGCTATGTGAAAAACATGAAGTATTTGTAGTGTCTGCAGCCATGGAATTCCCGTTATCACTGGCGGAGAAACTGGCCTGGCTGAACGAGCATTTTCCTTTTATCAGCTGGCGCAATATCGTATTCTGCGGCTCCAAAACTATTGTGGAAGCAGATTACATGATAGATGACCACGACAAAAACCTTAGCAGCTTTAAGGGCACGCCATTATTATTCACAGCACCACATAACCTTCCCCTCACGGAATATAAAAGAGTCAACAACTGGGAAGAAGTAGCGGAATACTTTGCGGTAAGTAATGTGGAAACCGTTTAGGAATGGGTTAATTTTAATCGTGTTGCTTGCGGTAGGCAGCCAGTTCTTTCTTTACCTGCTGCAATTCGTCTTTAAGGGCAGCATTACTTTTCAGTAACTGGTTATATTCTTCCAGCTGTTTGTAATACTTCTCTCTCAACAACATCATTTCCTCGGAGTCGGTGGCCCTGGACTCCTGTACCGTACCCGGGTTCAGAAAGGCGTCTACCCCCATATCAAGGCCTTTGGCCACCCGCTCCAATTCGTCGGGAGAAAAATTTTCCTTTTCAAAAAGATTATACATCGTCCGGCGGCTCATATCCAGGCGGCCGGCGAGTTTGCTTTTATTCAGGCCTTTTTCTGCAATTACATTTTGCAGTCGCTCGCCATGATGAATATTTTTACCATTAGCCAGCTGCATTGCGCCATTCCATCTTATAAACTCATCAGGCGTAATACCGATAAGTGAGCAGAAACGCTCCATGGTAGCCCTTTTCATATCGCTTTTCCGCAAATGATAATGCGCTATCTGATTAGTAAAACCAGCCATGCTTGCGAAGTCCACAATCTTTATTTTCTTCTGCTTCAAGATCTGTTTCAACCTGTGACCCATGTGTATAAGACTCGACTGCATCCTTTACATTTTAAATTATGATGCTACGTACAAGGCTGTTGCCTGTCGTATTACCGTATAATTTAACAATTAATATTTCATTTTGTAAATAAAACCATCAATTTAACAAAAAAAATATAAGTCTGTAAACGGCGCTGGTAAATATTTGTCCGGCCTAACAGTAAAGGATATACGCAAAAAAACAACAATAAATATTTATCAATTTGATCACACAAAAAGTACTATGATATTGATCCTGCAAATCACCTCATTAATGCGTAAGGGATACACAGCAAATACATTAAAAATATTCCTAAATAACGCGTTATAAATCTATCCAAATGCTTTACCATAAAGGGTTACACGAATCATTATTTTTTTTAAAGAAAGTAAGATTTTATAATTATAAATTGCATGATTATAAATATATTTGCTTACACTCAAACATAACTTTTAAAATATGATTCATTTTATTATCAATTCATTTTGTTAACCATATCCAATAATTAAGAAAACATTACCCACTATGAGTAAAGAACCAATAAATGTGTTACTTGACATTCACACACAGTTTTCCAGTTTACCTGTTATTTTCAGAGAAAGAGTTTGTGAAGAATGTAATTGGAGCACACCTACTTTCTACCGCAAAATGCGGGGAAAAGACAGGCCCAATTCGAATGAAAAGGGAAAAATAATTCCTGCACTCAGCAACGCGGAAAAACAAAAAATCATCGAGATTATGGAAGAAGTCTATAGTTCAGGTGCCAATTACCTGGGAAAATATGAAAGGTCTTCCAGGTAATATCCTTATCATTCATCCGCTGTCTGTAGAAACATTTTCCGGAAAACGACTTATTTCATCTGTAAAGCCTTGTACCCCACCCCGGGTTTACAAGGCTTTACATTTATCTCCTCCAACCTCCATCGCCAGACCAGCTCTCCTGCTCCTAACCAGCTTCAGATCTTCTATTTATTTCTACAGCAGATTTTTCTAAATCAACTAAGTTTTTCTTTTTAAAACTAAATTCTTAGTTTTAAGGTACAAACCATCTTATTATGCGTCATCTTCTAACCCGCTTATTTGCCGTTATATTGCTGGTCGCTTCCGGTAAAGCCGCTACCGCACAGCAACCCATAGACCGTACCCAGCTCATGGAATACCTGCAAAACCAACAATATGAGAGCGCCATCAGCTACCTGCAGCCCAGGGTCCGGAACAACGATATTGCGCAAATATCATTATTGGCGTATACCTATTACCTGTCGGGAAAAACAAAAGACGCCATGACTCAATACGAGCGGGTGTTGCAGCTGGATAGCAACAACATAATAGCGCATCAATACCTGGCCGGCATGTGTATGCAAATGGAAAGCCCGCTCCCCGCTATACTGCACTATAGGGAAATTATACAGCGCCAGCCCAACAACGCCAATGCGTATAAACAAGGCAGTTTCGCCTGTTTTATAGCCCAGCAACCCGATACGGGATTTGTATGGCTTCAAAAAGCATACGCTCTCAACCCCGCGGATCCCAAAGTAACCGCCCGCCTCGGGGAAGAATGGATTGAAAGAGAGCAGTATGCGCGGGCCGATAGTATACTCCGTTCCTTTCTGCAAAAGGATTCCCTGCAGCCAACGGTGATCATGACCGCGGTAAGATCTGCCTGGTTCCTGAAGGACTATACCCGCTGCACTACCCTCGGCATACAACTCATGGATATGAAAATTATTTCTCCCAATACCTTCAGCTTTGTAACAGCAGCCTGGTATATGCTAAAGAAATATCAGCAATGTATTGCCGTATATGAATACCTGCTGGCCAACAGGGCCCAGGCTGAAAATATTATGTATTACGCAGCGCTGGCTTATACGGAACTCAAAAATTATGATGCCAGCAATGAATTACTCACCACCTGCATAGACCTCGCCACCTCCAAAAGCCTGGATAGTTATTACAGTGGCAAATCGACGAATTATGAAGGGCTCCATCAATACAAAGCCGCCGTAACAAATCTTGACACCGCCTATTACCTTTCCCATAAGCCGTTACGCCAGTACAGCATTGGCCGTATTTATGATGTGCATCTTAAAAATAAACCACAAGCCCTTCTTCACTATAAACGCTTTATGAAAACAGCCGATACTGCCGATCCTAAAGAAGCGGATATTTACAAATACCTCCGCTCCTATGTTGAAAAATAATCCGCTTTTAACATGTTTTTTTAGATTATTTCTACCAAACCATCTGGTTTTTCTTAAATTTAAAGCCCGTTAGCAAAATGTACTTAACCAAATAAACAATTACGGTGCTATGTCGTACCCATACCAGATCAAGAGTATTGAAGATTATCAGCAGGCTTATCAACAAAGTGTAATTGACCCGGAAGGCTTCTGGGCCAATGTGGCAGACCATTTCTACTGGCGTCGCAAATGGGATAAGGTATTGGACTGGAATTTTAAAGACCCGGAAATCAAATGGTTTACCGGTGCAAAACTGAACATCACAGAAAACTGCCTGGATCGTCACCTGGGCACATTGGGCAATACACCCGCCATCATCTGGGAGCCTAACGATCCGGAAGAGCACCATCGTATTATTACCTACCGCGACTTATACAATAAGGTTTGCCAATTTGCGAATGTGTTAAAAAACAACGGCGTAAAGAAGGGAGATCGTGTATGTATATATATGGGAATGATTCCTGAACTCGCCATAGCGATACTCGCCTGCGCCCGTATAGGTGCCGTACACTCCGTTGTATTCGGTGGTTTCAGCGCTCAGTCTATCGCCGACAGGATACAGGATGCACAATGCAGTCTCGTTATCACCTGCGATGGCGCCTACCGTGGAGCAAAGGACATTCCGCTGAAATCCGTTATGGACGATGCTCTGATGGCTTGTCCTTCTGTAAAAAAAGTAATTGTTTGTACCCGCACCCGTACGCCGGTAAGTATGCTGAAAGGCAGAGACCTGTGGTGGGAAGATGAAATTAAACAGGTAGAAACCATGGGCAATCCTCCCTGCCCAGCTGAGGAAATGGATGCAGAAGATCTGCTGTTCATCCTTTACACATCCGGCTCTACCGGCAAGCCTAAAGGCGTGGTACATACCTGCGCCGGCTATATGATATACGCCAACTACACGTTTGTAAATACTTTCCAGTACCAGCCCGGCGAAGTGTATTTCTGCACCGCCGATATCGGCTGGATCACCGGACACAGCTACATCGCATACGGACCACTCAGCGCAGGCGCCACCACCCTCATGTTTGAAGGGGTGCCTACCTACCCTGATGCCGGCCGCCTCTGGGAAATTGTAGATAAATTCAGGGTAAACACCCTCTATACCGCTCCCACAGCGATACGCAGCCTCATGAGCTATGGACTCGGCCCTGTTAATCATAAAGACCTCAGTTCCCTGAAAAAGCTGGGCAGCGTTGGTGAACCCATCAACGAAGAAGCATGGCATTGGTTTAAGGATAATATCGGAAAAGGTAAATGCCCGATCGTAGATACCTGGTGGCAAACAGAAACCGGTGGTATCATGATCACGCCGATTGCCGGTATTACCAAAGAAAAACCAGGTTATGCCACCCTCCCCCTCCCGGGTGTGCAACCGATACTGGTAGATGAAAATGGTAAAGAACTCAAAGGCAACGGCGTAAGCGGTAACCTTTGTATTAAATTCCCATGGCCGGGTATGCTGCGCAGCACTTACGGCGATCATGAACGTTTCCGCAAAACATATTTCTCCACTTACGAGAACCTCTACTTTACAGGTGATGGCTGTTTGAGGGATGAAGACGGTTACTATAGAATTACCGGCCGCGTAGATGATGTGCTCAACGTAAGTGGTCACCGTATCGGTACCGCAGAAGTGGAAAACGCTATTAACATGCACGCCGGCGTAGTAGAAAGCGCTGTAGTGGGCTATCCTCACGATATTAAAGGACAGGGTATATACGCCTATGTGATCATGGAGCGCTTAACACATGACCTGGAATTAACGAAAAAAGATATTGCACAAACAGTGGCCCGCATTATTGGCCCTATCGCCAAACCGGATAAGATACAGATCGTTGGTGGTTTGCCTAAAACGCGTTCCGGCAAAATCATGCGTCGTATTCTCCGTAAAATCGCCGAAAACGACCTGGATAATTTAGGTGATATTTCTACCCTGCTGGATCCTTCAGTTGTAGAGGAAATCAAGAAAGGGAAACTGTAAATATTATTGAAATTTCAGATGAAGGGATGCCGGAATAAATTCCTGCATCCCTTCCTTATAAATGAATAAACCTGCATGAAACGTTTCCTCAAAAGGTTAGCCTGGACCTGTCTTTCCCTGTTCCTCTTACTCAATATCATCGGGGCATTCCATGCCTGGAAATTCACTCATTTTTACGATGAAGGTGGTCGAAAAAACAAGCTGCCGGAGCAGATGAATGCGGGAGAAAAACTACGCACTATCCTGTTCGGTGTCAGGATTGCCAAATCCGTTACCGCACAGCACCCGGTGGTGCCATATGAAACAGTACTGCTGCATACGCAGAACGGACTACGCCTGGAAGGCTGGTGGATACCCGTAAATGCAGCCAAAGGCACCGTTATTTTGTTTCATGGCTATAATGGTAACAAAGGCTCCCTGTTTCCGGAGGCGGGTCGTTTCAGGGCCCTGGGGTACAATACCTTTTTATTGGATTTCCGGGCACATGGCAATAGTGAAGGACTTACGTGCAGCGTAGGCTATAAGGAAGCAGAAGATGTAAAACTGGCCTGGGATTATGTCCAACAAAAAAGCCCCCGGCCAATTGTATTGTGGGGCGTGAGCATGGGTGCAGCCGCTATTTTAAAGGCCGTGCCGGAGTACAGCCTTACCCCTCAGAAGGTGATCCTCCAATGTCCGTTTGCCACGCTTACAGATGCCGTAAAAAGCCGCATGCGTTCCGTTCACTTACCTGCATTTCCCTTTTCCCAGATCCTTACTTTCTGGGGAGGCATGGAGCAAGGCTTCTGGGGGCCGGGCTTTAAACCGGAAAGCTATGCCAGGCAAATACATATGCCGGTATTATACTTCTATGGACAACAGGATATCCGGGTAACGCCCACCGAAACCCAGGCTGTATTTTCACACCTGGGAACCTCACAAAAAAAGCTGCATATTTTTCCGCGGGCCGGACACCAATCTTTCTGCGGAAAAGATTCCACTGCCTGGATGAGGGAAGTAACCGCTTTTTTACAATAAAAAAGCGCGCACCATACGAGTGGAGCGCGCTCTTCACAGGATCTGACCCGCAGTTTTATATTTGAGTCATGGTGCAGCGGCGCTGCGCCATTAGATGCCATCGAATGATTATCGGATGTAAATTACAACGGGCGCCTGCCACCTGGAGTCACCCGGATAATTATCCGCAAAAATCTTACCGGCGTATCACTACAGGTGTTCCTACTTTTAATACATCATACAATTCATTCACATCTGCATTTTTCATACTAATGCAGCCAAGGGTCCAGTTAATTCTCCCTTCCACATAATTATCCCGGATACCGGAATTATACTCTACGCCGTGTATACCTATTCCGCCGCCAATAGTGGCGTTGGCAGATAATAAACCCTCTGACTGCCGCTCATGAAACCGTTGCCAGGACACCTCGTTGGGATAGTCCAGCAACATAAACCGGCTCCAGCTTTTATCTGCTCTTTTGCTCAAAATATGAAAGGTGCCCTCCGGCGTTCTGCGATCACCTTCCACTTGCTTGTCTGTTTGGTCGCGGTTACCAAATACCACTTTGTAGATCTTTCTTAACGTCACATCTTCATATACATACAAACGGTAATCACTTTTATCTATCAGCAGGAAAACTTTGTCCGGATCAATGTTGGCAGCGTTCAACCGTACACTATACAAATCAGATTCGTTGATAAATCCACTTAGCGGTAGCAGCAACAGGACGGCTACCAACCAGTAATGACAACACTTCTTCATAGGGAGTAATAAATATGCAGATAACGCAGAAGGAGAATAATTTATTGTTCAACGGACTTATACAAATGCAAAGGCACAGAGAATAATCCCTGTGCCTTTGTGTTTTATGTGCAGTAATTAGTATCCGAAAATTTCTTCGAGCGAAAGTTTTTTCACTTCTCCATATTTCTTCAACTCGTCGGCAGGCACTTTCTTTTCAGAAGCAACAATGCAATAAGTATAGGGCTTATTAGCCAGGTACTGATCGTGGAATTTCTTCACTTCATCAAAGTTCATTTTGTCGATAGATTCATACACCTGTTTGCGGATATCTGTATTCAGACCCAGTTTCTGCGCAGCCAGGTAGCTGAATATAATACCGTCGTTGGTGATACGTTCTGTTTCGATATCCTGTTTCATGCCTTCTTTAGCGGTTTCCAGCAATTTGTCGGCCCGTGGCATATCGTTAAGCAGTTCGTTCATTCCAACAATCGCATCGGGCATTTTATCAGCCTGGCTGCCAACGTAAGCCATGATAGAATAGCGATCTGCTTTCTTATCCGGAGATGCATAGAAAGCATAAGTAGAATAAGCCAGCGCTTTGGATTCGCGGATGGTTTGGAACACAACAGATCCCATACCGCCGCCAAAATAGCTGTTAAACAATGATACAATACCTGTTTTTGCAGGATCATATACATCTGAATTCCTCAGCCAGTTTACCTCTGTTTGCACCATATCATAGTCGGCAAACAGTACCTGGTTTTTCTGCTGATCGTCTTTCACAAATTTCACTGCTGCCGGAACAGCTTTAAAGCTGGCAGGAATGGTATGCAGTTTTTTCACTTCAGCGGCTGCGGTAGTCAGCGACTCAGGACCCCAGTAAATGACAGTATGTTTATACGTTGGCAGTTCATGCAAAATATTCGTGAGTTCTGCAGCAGTGATACCGTCCAGATCAGACTGGCTTAACTGGTTGTTGAACGGATTTTTAGCACCGTACATCGCATAGTTCATTACCCCTTTCATGATAGCCGACTTATTCAGTTTACTATCTGTACGCGCTTTCAGCAGACGGCCTTTCAGGGCTGCCAGTGCTTCTTCATTTGGCTTGCAGTTGGCAATGATATGCTCAAATAAAGTAACGGCTTTATCAAAATTTTCCTGTAAACCACTGATGGTAATAGTGGTATTTTCTGAAGTAGCGGCTACACTGAAGTTGCAGGCAATATTGTAAAATTCTTTGCTGATCTGCTCAGAAGTATATTTATCTGTGCTCAGGAATTGCAGGTATTGCGCTGCCAGCGGAAGTTTTTTATCATTCCAGCTACCCATGTCAAAACGATAGTACAGGCGGAAAAGACCATTATCTTTGTTCTGTACGTACATCATATCTGTGTTGCCCAATGATGTTTTCTGAATATCCTTTTCGTAGTCCAGCCACTGTGGTTTTACCGGTGTGGCGGGCATAGCGGCAACTTTCTGCAGGAAAGAAGACTGTGCTTCGCGGTTCACTTCTACCGGTGTGATGGATGGTTTCTCTACTTTCTGAATGTTCTTGTCTTCGCCTTTGCGTTTGTAAACAATGACATAGTTGTCCTGGAGATATTTATTGGCGTAGTCCACCAGCTGCTTCTTGGTAACGGTGCCCATGTCATCTACATAAGCCACGTCGTATGCCCAGTTCTGGCCTCTGCTTTTAATGAATCCGTCCATCAGGGCGGTGGCGCGGTTGTTGTTGCTTTCCAGGCCCTGCAGTTCGCTGAGTTTGGCGTTGTTTACAATCGCCTTTACCAGGGATTCATCAAAATCACCTTTTTTCAGGATATCCAGTTGGCCCAGCAACAGTACTTTTACGTCTTCCAGTGTCTGCCCTTGTTTGGCCTTACCGCTGAGGGAGAAAATGGAGTAATCTTTCAGTCCCATTACACCGGCATTGGCGTTGAGGACTTTCTGTTGTTTATTGATATTCAGATCCAGTAAACCCGCTTTACCATTTTCCAGGATAGCCGACATTACACCAAGCACCAGGTTGGATTTGGTATCCAGGGCGCCGGGCATTCTGAAAACGATATCTACGCTTTCCGCATCAGGTCCGAATACTTCTTTTACAATCGGCGCCTTGATCGGCGCTTCCGGGGCAGGTTTGTATTCCTTTACCGGTTTGGTTTTCATGTAACTGAATTTATCATCGATCGATTTGATCACATAATCAGGATCAAAATCGCCCGCCATTACTACGGCCATGTTGTTGGGCACATAGTATTCATTATAAAACTGGCGAATGGCCTTCAGGTTTGGATTTTTAAGATGTTCTACGGTACCGATGGTAGACTGCTGACCATAGTTATGGGTAGGAAACAGGGCAGCGAGCATTGTTTCATATACTTTGCGGCCATCGTTATCAAGTCCGCGGTTCTTTTCTTCGTACACAGCTTCCAGCTCAGTATGGAAAAGGCGGAAAACGGGGTCGCGGAAACGTTCAGCCTGCACGGTGAGGTATTTATCGATCGCATTGGAAGGAATATCTTCCTCATAGATCGTTTCCTCTACCCAGGTGTGGGCATTAGTGCCCTGGGCGCCCATTCCGGACATCATTTTATCATATTCGTTAGCGATAGCGAATTTGGCAGCAAGACCGGAAACGCTGTCGATTTCGCGGTACACCGCCTTGCGTGCAGCCGGATCAACGGTTTTGTTGTATTTATCATACAGATCGGAGACCTGGTCTATCAATGGCTTTTCTTTTGCCCAGTCGAGGGAACCGAATTGCTGGGTACCTTTAAAAAGCAGGTGCTCCAGGTAGTGGGCCAGACCTGTATGATCTTTCGGATCATTGTCGCTGCCAGCGCGGGTGCCTATCAGTGTTTGGATACGCGGGTCTTTTTTGTTAACGCTAAGGATAACTGTAAGGCCGTTTTTCAATGTGTAAAAACGTGCCTTCATGGGATCGTTGGAGATGTACTTATAGGTGTAACCGCCTGAAGTAGCCTCCTTCCATTGGTATTTTCCCTGGGCTCCGGCTGTTTTCAACGAGCAGGCAAACAGGAATAGTAATACGACTCTTTTAAGACTCATACAATAGTTGGTTTTTTGAATTTATACTGTCAAATATACCGGAACTGCAAAATAAATAGCGCGAAAAAGAGCGGGAATTGTATGAGCGGTAGAAGCACGGGGGTTACAACCGATTGTTCGACCGGTAGTAATCTTGACAAGATAGCTGATTTAATCAGGGGGTAGTATTGTTGTATATGGAATATTTTCCTTTCACCACTGCCAGGTTAAACAACAGGGAATCGACTGTTGTATATTCCGGATCACCGGACTGCTTTTTCACGCGATTTCTGCTCCTGGGATGCAGCGCCACCAATGGCGCAGGTGTAACCGGGTTACTGCTCACCCGGGAGATATAATGTGCGGGCATGGTAGCCGGGAGTATGGCCACGGGCAATTGCCGGGGCTGATAGTTCGGGGTAATACCATTTTCTTCGAGTCGAACGCCTAACAAACGTTTCTCACAGGAATGAATCCATGCAATACAACCAATACACGTCATCAATGCAACAAAAGAACGCATAAACACTATTTAGGACTGGCTAAAAAGACTTAAAAACCGTTCAACCGGATACCAATTGAAAACGGATACTGTTGTAACCCATAATCATGTAAGGCTGTCAGGGCAAAGTTTGCGTACAGCTTCACCGGACCATAGCCCAGCTCGCTGGTTAACCCAAAACGCCATTTATTAAGATTAAAGTCGTCGGTTTTTCTCACTTTTCCTCTTTCCTCACTTACCTGTTTTGTTCTGGATTTCAGGAGATAACCACCAGAGACACCAATACTCGCCTGAAATGCACGACTCGGGCGAGCGGGGTTAGAATTAAAATTAAGCATTACCGGTACGGATATGTATTCGGCAAATAACTTATTCTTGGAGAATTCTACGGAATCCCTGATTATCTGTGTAGGATATCCCGGTAAATAAGTGATGCTCCGGGCATACCTGTAGTTATTCATCTCTAATCCTAAAGCATATAACAAGTTAAGTTTGTGTTTTGTTAAATTAAGTCGCTGTTCAAAAATCCAGATATTAAAATTGATCGATTTTCCGGTGATAAGTTTAAATTCCGATGGTGTTAAAGGCTCGCTGGCTTCCCGGGGAGCGAAGGTAGCCAGTCCGGCGGCAGAGTAATCGTAAGATTTGGCCACCGGAGACGACACGGCACCATTATAGTAGGAAGTAGTGTTGGGGTAATAATTGATGAAACTGGCGCCATTATAGTCGCTGCGGTCAATGTAGTTATTAAACCCGAGGTCGAATACGAACCACTTTGTTTGCAGGTTCTTTTTCAGCTTCTGGCGGGCATAAGCGGTATCACTATAAAATTTATAGCTGGTACGTCCTTTGTCATTCTTTCCTTTTATGATGATCAATCCCTTGATCTGTATGGTATCCGGTGTAGCCGGAGCCTTTGTTGTATCTGCCTTTTGCGCATGAGCCCACCCGCCACATAATACCAGTAACAAAATGAGTAAAATTTTATGCTTCATATGCTATGACCATGATTTATTATTTATTCCGTTTACGGGAAAAAAACTTAGCTACGTTGGTTACTTTATCAAGGATTTTGCTGTCGCTGCCGCTTACCGACATGATCAGTTCTCCCTGGATACCCGGTTGTTCTGTTACAGGGGCAACTTTATTACTAACGGAGTTACTTGCTACAGTGACATTGGATGCCAGCATTGGTTCTTTGTTTGTTTCCGGCTTCACTGCCGCTACCTGAACATTTCCAGCCTGTTGCAGGTGCTGTTCCACTACCTCATCCATTGAATTACGCGGTGACGGCAGCTGTGAAATAACCGGTGCATCGGCCTTTGGTGCTGTTGCGGCTACAACCGGATCAGCTGTTTTTCCAGAGTTGACTACAGGCGGGGCTAATTTCCGCCCGTGACTGGCGGCTGTTTTGTTATTTTTCGCCAGCGCCGGCTGATCTGTCCGGATATCAGCAGTGGCTGGTATTTCCGGAACAACGGTAGCCGGTGTCGGAACTGGAGTGGCATTTCCCTTCGGTGCTGTAACCGTGTTCGTATTGGTATGAGCCAACACTGGTGGTGTTTGTTGCGGCTGATGGCCAGCCGGCAGCAACCAGATAAGCAGGCCTGCCACCACGGCAGCAGCGGCTGCTCCCCATCCGATACGACGGTATACCGGGGAAATCCTCCGCTGTGCAGTTCTGTACAAGGATGCCTTATTTTCAAAAACCACACTGGTATCCGGCGTTAATTTCGCTGCCTGCAAGAGCAATAACTCGTTGCGGGCGACCGGATGCTGCGCCAGGTATGTCTGTAAGGTTTGTTCTTCGGCCGGAGTAAGTTCTCCGTCGATATAACCCAGCATTAGTTCCTCGTAATCCACTACATCCACAGATGTAGTTTTGTATAAAGACGCTTTATTTTCAAATACGATCTTCTCATCCGGCATCAGGCGGGTACCTTCCAGCAGGTCCAGCTCCTGTTTGAACTGTGGATGTTTGTCCAGGAACAACTGTAGTGCAGCCTGTTCTGCCTCGTTCAGCTCACCATCGATGTAACTGAGGAGGTAGGATTCGTAGTTTGATATGTTAATCTCTATTGACAACTATCTAATTTATTATTAGTCTTCTATTTATTATAATATTATATAACGTTTTCCATTTTCACCAGGTAATTCTTGAGGTGTATCCTGGCCCGGTGCAGGTAAACTTTTACCTGGGATGGATTCAGGTTCATCATTTCCCCTATTTCCTCATAAGAATAACCTTCATAGTCCTTTAGCATCACCAGGGAACGCTGTACCTCACTCAATTTGGACAATGCCCTTTCTATCACCTCTTTTGCGTTATGTATCTTATGGTCCGAAACTTTTTCTTCATCCTTAAACTGGTCTACCAGTGTTATCCGCTTTACCTTACGCACATGGTCTATCATATTGTGGTAGCCGACTGTAAACAGGTAGGACTTTGCCTTTTCAAAAGGCACGTCCTGGCAGTGCTTCCACAATATTTCGAATGAATTCTGTACTACGTCTCTGGCATCTTCCGCATGCTCCAGATTTTTAACGATAAAGCGGAATAAATTGTCCGAATACAGATCCACGCATTTATTGTACTCCTTTTCCGTCATTCCGGTGGTGCGGGATTTTAGTGCTAAGTTCCGACAAATACTTTAATACCCATCATTGACAATATCCATTATTGTTACCCACACCAGCTCTAAAATCCGAAAAATCATTGCACACAGTTGTAGTAACAGTTCCTTTCAAACTGATCATCAACCCTTTACCCAGTATACTCTTTTAGCATCTCTCATTCAAAGGATCGTTGTTCAGTTTTTCACTTCATGGCAGTTATAATCATGATAGTACTATGACGGAGCGCAACGGGCAAATGTTACACCTGGGTCAAACTTTTTGCTTATCCGGTCGTTAGTCCTGCAGGCCATAAATAATCGTAATACATTTATTGCCATAACTTTGGTACATCCAATTAAAATATTGCAATTTTTATGAATGAAAAGTTTATAACCCGTTTACGGGAAGAACTCGGTGATATCAACAAGGCCGGCTTGTATAAGAGAGAGCGTATTATTACATCTGAGCAGGGCGCTGAAATACAGGTTGGAGGCAAAACCGTTCTTAACTTTTGCGCTAATAACTACCTGGGGTTATCATCTCACCCTGCCGTGGTAAAGGCTGCCAAGGATGCCATAGATACCCATGGTTACGGTATGAGCAGTGTCCGCTTTATTTGCGGTACGCAGGACATTCACAGGGAACTGGAAGAAAAGATCTCAAAATTCCTTGGTACAGAGGATACAATTTTATATGTAGCGGCATTTGATGCCAATGGTGGTGTGTTCGAGCCTTTGTTCAATGAACAGGATGCCATCATTTCCGATGCGCTGAACCACGCCTCTATCATTGACGGGGTTCGTCTTTGTAAAGCACAGCGTTTCCGCTATGAGCATAATAATATGGCTGACCTGGAAGCCAAACTGCAGGAGGCGAAAGACTGCCGCAGCCGCATTATTGTTACAGACGGATCTTTCAGCATGGACGGTACCATTGCCCAGCTGGACAAAATCTGTGACCTGGCCGACAAATACAACGCGATTGTAATGTCTGATGAGAGCCATTCTTCCGGCTTCCTCGGCAAAACAGGCCGTGGCACCCACGAATACCGCGGTGTAATGGGTCGGGTAGATATCATCACCGGCACACTGGGTAAAGCCCTGGGCGGTGCTTCCGGCGGATTTACCAGCGGTCCGAAAGAGGTGATCGACATTTTGCGCCAGCGCAGCCGTCCTTACCTGTTCTCCAACTCA
Organism: Chitinophaga hostae; assembly: GCF_018224885.1. GTDB lineage: Bacteria > Bacteroidota > Bacteroidia > Chitinophagales > Chitinophagaceae > Chitinophaga > Chitinophaga hostae. Next base: position 3,440 of record NZ_JAGTXB010000006.1, on the reverse strand, counting down.
GTGGCACCCAGCATTGTAGGAGCTTCTATTGCCGTACTGGACATGCTGAGCGAAACCACCGAACTGCGTGACAAACTGGAATACAACACCAAATATTTCCGCACCAAAATGACGGAAGCCGGATTTGATATTAAACCCGGTGATCACCCCATTGTACCGGTAATGCTGTATGATGCTGTACTGAGTGCCCAGTTTGCAGATAAATTACTGCAGGAAGGCATTTACGTAATCGGCTTCTTCTTCCCGGTAGTACCAAAGGGACAGGCCCGTATCCGTGTTCAGCTCAGCGCCGGTCATGAGCAGGCGCATCTCGACAGGGCTATTGCAGCCTTTACCAAAGTGGGTAAAGAACTGGGAGTGATTAAATAAAGCAGTCGCTTTTTTGCTACTTTTGCTGCTTATAATTTAATTAATCTTTATGCTGACGAAACGATTTGGCTGGATGTTATTCGCGATAGGCTTGTCTCTCGCCGCCTGCGCACCGAATAATGTAAAAGAGGAGAAGGACTGGGAGAAATATTTTGCCCAACACAAAGTGGAAGGCACTTTCATGTTATTCAATAACAGCCAGGGCGAATTCAAGGTATACAACCTGGAAAGAGCCAAAAAACGTTTTCAACCTGCATCTACATTTAAAATATTCAGTTCCCTTGTAGGGATACATACCGGCGTTATCAAAGATACCGGCATGGTAATTCCCTGGGATAGCGTAACACGGCAATTCCCCGCCTGGAACCAGGACCTGACCATGGCCCAGGCCTTTAGGTTGTCGGCGGTGCCGTATTTCCAGGAAGTGGCACGGCGCATTGGTCAGCCTACCATGCAGCTGTGGCTGGACTCCATCAAATACGGCAACATGAAAATTTCCAGGCTGGATACTTTCTGGCTGGATAATTCACTGCTGATATCTCCTGATGAAGAACTGGGTTTTGTGAAAAAACTGTACTTCGATCAGTTGCCTTTTGCCAAAACAACCATGAAAACCGTGCGTGATGTGATGCTCATGGAAAAAACGGCCAAATACGAACTATCCTATAAAACGGGTTGGGATTTTAACGACGTAAAAAAACTGGGTTGGGTAGTGGGCTGGATCGAGGAAAACAGGCACCCGACTTTCTTTGTGCTGAATATAGAAACAGAAGATCCGGCTATTGATATCCCCAAGGTTCGTATGGAGATTCTCCGGAATATTCTTACAGACGCAGGATACTTTAAAGGAGAAATGTAATTTTTTGTGCTCCGGCGATTGGGGTGGCGGACACCTCCGCTCTTCCCAATCGCCGGACAAATACCTGTCATTGCCTGGTTTCCAGCCTTATAAGCGCCGGCAACGCCTCCATCATACCACCACCGCCCTACTCATTGCGCTTCCTGACAACGGCCGATCGTTAAAAAAACGATAAAACCCCCTCTCTACGGCTTGCAATACGTCACAAAAAAATTATTTTTGATATCTTACCTGGTTTACTACCGGTAACGGATATCTTAAAATCGAATATGTTACGATTTCAGCATAGTGAATATTTATGGGCGCTGGTGCTCCTGTTGGTGTTACAGATAGCTTTCCTGGGCGTATCCTGGTGGAAACGCCGTTCTATACGCCGTATCGGGGATCAGGCACTCGTGGAAAAACTTTTTACCGGCTATTCCCGCAAACTGTTTGTACTAAAGTTCCTGCTTATTTTCCTGGCCTTCTTTTTCGGAGTGGTCGGACTGGCTAACCTGCAAAAAGGCAGCCGCATGGAAAAGATCACCCGTAAGGGCGTGGATGTAATGATAGCACTGGATGTGAGTAAGAGTATGCTCGCCACCGATGTGCAACCAGACAGGCTAACCCGTGCAAGACAGCTGATCAGCAAACTAATGGATAAGCTGGACAACGACCGCGTAGGTTTAGTGGTATTTGCCGGTAACGCCTACCTGCAAATGCCGCTGACAGTAGATTATTCTGCTGCTAAAATGTATCTCAGCACCGTATCGCCGGATATGATTCCTTCACAAGGTACCGCTATCGGGCAGGCCATACAGGTATCGGACGACGCTTTTAATAAGAAAGAACGTAAACATAAAGCGCTGATCATTATTTCGGATGGAGAAGATCATGATGAAACAGCCATCCAACGGACCAAAGCAGCCTTCGAAAATGGCGCAGTCACCAATACCATCGGTATAGGCTCTGTAGCCGGCTCCCCTCTCCCCGATCCGGAAACCGGCAGTTACAAAAAAGACCGGGAAGGTAATACCGTTATTTCCAAACTGAATGAAAACGAACTCAGATCTATTGCTGCAGCAGGTAAAGGCATCTATCAGCACCTCGACAATAATACAGATGATGTAGTGAATACGCTGGTGAGTAAAATCGACAGTATGGAACAGAAAGAGTTTGGCGAAAACGTGTTCACAGATTACAATAGCTATTTTCAATATTTCCTGGGCGTATGCCTGGCATTGCTGCTGATCGAATTTTTTATTCCTGAAGTACGTCACAAACGTACACCGGAAACGCCCACAGCATAATACAAGAACTCATGAAAATTACTTTTATAAAATATTGCTTTGTAACCGCGTCAGCCATGCTCTCCGGCATCATTGCCTTTGCGCAAAACGGTTCCAATAAGTATATCCGCAAAGGGAACGAGCTTTATCAGAAACAGCAGTTTACCGATGCAGAAGCCAATTATAAAAAAGCGCTGGAGCAAAATGCGCAGTCGGCCATTGGTAATTATAACCTGGGAAACTCATTATACCAGCAAAAACGCTACGATGATGCCCGGGCGCAATACGCCAACAGCCTGAAACTGGGCGATAAACCAGGCATTAAAGCCAACGCAGACTACAACATCGGCAACACCTTTATGGAAGGTAAAAAGTGGGAAGAAAGCATTAAATCCTACAAACAGGCATTGAAAATAAACCCTTCCGATGAAGACGCCCGCTATAACCTGGCTTATGCCCAGGCAATGCTGAAGAAACAACAGCAAGGCGGCGGTGGCGATGATAAGAAAAACAACAAGGACAAAAACAAAGACAAGAATAAAAACGATAAAAACAAAGACAAGGATAAGAACAAAGATCAGAATAAAGACCAGCAGGATAAAGACAAAGACAAGAACAAGGATCAGAACAAAGACCAGCAGAATAAAGACCAGGATAAAGGCAAGGATAAAGAAGACCAGCAGAAACCTGAACCACAGCCCAGCAAAATGAGCAAGCAGGAAGCAGAACGCTTACTGCAGGCACTGTCTCAGGAAGAAAAGAAGTTACAGGATAAAGCCAAGAAAGTGAAGGGACAGCCGGTATCAAACGAAAAGGACTGGTAAACATTTCATCCCTCATCATACATTCACATCCAGAAGTAAGTATACTTGCTTTTGGATGTTTTTTTTGTGGCATATGGTAACAAAAAAAACCGGAATAAGAGTATTCCGGCCGTTTTACCT
>NZ_JAGTXB010000059.1 GCF_018224885.1 Chitinophaga hostae | reverse complement strand
CACCAGCAGATCGGTTTTGCTTTACCAGCAGGTGTAACCACCGAGATACCAATTAAAGTATCGCTGCCGGCTACGGGCACGGCTATCCGTGGTACGGATTACAGTCTGCCGGCAGATACCACCTTCACCGGCGCTACCGGCGCCGCCCTGTTGCCGGTGGCAGCCGATATACTGGTGGAAGATGTGGAAGATATTCACGTGACACCGGCGGTGAGTGATGCTTACAGCACGATATACACCTTCCTGCCAGCTACCCTTGACCTGACGATCAAAGATGCGCAGTATCCATTCCCGGCGGGCGATTCGATCAAACTAAGTGCTGCACCGGACAGTGTGAACGAAGGCCAGAGCGCTGTTATCACCGCTACCTTCCCGCATAACTGGAAAGCCGGAAAAGCCTGGACGATCAGCCTGGCGAAAGATGCAATAGCATCTACCGTTGGCGACGACCGATACGACAGCATTCCAACGTTTATTACCATTGCCGCCGGCGCGGGCAGTGGTACAGCCACCCCGGTGAAAACGCTGACCAACAAAGTATTTAGTGATGAAGGATTTGTAAAGGTAGATGGTAACAAAGGCAACACAAATCTGCCAGCTACCAGCACCAGCATTTACATAAAAGATATCACTGATCCGGCGCAGAAGATCCTGACGCTGACGGCAGATAGTGTTACATTAAACGAAGGCAACAGCACGGCGATAAAAATGTCGCTGCCAGCCGGTTATAAATCAGCCAGA
>NZ_JAGTXB010000058.1 GCF_018224885.1 Chitinophaga hostae | reverse complement strand
GAAACCGGTTTTGAAATATACAGAAGTACCAGCAGCGGCGGAACATATACCATTGTAGCTACTACAGCAGCCAACGCGGTAAGCTATACTGACACTGCCCTGCAGGCCACTACCGCTTATTACTATAAGATCCGCGCAATTGGTAATTATGGCGAATCTGCTTACAGCAATATTGCCAATGCCACTACAGCAGCCAAACCGCTGCCGCCGGCCGCTCCTACCAATCTTGCTACACAGGCTATTTCCACACAGATCGTGAAATTAACCTGGACAGATAACTCCACTATTGAAACCGCCTACGAAGTGCAACGCTCACTGGCCGACAGCACCCATTTCAGCGTGCTGAAAACACTGGGCGCCATCGCTTCCGGACCGGGCAGCTTCTCTGATTCATCACTGGCCGCCAATACGGTTGCCTACTACAAGGTAAGAGCATATGGTGACGGCGGCTTCTCCGGCTTTACACCGGCAGTAATGGCTAAATCATTGAACAACCCGCCGGTAATAGCTGATATCAGCAGTCAGACCATCCGTTACGGCACTACCCAAAGTATACCGCTGTCGGCCACTGACCCTGATAACGATCCGATTACCTACAGTTTATACAATGCGCCTGCCTTTGTTACCCTGCAGCAAAATGCAGGTGTTACCTCCCTCAATCTTGCACCAACCGCAGCGCAACAGGGTACCTTCAATGGCATTGGCGTAATTGCAGCAGATAATAACGGAGGAAAAGATACCGC
>NZ_JAGTXB010000057.1 GCF_018224885.1 Chitinophaga hostae | reverse complement strand
AACTACCATCATGAAAAAGACCAGATTTACAGAACCTCAGATTGCACTTATCTTGAAGCAGCAAGAGAATGGACTTGCAACGAAAAGATATCACCGTCGGTCCGGCCTTTTCGTAGGGCGTAAGGCTTGTGACCAGGCAATGGGATATGCTGAATACACAACAATACGTTGCCATGCGTAAAGAAGCTTTTAAAAACGATGGCGTATCCACTCCCTGCAGCCGGGATCGTCTGGCTATGCACCAAACCTGTTTGCAGTGGACATCACAAGATACACCAACTGGTAAGAATATGTCTGGGAAGGAACCTGCAACGGGGCTGATGCACAAACATCTATATCAGTTGGTACCCAACAAACCATTTTATTAACCCGCTAAAATCATTTCCAATGAACACCTATTATTTAGCAGGAGGTATAATATTTATTCTGGGAATATTGTTAGTACGATTTGTAAACCGCAGGCGATTCAACAGGAGAGGGCCTGGTGGTTTGCAGCATTTCAATTCCTATGATTCTTCAGTAGTAATTCGCCTTTTCGAATGGATAGTAAAAATTGTGGCATATATCATGATCATTTGTTCGTTGGCGTTATTCCTACATGGTTATAAGCAAGGGCACAAAGACTCGCATATTTTTAAAAATACCAAATAGAAATTTTATTCGGAAACTTATCATTTGTATCATCTAATTTTGTTTTGCTTTTTTTTTGTGATAAACAGTTTGTAATGGGAAGTAACCACTATCGCTTTTTTAGCGACAGCTTACTTTTTGATCCAACTTCAATAAACAATAGATTTAAAAAGGAATCTGAAGACCGAATTTTAAAGAGGCTTGATGAATATCGGAAATACATTACTAATAAAATATAGGATATTGTTCAAGATGTTTCAAATTCCGA
>NZ_JAGTXB010000056.1 GCF_018224885.1 Chitinophaga hostae | reverse complement strand
CAATACAAACTATTATTACAGGGTACGCCCGGTCAACGATTACGCTGCAGGCACTCTATCTGCGGAAGTGAAAGGTACTACAGCAGTTGACAGCTCTGCTCCTTCTGCCCCTCCATCATTAGCAATCAGCAGCTTTACCAACAACCAGGTTATTTTAACGTGGACAGCTGCTAGCGACGACGCAGGAATCGCCGGTTACGACATCTATGCCAACAATGTACTTAAAACATCCGTTGGAAATGTGCTCACAGGCACCGTAACCGGCCTCGCAGACGGTACCCTGTATAATTTCTATGTGAAGGCGAAAGACGTGTCGGGTAAAACCTCCACACCCAGCAACCAGGTAACTGTAAGAACCCTGAAGGCTAATCTTAATTATAAATACTACACCGGTTCATGGAGTAACCTCCCCAACTTTAACAGCCTTACACCTGCGCAAACAGGCAAGGCTTATATACCGGATCAGTCAATAGTACCGGCAGGAGTTACCACCAATTACGCCATTATGTGGACAGGGTATATCCGCATACCGGTGACAGGTACCTATAAGTTTGAAACCTATTCAGACGATGGCAGTAAGCTGTATTTCAATAAAACCTACAGCTATCTTGCCCTTGCTACTGTAAGCAATGATGGCACACACGGTGCGCAATACGCATCAGGTTCTGTTACCGTAAACGCCGGCGTTTACCCGATCACCGTTACCTACTTCCAGGCAACCGGCGGATCAGCTATGAACGTATACTGGACCAGCACACAGGCAGGTATTAACACCAGGACCTTAATACCATCGGACGCATTTGTTGATACGTCGGTAGTAAATGGTACCATTCCAACTGCACCAACAACGCTGGCAGTGGCTGTAAACAATTACAGTAAACTTAACCTGACCTGGGCAGATAAAAGTAATAAT
>NZ_JAGTXB010000055.1 GCF_018224885.1 Chitinophaga hostae | reverse complement strand
AAATACAAACTATTATTACAGGGTACGCCCGGTCAATGATTACGCTGCAGGCACTCTATCTGCGGAAGTGAAAGGTACTACAGCAGTTGACAGCTCTGCTCCTTCTGCCCCTCCATCATTAGCTATCAGCAGCTTTACCAACAACCAGGTTATTTTAACATGGACAGCTGCCTCCGACGACGCAGGAATCGCCGGTTACGACATCTATGCCAACAATGTACTTAAAACATCCGTTGGAAATGTGCTGACAGGCACCGTAACCGGCCTCGCAGACGGTACCCTGTATAATTTCTATGTGAAGGCGAAAGACGTGTCGGGTAAAACCTCCACGCCCAGCAACCAGGTAACTGTAAGAACCAAAAAGGCAAATCTTAACTATAAGTATTACACCGGTTCATGGAGTAACCTGCCAAACTTCAACAGCCTTACGCCGGCGCAAACTGGCAAAGCTTACATACCTGATCAGTCAGTAGTGCCTGCGGGAGTTACCACCAATTACGCCCTTATGTGGACAGGTTATATCCGTATACCCGTTACCGGTACCTATACGTTTGAAACCTATTCAGACGATGGCAGTAAGCTGTATTTCAATAAAACTTACAGCAGTCTTGCCGTTGCTACTGTAAACAATGATGGATCACATGGTGCTCAATATGCATCAGGCGCTGTTACCGTAAACGCCGGCGTATACCCGATCACCGTTACCTACTTCCAGGGCGGCGGAGGATCAGCTATGAATGTTTACTGGACCAGTACACAGGCAGGTATTAATACCAGGACCTTAATACCATCTGACGCATTTATTGATACGTCGGTAGTAAATGGCACCATTCCAACTGCACCAACAACACTGGCAGTGGCTGTAAACAATTACAGCAAACTTAACCTGACCTGGGCAGATAACAGTAATAAC
>NZ_JAGTXB010000054.1 GCF_018224885.1 Chitinophaga hostae | reverse complement strand
CTTCTTTAACCTGGTGGTAAACGACAACTATCCACCGGTGATAAATTCTATTCCTGCACAGAGTGTGGATGAAGGCACACAACAAACCATCAAACTGAGCCTGCAGGACCAGAACCCGGGTAATACCTTTACCTGGACGGCCATACAGCTGCCGGCCTTTGCTACCCTGCTGAGTCAGAACGATACCTGCCGTATCACTGTACAACCAGGATATGCCGACGCAGGCTCCTATACCGTTAAGGTACAGGCCAAGGATAACCAGGGGGGAATAGATGTACGCAGCTTTGTACTCACCGTGGTAGATAAGCCAACACCAAACTACAAGCTGTATCTGAACTTCAAGCTTAATAACAACGCGCCTGCGCCGTGGAATAACATCTTCGGTACCACTAACACCGGGTTGAAAGATGAAAACGGACAGTTAACCACTGCCGGATTAACTTTCGATGAAAGCTGGTGGGCAGCAGGCACCGAAGGCGCCAATACAGGCAACAACAGTGGTGTATACCCGGATGTGGTGATGAGCGAATACATGTACTTTGGTTCATTGCCAGGATTCTTTAGTGGCGCACCTGCCATGCACGGACACCTCACCGGTCTGGAAACAAACAGGACTTACAGCATTAAGTTCTTCTCCAGCAGCAAATGGTGGGCGCCACAGCCGGATAACGGCAGCACCAAGTTCACCATCAATGGGGTAAGCCAAACGCTGTATGTACAGAACAACACCACCAACGTGGTTACTTTCTCCAATATCACTCCTAATGCAAACGGAGAGATCCTATTTACCCTGAGTATTCCTGCAGGCGGACAGGTAGGTTACCTGAATGCCATGGAAATAAATGCAGGCACTTCCCAGGTACCACCTAATAATCACGCGCCTGTAATAACAGACATCAGTAATCAAAGCCTGGACGCAGGAACAAGTATGAATATCCCGGTTACAGCAACAGATGCAGATGGTAACCAGATTACG
>NZ_JAGTXB010000053.1 GCF_018224885.1 Chitinophaga hostae | reverse complement strand
CGCCCTCGTTTTTAAGTTCTTTAGGCGATTTTCTTTCTAAGATTATGCGCCAGAGCCAATAATCCGGTCTCTATTTCGACCTTTTCGATTCCACGAAGCATAAATCTTCTGAAGTGGTGATTTTGTTTGATGTTACCAAACACAGATTCTACATCAAAACACCGTTGTTTGCGTTTTGCTATGCCTCGCTTTGTTTTTAGCCGTTTATCTGCCCTGGATTTTAGTCGCTTCAGATTGTGATTAATCTCGATTACCCTGTTGCCTTTGGCCTGGTGGCATAATTCCTTTAACCGGCAATATTTACAACTCTCTGTTTCGTATTTGGTAATTGTTTGCAGATAACCGGTCCTCGTCGCCCTGATATAAGTACCAATATTATTCATCGGCTTATCTTTAGGACATTGATACTGGTCTTTGGCTTCGTCGTAAACTAGTTTATCAGCTGAGTAGGGTTTCTTTTCCTTATTTTGTTTGCGCTGCTTCCTGTCAAACTGATTGTGTTTTACATAGGCTGTGATTCGCTTTGATTCAAGCCATTGGTAATTTTGTTCGCTCCCATAACCAGCATCCGCTGTGATATTAACCGGTTTTTTCTTGTAAGTCTTTATATGCTGTTCCAGGTGGGCGATTAGGGTATTGGTGTCAGTACTTTGCCTGTGGAGGCTGTAGTTAACAATGTATTGATTATTGGTACTTATCTGAACATTATAAGCTGGCTTCAGTTGGCCATTTCTCATATGGTCTTCCTTGAGCCGCATAAACGTTGCATCCGGGTCTGTTTTGCTCATACTGCTTCGGTCAGCACCTATCATGGCTTCCTGTTCTTCGTATTTATCAAGGGTTGACGGCCAGTTCTTCCTGCCGTAGTTAAGCTTCTGACGGATATTTTTATCAACCTCTTTATCCTTTAATGCCTCGTTTATTTTATTGATTGTTTCAGTTACTTTCTCACTATCAATCTTATCAAAACCACTCGGGTCGGTGTCATCCATTTCTGC
>NZ_JAGTXB010000052.1 GCF_018224885.1 Chitinophaga hostae | reverse complement strand
AGCACAAAAAGTAGTGGTACCAAATAACGGGTATGGATTTAACCGGTTTGCCCTGAGCATGAATGGTGCAAAATCCGGTTCCTTCCACGCGTCATTCCAGGTATTGTGGTTATCATTTGGATAAACGGTCAGCTTGAAATTACCGCCGGCGGCGTTTATCTGGGCCACTACCTGGTTGGTGGTATACGGAGCAGGGCTGCCATCAAGGCCACCCTGGAACAACCACATAGGAGTAAATTTATAGGTATCGATGTGATTAGCGTAATCATTTATCATGGCGCTCATAGGGAGGGCTGCCGCTGTTAATTGCGGATAGCGCAGCATAAATTCCCAGGTACCCCAGCCACCACCGGACAAACCATTCAGGCACAAGCGATCGGGGTCTCCCTTGCAGCTGGTTACGATAGAGTCTATTACTTCTTTCAGATTATCATAATCATTGGGGCCCCAGTAGCCACCCTGGCTCTGGGGATACAAAAGGTAACCATCAAATGTTCCGGCATCAACACGGTTCATCCAGGTTTGGCCTCCCCAAAGCAACTGGTATTCGTTGTCATAAATAGTTCCTTTTTCACCTACTCCGTGAAAGAACAGGTAGATGGGATATTTTTTGCCGTCGTTTGTTCCCGGAACATAAGTTTTAGGGAATTTAAGACGGAATGCCATGTTCTTATAAATGTAGCATTTATAAGAGGTGGTAGTATAGTTCATCCTCACTGTTCGCACCCACTTTGTGATTTTTTCGTACACAGGTGCAGCGGGAGGGTTACTGGAATTGTAAGTGACAACTGGATCACTGGGGTTTAGTGCGGTCTGCGCATAAACCCGGGGTGCGTATAGAAAGCATAGCACTAAAAGGAGCAGGTGGTATAAAGTTCGATTCATGGAAGTATGTATGTTATGTACCCCCGGCGCTTTGGTCAGCTATAGGAAATAAGACATGGCAAGGAATTGCCATGTCTTATTTTACCATTTATTGTCGTTTCAGGAGTTTCACACTCTTTGTTTCACCGGTGGTAGAGGTGACTTTCAA
>NZ_JAGTXB010000051.1 GCF_018224885.1 Chitinophaga hostae | reverse complement strand
AGGGGGCGTCTCAAAACTTATGAGATGCCCCCTTTATAATTTTATGTGGTTATACCAACCCAGGTGGTGTATCATATATTCAAATGATGATCTTTAGATCAATTTGATATTTTCGCCCTCTTTTTTAAGTTCTTTAGGCGATTTTCTTCCTAAGATTATGCGCCATAGCCAATAATCCGGTCTCTATTTCGACTTTTTCGATGCCACGAAGCATAAATCTTCTGAAGTGGTGATTTTGTTTGATGTTACCAAACACAGATTCTACATCAAAACACCGTTGTTTGCGTTTTGCTATGCCTCGCTTTGTTTTTAGCCGCTTATCTGCCCTGGATTTTAGTCGTTTCAGATTGTGATTAATCTCGATTACCCTGTTGCCTTTGGCCTGGTGGCATAATTCCTTTAACCGGCAATATTTACAACTCTCCGTTTCGTATTTGGTTATTGTTTGCAGATAACCGGTCTTCGTCCGCCTGATATAAGTACCAATATTATTCATCGGCTTATCTTTAGGACATTGATACTGGTCTTTGGCCTCGTCGTAAACTAGTTTATCAGCTGAGTAGGGTTTGTTTTCCTTCTTGTGTTTGCGCTGCTTTCTGTCAAACTGGTTGTGTTTAACATAGGCTGTGATTCGCTTTGATTCAAGCCACTGGTAATTTTGTTCGCTGCCATAACCAGCATCCGCTGTGATATTAGCCGGTTTTTTCTTGTAAGTTTTTATATGCTGTTCCAGGTGGGCGATTAGGGTATTGGTGTCTGTACTTTGCCTGTGGAGGCTGTAGTTAACAATGTATTGATTATTGGTACTTATCTGAACGTTATAAGCTGGCTTCAGTTGGCCATTTTTCATATGGTCTTCCTTGAGCCGCATAAACGTAGCATCCGGGTCTGTTTTGCTCATGCTGCTTCGGTCATCACCTATCATGGCTTCCTGTTCTTCGTATTTATCAAGAGAGGACGGCCAGTGCTTCTTGCCGTAGTTAAGCTTCTGACGGACGTTTTTATCAACCTTTTTATCTTTTAATGCCTCGTTTATTTTATTGATCGCTTCCGTTACTTTCTCGCTATCAATCTTATCAAAACCACTCGGATCGGTGTCATCCATTTCTGT
>NZ_JAGTXB010000050.1 GCF_018224885.1 Chitinophaga hostae | reverse complement strand
TCTGATCCTGTTTTCAAAAATAGTCAAAAATTGATCTAGGACAATGCCCCAGTTTCTAATTGGCATTGTCCATTTTTTTGTTACCTCTCTCAAGGCCAGGTATACAGATTTGAGCACTGCATCATCAGTTGGGAAGGATAGTTTGTTCTTCGTGTACTTCCTGATCTTGCCGTTCAGGTTTTCAATCAAGTTGGTGGTGTAGATGATCTGCCGGATTTCAATGGGGAAGTCAAAAAAGACGGTCAACTCTTCCCAGTTGTCCTTCCAGCTTTTGATAGCATACCCATACTTGCTGCCCCATTTAGCTTCCAAGGCCTGTAGGCCTGCCTGAGCAGCCTGCCGCGTGGGAGCCGCGTAGATATCCTTCATGTCATGGCTGAACTCACGTTTGTCTTTCCATACTACATAGCGGCAACTGTTGCGGATTTGGTGTACAACACAAACCTGGGTGGCCGATTGCGGAAACACCGTGCGGATGGTTTGGGTAAAGCCGTTGAGGTTATCAGTAGCGGTGATCAGGATGTCTTCCATGCCCCGGGCCTTCATATCGGTCAGCACGGTCATCCAGTAGGCGGCAGATTCATTCTTGCCCAGCCACATGCCCAACACCTCTTTAAAACCATCCTGGCGCAGGCCTACTGCAATGTAAACCGTTTTATTGACCACTTTGCTGTTCTCACGGACCTTGAAAACAATGCCATCCATCCATACGATTAGATAAATTCGTTCCAGAGGCCTGTTCTGCCATGCTACAATGTCTTCAGCTATCCGAGAGGTGATCCGGCTGATTGTTGCCGCAGACACTTCAAATTTGTAAACATCCTTGATCTGTTCCTCGATATCACTTACGCTCATGCCTTTGGCGTAGAGGGAAACTATCACTTCTTCTATACCTTCTACCATGCTTTCCCGTTTGGGAACGATCATGGGGTTGAAACTGGCATCCCGGTCACGTGGCACCTGGATCTCTGATTCCCCATATTGGGTCTTAATCTTCTTTTTCCCGTAGCCATTACGCGCATTTTTACTCTTGCTCTGTTCATTCTTCTCATATCCTAAATGCCCATCCAGTTCGCCTTCCAGCATCTTCTCAATGGCTCGTTTCTGAATCTCTCCCAGAAAATCATTGAGTTGCTGTCCAGTCTTAAACTGCTTCAAAAAGTCGTCTGATAAAAAATCCTCGGTTTTCATAGTCTGTGTAAAGTTTAAAAGTAAAAAAATCGGAGCTCTTACGAACCCCGATTTTCTATGTTTACACAGTTTTTGTTATAGTGTC
>NZ_JAGTXB010000005.1 GCF_018224885.1 Chitinophaga hostae | reverse complement strand
TCTAAAAATCATCAAAAAAAAATCATCTAAATCATCAAAATCAGTTTAATCCTGGGCAAAAAAAACCTGGGCAAAAAAACAATATCACTGTGCAATGCGTATTGTCCCCATCGGTCTGGCGCCGTTGCTGCGCTGCATCCCGCTCATTATTTTATCCCGCTCTTTTGCAAATTCTGCCATCGTCACCTTCTTACCTTTTGATGGCGCTTTAATCGCTTCGAGGTCTGTTTTGTCGCTCAGCTCTGTGGCGGTATATACCATACGGCCATTGTTGATATCGATGCCCAGGATCAGTCCCGGCAGCTGTCCCTGGTATTCCGGGCCGGCCGGTACGGGGATGGCAGGTGTAAACCAAACAACAATATTGGCGGTATCGGGAACTTCCTTTGTTTCCAGTTTACCGTTTTCCATCGTGGTGTTGGCTCTTTTACCGATACGCTGCGTCACTGCCTGCTGGCAGGGATAATTCAGGATGGTAGAGGTGGCCCCGGTTAACTTCCAGTTCAGGTGTTGGATACTGTCCATGATGATATAATTTTTTGTACCAAACTCCCGCTCTTCCACCACCTGTCCTGTTGCCAGGTTGCTGTAGGTTACATCGTTGCCGCCGGCAACTACCATGTGCACCTGCATACCGCCTTCGCGCTCTGTGAATTCTTCCGGCATATCCTCCTCTACGCCGCGGCGAAGCGACTGGTCGTTGCCAAATAGGACTTCGAGCTTGTCCTTATGGGAACGGGGCAGTGACTGTACAACGTCATCGGCCAACCCCTGCATATGCATTTCCATTTGCGTGGTGCGCTCGTATATTACTTTTCCCTGTTTTTGCTGCGCACGGGCAGAAAGCAGTAACAGCACCACCGGAAGCGTACAAATAATTTTTTTCATCGGGTATACATTTTAAGAAAATAAAGCTATTCTCTTCCTGCCGGAACGCAGGTTAACGTATCTTGACTTAATGTTAATTTAGGTTAATGTTCGCCGGCCGGGAACAGGGATTTGATAGATTTGCGTTAGTATTGCCATTACATACCACACATGCGTTATAAACTTTCCATACCGGTTACCGCTTTCCTGATCGGGTTATCGATCCTGCTTATTACTGCTTTCCAGGCATACTGGCTGAGCAAGAATTACCGGGAGGAACAAAAGTTGTTTACTTCCCGCACCAATATTCTTTTCCGGGAAACGATTTTCCGGCTGCAGGCCGCCAAGCTGAAACTGGATTCCAATTTCAGCTTCCGGGTAGCGGAGAGGCAAGGCGTTGTAACGGGGATGTCTAATGTATTGCAGGAACGTTTCAGGGATTCTACCATGCCGGAATTCGAACCCGCGAAGCGCACCATGGTGGTAGCGCTGAAAGCTGACGACCAGTCGGCCATGGCTATAAAAGCAGAGGCCCGGCCGATAGACGATACCTTTAACATAGCATACGCCCGTACCAGGAGCGCTCCTTCCGTAAGGGTGTTTGACTTCCTCGCCGGTGTGGACTCACTCCGTGATTCCATCACCATAAACGAAGTGGTAGACCGCTACACCAAAGCATTACAACGGGAAAAGATAGATGCCGGCTTTACCGTTACCATGGTGCCTACCGACACCATCCCCCGCTTCTTCGGTCCTTTGCCGGATGAACTGGAAAATAATATTGTAACGGTTGGTTTTACCAAACCGATCAGCTACCAGGTTAATTTTGAAAATAACAGCTGGTACCTGTTACGACGTATCAGTCAGCCGATACTGATATCCGTACTCTTACTCGGCGTCACCATTTTTTCTTTCCTGCTGCTGTACCGCAACCTGAAGCAGCAACAGAAGCTGGCCCAGCTCAAAAACGACTTTATCAGCAATATGACCCATGAGCTGAAAACACCCATTGCTACGGTGAATGTAGCGATTGAAGCGTTGAGAAGTTTTGATGTGCTCGACGATCGTGAAACCACCAACGAATACCTCGATATTTCCGCGCATGAAATGCAGCGACTCAGCTTACTGGTGGATAAGGTGTTAAAATTATCTATGTTTGAAAACAGGGAGATTGGCCTTAATAAAGAGCAGTTTGATATCAGGGCATTGGCCAGAAGCGTCATGACCTCCATGAAGCTGCAGTTCGAGAAACAGCGCGCCACAACCGCCCTGCAAACCACTGGCAACAATTTTATTGTGATGGCCGATAAGCTGCATCTCACCAGCGTATTGTATAATTTACTCGACAATGCACTGAAGTACAGCCTTAAAGATCCGAATATTCTCATCCACATTATTGATCATAAACAGTACCTGGAAATTCGTGTAGTCGATAACGGTATGGGCATCGCGAAAGAATACAAAAACAAGATCTTCGAAAAATTTTTCCGGATACCCAATGGTAACCGGCATAATACCAAAGGCTATGGACTGGGGTTAAGTTATGTATCGCATATTGTTCAACGTCATATGGGCTTTATAGAAGTGGAAAGTGAATTGAATAAAGGCAGCACTTTTTCCGTTAAAATTCCTTTTGCAGAAGCTGCCGTTATTTATTACGATAAAAACCGCATCGTAAAGTCAAAAAACCTGTGACATGAAGATTAAAATTTTATACGTTGAAGATGAATTATCATTAGGTAAGATCGTTAAGGAAAGTTTGCAGCGACGGGGATTTGAAGTAGTGCTGGAGAGCGATGGCGCCAATGTACTATCCGTATTCAAAGCCATAGAACCTGCGGTATGCGTACTCGATGTGATGTTGCCCAACAAGGATGGTTTTGAGGTAGCCGCTGAAATACGCAACATCAACCCGGAAGTACCGATCCTGTTTCTCACTGCCAAAACCCAAACCTCCGATCTTGTAAAAGGGTTTACGCTGGGAGGCAACGATTATATACGAAAGCCCTTCAGCATGGAAGAACTGATTGTGCGCATCGATAACGTATTACGGTACTCGCCTGCTGCCACCGTTCCCGCACCCGATCATATCAGGATCGGTAAATTCCTGTTCGATGTAAAAAGACAGATACTCGCCCATGGCAAGGAAGAAACTAAATTATCGTACCGGGAAAGCGAACTGCTAAAACTGTTATACGAAAAGCGCGACGGGATTATTGGCAGAAAAAGTATTCTTGACCTGCTATGGGGACATGATTCTTTTTTCAACAGCCGGAACCTCGATGTGTATATTACCCGCCTGCGCATACATTTAAAAGAAGATGAAAACCTCCAGATACTAACGATCAAGGGCATCGGATACCGGTTTGTGCTGGATTAACCCATGCAGGCAGGCTCCCGCCATACCATTACTTTTTCAGAAAATATTAACTTTTTCGGGTAAATTGGCTGTTCAATACTATACTGGTTGCTTTAACAAACAGAACAGATGAACAAAATTATTGCGGCCCTGGCGCTGTCTTTCGTCACGATGACCTCCTTTGGTCAATCGTCTCCACATGATCTGCAATTTGATAAACTGGCATCCCGTTGGGATGAGGCCATCCCGCTCGGCAATGGTTTGCTGGGTGCGCTGATCTGGCAAAAGGATGATCACCTGCGGTTTTCGCTCGACAGGGCCGACCTCTGGGATATGCGTCCTATGAAGGGGTTGCATCGCAAAGAGTTCAGCTACCAGTGGGTGATTGGGCAGGTGGCCAAAAAGGATTATGCCCCCGTGCAGCAGCTCCTGGATGCCCCTTATGATAAAGAACCTGCACCTTCAAAAATACCGGGAGGCGCGCTGGAATTTGATACCAGGAACTGGGGCGCTGTTCAATCTGTACACCTCACGCTCTCCAACGCCCTCTGCGAAGTGAAATGGGCCAATGGCGCTACACTGAAAACCTTTGTGGATGCCGCGCAGCCAACTGGCTGGTTCAGATTTGAACATGTGAACGCCGACCTGGCGCCACAGCTGCTGGCCCCGAAATACCAGGGAGCGGTAAAAAATGCCGGCGATCCGGTAGGTGGCGACGATCTGTCAAGACTCGGCTACCAGCAAGGCACCATTCAGCAAAATGGCAACAGCATTAACTATCATCAACAAGGATGGAATGGATTTACTTATGATATCAATGTTCGCTGGAAAAAAGTAAACGCTACCACCATAGAAGGCGTATGGAGTATTTCTTCCCAATTCCCCGGCAGCGCTGTTAATGAGCTGGCCACAAAGGTAACAGCACGTGCAGCGGCCGGAAACTTCAACAAATCATTACAGGAGCACAGCAGCTGGTGGCAAAAATTCTGGAGCAAATCGGCATTGCATGTACCGGATACGTTGCTGGAGAAGCAGTGGTACCTGGAGCAGTATAAATTTGGCGCCGCGGCGCGGAAAGATGCACCGCCTATTTCACTGCAGGCGGTTTGGACTGCCGACAATGGCCGCATTGCACCATGGAAGGGCGATTATCACCACGACCTCAATACCCAGCTTAGCTACTGGCCGGCCTATAGCGCCAATCACCTCGAAGAAGCGATGGGCTACCTGAATCACCTCGAAAAGAATAAGGCTAACTATCAACGCTATACGAAGATGTATTTCGGTACTGAAGGACTTGCCGTTCCTGGTGTAACCACGCTGGATGGAACCGAGATGGGCGGCTGGATTCAATATTCGTTGTCGCCCACGGTATCATCCTGGCTCGCGCAGCATTATTACCTGCAATGGCGTTACAGCATGGACCGGCAGCTGCTGAAAACAAAGGTTTATCCCTGGTTTAAAAGCACCGCTGTATTCCTGGAAAATATTACCATCAAAAATGCGGAAGGACACCGTCAGCTGAAAATAAGCTCCAGTCCGGAGATCAACGACAACAGCCTGGAGGCCTGGTTCCCGCAAAACACCAACTACGACCTGGCGCTGATGAAATTCACATTTAGCAAGGCCGCAGAACTGGCTTCCGAACTGGGATTAAGCGCGGAAGCGGCACGCTGGAAAAAGATATTCAACGAGTTTGACGACTTTGCACTCACCGCCAACAATGAGCTGATGTTTGCACCAACCATGGCCTATAACCAGTCGCACCGGCACTTTTCGCATATGATGGCCATTCATCCGCTGGGTTTGGTTAAATGGGAAGATGGAGACAGGGCGCAATCCATTATCCGCAACTCCATACATCTCACGGATAGCCTTGGACCTGATTACTGGTGCGGTTACTCTTATTCATGGATGGCCAACCTGAAAGCCAGGGCAAAAGACGGCGATGGCGCCGCCGGTGATCTGCGGATCTTTGCCAGGGCATTCTGTTCCATCAACAGTTTCCACCTGAATGGCGATCAAACCAAATCGGGTTTATCAAAATTCCAGTACCGCCCCTTTACGCTGGAAGGCAACTTTGCTTTTGCCGCAGGACTACAGGAAATGCTGCTGCAGAGTTATGCGGGCTTTATAGAAATTATGCCGGCCGTACCGGGCAACTGGAAAGATGCGTCTTTTGAAAACCTGCGCGCCGAAGGCGCTTTCCTGCTCAGTGCCCACAGGGACGGCGGACAGGTAGCTGAAGTAAAAATTGTGGCAGAAAAAGGCGGACGTACCCGGTTAAAGCTGCCGTTCAAAACCTTCTTTGCCGCAAGCAATAAAGGCTTCGTGATCAAAAATGAAGGTGACGGCTTCCTGGAACTGACAGCCAAGCCAGGTGCTGTGCTGGTGCTGAAAAACGGATACGAATAAGTTATTAAATAATCATGGAAGAGGGTGCATTTCAATGATGAAGTGCACCCTCTTCTTTTTAGCGACTATTTGTGATCTTCAAAATCAGCATCCATTCAGCCACTAAATGCGGCCCTTTTATCCGTTACCCGATATTAGCGAGTTTCAAATACAAATTGGTTAATTGGATCAATGGTTTCGGTTCATCTGTCAGATTCGAGAAAATGGAAACATTGAAATTAAGCGATGCATTCGTTGTATTAGGCCCATTCTCCTTCAACCAGTCATTGATGACTTTTACCCAATTATCAATCATTCCTTCAGGCGCCTTATCCGGATGATCGCCCAGGTCGAATGTTTTTATAGGCTGCATCATTACCGGTAACTGGATTTTGTTCCCCAGATGATTTACCTGGTAGTCGTATGTTATCACTACATTAAAACTCAGTTTGCTTTGTTTATTTTTCTTCAGCAGGGCATCAAAAAAATTGTTCAGCTGCTCTTGTAACGGGGCAGTAACGGGTTTACCTGTTGGAATCGTTGCAATATCAATAGCCTCGCCCCGAACAAAATTTGGATAATAATAATTAGGAAACTCAACATTCCCGGTAGTATATACGAATACCCGATTGGTAGGTTTACCGGGTACCAAATCAGCGTTCCTGTCCATATACACAGATACTGCGGCATCCTGCTTTGCCAGCATATTCAGCGTCTTCAACACCACTGTGCGGCTGGTAATTGTCTGCCCTGTGGTAGCGGGCAACAGACTGCTATCTTTGGTATTCTTATAGTAATAGCAATAGAAACCGGTTTCATCTGTATTATATGGCACCGTATCGTAGTCCTCAATGGTTATCACCGGAACACCTATAGCAGCCTGCACTTCACCCGTAATACCAACAGATACGAGCAATACTCCGGCTATTCCGTTTATGGTGGCACTGCCTTCTTTTACAACAAAGGGATAAGGCCCCTCGGAGCTGATTATCGAGTGCAGATCATGCTGTTGCACCTGTAATCCCGGTCCTTTTGCCTGTTTGATGATATTGCCTGTCATGGTAGTATAAGCAGCCAATGTAGTACTCGCCGCTGCTATCTGCTCGCTGCTGCTATCCATAGTTACCTGCGACAAGGCGTCAAGTGCGTCATTAATGCCCGGCAATACCGTTAAAAATTGCGCAATATCATTGAACGCATCGGGCAGGCCCGCAAGGTCTTCAATTTTACTGGTTAGCAGGTTAAACCGTACATTGAAATGCAGCATATCCTGGGGATAATGAAACGACTGGCTATAGGAAAACAGGTAGTCCCAATCCAGCAGATCCGATAGGGAAACACCGCCAACATTGATGGATAGCTGACCATTTTGCTTTGTCATACCTGGCGCTTCCGGGAATATATTAAATGGCAAAGGAACCCGTACTACCTTATCTGACAGCGATTGTGCCGATAAGATACTGCTGTCTTTACTGAAAAACTGTAACCACGAGGAAGCTTTATAACCTTTGATACCTGGCAGCTCCCCTATTTGATGTTCAATAGCACTTACTGCGTAAGATAAATTCAGATCGAGCACGGGTAATACTTCCCCTTGCTGTCCTTTTATTATTTGCGGCGACGACATCAGGAAGCTCACCCCTGCCTGCGTATCAGGAGCCAGGCTGATCTTAGCCGCTGAAAACTGTATATTCTGCCCCGCCCTGACTTCGCCGCTATCATCTTTTTGTGTTACGTTCCCATACAGGTATGCGGGGGCATCGAGGTTATTGTTATAAACATTGGCAGAGAACCGGAACCCTGACAGTACACTGTAGGCGTTAGACAATTTTACCAGCAATGCCTGTTTAAAATCTTCCCGGATATCGGTGGGATCTACGCCTGCCTGATCCTCGAAAACCGGCACCATTAAATCTTTCAGAATATCGGCCAGTTGCCCCTTCTGACTGATCAGCAGATCGAAGAAGAGAGGAGCTGACGGATTCTCTTTTTTATTTTTTGCGTCCACGATCTGAATACAGGTAACGAAAGCCGGGCTCAGTAAATCATCGAAGCTTTCAAATACCTGTTTACACCAGCCATTTATATCGACACCGATAAAATCTTTATAAATACTATTCTCACAATCCAGTCCTGTCTTGGGATCGAACGGACAAATCTGTACACCAGTTCTGCTGATCAGCTCATTAGCAACCGGGCGAGGTGCAAAAAGTTTCGGTTCCTCCAGCTTATTGATGGCAAAACCCAAGGCGGGTATGGGACCGGTATTGGTTTTATCCAGCCTGACCACCCATAATGTTGAATCAGCAGCTACGATGGAATCAAAACGATCTACCCCTCCTGCTATTCTCAACTCCATCTTTCCAGAAAACGTAGTTTCAAAATCGGTTATAAACTTCGTATAGTTGTTGCCGTTATTTGCAGACAAATCGGATAATGGAGCAATGGTTGTACTGACCATCAGAATAGCATCGTTGGAGCTCCCCGCCAGGTCCTGCCGTATTCTTCGGATCGTGAAATCAAAGGAGAGCTTGAATACATCTTTCGTTTCAATAGCAGCCGGATCGACTGTAAATGTCAACATGTGTTGTAGATCAGGAAGAATAGCAGTGTCCTGCGCCTTCGCCCTGCTGTCAACATACTTATAGATGGGAGCCAGCCACTTCTGAACCAGCGCATCGGTTTGAGCGGCATCCGGTATAAAATCCTTATCAGGCACCAAACTGGTATTTGCCATCAGCTGAATACCGTTTTTGTCATTCAGCTGATACCAGATCTGCTCATACAACAGTTTATCACCAGCCGCCTTACTCACGATGGTAGATGTAGATGCAATAGCCGGGTTTGTGGAAAAACTTGCGGAACCTGTATAGGTTTTATTTTTTTCCTGATTGAGAATATCTTTTACCTGCAAGATGATTTGTATACCTGGCAACAAATCCCTCACTTTGATCAACACCGACTTTTTATCTGCATTGAGCGAGATAGTAACGATCTGAATATGGTCACTGAAACTATAATTTGCTGCAGCCGTAGCAGAAACTTCATCCAGCGCAGTAGTGAATACTGCGGTCAGTGTATTGCCTTCCCCCGCACGAACGATTAACAAGCCGTCATATGCCGTTGCGTCAAAGTTAAGGATCAGATTTAATACCGGCTGGTCACCTATTTTGGTCACCTCCCAGTTGGAACTTACAGCAGGCCACTTGCTCAGCCCCACGAGCGTATCGTAGTATTTAATCAGTATCGGGAAGTTGTTTGGATTATTTCCATCCTGAAGATTATCCAGCGTTGTCAGCAAAGCATTACCATATACATCCTGCCAGCTGTAGCTGATCTGGAGCAAGCTTCCAAGGCCCTGATACGGATCATTTTCAGGATCCGGAAGATCCTGTTTTGTCTGCTGAACTTTTTTCACCAAATGGGTAAATGCAAGCGAATCTGTATACTGCCATACATCGTCCACACTAAGTTTTGGCGGCAGCACAAATTTGCTATTGGCCATTGCAGTTGTGCCAGGTATTACAGGGCACAGCGGAAGACTGATATTACTACTGCGGAAGAAGGCATTTTCCGATACCTGGTAACCTAGCAATGAGAAAGTATTCTGCAAATATTTCGATGCAAAGTCTTTGTCAGCAGGATCATACGGAACGGGTTCCGCTACTTTCCTAACGGCTTTAACGGCGGCTTCATCTTGCCTGATGGTAGATTTGTTGGTAAGCGGACCACTAGTAAATTCTATCACTTTTCCAGGTGCAAAAACTCCCGGCACATCTTTGTTTGCTAATGCTATACCGGAAACGGATATATTAAAATACCCGGCAATATCGCCCAGCGTATTTCCTCCTTTACCAACCCCCACCACCATGGAAAGATTTGGTAAATAAATGACCGTAAATACGGGAAGCTGCGTGTCCCAGTTTGATATTTGCGGGTTTGCAGCTTTAACAGCTTCCGGTGTTACCTCAAAATAGCCCGCTATATCATTTAATTTCCAACCCGGGGCTTTGTCCCTTACCTCATATACGCCTCCATTCAGGGCTAATACCGCATTTGAGCGAAGTGGGATGTCTTTGTTATTCGCGGCTACCTGATCCATATCCGCGAAATAATCTCCGGCAATTCCTGCAAAGCTCGTGGCATTATCGGCAGTGATCTGAAGATCCTGCATCCATGTTTTCGCAAATAAAGTATGTGAGGAGAAATCAACAGCGCTGGCAGTTGCCAATACATTCATATAGCTGCAAAGCTGATTACGCTGTACATCACTAAACAACACCAACAGTGAAATCCGGGCGTTGTCCTGATCATCGAAAATACGATCCGGAAACCCACCTTTACTGTTATCGTTGTAGTAATAGAGGTAAAATCCACCCTGACTGGTGATACTTGCCTCCCATAACAAACGAATAAATTTAGTGGGTGTAACCAGCTGCTGTACTACGACCTGTTCATCATCCTTCATCGCCGCAGGCAGATCAGGTGCGGTAACCGTGGTAAGATTTACCTGTGCCAGTCCGATGGTCAGCTGATCCGGGTTATCTGTCTGAATACCACTACCCGCTGTTTTATCAGTACTTTGTGTATATGCTATATGAAAACTATCGATCAGGTTATTATTATCACCGATCTGATCTACCAGCTTTTCCAGCAGCAGGGTATTAAAACCATCTGCACCCAACACTTCATAGGTGGTATCTGTTGTTGGACTTCCCGGGATAGGGCTTATCTTCCTGATCGTAAAATCTATTTGTGTTCCCCACCCATAGTCATTGAATGCATTATATTCCATTTTCTGAGCAGCCTCATTATAGGCGCCCAGCTGTATGCTCATGCGTGGATTAATTTTATGGATCGTCAGATCCGGCAGATTCAGCAGTGAGTCCGGAATTTTCCATAAGCTAAGCTGCTGTGGCGCTCCTATATTTCCCGGGTAAGGCATCTTTACATTGGATGGAGATGCCCAGTTAACATTGGAATTGAATGTATAGGTATTGGCCTCGATTGTAAACGGCTCCTGTGTTCCCAGCTGCATCAAACCCACATCCAGGTAGTTTTTGGTAGCAAAGGCAGTCAGCGCCACTGCTTGTTTATACTGCACTGATTCGGGTGTGATGACAATAGACAGCGCAGCTTGTTTATCAAAACTGATCCATTTACAACCGTTATTGGTGAATGTCAGTACCACACTTTCTCCTGTAGCAAGTTCAGGAATTGGAAACTGCTGACCTGACAGTGCAAACAAACCCGCACTACCAGGCAGGTGATAGGCGTTCTTCTCCCCCGTTACCCACATACCCGGATATTTTGGCTGAAGACCTTTTGTTGGAAGACGTAGTCCGGCCATATAATAACGGGAGGTAAGACCGGCCAGATGCTGTAAACCCTGCGTGTGCTGGATTTCCTGCAGCAATGCCGCTACCTGGAACTGTGGTAGCTGTACGATGTTCAGGTCGGGATTAGCTGTAGCTGCAAACAAGTCTTTTATTTTTCCATTAGCAGCTACACTTCCAAGTTGTTCCTGTGTTGTACCGAATTTAGCAGCTATTTCATCCAGATTATCTTTCTCCTTCGTTTTATAATTAAATATCGGTAACGACAAGGTGGATGCAGGTATCAACAAGTCTTTCAACCCCACTATATTACTGTTCTGCAAGAGTTCATCCGTACTGATGTCCATCGCTTTTGCGATATCTTCCATGGTTTGCTGCGGCAGGATGGGATACGGAGGTTTTCCGGTATAAATGATTTCCAAACCGGCTTTCAGGAGATTGCCAGTTCGTATATTTTGCTGTGCGAGGCTTTGCGCCGTAAATCCCCCGGTATATATTTCCAATGAAGCGATGGATGCAAACGTATCGTTTGTTTGAACAACATATTTAGTCCCCGCGATCGCGACAATGCTGTTTACATTTACTTCATGGCTTTTATTATCCGTAAATAGTTTCTCCAGCGTGTATTCCTGTCCGTTAGCCAGGTTACCCGTCTGGTTCACCCAATTCACGATATCCCCTGTACATTGCACTGGCTGGATAGGATAAACATAATTGTCCAGTGAATTAACCGCCATTTGCAGCATCTGTTTGGCCAACAGGGCATAATAATCAGAGAAGATAAAACTTCCGACAGAGGGGCCGTCATCATCATTCAGGCTAAAGTTTTCATACCGCACTTTTTCGTTTGAAGCTGCATTTACCCCCATTTCATTAAAGTATGCCCGTAATGCAGCCAGGTAATCTGTGGAGGTGGCATTGTAGGTAGCATAGGTATATGCCAATGGCTCAGGTGCTCCGGGACGCTGCAGGGAAAAGCCTACTGATGGCTGGATCGGGAAGTAGGTGGCATTCATTTCTGTGCCGTCTGTATCCTTATTCATACCAGTTACCACTACATTAAACTGGCGTTCCATAAATGTATTGATATCCGCTTCCGGAACAGGGATATCGTTATTGGCAGCACTAAAGCGGGCCAGTACCGCTTCCAGTTGTTCCCGGGTTACCACTATCCGGTCCACTTCTTTTTCAGTCAGCGGGTTGGATTGTAATGCGGCGATCACCCATCTGAACACTTGTTTGGCTATTTTTTCAAATGCGCTGTCTGTTACCGGGTCCACCGCTTTGAGTCTGCAGCTGATTGGGTCATCCTGCGGCGCTTTTACCGACTCCATCATCATTACCGCTACCCCGCATGCCTTTTGACCTGCCAATGTGGGTGTTTTTTCATTTTCGTCCAGGGCGGCCGTAAGGCCGGGCACCAGGTATACCTGCAATTCTACCGGCGTAGCGGCTGGCAGCAAATTGTTCCAGTTAAGTGCAACGTTTGTGGCCAACAGCTTATGTTGTAGCAGCCGAACAGCCATTTCCGCACGTTCCAGTCTCCTGCTTTGGCTCAACGATATTTTTTCTGCCTCATCAAACCATGGCGCTGTTCCGCCCACAGCTGGTAAGGTCAGGTGATGCTCAATACGCAGGGAGAAGCTGAAGCTGATAGTAATGAACAATATCTTAATACTGGCAGAAGCCGTAACATTGGCAACAAGCGCTAACGCTATCGGTTCATAAGGTGCAAAATAGAACTGCGCGATAATACTGATTTCTATATTTAAACTGGCTTTAATAATTGCAAAATCTACTGTACCGTATAATTTACCGATAATGCCCACCGTTCCGCGGATAGAAAAATAATAATCTGTTTCCAGACGATCACGCTGACCTGCTGTTGCCGGCAGGTAAGGATTCCACTTGGCTATCACCCCTTCTATAATCGCTGCTACGGTAAGACTGAATCCAGCACGGAGGATACCGATGTTAAATTCGTATCCCAGGCCTATCTGGAATCCCACGCCAAAGGCGACTACCGGGTTAAAGATGCCTTTTTTGGAGGCAGGCACTTTGGTGGTGGTAGCGCTGGATAGATTGGCGAAATACAGACCTATGGACCCCATCACCGGAATAGGTACCGGCACATATATGATGGTCTGGAGTGTGAATGAACGCGAGAAATTGGCATTCCACGGGAAGCCCAGATCTACCTGAAAATCTCCATTAGTATATACCTGGATACCAAATACCGGTAGCACGATATTGAATTGCCCTAAGCTGATATAACGCATCACATCGGGCAATGTTATTTCTGACTGGTATACCCCCACGGACTGGCTGATTTGCCGGTACATGATCTCGAATTGCAGTCCTTTAAAAACTTTTGCCGCATCACCGTTGAGGGCTATACGAAGACCGTAAAGATCAGGATCAGCAAATACCACCTGCAGGTTGAACACATAGTCGTCGGGAACCGCCAGTACACCTTGTCCCGCTGCTGCAGTGAGGAGGGATTTCGGTGGAGCATCTGTGCTGATGCGTAACAACCCGAGATCCATTCCTATCAACCATCCGTTGTTGGCGTTTAATTCCACCGGCGGAATTTTACCGGTGGGTGTATCCGGCAATTTTTCCATGATGGCAATAGCCTCTGCAACACTCGTGGCAGTGGAAAGCCCTTTTACCTCCACATGCTGCCCCATGGCCAGCAGGCGCAGGTCCACGTATTTATTACCCTGTGCAGGCGGAGCAGGGGTGGTTTCAGGTTTGGAGGCATCCCATCCTAATGGTTTATTCGGATCTTCCTGCCATTTAAAATTCCCCTGCAGCTGTACCTGTACCCCATTCTGTTTGGGGTCCGCCTGTCCGGAGTTATAACTCAATTTGAATCCCGTGATGGTAGCGATGTTGATACCAAACACTCCTATTTCTACCGGGTCAAGGACTATCTCGAGTCCTACCTGTTTATCGGTAAAATTAAAGGTAAGCAGGAGGTTATTAAGTGCAATGGAGTCGAGGATATTCCAGGGTGCGCCGAGGCTGAATTTACTACCGGTGGCCCATTCCATCATGGTTTCCACCATGCTTCCAATCGTAGTGGATTGGGTAAAACTAAGGGTGGCAATGGTTTTCTGAGGGGTACCTGATTGGATAATCTTTCCTTCCAGCTGTCCCCATTTAATACCAAAGCTCTTGTAACCAGGTGCGAAGTCGTAGTATACGGTAATATCTATATTTTGCCAGGTAATATCTGCCTGACCTGTTCCAAAATGACCAATGGCCGGATCTTCCTGTAAGAGGGAAGCCAATGAAACAATTTTATGATCAGGCAATAAAATCGGTACGATAGCTTTGCCTGTTATTGTTTCCCGGCCACCAAAGCTTTTTGTACCGCCATTGTAGCCTATTTTCAGGTGAAGGTTCAACGAGAGATCAACACCTGGTATTTTGATGGGATCCGCTGTTTTGCCCGAAAACTCCCAGGAGCTGTTGAGCGTTTCCATCTGAAGTAAGAGGTCATCTATGTTAATTTCAAAATCGGTATCCCAGCCGGTGTAATATTTAAGCAGTTCGATTAATTTTACCTTTCCCGAGGTTTGCTGTCCTAAAAACCGCCAGTTCTTTTTTTCGCTATAATAGGCCGCCGAAAGGCCTAAACCGAAAGCGGAAGGTGTATCCGGAAGAATTGTTATAGCACCGGTTATTGCCATAGAAAGCCCGGTGGACTGACTTTGTGCATCAATCCCAACGTCATTGATGGTAAGGGCTGTGACACCGGAGATCTTAAATGGCCAGTCGATATTCAACTTGCAACTTATTGTATACAGGCTGGTATCTTTAATATTAAAAGTCGCATTAAACGCAGTAATGGAAGGTTGTTGAGGCAGGCTAATATCCATTCCTGGCAGGAACACTGACAACAGATCAGTAAATTGAATGGTCCCTGATTGGAGGCTACCATTGAATGTAAGCCCGGGACTCATCCCCCCTAATGCAACAATACCCGCATCGTGTCGGCTACCGATTTTAAAAGTTCCATACAAAGACCAATCGGTATTCCTGTTGGCTACGGAACCGGGATCCTGCACGATAACAGTTGCTTTTATATTTTCTAATACAAGGTTCGGCAATAGCCGGAAGCTGCTATTCGTAGAGAATCCGAATCCTATGTACTCAACCTGTTTAGTTATTGTATTGCAAACCAGCTGTGTATTTTCCAGGCCAAAATCCGCCAGGGCATCAAATGGCGGCGGTAATACCTGTGTCAGGTCAATACCTCCTGCAAGTTGGAAAGCCCTGGAAATTCCCGGATAGGGCTTTTGAAAATTGCCGATGAATTGCCACTTTCCGTCCCTGACTGGTAACTGAAGGCTCAGCTCCAACCCGGCAGTATCTATTTTTCCTCCTACGGCTCCATAGGAAATTGTTTTAGCGTTGATCGTATATAATTCAATATAAGGATTACTGAACTGAATCCATGGTATCAGATCCGGTGCCCAGGTATCCTCAAAAGTAAATCTCACTTTGCCTGTAATGACAGCTTCGGGAGCAGTAAAAACGATGTTTACAGCCTGTGCTGCGCCAAGAGCTGCAGTGGTACCAACTACCAGGATGCTGATAATTACATTATCCTTATCGTACTGCGGCGTTATCTCTGCCTGATCAATTACAAACGGGTTTTCGGTACCGAGGAGATCAATATAAAAATCATAAATAGCGCCTGAATCGAGTGTGCCAGGAATAAGTTGAAGTACTTTTTTGGGGGACAGGTGTTGCTGTAAACTACTTAGCAACTGGGTAAGAACCGGCTCGTCATTATCTCCTGCCTTGCCGGCAGCCTTAAATGACAGTACCTGTTTTTCTTTAGCAATGACATGATTGAGAAAGCTTGCGCCATAACGAAATTTATCATTGTCAATATTCTGATAGAACGCAGCCACTTCTTCAAAATATTTCCGGTAGCCTCCCGTGTTACCCTGCTTATAGTCTTTAATGAATTTACCGACTCTTTCAGCAGGATTTATACCGGCATCCTTTGGCCATAAATGCAGTGGCCTATTAATTTCATTTGCAATTTCCTGAATATTTTTAGGAACAGAAGGGTAAAAATCAAAGAAAACAAAATCGCCAATGTTAGTGTCCTCATGGTCATCTTTATGACCAATAATTGTGGTAGGAAACTGAACAACTGTACTACCAGGCCTTGCAACATGCAGGTAATAATTTCCTATATTAAGGGTAGTGCTGGCGGTTCCCTGTCCTTCAAAAACCGGTGGTAATGTCGCCTTTTGCAACAGATAACTATACAACGGCTGGGGAATCCTTCCCAACTGAATGAATAGTAAACGATCACTGCTGCCGCTCAGCCAGTTCATCTCGGCACGCACTTTCATCACGGAATCAGGTTTCCATACATATCTGACCCGGTTCATTGAATTAACATTTCGCAGATAGGCAGCCCTTACCTCGTATTGCTGAACTAACTCCTTATTCCTTTTTTGATCTTCTTCTGATACTTCAATTTTTTGACCTCCACTAAACCAGCCTCCATCTCTCAGGTCGGTCATGGCAGACGCCTCAGGCTCAGTTGGACCTCCGTCAACAAGAATACTAAGACTTCCAGCTACAGTAGTAGGTCTTATACCATCTACGAAGATATCACAGCTCACCACTATGATTGGTTTTGCGCCAGGTCTTTTCCTCCCCTCTGAGCGTTGCGACGCCAACATACCAGTCACCACTTCAAACATCCTGTCCTGGGCAGTTTTGGCCAGCTGCATGTTACCAGAGGTACGAATGCCATACACTGGTGCAAAATCTAACTCTGTAGCCATAGCAGTCAGCCACTCTATAATTTCTGCCTGCGCTTTATAAGGAGTATTTGCATATAAATCCCAGCGGGGTACTGCTATTGGAGTTCTGATATAAAATGCCCGTTGGTTAAAGCTACTATACCCCAATACCGATTGTGCTGTGAGACTAATAGGTTTGTCACTTGTTAATAGCTGAATTTGTTCAGGGGCGCCCCACCTGTATGGTTGCAACCGGAGAAAGAATCGTACATTCAGTCGCTTCGCAAAATGCTGAGGGATTATTTTTCCATCGTCCTCCCCTTCATCTGCTCCGCCTGTAAAACCCAGGTTAACAATCGGCTTAGGTGCAGGAGTTTTTTCTTTGCACTCTATCAGCCTTATTTGTGCATTGTTAATCTCGCCGGTATGCTGCCCCCGGAGCTCCGGAAGCAGATTAAATAGTTTGGGTAAAGTAGGATCTTTATCTTCTCCTGGTCCATAATAGACCTCTATAGTTCCACTAAATCCGAATCCGTTATCCGGAACTACATTGTTCACCAACTGCCGGAGTATTCCCACCGTAGAGCCCTGGTGTCCATTACCGGGAGAATCATCTACCCACATCCGTATTACCGGATTTTTATCCGCAGCATTCAGGTAAGTAAAGAACGCTCTAAGAGAGCCTGCCATTTGAAAGTCCCAATAAGGATCAAAGAACCCGCGAATTTTATTAAATACTTTTTCAAACATCTCATTATTTTTATTGTCTGAACATCGCATACCAGCCCAGTGCCCCTTTATTATCTGTGGCTTGAGGGTTACCAAAGAGATAAAACAATGTATTTCCGCCGGGAGGAAGTTTGAGCAGTCCCAGGAATTTTAATGCGATCTGTGTAAACATTAGCATAAATACTTTACTACCCTCATCACCAGCCTGCGTGAGCCGAATCTGGTCAATGCTAAGCGTCAGTACCGTTTGCAGACTAAATGATTTTCCACCTCCACTGCCTGGTAATGCTATTTCTACGCCGGCTCTATAATGCTGCTCTCCTTTGCTTAAAGGCGACCAGCATATCAGCAGATAAGCATTAAACCCGGTATTGCCGGCCAGCGCACCAGGCGAACCCAGGTTCAGCTTATAACGCAATCCATACCAGCCTTCATTTCCAGGTCCGCTCAATGCCATGTCTGATATAACACTCAAATAACCGCTGTCCCGGGGAGTTTTCCCTGCCGGACCTATGACCAGGTTTTCAAGTCCCAACTGCAACTGTGTATAAATACTGCCCTGTCGCAGACTACTCACATTAGGATCAGGATTAAAACGTGTTTCTCCGGCAAAAAAACTCAACGTATTATTTTGGGGCGCGCCTCGCTGAAAAGTCATCAATATTCCTGCATTAGAAAAATTCAGGCCCTTGCGTAAAAGATCTTTGCCGTCTTCATTCCCAAAAGAAAACAAATCAAATCGCTGCCCATCCGGCTTCTTAAATAGCTTAAAATCAATAAAGCCATTAAGTGCAAACCAACTCTCCTGTTGCGTTGCGTTAGCTGTGGTGCTGCTGGACAAAACCGCACTGGTGATCTCTACTTTGTTAATAATATTGCTGTCCAGGTAAAAAGCATCATCATTACTATTTACCAGGCCATATACCGGCTGTCCCTGATTTATTTGCAGGCTACCTGTAAAGAGTACATTTCTGTAAATGTTCTCTGTATCGTAAGTACCTGTCACCTGCGAACCGAACAAACTATTTAGCGTCAGCTGCGCGTAACTTTCAAACCCTTTCACCACGGTATTTTCAAACAATACTTTCAGGGTGAGCAATCTGAAGTCATAGTCTCCGTTGGAAGCAGGTTGAATCGAGTGTACGGGAATTGTATCCGTAAATTCAGGATCAACATAGTATATCAGTCCAAAAAAAGAAGAAGGTTTATTTAGCTCAGGAATGCCGCTGTTATTCAGTTCTACGGGACTTACTTCAATACCCAAATGATGCGCATTAAATTCCGATGGGTTAGAAACCCCCGCCACAATACCTGAGAGATTTTTGGGTATACCGGTAATGTCTACACGTAAAAATAAAATACCGGTCCAGGTCTCACTGGTGGCAATTGTTTTGAATTTTTCAAAATACCCGCTTGTTTGTTCGCAAGCATCTTTGAAATAGGTCTGCAACCAGTTGGAAAGAATCACCAGCTGGGCAGGATCCGGATTACTATCCGTTTGAGGAATAGAAAAATCCTTGCGCTGACTCCATTTCTTCGGGTTCGCAATCAGGCTATTCGCCACATTCCCGGGATCATATAACTTACCCTTGCGTCCTTTAAAGATCATCAGGTTACGATAATCGCCGTAAGTCTGATGAGTGCCTATATTAACGCTCAGTTGCCAGTCGCCGATAGTCACTTCATTGGCGAAGCCGGAGAGATAAGTGGCATTGCTCACCACCAAAAAAACATCACTCGACTGCATGGCGGTGATCAATTGTTCGGAGGGACTGTTAAATGCCATTTCATCGTCGCCATTCTTTCCCAGCAGCAACTGATCCCACTGAACAGCGCTGCCATCTGCATTTTGCGTTGTTTGGGCCAATATGCCGCCAGGGGTGGTGGCATAACGGATCTCCGTTTCTACGGGTGTATTTTTCAACAGATGGGCATTCGTGGTAGATTGCTGTGTGATCACCTGGCGGCGTTGAGGAGACAACACCACTTCTTCCAGCGCGGTAATGTCTGCCAACCCCATATCATGTGGCTGTGTGCCCGTTGTTATTCCGGAATAAGGGAATAGCGGGAAAAATTTTTCTTTATCCGACCTAAATGAGAAAGCGATATCCGTTGGATGTAGTATGCCCGTGCTAATACCTGCCGTCCCTTTTGCATATAACGAAGCACCCACAGGTTGCGCAACATAGGGAAGCGCCACTCCGGATGCGGTAAATATGGTAGCCCATGATGTCAGGTAATCAGCTGAAAATGGTGAAGCCAGGGAATCACTTGGTGCAGCAACCGGAGACGCCATTGCAAATGGAAACCCCTTTACACAGGCGGGCTGCCCTGCTTCAAAACGAATGATAGATTGATTATGCTGATTGGAATGATCCAGTTTAAAAAATTCCGTAC
This sequence comes from Chitinophaga hostae, assembly GCF_018224885.1. Classification (GTDB taxonomy): domain Bacteria; phylum Bacteroidota; class Bacteroidia; order Chitinophagales; family Chitinophagaceae; genus Chitinophaga; species Chitinophaga hostae. The sequence goes on along the minus strand of NZ_JAGTXB010000005.1, from coordinate 501,872 downwards.
CGGATAAACCTCCGCCCATATTCAGGATAGTCGTTTCCGTAACTACCTGGAAATCGCCATCAGGCGCCATATAGTAAGGAAAATCATAACCAGGCGGCAGCTCGCAGAGGACAAATGAGGCGGGATGATCTGTATTCGTAAGAGGGAGCAACTTAATTGCAGCACCAAAAACAGAGGCGTAGTTTGTTGATTTGGCCAGGGCGTTGCCTGATACGATTTCCAACTGGTTGTAAGGTGGTTCTGCTATCTTCTTAATCTGATAGGAAAATCCGGCATAAGTAAATCTCGTTCTTTTAGGATTGTAGGGATCTACCGGATCATAACTCATGTGAAAGCCGGTATATATTGTTGGTGTATCATCCTGCTCCGGGGTAGCAAAAAGTGGATAGAAGCAGGTTTGGTATATATCAGGTGTTTCAGGTGATGAAACGAATGAATAAAATCCTCTTTGCGGCACCACTGCCTCCGGCTGCGCATCTGCATGCTCTGCAATATCTGCCTGAATGCAGCCTCTGAATGCGGTGGTCATCGGAATAAAGACATTCTTATTTGCAACGGGGGCGGATGTTTCCGGTGTTGCCGGATAAGTAACGGTAAGGCCCCAAAAGCTTCCGGTTGCACTCAATGCCGGCGCTACCGGGCTAACAGCAGCCAGCAAAAATGACGCCCCTAATATCTCTATCGAAAAATGAACCGCTACTACCACGCTGTGCGATGCTGATTTCTTCAGTGCCAGCAACTGAAAAGAAGCAGCTGCCGGCGATGATGACAGCGTTGCCCAGACCAGCGATGTTTGCTCAATACTCCCTTGGGGAAAACTCTTTTGGAGAGATGCTATCAGCACCAGCATATCTTGTTCTGCCAGTACATTCTTCATGAAAACAAACAGACCAGGAAAATCGGACCAGGCAGCATCATAGCTGATCGACTCGGGTAAGTCTGCTGCAGCCGTCAAATAATATCCAAAGAAGTTCAGTCCCTCCCCTTCTTCCGTCGAAACATAAAGCGCTGTTTGCTGATAACGTTGGAAATGATACATGCTATGCAAATTTGAAAGCAATGATTCTATCTTCAGCCCAATAACCTCCACCAAACTGGTGTAAAGGCTGAATAAACTGGCTGCTGCCATTTTGGGTTTGTCCGGCGATATAATAATAGGTTTTGGGAGCGCCAGACTGGTTATTCAGCAGGATGGTACCTGTTAATATACTATATACGACTCCTTGTGTCAGGCAACCACTTGCGAGGTTACCACCTATCACATCCTTTGTAGGTATGACAGAGCCGGGTGCATCTGAAAATGTTGAACGCAGCCAGCACATACTAATAGAAGTTCCGTTCACGCTCATCAGCATGGTGACGATAACCGCATGTTTTCCCGGGGCCAGGGTAATGGAACTACCTGTAGCAATAAAACCGGAGGTTAAGGGGATATTTATCGGGCCAGTAATATTTCCAATTGCCATACCTCCCGTGCCTTCAGGGCCGGTAGCTCCAACCGGGCCTGTAGCTCCGGTGATGCCGCCGGAACCGGAAGGACCTTCAGGACCTGTTGCACCGGTTATACCGATCGGACCGGAAGGACCTTCAGGACCTGTTGCGCCGGTGATACCGATGGGACCAGAAGGACCTTCAGGACCTGTTGCACCGGTAATACCGATGAGACCGGAAGGGCCTTCAGGACCCGTTGCGCCGGTGATACCGATGGGACCGGAAGGGCCTTCAGGACCCGTTGCGCCGGTGATACCGATGGGACCTGTTGCGCCTTCAGGACCTGTTGCGCCGGTGATACCGATAGGACCGACAGGACCAATAGGACCCGTTGCGCCAGTGATACCCATAGGACCAGTAGGACCGGTGATGCTATTTGCGATCAGCGTTACCCAACCCGTAGGCCCGGTGCCCCCGGTAATACCTTGCGGGCCGGTAGGACCGGTAAGTCCCTGGGGACCTGTAGCACCGGTGATACCAATAGGCCCGACAGGTCCGGTGGTACCCTGGGGACCTGTAGCCCCCGTGGCCCCTGGCGTATCAGCAAGATTATGTCGTTTATCTATAGCCATGATATAAATAGGATTATGAGAATTGTAAATGGAGTTGATAGCATCTGGGAGAATACGTTTAGCGCATGACAATGTTTTCAGCCTCGGGGGTAGCTTTTGCGTAGCCAGTCGAGATTCGATCGGTCCGGCGATCGTTCGTACCAGCCTTTGCCCCATAGGGCATACAGCATTTCGAAGTATTCCTGGTACATCAGCGACACACGATCCATGCTGAAATTTTCGAGGGCCCAGTTGCGACAAGCCTCCGGTTTTATCGTTTCAATATTTTCCGCCGCCCAGCAGAACTGGTCAAATGTTCTGCAGCGATAACCCGTAACGTTATGCAGAATATTCTCTCCAAATACGCCCCAGTCGCTGCTTATCACTGCAGTACCGCTCATAGCCGCTTCAATACTCACGCCACCGAAAGGCTCTATATAGTAGGTAGGCATAAATACCGCCTTTGCTTTGGACAACAGTGTCCTTCGCGTAACCACATCTGCAAAACCAACATATTCTACATGACTATCTTTAATGAAAACCTGCTCTTTTTCATTCACCAATGTCCCCTGACCAGCCACCAACAGTCTTGCATTTATTTCTTTGGTTGTCTGAACGGCCACCTCCACCCCCTTCCTATTCGTTATTCTGCCCAGATACAAGAACCAATCTTCCTTCTGATCAGAAAAAGTAAAGTCTGCCGGATCAAAAAAATTTGGAATAACGGCATCATACCAGTTTCCGTTTTTAATGTTATTCAAGCCATATACATGCGCCATCCAGGTATAGGATTCAAATACCCGAAACTTTGAAAAAATGCTTTCATATCCAACTCCTGATTCTACCACCATCAAACTGGCGTCAAATGCCCGGGCGATAGGTTCGTGTCCCCATCCCCACGCACATAGCAGGAAGTCTTTGGGTTGCTGTCGTTTTCTTATTGCCGTAATGCAATTATTGTAGAAGGTCTGGTGATAATAATCACTGGTATCGTAGCGGAATTGTTCCGTATGGAAATTAGTGGAATAGCACTGTTGTCTGAGGTTTTCTGATACAATATTAATATTCTCTGTACAAGTGGGATCGCTGCCTTCACACCCATAATGATACACTTCATGACCAAGCCGGGTGAGCATAGAACAGAGTTTATATACTTTCTGCGTATATGCGCAACTGATGTAAGACTTATTGGTGATGGTATGAGGAATACCGGGAATATGAAATCTCATAAGGTATGCTGTGGATAGTTATTATAATTATTTGAGGGTTTCCTGAAATATGATACATATATGCCGGCACCTAATCACGCACCCCAGGATGACAACTGCACAAATTCCAGGAAATTCGATATCTTCTGCAAAGGCTCTCTGAAAAGATAGCATATTGTCAGATAATTTTCAATTTTATCCCATTATTTATACGGTAAAATACAGGAATGGCGTCCAGACAACGGAGACAAGACAAGCGTACCATAAACTAAAAGGGTGCGCTTTCACAGTTTGAAGTGCACCCTTTTTTATTTCTATCTGCCTGGCATCATTGCTTATAAAATTGTATTCAGTACACCGCCATCCGCACGCAGGACCGCCCCGTTGGTAGCAATGGATAACGGGCTGGCCAGGTATACCGCTAAATGCGCAATTTCGGTTGGATCGATAAAGCGTTGCAGCAATGAAGTAGGGTTTATCGTTTTAAACAGGTGTTGTTTTACCTGTTCAACGGGTTGATGTTGCGCTGCTGCAATCTGCTCCACCGCAACGGCCACACCTTCGGAATAAGCAGGTCCGCCGAGAATGCTGTTCACTGTTACGGCGGTATTTTTTGTCAATCCGGCCAGGCCCCGGCTAACAGCCAGCATCATGGTTTTGGTGGCGCCGTAGTGAATCATTTGTTCCGGAATATTCACGCCCGATTCACTGCTGATAAAAATAATCCGGCCCTCATTTCTGGCGAGCATTTCAGGCAGTAAATACCTCGACAACCGGATACCACTCATTACATTGATTTGAAAAATATGCGCCCAATCATCATCGTTGATATCGGCAAATGGTTTCAGTTCAAATATGCCCACATTATTTACGAGGATATCAATGCGGGGCAATGCCGCCAATAGCTGATCAACTTCGGCTACACTGCCAAAATCGGCTGCTATCCCCGACACCGCGGCTCCGGGTATTTCCTGCTGCAAACGCTTTACTGCGGCATCCACTTTTTCAGGTGTTCTTCCGTTGATGATCACCGCTGCCCCTTCCCGGAGTAGTTCTTTTGCAATGGCAAAACCAATACCCTGCGTAGATCCGCTCACAAAAGCGGTCTTTGATGTTAATTGTACATCCATATAAATTGCTGTTTGTTATCGAAAGAAGTATTTTTGTGTTAATCACTACAAAAATGAATAAAAAAAATCAGCGGAGGATTTCCAGCTGCATTTCGATTTGTTTGATCAATACTTTATTGTCGGGGTACATGCGCCTTGTCACATTCAAACCATTCCACAATGTAATCAGGTAACGGCCTAAAATCACGGGGTCTGCCTGGTTTTTCAGCGTTCCGTTTTTCTGTGCTTTGCGGATCATCCTGGTGTATAGCTGTTCTACTTCTTTTAAAATATCCACGGCTTCCTGTTCAAGTTCTTCATCCAGCGCCGCCATTTCCACTACAGTATTGGAGATGATACAACCTTGCAAATGTGTATCCCGGTCGGCGTTGGCAATACTGCGGAAAAAGTTTTTGATCAGCTCCACGGGCGCCTCACTCTTTTCCACTTCTTCCCTGAATGCATTCAACGCTTCCCGGCGTTGCTGAATGGCTTTTCGAAACAGTTCTTTCTTACCCCCTTTGAAGGCATTGTAAAAACTACCGCTTCCCATCCCCATGGCACTCAGCACATCTTCCAGGGAAGTGGCTGTAAACCCTTTCGCCCAAAATACCTTCTGCGCTTTTGCTACTACCTCCCTATTATCGTAAGTAGCAGGTCTGCCTTTCATACTCATTTTATCATTTTTGTATTAATCACTACAAAAATAATTATTTTAGGAGATAATTAAAAAATTTCCCGGTGCTTACCTGTTCATCCAGTCGTTGATATACGTTTCAAGTACCTGCAGGGGCATATCTCCATGCGCCAGTAATGCGTCATGAAAAGCTGTCAGGTTGAATTTGCGGCCCATTTTCCGGGCTGCTTTATCCCGCAGCTCCTTTAGTTTTATTTCACCGATTTTGTAAGACAGTGCCTGTCCCGGCATGGCCATATAGCGTTCCACCTCTGCAGCAGCAATACTTTCGCTCACTGCCTCATTGGCCATCATATAGGCAATCGCTTCTTCCCGTGTCATTTTCCCTGTATGAACGGCTACGTCGAGTACCAACCTGATAGCCCTGTGGATTTCATTGTTTAACGCACCCATTTTCTGATAGGCATCCTGATAGCATCCCAGCTGCGGCCCCAGCGATTCTGCATATAGCGCCCAACCTTCAAAAAAGGCGCTGAAAGTGGGCTGCCTGCGGAAGGCAGGTATATTCGTATTTTCCTGTTGGAAAGATATCTGGAAATGATGTCCCGGAATGGCTTCGTGGATAAACGTTGCCTCCATACCATAAAAGGTGACGTTGATTTTGGTGGCATCCGGTACCGGTACGTACAGGATAGCGGACCTGTTTTCCACCAGGTTACCTTTAATATAAAATGGTCCTGCGGAAGCAGCCTCCCGGTAAGCTTCCACCCTGCGTATAACCATCGGCGTTTGAGGGAAGTGGCCAAACAATTCCTTCAAATGAGGCTGCACCCGGTTATAGATATCCTGGTACGCCTGCAGCACCTCTTCCGGCGTTTTAAAAGGCATGAGCCTGGGATTGGTTTTCAGATAAACAAAGAACGCCGGCAGGCTGCCCTTAAATCCTTCCTGCTGTTGCACTTTTTTCATCTCTCCTTTTATGCGCGCCACCTCTGCCAGCCCGGTTTTATAAATTTTGTCAGGAGTTAACCCGGGAGAAGTGGTAAAGGAACGTACATAATATTCGTAGATCTTTTCTCCACCCGGCAGGGCGCTCAGTCCTGACTGCTGCTGCGCTGCAGGCAGGTACACGGTTTTGAGGTAACCGGCCAGTTTGCGGTAGGCAGGGCACATGTTGCCGGCAATCACCTGCTGGTACTGCTTCGTCAGCCTGGCGCGTTCGGCTGTGCTGAACGAAGCCGGAAACTGTGCGATGGGTTTATAAAAGATACACTTTGCCGTATCCGTTTCCGCAAGCGCCTCCATCTGGGGAATCATTTTCTGCACCAGCACCCGGGGAAGAACAATACCGGCACGAATGCCCTTATTAAAATTAGCGATACAGGTATCCGTCCATTCAGTGAAAGCAGTCATTCTTTGGGCCCAGTTTTCATAATCCTTTACGGTGCGGAATGGCTGATCACCGCTGCCGGATCCTAATGAGGCCAACTCCAGCGGCGTAGATACAAACTGGTTCATCGGCATGTACTCCAGGTGCAGGGGGATGGCTTCCACGGCCTCGTTCAGGGTGTACATGAGGATATCACAGGAGATCCTGTCGGCTTCCGTTAAGGCAGACCGGTCATATTTTTTTAATTCTCCCAAAAACTGTTGATAAAACTTAGTCGTAGCCGCTATGTACGGGACACTGCCTTCCACCGCCAGCAGATGATCGTACTGGTGATAACCGGCCGCAGTGGCTTCCAGCGGAAACAGCTGCATACGTTCCGCATAATAGCGGTCAAATAACTGCCGGATGGAAGAAGGCTCCTGCGCCTTTGCCTTTACCACTGTCAAGAGTAAGGTCATTGACCATAACATCTGCTTTACAACCCGGAATGTCGTCATACTATCTTATAAATTAGATAGTACAAAACTAGGCGCAGGAAAAAAACAAAAATTGTACGGGATTAGCGTATCGTTATATTTTCCTGTACTGAAGGGGAAGCAGGCCGGTAAGGCGCTGAAATGTTTTAGTGAAATGGGCCTGGTCGGTAAATCCGCACTCGTAGGCAATGGCGGTAAGGGAATGCCGGTCAGTTCTTATCAGCGAAATGGCTTTTTCAACTTTTATCTTCCTGAGATATTCTCCTGCGGAGCAGCCAAAGTATTTTGAGAAGTATTTGGAGATAGTGACCGGGTGAAGCCCCAGTTCTGCTGCCAGTAAGGGCAGCGACAGCGGGCTGTTCCAGCTGTCGTACAGGATCGTTTTTATTTTCGTAACCCATTCCGGGAACCAGCGGAAGGTATCATCACCGGGCTGCAACAGTGCTGTACAAAGCTGCGCAACGGCAATCCCGGAGTCCCTGTCATTGAGATAGTGTTCTTTCATGATCCGCAGAAGGCCGCCGGTATTGAGCTGGCCGCTTTGCCCGAACATCAGATCGGCCGGCGGTTCCGGGAGTCCGTGTGATTTGAAAAAATCTTCTCTCAGCTCAATATTAAAAATGCGGGTGCCTTCCTGGTAATCCACATTCTGGTGCGGGATACCGGGATGGTAATAAAGCCCGGCGCCGGCAAACTGCCGGTCGGCCCCACCCTTCCTGATTTCTTTGCTGCCGCCTGCCAGTATATGCGAAAAATGCGGATGGAGATGATAATGCCATTCCGACGACATATTGGCCGCGAAAGCAGTTTCACTGGTAAACACGGCGTCAAAAACGCGCTCTTTCACTTTGGTGCCTACGTACGTCCCTTTTTCAAAGGGGATCGGGTGATGGGTCATGCGCGGTTGTTCTTTTTGGTATGCATAAAAGCAGAAAGCGAAAAGTGGAAAGCAAAAAGCTATTGAAGCGGATGATTGGCGCAAGTAAAAATCTTTCGCATTAATTATCCCCTTCAATAGCTTTCGGCTTTATGCCTTCTACTTTCAGCTTTAATTCTTCGCCGGTGTGATCTCGATGTTCCTGAACTCAATTGGTCCGTGGTCGCCCTGGAAATAAATAGGTCCCGGTTCACCTTCGTTGCTGTTCAAAGCGCCGCCTGTGATCCCCGGAATTTCCTGGCTGCAGATAATGGTTTTACCATTTGCTACAATCGTTACAATGCGGCCTATGAGGGTGATATCGAATGTTTGCCATTCGCCCGGTCCTTTAACTGCCATTTGGTTGGGCACCAGGAAACCGTATACGCCGCCAAACAGGTGACTGTTAGGATGATCCGTTACCGGGTTATCGATGATCTGGGTTTCATAACGGCCTCTCAGGTAAACGCCGCTATTGCTGCCTTTCTGGTACCTGAATTCCACATGCAGTTTAAAGTCTGAGAATGACTGCTCAGAGATCAGGTTAGCGCCGGAATGAGGACTGGACAGGATACCATCTTTAACGATCCATTGGTTCTGCTGCCCTACGGCTTTCCAGCCGCTCAGGTCTTTTCCGTTGAACAGTTTAATAGATTTCCCCCATACAGGTGCGCTGGTTCTTTTAAGATCGGGCGCTTTTACGCCGGTAAACGGATAGGATTGGCCACCGCTGGTATGAATGGTACCGCTGATGCCGGAGGCGGTAACGGTTCCTTCCAGCGTCAGGTCGCGGTCTTCATTCTCCCATTGTGGCGGGATTGCAAAACTGAACTTGCCATTATCAAAATTCACTTTGGATATTGGACGGGCGCTGCCGCCGGTGCTTACGAAATGCCCCACCAGGGTTTTAAAACCGGAGAGCTCTACTTCCAGCCAGGATGGCTTTTCTGCACCATTTTCATCTACCTTGATATCCCAGCGCCCAACGAGGGAACCACCGGTTACGGTTTCGGTTTTAATAGCTGACACCTGCCCCATTACATTGGAAGAATTCGCCAAGCCCAGGCCCATAAAGCATATCAGACCTGCGACAATACATTTTCTATTCATGTTCAAGTTCAAATTTATTGAAGAAAGACTTAAAGATAGATATTTGATTCTAGTTCTAATAGCCATTTCTCCGCCCTTATTTGAAGCAATGGTAAATGGTGGGGAAAAGGCAGCGGCGTGTTGCCCTGGCCGTTAGGAAAGCATATGGCCCAGGATGGGCGCGCACTTTTCCCGGCAGGGGGCATAAAAGCGACCATGTTCCCAGTAGGCGGATTTGGGCGACAGGCCCCACCAGAATTCCGCCAGTGCGAGCGGCTCCATCTGGTGGCGGAAAGCATATTGCAACAGCTTGGGAGCAGCGCATTCTCCTGCACCGGCAGGAGGCTTTCTGTAAGTGGCTTCTTCAAAAATAGCTACCAGGCTTTTTGATTCTCCGGCTTTATTTAAGAAATGATACTGTTCAAAAATTTTGTTTTGCAGGGAGATGGAATGGGTTTTCCGGAGAGCTTTAAGGAGACGGATCTGCTCCGGGTTTTCCTCTTCCGCGGCCAATTCCAGGCGGCTGATGGCTGCATTGATCTGCGTGAGCTTTGTCATGCCGGCATTCACAAAACCACCTTCCACCAATCCGTCGAAAACGGGTGGAACAAATTTAGCATGATGGTTCCCTCCTGCCAGTTTGCCCGAAAACGCCGCCAGGTAACCCAGCTCCCCTTCTTTTGTACGCACCGCCAGTACGCCGAACATTTTGCCTATAACGGTACCGCGGGTATGAACCGCTAAACCGAAATTATGTTCCCATTCCTGCTGCTCTTGCAGATGCTGTTGCAACTGCTCTGCTGCCAACAGGCAAAGCGGATGCAGCGTATCATTGATGGAAAACGTTAGTCCTTCCGCCAGGGCTTCCGCTCCGGCAGCATCATCAAAAGGCCAGCATACCGTTTGCTCACCGGCCTGGCTATACAAATCAGATTCCATCATATTCAATAAAAATCCCCTGCGGAAAAGGGGATTCCGGCACAGGTAATAAAAAATACAAAAAACTGGTTTTGAATAACTTACAATCGTTATTTACTATTCCTTCTTAGTATTATTGATGGCTAAAATACAAATGCTGAAAACACCTGTTATGTTGCTACCGGCAAAGAAGGGCGCAAAGATAACAAGATTACAGCTTTAAATAAACGTGGAGGATACTGGCTTGCAGGGGAAGGGAATTATGGCTTGGCATATTTTTTCCGGGCGGCAGCAATTCTGCGCGGAATATAAATGATCCAGTAAACTATTTCGATAAGGCTCAGCATATGTGATGGATTTATTAAACACTACTCTTAAGTTACAACTTATAGAGGGTATCTGCAAAACCGGCGTTTATCTATTTTCAGCATGATAAGGGAACGCCATATCAGCAGCTGATAACGGCCTGATCATAAAATATAGCTATCTTCGCGGCCGGGTCATTATTCATTTTCATACATATTATTTTCCCCTAATAAATAGGTCGATGTAACCTATTCATATAGAGAATAACATTCAAACGCGCCTAGTCTTCCATGCGTAACGCAAACATTAAAAAGATTGCCATCAAGGCATTGAAAATTTTTTCCATATCACTGGCCGGGATCATTGCCCTGCTGTTTTTGTTGCCTGTCCTTTTTCCTGCAACGATATCCAACAAAATAAAAACATGGACCAACAACAGCATCACCGGGGATCTCAACTTCTCCAAGGCGCGGCTGTCGTTTTTTAACCATTTTCCCTCGCTTACATTAACCCTGTATGATTTTAGTCTGAAAGGGGCAGCGCCATTTGCGGCCGATACACTTATTTCCGCAAACGAAGTAGCATTAGGAATTAACCTGTCCAGCGTTTTTGCCAACTCTATCAACATCGATGAAATATATCTTACCAAAGGAAATATTCATGTGCTGGTAGATACTGCAGGCCATCCTAACTATAACGTATATAAATCCGGTCCTGCAGCGGCGGAGAGTCAACCCGACAGTGGCAGCGCCAATATGAAAATAGCGCGCATACAACTGGAGCATTGCAATATTATTTACAACGACCAGTCCCTCCCCATGTACCTGCAGGCGAAAGATGTAAACTACCTGGGTAAAGGGGATCTCAGCAAAGCACAGTTTGACCTGTACTCAAAAATTAACATCGGTTTATTTGACCTCAGCTATGGCGGCACCCAGTATATTTTATCAAAGAAACTGAATGGAGAACTGATCACAAAGATCAATACCAATTCACTGGACCTCGTTTTTGAGAAAAACGATTTAAAAATAAATGATCTGCCGGTACGCTTCAACGGCGTATTCGGATTCCTGAAAAACGGCTATAAGATGGACTTCCGGCTCAGCTCCATGGAATCGGAGCTGCATGCCATTTTTGGTGCCTTACCCCCGGAATATGCGAAATGGGCAGAACACGTAAATATCACCGGCACCGCCGACGTAAACGCATCGCTGATCGGACAGTATATTGCAGAAAGTAATACCATGCCCGATCTTACCTTTAACATGAAAGTAAGAAACGGGACCATCGCTAATGATAAGTCACCCGCCCCGATAAAAAACCTGTTCCTCAACTTCCAGTCAACCCTGGCACAGCTGAATACCGACAGTCTTTACGTTAACGTAGATTCTATCTACTTCAACATTGACAAAGATTATTTCAGCTCCGTCATCCGCGTAAAAGGATTAAAAACACCGGACATTCATATAAAAATGAATACCGACATCGACCTGGGTAACTGGAACAGAGCGGTAGGATTAAAATCGATGGACCTGAAAGGCAGGCTGCAGGCGCATCTGCAGGCAGACGGCAAATATGCCACAAGCGTAGTATATAATGGTTTGCAAAAACGTGCCGACACAGTGGTCAGCAGTATACCGGTTTTTGATTTTAAGGCCACCCTGCGGAATGGGTATTTTAAATTTGTATCCCTGCCGGAAGCCGTCAACAATATCAGCTTTAATGCACAAGCCTCCTGCCCCGATGGCAACTATACCCACACCTATTTCAACATAGAAGATATCAACGCCAATATGCTGAGCAACTACATCAAAGGTTACCTGCGCCTCTCCAATGCGCAGCAGCCATTGGTAGACGCCAGCCTTGAATCCGTGCTCCACATGAGCGATATAAAAAAGGTATACCCGGTTGATAGTCTCGATATGAGCGGCGACCTCGCCATCAACATTGTTACCAAAGGCACCTATCTGCCGGCAAAACGGCTGTTCCCGGTCACCACGGCCAAACTGACCATGAACAACGGCGCCGTACAAACGAAATACTATCCTCAGCCCATTGAGAAAATTAATATAGACGCTGCCGTTACCAATACTTCCGGCACCATGCGCTCGCTGAAAGTAGACCTCAAACCCATATCCTTCGCATTTGAGGGACAGCCCTTTGTGCTGAAGGCCGATCTTAATAACTTTGATAACCTGCAGTATGCCATTGCATCCAATGGGGTGATAGATCTTGGCCGTATCTACAAAGTATTTGCGATAAAGGGATACGACCTGAAAGGTTTTATAAAAACTGACCTGTCGCTACGCGGCTCCCAGAGCGACGCCATGGCCGGCCGCTACGGTAAACTGAACAACAAGGGAACCTTAACGTTAAAGAATATTGCGTTGACATCCGACCTGTTCCCGCTGCCCTTCCTGGTAAACAATGGGGTTTTCCGCTTTGACCAGGACAAGATGTGGTTTGATCAGTTTAACGGCAGCTATGGAAAATCTGCTATTACCCTGAATGGCTACCTGAGTAACGTGATTGGCTATGCCACCCAAAAAGACCAGCCACTTCGGGGCAACTTTGATCTCAAAAGCAGTTACATACTGGCAGATGAGCTGATGGTAAACGGCGCTGCACCTGCCAACGCCCCCAAAAGTGCGCCTGCCGCCACTTCCGGCGTAGTGATCATCCCCGCCAACCTTTCGCTGACCCTCAACGCAGCCGCAGATAAGATCCGGTTTAAAGGCATCGATATCAACAGCTTTCACGGACAACTGGTAGTAGACAGCAGCAAGCTTAAATTAAATCAAACCGGTTTCACCATCATCGGCGCACCGGTAGAAATGGATGCAAGCTATGCCAGTCTGCATCCGCAAAAAGCGGCGTTCGACTATCACATCAGCGCCAAAGAATTTGATATCAAAAGAGCTTATAACGAAATCAAAATCTTTCATGACATGGCCACTTCTGCGGCCTATGCCAGTGGTATTGTTGGTCTTGATTATAGCCTGAACGGCAAACTGGATGGCAACATGAACCCGGTATATCCTTCCCTGAAAGGCGGAGGCGTATTATCTGTCAGGAAAATAAAACTGAAAGGATTTAAATTGTTTAATGCTGTTGGCAGCAGTACCGGCAAAGGAGACATGAAAGATCCGGACCTTTCCAAAGTAGAAATTAAAACCAGCATCAACAATAACATCATCACCATTAACCGCACAAAGATGCGGGTAGCCGGTTTCCGGCCCCGTTTTGAAGGCGAGGTGAGCCTGGATGGTAAGCTGAACCTGAAAGGTCGCCTGGGCCTGCCGCCTTTTGGTATTTTTGGTATACCCTTCAACGTTACAGGTACACAGAGTAACCCGGTGGTGAAGCTGCGCCGGGGCAGCGATAATAAACTGGAAGAAACAGAAGAGCCGGAGGAGAAAGAGGAGTAGCAGGCATTGGCGATATCGACCGCACCATGATAAATTTATTATATTGCGTGCTAACCCAATGTTATCGCCCTGATGAAACGCAGCACAGTATCTCTTGTTTTCAATATTTTTCTGGGCATTGGCCTGCTTCTGCTGATCATTTCCCTGGTGATCTGTTACAGCATTAAAAAGTTTGATGCAGCCGCCGCAAAAACCAGTGGTACGGTGGTGGATATGCTGGAGCGGAGCCGCTCTTCCAACAGCAGCTCCCCTACTTATACGCCCGTTGTTACCTACGAAGACGGCAACGGTGTGAAACATCGCTATATTCCTTCTTTCTCCTCCAATCCGCCAGGATACCACATCGGGGAGAGCGTACTGGTATACTATGATCCAAAAAATCCCGGGGATGCGAAAATAGCCGGCTGGCAGGAGTACCTGGGCGCCATTATTACCGGGGGCCTTGGGCTGGTATTCGGTCTTATCGGGACGGGCTATTATACTGTGAGAAAATTAAAGCATACGCGCAACGAACAACTGAAACAGTCAGGGCAGCTGGTTCCCGCCCAATTTGTGGCAGTAGATATCAATAACTACGTTCATGTCAACAACCGCCGCCCGTTCTTTATTCGCTGTGCATGGAAAGATCCCCTCACTGGGGAAACGCATGCTTTTAAAAGCGGGTTTATCTGGTCCGATCCTACCCCGCTCATTGACCGGAACAAAAAAATAGATGTATACATGGATCGGAATAATCCGCGTAAATACTACGTGGATATCGCTCCTTTTGAGGTATAATATAGCGTATAATATCAACCAGCGATCACCGGTTTCTCCATTTCTTCATTTTCCATTACGGCTTTCAAACGGGGTGCAAACTCCAGTCCCCATTTGTCCATGGCGGTTACCAGCGGTAAAAGTGTTTTGCCCACTTCCGTAAGATAATACTCCACTCTTAAAGGCACTTCGGTGTAGATCGTTTTCCCTATCATGCCATGTACCTCCAGTTCTCTCAGGTCCTTCTGCAGCACGCGCCGGGTAATACCGTTGATCGTGTTTACCAGGTCACGGGGACGTGCTACACCTTTTGAAATTTCATCCAGCAGGCAAAATTTCCATTTGGAACCTACTACTTCCATTGCCACATTAAGACCGCAATTATAGTCGATCGGAATTTTTCTCTGATACATGTCTTACACACCTTTTACTTTTTCAAAAAATAAACTACCTGACCTGTGATTAATTTATCACTATGGGATTAGTTCCTCCCGTATTGTTCTGCAGGTTAAGGAATGCCACCTTTGCACCAGCAAAAGTCAGGACTTTTATTGGAATAGCCAACGCCAATTTCCGTAAGCCTGTTTACAATTATAATAATAATTTTTATGAAGAAAACACTTGTAGTATTGATTCATCCTGATATTGAAACTTCGGTGATCAACAAACGGTGGATAAATGAACTAAAAAAATATCCCGACAGGTACGTAATACATGACCTGCACCGTTTATATCCGGATGAAAAAATTGATGTGGCGTACGAACAACAATTAATAGCTGCCCATGATAAAATCATCTTCCAGTTTCCTTTCTACTGGTTCAACTGCCCGCCGTTGTTTAAAAAGTGGCTGGATGAAGTGTTAACACATGGATGGGCTTATGGCTCCCATAGCGGGTATCAGCTGGCCGGCAAAAAAATAGCGCTGGGCATCAGCGTGGGTATTAACGAGCACGACTATACGGCATCCGGCAGGTACAAATATACATTGGCGCAGCTGACTGCACCTTTTGAAATTACCTTCGATTATGTAAGGGCGGATTATAAATCTTTCTTTGCTTTTTATGGTGTGGAGCATCATGCCACCGCGACAAGAATAAACGAAAGTGCAGGAGATTATATTTCGTTTATAGAAGTGATATAAATGTAGTGGGCGGCTGCCTGTAAACAGCTGCCCCTTTATCATTTCCAGGGCTATAATTACTTCCCTATAACTGCTTTGCGGTGTGCAAGCCCCCAGTAGTGCAGCGCTTCAAACACTTTTTCCAGCGACATGCCATGCGGTGTGATGGTGTACTCCACTGTTGGCGGGAAGGTGTCATACACCTCTCTTTTTACGAGTTTATTAGCTTCCAGGCTTTTCAATTCTTTTGATAAGGTTTTATCTGTAATACCTGGTACTTCTTTGGATAAAACGTTTCGGCCGCAGCGGGGCTGGTACTTCCGTCGTTACTCCGTATTAAGCCACAACTTACGCCTGTAGCTGCCGTTGGCGCATTGGCATTAATGATTTGCGCCATCATTTTTCACGTATCAAGAGGAGAAGCAGCTGTGATTGGCGCCAATATCGTTGCAGCAGCCATGGCAGGGTTCATCATTTGGGGGAGATTCAAAAAAGCGCCGATACCGTCAAAATGAAAATCATTTAAACCAGGTAAAAGCCCCGGCATAGCGGGGCTTAACTTTGTCCGGCATTTCCGGTACATTATATTGATTGTTTTT
This sequence comes from Chitinophaga hostae, assembly GCF_018224885.1. GTDB lineage: Bacteria > Bacteroidota > Bacteroidia > Chitinophagales > Chitinophagaceae > Chitinophaga > Chitinophaga hostae. The sequence goes on along the minus strand of NZ_JAGTXB010000005.1, from coordinate 485,877 downwards.
CCGAAAACAAATGTAATTTCAGCATCAACCCACATCTCCCTAAAATAGCAATAATGGCTAAAGAAGTTTATAAGATCACCGGCAATGATGCATCCAACTATGAGGAATACCTTGGCCCGCTTGTATTTGAGCCTTCGGCGAAGGAACTGCTCCGGCATATTGCCCCGGCGCCGGCAACAGCCATCCTGGAAATAGCCTGTGGTACCGGCAGGGTCACCAAACATCTCCGGGAAAATTTCCCGGCCGCCACAACGCTGATTGCCACAGACATTAACCCGGATATGCTGGCATTGGCCCGGCAACAATTACAGGATACCTCTATTACCTTCCAGCTGGCCGACGCGCAGCAACTACCCTTTTCTGACGGATCGTTTGACCTCGTGGTGAATCAATTCGGCATCATGTTTTTACCGGATAAACAAACCGGTATCCGCGAAGCATACCGTGTGCTTACACCGGGCGGTCGCTTTGTATTTACCACCTGGGATCAGGCAGCCAGTATGCCTTTGTTCCAGCTGATCATTAACGAAATGATTATCCCACTGTTTAAAGGAGAAGATACCAACCGGTTCTATACCCCGTTTGCATTACACGATCCGGCTCAACTACATGAATTCCTGGAGCAGGGCGGGTTTGCGCACCACGATGTTAAACAGGTAAAGATCAAAGGGCATGCAGCATCTGCACATCATATCGTTACCTGCTACTTCCTGCAACATCCGCTGGGCAGGGAGGTAAAAGAAAAATTCCCTTCTTCCTATGATCACGTGGCACAGGAACTGGAGCAACGGCTTATACAACAATTCGGCGCCGGCGCCTTTGAGTTTGAATTAAGCGCCTGGGTATGCATAGGTCAAAAATAACCTTCGCAACAGTCAACCCTTTCCCGGCAAATATTCCCGGTGGTATATTGCGTGTAAACGGTCATTAAACCGGGAAAAACGGACAACAAAATTTTCCTGCAGACATCATGCGGGAATAGCTTATTTTTGACTCGAACATTCACCTGCAGCCCCAGTAATCAACAGTCCCGTTACCAAAGAAAGTGAACTTGATCGTCAGCATGTATCGACTGTTGGCCAGCACCAAAAACATTTCATGAAACGCGAATCTTCGCCCCCATCTGCTAACACTAAAAATGCCTGCTTTATGGAACAAATATTTGAACAAATCCGCGATCAGCAAAGAACAACATGGAATAAATTTTCCCCGGGATGGAAAAAATGGGATGAATTAACCATGGACTTTTTAAAACCGATGGGTGTTGAAATTATCCGGCTGCTTCGTTTGAGAAATGATGCCGTAGTACTGGATGTGGCGTCCGGCACGGGAGAGCCGGGACTGAGCATTGCCGCCGGGCTTAGTAATGGAAAAGTGGTGCTGACTGATCTTGCAGAAGATATGCTGAAAATAGCAAGGGAAAATGCCGTGGAACGAGGTATTAACAATATTGAAACAGTGGCCTGTGATGTTTGTGAACTGCCTTTTGCCGACGACCGTTTTGACGCCATCAGTTGCCGCTTTGGTTTTATGTTTTTTCCTGACATGCTGATGGCAGCAAAAGAAATGTTCCGGGTACTCAAACCTGGTGGAAAAATCGCCACCGCCGTGTGGAGTGTCCCGGAAAAAAATTTCTGGATAACGGCCAGTATGGATGCGATCAACCGCAACATGGATTTACCTGCTCCTCCCCCGGGTGCACCGGGCATGTTCCGTTGCGCCAAAACTAACGTGATGACCGACCTCTTTACCCAGGCCGGGTTCCTCAATGTTTTGCAGGAAGAGGTAACCGGGAAAATGAATTGCGGAACAGCGGATGTTTACTGGGAGATGATGAATGAAATCGCCGCCCCCGTTGTGAACGCACTTAGCAAAGCCGATGAACCCCTGAAGGAAAAGATTAAAAATGAAGTGTTTGAGGCAGTGAATAAAAGATACCCTTCGGGAAATGTAGTGATAGCAGGCAGCGCCCTCCTGATCTATGGAGAGAAATAAATACCGCGCTAAGTGATTGAAAAAGATACATTATAAATATAGTCATGTATTTAATTTAACCAACTTAACATGATCGGCTATGACGGCATGTAACATTCTTTGCCGGGCACCCGTTTAACGGAAAAATCCGCCCCCATGCATATCTCTACTATCTACAAACTCACGGTGATGGCTATTCTTGTATTCGCACTAAGCGGATGTACCAGGAAAAACTGCGCTGACACCGTTGTTACAACCAAAATATACACGCCTATCAGGATGGCGACCAAAGATTATTGGGCTTCCATCAAATCAACCGCGCCAAAGGAAATAGGCAGGCCCGGTAAGATCTATACCAAAGACCAGTATATTTATGTGAATGAGCCATATGCCGGTATTCACATCATCGACAACAGTAACCCTGCGTCGCCAAAGCCCGTGGCCTTCCTGAATGTAATGGGCACCCAGGACATGGCGATAAAGGGAAATATCCTTTACACCGACAGCTATGGTGATCTGAACGTGTTCGACATCACAGATCCCCGCAAAATTTCATTTGTAAAACGGCTCCCCGGCATCATCAACCTACCTGTGGATGCAAACGGCATGCGCCTCGGGTGGTATACTGACCCCGATAGCATTGCCGTTGGCTATACGCTGCGGGATACCACCTACGTTTGCGATTGCACTTTTGACAAGAGAGACGGCATCATGTTCGAGAGTGATATGCTCACCGCTGCTTATAACAATCAAAGTCCCGGTACAGGAAAGGGCGGTTCCATGGCCCGTTTCACCATTGCCAAAGACTACCTCTACACGGTAAATTACTCCGAGCTCCGCGCATTTGATCTCAGCAATGCGGCCAGCCCGGCGTTCAAAAACACACAGACCATCGGCCGTGATATTGAAACGATTTTCCCCTATGGCGAGTACCTTTTCATTGGCAGCCGAAACGCGATGTTTATTTATGACCTTACCAATCCGGCCGCACCGGGAAAACGTTCCGAAGTAACCCATTTCAGGGCCTGTGATCCCGTGGTGGTAGAAGGCAGCAAAGCCTTTGTAACCGTTAGAAGCGGCTCTTTCTGCGCCGGTAATATTAACCAGCTGCAGGTGTTTGACATCAGCAATGTAGACAACCCCGTAAAGATCAATACGGTTGAAATGAAGAATCCCTTTGGCCTGGGTGTTGACCACGGAAAACTTTTTATCTGTGAAGGCAGTTACGGGCTTCGTTTTATGGACGCCGCGGATGTGCACAATATTATTACTACCAAATTCCTGGAAGGCCTGGATACCTATGACGTGATCCCTTACGAAAACCAGCACCGGTTGCTGGTCAGTGCCCGGGATGGTATTTACCAGTATGACTATACTGCTATGAATAATCCGAAGCTGTTAAGCAAGATAGCCGCAAAGGCCCGGTGATAGTGAACCAAAACTATCAACGGTTTGTGCTGATTTTGACAATTATTTTCTATATATTCGTCATTATCAGACAGATAAAATATTAATATGAAAGGATACGCATTTCTATTTCTTGTACTGGCATCGTTTTCCGGGTATGCCCAGCAAACCATCAACAATTTTAAATACGTAGTGGTGCCGGAAAGGTTCAGTTTTTCCAAAGAAATAAACCAATATGGCTTAAACACGCTAACCAAATCGTTGCTGGAAGAAAAAGGATTTACCGTTTATTTTGATAATTCAGAAATACCCAGGGAGCTTGCCGACAACAGGTGCAATGCACTGAACACGGACGTAGTACAGAAAAAAGGATTATTCGTTACCAATCTCACCCTTATCCTAAAGGATTGTAAAGGTAATATCATCTTCAAAGGTAAAGAAGGTAAAAGCAGGGAGAAGGAATTTGCGACTTCCTATAATCTTGCATTGAGAGATGCCTTCACCTCGCTGAATGATGTAGCGTATAGTTACGACGGCACCACAGCGGAAGCGCCTAAACCAGCTGCGGTTGCTCCTGCTGCCGCCGCCGCGCCGGTTGTACCGGCCACCGCTCCTGCCCCGGTATCGGCTCCTGCAACAGCGGAAGTAAAAGAAGCTGCCGGTACCTTATATGCCCAGGCAACTGCCAACGGGTACCAGTTGATTGACACCTCTCCAAAAATAGTTTTAACCCTGTTTAAAACATCTGCACCGGAATATTTCATTGCTGACAACGGAGTGGCTCACGGCATCGTGATGAAAAAGAATGGTGACTGGCATTTCGAATACTACAAAGATGGCAAGCTTATTTCCGAAAAACTGTTGATAAAGTTCTAAACACCAGTATATTGTACTGCGTAAAAGCCTTCAGACCTCACGGTTTGAAGGCTTTTTTATGTGATTACGGGAGATAACGTTAACTACTGTCAACCACTGTTAAATAGCGTTAAGAAATGCTGCTGCCATTAAACTTTTAAAAAAGTGGAGCATCCAACCTCCGACTATGATATGCTGAACTAACTTCTTTCCACACCTTAGCGGTGGCGACTGATTCATTCAGTATTTCTATGCACATACAATCATCATAACACTTAAAACCCAAAATTATGACCAAGCATCTTCTTGCAGCAGGTTTGTTAGTGGCAACCCTTGCTTCCGTAAAAACTTATGCGCAACAGCCGCAGCAACAGCAACCCCAGCAAGACCGCGAAGGGTTCTTCAAAAAAATCGACACAGACGGAGACGGAAAGCTCAGCAAAACAGAGGTAGATGTTGCCAGCAAAGACAATAAAAGATTGGCTAAGCTGAAGGATAACTTTGATGCCATCGACACCAACAAAGATACTTTTATCGACAAAGACGAACTGAAGGCCTATAGAAAAAGCCAGGGACCGCGTAAAAAGGAAGACGGCAGCAAATAACAACCTGTTGAGGCAATTTTAGTTAAACAGTCATCCGGGCAGCCGGGTGGCTGTTTTTGCATCCGCCTTGCCGCAACTGTCCGTTTCCGGACAATAGCCGACCACTGGTGAACAGGTATAGAAAATAATCATACATAAGTGATGTAGTTTGTTTACCCCGGCGCTGTGGCAATCTTCTTGCGGCAGCGTTGATATAACCGTCATATTATGAGTCATATTGTCATTCCTATTCCTCCGCTGCCGGGTAAGCAGGAGATAGAAGTTGAAGTAACAATTAACAACCAAAAGCAGCAGCTGCACTACCGCGTAGAGCTGTTTTACTGGGACGATTGTTCCAATCCCATGGGACACAGGGCCGATTGTATCAGCGAAATGTTGGCGCATCACGATCCGGAGTGGATGGTATATTATATTGGGGCGCCTACCGACAAATTTGTGCCGATTACATTTGTAAACAAAGAGAGCAGGAAGTTATTGCAGCGGGTAAATGCATAAGAAGCCGCAGCTCAGGACAGGCGCTCCAGCACGCCTTTCCGCTTAACAATATTTTTGTAATCCCACTGAATTTTTACGGATTTTTCCAGCCAGCGTTTTAGCTGACCGGCATCTACCTGTTTCACATCTGTGTAGCGGGCTTCTGCTGCCTTGAAAGTACCTTCGGGCTGCAGGTCTTCTTCCCCGAACGATTGCCCGCTCCAGAATAACAGGCGCACACAATCCTTCAACTTACTATAGCCAACAATCGGGTTGCCATTCAGAAACCAAACCGGATGGCGGTGCCAGATTTTATTTTCTGCTGCTGCGAGGTGTTTGTTTATCTCCCGGGCCAGTTTCTGGCCGATAGCTTTGTCTGTTACAGACATAGCGTCGTTGTAGGCCTGTACGTCTTTATTCATATAGCAGGTTTTACGAACTACCAATTTACCATTTTTACAGGATAAAAAGATAGGCCAACAGGGCTTTCGAGAATAGCCGAAAATGATTAATTTCCGGCATTCATTATTTAAACCAACATCACAACGGGCAACTTTTAGAATATATGAGCAAACCAATACAATATGAATCCCAGCACGTCACCGACTACCCGAACAACAACACCATATTTACCGTATGGAAATTCCGGGAGGGTATGGACATCAAAACTGTTTTCGAAAGATTATGCGGCCTGGTATCAAATCTCAATAAATCCTTTACCATAAGGGTAGGCCCCGGACGGGCGAGTTGCGTAATGGCTGTGGGCTATGAAGCCTGGCTGAAGCTGTCGTTACCTCAGCCCCTTCCGAAGGAATTAAGAAATTTCGAGCCGGTAGTGGGGGCAAAACATACCGCTGTGGCCACTCCGGGCGACCTGCATTTCCATCTGCGGGGAACCGATACCGCTATTTGCTTTGATATGATCACCGCTATATCGGAGGTATTATTGCCGGTTGCCGACTGCCTGGAAGAAGTACATGGTTTCCGGTATTGGGATGGACGTTCCATTCTTGGTTTCGTGGATGGTACAGAAAACCCGGTAGGCAATGAAAGAACGTTGTTTGCAGTGGTAGGCGATGAAGACCCGGTTTATAAAGGCGGCAGTTATCTTTTTGTACAAAAATACCTGCACAATATGAGTGGCTGGTCGAAGCTGCCAACGGAAGAACAGGAGAAAGTAATTGGCCGCTATAAAATGAGCGACATTGAAATGCCGGATGATGTAAAACCCGCTAACTCACACAGCGCCCTCGCTGGCCTGGATCCTGAAGATGGTATTGAGTTGAAAATAGTAAGAGATAACATGGTTTTTGGCAATCCGTCAAAAAATGAAACAGGCACTTATTTTATTGCTTATGCCAATACCTTTAGTACTACCTTTAAGATGCTGGAACGGATGTTCATCGGTGTTCCGGCAGGTAACTACGACAGGATACTGGATTTCAGCACGGCGCATACCGGCACCCTCTTCTTTGCCCCTTCTATGAATATACTGGATCAGTACACCGCGGACTCGTCTTCCTGAACCGGCTGACTGATGATTGAATCACGTAAATTTTTGAAGCATGGACTATATCGATTATTACAAGATACTGGGCGTTCAAAAAGATGCCACGGCCGATGATATCAAAAAGGCCTACCGGAAGCTGGCCCGCAAGCATCACCCGGATTTGAATCCTAATGACCCCCAGGCCGGTAAGGTTTTTCAGCAGATCAACGAAGCGAATGAAGTATTGAGCGACCCTGAAAACAGGAAAAAATATGACCAGTATGGCGCCGACTGGAAACATGCCGATCAGTTTGAAGAGGCGCGCCGGCAACAGCAGGCCGCCGGAGGCGGCGGCAGGGGTAATCCATTTGGAGCAGGCGGTGGTGAATATCATTCGTTTAACGGAGAGGAAGGCGATTTTTCTGATTTCTTCACTTCCATGTTTGGTAACCGCAGTGGCGGAGGAGGCGGAGGCAGACAAGCCCGCTTTAAAGGCCAGGATTACCGCGCCTCTATGCAGCTGAATTTGTCAGATGCCTATCAAACCCATAAGCAAACCTTCACGGTTAACGGGAAAAATATACGGATCACCGTTCCTGCCGGCATCCAGGACGGACAGGAAATAAAACTTGCAGGCTTTGGATCGCCGGGCGCCAATGGCGGTCCTAACGGAGACCTCTATATTACTTTTACCATTCATAACGATACCGCCTTTGTGCGCAAAGGCGATGACCTCTACACCGATATCCCGCTGGATCTCTTTACCGCCATACTCGGAGGAGAAGAAACCATTGATACCCTGGGCGGGAAAATAAAACTAAAAATAGCGCCCGAAACACAGGCGGGTACCAAAGTGCGTTTGAAAGGCAAGGGATTTCCGGTGTATAAACAAACAGGAACATTTGGGGATCTTTATATCACCTACCAGGTACAAATTCCGAAGCACCTCACAGAAAAGGAAAAACAATTATTTAAAGAACTTGCTGAAGAGCGTCAAAAAGGGTAGTTATGGATACTTCAAGAAATATATCAGTAGCACAATGTTGCACTTATTATAGCATTGAAACCACCTTTGTGCAGTCATTGAACGATTATGGCCTGATAAAGCTAACACTCATAGAGCAGGAGTACTTTATTGACTATGACCAGTTGGCCGATCTCGAAAAATACATGCACCTGCATTACGACATGGACATCAACATGGAAGGGCTGGAAGCCATTACCCACTTGCTGAGCCGTGTACATGACCTGCAAAGCGAAATAAAACAACTGCGGCATGAACTGGGGCATACGCCCATCAAACCATTGTAACGATCTCGGTACAACTTCCCAAAAGATGACCGGCACTACATTGCTTTTCGGGACATTATAAATCCCCGCGCCGGAAAGCTCCGGCACGGGGCATAGGTACTGATGATGGCGAATACATCAGGATAGATCACTTAGATAACAGGTGCTTTAATGTTTCCTCCAAAGCCTCTCCCCTCAGGTATTTGGCCACGATCTTTCCATTGGGATCAATCAGGAAGTTCATTGGGATAGCATTTACTTCATATAATTTTGCAGCTTCATTTTCCCATGCTTTCAAATCAGATACCTGTGTCCACAGCAGGCCATCTTTTTCAATGGCAGCCAACCATTTGTCCCTGTCGCCGTCTTTGTCCAGCGATACGCCCAATACGGTAAAACCTTTGTCCTTATAAGCGTTGTAAGCTTTCACTACATTTGGATTTTCCCTTCTGCAGGGACCGCACCACGAAGCCCAGAAATCAAGCAATACATATTTGCCTCTGAAATCAGATAACTTCACCGGTTTACCATCAACATCCAACTGTGTAAAATCCGGTGCTTCCGCGCCTTGCTGGGTTTTCTTTACTTTAGCAATTCTTTCCTGCAGTTCCAGGCCCAGATCCGATTTTCTAATCGCCGGATCCAGTTCATTAAAATTCTTTTCTGCTGCAATGGCATCGAACTCCGGCGGTAGCGTGGAGTTAAAGGCCATTAACGCCATATACTTACCTGGATTGGCTTTCACGTACTTCATTTTCACTGCAATGATTTCCGTTTGTATGTCATTGGCCCTGCGTTCCAGGCTGGAGATATAAGCGGAATCCTTTTGCTTTTCGGCCGATTGCGATTTAAACTCATCGTTCAGCAGGCCGTATTTGTCGTAATAAGGTTTCAGTAACGCGGTGATCTTCACATTGTCGTCGTTTGCCGGGCTACCGGTGATCATGGCATTTTTCACAGAATCTTTGGCAGCAATGGTAATGACCCTGTCTTCGATCAGGAAGGGCAGGATATCCTCCACGGGGCGGGTAGTTGGATCTGGTGGCAGATTATTGTGCTTTACCAGGATATGCGCTTCTTTTGGCGCGCCCACTGAACCATGGAATATAAATTTGCCGTTTTTCATGATAACGGAGTCTATCTTCCGCTCCCCGTTTACCTTATAGGTCAGAAAGGCTTTAACCGGTTCCTTTATATTGCTCACACTGCCTTTGATGGTATACGACTGTTGAGCGGCGGCAACTGCAGGAATCCCTGATGCCGCCAGTATCAATATCTTATAAAAATTCATGACTACTTTTTTTGATAAATATTATTTCTTCTCTTTTTTGGTTGCCGTTGGTTTAAGTTGCTGCGCAAAGCGATCCGGTTGTTCCAGCAGCTGCAGGGCTTCCCGGATGCTGCCATTATCGCTGTTCAATACCTGCAGGTAATAGTCATTGCCTGCAAACAACTGGCTGGCGAGTTGCCCTTTAATTTCCAGTGAGAGTAAACTGATGATCCTGTCTTTGCTGTTCAGATGTAGCGGCAACCCTGCTTTTTCTGCGGCGCCAACTACCTCCTGTACCAGGTATTCCGGTACATTGTACTGTTTATTGAACGCTTTAAAATCATGATAGCTGGAAAGCAAAGCAGCACGGTTGCTATCCAGGTAATCAAAGGTGATCTTCCCCGCCAGGTTCTGCTCTGCTACGTCCTGTAGCCAGCCGTTATATTCTATGGTATCTATCGGAATAAACCTGTCGGGCATAATTCCGCCGCCGCCATACACGGTACGCTTATTTACCAGCGTGGTATATTTCAGCGAGTCGGGAAAATGAATAACGTGAGCATTTGTCAGCTCGCCGCTGGCAAAGCGCGTTTGTACGTTATCGTTATAGCTGCTGCCATGATAAGGTTTTTGGATAGACCTGCCCGAAGGCGTGTAATAACGGGCGCCGGTCAGTTCCAGCACGGAGCCATCAAATACCGGAATGGGGCGTTGCATCAAGCCCTTACCAAAACTCCTTCTGCCCACTATCACAGCACGATCCCAGTCCTGCAACGCACCCGTCAGAATTTCACTTGCCGATGCGGTAGACTGATCTATCAATACTACCAGATTTCCTTCCATGAAATTGCCAAAGCCGCCGGTATAGTAATAGTCTTTACCCTTATCTTTTCCAACACTGTAAAATACCAGTTTATCTTTTGGTAAAAATTCATCGGCTACACCAATCGCAGCTTGTACATAGCCACCGCCATTACCCTGGAGATCGAGGATCAGGCTTTTCATCCCCTGTTCCTTCAGAAGTATGAGGGCGTTGTCCATTTCTGTACGGGTAGTTTCACTGAAGATGTGTAACGAGATATAGCCTACTTTATCTGTGATCATATACGCGGACCTTATCGACCTGTCGGCCACCACATCACGTATAATTTCAGTGGTAAATTTTGCTCCGTCCATTTTGCGGAGCACTTGCAGTGAAACGGGACTGCCTTTTTCGCCCCGGATCTTTTTCATGATGGCGAAGTTGTCTGTTCCTGTTACCGGGGCTTTATCAATCGCCAGTATCCTGTCGCCTGCTTTTAAACCCGCCTTCTCAGCCGGTCCGCCGCTTACTATCTGGGTGATGTACAAGCTATCATGCTCCATCATAAACTGAATGCCGATACCCGCAAAGTTTCCTTTCATAGCCTCCTGCATCTGCCCGGCCTCCTCATGGGAAAAATAACGGGAATGCGGATCCAGCTCGCGCATCATTCCTGCTATGGCAGCATTTACCAATGTTTCATCTGTTAAAGAATCTACATAGTTACCCTGGATGGCTTTTAATGTTTGCCAGAGTTTTTCCTTAGGATTTACCTGCGCGTTCGTTTGAAACGAAAAGGCCGCCAGGCCCAATCCTATCAATATATATTTCTTCAGCAACATAAATTATTTTTCTGCTTTTAAAAGTTCAATAGCATACGTCAGTTCATCTGCCAGTTTACTCGGACTGCCGGAGTAACCTTCCGATGTATAACGCATTATACCGTCTTTGAGGATTACTTTCCTGGGGATAGCGGAAGACTGGAAATAAGGAACAAATGATTTAAACACCAGGTCCTGTTCCCCTGTCTTCTTATTCACGGCATCGTGCAGCAGGTGAAAGCGGAAACCTTCCTGTTTTACATATCCTTCCGATTTTTCCTTGTAGTTACCTGTTTGCATGGTACCTACCATATACACCGCCACCTGCGGGTCCTGCGCATATTTATCTACCAGCATCTGCATGCCTGGAAACGCGCTGATACAAGGTTTGCACCAGGTAGCCCAAAAATCAAGCACTACAATTTTATCACCCCAGTCGCTGGACCTTACCAGTTTACCATCTGCATCTTCCAATGCAAAAGGAACATACTCCTGGTTCGTCAGGTGCTCTTTTACGGTTGCTTTCAGCTCTTCCTGCTCCTTCCCTGATTTCAGGGAAGCAAGGTATTTTTCGTAAGCGCCGGGCGTTTTATCTTTAGCCGCAAAAATTCCTTTCAGTTTATCCAACATTCCCGGAGTCATCGCATTAGCTTTTACGCAGTTTTCCAGGAACGGCTGCATAGCCTGCTGCTCCCCGGTTTTCTCAAGTATATCCAGGTAGATATCGTTAAGGTCCGCTGATCCATAGGCGCCTTTGGAAGACAAGTATTTGAAATATCCTTTTGCTGTTGGATATTGTTTCAGGCCATGCAGTAACGAAATATGCGTATTCAGTTCATTATCCAGTTGTTCATTGGCATTATCCGCTGCTTTCTCGGGAGTAAACACACCCTTTTCCTCATAAGACCTGTCATTTACTTTTTTTATCAGTTCATTGATCAGGGCCGTCGAGATATTCAGCAGTGAGTCACGGCCAACTGTTTTAAAAACATAGGCCCGCATAATATTCCAGCGGTATATTTCATTTTCTGTTTTGAAGTTGAGCGGTGTACAAAATGCTACCAGCTTATCAAACTGCCGGGTGTCCATATATGCCGCGCCCAGTTCGCGATGAACGCTGTAATAAATAAATTCCTGGTGATTGGGATTTGCTTTCCAGGCGTCGTAAGGAAATGCTTTCAGAAATTTTTCTGCAGAAGCCGTCATCTCCGTTGCGTTTTTTGCGCCAGACAGCTGCTGAAAGGCTGACATGCGGGCTAAAGCGCCTTTTGGATACCTCGCCAGCAGCAGTTGTTGCAATTCCTGCCCCCGTTTCATATCCTTCAAATCAAACTGGTAGTATCGTTGAATATCCATCAATTGCTGCTCTGTGAGCGTAGTGCTTTTGACCAGCTCTTTAGGATCGGCATTCCGGTATTGCTCATTTTTCTGCGCAAAAACGGTGGCAGTTCCGAATAACAGGTAACATCCGATTAAGCGTATTTTCTTTCTCATATCTTTTAATTGTTGTTGTTATCGTTGATTCTGAATAATCTCCGGGTTCAGTTCAATATTCTTTGGCGGAATAGGATATACGTAGCGGTCGCCCGGCACCAGGGTGTAGGTAACGCCCTTGAATACACGCGTTTCTGTTTCCGCCAGTGCAGGCTCTTTACTCAGCCGGCGCTGATCGAGCCAGCGTAGTCCAGTACCGAATAATTCGCGCCGTCTTTCGTCAATGACTACACGTAGCGCTTCATCGCTGGTAGCAGCGGTGAGTGCGGTGTATTGAGCGGGCAGGAAACGTTTTTGCCGGAGCTGGTTTACGAGTGCCATCGCTTCGTCTTTCTTTCCTGCTCTTGCCAGCCCTTCTGCCTGTATCAGCATCATTTCCGGTACAGACACGCCTGCGCTTACATTGTCGCCAAAGAAAAGCTTATCGCGATACGATCCGCGGCCGGTAAAAGAAGGCTGAAAAGTGCTGCCGCTCCGTGTAAACAGCTGGTAGCGCAGGTCTTCCGGTGTAAACTTATTCAGCAGCTCCGTACTTAACGGCAGATCTATATTCCCGGGTTTGGAAACTTTTTTGCCCATTATTACCTCCGGGTTATCCATTCTGCGTGGAAATGGCTTCGCACCATTTACATAATCTTTAAGATCCAACAGGGTGTGCTGGATGCTCAGTGATTTAGCAGCATAATCAGCGGCTTCACCATAACGTTGCATGGAGAGGTAGGTTCTCGCCAGCAATGCATAGCCGGCTGCTTTTCCGGGGTGCAGATTGTTGGACACATTATCCGGCAACAACGGCAGCGCTGCGGTGAGATCGAGTATGATCTGATCATACACTTTTTGTATAGAAGCCCTGTTGAGTGGTACAAAAAGATCCGGCGACAACAGTAACGGCAATCCCGGATCCGTAGCTGCGCCGGTGGTGGTATACACCCTTGCATAGAGATTAATCAGGGTAAGATAGGCGGCTGCACGCTGGGCTTGCGCCTCCGCATAAATACTGCGTTTCTGAGCTTCGGTACCATTAATACTTCCCATCACGTTGGTGGTGATCTGGTTGCACACATATACCTGGTTAAAGAGTTGATCCCAACCGGCATCGCTGTTATCAGAAGTGTAATAGTCAGCCGCCCAGGTGTAAACATTCTGCAGCTCGTTGGTCAGCTGGTTTTGTAAACTGGTGTTGGTTTCCAGGTTGATATCATCTCCGGACAGCATCGGCAGACTGGCTGAAATTTCGAACAGACTTACATTGTTAAGCAACAGCTGAAAGTCGGCCGTATATTTAAACTGACGCTGATTAGGCTGCTCCACTTCCACGAACTTACGGCAGGACATGGTCCCGATTGTCAATACCAGCAGCGTAACACAAATACGTTTCATTGTCATTTTGATCATTTTTTCCGGTGTTAGAAAGAAGCGTTCAGGCTCATGAAATAACTGGGTGAAGGCGGCAGGTTGGTGTAGTTGTTGCTCATGGCGTAACTGGGGTCGATACCGGCTTTATTCTGTTTCCAGATAATGCCAAGGTTCCTTACCGCAAAATTTACGCCTGCCGATTTCAGCAGGGTACGCGAGAGCACCTTTGATGGCACCTGGTACCCCAGGGAAATTTGCTGCAGCCGTATATGACTGGCGCTTTCCACGAGAATATCAGCCATCTTGTACCGGTTGCTGCTGTTGGTGCTTACATTCGCCAGGCCGGGAACATTGGTAAACTGCTCATCACCGGGTTTACGCCAGCGTTGCGCCAGGTCTCGTTGCGTACCAATGAGTCCATAGTAGTTATTGGTAGCATAATCCGGGTAATTTAGGATCGACAGGCGACGGAACACATGCCCCATTTCATAAGAGATACGTACGCCGAGTGTAAATGATTTATAGTTAAAGTCGTTGAAGAAGCCGCCAAAGTAAGGTGGTGTTGTGCGCCCCATATACGCCAGGTCCTTAGCCGTGAGCTGGTTATTCGCCATATCTGCAGTAATGATCTTTCCATCGGCAGTATATACCTGGGAGCGGCCTTTATTATCCAGCCCGGCCCAGCGATAAGCATACAGGTAATCAGTTGGCATTCCTTCTATAGGATTACTGCTGCTGACTGCCATGCTGCTGGTGGGAGGGGTAAAGCGGGCATCCGTAACTTCGTTGGTATTGTAGGCAAAATTAAAAGCGGAGCTCCAGCCAAAATTCCTGTTCCGGATAATATCGCCCCTGATACCCAGGTCGTAGCCATGTCCTTTCATGCTGGCAGCGTTATAATACAGTGAGTTCCAGCCATAGACACTATTAACCGGGAAGAACCACAGGATATCGCTTGTTCTCTTGCGGTAGGCATCGGCGCTGATATGCAAACGGTTGTTTAGTACATCTATGTCCACACCGAGGTTCCAGGTTTTTGTCAGCTCCCAGCTGATCCTGTTATTGGCGGGTGATAACACGTTGCCGTATGGTTCGCGGGTATCCGGGTTCAGGCCTTTCAGGTCTAACAGGGCTGCGTTACTGGCGCTCCTCGGCACGGCGCCACCGGTACCATAAGTAAGCCGCATATTCAATTTATTCAGCCAGTTTACTGACTTCATAAAATCTTCCGATGTAACATCCCACTTTACACCAGCGCTCCATAATGGCCTGGCACGCTGACTACGGGAGGCGCCGGCCAGCGTGTAGTCATCAAAACGAATACTTCCCGATACGATGTAACGGTTGCTCAGCATGGATAAGGCGCCATTACCGTAATACGACAGGAACCGGTTAATAGATCTTCCAATACTACCATCTGAAAAGCCCAGGTTAGTATTCCATCCCATAACGGTTTGGTAATACACATTGGGATCCCAGGAAGCGGACGAATAAGTATCATTATTAAATCCGTACCGGGTTTGCTGGTAATTGGTACCTTGATCTTCGCGGATCTCCGTACCGGCAAGGGCGTTAAGCGAAAAATTATTGCCCCAGGATTTATTAACGTTTACCTGCCCGCGTAACCCATAATTAAAAGTATTACGATTGCTATTGGTCATCTTGCCACCATAGGGTACACCATATACCAGCCGGCCATTAGGACCTACAGTAGTACCTGTGTTCACCAATACCCTGGTATCGTAGCTGTCGAGTTCACCGAGGATAGTGGTTTCTTCAAGATTACGCTGCAAGGTACCGGCTATACTTACATTTATCCAGTCGGTGATTTTTGTATTAATATCTGTGTTGAAGCGGAAACGATTTTCTTTAGAAGTAGTATTTCCATAGTTCAGTTCCTGCAAAGGGCTGTAAGTCCAGGGGAGATAGCCCTTGCTGAGGAAACTGGCGGCAACTTCATCACGGAAATCGATCGAGCGCGCAATTGGGTTGCCGGCATCATCCTGCAGCAGCTCATAGGGGCGTAATCCCAGGTTCCCGTTGCCAATAGCATTCAGGGCAGCAGTATTGGATACGCTGTTTGCATAACTGTAATTGAGACCGGTGTTAATGGTCACCCGGTTGTTAAACAATTCATTACTCAGGTTGGCGGTAACAAAATAGCCTTCGCCTTTATTACTTCTAAACACCGGAATATCTTTGGTATAGTTGGCAGATACATAGTAAGTGCTGTGCTGGCCCCCGCCCGAAAAAGATAGGTTATATTGCTGGGATACGCTACGTTGCAGCAACAGATCACGGATTTGCCCGCGGTTATCAATTTTTCCCAGGGCTGATAATGCGGAATCGCGCTGGCTACCGGTAGCGGTGCCACGGTCTACCTTAAACATCCATTCCAGCGCTTCACTCACCGGCCTGTTCTGGTTAAAGGTCATCCAGCTGTTATCCCAGATGGCAGGATCGGTAAAAAATCCAAGGCCTTTCATTTCTTTCTCCAGGTCAATATATTCCGCCGTATTCATGCGGTTAAGATTTTTCATATTGGCGGGATTGGAAATACTCAGGTTGGTACCGAAGTTGAAACCGGAAGAATTCTTCTTTCCTTTTTTAGTAGTGATCACAATCACTCCATTGGCGGCTTTGGCGCCCCAGATGGAGGTAGCGGCAGCATCTTTCAGTATGGTGATGGACTCAATATCTTCGGGATTATAACGACTTAATACGGCGCCTCCACTGGCGTTATCATTCGTACGGGTAACCAGGTCCTGCTCTACCGCCGGAAACCCATCTATCACGATAAGTGGCGAGCTGCCATCGTTGGCGCCCAGGGTGTTAACTCCCCGGATGTTGATCTTGTTATTCCTGACATCAAAACGAACACCCGGCGCCGTGCCTTCCAGCCGTTCCATTAAACTCACCGCGGGAACAGCTTTGATCTGTTTGCTGGTAATTTGTTCGAAAGCGCCGGTAGCCCGCTCTTTGGGCAGGTTTTGATAACCGGTGGACAAAACGTCCACTTCCTGCAGCTGATGTACATCCGCTTCCATTTGTGCATTGATAACGGACTTACCGCTTACGTCTACCTTCAGCGGGTTCATTCCTACAAAGGTAAAAACGATGGCCTCCGCCCGGGCTGTGAGCCGGAGGGTATATCTTCCATCACTGCTGGTGATAGCGCCAAACCGGATAGCATATCCTTCCGGAATAACCGTTGCACCTATTAACGGGTGCCCGTCTTTATCTGTTACCACTCCGGTAATGGTTTGTACATATGGCTGTTCAGGCAGTTCTGCAGTGGTTTCTGTTGGTGTTACTTCCGGTGTCTTCGCCGGCCTGTTATCCTTGATAATGGTATAATAGTTCTCCTGGACATACAGGAAAACAAATCCCTTATTATACAGGAGCTCCTTCAGCAAAGCTTCTACGGGTTCTTTCTTTGTGAGTGGGCGTTTCAGGTTCACATAAATATTATCCAGCAGGTGCTCTTCATAGGCAAACCTGGTACCATACACTGCTTTCACTTCTTCCAGTGCTGCTTTCAATTTTACCTGTTGTTGCGCAAATAGCTTCCCCGGCAGTGTTGCGTAGAGGCAACACATGACAAATAACATTCGTTTATACATGCTGTTAATTTTGGCTGATAATTAAATGATCTGCTTTTTGATTGATTTTAAGATTAAATACCTTCCTGATAACAAAGAGGATGTCTTCTGCGCTGTTGGCAGGCACAGTGCCTGAAAGCCTTTTCTGTGCGAGTGCCGGCGCCTCTAAAGTGATGTTGTATCCGTAATTGTCTTCCAGTACATCCAGTATTTCCTGAAGGGTATAGCCATCCAGGTCTAATTCATTGGCTGTCCAGGCTTTGTTGGCCTGTGGTTTTCTTTCCATTTCCTGTAGCAGCTGTTTACTGCTGTCATAAGCAAAGGCGTCTCCCGGTTTGAGTATTTTGACAAATGCTCCGGGGCCGTTTTTTTCGATTCTCAGCCGGCCTTCCAGCAGGGAGATTTCTGTGATGTTACGGCGGTTTCTTACATTAAATTTTGTTCCCAGCACGGTGAGCGCAAGATCGCTGACATGCACCTGGAATGAATCTGACTGCTGCCACCTGTTTTTAATAGCCACATGTTTTACTTCAAAGTAAGCTTCCCCGTTCAGCCAAATTTCCCTTGGCTTATCCGACTTCCAGGAACGGGAATAGTAAATAGAAGAATTACCATTTAAAGTGACAACAGATTCGTCTGGCAATACTACTTGTTCATGCTTGCCAAATGTAGTGCTATAGGACTTTTCGCCGTGGGACGATAGCTCCCTGATCATCACGATGAACAACAATACTGCTGCAGCAGCGGCTGTCCACTTAGCGACCAGTTTCAGCGGCCGGTAATAACGTTGTTCCCGGCTATTGCTCACCGCTATGTCGCCCGCAATTTTTTCCCATAGCTGTAATTTATCTGTGGCAGGCTTGTACACCGGTTGTTTATTCAACAACAGTATCCAGGCACGGGCTTCTTCCATGGCATTCCTTTTATCCGGGTAAAGCGCGGATAATTGCTGCCAATAGGCAATGGCCTCATCATCCCATTTCAGTACATGATGAATAAACTGCTCATCTTCAAAGAAAGCCGTTGCGGTATACTGCGTATAGTCCCGGTGCTGATATTCCATAGCTGATTATATATACACTACTCCCTGAATTTTTATCCCTAGCTGATTATATATACACTACTCCCTGAATTTTTATCCCTTCCCGGGATTAAAAAATCAATAATTTTATTTTTATGATTAGAAATTGAATATTTTCTAACATTCACACTATTAAAGAACGCCGCCTTAGATTTTTTTCAATGAAACAGCGGTCAGTAAAATAAGGAGATCAGTTTTGGATAAGTATTGCCGGAGGGTATCGATGGCTTTATATAGTAATTTGTAAGTGCTGGAAACGGAAAGTTGCATGAGTGCTGCTATTTCTTCGTATTCCATTTCCTCATAGTAGCGGAGGTGTATGATTTCCCTTTGCCGGGGTGTCATTTTTTCCAAAGCAGCCAATAGGTTGCCGCGTATTTCTTCCAGTCGCTCGCGGCTGATCATGGTTTGATCATAAGCCATCTCTCCGCCCGGTTCGGACCATTCGTCCAATACAGCGAAACTATATTTGCGCTGCTGTACTTCCAGTATGCGGAGCAGTACGCGGCGAAACGACTTATACAAGTAATTTTTAACGGAATTAGTGTCTTTAATACTATCCCGGTTCTTCCAGAGCTTAACAAACAGGTCTTGTAACGCATCTTCTATCAGGTGATCATCGGCAGAAAACCTATGACCATAATTAAAGAGTGGTGCATAATATTTATCAAAGATTATTTGCAGAGAGGATTCATCTCCTGATCGAAAAGCCTCCCATATATCTT
This sequence comes from Chitinophaga hostae, assembly GCF_018224885.1. Lineage (GTDB taxonomy): Bacteria > Bacteroidota > Bacteroidia > Chitinophagales > Chitinophagaceae > Chitinophaga > Chitinophaga hostae. The sequence goes on along the minus strand of NZ_JAGTXB010000005.1, from coordinate 466,632 downwards.
TGTCATCCTGCATTATCCTGGTCGATTCGGTTGGTTTAAGTGCGAAGTTGCGGAAAATGTTTTACATTTCAAATAGCATTACGAACGCAACACCCTTCATCAAAATCCGCTAAAACCTAGTATGAATCAGCATTTCGAACAATCTCACCAGCGTATAAATACAGGATATTTATTATGTGTCATATATACACTATAAATTGATATGGCGGGAGTTGTTCCCGCTCCTTGCCGGAGGGCGCAAAATGCGTCCTCCGGGCGTCTGGTCGCTTATTGCTTTACCATGGTAAACGTCAGCCTGTCTCCCGCTACAATTGAGTTTTCAACATAATACACCATTGTTTTACAGTCGTAGCTTGCCACAGTACCATTTAAAGTCCCATCGCTGGTTAAGGTATTTCCTTTCACCTGCCAGGTACCCTGATCATTTTTCACAGGGGTACAAACAGTTCCCTGGTCACTATACTGGTAGGTGCCATCGCTTTTTAACGTGATGATATCATCTTTTTCGCAGGCCTCCATGGCTGCCAGGTAGTCGACCGGCTTTGCGGCAGCACTGGCCTTATACTCCAACGCTGTTAATTTGTAAGCCCCGGCAAGGCCAGTCATACTGATACTGCATCCTGCCGGCTCACTTTTTTCTTTTTTGCAGGAGAAGAGGATGGTAGCCGCAGCGATACCCATTAATGCCCATTTCATAGTAATTGTTTTCATATATTTTGTTTGATGATAGTACCCCCGTAGCCCCTCCGATGGTTGGGGTGCCTGCGAAAAAAATTTTTTTTTCAACCTCCCCAACCTTTGTGAAAAAAAGGAGGTACTATTGAAGGGATTATCCCGGATGTCAAAAGAATGAGATGAAAAATAGTGTTATAGTAACGGCGGCGATCGCCTGTTTAACCAGTTGTACTTCCATCAAACTGGCCATTCCCGACGCCTTCAGGCAACAGGCCACCATGCAGCATGTGAGTGGCGCAAGGGGAAACAAAATGTCCTTTGGCCAGTTTACCACCTCCAAAATAAAAAGGGGGATCCATTTGAGTTATCCCGGCTGGGGCGGGCGAGGTTTCTTCCTGGAAAACCTCCTGTGGAATAAAGTGGGTATTCAGAAAACTGAATCGGTGACCAAAGAAAAGGCGAAATTCCGCTATGCCTTATCAGACGGGCGCCATAGTGTGGAAGTGTATGGAGATGAAAAAGAAGTGACCAAAAAGCTCGAATACGAAATTATCGGTAAGCAAAGCCCTTTCAGCGGCTTTGAGCAACTACAGCAATATAAATACGTGTTTTCGGCGCTCATCAGCGTAGATACCACACAGGAGAGCAAAAACTGGGAGCTGCTGATGACCAATATTTATGACCGGAAAGCAGAGAACGACAAAAATCCGTTTACCTATATCAGGCCGGAAGACAATGGGCTGGCCACCAATGGCGCCGATACCATTTTTATAAAGGCATTAAGTATAAAAAACACCGCCCTTTCTGATGGCAAAACCGGCAAATTGCCATTTAAATTGCTGTCGGGTTATGAACTAAGCACCAGTGGCGGTGTGGTGGCTATTGTGGATATGATCGACCGCAATATCTGGTTCTATAATGAACTGGATGCGAGCGAGAAACTAAATATCAGTGCTATTGCCAGCGCCATTCTGGCCAGAAAAGTAAATGACGCAAAATGGTAGTCAATTGGGCGACCCGGATAAGATAAGCAGCTGGAACAGGATTTAAGCAATATCATCATTGAGTGCCGCAATGGCAACAGGAAGGCACAGGAGCAGCTATACCGGCTGCTCTATGGCTTTGCTATGACCATTGCCATGCGCTATGCTATTGATGAACATGAAGCTGCTGACATCCTGGGACATGCATTTGTAAAAATGTTCAGAAGCATCCAAACGTTTGATGCCACCAAAGGAAATTTTCATGGCTGGTTGAAAAAGATCGTCATCAATGAATCATTAGACCATATAAAACAACGCAGCCGTTTTACCAGCCTGCAGCTGGATACTGTGGAAGAGCCTTATATTAACAACGACATCATTGAAAAAACCGATGCGGCAGCTATACTGGCGCTGGTACGGCAGTTGCCGCCAGCTACCCATGCCGTTTTTGTGTTGTATGCCATTGACGGCTATACGCACAAAGAAATTGCAGGACAATTAAGTATCAGTGAAGGTACCAGCAAATGGCACCTGAGTGAGGCGAGAAAAATTCTTCAACAAAAACTGGCAGCAATTAAAACTTAGTGGATACAAACACACCATATGACCATTTAATAGCAGCAAAGCTGGAACAGATTCCTGTGCCGGATATGGCAGACAGTATCTGGGCCAGCATTGAAACGCAGCTGGATACGGCTATTGATGTACCGGATAAAAAAACCGCGCCTAAGCTGAAAGGAAAAGGCTGGTACGGTTTTGCGGCCATCACGATAGCTGTGACCGCGCTTTGGTGGTATAGCAGTCGTCCACAAAAAAATATTAAACCTCCACAACAGCAGGCGCCTGCGCCAGTAATAACCGCACCGGTTACCGATAGCCCGGTGCTGATAGAACACCCTGAAAAGAAAATGATACCGGTTCTACCCATACCGGTAAAGAAAGACTCCGCATCAGTATCGGGATCTGCCCCCGACAGCGTGCATACTGCCGATTCCACCACAGAACGGGTACTTCCGCTGGGCAAATGGGAGCCCCGCCTCGGGAAGCCCCGCCCGGTGGTTGATTCCATTAGTGTACTGCCGCACCCCAAAAAGCCCAAGGGAGTAAAAGGTATTTCCCCCGATGATTACAAAATTTCCGCCGACAAGGATTCTGCCCGGAAAAAAGAATAAGGGTCTGTAAATTTTTATTCCTCCGGGAGAAATGCAATAGCATCTATTTCTACCAAATATGCAGGATTAGCCAATGCTGCAACAAAAAAGCCGGAAATCGCGGGAGGATTGGCCAGGTGACCTATAAACTTTTGGGAAGCCTGGAACCCTTTATACAAATCCTGGCCCTGTACGATATAGATGGTTAACTTCACCACGTGGTCAAAAGTTGCGCCGCAGGCTGCAAGCGCCGTCTGCAAATTCTCCATCACCTGCTCCGTCTGTTTCCCGATGTCTCCCTTCCCTACTATTTCCCGTTGCGCAGTGATCGCATCCTGTCCGCCGATATAAATCGTTTTTCCTTTTCCGTGGGTGGTCACCACCTGTGAAAACGCCGGGTTTTTCATAAGCCCGTCCGGGTTGATGTATTGCACCTGGTTGCTCATTTGTTGGTTGTTTATTGTTGATGAAAGATAATATTTTGGGCAGACGGTTAACGCGGGGATTAATAAATTATTATCTCGTATGGCAGGGCCAGTGCTATATCGAATTTGCGCTATCTTTAGTTTATTGCCTGCGGGAAGATATCCATGACCCTTATTGCATTGAACAAGATGCATACATCCGGTTTTGTTATAAGCAGCTGCGGTTTTTTGTGTACCATTTAAAGCACCATTAGATTACTCAAAATTAAACCCTTACAACATGCAAAACATCGCAAAACACCTTTCACTGTACCTTGCATTATTTACTTCCGTTGCCCTGCATGCGCAGTCTAATTCAAACACCCGGTCTGAAATGACGACTTCCGGTACCGTAACGGAAAAAGCAAGCGGCCAGGTATTTGTTGCTGCCAAGAAAGATGATCTGCCGAATGATCCCTACAGAAGCGCCGTATTTATAGCTGCGGTTTCAGGAAGCGTACAGCTCACGCTGAACATCCCTTTATGGCATAGCGTTAAACAACCCTATGTAACGATCGAAAACCTGACTAAAGGCACTTACCTGAGATACACAACGTTCCCGGGTGAAAGCACTTACAGAACAACGTCATACACCCTCATTGCAGGGGATCAGTACCGGTTAACGGCCAACATTTACCCCAACCCCAGCGATCCCAATGATGATACCGATGAGGATGTACTGGCGACGCTGAGCTGGTAATACCAGCAAAACCGGAAAATAACACGAAAAACCACAGCTGCACATCTCCTGCCCCTGCGAATAGAATGGAGTTGCAGGGGCAGTTTTATATCAACCCTAAAATAAACTGCCCTGTATCACGGCCGGCGGCGTGGTAGGATGAAACAATCCAACAATGGTAAAGGGCTGCTTCGATGCGGCATGAACGTTTTGCGTGGTACCCAGGAAGAAATACAGATCCGTATTCCTGGCATATTCCTGCAGGTATTTTTTTCTTACCTCCATAATAGCCTTCTGTTCTTTGTCGGGGCCGCTGTATTTTTTCAGACTTTTCCAGTAGAGGGACGCCAGTTGCCAGTCTTCTACCGGCAACGTTACTTCCTCATTTTTATCATCTGTAAAACGAAAAGAAAATTTGTACGGCAGTTTATTCATCACTGCAAAAGGATCTTCCGGCTGCTCAAATACCTGGCCGCGGTTCTTCTCTGCCGCCAGTTTCTCCAGTTGGCCGCTGTTCCATTCCCGGTCTGTTTCTTCCACCAGGAAACCCAATATCCTGGCGGGTTTAAACACAGCCAGCGAAGTATAAAACGCTTCGTGTTTCGCTTCCATCAGTATGGTCGACAAATTCCGGTATACATTCTTCAGGATAAGGGCCTTCCGCTCGCTCCAATGGTCTTCTGTACCAAGATGGCCTGTTTTCTTTACCGGCGCATCCACCGTTACAGGTCTGAAAGTGTCCAACCTGAAATCCGTGGTGCTCCGCACCAGGTCCATCTCTATCCAATCATAAAGCTGGTATTGTTCATCATAAGTTTTCTTTGTAAATGGAATGGGGTATATCCTGATAAAAATACCATCCTTCGTAAAACCGGCAATACTCACCTGTTCATCATAATGGGAAGACGTAGTAGGGTAACTTTTAACAGTGATCAAAACTTTTATCAAGGGCATGCGCACACATTTTTTTAAAATTCCTTCCGGAAAAAAAACATCGGGCAAAACTAAGGTTAATCATTGAAAATAAAAAAGTTAGCCATATTCCTCCTTCATTTTTACCGCCTTCCAATACCCCGTATTTGCCCGATAGATTTTCCCCACATGCTCATCGAAATATTCTATACAAATTATTCAATCTATTTTGTGTAATTTGTACACATAAAATTTTAACACATGAGTTTTCAAGATGAGCTAAAGAAAATCTTTGTTGAAGAAAAGGAGATACCGGAGGAGTTCCGTATTTCAGAAATTCATCAGCGCGAGTACCTGGTAAACGGGGAGATGAAGCAATGGGACGGACCGGTAAGCGAGGTATATTCTCCTGTTAACATTCCAACTGTGGATGGCCTGAAACGTAAACTGATAGGCACTTACCCGCTGACTACAGAAAAGGAAGCGTTTGAAGCGCTGAATGCAGCGCTTACCGCGTACGACAATGGCCGCGGTGAATGGCCTACTATGCGACTGGACGGACGCATCAACTGTCTTACGGTATTTGCCCGCAAAATGACAGAGCAACGGGCCCTGATCGTAAAACTGATTATGTGGGAAATCGGGAAATCCTATGCCGACTCCGTCAAGGAATTTGACCGCACCATAGAATATATCAACGCCACTATCGATGCGCTCAAGGAAATAGACCGCAGCTCTTCCCGTTTTGAAATCAAGGAAGGCACCATTGCACAGATCCGCCGTTCGCCGCTGGGAATAGTACTTTGCATGGGGCCGTTCAACTACCCGCTGAATGAAACCTTCACCACCCTAATTCCTGCCTTGCTGATGGGTAATACCATTCTCTTCAAACCACCAAAACACGGTACCCTGGTGCATTACCCCCTGTTACGCGCCTTCATGGAATCGTTTCCGAAAGGTGTGGTGAACACCATCTACGGCCGTGGCGCAGCGGTGATACCGGGTATTATGGCCACCGGTAAAATCAATGTGCTGGCTTTTATTGGCTCCAGCAAAGTGGCCAACGACCTGCGTAAGCATCATCCTAAACTGAACCGCCTGAGGGCCGTACTCAGCCTGGATGCCAAAAATACCGCTATCATCACGCAACACGCCGATATACCATCTGCCGTAAATGAATGTATCCTGGGCGCATTATCGTATAATGGTCAACGTTGTACCGCCATCAAAATATTATTTGTACATCGTTCTATTGTACATGAATTTAATGCACAGCTCAGCGCCTCCATCAGCAAAATGAAATTCGGTATGCCATGGGAGAAGGGCGTACAACTTACGCCGGTAGCGGAACCGGGGAAGCCGGCCTATATCCGCGAAGTACTGGACGATGCCATCGCACACGGTGCAGCGGTAGTTAATGAAAACGGCGGCGTTACCAACGAATCATTCGTATTCCCGGCAGTAGTATTCCCTGTCAATAATAAAATGAAACTGTACCGGGAAGAACAATTCGGGCCGGTGATTCCTGTGGTGCCTTATGATGAAATAGAAGAAACCATCGACTACCTGATCGAGTCGCCACATGGCCAACAGGTAAGCATCTTCAGCAACAATCCTGATGAAGTGGCTTCACTGATTGATCCCCTGGTAAACCAGGTGAGCAGGGTGAATATCAACAGCCAATGCCAGCGCGGCCCAGATGTGTTCCCGTTCACCGGCCGGAAAGACAGCGCAGAAGGTACGCTCTCTGTACATGATGCCTTACGTTCATTCTCCATCCGCTCACTGGTAGCCACCAAAATGAATGATACCAATAAAAAACTGCTGGAGGATATCGTGAATGAGCGCAGCTCCGACTTCCTCAGTACCAATTTCATCTTCTAAAATAATTACGATTGACTTAAAACAGGGATCAATAACAATCAAAAAGCCCGTGATAAATCACGGGCCTTGATTGTTATTGATCCCTCTATGATAAAAAAAAACCGACCTGACTAATAACGTATCTGGAACTTTAACCTGTTTACCATTTTACCCGCAGTTCGGAACGCCTGTTCTGTTTATAATCCGCTTCGCTGCATGGCACCCCATCTTTACAACCGTTTACGGGGTTGCTTTCCCCTTTATTGCTGTAGTAAAGACGTTTAGGATCAACACCCTTATTAACGAGGTAATCTATCACCGCATAACAACGTAAGGCCGACAGATCGGTGTTATACTGATCGGAGCCGCGGTTATCAGCAAACGAAGCCACTACAATCCTCCAATCAGGATGACGTTTCAATATCGCCGCCACCTGGTCAAGAATCCTGCGGGATTCCGTGAGCAATGATGTACTGTTATAATCGTATAAGAACTTCCATTCTTCCAGCTGCTTTTTATCGGCTTCGTCTTCCGGCGTGTGTGGTTGTTTAACCGGGGCCGATGGTTGGCCGGCTACCGGTGGTACATTGTGGTTTGTTTCCGGCACCGTATTCCCGTTACCGTTAACCCGTGTAAAATAATCAGGGTCCGAGAAATAGTAGATATCATCCCTGCCCATGCCCCCCTGTTTGTTAGAGGCCAGGTAGCCTTCATAGCCATTGCGTTTTAGTATCAGCCCAATATCGTCTGCCCCGGAGTTAAAAGGCAGCTTCATGTTCTCCGGTGTTTCCCAGCTGGACTTCCCTCCTTTTACCCGGTAAATATCATAACCACCCATTCCTGCGTATCCTTTGCTGGAGAAATAAAGAATGCCGTCTTCATTAACCGTAGGGAAGGTTTCTGCAGCCACCGTGTTTACCTGGCTACCACAGTTGACCGGCGCTCCCCAGGCGCCATCCGCCTGTTTTTCCGAGTACCACAGGTCTGTTTGCCCCTGCCCGCCGGGACGGTCAGATACAAAATACAATATATCGCCGCCTGTACTCAGCACCGCATGACCGGAAGAATATCCTGGCACGTTGACGCCGGGTAATAATACCAGCGGTTGCCATTTATCATCTTTTTTTACGGATTGGTAAATCTCTAACCGGCGGATACCATTCACCGCGCCTTTGCCGGTAACGGGCATCTTCTTTCCCTGTATATTGATAGTGGCATACAGCGTATCTTCTGTTTTGTTAAGACATACCGGGCCAATATGATAATCATAATTGCCCAGCAGCGCAGGCGTCAGCTCCTCCAGGTACATAGTAGCATTACCAATGGAATATTGCTGGTAAATGTATGCTTTGTAATAAGGCTGCTCGGTGCGTTTATCGATAGGCGGATTTGACTGCGACCCACCATTCAGCGCCATGGAGCGATACCCGGTTGACATGAGCAACAAGCCTTTCTGTACTACCCCGCTTACAAGGTCGGAGCCATAAGTGTTCAGCTCCTTAACAGGTTTCAATTGTACCGGGGCTCCCTGTTTGCTCCATACCATGGCGCTGTCGCAGCCACGCAGGGCAATCTCTTTTAACTTAAGACTGTCCGCATCAGAGGTGGTAAACAACGCATACTGCTGTTTGGCTTCATTATACAGCTCCCGTTGACGAAGTGCATCTCCATAAGCAAAATAAGCCATGGCAGGATGATCCGGGCGACTGATGATCTGGCGATACACATCTGCCGCCTCCCTGTAGTAACCAATTTCCTGGTAACTGTGCGCCATTTTCATCAGCTGGTCCATCTTCATCTTATCTCCCTTAAGACGGGCAATCCTGTTATAGAGGGCTCCTGCTTCAGCATATTCCTGTCTCTCATAAGCTTCACCAGCCAACTGCGACAGGCTTTTCTGTTCCTGGCCATACAACCGGGAGCTCATCAAAAAGGTTAGCAAAACGGTAGTTATAGAACAACGTATCATACGGTAGTAACTAAGTGTTTAAAAATACCTGGGGCTTTGTACAATGAACTTTTTGGAAGGGAATAAAAAGCCCAGTGATATTTCATGTGATCCTCCCTGGTAACCTGCCATTTTGTTGATGCTAAGATCGTAAGAATACCCTATGCGCAGCTTTTCCGTAGCATAAAATTCCACCATGATGCTGGCAGCATCCAGCTCGCTCAGGTCCTTCTGCAAAGCGGTTTTGTTCCACAGGCCCACACCGGTGCGGTAAGAGCCGCCAACCCACAGCTTTTCACCGATCAGCAGGAAGGCGTTAATGTCTACGTTAGTAGGACCTTTAAAATCTTCCTTGATAAGGATCGAGGGCTTTAGCTGTAAATTCTCGCTCAGCGGAAACATAGCACCTGTAGTAATATACAGGTGCTGTGTTTTGCGGATGGTAGCATAGTTGTTTCCTTTCCAGTTGTAACGAGAAGCATCGGTATAGAGAGAAAACAGGTCCATAATAGAAGCCCCTGCATAAAAGCGGTTGGTATAATAGTACACACCGAAACGTGCATCCGGCACCCACACACTCTTTTTGCCCAGCGGCAGGGCGGCATCCTCGTTATCGATGTATTGCAGCGCCGTACCGTCAATGGAGTACTGGGTAACGCCACCGCCTATACCAAAACAAAGCCTGCGTGTGCCTTCATCATCCAGTGGAATCCGGTAGGAATAAGAGCCATAGAGCGATAAGGCATCCTGTGGACCCAGTTTATCAAACATCATTTGCAACCCCAACCCCACCTTGTTGTCACTGGCGGCTGTTACTCCATCGATCGACACACCGCCTGTGCGGGGCGCACCGGGAAACCCGGCCCACTGATGGCGGTAAACGGTGTTCAAATACAGGTCTTCCTTATAGCCTGCATAGGCTGGGTTAATACTTAACCCATTGAACACGTACTGGCTGAACTGTATGTTCTGTTGCGCCACTCCGCGCATACCTATTACCAGCAACATCACCATTATTCCCGCTCTGAGTACTGTTTGCATCTTTTACACGTTTTTTGTAGCAGATATAATTATTGTCTTTTACCGCAGTATTGTTATCCAGCCCTTATACTTCTTGATTCCGTCAGGTTTCCTTACTTCCAGTATATAGTAGTAAGTGCTTTCGTTCAGGTTAGAACCATCCCAATCGTTGCGGTAATCCTTCGACTGGTACACCTGTCCGCCCCAGCGGTTGAAGATGTATATCGCAGATCCCGGGTATTTTTCCAGTCCGCCGATGATAAACCTTTCATTCTTACCATCGCCATTCGGTGTGATCACGTTCGGGAACGACAGGTCTGATCCTTCTATTCCGACCGTAGATACCGCCACGTTATTGGAGCTGTCGGCATCCGGCATGTTGGTACTATAAGCCGTAGCTTCATTGACCAGTTGTCCGCCTTCTATCACACGTGCTGTCAGCGTCATCTGTACAGTAGCGCCGGCTGCCAGGTCGCCGATATTCCATTCTACCAGTTTAGTAGCCGGTGTTACTACCACTTCTCCTTTTTCTGCAGAAGTATGAGTAGGCACATCCAGTTGTACCGGCAGGTGGTCTTCTGCTTTTACGCTGGTCACCGGTATGTTGCCTGTATTCTTCACCGTGATACGGTAGGTAAGGCTTTGTCCCATACGGTATGGTCCTGTTGCCGGTGCAACAATCTCTTTGGTCACAACCAGGTCGCCGGCCAGTTTATCGGTATCTGTAATAGTTACGGTAGCATCTTTAGGAGCGCCTGCGGTGAACGTGTAGTTGGCAGATGTTCCACCGGTCAGCATGAACAGCACTGTTTCCGGAGATTCCACTTCGCTGTCGTCCAGCACACTCACGGGAACGGTTACACTGCTGGCGCCTGCCGGGATGGTGATGGTGCCGGTAATAGCCCTGTAGTCAGCATCCGGTGTGGCGGTGCCACCTATCATGTATTGTACGGTAATAGGTGCTGCCGTGCGTTTGCCGCTGGCCAGGCTGATGGTGAATGCACCGTTGACGCCTGGTTCAGTAGCATCCGGTTTGCTGGCGGTAACCACCAGGTTCAGGTTCGTGTTATCGTCGTCTGCAATATTTACGGTGGCGGTGTTGTTAGTACCCACGGTGTAATTCATGCCGGCCGACTGACCTCCTGTAACCTTGAGCACCACTGTTTCGGCCGGTTCTATCAGGTCATCATCTGCAACTGTTACCGGTACTACTACACTGTTCTTGCCTGCTGGGATCACTACAGTGCCGGTGAGGGCGGTATAGTCATCGCCGGCGGTGGCGGTACCTGCTATAGTGTAGGTAACGGTGATATCTGTTTCAGGTATTTTGCCGCTGGCCAAACTGATCGTGAAGGCGCCTGCGGTAGATGGTTCTGCCGCATTTGGCTGGGTGGCGTTGATAACCAGATCCAGGTTTTTGTCATCATCATCTGCTATGTTCACGGTAACCGTATTGCTGGTACCCGGCGTGAATACAAGGCCTGTAGCGGTACCACCGTTTCCGGTGATGATCACGGTTTCGTTTCCTTCGATCAGCTGATCATCGGTTACGGCTACGGGAACGGTTACACTGTTCTGGCCTGCGGGGATCACTACGGTACCAGTGAGGGCAGTGTAGTCAGCACCCGCTGTGGCGGTACCTGTTATAGTGTATTTAGCGGTGATGTCTACCGCGGCAGTAACACCTGTTGGCAAACTGATAGCGAAGCTGCCATTAGTAGTCGGTTCTGCACCGTCTGCATTTTTGGTAACGTTCAGTACCAGGTTACTTTCATCATCCGTAATATTCACGGTAGCATTATTGGAGGCAGTGAAAGTGAAGTTAGCAGAGCTGGCGCCGGTCAATGTGAGGACCACCGTTTCCGTACCTTCTATCACTTTATCATCCATTACTGTTACCGGTATCGTGATACTGTTTTGTCCGGCCGGAATTGTAACGGTGCCGGTGAGGGCGTTGTAGTCTGCATTTGCAGTAGCCGTGCCGGCTATGGTATAATTCACTGTGATCGCTTCAGATGAAGTGATACCTGCAGGCAGACTCAATTTAAACGCGCCGTTGGTAGCCGGTTCTGCACCGTCGGTATCTTTGCTCACCGTCAGCACCAGGCTGGCTGGTGTGATGCTTTCATCATCGGTAATGTTTACAGTAGCGTTACCATTGCCGGTGAAGCTGAAGTTGGCAGAAGTACCGCCATTCAGCGTAGCTATTACTGTTTCCGTAACTTCTATCACCTTATCGTCTGTTACTACTACGGGAACGGATACACTATTCTGACCGGCCGGGATGACTACAGTGCCGGTAAGGGCGGTATAGTCGGCTCCGGCAGTGGCGGTACCGGTTACGCTGTAGTTAACGGTGATATCTTCTGATGATGTGATACCTGTTGGCAGACTCACCTTAAAGCCGCCATTGGTAGCTGGTTCTGCACCATCTGCATCTTTGGTGATGGTCAGCGCCATGCTTGCCGGCGTGATGCTTTCATCATCGGTGATATTTACAGTAGCGTTACCGGTGCCCGTGAAGTTGAAGCCGCTGGATGTACCGCCGTTTAATGTCATGATCACTGTTTCAGTGACTTCAATGATCTTATCGTCGGTTACGGTTACGGGAACGGTTACACTATTCTGTCCTGCAGGGATAGTGATGGTTCCGGTAATGGCTGCATAATCTGCGCCGCTGGTAGCGGTACCGCTAATCGTATAGTTTACTGTAATGTCTTCGGAAGAAGCGATGCCTGATGGCAGGCTGATTTTAAATGCACCGTTAGTGCCCGGCTCTGCTGCGTCTGCTGTTTTCACGATGTTCAATACCCTGTTAGCAGGCGTATCTTCATCATCTGCAATATTCACGGTAGCGTTGCCGGTGCCAGTGAAGGTGAAGCTGGTGGATGCGCCACCCGCCAGTGTCATGATCACGGTTTCTGTATGCTCAATCAGCTGATCGTCTATTACGGTTACCGGCACATTCACGCTGTTCTGACCGGCAGGGATAGTGACCGCGCCGGTGATGGCAGCGTAATCAGTGCCTGCGGTAGCGGTGCCACCGATGGTGTAATTAACCGTGATATCCTCAGCAGATACAATACCTACCGGCAAACTGATCGTAAACTGACCGTTGGTACCTGGTTCTGCCGCATCTGTAGTTTTCACTACGGTCAGCACCCTGTTGGCCGGATCGCCCTCATCGTCGGTGATGTTTACGGTGGCGTTACCCGTACCTGTGAAGCTGAAGCTGGCAGAAGTACCGCCATTCAACGTCATGATCACGGTTTCAGTATTCTCAATCAACTTGTCATCTATTACGGTTACCGGGATATTCACGCTGTTCTGACCGGCAGGAATAGTGATGGTACCGGTGATGGCGGTATAATCCATACCGCTGGTAGCGGTACCGCTGATGGTATAGTTTACTGTAACATCTTCAGAAGAAGCGATACCGGCAGGCAGACTTACTTTAAATCCTCCGTTGGTAGCTGGTTCTGATGCATCGGATGTTTTGGTAACAGTCAGTGTACGGTTAAGCGCGGTGTTTTCATCATCTGTAATATTCACAGTAGCATTACCTGCACCCGTGAAAGTAAAGCTGGCAGCTGTACCACCGTTCAGCGTCACGATCACCGTTTCTGTGTTCTCTATCAGCTGATCATCCATTACCGTTACTGGTACGCTTACACTATTCTGACCTGCAGGGATAGTGATAACCCCGGTGATGGCTGCATAATCGGCTCCGCTGGTGGCTGTACCGCTGATGGTATAGTTCACCGTGATGTTTTCGGAAGAAGCGATACCCGCAGGCAGACTGATCTTAAATCCGCCGTTGGTAGCCGGTTCTGAAGCATCTGTTACTTTAGTTACCGTCAGTACCCGGTTGGCCGCTATGTTTTCATTATCTGTAATATTCACAGTAGCATTACCTGCACCCGTGAAAGTAAAGCTGGTGGAGGTACCACCGTTCAGCGTCATGATCACCGTTTCCGTATTCTCAATCAACTGGTCATCTGTTACGGTAACCGGTACCTGCACGCTGTTCTGACCGGTAGGGATAGTAATGCTTCCTGTGATGGCAGTATAGTCAGTGCCGCTGGTAGCTGTACCTGCAACGGTATAGTTTACCTGGATGGCTTCTGATGTAACAATGCCGGCAGGGAGACTGATGGTGAAACTACCGTTTGTAGACGGCTCTGCTCCATCTGCCGTTTTCACAATGCTGAGCGTGCGGTTAGCCGCTGTGTTCTCATCATCTGTGATATTCACGGTAGCAGTACCACCGCCGGTGAAGGTGAAGCTGGTAGAAATACCACCTGTGATGGTCATACCTACTGTTTCTGTATTTTCCAGGATCTGGTCATTGATCACAGGTACAGGGATAGTCACGTTATTTTGACCGGCAGGGATGATAACTGTTCCGCTAAGAGCGGTATAGTCTGATCCGCTGGTAGCGGTGCCACCGGTGGTGTAGGTTACTGTAATGGCCTCTGATGCAGTAATACCTGCAGGCAGACTAATGGTGAACTCACCATTGGTGCCTGGTTCTGCGGCATTTTTGGTAGCGGTTACTGTAAGTATACGATTCGCCGCGATGTCATCATCATCCTGTATGTTTACGGTAGCATTGCCATTGCCGGTGAAGGCAAAGTTTGCCGAACTGCCGCCGGTGAGTGTCATCACAACTGTTTCCGTATTTTCTATCAGCTTATCATCTATCACCGGTACCTGGATAGTCACGCTGTTCTGACCGGCAGGGATCACTACCGACGTGCTGAGCGCAGTGTAATCAACCCCTGAGGTGGCGGTGCCGGCGATCGTATAGTTTACGGTAACGTTCTCTGATACGGTAATACCAGCAGGCAAACTAACGGTAAATGTTCCGGCTGTAGCTGGTTCTGATGCGTCGGCAGTTTTTACCACGCTGAGTACCCGGTTAGCCGGAATGTTATCATTGTCGGTAATATTCACAGCAGCGTTACCGTTGGTGGCGTGTGCTGCGAAAGTAAAGCTGGCAGAGGTTCCGCCAGTCAGCGTTAACAGTACGGTTTCTGTATTTTCAATCACCTTGTCGTCGGTTACAGTAACTGGTACGGCTATACTATTCTGACCCGCCGGGATCACTACGGTGCCGGTGAGGGCAGTATAGTCTGTACCGGCAGTGGCAGTTCCGGCGATGGTGTAGTTAACAGTGATATCTTCAGACGAAGTAACACCTGTTGGCAAACTAATGTTGAAGCTGCCATTGGTAGCCGGTTCTGCGCCATCTGCGGTGTTGGTAACTGACAGTACGCGGTTGACAGCCGAATCATCGTTATCCGCAATATTCACGGTAGCGTTGCCGCTGGTAGTGCTTGGGGTGAATACAAAGCTGGTAGATGTACCCCCTGTCAGCGTCATGATCACCGTTTCAGTGTTTTCAATGATCTGATCGTCTGTTACGGTTACCGGTACGGCTACACTGTTCTGGCCGGCAGGTATGATTACTGAACCGGTGAGGTTAGCATAATCGGTACCATTTATTGCCGTGCCGGCAATGGTGTAGTTCACCGTGATATTTTCGGCAGCGGTGATACCGGCAGGCAGACTTACATTGAAGTTACCATTGGTAGCCGGTTCTGCGCCGTCGGCTGTTCTGCTGACGAGCAACACACGATTCGCCGCAATATCATCGTCGTCGTTAATATTTACAGTAGCATTACCATTGGTAGTGCTGGCAGTGAAGTTGAAGCTGGTAGAAGTACCGCCTGTCAAGGTAAGGATCACCGTTTCCGTGCCTTCAATGATCTGGTCGTTGATCACACTCACTGGTACGGCTACACTATTTTGTCCGGCCGGAATCACTACGGTACCGCTGAGGGCAGTGTAGTCGGTTCCGCTCACGGCAGTACCTGCAATGGTATAATTCACGGTAATATCTTCGGCCGAGGTTACCCCTCCAGGCAAACTGATGGTAAAGCTGCCATTTGTGGCTGGTTCTGCTGCATCGCCTGCATTGTTTACGCTCAGTACCCGGTTAGCCGCGGTGTTATCGTCATCTGCGATATTCACGGTGGCATTGCCGCTGGTACCGCTTGCCACGAGCGTAAAGCTGGTGGATGTAGCTCCTGTGGCCGTTAATATTACTGTTTCTGTATTTTCTATCACCTTGTCGTCGATCACGTTTACGGCTACCGGTACACTATTCTGACCGGCTGGTATTACCACGGTTCCTCCCAGGGTGGTGTAATCTGCACCAGCTGTGGCGGTGCCACCTATGGTGTAGTGAACGGTGATGTCTTCCGACGCGGTATATCCCGAAGGTAAACCAACCGTAAAGTTGCCATTGGTAGCAGGTTCTGCTCCATTCACAGGGTTCGTTACGTTCACAACCAGGTTAGCCGGAATGTTGTCATCATCGGCAATATTTACCGTTGCATTACCGCTTGTAGTGCTGGCAGTGAAGTTGAAATTGGTGCTTGTTCCGTTTGTAAGCGTCAGCATCACCGTTTCAGTGGTTTCAATTACCTGGTCGTTGATCACCGGAACTGTTACTGTTACGCTGTTCTGACCGGCAGGGATGAGTACGGAGCCACTCAACGCGGTATAATCTGTTGCGCTGATGGCGGTACCGCCGGTGGTATAATGTACGGTGATATCTTCCGCTGCGGTGATACCTGCAGGCAGGCTGATGGTAAATGTACCATCTGTGCCCGGTTCTGCGGCGTCGGTGGTTTTCACCACACTCAGCACACGGTTAGCTGGGGTATCATCATTGTCAGTAATATTCACCGTGTCGGCTCCACCACCGGTGAATGTAAAGCTGGCAGAAGTACCGCCATTGATCGTCATGATCACGGTTTCAGTGCTTTCTATCAGCTGGTCGTCCAGCACCGGTACTGAAACCGCCACGCTGTTTTGTCCTGCCGGGATCACCACGGTGCCGCTAAGGGCAGTATAGTCGGTACCACTGATAGCGGTGCCTGTAGTGGTATAAGTGACCGTGATATCTTCCGACGCGGTATATCCTGCCGGCAAACTAACCTTGAAGGTACCGTTGGTAACCGGTTCTGCGGCATCGCCTGTTTTGGTTACACTCAGCACCCGGTTAGCGGCCACGTCATCATTGTCTGTAATATTCACGGTAGCATTGCCGGTACCGGTGAAAGTAAAGCTGGCAGAAGATCCACCTGCAAGGGTTGCGATCACTGTTTCTGTAGGCTCTATGATCTGGTCATCGCTTACGGTAACAGGAACAGCTACACTATTCTGCCCTGCCGGGATCAGTACTGTGCCGCTTAAAGCTACATAGTCAGCACCCGCGGTGGCGGTACCTGCAATAGTATAGTTTACGGTGATATCTTCTGCGGCCGTGATACCTGCAGGCAAACCTACGCTGAAGGCGCCGTTGGTAGCAGGTTCAGCTCCGTCGGCAGTTTGAGTAATACCCAACACCAGGTTAGCAGGGTTTAAGGCTTCATCATCAGTAATATTCGCGGTAGCGCTGCCGTTGCTGGCGTCCGGCGTAAGGGTGAAGCTGGTGCTGGCGCCACCTGTCAATGTCACGATTACGGTTTCAGTCGTCTCAATGATCTTGTCATCTTTCACTACTACCGGTAAACTTACACTATTCTGACCCGCAGGCAGTACAATGGAGTTTGCGATAGCGTTGTAGTCGGCGCCACTCGTGGCGGTACCGGCTACGGTATAGTTCACCGTAATATCCTGGGATGCGGTGTATCCAACAGGCAGGCTGATATTGAATGCAGCGTTTGTGGACGGCTCTGCCCCATCTGTGGTTTTAGTAATGTTCAGCACAAGAGCAGCCGGTGAATTATCGTCGTCTTCAATTTCCATGGAAGCACTGCCATTGGTGGTGCTCGCTGTGAAGTTGAAGTTGGCACTGGCGGTGTTGCTCAATGTCATGATCACCGTTTCTTTTCCTTCTATGATCTTATCATCCGTTACTGTAACAGGTACGGCTACACGATTTTGACCGGCAGGGAGCAATACTGTACCGGTGAGTGTTGTATAGTCAGTACCATTCAGGGCGGTACCGGTGATTGTATAATTTACAGTTACATTTTCTCCTACCGTAACGCCGGTGGGCAGACTGATCATAAACTCGCCGTTTGTAGATGGTTCTGCTGCATCGGCCGTTCTGATCACGCTCAACACCAGGTTACCAGGTGTACTGTCATCGTCCCCGATATTCACGGTGGCGTTGCCATTAGTGGTGCTGGCAGTATAGGTGAAGCCGCCGCCAGTCCCGCCGGTGAGCGTCATGATAACTGTTTCTGTTGTTTCAATGATCTGGTCGTCTTTTACATTCACTGGTACGGATACACTGTTTTGTCCGGCTGGTATGATCACTGTACCGGCAAGGGCAGTATAGTCGGTGCCGGCGATGGCAGTACCGGTAATATTATAGTTTACGGTAACAGGTGCTGATGCAGTATAACCTGTTGGTAAACTGATACGGAATGAACCGTTAGTACCCGGTTCGGCGGCATCTTTTGTTTTGTCAACGCTGAGCACAAGGTTAGCGGCAGTGCCATCATCATCTGTAATATCTGCACTGGCATTACCATTGGTAGTGCTGGCAGTGAACGTAAAGGCCGGTGATGCGCCGCCTGTCAACGTGAGTGTTACGTTTTCAGTGCCTTCTATGATCTTATCGTCAGTAACGGTCAGCGGTACAGCCACATTGTTCTGGCCGGCAGGCAATACAACGGAGCCGGAGAGGGTAGTATAATCTGTTCCGTTAACGGCGGTACCTGTGATGGTATAATTTACGGTTACCGGTTGAGCTGATTTAATATTAGCAGGCAGACTAATGCTGAATGCACCATTGGTGGCTGGTTCGGCAGCATCTGTTGTTTTAGTGATGCTGAGAACCTGGTTCGCTGCTGTGTTGTCGTTATCAGCGATGTTCACCGTAGCGGTACTGTTACCGCTTGAAGGCGTAAACGCGAAGCTGGTGCTGGCGCCACCTGTCACGGTAAGCACTACGGTTTCTGTACCTTCGATGATCTGGTCATCGGTTACAGTTACGGGTACAGTAATGCTCTGCTGACCGGCTGGTATCACTACTGAACCTGGCAAACTGGTATAGTCAGTACCGGCAGTAGCCGTACCGGCTACGGTATAGTTGACGGTAATGTCTTCCGACGATTTGTAACCGGCGGGCAGGCTAATGGTAAATTCTCCATTTGTGCCTGGTTCCGCGCCATCCCCGCTGTTAGTTACCAGTAATACTTTATTGGTATTGGTATTATCATCGTCGGCGATATTTAGGGTGGCATTGTTGCCAGCCGGATCTGCAGTGTAGGTAAATGCGTTTCCGTCTGTACCACCGTTGAGGTTCAGTATAGCCGTTTCCGTATTCTCGATGATCTTGTCGTCTGTAACAAACAGCGGCAGGGTAATGCTGTTGGTATTAGCCGGAAGCGTGATGGTAAAGATCGTGTAATCGGTATTACGGACCGCAGTACCGGTCATGGTATAGCTCAGCGTGGTATTAGCCGCGGAGGTATAACCGGCAGGCAAACTTACCGTATAAGCGCCATTGGTGGATGGTTCTGCGGCGTCGTTGGTCTTCACTACTTTCAATACCTGGTTGGCCGCAGTGGCATCGTTATCCGCGATGTTTACAGTAACATCATTGTTAGCAGGATCCGGCGGGAAGATAAAGGCATTACCGCCTCCATCTGTTGCACTGCCCGACAGAAGCGTAATCGTCATTGTTTCGGTAAGCTCAATGATCTTATCATCAAGTACTTTGAGTGGTACCGCTATGCTGTTAGTATTAGCCGGGATCACGATAGTGCCCAGCGCCTCGTAGTCTACGCCGGATACAGCGGTACCGGATACGCGGTAACCTACCGTAACAGGCCATGCGGAAGTGGCCACACCTGCCAGCTTCACTGTGAAGGAGCCATTGGTGGCCGGTTCAGCTGCGTTGCTGCCGCTAATTACCTGTATCGGCGTGCTGCTGGCCGCATTGGCGTCTATAATATTTACTACCGCTCCATTACCTGATGGGTCGATGGTAAACGGATAACTGGTGGAGGCAGCATTTGTAAGGGTCAATACTACCGTTTCAGGTCCCTCAATAAGACCATCATTACCGGCATTGACATCTATAAATACTTCATTGGCGCCGGCCGGAATAACAATATTCCCACCAGACAGGCCCAATAAATTGTAGTCCGTTGTATTAATGGCTGTTCCACCCAGGGTAAAGGTAACTACCACATCCTCGGAGCTGGTAACGCCCGGTGGCAGGGAAATCCTGTACTGACCGTTTGTACCGCCTTCTATAGCGTCGGATACTTTGGTGAGCAGCACAATGTTGCTGTTGGCAGCATGATCATTATCCGTGATAATCACGGTAGCGGAACCTCCGCCACCTGCTACGGTATAAGCGAATTGTGTATCGTTGCCTCCTGTGATATTCAGGATCACGGTTTCATCCGGCTCTATCACGTTATTATCTATCACAGTAACGGGAACGGATACACTGTTTTGACCCGCAGGTATGGTGATAGTACCGGTAATAGCCCGGTAATCTGTACCAGGGGTAGCGGTACCACCGGCTACCGTATAAGTTACCTGGATATCCCTGGCGGCGGTGATGCCTGCCGGCAGGTGGATGCTAAAGCTGCCATTGGTAGCAGGTTCTGCGGCATCGGCTGTTTTGGTAACAGCGAGCACCTGGTTGGCAGCAGTATTATCATCGTCGGTGATGTTCACAGTGGCATTACCGTTGGTGGTGCTGGCAGTATATGCAAAATTGCTGCTGGCGCCGCTGCTAACGGTAAGGATTACTGTTTCCGTACCCTCTATTATCTGATCATTGATCACGGTTACGGGAACGGCTACACTATTCTGTCCGGCAGGGATGGTAACAGTGCCGGTAAGTGCGGTGTAATCAGTGCCACCTGTGGCTGTACCACCGATCGTATAGGTGACGTTGATGTCTTCAGATGGTACTATACCGGTAGGTAAACTTATCGTAAACGCCCCGTTGGTACCTGGTTCTGCCGCATTGCCGGTGTTGGTAACACTCAGCACACGGTTGGCCGCGGCGTTTTCATCATCTGTAATATTTACAGTAGCCGTAGTATTAGTAGTGCTGGCGGTGTAAGTAATACCCGCGCCGGTGCCGCCTGTGAGGGTCATAATCACCGTTTCGGTGTTCTCTACAATCTGGTCATTAATCACACTCACGGGTACGGATACACTGTTTTGTCCGGCAGGCAGGATTACTGAGCCAGTTAGCGCAGTATAGTCTGTGCCGCTTGTGGCAGTACCCGCTACCGTGTAGCTTACGGTAACAGGCGCAGCTGCGGTGTAGCCCGCAGGCAGGCTGATAGTAAAGGCGCCGTTAGTACCTGGTTCTGATGCATCGCCGCCGTTCACCACGCTCAATACCTGGTTGGTAGCAACGTTATCATCATCCAGGATATCAGCCGAAGCACTATTATTGGTAGTGCTGGCAGTGAAGGCGAAGCTCGTGCTGGCGCCACTTGTAATAGTGGCAATCACTGTTTCTGTACCCTCTATAATCTGATCATCCAATACATCTGCAGAAATAAGTACGCTGTTCTGACCTGCAGGCAGTACTACACTACCACTTAGGGTGGCATAGTCTGTACCATTGGTACCAGTACCAGTAACTGCGTAGCTAACTGTTACCGGTTCTGATGACCTTATCAGTGCCGGTAAACTGATCCTGAAGCCGCCGTTAGTGGAAGGTTCTTCGAGATCGGACAGTTTCACGATGCTGAGCACACGATTCCCTGTTGTATTATCATCATCAGCGATATCGATCGTTTCATCACCATCTGTGGTGCTTGGCGTGAAGACCAGTGATCCTGCTGTGCCACCGGTGATAGTTACTAAAACGGTCTCTGTATTTTCAATGAGTTTATCGTCGATCACATTCACCGGCAGTGCCACATTGTTTGTTCCTGCGGGAATGGTAAGGGTGCCACTCAGGCTGGCGTAGTCTGTACCCCCGGTAGCTGTACCAGCCACGGTGTAGTTCACCGTAATAGGCTGAGCAATCGTAATACCGGTAGGCAAGCTAACGCGGAAAGCGCCGTTTGTACCCGCTTCTGCTGCATCGGCCGTTTTAGTGATCGAAAGCACGCGGTTCGCTGCCAGGTCATCATTATCAATGATGTTACCGGTAGCGCTGCCGGCAGCCGGATCTGGCGTAAAGGCAAAGCTCGGAGAAGAAGCATTGGTGATAGTGATCACCACTGTTTCAGTACCTTCTATGATCTGGTCATCTACCACATTGGCAACAATGGCCGTTCCACCTGTACCACCGGCTGAAATCGTGGCCACACCGCTGAAATGCGCCGGCGTGATACCGTTATAATCCGTGCCTTTAACAGCAGTACCGCCTACTGTGTAATTGATCGTTACAGGTTCCGAAGAACTGATTCCCGTAGGGAGACGGAAATTAAACCTGATACTAGCGCCACCTTCAGCGCCGTCTCTCACAAGTTCCACGAGTACGGTACGGTTAGTCGGTGTATTGTCGTCATCTGCAATATTTACGGTAGCAGATGCGGCTGTGGAGGATGCTGTAAAATTGAAGCTGGTGCTGGCGCCACCGGTGAGGGTAGCTGTTACTGTTTCTGTATTTTCTATGATTTGGTCGTCGATCACCGGCACTGTTATGGTAACACCTGGCTGACCAGCAGGTATCGTTGCGGTACCGGTAAGCGTGGTGTAGTCGGTGCCTGCAATGGCCGTACCAGCTATGGTGTAGTTCACGGTGATATTTTCCGAAGCCGTTACCCCACTTGGCAGATTCACAGCGAAGGTGCCATTGACAGCCGGTTCTGCTGCATTGGCAGTATTACTGATACTAAGTATGCGGTTGGCAGCGGTGTTATCGTCATCTGTAATATTAGCAGACGCATTACCGTTTGTGGTGCTGGCGGTATAATTAAAATTAGCGGAAGTACCACCGGTAAGCGTTAATACCACTGTTTCGGTACCTTCTATTACCTGGTCGTTTATCACATTTACAGGCAATGCGATACTGTTTTGTCCTGCCGGGATCGTTACCGTACCGCTTAATGCAGTATAGTCCGTACCGCCGGTAGCAGTACCGGCTATGGAATAGTTCACGGTAATATCTTCAGATGGCAAAATGCCTGCAGGCAAACTGATACTGAACGCAGCATTTGTTGCCGGTTCAGCACCATCATTGGTTTTAGTGATGCTCAACACACGGTTGGCCGGGTTGTTATCATCATCTAAAATATTTACGGTAGCATTACCATTAGTAGGGCTGGCCGTGAAAGCAAAGCTGGGTGATGTACCACCTGTCAGGGTGAGTACAACCGTTTCGGTGGTTTCCAGCAATTTATCATCTGCCACCACTACCGGCACAAGTACGCTGTCCTGGCCAACAGGGATTACCACTGAGCCGGTAAGTGTAGTATAGTCGGTACCGTTAATAGCGGTGCCGCTGATGGTATAAGTTACGTTAACAGGTTCTGAAGAAGTGATACCTGTAGGCAGACCGATCTTAAACGCGCCGTTGGTGGCTGGCTCGGAAGCGTCGCCACCCGCATTTCTTACACCTAAAACGCGGTTAGCAGCGGTGTTATCATCATCGGCGATGTTTGCTGTAGCGCTGCCATTAGTGCTGCTGACCGTGAAGGCAAAGCTGGTGCTGGTACCACCGGTCACCGTTGCTATAACAGTTTCTGTGTTTTCTATGATCTTATCATCAGCAACGGTGAGCGGTAAGGATACGCTGTTCTGTCCGGCGGGGAGCACAACAGTCGTGCCCAGGGCAGTGTAATCTGTACCACTGCCGGCGGTACCGGTGGGTGTATAGGTTATGGTTATATCCTCTGATGCAGTGATGCCGGCAGGCAAACTAATGCTGAAGGCTCCATTGGTGGATGGTTCCGCCGCATCAGTTGTTTTACTGATGCTCAGTACGCGGTTGACGGCTGTATTATCATTATCGGCTATATCCAGTGAAGCGCTGCCATTGGTAGTGCTGGCCGTATAGTTAAAGCTGGCGCTGGTGCCTCCGGTAAGCGTTACCAACACGGTTTCTGTATTTTCAATTACCTGGTCGTCGGTGACGGCAACGGGCAGGGCTACACTGGGTTGACCGGCCGGTATAGTAACAGTACCGGCAAGGGTAGTGTAATCAGACCCACCTGTGGCTGTACCGCCTACTGTGTAGTTGACGTTGATGTCTTCTGTAGAAATTACATTAGCCGGCAAACTGATGGTAAACCCGCCGTTGGTGGCCGGTTCCGCTGCGTCTGCCGTTTTGGCTACGCTCAGTACGAGATTAGCCGGTACGTTTTCATCGTCAATAATATTTACCGTGGCGTTAATAGCACCGGCACGGGGAGTCAGCGTAAAATTGGTTGAGCTGCCGCCTGTGATGCCTACAATAACTGTTTCCGGTTTTTCCAGCAGCTGATCATCGCTCACTACTACCGGTAACATTACACCGCCCTGCCCTGCCGGGATCACTACTGATCCGCTTAACGGAGCGTAATCTGCGCCTGGTGTGGCGGTACCTGCAATGGAATAGTTAACGGTAATGTCTTCGGATGAAGTTACACCGGCAGGCAGACTGATATTGAAGGCGCCGTTGGTGATAGGTTCTTTGGCGTCGCTGCTCCAGATAACGCCTACTGTTGTTTTAGCAGGGTTGTTGCTGTCGTTGTCAGCTATATTCAGCGTAGCCGCTGATTGTGTGCTGCTGATATTATAAGGATTACCACTGACAGTGCCGAAGGCGCCGTTCAGGGTAACGGTCGTATTTTCTGTTACTTCGAGGATGTTGTCATCAGTCACGGTTACCGGCAGGGATATATTATTGCTGCCGGCCGGGAAAGTAACAGTACCGGTGAGCGTCGTATAGTCAGCACCGTTAGCCGCGGTGCCGGTCACGGTATAGTTGACATTGATATCTTCGGTTGCTGTGATGGCTCCGGGCAAACTGATTTTGAAGGAACCGTTCTGTGTGCCTTCTGCACCGTCCTGTCCTTTGGTGATGGCCAGCGTTTGATTCACTGCAGTCAAGCCGCCGAAAGTAGAGAAGTTCTGAATGCCGCTGAATTCAACGTATTCTACGCCATCCTGTTGACCGGTAGCCGAAGGTGTCAGCTCAGTAATATTGGCCAGTCCTTCAGGGGCCAGGTCGGCCAGGGTAGCGGTAATATCGCCGGTATGTTTGAACCATGCCCAGCGTTGTGTACCTGTAACCCCGCGGGTGCCGGAGAGCATATTTTCTGCATTGGTTCTTTCCGCAGGATTCCAGAAGAGGCGGAGTGTAATGCCACCGTTCTGAGTCAGGTTGGCTCCTGTATAACTGATTTGCACCAGCCGGCGCATTAACTGCGTGCCATAATCGGTACCGCTGTTTTTGCCCAGCGCTGCATTCATATCCCTGTTCACATCTACCAGTGCAGAGAGTTTGGTTACATCCATGGTGTTGCCGTTGAGGGCAATGGAAGCAATGTATTTATTGGCGTCAGCCGGGTCAATGAAATAAAGCGTACCGTTATCGATACAAGTGTTTGCTACTGTTCTCACAGCAGCGTCCGGCACCAGGTTAGCAGTGCGCTGAAGATGGCTGGTGACGAGCGTAAACACCACGCCGTTTTTCAATGCACCCAGGTTTTCGAAGCTGACGATACCGCCGTTAAAGCCGGTAGCCGGTATTTCGGTTATCGTACCGGTGGCAAAGTTGCCGTCACCATCTTCATCGATCATGATGGTGAAATCATTCGCGGCTGTTCCTTTTACAGTAATACCATTCAGGTCGAACTGCAGGCTGAGTGGCTGGCTGCTGATATCGTAATTGGTGAACTGCGTTTTCCATTCCTGGGTGAGGCGTTCGGGGATACAGCTGCCCACTGGCAAATCTGTGCCTGTTACGGTGAGTGCCGCGCTGTTACTACCAAGCAGGAGGTAACTTTTATCCACCCCAAAAGTATTGGTGTTATCTGTATTGGTGGCAGCAATGGAACGAAGGCCGGCAGTAAGGATGGAACCGGTATGTACGCTGCGGGATTGTTTTTGTACAAGTCCTTCTGCGTCATCACGGCCTATACCAAAGATGTTGTTTTTATAAGTATTGTTGGCAGTAGCGTTCCAAATCACGGAACCGTCTGTTGCCAGGTAGTTTTGTGCGGTTGATTGGTCGAGTGTAATACCATATTTAACACCGAGGTATGATTCTACCTGTTGTGCCTGTGTTGGTGTAAGCGCTGATTTGTAAACGATCACTTCGGGGATCTTACCGCTGAAGATGCGACCATCGTAGGTATTATCGTCTCCTGTACGACCACCTACTTCGAAGAAAGAACCATCTGCTTGCGGTGCACAGTTGGTACCAAGGATACTTTGTTTGCCATTCAGCCAGGTGCTTCCGTTCAGGGCGTTAGCAGCATTTACATAAACACCTCTCGCGATGATGGGCCCTGCGTAAGGAGGCGTGGATTGCGCCACAATACATCCGGCACCGTCCAAACCATAGTTACCGCTGTTCAGCAAAAGTCCCCTGCCTGTAAAACCTGTTGCTACCCAGCTACCATTGGTTGAAAAAATACCCTGTAGTGGATTTCCGGCGCCCTCCGGCTTATTCACAGAGAATATATTCAGGTTTGCCGAAGTGTTCCAGTTAATGGCGTCGTTTCCTTTCAGGGATTTGCCGGTTACACCGGTGAAGTCAACCGCCGGGTTGAAGTTAATACCATTAGGATCACGAATGATATCTGCCGAAGCAGTGATCGGATTTGTATGGCTTGGTTGAGCGGCGCGTAATTCAGTAGTCATCGGGCCACTTTGGTTCAGCCATTGCTCTACCTGGTTGCTGCTGTTCACCTGTACATCTGCATCTGCTTTCACCCACAGTTTTTCGCCCTGCACGCCACCTGGTGAGGTCACAAAGCTGGCGAAAGTGAAGTATTGGTTATTAGTAAGATCAATATTGGTTGAATAGCTCGGAACGCCGTTCACATCAGCCTGCGATAGCTGTATAAACTGGTCCCCGCCATCAAAAGTAGCGTCACTGCTTACTACCAGGTAAGGCGCTTTAGCGCTTAACGGCAGTTGATTTTTTGGAATGGAAATAGCCACGGTGCCCACGGTACCGGTTTCCTGCACTTTCCAGGTTCTCGCCATACGTGTGGTAACAGCGGGATTGCCGGTGATGGCGGTAGCAAAGGAGGTGCTGGCGCCATCATCACCCCATACCATATATGTTTTATCTGCTGTGAATGCATTGGTGTTGGCAATATTACTTGCAGCAATGCCGCCCAGGCCCACTATGGGCTGGAAGCCTGCGTTGATATTCCGGCTCTGCTTCTGCGTAAGCCCTTCCACATCGTCACGGCCTATACCCGTAATATTATTTTTATAAGTAGCGTTCGCTGTAGCATCCCAAACTTTGGTGGTGCCATCAGTAGCCAGGTAATCTGTAGCAGCGGTTTGGTCTATCGTATAGCCGTACTTGATAGCCAGGTAAGTAGACACACGTTGCAGTTCATTGGCGGATAACGCAGCAGGATATACGATGATATCCCCAATGGTACCATTCCAGGACTGCGCGTTATCCCAGGTAGGAGTACCTATCATGGCGCTACCGGCGCCTGTATTCCATGCTTTGGCCAGTGGCCCGCCTAAAACTTTCATCTTGCTGTACAGCGTAGCATTGCCGCCGTTACCGGCCCACACACCCACCATTTCGTTAAACACACCTGGTTGCCAGTTGCCGGCAGGACTTACCACGTCATTCGCATATCCCACAAAATCGGCGGTCCCGTTTCCGCCTATTACGGCAATACCGGTACCGGTGCTGGTAGCTGCGGCGCCATATCCGAGAATATATCCGTTGCCGGTGAGCGCTGTTAAGCTACCGTTACCAAAGAATGTTCTGGCGCTGGTGCCTGATGGCAGCTTCGTGATATCCAGGTTCATGTAGTCTGCTCCATCAAATTTCACTACCGGGTTAAAGTTTGCATTATTGGTAAGGTTGTTCAGATACAACGGCTGACTGGCAGGCACTGTTGCCTGCGTGGCGTTGTTCAGCTCTGATGCGTAGTCTGTCCAGCCATTGATAGCTGTGTTGTCTGTAGTGCTGGAAGTACCGGCATCAGGACGCAGCCACAATGAAGTACCTACTACGCCACCTGGTGTTTTGATAGACGCGCCATAGGTGAAGTATTGACCACTGGCCAGATTCACTGTAGCGGCATATTGTTTCACGCCATTGAGCGTTGTTGCGGTTACCGGTATAAACTGATCCGATCCGTCGATGGTAGCATCATTACTGATGATGAGATAAGTTTGTGCCGCATTGGGTAATGCATTATATGGCACGGCCACCTGTACGTTGCCGATAGTACCGGTTTCCTGTACCCTCCATACTCTTGCCATGCGGTAGTTCGCCACCGGGTGACCGGTGAGCGGGGTTTTAAAGAGACTGCTGCCTGCATTGTCGCCCCATACCATGTATGATTTATCGGCTGTAAACGCGTTATTGTTTTCCAGGTTAGTTTCAGACAGGCTGTTCAGGCCGATAGCCAACTGTATGCCGTCTGCCGTGTTGCGGGATTGTTTCTGGTTAAGATCTTCCGCGTCATCGCGGCCAATACCGGTAATATAGTTTTTATAAGCACTGTTGACAGTAGCATCCCATATCGTGCTGCCATCGGTAGCAAGATAATTGGAGGCGCCGTTATTCAACGAAATACCATATTTAATACCCATGTAGGTGTTCACACGTTGTTGCTCATTTGGCGTAAGCGCGTTGGCATAAACGATCAGGTCGCCCATGCGGCCATTGTAAGAGCTGGTGTTAGCGCCCAACTGGAAAATGCTGTTGTTACCGGCAAATACACTGGTATTATTACCGGTAGCCACACTCAAGCCATTTTTGTAAATGGCCTGTTTGTTGGCAGCAAGACTGATATCGTCAGTAGCAGTCCATAGAATAATTTGGTTGCTGATATCTCCTGCGTTGTAAGTAAGACGGTTACTGACATAAGGAGCATCCCAATAAACAACATTATCGCCCCAGGTGGCATGTAGCGTAAACTGTGTGCCCGTGCCGGCTTGTTCCGTAAAAATAACGGTGTTAACAGGTGTCTTCTGGCTGGCGGCAAAGAAGGCAGTGGCAGCGGTATAGTTGCCCGTTTTCAGGAACGAGTTACCTGTCATCGAGTGAGGCGCACCATTAAACCTTACCACCGGGTTAAAGTTCATGTTGTTGGTGGCGTTATTGAAATACAATGGCTGATTGGCCGGCGTTGCCTGTGACATATTATTCCCGTTGGGACTATAGTCATTCCAGGTGCTGATCCCTGTGCTGTCTGTGTTAGCGGAAGTACCCAGGTCTGCGCGTAACCATACCAGCTTGCCACTGTTTACACCGCCAGGGTATTTCACCGCAGCGCCGAAGGTGAAATACACACCATCAGTCATCAGGGCGGAGTTAAGGGTAATTGTTTTATCTGCATTCAGCGGCAGTTCCTGGTTGATCGTGGCAAAAGTAGGATCAGTGCTGATCAGCATGTATACTTTTGTACCAGGTGCATCTGCTTTAAGTGTAATGGATTGATCAGCCCAGTTGGTTTTATCCACCTTCCACACGCGTGGCAGGCGGCGGGTGGCGCTTGCACCGCTTATAATATTTGCATAAGAGGCAGCGGACTGGCCGTTGTCTCCAAATACAAAGAAAGATTTATCATTGGTAATGGTGTTGCTATTCTGTTCGTTGGTAATAGCAATATTATTACCCAGGGAGATAGTTACAAAACCGGTATCTACACTGAGTGACTGTTTAGTATTTAACGCAGTGAGATTATCCCTTCCTATACCGGTGATGCGGGATTTATAAACAGGATCGGCAGTCCAGTATTTTGAACCATCGGTAGCGAGGTAATCAGTGGCGCCGTTGTTGATCGTAATACCGTATTTAAGACCGAGGTAAGATTCTACAGACTGGCGCTCTGCATCGGATAACACGCGGTTATAGGCGATCACTTCTCCCATGTTGCCCATCCAGTAAAGCCCTCTGGCAGCTATGGTACGGGAACCGATAGCAATAAAGTTTTCTGTCAGCGGCGTTAGATTAATCGTACCCTGGTTGTCAAAGGCGTGGTTTGCAAAAATGCGAACGCCATTGGGTGTGTTATTGGATTGGGTACCGCTAAAAATATAAGGTTTATTGGGCTGGTAAGTATAAAAACCGCCTATAGCGGCCACTGATGCAGCATTTTCGAGATACTGCAGTTGTCCTGTGTTAATGAGACGGAACTCCATACCATGTGCTGAGCCTACAGCTCCGCTACTAACAAGGTCTCTTCCTGTGGCAAACCCGGCGCCACTGCCCACGGCAAAAATGGTGGCTGTGGCAGGATTTATACGTGTGGTAGTAATATCCAGCACGTCATCCGTTCCGTCGAACACGAGGCCATAGTTGAAGTTAAGCGCTTTCGCATCTGTAATAGGCTGACTGCTTACCACACCCTGTAAAGCGTTATTACCGTAATTGCTATAGTCATTCCACTGGCTGCCGCCGGATATACCATCATCTGCACGCAGCCAGAAATTAATGCCATCTTTTACGCCATTAGGGCCTGTGATCGCCCTGGCGAAGGTAAAGTAAGCGCCGTCAGGCAGCAGGTTACTGTTAACAGTAACGGTGCTGTCTGCGTCCAATACATAAGCGGCATCGCCTGCACCAAAGGTATTGTCGCTACTTACCAGCAGATAGGTGCGTGCATTGCCGCCGGTGAGTTTGAACGTAATATTCTGATCGGCCCAGTTATTTTTCTGTGCCTTGAAAATACGCGCCATGCGGTTGTTGACACTGCTGATACCGGCCACCGGTGTCAGGAAAGTAGTAGCGCCACCATCGTCGCCGAAGGTGAAGAAGGAAAGGTCGTTGGTAATTGCTGTTGCATTGGCTTTGTTGGAAGCGGCAACCGCTGCACCTGCGGCGATCGTCACTATACCGGTATCCGCGCTGACAGATTGTTTCTGGAGCAGCATGCCTCTGTCGTCGCGACCTATACCCGTGATATGTTTGGCGAAACTACCGCCAACAGCAGCTTTCCACATAGTGGTGCTGCCGTCGCTGGCGAGATAATCCATCGGGGTGTCTATTCCCAGCGTAAGACCATAACGGAGCGCCATATAGGATGCTACCTGCTGGCGTTCCAGGGCACTCAGCTTACGGGAGTATAAGATCACTTCCGATATATCTCCGTTAAAAGGCGCATTGTGACCGGCGCCGATATAATCTTTGTTGCCTGCAGGAGAAAGGAAGTTCACCGCGTTGGCATTGGCTGTTAACAATACTTTGCCGTCGATACCGGCCGCCCAGTCATTGGTAGCACTCCAGATATTCAGCATATGTGCATTACGCACATTTGTGGATGCAGGGTAAGTAAAATTCCTGCGCGCGGTACCGGATCCGAAATAGGTATATTGATTATTACTACTCCATGTATATGTAGACTGATTGCTGGCATATGTGCCGCCCAGTTCAAAAGGATAGTGTAATGTAGCTGAAGTGTTATCAAGATTAGATGCCTGCACGGAAAATACTTCACCTGCGGTAAATGCATTCGCAAACTCAGGGGCCGCCACAAAATAATTAGCTGCACCGAAAGCGATTCCCGGGTTAAAGTTGAAGGATGCCTCCTTCCAGGGGAGCGCTGCTGCACCGGCAGGAGCCCATGCGCGGCGGGAAGGGCTCAGTTCTGTCCACTGTGTGGCGTTGCTGCCGCCCGCTACACCGCTATCTGCTCTCGCCCATACTGCCAGCCCTGCAGCCACACCGGCAGGAGCCGCCTGTGCATTGGCAAAAGTGAAATAAGCGCCGTCCGGCAACTGATCGCTGTCGAGCGTCAGCGTGCCGGTTGCATCCAGCGTATATACTTTATCTCCTGCGCCAAAAGTGTCATCCGCACTCACCAACAGGTAGTTTGTGTTACTTCCTCCTGCCAGCACCAGCGTAACAGGACTCTTAGCCCAGTTGCTGCGATCTGTCTTATAAATACGCGCCATGCGCAGGGTAATATTGCCCAGCCCTGTAACAGCCTGGGTATACGTAGCTGCCTGTCCGTTATCACTGAAAGTAAAGAAGGAAAGATCGTTGGCGATATTGGAAGAATTTTCTCCATTGGATGCGGTGAGGCCACTGCCTGCGGCGATGGTTAAGTTGGCGCCATCCAGCTGCGACAAGCTTTGCTTCTGCAGTAAGGTACCATTATCATCCCTGCCTATACCGGTAATGCGTTCGCCGTAACCGGTATTTTTGGAGGCAGTCCACATCCGTGCAGTACCATTACTCGCAATGTAATCGGTGAGTGCGCCGGCAGCGGTTTTTAACGTGAGGCCGTATTTGAGCGACAGGTAACTGTTTACCTGTGCGCGCTCGGTGGCGTTCAACTGCCGGTTGTAGAAGATCACCTCAGACATGCGGCCATTAAAGATGGAGTTGTGTCCGGCCCCGATGGCAGTATTTAGCCCTGCTCCCCTGCTGAAATTAACCGGGAAGGTAGTGCTGCTGCCGATTGTTTTACCATCGAAATTCAACGACCAGCTGCCGGGAGCGCTCCAGTTATTTAATAAATGGGGTTGCTGTATATTAATGCCTGTCAACGCGTAACCAGGCCGCGTGGTGGTACCGAAATGCGTATAGTGGGACCCGCTATATACATAGAACGGCGCGCCACCTGCGATGGTGGGGTCACCGCCAAATTCAAACGGGAAGCTTGTTCCGGTAGAAGTAGCTGCCAGGTTGGAAAGTTGTACAGAGAATATTTCACCCGCTGTATAGCTTTCTGTAAAGCGTGGTACGGTGAAATAATTGTTCCCCAGGAAATTGATAGCCGGGTTATAGTTGATGGCATTTTTTCCCCAGCTGAGAGCGCTGGTGTTAGCTAAAGGCCATTCTCTCTGTACCGCCTGATCTTCCCATTTCGTGATACTGCCGTCAATAACCGTTGCACCTGCATCTGCTTTTACCCATGCCTGTAAATCGGTGGCTACTCCACCGGGAGCTCGCTGTTGCTTGCCGAAAGTAAAGAAGGAACTATTGGCAAGGTCGGCGCTGGAAAGGGTGACGGTGCCTGTACTGCTCAGTTTCAGTTCGCGGGTAATGGTACCAAAAGCTGCATCTGTACTGATGAGCAGGTAGTTGTTCTCTGTACCACCCAACAGTTGCAGTGTTACCTGCTGACTGTTACCCCAGCTGGCTGTTTTCTGCACCCGCCAAACCCTGCCCATGCGCTGTGTAGCATTCGTGCTGGTTACTGCGGTGAAGAAATTAGTAGTACCGTTATTATCGCTGAATACCAGGAATGATTTATCCTGTGTAAATGTGTTCGTGTTGGCTGCATTGGAAGCCGTGATAGCATTTCCTAATGCAATGGTCACTATACCGGTATCCTGGCTCAGTGATTGTTTCTGGTTCAGCATACTGCAGTCATCCCGGCCAATACCGGTGATACGTACACCATAGCCTGTGTTAGCAGTAGCAGTCCACATTTGCACAGTACCATCACTGTTAATATAATCTGTTGCGCCTGCGTTGAGCGTAGTACCATATTTCAACGCCATGTAAGATTCGATGCGCTGCATTTCAGCAGGCGTAAGATCGCGGTTGTAGATGAATACTTCCGGCACAAATACTTTGCTATAGTCTCCGAAAGCTGCGCCGCCTACATCCAGCGTCCATGCTGTGGCGTCAGAGGCAGCACCGCTTTTCTGCAGGGCACCGTTGCTTTTAAATTCATATGCGCCGGTGGCGTTCCTTTCAAAAGAATAGAGCTTACCCTTTGCGGTGACGGCATTACCGGTGTTCAGCCAGGCTTCTACATACAACCGGTTTTCCGCCGAAGCATGTGTGCCAAATAACTTATTACCAGTGGAACTGGTAAACACGCGATTGGTTTGTGAGCCTTCCAGCTGCTGCATACCCATCATGGAATACGCACCGGTTACTCCTGCCGAAGCGGGTACCCGGTGGGCATCATTACCATCGTAATAAATGGCGGGGTTAAAGTTTACCATGCCGGTGGTATTGTCGGGATCACCGATTACGGTCATATGGTTGGCATTCCCGGAAATATCTCCCCAGTTTACGCCGTTCACCGCCTGATCCGCCCGGTACCATGCCACAATGCCGCTGTTCACACAGGCAGGCCCCTGGAAAGTCATAGGTATAGCGTTGCCAAACTCCGATGTACCGCAATTGTTAGCAGGTATACGAAGCGTGGCTGTCCAGAAGCCGAGGCCGGTAGCGCCGGGTCCTGCATTGTAAGTGATCGTTTGTGTAGAAGTGCCGGCGGCTACTCCTGTTAAGGTCGTAACATAATATTGCCCGCTCGTTTTGTTCGTAGCGGGATCGTTGGCATAAATATCTACCGTGTATTGCGCACCGGCTGTGATATTCGGTATCGTAAGCTGCAGCTGGTACTTCCCTCCTCCCTGTGGGGTAGATGACACCAGCACCGGCGTTTTGCCGGCGGCCGCCGTATAAGTACAGTTACCGGCCGGCAATGCGATGCCCGAACCGGTATTATTATAAATGGAGTTATCAGTGATGACCACCTTGTTGGGCGATTCATTATAAACACCCGCCCCACCGTTATCATGTACAACACAACCCTTTACTTCTGCATCTGTTACACCTGCCCCACCATAAAACCAAATACCATGGTTGGTGCTGTTCACTACCGTATCTCCTGTCAGGTCATAATCAGAAACGGCATTGGCGCCGTTAAGCACAATACCAGTCCGTACACTGTTGCGGAAAGAAGAATTAACAATATCTACATTACTGCGTGCAAAGTTCCCGGCGAAGCTAATACCATCATTATTAGTAGTAAATGTTGAATTGGTCACCTGGAAATTAGTCGCCGCTCCGCTTGCGAGCACTCCTGCAATATCAAATTCATTAAGGGTAACATTGTTGATGGTTACACCCGTTGCCGTACTCAGGAAATAGATCCCATAGTCCGAATCATCTGTGTTACCGGCCTTGTCGCCATTCAGTACTGAATTACTAATATTAACGCCATTTACGGTATTTTCAAATCTTATATAAGTACTGGTAGGATAAAGTCCGGGCACACGACTCTCCATGAAGGCATTACTGATCGCAATGTTGCTGGCAGCACCGTTGAACCATATATTATAGATATCATTTTCATTTATGTTGACAGAGTCTAGTGTGATACCGTTGGTGGTATTGTCGAAGCGGATGGCATAGTCACCGTCATCATCCGTACCTATCACATCCATATCTACCGTGGTTCTGTTAATATCAAAATTGGTAGCGGGATAATCGCAATAGATGCCGAGCGCTACGCCGCTCCACAGGCTATCTATGGTCACATTTCTGAACAGCACATTATTCGCTGTTTCCACAGCGCCGCCGGTATTATCCAACACGATACCATTCTGGAAACCACTGATATTACTATTTGTAAGTGTAAACCCGTTTACGCCTGCATCCCTGAACACAATACCCTCTGCCCCCCGCACGTTACCCGCTGTGCTGAGCTGAATGTTATCCATCACCAGGTTAGTCTGCATCCCGTTTGTAAAATAAAAAGCGCGCCCGATATATGGAGCGGCGGCACTGTTAGGTTCTACATCTGTAGAATAGATATTTCTCACCGTCAGATCTGTGGATGCTCCCTGCACCCTCATAAATGCATTCAGGAAGTTTCCTACGGTGCTGAAAGAGCGTATATTCTCGATCGTGATACCCGTTCTGTTCGGAAATATGTCCACATTAATGTCCCCATTATTCTGCACCGTAAAATTCCGGATGGTCACACTATCCGCATTAATCACAAAGGGATTAATAACGGGATTGGTGCCGGTGGAATATAACGCAATCTTGTTCTGCCCGTCGATGGTCAGCTTTTTTGCCGTAATGGTAGGCATAGAAGTAGCCAGCGTAATCTGCCCGTGCACATTGAACACGATCTGGTGCGGTCCTGCACCGGCCGCGTTTGCATCGAGGATCGCCTGTCTGAATGAACCGGGTCCGGCATCGTTGGTATTAGTAACCGGGAAGCTGTTTGCATTCGCAGCAATGGTGATCATCATGCCAAACAGGGCGAGCAGCAGACGTTTGCAGCCTTTGTTGAAAACTCCCGAACCGGGTTTCGTAACATGTAAGAGGGACATAATGCAATAAACTTTGGGTAATGAGGGGTCCGGTCCGCCATGTGGGTACACAGCGGAGCAGGAAGATTCTTAAAGAACCTTTGCGTGCTCGTATACAGGATATGGTTGCTTGTTAAAATCTATGGACAACGCTCCTCAGCCAGTATCGGTCAGGCACAGGTAACATCACATATTCACAATTGAAGAAATTGGTTCCGGCGTAAATTTGCAAAGCCTATACGTTGTGGTAATTGGGTAAAATTCTCCATAGGAAAATATTAAGATTACAAAAAGGATACGGGTATCGTTATTTGTCCTAAAAAAACTCAGAGATGCTCACATGACTCAATGGAACAAATCTACTCAGCGAAAGTAGATAAACTATTCTTGCACCCTTGTCAACGTTTATTGAATACAAGTGTAGTATTTACACTACATTTTACAATACTACCGGGCACCCCTATACTATTTTCTTCACTCATATACTTATCTGATGAGAGACGGATGTCAGCATGGGCTTATAAAAAACAGCAAAAATTATCATGTATATCCGAAGAAAAAAATGTTAATTTAGCGTCGATAAATTACTATGTCAGCCCGATCCCTAACTTGGAATAGAAATGAAGAACGTACTAATAGCAGATGATCACGCCATAGTCAGACTAGGTATGAAACAAATTATCTGCTCGCTGCCCGGAGCGATGATTGTTACCGATGCAAAAACATTTGATGAAGCCATTTCTCTTATTGAAGCCCAAGCCTTCGACCTGCTGATATTGGACATCAACATGCCTGGCGGCAATAATCTGCAAATGATTTATGCCGTGAAACTACGACAACCCGGTATCAGGATACTGGTGTTTTCGGCGTACGACGAAATACTGCATGCCCTCAACTATATCAAGGCGGGTGCAGATGGCTATATTGAAAAGAATTCCCCGGATGAGGAATTCAAAACTGCCATCAATGCGGTATTGACGGGCGAAAAATATATCAGCAAGGCGGTCAGAGAACAGCTGATAGGTAAATTTACGGGGCAGCAGGAACACCACACTAACCCTTTCACGGTGCTTTCTCCCCGGGAAATTGAAGTAATGAACCTGCTTGCAAAAGGACTTCCCCTTATAAAAATTGCCGAAATACTCCATTTGCAGCTAACAACTGTGAGTACTTATAAGACGCGTATTTTTGAAAAGGTAGGTGTAACAAATGTGATCGCCTTAATGGAAAAGGCGCAAATGCACCAGGTAACTACCCCCCATTAAGGTGAAGCAGCAGGGAAATCCTGGTACCCCCGTTAATGCCCGGCTTAACAAGCAGGCGGCCATTAATGAGGGTCAGTAATTCCTTTACAAGGATGAGCCCTATTCCAGCGCCGCCGAAATGCGCGGAGCCCTCATTTGCCGTTTGATTGATCCAGTTCATTACGGGTTCCGGCATGCCGGAACCCATATCCAGCACATGTATGGTTAAAATACGGTCATCTCTTTCCGCACTTAATTCCACATAACCCCTGGCGGTATATTTTATGGCATTGTCTAACAGGTTATGTAATACTACAGCCAGTAACAGCTTGTTTACCATCACCGTGGTTTCCGGTGTGATATTATTGATGATCTCGATTCCCTTTGAGCCGGATACCGGCCCGAAAATCTCCATCTTTTCTTCCACTACCTGGTAAATGTCCACGGTTTCTTCTGAAAATTCTCCTGTGAGGAAGGAGGTCCGCATATAATGTATCAGGTTATCCACCAGGTGATGCATACGGTAAAGACTATCATAGGTAACCGTTTTTATTTCCTTCTCCTGCAATACACCTGATGATGGTTCATCTTTATTTACCCTCAGTAAAAATCT
The DNA here is from genome assembly GCF_018224885.1 of Chitinophaga hostae. Taxonomy (GTDB): domain Bacteria; phylum Bacteroidota; class Bacteroidia; order Chitinophagales; family Chitinophagaceae; genus Chitinophaga; species Chitinophaga hostae. The sequence goes on along the minus strand of NZ_JAGTXB010000005.1, from coordinate 428,914 downwards.
CAGTGGTGTTTTAATATCATGGGTAATGGCAGCGAGCAAACGTTCGTGCATAAAACTTTGTTTACGCAGTTGTTTATCCGATTCCCGGAGTATGGTCATGGTTTCTTCCAGCTCCCTGGTGCGGCTCATTACCTTTAATTCCAGCTGCTGGTTTTTCTCCCGGATATGGCGGAGGCGTATTTTATAGAACACTACTACCAGGCAGATCAACACGATGAATATTGCCAACCTGAACCAGCCTTTTTCGTAAAAAGCCTGCTGTATGTGAATGGCGATCACCTTCTCAATATATTGATCTCTTCCAAATCCTTTCAGCTTCCGGATATGGATACGATATTCCCCTGATGGCAGGGAAGAAAAAGTAATCGTTCTGTCGCTGCTCACCGGCAGCCATATCTGTTGCTCTTCTTCCTCGTCTGCTTTCTCCAGGGAATAATAAAACTGCAGGTTCCGTGAATCACCGAAGTAGGGAGAGCTGACATGTACCCGGAATGTTCGAAAATTATTTGGCAGATCGAAGCGTTCGCCCGTTGACGTCAATTTCAGATTATGCTCTACCCAGTCGATATATATTCCTTTGTCCGGCAGTTCCATGCGGATGGAAGAAGGGGCAAACTGTACCAGGCCGTCGAGTGACGGAAGGGAAATATCACCATTATCATATTGGAAAGCACAGGGTTCACAGCCTCCATTGAATTCGTTCGTATTAAAACCCTGGTCTTTTCCGAAGTAGTAATAAAATAAGTCGCGCTGTTTCCCATCTGCAAAATCAAGGGCATCCTGCCTCCTGATACTGAATAATCCTTTGTTGGTAGTGAGCCAGAAGTACCCCTGCTCATCTTCCGTAATACAATGCGTGGTAGCCATGTACTGTTGCCTGTCTTGCGGCAGGGCTACCAGTTTCTCATTCCGGTAAAGAAAAACACCCCGGTTATAAGTGGTAATCCAAATTTCACCGGCTTGGGGGATATAAATACTTCTGACAAATCCTCCTTCCAGGCCCCTGATGGTATCTGTACGGCCTGACGGCAAATGCACCCGGTATAATCCGTTACTGGAGCCTATCCATAAAATGCCGGGCGGGCCTTCTTTTATATAGGTGACATCCTCAACGGCGGCCTTCAGGAATTGTAATGCCTGACCGGGATCAGCCGTTTTCATGTAATATAGCCCGGGATATTTTCCGCCTACCCATAAAATTCCTTCCTGGTCGGTGTAGACCTGGTTAATAAGATAGGGCAATTCAATTTTTCGAAATACCTGGCTGAAATCCGGTGATATGCCTACCAGGGTCATTCCGGCTCTGCCCCAGTACCTTCCCTGCCGGTCACGGGCAAGTGTATATTTTTCCAGCGCCCCCTCCCTATTGAATGATGATGACCTCCAATTGTATTTTCCGTTCTGATTAAAAGTGAGTCCGGAAGTAGTTACCACTGCATTTCCCGGGAAAGGAGCCTGCGCATAAAATACTTCCGCTTCCGAGTTATCCGTTTTACGCACTTTAAATTGTTGCCGGGTGCAAATGTAGAGGCCCTTTGTAGAGCTCCCCAGGAAAACCCTGCTGTTAAGCCGGTCGTAGTAAACTGACGTTACATAATGCTGATGAAGATCAAAGTCCCGTATCACCATCGAACTGTGTATACGATCTCCGGCGGCCGGCTGTAATTGATAACAGTTGTGATCAACATAAACAAATACCTGTTGCGCCGGGAGGTTCCAGAACAACTCCATTTTACCTTTTCCAAAGGCAGCATCAGACAACAGGTCCCCTGTAAGTGACATGTTTACGGGCCGCTCTTTCTCCCACTTTATTATTTGGCCATCTTTTCTAAGATAGAAAAGTTGACTATTGCAAACAAATAAATGCAACAGGTCCAGTTTGGGCTGTATCATTCGGTACACTACGCGTCCGTCCTTTACAGCAGAAATGGTATCATGATCCACTTTAAAATAATTGTCCGTATTCCCCGGCAGTACAATGGGACGCTCCTTAGCGAAGTGTGCACCATAATCATCCGGCCATCCACGGATGGGATAATAGTCGTTCTGCGTTGCCACATACTGCTGGTACTTATATCCCAGCATCTCGTTTCCTATATGCTTTACCTTACTCTCTGTCACTGTTAATATCTGCCCTATATCGGTTTCTGCTGCAATAGCGGTATCGCAGGGATAGATCCTGGCCATCCTGCTGCTTTTCAAACCAGGTACATTGTCGCTGTTAAAATTGAGAAAGTAATTGCCATCAAACCTGGTCAACCCGTTTTCCGTGGCCAGCCATAGAAACCCGTTCTTATCGGGCACAATACCTTTGACGCTGTTTTGCGGCAAACCATCTTCATCCGTAAAGTGCCTGATGGCATAATGCGCCGTAGTATCCATTGAAACAATGGGCGCAGCTGGCATGAAATTCAATAAAAGCAGGTTAATCCAAATAAGGCTCATCTTGGAAACAAAAGCAGTCGGGAAAATTCTTATAACGACTGGCAAAGATATAAAATATTTATCCGTCTCACCCCATCAGTACGGCACACCGGAGATATACGTAAAGCGTTCCCTAATTAGTTTGGACGTGTCATTAAATTATTTATCTTTGCAACTAAGATATTTAGTTAATAAGATATAAAATGGAAAATGAGATTATCAAACAAATGAGGAAACTGCATCAACTGCATACGTATACCTCTCTTCAGATGCATGAAGCCGTAGCCCGAAAGGCGGGGCTTTCCGGAACTGATCATAAATATTTAGGCTTTTTATTAGAGAAAGGTCAGATGACAGCCGGCGAGCTTTCAAATTTAACCGGGCTGACGACCGGTGCTGTGACCGGTTTAATAGACAGGTTTGAAAAGAAAAAACTGGTAAAAAGGCAATTTGCGAAGGACGACCGCAGGAAGGTGATCATTGTGCCCGACACCGAAGCTATAATGGCGCTTTTCGCGCCGCTCTATAAAGAATTCCGGCAAAAAACAGATGCACTCATTGCTTCATTTTCCGGCAAAGAAATCAAGGTGATTGAAACCTTCTTTCTAAAAGCTGTTGAAATAATGAATGAAACAACGGATAAACTTAACAACAAATAATTACTATGACCAGCAAGTCCTCATTTGTATTTCGTTTCCAGGATATCAACAAAACAAACACCGACACCGTGGGCGGTAAAGGCGCTAACCTGGGAGAACTTACCAGGATTAACGGCATTCATGTACCGGATGGCTTTTGCATTTCCACGGAAGCATTTAAAAGGGTACTGGAAGCATCGCCGCTGGTGAATGATTTACTTGATCAGCTATCGCTGTTGAAGGTGGAAGACCGTGATAAAATCATTGCGCTCAGTCGTGAAATCCGCAGGGTGATAGAGGAGATGGCTATTCCTGCCAACATCCGGGAAGAAATCAGCGGTTTCCTTTCCACCATGGGTAAACAAAATGCCTGGGCAGTACGATCCAGCGCCACCGCGGAAGACCTCCCCAATGCATCCTTTGCCGGACAGCAGGATACTTATTTAAATATTATCGGGGAAACAGCCGTACTCCGGCACATCAGTAAATGCTGGGCCTCGCTGTTTACCGAAAGGGCCGTGGTGTACCGCATTCAAAATGGCTTCGACCACCGGAAAGTGCTGTTGTCTGTAGTAGTTCAGCAAATGGTGTTTCCACAGGCAGCAGGTATTTTATTTACCGCCGATCCTGTGAATGGTAACAGGAAAGTGCTGTCCATTGATGCAGGCTTCGGTTTGGGTGAAGCTATGGTATCGGGGCTTGTGAGTGCCGACAACTATAAAGTGAGTAACGGTCAAATCCAGGATAAAAGGATATCCGCCAAGAAGCTGGCTATTTATGGCTCAGCAAACGGCGGTACAAAAGAGGAGGCGATTGAGCCGGCACAGCAAACCAGGCAGGCATTGACTGATGAGCAGATCAAACAGCTGGCACATACAGGCAAACAGATCGAAGCCCATTTTGGGAGTCCGCAGGATATCGAATGGTGTTTGGCGGATGATATATTTTATATCGTCCAGAGCCGGCCTATTACTACCTTATACCCGGTTCCGGAAAACAATGATCAGGAAAATCATGTATATATTTCTGTTGGCCATCAGCAAATGATGACGGACCCCATGAAGCCTTTGGGATTATCTTTATGGCAGTTAAGAGCCGGCAGACCCATGTTTAAGGCGGCCGGGAGGTTGTTTGTTGACGTCACCGATGGTTTGGCAAAGGCTGTTGACAGAAAAAATTTACTGGAGGCGATGGAGCAACATGATCCTCTTATAAAAGATGCGCTGCAAAGCATTGTAGAGCGGGGAAATTTTATAAAATCGTTGCCTGATGATGAAAAAAGCACCATGTTTGTAAAAAGCAGCAAGGGCTTGTCGGTCGCAGATATTCTGGCACCGGCAGGCAGCGATCCGGCAATTGTTGCTGACCTGATTAAAGATAATGAGGCATCGGTAGCAGCGCTGAAACAAAACATCCAAACGAAATCAGGATCGGATCTGTTTGATTTTATTGCGGAAGACATTGAGCAATCAAAGAGAGTAATATTTGACGCACCACATATGCGGGTGATCATCGCTGGTATGAATGCTGCCGCGTGGCTCAACGAAAAGATGAACGAATGGTTGGGTGAAAAAAATGTGGCAGACATACTTTCTCAATCTGTATCCAACAACATCACTTCAGAGATGGGCTTAGCGCTATTGGATGTGGCAGATGTAATTCGTCCGCATGCGGCCATCATCGATTATTTGCAACAGGTAAAAACGGATAACTTCCTGGATGAACTAGTGAGGTTTAACGGCGGCGAGGAAGTCCGGCAGGTGATGAACGCTTATCTCGACAAATATGGCATGCGATGCGCCGGTGAGATCGATATTACGAAAACCCGCTGGCGCGAGAACCCTGCCATACTTATTCCCATCATGCTGAGTAATATTAAAAACTTTGAACCCGGAGCAGGCAAGCGGAAATTTGAACAGGGGCTGGAAGAGGCGCTGAAAAAAGAACAAACATTACTGGAGCGGTTGCAACAGTTACCGGATGGTGAGCAAAAAGTACAGGAAACAAAAGCGATGATTGACCTGATCCGGAATTTCGCCGGCTACCGGGAATATCCCAAATACGGTATCGTTAACCGCTTCTTCGTTTACAAGCAGGCTTTGCTGAAAGAAGTGGAACAACTCGTACAAGCCAATATTATTCCCGATAAAGAAGATAGCTACTATCTCACTTTTGAAGAATTGCGCGAAATGGCACGTACCCATCAACCGGCGCCGCAGCTCATCAGCAAACGAAAAGAGGAGTTCAAATCATTTGAAAAACTCACTCCTCCCCGCGTAATCACTTCTGATGGTGAAATCATTACCGGCAGGTACAAGCGGGAAAATATTCCGGCGGCAGCGATCGTTGGTCTGCCTGTTTCCACCGGCAGTATAGAAGGACGGGCACGCGTGATCCTGAATATGGAAGATGCAGAATTGGAAGATGGGGACATATTGGTGACCACTTTTACTGACCCGAGCTGGACGCCCCTGTTTGTATCGATAAAAGGCCTTATCACCGAAGTTGGCGGACTCATGACCCATGGAGCCGTGATAGCCCGTGAATATGGTTTACCGGCCGTTGTGGGCGTAGAAAATGCCACCGGGCTGATTAAAGACGGGCAGCGCATCCGGGTAAATGGAACAGACGGATATATAGAAATCCTGTAAGTGTTTTCAACCTATCTTGTAAAGCATCGGGCAGGGTATGAGGGTTATTTTTCTTATATTAGTATAGCAATTTTATGCTTATGAGAAAAATAACCCTTACCCTTCTGGCGCTGTTTACGGGCGCTGTTTCGCTGTCTGCACAAGACTCCCTGGGGCTTGCACAAACTACGCATATCGCTAACATCCTGGATAACTTCCATGGCATCAACAGCTATTTTATTGCCACCAGCTTCCGCCCGATGGACAATACAGTGGGCAGCCCTTACTTCTATGACGACTGGGGGCGCCTGTGGATCGACTCCATGGAAAACAAACCGGTAAAACGCTCTGTAGTATATGACGCTAACCTTGATCTTGAAAAAAACACACTTATTATACGCGCCGGCGACGGGAAAGCATATTCTCCTGAAAACCGTGATGTACAAGCATTTCACCTGGTAAAAAATAACGTGGTATCACATTTTGTAAGTGTAAATATGGATGGTCGCCCGGAGTTTATGCAGCGACTGGCAGCAGGTAAGTATTCGTTGGTAAAAGCGGCAAAAGTTAAATTTGAACGCGCCAATTTTGTGGACAAAGGCGTTACGCAAACAGGACATAACTACGACGAATACAAAAAAGAATATACTTATTACCTCCTTAAAGATGGCGTACCTGTTAAAGTAAGTTTAAAAAGAAAAAGCTTCTTAGCTGCCGTAGGCAATGATCCTATGGCTACCGCCGCTGCGAAGAAATTCCTCGACAGCAATAATTCAGCGTTCGATGAGCAAACTGCCGCAAATTTTGTAGAGGCGATTAACCAGTGAGGATAACGGTTTGTTGTGAATAATTTGCAAAGAGATTTGTTTGATTTTTCAAGTCGGGTTGCTTTTAAAAAAGCACCGCAAATGCGCCGGCGCCCAGCGACAGCAGCTTAAAAGCGCTCATCGATAAGCACCTTGGCAACTAGATGCCACTGCTATAATGGAGGAGCACAGGTGCAGTTACTCATTATCCATCTCAGGAAAATAATAAAAGATATTTTTATCTTTTATTATGGCGACTTATATTTGTGCCGTAATTAAATCCACGGGCAGATAAATGGCTATCTTTTCCAAAACTTGCGAATATGCCATGCGCGCAGTTTTCTACGTCGCACAGCGGTCGCATGAAGGCTCCAGGGTAGGTATTAAAGAGATCGCCGAACATATCAATTCTCCCGAACCCTTTCTTGCCAAAATTTTGCAGAAACTCAGCCGGGAAGGACTGATCCAGTCCGTTAAAGGACCTAATGGCGGGTTTTACTTTGATGCCGCCTCCCTGAACCGGCCACTGGCCAATATTGTAACGGCCGTTGATGGCGATAACATATTCACCGGCTGCGGGTTAGGACTCACCTATTGCTCAGAAAGCAATCCATGTCCCCTGCATGAAGATTTTAAGAAAGTCAGGAACCAGATCACGCATATGCTGAATCATACCACTATCGGAAAGTTCAATATGGGCCTGATTAAAGGAAAGTTTACCCTCAACAAATAGTTTTTTTTACAAAAATAAAGGATAAAAAAGTCCTCTATTATTTAAAGATGATATAAGATGACAACGGAACAAAAACAGCTGGTAACAGCTACGGTACCAGTGCTCAGGGAGCATGGCGTATTACTGACCACCCACTTCTATCAGCGTATGTTTACGCATAACCCGGAGTTGAAACACGTTTTCAACATGGGAAACCAGCAGAATGGCAAACAACAGACGGCATTGGCCATGGCGGTACTGGCCTATGCTGAGCACATCGAAAATCCGGCGGTACTGATGCCGGTAGTAAACAGCATCGGGCATAAGCACACCAGCCTGGATATCCGGCCGGAACATTATGCTATTGTCGGGAAACATCTGCTGGCCTCCATTGCGGAAGTGCTGGGAGACGCCGCCACACCGGAACTCCTGGATGCCTGGGCCGCAGCCTATCAACAGCTGGCCGCTATCATGAGCGGCCATGAACAACATCTTTATGCCGCCCAGGTGAGCAAAAACGCAGGATGGACCGGATGGAAACCCTTCCTTGTAAAACAGAAAATAAAAGAATCGGCAGAAATCACTTCCTTCTACCTCTACCCTGCCGATGGCGGAGCGGTAGCGGATTTTGTGCCCGGCCAATATATCAGTCTGCGCCTGTTCCTGCCGGAACTAAACCTCCTGCAACCACGTCAGTACAGCATTTCCTGCGCGCCTAACGGCGCCTATTACCGCATTTCAGTTAAAAGGGAAACAGGAGCCAGTCACCCGGATGGTATGATCTCCAACCGCCTTCATCATCATATCGGCGAAGGAGACGTGGTGGAGTTATCAGCGCCTGCGGGCACCTTCACGTTGAATAAAAATACGGCGCGTCCTAAAGTATTCATCAGTGGCGGTGTAGGGCAAACGCCTTTGATGGCCATGCTCGAAGCACTCCTCAACAAACAGGTGGTCACGCCTATCACCTGGGTACATGGATGTCGCAGCGAAGCAGTACATGCCTTTAAAGACCGCCTGCACGAACTGGCCGGCGCCTACTCCCATCTTAACCATCATATTTTTTATGATCAGCCGGAAATACCAACAAAGCATACCGGCCGGGTAGATCTCTCCGAAATCAAAACAACCGTATTGCAACCCGACGCGGACTACTACATCTGCGGACCTGCGCCTTTTATTTCCAAACATTATGGCTTCCTGGTAGAAAATGGGGTGGATACTACGGCTATTCATTTTGAAGAATTCGGACCAGCTTCGCTGCAGCTAAACAACTAGCCGATGAAACATACAAAGGGGCAACAAGCCCCCTTTGTATGTTCTATAAATGCATGCCAGCCGCCACCGGGTTATGTGTTTCGTAGATGGGTGATCGTTAGCTGGATGGCCGTAATGGCATGCCCAAGCTCAATAAGGAATTTAGGGAACCCAAGCTGGTACTCATCCTGACGGGCTATTGCAATAGCGGCTTGTTCGAGGCTTAACAAACCGGCATATCTTGCAATGCCCAGCATCCGATGACTTACGCTGTGTATCAACCGCTGATCATGCACAGGATCCGCCGCGATCAGTTGATTCCATGCCAGCACCGTATCGCTTAGCATTAGTTCCAGTACTTCCAGGATCAATGGATCAAGATCATCACTACTGCCTATGTATGCCATTAAAATGCTGATGTCAATTGGCTCCACGTTGCGGCCTGTCATTACGCTAAAATGTTTCATTCATCTGTATATTTCAGTTGTAACCTACTGCTTCAAAAATATAGAACGTTTTGCTGCCGGAAGGGCAAGAATTGCCTCGTTTTAATGGCATTTTTGGAAGCCTGGGCTAACATTCCTTCACGCCTGCCGTATAAACGTCTAAATTGCAGGGCTCCGGGGATGTGAGGGAAAAGAACCTGCTATCGAAGTCATCAATGTGGGGAGTAAAAAGTTTTAAGCAGTCAACGGCTACCCGGAAGAGAGGCCAGCAAGACCTCCACTAAATTGACCAACATTGATGCTTTATTTGCCTTCAAACATACTGATATTTCTTTAAATCATTCCTATAATGACAAGGCTGATACCGATATCGATGGTTGTTTGTTAACCTGTAGTCTATGGCAATCACCGCTACTGGCGCTGTTTAAACAATACCCGGGCCCTCCTGCCTGTGTGCTCAAATTACCTTCCATGCCTTACCTCCGCGGAGGCTTTTCCGTTAGTTTGGCAATTAATCATCAAAAGCCGTTACCACGCATTGGCATCTGTTTTGTTTTGTGCAGCATCGAACACTGAATAAACAATTTTCCATCAACATTCGGACTTATCCCTGATGAAATGTAAGAAAATCAATTTAAATTACTATGTATATACATATGAACATGCTATAAGAAAGATATAAAACGAGTATGCCAAAAAACAGGCTCGGAGTATCACAGACCTGTTGACTATTAAACCTACCTACATGAGAGATAATAAAATTCTGATCGTTGAAGATTGTGATGAGATAAGGACACTCATCAGAAAACAGCTGGAAACCTGCTACAAGGTATTTGAATCGGCTACAGGAGCTGTAGGATGGGAAACTGCCCTCCGGGAGCAACCGGACCTTATCATTACCGATGTGGAGATGCCTCAAATGTGCGGCCTGGAACTATGCCGTCAACTGAAAACAGATGAACGCACCAGCCACATCCCGGTAATCATGGTTACGGCCGGCGATACACAGGAGCAACAGGCAAAAGGACTGGAAAGCGGCGCGGATATTTATCTTACCAAACCCTTTAATATACAGGTATTGCGCAACTATATATCCAACCTGTTAAGACTACGCGAGATGTTGCGTCGCTCCTACAGCCGCAAAATATTCCTGGAGCCGCTGGCAATTGAAGTAGGCTCTGTAGAGCAAAATTTTATTGAAGAGGTAATGAAGGTCATAGAAGCACGACTCGGAAAAGTGAACTTTAATATCACAGGCCTGGCCCGCGACATGGGCATGAGCAAAGCAGCCTTCTATAAAAAATTCAATGCCTCCACCACTATTTCCCCGGGACAACTGATCAAATCCATGCGCCTCAAAAAGGCCGCCATGCTGTTGTCGCAGGAAAAAGGCAATATCACCACCATTGCCTGGGAAGTAGGCTTCAGCGAACGAAAATATTTCAGCAAGGAATTTAAAAAGCGTTTTGGCAAATCACCATCGGAATACGTAGCCGGTGTAAAAAATAACACACATACACCGGTGAATTTTGAGATTCTCTTATAAGAACATACAAGTATCAGCATAAATATAATGCCTGTCAGGAAATGGTATTACCACCAGGGGGCACATCGGTCGCAAATTCAACAGGAGATTTACCAAAAAGACGTTTAAACTCCCTGCTGAAATGCTTCCGCTCGCGGAACCCAACCTCGTACGCCACTTCCGACACATTCTTTCCGGAGTACAACAATAATACGGCAGCCTTCTGCAAACGCAAACCGCGGATAAACTCCCCCACCGATAATTTTGTTCCTTCAGAGAACCTGCGGTATAGCTGCGATTTACTTAGCTTCATCTCTGCAGCAAGCATCTCCACACTAAAATCGGGATCCTGCATCTTTTCCCCGATTACCTGGATCAACTCCCGTATAAAAGAAGTATCTGCTACAATTACTGACCTGTCCGGAGGACCGGCAAAGATCCGTTTGCCATAACGCCTGCGCAGCGCTTCTTTCAGCGACAACATATTGTGGATATAAGACAACAACAGTTCTCCGCTATAACTACCGGCAGCGAGGCATAAGTCCGCTCCGCTCTTCAATATTTCCGCCTGTCGTTGTTCAGATACATTACCAGCCAATATAATCAGTGGAATATGCCAGATTCTTTCATCCGTTTTTATCTTCCTGCAAAAGCTGTCTGCCCCGGCGTTGCAAATGGCAGCATTGCCAATGATCAGGTCTGGCTCATCTTTCACCGCCATGTCGCTTGCCTCCATACAACTGTATGCCTTCTGTACCTGGTACGTCTGATCCATCCAGGCGCTAACATCCGGAGCAGCATCATCGCCGTTCTCCACAATTAATAATTTTCTTTTCCTCATGCGGTCATCTCCCGTTTTCGTATAAATGTGCTTGTATCCCGATTGCGCGCATAAAGAAAACAGCCGCTTCAGCTGTACAAAAACCAACTCCCATAGATAAGAGATCCACGGGGACTTTACAGCGAGTAATTATTCGGCCGCTGCTGCTTGCCTATACATGCAGGCAAACAGCCATAGCCACTCGATTCCCGGTTTGTGTCAAAGGACAGGTTTGCTCTGTTAGATGCTCTTGTTATATTATTGTAATAGTGACAATCAATGCTCGCCGTAAAAATAAAAAATCCTGGAAATGAAACGGGGTAATACTATCTCTTTTTTAGGGGTAATTTTTTCCAGTTTTACATGTACCCAATGTCGAGGCTGTAGGCCTACACATTTTTGCCTCTAATTGGAAACAATTGTATGCCCTGTACGAATGACATTCCTGTTAGCTTTGCAACGATCATCGCAAGATGTTTCACGATTGACACATTAACTTACAACTGGGCATATCGGGATTATATTATGGACACTCAGGTAACCATTGGTTCATACCTTCGTTGCCGCAGATATCTATCTGCGGCCTTTTTTTTGTCTATTACATTCCGCATAGATATTCATATAACGGAAGAGAGGGAGTTGAACTCCCTCTCTTCCGGCTTTTATAATGTAACAGGTAAGATACCTTATTTTTGTTCCTGCGTCATAAATCTCCACTTAATATCCTTATACGCCGGTTTTAATCCAGGCTTATTCTCTGTAACCACCTGCCCCTGCCACTTCCCGTGCTTATCCTTTTTCGCAGCCACCCGGTACTGCATATATTTTCCCTGCTCATAGCCATACGACTCGCCGTCGTCGTCATACACCAGGGAAGTACTTTCGGCTTCACCATAATGACGCAGCTCCAGTGCAAGCTGCTCGCCAGGCGCCGGTGTATGCAATACCGGTGGTATCATCGGGATAATGCCGCCATCTTTTACATACAATGGTATTTTATCCAGACCTGGCTTCGCAATAATCACATCGCCGCTTCCAACATATTCGCCGGTGTAGAAATCGTACCATTTACCCCGGGGTAAAATAACTTTTCTTTCTGTTTCGCCGGCAAACATCGGTGCTACCAGCAGGTCATCTCCCAGCATAAACTGGTCTTTTACATCGGCGCGCAGCGCCAACTGATAAGGGTTATTGGTTCCATCCAGTGCTGTTTTTTCGGACTGTTGCTGAAAAGAGAACCCTTCTACCAGGTTCATGGCTCTAACGGGCGGCTTACCTTCCAGGTAATATTGGGAGAAGGTCGTGTAGAGATAAGGAAACAATTGCATTCTCAACAACGCTACATCTTTCACCTGTTTTTCCACTTCCGGGAAACTCCACGGCTTGGTGCCATCCGCCCAGGCATTGAGCATGGCCATGGGTGAAAAGCAGGCCGACTGCATACGACGCAACCATTCTTCCGCTGTTTTGGAGGCTCTTACTTCCGGTGTCCAGAGCACCCCGATAAAACTGCTGTTACACATGGCGGTAATAAAATCGCGATGGTTGTAATAGTCGTTGTAGATAACATATGGAAAGGACGATGCCCCGGCATTAGACGCGCGTACCAATCCATAGGTGCGTACTCCCTTCTCCCTGAACCATGCTGTGGTGGCCCGCTGCATCATTACGCCATACAACTGACGCATCTGCTCAGCGCTTGTGCCTGATGGGAAGCTGGCTACATCCGGCCATAACCAGTCATCAAATCCATCCACTTCATCAATTTTATATCCTGAAACGCCGATGTCAATATGCTGCTTTTTGAAAAGTTGTTTGTATAAATTCTGCGCGGGTTGCATGGTAAGATCCGGCACCAGTCCATTCCACACCGTATGAGAACCTGACAATGGTTTTGCTGATTCGTACAGCGATGAAGCGGGTGATAAATAGGGATTCAGCCAAAGGTTCAAACGAATACCTTTTGCCTGCATTTCTTTTACAAAACCTGCGGGATCCGGAAATCTTGTTTTGTCCCACTCAAAGGAACAGGGATAAGCTTTAGTTTGCCAACCTGGCTCCAGCCCGATAAAATCCAGTGGAAAGCCGTGTTCCTTAAATGCCCCGGCTTCCGCTTTCACCTGGTCGGCGGTAGACAACGTAGGCATGCGGTGCGTAAAGCCAAGGCCCCATTTGGGAGGAAGCGCACCACCGCCATTGAACAGGTTATAGCGTTGCACGGCTTCCATCGGGGAATTACCGGCAAACACATATACCTCTGTGCCGGTTGCCGGCACCAGCATTTCCACCACATCAGAATAGGGCTGTGCACTCCAGTCAGCATCTTTATTCCGGTCGTACACTTTGGGAGGATGTTCACTGTTTACCCGTACACCGGTTCCTGCATACACCGTGATATACCGGGCGCTGTTTACCAGCACGCCGTAACCTTTGCTGGACACATAAAAAGGAACCGGGGCATGCGAACGACCATTATCATTGCCTCCATAGTGATCCATGTGCAGGTTCAGCACCTGGCCCCTGCGGTTCACCGTTTTAAACTGCAGGCCCAGACCAAACAGCTGCTCTTCTTCCTGCAGGGGAAAACGCAGATAAACTTTTCCATCCCTGATTTCCGCATTACAGCCGGCCGGCTGCAGCGGGAATGTCCGTTCCCCGAGTTTTTGCAATGCCTCTTGCCGGGGGCTGCCTCCTGCCGTTCCGAGTAAATCCACTTTATCAGGTTGTCCGATGGTCGCTTTCCAGATACCTGGCGCCACGGGTTCCCACTTCAGGGGTACGGGCTGCGCCTGTGAAGAAGATGCCCAAAAAATGCAGCACAGGAAAAAAATAAACGTTGTCTTCATAAATTATACGGGAATTAAATGGACCACCATCCCCACCGTTTACCCGAAAGGGGACTAAAATCAAGGGGCCACTCATTGTTCAAAAATATGCGGAAGGTACAATGGCTTCCGCATATTTTGTGGTAGCATTTAAGCGATTTATGCAAAAATTTTACCTATGATGGTACCGCCTCCAGCCAGGACAGGTCGCTAAATCGGTTTTCCTTAGCCACCCGGGAGCAACGGAATGCCCCCGGGTGGAGCGTTGTCAGTTGTGTTCACCATCATTTTATCATTTCTTATCCGGGTAAAAAAACAAGCGGGAAAATCCCAGCTCCCAACCCCTGGGAATAATAAAATATGGCTGCACCAATCCTTTTTCATCTTCCTTTGGAAAACCCAAACCCTGTACAGATAATTTGCTCTGCGTTTCATCATCCAGGAAAGCCCATTGATCAACCGTACCCGCTTTAGTAAAATAAACGGTGGAATTATTTACATCATTTTTGTTGATGAAGTTTTCTACGGGCACATAGTCGATGTAGATCCAGTTTCCGGGGCGTACATTTTTTGCCAGGTAGTGACGATACTCCATACCGGTAGCCGCATCTCTCCTGTATAAGGAAATATCAAAGGGCGCTTCATTGCCCTGGTATCGTACATAAAATCCAAGTTTGTTGGTAGATGCATTTGCTGCCGGCGGATGCAGTTCCTGGATCTTCCCGTCGATGTAAAGAAAATTAATCAGCATTTTTGTGCCGGAAGCCGGTAAAGGACTACTGTACACGATACTGTCAGTTAAAGGATTTTTTATGGTCAATACCTGCTCACCTGATCCGGGCCGGTAAGTATACACCGCATTAAAACCCACCAGGGAGGCTGGCTGAAGCAAAGATTTTGCATTTGACGAGGTTTCCTCATACCGGGTGGTATCTATATTCACCTGCAGCTTATCATCACTCCCGTTGTATCCGTTGATCACTACATGTACCGCTTTCTCTGCTATGATTTCGTCCTTGTTACATGCGGCGCATGCAAAGAATAAATACAGAAAAAAGACCGGTAATTTTTGATATTTCATTATTGACATCATTTGCTGTTATGTTTACAATTCCAGGTTTTTAGTGAATATGATCGTATTATCTAAATCGCTTTCGCTAAAAATATACACCTTGGCAGCTGTGCCAGTGGTAGGCGGTAATGGTGCTGTTGACCGGGCGGCATGCCAGGTATATGCTGTTCCGCTTGTATAAAACTCATTGGTACCGGCCTTGTAGATATAAGCCCTGAAAAGAACCGGCGTATTTTGCCCGTTATATTGCTGGCCAACAGTGGAAAAAGTAGACAATGACACCGGTTCGCTCATCTCATATGGCTTTACATTTTTAAGCCGGACGATTTCCTCAAACACCTTTGGGGTCAGATAATATTTTCCCAGTACAATATCCACCGGCTCATTGTAGTTGGTCAGAATTGGCCGGAACATGTATTTTATCTTAATTTTCCCGGCCTCTGCCACAGGTAACTCGGGCATGTCTCCCGGTTTTCCGTTCATGTATAGAAAGCTGATGCGGACAGGTCCTGCATCTCTCTTCAACATTTTTTCCATGACCAGTTTCCCGTTATCTTTTTCTGTGATACGCAGTTGTATGCTGTCTTCCGGACCAGTAAACGAGTAGCCCAGCGTTTGATCAAAAATGGCATTGGGAGCATACTCAAATCTAAACGTATCCAGTTTTACTTCCAGCGCCTCATTGCTGGCATTATAACCTCTTATTGTAACAGGGAGCATGGCGTCTTTATAAAAGAAGTCATCCTTCCCTTTACCGCAGGAAGCAAGCAGCAGCAGGCTTATTGCCAGGGTGCAGATGATAGATAATATTTTCATGGAGGTAGTTTTTTTGATTTAGAAAGAATAGGATGCAGACAGGCTAAACGAAGTACCTATTTTACGGATAAAGGTGTCTTTGTCGCCAATCCGCTTTTTGGTTTTGCCGTCTTCCGATGTTTCATAATACCCGTTTTCATATTTTTGTGAGAAGCCGTACTTCCATTCATATATCTGGCTCCACTCGGTTTCAGGGATCGCTGAGAGTGATTTATCTTTCCATTTGTCCAACAATTTGTAAGTACCGTTGCTGTTGATATAAAACCTGTAAGGGTTGTTCATCAGGTTGGCGATATTCATTTTTACATCTAAATTTTTATGCTTTAAAAAGCGGTAGCTCAATTGGATGTCCATTTGATTGCGGGGACGTTCGTACTCTACGATATCAGGCGTCATCCCGGTGGAGAAGGTTTTATACCCCATGTGGTTATAAGCGATATTGGCGCCCAAGCGGTTACCAATGTATTGTAGTCCTGCATTGTAGACTACCGGCACCTGCCCGTACAATGGTCTTTTTTCCCGCTGGGCTATCTTACTGCGGTACTCGTAGTTGTTGCCGTATTTATCCTGGGTCATTCCGAGTCCTACAAATGAACTGGCTTGCACTTCTGAACGTTGCAGGGTCAGGTTACCGCTTACAAACATATCATCCAGCCATTTCCATCCGGGTTGTATAAATCCGAGGCTTTTGCGCATATCAACTTCCAGGCCATGCACCTTTGCCCATTCTGAATTCTGAGTGGTTACATATACCCGCATGCTGGCATCGGGCTGTGTACGGTAGAGTTCCACCGGCTTATCAAAATATTTGCGGAAAACGCCCACTGAAATCACCTCGCCCGGCTTTGGGTACCACTCCATCCTGAAATCGTAATGATCAATGGTAGTAGACAAAACGCCTTCATTGCGGCGATAAGCCCCGATGGCGGGATCGTAGCGGATCATGCGCGAGTTCTCAATCAGCGCAGGCCTTACCACTGATTGGGAGTAAGCAGCCCGGATATTGAAATCCCTGAATGGTGTTATGGTTAAGCTGGCAGAGGGCAGGTAACGCCAGGTTTTTTCTTCTGATGTAGGGTCGGCAAACGGGGTGACTATCTTTCCTGATTCCGGATCCACAAACCTGTTCTTTGATCCCTGCTCAATCAGCTGACTAACGACAAGATCGTTAGCACCATTTTTCAATCTTTCATACTTGTAATATTCCGCGCGTATGCCCCATACCAAACGTAACCATCTGTTGAAACGATTGTCCATCATGCCAAAAACAGCCTGGTTAACATTTTTTCCTTCATATCCATTCTGGGAAAAAGTAGCAGGAAAGTACAACAGATCTTTCATGGGATCATTGAAGCCCAGGAACTGTCCCCATTCCTGCACAGGCACATAACCGTATATACTGCCTATGGGCTGCAGGGTGCCAATGGGCAATATGGTCCAGTCGTAGTAACCATGGCGCTCCATATACTGATAGCCTGCTTTTATGTTTTGTTTTTGCCCCGCTGCCCGGAAGTGATAACTTAGTGCGCCTTCTGCAATACGATTGGTTTCTTCATACTGGTATTGCCCCCGGTTAAAGGTGCCGGTTCCGGGATTCGTAATCCCGTTCGGCACAACATTATACACTTGGCCATTCAGGGTATTTACAGGAGCCAGCCATGCTTCCACCGCGTCTTTCTCCTGGTTATTGAGTTTATTGCGGGATAGGTTCCAGTCGAGCCGGAAAGCGCCAAAAGTATGTTCTCCGTTGATGCGGTTCTGCAACAGGTCTATAAACTTAGGCCTGTCATATTCCCGGATGGCGGGTAAATCTTTTCCATACCCGATATCATTACCAAAACCTACAATGCGCGAAAACTGGTTACTAAACATCCGGGAATAAAAATTCCGCACCGTTATTTTATGATGCTTCGACGCCCATCCTGCGTTGAGCAAGGCGCCCCAGCTTGTATTAAAATTATATTGATTAGCGTAAGTCGGGTCCAATTCCTGCCCGGTTTCCGCATCGTAATTGGCGCTTCCTAATTTCTCCCAGTTGCCCCGCTCGAAGTGCGGAATATCATCAATAGATTGTTCATTACGGTAACTCAATGAACCTACAAAACCAATACGGCTGTTCTTAAGCGTATAGTTACGCCCCAGGCTGAACTGGTAATTTTGTCCGGGCATCGCTTTATACGTCCGCAAACCCATGCGTTCCATGCCACCGATTTTTTTATTCTGCTCCGCAATCATTGCCGGCGTAATCGGCGTAATACCCGGCGTCGGGGCTGCATTGGGGTTAGTGGGGTTATAATTCTGACCTGTAAAAATCACCAGGTCTTTGGGAAAATGATCTCTGCCGCCATCATCAAACCCCAGGTAATCATTCTTCCCGCGACCGTATCCAAAGAAGTCCCTGCCCGTACTTCCATCTATATACTTACTACCAAAACTTAAAGTAGTGAATTTATTATCCGCAATGGCCAGGGTGTTAATTTGTACCAGTCCGCCGCCAAAGCCAAAGCTCATATCCGGCGTCGCCGTTTTGGAAACCACTACATTGTCGATCAGGTTACTGGGTACGATATCAAATTCAAAGTCGCGTACCTGTACATCTGTGCTGGGCAGTATCGCCCCATCCATCATGGCCACGTTATAGCGCTCTGCAATGCCGCGTACTACTACACGCCGGTTATCGTTGGTGGAGAGCCCTGAAATGCGTTTCAGCGTTTCACCGATATTTTTATCCGGCAGGGCAGCGATTTGTTCGCGGCTGATACCGTTGGAAATACCTGCTTCATTCTTCTGGCGAACGTACAGTGCTGCTGTGCTTTCCGTTTTATATTTTGAGGTGACGACCACCTGGCTCAGCGTACTGGTGGATGGCGTCATTACCACATCGAGCCGGGTGGCCCGGTTCTCTGTAACAACGACTTCCGTAATACGCTTTAAGCGGAAAGAAACGTAACTGATTTCAACGGTGTAAGTGCCGGCAGGCAGCACTAACTGGTAGGAACCATCGGCCCCGCCTGGCATCACCTGGCCTGTTTCCAGCACCCGGATAGTGGCGCCGGGCAGCGGTTCATTTTTTTCATCTGCTATTCTCCCGATGATCCGTCCCGGCTTGGGCTGCTGGCTAACCGATACCAGGTTACCCACCTGTTTAAAAACCAGGCGATGGTCCGCTGCCAATGTTTGAAGCGCGTCGGATAATTTGGTTTTGTTAGCGTTAATGCTCACATGCCCTAATTTCCCGATTTCGATGGGATAAGCAAAAGTAAATCCTGACTGGTGTTCCAGCTCGTCCAGTACCCGCTCCAATGCTGCATCCCTGAAGGTGATGGACACACTGACGTTGCTCAGGCTCTGGGATTTTACCGTTTCAGCAAAACTTGCACCCGCCAGTGTTAAAATAATGACTAGTACATTAAAGGCAAACCTGGTCATTGCACATAGGTGTTTAATTACATTCTTTTTTTTCGTAGAATTGTACATGGCTTTTAAAAGATTTTGTTACACGAATTGACAATAGATCTGAAAAAGCTACCCGGAAGCGGAGGCCTCGAACCCTCCGTTTCTTTTCTTTTCAAACTATCTCTTTCTTTGCTGATTGTACTTGTTAGCTGAACATCATACCCGGTGTTTTAGGTGGCTGACTTATTTGATGATAACTTGCTTGTCTTTAAACTGGTATTGAAATCCGTCGCCGGCACTACTGAGGGCGGCCATTACATTTTTGAGGTTTTCATTCCTTAGCTTCAGTTTGAAACGCTTTTGCAGCAGCTTATCGTTGTTGCATACAAACGTAACACCGTACCATCTTGAAAGACGTTTAGTAATATTTTCCAGTGTTTCGTAATTGAATATAAAGGCGCCTTGCTCCCAGGCTTTGGTATCAGCGGCGTTTACGGTGCTCACCTCCACTTTGCCCGAGTACCGGGCATAAGTAAGCTCATGGTCGGGCAATAAGATGGTGGCCGCTGTATTCGCTGACCCGGGAACAGTTACTCCCACCTTACCGGTAGCCACGGTTACCGCAATATCGGCATCATCCTGGTACGACCGGATATTAAAAGAGGTCCCCAATACCTGTACATGCAGTTTATCTGTGGCAACGAAAAAAGGATGTCGTTCGTCGGGCTTTACGTCGAAGAAGGCTTCTCCCCGAAGGGCGACCGTCCTCCTGTCCCCGGTAAATGTTTCGGGATATTGCAGGCTGCTGGAGGCATTTAAGTATACGATAGTGCTATCGGGGAGCTGGACCTTCAGCAATTTCCCGGTACCAGTACTGCTGGTAAGCATAGCCATGGGAGCTGGCTTATCGCCTTTACGTGAAAGATACCAACCCAGTCCCCCAACGATAAGAAGACCGGTCCATACCGCTGCATATTTCAGCAACTTAAACTTTCGTTGTGATGGCGGACGGATTTCCGCTACCTTCTGTTGAAATTTATTTTGCCAATACTGCATCTGCGCTTCATCCGCCGGCGTATCAGGGTTACCGGTTTCCCACTGTTCGTTCAGGATCTCCTCAAAAACCTGGTCGGCTCCCGGCTCCTCCAGGAAAAGGCGTATCCGGGCTATTTCTTCCGGCGTACAGTTATTATTGATGAATTTTTTGATGAGTATTTTATCAACCGGGTGTTCCATTTTTGTGCTTATACTCTTTAAAACACAAAAAAATAGCGGTACCCCTAATGCCTGTAAAAAAATTTATGCCCCTGACGAAAATTAAGATAGCAGTAGGAGGAGAATGACGGCCGAATCTGAAAGTGGCTTCAGTTTTTTCCGCAGGAAAATCAATGAGGCACTCATATGATGTTCTACCGTTTTAACGGAGAGGTTTAGCTGGCTGGCAATTTCTGGATAGGTAAGGTTTTCATGACGGCTCAACTCGAAAACTTTTTTTCGCTGCGGGCTAAGTGCGTCGAGGTGCTGGCTATACAAATTATCAAGTTCACTGGTCAGGATAGTATGATCTGCTGAGCGGGAATCAGCGAAATCAACTTCTTCAGAAATTTTCAGCGAGGTGGTAGGGATTATTTTCTTCCGCCAGTAGTTGATGAGTGTATTTTTCATGGCGCGAAAAAGATAAGGATTCAGGCTATCGGTTATGATAACATTTCCTTTTCTCAACCAAAGGTTGAGCATTACGTCCATCACCAGCTCTTCCGCCACCAGGCTATCTTTCGTAAACCCGAGCGTATATTGGTACAGTTTATTAAAATATCGGCGAAACAACTCGTTAAAGGCGATATCATCCCCTTCGGCACATTGTTTCAATAGATGCTTATCTGATAAATTTTTAATTTCCTGGATCATTACAGTACCGGATTCGACCGCAACAAAATTAAATGATGAAAATTACGTGCATATTAAATAATCATTAATAACGGAGGAAGCTCCCCCTACAATTTCACAACTGCTGAGCTTCGTTGCAATTAATATTTTAATTTAAAACCAGGAATACACATAAATTGCTGAGAGATAAAATCAAAATTACCATGACGAAACTTGATCCGATAATCGCTGTAAAAGATGTAGAGGCCAGCGCTGCCTGGTATCAACAATTGTTTGGATTCAGGAGAACACACGGCGGAGATACATTTGCTGTTTTGGTATCAGAAGATGATGAAATTATACTCTGTCTGCATAAATGGGGAGAGCATGATCATCCTACCATGACTAATCCTGGCATCACTCCGGGAAACGGGTTAATCCTTTACTTCAGGACAAAGAACATGGAAGCAGTACGGGCCGGGGTTGAAAAATCAGGCAGTATAATCGAAGAAGACATCCACCTAAATCCCAACTCCCTAAAAAAGGAATTTTCGCTCAGGGACCTGGATGGATATTATTTAATAGTAACGGAGTTTCACAAATATGAAGGTTAAACTTCGCGATGGACTTTTGCGAAGCAAATATAACGGCGAGGCATATGAAGCAGAGAAATATTACCGGGCTTTGGATGACAAAATAAAAACAGATGTGTAAAAATTATGTACTGCTGTTAGGTACCTGGCTGTTGGCCATTACCGCTTATGGTCAGCAAAAAGGAATTCCTTATGGACATAACGATGCCGCGGGGAAATATTACGACGTGCGGGGCATTAAAATGTATACCGAGGTATATGGCGAAGGGATGCCGTTGCTGATGATCCATGGCAATGGCGGCAGTATCGACGCCTTCGCCGGGAATATTCCCTACTTCGCAAAAAAATATAAAGTCATTGCAGTGGATAGCCGCGCACATGGCCGCACGCACGACAACCGTGATTCGCTCAGTTTTGAAATGATGGCAGATGATTTTGACGCACTCCTAACTGCCATGCATATAGATTCGGCCTATGTGCTGGGCTGGAGCGATGGGGGCATTAATGCCCTGGTACTGGCCATGCGCCATCCCAGCAAAGTGATCAGGCTGGCCAGCACAGGGGCCAATTTATGGCCTGATTCGACCGGGCTTATCCCCGCTTACTGGAAAGAGGAACAGCAGCAATACAACGACTGGCAAAAGAAGATGCCCCTGACCAGCGACAGCGACAGAAATACCTATAAAGTGTTTTTGCTGGACTGGCTCCAACCCAATATTCCTTTAAGCGACATGAAAAAAATTAAATGCCCTGCCCTCATTATAGGCGGAGATCATGACCTGATCCCTGTGCAGCACACGGTACAGATATTTGAGAACATTCCCAACGCTTACCTCTGGATCCTGCCCAATTCGGGCCATGATACCCTGGTAGCATACCGCGACGACTTCAATAAAAAAGTGGATGACTTTTTTAAAGCGGCTACCCCCCGGCGATAACTTTTAAATACCGTCCGGGGGTGTTCCGGGCAGTTATTAGTATAACCTGCCCAGCCGGATAATTTTAATGCTGTAGGCATTTACCTCTTTCATTTCCAGTGTGGCCGGGTAGTGCAACTCGCCGGAAACATAAGTATTTGGGGTATACGTGAAGTCGAACATAATAGCGCTGTATATGTAAACCTGGAGGTTCATGCTAAGTACCGGCTTCCTGTCATCAGTGAAGAACGATGGTTTTTCATAATAAACGGCCGGTCTTATATAGGTTTCCTTACCGGCAGATGTATTGATCCACCTCAGCATCAACCCGCCACCATACAACAGCCTGGAGAAACTCATATTGCCTTCCCTGACATCATCTGTGGCAGTATTATTACGTGCATCGGCATCATATTTATAGGTGCCGGAGTGTTTGAACCAACCGCCTTCGGCAAATATGTTAAATTTGGAATGCCGCCTTACCGCCAGCTGTAATACACCCGTTCCGCCATAGCTGGCATAACCACCGCTGACACCGGTTGTAAATGCGCTCATGCCCATGTTTACCATCGGTTTTACATAAAACGATACCGGTTTATTGTTGAAAAAACCAAGATTAAATCCTGTATGAAGACTGAAGAGATCACGCTCTTCTATGTACGATTTACCGACGCCGTTACTCAAAATAGCAGCATGCTCGTATCCAACGCCCAGCAGAAACTTTGCAGCAAATGACCTGCTGCTGTATCCATCTTTTAACAACGCCATGAAACCTGCAGCAGATGCCGCAGCAGTCGTATAAAGCATATCTTCTTCGTTATCTGTTTTATGGGCGTTAGCTACCCTTACCTGGCGATCTGCTGTTTTCTTGGCCTCCATGGCTGCGTTGTATCTATCTCTGGCTAAATTTTGATCATTGATATCACTGGTGCTGTTAACGGCCGCCTGGTAGTTGCTCATCGCCAGGGTGTAGTCCCTCCTGTTCATTGCCTCGTTGCCTTTTTGCATCAACCCGTTAAAAGTATTCTTCTGTCTTTCTTTAGCCGCTTTTTCTCCCGCTGCTTTTGTTTCCAGTTTGCCTAAATAGTTTTCCAGGTAGCTGACATTTTCCTTTTTTCTTTGCATGATATACGCAGCATTGTCGGTCCGTTCTCCTTCCCAGGCGCTCACATTCGCATTCGGCTCTATCTCCCTGATATCATTAATTAAACTGAGTTCCTTCTGCGATAGTTCGTTGATCCCTGCTGACAGATCGGGTTTGCTGACCGATTGGGCGGGTAAACCTTTTAACCTGTTGATAGCGTCTTTTACCACGCTTGCCTTATAAGCATCGTCATAAGTGCCTGTTAACACTTTTAGGGTACTGTTATAGATGTTTGTTTTATTTTGGCCATCCGGGATTTGGGGCAGCAGGTTATTGAATTCAGCGACCAATTGCTGTAGGTTTTCGTTATTGGCATTGCTGCCCGCCGTTCTACCGCCGTCGGCATCATCGCAATTAATAGTTCTATTGGTATTGGCATTCTTCAGGTCTGTTATCCTTATCCGCTTAATGATCTTAGCCTGCATTTTATGGACAAATTCTATTGTTTCGCCGGGCTGGGTTTTGTGCAGGTCGCCAAAATGTACTTTCCCGTCTTTATCCAATAGCTCAAAAACAAATGTAACCGGCATCTTAAATCGCGAACGTACCTGTATATACGCGTGTACCTGGTAGTTCCAGTCGAAGCCTTCCAGGGTTTTAATCCTGTACTCAAGATAGGAACAGGCTTCTGAATGCCATTCTCCCCATTGGGGTTCCTGTTTGGGAGGTTGGGCAACACATCCCACTGCGAGCACATGTATAGAACTTTCTACTGCCCGTTTCGACCTTGCCTGGGCCTTTGCAGCATTTAGCGCAGCGGCCTCGCTTGATTCTCCTGCGGCCCAACCAGCTGTCCTCACGCCCGTGTCATCCGTTGCAGATACCACCGCATAACAACCATAGCTGTTATTACTGAATTGTATCGCCGGATATTTACCTCCCCGAACCAGGCAGTGCTTATATGCTTCGTTATCCCTGGTCCCGTTTGTATTATCAAACCCGACAGACCAGCCCATTTCACGTGTTTCATAGCAAAAGTATACGCTCAGCTGGCCATGGCACACAGAAGTATTTACTGCAAGCAGTGCTGCAATGAGTAGAAATCTTATCATTTTGTGGAGATTTTTTGGTTAGTCGCTACAGAAAAACCAGGCATTGCGGGGGCCTATCCCCAGCCACGACTGACAATCTGCTTAGTAAAAGGGACATTTTTGCTCGTAGGTGATTCTCTTTGACACAAAGTTATCACGTAGCCACCAACCAAAAAATAACTAGTAGTAGCTATTTTT
The DNA here is from genome assembly GCF_018224885.1 of Chitinophaga hostae. Classification (GTDB taxonomy): domain Bacteria; phylum Bacteroidota; class Bacteroidia; order Chitinophagales; family Chitinophagaceae; genus Chitinophaga; species Chitinophaga hostae. The sequence goes on along the minus strand of NZ_JAGTXB010000005.1, from coordinate 403,798 downwards.
TAAACCCAGCCTTCCCTGATGGCCATTCTAACCAATTCAACGGGGGTTTTAACGGCTGCTTTTGAAAGAAGATTCTTCCGGTGTGCATTTACGGTATGCAAGCTGATATACAGTTCTTCTGCAATTGCCTTGCTGCTTTTACCTTCAACAATACACTTCAGAATTTCCCGCTCTCTTTTGGTGAAAAGATCAAATGATTGGGTGATTATATTGGCGTCCTGGATATTATAATAGGATGGCTCATCATCCAGGCCGATCAGTGAAAAGCAGGGCGTTCCTTCCGGTTTAATATGGGTAATATCGGTATGCAGACTAAGCGTGCGATAGTAGTTTTTTTCATCGTAATCAAGTTGCACGGCCTGATGCAACACCCGTTGATATTTATTCCATTTGTTTTTCACACGAACATCATACTGCACTTTATACTTCATTACTTTTTCAAAAGGCAATGCTTTGAAAAATTCCACAACGCGATACTCGAAGTTCAGGAAATATGGCTTATCCTCCGGGTGGATATTTTCCAGGAGAAGCGCAATGGTAAATTCTTCCGGGGCATAGCCGAGCACATTAGTAATATTGCTGTCAACAAAATCCAGCTCACTTTTATACATATTGAATATAATGTAGTAGAAATTGCCGGCCTGGAAGATGTTAAATAAGCGCTTTTGCGCTTCCAGTTGTAGTTGCAGTTGCGATTCGGAAATGGTTACATCTCTGTCTGTAACAGTTTTCCAGAACCTCCTTGCGGTAAGGTAATAGTCTGACTGAGCCATAGGCATATGGTTGATTGTTAGGGAGTATTCGTTGCAGGTATTCTTTTATTACAGTCTGCTATTTCTTCACGGCCCAGATATAAGCGCGCCTGGTGGCGTATTCCATATCTTCATGCGGCCGCCGTTCTATCGCATCAATTATTTTAAACCCTGTTTTCTGCAATAATGCGATGATGTCATCCGTCTTGAAGAAGAACAGGTCAACATCTATTTCTTTGTCATGCGCTTTATCAAAATGAACGATTTCTTCTCCTACGTGGAAAGAGAATAAAAACTCTCCGTTTGTTTTCAACACCCTGTTTATTTCTGCGAAGCACTTCCCTACCTGGTCAAGGGTAAAATGCACGATCGCATAAAATGCCAGCACACTTCCAAGATGTTCTGACGGATAAGCGATATTTAATAAATCGCCTGTTTCAAAATTTATTTGGGGAGAAAGTTTTTTGGCAACATTCACCATCTCCGGCGACAAATCAACGCCTACAATGTTTTTCAAGCCATTATCATACAGATATTTTGTTGTTTGTCCCGGCCCGCAGCCAAAATCGGCACATAGTCCCTTGTCTTTATTAATGGCTGCAAATTCCTTTAACAGCAACCGGTCCACCTGTTTCCTGGTGAGCTCATCCCAGCGCTCAATCGCATAGTCGCTGGCGACCTGGTTATAACAGTGTAATACTTTTTCCTGTGAATTCATTTTATTCGTGGTTTTCCAATATTAAGCGGATGTTGACTTCTCCTGCTTTTACCTTTTCTATTGCTTCATTCATTTTATGAAACGGCATCACCTCTACTTCGCTCTCAATATGATGCTTTGCCGCGAAGTTAAGCATATCTGTCATGTTCTTACGGCTACCTACGTAATTCCCGTAAATAGTTCGCTGAACATAATCATATAGCAAGCCAAGGCTAACGGGCGTTTTGTTCAAAGGGGAAGCCACCAGGCAAAACTTTCCCTGTGGCTTAAGGAGTCTCAAAAAAGTATCCGGATCATACGGTACATTTAAGGTAGATATAATAAAGTCAAATTGCTTATTGATCGCTGTAATGTTATCGGCGTTTGAGCTAAGTACAAACTCAGCTCCCAATTGATTGATCATTTCCTTTTTTTCCAGGGAATGGGAAAAGACATATACCTCATGTCCCATTTTATGTAGAAACCGGATCGCCAACTGACCAAGGCCGCCTGCTCCCAGCACGCCAACAACCGCCCTGTCGGGCAACTGCGCCCTCTCAATAGCTGAATATACGGTAACCCCGGATGACAGTAAAGGAACGGCATTTGCCGAATAAAGCGCCGATGGCAGTTTGAAAGCAAACCTGTTGTCGACAATAATGTGGTCCGCCAAACCGCCATAACAATCCACACAGATAACCTTTTGTTGCACACAAAACTGTTCGTTACCCGCTTTGCAAAACTCACACTCAAAACAAGCCTCCTGCTGATAACCGATGCCAACACGGTCGCCAGTCTTCAACGCTGTTACGTTGGCGCCGGTTTCTTCAACGACTCCCACAATTTCATGTCCCGGAACAAGCGGGAATTTTGTATCGCCCCAATCATTGCTGATGAATTGAACATCGCCTCTTGCAACAGAACAATAAATGATTTTCACACTTACTTCGTTATCACCGATCTCTCTTTCATAGTAAAATGGCGCTGGTTTTCCACCTTTCTCTTTAATTGCATAAGCTTTTATTTTCATAACTAGCCAGGTGAGTTTATAGGTTTTTGATATCCTTTGCTACTAAATGAAGGTCGTTATTTAATTGGTGCCCGCCACTTTCTATTTCACGAAAGCTTGCACCCGGGAGGTTGTTCCTGTATATGGCCAGATGATCAAACGGCACTTCTTCGTCATCGCGGCATTGGTAAAAGAAAAACCGGCTGTTTTCCGGGAGCTTTCCTGCAAAGCCTGGTTGTAATTTTAACCCCTGCATCCATTCCTGTTTACCATTCCAAAATGGCGTTGCTATCAGGAAAACGCCGGCTGTCTTTTTTGCTGTTTTATTTTCAGAGAGATACTTCAGCAGCAGGGATGCCCCCAGGGAGTGAGCCACCAAAATAATATCGTCCCCGAGTTTGGCAATTTCTCTGCCGATTTGCCTGAGCCAGCCAAAGTCCGGGGCTGCATCATCCGTTTGCATTTCAGGATAGATGACCTCGTAGTCGTTTCCCAACGCTTGTTGCAATGAGGCAGCCAGCTCTGCGTCGGCCTCGTAGCCATCGTTACCCCCACCCTGTATAAAGAGCACCTGTTTTATCATAACGGCGAGTTGTAGGGTTTTATCACTTGATTGTGGTGAAGGTCTGTCACCTGCTACTATACTAACCAGCTTAGGTGTGACCGTTTGCGATCACACCTAATGGCAGATAAATATAAAGAAATTAAGTTTATAAAATTCAGGAGAAGATGCAGCACACATGGCTCATCGTCAGCGTATTCCCCTTAGCGTAACTTTTTTACAAACCCGGCAATTGCCTCCCCAATTTCCATGGGGCTGTCTTCCTGTAAAAAATGCTTACCCTTTACTGATATTTCTGTTTGATTGGGCCAGGTGCTGCAAAATTTCCGGACACTGTCATTTTCCACCGCACCGGGATTGCCATGAATCCAAAGCTTGGGAACCTGGCTCTGTGCAAGCCAGTTTCCATATGCCGTCACTACGTCAGCAACTTCTTTTGGTGATCCGTCCAAAGCAATCTGACGCGGAAATGATAAGGTAGGGCGGCGATCCTCTCCCTCGTTAAGATAAGGCCGCCGGTACTCCGCCATTTCAGCCTCACTGAGTTGCCGGAAAATGCCTCCGGGCAATACTTTTTCAATAAACACATTCTCTTTTAGTATCAACTCCTCTCCCGCAGGAGAGCGCAGTGCCCGGAATAAATCACGTACTTTAGGTTCAAACTCATCCCACTTAAAAGGAATCGCCAATGCTTCCATATGCACAATACCCTGAACACAGGAGCGATGCTGATTTGCCCAGTCAAAACCCAACACAGAACCCCAGTCGTGCAACACCAATATCACATTTTTGTCCAGTTTCAGTTCTTCCCAGAGTGCAAAAATAAAACTGCGTTGCACTGAATAAGAATATCGTTCAGGTTCGGATCCAGGGAGCTTTTCCGAGTCACCCATGCCAATCAGATCGCAGGCGATGAGGCGTCCCAGGCCGCGGCAATGAGGCATTATATTCCGCCAGAGATAGGATGAAGCAGGGTTGCCATGTTGAAATACGATAGGATCGCCTTCTCCTTCATCAATATAAGCCATACGACGGCCCTTTATCTCAATAAATTTCTTTTCTGCAAAAGGTTTTTCGCTGAAAACAGTCGGTACATTTGGTTTGTGTTCCATGTTGCTAATAATTTAATACAACAAAGGAACGATCATGTCATCCGCCAAAAAATAATGTACCTTAAGATTTCCGGCGGGACATATTTGCTTTCATCTGGCTAAAAAACTCCGGCGTAACACCTATATACGAAGCAATATATTTCTGCGGAATCCTGTTTTCAAGATCAGGGTACGTTTTTGTGAACAGCGCATATCTCCCTTCCGCAGGTTGCGAAAGGTTAGCGCCTATCCGGTGTTGATGAAAAACAAAAGCGTTTTGAAATAATACCCTGAAGAATCGTTCAAATTTTGGCGCCCGTTGGTACAAAACCTCCAGGTTTTCTTTGCTGATCTGCAACAGGGTGGTGGGCTCCAAAGCCTCCAGGCTATTGACACTCTTTTGCCCCGATAAAAAACTGTACAGATCGCCGCTGCACCACCAATCTTCGGGTGCGAACATCAAAACATGTTCCTTGCCGCCTGCGTCAATTGTATAAGTCCGCAGACAACCATTAATCACGAAAAACTGTTGCTTTGCCACATCTCCTTCTTTCAGCAAAAATTCTTTCCTTTTAATGTTTTTAGGCACCACGAGGGATAAAAAAATCTCTGTTTCTTCCCTGGTCGGCTCAATATGCCGTTGTAAATTTTTTAGGACCGCTTCGTACATTTGTTATTGTTGGATAGCCTGATGAAATTGCTATCTCATACCAAAGTATAACAAATCGCGCAAAAATGAATCATCAAATATTTGAGCCGGGCGCCGACTTAGCACCATTTGTGGAATGTTATTGGACATTGGAAAGCCAGAAAGAAAAAACACCCGAAAGAAACACCATTGTTCCCGACGGCAGAATGAAAATGATTTTTCACTATGGCGCTCCCTACAAACGATACACCGAAAACGGGGACAGCATTATCCTGCCGAAATGCTTTGTCATCGGACAGCTAACGCGGCCGATCGAAGTAGAACCAACAGGGCAAACGGGCACCTTTTTCGTTTGTTTTCATCCATATGGATTTTTGTCGTTTGCCACCATGCCAATAAAAGAAATGGAAAATACCGCTGTACCATTGGAAAAACTGTATGGCAAAGAGGGAATAACACTTGGACAAAATATTTTAAATACCCGGTCAACTATGGAAAGAATACAATTGATAGAAGCGTTTTTATTAAGCCGGCTGACGGATACCAAAACCGTGGACTATATCGTAAAATCAACTGTTGACACTATTCTAACGGCTAATGGGCAGCTATCCGTTGACGAGCTTTCCCGGCAAACAAATGTCAACCGCAGACAGCTGGTACGCAAGTTTTCACTGGCCATTGGTTTAAGTCCGAAACAACTTTCTAAAACCATCAGACTGCAAGCCACGCTCAAAATATTGCTGAATCAAAAAATTACCAGTCTTATTGGGTTGGCTTATGAGGGTGAATTTTACGACCAGGCCCATTTCATCAAAGACTTCAAAGAATTTACAGGACTTACACCTAAAGAATTCTACGGAGAGGAACTAAAAATGTCTTTGATTTTTGATAAGATGGAATAGCATTGTCCCATATTTACAATTTTATGTTTCCGGCGCCTGTTAACTTTGCTGCCTGACATAAAATTATTTGAATATGGAAAACGTAATTACTTTTTTTGATATCCCCGCAACGGACTTCAACAGGGCAGTCTCTTTTTACAAAGCCATTCTGGCCCTGGAAATCAACGAAACCGACATATCCGGTACAAAGATGGGATTCTTCCCCAGCAACGGCGCCAACGTGTCAGGCGCCATTGTTCAGGGGCACGACTATAAGCCCTCAACAGCAGGAGTAGTGGCCTATCTGAATGGCGGTAATGACCTTCAGATCGTGTTAGACAAGGTAGCACTCAACAATGGAAAAGTAATTCTTCCGAAAACGCTTATCAGCCCCGAGATAGGATACAAAGGCATATTCATTGACACGGAGGGAAACAAAATCGCTGTTCATTCAATCAACTGACACAGATGAAAATATCCGTCCTGAATTTCCTGAAAACATTAGAGAAAAATAATAACCGGGAATGGTTCAACGAACATAAAAAACAGTACAACAATGCCCGTGAAGACCTGGTTTTATTTGTTGAAAAGCTGATATCGGAAATAGCCGGGTTTGATAAGGAAATAGGAAAGCTGGATCCCCAAAAATCACTTTTCAGGATATATCGTGATACCCGGTTTTCGCAAAACAAAGATCCTTATAAAATTAACTTCGGCGCAAATATAGGGTTCAAAAATGCCGGGTATTATCTGCATATCCAGCCCGGACAATCCTTTTTGGCCGGCGGTATCTATATGCTCGGAAATGATAAGCTGGCAGCACTGCGGAAAGAGATCTCGGGCAATGCCGAAGCATTCCAAAAGATAATACGTGAGGCATCTTTTTGTCACTATTTCGGTGGCTTGAGCGAAGATGGAAAACTAAAGCGTGTTCCTTCCGGTTTTGAAAAAGAAGATCCTATGGCAGCATACCTGAAGCTGAAATATTTTGCGGCGGTCCACCCTGTATCTGATAAAGAACTGCTGGAAGACGCTGCTCCAAAGAAGTTTGCAGAAATTTACAAGTCACTGAAACCACTCAACGATTTTCTAAATGCAGCTCTTTTGTAAAATTTTAAAAAACAGTTCACGGTCTCCGGATGATTGATTTAATTATTTGAAAGAATGTAAACCCATTTTATTGCCTTCGCTGTCAATAAACATAGCAAAGAACCCGTTCTCAGCGTCAATCAGCGTTTTGGGCACCACCACTTTGCCGCCATCGGATTCAATTTTATCCAGTACGTTTTGCAGATCATCGCCCCCGTTAAAGTAAGCAAGTGTGCCTTCGGTTGAAGGCTTATAGCTGGCTCCCTTTATCAGGGCGACGTTTACGGTACCCTCGCCGTCAGGGAATAAACCCATCGGAGTTCCCTGCATGTCGATCTCCTGTATTTGAATATTAAGAATATACTGGTAAAATTTGACGGCCCGGGCAAAAGAGTCAGTTGGAATTTCGACGATTGAAATGAAGTTTTTCATGTTTTTTAAAGTTTTATTTGCAGGCAACCTGGCCATCGTTGCCGGCGCTCCAGGGTTATTATGGCAGGAGCAAACGGCGAAAACGATTACGAGGTGCAGTACAATAGCCCGTTTCATATTTCGCTGTAATGGAAGAATCATCATCCTGCAAATCTACAATGCCCCGTGGGTCAAAAATTGTAAAATTGCGACACTAGTCCCCGGAATATAACAGCGACGAAAGCGCCATAGTACCATCGTTCAAAAAACACTTCGGACTTACTCCCGTAAACTCCCTGAAATCTTTAATAAAGTGGGCCTGATCATGATACTCCCGTTCATAGGCAATATTTGTCAGATGCCCTTCCTGCCCACTAAGCAACATTTTCAATACGGCTTGCAACCTTATTACTTTGCCAAGCTGTTTAGGACTTATTCCGATTTGTTTCAGGAATTTTCGTTCCAATTGCCGCCTTTTGGAGAGATCCACATCCAGAATAGCACTAATGGATATGCTGCCTTTTTTCAGCAACAGCGCATTCACCGTCGACCTCACCACCTGGTCAATCGTTGCCTGGCTTTGCATGCGTGCTGTCAGAAAGTCTTCCATTATCTGTATTCTCTGATGGGTATCAGCAGCATTTATTATCTTTTGAGACAGGTGTGCAGCAACTTCTTCTCCAAACAAGGCGTTGAGCGGTGTTTCCTTATTAGCCAGCTGATTGATTGGCAGGGAAACAAAATTGGTAAAGCCATATGGATAGAAGCTAACGGCAAAGGAATTTACATATCCGACAGGCTGTATAAAGTACGGCTCGGTAATTTGCCCCAACACCATTTCGCGGGGCTGGATAATGAATTCATCTGTTGACACAAACCGTTTTATGTCATCTCCCAGGATAAAAAACAATTCGATACATCCGTCCGGCAGTACACGCTGCTTTGGCGCATGCTCATCAGCAGCAACTTCCAATGTCCAATAACATTTGACGAATACGCTCAAATCCGGGTGCGGTTTAAAAGTTGCGTAATTCATCGATTGGGAAGATGTTTGGTGAGCAGCAAAAAGGATCACATGCCGATAGGTGATTTTATGCCGTGCGCTATCCCCGACGAATATACGCAGTTCCTGATATTTTAATTGTCATGCCGCAACTTCAGCCATAAAGCAGGGCGCAGGCCGCCGCCATCTCTGGGCCTGCCGTGGACGCCATTACCACGAACATACACATGGCCGTTTTTGCTGATGCTTGCTGCCGTGCGCCCGTAATAACCGGGTGACCGGAGCCTCCACCAATGAAAGTCATTCCCGTATTTCGCCTGTCGTTTGCTATTGTTTTCATCATCAATAGACCACGTCTGGTTACTTTTATGCTGCAATCTTGCTTTGCTGTCCCCGAAATACAGGCATGCCTCTTCAAGGCTCAACAAAAATACTTTGTCTGTAGTGGCGTTCCCACCATTTGTGCTGAACCATGGGTTGTTGGGGTTTTCGTTTGTTGCAGTAATAATTGCTGCTTTTTCGTCCCGGCTGAATTGGTGGTAGAATTTATTGTTAAGAAATCTTCTTACATCGCAATCTGCCCAAACAACGTCCACAAAACGGGCATGATACCATCTCAGTGCTATTATCTCTTCTGTAATAATCAGCGCCTCACCTTCCTTAACGTCCAATACCAGCCAGCGATAGTTACCGAAAATGATTACATCGTCCTTTATCATTCTTTATATACGTTTGAAAAATTAAAGCATATTGCCAATGCCTGCCCCGACTTTTTTAAACATGAACGACCTGCTGCGCTTCAAACTTACACGAAAAACGGGAGTATAACTGATGTGTAGACAGTACGGCACCACTTAAATTATCATGTATCCCCTACCTTATACTAATCATGCGTATACAACGCGTCCCCCGGAAATCAAGATGCTTCTTTAAATTAATTATTCACATTTTGTATGTAAAATAAATTCTTTTTACATACATTTACGCAATTAATAGCAAAATGAAAGGTACAAACCTTGGAGAATTCGAAGAACTGGTGCTGCTCACCGTTGCCGCATTGATAAACGAAGCCTACAGCGTAGCGATATGCGACGAGCTCTCGAATCATACAGGCCGTTCCGTGAAACTGGGCGTGGTGCACGCAGTGCTGAACCGCCTTGAAGAGAAGGGACTGGTGAAGAGTGAGCTGGGAGAAGCAACCCAGGCCCGTGGCGGTAAACGCAAAAGATTCTATGAACTGACGATGCAGGGCAAGGCAGCATTGGTCAATGCCAAAGCTATGCGCGATCAGCTGTGGGCAAGGATACCGTCGCTTGTCTGGAAAAACACGTAGTATGAAAGACCAACGACAACACCATCCACCCTCCTGGGCGCTGCAATTTGTAGAATGGTATTGTAAACCCGGGCTCGTAGAGGACCTGACCGGCGACCTCCACGAATGCTTCGAACGCAATGTACAATTACACGGGCCCCGCCGTGCAAAGCTGATCTACATCATTGACGCTTTCAAATTCTTCAGAAGTTATACCGTACGAAGATCAATATTTGTCAACCTTTTTATGAACCGCATCATGATCGGAAGCTATGTCAAAACATCCGGGCGCAACATCATGCGCAACAAGCTGTTCTCCTTCATCAATATCCTGGGTCTTGCCATCAGCATGTCTGTTGGGTTACTGCTGATCGCATTTTTACTTGACCTGCGTTCATACGACAGGTTTCACAAAAATGGCGAGCGGATTTATCGCATCACCAATATATTGACCTCCAACAGCGAAGAAAACGGCAAGTTTGGGTCTACCTCTATAAAAACCGGAAAGCTCATCCGCGAAAAGGTAGCCGGTATTGAGCAAGTGACGACGATGCGCAGCGACTTTTCCGGCGATGCGAAAGTGGGCGACAATACGGTTCCCATCAAAGGGTACTGGGCGGAGCCATCGCTATTCCACCTCTTTACATTTCCGATGGTAGAAGGCAATCCGGAAACGGCGCTGAAAGATCCCTATTCTATTGTTCTCACAGAAACGGCGGCAAGGAAACTGTTTGGCAACCAGGCTGCGCTTGGCAAGGCCCTCAAGATCGATACGCTTGTTTACCAGGTAACCGGCATCATGAAGGACATTCCCTTCTTTTCGCACATTAGCTTCGAAGCGCTGGTATCGTTATCCACCGCCGAACAAACCAACAAAGGCGATAAAAGTTTTGACGCGTGGACAAACATGTGGTCCAACTACGTGTATGTGATGCCCTCGAAAAATGCTGATATGGCTGCTATCCGGTCGCAGCTCAACACACTCTCAACGGAAGAAAACCTCGCTGAAGAAAATGACAAAATCCAACTCGAACTGCTTCCTTTATATAATATCGTGGTTGGAGAAAGCCTTCAACAATCCGAGGGCGGCCCCGGCTTCGTGGGCCCTCACATGTCCCCCGTTCTGCTATGGATCCTCGGCGGGCTGGCATTTATCGTGATATTATCTGCGTGTTTCAACTATACCAATCTTTCAATAGCGCGCGCTATGCGCCGTGTCAAGGAAATAGGTCTTCGCAAAGCTATCGGCGCCGGAAACAGCCAGGTACGGCTGCAGTTCCTGGCCGAAGCGATCATGATCTCCCTGGCATCCCTGCTGCTTTCATTCCTCCTGTTTCTCATATTACGCCCACTGCTGATCAACATGGCGCCGGAAATGCAGCGCACGGTGCAGCTTAGCCTCACGCCCGCCATGGTGGCAGTCTTCATCCTTTTTTCGGTCGCCGTAGGTATTATTGCCGGCTTCATACCAGCGATATTCTTCTCGAAAATCAGCCCTATCAATGCGTTCGGAAATATTTCATCCATGAGGATGTTCAAACACCTCACACTCAGGCGCACATTGGTAGTAGTTCAATATACCGTTACCCTGATCTTTATTACAACAACCGCCGTCGGTTACGTACAGTATAAGAACATACTGGCATTTGACCTGGGATTCAACACCACAAACATTTTGAACATCGACATGAAGGATAATAAACCCGATGCAATGCTCAAGGAACTCAGTGAGATGCCGGAAGTAACCGCACTCTCCCGGTCGCTGATTACCACCGGCGTCGGGAACGCCTGGGGCGGCAATATGAAATACAAAGATTCGAGGGATTCTGTGCTGGTCATGACTAACCACGTTGACGAAAACTATTTACCGCTGCACGACTATAAACTCCTGGCCGGAGGAAATTTCATTGCCCGGCCCGCCACCGCCGAAGCAGTTGGCGAGGTGATCGTTAACCAGCAGGTTTTAAAACGATTCAACATAGGCGCCAACAACCCTGGGAAAGCAATCGGAGAACAAGTCACGCTGAATGGACGTAACCTGACCATTGTTGGCGTGATGCAGGACTTTCACTATGGCAAGGTAGAAAACCTCATGGGTCCCGTAGCATTCACGTTCTGGACGCCCGACGACAGGGCCATTATCAGCGTCAAAATCCGAAGCACCGATATGCCGGCCACGATGGCCAGGATCGGGTCCATATGGAAAAAGATCGATCGTGTTCATCCGTTTTCAGCTGAATTCTATGACGAAGAAATAGAAGATGCCTACAGCGAATTTTCTACTATGATCAAGATCATTGGCTTCCTTTCGTTTTTAGCCATTTCTATTGCGTCAATGGGATTATTCGGAATGGTAGTATTCACTACCGAAACAAGATTAAAGGAGATCGGTATCCGCAAGGTGATGGGCGCCAGCATCGGCAATCTAATATACTTACTGAGCCGCGGTTTTCTGTTTCTTCTCTCCGTTTCCGCGCTCATTGCCCTGCCGGTAACTTACATCTTCTTCCAAACCGTTGTGCTCCCCAATTTCCCTTATCATACCCCCGTGCAGATCACCGAATTGTTCGTTGGCTTACTGGGTGTATTGCTGATTGCATTCATTATGATCGGATCGCAAACATGGAAGGCGGCGAGAAGCAACCCGGTAGCGGTGCTGAAGAACGAATAGGGATTACTGCGGATGGGTGTACAGAGATCCCTCAACTTAATTATGAAGCTGTTTTAATCAGGGACCTGTATAAGAGTCGCCGCGTCCGTCTACAAAAAAGAATGAAATAAAAAAAACTAGAAATACAATGACCAGTATTACCATAGCGATATAGTACTCATTCTTTTCGAAGAAGTCTTTTATTCTTTGGATCTTTTTGGGATGCGGGTTATCCATATTTTACTGTATCGGGTTGATACGCAAAAGATACTGAAAATAATTTTTATCTACCTTCACGAGATGTAAAATGATAACAGATGAAAAATCAAATTATTGAGAAAACAGTCGAAATAAATGCTGCTGTGAAAGCTGTTTGGAGCGTATTTACCAATCCTGAGGTAACCAAACAAATGGGAGGATATTACGGCACAGACTGGAAAACCGGAAGCTCCTTCGGATTCAGGAAATCTGATGGAACGGCCCTCACTAACGGGGTTTTGCTTGACTTTAAGCCCATGCAGCTTATTAAGCACAGTTTGTTTGAAAATGATACTGATACCGTCATAGCAGTACTTACCTATTCATTCCAGGAAAATGACGGCCAAACCTTATTAACGGGGCAGGAGGAATTAATAACAAGATTAGATCAGGCGGAATATCAAGACGCTGTTGAGGGATGGGACCAGGCCCTTAATGCCGTAAAACTAATTGCGGAAGCGCTTTAACGGGTTCCTCCCTTTGCCAACCCCAAACAAATATCGCAACAACAGCTGCCGCAGCAGTCAACAATTACGCAACAAGCTCCTCATTTCCTATATTTGGGCTTTGGATACCAATAAGTATTTTTTATGGAAGAAAAGATCGCTCACAAGCGCTTACTGAAGCAACATTGCGAGCAAGTCTTCATGCAACGTATTACCATCACCCAACAGGCAATGGACGACGCCCAGGCTGCGGCTAACCAGGAAAGTAAAAGTTCTGTCGGCGATAAATATGAAACGGCGAGAGCCATGAGTCATATGGAAAAAGATATGCATGCCAGGCAGCTGCTCGCTCACCAGCAGGATCTCCATGCCATTCGTGCTATTAATGTTCAGTCTATATACCATACCCCCGCTGCGGGAGCTTTTGTACGATCCACCACCACAAATTTTTTTATAGGAGCAGGTCTCGGTAAACAGGTTATCAATGGGGAACCTGTTATTTTTCTTTCACCTGTATCACCACTGGCACAGCAGCTAATGCAGAAAAAAGTGGGGGATGAATTTGAATTTAAAGGAAAAAATAGGATAACAGATGTCTATTGAATGATCTGATTATTTTTGTGCATTACCTTTGCGACGGTTTAAACAAAAGATATGAGTCAATTTCCACATATAAACCTGCCGTTAAAGAGCAAACTAACATTCACCGCTAACCCGGTAAACGTAGTACCATTGCCGAATGGAGAGATCCTGATGAACTTTGCAAGTCAGCCGTTGATTACAAAACTCAATGCCAACCTTGAAATTGTATGGGAAAAAATCATGCAGGGACAGAATGCGAATTATGTAAGCAGCAAGCTGTCTGCTTCCTCTGATGGCCGCCTGATTGCTATTGCGGGTATGGTTGACATGCGCATTCTTGATGCCGAAGGAGCCAAGGTATTGCATACGGTGGAACATGGCTCCTGGGGCTGGTTCCTGGGTGCTGCCTGTTATTTTGCCAGGAATAATAAAACGATCTGGTATGTATTACCCGGCGATGAAAATGAAATAGATGAGCTGCAGGTGATGGATGCTGCTACTTTTAAAGTAATTACCTCTTATCCCCTGCTGGAAAGCCAGCAACACGCTTATACATTTCATGCTACGCCAAACAATGACATTATCCTGCTGGAAGCCTCTGCTGGTCAGGAGGAATCCATCCTGATGCAGTTACAACTGAACAATAACGTCATCTCCCTGACGGAACTTACCCAATGCGACGATGTGATCATGGGCAACTTTGCACCATCCGGGAAAGAGTTTGTGATGGCGCCGCATTACGAAGGCCCCCTGGAAATCTACTCCTTCCCTGAAATTGCCAGGGTAGCGGAGCAGGATCAGGCGGCAATTTTCGACGGTAGTAAAGACTTTCCTGCCGCGGAACCGGATAATATCAACTACAGCGTATTTTTTGTAGATGATAATAACATCCTGGTGGTGTCCCAGTTTGGAAGATTGTTGCTGCTGGACAGGAAAAATTTACGCTGCAAGGCAGAGGTAATGCCGGAAGGAATTGAATTTACGGCCTATAACCTGGATGGTAATCCCACTGACAACCCGGATTACATCTTTGATTACAGCAGCAATATTATCAACGTAATGATTGTACATGAAAAGCTGTTGCTGACGACCGGTGACGGTCAGTTACGCAGTTATGACCTGCCGGTATAATTAAGAAAGATAAGGATGCTTCAGGATAAAGCGCCTCCAAAAAGTGCAGCACTTTTTGGAGGCGCCGCTTCGCATGCCATAGGTAAGTCCCCTGAATCCTGACGACAAATGCTTTGAGTTCGGCCATCTTACCCCCGGCTTACACAATGCGATATTGTGGATTCAGGGCGAAATAAGTATCTTGAGCACTCTTAAATCAGTAGTTCTCTTTATGAATGAATTGGAGTCTTACATCTCTTCATTTTGGAATATTACAGGAGCAGATCTTAAAATGGCCGCTTCTTTTTTTCAACAGGAAACAATCAAAAAAGGCACTTTCTATTTAAAAACCGGGAAGATCTGCAATTCCCTCAGTTTTTTACGGTCGGGCTTAATGCGTTTTTATACCATAGACGACCAGGGTCGGGAAGTAACCCAGTGGATTTCAGGTAAAGACGGGTTTGTGACGGAGTTGTCGGGATTAATGTTTAATAACGCTTCACCCAGTAATATACAGGCGTTAACCGATTGCGAATGCTTTACACTCAGTCGTACCAATTATATGGCTATGGAGAAAAGTATTCCGAAATGGCACCAGCTCGAAAAACTATTTATTGCCCGCTGTTTTATCTTCATGGAACAACGGGTATTCTCTTTATTGAGTATGAATGCAGAAGATCGATACAAGTGGTTGTTTAATTACAACCCCGCTCTTTTTAACGAGGTACCGTTGCAGTACCTGGCTTCCATGATGGGCATGACACCCGAAACATTGAGCAGGATTCGAAAAAAATTAAGTTCTTGACAAAAGTCAAGCAAGGTATGTTGCTTTCTGATGATATTTGGAGCCTAAAATCGAAAGCAATATATGTTTATTGGACATTTTGGCTTAGGCATGGGATTAAAAAAAACAGCACCTGCCCTATCCCTCGGAACTTTGTTTATCGCCGTGCAGTTACTGGATCTTATTTGGCCAACTTTGCTGCTGCTGCATGTAGAAACAGTTGTTATTCATCCCGAGCTTGGTGGAAACCGCATCCTGGAATTTAAAAGCTATCCTTACACCCACAGCCTCTTAGGCGCCTTATGCTGGTCGCTCTTGTTCGGCGGTGTATACTTTCTTCTTAAAAAACAGGCCAGGAATGCCCTGATACTGGCTGCAGCCGTATTCAGCCACTGGGCACTGGATTTTATTGTACACTTCAAAGATCTGCCCATATTACCCGGTCAGGCTATGTATGTTGGTTTAGGACTTTGGGGCGCACCCTGGGTGGAAAATATTATAGAAGCCATACTATTTATCCTTGGCATCCTATTGTACCTCCGCAGCATTCAATTTAAAAATGTTTTGGGCAAAATATTATTTGCCATACTGATAGCATTATTTATCCTGGTACAACTCTCCAATTTATGGGGACCGGCGCCAACCAGTGTAAGCGCATTGGCCTGGATGGCCCAATTTCAATGGCTGTTCGTCCTGCTGGCCTATTGGGTTGATCACAATACTAAACAATCGGGAGTTGAATTAATGGCATAGCCACTTTTATGAACAATCGCTTCCTATTCAACATGCCCTGCGGAAATCCTATGCCCGGGCATGTTATCAGTCAACGCTGCACATCATCGAACTAAGGTAACAATTGAATAGTGAGTATTCATACAGATACTCATTCAAATAGAAAACAACTTATAAAAATGAAACAAAAAATTCAATTCTTCAGCGAAGGCGCATTGCTGTCCGGACACCTATACAGCCCTGATAACTTCAATGCAAATGAAAAATACCCCACCATTTTAGTGGGCGGCTCCTGGACAACTGTAAAAGAACAAATGAGTGGTTTGTATGCTGAAGCGCTTTCCAAGCATGGTTTTATAACCCTGGCAATTGATCTGCGTTATTTTGGTGAAAGTGAAGGTAATCCAAGGTTTTGGGAAAATCCAACTGCAAAGATTGCAGACTTCAAAAATGCGATTAACTATCTGCATACCGTGAACGGTGTAGATACCGCCAATATTTTTCTGGCAGGCATTTGTGCCAGCTCCGGTTATATGGCCAATGTTGCCGCACAGGACAACAGGATAAAAGCCTTTGCAACCATTGCAGCCTGGCTGCATGACCATGAGGCGCTTAAACTCTATTACGGCGGTGAAGAGGGCGTTCAATCAAAGATCAGGCAAGCACGGGAAGCTAAACAAAAATATGCGGAAACCGGGGTAGCAGACTATGTTCCCTGTGTTAGCGCCACGGACGTAACAGCGGCGATGTATGGCGACTTCAGCTACTACCTGGACCCGGAGCGTGGCGCGGTTCCTCAATGGAGCGCAGATAAATTTGCTGTAATGAGTTGGGAAGATTGGCTCAATTTTAACCCCATGCCCGTAGCGTCGAATATCCCGGTGCCTACGCTCATGATACATTCAGACCATGCCGTACTACCTGATTATACTAAACAGTTCTTTGCCGGCATTCCACACAAAGACAAAGTGCTGCACTGGACCACGGGAACGCAGTTTGATTTTTATGATAATCCCAGGCAGGTGTGCGAATCTGTTGCCGCCATTAATGTATTTTTCAAAAACCACCTTGGTTAAATGAAAAGAGTAATAATTGCCGGATTATTATTACTATCATTTCCGGTATTTTCGCAAGGCAGATCAAATACAAAGTCGATGGAAACTAAAATTATTGAACAGGTAACGGCCCTTTTTGCCGGGGCAGATGAAAGAAGCTGGAAGAAAGTGGAGACCGTCATGAATGAAACGGTTATACTGGATTATTCCTCCATGACCGGCAACGCTCCCGATGTTTTAACGCCGCAACAAATTTCAGCAGCATGGGCTGCGTTTTTGCCGGGATTCAATAGAACCAGTCATCAATTATCCGGGTTTGTCGTCGATCTTTCTGGTAACACTGCTACGGTACACTATACAGGCAAAGCAGATCATTTCCTCGACGACGCCACCTGGACTGTTGAGGGCACCTATGATACAAAACTTGTATCAACGAAGGGCAGCTGGCTTATCGCCGAGCACAAATTCAACTTTCAAAAACAAAGCGGTGATACAACGCTGCCTGCCAAAGCCACAAAAAAAATGCAGAAAATAGTTATAACAGCACAGAACCGGAAAGTGGTAGACAATTTTTTTATCGCGCTTGAAACGCAAAAATTCGACCTGCTAAAGGATGTTTTTGCTGCCACTGGCAAACAACTTAATCCCTATGCACCAAATGGCTTCCCCAAAAGCTTTGACGGCGCAGCAGCGATCTATCAACAATATAGTGGCTTGACCGCCAATTTTGGACAAATGAAATTCCCGCGGCAGATCTTTGCGACAGAAGACCCCAATTTTTTCTTTGTAAAGTTCAGGGGGGAAATCACCATAAAAAAAGGGGGGAAATATGAAAACGACTATCTGGGAACATTTAAACTTGAAAATGGGAAAGTAGTTGAATATACAGAATATTTCAACCAAATAGTAATGGCCAACGCATTCGGGATAGTGCTGGAATAACCGGTCATTAGGCAACTACAGTCAAACGGGGAAATAAATGTCATTTTTACAGTTATTTATTCTTATTTTCATATGTTGAAAAATAAGATTATCGAATGGCTCCAAACAATGTTCGCTTAACGCTGATCAGCATCCTATTACTTCTTAGCATCGGGACTTTTGCACAAAAGCAAAATGAGCACCCCGATGCAGCTATCATTACGGTTGATTTAAGCAAATCCATCGCGCCTATGAAACCGGTGTGGGCCTGGTTTGGCTATGATGAGCCCAACTATACCTACATGAAAGACGGCCGGAAGTTATTGTCGGAGCTGGCGGCATTATCGCCCGTTCCGGTGTATGTCCGTTGCCACAATCTACTGGTCACCGGCGATGGCACTGCAGCATTAAAATGGGGTTCCACCAATGCTTATACAGAAGATACTAACGGAAACCCTGTTTACAACTGGAAAATCATCGACAGCATTTTTGATACCTACATTCAAAGGGGCATGAAACCCCTCGCACAAATTGGGTTCATGCCTGAAGCCTTATCCACAAATCCGCAACCTTACCGGCATTACTGGAGGCCCGGGGTTTCTTATGGTGATATTGTTACAGGCTGGGCATATCCGCCAAAAGATTATAACAAATGGGCAAACCTGGTATCGGAATGGGTAAAACATGCGGTGGCACGATATGGCAAAAAAGAAGTAGAAAGCTGGTATTGGGAATTATGGAATGAGCCGAACGGGTATTACTGGAAAGCCGGCAGGGAGGAGTTTTTTAAGCTGTACGACTATACGGTATGGGCTGTGAAAAGCGCTTTGCCCACCGCTAAAATAGGCGGCATTAACATCGCCGGCACCGGCGGGAAAAATGCGCAGGAATGGCTCAATGCCTTTGCGAAACATTGCCTGTACGAAACCAACTATGTAACAGGAAAAACAGGCACGCCTGTAGATGCGATTCTTTTCCATGCCAAAGGCAGTCCGCGTATTGAAAACGGGCATGTGCGTATGAATATGAGCACGCAATTGCGCGATATAGAAGCCGGTTTCAAATTCGTCCGTTCCTATCCGCAGTTTAAGGATCTACCCGTCATTATCGGGGAATCAGACCCTGAAGGTTGTGCCGCCTGCGGCATGCAAACCAATCCGGAGAATGCTTATAGAAATGGTACCCTGTACTCCAGCTATACCGCAGCTTCTTTTGCCCGGAAATACCAGCTGGCCGATCAATATAAGGTGAATTTCAAAGGCGCTGTATCCTGGTCATTCGAGTTTGAAGACCAGCCCTGGTTCTATGGTTTTCGCGATCTTGCCACCAATGGTGTAGACAAGCCCGTGTTGAATGTGTTCCGCATGTTTGGGATGATGAAAGGCAACAGGGTACCCGTTTCGTCCACTCGCGGATACGATTTACAAACAGCAATAGACTCCGGTTTCAGGAAATCTTATACAGATATCAATGCCCTTGCCAGTGCCGATAAACAAGAGGCTGCGGTGTTAGTATGGAATTACCACGACGATGATGTAAAAGGAAATACGGAACAGGTTACGGTAAAAATAACCGGTATTCCGTCAAAACAAGTAACTGTACATCATTATCGTATTGATGATACACATAGCAATGCCTATGAAGTATGGAAAAAGATGGGATCTCCGCAGCAACCTAGCGCCGCAGCAATTAAAATATTGGAACAGGCAGGCGGCTTGCAGGAATTGAATGCGCCTGAAAAAATAATCGTCAAAAATAAAATAACAACGATACAATTTTCATTGCCCCGGCAAGGCGTATCGTTGCTGAAATTGAACTGGTAAGTAACAGCAATGTGAGTCCTTTGGAAGATGTACGTCTATGGTAGTTACTCTCTCTATCACTCTCGCCGATACCTGAATTTTAAATAAGCGCTGACCCAAAAGCAATCTTTTACTTTTTGGTCAGCCCCTGGAAAGATCCACCGGTTTATCCAATCGCGTTAGCTTCTCAGGGTTTGCGATGGCATAGATCTGCATAATCCGCCCGTTCTCCACAACAAAGCTTACGGCGGCGACAGCGCCATCGATCTCGATGCGTGCCGCCGGCTCCCCATTGAGCCACACGCACCTGGCGGTGACCACCCGGTTCGGTTGCGCGAGCAAACCTGCCACCAATGTGGCCCCAAGCACCGGGGCCGGAGCCGCGGGTACCAGACCTCCCCCATCTGCAATCAGGACCACATCCGGCGCCAACACCTCCATCAGCTGCTGCAACTGCCCGGTTTGCAATGCCGCCAGGAAGCGCTCTACCACGGCCTGCTGTTCCGACCTGCTCACCTGCTCCCGCGAATGCCGTGCTGCTACATGCAGCCTCGCCCGATGTGCGATCTGTCTCACCGCAGCCGCCGACTTTCCAATTACTTCAGCGATCTCTCCATGCGGCATGCCGAAAACGTCGTGAAGCACGAATACCGCCCGCTCCGTCGGACCAAGCGTTTCCAGCACGATCAACATAGCGATCGAAACACGCTGCGAAAGCTCAGGATCTTCGTCGGTATGGGCGCTTGTCAGCAGCGGCTCCGGCAGCCATTCGCCGATGTATTCCTCGCGGCGGCGCGACAACGTCCTCAAATGATTAAGGGCCAGCCGCGTAACAATCCGGACGAGGTAAGCGCGCGGGTCCTGCACCTGCAATTGGTCTGCCCCGGACCAGCGCAGCCATGCCTCCTGTACAACGTCTTCCGCATCGGCCGCCATACCGAGCATCTCATAAGCCACCGTGAACAACAAGCTTCGATGTGTGATGAAGGGGTCCTGGGTCATAACTTTTTCCCGGTATGTTTAGCCAATGGAATCCCGCAGGCAGCGGCATAGCCCTGCGACGTAATGCCGTGCGCCGTATTGGCCCTGGAAGCCAGATTGGCAAAGCCAATAAACGCCGTAAGCTCCACCAATGCTTCAGGGCCAAGCTGGTTCAGCAAACTCGCCGACAACTCATCACTAACGGTCGTAGGCGTATTGGTCATAGCCTCGGCGTATTCGAGCACCTCCCGCTCCAATGGCGTAAACAGGCCCGACTCGCGCCAACACGGCACTTGGCTCGCCTTAACGGGGTCCAGCTGCTGATTCAGCGCCATGAAATAGTTGATGTCCAGACACCAGCTGCACCCGATCTGCGCGGCAACAGCCATATGCGCAAACGTTTTAAGGCCTGCATCTACCGCTTTCCATTCGCCCACGCTGCGCCCTAACTCCAGGTTAGCCTCAGCCACACCGGGGTGGTGCCACATCACTTCAACAGGCTCGGGCACTGCGCCCAGCTGTGTGATCATGTTTTCCCTGAGCCCCGCAGGCAACTCAGCTTTCGAAATACGTAATGCCATAATGTTCTCTTTAAAAATGATTTATTGAAACATAAAGACACCGCCCGATTCGTGAGTGTGACACGAAATTGAGAATATTTTATATCAAATCATGCTTTGCTTACTCCAAAGCCCCACTATCGAAACCGGGGTTGTACCAAATTCGCCATAAGTATCCGTGTCATATACACTATCCGTGTGGTTAAGTAAAATATCAACAAAAGTGGGTGACAGCCCTTTAATAAAGCGGGCCAGGATTTTACTCAGCCAGGCAGGTGTATGGTCAATCCTGACTTTTGGGTTTTGATTCACCAATTGAATAAACTCATCTGTTGTCATCCCCTCATGCCCTGAAAGGTCATAAATGCCCGCTTTGCCCCTGGCTAATGCCGCTAAAATAATATTTACCACATCCCCGCGGTAAACGGGATGCATGGGTTGTTTACCGGTGCCTATAACCGGTACGCCTTTACCATTTTTCGGCTTAAACAGGGTGTCAATCCTGGAAGGTTTTTCCGGTGAATCAATGATGACCGGGCAGCGAAAAATAACAGCTTCCTTCCCTGCATTAGTCAACAATTTTTCCGCCTCCCCTTTATATTTCAAATACAGGTTTTTCTGTTTAACATCTGCCCCGGGATAACTCAGGAAGATCACTCTTTTGGCTTTCCCTTTTCTTGCTGCGGCCGCAACAATTTGCGTAGTGGTTAGATTTGACTGGATGTATATTGCTTCTTCCTTTGAATTGATTTCGCCGGACAGGTGAACGATGTAATCGGCATCTTCCAAAGCTCGTTTCGCCTCGTCTGAATTCATCCAATCAATAATAACTTTGTCTGTTTCAATTTGTTGTTGCTTCCTGATAAGGCCCACTGTATAATAACCTGCGGCTTTCAGCTTAGGGATAAGCAAACCTGCGGTAACACAATTGGCACTGGTGATAACAACCGTTTTTGATTGCTCCATAAGTTTAAAATTTCCGGTAAAACTAAACTTAGCCATGCCGGAAACCGTTGATTCAAATCAACAAAACTAGGCGGACGGATTTTTTAGCCGGCTCAATGTTTCCTTGGTCATTCCCAGGTAATTGGCGAGCACGTGATGAGGGATACGAAGGAAGAGTTCAGGCGATTGCTCCATAAGCTTTTCATAACGGGCTTTCGGCGCTTCATAATAAGATGTAATCAGTCGCTCCTGGTAATAGCAGGCGACCAACTCAGCCAGGTGTCTGCCTACTTTCTGCCAGGAAAATGTTGAATCGAACAGCTGAAGAAGCCTGGTCGCATCAACGCAGGCCACCACGGTATCTTCCACCGCGATGATGTCTACTGCGGAAATGGTTTGCGTAATAATACTGTGGTAGTCGGTAATAAACTCGTTCTCGATGGCAAAATCAAATGTTCGTTCCTGGCCATCGTGCATTTTTACAGACCGGAAACAACCCTCTAAAATAAAGCCCACCACCTTGCACTTTTTACCGGCTTCCTGGAATATTTCTTTCTTTTTAAAACGCCTGATGGAAAGCATTTCCTTTAACTGGCCCCACTCCTCATCCGTAAGCGGCGCCAGTTTCTTCAAATACCGTTCAAATAATGTAAAATCGGGTTCTTCGTGTAGCAATTTCCTAGAGATTACTTTATAACAAAAGTATCAAAAACTATCAGAACTCATTGTCCGGGTAAGCTGAATTTCTTTAACGACAGCGCTGTAAATACCGTTGCCGGGTCATTTAATGCCAGGATCAGGCCGTTCAGGTGAACTTGGTGTATATCTTATTTGGTTGTAACTTTAATAAGATTGTAAATCTTCCACCATATGGAATCACAATTATATAAAGGATGCCCCGTCCAATTCACGTTGCAATTCCTTGCAGGAAAATGGCGGATTGGTATTCTCTGGAACCTTAGGGAAAAACCCTTGCGATGCTGCGATCTGAAAAAGTTATTGCCAGGTATTACCGACAAAGTTTTAATGAATGAACTATTGCATTTTACCAGCAAAGATATCATCCGAAAAAACAAATTCCCGGAATTTCCACCCCGATCTCAATACAGCTTGTCTCCTACTGGCCTTAGCCTCCTACCAATTATTCAGCAAATTGTCATTTGGGGATATGACCATTTACAAGATGAAAAATTAAATAAAAAAATGTTTATGACGCCTGCCGGGATTATGGAAAATCTGGCATCCTTAGATAATAACATCAACGTTAAATAGCACTTTTGTTCTCCGGGAATTTTATTCCATACTTCCCTGCCACGGCTATCAGCCGGGCTATATCGGGCGGACCGGAAGGTAATGGCGCTTGTTTCATTTCAGGTGCAGGTTCGCTCATCTCAATAAAGAATTGCTCAAACCCACCAGGGGTCAATAGCATCAACACTTCAGACTGCTCCGTTAATACTTTAAAAGAATGCTGGATCTTACGCGGTAAAAACATGATGTTGCCTGCAACGGCATGATATATCTCATTATTTACTGAAAACTCGATCTCTCCGCTAAGCAACATGAATGTTTCATCTTCCTTTGTATGCGTGTGCGGCGGGGGTTCAAGTCCCTTTTTCTCCGTCATTTTCAACAAAGAGAAAAGCCCATTTGTGTCTGCAGACTTAACCAGGACAGACAATAAATGACCAATATACCAATAAGAATTACTTAATGAGGGCCTTGTTAATAGTGGCTGATCATTTGCGCAGATCAAATTAAATGGAAGAAATGACTGTGCCGGCAATAAGCCACCAAAAATACCAGTGTTCGTTAGAAAGGATCTTCTGTTTAACATGGTGTAGCATTTAAATTTTATACAAATTACACTTCTTCCCTTTGAAAGCGCACATACTTACCTTCTGGAAAGTAACGCAGAAATCACCGCTAAAAGCATTTGACAGCCAACTAGTGATCTTATGAGTTATACTTATTTTCGTAACTTCATCCCCTGTGCTCCATCAAATTAGCGAACGATTCGTGGTACACTACAGGAAATATTTATCTCACAATATATGTCTATGCGCAACACAGCTCTCATGCTGATGCTTCTTATTTGTAACACGGTAAAAGCACAATCCATTCCACCAGGCATGAACGGTGTACCGGCGTGGTTTTCAGCCTGGAATTTTGTTTGCCAAAACAAATTCGGTTCTTCTGCTACCATTCCGACAATCTTCCTATACGATGATTCTTTGTACTATGCTACTGCTTCCCTCGCAGCAACCGACCAGCGTTTCACCGCCCCCGGCCCCAGCGGGAAGTTGATAGAATGGTATACCGGCGCCCATAACGGAACCTTGCGTATCCCCGACGGCCAGTCGGTTCCGCTGGGCCTCATGTCTTTTGCCGCGGCAGATTCGGCGGGAAATCCGTTCTTTGTGATGGCCACGCCCCGCTTCTGGAAAAGCGCCGGTGTAGAGAGCAGGGAACTCGGACTCGAAAAGCTCATCACGGCGGTGTTTCTCCACGAATTCGCCCATACCCGCCAACAACGTGGGATGGGCGCAACCGTAACTACCATCGAGCAAAAACATCCTTTCCATGATCCTCCCCTTTCAGACGACATCGTGCAACATCTTTTTTCAAAAGACAGTGTGTATGTTGGAAGATGGAAAGAAGAAACAGATCTGTTCTACCAGGCCGCATTCCATCCGGATAAGCGCACCTCGAAAAAACTGACCTGCGATGCGTTGCGGATGTTGCACCAACGGCAGGTCAGTTATTTCACAGGCGACAGAGAGGTTTTACGGAAGCTGGACGATATCTTCCTGACGATGGAAGGATTGGGCCAGTTTGCAGGTTTATACTGGCTGCAACATCCGTCTGGCGGGAAACTTCCTTATGCCACCGCTGTGGAAGGGATGCGGCGTAAACGAAACCAGTGGTCGCAGGAAGAAGGTCTGGCCATGTTCCTTATCCTCGATAAAATGGGATGGAGAAATTGGGAGCGGGATGTACTATCCGATGATCCGAAAACGATCGTGCAACAGCTACATGCGGCCTGCGGCTGCCAGTAAAACAAAAGGCGTCGTTTGCGGACGGCCCTTACATAAAGATTTGATTTTATAAACTTTAATATAAGATTTATGAAACGCAGTTCTTTTTTAAGGTTGAGCCTTGCAATTGGTTCCCTCTTTTCCTTTTCATTAAAAAATGTTTACGCGGGAACTAAAAACAAATATGACAGGGGTAAAGGATTTAAGGTGGATGCCGGAAAAGACCGGTTTAATAAAAGCATTTCTCCTTTTGATGGAGATATTTTTTATACTAAAGTATCCACCGCAGATACCGATGGAGGTATGTACGTTTTTGAATCAACACGAATAAAGGAAGGTGGTCCAATACTTCATACCCATTATGATACGGATGAATGGTGGTATGTTTTGCAGGGAGAGTTTCTCATTAAAGTAGGCGACCAAACATACAATGCCAAAGCCGGCGATTTTGTATTTGGCCCGCGAATGGTGCCTCATACCTTTGCAAAGGTTGGACAAGGGGAGGCAAAAGTAATCATAGCCCATCAGCCGGCAGGTAAAATGGAGGAGTATTTTAAGAAGATCAGTGAAGGCGTCGCCAAAAATATGTCAGAAGCAGAAAGAGACAATATGAGGAAGGAACACGGTTTTGAAAAAGTGGGTCCTCCCCTGACGTATTTAAAACAGTAGATAGTGGTTTCCTTTGGGGTAGTAATGCCGTCATGTCCCAAGGGATGGGACCACAAAGAAAAAGAGGCTGCTCAATCCTGTTGAGACAGCCCCTTCTTTTTACCACTGATTAACTCAACTGGTGACGTTGAAGCTATCATCATATTCTACAGTCCCCTCCGGTATCTGTCCTGTAAATGACTGTACCTGGAAATACTCCGCAGGAGCATGCAGATACTGCAAACGGTCATCGCTTCTGAATCCGAACCGGCCATAATAGGAAGGCTCGCCCAGCACTACACAGCCGGATGTATGCAGCTCCCGCAATGCCTCAATGGCCGCCCTGATCAGGCCGGAGCCCACGCCTGATCCCTGTTTGGAGGGGATCACCGATACAGGCCCTAATCCAAACCAGCCTTCACTTCCTGAAGAAATGGTTACAGGCGATATAGCAATATGCCCTATCAATACTCCCTCCTCCTCTGCTACCAGGGAAACGGTCAGCTGACTATTTGCGCGCAGGGCTTTTATGATGAATGATTCCGTTCCACTGCTGTATGCGGCTGAGGCAAACGCAGTCCTGGTTACCTGGTCAATAGCCGCGATATCAGAAGGCTTCTCCCTCCTGATAGTATAATTGTATTTGTGCATTACTGATAGAATTAAATAACAATAAAAGATACTTCCGCGGTCGAAGCCGCAGAAACCATGAAAGAATTACCTGTTGAAGATGTAATTACCTGGGTAATTACTGTAATACAATATCCATCATACGCTCAAATTGAAGAAAGTGGAATTCGACGCGAAAATAAAGAAAATTGTGAAGAGTGCACCTGGTAAGTCTGTTATACGTGGTATTTAATCCAATACAAGGCGCTTATCACCGTTATTTTTCCCGGTAAGCGATAATAAAAATTCCCTTATCTTTATTGCAGTGTCTCTCTACAAAAATAAAAGGCATGCTCAACAAACCGGATAGATGAGTCCATGTCCTTCAGACAGTATGCATGCAAGATTGTAATCCAGGAGCCACTTACTCAAAATAACCAGCCCGGGAAATACATTGCCTGGGAATTGCACTACGTATGAAACATTACTATCCTATCCGCCTGTTCGTGGCTGACCGCCAGGAAGTATATCTTGAAGGGCTTTCGCATATTCTGCAAACTGCACCAGATATAGATCTCCTGGGAACCACTACTAATGGGAACGAGCTTACTTCCGCGCTTACTATACTACAACCAGACATTCTCCTCACTGATCCCACATTTGATATTGGCGACAACACAACGGTACTGCAGTATGTGCCCAAAACGCTGCCGAACGTAAACATCATTGCATTATCACTGCTGGATGATGTGCCGATGCTGGGTAGCATGTTGCAGGCCGGCGTGCAGGGCTTTCTGCTCAGGCAATGCGACAGGCTGGAGATACTGGAAGCCATTCATGATGTATACAACAGGAAGCCTTATTACTGCCGGGCTATTGCATCACAGGCGTTGCGTCTTTTTTCCGCGCCACGTTCTTCCATGCAGCGGGAGATATTCAGCGTGCGTGAAAAGGAGATCATTCAGCTGATATGCCAGGATATGGTTACCAAAGAAATAGCCGCCAGGCTGAATCTTAGCAACAGAACCGTAGAAGGCTACCGGTTGCGGATCATGGAAAAGATGAATGTGCGCGGCACTGCGGGCATTGTTGTATATGCTATCCGGCAGAATATGGTAGAAGTATAAAGAAAAAAAACAGACAGAACAAGCGTAATATTACGTATGGCTGACGGGATAAATACGGGTTATATAGAATAGCAGCCATCCTAACTTTACCGCTGTAATCAAACAATTTCTTTACCCTCAAAATCTTATCACTATGGGCTTCCCTTATAAGCAGTCTACACCTCTGGTCAACTCCGTTACTGCCACCACTACTGTCAGCCTAAACGGAGGCATGCAGGTAGCAGTAGTAAAATTTACATCTGCCGCCGGAGAGCTCGGCAGCGTAACACTTTCACCTATTCAGCCTACAGCAGGCCCTGTAACTTTTCAAAGGGGGCAGCAGACCGTAAATCTCAAAAAGGCCACTTTCACAGCAGCTATTGGATTCACTGATGGCAGCGTTTTTGCAGAAGGAGACGCTACAGATCAACAAGGGAATAACGATACTCCTTACTCAGCCTCTATTGCTGCCTGGAACGCCAGCGGCGATGCAGGCGCTAAAATTAAACCAAAAATTAAAGAGGATCAGGTCTAATATCATTAGACAGATGTTCATAAAACTAATAGCAACAACAGGTACTGTCCTGTTGTTGCTTGCCTCCTCATTGCTATACGCTCAACAACCAAAGGCTGATTGCCTGCCGGATGTACTTTCTACTCCCGGAAAATGTTCACAACGTATCCTGGGTGATCTGCAGATAATATATAAAATCGATAGCTCCGGTAATACCGTCACCTGTGTATTGCTACTGAACACGCAATTGACGGGCCTTTGCAAACTGACACCCACTAATAATACATATGTTTTTGATCTGCAGCTGGGAACAGGATGTGCCATCGGTTTGCTGAAAATATTGCCTTCACTGCCTGATATGCCGGGCGTGCTGAACGGCGATTTCAGTTACAGCGTATACGCCAATCACCAAAGCTTTGTTTTCAAAGGTGTGCTGGCAGCGTGGTATGTCAATGACAGCTCACCTCCATGCCTCCCAAAACCATAAATCGCTGAGTACTATGAGCACCCTTGCATTCAGCAACACCCAGTCAGGTAATTCATCACTATACACCACTCCTGACGATAATGGCTGGTGTGCCTTTGTACTGGCATCCGGTACATCCTCCGGCAAAGATACCCTCAGCCTCAGCGATACTGCTGCCATCAAGGGCTATTACCTTTTTGCCGGCAACGCTCCAGCCATCCCTGCAGATACGCTGGTACAGAATATATGGAACTATATTAGCTTCATTTCCAGTGAAACACCTGATAACGCAATTCTATGGCTCCAGTCACCCAATGATGCCCTTTCATCTGCTAATGTAACAGCGCTGCTCCTGACACAATACAATCAAGGTTTTGCAGTCATGCAGCAAATGAACTTCAGCTTCGGTAATAATTATGCCTCACTGTATATAGGTTCCACCAACACCTATTTTTCTGTTGATGGCGACCATGATCGCCTGTTGCTCACCTTCAATGATCCTTCACAGGTCAGCTTTCAAGCCAACACGGTGGCCTCCAGCACAGTTACACAACCCCTGCCGCTGGTACTCCCATTTAGCGGTATTGGCAGAGGTTGCATGCGCCTGGTGATCGGCTTCAACCTGGCCCGTGACTTTACCGCTGTAGCCTATGACCTCAGCATAAAATATTTCTATAACAGCACAGTGGATGGTTCCCTTTGTACCATCCGCTATCAGCTTGTGCCAGACGGCCTTCTCAATTACTTCCTGCTCTGCCAGGCAAGTATCAATCCTGTGGATATGATGAACATACATAAAACAGGAACCTACTTTGCCTTGCTGGGACAAACCCTCTACTCTGATACCCAGGTCAATACCACCAATGCTACCCTATTCAATACTTATTATACCGCTGACTATGGTTATCCATTGCAGATGAAACCTGTGGTTAACCTATCTTCCATCAATGGTTCGGATAACTATCCCGGTCCCGGTAGCGCCATGCTCGTATTCAGCTACCGCGATGCCGCCGATACACTGCCCTGGTATCTCATCCCATCCGGTAACTTCACGTTGGTACTGGACAGCGAATATGCTCCCTATCTCGACAGCAACAAACAGATGCGCTTCATGAATGGCCTCGCCGGAACAGAGAGTGTGAGCATCACACCGGATGTGAATGGCAGCACCGGCGATCTGCTATGTTTCACACCAAAACAATCTGCATATGCCGATCGGTTTCCTTTAGCAGGATCCCCCAACCTGGATGAGAATGGTACGGTGGTTCCTCTGCTCAACAACAGCTATCAGACTGCCTGGGCCACCCTGCAACAGGGCAGCAGCAGCAATGCCGCCGTCATCTATCATGCACAACCGGTAGGCGCTTCCCTGTTTGCGGCAGATCAGGATGTGTTTACAGACAAGGAGGTACTGGGCAGCCTCGTACCCAATGCAGGAACGCTGTCCCAAGCAATTGTATTCCCGATGACTTCTTATGGCGCCGTTACTTCCAGTAATGTACTTACCGACCTTCAACAATACGAATTGCAGATCATCAGTCCGCAACGCAAAAATGTGATCGGTGTAAGCCAGCAGCAACAATTGATACAGGCACGCAGCGCTACGCAAAACGCCGCCGCCGATATTGTGCCAGGCACAAGCCCACAAGGCTTTTATGTCGAAGCCGACAAAACAAGCGGTATCTGGAAGCTACTGCAACTGGCCAGCAATCAGTATCTGCAGAGTGATGGCAATATGTCGCCCCTCTACAAACTTTTCTTCAGCGATCTGGGACATACGTTACAAAGCGCCTTCCAGACCAATCAACTGTTCAACGTTATTTCTTTCAATCCTACTGTTGAGGGGAATCCTGTACTTGGCTCCTTCAGCAATGAAATGTATATGGACGGCTGGCCTTTTATACTGGATGTGCCGCAGCAGAATGTATATGGCCAGTTCAACAATGTACTGATCTTCAAATTCCGTAACGGTGCGCTGACAGATCATATCAGCAATCCACAGGGATGGACTATGGCGGATCAGTTTAACATGACTGACAACAATGGACTCGAATTATTATCAGCATGGATACAGCAGTATGTGCAAACAGGTATTGATAATTACCTGGTGAATAAAGACAACGACTATTATAAATTCTACACATCGGCCACAGATCCCCAATGGCAGGGAGTTCTGGCACTTGCTATCAAAGTGGATGTGCAACATTTCCCGGCAGCGCTGCAAGGCCTGCTGGCAGGTATTGACCTGCAGCGCTTCAATGCGCACCATTTTGGTATAGACATGAGCGTAGTACACAATGATAAAGGCGCATTATCCATGTTGCCCGTGAGCGCTTTGTTTGGTTTGATTGATTATGAAGACCAGGTGTTTGCTTCGCTGGGACAGTCAGTAGAAAGATACAAGAAAGAGGCGATGATCAATACAAACGTGGATTATGATTTCAAAGTGCTCAATCTCAAAGTGCTGTTCAGCAACGCGAAGGTGGTGAATTTCAACAGCAATATTGCACTCACCATCAACCGGCTTTTCGGGGAAAAAACAAAAGCAGATAACCGGGACAACCTGGTGATACTGCGTGGCGCCTGTGAAAATCACAACGGCGTACCTGCGTATACGTTTGTGAGTGCAGATGATAACCTCATCTTTCTTGACAGCGCGATTATACAGGATGTAGAAATACAGAAAGCGTCCTTCAGCACCACTGTGCCGCAAACCGGCGGTCAGGGTATCGTGCAGTCGGTCTTCTCCTGCTGGGGATTCATCAATTTCAATAAGCTCAGTGATTTTGATATACTCTCCTTTGGAAGTGAAGTGAATGCGCCGCCAGGCAGTGCCGGCATTGCCTGTGCAGGGTTGAACCTCGACATGGACTTTCCATTGGAAACACCGTCCACACGTACTTTCCGATTCGACATCAGTCATCTTTCCACAGACATAGGTCAGAGCACCGCCCGCAACGATAGCCTGTACAGGCATTTCCCGCTGCAGCTCACTGGTATGACCACCGGCGCCAAAAACAACACGCCTGCATCCCAGGGATTCCTGAATGTAACACAATGGATCAACCAGCCACAGGAAGGTATTTCAGGCGACTGGTACGGACTCGTGTTCACACTCAATATGGGCACACTGGGCGCATTGGCGTCAGCCGCGGGTTTCAACACTACCTTCCTGGCTGCGTGGAATGTGGGCGGCAGTGGCACTGCTGCCGCGCTGAAGCTACCTGGTGTAAATCCGCAAGCGCCTTTCTTCAGCCTGCAGGGCGTACTGAAACTGGATATCGGCTCCGTATCCTTATCCCTGGCCGATGGCAGCGGTCCCGGCAAGGCAGCCTACCTGATGAAGATCAACAATATTGCCGTGAAGCTGCTCAGTCTTTCATTTCCACCGGGAGGCAATATCGGCTTCTTCCTCTTTGGTAACCCTGATCAGGGTGCGCCGCCAGAAAGCCTTGGCTGGTATGCTGCTTATGTAAAAAAATGACGCTGTTAAAATAACTATCTTATGTTTCCCTTTTCCCTCAAAATAAATCTGTCCTGCTTTATATGCTGTATATGCCTGCTGGCAACGCTTTCGTTGAAATCTCAAGAGCTATTGGAAATACATCATATCAATGTAGAAAATGGCGATGCTACCATGATCCTGATACATGATACAGCGGCGAACACCTTTCCGGCGAGTGTATTGATTGATGCAGGCATGAGTAATTCCCTTGCCTTTCTCAGCCCTTATTTCAAAAATTGTTTCGGAGACTCTATGCCTGTAGCACATTTTAAATATATGATCCTGACCCATCACCATACAGATCACTACAACGGTTTTAAATCACTGGGGGATAGTACATTCATCCAGGTGGATACCATCATTGATGTAGGGGGTTATAAATTAGATAGCGCTTACCCGGCAATAGCCCCTCCAGACTCAATTGGAACGGCATTGGAAAGAGGTGGTGGTGGGAAGATTTTCAAAAAGGTGTATCTGAAAGCGCTGGAAAAGGCGTACGGCAAGGGCCTGCTGAAATCAAGAAGTAACGTGATCACCTCGTTTCCCCGGGATATAGGCAAAATCATTACGATCGGTACTGTCAACAGTATCCCTGTAACGCTTACCTGCGTGGCCGCCGCCGGCTATACCTATACAGGAATCAGAGATTCCCTTACCCATGATTCCTCCAAACAGAATAGTCCCAATGATTATTCACTTGGGTTTGTACTCCGGTATGGTGAGTTTCGTTACTTCACCAGCGGAGATTTGGGTGGCTATAATGGTTCCAATTTCATCGACCAGGAAACTACATTGGCAGGAGGACTGGACACCCTGCTGCATCAGCTGAGCTATAGCTTTGACTCCACCGCCACGCGGGATAGTATAACCGGACATATCTGCGCTTTCAAAGTGAGTCACCATGGCAGTGATCACAGTTCCAATCCCGTATTCATGAAGATACGACCTGCTGTAGCTATCGTTTCCGCAGGTAACCAGGTAAAATGGGCATTGCCCAATCCCGCTTTTCAACAACGTCTGGACTCCACATGGAAGCCACTTTCCAGCCGTGCAGACAGCACGCGGCCCTTCGGCGTATCTGATCGCGGGCTTTACATCACCAACCTGTACAACTTTCCTAAAAAGCGTGGTACAGAGAGAGACAGTTGTCTGAAATATGCGGTACAGTTATTTGCCGGCCGTACAGACACACAGCTTCAATATGGCAATGATTATGATACCGCTGGCATGGCAACCGGTGCGATGACCGGTTCCAGCAAAGATCCGAGGTGTAAAGACAGTTATATACTAACTGTTGAGCCAAGAGATATCACCAAACAATCCACCTTCTACTTATACATGACCAATTATTGGAAGGGTGTCATCATGCGCCTTTTGGGAGCCTACGAGTGTCATCGCAATGAACGGGATTAAAGTATTTATTCATTATTATTCAATAATAACAAACAATGTGCTACCAGCAATTATATACCCTGTTTCGCAGATGCGGTTGCTGCCTGTGCCTCCTGATACCGCTGTACACGGCGGCTCAGAACAAAATACTGGAGATACATCATATCAATATCGAGAACGGGGATGCAACAATGATTGTAGTACATGATACTGTCGCCAACACCTTCCCGGTGAAGATACTGATTGACGGTGGCAATTCAGGAACAGACAGGTTCCTGCAAAACTACTTCACCAATTATTTTGGTGCTGCCAATATGCCGGTGACGTTCAAATACCTTATCCTGACACATTTCCATCATGATCACTATACCGGCTTCAATAAACTGGGTAACGGTACTATCTTCAGAGCAGACACGGTAATAGATCCCGGCGGATATACATTGGGCACTACCTTTGGCCCTATCAATCCGCCGGAAAACACTCCCAACAGAGGCGCCAAAGGATCCACCCAAGCTTCTATATACAAGAATGCACTGAAAGATGCGTTCAATAATAATTACCTGCGATCCCGCAGTATGGTGGTCACTTCCTTTCCACGTGATATCGGCAAGGTGCTGACGATAGATACTTTGAACGGCGTACCTGCTACACTGAAATGCGTGGCCAGCTCCGGGTATACTTATGGCTCCGGTGGCCTCCCCGTGGATAATGGTAATTCTAAGCTTAGCAATCCCAATAATTTTACGCTGGGTTTTATACTTGAATATGGCCAGTTCCGCTACTTCACAGCCGGAGATATGGGGGGATATGATGCTGGTAGCTGCTCTCGCTACATTGACCAGGAAGCCACGATGGACGGAGGCTTTGACACGCTTTTCCATACTAAAAGTTACCGCTTCGATAGAAATGCGTACCAATCGTCTTTTATTGCGCATGTCTGTGCTTTCAAGACAAGTCACCACGGCAGTGGTTGCAGCTCCAGCCCGGACCTGATGAGATTCACTGCCTGTGCAATGTTTCTGTCGGCAGGCTATATGTCGAGATGGGGGCTACCCGAACCTGACTTTCAAAAACGTATAGACACGTTATTTGATCCCCTCTCTGATTGGCCTACCGCCCAACGACCCTTGGGTGTTAATAATCGCGGGATCTATATCACTAACCTCTATAATTTCCCCAGTGGTACAAAGAAGTTTTGCCGTTCTACCGCTATCAGCCTGTTTGCCAATAAAGACAGCACCAACTTCAGCTATGGCAATGATTACAGCACAACGGGTGTACATGGCAACAACCAGTACCAGAGCAAGGACGTAACCTGCAAAGATAGTTATGTACTGAAAGTGGAACCGAATAATATCCTGACCCAGAGCCAGTTCTACGTATTCCGGGTCAATTATTACAAGAACGTCAATCAGCCCTTGTCTACATTTCAGTGTCATCGTAATACACCACCATAATCACGGTTGGTACCGACGAAATCCTTTCTTCCTAATCCTATTTCTATAAATCAGTCACCATGGACCTTCAGCAACTAGCCAGCAAGCTGCAACAGCAAATACAAAACAGCACATTAACGCTTACGCCTACACTGATACCCAGTAACCGGTTCCCTTTCCTCTTGCAGATGCTGTCGCTGCAAAACATGGTGTTTACGCTCACTGCAGCAGATATCACGGTAAAGGATAATACCCTGTCTATTTCCGGGAAAGTGAAACTGTATAACCAGGATAATGAGGGTACACTACAGCTGATTAATACGCGGGGCGAGATACTGGAAACAGTACTGGATTCTATTCTTAACAATCTATCTATACCACAGCTGTCGCAGATGGGGTTGCTGCCATTGAACCGGCTGGCAGATCCCAATATATTTCCCTCTATTCCTTTCCCGGGTATTCAGTTGAATGCCTCTTCTGTCACCTATGCCATGACGCTATCGGTCCTTTCGTCCAACATCGGTTTCCCCATTATCCCGGGTGCAGGAGGGCTTTCGCTGAAGAATTTCGGTTTTGCAGTTCTTACGAATGTCAGTCCGGTCAATGGTCAGCGAACATCCAACCTCACCGTTACCGGTGTTTTCCTCATTGGTAAAACTGATCTGTCTATATCGCTGGCAGTGCCTATCAACAGCAATATGCCGGCCAACCAATGGTCATTGACATTTTCCACTCAGCAGACCTTACTGGGAGGCATATACGATATTCTTGGCTTATTCCCCGGTATGAATGTGCTGGGCAGCATGCCTCCCGAAGTGGCGGTATTGAGTAATTTCGGTATCACGCAGCTGAGTATTCTTTTTAATCCTTCAATACAAAAGATATATGATGTAACGGTGGTCATCTCCAACCCGAATCCCTGGCAGGTGGCCAGCGGCTTTGCTATCGAGCAGCTACGTGTTATGATGCAGTTTAACAGGGTGCCGGTGAAGCCGACGTTCACACTGGACATTGATGGTGTATTTAATATGGAGATGTCTTCCGCCACAGCAGAGCTGGAAGTCCATGCACACCTGCCATTCGGCGAAGATGAATGGCTGCTTGCTTTTTCTGCCGAAGTAGAGATTGATAAGTATAATGAGTTTTTCACTGCGTTGCCAGGGCTTTCCAGCACACCCGCCCCGGCGCTGCCAGTAGATATTACATTTGACAGCCTCACCCTCAATACCCTTGAAATCACCTACAACACTACTTCCAAGCAGGTCAGCCGCATCAACTTCGATATAGCTACACAGGTAGATATCAAATTTTTCAACGTGCTGGATATTGTGGACCCGGCTATGGCGCTGGATATAGAGAATCCTTTCTCTTCCGCCGACCGCACCATCAGCGGGTTTATCAGCACCCAGCTCAACATCCTCGACATTCCGCTGGAACTGCGCGCAGAGAAAGCAGATCCAACTGCAGGATGGACCTTCAAAGGCGCCATGCTGCCCGGTTCCAGCATCAACATCATGAAGCTGGTGAAAACGTTCCTCTCCTCGCTTGGTATTACCAACCTGCCTGCCTGGCTGGATCAGGCTTCGCTGGATATCGAAGGGGTTAACGTTGCCGTATACACGCCGGCGCCGGGAGCAACAGATCAGAAAAACAAATATAGTGTAGGCGGAACCGTTAAATGGCAGCTCAATTACCAGAGCTTTGTACTGCCTAAACTCACCGCCACATTGCAGATGGATTATGTGAATGGCAATGCTTCCGGTATGATCACCGTAGAAGCCCTGCTGCTGGGCATGAACTTCAAGGTGGGTTATAAGTTCGGTACACCGGATACACAGGTGTACCTCGAATGGGAAGGTATTGCAGCGCAATACCAGCACGACAATGTGAAGAATACGGACACAATCACGGTGGTATTCGGAAAGATGTCGCTGGGAGAAATCATCACGCATGTTATTGCTTCCTTTGAACCGGGCTTCACGCTACCGGCTCCCTGGAATGTGCTCAACAGTATTAATCTGAACGGGTTGTCGTTTGTATATGTAAGAAATATCAGTAATCCATCATTGAGCAGTCTGAAGGTAGTTTATAACAGCCATGTCGACCTGGGCTTCCTGCAGCTTTCTGCTATCACACTTACGAAAGATAATACCGGCGTATATCTTGGCTTTGAAGGCAAATTCCTGGGCATGGCTATCAGCAGCAGCAATCCTGAAACTGCGCCACTGGCAGGCAAAGGAAGCGATGTGCGCAACATGCCCGGAGTGCCTGGTATGGGCAGCCAGTTCTTTGATCTTCGTTTCCTGGGTATGGGCCAGCATGTGGCATTTACCAATCCTGGTAATATCAGCAACATACAGGGCGCTATCGATACCATGAAGAAATCATTCTCTGATACCAATGGTCAACCGAACAGCGTACCGATCAAACCTGACAAACAAGGCTCCCTGTATTTCGATCAGAACAGCCACTGGCTCTTCGGTGCAGACTTCACCGTAGCGAAGTTCTACAGGATGGCGCTGATCTTCAATGATCCTGAGTTATATGGTCTCATGATCAGCATCGATCCCACTGCCGCTTATTTTGCTAATCTTTATTTCGAAATTCTTTATAAGAAAATAAATGACAACATCGGCATGTACCAGATAGATCTGCAACTGCCGGACGTTTTCAGGCATCTTGAGTTCGGGGAAGTATCCATTACGCTTCCCAACATCGGGATCAAGATCTACACGAATGGTAACTTCTATCTCGACTTCGGTT
The DNA here is from genome assembly GCF_018224885.1 of Chitinophaga hostae. Taxonomy (GTDB): domain Bacteria; phylum Bacteroidota; class Bacteroidia; order Chitinophagales; family Chitinophagaceae; genus Chitinophaga; species Chitinophaga hostae. Next base: position 366,039 of record NZ_JAGTXB010000005.1, on the reverse strand, counting down.
TCCCTGCCAGCATTACAGACTTCTCACGTTCCTTCACCGTGCAGGTGTTTCCGTTCACCGGCTCCGGTGGTTTTTACTTCGGCTGGCTGAGTGGTGCTACCGCTACTAATATCCCGCAAACTACCTGCGGCATATTCAATCCCGTGATAGCCTTTGGATTAGGTTTGCAACTGGGTGTGGGCAAAACAATTGATGAGGGTATTCTGAAGGCGGGGCTGTATCTCACCGCTGTAGGCATTTTCCAGGGAGTGATTGCCGTTTTCCATGCCACACCGGGATTAAGTGGTGCAAAAGATGATAACTATTATAAACTGCAAGGCACTTTCGGACTGGTGGGTCATATCTATGGCGAAGTGAACTTTGCTATTATATCTGCACGGGTGGATATATTGGCTTATGTGTATGTGAGTATTACGATAGAAAGTTATATGGAGATACCTATCTCCTTTGTAGCCGGTGTATCCGTTTCACTACGAATCACTATCAACCTGGGATTATTTAAAATACACATCAACCTCAGCTTCAGCGCTACTATCAGGGCACGCTTTGTGATCGGCAACAATCACCCGCAGGATGCAGGCTGGAACGGATGTCTCACTGGTGGCAATTTCCCGGCATACCACCGCCTTGCCGCAGACCTGGCGGTAACATTAAACTGGCAGCCCGTTTCACCGGATACCGGCACCAACTACCTGCTGGACCTGTATGTGATCCCACAGCTGACCGTTTCCGGAGAAGGCGCTGCACCGGGTCCGCAATACAACATGATATTTTATATCGATACCGCCTCCGCCAATATTCCCAACACGGTGAACGGTCTCACCGCCCTCAGCACCGGCGTGTTGTACTGGTGTTTCAGCGCGCTGGTCAGCAATGGTCGCAGCAGCGTTCCACTGAGCTGGCTGCAAACACAGCAGATCAGTACTGACCAGTTACAGGTGCTGTTATGTTATTTCAACACAAGGCCGGATAATGCAGCCCCATTCAACTACAGCAATACAGCAGGACATGATATTATTTCATTCCTGAAAACCTTCTTCAGCGTACAGATCACCGCTACAGATCCTGCTACCCAGCAGGAGCTGCAGGCCGCCATCTTCCCTGCCCTGCCGCCACTGCTGATGCAAACAGATTATAACGGCGCCAAAGGAGCGCAGGTGAACTTCGCCACACAGAGCATGACGGGCAACAATGGCTATATCAGCGCCGTTTCTGGCATACTGCGCACACTCAGTATGGATGCGGAAAATAAGCTCACTGCCGGCTATTACGGTAACGCCTGTACGCAGGTGACTGACCCGGACTATCAGCAGCAGCAGGACCTGAGCATGCCTACTTTTATCTTCACAGATTTCATTGCCCTCGTGGCCAAGACGTTCCTGCAACATGCGCTGGATTATTTGCAGGCCAACAAGAAAACAAGTCTGGATGCCGAAAGCCTTGTCAATGCGGTGATTACAGCCGCCAATGTAACACAAACCGGCAGTATGTCTTCGAGGTTCCTCCTGTATGGCTTACGCCTACCGGCTCCGCCAAATGCGGCCACCGGCGTCATTACACCACTGTACCAGCTCACAGGGCAGCAGTTCCCGCTGCCTGCGGCGCTCAAAACCGGTGATACCTTCAGTATGAACATCACCAAAGATGCCGCAGCCACCTGGATTTCCTTTAATCCCGGCAATGCAGCTGCTCTCAATATCACCATCAACAATGATGAAATTACCCGCATCAATGATATGCGCAGTGTAGTGTTGTCGCCCACCCTTCAATCCGGCTCACCGGCTGCTATGGTGAACTACCGCGATACGCCGCAGGCCTTTACGCTCAACAGTCCGGCACTGTGGCAATACCCCGGCGATTACTTTGCTGGCGTAAGCGGAAATCCTGTGCTGTGGCTGCTGCCACAAAACCTGACAGATGTATTTGCATCGCATGCCGGTACATCTATTCCTTTCTCCGTCCTGACCATCAAGCCTTCCGGCGATGGCAGCGAGAAAGGAAGCATCAGTCATCTTGCCTGGGCCACCACTGTGCCTGTTACGATACAGCAGATCACCGCCGGCTCAGCACCCGATACACCGCTTGCCGGCAACATGTACAACCTCACCGGTGCAGACGACAGCGGCGTGGTACTATTACAACAACTGATCATCTACCTGAATACTACCCGCAATGGTGACGACAGCTTTATTGCACAAATACAACTGTTGTATGAACCTGACCCTGCAACAGATTCGGCCGGAGGTAATATCTCCGCTGCCAATGGCGCTTTACAGCTGGCTATTGTACAGGCCAACCTGAGCACGGAAACTAACCCTGTAGGCGCATTCAGTTACGTGAAAGACAGTGTGACCAACACTTACAACACGCTGAACAAACCGGGCATCTTCCTGCAACTGTTGTGGGAAAACAGTATTGTGAGATCAGGCGGATTTTATCTGTACTACCGCAGTTCCGGCGGCGATGGCATTCCGCCCTACCTGTTCAATAAAGACGGCGTGGCACGCCTCACGCTGGTGGTCACTTACACAGATCTGCTCATACAACCTTTTGTGAACAGCGTGGTAACCGGCGATCCGGTGGATACTTCCACTACCAGTGTATATGCCCAGGCAAACAGCATCACCACCCGCGTGGCTACTATACCGGTGGGCACGGTGGGCTATACAGTAGTACGCAATAATCCGGGAGAATACAATCCTTCACAGCAACCACCTACAGCCGCCGACAACCAGGTATACCTTCAAAACCAGTTCAACCTGCTGGGCACTACACTGCCTGGCGTGGCCGCCTATCAAAACCTGCTGCCGGCCGGTCCTGCGGACACACTGGATGAAGACCAGGTAAATAAACTGCGCGCAGGTGAAACACTGGACCAGCAAACCGACTACTGGAACTATGCAGCGGTGATCCCTTACTACAAATACGCCCAGCCGAACGGTACAGACCCAGCCTATCCTAATCCGTATGGGGGTATCGGCACTACCGTGCAGATGCAGCTTAACTGGCAGGATATGTTTGGTAACATACCTATGAACAACGTGCAGGCATTGACGTTATCCATGGCATCATTGTATACCGATCCGCTCATCGCCGTATCACAGTGGCCTGCCGTGTCTCCCTATTACCAGTTTGCCCAGCATTCCGGCAAGCCGGAAATACAGCTCAGCTTCTGTTTCGACAAAACAAAATACACCGGCAGCAAGAGCCAGAACAATGCTGCCATAGACCTCGAAACCTACATGCGCCTCTACTACCAGCTGGTGGTATGTACGGATGTGAACATGAGCTTCCGCTCCTCTATTGACGGCACTGCTGCTGCACCGGAAGGCTCCGCTCACAGTATAGATATAGCCGCCCTGAACACCGGCTTCCTCACACCGGTGATCAGCTACCTGAAGAGCATAGTAGCCGCCAATACCGTAGATAACAACAGCATCCTGTACACGATCAGCAGCCCGGTGGATACCGCCACCATTGCGAGCTATGCAGATATCCTGCCGTTGACACTAACGGCAACGGTACAACGCACCTCACATATAGATCCCGCTTTTGCCAATACTGCCGGTATCGCCAGCGCACAAACCACCGTGCCGCCGCAATCCAAAGGCACCCCCTGTGGTAATGGCAACGATGATTCCTTGTCGCTTACCCCATTTGCTCAACAGTTTGAAGCAGCCTTCAAAGATCAGCCCACCGCAGGCATCACGCTGAAACTGGCCACAGGCACACCGAAGGAAAGTGAAGACAAAATACCGTCGCTCTGGATGATAAGACTGGACAGTAACGGAACGAGCGGTATCAATTTCAGCTTCAGCAACGCTGCAGTATATTTCTTCGCACCCGTACCGCTGGCCAACAACCTGTTGTCGTTCAGCAGCAAGAACTATCCGTATGCAAGTGGACAGCCATATCCTGCAGGGGCTGCAGTGACACAGCATTTCAGCAGTATAGACCTCGACAACTGGGGACTGCAGTTTCTCACTGCGGTAGATAGTTTCCTCAGCCCGGCCTATGCCGTACCAGCCTTCCTGTTAGACAATGGCGTATCCCTGGCGTCACTGCTGGCTGAAAAGGAAAACATCGCCAATGCTATAGAAGGGACCATCGACTACATCATAGATCCGGGAAATGCACCGCAATCCAACATTGGCAATGCACAGGACAAATGGAAACAGGTGATCCTCCAGCTGCTCTCTAACGCTTACCGCTATACGACTGCCGTGCAAACACCCGCCACTATCAGCTCCGGATGGACAGGCAGCAACAATCAGCCCCCGGAAGCGCCCTATGTGCCTGCATTGTACGGCAGCATGAAAGGCACTGATCCTTCCCTGCCACTCGGTACACCGCCCAATACTTCCTATTCCCTGTCCAACGCTAAAGTGCCGTTGGGCACCGGGCAATCATGGCTTACGTATATGTTTGAATCGAAAGACCTGCCGGCCAGCCGCAGCTTCAGTTTCACCGACATGCGTTATGCCGTAAGTCACCTGGAATACCAGCTACAACCTGTTGATGGTATCAAAGGCTACATGGCATCGTCCTGGCTGACGTTCATTATCCCCCTGGATAACGGCCTTGGACAGATAGGCGACATCACCATACCGGTTCCCCTGCGCGCCTATCCAACACCACCTTCCATCCTGAGCCAGGGACTTCAATATCCTGTCAACAGCAGCACCGCTCCTATAACCATCGCTGACACAAGAGCATGGAACTACCGCTATGTGTATCAGAACCAGTCTGTCGCACAGGATACCATACACACGCAGGTACAGTTCAATATCCCCGCATCCAATAACACTTTCCTGTCACGGAACATGGATGACTCGCCCACACTGGATCAGGCACTATCTCAGTTCATGTCCGTGTATCCCGCCATGCTGAATGATTTCAACATGCACCTGCTGACACTGACTGCTGATGATGTAACCAACAACACGCCGAATGCACAGGCGGCAAAGAATGCCGTAGCGGCTTTCATCCAGGTAGTAGCGGTAGTGGCTACCGCATGGAGTACCTGGAACCAGATACATCCGCGCACCAAAAAACTGGCGAGTCACGGACCGCTTAGCCTGGCGTTGTCGCCGTATACTTTATCGTATACCATCACAGAAAACGAAGCGCTGACTACCGCTTATCTCAGCATCACCGTTACGGCAGACAGTGGCAATAGCGTACCGATGGTTCCATTGGTCAACATCAGCGATTACACTGCAGAGCCGGTGACCGGTCAAAATAATACCTGGATATACAAAAATGCAAAAGGTGACTATCTCCTGTACGCTGACAGGAACAACGATCCTGACAGAGAAGTGGTCATGCAACAGCTGGATATACTCCATGAACAAAACAGCTGGTCAGGCGCCAGCATCATCCGCAATGAGTACCTGATACAGAATAATAATGGGACGTGGCAGCCCACCAATCAACGGTTCATCTATCAAACGCCGTGGGTACGCTTCTTCGACAAGCTCGTGCCGCTACTCAACTGCAACCGCGACGTAGATATCGCCACCATCAACAGCAACGTGTTCCCTGCGCCGCAACAGAGAACCCTGCAGGAAAATATGGCCCAGCTCTTCATTGCCCTCACCGGTGAGGTAACGTTAACGGATATACTGATTAAATTACATGTAAGCTACCAGTATACCAAACCGGGCACTTCATTCACAATAAGCCTGCCTGTATTACTGCTGGCTTCTACGAAAGTAAATATTGCAGATAAAGGGCTGACAGTAGCCACCATGATAGCAGAGGCCATGGAGAAATGGAAGGATACACATATGCCGGAAACCAACCAGGCTCAGTATAACCTGGACCTGACAGTTTTCTCCGATGATAGTACAAGGCCAGTGTTGCAAGTGCCACTGTACTTGCTGATAAGTGGATTGTAATATTTCCTGCCACCCTGTTATTGCGCCCGGCTTCGCAGTTGGACTTGCTATACCGGGGAACCAGTGACTTCGTCTGCTAATTGTTCATGCCTTGATGCGATCGTGAAATTTTATCGAGTACCTGGTTTCTGCGATTCGATAAAATACCGTTTACTTCAATCGCCTCTATATTCAAATCCCCGATCCACTCGTATAACAAATCATTAACCAGGCCTCTAAGTCTTGGCTGATCTGCCTGATGGCCGGATATCAGATCTGGTTCTTCTATAGGAACAAACACCAGCAGGTCAATTCCGGCAATTATTGTCTGCGCTGTTTCAAATAGCCATTGAATATTCCTGCCCGGGTCAATAACATGCAGATAAGCTAAAATATCAATAACACATCTGTCGAATATTACATTGTTTTCGCTTTGGGAAACCAATCTGACCGAACAATCAAACTGTTCAACAAAATCCTGGGCAGTAGGGATTTCTGAAAATTCATACCCTGAGGCTTCCAATTGATAATATGGCTCCATTTCGAGTGTATACCCAGGAAGGCACTCCAGGAGCTCCTCCGCCAATGTGGTTTTACCGACCTTGTGGGCACCGACTATCGCAATTCTCATATTTCAGTTCGATTTTTGCATATACAACAAAAATAAAACAGATCCGCGAATGCGAACCTAACCGTCGCCAAACATTATCAAGTCAATATTTTGCCCTATTTTGAACCTATTATTCTTTTCAAGCCCGGATATTGACCTGCTATATTGATTTTACTCCTCGTATTTGTTACTAAATAAAATCATAAATGCCTTGTATACTCCTATTGCAAACAAGAGCAACGCCGTAAGAAACAAACCAATATATTGTGCCACCCATCCTATTAAAATGGCAACAATGTGAATCTTACCGTTATATGGCTCGAAGACCTTACCCGAAAATACATAAACTGCAAATGCTCCAAAAATGCCTATCCAAAGTATTGCATACAGGATATCAAGCGGCTTTTTACTCATTTTGTTAAACTTCAACATAATTTTGGTTTTAACGGCGCTAATAAATAGCGCTACTTTGCACACTAAGATTTTCACCTCAAAAATAGATAAGTAGTGATACAATGTATGCTTCCATTTTATATTCGAAGGTTTTGAGCCGATATTCGCTCAGCATTTAATTATATTCCAGGGTATTCCTTCCATTTTACTTTGATAAAATTCTATCCTTTAGTTCATGATACCAAAGAAAGTTGGGATAAGGTTGTGGTGGAGACTTCCATTCAGGGCTACCGTAGTGTTGTAAAATCCTGGCAGCCGGCAACTGGCAAAAAATGCAAATAAAAAACGCTTTCATATAAAAACGCTCTTAATATTCGGGCGTAAATTAGCTGGTGCAGGCAGGGCAACCGAAAGATATTCTTAATTTTATAAACAATCTTTACCAGCACTGTTATGCCAGTGGGCTAACGGTGTTCAATTCCATCCCGTTTATGACGCGAATATTAGCAATTATTATCAGTTTCATTTTGATCCCCGATCTATGTTTTTCGCAAAATGGTATCCTACACAACCGGGCTGCCAAAGTAATTACCATTACCACTCCTGATCAAAAGCTTTCCATCAGGATTGACTATTCAAAAGGCTGCATTATTAAACAGGTAAACCTGAAAAATAAAAATACAATATCATCTTCGGGCGTATACACCGGTATCACTACAGGAAGCGAAACCATCTCATCTGCAGATCAAACAGGCGATATTAAAATAATAAATACTCCGAAAGGCATATCGCTAAGTGCTATCACCTATGGAACCGGGGCGCTTCAAATTGAAGAAACATGGGACTTTACTATCAAAGGAGATAAAATAACCTGGGATATTGCCCGCAACTACAGCACAACAACCGACCTGGAAGACATGGCCTTTCCAAAATGGAATTTTACAGATCTATCGGTTTGGAAAGGGGGAATTATTGATAACGGCGGGATGGTTTGGTGCAAATACCTAAAGCAAATTAACGATACTTATGGTGTTCATACCGGTGGAGTAACATTCTGGAATGCTGATTCGGGAGATGCGTTAAGGATATCGGCCCAACCGGGAAGCGCAAATGAAATGGCTTCAAAATATTCTCATAGTGAAAATGGCGAGTTCACTTTTACACAATTACTAACTGCATCCAAATTGCAGCAACGCCATCACCTGAGCCGGTTCGTATCAGAAAAGTACGATGTATTTGCTCCCTTCCAGGTAAAAAAGGGACGCGTAAAGCTAAGCCTGGAACTACAATACATTGATTACAATAAGGAATATGCAAGAGGAACGCTTCCCGGTATTGATGCAACAGCCGTACGCGAGCTTTTAAATACAACCGGGCGGTATGGCGTGGTAGACAATAATATAGTAGGAGCAAATGGCTGGCTCACCAACTGGAAATGCCTGCATGAGCCATTTTTTGCCCAGATCGGGCTGGCATTAAATGATCCCCAATATATGAAAAACCTGGCGGCAACACTGGACCAGGAGAGGGATCAGGCGATGCTAAACGATGGGCGTGTTTTATCACGTTGGCATAATGAACCGGGCGATGAAATTCCCGGCACATATAACCCGCAAACAGGCTACTATGAAGCCATGTGGGGATATACCATTGATTCACAAACGGGCTATGTAATCAATACAAGCGAACTATTTGAGCTGAATGGGGACTTGCAATGGCTGCGTGCACATCAGGCAAGCTGTGAAAAGGCACTGAACTGGCTGATAAAACGGGATTCCAACAACAACGGGATCTATGAAATGGTGAATAACGGCGTAGCGGAAAAAAGGGCAAGCGACTGGTTAGACATTGTTTGGGCAAGCTTTGAAAACGCTTTTGTAAATGCGCAGTTATACGAAGCATTAACACTATGGGCCCAATGTGAAACGGTTTTAGGCAATCAAAAAATGGCCGGCCATTATTCAGCGATAGCCACCCGTCTTAAAAACGCATTTAATAAGCCGGTTGATGAAGGCGGCTTCTGGTCGCCGACTAAACAGCAGTATGTATATTGGCGGGATAAAGACAACACCATTCATGGCGATAACCTGGTTACTCCTGTAAATTTTGCCGCCATTGCCTTCGGATTATGTGACGACAAGGAACGTATAAAACTCATTCTTGATCAAATAGAACAAAGAACAACGGCAGAACACCTGTTTCACTGGCCGCTTTGCTTCGATTCGTTTAAAAGAGAAGAGGTAAGCGATGGCAACTGGCCTTTCCCCAAATATGAAAACGGGGATATATTCCCTACATGGGGATATCTTGGCATCGACGCCTACGTGAAATATGATAAGCACATTGCACTCAAATTCATTAATCATCTTCTTGATCAGTATAAAAAAGACGGGCTTTCCTCCCAGCGCTATAGCAGACCAACCCAGCTTGGAATGGGGGATGATATCCTGGCAGGCATCTGCACCAGCATTACAGCGCTATACAAGGATATTTACGGCCTTCGCCCAAAATGGAACAGGATGGGACTGGAACCCAATATGCTTGAAACACTGAACGGAACAAAGTTTTCTTATACTCACAGGGGTACCGTTTATCACCTTGAATTGAGCGTTAATGATTATGTAATGAGCACCAATGGCTTTTCTGTAAAAAGTAACGAATCTTTTGGTGCAGATAAAAGCGGGAACACGCTTAAGTTCTACCCCGGTAATAAAGATACTGCGCAACTCCTGGTTCGTGCAGATCCGGGCAATCGCATTGACATGAAAATTACTTCCTGGAAGAATGATGTATTTACATGGACTATTTCATCACGCAGCGTCTATCAATTCACCATTAATGGATTGCAACCAGGCATAAAATATGAAGTAATAACAAACAAAAATATTACCCGGCTTCAGGCAAATAACAACGGCAGCATCTCTCTGAATAAACATTGTAGTACACCTGTTAACTTTTCAATCAGGGAAACATCTCATTAAGCTCCTCCTTTCAATCGAATATAAGCGTATAAAACCGGGACTCTGAAAGAACCCCGGTTTTGTACGTTTTACACCCTTTATGGAATATATTTTGAATCAGGATTACCCGATGGGTTTATTGGATCCCGGCTGTATAAATCAGCGGGTTCTGTGCATCATCATCCAGCAGGTCCCCGACTTCCAACCTGGCTACCTGCGCATCACTTAATATATTCTTTATGCCGTTAAACCTCGCACCATCAGGCATATAAGCGCAGGTCATCGCCCTGCGGAAGCCATTAGTCATATTGGCCCCCGCGCCGTGTATTGTTAAACCATTATGAAAAGAACAACTACCTGCCTTCATGGGTGCAGCAACAGACCTCTTCGTTACGAGCTGTGGGTAAACCTGGAATATTGCATCCATATTTTTCCCGATGCCCTGGTTTTCAAAACTGGTTTCATGATAAGATCCGGGAATAAAATACAGACAACCGTTTTCATTTGTAGCGTCGTCTAATGCTACCCATATTGATAGCGCCCGCTTGTCGGAGAACGACCAGAAAGGCGTATCGAGGTGCCATGAGGTAGGGTTGGCCCAGGGACGCTTTATGAGCACCTGGTCATGCCAGATCCGGGTACTGTTCCACCCTGCTAATTCTGCGGCCATTTTGCCCAATCTCTCATCAAGCATAATCTGCCTTGCCGCATCATTTGTTTGCCAGATATTAATCATCTGGTCAAACACCTTTCCAAAATATTCACTTTCCTTATTGATCCCGTCATCTTCGCCCATTTTTTTATCACTGCCGGGCATTTTCCTGCCATCTCTCTGTTCAACAGCCTCCGTAATAACCTGCCGCCAATGGGAAAGTTCTTCCTCGTTAAGAAAGTTCTCAATTAATAAAAATCCATCTTCCCGATAAGATTGAATCTGCTTTTGCGTGAGTAAGGTGTTCATATATCTGCAACTTTTTTTGAAAAATATCAGGCGTACCAGGAAAATACCTGTAAGCCCATAGTATTATTATTTTGCCTGTATTAACTTAACCGGCCCTAACAAACCAGCGTCATACTTACTAAAATCGGGCACACCTACCCAGCCCCAGGTGCGGAGCTTGCCCAGATCCGCTTTCATCCACATTTCATTAACCATCAGGTTCCCGACCCGTATTCTTATTTTATTTTCTCCCTTCTGCAGGTATCCGGATATATCAAATACAAAAGGAGCCCATAGCCTATTGCCAACGGGTTTATTATTTACAAACACTTCCGCCATATATTTTACATCACCAAGATCTATGGAAGTCCTGTTACTTACATCTTCTAGCACAACGGGTACTTCATAATCAATATATCCTGAATACTGCTGAAGTCCATAGGCATACCAGGATTGCAGTGTGCAGTTTGTTTTACTGCCAACAATAAATTTCAACGGAGCAGTCAGTGTCTGCTCACTTTTAACGGACCTTGCAAACGACAGCAACCGTGCATCAGCAGGCAAATCAATTGACGCCGCAGCTACGTCTGTTTTTACGCCATCCATCCAAACCGTTGTGCCAATCATATTATCAGGGATCACCACCCTTTTTGCACCAACCGGTATATTAACCCTCCAGTAGCGGTAACCGGTGGTATCATTATCTTTTATCTCATCTTTCTGCCCATCCCCGTTCCGTTTTTGCGCTGTCATAAAACTGGTATACTTCCATTTTGAATCATTATATGCCAACAGCATAAGATCTTCGCTTAACCCGTTGTCGGCTAAAGTGAATGAAGTAGCCGTGGTTTTATAAACAGTGTCTTTCCCCGGATAGCTGATGGTCCATTTATCATCGAGCTGAATTTCTTTTAAATCAGATTCATGCTGCACCAACGGATCCATATCGCTTGTTCCGGGCTCAAATACGAGCCAATAGCCTTCGTAAGGTTGTAAACTCATGCTGACTTTGTTATATCCCTTCTCCTTCACGTATGCAACGGGTTTACGTTCCCCGGTTTCGCAATTCCATATCTGAGCCGTGCCATCACCATCCCTGAACCAGGCTGAAAAATTTCTCAGGGTATCGGAATTATTGGCAAGCCAGTAAAAGTGGTTATTGGAAATAGTTCTGTGAGCTGTGTAAAGCCGGCCCGAGTTTTCCAACCGGATCTGTGGCCGGATTTTTTCATTCAAAGCAGTAACCATTTTACCAAGCCTGTCCTTGTCTCCCGACAGGTCAATAACATTGGGCAACCGCTTTAATGTGTTCATCTGGCTAATGATCAATGCATCTTTCATGCCTTTCTCCGGCGATCCGTCGGGTGTTGTACCCAGGAGCAGCACAACGCCTCCCTTTTTAGCAAATTCAAGTATCTTACCTGATACCGCATGAGAAATAACACAAGCAGGTGGAAGAACGATCGCCGAGAAGTTGTGGTCATTAATAGTGATCTTTACACCGCTGTTAATGGTTTCCGTTTTCCCCTTATCCAGGTAATATTTATCAGCGATTAAAAAGTCGATGTTATTTTTATTCAATTCTCTCATAGCATCGGAATACACCTGGTTAATCTCCAGTGAAAGCGTATCCCAGATCTCTTTGCCTTCCAGCAGGCTAAAACTTTCCTCATGCGTAAAAAAGCCTTCCGCATTTGCCCAGATACTTTCAAGCGGGTTTACCAGGAGAACATCCGCTACCAGCTTACTTTGCCTATTTACAAAAGCAGCCCGCCTGGAAAAGTCCGTCCAGTTATGCAAATAAGGCCAATATGGATTCTCGGTAAACCAATCCGGCGGATACGGGTCCTGTTCAATTTTCCGGTTCACGTTAATGCCATGTGGCACCACGTGGTTAATACCAAATGAAGTAATAGAATTAATGGTCATTTTCATCATAGCGGGGGTTTGCTCCCATCCCGCAACGCCCATAATTTCACTCATAAAAGGACGATCTTCCAGTTCAGCTACTGTTTGCACTTCCTTAAAATCGTGCACATCCTGCGATCTCATTAAAAGGCAATCCGTTCCGGGCATAGTTACTGTTCTTGTAACGCGCATAAAATCACCCATGGCGGCAGTTTGCAACAACAATGATTCTTCCCACAAATTGGAGATGTAATACATATTGTATTGTTTGAGCCAGTTCACCAAAGGCTCAAAGTAGCATTTGTTATATACGTCTGAAACAACATCAAACCAATCGCAACGGGCTTTTGCAAACAAACCGTTGTTGTCCTTTTCCGTTAAAAGGGGAAGCCATAAACGGATATCCTGGTTTTTCATTTCCTTATACCGTTGGGCAAGATATTCTGACCACGCCATCCGCCAGCCATAGTCGCCTTCATTGTCAACAAAAACACCAGGAATTGTTTTGCCCATATCATTTGCAAAATGTTTGGCGTACTGCGCGTGAACAAGCGGAATGAAAACTTCCATTAATCTGGGGTCGAGGTAATTAACTTTCCCCCCATCAATACCGGGATGGAATCTTTTTGTGTAAGTATACACCACCCATTCTCCCGGTGGCGCCGTCCATTTGAAATGATTTCCTTCTCCAATGATCCGTAGTGATGAGGCATCAATGACATTGCCGGCCATTTTACCTGCCACGGCAAAATCTGTTGAATCATAAGAAACGGTCGATTTCCCCATTACCTTATACCGTTTCCAATCCAGGTATTTTGCCTCCAGCTCAGGATGCTGCGCTAATACCCGTCCTGCTGCCTGCCCGCTTGGCCAGTCATATTCATCACAATACCCCAGGGTAAATCCTTTGTTCTTTGCTGCCTGCATAGCATTTCCGAAACTGCTGAACCAGGGTTTTTCCAGGTATTGCTTATATGGTAAAGAAGAAAATGCCGGGTTTAAGCGATCCATTGAACCCCGGGGATGTGCATATCCGGGGTTCAGTCCCTGCTTCATCATTTCCTCTGCCATAGTAGCCGTGAAATGCGCATCCCTGATGGTATCATCCCAGAACCAGAAAGTATGGGGAGCATAGAACATGGGAGGGTTAACAAACATTTGTTGAACCGTTTTGGGATCGCTATATTTTTTTTGCCATTCAGATTGCCCGGATATGCTCAAAGTAATTGTCAGCAAGCAACCGGTAAAAAGGATGTTCAGATATGTATATTTCATTACTATTTTGAGTTAATAACTGGTATGAATATTATTTCAATAAAAATCGATTACTGCTACAGGCTATATTATTTATAGCCGGGGTTCTGCACTAACTTATGGTTCTTATTCATTTCACTTCTGGCGATTGGTAAAAAGTAGGCCTTATTATCCCACTTTCCACTTGTGATCTCTACCGGGGTAACAGTGGGGATGGTGGCGGTTGTATGATCGGGATTCAGTTTGTACACAACATTAACCCCATGCATCGGGTGATAGGCTTCCGGCCCGATCATCCAGCGGCGCACATCAAAAAAGCGGTGATTTTCGTACACCAGTTCAATGCGTCTTTCATTCCGGTATCTTGCCAATAAGGCGGCTCCTGCGTCCACTACATCAGGCATAGCTGCTTTTTTCCTGATCATATTAATGTAGGTGCGTGCTTCCCCATCCTGGCCCAATCCAATACAGGCCTCTGCATAATTGAGAATGATTTCGCTGTACCGGATGAAGCGCCAGGTAAGGTCATCCTGGTGATTTACATACATGTCGGTTTTGCGGTTTACAAATTTGAGCATACAAGTGCCGGTATTATTATAACCGCCTCCATAAACCACGCTATTCCTGCTATCTAACCCGTAAGTATAAACGATTTTATTAGTAGCCGCATCCCACTTTTCCCAGGTACCTACCTGCAAAACTCCCACGGGGTCGGCTGCCAGTAGGTTCGATGGTCTTGACCTGAATTTCGCCCCTTCGTATAAAACGGAAGCGTAAAAACGCGGATCCCTGTTTTTATAGGGCTCCAGGTTCTGTGCAGGATTAGTTCTGGAGAATTTAGTGCCATCACTCATTTCATAAGCGTCTACCAATTCGCCGGGGGCGCCGTTTGTTTCAATACCACCATATCCGGTGGGGAAAACCTGCCAGTAATCGGCTCCCTGGTTTACAGAAGCGTTGTAGTAACGAATGAAGATGTCTTCTATACTATTTTTTGAGATAAACAGGTCCTCATAATTCTGTACGGCCTCCTCTGCGGATGCAGGGTCAGGCTGATACAGACCATATATGCCCAGGTCCATTACAGCTTTGGCAGCGGACTTCGCCGCCTGCCAGCGTTGCTTCCTGTCGCCATCCACATACCCGAGCAGCTCCGGGTTGGAAAACCCGGGGAATGTTGTATTGTGAAGATCGCTGGCAGCATACAGCAATACCCTTGATTTAAGTGCCAAAGCGGCTCCTTTTGTTACTCTTCCTTTGTTGACTGCGGTATTCACCAGGGGCAATAATGCAGCCGCCTTATCACATTCACCGGAAATAAACTGTACGCACTCCGCATAACTGTTCCGGGCAGCGGAGAAGTCGTCTGTTAATTTATAGGATTTCGTAATCAGGGGTACTCCGCCAAAATAACTGATGAGCAACTGGTAATACCAGGCCCTAAAAAAAGTGGCTTCGCCTTTCAACCTGTCTTTCAATGTAACGCCATCAATCAGCGCCGGATTATCCGGCAATTTGTCTATATTTTCCAGGAATATATTGCAGTCGCGGATCGCGCTGTACCTGCCATTCCAGTCGCCCCAGCCCGCGTTATCAGGCGACATCAGCATATTGCTCATATTATAATCATTACCGCCATCATAGCACCGGGCCTCGTCTACAGCCAGCGATGTCAGGAAGAACGACCAGGCGTTCTGGTTGTAAATACTATTCATATTCAGTTGTATCAGGTTGGGATCAGACCAGATATCTGCTTCTGCAAATTGCGTGGAAGGTTTTGTATCAAGGAAACTTTTGCCACATGATGTTAGCAGCAGTGACATAGACCCGATGGCGATATATATTAAGTTTGAGTTGCTGTAATTCATACACGTTGATTTTAGAATGTTGCCGTTAATCCAATGTTGGTGGTTTTGTTCAAAGGATACACCTCACTGTTCACCCAAATGGAGCCAGGAGCGTCGTCCGGAGATTCAGGATCGAAATCTTTCATCTTCGTAAACGTTAAAAAGTTCAGGGCGCTGACATAAATCCTCAGTGATTGTATACCGATTTTCTGTGCAATACCGGATGACAGGTTATAACCAACTTCAAAGTTTTTCAATCTTAAATAATCACTGTTTCTAACGAAGTAAGTATTATTAGGTTCTCCATCTGTCATCCAGTATGCGCCGCCACGTTCCCATACTCTTGGATTAACAGCACTTGGGTGTTCCGGCGTCCAGCGGTCTTTTACAAGGTTATACATAAAGTTCCCAACACCTGGCCCGCCGGAGAAAGTCCGGTAGGATCTTTCCGCACCGGCCGCTCCCTGGAATAATACATTGGCGTAAAAGTTCTTATACTGTAAATCGATACTGAGGCCACCTGTAAATGTTGGTATGGTGGTTTTCCTGCTTCTGACCTGGTCCTGACCATCAATCTGTCCATCATTATTTACATCTTTAAATATAATATCACCAGGGCGGGCGCCGGTCCAATGAGGGTATTTATCAACCGCTGCCTGGTCTGCGAACACGCCTATTGCCTGGTAATACAATCTTGCATTCATCTGGTTACCCGTAGATCTCTGGTAGTCCGGAACACCTGGTGTTTCATCCCAGAATTTGATATGATTCCTTGCCCAGGCCCCGTTGGCAGATACCTGGTACCTGAAATCGCCTGCACTGCCACGATATGAAGCCTGCAATTCAAAGCCTTTGTTAACCACTTCCCCGATATTTTCCTGCGGCAGGCTAAGCCCCGCAGAACCTGGTACGGAAGCATTTCTGTAGGCCAGAATGTTTGTGCGCAGGTTGTAGAAATAGTCCGCGCTAATGGCCAGTTTATTGTTGAGCAGTTCCACATCAGCACCAATATTGGATTGATTGGCTATCTCCCAGGTGACCCCTGCGTTTGGAATACGTAATGCTTTCAATGCTTGTTGGGGAACATTTTCGTTGAATACATAACCGCCGTTATAGCCATAGGTAGTTAGGTATTGATATGGCCCTATGCGGTCGTTACCGGTTTTTCCCCAGGAGCCTCTTATTTTCATTTCATTGATAAAAGAGATATTATCTTTCCAGAATCTCTCATTGGAAATCCTGTAACCCAGGGAGATGCCGGGGAAAAATCCAAATTGTTTACCCGCCGGATCAAAGATATAGGAGCCGTCGTACCTCCATACAAATTCGGCGAGGTACTTTGCATCGTAGGCATAACTTAATCTTCCGAAATAGTCCAGCCTGCGGGCCACACCAGACGATCCTCCATTATCTTTTAATTCATTACTTCCCAGATCCAGTTCGTCAAGAATATCACTGGTATAGTTTCTTCTGAACGCCCAGAAATTCATGTTATCACCGGCAATGCGTTCTGCAGCGAAAAGGACCTTGATATCATGTTTATCAAAAACCCTGTCATAATTTAACAGCGCATTGAGGGTTACGTTAGCATTGTTATCCATCCACTGTTGCAGCCGCGGATCAGTATTTCCTTTTTTGGATGCTACCAGCAGCGGGGTTCCATTGGAATCTAAACTTGTTTTATCCCAGGTATAAAGGAACCATGGCTTCCTGAACTGTTTGGTACTGACAATGGTTCTGTCCATTGCCGCATTACCTGTTAACGACAATCCTTTTACCCATGGAATAATAATCACTAGTCGCAGATTGCTCTGAAAAATATAACTTCTTGATTTGGTATAACCCGTGGCATCAGTAACCAGTACCACCGGGTTAGCGCCATATTCAATATCCGGTCCGGGTAACCCATTAGGCCATCTTGCAGGCCATGTTGGGAACGACCTGTTTAATGCCCAGAAAACATTCTGCGCCTGATCAGCACTTCCGCCGTTGGCGCCTCCGCCCGAATAGTTCCTGTTTTCCTGCCGCCCCACCACATCAAAACTTAAGCGGATACTGTTAGTAACTTTTGCGTCGATATTGCTTTGAAAATTAGTCTGCGAATAGTTGGTAGCACCATCCCTGAAAATCCCGTCGATAAAATTCGATCCGAGTGAAATGAAATATTTTATTGATTCGGCCCCGCCGGACAGCGTTAAGTTGCCGTAACGTTGCGGAGAATTTTTCTTTATGGTTTCTTTAAACCAATCCGTATTGGGATGCCCCCAGGGATCAGAGCCATCTTTATACTTCTGGATATCTTCTGCCGAATAAGGCAATGGGTCGCCGGGATGATAAGCAGCGGAAATTTCGTTCTGCAGCTGTGCATAAAGTGGCGCATCCGCCATTTTGGGAAGAACAGTAGGTGTGTTCCATCCCTGGTTCAGGGAAAATTGAATGGTGGGCTTACCCGATGTGCCGCGTTTGGTGGTAACAAGGATAACCCCATTGGCCGCCTGTGATCCGTATATCGCTGCAGATGCATCTTTCAAGATCGTAACAGATTCAATGGTGGCGGGGTCCAGCCGTTCCAGGCTTCTGCCGGCAATACCGTCAACAACAACAAGCGGGGAATTATCGCCCAATGTATTGGCCCCACGTATCCTTAATGTGGATCCGTCATTTCCAGGTTCTCCTGTTCTGGTAATAGCCACCAAACCCGGCAGCCGGCCTGCTAACGAATTGGAGAAATTACCCGCCGGTGATTTTACCAGGTCCCTTCCTTTAACAGAAGCAATGGAGCCTGTGAGGGTTTCTTTTTTACGAGTTCCGTATCCAACTACCACAATGTCATTTAACCTGGCATTGCTTGGGGTAAGCGTCACCGTTAGTACCTCTCCATCTTTCATCGCTGTTACCCGTTTCTCTTCATATCCTATAGAAGAAAAAAGCAGGACTGCACCCTTAGCAACGCTAATCTTAAAGGAGCCGTTTTCATCAGTGGTTCCACCGGCAGTCCCGCTTTTTATTCTTATAGAAACATTGGAAATCGGTTGACTGCTGTCTGACACAACATGACCGCTTACCGTTATTTTTTGCTGAGCAAAGGAAATTTGTGAGATGCCCAAAAAGAAGAGCAATAAAAATGATGCTTTGATAGGCAATAGAGAATCAAATTGCTTGTTTAACATAACATGAGATTTTGGTTTTAAACATCGCTGGTGGTGGAATCATCTACAATTTAGAAATAACGATTATTGCTGTGCGGCGGCAGGCCGACAGGTGGTTGATGCATTCATAAAAATTAATTTTTCAAACGAGAATTTAACCTCCGGTTGCCGATCTGCAGCCGGAATGAAACGTTGATATCATCACAAAAAACGCTACTTTTATATGAAAACTTTCAATCAAAAATTCTTTGCCATAAAACAATTTAAAGTCAGTCGGAACTTTAGTGTTTCAGTAATCGTCTATCTTTTTTTTTCAATTAAGTTGGTAATGCAAAGTAACCTGAATCTAAAAGGTGCATTGATAAATTCTGGTGGAATCATTTAACTTTTTGACACACCCAATGAAAAATAAAAGGAATCAAAACGTCAACTACCTGACAGTAAATGAAACAGACGAACTGTGGGGATTATATACCACTACTATTGGTTTCCAGGTTATATCCCCCAACAGCGACTACCCTCCTAAAAGCCATCCGTCGGCATATTGGTTCAGTCCCAATACCGGAAGGGTGTTGCAGGAATATATCCTGCTGTACATTACAGCAGGAGAAGGTTCATTTGAATCGGCAAGCTGCAAGTTAACTAAAGTCGTTGCCGGCACTATCCTATTGTTGTTTCCCGGCGAATGGCATACCTACCGGCCACTTAAAGGCAAAGGATGGAATGAATACTGGGTAGGTTTTAATGGCAGTTATATGAAACAGTTAACCGGTAATCTTTTCTTTTCCCGGAAAAGCCCGGTCTATAATGTAGGATTTAATGAACAGATTGTAGCTTTGTTCAACCAGGGTATTGAAACGGCCAATTACCAGAAAACGGCCTACCAGCAAGTACTTTCCGGCATTACCAGCCTGCTGCTGGGCTTTATCTTCTACGCTGAGAAAAACAACTCCTTCCGGGATAAAGCCATCATCGACCAGATTGATAAAGCAAGAATGATGATGCGCGAAAAAACCGGTGATGATGTTACTCCCGAATCCATCGCTAAAACGCTAAATATTGGCTATTCCTGGTTTAGAAGAGTATTTAAACAGTATACAGGGTTTTCACCCGCACAATATCAACTTGAAATAAAATTGCAGAAATCAAAAGAATTGCTGGCCAGTACGGTATTGCCGGTAAAGGAAATTGCTTTTCACCTGAACTTTGAGTCTGTCAGTTATTTTGTAACGTTCTTTAAATCAAAAACGGGATTATCGCCCGGTGAATACCGCGATAAGATAAAAGGCAAGTGAGGCGATGAAACATACTTACCGGCAACCGGATTTCATTCAACGGCAAATGTTTTACGATAAGTATTAGGAGAAAGGCCGACTTTCTTCTTAAAGATCCCGGAGAAATAATAAATGTTGTCGAACCCTGTTTGATCAGCGATTTCCCCTATGTTAAGCAATGTTGATTCAAGCAGTTCTTTTGCCCTTTCAATGCGTAGATTTAAATGGTATTGATTAGGCGACAGCCCCGTTACTGCCTTAAAGTACCTCCTGAATGCAGAATATCCCATAGGCAATTGCCGGGCAAGTTCAGGGATATCTACGGGGTGCTCCAGTGATTCCTGTAGCAGGAACTTTGCTTTCGTTATTGCCTTTTCCAGCGGGCTATGATCGTATTGTTTGCTGAGCGATATGGTATTGACCAAACCAAGCATCTGAAGTGTTAAACCAGCAATCTGTTGTGAGTAACCTACAAGGGAGGCCTTTACAACATCAATCATCTTTTTAAATAATACCAGCATATCTCTCTCCAACCCTGTTTTGATACATGGCTGATTGGGATCAAAAAAGCCCTGTTTCATCAGTTGATCAACATAGTATCCGTGAAAGCCAACCCAATATTCTTCCCATCCCGATCGGATATCCGGCCTGTAACGATGCCATACTCCCGGGAAAAGAAAAAAGCAGGTTCCCTCCTCAATTTCCACCGGCTCGGTCAATGCTGAACAGAATGTTCCCTTTCCTTTTGAAATAAATATCATGTAATAGTCCGTCAGCATCCTTCCCCTGTTCCATGTAAGCTGATGGCTTTGGGGATGCTCTTCTTTAGGATAACGTTCATTCGGTGTTACTTTTGAATACCCCACCGTAGTTACATAAATTCCCCATTTCTCCTCGATTAAACCTGTATTCAGATATTTAAAAAAGTTATTGCCCATTGAATTATCTTTTCTCTTAAATATTGGTTGCAACCGGCGTTACTAAAGGTGGGAAATATTTCCGCCCATCAACACAGCATAACGTGTTAAGAGATAAAGTTAGCAAAAATGCGTTAGCAGGTAAAATAATGTGGAGCTGAATATATGAGGGTTATTGTTGTGGAGCAATTATATCTGTCAGCAGATGCATCATAAATAAATTCACTTCCCATTGCGAAGCCACCGGGGTATTACCTGGCGAAGTAGTCCACATATAAGGCGGCGGGCCAAACTCCGTTGTAATAGTAAGCTGGGATATGCCTTCGGCTTCTTTTTCCCGGATGATCCCGAACCACAGGCCGATAAAATAATTCAGCGGCTCTGCCCATTCCGGCAGTCGCGGATCGGGTATTTGGGGTCCTTCAGGAAAACCCACACGGGCGTGTATATGTACGGTGCGCCTGATTGCTTCGTTAACCGTTTCTTTGAATCCTTCAAGATAGCTTTCTGTAACACAAACCCAGTGTGAGAAATCGGCGGTTACTTTCATGGATGGTCTTAGCATAAACAGTTCCTTTGCATTGCCCGGGCTGAATCCAATTCTTCCCCGGTGTGTTTCATGCGCGATAACAATATTATTCCTGGCTGAAAAGTTTTCCGCCGCATCAATAACAGCCAGTTGTTCATTGATCGTAAAGAAATCTCTTCCTGAATGCGAATTAATTAATACCGGTTCACATTCCATCGCCGCATTCAGATGATACTCAAAGCTCTTGCAAAAGCTTTGTATATCTGCACCTTCCGCCTGATGCTGTTGTACAACCGTCAGCAATCCCAGTTCTTTGCTACGTTTGATAAACATCTTCCTGTCATTTTTATTTTCGGGTAGCCAGGAATCGATGCCGTCATATCCTGCGGATTTTACTTTTTCCAGAAAAGCTTCTATGGGAATGTTTTCGTGGCCCCATCGTGTGCAAAGGATTTTTATCTTCATGTTATAAACTAATGGCTTTCGATTTATAAGAAATTGCTTCTATAGGGTAGACCTTTAGTACAAAAATAGGTAGTGGAGTTACCGGCAAGAAACATAAATGCCATTTTTTTTGTGTTTTCTGACATTTTTTGTGAATGATTGTAACGATAGGCAGGTAGCATGGCTTAGGAAAGGAAGCCACCAAAATTCCGGTTGTGATACAACGGAACATCTTGCGGGTTCCGGCGAAGCGTGGAAGCTACTTGCCCTTTAACTTATAAGACTTTTGTCATTGATTCGCTATAAAAGAGGAGATTACAACCGGAAAGCGCTGAAAAGTGCTTTAATTCTTTAATTTTAGAATCGTTTTTGAGCTAATGCATGGAGAAAATTAAAACCAACCTTCCTTATTATACAGAGATCAATGATTTTCTCGCTTCGATCCCGTGGCCGGGCCGAACAGATGATCCGGATTTCTATTGTTTACGATTAAAGCGGCTGAATCAGGACGTCCAGATTTACAGACCGCCCTTTAAAAGGTCGTTTTACTTTTTTGCACTCTTTATCAATTCCGGAAAGATCCAGGTCAGCTACGGGAATAAAACTATTCAGGATCCTGATTCCTACCTTGTATTTCACTCGCCGGACCTGACGTACAGTTTCGCTCATAATAACGCCCTTGAGGGTTATGTTATTTACTTTAAGCCGGAATGCTTTTCGTTTTTTAAGCCTGATTTTCATCAGCAGTTCCCCTTGTTTGATCGCCTGCACACCAATCTTTTCAAATTTGATCATGCGACTTTTGACCAGCTACAACCACACTTCGAAACAGTATTTACAGCATACGAGCAATCAGCCAAAACACGGCCATTGGAAGCAAGGGTTAAATTGCTTGGTTTACTTTACCACCTCCAGGATTTTGCCCCTAAAACAGCAGATAACCCAATCAACAAGCAACAAATGCTGCTCCGTAGATTTATGATGCTGGTAGATAATCACTACATTGATAAACGCACGGTGCAGGAATATGCAGATCTGTTGTCCGTTACTGCCAATCATTTGTCCCGGTCTGTTAAACAGCATTCAGGTAAGAATGCCCTTAGCTTTATTGCAGGACGCCTCGCTGCAGAAGCAGCGTCACTTATTCAATATACTGATTTTGAAATCACAGAGATCGCGTACCAGCTAAACTTCTCCGATCCGGCCAATTTCGGCAAATTCTTTAAAAAGCAGATTGGACAGTCGCCTTCAACATTCAGGAAACAGCATAAGCATTAAATTAACCTGTTTTTCCAAGTTATTGACCAAATTCGATGGTGATAACGATGTTTCTTTGTTGCAAAATCAATCTACACGTTAAATGGCAACTAAAGTCTTTATAAATCTTCCAGTAAAAGACCTGGAAAGATCTAAGCAGTTCTTCCAGGGTCTTGGGTTTTCGTTCAACCCGCAGT
Source organism: Chitinophaga hostae (assembly GCF_018224885.1). GTDB lineage: Bacteria > Bacteroidota > Bacteroidia > Chitinophagales > Chitinophagaceae > Chitinophaga > Chitinophaga hostae. Next base: position 342,481 of record NZ_JAGTXB010000005.1, on the reverse strand, counting down.
TTAGCGACGATAAGGCTGGCTGTATGGTAGTCAATGACAGCATATTCGTGATGCTGCTTACTGAAACCTATTTTAAAACCTTTATAGATACGAATGTGTGTGACGCACACAAATCTACTGAAGTGCTTATCGCTCTCGATGCCGCATCGGCAGACGAAGTGAAGGAATTTATCAGCAAAGCTGAATCTTTAGGTGGCACTATCTATGCCCCGGCAAAAGATCACGGATTTATGTTTCAGCACAGCTTTGCTGATCTTGACGGTCATAAATGGGAAATGGCCTATGTAGACCTGAGCCAGTTTCCACAAATTTAATATCAGCACATGAGCCATAATCCTGAAATAGACAACTACATCGCGAATGCATCAGACTTTGCAAAGCCTATCCTGACGCACTGGCGCAAGCTTATTCATGAGCGCTGCCCCAATGTGACTGAAGTTATAAAATGGGCCCTACCCCATTTTGAATACAAGAATGAAAATATCTTTGTGTTTGCATCCTATAAAAATCATTGCTCTTTTTCCTTCATGAAGGACAGTCTGATGACCGATGCCCGCCTGAAGGCTAACAAAGATTTGAAGCCCATACAGAAATTTCTGGGCAAAATCAGCAAACAGGAACAATTGCCGCCGGATGCAGAATTTATAGCCATGTTGGATGAAGCAGTGCAGTTAAATGAGAAAGGCGTCAAAATTCAGCGCGGGAAACCAGCAAGTGATAAGCCGAAAATACTGCAAACCCCGGATTACTTCGTGGCCGCTTTAGCAGCTAACCCAAAAGCAAATGAAGTTTTTGAAAGCAAGTCCAACTCCTTCCGCAAGGAATATATCATTTGGATCAGCGATGCAAAGACAGAAGAAACCCGGCAGAAAAGGATAACTGAAGCTTTGGAATGGATAGCCGAAGGAAAAGGCCGGTTCTGGAAGCATCAAAAGTAGGACTAAGCTATTGCCCATTAAATTCGTGAAAGATCGGCCGGTTGAAAGTGAAAGCTTACTTTGCCGATGAAAAAATTAAAAGTCCTGAGCTGACCGGCTCAGGACTTTTTTATTATCCGATTTGCCATTGAAAGCCGATTCTGTGGGCGCTTTTACCTTTTCCGCAAACCGGCGGTTATGGAAGTCTATCACTTCGCATAAAGTCCGGGAGCTGGCGGTTAATCGCCCGTGCTTCTTCGGAGGCATTGGCAAAAAAGCTGTCACATAGGCATCAAATGCCTTGAGGCCGTAATTAGAATAGTCAGTAACAAAGATGCCTGCTGCTTTCTTTATTACCTGCTTAGCTTTTTCTTACGTACTTAATTTGTCATTATATTCCTGCTGTTTATTACATTTACGCCAAAAGCAAACCAAATGGCCAGGTATACTGTATATGAAAAAGACACCAACGATCAGGAATACAACAAAATTGGAGGTAGTTCTTTCTTACCTGAATCAATAAACTGGCCTACAGATCGCCACGGAAAGAAAATGTTGTTCCTTGCTTCACTATCCTCAGAATTGTTAAAATCGCAATGCAATATTATTATTCCTGAGGGCCAAGTTCTATCCATATTTTGTCCATACAAAAAAGATGATATAGAATACGCAATAGATATGGCCAGAGCCAGAGAAACCGGATATCTTATTGCTCATTTTCCGGCAAAACCGAGGCAAGAATTCGAATATCCTATTTCTGAAATCAAAAAGTTAGAATTAAATCTAAGTTTTGAAACAGATGAAGATGAATTCTCTGAAGATGTAGAAGATAAAATTGGCGGCCGACCCAACTGGCTTCAGGATAGTTATAATTATGCAGGTTATGATTTTGTGCTGCAAATTTCGGGATTGTATTTTGGAAAAATCATTCCTAGCCACAAGAATATTTTTATGGGTGGTGTACTCTATATTTTCTACAATCCATCAAACAACAATGGATTGCTCACTTTACAATATTCATAACCGCAACAACTATAAAGCACTTTCAGAGGTGCTATGAAAGTATTACCCGCCGATAGAACTCAAACCCTATCCATCTTTTTGCTCAATCAGTTACGGATCAACTCGAAAAGTTAGGAATGAGATAAGTTTTAAGCATTTGTTTGTAATTTTATAAAGACGAGTTAACCCGAATAAAACTAAGTAAACACGAAAAGCGAATCCGCACTTTGATAGACTATCAAATAAACCAAAAACAAAAAAACCACGCAGCGCGCAGGTTTCAAGTTTCTCCTGTGATCCCGCTGGGACTATATCAAGGGCTTAATTACCGCCACCTTTCTAAGATTTACAAGCTAGCGTATCCGATTTTGTATCCTTCTGGATTAACTTATTTTATAGAGGATTGAAATGTGGCATGGAAACATCACCTTTTATCAATCTTACACAGTATTTATCATTTTAATATAAAAAAATGTTACTTACTAGTTAATGCTTTTTTATTTACTTATTTAATGCACCGTCAGCCCAATTACCTGTTAACTTTCGCTTGCAAAGATGATTGCACACAAGATGTAAAACCTGTAATATGCATGATAAAGCTTATCGGGAATGGCTGGTGGAAATAAAAAACAAAGTGAAACAAGCCCAATTAAAGGCAGTTTCCAATTTCAATATTGTTTTAATAGAACTATATTGGGAATTGGGAAGGGAAATTATCTCTAAACAGTCTGAAAACAAATGGGGAGATAATTTTTTAGAACAGCTTTCCACCGACCTCAGAAAAAGTTTTCCCCAAATCAATGGCTTCTCCCGGAGAAACTTGTATACAATCAGGCAATGGTATGTTTTTTTCTCTCGACAATTTGAATTTGTGCCACAGCCTGTGGCACAATTACCCTGGTCGTATCAACGGTTATTAATTTCAAAAATTAAAGATCTGGAAACTATAGTCTTATATGCAAAAGCCACACATAAAAATGGTTGGTCCAGAAATCAATTAGAAATTAGCATTAAACATAATTACCATTTAAGGCAAGGTAAGGCAGACCACAATTTTGAATCGACTCTACCTAAACCACAGTCCGATCTCGCAGCCGAGACTATTAAAGACCCATATCATTTTGACTTTCTTGGACTGGAGGAAAATGCGCAGGAGCGGGAGATTGAACTTGCTCTAACCCAAAGGATAACTCACTTCATGCTGGAATTGGGAAAAGGTTTCGCGTTTGTTGGCCGTCAATATAAATTAGAAATCAGTGATTCAGATTACTTCCTGGATTTGTTATTTTATCATCTGCACCTTCGCTGTTTCGTAGTCTTTGAACTAAAGGCAGGAAAATTTATGCCTGAATATGCAGGCAAGTTAAACTTTTATCTTTCTGCGGTAGATAGTAAATTAAAACATGTAAACGACAGTCCGTCTATTGGAATAATATTATGCAGATTGAAAGATAAGATAGAAGTGGAATATGCGCTTCGCGATTTAAACAAACCTATAGGCATCAGTTCTTTTGAGTTATCAGAAATAATTCCTGATGATCTTAAAACGCAACTACCCACAATTGAAGAAATGGAAAGGGAATTAATGGAGGATTAGGGCGTTTTCCATTGTTTCGGATCATGATATCCCTTCACTGATAGGCCTCTACCAGAAAAAGGGATACACTAAAACTAAAACTGCTTTGTGTATCCTTTTTTGTAGCCTTTGAACTTGGTTTGGTATGATTTATCTCTTCATCCCCAAAAACAGAAAAGCCGCTCAAATCCTATGATTCAAGCGGCTTTAATTTCCTTTGATATTCTTGTGGTGATCCCCTTGGGATTTCCGATCTATTTCCTATTCTTCCCCCGGAATACTTAAACCGTACCTAACAGGCTGGTTATTAAGCATTCTACAACAGCGAATCGCGTTTCTACTTCTTAACTTTATTCGGGTTGGCCCCACTTTAATAGACTAAAAAATAGACTCGTTATGCTGTTACCTCTTAAATTAGTGTGCAAAAGTAGCAAGATTCGGCGCGATGGTACAAGCCTTATTTTCATCCAGTATTGTTATAACTCCGACAAAAGAACGTTGCTCAGCACTGAAATTGCGATCCCTCCTGCTTATTGGAAAAGATCCCGGATCACCGCAAACCTACCAAAGGACTATGGGAATTATGAAGAACTTAATAAACGGCTGAAAACCTTATTACGTCTGGTAGAAGATGTTATATCCCATGCCCTGCAAGAAAAAATAATAGACGTCTTGACCTTTGTTAAAAGTACATTCAAACCAGACCTTAACCCGGAAAGCCTTTCTCCTAAAGCCCAAGAGACCGCGAACAAGCAACCGGAAACAAATCTGGATTTCTATTTTCAGATAGATGATTATATAAAGTGCAAGACTAACAAGGTTACGCCAGGCATGCTGCGGGTCTATAAAAACATGAAAGATCACCTACAAGCATTTCAGGATTACAGGAAGGCCGTCATTACTTTCGATTCCCTTGATTTCAATTTCTATGAAGGTCTGGTTGATTTTCTGACATTTGATTATATCCAACGCAGAAGGAAAAGCGTTACAAACGGCCTTAAGACGGCTACAGTAGGCAAAACAATTAAGCAGTTACGTATATTCATCCGGGATAGAGTACGCCGTAAAATCATCCCTCCTATTGATTTATCGGACTTCAAGATTCTGAATGAAGAATCTGACGCTATATATCTTTCGTGGAAGGAAATAAATCAGATATACAATACTGATCTGACGGATTACCCTTCCCTCCTGCCCTACCGTGATCTATTTGTTTTGGGATGCCTTACCGGGCTTAGGTTCTCGGACTTTTCCAACATCAAGCCGGAAGATATACGGAAAGGAATGCTTCACAAAAAGCAGGAAAAATCGGACCATTGGGTGGTGATTCCCTTAATGGACGCGGCTAATGAGATACTTATAAATCGCTTTAAAAAGGTGATTCCCCTTGTGAACAACCCGGATTTCAACGTAAATATTAAAGAAATTGGCCGTCTGGCAGGGATTTCCGAAGCTATTAAGTTCTCTTATAAGAAGGGCAATAAAGATATTGAGGTAACAAAGCCCAAATATGGATGGATAACTTCCCATACCTGCCGCCGCTCTTTTTGTACTAATGAATTTATGGCCAGAACACCAGTCGAATTAATCATGAAAATCAGCGGACATAAGAGTTTACAGGATTTTTACCGCTATATCCGTATCAGTCCTGAAGAAGCAGGAAAAAAAATTAAAGAAATATGGGAAAACAGGGCTAATATTGGAATTCCTTTGCTAAACTAGGATAGACAAGTAAATGAATATCTATGAATAATGAAGAATTAATAAGCTATGTCTATACCGAAGCTGTTTCGGGCTTAAAGGAAGAATGGTTTCTTAGCCAAAATGGTGAGTGGTATGACTATATAGTTTCTCTGCCTTCCAAAATGATGGCGACCTACCTTGTCGTTGTTTTGGATAATCAATTATTCAATGGAGGATTTCATCAGTATTTCGCAAATACTTATGGTCAATTTGCTCTGGTAACAATCGATGCTTTTAAAAGCATAGGGGCGTATCAAAAGGCTACTATCATCGAAAATGCCTATCAGAGAGTAAACGACAAAAACGAACCCGATATAATCTTCAGAAAGAAGTTACTCAGCAGAAAGATTGAAGCCTTATTCATTAATGATAATCTATTTACTCCTCTTGATAAACTGGATGACAAATATGAAAGTATTGATAAAGAAGATATTGTAACGCTTTTAGCAAATTATCTAAGACAGGAATTGTAGCTCCGGAACTAAAAATAAATAAACTCACAAAAAACGGCGCAAGAAGAATCAAGCACCGTTGTTGTAATAGTTGTTTCAAACAAAAAAGACTATTTTTTTCCTGTAATGTTTGCTATTACCGAAATGTTCTGCCGTGCTTTAACTTGACCCATCAGGGCCATTTTTCGCAGATACATAGTGAAGGTAAAGCCCGCGTTAGCGGCTTTTTCTTTCACTGTAGCAAATTCGGCCTCAGTAAGTCTGAGGCTGAATTGCTTTTCTTTTCGAACGGCTTTAGCCGGTCGACCACCTTTACTCTTTGGTCTTTGCTCTGATCTCTCCATCTGATCTTCGATTTAATCTCCGCTGCATTTCCCCCTTTGCGACCACCGGGAGCGAAGGGGCGAGCGGTTTTTGCGTAGCAAAAACACCGCTCGCTAACGGAGCGAAGATCCGTTCGACCTCCGCAACCGGATGGCGAAGCCACCCGGTTTATCTCCGCATACAGGTAGCGTAGCTGCCTGTATCATCTTCACGAACTGGTGGCAACGCCGCCGGTTCAATCTCCACCGAACAGATAGCGAAGCTGCCTGTTCAATCATCGCAAACGGACAGCAAAGCTGAACGTTTAATCTTTGCTGTCTTGTTCGGGTTGTAATAGTTTCTGTATGTCATTCCAGAGAAAGAATACACGGGACTCGATTTTGTACCGCTTTAGCCTCCCAAGCCTGATCCATTGGTAAATGGTAGGTTTGGTAACCTGAAATAGTTTGCAGACTTCTGCCAGCTTAAAAAGGGGTTTGTAGGTCAATCCGGGTGTTTCATAGATTGGTTGAGCGGGCTTGCTTCTTTCTACATTTGTAACTTCTTCCCGGATAATAAGTCTAATCCGTTGCCAATACTGGTCGGGGTCAAAGGGAAACAACATGGGGGTTACAGCGTTTTCATTTCGCACATTTCCTTTCATACTCTTCGCTTTAAAATTATTGGGGTTACTTATCTGATCGAAAATAACTAAAAGGCCAGAAATAAAATCTACCTCTAAAAATTTTGATAGAGGTTAAACTTCGTCCAAATTGCGTTGGAAAGCTATACTAGAGAGGTTCTGACACAACGCGATAGGCGAAGCAGAGAAAAGGGAAAAAAGATCGGTTGTATCACGAATGAACGTATCGCGAAGGTTCCGGTAAGACTCTTACTGCGGAAGAAAGGCTGATGAAAAGAGAGGTTAATAGATACAAAAGTAGACTAATCGAAAGCTTACAGCCCCATTATCCATAGTACAGATAAGTAAATTAAGGTAAGGGGCTGAATGTAAAAATAATGAACAGTGCAATGTCGAACAATGATAGAAAGTCATAAAGCACATGCCTATACCGGTAATGAGCGAGTAGCTTTGTGGGCTATCAATATTCCATCGGGAGTAGCTGCTATTTATTCATTGTGAATTGTATTCAGTTGTAGCTGATTATAGCCCGCATTAAGAGGGAGGTCAAAGGTAGCAAAGGATACCAAACGTTACAAATTCTTTTTTTAGTTAAAGAATTAATTTATCTTATGCAATTAAAAATACTTTTCTCTTTTTAAAAACCCTCCCCAATCAACCAAAATGAAGATATCCATTTTACTGGCATTAAGTATGCTCATCATCTTCTCAAGCTGTGGCGATAGGCAAAACAATACATTAGCCGGCGCACCAGCAAATAATAAGGCTTCAGCAATTAATCTTACACCACCCTCTGTGGGCATTAAATTAACTGCCTTCAAGAACGTCGAAGAATTACAAGATAAACTATCTGAAAATGGCATTGGAGTACTTCGAAGGTGGCGTGGAGATGAAATTGGATGGATGTCTTCTTCAGATTACTTTTCATTTGGTCTCGCCTCAAATGATAATGGTATGAGGAATAATCTTGCCTACTATTTAGAAAGCGATAATGAGAATTATGTCAGAACAGTAAAATTGGTTCTTAACATTAACAACGCGGCTGAGAAAGGACTTGCGATCAACCAATTTAAAAAAATAGTTAAGAATACCTTTAAAAGTGTTCAATTAGAAATGCCCAAAGGGATTTTTGATGGATTTCAATATGGAAAAGAGTTTCAAGCAACAAATAAAAATTTCATCACCTCCATATCACTTGATAAAAGCAAAATTGATACTTGGAAATTAACAATTGAAACAAAATAAATTTTATCCAATTGACGCCTGAATGAATTCGATGTCCATAGCTTTCAACAAGGTATGGCGATGGAAAATAAATATTTGCTAATCATTAATTATTATATAAAAATTAATTTAGTTATATCCTCATAATCAAATCGTAAGGTTTTCATTCCTGGAACCTTCATCATTTTGATTATTGCTAAAACAATCATATGAGCCACAAGACTTTTCATTCGCCAGTATACTGCCTGAGCTAAAATTTTCTCGCCTCCAAGTTTGACATATTCATAAGGATCATACGATTTAGCTCCGTGCGCTATTTCATTTCTCATTTGGAATGCCAAATCAAGCAAGAGCTTATTTGAAATAGCTTCTTGCTTATTGTTACTTATGTTGTAAATTAGTATTGACAAGTCAACCCAAATAAAACTAAGTAAGCAAGAACCGCGAATCCGCACTTTGATAGACTAACAAATAGACCTAAAACAAAAAACCCGCGCAGTGCGCAGGTTTCAAGTCTTCCAGTGATCCCTATGGTACGAATCTCGAACCAATTTATCCAAGATTTAAAGAAATTGTCTGATTTAAAAGAAGATAAACATTATAAAAATTACATACAATTAAAAGTAACTCAAAGGCAGCACAAAAGAGGGCGCCTTTAATAGTGACTGGTTTACCAGTCTAAGGTATAAATCTCCTTTACAGATTTTAATATAGCCTGGTAGAAATAGGAATTTTTTTCAATCATTTTATATTGTTATAGCTTCAGATTGGTAAAATATGCAATTTCTTACTGAGCGAGGCGGTAAGCATCGGCATTTAAATACAACTCCTTCTTGTCAGTCCCTTCCAGACGTATTTCTTTGCCCAATACATCTCCCGAAAAAATATTATGCTCGATCTTTACTGCGGCACAGTTGTTCAGTGTAATGCCCGCCTTTCTGTGATGAAATGCTGGAAAGGCTGTGCTTCTGATAATGGTATTATTGGCAAAGGTCAGCTGGTTGACGGACTTCGCATAGAGTACCGGAAAATCAAAGGCGTGAAAGGTATTCCCGATGATTCTGATATTGCGGTGATAAAAAGTTTTTCCTTCGCCGGCGGCAGGAATTTCCGGATAAATACTGATAATCCCTTCTGTAAACTGATACATGGACGTCATGCAGCCATCCAGGAATTCATTGTGTTGAATCAGCACATCTTTCACGGCGCCGGATTCGTACCAATAGTTGGCATCGCCGGCAATTAAAATGGCGGAACCGCTGGAATTAAACTGGTTATTTTCTATTATTACTTTACCGGGTGTAGTGACCAGGATGCCCCTGGCTCTCACCCCTCCGAAAAAGGAATGCCTGATCTGCGCATCGGGCGTCCAGTAAAGATTCTCCAGGGCATATCCTGCCTGTACCACAGGGGGCATCGGCGCTTTAAGCCTGACTTCGAAGAGGGTGTCATTGATCCGTTTGTAAGCTGCCACTTCACCGGTTCCGATGGTCGCCAGGTTATCATTCCGTACAAATCCTACTTTTTCACCCGGGCGCCCCCAGGTCATTCCCATGCTTTGCTGCTCCATAAAACGGCATTTCAGGGTGTAAGGATCGCTTACTTCCACGATCCGTACGTTGGTGCCATGGATGTTGATGGGATCGTCCATGAGTCCCTGAAAGCGGCAATCATCTACCAGGATGTTGCCACGACAGTTCGAGAAATGAAGTCCATCGTCGTGCCCGGAGAAATACCGATTCTTGCTTTTATTGGGAATTGCCTGGAAATAGCGAAAAGAAAGATCTGCTGAATACTGAGATAAAATGCCCAGTCCGGCGCAGTGATAGAGGTCTATCTGTTCCACACTTACCTGCTTGCTATCTTTAATGAAAATGCCAGCGTGATCCCGTTCACTATGTCGCAGGATCAGATAGTTCCCTGGCTTAGGGAGTCTGGTGAAGGGATATTTTAATACCACGGTGCCGTTTTCAGCTATCGCATGATAGCCCTGCCAGCCGTTCCCCAATGCAGGTGCATCGCCTGTTTGCGGCACTACGTTTCCGGAAAGCCGGTCAAACTCCATGATACTTCCTATCCCACTTTCCCATCCTTCTCCTGTAAAAATCAGTTTATCTTTTACAATTTTATAGGGGGATTCTTTTTCATTGATCCGTAAGCGGATACTGTCTTTTCCCGCTGATAATACCTCTCCTTGTGCCGTTAATGGAATGTCCCAGTCAATACTGAAGTTCTTCAATACGATCTGTTCACAGCTATCAAGGGTAAGCGGCTGAATACGGCCATGGAAGATAAAAGCGGCGCCTTGTCCATCTATCTCCAGCTTACGCCGGTGTTGCAGGAAAATAGCGCAGTTCTTCGGATTATTATTGGTGGTATTAGATTCGAAGTAAGTCATGCGGGTGGATTGCTCCGGCCAGAAATGATAACGGCCTTTTCCAAAAACAATCCGGATAGGTTGTTGTTCGTCCTTTAATTTATTGAGTAGGGCATTCAGGAGCGGCACTACGTCATTATCTACATTAGGTTTGATGCCATATTCAGCAGCATCAATCACTTTGACATTGCCTTGGGCGAAAATCGTTGCCCTAAAAAATAAGAGGAATAGGAAGAGACTACCTGCGTGGATTATTTTCATGTTCAGTTTTATTGGTCGTTGTTAATATTTTACTGGCTTGTTCGAAAAGCAGGCCAATATATACATTTTAGTCTTCAATACCGCCTGAAATTAAGGATAGTCGTATTATTTATTTTTATTTCATTGGCCACGCCGGCAATACGGTTGATCAGCCCTGAGGTCCTCCCATTTATCGGGCCAGTGTGAGATAGAGAAAGTCGGGCTCAAAAACGAGCTGCGTCGCCATCTCTTTGGCCAGGGGATCGACATTTTCGAAACGCTCTTTGCATCCATCTGAGTCCATAATCTTCTGAATAGCCTGCTGCAGATTAGCCGCCTTTTTCTTCTCCACGAACTCCTTAAAATGATATGGGTTACGCAATTTCATTTGCACAAAGAAGGTACATATGAACTGCGCCGTGACCATCGAAAGATTTGGTTGACTAATAATCTCCTGGTAAATCGCATCATATCTATTTTCAAACTGTTGAAAAACATCTACTTCCAAATACAGCTTATGAGGAGCATTGAAGCTGAATGCATCGGGCTTTTCCACGGGTGGTAGGAGGTAGTAGTGTGCCTATGAATTGAATTAGCCATACACGTAGTTGTTTAATGGTTCAGCGACGCTGCAAGTAACGATTTTCTCTAGATTATAAAAACAGGATTTTTCCTCTAATAAATGACCTTCAATTCGCAAAAAAGATACTCATGTAATGTATATTCGGGCATTTATCTAAGTGATAAACTTAGAATTTTCGCAAACATCATTAATACCATTCCAAACAATGGATGTGACCGGTGTTTCGATTATACTACCTTGCTAAAATGCCCTATCCTTAAATACCTGGAAAAATTTGCTCTCTGTGAGTTGACCTCAACTTCTGCTATCATATTTATCGCTTTACGATTACTTACTTAATTATTTTAATGCTTTAGAGATTCTATAATAACGCCTATATAATGCCTCTTTGCCGCCTTCCATAACGTTACATACAGCAAGTCTTATATCTTTATTTTGCAAAGCGTCATTTCCATCAACTATGATTTGACCTGAATTAAAATTCATATAAACTATACTATCAGAGTTTGCATTTACTGCGATATTGGGGTTGTGAGTCACGAGCAAAAGCTGTCTTTTTTGTTTTAGGGCTTTAAAACTGGGTACAACAAAAGAAGAAATAAGTCTTGTGTCCAAATCGTCCTCCGGCTGGTCAATAATCAAAGGGATATTATTAAGAGCTAATAATAAACCTAACATTCCGGCCGTCCTTTCGCCAGCGGAACCTGTTTGAATGTCTTCTTCGCGTCCTTGTTTTTTAAATTTAAGGACGATCTTGTCTTCAGGAATCCAAACCAGTAATCGATCTATATCCTCTGGTGTATTTTGGGCGAGCCAACTTATATGCCTCGCTAATCTCAAATCAAGTCCTCTCGTATCACTCTCTGTGGCAGAAACAAAATTTCTAACTACCTCTAATCTCTTTGCCCATCTGGTATCCTCTGCTGCAGTAATTATTGTTCCAATCAAGCCTAAGCTATTCCCGGTTTCTTCATCGTGCGAATAAATATAGCCTGAAAATTCAGCTCCTTCTTTTCTCAAAAGTTTTCGGAAAGTTACATTTGCGTTATCGGCATCAGACATTGGTTGTAACTCAATTATAAGAAAAGGGTTCTCAGCATTATCAAACTCTTTCCATCTGCCAATTATAGCCTTACGTTTAGATCTCAACTCCATTTCCTTGTCAATTATGGATGTGTAAAGGGTTTCCAATTCTGATCGTAAGGTTTGAAGCTGCTGCTTTTGAGTGTCAATTAACGCAAGCCTTCTTGTCAAAGAACTTTTTCGTTGGATCAATATTTCATAAGTTTCGCTACCGAGTTCTTGAATTTTATCCAAAATAGCCTCATAAGCACTTTTCGCAGCCTCATAATCACTAAACCACGGTAAAGTATTAAACTGACTTTGCAAATCTTCTTTGTAAGGAGTTACCAGGGCTAATGCTTCGGAAATTCTTTGTGCTGCTCTTGACAAAACACTTTGTACTGTCTGAAGAAATTGAGTTGATTCGTGTGTAAGTGTATTTGCCACGTTTTCCATTGCCTTAATTTCCGGAACTTTGACGCTTATTTCTTCTAGATCATTAATGAATTGGGAAACTTTTTCTTTCGTACCTACGAAGAACTCATTTGTAGCAGATAATTTATTGAAATTATTAAGGGTGTCTTTATATTCAGAGCTTTCATAAAGTTGTATCTTATTGTTTGTGGAATCAAGTTGGGCGTTGAGATTATGTTCTTCTGAGATTGCAGACTGAAGTTGTCTTTCTTTTACCCTATCGGCAAGCCATTTTTGCATTAGTCTTTCTCTTTCTTCGAGCCAACCTTGTTTGTCAAATTGCGAGTCAATTAGTTCGATTAATTTAGATGGATTTCCCGTCAGTGCATATAATTCCTTTTGACTAAATATCTGAATTGGAAACAACTCATTAATATTAGAAACAACCGCTCCCACTCCCCAATTGCCCGAATTTCCATCCCACGCATGAAGAGTATGATTTTGTTGGTTCCATGTTACTAAGTGCAGCTTGCCGTCTTTAAAAATCTCGACTTTAATAATTGTTGTATCTCTTAACATTCCCGGCACACTCTTTCTTCCAATCTGATTAAACTTATTGAACTCTGACTGTATTTCATCAGGCATTTCTACCATTCTATTAAGAGCTATGCGCAGATAATTTAATATAGTAGATTTTCCAGATCCTCTGCCTCCAATAACGGAAGATAACCAAGGACTAAATTTTGCTTCCAATGTTGTTCCGTTCCCTGCTTTAAAGCCATTTGAAACTGAAATCGATTTAATAAAATATCTATTACTAATCAAGTTAGGATCGTTAAAACATTCATCTTTCCTTATTATACCGTCTTCGCAATCGTGCAAGGCGAGCCTTAGTGCATCCAAACCTTAGTGCATCCAAAGATGGTGTACTCATTTTCACCCACGTATAATTACTTCCAACTTGTGCAGCGACATGACTATCAGAACCAAGGACTTCTGCTAATGATAGCTTCGATTGCTTATATAATTCAGGCTTTTCAAAAGTTTTATTGATCACTTCAATAGCAAGTAATTCTTCGGCTTTCAAAGCCTGAGAAAAGGTGTGCCCAGTGAGTTTGAATAGTCCGCAAGCCTCATCAACGTGAGCGGGGATGGCAATTGCACCTTTTTTGTGAATTTCAGCGATAATCTCCTCTACACTCTTTGGACTTACGGCATCAGAAGTTCCAAAATGCTCCGCGGGGAAATTAATTGCTCCCAATAGAGCATTAATTTCCTTCGTCCCAACAGTAGTGTCAAACAACGCAAGAATATGTATGTTACTCGATGCGGTTATTTCAACTCCAGGGAATAGAAATAGTTTTCGGTATCCAATCGGTTTTGAATCATCCAAAGACTGCAATGCCAATTTTAGTTTATCTACCCATTCTCCAGAATTGTGGTCAGTGATAGCAACACAATCGATCCCCGCCTGCATATACATCAATAACCAATTTTCAGGTGTAATGGACATATGGCCCCCATCACCTTTGCCAAAGTCATTAGATGCAGGTGTATGATTATGAAAATCGAATTTCCACCATCTTGCGCCGTATATGTGCTTTATCATTCTAGCTCATTTAATTGTTATTGGTTGCAACTAATAAATATCTCTTACATCAGCATCTGTTGATATTCTGCTCTATTATCGGATACACCGAGTGATACTGATCCTTGAACCAGATTAAAAGAAAAATTGCTGCTGATCTTTGAAGCTGGGGTGGCAGGATCTACACCACTTTAATTGAAAATTAACCTCATTGGGAATGAAAATACTTTTCCTGATTTCAATACTATATACACTGCCATATATTACACAGACGATAAGGTAATGGTACTAGAAGAATTCATGCGATCTTTCTCTCAGTCGAATGAAAATTAAATCATGCTACCTATGGAGGTGACCATCAAACATATCATTACAGACAACTTGATATCTAGTCATAATTAATAATTTATCTGACCTGCAAAATAGAATTTTTGAAAACAAATAATTTATGGGAAACCGTAATTTCCAGGAGTACTGAAAGCAGAGAAGAAGCCGACAAAATATTTAACGGGTTATCTGCAGGCGGAGATATTGAAGGGCACATTGGCGATGGCCCCTGGGGTACTTACGCCGGCGTGTTTAGAGACAAATACGGCATTGAATGGATCGTAGAATTTGACCCCAATTTATAACGGTTAACTATTATGCGCCTGTGGAGCAACGATGTGCTTAGATAATCGACAATGCTGTACATAACAGGAGGCAAACCGGCAATTGGTAACCGGCCTTTTCGGAAAGATGTACCCTGAGATATTGCAGCGCCCTGGCCATATGCCGTTCCACAGCTTTTGGTGTGGTATTCAATGCCGCCGCAATTTCAGCATAACTCAGATGTTGGTAGCGGCTCATCCTGAAAATTACCTGTTTGTCCTGCGGCAGGCTGTTCACAGCTTCTTCCAGCAGGTTCTGCAACTCCCTGTCCAGTACGCGGTCCATCGTGCGATTTCCCGCAGACTCCCCGGTAGCCAGGTTCTTTTCATGTTTGTTTCTTACAGCCAATTTCCGGAAATGATCCTGGAGGAGGTTTTTGGCGATACGGCGCGTATAACTCTTAAGCAGGTTCTCCGGGTTGAGGGAGGCGCGGGTTTCCCAAACTCTGGCGAAAGTTTCCTGCGCCAGGTCTTGCGCCACTTCCCTGGACTTTGAGAAAAAAAGGAGCAACACGAAGATACGGTCAAAGTACTCGAGATAAAAAGCGTCAAACGCCTTGCTATCTCCGTGCTTAATGGAATTCAAGTCACTATTTTCAGACAGGAGTTTGTTCATGTGTTATGTGATGGATATACTAGTTGGAGGTAATTCCGGGATGTTCACGCAGCTTGATACACGAATATACAAAATACCACCATGACCCGCAAGGGTAATTTTCTTAGTGCAGGAACAAACAGGCCTGCGGGCCGGAACACAAGTCTGAAGATGATGACCATTGAAATTCACTTAAGTATAATAAATGCGGCAGGCCGGTAATGCTCCCGGCCTGCCGCTGCTCTTATTTAATTTGACCAGAAAGGATTCTGTACCAGGTTCAGATTCTTGTCGATCTCTGATTGTGGAACAGGAAACCAGTAATTCTTTTTACTGAACCTGCGCCTTTGGTAAACGGTCCGCTTGAAAAAAGCCTGGGGATCGTTTTCATCATCGCTGAGTTTAGAGCCGTTAAAGTTCATCCCGTAGAAATTGGCATCCAGGACTGCTTCCCCTATTTTCCAGCGGCGGATATCGCTCCAGCGCAGTCCCTCGTTATTCAATTCCACCCGGCGTTCCCGCCTGATGGCTTCCCGCACATCACTTTGCCCGGCCAACAGAATTTGCCCGGCTCCGGGACCATATCCCGGCAGCCCTGCCCTTTGCCTGACGAGGTTGAGATAGGTGAAAATTTCCGGGTTGTTGGGGTCTGCTTCATTGAGCGCCTCTGCATAATTGAGGTAAGCTTCTGCAAGGCGGTAGAGGATACCCGGACGGTAAGGGTTTGCGCCGGTGCGTGGATCGAAAGCCGGGTGCACTTTCTTTCTCAACAGGTATCCGTTCTGGGGTGCGTCGGGTGTAGGCCCGCCGTCCCATTCCTGTTGCATGAACCTGGTTGTACGGCCCTCCCGGCGGAACCATGCGCGATTGTACAACACCGATACATAGAATCGGGCTTCCCGGTTGCAATACATGTTCCACGTACCCTCCAGCGTGACCTGTCCTTTTTTTCCGGCCTGGTCGCCCTGTGATTCCAGCCATTTTGTGTTGCGCACTTCTGGCTGGGCTGAGAATCCTTTTTCCACGTAACCTGAGGCCGGATCGTTGATGGAACGGCCATTCTTCATGAAAAATGCGTCCACAAGCGATTGTGTAACCCCCATTCCGCCGTTTCCTCCCGTGCCCCGCGGCTGCGCATGTTTGTCATATTCGTAACTCGGGATGCTCGGCCGTGCAAAGAGGATCTCGTTGTTCTCGTTCCCTTTGGCGAACATCATGTTCTGATAAGACATGAACGGATCGATGGAACCGTCGCTGTTGTATTCATAGTACAGTTTATGGCCAGCCGCATGTGCAGCATCTATGAGTTCTTTGCAGGCATTTTGGGCGCGCACCCACTTTTGCTGGTCGTACACATTGTTATATAAATCTTCCTGCTTGTTGTTTTTAAACCCTTTGTAATCAGGGTTGCCGTTTACCAGCGGGCTTGCCGCGAAAAGCAGCATTCTCGCTCTTACCGCCAGGCACATAATGGATGTAGCACGACCATATTTGCTGGGAATATTGTAGGAAGCCGGCAGCTTGGTGGAAACATCCTTCAATTCCTTGTCAATCCAGTCGATCATCCTGTCGAAAGGAATTTGTCCCTGCATCAGTTCCTCGTCTGCTGCGTCTGAAGGCACGATCTTGTCGTTGAACGGCACTACGCCATACGTTTCCGTCAACAGCCAGTAGTAGTAAGCCACCAGGAACCGTGCTTCGTTCCGCATAATCTCCACATCTTCTTCGGTCAGCTTTTGTGCGATGTTCGGCTTTACCCTGCTCATAAAAATATAGGCGGAACGGACGCGCTGCTGCAGCCTGGTCCAGTAGTTGGGGCTCCAGGAAGAAGTTGGGTTCCAGTTCCCGGTTTGCTTGGAAATGACGGTCCATCCAAATTGCTCCCAACCGGTGGAAGGAGCCATATCGTCTGAGAGGGGATCGTACCCGATTTCCATGGCAAAGCCCCAGTAAGGATCCGGGATGCTGGAGTAAATACCAGCCAGCCAATCCTCCGTTCGAGTTTTATCACTGAATACCAGGTCAAGCGTCAACAGATCTTCGGGAGATTTGTCCAGGAATTTTTCACAGGAATTGCATAAAAGCAGTAAAGGCAGCAGGTATATGTAGTATTTTTTTTTCATGACTGGAAATCTTTAATGACGCTTAAAAATTTGCACTTAATCCAACGGACAGCGATTTCATGATCGGGTACCTGAAACCGTTGGAGGTAGCCAATTCCGGGTCCCACAGGTCAAAGGAGGAGAGAACAAAAAGGTTATTGCCCCGGAAAAAGAGGCGCGCGTTATCCATTTTCACTTTTCCGACGTGATAGGTAGGAAAATTATACCCCAGTTCAAGGTTCCTCAGCCGGATCATGCTCATGTCCCTCAACCACCAAGTGGAAGCCTGTGTATTGTTCGCATGCACGTTGCTAGAGAGGCGCGGCCAGAAGACGTCCTGCCGCGGGTTTTCCTTCGTCCACCGGTCGTTCACGTTGGCGTAAATATTTCCCAGGGCTCCGCTACCTGATCCCGGAATAAAGTAAGTGGTGCCATCGCCGATGATGCGGTGCGTTCTTGCATTACCCTGAAAGAAAAGCCCCAGGTCGAACCGCCGGTACCGCGTATTCAAACCGAACCCGTAAACGATCTGGGGGTCTTCTGTGCCGCCGATCGCCGTGCGGTCAAAATCGTTGACAATGCCATCGCCATTCAGGTCTTTGTATTTGATGTCTCCCGGACGCACAATACCATAGGTATGAGTGGGCAGCGATTTGATCAATACCCCGTTATTCACATCCTCAAAATCCGCCTCCGTAAACAAGCCATCCGCTATAAGGCCAAATATTTGCCCTACCGGTTTACCTGTAGATGAACGGGGGGTACCTACTACTGTAGACGGTTCATCCTGCTCCAGTATCTTATTGACGGCATAAGTGAGGTTGCCCCTTACCGCCAGGAAAAAGTTGGAATTGAACTGCCTGTTCAGTTCGAGGGACATGTCAAGCCCTTTGTTGTTCACCTTCCCTAAGTTGGCCCAGGGTGTCTGGATAAAGCCAGAGGAACCAGGGACCGTTTTGCGTTGCATGAATATGTCGCTACGGAGTTCGTCAAACAAATCCACCCGCAATTCGATGCTGTTGAACAAACCCAATTCAATACCGATATTGGATTTGGCGACCGTTTCCCACGTCAGGTTATCCACGCCGTAATCGCCCTCCCATCTGCCAGCCCGGTAATAATCCGCATCGATTCCCCAGTTATAGCCGTCCGTATCGCCGATGGTTGTGATATAGGCAAAGCGGCGGCCGTCGATCTTGTCGTTGCCAACCAAACCATAGGAGCCCCTTACCTTCAGCTTCGAGATCGTGTTGCGGAAGCGCTGCATGAACGGCTCTTCGCTGATGATCCAGCCGGCGGCGACAGAAGGGAAGAAACCATAACGCCGGCCTTTGGCGAAATTTTCCGAGCCGTTATAGCCGAAGTTGAATTCCGCGATGTACCGGCGGTGGAAAGAATACGAGATACGGCCGGCAATACCCTGGTTCCTGAATGGAAGCCGGTCCCCATTATCATAGTTCCGTTGGTTGTAAAGAAAAAGTGCATCAACATAGTGTGGGCCAAAGTTGCGTATATAGTTTAGGGAACCTTCCAGGTACACGCTTTTATCCCCCCACTCGGAGCCCGTGGAATAATCCAGGAATTGCTGGCCGTATTTGTAGATAATGAGATCCAGGGTTCCATCGGGGCGCCGGCTAGCTGCGGGATTATAGAAATCCGGTGTTTTGCTGCGGGTAACGCTGTTGCCCGAATAGCGGTCAAAAGAGAATTTAACGTTGGCCTTCAGTCCTTCCGTAAGCGCATCCAGGTTTTGCTCGATAGCGAACAGGGATTCCAGTTTGCTGGAACTGGATCGCTGGTAGCCCGTTTGGGTAGCCAGGGCCCAGGGGTTCGACCGTTCCGGCGTTACAGGAATTTCACCGGATGGATACCGGGCAGGATGCACATATGGCGGTATCTCGAATGCTTTACTAAACAGGTCGTCAATAGACTGCGGCGGCCTACTGTGATCTTGCAGATACCCGCCGATATTAACCCTCATCAAAGTAGAAGGCGTCACTTTCAGATCGATGTTCGTGCGCATATTGTACCGCTGTAACTTCATGGATGAGTTCCAGCTTTGCATTTCGTCCCTGCTGACAATACCTTTCTCCCCGTAATAGGAGCCCACGAAGGCGTAGCGCAGCAAATCGCTGCCGCCGGAAACAGTCAGGTTAACCCTGCTGTTGGACGCATAATCGTTGGTGATAGCATCCAGCCAGTTGACGTCCGGGTAAAGGTCCGGATCCACTTTGTTCCGGATATTGTCTATCCGCTCCTGCGAGAAAGGCGCCTGCCCTCCAGACTCGCGGGCAATGCTGTTCAATACTTCAAGATAATCGGCGGCGCCCAGGAAATCCGGTATCTTCACCGGTTGTGTGTACCCTTGCTCTATACGTATATTGATCTGGGGTTTCCCGATATGCCCCCTTTTGGTATTGATAATGATAACGCCATTTGCGCCGCGTACCCCGTACACCGCGCTGGCAGCTGCGTCTTTCAGGATGGAGAAAGACTCTATCTCTGCCGGGTCTATGTTGTTCAGGGATCGTTCCACACCGTCAACCAGCACCAGCGGACTACGGGCGCCCGCAAACGTGGAAATCCCCCGGATCCAGAAGCTCGCATCATCATAACCCGGCTCCCCGCTACGCTGGGTTGCGATCACACCAGAAAGTTGCCCGGCCAGGTTGCCGCTGAGCGAGCGGCTGGTACTCATCTGCAACTGCTCTGGCCTGATTGTGGTGATGGCGCCAACAACGGAATACCGCTTTTGCGTTCCAAACCCTACCACCACGGTTTCCTCCAGCTGTTTTGCCACATCCTGCAACACAACATCAATAGTATTTCTGTTCAGGACCGGCACTTCCCTTTCTACATATCCCATCATTTTAAAGAGCAAGGTGCCGCCGGCATCCGCTGTGATCTCATATACTCCGTTTGCGGCCGTGACCTGGCCGTTGGCCGTGCCCATTTCCTGTACCAGTGCTCCCGGCAGCAAGCTTCCTCTTCCATCTTTTACTACTCCTCTGATCCTGATCTTTTCAGTTTCCCTGGCTGGGGCAGAAACCCTGCTTAGCAAAACATGCCCGCCGCTTTCCCTGGCGGTAAGCCGCAGGCTGTCCAACACACTTTTAACCGTAGCCTGGCGGAAGGTTTGATTTACTTTTAGGTTGTTGCCGTTGATCTGTTTTGGATCGTAAACAAACTGGATGCCTGTTTTTCGCTGGATCTCATCCAGCACATCAACAGGCGTTCGCCCGCCGCCGCTGAACGAAACACGTATTTCATTCAACTGCTGTGCCTGACATGGCAGCGCCATCACAATGGCCAGCAGGCAAGCGGCAAAAACTGACATCACAGGCCCCGTTGCGCGCCGATGTGAGAATCTTCTCTTTTGGTTGCGTTTCATAGTTGACGTGGAGTTTTAATTAAATTTGGCATCGGTTTCCGTTGTTCCCGGTCCGATACCTGTTGGCAAAGCATGGCCTGCAGAGATGCTTGCACAGCCTGTCATTTCAATTTCATTTGTTATCAGGTTAAAACGGCTTTCTGCCGATTACGATCTGGTTGTTTTTGTATGTATACTCCAAATGATGGAGAGAACATATCATTTGTAAAATATTATCAATGCCCTGCTCCTCTCTGAAGTTACCGGTAACCTGTAACGCTCCGTTTACACCCGGTTGCAGCAGCACCTGCTTACCATACATCCTGTTAAGCGTTTCGACTACTTCCTGCAAAGTATTGCCTCTGAAAGCCACGATCCCCTGCAGCCAGGCAGCAGCATTTCTGTCACTCGTCCGGGAAAATAACCTGCTGGTCTTATTGTATGCAAGCTGCTGACCTGCCGTGAGCACACCAAAGTGCCGGTCAGCCTTGCTCACCGTCACTTTACCGGTAGAAACGGCCACCTCCATTTCCATGTTGCTGCCATATGCGCTGATGTTAAATGAAGTACCGAGCACCTTCACCAGCAAACTGTCATCCGCCATAACGCTGAACGGTAAATTTTCGCTCTTCGCTACAGAGAAAAAGGCCTCGCCTTTTAGCAATACTTTTCTTTCCTCCGATTCGAACGACTCCGGGACAGTCAGCATACTGACGGCATTCAGGGTTACCTCTGATCCGTCAGGCAAATGAATCTGACGGATTTCCCCCTTACCGGTACTATATACCATCATGACAGGCTCTCCATTCCGGAAATAGCGGAAGCCGGCGATAGTGGAGAAGATCAAAACCACTGCGGCCGCCGCGATGCCAACCAGGCGCCAGCGGTTGAGAATGGCAGTCATCTTAGGCTTTCCAGGTTCGGACAACTGCATTTCCAGCTCCTTCAGGGAGGATACATCCATCTTGTCGATGATATCTCCCACCTCGTTAAAGAGCTCATCCGCATCGGCCTCAATGGCAGCTTCATACCATTGGACCAATAAATCCCATTCTTCCTTCGTGGAATTTCCCTCTCTGATCTTTTCGAGGATGGAATGTAACTGGTCTTTATTCATTTGGCTGCGAGATTACAATTATGACTAAATACGTTTTAAGGGCAGCTTCCCCCCCTCTCCGGAGAAAATTTTTCCTGAAATTTCCTGAATAACTATTCAACATTGGTGAAGTAAGGACTTAGCAATAGTTTATTTTATAATATATTACCCAATACAGTTCTTTCTTACAAATCGGTATACCAGGAAAGCATTGGAGGTTTCATTCAGCGTTTAAGGATCGAAAATGCGGCAAAAAAGAAGAAGCTCCTCAAATGAAGAGCTTGAATTTACCCATGATGAATTGTAAATAATAAGGTGGTGCTTCAAAGTTAACTTTGAGGCACCACCTTATTACTAACCTGACTGAAAGCTAATCCCTTTTTGAAGGTCAAAAAAACGCATCTTAGACTGTCACATGCAATAAACTAAAATCTCTTTCCCTATGTCTACATTCGGCGATGTAACTGGTGCGATTAAACTAATTGTTGATGTATTTAACGCATTCAGGGGTGTAAATAAAGACAAAGCTGATACGTTCAAAAATTTGTTCTATCCTTCAATTATTGAGCGACTACATCTAATTTTTCAGCCCAACGTTACCAAAGCGGGTTTTGCACCAGCAACTTGCTTTTTTGAATTTCATCCAGTGGAATCGGATAGAGATACATGGCTTTCGTAAACACCCTGTTTTCAACAAACGTTCTTTTGAAGTACCCTCCTATCGTAAGATCAGGTGAATTCATGTCCATGCCCGTTATCGGCCCACCTTGTCCACCCTGGCCTGGAGGCTTTTCAGCAATCATCCATCTTCTTACATCAAAATATCGCTGCCCTTCCGTTGCCAACTCAATACGCCGCTCATGCCGGATCGCTTCCCGTAATTGCACCTGGTTACCCAGCAAGCCGGGCTTAATGTCAGACAACCTGGGAATGCCTGCTCTCTCTCTTATCTTGTCCAAGTACTCAAGGATTTTTGGATCAGCCGGGTTCACTTCATTGCATACCTCCGCATACAACAGGTAGAATTCCGCCAGCCGAAAAACAATGGCGGGTCGGAACTGGGACCTGGGGTAGGTGCCTTCGTTGCGTACGTTGCGGGCAATACGTTTGTGCATCAGGTAGCCCGTATAGCAGTTGTCCTGAGCACTGTTGTCGTTTCCGCTTCCTTTTTGAAACTGCACTTTGTTATTGCTGATAGGCCACCGCCTGTCCTGGAAGAAAACCGTTTGATAAAAGCGCGGCTCCCTGTTAACCCACATTTTAAAAGTACCGGGCTCCGTGCGGCCGGAAGGGTCATCGCCAACAACTGAAAAAGAACGCTCGTTATATAAAGGCGACTCTTTAATGGGCAGGCCGTCTATCATAAAGAAATCATCCACTAATTCCTGGGTTAATCCAAGTCCGCACCAGCCAGCCCTCTCGGTTCTGGGGGTTGACGACCGGTCGGTTCCCGCTGATGAAGTTGAAACGTTCCCCCAGGATGTTACCGGGGTGGCCCAGATTACCTCTTTATTGCCATCCACATCCATAAACAAACGATACAGGCTTTCATCCGGATTATATGTGCCCCCGGGCCCTGTATACAATTTAAACAGTTCGTATTTGCCGTTGGCAAAATTCAGGAATTCCTCCAGCGCTGTTTTCGCCACACTCCATTTACCGGCATTGGTAGGGGAAAATAACAGCTTGCCATCAGTATTTTTGAGCGCCAGGGCTTCCGGAAAACCTCCGTTGAACAAAGGGCTGGCTGCGTATACCAGCAATTTGGCTTTCACCGCCAAGGCAACTCCCTTCGTAGGTACAGTTCTTTCTTCCGGGCGGGTTGCCATATCATCCAGACCGGGAGCTACCGCCGTCAGCTCATCACTGATGAACTTCACTACTTCATCAGCGCTGTTGCGCGCGAAATCCAGGTTGGCTCCATTCGGATCAACTGCTTTATCCATAATCGGGATGGGGCCGTACAACTCAAAAAGCAAATAATGATAATATGCCCTGAAAAACCTGGCGACTGTCTTCATCCGTTCCACTTCCTGCTCACTGATGAAGTCGGAAATCCCCGTTTGCGGAATAGCCCTGGCCTTTCCCATAAAAACATTCGCCTGCCTGATCAGCTGGTATAATGTTACCCACCTGCCCAGATCTGCATTACCGGGATTATAACCATTGGAAGCAATTGTTTTGACGTTATTGGAGGACGCCTTTATCTCGTCAGACACGGCCGCCCATGGGTTATCAAGCCCACCAATAGCCGTGTAGCTGTCATCTATTATCATTCGGGATGAATTCGGGATCCCCGAGAAGATATTGGCGTAGTATTGCCTTGTCAGCGTAGGATCGGAAAATACTTTATCGGTGGTGAGCTCCGGGGCCAGCTTATCGGAAACATCCAGGAAATTTTTCTTGCAGGATCCCAGCGCAAGTGCAGCCAGCAAAAAGAGTAGCATCCGGAAACCAGTATAGGAAGATTTATATTGCTTTTTCATGAAATTTTCTTTTTCGTTTTATCAGAATTTGATCTCAGCGCCAATGGTAACAGTTCTGGATTGGGGATAAGATAACCCCGCATTTGCATTTCCCTGTTCGGGGTCCCAATATTTGATCTTATCCCAGGTCAGCAAATTGTAACCCAGCACATAAACACGCGCATTGCTTAATTTCAATCTATTCATTATCCTTTGGGGGATATTGTAACCCAATTCAACATTTTTTAACCGGATAAAGCCGGCATCGCGCAGCCACCATGTGCTGGGCGCGGAATTGTTCTTGAATTCATTGGTTCTTATGCGCGGGTATAATACCTGCTGGTTATCTCCACCACCTTCCCGCCACCTGTCGCGTACCATGGTGCGCATGTTTGATTCATCCACTCCCCACTGGAACGGGAAGAGCATCTGTTCCTTGCCTTCCCCAAGCACGGTAGACGTATTGGCAATACCGGTAAAGAAAAGGTTAATGCTAAAGCCTTTGAATTCATATCCCGCACCAAAGCCGAAGGTGATCTCCGGGGTGTAGGGATGGCTGGCATACCTGGTTTGATCAAACTGGTTGATCAGACCGTCGCCGTTCAGGTCTTTGTATTTGATGTCTCCAGGGCGCACATCCGGGTTAAAATAGTTTTGGTTGGCCACTCCCTTCTTCAGCTGGTAAGCTTTATTGCCTACGGCATCGGTAGTAATATCGAAGTCGCCGTCATAGAACAAACGCTCTGCCACCCAGATGTAGGGCATATTTAAACGATCACCGGTAGCTTCCATCCATGGATAAAGCGGTTTAACCTCGTCCATTTCAATGACCTTGTTCCGGGCATAGGTAAAGTTGCCCCTGAATGTAAGTGTTCCTTGCTGTCCCAGCCGTTGCCGGAAATTAATGTTCGCCTCGATACCTCTATTGGTCACCTTTCCGAAATTCTGAAAAGGAGATTGCCGAAATCCTGCCGCACCAGAAACTGTGCGGCGTTGCACCAGTATATCATAACGATTGTTATCGAAATAGTCGGCTGTGAGGTTCAGCCTGTCGCCCCAAAGGCCCAGCTCGATGCCATAGTTCCTTTTGGTTTCGGTTTCCCAGGAAAGCTGCGGGGCGCTGAAGCGGCCTTCTGTATAACCGTTATAGCCATTCAGACCACCGCCGCCATTATATCCAAAGGTAGCGCCACCCGAGCCTGTGAAGCCCCCCCGATACAGAAACCGCTGGCTGCCATAATAATCATTCCCGGTTAAACCAAAAGAGAACCTGAGTTTCAGGTTGGAAAGCACATCTCTTAATCCTTCAGGATAAAACGGCTCGTTGCTGGCGATCCATCCAACCCCCACGGCCGGAAACACGCCAAACCGGTAACCGGGAGCAAAGGCTTCGGAGCCGGTAATCCCTACGTTCATTTCCATGGAATACCGTTGGTCGTACGCATAAGTAACGCGTCCCACGTAGGCCATTTTTCTAAAGGGCAGCCGATCGCTGGTTACTTGTGATTCCTTTTGGTAAACCAGGGCCATGGCTGTTACATCATGCTTTTGCGCAAATTGGCCGTTGTAGTTCAGGGACGCCTCGGTATAAATATTTTTAGTGGAGCTCTGGCTGGTAGATCCATCCGTCACCTGGTCAGTGCCTGATTTAATTTGTGTATATTTCAGTTTGCCATCGTTATCCCTGTCTGTGGCAAAGTAAGTATTATTTGATTTCCCTGTCCTAATGGTATAGTTTCCAGCGAAATCATAACTTACGCTTACCTTTGCCCTAAGGCCCCTGACGATCACGTCAAGTTTTTGCTCCAGGTCTATCCGTGATTGGATATTGGTGCGAAATTCATTTGCATAACCAGAGTGATTCAACAAGTTATACGGGTTAACGCGATTATTGCTGGGCCGCGGGTGATCCGCAAGCTTACCATCTGAATAAATAGCGGGGAACAAATAGGACGGTATCGTGGTTGTCCTCTCGAAGATACTGCCCGTACCAACGCCCGGGTAGTTTGTTTCCAGGTACTGGCCGCTTAGGTCAACCCGCAGCGAAGTAGTCGGAGATACTTCAATGTCTATATTACTCCTGAGGTTATATCGCTTAAGGTCGATATTGCTGCTGTACTGGGCCAACGCATTATTTCTGAACAGGCCGCTCTCCTTGTAATAAGAGCCTGCCACAAAAAAACGCGCCTTGCTGGTACCTCCCCGGAAAGTCAGGTTATGGCGTGTATTGTTTGTATGCTTGCGCATCAGCAGATCCAGCCAACGGGAATCCGGGTAGAGGTCAGGATCAACGTGATCTTCGTATTTTTTTATCAGGTCGTCGCTAAAGACAGGTGCTTTCCCTTCGTTCCGAAGCGCCTCATTGTAAGTACTTAAATACTCCGCCGAGCCAACAAATTCAGGCATCCTCAAAGGCGTTAATACGCTGTATTCCCCACGGTATGTGATCTCCGTCTTTTGAATGCGGCCCCGTTTGGTAGTTACCAGGATCACGCCATTGGCGCC
Source organism: Chitinophaga hostae (assembly GCF_018224885.1). GTDB lineage: Bacteria > Bacteroidota > Bacteroidia > Chitinophagales > Chitinophagaceae > Chitinophaga > Chitinophaga hostae. The sequence continues at coordinate 315,574 of NZ_JAGTXB010000005.1, read as the reverse complement.
TTCGGCGCCGAATACGGCAGTGGCCGCCGCATCCTTCAAAACACTGAAAGTGGCGATCTCGTTCGGGTCGATATCAGTAAAGCTGCGCGGTACGCCATCTACCAGGATTAACGGGTTCTGAGCGCCATTATAGGTACTGATGCCCCTGATCCAAAAAGTGGCATTGTCATAACCCGGCTCTCCGCTTCGTTGAAACGAAATAATACCCGGCAATTGCCCCTGCAGATTATTGCTCAGGTTACGGCCGCCGAATTGCAATTCGTCACCACTGATCGTGCTAATCGAACTTACCACACTCGTCTTTTTCTGCGTGGCATAGCCCACAACTACCACATCTGTGTTTAGCGCTATTGATTTTTGAGCCAGCTTTATAAAAATATTATCATTGTTTTTGACTTCGTAGGTAAAATTTTCATAGTTCAAATGCGTCACGATCAATTTATCATCTAATGCCACTCTCAATGTAAACCGTCCTTCAGCGTTAGTTTGGGTGCCCGCCCCGGAATTCCGGTTCAAAACCGATGCGCCCGGGATCGGAGTATTATCATCCGCATTGGTAATCACTCCTTTTATAGTAAACGTATCGGCGGCTGCAGGTTTAGGCGGCTGTATGGAGGCCGGAGGCTGCTTTTTGATGATGGTAACGGATCTTTTTTCGATAACATAATCCAGTTCCTGTTTTGCCAGGATTTTATTCAAAACGTCCTCTATATCTGCATTCCGCACCTGGATAGTAACAGGTTTCGTATTTTTTAAAACAGCGGCGTCATAGAAGAATACATAACCGGTTTGGCGTTTGATCTCATGCAAGAGACTTTCAATCCTGGCATCCTTCTCTTGTATTGTGACTTTTTGAGCGCTACTGCTGGCGCTTACTGTGAAACACACCGGTAAAAGAAAAAGTGCGGTGATTTTCATACAAAGAAATAGTTTTGATACTACCGCAGGAAATTTGCGGCAAAAATCGCTTAACTTCATAACTTAAAGTGGTTTAAGGTGATACTATTAGTCCTTCCGGGACTTGCTTTAATGGGACAGCCTGAACTACTCACAGGGAAGTGCGTCCAACACTTTCCTGTTTTTATTTTGGCAGTCCTGATTCTGGTTGTTTAGCTCTCTATTCTTACTCAGGGAGCACAATAATTTTCTTTCCCTGGATGTCAAAATGTATGTTATTTTTTTCTAGAATATTAAGCACCTGCGAAAGGTGTAAATCCCTTTCTATTTCCCCGACAAACTCCCTGGATGGAACGGCGCCGCTATACACCACATCCACATCGTACCACCTGGCCAACTGCCGCATAACAGCCTTGATATCCGAGTTGTCAAATCTGAACTTTCCGTCGGTCCAGGCAACTACATTGTCCACATTCACCGACCTAACGGCCACCTCTCCGCTGGCATATTGCGTGGTCAGTTGCTCCCCCGGATTTAAAAACCTGTTGGCACTACCGGAGGTTATTCTCACGGCGCCGTCCAGAAGTGTTGTACTCGCCATTGGCTCATCCACATAGGCATTCACATTGAAACGGGTACCCAGTACTTTAATCGCCTGCCTGGCGGTTTTTACGATAAATGGAGCAGTAGCGTCATGGGCCACTTCAAAGTAAGTTTCACCCGTTACTTCCACTACGCGTTCACGGCTGGTAAAAGTCACCGGATAGCGGATGGAGGAACCCGCATTCAGCCATACTTTCGTGCCATCCGACAGGACTACCCGGAACTGTCCACCTCGAGGGGTAGCCAATATGTTATAGGCGTCAACTGATCCTTGTTCTTTTACCTCATACCATAAACTCCCGCCCCGTTGCTGCACGGCCACAGCGCCCTGCCGGATCACCTGGTTCCCTGCGCTGTCCAAAGTAACTTTGGAACCGTCTGATAAGATCAGGGTGGCTTTGTTTAAGCCAGGCGCGACATCTTGTAGCTGAGCGGCCACTTTTACAGGTTGGTCTTTATTACCTTCAACAATGAAATAAGCGCCTACGGCCACCAAGCCAGCTAACATGGCCGCTGCTACCCATCCCCGGCGGCCTAAATATGGGGTGCTGCGCCTTGGGTATGAGAAGTCTGTATCACTGTCACCTGCTGTTTGGATCGCATTATATATAATATCCCGCGTGGCCATATCACCTAGCCGAGGCACAGCAGGGTCATACAAGTCACTATCCAGTTGCTCTGCCAATTGTTTTTCATAAACAGGCAGCCACTTAAACAAAAGCTCTTTCTCGGGTGCAGTAATAGCACCCTCACGGTATTTTATTAAAAGCTGCTGAAATTCCTCTGGCGTCATCTTTCTGCGTTTTTATACTTCCCTACTCTATAGACGCATTCGGGAACAACTTGTAGGGATATACCTCAAAAAAAATATCCAGATGGGATTAAAGAAGGAAAAGGGCCACTATAACCGGCAATTCATTCAAGTGCGCTACCAGGTATTTACGTATAGATTTCAGGGCCAAGCTCATATATTCCCTGGCTGTAGTATAGGAGATATTCAGTTGAGAAGCAACTTCCCTTAGAGGTATTTCCTGGTTGCGGCTGAGCTGAAATACCTTTTTCTGTTGCACAGGGAGTGCGCTTACCGCCCTTTCAATCGCTTCTGCCACCTCCTTAATATAGAGCAAACGATCCGGGGATGGGCCCTGTTCGGGAATATGTAGTATCATTTCCATATTGTAATCATACTCGGCGGCTTTTTTACGAAGTCGGGAAATGAGATAATTCCTTGTGGTTACATAAAGATAACCGCCTGGATTATCAATGTGTTGTAGGGAAGTACGGCTAGTCCAGAATTTCTCAAAAACATCCTGTACAGCATCCTGTGCAGCCAATGCATCTTTAAGGTATAGTAAGGCTATAGTATAAACGTTGTTCCAATGGGCGTTATAAAATTCACGGAAAGCCCTTCCATCTCCACGCGCTATGCGCAGAAGTAATTGCTGCTCGTTATGTTCTACTTTGTTTGACAATCTGGTAGGCCTGCTTTCAGTTTTGGGTAAATTTAAACAAAAGGTTCGTATTGGTTTATGCTATTTCAGGCGGCCAGTATTATGGTCATCCAAATGAAGAAAGTGCCTTTCGAGCCATTATAGCCCTCAATTATGTTTGCCTTTTTAAGTGCACTGGCGGCGGGAATGTGACAGGGGGATGTGTTGAGGCAATATTGAATGTGGCGTGGATTACCCGGTTGTGCCGGAGCTAAAGGCTGGTTTTGACCCGAAAAAGATGCATTGTGTTTTTGCGTTTTTTCCACCTTGCTCCCCGCTTCTTTTCTTATTTGGCAGTACCCTTCTGGCTTGGGTATTTCAGTCGATTTTTGGGGTATTAGCGGGGGTATTGTGCCGGCACCATCCGGCATCTGGTCCAAAAAAATCACTTCCCATAATCGCCGTTTTGACACAATTCATAATACCTTCGCGTGTTGATCTGTAGGAGTTCGTCTTTTGAATAATTCATATCCCAAAGCCTTTTTATCTTCGGAGAGTGGTTATTCTGCGCCATAAGTTGCAAACAGCAAAGACTGAACGCTAAAATAAATATAAGTGGGATAACAGATAATATCATAGTTGCAGTGCTAAATGGACCCTGCAAAGAATAGAAAAATGGATTACCTCCAAAACCCTAGTTTCTTTTAATGGCGGCCACTATTCAGGGTCTTTTTATGTCTACCTTTTGCAGCAGGTTATACTGGCGGTAGGCACTGTGGCGTCGTCCATTTTCATCTGGATTTCTTGTAACGGAATCTATCCCAGTCACCTGCGCAATATAAAAGAGCCGCTTGCCAAAATCACCTTAGGCCTTATGATGGCCCACTGCCCGTGCGGAGGCCGCCCAAGCGGCTGTAGGTTGAAGAAGTGAGTAATCCGCATCTAAACAGAAAGGTGGAACGGTCTCATTTGACTGATCAGCAAGGGTTTTACCAGCGCATTGAGTATATTGACGACATCGACATTACCAAGAAACTACAAGAATGGGAAGCGTTTATAACCACCACAGACCTAATGCCGCACTGAAGAGCAAAACACCTGCGAAATACTTAGAGAGCGGTTACAATCCGAAACCTAACCATTGCCATTCCCCTTGCACGGATGGGACGAGGGGAATGGCGCGGCAGCAGCGCCTTCCCCTTAAACATTTAAAACCCGGGTTCAAAATGTAGATTTGTGCTGTCAACCCTAGTCCTGGTATTCACATATTAGCAGTCGGTTTTCGTTTCAGATGCCCGATATTTTTGCCCTGAAAAAAACAAGGCTAAATGCCAAACCGTTTTTACATGGAACTACTCGCTCAATTAGCCGGCAGCGTGGCAAGATCCACAGCTGGAGGTACGCCGGTGGCAGGGCGCGTATAGGTCTGTCCTATACTGTTACCTATCTGTCTGAAGCCGCCGCTGAACATATAAAATATATTGTCTTCCACACCGCCGCCGATATCATACCGTTGATGTCCTGCTTCGCTGGCCGTGGTGGAGAAAGATGCCCGGTTCAGCTCTATCCAGGTACCGTTAACCGTGCGGGCCCATTGATTGCCGTAGCGAGCTTTGAAGAAGTCATTGCCGTTACCTGAGAAGTTTTCCACAAACGAGTAGAGGCCACCGAGCAGTTGACCGTTGGTCTTGGATTTATCCCATTGTGCTATGAGCCTCCAGTTACCATTTTCCGGAGCATAGTACCATGCAGTGAAGATAGTATGCGTACCGGAAGCCTCTGCATTTACCAACATCCGGTAAGTATTACCTGTTACCCACGGAAATTTGAGATAACTCTGTCCACCGGAGCCTTCGCCGCCAAATGGATTGGCAATAACACCGGCGCCTTTTTTAATAAGTGTTACGGCATAGTCCGAAGGAATTTGGTTGGGATCGTTGGTGTTGTAGTTACTCCAGATAGAAAAGAGAATGCGTCTTTCATTAGGACTGTTCACCTGTATACCAAAATAACCATCCCAGAAGCCGTTGGTCATGTAGTAGGCGTTTAGCGGATCTGCGCCCGTCGGTACATAGATCTCGTTATAGAACCAGGCGATGGCGCTGTCTCCGGCTGCCGGATACCATAAATGCGTGGACGGTGCACCGCGGTACTGGCTCTTATTATATTTCAGGTTCAGTGAACTGTTAATGATTACCGACTCCACATCAGGAAGGTAGGCGCCATTCTTAGTAGCAGCCCTGATCTCCAGACAATGATATTGTGCAGAAGAAATATGAAAGTTCCCCACAGGTAGCGTCACATAGTCCGATGTTTTATTAACAGTTACATGATGGCTGACGCCAGAGCTGTCAAGCCGTATTGTCAAGGTATTGGCATTGGATGGCGCTTTAACGCGGATAGAAACAGAGATCTGGCCGGTGACTTGCGGATAGAAAAACACGCGCGTAAAGCCGCTGGAATCTGTCCAGCCTCCCAGCCCGGAGGTAGAGATAGCGCCATAGCTGTTGCTCTCTTCTTTCGGATATACGTATCCGTTACTGTACAATGTGACGATATCTGTTTTTTGTACTAGTGCGGCGAGATCAACACCATCTTTGTTGTTGTCGCCTGATTTCCTGTGTAGTTCACTGTTGCTGAATTTTGCACACGCGCCAAGAATAAGGAGGCTGAGCAAAATCATTGGATAATTTTTCATGAGAATGTGGGTTTAGTTAACATTTTATATGAGGGGCGCCATATACTATCAGAAGAGATTCATTGTTCTGTTGAAATTCGAATGAGAGGCTTTCATTGGCTGATAGTATCAATAAATGCGCTATAATTGAAATTACCTTTAACTTTCTGCATTCTTAAATATCATAGCTTTTTATGTTGAAGAAATGACATTATATGATAATAGTATATGCTAAGTAATATGATATAAGAAGAAAAATGATTTGAAACTATCTACTGGCAAGACCTCCAGGTTGTTTACAAAAAGATGACGCATGCTTTTTATCCGGAAAAAATTTAACGCGTTTTTTACCACCCGGTTAAAGTCAAAGAAGCTCCTCAAAGAAAGGAGCTTCTGTCATTTGGAGAATGATTATACTATTGAAACGATACCTTGGGGTTATAAACAAGTGTCATGTATGTAGTCTGTTTTTTTATTCGCAGGTAAAACACTGATCGGATACATTTGTCCCATTGAATTTTTTTCTAAATCTTCATGTTTTATTTGTCACCAATTATCCTTATCCAGCTTCTGCCACCTGGTATGTCATTACCCTGCAATGTGATACCGATCCAGTGGAGAACAGAAAGCGTTATATCAAAAATAGACGGGGCCGGATCTGTTTTGTCCACAGCGGAGCCAATAAAGTCCCACGAGTAATCACCTACTATAATAAAGTCTTTCCGGGATGGGCTGCTGTCTTTGAGCTTGTTGCCGCTTTTATCGTTACACAGCCAGTTATCGATCAGGTTTTCGTGGTAGGGAGGTGGTGCATCTATATCAGTATTGAATGCATACTTTTTTACGATATCGGGGGGAAGTGCGGCATTCAAGATACGTACATTAACCATGTACATATCAATTTCATTTCCAAAGTTCCATACCTCGGGATTATAACGGATAATGGCCTTCAATTCTGCCAGACACAATCCATAGGCTGTAATACACGGTAAAAGTGCTTCTCTCCATTTCCCATTTACCACCCATGCTATTTCCGTAGTCTCCGCTGGTGGATTGTATGATCACGCGTCAATCTTGATCCGGTGCAGCATAAAGATTTTTCAAAATTTATTTACACGCCGGGGCGCTGATATCATTCGTTGTTTCTAAAATGCTGCGGCCAGTCATCATTTTTTAACGAATTTGTATTGTTCAGTTTTAAGGCCTTGTTTGATTTTCAGCGCATACATCGCCGCCTGCAGGCCCGATACGTTGATCTCCATATGATTAGGTCCTTTTGCCGAATGTTGCACAGCGCTGTAGACCATTTCAATGTACCAGTAATATGGTTCCCTTAATGGTTTGTATAGAACCATTTGGGGTCTCCATTAGCTAAACGTCGGCAAAGTTCGTTTTCGGTTGATGTGATATTTTTAAGCAACTCAGTTATAGTTTCTGCTCAATATACTAATAATTATTTTTATAGCATATCTACTATAAAATAGCATAACGCATTGATACACCCATCAGACAAGAATCTCAACTACGCTCACTTCCTATTAACTTTTCAAAAATAATGTTCAGGAATAGGAACTTTTCAATATTGGATGTCTTATTTATTTAGACTTAGCAAATGACGTAACCTCAAATAATTATCTCTAAATAACAAAACCCTTAAAATCTTCATTATGAGAACAATGAGAACAATTATGCCGTTATTATTCACTATGATCGGCCCCTTACTACTTTCGTGTCAGAAAGACATGACCTCTTTTAAGAAGTTGTCAGTACAACAACTGCCGCAGGTGCATGCTGATGTAAAAGCCAGCAACGACTGGGAAATTGTACTTGATGGCAACTCTTTTGCCAGTTACGCCAACTTTGAGACTCACTGGAATTATCTATATCCCTGGGGGGCAGATCACAATGGCTCTGCACGTATGAGTGGCACTAGCACCGACCACAATAATATTTACCTTGATGCCGGTGTGCTAAACATTAAGGCAGAGCTTTTCGACTGGGGTGGAGCTACCGTGCCGAATCCGGATGGGCCTGGCACTGAAATAGAGCTTCATTACAAAAGTGGCGCTATACACACCAAAGACAACATAGTAGTAAACGATGCATACCCCAATTGGGAAATAAAGGGAGATTTTCAGGCACCCTCTGATGGTGGCACCTGGCCGGCTTTCTGGCTTTGCGGCTCAAGTACTTACCCGCCGGAATGTGACATCCTCGAATACAAAGGCGATAACATCAACTGGCAAAACACTTATATAACCGACGATGATGCGGAAAGCAAACTCACTGAAGTGCTTTCGCCTTCTGAATGGCACTCTTACGGCATACGGATGAAAAAGATCAATAATACAGATGTGAGTGTCGAATATTACATCGATGAAGAATTGACAGCCACGCACACTGGCAAGGGCTATGTTGGCAAACCAATGCAGATTATAATTAACTTACAGATGGAGGGGTCCAGCGCGGGCGATCCGCCAGCAGCAGATACTTATTTCAAAGCGCGGAACATATCTGTTCGTCGAGCAAAAAAACATGACATTTAACCCAATATAAGAAACTGAGGCAGGTGCTATATATGCCCGCGTGACGGCACGCATCGCCTACATTGATCGCGGCATGGCCGCAGTCACTATAATTATAAAAACCATCGATAACCCTAAACTCTTGCAGACAAGTTTTGCAAGAGTTTTTTCTTTTATATACGACATGGAAGCAGCTCCCCGGAAGAAGGAGCTGCTGTAGTTAGCCTCAGAATGTCAGCCTGAGAGTATTTTGGGCTCAGCCAAAAGAATTACCCATTTTTTTAAACACTAACAGATTGGAATTAATAGTACTAGAATCTGGAATTAATAGTACCATATTCTAATCATCAGGTGATATACTTTAAATTACTTAAGGACTACTTTATGAAGTCCTTATTGATTCTATCTGATAGTTAAGGCACCGGTTAATTGTATTTGACCCACGTAACCGTTTCATTTTTTTAAAAATTTCCAAACTATGGATATACCTCCATACATCAAGGCATTACTATTAATCCCATGTTATTATGTTGAAGTCTTTATTGAAGGCATGACGATACTTTTTTATATATGTTGAGGGCGGCATTCCAAAAAGTTTGGAGAACTGTCTCCGGAAATATTTGACATTATTTATACCCACTCCAAATGCGGCTTCGTTTACATTACAACCGGTACTTAATAATAGTACCGCCGCCCGGCGCAAACGGATAAACCGGATAAAATTGCTAACAGAATTTCCAGAAATGGATTTAACCTTTTTATAAAGGGCAGAATGACTCATGCCTATTTCTGTTGCAAGCATCTTTATGTTGAAAGCATCATTGTTCAGATTGCTTTCCACGATATTGATGCATCGCTCAAGGAAATATTTATTCTCTGCAGGAATGCGGGTATTGTCCTCTCTTAAGGTGATCTTCTCAAAAAAATAACGTTGCAATATATTCCTGTTTTGGAGAAGGTTGTCAATGCGGGCAATCAGCAGTTCTTTCTCAAATGGCTTTACAATGTAGTCATCTGCGCCGCATTCAATACTTCGAAGTTTGGTTTCCTGGGAAGGATTAGCAGTAAGCAACACCACTGGTATATGGCCAAGAGCAGTATCCTGCTTAATAGCATGGCACAATTCCACTCCGTTCATCCCCTTCATAATTACATCGCTGATAATGACGTCCGGTGTATGCTCCCGGGCCATCTGCAAACCAATTTCGCCATTTTCAGCAGCATGAAAAATGAATTTATCCTGGAACAACTGTTGTAAATAACGACTGATTTCCGGATTATCATCTACCACTAATAGCGAGTGCTTTTCGGAAATGATATCTATGACCGGGCCAGGTTTTCCTTCTGATGGGATTTCAATAGCAATATTGCCAGTGAGTTCATCCAATAGCGCAGGACTCTCCACTATATCTTCAAAAATAAAGTGACCTGCAAAATGTGCCGTCCCTTTCTGCAGGAGGATTTTAAATGTTGTACCCTGCTCTGGAACACTGGTAAAGGATATATGCCCTTTGTGGCTTTCAACAAACTGTTTCGATAGGTACAATCCAATACCAAAACCAGTTTTCCCTGATTTTATCTGACTGAATTTTTCGAATAGGTATTGGCCGGATTTCTCACTGATGCCGCAGCCAGTATCTGTAATGATTACCGTAATATCATGCTCGTTCTCGATAACGGACAAACTAACGCTCCCATTCTCCGGCGTAAATTTCATTGCGTTGGAAAGGAGGTTAAACAGTACGATCTCCATCTTTTCTTTATCAGCATATATTTCTATTTGCCGATTGACGCAACTAAATGTGTATTGAATATTCATTGCGGTGGCTTGCTGGCTGAAACAGTTGAATACCTCTTTACAGAGATTATGAAGATTAAGGCGAGTGATCCTCAGTTTATCTGTTTCGCTTTCTGCTTTGCGAAATAACAGCAGCTGATCCACGAGGCTAAGCAGGCGGCGGGCATTCCTGTATATTACATCCAGTTTATTCCCATTATGCTGGTCACTACTGCCAAGCATTTCTTTTACAGGGTTAATGATCAAAGTCAGTGGCGTTCTGAATTCATGGGATATATTGGTGAAAAATGTGAGTTTCTTCTCGTTCACCTCTCTCTCTTTCTCGGTTTCCATGCGTGCCAGCCGGATTTCAAAGTTCAACTTAATTTGTTGCGACCTATAGTTAAGATACAGATATGCCAAACCAATAAAGATAGCCAGGTATATCAAACAAGCCCACCATGTTCTGTACCAGGGTGGTAATACGGTTATTCGCAATACATATTCATTCTTATTCCAGTGCCCTTCCGTGTCCGTGCTTTTTATCCGCAGGGTATAATTTCCTTCATACAAGTGAGTATAATTGGCTGTCCGGACTTTTCCTGCATAATTCCAGCCCTTATCCCACCCTTGCATATAATAAGCATATTCTATCTTATTAGCAGCAGCATATTCAGGTGCTACAAAATCAACGGTAATTACCGCTTTGGTATAAGGTATTCTCAATGCTGTCACCTTATCATTTACACGTTCGGTTACATAACTCCCGTTACTCTCTACCGGAACATTATCTATCTTCAAACCTGTCAGCACCACATTTTGCAGCGGTGAGGAATAACTAAGGCTGTCTGGAAAAAAAATATCCAATCCCCTGATTCCACCAAAAATAAATTCACCTGAAGCAAGGGCCAATGCTGAATGATAGTTGAGTTGATTGCTCAAAAGTCCGTCTGCCTGTGAGAAATTCCTGAAAGTCTTCTTTTTCGGATCAAATTTCGATAGCCCATAAAATGTACTGATCCATAGGTTCCCCCTTTTGTCTTCCAATATTTCCAGGACAGAATTATTTGCAAGTCCATTCGTCTTTGTAAACGATATATAAGTACCGGTTTCCCGGTTAAATAACAATAGTCCGCCACCTTCGGTACCTATCCAGAAATTACCAGCCTTATCCTCGTGAATGGCTCGTATAAAATGACCGATCCTGAACTTGCGGTGTTTTTTACCTGACCGGTCGACTTTTATCAGTGACGAAACATCTCCCGCCCAAAGGCAACCGTTCCTGTCCTCTGCTATCGAAAGGATATTAGTCAGGGTGCTATCAAAGACTTCAAAGCGATTTGTTGTCCGGTTCAGAAAGTACAATGGGCCGTCCGTAAAGACGCCCGCCCACAGCTCTTTCCTGGAATCTTCATAGAGCACCCAGGTATCTTTGTCTTCCTTACCAGTAAATGGGTTCTGGCAGGCATAATGTTGAAATGAATTGTTTTTTTTGTCATACCGGTAGATACCATCCCCCCAGGTAGTAAGCCAAACAGAGTGTTGAAAATCGTTGATAATGCTGGTTACAAACTGTCCATCCAACAGGCTGCTTTTACCCGACAGATGCCTGAAATTAGTAAACCGGTTCATCTTCCGGTTCCAAACGCTAACGCCGCCGCCATCTGTGCCTATCCATATATTATGATCTGCGTCTTCACACAAGGACAAAGTGAAATCATCGATCAGGCTATTGGAGTTAAGTGGATCACGCCTGATAGCGGTAAGTACAGTCTTCCTGGGATCAAGGATATTGATACCGCCCCGAAGTGTCCCTATCCATTTACGACCATCATGATCTTCAAACACCGTATATACGCTGGTACTTGTAAGCAGTGCCTTATTCCATGGGGGAGCCAACTTCTTTATTTCCGCATCATCAACTTTAATTGTAAGGATTCCTAATCCATCGGTCCCTACCCACAAAACATGCTGCTTATCGATGCTCAAATGCACGACAGGCTTGGAAAGCCCTATCACCACGCCTGCATATACATTGGAAGCTATAGCATATTTATACAACCCGCTCCCTGTACCCAACCATAAGCACCCATTATTGTCAGCCTGCAGGGCAGTACCGTTGCGGATATTATCATTAATTATATATACAGTATTGCTGCTTTCATCAAAGCGGCATAGTCCAACATTGCATACAAACAGCCAGATATGTCCGCCGGCGTCTACCGTGATACCGGCTACATTATAATGAATATCCCCATTCATAAGCGGGACCTGTGTAGCATAACCTGCTCCATTATAGATAAACAGCCCTTCTTCCGCAGTGCCTATAAGCATATGGCCATTTGTTGCCACAATAGCATTCACCGGGGCTGTAATACGACGCTTAATACCACCTGATATATAAGACAGTCCTGAGAACTGACCATTTGTGTTATTGTAGATGCAGACCCCGCCTCTCGTACCAACCCAGAGACGGTGATGAATATCTTCAGTAAGGCAATCAACCCTGTTGTTGGCAAGAGAGCCTATATCACTGAGCTCATTTCTGTAAACAATAAAATTATAGCCGTCATAGCGGTTCAGTCCATCATAGGTGCCAAACCACATAAATCCGTTATGGTCCTGGTAAATACAGTTAACGGCATTATTAGAGAGCCCATGTTCAATACCCAGGTAGGTAAGCGATGATGGAGCCTGGGAGTGCGCATTGGTCAGTATAGCACAGGAATATAGTATCCAAAGAATAATTGGTTTCATTGTTCACCTTTTTCGTGGCTGGCATCGAAATTTAACAATAATATTCTGGTCGAAAAAATATTATAAAATAATTCTGAACCATTGTTGTCTGGCAAAAACAGGTTTACATGGATGTGATCTGTTAACAACGGCTAAACCGGACAGACTTTTATTTGCAGTACTAATTGTACCAACAGTTCTAACAACATAAAAGTAAGAACTTAAACTGTTAATGCAAATACAGTCTGCAGAAATAATTTTACTTAACAAAGGAGGGAACTGAAACCGCTCCCTCCCTTAATTTTGGTGATATATAGTGGTTAATTGACAAGGCGTTCCATTATTTAACGATTGGTACAGGCGCCCTGTAATAAGTATGATTTGCATCGCTGGGTTGATTGGCCAATGGCGGTTCGGTAGCATCCCGGTAAGAGTTGACTTTTTGCACCGTTTCTGTTCTTACCAGGTCAAACCATCGGATACCACATTCAGCCGCAAATTCCCATCCCCGTTCTGCAACAACAGAATCCCTGAAATTAGCCACAGATAAACCGGGTGTCAACGGGTTTAATCCCGCTCGTTGCCGGACCTGGTTGATGGCAGCGTAGGCGCTGGCATCCGGACCTGAAGACATTGCCTGCGCTTCCGCATAGGTCAACAATACTTCCGCGTAACGGATGAGGAAAGAGGTAGCACTACTCCACCAATTATTTGCCTTATGTGTAGCCCAGTCATAACTATAGTCGTCCCGGTATTTTAAGAAATAGGGATGTTTTTGCAGGGTGTTTTGCCAGGTCACCACGTTCGCGGGATCATTTTTCACATAGTAATCTTTCTGATAGGTTGCATCCTTTCTTGGGCCTGCAGGAAATTTATTATAAAAGGCGATTTCCCCAAATGCATCATCCCAGCCTCCTTCTTCATAATCCGGAGAAAAGGGGTTTGGAGCCAGCTGACTCCCGTTCTCAACGGGCACAGAAGGGATTTGGTTGTTATAGTAACAGGCAAATACAGCTTCTGAGTTGAACCTGTTGCCGATCTTCCATATGTCAGCAAATTTTGTAAGCAGGTTGTATCCCCAGGTAGCCTTACTATCAATTACCTCCTTTGCTTTCGCAGCCGCCAGCGCATATTTATCTGTCTGCTTAAGGGGCCAGCCGGCCATGGTCAGGTAGACGTTGGCCAGCAGCGCCTTCGCAGTACCTTTTGTTGGAAAAATGTCGACGTTATCATGCCTTGCCGGACCATCCCATTGGTTTGGCAACATGGTCTCCGCCTTTTGCAGATCAGCAACAATCAGGTTGTAGATATCCGCAACCTTCGCATTGGGCCGGTTTTCCATCAGGGCTACATCCATAGGCATTGGCACTTCTCCCCAGGTCCGCGTGAGGTAGAAATAGCTGACGGCTCTCATGAAATAAGCGTATCCACCGGCATTATTTCGTTGAGCATCTGTTGCCAGGGTTGCTTTGTTATAGTTTGCGATAAGGGCGTTAGCTGATTTGATGGCAGCATAGAAATAATTCCACCAATTGGTCATCCTGCTATTGGACGAGTTGGCGTTGAATATATCAAAGTCTGACATCTCTATTTTATTCCCGTTTCTTTTTGTAGTAATATCGTCGGCAGCATAGTACACACCAGATATATCATTAAATGCACCATTAAATTTTATCGCCAACGCGGCTTCCGCCATCTGCAAATCGTTGCCTGTTTGGTAAAAACTGGTAGTGGTGATGCTTCCTTTCGGTGTTTCATCCAGGTATTTATTACAGGCCGTTCCCAGCAATATCAGGAGAAGTATGCCAATAGTATATTTAATTACACTTTTCATTTCGATGATTTTGCAGGTTCATTTAAAATTTCAATTGCAATCCAACGGTGACTGTTTTGGGAGAAGGATAAGCGCCCAAGTCAATGCCTGCATCAACATCTCCCCCAACTGTTGATGCTTCCGGATCAAATCCTTTGTACCTGGTAATGGTTACAATGTTCTGTGCGCTGACGTATATTTTCGCAGTTGCCGCTTTCAAAATGTCTTTACCAATCGTATAGGCAACACTCACATTTTTCAATCGTACATATCCCCCGTCCTGGATGAATTGTGTTGACTCTACCCAACTTTTATTCTTACTGCCAGGGTTCGCCCAGGTAGAGCCATTATTCCCTGGCGTCCAATAATTGGCGGCATCAGCCAGGTTGATGAATTTCACATCACTGGTAGGCACGGCAGTAGCTGCATAGGTAGTGTTGAATATTTTATTGCCATGAGCGCCCTGTATAAAGATGTTGAGTTCAAAATTCCTGTAGGTTACGTTATTATTAAAGCCCCAGGTAAATTTGGGCATTGCAGAACCGGAGATCACCCTGTCTTCGAAGCCTATGGAACCGTTCCCGTCCACATCCGTATACCTGGCATCTCCGGCTTTATAGATTCCTTTATCAGTCTGATAGACCCCTTCCCAGGGAATCAGATAGAACGTTCCCAGCGGTTGCCCTACCTTTACAACCTGTATGCTATTCGTGAACAGGCCGTCCCCGATACTATACGGCCTCTCAAGCATTGAGTCTCTACCGAGGTTTATAACCTTATTCTGGTTAAAGGAGGCATTGAAAGCTGTAGACCAGCTCAGATTCCTGTCTTTATAAGGCGTTCCTTCAATCATAAATTCCCAACCTTTATTATTCACTTTGCCGACATTTTTCAGATAGTTTCCACCTCCATCATAATTGGCGATCCTGGTGAAAAGTAACAGGTCACTGGTATTCTTGTTATAATAATCCGCGCTGATATTAAGTCTGCCATTCAGCAACCCTATATCCAAACCAATATTAGTTTGTTTCGAGGTTTCCCATTTGACATCAGGCGTGGCAGGGTTGCCCAATGTGTAGCCCTGAGACACATTAACGGTACCGTAGGAATAGATCACCCCATCGAGTAAGCCGAGTGTACTATATGGCCCAATAGCCTGATTGCCGGTAACGCCCCATCCAGCCCTTAATTTGAGGTTGGAGAAAACTTTCAGATCTTCAATGAATTTTTCATTGGAAAGTTTCCATCCCACGCTGAAGGAAGGGAAATTGCTCCATTTGTTATTTCCCTGAAATTTGGAAGATCCATCCCTTCTCATTGTCGCGGTGAAAAGGTATTTATCATTGAAACTGTATGCTATGCGCCCCATAAAAGATATCAGGGACCAGTTCGAATAACCAGAAGAAATTGACTGAGCGGTATTTAAACCTAAATTATGATATCCATTGGCGATGGAAGTCAGTCCTGACCCCGATGCATTAAAATTTTTGAAATGATTGGACGATTCTTCCACGAGGGCCGTTGCAGAGAGATCATGTTTGTTGAATGTTTTATGGAACGTCAGGACATTGCTGTTCTGGAAAGTAAAGTTTTCTGATGAGCTTTGTCCCGATCCCATATTGCCCGCGCTAATCCAATCATTGTTCAGATAGGCTTTCCCGGCGATATTCATATCCACACCGGCATTAATGATCAATGTCAACCAGTCTGTAATAGCATATTTAAACTTCCCGTTTAGAACACCAACAGTGGCAATGCTGTCGTTGTTCCTCTCCCGGATGCTCATGTAGGGATTTAGCCATATTGGTGAAATCCCAAAACGGTTGTACTGACCAGGTGATTTATATACCGGTTCTGTCGGAGCCCAGGTCAACGCTCCCATGACGGGATTGCCTTTGGAGCCCATGTCATCGTTATTATGGGAATTGATGCGCGCGACATAAAAATTGACGCCAAAATCCATCTGGTTATTCAATTTTACATCCAGGTTGGATCTGATCCCCAATCTTTTTTGATTAGTGTTGATCAATAGCCCCTCCTGGTTGACATAGAAACCAGATACATAATATCTCATGCCTTCTTTTCCGCCGGCTATCGATAGCTGGTGGCTTTGTATTACGGAATTGGTGAAGAGCATACTTTGCCAATCAGTGCCCTTTCCGGCAAAGGACTGGGGGTCGGCAAATACAGCAGCACCCGCAGTAAGATTGGCGGTCTTTGCGTATGTAACGGCATCCATCAGGTCATATTTCTTCATGGGTTTGTTGAAGCTGACGAAGCCGTTATACTCGATCCTGGGCAAACCTGTTGCGCCGCTCCTGGATGTGATAAGTACAACGCCGTTAGCTCCCCTCGATCCATAAACAGCCGTAGCCGAAGCATCCTTCAGCACTTCCATGGATTCGATATCATTGACATTAAGATCGGCCAGCCCGATACTCCCCAAAGCAATTCCGTCTACCACATACAAGGGATCGTTATTGGCGTTCACAGAATTGGCGCCCCTGATCCGAATCTTAACGGCTCCTCCCGGCGCACCGGAACTATTGGTCACTGTCACACCAGCCACCCTACCTTGCAAAGCAGAAGAAGCTGCTAGAACAGGCTGGTCTTTATACGTTTTGGCCGAGAGGGTTACAATCGACCCGGTGAGATCCCGGCGTTTTTGAGTGCCATAGCCGACAACAACAATATCAGCCAACTGGGCATTTTTACTTCGCATCCGAAGGTTCATTTTATCGGTTGGCGGGACTTCCAAATTTTCCATCCCGGTATAGGAAATAACCAGGGTCTTACTGCCTTCTGGCACTGTGATGGTAAAAGACCCATCCTGTAAGGTTGTTGTTCCTATTCCAAGACCTTTGACAAGCACCGTAACCCCTATCAGTGGAGTACCGTCAGGTCCTGAAACTTTTCCTGTCACTTTCTTTGTCTGGGCAAAGACAATGACTGAAAGGAAAATGCAGGCAATTAGTAAACCGATTTTTTTTTCAAATATAACCACGAGTAATTAGTTTTAAGGTGACAAAATAATACGACGTACTACAAAAAATGGGGCACGAATTCATACAATAGGGAAACAAATTGGTAATTAGATGAGCCCTTATGGTCATGTGCACATTAAAGCACATCAGCCTGGCATATACGGCTACGCTAATAGCCAGAGCACACATTGGAAATTACCATCATTATTTTTTTAGTGGCCCCACCTTGCATAGAAATATTTCAGCGCCTTGCTAAAATTGCCGAAGTCCTTATTAGCCACCAATGTCCATCCGTCTTCTGCATAAGCAGCCAGTCTGGGGTACACCAGTTTGTTCATACTGGCCTCGTCAGGTATCCATTCTCCCCACATCTGACAACCGCTGCCTAGTGTTTTTGCCTGGTGTTCAGGACTCAATCCTTTCGGGATGGGATCGAAACTGTATGCTTTTTCCAGGGAGATAGATTCATAGGGATAATCAAGGTAGGTGAGCTCACAATAGGAATTCACTCGTCATAACCTTTAGATACCGCGTCAGCGATGAGTTTCAGATCGCCAGCCCAGAATTGTACAATAGTGCCTGGTGCCAGCTTTTCTTTAATGGAAACGTCGCCGGCATTGGTGAAGTCGTGGAGCTTAGTGCCCATAATTTCGTTCCAGCCGGCCATCCTTCGTTTTTTTTCTGCGAGAAAGCCGGTCGTCCAGCAAACGTTTCACAACTGCACTACCTTTGAAATATCTGCCCTCATCCAGCAAGAATGCTCTCCATACAAAGCGGGGCTTGTCTTTAATGCGTACGGTATTTATCATAAAAGCATTACCGTTAGCAATTATCAGCTGCCGCAAAGATTGTATACCATAAAAGATGCCTGTTGAAGTGGGAGCAGTAATTGAGATGCTGGCCGGCTTCACATCCAGTAGGTAGCCTTCTTCGCCCAGCTCTTTTTTAAGTTCTTCATCACGGATCAAACGGATGGCATTAGCTTGCGAGAGATGCTGGCCTTATACCTGCTATAGTTGGCACTGATCTACCCTCCTTCTCAAATCTCAAAGATATATGCTGAAAATGCTCGTTGGATCAGTTTCTCATTCTGTACCCTCTTTTAGACGAATTACTACCTCATTTTCCTGACAAGGGGGTCGTAATTTGAGGCATCAAAAAAATTACGATGATTTCTTTAAACAAGTTTCCCATGTCCGAGCAACTTCTTTCTGCCTCCATAGCTGTACAGCAGGAGTCTCAAAAATCAACACGATTATTATCCCTGGATTTTATGCGGGGCTGTATCATGATCCTCCTCTCCCTGGAAGCGACGGGACTCTGGGAGCACCTGTCCGATGCTACCGGGGAATCATTTATCCATCCTGTCATGGAGCAATTCTTTCATCATCCCTGGCATGGACTCCGGGCTTGGGACCTTATTCAGCCGGCATTCATGTTCATGGCTGGCGCCGCAATGGCTTTCTCTTTGCAAAAGCAGGAACAACTTGGAGTGCCCTGGAGTCAATCCTTCTACAAAACGCTTAAAAGATGTGGATGGCTCTTCTTCTGGGGCGTCCTGATCGATGCTGTAAAACCTGATGGACTGTCCTTTGAGCTCTGGAATGTGCTAACACAATTGTCCTTCACTACCCTTATTGCGTTCCTGGTATTCCGCTGGTCATTCAATGCGCAGGCTTTTTTTTCTGTGGGGCTTCTTCTCCTGACGGAAATACTATACCGGTTCATCAGAATACCTGGTTTCGATCAGCCATTCACAGACCAACATAATTTTGGGAATTATGTAGATCTGCTACTCATGAACAAGATCAATGATGACGGGTGGGTAGCCATCAACTGCATTCCAACAGCTGTCCACACAATTGCCGGAGCCATGGCAGGCAAAATACTGAGAACACCTTCAATATTGGAAGCTTCACCTGGGAAATCATCCCGGACACATAACCTGAAGATCAAACAGCTTCTGCTTTGGGGCATACTCTGTCTCTTCCTGGGATATGCACTGGACCTTACAGGAATAACACCAATCATTAAACGAATCGCTACCAGCAGTTTCACCCTCGTTTCACTGGGCTACAGCCTCCTTATCCTGGCTTCCTGCTATGGATGGATAGATGTCCGAAATCACAGGAAAGGCCTTCAATTTTTCCTGATAGTGGGCATGAATTCCATCTTTATATACTTATTCTTCATGACTGTAGGAGGTAAATGGTTCAACGGGTATGTCAGTGCAGTTGTAGGTGGATTGCTACAATTGGCAGGAGCAGATGAAATGTTTCAGCTCATAGCAAGCTCTTTATGCATATTCGGATTGGAATGGTGGCTCTGTTACTTCCTATATCGACATAAGATATTCTTCAGACTCTAAACCACAGGCAAAAAGCCTGCTGCAATTAGCGTCACGCTTTGGGGCATAAAAAAACCGAAAACTACATAACAGGTAAATTTTTATTGAGAATTTCCTATTACGATAATCAAATTGATTTTGTAATGAATTGCCTGTTACTAATGTAGCCTATAAACAGCCAGGAACACACAAAGGCCGCTCTCCCTCCAGAGGCGGCCTTTCCCTGTTATCACACCCCTAAATTTATTTGTGTTGCGATACCTGTAGGCCGATTTTGGTGGTTCCAGTCCCTTTTGTCAGACCACTCAGATACAGTGTTGTCACTTTTCCTTCTCCCAGTTTAACAACGGGAATGTCGAGGATCGTCGTCTCTTTTGTACCATCTTTGGCTTTGACCTTCACACAGTAGTCGCCGGCAGCAACAGATTTGAATGTGGAAAGTGATTGGGGGTCTGACTTATCGCCAACATACGCAGTATTACTTATTAATCGGAGACTGTCTTTATCTTTGAAGACATCAATACTAATGGAAGCAGCACAATGGTTAAACAAAGAATCCCCGCAATTAAAAAGCGGGCACAAAAACAACAAGGGATTATATACTTTGGTGATGAAACCGGAATGCGCAGCGATCATCAGGCAGGTCGCAGTTATGCGCCCAAAGGGCAAACACCAGTAATAAAAGCTATGGGGCAACGCTTTTCCCTCAATATGATATCAGCCATAAGTAACAAAGGATATCTGCAGTTTATGATTATTGACAAATTTAATGGGGACGTGTTTATGGATTTTCTAAAGCGGATGATCCGTTACAGCAGACAGAAATTATTTTTTATTACAGATGGTCATCCTGCACATAAGACGAAAAAAGTAAAAGCGTGGTTGGAAGAAAACAAGGACAGGATTGAAGTGTTTTTTATTCCGCCGTACAGTCCGGAGCTGAACGCACAGGAGTATTTGAATCAGGACGTAAAGACCAATATTATTGGTAAAAAACGTCAATCAATAAGGCAGAAATGCACGCCAATGTGGAAGGCTTTATGAACAATCGAAAAAAGGCCCCAAAGTTCCGGGAGCTTGCCAAACTGTAAATAAAACCGTAAAAAAAGCAACGGGAATTGTCAACATTCAACACGTATCCAGCCAGCGCTGGGGATGGTGTAAGCGTGGCCAGCAGGGCCTCGAATGCG
Source organism: Chitinophaga hostae (assembly GCF_018224885.1). Classification (GTDB taxonomy): domain Bacteria; phylum Bacteroidota; class Bacteroidia; order Chitinophagales; family Chitinophagaceae; genus Chitinophaga; species Chitinophaga hostae. Next base: position 294,595 of record NZ_JAGTXB010000005.1, on the reverse strand, counting down.
CTTAAACGCAGCCGCGTACATTGTTTTCCAGTAAAGCCCATACAGTTCACGAATCGCACCGGAATCTCCCGTGGCCATCTTCTGAAGTAGTTCCTGATCGCTGTATGAAGGATGTTGTACCAATGGTGACTTGCGTTTAGTAGTGTGTAGATTGCAAAGCTAAACCCCAAAAAGGAAAATTGGTAATCGTGCAGCGGGTTAACAAGATTTATCAGATCATTAACAAACAACTCAACAAGATAAGCGCAGCCGGGTGATCCGGCTGCGCATTAAGTTTGAAACTATCCGGGGAATCAGCAGGAGGAATAATTTATCCTGACAAGTTTAGTATGCCGGACTAATCCTCCGGCGGAGATACTTTCAACGGGCAACTTCCGTACTGCTCCAAATCCATCTCCTTCATACGTTTAATCCACACATTCCTTCCCGGAAATGCTGCGTCACAAATATTATCGCCAATAGTTACATGCCGGCATCCATCGAGGTACACATTCACCTTACGGGGAAAAAATGGCGGATACGTATTCGTATATATTATCCTGTTAGATGAAAACACCAGTGTATCTACGAAACGGGCGTGCAGCAACGCATAGTCGAAATGCTTGAAGGTATTACCGGTGATACGGATGTTGTGATGATATGCCGGAGAGACTGCATCTTTCGGAATGATATCAGGTGAAATGGAAATAACTCCTTGTCCCCACTCGGAGGTAAAACAGTTATCAAAGACATTGTTTTCAATAGCTACATCCTTCACTGCACCTGATTCATAATACTCGTTCCCTTGCCGGTCGCCTTCAATGAGGATGGCTGAGCCCGCAGTCTTGAAGTAGTTATTGAATATACGTACTTTGCCTGGACTGGTTACCAGTATCCCCCTTCCGCGGTGGCTCTTCATCACGCGGCAATTGGTGATCTCCACATCCGGGTTCTTGTCTATATTTTCCAGCAGATCTCCACTTTTGAGTATACCGGTGATATTCTCGTTGAACTTAATCCGGTGTCCTATAACATTGTCGTTTTCCAATTCATCCACATGCTCTGCCACGGATAAAATCTGCCTGCGCTGCATGGTAGCTGAATCCACACGCCAGGCTTTTTCGCCCTTCTCAAAGCCTATGTACGTATCATGCTGCGGCAGCAGCGCTTCATGATCGTTCAATACTTTGACTACCGGGGCATATGCACCATGTATATTGACAAAATCATCGCCGGCGCCGGTTACCGTGCAACTGTCGATCACAATGCGGCCTTTACAACCACCAAAATGCGTGGCGTCGGCTAAGGTACTGAATACACGATTTTTCTTCACATTGGCTATGATATTCACCTGCTTCAGGGTGATGTCTTCACAATCGGCAGCGCTGACCCCAATACTCAGGGCATGGTAAATGTTGATTTGCTCCAGCCGCAGCCGGCGGCTCTGCCTCAGCTGTATACCATCGGCGACGTAATAGTGGTGCCAAAGGGCAATCAGCGTTCCGAGCGCCGGCTTCATTTCAAGCTTGAAATGAAGCCGTACCAACCCTTTCCCAAGCGATTTAGCCGTGGCGTCTGAAATTTCCCCCAAAGGATTATCGGCGGTCTGGGATACGATGTCTTTATTACCTGCATTGAAGATATTATTGTAATCGGTGCCAATCTTACTTCTCCCGCCGTCTTCTCCTTTAAAGTAAAGTATATCGTTCTCTATCTCGTATGGATATACATTTTCGTCTATCTTCAGATCCAGAAAGTCATCGCCGCATTTCACAATCTCCGCCTGTGCTATAAAAGGCCAGTCCCAGTCGATGCTGAAATTCCGGAGCGTTATATCCTTCGCATTCTGTACGTTGAACGGCGTCATCTTTCCATGAAATACAAACTCCGATCCCTGACCGTCGATGCATACACCCGATGCGTCGTGGATATCAAAACCAAAGGATGGTTCGGACGGGTCCTCCCTTCCTTCATTCGGCCAAAAGTCGTACCTGCCGCGGGGAAAAACCAGTTTCAGGTTGCGCCTGTTCCTGTTTTCATCCAACAGCTTCCTGATCTTCGGTTCTATATTGTCCCGGCTGTCAGGATGGATGTTATAATCTGTTACATTTATCTCAACAGTATCCTGCTGGCCGAAACACGTGCTGTTAAGGAGCAGTAGTAAAAAAGATATCAATGTAATTCTCATCTTGTTAATTATGTAATTATTAATTATTACTTAAATTAAAGATGTTATATGATCAGGAAGAAGCGGGAAAGGTCACTTTTTTTAATTTAAAGGTGACAGCCCCATTCTTATGTCCAGCCTTTGATAAGTTTAGTATGCCAGACTAATGCTTCAGCGGAGTACTTCCAACTGGCCACTTCCGAACTGCTTCAAATCCGTCTCCTTCATATGTTCCTTCCGCACATTCTTTCCCGGAAATGCTGCGTCAAAAATATTATCGCCAATAGTTACATGCCGGCATCCATCGAGGTACACATTCACCTTACGGGAAAATGGCGGATACGTATTCGTATATATTATCTTGTTAGATGAAAACACCAGTGTATCTACGGAACGGGCGTACAGCAACGCATAATCGTAATGCTTGAAGGTATTACCGGTGATACGGATGTTGTGATGATATGCCGGAGAGACTGAATCTTTCGGAGTGATAGATGGTGTAATGGTAATAACTCCTTCTCCCCACTCGGAGGTATAACTGTTCTCAAAGACATTGTTTTCAATAGCTACATCCCTCACTGCACCTGATTCATAATACACGGTCCGGTCGCCTTCAATGAGGATGGCTGAGCCCGCAGTATTGAAGTAGTTATTGGATATACGTACTTTGCCTGGACTGGTTACGAGTATCCCCCTTGCGCGGTGGCGCTTCATCACCTGGCAATTGGTGATCTCCACATCCGGGTTCTTGTCTATATTTTCCAGCAGATCTCCACGCTTGAGTATATTGGTGATATTCTCGGTGAACGTAAGACGGTATCCTTTCGATACATCCTCCTGCTTTGCCACGGATAAAATCTGCCTGCGCTGCATGGTAGCCGTATCCACACGCCAGGCTTTATCGCCTTTCTCAAAGCCTATGTACCTATCATTCGGCGCCAGCAGCACTTCATGATCGCTCAATACTTTGACTACCGGGGCATACATACCATGTATATTGATAAAATCATCGCCGGCGCCGGTTACCTTGCAACTGTCGATCACAATGCGGCCTTTACAACCATTAAAATGCGTGGCGTCGGCTACGGTACTGAATACACGATTTTTCTTTTCATTGGCTATGATATTCACCTGCTTCAGGGTGATGTCTTCACATTCGGAAGCGCCGACCCCAACACTCAGGGCATGGTAAATATTGATTTGCTCCAGCCACAGCCGGCTGCTCCGCATCAGCTGTATACCATCAGTGATGTAATAGTCGTGGTAAAGGGCAATCAGCGTTCCCCGCTCCGGCTTCCTTTCAAGCGGGAAATGCAGCCGTACCAACCCATTCTCACGCAATTCAGCCGTGGCGTTCCAAATTTCCCCCAAAGGATTATCGGTGGTCTCGTATACGAGGTCTTTATTACCTGCATTGAAGATATTATTGTAATCGGTGCCAATCTTACTTTTCCATTCCTCTCCTGTAAAGTAAAGTATATCGTTCTTTATCTCGTACGGATATTCGTTTTTGTCTATCTTCAGATCCAGAAAGGTGTCGCTGTATCCCACAATCTCCGCCTGCGAAATTAAAGGCCGGTCCCAGTCGATGCTGAAATTCCGGAGCGTTATACCCTCCGCATTCTGTACGTTGAACGCCATCATCTTTCCATGAAATACAAACTCCGATCCCTGACCGTCGATGCATACACCCGACCTGTCGCGGATCTCAATCCCAACGGGGGCGTCGGACAAATCCTCCCTATCTTTATTCGGATAAAAGTCGTACCTGCCACGGGGAAAAACCAGTTTCAGGTAGCGCGCGTTCCTGTTTTCTTTCAACAGCTTCCTGATCTCCGGTTCTACATTGACCCGGCTGTCAGGATGGATGCCATAATCTGTTACGTTTATCTCAACAGTATCCTGCTGGCCAAAACACGAGCTGTTAAGGACCAGTAGTAAAAAAGATATCAATGTAACTCTCATCTTGTTAATTATTAATTATTAATCATTACTTAAATTAGTTCTTGTTGATTTCCTATGCGGCATATCTGACGTGCTTTTCGTGAAAATATTTCTGCACCTGGTTATTATCCTTTTTTCGATTGTTCATAAAGCCTTCCACAGGTGGACCATATTTTGTTAACTGCTCGCTCTGCTTTTTGTTTTGCATCAGAAAATATACACAATAAGAACTATTTTATGGCCTTATTAATAATATGCCAAAAGATAAATCATCAGAATGCACTGATCTCAGAAAAGTACAACACCTTGTTAGTGCCGTGAATAGCGGTGACCACCAGTTTCAGGTAACGTGCATTCACTGCTGCAGGAAATGAAAGCCTTGTTTTGCTTTCTTGCACAGGGCCTTCCGGTATTTCGATGTTAGTATAAGTAGCCGCCGTTTGCCAGTTAACGTTATCCTCGCTCACCAATACCTGCATATCTTTGGGCTGGCCGCTGGAATAGTCGATATCAAATTTGCGATTCTTAAATGTAATACCATGCAACGATTTTGCCGATTTCGTATCGATGGTAATATGATGCGGAAAAGGCGCTTCCCCGTTTACCCCGGCGGTAGACCAAAACGTATATGGATTATTGTCCAGTACATAAGCAGCACCACCTTCCTCCGGCGCTGAAGGCCAGGGCTCCTGAGAGGAAAAGTCGATCACTTCCCAACCAGTCCGGTCATATTCTTTCATATCGAACACGATATGGTAATCATACCCGTGCCGGGTGTCGGTAGTCAGATTTAACCCGGCTGTATAGAGCTTGAACGACTGCCCCATGACATGCTGGTTATTGTTGGTTACATTCACAAACCAGTTGTACCACCAGGAGATTTGCGGAAAACCGAAGTCCCTGGGGCTCCAATCCTGTGTTGGCATACTATTGGCAAAAGAAATAAATGTTTTACCATCGGTATCATTGCCAATGCAAACATATTTTTTGAGGAATTTATTGTAACATACATTGGCAATATTCACGTCCGGTATAATGATGGTTTCATGGCCACCAATGCCGGCTTCCACCCAGGCACCGTTGTAGAATTTCTTCCAATACCCTGGTGCAAGTTTATCACTGAGCCGGCACCTGGCCACACAAATATCCTGCTCCGTTCTGTGCCCCGAACTATCTGAATAGAAGCCTTTTTTATAATAGACATACGCATACCCATCGCCCGGAATGAAAAGATCAAGATCACCCGCACCGTAATATTTTTGCCCCGGCGGCGGTGGGATGGATTTGTCCTGCGTGATGATATCGCCCTGATAGGTCCATGTTTGTCCTTTGTTAACCGACGTAGCAAGCCCCATGCGCCGTTCCTTTGCTTCGGTTTTCCATTCGTTCAAGTAGTTGTATTCACTGTAGGCAATGGAGTAGAATTTACCATCAGACGGATCTATCCAAAGTCCCATCAGCCAATAGTTACACCAGTCGTTTCCTTCCGTAGCATAGTCAGGAAAGTTAGCTGCAGGTTTTGGCTGCGGCAACTGCTTCACGGCATTGTTGACATTAGCGCCTTTCCATAGCTCCCATAAATTATACTTGCCATCCCAACTAGCACAGTTTCCGCCGAGTATATAGAGCTGCCCCTGGTATCTGTCGATGCCCGCCATCTGATCAAACTTGTACGCATTTTCGTTTTTTACGGTATCCACTTTCCAGAGAATAGAATCATAGGTAGCACTGGAGCCTATCACACCTGCTGTGAGCGAGCGTTCTGTGAGCGAGCGTTTAGCAGTATCTTTCGGATCCGGGGCCACTGTTTCCTTTACCATTTTTTTGTTACACCCCATCCCTCCAATACTCAAAAGTATAATCAACAATAGTTTACGGTACATATATGTATGTGTTTAAGGTGAGATAATAAAAGGTTGTTATCCCCCGCGGCCAGCGCCGCAGGGGGGATAAGGTAGTGTTTGTTTTTATCGAATACGCGGCTTGTCCTTACGGGATAAGAGAATTTCCCGCTGAATGCGTCATTAAGTATCTTTATTGATTCCGCGACATCAGCATCAGAATAAGCGTCTGGGTCTTCATTCACAATATGTATAACTACAGGTAATGTAACTAAAGTCAGAGGAGGCGCCAGTTGACCAGGGGCGGCCATGTAATGCCTTTGCAGGATAGCTTTGTTGGCAGCTTGCTCCCTTCCCCGGAAAATAGAATTCTTTCGCCATTCCTTTTGTAGTATCTCTGTACCACAAGGACGGACAAATACAGGCATCCCTTCCTGAGCATAAGTAATAAAAGGCAATAAAAGCACCATCAAAAGCGATAGCTTATGTCTTTTTAGCATAGGTATGATCGTTAAAAATATGGTCCAGGTCATAATAGGTATGATCGTTAAAAAATATGGTCCAGGTCATAAAAGGAATCTGCCAAACTAATAAAACACCGATCGACTACATTCTTCCTATGCGACAGCTGATTTTTTTTATTCTTCGGAAAAAATCTGAAAAATGAAAGCGTTTTGAAGTAAAAAAGAATCAGTTACAACAATCCCGCCCGTTTTTTTTAAGATGGCAGCTCAGGATGGTCGTCAGCTTAGAAGATACAAGCGCAGATGGAAGATAGAACGTTTTTTTACATGGCTCAATGCCTTCAAACGTGTAATCGCACGATATGACAGAGAAATAGAACGCTATCAAGCACTTATTCATCTTGCTTTTGCTTTAATCCTGATGAGAAGAATTATATAGTATTTATGAAATAACCTCTAGTAACAATGCATAAATTCTCATAGGATTCATTTTTTTGGTGAAAAATTATAAACCGATTCGTCTTATCTGGTCAGGGTTTCATGGCAGTACGTTATATCCGCACGAAGGTTTTATTGCGATACATATAATAAAGCAAGAGCCAGAGAACGCCAAAAGTGCCAGCGGTCAGCAGAAAACCACCAAATTGCCCGAGATGTTTTGCCAGTCCTGCGAACAAGGTGTGACTAATGTCGGCAAAGCGGATGATATCCGGTGCTATATAGGCTACAATAGCATTTGTGCCGATAATGATGAAGACAAATGCCCACCGCTGGTAGCCTAAAATGTCTATCACCCAGTAAAATAATGCAAGTAACAAGAGACTCCAGCCTCCCGCCCACAAAACCATCGAGCTGGTCCAGATATGCTTGATGATTGGAAAATCAAAACTCCAAAGCCAGCCAGCCAACAGGCAGGCCAGTCCTGATATAACTAACCAGAACACCTTTTGCAATTTAGGCCCGGGAGCACGCAGCAGATGACCCGCCATAACGCCTATCAGCGTCGTGGCGCCGAATCCTATGCTACTGAGGATCCAGGTGTAATCATTGCCATCCCGAAAACGGCCTAATACGGATTGATCAACCCACATTGCCAGATTTCCCTCCGGCGTAAGCACTCCGGCTCCATGGCCAGGCACTGGTACAAAGCGCATCAGCCCCCAATAGATTAGCAGTAAAACGCCTGCCAGCACAGCCTGCCCTTTTACCGGCAGCTCTATCAATGCAATAGCAGAAATCAGGTAGCCGGCGGCGATTGCCTGAAGGGTGTTGCTGTAAAGCAGCAAGTCGTCCATTCGGAAATGAAGCAGATTGCCTTGGGCAACCATGCCCAGCGCCCACAACAGCAGCACGCGATAAATGACTTTCAGGTAAATGCTGCGGCGACCATCCCCCTGCGCCAGCCGTTTCCCTATCGAAAACGGCATGGCGGCCCCCACGATGAACAAAAAAAGCGGCATGATCAGGTCCCAGGCTACAAACCCCTCCCACCGAACATGATCAAATTGCTCTTCCAACCAGGATGGAAGCGGGTTAGCAAAAATCTTGAAAAATTCATATACCAAAGGGCCGCCCCCTGCGATCCAAAACATATCAAAACCCCGTAGCGCATCTATTGAAACTATTCGCTCTGCCGGCGCAACAGCATGAGACAAACGCGCACTTCGCATTTGAATGGATTCTTTCGTCATTAGTGATTTGAATAAGTTGCTAAAAAAGAAATATCTGATTTATAGGTCCGTTGCTTTTGGGAAACTGAACAAGACTAATTAGACATAGCCATATTAGTTCACGTTCCATTTTACGTTCCATCTCGCAGAAAAATATTCCAGTGCTTTGCTAAAATTGCTAAAATTCTTGTTGGCTGCCAATGTCCAGCTATCTTCCGCATAAGCGGCCAGTCTTGGGTACACCTGTTTATTCATGCTGGCTTCATCGGGTATCCATTCCCCCCACATCTGGCAGCCAGTGCCGAGTATTTTCGCATGATATTTTGGATCCAGCCCTTTGGGGATAGGATCAAAGCCATAGGCTTTTTCCAGCGAAATGTCTTTGTAGGAATAATCCAGGTAGGTAAACTCACTGAAGGAGTTCACCACATCGTATCCTCTTGAAACTGCCTGGTCAATGATTTTAAGGTCGCCTGTCCAGAACTGTATAATAGTGCCGGGCGCTAATTTTTCTCTGTTGGAAACCTTGCCGGCATCAACATCCTCCAGCATACTGTTCATGATTTCATTCCATCCGGCCATCCTGCGGTATTTGCCAGCAAGGAAGTTGGATATCCCGTTGGTGAACGCGATCTGGAGGTCGCCAGGAGATACAATGTGATGTTCTTTCATGTAAGCCTGTACGCCGGCATCTGCCTTCCACTGGTCAAACTTCACTTCATCCCCGCCTATGTGTATTACTTTAGAAGGAAATAGGTTGATCACTTCCTCTAAAACATCATGCAAAAAGGCAATTACCTTTGGATCTGCTACGTTGTATACATCGTATTGTATGCCAAATTTGCGTGGTACCCGGATTTTTTTTTGCGATGTTCCGAGCCAGGGATAGGAAGCAATGGCTGCCGCGCTATGCCCTGGCATTTCTATTTCCGGGATAACAGTGATATGTCTTTCAGCAGCGTAATTAATGATTTCTTTGATTGCTGCCTGCGTATAGAAGCCTCCATGAGGCTTACCGTCATAGGTATTGCCGTCAGCATCCCCGCCAATTTGCGTAGAGTCGCGGTGGCTGCCGATGGCAGTGAGCTGCGGATATTTGAGTATCTCAATGCGCCAGCCCTGGTCGTCGGTAAGGTGCCAGTGAAAAGTGTTCATCTTGAGCAAGGCCATTTCATCCAGCAGACGCTTCACAACTGTGCTGCCTTTGAAGTATCTGCCTTCGTCGAGCATGAAGGATCTCCACGAAAAGCGAGGCTTATCTTTAATGCTGACTGCATTTAACGTATATGTGTTACCGTTACCATGAATAAGTTGGCGCAGGGATTGGATGCCGTAAAAAATACCTGCTGAAGTAGGGGCAGTGATAGAGATATTATCCGGCTTTACTTCCAGCAGGTAACCCTCTTCACCGAGTTCTTTTTTCAGCTTTTCATCGAAAATAAGGCGAATAGCGTTATTTTTTGAAGATGCTTTCAATTGGATATCCAGGCCAGATGCTTCCTGTATTGCCTGTTGCAATTGACGCGCTTCCACAATATTGTTGCCGGCGTTTATGACTGTGGCGCTGGTCAGTTGGAACACGCCAGTGCCGGTTTTTACTTCAGCTGGCTGAGGTATAATGTTGATCGCGTGAAGAGGAATACTGATAATCAGTAGCATGCACCCATATACCCCAAAGGCAAATAATTGTTTCATTAAATATTTTTTTTCGTTTATTGAATATTGCTAAGACTGTGGCAAAATGAATGCTCGTTTATTTGCCGGCCGTTTTTATTGCATATATTTTAGAATAGTTATAGTAATTCTGCGGATTTATACTGCTTGTGGCAGTGCTGCTGCCTGCCCTTATGTAATAAGTGGTATTGGGAGCTAACCCTGTGAATACTACAGTAATAGTCGTATCTCCATTTACAGGCTGTATGTTCCGGTACCGGGCGTCTCCCTTATTCACCCCCAGGAATTCCTGAACATCCACAACTGAAGCGGTATTTAAAAATGCTCCCCCCTGAGCAATTTGTTGAGCGGCGTCATTGCTTTTGATACTATAAGTAAAAGTAGCGGAGGTATCGGTTACATTCCCCGTCTTCAGTGTCACATAAATCCATGGGCGTACTTTGAGATCGAGTTTCGTATCTCCATTCACAGTCGCAATAATAGTATCAGCATAGAACGGGCCTGATGGCGCCACCTTATAAGTTCCGGAGAAAATACTCGCATTTTTATATGTTCCGTTGTTAAGAAAGTTGCTTCCAATAGCACCAGATGCTGTTGAGCTGTAGTTCAACTGAAACAAATTAAGTATGCCTCCCTGTCCTATACTGCTTGCCATAGGAACAGTGTCATTTGTTCTGATGTCTATTATTGCGCCAGACAGGGATGCCCGGGGAGGCTCATAGTTATCCAGCTTATTACTACACCCGATCTGCATACATGCGGCAGGGAATATCAGGTAAAAAAGGATTTTATATTGGTTCATGTTTTTAAAGTTTAAGACACTCAATAACCTGGATTTTGCACCAGGTAGCTATTTGCTCCGCTGACGTCAATTTGTTCATAGTACAGCCGTGGTGGAAAAGTACGACCGGGTTTAACAGGTATGGGGGCAATGGTGAACGTGTATTGCATTTGTGCCGGATTGGTATTTGCTTTCCAGTTTAACCAGGGAAAGAGTGCGCGGAATGTGGTGGAATTTAACACCTGGTCTGCAATATGCCATCTCCGTAAATCCCAGTAACGATGGTTCTCAAAGGCTAGCTCCACCCGCCGTTCATGTCTCACCTGACTGAGGCCAACCGTTGATAGCAATTTTATTCCAGCTCTGGCTCTTATCTGGTTAATAGCGGATAAAGCATCACCTGGTTTTCCCAGTTCCACAGCCGCCTCCGCAAAATTCAACAACACTTCACCATACCTGAATACGAGCCACGGCTGATATGACTGGCCATCATTTGGGGTAAAGTTCACATCTTCTACCAGGTATTTCTTCTGATAGAAGCCGGATTTTGTTGGATCCGCTGTTGTAGTAGGCCCATCTTTCCCTGTGAACGTAATTGTATATGGAGCGGCACCATAGATTTTGGTCTGATCTTCGTTAATGAGTGTGTCTGTTCCGTTCACTATTCCCCTTCTTAGTTCAATATATCCTCCCTGGGGATCTTTATTGGCGTGCCACTCAGCGCCGGGGTACAGGATGGATGCGAAAAAACGCGGATCCTTTCCTATAAATAGATCGGCCGGATTGTTGTACCTGATTGGCTTACCTCTGTCGTCCACTATCTTTAGTTTGCCCGGTCTGCCATCTGTATATTCGAACTCTTCAACCAGCTCAAGCACAGGATTCACAGAGTTGCCATAGTCAACCCTAAAGCTTTGAGGGGAGTTATAGAAGTCGAAACTATGCCCTCTGTTTGGTAATGAATAGGCCTCAGCCAGGATGGCCTCCGGATTGGTGGTAGCATCCCTGCTATTGAACAATAATTGAAAATTCCTGGCAGGATCGCTGTTGCCCTGAAATAACTTAAACTTGTCTAATGCGACAATTGCCCGGGCTGCATCATATGCTTTTTGCCAATACGTGTTTGCCATAGATGAAGGGATGCCTACCAGACCATTCAGCTGCACATGCCCATATTTAGCTTCTGAGGCTGCATATAACATAGCTCTGCATTTCAACGCGAGCGCGGCAGCGTTAGTGACCCTGAGTGGCCCGTTAGCCTTTAATCCATTACTGCCAATAATATCATCTAACTCACTGGCAACAAAATCATAAATCTGTTGCGCTGTACTTCTTGGTATTTTCAGATTGTCAGCGGTGGTCAGTACTTTGGTAACCAATGGTACGCCTCCATAGCGTTTAACCAATCCGAAATACGTGAGCGCGCGGAGGAACCGTACTTCCTGCAAATATTGATTGCGTTCCGGGGCTTCCAGACTTGTGGCATTAACGATTTTGGCAATAAAGTCATTTTGCCGGCGTATAAGATCATAAGGCCACCAGTTCCCAAATTGTCCATTAGGTATTACGCCAATGATTGATGGTTCCGACCAGGAATAAGACTGAACGGCTTCGTCTGTCCAAACACTTATATAGTTTCTTTCCTGCCCGTAGGTGAAATCTTCGTATCCGGCACCGGAGAGATCGTTATAGAGCGCCGCAACAAGGGCCTGCACAGCAGCAGAGGAAGCATAAGCCTGGTTGTCCGCTATCAGGTTCTGAGGCTGAAGCCTCACAAAGTCTTTGTTACAGGCCCAAAGTGTGGCCACCCAAATCAGGCATAATATATATGTGCATTTCATGACTTTACTGAATATAAAATGAAGGATTTTAAACCTAAAATTTTGCATTTATTCCAAATACAAATGTTCTCTGCTGAGGGTAATACGCCGCTTCAGCATCACCAACTTCGGGGTCAAGATATTTTACCCCGGTGATAGTAAATATATTCTGGCCTGAAGCAAAGAATCGTAAACTTTTCATACCTGATTTTGCCAATATTTTCTTTGGAATGGCATAGCCAATCTGTACGGTTTTCAGGCGCAGATAGGTGCCCTTTTGCAGCCAGAAGTTGGAGCTTAACCTGTTATTTGGATTGCCGCTTATGATGGTAGCCGGGAATTTTCCAGGTACCCAGGGACTGTTCGGATTATATATATCTTCACGATGCCAACGATCTGTAAAATAGGCATAGGAATTAGCGTTATTCCAAAAGGGATTTTGCAGAACGCCGCTGTAATTCACATTGAAATTACCTGCGCCTGCGAACAGCAGGGAGACGTCAATACCCTTATAACTTGCATTTAAGGCAAGTCCATATTGAAGTTCGGGGTAGTCGCCCCTGCCTATTACTGTTTGATCCCGGCTATCAATTACACCATCTCCATTTATATCTTCGTATTTAATATCACCGGGATGTAAGGTTGCATTACCACGGCTGTCCTGTACAGGAGAACGATTTATTTCTTCCTGTGACTGAAACTGGCCGATGGCATGGTAACCAGTTAACCTATTTTGCCATCTGTAAGCGGTATTATTCAGATAGTTCTCACTTGCGCTCCCGTAAGGAGGTTGTTCTATATATGCATTCCTGCCCCGGGTCCATGATATATTGGGACTTACATTTAATTCAAAGTCACCTATCCGTTTATAATATCCCAGCTCCAGTTCAAATCCCCTGTTATTGGTGCTGTTCAGATTCTGCTGGGCTACGGGTATAGCGGAAATGCTGGGAAAGGAGGCGGTAGGATAGGCCGGAATACCTGTCACATTTCTGTAGAATACTTCAAAGGTACCGGTAATAGTATTGTCAAATAATCCAAAGTCAAGCGCTGCATTAAAGATATTAGCTGTTTGCCATGAAAGGCGTGGATTGGCAAGAGTACCTACTTGCAGACCATTAACAACTGTACTGCCCGAGAAAATATAGTTACCGCTGGGATAGGTGTACCCACTGAGATATTTGAATTCGTCAAATGAATCATCATCTGCCACCTTCGCCCAGGAAGCACGCAATTTTAAATTACTTAGGAAGGCGAAGTTAAAAAATGGTTCTTTATTGATCACCCAACCGGCGGAAACTTCCGGGAAGAATGCACCATTTAAGAATTTGTAAGAGTAATCATATCTTCCTCCCAACTCTAACAGGTATTTAGCCTTATAATCGTAGTTGATACGACCTACATAGCCCTGGTATGCGCTTTGACCGAGCTGATAAGCCCCTGTGGTTTGATTGGTGGCGTTGCCCAGATCCAGATTGGGTATTGCATCAACGGTAAACTGCTTCGATCCCTGTATGCCGGCGGAATTGGTTTTTCTTCTCTCCAGCAGCAACAAACCTGTAAAGTGATGGGCGCCGTTGAAGGTATGATCGTAATTAAGCGAAAGTTGCACATTGGAAGTGGTTCCTCCTTGTGAATAACCCTGCTTTAAGGTGGAAGGCGCATTTCCGGTGTAAGTGGGGGTATACTTTTTTGTTGTGGGATCATAGCTGTATAGGAGATACTGTTTGCTCCAGGTCGAATACCTGTTATTATTCGATTCATAGCTGAAGGAAAGTCTGGCATTTAATCCTTCAATATACGGGATACTATATGTTAAAGTGCCAATACCAGTAAAAACATCCCATACGCTATTGTTATAGCCAGAATAGGCGGCCTGGGCCATGGCAGCAGGATTTACCTGAACATTTGTAACTGCAAAGTAATTGGGATCGTTGTTGGCATATACCGGCGTTATAGGATAAGACCTCTGAATAACATTGACGATGTTAATGGCGTCAGTGCCAGGTATAGGGGCGTTAGGGGAAAACCTGTTTTCCTTTCTGCCCCCCAGGTTTAATTCTGCAGTCAATCTTTTATTAATCTGCATACTGATATTACTCCGAAAATTATAACGCCTGAACTTCACATCTCCTGAGCGAAGTAATCCCTGCTGGTCTAACATCCCTCCTGAAACAAAGTACTTTACCTTGTCCGTACCACCCTGTATATTAAGATTAACATTGTTCATAGTGGCCCATTTTCTAAATACCTCGTTATACCAATCTGTACTCTTGTAGCCGGAGTCAACTCCCATTTTCCATTTCTGCACCTCTTTCGCTCCATAAATAGGCGCATTCCCTGTATTTACGCTCGCTTCATCCATGAGTTCAGTGAATTCCCCCGCATTCATTAACCGAGGGTATCTTGTGATACCCTGGATGCCTGTATAAGCATTTAACGTAACCACTGGCTCCCCTGTTTTCCCTCTCCTGGTAGTAATAAGTATTGCGCCATTTGCGCCTTTGAAGCCATACATAGCGGCAGCGCCGTCTTTCAAAATGGTAAAGCTTTCAATTTCATTAGGATCAATCTGGGTGATGTTGGATGGAACGCCGTCAACAATTGTCAGAGGAGATCCAAATCCCCTTATGTTGAAGCTTGCAACATCATCTCCTGGCTGGCCACCGCCTTGGCGAAACGTTAAACCCGGCAGGCGCCCCTGTAAACCATTGATAACATTGGCAACAGGCGCTTTTGCTATTTCGACGCCGCTGATCTGCGCTACTGATCCCGTGAGGGTTGTTTTCCGTTGCTTTCCATATGCCACTACCACCAGGTCCTCTAATTTATTTTCAGAAACAGCCAGTATGACCTGTAAATAATTACTACCTGAAAAAGCTATCTCCCGCTGTTTAAACCCAATGGAGGAAATAATAAGTACACCGGATGGTTCCGGTGATTCCAGGGAGAAAGTGCCATCGTCTTTGGTCGCAGTGCCTGTTTTGGTCCCTTTTATAAAAACCGTAGCCCCAATAACCGGACGCCCGGCTGAATCTGTGACCTTACCCGAAATCCTGGCTGGAGGGGTGACGTTGTGAATAGTAGGGGAAAAGGGCAATGCCGGAGCCTCCCCGACCACGATCATTTTGTTAACGATTTTGTAGGTGAGGGGCTGACCCGCAAAACATATATCCAGCGCTGTTTTCAACGATTGATTATTAATGTCTGCCGTAACCGGCCTGGCATTCTGAATATGTGTTTCATTATAGAAAAAAAAGTAGCCGGATTGCTGCTGTATTCTGGAGAATACCTCGCTTAATTTTGCATTCTTCACTTTAATAGTGATGACCTGACCGGTTGAGGCCCTGGATTGCAGGCAGGCGATGACAAGCAGAAGAGCGGTGAGTTTCATGAATAAAAGGACCGTGGATCGTTTTACCAATATTTGTATTAAATAAAATAATAATACAAATTTCGTGATAAGAAATTGCATATCTTTGATAGATTAAGGCTGATAATAAGAAGGTCTGATTAAATCTTGTTTACGCCTTTTAACGTCCCGGTGCTGTCAACACTGGGATTTTTATTTGCATAAGGCGTCCATGAAGTCATGTATTCATCTGTCTGTTTGATTTTGATAAAAAAATTACAGGGATAAAACAGTTAATTTATTCCCCTCTATTTTAAAACGGATATTTGCATGTGTCAATACCGTCAGGAGCTCTGAAAGAGATAATGTCCTTGGCACAGTGCCGGTAAACAGATCCTTTGCCGGCGCGCCTTCATATTGCACATCAACATTATACCAACGGCTTATCTGGCGCATCAATGTGGCAACATCGGTTCTATGAAAGCGGAAAAATCCATCTTTCCAGGCAATGATTTCTTCAGTATTTACTTTCTCTACGCTTATATTTCCCGTTTTATCCAACTTTGACTGCTCACCGGGAACAATTATTCTTCCATGTTGGGTGAACGTTTCTATTATTTTGACGCTTCCCTCCAGCAGCGTGGTCCGGATCGCATTTTCATCAGCATAGGCATTGACGTTGAAATGTGTACCCAACACATTTACCAGCATGTTGTTAGCTGATACAATAAAAGGCTGTGCAGCATTTTTAGCTACCTCAAAGTATGCCTCGCCCGATACTTTTACGCGTCTTTCTTTCTCCCGGAATAAAGTAGGGAAAGTTATGGACGATGATGCATTCAACCATACTTTTGTACCATCGGGTAAAGTGAGCTGGTATTGAGATCCACGGGGCGTGGTTACCGTATTATTCACAACCGTGACGCCCCCCTTTGTTTCTTCATAAATAACGCCGCCTTTGACGGATTTGACGATCCGGGCGCCACCTTCGTCGGCCAGCATGCCGCTTGTTGAATCGTCAAGCGTTATTTTTTCTCCGTTTGATAACGTAAGAACAGCCCTGTTTACACCGGGGGCAATGTCATTTTTGAAATACGGGTTCTCCACCAAAGATTTAGGATACTGTGTGGTAGCTTTCCTGTTACTATGCCAGTAAAAAGAAATAGCTCCGAAAAGCAACAACACAGCAGCTGCGGCAACGTATATTTTCCTTCTTTTATGAATGAATAAAACAGGGCGATACAGACCGGCAATCCTGGATATTTTTACAAATATCCGCCTTTTCAACTGCTGCCTGGAAATGGCAAAATCCGGCTCCATTTTAATCTCCTTAACGTCTGTTACGCTGTCATACCAGTCATTATACTCCCGCTCTTCCTCTGGAGTAAGCGTTCCCTTTAACCACTTCCTGGCTAATTCACTATATCTCCTGTTATGGTCATATTCATGATTATTGAAAGCACTCATCTCGCTGAAGGGAAGTTTCCGAAAGTCCCTGTTAATAAGAAGTCAATCAGGGAATAAAAATCCCCCCTTTGTTTTTGCTTTTTTTTTGTGATAATATTTAATGAAAGTATTTCTCTACTTGTAAAGCAATGAAAATTAACCGTAAAACATTAGAAGGTAGGGTCAAAAGAAGCTGGTAAAATGCCTGAAGGAGGTCATCAATGATTGGATGGCGCGGGCAATACTTCGTTCAACGGCCTTTTCAGACACTTGCATTATGCGGGCTATTTCTTTATGACGTAACCCTCCTTCATGATTAAGCTGAAAAGCTATTCTTGCTTTCTCAGGTAGGGAGGCTACATGAGTTTCCAGGCGTTGTTGCAATTCTTTAAAGTCAAGCCATTCTTCCTGGCTTGGGTATGAGACCTCAATGTTTCGGATAATTTCCTGCCCGTAGCGTGTTGCATGGTTCATTTTAGCCTGGATATTGATTATCCGGTATTTCACGGCAACAGCGAGATAAGCGGGAAAACTATTTTTTACTTCCAGCTCGCCGCGACGTTTCCAAATGTCTGCAAAGACATCTTGTACAGCATCTTCTGCACCACTGGCTATCTTTAATCTTTGCATGGCCATATAAAAAACCCTGTCCCAATACCGGTCATATAGCGCAGCAAAAGCCTGCTCATCGCTATTGCGGAGCAGAAATAGCAATTCATTGTCACTATAAGTATTATATATCTCTCTGTTGAGCTTCATAAGCTACTTGTTCTCAGAAGGGGAAATTTAATAACCCAGGATTTAGCAAAAGATTTGGTTGCTACTTTTTTCAGGTAACTGGTATTAAAGTACGATGTTAAGGTAATTAAATTTCTCAAAATAATGTTAAGGCATGGATGTTTTTTTATAAGGCTGTAGCGGCGTCGGGTTCTTTCAAACCGGCCACAAACTATGCAGAAGATGGAAGTACCGCCGGCTCAGCATATCGACATAAGATATTCTTCAGACTCTAAACCACAGGCAAAAAACCAGCTGCAATTAGCGTCACGCTTTGGGACATAAAAAAAACCGAAAACTACATAACAGGTAAATTTTTATTGAGAATTGCCTGTTACGATAATCAAATTGGATTTTGTAATGAATTGCCTGTTACTAATGTAGCCTATAAACAGCCAGGCCAGGAACACACAAAGGCCGCTCTCCCTCCAGAGGCGGCCTTTCCCTGTTATCACACCCCTAAATTTATTTGTGTTGAGATACCTGTAGGCCAATTTTGGTGGTTCCAGTCCCTTTTGTCAGACCACTCAGATACAGTGTTGTCACTTTTCCTTCTCCCAGTTTAACAACGGGAATGTCAAGGATCGTCGTCTCTTTTGTACCATCTTTGGCTTTGACCTTCACACGGTAGTCGCCGGCAGCAACAGATTTGAATGTAGAAAGTGATTTGGGGTCTGGCTTATCCCCAACATACGCAGTATTACTTATTAATCGGAGACTGTCTTTATCTTTGAAGACATCAATATTAATGGAGGCAGCATCAGGTGACAGGTGCAGGAAACGTACGCTGGTTTTTCCTTTTCCCGGATCGCTCAGATTATCTTGCAACAGCAATGCCTTAATCTTATTATTCAACAGTGTATCATAAAGGAACAATGAATAATTTCCTTTGTCTACCAGCGGATACTTTCCATCCAGTAACACTTTGCTGCCATCCAATGAAAACTTCAGTGCAATATCTTTGTCTGCAGATACAGTGATATAAGCTTTAGGACTTCCCAGGAATGTTAGTTTATCCTGGTGTTTCTTGCCATTGATTTCTGAAGTCAATTCACCTGTTTTCGGAGAAGCATGTACCAGTAGTATAGTGGCATTCTTACTTGGTGGTGGAGGTGGCGGCGGAGCCGGGTCATCCTTCTTTTTACAGGAGGTGAACACAGCACCTGCTAACAGCGTAAAGGCAATACCTTTCAGAGAGATTCTTATTTGTTTCATATTTTGATTGTTATTAGATTAATACGACAGTACAGGTAGCATTTCATTCAACAGAATTCCGTTGTTCTATCCGTTAGTAAAACAGCAGATCACCTATTTTTCCTATTCCAACCGATGCTATTTTTTTTTCGAGAAAGAACATATTCAATAAGCGTTCGGGAACGCTATCAGCAGCCTGACGAAAATAAGGAGGCCACCGCAGAAGAGGCACCTCCGTTGAGTTATTATGCGATTTAAAAGTGTTGCTGCCAAGCCCATATTCCGGTAGTTCTGAAGTCATGCTCATATCAAAATGACGAACTACCAAATCCAATATCTTGCCTCCAAAACGAAAGAATGCGTTGGCAGATGCATTGATTTCAAATGTATCTTCCCTTCATACAGTAACGGACCAGTGTCTGCCATAGCGTCCAGATCCTCCATGAAAACAGCTTGTTTCTTTTCCCTGGTGAGATACGTAAGGCAATTATTGCGAACAGCAGTGAAAAGATAAAAACGCATATTGTCTGATTGACTCAATTCTCTGCGCATTTGCCATATCCTGATAACCACTTCCTGTACAATATCTTCATTATATACACTGTTCTTTCACAAAACTGTTATCATAATTGCAAAGGGGAGTACAGAATTTCACGAACATCAGCCGAAACTGTTCATAAGGGTCTTCTGTATGCACTGGAAAAAAAATTTACCAAATATAGTAGCGTACTTATAATCTGACTCCAGATTCACATTACCGGTTCTTTCACAGATTATATATTCAGTAGAAAATGAGATCCCTTCGATTCCTCCTATCGCATCATAAATTAAAAACATGCCCATGTGGTAGCCGGGCAGTAAGCATCCAGGGTCTCCTGAAAAAACAGGAAACCCTTGGCATAGTTGAAAACCCAGATCCATCCATACCTCTCAATACTACTGCCTTCTTTACAATTAAGATAAATGCTTTCTGTCTGCCCTCTTTGTAGTATCTACCTTTGGTATGGGTTTGAATGCTGGTGCTGCAGTGCGGGTTGAAGTTTTTTTGCAGGTATCTGCAACTTGTTTGCGTTGCCCTTTTGATGGGTACTGCGCGATTGCACCTGTAACAACAATCACGGTAACAGCCATTGCCGTCACTGCTGCAAAAATTAATTTGTACTTCATACCCTTTTTTTTTAATATCAACCGTTCAAAGAACCACTGCTTACAATAGTAATACATAAGACAAGGATATTTTCCTGTCCTCTCAGGCCAAAACATTGTTAAATTCAAGTTAAAGCAAGTGATTCCAGGTGCAGATTCACTTAAAATGCAAATTTTAGAGATTCCAGCCTGCTACAATATCCTTCGAATACCTTTTTTATTTCATAATGGTAGAAATTACTATTTCGTACCCTCTTTTTGACGATACGTTCCCCCCTCTGTTTCAGAAGGAATAGTATCTTTAAACTGGTAATGGGCATAAAACTTTGATCATACTATTGCTATATCCTGTTATCATCTATTTAAACAATAAAATTCTGCGTTACAAGAACTATCAACTACCGCTGTAATTTTTTAACGTTGCCCGGCCAACGTTGAAGCACAATAGCCCGTGCCATAGTTGCAGAGATGCTGTAGCTTTCTGTGCCTCTCAAATCACTCAATTAAACCTTTCAAATTATGAGAACACCTTTTTTAGCACCCCTATTAATTTGGATGTCAACAACCAGTTATCAATTAACCACACTGCCAGCGCCTCTTCCGGAGAAGAAACGGCAACTGATTGAAAGTGATAACATCAATATTTTTAATACCAACAGATGGCTATATAAAGGCACTCTATGGGAAACCGAAAACCACGATGGCAACGGTGTCCTTCAAAGGCCGGACAAAATCTGATTAGCTGGCCAGACAATTAAAATGACCACCAGAAGCTTCTGCTTTAAGAAGCTCATTATACAATAAATAATGTTACCTGAAAGCTCTGCAATAACATGTTATTTTCCCACAATAAATCCACAAGGTATACCTGTAATTTTTATTTGATAAGAAAATTAAATAAACCTTAAAATATCGGTTATGAAAAAACAGTTTTATGTCAGCTTTACGCTGCTTCTATTGACAGGATTTTTCCTCTCATCCTGCATAAAAAATAGTAGACCTTATCTCTGGAAAGCGTGTAAATATAAGAATCGGGGGTTTACAACTTCGATTCTTATATTTTAAAACATACCCCGTATCAGATACGAAGGGCCCTGATCTTGTTATTCAACAATGTATCATAGAGAAACAATGAATAATTCCAATTATCGGCTGCTGCATGATGAAAATAAAGAGGCCAGCCGCAAAAGAGGCACCTCTGTTATGTTGTAGTCATCCATATGGATGTTTATCCCGAACCATTTATCAGCAATTATTTCAACCTATCAGAAATTCAGTTTGTAGGACAGGTAATATACCGGGGTAAATAGGCGGTTGTCTGATAAGTTAAAGTCATTATTGTTTATATTCCAAATGCCGGACTGCAGTCCGGCATTTGGATGAAGAACATTATACAGACCGGTAGAAACTTTATGTTTTAGCTTTCCCGTTGTAAAATAGTAACCCACGTTAGCATTAAGCCTGTGATAGGATGGTGTACAGCGATCGTAATAGGGCCATTCTGGATTGTCGTCATCTTCGTCGTCTGCTTGCCTTGGTATCCAATCCCCGGTATTAAAATGCCATATAGCTCCGAAATTCCAGTGCCTGTTGGGTTGAAAGTTAACAGCCAGGTTGAGGTTATGTCGTCTGTCATAACGAAATGGAAATTTTTCGCCATCATTCACATCATCACATTGTCTCCCGCTCCATGCCAGCGTATAAGAAAGCTGCAGCTGTAATTTCTTCATTTTTTTTCCTGCAAGCAGTTCTGCGCCGTAGCTCCAACCTTTACCCACAGTAATATCGTCAGGCCATGTATCTTCGTCATAAGAAAAGTTTCCCTTGCCGGGATAGCTGGTGATATTATTCATTTTCTTGTAATACAAATCCATTGCAACAGAAACGACTTTGCCATTATTGAAATTATATCCAATGTTAATCATATTACTTTCAGCAGGCTGCAACGAGGCAACGCTGGGTACCCAATGCTCACTATTAATACCGAGTGCGGGACTTGTCACCTGGTGCAGGTATTGTACCATCCTGGCATATGAAAAAGTTAGTTGTTGATGTCTGCCAATATTATATGCAGCGAACATTCTTGGCTGTAAAACGGTGTGACGGTAATCCATGCCCCTGTATGCAGAGAAACTGATCCCCGGTCTGACCAGTAGCCGACGGCTGGGATGAAACTCGTTCTCATAGTATAATACTACTTCCGTGAATGGTAGTGGTTTCATCGGCTCGTTGCTTTCCTCCTCTTCCGACAGTTCCTGGGAAATGTTGGTATCAAACGGATGAATGATCGTACGCACAATACTGCCTCCAAAGCGAAATTCCGTATTGGAAAATGCTTTGACCTCGAACTGCGTTTTTGCCTCATAGCGTTCAATGGACGCATAGTTATTGTATGCGTCCGATGAGATTATTGCCCCTGTCGTATCGTCAACATCATTTAATTTAAAACCAGCGAGGTTGTGATAATTGCTAACATTTAGTGTTGTGTTCATAAACGTGCGCGAACCAATTACATGGCGCCAGTTAACCGTAGCCAACCTGTTTCCCCAAGCCTGCAGATACTGTAATTCAGTTTGCCGGATCCGTAGATGGTCATTGCCCAGATATCCACTGAGAGTTACTCTATCACTATTACCGAACAGATGCGTGATCTTAAAATGAATATCGTAGAACCGGGCGCGATAGTTACCATCCTTCCTATTGAACAAAGGATCACAGCTGCGCCTGATTGATGCCATCATAGCGGTGCGTCCCTTCCGCAGTGGCCCTTCTACAGCAACTCCCGCAGCCATCAGCCCGGTATTCAGCTCCCCACTCCATCTATCCATATTGCCGTCCTTGGTATTAACCTCCGTCACTGATGACAGTGCCCCGTCAAAGCGCGTGGGAAAATCATTCTTGAATTGCCGTATCGATTTCAACGAGGCACCACTGACAATAGATATTTCCCCCAATAGGTGTGTAGGGTTGAATACCCGGTTGCCATCCAACAGAAATGTGCTTTGTCCCGGATCCCCACCTCGCACCATCAGCTGACCCATCATTTCCTGTGATTCAATATTGCCAGGCATGAGATATAACGATCGTACCGGATCACTTTCCCCAAGGAAATTGTTATAGATAGAAGAAAGATATTTATCGACATTAGAACCGCCATCTTTCTGTGGTGCACATCCTGATGTTATATTTACCTCCGGCAATAAAGTAGGCTTCAAAGTAAAACTTCTCTTAGTATCGCCGACAATAAGTATCTCCGCCATCTGTAGAGGGTATCCTGTGTGCATGACTTTTATGTGATGCCTTCCCCTGGTAAGACGCAAACTATAGTATCCAAACATATTGGACTGACAAACCTGTCCGGATGCTACATTCATTATAACCGCATAGGGTAAAGGTTCCAGGCTGCCTTCTTCCCTTGTATAACCAAACAACATATATTCATCCGGCTGCTTCAAAGCCGTGGAAGCAAAACTGGTTGGTATCAGCATTATCTTTCCATTCCGTTCTTCAATTCTTACCTTTCTGCCGGCCAGCAGGTTGTTCAATATATTTCGCAACGTTGTCGTTTCTTCTTTCAGCTCGGCCATTTGGCCCCCATTAATATATTGTTCTGCATATTCAATGACGATTCCACTCCTGGCACTTATTCTTTGCAACAGGAAGAGCACTGTTCCCCGCTCGGCATGGCATACGAGTTTTACTTCCAGCAACTTACCCTGTGCAAAGGTGTAGCAGTTGCCGGTGGCAAGGATGATCAACGATAAAAATATTTTCAGTCCTGCTTTCTTATATCGTATCGGAGTTGTCACTCCTTAAGCATGTATGCTTTTAATCATGTTTTTAAGATGAATGAATAAATACCTTAATAAATGACCAGTGTGTCCTTTACACTGCGATAATGCAAACCGGTAATAGCTGTTATCTCGTCCAATACTACCTGCAAAGATTGTTTCCGGAAACTACCTGTAACCTTTATGTCTCTTTCTTTTAGTATATCATCCAGTTTAATAGTTGTGCTGTAATAAAATGAGAGATCTACCACCACTTTTTCCAGGGAAGCCCTGGAAAACGTAAGGGCATCTGTTTGCCAGGAGAGATAGTTGTCATCACTAATATTTATTTTTTCAAAGGTTTTGCCCGTATAAAACGCCTCTTCCTGTGCGGAAATGAAGCAGTGAGCTTCCGGGTTATCTCTCACGGATAACAAGACTTTCCCTGCCACAACTGCCACACGGTCATGCTGTACACAAGTATTAATTACGAATGATGTTCCCAGTACTTTGACCAACGACCTGTCTGTTTGTACGTTAAACGGTAACTTTGGATTTTGAACTACGTCAAAAAAGGCGTCGCCGTGCAATTCAACCAATCTGTCGCTATGACCGAAAGTAGTTTTATAGGTAATAGATGCTCCCTTACGGAGCAATATCATGGAATTATCGGGTAAACGCTGGTATTTATTAGCATCAACAGCGGAAACCACTTTATATATTGTCTTTTCGTTCTTACTAAAGATCAGCCATCCTGCGATGAGCGTAATTACCGCAATCATCGCTGCAACAGCCATACGAGTGTATTTGCGGAGAGCACTCATACGCAGGGGTGATGTTATATGAGCATTTACAACCAGACCATTATTTCGCAGGCATTGATCCAGTTGCTCCCAAGCACTCACCATATCAAAATCGGGCTGTAGCAGTACCCTCCCACTCGCCGCCCATAAGGCAGCGTACTGGTTTATCTCCCTATCATGCGCATCGCTTTGCAGCCTCCATTTTTTCAACGTTCTTTCCTCTTCTGAAGTAATGCTGCCGCTCAATTTATTAATAAGAATGCTTCTTATTGTTTCTGATAATACAATCATACGTTGCTGTCCCTCCTGCTTAACAAAACACAATCCCGCGCCATGTTCCTATCTTTCTTCACAAAAAAAATAATACCCTACCTCCTACATTTGTTGCAAATGCCCTCAGCAGCTTTAATGCCTTCCATAGCTGATTATTTACCGTTTTCACGGATATACCCAGACTATCAGCTACCTGACGGTTACTCAGTTCACCCATCCTGCTCAGCAGGAACACTTCCTTACATTTGGGCGGCAACCGTTCAATGCCTTGCCCAAGTAGATTGAGGTAATTAACCGTATCCCCTGCAGGCGTTCCCAAATCGGCAAAAGCATCCTCAACTTCCAGGTCCATATCGGCAAGACTGCAAATAGCCCTTTTTTGTTCCCTGCTTAGATGCGTCAGGCAATTATTACGGACAGCAATAAAGAGATAGAACCGTATATTGCCGGAATGTATCAGGTCCTTACGGGTTTCCCATATTCTGATAAATACCTCCTGCACAATATCTTCACATATACTCTGTTCCTTTACAAAATTTTGGGCATATTTGCAAAGTGGGTTATAGTATTTTTCGAATACCAGCCTGAACTGTTCATAAAGACCATCTGCGCGCACAAGCAAAAAGATTTACAAAAATGTTAATACGGTACCTTAAACGTAACTCCCCGCTCACCTTACCGGTTCTTTCATGGTTACATATACATGAAAAACGGGAACTTGCTTACAGCCCTCTATCATTGCATCATAAATTATATACAATTTATAGGAGTCCATATCAAATAGCGCGTATGGAAAGGCTCCCCGCAAATGCAGGAAGCCATACACACAATCAATAAAAATTGTATCCCTATTTTCTACCTCTGTATGTCTTATTTTCAATAAGATTTATGTTTTCCACCTGCCTTCTTTGTAGTATCTGCTTTGGGCATTGGCTTTGCTGGTGTAGCCGGACGGGCAACCGGTTTTCTGCTGGTATCCACTGCCGGTTTACGCTGTTCTTTTGATGAATTCTGTGCCATAATTCCAGATGTTGAAATTATGGTAACGGCTGCCGCCATCACTGTTGCAAAAAATAACCTGTACTTCATAAAATTTGTTTTAATACATTATTTAATTCTGCCGGCCAGATGACCGCCTTTTATACTTGTAAAACAGGTAACAGCAGCATTTTCCTATCTTCCTATCCCGGCAGGTTGTTAAACTCGTGTTAAAGAAGATCATAATATTTTTTTGCGGATATACGTAAACGTTATATTCAGAATTCCGATTTTGTCAATAGCCCGGATGTGAATGGCGGATTTTATGGCTGGATTTCAGATGGTAGAACAGGCTGTTTCCTAATTGACAACATAAATGGCGATTTTTCCTACATAGTTTGCCGTCATGCTGCAAGTCAATCCAGAGATAATTTCGGCTAAATAAAGATATATATTGAGGCTCGTTTCTACGGGGCTCTTATTTTAAAATCAGACATTTACCAGTTCATTAATAGAAAGAAGTCACATGGCAATCAATCATCGCTGTTATTTCGCCGGGGGATAAAGCTGATACTTTAGATTGTTTTCATTAGGCTAAAGATAAGTGTCTATAATATGGTTGATAAATTATAGGGCCTGTTTCTACAGATCCCTGATTTTAAGACAGGAAAGAAAAGCAGATCCAATATGTAACGCTTATTTCAATAACTGTTTAAAAGGAGCTGCCATATTTAATTCCATCATCATCTGAAAAATAACGCAACAATTAATTACATTTACCCGTAGCGGTGTTTGCGTACGGCTCCTCATTTTAATTTTCTAATTTTCATATATCTCAACCTGACAAACGATAATTTCCGATCAGCGAATTTCTGACGCGATTTCGCGGAAGGTAATAACAGGTTATAATTCACAACATATAAAACACCAGTTGGTTCACACAGATAAATTCAAAATGAATAATATGCGAAAGATCAGTTTACTTGCAGTATTGATTGGAATTTCATCCCTTGTAAAAGCTCAGGATCCATGGATTATCCGTGCCGATAACATTCAGCCAGGGAATTATTATGGCGTTACTGTGGCCAATGGCATGATCGGTGTTATATCTTCTCCCGAACCATTTAAAGTAAAAGACGTAGTGCTGGCGGGAGCCTATGATTTGTATGGTCGTGGAAGGGTAAGTAACTTTCTGCGAAGCTTTAACCTGCTGAATATGCGCCTGAGTATTGATGACGGAAACGTAGAAGGCAATGCCATCAGGCATATGACGCAGGAATTGGATATGCAGCATGGGGGCTTCACCACGTCATTTGATTACATTGACAAAGCTACTGTCACCTATACTTATTATGCTTTGCGTCAACTGCCTTTTACTGTGCTGATGGATGTAAGCATTACTGCTAAACGGCCCATCTCTATTGCTGCAGGCAGCGTACTGGAAGCACCGGATGCGTTGAAAGATGTACAGAATTACTACAATGAAATAGACCGGCCACATGCCCTCATTAGTCTGTTGACCTCAACAGCGAAAAGCCCTACCGGCAAGCTGCAGCTCTGCGCCAGTAACACATTCCTGTTTAACGAGCCACACGGGCAGGAGCCGAAGGTTATACACGAGATGTGGGACAATAGTATGCACCGGATGACTTTCCGCAAAAAGCTGCAGGCAGGTGAAACCTATCGTTTCTCCATTGCAGGTACATCCATTACCTCGGCACATGACGATGATCCGCTGAACCAGGCAGAGCGCCTAACACTGTATGCCAGGCTGGAAGGACATGACCGGCTGTTGAAAATGCACAAACAGGCATGGGATGAACTATGGAAAAGCGATATCCATATAGCAGGAGATGCACAGGCACAGCAGGATGTACACAGCATGCTGTATCATCTGTATTCTTTTGTGCGTGAGAACAGTGCCCTGTCTCCCTCCCCTATGGGCCTCAGTGGCCTGGGATACAACGGGCATGTATTCTGGGATACCGATCTTTGGATGTATCCCGCGCTGCTGGTAATGCATCCTGAACTGGGTAAGTCTATGATAGAATACCGTTATCAGCGGCTGGAGCAGGCGAAACGAAACGCTTTTGCCAAAGGATTTAAAGGCGCCATGTATCCTTGGGAAAGCGCAGGTAGTGGTGCAGAAGAAACACCTGTATGGGCGTTGAGTGGACCTTTTGAGCATCATATCACTGCGGATGTGGCTATTGCTGCATGGAATTATTTCCTGGTTACCCGAGACACAGCCTGGCTGCGGGAAAAAGGCTGGCCAATACTGAAGCACACAGCAGATTTCTGGGCTAGCCGGGTAGAACGCAACGGACCTGGTCACTATGATATCAATAACGTGGTGGCAGCGGATGAGTGGGCGGAGAATGTAGACAACAATGCTTTTACGAATGCCGCAGCCATAGCTAATCTCCGGTTTGCCACTGATGCAGCCCTCATACTAAATATAACTGCTGATCCCGATTGGCAGCAGGTAGCAGCCAATATCCCGCTGCTACACCTGGATAATGGCGTTACCAAAGAACATGCAACATACCACGGCGAACCCATCAAACAAGGCGATGTGAACCTGCTGGCCTATCCATTAAAAACCATCACTGATGCTGCACAGATAAAAAAAGATCTCGCTTACTACGAAACAAGAGTACCCGATGCCGGTACCCCCGCTATGACACAAGCTGTGTTTGCTCTACTTTATAGCCGCCTCGGAGACGCCGGTAAGGCTGCTCACTGGTTTAAAGAATCCTATGAGTCTTTCCTGCTACCACCTTTCCGGGTGGTCGCTGAAACCAAAGGCGGCACCAATCCTTATTTCGCTACCGGCGCCGGAGGAATATTACAAAGTGTACTGATGGGCTTTGCAGGACTGGATATTACCGATAAGGGCATCCGGCAAATAAATTCTGTGCTGCCCCAAGGCTGGAAAAAACTCGTTGTCACCGGTGTGGGTGTGGAGAAGAAAACTTTCGAACGGGAATAATGTAAAATTTGCAGCGGCTCCTTTTTAATCCAAAGCTGTCAGATTAAAAAGGAGCCGCGCTCCAATTCATGCAATTCAATCCCAGTTGCAAAACTTAACAATTATGCCTGTTTAGACCATTATGGACGTCAAAATCAGTAGCATTACATTTCTCTTCCTAACTTTCATGCACAATATCATTTCCACCCGGTAGTTTGTTCCAGATTTTTGTTTTTGCTGATCTCACTTTGTTGAATCGGCATAAAATACATCTTTTCCTGGAAAACGTTTGGTTGCGCGTCTACCGACTAGTCTGGAATCACAATTAAAGGCAATGCCCTGTAAGTGGTGAAAGAAGGACAGATTTTCAGCGGGATCAAAAAGAGGCTGGCAAAAGTAATCTGAAGGCTTCGGGAATCGCTTATCCGAATTTTCTCTCCATCAGGTACCCGGATAAAATCGGGTAGAATTTCACTTTTGACAGCCTCTTTTCGTTTAAACCCCTTGGCCGGTTTCAAAACCACGTATTAACAGCGGCCGGGGTAGTATCCTCCGATGCCTGAAGTGATCTCCGCTACATAAAATGTTGTAACAGCCTGACTTTAGTTACTCTCCAATACAGGTTTCCCTGCATTCTCACTAGAAACCCCAGCGTTACCGGCCCTGATTGAGGAACAGTGAACGTAATATTTTTCAACGCCAGATCAGCTACTCCCAATGCGCCGGGAACCTGGTCATTGCTGAAATCTGGCAATGTAGTGCCTTCTATGGCAACCAACCGGACCGGGTTGCCGCCATATTCATAAGATCCCAGCTCAACCTCGAATGAATAAGCTCCGGCAGGTAGCACGGTGGTCTGATACATTTTTCCGTTAACGATGTCAGGAGAGCCCCATCCTGATTCCATACAAAGCACTGTGTTGTTATCACTTCCCCATCCACCCATGCCATTGTGGTTCTGAACAGCTGCATTAACCGTCCAATACGCGGGATCTCTGAAACGGTTAACTGATTGCACGGACAGGAAAGGCTGCGCCGTGTTTTTCAGGTATTGCGCAGTTACGTCCTGCTTAATCACCAATGTGTCATACTTCTTCGCATAAAATGTGTCCAGTGAATTGAGTACAGGCTTATAAGCTGACCGGTAAACGATGGATGTGCCTGCTTTCCAGTTATTTATACTGAGCAGGTTTTCGCCAGGGAGGAGTCTGGCCACTTCATCCTTATCTGACGAAGAAGTGTATTTGATCTCGGTTAAAATATTGGTGCCGTCTGCAGGGGCGTTGAAAGTTACTTTGACCGTTTTATCCGCGCCCAGTTCGGTACTTTTTACAGTCCTGTTTGCAAGACCACTGAGATAATAATCTCCGTATATGGATACGTTGTTGACGACAAGCGGAACGGACTTGTTATTCTTGTTATCAAAAGCGCGGATCACGAAAAAATAGGTCCCCTCATTAAAGCCGCCGACAATGCCCCCGGTGAACAGGGATTGTTTTCCATCCGGCACTTTCAGTACTGAGGAATCCTTATAATTATTCCAATAGATCACATATTTTGAGACCGTCGGGTCCGGGCTGGGCTTCCAGGTGAACTCCACCCGTTTATTCCCCGGATTGCAAGAAACATCAGATGGAACGCCGGGATAAATTTCCTCTTTTCCGTTCAGGTATTGCCGGTACTCTGTGTCGAGCTTTTCGCAACCTGCTAAAAAAATGCCACCAAGCATTGGTAGTATAAAAATGACTTTCCTTGACATAATGATCATGATTTTTAAAAAAGGAATTTCAGATTGCTATGAGGGTGGCTAGTTTCCCCCGTAGAGTGTCATTTCCGTCAGGTAGGCGCCTTCACGGTTACCCCACGTTTTTGAAACAGCCACCCTTATAAATTTCACTTTTGGGGTCCCCGCCGGCATCTCGAAGTTGACGCCGCCTTCCCACCACTGTCTGTCGGCCGTTGTTAGATTTGATGGGGCGTTCCCGGAAGGTGGGTTGGGGAATCTGAAATTTCCGAGATTCACCCAGTCTCCTATTAATGCACCTTCACTGGCATATTCGGGTAATACGGCGTTCCTGGGCGCATCCGCGGCCGATCCCCAAATGCTGAATATCTCAAAGCACCCATCGCCCCAATATTCAAACCCTTGTCTTTGATACAACACAAACCTGCTCAAACGCACAAACTGGCCGATCCCGAAAGAAATCACGTAGGGCTTTGCCGGGGCCGGGTTGAGAACTGGAGTAAATTGGCTATGCCAGAAATTGCTACTGTTTATGACATTATCCCATATCCGGTTCTTGGAATACCCCCCCTGTGTGGGGATATCCGATGGCAGGTCATAAGGTGAGAACTTTGATTTATCCAGCAGCTGCTCAAAGACGGGCTTTATAGTTGCTAATGTAACCGCAGACTTATTTCCCCAGCGATCTGTTACATATGCGCCGAAACGTTTCGGCAATGTATCAAACCCCCTGATAGCGTAGTTGATATGAAGAGCATCAAAATACTTTTGTTCACGGATTACATATTTCCCCTGCGCCGGGTCGTCGTACAGGTATACGATGGTAATACCCTGGCCGGAAGGGTTCCGGGTATTGGCATTTACGCCGCCAAAAGTTGGCTCCAGCTTCAGGCTGCGGGCTACTGAAACATAGGCTGGCGTATCAGGATTGACGATGACAGTAACCGGGTCCGATTCAATATTAGCGCGGGTAACGGTCTTAAGGGTCACCGGGTAACTTTTTGCCGCGGCAAACCCTTCCACGATAGTGGTATCCGTATAATAACTGGTTTTAGCCTGACGGCTGGCGCCAGTGCTGTCGTTAATCACATAATCAGCCTTTACATACAATGTGTTCTCCGTTTTGGGGAGATCGTAAATGACATACGCCCCGCCTTTAAAATTCAGGACTCTGATATTGGAGGGAGGCAGCGGTTTGGTTTTGTCAGTGGAGGAAGGGATATTATAGTTATCTCTTTTGCAGGACACCACAATTGCCCCACACAGAAGAAGAAAATTTACAACACTATAAAAACGTTTGTTCTTCATTGCAGTGATTTTGGTCTGTGAAAAAGTTATTACCAGAAGGGAGATTGTATCCATTTATCGTTGGTCAGCAAAGCATCTCCCGAGAGGGGCCACAGGTAATCTTTATTGCTGATCACAGGTACCAGGTACGTCTGTAATGTGTAATAGGCGTTCTGGTCCGACTGCATTACGTTCCAGCCCTGTATCGGCTTTGAAACCTGGGACACGTACTTTTTCCAGCGGCGGAGATCCCAGCCGGCCTTGCCTTCAAAGCAGAGCTCTATCCTTCTTTCACGGTGAATGATCTCCCGGAGGCCCTCTTTAGCGAGCGGTTTGCCCGGCGCGCTTGAATACTGCTGCCATGACGTCACTACGCCATTCAGGTTAGCTCTTGCCCGTACTTTATCGATATAGGTATATGCTTCCTGCGACGGCCCGTTTGCTTCATTCAGGCATTCCGCGTATAAAAGATACAGGTCCGCGAGGCGTGTCCTGGGCATCCGGAAATCAGTTTTTTGCAATCCGCCATCGGTATTGTAAGCAGTCATGTAGTGTACCAGTTTCTTGGGCCAATAACCGGTAACATTGGCATAGCCATATTCCTGCACGCCTGACAGGCTTCCTTTCTTTGCTGCCACATACAGCATGGCCTCCTGTTTCAGTACCCCTGCGCCAAACCATGTGCCGCCGTCGAAACCGATATCCGAATAATACCGGGCCTCCCTGTCGAAATTGAACCTCGTGGTGGAATACCCTTCTTTCAAATAATACCGGTCCGCCGGCTCTGCCACCTTGAATGCGAACCTGTTCGGGTAATCCCATGTTTTGTCTTCTTCAATGGGAACGCCGTTCCTGGTATAGAACAGTTCTGCAATAGCCAGGGGAACAGATATATCGCCGGGCACGTTGAAATAATTCCCGTTGGCGCTAAAACGTGGTATGCAGTTTTGCTGATGACTGAATACGCCGTTCAGTGCCCATACCAGCTCACTGTTTAGCTCCCATCTTTCAGTTACTGCGTTCTGGATGCTCAGCAGCACCCTCAGCGAATCATTGAGCTTGGGAATAGCCGGTGGAACAATGAAGGAATACAATTTCAACCCCAGTCCCTCTGCCTGCGTAATAGCCGCCTTACATGCTTCAGCCGCCCTTTGCCATTTGGAATTGTCCGCTGTGCCGGGAAAAAGCGCCACGCCGTCTTTGTCCTTGTAGTTCGCATAGTCAGGGTTCCCATTGAACAACGGGCTTGCCTGCGTAGCCAGCACCTCCGCCTTTACAGACAGCGCGATGGTTTTAGTGATGCGGCCCAACTCCTGGTTTATATTGGAGATGGACGGCGGCAGCCCCGGGATAGCTTTGTCCAGCAGACCAGTAATGTATGAGAACACGCTGTCTACCGGCTGCCGCTTATTACGGAATACCTCAACAGGCTGGCTGATATCCTCTGTCCTGTCCATGACAGGTATAGGCCCATACATCCTCAGTAGGAAAAAATGGTAATATGCCTTCAGAAAATTGACCTCTGCCATCCATCTTTCTTTTTCAGAAGCCGTAAGATCAATGGGCTTGTCTATATTTTCCAGCATGATGTTGCAGCGCCGTATTCCCTGGAAGATGTTCTTCCCTCCATTCTGCCCGGTCCAGTAATCAAGAATGGGAGAGGAAGTGTTCTGTGTGCCGCTGATCAGTAAAAAATTTCTTGTGTTCAGGGTTACGTCATAACTATGTTTATACAGCTCCCCGGAGGTGATGAACCCCGGATCATCAATGTTAGAGGCCAGGCTTTGCAATGTGTTATAGCAGGCAAACAGGTAGTTCTCTGCCTCGTTCCGGTTCCGGAACGCATAATCGATGGTGCCTGTATTCTCTGGCGTCACATCCAGGTATTTGCCACACGATGTGGCGGCAAGCAGCAGGGTTAAATACAACACGCCTGCCAGCCGGTTATTTATATGATTTTTGATCTTCATGCTGCTTCTCATAAAAAGTTTATGTTAATACCCACATTATAAACACGCTGTAAAGGATAGTTGAAGGCGTTCCCTCCCTGCTCTATATCCCAGTATTTGAATTTGCTGAAATTGAGAAGGTTCATGCCGCTCAGGAAAATCCTGCAGGAATTCAGTGATAACCTCCGGGCTATTCTCCCGGGAAGCGCATAACCGATCTCCACCATTTTGAGCCTGAGAAAACTACCGTCACGCATCCACCATGTACTGGTCTGCAGGTTATTGGATATCTCATTTTGGTTTGTGCCCAGCCGGGGATAGACGGCATACAGATCCCGGTTCTCTTCAGACCAGTAGCTGTCGGCATATACTTTCAGCACCTGCGCGATCCCGCTTATTGCGCCATCGCCGGGTATGAACGGGCTGGTAGCATTAGGGTCAATGAAGAAAGAAGAACGGCCCTGCCCCTGGAAACGGGCATTGATGTCAAATGATTTATATCCTGCAGAAAAGCCAAACCCATATACTAATTGCGGTGTGGTGGGAAACCCGATGGGAGCCATATCCGCATTGGTGATCACCCCGTCCCCGTTCAGGTCCCTGTACTTGATATCGCCCCCCCTGGGAGCTCTCCCGCCAAACAACTGGGAAGGGGACGCCGCGGCTTCTTTATCATCCACGAAAAGGCGCTCAGCTATATACCCGAACTGCTGGCCAAGCAGGGACCCGGCCTTATAGCGCCATGGCTCTGCGTATGCGGGCTCTTCATACTTTCCATATCTGCCCCGCGAGAAAGTGAGATTGGACATAAATTCCACCCAGGCGCCGCCCGAAAGCTTCTGGCTGTAATTGGCGGTAAGGTCAAGGCCTTTTATTTTTGTAGTGCCTACATTGGCTGCGATACTGGCTTCAAGACCCGCACTGGCCGGGATATAGCGGGTCATCAGGATATTAGATCTGTTCTGCTGCCAGTATTCGGCAACAACATTCAGTTTGTCAAACAAGGACAGTTCGATGGCGGCATTGGCTATCTTTGCTTTTTCCCAGGTGACATTCTTGTTTTCATAGTTTTTAATGGCTACGCCAGGCCTGGAGTACTGGTTATTCATCCCGAAAGACGATCCGTTGCCGCCCTGGAGATTTACGTCAGACAGGTAAAAGAACCTTTGATCACTGATAGCGTCATTACCTGTTAACCCATAGCTGCCCCTCAGTTTCAGGCTGGTGACAATGTCCGCGATACGGCCATTCCAGAAACCTTCTCTTGAAACCATCCATGAAGCGCCGATGGTGGGAAAGAAGCCAAAGCGGTTATTTTTGGAAAAGCGCTCGGAACCGTTATACCCCGCATTGAACTCAACGAAATACTTACTTTTATAATTATAGGAAGCCCTTCCTGCTATATTCAGGTTCCGGTAAGGCAGTGCCGTCAGCAACTCCTTGGCCTGCGAGTTCATCGATTGTTGCCGTACGCCATTCAGCGACGCGCCTATGTTATGATCGCCCAGTTTCTTATCATACTCTAGTTGCCCCTGGAACTGCACGAAGGTGCTGGCGTTGGTGTTCAGGGCGGTGAAGTTCAGGTACTCTGTAGGTAAAGGATCGCTGTTGGTGGCGGCATTGAGCCAACGCAGCGTATAGGTATTAGTGGAACGGTCATACTTATCCGGCGATATCATGTAATAGAATGGATTATATGCCATCTGGTTGGCGAAATAGGCAAACCTGTTAGTAGTGAAAAAGCCGCGGAAGCTCAAACCGGGAACGAGCATATCCAGTTGCTGGTTCAGTTCCAGCGTAGCGGACATCCTGGATTCGGAAAACCTTTTATATCCCCTGAGCATCTCCGCGTAGGGGTTCTGATACCCGACGTTACTTGTATTGTTGGCATTGCCGGGATTGTTGCCAAATAAAATATGCTGCGCTTTCAGGTTAGCAGAGTCCGGCTCATAGAAAGCAGGGAACAGCACTGGGCTGGTACGCATAGCCATCCTGTATAGGTCTGTGGAAAAGGAAGCGTCCTGGGTAATGGCCCCGCTGTAATCATTGAAATTGCCCCACAACCTTACCACCACCTCCGTATTCTTTGAGATATTGATATTTACGTTGGAACGTAGCTGGTAATTCTTATAATTGATATTGTTGTTGAAATTGTTCATGGGGTTACGCTTCAATATCCCGTTGTCGTTGCTTGCAGACGCGGAGACCATGTACCGCGCGATGGGCCCGCCACCGCTCACGTTGATGGTGGCCCGTTGATTGGTGGCCCTTTTTTTGAACAACATATCCTGCCAGTCCACTACCGGGTAAACATACTTATTGCTGCCGGGAGCGTTTGCAATCGTTTGGGTGCGGTTATAAATGTCATCCTCTGTATAAAAGGGAATAGCTTTGTTATCGCGGGTCATCACTGCATCGTTGTACATCCGCATGTAGGTGATGGGATCAGCCAGCTCAATGCTTTTGGTAGGCCCGGAGAACGACTGGTCCAGCCGGAGGTTTATTTTTGCGCGGCCTTCCTTGCCGGACCTGGTGGTTACCAGGATCACGCCGTTGGCGCCCCGTGCGCCGTACAATGCGGTGGCGCTGGCGTCCTTTAAAATAGAAAAGCTTTCTATATCTTCCACCTGCAGGCGGGCCAGGTCATTCGTGGTCAATTCCACGTTATCTATCAGAATAAGCGGGTTCTGACGGTAACCGAATGTGGTCACTCCCCTGATAAAGAAACTGGAATTGTCGAGACCGGGTTGTCCGCTCTGCTGGAACGCGATAACACCAGCCACCTGGCCAGCCAGCGCATTGGTAAGGTTACTGGCCGGGATCCGCAATTTCTCCGGCTGAATGGTGGCAACAGAGCCCACTACGGCCTCCCGCCGCAGCTTTTTCCCGAAAGCAGTTACCACCACTTCATTTACACCTGTGTTGGCTGGTTTCAAGGTGATATCTAATTTGACTCTGCCGCCCACCGGCATTTCCACTTTTTCATATCCTACAAACGATACCATCAGCACGACTTTTTCGTCCGGGACGGTAATGGCGTACTCGCCGTTATCATTGGTGATCACACCCTTGTCGGTGCCTTTTACCTGAATAGTAACGCCGGGCAGCGCCTCACCTTTTTCATTTGTGATCCTGCCCTTTATTACCATTTCAACCGGCGTTGTTTCTTCCGCATTCCGATTCCGGGGTATGGCTTTGGGCTGTATCACCACTGTTTTGCCTACAATGGCATACGTGAGGGGTTGGTTTTCAAAACACTCGAGGAGCGCTTCGGGCAGCGGCATTTCTTTTACATGGATGCTGACCGGCCGGGCCTGTTTCAACAGGGCATAGTCGCAGAAAAAAGCGTAGCCGGTCTGTTTTTTTAACATCTTTATGACTATTTCCAGCCGGGTTTCTTCCAGGGATATAGTAACCTGTTGCACGTAGCCGGCCGCATGCATATGCAAACAGGTGGTGAACAATAAGAGTGCAGTTAGCTTCATCATCAGGAGTTTACGCAGACGAGGGTATCCCCTATGGCCCCCAGTACCTGATCCAGGTGGAATAACATGCGGGAACTGTGCGACAGGGATGTTTTGGCGCCGGGCATTTAAAACCATACTTTTGATTTTGGGTGATTTAATAATTGTTCAGTTACATGACGTGTTTGATTACCCTTCAGGCGGGTACTGTAGCAGCAGTACCCGCCCAATCCTGTTCCGGCGTTGCGCCGGGGCAGGATTCTTTTTTGAGCTGACGTTGTTTTTTTTCGTGGTTAAATTTTTGTGGCCGTGGTTGAAAGTATTTTAAGGTGAAAAATAGGATACGCATTACTGTGTTACAATGATCTTTTTCCCTTCTAACCTGAAGTGTACACCGCTTTTTTCCAATACTTTTAAAACATCCGTGATGTTGGCTTCCCGTGAAATGTCGCCCCAGAACTTACTTTCAGGGACAGAGCCTTCATAACTGATCTCTACGTCATACCAACGGGCTAACTGGCGCATAACGGCCCTGAGGTCGGCCTGGTTGAACTGGAAGTAGCCGTTCTTCCATGCCAGTACCTCTTCAACATCCGTTTGCCTGACGGTAATGCCTGCGGAGGCATTGGCAGGCTGTACCTGCGCCTGTTCTCCAGGCCGCAGCATCTGGCGGTGGCCCCCTGCAGTTACCAACACGGCGCCTTCCAGCAGGGTAGTTTTCTGCAGCCCTTCATCGTTATAGGCATTAATATTAAAGTGAGTGCCCAGCACCAGTACCTGCCCTTCCCCGTTCAGCCCCACTATAAAAGGCATGTTGTTATCTTCCTCTACTTCAAAGTATGCTTCGCCGCTCAGCTCAACTCTTCTTTCTTTGCCGATAAAAGTTGTAGGGAAGCGGATAGATGAGGCGGCATTCAGCCATACCCTGCTGCCATCCGGCAATATCACCCTGAACTGTCCGCCCCGGGGTGTGGTCAGTATATTGAATGTGGGGGCGTCTACAGTTTTGGAAGCAGCAGCGCTGTATGCCAGCCGGCCGCTGTCCAGCTTCAGAATGTTCACATTGCCCTGCCTGGCCAGTGTGCCATTGGCCGCACTGTCCAGCGGAATAACGGTGCCATCTGAAAGGGTGAGCAGGGCGTGCTGGCCGCCGGGGGCCACTTTGTGTTGCGCTTGCGTTGTGCCCATTTGAGGGAGGCTCACACTGCTGCGCCATAATAACCAGGCCGCTGCCGACAGCACCAGCAGCAGCGATGAGGCCACGGCCAACCGCCGCCATAACTGGTTGCGGATTGGCTTGACACGGGGAGGGGATACAATACGGTTATACATATAGTCCCAGTCTATAGGTGGCATATTTCCTGATATGGATAATTCTTCCAGGTACAGGTATACAAGGGTATCCAGCGTATCTTTATATGCAGGGTCAGCTGCATACCTGAAAAATTCTTCCGTTTCGGCTTCGGTACATTTGCCGCTTACATATTGTTTAAATAACCAGGCCGGCCTGTCCGGTCTTTGCATCATCCCTTTGTAATTTGGGGTTATGGATTTCAATACATGAATACAGACTGTTGTGAAAGACGATAGTACCGGTGGAAAGGTGATTTTTTTGAAGCGGGGCAGATTTCCGGAGGAGATCAGGATAAAGTGAATTTCGGGAGGGATCAGAAAATCTCATACCCCGCCTGTATTAAGAAAGCGATGGCCAGCAGCTCGGAATGCTGCTGCAGGTGAATTTTGATGTGTCTGAGTATTTCGGTGAGGATATTTTTAACGGTTTGTACAGAGAGGCTCATTTCCCGCGCAATTTCCTGGTGGCTGAGCCCTTCCTGCCGGCTGAGGCGGAAGATGGCTTGTTTTTTTTCGGTCAGGGAGGCCACTGCTTCGCTGATCAGTTCACGGCTTTCTTTTTCATTCAACAGCTCTTCGGTAAGGTTCCGGTGGTCCTGCGACAGGTTTACCCATGCTGCTGTTCTGAGCTTTTGGTCGCGGGCAATTTTGCACAGCAGGTCCACCGCCCGGTTGCGGGCCATGGTGTAAATATATTTCCGGGGGTATTCCACTTCGGCGATGGCCTTGCGGTTCTCCCAGAGTTTCATAAAGATGTCCTGTACGATCTCTTCCGCTTCCACCACGGAGTGGGATATCTGCAAGGCGAATACAAACAGCCGCTGCCGGTAGAGGTCGAATATTATACGGAAGGCGGCCTCATCGCCCCGGGCAATGCGCCGCAACAATTCTTTCTCATTATGTGGATATTCATGCATGCAGTGATAATTATCCCTTTTCTACCTTTTGGGTTGACCTGTAGTGGCTGCCCTTCTCACTAGTGAAGGCAACCGGCTGAAGCGTTATAGGACATCATCAACGGTCCAAATCCCAACTGATGTGGACACATGAAACCAGTGAAACAGGAATACTCATTTTAGTTCTATTTGAATAACCTGTACGCCATCTTGCATTGCAGCAATGCCTGGCGGTAATAAAATTGAGACATCAGCGCCGTTACTACTTTCGAATTTGAGAGGCATCCCGGTCTCTAACATCTGGCAAGAGGCAATTTTATCAGGTGTAAAGGGAAGAATGAGTTTATTATCTATCAGTGGATATATGATAGAAGCATACACAATTGTATTGCCATTGATTGCCTTTTGCGTAAAGCAAACATTTGGGGACGCTTTTAATAGAAGGGGAGTGGTGCCATAAATACAATCGCAATTGGTTGCCATCCACCCGCCAATTTCCCGAAGACGGCGAATGGCCATTGCCGGAAAAGTCCCATCCGGTTTGGGGCCAATATTCAACAGGTAATTTCCGCCTTTGGCTGCGTTGCTTACAAGAAAGCCGACCATTTCTTTTGCCGGCTTCCATTCATAATCTTTCGCATGCCATCCCCACGAATTTACCATTGTGGCAGGTGTTTGCCAGGGAATTTTTTGTTGTTCTGCCGGGTATTGATTGTCCATCATTTCCAGAAAATCAATATCCTTGCCGGGGCTCAGCCATGATATCCTGCCGTTAATGAGTGTTTTGGGGCTTAGTTTTCTTATTAATGTTATTAGTTGATCCCGCCTCTTATCTGAAATAAAAGTTTTCTCCTGTGCATCTCCCCATGTGTCAAACCAAAACATATCCGGGCTGTATAGTGTAATAAGTTCCTCTACTTGCGGCAGGCATTTTTGAACCCAATATTGTTCAAACTGTGAATCCGTTTTCCGGGGCATCCAGTTTGGTATGGCTCCGCCAGGGTGGTCCCAATCCTGGCAGTGGGAGTAATAAAAGCCATATTTTAAACCATATTTCCTGCAGGCTTTTACCAACTCACCCAAAATGTCCTTTCTGTAGGAAGTACTCCCAAGATCATATGCAGACACTTTGGAATCCCATAGCGCAAAACCATCATGATGTTTGGCGGTTATCACAAAATACTTCATGCCTGCATCTCTAGCTTCTCTTATCCACGTATCGGCATCGAATTTTTCAGGATTAAATTTTTTTACCAGTTCACGATACGCATCCCGGGGCACTTCCAGCCTTTGTTGTATCCATTCGGCATACCAGCTGTCGCCTTGAGCAAAGCTTTTATCCGGCAGTGTATGTCCATTGTAGCTCCCTTCCAGTATGCTGTACAATCCCCAATGAATAAACAAACCAAACTTTGCTTCCTTAAACCAGTCAACGCGGTTTGATGCTGTCATGGGTTGTGCAAATCCTTTAAAATAAGAAAGGAGTAATATTACTATCGCAAGTCTTTTCATCTGTACTCAATTTGATAACTATTGTTAAAAATCATTGTACTTACTTTTCTTTTGATTGAGCAATGGAAGCTGTATTCCTTTGCCTCTCCAGCCATGCCATCATACTAAAACCTTTTTTCATGGCGGGTTCTGACACAAAACAATAGCCCGGTAACATACAGAATGTTACACTAGTCATTCCGGATGCAAATGACAGGATGAGATTTGTTTTTGTCATCATGAAAGATAGAAATTTGCGCATTGATATTTATTTTCCGCCATCCGCTTTTCTGATCGTCCAAATCCCCGGCAGCGGTGCTAGCTGTAATGGGCTCCCACTTATTTTTATTGTATACTTCCAGTTGTACACTATCCAGGCAAATTTTCCCACCCTGGCCCGTTACGCCGATGGTCACCATAATATTGCTAGTTGTGGCGGTGATGGTATCTTTAATCTCATAATCTTTCCAGGCGGGTTCAAGGATATCAATAAATTTCCGGCGCTGGCTATTGGCCTCCAGTTTTGTAATTGTCAGATTAGCGGTATCCGGCGGATGGTGATTAATGGCTTTTGCGGTGAGCCGGATGATTTTCCCCTGGTACTTTTTGCCATCCAACATATATCCAAGCGCCCCGAAGAACTGTTGCCTGGCGGGAATAGCCGCGTTAACCTCGTCTATAAACAAAATACCATCATAGTATTGACCGAGTGGGGATTGAAGATAATAGGGAACATCGTTGCCAGGAACATACAATCCACCAATATTTCTAGCGGCAATACGTCTTTGAAAAAAATTTTCCGCAGGTTTACTTTCCCGCGAGGCAGTAGGAATGTCTACAAAGAAAATGGGTTTGCCAACGGATGCAAAAAGCTCATTGCTGGAACCTTTTTCAGCAGGGCCCGTTGTAAAATTAACTACCGCGAAATAGTTCGAAGCGCGGAAGCCTCCTTTGTTGAAACTCAGCCCCAGGGCATAATAGCTGTCCCCGAAATATTGTTTCAGATAAGATCCCATCCAGTGCAGGAAAGACAGTGAACTGTCCTTGCTGATATGGCCGTTATGTGCCCATACAAAAATTCCTTCATTTCCCGGTCGCTGATCTGCTATCCATTTAATATTAGCGGCCATTGATTTATCCC
Source organism: Chitinophaga hostae (assembly GCF_018224885.1). Taxonomy (GTDB): domain Bacteria; phylum Bacteroidota; class Bacteroidia; order Chitinophagales; family Chitinophagaceae; genus Chitinophaga; species Chitinophaga hostae. The sequence goes on along the minus strand of NZ_JAGTXB010000005.1, from coordinate 252,220 downwards.
TGATGCCCACGGCGGTATATACATCACTGGTTTCATACTGACTCAGGCACTGTTTAACAATATCCAGGTCATGCCTGAGGGTAGCATATCCATCGGCACCCAGACTGTCAAGTAGTTTTTCCCCGTGCGTTGATATATATTGCTGTACGGAAATTAGCAGGTCATTGATGGTGGATCTGTCTTTTGGCTCAAGCTGCTTTCCAGTGAATTCAAGTGTTTCAAGCGCCTTAAACTTACCGGCGTAATCTCCTGGGCTAAATTGTTTGAGTTGCATGGCAATGCTTTGAAGGGCCGGCCGTTCCGATTGCATATCAAACCCATAGCACCTTATTTTGTCAGCATCCGCTTTACCAGCATTAAAAGCGCTCATCCATTCCAACAGGGATAACCATTCCCGTGTATAATAAATCCAGACGCCAATTGCTTCCAGGGCCTGCAAGCTGGTACCTTTCCCATATATTACATACTCATTGACGCGCCGGACAGCAGCATAATCGGCCTCGATAGCCAAAGTTTTAAAGCCCATTTCTGTTACCAGGAATTTAAACAAGCGGTGCCTTACTTCTGTAAATTCCTTACTGCCATGCGTTGCCTCTCCGGCGCCTATGATACGTTTACCCTTCCAGATTTTCCCGAGCGGTTGGAGATCATCAAAATTATCACCCGGCGCAACCGTATGGATAGGAATGGATTTTTCCGCCAAATAGGCAATCACCTCCTTTTCCTGCGCAGTGGTGTTTTTCCCGAAAGCTATCAATAATATGAAAAACAAATATTTTCTCATAGCCTAAACACTTATAATAATTGACAAATGAATTTACATACGTTAGCAGCACGGCACCCGGGATATCTTTCAACAGCGGATTACTTTTTATCTTTCAACTATCTTATAATAATTTATCATCTTCCAAATATCCAACCGTTTAAACTATCCCATTTATCCCATTCTTCAGTCCCTGTTATTTTGCAGGTTCCAGTATTACCCTTTTTAATTTAAACAACTCACTCCCTTTCTGGTCTGGGCGAATGGTAATGCTATAAACACCCGTCCTTTCGATTTTAGTAATCGCAACGGGGTGTTGAATGAACAGCAAGGGTGCACCATTGCTGTATTCGGACGTACGCAATGTTTTGAAAAAAAATTTTTCCCCGGCCATTTCCAGGCTGGCTTCCTGCCCTGCGTTTGCCGGCGAACAAGCATACTCCAGTATTACTTTATAGTCTCCGGGATCAGTAATACGAATTTGAAAAGTAGCGGCATCGTCAGGTGTTGCCATCGAGGTAACACAGGTTGCATGTTTCCAGTCCCCGAAATAATGGCTATAGCCGAGGCTTGTAGTTTTGGCTTTACCACTGTTTGTTGAAAAAATCGCATCTACTCTATTCGTTTCATATTGCTGGGAAACAGTAACAGGAGAAGTGGCATTATAAGCAGGAGGCGCACCACTATATTCAATTACAAGAACATTGTTTGCTGTTGCCCCGGTTGAAGAAGGAATATCAATGACAATGTCTTTGTCATTTCGCTTGAAGTTGAGCTTTCTTTTCCCGTCTAATGCATATACATTGCTTACCTGGTTCGTAAAATCAGGTACGAGGAGTTTTCCATTTTGGGGCTTGTTAAGAACATGCAGGAATAATTTGCCTGGTTTTGCAGTTGTAACGCCCCAGGGTTGGGCCGGAATAAACCCGTATGTGGTACCATAAATGCTTTCGCCGTTTACGGCTAGCCATTTGCCTGTTTCTTTTAAATATTTTATTGAATAAAAAGGAATGTTTCCCTTCCCGTCAGGCCCTACATTCAACATAAGATTGCCGCCTTTCGAGGCAACATTCGCCAGTAACTGTATGATTTCTGTTGAAGTTTTGAAATTCATATCGTGCTCGATGTAGCCCCACGAATCATTATGCGTGTATATGGATTCCCATGCCCCTTTAATAGGAACCGGCGGCACTTCCGAATCCCCAAAATCCTTGTAATCCCCAAGTCCCTGACCTACGCGGCTGCTGAATAAACTTTGCGGTTGCAATGCGTGCAGGCTGTCAATCAACTTTTGTGTTTCCGCTTTTGTAAGCCCGCCGGGCAGATCGAACCATACAATACCCAAAGGGCCGTACCCGGTGAGTAATTCTTTCAATTGCGGGATTGCTTTTTGATCGTAGTATAACTGGTAATTTTTTTTGCTCTCGTCAAAGTCCCTTTCATTTCCTGCGCCATTGGGTTCATGCCAGTCAACAAATTGAGAGTAATAAAAACCAAATTTTATTCCTCTTTTCCTTGTTGCATCGGCCAATGCTTTCATGGGATCTTTTTTATAGGGCGTAGCTTCCACGATATTAAAATCACTGGCTTTAGAATCATACATGGCAAACCCTTCATGGTGCTTAGCGGTTATCACCATGTATTTTATGCCTGCATCTTTCGCCAGCTGGGCCCATTCATCAGCATTGAAATTTACCGGATTAAACTCTTTCGCTACCTGCTCATATTCCTTAACAGGTATCCCGGCCTGAAACATGATCCATTCACCACTGCCATAATATCTTTTGTTATTCCATTTGCCCGCCAGTTGGGAATACAATCCCCAATGGATAAAGAGCCCGAATTTAGCGTCCTTAAACCATTGAATATTGGGGTGCTCTTTGGCTGTGGAATTTTTATCCCACATTTCATCCATGTTTTGCGCTTTAATGGAATAGGGGAACCAGCCAATAAACAGTATCAACAAAATTTTTGCAATTGCGATGCTATTATACTTACGATTCTCTTTCTTAAGAAGCTCCTTATTTGCTTCGCGATTAAATATCATATTAATGGTTTTAAGAGCAGCGGTGATAAAATAAAGTCCGGAATTCTTTGTTCCGGCAATCAGGGGTCAACTTATAGACCAGCCTGTTCAACATAATATGCTGCCAGTTTTTTAATTTCAGGTAAAGCAGTGGACTGGGGGATGATTAATCGCAGCCTGCTTACTACTACAGGCTCAAATTGCTGTATCCGTTTATGGCCCACGCTTTCGCCCTCGGCAAGTAACTTCCACGCTCCATTTACCATGCCTTCCACCTTGTACTTCCTTATTCTCTCCCCATTGGCGATTTCTTCCATGATCACCACATGGTTTATTCTGGCAGGTGCGTCAAATTTTAACACCACTTCGGACCCTTTCGCATGCGTCTCTGCAAGGCTGGTTCCGAATCTTCTCTTTACTTCGTCGCCAAAGGCTTTCAGGGCTTTGACGTCCGCATCCGGCACGAGCCCCCGTGTGTCCACTACCACGCCTATCAGCAGGTTGGTATTACGGCCTACACTGTGATAATATTTGTGGATCATTTCTTCCCGGGAGTTGATCATATGGTCCTGGCCTTTTTTCCAAAACCATCCTCCTTCCCAGGACGAGTTTTTACGTAGCGGGGCATCTGCCTCGCCAGGACACCAGATGGGTGCATTGGGGTTTCCATGCAAGCCTTCAACAACTACCGTTCCGTCAGCCTTGGTAGTGCTGTCCGCCGTTGCCCAGGAAGGATAAGCGGCCAGCCCTTCTTCATTGCCTATCCAGCGTATCAGGTTTTTGGTGCCGTAGGGGCCTTGAAAAACTATTGCGTCAGGCTGCTTTTGCTGCAGGATGGGTACGATATCGGGCCCTCCTTTGGATTCTGGCAGAACGCCTCCATCGAACCAAATCTCAAAAAGATCACCATAGTTTGACCATAGTTCTGTAAGTTGGGTCTCTACTACTTTGTTGTATGCTTTCTGCGCAATGCTGTCTCCGGTGATGACCAACCCGGGATTGTCTACTTTGAAATAGCCGTTTGCGGCTGCGCTGGCATAGATGCCTGGTTTAATGCCATATTTTTTACAGGAGGCTATAAAATCGGCCACTATGTCTCCTTTCCCGTTCTTCCAGGGAGAAGCGACCACACTATAATCATGGGCTTTCGTAGGCCAGAGGCTGAACCCGGTGCAATGTTTCGCTACCAGAACGGCATAGTTCGCTCCCGCGTCTTTGACAGCTTTTACCCACTGGTCCGTGTCCAATTCAGCAGGATTGAAAATCTTTGGATCAGGATGATAGCCCCATGCCTGCCGCCAGTTGTAGGATGGTTCAAATACACTGATATCGAAATGGATCAATGCCCCTACTTCGGCGTCCGCCCATTCAACCTGGCGGGCTGTAGGAAACACCACCCTGGCAGTGCTACTTTCTCCTGAGGTCCTCAATTTTTTTTGTGAAAAGGTTTGACTGCTTGTTGCTATCAATACGACAAGTACAAAAACTCCTGTCTTGAAATATTCAGCCTTCATTGTTCTTTCTTTTATTACAAAATTGTTAAGCATCCAGGCATCATTCATGATAAAATAATTGATGGTATAGGGAAAAATAGCCTGATCATATCCGGATAAATATTTTTTTTCTGTACAGCCAATACAGGATCAGCCATTCCACAATCAGCACAAGCAGCCCTTCTGCAAAGGGTTTGTATTGTGCAGCCCATACAATGAGATTTTGTTCACCAATATGCGTTCTGAAGAATCCTGTAAAATAAGCAGTCGCGGTATCGGCCATCACGTATGCAACAATTGAATTGGTGCCAATAACAACCAGCCATGTAAACGGTTTATGCCATTTCATCACCTCCATCATCCAATAAAAAACCGACATGATAAGAAAGCACCAGCCGCCGCTGTACAATACCCATGTAGGGGTCCATATTCTTTTCACGTTGGGACATATACCTGCTCTATCCAGTATTAATCCGGATACAATTCCTATAATGCCGGCGATCAGAAAGGTTTTAAGCGTAGCGGTATTACCCTTGTTTTCCTTTAAATAATTGCCTGCTAATAACCCCAATATCATTGTTCCAAGGGTAGGAATGAAGCTTAAAGTAGCGTATCCACCTCCATTGAATAAAAAGGCCCTTTCTCTCGGAAAAAGGTTCAGGAACCATGTGTCGAAGCGCCAGGCCAGGTTAGCGTTTTTATTCCAATGAGCGGCAAAGCCTGCTGCATTCTCTTCCCAGCCTGCAGGCACTCCGGGTTGATAATAATTTAAACCGTCCTGTGCGGGAGTATATAAAGCGAAGGCAACAAAATACCCCACAAGGATAATGATCAATGAGGTGATCTGCACTTTTTTATTTCGAAATCCTAATAGAAATAGTATGGGATATCCTAGTCCGATCTGGCTTAACGTATCTTCAAAGGTGAAATAGGTTTGACTGCGCCACTGCGAGCGTAACAATATTCCCAGTATAATCAATGCCAGCGACCTTTTAACGGCATGCCAGAACATAGCAGAAAACTTGTTTCCCTTTGCCAGGCGGCCAGCTATTGAATAAGGTAGCACAACTCCTACAAGAAACGAAAAGGAAGGCTGAATAAGATCGTGCAGCACGCAGCCTCTCCATTCCACATGAGATTGCTGATGGCCCAGGAATTGCCAGAAATGGCTTCCGGGAAGGTTTTCAGATACTTCCCGGCATTTGAGCACTTCTGCCATCATCAGGAACATGACAAACCCACGATAGGTGTCAAGAAATGTTAACCTTGTGTTAGCTTTAGTTGTAGTCATTGAAAATTGCAAGGTATTACTGTAATCTAAAAGGCATGACTGCAGCAGTCATCATCATTATAATTCTTTTCATCCTGGCGGCTGTTTTTTTTTAAAAATAACGGTGGCCCGCTCGCACGGGCCGCCGCAGGCATTATTGTAACGGATCGAAGGTCCCTCCGTCCCATCCATTTGTTTGCTGGAGTTTCGGGTTCTTTTCGAGGTGCGTTCTTGGGATGGCAGCGAAATAATAATTATCACGGAAATTGATCACGTTCAACAGGTCCACGTCGATCACCTGTTCGTTGAAATATTGATTGTATTGTGTATTGAGATTTACGCTGCCGGCAGCATAAGCAGTGTAGAATGCATTTTTGTCTCCGCCGAAACCGGTAAGGGTGATACGGAGCCCTTTGCGCTTGGTACCGTTTAGCTGGCCATAGAGCCGCCTGCGGCGAAGATCCTTCCCACGCTTGCCTTCGAATGCAAACTCCAACCTGCGCTCCAGGAGAATGGCGGTGCGCATCCCGCTTTTATCAAGTCCCGAAGTCAGGCCGTACAGTTCGTTGCCGCCGGCATCGATGCCAGCGCGCTTGCGGATCGCTTTCAATACTTCGTATGCCGCGGCGGTATTGCCGGTTTCGTTGGCGGCCTCCGCATAATTCATCATTACTTCTGCCAACCGTATCTCGATCCAGTCTGTTCCGCTGATTTCAGTTTCGGCCCGTTTGTAAGTTTCGTTGACGGCTTTCCGGCAGTAAAACCCGGTGGCAGTGCTGCCAGACGAGATGCTTCCGGCGAAATTCCACTGAATGCGCCCACTCTTCCCGGAAAGCTGCCACAACACACCATTCCACGCGATAGTAGCGGCAAAGCGCGGATCACGGTTGAGCCAGTAGGCCTGTGCATTATACCCGGATCCCGGAGCTGTAATTGGCAGGCCGTTTTTCATCGGGAAAGCATTAACCAGGTCCAGCGTGGGCTGGTCGCCGCCAGTATAGTTTGATGCTTCATCCAGCGGGCGCACGGCAGCATCGCGGCTATGGGTGCGGCCAGGATTGTTGAAACGGGTGATCATCACAGCTTCGGTGTTCGCGTTGCCTTCCACGAACCAGAGGCCGCCGAAGTCGGGCATCAGTGCTTTGCCGCTCTTGACAAGCGTATCCAGCGCCGCTTTGTTGGCCTGTAATGCCTGTAACCATCGGTCGGCATTTTGGGCAGGGCTAAACTGTTCCGAGGCGTAATGCAACAGCACTCGGCCTTTCAGGGCCATGGCAGCGCCTTTTGTAATGCGCCCTACCTCTTCATCGCTCCAGATGTTGGGCAACAGCGGGGCGGCATCGTCCAGGTCTTTGGTGATACGGGCGATGCATTCGGAGGTTTTGCTGCGCGGCACGTTCAGGTCGCCATTGAGTTCCTGGGGTTCCAGGATAAGGGGCACACCGCCGTACAAGGATACCATCTGCCAGTACAACCATGCACGAAGGAACAAAGCCTGCCCGATCAGATTGTTCTTGTCTGCCTGAGTGAATGGCGCAGCAGGTACCCGTTTCAAAAGCAGGTTGATGCTCCGTAGCGTCTCGTAATGCCAGATATCGACGGAATTTATCGTCATCTGCCCGTACATCATGTCATCCGCTCCACCACTTTCATCGGATTCGGAAGATGCATTGGAAGCGTTAATAGCTTCCGGGCTCGATGAGTTTCTCGCCCATGACGGCATCGCGTCCGTATAAAGGCGGTTGAGGAAAGCAGTGGCCAGGTTGATGTCTGACCAAACCTTTCCTTCGGAGATCGCGTCCAGGTCAGGTTTGTCCAGTACTTTTGTACAGCCGGTTTGTAGTGCAGGCAATGCAACAATAAAGAGTAGTAATATATAGTATTTTATTTTATTCATGATAAGCTAGTTATGGTTTTACAGCGTCAGGTTAATGCCGAAGGTGTAGTTGCGGTTGATGGGATAGGCTTTCATGGTTCCTTCCGGATCGTACCATTTAATCTTGTCCTTGAGTAGGAACAAGTTGGAGCCATTGAAGAAAATACGTGCATCTTTCAGCAACGTCCGTTTCATGACCCTTGAAGGCAATACCCACCCAATATTCAGATTCTTCAACCGGACGAAGGAAGCATTGTCCATCCAGAAAGTCGATTCACCGTTTGTTCCACCGTAGTTACCGTAAATGGGATAAGCTGCATTCGGGTTCTCCGGCGTCCAGTGATCTTTCCAGAACGCCGCGCTGGTGGCACCCTGCTCCATCCACTGTGCATTGTTCATGGTCATCCTGAATCTGTAATAATTACCTACTCCCTGTACCAACACGTCCACCGATAATCCTTTCCAGGTGATGCCGGCGGCGATACCGAAGGTAGAGGGCGGTGTGGAATAGTTTGCGACGAATTCCTTATCATTATCATCAATTTTTCCATCTGGTTTGTCTGATGTTGCGCCGCGGATATCCCTGAAGTTCAGCATGCCCAGCCTCGGCTGCGCTCCGTTGATGGTGTACCCTGCCGGCAGTTTGTCCAGGTCGGCCTGCGTACGGATAATATCGGTGGCTACAAGGGCGAAAAGCCCGCCGGCGGGGCGGCCCAGTTGTGACTGGTATGGCTGGATATTGGAAGCCTCATCGATCTGCACCTGCTTCGTGGTGGCATAACCGTAATTGAATGAGGCGCGCACAGCCACATTCTTCGACAGTGTATTGCGGTAAGCGATCTCCAACTCATACCCGCTGGATTCCACAATCCCGTAGTTCACCAGCGGCAACGATGCACCGAAGGTGGTGGGGATAGACTGCTGGCGGCTCGTCAGGATGTCTGACCGTCGGTTCAGGAAGCGTGTGGCAGATAAAGTGACTTTCCGGTTAAGCAATTGTGCGTCCACGCCAAATTCTAGCGAACGTTTCTTCGCCCAGGTGATGTCTTCGTTCGGTAACGTACCTATCTTAATGCCATTGGAAAGCCCGCCAAAGAAAGCGCCGTTTACCTTGCGGTAATATTGCTCCCATTGCAATTGCTTGTTGATGGAGCCATCAGTGTTGAAACGGGGCTCCTGACCGGTCATTCCCCATGAACCGCGGAGTTTCAGGTCGTTTATGAAACGGATGTTGTCTTTAAAGAAGCGTTCTTCACTGATGCGCCAGCCTACGGACACTGACGGGAAGAAGGCATAGCGGTTTGAAGGAATGAAATAGCGGGATCCTTCATACCGGAAAGCCGTTTCCAGCAAATATTTCCCGGCATAATCATACATCACGCGGCCAAGCCCTGCCAACCGGCCTTCATCGAACTCCCCGCCGCCCAAGCTGAAATCCTTCGGATCGCTGCTGCCCAGCGATAGCTGGTCAAGGTCGCCCGCAAGTAAATATTGGTTCCGCGCAAAGAAATTGTCGTCATTCGTTTCGCTCTGTTCATAAACGGCGGTGGCCGAGATGTTGTGCTTACCGAAGGAACGGGCGTAATCGAGGTAGAGGTTCAGTTGGTAGAAATTGCTGGTAGCATAGGATTCGCGGAGCCAGTTGCCTGCATTCTGGTCCCAGATTTTACCAGGGTCGAGTTCGTTGCTGACGAGGTGCTGCTTGCTGCCGGTACTTTTGAAAAGGTAGAGCGTATAAGGCAGATTCAGCTCCTTGCGAAAGTCGCTCCTGTTGTAATAGGCGAATGAGCCCCGGGCTTTCAGCCCCTTCACGCCAGGAATGCGGTAAGTGACGTCCAGCAGGGCCTGGTAATTATTCCATCGCTTCCGGTTATAACTTCTGCTGCTGTTCACGACTTCACCTGGGTGCCAATTCGTGAAATTACCGACCGGGTATTTCTTACCATCGACAGTGATATAATCCTCCTTCATTTTGCCCTGCTGAAGAAGGCCGCTGTACAAATCGGTCATATCATCGTTGTCGTTATCGTACCGCCAGTAAGGTTTCTGGTCCTTACGGATGTCTGAATTGAGATTGACGGACACGGAGAGGTCTTTGCTTACCTGTGCGTCGATGCGGGCGCGTAAATTGTATTTCTGGTATTCGATGTTATTGAAGGAGCCTTTACCATTGTAATAGGTACCACTCACGAAATAAGTGGCTTTCTCCCCTCCGCCGGATAGGTTCAGCGTGTTGCGCAGTTCTTGCGGCCGCTTGAAATATTTATCCAGGAGGTTGACACTGTTGCTTTTCCAGTAATCGAGCTCATCTTGTGCGAAATAAGCCGGGCTGGATTGCCAATTGGGATCAGTATGGCGGATATAGTCGTTGATAAATACAGCCTGGTCATAAGCGCTGAGCATCTCCGGCACTTTGGTGGCCTCGTCGATACTGTAACTGGAGAGGAAGTTGATTTTCGGCGGGCCAGCGATACCTTTCCGGGTAGTGACCACGATCACCCCGTTGGCCCCGCGCACGCCGTACACGGCTGCGGCGGCGCCATCTTTGAGGATAGAGATGTTTTCCACTTCCGTTGCGTCCAACCCGTCAAAAGCGAGCTGATCCACGATAACTCCATCGATTACGTAAAGGGGAGGTAATGCGGAACCGATGCCGTCATAGGCCCGGATGCGCACGCTGGAGGAGCGGCCAGGCTTCCCTCCCCCAGCAGTCACAAATAGTCCCGGCGCACGGGCGGCCAAAGATTGTGACAGGGTAGCCACGGGAATTTCGGCCAGCTGGGCGCCGGCCACGGTACTCACGCTTTGCAGCACGTTGCGTTTGGTATTGGAACCGTATCCCACCACCACCACGTCGTTGATGGTGGTGCCGGCGTTCTTCATCCGGATTTCCAGGTTGTTTTTCCCGTTTACCTCTACCTCCTGCGTTTCCATCCCGACATACGACAATACGAGCACATTCGTGCCTTCGGGCATACTGATGGAAAAAGCGCCTTCTGCGTTCGTGGTCGTACCGATCTTTCGGTCTTTCACGTGGACGGTAACCCCGGGCAAAGCTTCGGCCTCCTCGTTGGTAACTTTCCCGGTCACGATCCGGTCCGCGGTCTCTTTCCCGGGCGAAGGTGCTTTCCCGGAAACGATGATGACGCCGGTTTCTTCGATGAACCGGTATTTCAGGTTTACAGGCGATAATATCCTGCCGAGCGCTTCGGTAACGGGCATATCTTTGAACTGTACGTTCACCAGGTGGCCACCCGGTATAATATCGTTACTATAGGCGAACCTGTACCCGGATTCCGCTTCAATGGCCTTGAAAAGCCGGGTCAGCTTAACGTTGTTCAGGGATAAAGTAATGCGGGTGTTCTGTGAATAACTGTTTGCAGTGACAGTCATCAGGCTACCCAATAGGAATACAGCAGTTAGTTTCATTACTCGTAGGAATTTTGTTAACGGAGGCGAGCCAAAATACTCTCCCCTGTCATGAAGCTTTTTCATAACTTAGCTTGGGTTTTAGATTAATAATATGAAACAGCACCCTTCCAACGGACTGTTTCATTGATTTAGCCAAACAGGCAAATGTTCCAGCATTTGCCTTGTTTTTCTTAGAAAATAGTGACAACCGGGTGTTCGCCTGCAGTAATCCTGTAAGAAAAATGCCGTGATTCGCGACACACCTCCAGTACCTCTGCCAGGCCCTCCTGCTCAAAAGTGCCCGTAAACCTGTAGTTGCGTACGCTTTCATCCGCTATCACCACCTGTACGCCGAACCAGCGCTCCAGTTTCACAGCAATAGACGAAAGTGGTTCATTTTCAAAAATCAGTTTGTTGTGGATCCAGCCCGTTTCCGGAATGTCCCCTCCGGAGTTACGCACCACGTCTGTTACCGGGATGGTCTCCGTCCGCGGCGTAGCCTGGAGACCGGCTGGTTCATGAGCACTCCATCGAATCTTGTGATCTGGCCGAAGCACAACTTTCCGCTCCTCCTGCCCTTTTAGCGTTACTTCCACAACACCATTGATAAGCACAGTTTCGGTAGAATCGTCGTCTGCGTAAGAACGGACATTAAAAGCGGTGCCGACGGCCCGGACGTCCATGCTGGTCGTATGCACAACAAAGGCTGCATTGGCGTCATGCTTTACATCGAAATACGCCTCACCTTCCAGGTATAGGTCGCGGCTTGCTGTGCTGAAGCCTTTTCCAAGACGGAGAGAACTACTTGCATTAAGGCGTACGAAGGACCCGTCAGGCAGGTGGAAATTCTTGCGTTCACCGGCAGAGGTTTTGTATACCAGGGATATGCTGGCTTTTTTGTAAAGCCAGGTGCCTGTTGCAAGCGCGATGAGAGGAATGATTATAGCAGCCCACCTCAGCATAAAACGGGAACGTCGGTTGCCAATAAGTTTTGGGAGGTGAACCACCAGCGTTTCATCCGACGGGAGTATATGCTTTAGCAGGCGGGCTTCCTGTTCGACAAGATCTGCCTGTGCCAGGACGCTGAACAGTTCAAGGAATTGCTCTCTCGCGGCATCGACCAACGCATGATTAGCTGGACTGGCGACACAAAATTCTTCCCACCGTGCCACATCTTCACGTGGCCCACCTTTGCAAAAACGGATAAAAGATTCGTCTGCCAGTAAATCGGCTATTTCCCGGGTATGAAGTTGCATTTTGGTTGATTGTATAGAACGTAGAGCAACCAGTCGACGATTTTTACCCTTCCCTGGGAAACTTTTTTTTAAACTTGCATGGTGAGCCAAATGAGGAGAACAGACATCACCTCCCCATATGCGGGATGATCTTTGTTGATGACCGTTCGCAATTTCTTAAGAGCTTCGTGGATTTTATTATATATAGTACGGTAGCTTAATCCGGTTCGCGCTACGATCTCTTCATACGACAGGCCTTCGTAAAATTTAAGCAGGATCAACTCCCGCTGGCGGGCAGGCAATGCGTTAATATGCAACATGAGATACGACTGCGCCGAAGCCTGGGACTGTCTGGAGATAAGTATTTCCTCGGGCGTAGGCAATGGTGCATCCGCATCACCATTCCATGCAAGTGCAAGGTGTTGATGGCGGACACTCTTCTTCCAATCCGCTGAAAGTTTGCGGAGCAAAGCGATTATCAAATATGACCGCACGTTGCGCGCCTGTTCAAGGCAATCGCGCTTATCCCACAAATAAAGGAACAAATGCTGAATAGCATCCTTCACTACGTCCGCATCGCGGATTTCCTTCAATCCAATGAACAAAAGAGCATGATAATATTTCCGGTACAACAGGAGCAAAGCCTCCTTTTCGCCAGAGCACAGTCCTTCCCATGCATGCGCATCATCATCCATTGACATAAGTGAAACTGGTTGATTTCGTTAATTGTTATTGTAGCAACGTGGACTACTTCCAATGTCTAATTAACACCTGGTGGGTAAGACACCAGCCATTCTCTGACTTTCCTTCAAAAGAATAGAATAAAAATTCAATATGACCTTTTCCCTATCTTCAAAACCAATACATTTTTGAAGGTAATACATTTTTTTGCAGAATAAACCACTCCTGTTAATATTTGCTCAAATTTGGTTAATAGAACATCAATACTCCTGCACACAGCCTATAAATACAATAATTACTAAAATGCGTTATTAAAATTGCCAATCAGTTTTAACTATTTTTAATACAGAGTGAGAAACCACCATTAATTTCATTTATCCTGCCTGATGATATTCTTTCTTGCAATTTTTCATCAATCCTGTAGTATAGTGGGATCTGAATTCGGAAATGGCAGGTTAAGGTAGCTACCGTATCAATAATATAGTTCCTTTCACAATTTGTGTAGAGCCGTCTGCATATTCTATCGTAGTAAAGTAAACATAAGTACCTACATCAACCTGTTTTCCTCCCATCGTACCGTCCCAGCCATAACTGCGATCATTGGCAGGTGTGTTGGTCGCTTCAAATATCTTATTACCCATACGATTAAACACTGACAGGTTCTTTACCTTCTGTATGTCCCGGCTGCCAATTACATAGAAATAATCATTCTGTCCATCGCCATTTGGCGTAAAGGCATTGGGCATAGTAACCCCGGCGTTAACGAATGTCTGGATATATACAGGTGATGTATCTGTACAATGATACTCGTTTGTAGCAGTCACCACATACTTCATGGAAGATGCCGTAGCAGCAACAGGGTTGGGACACGTTATACAGGAGAGCCCAGACTGCGGCGCCCACAAATAAGAAGATACGGTACCACCGCTAACGGTTGTACGCAACTGTATACTGGCTGGCCTTGACAACTCAACAACTGCGGGTGTGGCTTTTATAGTAAAAGGATCATAATTTAAGCTGCTTTGGTTATTGGTATAGTTTGTTTCCTTAAATACAAATCCATTGTCGTCATTCACGATGGCTGCTATTTTGTTTGCGCCGGAAACATTCAGTATATATGTAAATTCGCGACAATCCCCAAAACTGGGAGCAGGCGTATAATACCGGGGAGATAATAACGTAGGACGTCCCGCATCTCCGGTATAAAACGATACTGGTATCTTTTGGAAAACAGTGTCATATCCGTTTGACATGCATACACGAAAATTCACCAGAACGTGACTGTTATCATAACAATGCGCCGATAGCAGTTCAATACTCATGTCGGGTGGAAAAATATGTACGTATTCCTGCGCGTTTATTATACACCCGTACTTGTTTGTCAGTTGCAGTCCTACCTTACTGCTGTCCAGCATAAATATTCCAGGTGAAGCGCAGGTGGTGCAGGTCAGCTTATAGGCGCTACTACTTTCCCATCGTATAGTTACCGGGTCAAAGTTAGCCACATTGTAGCGGAGATGGAATGGCGCTTTACGGAATACAGTTGTATCTCCTGGCAAAACAGACGATACCGGAGGTTCATAGTTCCATGAGAAGATATTATTGTCATAACTGGATTCATTCAACCCGGTTGATAGCGGATAAGCCAGCCGGTCTTTGTTTACGATCGCCCATACCTTACCGGTAGTTGTTCCCCTGATGTAACATTCATAATCGTTGCAGGCACCGGTGGAGGTTATTGGCGTAAGAAAGCGCTTGCCCAGCTGTGCTGGTGAATGATCGTCCGGATGACGATCATAAAAATCAACCGGGAGTGAAGCCGGTATATTCCCTTTTGTAAAATTATTGCATAGGGAAAAGATCAGATGAAGGCTATCTCCCCTGGAGCAGTCCACATTCTTCAGCTTTACAGTATAATCGTCTGCTATAGGGATATGGGCTGTAGCGGTAGTATCGCTATAACAGGCGTATCGTGTGTAGGCCCGTACTTTCACTGTTGTAACAGTGTCCCGGCGGTATAATGCGGTGAAAGTGGCATTAATACAATCCGTGCAATTCAAGTAAGGAGAGGCTTGCCAGGTAGCCTTGTCAATCCCGCCGCCACTGAGGCTTACCGGTTTCAGCGCCAGTTGCGCCAATGGTGTCAGTGTAAAATCTGCCGGTGTAAGGGCCGCTCGAAACCTGAATCCACGGCTGAAGCTGATGTTATTATTATAATTCGTTTCTATCACATCAGTATTCGGTAACCTGAGCGGAGAGGTGCTGCCGGTATCATTAAGCACTACTACCAGTGTATCTAAATTGGGACGCCCAACGTCCACAATTGTGTTATATAAATAGGATACACATTTTCCGGGAAGGTCGTCTGGCAGGAGAAAAGCGGGGCCTAACAGGCGGCCTTTACCCTGACGGGGATCATTATCATAAAAAGATACGGGCGTATTTTTAGGAATGGTCTTGTATCCCCGGTTTTCAAAAAAAAGTTCTACTCTTACCTTGTTCTGCTCATAACAATCTATACGAGGTACATATACAATTCCATCAGGAGTAGGATCATCTACTGCAATAGCGACCGGGTTCGTAGTATCGTTGCAGTGCCCGTCGGTAGCATAGAGACGCACTTTATAATTTCCGGGGATCTTAAATACATAGGTCAGTTGCTGATCCGTGCTGACCACCTGTTCCTTCATTCCTTTGTCATTACTCATCAGCCATTTCCAGGAAGTTGCATTGCGGGAACGGTTTGTAAAATAAATAGTGTCGGCTTCTATCCCTTCTTTGGAGGCGATCTTACGTTTGCTGGGATAGCATCTTGCTACAACGCCACAACTCACCTGTACCACATCGGTGGTCACCGCACTACATCCGCTTGCATTATCCTTTATACGTAGTTCCACGAGGTAGTTTCTCTTTTCGGTTACCGTCAGCTTGAACTCCGCACCTGTACCAACCGGCTTATCGTCCAACAGCCATTGCCGGGTTTGCCGAGGCCCAGCGGCCGCAGTAAAGGTTACCACGTCGCCCACTACAGGATATGCTATATCACGCTTAAAAGCGGCAGTAATGGTTGCCTTACATGGATCATTGCAGGCAATTCCGGCTTTCATCCCGGTCAACGCAGTGGCAATAAAATTGTGCATCCTTTCCGCCTGGCCCGGTGTGAAACCCAGGATACAACCATCACCATAGCCGTAGTCCATGAAGTTATCCGGCAGGTCAGGCACATCTATAGTGAACCCTGAAAGGGTGTCTGTGCTGCACGAGTTCGGCGGCGCTGTACAGGCGTAGCCGCCTGTTATGGTTTTCTCAGGCGGCGTGTCACAAACCATATCTCCATCTTTAAGACAGTCGTCATTTTTACAATCCCTGTTAGCAAAAGTATGAGCAAGGTTGAGATAATGCCCTATCTCGTGTGCGAGTACGGTCACTCCAAGACCTGCTACTACTACATCTCCCCCCGCGCTGGCATACCCTCCCATCTTCAGGCGCGTCCAATTGCCACACGAGAATTCCTGCATATATTCAGACCGGATATCGGATACCACCCAGATGTTCACATAACGGCTCCTGTCCCATGCTCCCAATACGGTAATCTTATCCCCTTCCATATCAACATCATAATCCGAAAGATAAGAACGTACACGCAATATGCCTGTAGTACGACCACCGTCAGGGGCGGTTCGTGCAAGACAGAATTGAATTTTCGTATCGCTGCGGCCACCTGCAAAAGTACCTGAAGCGCTGAATGCGTCATTAAGTATCTTTATTGATTCCGCGACATCAGCATCAGAATAAGCGTCCGGGTCTTCATTCACAATATGTATAACTACAGGTAATGTAACTAAAGTCAGAGGAGGCGCCAGTTGACCCGGGGCGGCCATGTAATGCCTTTGCAGGATAGCTTTGTTGGCAGCTTGCTCCCTTCCCCGGAAAATAGAATTCTTTCGCCATTCCTTTTGTAGTATCTCTGTACCACAAGGACGGATAAATACAGGCATCCCTTCCTGAGCATAAGTAATAAAAGGCAATAAAAGCACCATCAAAAGCGATAGCTTATGTCTTTTTAGCATAGGTATGATCGTTAAAAAAATATGGTCCAGCTCATAAAAGGAATCTGCCAAACTATAAAACATCGATCGACTACATTCTTCCTACGCGACAGCTGATTTTTTTATTCTTCGAAAAAAAACTGAAAAATGAAAGCGTTTTGAAGTAAAAAGAATCAGTTACAACAATCCCGCCCGTTTTTTTTAAGATGGAAGCTTTTTCAGCATTAAATCGGCCCTGGCAGATAAATATATGAACGTAAATGGCGCACCAGGTGCCAACGGTAGCAGGATACAGGTATGGGATGGTAACAGTTCAAATGCACAGAAGTTTAAACTGGTAAAGCAATAACTTCGCTATATGAATACAGCTTAATACAGCTTAACGGCTATTTACCCATTACCGGCAACAATACAAAAATATCCAATGGAGAACGTCCCGGCTATTGATGGCCGGGACGTTCTCCATTGGTACCTAACTATTGTTATGCCCGGCAGATGGACTCCATGCAGTAAGAAAAACCCATCTCATTGAAATGAGTAGGGGATTTTTCATCGACTATCATAGCGCTATGCCTAAAATATCTGCTACTTTTTGATGGCCTTATACTGCTTACTGTTCCCGCCATGCTTAACCTGCAAAATATAGGCGCCGGCAGGCAATGTTGAAATATTAATATTCATGTGATTAACACCTTTAACCAGCATTTTTGTAGTCACCCGCTGGAAGCCTATAATAAATGCAGATGACAATCGTTTGTTTGTAATACGAAAGCCGGGTTGAACCGACCACAGAAGGGTAACGCTATTTTTGATGTAAGAAGATGGATGATTGGTGTATACTTCATGAGTACTCGCAAAGCCAGGCAGCAAAGAATTTAAAGAGAATTTAAAATTCGCGCCAATCTTTGCTGCCCGACGCCTTTGCAAGAAACTAAAAGGTAGCCGTAATACCTGCGCCGAAACGCGGGCCAACATAGGCAGCAGCAACAGGTCTATTGCCGCCGAATGCCGGATACACCGTATTCGTGGAAAACAATCTGTTCTTCTCACCGGTCAGGTTAATGACTTCTGCAATTACATTAATATTCTTTATGATTTTATAGCTCACAGATGCATCCACCTGCCCATAAGCATCCTGGTATACCTGTTGCGCAAATACATCGTTTGCCATTAATAAGAATTTATCCCTGTAGGTATACGCAACACGTCCCTGGAATTTACCTCCGTTATCAAAATACAAGGCGGAGTTAAAACTGAACCTGGAAATGCCGGGGAAGGAAATCGGGCTTCCATCATTCAGGAATTGCTCTCCGCTGCTGAAGGTAAAATTGGAAGAGATACCCAAACCATCAAATGGCTTGGGCAAAAAGGTGAATGGTTGCTGGTAACCGATTTCGGCGCCGAAAATACTGCCTTTCCCCTGGTTTTCCCTGGTGAGAAAGGACACCCAGTTACTACCAATGAAGGAGTAGTTTGCTCGAGTAACATCCGTTACAAAAGAGGACAACCTTTTATAGAACAAGTTGGTGGAAAGTATACCTGTGCGGGAGGTATACCATTCAAACCCTACGTCGAAATTGTCCGACTGATAGGGTTTCAGCCCTGCATTACCGGCCTTGTTAATCAGGTTCTGTGTAAAATTGATATCTACCCCACCAAGATCACCGAACTGTGGGCGAGTGATCGACCTCGAATAAGCCAACCGTAAATAAATATCTTCGTCGGCCTTAAACTTTAAATTCAGGGAAGGAAGAACCTTGGTATAATTGTTAGTTTGCCGGTAAGGAGTAGCGCTACCTATAAATTCTCCATATGAGAGGGTGCCAACCGGAACGGTCTTTAACCGCTGCGTCGCCCCGGTCACCTCTACCGCCGTATTAACCACCCGGACGCCCACATTTCCAGTGAAGGGGATATTACCCAACTTACCATCCAGGTTGAACTGTACATATCCAGCAATCGTATTTTCTTTCACCGTATAGGTGTTATTCGGATCCATTACAACCGGGAAATGCCCTCCTGCTTGTTCATGCAGGCTTCTCCACTCCCTGACATCGGCAGGAAAAAGAAACTGCGAATAATCCAATGGATAACCGCCGTTGAAGAAATTGGAAACGCCTGGCATTGTCCGTACGCCGGAAGCAGCCACACTCAAATCAACGAGGGTAGTATCTGTTCCATACCTGAACGGCAGCTGGCCAAAAAATTGGCTTTGCGTGGTTTCCCGTAATCTACCACTGTATCGAAGGCCTGCTTTAAAGGAAGATAAAAAGGAATGGGCAATCTTTCTTTCTACATCGCCCCGGAAAGCAAATTCCCTGTCCTTATTCGTCTTATGCCGGATATCGAAATTATGGGTTCTATAATTCGCGGGATCCCTGTAATTATACTCCTTCGCAACAGGAACGATAACCACTGCATCTTTCTGTATGGAAACATCCAGGACGGGTATATAAGGCTTACCGGTTGCGTTATCCCAGGTTCCGAAGGATCCCCGTTCAAACCCAAAATCTGCGTCAGCCGCCGATATACCACCATCCAGCGAAAGATTCCAGTTACCTGCCTTGTGGACCAGCTTTAATCCACCATTCCAGATATTGTCGTTTCCAAATTGGAAATCGCTAAGATTATTTATCTGATCAAAAGAGGTGATCCTAAAACTGGTAGCCGTATTAGTTCTGTCGACTTTCAACGTGGGGAATCCAATGCTGCCATCAGGATTGATAGTCATGCCAGCCGTATTAAATGGGAAAGCACCAATTACGGTCTGTGTGGCATGATAGGTTAATTTACGGGTCGACTGCGACAGATCCGCCCGGAGTTCTGTGTTTGACGACAGCTTCCATTGTACGGTACCATTGAACGTCAACCGTTTTCTATCTTCATTAAAGCTTTCCAGGTTGGTGGAAAAAGGGAAAAGAACACCCGTTACATCTGCCTTACCATCGCCATTCGTATCGAAGGTATTCTTGCCGCCAAAAAAAGAATTCGGCGCATATCCGAATGAATTAACCTGGTCTTCCCGGATCTTTCTTTCTGAATAAGAAACAGAAAGCAAGGCGCCAAAGGTTTTAGCCTTATTTGCCCAGCTACCTAATCCGGATATGGAGGGACTGTTCGTTTTGGCAAATTTACTATGCAACTCCCTGACGTTAATTGCGAACTTCGTTCCCATGGTCAATGGTTTGGCCGTATTAATATTAACCAGACCTCCTATACCTCCCTCTACATGCTCTGCAGAGCTGGTTTTGTAGACTTGAATGGATTCGATGATCTCAGAAGGCAGCACGTCAAAATTAGTTGCCCGGCCGGCGGTATTCTCCACACCACCTGAAAGGGTTGAATTGAACGACTCCGTAGCGCTCACGATGGTACGCCCATTAATGGTACCTGCCACGAACTCGGGGCCTAAACCCCGGATAGAAACAAAGTCCCCCTCTCCTCTTGTACGCTGAATGGCAACACCAGAAACACGCTGTAAAGCTTCCGCCACATTCCTGTCAGGAAATTTGCCGGCGTCTTCCGCCGTGATTGCATCAATGAACTCCGCGCTATTCCGTTTGATATTCAAGGCCCGTTGATTCGATGCCCTGATACCGGCTGTAATGACTACATCATTTAATTTATTTCCCAGTTGAACCAACCGCACATCAATAACGGTCTTATCACCTACCGGTATTTCCACAGGCGTGTAGCCAATAAAACTAAAACTTAAAATTCCTCCCGCCGGAACATCGATAGCATAAGTGCCATCTTCCTTGCTCTGTACTCCTTTATTTGTTCCTTTGATCAAAATGGAAACACGTGCCAGCGGTTCCCCTTTTTCGTTAGTTACCCTACCGGTAATCCCATGAACAAGCGGAGCCTGATGCCCTCCCCGTGGAAAAGATAGTCCTTCCGGCGGGTTAGCTTGTATGATAATGGTTTTTTCGATGATGTTAAAGGTAAATGCCTGACCTTTCAGGCAGTTTTTCAATACGTCTTCAATAGATGCCTTGCGAACTTCGACGTCAACTTTTTTGGCGTTACGAACAAGGTCACTATTGTATACGATATTATATCCCGTTTGTTGTTGTATTTCTTCAAATACTTTTTCGAGACGGGCTTTTTTAAGAGAAAGCGTAATACTTTGGGCGCGGATATTTCCCGCACTGGCTTGTATTACTGCTACTACAAGGAAAATTACTGTGAGCTTCATGATCAACAGCGTTTTGGTAAGGGCCCTTCCATTTTTTAATTGCCAGATACCATATCCAATAAAATGGCGCCTGCAAAGAATAATTTGCATAAATTTGCATTTTAGGTTTAAAAAGATAAACAGTCCTGAAACGATTGTATAATTGAAATTAAGCCTGATACTTGCCGGGGGTGCTCTAACACTTCCCGGTTTTTTTTCAGGTTAATTGAAAATGCTGTTAAGTTGTTATTGGCTTATAATAATTTTCTTTCCATCGATAACAAAATGTACCCCACCGCTTAATTCAATAAATTTCAATAATTTCGAAACCGGCACATTTTGAAGGATGTTTAAGGTGTACTTATAGGATATCGTATCTTCATAAACCAGTTCCAAATCGTACGATCTGCTTATTTGGCGCATGATCTGATCCAATGGGACACTGTTATATAAAAAGCGGCCGTTTTTCCAGGCCACTGCCCCGTTTATATCTGCGTTATTAACCAGCTCCATCCTATCCGATACCCGGACCTGTTCTCCGGGCTTTACGACACTTGTTTCCTTTCCCTTGCTGACCTGGATCGCACCCTCCAGTAGCGTGATCTTCCTTGTGGCCTCTTCGCCGTATGCATTCACATTAAAATGTGTTCCCAATACCCGTATTTTACCTTCTTCGCCGGATGAAGTATTAAACTTTACCGTAAATGGCATGTGCGGGTTTTTACTGACTTCAAAATAGGCCTCCCCATTGATCTCTACATTCCTTTCTGTTCCGGTAAAAGCAACCGGGTATTTTAGGGATGAACCCGCGTTGACCCACACGGTGGTGCCGTCTGACAGGGTAATGGCTGCAATCTTACTTCCCCGGGGTACCGTAAGGATATTGTATTGCAACCCGGTGTTGGTTCCGGAGTTACGATAGGCGATCTCTCCATCTTTTAATTTGACTACATTGGTTTGCCCCTGCATAGCCAATGCCCCGGAATGTGCGCTGTCCAACGCAATTTTTTGTCCATTTGCCAGCGTGAGGATGGCGCGGGAAGAGCTGGGGGCTGCTACATCCTGCATGAATTTTCCGGGTGTCTTCTCCGCGATTCCCTTTTTGGTCTGATGGCCTAAGAATAGGAAAGCTCCCGTAAGTCCCACCAATATTGCAATGGAGGCAGCCGCGGCCCACTTCAACCAGGACACGCCGGGTAGTTCTCTTTTTTGTTCATCCCTCCTATCCATTATCCTGGTCAGTGCCTCGTATGCATCGGATGACTGCCTTTCATGACTCAGACCGGAAATCAATCTATTTTCCAGATCATTTTCGATTGCTTCCCCGAGAAGTACCTGGTTCTCCGGTAACTGCAGCAAATCAAAAAATGCTGTGATCTCCTGGTCGGTCAGGGATTGATCCCGGAAACCTAGCAAAAGACGTTCGAATGATTCCTCGTTATTATTTTTCATGATCATTGATTCAAATTAAATAGCAACACCGTGTCTTCGGACTAGACAACCATCTATAAAGACGCGTGAAGGAGGAAAAAGTATGAGACAGAAATAATAAAAAGTTATTGTTGCAATAACAGACTGATAATAAGCAGTATATATAGGTCGTATCTATAATCGGCCAGGAATTTCCGGATGGCGCCAAGTGCGTTGGATATATGACTTTTTACAGTAGGGATAGAAATCCCCATTTCCGTGCTAATTTCTTCATAACTCAATCCTTTTTCCCTGCTCAACTTCCAGGCCTGTTGCTGTTTGGCAGATAAATTTCCCACTGCTTTCCGGATAGTTTCCCCCTTCTGCTTGGCGATCAGGTATTGCTCCGGCGTATTAAATTCTTCCTGGAACATTTCTCTTACCCTAACCTTGTATTTCTGCCGGACGATCTGTTTCCGCATACTGCTCAGTATCTCGTTCCGGGTTAAAATGAAAATATACCTGTCGAAATGATCAATATCCGGAAGGGTATGCCGTTTCTCCCATATCCGAAGAAATACCTGTTGTATTATATCCTCCGCCCACTCACTAACTTTTATGTAGGACAGGGCTACAGAAAAGAGCGTGTCATAATAATGCGTAAAAATCAACTGAAATCCAGCGGAGTCACCCTGGGAAACCTTTTTCAGTACCTCCTTTTCATTTGGCAAATGGGAAATATTCACAATCGTTACAGATTTGAAAGCTTATGTCAAGCTTTAGTGTTCTTAAAAGCGCTTTTTTCATAATGGAATTCCACCGTCATCTCTTCAGCCGCGGATGGGAAGGGGCCCTCCTCTCCGGAAAGCAAACATAGGAAACAATCTCTGCTTTCACCATATTTCTTCCATCGCATACGGGATCTCCGGGTGCAATCGAATGATTTTCCTGCGCTTTTTTGATAAATGTAACGATACTGGAAAGCGGGATCACGTTATGGGACAAGTCTGAAATTTCGAGGCTTGTCCCTTTCTTATTTCCGTTAAAAGCCTTATCCAACACATATATTAGCCTTGCTGGTTCGCTTACCCTCGTGGTTCGATAAAAATCGCCGTTAAAAATTAGTTTTTCAGGAAAAATCGAACTTGGCTGTCCTTAGCTGGTTCTGTACTGTTTTACGGGAAATATTGAGCCGCCCGGCAATTTCAGCAGTAGACAAGTCCTCTTCAAAACGGAGTTGCATAATCTGCCGCTGGGACGGTGTAAGCGTGGCCAGCAGGGCCTCATAAGCTTTTCTCAGGTCGAGGCGCAATACCCGTTCATCCGCGGTGGCGGAAGATGTACCCAATTCCATGAGCAGCGTTTCAATGGGTGTATAGCGGCTTTCCTTTTCAAAACGCTTGAATACCTGATTACGTATAGCGTTGTACAGATACGCTGGCAGATGGTCAATATACAGCGTGTTTTTGCGAGGCCATAATTGCAAAAACACATCCTGCAAAATATCCTTCACCACCTCATGATCGGGAATGCGCTTAAACGCAGCCGCGTACATTGTTTTCCAGTAAAGCCCATACAGTTCACGAATCGCACCGGAATCTCCCGTGGCCATCTTCTGAAGTAGTTCCTGATCGCTGTATGAAGGATGTTGTACCAATGGTGACTTGCGTTTAGTAGTGTGTAGATTGCAAAGCTAAACCCCAAAAAGGAAAATTGGTAATCGTGCAGCGGGTTAACAAGATTTATCAGATCATTAACAAACAACTCAACAAGATAAGCGCAGCCGGGTGACCCGGCTGCGCATTAAGTTTGAAACTATCCGGGGAATCAGCAGGAAGAATAATTTATCCTGATAAGTTTAGGATGCCAGACTAATCATCCGACGAATCCTCCGGCGGAGATACTTTCAACGGGCAAGGTCCGTACTGCTTCAAATCCGCGTCCTCCATATGTTCCACCCACACATTCTTTCCCGGAAATGCTACGCCACCAATTGGGTCACAAATATTATCGCCAATAGTTACATGCTGGCATCTATCGAGGTACACATTCCTCTTAAGCTTCTTATTGGAAGATCGCGGATACGTATTAGTAGGTATCATCTTGTTAGATGAAAACACCAGTGTATCTACGGAACGGGCGTACAGCAACGCATAGTCGAAATGCTTGAAGGTATTACCGATGATACGGATGTTGTGATGATATGCCGGAGAGGCTGCATCTTTCCAACTGGTATCAGGTGTAATGGAAATAACTGCTTGTCCCCACTCGGAGGTAAAACAGTTATCAAATTCATTATTTTCAATAGCTACATCCCTCACCGCACCTGATTCATAATACTCTTTCCCTCCCCGGTCGCCTTCAATGAGGATGGCCGCGCCCGCAGTATGGAAACGGTTATTGGATATTCGTACTTTGCCTGGACTACTTACCAGTATCCCCCTTGCGCGGCTGCCCTTCATCACGAGGCAATTGGTGATCTCCACATCCGGGTTCTTGTCTATATTTTCCAGCACATCTCCACTTTTGAATATACCGGAGATATCCTCGGTGAACCTAACCCGGTATCCTACAAGCGTGTCGTTTTTCAATGAATCCGCATGCTCTGCCACGGATAAAATCTCCCAGCGCTGCATGGTAGCTGCATCCACACGCCAGACTTTTTCGCCCGGCTTAAAGCCTATGTACCTATTATGCTTCTTCAGCAGCACTTCATGATCGCCCAATACTTTGACTACCGGGGCATACATACCATGTATATTGACAAAATCATCGCCGGCGCCGGTTACTTCGCAACTGTCGATCACAATGCGGCCTTTACAACCACTAAAATGCGTGGCGTCGGCTAAGGTACTGAATACACGATTTTTCTCTTTATTGGCTTTGATATTCACCTGCTTCAGGGTGATGTCTTCACAATCGGAAGCGCTGACCCCCATACTCAGGGCATGATAAATGTTGATTTGCTCCAGCCGCAGCCGGCGGCTCTGTATCAGCTGTATACCATCGGCGATGTAATAGTGGTGGTAAAGGGCAATCAGCGTTCCGGGCGCCGGCTTCATGCTAAGCTTGAAACGCAGCCGTACCAACCCATTCTTAAGCAATTCAGCCTTGGCCTTCCAAATTTCCCCCAAAGGATTATCGGCGGTCCCGCATACGATGTCTTTATCACCTGCATTGAAGATATTATTGTAACCGTCGCCAATCTTACTTTTCACGCCGTCTTCTCCTATAAAGTAAAGTGTATCGTTCTTTATCTCGTACGGATATTCGTTTTTGTCTATCTTCAGATCCAGAGACAGAGAGTCATCGCCGCATTTCACAATCTCCGCCTGCGCTATAAAAGGCCGGTCCCAGTCGATGCTGAAATTCCGGAGCGTTATATTCACCGAATTCTGTACGTTGAACGGTATCATCGTTTCATGAAACACAAACTCCGATCCCTGACCGTCGATGCATACACCCAACGTGTCCTGGATATCAAAACCACGGGTTGCGTCGGACGAGTCCTCCCTTTCTGGATTCGGAAAAAAGTGGTACTTGCCGCGGGGAAAAACCAGTTTCAGGTAGCGCCCGTTCCTGTTTTCTTTTAACAGATCCCTGATCTTCGGTTCTATATTGTCCCCGATGTCAGGACGGATGCCACGCTCTGTTACGTCTATCGTAACAGTATCCTGCTGGCCGAAACACGTGCTGTTAAGGAGCAGTAGTAAAAAAGATATCAATGTAATTCTCATCTTGTTAATTATTAATTATAAATCATTACTTAAATTAGTTCTTGTTGATTTCCTATGCGGCATATCTGACGTGCTTTTCGTGAAAATATTTCTGCACCTGATTATTATCCTTTTTTCGATTGTTCATAAAGCCTTCCACATTGGCGCGCATTTCTGCCTTATTGATTGGGCGTTTTTTACCAATAATATTGGTCTTCCTGATTCAAATATTCCTGTGCTGAATGCATCATCAAGTATCTTTATTGATTCCGCGACATCAGCATCAGAATAAGCGTCTGAGTCTTCATTCACAATATGTATAACTACAGGTAACGTAATTAAAGTCAGAGGAGGCGCCAGTTGGCACAAGGACGGACAAATACAGGCATTCGCTTCCTGGGCATAAGTAATAAAAGGCAATAAAATGCCAATCAAAAACAATAGGGTATGTTTCTTCAGCATAGGTCTGATCATTAACAAATCATAGCCCGGCTTCATAAAGAAACCAGTCTTAAACTATAAAACACTAATTACCTCATTTCTCCTACGCAGCAGTCAATTTTTTTTTATTCCTTAACAAAAAATCGGAAAAACGAGCCAGCATAATTAAAAGCATTTGAATTAGAAAACAATCAGTTAGCCAACAATCTTGCAGGGCTCCCATTTTGAACTAACAGCTGTATGCATAAATAGATTCATTACAAGTATCCTATGAAAAGAAAATCATTCTGAAGATGTACGGATCAGTATCATTCATCCGAATGGAGATGGTGTAACGTCAGGTATTCTACCTGGGTATCGTGTGTTTGTTTAGTGCCTGTACCTTTCAAACACGGCAGTTTGAGAAAACAATCAGCCTGTACGATGAGCTTTGACGCAGCTTTTGCTCCGGCATGTAACGATTTAAAAAACAGGCGACTGGAAAGAAGCCTGTGTAAGTTAGCATAAGTCTGTGAGTATTTCTATTCACTTACGCCCCTCTATATGCCAAAATGCAAGATCTTTTTTAAATAACCACGGGAATTATTATCATAAAAGCTGCATTATTCCTTTACAACTGAAGCGCTGCCCGGCAGTGGGTCGGCAAACCGGTCGAATTGTTTAACGGCATATCCCAACTTTCTTAATCCGGACAATACATCCTCAGCTCTACCGGTAACGATTATACGCATATTATTGTAATTGAAATACTTACCGGATACGCGCAACACATCATCTGCCGTTACCGCATTTACCTTCTGCAGATAGGTACAGTAATAATCTTTAGAGAGATTATTGATTAAGATATCGGTGGTGTATCTGGCGATAGTGCCTGGGTTTTCTGTCCCTAAAGCAAAATTGCCATTGTAAAGCGCCTTCGCATTTTTAAGCTCTTCATCGGAGATCTTTTCTGTGCGCATCAGCTGAATTTCTCTTAGGATCTCTGTTACCGCGCTGTCTGTTTTCTCGTTCCTCACGCCGGCCCTGGCTTTGAATGAAGTTTGATTACGCCCTGCACCAATTTCGGAATAAGCTCCGTATGTAAACCCATGCTTCTCGCGCAGGTTTTTAAACAAACGCGCTTCTGCACCGCCGCCCAGGATATTGTTGGCAATCAGTAACGGGAAGTAATCGGGATTGCCGGGTTTCAAAGAGATGAGATTGGCAACCGCAATCTCAGATTGCACTGCATTAGGCATGTCTACCAGGTCAATTTCTGTAGCCGATGGATTATCAACCGGTGGAATTACAGGATAAGTAATCGATACACCTTTCCATTCGGCAAAATATTTTTCGGCCAGCTCTTTGGCCTTCTCTGGTGTAATATCGCCCACAAAGGTAAGATAACCACGGGATGGCGTAATGCCCTGCCTGTACATCTCGTTAACATCGTTCAGGTTTAAGCCGCCCAAAGATTGCGCCGTCGGGAACTCTCCCATCGCTGTATTTTTTCCATATAAAATAGCTTGCTGTACCAGGTCCGCAACCACCTTCACATTTTTTTCATTGGATTTTAAGCCGGTAATCATCTGCGACTTTAATTTTGCAAAAGCAGCTTCCAGGAAGGAGGGTTGTTGTAAACCCTCTGCCAGCAAAGCAAACGACTGATCAAAAAAGCGACTGATTGCAACGGCGCTACCTCCTGTTTCACTGAACGATATTTCCGAGCTTATCTGGTCTGCCGCGGCGTAAAACTCATCTTTTGAATGCTTCGTAGTCCCCTCGCTGAGCATACTGCCCATCAATGCTGTAACACCTGCCTTCTCTCCTTCCAACACCGGCCCACGGTCAATAAAATAGGTAGCTGTGATCTTTGGCGCCTTATGATTTTCTACTACCAGCACTTTAATGCCATTCTGCAAAGTATAAATAACCGGGTCACCGATCTCTATAACAGGCGCCGGTCCCGGCTTTGGAGGCCGCGTGCGATCAATAGCGTTCCCTGCTTTTACCCGCTGTGCAACAACTGCTTCCGGTAGGAAAGCAACCATTATAATTATGATTATGATTATAAAATATTTCTTCATAAGAAAATTACAATTAAATATGTCAGATGACTAAACAGGCAGCCTTATTTCATACTACCTGCCAGGCAGATAATAGAGTACCAGCCGCTGATGATCGTTTAAATACTTTCTGGCTGCATTGCGTATATCTTCACGGGTCATGGCTCTGATCTCTTCCAGCGCTGTATTCACATGATTGGTTTGCCTGTTGAAAAAGGTATAAGCTGATGCCAGGTTCTCCGCTACATCATTATTCCGGGCATTAGCGGCTACATATTTATTCTCAGCCTGGTTCATTAATTTCTCAAAATCCTTTTCACTGATAAGATGTTCCTGCAATTCTTTGATCTCGCTGCTGATATCCTCCAGTAAAGTATTAAGGCTGATATAACCATTAGGTATGGCATAAAAGATAAAGGCGCCGGCGCTTTCCAGAGAAAGACTCAATGCCTCTACTTTTAACGCCTCTTTTTTCTCATCTATCATTTTCTTATTTAAACGGGAACTGGCGCCATTTGACAGGACACCTGCCAATAATTCCAGCGCACGCGCATCTTTGCTGGTCATACCGGGCGTCTGGTAAGCCCCAACAATGGCCGGCAACTGAATATTAGCATCATACGCAGTATCAATGATAGTATTGGTAATGGGCGTAACGTTCACCACCTGCTGGCTGACAGTGGCGCCTTTAGGGATTTCCCCGAAATAAGCTTTTACCAGCGCTATTGTTTTTTCTATATCTATATCCCCCGAAATGCTCAGTACGGCGTTATTGGGAACATAGAACTTTTTAAAAAAGCCGGTAAATTCATCCAGCTTTGCCTGGTTCAGGTGGTCCATAGAGCCAATAGGCTGCCAGCGGTAAGGCGTACCCGCAAATACTCCGGAAAACACATTGTTTATTATCCGGGCATAAGGCTGGTTGTCGACCCGCTGTCTTTTTTCTTCCTTTACCACTTCCCGTTGTATACTTACCCCCGTTTCGTTGATCACCGGGTGCAACATGCGCTCGCTTTCGAGCCACAGCCCCAGCTCCAGCTGATTGGATGGAAATACTTCATAATAGTATGTTCTGTCGAAAGTGGTATTGGCATTGTTTTGTCCGCCGTTGGCTGATACCAGTTTCATAAACTCGCCCCGCCTGATATTATCAGAACCTTCAAATAACAGGTGCTCAAAAAAATGGGCAAAACCGGTGCGTGCAGGATCTTCATTTTTCGACCCTACGTGATACATGACCGACACCGCTACCACAGGGGCCGAATTATCCCGGTGCAGGATCACATGAAGCCCATTATCCAGATCATACTCATTAAACTCAATCTTCTGTGCAATGGCCTTACCCATGAAGCCTAAAAGAAAGACTGCCATACTGCCTCCTATGAAAAATTTCACATTCATTGATAATAGTTTTTTCTTATTTTCCTCCTAATACCTCTTCCAGTTTTTTCTCCAGCGCTTCACCATGCAGGTTTCTGGCGATAATAATACCATCCGGACCGAGGAGGAAATTCGATGGTATAAGAGAGATGGCGTATTCGTTCGCCGCTGCATTATTCCCACGCTTCAGATCACTGACATGTATCCATGTCAATCCATCATCTTTGATGGCTTTCAGCCAGGCTTCCTTTTTGTCATCAAGGGAAACGCCGATGATCTCAAAATTCCTGCCTTTAAATCTTTGATAAGCCCTGACTAGGTTTGGATTTTCCTTGCGACAGGGGTCACACCAGCTCGCCCAGAAATCTACCAGCACATATTTGCCTTTCAGGGAAGCCAATGGAACAGGATGACCGTCTGTATTATCCTGGGTAAAATCAGGTGCAGGTTGTCCAACATCGGTTTTTAGTCCTTTTGCAAGGAGAGCAGCCAGTTCCTTTCCTTCCCCGATACTGCGTAAACGCTGGTTCAATCCGTTAAAAAGGGATGCAAAAGCCTTTAGGTCTAACCTGGGTGCTATTTCTTTCAGGCAGCTAAGGCTAACATAGGAATTGGGATGCTCGCCGATAAATTCTTTTTGTATCCTGAAACGTTCTTCGATAAAGAAACGCAGATGTGCCTTCATCACTTCTATACCAGGTTGATTTTTCTCTCTCAAATATTTCATTCCTAAATCGGAGACCTTTTCCATCACCTCAGCCAATGGTTGTAACCGTGCGTCAAGCAATGCCTGATCAGCCTGTATTTCACCTCCGGTAACAGTGGCTGTTTTCAGGTTATCTCCTGCTATAGTGGTCCTCCCCTTTTCGATCCAGAATTGACGGGGATACGCACTTTGCAAGGAAGTATATACAGAGGCCCTCAATGGTTTTCCTAATGTGCCTTTAAATGTAAAAGTTCCGTTTTCCGCCAACATTGAATCCCTCACCGATCCTTTATCCGTATCATATGTCAGATATATCATTGATGGTTCTTTCAGGCTATCCAGTTTTCCTTCAATCAGGAATTTTTCCTGCGCTTGTACGGCTAAAATGCAGCACAGCAGCAATGCAAAGCAACTTATGTATTTCATTTGTCTATTTTTCATTTTGTGAGAACTTCTTCCAGTTTTTTCTCCAGCGCTTCACCCTGCAGGTTTCTGGCGATAATAATACCATTCGGGTCGAGGAGGAAATTTGATGGTATACCATTAACGCCGTATTGTTGCGCCGGTGCATTCTTCCAGCCTTTCAGGTCACTGACATGTATCCATGGCAATCCATCATCCTTGATGGCTTTCAGCCAGGCTTCCTTTTTATCATCAAGGGAAACGCCAATGATCTCAAAATTCCTGCCTTTAAATCTTTGATAAGCCCTGACTACGTTTGGGTTTTCCCGGCGACAGGGACCACACCAACTCGCCCAGAAATCCACCAGCACATATTTGCCTTTCAGGGAAGCCAATGAAACAGGATGACCGCCTGTATTATCCTGGGTAAAGTCAGGCGCAGGTTGTCCAACATCGGTTTTTAGTACTTTTGCAAGAAGAGCAGCCATTTCCTTTCCCTCTTTAGTATTGCGTAAACGCTGGTTCAACCCGTTCAGAAGAGATATACGAAGCGTCGTGGCGAATGCCCCTGCTTCCGGCGTACCCAGCAAAAAGAGGCTCACATCAGCATCAGGATGGGTGCGGATAAACATCTCTTTTACTTTCATCAATTCATCGTTTACAGCTTTAACCTGCACCTTCATTTCATCCACAACGGCCTGATCTTTGCCATTGTATTCTGCCATTTTCCTGCCTAAAGCACTCCATCTGTCCTCCACCGGTTGACACAGCGATCTCAATAATGTCCAATCAGCCTGGTTCTTACCACCTATAATAGTAGCTGTTTTCAGGTTGCTACCTCCGGCTACTTTAATCTTTCCCTTGTCGATCCAAAAGGCCTGGCCATCAAATAATCCGGGATCCTTCCTAAATAGTGTAGCAAGCATGGGCATTTCCATGCTACCCTTAAATGTGAAAACGCCGTTTTTTGATACCATTGAATCCGTCACCCATCCTTTCTTTGTGTAAGAAGCCAGATATATCATGGCTGAATCTTTCAGATCGTTCAGTTTTCCCTCAATAATGAATTTTTCCTGTGCCTGTACGGCTAAAATACTGCACAACAGCAGTGCAAAACACGTTATACTTTTCATACAATTATTTATATTCTTTTTTTAATAGAAACTTTTAAGGAAGCCTGCCGCGCTCCGGTATTAACTATTACGATAAATTTTGTAATTGTTACGGATTACAACAACATCAGTATCCTTCATTTTGTGTCAGGTTGTGATTGGCCTCAATTTCAGCCTGTGGAACAGGCAGGTACTTTGCATACGGCTTCCACATGGGTTTAACTGCTCCCAGCACAGCATCGATCCGGTTGGTACGTTTCAGGTCAAACCAGCGGTCAGCCGATTCAGAAAACAATTCCACCTGTCTCTCATGTTCTATGGCCAGCAGTAGTCCTTGTTCAGTGTTTAAGGAAGTTGTATAGCCGGGTAGCCCCGCTCTTTCCCTTATTTTATTGATATCATTTCTTGCAAGGTTCCAATCCCCTGTCTTCACAGCTGCCTCAGCCCTGATCAGGTAAACTTCCGCCAGTCTCAGGTAAACATAATCTTCCGCCAGCGCCATGTTAGCCGGTGCATTACTTAACTTATACTTATAAGGAAAGCTTCCCACTGTTCCGACACTACTTTTTACTGATCCTGTCCAGGAGGATTTTCGCTTGTCGCCCTGCTCAAAGGAATTCAGTAAACCATCACGCAGTAAGTAAGTAGCCTCATTATTGATTGGTCT
The DNA here is from genome assembly GCF_018224885.1 of Chitinophaga hostae. Classification (GTDB taxonomy): domain Bacteria; phylum Bacteroidota; class Bacteroidia; order Chitinophagales; family Chitinophagaceae; genus Chitinophaga; species Chitinophaga hostae. The sequence continues at coordinate 219,360 of NZ_JAGTXB010000005.1, read as the reverse complement.
AAAATAAAAACCTATTATAGTAAAATTGAAAATTGTGCCAAGTACGCCATTACTTGTGTTGCTTTTCAAAATAGTTTCCCTGCTGGTCCTCAAGAAAACTTTATCCGGATCTTCCAGCTGAAATGCGGCGCTATTGATCACTTTAGAAGAATAAGACAAAGCATTGGCATAATCCCCTGTATATAAATATACCTTTGCCAACAAAGCCTGGATAGCCGCAGGAGTAACTTTAGACCGTGAGTTAATATCTGCGGAGATGTTATTTCCAGCATCTTTCAGGTCCTGTATCATCTGCTTGTATATGATAGCAGGATCGGTCCGGGGCAATGTTGCTGAAATAGTAAGGTTCCCAGTAAGGACAAGTGGCACTGCGCCAAAGAAGTTAACAAGGTGGAAGTAGGCATAGGCCCTGATGAATTTAGCTTCGGCTATGCTGGTAGACCTGAATTTATCATCCAGCCCGGAAGCCTTTACCTGCTCAATAAAAGTGTTAGCCTGGTAAATTACCTGGTATAAATTCCGCCAGCCCTCCGATGAGAAGATATTTCTGGCATTCAGGACGTTATTAACCAAATCATCATAACTGCTCTGAATAAAGGTGGCCTCGTCCGATAATAATACCGCAGATGTCGGGATTTGCACGCTAAAATAATAACTACTGAAGAAATTTGAATATATACCATTAAGCGCACTTGTTGCGTTGTCCCGGTTACTATATACTGACGTGGCTACCAGCGAGCCTGATGGAGGGTCAATGTCCAGGTATTTTCTGCAGGCAAAATTTAAGGGAAGAAGGCTGATACATACTAACAGGTATATGACCCGTTGTTTTATGTTTTCCTTTGTATTCATAAAAGTACTTTTAAAGTTTTATATTGATCCCGGCAGTCCAGTTTCGTAGCACAGGAACGGTAAGGCCGGATTCAGGATCCAGTGCATCGTACTTTGTAAACAGGAAAGGATTCTGGGCCCGCAGGTATATCTTCACTTCTTTCAGCTGAGCCTTATTGGCCCACCTTGCTGGCAGTGTATATGAAAGTGAAATGTTTTTCACGCGTATAAAGGAGGCATCGCTGTATGCCGCATCCGACCTTGAAAATTCAGAATTGAAGTTACGATATACCGGGCTGGCACTTGTAGCAGCGAGTCCCGGAACCGATGCCTGCGTATCGCCCGGTCCTTTCCAGTATTTTGTTGTCAGGTCTCTTTGCACATTTTGCATCATGCCAAAAGGTTGACCATGGAGATACAGGTAACCGAATTGCCAGGGCTGTTTTCTGAATTGCACAAAAATATCCAGGCTAAGGCCTTTATAAGTGAACGTGTTGCCAATCCCCCCGTAAAAATCAGGATTAGCTTCTCCCAGTGTTTGATAATCACCGGGATATGTTATTACGCCATTCTTGTCAATATCTTCCATCTTTGCAAGCCCTGTATTAGCGTCTACTCCTGTAAATTTGTATCCCCGGTACAGATTGATGGATTTACCGACCTCCAGCAGATTTGCATACACTGAGTTCTGAAGATCAGGGAAGGATAACAATTTGTTCCTGGTTATTGAAAAGGTGGCAGCCGTCACCCATCTGAAATTGTGCTTATCCATATTGATGGCGTTCAGCTCAAACTCCCATCCCCTGCTCTGCACATGGGCATTGAGATTAGCGACATAGGAACTGAATCCGGTTTGAGATGGAACCGTTTGATTCACCAATGGATTAGTGATAGTATTACTGAAAAAATTTGAGTTCAGTGTTATTCTGTGATTGAACAATGATAGTTCCAGCGCAATATCCAGTTTATTGGTATTTTCCCAGCTATACAGGTCATTACCCAACGAGGTTGGCTTAATAGTATTGGCATCATTATATACAAAGTCCGGCGAGTAAATGCTTAAATACTTATAGTCCCCGATTTGGTCATTACCGGTTTTACCATAGCTCAGCTTCAGCTTACCAAAGCTGACAAAAGGCAGGGCATTACGGAATATGCTCTCTTCTGTGAATATCCAGGCGGCGCCAACTGACCAGAACTTACCATACCTGTTGGCAGGACCGAACCTGGAAGAGCCGTCTGTCCTGAAAATACCCGAAAGCAGGTACTTCTCATCAAAACTGTAAATAACCCTGGAAAAGAGAGATTGGTACTTATAATCACGGGTGTCCGATGTCCTCAAAAAAATGACGTTTGCAGCGCCAATACTTCCCAGCAAATCATCAGAGGTATACCCTCCACCCGCAATAGAATTAGCTTTAGTTGTTGTTCGCTGCGCTGTAGCCCCCAACAATAGTTCCAGTGAATGCTTCTTACGTGAAAGGTGATAATTCAGTTGCGGCTCAATATTGTAAGTCGTATATTCTGATGCAAGATAATACGCGGTTCTGCTATACGGGCTAATATAAGGGTTCAGGGAACCATTAAGATTTTTAGTTACACTGTTTGAGAGGTTACTGGCATATCCCAGGTCTACTTTCAGTTCAAGGGGCGCTAACAATTTATACCGTAAAGAGGCGTTTCCCACATAAAAGCTGGTCTGAGTTAATGAATTCAAATAAAAAAAAGTAGCGGGACTTACCATGCCAGATGCGGTAAAATACGGTTTCCCGGTGCTGTCATACAGGGGATAGTCCGGAGGGGTCAATAAAGATTTAGACGGATCGTTTCCGGTAACAAAAACATCCTGCCGGGTATACATCGCACCGGCAGATAAAGAGAACCGGTTGTTCACTGACCGGTGCTGTATATTGAGCCGGCCATTGTACCGGTTGTTATATTGTTTGCCAACCAGTACGCTGCCTTCATGCCTGCCCCCGAAAGACAACATGAACTGGGTGCGCTCATCGCCGCCTGAGATATCCAACTGCACATTCGTAAAAGGCGCCCTGTTACCCATCAGGTATTTCTGCCAATCATGATGCTGAGTAGTATCCCATACCAGCAGATCCGGCGCACTGCCTGTATTGGGAGCAATTCCCTGTGCCGCAAACGCTTTCCGGCGCAGATCAAGGTACTCCGTGGTGTTCAGCAGGTCCATTCTCCTGGAAACATCAGTAACGCCGGTATATACATCCAGGTTAACGGCTGTTTTTCCAGCCTTACCCTTTTTTGTTGTTATCAGCACTACGCCGTTGGCGCCTCTTGAGCCATATATAGCAGTGGCATCCGCATCTTTCAGTACCTCAATACTTTCCACGTCAGCCGGGTTAACAACTTCCTGCAGCGTTTGCACCGGAATCCCGTCAACAATATAGAGCGGATCGGCTCCGGCAGTTATACTGGCAGCGCCCCTTACTTTGATGCTATATCCTGCTGTCCGCGGATATCCTCCGGATGATACAGCATCCACTCCGGCCATACGCCCGCTAATTGCCGCGAATATATTTCCCACGGGCTGGTTATCAATTTCTGAAGCACCCACTTTAGCTATAGAGCCGATTAATGTTCTCCTGGAGGTCTTACCATATCCAAGAACAACAGTTTCATCCAGCCGGGTAACAGATCGTTTCATTCTAATCGTCAAAATACCTGCACCGGCAGTAACTTCCCTGCTATCATAACCAATAGAGCTGATCTGTAACACCGCATTATTATGCACTGCCGGAAGCAAAAATTTCCCGTCTTTATCTGAAGCAGTAACAGTTTTTGTCGCTTTTATCCTTATCGTTGCTCCTATTACCGGTGCACCGGCAGAGTCAGTTATTATGCCGCTAACTACCGGTACAATAACGGGGGCTATTGTATCCGTTAAAGGTTGCCGGATACCCGGCGCAGGGTCGTCTTTATCTTTGCGCGTCAGCAAAATAGTTTTGTCAGAAATCCGGTATTGTAAAGGTTGGTCTTTAAGTACCAGGTTCAAAAAATCCATGAGCGGCATATTATGTACCGATAAAGAAACCGGCCTGGCCTCATCCAGTAGTTTCCTTGTTGTTAATATGACATAACCTGATTGTTTCTTAACTTCCTCCATTACATGCCTGAACGGTATGTTCTTTCCGGTCAGGCTAACCACCTGGGCTGACGTACCCGCATAAGCATGCAGGAAAACAGTAGTCAGCAGGAGAAAAACAAGTTTCATAATCAATATTGTTTTCGTTGGAATACCATCACATCCACACTTCCTATTAGTATTTTTCCACGATGGCCAGCTAAAGCGTCTTACCACGCTGAGCAAGCCTGATTTCACAGGTACAATGCGTACCTGTTCCATAGTTGTAACATTTTTCATAAATTGCATACCTGGACAAATTAGACATTAGAATTCCAATAGTTCTTTGGTTGGTTTGTCATTTCTAAGCCGCCATAGGGCCTAATCTGTGGCGGTTTATTTTAAATACAGTAACATTTAAGGCTTTACGGGCTGGCCCCTTTTGGAAAGAATAGTTTCATGGGCTTACTTTTTTCCTAAGTTTAAATTCCCCTGTTACAGTACCATCGCTCATTTCACGCGACGGGGCACGATCATCCAGAGGTATTCAATCCCCCTTAGCAAAGAGCTACAAATCATAACAATAGCTGCTGACTATTGATGGACCTGTTCAGCCATTCATGTTGCAGGAAAATTCTCTCTCTTTTGCATTGTAATTCCAGGTGGTTTTTGGTTGAGTAATCGTTCTTCCCTATCTGATACAACATCTCCCATCCCCGGTATACACCGGGTATCATTTACTTCGCTACATAAGATAGTAATAGTAGTGGTTGGACTCAGGCAGCTTATCGCATGACTATCAGGTGACGACCATTCTCAAGACGGAAATGGATATCAAATCCTTCCAATGCCTTCAATAATACTGACAGATTTATATTGCGTTCCATTTCGCCGACAAACTCGACATCCGGAACATCGTCTTCGTATGTAACATCTATATCATACCACCTGGAGATCTGTCGCATGGCATCCTGCAGGTGTACTCCATTAAAATTAAAGAACCCATTTTTCCAGGCTAGTTCTTTATCGGTATCAGCATTGTTTAATACGGAGATATTACTATTCACCCTCCACTGCGCCCGGTCTCCGGGATGTAATTCTGCCGAAGATATTCCATTTATTAACTTTACTTTTCCGCTAACAAGTGTTGTTGTCACCGACGTTTCATCGTCATAGGCTTTTATGTTAAAGCTGGTACCAAGTACCAGGAGATCTCCCTTCTCTGCTATTTTAACTTTAAAAGGCTTTCCGGCAATCTGCGCTATTTCAAAATATGCTTCACCTGTAATCTCTACTTCCCTATTATTACCTGGGAAGGATGTAGGATAACGCAGAGAGCTCGCGGCGTTGAGCCACACATTTGTACCGTCAGATAATTGTACATGGAACTGTCCTCCACGCGGTGTAGCCAATGTATTATAACTAACTGTTGCCTGCCCGCTGTTATTATCATATGATAAGATATTCCCCTGCTTTTGTACGGAGGCATTCCGGTCGAGGATCACCCGGTTGCCGGCGCTGTCGAGATGAATGACAGATCCATCGCTTAATGTGAGCACCGCTTTATTAGTTCCGGCGCTGGCATCCGCTGCAATTAAAGATTGCTGAGATCGGCGCCCGGGGCTCACCCTGAATAACCAATAAGCACTAGCTACCAGCAAACAAGCCACTGATGCAGCAACAAGCTCCCTGCGATATCTTAAAACGAAAACACGTAACGGGGAGCTGCCCTGTTTTCCGGTACGATTATCCCCGTATATCTTATCTATATGAATACCAAAATCTGCTAATTGATGACTTGTTTTATTTTTTGCCTCCGACAATTCTTTCAGGCTACCAGCAATATATCCTTCACTTAAAATCTCTTTAATAATGACATCATTTTCATCCCTGGAAATGCGCCAGTCTTCCAGCTCAGTTCTTTCTTCTTCGCTGGATTCCTCTCTGATAGCTCTTAAAATCAGGTATGCGATCCTTTCGGGTACATTTTTCATGCGTGTCATATTTTTCTGCTGTACATATCTAATACTGCAGAACTATTAAAATGTTACGGAATTGTTACGATTTTTTTTATTTATCCTCTATATGCGACCACAAGAAGTAACAGACATATCGGAAACCTCACTGAACGCAAGATTCTCAGTGCTTCCGATTTCCTGACCCGGACAGATGCATCTTTAATGTTCAGTAACCTGGCAATCTCTGCATTCCTGAGGCCATCTATATAAGACATTTTAAAAACAATCTTGCAATGCTCCGGTAACCGCTCGATTTCTTCCATTATCAGGGAGAATAGCCGTCCTTCCATTACCTCACGAAAGTAATGGTCTTCATATTCCTGATCACTCAGATAAGAAAAATCCTGCAGGCTTTGCAGCTGCCGCTGCTGCATCTTTAAATAATCAATGCAGGCATTATGGACCATAACACGTAAGTAGGAGATCAGGTGAAACTCATTATCGAATTGTCTCTGTCGATTCCAGAAACGGATAAAAACTTCTGCCAGGATATCAGGGGCCTGATCCCCAACAAAACGCCGGGACATGAAGTAAAGCTCCGGATAATACTTGTTGTAGATAACGGCAAAGGACGATTCTCTTTCCTTTAATGATTGGTTGGTATTCTGATAATCATGTAATGTTGACACTGTATTTTCAACTTTCTTACCAAATTTAAGGAAAAGATAAGAATAATGATCACTGGGAAAACAGGATACCCGTATGAATCAATAGCCAACCACCAACTTCCCTATAACTGTTGGCAAATATGTTGAATTTGCATGGATCTGACAGACAAGTGATGCAGCCAACATACCAGCCCGATTACCAAAACAAGTGTTAATGCTCTCTTCCCTGGCAAACTGTTATAACCGGCAGTATAATATATGGCTGTTCTTTAACTGAAATCCCCAATTTTGAGAAGAAATTGTCACACAAAAAGTTCTATATTTACCTCGATGTTGGGCAAAAGTGTGAAGAACCGGCGAATTTTGACTTATTGACACGTCTTTGACAAGCACGGAATTATAGATAATTAATTATCAACAATCTACATGTTCTTGTTCTGGGTACAAATTAGGGTGTTTCAAAATTAGAATGAGACACCCTTTTACTTTTGTAAACATATCAGCTCATTTTGATATTATTCATACCTAACCCTTTGCGATCCAGACCAGGAAAGGCTTGGTGGCTAAGCCCACATAAATGTGCTGTCCCGAAAAATCGGTAACTTTAAGTGACTTTGTAAACATGGCTCAGAGATTTTGTAATTAAAGTTACATTTCATCTCGAAGCCATGTTTTCTTTTTCAAACATAAGAACTCAATATTCATGAGACAGCTTCCGTAATTTATAAATATACTAGTTGATCCGTATCCCCCAAGGATCCCTGGGCCAAAAATCATCTGTAATGAAAACACCCTTAATTGCATTTATCCTGCCTGATGATATTCTTTCCTGCATTTTTTCGTCAATCCTGTAGTGTAGTCGGATCTGAATCAGGAAATGGCAGGTTGAGGTTATCTACTTCTGTATATACTGATTCCGGCACTCTGAAGCCCCATTTGCGAAAGAAACCGCCAAGGTTTTTTCCGGATACCTGGCTGGACGTAAGCATGAAATAACGCATTTTATCCGCGTCGGTGCTGAGGTTCGGTTTCTCATCCCGTATCTGTTGGTGGATCTGCTGATAGAAGGTATCACCGAAAGCAAGCCATAGCTGGTGGAACATAGCCAGCTTCACCCAGAGGTCTGATTTGTTACCGTTATAATCCCTATCCGCATCAGGTAGCGCAAGGAACGTTTCCACCCGGGGCCATACACCATCATTATGTATACGGGAAGGCGTGATACCCAAAGTCCGCTCTACGGCAAGACTGTAAATATTAACAGTCACTTCTAAAAGCGTGCTCCATGTCATGGCTCCCTGTTGATGCATGTGTCCCAGTTCGTGCCAGGGGCCCCAACTGCGAATACCACTCACTGTCAACAATACGCTGGTCACATTACTATGATACCAGGTGCGAAACCAGGTAGCAGCCATATAAGTGTCGGTTTTATCGGTTTCTGTCATCAGGTATTTATGTACATTGATAGTGTTGGCGTCAAGCCCGCTCAATGAATCTTCAATGTTAATAATCCGATCCGCCAGCGTTACCACCTGTTCCTGATCCTCATCTTTATACGCGAGTGCTTTGGCGCGTGATGTCACGATGATCACGCGATTACCTACCAGCTGCACATCCGGCACATCGTTGTACTGCTCCAGCATCTCGAGCCAGTCAGCATGCGAAGTCCGGCCCAATACAAAATAAGGAACCGGCTTCTTATCTCCTCCGAAATCAAGTCGGACGCTGGATCCCGGCGTATCGCCAGTAGTATATCGTATATATATCAACCCGCCAAGTTGATCAGAGATGTTATTATCGCCCGCATGTAACTGATATGAAGTGGGATTCCATTTGTTCACATACCTTGAGTATGTGCCCACGAGGATAACCGGCTGCCGGCTGCCCGTAAGCTGTTGTACATGCACTTTTAGCGTACCATTGGCAGGCAGATAAAACCCGGTGGGTGTGAAGTCGGACGCCGGGTTGTTCTGTTGGAGACGAGCAGCCTCTTTTTGGCCGGAAGGTACTTCATTGACAGTCATAAAGCTGTCGGTTAAGAGCCTGGCATGTGCATTGCCCACTTGTTTTTTCAGATTGTTCGATTGCTCCTGCATATTCTTGCGACAACCGGTATTCATCAACAAGAAAAATGAAAGACTGCATGTTGCAAAAAGGCACAGCATTTTTGTTTTCATAATGGATTCAATTTAAATGGTTAACGAAATGAGAGACTATTATTGGTTTTAATAAAGACACTGTTCACTCTTGTTCACTGCTACAGTTGATATCTGATAAAAGAATAAAAGAGGGCCACTATTGTCATCGTCCGACATGATTATCTGAAAGTAAAAAAAATGTGCGATATCATCAACCGCTAAATTAAAGTTAATACATTACTAACAGGCAACGTCCTTTCAGCTGCGGGAAGCTTAACTTCGATCTCATGCATATCATCAGGTGGCTTTGCAACTTTGTAAAAACAGATACAAAGGCCGCTCTGCATGCAGAGACGGCCTTCGCTTTTCCTGGTTTCCTAAATGTCTATTTGTGTTGCCATGCCATTGATCTCAGCAATCATTTCAATGTATCAGAAATTCAGTTTATAGGACAGGTAATATACCGGGATAAATGCGCGGTTATCTGACAAGTTAAAGTCAATACTGTTTATATTCCATGCTCCGGACTGTAGCCCGGCGTTTGGATAAAGAATATTATACAGACTAGTAAAGACTTTATGCTTCAGTTTCCTTATGGTAAAATGACCTCAATTTCTTTCTTCCATATTAGCAGTAAGTAGTTCTTTCAGGGATGAATTTTTCCCCAGTACTAATGTCAGTCCGCATCTCCTTCTCATTTCATTGTCCTTTTAGCGGAATACCAAAAATCCGCATCGGCTTATGGCAGCTCATTGACCAGCGTCTACCTTTGACCTCAGCACGCTCCGTATATTTTCCGGCACATTGGTCAGTAGCTTACAATTCGCAACGCTTTCAATATTACGGACAGATGTAAGATAGCTTGACCAGTCAGCATTGACATCGTTACTATTCGGCGTATTCACTGCAATAACTCTGGTATCATTATTAATGCGTGCGAGGTCATTATTACCATCAGGTAATACCACTATGACTTTCCAGATATTACCGGGAACTGTGACATTGCCATTGTCAATGGTGGTAGCTTCTCCATTGCTGCCCACTCCACCAGCGCCATAGCTTCCCATGATCACATATACTTCATTACCATCTCTTACCAGCTGGCGGGTATAACTTTCAAGGCGCTCCCACATGCCGCGGTTATGAGTAGGCGCCTGGGGTATCATGTTTGTCATCAGGAAAGTAGCAGAATTCGCCTCTTCTGAACTTGTTCTGTCACCTGAAGGACAATTATGGCCACGGTCAAACCCACTGCGGGAATAGCTGGTGTGCAAAACCCGATACCAGTCATCAGAAAGTGAAGGATCAGAGCGGAAATCATTAGACCTGGAAGCGCTCCCCAGGTCTTCTGAAGAAAGATGCCAGCAAACCCAGTTAGGCTCTCCTCTGTCCCGGCTATAAGACAACTGATAATATACCTTGTTCATAAGATAATTGTTAATCATTACAAGTGAACTGGTAGCATCTGTAGGATTTCCCAACAACAGGTGATCATTATCTCCAGGTACGGGATCACTGCCGCCGCCAGGCGTCCCTTCTGTGGCAATAGTAAAATCATCAAAATTAATACGGTTGATGCCGCCGTCTGTTTTCCGCAGCTCGAAGCGGATAGCTCCCCTGTTGGTTACTTTAAAGGAAGCTGTCTGCAATGATGCAGTACTACTTGCAACGGTATTACCGATCTTAAAGTACGTACTACCTTGATCAGTAGATGCCCACAGTTCCCAGGTGCTGCTTTCATCATTGCCAAACACTCCATGTTTCACCGTTACGTTAGCATCACTGCTCAACTGCAGATCGAAATTCATGTGCACCATACCGCCGTTTCTTACCCTGATAGATTTTTGTCCTTCTCTTCTATCTGATACAAGAGAACCGATCAAGGCATCAGAAAGGTTCCATGAGCCGCTAGCCAGCTGTACATCGGCGTCTGCATAACTTCCCTTATTTCCCCACTCAAAATTTTCCTGCAGTAAAAAAGTAACTGCTTCTACGTTTGCTCCTTTAATCTTTGACGGTTTGGAGTGCTCATCCGGCAATGGGGTCAACAGTTCCTTTTTGGAACAACCGGAAATGATGATACTAAAGAAGGCAATGCATAACCATACCTGGCTTTTAAGCCTGGTTTTAAAAATTGAGACTTTCATAGTTTTTACAATAAAAACTATATCATCAAGCGAATACCTACGGGAGGGATATTAACTAACCGTTAAGGATACAGCCAGTTACTTTCTATAACAGTTACTTTTACAAAAAAGCCCCTCTCTGGAATGAACAAGGCCCCCCAAACCACAAAAGGCAGTAATAACTGACGGGCATCATCGAAAGTAAATAATATTTTGGCAGGTAACAGATTAAAATGTGGCTTATTTGCAATTTCTAAAAGTTTGTTATTGGGCAACTTATTTAGTAGCCTGCTTTGCTTAATTTCAGACAAACTGTCGTATCAAAATTATTGCTTCTGCTTCAGTGAGATCACTTAAAATTCCTCCTGAATTCAAGTTCTCCAAGACCGATTCTGGAAGTGAGAATGATTTTGCATCTCATCTGCGCCTCCATATGAACTCTCTGATATTTTCGTCTAAAATTGTTTCTAAATTATTAATGATCAGAAGTACATTAAATACGTCTAAATATTCAAGGATTTCGTTGAGCTTTTTCATTGAAGTTTTTCTTTTCACTATCAATGAATTCAGATATTCCTTCAATTATGCCTGCGAAATCTTCAGGGCATTCTCTATCTCTTCAATTCCTTTGGCAGCTAACATAGTTTTGCTTTTGCTGATACCCATATAACAAGGTCATTCGCTTCGATTTTAGTGCCATCAGTAGTGACAATATTAGTTGATTTCTTGGCAGCAGTATAGTGGCGTCGTCCGTTACTTATATACCTCTTTCTTAAATGAATAAAATTCTATTAACCTTCCAAGTAAATAATTTAATGCAACTGTTTTACTATGGCACTCTATATTTGTTTCAGCCTTGACATGGTTATTTGCAAGTCTCTGTAGTAGATAATTTTACTTAGCAGCCGTCGCAACACCAGATCTTTAAGCTATTTTATTTTACCGCGGAATCCGTTCTCCTGATGAATCTCCATTGTTCATCTGAGCAATTGAAACTATTCGAAGAAATATATTCTATTACCCAAATCTCCCATTATGAAGAAAAAAATGATCGTCTTTGGCCTCTGGATACTTACTGTTCCCATCTCCACTAGCTTACGGAGTATTCCCGCATCTCCGGACAAAGCTTTAAGTAAAAGACCTCGGCCCGTATCAACGGTAACACCAGTTGATTGTAAACTATCGTTATCATTTAGTCAGTATGCGGAAAGAGTTTGTGCTGAACTACCCAATAGCCCCTCCAGCCTTTCAAATCCAGCATATGCAGATGGTGCAACAACGTTGTTGGCTGCATTAACCCAAAATACCTATTATTGTACAATCACGGTGGAACCCGATGCTCCTATCGATCGCTATAATGCGAGCGCTTTTAAATTCAAATGGACAAAACGGGGAGAATATATGATAATCAAAGTGCCGAAAGAGACAAGTGCCAAGCTAACCATTGAGTTTTATGAAAATTGCAATACTTGCACATCTGGAAACAGTGGAGTGGCAATTTATAGGTATTCTGGAAAGTTGGATTGGGGCCAGCCGGTAGCTATTGCAGGACTCCAGTATATCGGTCTCAAATCTTGCCTTTGAGGTTAATTATCAATTTCCGTTCTTTTACCTATCAAATATTTCTAATGAAGAAATTATCAATATACGCAGCATTATTCATTTCAGCAATTAGTTGTAACAAATCTGAACGAGCAACAGAAAATAAACTAGATAAATTAGATGCTAGTAAGCGAAATGCAAAAACGGAATTGGATGACTCGGGTGATATTTTGGCTTTTTATGAGTTTATGGAAGCCCCGGTCAACGGCAAATTTGGGCTCAGATGTTACCAAACATTTCGAAACCCGGTTCCACCGGCAACTGCCTCAAGAATTGCGGAGGAAAAAATGGATTTTGTTGGCGCCTTTTATGATGCTGATAAAAATATCATACCAGGAGGTACCATCACATTCGGTAAAATCAATTTTTTCACTAATCCTAAAAACTCGTATGTATATGATATGTCTGCTTATGCGGCATCTCCGGCAGCTGGCCCCAGGGATCGTATAAGCCAATACTGGGCTCACGGTGGACAAACGCAGGCAATCACTATCGATCCAAATCCTGGGGGAGCTATTGCTGCAAACACAAGGTCAACTGAGCAAGCCACAACATCGCTTTACTTACCGTCGAGTATAGCATTAAAGCCAACTCAGATGTACAAGGAAGTGCTGTGGAATAATAATTTTTTCACATTGCGAACAACAAATAGTTCTAGTTATGATATCTATTGGTATCCGGATCCTGACAATTCCAAAGGTGTTGTAATCGCGGTAGAGTATGATTATGATTTCAGTTCATTGTTTCTTCCCAGCTCTCCTTCTGGGACGCGAAAATATTATAAGGCTTTTCGTGTGCCGGATAATGGTCATTTTACACTTTCTTACAGCGATATCGCAGGAATATTCCCTAACGCCAACCCACCTTTCGAAGCGTTGACCACACTTACTATTGGACGGGCAAATTATTCGATAGCAGAAAGTCCGGATGGCTTGGCAAAGTATGGCGTCTATGCTACTACTGTCCTTGAAACCGTTTTACGTGTGAATGTGCATAAATTTGGTTTAAATTAGTAATAAACAGATCAAAATAGCCAACAGGAACAAAATATTCAACTGGAACCTAATTAGTAGATGTAAAGCAACAAGGCATCTACTATCTATTTCGCAATTTTATTACCAAGAAGATGATTAAACTCCAAAATATCATCCATAAAGGTTTAAGTATATCGAAGACTATATGCGAAGAACATGAAAGCACGATTTTTTTAGGCAGTTGGATATTGTTTGCAATATTACTCCTAGCATCCTGGTATATTCATCCATTGTTTTCATTGTGCAGTTTTGTTCCTTATTTAGTTAATCTGTTTAGGAAAAAGCAGCCAATCATTTATTATCTCAGACTATATGTACTCAACATCACGTGGAATCTTACAGTCACTTATTGGTTATGCCTAATCAGGCCCTCCAAAGGAATTGGAACAATATTGATCAATTCATTCCTTTTTTTAATGCCTGTATTTTTATGGCAGGGGCTCAATAAGTATTGCAAACTCAAATATGGTAAACCGGCTGCTCTGTTGATATTGTGGATATTATTTGAATATGGTCATCATATATGGGATTTTTCCTGGACTTGGCTCACAATCGGCAACGTTTTCGGTCAATCTCCGCAATGGGTGTCATGGTATTCATATTTTGGGGTGCTTGGCGGATCTACATGGATACTATGCTGCAATTATCTCGTCTATCTGGTATCTCAAAAGGCAGTTTCCCAGACAGGAAAGGTAGTATTGATAACAACCATATTATTGCCCTTATTATTTTCAATTGTTATAGTAAAGGTGAAAATTAGGCAACCGGACTTGGGACAGAAAAATATTCTGCTAATTGGGACAGCAGAAAAAGGGGAGGGTAATTTCAGTGATATTAGAAGAATGAAAATGATAGATACAATATTAACCAAACGCACAGGCAAAAATGCAGATATTGCCATTTTGCCTGAATCCATACTGTTCGAAAATGTTTGGTTAAATAGATTCCCTGAATCGGAAGTATTCAGACAATTTAAGAGTAGCATTAAAACCTGGCGTGCAGATCATATCATCGTAGGAGCAGTATTAAACGTATCAGATACAAAAGGCCAGCATGAAGAGGAAAGAATGGGTATTAAAAGACGATACAACCAGTATAATGCAGCATTGAAAATAGACAACTCCGATATCATTCGCATAAAGCTCAAGAAAGTATTTGTCCCCGTTGAAGAGTACATACCTCCATATCTGTCTTTTCTCAACTTCGATTCTTTTGGATTTTCAAAAGAACTCAACAATTCGGATATCTTCGAGGCAAATCATCAGCGGTATTTCATAGGCATTTGCTATGAAGCGGTTAACAGCATTTTTTTGGCCAGCCGATTAAACAAAAATGTAAATGCGATGGTGTTATTGTCTAGTGAAGCTTTTTTCGGGTCAATGGAGGTTGGGAGAAAACAATATATGAATATTTGTAGACTAAGATGCGTGGAAAATAATCTTTCTTTGTTAAAGTCATCCAACAATGGCATCGTATTTTCTGCTGATCATCTTGGCAACATCGTGAATGAAAAACGCGTGTATGGTAATTATTTGATGGAAACAACAACCATTCTGCGCCGTCCATCTGTATATCATCTATTAGTCCCCTATATCTTTCCTCTTCTATTGTTTGCGCTCAGTTGTGTTATAGGATCGAATATATATCTACAGAAACAAATCAAGGGTCCAATGCATAAATCTGAGATCTGACTGCCGACTGGATGGCAAAAAAGAAGAAGCTCCTCCAATGAAGAGCTTCTGTTAATTAGAGCGTTCTTGTGTTTGTTTACGCCATATGCCCTTTAAATCCCAAATTTATCATACCTGCCGGCAGGATATTTGGTGGACCTTCTATTATTGCTTTACCAGTTTAAACTTCTGTGCATTTGAACTATTACCATCCCATATCTGAATCTGAGTACCGTCGGCGCTTGATGCACCATTCACATCCATATATTTATCTACCAGGGCCGATTTAATGCGGAAATAGCTGCCATCATAGGATATTAGCCATTTTTGCGAAGGAATATTACTGTAGTCATAAAGCTGAAGCGGGGTGCCATTCCCGGTTGCTGCACCCCGTACATCCATCACCTTTGTTGTGTCCAGCATTGACTTAAAGGTGTAGTAGCCATCGCCGGTATGCCTGGCGAGCCATTTCTGGTTATTGCCATTGTGATTGCTCCAGAGTATCAGTGACGTTTCATTGGCAGATGAATTACCAGTTGCATCAATGACGCTTGTATTATTTACTGCCGAAACAAATGAATAGACGCCACCATCCACTATTTGTGTTGTTACATCCTGCTGGAAGGCACCTACATCCGGAGTGCCTGCCGGAAGCAGGTTACCCCAGAAGTCTTTACCGCCATTGTTATTAATGAATACGCCTGCACCGCGACAGGGAGAAGTGATGCCCACCTTGAATCCGTCAATAGATTGAACCCCCGGGCCCCATACAGGATTTATAAACTGTGGATTGGAGTAGAAGTTATTGCTGTTGACAGCATTGCCAAAGTTCAATGATGAAAATGAAGCAGCAGGATAAAAGCAGTTATTGAGAAACTTGGCATTGGCATCCGGCGTTCCTGGATTGCCCGATTCATTACCTACTAGCGCTTTAACGGTGGCGGCAGGTGCTACAAAAAAGATATTGTTGGAAATAGTAACGCCGGACGGGTTATTTAGGAAAACACTATTTACAGGATTTTTCAAATAGAATACATTGTTATATATCTGACTATTGGATACACCTCCTGCCATAAGCACCAGCTTTTTAAGGCCGTTTGTGCCTACATCATTTACGCTTACATTGTACCGCGCAATAATGTTGGATACACCAGGCATTAACAGCAGGAAGCCGCCGTTATTATCATGGGAGTAGTTATATTCGAAGATATCACCGTTGGCTGATACATCTGCATCGAAGGCCATACCATCATTGCCGCCGCCGCCTTTCATGCCATATACTTCATTATGGGAAATAAGTGTTTGATAACTGTCCCATGTCCATATACCGGCGAAGTTGCGTACATTGCTCATACAAGCATTATGAACAACGTTGTTCGTCACTTTACATCCTCCACTTACATTTACGACAATTAGACCATCGCCGGGAACATTTTCTACCTGGTTATTGTCAACAATTACGTTCCTGGCATACTGCCTTTCACCCTGACGGCCACCAACGACCAGTCCTTCCAGACCAACATCGATAATACGGCAATTTTGTACGAGCACACTATCAAACAGCCCCTGAACATTAATACCACCTCCATATTTTTGCCAGTTTGGAAAATTACCATCATTTGTATACGGGAGATTAACATGATGAACATAGCAGTTTTTAACTACAATATGCTTATAGACAGTAGTGCCGGCAGTAGTCCTTATTTGTATGCCATGTAATGAATGATTACTTCCATCCGTCGGTGTATTGGTGATTTCGAGATTATTGATTTCCCAGTACGCCTGGTTAACTAAGGCAACCGCATCTACACCATCGGTATTTCCGTTACCATTAATTACCGGCATGTTCTCTCCACCATATTTATCTATCACAATAGGAGCCCCGGGGCTTCCGGATCCTTTGGGTTGTAGCGTCCCGGTCCAGCTACCGCCACTTTTGAAAAGGATTTGATCGCCCGGGCTGAAGGTGGTAGAATCTACTTTGGCAAGCGTTTTCCATGGAGTGGTGGGGCTTGTACCTGAATTGTTATCATTGCCATCCGGATCTACATAGTAAGTAGTGCCAAAGGCGGCCTTGGCAACAGCACCAGTAGTTTTAAGCTGAATACTTTGAAGTGGTATTTCTTTTTTACACGAAATACTCCCCAGGCTGATAGCAACGATCGTTGCAGCGAGGATCATTTTTAATTGATGCGGTTTTTTCATTTTATAAAGGGTTTTGATTGATAATAATTTTATTTATTTGTATCTGCCCTCAGAATGGGCCTTTAGTTGAAAATCAGGAACTGGTATTGTAAATGAGAAGAACTCTTTACGCTCTCATCGATGATGACTTCTTTGATGGAGGAATTGTGAACCGGTTCGTGTGAATATCGGACAAAGGTAGTGATGAAACCGGTCAGGGAAGGGGGGCCAAATAGCAAAAAAAAGGGGCTAAACTCTACATTAAGCTCAACTTCGGAGCATTATATTAAGTGGTCCTCCTGAATCTGAATATCCACCGTTATGGGGAAAAGGTCCGGGAAATGCTGTTTTTTTTTCGCAATTCCATGAAATATGCCCTCCATCCACTGCGCTATATCTGCTTAAAGAATACTGATCAAATTCTCAACTACAAAAACTCCCCTGGTATTTGGTGATTTTGCCCCCCGTAAATGTTTAAAGGTTGACTTAATTTTCACCTGAATATTATCTGGCTGGCAGGTAAATAAAGGATAGTTTTTCATTTGACCGAGCATATCAGAAAGGATATATAATACGAATATGGTGTTAATGAGCCCGGAGTCCGTTTCTACAGAGCTCCGGTATTAAAAGTGAATTGTAATCTTTTACTGTAATTAAACGATGAAAAATTATAGGATACAATATCCGGAGTATGAAAACAACACTGGTTTAAGAACAGCTGCAGTTCATAAAAAGAAAAGCTCATACAGATTTTAGTTCCTGGCGACTCATAGCAATCAGTTATTAACCTAAATCAATTACCCTATGTTAAATTCTAAATCAACTCTCCGCCCCCCCCTACGTACACCCCGAAGGCTAACAATGACTTACGCTCTGCGGCTCATTGGCAGAGTTCTCACGTCGTTACTGTGTTACCTGTTTTTTACACAGGTATGTTTTGCAAACGATAATATATTTCCTGCTCAGCCGGCAGCGCAGAAGTATATCAATTTTGACGGCAAAGGTTTTATCATCAATGGGAAGCGCACATTCCTGGCAACCGGGGCAATAGAATATAACAGGATACCCCGTGAACTATGGAAGGACAGGCTGATGCGTATTAAACGCGCCGGCCTGAACTGTGTTGAGATCTATTCATTCTGGAACTATCATGAACCCCATGAGGGACAGTTCAATTTCTCGGGGAACCAGGACCTCGACGCTTTCCTTAAACTTGCCAAATCCTTTGGTCTATATGTAATTGCACGGGTGGGGCCTTATTCCTGTGCAGAAGTGGATGCCGGAGGGTATCCAGTATGGCTGCAGTTTAAAAGGGGTATGATGGTAAGAAACAACGACTCGATCAGTTGGCCATATATCACCAAATTCTGGGATCAATTATTTCCAATCGTTGTCAATAACCAGATTAACCGTGGGGGAAATGTGATCCTCATACAGCTCGAAAATGAGCATCCCTGGGGAGAGGGCACAGATGGGCTCTCTAACGCTTATTTCAAATTCCTTCAGTCAAAGGCATTGAGTTATGGAATGGAAGTACCCTATTTTTTCAGTAGCTTGAATCATGGTCATGAGCCCGGAGGAAACACCCCGTTCAGCAGTGCAGGCCGTACCTCCCCCTGGTTTTCAACTGAATTCTGGTGTGTCTGGTTTAACCACTATGGACAAACATCAGATGAGGTCATCACAAAGGACAGGGCCACCTGGAAAATAATCTCCAATGGTGGAAATGGTTATGCTCACTATATGTTTCATGGTGGTACTTATTTCGATTACTTTGCCGGCATAGGTGTGTGGGCTAGTTATGATTTTGGCGCTGCTATTGGTGAAACAGGTGATTTGAGACCTGGCTACTACAAATTCAAACGTGCTGCCTGGTTTGCACGCAGTTTTCAGGAAATTCTTGAAACCAGCGACAATGCGACAGGAACGTACAGCACGGCCGCAGGAAATGCCAATATACAGGTGGTAGCACGGCAAAGCAACGCAGGCACTATTTTATTTCTGGATAACAATGGCGGTTCAGCTCAGCAAACGAAGGTGAAATTTAATGGCACTGATTATCCCCAAAATGGATCTTTGACAGTAAATGCCCGTGAGATCATGCCTTTTGTGGCCAATTACAAGATCACGCCGGAGGTCATGCTCCAGGTAGCCCCCACACGGATATTAGGCATCACCGAACAATCAGGCACCACTACGATGGTCATCTACGGACAGGCGGGTACGCCGGCAGAACTATACTTCCAGGCGCCGGCCGGAACTACTATTACAAGCGGGTCTCCGGCTTTAAGTCAAAATGCACCAGGACAAATATCCCTGAAAACAACCTTTCCCGCAACCGGCGCTGCCAATTACAGTTTCCAGACTGGTAACAGCAAGGTCAGAATACTCGCTGTTAATGATACCCTGGCAGATTATAGCTGGTTTATAGAGGCAGATGAACGTAGTTATGTAGTGTGCGGCCCCCAGTATATAGGAACAGCCAGCATGAGCAATGGACAGCCCGGGTTTAATACGGAATCCCCATGGCAGCATCGCACTAACTTTCCGGTATTCGCCTATGACTCCAGTAATATCCCAATAGCCATGTCGGCTATGAATACTCAAATATCTCATCCGGGCATCATTAAACCAACAAATTGGGAAGTTATGAGTGGTATGGAGCAAGCCGCTCCTTCCTATAACACCGCTGGCTGGCTTACAAGCACGACAGGACCAATATTTAGCGGAGCTGATGGCGATATCAGCCCCTATACCTGGTACCGTACAACCGTTAATGTGCCGGCTGCAGGACCCTATACTATTTCTTTTGATGAAGTAAGAGACACGATTATTCCATTTGTAGATGGAATTGCCATTGCTTCCTCCAGCGTATCCAAAAATGGGTTTACAACTGACTTGAGCAAGGGAAACCATAGCATCGCTGTATATGTAATACATGACGGCAGAGAAAAATTATGGTATCACATCGGGTCTTTAATTGTGGGGACGCTCAATGGCGGACTTAAAGGCTCAGCACATATCAATCAGGTAGCTTCAGCTCCAGACACCCTCACAAGCTGGCAAATAAAGCCCACAAACAGCACTGCCGTTGGGACTACGCCTCCTCCAGGTAACGATTCCGGATGGAAGCCCTATACGCTCGGAACCAATGCTTTTAACGGCTATGACTATGCATGGTTCCAGGTAACCCTGCCAGCTGCCGGAACTTCATCCATCAGAGAGGTGAGATTTCTCAATGTGGATGATAATTGCTGGGTTTATCTCAATGGCGTTCAGATCGCCAAACACACAGGCTGGAATAGCCCGTTTAACGTCAGTTTAGACAGCAACTGGAACACTTCAGGCGTCAACACATTAACCTTACTGGTGCAGAATACCGGAGGAGTTGGTGGGGTGTATGCACCCGTTACCTTCGCAACATATAGTTCCAGGACAGCCTTAAACGACTGGGTACAACAAGGAGGCCCTGGTAATCCTGATGCCTCAACAGGTTGGTCACCCCTTACCGGCAATACCTCCTTTAGCGGGCCACAGTTCTTCCGGTGCACATTTAACGCCAATCCGCCTGATGAAACCGGAACTTATTCTATATGGCGCATCCCCACAACAAGCCTGTTCACAGGTTCGATATGGGTGAATGGTCATAATCTTGGCAAGTACTCGCGGAAAGTCGGTGGTCCCGGATTATATATTCCTGAAAAATGGCTGAATGCTTCGGGTACTAATACGCTGGTTATATATGATGCAATGGGGAATAGGCCAGACCAGGTGGTTATCGAGCCTGAAACGGGGGCGAGCCGGGATGTGATACCTTATGAAATCGCCTCCGGACCCGGTATCCAGTCAGGTGCAATATATGAGATCAAAACAGCACTGAATGAAACAAGTAATCTCGATGTTGCCGGTATGGCAACATCCAATGGCGCCAATGTTCTGATATGGAAAGACGAGAACAAAAATAGCCAGCGCTGGAAAGTGATCGATGCCGGTAACGGGCTGTATAAACTGGAACCGCAACACGCCCAGGGAAAAGCATTGGATGCGGACAACCAGGGAACATCCAATGGAACCAAAGTACAGATATGGGATTATTGGAATGGCGCCAATCAGAAATGGCAGATCAATCCGGTTGGCGGAGGCTACTACGAACTGCGACCATCCAATGCGCTGAACAAGGTATTGGATGTATCGGGCGCTAATAGTGCTGATGGAACCAAAGTGCAACTATGGGACTATGCCAATGTTCCCCAGCAGAAATGGCTTTTTGAATTGGTAGCCAATCCCGGTGCCCGCACAACTGCTGAAACTGCGCTCATAGCAACAGATAAGACAACCGGAACAACAGAGATCACCGTAAGTCCCAATCCGGTTAAAGATATTTGCTGGATCAAATCAAAAAATCTCATCGACAACGTTGTGGTCTACGACATCAGTGGAAGATTATGTAAGAGGATTCAACAGGTGGATAACAACAGCGTTCAGATAAATATGGGGGATATGCAAGCAGGGACATATCTTATCTCTATTACAGGCAGTAATTTTAAAAAAACTGTAAAGGTGATCAAACAATAGTAAGTTATTATAAGGCTAAGAGCATGTTATTCTCTGTTACAAAGGGAGCTTCTGCAGGGAGGCTCCCTTTGTTGCCCTGAATCTATGTATTATCAACCAGAATTTTTTATCATACCGCTGTTCCGGGAAAAAAAAATACAGCATGTCACAGCAATGCCGTTGTAATGGTTTTATTCCTGGTATGGCGCCTGTACACCTACTACCAGGTTATATTCGCGACTAAATAAATGCTGATACTTCTTTTTATATCCGGAGGGGTTCACTCCATACAAGTCTTTGAATTGTTTCCTGAAATATTTCAAATCATAAATACCTACCTTGTAGGCTGCCTCACTAACATTCATGTCGGTGCTGAGAATCAGTAATGCTGCTTTCCGCAAGCGGATTGATCTGATAAAGGCATTGATGGCCAGACCGGAAATTGATTTCACATTCCTGTATAGTTTGGAGTAACTCATATTACATTGCTTAGCCAGGAATCGAGGGCCCAGGTTTCCATTATCAAGATTATCCTCGATGATCTCAATACATTTTTCCAGGAACACTTTATATACAGCGGAAATCTTCTGGGAGTTTTCCCGGAGAGTAATATTATCGCGAAAATATTTCTGCAATGCATTTCTGTTCTCCAAAATGGTATGTATTCTGGCAGCTAACAGCTCCTGGTCAAAAGGCTTAGTGATGTAGTCCTCTGCCCCGCTCTCAATACCCTCCAGTTTTTTCTCTGGCGAGCTCATTCCACTCAAAAGAACTACCGGGATATGATTTAGAGAAGGGTCCTGTTTTATTTTCCGACATAATTCTATTCCATTCATCTCATCCATTAACACATCACAGATCAGAATATCGGGTATATGATGTTGCGCTATTTCCCAGCCATGCATGCCGTTACCGGCTTCATAAACCAGGTACTTGTCTTCGAATTTCCTTTTAAGGTATTGCCGGAATTCCGTATCGTCATCCACCACCAGCAATGATTTTTTTTCGGTAATCTCCAAAGGTCCAACGGCAGGGGGAGGCACCAAGTCTTCCTCCAGCAACGGTTTTGGATTATCCCGCTTTGACAAGATCTTTTCTGCCACACTTTCCGGGAAAACATCAGGCCATTTGTCTTTCTTTAAGCGGATATGGAAAGAAGTCCCCTGACCTGGGGAACTAATATATTCCACCGAGCCTTCATGATATTCTATGAACTGCTTCACCAGGTATAAACCAATTCCAAAACCAGGTTCCTGGTTTTGTGGCCTCTCTTTTCCATGGTAATATTTTTCGAATAACCTGCTTTTGACATGGTCATCGATACCACAACCCGTATCGCTTACCTGAATTTCTACATCAGTCCCGTTTTCCTTTACTTCTATAATTATACTCCCCAGAGATGGTGTAAACTTGAAAGCATTGGAAATAAGGTTAAACAATACAATCTCTAACTTCTGGGCATCTCCGGATATTTCGAGTTGCCTGTTATCACATATCAACTGGTACTGTATACTTTTGTGTACAGCCATCTGTGAAAAACATTCGAAGGTATTGTTACATAGCTCGTACAAGTTTAATCGACTAATCTGCAAATGACTGACTTCTTTGTCCATCATACTGAAAAGGAGTAGCTGATCTGCCATCATAAGCAGACGATTGGCATTCCGGTACACGAGATTCAGATCTTTCTTGAGCTCACTTCCCACTTTTTCCAGCATTTCGCTGACGGGGTTCACGATAAGAGTAAGTGGCGTTCTCAATTCATGGGTGATATTAGTAAAAAATGAAAGCTTCTTCTCATTCAATTCTTTTTCCTGCCTTATCTCTATTTGTGCCAGAAGCAATTCGTAAGCCATACAGGTTTGTCTCCTTTTGTACTGTGTATAAAAGTAAATGATAACACAGGTAACGGCGACGTATAACCCATATGCCCACCATGACCTATACCATGGGGGCAACACCTGTAAGCGCAACCTTGTTTCCGGTCCCCATTTACCAGATCCATTTGCCGCCTTAATGTGCAAAACGTAGTTGCCCTCATTTAACCGGCTGTAATAGGCAGTTTTCACTTTACCTGCCTGTATCCAGTTCTTATCCCAGCCTTCCAGGAAGTAGGCATAGCTTACCTTGTCTGGTAGTGAATATTCCGGCGCAACATATTCAAACGCCAGCGATGCCTTCTCATATGGCAGTTCTAACCGGGTAACCGCATTTTGTGTTTGCGCTGTTATATAACGGAGATTGCAACTGTCGCTTAAGGGTACGTTATTAATCTTTATGCCTGCCAGCATCACTACAGGACTATCCTCAGAAAGCTCTATCTCTTTGGGTTCAAACAGGTTGAACCCTTTAATTCCGCCGAATAATAATTCACCAGATCGCAACTTCAACGCACCGGAATAACTGAACTGGTTACTCTGCAATCCATTGGAAGCCGAAAAGTTCTGGAATTTATACGTAGCGGTATCAAACCTGGACAAGCCATAAGATGTACTTAACCACAAATAACCGGTGTTATCGCGTAGAATGTTCAACACGGCATTATTGGGCAGTCCCTCATTTTCTGTAAACCGGGTGTATTGACCAGTTTTTTTATGAAAATAAAGTAACCCATTACCTTCGGTGGCTATCCACATCCAATCATTCCCCGCTTCAAGTATGCTGCGGATACGGTATCCAATGTCGTAGCTTATATGCTTTTTGCCCTTTTTGTCAATCAAGAGCAACTTGTCGTCTGTTCCCGCCCAGAGATTCCCCTCATGGTCTTCCATCATAGTCAGGATGTTACCAATGGAATCGTCGAATAACTCAAAACAGTGGGAGTCACTGTTGAATCGGAAAAGTCCGCCATCACCATAAGTGCTTACCCACAAAGTATGCCCGGCGTCCTCAAAAAGCTTCCAGGCCTGAGAACAATTAGCTTTGGTAAGCGGATCGATTAGCGTAAAATGTTCGAAAGATCGGCTGGCGGACTGGTAACGAGATACCCCCCCTCCCCAGGTACCTACCCATATATCACCTGCATGATCTTTCAATACCCCTGTTATACTGTTGCTGCTCAGCCCCAGATGGTCTTCTTTCATGAAGTGAATAAAAATATCGCGGAAACGATTCCAATAGCAGAGACCATTCCCATCGGTGCCTATCCATATGTTACCGGAAGCGTCTTCGCTGAAAGCAGAAATAAAATAGTTATCATAGTACTCTTTTTTGAAGGCGCCAGGAATAAAAATTTTGAAAAGTCGCCGGTGATTATCCATGATGTTAATACCACCACGTAATGTGGCCACCCAATAACGACCTTCCTGGTCTTCCCATACCCCCTTTATGGCCTTACTGGTAAAGATTTCTTCCCCCTTTTCCCCCGCCAGGTGCCTGATTTGCATAGCCAGGCAATTCATAACATACATTCCCTCACCATCTGTAGATATCCACAAGTCTTCCTTTCGGTCAATATACAAACCGGTTACGGCACTGGGCAATGGAAAGAACATATATTGGTCAGTAGCAATGGTATACCGGTAAATACCGGTCGCTGATCCCAACCAGAGGTGGCCTGCCTTATCCGCCCTGATACACACAGCTTGCCGCAGCTTGTCACTGAAAAGACGAGCTGTACGTTGGTGTCGGTTATAGCGGTATAGTCCTTTTCCTTCTACAAATATCCACACCTGCTTTTGCGGATCGGTTTCAATGGCACTGACATGATATCTTGTAACAGGAACACCAACCTCTAACACAGGTACCTGATATGTCCGCTGCTTATTATGGTCATGTACCAGTAACCCTTCTCTGGCAGTGCCCACCAACATATCGTCATTCACATCTTTTTTCAGTGATGTAATATTATTTGCTACCCGCTCCGTTTGTTGGTTTAAGGGTGAATAAGCGAGTGTTGTGAACTTTTCGAGAAGCGGATTATAAACAGACACACCTCCCCTGGTGGCCACCCATAACTGGCCCGATGCATCTTCCTGAATATCCTGGACGTGATTGTTGACCAGAGAATTGGCGTCCCCTATCTTCTTCCGGAAGGTTTTGAAACTATACCCGTCGTAGCGATTCAAGCCATCAAATGTGCCCACCCATATATAACCTCCGCGGGCCTGGTAAATACAATTTACTTCATTGTTTGACAGGCCATGCTCAATTCCGAGATAAAATACCGGTGGTAGGCTGGTGGCATCGGTTAGCGTTCCATATAGTAATAACAATATGCAAAAGGGCCATTTCATAGATCGTACTTCCATAACGTTGGTTATTCAAACAAATAAGTTAATTAAATAATCACCACCTAATACCTATACAGTCAAAAGATAGCATTCAGCCACCTTTTTTGAAAAATTCGCCCCCCCTTTTTCTCTCTTTTCATTACTATCTTAATGTACATTTCGGGCATGCAGAAGAGTATTATTATGTGGTCAACAGGGTCTACAGTAAATCAATAATTGGGTCAAGCGTTATCATCTAATTTTCCACACGGTTTAATCAAATATCTTTTAATATAAGCAATATTAGAATGAAAACACGCCCACTGCAGCATAAATGCACTTGAAAACCACTAAACAAATGTCAAAAACCTCTTCCAAGGAATTGAAAACCAAAGGAATTCTTAACCGAACAAAAAACCTTTTTAAAAATGAAAATTACGCTCCCAACCCAAATTACCATTGCTACAACCACTGCGGTTCTTTGCATCTGGCTCCTTTCCTGTAAGAGAGAGCAAGCTCTTGAACGTATCCTGGAGAAAAAAGTCGCTGCCAGTTTGATGGCGCTCATTGGTACTACATATTATATAGATCTCAATGGTGACGACAATAATTCTGGTAAATCTCCCGATGCCGCTTGGAAATCACTCGAAAAAATAAACGCTGCAACCTTTAGTCCGGGTGATCACATTCTTTTTAAAAGTGGAGACTCATGGACAGGAAGCCTTCAACCCAAAGGCTCCGGGACGTCGGGGGCGCCTATTGTGATAGATAAATATGGTGGAGATGCAAAGCCAGTTATAAACGGCGGTGGGCCAGCCAATAATTTCTCAACCGTTCTGCTAAAAGACGTATCGTATTGGGAAATCAACAACCTGGAAGTAACCAATAGAACGCCACAGGGATCGACATACCGTTTAACCGGCATCAGGCTGCAATGCCCGAGAAGTCCAGCTAAGCCCTATACCAATATCTCCATTAAAAACTGTTACATCCATGATGTAAACTCCGCTATTGTCGGTCAGCCGAACTATGAGAAATTTCATGGCGGTATAATTACTGACGGAAGATTTGATACCTTACTGATACAAAACTGTCTTATATCCAACTGTTCCATGGAGGGAATCCATACACAGTCTGATGAAAACTTTGCACTCCGCTCAAAGAATATCATCATTGACAACAACCGGATTGAAAATATAGAAGGGGATGGAATTGTAATTGCAGAAGTAGGCGGCGGATGCAGGGCCACCAATAATGTGGTGAATAATGCCTGTAAAAATACCAATGCAAACTTCGCTGGTCTGTGGACCTATTTCAGTTACCAAACGGTCATCTCTCACAATGAAGTGTATGGTATGACAGGTGGCGGCCCCAACGATGGCATGGCCTGGGATGCAGATACAGGATCTGATGGCGATATTATAGAATACAATTACTCGCATGATAATAACGGCGGCTTCCTGCTGTTAATGCCCGGGGTAGCGAACATTACCGTGCGGTATAATGTAAGCGTGAACGATGTGGGTACAACCGGTCATAAAAAACTGATCCTGATGGGAGGAGGTGTCACCAATAATCATATATACAATAACGTATTCTATCTGAAAAATCCCGTAAATAAAATCTTCCTGAATAATCCCTCCGGTGTTACCATATCGAACAATATCTTTCTTGCTGCACCAACAGCAACAGTTAAAACCCTGGTAGGCGACGACGGGTCGAACCCAGTGGCACCCAACGCCAATGTTACATTTCTCAATAACTGTTTTTATCCGTCCGCTAAATTTTCATCATTAAACTGGGGCACCTCCGTACAAAATAATAACTTTTATGCAGATCCACAGTTCATAAATCCGGTATGGGGCACGAGCTTCGATTCAACAGATGGATTTAAGACAGGAGCAACGTCACCCTGCCGAAGCACAGGTATATTTATTAACAATAATGGCGGTAAAGATTTCTGGAACAACCCGCTTCCGGCAGGCACTCCGGATGTAGGCGCCTTCCAACAAGAATCAACAATGCAAATAACCGATGGAGCTATCTACACGTTCATTTCGGCAGTAAATAATATAAGCGTTATTGACGTAACAGGCGCCTCAACTACCGACGGAACACCGCTTATACTATGGGGCGGTAACAATGGTAATAACCAAAAATGGCTTGCGCGATATGCAGGCAATGGATATTATATCTTTAAATCTATGCTGGACACTATGAAAGTAATGGATGTCCGTGCAGCCGGAACTACAGATGGTACACCGCTTCAACTTTATTACAACAACAACACCAATGCACAAAAATGGTTGGTAATATACGAAGGCGGTTATATTAGATTCAAATCAGCGCTTATCGACAAGAGCATAGATGTGATTAGTACTTCAGCCACCGACGGCACCCAAATACAGTTATGGGGAAATAACAGTGGACACACTCAGCAATTCAGGCTGGTAAAGCAATAGCTAAAATACGGGCGTTTTCATACACAACTATAACAAGTCAATGCTATAAGTTGTGAAGTCTCAACAGATTCGCTACATTTTCCATATTTTTAGTTGCTGAATATTCCTTGTTCAAAATAGATGTCTTTATTGACTACGCCTCATGGATATTCTTCCACTGCTAAAAGACATTTATTTTGAACAAGGCTGCCTGCGGGATGAAGAAATGCATCCCGATGTAGTGAAAAAATTAATGACCAGTGTGACTCGGGCGGGGACCATACAGAATGATGTAGTGTCCATTCACAATGATGTCGCCAACAACAATCCCGCAAATATTACATGTGAATACTAAACTCACACATAGTGGCAAATACTGCTTAGTCAGGACGCCATTACAGACTTTCAAAGAAACGTTACATTGGGCAAAAGAAAAGCAGCTGGATAACTTCACTTACCTCCAGCTGCCTAAAAATATTAACCCGACTGTCGGATCAAATCGGAGCTTTTACAACTTAACAGTCCCTTAATATTAACCATGTATTTTTACACCATGGATTCTGCTGTTATTCCTGACCATCAACTTTGGCTTTCTGTACAGCAAGGTAACAGGCGTGCATTTGATGAACTATATCAACGCTATGCCCAGCCTATTTTTGCGTCTGTGTACCGGCATATCGATAACCGTCATGATGCAGAAGACCTCACCCAGGAAGTATTTATGAATATGTGGATAAAGCGAGAACAGATCAGTATTGCCTCTTCCCTGTTTAATTACCTGTTTAGTGTAGCGCGTTATAAAACGCTTCGCTATATGCGGGAAAAGGCCATTCGCCCCGCAGGCCTAGACGGGTTACTACCGGCGGAAGAGCCGGTGGAAATGGCGCTCACCACCCCGCATCTCCACGACGTGGCCGCCAGGGTAGCACAGGAAGTAGCCGCACTACCGGAAAAAATGAAGAAAGTATATGAACTAAACCAGGACAAAGGACTCTCCGTTTCAGAAATAGCCACCCAACTGCATATCTCCCCTAATACCGTCAGAAATCATCTTGCCAAAGTACGTACCCGACTAAGGAGCACCATTTCCCGTCTTTCTACTTTCTTTTTCTCCCTATTGTAACCCCACCAATGTTACCCCTATGTTAATTCCATTTTGACGGATAGTCGTTTCACAGATTACAGACACTATATATGTGGAGATACTCCACGCAAAAGGATATTTGAATACATGAATGACGAAAACCGTCTGGATGAAATAATAGCACGTTATCTCACCGGCGTAAGCACACCAGAAGAAAGTGCGTTTATAGAACATTGGTTCCGGCACAACGGAAATATTAACAAACCTGACATCGAATTATCCCAGGTGGATAAACGCAGGATGTTGAAAAAAATGCATGCTGAAATGGAAGAGCGGACACAAAAGAAAGCGCCGTTCGTTTGGTATGCTGCGGCCCTGCTCACCGGGCTGCTCCTAGGCGGCTGGGGGATCAGCTATTTACTGTCTCCCGCACCAAATGTATATACCACTATACATACTGGCATCGGTGAAGTTAGGCATACCTGGTTGCCAGATAGTACGGAAATATGGATCAATGCCAATACAACGCTGCGTTATCATCCCGATTTCAGCCATCACCGGGATGTATTACTGATAGGTGAGGCGCTCTTTTCTGTGAAACAGGATGAGGAACATGAATTCCTGGTAACCACGCCAGACAGCGTTTCCACCCTTGTTTTAGGTACCCGGTTTAATATCGGTAGTTATACAACGGAGCATCATACTACTATTAGTGTATTGAGCGGTAAAGTGAAGATAGAGAAAACCGGAACGCAACTAGGGACGCTAACCGCCAGGCAATCATTGGTGTTCCGGCAAAATGATCAAACCTTTACCCGATCAATGATAGCCGATACTGCTTCCGCCATGGGGTGGACAAACGGCT
The DNA here is from genome assembly GCF_018224885.1 of Chitinophaga hostae. Classification (GTDB taxonomy): domain Bacteria; phylum Bacteroidota; class Bacteroidia; order Chitinophagales; family Chitinophagaceae; genus Chitinophaga; species Chitinophaga hostae. The sequence goes on along the minus strand of NZ_JAGTXB010000005.1, from coordinate 188,903 downwards.
CATGGGTATACGAAAATATAGATGCCGCGGAACTAGCCCGCTTATTATACAATCAATACGGTATTACATTGAACAATAAAACAGGTCGTTCGCTTCAATTGAAAACCGGCATCAATTTCAACCATCATCAATCAGCCGCCGAAATCGCGGAAATATTCTGTGTATTGGCTAATTGCCAGTACCGCATGGTAGACGAAAAATTGTTTGAACTATACTGATCCCTTAAATGAATTACTGCTGAATTAATTCACCTATCACATAAAAAATAAAATAAGAAGTATGCTATTCAAACGGTTGTTTCAACCTTGGTGGGAGGCTATTGCCCACTTGTGCCTGTTAGGAATGCTCATTTTACTTCCTTCCCTCGCAGATGCGCAACAGAAGGAATTTACGATCCGGTTTTCAAAAGGAAGCCTGGAGCAAGCGCTTATACAATTACGTGCTACCACCAATGTCAGTATTGCATTTAATAAAGCCGACATACAATCTGCGGTAGTTCCGACACTCGCCCTTGAACACCAGTCTATAGATCAAATATTACAGGTATTATTGAAAGGATTACCTTATACCTTTGAGAAAAAAGGCACAGGATGGATGATCCTTAAAACAGCGCCACCCGTAGAACAGCATCCCGCGAAGGTATCCAAAGGAGCCATCAGGGGACGTATCGTGGATTTTGAAACCATGCAGCCATTGCCTGGCGCTACGTTAAAACTATTACCATCCGGAAAAGGTATTGTGGCAGATGAAAAAGGTTTTTATGAATGGAAGGAGGTGCCAGCAGGAAAATATACCCTGCTGATTAGTTATGTAGGCTATCAGCCACATACCACCGCAGGCCTGGAGGTAAAAGATAAAACAGTAGACCTGGATATCAAGATGCTCGCCGGAAAGTCATTGGAAGGAGTAGTGATCAGTGCAGGCAAAGAACGTATCAAAGCGGTTACCTATACCACAGAAAGCCAGCTGCTTACCGAAATTCGTAAGTCAAATGCAGTAGTATCCGGTATTTCAAATGAACAGATTATTAAAACGGCGGACCGCAGCGCTGCTGAAGTAGTTAAACGTATCGCCGGTGTATCAGTAGTAGATGACCGGTTTGTCGTCATCAGGGGAATGGCACAACGCTATAATTCCACTTATCTCAATAACAACATTGCTCCTTCTACGGAACTGTACAGCCGCGCATTTGCCTATGACCTGCTGCCAGCTTCTATCATAGATCGCATACTCGTTTACAAGTCTCCTTCCGCGGATCTCTTCGGTGACTATGCCGGTGGCGCTATTAAGGTATTCACCAAAAATGCGAAACCGGTGCGTCATCTGGATGTGGGCCTGCAACTCTCTTACCGGGAAGGTACCACAGGTAAAAACATGATGCAGTACAAAGGCGGAAAACTAGACTGGCTGGGCATTGACGATGGCACCCGTAAACTCCCTGCCAATATGGGTAGCATGAAAGATGGAAGCGGCCTGGTGAATCTCAAACCAGTAGCAGAACGTATCAGTGGATTCAATCCTGATTTTTCCCTATACAAAGTAAAAGCCCTGCCCGATCTGCAGTTCTATATTAATTATTTCGACAACTGCAAGCTGAGAAGATGGCGCCTATACAACCTCACGTCTTTTACCTATCAGCTGGATAACCGGAGTTATACTTTGTACCGCCAAACCGGTAATACCAATGGATCTATCCATTCTATTTACACTGAACATGATAAAACCGGCATAGAGCAACAGGCTACCCAGATAGCTCGTATTAACCTGCTACAGAATTTTACGCTGCACTTCAATAACCACCATAATGTTTCCTTTCAGAACTTCTTTATGAATGAAGGCCGCAATCTGACCAGCAGCAATATCAAGGAAAAAAATGATGCGTATGCCTGGCTGTATGGACAAACGAAAACCGTGGTGTATAGCTTTCAACAGCGATTATTGTATGCCGGTAACCTAAACGGTACCCATTACCTGCGACCAGACAGCGCCACCTTGTTTTCCTGGAACTTGGGGTATACCAGTTACCTCGACAAACGCCCCGATCAGCGGCGGATGAACTACAACCGCCTGTATATCGGCTCCGGCGCTTATAACACGGAAGCCGAACAAGCCGACCTGCGCTGGACGGCACTGGGCTCCAACGCTAATAGTTCACTAGACCTTATCGACGGGATGATGAGCCGCTTCTTTCAGCAAAGCCAGCAACAAACTATGAATGCCGCCGCCGATATAACGTTCACCCCCATACGGAATACGTCCTTCAAGCTAGGCACCTACCATCTCTTTCGCAGCCGCGAAGTAGCCCGCCGCTATTTTAAGGTGAACCGCTATGGTGTAGGCGGCAGAACCATTATTCCAACCTCCGACAAACCAGAAGAACAACCTTCCGATCCTGTAGACAACAACCAGGATCTTGTTTTCTGGCGGGAATCTGATCTTCCAAAACTCTGGAGCCTGCACCATTTCCGCAACGATGGCAGCGGGCTGGAACTCTACGACGCTACCACCCCGGTAGATGGCTATGCAGGCAGCGAACAAAACAATAGTGGTTATGTGATGACCGACTGGCATCCGCTGAATGGAAAACTGATCGTCAATGCGGGTGTACGTCTCGAATACAATCGTCAGCGTGTATCTGCGGCTATCAGCACAGGTGGATTTGTGTTACCGGTGGCCACCACCCTGGAAAAAACTAATATCCTGCCATCTGTCAATATCATGTATACCCCCCTGAAAGAGCTAGTCATACGGGGTGGATACGGACGAACCGTAAACCGGCCGGACTTCAAAGAATTAAGCCCCTTTTCTGAACAGGATTATATTGCCCAGGAAGTGGTGTCAGGTAACGCACAACTGGTATCGGCCACCATCGATAACTATGATCTGCGACTGGAATGGTATCCCCGGAATAGGGAAAATAATGAGATGTTTAATATCGGGGTCTTTTATAAGCACATTCAAAAACCCATCGAACGGTACCGGTATGATGTAAATAGTTATGATAGGTATAACTATACCAGCATCAGTTTCTATAATCCGGATCAGGCAAAAGTATATGGCCTGGAAGCGGAAATCAGAAAGAGCCTTTCTTTTATTCCCGGCCGCATTTTCCGGCGGCTATCTGTTAATATCAATGGCGCCCTGATAAAGAGTGAAATTTACAACCATGTAGCAGTGGAAAATTCCTTTTTCGAACCGGGAAATCTCCATGGCAGACCATTACAGGGACAAGCTCCTTATGTACTGAATGCAGGGCTCTACTACGAAAATGCAGGGCTGGGCACAAAGATCGGGCTTATTTATAACGTAAGTGGCACCAGCATCTATGCGGTAAGTCCACGCAATATTGACCGTGCGCGGAGAGATTCAGCAGGGTCCGCCGCAGGTGTGTACTCCACCCGACCAAGTATCCTTGAACTGCCCCGCCACCTGGTAGATCTTTCCTTCACACAGCGCCTTTATCATTCGCTGCAAATGAAATTTACGATACAGAACCTGTTAGACCAGGCCTACCGGCAGGCAGAAGATAACAACGATAATTACAAATATGACCGGGAAGATATGAAATCAGCCAATGGTAAATATGGAGAGGGAGATAACATCTTCCTGAAATATAATACCGGACGCTTTTATAATCTCTCTTTCACTTACGCCTTTTAAACTACCAAACAGTATGAAACCAGCATATACGCTATTACTGCTGATACTACTTGCAGCATGTAAAAAAGAAAAATTGGATCAGGGCGAACAACTGGTCAGCATCAATTTCCAGAATACGTCCATGGAGCTCATTAGTATGCTGCAGGGCGCACCAGCCTCACAACGTGTCACCATCCTGCTGGATACCCCGGTCGTATATACGCCGGATGAAAACCTGCGTGATAAAGGAGTACAACTTCCCTATTTCAATAGTGGTTATTCAGACGCGAACAGTTATAATCTATTCTTCTATCCAAATGTACGCTACAATACCACTGAGCCCTGGATGACCTATATACGCATCCCTGCGGGCATGCACACCACGGGAGTAGTAGATACCGCCAACAGGCAATTGACTTATGGTAAGATCAACCTGCAACCGGAAAAACATTACTCCATCTTCGTTACAGACAGCGCCGGCATTTTTGATATGGTGCCAGCAGAAGACGACCGCCAGATTGTACAGGGAAAAATCAGGATACGGCTGGCACATATGAGCCCTTCCAGTGATACAGTTTGTCTCTCTGCCGGGAAAGACAGGGTCCTCGCGTTTGAACAGGGCGTCCGTTTTAAGGAAGTCACCTCTTTCCAGGAGTTCCCTTTGGATAGCAACCAGCCCTTCACCGTCCGGGTGTATCAAAAAAGTGACTCATCTGTGATTCTCAGCCGCACTTTCATTAATGCCATGCCGGGTCGTTCCTATACAATTATTTTCCGGGGATATACCCACCCTGTTACTTACAAAAACAAGTTCCAGGTAACCCAGCATTTTGAACGCAATGCTGAATTATTTATTGAAAGAATGTATTAATGATTAAAATATTTCCCCTGATGAAAACATCTATCAGAACAGTCATTTCCATTACCTGCTTGCTTTGGCTAACACAATGCAAAAAGGTGGATAAAAACGAACGATTGCTGAATAGTCAGCCTTCCATTATTACCAGTCATGCTACATTGATAGGTACCAAACAGTATCTTAGTCCGGATGATCAATATAGCTATCAATATAAAACCAGTTTCAAACCAGGTGATACCATGGAACTGGCAGGTCGTCTTTTCCCACAGCAACTCGAGATTAAAATTGGTGGTGTTAACGCGAAAGTAGTCATGCAGCAAAAGATCACTATTCTTGGGACACCGGAGATTCCCGCGGTGGAAGCGGATTTCCTGAAGCTGGTAATTACAAAGGCCATGGGTACTGGGAGAAGTATTCCTGTAGAGCTGACAGCAAATGGTGAAACCATCACGGCGCCTCCTATTAATATCCTGGAGCCATCAGCGCCGCCCCCCTATTTGGGAGGAGGCAAAACGGATACCACCCTGGTAGTAGCATCCCTGTTCAGTTTCAAACAGGATGGTTTCGGCCCTGCTGATCGTGATTTTGTGGGAGGAAATGTAACCGCTGCCGGAAACATCTTTTTCTTCAACAAGAAAGTAGCCTATCTCACATCTATCACCGGCAAAGCCCCTGCAAAAGTACTGGAAGCCGGGCTTCAATACAGCTCGTCCACAGATCAGTTTCAGATCATTGGAATACTTTCGGCAACCTGCAGCTGGGATGGCGCAGATCTGTTCATCTCTGCTGAGGTAACAGATAATGGCCCCAACAACCCACTGCTAGGGACAGACCCAAATGCAAAACCATTTGGCGTATTACGTCTGCTGAAAATGAACCTTGGCACCAAAAAAATCACCCCGCTCAATCGGTCCCTTTTCGGCGGTCGTGGCACGAACCGGGTGATGTATGGCTGGCCTCCACAGAAGTCTGTTGCAGGAAACATTGATACAGTCAGTATTATAGCGCAGGAAATTCGTGTGGATGCCTATGGAAATCTATATGTAACCAACCAGGTAGAACGACGATCCGTAACTATTGTCTCAAAGATCAGTCCCGATGGCCAGGTAAAAACGCTGTTTAGCCTGAACAGAAATTATCCCGGTTTATATCCGGCGGCAGCAAGCGGATATGTATTTCACCCGTCTACATTACAGGGATTTGCCGGGCCGGCCGATTACGCCACTAATACCACCCTGCTAAGACCTGCCTGGTATTCTTTCAGGACAGAAGAACCCTTGCTGATTTTCGAAGGCGATCACATGGCAATTTCCTGCAATTATTCCGACACCAGCCGCCTTACCGGGAAATATCCCACCCAAAGGACAGTATCGGAAACTATGAGCTTCATTGGTTCACTAAACACCAGTAGTGCACTCCTTAGTACCGGAGAAATCGTATCCTTTTCCTATGCTTCACCTATGTCCTACAATATGGAAAAGAAAGTGGCCTACATTTATGCGGGGCAGGAGATAAATGAATTGATTGGTAGCAATGCCCCCCTCTCAGGCAAGTCGCAGGTGAACACGACTGGTCTTGCTAAATATGTAAATTTCTCCTCATTAAGAGGAGTACTGGGGGTAGATAATAAAGATGCGATTTACCTGTTTACTGAAGGACGGAAAACAGCTCCACCCGATTCTCCGGAGAGCTATTTACAGGTGTATAAGTTACGTAAGCCATAAAATACAGGAAAAAAAACGGCTACTTATTCGATCACTTCAATAAATGCGGGCAGGCTGAATAGTCTGCCCGCATTCGAATATTTATATGTTACTACTTTTCACCTTTCTACTCGTTCAACAACTTCTCCGGCATTTCAACTTTTGCTCGCTCCGTATCCTATTTTTCATTTTTGAAAATATAAGAATTCTTATGGGTTTGCTTATATCCATGCGCCAACAAAGCCGACCCAACAATTATTAAGATATAACCTATCATTTTTATAAGCCATTCAAATAGTTCGTATTAAGACGGACGCATTGCAGGAACTATAATGTTGCAACCCACCGGGTCCTCTCCTATTGAACCGTCTACGGTTTATCGTCCACGCCGATAGGATTCCCAAAATAAGAGCGACGCCTCCTGCCAAATAGTAAGTATTCATAGCGATTCATTTTTCGGGTTAATAATAAAATACAATCGCAAGCTATTGTAATAAACCTAAAAAATTCTGAGTTCGACTTAATAAGTTCCTTTTCCCTTCAGAAAATTTTAATTACATTATTATTCCTTCCCGCCAATAATGATTTAGAAATAAATTTTTATTACCTAATACGACAGTAATACTTTCTATATCTCCCTTAGCGGACTTTTGTACCCATGATAACACCTATTCCAGGACAAACCAGGATTCTGTATTTTTTATACAAAAGCGGTTTTAAATGGCTGAAAGAAAAATTATTAGGCACGGCTCCCTGTTTAGTGGGATTGGCGGCTTTGATCTGGCAGCAGACTGGTGTGGCTGGCAGACCGTATTTCATTGCGAAATAAACGAATTCTGCAACCGTATATTGAATTATTACTGGCCTAAGGCAACCGCAATTAAAAGCATTGTTGGCTATGATTGGGAAAAATGGAAAGGAAAGATTGATGTCTTTCCGGCGGATGACCGTGCCAGAAGTTAGTAATGTCTATGCCCGAAATTTCAGACATCCGTATATCGAGGAATACTATATATGCGATATGATAGCCTTGCTCTATCTCTGGGCCATCACCGGAAGAAGACTGGGGTTGCTTGAAGAAGTAAAAAGTCAATACCCCGACAACATTGTCGTTTCTGCTTTTGATGTAACTACCGACAATAACCAAGTACAGATTCAATCACTGATCGAAAAATTAAATGGGTTAGACCTTCTAATTTATAATGCTGGCTACGGCGATCCCTCCGAAAACCTTATCCCTCAAACTGAAGAACAAACTACGTTAACCAATGTAAACGGATTTGTACAAATAGTAACATATGCATTTAACTATTTTGTACGGCAAGGGCACCGTCACATCACCCTTACTTCATCACTCAATGCTTTAAGAGGTAATAGTAGGACACCGGCTTACAGTGCCAGCAAAGCATACATGAGTAACTATGCAGAAGGCCTCACCATAAAGGCATACAAATTAAAAAAGGACATTGCCATCACTGATATAAAGCCGGGCTTTATCGATACACAAATGGCAAAGGGCAATAAAAAAATATGGGTAGCTCCCGTTTACAAAGCAGCAAGACAAATTATAAAAGCTGTTGAAAAAAAGAAGAGAGTTGTTTACATCACCGGGCGTTGGTGGTTAGTAACACAAATAATAAGATGGCTTCCGTTTAGCATTTATAAACACATAGCGTAATTCCATATCTGCAACCATCAAAGCGGATTTGCGTAATTTCTTTTTCGGGCAATTGCAAAGCTTTGACTAAGCACATAGAAAAATAGTTGAACAAAACTAATTAACAAGCGCGAAGCGATAGTTATAACAGCTTGTTTATCGTCACCTGTACCAGTAATACTTCGCAGTTAGTGATGAGGTCTTTCTTCATAAGGGGGATAGCCTTACTCATATGTTTTTCTACCATGCTAAGAGATATTGATATACGAACGGATATTTCAGGGTAACAGAGTCCTTCTTCACGGTGCATGACATATACCCGGCGACAATTGTTCGACAGCCGGCTGATAGTCACATCCAGTACCTGTAAAGGTGTTCTAAGTCAAAAACAAATATTTGAACAGAAAAAGTGTGAAGTAGTGTAAAACGAAAAAATGCGGGAATAAAGAAGCCCGAAGACCGCGAAGACCTTCAGGCCCGATGAAGTAAATTATGTATGAGTGATTAAATATTATCGATTTTCACTATAAAAATGACTTTAGAAACCAACATAACGCAGGTGCACGGAGACACAACTGCCTGGCATAGCCAAAATAAAAAGAGAATTGTAAATCAAAATTTACAACCCTCTCCATTGCCGTCTTATTTTTTTAAATCTGTGCAGTCACACATTCTTCTGCCGCCTCCAGGATCAAAGCAGCTACCTCCTGAGGATGCGATGACATAGATGTATGACTGGCATCCAGGTGAATGATTTTTCTTGCTCTTATCGCTTCTGCCATTTCTTTTTCCGTGACGGGTGGAATCACATGATCCTGGTCTGACACCTGATACCAGCTTGGCCTTGTTTTCCAGGCAGGTGTTTGGGTTTTCTCCTGGAAACATTTCGCATGACTGGGCTTCTGAGTTAAAGACATCACCAACCCATCGTCCTCGCTAAGATCATGGCAAAAGGCCGCATGGAATTGGCTATACTTTATCCATAGAAAGGCTTTGGCATCCGGATAAATACTGGCTGCTCCTGATGTCCTTTCTCTGCGATCAAATATGCTGATTACACTATCCCCTTCATCCGGTGCAAAAGCAGCTATGTAAACCAGTCCAACTACTTTATCATGGTTTCCGGCCCCTGTGATAACAGTTCCACCATACGAATGTCCTACTAATAAAACTTTACCCTCCTGCGCATCAATTAAGTCTATGGTCTTATTAATATCATCTTCCAGCGATGTTAAAGGATTCTGTACGGCCCGTACAGCATACCCTGCTTTATCCAGTATCGGAATAATATGCCGCCAATGAGATCCATCTCCCCAGGCTCCATGAACCAGGATAATTGCCAGGTCTTGTTTTTCCACGTGTTATGCTTTTAATGTGATAATTTAGTAGATAGCAGTTAGCTTAGTAAGTTTTGTTTGCATTTCCTGCTTCTTAATATTTACCTTTATCTTTTACAGTAACAAATTTGCAGATTTAATATTTAATAGCAGGGCATCAGACGGATCAATTTATACCATTTATGGAAATCAGGAAAGAACTCCGAAGTTGCGCAGAAATACCACCAATTAATATGGAGTCCCTTCTGGCCGTACCACGTGGGACGACACAGCAGTTCCACGGTTTCTCTCAGGGGAATGAGCAAAAGCTAAAATTTGTGGTAACGGATACCATGGGTGTCGTTGACAGGACTATTATTACCGATACTGAAACAGCTCCTGTCCTCCATCAAAACTTGGTACCAATGATTGAGCTTAATTTTATGCTGTCGGGTACAGTCGGCATAACTTATGATGGCCAATTACCTGCAAACACGATGACAACAGGAGATCATCAATTACTATTCAACCCATCAGGGCAGGAAACGAACCAGGTCATGCATGGTGGTATCCATCGTTTATTTTCAGCTCACCTGGTACCTGATTATATGGCAAGTCTTTTCGCAGGTTATCTTCCTGAACTGATGCCATTTGCAGAAAAGATCGTCAATAGAGATCCATTTGTTTTGCAATCGCCTTTAAAGGCGCTTAGTGGAGATTTTCAATATTTTTTCACTACATTCTGGAATGCGCCCTTTGCTTCGGGATTAGGGAAACTATATTTTGATGCTAAGATCCTTGACCTGTTATGTCGTCAATGCGAACTATTGACCGGGCATCAGCCCAAAGACTGCCGGATTTCCAAAACAGACCTGGAAAAGGTGCATCATGCACGTACCATAGTATTGGAGCGGCTTGCCGATCCGCTTCCGCTATCCGCCCTTTCTGAGCTTTGTGGGCTTAATGAATTTAAACTCAAAAAATATTTTAAGCAGGTTTTTGGTACTACCGTTTTTGGAATGTTGCAGGAGGAAAGATTGAAAGCAGCCCGGTACCTGATCAAAGAGGGTCAAAAGAGTATCTCCCAGATCGCTTATGAACTGGGCTATGCACACCCCCAGCATTTTCAGCGGGCTTTTAAAAAGCGTTTCGGGCTCACGCCGACTCGATCAGGAAAATAAGCTTTCGATCCGGCGTACATTGTAAAATATGGTACTTCCGACCGCAAAAAGTAAACAAGGGCTGCTGCTTATGGCAATGAATTTCTTGCAGGAACACCAGTAGAATTGATTATGAAACTTAGCGGGCATAAAAGTCTTGTAGACTTTTATAAATATATTAAAATAAGTCCCGAAGAAGCAGGAAAAAAAATTAAAACAATATGGGAAAACAGAACAGAGCCAATTACAAACTAGATTGCAAAGCAAAAATACGGGAATTGCCCCTAGTCGATTCCCGTATTTCGTTTTCGTTGATAGTTAACCTTTTATCTCGTCACTTCCATAAGGCCGCGTAATGACTTCCATACCATGTCCTGAGGGATCATAGAAATAAAGTCCCCGCCCACCATGATTAAGATTATACTCACCAGGCCTTTTTTGCTGGGGGTCAGCCCAATATTCAAGCCCTTTTTCCGTAATTCGGTTCAGTATTTCATCGAAATCTGATTCAGCAACCAGAAATGCATAATGCTGCATTATAAAGTCCACCCCAGGTTCTGCATATTGAAAAGTTACATTATTACTAAAGTCTACCGAGAGAAAAAAAGCGGCAGGTTTGGGCGCAGGTAATCCCAATATTTCGGTCAGGAAACTGGCTGACTCCTGTTTGTTCTTTGCAAAAATCATCAGATGATTAAATTCAATAGTTACTTTTTTTTCATGCGTATTCATATACTATTTTTATAGATTAATGCCGCAAGATTGGTAAACTATATGACTGGCCATTGTAAAAAATCGTATTTTTTACTTCTTACCAAAAAACATTTCCGGAGTTTCACCGGTAAAGCATTTAAATGCTTTGATAAAATGGGCTTGATCATAATAACCCGCTTCAAAGCCTAATGCTGATAAAGGAGCTTTCGGATGATAATCCTGAATAATATTCCTAAAGCGGACAATAGAGGTGAATTTTTTGGGAGATGCCCCTACCATCTGACGAAATCTTTTCTCTAACAAACTTTGACTAACATATAATTCAGACAGTAAATCCCTGATACTAAGATTGCCTTTTTTGTTTTGTATGTGTTCAATTGCCAATAATACCAAATTATCCAACGACTCTGGTTTCATTCTTGAGATTAGGAATTGCTCTACAAAATTGATCCTATCAATATCTTCCGGGGCTTCCGACAATCGCTCCTCAAATAGTTGCAACTCAGATTTCGACATCATATCATCTAGTAAAATACTTCGTCCGAAAAGTTCGTGCATAGGCTGCCGGAAAAAAGCACTACATCTTCCTTCTTTAAAGCTAACCAGTAAAGCCCCAATATTTGCAGAAGTAGTATAAGTCCTGTATCTATCAAGTATCCCTGTGAGCCCGGACGAATGAAGCAGTAATTCAGTAATATTATCGGTATTGGAACGCTTAATTTTAAACTGAAAACAAATAGTCAGTCCTGTATCTGGCAATACGGTGTAGGTTCTTTCCTCAGTTGTTTCCGCGATGGCTAACGATTTTACGTAGGGCTTTAATATATCACATGGTATGTAAGTATCTAACTTCATTGGATTTCCCCTCACAGGAAGCTTAGGATTTACCTTTCCGGGACCATAAATATACGTCATTCAGCCCAAAAATAGCCGGGTTTATATTCCTGCATAGCCATTTCAGATGTGTAGCTATTATGGCATTTAAGAACAGTGACGGTTAGCACAATTTAATAATTCTGTTGCTAACCTCAACGCTCACTTTTCTATCCTTATTTATCTTTCCACAACTTTATCACTAAAAACAAAAAACCTTGTAGAATCAGCTTCTACAAGGTTCTAATTACGTAAGAGTATTTCTTTTTTCTCCTTATGGTGATCCCCTTGGGATTTCCGATCTATTTCCTAGACTTATCTAAGTTTACCTAAAAGAACTGTAACACGTTGATTTTAAGTATTCTACAACAGCGATTCACTTTTCTATTTCTTAATTTTATTGGAGTTGACCCCACTTTAATAGACTAAAAAATAGACTAGTTAAAATTAGTGTGCAAATGTAGTAAAATTCGCAGGGATGGAACAAGCCTTATTTTTATCCAATACTGTTACACATCAGACAAAAGAACATTGTTAAACACGGAAGTTGCCATCCCGCCCGCCTACTGGAAAAGATCCCGTATAGCCGCAAACCTACCCGAAATATTCGGCGATCCGGAAGCACTAAACAAACGGCTTAAAGCCATGCTGCGTATTGTTGAGGACATTATATCCCATGCGGTGCAAAAGAAAATAATAGACCTACTAACCTTCGTTAAAGGCACCTTCAAACCAGACGTAGGCGAAAAAATGTTGTGAAGGGCCTTAAAACAGCCACAGTAGGCAAAACCATCAAACAGTTGCGTATATTCGTCCGCGATAGAGTGCGCCGTAAAATCGTTCCTCCTATTGATTTATCGGATTTTAAAATACTCAATGAAGATTCAGACGCCATATACCTATCGTGGAAGGAGATAAACCAGATATATAATATTGACCTATCGGATTTCCCCTCCCTCTTGCCCTATCGTGATTTATTTGTCTTGGGGTGCCTTACCATGTTGTTACAAACCTTTTGCTGTGTAATCTTCGCATAAATCTGCGTTGTTCTGATACATTTATGCCCTAACATCTGGCTTACTGTTTCAATCGGCACATCATTTTCCAGCGTGACCGTCGTAGCAAAAGTATGCCGCGCGGTATGCGTGGTTAAATGCTTATTAATGCCACATAAAACCGCTATTTCCTGTAGATATGCATTATACCGCTGGTTACTATTAACGGGCAATAAACGACGATACAACAGACAATACGGGGATTCTTTATACCGGTCTACTATCTCCAATGGAATAGGTAACAGTGGTACCCGTTCCGCCGTTTGAGTTTTCTCTCTATCCTTCACTATCCATTTTTCACCATCAATTCCGATCACAAGATTATCCGGTGTAAGATGTAGTACATCTGTATAGGCATAGCCGGTAAAGCAGCAGAATAGATAAATATCCCTCACCTCTGCCAAGCGTGGAATGAGCGCTTTGTTATAAAGCAACATAATTTCATCCATGGTAAGCCGTTCCCGCTGCGGATCTTCATAGCTGCACTTAAACCCGCTCAATGGACTAACGACCAACCAACCCTGATCTACAGCCAACTTAAGCATCTGCTTTAAAATCTTCACATACTTCATAGCAGTGTTAGCACCTATCCCCTGCACGGTTGTGAGGAAGTGTTCAAAATCCGGGGCAAAAGAAAAACGAATATCAGAAAGCGGTCTATCTGAAACATGATACTGGGCTTTCAGGAAGGCGATCACCTTCTCTTTTGTGATCTCAAAGCGTTTCAGCGTGCGCCCGGACTTCTTCCCGGCTTTCACCTTCTCCGCAAACCGGCGGTTGTGAAAGTCTATCACTTCACATAAAGTCCGGGAGTGTTCTGTAATTCCAGCGAAAGAATTTTTAACAGCAGCAGCGGTTACCGGTTCACCTGATGTAACCAAAAGGCTGTAATGTTTGTGTAGTTTGGCTTTCAGGGTGAGTAACTGTCGGTTAATCGCTTGTGCTTCTTCGGAATTTCCTTTAACACATTGGGCGCAGGCGTTCCATAACGCCGGGGTTACATACTGATACGTGGAAAGTTCTGCACGTTTGCCGCCTACGCTGACGCGAAGATAAATAGCGGGCTTATTGTTTTTAGTACGGCTCTTGTTGAGCCAGAAAAGAACAGAAAAACTGGTCATACACCACTTGTTTTTAGTTAACCAAAATTGTTTCAACTTCACTTATCCTGACATCACTTAACATTGGTCAAACGCAATACAGTATAGCATTTAAGGCCAGTGACGGTTAGCACAATTTAATAAATCTATTGCTAACCTCAACGCTCACTTTTCTATCCTTACTTATCTTTTCTCACATTTACCACTAAAAACAAAAAAACCTTGTAGAATCAGCTTCTACAAGATTTTAATTACTTCAGAGTACTTACTTTTACTCCTGATGGTGATCCCCTTGGGACTATATCAAAGTCTTATAAACGGCCGCTTTCAGGGTATTAAAAAGGTACTGTATCCTTTTTTGTATCCTTATGGATTAGCTTATTTTAATTGGATTTGTAAGAACTTAAACACCCCACAAAGATACGAAAACCCCTGCTAAATAAGCATAAACAAGGCTAAAATATATTCCTATAATATAACAGTAACCTATATACGTTTAATACAGGTTGGGGACACAGAGCATCACTATATAAGAAACCGGGTAACTAGCCCCTCCTCTATTCCGGTAAACCGGCAAAACATTGCTATCGTCACCAGGTCACCCCTCTTTTTGCCATTGGTCTCGCGGATCTGCTGCAGCATCTTCCTCGCGATGCGCTCGCTCCTACCAGTAATATTTCGGATGTCTTTTGCGTAAATCACTATGCGATTAGGTATCAATATGTGCGAATTCGGCATAATCGGAATGGAAATTTTTTTGGGTTAAAAGCCGGCTTAGTTTGGTGTGGTTAAATGCAAATTTACTGCATCCTGCGCAGATGTCAGCCTAACGGGCTTGGCTATGTGAAAGCCCTTATCGTTCCTTAAAATTGTTTTCAAATGGCAAAACAAAATGGAATCGTCCCTTTGAAAGGGACCATCGGCAAAATTACTTTTTATACGTCTAAGGCGGGCCACCAAGCTCGCGGGAAAGGGCTTACTACGCATTGTATTCATTCGGAAATTTTTTATTGCCTGAAATGGGAGCAGGAGTTGCTGCCCCGGTGATAAAAGCAACTAGATAGCTTTAAAACACAAATGTCCGGGTAACCTTAGCATATATACTTGCTTCATTCAAAAAAAATTTAAATGACTATTTGTAATCCTAAAAAAAACTTATATTAGAGGGGATAAATAAGACTTTGGTCAACCGAAGTGCGGCGCATCCTGACGAACATTATTGATTTACTTTAAAATCCCGTTTTGAAAATACTGAAACCCTTTAGTAAATAAGGACTACCCTTTCATTGTTTTGATTTTTTACCAAGACCTATATTGCAATATTTTCTGACAATATTGTAGATCCAGTCACATTTACTACAAAATGGTTAACCTGAATTTTCATTTACGCTTATCTGATTGGTATATGAAATAAAAACACGCAATTCTTTTAGTGATCATAAAAAACCAATATCCTATTGAGGAAAATACGAATCGTGGCATCAACTTTCAACCCTTCTGCCAATGGCATTAAATAAATTTCCGTGCGACAGACAACTGGACTTAATGGATTGCGGCCCTGCCTGTCTGAAAATGATTGCCAAACATTATGGGAAGTACTATTCACTACAGTTTTTGCGGGACAAGTGCGGCATTACCAAAGAAGGCGTTTCCTTCCATGACATCAGTTATGCAGGAGAACAAATTGGATTAAGAACGCTGTCGCTGAAGTGTACCGTAAAAGACCTGGTGGAACGCATTCCTTTACCGGTCATTGTTCATTGGGATAACAGCCACTTCATGGTTGTCTACAAAACAAATCCCGGAGCCGGTACTATTTACACCTCAGACCCGGCAAAGGGATATGTAAAATATTCGTCCGCCGATTTTGCTGAAAAATGGGTCAAACCAGGCAAAGCCAATGTAGGCGTGCTGATGGCGATGGAGCCGCAGTCCGAATTTTACGAAGACCAGCAAGAAGAAGCCAGGGTCCAGCGAAAAACGCTGAGTAGCTTTCTGAACTACTTCCGCCCTTATAAGAAAAGCTTTTTTCATTTGTGCGTGATCATGATTATCGTCACATTGCTACAGGCATTATTGCCGTTTATCTCCAAAGCGATGATCGACGTGGGTATTCAAACGCATGATATCAGCTTCCTCAACATCGTATTACTGGCCAACATCGTCATTTATCTCAGCATCCTAATATCGAACGTGGCGAGGGACTGGATCCTGTTGCATGTTACTTCCCGTGTAAATGTGGCGTTGATTTCAGATTATCTTAATAAGCTGATGCGCTTACCTATTAGCTTTTTCGAGAATAAATTAACCGGAGATATCTTGCAACGCGCCAATGATCATGAACGCATCCGAAATTTTGTGATGAACAATTCCCTGAGCATGTTATTCTCCACCATCACATTTGCCATATTCTCGGTCGTGCTTTTAATATATAGTAAAATAGTTTTTGGCATTTTCATAGCAGGTAGCCTCCTGTATGTGATATGGGTAATGGGCTTCCTGCAACTGAGGAAGAAACTGGACTGGCAATACTTTGAACTTACCTCAAAAAACCAGAGCTATTGGGTGGAGACCATAGAAGCCATACAGGATATCAAAATAAACAACTATGAACAGCCTAAGCGCTGGAAATGGGAAACTATTCAGGCGAAGTTGTATAAGATAAATACGAAGTCGTTAAACGTCAATAACCTGCAAAATAGCGGTGCCCAATTCATTGACAGTGTAAAAAATCTCGTGATCGTTTTCTATTGTGCAAGGGCTGTTATTGACGGCCAGATCACCTTTGGCGTGATGATCTCCACACAGTTTATCATTGGTATGCTCAATGCCCCGGTAGCACAGTTTATTGGATTTATGATGAACTACCAGTTAGCAAAGATCAGCTTCCTGCGCCTGAACGAAATACAACAGCTGGAAGATGAACATATGCATGTGGGTGAAAACCCGGTTGACCTGCCCGACAAAAAAGGCATTACCCTTCAAAATGTTTATTTCCAGTATACGCCACACGGAGAAGCCATTTTAAAAGGTATTAACCTCGTGATTCCGGAAAAAAAGGTAACCGCCATTGTAGGCGACAGCGGTAGTGGCAAGACTACCCTATTGAAATTGATTCTGCGGTTATTTAAGCCCTCCCATGGAGAAATACTGTTGGGCAGTATGAACATTAATAATATCAGCCTGAAACAATGGCGCAATAAATGCGGCGCCGTGATGCAGGACGGTAAAATATTCAATGACACTATCCTGAATAATATTGTATTGGATGATGAAAAAATAGATTACGGCCGCTTAAAAAGAGCCCTGGAGACGGCCAATATTGCACAGGAAATTGAGCGTTTGCCGCTGGGATATCAGACCAAAATGGGCGAACAGGGACGAGGATTAAGCGGTGGGCAAAAGCAGCGCGTATTGATTGCCCGTGCCCTGTATAAGGATCCCGATTTCCTCTTTTTTGATGAAGCCACCAACTCATTGGATAGCCTTAATGAACAAAAGATTGTAGAAGCCCTGGACAATGTATTTAAAGATAAAACAGTAGTAGTAATTGCGCATAGATTAAGTACCATCAGAAAAGCAGATCAGATTGTGGTGATGCAGGATGGCGCCATTGTAGAAATAGGCAATCACAATGGATTGATGCAACAGAAAGGAAGATATTATCAGCTCATCCAGTCCCAATTGGATTTAACCTCTACCATGGAGGCATTAGTAGAAAGAATCAGTCAATCAGCCCCCGATGAAACCGGACAACAATATATCGAATTATCATAATTCACCCAGATCGGAAGAAGTACAGGACATCATTGATCGTATGCCCACCAAATTTGGTGGAATGATAGCGTTCATCGTACTGAGTGTATTCGTATTGCTGATGGTATTCGGATGGTGTATCCGGTATCCTGACATCATCAGTGGTTCCGTAGTCATCAATACGCCTGTTTCCCCTATTAAACTGGTGGCATTACATTCCGGTCAGCTGAATTTACTGGGTATTCAAAGCCAGTCGGCCGTAAAAAAAGAGGAAGCTATTGCAGTGATTGAAAACGGCGTGTCTTATGATACTATGCGAATGGTGAAACAATTGCTATTATCGTACGATCCGGATAGGGATACCAAAGCGGATCTGTTGAATACATTACCCTCCAAACTATCCCTGGGTGAGGTCACCACCAAATATTACGCCTTCCTGTCCAATTTGCAGTTACTCTATAATTTCAATACCGACTGTATTTATGATAAGCAGTTAACAGGGTTTAAGCAATTGAGCGAAGAACAAACGAAAGAAGTTGACATTGGTGAAAAAGGTGTTTCTCTTGCAGAAGAAAACGATCATTTCGCCAATAAAGCATACCAGAGAGACTCTTTTCTTTTTACCAGTAAAGTAAGTGCAGAAGCAGATTTTGAAAGATCGAAACAAGTGTTATTAGGTAGCAGAACAGGTGTTAATAATGCCAAAGCCAACTACATTTCCTCGAGGAAGGAGCTACAACAAACACAGGGAAAAATCATAGAGTTGAATGTACATAAGCTGGAAAAATTACGAGAGCTGAAATTAGGTATACAGGCGGCTTATAATGATCTGATGGATAATATAACGCAATGGGAACAGAAGTATGTGCTGAAAGCCCCATTTGATGGAAAGATCCAGTTTCTTAAGTTCTGGACCAACAAACAATTTGTGCAGGCCGGCGACCAGGTATTTACCATTGTTCCCAGTGCTGCCGAACCCTACGGACAGGTAGTACTCCCCAGTTTTGGCGCCGGTAAGGTAAAGGTGGGTCAGGAAGTTATCGTAAAACTGAATGACTATCCATATATGGAATATGGCACCATCAAAGGAAAAGTAGCGTCAATTTCTCTCACCACCAATACAGAGAGAAGCAAAGATGCCACGGTTGAAACCTATCTGGTGACCATAAAGTTTGACCATGGGCTCACGACCAACTATGGAGAGCCGCTGAGTTTTAAATATGAAGCCGCAGGGAGTGCAGAGATCATTACGAAAGACAGGGTGCTACTGGAAAGATTTTTTGATAACCTGAGATATACTTTAAAAAAGTAGTTGCTCCTTTTCAAAACGCATATTTTTTCACCTGTTTTTTTCAATTTTAAAACCATTTATATGAGTAAAAAACTAAAATTGCCCTTTATGCGACTACATAAGGAGGTTTATGAAATTTTATCAGCGGAAGATTTAAAAAGTATTATTGGAGGGCTAGGTGGCTGGGTTACTCCACAGGATTTTGTTACCAACGTGAATGAAATGATTTCGTCCGGGATGTTAAACTACACAGGCAGCGGACCGTATGATTCTGGCTATGTAAGCCTGGGTGGCTCTGGTGGCTCTGGCTCCGGAGCAACATTCTCTGGCTTTAATTACGGTTCGGCTAATGGCACCGGAGCAAATTTCTTTAATTTCTATAATGCCAGTGGTACAGCGCTTTCGTTTAGCATTGGGTCTGCCGTTGGTAGTAATCCCGCCCCTGGCGTAGTTAGCTGGGGCTCTGGTACTGTATCATTTAATAACCTGGGGCTCAATCAAGGAACAGTAAGATACGAATCTAATGGTAAATGGTTCACCATTCAGGTCAATGGTAACCAAATCAAACTAGGAGTCGGCTTCACGTTTTAGCCTCTTATATCGCCCCTCCCACTCCTATGCCAATAGAGAGGGGAGGGATTTTCACCAAAAAATAATTTATGCATATTTGTTTACAGTGGATGGGAAAAATACTATTAGCGTTAGTTGTTAACGTATTCATCTGTTGCGTGTCCTTTGCCCAGGGTAGCAATAAAATTTCCTTTTCCGAAATCGGGCCGCTGTCGCTGGATTCCAGCACAGCATGGGTAGAACGTGTTTTTAACACCTCACTCAACGATGACGTTCAAATAGTAGCACTAGGTGAAGTAAGCCATGGCGGATATGAACCATTGGCATTAAAAGCTAAAATGATACAATACCTTGTTGAAAAAAGAGGATACAGAAATATCCTAATGGAATTTCCAGACATAGAGGACATCTGGCCAGTTCGACAATACCTGTTAAATAATAGCGTCAAAGAACTTTCTATCGCCGATTCTTTAGCTCAAACAACAACAACAGGCTTGTTGAATGCACAGGAAGTATTCAGTCAGCTGTTCCGCTGGCTTAAACTATATAATCTGGCACATCCACAGGAAATGGTAAAGGTAGTCGGATGCGACTTAAGCAGAGATGAAGGATTCCGGCCCTTTTTTCTATATAACTATATCATTCCATTCGACCCCGTCAACGCACAACGATTGCTGTATCACTGGGAAAACAACCAGGTATCTGACTCTTTAAGAATGGACGCCATTAATACCTGGTTCAATGTCAATAAAAGCAGGCTTATGAAAGAAATGACGAAAGATGAATTCAGCGAATTACAATATCATTTACAGGATGAAACAAACGCCATTGGTCACAAGCCATTAGAAAACAGCCCACTTCCGGAGAATGATCCATTATCAACAAAATACCGGGACAGTATTATGGCCCACAATGTCATCTATTTTACCGGTTCCCAGAAGACCATTGTCTGGGCGCATAATGGACACGTTTCTACACTTAACTGGCGTATGGGCAAGTACCTGAAAGCGTATTATAAATCCCGTTATTTTATTTTGCTGACAGATTTTTCCAACGAGGCCAATATTTACGCCATAGTTGGAGAAAACGAAGTCGCCGGAGGCAACAGAGCCATCCGTGAGCAACATTTTACAACGGCAAGAACCAGCATTTCCTATAACCTGCTTAAAAACTACGGTATTTCCAGTGGTATTTTCTTTGCCCCTGATATCCCCATCAACAAAGTATATAACGACATAAACGTTATTGATCTACATGGCAAACAGTTTATACAGTCTTCAGATCAGCCCTTTGATGTACTTGCGATATTTAGTAAAATAAATCCATCTTCTAAACCGGCGAATAACAGATGAGTATGAAACAGATTATCCTGGCATTACTACTATTCCCTCCATTTTTGAATACAAGTGCGCAAAGCGCGGGAAAAGCTCCGGAGATGTCCCTCACCGCGGCTATCAGGAGTGTCGCTCCCATCCTCAACAAAAAAATCCCTGCACAGGTAAAGGTAGTGGGGATTGGTAACGTTGCCCCACTTGCGAAAGAATCTACAGATCTGAACATGGCAATCGCCTGCTTCCTGATTAGTCAGCAGAAATTCCGGCAGGTGGTTTTATTCGAGAACGACTGGATATTGCGCCCTGTCAGTGAATATCTATCCGATAAAAGAGCATTTGATTCCACCACCATTGATTCTCTGGTTAAAATTTCAATGGCCAATAGCACCTCCCGCACGGCGTCATTCAGTTCATTTATCATTTGGCTGAAAAAGTATAATCTTGCTCATCCGGACGCCCCCGTTGAACTGTCGGGCATCGCGCCGGATAACATTGTTCAACCCACTTACTTTCTGGCCACGTATATCTTCCCGACAGACCGCGCCAATGGATTAAGGCTCTCTAAAAAGTGGGGCAACAATATCCATGATATAGAATCACCGTTTAAAGACATTGCTGACTGGTATCAACAAATAAAGAAAAATACAACCCTGTTTAATAAGTATAAAAAACTACTGTTGCGCTGCGCAGAAGATATTGACCACAATGATGTTATTCGTCAGGGCATCTTGGTAGAAGCCACCCCTATGTTAGCTTACAATTTAAAAGCACAGGCCATGCTCAAATGGATGTTAAAAAAATCAGACAAAAGAACAATTTTCTATGCGAATAATGAAGAGATAGCAAAATCCGGTTATCTTATTAATGGGAGTTTATTTAAGCCGCTCAGCCTACTTTTACACGAGCAATTAAAGGATAAATATTATACCTGCCTGACGGACTTCGCAGACGCTTCCGCTTTTACGCTCATCGACCCCAACGCCGGACCAACATTAGCAACAATACTTCCATCGGCGCAAACCACGGATTTGTTCAGAAAAAAACCCACTTTCTTTATGAGGGAAGACAGCACGAACATTAAACACTATCAGCCAAGAACAATCCTTCCGATGATAGGCATGGAGAGAAAAATTGTACCAGACAATAATATTCCTCCTACAGATGCACTGCTTATTGTCAAAAGCCTGTCGTCTGTCAGTATTTTGAAAAGAATAAATGACATCGGAGACTGGGTGAAATAGCGCGTTGAATGTAATCATCTCTAAATATTATCAACTATGAAATCGATTAGCATTCCCACTTATATCATTAATCTCAAAAACCGGTCGGACCGGAGAGCCCACATCCTGCAAGAGTTTGAAGGACGGGACGAATTTAATGCTACTATTATTGACGCACACCGGCATGAAATCGGCTCTATTGGCCTATGGAATACAATAAAGGTAATCGTAACACAGGCATTGGAACAGGAACATGATTATATCCTGATTTGCGAAGATGATCACCTGTTCACAGCAGCCTATTCAAAAGAAACATTGCAACTCGCAATATCCGAAGCGATCTCCTTCGACGCTGATATACTCTCCGGTGGTGTGAGCTGGCATGGAGACGGAGTAGCCATATCTGATACTTTATTCTGGGTAAAGAAGTTTTCCGGTACCCAGTTCATCATCGTCTTCAAAAAATTCTTCCAGCCTATTCTTAATGCTGCTTTCACGCCTGCCGATACCGCAGATACCAAAATAACAGATTGTTCAGATCGCGTTTACTTCATTCACCCGTTCATTTCTGTTCAAAAAGAATTCGGCTATTCAGATGCAACAGACAAAAATAACGGAACCGACAGAGTGGAACAATTGTTTACGCAAAGCGCAGCCGGGGCTGAAATAAACAGAAGTATACGTTCCTTCTATAAAACACCTTTAGCGCCAGAATCCGTGTCTGACGAACAAGAGGAGGAAGATGCCACTATTCCTGTCTATATTATGAATCTCCCGGAGAGAACCGAACGACGCGAACATATACTCCAACAATTTGAAGGCAGGCTCGAATTTGATGTCACCCTGGTAAATGCCTGCAAACATGAAATAGGCGCATTTGGACACTGGCAGAGTATCCAAAAAATTATTCAACTAGCTATTAACAACGACGATGATGTCATCATTATTTGTGAGGATGACCATGAATTTACACCCGCTTATTCCAGGGAAATATTGTTTAAAAGTATCTATACCGCTTACCAACAGGGCTGCGACTATTGTTCTGGAGGAGCAGGAAAATTTGATATCGCCGTTCCGATTACCAATAATTTATTCTGGACTAACCACTGTCTATCTACTCAATTCATTATCGTTTTTCGGAAATTCTTTCAAAAAATACTGGATGCCAAATTTGATGAAACTATTATTGGTGATATCATACTTTCTGAAATGACCGGTAATAAGATGATCATCTTCCCTTATATATCTACCCAAAAAGATTTTGGTTATTCTGACATTACGGCCTTTCATAATTCAGTAGAAGGAATAGTACAGTTTATGTTTGCGGTAAGCGAAGACCGGCTGATAACAATGAACAAAATTTTCGTCTCCCATCATAATCAGCTAAAAAACATGCTATCTGATACAGCAGCAACGGTTTTAGTAAAATGATAGTCATAAATCTACAGGGAGGCTTAGGCAATCAAATGTTCCAATATTCATTTGGCAAGTATTTGTCTACCCTTCTCCAACAGGAACTACTTGTAAACTGCCAGGTGTATATAAATGGAGGAAGTAACCGAAATTATACCCTCGATATATTTAATTTATCCGTCCAACGGATAGGCAGTAAAGAGATGGTATATGAAAGAATGAAAGACCAGGAGCTGCCTATTATACATTTGAAAGAAAAGCATTTCCACTATGATACAGCTTTAATTAAACCACTGAAAAAATATGCACTGAATATTCCTGAAAAAGAAGAATTTCATGTAATGATCTCCGGCTTCTGGCAGTCGTGTAAATACTTTCAAGGCATTGAATCCGTATTGTCCAATGATTTTACTTTTCGTAACCCCTTACATGGGAAGTGGAAAACATTGGAAGAACAAATCACGCGCAGACAGTCAGTGATGCTAAATGTGAGAAGAGGTGACTATCTGGAGAAGTTGGATTTTCATGGTGTAGTAGACATAGATTACATCAACCGGGCCATTAAAACAATCAGGCAACAACTGTCGCGTCCATTTTTCTATGTGTTCTCCGATGACATCCCCTGGTGCAAAGAACATATTAAAGACAAGCATCTCTTTTTTGTGGATGAATCTTACTATGACCCGGCGTTTCAATACTATTTACAGCTAATGACCCGATGCAAACATTTCATTATCCCCAATAGTTCATTTGGCTGGTGGGCAGCCTGGATGGCGAGGAATAAACGCAAAATGGTCATTGCGCCTAAAAAGTGGTTTGCCACCCCTATCCTTAATACCAAAGACCTGCTACCAAAGACCTGGATTAAATTATAGACCTGCTCTCTGGCTTAAACCTTTATACCCTTATGACACTGAACTATCTGATATTATTTCATAAAAACTTCGGGCAGCTGATATTATTAATTGATCAATTATCTTTTGAGCATGCCCGCTTTTTTGTGCATATCGATATGAAATATGAACTGCTGCCGGATGAACTGCGACAACTGGAAAACACGCCATCCGTCACCATACTGGAAGACCGGGTAAACATCAAATGGGGTGGGTTCAGTATGATTACAGCCACGCTTTCCCTGATCAAATCCGTTATGGCGATAAAGGGGGACGGCGAGGATTACCTGATTTTACTGAGTGCGCAAGACTTTCCACTGAAAAACAATTTAACGATCTACCAACATTTTCTGCAACATCGCAATAAGGTATTTATAGACCATTTCACCATACCTTATAATGGTTGGGCAATGGATGGAGGCCTTGACCGTTTACACTTCTACTGGTTTATGGACGAAGTGGGTCAGGAAGAGGCTTTCCGGCTTTACATGGCGCAGAAAGCTGTGGGTATGGTAAGAAAGCAGTTAGATCTTAATTATTATGGAGGATCACAATGGTGGAGTTTAAACAGGGCCTGCGCGCACTACATCCTTGACTATTGTGAAATGAATCCCTCATTCATTGATTTTTTCCGGCATGTTTTTGTTGCTGACGAAACTTTATTTCAAACATTACTTCAAAATTCACCGTACAGGGAGCATATTGTCAATGACAATCTGCTATTGATGGATTGGGCATCCGGTCCGGAATACCCCAAAACATTCAGTATAGCAGACATAGATGAATTATTAAACTCACCTAAATTATTTGCCAGAAAATTTGATATTACAAAAGACAGAGCGGTGCTTTACTCACTTGCTCATCAGGAGCACCACGTTGCTGATTAAGAGATATGGCTTATATCTTAATCCACTCCTTTAACAATAAAACATCCATTGGAATAGGCGCATTAAACCATGTTTGGGGCGAAACAACTATTTTCTTTTCATTATTATTTAGCCAGGCTCCCCACCAGCTAAAAGTACTGTTTGCGATGATGTTATGCTTGCAGAGACTCATTAGTTGCATATCTCTGTAGCTATAACTGCCAACATTGTTGTTAACAAACACCATATTTTCTTCCTTTATTTCTTTTTCGGCCCATTCCGGATCATCAGAGAAAACAAAGAACTGTGGGTTTTCCACCTGTGCTTTAATCACACTGATTGCCTGGAGATAGTAATCTATCCCCAGATTCCTATGGAATGTAGAGGCAAGATAATCACCTCTTCTGATATGTATACTTACTGCATTGGAGGATGAAATGGCGTGTGCTATTTCTTTATTTTCCTGCTCACTATCAGGTATGGGCGGAAATCTAAAGTAATAGGCCACTTCCGTTCTCCATTCCGAAAAATAATTTATGTTTTGCCAATATCCGTTAAAGAATACATTGTCTAATAAAGATAAGTACTGATTATAGGTAAATTCGGTTTCTTTTGATTCCTGGTATATTAGCCTGTTCTCCCTGAGTACATAGTGAGATCTTCCATTTTCTCTTTTTGCTTTTTTTAGAAAGAAAAAAAAGTCCCTCCGTCCTGCAATGGCTATATCGATGTGCTGGAATATCCTGGACAGTTCAAACCCATTACGGGATTGATATTGTACGTAAAAAGAAGTATCCAGTTTTACGTGCTTTTTAGCCAGAATATATTTAATCGCAAATGCAAATTGAAACATTTGATTGCCAAGTCCTTCTTTTATTTTAACGACTATCATGCTGTATAGTACTCAATGGTTATCAATGAAGCGACGCGGATTTCCTATCAATGCGTGGCATACGGGTATTCAGGCATGCTAAATAGCGTCGGGATGTTTTCTTATCTCTTTGGTCAACATTTTTTTTATTGTAAGCATAAACAACTATCGCAACCCTACCACCAACCAAATATAAGCTGTCAGACCAGCTTATGCAACCCATACTGATGATTTATTTTATCATGGCAACTATTTCGCGACAGGGGTATTCTCCCAAGTTTTCAACTTGATCCAAGGATACAGTAAATTAAAAAATGTTACTGTATCCTTTTATGTATCCTTTCAGATTCGTTTGATGTAGTTTACCTTAATATCCCAAAAGCAGAAAAGCCGCTTAAATCCTACGATTCAAGCGGCTTTAACTTCCTTTGATATTCTTGTTGTGATCCCCTTGGGACTCGAACCCAAGACCCATACATTAAAAGTGTATTGCTCTACCAACTGAGCTAGGGAATCGTTTCATTTAATGGGAGTGCAAAAGTAGGAATTAATTCCATACTTCCAAATTTTTTGAAAAAATTTTTATAACTCCAATGCATACACGCTAATCATTCGCGTATCTTCACAGCTATGAAAACGCCAAAAGAAACACCCGCGAAAACACCAAAGGCTGTAAAAAAAGCTGCCTCTAAAACAGCCGCCATACCAAAGGCCCCCCCAAAGAACTCGCCACACTCACCTTTCAAACCCAGCAGCAATGGGAACAATGGTTGCATGCCAACCATACCCAAACTGATGGCGTATGGCTCCGCATGTATAAAAAAAGTACCGGCACCCCTTCTATCAACTATGCACAGGCGCTGGATGAAGCGCTTTGCTATGGCTGGAT
This sequence comes from Chitinophaga hostae, assembly GCF_018224885.1. GTDB lineage: Bacteria > Bacteroidota > Bacteroidia > Chitinophagales > Chitinophagaceae > Chitinophaga > Chitinophaga hostae. The sequence goes on along the minus strand of NZ_JAGTXB010000005.1, from coordinate 161,724 downwards.
AGATGGCATGTCCAAGTCCCTGGATGAAGCATCTTTTATACAGAAATTTACGCCTCGCCGCGCAAAAAGCATCTGGTCGGTGAGAAATACCAAACATATTGAACGCCTTACCGCTGCCGGGAAAATGAGGCCTGCGGGTATACAACAGGTGGAAGCCGCCAAAGCGGATGGACGTTGGGAAAATGCCTATGCCGGCTCCAGCGAAGCGGCCATACCGGATGATTTTATGGCGGCACTGAAAAAAAACAAAAAGGCAAAGGCTTTCTTTGATACCCTCAACAAACAAAATTTATTTGCCATTTATTTCCGGCTGCAGAGTGCCAAAAAACCGGAAACAAGAGCAAAGCGTATCGCTACCTTTATTGCGATGCTGGAGAAAAACGAAAAGTTTTTTTAACCAGGCTGCTCAAAAAAAGAACAGCCTGGCTGGTAAAATGTTATATCATACCATTAGGATGAGGCATTACCGCGGGAATGACCTGGACTACCCGCCAATGTTCTGCCAGCAGGTGATTTTTTGCCCGGAAGATGTCATACACTACCATGTTTACACCGTTTCGCTCAGCGGAACATTGCACCATCACAAAGTTGCCTTCTCCCAAAATCCGGTGAACGGTCAGTTGGTCAAATAAACCAGGGCTGGTATATAACGGGTCATGGCTCACGAAATCCGGCGCCAGCAAGGCGGCATCAGGCTGCCGGTAAAATGCGGCCACCAGTTGCTTATTTTCCACGGTCTGTGCCAGATCTTCTATAGTTGTTGCGCCATGCGTTATATTAACCTCTCCCGGCTGCTCCTGGGTGGCATCCCAGTGTTCAGCCAGCTTCCCTCCTTCTAAGCGATAAAGATCCACAACGGCCATTTTTTTGCCCATAAAGGCAACATCCATATGTATCATTACAAAATGACCGTCTTCGATACTGCGTACCACCGGAGAAGTGGCAGGTGCCGGCGCCGCCGGCATTTTCTTCAGTTGTTGCAGCGCTTCCTGCAAGCCCGTTTTCCCGTCTTTCACCAGCGGGCTGTGCTGGATATAACTGTCATGCACATAGGTGTCTGTTACATCAGGATTACGCGCTCCGATGAGTTGTTTCAATGCGGCCAGTACAATGGCCTTATTATTTGCTGGTATCATGTAGTACGTGTTTGAAGGGCAAAAGGTTGCCCACAGCGCATTGCGCCGGAAAAAATTAAATTGCTTGCCGGGGAAAATCAGTGAAAGGAAAGCCTGTTCCCTTTCAGGGAAGGCGGATTTTTGGCAATCCGGTATAGATATGTGGAGATAATGATGATGCCGTAAACATACGGTTTTCTGTGGAATGCAACCGGTTTCTTTTCAAAAAGCACAAAAAAACGCGCCCGGACACCGGGCGCGCTATAGTTTCAAAAATTCAATATCATTTAACCCATAGCATTGCTGTACATACCATCTGTTTCCGTTTTGGCCTTGCGCATATAATTACGCATGGTTTTCGCCGATTCCCGGATGGTATCCTTGGCATTATCCAATAGGTTTTCTCCCTGATGGCGTTTCTTCATATACAATAAAACCAGGGATGCTGCTGTACCAACGGCTGCTGCCGCAAATAATATCTTTTTCATATACCAGGTTTTAGTCTGGAAACAGGAATCCAATAGTCATGCCAACAGCGGCACACACAGCCTTAATAAATTTCCTTGCCAAACGGGGTAAAGCTAAGGCTCATCAGCTTAAAATGCTGACGTGCAAAAGGAATCCCGATAATAGTGATAGCCAGCAGCAAACCAAATCCCAGATGCGTTAAAGCTATCCAGATACCGCCCAGGAAGATCCAGATGATGTTAAAAATGGTCGACAAACACCCGGTTTGTCCCGGTACCTCTCTTACCTGCCTGCCAAAAGGCAACAGTGTAAAGAAACCTATCTTGAAGCATTGCAGGCCGAAAGGAATACCAATAATAGTAACGCATAGCAGCAAACCGCTGACCATATACTGCAGAAATGTGACGAAACCCCCAAAGATGAGCCACAGGATATTACCGATTAAATTCATGGCCTAAATTTAACGGATAAAGGATATCCGGGGCTTATTTTTTTCAGAAAAATATCATGCTGTTGTTGTATCTTCTGTAGCAAGAGCAGATTTAATCCTTTTTCGCTAAACATTTGGATAACACAGGTGTTTTAATAAAGTGGACAACGTAGGATTATCCCTTTCCGATCAGTGAAGAAATATACCTGTAATCGTAGATAGATTGTCGAAGCAAATCAACCGTAATGAACATATAAGCCAATCGCACGCATTCATTCAGTTATGGCGCTAATTATTTATCAACCTCTAAACAATCAAGTATGTGGAAATTTCTACATTCCTGCAAACGCAGGGTCATTTCTCTGTACCTGCTTCTCGTCTGCTGCAGTTCAGTATTCGCTCAAAACATTAAAGTCTCCGGTAAAGTCACCTCCCCCAACAAGGAACCGATTCCCGGCGTATCCATACTGCTGAAAGGCAGCCAGACAGGCGCCATTACAGATGCACTGGGTATTTATACCATCAGCGTACCCGCAAACGGCGTTCTTATCTTTAATGCGATCGGCTTCCTCCGGCAGGAAGTCCCGGTCAATAACCAAACCGTCATCAACGTGACTGTTACAGAAGATAATAAACAACTCGGTGAAGTGGTGGTAACAGCGCTGGGTATTACCAAAGCCAAGAAGAGCCTGGGATACTCCGCAACTGAAATAAAAGGCGCCGACCTCGCCGTCACCAATGAAGTAAACCCGGTAAATGCCCTCCAGGGAAAAGTAGCCGGCGTACAAATAGACCAGGGCGCGGGCGGCCTCTTTGGAAGCTCCAAAATAGTGATCCGTGGTAACTCCACCCTGCGTAACAATAACCAACCCATCTTCGTCATCGACGGGGTGATCGTTGAAAACAATACGTTTGGCGGTACAGGACGCGACTTTGGTAACGACCTGAAAAATCTTAACATGGAAGATTTTGAATCCGTTACGGTATTGAAAGGATCTGCCGCCGCCGCCCTTTATGGCTCCCGCTCTATCAACGGCGTTATCCTCATCACCACCAAAAAAGGACGCGAAAGAAAAGGTTTAGGCATTAACGTTAGTCAAACGTTCAACGTGTTTAAACCCTATTCCGGCCCCGACTTCCAGAACGAGTTTGGCGGCGGAACCGTTGGCGACTTCTTTACAGATGCCCGCGATCCAAACTATGGCCCCACCAACAGGTGGAGAACCAAAATATTCCCGGTTGATCCGAATACCGGCAAACCTTATATCGACAGACAAATAGGCCGCGAGCTGGAAAACTGGGGGCCCCGCTTCACCGGACAGGATGTGACCAACTACGACGGCACACCCACCAAATATGTAGCCCAGCCCAATAACTTCCTGGATGCCTTTCAAACCGGTCACGGCTCCGCCACCAACGTGGCACTCGACGGCGGTAACGAACGCTCCACTTTCCGGGTATCCTATACCCGCGATCAAAGCGATGGCGTTGTTGCCAAAAACAGCATGCTCAAAAACAGTATAGACGCACGCGTTACACATGTCATTAACAAATGGCTCAGTGCCGACGTAGGCGCCAACTACACCGACTTCTCCGGTACCAACCCGCCACGCCTTGGCGGTCTCGATGCCTTCGCTTCCTATAACTTTGGTAAACTGTTTACCTGGCTGCTGCCCCGTAACTACGATACCAAATACTGGATGCAGAAAGATAAATATACCAGCATATTCGGGGGCACCCCCAATCTTTCGGATCCGAATGAACCTAATAAAGCACCCGAATCCCGCTTCTGGTTCAACTTATTCGAAAACACCTACCTCCAGAATGAACAAACCATCCGCGGTCGTGTAGCCCTCACCGCTACCATCAACCCCTGGATAAAACTGATCCTGGAGGCAAGCGTTAACAACCTGTATACCCGTATCGAAAATAAAGAACTGGGCCAGAACCCCGGGTTTGCCGGTGGATTATATGGCATCGGACATACCAGCAAAGAAAGCTACTTCCTGAAATGGATGGCCATGATCAACAAACCACTCACCAAAGACCTGGACCTCAGCGGATACATTGGCGGTGAAACACAACGGTTGCAAACCTCCTATAATTACGATGAAACCGACGGCGGATTAAGCTATCCCGGTAATTACTTCCTCTCCAATTCCGTCAATAAGCCCAAAGCAACGGGCGGACTGAGATCGAGAAAAGCGATGAACTCCCTTTATGCCAGCGCCGACCTGGCCTGGAAAAACCAGTTGTTCCTCCAGGGTACCTTCCGAGGCGACTGGTCCTCCGCACTGGCATATAGCAATGGTACCGGTAACTTCTTTTATACCTATCCATCCGTCAGTCTTTCCTGGCTGTTTTCCGAAACATTCAAACTGCCGGCATGGATTTCCTATGGTAAGTTAAGAGGTAACATCGCCTGGTTAGGTAACGATACCGATCCATTTACCATCAACCCCGGGTTTGCGTTTAACGGCTATACCCAATCCAATGGCTTAGATCTGCCTATCTCTACCTATAGTGGTTATAAGGATCCGGTGACCGGAAAAATCATCGCACTCCAGCCCAACCTGCAATCAGAAAGGAAAATTGCTAAAGAGGTGGGAGCAGAAATGCGCTTCCTTGAAAACAGGATAGGCTTCGATGTATCCCTTTACCAGGATAATACGAAAAGACAGATCCTCGATATTGCTACCCCGCCGGAATCCGGACTGCAGGGCATTATCATCAATGCCGGTAATATCCAGAACCGCGGTATTGAAGTGATGATCGACGGTACCCCCATCAAAACAAAACACTTTGAGTGGAGCACCAACCTGAACTATTCCCGCAATAAAAATATGATCGTAGACCTGGCAACCGGCAGAACAGAATATGACCTGGGAGCCAATATCGGGGAAATCAGTACCTGGGCAGTAGTAGGTAAATCCTACGGTACCCTGCGTACCCTCATCCACTCCAAAACCTACCAGGCTACAGACGCCAACGGCAAACCCATTGATGATCCCAACAATGGCAAACCCGAACTCGCATGGCGCTCCGATGCACGTACAGGCTTCCCCGTACGCAGCAATACCCTGCAGGATGTAGGAGATATTAATGCTAAGTTCCGCGCAGGATGGGGCAATACTTTCCGCTATAAGAACTTTTCATTGAATGTATTACTCGATGGTAAATTCGGCGGCGACTTCGTACTGCTCACCTACCGTTACGGCACCCACACCGGCGTATTCCCCAATACACTGGCAGGAAGGGATGCTGACCACGGCGGTATTACCTGGACAAGTGCCTACGATCAGCAAACCTACGATGATGGCCTCATCCCGGATGGTGTATTTGCCAAAGGACAAATGATCACACAGCCCAATGGCACACAGGTGAATGTAGGTGGCATGACCTACCAACAGGCCTACGAGAAAGGATATGTTGAACCCAGCCATGCACCACAGTTCTACTATCGTTACGGCTCCTCTTCTACCGGCGTCGCCGATTACTGGATCAAGAAAAATTCATGGATCTCGCTGCGGCAGGTATCCTTGTCTTACCAGTTTTCACCCCAGCTCTGTAAGAAAATGATGCTCAACAATCTCAGCGTGGCAATTGTAGGACGCGATCTTTTATACCTGTACAATTCCCTGCCTTATAACTACAACCCTGCCTCCAACAACTCCAACAACACCGCATTTTCCGGTGAAGAAGGATTTTTGCCGATGATTCGCTCTATCGCAGGCACTATAAAGGTGGGTTTCTAGGTAAAATTGTACTTACTAAAAACAACAATTATGAAAAACAGCGTAAACCGATATATAAAATACAGCCTCCTGGCAGCATTGCTGGGCATTGCTTCCTGTTCAAAGAATTTTGGCGACATCAACACCGATCCCAGTCTCGTAACCAAACCGGATGTTAAATTCCTCCTTACCTACTCCCAGGATAAGATCGTTACCTACCAGGGAACCGAATGGGTATGGGAAAGCATGGAACAACTGATGCGCTTTACGCAATCAGTAACTTCCAGTCCGTATGAAATTACCGGGAATGTGAATACCCGGTACAATAATTATTACCTGCAAATTCTGCCCAATTTGTTTGAAATAAGGAAACAGGCAGATGAAATGACCAACAAAGACCAGTTCCAGCGGATCAAAGCAGTGACCTACATTTTACAGGTGCTGCATGGTATCAAGGTAACGGATATGAATGGCTCCATTCCTTATTCACAGGCAATTGAAGGACGCTATCAAACCATGTACAGCCCGGTGTTTGACGAACAACCCGCACTCATGGACAACTGGCTTTCTCAACTGGACAACGCCATCAAAGCACTGACGGATAACTCACAGCCCGAGCAGATCGGATACGGAAAGTCGGATATTTTTTATCAGAGCGACTGGGTAAAATGGGTAAAACTTGCCAATACCCTGAAGCTCAGAATAGCCGCCAGACTGGAAAATGCAGATAATGCCAAATGCAGAACCATCTTCCAGCAGGTGCTGAAAGATCCTACAGGCCCCATCAGCGGCGATGATTCCCAGGTGAAATATCTGAACAGCACTTATGCGCCATTTGGCAGCAGCGGCGATATAGACTACCGCAGCCGTCGTTATGCGACCACTTCTGTTATGACATTCCTTAAAAAAAGTAATGATCCCCGCCTGCCGATATACTATGAAAAAAATGACCTGGTAGGAGGTTATAAGGATAGTCTGACGAAATACAGCGTCACACTTCCGGCGTTTATCAATCCGGCAGATCCGCTGATCATGTTCCAGGGAGGCCCCGCCGACTGGACCACCAATCCAACCGTGGCAGCTTACATCAGCAATCCTTTTAATATTGGTCCCATCACCAAATACAACCTGATATCAGCCATCAACCGCAAATTCTTTTCACCGAAACTCAATAATGCCACCGGCAATTTCATGGATGTTCCGGTCACCTACGCGGAAACCTGCTTTTATATGGCTGAATTCATACAGAAAGGATATGCAGGGGGCATAGACACAAAAGGTACCGCGGAAGAATGGTACAATAAAGGGATCTCCTCTTCCATTCAAACCAATAATGCCATCGCCATCGCAGCCGTTTCCACCACCGGTTACAGCGGCGACGGCTCCACCGAAATTGGTAATTATCTGAAAAATCCCAACGTAAAATTTAATGGTGTCAACAACCTGGAACGCATCTATATACAGGAGTACCTGAGTTTTTACCGGCAGGCCAATGAAGCATTTGTTTTTTGCAGACGCACAGGCTACCCCAAACTCACTTCCACCTATTACGCCAGGGAAACTTTTAACGAATTAATCCCCCGCCGCTTCTGGCTGCTGGACCCGGGAGAAGTAAACCGCGCCAACTGGAGTGCAGCCATGCAACAACAGGGCTTTACACCAAATGCACAGGATGTACCAACCCTGAGTTCACAAAGAATATGGTACGATAAAAACGCACCTGATTTTGGAAAAGGGCAGTAATTGGGACGCAGCAGGCTATCGGAGCGAGTTTTTGTTTTGCCCAGGATTAGACTGATTTTGATGATTTAAAGGATTTTTTTCTCGTGATTATGTTTTGATTTAAAAGATTAAGGGAGATAGACGCGAATATCCGCTTCTATCTCCCTTAATCTTTTAAAATCAAAAACGAAAAAATCCTTTAAATCATCAAAATCAGTCTAATCCTGGGCAAGACAAAAACCCGCTCCGATAGCCCGCTGCCTATAGCAGCTGCACCCGGATCGTCTCCTTACCATTCCAGTTTTGAGCGGTTACTACTTTTCCCTTATCCGTTACCGTTACTTTCAACTGCTTTCCCACACGCTTCACAGCTATATCCATATCGGCGCCAAATGCGCGGATATGGCGCAGCGCCATCTGGTTCCAGGTAGCCGGTAACCGGGGACACATCTCAAAACTGCGCAGCCCCGTGGGCGCCATTCCAAAAAGTCCTTCTGTAATCACCCGGCAATACAACCCGCTTTCTGCGGAAAGATGCCGCTCTCCTCCTTCCGGCCACGCTTCTACCGGGTAAGGTACGTGTTCTCCCAGCAAACGCTGACCGGTATAATAAGCCAGGTATTTTAAAGTGGTGTCGGTAGCGCCGGCAAAAAATAGTCCGCGGAACGCATACAGGGTAGAACGATCCCAGAACGTGTGATCCCCTGCAGCAGTAAGGATGCCGTTCTGTGTCCAGAGGTAAGGCGATAATAATGCCTTCATGGTAGCGTCCCTGCGTTCGTTGATACCCATTACCAGCGGCAAACAAATCCAGGAACGCAGCACTGTATTCTCTTCATAATAACGATAGGTGTCAAAGCCTTGTACTGTATGTCCGAAAAAACGCTCTATATCGGCGCCCAGCTGTTTGGCGCGGCGGTTATACAACGCGGCGGTATCTTTATCTCCCAGCGCGGTTGCCAGGAAAGCGGCGCCCTGGTAGGCGCCGTATGCCAGCGCATTCGTAGAAAGATTAGCCTTGCCCGCCGGAAAACGTCCTTCCAATTCGTCGGCATCAGAGTTGATAATGCCATCGGGGCGCTTATGTAGTTCCAGGTATTGCAGGCACCAGTTGATCAATGGATACAGCTGTCTTGCGGTAGCAGTATCGCCGGAAGCCAGCGCAAAACGCGCCGCTCCATAGGCAATCATGGCCTGATCGCCGCGATCGCCGGCACCGTTCCAGTATCCATCTCCCTCAGCAATAATAGAACTGGGGATAGGCTTGTATGCGGCATTCATATAACCGGCAAACAAGCGGAAACTGTTGATGGCCGATTCATTGCCGGCAGCATTACCCAGGAAAGGAAAAAACGGGTTCACATACTCCGCCTGATCATTGGCCCAGATGGCAGCGTAGTACGCTCCGCCACCCGGACCATGCATCAGGCCTGCTTTGGTGTCATAAATACTTTCTGCAGCCCGCACCTTGGCAAAGGCAAAACCCCGGTTGATCGTATCATTGGGGGTTTCCAGCACCAGGTCCTGCATCAGCTCTTTTACAAAAGCCACCCTGCGGGTAAGCTCATATGCCGGCGAAAAATAATAGGCCGGTGTACTGATTTTACGTGCAGTATAAATAATGCCCAGTGTATGTTTTTGTCCCGGCGCCAGCTCAAAGCTGCCATAGCCGGTTACTTCCGAACGGATTATGTATTCCCCGTATACCCCTTTGTCCGCCGCGGTATGCCGCTCCACTACCAAACTATCGATCCGTATGCGGCAGGTGCGGGAGCCATTGTTTACCAGCTCCCTGGTTTGTATAAACCCGGCCTTATCGACCGATGGAAATAATATATCCGTTACCGTTATTGGCGTGTTGCTGCGGGAATGTATACGCAGAAAACCTTTCAGGTAAAAATTCGCCGGTACAGTCTTCAGTGCAATACCATCCGCCATTATCGACGGCAGCTCTGTACCGTCAAAATCCGTTTTCAGACTGGCATGCGTGTTATTCGGAATGGTACGCAGCATCGGGAATACGAGCTGCTTTTTCAGTAGCAACTCCTGCGCTGCATTGACGCCATAGGTAATGATGCCGGAAAGCTGCTTACCGCTCATTTCAATATGGTCGGTATGCGGACTGCCTCCCTGCACCGTCCACCGGATGCCGCCATCCGTAGCCATCGCCCAGCGGGGCGACTGTGCCGTAGCGTAAAAAGACATTCCGAACCAGCATACTGCTGAAAATAAAACTTTGATGGTATTCATATTGTTGTAGCGTTGTATTGTTTTTCCTCTCGCCGGCAGCATGTTCCTGGCAAACAGGATCAACCTGTTGTTAAACAGTTCAAATAAAGTGGAAGATTGTTTTTCTTTTTCTTGTTCCTGTAGCTCAGCACGCAGTTGTTCAGTCATGTAGCAGGGAAGTTTCATGCACTTCCGCAGTGAAATTAGCAGATAGAAAAATAAATTTAATGCAGATATTAACCTGTTTTAAAAGAATATTAGCTATTCCTTCTTAAAATCCTTTATTTCCAGTTAGCTTCACCCCTGAATCGTTCCTGCTATACCGGTATTACGCTTATGAATTTCACCATACCTTATAGGAAGCAGGCAGCTTTTACAAAAACGCCCGGATCAGTTCCACACTAACGATAGCCGGCAATATTCGATGATCATTTACCTGAACAGTGATTGGGTGCATGCCGATGGCGGGCAGCTGGCTGTTTACCACGAAGGTGGTGACGCGCAGCAGATAGATCCGGGCCGCGGCAAGACTGCTTTTTTAAAAGCAGTGAGCTGGAGCATGAAGTGTTACTCACGAAGCCCAGGATGAGCATCAGCGCTAACGCAATAAATGATGCTTAAAATGGCCGGCAACAGATGTCGGGCCATTGTATTTTTATATATATTATATTAATACATAATATTAATATTAATACACAATCATAAATTTTGAAGTTATGAAATGTTATATGGGATTATTATTATAACTATTTATTTATCAATCAATTGTCAATATTAATTACTTATTTAAGTAACACATTACAATAAAATATATCTACATTTAAAATCAACAATTAACGTGAATTCATAGTCATTTTGTAAAAAATAAATGAATTAAGTAAATTATTCTTCTACTTTTATACCTAAGTATACTGATCGATCAACCAAAAAAGTACTTAAGTACATTAATTCATTTCTAATTACTTATTTTATGAATTTGTCCGCTACTTTCGCTATCGCATTATCTACTTTTTCCATTATTGCAAAAGCCGAAAACGATCCTCCCAAAAAGAAAAAGAGGGGCAGCTACCTGATTGAGCTGCCAGCCTCTTTAAATACCAGTACCGACAGTGCTAAAACAATTTCTTTTTTCCAGGACCCTGCCGCATTTAAACCAACTATCCAGGTGGGCGCTATTGTTCACATGTTTGCATCGGGCGAACAAAGCGGCTTTGGTGCTCCATCCAACAATAAATCGTCAAAAGACTGGAACAAGGGCTTCTCCGTATATCGTGCGAGGGTACTGGTGGGCGGGCAGTTAACCAAAAAGGCCAGCTTCTTTATGGAAACAGAAATTCCTTCCCCTATTGGTATACAGTCTAACGGCGAAAAAAATGTAAAGGTATCGCCCATTATACTGGACGCACAACTGGAATATACTTTCTCCAATGCCTTTGAACTGGTGGCCGGCATGCAGCTTGTATCCAACAACCGTAATGGTTTGCAGGGCGCCGCCGGGTTAATGGCCAACGACTTTACCTATTTCCAGTATCCCTATAACCTTTTTGCCAACAGTCCCCTGCAGGGAAATTTTGGCCGCGACCTCGGTATCAATGCCCGGGGCTTCCTGGCCAACGACAAACTCGAATACCGGCTTGGGGTATTTACCGGCCGCAATATAGATGGCGGCGCTCCTCTCCGTACGGTGGGCCGTGTAGCTTATAATTTCCTTGATGCGGAAAAAGATTATTACTACGCAGGCACCAAACTGGGCAAAGGCAAAACGCTCGCCTGGGCCGCAGGTGTGGATGCACAGGCTAACTACTACAACTTCAGCACAGATGCCTTCTTCGATCACCCGCTGGGTAACGCAGGATCGGTCACCGTAAATGCGGCATTCCAGTATATGTCGGGCGGCACCAACCTGGATTCGAAATATTCTTTCGCCACGCTTATTCCCAAACAAACCGTTCAGTTCCTCGAACTGGGTTACTACTTTAAAAAGTCAAAGCTGCAACCCTGGATCAGGTACGAAAACCAGGATGTAAGCGCCGATGCCGCTCAAGCCGGCACCGTTAAGTTATCTTCTTTCGATAAAAGTAACTCCAGCAGCGTCATGGGCGGCGGGTTAAACTACTTTTTCAATGGAACCGGTACCAATCTCCGGCTCTCGTACACCACCCGCACGTATAATGTAGCCGCAGCTACCGCCGACGAATACACGAAAAAGACCTATGGCCAGGTATGGCTCCAGGCACAGTTCTTTATTTTCTGATTACATCACCATTCATCTTCTTCCATAAAATATGATACGCATGAGAAACATTTTCCTGAAACAATTGCCCGCACTGCTACTGGGCGCTACGGCACTCTTTTCTTCCTGTAACAATGGCACTTCAAAAGCTGGCAGCAGTGATTCCACCGCAACCAAAGAAACGGTTAAAATAGGCGTACTCCACTCTCTCAGCGGTACCATGGCCATCTCCGAAGTATCCCTGAAAGATGCGGTACAAATGGCGGTAGATGAAATCAATGCTAAAGGCGGCGTACTCGGTAAACAAATTGAACCCGTGATCGTAGACCCGGCTTCCGACTGGGACCTTTTCGCTGAAAAAGCAAAAGAACTCCTCATCGATAAAAAGGTATCCGCCGTATTCGGTTGCTGGACTTCCGTTTCCCGCAAATCCGTGTTGCCGGTATTTGAACAGAACAACGGCCTCCTTTTTTACCCTGTACAATATGAAGGAGAAGAATGTTCCAACAGTGTTATCTATACCGGCGCCACCCCCAATCAGCAGCTAATTCCCGCTGCCGAATACCTGATGAGCGAAAAAGGCGGCGGCTATAAAAAATTCTACCTGCTGGGAACAGATTATGTCTTTCCCCGCACCGCCAACAAAATCCTGAAAGCATTCCTGCTCTCCAAAGGCATCCCAAAAGAAAATATCATTGAAGAATATACGCCGTTCCATCACCAGGATTACCAAACCATCATCTCTAAAGTAAAACGCTTTGCGGCAGATGGTAAAGCCTGTATCCTGTCTACCATCAACGGCGACTCCAATGTACCCTTCTATAAAGAATTTGCCAACCAGGGGCTTTCTTCCGCTACCTGCCCTATCATGGCTTTTTCTGTAGCAGAAGATGAACTCCGTTCTATGGACACCGAATTCCTGGTAGGGCACCTCGCGGCCTGGAACTACTTCCAGTCGAACGATTTACCCGAAAACAAAAAATTCGTAGCCGACTTCAAAGCCTTCTGTACTAAAAAAGGCCTGCCGGGCGGCGACAAAAGAGTGACCGACGACCCTATCTGCTGGGCATATACCGGCGTATACCTTTGGGCCAAAGCAGCGGAAAAAGCCGGCTCGTTCGACGTATCAAAAGTTCGCAACGCCTTATACGGACTGGATTTCCCCTCTCCCGACGGTCTCGTGAAAATGGATCCAAGAAATCATCACCTGGCTAAACCCGTGGTAATTGGTGAAATAAAACCCGACGGACAATTTGATATCATCTGGAAATCTGCCGGCCTCGTGGATCCGCAGCCATGGTCGCCTTTAACATCTCCTGACAAAGACTGTGACTGGGTAAACCATAACGGTACCTACGCAAAAAAATAATTCTTGCATGGATAACAGACAGGCTATTTCCAACCTTTCAACTATGACACGATGAAAATTTCCTTTACACCCCGGTGGATACTGTTGATTTGCCTGCTGCTTGCCCGGCTGGCCGGTACTGCGCAGGACAGCGCCTCCATCTATACAGCACAGCTGCTGCAACCATCTGCCGACTCCGTGCGCACACATGCCATTGGCAGACTGGCCGCCCTCCGCATTCCGGCCACCTTCCCTTTGCTGATGGCGATCAATGATAAAAAGCTGTACCTGCTGGATCAGAAGGCGGTTACTATCGACAGTAAACCCAGCGGAGAAGGAACTTACCGGCTTTACACCCTTTACCCGGAAAATACATTGATGAAAAACAGCAGCGGGCAACCGCTGCTGTTTCCTCTCTCAGCATTACAGGCTGTAGATATTCCCCGCGGCGACCGGCTGCAACTGGCGGGTATCGCCTCCCTGCTCAACCTGTACAGCAATGATGCACAAAAACGTATCCTCGCTTATACACAGCTGAAGAATACCGGCGACAGCAGCGCACAACAGCTGCTGCAGGACGCACTTGCCAGGGAAACAAATACAGATGCAAGCCGTACCGGCAAAGATGTACTCTATGCCGCTAAACTACACGGCGCCACCAACGCTGCTAACGCCAAAGCATATATCGACAGTATCACCGATAACTGGAGCGACAACGCCCCCGTGCTGCTGAGGTCCTACGCAAAGAGCGGATTTTTTAACCAGGAAGTAGCTACCTATGCCGCGGAGAAAGCCGCGAGCCTTGAGAAACGCTACGACGGTCTCCAACGCATTCAGAACTTCTTCAGCGGATTAAGCCTGGGCAGCATCCTGATACTCATTGCTCTCGGACTTTCTATTGTATACGGACTGGCGGGCATCATTAACATGGCACATGGAGAGTTTATGATGATAGGCGCTTACACTACCTATTGCACACAACTCTTCTTTACAAACGTATTGGGTATCCCGCAAACAGATTTTTTCTTCATTGCTGCACTCCCCATTTCATTTGTGGTGGCCGGCGCACTTGGGTTATTGCTGGAAAGACTCGTGATCCGGCATTTATACGCCAAACCATTGGAAAGCCTGCTGGCCACCTGGGGCGTAAGCCTGATTCTTATACAAACAGCCCGCCTGCTTTTTGGCGACCTCACCGCCGTTAAAACACCCCTGTTGCTGACAGGTGGCTGGCAGGTATCGCCACACCTTACTTTGCCCTACAACCGTTTGTTCATTATCGCGCTTACACTGGTAATGGTATTGCTTACATACGCCATGCTGTACAGAAGCCGGCTGGGGTTGCAAATCAGGGCAGTTACACAAAACCGGCAAATGAGCGCCTGTTTGGGTATTGAAACCCGGCGGATTGCTGCGGTGACTTTTTTTATTGGCTCAGGACTCGCCGGACTGGCGGGTTGTGCCATCACTTTAGTCGGGAACGTAGTTCCGGACATGGGACAAACCTACATCGTTGACTCCTTTCTTGTAGTGGTAACAGGGGGCGTGGGCAAACTGGCAGGCACAATTTTGTCGGGCCTTGGCATCGGCTTTTTCACCAAAGTGCTGGAAGCCTTCTTCCAGGCAGTATACGGCAAAGTGTTCATTCTTGTGTTTATTATGCTGTTTATGCAATATAAACCCAAAGGTTTATTTCCTGACAAAGGCCGCATTGCGGAAGACTAAAAACCAGGCATATGAAAACGAAAAACAATCCACTCTACTATATTTTATTCATCGCCATTTTTGCGATCCTGTTGCCGGCAGGATATATGTCCGGCCTCATTTCTGTCAACACCATCTCGGTATGGGGGCGCTATTTTTGTTTTGCCATTGCAGCCCTGGGAATAGACCTGATATGGGGTTACACCGGTATTCTTTCTATGTGCCAGGCTTTCTTCTTTTGCCTGGGCAGCTATGGCATTGCCATGCATTTGCTGTTGAAAAAAACAATGGCGACCGGAGCTGTGCTGCCGGATTTTATGGCCTGGAATAAGATAGAAACGTTGCCGCTATTCTGGCAACCTTTTCAGTCGTTCGGCTGGACGCTGCTCCTTTGCTTACTGGTACCGGCGCTGATCGCCTTCGCTGCAGGCTTTGTATTATTCAGAAGCCGCATCAAAGGCGTATACATGGCAATCATCACCCAGGCGCTGACGCTGGCCATGTGGCTGCTTTTTCTCCGGAATGAAACCAACCTGGGTGGCACCAACGGGTTGACAGATTTTAAAACACTGTTGGGTTATGACCTGTCTTCATCTTCCGTAAAACTCGGACTATACATGATTTCCTTTACCATGTTGTGCGCTGCTTACTTCGGTTGCTACCGTATCACGCATTCCAAGTTCGGTAAAGTACTGCAGGCAATCCGCGACAGCGAGTCGCGCATCAGTTATGCCGCCTATAAAGTAGTGGATTACAAACTGGCTATTTTCGTAGTGGCGGCACTGTTAGCTGCTGTTGGCGGTATGTTGTACCTGCCGCAAACAGGCATCATTACCCCGGGGCGTATGGATGTAAAAGCATCTGTGGAAATGGTGATGTGGGTGGCGTTGGGCGGCCGGGGCAACCTGAAAGGTGCAGTGATAGGCGCTTTACTGGTAAACTTCCTCTACAGCGTTTGCACCAGTTTATTCCCCGACTCCTGGCTGTTTATACTGGGCTTTCTTTTCGTGATCACCGTACTTTATTTTGATAAAGGATTTATGGGATTGGCAAACAGCATCAAACAACGGTTCAGTACCGGTTCTTTTAAAACATCTCAAACCCCGCTCTGATATGCTACTCAACGTAAACAACCTGTCGGTATCATTTGGGGGTGTACATGCACTGAACCTGGACCACTTCAGTCTGCGCGACAAAGAACTGCGTGTGATCATCGGTCCCAACGGAGCGGGCAAGTCCACTTTCCTGGATATCATCTGCGGAAAAACAAAAGCTGACAAAGGAGAAATACTTTTTAACGGCAAAGCTGTTACCGGGAAAACAGAAGTAGCCATTGCCGAAATGGGCATAGGCAGAAAATTCCAGAAGCCATCTGTGTTTCCTGGTCTCACCGTGCACGACAACCTCCTGCTGGCAGCAAAAATGAAGAAAGATATTTTCTCTTCCTTATTCTTTAAACCTACGGCGGCGCTGGCCGACCGGATACACGCCGTGGCCACCAAATTATCGCTCACAACGGTGATGTATAAAATGGCCGGCGATCTTTCACACGGACAAAAGCAATGGCTGGAAATTGCCATCGTGGTATTGCAGGATCCTACGCTGATGCTGATAGATGAACCCGCGGCTGGCATGTCGGACGAGGAAACGGAGAAAACCGGCGCCCTGTTGCTGGAGTTATCCAAAGCCCACAGCATTATCGTTATTGAACATGATATGAAATTTGTAGAACAGATTGCCAGGGAACTGGTTACCGTACTCGTTCGCGGCAAACGCCTGATGGAGGGTACCTTCGCCGAAGTAAAAAACGATCAGCGGGTAATAGACTGTTATTTAGGCCGCACTAACGCTCAACTTGAAACATTATGATCCACAATATCCAGCCACCGGTACTTGAAGTGAATGATCTCACTGCTGCATATGGACAAAGCATTATCCTGCGCGGCACCACGCTTACAGTAAAAAAAGGCGCCGTCACCACCGTTATGGGGCGTAACGGGGTTGGTAAAACCACCCTGCTTAAAACCATCATGGGATTGCTGCCCGCACAGCATGGCAGCATTGTTTTCAACAACGAAAAGATCACCTCGTTACCGCCATATAAAAAAGCCAAAGCAGGTATTGCATATGTACCACAGGGCAGGGAAATAATTCCAAAACTGACGGTATATGAAAACCTGTTACTCGGATTACAGGCGCATACCGACCGCAAAGCCAGGATCCCGGAAGATGAAATCTATGCCCTTTTCCCCATCCTTAAAGATTTCCGCAAACGGGCCGGCGGCAATCTCAGCGGCGGACAGCAACAACAACTATCCATCGCCCGGGCGCTGGTAAGCCGTCCCACCCTGCTTTTACTCGACGAACCAACCGAAGGCATACAACCTTCCATCGCCCAGGAAATAGGGGCTATCCTGCAGCAACTGGTGCAGGAGAAAGGGCTTTCCGTACTCCTGGTAGAGCAAAAAATTGATTTTGCCAACCAGGTTACCGATCATTACTATTTCATGGACCGTGGTAAAATGGTGATGGATGGCACGGCGGAAGATTTGAAACATTCAGCGCTGGAAAAACACATATCCGTATGAGGAGGGCGGGGGGAGCGCCTTCGGCGCTTGTCTTTGTCCAGGATTATGATGATTATGATGATTGTACTGATTTTGATTTTTTCTTCTCAACAAGCTTTATTGTTTCAATAATGCCCCTAAAGACAGCTAAGCATCCCAATATGAAAGAAATAAAATCAGAATAATCATCACAATCATCATAATCCTGGACAAAGACAAGCGCCGAAGGCGCTCCCCCGCCCAACCAAGCTTATTCTTTATCTTTATACGTATGCACCCAGTCTCCGAAGATCGCAGCGTCTTTAAAATTTTCACCATCCTCTATGCGGTGGCGCTAACAACGATTGCTTTGCTGAGTATTTTTAGCCAGATAAAAATACAGCAGGCGCTCAATCACCAGATGAATGATTCTCATGTCATCAACTTTGCCGCACGGTTGCGTACGTATAGTCAAACGTTGAGTAAGCTGGCCCTGTTGCTGGAATCGGGAAGAGATATAGAAGATAACCGCAAAGAGTTTATCAATACGCTGAAGCAGTGGCAGAAATCACATGAAGGGCTGCAAGCCGGCAGTAATTTTCTCAACCTGCCTGCCAACGACCAGGATGAGTTGAAGCAGATGTTTGAAATTATCCGCACTCCCCACCAGGAAATATGGGACGCTGCCAGCAAAATGATTACCGTATTGTACAACGACAGCACCTTCACGCCGGCGCATATACGACCTTATGTACAAACCATCCTGGCTTATGAAAAGTCGTACCTGCTGGGCATGGAGCTCATTGTATTTGATTACGACCGCTTTTCAAAAGAACGGATCCGGAACCTGAAAGAAATTGAGTACCTGGTACTGGGATTGGTATTATTTACGCTGATGCTGGAAGCAGGTGTGATCTTTTACCCGCTATCGACCCGCATCCGCAAAATTATAAAAGGACTGGTTGATGCCGAAGAAAGAGCCCGTAAACTAACGGAACAGGTACAGCTGGCCAACCAGGAAAAGTTATTGCGACAGGAAACAGAGCAACGGATCAGGTCTTATTCCATCATCAACGGGCAGGAAAAGGAACGCAAAAGAGTGGCTGCCGAAATACATGACGGCATAGGACAAATGCTCACCAGTTTGCGGATGAAGCTGGAACAAATAGAAGACCGCAGTATGCAGCATGATCCTGAAATAGCTATGGTTAACTCGCTGATGTATAGCATTATTAATGAAACCAAACGCATCTGCGCCGACCTGCTGCCCAGCGTACTCGAAGACTTCGGGCTACGGGCGGCCATCGAGGAGCTGATTAAAATATGCCGGCAAACAGCACCAGGTATAGATTTCCAATTAGAAGATACTTTATCCGCCACCCCCTTACCCAAAGAAGTAGAAACCGGCGTTTACCGTATCTTGCAGGAAGCATTAAACAATGCCATTAAACACGCCGATGCAGCCGCCATTGAAGTAGATATTGACGGCAGCGCCAATTTCCTGCAATTGAGTATCCGCGATAATGGCAAAGGATTTTATTTCGATAGCCGGCAACTGTTTTCAAAAGAGCTGGCGAAAAAAGTAAATGGCATCCGTAATATGAAAGAAAGGGCTGAACTGCTCGGAGGTACGCTTCAGATCAGCTCAATACCCGGCACCGGAACAACTATACAGTTAGTAATCACCTTTTAACTATGAAAAAAATAGGCGTTTTTTTAGTTGATGATCATGAAATATTCAGGAATGGGCTTAAGCAGCTGATCAACAGCGAAGCTGATATGGAAATATGCGGGGAAGCCAGCAGCGGCCAGGATGCCCTCGAACAACTGTCGCTCCTTAAACCTGATATCATCATCATGGATATCCGTATGCCCGGTATGAATGGCCTGGAAACCAGCAGCCGGCTGCTGGAAAAAAATCCCGCCGGACGTATCCTCTTTTTTAGCCTGTTCGATGAACCCGACTATGTAGCTGCAGCCCTTGAAATGGGCGCCAGTGGCTATATACTAAAAGATACCAGCAACAAAATATTCCTTAGCGCTATCCGGACCATCCACCAGGGTAAATATTATTTTATAGGAGAAGTAAGCGACATCCTCGTAAAAAAATACCTCGATGCCAAACAAACCTCCGGCATCAATGGCCCGCAGGAAATTTCACTGTCACGCCGCGAAGAACAGATCATACGGATGATCAGCAACGGACAAAATAATAAAGACATTGCCGAAACACTAAATATCAGTATACGGACTATCGAGGCGCACAGATTGAATATACTACGGAAGTTCCAGGTGAATAGCATGGAAGAGGCAGTGGAGTATTGTAAGAATGGGAATTTGTTGAAGGAGTAAGAGGTTTTATCCCAGTGGTGCTAAGCATCTTAATAGTTTTAGAGCGAAAGCTAAAAAACGACGCTATCAATTGAATATTAATAGATTATGGTTATATAAAATATTTATTGCCCCTTTATTGCCCCTTTATACTAACTCCTCCCTGCTCTTCCTTAATCAGTGGTTCCGGCAAACCAGCCTCCAGACAAGCATCAATAATCTTATTTGTTCCTCTTCCCCATGATTCAATATATCCCGCTTTAAAAAAGACATTAGCGATATTCCTATTTCGGGGATAAGATGAATGCTCTTTTTTTAATTCTTCAACACTTAGTTCTTCTGGTAATCCTCCGGGATTCCATAGATGCAGCCGATCGTCATATACGCGAAGAAATGTATAGGTGCTTGAATAATCTTTATGGATAATAGCGTTCAATATAGCCTCACGCAGCGCTGATTCGGGATACTCCAGTGGTTCTACTCTTTCCAAACCATTATAACTGATTGGTCTGATAAGATAATTCATTTTTAAAATCTCTATTTGTCATAACCAAGGAACATCTTAAGCGCTCGTTATGCAAAATGTATTAACAAATCTCTTTAAAACAAAAGCCTCCAGGACACAACAACCTGAAGGCTCCTGCACTTAAAAATTTAAACACTACCGCCTCCACACATTGTCCTTCTCATTGGCATCCATAAACAAGTTACCATCCAGCCTGATCTCCTTCACTTCCTTTGCATACGCTACATTCAACAGCACTTCTTTGGCATTTGCCTTCCATACGGCCGGCGTCTGATGCACACTTTTCGTGGTCCCGTCTTTATAAGTAACGATTATATCAAAAGGAACAGCAAAGCCGCCGGCATTGACAATACGCAGTGAAGCCTTACCAGCAGCCAGTTTCGCGGTTGCCAATGTAAGATCTATGTAGTTGTTGCTAAAATACCAGTTGTTCCAGAACCAGTTCAGGTTTTGTCGTGCCGCGGTACTGAAAGAATAAAAGTAGTCCCATGGAATAGGATGTTTTCCATGCCAGTTGTCCATGTAGGCGTGCAGGCATTTTTTAAACAGCTGATCCCCCAGCAGGTCTTTCAATGCGAGATAGGACAGAGATGCCTTGCCATAGGAATTGCTGCTGTAGCCCATTCCGCTTACCTGGTTGGACATAGAAACGATTGGCTGATCTTCTTCTGTTGATGCATCATGGATGTATTTATTTACCCTGAACTTCCGGTAGAAGTTATCCGCTGTTTCCTTTCCTTTCTCCGCTATACCAATCAGGTATTCGAAGGTGGTAGCCCAGCCCTCATCCATAAACGAATACCTGCTTTCGTTGATTCCCATATAAAACGGGAAATAGGTATGCGCTATTTCATGGTCCTGTACCAGCTGTGCAAAACTGAGGTCATCGCCTGCAGAGCCATCGTTTACCATCATGGGGTATTCCATATCGGCGAAACCCTGTACGGCTGTCATCGACGAAAAAGGGTAAGGCACGCCCGGCCACTGGTGGGAAAACCAGTTCAACGCATTATGTGAAAAAGCCACGGAATGATGAAAATCGGTAGCCGTATCGTTATAGGCTGCCTGCACACTGCTGCGCCGCATGGTGCTGCTGTCAACCACTACACTGGCAGCGTCCCATACATAATGGTCGCTGGTGGCAAAGGTAACGTCAGCGATGTTATTGGCGGCAAATTTCCAGGTATTCTTTTCTTTTTGCTGTGTTACCTGGTGTTGCTGCATTTCCTGCAAATTTGCGATATGCGCCGGAATATCTGATGTAAACGATGCTTTCAATCGTTCAGCGATGGCTGGTTGCAATACTTCCCGGGCATTCAGCAAGGTTCCTGTTCCCCATACTACAAAATTTCGGGGTACGGTCACGGCTACACTATAATCATTAAAATCACTATAGAATTCTACCCGGTCGGTATGTTCCAAACCATCCCACCCGTTATAATCATCGTATACCGACACCCTGGGATAAGCATAGGCCATAAATGCCGTGGTGCTATCTATCATCCCTTCCCGGCCACTTAATACCGACAGATCGTAGTGCCAGTCGATATCCAGCCGGATACTATCTTTTGAGGGCAACGGCGCCGGAAAGGCCACCCAGGCAGTAGTGCCTACATCGTTATTAAATTTTACGGGCACGCCATTCACCACCAGCTTGTCTATCACCACACCATCTGTTAAAAAATCCTTGCTTACATAGCCGGAACGCGGCGCCTGGTATTTATGCAGGTTACAAATGAGGCGAAGCATCATTCCTTTTAACACATCAGGGCTGTTGTTAATATAGGTAACCGTTTCTGAGCCGGTCACGGTCCTGTCAGGCGGGTTTACGGACAAGCGGATATCATACACTCCTTTGTTCTGCCAGTAGCGCTTACCCGGCGCACCATTCTTATCTCTTGTCTGGTTTACATATGCCTGTTTAGTATTACGGGGCATATACAATTCCTGTGCAGTTGCCACGGTGGTTACACCTAACAGCAACAACAGGCTATACGTCATTCTATTCATACAGATCTGCTGATTTCAGGCAATAAAAATAAGTAAAACCCGGTAGAGCTGTCCATCAGAAAAAATACGATTCTATTTTCTGTGCCAGCTTCGATAAAAATTCGTTGGGAATATGATCATGCGATGCCTGCAGCTTCCCGCTTTCATCCGGACGGAATGTAACCTGGTGACTGTCTATTTCCACCATATAGGTTTTTTCTTTATCATTGGCCGGGAATATGTGATAGTCTTTGCCGTCTAAATGAATAATGGCCTTTTCCATACCTGTACATTTAGTGATAAAGTTAACCAATTATACCGGCTTTGAAGACCCGCCACACTGCTCACCTCCGCCAAAGCGGCGTTGACCAACCCGGCAAAAAGTTTACATGCAGAATAACCGCATCAATTATTCAGCTCGGCAACAGACCTGCAGTACTTCCTCCGGTAGTCCTGCGGGGTTAAGCCGGTAAACCGTTTAAAAACCTGCCGGAAGGTTTTTAAACGGTTTACCGGCATTATACATCAGCGTGCTGATGTTCAACGCATTTTTCTCCAGTTCTTTTTTGGCAGATTCTATTTTTACCCGCTGCAGGTACTCCAGCGGCGTATTTTGGGTAGCTATTTTAAAACGCCTGATAAAATTCCGTTTACTCATATTGGCCTGCTCTGCAATCTGCTCTATAGAAATCTGCTGGTCATAATGCTGTTCAATAAATGCCTGTGCCCTGAGTATCTCTTCATCTTCATGACGGCGCTGTCCCTGGAATACAGCAAAATGTGATTGATTTACGCGGTCCATATCAATGGAAAACATTTTACTGATCCAGATACTCACGTCCCTGCCGCAGAATTTCTCTATCAGGTACAATACCAGGTTCAGCGAAATAAAGGCGCCGCCGCTGGTGTATATACCTTCCTGGTCAGTCATTACCTTATCGGGCAAAACAGTGATGTCCGGATAACGGTTGCGCATATCATCCAGGGCCATCCAGTGCGAGGTACACGATTTACCGGATAACAAGCCCGCTTCTGCCAGGAAATAACTTCCAAAACATAAGCTCGCAATTTCTGTTCCGCGGGCATACATGATGCCCAGCCAATCGATCATTACCTTGTTCTTTTGCAGCACCAGGTCCGCACTGCCTTCAAATGCCGGCACCAGGATCAGATCGGTATGCTTTACCTCATCGATGGTTTTATAACAAATAAATTGCGCAGGCAGATGCAGCTGTATGTTCTTTACCTTCTCGCTGATCAATTCCAGCTTAAAGGCCGGTTCCCGCCTCATTTCGGCCATATAACGGTTCACACCCAGTAACATATCCATCACACCGGATACAGAAGATAAAATAGCGTCCTCGTAAATCAGCAGGGAAATTGTCTTCATGGCAATTTGTGTATGTTTCAACACAAAAATAACGGATTCCGCTGGCACAAATGCCCCCTAAATTAGGCGTGTTCACACACCAGAATTCCCGTTTTTACTCCTGAGATTTGTAAGACTTAAAATGTAAAAATCATGAGTACAAACGTATCTACTGGTTTTAAACATAAAACTATTGAAACCAATCCGGCGCCCCGGATAGTATCGCCGGAAGAGTGGCTGGCGGCAAGGACAAAGTTCCTGGAAAAAGAAAAACAGTTTACCCATCTTCGGGATGAATTAAGCCGTGAGCGCATGGAGTTGCCATGGGAAAAAGTGGAGAAGGAATACTACTTTGACGGACCTGACGGCGAGGTAAGTCTGGCCGATCTTTTTGATGGCCGAAGCCAGCTCATCATACAACACTTTATGTTTGGCCCCCATGAAAAAGAAGGTTGCGTTGGCTGCTCTTTTGCCGCCGATTCGATCGATGGCGTACTGCCACACCTGGAGCATCATGATGTGTCAGTAGTGGTGGTGGCCAGAGCCCCGTTACCGGTGCTGGAAGCTTATAAAAAACGGATGGGCTGGCATTTTAAATGGGTATCATCTGCCGGCAGCGACTTTAACTACGATTACCATGTATCCTTCCGGAAGGAAGAGCTGGAAAAGGGAAAGGTGTTTTATAACTATGGCATCGTGGAAGGTTTACCTACCCACCTGGAAGACCTGCAGGGAATGAGTGTTTTCTATAAAGATGCAGATGGCAACATCTATCATACTTATTCGACCTACGGCCGTGGCGGCGAATTACAGCTGACCGCTTATAACTACCTCGACATTGCTCCCCTGGGCCGCAATGAAAGGGGAGAAAACGGCGATTTAACTTCCTGGGTTCGGCACCATGATAAATACGATGAGAAAGGACATGTAGACAATACCGGCAAATATCACAAAGACAATACACCGGGCTCCTGTTGCAGCTCCGGCGAAGAAGCATCCTGAAAACGGATTTGTTATGAAAAGATATTGTTCCTGCGGTGAAGCAACGGGCAGCGACACCAGCAAAACAACGGCTGCGCAATCCACAGGTCCGCTGACCTTCCGGCAACGTATCACTAAAACGGTGCGCTGGCTGCTTCCGGGCATCACCCTCGCCCTGTTGCCGAAGTGTCCTATTTGTCTGGCTGCCTATGTGGCAATTGGTACGGGAATCGGGTTGTCCGTAACTGTTGCCACCTGGCTCCGGACAGGACTTGTGGTGTTGTGTGTCGGATCGCTGGTATACCTGGTGATCAATAAATTACTCGCGCTGTACAAACGCAGTAAACACTTTTCAAAGTCCTAATTCAATATTAAAGAGCATCAGTTCCGTCAGCTCTCCGGGCGGCTGTATAGTACCCTGCAGGGTAAAGCCCGAACGTTCCAGCAAACGGACCGACCGGTGATTATCCGGCTGGGTGATCGCAAACAACCGCGGTAATTCGAGTTGCTGTTTTGTATATGCCAGCGTACCTGTAGCCGCTTCATACCCATAACCCTGCCCTTCGGCTTCCGGCAAAAAAGCAAAGCCCAGGTCGGGCTGCTCCAGGTATTTTCTTTTAAATAATCCGCAGATCCCGATAGGTTTTCCCGTGTCTTTCAACACCACCACCCAGGCGCCATAGCCCTGCTCCGCATATAACCGCAACAGGTTGTTCAGGATATACCGCTGCGCATCAGCCAGCGTCTTTATCTGGCGGTCGCCGATGTACTGCAGCCACGACGGCGTGTTCAGCAGCTCCAGGATAAAAGTGTCATCCGACGAAGCAAAGGTGCGCAGCTGCAACCGGGGAGTTTCAAATAAAACTTTCATGCAAACATTTTATTTCGACTCCTTACAAAGTATCATTTTCTGCTGAACAGAACAAATCCGGTTGCATCCGGGGCAACAACGAAGAAAACATTATACCCTTATTCGTGGTTCAGCACCACTTTCCCAAAACAGGGTCCTTCCATATAGTAACGAAACGCTGCTACGGCATCATTGAAGTGAAATACCCGGTCAATCACCGGTTTTATTTTATTCACCGCTATTACCTTATTCATGGCGGTAAACTGCGCTTTGCTACCAATAGCCACCGGCCGCACATGTACCATACCATACATGATCAGGTTGATGTTGAACGGAGACGGCTCCCCTGCAACACTGCCAATCACCGCTACCTCTCCTTCAATAGCGGCCGAGCGGATAGATTTTTCTGCGGTGCCCGCACCGCCTACTTCCACCACATGATCCACTCCCTGCCCGCCGGTTAACTCACGAACCGCCAGGTACCAGTCGGGCTGCGCTATATAATTAACCACTTCATCGGCCCCCAGCGCCTTCAATTGCGCGGCTTTTTTCTCGCCGGAGGTAGTGGCAATTACCCGGGCGCCCGCCGCCTTTGCCAGTTGCAGTGCAAACAGCGATACGCTGCCGGAACCCAGTGTGAGCACGGTTTCACCGGCTGCCAGTCCCCGGCCGCCGCTCAGCGCATTCCAGGCGGTTAACGCAGCACAGGGTAATGCGGCAGCTTCTTCATATGATAAATGTGCAGGGATCTGTAACACCCCGTTTTCCGGTAATACGGCATACTCCGTGAGCATCCCATTCAGTGAACCACCCAGCTGCGCGGCGTAATCCCTCGCAAATGGGCCATCCACCCAATCCGGGAATACCTGTCCCATTACGCGGTCGCCCACCTTTACCCGCGTCACGGCATCGCCAACTCCCACCACTTCCCCGGCGCCGTCGCACAACGGGATCACATCCGGCCGTACCGGCAAGGGATAAAACCCTTTCAGGATCATCAGCTCCCGGTAATTCAGCGAACTCGCCTTTACACGGATCAATACTTCAGCAGGTCCCGGAGCGGGCATATGATGTTCTTTTATGGTTAGTCCGGATAATCCTGCGCCTAAGTTTACATGATAGCTTTTCATAAAATCTGTTTTGTCGTATATCCATGCCGGATATGAAGGCAAATGTCCGCGGGTATCTTTACATTTACAATAACGAACAAAAATGTTCGGGTGAAGCAAGAACGCAAAAAGTGCCCTATGAGAAAGGAACAATCTACCAACTACGAAAACAGGCAAAAGATCATCGCCGCCTGCCCTATTTCATATACGCTGTCGCTGATCGAAGGCCGCTGGAAGCCCATGATCCTTCATCAGCTGTTTTCCGGCATATCGCGCTACAGCGAAATAAAAAAAGCCATTTCCATTATTACAGAAAGGATGCTCACCGCAGAACTGAAGGAGCTGGAGCTGCGCGGAATGATACACCGCAAATCACACGAGGAAGCTATGCTGAAAGTAGAATACGGCCTTACCGAACGCGGAGAATCACTGCGACCGGTATTCCAGCAATTATGGCAATGGGGAAAATCGGATAGAACAACATCCGCCGCATTCACTAAAAGCTAATGGCTAAAAGCTAACTGCTAACAACCAACAGCTGTAGTTGCCTCTCATAATCATATTGCAGATCTTCATGCAGCCCCGCCACCACTTTGGCAATTTTTTTCAGCTGCTGCTCATAAAGGTTGGTTAATTGGATACTGTAGGAAGATAATAAACCGGCCTGTTTCATTTTTGTACAGAAATAGATCAGGAGTTCTGCCTCTGCCTGTTTGGATCCTGTATAGCGTATATGCTTATTCGTTATCCGCAGTATTTTTCTCAGTCTTTTTTTGGCATGGTATAATTTGTCACCGGCCATTTCGCTGAAACCATTATCTATCTCTGCTTTTACGACTTCTATATATCCCTGCTCGCTATGTGCTTCAAACAACAGGTAGGTAAGCAGTTCCTTGTTATCATTTTTGTATTTGGCTAAACGTAAACACAAGGCCGACAGCTCCGCCGGCGCCAGTGTGGTCAGTTCTTTCTTTATTTCGCTGATAGTGGCAGCTTTCATAATTGATTCGATAATTACGGTAAAGTTACTATCTATTCCGCAGCCTGTGTACTATGTGTACCATCTTTACGCTCCAGCCATGAATTGAAAATGGTATAGAACACAGCTATAATGATAGCCCCTTTAAACATACCGGTAAAACCCCAGGCGGCCACGCCGCCTATTACTCCAATAAACAGCACCAGGAAGGGCAGCTTGCCGCTTCTGGCAATCAGCACCGGTTTCAGAATCGCCTCCCCGATCAGGATACCTATGCCATAAATGATGAGGAAAACGGTCATACCCGGATGTCCCTGTGTGGCCATCCAGATGGTAGCCGGTACCCATACCACGAGCGGACCTATTTGTATTACCACCAGGAAAAATATGAGGGCCGCCAACCCCAGCGCAAAGGGGATACCGGCAATTTTAAGACCTATCCAGGCTACAATCGCGGTGGCAAACGCGGTGCCCATTACCCCTATCGACACCCCTTTTACCGCCATGGTAGTGGCATTCAACAAATCGGCGCCATCTTTCCTGCCCAGCAGATGCTGTACTGCAGCCCTGATAGGCCGTACCGCTTTTTCTCCACTAACCAGGAAGAAGGCTGAAATAACAATACCGATGATCAGTTGCACCGCCGTACCCAAAATACCGGCGCCACTGCTGACTACGTGATTCAGTACCATTCTTACCGGCTGTTCGTGTGTGGTCAGCGTTTCCTTCGGGCTTTCCTGCAGGTGCAGCCAGAAGGTGTTGATTTCCGCTCCTATATAGGGCAGGTTCACTACCCAGGCCGGTAACGGCGGTAGCCCGTTTTCCTTTACATCCCGGATCCAGTGGATCGAGTCCCTGACATGCGAACTCATTTCAGCAATGATATAGGTAACCGGCAAAGCAATAATAGCCACCAATGCAATAGCGTATAACGTGGCCGTAAGCTTTCTCCGGCCGCCAAACCAACGAACCATCCGTTCAAACAACGGATGAAACGACACCGAAAAAATCAGGGCAAAAGTGAGTACTCCAAAAAATAAGTGCAGTACCTGGTAAAGCGCCAGCAACAATGCCAGCAACAGCAAGAGTACCAGGATAGACTCAATCATATTTCTGGAAGCCGGCCGGAGGTGATTGTTCATAGTACAGTTTTTAAAAAAAGAAATGCGCTAACCTTATAAATATAACATTCCTTATTTAGTTAACCGGCAACTATATCCATGTTTCCTGCAAATGGCGCCAAATGCCCGGCGCCTTCCGTAAGCGCCGCCGCCCACCTGTTGGCTAAGCCGTCAATACCGGACAAGGCTGTCCGTTTCCGGACACCCCGAAAAACCGAAACTGCTGCTGGCGGCGGATTACCGATATGGCAACTTTCTTGCAGGTTGTAAGGGCATTCACATAAATGAAGTAAACATGCTCCAAAATTATCTGAAAATTGCCTGGCGTAATATCACAAAAGATAAGTTTTACACCTTTATCAATATTTCAGGGTTGGCCCTTGCCACCGCAGCTTTCCTGTTTATTATCAACTATGCCCGCTATGAATACAGCTACGAAAATTTCTACAAAAAAGCAGACGACATCTATCGCATCACCCTCGATAACTACAAAGGAAAAGAGTTTGTCGTAACTGACTGTGAAACCCATCCTCCGCTTGGGCCAGCCGTAAAAAAAGGAATGCCGGAGGTAGTGGATTATGTACGGGTAGAACATATGGAAGAAGTACCGGAGATAAAATCCAACGGGAAGATCTTCAAACTCGATAATGTATATGCGGTAGACCCTTCCATGTTCACCATTTTCAATTATGACTTTATAGAAGGCAATCCGGCCACCGCAGTAGCGGCGCCGATGCAGGCAGTGTTAACGGAATCGCTGGCAAAACGGATGTATGGCAACGAACCTGCTGTGGGCAAAGTATTCCAGGACGGAGACTGGACTTTCACGGTTACAGCAGTCATCAAAGATGTGCCATCCAATACCCATCTCAAATTTGACCTGTTACTGTCGCTTACATCGCTGACCAGGAGAGGAATAGATCTGAACAGCTGGAACGCTAATAATAACTATACCTATGTGCAGCTGGTACCGCATGCGAACCTCGCCGCCTTTAACCAAAAACTGGTACAGCTATCGAAGGAAAAAGTAAAAGACGACCGCTTTGTGGCAGAGCCCATGAAAGATATCCATCTTCACTCCCATAAATCTTTTGAACCGGAAGAAAACGGCGATATCAAAACCGTACAGTTTATGCTGGTGATAGCAGCACTGGTATTACTGGTAGGCGCAGTGAATTATGTAAACCTTACTACTGCAAGGGCGGCCGACAAAACCAAAGAAACCGGTATGCGCAAGGCCCTGGGTTCCTCCCGTATGTCGCTGATAAAACAATTCATGACTGAAACGATACTGGTGAATGCATTGGCTTTGTTACTCGGTTTGTTGCTCATATACCTGCTGCTGCCGGCTTATGTACAGCTGACCGGCAGACCTATCAGCACTGTTTTTTTCCAAACTTCTTTTTTCTGGTTCTCGGCCGCTGCGTTGTTCATCTTTAACTGCCTCCTTTCCGGCCTGTATCCCGCGCTGGTATTGTCGGCTGTGAAACCGGTGAGCGTTACCCGGAGATCATTCACAGCAACGTCCGGAGGCGTGCTATTCAGAAAGGTATTGGTAGTTGGTCAGTTTGCTGCAGCGCTGATTGTGCTGTCCGCGTCGCTGATCGTTTTCCGGCAACTTTCGTATATGCGCAGCCAGGACCTGGGCATCAATACTGACCAAACACTGATTCTTCGTGCACCCGGCGGGCAGGGAAAGATAATAGACTCCATCCGCCGTCAACAGAGTGCCGCTTTTCTCAACAACGTGTCACAACTGCCGCAGGTGGAAAAGATCACTGCTGCGGAAGCAATACCCGGTGTAAGTTTACACGAACTTTCCGCTACCAGCGGCATCAGCCAGCTGGGATCAGACAAAGGATTGAACTATACTTTCTATGCTTATGGGATCGATGAAAATTTTCTGCCTGCCATGAACATCAAGCTGCTGGCAGGTAGTAACTTCCGTGCAGGCGTTCCCAACAGCGACCAAATGATCCTGAGCAAAGAGGCGATAAGATTATTTGGCTTCAGCAGCCCGCAAGAGGCCATCGGCAAAAGACTGACCCTCTCCTGGACCAGTCTCGGTTACAGTACCGTCATTGGCGTGGTTGATGATTACCACCAGCAATCGCTTAAAGGCGCCATACTGCCCATGATACACTGGTACCGTACTAACGGCGGCGCGTTCTATGCGGCAAAGTTAAATACCGGCAACCTCAAACAAACATTGGCAAAAATCCGCTCCAGCTGGCAGGAGCAATACCCCGAATATCCGTTTGAATATCATTTCTTCAACGAATTATTTGACCAGCAATATAAAGCTGACCAACAATTCGGAAAGATCGTCCAGATCTTCTCTCTCTTTACATTATTCCTCACCTGCCTCGGCATTCTGGGCCTCACCGCGTATAACATCACCAAACGCAGCAAAGAAATAGGCATCCGCAAAGTACTTGGCGCCTCGGTAAGCAGCATCGTGCAACTGCTGTCGCGGGATTTTGTAAAACTTGTGGGGATAGCGGTGGTTATTGCCACACCACTCACCTGGTATATCATGAATCGCTGGCTACAGGATTACGCCTACCGCATACAAATACAGTGGTGGATGTTTGCTGTGGCAGGCCTGCTTACCATGGCTATCGCATTACTAACCGTCAGCATACAATCTGTGAAAGCGGCACTGGCCAACCCGGTAAAGTCATTAAAATCAGAATAATATTACGGCTGCAGCGACAAACGCATAAACTGCAACACTTCTTCATTCACATCTTCCGGCAGGTACATACGGAAATGATGGTTAAACTGCTGTGTGCCGGGCACCTGTGCTATTTTCTGAAAACAGAGATTGTCGGGGTAGGTTTTTTCAAACGGGAAAACAATGTGCACAAAGTTCTTCCCCAGCTGTGTTATCCAGGCAACGCGGCGATCATCGATACCAATGCCTGCCATCGATTTGGTTGGATACAGGTAAACATCGCCCAACTGCGTATACTGCGCTATAAAATGCCGCAACAGCCCCAGCGTCACATCAGATTTTCCGGCTATAAAGGCTTTTAGCACCGGGTCTTTGGATTGATCAAGGATAGAGGTGGCCATCTCTTTTTTACCCTCCAAGGTACAAAAAAAGGAAAGGCCGGTCTTAAAAGGCCAGAATGGCTATTCCCGCTTCTTTCCCGAAACCAGCAACACCACACCCGCCACCACTACAATACCACCTGCATAGGTAGGCCAGCCGATCCAACGGTTTTCTTTTTTATTGATTTCAACGGGACCAATATCCACGACCTTCTTTTCGGTTTGCACGAAAAAACCCGGGATAAGGATCATCACAATACCTGCAATAATGAGGATGATGCCAGATACTTTCATAACCATTGAGTTTACCTATGTGGCGGCAATCCACGTGCCATAGGCAGCAGCAGCTATTTCAGCAGAATATGGGGAATTAGCACCCCAAAGCAGGCAGATTTTACTCCGATTTTAAACTTGTTACAGGGTTCATAAATGCCGCCTTTATGCTCTGGAAGCTAACGGTGAGCAAGGCAATGAAAATAGTCGTCAGACCGGCGAAAGCAAAGATGCCCCATTCCAGGTCTATTTTATAAGCGAAATCTTTCAGCCATTGATTCATCCCCACCCAGGACAACGGGAAAGCGATCAGCATACCAACGGCTACCGGTTGCAGGAAGTTGGCAGAGAGCAGTATAAAAATGTTTGATTCGGAGGCGCCCAGTATCTTTCTTACGCCAATCTCTTTGGTACGCTGCGCGGCGGTAAACATGGCCAAACCGAACAAACCAAGACAGGAGATAAAGATCGCCAGACCTGCAAAATAATTACATAGCCTGCTAACCATCTGTTCACTCTTATACAATTTGGTATATTCCAGGTCTGAGAACTGGTAGGTAAAAGGGAAGTTGGGGTTCATGGTTTTGCAGATCCTTTCCAGTCCTGCAAGTGCCGCCTTGGTTTTACCTGGCTCGGTACGTACCAGGATATTACCCCATTTAGGATTTTCATCCAAACGGATCACCAGTGGTTCAATAGCATCATGCATAGAATTGAAGTGGAAGTCTTTCAACACACCAATGATCTTTCCCTGCAGGTTATTAAGCCGGAATGGTTGTCCTATGGGATCTGTATAACCAATTCTTTTTACGGCTGCTTCATTCAACAGGAAACTACCGGAGTCGTTGCCAAAGTCCTTCGAAAAATCGCGGCCTTCCAGCAATTGCAGGTGCATTGTTTTTACAAAATCGTATCCTACTGCAGCATCTGCAAAAGAAGCGGCGTCGCCGGGGTCTTTGCCGGTCCAGTCCAGGTCGCTCTTATGATGCTCAATAACAGTTGGCGTTTCCTTCATCTTTGAAATATCCATTACGCCGGGCAGGTTGGCGGCCTGTTCTTTGAATACAGGATATTTGGAGAGCAGCGTTCCTTCCAGCGGAATATACAGGAGGTTTTGCCGGTCGTAGCCCAGGTTCTTTGTCTGTATATAATCCATTTGCCGGTAAATCACTACCATGCCTACTATCAGGATAATAGATAAAGTAAACTGGAATACCACCAGTCCTTTGCGGAAATACAGTGCGCTGCTGCTGAATTTCAAACTGCCTTTCAGCACGCGGATAGGATTTAAGGAAGATAAAAACAGCGCAGGATAACTACCTGCCACAAAACCGGTAAACAGGAGCAAGCCTGCCAAAGTAGCCCAGAAAACCGGGTAGCCAAATGGGATAAATAATTGCTTACCGCTAAGCTGGTTAAAGGCCGGCAGGAGTAACGCCACTATCAACAAAGCTATGATGATGGCGATAAAGGCCAGCAGGATTGCTTCTCCGATAAACTGTATGATCAGCACCCCTCTCATGGCGCCCACTACTTTCCTTACGCCTACTTCTTTCGCTCTTTTTACCGCGCGTGCGGTAGCCAGGTTCATAAAGTTAATGCAGGCAATCAGCAGGATAAAAATGGCCAGCAACGTAAAAAGCCGCACATAGGAAATTCTTCCGCCGGCAGGAACCCCATTTTCAAATACGCTATGCAGGTATTTTTCGGCATAGGGCTGCAGCCCCAGCTCCATAGATGTGCCCTGGTTACGGGGCTGGTAGTTATAAACGAAATCTTTTATTTTGGCCGCTACTTTATCTGCATCGGCCTGGTCACGGAGCCGGATATACGTAGCAGGACTAAAACTGCCCCATGATTTTGTCCATGGATTTGAGCTGACAAAATCATCCCATGTACGGAGATAGTCGAATTGCTGAGAAGAGTGGGCGGGTATATCAAACACCGCACTCACAGAAAGACTGGTGGTATCTTCATAGCGGATCACCTGTCCGATGGCCTTTTCAGGGCTGCCAAAAAACAATTCGGCCATATGCCTGGAAATTGCGATCACACCAGGTTTACTCAGCGCCGCCTCTTTTGTTCCCTGCAACACCGGGTAGCTGAACATACTAAAGAAATCCGCGCCGGCATAACCGCCGTTCATTTTTACTACTTTATTGTTTGCCTGGAAGGCTACTGGTGGATAATATTGTAAGCCGCTGGCGTATGCTATTTCCGGAACAGTTCTTTTTAACTCCCCGGGCAGTGGTCCCTGCGTGAGGTACCCGCCATCTACCTTTCCGTTTGAAGTTTGCCGGATATATACCTGGTACAAATGATCACTGCCGGCATGAAAACGATCCATGGCACGTTCGTCCTGTATCCATAATATCATTACAAGACTGCAGGCCAGCCCCAGGGCCAATCCCAGTATATTAATAGTGGAAAATGATTTGTTGCGGATCAGGTTGCGCCAGGCAATCCGGAAATAGTTTCTTATCATGACGGTAAATATCTGCTACTCTAATTGTTTAAAAGCATGCCATGAAAGAATAACATACCTGTCAATAATTTAAGCAGCATTTTTTTGCTAATGTGTTCGTTTTTGATACAGCAGGCGACCGGTTGTAAAACGAAACGCCTGTCTCAAAAAGTTATAAACCAGCCGGCGTGGATCTTTGACAATCATTGGCTGCGCAAACTCTTAACGGGATTTGCCAAAGCGGATCTTATAGCGCGATAACCTACCGTGAGCATAGCAACGATGAAAGTAGACAATATAGCCAGTACAAAAACGCCGGGCCCCATGTGAATGCGATACTTATAATCTTCCAGGTACCTGCTCATAACAAACCAGGCAACCGGTGCTGCCACTACGAAAGCGATGATCAGCAGCAGGCTGAATTCTTTTCCGAATAACCACAGGATCTGTTGAAGACCGGCCCCCAATAGTTTGCGGATACCGATTTCTTTGGTTCTGCGAACAGCCATAAACGATACAAGACCATAGAGGCCCAGGCAGCCTATAAAAACAGCTATCAGTGAAAATACCTCCACCAGTTTCAATATAACTGTATCCTGCTTGTAGAATTTTGCAATACGATCATCCATGAACTCATAACTATACACAAATTCGGGAAACACTTCGTTCCATTTATGCGCTGCAGCAGCCAGCGTTTGCCGCAGCGTACCGCTTTTTATTTTCACCGCGCAGTTAATATAATTGTAATAATTCGGCATCAGGCAAATAGGCGCGATTTCGGTATGAAAGGAATTGGTGTAAAAATCCTTTACCACACCAACAATAGGTCCCTTCCTGCTTCCGTCTCCCAGTGAAAGGTTTTTACCAATCACATCCCGGGGATTGCTGACATTCATTTTTTTAAGGAAGGTTTCATTTACGACAAATTCCCTTGCGGTATCAGACGGAAAAAAATTACGGCCGGCCAGCAGCTTTAATCCAAAAGTAGACAGGTATTCATTGTCCACATCCAGGGCATTGGTGCTCCAGTGTTCCTCTTCGGGACGGTTATCGAAACGCAGCCCCGTAACATTACCTCCCAGGCTAGCCGGTGCGTGCAGGCAAAAAGACAGTTTTTCTATACCGGGGATAGCCTTAAGCCCCTGCTGCAGGGTACTCATTTTTGCTCTGTCCGGCACCGGAACCGGCAACATCACGATAGTTTCTTTATTGAAGCCAAGATCAGAAGTGGTGGAATATCGCAACTGCCCTGCAATGACAATAACACCAATGATGAGCATCTGTGAAATGGCAAATTGTGTTACCACCAGCACGCGGCGCAGGGAGAAACCCCCAATATGCCTTTCGGTAAGTTTGCCTTTTAGTGATACCGCTGGTTGGAACCGGGCCATTACCAGGGATGGATAAGAGCCGGCCAAAAATATAATTACCAGGGAGAGCAGCGACAAAAATAGCAACAGCCGGGGGTTTCCCAAAAGTTGACCCTTCATATCGATATCCAGCAGCTGGTTGAGATAGGGTATGGCAATCAACGTAAGACAACAGGCCACCATAGCTGCTATAAAAGTAACTACCGCGGTTTCTGCCATAAACTGCCAGAACAGCTGTCCGCCTAAACTGCCCATCACCTTCCGGATACCAATTTCTTTAGACCGGTGCAATGCCTGCGCCGTAGCCAGGTTGATAAAATTCAGGCAGGCAGTGATGACCAGGAAAATTCCAATACTAATCAGCGCCCAAAGATATTTGCGGTCAATAGACCCTTCGAATGTGTCATTGAAATGAACCTGGTCCAGCGGCAATATCTTAAATTTCCATACATCCAGGTCTTTGCCTTTGTAGTATTTCTTAACGGTAAGGTTCAATGCCTGGTTTACCTGGGCCAGGGTAGCAGTGGGCCTTAGCAACAAATAACACCTGCTGCCGCCATATACGCCACCCCAGCTGCTGTCACTGCCCGTAAACGGATTCTGCTGTCTCAGGTTGTTGTAGGATACAAATATTTCCGTTTTAGTATCACTATTGGAGGGCAGATCTTTTAAAACACCGGTTACTGTAAAATTGACTTTATTATCAAAGCGGATGGTTTTTCCAATTGCATTTTGCGCACTGCCAAAGTATTTAGCAGCAATTCTTTCCGTAACAACGGCCTCATTGGGTGCGGCGAGTATATTTTTTTTGCTGCCCAACACCAGCGGGAAATTAAAAATATCAAAGAAGGATGATTCTGTAAATGCAATGCCTGGTTCTTCTTTAAACTTCGGCGTACCGTTTTCCTGCGGCAGGGACATAATGGCGTTGTTATAACTAACAATTCTGGCTGTCTTCTCCGCATAGGTAAAATCTGTACGAAATGCCTTTCCCAGCGGGCTTGGCGCACCGGTAGAATAAAACACCGTTTCATCATTGAACTCAGTAAACACACGGTATATCCTGTCTTTATCAGGATGAAAGCCGTCAAAGCTGTAATGGTAACTTACAAACATAAAAATAAGGAGGCTGCAAGTGATACTCATCGCCAATCCTATGATATTTATGAAAGCGCTGGCCTTATTATGTCCCAGGTTACGCCAGGCAGTAAGAAAGTAATTCCGCAGCATGTAAAGTTATTTTAGAGTAATAGACGCTATTCATTTACAAACCATTTACCTGTTTATAAACAGTTGATTAGCAACACCTGGCTAAAAGAATACTGTCCGGTTCCGGGCCAATGCTGTTCAAAATCGGACAATCAGCCGCTCCGCATTCATATCGCCGAATCTCCCCTTTGTGTCGCAACATCTTCCCTGCTCGCATCCTTTGCCCTGCTCTCCTTCTACCGGAATACTATTTTTAGGTCAGACCATTTCTCTGCAACTTTATGACCCATCAAAAAACAGCGACGCTCCTGCGTATTGCCGCCTTCTTTCTCACCGCCGTTGGTATCGCCATGGTGATCAGGAGAACCCTGGCTATCGCCGGCCTGATCCCATCGTTCAATCCATCCGGAGCGGCGCCCTTCGATGGCGGCTTTGCCCAACACCCTGTACTAACGTTTATGCATATACTGCCAGGTATGTTATTTATGTTACTGGGACCCTGGCAGTTTATGCCGGGTATTCGTTCCCGTTATCCCCTCTTCCACCGCATCAGCGGAAGAATCTATATTATCTGCGGCTATATCGTAGGGGCGTCAGCGTTATGTATGCCATTTATCATGCTGCCCATCGGAGGCGTCAATGAAGCTGCGGCCAGTATCCTGTTCAGCATCTTCTTTCTTATTTGCATCAGTAAAGCGTGGTGGCATATCATGCAAAAGAACATCGCCGCGCACCGGGAATGGATGATACGGGCGTTTGCCATAGGCCTGGCGGTAAGCACGGTACGGCCTGTCATTGGTTTGTTCTTTGCTTTTTCGGGACTACCGCCGCAGGTGTTCTTCGGCACAGCGTTCTGGATTGGGTTTACGCTGCATGCTGTTGTAGCGGAGGTGTGGATTAATGAAACGAAACCATAGCCCTCACCTCTTTTAACTTCATCACCATCTGCTCCGCCTTCTCCTCCACCCAATCATTATACTCCGCAATCGCCTTCAGGCGCAGCGCTTCGGTAACAAAGCCGCTATCCACCATTTGCGGGCCTCTCAGCTCTGCAACCTTTGACCAGATACCTGCTTTCTCCACAAAAGAAGCTGTGCCCTTTTTATACACTTCATCTGCAGGCAGGGTAACGATGTCCTGAAATCCGAGCTGCTCAAAAATGCCGGGCAGGTGATCGGCCATATTATTATCCATACCGGCGTCGCTGCGCCAGTCGAGGAAAGCTTTATAAAACTGCTGCATACTTTCCGGCGGCGCAGGCGTCCATTCCAGCTGGGTATGATTATAATCGAGGATGGAGATCATACCACCGGGTTTCAGTAAAGATTTGAACGCCAGCAATGCGGCTGCCGGGTCGCTTAACCATTGCAGCACACGGGCGGATACAATCAGATCAAATTTTTCAGCAGGTGCATAGGTAAACAGATCGGCTTCCAGCAGCGTTAAGTTCTGAATGCCTGCATGATCACCGCTCCCTTTGGCGATGAGATGCGGACTGCTGTCGATGCCTACTACACCACCTTCCGGACCAACTGCTACGGCTATTCCGGCAGATATAGCGCCGGTACCGCAGCCTACGTCCAATACACGCATGCCTTTGCGAAGCACCGGCACCAGCGTGGCATAACTGTTATCCAGTCTTCTGCTATCCAGCACGCTGCTGGTTCCTGCCGGCATTTTGGCTCTTTCGTTGGCGGTATCGCTCATATTGTTTTTTTAAGTGTTAAGAAGATAAATATAACTTTTCACCGGGAGAAAGCAAACGCATGCCCGCTTCTTTTCTCCGCAAATCATTACTGCGGCACTATCATACTGCCAGGTAGCAACACCGGTATAAAAAATTCTTAGTTCTCCCAAAAGAAAACCAAATATCTTTTATACCTTTACACCCGGACATTAGAAACGATCTTGGAAAAATACAGGGCGAAGATAGAAGAACATAGTGCCACGATGGAAGCAATGGGCCTTACTCCCGTAGCATCCAGGGTACTTATTTACCTGATGCTGAGCGAACAGCACCAGGCGACGTTTGAACAAATGGTCGAATACTTCAAAGTAAGCAAAAGCGCGGTCTCCAACGCACTGAAAATGCTGGAGTCCGTGAAGATGATTGAGTCCAGAACCATTGGCGGGCAAAGGAAACGCTACTTCTCCGCGAAGATTAAAAACATGTTCAGCGAAGACTATCTCTCTCAAAGAATAAAACAATTTTCTACCATACTGGACGATATAAGAAAGATCAGGAAAACCAACGACGAGTTTAACGGGGAACTGGAAGAGGTATCAGATTTATATAAAATGATGCTGTTCGAAATTCCATTGATCCTGGAAAGATGGAGAAGAACCGTGGAACTTAAAAAGAAAAAAAGCTAACACTTTTTTTTGCCATCGTTGGTTCTTTTAATTCAGAACTAAAAGAAATTCAATCATTTCAGATGAAAACAGGAATCCTATTGCTGTTACTGGCTATCCATGTCCGGATAGCTGCGGGACAAGCCATGCCCGAAAAAAATGCCGACAGTACCTCCTCGCCATGGACGCTTGACCAATGCCTGGAATATGCCACCGTTCATAACCACCAGCTGCTGGCCGAAAACCTGTCGGCACAGGCAGCCGTACAAGACCGCAAAGCTGCTGCCGCGAAACTTCTCCCCGAAATCAACATCAAAGGAGATATCAGCAACTACTGGAAAATTCCCGTACAGGTATTCCCGGGCGAACTGGTGAACAAACCGCCCGGCACTTTTGTACCGGTAAGAATGGGCACTCCCTGGATGGGCAGCTATGGCGCCGACGCCGACCTCCCCCTGTTGGATGTGCAAACCTGGCAACGCGTAAAACTGGCCCGCCTGCAACAACAGGCAGCGCAAAGCGAATACCATTCGCTGCTGAAAACATTGCTTAAAAATGTGCGCATCGCCTGGTACACCGCACAACAACTGCAAACCTATGCCGCCATTACCACTCAGCTGTATGAAAACTACCGTCGTACCCATGAACTCATTACCCTCCAGCTCACGAAAGGATTCACGGATAAAATCGCCTTTAATCAATCCGCCGTGCTGTTAAAAAACCGGGAACAGGAATATATTAAAGCCAATGCAACACTGCAACAAAGCTACCTGGACCTGAAATTCTGGATGGGCTATCCACTCGAAACGCCACTCCCGCTTGCACCCGCAGAAGAATTGCCCCCATTGGCCATCGCAGCATTCAATGATCAGCAACTGCCAGGATACGAATCGGAGCAATGGAAAGTGGAGCTGGCCCGCCAGGACTATCAGTCCGCGCTCGCCGCCAGGTATCCCGGCCTGCACATCAAAGGCACCTGGGAACAGCTGGGCTTTGGCGACAAAAGTAATTTCATTACCCGGTCCCCCTGGTTTACTGTTGGCTTTGCAGGTGTGCAACTCAGCATGCCGCTATCACTCAGCAGCATGATCTATCATCCGCGCAGCCGGAAAGCACAATGGGAAGCCGCCCGGCAACAGCTGGAAAACTATAGCAACGAACAGGAAAAAAAATATCAGCAGGAGAAAATACTACTCAGCCAGGCAGCCAGAAACATGACGCTGCAACAGGAAAACATCCAGCTTGCAACAGAAAATGAACAGCTCAGCACCTTGAAAATTAACAAAGGCATTATCGATATGATACAACTGAAAGAAGTACAAAAAGACCTGTACGATGTACAGCAACTACTGAATGAAGCCCGCATGGATTTTTACAAACACTACACAGAAATAAATTACCTGCAAAATAAATAACCCTGCATGAAAAAGCTTTTAATAATAGCCGGGATAGCCGCACTGGCAATAGCCTGCAAAAAAAAGACCGCCACCTACACCGTGCAGCAACGCCCGCTCAATGAGGCGGTATATGCCTCCGGCGAAATTATGCCGCAGGCATACTATTTCCTTAAATCAAACAGTACCGACCTCATTTTACAAATGAACGTGGAGGAAGGAGATACTATCGTTAAAGACCAGGTATTGGCCGTACTGGGTACACCCAGCCAGCTTACACAACTGGATATCCTCCACAGCCAGGTGGCACTCGCCGGTAAAAATGCAGCCGAAGGCTCGGCCACATTGAATGAACTGAAAACAAAAATTGAACAGGCCAAACAAACCTACGAACAGGATGCTGTGAACGCCACCCGCTATACCGACCTGGCAAACGATAAAGCAGTACCGGAAAAAGATGCGGAACAAAAAAGGCTCGAAGCCGCCAACAGCTTAACGAACTATCAATCGCTGCAACAACAATACCTCGCCCAAAAAAATGAGCTCGCCGGCAAACTCCT
This sequence comes from Chitinophaga hostae, assembly GCF_018224885.1. GTDB lineage: Bacteria > Bacteroidota > Bacteroidia > Chitinophagales > Chitinophagaceae > Chitinophaga > Chitinophaga hostae. The sequence goes on along the minus strand of NZ_JAGTXB010000005.1, from coordinate 120,261 downwards.
GCAAAGCCGCCAGCAGCTCGCCACCAGCAGCCAGGTCAGGGAAGGAAAGGTATTAAAAAGCCCGGTAAACGGCAGCGTTTTTAAAATATACAATAAAGCAGGAGAACTGTCTGAACTGAATAACCCGGTAATGCTCATCGGGCTGCCGGGGAAATTCAAACTGGAATTACTGGTAGATGAACGGGATATCAGCAAAATTAAAATGAACCAGAAAGTATACTTTGAAACAGATGTATACAACGGGAAACAATTCACGGCCACTATCAATAAAATCACCCCGGTACTGCAAAAGGAAAGCCGCAGCTTCCAGGTAGAAGCAGCCGTACAGGACAGTATCGCCTTCTATCCGCAGTCTTCTGTAGAAGCCAATATCGTTATCCGCGAAAACACCAGTGCTTTAATGATCCCCGCCGGCTACCTGTTAAAGGGCGACAGCGTTTACCTCCGGCAAGGCAGCGAGTTACAAAAGAAAGGCATCAGCACCCGCTCCAAAAACGACGACTGGGTGGAAGTCACCGCAGGACTAAAAGCCGGCGATATCATCGCTAAAAAAGAGTAACATGAAAATATTAACCGACATACAACTAGCGGCGGCTATTGCACTTACGCATATGCGCAGCCGGTTGAAACAAACTATCGTGGCCACGGCAGGCGTCACCTTCGGTATCATGGTATTTGTGTTTATGGTGAGCTTTATCACCGGCTCCAACGAATACATCCGGGCCATCGCATTTGACCAGTCGCCACACCTCCGTCTGTACAACGAAGTGCAAACAGCCCCCGGTACCATTATCGGCAAAGTAATGCCTAATACGGTGAACATGGTAGATCATGTAAAGCCGAAAGATGTGCTGCCAGGACTGAAAGATGGAAAGCATGTAGTGCAAACCCTTGCACTGAACCCGCAAGTGGCCGCCATCTCCGGCTCCATCAATGCACAGGTATTTTACCGGCTGGGCTCCAGCACGATCAATGGCGTGATCAACGGTATCGAATTTGATGCAGAAAATGCCTTGTTTAATCTCCAGTCCAAACTAACAGACGGCAGCTTTAAAGAATTATCGACCATGCCCAATAGCGTGGTAATGGGTGTGGGCCTTGCTAAAAGACTTAATGTAAAAACCGGCGACCGGCTTGCGCTCACCACTGAAAATGGGAACAACTTTTTCGTAACCGTTGTTGGCACTTTTAAAACCGGTATGACGGATATCGACAAGCAACAGAGCTACGCCAATCTGAATACGGTACAACGCTTCCTTGGTGTACCGGCTGCTTATATCACCGACATCAAAATAAAGCTGCATGATATGGAACCCGCCCCGGCCCTTTCCCTCGAGCTGCAGCAGAAATATGGTTTCCAGGGATCTGATTGGAAACAGGATAACGCGGCGATTCTGCAGGGCGATATACTCCGCAGCCTGATCGTATACGGCGTAGCCGTTACCATATTGCTGGTAGCAGGCTTCGGGATCTTTAACATCCTCACAATGATGATCTACGAAAAAATGAAAGATATCGCCATCCTGAAAGCGATGGGATTTTCCGACAGCGATATCCGGTGGATCTTCCTGGTGCAGGCGCTGATCATTGGTATCACCGGGGCCTTGCTGGGACTGTTGTTTGGCTTTCTTTGTTCCTGGGGGATCTCCAAAATACCTTATAAGAGCGATGTAATGATCACCCTTGATCACCTGCCGGTGAGCTTTAACGCCATGTATTATATTACGGGGTTTACTTTCGGTATCATTACCACCACGCTCGCCGGTTACCTGCCATCGCGCAAGGGCTCGCATGTAGATCCCATCACTATTTTAAGAGGATAACCCATGAACCTGATCACCGTAAAAAATGTCAGCAAATACTTCCTGCAACCAACCAGGATGCAGGTATTAAACGATATAAGCTTCGAAGTGGAAAAGAGTAAGTTTATCACCATTACCGGGAAATCCGGCAGCGGTAAGTCCACCCTCCTCTACCTCTTGTCTACCATGGATACCCGGTTTGAGGGCAGCATCCGTATCAACCAGGAAGAAATGCTGGGCAGAAATAATTCCTGGCTGGCCGATTTCAGGAATCATCATATCGGTTTTGTTTTCCAGTTTCATTACCTCTTGCCCGAATTCACTGTGCTGAGAAATGTGATGTTGCCCGCACTCAAACTACGCAGGTACCCGGTGGCAGAAATTGAACACCGTGCCATGGAGTTATTGCAGCTGCTGGGCGTGGGAGAGCAGGCGCATAAACGGGCTTCCCTCCTTTCCGGTGGCCAGCAGCAGCGGGTGGCCATTGCACGCGCCATGATCAACGAACCCCTGATCATTATGGGAGATGAACCCACCGGTAACCTCGACAGTTATAACTCGGCAGCAGTGTTTGAGCTGTTCAGGAAGATGTCTGCCGAAAAAGGACAAACCATCCTGATGGTAACGCACGACGAAGACATTGCCCGCAAATCAGATCAGACCATCCACCTGGCAGATGGAAAAATTGATGAAATAATGGTGAGGTAACGCACTTCTTAAAAACCATTCTCGTTTTTTTTTGTAGTATTACCGGAGATGTAATCCGGGTAAATAATGCTGATAAAAACAATCTATGGCCTTTGTCTGCCGCTTTTATTAGTCACTGCCTGCAGTACGGGCCGGGTCATCAGTGGCAGCAAATTGAACCTGGGCAGTAATTACTGCGCGCCTGCGGCGGCATATCCCCACCATCCGTTTATCCCGGCCCGCAATACCGACTCCCTGCTGCGGGCTAATCCCGGTATGCCGTTACATGAAGTACTCACCGCCAACGCTACCGGTACCCTTGAGCTGATATACCGCCTCCAGGCAATAGCCGCAGATACTACCGTTAGCGGCACTACGAACAAAACAATACTGCGCTCGCAGATCCAGCACCGGATTATGCTGGCCTCCCTGGAAATTGATGGCATTGCGGCCGAACTGGACTGCGAAGGCGAAAAAGCCGACCAGCTGGCCAGGTACCTGGATAATTTCAACAGCAAAAGAAACACCCGGCTCACGGTAGCCTCTATTATTGTAGGCGCTATTACCACCATCGCTACGGTAGCCATTAAAAATGACGGCGCCCAAAATGCAGCTGCTATCAGCGGCGGACTGATATCAGCGGGGCTGGGTGCGCTCACCATCAACGCCGCCCGTAAAAAAATAAACCTTACCTACGACCGGAACGTGTTACGGGACATCTGGCTGCTGCCAGACACATCTGCCGTATATCCGCCCTTCACCTGGTATATGCTGAACCAGAAACATTTCAGCAACAGCGGACAGCATTCGCTCGCCATTAATATTAAAAAACGCTGGGAAAAATTTGACCTCGATGGCCCCGTGAATGCCGCTACTGAAAAACTGCTTTTTGGCGCAGGGGGTATCTACAAAGCCGACGACCTCCACAAAAGAGCAGCCATGGTAAATGAACTGCAGTCCACCATCCGCTCCCTGAACCAGGATCTCCAGCGATTGCTCCAGTACCTGGGTAACCTGGAATAATATTTTTCCGGGAGACACCATCGCAGACATCACAACAATGCTAAAATCCGGGCGTCGTGGATGCCACGGGCCTGTTCCTGCTGTTACCACTTTGTTTTTCCCGATTGCGTAAATAATTTTCCTTTTTGGCACACCCCTCCGGCTTCAGACAAACTAGTTTTACAACTTCTCATCATTTTTATAAACCAGATACGAATGAAAAAATTCCTGTTTTCTGTTATTTTATGCTGTAGCATCCAGGCGCTGTTTGCCCACGCCATCTGGATAGAAACCATTACCACCGGGAAAATCGGGCAACCACAACAGGTAAATATTTTCCTGGGCGAATATGCCGACAATCAGCGGGACTCCATACAACATTGGTTCAGCAATATGAAAGATTTCACCCTGTACCTGGTAACACCGGACGGGAAAAAAGAAAAGCTGACCTGTGTGCCCAACGGCAATCACTTCACCGCCACCTTTACACCGGCGGCAGCAGGTACACACCTGTTATCGATCGATCATACCGTAGCCACTGTTTACGGCGACAATAAAATACATTACTATGCTTTGGGACTGGTGAAGGTAAATGGTTCCCTGCAGGGTATTAATAACGTAAAAGACTATACGGATTTTGCGTTGCTGGCCAATCATCAGAAAGCACCCAAACTCCATCAGCCGGAGAAACTGCAGCTGAGCTACAAAAAAGCAGCTCCAACAGCAGGCGAGGTAACTGTTCAATCACCAGAAGGATGGGCGAAGAAATTTAAAGCCGGCGAACAGGGCGATATTACTTTTTCACCGGCATGGCCTGGCCGTTATATGCTGGAAGGCACTTTTACGGAGGCCGTTAGCGGTCAGCACGAAGGAAAGGAATTTAAAGGTGTATGGCATTGCGTGACCTATTGTATGGACGTAGCCAAATAACACCGGTCAAAAAAACACAGCAGGGGGGCGTATCCTAACAGGTACGCCCTCCGTTATGACAGGACACCTGCCATAGTGCCATTATGGCTATGGCGCTTCGCCGGATACTATCTCCCCATAAATTTCTTCAAATTCTTTCCCCTTATGTGATTGCCAGATGCCGGTGAATTTTGTTTCCACGCCTTTCAGCAACTGGAAGCATAGTTGTTTATCATCTTCACTCAGGTCATGGAACATTACCTGTGCCAGTTGACTGATCCGTTTACGGCAAAGCACCAGTACTTTTTCTCCTTTGGCCGTTACCCGCAGGCGCTTGGATCGCTTGTCTTCCTTATCATCATATTCTGCCAGATAACCCAATTTCTTTAACCGGTTCAGCTTATCTGTGCCGGTCGACAACTCCTGCAATGCCGCATAGATGACCTCTGTTTTACGGGGTTCTCCCAGCTGCGCAACGGTGTTGAGCAAAGCATACTCGTCGATGTTATTGATACCGGTGCCTTCCAGGGCCGCCACCGTGTAAATGGTATGCAATTTAAAGATGCGGCCTACTACCCGCATTAACAGGCCGTCGTTGGTAACAGGCAGGAAACGGCCTTTGGGGATCTCTGCCTTTTCCTGTGAATGGGCCAGGTGGTACCGGCAAAACTCTTCAATACTACTTTCAGGGTGCTTTTCATCGAAAGCCCCCCAGGCTGTAATCAGCTCCACGGCTTTATTCATGTAACAGTTGCATTATTTCCGAAGCAATATTATCAAAAATACTTCGGATTTTTTGTTTTTACTTTATTTTCGTTATACATTTACATAAAGTATTTCAAATTCGTTATAATAAAAACATAGCAAATGTCAACACAAACTATTTTTCAAAGCCTGGTAGTTACTCATTTGATCGGCTTTCTGCTATTTGCCGGCGGCACTATCGCCGACTTTATCGGCATCCGGCAGTTCTGGAAGCAATATGCACTGGACACCGCCAAAGCGCCGGCAGTCATGCAGGCGATGTCGCCATTCGCCGTATTTATGCGTATAGGCATTGGCGTGATCATCCTGTCCGGCATAGGCATTATGGCTATGACCCACGGCGTTTTCGGGGAACAGATCTGGTTCAGGATCAAGTTTGGCCTGGTATTACTCGTTATCGCCAACACCCTGCTGGTAGGGCAACGGCAGCGGGTACAGCTAAAAAAAGCACTCACCACCGATACCGCCATTCCCGAAAAGATAAAGGTTAACCTGAACCGGTTTCACCTGGTACAGCTGGTATGCATCTTCATTATTATCCTGTTAAGCGTTTTTAAATTCAACTAACATGAAAAAAGATAAAACCATCTACTGGGTAGCAACAGGTATTCTGACAGGCGTAATGCTGTGGAGCGCTTTTAACTTTGCCTTCAACCCCGAAATGAAAAACGCCTTCGCCCATCTCGGATTACCCAACTGGTTCAGGATAGAACTGACCACCGCCAAACTGCTTGGATCACTGGCGCTGCTCCTGCCCTTTGTGCCGGCAAAGATCAAGGATTTCGCGTATGCCGGTTTTACCATTACCCTTGTTTCCGCAACAGTGGCGCATCTCTCCAGCGGCGACAGCGTGTTGCTGGAAATAGGGCATTTAACATTCCTGGCCAGCCTGGTAGTGTCCTACCTGTATTATCATAAAATCAACCGGGTATTAACCTGATTATTTATCTTCCGGATATTAATCTGCTATACCTGTATGACAAGATCCGGATACCTGCTGTTGTTCGTTTTGATGTTGTTTCCGTATAAGTCGCATTGCCAGGGCATAAAGCCGGTAATGGTGTACACAAAAATCGACAGTATTGCCAGAACGGTACAGTATCAGGGCGACATCTGCCGGTTAACAAACGAACTAACGGCGCCCTATCCTGAGAAGTTGGCAAAAGCCAGGGCGATCTTTATCTGGATCACGGAAAACATCCGGTACGACTATAAATTTGTCAACAAAGGAAAAACAATAACACCACCGCCCTGCAAAACCGGCGCTAACTGTGAAGCCATATTACAAGACTGGGAACGTAACTACCTGGATAAAATACTTCGTAAGAAAAAAGCCATTTGCAACGGCTACTCCAGGCTGTTTAAACGGATGTGTAACCTGGCCGGCATCCGTTGTGAAATCATCGACGGCTATACGAAAACAAAGCACTACCAGGTTGGAACTGCCGGATCTGTAAATCATGCATGGAATGCCGTATGGCTGGACAGCTCCTGGCAACTGGCAGATGCAACCTGGGCCAGCGGCACTTGCGAAGAAACCAGTACCGGCAAACTTCGTCCGTTCGAAAAGCAATATGATGATTACTACTGGCTAACTTCTTTTCATGACTTTACACGGAATCACTATCCAAAAGATGGAAGATGGGTATTCGAGGACAACTATACAAAAGAAAAATTTGCCAACAATCCCTTTTATGAACCGGGTTATATCAGTAACATACAATTATTGTCTCCTGGTAGCGGAGTTATTACTGCGAAAAAAGGGGACACCATTCACTTTGTTATTAAATATACTGATCTTGTTGACAAGGTGCAGATAAACTCTAATCTCTTCCGCAACCTGGCGGTAGAAAAAAAGATAAAGATATCCCGGCGGCGCAGCGTCCGGGTAACAGATACTTTTGCGCTAAACAAACAACGCTATACCCCCTTTACCAGGAATGGTAACCGGTACCTTTTTGATTACGTGGTAACGGATCCCTTCTTAAACTACGTGGAGATACTTTTTGATTATCGCCGGATGTTGAGATTCAGGATAATGGTGGAAAAAATATAAACATCCGGGAATAAATCGTATATTTGTAAGGTAAACTTATAAATTTACCTTATTAACCATGTCTGCAAAAAAACAGGATCTGCTGGCCGCCCAGCTCCGTCCCCTTATCGCCAGACTGATAAGAAAGCTGCGGAAGCTCTCACCGGCCAACGAACAACTATCGCAAAGTGAGCGCTCCGTATTGGTTTTGCTCGATCAGTACCCGCAACTGTTATCCGCCGAACTGGCGGTAATGGAAAAAATGACGCCCCAGTCAATGGGACAGTTACTCCAGCACCTTTCCACTCTCGGTTTAATTACCAGGACACCCTCCGACAGCGACAAACGGAAGATCAACATCTCTTTGTCTGCCGCCGGCAGGGAACGGATTGAAAAAGTGAGAAGGGAACGCGACGAATGGTTAAGCAAGGCTATTGGCAGTGTATGCACCAAAGAAGAGCAGGCCATCCTGCAGGCAGCACTGGTACCTTTGGCCAAGCTGGTAGATTTTGAATAAAAGCACCGGGGCATCATGAACATCAGCACATTCAACGCATTTAAAAGCCGTAATTACCGGCTATACTTTACAGGGCAATCCATCTCCCTCATTGGCACATGGATGCAGAAAACAGCCGTTAGCTGGGTCATTTACTCCCAGACCCATTCTAAATTTATGCTGGGCCTCACCCTCTTTGCCAGTATGTTCCCCTCTTTTGTGTTTTCCTTCCTTGGCGGTGTGGCATCAGACCGGTACAACCGTTATAAATTATTGCTGGCCACACAGATGGCTTCTATGATCCAGGCGCTTTTACTGACAATACTCATTTATTTTAAACATTACTCCGTATGGGAAATCATTGCGCTCAGCGCTTTTCTCGGTGTTATCAACGCTTTCGATGTGCCGGCCCGGCAATCACTCGTATATGAAATGGTGGATGATAAAGCAGACCTGCCCAATGCGCTGGCATTAAATTCTTCCATGGTAAATTTATCGCGGCTCATTGGCCCGGGTATTGCCGGACTTGCCTTGGAAAAATTCGGAGAAGATATCTGTTTCGGCTTAAACGCCATCAGCTTTATTGCGGTGATAGGTTCCCTGCTTCAAATGAAACTACCCGCTTACCAGCCAAAAGTACGCACTACCAACATAACGGACGAGCTGAGAGAGGGATTTACGTATATCCGGGAAACACCGGCCATTTCGCTGGTCCTCCTTACACTGGCCTCCATCAGCCTGCTGGTGCTCCCCTACACGACCCTGATGCCTGTATATGCCAAAGACATTTTTAAAGGCAACGCTTCTACATTTGGCGTGATAGACAGCGTTATCGGGCTGGGCGCCTTTTGCGGCGCTATTTTTCTCGCCTCCCTGAAGCCGGGGAAAAACCTGAGAAAGATCCTCGCCATCAACACACTTATCTTCGGCGCGGGATTAGTCCTGTTTTCCCATTCCACTTACTATCCTGTTGCGCTTGTATTCGCTACTATGGCCGGATTCGGAATGATGTCGCAAATCACCATCAGCAACACGCTTATACAAACAACAGTACACCCCTCCATGCGGGGAAGGGTGATCAGCTTCTATGCCATGGCATTTTTTGGAATGCAGCCGCTGGGTGGCCTGCTGGTGGGCGCCATGTCACAACTCATTGGCACTCCTAACACCGTGCTGCTCCAGGGCATCATCACCATCTGCATCGGCGGCCTGCTTTTCAGACGACTCTATATGGAACGCCCACTCGAAGTACCGGCACATTCCTGAATGACTTATATTTGAAAGTATGTTAACCATTTTCAAAACTTTACTGATCGCCTGCTGCGTTTTCCTTTGCTGCGGCACCCAAGCCCAAAATCTGCAGGGCGTATGGAAAGGATATACCGCCATCGACTACGATGGATGGGCACAGATGGACGGCACCTATATACTGCAAATCATAAAAACCGACAACGGCCAATATACCGGCACTGCCTGGTTTCATGAAAATGATCAGCTGTTTGGCGAACTATCTGTAACGGGCGAACGAAAAGAGGAACAACAGAACTGGATCTTTAAAGAAATAAAAGTCAACAGCATTACCATCCCTAAAACATATCATACAAGCCTGGCAGAACTCACCCTGCGCTGGTTCAATATCGACGGCGAAATAGTGCTCCAGGGAAGCATTGTCAGCTACTCCACCTACAACAACAAAAAAGTTCACGCGAGAAGGTTTATCCGGCTATCAAAGCTATCAGACCAGGAGATAACAGCGCTGCGCATACCCGGCAGCGGGAAAAAAATTGAACCGCAACCGGCGGATACGCCTGTTATCAATATCACTAAAAACTTGAATACCCCGCCTGCTGTTCCCGGTACAAGCCAACACAAGCCCATGGTAACAGATTCCATCGCTCTCAGCAGCCGTAAAAACCGCGTACAGGGCAGCTATGAAATCAGCAGTCCGGCTATCGAGATCAGTTTGTATGACTATGGTACGATCGACCACGACACTGTTACCGTTTTCTTCAACGGCAATAAAGTGGCCGACCGGCAGGAACTCAGCGCAAAGCCACTCCGGATACAACTCAGTGCCGACCCCGGCATCGAATACCAGGAACTGGTACTCCATGCCAACAACCTGGGCGATATACCACCCAATACCGCCAAAATGATCATTCTTACCAGCGATAAAAGATATGAACTAAGGGTCTCATCTTCAGAAACAGAAAATGCGATGATCCGTTTCCGTTATACCCCTGCAACAAACAAACGGTAACGGGCATACGTAGTTTCAGTGGCATTTTACCGCCGGTGATATAACATTTCCGCAGGTATGATATAATCATCTTTCATAGCTGCTTTAAGATAGATATCCTGCAGCCGCTCTCCCTTCTCCGGGCGGAAATATAATATCCGTATCGGGTAAAACCCTTTGTCCATCGGCAACATAAAGCTTTCACCCTCTCCGGCTTTAAAGTGCATGCCCAGCACCTGCTGATCACCTATATACACTTTTGAATAGTCATTCCCCGGCCCCATTTCAAAAATGTAATAGCCTGGCTCATCTATCGCTATGTGTCCTTCTTTTACAATCGCATAAGCATGTTGTGCAGGAAATTTATTAAGGTCAAAATCCTTTCCCGCAATGCCGGACTGTAATGGCTTCAGTTTGCGCAAATCCGGCATACTATCCCAGGCTCCTTCATAGTAGCGGAAATGCAGACCACCCGGCACTACGCCAGGCGGCTGAGCAATAGCCGGCAAAACAGTACCCATTTTAAAGCCCGCACCGACCGTTCTGTTATATTCTTCCCGCTTGCCGAACGACTGCAATATCACCTTTGTATCGCGGTTGATACGTAACATTGTCTCTTCTCCAGTGAGTTTAGGCGACAGCAACGTAGGCGCAGCACCATCTGTAGAATAATGAATATAGGTGTCCGCCATCAGGTTATAACAGTATAGTGCAAAAGGCTGATCCTTTAATACAATACCGTTGAATGGCTTGATCAGGATTTGCCTGCTGTCCAGGTAACCGCCTGTAGACGCATAAAAACCACCGTAAGAAAATTTAAGTCCATCCCAGAAGCCTTTAAAATTAGCAGAGTAATGCGTTTCATCAGTATAAGTAACAAACTTCCAATCAACACCGGCCGGAGCTTTGGCGCTGAGTATCCTGTTCATTTCACCCATGCCCATATACCGCAGCGGGCTGCCATCACGCCCCCCATAAAGAGCGTATTATGGAGATTACGCAGCGAATCAAATTTGTTAACCGCTAACTTGTTCAGGTAAAAATCATCCCACCACAAACTGGGCTCTATAGCGATATAGGAAGTAAAGAGATCCGGATCCGTTAAAAATGCATAAAATACAAACAGTCCTCCCAGCGAACCGCCAAATAAGGTATGCCCGCTATCTTTTGCCTTGTACCTGCTTTTCATAAACGGCATCAGCTCGTTACGAAGAAACAGCCGGAACCTGGCCGCGCCACCAGACCCGGGAAAGGTAGTAGTAGGTGTAAAGTCTCTGTCCCGCGTATTCGCCCCCTCTTTCTCAACATTCGTGATCCCTACCAGGATCGTGTTCTTGGGCATAAACCCTTCGTTCTGCAGGAAAGCGCCCTGTACGCGCAGGAAACGTGGTACATCATCGAGGCAGTAGATAATTTCATAACGGGTATCTGCCTGCGGATTGTAATTGACCGGGAATACCAGGTTGATCTTCCGCTCCTCGCCTAAAATGGTCGAATACAAAGAGTCCCTGACAGGCAGGTCCTGCGATTGGGAAACAAAAGGAACCCCAAAAGAGAGGATCACCAGGGAGATAAGCACCCTGAAAGCGTTGACGCGCATACGTTACTTTTTAATAAGCCTGTCTGTAAAATACTAATCCTTTTTCAACCGTCATACCCTCCACGGCCATTTCAGCACTTTGCCGCGTTGGGTATCCTACCCCGTCCTGAATGCCCTTCCGGTTCCAGTATGAACTAATTGTTAACCAATGAGGGATTTTCCATCCTGAAACGAATACATAGAAGAGGCAGCTGCACCAATTCATTTATCCCATCATTCAACTGTATAATTTTATGCGCAATTTTATCCCTGGCAAAATACTGTTACTGCTGGCCGGCGCCCACCTGTTCACCGTTTCCTGCAAAAAGAACAGGGACACGGCTCCGCAGAAATCGGAGAAGTACAGCCTGGTTACCGGCAACTGGCAACAAAAGGATATTGTATTTGCAGTGCCGGTAAAACTCGGCGGACAAAACATTCCCGCCGGCACCAGCATCATTGCCCTTGCTCCTTTGCTCGGGCCGGCAGGGGCCTTATTCACCTGCACGAAAACCAATACCTATAAATTTAATACGGATGGCAACTTTGTCATCGATGGCTGCACTGAACTGATATTGCCCAAAGCAGGCAATGCAGGCACCTGGAAACTGGATATACACGATGCGGTATTTTTGCTGACTTCACAAAAAGGAGATAATGACCCGCACTGGATCGAAAATGTGAGCGATTCTACGCTCGATCTTTCTATTACGGTTACCATTCCCGGAGTGGCCACGGCCCCGCTGGTACTAAAGTTGAAGAAATAACAGGGAGTCTAAAATAACAATAATATAATCAGTAATTCCTTGTATCTTGTTTAGGTCCATTAGATATTTGCGATCATTATGGAAAGTATCGTACAGGATATAAAGAATGGAAATATCGAAAGTTTTAAAATGATATACCAACAATATCATGCAAAACTTTATTTCTATGTTTTGAAATGTACACACTCCGTTTATCTCGCAGAAGAAACGGTACAACTATCGTTTATACTGCTTTGGGAAAGAAGGGAAAAACTGTCGGCAAACTTCAATATCTCCTCACAACTATTTCGTATAGCCAAAAGCGTGATGACCGATCTGCTGCGCAAACAACAGGTGCGGAATAAACACACCGAATCCATGATCCGGGAAACGCCCAACTGGCACATGGAAACAGATATTTCCGTAAAAGAGGAACTAAACCGCGTATATCATAGTATAGAACAATTGTCGCCCGTCAGGAAAAATGTGTTCAAGCTAAGCCGCTTTGAAGGATTGCCACACAAAGAAATTGCCCGGCAGTTATCCATCTCTCCAAAAACGGTAGAAAATCATATTGTACGCGCTATCCGGCAGTTAAAAGACTCCTTGCTATTACTCTTCTTCCTGATCATCTCCAGCCTGTTCTGATCTTTCCGGCAAACAATATTTACTAATTGTTAAGCAGTGAGGGATTTGCTGTTTTCAAACGAATACATAGATATGAAGCATCCAGCAACATTACTTGAAAAGTTTTTCCGGGGCGAATGCAGTGAGGCAGAGATACAGGTGGTAAAGGAATATATTATGCAACACCCGGAAGCGTTGCAGCCCTGGTTAACGGACGACAGCTGGCATTCGTTTCACCCGGACGCACAGCTCCCTGCCGATATTTCCGACAAAATGCTGGCAGTGATTGAAAGCCGTACCTGGCAAAAAAAGCGGGTAAGAACGATCTACTATAAGTGGATCGCTGCAGCCATCACCGGCGCGCTGTGTACCGGTCTTATCTGGACCGTTTATCAGCAGTTACCCGCCAAAAAAATAGCGGCAGTCCAACCAATAGCTGCACCGGCGGCCACACCCTTACCCTACCGGGAACAGGCCAACAACACCCGTAAAACAATGCCGCTCCGTTTAAAGGATGGCAGCGTAGTGGAGCTATCGCCTGGCAGCCGGATAAAATACCAGGAACCATTTGCCAACGCTAACCGGCATATATATTTATCAGGAGAAGCATTATTCAAAGTAGCTCCCGACAAAGAAAAACCATTTACCGTGTATACCGGTAACCTGGGCACCACCGCACTCGGTACCGTTTTTAAAATAACCGCGTGGAGCGGCAAAAAAGGCGCTGTGCGCGTACAACTGATCAGCGGTAAGGTAATGGTGCAACCAGACAGCATATGGCGACACAATGGCGGCAAAACAACCTACCTGCTGCCCGGCCAGGATCTGTCTTTTGACCCGGTGAAAATGATGGCTGTGGTGAGCCGGCAAAATAAAGCAGTAAATACAGCGAGCCAGAAAGTACCCGTCAAACCCGAAAATGAAATATTTACTTTCAGCAATGAGCCGCTGGCAAACATTTTCAGGTTAATGGCAAAAAAATATAACATCACCATTCAATACCAGGAAAATACGCTGACGGATATGAGTTTCACCGGCGTTTTCGATAACAGCAAAGAATCACTCAGCGATTTCCTGAACACCATCGGCACATTAAACAACCTTACTATTAAGCAAACAAATAATATTATTTACGTAACACAATAATCCGAACGTACTGTTCAATACTATAGCTATTGCATCCTTAAAAGGCTGCCTGTGGCTCCTTTTGCCTAAAAATGAAATACTATGCGCGTAAACATCCGACAATCCCGAAAAGGCCGTCACACCAAAGCGATCTGGTTGCTGCTGTTATCGCAGTGCTGCATAGGCAGCCTGCTGGCACAGCAAGCACACCCCGCCGCCATCGGCATCATTAAAAATGACAACAACGAAATTTTGCAGCATGTCATGGTAAGAGTGGAAGGCACCGGCAACACCGCAGTGGCCAATACCGTTACCAACGAAAAAGGTATCTTCTCCTTTGCCAAATTACCCGCGGGTGGCCCCTACCATTTTATTTTTACACATATCGGTTATAAAACAGATACCCTGAAAGGCTACACGATCAACGACTCCAGCAAGTTGTCGCTGTCGGTAGTCCTGAAAAAAAAAGTGGAAGAACTGGAACAGGTACTGGTAACCGCCCTCGGCATTAAAAGAGAAAAGAAAGCACTCGGCTATTCTGTAGAAGAACTGGGCGGCAAAGAGTTTAACAGGGTAACACAGGAAAACCTCTTAAACGCCATGTCGGGTAAAGTTGCCGGCGTAACCATCAACTCCACCGGCGGCGCCGGATCGTCGGTGAGTATGATTATACGCGGCGCCACCTCCCTCAGCAGCGATAACCAGCCGCTCTTTGTGGTCGACGGCGTACCGCTGGCCAATACCGTCAATAACGTGAGCCAGATCGGAAGAGACAATAAAGTAGATTATGGCAACGCCATTTCCGATATCAATATGGACAACATCGAAAGTGTGACGATCCTGAAAGGACCCAGCGCCGCCGCACTCTATGGCTCCCGCGCAGGAAACGGCGTGGTGCTGATTACCACCAAAACCGGGAAAAAAGTTGACCGCGTTACCGTTAATGCGTCCGTTAATACCGTGTTTGATATCCCCTATAAATTTTTGAAATGGCAAACCAAATTCGGCTCCGGACAATTTTCCGGTATCCCTGTATCCCGCAGCGGCAGCCTGCTCACCAACCCCTTCGGCACCATCATCTCCGAAAACATCGATGCTACCTTTGGCGCGGAGCTGGATATGGGATATGAAGAAGTGCAATGGAACAGTCCCAAAGATCAAAACGGCAAACCTATTCCCATGCCCCTGGTATCGCATAAGGATAACGCCAAAAATTTTGTCAATACCGGGATGACCACCACCACCGCCGTTTCTATTGCCAACAACAATGAAAAGATCGCTTACCGGGTAGGCTACGCCAACATGACCAATAAAGGCATTATCCCGAATACCGACCTGTTTAAAAATGCGCTGAACCTGAACTCCAGTCTGCAGGTAAATTCAAAATTAAGCCTGAGCACCAACGTAGATTTCAGCCGCACCAATTCCAACAACCGGCCGGCCGGCGATCGCGGCGCCAACCCGCTGCAGGCAGTATACAGCATTTCCCCGCATATCGATGTGCGCGATCTGAAAGATTACTGGATGCCCGGGCAGGAAGGGCTGCAACAACGTACCCAGGCCAATGGCGTATTTAATAACCCCTACTTCCTGGCATATGAAGTAAAGAATGCCTTTGTAAGAGATCGTGTATTCGGTAACGTTAGGGCCGACTGGAAAATACTGCCCTCCCTCACTTTCATGGCAAGATATGCACTGGATACCTACAATGAAAAAAGGGAGACAAAAATTGCCAACAGCTATCTGAATAATCCCGGTGGCGCCTATGGTATCATTAACCTCAGCAACTATGAGCGTAACATCGATGTACTGCTGACCTATAAAAAAGAAATCCGCGATATCGACTTCACTATTTCCGCAGGCGGCAACAAACGCTATCAGACAGGAAAAAATATTGTAACCGCTACTAAAGACGGTACCGGGCTGAATACGCCGGGTGTATATACGATCCAGAACATTGCCCCGCAGAACCTCAACTATAACAGTACGATGTATGAAAAAGGGGTGAACAGCATATACAGCATGCTCAACATCGGCTACAAAGGCATGGCCTACCTGGATGTAACCGGTCGTACCGACTGGTCCAGTACCCTGCCGGAAGCAGCTGCCTACTTTTATCCTTCGGCATCGCTGAGTTTACTGATCAACGAAATGGCGGGTATCACCAGCGATAATATTAACCTCATCAAAATAAGAGGCGGCGCCGCCCAGGTGGGTAACGACGCCTCGCCTTACCAGCTGCTGGGCACTTTGTACGATGCCGGCGCCTGGGGTAACATCCCGCGGCTTACTACTTCCGGCACCCTGCTCAATCCTTTTCTGAAACCTGAAATAGCTACCTCCTATGAAGGCGGCTTAGATGTAAACCTGTTCAGGAACCGACTCCGGCTGGCAGCTACCTACTACATGGTGGAAAACAAAAACCAGATCTTCAGCCCAAAAACGCCGCCATCGTCCGGCTACTCTTCGCGTAACATCAACGCCGGTTTACTGAGAAGCAGGGGCATTGAGCTGACACTGGGCGGTACACCCCTGCTGCGCAAAAACTGGCGCTGGGATATCAACGCCAACTTCACCCGCAACAGAACAAAAATTATTTCCCTCCCCGATGACCTGCCTTACTACACCCTTTGGGAAGAAGGTAAAGGCGGCGCATGGACATATGTAGGAGAAGACATCGGCGATATTTACGATGCACAGGTGGTAACCGTAACCGATAAATCATCTCCCTATTATGGTTACCCGATACTGGACAATACAGGTAAGTGGCAAAGTATAGATGCCATCAACACCCGTAATAAGATCGGCAACTTTAACCCCAATTTTATTATGGGCCTGCAAACGTCGGTTACCTATAAAAACTTTACACTGAGCATGACCTTCGACTGGAGAAACGGCGGCGATTTTGTATCGCAAACCTACCGCTACGGCGAAGAAAAAGGCAATTCACAATTATTTCTTGATAAACTCACCAACCCCGGCAATATGAAGGGACAGGAGCTAAGGGATTACCTGGTGAGCCACCAGGATGAACTGATCATTCCCGGTGGCAATAAATTTCCGCTGGTGGGTGGCCCTACACCGGAATACAATGGCTATCCGTTTGCATACGGTCCTTATGTACTGCCATACGGCGGCGTATTCATCCCCGGCGTAAGAGCCAAAGGATATGATGCTAATGGTAACCCTACCGGCTATACGGAAAATCTCGGCGGACCAGGAACACTTACACTGCCTTATGCCGGCAGTACCGCCTGGTCATTTACCAGGGCCTTTCTTTTCCCGGCTTCGTATCTTAAGCTGCGGGAAGTATCGTTGTCTTACGAACTGCCCCGTAAATTCATAGCGGCCGCTAAAATACAAAACGCCAGTATCGCCGTTTACAGCAGGAACATCATTTTATGGACAGCGGCAAAAATCGGTATAGATCCGGAAAATGCCTACCAGCCCTCTACCAGCGTTCAGGGCTCGGGCATGCAGTTTATGCAGGGCATTGAAAGATATAATGTAACACCCTGGTCAATACCAATGGGCGCTAAACTGAATGTAACTTTTTAACAGCTCATTTAACTACTGCAACATGAAAACAGTTACTAAATCAATGATACTTTGTCTTGGGTTGTTAGGTGCAACGGTGTCGTCGTGCAAAAAGGACCTGATGAAATTAAACGAAAACCCCAACGGCTCCAATCCGGCTACCATCAACCCCAACCTGGTATTATCCACTGTATTGACACAGGCAGGTATAGAAATCGTTACCCTCGGCTACCAGGACATGGCAGGTGTGATGCAGCATACGCAAAAAGATGGCTGGACCAGCACCCACAATGAATACGACTGGGGTGGTTCCAACAGCTGGACCAACTACTACGATATTCTCCGGAATAACCAGCTGGTGTACAACCGGGCTGTGATCCTGCAAAATGAATTACAGCAGGGCGTTTCGCTGGTGATGAAATCAATGATGTTCGGATTAATTACCGATCTGTGGGGCGATGCGCCTTATTCCCAGGCGTTAAAAGGAGAAGAAGGAGGCAGCAGCACCACCCCGGTATACGATCCGCAAGAGGCTATTTATACCGGCATCCTGGCCGATCTTGAAAAGGCAAATACCTTATTATCCAAGCCGAAAAGCGCCTATCCGGCTGCTATTGACGCAGTAGATGTTTATTACCAGGGCGATCCGGCCAAATGGCGTAAAATGGCTAACTCCCTGGCCCTGCGTTATTACATGCGTTTGTCGGAAAAGTTACCCGCCATCGCCAAAGCAGGCATCGAAAAAATAGTGGCCAGTCCCACGCAGTATCCCATCATCACCGATGCAGCCGACGATGCCACCATGTCGTTTCCCGGCAACAGTAATGCCGACTCCTGGCCGGCCAACGTATTGTATGATACCGACAGCAGCAACTACCGGAGATTGAAAATGTGTAATACGCTGGTTACTTCCCTGCAGGCGTTGAACGATCCGCGCCTGGGTATCTGGGCCAATAAAGTACAATGCTTTTTACTGGTAGATGATACCAAACCACCCGGTACCGGCAACAATTATAAACCAGTGGACACCGTAGTAGCTGGTGAAAACAGGAAGGTAAGATATGTTTCGCCGGATGTACTCACTTCAAAGGGACTTACCATCAACGATATTAACCAGAACGTTGACTATGTAGGCCTTCCTCCCGGTATCGCAGGGCCGGCTGTATACAATCTAAGTCCCGATGCCGCACAGGGCGCCCGAAATCCGCATGTGTCATGGCTCAATGATATCTACAGGCAGGCCAAAGGTCCCCTGCTGAAAGCCAGGCTGATTTCTGCAGCAGAAGTACACTTTATCCTGGCCGAAGCATCGGCGGTGAAGGGTTGGGCTGCCGGTGATGCAGAAACGCATTATAAGGCCGCTATACAGGCTTCTTTTAGTGTATGGGGAGTGAGCAGCAGCCTGAATACTTATCTTGCCCAGCCAAACGTTAAATTCAATCATACACAACAACAGATCATTGAACAAAAATGGATTGCCAGCTGGACAGCCGCCACGGAAGCCTGGGCCGATTATAAAAGAACCGGTTACCCGGTATTACATGCCGGCGCATATGCCAAAGGCCCGGTGGTACCCGTTCGTCTGTATTACATGCTGGAAGAAAGAAACCTGAACAAAGCCAATATTGCCACAGCCATGGATCACCTGGAAGTAACCACCTATTCTTCCTTTGGCGCTAATGGCGCCAAAAACAGTCCCTGGTCCAAACCCTGGATAATCCGGGGTACCGGCAAACCCTGGTAAGTATTACTTTTACAACACTCAACCCGATAAATTAATTGATCCGCATATGAAGCAACTATTTAAAACAACGGCGCTGTTATTTGTAAGCCTGTTTTTACTGATACCCGCATTTGCCCAGCAAGCCGTTACACCCGACAATGCGCTGAAAAGCTACCTGAACAACGGCGACAACTCCTTTCACTGGGAGCTTAAAGATTCGTTCAACCTGAACCAGGTAAAAGCATACAGCATCCTGCTCACCTCACAAAAATGGCGGCAATACACCTGGACACATCAACTTACCATTTTTGTTCCGCCACATGTAAACTATGATGCCGCATTACTGTTCATCACCGGCGGCTCAGTAAAAGAAGGACTTCCCAACTGGAACGGCGCCAAAGATGAACTGTACCAGCAGATGGCAGTGGTAGCCAACACCAACAATGCCGTGACTGCCGTACTGCGGCAAACACCCAACCAACCGCTCTTTAAAAATCTCACGGAAGATGCACTCATCTCCTATACCCTGCATAACTTTAAAGAGGATGGCGACTATACCTGGCCTTTGCTTTTCCCAATGGTAAAAAGCGCCGTGCGTGCCATGGATGTAGTGCAAGGTTTTGCGAAAGAAAAACTGTCGCAACCCGTTAACCGCTTCCTCGTATCCGGCGCCTCCAAACGGGGCTGGACCACCTGGCTGACCGGCGCCAACGACACCCGCGTTACCGCCATTGCACCGATGGTGATCGATGTGCTGAATATGCCCGTGAGCCTCGATTACCAGATCAAAACCTGGAAAGAATACAGCATACAGATCGAAGACTATGTAAAGCTGGGCATCCCGCAAACCGCCCATACCAGCCAGGGGCAGGCTATCAATACCATGATCGACCCCTATTCTTACCGCCGGTTTCTCACCATGCCCAAAATGATATTCATGGGTACTAACGATGAATATTGGGTAGTAGATAATATCAAGAATTATTTAGACAGCATCCCGGGTAAAAACCTGCTGAACTATACACCCAATGCAGGGCATAACCTGGGCGATAAACAACACGCCTTCGAAGGACTCAGCGCTTTCTTTGGCGCCACGCTTAACCAACAAACGTATCCCGACTGCAGCTGGTCCACCCGGACCAAACGCGGCAAAGTAAGATTAACCGCACAGGCCACCGCCGACAAACTCGTAGACGTAGTGTTATGGTCCGCCAACTCGGAAGACCTGGATTTCCGCAATGAAAAATGGTCATCGCAGAGCCTGGGGAAAGCGCATCAGTCGACCGTAAAAATAACCACCCCGCTGCCCGCCAATGGCTACCGTGCTTTTTATGTAGACCTTAAATACACGAATCCCACAGGCGGCACCTATACCGTGAGCACCCGCGTATTTGTAACCGATACCAAAAAGATTATTTAACCCGGGATACGCATGAAAGGAATATTCTTGTTTGCAGGAGCACTTATTTTTATCCATACCGCAGCTGCGCAGCAACATGCTGCGCAGCTGCCGGTCACCAAAAATAAATTCGTGGTCATTGCCCATCGCGGCAACCATGTAAACGTGCCGGAAAACACCGTAGCCGCGGTAGAAGCTACTATACAGGCCGGCGCAGACTATGCCGAACTGGACCTGCGTACCACCAGGGACGGGAAACTGGTGCTCATGCACGACGCCACCGTAAACCGTACCACCAACGGTAAAGGCAAGGTATCAGATCTTACCCTGGAAGAAATTAGAAAATTAGTGGTGAGCAGTAAAGATGGAAAAACATACCAGGTACCCACATTTGAAGAAGCGCTGAATGCCGCCAGAGGCAAGGTGAATATCTACCTGGATTTTAAAGAGGCGGATGTAACAACAACTGTGCAACAGCTAAAAGCGGCAGGTATGGAAAAGCAGGTGGTGGTATACCTCAATAAAGAAACGCAGTATGCTCCCTGGCAAAAAACAGCACCGGCCATACCATTGATGAGCAGCGTACCCGATGAGGTAAAAACGCCGGAGCAGTTACAGTTGCTGCTGGGCAAAATACATCTTTCCATATTGGATAATGTAACCGATAGCGCTATGCTCACTATTGCCCGCAAACTTCACGTAGCCATATGGCTCGATGCGCAAACACCTACCGAAGGTCCGGCCGAATGGGATGCCGTACTCCGCAAAGGTGTACAGGGTATACAAAGCGATCACCCCGAAGCGCTGGTGAACTACCTGAATAAAAATCACCTGCGGGATGGTATCATCTTCCGCTGATGGCGGAATGAAAATACTACCATCCCTTATTGATGCAAGCCTCTCTTACGCAGGTATGCCAATAGTTTTTCCGGGAAGTCTGTCTGGATAACATTGGCATACTTTGCGTCTTTCAGCCGCTGATCAAAGCCGCCGCCTTCCGCTTGTTTTTCCATGTTATCATATTTTCCAAGGGCATTGATCCAGATTCTTGTACCACCGGCAGTGATGCGCTGCATCAGCGAGTCCGTATAAAAAGCATCATCAATATGGATAACAGGAAATTTAGCCATCCCCATTATCTCAGTTACTTCTGCCACACTGTGGGCCCGCGGCATCACCGGTAACTTCGCGTCCCAGGCCAGCAGCTGTTTGGCAAAAGGATGTTCGTAAATAAAGAACAATACCTGGTCTTCCATATTATGCGCCCTGATCAGCTCCACCGCCTGTTTTGCTGCCGCTTCGGTGTCGGCTTTAAAGTCCACATCCACCATTATTTTTCCTTTGGTTAGCTGCAGCAACGCTTCAAACGTCGGGATCTTTTCTGTAGTAGGTTGCCCGTTGTACAATAGCGGAAACTGCTGCAGTTCCTGGTAAGTATAGTCTGTTACTTTACCGGGCTGACCAGTGGTGCGGGTAATTTTTTCATCATGCATGATCACCAGTATATGATCTTTTGTTTCCCGCACATCTATTTCTGCGATATCAATACCCTGTTCCATCGCTTCTCTCACAGCAGCCAGGGAGTTTTCAGGATACCGGGTATGAGCAGCGCGATGGGCCGCCACCATGATATGCTCCGGATGATGGTAAAATTCATCGGTAATGGCATCTACCGGGCGGGATTGCTGTGCGCGAACCGCCAGGGAAGCCCCGCATAGCAGTAACATCATCAGGTATTTCATTTCATAAGTATTTGCAGTTAAGATACAACAAAGGAATTTTTATAACGATGTAATCAATTAAAAATAACATTGATTTCTTATGTGCTGCTGCCTACTCAAAAATCTTATCGATCTGTTGCCCGGGGTTCTCCAGGAACTCCTTCACACTGCAAAGTTCCCTGACATCATCAGGTTAGCCAGATCCGTTAATACTGCCGTTGGTCCAAATAAATTCATGCGTGGTGGTATTGATGATAATGTTTAAAGATACACTTCAATTTTATTGGATACCCGAAAAAGCATAACTTAAATGCGGCCGCCTTACTTTTTGGTAGGCCCTTGATTTCAACGTTTAACCTTTTTAGCTTTATTCAAAAAAGATGACCAACAAAAACATTCCAACATTATATGAATGGGCCGGCGGAATGCCGGTATTTGAAAAACTGATGATCAAATTTTACGACAAAGTTTTGCAGGACGAGCTGATTGGCCCGGTGTTTAAACATATGTCGCCCGAACACCAGCGGCATGTTGCCCATTTCATCGCCGAAGTATTTGGCGGTCCTAAGTTATACAGCAGTGGCGAAGGATCACATGCTGCCATGATCATGAAACACCTGGGAAAACATCTCACAGAGGCCCACAGAAAAAGATGGGTGGAGTTGCTGATCGCCACGGCAGATGAACTGGATCTGCCGGCAGATCCGGAATTCCGTTCTGCTTTTGTAGCGTATATAGAATGGGGTACGCGTATCGCCGTTATCAACTCAAACGAAACCGGTGTTACCATGAACCCGGATGAACCAATGCCCAAATGGGGCTGGGGGGAGCCCGGCGGACCATACCAGCCATGAGTTGATTCACTGAAAAACGGGCTGGTACTTCCTTGGTTGGTACCAGCCCGTTTCCCTTATCTTTAAATTTGAATTTTGCCGGAAATATCCTAACTTTAAAATACACCCCATTTAACAATAATTTGTTTTTAGAAAACCTCAAAATAATGACGTAAAGAATGGACCCCAAAAGAGCGGATTTTTCTGGTTTATATTGAATGACAGCTTCACCAAAAGGCCATCAATATAAATAAGGCGATCGATTCAGGCACTATAGTCGTTACTATCTCAAAGCACAAAACTTTGAAACAGCAGTTGTATACACCACCTCCGGTAGATATCGGCTCCCTTTTCTCCATATTTAAGGATAAATATGCAGGTTATCGCATTGTTTCCATGCCACCAGGCTGGCGGGAAAAAGAAGAAAGCGATTTTACTTTTGTCCTTTTTAATGAAGAACCGGATGAACAGGAGCTGCGCGATTTTTTCCGCATCGCCACCGAACATCAACTCCCTAATCCAAGGCCCATCAGCAGGAAAATGCTGGAGTTATCGTCGCTTTTTCATCCCCTGTTCTTTGAACGATTCCTGGAAGAAGTGCGCTACCACCCTTTGGATGCAGCCTATACTGGGTTTATCCAATCGCTCAAAACCTATCATGCCATATTACCGGTCAATAGCGGCTCCTCCGTAGGCACCAACCGGTATTACCTGCAGTCACTGCTTTTCCTGGCCGGATGCACCCTGAGCGCCGCTATCATACAAAACCGTTTTACAGAAGCCACTATACAAAGTAAGCTCGATCGTTTGTGGCAGGTATCTTTTTACCTGGAATCACTGGAGATAGATATCATCAGTAAGGAGGCATTACAGCAATTTGTGCTGCAGTACGGCTACGCCACCGATATCCCTGCTTTTGACAGGATCAGTGCCATCAAACAGATGTATGGCCGCCTGCTCACGGCACTGAGCAAGGGCGTTACCACCACTCCGCTGCTGGTAAAGGAAAGCAGGCTTACCTCCGCACAACAGGAGCGTTTCGGATTTGCACCCTATCTCCGGAACCTGCTCAGCGATAACCTGCTGGCCATTTTTGTTTACGGTTCATCTGTTACCAGTCAGCATTTCGCAGACTATGATGTGATCCTCTACGTAAAAGATACCGGCAGCGCATTGCTGGCATTAAGCGGGAAAAATCCTTCTTATAATGGTGTGGATATTAATATCAGCGTATATGACGAGGAAGATTTTTATGGCTTCCAGTCCCTGTCGGGCGACAATCTCGATCAGCATGTGCTGTGTCTTTACGGGGAAGCAGTGATACCGGTTAAACCGCCGCATGAACTGCTGTACCGCAACTTCAGCTTCGGGTATGTACGCATGCGGCAACTGTTGGGTATGGCCGGGTTCCTCGCCAAAGAAGGAACCCATTCCGGGCTGGAAGGCAAAGCCAACCTGTACCAGTATTTTATAAAGATACCCATGCACATTGCCAAAGGGATGCGGGCAGCCATGCAGGACCCCAACAGCAAGGAACTGATCAATCAATGGACCAAAAGCACACTGGATTATGCAGTGGAAGAACAAATAACCCTCTGCGAAAGCGGGCAGCCCTGGCAGGCCATTTCCAATGCTTATGCCGCTACCCTGAAATTATTATATGTACTCAATGATACCTATCACGCTTTCGTATATGTATCACCGGAAGTACCGGAATTTTTACGCTAAAAGATAAAGCACCCCAATATGATCACCATCGGAATAATCAACAATTGCAGCGCCCGGAAAGGAAAGCAGGTGGCCTATGCCATACAGCAGCTGCGCCACCTGGACTTCGACATCACCATGATGGAACCCGGTGCTAAAGCTACCTACGATAAGTACCTGGTAATGGAAGACAACAGGACCCGGGTAACGGATGACCAAACTATTTTAGTGGAAGATGACGCCACCGAAGAAATTATCGCAGAACTGCTGCTGCAGAAACTGCCCTTCGACTTTGAACAGTTGCCCTTACTGGTGGAAGGAGAAAGTAAGATCATCAAATACTGGACACCAAAAGTAGTGATCGAAAAATTTAAACCCACGGTTTATTCGTATACACATAACCGTTATGGACTGGTAGATGGCACCGACGCCATCCGCATAAAATTTACTACAGCTGTATACCGTAAAATGGTGGTGGAAGGAAAAAACAAACCCTTTGCACCCGCCAGCGCCTTCCTCGCTGAAATAGAAAATGAACAGGGATTGTTTATTGTACAACGACTGGTAGATACCTGCAACATAGAAACCAGGATCAAAAGATATCATATAGGTTCTCCCGTACACCGGTATCTCTACACCGCCCAATACCCTTCTACCCTGCCGGATCAAGCACCGGTTATATCCTGGACACGCTTTGAAAAACCGGTGGTTTGTTTCGACTGGCGCCATCCGCTTACCGATGAAAATGATAAACGGCTGGCCGACGAACCTATCTCCGACGACTACGCCGCCCTCTGGATACTGGATGTACCTTTCGCCAAAAAAATGGCGCTGGAAACATTTCTCTGGCTGGAAGATATGTTCTTCCAATCAGGGATCACGCTGATCGACATGTGCATTTTTATAGACCGCAGCGGCCGGATTATTTACGGGGAGATCAGCCCCGACTGTATGCGGATCCGCTGGAACAGCCGTCACCCCGAACAGGCCGAATCTATGGACAAAGACCTCTGGCGCAAAGGGGCGGCACCGGAAAAGTTATACGAGAATTACGAAAAAGCCTATTCCTCTATGTTCAATACACCCGGGGTAGCGGCCTATCCCGGCAATATATCTCACTAAAAAAATAAAAACATGGCTACTACATTCAAAGAAAACCTGAGCAGCAGGGCTATTTCACCTGCCGGCATGATCACCCTTCCTCCCACTGCGCGGAAGCTGCTGAAATTCGAAAAAGGACAGGGCAAGCGTATAGGCTTTGCCGTAGAAAAGGACAAAGTAGTTATCTATCCAACGGCTACGGATAAACGCCCTTCCAAAGCGGCATCCGCAAGAGGACTGATAAAGCTGAACCGCGCAGCAGGCGCCATTCTCAAAGCTGGCCAGAAAGGCCCGGGGAAATACCAGGTAAAACTGGATGAAAGAGAAGGTAATGTACAGTTACTCCCCCGTCAATAAAATAGCGGTAAAAGAAGTATGAGTAATACACAGGGGCCACTGATACTGGCCATAGACGGACATGACGGCGCCGGTAAAACCACGATGGCGACCTTACTGGCACAGGAAACCGGGGGTACCTACCTCCGTCCCTTCGGAGGAAAAACAGGCGCCGCCCTGATCGATTCAGCAGAAAAAAAAGATTTTCAACGGGTGGCCGACCTGGGAAAAGCGGCCATCAATGCACTCCTGCAGGAAAACAAACACCAGGAAATACTGGTGTTCGACCGGCACTGGATGACCATCTTCACCCTGATCCCTTCTTCCTTCTGGAAGGACTGGCTGCCCGTTCCCCCCACCACGCTCTGTTATGCGGACATTGACACCACCCTGCAGCGATTGGGAGAAAGGACAGAAGAAAAATATACCACGGCTTATCATACCGCCTACCAGGAACAATATTTAAGTATCGGGAAACAGTTTGGCGCAAATATTCTCAGAACAGATCAGTACAGCAGGGAAGAATGTTTGGCCAGACTGCTCGATTGGGCTACTAATTTATAAGATATGCAGCTGCATCCTCCGGGTTTACACGGCATCCCTGGCAAACCCCTCACGATCGCCATCGGAAAAGGACGGGGATTTACCGAATCCCTGTCATCCCTTAAGATGCCGGACACCCCGTCCATGCACAGCTTCTGGAAAGGGGAAGTACCGGTATACCATGATATTACCGCCAATATAACGCTGGCGACTGTACGCAGCCGCGATATGTCCTGGATGCTGGAACAGGGACATATAGACGTTGCCATTGGCAGTAGCGTATGGTTCCGGGAATACCACTTCGCCGCGCTGTATTGCCTGCTGCAGTTGCCATTGCAGCCATGCCGCCTGTCGGTGATCGCTCCCAGGCTGATTCCTCTCTCACATATAAAAACGATCTGTACAAAATTTGACGCCATTACGCAACAGTATATGGCTGCCAATAACATGTCGGCACGCATCATCCATATGGAAGGCGCTCATGAAGCCGCCTTATTCCTCCACATGGCAGATGCCATCGCAGATGTGATTGAAACCGGCCGTACCATTAAGCGGATGGGATTCTGTGAACTGGATTGCATAGCGCCATTGAGCCACGAAATATGGACCCGTAAAGCAGATACCGTTTCCCGGGAAAGATTATTATCCAGGCTGCAACTGGCTGTCTACTGATCTGCCATGACCCCGGCGGGAGCCGGTGTACGATGCTGTATCCTCTCCTTCTTTTTCCCAAGCACCTTTTGCCGGAGTTTCAAAAACGGCGCTTCTACTGCTTTATTCAGGATTAAAGCGGCAACTACGGCCGCAAGGAAACAAAGCGCAAACATGATATTACCCTTTGCATCCAGTCCTGTTTTTTCCAACACCGGCTGTAACAGGTGGATCACTCCCTTATGTGATAAATACATCGCAAAAGACAATTTGGCCAACAGGGCCGTGATACGGCTGTTATACCGGTACAAAAAGCAGGAAGGACTTACAGCGGCAATTACCAGCAATCCATAACCTGCGGCAATCAAAGGGTAACCAAAAATGGAGGCATAAAAACTATGTTGATCCTCCACCAAAAACCAGGCGCCGGTCAGCACCACTATACCTATGCCCAACATGAGATTACCCCGCCGGATGACCTTTTCCTTTATCACAGGCCTGAAGGCAAACAATGCCGCAATAGCAACACCGGCCAGCAGGCCGTCAAGCCTCGTATAGGTAGGATAGTACATATGCTTGTACCAGGTGATCCAAAAATCATCTGCACCAAGCCGGGGTGCTATAAACTGGTACCAGCAATACAAACGCACGAGAAATCCAAAAACAAATAATGCCGGCAGTAATAACCAGCCTTTCTTCCGGATACCGGAACGGCTCACGGCCACCAACACCAGCGGAAAGAAAAGGTAAAAATGTTCTTCCACGCAAAGCGACCATACATGCGAAAAAGTGCCGAATTGCTTTATGTCGAAACCGAAGTTCTGTGTAAAAGTTAAAAACTTCCAGAGCGGTGGTAATGCTTCTCTTTCATGAAAAGCGGGAAACAGGAAATAAATGGCGAGCACCACGAAATAAGCCGGCAGTATCCTGAAAATTCTTTTGATATAAAATTCAGAAACAGCTATCTTCTTTCCCTGCACCATGATGGCAAATAACTGCGATGATATCAGGTAACCACTCAGCACAAAAAACAAATCCACCCCCGTCCATCCAAATCCAATCATTTTATCGAGCCACCCGGGATGCCCGAACATGCGATAGTGATAAAATAATACCATGGTAATAGCCAAAGCCCGCAGATGGTCGAGTCCGATCAGCTTTCCGTTGTGGGTCGTCGTTGCAGTATGTGTCATAAAAATAAGGTCCGTGCGCTCCGTGGATATTCCTTTTTTCACATGACGTAAAACCGGACGGGATAAAGATAAAATTTAATTTGTTATATTCAGGACGACGAATTAATTTGTGTACACAATCATATCTGGAATACTGTTAACCAATTCAACAACATACGCAACCCGCTTGTCAACAGCCTGAGAAAAAAGACTGAAAAACCAATACAACGAACCAATAATGACAGGGCCCTGAGTTGTTTCAGAAAACATCAGAAATGATTGCATGCAAGTCACATTGTTTGATCTTCTTTATTGATAAACCATGGCAGTAGAAAACAAAGGTTTTGGAGAACTGTTTGCAGAGAAGAAAAACTCGCTCGATCACATACAAAAAGGCATGGCCAGTATCCTGCCTGCCTTTCCGGGCATGCCGGCTGCAAAATATTTTGACCTGGGTATAGGCATAGATTTTCATGATTCCGTTTTTCCTCCTTCCCCCTTGTTGCCGGTACCGCACATCGGGATGATTTTCGATATTATGGGCGCTATTATGGCAGCCATTGCCAGCGTGGTGCCCCCTCCTCCGCCGCCCCCGGAAGTGGAAGAAGGCAAGGAGCCGCCGCCACAGCCATTTTCCCTGGCTGCCACCGCGCAAATGCTGGTACATGCCCTCAGTCCTTCGGTGAAAGTACATAACCAATGGATCGCTAATGCCGGCACCACCATTTTTCATCTGCCTGCATTTATTGCGCACCTGCCGTTTCCCATCGTAAAGCCCAAAGCGGCCTCCGAAATGTGGATGGGCAGCTCTACCGTGCTGGCAGATGGAGGTCCTTTTTCCACACAGTTTCACCCGGCTTTGTCCTGCAACCTGGTAGGCCTGCCCTCTCCGCCACGGCTTAATAAAAAGAGTACCGCTATGGCGCTGATGGCCCCCACCTCCGTATTGCTGATCATGACTTCTGCCGGTAAGCCAGTACTGGTAGGCGGACCACCTACTATAGACCTGTTTCAGCTGATGTTTAAACTGGGCTTAAAAGGATTATCAAAAGCGGCGGGCGCCGTATTGCAAAAAGTAATCGATAAAATTGAAAGCCGGTTTCCAAAACTGGCCAACATGTTACAGAATTTCAAATGCAAATTCTTTGGAGAACCCGTAGATGCCGCCAGCGGCCGTGTGTTTTCTTCCAATATAGATTTTGAGTTACCCGGTCCCATTCCGCTGGTATGGAAGCGTACCTACTACAGTGATGCGGCCGTACCGGGTCCGCTGGGTTATAACTGGCATCACAGTTATAACATGAGCATATACGATCTTCAGAACGGCTATTTCAGCGTACGCCTGCCGGATGGCCGCGAAACCGTGATGCCGGCGCTCCGGCCGGACGACCACTTTTATAACCGGGCAGAACAATTGTGGTGGAGGCGCGACAACAGCGGTTATTATCTGCAGGATAGTACACGAACCACCTACCGCTTCAGCAGCAGGGCTACCGGCGATGGCAACCATATGCTGGCGGAAATCCGCGACACCGCCGGATTCAATATACAGTTTCATTATAACGCGAAAGGCTATCTGCGGCAGATCGTAGACAGCAGCCACCGGATATTACAGGTAACCACCGATGAACAGGGCCGGATTGAAAGTATCGATACCCGGAATGCGGCAACCGTGGTACACCTGGTTCGCTATACCTACGACGATGATGCCAATTTAAGCAGCACCACCAATGCGGTGAATGCACATAAACAATTTTTCTACCATGGGCATCTGCTGGTGAAATTAACCAATCAAAGCGGGCTCAGTTTTTACTGGAAATATGAAGGCAGCGGCGACAACGCCCGTTGCGTGCACACCTGGGGCGATGGCGGCGTACTGGAATACCACGCGCGCTATGAGAACGGAAAAACAACTGCCACTAACAGCCTCGGGCATACGACTACCTATTTCTATGATGAAAGCAACCTGATCTACAAAATCATTAATGACCAGGGCGGCGTAACCCTCCAACAATACAATGAATCCGGAGAACTGGTAGTAGTGGTAGACCCGGAAGGCATCACCGAAAAAATTGACTACGATGAATACGGCAAAGTCAACAAACAGATAAATGGCAATGGGGAATCCACCCAATACATTTACAACGAGTGGTTGCAGACAGTATCCGTTAAAAGTCCCGGTGGTATGCAAATCCGTTGGAACTATAACGACGACGGCCTGCTGGTAAAGAAAACACTGCCGAACCATAACTTCCTGCAATACCGCTACAGGGATGGTTTGCTGACAACCATTATTCACAGCAGCGGCCGGATCATTGAGCTGGCCTATGATGATCAATACAATCTTACCCGGCTCACACAACCGGGAGGGACACAGTTTAACTGGAAATTCGACGACCTGGGGCGGCTGGTAAGAGAAACCAGTGAAACAGGCTACTGGTACGCCTATAATTATGATGCGGTGGGCAATATGATTGATATGGAAGAAGCCGACGGCAGCCACCATCATTTTACCTACGATGCATCAGATAATCTCGTTAACGCCGGCGATGGCCAGCGGCAGGTAGGTTTTTCCTATGGACCATTAGGCGTATTAACCGGCAGAACCCAGCATGGAGTGAATGTGCGGTTCAACTATGATACGGAACTGCAACTGCGCAGTATTGCCAATGAAGGCGGTGAGTTATATCGCCTGGAGCCAGATGCCAATGGTAACATTATCAACGAATGGGGTTTTGATGGCGTACATCGGCGCTACGAGCGGGATGGCGCAGGGCGTGTAAAAAAAGTGCTTCGGCCGGATAACCGGTGGACTGCCTACGAATATGACGGTCGCGGCAACGCTGTCAGAATGGAACAGTACGACGGCAGCGTTACCGCCTATCGCTACAATGCAGATGGATTAATAACCGGCGCCTTTAATGAGGACGGCGCCATCATCATACAACGCGATTTCTGCGGCCGGGTGGTTAATGAATCGCAGGGCGCACACAGCGTTACCCGCAGCTATTCCGGTAACGGCGACTGCAGCTTTATTGGCAGCAGCCTCGGCGCCGCCATCAACCTCACCCACAATGATGCCGGCTACCTGGAAAGTATGGAAACCGGCGACGGTGATATCACTGCCTGGAAAGCGGAGTGGCAGCGCAACAACGAAGGCGCGGAAATGCAGCGTGCACTGACCGGCGACCTGCTGATAAAAACACAGCGGGATAAACAAGGCCGGATCACCCGTCAATCTATCGGCAGGCACAATATAGAAAGCAGCAACACCCGGTATGAATGGGGACGGCAATCGCAGCTGCGGCGCATGGTGCATGAGCTTTCGGGAAAAGAGACCAGTTTTACCTACGATGAATTTGATAACCTCGCCAGCGCCACCTATTCCCAACAACGGGCCGGTGCAGCGGAAACCATCTATCGCGTACCGGATAAAATGGGAAACCTGTTTACCACACCGGCACGTAAAGACAGGGTATACAGCAAAGGCGGGCGACTGGTATCCTGTTCCGACTATTTTTATCATTATGATGGTGAAGGCAACCTGTTGTTCAAGGAGTTCAGACAAAATACCAACGCCAGCGCCAACGATAAACAAGCTTTCACCAAAGCGCATGGGATCACCCCGAAAGGAAGCCGCACCGGCTGGGCATATCACTGGAATGCAGACGGATTGTTACAAAGCGTGGAAACACCCGCGGGAAAGGAAATTATTTTCAGTTATGACCCATTGGGCCGCCGCATTGCCAAAGTGAACAAGCAACAAAATAAAGTAACCCGGTGGTTGTGGGACAGAAACGTACCACTACATGAATGGCAGTATACGGGTGAGTATCCGCCGCATCTGGGCGCCAACGCAGAAGGTAGCCTGCAGGAACAGGAAGAGCCCGTGGAGCAACTCATTACCTGGGTATTTGAAGAAGGTACCTTTGTGCCTTGCGCAAAACTGGAGAACAGCGCCGCCTACAGCATTATTGCCGACCACCTCGGCACACCGGTACAGGCCTACGATACAGCCGGCAATAAGGTATGGGAACGGGAACTGGACTGTTATGGCAAGGTGAGAACACTGCATGGAAATAAAGCTTTTTGTAGCTATCTTTATCAGGGTCAGTACGTGGATGAGGAAACCGGATTAGCCTATAACCGCTTCCGTTACTACTCACCCGAAGCAGGCATTTACCTGAGCCAGGACCCTATTGGTCTTACAGGAGGCTTTACATTATACGGCTATGTAAAAGATCCGAACGCCCTCGTAGATCAGTTCGGACTCATGGCTGCCGGGAAAATGAGGGGAGCCACTGCTACCGTTACCGCGGGCGACAAATCCGTAACACTATCATCAAAAAATAAGGTCCATGCAGAAATGCGGGGACTGGATGCTTTAAATAAAGAGGGCGCGCTCGCAGGAAAAGATGTGGTGATCCACGATGTAAACGGTCACTTTTCTATTGACGGTGATGCACCGGTAGGTATGTGTACCAAATGCCGTACGCAGATGTTTGACCACCTAAAAGAAGGTGGCGCCAACAGCGTAACATTCCCGGTAACAAAAGCGAATGTGATTGTAGATCACCTGACGATTAACCATACCGAATTTGATGCGGCACAGGCGGACCTGCAGGCACTCTTAAGACAAAAAATGGGAACGGTAAAACGATCCAACGAAGCATGGGATAAACTGGAATCCCATTCAACAAAACATCACTAGTATGGAGAAAAAAGTAAAAGAAACAAAATCAAAAGGACTGATTTTTAGTTACGACCGCAGGATCGAAGAACTGTTCTTTATTTCAGGGGAAAAACTATATTTTAATAAAGAAAGCAAAACATTTGATATAGACCAGAACCCATATGGGGAAGCTGATCCAAGGCCTGTGACCAACCTTACGTTTGGTGCCGGTTCCTTTGAGTTTGATACCGTGCTCGATAACGTAGATTATCATTATAAAATCAGCAGCAAGTATAAAGCAGATAATGCCCTTTATGAATTTTTGAAAGAAAATGACCTTAGTAACCTGGATATCGTTCATAACAATGATCGCGATGTAGTATATGTGGAATATGAGAAACAGCGGCTTACGAGGATTAAACTGATAAAATTCGAGGAGGGCGTGTCAAAAGATTTCCTGACGATCTATTTTGATCCAAAAGAAAACTTCCTCATAAAGTATCCGCAGCAAAGAAGGGTGCTAAACGGGATGTCGTTTAACGACAACAAACTGGTATGCCAGATTCCCGACGACGAGCTGGTGTGGGAGCTGCAAATACAACCGGTGATATTGGCGCTGCTGAAGCGAATTGTTGAAAGCAATGGATAGACCCAAAAGCATAAACAGGAAAACGCTCCGCGCAATGCGGGGCGTTGTTGTTTTGGACAAACATTTGTCGCATTCTGCACTATATAATGTCGCTTTTATACCCGGTTGATCCCGCTGCGAAGAGCTAGATTTGCAATATGCATTTCAACATTCATAACGTCGACAATCATGAAAGCTACCGAGATCACTACCATTGACCAATACATTGCCGGTTTCCCCGAAGAGATTCAGCAGGTGCTGAACCAGGTGCGTGCTACCATTCGGAAAGCAGCCCCCGATGCAACAGAAGCGATCAGCTATGGTATGCCTGCATTTAAACAAGATGGGTACCTGGCTTATTTTGCGGCTTACAAAAATCATATTGGCTTCTACCCCATTCCCCCGGCAACGGAGAAATTTAAAGAAGAATTGTCGGTATATAAAACCGGGAAAGGATCGGTTCAATTTCCCATTGACCAGCCCATGCCTTTAAAGCTGATCACAAAAATGATCAAATTCAGGATACAGGTAAATGCTGAAAAGGCGGCGCTGAAGGTTAAAAAGAAATAAAGTGCCAATATTCCTGCTCCTTCTGATGGGATTACGCATTTTGTGACTTGTTTACGCTAACTACTTCCCTGTAAACCTATCCATTACCTGCATCGACGCTATCGCATCTGCTGCTGAGCATGGATTTTCTCCCCTGCCCAAAAAGTAGTTGGTTACCTTTTCAATCATAGGTTGTTGTACATGTGGCAACAGATCAAAAATAAACTCCTCCGTTTGGCCATCTCTGCGAAGAATCACCTTACTGCCAAATACCGGGAAGCTGATACTGCCGTTGGCGCCGGTTATTTCACAAACATCCCTGCTGTTGTCCGGCGCAACTGTAAAACACCAGGTGCCGTTAAAAACAACGCCATTCTCAAACAGCAGTTGCCCGGTTACCAGGTCGTCCGCAGGATAAAGGCAGGCCTGGTTAACAGCGATGCCGGTGGCTTGCTTTACTTTTCCAAAGAAATAGATCATCAGGTCGAGCTGATGTGGTGCGAGGTCATGAAACAAGCCTCCTCCTGATACCGCCGGATCGAGACGCCAGTTAACAGCTGAGGCAGCGATGAGATTGGAAGCCGGAGGCTGCAGCATTTGGAGGGAAACAAACCGGATATCGCCGATAGCATGATCAGCCAGGAGTTGTTTCACTTTCAAAAACATAGGCTGTGCTCTGCGGTAATGCGCCACACTGAGTTTCACATTATATTTATCAGCTGCGGCTTTCATTCGTGCTGCGGCTTCCGCGTTTAATGTCATCGGCTTTTCTACGTACACCGGTTTACCGGCTGCCAAAGCGAGCAATGTATATGCTTCATGTTGCAATGGCGGAGTAGCTATGTATATCGCATTTATTTCAGGATCTTTAATCAGTTGTTCCGCATTATCATACCATTTCGGCACACCATGCCGTTGTGCATAATCCTTCGCTTTAGCGGCATCCCGGCGCATAACCGCTACAAGGGAAGAATTCGGCACTTTATTAAAAGCAGGGCCGCTTTTTACCTCTGTTACATCGCCGCAGCCAATGATTCCCCAGTTGAGTTTGTCCATTTGTTTGTTTTATCAGCAGGTTGATTAGGAGGATGAAGATAAAACATTTATGCCCGTTTGTTCATTTCAAAAGTATTCCCTAATTTAGAAATACCGACGTAGCGAATTGAGTGAGCAATGTAACCCACTAATATCTAAACCAAAATCTGACGTTTCTTACTGTCTTTCTTCATCAATAAACCCGAACAATGAAAAAGAAAAACCTGAATTCCCTGTTAGCAGGCATGGTATTATTGTCGGCCCTTGCTGGCGCATGTAAGCAGGCTGTCAACAGCGAACTGCAGCCCATTTCATCAAAAAACAAAGCCGGTGTTCAAAACCTGGTCGCCAGCGCTTACGATCTGAACGTTATTTATTTTGTGCCCTCCGATGCTGATACCATCACCAACTATCGTGCAAGGCTAAACGGCATATTGCAGCAGGGCCAGCGATTTTATGGTAAATGGATGAATTACTACGGGTATGGCGACCGCTCCTTCGGACTCCTGCTGGATTCCAGCGGAAAGGTAAACATCACCGTTGTGAAAGGCGCATTAACTAAAAGTGGTTATCCGTATGAAGGGGGCGGTAATACGGCTATCGGAGAATTAAATGCGTGGTTTACGACTCATCCGGCCGACAAACACAGTGAA
The DNA here is from genome assembly GCF_018224885.1 of Chitinophaga hostae. GTDB lineage: Bacteria > Bacteroidota > Bacteroidia > Chitinophagales > Chitinophagaceae > Chitinophaga > Chitinophaga hostae. The sequence goes on along the minus strand of NZ_JAGTXB010000005.1, from coordinate 83,989 downwards.
CATACCCTGGTCATTATGCCCGCCAGCACCTATGGTGCGGATGGCGATCCCGGTGGCGTTCCTTTCTACGGGCTCGGACGCTGGTGTTTTGCACTGGACTATGCCGAAATGGATACCAGCTACCTCGGACAAAATACAACGCTGGGCAATCGCGCTACCAAATGGATCGGTGGCCTCATGCATGAACTCGGGCATGGTTTGAACCTGCCGCATAACAAAGAAAAAGTTTCGGAAGCTGCTGATGTTACTAAAGGCACGGCATTGATGGGCAGCGGTAACTACACCTACGGCAAAAACCCTACATTCCTGACAGCCGCCAGCGCAGCTATTCTGAATAATTGCCAGGTATTCAGCAGCAGTACCGGTACTGGTTTTTATGGCGGAGGTAGTACCACCATCAATACCATCAAGGCAAATTATACGGGCGGCAATATTGTACTGAATGTGAAATTTGCGGCCACACAAACGGTGAATAATGTGAACATCTATAACGATCCGGAAGGTGGCAACGACTATGATGCAGTGCCATGGGTAGCGGCGCCGTTGGGCGACAGCTTCCATGTGAGCATGCCGGTTAGTGAACTGCAGAAAAAAACAGGTAATTACAGTCTGCGTATCCGCTTCCTGTATACCAACGGTTCTTCAACGGAAATATCCTATCCGTACACATTCGTGAATAACGAACCGGTATTGGATATCAGCACCAAAGATGAACTCAATAAATCGGCCTGGACAATTACGTCTGTCAGCAGCCAGGAAGATGATGGCCCCGCCACCAACCTGCTGGACAATAACCAGGCTACCGTTTGGCACACACAATGGAAAACCGTGCAGCCGGCGCATCCCCACACGGTGATCGTGAATATGAATGCCACTCAAAATATCAATGGCCTTGCATTTTTACAGCGATCCAACCTGAATGGCTCCCTGAAAGATATCTCCGTGTATACCAGTACGGATAATATCACTTATACTTCCCGTGGCAGCTATACGCTCACTAACGTAAACAGTAAACAATACATCAGTTTCGGCGCTGCGGTGAGTGCCAGGTATATTAAAATAGTAACGGCTTCTAATTACGCCGGTTCGCATTATGCGGTGCTGGCGGAGCTAGGAGCATTTTGATAAAATGTTGATCGCAGAAAAAGCCTCCGGGAATATTTACCAGGAGGCTTTTTCTATGATGACCAGTAAAGGTTTTTCGTTAACTTGTAATGGTTAAACAACCCTCCCTTAACACCATCTGTATGAAAACATCTATCTGCTGCCTGATAACAGGAATCGCTGCCGCTGTATTGCAATGTGCATGCGGCACCACAGATAAAAAACCTGTTGCTGCCCCTGAAAAGCCGGTCATCGAAAATAAAGGTGTAAAAATCGCTTACAAAGATACCGGCAAGGGAGATACCACTTTGGTATTTGTGCATGGCTGGGCCATCAACCAATCGTATTGGGATAACCAGGTAGCTTTTTTTAAAGACAGGTACCGGGTGGTTACCCTTGACCTCCCAGGTTTTGGCGAATCGGGGAAAAACAGAACCCTATGGACCACAGATATCTATGGCAGCGATATCGATACCCTGCTGGAACGCCTGGATATAAAAAATGCTTTCCTGGTAGGCCATTCCATGTCCGGTGATATTGTGTTATCTGCCGCCATTCATGCACCGGGAAGAGTAATAGGTGTGATTGGAGTAGATAACTTTAAGGGAGTAGGTGTGGCCGCAACCCCAACACCACAGCAGAAAGAAGAATATGCTAAGCTGACGGAACAATTGAAACAACACTTCAGGGAAACAGCTACCTCTTATTTCAGCAAGGAATTATTTTCCGCTACCACCGCCGATTCAATCCGCAAAAGGGTATTGAACGATATTGCCCAAACTGATCCGGTTATCGGTACTACTACCATTACGGGCAGCGAAGAACTGGATGAGGTCAAAGCCCTGACAACATTAAACAAAACCCTGTTGCTGGTAAACAGTGATTATATGCCTACCGACACCACAGGTTTGGTAGCCCACCATCTTCCTTACAAAATATATTATGTTCACGGCAGCGGGCATTATCCCATGCTGGAACAGCCGGCGCAATTCAATTCTTTACTGGCAGCTGCGATTACGGGGAAGTAGGCGTGGTGTAACATTTGAGGATTTGCTTCGTTTCACTGGATGAACATTAAAATCCATGCTATGAAGTATTATTTTACCTCCTTCCTCTTACTGTTGCTCACTTTTCATTTTCTAAGCTGTAAAAAAGACAAGAACCCGACACCTTCTTCCGCCCCCCTGATGGGCAGCTGGGAAATCAGGAGCTCGTCTCCTGCACTTGGCCCATATGCTACCTTTGATCCCGGAAATGGCTCCATGTGGACGTTCAGCAGTGGTGACCATTTTAAGAATATTCACCGTGGTCAGACGCTGGATAGCGGCGCCTTCCAACTGTCCAGTGCCATAGCGCCATATGATGGTGAACGAAAAAATCTGATCCGCTTTAATAATGGATCTACCCGTACTATCTTCACCATAATAAATGACACGTTAACACTCAGCTCCTACCCTTACGGAGACAACGGTGAAATGTTAATGGACGGCGGGTCAGCCACCTATGTAAGAATAAAAGATTAAATAAGGCAGCGGAGATACACAGGATACCTGATTTTGAAAATCCAACTTAATACCGGAAATTCACATCCGGAATTAAAACGCCATGTAGTAGCATGTAACCTTTGTGATAGCATTGCGGGCGGCGGATATTGTTAATCACATTTTATCCTTACATCATTATATCTATCTCCAAATAAAATAAAGCCTATATGAATCTTCGATTTCTAACAATAGCGGCAATGGCCTGTGCTCTTTTTGCGTGCAATTCAAAAAAGAAGCCATCCGATGCAGCAGATAGCACCGCCATTCCACAACCGGCTCCCGCTGCCCGGGAAGTAGCTGCTGCACCTGCGCCGGCCACCACATTCGACATCAATACAATCCCGGTGTCCGATAAACCACTGGGCACCTTCCCCTATTTCAACCTGCCCGAGAACTACCAGAATTTCTCGAAGCATGATATCCAGAATTATGACGTCGTCTATTTTTGGGTAAAGGATCACTTTGAGAAACCGGAAGGAAAGATCTTCTACAGCAGGATAAAGGCCAAAGAAGGAAAATCCTACAGCGACCTTGAACTGGGCAAAAACCTGGAGGAAATTATCACCGGTGTTGGCGGTGTGAAAGTATCAGAAATGAAAATCCCCAACGATTCTACCTATACCATTCCAAAAAATAACCAGTTGACCTATATGGATGGCTATGGATTCATCGGTTCCGCTGTTTCCACTACCTATCTTATCCGTCGCGCCGATAAAAATATCTGGATACAAACAACGCCTACCGACGATGGTTCTTCTGCCTGCTGGATGATCCTCGAAACAAAGCCTTTCAAAAGCACTGCTTCCCTGATTAAAGCAGACGAGATGAAGAAGGAACTGGATGCTAAGGGCCATATAGCCCTGTACATCAATTTCGATACAGACAAAGCCACCATCAAATCCGAATCCCAGCCGGTTATCGACGAAATTCAGAAACTACTGACCAGCAATGCAGGTTTAAAAGTAGCAATTGAAGGTCACACCGATAACAGCGGCGAAGCAGCACACAATAAAAAGCTGTCGGAAGACAGGGCCGGCGCCGTGAAAACAGCATTAACCGGCAAAGGCATTGATGCAGGCAGATTGCAGGCCAAAGGCCTCGGCGCCGATAAACCTATTGCTGATAACAATAGCGAAGAAGGTAAGGCAAAAAACCGTCGCGTGGAAATAGTAAAAATATAAGCAAGAAAATATCAAAAAGGAAGGGGTTAAATCTGTTGATTTAACCCCTGGCTTTTTAACTGTAAGATTATTTTTCTGCCAGCACCATTTTCTTTATGATGGCAATCTGTCCAAGATGATAATGCGTATGCTCAGTAACCCCCAGTATATTCCTGTAATAGCTCCCATATTTAGGATCAGCGAAATCCTGGACCAGCTTCTCTTCGGCTAAATTTTCAATGGCAACCGCCAATTGTGTCGCTTCTGTCAATGTTTTATCCACCAACGCCTGCCATTCTTCTTCAGTGGCAATGGCGGGCAGATCAAAGCTGAATTTATCATGAGCATCTAATGCATGTCCCTGAAAAACCTTTAAAATCGCCGCTACATAATAGTTAATGTGAAAAACCAGTACAGCAATGGTGTTCAGGTCATGTACTTTTGTAGTTGCCTGTTGCCGGTTTACGCCAGCCAGTGTATCTTTAAGGTTTACACTGGTCCAGTTACCACCGAAATGAACATCGCGGAAGTGTTTTGATAACAATTGAGTTGAATTCACAGCATAAATTTGAGTTAACCTACACCAATTTTTGATTAAAATCAAGCGCCAGCGCTACCCAATAATTAAGAGCTGCCGGGGTTCGTAAACTATTTTCATTCACATGCACGTATCCCCGGTATTCCCGCCCTTTCATCACCACCGTACTACAACCTTTTTTGTTGATGGCTTCCTGGTGCAGATCCGGATCAATGCGGCACATGATCCTGTTGGCGCCCACAGTCAGGCACATTTTATCATTCACCATAAACGCCAGTCCACCAAACATCTTCTTCTCTTCCACCTGCGGCGCTGCCACCAGCGCCTGCCGGAGTCTTTCCGCCAGCTTTTCGTTATATGCCATAACGATAAAAATTACTTTGGAATATTACGGTCAAAAGTTAACGTGTCAAAGAATATAGTCAGCGAGTCAAGTTTCCCGTTCTTCGTCTTCCAGATCTCTGCTACATTTCCATTCATACTTACCCCGTTGGGAAACGTATAATCGTAGCTGCCAATAACACAGGCATTCGTTCCGTCTATTATCATATCCTTTACCCGCATGGTTTGAAAAACCCGGGAAAACCGGTTGATGACTTCAATATACGCCGTTTTTCCAACTGTAGGCGCTGTTTTGGTCATATCGCCACCGGTAAATTTAAAGTCGTCGGAAATAACAGATTCCCATCCGCTTTTCCGGGCAAAACCTTCGTAGTAGAAGTCCAGCAATTGCTTGGTTGAGTTTTCCATTTTTTTTGTTTTTGGGTGGAAGTAATAGCTATCTTTGTTATTGCATTTTGCAAGTAAAGATAAAAAGTTATTTCAAACTGCAAGTACTTTTTTTCTAAAAAATAACCGGTATGGAGAAACTCAGGTCTGATTGCCCGATTAGCTGTTCCCTTGACATTTTTGGAGATAAATGGTCATTACTCATTATCAGGGATATCATGCTCCGGGGCAAATTGTCGTATAGCGAATTCCTGGAATCGGAGGAAAAAATCGCCACCAATATTCTCGTCAGCAGGCTGAAAGCACTGGAGGCAGCAAACATCCTCCTGAAACAGGTGTCGCCCGCCAATAAGTCGAAATTTATCTATAGCCTTACCGAAAAGGGAATAGACCTGTTGCCCATCATCATTGAAATGATGGACTGGGGCGCAAAATATAATGCCAACTGCCCCCGCCGGGAAGTCGGTAAAAAAATACAAAAAGATAAAGCAGGAGTGATCAGGGAATATTATAAAAAATTAAGGAAGACAACAACCTGATGGTCCTGTCAAACTCATCAAACCTGGCTTGACCTGCATTTACTTTGCGCCGCATCAGGTGGCACAAAATGGCCGTATATGGTCGACAACAGTGCACATGGCAACAGCCTGCCCTAACGCGTTATTGAAAGGCCTTCAACAGGTTATCCTTGTAAGCGGACGATACTTCTACCTCGGTACCATCATTCAAACTAACATAGCCGCCAGCACCTTTGTGATACGACTGTACATAATGGATATTGATGATATGCGATTTATGCACCCGCACAAACGGATGGGGTAACATCTCCGAAAAATGTTTGAGAAAACGGCAGACCATTTTCCTGGTACCATTGGTTAAGTAAACATCTGTAAAATTACCGTTTCCCTTCAGCCGCACAATTTCCTGCATCTTCACCACATCAAATCCATCAAGAGTAGGCAAGATAACCTGTTGCATCCCCGGATTGCTTTCACGGGCATTTTCCATGATGATGCGATTCCTGTTCAGCCATTGTTTCTGATGTAATTGTTGTTGCACTTTATTCACTGCCAGCACCAGCTCTTCTATGCTCACCGGTTTCAACAGGTAATAGGCCGCGCTCTGGTTCAGCGCTTTGAGAGAGTATTCGGAAAAAGCGGTGACAAAAATAGTTTCAAAAGGGATGTCCTGGCAGCCTTCCAGCACATCAAAAGCATTTCCAAAAGGCATTTCCACATCGAGAAAAACCAGCTGCGGCCGCAGCTCATGTAATAACACAATCGCCTCCCGGCTATTTTGAGCGGTGCCTACTATTTCCACCTGCGGACAAAATTTCCGCAGGTAGTTTTGCAAGGCAGCCATCGCAGCGGCCTCGTCTTCAACGATGACTGATGTAATTTTTTCTGCTAGCATCATTTCTGTCCATTAAGGGCAATTGCAACACGATCCGTGTTCCGGTGGCGCCATCCCGCGTTATTTCTTCCATCTGCAACCGGATCCGGAGGTGGTAAATATCGTTCAGTAAACTGATCCTTTCTGTAGTGTTGGTGATCCCCCTGGATTGGTAGGCCTTCTGGTGAATCGTTTTTAGTTTATGGCTCTCCGTTAGTCCGATCCCATCATCTTCCACTATTACCTGCAACTCCTTCCCCTGCTTTTCAAATATTACACGAAGCAGGCCCCTGGTGGCTTTGTACCGGAGTCCATGCCATACCGCATTTTCCAGGTGGGGCTGGATGAGCATGTTGGGGATCATGACAGCATCGCCATCCACTGCTTCATCTATTTCCAGCAGGTATATAAATTTATCACTAAACCGCAGCTGTTCCAGGTCCAGGTACTTTTTTAGCTGCTCAATCTCTACCGACAGCGGAACAAAGTCCTTGTTGGAATGCTCCATCACATTACGCATCAGGCCGGAATAAGAGGTAAGGTATTTGTTGGCTTCCACTTCATTGCTTTCCGCGATATATTGGTTCACACTATTCAGGCTGTTAAAAATAAAGTGCGGGTTCATTTCCCGGCGTAAAGACTGCAGGGCAATTTTTTTATTCTTGATTTTGATGGCGCGGAGTGAGCGGACAATAAATAATAGCAGTACCGCCATCGCCAATACAGAGGCAATCAGGAAGTAGTTGAGTGTATTTTTATTCTTAATCAGCGCCAGTTGCAATGCCCGTTCCCGCTCCAGGTCTTTGATCTTTCCTTCTGTGATGTCGAACAGGCTCGCATCCACCAGGGAGCTGTCTGTCCTGATAAGCGTATCCAGGTGTTGCAGAAAATCATCATAGCGGGTAAGGGCCATCCCCTCCTGCTGTTGCTCGCGGTAGTATTTCGTCAGCGCCAGCAAACAGTCTTTTGTTTTGGATGTGTTACCGCTGCTGAATGCCAGGGCATATGCTTCTTCCAGCAGGTTGGCGGCTTTCTCCCGTTGTTTTTTCCCGGCATACAACTGCGCCAGTTCCCGTACCTGGTCGATCTGCAGGTCTGTATTATGCTGGGCCTTTGCTTTTTCGAGGATGGATTCGTTCAGGCGGATCGCCTCATCAATTTTGTTGTCGGCAACATATACTTTAGAAATCTTCTTGCTGATATCTGCAATTTCCCGGGTGTTGTCAGTTTTCTCGATGGCTTTTCTGTAGCTGGCAATGGCGTCGGACTTATTATTCTGCAGCAGCTGGCTGTTACCCAACTGCTTATAGGCATCTGCGGCTTCTTCCTTCTGTCCTTCCTTTTCGAAAATGGCCACATTGGATTGCGCGTAATTCGTTTGTGCCTGGGGGTTAGTATTGTTGCGCAGCCGGTTGGCGTCGTTGAAGTTGACGTTTTCCAGTGCTTTATCTTTTGTCAGGTCGGCGGCCGACTGGTAATTTTGTATAGCAGGTATTATTTTATTTTGTTCTTCCTGCACCTTCGCCAGGGCGCGACTAACATTGGCGGCGTCTTTATGATGCAGCCGGGTATATATCTCCAGCGCTTTTTTAAGATAATCTTCTGCTTTCGCGTAGTCGCTTTTACCGGCCAATTCCTTTGCCAATAGTTCATAGTAAATAGCTGTTTGCAGCTCACTGTCATTATTGGAAAGCGATTTTTTCAGGTTCCTGGCAGCTTTGGATACAGGAAAGACACCACGTTTGCCGCCAACAGAGTCCTGTGCTGCCACTGTTCCATAAACAAACAGGCAACCCAGCAAGATAACTATAACACTACCACAGCGTATCATAACAACTGATTCTGCTGCAAAATAAGGTTTTTCAGAACGGGCAGCATGGTATTTCACCCATTCAAAATATCGTTTCACCAAGTGGTCCCGCCCGGGCAAAACAGACCGGTTATTTTCACAGTGTAATCTTAAATCAAGCATCATGAAAATGACACTATTGGCCACTGCACTCCTGGCATCCGGTTTCCTGGTATGGAAATATCATACCGGTCAATATCTCCCGGAAAAACAAGCCGTTCATGCTACTCCTCCTGCTGTTATTGTGTCCTCTCCTTCCGCCGCCGACAATACCCGCATACAGGTAGCCTTATTGCTCGACACCTCCAATAGCATGGATGGATTGATAGACCAGGCAAAATCAAGGCTGTGGAATATCATCAATACCCTTACCACCCTGAAGTACAAAGGAAAAGCCCCTGTCATCGAAATTGCATTATATGAATATGGTAATGATGGTCTTTCCCGCAACGACGATTATATCCGCCAGGTAACCCCGCTTACCACCGACCTGGATCTGATCTCCGAAAAACTCTTCTCCCTCCGGACAAATGGCGGGTCAGAATTTTGTGGTGCGGTGATCGCCACTGCGGTGAAAAAGCTGGATTGGGGAAAAGACGAGGCAGATATGCGGCTTATTTATATTGCCGGGAACGAACCGTTCGACCAGGGAGACACCAACTACAGGGAAGCCGCCAGCGCGGCGACCGGTAAAAATATTTTCATTAATACCATCTATTGCGGAGATAAAGGGGAAGGGATAGAAACCCACTGGAAAGATGGAGCCGACAAAGGCCGGGGACAGTACTTTAATATTGATGCCAACAGGAAAGTAGCTTTTTTTGAAACCCCTTACGACAAAAAGATTGAGGACTGTAACGAACGGATCAATCAAACCTATATCGCTTATGGCGCGGCCGGTTATTCAAAAAAGCAAAACCAGGCGATGCAGGACCGAAACGCAAAATCCATCTCCTCCGCCAACTATGTAGAACGTTCTGTTAGTAAATCAAAAGCTGTTTACAAAAATGACAGCTGGGACCTGGTCGACCGGGTAAAGCAGGACAAAGGGGCATTAAAACAAATCAGCAAAAGCGAATTGCCTAAAGAACTGAAGGACAAAAGCCCTGCGGAACTGGAAGCGTTGGTAGCCGCAAAATTGAAAGAACGGGAAACTGTGCAGAAAGAAATAGCAGCCCTGGGCGTACAACGCCAGAAATATATTGACGAAATTTCTAAAACCTCGGCTAAAACCGACGACCTGGGCGCAGCCATCAACCAATCCATTATTCGCATGGCTACCGGGAAAGGATATACAGTGGAGAAATAGTCACGTTTTAATAAAATTTAATAACCCCGGATATTAAGCCCAAACAGGGAACCCGCACTGCATGCGGGTTCCCTGTGCTATGATATGCGAAAAAATGATAACGTACCGGATCTGGCGCTCAGCATGCTGCTGGGGTCGCTTTTATGTGTAAAACCTACACTTTCCATAAATATTAAACATATATACATATGTAGAAAATTATCAACAAGCGTTAAAAAAACAACAATTCTTGCGCCGGCGAGCCCCTGCGGTTTTTTTCCAGTCAAACTTTTATTACTTTTGGTCCCCAAATGAGAGTAGCCATATTTTTTACATATTTGTGCTTCCTGTTGATAAGAGGGAACGAATATGCCTTTACGGCTACTCAGGACCAGTCTGTCCACCATACCCCTGTCGAAAATGAATATGTCTTCAGTGCCACCCATCACCTGCCGGAAACAAAAGAAATAACGGGTAACCGGCTTACAACTGCCAGCCAGCGCCTGGAATACACGGCTATTGACAACACCATCGATAAGGAAGAAGAGTACATGGTGAGTGACGACATTGAAGAAGAGGATCCGAGTAATTTTCTTGTAAGAAAATATAAAATACTGGCCAGGTATTATGAGGCGCTCTCCTGCCCATTGCTGTCCGGCTATCTGTACAAATCGCGTAACGCCCCGCCATCCTACAAGGGGTATTTGTCTGATATATACATCACACAAAGGGTTTTAAGGCTCTGATCGGCCTCCGCATCAGTTACCAAAGGTGCCATCATGCTTACCTAAGGGAGGTATATTGTATGAATATTACTTCCACTGCATTGTAGCCGCCGTTTCGCCGTGTACTGATATCATTTTTATTAAGGCATCTTCTGCCTTACAACCATGCCATCGCTCAATATCCATTTAATATCATGAATAGAATAGTCATGTTTACGGGCATGTTCGCCCTGTTGTACCTAACCAGCTGTACATCCAAGAAAGAGGAAAAGGAAGAAGCGGGAAAGTACACCGTTACCAATCCATTACAGATTGATACGGCCTTTACCAAGGAATATGTATCACAGATTAAATCTGTGAGGAACATTGAAATCCGGGTACAGGAAAGAGGATACCTGCAAAACATCTATGTAGATGAAGGCCAGTTTGTAAAAGCCGGCCAGCTGCTGTTCCGCATCATGCCCAAAGTGTACGAAGCCGAACTCCAGAAAGCAGAAGCAGAAACCAAAGCTGCTGAAATAGAACTGCAGAATACCAAAACACTGGTAGATAAAAATGTGGTTTCAAAAAATGAGCAGGCCATGGCCCAGGCCAAGCTGGACCAGGCGAAAGCCGAAGTGGCCCTCGCCAAACTCCACCTCTCCTTCACCGAAATCAGGGCGCCATTTGATGGCACCATTGACCGTATCCCGTTTAAACTCGGAAGCGTAATCGATGAAGGCGGGCTGCTGACCAGTCTTTCAGACAACAGCCAGATGTTCGCTTATTTTAACGTATCAGAACCGGAATACCTCGACTACGCCACCAACACTAAAGGCCGCGGTAACAACAAGGTGAGTCTGCTGTTAGCCAACAATACGCCGCTTCCCTACAAGGGCGACGTGGAAACTATTGAAAGTGAATTTAACAATGAAACAGGAAATATTGCTTTCAGGGCACGATTCCCCAATCCCGACAAACTGTTGAAGAACGGGGAAACCGGGAAGGTGATGATGACCATTCCACTCAGGAATGCGTTGGTCATTCCGCAAAAAGCGACCTACGAAATCCAGGATAAGATGTATGTATTCGTAGTCGACAAAAACAACGTGGTAAGATCCAGGAATATCGCCATCATTGGCCAGATGCCGGATCTGTACGTGATTAAAAGCGGCATTTCAGAAAATGATAAGATACTGCTCGAAGGTGTTCAGAAGGCAAAAGATGATGATAAAATCAGCTATGACTACCGGAAACCCGAAGAAGTTATTTCCAACCTGCGATTAAAAGCGGAATAGTCGTTCAATTCCTAATAGTAGTTCAATGCTTAAAAAGTTTATACAGCGACCGGTCCTGTCCATCGTAATATCGCTTATTATCGTTTTCCTCGGGATATTGGCCATTACCCAGCTACCGGTAACGCAGTTCCCCTCCATTTCACCCCCCAAGGTGAATGTAACGGCAGAATACCCGGGAGCGAACGGTGAATTAATGATTAAATCAGTGATCATTCCCCTGGAAAGAGCCATCAACGGTGTTCCGGGGCTGAAATACATTGCCTCCGATGCAGGTAACGACGGAGAGGCCTCCATACAGGTGGTATTCAACCTCGGCACCGATCCTAACCAGGCATCACTGAATGTGCAAAACCGTGTGGCATCGGTGGTAAACAAACTGCCCCCACTCGTAGTACGTGAAGGTGTGAAGATTACCCGTGAGGAATCCAACATGCTGATGTACATCAACCTTTACAGCGACGATCCGCAAACAGATCAGAAATTCCTCTTCAACTTCGCGGATATCAATATCCTGCCTGAGCTGAAAAGGGTGGATGGCGTTGGTTTTGCCGACATCCTCGGTAACCGCGAATATGCTATGAGGATCTGGCTCAAGCCCGATCGCATGCTGGCTTATAAAATTTCTGCGGACGAGGTAATGAAATCGCTCGGTGAACAAAGTCTCGAAGCCTCCCCCGGTAAAACCGGTGAAAGCTCCGGTAAAAGATCGCAGACATTCGAATACGTACTCAAATACCCGGGACGGTTTACCAATAAGGAAGGATACGAAAATGTGATCCTCCGCTCCAGTCCCAATGGGGAGATACTCCGCCTGAAAGACGTGGCAGACGTAGAATTCGGAAGCTCCATGTACGACATCTACTCCAACCTGAATGGCAAGCCTTCTGCAGCAATTGTATTGAAACAATCGTACGGAAGTAATGCCAGCCAGGTAATCAAAGATGTAAAAGCCAGGATGAAAGAAATCAAGGCCAGCTCTTTCCCAAAAGGAATGGATTATGAAATCAGCTATGACGTATCCAAATTCCTGGATGCCTCTATTGAAAAAGTAATCCATACCCTGATAGAAGCCTTTGTGCTGGTAGGATTAGTGGTATTCCTCTTCCTCGGCGACTGGCGCTCCACGATCATCCCCGCCATGGCAGTACCGGTTTCCCTTATCGGAACATTTGTATTCATGCAGTTCCTGGGTATCACCCTCAACCTCATCACCCTGTTTGCCCTGGTATTGGCGATAGGTGTGGTAGTGGATGATGCCATCGTGGTAATTGAAGCGGTACACGCCAAAATGGAAGAAGAAAACCTTTCGGCGCTAAAGGCCACGCATAAAGCCATGCATGAAATCGCCGGCGCTATTATTGCCATCACATTTTTGATGGCAGCGGTATTTATCCCGGTGGCATTCATGTCGGGCCCCGTAGGTATATTCTACCGCCAGTTTTCCATCACCATGGCTACCGCTATTATCCTTTCCGGTGTGGTGGCGCTGACACTGACGCCAGCCCTGTGCGCCATGATATTGAAAAATAATCATGGAAAACCGAAAAAGAAAAACCCGGTCGACAAATTCCTCGACGGCTTCAATAATACCTTCAACCGCACTTCCGGAAAATACCAGCAACTGCTGGGCAAGATCGTTGACAGAAGGGCGGTTACCTTCCTGGTGCTCATCGCTTTCTGTGCCGGTGTATGGTTCCTGAACAGCAGCGTGCCGTCCGGATTTATTCCCAACGAAGATCAGGGGATGTTCTATGCCATCATCCAAACACCACCAGGGTCATCCCTGGAAAGAACCAACCAGGTAGCGGAAAAACTGCAGAAAGTGGCCGAAGGCATTGAAGGCGTACAATCTGTGTCCTCCCTCGCAGGATATGAAATCCTGACGGAAGGAACAGGCTCCAACTCCGGTACCTGTTTGATCAACCTGAAAAGCTGGGAAGAAAGGAAACATTCGGTGCAGCAAATCATTGCCGAACTGGAAGAAAAATCCAAAGACATTACCGGCGCTACCATCGAATTCTTCCAGCCACCCGCTGTACCGGGATACGGTGCTGCCGGCGGTTTCGAACTACGCCTGCTCGACAAAGCAGGGTCCGGCGATTACAAGAAAATGGAAACGGTGAGCCGCGATTTTGTAAAAGAACTAAGCAAACGCAAAGAGCTATCATCAGTATTCAGCTTCTATAGCGCCAGCTTCCCACAGTATATGTTGCGGGTAGACAATGACATTGCCCAGCAGAAAGGCGTGAGCATCGATAATGCCATGAACACCTTGTCCACACTGGTGGGTAGTAACTACGAAATCAGCTTTATCAAATTTGACCGTCAGTATAAAGTAATCGTACAGGCCTCCCCGCAATACAGGGCTTTACCCGACGATATCCTGAAGTTATATGTAAAGAATGACCGCGATGAGATGGTGCCTTTCTCCGCTTTCATGAAAATGGAAAAAGTATATGGCCTGTCGGAAATTACGCGGCATAATATGTACAACGCCTCAGAAATCAGTGGTGCCGCCGCCCCCGGATACAGCAGCGGTGAAGCCATTAACGTCATCAATGAGGTGGCTAAGAAATCGTTACCCAGAGGGTTCGGCATCGATTGGGCAGGTATTTCCAAAGATGAAGTAGCACAGGGCAACCAGGCTATTTACATCTTCCTGATCTGTCTTGGTTTCGTATACCTGATCCTCGCCGCGCAGTATGAAAGCTTTATCCTGCCACTGGCAGTTATCCTTTCACTGCCGCCCGGTATATTCGGTGCATTCTTCCTCCTGAAATTATTGGGATTGGAAAACAACATCTATGCACAGGTAGCGATGGTGATGCTGATTGGTTTGCTCGGTAAAAATGCGGTACTGATCGTGGAATTTGCCGTACAGCGGCATCGTGCCGGGGAATCGGTGCTGAAAGCAGCCATGGAAGGTTCGAAGGTGAGATTCCGTCCTATCCTGATGACCTCCTTCGCCTTTATTGCAGGATTGATTCCGTTAGTGATAGCCTCAGGCCCGGGTGCTTTGGGTAATAGAACCATCGGTACAGCCGCCGCAGGAGGCATGCTTTTCGGAACCATTTTCGGGGTGCTTGTCATACCCGGACTGTATTACATATTTGGCAGGATAGCAGAGCGGCATGCGCTTGTAAAAGAAGAAGAAGAAAATCCGTTAACAGAAGAAATAGATCACAATGTATAAATTCAGGATACAAAGCGGTATTGGCCTGCTGGGTCTTTGCCTGGCAGTGGCCAGTTGCCGCGTGCCGGCCATCATGCCGGTAACGGAGAACAGAGCGGTTCCCGTATCCTATGATAATAACCAGGATACGGCCAATATGTCCTCCATACAATGGCGGAACTTATTTACCGATAAAAACCTGGTAAGCCTGATCGACACCGCACTGAAAAACAACCAGGAGCTGCTGATCACCTTACAGGAAGTAGAAATTGCCAGGAACGATATCCGTTCCCGCCACGCGGCACTGCTGCCTTCCGTTGGCGTAAAGGCCGGCGCGGGCATTGAAAAAGTGGGCAGGTATACCAGCCAGGGCGCGGGCGATGCCTCCACAGAAATTACACCCGGCAAAGAATTTCCCGACCCATTGGGAGATTTGAATATTGGCGTGTATGCCAACTGGGAAGTAGATATCTGGAAAAAACTGCATAATGCTAAAAAAGCTGCGGTAACCAGGTACCTGTCGACCGTGGAAGGCAGAAATTTTGTGCTGACTAACCTCATCGCAGAAATTGCCAATTCCTATTACGAACTACTGGCGCTCGACAACCAGCTCGCCATTGTAAAACAAAACATCGACCTGCAAAAAAATGCATTGGAGATTGTAAAAGTGCAGAAAGAAGCCACCCGTGTAACGGAACTGGCGGTACAGAAATTTCAGGCCGAAGTATTAAAATCGCAAAGCCTGGAATTCGACATTCTCCAGGACATAAAAGAAACAGAGAACAGGATCAACTTCCTGTTGGGCAGGTATCCGCAGGAGATTGCACGCGATCAGAGCAGCTTCCTAAATTCGCTGCCTCCTACCGTAAACACCGGTATCCCGGCACAACTGCTGGCCAATCGTCCCGACATCAAAAAAGCGGAACTGGAATTAGCAGCAGCGAAGCTGGATGTAAAAATTGCCAGGGCCGAATTTTATCCTTCCCTCGGTATTACGGCAGGACTCGGATTGCAGGCATTTAAACCATCCTACCTGTTCAAACTTCCGGAGTCGTTGCTTTACTCGCTGGCCGGAGACCTGGCAGGGCCGCTCATTAACAGGAATGCGATCAAGGCAGAGTTTAACAACGCCAGCGCACGACAACTACAGGCCATGTATAACTATGAGCGCACTATTCTAAATGCCTACTTCGAAGTAGCCAATCAACTTTCCAGTATCAACAACCTGGAAAAAAGCTACGACCTGAAGTCAAAACAGGTAGATGCGCTCACCCGATCCATCGACATTTCCAACGACCTGTTCAAATCGGCCAGGGCAGATTACCTGGAAGTACTGATGACCCAACGGGATGCGTTAGAATCCAAACTCGACCTGATAGAAACAAAGAAGCAACAGTTGAATGCAGTGATTAATATCTATAAAGATCTTGGAGGCGGTTGGAAATAAAATTATCTGAAAATAAAAATGCCGGCACTGATGAACGTGCCGGCATTTTTTATTCCAGATAGTTTTGGCTGCTGCTATATATACTTATCTATCCAGTTAAAGATCCTCGTATAGCTGATAGACAGCGCTCCGGGCTGGCAATGCAAATAACCGGTGTCTTCTTCCGTAAACAGTATAAAGTCTTTCGGACAAACGAGTGCATCATACAATTTCTGCGCCTGTCCCCTGGAAAACTCTTCCCCGGTACCATCTACCACCAACGTACGGCAACTGATATTGCTGACAATATCTACATTACTGTATTGCTGTAGTTTGAGCAACAGTTCGGATGGTTTACCGGTACCATGTTTCCACATCTCATCTATAATTCCCCATTTTATAAAAGCATTTTCTTCCATGTACGCTTTCATTTTCTCATCAAACAAGTCGTAGTCGCCGGCAAAAAAAACAGGCATCAATTGGGGGATCAGGAAATTCAGGGAAGTAAATACACTCTCGCCCCAGTTTAATACGCCCGGGTTGGCCACACATAATTTGATCCGCTTTTCGGTGGTCAACGCCCTGGGCGCCAGGAAGCCGCCCATACTAAAGCCCATGAGTACACTTCTTTTGATATCTACCTCCCTGTCCTGTTCCAGGAAATCCACGACGGGGCTGATTACATTTTCCCAATCCGGCCGGAAGGGAATTCCCTGCAAACGGATCACCTTTCCCTGCCCGGGCCCGTCAAATAATAAACAGTGATAGCCTCTTTTCACGGCATATTCGGCAATCCATAAATTGTCTTCCGCCCATGCATCCCTTCCGGAATGAAAAATGATAACAGGCGCTTTCCGGTGTTTTTTCTTGTTGGCCCGAAAAAAATATCCAGGCAAACTGGTACCCATATAGGGAATGGATACTACTTCAAATGGTACCGCCAACAGCGTTAATGCGGTGTGATAATTTTTGATCACTTTCAATGTAAGCCGCTTTACCTGTTCGTTAGTGGGATCAGGATAGCGGTGAAGGGCGGCCCGGTAATAAGTAGATGAACGTAAATAGGAGGCGCCGGCGGTAAGGTGATGATCTTCCTTCAAACAGGCATCGCCCAGTGCGCATAGCCTGTCGGCCGTTTTAGTCCATTCATCAGACCAGCTGTATTCATTTTCTTCATCAATGCGCGAAGCGGTATCAAAACATTCGCCGATATCAGCCAGCTGCTGCCAGGTGCTTCCCAGGTAGAACAGGAACACACTTTCGAGCACGGCATCTTTAAAAAGCCCAAGGGGATACCATGATTTTTTTGGGCGCAGGTTAACGTTTTTCTTGTCCATGTGGTATGTAGTTTTTCACATGTACAAAAGTCTTTCGATCAGGCCAGCGCACAAACAAATAAATGATGAGTCGTTTAATTTCAACAACGAGTTGTTGTATATCGCGATGAAGTATATTGCGAACAGGGATAGCGCTAATCAGCCGTTATTATTTGCTGCTTTTGATACTTCTCTTATTTTCTTACGATGTTGTTTTCCCCATTTTATCATCTCCAGGATAATATCGCCGAATGATTTGCAATAAGAGGTTACCGTATATTCTACCATAACCGGAGAATCGGGATCAACCGTACGTTTCAGCAATTGGTTGGCTTCCATTTCTTTTAACTCACGGGAAAGCATGCGGGTGGTGATACCAGGAATGCTGCGTTGAATATCGCGGAATCGCTTATTACCATTACACAATGAGTTAATAATGGGCAGCTTCCATTTACCGCCTATCACATAAATGGTATCCTGCAATGCCTGTACTTCTTCTTTCTGGTTGCGGGGATTAGATAAAACTTCTTTTACCTTCTTTGCCCTTAGTTGCTCTTTCATATTGGTATACTGCGTTATACTGGTTACAAAGTTATACCAATCCCGTTATACATTTGTATCGTCAATTAAAATAAACACATGAAAAATTTAGAGAACAAGATCGCATTGATCACCGGTGGCAATAGTGGCATCGGTTATGCTACAGCGAAGGAATTAATAGCACAGGGCGCCACTGTGATTATTACCGGGCGCAGAAAAGAAGCAGTAGACGCAGCAGCGGCGGCGCTGGGGGCTTTTCCTTTCACGGCCGATCAATCGAGCGTAGCGGCGATTGAACAACTGGCGGCAGACATAAAAGAGCAGTTTGGTAAAATTGATATCCTCTTCATAAATGCCGGCATCGTTGGCTCCACCTCGATTGAAATGGCTACAGAAGCCCTCTTTGATAATGTAATGGCGGTGAACTTTAAGGGCGCCTACTTTACCCTGAGCAGGTTTATCCCGTTATTAAAAGATGGCGCATCCGTCGTTTTCCTGTCTTCCAATACGGCCAGTATGAACACCGCGAATGCCTCCATTTATTCCTCCAGCAAAGCAGGACTTAACGCTATCATGAAAATAGCCGCGCTTGAGCTGGCGCCTCGCGGAATCAGGGTGAACGCGGTGAGCCCGGGTCCTACAGAAACGGAGATATTCAACAAAATGGGGCTTGACGAAACGGGCATTCAATCCATTAAAAATCACGTGACGGATAAAGTACCGCTGGCCAAAATGGGAAGGGCGCAGGACGTGGGAAAAATGGTCGCCTACTTTTGCGGAGAAGCGTCCGGTTTTATTACAGGCGCCGAAATAGTGATGGATGGCGGCATGTCGCTCGCCAATTAGTTGCTGGAAACGGAGGCAGGGCTCGAACCTGCGTCTATCCGGATAACGTGCCGGAAGTTCTTCCACTGAACTACTCCGTTAATTTTGTCCGGGGAATAACGGTTGAATGTTTTTCCCGGAAAAGTACTTATGTTGTTTTAATATTTTTGCAAGATAAGGATTTGATATCGCAACTCCATGCACCAGTTCCGGCGTGGGTTTAAATGGCACCACACCATGCGGTCGTGGTGCAATCCAACCGGATTTCTCCGCATCCAGCCCGGCTGCTTTACAGGCTGCCTGCACAGTAGCACGATTGCAGGCAGCCTTACCGGAAAATACATCCCAGGGAAGCGGCAGCCGATTCCATACCAACAAATTCGGATCAGCCTTAGTTCCCTGCAAATAGTGCCAGGCAGCCACATCGGCTGCTATGAGACGCATCGCTTTACCGAAGCACATCTCCTCCAGCACAAACTCCATTCCGAGGGCATAGAGCAGGTTTAACCAGCTGTCTCTCGCTTTATTCCATGCACCGGCGGTATTATTCCAGGTAGTGGAGTCGTTTCCAATTTTCACTACCATGGTAGCACGATTAAAATCATGTTGCGTCCACAGCGTTTCTAAAAAGACCGCTACCTGCTGAAGCAGGGAAGTCCACTTGCCGAGTAACCTGCCCTGCTGGTCGCCGGTTAGCTTTTCCAGTACTTCCACCTGGGGATATACCTGCGCAATGGCCCACCAGTTGGCGGACTGGGCATGCTCTTTACAACGCTTAAAAAGCATATCTGCAATTTCATCATAAGGCCTTGTTTGCCCGTTCACGGTAAATTCGCTGCGCATATTACAGCGGGCAGTATAATAAGCGATGAAACAGGCGCTGTGAATATCTGTTTTAAAATCTTCCAAAGAAATATCTTCTGCAAATGCATGCTTGCCGGTGCGCTGGAAAAAACTTTTCTGATGCTCCCGGATCAGGATGTTCAGTTTCTTTTCAAGCAAGCGAAGACAGCGGAACAATTTATTGTATTGACGCCTGGAAATATCAATTCCCGCAGCCGCCCTCTCCTCCCTGTTAAGACGATCTGTTTTGTAATTATTAAACCCGGGATTTTTGTGTATCAGCGGGCTAACAGCATGAATAAATTCCTGTACCACTGCCGGGTCATCATAAGCGGTACTGCCGGTTTCCTTCTGCAGTTTAAAAAGTTCAATGGCTTTGTTCACCTGCTTCTCTGCTCCTGTTACACCGGCAAACTTTTCAAGCATAGCGGTATACTGCCATACAGTATTGCGCAATGCTGCGGCCACCGCTTTCTGCAGGATCGCTGTTTCAGATGCGCTGAGCTGGTTGCCCGGCACATCCTTTATCAGTGCGGCCACATCTTCCGGCCTCTTTCTCAAATGAATTGTTTCGTATAGTGCTTCCAGTGTCAAGGCAAATGGCTGTTTCAGCTAAAATAAGGTATTTTCACATAGGCTGCCACACGAAAAGTTTGCCGGGTTTTCGCCCCGCCACCATTGCCTTACCACGCCACTCCTTTCCCCGTCACACGCACGCTGATCGTTTCGCCCGCCTTCACCGGCACCTTTGGCCAATGAAGAAAAGCAGTATATCCTAAGGGGCGTTTTGCGTCTGCGCTGGTTTCTGCCATAACACTTACATTGGCATCATATGCGGTTGGATTATGTAACTCCAGCACCAGGCCCTTTGTATCTTTCTTAATAATTTTTGCCTCCACATGATCAAAAACATAACATGTTGACTGATCACTCAGCACGTAAATACCTGGTAGCTCCAATGCCATCAGTACACCGTTTGTTTCTGTCCAGGAGTTACGGGTATAAATAAAATTGCCAACGCTTTCCTTTCCTTCAGCATCGCTTGGCTGAATACGTTCCATCGATGAACCCACCAGGAAATTGGTGGTAATATGTCCTGGCATATTCACCGCCTCCGTATGCGCATGTTGTATATCCCTGATCAGATCAGCATACATCGGCTTCCCCGTAGCCCTGAAGAGTTTAAAAAGATAATCACCGGAGGAAGTGCAGATGCCCGGTGCAGCATGTTTATTTTGTATGCTAGCCCAAACGGCGCCGGTCATATTGGATTGCAATTTCCCGATGGTGCTGGATGGAGGGAACACCGGCGCATAGGATAGTGTCCAGGTGGCGCAAAGAGACGCCTCTACTTCTGCCATGGACAGCCACTTTTTATCCCCGGTATAATTGTACAATGCCATCAGTGACTCGAGGAATCCAAACGCTGATTCGGAATCCGCATCCTGCGAAATATCCCCGCAGTTACCACCTGTAAGCCCCTGCCCTGCCACATCGCGGCGGTAATAATAATCCGCGGCGGCGGCGGCAGTTTTCAGCCAGTCGGCCTTTTTAAAATAGCTGGCCGCCAATGCCAGGCCCGCCGGGGCAATATTACCGGCAGTAGAGTTGAAGACGGCGATCTCGCCGGTTTGCGGCGCTATATACTGGCCAAACTGGCCATTCTTCTCCCAGGTTTTTACAAAAGCCGCAGCCAGTTTTTGCGCTGCCGCTTCCCAGTCTTTATTAATCATTGCAGCATGACCGCTTTCCCTGAACAACATCAGGTGTTTCACCAGCCAAAATAATACATCGCCGTTCTTTCTTACCATGGCCTGTATTTCCGGGAAATCGGGCGACATCTTCTCTCCCTTAATTTCTCCTGTTGAGGTAATGGCTCCGAAAAAATAACCACTCTTACCTTGTAATTTGTGTACCACAAAATTAAGCTCCTCCGCCACTCTCCTGCGTTCCTTCTCGTTGTTCAGCGATAACATGGGATAGGTGTTAATCATTCCACTTACCCATCCCAGCTGGAAATCGTTACTGTTTTCCGGCTTGTAGTAACTGCCGGTGGGCTGTTGTGCAAAATTGCTGCTGCAGATATCTGTTCCCAGTTCCAGCAGCTTGCTCATTGGCAACAGGTTGCGGAGAGCAGGCGCGCCGGAAAGATCTTTCCGTACTTTCATAAATTTTGTCAGCAGGGAGGGAATATCTGTTGCCTTAAATACATATACCCGGAACCGCATCGATACTTCGTCGCCGGCTTTCCAGTCGGGCGCTTTATCGCCACTTGGATGAAAGTCGCCGAAACCCGTAGCCAGCTTGCGGATTGCAGGCGCTGATATATCAAAAGTAAAATGGTCTTTTTGTGCGTTTTCCGTGATGGTAACCCCATTGTTTCCCCATTTCGTTTGCTGTTCCGTTAACAGGATAAAGCCCGTTTGTTCCGAAGGAGAAAAAAAGCAAACGGCCGGCGTAGCCATATTACCGGTTTGCAATTCTACCAGCGAAGCTTTATCAGGTGCTATGGATAAACGCGGGTTATTTGAAATCGTTAACGGTACGAGTGGGTTATAATACATATCATGTGGATACTGCGGGCTATAACCATACCCTATGGAGCGATACCGGTTTCCGTTATAAAGCGAGGCGGGTACTAGCACATAGTTGGCCGCGCTCCAGTTACTGAAGTCAAATTTTACCGCCACCGTGGAAGCACTTGCCTCTCCCGCCGTTAACCGGAAAGAAGCTTCCATATCTACCGCATCACTACATTCCTTTACGGGTGTTGCTTTTAGCGCCAGTTGCCAGTTACCAGGCAACTCACCGGAATGGAAAACATTTTCTGTCACCAGGCTGACGCCATCATAATGTCGTTGTAAAAAAGCTACTGATCCGCTAACCTGTTTCAGTATCCTGTTCATTTCCGGGTTGGAGAGCTGGGAAAATGATTTTTTCGATGTGGCAATAATTGCCAGGAACAACAGGAAATACTTCATCTTATACATAATTGCTTTTTTAATACCGTTATGACTGGCTGAAAAGAAAATATTCCCAGCTCCGTTCCTACGGGGTATAAAGATCTGATTCCCCTGATATGAAGTCAACCCTTAATTTGACTATTACGGATACTATTTTTGCAGCTGATAATACTGGCGTAATTTGTATCTTTGAATCGACTGTAACACAGAACCAGGCCTACAATTCCATGCAATACATATACGAGAACTTTACATTTCCACCAGACCAATCATTTACTGTAAGGTCAGAGATTCTTGAAATAAAAAAATATACAGCGTTAAAATCGCATGTTAATTTCGAGATCGCATTGCTGGAGAACTGCAGTGGTAAAAGGTTTATCGGCGATCACATTGAGGATTTCGATGGACCGGAGCTGGTATTGCTGGGCAGCTATCTGCCGCATTGCTGGCAGTATTACAAGGCAACAGATCCGCTGATCCCTACACAGGCAGTGGTGATCCACTTCTTTCCTGATTTCCTTGGAAAGGAATTACTCGACAAGCCGGAGGCCAGGCAATTGAACCAGCTTTTTGCAAAAGCAGCAAAAGGGGTACTGTTTACAGGCAGCACACTTCGTGATGCAAAAATGATCATGCACCAGATGCTGTATGTGTCGGGCTTAAGCAGGGTGGCGCTGATGCTCCGCTTGCTGGATGTGCTGGCCCAGTCAGAGTCGTCGCGTGTATTATCATCACCTTATTACAACGCCGTGGAAAGTTCTGGTGAAGCCAAAAAACTCAACAAAGTATTCGATTATATCTTTCTGAATTTTAAAGACGACATCGCATTGCAGGATGTGGCAGACCTCATTCCGATGTCGTCGGCGGCATTCTGCCGTTTCTTCAAACGCAGTACCAACCGCACCTTAATCGATTTTGTGAAAGAAGTGCGTATAGGGCATTCCGCCAAGCTTTTACTGGAGGGACATCATAATGTAGCGGAAGCCTGCTACAACAGCGGGTATAATAACATATCGAATTTCAACAAGCATTTCAAGGAAGTGAAAGGGCTGTCGCCAAGGGATTTTCTCCGGCAGTATGAAGACAAAAACCAGGCGGACCTCAAGCCTGAGCAGCTGTAATCACTCCTTACTAAAACGGAAAAACGGTTTTGCCTCTACCCATTTTTCGCCGGGTGCGGCGCCGGGTACGCCGGTTTGATAGCCATCCATCAGGTGGTTCCACTCCGCACAACGTTTATCATACGACTCCGCTGTTTTTCCCATCTGGCCCAGATCCGCGCCCACAGGCACGGCAATGGTCATTATCAGCAGGTAATCGTACCGGTAAAGCGTTATTTTCCGGTAGCCTGCTTTTTTAAAACCAGCCGCTACTTCCGGCCATATATGCTGATGGTAATCGAGGTACTCTTTCAGCTTCTGTGCATCCTGTACAATGTTTACTACAAATACATGTTCCTGCAACACCGCTTCTTTTTCCGGGGCAGTGCAGGCAGAAAGTATAACAACGGCAGCCAATGTCAGCGTTCTGCAGAAAGCAGCAAGGGATATCTGATGCATGAATCGTTAATTTAATACTATATAGATCGTTATCATTACCAAAGCCAGCGCGGCCCAGCCTGTCCATAACCATTTATCCATGGCCCATCCTGCTTTTTCCGGGAAAGTAAAAGATACCTGGTCATTTCCAGGCACTTTAAAAAACACGGTAATCAAAGCCATTACAGCCGCCAGGCCGATAAAAATATATACGGAGAGCAGCAGAAAATGCGGCCAGAACCCTTTGTATGGATAATTCAGCACATAACAAATGCCCATCACCAGGCAAACAAATCCGCCGCCAAACAACACGGTTTCTGCTGCTACCCGGTGGGTACGCTTCCAGAAGATGCCGGCTAAAAACACGACCGATAATGGCGGCGCCAGTATGGACACCAATCCCTGTGTTAATTCAAAGAGACTCTTATCTGAATAAGAAAATAATACGGCGATACCTCCTCCGAGAACAGCCCCCACAGCAGTCATCCATCTCCCTACCCTTATTTTGGCATTTGGTTTCAGCGATACAAACTGTGTCACCACATCCAGTGTAAAAACAGTGCTGAAAGAGTTCAGGCCTGAAGACACCGTATCTATCAGGGAAGCCACTAACGCCGCTATACAAAGTCCTCTAAGCCCTTCCGGCATCAGGTTGCTAACAAGCGTAATGTAGGCTTTATCCGGTGTGGTACTATCTCTGTATAATAAAAAACAGATGATACCCGGCAACACAAAAATAAGCGGCGTGATCACCTTGAGCGTCGCCAGGAAAAGAATACCGCGTTGCCCCTCCTTTACATTTTTTGCCGCCAGCACTTTTTGTACAATCGTTTGATCCGCACACCAGTAGTAAACGGCTACCACCGGATAACCCGCCACTATGGCCAGCCAGGAGTATTCCGGATCCGATCCCGGGTGGAACAGTTTCCAATAGTCAGGAGAAACTACCTGGGTAATCCCTTCCATATGCCGGATTTTTCCAATAGCCAGCACCGTTAGTATTAAGGAAGAAATAATAATAATTACTGACTGGAAAACACCCGTTCTCACCACGGCCTTTAAACCACCGATAGCAGTATAACTGGTAGAGATAAGGGTGATCAGCACTACCGCCTCCACCAGCGAACACCGGAAAATTTCCGAGATAACGAGCCCTCCTGCATACAGCGCACTTCCCAGCCATACAAACAATATGGAGAGCAGGCTGTAAACAACCAGGAAATTATAAGATCTGCGGCCATAACGTAAAAGCAAAAATTGTGGAATGGTGCTGATGCCCGCTGAAATATAACGCGGAATAAAGAACGTGGCCAACAACATCAAAAATATCCAGGCCAGCCACTCGAAATTGCCTCCCACCACGCCTTGTGAAAAACCCAGGCTGGACAAACCGATCAACATCATCGGGCCTACGTTGGCACTGAACATGGAAAAACCGATCTGCCACCATTTCAGAGAACGACCGCCTAAAAAAATATCTCCTCCCGACGGCGCCCGGCGGGATTTAAGATAAAATCCAAAAACAAATAAAGCTACGACGTATACAAAAAGAACCAGGTAATCAATTCCAGCTAATGTTATCTTCACGGACAAAGCTTAAGTATCATAAAGATACAATAGCCTGATATTCCCGTACGTTCTTTTTATTCCATACCCGCATTTTTACTATTTTAACGGTATCTTCTACGTCACTCCAGTTGACCTTCACAGGCAGACCAGGGTTATCGGGCAGAAAAAATCTGCCGTTGCGCCATTCCGGTTTCACTGCAAAATATATTTCCAGACCCGACATAATTGAATGAAGGTACTCCACCTCGCATTGTTCGGATGCAGTCGTCATCAGCGAAGCAGTAAACAAAGAATAGCCGCCGGATGAAAAATCGATTTTGTTTTTTTCCGCAAGTTCCTTCACGGCCATCCATTCTTTTACACCGGCCAGGTGGCCGGGCACCGGCTGCAGATGTCCCACCCCAATGTTTACCAACGTAGGAAATACTTTCGCAGTGCGTTCTGATTCTCCAAAAGCAATTTTTACAGGTGTTCGTTTACACAACGCTTCAATCTGATCAAATGATGCGGAGTGAATAGGTTCTTCAAACCAGGCCAGGTTTTCTCCGGCGGTTTGATCAATAAACCGGAGGGCCTGCTCACAACTCCATATCTGGTTGGCATCTGCCGCCAGCCTGATATTTTTCCCCAGCAGGCTGCGCACAAATTTTACACGCTTTACATCTTCGGCCATATTCGTCCCAAAATCTTTCCCCACCTTCATCTTGTAACAACCTACTCCTGCTGCCACAAAAAAAGCGACCTCTTTTTCCAGTTCTTCATAGCTATAATTGGTGCCGCCTCCGCTCCCATACATCCTTACATCGTTCCGGGCAGCGCCCATATACTTATGCAGCGGAACGCCCAGCCGGCGTGCAGCCAGATCGTGCAAAGCCATATCCACCTGCCCTAACAGCGCCGAGGCCGGGCCTCTGAAGCCTTCGTTGCGGATAGACCAATACATTTTTGCATACAGCTCACTATAGGAAATATCATGCGAGTACAGCAAGTGAGGCACCAGGCAGGCTTCCAGGATATTGGTATAACTACTGTATACGGGCGCCTCTCCAATATGGCCGTTTTCATCCTCAATGGTGATCATAGACATGCCATAAGCCGGAAACGGTCCCATAGTGGCGTCCTGGAAGGGAGTGACCACTTTCACCGGCGCCAGTTCCCTGATCTGTATGCTCTGGATATTAAAGATTTCGTTGTCGATATTGCGCATCTTAGTTGCTTTTACCCGTTACTGCATTTCAATATTTCTGCGAGGATATTTTCCGGTAGTTTACCTTGATTAAAATGTTGGATACTGGTGCTCAGTTCCGCCTGATCAGACGCCCCTAATACAATGTTAAACTCGTAGGGCAACGACAGCAGGAACCTGTGCGCCATAGCCGGTAAGCTGAGCTGATGCCTTGCTGCTATCTTTTCCAGGCATACCGCCATTTCCAGGGCTTCTATAGGCAACCAGTCGGGCTGCTGCTGTTTGAACGATGCTATACTTTTTCCCAGCAACCCCATGTTTAATGGACTTGCGGCGTAATACTGTATGTTGTGTAACAAGCAATATGGCAACGAATCCTTCAATGCCGTTATATTGGATGCATTAAGACGATTAAATTCCATCACTACATCAAATACGCCATTGTCCAAAAAGTGTTTCATCCAACCGGGCCAGTTACCGCCCACGCCTATACGTTTTGCCAGGCCCTGTTCTTTAAACCTGGTGATGGTGGTAATGATCCGCTCCGTCGCTGATTCCGGGATAGCCTGCGGGTCATGCAGAAACAGGATATCAAGGGAAGAAATACCAATGGTACGGAGACTATTTTCCAGGCTCTCTGCCATGGCTTCGTCTGTATAATCATACAAAGCCTCGTCGGCAGCATACGATTTCAGCCGTCCTACTTTGGAACTGATAACGGGCATTTTTCCCCGCCATTGTTGTAACGCCTGTCCCAGGTAGCTTTCTGCATCACCATAGGCAGGCGCCGTATCGATGGCAGCTATCCCTGATTCCAATCCGGATAAAATTGTCAATACAGATTGATGCGGATCAACCTTTCCCCAAACACCGCCTAATCCCGCAGTACCAAGTACCAATCGCTCGTTGACCATAATGTGTAGTGCTACCGAACAAAAATAAACAACCTCCCGAAAGTACAAAACATCAATTTTGATCAGCATCGATGTTATATTTACCGGCAGGAAAAAAAATGCCGGCGCTAAGAATAGCCCGGCCTTATGTGGAATTTTAAAATGTAGTCAACTTATTTGCTTTGCTTTAATGTTCTTGGATTGGTCAGCCCGCCGTCAGATGCCACCACATAGAGCTTCCAGGTATTACTATCCAGTTGCTCCAGGTGATACCGGTTCTTTTCTTCCTGCATCTCCTTTTTCAGGGCATCTCCGAATGCACCGGCATTTTTGGCATCCTCCCAGGTCCGGAAAGCTTTGAATATCGCCTGTTTGTCGGTCCGTTTTTCTACCGCACCCTGGCTCAGGCCCAGCATATAAGTAGCGTCCCAGGCAATAGCCTTGCTCTGCAGATTCTCTATCACCTGGACGTTCCAGTCGTGCTGCAGGTTTTGTATCCCAAAAGTGCAGGGGAAATAACTTCCGTTGAAAGAATAGCGGATATCTTTTCCCTCAATGCCCCATTTATTATTCACCGGATCAAACATATTGTTTCCACCGCCAACATTACATACGCTCATATAATGCCAGTTGCCTTCAAAAACGCAGGAACCCATCACCCTCAGGTAGGGTACCCCCAGCTTTTGAAGGCGGTCAAACATGCCCCTTAAAAAGCGTTTAAACGAGTATTGCCCATGCCCCTGGTAGGTGAAGCTTTCGAAGCCATCAAAATCGATAAAGTTCATCCCGCCGTCATGCAACAGGTTGGCATAGTAAGCGGCATAGTCATCCTGCAGCGTGATGTCCGGGATGAATCCTCCGTAACAGTTGGCCTGGAGTTTTGCCAGTTGCTCCCCTGCACGATGGGCTGCAGCATTGGTTTTGAGGGCGCCGCGTTCCACACCGGTAAGCGTATATGGTTTTGTGGTGGTAACGCCCTTATACCTGATCAGCTCCTTCCCTATTTTCAGCACATTCAGTTTGTTGTCGTCCCAGCAGCCAAACTCATTCAAATAGCTGGTATCCGCTACCTGTATCAGGGTATCAGTTGCGCCTATTTCCTTTGAGATACGGGTTTTCAATACCGTACACAGTCCGTCGTTGGGCACCGGCTGCACATCGCTGGAAAACGACTGTACAAATTCTGTCAGGGTATGTAAGCCATAAGCAATACCCTCTTTATTGGTTAATGCAGTTAAATCGCTGATTGGGCGCTTTTGGTGATGTAGCGTCACTTTCTTGTCGCCCCAGCGATCTTTGGGGTTTGTATAATATTCTCCTAAACCTTCGTCCTGAACTGCTTTCAGGCCCAATTGTCCGGCATAGGACACCAGGCTGTCGTGCGGTCCCGACCAGGCTATATCTGTTTGATAATTGGACGGATCTTTTATCCATTTCCCATTCCTTGTAATGTAAGGCAAGCCCTCATTTTTTACAATCTGTTCAATGGTGCGGAGTCCCAGTGAATCGGGGCAGGCATAAAAAGCGATGGAAGAACCGATATAATCTGCATCCACGGGTGTAAGCTCCATATGGCGGGGCGATTTAATACCCGGGAAATCATTAAAATGCGGATAAAAAATAGTGTAAGGTTTTTTCCGGTCGCGCGAATGCAATACGATGGAAGAACCATAGTCCGGCTCCAGGCTGGCGCCATTGCCATTCATATACCGGTAGTATTCTTCCGGATGCGAATAAAAAGCAACGTCATTTATGCCATCTCCACCGATACGAAACCGTTGGCCTTCCTTAAGATCAGCCGGCAGCGGGTATTTCACCGGATCAGGCGAGTGTATGATGTAACATCCCTGGTACATATCGCCGTTGCAGGGCGGACCGCTGGTCGTGTTATCATTCAGCGCCAGTATGCCAACGGCAAAATGATTGTCTCTTACCACCGACAATATTTCGCCGATAGTTTTGGAAATATTGGTTTTATAGGGACCCCATACCACGTTATCAATACCATTGCGCGGTATCAGCGACAACAGTTCGAAGCGGAGGTAGTCATTTTTCTGATCCACTTTTAAGGTAGCCACTGTACCATTGGGATACGATAATTTCAGCTGGTTGCCCTTCCAGCCGGCGCCTGTCGGGAAAATATTTTTTCCGCCCTTTTCCAGCGCCAGCAATGGTGAGCTTAGGCCTTTCGGATGATACTCCGTGTTGGTTTGTTTATTCCGGATACTGGTTATAAATCCACTTTTATTGATAGCTACAGAGGAGTACCTGGTGGAGAGCGCAATTTGCTGCGCATCCGCCGGTTTACTGAAAGCCAATAGTGAAGAGATAATAATACCGGCGGTTATACACCGGCGACGACCGTTGCTGTTTTTCATTGTGCTGCTGTTGATTACCTATACCCTCTGCGGAAACAAATGCGTTGGTATGTTTCGCGAACAAAGTTAATACAGGCGTGGGCACATAAACATCTGCTAATTTTGCCGTCGTCGATGCTTTTTTGCTCTATAGGCCGGCCGCTTGTACCGACAACCGGTGTCTGAAAATATTCAGCGGATCCCATTTTGCTTTTACCTGCTGAAGGCGTGGATAATTATCCTGGTAGTAGAAGGTATGCCAGGGTACGCCTGAACGGTTCCAGGTGGGATCGGCCAGGTCATTGTCGGGATGGGCAATAACGCTTCCCCCGGTTTGATCACCGGGTACCGGGGCGCCACCGGTCGCTTTAAACAAATCGCTGTAACAATTGCGTACCCAATCCATACTGCCGGCGGCAGCTTCCGGATCCATCCACCCAACCACGCAGGCGGTAGCCATGATTGCCCCGCGCTGGGCTGAGCTGGTAGCATCAGCGGCAACACTGTTTACCTGTCCACCGTAGGTGGCCAAACCAACATTTCCGCCAGGTATATCATTCCGTTCAGCTAAATAGTGATAGATGGTACCCAGCTGCTCCGCTGTATAAGGTTTGCAAAGGAAGGCATCTTTTACCTTGAACGCTGCCTTACCGCCTGAAAATATATCCGGGAACGGGTTAAGGGCAAAATCGAGCCAGCTCATTTGTTCTTTTTTCACGGTACAAGGTATGCCTGCTTTACCGTTGATGGCTTGTATAAAATCATCGGCTGCATTTGCAGACGGATCAAACACCAATCCCTTCAGCTGTATTTTTCCAAGCACCTTGTTCCAGAGATGCATCGTTGCAAATACGTTCAGCGCATCACTATCCGGACGGCCATGCGCATAGCTCCAGTGGCCAAAATTGTTGACCAGCTGCCGGAAAGCATTTTCATCCATATCGCTCCATGGCCATTCGAGTTCGATGGTTTCCACAACAGCCGGCGCTTTGGGCAACAGTTCCGCAGGATCCTTGCTGTTGCCGGGTTTGCGAAACCAGTAGCGGGTGGCTACTCCGAAATTACCGGCGCCACCGCCGGTATGCGCCCACCAGAGTTCACGGTGCTCATCAGATGGATCACTGGTAGCAATAATCTTTTCTACCTG
Source organism: Chitinophaga hostae (assembly GCF_018224885.1). GTDB lineage: Bacteria > Bacteroidota > Bacteroidia > Chitinophagales > Chitinophagaceae > Chitinophaga > Chitinophaga hostae. The sequence continues at coordinate 52,608 of NZ_JAGTXB010000005.1, read as the reverse complement.
CCGTTCTTTATTCACGCACAATACTTCCACGGCATAAAGATAGTCGACACCTAATCCATGCAGCCGGTGCATAAAGCCGAAAGCCCCGCCCGGTATATGTCCGCCTACTCCCACTGCCGGATGTTGTCCCGTAGGCAGTACTGTTCCCCAGTTGTGATATAGCGCTTCCTGCATCTCACCCAATGTGGTACCAGCAGTTACTTCTATTGCATTACGTTCTTCATCATACCGCACGCCTTTCATCGCGGAAATATCAATAACTACCTCTACACCCGGGTTACTGACAAAATTCTCGAGGCAGTGACCACCGCCGCGCACGGCCGGGCGCAACCCTTCGTCAACAGCATGTTGCAACGCCGCCGCGAGGGCGTCGATCGTGTTAACAGGAATAATTTCTGCGGGATGCCCTTCAAACCTGAGGTTAACGCCACGGTTGTTCCAGGTGTTGTAATCGGGCTGATCGGGTTTAACGATTTTCAATTTGATAGTGGTCATATTGCTTAGCAGTTAGGATAGCTAAATTTAGTAAGCGGAAAGCAGAAAGCCAAAAGCAAAAAGCTATTGTAACGAATAAATTACCCGGATGGTATTCCGTATTAATGATTCGTTACAATAGCTTTTTGCTTTTGGCTTTCCGCTTACACAGCAATTATTGTCTTTCGAAGGTACGTACCGCGCCTCCAAAGTTTGGATTAATAACTATCCACTTCAAGGTTATTTTACCGCCTGAACGTATGATGGTTGGACTGGTAATGGATAACTTACCAAGCGGTGTGATCTGGGTAGGCCCCTCAAAGGTGTTAAGGTCTGTAAAGCCGATGTAGAATGGAAAAACGAAGGCCGGCGCATTGGCAACGCCACCAACGTTATCAACGGTATATAATCCCTGACCGGCTTTTACTACGTGCACAATTACGCCATTGGTACGTTTGTAGGTACCGCTGATATCATCGCTCGCGGGAATGGTGGTAACAAGTACCAGCCTGCTGGCGGAGGTTCTGTAACCGTACACATTTTTTGCGAGAAAATTCACGATATAAAAACCTGCAGTAGCCGGGTCCACGTCGTTGTTTAACGGCTGGAGCGTAGTCGTGCTGTTGTTGATGCTGTCAAACGAAGTAGCTCCTGCATCCGTATAGGCGCCGCTGCCAACAGCCAATGTAACCGCCGGCGCTCCTTTCAGCGTGATAACGGGGTACCTGGGAGTCACCATTTGGGTATACTTGTTTTCCGAGTCCTTTGTGCAGGCTGCGAGCAGCATACAACCTGCCAGGAACATATATATTACTTTCATGAAGTACAATTAATAGTTAAAAGAATATCGATATGCCTGTTAGTTCGCCCACCACACTTTATCGTATACAAAATGATTGGCTTTGGGCGCGTTTGGATTCCTGGTCAGTTCCGAAGAAGGATACAGGAATATACCAGGCCATCTGCCTGCCCCGATAATAGATCCTTTTGAAATAACAAAGAAGGAGGGATACCCGGTTCTTCTCCATTCTGACCAGGCTTCAATAGTCTGGTTGCCGCACATGGCTGCCCATTTTTGTGTGATAATGGCCTTTATCTTTTCTTCGGAAGATCCACCGGCCGGGAATGCCACAGACGGCTGCGTCATGTAATCACTGGCTCCATCTACGTGATAGGCATCAAAGCTGTTGGTAATACCCGCGTTATACAACTCTTCCGCATCACCGCTGAGCCAGCCTCTTACCACGGCTTCTGCCTGGAGGAAGCTGGCCTCATAATCCGTCATCAGTTTTACGGGCGCCAGCGCGGAGTTGGCATCTTTTGCATTACCGCTGGTAGCAGCTGATGGGGGTGAAACAGTTGTAGTAGGCGGCGCATTGAAACTTCCTTGCGGAATGCCGACTACGTTACCCGTATTGATTGGATCGTAGAAAGCAAACAGCCTCGGGTCGTTATTGACATTAAAGAAGTCGACTGCAGTGGAACTGGCTACAAGGTTCTGTGTTGTATTGAGCACCGTACCTGCAATAGCGCCATACAGCGGATTTTGCTGACCGCCGGTAGAATTAAAGTTTTGAAGTGCCGGTTCACCGGGTTGAATAAAATCCGCGCCCGCCAGCGACTTAACGATGGTGGCAGCCCTGGCGGCATCTTTCTTCGCCAGGCGTAATCCTATTCTTAACTTCAGGGTATTGGCGAAGCGCAACCATTTTTCCATATCTCCCTGGTAAATCAGGTCATCATTACCGGGAGCCGGTTCGTCCGGATTAATGAGTTTGATGGCATCATCCACCAGTTTCACCAGTCCGTTGTAAATGTCGCTTTGTGAATCATATTTCGGATTCAGTATCTGGGTGGTCGCATCTCCCTGTAACGCTTCCGAAAAAGGTACATCTCCCCAGAGGTCGGTGCTGAGCTGGAAAGCGTATGCTTTAAGCAGCATGGCGATCGCCACGTACTGCTTTTTATTGGTAGCGTTTCCTTTATCGATGACCTTCTGGAAGTTTTCGAGCGCGTCTACTTCAATATTAAGCCATACGTTACCGAAGTCGCCCTGTGCAGGAGCGTACTGGTCCAGGGTTTTATATTGTGACGAGGTAGGATTCTGTGTCCAGTATTGACTCCAGATACCGCCATCGATGGTAAGGGTATTTCCCACCGCAAATGTAAGTCCCGTTTCTGCCGAAGGTAGCAATACTTCTACCGGCACATCCAACGCATTGTTGGGATCCGTATTTACATCCAGGAGTTTTTTGCAACCCGCGGATGAAAACAGGAAGGTCGACAGCAAAATCAGTGATTTTATATTCGTTTTCATCAAGTTTATTTTTTAAGCCCAATTGAAATTAGAATGACACATCCACTTTAATACCCATGTTCCGGAGTGAAGGATTGGATAAGAATTCATATCCCTGCACGTTGCTGGCTCCCTGCGCATTGATTTCCGGATCAGCAAACTTATTGGAGCTGGGCACCCATAAAAACAGGTTATTGCCATACAACAATACCGTTAGTTTTGAAAATGGGGTATGTCTTAACATCGACTGGCTAAAGGAATAACCAAAAGAAGCCTCACGCAGCTTGATGTAGCTGGCGTCGATAATATGTTCTCCGGCCGGTACCACATTAGTCCAGTAGTCGTACGGATGGAATTTAATAGAGGTATTATCCACATATTTTCCGTTAGCATCCTGGTACACGGAGTTAGGGAATACATAATCCTGACGGCCGTTGGTCGCTGTTTCCAGCGCATAGCCGCCAAAGTCAATCAGGCTCTTGGTGTTTGAGTAGAACACGCCACCCTGTTTGGTATCAAACAGGAATTTCAGCATAAAGCCTTTGTAACTGATATTAGCGCCGAATGAAGCCATATAGTCGGGCAGGTAGCTGCCATAGTAGTTAGTGGCGTTGTTGAGTGGCAAACCTGTTGCCTGATCAATGATAACCTTACCACTTGTCGGGTCAACTGCCAGACCGGTACCATAGAAGGTTCCATACTTCCTGCCTTTAGCGGCTACCTGTGCCATCGCGGTGGTACCGCTGATGCCGGCACTGATGGCCACCTGGTCCAGTTTATCGTTGATATCTACTACTTTATTGTCGAGCTTACTGTAAGTACCATAGAGTTCCACGCGCAAGCCATAGGCGGTGTTAACCGGTGTAGCTCTTACGCCTATTTCCAGCCCTTTGTTGGTCATTTCTCCCACGTTCAGGGTGATGTTATTAAATCCGGAACTGTTAGGGATAGGCACATCCACAATCTGGTTGGTGGATTTGGTACTGTAGTAAGTTACGTCCAGGTTGATTTTATTTTTAAGTAAAGACAACTCTGTTCCCACTTCAAAAGAAGAGGTGAACTCCGGTTTCAGATTCGGATTACCGATGCGGTTATTGCGGGCAAAACCAGGTATGGTAGCGTTGTTGCTGGTAATCGGGAATAAAATCTCCCCGAAGTCGCCATTCACGTCTGTTTTAGTGTAGGTAGTCTGCAACCGGTAAGCAGGAGCATCCGCACCTACTTTAGCATAGCTGACCCTCACCTTTCCGAAACTCAGGATGTCGCTGAAAGCTTTATCCTTATATAACTCAGAGAATACAAAAGCGGCGTTCACGCTTGGGTACACATAAGAATTATTATTGGTAGGGAGCGTGGAAGAAACGTCGTTACGTATGGTTCCACCCAGGAACAGCATATTTTTGTAATCAAAGTCAGCTTCCCCGTAAAAACCATACAGTCTCCTTTGTGAAAGGGTGTTGGTAGAATTCACAGGTCCGTTGGAATTGTCGAGGTTATAGAAGCCTGGTACAATCAAACCACCGGTGGTGTTGGTGGCAGAAAACAGGTTATTGCTGGTAGTCATCCTGAAGTTATTACCCGCCAACAACTTCATATTCAGATCCCTGGTCAGTGCAGTTGTGTAAGTGATGATCAGGTCATGGTTAAACTGTGTATAGTTGGTAATGTCCTGTGAGTACTTACCATTATCCACCCAGTTGTTGCCTTCATAAAAAGGATCAACCGGTACAAAGGAATACTTGGCAGCCTTTTCATACCTGCGGTCGCTGTATATATCCGCACCAATACGCTCGGTGATATCGAGGCCATTGATGGGTTTATACGAAAGCGAAAATGTTCCGTTGACACGTTCTACCGAGTTATTATTCTTATAATTCTGCAGCAGGAAATACGGGTTTTTCGTATAGGCGCCATAGTATCCATAGTAGTTGGTACCATCGGGGCCGGTGAAAGTGCCGTTATAGTGGTTGCTGAGATCTTTGAAATCAACGATCGGAGCATCCCTTGGCTGCTGGAATATGGAGGCATACACAGAGTTGGTCTGACCTCCCAAAGGCAGCTGGCTGGAGATATTGGTATATCCCACAGATGCCTGGCTGGAGAACTTATCAGAAAATTCAGAGGATCCGCTTACTCTCACACTATACTTGTTGTAATTAGTGGTGGGAATAATTCCTTTATTATTTAATGCACCCACTGATAAGAAATAAGTTGATTTTTCATTACCGCCGGAAACAGTCAGGTTATTATTGAAGGTTTGTCCCGGGTCAAAAAAATCTTTTACATTGTTCGGAATAGCTTCATATTTCTTTAACTGTTGTTTACCATCAATAATTTGTCCGAACGGCCTTTCTTTGCCGTCAAATTTTTCACCCCAGCTGAAATTCTCTCTTCTGTCATCGGGAATACCGTCAAGGTTACCTTCTCCGAATTCATTCTGGAAAGTAGGGAATTTCAGGATCTTTGAGAGCTGGTAACTGGTGCTGAAATTGATTTGTGCGGGTGAGTTCTTCTTCCCTTTTTTTGTGGTGATCAGGATGGCGCCATTTGAAGCAATGCTTCCATACAGCGCGGCAGCAGCCGGGCCTTTCAACACGGTGATACTTTCAATATCGTTCGGGTTAAGGTCATTTCCCCTGTTACCATAGTCCACCTGGTCGTTGAGGAAGTCCGTATTCCTGATATTATCATTGCTCACGGGTATACCATCAATAACAAACACCGGTTGGTTGTTGCCACTGAAAGAAGTAGGTCCGCGCAAAGTAATCCTGGAAGAGGCGCCCGGCGCATACCCGGAGGTAATATTCAAACCCGCTACTTTACCTGTCAGCGCATTTATCGGGCTGGTATTATCACCCAGGTCTTCCTTGTTGATAGTAGCCACGGCATAACCGAGACTCCTTTTTTCTCTTTTTACACCCTGTCCTGTTACAATTATTTCCGTTAAGGAAGTACGGACAGATTGTAAAGACACATTGTATCTGAGGCCGGATGTTACAGGTATTTCCTGTTCATTGTAACCTATAAAAGAGAACACCAGTATACTTCCCTGGGATGCTGTAATGGTATAGTTACCTTTTGCATCAGTAGCAGTACCGGTATTTGTGTTCTTAATTCTTACACTTACACCTGGTAAGGCAGAGCCATCTTCCTGCGCAGTCACTTTACCGGTTACCTGCTGTTGCGCAAAAGCAAACAGCGGCAAAATAAACACGAGCATTGCCAGGAAAGCTTTACGAAAAGCTTCTTTGGTGGCCGTGTTTATACCCGGAATGAAAGGAATAAGATGGGTTGTTTTTTTTCTCATAAACAAGATTTTGGTTGTTGTTTGTTTAATTTTTCTACTTTGGTTTAATAAATACAGCCCCTAAGCGGAGGGCCATTGGCGCATGAAAGCGCATCATAATACGGCATCATTGATTTACCATTTTGTTGTGAGACCGGTTATATATTAATCAGTTATTTGAGTGGTTTCGACTGTTGATCCTATACATCATAAGACTGGTCGTTGATTTTGGTTATACGCCTTTGGTTGAAAAATTGTACGGCATCGCGCTGATACTATGGTATCGCTCATTAAATATGACAGCCTGAAATCACGATGGTTTAAACCTTCTCCTGTATTGCAACAACTTTTTTATTCATCACCTACGCTTTAAAAAGCTGTTTCAGGGAACAGTAAACCGGGTGGTTATTCACCACCGCAAATTGCTTGTTGCGTTAAAAATTGCCATACTGAACAATACGGCGGCTGTATACTCCTCTATGTCGTGCTTATGTTATCCGCCTGATTGTTGAACTTTCTATAGCGCCATGTACCTGGCATTTACCGCCAGTCGTTGATGGCCAGACACAAAGCTATACTATACTTTTTTTGAAACTTATGGCAGATGGTAGGTGCAGTAAATGTTCACCCAATGAAATCTCTTGTAAGCGTTTAGATTTTGTTTTCCTGGTAAGAAGTTCATAAGCTTTATTATTTTTCTGCTGATAAACGACGCCCGATCTATTTTAATACTCGATATCCCGATCCAGATTTTGTTATTCTCTATACTTTATTCCAAATAGTGATTCAGGTGAGGTGCATTTTATAACCACTAAATTAAGTCTTTATTGGGGAAAAATAATAACATGAGTACTTTATCTATAGAATTGTCTTGTAAAAAAATAATAAAACATTGAATATCAATATAAAATATTAGATAACTTATCCTGATTCATAGTTATAGATAAATCTTATAGTTAACTGATTAAATCGGAAGCGAAAAGCCGAAAGCAAAAAGCAAAAAGCTATTTTCCCGAATGATCAAAGCGGTTATGATATGCGCTTTGATCATTCGGGAAAATAGCTTTTTGCTTTTTGCTTTCGGCTTTAAGCTCTATTGAAGCGGATCAAACTCACCGCCCCAGTTATTGTTTTGTTTTAACAATGGGTTCCTGTCCAGGATGGATTTAGGAATACCATAGATATAATACTGATCTTTAATCGCTATATCCACTGCATCTGTTGGGATAACGGTAGAAGTAAATTTGTTCCAGTCTGTATTTATATCCGACATCGGACTAACATTCGACTGACCGGCTTTCAACAATACAGCTATTCCATGGCGCTGGGGAAGACCTCTCAGGTAACCAAACATTTTCCAGCGGCGCAGGTCAAGCATACGTTTACCTTCGAAACAAAACTCAACAAAACGCTCTTTCTGGTATGCCTTGCGTATGTCTGATTGCAACACCGCGGTAATACCGTAGTTACCGGCAATACCTGGCTGCACGCCAGCGCGCGCCCGGATTTGTTTTAATACATCAAGCGCAGCTGCACTGTTACCTGTTTCATTAGCAGCTTCTCCATAGTTCATCAACACTTCCGCATAGCGGATTTCAACCCAGTCAACACCTGCATTATAAACAGTACCCTTATCAATTGTTTTATCGATTGCTTTTATGCGGTAAAAGCTGGAGTTAGACCACAGCGGATCCAGGGTAACAGGATTATGCACGCCCTCCAGGCCGGTATTACCATTATAGTTGGTGATGCTGGTGAAGTAAGTCCACAGGTAACTTTTGCTGTCACGCATCCCTTTCAGATATTGGTTCGGCGCTCCGTTATAGTAGATATTCGCATAAAAGCGGTCGTCTCTGCTGAAGAACAGGGTATCATAGCTTCTTGTCTGTGATTCCCAGCTGGAGCCATCCTTCATCGGGAAGGAATTTACCAGTTCCAGGGAAGGGCGGTCATAACCTACATCATCTTTAGACCAATCCAAAGGAATTAAACCTCCCTGGAAATATGTAGCCTGCGGATAGTTAAACCGGCGAACCATTACTACTTCTTTGTTTAACTCATCATCCCAGATCTTGTTGTAAGGTGCATATAATCCTTTACCACGTGCATCGAGGAATTCTTTTGCCGCTTTAGTGGCATCAAACGCCTTCTGCCAGGTAGCAATACCCCCCAAACCATTAAACAACGGGCTGGCATAAAATAACAATACCCTTCCTTTAAAGGCCATGGCCACTCCTTTATCTATCCTTCCCATATCATTGTCTGTAAAGGCATCGGGTAATAAAGCAATAGCAGCATCCAGGTCTTTTAAAATCTGCGTTACGCATTCCGATGTTTTGTTACGGGGCTTTTGCAACGACGTTAAATCTGTAGTAGGAGCCTGCGCTTCCAATATTAGCGGTACGCCGCCATAATCACTTACCAGGTTATGATAAGCCCAGGCTCTCCAGAATAATGCCTGCCCTTTAATTTTGTCCTTATCTGCCTGGCCGAAAGCTGCTTTGTCGATATTCGCCAGCAAAATATTAATGGTGCGGATGTTGTTATACGTGCCAAAACTATTTCTTGAATCGAAAGTAGCCGTGCCTCTGAACCAGTCGTTGGTTTGCTTCTGATAAGCTACTCCTTCATCTGTGCCATTCCCTCCCCCTGAAGTATTACCCGGCATCAGACCTGAGTAGATCTGGTTTAAGTAGGCCGTCGCTATATTTACATCCGACCATACCTGGTCAGGGCCAACTGCCGACAGGTTTGTTTTATCCAGTACTTTACTGCAACTCATCAACAGGAAGGGAACGAAAAAGATGAGTGCTGCTATATTTAACTTAGTCTTCATTTTCTTTGTTTTTAATTTAAACACGCTTTCTACAGTCTTATGTCAATTCCTGCTGTGAATGTTTTCATTGTTGGGTAGCTCATGAACCCGGCCACTTCAGGATCATACAACTTAAATTTGGAGATATTGAACAGGTTTGATCCTGACAGGAAAATCCTGGTATCTTTAAGTGCAAGTCTGTTCAGGATAATATCAGGCAGCCTGTAAGCCAGGTTCAGGTATTTCATCCGTAAAAACCCTCCGTTAAAAGTGGTGTAGTTAGAGCTCCAGGTATAACCCGCTGAATGCGGATCTCCCCATGGGTACATTTTGGGTGAAGAGCCATCCGGATTGTCGGTGCTCCAGGAATCAGCATGGAATGCAGGCACTTTTCCGCCGCCGCCAAAATTTCTGCCCCATGGATCGCTGTAACCTATTTTGTATCCTGTGAGACCGGAGAATAACGCTTCTACTGAAAATCCTTTATAAGTCAGGGAAATATTCAGTCCGTAAGCCATAGGTGCATTGTCTGCGCCGAAGTAGTTGCCCAATACCATTTGGTCGTAGCTATCCACTTTATTATCCGGTTTTCCATCAGGGCCGCTCAGATCAGCCAGCAGCATATCACCTAAAGCAGGAGCAACCCCATTAATAGTATAACCAGCCGGCAGTTTATTCAACTCATCCTGTGTTTTTATTACGCCGAGCGCCTTATAACCATATCCATAGGCCAATGTTTTGCCAATTGGGTTGGCATAGTCCTGTGTATTTGCGGCCACATCTCTCTTAATGGCCTTATTGGTAGCATAGGTGAATACGCCTTTTACATTGTAACTGAAATTTCTGCCAATGCTGTTACTATAGCCCAGTTCTATTTCAATACCTTTGGAATCCACCTTTCCATAGTTTTCCGGAGGTAAAGATGCTCCGAACTCACTCGGGATAGCCAGGATACGGGTGCCTAATATATCGTACGACTTACGTTTCCAGTAATCGAAGGTGAAGCGTATATTTTTATACACCGTTGCATCGATACCAAAACCAGCCGTGTTTGATTTTTCCCAGGTCAGGTTGCTGTTAGGCAAACCGCCATATGCGAGACGTGGCGCGGTAACGCCGGAAGCCCCCATAAAATAAGTGCCTCCCTGGATGATGTACTGCTCCATCCATCTCCACCTGCTGTTAGGATCATCTTTATCCAGGATGTCGTTACCAGTGGTAGCATAAGATCCTCTCAGCTTCAGGAAATCAACCGCATGGCCCAGTCCTGAGGATTGGAAAAATCCTTCCTTAGAAACTACCCAACCGGCAGACACAGATGGGAACCAGCCCCAGCGCTTATTCGGCGCGAAGTTGGTAGAACCGTCTCTGCGCACAGATGCGCTAAACAGGTACTTCGCATCATAGTCATAATTAAATCTTCCGATGTATGACATCCTTCCAATCTGTGATTCGCCACCGCCGGTAGACCAGTCAGCATTGTTTCCACTGGTATACAAAAACTGATCTGTGGCAACGAGCGGGAAATTATAGCGGTACAACCTGAAATTGTTACCAAATCCTTCATATTGCTCATAAACAGCCAGTGCGCCGATGGTATGTTTTCCAAATGTGCGATCGTAGTTAATCTGTGCGTTTAACTGGTAAGTGTTGGATTTATTGTACTCATTCCCTAAATACTCAGAACCGGGATCCCCGCTCATGGTAGTACCGGTCATTTCATCAGTATAGATTAAGCCATTGGGACCTGATTTCTTAAAGTTATACAGCGTTTGTTTTTTTGCGAAGGTTTTGATGTAGCTATTGTCAAAGTTCTTACTATAAGTACCTTTTATGCTTAGTCCTTCTACAGCAGGTATTTTGTATTCTGCTGTTACCAGGGCGTCTATCTGCTGGTTATTATTACGCCAGTAGCCGCCGTTTTTCATCATCTCTATTGGGTTCCCTAACCAGCCAGGGTTATTGGGTTTGCCATTGATATACGGAGTGGCAAATACATCCCAGTACAACAGTTTACCCCAAAGGTTATTCAGGTCATCGGAACCGTAATCATAGGTAAAGTTGAAACGGCTGCGCGTGCCATAGCTTGTTCCCATGTTTAAACCCAGTGTCAGGTTCTTTACCAGGTTGGCCTGCACATTTCCACGGAGGTTATACTTTTTGTAAGATACCTGCGGCAGGAATCCGTCTTCCTTCACATAAGAACCTCCTATATAACCGGTTATTTTTTCACTGCCCCCGGAAACGCTTAATGCATAGCGTTGGCTGGAAGGGTTGTGATAAGCGGCTTTGTAGTAGTTATCGCCATTAGGATTGTTTTTAAGCACCCAGTCAATTTCTTCATCACTTAAACCGCCGTTCACTGCTTTACTCAAATTCAAGCCATCTTTAACGGGCATGTATTCAGGCAGTTTACCTGTACGCATGGTGTTATAGGTGGTGTTAAAATTGATCACCGCGGCGCCGCTTCTGCCGGTTTTTGTAGTTACCAGGATAGCTCCGTTAGAAGAACGGGAACCATAAATAGCCGCTGAAGAAGCATCTTTCAAAATAGTAATATCCGCTACTTCATTGGGATCCAGTGCATCGAAGCTAACCTTATCACGCACTACTCCATCAATTACATACAGCGGTTCTACGGCGCTGTTACTGAAGGAAGAGCGTGACCGCACTTTTACGTTAGAGCCGATACCAGGCGTACCGGTTGGTGAACTGATAAAGGTTCCGGATAAACGTCCTGCCAATACATTAGATAGATTGGTAGCCGGGATCAGCTGTATATCCTTTGCATTCATGGAAGAAACCGCAGACGTCATCTTAGTCCGCTTCTGTGTGCCATACCCCACTACTATCACATCTGTAAGATCTGTAGTGGATGCGTGCAGTTTAATCTTCAGTTCTGCGTTACCGGAAACAGCAAAGGCTGTATTAAAACCGGTCATTGTAATTTTCAAACGACTGCCCGGAGGTGCATTTAACTCGAAGTGGCCATCCGGAGCCGAAATGGTTCCGTTTTTCAAATTCCCTTCCTGGCTTATTGTTGCGCCAGGTAATGGAGCACCGGTAGAATCGGTGATAACGCCTTTGACGTTAATTCTGTTTTGGGAATAGATCCGCGTGGATTGCAGCATAATGCACAACAACGCGATCGCCCATAGTAACGATTTAGCTTGGTTCATAAAAAAAATTGTACAGGTGGCAAATTGTGGAATCAAATCATTGTTCGGTTGATAAAAGCTCTAATCATCCTAAAGGTCTAACTATCTGGTGCGGTGTACAACGTCTAACTTGACTAATATAAATGCTATTTTTGCAGTGGTAATTTTTCGCAGCATCACACGAAACGCCTTACTGTTATGGATATAACAGGTTTAAAATATTTCGCCGGGAACGGCGAAATCTATCATAAATTCCACGTGAATTCATCAGCGTCGACCACGACCCATCGTATAAATCAAGCACTGTGAATTCACTGAGGATAAATATTTCAGCTGGCGAAAACCCTCGCCCTCCTTGTAAGTGCTTATCTGTATCTGTAAGTTTTGGTCCTTATATTATTATACTGCAACAGCATAATAATCTTCGATGAGTATTGATCTGTTACCAGTCATTGTTCACTGTTCCTATTACTACATCATACTTCCTTTAGCGTGCTTTAAATATATTTGTTCACTCTCGTTCAAAATTGGCTGCATTAAAATGGTGGCTCCATGCCGTTCTGTCAAAACCCTATAGCTGGAAAATAAAACCTCGGCAAGACTGCCGGAGCTGGATCATTATCCGTTATAAGTTGATCATAAAACCATCTGGTTATCCAATGACCGACAACTAATTTATAAAAAAAATAAACGCCATCAGGCCAGGGCAAAATAAACATCGGTATTGGTCAATATCCCATAGAAAGACCAGCCTCAGGTCAGCATTTTCTCGATCTCTTCCAGGCTTTTTCCTTTCGTTTCCATTAGTTTGCTTTTAGCATAGAAAAAGGAAACCAGGCAGAAAAAGGAAAAGATAAAAAAGGTAACCGCTATGCCTAAACCATCCCTCATCACAGGAAACAGGAGGTTTACAAACCAGTCAGATACCCACATGGTCATAATGCAAACAGATACCGCCGTTCCCCGTACATGGGTCGGGAATATTTCTGTAGAAATAACAAATTTCAATGGCCCCAGCGAAAGCGCAAAAAACAACAGGAAAAGAATAATGGCGCCCAACATCAGCCACCCTGTAATGCCGGTTAAAAAGCAAAAGCCGGTCAGTAGTAATGCCAGTGCGGAAAATATAGAGCCATACAGGTATAACGGCCGGCGGCCCCAGCTATCTACTTTCATGATGGCAATAACGGTAAAAACAGTATTGGCCAATCCGAGTATTACCTGGTAAAACAAGGCGTCGCTGGTAACAATGCCGGCCGACTTCATAATAGTAGGGCCGTAAAAGATAATGCCGTTAATACCGCTGAGTTGCGAAAGGGCTGTGAGAATCATTGCCAGTGCCAGTAACTTGCTCAGCGGTAAACGCAGCAATTCGGAGAAACCTCCTTTTTGCTGTGAAGCCGCCTCCTGGATAGCTTTCAGTTCAGCCACCCCCTCTTGTTCGCCGGATGTTTTTATCAGCACCGCCAATGCCTCGCTGGTTCTGCCATACTGTACCAGCCAACGGGGACTTTCAGGAACAATCAGCAGTAACAATGCAAATGCTGTTGCGGGTATCACCGCCACCAGGAACATACCCCGCCATACATTCTCTATAAACAGCCAATGCAGCAAGCCATCGCCGCTGCCTGTAGCAGCGGCCGCATTTCTTTGTAAGAAAAGATTACTCAGATAAGCGCATAATACCCCAACGGTGATGGCAAGCTGATAAAAGGTGACCAATGCCCCACGCTTGTGCCCCGGGGCAATTTCTGAAATATACAATGGCGACACATTGGAGGCCACCCCTACTGCCATCCCTGCCATGATACGGAAGGAAATTAATATGGTGTAGTCTTTTGAAAAGGCAAATCCCACCGCGCTGATCAAAAAAAGAAAGGCGGCGATAAACAATACTTTTTTCCGGCCTATTTTATCACTGAGATAACCGGAAAAGGCCACCCCGGCAATACAACCCAACAAAGCACAGGAAACAAACAGGCCTTCCTGCGAAGAAGATAGCCCATACTGTAACTTGACCGGCTCTATAATACCACTCACCACGGCCATATCAAAGCCAAAAAGAAAACCTCCCAACGCTGCGATGAGCGTAATGAATACAATAAACCGGCTAGTTTTTGCCTCTGTCATAAATTTTGGTTGTCGGATGATGATTTATTTTTTTACTCCTGTTTTCAGCAATGGTCATCTTTCACATGCGCCACCACTACAAATGCTTTCCCATTGCCTTTGTTGGTGATCTGATAACTCCCTGCAGCAGCCGGCACCACAAATGTTTCTGCATAGTGAAAAGCAGATGCATGGCCATCACTGCTAACAGCTATCTTTTCTCCTTCCACCAGCATACACACATGGCATTGGTTATTGGTTGGAATACTGATGCTGCCGCTAAATTCGTACCGGTAAACACAGTAAAAATGCTCTTCGTGTGTAGGCAGCTTTATTTTACGGCCACCATCCCATTCTTCTTCCACTACCGGGTGAGATATTAATTTATCAGCTACATAGTCACCTTTCCTGTCGAAGTAAAGGTTGTTCATGGCATGTTCAATATTAATGGGGCGGGGTTGTCCATTCAGTCCCGGACGCTGCCAGTCGTATTTTTTGAACGTAAAAATATACGGGGTACTGCTGATCTCCAGTACCATGTTGTTTTTCCCGGAGGCATGTATAGTGCCATTGGGGATAAGGAACAAATCATGTTTATGCGCCTGGAACTTCTGCACATACTTTTCCACCTCCATTTCAACGCCGCTCTCCTGCGCCTCCAGTAATGCGGTTTTAAATGCTTCAGGATCTATCTGATCCTGGAAGCCGAGGTAAACCGTAGCATCCTCGTCACAATCGAGGATATAATAGGTTTCGTCCTGTGTAAAGTTTTCTCCAAAATGTTCTTTGGCGTAGGCCGGTCTGGGATGACACTGGATAGAGAGATTGCCGCCATCGAAGGTATCGAGGAAATCAAAACGGATAGGAAATTCTGTTCCGAATCTTTCAGCTGCCTTGCCCAACAACTTCTTATTATCTGCGTACAACAGGTAGTCAAAAGACACTTCCAGTAAATTATTTCCGCCTTCTAATACGATTCCGTTTTCAGGTGTGATCAGCTCGAAAGACCATGCATAATTCACTTCAGACTGGTTCAGTTGAGGAATATGTTGCTTCATCCAGTCGCCGCCCCATACGCCGGCTTCAAACCAGGGCCTTGCCCGGAAAGGCTGTTCCAGCATCTGGCCCAGGGTGCTTCTGAATACATCGCCTTTCATCCAGGTAATGGCATTGATGCGCTGTTCATCAATGATGTAATCGATATGAGGAAGAAGTTTTGCTTTATGTTTGCTCAATACCGGCCAGTCAACAAAGTAAAAACGTTTATACATCTGCGTGTTTTCCGCTGTTTCGTTGGCGCCGAGATTAGTGATGCTGTCTGCCCGCATGCGGTACTGGATTTCATTTTTGGGCACGTCGGCGTACAGCAGTTTACCTTTTATTCCGGCAAGCGCAGCTCCTGTTCCGTACACGATGGAGATGTCCGTGGCCGGGTCGGGGGCGATGAGTGTCAGTTTCTTTTCGTCAAAAAAATCAAGCAGGTCACCGGTATATCTTTTTCCAAACACCGGGTCATCGCCATTCAAACTGCCGGCGATCATGGCCTCGATTTCCGCTACCGGCTTCAGGCAGGTGTTGATATCATACCAGCATATTTTTTTGTTTTCCACTTGCAGGGCTGTCGCCAGCTGTTCCCTGAATTGCTCCCACAATACACCGCCATAACCATCAATGATGACTATTTTTTCATTGCGTATCTCTGCTGCCAGTGTATCAAATCCCTGATATACTTTTTCACCGGAAGGAAAGGAAGGATAGATATTATAAACGCCTGTATCTTTTGCAGATGCAGTTAAGGGTAACAGTTCCTGTGAAGTTTTTCTCATTATCTTATTGCTGTTTGAATGTTTATCGTTGCCGGCGATAATCGCTGCGCCGGTAATAATGCAGTTCTCTGTGTCGTCGCACAGTACAATATTTATTTTATCTGCCAGGTGCCCGATGGCTTCTTTTAGCGAAGGACCAAACAGGGAAAAGGCTTTGGTAATATTTCCGCCTATCACCAGCTCATCGCATTGAAATTTCTGCAGCCAGGGCAGCAGGAAGCGTCCCATATTTTCGCCATACTGGCGCATTACGGCATAGGCGCTATCTGTGCCGCTCTCTGCTATTTCCTTTACGGAAGCAATAGTGACGCCACTGATTTGTGTATAGGTATTTAACAGCCAGCGGGTGGAAAAATAATCATCCGCTTTGGCGTCGCAACAATCCTGGTCGTAAAATGCGCCGGAAGCCGGGATATCAGCATGTGTTTCCAGCAATACCCCCTCCTTCATGAAGGCAGAGCCAAAGCCGGTACCCAGTGTAATAAAAACAGTCCGTTTGCTGGTTAGCCTGTGCAGATCATATGCGCCCGCAGCAAAACAATGGGCATCATTAGAAAATTTGAAGCGGGTATTATACAAACCGGTACGGTCCTTTATTGCCTGCTCCATATGCAGTCCGAATGTTTTTTCAAACTTCCCTCCTACGTTAACCACCGCACAGATACCTTTTTCATAATCGAACGGCCCTGGAAAAGCGATGCCCACGGCCTCCACTTCATCTTCCCCCGTGCTGAGTTCTTTAATACAATTGCTGATAGCTGTTACGATATTGTTGGCGCTGTCATGGGAGTCCAGCACTGTCCTGATTTTCCGGACAGGGTCTTCGCCGGTATGCCCGATAACGGCAGCCGATATATGACTGCCTCCTACATCCATTCCTATTTTTCTATTTCCGGTTCTCATTTGTTTCTGAACGTTTTAGTTCTATACAATAGTTAAACCAATCACTCCTGTAATAACAGACATTAAATTCCAAAGGTTGCCTTTCTTTATCCAGTACCAAACGTTTGCGTTCCAGCACCGGCGTGCCGGTTTTAACTTTCAGCCGCTTTGAAATTTCTGTTGCCGCGTTTACCATCCCAATTTCTTCCTGCGAATACATGGGTACAACACCAAATTCCCGGTCGAGCATTTCATAGAGTGGCAGCTGGTGATAGTTTTCTGCTCCCGTAAGCCCGATATGAGGATGAAAGAACGATTTAAAATATACCATCGGGCTGCTGGTGGTACTGCGTACCCTTTCCAGGCAAACCACCCTGGTTTCGGGTTCAATCTGAAACCTGTCTGCTATTTCTTTGTAACATTTAATCACACTGACGGTATTTAGAAGGTCCCTGAACGGACAACTTTTATCTTCCATTTCATGCGTAAAACTGAACCACCTGTTGAGGTCCGTTGTAATTTTTCCTTTCGTTGCTATATCTCCGTCTCCAACGATGGTGCCGCTTTTCCTCTTTTGTATCAGTAAGCCTTCTTCCACTAAACTGCTCATTGCCTGTCGCAGGGTGTTGCGTGATATTCCCCATCGTTTGGCAAGATCTGTTTCTGCCGGGAATAGTTCCCCTTCCTTTAACTGGTTTTCCCGTATCAGTTTTCTGATGAGCTGCTCCGCCTGTATGTAAAGCGGAACTTTGCTGTGGTGATCCAGCAATGGGAATATGTTCATATGTACAAACATATTGCTAAATTAATAATTTCCAAAATAATTTCTACGAAAAAGCTGTTTCTTGTTACGATTCGCTGTTTCCTGTTATGAAAAAAAAGATGGTGGTAGGAAGGAGTTGCCCCGGGGTGGTGTAAAAATAAAAGGCACAGGTAACCCGGCAGCGCCGTGTAACAATTAGGAGGGTGATAAACTGTGAAGTACGGCTATGGTGGGTGGTAAAGGTATATAACGGTATAGGCGCAGATAACCCGTTTAGGTATGGCTATGGCGCGTAGCAAAGCTATATTACAGTGGGTAGAGATGAACCGTTAAGTATGACCATGACGCCTGGCAAAGCTATATAACAGTATGGGTACTGATAATCCGCTTAGGTATCGTTATGGCGCTATAACAGCAACCCCTAAGCATAGCTAAAGCCCCGGGGCATATAACATGAAAAGAAAATCCTAAAATCATCAATATCAGTTTAATCCTGCTCAAGACAAAAACCCCGGCATAGCTACACCGGGTTACCAGGTACGCAGCGTAAATTCCCCCAGGCATAACAGCGAACCGCTATTGCTCTCTCCTGCTTTCAATAGTGTAGATAAAGCTATCGGCTCGGTAGTAGCCCAGGTTGTATTCAATAGGGCGCTCGGCCTGGTCAAAAACAAACCTTTTTCTGAACAGGATGGGCCCTCCTAGTTCAAGATGTAATTTGCCGGCTAAAAATTTGTCGGCCGCTCTTGCACTGATTTCTTCTTTAGAGAGATTGGCCACCACCAGGTAATCCTTTTCCAGGATCTCATACAGGGGCCTTCTAAAGTCCTCTTCTCCTGTAAGCCCTATCCTCGGGTGAAAATAAGATACGAAGTAAACAAACGGCCCTTCCGGACGGCCTCTCAGGCGCTCTAACTTTAAGACCTTCCTGTTTCCCTGCAGCTCAAAAAAATTGGCGACGCTTTCTTCCGGTTTTACCCAGCTCAGGTTCAGCTCAAAGTTCTTGATGGGTATGCCCCTCATGGTCATTTCCTGCGAAAAGCTCAGCCAGTTCAATGCCCGCGAGCTTACCATGTTATTCACCTTGGTACCTACCCCCTTCTTTCTGACAAGGAGACCTTCATATACCAGCTTATTAACCGCCTGTCTTAATGTTCCCCTGGAGATATTAAGCGTTTGAGCAAGTTCAACTTCATTGGGCAAATGCTTGCCGTTCTGATACTGCTGCTGCTTGATGATCTTCCTGAGCAGTTCCTCTGTTTGTATATGCAGGGGAATAGGGCTCTTGTGGTCAATTCTAAAAGTCATATAAGTGTATAAGTCACAATATTACCCTTTTTGAGCCATTTTGCTGAGAAAGTAAACCACTCATCCAAAAAAATTCAGAAAAATGTTGACATTATGTATATATGTATATACATTTGAAGAATGACACGGTTTAGCTCCGTGGTGAACATGAAATGATGTAAAGCCCTATTAAACGGCGAACAACCAATAAACACGTTATGACCGGCACAGGGAAGAAGATGCAACCTGATGCATCAGGAAGGCAAAGGACAGCAGGTAACAATTGATCAATATCCATCTCAACATAACTAAATATATCATCGGCAATTAAAATTACTATGGTGAAAAGCACAAAAATCTTATTGCTGCTGCTGACGATGTCGGTATCAACAGCCATCGCCCAACAGCAGAAAAAAACACGGATCAACCCCAAAGTCACAGATATATGGGTCGTTTTTAAAACGCACTTTGATCTGGGTTTTACCGACTTGCCGGAAAACGTATTCAAACGGTACCGGGAAGAAATGATGGACAACGCATTAGCCGTTATTGAAAAAAGCGCTACCCTCCCGCCCGAAAAACGCTTTGCCTGGACTGTTTCCGGCTGGCCGCTGCAGGCACAGATACTGGGGCCTCAACAAACGCCGGAACGAAGGGTAAGAATTGAAAAGGCCATAAAAACGGGCGCACTGGTGGTACACGGACTCCCCTTCACCACGCATACAGAATCCCTGGATTACGAAGACCTGGTCCGGGGCCTCGGTTACACCTCGGCTATTACCCGCAAATACGGACTTCCGATGACCATCAGCGCAAAGATGACCGATGTTCCCAGCCACTCCTGGGTAATGCCTACCTTATTACATCATGCAGGCATAAAATTCCTGCAGCTGGGCTGTAACCCTGCCAGTCAATATCCGCGGTTCCCGGAGCTTTTCTGGTGGGAAGGACCGGACGGTTCAAAAATATTATGCAATTACACCCCACTCTATGGTTCTGATATCAGGCCTACGGAAAACTGGCCATGCAAAAATTACCTGGCCATGCAAATGACAGGCGATAACCATGGTCCTCCTTCTTCACAGGAAATTGATAAACTCCTGGCCTTCGCAGCGAAAGAGATGCCTGGTGTTAAAATACATTTCGGTACGCTGGACGAATTCACCAAAGCGGTGCTTGCCGAACATCCGGATTTGCCCACCGTAAAAGGCGATTGTCCTGATACCTGGATCCATGGCTTACAATCCAATCCGGAGGAAACTAAAACAGCCAGGAACGTTCGCCCCCTCGAATCAGCGCTCGATGCCCTGAACACCCAGCTGAATGGCTGGGGAATACCCACCGCATCTGTTGCGGAGAAACTGGCCAAAGCTTATGAACAAAGTCTCCTCTATGGTGAACATACCTGGGGCATGAACGCCGAATACGGCCCCCGTTACAGCTATGGCGACGACTGGAAGAAATGGATGCAGGAAGCCGCCGCGGAACCCATTCCCGAAAACGGGAATTATGCTAACCTGAAAAACAGCGACGCACACCACACCTCCACCGGCAGCAAAAGAAAATGGCTTCATTCCTACGATGAAAAACGTCAGTATATCCGTAATACCAACGATATTGTAAGCAAAGAACTACCTCAACGCCTGGATCTGCTCGCCGCCTCCATCAATAAAAAAGGTAAACGCGTGCTGGTATACAATCCCCTCCCATGGAAAAGATCCGGTATGATTGAGGATCCCTGGAAGAAGAACAATTACTACTACATACAGGATATTCCCGCATCCGGCTATGTTTCGTATTCCGTAGAGGAACTGAAGGAGCAAAACATTACCCACAGTGAACAACCATCATTCAGCACGCCTTATTTCGACGTAACTTTCGACCTGACCAAAGGCGGCATTTCATCACTGGTGGAGAAATCAACCGGCCGCCAACTGGTAGACAAATCCTCTGCCTATGTAATGGGCCAGTTTTTACACGAACGTTTCAGCACACAGGAAGTCGACAAATGGTTCAATGCCTACAGCCGCATAAAAGATGGCTGGGGATTAAACGATCTTGGCAAACCCGGGATGCTGGATGCGGAGAAAGCGCCCTACCTGGCATTTACACCTAACGCCTGGAAAATCGATGTGGCACGCACCAACGTTTCAGATATTGTTACGCTGACAGCTGTGGAAACAGCCGGCCATGCGGAGAATTATACCCTAACGTTTACGTTCCCACGAAATGCCGCTTATGTAGATGTAGCGTGGACCGTTACCGGTAAAACACCGGATAAACAACCTGAAGGAGGATGGCTCTGCTTTCCGTTCAACGTACAGCAACCCACCTTTACCATTGGCCGCCCGGGAGGCGCCATCAATCCCGCAACAGATATTATACCGGGTTGCAACAGGTACCTGATGGCCGTTAATTCCGGTGTAGCGATTACACAGCCCGACAAATCCGGGATGGCACTGGCATCTGCCGATGCGCCGCTGATCAGCCCCGGTGAACCCGGCTTATGGAAATGGGATATGGATTACGTTCCTACAACGCCTGCCGTATTTGTCAATCTTTATAACAACATGTGGAACACAAATTTCCGCCTGTGGCAGGACGGCTCCTGGAGTGAAAGCGTTCGCATCTGGCCGGTTGACAAAGGCACGTCAACAGTAGCCAACCTCGTACAACATTCATGGGAAACCCGCCTGCCATTATTAACCGGTACCGCAGAAGGCGCAGCCGGAAAATTACCGGCCAGGCAAAGCGGCGTTGCTGTTTCCGGAACCGGCGTGCTAATTACTGCATTCGGAGAAAATCCTGACGGCAACGGCACCATTTTACGATTATGGGAACAGGCCGGTATTTCCGGCATCCGTAAAGTGACATTCAACGATCAGAAAAAGATCAAATCAGTGGTGCCAATTGATTTGCGCGGGAATAAAACCGGGGCGGCCATTGCTGTAAAAAACGGATCATTTGACTTTCAACTGGGCAAATATTCACCGGCATCTTTTCAACTTGTTTACCAGGATTAATAAGATCACACTTTGACAAAACTGTATAATATGCGTAGTGCACCATTACTGGCAATCAGTATCTTTTTACCGATAATATTTTACAGCAACGCCCTGTTCGCCGGACCAGGCAGTATAGCTGGTAAAGCTACCGTCACGGCTTCATCAGCGCTGAATGAAACGTGCAGGGCAGGGAATGTGGTGGATGGAATCATCAGAACAGATGGTATAGGAGAATGGGTATCCAAAAGCAGCGTTACCTTCTGGGGACAAATTGACTATCCCTGGATACAGCTGGACTGGGAAAAGCCACAAACCATCAACAAAATTGTTCTTTATGACCGGGTTACAAAAGCTGCGCATAATGCAGGGGGCATGCTCATCTTCAGCAATGGTACCCGGATACCTGTTTTTGAAATACCAAACGGCGGAGCGCCTAAAGTAATTTCCTTTCCAGATCAAACCGTTAGCTGGGTACGTTTCGAAACAACCGACGGCGACGGCCCTCATATTGGTTTATCGGAAGTAGAAGTATTTCCGGCTATTTCCCAGGTGACCGACCCTGTTGCTATTGCAGACCCTTATATAGAAACGGCCCGGGGCCGCAACTTTTTCTTTGTCACCGGCAGCCAGCCATTTGGTATGATTAGCGCAGCTCCGCTTACCCGTAACAAAAATCAATACGGTGGCGGGTACAACTATAACTCCACCGAAGTGCTGGGATTTCCGCAGGTACATTGCTGGATGCTGTCCGGTATTACACTGATGCCTACCACCGGCGCTATTGCTCCCAATAAAGGAGAGCAGGGATGGAAATCAACATTTTCGCATGATGGTGAAATTGTACAACCCGGCTATCAACGGCTTTACCTCGACGATTACAAACTATGGGTGGAACAAACTGCCGGCGACAGGGTCAGCTTCTATCGCTTTACTTACACAGAAGATGCGCTATCCAATATCCTGGTCAATCTTGGCGGTTATGTTTCTTCCGTTACGATGACGGATGCACGCGTGGAAAAGGTAAGCAACACCCGCATTGAAGGCAGCGTTAACACCACCGGCAGATTATGGGGTGGCCCGGAAAATGTCAGGATCTATTTTGCGATCGATTTTGAAAAACCATTCGAAACGCTGAATGGATGGGATGGGCACCAGGAGCTGACCAATGTTAAAACAGTTGCCGGCAGTCCTGATAAAAAAGCTAAAAACGGCGGCAGCATGAGCTACTACGACGCGGCTACCACCGGCGTAGCTGCACAATATCATGTAAAAGCAGGAGAAACTGTTCAGCTGAAAGTAGCGGTGTCCTATACCAGTGTTGACAACGCCAGGCGTAACCTGGAATCGGAATGTAAACACTGGAATTTTGATCAGCTCCGGGAAGCGTCGCAAAAAGAATGGAATGAGATGATGGGCCGTATTACCGTAAAAGGAGGCAGCAATAACCAACGGGTAAAATTCTATACAGATCTCTGGCATGTGTTATTGGGACGGCATAAGCTGGATGATGTATCAGGCGACTATCCCGACAACACGGAAGGAGAAAGACGTGGTAACTTCACCATCAATACAAAATTCAAAATCCGCACCCTACCGAAAGATAAAGATGGTAAAGTAAAATTTCACATGTACAACTCCGATGCTTTCTGGCTCACCCAATGGAATTTAAATATACTGTGGGGCTTGGCCTGGCCGGAAGTACTCGACGACTTTGCGGCCTGTCTTGTTCAATATGCCGACAACGGCGGGTTACTCCCCAGGGGGCCTAACGCCGGCGGATATACGTATATCATGACGGGTTGTCCGGCCACCAACCTGATCACCTGCGCCTTTGAGAAAGGCATACTCAAAAAAACCGATGTATGGAAAGCTTACAATGCCATGAAACAAAATCATGCTCCTGGCGGGATGATGGGTGGAAAGAAAGAAATGGAATACTATATCAAAAACGGTTATTATCCATCCAACGCGGGCATCACGCTGGAAATTACTTTCCAGGACTGGGCGCTGGCGCAGATGGCAAAAAAACTGGGCCAGAAGAATGACTTCAATTATTTCAGCAAACGCTCACAAGGCTGGACCAAACTTTTTGACCAGGATCAAAAACTGATATTCCCTAAAACCGGATCGGGCACCTGGTTGCATAGAAATCCGCTGGATGGAAATGGTTGGGTGGAGGCCAATGCCTGGCAGGCTACCTGGTCGGTTTCTCACGGCATTGGCCAGCTGGCTCAGATGATGGGCGGTAACGATACGCTCTGCAAAAAACTGAATTTCGCTTTTGAACAGGCAAAGGACCAGGATTTTGTTTTTGGTTATGGATCGGGGTATGTTAGCTATGCTAATCAGCCAGGTTGTTCGAATGCCCATGTATTTAACTATGCCGGGCGCCCGGATCTAACCCAATATTGGGTACGGAGAGTAAACGAGCAGGCATACGGCGCCGTTACACCGGATAAAGGTTACGGCGGACATGATGAAGATCAGGGCCAGATGGGAGGTGTAAGCGCTTTGACCTCCATCGGTTTGTTCAGCCTGAATGGCACCTGTAGCATTGACCCGGTGTATGATATTACCAGTCCGGTATTTGATGAGGTAACCATCAAGCTCAACAACAACTATTACCCCGGAAAAACATTCGTGATTAAAACACACAATAATTCCAGGGAAAATTGTTACATACAAAAAGCCACGCTGAATGGCAGCGATCATCAACAGTTTTCTTTTTCACATGCCGACTTCAGCCAAGGAGGCATACTGGAATTATGGCTGGGCGCCAAACCTAACTTCACGTGGGGCACTAAATAATATTCATACCTACAACTGCACACGAATTTTATAACCCTCCCCTAAAACGCAAGAAGAGGGTGTCTCAAACATAACTGAGACACCCTCTTCTTCTGATATTCATTTAATACTCCCTTTATATACATAGAAAAAAAATTTTCTCACTTTGAAGAAGTTTCAATAGTTTAGTTATGGCATTTTGAAAACACCCGCTGTATAAACAAAAGATCAACATAACCCGGCAAAGACGCCAGATAGGAAGAGTTTTAGTATTACGTACTGTGAGAACTATCCAAAACCCTCAAATAATCCTTACTTCATGCATTATCTTTTTAATACCAGGTATTATTAGTGGTGGCTGTGTTTCTCCCCCCTTATTGCTGATAAGCGGGAGATAAACGTTTATGAAAATTGCTTTAAGTACAACCATGGATTGGTTAGTACAAAGGAATAATTATACTTAATAATTGATACATCCTCATATAACCATGTAGCTTCCTCATTATAACACCCACTTAATAATCTTACTTCTTATGAAAAAACTATCCTTAGTCATCATTATGCTAATAGCGGGAACAATTATTTTTATCCGTTGGAAAAATTCCCCTGTTACGCAAGATCCGCCATTTAACATCACATTCAGTCCGTTTGCCCCCAAAGATCTGGATAGCAATGCTACTCCCGAACAACTGGCCGCCTTTGCGTGGAATGAATTCCTGGCGCTGAACTGGCAGTCGTCTTACCGGTTAAATGGCAAACGTGACTATCCGAATCTGAGTTGGTCATATGATCAGCAGCAGCCCGGTCTTACCGTTTGGGAAACATATGCCCACCGGACAGAGTTGAGACCATATGATGATAAGATGCAGCACTTTGATGATCCCCCTCACTACAGTATTGGCGATGTTCCCATTCCCAACCTGTTAAAGACCGACTCTTTCAAGCTCTTTAACAACCTGGATGAAAATAACGAAATTGGTTCCTGTGATGTATTTGCACACAATAAAACACTACGGGTACTTTATCAGGCGAAAGTGAACAAGGAAGAATACCAGTACATCTATGATCATTTCAATACCAAAGACAGCCTACTGGCGGCTTCCACTGCTACCAGTAAGCTGATCAGTAATCCCGATAATTATTATAAAGCAGGAGGCCCTTGTAATATTACACAGAAAGGTATCATTTGTTTGCCCTGCGGAGGAAATATCGATAGCAGCGGTCAGGAAGTAACAGGTGCGATAGAGGTGAAAACAGCCTGGCGGGAATTAACCGAACAGGAAACCCAGGAGGTGGTGAAAACAAGAAGGTATCTTACCCGCGCAGTGATCGTATACGTGAAAAAAGGCGGGGTTACCTATTTTACCAACAAAGTATATGCGCTGATCGGGATGCACATTATTCATAAAACAAAAAATTACCCCGCTTTTATTTTTGCCACATTTGAACATGTGGATGTGCAAAAAAGCAATATGACTTACGTAGAACGTGATCCCGTAACCGGAAATGAAATACCAGGCAGCTCCCGTACAAATTATCCGCGCCTGAAAAATCCGATTCCGGCTGTTGCACAGGCATCATCCAGGTATGTGTCGGAAATTTTGCGCAGAAAAAACGGCTACAATCCACTGCAATATTACCAGTTGGTGGGAGTGCAGGCGAATCCGGAAAGGGATACCGCAGAGATCAGCAGATTTCTGGCCAACTATGTGATTGAATCCGATAGTACACTGGGTCTTTTTAAGGGTAGTGGTCTCCATCATCCCCATGATAATGGGGTAAATACTTTATATAACCATCGACTGCTCACTGTCACCGGCTGCCAGGGCTGTCATGGAACCGCGCAGCGGCTATTGGGAACCGATTTTTCTTTTTTACTGGATACGATACAGAAGCCGGTGAAGGTGCCGGACGGCAGCGGAACTACAGATAAGTTAAGCAGGTATGTAAATGCATTTAGTGCGATTGAGGCGCGTAATAATGCGGATCAGAAAAAGTGATGGCGCAGGTAGTACTTTCCGATTTTGCCTGAAAAGGAAGAGGGCGCCTCAATATTACTTTTGAGGTGCCCTCTTTTTTGCGATCGTCCGTTCTTCCGATCCCGTTACTGTTTCAATATTTTTTCGATGATCAATTCTCCTACCTTCTTACCCTGTGCGGCTCCCGCTTCAACACCCGTACGATAATGAATTCCGCCGTATACACGGCTGATAGAAGCTTCCGCGGCGGCGGCGCCAAATGAATTAAAATGCCGCTGCATACCGATATACCGGAGATCACTGGTATCCTGGAATGCGAAGTTGTGGCCGTAAATATATTCCAGTACGGTAGCCGCCGATGCTGTGATCACGCTATGCCCGCTGGTATACTCGGGGAAAGGCGGCGTTTGTAAAAAGGGCACAAAGTTATTATCAATGTGCTCATCGATATAGGTTACCGGGCGCACCACACTGCTCCTGTATTTTTCATCCCAACAGGCTATAAATCCGTCGTACAGTGCGATGGCGGTCATCACATATCCTTTTGCCACCTGTACCGGGTTGGCCTTTGTTTGCCGGGCGGCAATTGCTGCTATGCCCATCCAATGCCCACCCGGCGTTATCTTCTTGGTGCCGAACATCAGGTGACCGGAATGTTCAATAACAAAAGGATTATCATCCCAATACCGGGCAATGGTTTCCTGTTCCTTTGTTAAATTTTTATGGATGGTATAAACCTCGTTGGCATTCTTATAAAAAAAGCTGTTCGTATCCAGGCTGAACTGTGGCGGCCTTGGCGGCATAAACTGCGCAGCAGAATCCAGTACCAATGTTTTCATGGTATTCCAGCACCACTCTACCCCGTCCAGATAATCCGGCGGTGTAGGCCGCCACTTTCCGGGTTCTTTACTACCGAGGTATTTAGGTTTCCCCCTTGATATAAGATAGCCGTCATTCTTGGCTCTTGCCAGTATTACTTTGGCAATGGTATCGCCAAATGCAATGGAGCGATCGTAGGTAGCTTTGTCCAGCTTATCGCTGAACATGCGGTATACCGCATTTTCATGTTTCTTCAGTGAGTCTACCGAAAAAACTTTGATGTTGCGGGTTACTGTAAAAAAAGCCTGGGATGCCGCCAGGGTATAGTCGTAGGCTTTCCCTTGTTCCGGCTCAGGCATTTTTGCAAAGCCGCGCAACTTCGCAGCAATGGAGGGTGCGCCCGGATCACTGAACCGAACAGCCTCATAGGAGGCCAACGAGGTATATACATAAAGCCTCGCGGCCACCGGCGGTGTAAATACATCATAAATTATTACCTCTGTGAGGAGGTCCTGGTTTTGATGTAATATTTCTGCATCAGGTACGTTACTGATTGTTTTCTTGGTGCTGCAGGCAATAAAAAAAATGATACCACCGGCGAGCATACAACACTTCATAAGTTTTCCTTTCATCCTTTTTTATTTTAGTGAGATGGAAACTGCTACGGGAATTTTTTCTTTGTCCATCAGAAAGAGAGTTTCCTGGTTTTTCCGTTGCTATCTGCAATTACTACCGATGCCACATTATTGCCAACACGCAGGAACCTGGCCGACCGGGAAAGGAAGGACACACCATCATAGCATTCCTGTTTTTGCTTTCTGCCATCTTTGAATACAATATCCGCCCGGATGTCGCCCGGCTGCAGGGGAATATGCCTGCCATCTTTCTTCAGGGCGAATATCTTTAAAGGACCGCGGTTTTGTCCTGCGGCCAACAGGTAACGATCGTTCTTACTCCGCAGCTTCACCAGGGCCTTTCCGTTGCCAGGAATAAAAATACCACTTTGCAGAATGGATTGCGGGATAAAATTCCCTTTGCCGTCGCCCTTCAACATCAACCCATTCAGGGCATCATAGCGGCCTACAGATACATCTGTGCCATAGTCGTTGGTATTGATAACCACATCAAGATTACCATCTCCGTCAAAGTCATCTGTCACCATTCCATTCAGGGCCGATAGCTGGGCTTTCAGCGGCAAAGGTATCAACGTGAATTTTCCATTGCCATCATTCCTGCAAAAAGAGGAGTTGAAATTATTGGCGTGTAACGTCAGGGCACCTTTCAGTTGTTCCGGCGTGAACAGCTGATCCATGGCAGCCGCGGCATACGATTTATAGTTCTGGAATTTTGAACGCATCCCGATAATTTGTTTTATCATGTCATCACGGCCGGGAACGGGAAATTCTTTCCGGCTGGTATCCTGCTGGCTTACCGGCAAACATATGGCAGGAATGGCATCGTAACTGCCGTTGTTGT
Source organism: Chitinophaga hostae (assembly GCF_018224885.1). Taxonomy (GTDB): domain Bacteria; phylum Bacteroidota; class Bacteroidia; order Chitinophagales; family Chitinophagaceae; genus Chitinophaga; species Chitinophaga hostae. The sequence goes on along the minus strand of NZ_JAGTXB010000005.1, from coordinate 23,646 downwards.
CGAAATCTTTTGCATAAATACCGGCAGGGTATTGTTGCGATGCCTTGAAAAATGAATTATGGCCCAGGTTTCCTGCTATAAAATCAATGTCTCCATCATTGTCAAAATCGCCTGCCGCTAAACTATTCCACCAACCTACCTGGTCAGATATGCCTGTTTTTTCCGTTACACTTTTAAAATGTCCCTTTTCATTTTTTAAGAAAGTAAGCGGCATCCATTCTCCGGCCAGCACCAGGTCGGGCCATCCATCGTTGTCGAAATCAGTAATAAGCGCGTCACATACCAGGCCTATATCCTTTAATCCGCCGGCTACCTCGCCGGTAACATCGGTGAATTTAATCTGTCCGTTCTTTGAGTCGTTGCGGTAAATATATCCCGATACGGGGCTGGGATAATGCCAGGGGTCTACCCTGCCGGCCACAAACAGATCGAGGTCACCGTCTTTGTCGTAGTCTATTGCACGCACACAGGATTTACTGGCGTAATTCTGAGGCAGGGCCAGCGAATCTTTCTTGAAGTCGCCTTTGCCATCATTTACAAAAAACTGGTCCTGGTAGGCGGTTGAATTTGACTTACTTTCATAACCTCCATGCGCTATATAAAGATCCAGGTCGCCATCTCCATCCGCATCAAACAAGGTAATACCCATGTCCTGGAAATCTGTGTTCATGCCTTCCACCGGCTGCACAAGCGATTTTTGTTTGAATAAACCATTGGGCTGCTGGAATAAGGCCGTAGCGCCCAGGTAGGAGTTTCCACCAATAATAATATCATCCAGCCCATCGCCGTTCAGATCTCCCGCTGCCAGCGAAGGCCCGTATTCCGACAACTTATGCGGCAGTAGTTTCTGAATGTTAAAATCAATATAGTCTGTTTGGGAGTGTTTATAGCTAATGCCCAGCGAATCCGTTATTTCTCTGAAGAGATTATTTTGCGCCAGTGCAGGTGCCAGCCAGTCGTAATGACTGCGGGCATCTGCTTTATTAATTTTTATGGTCTGATTAGACTTTACATTCGTGACTACCTGTTTACTTCCATCCGGCCATTTCACTACCAGTGAATCAATGGTTGCAATATCTCCAAGTCCGAAATGCGGGTTTAACTGGATACTCGATAAGTAGCCACGGTAGGGAGTTTGCTCATACGCCTGTTGCTGGTTTCCGTAATACAATCCTATCCATGCGCCCAGGCCGTTTATATTCTGCTTGTCGCCGCTGAGTTGTACAGATAAATAATGTTTGTTTGGGGATTTTGCATCCATCATGGTGTTTTCATAAACGGCGGCTTCGTCGTTTATGTTATTGATCACCATGTCCAGGTCCCCGTCGTTGTCGAGATCGGCATACACGGCGCCATTCGAAAATGCGGTTTTGTTTAAGCCCCAGTTGGCCGATACATCCGTAAACCTGCCATTACCATTATTATGAAACGCATACTTATGCAGTTTCACTTCCGGGATTTGCGCAAGGGTATTGGATTGCGGGGTAACAGGCGCCGCTTCCTGGCGGTAAGCGATAAAATCGCGGTCTGTTACATCTTTGGGGAAGCCATTGGTCACCACCAGGTCACGCCATCCGTCGTTGTCGAAGTCGGCCACCAGCGGGCACCAGCTCCAGTCTGTTTCTGCTACGCCGGAGAAGTAACCGGTTTCGCTAAACACCGGATCACCGATAGAGTCGTTCGCATTGATCCGCGGACCTTCATTTACCTGGATGGAATTCCTGACATACTGATATTGGTATTTAAAAAAGTCGTTCAACTGAAATGTCTGATAGCTGTTTGCGCCCAGCATCATCTTCTTGCGGTAATTATCTTCCGGGTTCATGTCCAGTTCAACAATATCCGACAACCCGTCGTTGTTGATATCTATCACATCCTGTCCCATTCCGTTGGCGGAGGTATGTTTGAAATAGGCGGCAGCCTTGTCTGTAAAGGTACCATCGTGGTTATTGATATATAACAGGTCGTTGGCTATAAAATCGTTGGTGACAAAAATGTCTTTCCAGCCGTCTTTATTAATATCTGCAATGGTAGCACCATGTCCATATCCTTCAATCGTAACGCCGGCTTGTTTTGTTACGTCCGTAAATACAGGATGGCGCAAGCTGCTGTCCATGTCATTGCGATAAAGGCGGCCGGTGCTCGGGAAGGTGCCGTCGGTGATTTTAGGTTTAAAAACAGAAGGATTAACGCCGGGCAGAATTTCATTGACTACAATATAAACATCCAGGTCGCCATCGTTGTCATAGTCGAAAAAGGTGGCCATGGTGGAATGGGTGCTGTCATCCAGTCCATAGGCGGCGGCTTCCTCTTTAAACACCGGGATGCCGTTTTTATTCAGTCCCTGGTTGATATACAGCAGGTTCTTTCTTTTTTGCGGATCTTTATCCATGGAGGCGCATACATACATATCCATCCATCCGTCGTTATTGATATCTACTACCGCTACGCCCCTGCACCATTTGTTGTTTCCGCTTACGCCGGCTGCCGCGGTAATGTCATTAAACCGCAGGCCCCCTTTGTTCAGGTACAATTTACAGGCTACCATATTGCCGGTGAAATAGAGGTCCTGCAAGCCGTCGTTGTTGAAATCCCCTACTCCTACGCCGCCCCCGTTATAGATGTTGGTTACATCAATCGGATTGAGTGAATCGCTTTCCACTATTTTATTGTTGAAGGTGATCCCGGAATATTGTGAAGATACGGCATGAAATAGCGGATGCTTTTGGTTGCAGGATACTCCCATTAACCAACCAAGCAATAAAACGCTGATGAACCGGCGTGATGGCATACATGAATCGTTTATGAATATTAAATAAGGATGGGCTATTGCTTTCACGATGTTCCTCTTTCGCATCCCGGGCTTCGCCGGTGATAAAAACTATCCGGCGTTGCTGAGAGCATATGGGTCACGTGAAATCCTTTCGCCTGTAGTCCTGTCTGTTTATCTGTTTCTCCTGTGAGGGAAGAAACACCTGATTTCGGTTGTCTATATATTATCCACTGTTTTCCTGAACAAAATTCCAGCGGCGTTTACTTTCTTAAAAAAAAGTTGGTGGTAATTATTTTTTTACTACTTTTAGTATGTATATACATACGTACATACAGACATCTATACAAATGTAGATAAAAATACGGAATAAAAAAGAGGCTTGCCAGGTCATCCATATTTGAAAATCCAACCTGTAGAAAAAAGTGAACTGAAGCAATTACCTACAACACCAGATATAAGAAGTCACCAAAATCTATACTCCGTGGAAACGGGGCGATAATGAAAAAAAAATTAAACCACGGTTATGAAATTGACACTACTACCACGTGTTTGGTATAAAGCCAAATACACCCTTTGCTGGATTACGCTGCAAAGTTTTTTGTGTACACCCGTATGGGCGAACGACAAACATTCCCCTCCCGGTATGGTGCCGGATACGCCTGTCAGAAGAAAGGCCATTGGCATCACTGAGCGGGTTATCAAAGGGCAGATAACGGGAGAAAAAGGAGAACCGCTGGCAGGTGTCAGCGTGTCTGAAAAAGGAACCAGCAATGTTGCTACATCTGATAAAGATGGCAGGTATACGTTGAAGGTAAAAGACGCCAACAGTATCATTGTATTTTATGCCATCGGCTACCTGGCCAAGGAAATGAAAACCGGCGCATTGTCTGCTATTGATGTGAAACTGGAGCTGTTATCAAAAAATCTTAACGACGTGGTAGTGGTAGGATACGGCACACAGAAAAAGAAAGAGCTGACCAATGCGGTGGTACAGGTATCGGGTGCAGATATTAAGAAGTCTACCGCGGTTTCCATGTCTAACTCCCTGTCGGGCAAACTGGCCGGGGTATTCATTAACCAGCGGAGCGCTGCTCCTGGTTTTGATGATGCGGAAATACTGGTACGAGGGCCCAAAACTTATCGCAACAGTTCTGCATTGATCGTAATTGATGGTGTGGCCAACGCCGATCCGGATGGATTAAACCGCCTGGACCCTAACGACATTGAATCTATATCCGTGCTGAAAGACGCTTCTGCCGCGGTTTACGGGGCACAGTCGGCAGGTGGTGTTATACTTGTTACCACCAAACGCGGTAAAAGCGGTAAGCCCACTTTCGATTTTTCCACCACCCATTCTTATCAGTCGCCCACAATGAGGGTAAAATCGGCCGACGTTTTTGAATACATGAATGTACTCAACGACAGAAGAGCGCTGGAAGGCACGCCTCCTGATTTCCCGGACGAAACCATTAATGCCTTTAAAAATGGAACAAGAAGGCCGGAAGACTGGTACAAAGCGTTGGTAGCGCCGCCGGCAAAACAATCAAGACAGTCGCTGACTATGAGAGGCGGAACAGACCGGGTGAAATATTTCCTGTCGGCCGGAACAGCCGGACAGGGCGGCATTCTGCGGGGTGACGACAAAACAAAACTGAGACAGTATAACGTAAGAAGTAATGTGGATGTTTCGGTAACAGACGATCTTGAAGTAGGATTAGATCTTGCCTACCGGCAAAAAAATACCCAGACCCCACAGGGAGGTTCAGGAGAAATAGCCTATTTCGCCAATACCAGCCCCTTACAGGAAGCCTATATCGGAGGCGACTATCGCTATCCCGGTGAAGGCTGGTCGCAGTTAAACCCTGCGGCAAGGCTGCTTAGCCCGGGATACCGGAAGTACCAGTCAGACGTGACCAACGGGACCATCCGGTTCAAATACAACATGCCGTTTCTGAAAGGCCTGGCATTAGATGGTTTTGCTTCTGTTGTTAAAACACTGAACTATGATAAAACTTTTAACTACACCTGGTTCTACTATGAAAGAGGTACCAATCCGGGCGAAATAGTAAAGAAACCATCCAGGTCCGTGGAAGATATCGGGCTCAGAGAAGATTTCAGACAAAGCCAGTCCGTTACCGGGAATATAAAGCTCTCCTATAGCACCATCATCAACGACCATAAAATAAATGCCTTCGTTGCCTATGAGCAAATGGCGTACAAAGACAACTTCTTCTGGACCAGTCGTCTTGGTTACGCATCCCCGCTGATCGACCAGATCTCCGCAGGAAGTACCGACCGTCAGAACTGGAACAACGACGGTGGCGCTACCGAATCGGCACGCCGGAATTATTTTGGCCGCGTAAACTATGAATACAAAGGCAAATACATGCTTGGATTCAGTGCACGGTATGACGGTTCTACGATTTTTCCGAAAGAAAGAAGGTTTGGTTTCTTCCCGCAGGCCTCTGCCGGATGGGTACTCAGCCAGGAGTCCTTTATACCTAAAAACATATTCAGCAACCTGAAAATAAGAGCCTCCTGGGGCCAGCTGGGTAACGACCGCGTAGATCCTTTCCAATACATGGGCGCCTATGGCTATGCACCAGGTTGGGTAGTGAACGGATCAGATGTACAGGGCATATCCCCTACCCGGACGCCTAACCCAAATATTACCTGGGAAGTGAGTGAGACATCAGATCTTGGTTTGGAAACAGGTTTCCTGAATAACCGGTTAACATTCGAATTCGATGTTTATAACACAGAAACATCCCATATTCTTGGTAAAAGACAGGCCTCTATTCCCGGATATACCGGTTTGTCGCTGCCCGATGAAAACATCGGTAAAATGAATAGTAAAGGATTTGATATTCAGGCAGGCTACCGTCAAAACTTTGGCCGGCTGGGTTTCAGGGTGAATGGTAATATTTCCTACAGCAAAAATAAGATCATCTTTTTTGACGAAACACCACAGGCGCAACCTTATCAGAAACTGGAAGGCAACCCGTTGGGTGCTATATTGGTGTACAAGGCGATCGGTATTTACAGGGCAGAAAGCGATATCAGTAAATATCCCAGCTATGCCGGCGCACGTACCGGTGGGCTGATATTTGCCGATCTGAATAATGATGGCAAAATTGATGTGAACGATAAGTACAGGTATGATGTTACTGCTTTCCCAAAAACACAGTTTGGTTTGACCATCGGATTCGACTATGGCAACTTTGACCTGACAGTGTTATTACAGGGACAAACAGGCGCCAAATGGAAATTAAGCACCGGCTTCAATTCCGGCGCAGGAGGAAATGGGCTCGAGTATGTGGCGCTGAATTCCTATTCCTTAAAAAATACCAATGCAGTGTTGCCTATGATTGCCCCGACCGGCGTAGCAGCGGAAGATGCCGATTTTTATTATCACAAAGCTACCTGGGCACGCTTAAAATCTGCCGAACTGGGATATAATCTTCCTAAAAACCTGTTGTCAAAAGCTAAAATAGCGGGTCTACGGGTATATGTATCCGGCGAAAACATATTCATGCTTTTCAACAACCTGAAGAAATACGGAGCAGGTGATCCTGAATTTGTATTGAGTAATGGCGGCGGTTATCCAAACATGCGGACATTAAGTTTCGGAGCTAATCTTACTTTCTAAAAATCAATTATGAAATCGTTGAAATTATTACATAAACAGGCTGCGAAAATTTCTATCTTTCTGCTTGCCGGCGTAGCAGCAAATACTATTTCGTGCAACAGGGATCTGCTGGATAAAAAGCCTTTGGACAAACTCACCGATGATGCGGTTTTTTCTGATGCCACTTTTCTCCAGAACTATGTATATGGCGTATACAATGGCATGAAACCCATCTGGTACCCCGGCACCGGCGGATTTGAAACATTAACGGATGTTGCCGTTTCCCAGCCTGAAACGCATGACAAGGCGGCTGGTATCCGCCAGTATATCGAAGGAACTATTTCTCCCGATAACATCACAGATCTGACCGGCATCTGGAATGAAGAATACGGATACATCAGGAAAGCAAATGTATTCTTTGAGAAAACAAGTGCTTCTTCCATTGATGCAGCAAAACTGGACCCGATGAAAGGGGAAATGCATTTCTTACGTGCATGGATGTACTTTGAGCTTACAAAAACATTTGGCGGCGTACCCATCGTCACTAAAAGTTACAAACTGGATGATGCTAATTTTGATGTGCCCAGGAATACCTACGACGAGTGCGCAAAATTTATCCTGGATGAATGTGAGCAGGCCATCACCCTGTTAAAGGATGTAGCCCCTGCCGGCGGAAAAATCACCAAAGCTGCCGCCATGGCTTTGAAAGCAAGAGTGCTCTTGTATATGGCCAGTCCGCTCAATAATCCATCTAACGACAAAACCAAATGGCAGGCTGCCGAAGCTGCTACCAAGGCGGTTCTCGATTTAAGTTTCACCCTGCATCCTACGCATGATGACCTGTTTACCAGGCCGCTGAAAATGGATGAAATTATCCTGGGCAAATCTTTTACACCCGGCACCAGGGTACCAGACTGGGGTTTTAACTACGACTACTGGCCCAGCGGATTTGATGCCCGTCAGCGCATTATGCCTACGCAAACATTTGTGAATATGTTCCAGATGACAAACGGGCAATATCCTTATTTACCTGATGGCGTAACCGTGAACCCGGCCTCCGGATACGATCCGCAGCAACCCAATAAAAACAGGGATCCAAGGTACTACAGCGATATTATTTATCCGGGCGCTGGCCCTTTTACCATCAATGATGGCGCAAAGAGTACATTAAGAACTTATGAATACTGGGAAGATGCCAATCCTAATCCGGACAACGCGGCGCCTTATACCAACCCGCATAAAGTAGATCCTAAAAACGGACAAAACCTGTATGACTTTGGCCGCGACTCCAAAACCTATTGGGTAAAGGGTTTAACCCCTTTCCACTGGAGAGTGCAAACAGGTTATACCTTCAGAAGGCTCTGTGATTTCACTGGTCCCCGCGCAAGCTTTGACTACGATTATACCCAGGCCATTGTTTTCCTGCGGTTAGCAGAGTTTTATCTCAACTATGCAGAAATTCAGATGGCGCTTGGAAACGAGGCGGTAGCAAGGGATTATATCAACAAAGTAAGGAAAAGACCTTCTGTTAACATGCCGGATATTACCAGTACAGGCGCTGCGCTCGTAAAAGAATACCGCAACGAACGGGCTATTGAATTACACCTGGAAGATCACCGCTTTTTTGACCTGATGCGCTGGAAAGCAGCTCCCGGAAATATTGATATTCCTATCCGCGGGTTAACCAGCGTGAAAATGGATTGGACCGGCACTCAGCCAAGTGATTTGTTAGGCAAGCTGTCGTATGCCTACGGCGTAATTGAAGCAGCGGAAGTAAGAAAACCATGGAAAGGCGATTACTATTACCTGTTGCCTATTCCAAGGGAAGAAATAAAGAAGAGTCATGATGCTATAAAACAGAATCCCGGATTTGAGTGATCACCCGGAAAACATTATTCATTCCAATCTTCCTTATACCAGGGCTGGCCAAAAAGGCCGGCCCTCTTTTTTGTGGTGAATCCTCCTGTCACTGCAAAAAAAAGGGCCTCATTTAGTTGCCATATTTCAGCTGACAGGTTTTCACCATGTCAACCTGTTTATCAGTCGACTCAGTTAATTGTCCTGGTTTAATCTCATTTCTCCTTATTTCATTGCCAATTTCCAGGTGTCTTTTCCCAATGATAATTCCTCCGGAGAATATGAAAGCAGGTGGGCAGGCAACCGGGATTTCCGGAAGGAAGGTAGTTAGCATAAAAAAAGCTGACCCAAAGCCTGAAAAGACTCCTGGTCAGCTCCTGGTGATAGACAGTTACTTACTACTTTAAATGCTCAAACATCGTGATGGCGGTGTACAATACACCTGCTTCTCCTCTGAATGTGCCGGATCCTCTTGGTTTGTTATCAACAGAATACCATTCATAAAAGCCATTGTTATCTTTCACCCGTTTTACCATGGGCAGTATTTGTTCGTACGCTTCTTTCACGTATCCGTATTTGATCAGCTGCTGAATCATTCTGCCGCCAAACCAGGTCCAGTCGCCACCATTCTGATAACTATACACCGGGTTCATGATCTTATTGGCAAAATAGCCATCCGGATAGGGCGGATACAGCGTTAGCCCGATGGAAGGCGCACCGGCCTGTTTCACCCTTCTCACCATTTCATCCAGGGAAAGTTTCACTTCCTGTTTGCTTAGCAAACCAGCTTCAATAGCCACTGTGGTACCGCCGAAATAATAAATGTCGTTCTCTTTAAAACCGGCAGGGAAAGGCGAACCTTTCAGATAGATGTGCGGAATGAATTTCTGTTTGGTTTTATCCCACAGATATTTTCTGCAGTTTGCAGCAACTTTGCTTTTTATACCGGTCCATTTCTGACGGGTAGCAGGCAGCATCTCCATCATGTTATTCATGGCTACAATGAACATGGCATTGTCGTAAATATCAATAGCAGGATGTGTGTTTTCATCCAGGTCTACTCCCCATCCATGTTCGGGTTGCACATCTCCCCAGTCGGCCGTGGTAGCCCCGGTAATGAGCCCATACCGGCTGTTGAATTTATTTTTCATGAGAAAATCCATGGAGTATTCCAGTCGTTCTGCTACGGACTTATCCCCGATCTTCTCCTGTAAAATAGTCTTGTCGCCGGTTAGCTGGATGTATTTATAAACAGCTTGTACCAGTGAAGTTTCCTGGTCTGTTTCCACGGTGTTTTTATGACCGGCATAACGCGGCTCCAGCTTTGAGTAGCTAAAATCTGTTTCTCCTTTGGCAATTTTTTCAGCCGGTGTAAATCCGTCAATAATATTTCCATCATCGCCCTGCATCCGGAAAAATACCAGGAGATTTTCTTTCAACACTTCGGGCTTATTTACCCGGGCGGCCAGTTCAATAAAGGTGTTGTAATCCCTGATCCAAACTTCGCGATACCCATCTCCCGCGTTGAATCCCGCCTTCATCACTTCCAGCGCTTTTTCTTCCACGAAAGGAAAATATTCCTTTGCTTTTTTCTCTGCAGACGCGTAGTCCGTTGCGTGTTTCACCTGGGCTGTTCCTGCGGAAGCAAAAAGTACCAGGCCACATACCAATGAAGATCTCATTTTCATCCTGTATCAATTGATTTTTAATCCCCGGCAGCTATAAAATCGCTGCCGGGAAATATGTTCATATGTATAAACATACTATTTTTCCCGGTGATACCAAATTTTTCCTTTGACAATATAACTTTTTAGACCGCATTTATCAGAAATGGAACGACATACCTATGTTGACGGAATAGTCGGCAAAAGCAGCATCTCCTTGTCTGTATACCCCTGTGGCCTGTGTTTGCAGTTTATCGGCATAGCTCTGTGTGCGGTCACGTTTTAACGCCACCGGCACTGTTGCAAAAAGGGCCAGGTGCTCAAACCTGTAACTCAGGCCTGGTTCCACAGAAACAACATATCCCGGCCGGCGAAAACCGCTGCTGCCGCCTATGAGATCTTTTGCAGGAACACATTCCCTGCGGAGGCCCGCCGACACAGTAAGGTGTTCCATTGAATAATTAGCTCCCAAACGCACCATGTACTGATCAGGTACGCTCATTACCGCTGTGCCGTATTGTATGGCGCTGGCCGATACTGTGCCGCCTCTGGCGGTAGACACACCATTTTGTTCCCTTGGATTAAACAGGTAATAAAAGCTTCCGTATACGCTAAACCGTTTGGAAAAATTATAATATCCATTCAACTCTGTGGTAAACCCTGTACCTCCGTCTCCCAGTTGTATGGACTGATCCACGGGGCCAAGGATCTTTGTACTGTCATTTTTTACAAAATAATCCTGGAACCGGTAATCGCCTGTGGGCAGTTTAAGTCCCAGCCCGGCCTGTATATTTCCTTTCGTTGACCTGGCCGGATTCAGTAACCAGCGGTACACTGCAAAACGAATGTCGCCGATACCAAATGAATGTGTTTTCTGGCGTGCATCAGGGCTTTTACTGTTGTTACCGCCATGCTCATATAATGATGACCTGGTGTTGGCCAGCACAGGCACATTAACCGCCAGCGACCAGCGGTTGTTCAGCGTACGCACCAGCGACAAATCCAGCGTATGCTGCCAGTTGATGACTTCCGTATGCTTTTCCAACCGCTCTTTTTGTTCTTCCGTTCCTACAAAATGGCGAAAGGATCTGAAATACCGGTATGACATATTCATCTGCCATCCTTTTTCCATTTCAGCCTGTGGCTTCATGCACACCGTGCCTGTGCTGCGGATGGCTACACAGCCCTGGGCCTTTACTGATTGTTGCCATAAAAACAAGGCGGTACCCAGCAAAGCTGTTCGTAAGCACTGCTGTTTTAAGTTCAGAGAAGTAAATTTCAGCATAACGTGTTTGCTTTAATAATTTTTGATGTTTGCTATTGGTTGATATATCAGGGACATAACCGGTCAATAAGAAAAGCCCGGCTTCTTTCATAACAGTACTCAAATTACCAGGTAAGTTAATTCATTTATCAATATGTTCATACATTTGAACATAGTATTTTTTAGGATAGAAACGAAGGGGAAATAGGGGAATAAGGGTTATAAACAAAAAGTATCCGGCTGTTTCGCCGGATACTTTCAAATAGTTGTCATCGCCGCTATCAGATGGCAGTCACTTTAAGGATAACACTGGTGCGCTTTGCACTCGCCTCAGGATTAAAGCCCACTGTCATCAGGAAATCGCCCGAATAGGTTTGCATGCTGTTTACCGGCGATTTAGTTCCCGGGTAAAGATTCATCTCTTCGATCCTGTATTGTTTATCGGGATCAAGTCCTTTCATTTTTATCGGCAGATTGATAGTTGTTGTAAATTTCGTAGCTACATAATAGTTAAATATCACTGCTTCCTGTTTATCTGGTTTTACGTAAGCAATGGAAGCCACCTTATGATTATACGGGTCCTGCAGCCGGTATTGATCGCCATGCCATACCAGGTGTTTAATAGTACTGTAAAATTTCACAGCTTGCTGGCAGAAAGCAAGATCATTGGGCGTTAGCTCATGTACCTTCAGATCAAAGCCCAGTTTACCCATCATGGCTACATCCGTTCTGAATTTGATGGGCTGCGTTCCCATTTCTGTTACATGGTTATCTACCGCCAATGAAGGGAAATAGTAGGAATACTCCCATTGAATAAAGATCCTGTCGAATGCATTGGTGTTATCACTTGGCCAGAATTCCGTAAAATATTGCAGCGATTTGTAGTCAACCCTGGAGCCGCCGCCCGCGCAAAGCATCATCGGTACATCGGGATGAAGCTTCCTGAGTCTTTCCAGCACACTGTTCAGCCCCCGTACGTAGTTAATGTAAAAGTGATCCTGCTGATTTTTCAGGTATGGAGAGAAGGCATTATAGATAAGTGAATTACAGTCCCACTTAATAAAAGCCAGTTGAGGTACTTCTTTGAACAGGTGCTCCACTGTATTATAAACAAATTCCTGCACAGCCGGATTACAAAGATCGAGCACCAGCTGATTGCGCATATAGTATTCCTTTCTTCCCGGCTCTCTTAATACCCAGTCGGGATGCTGCTCATATAATTCACTTTTGGGATTCACCATTTCCGGTTCAATCCAGAGTCCGAGTTGCACGCCTTTATCTGTGGCCTCTTTACCCAGCGCTGAGATACCATTCCTGAGTTTTGCCCGGTTGGCCTGCCAGTCGCCCAGCCCTGAAGTAGCTCCATTGCGGGGATATTTATTTCCAAACCAGCCATCATCCAACAGAAATACATCAACGCCCAGCTTTTTGGTATCGTCCAGCAGCCCGGATAATTTCTGCTCATCGAAATCAAAATAGGTAGTTTCCCAGTTGTTGAGGAGCGTGAGGCGTTCACCATTGCCGTTGCGTAAACGATAATCTCTCGCCCAGCGCTGCATGTTGCGGCTGGCCAATCCCTTACCTGCTGCAGACAGGGTGTATACCAACCTGGGGGTTGTAAATACCTCGCCTGGCTGCAGCGTATAGGCGGAGGCGTAGTTATTAATACCCGCCGTGATGCGAAGATAATATTCATCAAAGGTTTCAAAATCGAGCCGGAAATTACCATTCCATTCCAGCGACCCGGCCAATACCATCCCTTCGTCTTCGGTGGCTTTGTTATCGACACTTACCATGAAGGAAGATGAATGAAGCAGGTTGTTACGGGTGCCCAGTTTCGAATCTATGGTTCTGATACCGTGAAGCAGTTCCTGTTCTTCCGGATACATTTCCCTACCCCAGCCGCTGTAATGATTTTTCAGGTAGAACTGTCTTCCTCCTAACGTAAGACTGGCAGACGCAAATTTATTGAGTACCACCGGCTTTTTCTGATGATGGGAGATCTCTGTCCATTGTTCTATTACATCGTTGGCTTCGTAGGCATGATAAAAGAGCTTTACCTGCAGATTATACTGTTTATCTTCCAGGAGTATTTCCGTTAGCGTTTGACCGGCATCTATCCTGCTCACTTTATTAGATACGTAATGCAGCACGAGTGATTTATCGCCGTTACCCTGTGTTACTGCGAGGGCAGGCTCCAGCAGATTCACTGACCCTGCGGTAGCGTAGGCCTCCCGCCTGTTATACAGGTCGTCATTACCCGGTTTGAATTTATCGAGCGGCCTGATCTTCGTATACTCCTCCGGGTTATCTAATTTTTTACCGAAGTAGGCCACCACCAGGTTACTATCGGCATCCTTCTCCAGTGAGAGCGCCAGGTTCTTGGTTGAAATAAGGATCTGCTCCTGCGCATTTACCAGCTGACATATGAATAGCAATGCCAGTAAGCTCCATATATGTTTTTTCATAGCGATAATAAAGTAAACTTCGCCGGCAAAAGTAATAAATAGAAGCTTGCTATAGCAGTTATACTACCGGGATGGTAGACTATCCAATGTTATGAAACCACAGCTACTTGGTTTTCATATAGATATAACATATCCGGGGAGAAAATATTTATTAGTTGATGGTGAACCCGCGGCTGCACCCGCTATTTCCACCACGCTTTGATCAGACTGCAACAAAAAATAAACATTTCCACCCCCTGTCAACATTTTCAGCAGACTATATTTGTTATGCGCGGGTCAAAACATTAAGTCATGCGAAATTTATTATTGTGCCGAAAAATGTGATAATAGTTCACTGAGCACCCCTGAGGATGTCTATCTGCGGGGCACTTTTTCAAATGATGCCGGAATAATTTTTCACCCATTCACGTAGGAATATTTTATCGGGTCTTCCGCCGTTTTCAACAGGTGCAATTTTCTAAAAACCACGGTGTGCAGAAATAAAATCGTAGCTGGTGCGAAAGCCGGGAACCAAACAAACGGGAACACGGCCATTTCGCGGAGATTGCCGTTTGCACCGATAATAACGGCAATTGTAAGGAGGTTAACGATATCCAGTATACCGAAAATGTTCCAGGCATAGACCGCAGCTTTCCAGCCCGGCTTTCTTTTCGAAGCCATCCTTGCCACCGGTAATGCCAGCACTGCAGTAATCAGGTCTCCCAGGTCGGCCGAAAAAGCAAATTTATCCGGCAACAGGTGATAGCCATAAAGCAGGAGAAAAAACATGCCCAGCACCCGGAATACATGCACTGCAATCAACGATTCCAAGGTAATTGACTGAAGTAATGTTTTAAATAACCGGGTGTTTCCGATAAAGCCAAACAGGATGACCATTAACGGTAACGCTGCCCACACAAATACTTTAGGTGGTACTGCGTCTACATCAAACACTCCTTTTAAAGCGAACACTGAAACATAGGTGAGATAGGCAACATAAAAGACAAATACCCCGATCTGGATATTCCTTGCTTTCTGCAGCGTCATACCTGCATTGAGCGCTGCCCGTTTTATTGGTTTGGTGAGGAAAGCTATTGAGTAGAGAAACCCGGCAATAAATATTACGATGGCCCAAAGCGGCATGGCCGATACATGATTTTCCATTTGATTTGTTATTTAGTAACAAGACAAAGGAAAATCAAATATCCCAGCCGGCACTTAGTAAATGGCAAGAAATCAGCCACCGGCATTTTTCTTTGCAAACTCCTTTCTTATCCTGCTTAACGAGGTATCGGTAATACCCAGGTAGGTGGCAATATATTTTAACGGTACGTCCTGGAAAATCTCCGGACTTGAATTGATCAGGTGACTATACCGCTGTTCCGCTGTTTCCTGTAACATCGATAGCATCCTTTCTTTTAGGATACTATATTGATTTACGATGTTCAGTCGTCCGAATTCACGAAACTCGGGGATCGTGTGGAAACTGGCCTGCATATCGTCGTAACTTATATACCAGGTTTCACAATCGGTGATGGCCTGGATATATTCTCTTGCCGGGCTTCTTTTAAAGAATGATAGTAAGTCCGTTGCAAAAGTATTTTTCGCATAAAATGCAGTCGTCACCTCATTCCCTTCAACATCATAAGTATAGGATCTGACAATGCCGCTCTCAATAAAGTGAGATTCATGGCATACTTTTCCCTCCTTCAGCACATACCCGTTTCTTTCGATTTTCATCGGCATAAACTTCGCTGCCAGCTGTTCAGCTTTTGGCCGGCTCATGGGCAATACCTGTTGTACAAACTGAATTAAATTTTCTTTATTCATTGTTTATTTTTTATCCCAAAGGCGCGATGCACATAGCCTGTAAAAGGTAGTAAATTTAGAGCAGGAACGGAAGAATCAGCTTTATGCTAAAAAGGAACACCCACAAACCGCGAAATAATTCCACGAAATACAACTGCCGGTTGTTAACAGCAAGCACAAGTAGCGTTATTACAACTAACCCGTTCTACTTTTTTGTTGATTCCAGGGGTGAGGTAGCCTATCTTCGCAGTATCGAAAAAGATATAGTGTATGGATACTAAGATAATCGGCGGCAAAATTGCCCAGGCAAGAAAGGCAAAGGGTATGTCTCAGGCGCGGCTTGCTCAGCAACTATTTATCAGCCCCCAGGCAGTTGGAAAATGGGAACGGGGAGAATCAATGCCAGACATTACTACTTTTAGCCGGCTTGGGGAGATGCTGGGTGTTGACCTGAACTATTTTTCAGAAAGCGAATCCATTGCAGCCAATGAGCCTGTTGAATCCCCGGTTCAGCAACCAATAAAGGAGACCGGCAATTTTTCGCGTTCGTCGGAGCGGCAGGTACCGATAAACCTTAATGCGATCGATCTGCAAAAGAGTGACTTCGCCGGCGTTATTTTACACAAAGGAAAATTCAAGGTGAGCGCTTTGCGGGGAGCTAACTTTGCCGGCGCCGACCTAACCGGCAGTTCATTTGAAACGCTGGATGCGCGGGAAGCCAATTTTGACGGCGCCAATCTGACTGACTGTATCTTCTCCATCACTAACCTTAACGATGCGAGCTTCCACAAATCCATCCTGGTACGCACTTCCCTGAATATGTCGGGACAAGGCGCCAGGTTCACAGATGCAACCCTGACCGATGTTAATCTGAGCAAGGCCGACCTTCAAAAAGCCATCTTTGAAAACTGTATTTTCAACGGTGTTGATTTCAATCATTGTGATCTGCAGGCCATCAGCTTTGATGGGCAGACCTTCACCGGTGTCAGGTTCAACAAGTGCACCATGAAAAACGTATCGTTTAGAGGAGCCACACTCAGGAATGTGTCATTCACCGTGCCGTTTTCGCTGACAAATAAAGCGCATCTCGCTATGCAAACCATCTGTTTTGATGGCGCAACGATGGACAAGCTTACTTATGCCGCACTCAAAGGCTTACGTGTGATTGATCTGTCGAAGGTTACAGTTATATAATGTCCAATAATTCATTAGCTACTCCCCTGTCTGTACACTAATATTCATCTCTTTAACATAGCTGCTGGGAGACAGCTGCGTGATCTTTTTAAAGTTGCGGTTAAAGCTTGTTTTGGAATTGAACCCACATTCAAATGCCAGCGACAGCAGGGTATATTGTTGACTGTCCGGTTTCAATAGCAGCTGTTTAAATGCTTCCACCCGCAGGGTATTGATGTAATCATAAAAGCTTTTCTCTTCTTTTGAATTGATAACCTGGGAGAGGATGGCCGGGTGTATCTCCAATGTTTTGGCAAGATCGCCCAGGGTTAACTCCGAATCTTTATAACACTCCTGTGTTCGCATAAGTGTTGTAAGTGCTGTGTGAATCCTGGAAGCTTCCGCCTCAGTAAGCCCGGTTTTTTCGTACTTCACTTTTTTATCGGCAACGTCAGCAACATCTGCCACTACTTCGGCTTCCGGCGCCTGCACAACGGCGGGAAGATATACTTCGTGGGCCGGAGGCGGATTGGAGAAGATGCCTACTTGCCGGATGCCAAAGTAACCAATAAAAAAAATAAATAGCGCTACGACTACATACAACGATTGCGCTGATTCGAAAAATATGACCACTACCCAGATAACCCCCATTCCACCGATGAGGTAACGCAACCAGTTAAGCGTGATCTTGTCGGTATTGGAAAACTGGACAGCAACATTTTGTTTGTGTCTGCGGAGCAGGACAAGGGACAATACCACATATACCACCCCTGAAACAATAATCCCTCTGACCATCCATTGGAATAGTGCCTCGAACCGGACAGGTGCGATAGCCCCTAACTTTTCGGGAACAGACATAGATCCGAGCACAGGCGCCAATATGATAGCGACCAGCACCGCCGGGACAAAGTGAAGTATACTACGCCATCCCTGACGCTGCTGACCGGTGAGAAACAAAATATACAGATACAGGAATGGACCGTGCAGGAACGGGAACGGCAGCTCCCATCCGATCAACGCCGGCATATCGCTCATTTTATTGGATGCATACCAGCCAATCAGTGCCTGGTGAATCACAGCAAAGAAGAGCCAGGTGCTCAGGATCTTATCTGCCGTACTTTTTTGCCGCTTGCTGATCAGCATTACAAACAGGAATAGCGAGATAAAAACACCCCCCATATATACGACACGCCAATCCAATAACATATTGTTTGTTAGTATAATGTAATAAATACCAAATATAAGGAGTTTAACCTGTTTACGATGGTATTTACGATACTAACTGCGGATCAGGGCTGCCTCTTTCAGCGTTTCAACTTTATTCCCATACCCATTTCTATACTGATATTCTGGAAAGTGCTGATAGGGTAGCCTTCAAAGGGATAGAAAGGCAGGTACACCCTCGCATTGAAAGTATGCCGTTTTCTTCCGAGTGACCAATCCACCAACAATCCTACATCCGGCAAAAGGGTGCTGGATTTGGTGGTGATCTTTTCCAGCCCCGGGTAATCCAGCGTTTCTTTGAACGCTGTGCGCCGCACGCCCCCCATGGCCATCAAAGTAAGCCGGATGAATTTTCGCGGCCCCGCCATCGTATATCCTATCCCGAATTTCTGGGACAGCTGCAGGCTATAATTCGTTTCAATGTTATAAGTGTTCCTGGCTATCGCACTGGCCAACATCGTATGGGCGCCTGCTACCCAATGTCCTTTCAGCGGATATTCCACTAACACCGAGGCAAGGCCTTTTACCGGAAGGCTCCATGGCAATACACCAATGGCAGGTTTTATCGTAAAACGGGATAATGGCGATGAGGTAGGTTGGTTTTGACCATATACACTCCCCGTCAATAATATCAGGTAAATAAAAAATCTGTTTCTCATAAGCCGTTTTAAATGTTGTCAAAGAAAAAAGTGACCGCCCTTTTTATGTTTGTCTCTTTGGAATCGAGGTGGCCTTTCCCGGGTGTTATGTAATCCTGGACGGCATAATTGGGATAGTAAGTTTGGAGGGCGCTGCGAAAACCCACAAATGGCGGGCGCATCTTTTCTTCCATCTCACCAAGTCCCAGGAAAAAGTTCCCTCTCCCTGTCCTGTTTTGCTCGCGGTTAACCTTTTCATTCCGGAGCACAATGGCATCGTCGTACCAAAACGAAGGACTCAGGCACAAGTAGCTGGCAAATACCCCGTTGTGATTAGTGAAGCTGTGTCCAACAAACAACCCTCCTGCCGAATGTCCTAATATCCCCCTGGCTGCCCTTGCTGGAACAGCATGGAACTCAGATTCTATCCGGGGAATCAGTTCTGTTTCAATAAACCGGATAAACTTATCAGCACCACCGCTGCCGATCTTACTGGGAGTTGGGGTATAATCGTCCAAACGGTCGTGCCCCCAGCCAATGCCCACCACCAAAACACCTTCCCGATGACGGTCACGGGCCTGCCTTTCACACTCCAATGCCACCAGGTCAAAATCCAGCTTCGCATCCAATACATAGAGGGTGTGATACTCCCCGGAAGCGGCATAATTCTCAGGCAGGGCCACTTTAATGTCGTAATTGCCCCCGTTGACTGTGGAGGTGAGGTTAAATTCCCTTAGGCGGCTTTTCTCAATGGTTTCCTTCTTACAAGCCGAAAAAAACAGGGTTAGGCCCAGGCATCCTGCCAGGTACCAGGTACTACACAATTTCATCTGTTCGCGATTTTAAGATAAAAGATGCGGCCGAAGGCACGGCCATTTCATGGGGGCAAAACTATTGAAGATGTCCCGACCAAACGGTTCACCAGATAAGGTGACACCTGTAGGGTAAAGCGTTTCCGCGTGTGGGCCGTGTTAGGATATGGCAGAATGGCGGTATGGGATGGGAGCGGGAATAGGAAAATGAAAGAATTTCAGCGCCGCCTGGCTTATATTTAATTTCAAAATAAAAAACTATGTGGTCGCACCTTTGCATATGCTGTCAGCCTTTCCCAAAAAATATCCTCGAAAATATTGAACCATTATTTTTATTCCATAGTAACACCTGGATGGGCAAATATAGGATTAAGTTTAGAAATTCCTAAAGCAGGAACCTACTCCTCATATTACCAAGTGCCTGCATTTAATAAAAGGGCATTATGGACTTAACAAGAAAACGCGATATGGCGGTTTAAAAGGAGCCATTGTCTCAACAATTTTCTATTACTATCAACAATCCAAACTTCGTTTTAAGAAAATACTTGGAGGAAAACCTTTTATTTCCTTGAAATGTTTATTAAAGTTTGAAAGATTATTATAGCCACTGTTGTAACATGCTTCTGATACATTATGAGTACCTGCAAGTAACAATTTAGCTGCGTGCGAAATTCTAACGTCCTTCACAAACTGGCTAAATGTTCTGTTAGTTTTACTTTTGAAGAACCGGCAAAAAGCAGCCACAGAGAGCGAAGCAACCTGTATATTGTTTCATTTGAAAACAGGATGCCTCGGGCGGCATTGTGGAATAGCTCTTTCAATTTCTTCGCTTCCGGTTTCTCCAGCAATTCATTTCCCATAAAATCGGGGAAGAAGTGTCTCACATAAGCCATCGGCGTTCTTGGTTCATTTTCTACCGGATGATATTGCCAAGGCAAACGCAATTGCGTAAACCCTGTCCTTATGGGCAAAAAAGAACTCCCCGAAAGCGCGTTTACTCCCGTTTACCAGTTCACTGATCAATTCCAGCTCATTTCCGGAGTACGTGGTTTGAATAAGCTCCATCAAGGGAGGGTTTATTTACAGACAAAACGGGGATCTAAAACTATAGTCAATCTTCTACTGGCCGCCGGCTTACTTATCGTGTTGGTAATTGATCGCTCCTTTCTTTATGACAGTCAGCGACCTGTTGTTTTCATCGTTCTTCTATACAGGACGCCAAATCTACAAACAACATTAGCTTATTATTCTAATAATTACTGATGTTATTTTAGCTTCAGCATAACTGGCTGGGGATGACTTTATTTTTAGTGGTCAACGAAGCAACACTTGCTACAGGTCACTATTTTACCAACCTGGCTATTACTAAAAGTACCAGGCACGCCAGCGATGCCAACGCGTTTAAGATACTAAACCAATCGCCCCACTGGTTATAAAGTGTAGAATGATGCTGTATGTCAATGCTGCCTGTTAACATCACTGGCGCACCATTATCGCCATTAGCCTCATACAAAACCCGGCCGCAATAATCGTTGATGGTCAGTCTGCCCTGCCTGGCATTTCTTACTATTCCAAAACCGCCTTCCACGCTTCTCATGATCGCCATCCGGCTATGCATCCAACCATCCTGCTCAAAATCCCAGGCCGGCACAAATAAAACATTACATGCTGCCCTGCCATACCTGCGGATGTATTGCTGAAAATCCATGTCCTTACAAATGGCCACACCTTGCGGAGCCCCCTTCCAAAGGAATAAACCTGGTTCCTTTCCTGGCTTCACGCTATCGAGCACTTCTCCTTCAAACAAATATACTTTCTGGTAATCCGCCAGGAGCGTTCCCTCCTTCCCGATCACCCAGGCCCTGTTTTCGTAATAGTCTCCTTTCTGCTGCGACACGCATGCAACGATGCTTACCTGATGCGCCATTGCAGTATCTTTTAACTGCTGAATGAAACCCGGGCGGCGATTATCTCTTACCGTAAACATTTTTTCAGGCAGCACCACTACCTCCGCCCCTTGCTTTACCAACGTCCCTACCCGGGCCAGGTAAAGGTTTGCCAGGTACAAATCCTTGTCCTCCCCCGTTGGGTATTCTTTATGATAAGCCCGCTCATCAATAGTAGCCATCCCTACTTGTAATGACTTAGCGGCAGGAGGGGTTTGATTTAAACGCACAATACCCCAAACCATAGCAGCCACAAAAACGCCCATAGTTACAAAGCAAAGCGTGCCGATGAGTTGTTTTTGCTGATACCGGTAGATGATGAGCGCTATAGCCGCCGGGATAAAAGTGGCCAGAAAAGTGATTCCCTGTATGCCCGTCAGCGAAGCGACCTGCACAACCGGTAAGAAGTTGCATTGAGTATAGGCAATACTGCCTGCCGTTCCATCCCTGGTGGTGAGGAAGCAGATATACTCTACCGTAGTAACCAAAACGGGGAATGCAAATACGGTAGACCAATGGGAATAGGTAAGCATCAGCTTTCTTGCCGCTGCCACCTGTAACGCAAAGATCAGGGGCAAAAGCAGCGTGAACAAAAGCACCAGCGGCAATGGCATAATGCTTAATAAATAAGGCACCCAGCTAAGTCTTCCAATTAAGTAACCGGCGAATGCTAATAAAAATGCCCATTTGCCAGTAAGCCGCAAAGAAAAATAAACTATGGGAATAGGCGCCACCCATAATGGCCACCAGAGATGTGCTGATAAGCTAAAGGATAAATACCAGCAAATACCTGCAAAAAGTGCTCCGCCGGCTAATAATGCTTTCGAGACCGGTTTTAAATCCGACATGATATAAGTTTAGTATAAGTATCAAAGCTATGAGGCTTTTCCGGAGCAGAATTGTATATTTTAGACAGGTTGATGTTTTATCAGGATAGCCGCTATTTTATTATCTTCTTTTTTAAACTGGCTGGGGGTGGTACCGGTAAACAACCGGAAATCGCGGATAAAATGCGCCTGGTCAAAGTAATTGCATACATAGCAGACATCGGTCAGGTTATTGCTGGTTCGCATAGACCTGACCGCCTTATTAAAACGAACTATTTTGTGATAATACTTAGGAGTATAACCGGTATTTTTCAGAAAAACTCTTTCCAGCTTTTTATAGTACCAACCTGTTTGCTGGCAGATAGTGGCAATAGACAGATCATCCTGGTTGTTACGCAGGGTATCAATAGTTAGGTTAACCACTAACAGGTCGGCCGGTGTACTTTTTAATGCATTCTTCAATATATCATCCAGTACTTGTATCCGCTTATCATCATCCGTATAGTCTGATAACTGCATCTCCCAGTTTTTTACTGCCGTTCCTAAAATAAGTTCAGCCGGCAACAGCAGATTCAATAAATCAGATATCGGCACCTTAGTAAACGCCGCCAGACCGCCGGGCTTAAAACGTAAGCCCAGCATCCTCGTTTTACCCGTACTTTTCACATAAAAAATTTGGTTACGCTGTCCCATAATCACCGGTCCGCTCAAACGGGTGCCCTGAGGGTTATCAGCTGTTATTAACCAATCTACCGGGTCGCCAAAATTAAAGATCAGTTCCACACGGCCACCGGGTATTAAGCGGTCAGGGGCATCCATAAACCGATCGGGGGCATGTAATACCCAATAGCATTCTATAAAGTTTGCCAGTGGAACGGATGGATGATATTGCTGGTAGTGGAACATATCAGTATGAAGTTAACAAAAAAACAGCCTCTAACGGAAATCTATCCCAATATAAGGGCTTTGCATGGCATAAAAATTGTCGTCGCAGATCAGGGGTGCAGTATCTAAAATTAACATTCAAACAATATCTAAACATATTATCATGAACAAAGAACAAGCAAAACAGATATCAAAGGAATGGCATGAAGCCTTTGGTACCGCTGCATTGAAGGACAACTATGATAAGTATCTGCATACTGATTTTAAAGCGGATTTCTTCGGTGGGCAACAATTAGGCAAAGAAGAGTATGCTATTCAGGACCAGCAATTTGCAAAGGCACTCCATCCAAATAAAATTACTGTTATTGAACAAGTAGCAGAAGATGATAAAGTCATTTCTTTAATGACGTGGGAAGCCACCCAGGTCCGTGATCTACCAGGGATTCCCAATAGCGGAAAATCATTCAAAGTGAAAGGATTTGCTATTGATTATTTTAAAGATGAAAAGGTCGTTAAACATTTTCCTTTATTTGATCAGTTTGAGATGATGGGGCAATTGGGAGTATTGCCAGATGGCGTTGTCAAACATGGACAGATTGAGCAGTCTTAAATGGGGTGGTGTTTTTGCGTTCGTATATCTGCGACGGATGTCGTGTCTTTTAAAAAGTCAAGGGCTGCATCAAAGTCTTTGATTCGGAA
>NZ_JAGTXB010000049.1 GCF_018224885.1 Chitinophaga hostae | reverse complement strand
GTTTATAAGTTTGGGTTACCACACCTTAAACATATAAACTTGGATAAAGATAAAAAATTTCCCGGACAGCCGATTCTGTCTCAGATATTATCTCAGATTCCGGCTTCCATGATACGTGATGCGGCCTGCAAGCACAATAGCAATCGCTATTACAAAAAGTTGCCGCTTCGTATTCACCTGGTGAGTCTATTATATGGTGTATTTAGTTATTGTAATGGTTTGAGAGAGCTTTGTGAGGGTCTACTGGCTTGTGAAGGAAAGTTATCCCATCTGGGATTTGATAAGGCTCCAGCCAGGAGTACACTTTCAGATGCAAACAGTAACAGAAGCTATCTGGTGTTTGCCACTATTTATCAGCAATTACTACAGAAGTATCATGGATCTATCTCGGACAGCCGGTTAAAGGGATTAAGTATAAATAATCTGAAGATCATTGACAGTAGCACAATTAGCTTATTTGGAGATATTCTGCGCGGTGTAGGCCGCCCCAGATTGGATGGAGCAAGACGCAAGGGAGGAATTAAAGTACATGCTATGATGGATGCGTTCAGTGGGGTTACAGAATTTGTACGCCTGACGCCAGCCAAAGTACATGACCGGCAGTTCCTGTTAAAGCTGAAACTTCCGCAGGAAAGCTTTATCGTATTTGATAAGGCATATAACGACTACCGGCAGTTCCATTCCTGGAGCAGGCACCATGTCTGGTTTGTATCCAGGATGAAAGAAAACGCGGTATATCATGTCTGTAAAGTATTATTAGACAGGACAAAGAAACACAAAAGCAAAGGAGTTGTTAAGGATCAGCTTATTACGGTCGGTTACAAACAGGAAAATGAACCTGTACGGTTACGTTTACGCAGAGTTACTTATAAAGCAGAAGATGGACAGGTATATGTCTTTATAACAAACAATTTAAAGATCAGTGCCAGTCAAGTGGCCCGTATCTATAAATGTAGGTGGATGATCGAACTGTTATTTAAACAGATAAAACAGAATTTTCCACTCAGATATTTTTGGGGAGATAGCCAAAATGCAATTAAAACACAGATCTACTGCGTATTAATTGCTCAGTTATTGATGGTGGTGATCAGAAAGAAATCTGCAACGAAAAAGTCGTTTGCAAATATGATAACGGTGATCCGTTTACATTTAATGAGCTATGTGGAGATATTGAGTTTTATAAAAGATACCTATCTGGCATGGCGCAGGGTAAACAACCCCGTTTTGAGTTCCACGTAGAGGGGACCTTCCCACAATATTTGCTATATAAAAATCG
>NZ_JAGTXB010000048.1 GCF_018224885.1 Chitinophaga hostae | reverse complement strand
GCATTAAATGATTCCGCAGCGGCGTTTGTAGCCCTGTTGTTGAAGAAATTGAGAATACCCAGATAATGAGTTCTGATAGTCCTGGCAACGGTTTTAAAAGATAATATTCCCGCTTCTTCTACATCATTATACCACAGGGCCAGTTTCTTAAATGCTTCTTCTTTGCACTTACAGTGCCTGTAAACCTCGCCCAGCCGCAGGGATAGCTGGTAGGATTTATGAATGAGAGGATAGTGGCTAAATAATAATTCGGCTCTTTGTTGCTGCTCTCTTGTCCATAATCTGGGGTGCTTAAATAGCAAGTATCGGCTTCTGGCCAGCAGTTGCTTAGCTGTATCGCCGTTAGCCAACCTGACAGGCTCATACTTCACTGCTGCCCGTTTCGCTTGTTCATACTCCTGATTTTCCTGTTCCAGCGCCTCCCAGCGATGTTTTATTCTTATTTCCTGTACTGCGTCAAAAGCCAGGTGTTGCACGTGGAAGCGATCTATTACCCTATGGGCGTTGGTGAAACAGGCTTTAACGGCGCTATTGAGGCTACCAGACATATCAATCGTAACTTCTTGTACTTTCTGCCGCAAGCGTTTAGGGATTTTAAACAGGATTTCTTTCAGAAATTCAGACTGCGTACCCTTAATCATAGCCACTATTGAGCCTTTTCGCCCTTTAGCCAACTTATTAGTGACGATTGTATACAGTTCTCCACTTGAAAAGGCTGTTTCGTCTATACTCAAACTGGTGCCAATATTTTGCTCAAAAAGCATCCACTCTGCAGCATGCCCTTTCTGCTCCCAGCTGGAAAAATCGCTTAAATGATGTTTGTATTGTTGCCCGAGTTGTTTACCGTCAACATTGTAAAGATGGCCAAGCTGAACGGGGCTGATGGGATGATTATCTAAGTAATCCTTTTAAAAAATAACCGAATTCCAATGTCATTCGCGTTCCTTTTTTCACTATTTCCCAATCTCTTGTTACTGTTTCTCCGGTGCCTACAACCTCCCACCGACGGCGCTTTACATATAAAGTAACCTTCTTTCTACGGATAGGAAAATCCTGAACAGCAACGGGAGGAAGAAAATCCTTGGCGTGAAGTTTTTTATGTTGATGTTCAGCTGGAACAATATTCTTTTCTTCTAAATAAATACTTATTTCGGTCTCATTTTGAGAGGAATCTGTTATCTCAAAATAATACAAAATCCCTTCTGGTAGCAGCGCCTCAATCAGGAGGCTAAAATTCTTATCCACGGATATCAATCTTAATTGGACGCAAAAAAACTATTTTTTACCCAATCCCCCAACTTTTCAACTTGATCC
>NZ_JAGTXB010000046.1 GCF_018224885.1 Chitinophaga hostae | reverse complement strand
TAGTCCTCCAATCAGCAAAGCTGATGTTTCTCCGATAATAACTCTGATGCCAACGCTGGTATTTCTATTTAGCTAAAAGGCGGTAAATTAGATCATCATCCCTTTGCAGCAAAGCCTGAGCTGGCACTGGATTCAAAAAATTCATTTGTATAGTCTGGTTCTTCCGGCTCTTTATGTTTCAGATTGGGGCACCTCAGACCCCGTATAGGAGAATAGACACTTTATGTCGGAAGGCAAAGGGTTTATTTAAAACATAGGTTATGAAAAAAGAAGACACTTTAAAAAAAACAGGCAAAAACCGCTTTGTTAACATGCCTATACTCAATTCCAACGCGGCAGGCATCGATATTGGAGGAAGTTTACATGCGGTAGCGGTTCCCATAGGTAGAGATGATGAATCAGTCCGGACTTTTGGAGCTATGACCTGCGATCTTCATGAAATAGCAAATTGGTTAAAAAAATGTAACGTAGATACAGTTGCCATGGAGAGTACAGGAGTATATTGGAAGCCATTATTCGCCCTTCTTATCCACAAAGGTTTTGAAGTTTATCTGGTCAATGCTCAACATGTGCGCAATGTTACTGGCCGAAAAACGGATCAAAGCGATGCCCAATGGTTACAGCAACTACATAGTTGTGGGTTGCTCAGCAGTTGTTATCTGCCAGACGCAGAGCAGGAGTCGTTAAGGTCTTTAGTTCGTTATCGCCGTGTTCTTATCCGCGACTGCAATCGTTATATTTTACGCATTCAGAAAGCGTTAGCATTAATGAATATCAAACTTGATTCTGTGCTTGCCAATGTAATGTGCAAAAGCGGTATTGCGATTCTGGAAAAGATCATTGCCGGAGAGAGAAAAGCCGAGAACTTTTTACCTCTGATCGATAAGCGCGTAAGAGCAAAGAAAGAAATGATCCTAAAGTCATTAGAGGGCAATTGGCTACCTGAACATTTATTCTTGTTAGCAGAAAATTACAAGTGCTATCTATTCATACAGGAGAGAATTACTATTTGTGAAAAAGAAATTATAGCACAATTAGAACGTTATGAAGCCAGTCTGAACGAAGGAGTAATTTCCCCGAAGGACAATATAACCAGGCCAGAAGCCGCTGACCGCTTTCTGCTACGCAAGATGGAAAAGCCACATCCCAACCTCAATACAATGCCATATCTGGAAAGAATTTTTAGGGTAAATGTGATTGCTATTTACGGATTAAGTGATGTTGGTGCATTGGAAATTCTTGCAGAAACAGGAACAGATTTAAGTAAGTGGCCAACAGAAAAACACTTTGTGTCATGGTTAAATCTATGCCCCAACAATAAAGTATCAGGCGGGAAGATCATAAGTAGCAAATTAATGAAGAAGCAACCCAATATGGCTAGTCAGGCTTTTCGGGCCGCTGCAAATGGTGTACAGAAAAGTGATCACTGGCTGGGGAACTACTTCAGAAGAATGAAAGCAAAGGCTGGGCAAAAGTATGCCATTGTCGCAACCGCAAATAAAATAGCAACCATCTATTACAAGATGATCCGAAATAAAAAAGAATTTAATCCAATTGACTTGAAAGTTTATCAGGAAAAATATAGACAAGCCAAAATACTCTATCTGGAAAAAAGGTTACAGAAATTAAAATTCGGGGAAGTATCTGCCTGATATTTTCCTTTCATTAAAATATGGTAA
>NZ_JAGTXB010000045.1 GCF_018224885.1 Chitinophaga hostae | reverse complement strand
ATGCTCGGCAAATGATGATGGTAGGCCCATCGATGGCGGCTTTCAGGAGCAGCCCTCAAACCACCTTCAGCTGCTGCAATAAAGAGTTGTGGTAGTGAGCATGGAAGGAAAAGGCATATTGAATATGTCAGGTGAGTGTTAAGAAGGCGAACAAATGTGAACTGTCATCGGAGGCGTCGAAAGGATTAGAAGATGTCAAAACCAAAGTCCACCAGCTTCTTTGGGATAAGCAGCAAGGTTACCTGATTACTGTTGCTGCGGCATCCGGCGTATAGACAGCGTGATCTTAACACAGGCATTAGTCGGGAACAGGAGAACCTGTCGCCAGTATGTTAAGAGAAAATATCAAGCTGCAAGGACAGCAAGATAGAAAGTATCGATGACTGGCACAGGGGCAGAAGCCTTCGTAGTAGTGAAGAAGTTTCTGTAATGGGAATGGAGCGAAGGGAGGCTGTTATCAAGTTTTTTTTTTCATGGAAGAAAACTGGGCAAAAGCTCAGGAGGTACTGAAATGAGTAAAACAAAATCGTTTAGTATTAGTCGTCGATTGGTGAGTTTAGCCTATCAACAGGTAAGATCTAACAAGGGGGCCGGTGGAATAGACGGGATAAGTCTGGAAACCTTTCATAAAGCGTATAAGGATCATTTGTACAAATTATGGAATCGGATGAGTTCGGGAAGTTACATGCCGCCTCCGATTAAGTTAAAGGAGATACCCAAGAAAGGAGGTGGACTAAGACCTCTGGGCATCCCCACCATATCCGACCGAATTGCCCAGAGCATAGTAAGAGGCTTATTAGAACCAGGGTTAGAGCAGGTTTTTCATGAAGACTCTTATGGTTACCGGCGCGGCAAGTCAGCCATACAAGCGCTGTCGCGTGCAAGAGAGCGATGCTGGAATCAGAATTGGGTAGTTGATGTTGATATCAAAGGTTACTATGACAATATTCCCCATGATTTGCTGATGAAGGCAGTCCGATTGCATTGTAAGAGCGGCTGGATACTATTGTATCTTGAAAGATGGCTGAAAGCGCCGTTGCAACGGTCAGATGGAACGATAGAGGAGCGTACCAAAGGAGTTCCGCAAGGTTCGGTTATTGGTCCGGTACTGGCCAATTTATATCTGCATTACAGTATGGATAAATGGCTGGAAAAGATCTACCGGCATTGTCCGTTTGAAAGATACGCAGACGACGCTATCATTCACTGCGGGAGTATGCGTGAGGCTACTGAACTAAAAGCAGCATTAAGTGAGCGACTGGAAGCATGTGGACTGGAACTTCATCCGGAGAAAACGCATGTGGTCTACTGTAAGGATAGCAACAGAAGGCAAAGAGGGAGTTCGAAGATGTCCTTCGACTTTCTGGGCTACACGTTCAAACCACGATTGGCTCAAAACAGCCAAAGGGGAGTATGGTTCACCAACTGGCTACCAGCAGTAAGTACCAGGTCAATGCGATCAATGAATGAGAAGATGGGTAAATGGGAAGTGCTGAAAAGAACGACGAATACGCTACAGGAAGTGGCAGCGGAGATTAACCCGGTAGTGACAGGCTGGATCAATTACTACAGTAAATTTTACAAAACAAAACTTGTGAGTTATATGCACATAGTCAATGTAAAACTTGCGAGCTGGGCAAGACGAAAATACAAGCACCTAAGAGCCAGTGAGATGAAAGCAATAAGATGGTTGCATGGAGTCTCCATGCGCCAACCAAGGCTCTTTGCCCACTGGGCACTCTTAGGATCGAAACCAACGATTTGATAACCGGAGCCGTGTAAC
>NZ_JAGTXB010000044.1 GCF_018224885.1 Chitinophaga hostae | reverse complement strand
AGATAGTAATATCTTAAATACTAAATTTTTTAAAGCGAATAAGAGCGCATGGTGGATGCCTAGGATCTAAGAGGCGACGAAGGACGTGGTAAGCTGCGATAAGCTACGGGGAGATGCAAACGATCGTTACATCCGTAGATTTCCGAATGGGACAACCCAGTACACTGAAGGTGTATTACTCAGCAATGAGAGCCAACGCAGGGAACTGAAACATCTAAGTACCTGCAGGAAAAGAAAATAAATAATGATTCCCTAAGTAGTGGCGAGCGAACGGGGAATAGCCCAAACCGGATCGAAGCAATTCTGTCCGGGGTTGTAGGACTACTTTTAGAAAGTCAGATCAAGTTGAATCATCTGGAAAGATGAGCCGCAGCAGGTGATAGCCCTGTAGACAGAAATTCTGATGGACGTGTAGTATCCTGAGTAGTGCGGGACCGGAGGAATCCTGTATGAAACTGCCAGCACCATCTGGTAAGGCTAAATACTCCTTAGATACCGATAGTGAACCAGTACCGTAAGGGAAAGGTGAAAAGTACTCCGAACAGGAGAGTGAAATAGTTCCTGAAACCGTGCGCTTACAAGCGGTCGGAGCTCGCAAGAGTGACGGCGTGCCTTTTGCATAATGAGCCTACGAGTTACTCCTCACTGGCAAGGTTAAGGTCTTCAGTACCGGAGCCGTAGCGAAAGCAAGTTCTAACAGAGCGAATTAAGTCAGTGGGGGTAGACGCGAAACTTTGTGATCTATCCATGGGCAGGGTGAAGGTTAGGTAAAACTAACTGGAGGCCCGAACTCATTAGCGTTGAAAAGCTATGGGATGACCTGTGGATAGGGGTGAAAGGCCAATCAAACTGAGAGATAGCTCGTTCTCCCCGAAATGTTTTTAGGAACAGCCTTGGATATAGACGTATTATAGAGGTAGAGCTACTAATTGGGCTAGGGGGCTTCACCGCCTACCAAACCCTAATAAACTCCGAATGCTATAATATAATCTCCAGGAGTGAGGCTGTGGGCGCTAAGGTCCATGGCCGAGAGGGAAATAACCCAGACTAACAGCTAAGGTCCCTAATGATATGTTAAGTTGAACAAACGCGGTTCAAATCCTAAAACAGCCAGGATGTTGGCTTGGAAGCAGCCATTCATTTAAAGAGTGCGTAACAGCTCACTGGTCGAGGGTTTGGGCACGGAAAATAATCGGGCATCAAACATATAACCGAAGCTTTAGGCCTAGCATTAATTTGCTAGACGGTAGGGGAGCATTCTAAACTGCATCGAAGGTGTGTTGCGAAACATGCTGGAGCGTTTAGAAAAGAAAATGTAGGCATAAGTAACGATAAATAAGATGAAAAATCTTATCGCCGTAAGACTAAGGGTTCCTGATCAACGCTAATCGGATCAGGGTTAGTCGGGTCCTTAGGCAAAGCCGAGAGGCGTAGCTGATGGCAAACTGGTGAATATTCCAGTACCTGCTATAAATTCGATGGAGTAACGGAGTAGTGAAAGGATCGCGCACTTACGGAATAGTGCGTTAAAGGGTGTAGTTATATTGTTGGTTGGCAAATCCGCCGATGATGATGAAACCTGATAGTACAGCAAAGCTTCGGCCGCGCTGATAGTATCCCTAATCAGACTTCCAAGAAAAACTTCTAAGGTTCGTTTATAGCAGCCCGTACCGTAAACCGACACAGGTAGTCGAGATGAGTATTCTCAGGCGCTCGAGTGATCCGTGGTAAAGGAACTAGGCAAATTGACGCTGTAACTTCGGGATAAGGCGTGCCACAGTGATGTGGCCTCAGTAAAATGGTACAACCAACTGTTTAACAAAAACACAGGGCCCTGCAAAATCGAAAGATGACGTATAGAGCCTGATACCTGCCCGGTGCTGGAAGGTTAAGGAAGGATGTTCGGAGCAATCCAAAGCTTCTGACTGAAGCCCCAGTAAACGGCGGCCGTAACTATAACGGTCCTAAGGTAGCGAAATTCCTTGTCGGGTAAGTTCCGACCTGCACGAATGGTCTAATGAGTTGTACACTGTCTCTACCACGAGCTCGGTGAAATTGTAGTATCGGTGAAGATGCCGGTTAATCGCAACGGGACGGAAAGACCCCGTGAACCTTCACTACAACTTAACATTGATTTTGAATGCCAGATGTGTAGGATAGTTGGGAGACAATGAAGCAGCTTCGCCAGGAGTTGTGGAGTCATCGTTGAAATACCAACCTTCTGTTATTTAGAGTCTAATCCGGCAACGGAGACATTGTTTGGTGGGTAGTTTGACTGGGGTGGTCGCCTCCTAAAAGGTAACGGAGGCTCGCAAAGGTACCCTCAGTACGGTTGGTAATCGTACGCAGAGCGCATTAGTATAAGGGTGCTTGACTGTGAGGCAAACAAGCCGAGCAGGTGCGAAAGCAGGCTAAAGTGATCCGGTGGTTCTGTATGGAAGGGCCATCGCTCAAAGGATAAAAGGTACTCCGGGGATAACAGGCTGATCTCACCCAAGAGCTCATATCGACGGTGAGGTTTGGCACCTCGATGTCGGTTCGTCACATCCTGGGGCTGGAGAAGGTCCCAAGGGTTCGGCTGTTCGCCGATTAAAGTGGCACGTGAACTGGGTTCAGAACGTCGCAAGACAGTTCGGTCCCTATCTGTTGTGATCGTTAGTAAATTGAGAGGACATGACCTTAGTACGAGAGGACCGGGTCGTACGTACCGCTGGTGTATCTGTTGTGCCGCCAGGTGCAGTGCAGAGTAGCTATGTACGGATAGGATAAACGCTGAAAGCATCTAAGCGTGAAACCTGCTTCAAGATGAGTTTACTTTTAAGGGCCGTCGGAGACTACGACGTTGATAGGTTACAGGTGTAAGGGTGGTAACATCGCAGCCGAGTAATACTAATTGCCCGTAAGCTTTAATTTTTTAACTATTACGCTAAAGAGTTTTGAATACAACTTTCCCGATATGTTATCTTATTATTTTGCTGTAAAGCAAAGAAGATCTTATGGTGGTTTTGCCGAGGGTGTTCACCTCTTCCCATTCCGAACAGAGAAGTTAAGCCCCTCATGGCCGATGGTACTGCACTATCATGCGGGAGAGTAGGTAGCTGCCA
>NZ_JAGTXB010000043.1 GCF_018224885.1 Chitinophaga hostae | reverse complement strand
TTCCAATTAGCATTGAACCCCTCCTCCCAAGGGAAAAGGCTTTGCTTATCCGGCCACACTAATTGCAAAGCGGAATAATTGAGATTATTGTAAAAGTTATTGGCTATCCCAAAGTAATTTGGCAGAAATGATTTATCGACAGATAGGAATTGCACTGGAAAATCTTCTATAAAATCATCATAACAAATTCCCACTTGCAATGATTGGCCATTCTTAATTAAATCGCAGGCATCATTTAAAAGACTACCCAAAAGATCTAGTGACAGCCCGAAGCTGATAATCTCCGGATGATTGAATTTCTGTTTCAGTCCGATTGTATAGGCAAAGGCAGGAAGAGAATCATTTGCTTCGATGAGAATGATATAGCAACCAAATTTATCAATCTTACCTTGTATTTCTTTATGAGATATTGGATCGTGATTGCAATGTTCCTGTGTCACAGCTGGTGATTTAGGTATTTAATTTAAAGTTATTGGGACCTATGCTAAGGTATTCGCTCATCCCGAATCTTCCAAATATTCTCATTATTTGGTATATTCAGGTATCTATTTAATAAGTTAACCTATAAGCGATGACAACCCTGGAACAAGTCAAGGATGTACCCTTTATGGTCAGAGTAGCGGAAACAAGCATATTCATCCGGGAGATACCCTATAACGATCAAACTAAGAAGACGTCAATTTTGATTATCGATTTTGATAAGCTGGCTAACCATGCTTTGCATAATCACTACTGTATTTCATTTATAAAATGCCCATTCCCTTTAAATTTTGACAGCCTGATAAATCATTTTGACTGGTGCAGTCGCTACCTATATTTTAACTTGGAAGAGTCTATTCTGCGAATTGAGATATTTACAAAATTGGAGAAACAGCATTTTGATGCCGAACGGCTTGAATATTTAATAAAAATGCTAAAGGAGTATCCTCAGGCATATCAATATAAATTAGAAGATGGGGATAATAGGCAGCAATGGGCATTGCGGAAGAAATTTAATTTTCAGAAGAATGTTGACTTTTTGAGGATAGTGGAAAACGATAAGCAGCAACGTGTCATTCTCCTTGATTATTTGCAAGCTCTACAAGGGAAGATAGGAGAAGAGCAAATAATAGATCGCAATAAAGAGCCGGTTGCCCCGCCTCTCGAACAAGTGACAATACCCACAACGGAGAAGCGGGAAAGGGAAGCCAGCAGTTATAATTTTTTGAAATTGAATGAAGATCTTTCTTCAGCTATTTGTGGGAAAGTGATTGACTTTTTATATGACACTTTCCAGCCTTACTTTCGAGCGCCCTACAATGTTGATACCTTCAATAAGATATTTAGTGATGAAGACAGCCCTGTGTTGGAACTTATAAAGAAAGACAATTTCGATAATCAGTCGTTAAAAATCATCTTCCTGGCATTGAAGGAAGCAAAGGGTCTTATCGTTTCCTGGCAAGTAATTGAAAAGAAAGTTCAGGTATTTAAGGCTAATGGAACCCCATTTTCCGGTTTTTCGGAGGTGAGTATGGGCAAGATTAGTCGCTCAAAGCGCCAAAAGTTGGAGAAAGATATACATCCTGTAATTGAATTGATTAAGAAAGAGTTAGCCGCCAATAAAAGAAAATAAGTAATCGCCTTCCTATAAATAAAGTCCGGATTTTGCATGTTTTTTCCGGTATTTGCCCTAAACCGGCATTTTTTGCATTCATATTTGCTCTGAATCAATAGCGAAGAGATATGAGTGAGCAAATGCAATTTATTGGTTTCAGTATAGAGCAGGCAAGGCTCTTTATTGAAAGTATCGTTAAGTCCTGCCTCCAGGAAAATAACCTTTCCAAAGGTCTATCAGAAACACCTCTAAACATTCGGCAGGCTTGTAAGATTATAGGCGTTTCTGCCCCCACACTCCGAAAGTTCGTGCAAATGTCCCTGATCCGCCGCCATGACCTGGGTGAGCGTAAGAAGGTGTTTTACTTGTCTGAGTTGGAGGAAGACATTAAGCGGATTCGTTCCATGAACCAGAAACCGGAACCGAAAGATTAACCCCTTAACCCATCTCAAATAATTTTATGGCGACAAATGATTTCCCCATTGCGGAGGCAAAGCGGACAGACATGGTTGATTACCTGGCATTTCTCGGCTACCAGCCCCAGAAGGTACGAGGTCAGGATTACTGGTATTTGTCCCCATTCCGGGAAGAGAGTACTGCCTCTTTTAAGGTTGACCGCAAGCTGAATCTGTTTTATGATTTTGGAATTGGGCAAGGAGGTAGTATTGTGGACTTTGGAATGTTGTTTCATCATTGTACTATCCCTGAGGTGCTGGAGAAGCTGCAAGCCTTTCTTTCTTTTCATCGGCCTCAGGTACTCTCTCAACTTTCACCAATGGGGCCAGCTCCCCAATTTTCCAGTGAAGAAAAAAAGATCAGGGTGATTGGGGATGCCCCGATTGCTTCCCCGGCTCTACTTCATTATTTGGAAGTGCGCTGTATTCCCGTGCAGCTTGCCCAACAGTTTTGCCGGGAAGTTCGGTACTCACTTTACGGAAAGGATTATTATGCTATCGGTTTTAAAAATGATGCTGGTGGCTATGAATTGCGCAATCCTTATTTCAAAGGGAGTTCCAATCCGAAGGCAACTACGTTTATTGATAACGGCGCGTCTGAAGTATCTGTATATGAAGGCTTCTTCAGTTTTCTATCTTTCCTGATGATCCATCAGGGGAAAAATCTGCCGGAGACTAATTACCTGGTGCTAAATTCTTTATCCTTTTTTAAAAAGTGCCAGGAATTAATGGAAAAGCACCAGGTTATTCATCTGTATTTAGATAGAGATAAAGCAGGTATTAGCCAAACAGATCAAGCTTTAGCCCTCGATAAGAAATACAGGGATTGCAGTCAGATCTATGGGGACTATAAAGACCTAAATCAATTTCTCATCCATTCTAACCCTTCACAAACCGTCAAGTACTCACAAGACAGCTTCAAAAAACTACGCCGAGGTTAACATCAAAAATGGGTATGAGAAATGACCTTCCTTTTTTTTTCACTGTAACTCACTCCTCTCAGTAGTGATTATTCAATTATTAAAATCTCAAATTATGGCTGACTTTAAAAGAAAAACATTGCAATTAAGCTCTGGGAAGCAGATTAAATTATTTGGAAATAGCATGGCTATTGGGAAATCATTGGAACTTGGCGAAGGGTATCGCCCCAATATACTTGCCTGCAACGATGGAGTTTCGGAAAGTAATTCCCCTGCATCCGTGCACAATCCCTTCAGGTTAACCCGTGACGAACTGATAGAACTGGCGGATTATAACATTCAACTTTGGATGGACTTGAAGAAGAATATCTATAAACACGGGATAGATAACCCCATGATTTTTGAAATGGAGTTACCGCCTCAGAACAAATTAGCTAAGCCAGGAACCAAGAAAAACGGGCCTGAAGGGGAAGTTAAAAAGATAGCTTCTCCCAAATCAGACAACAAATTATAGCGTAGCAAAAACATGCGGGCGGGAGCATATGGGTCTTGAGGTTCGGTA
>NZ_JAGTXB010000042.1 GCF_018224885.1 Chitinophaga hostae | reverse complement strand
ATGCTTTCGTTTACGCTCTGTGCAGGAATAGAATCTATAACCGGGGGATAGTTATCGTTTACCACCAGGTTAAAGAAAGCGGTATCTTTTCCTCCGTTATTATCTGCTGCAATTACGCCAATGCCGTTGAAGGTACCCTGTTGCGCCGCGGTTGGTGCAAGATTGAGGGAGGTAACACCTGCGTTTTGCTGCAGGGTAACAAAGGCAGGCGCATTGTATAAACTGTAGGTAACCGGGTCGTTATCAGGATCAGAGGCCGACAGCGGAATACCTTGGGTAGTACCATAACGGATGGTCTGACTGCTGATATCAGCTATTACCGGCGGGTTGTTCAATGATTTACCCTTTACTGCCGGTGTAGAACCGGAGAAACCACCTTCACCATATGCTCTTACCTTGTAGTAGGCAACCGTATTGGCGGCCAGTGATGAATCAGAGAAGCTGCCCGGTCCGGAAGCGATGGCGCCCAATACTTTTAGTACGCTGAAATGGGTGCTGTCGGCCAGTGACCGTTGCACTTCGTAGGCGGTTTCAATAGTGGAGTTATCTGTCCAGGTTAATTTCACGATCTGTGTGGAAATAGCCTGTGTAGCAAGATTGGTAGGAGCGGCCGGCGGCAGCGGTTTGGCTGCTGTGGTGGCATTGGCAGTATTGCTGTAAGCAGATTCGCCATAATTACCAATTGCACGGATCTTATAATAATAAGCAGTAGTGGCCTGCAGGGCAGTGTCAGTATAGCTTACCGCGTTGGCTGCTGTAGTGGCTACAATGGCATATGTTCCGCCGCTGCTGGCACTCCTGTATATTTCAAAACCGGTTTCATTATTACTTTTATCTGCCCAGGTCAGGTTAAGTTTACTGTAATTGTTTACTGCCACCGCCAGGGTTGTTG
Organism: Chitinophaga hostae; assembly: GCF_018224885.1. GTDB lineage: Bacteria > Bacteroidota > Bacteroidia > Chitinophagales > Chitinophagaceae > Chitinophaga > Chitinophaga hostae. Next base: position 2,832 of record NZ_JAGTXB010000042.1, on the reverse strand, counting down.
GTGCGGTTGGTGACGTCCCATTTACCACAGATGTATCAACAAATGCGTCAGAAGGTATTAAGGTCCTGGTGTTAATACCTGCCTGTGTGCTGGTCCAGTATACGTTCATAGCTGATCCGCCGGTTGCCTGGAAGTAGGTAACGGTGATCGGGTATACACCGGCATTCACGGTAACAGAGCCTGATGCGTATTGTGCAGCATGTGCCCCATCATTGTTTACAGTGGAGCTGGCATTGCTGCTGTAAGTTTTATTGAAATACAGCTTGCTGCCATCGTCTGAATAGGTTTCAAACTTATAGGTACCGGTAACGGGTATACGGATAAACCCGGTCCACATTACGGCATAGTTGGTAGCGGTGCCGGCAGGCACTATTGACTGATCAGGTATATAAGCTTTACCTGTTTGCGCAGGCGTAAGATTGTTAAAGTTTGGCAGACTGCTATAGGCGCCTGTGTAGTATTTATAGTTAAGATTAGCCTTCAGGGTTCTTACAGTTACCTGGTTGCTGGGCGTGGAGGCTTTACCCGACACATCTTTCGACTTCACATAGAAATTATACAGGGTACCGTCTGCAAGGCCGGTTACGGTGGCTGTCAGTACATTTCCAACGGATGTTTTAAGTACATTGTTGGCATAGATGTCGTAACCGGCGATGGCTGCGTCGTCGCTGGCAGCTGTCCACGTTAAAATAACCTGGTTATTGGTAAAGCTGCTGATGGCTAATGATGGAGGGGCAGAAGGAGCAGAGCTGTCAACTGCAGTAGTACCTTTCACTTCCGCAGACAGCGTGCCTGCAGCGTAATCGTTGACCGGGCGTACTTTGTAATAGTAATTGGTATTTGGAATAAGGCCGTTATCCGTGAAGGTAACGACATTGGCGTTATTTTTTCCTACGAGAATATATGGGCCACCCGCCTGTGTTGCCCGGTAAATTTCAAAGTATTTTTCATTATAGGCAGGTGTTGCATTTTCCACCCAGGAAAGTACGATCTGCGTTTTGGTAAAGCTGTTTACCGCAAGGCTGCTGATAGGATCAGGTCCGTTAACACCTGTGCTGCCAACTATCCTGAAAGTATCGGAATAAGCGCCAATACAATTGTTAGGAGATTTTACACGCACCACATAGGCGCCGGCAGTGGAAGTAGTTAACGTATTGGTGTTGCCGATCACAGTGGCAGTGCCTGCACGTAGCCACTCGTAGGAGTCCATGCCAGTGGGTACCTGTAAGGTAATGCTGGTAGTGCCATCGGGAGCCGGTAATACATTGCTTGCAAGCGCCGGCGAGGTGGTGATAACCGGAGCCGGAGTCGCTGGTTTATAAGTGATCACCAACGGAGTGGGTGACCATCCTGTCCAGCCGTTTGGCAGCTGTGCCCGCACGCGGTAAGTACCTGGCGTGGTCACTGCAATGGTGTTAGAGGTACCGGTATAGGTGGTCACACCATCTTTCTGCCATTCATATTGCAGGTAACCCGGAGATATACCAGCAGTGATAGTTTCACCGGGGCAAAAAGTGGTGGCGCCATATAGCGGGTATGGATTTAACCTGTTTGCCCTGAGCATAAACGGTGTGAAATCCGACTCATTCCAGGCATCGACCCAGGTATTATGATCATCGTTTGGATAAGTGGTCAGCTTGAAATTAGCGCCGGCGGCGTTTATCTGGGCCACTACCTGGTTGGTGGTATACGGAGCAGGGTTACCATCAAGGCCACCCTGGAACAACCACATTGGGATAAATTTATAGGTATCGATGTGATTAGCATAATCATTTATCATGGCGCTCATCGGTAACGATGCTGCTGTTAATTGCGGATAGCGCAGGGTAAATTCCCAGGTGCCCCAGCCACCAGCAGATAAGCCATTTATGATCAAGCGATCCGGATCGCCCTTGCAGCTGGTAACGACAGAGTCTATTACTTCTTTCAGATTATCATAATCATTGGGGCCCCAGTAGCCACCCTGGCTCTGAGGATACAAAACGTAACCATCAAATGTTCCGGCATCCACACGGTTCATCCAGGTTTGGCCGCCCCATAGCAAATGGAATTCGTTGTCATAAATAGTTCCTTTTTCGCCTACTCCATGAAAGAACAGGTAGATAGGGTATTTTTTGCCGTCGCTTGTTCCCGGAACATAAGTCTTAGGGAATTTAAGACGGAACGCCATGTTCTTATAAATGTAACATTTATAGGAATCGGTATTATAGCTCATTCTCACTGTTCTCACCCACTTCGTGATCTTGTCATACTGAGGATCAGCGGGTGGTTGACTGGCATTGTAGGTGATCACCGGATCATTGGGGTTTAGTGCGGTCTGCGCATAAAGTTGGGGAGCGCTGAACCAGCATAGCACTAAAAGGAGCAAGCGGCGTAAAGTTCTATTCATGAAAGTGTGTTATGTTATGTGACCCCCGGCCACTTTGGGTAGCCGCAGGAAAATAATATAGCAGGGGTGCATCCGGAAACCCGGAAATACCTGTAGTTCAGAGGAGATGGTAAAAATTAATTCCAGCTATGGATATTTATTCAATAGCGGTAAGGGCTTTGTCGAAGGATAAGGTAGAGGGATATCCGGGAACATGACAAATCCAGGTATATCCGATTCGGGTCCGAAGGTAAAAGATTATATTAAAAGACACTTTGTTTTTATGCGAAACGTCAAAATTTCTTGGTAATCGCTCAGGTTTTGGGGGGTAACGCAGAAAATGACATAAAAAAACCGTTCCGGAAACTTTCCGGAACGGTTACTACCATCTTTTATTTTACCATTTATTGTCGCTTCAGGAGTTTCACACTCTTTGTTTCACCGGTAGTAGAGGTGACCTTCAG
>NZ_JAGTXB010000041.1 GCF_018224885.1 Chitinophaga hostae | reverse complement strand
CCTGGCTGATTTATAACCAGCTGGCAGCGACATTTTAATGGCGGTGCTGTTGCCTTCGTTTAATGTAACACTATCAGCTGTCAGCGTCAGTACTTTCTTCGAAGGATCTGTAACATCTACAATAGTGACCTTCACACTATCTTTCACCAGTATACCGTTATCCGGTGAATATCCAACCAGCAACAGGTCGCGGGTATCATCAAAAACATTGTTGCTGGTATTGGTTACGCCAACAGTATCGGAAAGCACGCGGCCCGCAGGAATAGTTACTGAGTCAACCGCAAACGTATAAGTGCCGGGGAGTGCGGTAGAAGAACTGCCGGGCTTAAACTTCACTTTGATGGGAATTTGCGTGGTAACACCACTGGGCAATTCTGCCCATACATTTGGTACAACGCCTTCATTCACACTTGCAGCAGAAATATGTAAGATGATGGGAGCTGTCATTGGCAGCTGTGCATCAATAATATCAAGATTAACGGGGGCGTTGGTTAACGCTGTATGAGCAACGTTTTCCGTGAGCGTGAGTGAAAGGCCGAGTTGCTCGGTTCCTTCAATTTTGTTATCGTCCAAAATCTTAAAGGTCACCGGGATCTCGTGCCCTCCAGGCAGAATAGTGGCGGTATCAGGCAGCTGATAGTCCACGTTATTGGTGGCGGTAGAGGTGCCTGACTTATTGATCTTTATACCAATAGGAACAGCTGTGGTTACATGAGGCGGCAGGGTAAAAGTAAGCTGTCCGTCGTATGGTTCTTTCAGTAAGGCCGGGGCATCTGCTGTTATAGATACGATCGTCAGCGCAGGATTGAGCCTTGTTGAATCTTCCAGGATCATTGATTGGGAAGAAGTTTGCGACTGGCCCATTACCACTGCATCTGCCTTAAATTTCAGCAGTTCGTCTTTTTCAATAATGCTGTCGGGTATAGCCCTTACAGGAATATTCACGCCATTGGAATCTATTTCAATCCATCCCTGTTGATTAAATGTAAAATCAGTACCGGATGTTGCTTCAGTGCCGCTTTGAACAGACAACGTAACTTCGGTTCTTTCTGTGGCCATTACGCCGGGAGGCAGGGACACGCGCACGGAATCAATAATTCCTTCTTTAATTTTTGCCGGGGTAGTAAGCGTGATATTTTTCGGCTCGTCGTCGCGGATCGTATAATCGCAGGTGGTAATACTGCCTACCGTCAGCATTTGGTTATCCGTTACCTGTTCCAGTTGTAATTTAAAATGACGGCTGTACTCCAGTTTGTTGTTTCCGATAATACCAATATTCTTTAACTGGATATATGATCCGGTAGGGTAATTGCCCCGCGGGATCATATAGCCACCCTGAAAGGTAAAGTCGGTACCCTGTATTGCGGGGTGCGGATCGCCGGGATCTGCCGGCAGCAGGTTTATTTTCACCCAGAGGGGAGCATTCAGCACCCCGCCTGATTCTACTTTAAGTCGCAGGTCATAAGGGTCATGTGTGCTTCCAAGCGGGCCTTCATCACCGGTAGTATCGCTTCTTTCAAAGGAAACGGTAATAGGGTTACTGCCATAACTTGTTGGCGTGCTGGTCAGGTTTAAATTTACCGGCAGCAAACTATCTCCATAGGCAATCCCTAGTCTTGTACCTACTGCCTGGTTTAAATTTTTATTACCCATGGAAATATCCACCGCAGATCCTTTACGGTTATTGGTATAGGAAGCGCTGGTATTAATAGCGTTGCTGAGTTTACCGGCGATCATATTAAGCCGTTGGGTGTATACGCCAAAAAAATAGGAGCTAAACTGGCTATAGGCATGAAAAGTATGAATCAAAGGGCCTGGTGTAAAGATGCCGGGAGGGTTCATACCTACAGGCATAGCAGAACCGGGTCCTCTTACAAACCCTAATACCGACAGGTCCGCGGCTTTATATCCATATTGCCATTTGCTGTTCTCGTCTATAGGGTTATTATAATCATCATCCTGCTGGGTGGAATACTCTTCAAAATAAACATGCGGCACATTGGCGTAGTTTTGATTGTACACCGTAAAATCAATGGTATAATATTTTTCAGGCTTTATATAGCTGATGGTCATTATAACCGTAGAAGGATATTGATAGGTATTACCATTGCTAGTTTCCGTATTAATCACCTTTCCCACCATGCTCACCTGGTAGGGATCAGCGGCAGTACCGCTACCCATTACCTCGGAAACAGCATGATAAGTAACGTCCACGAAATCTTCCGGTGAGGGGCGCATGGGATCTTCAATTCTGAAGTTAATATGTGTTTTGGCGCCGAGGTACCTGCTGGCGGGCGGTACGGCAAGGTTATAATCTTTAGCCGTTTCCGTTTTGCCCTTTCTGAATACCGCATAGGAGCCGTCACTGTTGATCTCCAAACGTAAACCGTCGCTGGCTGTGTGGCCACCGCCCGGGTTAATTACCACAGGAAAAGTTTGTTGTGCATTTACACTGTTGCTTATAAGGAAGAATGCGGCTGCCAGGCATAATGCCCTAAGCAGGATCACGTAGATACGGCGGGGCATACCTTGCTCATTTAATTTCGTAGGATAGGAAAGGAGTAACATATAAGCGTGTAAATTTCTATTTATACATATAGATTTTTAGTCACAAAATGTGAAAAACAGTCCTTTGCAAAACCCTATATGCGAATCTCTCTAATTGGCTCTCACCCAACAGCTTCTAATAATGTTCCTTTCTTTCTTCTGATGAAACTGAAAAACCTGCTGTGGGCAATTATGCTAAAATCTAAAGTCTAATGCCAGAGGGCTGCTGAGACGCACGTATGGCGTTTTTTATGATTTTTATAATTATTGTATACGCTTCAGGCTGTAGCACATTTCCAAACAATTATATATAAAATCATATATTTTAATTAGCAAATCTATAATAATATTTATATTAAATCAAATTAATTTATCTGGGGAAATGGAGGGGCTTCATACCGGGGTGATTAACAAAAATTTAGCCTGGTTACTGCGGTAACCGCGCAGGATCATTATGTTAAAAGTTAAAATAACCCTAGCTTTGCAAAAAACAATTCAGAATGTCTACTATAGCAAAATCAAACATTGACTTTAGCCTCGGATACAAGGTAAAAGATATGTCTCTGGCGGCATGGGGTCGTAAAGAGATAGAACTGGCGGAAGCAGAAATGCCAGGCCTGATGTCATTGAGAGAAGAATATGGTAATACCAAGCCTTTACAGGGCGCGCGTGTTGCCGGTTGTTTGCATATGACTATCCAGACTGCCGTATTGATTGAAACACTGGTTCACCTCGGTGCTGAAGTACGCTGGAGCTCCTGCAACATATTTTCAACCCAGGACCATGCTGCTGCTGCCATCGCTGCTGCCGGCATCCCTGTATTTGCCTGGAAAGGTTTGAACGAACAGGATTTTGACTGGTGCATTGAACAAACCCTGTTCTTTGGCAGTCCTGACCGTCCCCTGAACATGATCCTGGACGATGGCGGAGATCTGACCAACATGGTTTTCGACAAGTATCCTGAGCTCATACAGCATATCAAAGGATTGAGTGAAGAAACCACTACCGGTGTTCACCGCTTATACGAGCGTATGAAAGCAGGTACTTTACCAATGCCGGCTATCAACATTAACGACTCTGTTACTAAATCCAAATTTGATAACAAATATGGCTGCCGCGAATCCTGCGTAGATGCGATCCGTCGCGCTACCGACGTAATGATTGCAGGTAAGGTTGCTGTAGTTGCAGGTTTTGGTGACGTTGGTAAAGGTTCTGCTGAATCACTGAGAGGTGCAGGCGCCCGCGTTATCGTTACTGAAATTGACCCCATCTGCGCATTACAGGCTGCCATGGAAGGTTATGAAGTAAAGAAAATGAACGATGCTGTAAAAGAAGCAGATATCATCGTTACCACCACCGGTTGCCGCGATATCATCACCGGCGAACACTTCAAACTGATGAAGGATAAATGTATCGTTTCCAATATCGGTCACTTCGATATCGAAATCGATGTTGCCTGGTTAAATAAAAACTACGGTAATACTAAAGTTGAAATCAAACCACAGGTAGATAAATATACTATCGATGGTAAAGATATCATCCTGCTGGCTGAAGGCCGCCTGGTAAACCTGGGTTGCGCTACCGGCCACCCTTCTTTCGTAATGAGTAACTCCTTCACCAACCAGGTACTGGCTCAGCTGGAACTGTGGCTGCACTCAGAAAACTACGAAAACAAGGTATATGTACTGCCTAAACACCTGGATGAAAAAGTAGCCCGCTTACACCTGAAAAAAATCGGCGTGGAACTGGATACCCTGACCTCCGCACAATCTGAATATCTCGGTATTCCGGTTGCAGGTCCGTTCAAACCAGACTACTACAGATACTAAGCAGAAGCAGAAAGCTTAAAGCAAAAAGCTATTAAGGCGAATAATCTTAGCGTAATTTAAATTCGCTAAGATTATTCGCCTTAATAGCTTTTTGCTTTAAGCTTTCTGCTTTGTGCTTTCTTCCATAAGAAGTATTTTTGCACCATGACAAAGCTGAGTGTAAACATCAATAAGTTTGCTACCCTGCGGAATGCACGGGGAGGCAATCTACCGGATATATTAAAAGTGGCCCAGGACTGTGAACGCTTTGGTGCCGATGGTATCACCGTTCACCCCCGTCCGGACGAACGTCATATCCGTTACCAGGATGTCAGAGACCTGAAACCACTGGTAACAACAGAATTCAATATTGAAGGCTACCCTTCGCAGGATTTTATGGACCTGGTACTGGAAGTAAAACCCCATCAGTGTACCCTGGTACCCGATCCGCCGGATGCCATTACCTCTAATACCGGCTGGGATACCATCGCCTGTCAATCTCAACTGAAAGACGTGATCTCCGAGCTGAAAAAAGCAGGGATACGCGTATCTATCTTCCTCAACGCAGATGTCAGTAAAGTAGCAGGCGCCAAAAGCGCCGGAGCCGACAGGATTGAACTATATACCGGTCCTTACGCTGAAGAATATACGAAAGCACGCACACAGCCGCAAAACCTGCAGCTGTTCAACGACTATAAAAATACAGCGAAAGAAGCCACTGCTATTGGCCTGGACCTCAATGCAGGTCACGACCTCAACCTCGATAACCTCCGCTTCTTCAAGCTGCATATCCCGCAACTGAAAGAAGTATCTATCGGGCATGCACTCGTGGCAGACGCATTGTACTTCGGATTGGAAAATACAATACAACTATACAAACGACAGCTGGGATAAACCGCCTGTCAGCTTAAAGGAAAAAGGCAGTGAAGATGATCTTCACTGCCTTTTTTGCGATCAGTGGCAACCCAACAAATACGCAAACCGGCCCTATTATTTAACATTACAACCCGCACATAAAAATTTACTTTAGCCATTCAAACAAGCCAAACAACTATGGAAATACCAGGCAGCTTCATTAAAATATTCCCGGAATATGAGGATGTTTTTTATGATGATATAAAAAATCACAAAAAATATTTCCTGCCCCTGTGCTCGGTTAACCTGAAATTCTTTTCGCAAGACAAAGATCAGTGGCTGCATTTTGTATCCGTAAAGGAAATCTATGATGGTCGTGTGGGTGAAAACACAACAACATTTCACACCAACTACACCAGGTGCGATATGTTCGGCTTTGATATCATAGACGGGAAATATAAGTTTGATGCGAACTGGGAATACTTTAGCGTTTCCACGGAAATTTCACCTGAAAGTTATCACCTGGAATATACCGACGAAGAGATACAATTCAATTTTAATGAAGCCATGTATCAATTAAAGAAGTCGTATTATAAAACGTTTGGAAAACTATATGATCGTGATTTCTACAGACCGGGGTTAACCGTAGATGGCATCAGGAAACTGGAAAGGTTGTTGAAACTTACTGCAGCAGACATACATAACGACCCGCCTTCAGATTACTTTTCAGAAAGTATAGGTAAGAAAATCAATGGGGTATTAGATGAAATTAATATAGATAATCTGCCGCTGGATGAATGCACATACGCAGGCACCAACCTGATCGATAAACCTGTCAGGCCAGATGGTAATATTTTTAACTACATCGCCTGTATGGAAGGATACAATTTCCAGGAAAACGCCGCTGATCAGGTTTATCTGTTTCATGATGATCAGCTGAAGAAGGCTGTAATTTGTTTGGAAT
>NZ_JAGTXB010000040.1 GCF_018224885.1 Chitinophaga hostae | reverse complement strand
TGGGATTTTGTCGTGAAAAGAAATTACATCGCATTGATCTCCCGCACTTCCACATTACCGCCTACTTCCAAAACAGGGCATCCTTTGGCCAGTTCAGCTGCCTCATCGAGGGAAGCCGCTTTTACAATAGAATAACCACCGAGCGATTCCTTGAGTTCCGTATAAGGCCCGTCGGTCACTACCTGGTTAGGCTTTACTACTTTACCGGTTGGATATAAACGGTTGCCACGGTCGCCCAGTTTGTTCTGTGCCGCAATACTGCCGATCCAGTCCATCCACCGCTGGGTGTTGGCTTGCATTTCTTCAGGAGAACGGTTGGCCATTATGCTGGCATCTACTCTGTACACAAAGAGAAAATCTTTCATAGTCGTAAGTTTTAACTGTTATAAAGCTTCATAACAACCGAATATTTGCATCATGGACACTTTTGATGTATTTTATTTTTCTATTAGTGTATTGTTATTGGAAATTAATTACTTGCTGCAGCATTATTCTTCCAGTATCCGTGCAATGTTGTTGTCCGGGATAAACCAGAGCACAGCCACCAGGAAGATCAGCACGCCCGAAATAGCGGTATTAACAAAGGTCATCCCGATGGCTACCAGGTAGATAGTAACAGAGATGATAGCTTTGCGTTGTTGCCGTCCAAGGGCGGCCATCATCTCGGGAGAATAAGGATTGGATTTCACGATGGTTTGCTGAAGAATGGCAAAAGCGCCACCCACCAGCATCAGGAACAACGCATAAACAATAACGGTATGTGCGGCAAAATGATTTTCTCCCATCCAGGCGGTAGCGAAAGGAATGAGCGACAGCCAGAACAACAAATGAGCGTTGGCCCATATAATAGCCGGTGTTACCTTTTTCACAGTATGTAACAGGTGATGGTGGTTACCCCAGTAGATAGCTACATATATAAAGCTCAGCATATAGCTGAGCGCCACCGGGTACAGCGGCATCAGATCCCGCCATTCGGCGCTGTGCGGTGTTTTTATTTCGAGGACCATGATGGTAATGATGATGGCAATTACACCATCGCTAAAGGCTTCCAGCCGGCTTTTGTTCATAGAGAAGTGTGTTGAAAAAATAAATATAAAGAAAAAATTGTTGGCTGCATGTGGCGTAATAGTCAACCATATGCCCTTTTTTATCATTGCAGAAGCCAATATCGTATTAGAATTTGCTCATTGATCTGTAGTCCTCCTCTGCAGAATGACTTAATTTGATCTCTCAACACCAAAGTCGTTCCGCAAAAAAATACGCTTGCCTAAGCACTGTAATTCATGAATGTAACAGGTACTATTAATGAGGATATCTACGCCATGCGCCTGCAACAGGGCGATGAGCTGGCCTTTCGTTATGTGATGGAACGCTATTTTCCTGTCATCACGCTTTTTGCAAGAAGATTTATCAGCAACCATGCCGTAGCGGAAGATGTAGCAGAAGAAACTTTTATAAAACTCTGGCATCATCATGAACGGGTGACCAGTTTCCAATCGCTGAAAGCATTCCTGTATATCACGGCAAAAAATGCCTGTCTGAATGAACTGAGAAAAGAAAAGAACCAGCAATACCGGCACCAGGTATATGAAGCCAACATCGACAGGGAAGAAGATTTTATTGCCAACGAAATCATCCGGGCAGAAGTGAAAGCCGAAATTCTCAGAACAGTGAACAGCCTGCCCGGTAAAATGAAACGGGTATTTGAGCTGAGTTACCTGGAAGGGCTGCCCAACCGCGAAATCGCCAAAGCGTTGCAGATCTCCGTTAATACTGTTAAAGGCCAGAAAGCCCGCGCCCTGGAACTGGTAAAGGAAAAATTACAGGGCCGCGATATTCTCCCATTTGCCTTACTCTTACTCGCCGCTATGCGCAAGGATTAGCTGCGTATCCTTCTCTTTTTATTAAATATTTTTTCAAAAAAAAATAACCCGGCTAACCCAAAATGATTTGGGCGGTGTATCTATTACATCAATCGGTTATTCCACATGAAAACAAAGGCGATTGTCCAGGAAGCGCTGGTATGCTTACTCATCTTATTATTTGTTTACGCCAGTCTGAGCAAACTGCTGGACTTCCACGAATACCGGAAGCAGCTCTATAACCAGGCTTTCCCGGCAATGTTCAAGCCGGTGCTGCTATGGGCGATACCGGTGAGTGAGCTGGTACTGACGTTGTTGCTGATCTTACAGGTTACCAGAACATGGGCATTGTATGGTTCGTTGTTGTTGCTGTTGTTGTTTACCGGGTACATCATGTTAGTGAAGCTGAATTTCTACCACCGTGTTCCCTGTTCCTGCGGGGGCGTGCTGCGGTCGCTGAACTGGACACAGCACCTCGTTTTTAATTTGTGTTTTATGGCCGTTACGGTCGGGGCCATCCTGTTGCGGAGAAAAACTTTTAATCACCTGAAAATAGTAAAATCATGAAACAGTTAAAAAGGATAATGATAGCTGCCGTGCTGGTATTGGGCACTGCAGGGGCTATCTTCTCCGCACATGCATCCCGGGCAGCCAGGGTAGGGCCTTCGCTGTTGAAAACATTTGGCCCCAAAGAAATATATACGGGCTTCCTGGTAACAGCTGCCGACCAGGATCTCTCTCATTATTCTTACATACCACCGCCAAATGAAGGTGAATGCACCGCCAGCGACTACGTATGTACGTATGAGTTATTTGGTACGGAGATCCGTACCTATAACCAGGGAAATCGTTTTGGTCAATAACCATTTAACCAGCTGCGCGGTGTGCTGCCCGGTAAACGGGCGTTAAAGGGCAGCCACTGCCGGCTATTATTTTCTATGGAAGAAAAAGACGTACAACGGTTATTATATATGGCCGGGCTGATCCACCGGCAGCGCTCCGGTGAACTGACTGCAGCCGAGCAGGACATCCTGGAAGAGTGGCTCGCCGCCAGCGAAAGCAACCGGCAGCTGTTAGAAGAGCTCAGCAGCGATACCGCGGAAGCAATGACACTGGAGGAAGTGGAGCAGGAAAACTGGCAGCCGTCGTTTGACCGCGTATATAACGCTATCGCACAAACGAAACCGCCATCACGCACCCGGTCCATTGCCTGGAGCAGGGCAGCGGCTGTACTTTTACTGGTAGCAGCCGGTGCGCTGGCGTTTTTTATTTTTAGAAAAAGTAAAACACCACCGGTAGTGGCCGTTCAGCATAAAAGCGATGTGGCGCCCGGCGGCCGTAAGGCGGTACTGACATTAGCCAACGGATCCACCATTGTGCTCGATGATGCACAAACAGGCGTAGTGGCCAGCCAGGGTAAAACCGTGATAAAAAAATCAGGCAACGGTCAGCTGGTATACGATGCCTCCCTCGCAGGCGGTGATGCTACCGCCTTTAACACCATCAGCACGCCCAAAGGCGGCGAATACCAGGTGGTTCTTCCGGATGGCTCACATGTATGGCTCAATGCCGCTTCCTCTATCCGTTTCCCGGCGGCCTTTTCCGGCAGCTCACGCAAAGTGGACATCACCGGCGAAGCGTATTTTGAAGTAGTCAGCAACGCCTCCGCACCTTTCCTGGTAACCAGCGGCAACCATCGGGTAGAAGTACTGGGAACAGGGTTTAATATACAATCTTATCATAACGACGTCAATATCACCACCACATTGCTCCAGGGCAGCATACGCGTATCCGCCGGCACGCAAACCAGGATCTTAAAACCCGGACAGCAAACAAAAGTCAACCAGGATAACAACAACACCATTCAACTGATCAACGACGCCGATACAGAAGAAGCACTCGCCTGGCGGAACGGCAAATTTATTTTCAACGATGCCGACCTCCCGGCAGTAGTCCGGCAACTGGAACGCTGGTACGACGTAACCATAGACTATAAAGGCCTGAGCGGCTACCGGTTCAACGGGGAAATCCCAAGAACGGCCCATCTTTCCAAAGTATTAAAAATGATGGAACTCACCAGTAATATCCACTATAAAATAAGCGACAGGAATATCTATATGACAAGATAAGAGAAACAGAAAAAGCCAAAAAAACCGGAAGCGCTGGTACGCTGCCGGTGAATGTCAGGCTAAACGGGACTTCGTATCATCAAAATCCTTCAACCTTAACATCGCAAATGTATGAATTTTACCATTCATCGCAAGGATCCTCTGCGCCTGTACAAATTGATAGCGGGGAACTGCTTTATCAACCATTCCAAAGTTTCGCGGGTTATGAAATTAACTGCTTTATTATTAACGGCTATTTGCCTGCAATCCAGTGCCACCGGCTACTCCCAGCAGGTAACTTTATCAGAGAAGAATGCGCCGCTTAAAAAAGTGCTGCAGCAGATCAGCAAACAAAGCGGCTACACTTTTTTTTATGATGCACGCTACTTCAATGATACCCGGCGGATCAGTCTCGATGTGACCAACACCCCGCTGGAAAAAGTGCTAACAGAATGTTTTACCGGGCAGCCATTTACCTACGAGGTACTGGACCGCACCATCATTGTTAAAAGAAGACCGGAAAATGAAAATAACCCCACCTCCGTTTTAAGTTGGGTATTATCCGGCAAGGTCACGAATGAAAAAGAGGAAGTACTGCCCGGCGCTACCATCAAGGTACTGGGCACCAGCAAAGGAGCAGTCACCGACGTATTCGGTAAATTCCTGGTAGAAATAGGCAACGAGAATGATTCATTGTCGGTTACCTTTATCGGGTACAAAACACAGGTGATACATCCCGGCGCCGCTAAAAGCATCACCATTAAGCTACTTCCCGACCTGGAAAACCAGAAATTGAACGACGTAGTGATCGTGGGTTTTGGTAAACAGAAAAAAGTATCCGTTACCGGCGCGGTATCTACCGTTAAAGTAAGCGAAGTACAGCAATCTGCCACCGCCTCCTTGTCAAACGCCATCGGCGGCAGGTTACCAGGTATCATAACCCGGCAGTCTTCCGGAGAACCCGGCTATGATGCCGCCAGCGTATTTATCCGTGGCTTCAGCACCATCAACGGAAGCAGAACACCGCTCATCCTGGTAGATGGTATAGAACGGGATATGAACAACCTGAACGTACAGGAAATAGAAAGCTTTTCTGTGCTGAAAGATGCCTCCGCTACCGCAGTATATGGTATCCGCGGCGCTAACGGCGTAATTCTGATCAATACCAAACGAGGCGTGGAAGGCCGTCCCCGGGTATCTTTCCGTACAGAAACCGCCCGGCTGACAGCCTTGCGCCTGCCTGAATATATCAACAGCTACGAATACGGACTGCTCTGTAATGAAGCCATGGCCAATGTAGGGAAGCCCGCCTTTTTTACACAGGAAGAACTGCAGAAATTTAAAGACCAGTCAGATCCCTATCTCTATCCCGATGTAGACTGGATCAACACCACTTTAAAAAAGAATACCCTTCAAACCATCAACAACCTGAGCCTGACAGGCGGTAATCAAACCTTCCGCTATTATACCAATGTTGGCTTTACGCTGGTAGACGGCATTTACAGGGAAGACCCTACCGTGCCCTATAAAACCAACAGCAGCATGAAGCGCTACAATTTCAGATCTAATGTGGATGTAAACATCACCAAAAACCTGAAAATGGACCTGAGCTTAGGCGGCATCATTCAAAACTCCAATTACCCGGGCGCCTCTGCAGGAGCCATTTTCGAATACCTGCGCTGGACGCCTAATAACGCTTTCCCGGTAAAAAATCCCAATGGATCTGTGCCGGCGAAAAACGGCTTCCTCAACAGGAGTCCCTATGTAGTGAGCACACAAACCGGTTATGAAAAACAGTTCAGGAATAATATCCAGAGCTCCCTCGGTACCACCTGGGATCTTTCTTCCCTGGTTACACAGGGGCTGTCGCTCAGAGGATTGTTTGCCTACGACTTTTATAACTTCATGCGGAATACCCGTTTCAAAGTACCGGCTACCTTCCAGTACCTCGGTAAAGACGCGAACGGCGTTGATAAATACGCACCGATTGGCGGAGAACAGGCGCTGAGCTATGGTACCGGTTACGACGCCAACAGGGCATCTTACCTGGAGCTGTCGGCCAACTACGACCGTGCATTTGGGAAACATCGTGTGGGAGGACTGATCCTTGGTAACCGCCGCGAATATGTAAATCTCTCCGCAGGTACTTCTATCGGTAATATACCCTTCAGACGACAGGGGCTGGCCAGCCGTGTTACCTATGATTACGACAGCAGGTATTTACTGGAATTCAATGGCGGCTACAACGGATCAGAAAATTTTCCCAAAGGGAAAAGATATGGATTCTTCCCCTCCGGCGCAGTGGGCTGGGTGGTATCCAATGAAAACTTCTGGAATAAAAACGTTGTCAGCTCCCTGAAGTTAAGAGGCTCCTACGGAAAAGTAGGAAATGACCAGATCGGGGGTGACCGGTTCCTGTTCCAGAGCACCATTAATAAAAATGCGCCTGCCAGTTATTTGTTTGGCGAAAACCAGACCTACCAAACCGGTACCTTCCAGGAAAGCCTCATAGGCAATCCGAACGTAACCTGGGAAGTGGCTACCAAAGCCAATGTTGGGGTAGATCTTGAATTGCTCAACGGGAAAATTACACTCACGGTAGACGCCTTTAAAGAACGCAGAAGCGGTATCCTGATCCGTCGCGGACAAATACCGATTTCCGCCGGTTACCCGGGCGATATCATTCCCTATGCCAACCTGGGCATAGTAAATAACAAAGGCATGGATGGCAGCCTGGAAATAAAGAACCGGACAAAATCAGGTTTTTATTATTCCTTCCAGGCCAATTTTACCTATGCACATAATATTATCATAGAAGATGATTCACCGGTAAGACCGCTTGCTTACCAGAACAGCAGGGGACAAAGCATTGACCGGCCTTACGGCTATGAAGCCATTGGTCTTTTTAAAGACCAGGAAGACATTGATAAAAGCCCTTCACAAACTACACTGCAGGCAATTATCCGCCCCGGTGATATCAAATACAAAGACCTCAACGGCGATGGCGTTATCAATGCCAATGACCAAACCTATTTCGGATTTCCCCGTAACCCTGAACTGATGTTTGGATTTGGCGGTACGGTGGCATGGAAGGGCATTGACATGAGTATATTTTTTACCGGTGCTACCAGAACAAACCTGTTCCTGCAGGGCCGCTCCACCTTTGCCTTCCTGGATGGGGTAGACAGCTACAATGTAATGCGTGAATACTACGATAACCGCTGGAAACCGGGCGCCGACAATACCAATGCAAAGTATCCTTCTGTTATTGATCTGAAAAGCACCAATAACTATATCACCAATACCCTGTACATGAAAAATGGAAATTACCTGCGGCTGAAATCAGCTGAAATAGGATACTCCTTTAACCAGGCTTTGATGAAACGGATAGGTATCGCCGGCATCCGTGCCTTTGTAAACGGTACCAACCTGGCTATCTGGGATCATATTAAAGTGGTGAACCCGGAGAATGATAACGGAGAAGGTACTTATCCTCTCCAAAGCAGTATCAATATTGGTGCACAGGTAAATTTTTAACAGCAGTAAAACGAATAGCATGAAAGCAACTATCAATTCCCTGGTACTTCTGTTACTGATCCTGACAGCGGTGTCCTGCAGAAAAGATTTTCTCGATAAAGCGCCGGATGATGACCTCACCATTGACCAGGTATTTGCCAATAGAGATTATGCCAGTAATTTTCTCACAAATGTATATGCGCAAATGCCGCAGGAAGCGATATGGCCGGACAATGCGCAAAACCCCTATCACGGCGCCGCTGATGAGCTGAAGCAATATTACGCGATATCTTTTTGCAACAGTATGACCTCCGGCGCCTGGGATGCCAATTCTACGGTGATCAATCCATGGGCCAGGAACTTTGGCGGTTTACGTAAGGCGAATATTTTCATAGAGAATATTGATAAAGTGCCGTTGGATCAGCTTTATACGCAGGCGGCAAGAAACCGGCAAAAAGGAGAAGCCATATTTCTGCGGGCGTTTTTTCATTTCCTGATGGTAAGAGTATACGGTCCTATTCCCATCGCCGACAGCACGCTTACGCTGGATGCTAACTTCAAGGCGCTCCGCCGGCAGCCGCTGGAAAAGTGTGTGGCTTATATCGTATCACAGTGCGACCAGGCAGCCGCATTATTGCCTGCACGCATTACAGAAGGCACAGAGTATGGCCGCGTGCCCAGATCTGCTGCACTGGCGCTGAAAGCAAGGGTGCTGTTGTATATGGCCAGCCCGCTGTTTAACGGCAATCCGGATTATACCGGCGTCAAAGACAATGAAGGCAACCGCCTGTTTCCCGATTACCAGGCTTCGCGCTGGCAGGCTGCAGCAGATGCCGCTAAAAGTTGTATAGATCAGACAGAAGCTGCCGGATATGGTTTATATACCGCTGCCAATAATGATCCGGTAAGAAATTACCAGGAACTGTTTTATGTCAACAATAACAAAGAAGTACTTTTTGCCTATAACGAAGGGAACTATGACGGGCTGGATGTGTACAGTGAACCGCTGAGTCTTTCGGGCTTTTCCCTGAATGCACCTACCCAGGATATCGTAGACCAGTATGAAATGGCGAATGGATTGCGCCCCATCACCGGTTATACCGCCGATCATTCGCCCATTGTCAATCCGTTGTCGGGCTACACAGAAACCGGTTTTACGGATGTGGCCGGACCCAACAACCTGTATGTAGCCGGCACCAGCAACATGTATGTAAACCGCGAACCCCGCTTTTATGCCAGCATCAATTATTCCGGCGCAGTATGGAAAACGAGAACCGGCGGACTGGAATTCTGGTTCAAGGGCGCTGATGGAAAAGGTGTAGCCGGTGGAGGTAACTACAGCGCTACCGGGTATATGCTGAAAAAATTATCAGATCCCAATTTTGTGTGGAGACCGGTGGAGAAAACTACACTGCGCACCTGGATCTTTTTCCGCCTGGGCGAACAATACCTGAATTATGCCGAAGCATTGAATGAAGCACAGGGACCGGTGACGGATGTATACAAGTACATTAACCTGATCAGGGCCCGCGCGGGCTTACCAGGGCTGCCTGCCGGGTTAAGCAAAGAGGAGATGAGGGAAAGGGTGCATCATGAAAGACAAATAGAGCTGGCTTTTGAATCACAGCGCTACTTTGATAATCATCGCTGGAAGATGTCGGAAACCATTGACAACGGTAACATTTATGGCATGAGCATTTTTCAGGGCCAGTCGAAAACCGATCCTGCATTTTTTAAAAGAGTGCCGGTGGAGCGCAGGGTTTTTCAGAAGAAACATTACCTGTGGCCTATGCTGAAAACGGAAACAGATAAGAATCCTAACCTGGTA
>NZ_JAGTXB010000004.1 GCF_018224885.1 Chitinophaga hostae | reverse complement strand
TGGAATATACCTGATAAGCGCCTCAAAATTTGTCAGCAGAAAGAAAAGGCTGACCCAAAAGTGTATTTTACTTTTTGGTCAGCCTTTAACCCTTAAAACAATCAACATGCGTTTATACCGGGGTCACAACAAAACCGATATAAACTGTATATAGTTTGCCGTCATGACTGGCAGCAATGTTACACGCTTACTTCTTTAATAACGCAATTTCCAGTACTTGGTTCATTTGACGTACATAATGGAATTTCATCCCCTTGATATAAGATGGATTAATATCCTTAATGTCTTTTTCATTTTGCCAGCACAGGATTATTTCCCGGATACCTGCCCTTTTGGCTGCCAGTATCTTTTCTTTGATACCACCCACCGGCAATACTTGTCCACGCAACGTAATTTCACCGGTCATTGCCAGGTAGGATTTTACCTTACGACCGGTAAATACAGAAGCTAATGCCGTAAGCATGGTAATACCAGCGCTTGGCCCGTCTTTAGGCACGGCCCCTTCAGGCACATGCACATGAATACTCTTCGTGGCAAATAATTTGGGATCCAGTTTCAGCTCTGCTGCATGTGAATGCAGATAGCTCAAAGCAGTTACCGCCGATTCTTTCATTACATTGCCCAGGTTACCCGTCAGTTTCAGATCGCCTTTACCTTCACTCAGGCTGCTTTCTATAAACAGGATATCCCCTCCTACATACGTCCATGCCAGTCCTACAGCCACGCCCGGAGGATTACCTACCTTATAGATCTCATTAGAGTACCGGGGCTTGCCCAATATCTTTTGCAGGTCGGCATCTGTCAAGGTATCCGGCAATGCCTTTTCCATGGCTACCTGTTTAGCCATGTTACGCATGATAGCGGCAAACTGCCTGTCAAGTTCACGCACACCGCTCTCCCGGGTATAATCAGAGATGAGCTGTTCAATAACACCGTTACCGATCTTTACCTTTGTATCTTTTAAACCATGAGCATCCTTTTGCTTGGGCAACAGGTGCCTTTTGGCAATCTCTACTTTTTCTTCAATGGAATATCCGCTCAGGTCAATAATTTCCAGCCTGTCGCGCAGCGCAGGATGAATAGAATTGATATTATTGGCAGTAGCAATAAACAGTACCTTGCTCAGGTCAAATTCCAGCTCCAGGTAGTTATCATAAAAAGTGCTGTTCTGCTCGGGGTCCAATACCTCCAGTAAAGCGGAACTTGGATCGCCGCGCATATCGTTGCCGATCTTGTCTATTTCATCCAGGATCATTACCGGGTTGGAAGACTTGATCTTACGGATCGATTGTACCACCCGGCCCGGCATAGCGCCGATATAGGTTTTGCGGTGTCCCCTGATTTCGCTTTCGTCATGTAAGCCACCTAAGCTCAAACGAACATACTTACGGCCAACGGCATTGGCAATAGAGCGTCCCAGCGAGGTTTTACCGATTCCCGGAGGACCAACAAAACACAGGATAGGCGATTTCATATCCCCTTTCAGTTTCAGCACTGCCAGGTATTCCAGTATGCGTTCTTTAATTTTTTCCATGCCATAATGGTCATGATCCAATACCTTTTTCGCCTTCTTCAGGTCATAGCTATCAGTGGTATACTCGCCCCATGGCAGATCCAGCAACAGATCCAGGTGGTTATACACCACGCTGTAATCGGGCGTGCTGGGATGCATACGCTCCAGTTTCTCGATTCCTTTGGCAAAAGCTTCAGCAGCGGCAGCAGGCCATTTCTTTTCTTCTGCCTTACGTTTCATTTCCTTCAGCTCCCTGTCATTGGCGTCACCACCCAGTTCTTCCTTGATCGACTTCATCTGCTGCTGCAGGAAATAATCCCGCTGCTGCTTGTCAAGGTCGGCCTTGGTTTTATTGGTGATTTTGTTTTTGAGCTCGGCCAGCTGCAATTCCGTCTGTAACAATTTCATCAACAACTCTGCACGTGTACGCAGGTTATTAATTTCCAGCAACTGCTGTTTGTCTTTCAGATCAGAATTAAGATTGGAAGAAACGAAATGCACCAGGAAGGATGGGTTTTCGATATTCTTCAAAATAATACTGGCCTCTGAGGGCAGGTTAGGCGACAACTGGATGATCTGTGCAGCCAGGTCCTTGATAGAAGATATGTAAGCCTCAAATTCAGAATCGTCTTCTGCAGCTTCATCCTGCAATACGCTGATCCGGGCCTTGAAGTAAGGATCTTCCGTTACAATTTCATCTATCTTAAAGCGTTTACGGCCCTGGATAATGATGGTTGTTCCACCATCGGGCATTTTAATGAGCTTTACAATACGCGCCACTGTTCCCACATCAGTCAGATCCGTCACAGCCGGATCTTCAATCGTACTGTCCTTTTGCGCTACCACACCGATCGATTTGTCGGTTTTGTAGGCGTCATTCACCGCTTTTATAGATTTATCCCGGCCTACCGTAATTGGCAGCACAACACCCGGGAACAATACCGTATTTCGTAATGGTAATAATGCCAGTTCATCGGGAATCTTTTCATCCTCCTGTCCTTCCCCATCTTCATTCAAAGGGATAATAGGCATGAACTCCATTTCATCTTCCGAATTTCCTAAATAAAATCTGTTCATCTGAGATATTTAAAGCCTCATGAGGACATTCTGTCAGACAAGCCTGTATAAGTCCTCTTTTTTTTATGTATCCCTATATTGTCAAGTTTAATGCCAAGTGACGATTCGGCAGGGAGCGAACCAGCGGTTAGCGGTTAGCTATTAGCTGTTAGCTGTTAGCCAAATGCAGGGAAGATGAAGTTACCACTTTCAGTTTTCTATCACCAATCCTTAACATCCCTTAACAAAAAAGCAGGGGACAGATATAAAGATATCTATCCCCTGCCTTTTATATACTTGCTAAAAGCTAACCGCTGGTCCGCTGCATTTAACTAAAAGCTAAAAGCTAATGGCTAAAAGCTGTTAGAAGCTTACCCCTACACCCAGCTGTATGCTCTGGTTTTTCCAGTTGCTGGTGTTCGCTGCATCGCTAAAGTTTTTCACGTCATTGAAGCCAACGATATAACGGGCACTGATGTTAATAATTGGTAATTGCAGCCATAAACCGGCTACACCGGAAATTTCACCACCTTTAAAAGCCTCTTTGGCAGCGCCCAATACTTTCCTGTCGCTTACCATAGCACCAAACTGAGGACCTACCTGGAGTTTTAAACGTGGCGTACCCAGGTCAATATTGGCGAGTAACGGAATACTCAAATAATTCAGGCTGATTTTCTTACGGTTGTCGGCAGTACTTGCGTTCTTGTAAATGTCACTGAAATTGTCTGTTGTTTCAGTTTTGGTAGACGAAAAGATGACTTCTCCCTGAACACCAAATCCTTTTGCAAGGTTTACCTGGGCAAAACCACCGAGGTGGTAACCCAGTTTAAATCCATCCTGGAAACCGGTTCCGTCAAGCTTTCCAAGGTTGGCTCCACCTTTAACACCAAAGCGCAGGAATTTGCTGGTCTGAGCATTAACAGTTGTTACAGCAGCCATCGTCAGCACTGCTACGGCTAAAAACAGTTTTTTCATAATAATGTATTGTTAGTAATGGTTAAAATATAGACGTTCCAGGTAAACGATACCCCTATTTCCTATTTACGACCGCGTAAATACAAATTCCGTGCTATTTGTTAAAGAAACTAAAAACTGTAGGCCATGCGGGCGGTAAAATAACTCATAATTCCCTGGTCCGTACCGGTGAAAGACCTGAAAACAGTGAAGGAGGGCGCGAGATTAAGCCGGCCTACAAAATAGGATACACTCATGGTAATATCGGCCGCGCGGGGTTCAAAAGAGGTATGATCTTCGAAATTCAGTTCTCTTCCCGGATGTTTTTTCAGCTCGGTTATTTTGGGCGACCGGGTAATATACTGGAAAGCTTTAAGGTTGCTGTAATAATTGGCGGTACCCATCGTGAGGTTAACCGATGGTGTGAACAATAACACATCTGTTCTGCCAACCACTCCGGAAAAAATAAAGGGATGCCGTACAGATGCAATCACATTAAAATCATTACCACGAAGGGTCTCACGGATATGCGCTCCTTTGGAAACATCTTTTCCCCAACCATAATCCACACTTATTCCGGGTTCCAGCCACCATTTACGATAGTAAAAGTAGGCAAATACCTCGTTCTTGATCGGCGTGGCCGGTACATCGCTGGAATCTGTAAATATATAACGGGTATAAGAAATCCCCGTAAGGAAATTATTGTTTTTCGTATAGTCGTATCCGGCAGTGAAATCCCATTCAAACCATGGGTTGTTGTTGGAATTAAAAAGATAATATGCGCTAACGCCTGTATAGAAACCGCTTTTATGATAATAACTCAGCGACGGCGCTACAAATGTTTTCAACACAACAGGTAACTCGAAGTTGGTAACTTTACTGCCATAAGCGGGATTATTACCATACCCGATACCGGCCACTACTTCACTTTTTTGCTGTTTCTGTAACAGCGAATCAAGCTGTTTTTCCAGCTCTGCTAAAGTTTGCCCTGTTGCAATACGGCTACATAACAACAGGATAGTTAAGAAGTATAGGCGCATGTTTTAATAAGTACGTAGCCGCAATATAAGTGTAATTCGCCATTTCAACACCCCGATCCCATGAACGGGGCGAATAAGCGGTTAAACACTGGTTTTCTGTCGGTCAACCTTCCTTATACCAGGTCGATCACGGTAATTTCCGGTAATACGCCTACCCTTCCCGGGTAACCCAGGAAACCAAACCCGCGGTTCACATACAGGAATTGCTCGCCCTGTTTATATAAACCCGCCCATTCTTTATAGAAGTACTGCGCCGGGCTCCATTTCAACCCGGGTATTTCCACGCCGAACTGCATACCATGGGTATGACCGGCCAGCATCAGCGCAATATCGGGGTATTCGGTACGTACCTGTGCATCCCAGTGGGTGGGGTCGTGCGATAATAAGATCTTGAAAGGAATATGACTTACGCCTTCGTACGCGCGTTTCAGGTCACCATAACGGGGAAAACGTTTAATAGCGCTCCAGTTTTCCACACCCAGCAGGGCGATCTGTTCTCCGCTGCGCTCCAGCACCACGTTTTCATTCATCATCAGCTTCCAGCCCAGCTCTCCGTGAAGCGCCTTGAGGCGATCCAGGTTTTCATGCTGCATGGCGCTGTACCCGTTGGGCGTTTTATCGGGCCAGGGGAAATAGTCGCCATAGTCGTGGTTGCCCAGGGTAGAAAACACGCCCATGGGCGCTTTCACTTCCCGGAATACATCCATCCAGTTGGCCATTTCATCAGCGCGATCGTTGACCAGGTCGCCGGTAAACAGCACCAGGTCGGGTTTTTGATCCAGGATCATTTTTACCCCTTTCTGTACCGCTTCACGGTTGGCGAAGCTGCCGGAGTGAATGTCGGAGATCTGTACAATGCGGAGCCCTTTAAATGAGGCCGGCAGGTGCTTAAACGCCAGCTTCATTTTATGGACCCGGTAGTTGTATTTATTGGAGAAGCCGTATATCAGGGTGCCAAACAGGGTGCCGCCGGTAATGAGCCCCAGCCGGCTCAGGAACTGGGAACGGGTTAACCCGCTCACGGCGCTGGAAACCTCAGCCGCAGGTGCGCCGGCAAACTGGCGGATGACCCATACCACACCTCTCCTGATGTCATCGATCAACAGAAATACCGTTACCAGCAGCTTTGCCAGTACCAGACCCATAAAAAGGGCCATGAGGTATGATTTAAGCGTGGGAGGCCAGTTATGCCAGTTGAGATAGGGCAATAAGGCGATCATTACCAGGCAGGTGACCGATATAAACCAGTAAACGGAGTAGGTAATAGTTCTTACCCTGGGAGCAGACATATACACCATGGCTTTAACAGCCTGGAAAACATAGATATCCAGTAACAGAAGGAAAACAATCAGAATGACGGAATTGAGTCCGGGTCGCATTATAGAAATTTAATATAGATATGTAATAATGAAGCAATTTAACACAATATGACTGGTCGGAAAAGTTAAAACCGGTGATATGTAAGTATGCAGACGAATAACAAAGGGAAGAATTGTATGTTTTTATTTTTTTTATATACGCCGGGAGAAACAGTACATTTGCCGGCCGGCAATATACCATAGATAATTTTAATATTTTAATAATATATTAGACTTACCCCCGCTGAAACCGGCTAAAAATTAACCCGTTAACAGCTTACGATACCTATTCTGCGAACAGTTTGTGTATAAATAAATATACTACAGCGCCCGAATTTTATGTAATCGTTGTATTTTTGTCCGATTGAGCTACTTTTAGAAAGAATTACGAATTACGGATTTCAAACGGAATCGGTAAATGTTGTTTACCACATACCGTCATTTGAAATGCATAATTCGTAATTCTCCAATAAAAAGGTTATTATGAGGTATACTTGCTACGGACATTCCTGTTTTGCGGTCGAAATAAAGGGGAAAAAGATCCTTTTTGATCCTTTTATCACCCATAATGAGCTGGCTAAAAAAGTAGACATCCATGCCATAACGGCGGATTACATATTTGTTTCGCACGGACACGAGGATCACACCGCTGACCTGGTAGACCTGGCGAAACGCACCAATGCCACTGTGGTATCCAATTATGAAATTGTGACCTGGGCAGGTAAACAGGGGATAGAAAAGCTGCACCCGATGAATACCGGCGGAAAATGGAAGTTTGATTTCGGTACCGTGAAATGTGTGGTGGCGCAACATTCCAGCAGTTTACCAGATGGCACTTATGGAGGTAACCCGATGGGGTTTATTTTCATGACGGAAGAAGGTAATTTTTATTATTCAGGAGATACAGCGCTCACATTAGACATGGAATTGGTGCCTGCCATTGCCTCACTGGATTTTGCAGTGTTACCCATCGGTGATAATTTCACCATGGGTATTGAAGATGCCATAGCAGCAGCAGAACTGATCGAATGCGAAAAAATAATCGGCGTACACTATAACACTTTTGGCTACGTTAAGATTGATAGCAACGAAGCCATACAGCAGTTTGAAGATGCCGGTGTGGAATTGTTACTTCCGGAAATCGGAAGTACGATAGAGGTTTGAGGAAGAAGTAATCATCGCTGATTTATCCTTTATCCTATCAATAACCTTTGATTTTTTAAATTACACAATGGCTAGAATAATCGCGATCGCTAACCAGAAAGGTGGCGTAGGAAAAACTACAAGTGCAATAAACCTGGCAAGCAGCCTGGCTGTGCTGGAATTTAAAACACTGCTGGTAGACGCTGACCCTCAGGCAAACAGCACTACGGGGCTGGGTTTCGACCTGCGCAATGTGCAGCAGAGCCTGTACGACTGTATGGTGAACGATGTGCAGGCCAAAGACGTGATACTGGAATCTGATACTCCCAACCTGAAGGTACTGCCCTCCCATATTGACCTGGTAGGCGCGGAACTGGAACTCATCAACCACCCCAACCGGGAAAGAGTGATGAAACAGGTGATTGATAGCGTTGAAGAGGATTACGATTTTGTAATCCTGGACTGCTCCCCTTCCCTGGGTTTAATCACTGTAAACGCACTCGTAGCGTCCAACTCCGTGATTATCCCCGTACAATGCGAATTTTTCGCACTGGAAGGATTGGGTAAATTACTGAATACCATCAAGATTGTACAGAGCAGACTGAATACAGCGCTGGAAATCGAAGGGATCCTGATGACCATGTACGATGGTCGCTTGCGCCTGAGCAACCAGGTGGTGGATGAGGTAAAACAACATTTCGAAGAAAGCGTATTTAACACGATCATTCACCGCAACACCAAACTGGGCGAAGCTCCCAGCTTTGGCAAATCTGTAATTATGTATGATGCCGCCAGTACAGGTGCGATCAACTACCTGAACCTGGCAAAGGAAATTCTGCAAAAACATAACTACACTAAAATTAAATCCAAAGACAAAATCCTAGCTATTAACGATGACCAATCCAAGTAAGAAAGAGGCATTGGGTAAAGGCATCCGCTCACTGCTTCAAAACATCGACACAGATCTGAAGCATACTGCCGGCGCCCTGGGTGATAAGGTAGTAGCCGCTGCTACCGGTATAGAACGCATTTCACTGGATCAGATTGTAACTAATCCGAAACAGCCGCGTCGCGACTTTGATGAGGTTTCTTTACAGGAGCTAAGCCAGTCTATCAAACTGCACGATGTCATCCAGCCTGTTACTGTAGCAAAAATCAGCGCCAAGAAATTTCAGCTGATCGCCGGTGAACGACGCCTGAGAGCGAGTAAACTGGCCGGTCTGAAAGATATTCCGGCCTATATCCGCCAGGTAAATGACCAGGAACTCCTGGAACTGGCCTTGCTGGAAAACCTGCAACGCGAAAATCTGAATGCCATCGAAGTAGGATTGAGCTATAAACGGTTAATGGAAGAATGCACCCTCACACAGGAGCAGGTAGCCGACCGTATGGGCAAAGAAAGAAGTACTGTTACCAACTATATACGCTTACTCAAACTGCCGCCCGATATCCAGGTGGCGGTGCGTAATGGCCAGTTGAGCATGGGCCATGCCCGGGTACTGACCGGCGTGGAAAATGTCGAAAACCAGCTTTTCCTTTACAACGAGATCCTGAAAAATGGCTTGTCTGTAAGACAAACGGAAGACCTGGCACGAAAAATTAACCAGGCCGACAAAAATCATCAGCAGAAATCAGTTAAACTGAAATTACCACCTGCTTTTCAAAAAATTCAGGATAACCTGGCCAGCCACTTCTCTACTAAAGTAAAACTGGACAGAAGTAAAACTGGTAAAGGCAGCATTTTAATCGAATTTTATTCGGACGAAGAACTGGATAGCATCCTGGAAAAAATAGATATATACGGTGGCTAATAAGGCTCAATACGCATTTCATTCACTACGACGTTACTTTCTATTGTTGTTGCTCACGATTGTAATAGCTGTTCCCCTCCGGGCACAGGATACTTTACGGCCGGTAGCAAAAACAATGGATACGGTGATCCGGCCGGTACCTGCGCCAGGTACCGATACTGTAAAAGCGAATAAATCCATTTTCACAGATTCCGCCTATATTCCGAATGCCAAGCTGCCACACAGTCCGCGTAAAGCGGCGCTGTACTCGGCGGTGTTTCCCGGACTCGGACAGGCATATAACCGGGAGTACTGGAAAATGCCACTGGTATACGCAGCAATAGGTACCTGTACCTATTTTTTCATCGATAACATGAAAACGTATAAACTGTTCCGGGATGCCTACCGGCTCCGGGTAGACGGCAATCCGGATACCAACGATAAGGACCCGATTACGGTGCGTCTTGATCCTGAATCCCTCAAGGTATACCGGGATCAGTACCGCCAGTATGTGGATTACTCTGTATTGTTCTTTATATTGGCCTACGGGCTGAACATCGTGGATGCTACCGTATTTGCACACCTGCGTAACTTCGATATGTCCGACGATCTCAGCATGCGTATTTCTCCCACGCTGATCAACAACCGTACACTGGGCATTGGTGTGAACATATCCATTGGCGGCAAAAAGGCCAAAAGAACCGGGTATTTTGCCGGCCGCTGATCAATCATTTATCAATCAAACATAACATACAACTTACAAGGGTCATGAAAATAGCGCTTATCGGATATGGTAAAATGGGAAAGGCAATAGAAGCGATTGCTGTCGCTAAAGGCCACGAAATCATCATCCGTGTAGATGTAAACAGCCAGCACCTGCTGGAAAAAGAGCACCTGGAAAAGGCGGACGTAGCCATAGAGTTTTCCACCCCGGAAACCGCTTATGATAACATCCTGAAATGTTTTGATGCCAACGTACCCGTTATTTCCGGTACCACCGGCTGGCTCGATAAGCTGTCTGAAATAAAGAGTATCTGTGAACAGCGGAAACAGGCTTTTTTACATACCACCAATTTCAGCATCGGCGTAAACATCTTCTTCGAAGTCAATAAACGACTGGCAGAACTGATGGCCAGTCAGCCCCAGTATAACGTGTGGATGGAAGAAATCCACCATACCCAGAAAAAGGACGCCCCAAGCGGCACCGCCCTCACCCTGGCAGAGCAGGTAATGGCAAATGTTACCCGCAAAACCAGCTGGACAAACGACTACAGCAACGAACCCGGTACGCTGCCCATCATTTCCAAAAGAATAGATCCGGCGCCAGGTACCCATATCATTAACTATACTTCCGATATCGACGATATTACGATTTCACATACCGCCCACTCCAGGGAAGGCTTCGCTGCCGGCGCTGTGGTGGCCGCAGAATGGATCAAGGGAAAAACAGGCGTATTCACCATGCGGGAAGTACTATTCTAGCTTTCAGGCATTAGCTTTTAGCTTTTAGTAAATGCAGCGGAGATAAATTATATGTTATGCGGTTTTACTAACAGCTAACGGCTAACAGCTAAAAGCCGGAAAAGCTGTATCTTTGTACGAATATAAAGTGCGCACCGCACTATTAGTTCATCCGGGAGGGATGCAAATCAGTCAGTATGTTATCGAAAAAAACACAATACGCATTTCACGCTTTAGTACACCTGGCAGAGAACGTAGATAAAGGCCCCATCCTTATATCTGAGATCGCACAGGAAAAAAATATCTCTATCAAATTCCTGGAAAATATTTTACTGGAATTGAAGAATGCCGGCATCCTTGGCAGTAAAAAAGGAAAAGGCGGGGGCTACTACCTGATGCGGCCTCCCAAAGAGATTGCATTGGCTAAAATTATCCGCCTGCTGGACGGCCCTATCGCCCTTCTCCCCTGCGTGAGCCTGAACTACTACGAACGCTGCGAAAATTGCCGCGACGAAGCCGTTTGCGGCCTGAACGAAGTAATGGGAAAAGTAAGAGACTCCGCCCTGAAAATACTGGAAAACAAAACATTGAAAGATATCCTGACCCGGAACTAAATCCTGGTTAAAGGCCTGTAACAGCCGGCTTTCCCGGCCGGCTATCCAGCCAGCCTGTTGCGTTGGTCATCTCCCCAAAAAGACTATCTACCTACCAGACGTCCATACAGGCTATCACGTTATGTACCGCATACACGTTCATACCCGTTATACGGAAATTAACGCCCCTTCCCACCCTTTTTTATACCTTTACCCACCCCCTTTTACCCGGATAACTGCTCCGCATAAAAAGCCCTTTCCTTTGCTGCCGGCAAATACATTAAAAATAAAGAAATATATTTCCCATAATAATACCCGCGCCCATCGCACTTCTGCAAGAAAGAAAGAAATTTTTATCTTATTAGTCTATCTTTTTTATAGGTTTTATGTATTTTTGTTCATGGAGTGACCGTAATTGCTCCGCTGGCACTAGACGTATCAATCAATAAGGAAGATCTACATGACAGACATTACCACTGCGCTGGCTAACAAATCAGTGGAGGAGGCCATACAGTACCTGCTGGAACAATACCCGGGTGCAGTAGCGTTTTCCACCTCATTTGGCCAGGAAGACCAGGTAATATCAGATATTATCTGGCGTAACCACTTGCCGGTTAGAGTTTTTACCCTGGACACGGGCCGCCTTTTTCAGGAAACATATGATGTAATGGACCTTACCATGGCCCGTTATAAGCAGCCTGTAGAAGTTTATTACCCGGAAACCGCCGCCGTAGAAAAACTATTAGCCGCCAAAGGTCCCAACAGCTTTTATGAATCCGTGGAAAACCGCAAGGAATGTTGTGGTATCCGCAAAGTAGTACCCCTGAACCGGGCGCTGGAAGGGGTAAAGGTATGGATCACCGGTTTACGGGCAGAACAATCCGATAACCGCCAGGGCATGGAAACCCTCGAATGGGACGAACATCGCCATCTTTATAAATACAATCCGCTAATCCACTGGGGTTATGATGAAGTATTGACCTACCTTGAGCAACATAAGGTTCCTTATAACAAGCTGCACGACAAAGGCTTTGTAAGCATTGGCTGTGCACCCTGTACACGCGCCATCGAACCGGGAGAGCATCCGCGTGCCGGCCGCTGGTGGTGGGAACAGTCACAGAAAGAATGTGGACTGCACGGATAATACCCGTTCAGACACCGCCATTTGAAACATCGCTTTTTGATTAAATAATTATAGTCTATGACTAATCAGATAAATTGGGAATTTCCACAGGCACTGGAAGATGAAGCTATCTACATACTCCGCGAAACAGTAGCCCAGTTCGAGAAACCGGTACTGCTGTTTTCCGGCGGGAAGGATTCCATCACCCTCGTACGACTGGCACAGAAAGCCTTCTACCCGGGTAAAATTCCTTTTGCTTTATTGCACGTGGATACTGGTCATAATTTCCCGGAAACCATCGCTTTCCGCGACTGGCTTGTAAATTCACTGGGACTGGATATTATCGTAAGAAATGTACAGGACAGCATTGACCAGGGAAAAGTGCAGGAAGAAACCGGCAAATACGCCAGCAGAAATGCCCTGCAAACCGTTACCCTTCTCGATGCCATCGAAGAAGGAAAATTTGACGCCTGCATAGGCGGCGCCCGTCGTGATGAAGAGAAAGCCCGCGCCAAGGAAAGAATATTTTCTGTACGCGATGAATTTGGACAATGGAACGCCAAAATGCAACGCCCTGAACTCTTCGATATCCTCAACGGGAAAATCAATATCGGCGAAAACGTACGCGTATTCCCAATTTCCAACTGGACTGAACTGGACGTATGGAACTACATCGTTCGTGAAAAACTGGAAATCCCTTCCATCTATTTCTCCCATGAAAGAGAAATCATTGAAAGAGATGGACTCTACTGGCCTTACTCTCCATATCTTAATACAACCGCTGATGAAGTGCCTTACCGTCAGAAAGTACGTTTCCGTACCGTTGGCGATATGACCTGTACCGCAGCCGTTATTTCCGAAGCAGATAAACTGGAAGATATCATCTCCGAAATCATGGAAGCAAAGATCTCAGAACGTGGTGCACGTATCGACGACAAACGCTCTGAAGCCGCCATGGAAAAGAGAAAGCAGGCAGGATACTTCTAAACAGCTGTTAGCCATTAGCTGTTAGCTGTTAGTGTTTTTTTGCAAGGGCTGTTTTAATTTAATTTATTTCAAATAATGTTTTGGTTACCAGTAAAAAAACGAGTAGCTAAAACCAAAAAGCTAAAAAAACTATGGAGGTTTTACGTATAGCCACTTCCGGTAGTGTAGATGATGGTAAGAGTACCTTAATAGGTCGTTTATTATATGATACCAATTCCATTCCGCAGGATAAAATGGAAGCGCTGCATGCTGCCAGCAAACGCAAAGGGCTTGATTTTACCGACCTGTCGCTGCTGACCGATGGTCTGGTGGCAGAGCGCGAACAGGGTATCACCATCGACGTGGCGCACATCTACTTCTCCACACCTACCCGTAAATACATTATTGCTGATACACCAGGGCATATTGAATATACCCGTAACATGGTAACCGGTGCATCCAATGCACAGGTATCACTGATCCTGATCGATGCCCGCAGGGGTATTGTGGAACAAACACACCGTCACTTCTTTATCGCCAACCTCCTGCGTATTCCTTACCTGGTAGTATGCGTTAATAAAATGGACCTCGTGGAATACAGCGAAGCCCGTTTTAACCAGATAGTGGAAGATTTCCAGCAAATGCTCGACAACGCTGGCTTTAAAGGACAGGAAGTAAAGTTCATTCCGATCTCCTCCCTGTATGGCGAAAATGTAGCTTCCCGCACCGGCGCTATCGACTGGTACCAGGGCGCTACCCTGCTGGAATACCTGGAGGAGGTATCTTTTGATCATGAAGACCGTCTCCATCCGTCCCGCTTCCCGATCCAGAGTGTGATCAGGCCCAGAACTACCGAGTACCATGATTTCCGCGGCTTTGCCGGGAAAGTGGCCAGCGGCCATTTCAGCGTAGGCGATGAAGTGATATCACTGCCT
Source organism: Chitinophaga hostae (assembly GCF_018224885.1). GTDB lineage: Bacteria > Bacteroidota > Bacteroidia > Chitinophagales > Chitinophagaceae > Chitinophaga > Chitinophaga hostae. Next base: position 548,108 of record NZ_JAGTXB010000004.1, on the reverse strand, counting down.
TCCGGGCAAAAAAGCCGGATCAAAACGATCGAACAATTTGAAAAGCAACTAACGGTGGCGCATGCACGTGAAAGCGTGGTGATCACCCTGGAAGATGAAATAGACAGCAGCAGGGGCAATATGTTGGTAAAAACCGACGAAGTGCCTGTACAGCTGAAAGAAGTGAGCGCTAACATCTGCTGGATGGATCAGCAAAAACTGGTATCGGGTAAAACTTACCTGTTACAGCATGGCGTTAACCGTGTAAAGGCTAAAGTACAGCAGATCCATTATGTTACCGATGTAACGAATCACCTGCAGAACACCGAAAAAACAGAAATGGGACTGAATGACATCGGCAAAATTTCACTGAAAACAGCCGCGCCGGTATTTGCAGATGCTTACCAGGCCAACCCGGCCAATGGTGCGTTTATACTCATCGATGAATTTAATAATACTACGGTAGCAGTAGGATTTATAGAGTAGCAGAAGGCTCAAAGCATAAAGCAAAAAGCTATTGAAGCGAATGATGTAAGCGGATGTTATTAGTTCCGCATTAATCATTCGCTTCAATAGCTTTTTGCTTTATGCTTTGAGCCTTCTGCTACTCTCAGATGTTTCTAAGCATGTCTTCCGTCATCCTGGCCAGATCATACTCTGGTTTCCAGCCCCAATCCTGACGGGCCAGGCTATCATCGATGCTGTTAGGCCAGCCATCAGCAATCTGCTGACGATAATCAGGCTCGTAAGCCATCGTAAATTCAGGAATATGTTTTTTAATTTCTGCACCGATTTCCTTTGGAGAAAAACTCATCGCAGAAAGGTTATAGGCAGAACGGACCGCAATTTTAGACGCATCCGCTTCCATCAGTTCAATCGTTGCCCGGATAGCATCCGGCATGTACATCATCGGGAGGTATGTGTTTTCAGACAGGAAGCTGGTGTATTTTTTATGCTCTTTCGCTTCGTGGAAAATTTCAATGGCGTAATCTGTGGTGCCACCGCCCGGAGCCGATTTATAGCTGATCAAACCCGGGTAGCGTAAACTTCTTACATCTACGCCGAAACGGTGGTTGTAGTATTCGCACCAGCGCTCACCGGCAAATTTGCTGATACCATAAATGGTAGTAGGCTCAATGATGGTGTGCTGCGGCGTTTCCGCGGCAGGTGAGTTGGGTCCGAACACCGCGATGGAGCTCGGCCAGTATATTTTATCAAGATTCTCTTCTTTCGCGATATCCAGTACGTTGAGCAAACTTTGCATGTTGATATGCCAGGCCAGTAAAGGATTTTTTTCGCCGGTGGCAGAAAGGATCGCTGCCAGCAGGTACACCTGGGTGATATTATGACGGATCACCAATACATGCAGCATTTCCTTGTTCATCACATCCAGCGACACATAAGGACCTGTTCCTTTCAGCAGGTCGTGCTCTTCCCGAAGATCCGAAGCTACCACGTTACTGTCACCATACATCTTCCTTAAAGCCAGGGTCAGCTCCACGCCAATTTGTCCACAGGCGCCTATTACCAGAATCTTGTCTTTCTTCATACAAAAATATAATTGTAAGCTATTTTTAAATCGGACCGTAATATTAACGGGTTCGCCGCTATTTCCGTTCACCACCTTCCCGCGCATGACAATGCGATAACAATAAAAACTACCGGGCGTATCGCCCATTGTTAGCAGATTACAATATTATGACAAATGTAGTTTATCACCGCTTTGCATCCCTTCCCTTTGCCGGATAATGCCTATCTTTGCACCTTCAATTAAATGACCCAATTTTTTCAAGATATGAAGCATTTAAAATCGTTATTCAAAGAGCAATATAACCCTGAAAATTTCTTCCTGATTGCCGGTCCCTGTGTAATTGAAGAAGAGGAGATCCTGATGACGGTAGCAGAAAAAGTAACGGCTATCTGTAAACGTTTAGCGATCCCTTATGTTTTCAAGGCATCTTACCGTAAGGCGAATCGTACCAGCGTGCATTCCTTTACCGGTATCGGCGATGTAGAAGGACTGGAACTGTTACAGAAAGTGGGTAAAACATTTAATGTTCCGGTTACCTCCGATATCCACTCTGCTGCAGAAGCCGCCATGGCCGCCGCTTACGTGGATGTGTTGCAGATCCCTGCCTTTCTTTGCCGTCAAACAGACATCCTGCTGGCTGCTGCTGAAACAGGCAAGGTAGTGAATGTAAAGAAAGGGCAGTTCCTGAGCGGAGAATCAATGAAATTTGCGGTAGAAAAAATCAAAGGCGCCGGCAACGATCATATCATACTCACGGAACGCGGTACCACATTTGGCTACCAGGACCTGGTGGTTGACTACCGCAATATTCCGATCATGAAACACCTGGGAGAGCCGGTGGTAATGGATTGTACCCATTCGCTGCAACAGCCTAACCAGAGCAGTGGCGTAACGGGCGGTAATCCGCAGATGATCAGCACCATTGCCAAAGCGGCGATAGCTACCGGTGCGGATGGTTTGTTTATAGAAACACATCCTGATCCTTCCAAAGCCAAATCTGACGGCGCCAACATGCTGCGTCTCGACCTGCTGGAAGAGCTGCTGGAGAAGCTGGTGGAGATACGCCGGGTGGTTAGATAGCGAAAAGTTGAAAGCAAAAAGCAAAAAGCTATTGTAGCGAATGATAACACGGAATATAACTCCGCTTTGTTCATTCGCTACAATAGCTTTTTGCTTTCTGCTTTCAACTTTCTGCTTTTTTGTGTATATTCATGATACACAAAAACTCTGCTCACTATGATTAATATTCACGAATTAAAATCAGGTGATACCGTTATCACAAATTACGGAGGCGAAGAAAGAGAAGGGAAGATTTTGCAGGTGGATCATGAAGATAAGAAGGTGTTGGTGGCTACGGACGGAAATGAGTACTGGTACGACCTTGACAATCTTTTACCTATCCATCTGACAGAAGCCACTTTATTAAAACTGCAGTTTCACAAAGAAGAAGCTGCGTCTTCAGCATCAGGAGGAAGTTTATATGTCAGGGGACCATTTTCCGTCCGTTGGTTTGAAGCAGGACACCGGCCGTTGTTACAGCTGCAGTACCGCGATGAAGTGAGGAGTTTGAATGAGCCCATCACGCTGAATGAGTTGCAGAATCATTATCACGGCATGACCAATTTTCATCTCAGCTAAAGTTATTCACATAAAATAAAAAGAGGTGGTTCACGGTAACGCGAACCACCTCTTTATTTTATGGAAATGCTGTTATAAGTAGCGCAGGGGATTTCTCCGGGCATTCTGGATATAATTTTTCATATTAACCCAGAACGCAAGAATCATATAGACGATGAGGGGGGAGCCCATTGTCAGGAAAGTGGCATAGATGAAAAAGATACGTATCCGGGATGTGGCTACTCCAAGTTTATCTCCAATAGCGGCACATACACCGAACGCCTTCCATTCCACAAAGTCTTTTATCCGGTTCATAGCTCAAATTTATCAAATTCCGGCTGGAAAACCAAGTGAAAAACGCCGTAGGGCGGTTGTCGTTATAGACAGCTGAATATCAGCATCTTTCCTCCCGGGAGGGCGTTTCTGTGCCGGAGCGGGGCAAAATCAGCAGATATTAAGTATTTAATTTAAAAACTTGTTGTTTTTAGTTAATTTTGCGTGCAATTTTTAACCGCTCTTAAATTATTTTTTTCCCATGGTGTTTGATATTGACATGATTAAAAAAGTGTATGCGGCACTACCGGGTAAGGTGGAAGCGACCCGTAAAATGTTAGGTCGCCCGCTCACACTTGCCGAGAAGATTTTGTATGCTCACCTGTATGCACCTACCACCACGCCCTACGAAAGAGGCAAATCCTATGTTGAATTTGCTCCGGACCGCGTAGCTATGCAGGATGCAACAGCCCAGATGGCATTGCTCCAGTTTATGACCTGCGGCCGTGATAAAGTTGCGGTTCCTTCTACTGTACACTGCGATCACCTCATACAAGCCAAGGTAGGCGCTACACAAGATCTTGCGACTGCTATTGACACCAATAAGGAAGTTTACGATTTTCTTTCTTCTATTTCCGATAAATACGGCATTGGTTTCTGGAAACCAGGTGCTGGTATCATTCACCAGGTAGTGCTGGAAAACTATGCGTTTCCCGGCGGTATGATGATCGGTACTGACTCCCATACCCCTAATGCCGGCGGTTTAGGCATGGTGGCGATTGGTGTTGGTGGCGCCGATGCCGTGGACGTAATGGCTGGTTTACCCTGGGAGCTGAAAATGCCGAAACTGATCGGTGTGAAGCTGACAGGTAAAATGAGCGGCTGGACATCTGCCAAAGACATTATCCTGAAAGTTGCGGGTATCCTCACGGTAAAAGGTGGTACAGGCGCTATCGTGGAATACTTTGGTGAAGGTGCTGATAGCCTGAGCGCTACCGGTAAAGGTACTATCTGTAACATGGGTGCTGAAATAGGCGCTACCTGTTCCCTGTTCGCGTACGACAGCAAAATGGCCGACTACCTGAAAGTGACCAGCAGAGCAGATGTTGCTGCCCTGGCCGATGGCGTAAAAGAACATCTCCGTCCGGATACAGAAGTATATGCAGATCCTGCCAAATACTACGACCAGGTAATTGAGATCAACCTCGATGAGCTGGAACCCTATGTAAACGGTCCGTTCACACCGGATCTGGCATGGCCTATCTCCAAATTTGCACAGGCAGTTAAGGAAAACAACTGGCCTGAGAAACTGGAAGTAGCCCTGATCGGTTCCTGCACCAACTCTTCCTACGAAGATATTTCCCGCTCTGCCTCCCTCGCTCAACAGGCGATCGACAAGGAACTGGATATGAAATCTGAATTCACGATCACTCCCGGCTCTGAACTGGTTCGTTTTACCATTGAAAGAGACGGTTTACTGAATACTTTCGACCAGGTTGGCGGTGTAGTACTGGCTAATGCCTGCGGTCCCTGCATCGGTCAGTGGGCCCGTCATATCGACGATCCTAACCGTAAGAACTCTATCATCACCTCCTTCAACCGTAACTTCGCGAAGAGAAATGATGGTAATGCTTCTACCCACGCATTCGTAGCTTCTCCTGAAATTGTGACTGCCCTGGCGATTGCCGGTGATATCACCTTCAACCCGCTGACAGACAAACTGAAAAACAAGAATGGCCAGGAAGTAATGCTGGATGAACCGGTTGGTTATGAACTGCCGGTGAAAGGTTTTGCTGTAGATGATGCCGGTTACCAGGCTCCTGCCGCTGATGGCAGCGCGGTTCAGGTAAAGGTATCCCCTACCTCCGACCGTTTGCAACTGCTGGCGCCATTTGCTGCATGGGAAGGTACAGATCTGAAAGGACTGAAACTCCTCATCAAGGCAAAAGGTAAATGTACTACGGACCATATCTCCATGGCTGGTCCATGGCTGAAATACCGCGGTCACCTGGATAACATTTCCAACAACATGCTCATTGGTGCGATCAACGCATTCAACGATAAAAGCGATACCGTTAAGAACGCATTAACCGGCGAATATGGTGCAGTTCCTGCTACCATGCGCGACTACAAAGCACATAACTTTGGTGCAGTAGTGGTAGGTGATGAAAACTACGGTGAAGGCTCCAGCCGCGAACACGCTGCCATGGAACCACGTCACCTCGGCGTTCGTGCCATCCTGGTGAAATCATTCGCCCGTATCCACGAAACCAACCTGAAAAAACAGGGTATGCTGGGTCTGACCTTCGCTAACAAAGAAGATTACGACAAAATCCAGGAAGACGATACCATCGACATCCTGGGTCTGACTACCTTTACTCCCGGTAAACAGCTGACCGTTGCCCTTCATCACAAAGATGGCAGCACAGATGAATTTGCCGTAAACCACACTTACAACGAACAACAGATCGAGTGGTTTAAAGCAGGTGGTGCACTGAACGTAATCCGTGCAGAAGCTGCCAAAAAAGCTTAAAGCTTAAGGCATAAAGCAAAAAGCTATTATAGCGAATGATCTAAGCGAATTAATATCCGCCGGGGTTATTCGCTATAATAGCTTTTTGCTTTAGACCGTAAGCTTTAAGCCTGACAAAATTGTAACCCAAACAAAGATGATTATGCTGGAAAATGATTTAAGACGCCACTGGACTACCCTTCATCTTCCCCTTGCAGCTGATGCTTCCCTGGTTGACCATCAATACGCCCAGCTCACCCTGTTGTACAACGGAGAACAACGTTATTATCATAACCTGCTACACCTCCGGCAGCTGATTACCTTGTTGGAAATGCACCGGGAACACATACGGGATGAAGAAATCCTGCTTTGGGCTATCTTCTTCCACGACATTATATATAATGTGCTTTATAAGGATAATGAGGAAAGAAGTGCCAGGGCGGCTGCCGGTTATCTCAGCCAAATTGGTTATCCGCCCGAAAAAATCATGCTTGTCAGTGAGTTTATCTACGCTACCAAAACACATATCAATACCCTGAACAGTCCTGACCTGGATTATTTCCTGGATTTTGACCTGTACATACTGGGCAGTGCACCGGAAGTATACCGCGAATATGCACAACAGATCAGGAACGAATATGGCATTTATCATGACCAGGTATATAACCCCGGCCGGAAAAAGGTATTGCGGCATTTCCTGGAGATGCCTGCCATCTTCCGGACACCTGTTTTCAGGGAGTTATATGAAGAAAATGCCCGTAACAATCTGCGGGCGGAGTTAAACACTTTATAACCGGAATGTATGAAAAGTATAGTAGTTTTTTGCGGCTCCAGTGCGGGTGAGTCGCCTGTTTATATGCAACAGGCCACCATGCTGGGTGAAGCCCTGGCAAAGCGGGGCCTTACGCTTGTATATGGCGGCGCTAACGTAGGCCTGATGGGAGCAGTGGCCGATGGCGCGCTGCAGGCGGGAGGAAAGGTGATAGGCGTACTCCCTCACTTTCTGCAGCAGAAGGAACTGGCACATCAGGGTCTTACCCAATTAATCCTGGTAGATACCATGCACGAACGCAAAACAAAAATGAATGAATTATGTGAGGGCGTGATTGCCTTGCCCGGCGGCTTTGGCACCATGGAAGAGCTGTTTGAAATGCTCACCTGGGGACAACTGGGTTTGCATAAAAAACCCATAGGACTGCTCAATGTAAATGGCTTTTATGATAACCTGATTGCCTTATCAGCCACGATGAGCAGCAATGGCTTTCTTACCGCAGAAAACCGCAATATGCTGTTATGCAGCCATGATATCCATGAATTGCTGGAGAAAATGGAACAATATCAGCCACCCGCCAAATCCAAATGGATTACGCCGGCGCAGAGTTAACCGGCATTACTACCGGCTGTTTTTGTTTTCCACAGCGGCTTTTTCAATTCAAACCTACGCACCAGGCTGACCCTGAAATTGCCGGTACCAAATGTCTGATAGGTATGGGGTATCGGCATACCGCTGCGGGTGTTCATTCCCACATAATGTACCCCGGCAAAATAGCGGCTGGAGTTATATCCCAGTGAGGCGCGTACCGTATTACTGAATTGCAAGCCTACTTTACGGCTGACCTGGCCGTTTTCCAGGAAAAGACTGGTTACGTTACCGCCCAGGCCTGCAGTAAGCGAGAGCGATAAAAAGAAATGCTGGTGTACCACGAAAGTATAGGCATAGCCAACATTGGCAGCCAAAGAGGAAATACCTGTTTTATAATAATGTTCTTCCCGCAGGAAACTGGTATCGGCCATATTGGAAGGCACCAGGGAAGAGTCGCCCTTGACTCTGCCTAAAAACATTTCACCACCTACCAGGAAGGAACCCGCACTTTTTTTCTGGTATTCATTCTGCAGGTTAGGTGCACGATAGGAAAATCTTTTATCGTTGAAAATATATTGTGCATTTAGTCCGAAGTCAATATTCCGGATGTCCGGCCGCTGTGGATACGGGTTTAGTTTAGCATACGCTTTCCCAAATACTTCTTCCGGATTGGCCACATAATAGCCTTTGTAATATTGTCCATAGAAATCTACTACTATTTTGCGGAGATAAATATGTGATTGCAGGTCGATGTATTTTGTTTTTCCGTACTTCTCGTTATGCCGGTTAATAAACGGCAAATTAAAGCCCAGGTTGAGTCCTACAAAGCGGTAATTGGCCCCAAATCCGATATTAAAGGGAGTATTGGGCCGGTAGAGAATATCTTTTTTTTGTTTTCTGTCGAGGATATCGAATTTTGTGTATTTACGGGAGCCATATAGCCTGGCCGTGATATCTTCTGTATGATCTTCTATATAGGCCGTATCGTTTTCCGTTTTCAGCCACTTCCAGAACCGGCCCTGTGCCTGCATTTGAGCAGTAACTGTAACAAATATGACCAGCCATACCAAAATTCGTAGATTCATAAGCGTTGTAGGTTAAATCCAATGTTGATGATCAGGGTAATTCTATTACCTCCAGTTGTTGAATATTGCCTGCATCCACCTGGAAGCGCAGGAGCGTTTTAACTTTATGCCAGCCTTGTTGTCCGCATGCACCCGGGTTCATGTGTAACAAATGAAGTGCCGCGTCGGGCATTACCTTCAAAATATGAGAATGCCCACAGATGAAGAGTTTGGCAGGATGTTGTTTTAATTGTTCCTTCACACCCGGGGCATATTTCCCCGGATAACCACCAATATGTGTCATCATTACCTCTACTCCTTCCACATTAAAGCGGAGGGTTTCCGGGTAACGGATACGTATATCTGCGCCGTCGATATTCCCGTAAACAGCCCTGAAAGGTTTAAAAGCTTCCAGTTTATCTGCCAGATCCACATTGCCGATATCACCGGCATGCCATATCTCATCTACTTCTTCAAAGTACCTGAATACCTGCGGATGCAAATAGCTATGCGTATCCGACATCAGTCCTATTTTTTTCAAGAGAGAATTATATTAATATTTTTTACTTTGTAGTCATATGTCAAAACAGAACACTCCCCATATCACGGCATGTTTGCTGATCTGCTGTCCCGACCGTCCCGGTATAGTAGCTGGCGTATCCCAATTCCTGTACCGGCTGGGTGCAAATATACTGGATGCAAGTCAACACAGCACTGATCCCCGCGAAGGTTTATTTTTTATGAGAATGGAATTCCAGCTGGATGTGCTGGATAAGGCTGCGCTGGAAAGCGCTTTCCAGGAGCAGGTGGCCACCCCGCTGCAAATGGAATGGAAGATAGATTACAGCGACCGGCGTATGCGGATGGCCATCATGGTATCGGCCTATGATCATTGTTTGCTGGAGCTTTTATGGAGATGGAAAAGCGGGGAATTACCCGTAGATATTCCGCTCGTGATCTCGAATCATTCCGTGCTGGAAAAAGAATGCACTGCAATGGATATCCCGTTTCACTACCTGCCGGTAACGGCGGCTACCAAAGCACTACAGGAGCGGGAAGCCATCAGGTTGCTGGAAGAACATGCCATCGATTTTACGGTGCTGGCCAGGTATATGCAGATATTATCCCCAGAATTTGTAAGCCTGTATCCGCAGCGCATCATCAATATTCATCATTCCTTTTTGCCGGCATTTGCAGGGGCACGCCCTTACCTCAACGCCTATACGCGGGGCGTTAAGCTCATTGGCGCTACCGCGCACTATGTCACCAACGAACTGGATGAAGGCCCCATCATTGAACAGGATGTGGCCAGGGTAAGCCACCGGGATACCGTTGAAGACCTGGTGATGCTGGGGCGTGATATTGAACGGCAGGTGCTCACCAGGGCAGTGAAGGCGCATGTCGACAACCGGGTGATCCTGCATGGGAACAAGACCATTGTATTTTAATGGGCGTTTCTCCGCCCAGGATTTTTTTTGCCCGGGATTAAACTGATTTTGATGATTTACATGATTTTTTTATTGTGATTATAACTTGATTTTAAAAGATTCTGGAAGATATCAATATAGATTCGCTTATATCTTCCCGAATCTTTTAAAAATCAAAAAAGAAAAAATCATGTAAATCATCAAAATCAGTTTAATCCCGGGCAAAAAAAATCCTGAGCAAAAAAACTATTTCTGCAGGAACTTAGCCAGTTTCTTCGCGGCTACCGCATATGACTCCGTAATGCGCATGCCGGTATCAAAATCGAACCCCATCATACGACCGGGCGCGTTGTCGACCGTTATTTTAGCCACTACCTTATCCCTGTTGGCGGTTTCCACGATGATTGCTTCCGCATCGATATACGAATTTTTGCGCGCCACCCCCACATTAAAACCAGGCTCTATAAAGGTGGTGTGGAAGATCAGCGTGTAGGTCGCATCCGGGAAGTTCCCTGCTTTTAAATCGCCATTATCATTAAACAGCGAGTCAAATTTAGGCTCGTAGCGGGTGGGCCGGTCGTCTTTCCAGGCTTTGGCCCAGGTATCGCCCTTGCCGGCCTCCTTGTTGTTGTACTCCGTTGTTTTTTTACGGATATAATCGGCTTCGCTGTCTTTGCCAACAGATAAATGATCATACGTAAATTCAACATTGAGTTGTTGCTGACCTTTCAGGACACCCGGATCACCTTCTGTCAGTTTAAGTTTTTGTGCAATGGCGGGGATACAAAGCACCGTTAACAGTACCATGACTGCCATTTTGGGGAGATGTTGCATAACATAACAATTTGAGGCAAAAATATTGAAATTATCAAGACGGGATACATCCCCGGAAATTTTATTTTATCTTTAAAGGAATGCTACAAACAGCCTTATATGATTATCTCCGCAAGGAATGCGATACTGTAACGGATGCATATGCTACCCTGCAGCAGTCTCCCGGCGATGCCGGCGCCATACATGCCATGCGGGTGGGTGTAAAAAAGCTCCGGGCATTTTTTTTACTGGCGAAACAACTGCCGGATTACACTTTCGGCGCCGGCAAACATTTACAAACAGCAAGACTCATACAAACCATAGGCGGCGCTTCCAGGGATACTTACCTCCAGGGAAAGCACCTGCAGGATTATGAAAAAAAATTAAACTGGCGGTTTTCATTTGCGCACCTGTTGTTACAACATAAACAGGCCACTGCAAAGGAAATGCTGGAAACTACCATAAAATACTGCTCTCTAAAAAGGTTAGGATCCCTGCCGGAAAGGTTCCGTAATGCCATATCAGATATGGATCAAACCGAAGCTACCACTGCCCTCAGCAGCTACCTGAAGGACCAGCAGCAACGTATTATACTGCCAACAGGCCGGGCTCATCATACGGTATGGCATGAAGTACGAAAAACAACCAAAACCTTGTTCTATCAGCTCAGCATTATGGAGCAGGTGCTTCCTGCATCGCATACTGAAACATTGCTGGCACACACTAAAAAGGCCGGCGAACTGCTCGGGCAATGGCATGATACCAGCGAACTGCTGCTGTTTACAAAAGCAGCAATAGCGCAACTGAAGAAGGAAAAAATCGCCTTGCCTGTAAAATCATCACGGCTGATACAATTGCTGCAGCTCGATGTAAAAGAGCAACTGGCACAATGCAGGGAGGAGGTGAAACAGCTGATGGCGGCCAGCTTTTAATGCAGCGAATTTTTTCTTGCCCAGGATTAAACTGATTTTGATGATTTACATGATTTTTTTATTGTGATTATAACTTGATTTTAAAAGATTCAGGAAGATATCAATATAGATTCGCTTATATCTTCCCGAATCTTTTAAAAATCAAAAAAGAAAAAAATCATGTAAATCATCAAAATCAGTTTAATCCTGGGCAAGAAAAAATCCTGCGCAAGACTAATCCTGGGCAAGACAAAATTCAACCACTTCAAAAATGAGTGCTGCCGCTAGTTTGGCAGTTCTGTTATCGATATCCAGCGAAGGATTGAGTTCTGCGATATCAATGCCTGCAACCTTTCCACTTTGTAGTATTTTGCGATAGCACTGCAGGAACAAGCCATCCGGCGTAATGCCGTTATAGGCGGTGGCGCTTACGCCCGGTGCGAAGGGCGCTGCAAATACATCCAAGCAGGTGGTGAGATATACTTTATCTACCTGGTCGAGGAAATGTTGTATAGCAGCGAACAGGGTGTCTTTATCATGCAGGTGGAAAGCGTCTGCACTTACATAGGTAGCGTCTTCTTCCCCGGCTATGTTAAACAGCTGCCGGGTATTTCCGTTCTTCTGGATACCCAGTGCGAGGTAATTAAAAGGCTGTCCGGCCTGTTTGCAGTCCCGGGCCAGCTGCCAGAAGCCGGTGCCTGAGCTGGGACCTTCTGCACCTGGAATACGGATATCAAAATGTGCATCGAAGTTGATGAAGCCGGTTTTTTGTTTACCCGCAAAACTGCGGATACCACTGGCATGGCCATACGTAATTTCATGACCACCGCCGAGCAGTAGTGGCAGGTAACCCGCTGTGAGGATAGCTTTCACGGCTTCGCTGAGCATCTGCTGCGCATTTTCCAGTTCGCCGTTGACACAGATCACATCACCGGCATCGAGCAAAACCATTTGTGCGTTAAAGTGAACGGGGAAGTTGGCGATAGCTTTACGGATGGCCGCGGGTCCTTCTGCCGCACCGGTTCTGCCCTTATTGCGGCGCACGCCTTCATCGCAGGCGAAGCCCAGCAGAACAATTCCTTTCTCATCCTTTTGCAGGGCCGGCAATGGCGCCTGTAACAGATCTGCTACTTTAATTACCTGGTGCCAGCGCAGCAGGTCAGGCTCTGTACCATCTATCCGGCCTGTCCACGTAGCGGCGGACGTTGGCTGATAGCTATCCTTTGTTATCATAAATTACAAAACTGGTTCTCCTTTTTTCCATACCATAGCAGGTTTCATTTTACCCTGGTAGTAGAGTATATCCCGGTAGTCGCCGGTAGGATATGCCTGCATATCTGCTGCATATCCCGCCACGAGCTGTCCTGCGTCTTTCAGTTGCAGGGCGGGAGCTGCTCTTACAGTAAGTGCTGCCAGCACTTCTGCTGTGGATAATTTCTCTGCAGCACTCATTACGGCGGCCTGTATCAATAAATCGCCCATAGGCGCTGATCCTGGGTTCCAATCGCTGGCAATAGCCACGCTGGCGCCCGCATTTAATAATTTACGCGCCGGTGCATAATGCATCCCCAACCCTAATGAAGCACCCGGCAAAACTACGGCAACTGTATCGGAATTTGCCAGTAAAGCAATTTCTTTTTCCGTACTGGCTTCCAGGTGGTCCGCCGATAAAGCGCCTGTTTCCACTGCTACAGCGGCGCCGCCGGCACTAAACTGATCGGCATGCACGGTGGCAGCAAATCCCTGTCGCCCGGCCCCCTGCAGAAAACGGGTAGCTGCTGCCACTGAAAAGGCGGTTTCTTCAATAAAGATATCCACCCGGTTACTGAGTTGTTCCTGTTGCAATACCGGCAGCAATTCCGTTAATACCCATTGCAGGTATTCATCTTCCGTTCCTGCATAATCGCGGGGCTTCATATGCGCGGCCAAACAGGTAGACACCAGCGTAGCCCGGGTATGCAGACCCGCCTGTTGTATGGCCCGCAACATTTTCAGCTCGCCTTCCATATTAAGACCGTAACCGCTTTTTACTTCGATGGTGGTCACTCCTTCTTTCAAATGACGGTTGGCACGGGCTACCGTATTTTCTGTCAGTGTAACAGGGTCGGCTATACGTGTTTTGGTAACGGAATCCCATATACCGCCACCAGCACGGGCTATTTCGAGGTAGCTTTTACCGGCAATGCGCATAGCATAATCGCGGTTACGGGTACCGTCGTAACAAATATGTGTATGGCAATCGATAAATCCCGGCAACAGCACCATGGGCGTATCTATGAAAGCGATTTCGCTATCGGGATATTTCTGCAACAGCGACCTGTAATCTGCTATGGCAACGATTTCTCCATTTTCCACTACTACACCGCCTTTCTCTATCACGGTCAACTGCTCATCCTGTAAAGTGCCTTTGAGCGACAGGCCCGCCATAGGCAGGATCTGTGCAAAGGGGCCGATTAACGTTTTCATTCACCTGGTTTTTAAAAGACAACTTGAGATCATTGGTATTCCGCGAGTTTTTTTCTTGCCCAGGATTAGACTGATTTTGATGATTTACAGGATTTTTTTTTCTGTGATTTTGAAAGATTAAAAAAGATTATATCCGCTTATGTCTTCCCAAATCTTTTCAAATCAAAAAAGAAAAAATCCTGTAAATCATCAAAATCAGTCTAATCCTGGGCAAGAAAAAAATCCGCTGCATTAACTAAAAGCTAATGGCTAAAAGCTAAGCCCATATTTCTCTGCCCACTCCTGCGCTTTTTCGTAGCCTGCATCTGCATGGCGGAAAATTCCCAGGGCAGGATCATTATGTAATACTCTCTGCAAACATGCTGCCGCACGATCGGTACCGTCTGCCAGCACTACCATACCGGCATGTTGCGAATAACCCATTCCTACGCCGCCGCCATGATGGAAAGATACCCAGGTAGCGCCACCGCCTGTGTTGGCCATCAGGTTCAGCAGGGTCCAGTCGCTCACGGCATCAGAGCCATCTTTCATGGATTCGGTTTCCCGGTTCGGAGAAGCAACGGAGCCACAGTCGAGGTGATCACGGCCAATAACAATGGGCGCCTTTACTTTACCTGTTCTTACCAGCTCATTGAAGATAAGCCCTGCTTTTTCACGTTCGCCCATACCCAGCCAACAAATGCGGGCGGGCAATCCCTGGAAGGCCACTTTTTCCCTGGCTTTTTGCAGCCAGTTGATCAGGTGGGTATTTTCCGGGAATGCTGCTATCAACGCCTGGTCGGTGGTATAAATATCTTCCGGATCACCGGAAAGGGCTACCCAGCGGAACGGGCCTTTGCCTTCACAAAACAGCGGACGGATGTATGCCGGTGTGAATCCGGGGAAATTAAATGCGTTGGGTTCTCCGCCTTCACGGGCAAATTCACGCAGGTTGTTACCATAGTCAAACGTGATGGCGCCTTTCTGCTGCAGCTGCAACATAAAGCCTACGTGACGGGCCATGCTTTTGAGCGACAGCTCCCGGTAAGCCGCAGCATCATTTTTACGCAGGTCCAGTGCGGCGGCCAGCGTCATACCGTTGGGTACGTAACCATTCAGCGGATCGTGGGCCGAGGTCTGATCAGTGAGGATGTCGGGGATAATGTTGTCTTTCAACATACGTTCCAGCATATCACCTGCGTCGCTGACCAAACCGATAGACAAAGCCTCTCCTTTCTCCTGTGCTGCTTTGGCCCATTGGATGGCTTCCTCGTAAGAGTAGGTCATGCGGTCAATATAGCGGGTGTCCAGTCTTTTCTGGATACGGGTAGGGTCAATATCAGCGCCGATAAATACTGCTCCGGCCATAGTCGCGGCCAGTGGCTGTGCGCCGCCCATACCGCCTATACCCGCGGTCACCAACAGTTTGCCGGCGAGGTTACCGTTAAAATGTTGCCGGCCGCATTCCATAAAGGTTTCATAGGTACCCTGCAGGATGCCTTGTGTACCGATATAGATCCAGCTGCCTGCGGTCATCTGGCCGTACATCATCAGTCCTTTGGAACGCAACTCATTGAAGTGTTCCCAGGTAGCCCATTTGGGTACCAGGTTACTATTAGCCAGCATTACGCGGGGCGCCTGCGGATGCGTGCGTACAATGCCTACCGGTTTACCGGATTGTACCAGCAGGGAGTGGTCATCATCCAGTTCCAGCAGTATGTTTATAATTTTCTGCAGTGCTTCCCTGTTACGGGCGGCCTGCCCGATACCGCCGTATACCACCAGTTCATCCGGGTTTTCGGCTACTGCTGCATCAAGGTTGTTGAGCAACATACGTAAAGGCGCTTCGGTTTGCCAGGATCTGGCATGCAGCTGTGCACCATGCGGCGCTTTATAATGCGGGTGTGCTGCATATGTTTTAATAAAGTCCAAACTGGTCATTATAAAGTCCGTTTAAGTTAAGTTGATGTTGGGCCGCAGCATCGTTGGCTACGCGCACCAGTGATTGATTGGTGATGATAGTATGCAGTGCCGCAATATCATTGGCGAAGATGCGGTCTTTGGTAGCAAAGGATACTTTATCGCGGGTATACTTGTGTACGGCTTCCAGTACCGGGCCCGATTTCAGCGGACGGCGGAAATCTACGGCCTGTGCGGCATACAGCAACTCTATGGCGAGGATATATTCCAGGTTGCTGATCACCTGGTTTAGTTTACGGCCACTGATGGAACCCATGGATACATGATCTTCCTGTCCCAGTGAAGTGGGCACGCTGTCTGCGCTGGCGGGGAAGCACAGCGTTTTATTTTCTGTTACCAGGGCGGCGGTGGTATACTGCGGAATCATGAAGCCCGAGTTCAGACCGGCATCCTGTATCAGCAGCTTTGGCAGTCCGTATCTCCCTTCAATCATCATATAACAACGCCTGTCGGAGATATTACCCAGTTCCGCGGCTGCCACGGTGGCGTAGTCCAGCGGCAGAGCCATCGGTTGCCCGTGGAAGTTACCACCACTGATAGTATCTTCTGCACTAAAAATAATCGGGTTATCTGTTACGGCATTCAATTCAATGGTGGTGAGCTCCTGCAGGTGCTGCCATGCAGTGCGGGAAGCGCCATGAACCTGTGGCATACAGCGCAGGGAGTAAGGGTCCTGCACGCGGCCGCAGTCTACATGCGACGACATGATCTCAGAATGGTCCAGCAGTGTTTTCAAACGATGCGCTACCAGCTGGTTACCGGGAAACGGGCGGATGGCATGTAAACGCGGATCAAAAGGTTTGGCGGTGCCCATCAGTCCTTCAAGAGATAAAGCCCCGATGATATCGGCTGCTTCCAGGGCGTTGTGCAAACGCTGCACTGCTTTTACGGCAAACGACAGGATAAACTGGGTACCATTGATGAGCGCCAGGCCTTCCTTTGGTCCCAGTACTACAGGAGCAATGCCTTCCTGCTGCATCATTTGAGCGGTATCCGTTTTCTGCCCTTTATACCATACGTGTCCCAGGCCTATGAGTGGCAGGAACAGGTGCGACAGGGGCGCCAGGTCGCCGGATGCGCCTACAGAGCCTTTTTCAGGCACCAGTGGTGTTATGTGATGATCAATATGCCAGATAATTCTTTCCAGGGTAGACAATGCCGCACCTGAAAATCCCTGTGCCAGCGCATGTACTTTGGTGATAAGCATGATGCGGGCAATTTCTTCCGGGATAGGTTCTCCTACACCTACGCTATGGCTTTGCAGGATGTTGTACTGCAGGGCGCGGGTATCTTCTTCCGAAATTTTGGTATCACACAAGGGGCCGAAGCCCGTGTTGATGCCATATACCGTGGTATGGTGTGCTACGATGGTTTGTACATACCCGAAGCTGGTTTGTACGCGGGTAATTACTTCCGGTACCAGTATCCCCTTCACTTTGCCGGCAGCGATGTCGATGGCTGTAGCAACCGTGAGCTGGTCAATACCGTACTTAAAAATATCACTCATGATCGGTAGATTTTTCTGGTGTATGATGTATTATAGTTGTTGTTTAATTCTTTCTGCCAACGACTTTTGCTGCACGGATTGTTCAATTTGTGCGATGGCTGCCAGTACCTGCTGGCTTTGTTTGTTTTCCATTACCAGTTCATTCATCGCTTCGGTGATGGCGTCCCAAACGGGTTGTATCTGTTGCAGCAGTTCTTCTCCTTTTTTGGAAAAAGCCACCAGCTGTCGGCGGCCATCTTCCTTACAAGGCGTTGTTTTCAACAGCCCTTTCTTCTTAAGGTTGGTGACCATCTGGCTAACCGCCGAGTGGGAAATTTCCAGCTGATCTGAAATATCTATCATGGGTACCGGCTGTTGTTTCGACAACAGGTAAAACACCGGAAACCAGCTGGCATCAAAGGGAATCCCGGCCTGTTCGTATACTTTATTTACTTCCATCAGGAAATATTCACTGAGGCGGCGCAGGCGGCTGCCGAAAACCAGGTAGCCTAATGATGGATAGAATGACATAAGGAAGAATTACGAATTACGGATTGATAAATGAGACATAATCGAATATGACTATGTGTTGTTATTAATTTATATAAGCGCTTATACAATATTACAAAAGAAAAATGAAATACTATCGCGGAAATTAAATTATATAAGCACTTATATAATATAATGAAAGAAAAACGAATAGGACAGGTCAGCAGTTAATATTCGTTATAATCTTCCAACCTTTCTTAATCCGTAATCCGTAATTCTTTACTTTGCTGTTTGCTTCTTTTTGATATCGAACCAGAGCGGGGAAGTATCGGATACATCTCCATTATAGTTAATAAAGAGCTCCTCTCCTTTTTTAATATCCCGGAGGGTGATGATGCTCATGGTTTCTTCGGTGAAGTCCATTTCATATTCACAGTTGGGATGGTAATCGTGGTTATAGATAGAACAGAAACCTAAAGCCACACAAGAACGCGTTTCCTTTACGCCCCAGAGAAAAATATAGTTATGGAGTCTTGTCTGGTCCACAATTTCAGTATCATCGTAAGAGAGAACGAGCACAGGTGAAGTCTCTATTCTTGTTCCGGCCGGGATCTTTTCCTTCGTGTAGACTCCTCTGCCTCTTCCCTTCGACTTATCAATGTACAAGTACGGCTTTATCATAGCGCAATTTCAAAATAAAAGAAGACGTAAAGTAAAGTTAAAGGAAGAAGTTATCAAAATCATGTTTAAAAAATTTAGGTTTGCGGCCCGGAAATTATTTTTTTTGCCTTTTATCAAGCAATATATATGATCAATTATAACCCAAAAGAGTGGTTTACCTTTATTTTCCGCATCCACAAAGCTGATACTGTCAGGAAGCTGTTTCCTATGTTCGTGGCGCTTTCTATCTATTCGGCCATAATCGCCTGGCTGGAGCTGGAGGTCTGGAAGCTGTCGTCTAACAGTGAGCTCAAAAATATTTCGCTGATGCATGGCCTGCTGGGCTTTGTGATATCGCTGTTGCTGGTATTCCGTACCAACACCGCCTATGACCGCTGGTGGGAAGGCCGCCGGCAATGGGGGGCGCTGGTTAACAGCAGCCGCAACCTCGCTATCAAAATACAGGCGATGCTGCCGGCCAATAATACAGCCGACAGGCTTTTCTTTAAGGTCATGATCCCGAATTTTGCCTATGGCCTGAAAAACCATCTGCGGAAAACCTATATCCATGACGAGATGGAAGCTATCCCCGGACAGGAGCCACTTCATACGGATATCGGTAAACATGTGCCTAACCAGCTGGCACAGCAAATCACCAGCAAAACCATGGAACTGTACCGCAGCGGGCAGATCACCGGTGATCAGCTGATCCTGTTAAACACTGAGCTACAGTCGTTCGCCGACGTATGCGGCGCCTGCGAGCGGATTAAAAACACCCCGATCCCTTTCTCCTACAGCGTTTTCATCAAGAAGTTCATATTCTTTTATGTAATGTCCATGCCATTTGGATATGTATTCAGCCTGGGCTACCTGATCATCCCGATGATTGTGTTCATTTTCTTTGTACTGGCCAGCCTGGAACTGATTGCAGAGGAAATTGAGGATCCGTTTGGCAAAGATGCCAACGATCTGCCTGTCGATACGATTTGCAGCAATATCCGGCTGCATGTGTCAGAATTATTATAACGACTGCCCCGGCAGCGTGCTATTTTAACTTATTTTCGCAGATAGAGGCAATTGTACATGGAAAATGAAGCTTTACTGGAGAAATTCCAGACACTGACAGATGAGAAAAGTTACCGCGAACTGTCAGTTTACCTGGACGACCAGCTGATAACGGATATAGCCGAACTGATTCACGAAGACCCCGATGCCAGTGATATCATCTTTAACAACCTGTCGATCAGCAGAGCGGCAGCGGCTTTCCGTATCCTGGACTTTCCCCTGCAGGAAGATGTGATCCGCAAGTTGTCGGCCGCCAAAATAGCGGAGCTGATGAACGAATTGCCGGCGGATGACCGTACCGCCTTCCTGGAAGAGCTTCCCAGCGAAGCGGTAAAAGAACTGATCAAACTGCTCGACCCCGAAGAACGCCGCATTACGCTGTCGCTCCTTGGCTACAAGGAAAACAGTGTAGGCCGTATCATGACCCCCGATTACATTGCAGTACGGGAAGAGTGGACAGTAAAGCAGGTGCTGAACTATATCCGTGAACATGGAAAAGACAGTGAAACGATCGATGTTATCTATGTAATTGATGAAAAGGGGTACCTGCTGGACGACTTCCGTATCCGGGAATTCCTGCTGGTATCGCCCGATACCGTGGTACATACGCTGATGGATGACCGCTTTGTATCCCTGCATGCCAACGACGGACAGGAAGAGGCCATACAGGTTTTCCGGATGGAAAACAGGGTAGCCTTACCCGTAGTCGACGACCAGGGTATATTGCTGGGCATTGTGACCATCGACGATATGTTATGGATCGCGAACGAAGAACATACAGAAGATATCCAGAAGATAGGTGGTACCGAGGCCCTGGATGAGCCTTACCTCGATATGCCCATCTTCCGGCTCATAAAAAAACGCGTAGGCTGGCTGGTAGTATTATTTATAGGAGAGATGCTGACCGCTACTGCCATGGGATTTTTTGAAGACGAAATTGCCAAGGCCGTGGTGCTGGCGCTGTTTGTTCCCCTGATCATTTCCAGTGGAGGTAACAGCGGCTCCCAGGCATCCACCCTGATTATACAGGCGATGGCCCTCGGCGAAATCACGGTGGGCGACTGGTGGCGCGTGATGCGCCGTGAAATCATTTCCGGTCTTATACTCGGTGGGGCACTGGGCCTTATTGGCTTTATCCGTATCCTGCTCTGGAATACATTGTTCCATACTTATGGTGCGCACACCGTGCTGATAGGCGCCACCGTAGGTATCTCCCTTGTAGGCGTGGTGTTATGGGGCACCCTTTCGGGATCCATGCTCCCCCTGCTGCTCAAGAAATGCGGTGCGGATCCGGCCACCTCTTCGGCTCCTTTCGTGGCTACGCTCGTGGATGTAACGGGGTTGCTGATTTACTTCACGGTGGCATATACTTTAATGAAGGGCATCCTCCTGTAACTTTTTCTTGCCCAGGATTTTTTCTTGCCCAGGATTAGACTGATTATGATGATTTACATGATTTTTTCTTTTTGATTTTAAAAGATTAAGGAAGATATCAGCAAATTATTGCCTACATCTTTCTTAATCTTTTAAAATCAAATTATAATCACAAGAAAAAATCATGTAAATCATCATAATCAGTCTAATCCTGGGCAAGAAAAAATCCTGGGCAAGAAAAAAAACTAATAAGATACCTCCTTCAACGTAGTCCCGTCTTTGTTTTTTCGCACAATGAACAGCCGGTTGTATTCATTTTCCCCGATCGAATCAATATGCGGGCTGGCCCTCAGGCTGCGTAACAGGGGGATAATAGTATTGGAATGTCCTACTACCAGGATGCGTTTGCCCCAGTCTTCATGCCGGGTTACCTGGTAAATAAAGGCTTCACCGGTAGTATCAGCTGCATAGAAGCAGGTATCGAGGTGGAGGCGGATCCGGACACTGTCGGCCGTAGCCATCGTTCTTTTATAAGGAGTGATATAGATTTTATTAAGCCCGGAGTCTTTCAGCAGCCGGTATAGCGCGCCTGCTCTTTCCTGGCCGGCCGCCGTTAAGGTGGAATCAGGACCGGGATTTCTTTCCGCATGCCTGATCACATAAAAGGTTCCTGTTAAAAACGTGGTGTCTTCTGATACCTGTACCTGCTGCCGTACAGGTCTTTTGGGCTTGCAGGCCACAAAAAGCAAGAGGGAAAGTAATACAGGTATGCGCATAAACCGGATTTAGAGCAGTTGGCAACGGTACGTCCATCCAAAAGTTACGGCAATTTATGATTAAACCGTTACATTTATTCCCCAACAAAATAATGAACCACTATGAGAAAATGGGTATTACCCGCCATTATTTTTTTATCAGCCAACCGCATCTTTGCCCAACAGGCAGGCCCGCTTACGGTAGAAAAGATCATGCGCGATCCTAAATGGATAGGAACTTCTCCTGATAATATTTTCTGGGGTACCGACAACCAGACGGTTTATTTCAGCTGGAACCCCGATAAACAATTGACCGACTCCCTTTACTATGCCGGTATTAAAAACAATGCACCCCGTAAAACCGATGCCGGAGAACGCGGTCTTATAGAAGCCCGGTCTTCCGGTACTTATAATACAGATAAAACATTACTGGCCTATAGCTACCAGGGCGATATTTATTTACTGGAGATAAAAACCGGTAAAACCACCCGTATCACCAATACTACTGCCACTTCTGTCAACCCGGTATTTAGCTTTGGCGGGAAACAGGTGGTATTTCAGCAAAACCGCGACCTGTATGCCTGGGACCGCACATCAGGGCTGATCAGCCAGCTCACCAGCTTTGCTACCGGCAGCAAGCCGGCCAGCAAAGACGAAAGCCAGGCGGGTACCGCAGAAGAAAAATTCCTGAAAGCGCAGCAGCTGGAGCTGATGGACATTGTACGGGACAAAAAAGCACGTACGGATGCCGCCACCGCGTTTAATAAGGCCCATGAAATTAAACCACTGCGACAGCTGTATCTCGAAAATAAAAGATTAATGAACGTACAAATCAGTCCGGACGGGCGTTTCATTACCTACAGTCTTTTCACCGCTCCTACCGATGCCCGTAATACCATTGTACCCGAATTTGTAACCGCCTCGGGATATACTACGGATATCCCTGCCCGTGATAAAGTAGGTGCGCCACAGGGTACTTTCGAAAGTTATGTATATGACCGGAACCGCGATACTGTATTTCCCGTTAAAACAACAGACCTGCCGGGGATCAAAGATCAGCCTGATTACGTAAAAGACTATACGAAAAAAGATACTCCCGGCGTGAGGAACGTGATCATCAACGGTCCGTACTGGTCCGATCAGGGCACGCATGCTATTGCAGATATCCGCTCGCTCGATAATAAGGACCGCTGGATTGTACTGCTCGACGCCGCCACCGGCGCCGTAAAAACGTTGAACCGGCAGCGGGACGAAGCCTGGGTAGCAGGCCCCGGCATCGGCTGGACCATGGGTGGCGCCAATATTGGCTGGATAGATGAAAACACCTGCTGGTTCCAGTCAGAAGCTACCGGCTATTCCCATTTATACACCGCATCTGTCAGCAGCGGAACTGTAACACCACTCACCAGTGGCAACTATGAAGTACAGGAAGCGGCATTGTCGCCCGACAAAAAATACTTTTACATTACCACCAATGAAGTACATCCCGGTGAAAAACAGTTTTATCGTATAGGCGTTCGTGGTGGTAAGGCAGAAAGAATTACGGCGATGCAGGGTGCAAATGAAGTGAGTGTTTCTCCCGACGGCAAATGGATTGCTTACCGTTATTCCTATTCCAACAAGCCCTGGGAGCTGTATCTGCAGCCTAATACGCCGGGAGCAAAGGCTATGCAGGTGACCGACAAGGGTCAGTCCGACGAATTTAAAACCTATGCATGGCGTGATCCGCAGGTGATTACCTTCATGGCGCGCGACCAGCAACCGGTGTATGCGCGCTTATATACGCCCGATCCGGCAAAAAATAACGGGGCGGCTGTTATCTTTGTGCATGGCGCCGGATATTTGCAGAACGCCCATAAATGGTGGAGCAGTTATTTCCGCGAATACATGTTTCATAACCTGCTTACCGATAAAGGTTATACGGTGCTTGATATGGATTATCGCGGCAGCGCCGGCTATGGCCGCAACTGGCGTACCGGCATCTATCGGTATATGGGTGGCAAGGATCTGGATGATGAAGTAGACGGCGCAAAATATCTGGCAGAAAAATTGCAGGTGGACGCGCAACGCATCGGTATCTATGGTGGTAGTTATGGCGGATTTATGACATTAATGGCCATGTTTACCAAACCCGGTGTGTTTGCAGCCGGTGCCGCTTTACGCTCAGTTACAGACTGGGCGCATTACAACCACGGTTATACCAGTAATATACTGAATGAACCATTTACAGACAGTATTGCTTACCGCCGCTCCTCTCCCATCTACTATGCAGATGGGCTGAAAGGTAAATTACTGATGTGTCATGGTATGATCGACACCAATGTGCACTTCCAGGATATTGTACGTTTATCACAGCGTTTAATTGAATTGGGAAAAAATAACTGGGAGCTGGCAGTGTTTCCGGTGGAAGATCACGGATTTACTACGCCCAGTAGCTGGACAGATGAATATAAAAGAATACTTTTGCTGTTCGAGAGTTCGCTCTTGAAATGATGAAGCATTTTAAATTTTTTTATTTAGTCCGCTAGATAGAAATATATAAAGGGAATACAGTGAATGATGCAGGTGAATGTTAAGTTATCTTAATTTTCATCGGGATCGTTCCCCGTATTCCCTTTTTCATTTTACATTAGGAGCCACGTAGAATGTAATGCAGACCATATCTTAACTTAAACAATATTCACATTTCCTGATGTGATTTTAACATTTTATGCGATATTGCAATGATAAACCTTAGCACAAATCCAAAAACCTTATGTGTGGAATCGTAGCTTATATCGGGCAGAGAGAAGCCTACCCGGTAGTATTAAAAGGCCTCAAAAGACTGGAATACCGCGGATACGACAGCGCGGGTGTAGCCCTGATCAATAACGGGCTGCAGGTATACAAAAGAAAAGACAAAGTAGCAGCGCTGGAAGAATTCGTAGCAGGCAAAGATATGCGCAGTCATATCGCCATCGGGCATACCCGCTGGGCCACACATGGAGAGCCTTGCGACCGCAATGCCCACCCCCACCTGTCAGGTGATGGTAAACTGGCCATGATCCACAATGGTATCATCGAAAACTACGTTCAGCTGAAACAGGAACTGATCAACCAGGGCCATACTTTTAAGAGCGATACCGACACCGAAGTACTGCTGCACTTCATTGAAGAAATCAAAAAACAAAACCAGTGTTCCCTGGAAGAAGCCCTGCGCATCGCTTTAAAGCGTGTGGTTGGTGCTTATGTAATTGTATTGATAGATGAAGATAACCCGGATACACTGATAGCAGCCCGTAAGGGAAGTCCGTTGGTAATAGGCGTGGGTAAAGGAGAACATTTCCTGGCATCAGACGCTTCCCCCATTATCGAATACACGAAAGAAGTAGTGTATGTAAACGACTATGAAATAGCTATTATCAAGGCGGATGAGCTGATCCTCAAAAATATTTCCAATGAAAGGCAAACGCCTTACATACAGAAGCTGGACATAGAACTGGCCGCTATTGAAAAAGGCGGTTACGATCATTTCATGCTGAAGGAAATATTTGAACAGCCACAAACCATTTTCGATAGTTTGCGCGGCCGTTTGGATGCCAAACATGGTACGCTTACCATGGGTGGTATGCGCGAATACGCCGATATACTCAGTAATGCCAAACGCATCATAATAGTGGCCTGCGGTACTTCCTGGCATGCAGGACTGGTAGCGGAATACATGATTGAAGAATTATGCCGCATACCGGTAGAGGTAGAATATGCCTCTGAATTCCGTTACCGCAACCCGGTGGTAGGCGAAGGCGATGTAATCATTGCCGTATCCCAGTCGGGCGAAACAGCCGATACCCTGGTAGCCATTGAAAGCGCCAAGGAAAAAGGCGCTATCATCCTGGGGGTTTGTAACGTAGTAGGTTCTTCTATTGCGCGTCTTTCCCATGCAGGCGCCTATACACACGCAGGACCTGAAATCGGCGTTGCCAGCACCAAGGCATTTACGGCCCAGCTGGCGGTACTTTGCCTGGTAGGCCTGAAACTGGCGGCAGACAAAGGCACCATTTCTTCCCAACGTTTTCAGCACCTGCTGGATGAACTGGACCAGGTACCCGAAAAAGTAGCTACCGCACTTAAACTCGACGACCAGATCAAAGGCATCGCCGATAAATATAAAGATGCACGTGATTTCCTTTACCTGGGCCGCGGATATAACTTCCCGGTTGCCCTGGAAGGAGCCCTGAAACTGAAAGAAATTTCCTACATCCATGCGGAAGGCTACCCTGCCGCAGAAATGAAACATGGCCCCATTGCCCTGGTAGATGAACACCTTCCGGTAGTAATTGTAGCCACGAAAGACAGCTACTACGAAAAAGTAGTGTCTAATATTCAGGAAATCAAAGCCCGTAAAGGCAAGGTAATAGCGGTTGTAACAGAAGGCGATACCACCATTCCCCCTATGGCGGATGATGTAATTTTTGTGCCTGCGGCAGATGAAATGGTAGCACCCATCATCTCTGTAATACCATTACAGCTGCTCGCTTACCATATAGGCGTATTAAAAGGTCTGGATGTAGATAAACCCAGGAATCTTGCGAAATCTGTGACAGTAGAATAAACAGCTTTTAGCCATTAGCTGTTAGCTTTTAGCTTTTAGTAAATGCAGCGAAGAATATATTATATTAGTCTTCGCTGCATTTACTAAAAGCTAACGGCTAAATACCGGCTCGCTGCATTTACTAAAAGCTAAAAGCTAATGGCTAACAGCTAAAACAACCAATATCCTCATGAACAATATCCGGAAACGCCCCTTGTCTGACCTGGGGTATAACTTTATTGAAACCACGTTACCGAAAGGAAAAGACGAATACTATCTCCGCAATGAGCAATGGAGCAGACAAGATCAGTACAGGAAATTAACAGCATATGAAGTAGAAGCCCTGGTACGTAATGACAATACCTCGGATGACTGGAATATTATTTTCGTGTCCCACGAATTTAATCCGCAGCTGGTTCAGCACTGCCATTTTTTTGGGATGGTGCGTATTGGCAAACTGGAACCTTACTATCTTGAGTTCCATAACCTGCGCATGCCGGTGGGTTTGTACAACAGTACGATCTGCGCCTGCGACTTTGGCGACAATGTTGTGGTGCACAACGTTAACTATCTTTCACATTATATACTCGGCAATGAGGTGATTGTAGCCAATGTCAATGAAATGGCCACCACCGATTATGCCAAATTCGGAAATGGTATCCTGAAAGAAGGTGAAAGCGAAGGCGGTCGCATCTGGATGGAACTATGTAACGAAAACGGTGGCAGAAGCGTGATGCCATTCGACGGGATGCTCCCCGGAGATGCTTACCTGTGGACCCGCTACCGGGACGACGAACAACTGCAACACCAGTTTAAACTATTTACTGAAAAGCAGTTTGATAAACGTCGTGGTTATTATGGCATGGTAGGCGACCGCACGGTGATCAAAAATTGCAAGATGATCAAAGATGTGACCATCGGCACCGATGCCTATCTGAAAGGCGCCAACAAACTGAAAAACCTCACCATCAACAGCAACAGCGAAGCATCTTCACAAATTGGGGAAGGCTGCGAAATGGTGAACGGCGTGGTAGGCTTTGGTTGTCGTGTATTCTATGGCGTTAAAGCTGTTCGTTTTGTGATGGCCTCCCATTCACAGCTGAAGTATGGTGCGCGGCTCATCAACTCCTACCTGGGAAACAACGCTACCATTTCCTGCTGCGAAGTATTGAATTCATTGATCTTCCCCGCGCATGAGCAACACCATAACAACTCGTTTCTCTGTGCGGCACTCATCATGGGACAAAGCAATATGGCCGCCGGCGCCACCATCGGTTCCAATCATAATTCCCGCGGAGCAGATGGTGAAATTATCGCCGGCAGAGGCTTCTGGCCCGGACTCTGCGTCAGCCTGAAACACAACTCCCGCTTTGCCAGCTTCACCCTCATCTCCAAAGGCAACTACATGTCCGAACTAAACATCCCTATTCCGTTTAGTCTGGTTGTAAACGATGAACATGAAAACCGCCTGAAGATAATGCCCGGCTATTGGTTCCTGTACAATATGTACGCGATTGCCAGGAATTCATGGAAGTATGTGGACCGCGATAAACGCACAGAGAAAGTACAGTTCATCGAGTACGATTACCTGGCGCCAGATTCAGTGGAAGAACTGTTCCAGGCCCTGGCCATCATGGAAACGGCCACCGGAAAAGCCTGGTATGCATTGCCGGAAAACGCGCCCAAAAAAGAACTAGCTGAAAAGGATATACGTAAAAAAGGCAAAGAGCTGTTAAAAAATAACCCTGAAGAAGTGGCTAAGCTGACCATTCTTTCCAAAGGCTTTGAAAACAGCTCCCGGGATGTGGAACTGCTGAAGGTGCATCGGGCTTATCCCCTGTTCCAGGAGATGATCGTACTTTACGCTGTCAAAAATATACTGGCATCCAACAAGCCTTCTTTCCTGGCCCTGCAGGCCGCTGTAAGCACCGCTAAGCGCAGCGAATGGCTGAACATTGGCGGACAGCTGATGAAAGCCGATACCGTGGCTACGCTTAAATCAAAGATCAAAAAGAATAAGATCAGCGGCTGGCCACAGCTGCACGCCGCCTACGAAGAAATAGGCAACGAATATGCAACGGATAAGTTGCAGCATGCAGTGGCCTGTTTACTGGAAATCAAGGAAACTTCGCTGAAAAACACCACCACCACGGATCTGGCGCAATGGATGAACGATTCTGTTGTGACCATGGAATGGATCACGGCGCAGATAAAACGCTCCCGCGAAAAAGACTATAAAAACCCTTTCCGTCAACTGGCATATGAAAGCGAAAAAGAAATGAATGCCGTTGTTGGCAGCCTGGAAGATAATAGCTTTATTAAGCAAACAATTTCCGACCTTGAAGCCTATAAATCAAAGGTTAATCAAATCATAGGTGAATGGGAACTGTAGAAAAAATAAGATGCGGCTGGTCTGCCAAAGATAAATTATACCAGGACTACCACGACCAGGAATGGGGTACGCCCAACCACGATGATCAGCATCTCTTTGAAATGCTTTGCCTGGAAGGAGCACAGGCCGGCCTGAGCTGGTATACCGTGCTTACCAAAAGGGAAAACTACCGCAAAGCATTTGATAAATGGGATGTCAAAAAAATTATAAAGTACGACGAAAAAAAGGTGGAGCAACTGATGCAGAATGAAGGCATTATCCGTAACCGCCTGAAAATAAATTCAGTGATCACCAATGCCAAAGCGTTTCTCGCCGTGCAAAAAGAATTTGGCAGTTTCGACAAGTACATCTGGTCATTCGTAAATCACAAACCCATTATCAACCACTACAAGCATCTCTCAGGCGTTCCAGCCAAAACAGCCATTTCCGATGCGATGAGCAAGGATCTGCTGAAACGGGGCTTCAAGTTTGTGGGATCCACTATCTGCTATGCGTATATGCAAGCTGTGGGGATGGTAGATGATCATACGGAGGATTGCTGGAAAAAGCGGAAATCGTAGCGGATATTGTCTTTCTCAGGATTGTTTTGCCCAGGATTCAACTGATTTTGATGATTTGCAGGATTTTTTCCAGTGAAGATTAAAAAAGATTAGAGGAGACATAAGCAGATAGTTTCGCTCATATCTCCTCTAATCTTTTTTAATCCTATAAAATCAAAAATAAAAAATCCTGCAAATCATCAAAATCAGTTGAATCCTGGGCAAGACAATATCCGCAGGAACCTCAATGAATCAATATTTCACTCAACGCCTGGTTATTAATAAAGCTGTAATCTGTCAGTGTATTCAGAAAGAAATATAACTGCCTTTTCTCCTGGTCCGACAGCGGGATACCTTTTTTCACTATGGGATCAGTGGTACCGGTTACGGCTACACCATGGTCGTAGAAATCAAAAACCTGGTAAATATCGTAGAAACGTCCGTCATGCATGTAAGGCGAGCTTTTAAGGATATTGCGCAGGGAAGGCACCTTAAAACGAAGATTATCATCTGTATTACCGGTAACTTTCATTCTGCCCACATCATTTAGCGCCGGCAGGTAGGGCAGTCCGTTACTGCGGTAAGTAAGGTCTGTAAATAATGGTTCTTTATGACAGGCAGCGCACTTTTCCTGGAAGATGTTATAGCCTGCTTGTTCTTCTGCCGAAAATACAGCGCCGGGTAGTTTACGCATCACGCTGTCGTACCTGGAATTGGCCGATATCATGGTGGCCACAAATTGTGTTAGCGCTTTGAACATGCGTTCACTGGTAATGTCCTCCGAGCCAAAGGCCGCTTTAAATTTACTGCGATAGGCAGGATCTGCCTGCATTTTCCGAAGCAGCTCTTTCAGGTCCACCGCCATTTCGTTGTGATCCGTTAATGGCGTCAGTGGCTGTATTTCCAGGTGGTTTACACCTCCATCCCACATAAACGCTTTTTGCCAGATCATATTAAAAAGTACCGGTACCGACCGGTTACCCTGCTGGCCTTCTACGCCGTGGGCCAGCGCATGATCAAAATGCCCGAAAGCCGCGAACTGCTGGTGGCAGAAACCGCAGGATACGGTGCTGTCTTTGGACAAACGAAAATCATAAAACATAAACCGGCCCAAAGCCACGCCTGGTTTGGTAAGCGGGTTACGGGAAAAATCATAAACCGGCTTCGGAAAATTCGGTGGCAATTGCAGTAAATACGGCTCCGGACCACCCGCATATTTCTTTCCCGCCCGGCCCTGTACCAGGATCAGCAACAGGCAGAAAGCCCCTACGATATATATTGCTTTGTACTTCAAATTGATTCTATGGTTTGGTAATACCGGTTATCCGGAACATCTGCCGGTAGTTACCTGCTACCTGTTTTGCCTTGATGCCCGGCGCCATAATCACGGTTATCTTCTTAAAACTTACGGTATCAGGTAAAAACCATTTCTCCACATTTGCCACCAGGTTTACATTAGGCGTTGATGTAGCATTAATGGTAAGTGACTGGGTAAAAGATAGTGTTACATATTGCAACACCTGGTCTTTTGCTTTATAACCACCCACATGAAACAGGAATTCCTGCGTAGGAGATGTGATCACCGGGGAATGCCCTTCCAGCTGCGCCATAATATAACCGCTGTTCCAGGTCCAGAACATGCCGGATTCTACTGCCAATGCGCCCGATTGTACCCCGCTCATGTTGCGTATGCTGTCTACCCCCACCAGGAAACGGATAGCCTTGTATTGCCCTGCAGGAATGTTTTCCAGGCGAATTGTTTTAGAGCTGTCAATAGCATCATCTACCAGGAAATAGGCAGGTGGCAATGTGATCATTTCTCCATTGACAGCTTCTATTGAAAAATTACTGAGAAAATAACGGAAACGGCTAATGGTAAATGGTTCGCCTGCAGCATTGGTATAGGTAGCGGTTTTCCTGACCAGGGGTTGTTGTCCCATCACATGTGTAACCGACAATTGCAGGGAGGAAGATCCATGACCGGCATCAGGAGCAGCCTGGCCAAACAGGGTGTTTAACACCAGGAAGCAGCAAGCATAGAAAATAAAAATCCGCAAAATCATGGCGTCCTCTTTTGTGTAAGGAAGTTACACGATTTTGCGGATTAAGTATTAAAAGAAATCAGTTGCTTATACTCTTTTATACCCTTTCCAGCCGTAGAGGAATACGATCACAAAACAGAAGGTAGGAATACCGTAAGAGATGGCGAGCGACTGCCATTCTGTGACAATCCCCATTACATAAGGTACAGAAGCGCCACCTACGATAGACATTACCTGGAAAGATGCACCGCGTTTGGTATGTTTTCCGAGATCTTTTACACCCAGCGCAAAAATGGTTGGGAACATAATAGACATAAAGAAGAACACCGCAATCAAGGCATATACGGAAGCAGCGCCTTCACCGGTCATTACAAAAGCGCATAATAGTACGTTGATAAACGCATAAATCGCCAGTAACTGGTTAGGAGCAATTTTACGCATCAGGGCTGTTCCTACAAAACGGCCGCCCATAAACAGCGCCATACCTACCGCCAGCAGGTAAGATGCTTTTTCGGTGGTAATACCATGCCAGTAAGCGGTTACGTAGTTGATAAATAATGCGCCCACGCCTACCTGTGCAGCCACGTAAAAGAATTGCGCTACCACGCCCAGCACAAAATGCCGGTGGGCAAACAGGGGGCGGGTATCGTCCATTACAGCCTGGCCTTCCTGCTCTGCTTCTTTAATTTCCGGTAATGGCGTTTTATAGAAGAAGGCTGCAATCAACAGTACCACAATACCGATCACGATGTAGGTGAGCTGTACAGTGGTCAGATCACCCTTGCCGGTACCGAAAAATAATTTACCGCCGATAATAGGTCCCAGGAAAGAACCCAGTCCATTAAAGCATTGTGATAAATTTAAACGTTGTTCAGATGTTTCTTTTGGCCCCAGCACCGTAACATACGGATTGGCAGCCGTTTCCAGGCAGGCTAATCCACAGGCCAGTATAAATAATGCCAGCAAAAAGAAATCAAAGTTAAGCGCACCTGCAGCCGGATAAAAAAGGAAAGCGCCGGTGGCATATAATGCCAGTCCGAGGATAATTCCTTTCTTATAGCCAAATTTGTTCATAAACATCCCTGCGGGCAATGCCATCAGGAAATAAGCACCGAAATAGGCGCCCTGCAACAGGGTAGAGCGTTTGGTGGTAATGTTCAATACTTCCTGGAAATGTTTGTTCAGTACGTCCAGCAAACCATATGCGAGTCCCCATAAAAAGAACAGGCTGGTCACTAATATAAACGGGAACAGGTATTTGCCCGATTCAACACCGGTATCTTTACTGCTGGTATAGGTGGAATTACTAACTGCGCCTCCGGCCATAACGAAGAATTTAATGTTTCAGGTGAATGTATAATGATAACGTGAGTTTGGCTCTGTTCCTTAGCTGATGGATCTGTCGAGGTGTGTGTAACCACCGTCTACGTATACTATTTGTCCGGTTGTATGTGATGAACGTGGCGACAGCAGGAATACCGTTGTATTGGCAATTTCTGTTGAAGTGGTCATTCTCTTTTCAAATGGAATTTTGGCGGTAATAGACGCCAGTTTCTCCTGTGGATCAGGTAAAGAGTTAATCCATGTTTCGTACAGTGGCGTCCATACTTCGGCCGGAATCACGGTATTGATACGGATAGAGTACGGCAGCATTTCCACTGCCCATTCACGGGTCAATGCATTGATAGCGCCCTTAGAGGCAGCATAGCCGCTGGTATTACCCTGGCCGGTGCTGGCTACTTTTGAGCCGATGTTCACTATATTTCCTTTGGTAACTTTCAGGTAGGGTAATGCGAAATGGGCCAGGTTATAGTAGTGGGATAAGTTGTTCTGTAACGACTGCATAAATCTTTCCGGGCTGCCGTTCTCAAGACCTACGCCATCATTGGCGCCGGCATTGTTTACCAGTCCGTCGATCTTACCATACTTTGCTACGGTTTCAGCGATTACTTTTTTACAATCCTCCACTTTTCCCAGCTCTGCAGTAATGGCCAATGCCCTGCCACCGGCCGCAATTATGTCGTTGACGGTTTTTTCATTATCTGCGGTACTTCTGCCGGCGATAACTGCAATGCCACCTTCTGCTGCTACCAGTTTTGAAATAGCTTCCCCGATTCCTTTAGCGCCACCGGTAACAATGATCACTTTCTCCTGTAATCCTAAATCCATAGTTTGTATGATATTATTTTTTATAGATGATAAAATGAGAGCGCGTTTCCTCCCATTATCTGATATTGTTCTGTTGTTGATAAGGTGCTGATAAAATCTGTAACGATTCCTTTTACCTCGTGGTATTCCGCTGCCACCAGGCATACGGGCCAATCGGAACCATACAGCAACCTGTTTGCACCAAAGGCTTCCAACGCCACTTCCAGGAAGGGCCTGAAATGTGCCGGTTCCCACTGCTGCCAGTCGGCTTCTGTTACAAGGCCGCTCAGCTTACAGTATACATGCGGTGACTGTGCAATGCGACGCATATGTGCTGCCCATGCTGCCAGCTCACCGGCTTTTACATCCGGTTTGGCCAGGTGATCAATGATCAGCGCCTGTTCCGGAAACTGCACTACAAATTCTTCTACCGCAGGTAACTGTTTCGGATATACGAGAATATCATAGGTAAACTGGTGCTGCGACAGTGCTTTGATGCCACGGCAAAAATGCTCGCCCAGGATAAACCGGTTATCCGGCTCCCCTTGTACAATATGCCGAAAACCTTTCAGCTTCGGATGTTGCGCATATTGCGACAATTGCCCGCTAATATTATCGGCACGCAGATCGATCCATCCCACTACCCCTTTGATAAAATCGTGCTTTTCCGCCAGTGATAACAAAAAGGCGGTTTCGTTGGGCGACTGGTCGGCCTGTACGGCTATACAGCCGTGAACGCCGTTCTCTTCCAGTACCGGCGCCAGGTCTTCCGGTAAAAAATCCCGGCGGATCACCTCCATAGATTCATCTATCCAGGCGTCGCGGACAGGCTCATATTGCCAGAAATGTTGGTGTGCGTCAATAACCATGTAAAGAATAAATTAGGAATTACGAATTACGAACTACAGCTGTTGATTACGAATTACAATCCTTTTGCAAACACCTATCTCCTGCACATTCCGTAATTCATAATTCGTAATTCTTTATAATGTAAAGATCTGGTCCATAATAATCCACTTCTCTCCTTCTTTCGCTACCGGCAATGCCTGCTGGTATTTCCACATCAGCTGCTCCCATACCTGCACGGCAGGATTAGCGGCATCCATGGCATCTTTACGTTCAAAAGAGAAGGTGTCGTCTACTTCCATGATCATAAACAGGCGGTTACCGGCGCGGTAAATATCCATGACGGTAATACCACTGTCTGTGATACTTTTCTTTATTTCAGCAGATACCTTGCGGTGATATGCTTCATATTCGCTGATCATCTGCGGATCATCCACCAGGTCCAGTGCCAGGCAATATCTTTTCATACTTATTATTTAAATGCTACTGCCGTTTGTTTGGAAGTACCCAGGCCATCGATACCCAGTTCAATCACATCACCTGCTTTGATATACACCTGCGGATTCATACCCAGGCCCACACCTGCCGGTGTGCCGGTAGAGATAACATCTCCCGGGAGCAGGGTCATAAACTGGCTCAGGTAAGCCACTACGAACGGAACATTGAAAATGAAATTGGAAGTGTTGCCATCCTGCATTTTCTGGCCGTTAACGGTGAGCCATAAACGAAGATTGTTTACATCTGCTATTTCATCTTTCGTAGCCATCCAAGGGCCAAGGGGAGCAAACGTATCGCAGCTTTTTCCCTTTACCCACTGACCGCCTCTTTCGATCTGGAAAGCTCTTTCGCTGTAATCGTTGTGCAGGCAGTAACCCGCTACGTAATCCAACGCATCTTTCTCTTCTATATAGCTGGCCTTTTTACCGATTACCACAGCCAGTTCCACTTCCCAGTCAGTTTTCTGACTGTTGCGTGGAATCACCAGGTCATCGTTAGGGCCTACCAGTGCAGTAGTGCTTTTGAAAAACACGATCGGTTCTGCCGGGATAGCAGCATTGGTTTCCCGGGCATGATCGGCGTAGTTAAGACCGATGCAGATAATTTTGGATGGACGTTGCAGCGGCGCTCCCAGGCGGGTACCGGCAGGTACCTGCGGGCATTCGCCGGCATGTGCGGAAAACCAGGCAGACAAGCGGGTCAACCCGTCTGTAGCCAGGAATTTTTCTCCGTAATCTTCACCAAATGCACTTACGTCGAACATACCTGCATCTGTTACAACACCCGGTTTTTCTTCTCCCGGTAAACCAAACCTGATCAGTTTCATTTCAATATTTTTTATTTGTTATGCTTACTTGATTTCTTTCAATGTTTTTACCTGCAGCCGGCCATTTTCCACATGGAGATCAATTACCGGTTCTGCTTTATTGTCGGTTACAAAGGAGAAGTATACGTGATCATCCTGCCCTGTTGGCTGGATCACAGCTTTCGCTCCTTTCGGCACCGCCATAAACATGCTTTTTCTCAAACCACCGAATTCCACGTACAGTTCCAGGCTATCGGGCGATGCATCCGGTTTGATTTCTGCAATAAAATCGGCCAGGATCTTTCCTGACTGAATATTTTTGCTGTACTTCTGCACCAGGTTACCGCCGGCCGAAACTTTACCCAGTCCCATGGTGTTTTCCATGTAACCCCAGATACGTTCAGAAGGAGAAGCAAACCATAATATTTTCAGGTCGTTTTTATCCGATACGGAAGCGTGATAATAACGTGGCTGATGATTCGCTTTCAGTACCCCTACATAAGCGCTGTTGGGAGCATCCCACAATACTTTGTACAGGTCGTCGTCTGAGGCATCTTTCAAAATAGTTTGTTCAAATACTTTTTCTTTTTCCTGGCCATTCATCTTAAACTTGATGGTCACCAGGGCCGTATCTTTTTCACGGTTTGTAATGGTCACTGCTATGGAACCCGCCGGTGTAGCAGGATGTACGGCAGCAGCCGTATCCGTAGCTGCGTTACCGTTAGCATTCGGGTTCCCGGAATTACAGGCAGATAATATGGCTATTGCTATTGCCAGCCCTATTCGAAAATGTTGCATGATATAACTAAAAATTAATGAATGAATATCTTGAAAGATACGGGTAATCGTCCGCACTTAGAAACCTCATCGCATTAATTATTAAGCCTGATAAATCCACCATCAATCGGATAATCGGAACCGGTAATAAACCCTGCTTCATCGGAGCACAGGAATAACGCCAGGTTACCCACTTCCACAGGTTTTGCCATGCGGCCGATCGGTTGTGTTTTGCTCAGTTTTTCAAACATTTCCGCTTCTTTTCCGGGATAATTTTTTGCGATGAATCCGTCTACAAACGGTGTATGCACCCTGGCCGGGGATACGCAGTTGCAACGGATGTTAGCGCCCAGGTAGTCTTTCGCTACCGATAAAGTCATGGTCAGCACCGCTCCTTTACTCATAGAGTAGGCGAACCGGTCCGGTATACCCACGCTGGAAGCGATAGATGCTACGTTGAGGATCACACCGCCCCCTTGTGTTTTCATTTGTTTAATGACCGCATACATGCAGTTATAGGTACCTTTTACATTTACCTGGTACACCCTGTCGAAGTCCTGTTCAGCTGCATTTTCCAGGTTGCCTACGTGCGCAATCCCCGCACAGTTTACCAGGATATCCAGTTTACCGGCTGTTTTCGCAATACCGTCCATCACCGCAATCACTGCTGCCTGGTCGGCTACATTGCAGCCATGTACGGTAGCCTGGCCACCTGCCGCCCTGATTTCTTCCGCTGTAGCTTTACCGCCATCCTCATTCAGCTCTATAATGTGCACCTGTGCACCCTGTGCGCCAAATGTTTTCGCTATTGCCTGTCCTATGCCGCTACCACCACCTGTGATAACCGCTACTTTGTTATCTAATCTGAACAGTTCCATCATTAAAAATTTTAAGGGTTCTAAAATACCTATTAAAATAAGGCGATTGCAATTGTATTTTCACTGTATTTCATACTTTCTTGCCTAATTTTCGCAAAATTCAATAATTCCGCAGGATTTTGACCCTTTTTCCGGAATTTTAAGGGCATGAGAATATTCCTGGCAGCAACTCTCCTATGGGCCATTTCAGGCGCCGCTTCTGCACAAAAAATACCGGTAAACAAGTATGGACTGGCAGTCCTCGGCAACCGGCAACAATATGATCAGCTGGTAAAAGCCGACAGCAACCAGCGACTGGTAAACCTGGAACAATACATCCCCGGGATCCGGAAAGATGTTCGCTATGCTACCACCAACAATTTCACTAAACAACGGCTTTATACCAAAACAGATATCTACCTGCGGCTACCTGCTGCCAAAGCGCTCAGGGCAGTACAGGCAGCATTGCACAAAAAAGGATATGGATTACTGATCTTCGACGCCTACCGCCCCTATCATGTAACGGAAGCAATGTTTAAGATTGTCCCGAACGACCTCTATGCAGCCGATCCCAGGAAAGGATCAGGGCATAACCGCGGCGTAGCGGTAGACCTGAGCATGATAAGTCTGAAAACAAATAAGCCCGTGGCGATGCCTACGGACTTCGATGACTTTACCACAAAAGCACATGAAAACTATAATCCTTCCGACCCTGCGGTGGCGGCCAACCGCAAGCTGCTGCGGGATACCATGATACAATTTGGATTTAAGGGAAGCTCTACAGAATGGTGGCATTACTATTTGCCCGACTATAAAAAATACCCGCTGATGGATATCTTCTTTTAATACTACCGGATAACTACGGTATCCACACGATCAGGGAGTCCCTGCCATTTGATATAATAAGTACCGGCGCCACGGGGAACAAAAACATAGGTCTTGGTTTGCGTTACCGGTACTTCGGGGCATACCGCGCATTTATTATAAACAGTTTCCACCCCCACCTTAACAACATTGCCTTCCCTGGATTCGTAGACTTTATTAATAGCAGTACAGCTGCTTGGCATCACACAACTCAGGTCAAAAAAAGCACCATCCTGGTCCGCGGCCTCAGAAGAGGTGCCCATGTACCGCACTCCACTGATATTGCCCGGCTGGTATTGTGAACAGCCATCGTCTGACTTCTGACAGCCAGAAAATATAAAAAATAGTAACAGGGATATAAACACCGTTCTCATCGGGGAAAAATATTACTTATCCTGTTGAACGGGCGAGAAGGGGAAAGGTTACATCAGCTGTTAGCTGTTAGCTTTTAGCAAGCGGATATTGTCTTGCCCAGGATTAGACTGATTATGACGATTTTCAGGATTATTTTTTTTGATTAAAAAAAGATTAGCGAAGACCGATGGTATATATCTCCATCTATCTTCGCTAATCTTTTTATCTTATAAAATCAAAATGATAAAATCCTCTTAATCAGTCTAATCAGTCTAATCCTGGGCAAGACAATATCCGCTTGCTAACAGCTAAAAGCTAATGGCTAAAAGCTGGTTCAATAAATCTTGTTCAGCGCATCTACATAGGCATGTACGGATGCATTAACGATATCGGTGGAGATACCGAAACCGTAGTAGGACTGTCCGTTATGTTTTACGCGCATATTCACTTTGCTGACGTCATCACTGCCGCCGCGCATGGATTGTATATTGAATTCATCGAGTTCAATATCATCTTTGATAATATCGTGGATAGCGTTGATGGTAGCGTTTACCGGGCCGTTGCCTGCGGAACTGGCTTCTCTTTCTTCGCCGTTGATACGCAGTTTTACGGTGGCCATCGGGCGCAGCGGATCACCGCAAACTACCTGCAGCAATGTTACTTTGATAGCGTTTTCACCATAGGTTTTTGCATCACCGTCGCCCATCAGTTGCAGCAGATCGGCATCGCTGATTTCCTTTTTGGAATCGGCCATCACCAGGAAGCGTTCGTATACTTCATCTACGTTGATGCGCTCCAGGTTGTAACCCAGGCGCGACAGGTGATGTTTCAGTGCATGACGGCCGCTGCGGGCGGTGAGGATAATAGCGTTGGAGTTGATCCCTACGTCTTCCGGGTTCAGGATTTCGTAGTTTTCGCGGTGCTTCAGCACACCATCCTGGTGGATACCGGAGCTATGCGCAAATGCATTACGGCCCACAATGGCTTTGTTTGGCTGTACCGGCATATGCATCATGGTTTCTACCAGGTTGCTGATTTCGTAGATGCCTTTCGAATTGATCTGGGTATGATAACCGAGGGCATGATGCGTTTTCAGGATCATGGCCACTTCCTCCAGAGAGGTGTTACCAGCGCGCTCGCCGATACCATTGATCGTACATTCCACCTGGCGGGCGCCGTTGATTACACCTGCAATGGTGTTGGCGGTAGCCAGTCCGAGGTCGTTATGACAGTGTACGGAAATAATGGCTTTATCGATATTGGACACATGATCTACCAGGTATTTGATTTTTGCGCCATACTGATCCGGCAGGCAGTAGCCATTGGTGTCGGGGATGTTAACGGTGGTAGCACCGGCCGCAATAACGGCTTCGATCATGCGGGCCAGGTATTCGTTATCAGCGCGGCCGGCATCTTCTGCATAAAATTCTATATCATCTGTAAACTTGCGGGCATACTTTACGGCAGCTACTGCACGCTCCAGTATTTCATCGCGGGTGCTGTTAAATTTATATTTGATGTGCATATCCGAAGAACCGATACCGGTATGGATGCGGCCACGTTTTGCAAAACGTAACGCGTCGGCAGCGGCATCAATATCTTTGGTATTGGCACGGGTTAATGCACAAATAACGGGTTCAGTAACGGCTTTGGAAATTTCCACTACGCTCTGGAAATCGCCTGGGCTGGAAATAGGAAACCCGGCTTCGATAATATCTACGCCGAGTGCTTCGAGTTTTTTAGCTACTTCAATTTTTTCCACAGTAGTCAGCTGACAGCCAGGGACCTGTTCTCCATCACGCAAGGTGGTATCAAAGACGTATACACGATTTTTATCCATGATAAGTGTAATAATTTTATTGAATGATTAATTCAGATTCTCCAATACTTTGGCGCCCATGGCGTCGGTACCCATAATGCAATCGTTAACAGTATGTTTGTTAGCGATATCCATTGTTCTGAAGCCTTGTCTGAGTGTAGCTTCCACTGCCTTGATCACCCGTTGAGATTCTGTTTTCAACCCAAATGAAATATCCAGCATCAGTGCTGCAGATAGGATAGACGCCAGCGGATTGGCAATACCTTTACCGGCAATATCATGTGCTGAACCATGGATAGGCTCGTAGAAACCAATGCTGTCACCAACAGACGCGGAGGCCAGCATACCCATAGAACCTGCTATCTGGGAGGCTTCATCGGTGAGGATGTCGCCAAACAGGTTACCGGTAACTACCACATCAAAGCGTTTTGGATCTTTGATCAGCTGCATAGCGGCATTGTCGATAAACATATGTTCTGTTTCCACATCGGGATATTCTTTGGCTACTTCCTGTAATACTTCTCTCCACAGCCGGCTTGCTTCCAGCACGTTTGCTTTATCTACGGAGCAGAGCTTCTTACGACGGGTGCGTGCTGCATCATACGCTTTGCGGGCAATACGTTCTACCTCATAACGATGATAGATCATCAGGTCGGAAGCGGTATTACGGTCGGCGGTTCTCATCTTTTCCCCAAAATATACATCGCCGGTCAGTTCACGGAAAAACAGGATATCGGCGCCGCGCAGTATTTCCGGTTTTATGCTGGATGCTTCCAGTAGTTCGTCGAATAATTTTATCGGGCGAAGATTAGCATACAATCCCAGTTCTTTCCTGATCTTCAGTAATCCCTGTTCTGGTCTTACTTTCAGGGTAGGATCGTTGTCATACTTAGCATGACCGATAGCACCAAACAGGATCGCATCGGAGTTCCGTGCTTTCTGCAATGTTTCGTGAGGCAGCGGATCACCGGTAGCTTCAATGGCTACGTGGCCCATAACACCTTCTTCAAAGGTAAAGGTGTGATGATAGTTTTTGGCAATTGTCATCAGCACTTTCTGTCCCCATGCCGTCACTTCCTGTCCGATCCCATCGCCGGGTATTACTAGTATTTTCTTCTCAAGACCCATATATAGCTTTTTAGCTTTTAGCTTTTAGTTGTTAGCTTTTAGTTTTTAAGCGATTGTTAGAAATTATTTTGCTTTTTGCTTTCTGCTTTTTGCTTTCTGCTTTCTGCTTTTAAAAATTAAATGTCCTGGTGGTTTCGTATTGTTCAATTTCCTTACGGAGACTAAGCAAATAGTCGATATCATCGTACCCGTTCAACAGGCATGTTTTTTTATACTGGTTGATATCAAAACTCTCTTTTTCACCGGTGGCGGCGATTTTAATGAACTGGTTTTCCAGGTCTACTTCCAGCGCTGCTTTTGGATCGGCCTCAATGGCTTTGAAGATTTTATCCAGGAAGTCGTCGGAAACCTGTATTGGCAGGATGAAGTTATTGAGTGCGTTGTTTTTGAAGATGTCTGCAAAAAAACTACTCACCACTACTTTAAAACCAGCGTCGGCAATAGCCCAGGCTGCGTGTTCGCGGGATGAACCGCAACCAAAGTTCTTTCCAGCCACCAGGATTTTACCACCATAGATGGGATTGTTGAGTACAAAATCTGCTTTCGGTGTATTGTCAGCCTCATAGCGCCAGTCACGAAACAGGTTTTCGCCGAAACCATCACGGGTGGTTGCTTTCAGAAACCGTGCCGGGATGATCTGGTCTGTATCTATATTTTCGATGGGTACAGGTACCGCAGGTGAAACGAGATGTTGAAATATTTTACTCATAGTGAATGTTACATTTAAATTTTTGTGGCGGCTACACGTAAGCGGACATAGTCGGCATACAGTTCTCCATCTTTCATCAGCCTGGGCGCCAGCTCATGCTGTACCTGCTGCAAAATGGCGCCTTTATCTTTTTCCGGTACGTTGGCGAAGAAATGTCCGCCAAACATCTCCAGCCAGTCGGCGATACCCGTTTCCGGGTTCACGAGCTTCGACGGGCGATCAAAAAAATGTACCCGGTCTATTTTAAACCCGGCCTGTTCCAGCAGGGTGGTATATGCTGCCGGTGAAGGAAAATACCAGAAAGGTTCGTAGGTATATCCCCGTTGTTGCATCGCTTTTTCCAGTGCTGTCAAAATCTGCTGCACATTGCCTTTACCTCCCATTTCAATAGCCAGGCGGCCTCCTGTCTTCAACTGGGCATACATCCTGGCAATAGCCTTTTCTTTTTCACGTACCCAATGCAGCGTGGCGTTGGAAAAAATACCATCAAACTGCCGGGGTAAAGAAAAGGTGGTGGCATCCGCTACTTCAAAAGTAAGTGCCGGGAAATTTTCGCGGGCGCTTGCTATCATGGCAGCAGAAGCATCTATACCTGTTACTGTTGCTCCTTTCTGCGCCAGTTGAGCGGTGAGCTCCCCGGTGCCACAACCCAGGTCC
This sequence comes from Chitinophaga hostae, assembly GCF_018224885.1. Lineage (GTDB taxonomy): Bacteria > Bacteroidota > Bacteroidia > Chitinophagales > Chitinophagaceae > Chitinophaga > Chitinophaga hostae. The sequence continues at coordinate 505,359 of NZ_JAGTXB010000004.1, read as the reverse complement.
AGGATATTTTCTCCGGCCAGTGGTTGCAGCCAGTCAATAAGACTGTTACCGTATTCAAATACGAAGGCATGCTTTGCTTTATATAAATCGGCGTTCCATTGATCCATAGCGATACAGCTTTTAGCTTTTAGCGGTTAGCAGTTAGTGTTTCCTTGTTTGGGCCCATTTGGGCATTGAATAACTAACAGCTAATGGTTTGAGTCCATTGGGCATTGAATAACTAACAGCTAATGGCTAACTGCTAACAGCTGTCAGCAGTGTCCTTACATCGGTTACCCTGCCGGTAATGGCGGCGGCGGCGGCAGTGAGCGGACTTGCCAGGAAGGTGCGGGCGTTGGGTCCCTGGCGGCCCTCGAAGTTACGGTTGGAGGTAGAGATGCAATACATCCCGGCCGGCACTTTGTCTTCGTTCATGGCCAAACAGGCAGAACAGCCTGGTTCACGCAACTGGAAACCGGCTTCGGCGAAGATCTTATCGATACCTTCTTCCATTGCCTGGGCTTCTACTTGTTTTGATCCCGGTACAATCCATACTACCACATCATCTGCTTTATGCTTTCCCTTTACAAAATCCGCTACAAGACGCAGATCTTCGATCCGGGAGTTGGTACAGCTGCCAATAAATACATAGTCCACTTTTTTGCCCAGCAGTTCCGCGCCGGGTTCGAGATCCATGTATTCGAGTGATTTTTTGAAAGAAGGTCTTTCTTTCTCTTCCAGCTGCTCCAGGGAAGGAATGTGGCGGGTTACGCCCATGCCCATGCCCGGATTGGTGCCGTAGGTGATCTGCGGTTCGATATCGGCGGCATCAAAGGTAAGTACCTTGTCGAATTGCGCATCGTTGTCGGAATACAGGGTTTTCCAGTATTCCAGCGATTGATCCCAGTCTGCTCCTTTCGGGGCAAACTCACGGCCTTTGATATAATCGAAGGTGATATCGTCTGGTGCAATGAGTCCTCCGCGGGCGCCCATTTCAATGCTCATATTGCAAATGGTCATCCGCGCTTCCATACTCAGGCTGCGGATGGCTTCACCGGCATATTCCACGAAATAACCGGTAGCGCCGGAAGCGGAAATTTTAGAGATAATATATAGAATGATGTCTTTAGAAAGTACCCCTTTCCCCAGTTGTCCGTTCACCTCGATCTTCATGCGTTTGGGTTTGTACTGCAGGATACACTGGGTAGCCAGTACCTGTTCTACCTCAGAGGTACCGATGCCAAAAGCCACCGCGCCAAAAGCGCCATGTGTGCTGGTGTGGCTGTCGCCGCATACAATGGTCATTCCCGGCAGGGTAATGCCCAGTTCGGGGCCTATTACGTGAACAATGCCCTGGAACCGGTGCCCCAGACCATACAATTCCACGCCAAATTCCGCGGTGTTTTTTGTCAGCATTTCCACCTGGTGGCGGCTTAATGCCTCTTTAATGGGCTGGTCCTGGTGAAGGGTAGGTACGTTGTGATCGGCTGTGGCCCTGGTTTTCGCGGGGCGGAACACGGGGATACCGCGTTTGCGCAACCCGTCAAAAGCCTGGGGACTGGTTACCTCGTGAATAAAGTGCGTGTTGATATACACAGCATCGGGATGTCCCGGCTTGCTCACCACGATATGGCTGTCCCAGATTTTATCAAATAACGTTTTTCCCATCCTTTTGCTTCCTTTTAGAATTGTTTATACCTTCAAATCTAATGGTCATTAATTAATTGCCATATCGCTAAATTTGCTTTAATTACAACCTTTAACAGCCCTCGATACACATTAACATATTGTTTATCAGTAAATTACAAGATTTTAATAACGATGCCCAACAGTCAAAGCGACGCCTTATTCATATTAATAAAAACGTTAACAAAAGCGGAAAAACGCAATTTTCAGCTCGCGTTCAATAAAAACAATACCAAGGAAGACGTGTTGTTCATCCAACTTTTTACCACCCTGGACAAAATGAAGGAGTATGATGAGGAGCAAATTCTCAGGAAAATAACCGATATCAAAAAACAACAGCTCTCTAACGTTAAAGCACATCTTTACAAACACCTGCTGTCGAGTTTGCGGCAGCTATATAAACAAAAGGATCCCCTGATCGACCTGCGGGAGCAGCTGGACCATGCCCGGGTACTTTACAACAAGGGCTTATACAACCAGAGCCTGAAGATCCTGGCCAAGGCCAAAACCATGGCCCTGGAGCAGGAAGAAGTAATGCTCACCTACGAAATTGTGGAGTTTGAGAAACTGATCGAATCACGTCACATCACCCGCAGCCTGGAAAACCGGGCAGAAGTATTGAGCGCCGAATCCAGGCAGATAGAGCAGCAGCTCACCAATATCAGCCGCCTTTCCACACTGTCGCTCCGTATGTATGGCCTGTACCTGAAGCTGGGACATGCCCGCAATGAACGCGACGGAGAAATGGTGAAATCGTTTTTTGAAAGCCAGTTACCGGCCCTGCAGCATGCGCACATGAGCTTTTACGAAAAAGTATACATGTACCAGGCCTCAAGCTGGTATTACTATATCCTGCAGGACTTTGTGATGTATTACCGTTACACCCAGAAATGGGTGGACCTGTTCCGGAAATATCCATCGCTGCAGCAAACGGATATGGACCTGTACATTAAAGCCCAGCACAACCTGCTGACCGCTCATTTCTATACGTCCAACTCTGAGAAATTCAAATCCGCGTTGCAGGACCTGGAAGATTTCATACAGGAAAACCAGGACAATTTCCATGAGAATACGCGCACCTCTGCGTTTGTGTACCTGTATACGGCGAAGATAAACCGTTACTTCCTGGAAGGCACGTTCAGCCAGGGTTTGGAGATGGTGCCGGAGCTGGAAACAGAGATCAGCAACCATACCTTAAAAATAGACCAGCACCGGGTGTTGGTGTTTTATTACAAAATTGCCTGTTTGTACTTTGGTAGCGGAGATAACAGCAAAGCCATTGTTTATCTCAATAAAATTATCAATTTAAAAATTGGTAACCTGCGGGCCGATATACAATGTTTCGCCCGCATCCTGCACCTGATTGCGCATTATGAGCTGGAGAACTACAGCCTGGTGGAATATCTTATCAAATCCGTTTATCACTTTATTTCCAAACACAAGGATCTTGGATTGGTTATGGAGGAAATCATGAAATTTTTACGCCGTTATATTTACGCTAATCCCAAAGCGTTACGCAATGCGTTTGTAGACCTGAAAGACAGGCTGGAACAGATTTCGCAGGACCCGTATGAACGCCGTTCCTTTCTTTACCTGGACATTATTTCCTGGCTGGAAAGTAAAATTGAAAGTATCCCGGTACAGGAAGTTATTCACCGCAAATTTGTGAATAAAGAGAAAAGGATATAGCAAACTTTTTTTCCGTCAATAAAATCTATATTCGTCCAACATAAAATGTGCAAATATGTCCGACGAAAAAGAGTACCATTTTATTGCCATCTCCGGCAGTCTCCGTAAAGGTTCCTACAACACCATGGCGTTAAAAGCATTGCAGCTGCATGCTCCTTCCAATATAAAAATTGAGCAGGTTCATTTTAACGATATCCCGTTTTACAATGCCGATCTGCATACCGAACAATTACCGGAACAGGTGGTACCGCTGGTAAAAAAAATTAAAGCGTCTGATGGGGTGATTATTGTTTCACCTGAATACAACTACTCTGTTCCCGGTGCGCTGAAAAACATGATAGACGTGGTTTCCAGGCACCCCGACAAGCCTTTCAGCGAAAAAGCCGTAGCTATTATGGGTGCTTCGCAGGGGCAGGTAGGTACAGCGAGAATGCAGTATCATTTACGCCAGGTAATGGTATTTCTGAATGCCTTTGTGATCAACAAGCCGGAAATCATGATCGCGAATGCGCAGCATAAGTTTGATGAAGCCGGTAATCTCACGGATGAGCATACGATGAAACAGTTGCCGCAGTTATTGTTGTCGCTGGCAAAGCTGAGCGACAAAATGGGCTCATGATTCGGGCTCTATATAAGGTTCGTAGCTGCGATATTTTTTAAAGAAGATAATGGCCGATGCTGCCTGTAACAACAGGATAGCCGGCCATTCATAATGTCCGAGAATCATGAACAATACGATGAAGGAAGTGAGCATGGTATATCTTACATGTACTTCCGGGTTCATTTTCGGGAAAAACAGCATGGACCGGAACAGGATGAGCAATGATAATGCGGTGCAGAAAACAGTGATCAACCCCACAGCCGATGTTTTCGTATAGGCGTTAACAGTAATGATGATCATCTCCGGTAAAAACATAATGACGTATACCCCTATCAGCCGCAGGTAATGGGTAAATAATGAAACGGGCAGGTTTTCCATAAAGTTGAGATAGGTATCATCGAAGGCGCGGTGGTGCACCATCAATTGCATATGTGCCAGCACGCTCACCATTACGCCCAGTTGTAAACCGCGCAGATCAAAATATTCGCCCCGTGTCATGACCAGGAAGGTGAGCCATAGTATGGCGGCGGAAAATAGTTTGGTGCTAACGATGCGGCGGGGAAAATTGGTAAACAGTTCGTACAGGAAAAACAGTACCGGCGGTTTGGTAAAATGCCGGTTGATCCAGCGTTGAAGGTGACCGGTAAAAAAGATGATATCCGGTTGTGCCAGTTTTCTTTCGTATAACGTTAACGGCCATATGCAGTTGGCAATATTGAGTACAACGATGATGGCCGCGGGGATATAATAATGTTGCTGAATGGCCACGAGGAGTGCAATACCGGCATACACCAGTACCGGCATATAAATGCCGGTATGCAGGAGGAACCAGGTGCGGATGCGGGCGGGTTTATCGATGCTGCCCATGGTAGAGAACAGGAAATCATATCCCTGCAGCTGGAATGTTTTGAGGATAAACCCGGTACATTTTAATACGTATGCTGTCCAGAGCAGGAGCACCAGGAACAGGAAGCTGTAGTTTCCCAGGAAGCCGAGCATTAATGCTTTATGATAATTAATAAGATTAGCCCCGTTAACTACCCCGAAGAGGGCATAGAAAAGTACCAGGAAAAAGCCGGTATTATCGATATAAAACCGCCTGGTAAATATTTTACTCAGTATAGCCGAAGTGGTACGCATATTAATTGAGCGTAATATTTTTATGGGCTACTTTCAGTGTGCCCGTTACCGTTAATTCTTCCGCATCCAGTGGCTGGTGGGAGGTGATACAAAAGGAAACGCCTTTGGCGCTGTAGGTCCTGATAAGGTCGTAGAGGACGGTTAGTGCCCGGGTATCGATGGTAATAAGCGGCTCGTCGAGCAGGATCAGGGCCGGGTTCCCGGTGAAGGCCAGCAGCAGTGACAGCTTTTTAAGCATGCCGCTGGAGTAGCTGCTTACCGGGTTATTAACAAAGATATCCACACCCAGTCTTCCGCCAATATCCCCGATCTCCTCCCGGTTACCTCCTTTTGTATGGAGATATAGTTCCAGCAAGTCGCGCCCGGTAAGGAAAGAGGGGTAAAGCGGCTCTGCTTCCGCATAGTTGATGAGGCGGCGGAACTGTACGGGATGTTCCCGGCTGCTCACGTTGCCGTTAAGCAGTATTTCCCCCTTAAACGGGATCAAACCCGCCATCACCTTCATGCAGGTGGTTTTTCCCGCGCCGTTTTCACCCTGCAGCCAGTAGATGCCGGCAGGCAGTTCCAGTCGGTCAATATCCAGGATGGGGACATCCTGGTAACTCTTTTTAACGGCACGAAGGGCTATAACCGGGTCGGACATACGTAATCAGCTTAAGGATGTAAATATGAAAAATTAACGCATATATATGCAGAAAGCAGGAGCTTTTTAACAAAAAATTTTTAATGCCTTTTTTTAATTGAAGGTCATGCGTTTAGCAGTAGCAGGAAAAAAATTTATCATATATGCCACAATATACACAGGGGTCATTTCACATACAAATGATATTATATATAGACAGGGTATGAAATCCGTGAAACATGCTACACCACTATACCGCGAGAATGTTTTAAGTCTTTTTCCACACCTGTTGAAAACTTAAAAGTGCCACCCATAACCTGATGCTTACATTTGTAATCCTGAGCGTATGGATTTTAGGAACAGGAATGTTGAAATATGATTTGTGTTAGGAGAAGAGTGTAGATTTCAGTATGCTGACCCCAGACAGAAAAACCATAAAACCTTCGACAGTACCCATAAAATAATTAAAGATGAGTAACGAGAATGAAATTCTTTTAAAAGAGAACAAGGATCGTTTTGTGCTATTGCCGATCAAATACCCAAAAATCTGGGAGCAATACAAAAAGCACGAAGCAAGTTTCTGGACAGCGGAAGAAATAGATTTAAGCAGTGACCTGAAAGACTGGGCAAGCCTGAACGATGGCGAGCGTCATTTCATTTCTCATGTGCTGGCATTTTTTGCTGCCAGCGACGGTATTGTAAATGAGAACCTGGCAGTAAACTTTATGAGTGAGGTACAGATCCCGGAAGCCCGTTGTTTTTACGGATTCCAGATCATGATGGAAAACATCCACTCTGAAACATATGCATTACTGATTGATACCTATGTAAAGGACCCGGCAGAAAAAGACCGCCTGTTTCATGCGATCGATACCGTGCCTGCGGTAAAGAAGAAAGCAGAATGGGCATTACGCTGGATTGAAAATGGCAGCTTTGCTGAGCGCCTCGTGGCTTTTGCGGCAGTAGAAGGTATCTTCTTCAGCGGCAGCTTCTGCTCTATTTTTTGGTTAAAGAAAAGAGGCCTGATGCCCGGACTGACCTTCTCTAACGAGCTGATCAGCAGGGACGAAGGACTGCATTGCGAATTTGCCTGCCTGCTTTACAGCATGTTGGAAAATAAGCTGAGCGAAGAGCAGGTGCATACCATCATCCGGGATGCCGTAAGCTATGAGAAAGAATTTATTACAGAAGCCCTGCCGGTTGGTTTGATCGGCATGAACGCAGAACTGATGTCGCAATACATCGAATTTGTTGCTGACAGATGGATAGGTGAACTGGGCTATCGCAAAATATTCAATGCGTCTAATCCCTTTGATTTCATGGAAATGATTTCTTTACAGGGTAAGACCAACTTCTTTGAGAAACGTGTGGGAGATTACCAAAAGTCCGGTGTAATGGGCGGTACCAAAGAATCGCAGACATTCAGCCTGGAAGAAGATTTCTAAAATAGCGTTTCGCATTTCGACAAACGCGACGAACAAACCAATTTACTAACCTCCTTTAGTTAACAGCTAACAGCTGATAGCTAAAACCTAAATTCTCCACCCATGTTCGTAATCAAAAGAGATGGTAGAAAAGAAGCAGTGAAATTTGACAAGATCACTGCGCGTATTGAAAAACTCTGCTACGGTTTCAATACAGAATATGTTGATGCAATCGACGTAGCAAAAAAAGTAATACAAGGTTTGTATGATGGGGTAACCACCAGCGAACTTGACAACCTGGCTGCCGAAACAGCCGCTTCCCTCACGACCAAACACCCGGATTACGCACTGCTGGCTTCCCGCATAGCAGTGAGCAATCTGCACAAAAATACTATCAAGTCGTTTTCCAAAACGATGAAGAAACTGTATGATTATATTGATCCTAAAACCGGTAAATCAGCCGCTTTATTGTCTGACGACGTTTGGGAGATCATTAATAAAAATGCAGACATCCTGGATTCAAGCATTATCTACGACCGCGACTTTGCGTTTGACTACTTCGGTTTTAAAACGCTGGAGCGCTCTTACCTGCTGAAAACAGACGGAAGGATACAGGAACGCCCGCAGCATATGCTGATGCGCGTGGCGGTAGGCATTCACAAAGAAGATATTGAGTCTGCCATCAAAACGTATAACCTGATGAGCGAGCGCTGGTTTACACATGCCACGCCTACCCTCTTCAATGCCGGCACACCAAAGCCGCAGATGTCTTCCTGCTTCCTGCTCACCATGCAGGACGACAGCATCGAAGGTATTTACGATACCCTGAAACAAACGGCTAAAATTTCGCAGAGCGCCGGTGGTATCGGTTTAAGCATTCATAACATCCGTGCTACCGGATCTTATATCAGTGGTACCAACGGTACTTCCAACGGTATCATTCCAATGCTGCGCGTATTCAACGATACCGCACGCTATGTAGACCAGGGTGGTGGTAAGCGTAAAGGCGCTTTTGCCATTTACCTCGAGCCATGGCATGCCGACATCTATGAATTCCTGGATCTGCGCAAGAACCACGGTAAAGAAGAGATGCGCGCCCGTGACCTTTTCTATGCACTCTGGATGCCTGACCTGTTTATGAAACGCGTGGAAGCCAATGGCGATTGGTCATTGTTCTGCCCGCACGAAGCACCAGGACTGCATGAATGCTGGGGTGAAGAATTTGAAACATTATTCGAACAATACGAAAAAGAAGGTCGTGCCCGCAAAACCGTGAAGGCACAGGACCTCTGGTTTGCCATCCTCGATGCACAGATAGAAACCGGTAATCCATACCTGTTGTATAAAGATTCTGCCAACCGCAAATCCAACCAGCAGAACCTGGGTACCATCAAGAGTTCCAACCTGTGTACAGAAATCATCGAGTATACTGGCGCAGATGAAGTAGCCGTATGTAACCTGGCTTCTCTCGCCCTGCCACGCTTTGTCATTGATGGTAAATTTGACCACGATAAATTATACGAAGTAACTTACCAGGCTACGCTGAACCTGAATAAAATCATCGACAACAACTACTACCCTATCGAAGAGGCCAGACGCAGCAACATGCGCCACCGCCCCGTAGGATTGGGCGTACAGGGTCTTGCCGATGCGTTTATCCTTATGCGTTATCCGTTTGAAAGCGACGAAGCCAAACAACTGAACAAGGAAATATTTGAAACTATTTACTTCGCAGGTTTATCCGCTTCCAACGAACTGGCTAAGAAAGACGGCGCCTACGAAACATTCCCCGGCTCACCTGCTTCCAAAGGTATCCTCCAGTTTGATATGTGGGATGTAAAACCTTCTGCACGCTGGAACTGGGATAAACTAAAAGCAGCGATTGTAAAGGATGGTATCCGTAACTCCCTGTTGCTGGCGCCAATGCCTACTGCCTCTACATCACAGATCCTCGGCAACAACGAATGTTTTGAACCATACACTTCCAACATCTACACCCGTCGTGTACTGAGTGGCGAGTTTGTAATCGTAAACAAACACCTGCTGAAAGACCTCGTAGAACTGGGTCTGTGGGATAATGATATGAAGACTAAAATTATTTCGCACAATGGCTCCATCCAGAACATTGCCGAAATACCATCAAATATCAAAGAACTGTACAAAACAGTTTGGGAGATCAAACAACGTAACCTCATTGATATGGCAGCCGATCGCGGTGCTTTCATCTGCCAGTCACAGTCACTGAACCTGTTTGTTGATACGCCCACCAATGGCAAACTCACCTCTATGCACTTTTACGCCTGGAAGAAAGGTTTGAAAACAGGCATGTACTATCTGCGTACACAGGCTGCTACACAAGCAGTACAGTTTACCGTAGAAAAACAAGGCGGTCAGCAATTACAACCGGTAATCGCTGCCGGCGGCGACAGCCAGGAAGAAGAAATCGTGGTTGGTGCAGTATGCACCATGGAAGAAGGTTGCGTTACATGTAGTGCATAAGGGTTTATGTAAGTATAAATGCGAATCCCTGGCTGCAAGGCCAGGGATTTTTTTTGCCTGCTAAACTTATCCGGCACTGCTTTGTTATTAATACCTCAATCCCTTGTTATCATGAAAAGCTACTACCTGATCTTTGCACTGATACTGCTCTGTTTTACCAGTTGCCGGCAAAATAACACCACTACCTCCGGGAACATAGACTCCCTCCGCAATGCCCTGCAACAGGTCACCGCCGAAAGAGACCTCATCGCGCAACGGCTGCAACGCTTTGACTCCCTGGATTTTGATTTCTACAGCCACCAGCAATGGGATTCCCTTAGCATCAGCCATGCAGCCGATATTGTCGTTACCTATCCTGATGGCCATCAAACCAGGAATCTACCCACGCATATAAAAGAACTGGAACCCCTGTTCATATTTGCCCCCGATACCAAAATAGGCGCCCACCCCGTGAAATTCGGCTCAGGCGACTGGACCTGTGTTATCGGTGAAATGACAGGCACCTTTTCCAAACCCATGCCACTGGGTAATGGTAAAAGCATAGCCCCCACCGGAAAATCATTTAAACTGAGCATGTGTACCGTAGGGCATTGGCAGGGTGGTAAAATGATGGAAGAAATGCTGTTTTGGGATAACGCAGCGTTGATGCAACAGATTGGATTGGGGAAATGAAGTAATGCCATCGCTTTATAACCAGGGGGTAAATTTGATCACGATAAATTGAACGAAGTAAAATACAGCAAATAGTCATATCTTTATTCAATAGAATAATCCCTGATAGACCTATGTTGAATGTTCCCTGATATTTACGTTTGTAGCCATTGGTGTTTATTCTGCACTCATAATCCCTTTTACTTATAATCTGTTATGTTAATGATAATATCCATTACCTGAGCAAACGCTGTAGAGCCGGACAACCCGTTTTCTGCATATATCAATGTTTCTAAAGATGCTGTTGTTAAACCGGATAGCTCAGGGAGCATATCCTTGCACCAGTATCTGCCAAATCAAGACTGAAGAAAATTACCCCGAACATGAAAAAAATTATTTGCCTTATTCTAATTTTAGGTGGATTTAAGACCTCCCTTGCCCAAAATCCTGGCCTGCTAAAGCCCGCTCCAGCCCTCCCGTCCCCGAGCGGCCTGAGTAAATTCGGCGATATCCCTGTTGACCTGCACACCGGAGCATTAGATAACCCCACACCGAATAATACACTTTACATTAATGCATCCAAGCTTGATTTTGGAGATTTAACAACCTCTCAATTCCCAAGTTTAAATACTACTACGCCTCAAAATCTTTTAACCGGCGATAATTTCTTTAGATCCGTAGGAAATGAACGATTAAGAGGTACCGTATATGCATTAGGACGCGTTGATATGCAATTGATTGATAGGGAACATGGATTGGTAAAAATCGTCAACAATTCGGCTACTGATTATGATTGGAACAATGGGGGCGGAACTATAAGAAACACGCTTATTGATTTCGAGAGATGGCGTGCTGACCTTGATACCAACAGCGGTTTTAAGGCGTATTTTTATGGTATTGGTAAATTGAGTACTCCTTCAATATTCAATAATACAGGCGGAGTTCGCTTACAAGGCTTAGCGCAGTAAATTCTAACTTTTACTATTATGAAGAAAAACACGGTTCAATTTTCTATTTGTTTATTATTTACACTGCTACTTAATGCCTGTGACTGCGGGATATGGGGAGCACATGACTTAGGTGATAAACTAACCTTATTGGAAGGCGATAAAACGGAAGACAGGATTATTGTTTATTGCACAGATAAAAGTGGAGAATGTTGTCGTGGTGGCATTTCTGTAGTACCTTCCCAGGAAAGGCATTACGATACTAACGGCAACTACGCTGAATATGTCTTAACCGCTAAATCAAACGAAAAATTTGTAGTAACCAAAACTATTCAATTAAAGGATAAAAAGGAAAATTACTGGGTTATCAGTAAGGGTTTTAATATAATGGATCTTAATTGTGATAAAATCAATTGTGATAGCATCATCCAATCTCATATTATTGGCCCTTTAGACTCCAATGCTTTCGAGAATAAAATGAAAGAACTTAAAATAGATTTAACTCTTGATAAATAGCTGATGGGTAAATGCGAAATTAGGGAAAAACACCTTGTATCGGTTTGGAGGCAACTATTTAAATATTCCACCTTGATTCTATAAAAATAATTATTGTTGTCCGGCAAAAAACATCCACAGTCCAATCCTGTGGATGTTCTTATTGAATAGCGTCTTAACCATTTCTCTCGACCAATACAGAAAATATGTTACGGATGAAAATATGGAATTTAACCTTAAAAGAGATGACAATAACATATATACATTGACATTAAATAACGGATCAACAATACTATATAAAAACCCCTCTAAATGCAAGGTGACTGAGGAGTCCGTTAGTTTTTCAAACAGAGAAAACGGACGAATATATCTTTTGGACAGAACATGCTATTTGGAGCTTGTAAATAAAGAGTATGTCAAAAAGTTTCAAGAATTGAGATAATCGGAAGGTAGCCAAAAAACGTCTTATCGTCCTATTCGGCTGACGATTGGCGATGAACATCTTCCATTACGTTGAAGAAAAAGCCATTGGAACAACAAATATGTCTCTATGAATACAAAGAACTTTTATCACAATGGGCTGTTTTCCTTCCTTATTTTTATTATCCTTATTAGTAAAGATGTATTAGTTAGTTCTCTTCACCTGATTCCTGAAAGGAGCCCTACTAAGAGATTAATTAGCTGGTTGGTGGTATTACCGATTTCGATAATTGGAATTATTTTGTCAGTTAGAATTGTCAAACACTACCTTCATTACTGGCTTGACAAGCGTGTCCTATTGATTAATAGGACATTGTTATTGTCATTACCTATTTTACTGTATGTAATGTATTACGTCATATTATTTATTGCCAGCTTATGTATGCTTATAAATTATACCGCATAGTACCATGTCAGAATACTTGAAAATCTCTATAAAAAAAATGCCGCCTCAAAAACAAGAGGCGGCATTTTATCTCCGTTAAAAAAAAGAATCACTTCCATCCATCCGTTTGCGCCAAATTGCTATTCAGCTGTATCTGCTCCAACGGAACAGGCTCCATATAATACTTATCCAGCCAGCCTACCGGCATAGGATAGAACGCTACCGATCCGTCGCTGTTTAAAGTAATCGGCGTTCCTGCTCCGTAGTCCGATACTTTTACTTTAGCACCCAGCAATTGCTTATTGAAATACTCACCTTTCTTCCATCTTTTTAAGTCATTAAAGCGGAATCCATCTCCCATCAGCTCTACACGCCTTTCTCTCCTGATTTCCCATAGAACGGGATCTATACCGGCATCTCTTTTGGTATCGAAGGCGCCGTTGATATCGGCTACCAACATGTTTGGCAGTCCGGCTCTGGGCCGAAGTTTATTAATCGTCATATCTGCAATGCCTTGGTTAAACTGCCCCAGCTCCCACATTACTTCTGCATAGTTGAGCATTATTTCTTCTATTCTGAAGATGGGGAAATCGGTGGTGGCCACTCCGGTGGTGCTTACATCGGTAAATGTATTGTACGGTTTGTAGTAATAGTAGCCGGTGGAGGTATTCATGAAACCTTGTGCGCCGGGGGTTTTGTCGTTCAGGAAGTGTGGGGCTCTGTACAGGTAGTATCCTGCCCAGTTGGCTACAGGTAGCCTTTTACGGTTGGCATCATTACCTGGTAAGGTAGCCATGAAATCAATAAACTCGTTGTCGGCAGGGTTGCTGGTACGGGTGTATGATGTTACCTGGCCGGAGGCTATTACCCGGTATGGAGGCAGTGCGGTATAGTATAACCTTCTGTCTCTTTTTCTGAACTCCGCATTCATCGTGGAGTCGCTGTAGCCTGTAGTAGTGGAGGATATAGGCCTGCCGTCTGCACAGAGATAACTTTCTACTGCGTCTTTTGATAAGTCTGAGCCCCAGGAGGAAGTACGTACATAACGGGCTGCATTGTGACCAGCCTGACCGGTAATGTACTGACGGGCCAGGATAATTCCCGGTTTCCCTACGAGTTCATCTGAATTAAATACATCATCGTAGCTGCCCATTACATTGGGGAAGGAAGCCAGCAGTTTCTCTGAATATGTTTTACAGGCATTGAGATAAGTGTTTGCATCCGGCATATTCCGGTACTTGCGCCAGGTGCCTTCAAACAATCCGAAACGCGATAACAGCGCGCGTACGGCATGCACATTTATCGTGTTGGGACCATCGCCATCTGTTTTAATATGCGACTCCGCCCATACCAGGTTATCCAGGATGTTTTTGGCTACCTGGTCCCGTGGTGTTCTGCTGCCATATAACACGCTGGTGGAAGTATCTGATACCTTATGCTCAATCCATGGAACATCGCCATAGGTAGCCAGTAAATCATAATATCTCATCGCCCTGAAGAAGTAACCAACACTTCTCCAGTGATCTTTGTCTGTTTGGTTCATCAACGACTGGTCAATATTATCCAAAGCGATATTCACCCTGCGTACAAAGCTGAAATCCCATTGTGTGCCGGAGGTTACGGCAGGAATGATCTTTAACTGGAATGCATAGGGAGATTTATTGGAAACATTATAGCTGTTTACAAAATTATCTGAATTAAACTCTCCTCCAGGCACATCTATATCATAGTAGGGCAGGTATTCATAACAGCCCCACATATACGTTTTAAAATTATCAGCTGTTTTGAAGGAAGTAGCTTCCGTCATCTGATCCAATGGTAATTTATTGAGATAGTCTTTGTTGCAGGCAGCTGCGGTCAGCAAAGACAATAGTAGCAATATATTTCTTTTCATTACACGCATTTTAAATAATCAGTCATTAAAATGAAGCATTAACACCGAAAGAGAACATGCGCATCATTGGGTAGTTGATGCCATAACCTTTGTCGTCAGTGGAGGTTGGATCCAATCCTTTAGGGAATTTGCTGAAAGTAAAGAGATTTTCTCCACTAAAGAATACCTGCAGCTTGTTGAATGAAACCCTTTTCAGCATTGATTCCGGCAGACTATAAGCCAGGCTCAGGTTTTTGATACGCATATATGCAGCGTTGGTGAGATACCTTGTCTGCACAAATTTGTTGATAGCAGAATTACCGGCTGCTTTGGCATAAATACGCGCATAATGAGCATCAGTATTGGTGGGTGTCCAATAATTAAGTTCATGTTGGAAAATGGTTCCAAATTCGTAGTTATAAGGGAATGTCAGGTTGTTGCTAAGCCAGAGATCGCGCTTCCCCACTCCCGCAATAACAAAAGAGAAATTCCAGTTTTTATAACCAACTCCTCCGCTAAGACCGTACTGTAAAGCCAAACGATTGTTGCCTATTATTGACATATCGCCATGGTTAGCCAGCGTATTCTGACCATTGGTGATAACGCCATCGCCATCAAAATCTTTATACAAAACATCTCCGGGATTAGGCGTAACGAGGTTCGAGCCATTTCTTACCTGTTGAACAATACCGGATTTGATCACGCCATTATTAAAATCCGATTCCTGGTATAACCGGTCGGTGGTATATCCCCATATTTCTGCCATGTCCTTACCCACATAATAGGTACTGGAAGCAATAGACCCTGCTTTATTATTATCGAATTTGGTAATTTTTGATTTGAAATCATAGAGATTGGCAGAGATGTAATAGTTGAATTCACCCACCTTATCTCTCCATTCCAGCAACAGTTCATATCCCTGTGACTGCAGGTTGGCAGCGTTTTGCAGCGGCGCGCCTGTTCCTAATACTGCTGGCAATTGAATAGCGCTGGTGAGCATATTCAATGTTTGTCTTCTGTACCAGTCGGCAGATACGTTCAACCGGTTATCCAGGAAACCAGCATTAATACCAAAGTTGAGCGTTCTCACCGTTTCCCAGGTGAAATTAGGACTGATCAGTCCTGGTGTACTTAAGGTGGTAGGACGCGTACCGCCCACCATCCAGCCTGTCAGCGCAGGATTCATGGCATCCAGGAAACGATAAGGTGCAATATCCTGGTTACCCACTTCCCCGAGTGATGCCCTGAGCTTCAGCTCAGATAACACCGGTTTGAGCTGCTGCATAAAGCCTTCTTCAGAAATACGCCATCCGGCGGAAGCAGAAGGAAAGAAGCCCCATCTGTGGCTGGCAGGGAATTTAGATGACCCGTCTGTTCTGCCATTTATTTCCAGCAGATATTTTCCCTTATAGTCATAGTTGATACGCCCGAAGAAGCCTTGTACGCTCCATTCCAGGTAATTATCGTCGGCGGTAAGATTCCCGACAGCGGTAGAAATAGAAGGAAGATCAGTAGATATCATCTGGGTTTTGTTGGCCCAGAGCGCCTCGCTATGAAAATCATCCTGGTTGTAACCACCCATTACGGTGAAGTTATGGTGCCCGAATGATTTGTTGTAGTTCGCATATAAGTTGAGCGTCCGGCGATCGTCTGACTGGTTGGACTTATAGAAGGCTGCGTTATTAGCCGGTACCGTTGTTTTTACAACAAACTCGGAAATATCTGCATAGTTGAACGATTTGTTATAGCTGGTCACCGTTTCCCGGAGATTTTCGTAGAGGTATTCTCCGGTAATGGTGAGGCCCTGTATCGGTTTTGCAATCACCTTTCCCATTAACCGGATATTATCAAAACGGTCTTTTGTAGGTACGGAGTTCAGCAACAAATTTTTAGGGGTGCCGGTTGGATACAGCACGCCACCAATGGTCATGGTATCCACCGTTGGTACGTAAGAAGGGCTGTTGCTGGCGGTTCCCCATAGCCAGCCGCTGTTTGGGTCCGATTTAACGGAGTTGTAGTAACTCGCATCCACCTGGGTAGTGAGCCATTTCGTAACATCGGTGGTAACAAAAGATTTTACATTATAACGTTTGTAGGAGTCGGCATTGGATACCATGATACCATCTTCTTTTACGGTGCCCAGGGAAACACGGTAAGCAGTTTTTTCTGAGCCACCACTGATCGCAAAGTCGTGCATTTGCTGAACGCCGGCATTATCGAATAACTGGCCTATCACATCCGACTGGGCCAGCTGGTATCTTACACCTGCATCCGTAGTATATCCCAGTGGAAATTTGGAAGGGTCGGCCTGGTAATCGTTCAGAAATTGCAACCACTTATCCACGTTCTGACCCGTCCAGTAGGCGCCGTAGCCCATATCCTTATAGGCCTGTACGGTCGCCAGCGGACTGGCAGCCTTTGGAATAGAGCTGGGGGTGGAAAAAGTAAAGTTGTTGTTGTAGTCGAATCTTACCTTGCTGTTTTTCGTTCCTTTTTTTGTGGTGATGAGTATAACGCCAAAGGCTGCACGCGCACCATAAATAGCAGCGGAACCGGCATCTTTCAGTACGGTAACCGTTTCAATATCATTTGGATTCAGCATGTTCATAGGCCCGCTGAAAGGAATATTGTCTACCAGGATCAAAGGTCCGCCCCCATTGATACTGGTGGTACCACGGATGTTAAAGGAAAAACCACCACCGGGTTCGCCGGTACCGGAAGTCACCTGTAACCCCGGTACAATACCCTGCAACAGTGTTCCGGCAGTGCTGGCAGGACGGTTCCCGGCTACTTCGTCCATTTTAACGGTATTTACAGAACTGGTAAGATTGGTTTTCTTCTGTGTACCAAATCCTACCACCACAATTTCATCTATCCTTTTGTCGGCCGGTTTCAGCACGATATCGAGATTACCGGATTTAGTCACCGGGATTTCCATCGGATCGTAGCCTATAAAGGAAAACACCAGTATACCGCCTTTTTCCGGGATATGCAGCGTGAAGGCACCGTTGGCGTCAGCGGTAGTGCCTTTGCTGGTACCTTTGAGCGAGACAGTAGCCCCTACAAGCGCCTGTCCTCTTTCATCTGTAACCCGGCCTTTGATAATGATATCGGCCAATACTTCGGCGGTATTGGGTGGTGTTGGCCGCTCCCTGATCACAATCGTTTTTTCATAGATCTTGTAATCAAACGGCTGCCCGATAAAACATAAGGCCAGCACCTTTTCCACCGGCATATCGCGGATGGTGAGATCTACTTTGTTGGCGCGCTCCAGCAGGTGGCTGTCGAACCAGAAATCGTAGCCCGTTTGCTTTGTAATAGACCGAAGGACTTTCTCCAGGGACATTTTATCTGCGGTAATTGTCACATTCTGAGCGCTCGTTTTGGCCGACAATTGCAGGCAGACAGATAATAGGAATAACACTGTCAGTTTCATAATCAATAGCTTCTTTAGTAAAGACCATTGGCTGAATTCCCTTTTTTGAGAGGAATGCAAGAAAATCATACTTTTGTTTTTAGGCGTGTCAAAAAATGGCTTCTTACCAGGAAGCCTTGTTTTACGATCAAATATTTGCGCATGCCTGAACCAGGCCGGAGGTCGTACCAGGACTTCCGGCTATTTTTTATTCATGGCAATGTTGGCAGAGCCTTGCTTTAAGGGAGCACTGTCAGTTTTTTACCTTCCAGCCTGAAGCTTATTCCGTATAGTTCAATAATTTTTAATACGGCTGCCAGGCTTTTGTCACGTGAAATTTTTACGGTAAAGAAGCGATCCGGTACCGGCCCCTGGTATACAATGTCCACATCATACCATCTGCCCAGTTGCTGCATAATGGACTTCAGGTCTTCATTCCTGAACTGAAATACATTTGTTTTCCAGGCGAGGGCTTCTTCCAAATCCACGTCCTGGTTAATAATTAACTGGCCATCTGGTGGTGAAATGGCTTGTTGCCCGGCAGTCAGCATTTTCATTGTTCCTGTCTTATTTTGGCTGATCTGAATTTTTCCTTTTACTAATGTTGTTTTTATGGTTGACTCATCTTCGTACGACTTAATATTGAATGCTGTTCCCAGCACTTTAATTTCCTGGCCTTTACTTTTTACAATAAAAGGCTGCGAAGCAGCGCCGGCCACATCAAAATAGGCCTCTCCGGAAACGCTGACAAGGCGCTCTTTTTCAGGAAACGGCACCTGGAAGGAAATGGTAGAGGCTACGTTTATCCACACCTGGCTGCCATCCGGCAGCGCAATGAGCAAAGGCTTGCTCCCCCTGGGAACGGTGATGGTATTGAGTTCCGGAGCAGTGGACCTGGAACGTCCTGCATATTCAATTTTATCCGGCGATAATTTCTGCGCCAGGTTGCTGCCGGGGATAATATCGGCGCCATTCTGCAGACTGTCGATATACACTCTTTTGCCATTACTTAATGTTACATAAGCCCGGTTGCTGGCCGGAGAAAGAATGTCTGCCTGATCGTTCCGGGTAACGGCCAATGGCCTTGATGTAGGTGTACGCCAGCGATTGGCAAAGTACAGCGATGCGCCCGCTATTAGTAAACAAATGCTGGCCGCATACAGCGCCCATCTACGGTAATTGCGCACAGGACGCAGGTTGGTGGCGGTATACCCTTGCAGTTGCTGCCATACCCGAGTTTTGGTATGATAGATGTCCAGCAGCTCCTGCTTTACGGCGGCTTCGTTGCGAAACTCGTCCATCAACGCACGGTTTTTCGCATCGGCATTCAGCCAGGCGTCCAATTGCTGCTGTTCTTCAACAGTGAGGTCTCCTGAGAGATATTTCAGGATGAGAGCTGTTATTTGTTCCTGTTCCGGCGACATTAACGCGATTTAGTATTGGTTGTAATGATATAAACACCACCGCTTACCAATTGTCCCGAAGTTTTTTTATTTTTTTTGCGAGAGAAGAATAATCAGGCAAAGCAACTCATTCTTCAGCAATTTGGTGCGTAGTTGTTTAATGGCTTCGGTTTTAAGATTCCTGACGGTTTTTTCGCTGATCCCCGTCTGATCAGCTATTTCAGCATTTTTTAACCCTTTCAGGCTGAGTTGCAGGATGTCAGACATTTTTCCTGGCAGCTTCCCGATTTCCAGGTACAGGTGCTGGTAAATTTCCTCCCTTGGGTCACTGAATGACTCCAGCGACAATTGTTCATCGGATTGTTGCCTGGCCAGCTCCTGGTGGCGGCGATTCATGCGATCCTCATCCCTCAGATGATTCAGACAGGCATTTCTGGCAATAGTATATAGCAATGCGCTGATATTGGAACCGGCAGCCAAACTGCTACGCTTATCCCATAGCTTTACAAACGTTTCCAACGTGATGTCTTCTGCTACCTGCCGGTCTTCCACGAATTTGAGTGAAAAAGAGAACACCAGCAGAAAATAATAGTTGTACACTGTTTCGAATGCCCTTCTGTCATTATTCGACAGTTGACGGAGCAATACTATTTCATCAAATGGTAGGTAGGCAGACATTAATAATCAATCCTGTATAGGTAGCTAATATAGTAAAAGCCGATATTCCGGACAATTAATCTTTCCATGAAGCTGACAGCCGGCTTGCTTTTCTTCAGGAGTAATATTGTCCCGGCCGGGTGGTACAAAATTCCTTCCCCGCAATTTGTTTGATAAATATTTCCGGCGTGGTGCCTAAAAAATGGCGAAAGTCCTTGATCAGGTGACTCTGGTCATGATAGCCAAAATCGTGGATAAGGTCATACCAGTCTATCTGCGCTGCCGGGTTTTCCATGAGGTAATTGATCACCTGCTTAAAGCGCAGAAAACGCAACAATTCCTTGGGTGAATATCCTACATACTTTTTAAATCTCAGTTGTATGGACCGCTCCGATAAATCCGCATCGGCAGCAATAGCTTTCGCAGGCTGGATAAGTGGATCGTTAAAATATTCAGCCCCCTGCAACAGGGGAAGCGCCGCTTCTTCTGCGTCGTGCATATACGTTAGTATATAGTCGCTCAGTAACCCGATCCTCTCTTCCGGCACATTACTCCTGTTTAATATCTCCCATAACTCCTCATAATCGCGTTGATGGATAAACGTATCAGGATGATATACTGTTTCTCCATTCAGCTCATCCACCGGCAACTGGAATAAGCGGTAGAAACCATCGAGGTTAAATACGGTTACCACTATATCCGAACCCGGCAGGATTTCGTAATTCAGCATTTTTCTCAACGGACCCACCACGCCTACACGCGCTACCTGCAACGTATCGAAAGGATCACCGGCAAATGAAATGCGTGCCGGCGCACCAAAATTGAAAATGAGCATCATCTCATAACTCGGCGAAAGATGGTTGACAACGGCCGGATCATCTGCCGTTGATTGTATCACATAGAAGTGCTTTACTATCCCGGATAGCGGAAACTGCACATCAAAATGTTTACCTGTCAGCGCCATAACGAAAATTTAACATTCATCATCATGCAGATCTTCTGCCTTAAAACCCCATTCATCCAGTAACGTATTATACTGTGCGTCCGGCAATCCCTGCGTGGCGTAATGCCCTGCAATCGTCTTCTGCCGCATGGCTTCATATATACTCACGGCACAGGCCACCGAAATATTCAGAGAGCGGATAATGCCCATTTGCGGGATAATAAAATTACCATCGGCCATATTCCTCACTTCCTCGCTCACACCATTTTGTTCATTGCCAAATACCAGCGCCACCGATCCGCTGAAATCGATATCGTATAAACTAACCGCATCTGTAGCCAGATGAGTGGTAAGGATCTTATCATACTTTTTTCTCAAAGCCGCCATACAGGCAGCAGCATCATCAAACTGATAGGTGGTGAGCCAGCGTTCCGCACTACTGCTGCTGCGATGCCCCCACTTTTTCACACGGGGCGCCCGTGTTGTAATCACATAAATATCCTGTATGCCCACAGCATCACATGTACGCATCACCGCTGCTACATTATGCGGATCCTGTACATTCTCCAGTACTACTGTTAAATTAGCCTGCCGCCTCTTTAATACAGACAGTAACCGTTCCTTTCTTTCTGGTGTCATAGCCCAAAAATAGCAAAAAGCTTATCTTCACTCCTAAATTAAAATTAACCTATGCTCAAAAAGATCCTGAAAATTGTGGGTATCACAATCGTGGTCTTGATTCTGGCCGCTATTGCCATACCCTATTTCTTTAAAGACAAGATAATAGCTAAAGTAAAAACAGAACTGAACAACCGGCTTACCGCCAAAGTGGATTTTAAAGATGTGGATATCAGTATCTTCCGTCATTTCCCACGGCTGGCCGTTGGCCTGGAAGACCTACAGGTAGTGGGTACCGGCGAATTTGCCGCTGATACCCTCCTCGCGGTAAAACAGGTAGATGTAGCCCTCAACCTGATGAGTGTAATAAAGGGAGATAAGATGGATATCTATAACATCGCCCTTATACAACCACGGATACACGCTATCGTAAACAAAGATGGCGCCGCCAACTGGAATATCACCAAACCCGATACTACCGCCGCCAATCCCGCAGATACCAGCAAAAGTAAATTTGCCCTTAGTCTGCAGCAATACAAAATAGAAGATGCCTGGATCAGCTATGACGACAGGCAGGGTAATATGGCCCTACTCATTACGGGTTTAACCCACCAGGGTAAAGGTGATTTCACCCAGGACCAGTTCCTGCTGCAAACCAGCACCGTAGCCGATGGCATCACCTTCAGGTATGGACTGATCCCCTATTTATCACAGGTAAAAACCAAACTGGATGCAGCTATCCAGATAGATAACAACACCAGTACCTATAGCTTTAAAGATGGTAAAGCATCGCTCAATAACCTGGAACTGGCCCTGCAAGGTCTTTTCAAAATCGTTAATGACTCTACCTATGGTATGGATATGAGCTTTAAAGCGCCTTCCACTAATTTTAAAGACCTGTTGTCGTTAGTACCTGCGGTATATAAAACAGATTTCGATAAGATAAAAACCAGCGGTACTGCTGCTTTTAACGGATTTGTAAAAGGAAACTACTCTCCCGTACAAATGCCTTCCTTTGGACTGGATCTCTCCGTAAAAGACGGCTTCTTCCAGTATCCCGATCTGCCCAAGCCTGTAAAAAATATACAGATCGCCATGAAGGTCAGCAACCCCGATGGCGTACCGGATCATACCATCATCGATATGCCCACCGGCCACCTCGAAATGGATAATACACCGCTGGATCTGCGCCTGTTAGTTAAAACACCGGTATCCGATATGTATGTGGATGCTGCTGCTAAGGGGAAACTGGACCTGTCTAAAATCACACAGTTTGTGAAACTGGAATCCGGCACTAATTTATCCGGTTTGCTCGATGCCGACATCAGTGCCAAAGGCAATATGAGCGCTATTGAAAAACAACAGTATGATCGCTTCTATGCCGCCGGCACCCTGCAATTGAGCAATATGCTTTATAAAAGCAAAGACTACCCCGATGGCGTAAAAGTAAACAACCTCTCTTTGCAGTTCAATCCTAAAAATGTAACCGTAAAGGACCTGAACGGTCAATACCTGGGTACCAACTTTGAAGCAAACGGAGAAGTAAATAACCTCCTCGCCTATACGTTTAAAAACGCACCGCTGGATGGTAAGCTTAACTTCAAGGCAGATGAAATAAATCTCGATAAATGGATGGGTACCACGCCTGCTGCTGCCGATCCGGCCACTGCCAAAAAGGATTCAGCTGCTGCCGTGCCTTTTGCAGTTCCGGCCAATCTCAATATAGGATTACAGGCTAACGTGAATAAAATTCATTACGATAAAGCAGATCTGACCAACGTGGCCGGAAACCTGCTGGTAAAAGATGAAACGGTAACCATGCAGCAGCTCAAAGCCAACGCACTGCAGGGAACCATGGAAATCAACGGCAGCTACAGCACTAAAGCCAGCAAAACCAACCCCGACATTAACCTGGCCTATAACGTACAAAACCTGGACGTACAGCAAACATTCAACACCTTTAACACGGTGCAGAAGTTAATGCCGATCGGTAAATTCCTTTCCGGTAAAATTACCTCACAGTTAACCGTGCATGGTAAATTAGGCAAGGACATGTCGCCCGACCTCAGCACGCTCACCGGCGATGGCAGCCTGCTGCTGATCCAGGGCTTCCTGAAACAGTTTGCCCCGGTTGACCAGCTGGCCAATACCCTGAATGTGGCGCAACTGAAAGACTTATCCCTCCGTGATATTAAAAACTACTTCTCTTTTGAAAACGGCCGTGTAAAAATCAATCCGTTCAATGTTACAGTGGGCGGTATCAAAATGAATATCGGCGGTTCACACGGCTTTGACCAGTCGCTCGATTACACCCTGCAGCTGGCATTGCCCCGCAGCCTGATGGGCTCCGCCGGCAATACCCTCGTCAACAACCTGGCCTCACAGGCGCAAAGCAAAGGCATCCCGGTAAACCTGGGCGACAGCGTACACCTGCAGGTATTAATGGCAGGTAATATCCTCAAGCCAAGTGTAAAAACCGATCTGCGCGAAACCGCCAACAACCTGAAAGCACAGGCAGCTGAACTGGTGAAAAATAAAATCGATACGGTGAAAAACACGGTGAAAGACAGTCTTAACCAGATCAAAAACACTGCGGTCAACTCCCTGAAAAATGAATTAAAAAATCAACTCAGCGGAAAAAAAGACTCCACCTCAACCGGCGCCGGTAAACCGCTGGAAAATGTAGGTAAACAGGCCGGAGAATCTGTAAAGAATACCCTGAACGGCCTGTTTAAAAAGAAGAATAACGCCGCCGATACAACGAAACACTAACTACAGCTGTTAGCTATTAGCTGTTAGCTGTTAGTAAAATGCAGCGGATTTTGTCTTTGAGCAGGATTATACTGATTTTGATGATTTTCAGGATTTTGTTTTTTTGATTTTATAAGATTTAGGGAGATCTCCGCGAATATATACGCGGAGATCTCCCTAAATCTTTTTTTCTTATAAAATCAAAAAAACAAAATCCTGAAAATCATCAAAATCCTTATAATCCTGCCCAAAGACAAAGTCCGCTTTTTTTTCGTAACTTATGGTAACCAAACCCCCGGACCATGTTGTTGCGTTTCCTCCATTCTACGTTCTGCAATGCTGCGATCTTTGCCGGTATATTATTCTTTGTGATGGGATATGTTATCCATCTCTTTCCACCCAAAAGCACCAAATCCTGGTATGGTTACCGCAGTTTCCTGTCTACCAAAACACCTGAAATGTGGCGTTCAGCCAATGAATATGCGGCCTATATTTCCCGGCGGATCGGTGTGATATTGATGGCTACCGGTGTGGCTTGTGCGCTGATATTCACCAGTCAAACAGACTGGTTCCTTTACATCACGGTGGGCGCGGTAGTGGCCGGCACCATGTATATGGTGGGCGACACCGAATGGCAACTGACCCGGCATTTTGATAAAGACGGTAACCGTATCCTTCCCGAATAAAAACAAAAGAGGCGCTGCCTGCGCAACGCCTCTTCGTTATATATAGTTATAACCCCTTCTGTTTCCTTCTTCTCACCCATCTTCCCTCATCAGGATCATCAACATAATCACCTGCATCACAGTTACAGTTTTCCCTGTATATCATGCTCTGGTACTGACTGATAATTTTCCTTCATCTTACGGAGTTTCTCTTTACCATAAGCAAGGCGGGTGATCACCACGTACAATACCGGCACTATAAAGATCGCCAGGAAAGTGGCGGTAAACATACCACCCAATACGGTCCATCCCATCGTTTTACGTGCTTCCGCACCCGCGCCGGAAGAAAATACCAGCGGCAGGATACCCAGCAGGAACGCCAGCGAAGTCATGATGATAGGGCGTAAACGCAGTTTTGCTGCCTCTACGGCGGCTGTTACCACATCCATGCCTCTATCCACACGCTCTTTGGCAAATTCCACGATCAGGATAGCGTTCTTGGCGGATAACCCAATCAACGTGATCAACCCGATCTGCGCATATACGTTGTTGCTCAGCTTAGGCAGGAAGGTAAGCACCGTAATGGCCCCAAAGGCGCCAATAGGCACGGCCAGCAGTACCGAGAAGGGTACCGACCAGCTTTCATACAAAGCTGCCAGGAACAGGAACACAAAGATGATAGACAAGGCAAAAATGTATACGGTTTTAGAACCGGACAATAATTCCTCACGGCTCAAACCGGAGAACTCGTATCCATATCCATCCGGTAATGTTTCCGCCGCCACCTCTTTCAGCGCATTGATAGCATCACCACTACTGTAACCCGGAGCAGGGTTACCATTGATTTCCGCTGAACGGAACAGGTTATAGTGGGAAATCACCGGGGCACTTTCAATGACCTTGTAGGAAGTGAGCGTACTCAATGGCACCATAGATCCCGCCGAGTTACGCACAAACAACTGGTTCAGGTTCTTGATGTCGCCACGATAAGTAGAATCTGCCTGCGTCACCACACGGAAATTACGGCCATAGATAGTAAAGTCATTGATATAAGCACTACCCATATACGTTTGCAGGGCAGACGCAATATCAGATATTTTCACACCCATTTTCTTTGCCTTTTCACGATCTATGTCCAACTGGTAACCAGGGGTACGGGCGGTAAAAAACGAGAATGCTTTGGCTATTTCCGGGCGACTGTTAGCTGCCTGCAGGAACTTCTGCAACACGCCTTCAAAAGCTTTTACTTCGCCACTTCCCTTCTGTTCCAATACAAACGAGAACCCCGCCGTAGAACCCAAACCAGGAATGGCCGGTGGCGGAATAACCACTACGTTTGCCTCTTTATATTTCGACAGCTTTTTCTGCAATGCGGCCACGAGACCAAAAACCTGCAGGGAATCCGGTTTACGCTCATCCCATGGTTTCAGCTGGCAGAAGATAGTAGCACTGTTGGATTTGGTAGCAAAGTTTACCACATTCAAACCTCCCAACGCGGCATAGTGGGCAATGCCTTCCGTATTGTCCAGGTCCTTCATCATTTGCTGCATCACGGCCAGCGTACGCTCTGTGGAAGATGATTCTGGCAGATCAAACGTAATGTAAATACGGCCGTCATCTTCTGTGGGAATGAACCCGGTAGGTTTGGCCTTAAACAACATCATGGTACCCACAAAAATGCAGACCAGGATCACTACCACAAACCTGAAGTAACGGATACTCTTTTTCACCCCCATAGAATAACGGGAAGTAGTATGTCCGAACCAGCGGTTGAATTTGAAAAAGAACTTGTTGAGCCCTTTCGAATCCTTATCCAGGTGCATCGGCTTCAGCAGCAGGATACACAACGCCGGTGTTAATGACAACGCCACAAAAGCGGAAATCATTACAGAGATGGCGATGGTGATCGCAAACTGCTGGTATAAACGACCCACGATACCTGGTATAAACCCTACCGGTACAAACACGGCCGCCAGGATCAGCGCAATCGCAATTACAGGTCCGGAAATTTCTTTCATGGCCTGTGCGGTCGCATCTCTTGGTGTCATTTTCTCATGGTCAATATTATGCTGCACTGCTTCTACCACCACAATGGCGTCATCCACCACGATACCAATGGCCAGTACGAAACCGAATAGCGTTAAAGTGTTAATAGTAAATCCGAGTGGTATAAAGAAGATAAAGGTGGCAATAATAGACACCGGGATAGCGAGTACAGGTATCAGTGTGGCGCGCCAGCTCTGCAGGAACAGGAATACCACAATCACTACCAGTATAAGCGCCTCCACCAGGGTGTGCAATACTTCTTCGATAGAAACTTTTACTACCGATACAGATTCAAAAGGCACTACATACGCCACATCGTTGGGGAACTGTTTTTTCAGTTCTTCCATGGCGGCCGTTACGTTTTTTGCAGTTTCAATAGCGTTGCTTCCCGGGGCCTGGTATACCAGCAGGTAGGCCGCACGCTTTCCGTCCACGAAGTTGTTACCTGCATAGTTGAATTTACCCAGTTGCACACGGGCTACATCTTTCAGGTATACCAGCGTACCATCCGAGGGACGGGTTTTGATAATAATATTTCCAAATTCCTCCGGTGTAGACAAACGGCCTTTGGTGAAAATGTTATATTCAAAGGTTTGTCCTGTTTGCTGCGGCGGCGCTCCTACGGAGCCGGCGGTGATCTGTGCATTCTGCTCTGCCAGCGCGGCGCGGATATCATCAGCGGTAACACCCATTTCCGCCAGCTTATCGGGTTTCAGCCAGATGCGCATACTGAAATCATCGGCACGCGTGAAAATATCACCCACCCCTTTTGCTCTCAGCAAGGCATCTTTAACGTATACGTTAGTGTAGTTATCCAGGAAGGTGATGTCATGTGTGCCTTTGGGAGAATACAAGGCTACCAGCATAAGAATGCTCGGGTTACGCTTCCTAACAGTTAAGCCTAAACGCTGCACTTCCTGTGGCAGGGTAGGTTGGGCAATACCAACACGGTTCTGCACATCCAGGGCGGCAATGTTGATGTCGGTACCTACTTCGAAGTTCACCGTCATACTCATTTGGCCACTGCTGGTGTTGTTGGTATTGATATAGGTCATTCCCGGTGTACCGTTCACCTGTACTTCCACGGGGGTAGCCACTGTTTGCTCCACCGTTTGTGCATCCGCGCCGGTATAGGTACCTGTTACCTGTACGGTGGGGGGCGAAATCTCCGGATACTGCCCAATGGCCAGGTTCATCATCGCCAGTATGCCCACCAGTACCAGTACAATAGATATCACTATTGCTGTTACGGGTCGTTTTATAAAAGTATCTGCAATCATGGTCTTTCGCTGTTGATTCTACTGATAAACTATTTCTTCTCAGCCGCGCCTTGCGGTGCTGCTGGTATTCCTATCTGTATTTTGCCACCGTCGCGTAAACGCTGGAAGCCTTCAATAATGATCTTGTCGCCGGCCTGTACGCCATCCATGATCACTATTTTATCGGCAAGCCGCGGACCGAGATGTACTTTCTGCTGAGCGGCTACAGAGTCTTTTGCCACAAATACAAAGTACTCTCCCATCTGTTCAGTAATTGCTTTGTAGGGGATGATCACCCGGTCGCCCGACTGTGCATTTAAAACGCGTAACACGCAGCTCATACCGTCTTTCAGCTTATCGTCAGGATTATTGAATTCGATACGTACGCGGATAGTACCGGTTTGGTTATCTACTCCGCGGTCTATCGCCAGGATCTTACCGGCGTGTACATATTGCGTACCATCCGACAATTGTAAACGGAACGTTGTATCGTTACCGTTACCCTTTCCCTGCATTTCGGCAAAGCGTGGAATATCATTTTCTGTTACCACAAAATCCACTGCGATAGGATTTTCACTGGAGATAGTATTCAGCAAGGTGGTTCCAGGACTCACCTGAGCGCCCAGTTTCACCTGGGAAATACCAATGCGTCCGGTAAACGGTGCTTTGATCAGGGAATAATCCAGATCGGTACGCACCGCTGCCATGTTGGCTTCTGCGGCAGCCAGCTGGCTGCGGGAAGTTTCCAGGGTCGCCTTGGCATTATCCAATATCTGGCGGGCTACCGCGTCCTGGTCGGCCAGGCGCTGATAACGGTCGTCATCTTTCTTCGCTCTTTCAAAAGTAGCCCTGGCACTGGCTACATTGGCCTGTGCCTGTAAATAGGCCGCTTCATATTTACGACGGTCTATTTCATACAGGGTTTTTCCTTTCTGCACCACTTCACCTTCTTTAAAAAAGATACCGGTAATAAAACCTGATACCTGGGAACGCAGCTCCACCTGGTTCAGGGCAACTACCGTAGCGGGATATTTATCGTAATAAACGGCCGGTGCTACGGATGCCTCCGTGATATTTACTGGTGTAGGGGGCATTACAGGCGCCGTTTTTTTGGCAGGACCACTGCAGGCAGAAAAGCCCAGGATACTGGCAGCGCTGATTAAGACAATGTTGTTCATTTTTTTCATATCCGTTCCGGTTACCATTTAATAATTAGCTGTTAAGGTTCCTAATGCTTTTTGCAGATCTATCCTGCTGGACAGTACCTGGTACATGGAATTGTAGAAGTTCAGTTGCGCGGAGCGCAGCTCTGTTTCAGATATCAGTACATCGAGATAGGTTTTAATACCTTCTTTATACTGCAGCTGTAACATATCATATACATCCTTTGCCATCTGCACATTTTCCTTCAATGTGAGATAGTCGTTGTAATTACTCTTGTATGTTGCCATTGCCTGCGCATACTGCGAATTGATCTGGCTTCTCAGCGCGGCATAATCCCATTGTGTACGCTGCAGCTGCAGTTCCGCCATCCGGATATTATGCACCCGCTTTCCACCCTGGAAAATAGGCAGCGACAATTTCAATCCCAGCAAAGAATTGGGAAAATCCTGGCTGTATAACTTGCCGAAATCAGCGCTCTGGTAAGCAAAGGCGTAGTTAATAAAGGCTGATACGGTAGGCAGATAGCTCCATTTGTTATACCTCACATTGGCACGCTGCAGGCTTTCCTGTGTCTGGAGTAACTGGTACTCTATCCTGCCTTTATAGTCGGCCACCAGCAAGGTGTCTGCCCCGGTTACCTGTGCCGCTACCGAAGATGAATCCTGCACTAAAGGCACATCGCCGGCATTGGCAGGATACCCCATTAACTCCTTGAGATATGCCTGTTTAGCAGTCACCAGTTCCCTGGCTGCTTTTTGCTGGGCGCGGGCATTGTTCAGGGAAATGGTGGCGCGCTTGGCGTCAGTTTTATCTACCACTCCACTCGCGTACTGGTTATTCGCATCTTTCAGACTGCGCTCCAGGCGGGTAATATCTTCACTCAGTACTTTAATCTGTTCTGCGGTGAGCAGTACGTCATAATAGGCTTTGCTGACATTGGCCACCAGGTCGATCTGGTTGCGCGTAGTGGTTTGCCGGCTCTGTTTTCGTACATCCCTTGCCGTATTTGTGGCCAGCAACAGATCGCGGGTAAAGAGGTTTTGATTGAGTGCGAACTGCGCGGTAGAAGTGTTGGCCACACCCACTTTGGTAGGATTGCCACCAAATATGGACGTGGGCAGTTCAAGATAATGCTGGATATTATAATCCAGGTTAATCTGCGGATACCAGTCAGCCAGTTTACTTTTCACTGTTCTGTCGGTGATGGCTTCATCAATGAGCGACTGGCGTATGACCGGCTGGTGTGCGATAGCATAGCGGATGCATTCCTGCAGGGTAGCACTGGTTAACAGGGAGTCCGTAGATTGCTGTGCAAATAACTGCGGGGAAATCAATAACCCACAGGACACAGCTAACAAATAAAATGCTCTTTTCATAAAAGGCTTTTGACATTCAGTTCATCATTGTACCAATCGAAAGAAAATAATACCAGCATCAAAAAAGAGCTGAAAGCTGAAAGCTAAAAGCAATGGCTAATGGCTAAAAGCTAAAAGCTTCACAGCACGGCATCATTATTCTTTATTTTCTATATAGAGGTCTTCTATATAGCATTCTTATTACCGCAAAAACATGTTAAGCTGTAATCACTACAGCAAACAGGCAGGTTGATTAGAGAGTTGCTTATTCAAAATAATCTGAAACCGGGCATCACGGTTTCCAGGTGTGGTTCCAGGTATCTGAATACAACGTATAACAGAGAAGTAGGTTAGACAACAATCATTTTGTTGCTTAGGTAAAATCAATTCGGGCGCTAAGATACTGCTATGAAAACAAAAATCCACCCTTTTGGGTGGATTTTAACAATTACGTGAAAATCAATTCCGGTCATCCTTTATTCCGACCGCTGACAATATGTTTTTCCGCATGATAAGAGGATCTTACTAACGGTCCGGACTCTACGTAGTCCAGTCCCATGTTGTAACCTATCTCGCGTAATTCGGCAAATTCATCGGGATGTACAAAGCGTGCCACGGGCAAATGTTTGGGAGTAGGTTGGAGGTACTGACCCAGCGTCACTACATCGCAACCGTTGTCGTACAGATCCTGCATAGCCTGTACCACTTCTTCCTTGGTTTCGCCCAGGCCCAGCATAATACCGCTCTTGGTACGCATGCCGCCTTCTTTCAAACGGCGGATCACTTCCAGGCTGCGGTGATATTTTGCCTGTATCCTTACCTGTTTGGTTAAACGCTCTACGGTTTCCAGGTTATGAGATACGATTTCAGGCGCCACATCAATAATACGCTGGAGGTTTTCCCACTGACCGCGGAAATCCGGGATCAGGGTTTCCATGGTGGTATTGGGATTTAAAGCCCTTACTGCGTTGATGGTATTGGCCCAGATGATAGAACCGCCGTCTTTCAGTTCATCCCTGTCTACAGAGGTGATAACGGCATGTTTTACTTTCATCAGGTAAATGGCTTCTGCCACGCGTTGAGGTTCATCGAAATCCACCGCCTCCGGGCGACCGGTAGCTACGGCACAAAAGCCGCAACTGCGGGTGCAGATATTTCCCAGGATCATGAAAGTAGCGGTGCCGGCGCCCCAGCACTCGCCCATGTTCGGGCAGTTACCGCTTTCACAGATGGTATGTAATTTATGGGTATCTACCAGGCTTCTCACCTGTTTGTAGTTCTCGCCTATGGGTAATTTAACGCGCAGCCAGTCTGGCTTTTTCACTCTTGTTGTAGCCGGTTCGGCGGCTATTACGGGTAGTTCTTGCATCGCTTATTCCTTTCTTTAGAAAAGCAAAGTTAACACTTATCTCTTATTCCAGCGCTTCCCGAATTGGATGCTCACATATCCATTGAAAAAGAACTGTTTATTATGGTCTACCCCATTTGCCACCACCATAATTGGAATCTTTTTACTATACATTTCCGCATTTACCCCTACTTCCAGGGCGCTTACCACCTCGTTAAAGTGGGCCCAGTCGAAACGCATCCCCAATTTGGCATGTAAACCTGGTACTACGGAGAGGTCGCTCCAGCCCTTCCCAAAACCGCCTGCGCCGTTGATATTCTGCATGGCCAGGAAGGCATCAGGGTTGGCAGGATCAAATTTCACGTCTTTATTGGAACCATCTTCGGTGATCATATTCAGGTAATAGGGCTTCAACAGTCCCAGGGAGATACCGCCATAGTAGATCGCATCCACCTCTACCCCGTTCTTATTCCCCTTGCCGCCGATCAGGTAACGCTGTCCCACGCCCAGCTTGGCCTGGTAGAAATTATTCTGTTTACCGAAAATATAAGGACGCTGGGTAAATGAATTGCCGCTGCTCTTCTTTACTTCTTTGTTGCTTTTCTTTTCCCCGAATTCAAACTGGAAATAATTGACCTTTTTCCTGCTTTTTCTATATCCCATTTCCACAAAACCACCCCAGCCATCGGTATTCAGGCGGCCTCCCACGGAAAAGTCGCGCTGAAACACGTTCTCTCCTTCTTCCTGTTCCCGGAAAATGGCGATCTTTTTCAATTTACGCTGCTCCTTATCGCTTTTCTTTTGTTGTGGCGAAGTGCTGGTGGTATTGGTAGTTTGCGCAAACAAACCACCGGATAATGTTGCTAAAAACAGGATTACGTATATTTTTTTCACAGTGGGCTATTATTATAGTAAATAAACGCTTGAACAAAGGTATTGTTATGTATATATTACAAACGTAGCTAATTTTTTTTTAGTTTAACAACGCTTCCCCTTTTCCATCTTGCAGTTATACTGAAAATACATTTAATTTTACGGCTTGATCATTAAAAAACAGACTATGCAAACCGCATCTATCATCTATAACGGGGAATTGCGCACTACCGCCACCCATTTGAAATCAGGCACTGTTATAGAAACAGACGCACCTGTTGATAACAATGGTAAGGGAGAAAGGTTCTCTCCAACCGACCTCGTAGCCGCTGCACTGGGCTCCTGCATGCTCACCATCATGGGCATCAAGGCCAGGGAAAGTAACTGGGCCATCGATGGCACCAAAGTAAGCGTGCTGAAGATCATGGGAACAGAACCCCGCCGTATCACCGGTGTTAACGTAGTATTTGATTTCCCCGCCGGTCATAACCTGGGCGAGAAAGAAAGAACCATCCTGGAAAGAGCTGCGCTCAACTGCCCGGTGGCAAAAAGCGTGCATCCCGAGCTGGTGCAGGACGTTACATTTAACTGGTAACTATTTTGTCTTGCCCGGGATTAAACTGATTTTGATGATTTAAAGGATTTTTTTCCTGTGATTTGAAGGATTTTAAAAGATTTTGGAAGATTTAAGTAGACATACGCTTATATCTCCCCAAATCTTTTAAAATCAAAAAGAAAAAATCCTTTAAATCATCAAAATCAGTTTAATCCTGGGCAAGAAAAAAATCCTGCTCACGTTCCACTCAAAATTTTCACTCCCACCGCGCAATGCAGGCATCTTTTTTCATCACAGTAGTACTGCTTTAGCTGCAGCAACGCCTGCGACTCCATAGCGCTTTCCTGCGTTATCCCCAATTGTACCCAGCTGTTGGTAATGCTGTTTTTTTCTGCCGGCAGCTGTTGCAGGAAATGCAGCGCTTTCTCCTGGTAATATTTAAGAT
Organism: Chitinophaga hostae; assembly: GCF_018224885.1. Classification (GTDB taxonomy): domain Bacteria; phylum Bacteroidota; class Bacteroidia; order Chitinophagales; family Chitinophagaceae; genus Chitinophaga; species Chitinophaga hostae. Next base: position 471,390 of record NZ_JAGTXB010000004.1, on the reverse strand, counting down.
TTTTTTCCAGACCATACAGGAACAACAGTGGTAGCACGGTGTTGATTAAAATGCCATGCACGGCCTGTTTACCGGGACGGTGGGTATTAGGTACGGGTTGTCCGAAACGGTAGTGCGTATGCCAGTACGCCGATGGCTGTACGAAAAACAGCTGTTCCAGCTCCTCCAGCCGGGAGGCTTCCAGTATGCTGGAAAACAGGTGGGTGGTTTGCTGTAGCAGCGCCGCAAAGGTGGCCAGCCGCATGGTAGGGAAGGACGCGGGGCGCATGCGAAGCCAGTTCCAGCTGTGCAACGCCATCGGGCAAAGACGGTATTTATGCCGCAGATGACAAAAGATATCCTGCAACTGCAGGGCATAAGCATCTATATGGGGTACATCCAGCATGCCGGCCTGCCCAAACACCAGGGCTTCCACCTGCAGGGTATGATGCCGGTGCCGCATCAGCAGCGTATGAGGCAGCGACTGGGCCAGCTGCAGTAACGGAAGCGCGTTTACAGGGGTGCCGTAGCTTTGTGCCACGGCCCAGTAGCAAACTTCCTCCCAGTTCCGGTGATTGCTCTGCAGCCACGCGCGGAAACTGTTCATTTTGCGCTCCCAGCGCTCGGCCAGCAGCCGCTCCTTCCAGCTGAGCCAGGTAAGGGAAGGTACCGAAGCGGCGTGCGGGGCACAGGGCACAAAGGGCGCCAGCTGCCGCAGCTGTTCATACCGCTGCAGCAACAGCTTGGGGATGTATTGCTGTAATTCCAGGCAGGGCACACCCGGAATACGATCGGCAGGCATGTCATGCACAAACACCACATGCAGGATAATCCGCCCGTACTGTTGATTATGCTGATGTCCATGCCGGAACCAGTCGGATGTACGCAGGTGCAACTCCACCTGTCCCATCCATAAAGTATTGCCTATCCTGATTTTTGCCGCCGAAAAATCTGGCCCGCCATGATGATTATGAAGGCCGGGATATAAGATCTGAACGGGCTCCCCACCTGTAGTGGTGAGATGATCCTGCCTGAACAGCCGGAAAGCCCAGATGTGCTGGAATAGCTCCTCTGAGAGCAACGGGTTAACAAACATAAGATATGGTTGGGTATTAAAATAATATCATGTAAAGGTAATAAAACATCAATTAATAAATAAATTACTGATTCAATTTGGAAATCTGATGAAAGTGATATTACCTTTGCGCCAGTTCTTACACATCACTTATCCAGAAAGGCGGAGGGACTTGGCCCTGCGATGCCTTAGCAACCTTTCCTGATTTTTATGATCAGGAAAAAGGTGCTAATTCCTGCCCCGGTGCAAATCGGGGAAAGATAAGTTGGCAGAGATAATACTTCACAGATATATATAACTTTCTAAAAGAGCTCTTCCAACATATGGAAGAGCTTTTTTTATGCCCGCTCCCACCCTTTCATGGATTTGTTGTTGTTTAAGTTGATCTTTAATGATAAAGTTGCAGCAGATAATTGTGACATTGAACATCATTAAAAATAATTTATAACATGAAAACAGCTACACAACTGATTCATAGCATTCCGGTAGACGAACTGACAGGCGCCATTTCAGTCCCTATCTATCAAACATCCACCTTTGTGCAGGAATCACCCGGCATCAATAAAGGCTTTGAATTTTCGAGGGCAAACAACCCCACGAGAAAAGTGCTGGAAGACCTGATCTGCAACCTTGAAGAAGGCTTTGCCGGCTTCGCGTTTGCCAGCGGTATGTCGGCCATAGATGCGGTACTGAAGCTGTTAAAAACCGGCGATGAAATCATGGCGGTGGAAGATACCTACGGCGGCATCTTCCAGATATTTAACCACATGTTTGAACGCTTTGGTATCAAAGTTAATTTTGTAGATACCAGCAACATCGATAAAGTATTGGGCGCCATTACACCCAATACAAAGATCATCTGGCTGGAATCGCCCACCAATCCAACACTACGCATCTCTGATATAAAATCTATCAGCAAAATTGCCAAACAACATAATATCCTGCTGGTAGTAGACAATACTTTCAGTACCCCGTTACTGCAACAACCACTTACACTGGGCGCCGATATCGTTATCCACAGCGCCTCCAAATACCTGGCCGGTCACTGTGATGTCATCGCCGGACTGGTAGTGGTAAACAGTAAAGTACTGGCAGACCAGATCCGTTATAACCAGAATATTTCCGGTAGTATACTCAGTCCCTTTGAAGCATGGCTTACCATACGCGGAGTGGAAACACTTTACCTGCGGCTGGAAAAACAATGCAGCAACGCCGGCGCCATCGCTAACTGGCTGGCCACACACCCGGCTATCGATAAAGTATATTATCCCGGTTTGGCTACGCATAAAAACCACCACATTGCCCGTAAACAACAAAAAAACTACGGCGCACTGGTGAGCTTTTCCCTGAAAAGCGACAATATCAAAAACGCGATCCGCATCGTAAACGCCACCAAACTGTTTAAACTGGCAGAAAGCTTCGGCGGCGTGAAGAGTATGCTGGCCCATCCGGCCACCATGACGCATCGTAACATACCGGAAGATTTCCGGAAAAAAACAGGTCTACAGGATTCCTGTATCCGTTTGTCGGTAGGTATCGAAGATGCCGATGACCTGATCAACGACCTGAAACAGGCGCTGGATAAATTAAACCATCCGGCAGGCAAGCAAATTACTGTTTTACAATAAAGCCGCTAGTGGGTAGTACAACACCTGGCCATTCGGAAACTGATCATCTCCGGTAACCAAAAACTATTGCTAAAGGCTGCAAGCTCAAAAAAAAGTATGGAAAACAAGACCATCAATTTAGGTATTTTCGGATTTGGTGTCGTAGGACAAGGACTCTACGAGGTTTTGAACAGAACAAAAGGTATTAATGCAAGGATCAAAAAAATCTGTATTAAAGACCCTAATAAATCAAGACCTATCGATAGCAGCTATTTTACGACCGATAAGAATGAAATTCTCGAAGATCCTACCATTGACGTAGTAGTAGAACTGATCAATGACACCGAAGCAGCCTTTGAAATCGTAAGCACCGCATTGCGCAACGGCAAAGCAGTTGTAAGCGCCAGCAAACGCATGATCGCTGAAAACCTGCCGGCGCTGTACCAGCTGCAGGCAGAAAATAAAGTACCGTTCCTGTATGAAGCCTCCAGCTGCGCCAGTATTCCCATTATCCGCAACCTGGAAGAATATTACGACAATGACCTGCTCAATGCCGTAGAAGGTATCTGTAACGGCTCTACGAATTATATTCTGACAAAAATATTTGAAGAAAACCTCAGCTTCACCACCGCCCTGCAACAGGCGCAGGACCTGGGGTTTGCCGAAACTGACCCTACCCTCGACATCGAAGGATATGATCCCAAATTCAAAATTGTGATCCTCCTCCTCCATGCCTTCGGTACATTCGTAAAACCGGAAGAAGTATTCAATTTCGGTATCCATCACCTCAATGACTTCGACATACAGTTTGCCAAACAGAGAAACTGTACCATCAAACTGATCGCCCAGTGTCGCCGTCAGAACGGGCACGTGTCCTCGTACGTACTGCCACACCTCATCAAAGAGCATAACCTGCTTTATGATGTGTACAATGAATACAATGGTATCCTGCTGGAAAGCGCATTCACCGACAAACAATTCTTTGTAGGTAAAGGTGCAGGTGGTACCGCCACCGGCAGCGCTGTACTCTCGGATATCTCCGCCCTGGTGTACAACTACCGCTATGAGTATAAAAAAATCAAACAAAACAACCAGCCCAGCTTTACCAACGATGTAAATCTGAAAGTTTACCTGCGCTACAAAACACCCGACCAGGTAGATCTGGCAGAGTTTTTCAACATCTCTGAAAAATACGAATCTACGGAGTGGCGTTATGTGGTAGGGACTATCAACTTACAGAAACTGAGAGAAGCAGGTTGGCTGAAAAATAAAAATGTGAATCTCCTGGTATTGGAATAAAATAACTAAATAAGCAAAAACCAATCGATTACCGCGCTGGTCCCAGCGCGGTTTTTTTTCTTGCCCAGGATTTTGTCTTGCCCAGGATTAGACTGATTTTGATGATTTAAGGATTTTTTCCTTGATGATTTTAAAAAGATTAGCGAAGGTAAAGTGGGTATCCGCTTCCGCCTTCGCTAATCTTTTTAATCCTGTAAAAATATAATCCTTAAATCATCAAAATCAGTCTAATCCCGGGGAAGACAAAAAAGTTCCAGCTCCTCTACCACCCTGCTCACCGGTAATCCCATTACGTTGTAAAAGCAACCGTTGATACTATCAATCCCCACAGCGCCGATCCATTCCTGTATGGCATAAGCGCCCGCTTTATCAAAAGGCTTATACTGATCCACGTAATAAGTGATCTGCTCCAGCGTGAGTGGTTTGAAGTGTACCGCTGTTGTTTTCGAAAAAGCCACTTCTTTTGCGGCCTGTTGGATAATAACGCCAGTGACTACACGATGTTCGCGCCCGCTGAGACGGGAAAGAATGTCGATGGCATCATTCCTGTCTTTCGGTTTGCCGATGATGGTATCATCAAGCACCACTACTGTATCGGCAGCTACAATAATATCTGTTTCAGCACACAGTTCGCGCACAGCCGCCGCCTTCTGACGGGCAATATGCACCGGTATATCCGGTACGGCCAGTTCCGGCGGAAATGTTTCTGCGGTTTCTACTACCTTCACCTGGAAAGGCACACCCGCCTGCTCCAGCAGCTGCTTTCTGCGGGGCGACTGCGACGCCAGGATAACCGATTCACCTTTATACATCTCTATAAATAAATTTTAAAAAATATCATGGATAAAATACCCGTTAACATCACCACTTTCACCAGGGAACTCACTTTGTGATAGTGCTCCGGTAAAGTAGCCTGCTTCAACCGCAGATAAACGTACAGGCATGGCAGTTGTACAAACAACAATAAATAACCGATGGCAATATACCAGCCTAATATCCACACCCTTATTTCCACCGCCAGGATGATGATGGCTAATGCCAGCAACAACATATTACAAAAGCGTTTGGCGGCCAGCACACCCCAGGCAATGGGCAACGTACGGCAACCATCTTTGCTGTCGCCCATCATGTCTTCCAGGTCTTTCACAATTTCCCGCACCATGGAAATGAGGAAGGCAAACAGCGCATACACTCCAATAATCTGTATCAGCTTTCTGCCGGTAGCCGACATAATCGCTTCAAAACTATGGTAGATCTGCTTCTCATAAAATCCTACTACTACCACCGCCAGCGCCGTTAACAGGGAAATAACCACGTTACCGATCAGCACCTGTCTTTTAAAAGAGGTGGAATAAAACCATAACAGCAGCGAACAGATCACCTGTGTAAAGCCCAGGTAAAACTGCCCCGTTTTAAAAGCCACCATAAAACCCAGGGATACCCCGGTCATGTTAAGGATAGTATGCCAGGCCATCGCCCAGCGGCGGCTGATGATCTTGTCCAGCACCATTTTATCCGGCTTATTAACAATGTCGATGTTAATATCGAAGTAGTCATTGATGATATAACCGGCAGCAGCCACCAGTACGGTAGACAAACTGAGTAAAATAAACTGGGGAACAGGCAGTGAGGGTTCTTCACCGGAGCTGCGCAGTACAGGTTCTACTACGCAATATTGCAGTAAAAACTGGGTAAGGCCAATATAGATCAGGTTCGGGTACCTGATCAGTTTAAAAAATGCAGCCCAAAGCTTCATAGTTTTTTCTTTTATTATTTCGATGCAATTCCTTCATCCATTAACCAATGTCCATTCAGTTTCAGCACTTTTTCCATGACTTCCCGCACGCACCCCTGGCCACCGGGGAAAGGGGAAATATACTTTGAGATACTTTTTATTTCTGCCGCGGCATCTCCCGGGCAGGTGGGCAATCCTACGAGCTGCATAGGCAGATAATCCGGGATATCATCTCCCATATATAATATCTCTTCCCAGCGCAGCTCATTTTCAAATACATAATCCTGCAGTTTTTCCTGCTTATCATGTACACCGGTATAAATGTCTTTGATCCCAAGCCCCTGTAACCTGCTTACTACACTTTCTGATTTTCCTCCGGAGATGATCACCACCCTGTAGCCTTTCTTCACCGCCAGCTGTAAGGCATAGCCATCCTTGATATTCATCCTGCGGGACATTTCTCCCCCCGGCAGCAACTGCAGGGTACCATCCGTGAGTACGCCATCTACATCGAGCACAAAAGTGGTAATAGATTTAAATAAAGCCAATACGTTCATGGGGCCAAAAGTAAAGAATTACGAATTAGAAATGACGAATTAGGAATTACGAATTACGGATTTGCGGGTAGGAATGAAGCAACCATCTACCCACAAATCCGTAATTCCTAATTCCTGATTCGTAATTCTATTTATGGTGGAACTGGTAAATCGCATCTGACATAACCTGGTACACCAGCTGCAGGTATTCGTTGCCGGCCAGCAGGTCCCGGTGCAGGCTCATGGTAGTTTCATCCTGGCGGAGGGCCGGACCGGTTTGCACGGTTTCGGGCGGGTATTTCTCCAGCCGGTCAAATGTCTCCTTTATAATAGGTTGCAACAGGGTAAAATCGAGCTCCTCTTTTTCACAATAAGCCTTAGCCTGGGCAATCAGGTGGTTGGTGAAATTATTGCAAAGCACCGCCGTGAGATGATATTTAAGCCGCTGGGCGGAGGTGGTAACGGTAACACTGCCTGAAATGCTTTGGGCGAGGGCCTGTAAACGGCGCAGTACTTCATCGTTGCTGGCCTCCAGCATCACCGGGATAGGTGGATAACTTTTAATTTCCTTACGGATAGATTGTAAAGGATATAATACACCCGTATTGGCAGAGATCCGCGAGATGGCTCCCAACGGCACGGCACCGGCAGTATGTGCCACAATGCGTTTGCCCAGGCGCAGCTGGTCGCTTAACTCCGCAATGGCGGCATCACTTACGGCCAGCAGGTAAACGTCGGCCTCCATATTAATATCCAGCAAATCGTCGGTATAGGAGGCATTCAGCATTTCACCCAGCTCCCGCGCATGCGTCAGCTGCCGGCTCACTACCTGCTTGATCTGGTGGCCATGAATTTTTAAGAGCTGTCCAAAGCAATATGCAACATTACCAGTACCAATGATGACTATATCCATGATTGAAAGAATTGGGAATTACGAATTACAAATTACGAATTACGCTTTATGGGAGAAAAACGGGGAATCTCCCTGGAAATCCGTAATTCATAATTCGTAATTCTTTAAATATACGTGTTTTAGCGGGTCCCCGTTTTTTTCATTACATTACAACCTATTTTAACGTTTAAAAGTGACCTTATTTTTTAATTTGACGGTACTTTTATATTATTGCGGAATTCCTTGAAGTAATTATTTAACAGAATTTTGCGTATTTAGCAGCATATTAAAGAAGCATACATGGCAAAAAATTTAGTTATAGTTGAGTCCCCGGCGAAAGCCAAGACCATCGAAAAAATATTGGGCAAAGACTTCGAAGTCAAGTCCTGCTTCGGTCACATCCGTGATCTGGAGAAGGATGACATGGGGATTGACATAGAAAATAACTTTAAGCCTAAGTATGTTATACCGGAAGATAAGGAAAAGGTAGTAAAGGAGCTGAAGAAGCTGGCGAAAGATACTGACGAAGTATGGCTGGCAACGGATGAGGACCGTGAGGGAGAAGCCATTTCCTGGCATTTGTGTGAGGTGTTGCACCTGGATCCGAAAACAACCAAACGTATTGTTTTTCATGAAATCACCAAACCGGCAATAGAAAATGCAGTACAGCATCCACGCAAGCTGGATATGGACCGCGTAAACGCACAACAGGCCCGCCGTATACTGGACCGTATTGTGGGTTTTGAAATTTCCCCGGTATTGTGGCGCAAAATGAGCATGCGTAATTCCCTCTCTGCTGGTCGTGTACAGTCCGTAGCGGTACGACTGATCGTAGAACGGGAAAGAGAAATCAACCACTTCCAGTCTGTCAGCACCTTTAAAGTAGAAGCCTATTTTACAGGAAAAGACATCAATGGTAAAAATATTTCCTTCAAGGCAGACGGTCCCGGCAAATTTAAAACAGCCGAAGACGCGGAGAAATTCCTGCAGCAGTGTGTGGCCGCCGCCTATACGGTAAAAGACATACAGGTAAAGCCAGGTAAAAAATCGCCCGCAGCGCCATTTACCACCTCTACCCTGCAGCAGGAAGCCAGCCGGAAATTAGGCTACAGCGTTTCTAAAACCATGCTGCTGGCCCAGAAGCTGTATGAAAGCGGTAATATCACCTATATGCGTACGGACTCCGTAAACCTGTCTGATACCGCGGTAGGTGAAATTGAGAAAGCGATTAAAAAGAGTTTCGGCGACAAATACCATCAGCACCGTAAATTCAAAAATAAAAATGAATCCGCACAGGAAGCGCATGAGGCCATCCGTCCTACCTACATGGAAAACACCACCGTAGAGGATAGCGATACCCGTAAACTGTACGAACTGATCTGGAAACGTACCATCGCCAGCCAGATGGCCGACGCGGAACTGGAAAAGACCATCGCCAAAATCGATATCTCTACCAACCACGAAGAGCTGACAGCCAGCGGAGAAGTACTGAAATTTGACGGCTTCCTCAAAGTATATATGGAAAGCCACGACGACGAGGAAGAACAGGAAGATGAGCAGGAAGGTTCATTACCACCACTGGCGGTAAAACAATCGCTCGACCTGAAAGAAATGAAGGCTACTGAAAGATTCTCCCGCCCGGCGCCACGTTATACAGAGGCCAGCCTGGTAAAGAAACTGGAAGAACTGGGCATCGGCCGCCCTTCTACCTACGCGCCTACCATTACCACTATACAGAAGCGTAACTATGTAGAAAAAAGAGATAAAGAAGGTATTAAAAGAGATTTCCGCATCCTGGTGCTGAAAGCTGATAAGATCAGCAAACAGACCGAATCTGAAAATACCGGCGCCGAAAAATCAAAACTGTTCCCGACCGATCTGGGTATGATCGTTACCGACTTCCTCAACCAATACTTTAACAACGTAATGGACTACGGCTTTACCGCCAAAATTGAAGAAGAGTTTGATGAAATCGCCAGTGGTAAAAAGGTGTGGAACAATATGCTGAAGGAATTTTATTTTCCTTTCCACAAAGATGTGGAAAACACGCTCGAAAATGCAGAGCGGGTAAAAGGAGAACGTCCGCTGGGAACAGATGCCGCTTCCGGTAAGCCTATTGTGGCACGTATGGGCCGTTATGGTCCTATGATCCAGATAGGCAGTGTGGAAGATGAGGAAAAGCCCCGTTTTGCAAAATTAAAGGCCACACAAAGTATTGAAACCATTTCGCTGGAAGAAGCCATGGAATTGTTTAAATTGCCCCGTAACCTGGGGCTGTTTGAAGGTACCGATGTAGTGGTGAATATTGGCCGGTTTGGCCCATATGCCCAGCATGATAAAAAGTTCTATTCGCTGAAAAAGGAAATGGATCCGTACACCGTAGAACTGGATGAAGTAGCGCCGCTGATTGCTGAAAAACGTACGGCAAAAGATGAACGCACCATCAAAATATTTGAAAAAGAAAAAATACAGATCCTGAAAGGACCTTATGGCCCTTACATCAAACAGGGTTTGAAGAACTTTAAAATACCAAAGGAAAAAATAGATACGGCAGCCGATTTAACAGTAGAAGAAGCTAAGGCCATCATTGAAGAAGCCAAAGCGAATCCGCCTAAAAAGAAAGCGCCACCCAGGAAGAAGAAAGCTGAATAACGCAGTGGTAAGAATAAGATGGAAAATGGAGGCAATGATAATAACTGCAGTGTGAGTGATATGCTTATTATTTAATTTGCCAACAGGATCACATTATTTGATGATTACCACATGATCATAATAATGGTATGAACGAAAACAGAGAAATAAACGCTTTGTTCCACCTGTTGGATGATCCGGATCTGGAGGTATTTGATACGGTAGCCAGTAAAATATTACTGTACGGTAAAGATATTATCCCCAACCTGGAGAATTTGTGGGAGAATACAATTGACGAGGCTATTCAGGAACGGATAGAACTGCTGATTCACCGGGTACATTACCAGGATTTGCAGGCTGCGTTGCGTGCATGGGGACTTTCAGATACGCACGACCTCATGCAGGGCGCCATACTGGCCGCCAGGTACCAGTTTCCCGACCTGATCGATTCACAGATCATCACAGAAATAGACCGGATTAAACGCAATATCTGGCTCGAACTGAATAACTACCTTACGCCACTCGAACAGATCAACGTGCTGAACAGCATGATCTATAACTATTTTGGCCTCAAAGGAGAAGAAGTTTCCTATCAGCGCAAAAACCAGTTTTTTATAAACCAGGTGATCGAATCCAAAAAAGGGAATCCTGTCACCAACGGTATCATTTACCAAAGCCTTTGCAGTATGCTGGATTTACCGGTGTATGCAGTAAATATACCACGACAGTTTATCCTCGCTTATTTCGATAGCTATATCGATTTCTCAACACCGGTAGACCCTGCAGACCACCGGATCTTATTTTTCATTGACCCGATACAAGGTCAGATCTATACACAACAGGATGTGGATACCTATCTCAAAAGAGTATCTGTACCATCTGTACCCTCCTACTTCAAACCGCAATCCAATAAGCAGATCATCCAATTCCTGCTGGAAGAACTGGCCAAATGCTTCCAGGATGATAAAGATGCGTATAAACAGGACGAGCTGATGAACCTGGCGAGCATTATCGAAGATTAACGCGGATTTTTTTCTTGCCCAGGATTAACGGTGATTATGATGATTTTCAGGATTTTTTCTTGTGATTGATTTGATTTTAAAAGAGATTTGGGAAGATATAAGCAAATCCGCTTACATCTTCCCAAATCTTTTAAAATCAAAAAGAAAAAAATCCTGAAAATCATCATAATCACCGTTAATCCTGGGCAAGAAAAAAATCCCCGGCAAGTAAACCCCGTATAATTAAAAAGCCCACCGCATAAGCGATGGGCTTCTTAATTTCTTGCAAGAAAGATATATTATGTGATATAATAATCTCTTACTTAGCTGGAGTTGCAGCAGCAGCAGAATCAACTGGAGCTACAGTAGCAGCAGAATCAACGTGAGCAGCAGAATCAACTGGAGCAGTTGCAGCTGGAGCAGCGTTCATTGTGTCAACAGCAGGAGTTGCAGTAGAATCAGCAGCTGGAGTGCTACCACCGTTACAAGCTACAAAGAACATACCTGCAGCAACAGCGAATACGAATACTTTTTTCATTTTTTGTTTGTTTTATTTTTAAAACCGCCGCAAAGGTAGACAAATTTTACAAATTACAAAATCCTGTCATCTCTTTTTAAGCAAAAACGGCTATTTTTTCCTGAAAAATATCTTTAATGGTACTCCGGTGAAGTTGAAGTTCGAACGGATCTGGTTTTCCAGGTAGTTACGATACGGCGTTTTCACATCGTCCGGCAGGTTACAGAAAAAGGCAAATGCCGGCGTATGCGTAGGCAGCTGCGTTACATATTTAATGCGGATAGGAATACCTCTTACTACCGGCGGGTGATAAGCTTCAATCGCTTTCAGCAGTATTTCATTCAACACGGAAGTCTGTATCCTGCGTTTGCGGTTGTCATACACCTCCAGCGCGGTTTCGATGGCTTTGAAAATACGCTGCTTTTCTATGACAGAAGTAAAGATAACCGGCACGTCGGAGAATGGTGCCAGGCGTTGCTTCAGTTCCTTTTCGTAATCTCTCGCAGTATTGGTGCCTTTTTCAACGGTATCCCATTTGTTTACCAGTACTACGATGCCTTTACCTTTACGGGTAGCGAGACTAAAAATGCTCAGATCCTGTGCCGTTACGCCCTTTTCAGCGTCCAGCAGCAACATCACCACATCAGATTCATCAACCGCCTTGATGGCACGGATCACAGAGTAAAACTCCAGGTCCTCGTTCACCTTGGTTTTACGCCGGATACCTGCGGTATCGATCAGCATAAAGTCCTTCTGGAACATGTTGTAATGGGTGTGAATGGTGTCGCGGGTGGTACCGGCAATATCTGAAACGATATTGCGTTCTGCACCTACCAATGCATTCAGCAAGGATGACTTACCCACATTCGGTTGCCCGATAATAGCGATTTTGGGCAAATCTGTGTCCAGGCTGGCCTCTCCCATTTCAGGCGTGATATTGCTCACTAACTCATCCAGCAATTCGCCGGTACCGCTCCCGCTCATGGAAGAAAGGAAGAAAATATGTTCAAAACCAAGGCTGTAAAACTCTGTCGCTTCCAGCTGCCGTTGGTGATTATCTACTTTATTTACCACTAAGTAAACCGGTTTGGAGGCACGGCGCAGGATATTAGCTACATCTGAATCCAGGTCGGTAATACCAGTGGTTACATCACACATAAAAATGATCAGGTTGGCCTCTTCTATGGCTACTTTTGCCTGTTTGCGGATTTCCCGCTCAAATACATCATCACTGCCTGCTACAAATCCGCCGGTGTCTACCACGTTGAATGTTTTACCATTCCAGTCGGCAATACCATATTGACGATCACGGGTTACACCGCTCTGGTCGTCCACGATAGCCTTACGTTGCTCCAGTAAACGATTGAACAACGTTGATTTGCCTACGTTGGGGCGACCCACTATAGCTACTGTAAATCCTGCCATTTTCTATTAAATTTTGTCGTACTAACCTGGATAATACATCCAGGAATTTTTTATTATTAATATCCGTATTCCTTCAGGAATGTATCATTATCACGCCATTTCCCGCGTACTTTTACAAACAGCTCCAGGAATACTTTTCTTTCTATGAATTTCTCTATGTCCTGACGGGCCAATGTGCCTATCTCGCGGATCGATTTCCCTCTTTCGCCCAGGATAATACCTTTCTGGGTGTCGCGGGTAACAATGATTTCCGCGGTGATCTTTGTCAGTGTTTCCTTTTCCTGGAATTGCGTAACAATTACCGTAGTGTGATAAGGAATTTCCTCCTCGAATAACTGGAATATTTTTTCACGGATCATTTCTGCCACGAAAAAGCGTGTAGACTTATCCGTTAGTGTGTCATCAGGATAAAAAGCATTGGCTTGCGGCAGCAAGGCTACAATTTCAGCCAGTAATTCCTTAATACCTTTTTTCTGCATGGCAGACACCGGTACTACCGCTGCTGCTTTGCCCCATGCTTTTGCCCGTTCAATTAACACCGCCATTTCCTCTTTCAGGATATTATCCATCTTATTGATGATCAGGATAATGGGCACTTTCAGTTTCAGCGAGTCAAACATTTCCAGGTTTTCTTCCAGGGAATCTTTGGCGTCCATGATCAGCAAAGCCACATCAGCATCTTCCAGCGCGGATTTCACCGCCCCCATCATTTTCTCGTGCAGCTTGTATTTAGGATCAATAATACCCGGCGTATCGGAAAACACGATCTGATAGGCAGGGTCTGTTAATACCCCGGTGATACGATGCCGTGTGGTTTGCACCTTAGGAGATATGATAGCCAGCTTCTCACCGATAATGGCGTTCAGCAATGTGCTTTTCCCCGCATTGGGCTTACCGAAAATATTTACAAAACCTGCTTTGTGCATGATGACAATTAAAGACTTGCTTTCACAACTCAAACTTACAGAAATAAAAAAAGCCGAATTTCTTCGGCTCTTAATCTTTTAGACGCTCTTCAGCTCTATTTTGTAGCGAGGAGCGGATTCGAACCACTGACCTTCGGGTTATGAGCCCGACGAGCTACCTCTGCTCTACCTCGCAATGAGGGTGCAAAGATAACATTATTTTAATTCACACCAAATCTTTTTGAAAAAAACACAAAAAGCCAATCGTAAACGATTGGCTTTCATATTGGAATGCTTGATACACTTTTAGAATGGAAGATCGTCAGCGGGCTGTTCCTGAACAGGTTCTGCATCTGGAACAGGGGTTTCGGTTAAAGTTGCCAGCCGTTTTTCCTCATCCCTGCGGCTGAGTAACTGCAACGAAAAAACCCTCAGTCTTAAAGCGCCCGATAGCGCACCGGTGCTGTTGCTTACATAAGCCTCCACTTTTGGAGTACCTTCTACATAAACCATCACACCCTGCGTTAAATAAGGAGCTACGTTACTTTTTTCCCACAGGGAGCAATCTACCCAGGTGGTTCTTTCCTCCAGTACGCCCAGTGCGTTTTTAAAACGCTCATTAACAGCTACCGGGAAATTAAATACGGATGCCCCGTTGACTTCTTTTTTCACTACATCGCGGCCAAGATGCCCGATTAACTGAAGCTTGATCATCAGAAATAAAGATTTAAATAGTTAAAAATTTATGAAAGATGATTGAGAGAAGTATCCATGGAAATTACGCAATTTTCTTTCGCCCAAAAAATAATTTCTGCTTTTTACCCCATACAAGTATACCTTTGCATTAACGCAACACATGGGGTGCCTTACTTTCAGGCTGAGATCACACCCAATGAACCTGGACCAGGTAATGCTGGTTAGGAAATGACAAACAGAAAACAGACACATTTACATGAAACAGCTAATGTTATTAGTGCTGCTATCTATAGCAGGCACTTTACATGCACAATCGCTGGTAACCGGTACCGTTACCAACAAAACCAGTGGCCGTCCACTGGAAGGAGTTACCATTTCTATCAACCAAACCGGCGCATTAACCGACAGCAAAGGCCGCTACAGCATTCATCTTCCTAAAAAAGGAAGCTATCCATTAACCGCCAGCTTCATTGGTTTTAAATCATTTACCACTACTGTAAATGCCAACAATAATATTCAACAGGAAGATATTGCACTGGAAGTATCTCCTTTGTTTGTAAAACCGGTAGAGATCAGCAGTCTGCGTGCAGGCAAAAACTCGCCTTTTGTAAATACCACCATTGCTGCGGCTGATATTAAGAAAGGCAACCTGGGTCAGGACCTTCCCGTTTTACTGGACCAGCAACCGGGTGTAGTTACCAACTCCGACGCAGGCGCCGGTATCGGCTATACAGGTATGCGGGTACGCGGTTCAGATATTACCCGCATCAACGTTACGGTAAACGGTATCCCGGTAAATGATGCCGAATCGCAGGGAACTTTTTTTGTCAACATGCCCGATTTCGCTTCGTCTGTAAGTAGTATCCAGCTGCAACGCGGCGTAGGCACTTCCACTAATGGCGCTGCCGCTTTCGGCGCTACCCTGAACCTCAGCACCAACGAATTCAACGAAAAAGCATACGGCGAAATCAGTAACAGCTACGGTTCTTTCAATAGCTGGAAACACACGGTAAAAGCAGGTTCCGGGCTTATCAACGATCACTTTACCATTGATGCACGCCTCTCTAAAATTTCTTCAGACGGATATATAGACCGCGCTACTTCTGACCTGCGTTCCTTCTATACCTCCGCAGCCTATGTTTCTAAAAAAACGGCTATCCGGCTGAATGTTTTCTCCGGAAAAGAAAAAACATACCAGGCCTGGTACGGCGTGCCACAGGCACTCCTGGCAACCGACAGAACTTATAACATGGCTGGTACAGAGAAACCAGGCACGCCCTACGATAATCAAACCGACAATTATCAGCAGGACCATTACCAGTTATTCCTCAACCAGGAAATCAATTCCCACCTCAATTTCAACGTAGCTTTCCACCTCACCCGCGGACGCGGCTACTACGAAAACTATAATGGGTTCAAACCGGTAGCCGATTATGGCATTCCCGTTCAAATTATCAACGGCGTTAAAAAAGATACAGCAGACATTATCAACCAGCTCTGGTTGGACAACTATTTCTATGGCAGCGTATTTTCTGTAAACCGTACCGGCGAAAAATTCAACTGGAGCCTCGGCGGCGGCTGGAACAGGTACACCGGCGACCACTTTGGAAAAGTGATCTGGGCGGATACCCAATTTGAGAAAGACCACGAATATTACCGTTACCCTGCCGTTAAAAACGACTTCAATATCTACTGGAAAGGAGAATATAAAATCACCTCCGCACTCAGCATTTTTGCAGATATGCAATACCGCAACATCATGTACAACATGGATGGTTTTGAAGCAGCGCCTGCATACATTGCGCATGTGAATTATAATTTCTTTAATCCCAAAGCAGGTATCTCTTATAACATTAATCCCAACAACCGTGTATTCGCGTCCTTTGCTATTGCACACAAAGAACCTAACAGGGCCGACTTTGAAAACAACTACGGCGTAGCTGCTCCTAAACCCGAACTGCTCCGGGATGTGGAAGCCGGCTATTCCTGGAGCAACAGCATTGCTGCTATACAGGCCAATGTGTATTACATGAACTACAAAAACCAACTCGTGCAAACAGGTATGCTCACCGATGTAGGCGCATATATGCGTACCAACATTCCCAAAAGCTATCGCATGGGTATTGAAATAAACGGCCATGTAAAACTGGGTAATATCGTTAGTCTTGCTGCCAACGCAGCCATCAGCCAGAATAAGGTGCTCGATTACCACGCTGTAACATACGACTCCCTGTATGCTCCGCATACCCAAACATTCAGCAAAACAGATATTTCTTTCTCTCCTTCTTTCGTAGGTGGGTTTACGTTATCTGTGAAACCGGTCAGGAACCTCAACGTAGATCTGCTGGGTAAATATGTAAGCCGCCAGTATATGGATAATACCTCCAGCAAAGCCGGGAGCCTTGATCCTTACTTCGTCAGCAACCTGCGCATTAACTACGTAGTGCCGCAAACGTTATTCCGCGAGCTGGGATTACAATTTATGCTCAATAATATTTTCGATACAAAATATGAACCTAACGGCAGCACTTATCCGGGCTACAATCTGAAAAGCGGTACCGTTACCTATGACAACTATTATTATCCGATGGCTGGAATTAATTTCTTTGCCGGGGTTACGATTGGCTTTTAGAGAGGTAAATAAAAAAAGGGGGCGTTGATCAGCTTTGATCAACGCCCTTTTTTTATTTACCTTTTTTCTTGTCCAGGATTTTCTTGCCCAGGATTAAACTGATTTAGAGGATTTAGAGGATTTTTTTATTGTGATTTTAAAAGATTCGGGAAGATGGAGGCAAATTCGCTTATATCTTCCCGAATCTTTTTAAAATCAAATTATAATCACAATAAAAAAATCCTCTAAATCCTCTAAATCAGTTTAATCCTGGGCAAGAAAATCCTGGGCAAGAAAAAATCAACTATTCAGCAGCCGCTCTAACGCTTTATCCACCGATTCAAAAGGGAAACCTTTTACCACTGCGTCCATCTGGGTCGCGATCTGTTCGGTGCATAAATTACCGATGCTGCCGGCATGGGTATGTGCCACGGCTTTCTCAGGTGCAAAAGTGCCCTGTTCTATATCCATACCTACTTTCTTATATGCCTCGCGGAATGGCGTGCCCTGTAATACCAGGTTGTTTACCACTTCTACGCTGAACAAATATTGGTATTTATTGTCGTCCAGTATATTTTCCTTTATGCGGATATTTTCCAGCATCAGGCGGCTCATGCGGATACAATCTTTCAGGGTGCCGAATGCAGGAAACAGGTTTTCTTTCAGCAACTGCAGATCGCGGTGGTAGCCGGATGGCAGGTTGGTGATCATCATCGCAATTTCATTAGGCAATGCCTGCAGTTTATTACCATGTGAGCGGATCAGTTCCCATACATCAGGGTTTTTCTTATGCGGCATGATGCTGGAACCTGTGGTCAGTTCATCAGGGAAGCTGATAAAGCCGAAATTCTGGTTCATAAACAAACACGCATCCATGGCCATTTTAGCGATGGTGGCTGCAATACCCGCGAGTGCAAAGGCTACAATTTTTTCTGTTTTGCCCCTGCCCATCTGGGCGTATACTACGTTATAGTTAAGTGCATCAAAACCCAGCAATGCAGTGGTTAACTCACGGTCAAGGGGGAACGAAGAACCATAACCGGCAGCAGAACCCAGGGGGTTTTTATTCACCACCTTATATGCGCCCTGTAGCATGGTCAGGTCGTCGACCAGGCTTTCTGCATAAGCGCCAAACCATAATCCGAAAGAAGATGGCATCGCTATCTGCAGATGTGTATAACCGGGAATAAGGTGTGCCTTATATTTTTCGCTTTGCTGCTGCAACAGGTGAAACAGCGCCAGCACTTCCTCCACCATGGTTTGCAGCTCATGACGCAGGTACAGTTTCAGGTCCACCAACACCTGGTCGTTCCGCGAACGGCCGCTGTGGATCTTCTTCCCTACTTCTCCCAAACGACGGGTCAGTAACAGCTCTACCTGTGAATGGATATCTTCCACACCCTCTTCCAGCTTAAAATTGCCCGCCTGGATTTCCTGGTAGATATTACGCAGTTCCTTTTTAAGCACGGTTAACTCTTCCGCTTCCAGCAGCCCTATACTTTGCAGCATGGTAATATGCGCCATAGAACCCAGCACGTCAAACGGCGCCAGGAAAGCATCCATTTCACGGTCTTTTCCAACGGTAAACTGCTCTACCGCTGCTAAGGAAGCTTTATCTTTTTGCCACAATTTCATAATAATATAGTTTTTTCATGCTGCCGGGCAGCCTGAAATTAAAAATCATATTTACCAAAAACACGCTGCTTTATTTCCGGCCATTCTTCCTTAAGCATACTGAAGTATACGGTATTACGTACTCTCCCGGTGCTTGTGATCATATGACGACGGAAAACACCTTCCTGTGTACAACCCAGGCTGAGGATTGCATGACGTGATTGTGTATTCAGTTCATCCGTTTTAAACTCCACCCTGTTCAGATCCATCTCCTCAAAGGCATATTGCAGCATCGCATACTTCATGGCCTTATTCAGCCCCGAACCATGCAATGCCGGGGTGATCCAGGTAGAGCCAATCTCGGTTCGTTTATGTAGTAACGACAAGCCCATATAACGAGTGCAGCCCACTATCCTGTTTTCCTGTTTGTCGATGATCACAAAAGGAATGGATTCCTTTGCCGCCCTCTCTGCCAGTCCTTTCTGAATATACTTTTCCAGATCCTGCTCGGTCTCTAATTTATTCAGTTGTATAGCCCACAGGGAAGCATCGGATGCTATCTGCCAGAGATCCGGCAAATGCACTGCCTGCAAAGGTTGCAGCAATACGCGCTTGTTTTCTAAAACAGGTTCAAAGTTCATATTACTGGATCATTTCAAGTAACCTGATATAACTGTCTATTCCCTCTTTAATTTCATGCAGGTGAATATATTCATCTGCAGTATGCGAGCGGGCAGAATCGCCCGGACCCATTTTTACAGAAGTAGCAGGAATCAGCGCCTGATCTGAGGTGGTGGGCGATCCGTAACAGGTTTTGCCGATCGAAAGACCCGCCTGCACAAACGGATGA
The DNA here is from genome assembly GCF_018224885.1 of Chitinophaga hostae. Lineage (GTDB taxonomy): Bacteria > Bacteroidota > Bacteroidia > Chitinophagales > Chitinophagaceae > Chitinophaga > Chitinophaga hostae. The sequence continues at coordinate 452,017 of NZ_JAGTXB010000004.1, read as the reverse complement.
TCCATGGGTATAAACGAAGGACGCATACGTGTAGACCTCGGCTTTACTTCGCAGGAAACATTGGCGCGGATGATATCCAACAGTTCTTCGAGGGTATATTGATCAGTAGCGCGTACGTCCACCACAAAGGAGCAGTCGGCCGGTACTACGTTATGTGCTTTATTGGAAGTATTGATCACCGTTACGCTCATCTTCACAGGACCCAGTGTTTCCGATACTTTCGGGAAACGGTAGTCTTTAAACCAGTTCAGGTCGGGCAGCGCTTTATACAGGGCATTTTCACCCTCTTCCCGTGCTGCATGTCCTGCTTTGCCTACACTGTTGCAATCCAGTACCATGAGGCCTTTTTCTGCAATGGCCAGCTGCGTTAAAGTCGGTTCTCCTACTATCGCAAATTCGATGGCAGGCAGTTGGGATAAAATGCTTTCAATACCATTTGCCCCGCTGATTTCTTCTTCTGCGGTGGCAGTGAGTATGATATTATAACTAAGATCGCTGCGGTGATAAAAATGCAGGAACGTGGCGATCAGGCTTACCAGGCAACCTCCGGCATCATTGCTGCCAAGTCCATACAGCTTTCCGTCTTCCACATCCGGACTAAAAGGGTCGCGGGTATATTGCGGATTGGGCTTTACTGTATCATGATGGGAGTTCAGCAGTATATTACGTTTGGAGGGGTCGTAATGTTTATTGAGTGCCCAGATATTATTGAGATGCCGCTCATGCGGAATATCCATGGCTGTCAGGAAATCGCTGATCAGTTGTGCGGTGCCATCTTCTTCGCGGCTTAACGATGGCGTGGCGATCATCTGTTTCAACAGCGCCACTGCCACATCATATAGTTTTTCGTTCCACATAGGTTAGCATATTAGGGTGCCTGCCACTTTTGCTGTTGTATTACTCAGCACATCGTCTGCGTGTCCGATCAGCACTTCTTTTACCCCATTTTCAATGGCACCGAAAGCGTTTTGCAATTTAGGCAATATGCCGTCTGTCAATATTTTCTCCGCCAGCAGTTGCTGGTAAATTTCTTTGTTGATCAAATTGATCACAGCGTTATCATCTGCCGGATCACGTAACACACCTTTCTTCTCAAAACAGTAGATCAGCCTTACACTGTAAGCCGCCGATAAAGCAATGGCCAGGGAAGAGGCAATAGTGTCCGCATTGGTGTTCAGGATCTGTCCGTTGCCATCGTGGGTAAGCGGTGCAAACACCGGTGTAATACCTGCTTCCAGCAATGCTTTCAGAGGAGCGGTATGCAATGCTGCGGTATTCACATCTCCTACAAATCCATAGTCGATGTCTTTTACGGGTCTTTTCACCGCAGGGATAATATTACCGTCAGCGCCCGTTAAGCCCATGGCATTACAGCCATTAGTCTGCAGTTTTGCTACCAGTTGTTTATTCACCAGGCCGCCATATACCATGGTTACAAGGTCAATAGTGGCTGCGTCGGTGATCCGCCGGCCATCTACATAATTAGATTTGATGCCCAGCTGATCGCCGATACGGGTAGCAATTTTTCCGCCACCATGTATCAGGATCTTTTTACCGGGTACCGCCGCAAATTTTTCGAGAAAACTTTGCAGCAGTACCGGGTTATCTATAACGTTTCCGCCTACTTTGATGATAAATAAATCGATCATAATTATCCTTTCAGTATTTCACTCAAAACTGCCTGCGCAGCCCATACACGGTTACCCGCTTCCGGGATAACGATGGCATTCGGTCCGTCCAGTACTTCATCAGCAATGACTACATTCCTTCTTACCGGTAAACAGTGCATTACTTTTGCATCGTTGGTGAGTTTCAGTTTTTCGTTGGTAAACATCCAAGCGGGATCTGTGCAGGTAATTTTACCATAGTCTTTGTAAGAAGACCAGTTTTTCACATACACGAAATCCGCATCCTGCAACGCTTTGTCCTGGTTGTATTCTATCCGGGCATTACCGGAAAATTGTTCATCCAGTTCATATCCTTCGGGATGAGTGATCACAAAATCTGTTTCTCCCCAGGCATTCATCCATTGTGCGAATGAGTTGGGAACAGCCTGTGGCAAAGCCTTTACATGCGGCGCCCAGGTCAGTACCACCTTAGGTTTACGGGCATGCTGCCAGTTTTCCTTAATGGTGATAACATCTGTTAAACTCTGCAAAGGATGCAGGGTAGCGCTTTCCAGGCTAACTACCGGCACACCGGCGTATTTAATGAACTGGTTGATATACTTCTCGGTATAATCTTCTTCTTTATTCTTCAAACCCGGAAAGGTACGGATGGCCAGTATATCAAAGTACTGCCCCATTACTGCCGCCGCTTCCTTTACGTGTTCGGTAGTGTTACCATTCATGACAACCCCGTCATTCATTTCCAGCGCCCAGCCTTCCTTATCGATATTAAACACGATGGCTTCCATGCCCAGGTTTTTAGCTGCTACCTGTGTACTTAGCCGTGTTCGCAAACTGGGATTCAGGAATATCATTCCCACTGTTTTGTTCTTACCTAATTCCTTGTCCCTGAAAGGATCTTTCTTGTAGTTCAACGCAATGTCCACTAACCGCGGGACACTGGGAACATCTGCTGTAGAAATAAATTGTTTCATTTCGCTTATAGGCTTTAAACAGATAGTGGAAAGATATAAAGGCACACTATCTGCCATTCATGGTTGTTTGTCTTTTATTTACTTAATTCTTTTGCGAAAGCTTCGAGGAACTGATCCGCGTGCGCCTGTGTTAACGCCAGTGAAGGCAGTAACCTGATCACATTGGGTTTCGCTTCTCCTGTAAAGATCTTATGCGTTTGCAGCAATTCCTTTCTCACAGATGCCAGTTCTTCCGGCAGTTCAATACCGATCATCAAACCACGGCCTCTTACTTCTTTTACTTTATCAAAGGTCCGCAGTTGTTCCATGAGATAATTACCTACAGCAGCTGCATTTTCTATCAGCTTTTCTTCCCGGATCGTTTCCAGTACTGCCAGGGCTGCTGCACAGGCCAGGTGATTACCGCCAAAAGTGGTACCCAGCATACCGTACGCAGGTTTCATCTTTGGCGAAATGATAATGGCGCCTATCGGGAAACCATTACCCATGCCTTTAGCCATGCTGTAGATATCTGCGTTCACACCGGCATAATCGTGCGAGTAAAATTTACCGCTGCGGCCATAACCACACTGTACGGAATCGGCAATGAATACGGCATTGTGTTCATCACACAAAGTCCTGATCTTGCGCAGGAAAGATTCACTGGCTACGTTGATACCGCCAACACCCTGTATCCCTTCAATGATCACGGAAGATACCTCGTGGTCCCGGAAAGCCTGTTCCAATGCGGCTTCATCTTCCCATGGTAAAAACACTACGTTATCTGTTTCATTCACCGGCGCAACAATTTTTGGATTATCTGTTGCTGCTACTGCCAAGGATGTTCTGCCGTGAAACGCTTTTCTGAAAGCAATCACTTTCTTTTTACCATTGTAAAAAGAAGCCAGCTTTAAAGCATTTTCATTGGCTTCTGCACCGGAGTTACATAAAAACAGCTGGTAATCTTCCTTACCGGATATCTTACCCAGCAAATCGGCCAGTTCTTCCTGTAAAGGCATTTTTACAGAGTTGGAATAAAAGCCTACTTTATGCAGCTGGTCGGTAAGGCGTTTTACATAATGCGGATGCGTATGACCGATAGAGATCACGGCATGTCCGCCATACAGATCCAGGTATTGTGTGCCTTTGTCGTCCCATACATGAGAGCCCAGGGCTTTTTCTATAATGATATCGTTAACGGGATATACGTCAAATAATTTCATGCTGGCAATAAGATTGAAAATGATAAAAACAGTTAGAATACGATGGACTTCAGTTTCAGTCCCGCCGTTTCATCCAGTCCGCACATCAGGTTCATGTTCTGCACCGCCTGACCGGAAGCGCCTTTCAGCAGGTTGTCTTCAATAGAATGGATCACCAGCTTATCGCCGGTTTTTTCCAGTTGAATCAAACATTTGTTGGTATTCACCACCTGCTTCAGGTCTATCTGTTTATCGCTCACATGCGTAAACGGATGACCGGCGTAAAAGTCTTTATACAGCTTTACTGCCTCTTCCAGTGATAAATCACTTTGCAGGTAAGAAGTTACCCAGATACCCCTGGGGTAGTCGCCTCTTACCGGAACAAAATTCACATCACCATTGAAGCCCGGCTGCAAAAGCTGCAGGCTTCGTCGTATTTCTTTCAGGTGCTGATGATTCAGCACTTTATAGGTAGAAATGTTATTGGCTCTCCAGGTAAAGTGGGAAGTTGACTGTAAACTTTGTCCTGCGCCGGTAGAACCGGTGATACCGGTGGTATGCACTTCTTTCAGTAAACCGGCTTTGGCCAGTGGCAGCAAACCCAGCTGGATCCCGGTGGCAAAACAACCTGGATTGGCAATGTTCTGTGCCGCTTTTATCAAATCCCGCTGCATTTCAGGCAGACCGTATACAAAAGTGCGTTCGCTAACGGTTTCGCCTAAACGAAAATCCTGGCTCAGGTCAATCACTTTCACATGCGCTGCTACTTCAGTAGCTTCCAGGAATTTTTTGGATTCCCCATGACCCAGGCAAAGGAACATCACATCAATGTCGCTGCTCAATTCACCGGTAAACAATTGTTCTGTTTCACCCAGCAGATCTGCATGCACAGCATATAACGGGTTACCCGCGTTACTACGGCTATGTACAAACGAAATAGCAACATCCGGGTGATTTAATAAAAGCCGGATCATTTCACCGCCTGTATAACCTGCCCCGCCTATGATGGCGGCCTTGATTCTTGGTGCTTTCATTTATTATCGGGTTGTGCGGAAAAGCCGAGGGCGTAAAGCATAAAGCAAAAAGCTTTGATAGCGATTGATTATGTTTTCCCTTTGCTTTCCAGCTCATGACATTCTTAATGTTTTAATAAAGGCTATTAACATTGCCTTTACTTCGTTTACCTTTTTGTTGAGATCAGCATAAATCTGTTCATTCAAAAACTTCAGGTCAAACGCAAGCAACGCACAGTATTCTACTTCATGTACAGAACCGAGGGCATGATCAAGAAATCTCGTAAAGTCCTTCTCTGTTGTTCTGCCACATCCCTCAACAATATTCAATGGCACACTATACGCAGCTCTCTTCATCTGACTTATCAACGCGAACATCTCATCTTTGGGCAATTGAACAACCACCTCTCTATAGACAAATGTTGTCATCAAATGTGCCTTTCTCCAGACCTCTAATTTTTTGTAATCTCTCATATGGTTTATTATCCAAAACATAAAAAATGCCTTAAACACTGGACCATACTAAAAACAAAAAAATTAATCTCCTACACAACAACTTTCAGCTTTATGCCTTCTGCTTTACGCTCTCCCTAACCTGGTGCCAGATCATGGTCTGGTTACCGAAAATTTTGCTGAAACCTCTTACGTCTTCACCACTCCAGCCGGTGTTCATTTCACCGTACTTACCAAACTTGCTGCTCATCAGATCATAAGGGGAATTGATACCGGTTACCTGGAAACGATAAGGCATGAGTGTTACAAATACTTCACCGGAAACATTTTCCTGTGTGTTTTGCAGAAAAGCTTCTATATCACGCATCACCGGATCCATGATCTGGCCTTCGTGCATATAGTTACCGTAGAACTGTGCCAGCTGGTCTTTCCAGCTCAGCTGCCATTTTGTTAACACATGTTTTTCCAGTGCATGATGCGCCTTGATGATCACCATTGGTGCAGCAGCCTCAAAACCTACACGGCCTTTGATACCGATAATGGTATCACCTACGTGGATATCGCGGCCAATGGCAAACGGACCGGCGATGGTTTGTAAATATTGTATGGCTTCAGACGGATGACCAAATTTCTTGTCATTCACACCTGTCAGCTCTCCTTTTTCAAAAGTTAACTTCACCTGCTCTTCTCCCTGCTTTGTAAGCTGGGTAGGCCAGGCAGCTTCAGGCAGCATGCCATTGGAAGTAAGCGTTTCTTTACCACCAACGGAAGTACCCCACATACCCTTGTTGATAGAGTACATGGCTTTTTCAAAATTCACTTCCACACCTTTCGATTTCAGGTAGGAAATTTCTTCTTCACGGCTCAGTTTCAGGTCACGGATAGGGGTGATGATTTCCACACCCGGAATCATGATATGAAATACCATGTCGAAACGCACCTGGTCATTACCGGCGCCGGTACTGCCATGCGCTACCGCGTCAGCGCCTACTTCCTTCACATAAGCCGCGATGGCCAGTGCCTGGCTCATACGCTCTGCACTCACGCTCAGCGGATAGGTATTATTTTTCAGTACATTACCGAAGATGAGGTATTTGATGACACCGTCATAATAAGAACGTATCGCATTAACAGTTTTATGACTTTTAACGCCCAGGCTGTAAGCGCGCTTTTCAATTTCCTGCAGCTCTTCTTCAGAAAAGCCACCAGTGTTTACAATCACTGAATGCACTTCATATCCTTTTTCTTCGGTCAGATATTTAACGCAATAGGAAGTATCAAGTCCTCCGCTAAATCCCAGTACTACTTTTTTCATTATGACATCTTTTTTTATAATTCCAGTAACAATATTGACAGATCCTGTAGTTAGAACAGGAAGAATTTCTTTTTAGATCCGGTAGCGCCGCCTTCTTTTTTGCTCTTCAGCAAAACAAATCTTTTAAAACGCAACCACCGCTCGTACAACTTTATATTTCCTTTAAATCTCCTGCGCCGCCTGGCATGGTGCATGTGACCGCTGGCGCTCACAGAAAACTGCGGCTGTGGTACAGGATCGGGTTGAGCAGGCGCTGCTTTGTCGGCCATCGCTTTCTCTTCCGCTTCCTTCAACTTTTCCAGCGGGTTGTACAGCATGGCGGTGCATAAACAGTTCTTCCTGTTTTTTGCCGTGAGGATATCAAAATTGACACAGCTTCTGCAACCTTTCCAGAACTCTTCATCATCCGTGAGCTCAGAATAGGTCACCGGCTCATATCCCAGTTCGGAGTTGATTTTCATTACTGCCAGCCCGGTGGTTAAACCAAAAATCTTGGCATCAGGGTATTTCTCCCTTGATAATTCGAATATTCTCTTTTTTATCGATTTAGCTACACCATGTCCTCTGAACGCCGGGTTAACAATCAGTCCTGAATTCGCCACAAATTTTTCATGCCCCCAGGCTTCAATATAGCAGAAGCCCACCCAGTCGCCCTTATCGGTAACAGCAATAACCGCCTTACCTTCTCTCATTTTCAGCTCCACATAGTCAGGGGAACGCTTCGCTATGCCCGTTCCTCTTGCTTTTGCAGACGATTCCATCTCATCGGTGATGGTATTTGAATAGTGAATATCGTCAGGAGTGGCTACCCTAACGATGATATGTTGATTTTCCAACTTTTTAAATTGAAATCGTGAATCAATAAATTAACTTGATATTCCATTAATGGAAAAGCTCACCGGAGGATTGGGGAATCACGGTGCGATAGCGGTTATAGTAAGACAAGCGCTATCAAATTCTAGGTCGTCGGGAAAGGAATCTAAAGACATTGAACCCAACAGAATATACCCCTTTGTTTAAAGCGGGATGATATGCAGAAATGTTGGTATGAGTTGCGGTTTTTTCCAACTTCAGTTCAGCGTTAAATTGTTATAAATATTGTCTTTAGTTTAGAATATCCGCAAAGTTATAACAATATCTTTTTAAATAGTCGAATTTTTTTTCGCAGCCGAACAATTTTAACAAAGGCTGACATTGCGTTGCCCGGGATCGGGCCAGTGAGGTCCGGAAGAAGGATTATATATTACAAATATTTACATTGATTATAAAAAGGTTAGCGGAGATGAAGGCCGTCAGATGGACACTTATCTCCGCTGATTTTATCATTATATGGTATGGCTATCGGGCAATTACGCCCAGATCCGCAATACCGGCCCGGGTGTCATTTTCATTTGCCGGCGCAACCGCTACAAAACGGAAATAACGCGCCTCCGTAGGTTTAAACGGAACAGATTGCTTAATAGGATTGTTTTTGATATTGGCAAACTGACCTTTTGCTACAGGAGTTCCCCAATGCTGACCATCTGTACTGGTATAAAATTCATAGCCATATACTACGCCTGTAGCGCTTTCGCCTGCCGGGGGCGTATAGGTAAATCCTTTGAGTGTCAGGGCTTTACCCATATCCACCTGTAACTCATGCGGGTATTTGGTGGCAGGTTTGTCGGCGGTAACGTACACCGTCCTCTTGTCGTCGTCCAGCAACTTGTTCACCGGGTGATCCGCCGGAACAGCTTCTCCGTCAACAGCTACCACTTTCCAGCCGCTCGGCGCAACGCCAAGATTTCTTGTAACGGTTTCGCTACTGCTGCCATCTTTCAGGAAGGCTTTGGCTTTCACCACACCGCCAAGTGGCAGCTCTATCACGGTAGCATCTGCCGGCGGCGCATAAACGCCTTTACTATGGTCGCCGTGCTGAGTGGTTTCCTTTATGATCACCTTGTTATACCTGGGCGATTGCCTGGTAGGCTCGGTACCGTCCAATGTATAATGCACTTCAGGGTCGGCGGATGCACATGCCAGGAATACCCTGCCATTAACTGCCCACTGAATTTCGGGGGCAGCCATTACTCCGGGCGCCTTGTACAGCTGTACTTCGCTGATCACCGGCGCAGCCTTAGCATCCAGTATGTTGATACGTACCTGCGTAGTGGTATAATCCGGTAAACGCAATATACGCTTGTGTCCTATCGTAGTTTCATTGGCGATCTCCTTCATCTGCCCTTTCTCCAGGATCTCTACAGAGAAATTCTTCACCCGCTGCCCCAGCGCAATGTATTCCTGCAATACCACCCGGTTAAAGGTAACCGGCTTTTTATACGTCAGCGTGATCACGGAATTGTTTGCTGCATCAGAGGCGGCCCAATAGGTAGTATTGGTACCATCATTCAGATGAGCAACTTTTACCGCGGTATTATTTGTACGTGTATTCGTTGCCGTTACTACCGCTTTTTTTGCCAGGTTATTTTTGAACGAAGCATCCAGCACTTTCCGCAGCTCCATCAGGCGGGTGGAGTCGTTTGGATGGATCACGCCGTCGCGGTCTACCGGCACGTTCAGGATCAGGTTACCATTGCGACCTACAGAACCATAATAAATATCGAGCAGGTTGGAAACTGATTTCACTTTATCATCGGTATCCGGGCTGTAGAACCATCCCGGGCGGATAGATACATCACACTCGGCAGGAATCCATTGTTCGCCATCCTCATTACCTTCATTGAGTGACTTGGCCGGAGGGCCGCCGGCGCCTGGAGAAAAACCCTTTACATTCAACGTACTCCAGTTGGTTGTACCGGCAATCCCATTTTCATTTCCTACCCAGCGGCAGCCAGGACCTACGTCGCTGAAAATAACCGCATTGGGCTGATGTTTATATACAACGCTGTGGAACAGGTTCCAGTCGTATGGCTGCTTGATATTACCGCCATTGGCGCCATCAAACCATTGCTCAAATACAGGTCCGTAATTCGATAATACTTCCGTGAGTGTATTGGCAAACACCTGGTTGTAAGTGGCCGTACCATATTCAGGATGATTGCGGTCCCACGGCGAAAGGTATACTCCGAACTTCAACCCATACTCCTTACAGGCAGTGGATAATTCCTTCAGGATATCACCTTTCCCATCTTTCCATGCGCTTTCCCGCACGGTATGGGTACTGTATTTACTGGGCCACAAACAAAATCCGTCGTGGTGTTTGGCGGTGAGCACAATTCCTTTCATCCCGGCCAGCTTGGCGGTACGGGCCCATTGACGGGCATCCACATGTGTAGGATTAAATACTTTCGGGTCCTCGTCTCCATGCCCCCACTCCTTATTGGTAAAGGTGTTGGGACCAAAATGGATAAACATATAATATTCAAGATCATTCCAGGCCACCTGTGCTTTTGAAGGAAGGGCGCCATAAGGCTTGATCTCCTGGGCCATTGCCATATGAAAGCCTAGCAGCCCTGCGAGGAGTAACGTGTTTTTCTTCAAGAATTACGAATTAAGAATTACGAATTACGGATCAGAGCGAAGATAGAGCAGTTGGTTAAAAAGATTCAATCCCAAATTCTCCATTGCTAATTAAATATTCACCAAATATTGCCTCGTAATTCGTAATTTTTAATTCGTAATGGCTGATCTTCTCCGCCGTTTATCACAAAAATGTAAGATTATTCCACTTTAGATTGGATTTGATAAAGCAATTTTTATAAATTTAGTCCCTCCTTACCGTATAAATGTATACGCTAATAAACTTTGAACAATGAACAAACAACCACTGCATCGCAGAAGTTTTCTGAAAAACACGGTAGCGGCTGGCGTAGGAATTTCTATGCTCGGCTCTTCTGCCAAACTATTTGCTAACGAGAAGAAACCTAAAGTTAGAATTGGTGTTATCGGCGTAGGTGCCCGCGGTTTGGGTCACCTGAACTTTTTCCTTCACCGGGAAGATGCGGAAGTAATTGCTTTCGCTGATCCTGATACCGCGTTTACCGTTCCTAAGGCGAAAGCCATGATTGAGAAAGCATACGGCGGCAAGAAAAAGGTAGCAGAGTACACCAATGGTCCGGAAGATTTCCACAACCTGCTGAAACGTGACGATATTGACGCGGTAGTAATTGCTACACCCTGGGAATGGCATACTATCATGGCCGTTGCTGCGATGAAAGCAGGTAAAACACCGGCAGTGGAAGTATGTGGTGCGTCCGATATCCAGGAGTGCTGGGAGCTGGTAAACACCAGCGAACAAACCGGTATCCCGGTATTTGGTATGGAAAACGTGTGCTACCGCAGGGATGTAATGGCCGTGCTGAACATGGTTCGCCAGGGCTTATTCGGCGAGCTGACCCACCTGCAGGGTGGCTACCAGCACGATCTGCGCGGCGTTAAATTCAACAACGGCAAGCAATATTATGGTGGTGGCGTGGAATTTGGCGAGAAAGGTTTATCCGAAGCCAAATGGAGAACTGCACACTCTGTTCACCGCAACGCCGATCTGTACCCTTCCCATGGTTTGGGTCCGATCAACAATATGATCAACATCAACCGCGGTAACCGTTTGCTGTCGCTGACTTCAGTGGCTACCAAATCCCGCGGTCTGCACAAATATATCGTTGACAATGGTGGTGAAAGTCACCCAAATGCCAAAGTGGAATTCAAACTGGGTGATATCGTTTCTACCCTGATCAGAACCAACAACGGCGAAACTATCATGCTTTCCCACGATACCAACTCCCCACGCCCTTACTCACTGAATTTCCGCGTTCAGGGTACCAACGGCCTGTGGATGGATGACCAGAAATCTATTTACGTAGAAAAGAAAAGTAAGTTTGATGAATGGGAGCCAACCGGCGATCCTAAAGATGCCGGCAGCTACTTCGGTAAATACGATCACCCGCTGTGGAAAAAATATGCAAACGATGCAGCTGGAGCCGGTCATGGTGGCATGGACTGGTTTGTACTCAACTCCTTCCTGGAATGTGTCAAACGCAATGCCCCATATCCATTGGATGTATATGACATGGCTACCTGGTATGCCATCACCCCGCTGAGCGAGCAGTCAGTAGCAGAAAGCGGCAGCGTACAATTCATTCCTGACTTCACCCGTGGTCGCTGGATGAACAGAACGCCGATCTTTGCGCTCGACGAGCAGTACTGATCCAGCTTTTAGCCTTTAGCTGCTAGCTTTTAGTGAAATGCAGCGAACCAGCTTTTAGCTTTTAGCTGTTAGCTTTTAGTGAAATGCAGCGAACCAGCTTTTAGCTTTTAGCTGTTAGCTTTTAGTGAAATGCAGCGGAGATAATAGCTTATAACGAAATGCAGCGGAGACAAAAGCGGAGGAAGTAAATACTTTCCGCTGATGTCTCCGCTGCTTTTTTTATTTCCGCTGCATTTCACTAAAAGCTAACAGCTAAAAGCTAAAAGCTGGTTCGCTGCATTTCACTAAAAGCTAGCAGCTAAAAGCTAATGGCTAACTGCTACCGGTTGCACCCTAACCCCGTCTTCAATAGTCGTTACATACACTTCGGGGGTTTTACCATATTGATCCTGGTAGCGGGATTGTATATAAGCTACGTAGTCCTGCACCTTATCTGCTTTTACCAGGTTGATGGTGCAACCGCCAAAACCTCCGCCCATAACACGGGCGCCGGCTACCTCTTCCCGGTCACGGGCCAGGGATACCAGGAAGTCGAGCTCCGGACAACTTACTTCATAAAGCTTGCTCAAACCTTCATGTGTGGCATACATGAGCGCTCCGAACTCCTGCAGGTTACCCTCTTTCAAGAGAACGGTGGCATCCTGCACACGCTTTATTTCTGCGATCACATAGTTACAGCGGTCATATACTTTAGCGGGAAGCTGTGAACGTACTTCATTGAGCATATCCATACTGGCGTCGCGCAATGATTTTACAGCCGGATGATTGGCCTGTATGGCTTTCACGCCTTCTTCGCATTGCTGCCGGCGTACATTGTACTCGGAAGACGCCAGTGAGTGATGTACCATAGAGTTACACAGCACCACTTTATAATCAGGGAAGCTGAACGGGAAATATTCAAATTCCAGGCTGCGGCAATCCAGGAGCATTACCTGGTCCTTTTTGCCATGGAGATTGGCGAATTGGTCCATGATACCGCATTTAACCCCCGGAAATGTATGTTCTGCCTTCTGACCGATCAATGCCATCTCCATCCGGTTCAGGCCATAACTGAAAAGATGATCCAGTGCTGCCACCAGGCCGCCTTCCACAGCAGCAGAAGACGACATACCTGCCCCTACCGGGATATCGCCTGCTATTACGCAGTCAAAACCCGCTACCGGCAAACCACGCTCCTGCAGCTGGTTGATCACGCCCAACAGGTAGTTGATCCATCCTGGCGTAGGTTTCACCTCGCTCAACGAAAAGGAAACGGTTTCGTTAGTAAATACGGCATGTACATTACATACCGGTGTATTGTTCAGCGCTACGGCATATACGATCTTTTTATCGATAGCGGCAGGCAATACAAAACCATCATTATAATCTGTATGTTCACCAATAAGATTGATTCTTCCTGGGGAAACGACCATCAGTGGCTCTTTCTCAAATAAGTGGATAAACTGCTCCCTGGTTTTTTGTATCATTAAAAGAAGATTAAACGTAAAATTTACACCTAAAAATATAAAAATGATTGAGAAATAAAAAAAGGTTGCCCTGAAAATTCAGGACAACCTTTTTTTTTGATATATACCGGGAATTATTTCTTTCCGATCTTGTCTCCCACCAATGCATAAAACAGGATATACAGGTAGCAGGGCACCATACAGTACAGGAATGCGTGTCTGAAATCGATGCTGCTGCTGTAAAGGAAATTGAACATGCTGTGTTCGTTAAACATACCAGCATATACCTGCGGCAGTACGCCACCGCCTACAATACCCATCACCAGCAAAGCGGAACCGATCTTGGTAAAGCGACCCAGGCCGTCAATTGCCATGGGGAAAATGGCCGGCCACATCAGCGCATTTGCCAATCCCAGTAAAGCGATAAAGGTTACCGCAGAAGCGCCGGTGTTAAAATAGGCGGCTACGGTAAATAACACCCCCAGCACCGCTGAAATCTGCAGACCTTTTTTTCCGCTGAGGTATTTCGGAATAGTAGCGATACCTATTACATATCCTACCAGCATGGCTACCAGGGTAAAAGAGGTAAAATATTTGGAGTCATCCACACTCATGCCCAGTGAAGTACCGTATTGTCCGATCACATCCCCTGCCATCACTTCCACACCAACATACATAAAAATACAAACTACGCCCAGCACCAACTGCGGGAACTGGAATACGCTTGTTTTACCATGGGTAGCGGCTGCAGTAGAAGCATCTTCCGCGTTAGTATCTATTTCGGGTAAAGAAGAACGTTTCAGCAGGAATGCCAGGATAGTTAATACAATGGCAATTACCAGGTAAGGACCGATTACGCGGGAGGCCAGGCTGTCCAGCAAAGCATTCTTCTGGGTAGCATCCACTGCAGCTGCAATATCTGCCTCCAGCTTTTCCGCACCTTTCAGTACAATAGAGCTCAGGATCAACGGCGCAAGGGCTCCGGCGCTTTTGTTACAGATCCCCAGGATACTGATACGCTTGGCAGCACTTTCTTTAGGACCAATAATACTCGCATAGGGATTGGACGCTGTTTGCAGCAATGCCAGTCCGGCCCCCTGTACAAACAAGCCTGTCAGGAATACGCCAAAGCTGCGTGCGTTGGCCGCAGGAATAAAGATCAGTGAACCAATAGCGATGATCAGGAGTCCTAAGGCCATCCCATTTTTGAATCCCGTTTTATTCAGGATAAAGGAAGAAGGAATAGACAGGAAGAAATAGGCCATAAAAAAGGCCATGGTTACCAGCAGTGCCTGTGCCACATTCAGCTCACACACAATTCTGAAAAACTGGATCAAGGTACCATTGAGCCAGGTAACAAAGCCGAATACGAAGAACAACATGCCTATAATGGCCATTGACTGTGCGTATCCCGCCTGCTTAGAGGGAACATTCATTGTTACTGTTTGGTTGGACATAAGCTGTCAGAATTATTTTTTTTGATAAGCACGAACATAATTAAACTTCTCCTATATTTCGTGTATATTTCGCAAATATTTTTGCTAAAACGTTTTATCTATTTACTAAATTGCAAGAATAATTTTACTTTTTAAAAAAATTTAAAAAATTATTTATACATTTATCCGGCAAAATTTCACTGTAACTTAACACGTTTATGACTCAGCAATCAAAACAAAGCGCACAAAGTACCCATCCTTCGTTCTTTGTGCTTATTCTGGTTTTCTTTTTCTGGGGATTTCTGGCTGCGTCCAACAGTATCTTTATCCCTTTTTGCAAATCTCACTTTAACCTTACCCAGCTGGAGTCTCAGTTAATTGACTTCTCCTTCTACAGCGCCTATTTCATAGGTTCACTGATCCTGTACCTGGCATCTACTGCGAGGAAAGTAGATATACTTAACAAGATCGGGTATAAGAAAGGTATTATTTACGGTTTGCTGATTTCTGTACTGGGTTCTGTGATTATGATTCCATGCGTGAATAAAGAGAAAATTGTTCCTATTAAAGAAACGATGGCTGATATCAGCAGTTTCCAGGTAGAACAACAGTTGCAGACCTCCGACAGGCAGGTAAAGATCCGCCGCGAGAAAGATCATGACACTTATGCGCTTTTAATCAACAACAATGAAGCTGCAGAGAAGTATACCACCAATCCTCAACTGGTAGCCGCGGTTTCCGGAGGCTTTACAAAAGATGATGAGCATCATCAGTATGCTGCCACCTTTACAAAAGCGAACCTGGAACAGGTTGTAACAGTGCTGGACACAGACTTTAAACAAACGGTTACATTCGGTTATTTTGCACTGATCCTGATGGCTTTATTTATTGTAGCCTTAGGATTTTCCCTGCAGCAAACTGCTGCCAACCCATTTGCCATTTTACTGGGCGACCCTGCCAAAGGTGCTCACCGTTTAAACCTGGCAGGCGGTATCAACTCCTTCGGTACTACGATCGGTCCCATTATCGTGAGCATGTTGCTGTTCGGTAATATCAAAGGAGGCGACGTAAGCACTGACATCAGTAAGATCAATACTTTATATTTCCTTCTCATAGCACTGTTCCTGATCGCCGCGGCTATTTTTGCTTTTGTAAAAATGCCGGAAAGCCAGGACACAGAAGCGTTCGAATCTTCTCCCAAAGCAACCAGGTCCCTGCTGGGTATCACTTTCATGTTCATCCTCATCCTGATGGGGCTGGTGCTGAAATTTGAACTGCCGATGTTTATTGCTGGTATCGTAGGTATTGTAGGTATTCTCTTCTACTCTAAAATAGTATCTGCAGGCAACAGTGAAGGTTGGGGAGCGATGAGATATCCGCAGCTGATTCTCGGTATGCTGGCTATTTTCATCTATGTAGGGGTGGAAGTATCCGTAGCCAGTAACCTCGGTGCATTGCTGAAACATCCTGGTTTCCTGACCGCAAAAGGACTGGCAGAATCAGAACTGGATCCTTATGTATCCCTGTTCTGGGGCAGTATGATGATTGGCCGCTGGACAGGCGCCATCAGCGTATTCAATGTATCTAAATCCGTTCGTAACATCCTGTGTGTGGTAGTTCCTTTCATCGCTTATGGCGTTATTCTCGGCGCCAACAGCATCAAGGGTAACGATATCACCGTGTTATATCCATATACCATCTGTATAGTGGTGCAGATCATAGGCTTCTTTGCCGGACAGGACAAACCCGCCAAAACCCTGATGGTCTTCGGTCTGCTGGGCGTAGGCTCTATCCTGATCGGATTATTCACCACTGGCCAGCTGGCTACCTTCGCATTCATCAGTGGCGGATTATTCTGCTCTGTAATGTGGCCAAGCATTTTCGCATTGTCTATTGCAGGTCTGGGCAAATATACCGGCCAGGGTTCTGCATTCCTGATAATGATGATCCTCGGCGGATCCCTCATACCTCCTGTTCAGGGCGGTTTGGCAGATATTCCAAGCATTGGCATTCACGCCTCTTATGTTATTCCGGCGTTATGCTTTGCTTATCTCGCGTTCTTCGCATTTAGAGTTAAAACCATTTTAAAATCTCAAGGAATTGATTATGAGTCAGCAGTTAGCGGTGGGCATTGATATTGGAGGCACAAACACCAAATTCGGAATTGTAGATCGCAGAGGTAATATTTTATGTGATGGTCGTATGTTGACCAATCAGCATGAGGATGTAACTGGCTTTCTCGAAGAATTACACGGACACCTGGCAGCGCTTATTGAGCAGGCAGGTGGTATAGAAAATATAAAAGGTATTGGCGTAGGCGCCCCCAACGGCAACTTCTACACCGGTAATATTGAATATGCACCTAACCTGCGCTGGAAAGGAGTAGTACCCCTGGCCAGCCTGCTGGAGCAGAAATTTGGTTTGCCTACCGTGCTGACCAATGATGCCAATGCTGCCGCACTGGGAGAACTGATTTACGGCGCAGCCCGGGGCATGAAGGACTTTATTGTGATCACCCTGGGAACAGGTGTGGGCAGCGGTATTGTTGCCAATGGCCAGCTGATCTATGGTCACGATGGTTTTGCGGGTGAGCTTGGCCACTGTATCGTAATCCCGGAAGGACGCTATCATCCCGGCACCGGCGCACACGGTTCGCTGGAAGCCTACGCTTCGGCTACCGGTGTTACAAACACGGCAATAGAATTCCTGGCCACCCGCCCGGATACTGCCAGCCTGATGCGAGAACATACCAAAGAAGAAATCAATTCCAAACTCATCTACGAAGCCGCCATGGAAGGCGATCCGCTGGCTATGGAAGTATATGAGTTCACCGGTAAAATACTCGGTGCCGCCCTCGCCAATTTCGTGATGTTCTCCAGCCCGGAAGCCATTGTGCTGTTCGGCGGTTTAACAAAAGCCGGAGACCTGATCATGAAACCGGTACGGGAGCATATGGAAAAGAACCTGCTTCCCATATTCCAGAATAAAGTTAAATTGCTGTTCTCGGAACTCAAGGAAAGTGATGCGGCCATACTGGGCGCCAGCGCATTGGCCTGGGAGATGAAAGATTAGCATAAGGCTGAAAGCGTAAAGCCTAAAGCATCGCGAAGATAACAGCAAAAAACAATGTTATACTTCCTGCTTTTTACTTTCTGCTTTTTGCTCCAATAAAAAACCTCTTATATGAGTAATAGAAGATCATTCCTGAAAACAGCGGCCCTTAGCGCCGCTGTTTTCTCTTTGGACGGAGTAACGGGAACGGCTGCACGTTCCCAGGGTAAACGTGGTCCTGTAAAAGGAAAACCCATTGTCGTATCTACCTGGGACTTTGGCCGTGCGGCCAATGCTGCAGCCTGGGAAATACTGAAAAAAGGCGGTCGCGCGCTGGATGCAGTAGAAGCAGGTGTAAGAGTACCGGAAGCAGATCCCAACAACCACACCGTAGGTTATTCCGGCTATCCCGACCGCGATGGCCGTGTTACCCTCGATGCCTGCATCATGGATGAACATGGCAACTGCGGCTCTGTAGGCGCACTCGAACATGTAACCCATGCTATATCCGTAGCCCGCCTGGTAATGGAACGCACCCCGCATGTGATGCTGGTGGGCGACGGCGCACTCCAGTTTGCACTGGCAAACGGTTTCCAGAAAGAAAACCTGCTGACACCGGAATCAGAAAAAGCATGGAAAGAATGGCTGAAAACATCGGAATACAAACCGGTCATCAACATTGAAAATAAATCATACACCCCCACCAATGGCGCTACTGCATTTAATCCGCTGATGCTGCCGGGTAATGTGTATAACCACGATACCATTGGCATGGTAGCTATGGATGCCGAAGGAAACCTCTCCGGCGCCTGCACCACCAGCGGTATGGCGTTTAAATTACACGGCCGCCTGGGAGATTCTCCCATCATCGGCGCCGGTTTATATGTGGACAACGAAGCCGGTGCTGCCACCAGTACCGGTGTTGGCGAAGAAGTGATTAAAATAGTAGGCAGCCACCTGGTAGTGGAACTGATGCGGCAGGGATATCCGCCGGAAAAAGCCTGCAAGGAAGCGGTAGACCGCATCGTGAAGAGAAGCCCTTCCAAAGCAAAAGAAATCCAGGTGGGTTTCCTTGCCCTCAACAAAAAAGGAGAGCATGGCGCATACTGCCTGCAGAAAGGATTCAGTTATGCCGTTTGCACCAGCGATACCAGCAACGTGTTAATAGATGGAAAACACCACTTTTAGCGGTTAGCTGTTAGCCGTTAGCTTTTAGTAAATGCAGCGAAGATAGTGATATCTCCATTAGTTTCGTTTACTAAAAGCTAATAGTGAACCGCGAACACTAAAAGCTAATTACTAAAAGTTAAAAGCTATTTGCTCATGCCCTTCACCCTCGAAATATGTGCTGCATCCGTAGCATCATGTATAGCTGCCGAACAAGGCGGCGCCAACAGGATAGAGCTATGCGACAACCTGCTGGAAGGCGGTACCACACCAAGTTACGCTACTATTGCGCTTGCCCGGGAAAAAGTAAAAATAGACCTCTACCCTATTATACGGCCGCGGGGCGGCGACTTCCTATACTCCGACCTGGAGTTTGAAGTAATGAAAAAAGATATTGAGCTGTGCAAACAATTGGGCTGCAACGGCGTAGTGATCGGCATCCTTACCGCCGACGGCCGTGTGGATAAAGAGCGCTGTAAAATACTCACCTCACTGGCCTGGCCAATGGGCGTTACTTTTCACCGTGCCTTTGATATGACAGATAATCCTTTTGAAGCGCTGGAAGATATTATTGCCATCGGCTGTGAACGTATCCTTACCTCCGGCGCCCGTAACACCGCCCTGGAAGGAGCCTCGCTGCTAAAAGACCTGGTGGAGAGGGCCAATGACAGGATTGCAATTATGGCCGGATCAGGGGTACGCGCCGCCAATATTGCGCAGCTGATAAAAACAACCGGTGTAACAGAATACCATACCTCCGCCAAAGCTTACGAAGAAAGTAAAATGGTTTATCGCAATCCCAATGTGAGTATGGGCGGCATTCCAGGCGTTCCTGAATATGGTATCTCTGCCACACAGAAAAAAGAAGTCGAATTAATCCGTGAAATTGGCGAAAAAACATTACTATCTTAGCCTGACATTTAAGCATTAGCTTTTAGCGCTTAGCTATCTCTATGCGATATCCATTATAATTTAAAATCCGCTGGCTAATAGCTAGCAGCTAATAGCTGGCTCAGTGAACATCGAAATGAAAAAATTGATCATTGCAACAGGCTTGTTGCTTGGCGGAATCTTCGCGCAGGCACAGGTCAAAGGGGTAAAGCACGTTATCCTGATAGGCATGGATGGCTTCGGCGCATACTGTTTCCCGAAAGTGGATAACCCTAACATGAAACAAATGATGCAGGACGGCGCATGGACCTTACAGGCCCGCAGCGTATTGCCCTCTTCCAGTGCGGTTAACTGGGCCTCCATGGTGATGGGTGCAGGCCCCGAAATACACGGATACACGGAGTGGGATAGCAAGAAACCGGAACTGCCCTCCCGCGAACTCGACCAATATGGCATGTTCCCTTCCATCTATACCCTGCTCCGTGAACAAAAACCAACCGCCGAAATAGGCGTGATCTATAGCTGGGACGGTATCGGTTACCTGTTCCCAAAAGCTGCAGTCAATAAAGAGCTGGCCTGCCATGATAATGACAGTCTCGCTACCGCCGCTTCGGTGAACTATATCAAAGAAAAAAAACCGGACTTCCTGTTCATCCATTTCGATGAACCTGATGGAACGGGGCATAATATCGGTCATAATATCCAGCCATACTTTGACCAGGTGCATAAGAATGATGTGTTGCTGGGAAAAATATTACAGGCAGTAAAAGATGCCGGCATGTGGGATAATACTATTATACTGCTCACCGCAGACCACGGCGGTATTAAGAAAGGCCACGGCGGCAAAACCATGGAAGAAATGCAGATTCCATGGATCATCCGCGGCCCGGGTATTGCAAAAAACAGGGAAATCAAAAGCAGCGTAATGACCTATGACACCGCTGCTACCCTGGCATGGATCTTCGGTTTGAAAACACCGCAGGTCTGGATCGGAAGGGCTGTGAAAGAGGCATTCATTAAATAATGATACTATGAAAAAAATGCTGCTAGTTACCGTTGTATGTTTTACAGGCCTGACACTTTTTGCACAAACACAAAAAGTAAAAATTCTGACGTATAACATCCATCACGGGGAAAACATGAAACAGGTAATGGACCTCCAGGGAATCGCCAATGTAATACTGGCCACCAACCCCGACCTGGTAGCGTTGCAGGAGGTAGACAGTGCCACTTCCCGCACCAGCCAGTCAGATCAGTTAAAAGAACTGGCGTCTATTACCGGCATGTATACCTACTTCGTAAAAGCCATGGATTTCGACGGCGGCGGTTATGGTACCGGCATTCTTTCCCGGTATCCGATCAATGATGGTATCACTTTTCCGTTACCTTCCACCAAAGGAAATGAACCAAGAGCAGCAGGTATTGTGACGGTAAAACTTCCGGGAGACAGCACCCTCCGCTTTGTGACAACACACCTCGATGCCGGCAAACATGCCACCGACCGCATCGCACAAGCCAACGCACTCGCTGATTACTTCAGGGAAACAGCCACACCGGTGATCATGGCGGGCGACTTCAACGCGCTGCCGGCCACCAGGGAAATCACCGCCCTGAAACAGGTATTCACCGATGCTACGAGCCAGATGGGCCCTACCTTCCCGTCTGATTCTCCCAAAATAAAAATCGACTACATTATGGTGGCGCCCAAACACAAATGGACCGTTACCGGCGCCCGTATCATTGAAGAAACGGTCGCATCGGACCATCGTCCCGTATTATGCGAACTGGAAATGAAATAAACGCTTAGCCGTTACAATAACTAACAGCTAACTGCTAAAAGCCAATAGCTAAAAAAACAATCCGTTATATGACAATGAAAAACGTAGTTCCCCTGTGCTTACTGGCAGTAGCGGCAGGATTGTGGAGTTGCTCCGGCACTCAGCAAACATCCGCACCCAAAGGCAAGGTGAGCATCATTCCCATGCCGGCAAGCATCAGCGAAAAAGCAGATTCTTTTTTGCTGGATAAGCAAACAGTCATCGTTGCCACCAACGAAAGTGATAAGAAAACAGCCGCATTATTCAATGCCTGGCTCAAAGAACTAACCGGCTACGAACTGTCAATAGCAGACAAAGGCGATAAAAACGCCATCATCCTTCATACCGGCAACGACACCACTAACGCAGAAGGCTATACGTTAACTGTTGACCACAATGGTGTAACCATTAATGGTAACAGCAGCAGTGGCACCTTTTATGGCGTTCAGTCGCTGATACAATTGCTGCCGGTGGAAAAAGCACGCGCCATGTTTATACCCGGCGTAAGCATCACCGATGCGCCCCGCTTTGCTTACCGCGGACTGCACCTCGATGTAAGCCGTCACTTCTTTTCCGTTGATTTTGTAAAGAAGTATATCGACCTGCTGGCAATGCACAAAATGAATACCTTTCACTGGCATCTTACAGATGATCAGGGCTGGCGTATTGAAATA
The DNA here is from genome assembly GCF_018224885.1 of Chitinophaga hostae. Classification (GTDB taxonomy): domain Bacteria; phylum Bacteroidota; class Bacteroidia; order Chitinophagales; family Chitinophagaceae; genus Chitinophaga; species Chitinophaga hostae. The sequence continues at coordinate 429,826 of NZ_JAGTXB010000004.1, read as the reverse complement.
AAAAAATATCCCCGCCTCCAGGAAGTGTCTTCCAAAAGAAAAGAAACCATGGCTGGGCGGTATGCCGATAATAAATATGATGGAAAACCTTACGGTGGCTATTATACACAGCAACAGGTAAAAGAAGTAGTGCAGTATGCAGCCGACCACTTCGTAACGGTGATTCCTGAAATTGAAATGCCAGGGCATGCGCTCGCAGCACTCGCCGCTTTCCCTAACCTTGGCTGCACCGGTGGGCCATACGAAGTAGGTACCCACTGGGGTGTATACGACGACGTATTCTGCGCAGGTAACGACAGCGTATTCCTTTTCCTGCAGAATGTGCTGGATGAAGTAATCCCGCTGTTTCCCAGCAAATATATCCACATTGGCGGCGATGAATGCCCGAAAGTACGCTGGGAAAAATGCCCCAAATGCCAGGCCCGCATGAAACAGGAAGGCCTGAAAGATGAACATGCATTGCAAAGCTATTTCATCCAGCGCATGGAAAAATACCTGAACAGCAAAGGCAAACAGATCATTGGCTGGGATGAAATCCTGGAAGGCGGTTTGGCTCCCAACGCTACAGTAATGAGCTGGAGAGGTATAGAAGGCGGTATTACCGCAGCGCAGCAAAAGCATGATGTGATCATGACACCGGGCGAATTCTGCTACTTTGATCACTACCAGTCCAAAGGACCTAACGAACCACTGGCAATCGGCGGATTTCTGCCGGTAAACAAAGTATATTCCTACGAGCCCGTGCCAACAGAGCTGAACAGCGATGAAGCAAAATACATCAAAGGCGCACAGGCAAACCTCTGGTCAGAATATATCAATAACAACGACTACATGGAATATATGGTATATCCGCGTGCATCTGCATTATCGGAAGTATTGTGGTCGCCAAAAGATAAGCGTAATTACGACAACTTTATCGACAGGCTGAAAGTACATGTAAAGCGCCTGGAACTGAAAAAAGTAAATTATGCTAAACATGTGTTTGAAGTAACCGGTAAAGTAACTGATAACGGCAAAGGCGGGGAACAGGTAGTACTGGACAGTAAACTGGATGGCGGTAAAATATTTTTTACCACAGATAGTACCGCACCTACCCCTCAGGCGACTCCTTATACCCAACCGGTACAGGTAAGCCAGTCAGGCACCATCCGCGCACAGGTATTCCTGGATGGAAAACCTTTTGGCAACGAGTTTAGCCAAACGTTTCTCTATCACAAGGGAATTGGCAAGAAAGTGACCCTGGCAACGGCAGCTGATAAAAGCCATAGCCCTGCCAGTACACTGACACTGGTAAACGGTATAGAAGGCAATGCCGCCTATAACGATAACGAGTGGTTTGGTTTTAAAGGCGGTAACATGGAAGCAATCGTGGAACTCGACAGTATCCAGGATATCCACCAGGTGGGCATCAATACTATCAACGTTAAGGGCGACTGGATCTACCCACCCAAACAAGTGGTGTTTTCTGTATCTGAAGACGGCAAAACCTATAAGGAAGTTTATAAACAAACCGCCTTTGCGCAAGAAGGTATCAATAAAGTGCGCGGCAAGCTGCAACAGGTACGTGGCCGCTTTGTAAAAGTGCAGATGCAGAACTTTGGTAAGATCCCTGCCGGTGCAGCAGGAGCAGGCAACCCCGCATGGTTGTTTGCTGATGAGTTCATAATCGAATAAAAACAGTAAAACCGTCCGTGCAATTGCGCGAACGGTTTTCATTTATGACTCCTACACCAAAATATGTGATACGGCCTTCAACCGCTGTGTGCTAAACATATTAACGAGATCAAATATTAAATGGTTCAATACAAGCTAAAGAAATATAATTTAAATATTGCTAAATAATAATGCGCATTAGCAGTAAATTCTTTAATTTTCCGGCTCGTTTTTAAACCGCATCTAATCAAAAACGTTTACAAATGACGATTAATCATCAGGAAATCGAACTGATCGACAGCTTTGAACAAATTGCTGTGGAAATTCATCCTTCTGCCAAAGAGGGTTCCAAAGCAGTGGCGCAGGAAATTGCCGCGTTAATACGCGAAAAAGAGGCTGCCGGTCAAAAATGTATCTTAGGCCTGGCAACCGGATCCACTCCTAAGTATCTCTATGCAGAACTGGTACGTTTGCACAAGGAAGAAGGGTTGAGCTTCAAAAATGTAATTACATTTAACCTGGACGAATACTATCCTATAGAATCAGATGCCTTGCAGAGCTATAACCGCTTTATGAAAGAGCACCTGTTCAATCACATCGATATACCGGAAGGACAATACTTCATTCCGGATGGCACGATTCCTAAAGATCAGATCAAAAAATATTGCGAAGATTACGATAAACGCATCGAAACCTTAGGTGGTATTGATATCCAGGTACTGGGTATCGGTAACAACGGCCATATTGGTTTCAACGAACCTGGCGCCAATATAAACTCCCACACCCGTCTCGTTACACTGGATAACAGCACCCGTTTGGCTAACGCCTACGAGTTTCCTAACATGAGCCAGGTGCCTCGTTTGGCGATCACCATGGGGCTCAGCACCATTTTCAAGGCGAAACGTATTTTGCTGATGGCATGGGGTTCCCACAAAGCCAAAATTGTACGCCGCTCTGTAGAAGGCCAGAGTACCGACCAGGTGCCTGCCTCCCTGCTGCAACAGCACCCAAGCTGCAAATTCATCATTGATGAACAGGCAGCCGCTGATCTCACCCGTTTCAACGAACCATGGCTTACCGGCGATTGCGAATGGACACCGGGTCTGATCCGCAAAGCAGTAACCAGCCTGGCGCTGAAACTGAATAAGCCCATTCTGATGCTCACCGACAAGGACTACAACGAAAACGGTTTGAACGACCTGATCGTACAGTATGGTTCCGCCTATGAGCTCAATATCGAAGAATTCAACAGCATCCGCGATACCATTACCGGCTGGCCTGGTGGCAAGCCTGGTCCCCAGATGCCGCATCATCCGGAACGTTCAGAGCCTGCTAAAAAGCGAGTACTCATCTTCTCCCCGCATCCTGACGACGACATCATCTCCATGGGAGGTACCTTCATCCGCCTGCACGAACAGGGGCATGATGTACATGTAGCCTACCAAACTTCCGGCAACATCGCCGTAACAGACGAATTCCTCCTGCGCTTTATCGACTTCGCAGTAGGATTCGAAGGAATGTTCGACATCGATAAAAGCAAAAGCTCTATGATCCTCGATGAAGCCAAAGCATTCATCAGTACCAAGAAGCCAAGCCAGAAAGATACACCGGAGATCCGTGCCATTAAAGGCCTGATCCGCCGTTGCGAAGCCAAAGCTACCTGCCGTTATGTAGGTATTGCGGAAGAAAACGCGCATTTCATGAACCTGCCTTTCTATGAAACCGGTCTGGTGGAAAAGAAACCAATGGGTCCGGAAGATGTGGCATTGACCGTAGAACTGCTCCGCAAACTGAAACCTCAGCAGATATTCTGCGCCGGTGACCTCGCCGATCCGCATGGTACACATAAGGTGTGCCTGGATGTGATCTTCGCTGCACTGGAAATCGTGAAAACAGAAGACTGGGCAAAAGATTGCTGGGTATGGCTGTATAAAGGCGCATGGCAGGAGTGGGACATTCACGAAATTGAAATGGCAGTGCCAATGAGTCCTGACCAGATCATGCAGAAACGCCTCGGTATCTTCATCCACCAAAGTCAGAAAGACGTAGTGCCTTTCCAGGGTACCGATCTTCGTGAATTCTGGCAACGTGCGGAAGACCGTAACGCCAACACCGCCGACCTGTACGACCGCTTAGGTTTACAGAAATATGCGGCGATGGAAGCGTTTGTACGTTATCACTTCATGTAACTATGATACTAATGATTTTTATGATTATCCTGATTGCCAGAGATGTCAGATGAGATACCATCTTATAAATTTTGATATCTTCGGTCATCAGGATAATCACAAAAATCACATTAATCATAGTCATGAATCTGAGCAGAGCCATAGAAATTGCGACCGCAGCCCATAAAGACCAGGTCGACAAATACGGACAGCCCTATATAGGACATGTTTTCCGGGTAATGCAGATGGGCCGCACCGAAGAAGAGAAAATTGTAGGCGTGCTGCATGATGTGGTAGAAGATACTGACTGGACCTTTGAAGCATTGGAAAAAGAAGGTTTGCCATCCCACCTGCTGGCCGCCCTGTATTGTGTTACAAAACTGGATCAAGACGAAGACTATCAGCACTTCGTGGAACGCACCCTTCAGAACCGCCTGGCCTGTATTGTAAAACTTAACGATCTGACCGATAATATGGACATCAGGCGCATGACCAACGTTCAGGAAAAAGATATTGCCCGCCTTAACAAGTACCTGTACGCCTACCGTAGAATAGCAGCAGCCATTATCCAGTAGAACTTTTTTTCAACTCCTTCCGATTAAACTATTAAATTACAGCTGAAAAACAGAATAGCCATCAATGGAAAACGATATCCTCATTGACTTTAGGTTTGCTAAAGAGAAGCCAAGATTCGGTGAATTATTCTTAATTACGGGAGAAGAGCATCCTAAATTTCCGCCGCGGAACAAACTTTTTGCACAACTGGCGCCGTTAGGGTTTGAACAACTCGACGATTTTTTTGGTATCCTCAACAGTGAAGACACTGGCGATGATGTGCTGGTTTGGCTTTTTCCAATGCTCAATGGAGAAGAAGTATTTCATAACAGCGGACCATTTGATGCTATCAGGCTGTCTTACAGCGCACTCCGGAATGCGCCGGTAAACATTTCCCTCCTGCAGGACTGCTTTAATACCATCAAAGGCATGCCGGATGTGGAAATCACCTTTGAAGGCAGCAACATCAGCGACTTTACACCCGTACAACAGAAAGCCGATGAAATAGTGGCCTACTGGCGGGAAAACAATATAGAACCAGGCTCCGAACAAAGCCTGCTCGTTGAAGAAGAAGAGGATGACTGGGACGACGGGGAAGAAGACTGGGAAGATAATGACGAATGGGAGGAAAAATCCAACTGATCTTACTGTACCTGACCTAACCTGACTTACACCAACGGATTATGAAAAAACAAGCCAACAAAAAAGGCATTGCCGCGCTATTGCTGGTAGTCACTTTAATACTGGTATTGCTCGTTTCCGGTATTCCATCCACCCGAAAGGCCAACAAAAAAGATTGTATACCCAACCGGGGTATTGTTCAGCAAATAAAAAATGGCCCTCCCGGCATCATGATCCATCTGAAAGATGATCCGAAAATTTATTACATCTCCCGTAAAAACGGTGCAGGCATTACGCTGACCACACTCGAAAAACAATTGCGCGGTAAAACCGTACAACTATATACAGCCAGCGACTGGTCGCCACTGGATCCATTTTCCAGTATGAAACAGATCCATCGCCTTCAAATAGCCGACAGCGTTATATACGCCGAATTCTAGGCCCAATCTTTGCGCAGATGCAGCGTGGGTGGAAGCCGGAGTCTCTTCCATCCCCATAAAACAGTAATTTTACCATATGCATCTCAACAAACACTTGTCCTGCCTGGCATTGGCAGCATTACTCGTATCGTGCAATCTGAAAAACAAACCTGGCAAATACGATAACGAAGAGGGCATTGCAGCCGACAGCAACAGTAAAACCAACAAAAAAACAACCAATACGCCTAAAATAGCAGGCGCCATTGCTCCTATTATCAGTGAAAGAATCAGCGGCGGCGCTACCATTTTTATGAACCCCGGCAGCGAACCCCTAGCTTCCCTCCTCGATTATATCCCCCTGCGTTGCGCCCCTGTAAAAAAGGACTGGTACCCCGTCAGCGTGGATTTTGATATCACAAAGGAAGAATTCAGCAAACCGCTTTTTCATAAAGGCCGCAAAATAAAAGTGAATGGCGTGGCGGCAGGCACACTCCAGCGCGATATTAAACTGCCCGTTTCCACCAACGGGGAAAAAATGTGGGCTACCATTAACGGCTATACGGAGAAGAAAAATATCCGTAATGGCACTATCATAGAAACAGCCCTCAGTAGCTTCCTGAAACAACATGCCGGCCGCAGCACCGACGATATGCAGCCGTTTATACGCAACTTTAAACTGGAAGAGGAAACCACCCTGAAACCTTATATCCTGTACTTCAACTATGAAAGCGGTATCGACGATCCCAGCCCCCTCTACCGGCTGGCGCTCGTTTTCCAGGGCAAACAACTGATAGGCGTACTCCACTCCCGCCCATTACAACTCGATGGCAGCAGTACCCGCCGCCTGCAACGCGGCTTTACCATCAGTTATCTCAATGGTATCGATAAAACACTGAAAGAAGATTTTGCCGTGAAGTTTAACAAGTTTATTGTTTCTGTTGATTAACAGGCCCTCACTCATTCCTGATAGCCATAACCTTTGGTTATCAACCATCACTTATCAACATTTGACTTCGGCCCTGCAGTAACGGACCTTTGTGTTTCATTACAAACGTTCCGTGTATGCAGCAAGAGAAAACAAGGCCGGTATGGTTACCCGACAACGCTTCTAAAATAATATTCCTCACGGCGGCAGCCATCACGCTGCTGCCGGTAGTGCAACCGCCGGTGGCGCTGCTACTGGGCTTTGCCCTGGCCCAAACTTCCGGTAACCCTTTTCAAACAGTTACCCCGCGCATTACCCACTGGCTACTGCAACTTTCCATCATAGGAATGGGGTTTGGCATGAACGTACACAGCGCCCTCAAAGCCGGCCGGGAAGGCTTTGTATTTACCATTGCCGCTATTACCGCCACCCTGCTCACCGGCGCCGTATTGGGCAAACTGCTCGGCGTTGATAAAAAAACTGCCCACCTCATTTCCTGTGGTACCGCCATTTGCGGCGGCAGCGCCATTGCCGCCATCGCCCCGGTGATGAAGGCCGGCGAAAAACAAATTTCCGTTGCCCTTGGCATCATCTTCCTGCTCAATGCCCTGGCCCTTTTCATATTCCCCGCAGCAGGCCACCTGCTGCACCTGTCACAACAACAATTCGGATTATGGAGCGCCATCGCTATTCATGACACCAGCTCAGTAATTGGCGCTGCCAACAAATACGGGGAAGAAGCCCTGCAAATAGCCACCACCGTGAAATTATCACGCGCACTCTGGATCATCCCTGTTGCATTTATTACCACCCTGTTGTTTAAAACAGATGCCGGTAAAATCAAAATACCCTGGTTCATCGCCATTTTTGTGGCCGCCATGCTACTCAATACCTGGGTACCCTTATTCCAACAAGCCGGTCCCCTCCTGGTAAAAAGCGCTAAAACCGGTTTATCCCTCACCCTCTTCCTGATAGGTACCAACCTCAGCAGGGAAGCGTTGCAGGGTATTGGCCGTAAACCCCTGCTGCAGGGAGTGCTGCTTTGGGTGCTGATCAGCACCGGCACACTGGTAGCTATCTGCGCACTGGTATAGCCTACCGGGGAAAATCCCGTGATAATCCAATTCTCATTTTTACATATATTTGATTACATGTTCCCGTGAGACACGACCAAAACAGCCAAGGGTAAATTTATCCAATCACCTGTATGACTACACGTAATTCATGAGCCGTTCACCCGCCAACAAATCGGGCACCTATATGGCTGCATTCCGTGCCATCGAAAGTACCAAACCGGAAAAAGAACGCCTGCTTCATGATCCGTTTGCGGCAGTATTTCTGTCCGGGTTCTACCAGTTTCTATTGGTTTGCTGTAGTTACCGCTTTATAAGAAATATCGTCACCAGCTGCATACAATTCCGCTGGCCCGGTACTTTCACGGCAGCCGTGGCCAGAACAAAACTTATCGATGATATGATCATCGACGCAGTCCGGTACGACGGCATCAACCAGGTTATTATTCTCAACGCCACCTATGATACAAGGGCCCATCGCCTCAATACCGGCTTACCACTGCATTATGTGGAAATGGATCACCCGGTATTACAACACCGCAAACGCAAATTGCTGGCCACCCTGGAAAACCAGCCCACCATCCCGGTTGACTACGTACAACTGGATATGAACACCCAGCAAATTTCAGATGTAATTCCCCGGCTATTTTATCGTCAGCATTACAAAACACTGTTTCTTTGGGAAGGCCTCACCTCCAATATGGAAGCTGAACAGGGTGAAACCATCTTTCACCATGTAAGAAAATTTAATCCCGGTACGCAGATCATATTTACCTATGTTGAAAAAGCAGCGCTGGAAAACCCTAAAGCATTTTATGGTTTTGAACGCATCGACCGCCTCCTGCGCCGTGCAGGTGAAAACTGGGACTTTGGTATGTGTCCTGCCGAATTACACGCCTACCTCGAAACACACAATATGAAAGTACGCTATGATGGCGGCGCCGCCGATTACCGCGCACAGTACTTCGGTGAAAAAAGCAGGCAGATGAAAGGCTATGAATATTTCAGAATAGCAAGAGCAGAAGTGAAATAGCAGGCGTATCTTCGGTGAATCATTTTTTACCGTTGCACATATGCATATTCACTACTTTCAACATGTCCCTTTTGAAGGATTAAGCTGCATTGAAGACTGGGCCAGCAAAGGAAACCATAAAGTAACGCATACCCGCTGGTATGAAAGTATAGACGCTGCCGCACTCGATGCTGCCGGATGGCTGATTATTATGGGAGGTCCAATGGCGGTGTACGAACAGGATCAGTATGCCTGGATGACCGCTGAAATAACCCTTATCCGCGAGGCGATTGCTCAAAATAAAAAAGTACTGGGCATATGTCTCGGTGCACAATTAATTGCCGCCGCACTGGATGCTAACGTATACCCACATACGCAAACAGAAATTGGCTGGTTTCCGCTGGACCTCAGCTTCCAGGAGCAGGCAGCACCCATGCAAAAGGTATTCCCGCAGCATTTCAGCACGTTTCACTTTCATGGCGATACCTTCGATGTGCCAGCCGGCGCCACCCGCTTTGCCGCCTCCGCAGCATGCAGCCACCAGGCATTCATCTACGGCGACCGTGTAATAGGGCTCCAGTTTCATATGGAGTTTACACCGGAAAGTTTAACGGATATACTCAACGCCTGCGCTACTTCCATTGATGCCGGCGGCCCCTTCATTCAAAGCAGGGAAAAAATACAGCAATACAATTCCCTGCTGAAACAAAATAACGACATCATGTATCGCCTGCTGGACTACCTGGCAGCGCTGTAAATAAAATCTGTTTGTATGAATGCTGCATTTGATGTATTGATTATAGGCGGGGGCCCCATTGGTCTCGCCTGCGCGCTGGAAGCCAGGAAAGCAGGACTTACCTATATTATCATAGAAAAGGGTTGCCTGGTAAATTCTCTCTACAACTACCCGTTGTACATGACCTTTTTTTCTACTTCTGAAAGACTGGAAATCGGGAATGTGCCATTCGTATCCATAAATCCCAAACCTACCAGGCCTGAAGCATTGGAATACTATCGCAGGGTGGCTACTTCCAATGGGATTAACATAAAACTGTTTGAAGAAGTGCAGCAGGTAACACCTAACGCCGGCGAATATACGATTACTACCAGCAAAGGCGCCTATCATGCCCGCAACGTAGTAATTGCCACGGGCTTTTACGATATTCCCAACCTGATGCAGATCCCCGGAGAAAACCTGCCAAAGGTTACCCACTATTATAAAGATCCGCACTTCTACGCCACCCAGGATGTGGTGGTCATCGGCGCGCATAACTCCGCCGTAGATGCCGCACTGGAAACCTATCGCAAAGGCGCCAGGGTAACCATGGTCATCAGGCAATCAGAAATAGGTTCACGCGTAAAATATTGGGTAAAACCAGATATCGAAAATCGCATTAAAGAAGGTTCTATCAAAGCATATTTCCATTCCTCCCTGCTGGCCGTCCGGGAGCGGGAAGTAGATATTTCCACACCAGACGGCAATATTACCATCCCCAACGATTTTGTCATTGCCATGACCGGCTATCAGCCCAATTTTGAGCTGTTGCAAAAAGCAGGTATCGAACTATCCAACGACGGCATCAAAATGCCCTCCTATAATCCATTAACTATGGAAACAAATATGCCGCACATATACCTGGCGGGCGTAGTTTGCGGAGGCATGAACACGCATGTGTGGTTTATTGAAAACTCCAGGGATCATGCGGAGAAAATTATGACACACGTAAAAGGTAATGCCTAGCGAATTTTGTCTTACCCAGGATTAAACTGATTATGATGATTTACAGGATTTTCTTCTTGTGATTATAATTTGATTTAAAAGATTTTGGGAGATATAAGCGAGTTATTTTTTTCGCTTATATCTCCCAAAATCTTTTAAAATCAAAAAGAAAAAATCCTGTAAATCATCATAATCAGTTTAATCCTGGGCAAGAAAAAAACGCGCACTTAAACGATATTCACCTCCCGCTCCAGCTCTACGCCAAATTTCTCTTTTACACTGGCCAGTACCTCGCCGGACAGGTCATAAATTTCGCTTCCCTTTGCGTGGCCGTAGTTCACCAGTACCAGCGCTTGTTTGGCGTGTACACCGGCATCGCCCTTGCGGTAGCCTTTCCAGCCGCATTGCTCTATGAGCCAGCCGGCTGCCAGCTTATAGTGATCGTTGGCCACAGGGTAAGCCACCAGTTGAGGAAAGGCCTCATGCAGGGCAGTATATTGTGCTTTATCGATAGTAGGATTTTTAAAGAAGCTGCCCGCATTACCAATTTGTGCAGGGTCGGGCAGTTTGGAAGAACGGATATTTATTACCGCCTGGCTGATAGCCTGTATGGAAAGTGTTGTTACGTTCATCCGTTGCAGTTCTTCATTGATGGCGCCATAACTGGTATTAAAATGCGGCTGTTTACTTAACCGGTAAGTAACGGCTAAGATGGCGAACTGCTGCCGGTATTCCTTTTTAAACACGCTTTCCCGGTAACCAAAGTGACAATCAGTATTACTGAATGTTACCATGGTTTTATCTTCCAGGTGAAGAGCCTCCAGTTCATAAAACACATCCTTTATTTCCACCCCATAAGCACCGATGTTCTGCATAGGGCTGGCGCCTACATTACCGGGTATCAGCGACAGGTTCTCCAGGCCGGCCAGGTTCAGGCCTATGCAATGCTGTACAAACCCATGCCAGTTCTCTCCTGCTCCTGCTTTCACATATACATAATCGTTATCTTCCTTAACAATAGTAATCCCTTTGATCTCATTTTTTAACAGCCATCCGTTGAAGTCCTGCGTAAACAGGATATTACTACCCCCTCCCAGTATCAATTGGGGCAGTTCGCTTTCCTGCCTGGCAGCAATGAGCTCCTGCAGTTCATTTACCGAGGAAAAAGCCGCGAAATAACGCGCAGTAGCTTCAATACCAAAAGTATTATATGATTTGAGCAGAACATTTTCTGATACCTGCATAATAACCTAAATTTATGGTCAGCAAAGATAACCGCAAATCATTTAGAAATTTCTACATCCCATAATCCATTTTCATGAATAAAACGGCGATTGTGATAGGAGCTACCGGACTAACGGGAACACATCTTGTGGCGGCACTGCTGAAGGACCCATACTTCAGTAAAGTGAAAGTGCTGGTGCGTAAACCGTGGGCACATGCCAGGCCCGGGCTGGAAAGCATTATTGTGGATTTCGATGACCGCGAAAGCCTGGCGGCCGCACTACAGGGTGATGTGCTGTTTTGCTGTATCGGCACCACCATCAGGAAGGCCGGCAGCCAGGAAAATTTCAGGGAGGTAGATTATGGTATCCCGGTTAAATGCGCGGAAATAGCCCATGAACAAGGCGTTGCCCAATTTGCCCTGATGTCGTCCATTGGCGCCGATCCTCATTCGCGCAACTTCTATTTGCGCACCAAGGGAGAAACGGAAGAAGCGGTGCAATCTAGTGGTTTCAGCGGCGTGTATATTTTCAGACCTTCGGTATTGATAGGACCCCGGAATGAATTCCGCCTGGGCGAGTGGCTTGGTAAATATCTTATCCAGCTTTTTTATTTTTTGTTACAGGGGAGATGGAAAAAATACAGGGCCATTAAAGCAGCAACCGTTGCCAATGCCATGATAGCAGCCACAAAGCACGCGGATACCGGTGTCAGCATTTTTGAATCCGATGCTATTCAAAGCATGGGAGCTTCATGAAATCCAGAAATTCAATCTTACCTTTAACCTGTATGAAAAATTGGGTCCTTCTTCTGACTGTTGCGGTTATCGCAATACTACCGTTATCTATACAGGCACAGGCAAACAGCTACTTCCCTGAGATATGGAAAGAAAAGCCGGCGCTGCATCCCGTTACAACTACCGATCACCCCTATACGGTGCTGGATTACCGGATCGTGCGGGATTTTAATATCAGCCGCCAGGATAAAGCCAATAGCTTTAACTGGGCACATTATAAAACCATCTACAAAAACATAAAAATAAATACGCAGGCCGGCGCTGATAGTCTTACCCAGCTGGTGATGACCATGGAGATGAATGAAGACCTGCGCGGACTTCGATTAAGGATGTTACATCCCAACGGTGAAGTCACGGATCTCAATAACCAGGTAAGAATGGTAGTGCTGAACGGCGGACGAAAAGCCATTGTCGCGAACAACCTGGTATTACAGGCAGGTGCAGAACTCGAATATGAACTGAGCACCAAAGTATTATATGATTTCGCCGGCAGCGATTATCTTCAATCCTCCATTGCCTGCGATCACGTAAGCTTTACGCTGATCGCGCCTAAGGAACTGAGTTTCAGGATTAAAACCAGTCCGGCGATGCCCGTGCTGAGCGACAGTATTGCAGGCGACTATCATTATTACCAGCTCCATCTCGACCATGTACCCGCGCTCGAAAACGATGAACTGTATTATTATCTTCCCCAGTTAAAACGGGTTGATTTTGCGCTGTACCAGGCCAGTATCGGTAAGGATATCACCCGCATCACCTGGCAGCAGCCGGCAGAAGAAAACTATATCCCCTTTGTGGCCATATCGAAGCCGGAATATAAACAGCTGGAAAAGGAATTACAGAAGTGGCCATTTGTAAAACTGCGGATGCCCGTGCCACAAATGATATACCAGGTGGAGCAGTATATAAAAACAAATTTTGAGTTAACCGCGCCATCTGAAACCAGGGAAACAATGGATATTATTTCCATACTGCGAAGCAGGCGTGCAGAAAACGCCGGTATGGTCCGGCTGATGAATGCAGTGTATTATATGCTGAACATCCCTACCCAGGTGCTGTTTACCTCTTCCCGCGATACTTTGCAGCTGGACAGCCAGCTGGTAAATAAGCAGCTGGCCAAAAATGTTTTATTGTATTTTCCTTCGGTTCAACAGGCATTGTCTCCTACGGATATGAATACACGTTTTCCCTGTTATCCGGCACTCTGGGCCGGCATACCTGCCTTGCGCTGCCGGGATACGCTGGTAGGCCAGGAAAGTAAGGTGCTGGTCGATTTTATCAACACTCCCATGACGCCTTATGCTTTAAGTAACATTACCACGGAGGCCTCCCTGAAATCTGTAACAGAGCCGGTATGGGAAGTAAAACAATCCTTTGGTGGTTATCCTGCCGCCAATATAAAAGCTGCTTTTGCCGTAACAGGCACCACCACAGAAGGCAGGTACAAAATTTACAATGCCATCTTACCTTTTGAACCAGGTGTGAGGAAACCCACCGCAGTGACCACAGAAAATGAAGTTTTTAATACCCGCACGCTGGATAAACCTATGCTGATGAACAGTACGCTGAGTACTCCATCTCTCATAGAAAATAAAAATACACAGATCAGCATACGCCTTGGTCAACTGCTGGCGGGCACAACACCAGCCAATATTCCGCTGCCGGCAGATTCCCTTCCGATACAGATCTCATTTCCCTATTACCAGGAAAAAAGGGTGAATATCCCGCTGCCGGCGGGTTATAAAGTAGCTAATAAAGGTAATTTTTCGGCAGATATCAGTGATAAAGGAGCGCAACCCTCATTGGGTTTTAAAATGCGGTGTGAGCAGGACGGTAACGTGCTGCATATTTTTGTACTGGAATGGTACAGGCGAACAGATTTCTCCGGGGAAAATAAAAAGATATTCGGGCAAATGCTGAACAGGATCCACCTCCTGCAACAGCAGAACCTGGTGCTGGAAAAGGAACAGTAATGGCTACACGCCGTCCACATCCGGAATGATCATGACAGAACGGAATTTTTTCTCCATTTTCAACTGTATAATAAACTCCTGTAACACCTGTTTGATATGCGCAATCATTCTCATCTCCCGGGGCAGCTTGATAAGCATTTCCTGCAGGTAATTGTTACGTACCCTTGCCACCAATGGTGCAGCAGGGCCTACCAGTTGTGTGCCTATATGCGGTTGCAACCAGCTGGCCAGGATCTGCGCGGCCTGCTCTGCTACCTGTTGGTTTTTATGCCGGATCGTCAGCTTTAGCAAACGGAAAAACGGTGGATAACCAAATACCTGCCGCTCCGCAATTTCTGCTTCAAACATGGCCTTATAATCATGCGCCATTACATGATGCAGTATCGGGTGACGGGTATTGCTGGCCTGTATTAATACCTTACCCATGCCATGTTTACGCCCTGCGCGGCCACTTACCTGTTCCATCAGCTGAAAGGCCCTTTCGTTGACACGGAAATCCGGGAAGCCCAGTAAATTGTCGGCACTCAGGATACCTACCAGGTTTACATTTTCAAAGTCTAGTCCTTTCACCACCATCTGGGTACCTACCAGTATATCAATACCGCGTTCTTCCAGGAGCTGGATCAGCTTATTGTGACTGTCCTTATTCCGGATGGAATCCATGTCCATACGCGCGATGCGCGCTTCCGGGAATACCTGCTGCAGGTCGTCTTCAATTTTTTCTGTACCAAAGCTTTTAGGCTCCAGTGTTTGCGAGCCGCAGGCTACACAGGTATGTATGTAGGGATACCGGGTACCGCAATAATGACAGGTGAGTTTATCCTGGTTGCGATGATAGGTCAGCGATACATCACATTGTTTGCAATGCGGTATAGTACCGCAGGTAGTACATAAGAGGAAAGGTGCATAGCCGCGGCGGTTCTGGAACAGGATTACCTGTTTACCTTCTGCCAGGCTTTGTCCGATGGCATTCTTCAACGCTTCCGTAAAGTTACCATCCATCGTTTTTTCAGCCATTTCCTTTTTGATATCCACTATTTCAATGGCAGGCATTTCAATACCGCCAAAGCGCTCCTTTAATTCAACCAGTCCGTACTTGCCCTGTTGCGCATTGTAATACGACTCCAGCGACGGAGTAGCAGAACCCAGCAGCACTTTGGCTTTAAACAAACCTGCATAATAGATAGCGGCATCCCTTGCATGGTAACGTGGTGCGGGATCCTGTTGTTTATAGGAAGAATCATGCTCTTCATCCAGGATAATGAGCCCAAGGTTTTTAAATGGCAACAGGAGGCTGGAACGTGCGCCCAGTATGATCTGTATTTCACCGTTCTTTACCTTGTTCCATATTTCCACCCGTTCATTGTTATTAAAACGGGAGTGATAGATACCAATGCTGGTACCGAAATGTTTCTGTAACCGGCGTATGATCTGTGCAGTGAGGCCTATTTCGGGCAGCAGGTATAACACCTGTTTTCCGGAAGCCAGGCACTCTTCCATCATCTTTACATACACCTGTGTTTTACCGCTGGAAGTAACGCCATGCAGCAAGGTTACCTGTTTATCATTAAAATGAGAACGTACTTCTGCGAGCGCATTTTCCTGGGCAGGACTCAGGTTAAAATCGATCTGGGCATCCACCTTACCGGTAGGAATCCTATCTACTGTACGTTTCTCTACCCAAAGAATATTTTTGTCGACCAGTCCTTTCAATTGCGCAGTGGTGGCGCCGGATTTCTTCAGCAGCTCGCTCTGCAATACGCTGCCCTGTGTTTTCAACAGGTGCAGGTAAGCCAACAGCAATTCCATTTGCTTGGGCGCCCGCCCCATTTCATTGAACAGTGCTGCCAGCTGTGCTTCTTCCTGGTACTCAGCATGCAGTTGCACATAATTTTCTTTCTTCTCCTTATATGCTTCTTTTAACTCTTCATATACCAGCAGTACTTTTTTCTCTATCAGTTTTTTGATCACAGAGTATACTTCTGATTTATCGAGGATCATCTGTACTTCATCAATGCGGAGTTCCTTGCGGATATGTAATGCTTCTGCAATGAGGTATTCATCATCATCAAGGGCGGTGAAATCATCACCATAAGCATCATTGAACAACAGGAGTGTTTCGCTGGAAAGCTTAAGATGTGCAGGTAACGCAGCATTCAGCACTTCTCCTTCGGTACACATATAGTAAGCGGCTATCCAGCCCCAGAACGCTAACTGTGTGGGATATACGACCGGATCAGCATCCAGCATATCCAGCAGGGGCTTGGTTTTGTAGGGAGGCGCCTGTTCATGTATGGTTTTTACAATCCCGGCATACTTCTTCTGCTTACCCAGTTGTACTGCTACACGGCTTCCTACCTTCAGCGAGGCTTCCATATTTTCAGGAACAGCGTATGTATAGTTTCTGGGTAACGCCAACGGCAATATTACATCTGCGTATTTCATCCGATTGGCTGCAGGGTTGGGTATTTACGATACTTGCGCAGTTCGGTGTCCATTACATCAAACACCTTTTGTTTGAGGGTGTTGATATCGTCCATTGTCATTCCTTTTACAGGAATGGGAGGCAGAAATACCACGCGGCATTTTCCCGGGCTGATCTGCATCGCTTTATGGGGTAAGCGCTGACCGGCGTCGAGGTAGAGCACCGGTTTAATGGGTATCTGTAATTCAATGGCCATCCGGAAAGCCCCGTTGTGGAAGGGACGCAGCGGCTGTTCACTTTCGTTGGTTGTTCCTTCCGGAAATACGAGGATGGAGATACCTGCTTTCAGGGCGGTCATCATTTCGCGTACACTTCTGGCCCGGGCGGCAGCATTGGAGCGGTCTACCGGTACAACAGAATTTCTATAGATAAATCCGAAGAAAGGAATCTTTGACATTTCCACTTTACCCAGCGGGCGAAAGGGAAGGCGCATTACTTTTACGGCGATGGCTGCATCGAGGTAAGAGCGGTGATTAACCACATAAATACAGGGATCATTATCACGCTCGCATTCATATTTGCGGGTTACCCACATTCCCACCAGCGGAAACCAGGTGTGCGCCCAGAAGCGAAGGAAATAAAAGATAATGTTGCCACCCTTTTCCTTTCCAAGCAACGAAGCCAGGAAAATGGGGGGCAATATTAAAAACATTATTCCCAGGAAGGTGGCAGCGGCGTATATCACATAAATAACACGCAACGGTTTCAAAAGAAAATTCATAAACGCCAGTTAATTCGGGTGGAAAACTACGATAAAATCACGAAAAGCAGAAGGCTGAAAGCACAAAGCAAAAAGCCATTGATCGCTCAGATCACCCGCTTCAATGGCTTTTTGCTTTGTGCTTTCAGCCTTCTGCTAGTCGCAATTGCAGCTCCAGTCTTTGTCAAGGTCAATGCAGGTTATGACCCTGGCATTCTGGCTATCGCAGGGCGCAAATACGATCCGCAGATGTTGTCCTTCGCTGGAATATCCTTCCAGGGCATAGGTTGGGCAGGGCTGGTCGGCAGGATTGGATTTTTCGGCATTGATCGCCCCTTTTTCGAGGATCTCTTCTACTTCCGTTTTTGTCACCTGACGGCACCCCATCCGACAAATGGCATGCTTGGTATATTCCAGGCGGGCATGGCGGTTAATGACTTCAGTACCCACCGTTGCAGGCTGGCTGGTTCCATGGGCTACCACGGGGCGGCTGCCCGGAGCGGGAGGCGCAGGGCTGTTCTTCCACCATTTTTGCTGCCAGCCGGCGAGCAGTAATAAGGATAAAAGTATAACCGGGAGATATTTTTGGATCGACTTCATAAAACAATAGAACGCCGCGCAAATTAGTTAAAATTCCTTACCTAACTATGACATAAAAAGTTCCTACCTTTGCTTCCCTTTATGGAACAGGTAAAAACAGTAGCATTTCATACACTCGGCTGTAAGCTGAATTTTTCAGAAACCTCCACGTTGAGCAGGTTACTGGAACAGGATGGATTTGTAAAAACGGATTTTGAGAATACAGCAGATGTATATGTTATCAACACCTGTTCTGTAACAGACAATGCCGACAAGGAATGCCGTATGCTGGTACGCCGCATACAACGCAGGGCCCCCGGCAGCATGGTAGTAATTACCGGTTGCTATGCCCAGTTGAAACCCCAGGAAATCGCCTCCATAGAAGGTGTGGACCTGGTACTGGGCGCCGCAGAAAAATTCCATATTACCGAACACCTCAAAACCCTCACCAAGGGCGACAGCGCCAAAATCTGCTCCTGCGATATTGAGGATGTGAATAGCTTTCATGCTTCTTATTCATTAAACGACCGTACCCGTACTTTCCTGAAAGTGCAGGACGGCTGTGATTATACCTGTGCTTTTTGTACCATTCCCATGGCCAGGGGCAAAAGCCGCAGCGACAGTGTTGCCAACGTGGTATCACATGCACACACGCTGGCAGCTACCGGTGTAAAGGAAATTGTGCTCACCGGTGTAAACCTGGGTGATTTCGGAAAAGGTTTTGAAGGCGGCAAGAAAAGAGAGGAATCATTTTTTGAACTGGCACAGGAATTAGATAAGGTAGAAGGCATTTCCCGCTACCGCATTTCCTCTATAGAACCTAACCTGCTGACCAATGAGATCATCGAATTTGTGGCCAACAGCCGCAGCTTCATGCCTCATTTCCATATTCCGTTACAGAGTGGCAGCAACGATATACTCGGTCTCATGCGCCGCCGTTACCGCCGGGAATTATACGCAGAAAAAGTGGCGCTCATCAAACAATTCATGCCACACTGCGCTATCGGTGTAGATGTGATTGTAGGCTTTCCTTCTGAAAGTGATGCCCACTTCCAGGAAACATATGATTTCCTTCATGCACTCGACGTTTCTTACCTGCACGTATTTACCTATTCAGAACGTGCCAACACGCATGCACTGGAAATAAAACCGGTAGTACCTGTACACATCCGTAACGAACGCAACAAAATGCTGCGTAACCTGAGTCATAAAAAGCAACAGTTCTTTAATGAACAGCACCTGGGCGAAACCAGGAAGGTGTTGTTTGAATCACTTGGCAAAGATGGGATGATGGAAGGCTATACCGACAACTACATTAAAGTAACTACTCCTTTCCGCCAGGAATGGCATAATCAGCTGATTGACTGGGAGCTGAGGTAAGCGGAAAGCTAAAGGCATAAAGCTAAAAGTTATTGAGGCGAATGATCAGAGCGACTATTGTTTTCGCTTTAATCATTCGCCTCAATAACTTTTAGCTTTATGCCTTTAGCTTATGCTTACTTCGGGAAGCCCGGATCTGCCTTTACTTCATCCAGTTGTTGTGTATGCCGGTTAGTGTGTGCGGCGTCCAGTAACAGCAACTGGTATGCATCGATAGGGCCTAATACCGGGTGATCCATTACATGGTTGCGCAAATCATCGTTGGTGTTGGTAACATACTCGATGAGCTTATTGCGTTGTTCCGTAAAATTTTTAATGGCTTCGGCATTGGAGGAATAACTGTGTTTAGGTATCCCGAAATCAGGTGCTTTTACTTTGTGGCTGCGGTCTTCCACGTTTTTGATGATCTGTTCATCCGTGGCTTTTATTTCTTTTCTTTTTTCAGGATTGGCAGGCGCCTGCATCAGGTGCTGCTCTCCTTCCCAGATAGCTTTTTCTATCAGTGTAATATGCTCCAGGCATTCGATCACTGACCAGCGATCCGGAGCAGGCTTGTATTCCAGCTGTGCATCCGTGAGGCCCTGTATATCTTTCAGGAGATTGTCTCTCGTTTGCTGCAGCTGTGTGATCAGCAATGTTTTATCTTCCTTTACACTTTTTATCCCGGTGGGATAAGGAGCTATAAAACTGGAAAACGTTGCTACTGTGAGCAACAACCATAACTTTTTCATTTTGGGTAAAATTTTAGTGCCAGAGAAAATAGCGTTATGCATTTTTATTAAGGAGTCCGTTAAGTTACGAAAAACCGATGATCTCCAGAAATTCTTCACGGGTAATAAAACCGGCGCCCAGAGAAGCCAGGTGATTGGTATGCACCTGGCAGTCGATCATCTTCAGTTCCTGCGCATAGGTTTGCACAAAGGTGATAAAAGCCGCCTTGGAGGCGTTGCTCACAGCCGCAAACATAGACTCCCCAAAAAAGAAGGGGCCTGTTTTAACGCCATAAAGCCCCCCAACGAGCAGTCCGTTTTGCCAACATTCTACTGACATAGCATATCCCGCCTCATGCAAACGGATATAGGCTTCCTGCATTTCCGGGGTAATCCAGGTGCCTGTTTGTCCTTCTCTTGGAGCAGTACTGCAGCGGGCAATTACGCCGGCAAAATCTTCATTGAAGGTGATATGGAATTGTTGTTTGCGTAATACCTGCCTCATACTGGCAGATACTTTCAGTTCGTCGGGGAATAATACAAAGCGGGGATCGGGGCTCCACCAGAGGATAGGCGGTTCATCGTACCAGGGGAATATACCGGAGCGGTATGCTAGGAGCAAGCGTTCAACAGATAAGTCGCCACCCACAGCCAGTAGTCCGTCCGGCTCAGAAAGCTGTACGGGAGGAAACTTTAGCTGTTTATTGAGACGAAAAACGGACATATCAGCAATCAGCTACCTGCCATTTCTTCAATCGTAACACTTAGTCCCCTTTCCTGCAGCGCTTCACACAAAGGACGCAATTTGATGTATTCTCCCTGTTTTACAGCATATTTTCCATTAAAATGGATAATAAGGGCGCATTGTTCTGCCTGCTCATGGGTATGGCCACATACTTCCATCAGGGAAGAGATCACCCAGTCAAACGTGTTAACTTCATCATTCCAGACCACCAGGCTAAACGGAAACTGTTCATCTTCCGCCACCAGCACATCTATCTCCTCTTCCGGCAGTCCTTTTGTACTTGTATGATCGCTCATCTTTATCAAAAGCTTTACACAAAATTACATGGATTATTCGTTAATTTATCCATATTTAGGGCGGAGTTACTGATTTTTGGAAATACTTCCCGGAACAAAAAAATGGTTATAATGAAAGGATTGGTTTTACTGATGGATACGAATTTGCCGTTAAAAGATCCCGTACCGATCTTTTCGCTGGTGCTGTTTATAATACTGCTGGCCCCGATTCTCCTGCGTAAGCTGAGGATCCCCAGTATTATAGGCCTCATTATAGCCGGCATGCTGATCGGCGATCATGGTTTCAAAATTATCGAAAAGGGAAGTATCGACCTGTTTGCCAAGGCGGGATTATTATACATTATGTTCCTGGCCGGCCTTGAACTTGATATGACAGAATTCCGTAAAAACCGTTACCGGAGTATGGTTTTCGGTGCTTTTACTTTTTTCATCCCGCTGATCATGGGATTTGTGGTATGTACCTATGTACTGCATTTCAACTTTATGGCTACACTGCTGGTTTCCAGCATGTTTGCCACCCATACGCTGGTAGCTTATCCCCTGGCCAGCAGGCTGGGTATCACCAAAAATGAGGCGGTTACCGTAGCGGTGGGAGGAACAATTATCACCGATACAGCCGTGTTGCTGATACTGGCCGTCATTACAGGCGCGCAGGCCGGTAATCTGAACACCTATTTCTGGGTGCGGCTGGGTATTTCGCTGACCATTTTTGCCGCTATTATCCTATGGCTGATGCCTATGCTGGGAAGATGGTTTTTCAAGAAAATAAAGGATGATAAAACATCGCATTTCATATTTGTACTGGCACTGGTATTTGCCTCCGCTTTCCTGGCTGAACTGGCCGGCGTGGAAGGCATTATCGGGGCCTTTCTGGCGGGTTTGGCGCTAAACCAGCTGATTCCACACACCTCCCCGCTGATGAACCGGATCGAATTTGTTGGCAACGCCCTGTTCATTCCTTTTTTCCTGATCAGCGTGGGTATGCTGGTAGATCTAAGGGTACTCCTCAAAGGGCCGGATGCCCTCATTATTGCCGGCGCCCTTACCATTATGGCGCTGAGCAGCAAATGGCTGGCAGCATTCTTTACCCAGCTCACTTTCAAATACAGTGCTACACAACGCAACGTGATATTTGGACTAAGCAGCGCCCACGCGGCCGCTACTATCGCCGTTATCCTGATCGGTTATAACATGGGTATTGTAGATGAACACGTGTTGAACGGCACCGTTATACTCATTCTTATCACCTGCCTGGCCGGGTCTTTTGTAACAGAAAACGCCGGCCGCCGGCTGGCTATACAGGAGGCGGAAAGCAAGCCCGATGCGCCGGAACAGCCAGAGCGTATATTGGTGCCCGTATCCAATCCCGACCGCATTGAAGCCCTGCTGGATTTTGCTGTGATGATCAAGGATACCAGTGCCTCCACACCCATTTACCCGTTGGCGGTAGTACAGGATAATGAAGAAGCCAAAGAGAAGATACAGCTCACCAATAAGATGCTGGAAAAGGCGGTCATTCATGCAGCCGCCACCGAAAGCCCCGTGCAGGTGGTCACCCGCATAGACCTTAATGTGTCTGATGGCATTACACGTGCCACCAAAGAACTGCTGATCAGCGATGTAGTACTGGGCTGGACCGACAGAACCAGCACCACCGACCGCTGGCTGGGCAACATCTTTGGTACCACCCTCGATAACGTACTGCAGCGGGTATGGGAAACCGTATATGTGTGCAACTTCCATTCTCCCTTAAATACCACCAAAAAAATGGTACTGGTAATGCCTCCCAACGCCGAATACGAGCTGGGATTCCTGCATTACCTGCAAAAAATGTTTATGCTGGCCAAACAAGCCGGCGCCAGGCTCCTGGTTTTCTGCAGTGCCAAAACGCAGGTGATCACCGAGGCCTACTCCGAAAAATCAAAAATGAGCGTGGACCTGAGCTTCCGGCAATTTGATACCATAGAAGATTTCCTGATCCTTTCCAGGGAAATTACCCGCGACGACCTGGTAGTAGTGGTGACTGCCCGTAAAAGCACACTCTCCTACCATGCCTATATGGATGGCATCCCTGCCAAACTGGAACGGCATTTTAAAGATAACAACGTTATTCTCCTATATCCCGAGCAACGGGAGTTTGAATCATTAGAGGCCGGTCTGCAACCGGAAGATCTGACGCTGGCGCCTATACAGGAACAAATCGCCAACCTGAATAAACTGGGTAAAGCCGTGAGAAAGCTGTTTAAAAAATAGCGGAAAGCTAAAGGCATAAAGCAAAAAGCTATTGTTATGTGATGTCCATTCGCTACAATAGCTTTTTGCTTTATGCCTTTAGCTTTCCGCTCAAAAAAATGGTCCTGCAGAAATGCAGGACCATTTTTTTGTGTGTAGTGTGGGAGCTACTGGATTCGAACCAGTGACCCTCTGCTTGTAAGGCAGATGCTCTGAACCAGCTGAGCTAAGCTCCCGAAGATCTTTATGGTGTAAGCGGTGTATAGTGTGGGAGCTACTGGATTCGAACCAGTGACCCTCTGCTTGTAAGGCAGATGCTCTGAACCAGCTGAGCTAAGCTCCCGCTAAAGATCTTTGGATAAGTATGTCAAAAAAATTCGGATGTGGGAGCTACTGGATTCGAACCAGTGACCCTCTGCTTGTAAGGCAGATGCTCTGAACCAGCTGAGCTAAGCTCCCTTTTTGTTTCTTACCGATCGTCCCTTTTGTTCGATGGGATTGCAAAGGTATAAACTATTCTTATTCTACCAAATATTTTTTGAAAAAAGAGAAAAAAAGGAAGACAAAGAAACAGTTGACACACCTCTCAAATCCTTTACAACAATACATTACACAGGAAATAAATTTTCAATTTCATATGATAAATAACCACACACTTTTTTACACTTACATATATTTTACATCAATAATGTACCATAAGAATGTTTATTTTTTTAAACAGTTATCATGGACTGATATGAAACAGGACTGACCCGATAATGGTCAGTCCTGTTTTATTTATGCCGGGTGCATTTATTTAATTGCGAATCTGCGGGCGGAATATGATGAAAAGCCTGCCCGCATTCCGTTGACTATTTCTTTTTCTTCTTCTCTGCCTTCTTCACAAAGCCTCCTTCAAAAAAACATTTGATGCCCCTGTAAGCGCCGCAACCGCCAATTTCACGGATATTTACCCGCCCGGCAGAAAACTGGAAGGAAATACCGCAGGAAGATTCTTTGTCCTTGTACTCACCCCGGTTACCCGCCAGGTAATGTCCTTTACCACTCAGTTCTCCTTTACAGCTGCCATTATCTTTGCTGAAGGTGATAAAAAACTGGAATGATTTAGCATCCTCCCCATCACGGATTGACACAATACTCATATCACCTGAGGTGTAGTCGCCGGAAAATTTATGCTTACGCGGCAAAGTATCGATCGGGTTAAAGATCTGTCCGGCATTCGTTGGGCCGTTAGAGTTAGTCATGATCAGGGTTACGGTACCATCGGCATTCACCATATAAAAATCTTCTCTCAGCGCGCTCCGGCTGCCGGAAAGTCTTTTCTCACTACTGATCTTAATTACATTTTTACTGTCGATCTGCAACGACATCAGGGTACCGTCCGCACTACCGGTGTTGGCTACACGTATACGGCTCATGTATTTCCCTTTTTTATCCAGGAAACAGAGATAACCTACAGACTGCGCCCTGCCGGCGGCTTTCACCGTCATGTAGTCAACCACGCTGCCGGGGATACGTTGCAGGGGGAAATATTTTACCGGTTCATTCCTGGTAAAATCCCCCTTTGTAAGGGTATCCGGTAAAAACTTTATTGCAGCAGTATCGAGCGAAAGAGAGTCCGCCAATTTCAGCTGCAACGTGTCGGGCGTAAGCTTATAAGGCAGATTCCCGGGCGTAAACAATGCCTGGAAGTCTTCAAATGTCATTGGCTCATCACCTTTACCTGATTTTTTCTTCGATTTGCAGGCTGCTAAAACACCAATTGCCAGTAATAATAAAAGGAAACGCTTCATTAGAAAAGTTAGTTCTGGGCGAAAAGTTAGATATAATTTTTATATGTGCGCGCTAAAAATCAAAAAACATACCGGATGGGGAAAAGTTCGGATTTATTATTTAGATTTGTCTAAATAATAATTTAGATAACATGAATTTATCAGTGGCGGAAGAAAACTATATAAAATCGATTTATAAACTACAGGAAGGAGATAATGCTGTTACCACCAATGCACTGGCCTACGAGCTGGATACAAAGCCCGCGTCAGTAACAGACATGGCCAAGAAACTGAAGGACAAACAAATGATCGGATATGAGAAATACCAGGGCATTACCTTATCCCCGGAAGGCCGGAAAGCGGCCCTGCAGATCGTCAGACGCCACCGGTTATGGGAGTGCTTCCTGGTAGACAAACTTTCGTTTAGCTGGGAAGAAGTGCATGAGCTGGCGGAAGAGCTGGAACATGTGCGCAGCGAAAAGCTTATTAACCGACTCAGTGAATTCCTGGGAAACCCGGTAATAGACCCACATGGCGATCCCATCCCCGATGCCAACGGCAAACTCGCCAAACCCCGTCCGCAAACATCCCTGGACCAGGCCAATGCCAGGCGGCTGGTCGTAACGGCCGTTACTGATCAGTCCACCTCCCTGCTGGCATTCCTCAACGCCAAAGGGATTAAACTGGGCACCCAGCTGGAAATTATTGCCCACTATGAATATGATAATTCCATTGAAATAAAACTAAGGCATCAGCCGGCCATTACCATCAGCGAGCAGGTGTCGAAACATATTATGGTAAGACCGCTTTAAACATTACGAATCAGGAACGTCAATATACTATGAGCATCGAACACACACATTCATCAGCATCGTTAAGTGAGGTACATCAGAGTGTCGAAACCAGCGGAAAATCCAAATGGAAAAAGATCTTTGCCTTCTTCGGTCCTGCCTACCTGGTGAGCGTAGGTTACATGGATCCGGGCAACTGGGCTACTGATCTGGCCGGTGGCAGTCAGTACGGTTATAAACTGCTTTGGGTGCTTCTCATGAGTAACCTGATGGCCCTGCTGCTCCAGAGCCTGAGCGCCCGGCTGGGTATTGTTCGTGGCCGCGACCTGGCACAGGCCAACCGTGAAACCTATCCCCCCGTCATCAATTTTATTTTATACCTGCTGGCAGAAATTGCTATCGCCGCCACCGACCTCGCGGAAGTACTCGGTATGGCCATCGGTATACAACTGCTGACAGGTTTACCCCTTATATGGGGTGTGAGCCTCACCGTACTGGACACCTTCCTCCTGCTGATACTGCAACGCTACGGTATCCGCAAAATGGAAGGATTTATCATCTCCCTGGTAGCCATTGTAGGTGTTTCATTTTTGATAGAACTGATACTGGTAAAACCACAACTGCACGAAGTGGTGAAGGGCTTTGTTCCTACCATTCCCGACAATACCGCGCTGTATATTGCCATCGGTATTATAGGCGCCACCGTGATGCCGCATAACCTGTACCTGCACTCTGCGCTGGTACAAACCAGGAAAATAAAAAGAGATGATGCCGGAATAAAGCAGGCCATTAAACTGAATTTCATCGACAGTACCATCGCGCTTAACCTGGCATTCCTGGTCAACGCCGCCATACTTATACTGGCTGCTGCTGTATTCTTTAAAAGCGGACGCACAGATGTAGCCGAAATACAGGACGCACACAAACTACTGGACCAGTTGCTGGGCAGTAAACTGGCGCCCATCCTCTTCGCCGTGGCTTTGATTGCCGCCGGACAAAGCTCTACAGTGACCGGTACCCTCGCCGGGCAAATCGTAATGGAGGGTTACCTCCGACTGCGTATCAATCCCTGGTTGCGCCGGCTGATCACCCGGCTGCTGGCTATTATCCCGGCACTGCTCACCATTATTATTGCCGGCGATGAAGAGGTAGGCGCCCTGTTGGTGTTCAGCCAGGTGCTTCTTAGCCTGCAACTGGGCTTTGCTATCATCCCCCTTATCCATTTTGTGAGCGATAAAAAAACAATGGGCATTTTTGCCATCTCCACCCCCACTAAAATTTTCAGCTGGGCTGTCACCGTTTTATTGGTGTACCTTAATATGCGGATGGTATTTTCAGAAGCCTTCAGCTATATGTCAGGTACAGGAAATATATTCATAGACGGGTTGATACTAACCGCCTGCGCCGGTTTCGTGGTGCTGCTTTTTATCACCATCATCTATCCCCTGCGCAGGCGCTACCGGGAAGATGCTGCCGCAGGTATACACGCGGCACATGTGTCATTGGGTGAAATGGAAAAACCGGTTTATCGCTGCATCGCCATGGCGCTCGATTTCTCCAACAAAGACAAGGACATTATCACCAACGCTATTGCTCACGGAAACGAACACACGCAGTATATATTGATTCATATTGTGGAAAGCGCCTCTGCGAAATATTTCGGCCGCGACTCCGACGACCTGGAAACCCGCCGGGATCAGGCCCAGCTGGACACCTATATAGCGCTGCTGAAAAGCCGCAATATACAGGCTAAAGGCGTACTTGGCTTCCGCAAACGTGCCCCGGAAATTGCGCGCATCGTGAAAGAAGAACATGCCGATTTCCTCGTATTGGGCGGTCATGGCCACAGAGGCTTTAAAGACTGGCTATACGGCGAAACCGCCAACCAGGTACGGCACCAGGTAAAAATACCGGTGCTCGTGGTGCAATAACAAAATAAAATATCTTCCATGCAGCATCTCTTTCAACCAGGCGATACCAGGCACTTCACCCGCATTGTACGCCCCGAAGATTGCGCCAGCTTCGACAGCGGCCACGTACACCCCGTTTACGCCACCTTTGCACTGGCCCGGGACGCCGAATGGTGCTGCCGTTTGTTTGTGCTGGAAATGAAAGACGAAACAGAAGAAGGCATTGGCACCAGGCTCACCATAGAACACCTGTTGCCCGCATTACAAGGCAGCGAAGTCATATTTACTGCCACCATCAGCAACCTGCATCATCACGAAATCACCTGCAACTATGAAGCGCATAGCGGCGGCAGATTGATAGCTACCGGTATACAGGTACAAAAGATTTTGAAAAAGGAAAAGCTGGAGCGAATATTTGGACTGTGATTCGCGTGATTTATGTCTTTCCCAGGATTAAACTGATTTTGATGATTTGCAGGATTTTTTTTCTGTGATTATAATTTGATTTTAAAAGATTTGGGGAGATAGAAGCGGGTATTGCTTTCTATCTCCCCAAATCTTTTAAAATCAAGAAAAAAAAATCCTGCAAATCATCAAAATCAGTTTAATCCTGGGAAAGACATAAATCACGCGAATCACAGTCCCAGTGCCGATTTCAACCTCGGATATCCTGTTTTACTCACCAGTACCCTGGCGCCGCTACGCAAAATGGCCAGGTGGTTTTCTTTTTCGTAGGGGTCTATACGTGTTACCTGGTTTATATTCAGGATATAAGAGCGATGTACCCTTGTAAACTGTTGTGGGTCGAGCATTTTCTCGAAGAACGACATTGTTTTATTCTTCAGGAAATTACCTTCCTGGGTAAATATCTTTACATAATCGTCGGCTGCTTCGAGATAGTGAATATCTTGTACGGGAATGATTTTGATTTTACCATTAATTTTGATCACTACCCGGTTGCTTTGCAGCGGCGTGGCTGCGGCTGTTTCCAGCAGCGCAGTTGTGCTGGCAACAGGAGCAGTCTGGAATTGATCCAGCCACTTCTGCACCGCTTTATCAAAACGTTCGTTGGAAAAAGGTTTTAACAGGTAATCTACTGCATGTACCTCAAAAGCCCTGATAGCATGTTCTTCAAAAGCCGTGGTAAAAATAACGGCCGGCATATTCTCTACCAGCTCCAGCATTTCGAAGCCGGTAATTTTAGGCATTTGTATATCGAGGAAAATAATATCCGGCTGATGTTGTTGTATGGCCTTTAACCCTTCAAATCCATCATTACATTCCTGCATAATGGTTATCTGCGGAAAATTCAGCAGGTATTCTTTCACCACTTCGCGGGCCAATGGTTCATCATCAATTATTACTGCTTTTATCATGGGTCTGTGGTACTTTAATAATGGTAGTGAAAATATTTTCGTGGGCAACTGTTTCCAGCAGGTCCTGCCGCGCGAACAGCAGGTACAGTCTGCGTTGTATGGAATTCAAACCAAACCCGGTGCCTTTGTTGGGTTGCTGCAATTCGTTATCGAAAGGATTCTGAATAGATATATATAACATAGTGTCCTGTATCCAGGATTTTATGCTGATGTTTATTTCGCCGGTAGTATCGTATAATCCGAACTTGATAGCGTTTTCCACAACCGGCTGCAGCAGCATTGGCGGCATCAGCAGCTTGTCGGTATCTTCATGGGGGGCAACGGTTGTGGTTAAACGATGACCGAAGCGCACCTTCTCAATATCCAGGTACAGCTGTAAATATTTTAGTTCTTCCGACAGGCTGATCCACTGATCATCTTCCCTTTTCAATGAACCTCTTAAAAAATCAGATAGCTTCAGCACCATTTCCCTCGCTTCTTTTGGCCGCAGCATGATCAATGCATTGATAGAGTTGAGGCTGTTAAACAAAAAATGCGGTTGCAATTGCTGCCGCAGTTTAAACAGTTCCGCTTCTCTTACTATTTTCTCATTTGCATCTTTGCGTTTCAAAAATTCCTGTTGTTCTTCCGCATCGTACCACATCTGGCTTCTGTAACCTATGCCGGCAATGAGCATCCAGCCTACAAGGGCATGAATGGGGATCGCATTGTTTAACCAGCCAATGTAAATGGTATCTTTCGGAAAAGCTGTTATAAGCAACCAGCGGCTTAAACATACCCACAATACTGCCAGCGCAAAACTTACCACAGACGCATAACCAAACTTCATAGTACCGGCAGCAGGACGGTAATAGGCTACATTGTGGCTGATCACCACGCCGGCAGCGGCCAACAGGATAACATGCACAGCACTGTCGGTAACAGCTTGTCCTATCGGAATATGAAACCAATAGTAGAGCAACCCTCCGTATATCAGCCACCATATTGCGAAGGACGACACGAAGGCCCACCACACATTACCTTTGATGATTTGTTTTGCCAAGGAAGCAGATTTTATACGTTGAGCTCAAAATATTGTTGTCCCTGTAACTGCGCCGATTTCATCTGTAACCAGGCAATATAGGAATTGGGATCTCCCGGTTCTTCGATGCGGGAATACAGTTCCATACCGTCTGTCAGCTGATCCAGGGTATATACTTCCGGTACGTTGATGAACTTCCATTGTACCAGTTCCTGTTGTTGATTTTTAAAAGCATATTGTTCCTGCATACCAATTTCGCGTGCCTTGTCACAGGCATCTTTCTTGGTAACAGCGCTGATCAATCTTAATTGTTCATCAAACTGCGGGGTATGATTTCCCTCACCGCAGATGATCTGATATACTACTTTCGCAACAAACCAATGCATAAAATAAAATTTAAAAGTTGGATATAGAAGTGAGATATGGTGGGTTTTCTTATCAGGCGTAGCTTTTTATTTCCAGACCGCCCATAATAACAGTACCTGTTAATATCAGCAGTTTCTCCGGCCCGGTACCCGTCATTACATCGAGGTACCTTTTATCATCCACACCTCCCATAATGGTAGTTACATCTACCTTTATTTTCCAGTTGGCCGGTACTATTATTTCACATCCGCCCATAATAGCCGTAACATCCAGTGTGGCGGTGCCTTCTATATCTGCCTTCATAAAATTCAGTACAGTACCTCCGAAAATAGAAGTCACATCGCCGCCTTTGAAATTTTTGGACATCACTACTTTATCCACGCTGCCGAAAATTGCCGTGGCATCCAGGTAATCGTCGCCTGTTGCGCCGACTATGCTGGCGCCGAAGCGTTTTTTCTGGTCTGCCCATTCCTTTGTTGAATAATTTCGTTTAAAGATGACGATGATGCCCACTCCGATCAATACTACAGGCCAGATAAAACGTGCCGTGTCAAAAGGCCAGTCCTGAATTTCCGCTGCGAGGAAAAAACCACCGATGGCCACCATTACCAGCCAGCCACCCATGCGGAAGTTATGCCTGAAACCTAAAACAACACCTACTGCAATGAGGATCATCTGCCAGGAAAACCAATAGTCAGGGACTTTCAGATCCAGACGCTGTAATAACAGGCATGTACCTACGATTACCAGGATAGCGCCTCCAACGGCCCGGCCCTTTTTTCTTGATTCCTCGATATCTTCGTTTTTCATTTGTTCTGATTTATGATACAAATGTAGAACGGCCTGGTCTTTTTCAAAACAGTGTTTAGGCTAATCAGGTACCCTTACCGGTAAAAAGCAGGAAATTACCGGTAAAAACGTCAGCGCCATTTTTAAAGCGGAAGACTTAATGCCATTGGCCAAAATTGTCGCTGAATGTGCCGGCTGCCGGTAGCCATACCTTACTGTCGCCGGAGAACAGATTACCATCAATACCATTTCTTTGTTTTAATATTTCAAAGGTATCCGGATTCAGCTTCAGTATCAGCAAAGGAACCAACACGACTGGTTGTAATTATGCTATTGTTTGTTGCTATTTAACCACCGCCGGTAGTTTACCCCTTTCCGGGCCACCAACCAGCGGTTGACAGGCTTACAGTTCCACCGTTACCAGTGCGTCGCTCCCCGCCAGGCCGGTAAGGATCTTCTTTAGTTGCTGCACCATAGGATCAGGGCCACAGATATAGAAATGCTGATCAAAATTGGTAATCTTCTCTTTCAGATAGTTTTCGTCGATGGTATGATGATCATAGCCAGGCACCTCCTGTTCGGTGAGCGTATTGATGAAACGTCCACCCAGCATGGCCTCAAATTCATCTTTTAAAATAATATCGCCCAGGGTTTTATTGGAGCAGATCAATTGGTTAGCACCCAGCTGTCCTTTGTTCTGCAGATCACGGAAGATGGCAATAAAAGGGGTGACACCGGCGCCACCGGCAATAAACACCCCCTCTCCCCTGTAATGTATGGTACCCCATACATCGTGGAGGATCAGCTCGTCGCCGGCCTGTAGCTGCCCAAGTTCATGGGTAACACTGTTGTGGTCATCATATATTTTGATGGTAAACTCCAGGTGCTCCCACGCTGTGAGACTGGTAAAGGTAAACGGACGCCTCTCCTCTTCCCATCCCGGCTTATTGACCGACACCTCTGTAGCCTGACCGGGCACAAAGGTGTATCCACGGGGCTTTTCGACAGTAAACTGACGAACATTATGCGTTACGGGAGTAACGGCAAGAATTTTTACGATATGGCTTTCCATGGTTCAGTTTTCTGGTCTATGAATATAGGGCATTTTTCGTCTTAACGCAAGGCCTGTTGCAGCAGCGGCGCCAGGGCATGTGCCCAGCGGCTGTAATCCTTTCCGGACGGATGCAAACCATCGGCTGCTACCAGCTCGGGATCATGTACCGCTTCCCTGGTAAAGTGCGTGATGTTGAGGTATGGCACCTGCATTTCTTCCGCGATACGCTTATTCACAGCGTTGTAGTCATCTATCTCCGTAGCAATCTGTTCACGATTACGGTCGGCCGCAAAAGGTGTTACGCCCCAGTCCGGTATGGATAAAACCACCACGTGGGAAGGTCTGTTGCCGGCAAAGGCAATAGCTTTTTTCAACAGCAGGGTAAACTCTGCTGTATAATCGGTGATGTATTGGCCACGGTACTGGTTGTTTACGCCAATCAGGAGTGTTACCACATCATAAGTTTCTGTAATGTTTGCGGCTTTGATTCCCTCTTCCAGTTCAGCGGTGGTCCAGCCGGTAGTGGCAATGATCAAAGGCTCGTCCACCTGGAGACCCTGCTGCCGGAGGAGTTGTGCTGTTTGTACGGGAAAGCGTTCGTTGCCGGCTACCTGTTCGCCAATAGTGTAACTATCGCCCAGGGCGAGGTACTTGATGGGAGTCATGGTGGTATCTGAGATTTTGTTGCTGCAAAAAAATTGAGCAGCAAAATAACATTAATCCTAACATAAGCAAAAAGTTATATACCGTACGATTATTTGTATAATAAGAGAAGAACTTAACCCGGCTTTAAGCGGAAAAGCGTTACCTTTGCACCCGAATTACAACAATTACGTAACGCATAACGAAACCGTTTTATGCCGGCAGAAAAAATATCGATGAACAATGGCCTGTTACAGGTCCCTGCACAACCAATCATCCCATTCATAGAAGGCGACGGAATAGGTCCGGACATCTGGAAAGCCAGTGTTCGTGTATTCGACGCAGCAGTTGAAAAAGCCTATGGTGGTGATCGGAAAATTGAATGGAAAGAAGTACTGGCGGGTGAAAAAGCCTTCCAGCAAACAGGTGAATGGCTGCCAAAAGCAACACTGGACGCATTGAAAGAATACCTGGTGTCAATTAAAGGTCCCCTGTCTACTCCCGTTGGTGGCGGTATCCGCTCCCTGAACGTTGCGATGCGCCAGGAACTGGATCTGTACGCCTGTGTAAGACCCGTACGCTGGTTCAACAGAGTACCTTCTCCCGTAAAACATCCGGAGAAAGTGGATATGGTGATCTTCCGTGAAAACACTGAAGACATCTACGCCGGCATTGAATACATGACTGGTACCCCTGAAGCTAAAAAACTGCTTGATTTCCTGCAAAATGAAATGGGCGTTAAGAAGATCAGGTTCCCGGAAACTTCTTCACTGGGTATCAAACCCGTGTCTGTAGAAGGTACTGAGCGACTGGTACGTGCAGCTATCAGCTATGCACTGGAGCACAAACGCACTTCTGTAACCCTGGTACACAAAGGCAACATCATGAAATTCACTGAAGGTGGTTTCAAAAACTGGGGCTATGCATTGGCAGAAAAAGAGTTTGGTGATTATGTATATACCTGGGAACATTGGGAAAAAACCAAGAAAGAACTGGGTGAAGAAGAAGCTAACAAAGAACTGAAAGTAGCACTGGCACAAGGAAAACTGCTGATTAAAGATGTGATTGCAGATAACTTCCTCCAACAGATATTGCTGGCACCACAGGATTATTCCGTAGTAGCTACCCTGAACCTGAACGGCGACTATATTTCCGATGCACTGGCTGCAGCTGTAGGCGGTATTGGTATTGCCCCTGGCGCCAATATCAACTACAACACCGGCTATGCGGTATTTGAAGCTACCCACGGTACTGCTCCCCGCTTTGCTAACACCAACACCATGAACCCATCTTCAGTTATCCTGAGTGGCGTAATGATGCTGGAATACATGGGCTGGAAAGAAGCTGCCGAAATCATTGTTCATGGCCTCAGCACAGCTATCATGCGCAAACGTGTTACCATCGACTTCTACAACCTGATGGATGACGCTACCCTGGTGAAAACCAGCGAATTTGCGGATGAAGTGATCAAGCAAATGCACTAAGCGAAATTTTGTCTTGTCCAGGATTAGACTGATTTCGCTGATTACAGTGATTTAATATTTAAATTTTATAATAACGTTAGGGGAGATTGAGGCAGATATTTGCTTTGATCTCCCCTAATCTTTTTTAATTCTTACAAAATCGAAAGATAAAATCAGGATATCAACGGAATCAGTCTAATCCTGGTCAAGATATAATCCGCTTAATTTTGTTTTTTTCATAGCTATTCGTATTTTTCGTGATTATCCCGAAAGGGGCTACTTAAATAATTGTTGCGAATTGCTTTTAATCTAATTTTTTAAAAAACCCGAAATGGCAGAAAAAATTAAAGTTGCTAATCCGGTAG
Organism: Chitinophaga hostae; assembly: GCF_018224885.1. Classification (GTDB taxonomy): domain Bacteria; phylum Bacteroidota; class Bacteroidia; order Chitinophagales; family Chitinophagaceae; genus Chitinophaga; species Chitinophaga hostae. Next base: position 395,011 of record NZ_JAGTXB010000004.1, on the reverse strand, counting down.
TAGAACTGGACGGTGATGAGATGACGCGAATCATCTGGAAATTCATCAAGGACAAACTGATACTTCCATACCTGGATGTTGAAATTAAATATTATGATCTGGGCATGGAGCATCGGGATGCTACCAACGACCAGGTTACCATTGATGCAGCAAATGCTATCAGGGAAGTAGGCGTAGGTATCAAATGCGCTACCATTACACCGGACGAAGCCCGTGTAAAGGAATTTAACCTGAAACAAATGTGGAAATCACCTAACGGTACTATCCGTAACATCCTGGATGGTACTGTATTCCGCGAGCCTATTGTAATGAAAAATGTGCCACGCCTGGTACCTAACTGGACTGCTCCGATCTGTATTGGTCGTCATGCTTTCGGTGACCAGTACCGCGCTACTGATTTCGTTACAAAAGGAAAAGGTAAACTCACCATCAAATTTGAAGGTGAAAACGGAGAAGTGATCGAACACGAAGTATATAACTTCAAAGGTGATGGCGTTGCACTGGCTATGTACAACACTGACGAGTCCATCAAAGGCTTTGCACGTGCATGTTTCAACCAGGCGCTGATGAAAAAATGGCCGCTGTACCTGAGCACCAAAAATACCATCCTGAAAAAATACGATGGCCGCTTTAAAGATATCTTTGAAGAAATCTATCAACAGGAGTTCAAAACCACTTTCGAAGCAAACGGCTTAACTTACGAGCACCGTTTGATCGATGACATGGTGGCCAGCGCCCTGAAATGGCATGGTAACTTCGTATGGGCCTGCAAAAACTATGATGGCGACGTTCAATCCGATACCGTTGCACAAGGTTTCGGTTCCCTGGGCCTGATGACTTCTACGCTCATCACACCGGATGGTAAAACAATGGAAGCAGAAGCAGCACACGGCACTGTAACCCGTCACTACCGCGATCATCAGGCTGGCAAACCAACTTCTACCAACCCAATCGCGTCCATCTTTGCATGGACACGCGGTCTGGAATTCCGTGGCAAGCTGGATAACAACCAAAAACTGATCGACTTCTGTCATGCGCTGGAACAGGTTTGTATCGAAACCGTGGAAAGCGGTAAAATGACAAAAGACCTGGCAGTTTGTATCCATGGTAACAAAGTAGAACACGGTAAAGATTACCTGTATACGGAAGAATTCCTGGATGCGCTGGATACCGCATTGAAAGCAAAACTCGCATAAATACTGGCCTATGGAGGCATAAAATAAAAATGCAGCGAAGACATCTTCGCTGCATTTTTATTTTATGCCTCTATAAATTATAACTTCATCTTCCTGCGTAATATTTTATCTTCTCCATAAATATCATCAAAGAAAACCAGGTTACCATGTTGTCCTTCTGCCGTAAAATAACGCAGGTAAATAGGAACATGCTTTGGCAGATCTACCTGTTTCTTTTCCTCTCTCGCCAGCCACACGCGAACACTGTCGCCGCTATGTCTTACACTGTCCGCCCGCACCAGGTACTGTGCGAGGCTATCCCATTGCTGTACCCGCACACAACCGTGACTCATGGCACGCATCGAATTCTTGAATAAACCGCGGTTATTAGTATCGTGCAGGTAAACGCTATATTTATTCCGGAAGTTGAACTTCATCACCCCGAGTGAATTGTCTATTCCATCCATCTGCCGCAATACATATGGGAAACGGCCTTTACCCAGCTTCGCCCACTCAATCGTTGACGGATCTACTGTATTACCATCCTTATCAATTACCTCCAGGTTTTTGGCAGCCAGGTAGCCTACATTTTTTTGGATGGCCGGCAACATCTCCTTAAACACAATGCTATAAGGTACCCGCCAATAAGGATACATCATAAAATTAGTCATATAGGAATTCAGCAGCGGTGTGCGGGTACGCGGCGTACCTACAATCACGCGCGACTCCAGCACCACTTCTCCGCTATCAACTACTTTCAGCGTATAACCGGGCAGATTTACCATAATATACTGTACCGGCAACGTGTCGGGCAGCTTACGCCAGCGGTCCAGGTTGACCGCTGCCTGCATTACCCAATCGTGTACCGAACGGTTCAATGCCATCACGGTTCTTTTGCCGGCAACGCCATCCGGATAGATATTGAACTCTTTTTGAAAAGCTTTGATACCGGTTCTCAACATGGCGCTATCTGGCTGTACACCGGTAGTATCCAGGTGCCCGCTCTGTACCAGGCGGTTAATCACTAACTGCCGGAAAGCCACGGTATCTGTATAGTTGAGCGGTAAAGTATCCCAATGGTAACCCGCATATTTGGATTTGAAAGTTTGTATGCCTTCCTTCAGTGCTATATAGCCGGGATGCACAGGCTCCTGTGCATGCAGGATACCGGTCACATTTTTTTCGCTGAGCGCCTGCTGCAATTGTGTGATTAACTGGGCGTCCGTAAATAACGAGTCTTTTTTAAGCGTGATGCTGTCGCGGGGGGCAACGCCAAAACGCAGGTCGGAGGCCATTTTCATAAAGGCATCTGTCATCAGCACATCTACCTTTGCCCACAATGCCGCATCTTTTTTCGCCGTTGCGTCATTACTGATCTGCTCCCAGGCAGCAGTAAGCGCCGGTTCATGGTAATGGGCAGGCAATAATCCATCGTCTTCCGCATGCTGTATCATATACAACATAGAATCTGCCGCCGGATTTGCTACTCCGTCTTTAGACCAGTGCCCTACCGGTTTCTCCGTTCCATAAAATTCCTGTATTGCAGAAGGCCGAAACGCCAAAAGGCTGTCCTCCAGTTCCCCTTCATTATCTTTCAGGGCCGACAAGCGCTCGGTGATATTATCTGTTATCACTTCATCGAGCTGTCTGATGTTTGTTACAATCTGTTTTTGTTTTGGGGCGGTATGCTTCTTTTTATTTACACAGGCTAACAACAAGCACACTCCAGATCCGCATAACAAACTAAAAATTAAAATTTTGTTCTTCATCTGCAGTAAATCGCTATGGTAAAGATAGGGATTTACAAATACTATGCTCGAAATTTTTGTCTTTGCCCAGGATTTTTTCTTGCCCAGGATTAAACTGATTTTGATGATTTAAAGGATTTTTTCTTTTTTGATTTTAAAAGATTCGGGAAGATATCAGCGAATCTTTATCTATATCTTCCCGAATCTTTTAAAATCAAATTATAATCACAATAAAAAATCCTTTAAATCATCAAAATCAGTTTAATCCTGGGCAAGAAAAAATCCTGGGCAAAGACAAAATCCTTATTTACAACAATCCTTTTTCACAAACAGGGATTGTAAGATTTTCAATATTCCTGTTAATACCTTTTTCATCGTTAATTTTTTAAAAAAAGAGGCCACGGTGTGCAGCAGCCTCTTTTTAAACTAAAACTAAAACAACTAACTTTTATATCTCCGGCTCTGCGGCATATTATATCTTATCTAATGGTATACGCTCTGGCGCTTTCAATTGTTTAAACTTACTTGGCGTGAGACCGGTAACTTTTTTAAATTGTGCCGAAAGATGCGCTACACTGCTGTATCCCAGCTTGTAGCTGATTTCGCTTAAACTTAATTCGTTGTATACCAACAACTCTTTTACCTTCTCAATTTTTTGCTGAATAATATATTGTTCAATCGTAGTGCCTTCCGTTTCAGAAAAGAGATTGCTGAGATAATGATAGTCTTTCTGCAACTTTCCTGCCAGTAAAGTGGAGAAATTTTCCTTCATTTCATCCAGATCAGAATGATGCACCGCCTGTACCACAATACTTTTAATGCCGGCAATCAGCTGTTGTTTTTTATCATCTATCAGCAAAAATCCTTCCTTCTGCAAGGTAGCCGACAACTGCTGCAGTTGTTTTTCTGATACCTTCCCTGCCACCGTTACCTTACCCAGTTGTATATCTTTTATATCCAGCTGTTCGGCGGCAATAGCGGTTGTTACCACCTTAATGCAACGCGGACAAACCATATTTTTTATAAACAGATCTGTTGTGGCCATTTGCTATTTTTTAATATTAAAAATATTATGTTCCACCCTGATTAAAAAAGAGTTGAACGTATTTCTTGTCATATCACCTGCCAGCTGCGCACGATAAGACAGATCCAGCCGGGTGGTGCTGTTGAAAATAAACTGAACTGCCGGAGCAATATCCAGGTAAGAACCCCGGCCTGCCGCGTCGGTATTGGTTTTCCCTAGCAGTTCCACATACAGGTTTAAATTCGTTTGCTGAAAGTTTTTATATTTTACAGGTAATACGAGGTAGCCTGCAGAAAGACTATAATTTACCGCATTCCGGGAGAAATCATCCGGAATGTTGTTCTTCACATTGTTCATATAGCGGTTGTATCCCAATGTGGCAGACAACGCCAGTTTATGTAACAGCTGCGTAGCTATAATGCCGCCATTTACGCCAGAGGTAGCCCCTTCCAGGTCCAGCTCCTTATTATTGTATGGCTTCATCGCATGCGTACCGGCAGGCATTACCGGGTAATACGGATTATCGATCACAGAACCTTTTACATAAGCCGCCATCCGGAAATGTGCATGCGGCTGGTCGAGCGACAAAAAACGGTATTTAGCGTATACGCTTCCCCCTTCCGCGCGTAACGACGACTGCATCATATTGGAGGCATAACCGATTACATGCAACATGAGCCGTTTGTTCACGCCCCACATTACTTCCGGCTCGAAGCGCATACCATTATCACCGGAATGCTCCATGTTAAAGAACTTATTGGTGAGTCTTATTCCCAGCGAATTAGCGGGCATATTGCTCGCAGGCTCTGTGTTCACATATAATTCCTGCGCTGCAGCAACACCGGTACCGGCCATGATGGCCGCTGCTGTCATTATAAATATCTTCATACTGTAACCAGGTATTAAATAGTAACGTGATAAATCCGTCCGGTTGCAGTGCCGGCACCGGTTTTACAACAGTCGCCCATCATGCCTGTTTTGTAACAGGGCATACTTGTTTCAGTACTGAATTTTTTGAATTGTTTGGCAGAAACAAAATCTTTGTCGATCACCGTGATGTCTTTATCACCGGTTAATACCTGGCTCTTTATATCCATAAAGTGCAGGGTGCTGCCGGCAAAGGCAACATGAGTATCGTTCTGTACAGCCACGCCGTCGAAACCGGCAGTCATTACCAGTTTACCTACAGAGAAACCGGCATCTTCCACTTTTGCCTTGATAGCATCAATGCTTACCGGAGCACCGGTTTTAAAGGTTAATATAAACGTAGTATTATCGAGGTCGGTGTCTATTTTATCTACAAAAGGCAGTGATTCCAGCGCCTCATAAGTTGCTTTTGAACACATGGCGCAGGTAAGCCCGGTAGCATGTACGCTGGCCTTTTTAAATTGTGCATGAGCGCCGAAAGTTAAGCCCAATGCGAGCAGTATAATGGAAATTGTTTTCATGATCTGATGAATTAAATAAATAAAAGTATTTACAGTCCTGGTGTGGTTGCTCCGCTATACACGGGTGCTACATAACAGGCTGTATCAGATCAGGAAGCTGCAGTTTTGGAGGAAGAGGTGATGATCGGTTATCTCCGGCGGATCAGGATGATCACGGCCTGTGAGGACTTTGGCAACAGCTAACGCCGGAACGGGTAAAATCCTTACCGGCAGCTGCATATCCATTGAGATGCTAAAATCCTGCTGCAGGGCTTTGGCAGCCTGGTGCGATTCAGTGACTTTGCAAAACTTAAATTCATCTTTGCAACAATCCATACCTTTTGAGGGCTTGCCACACTGCTTGCACTTGCCGGCAGGTGCTTCCCTCAGGTCGATACCTGCCAGTTTACCCATGCAATAATGCACGTTGACTGCAAACCCGCTGGTCAGCGTAGTATACAGTATGGCAAATAATATGGCAAAAAATCGTTTCATGATGAATTACAAAGATAGCTAATTGGGCCTAAAGCGCAAAGCAGAAAGCAAAAAGCCATTGAGGCGAATGATCAGCGCGACTGACTATTAATTCGCTACTTTCATTCGCCTCAATGGCTTTTTGCTTTCTGCCTTGCGCTTTAGGCTTAATTGATAAACCACCACCTTAGCCCCACCCTGAAGGCGAAGTTATTATAGGGGTATAAAGGGGCAGCGTAGTTATTGTTACCAATAAAGGTGTTCAGATTTTCTGCACGTATATATGCAGAGAAGGATTTGATACGGAAGTTGGCGAAAGCAGCTATATCCGGTAAAGGATTGCTGATCTTTTGTGTATTCTGATAAATAAACTGCCCTGTCAGCGGTGAATAGTCATCCGCATAATAGCTGGTATTGTACTTGAATTCCAACCCGGTAACCAGGTTCAGGTTCGTATATAATCTTTTTTCGAATGCAAAACGGTTGCGGGTCCAGAAGGTGGGTACATTCAGGGGTCCGTTGCCATGCAACTGCTGGAAAGCCACATCCAGGTACCAGGCAAATGGCTTGATGTTAAACTTCTTGCTGAATGTAATCTGCAGGAGGTTAAACAGGGAACCATATTGTGCACTATGATAATAATCCTGGAAATAAGTGTAGTTGGTAAACAGGAAATAGTTTACCGCCAGGGAGTATTTCAGTTTGGCATTATCCGCAGCAAACTGCAGCTGGGTGGTATTTTGTTTGGCAAGACTGGTATTATACCAGGCATCGCGGTTACTGTTAAAGTACTTGTACACGTAGGATGGCTCGCGGTTTACGTTATTGACCGACAGTCGCACATCTCCCCAAACATCATTAATATGCCGGCGCAACATACCATATATGCCGTAATCACCAATATTCTGGCCTACTACGTAAAATTCACCCCTGGCAGAAAAATCCCATTGCTGGTTACGTGTTTTGTTACGGTATTCACCGTGTACGGCCAGGTTGGTGAAGTTGATATCTGCATCCAGGAAAGTGCCGCTAATGCTTTCAAACCGGGCGCCCAGGTTAATAAAATGGCCCTGGTTACCACGTACGGGAAATTGTATGAGCGACAGGTCGTTGGAAATCATTTTCCATTGATGCTTTGCAGTTACGGTATCGCCGGGTATAAAGTTGTAGTGTTTGGTAAAGTAAGCTGTATCCGGGTTGTTCTCGGCGTAGTTAAACTGGTAATCATCATTTTGATAATTAAAAGTGTACTGCACACGGAATACCGGTTCATAGCGGTAATAATCGGTGGTATCGTTTACATGAATACTATCGCCATGCCCCCAGTCATATTGCTGCTGGATGAGGAATCCCGTTTCCCGGTAGCTCGACTTCACCGGCAACGTACCTCCTCCAAAAAAGGCATACGCCTGGGAAGTGCTGTTACCGAGGTTTACCGGCAGGGTTTTACGCTGCTTGAAGTTAGGGTCCGTCATCAGGGAATCGTACTTGAGACCGCCATTTTCGCCACCATTGATCTTGTTATAATAGAAACTCATGTAGGTGTTGGCGCGCTTGTTTTTGCTCTGGTAACGGGCGGTAAACCGGTAGATATCGTGATTCGTGTTTTGGGTGCGGTAGTATCCGGGTGAATTTATTTTGCGATAATCGAACGCAAAGTTAAAACGTTCCGTACGGTTCTGTGTGTGTGATAAACCTATCACCTGTTCCTGTTTGCTACCTACCAGGTACTGCAGCTCCGTGTAAGGGCGGGTAGTATAGTAAAAGCGCGCATCCTTATGGGAATTGGAATAAACATCGTACGAATGAAAGCCTGCATCAAATCCGGCCTTCATGATAGGTGTATATATCAGGTTATAGGCGGCGCTGCCGGTATTACCGAGCGTAACATAGTTAGCAGGTACCTTCAGGTAGTTGGTCTGAAAATCGGCTACGGAAGAATCTATCGAGTAATAAACAGGATCCCCCAGATAGCGGTAGGTGAGCGTTAGCGTATCCGGCTCGTGATCGTGTTTTCCCGTATCACGCTGCATTTTACTGCTGCCGCCCCCGCCGCCCATACTGCCGAAGCGCCCGGTGTTAAACTGGGCTTTTAATTGATCCCCGCAAAAAAACAGCAGGGCTATGAAAATGAAAAGTTGCTTCATCCGAAAGTAGCAAAAGCGTTTATAGTTGCCGGATTAATTCACTAAAGATAAGCGTAAGCTTAGGTTCTGCTGCCTTGGCAGCTGCCAGTACTTCATCATGTGTAATCACATTTTCTTCCTCCCGGATACCGATATCGGTAATTACACTCATGGCAAATACTTTCAGGCCGGCATGTGCCGCTACAATCACTTCGGGCACCGTGCTCATTCCCACTGCATCACCGCCGATGATATGCATATACTTATATTCTGCCCTGGTTTCAAAGGTAGGGCCCTGTACGCCTACATATACGCCGCTGTGCAAAGATATATTGTTGGCGGCAGCTATTTTATTGGCGGCATCGATGAGTGTTTTTGCATATGGCTCGCTCATATCCGGGAAACGAGGTCCTAATGTATCCTCGTTTTTGCCCCGTAACGGATGCTCCGGCTGCAGGTTAATATGATCCCTGATAATCATCAGATCCCCTACGTTAAACGCCGGATTCATGCCTCCGGCGGCATTGGAAATAAACAAAGTGTGGATACCCAGCGCTTTCATGACCCTGACAGGAAAAGTTACCTGTTGCATGGAAAACCCTTCATAAAAGTGAAAACGCCCTGCCATGGCTACTACAGGCTTACCCTGCATATAACCCAGGATCAATTTGCCCGAATGCCCTTCTACGGTAGACTCAGGAAAATGTGGTATATCGCTGTATGGAATTGCTACGCCGCCTTCAATTTCTGCGGCCAGGTTACCCAGCCCGCTGCCGAGTATAATGCCCGCCACTGGCTTCTCCTGCCAGTGCTTACTGATATATTCCCCCGCTGCAGTGATCTTTGCTGTTAATTCACTCATCTGTTTATACATTAATTAAAAGTCGGATTTAAAAAACAAACCCGCGCAAAGTTATTTTTTAATTCACAAATGACTGCAGTTTTATATTTAAATCATAATGACCTATTTTAGCGCAAATTTTATTCCGATGAACTTACACGAGTACCAGGCTAAAGAACTGTTGAAAAAATATAATGTACCGGTACAGGAAGGTATTCCGGTGGATACCCCTGAAGCGGCTGCGGAAGCATACAAGCAGCTGAAAGTGCAATTTGGTAATGAATTTGCCGTTGTAAAGGCTCAAATACATGCCGGCGGACGCGGAAAAGGTAAGATCCGTGGTACAGAACAGAGAGGTGTGGCAGTAGGAAAAAATGCAGAAGACATCAAAACCATAGCAGGAAATATACTGGGAGGCACCCTGGTAACCATTCAAACCGGCGAAGCTGGTAAACTGGTAAATAAAGTGCTGGTAGCACAGGATGTTTACTATCCCGGCGCTAACCCTGTAAAAGAATTTTACCTGTCTATCCTGCTGGACCGTGCTAAAAGCCAGAATGTTATCATGTACTCCACTGAAGGCGGTATGGATATCGAAGAAGTAGCACACAGCACACCTGAAAAAATATTCAAAGAATGGGTGAAACCAAATATGACCCTGCAGCCGTTCCAGGCACGTAACATCGCTTTCAACTTTGGTTTGAGCGGTGAAGCGTTCAAAAACATGGTGAAATTTGTTACTAACCTGTATAACGCATACGTAGGACTGGATTGCAGCATGCTGGAAATTAACCCGCTGTTCAAAACCAGCGACGACAAAATCATTGCCGTAGATGCTAAAGTAAACCTGGACGATAACTCCCTGATGCGTCATCCTGACCTGGAAGCACTGCGTGATATTTCGGAAGAAGATCCTACTGAAGTAGAAGCCAGCAAATTTAACCTCAACTTCGTGAAACTGGATGGTAACGTAGGTTGTATGGTAAATGGCGCCGGTTTGGCCATGGCTACCATGGATATGATCAAACTGAGCGGCGGTGAACCGGCTAACTTCCTGGACGTAGGTGGTACTGCCAACGCACAAACAGTAGAAGCAGGTTTCCGTATTATCCTGAAAGATCCAAAAGTAAAAGCTATCCTGATCAATATCTTCGGTGGTATTGTTCGTTGCGACAGAGTAGCACAGGGTGTAATCGATGCCTATAAATCTATCGGTAACATCACTGTTCCTATCATTGTACGCTTACAGGGTACTAACGCTGCAGAGGCAAAAGTACTGATCGAAGAAAGCGGTCTGAAAGTGCAGTCAGCTATTTTGCTGAGCGAAGCAGCAGCTTTGGTGAATAAAGCAGTAGCATAAGGCAGAAAGAATAAAGCACAAAGCATAAAGCTAATAAAGCGAATGATCTGAGCGGAAGTACTATTCTCTCAGATCATTCGCTTTATTAGCTTTATGCTTTGTGCTTTATCCTTTCTGCCTCACAACACTAATCATTCTTTTTAGGCGGCTGGGCCGGCATGGTTGCCTTAGGCTTCTCCTTCTGTTCTTCTTTAGGTTTGGGAGCAGGCGCCGGTTCGGGCTTGTCGGTACCCGGGGTGGCAAAATCGCTCGCATCACCGGAGCCATAGTCATCAGCCGAGCCATTACCCACATTTTCAGATTCTGCACCAGGTTTCACATTGGACTCATAGTTCATGTAAATATCATCCTGGCTCATATTGGGAGGAATCGGGAAATGATCATTGGAGCTTATTTTCAGCGTAGGATCTGCATATACTTTCTGCATAAAATACGCCCAGATCGGCAAACCGGTATTCGCACCCTGCCCAATGGCTGTGGTGCTGAAATGGATAAAGTTATTTTCGCAACCCACCCAGGCGCCGGCCAGCAGCTTAGGCGTATAGCCCATAAACCAGCCGTCGGTATTATCATTGGTAGTACCGGTTTTACCAGCTATTTCCCCCTGTATATTATAACGGGAACGGATACGGGCGCCGGTACCACCGGGAGCTACCACCCCTTCCATCATTTTCACCATGGTGTAGGATTCTCTTTCGCTGATCACCTCACGCTTAACCGGGGCAAATGTTTCGAGGATATTACCGTTCCTGTCTTCAATACGGGTAATATAAATCGGTTTGGTATTAATACCTCTTGCAGGGAACATCGTGTAGCCCTGTAACAGTTCGTACAGGGATATTTCCACCGCACCCAGTGCAATAGCCGGGTAAGCAGGAATATCGCTGCTGAAGCCTACCTTGTTTTTTGCGAAGTCCGCAAAAGGCTTGGCCCCAATCTGCTTGATCAGGTAGGCGGCTACCAGGTTAAGTGATTTTGCCAGGGCGCCGGCCATAGTAATAGATCCACCGGTGCTTCCTTCAGAGTTATGCGGTGTCCATCCGTTGATGCTAATGGGTTCGTTTGGTAATACGGTATTGGGCGACATTCCATTCATGATGGCAAAGCAATACAGGAATGGTTTGAAGGTAGAACCAACCTGGCGGCGGGTTTTGGCTACGTGATCGTTTTTGAAATAACGGAAGTCTGGTCCGCCTACCCATGCTTTCACCTCACCACTTTCCGGATCCATGGCCATAAAGCCTGCCTGTAAGATGGCACGCGTATATTTGATGGAATCCAGTGGAGTCATGGTGGTATCTATTTCGTTCAGGTCAGGTTCTGTAGAACTTTTCCAGCCAAATACCTTCATACGGGTAGGTGTATTAAACACCCGGGCAATGGTGGAATCATCCTCCTCATCTTCTTTCATGGCCTTATACCTATCAGATTCTTTCATGTACTGATCGAGGTACTTGGGCCATTTTTTCCAAACGCTGCCGGTTTTAACATCATTTTGCGCGGAAAGCGATTTTTGCAGTACCGCCAGGTGTTTGGCCACCGCTTCTTCTGCATACAATTGCATACGCGGGTTGATGGTGGTATATATTTTCAGGCCATCGCGGTAAAGGTTATACTCTGAACCATCTGCCTTCTTATGGGCCTTGCACCAGCTTTTCAGCTCATCGCGCAGTACTTCACGGAAGTAAGGGGCCAGCCCTTTGTTGTGGTCAATTTTATTATAGTGCAGTACAATCGGTTTGCTTTTAGCAGATGCTGCTTCTCCCGGTGTTATAAACCCGGCTTTCTGCATATTGTCGATCACCGTATTGCGGCGGTCGAGTGCATATTGCGGGTTACGGCGGGGATTGTATACCGTGTTGCCCTTGAGCATACCTACCAGTATGGCTGCTTCTTCTATCGATAGGTGTCCGGCATCCTTGCTGAAGAAGGTTCTTGCGCCGTTCTCTATACCGTATACGTTATCGCCAAACGCCACTGTATTGAGGTAGAGGGTCAGGATTTCCTGTTTGGTGAAATTTCTTTCCAGTTTTACGGCAATGATCCACTCCTGTATTTTCTGGAAGGCGCGGCCAATGGGGTTACCTGAACGCTGTTTCCCCAGGTTATCTGCCTGCAGGTTCAGTGCCAGCTGCTGGGTAATGGTGCTGGAACCACGTTTTTTACCGATTAACAGGTAAAAGGGAATGGCCAGCGTACCTTTTGGGTCAATACCGGAATTATCATAAAACCTGGTTTCTTCGGTTGCTATCAGCGCATTGATCACATTTTTGGATATCTCATTATAGTCGCTGCTGGAACGGTCTACCTGGTAGTATTTACCCAGGATGGTACCATCGTCCGCGATCACTTCTGCGGCCAGCGCTGCACGGGGATTTTCCAGTTCTTCCATGGAAGGCATACTGCCTATAACACGGAAATTAATGAGTAAAACAAAGAGAACAATTAATGCTAAGATACCAAAAGCCACCCGCCACAATATTTTCACCGATTTTTTCATGCGCTTATATAATTTGTTTTATGGCCAAATCGCTCTTTCTTAAATGAATAGCAATTTATTACTATCTGTTGGCTATATATGTAAATTTTTCAATAAAGTTCAACTGCAATAAACAAGCCTGTTTATTGCAGTTTGACCGACAAAGCTATTTAAAATTCCAAAAATACTTACTGGGTCACATAAGTTTCTGTAAAAAACTTACGATAGCCGGCCAGGTCTTTGGTACTATTCAGCAGGATAAAGTTATCTCTCGAAATAACAAAGAAATTATACTCATTAGGCCGTATCCGGGGTATGATAGTAGCGGCGGCCGCTTCCCTGATCTCGTCAAAGTATTCCAATGCTTTGTCCTCATTCGGGAATATCCTGAAAATGAGCATTACATCATTGGGGGTCAGCACAAAGCTGCCTACTTCAATTTTATCATTTGCGTGTTTAGTAGCATTGTAGCGGGTAAACTGGTTCAATCCTTCGTCCATCAACTGTTTCGAGACATGGTCAAAGGAGAGCACCACAAAAAACGGGTTGTTTTCCGTTACCTTATAGGGTGTTACCGGTTTGGGTGGCGCCACGGTAGCAATGGGTCCCGGTAAAGGAGCTGCAATGCCGGCGGCAATTTTGGACGAATCCGCACGGGTTTTAGCCACATTGAGCTTATCGGTAATGACAGGTTCCGGATTTTGCCAGGGGTAGCGCATGGTAATATTTTCATCCAGTAGTTGTCCGTTCGCATCTCTTTTCCGCACCTCCAGTTTAGCGAGGTAATTTGTCAGCTCGGCACGATGATCCAGCGCATCCATCAGGGCCTGGGCCTGTAAACGAATGGGCTCATCGGCCGCATATTTGGTGAGCACGGCCTGCACGGCCTTGCGCGATAATTGCAGGGAGTCTGTTGCAAATGCGGTATCCGTTTTCACAATCAGCATCGCTTCCAGCAAATCGAATTTCGGTTTAAGGAAGGTAACACCGAAAGTGCTGTCGGCCTGTAATTTCATCGCCATGGCGCCGGCATAGTTTCCGTTGCGGAAAGCCGTATAGGCGCTATCGTAAGCTTCGCTGATCCTTTTCCTTTTATCTGCGTCTATATCCTTCAGGCCACCGGAGCGGATGATGTCCGCGAAATTCGTATTGCCGTACTGGTTAAGCACCAGGGTTCTATATTGGTTTGCCTGTGCGGTATGATTGAGTTTACTGTGCCAGATATACAACGAATACAGTACTTCCGGCTTACGCGGGTGATCCGGAAACAGGTAGAGCAACGAATCATAGGTTTCTATGGCCAGCGGATAATTTTCCAGTTTATCGTGATACAGTTTGCCGAGGTCGAACCAGGCTTCCCTGGTGGCCGCCTGTGACGCCGCCAGTTTTTCCGGTGTGAGCGGCAGGCCTGCAGTGAGCAGCTCCACACTTACGCTGTCTGCCGGTATCTTCGCAGCAGTGGCCGTTGTATGTTCTTCCGTTATTTCAATGGGTCCGCTGCTGTTAGTAGCATTAACTACGCCGTTCTGGCTGCGGCGCCAGTTATCGCCCGGCTGGCGGTTTCCCCATCTGCGTTTAAATTCTGAATAGCCGGCAGATTTGCTGGCGGCATTATAAAAGTACCAGTCCCCTTTTTCCTCTTTGGGGCCGTAGGCGCCACCAGTGGTCAATCCCATGGCAGATGCATCGAGGGGATTGGCGGCGGCGAGGGCATCTTTCTTTTTCTTGTCGGCCGCCTCATTTTTAAGGGTGGCAGCCATTTTGGTCAGAAAAATATTCCTGTCGGAGGGCGACATAGCCACAATTTTCTGCAGACTATCTTCCCGGTGAATGATCTCCAGTTTGGCCACCACATCGGAGAGTACTTCCTTACGGGTGTTCACAGTAGCTACATCTGCGAAGTCCTGGGTCATTACGCCGGCGGTGCTGTCGTAATATTTTTTTGCATCAGGGTAATTCCTCAAGTCGTAGTAAATATCGGCCATGCCTTTATAGGTGAGAGTACGCTGCATGAGGTTATCGCTGGGCACTTTCAGTGATTGCTTCATATAACCGATGGCCGCTTCGGGGTTTTTCGGATACGAAAGGGTGCCCATGGTATAATAGATACCATCCCTGAAACGGGAGAAACGCTCTTTTCTGAGCATATGATGGAGCCCTGCAATGCTTTTAGCCAGATCGCCGGTGGTTTGCGCGTTTGTTTTAGCAATCTGCAGCCTTGCCTGGAAATCCATCATCGGATCGGGTTTCATGCCAATTACGTTGCGGAACTGCTCCAGGGCTGAATCCGGGCGGTTTTGCAGCAGGTACAGCTGGCCAAGGATGTAAGACATCCTGGCCCTGGCTACCCGGTCGCGGCTTTTTTCGATGGCCAGTGTCAGGGGAGCGATTGTTTCGGGATATCTTTTCTGTATATAGTTGCTATAGGCGCGAACTTCCGCCAGGCCGCCATCCAGGCGGTGCGGGAAGTTCGGGTCGGTAGTGAGGATGTTCAGGAGGGCCTGTACTTCATCATACTCCTTTTGTTCCAGCAGTGTTCTGGCCCGCCACAGGAAAGCGTCGTTACGGGCTTTCGTATGTTTGAACCGCCCCATGATGCCTTTCCTTTTTTCAGCGGTGGCGATGGAGATCTGGTCATTTTCCCGGGCGCCTACTACGGTTTTATACTCTGATTTCTGTTTGGGCGCAAAGGCTATATTGATGTATTGGAACGTTTTATTGGCGTTTTCAAGGTCTCCTTCATAGAAGTAAGCACGGCCCATGAGCAGGAAACAGTCGTCGATCCACTTGCCGCGGGGATCATGAAGCTGGATACCCATAGTAGCTTTATCGATCACGGAGTCCAGTTCTCCTTTACTGAAGCCCTGGCTTTGCAAGCTGAAGGGATAGAAGGGCAAAAGAATGTTGTAGTTATCCTGACCGTCGCGGTTGGCGGTTTTCACCACTCTCTCCAGTTTTACCCTGGCGTGAAAGTAATAGTTGAAGCGGGTGGCCATGTTCTGGAAAAACTTCCTTTTCCAGGTCCATTTCTTTTTCTCGAGCATTACCTCGGAGGGGGGGCGTCTGTCCTGAACCCGTTGTTCTTTGGGTTTAAACAGGGGTTTGGCAACAGGACGATGTTGCTGATTTTTAGGGTCCTGGCTCTGGGGATCTGTCTGCTGCGGCTGTTTTTGTGGCTTGTTCTGGGCCCAGACCGCCGGCAAACCCAGGCAAGATGACAATACAATTATTCCCAGATATTTAAGTAGCAGTTTGATGCAATTCATGGATGCCAGGGTGTATAGGCTAAATATATATAACTTATAGATTGAAAAAATATTTTAAAGATAGGATAAAATAGTGGCTTTTTGCTTTCCGCTTTTCGCTTTAAAAATAATGATTAACTTTAGCCCGCCTTAAATGAAGTACCGCAAACATGGCCAAGAAGGGGAACAAAAACAACAGACGAAACCTGGAAAAACTCAGTCATAAATACCGGCTGGTAATTATGAATGACGACACCTATGAAGAAGTGACATCGTTCAAACTTTCCCGTATGAGCGTGTATATTGCATTCAGCACCCTGTTTGTATTACTGGTAGCTATTACGGTAGCCACAGTGGTATTTACGCCTTTGCGGTATTATATACCGGGCTATGGAGACCTGAAACAACGTAAAGAATTTATCCATCTCAAAATGAGGGCAGACTCACTGGAAACAGCCATTAATGCCCGTGATCAGTACCTGAAAAACATCAAACAGGTGATCAACGGTGAATTTACCGGAAAACTTGACACAACTATGTTGAAGGTGCCTGCCGTAGACAACAGTACCTATTAATCTTTTATTATTTAAATATTTAACGTGATGAGAGTTTGGCGGAGTATGCGGATAAAATAGATAAATACATAAAGATAAAAATATTTATATATTTTGTTATATTACATCACTAAACTTGAAAAACCTAACTCCCTATGTTCAATAACAATCAGAAATCGAAAGGTGACAACAAATCCATGTTACCTACATCAACCGTGAACATTATTGGCAATGGCACTACCATCCAGGGTGACATTGTATGCGAAGGCGACATTAGAATTGACGGCCAGGTAAACGGGCTGGTATCTACAAAGGCCAAAATCGTGGTAGGTCCTGAAGGCGATATTGTTGGCGACCTGGTATGCCAGAGCGCGGATATCCTTGGTAAGGTTACCGGTATTATTAAGGTAGAAGAATTATTGTTCCTGAAAGGCAATGCCTTAGTGAAGGGCGATGTGTATACTGCTCATTTTGAAATGGAGCCTACTGCTAAATTCAACGGTCGTTGCTACATGGACGATCAGCAGCCGGCTGATAATCAGAAACATGGAAAATCCGTCCTCCAGGAAGCCGAATAACCGCAATTTACTGTTGCGTTATGCCGGGCTGGCCTTCCAGATGATGACTACCTTAGGTTTGGGTGTATTTGCAGGGTATAAACTTGACCACTGGATTGGCTGGCGGTTCCCTGTATTTCTTATCATTTTTTCTTTAATTGCATTAGCCATACTTTTGTGGCAAATAATAAAAGACACCCGACGGCATGAGTGATAGATTTTTTATACGGTTATTCGCAGTTTTTGGAATTTTAAACGGACTTATTATCATATTCAAACCCAGGTTGCTGGACCTTGGCACACACGTAAATGTGCTGATGGCTGGTAACCTGATTATGGCTATTATATCCCTGGTGTCTTATATTATGAGCCGCCGGGGACTCGCTTCCTCCAATCATAACGCCTTTATCAGGGCTGTTTACGGTTCTACTCTCAGTAAACTCTTTCTTTGCGTTATAGGTATTGTGACATATGTGCTTAGTTATAAGCCGGATGTCAGCAAACTGACCATTTTCATGCTGTTGTTCCTGTACCTGGTATACACTGTATTTGAAACACTCAGTCTTTTCCGGCTGACGAGGCTAAAAAAATAATCTATTTGAAAAAAGAGGCGCCCTTAAATGCTTTAGCGTCCTACTTACCCGAAGGCACCTTCGGACAGGTCATGGATTTTTTAACGACCTATAAGGTACACCTGACGGTGACCCGTGAAAGGTCGAGTATACTTGGCGACTACCGCCACCCTGATGGGCAGGGCAAAGGCCACCGTATCAGTGTCAACGGTTCTCTGAATAAATATGCCTTCCTGCTTACCCTCCTGCACGAAATTGCCCATCTCACCACCTTTAACAAATATGCCAACCGCGTGGCATCACACGGAAAAGAATGGAAACAGGAATTCACCTATATATTACATGGCTTTGTAGGTAAAGGCCTGCTGCCACCCGATGTAGAAACAGCCGTTCGGCAAAGTATGACTAACCCGGCTGCCAGCTCCTGCGCAGATGAAAACCTGATGCGGGTGCTGAAAAACTACGACCGCCAAAAAGAAAATCACTTTTTTGTAGAACAGGTACCCTTAAACGGGATGTTCAAAACTAAGGATGGACGTGTATTCCGGCGGGGTGAAAAAATAAGAAAACGCTACCGCTGTGAAGAGGTAGCGTCTAACAGATGGTATCTTTTCAGTCCTGTATACGAGGTGGAACTGTTGGCTTAGTCCTTCGGTCCTACATAATGTAGCGCAGGATAAGCCATGGAACGGTTAATCAACTGTATCTCCAGCTGCACAATACCCGCTTCTGAAGCCGCCTGCAATTTAGGAGCATCATCTGTTGGCTTATGATAGTCGTCGTGACCGCCGGTATGAAAAAACATTACCGGTACTCCGCTTATATAGAAGTTATGATGATCAGATGCGCCTTTACCGGCGGCATCTGTAAAATACTTAATACCAGGCTGCTGTACGTCCTTGAAAATAGCAGGCCATTCTTCTGCGCTGCCATGACCGCCAATACCAATACCACGTTCGGGGTTGTAGCGCCCGATCATATCCATATTGAGCATGAAATGCATATCCTTAAGTGGCATCAGCGGATGGGCAGTATAATACTTAGAACCCTGTAAGCCCATTTCTTCTCCCCCAAAAGCTATAAACAGAAAATTAAAAGGTTCCTTATAGCTGTTTTTTATGTAGTGACGCGCCAGCTCCAGCAGGCCGGCCATACCGGAAGCATTGTCGTCTGCACCATTATGGATCTGGCCTACAGGATATTTGCCGTCAAACAAGGCGGCAGTACCCAGGTGATCGTAATGGGCGCCAATAATAATCGTACGTGCGGCGCCGTTATCAAGGTAGCCGATCACATTGCGGCTGGGGATATTTTTATGTTCTTTTCTGTCGAAAGTAAAATCCTGGAAATAGCTCCCGCCATTGACCGCCTGCAGCCCCAGTTTCTTAAACTGTTTGGCCACATAACGGCTGGCCTTTTCCCCGCCTTTTTCTGCGGTGCCCCTGCCTTTCAGCTTATCGGAGGCCAGGTAATTAACGATGCCCTGGATACGGGCGGCATCAGGAATAGTGTCCTGTGCGAGTGCACTGCTGCTGATAGCGGCAGCACACGTGAATAATAACCAACGCTTCATAATACTTTTATGAACTGAAAGCGTAAAGGATAAAGCAAAAAGCAATTTTCCCGAATGATCAAAGCGGATACTATATTCGCTCCAGTCATTCGGGAAAATTGCTTTTTGCTTTATCCTTTACGCTTTCAGCTTTTTATTTATTTAAAATAATCCTATTTTTTCTTTTGCTGGATTTCCTGCTGCCGCTTCTGTACTTCTTCCAGCTTCTCCTGCCATTTGGACTTGCTCTTCGGCTTCTTCTTATTTTCCTGGATCTGTGCATGAATCTTATCATGGTTAATGATAAATTTCTGGATCACAAACTGCAACAGGATACTGATCACGTTGGACAGAAAGTAATAGAAAGTCAGCGCCGCCGCCAAACGGTTGAAGATACCGAGTAACATAATAGGCATTACATACGGCATATACTTCATTACCGGGTTGCTCTGATCGGTCATACCACGGTTGTAGAATGCCAGGATCAAGCTGGTAATGGTCATGAGGATGGTAAACAAACTCACGTGATTACCGTAGAAAGGTATGTTGAAAGGCAGGTTCAGGATAGAATCGTAAGTAGACAAATCCTTTGCCCACAGGAAGCTTTCCTGACGCAGCTCAATGGAAGACGGGAAGAAGCTGTACATCGCCACCAGGATAGGCAGCTGCAGTAATGCCGGTAAACATCCGCCCAGCGGGTTTACGCCGGCGCTTTTAAACAGTTTCATCTGCTCCACGCCAAAAGCCTGCTGATCATCACCATGCTTGGCTTTCAGTTCATCGATTTCAGGTTTCAGCACTTTCATCTTGGCCTGTGATACGTAGCTCTGGTAAGTGAAAGGAGCTATCAGCAAGCGGATAAAGAGGGTGAGCAGGATAATGATGATACCATAGTTGCTGATAAATCCGCTGAGGAAGTTAAACACCGGGATAATGATACCAATGTTTACATATTTCACAAAAGCAAAGATACCGGTACCCAGCGGGATGATCTTCTGTAAACCAATATCAAAAGACTTCAGGGTTTTATAATGGTTAGGACCATAATAAATTTCTACCGGGAAACTAAAGTCATTTGCACGGCTATACGGGATTTGTATGGTGGTAAATGTTTGTCCTACAATATTGGGGCTTTCCGGCACTTTGGTATTTACATCCGCATTGTTGAAAAGCGCTCCTTTGGCGATCAGGGTGGTGTTAAAGAACTGTTGTTTTACGCTCACCCATTTCAGTTTGTTATCCAGTTTTTCGTGGCTGGAGCGGTTCAGGGTGAAGTAATCATGTTTATCATGTTCCAGCATATAATGCACCTGGTTGTTCAGGCGCTCGTTCTGCATATCATGTTCCTGTTTATCATCCTGGGCATTCCATTGCAGGTTGAGGTAGTTCTGGTTGCCTGGAAACAGTCCTTGTAAACCTACCGCATGAATGGTATAATCTACCACATAGCTGCCGGGTTTAAGGGCATATATAAATTCGAGGTAGGCAGCAGGATTGCTGGTATTGAGGCGGTAAGTGATTGATTTTACGCCACCTGCCTGCTCCTGCGGCTGGCCCGCGGTAAAGAACAGGTCAGCGCTGTTCAGTACTTTGGTTACGCTGGCGGGTACTTCTACGGACAAACGGTTAAATGAGCCCTGAAGCAGCATCAGCGGAGTGCCTTCGTAGGTTTTATATTGTTTCAGTTGTACGCTGGCTGGTTGTCCGCCTTTATTGGAAAAGGTGATTTTTACCACATCATTTTCCAACACGGTGTTTTGCACACTGCCGGTAGCAGCGGCAGCAAATGCACCGAACTCACCACTTAACAGTGCCTGATGCGCTGAATCCAGCGGACCACCGTTGGCAACAGCAGCAAGACTGGCTGTATCTGTAATGGGGGTTTTAGGCTTATTAAGTTCTGCTATGGAATCTTGCCTGGCTTTTTCCCTTGCGGCTCCTGCCTGTTGTTTCTGGTTGAAGAATATGTATCCTACCAACAAAACGCCCAACAGTAAAAACCCAATGACCGAATTTCTATCCATGAAATGCAATTAAAATTTAGGCAGCAAAGGTAAGCATGATTTTATGAATTGACCATGCTTTTTAGGTGAAACCCCTGTTAAATGCGGTTAAAATAATAAATAAGCAACAAAAATGCGTATAGCATTGAGAATCAATGCAAAATTTATCTTCCCCAGGATTTTGATGATTTTACTGATTGCATTGATTTTCTTTTATGGATTTTGAATGATAAAATAAGATTAGCGGAGACCAAAGAGGAAAATTTCCGCTTCTATCTCCGCTAATCATTATAAATCAAAAGATAAAAATCAATACAATCAGTAAAATCATCAAAATCCTGGGAAAGACAAAATTCGCTTTACTTCACGATTGACTCTTCCAGTTTCGCTTTACCGTTTTTGCTTTCAGCGTATTGCTTGGCTGCCTTAATAAAGGAAACAAACACCGGCGCCGGGCTTTCCACGGTACTTTTCAGTTCCGGGTGGAATTGAACACCTACAAAGAAAGGATGGTTGGGCAGTTCCACGATTTCAACGAGACCGCTTTCCGGGTTTTTACCGGAAAGTACGAGTCCGGCTTCTTCAAACTGTTGCAGGAAGTCGTTGTTAAACTCATAGCGGTGACGATGTCTTTCGCTGATAGATGTTTTACCATAAATTTCTTCCGCTTTGCTGCCTGGCGTGAGTTCGCAGGCATAAGCACCCAAACGCATGGTACCACCTTTGGCGGTTACCTTTTTCTGCTCTTCCATGAGGTTGATCACAGGGTGAGCGGTATCAGGGTTCATTTCCACGGAATGCGCATCCTTCCAGCCGATTACGTTACGGGCATATTCCACCACGCTCATCTGCATACCTAAACAGATACCAAAGAATGGCAGCTGGTTTTCGCGGGCATACTGGATGGCGGTGATTTTTCCTTCTATGCCGCGGTGACCGAAGCCCGGCGCTACCAACAGCCCATCGAGATTCTTCAGTTTTTCGCACACATTTTCAGGTGTCAGGTGCTCAGAGTGGATATTTTGAACAATTACCTTGCATTCATTGAGGGAACCGGCATGTACAAAGGATTCCAGGATGGATTTATAGGCATCCTGCAATTCCACATATTTACCAATCAGACCAATGGTTACCTTGGATTTCGGATATTTCAGTTTATCGAGGAATTCGCGCCATTTCACCAGTTCCGGTTCCTTTTCCACGGGTAAGCCCAGTCTTTTCAGCACAGAAACATCCAGCTTCTCGCGCATCATTTCCAGGGGAACTTCGTAGATAGTAGGTACGTCGTTGGCTTCAATCACGGCATCCACCTGTACGTTACAGAACAGGGCGATCTTCTTTTTCAGATCGCGGTACAGCGGTTCTTCTGTACGGCAAACGATAATATCGGGGTGTACGCCATATTCGCTTAACAGGCGTACAGAGTGTTGTGTGGGTTTGGTTTTCAGCTCTTTCGCTGCACGGAGGTACGGAATAAGCGTAAGGTGAACAACCAGGCAATCTTCCTCTCCCAGTTCCCACTGCAACTGGCGAACAGCCTCGATGTAGGGAAGCGATTCAATATCACCCACGGTACCGCCGAGCTCAGTTATCACGATATCAAATTTGCCGTCCTTACCCAGCAGAAGGATACGACGTTTGATTTCATCTGTAATATGCGGGATTACCTGCACCGTTTTGCCCAGGTAAGCGCCTTCTCTTTCCTTGTTAATAACTGTCTGATAAATACGGCCAGTAGTAACGTTATTGGCCTGAGACGTAGGCGTATTCAGGAAACGCTCATAGTGTCCAAGATCCAGATCGGTTTCTGCGCCATCTTCCGTTACATAACATTCACCATGTTCATAAGGGTTTAATGTTCCCGGATCCACATTAATATATGGATCAAATTTCTGAATAGTCACTCTAAAGCCGCGCGCCTGCAATAGTTTTGCAAGCGAGGCAGCTATAATTCCTTTACCCAAAGAGGAAGTAACACCTCCCGTAACGAAGATATATTTTGCCATAAAAACTAAAATTCTGCTAAAACTACTTGACCTATAAACGGGGAAGTGCCGGACTGCATTTGGTGTATTACCGATCAAGTAAACTACTTCCGAAGGTCATGCAAAGTTACACAAATTTGCGTCGCTCCCAAGTTTTTTACCATGGCGCTTTATTTGTTTGTTAATTTTTGGGAGAATATCTTCGGCGCTCATCACTGATCTACAGGGCGTTTTAAAGAATTTTCAAGTACGGGAAATTATTTATTAAAAACCTTTATCCGGCAACTTACTTCTGCAAATGTGTACGCTACTATAAATATATAAACAGTAAATTTGCGTCCGAAATACATAAAAGATGACTTTAACACCAAAGAGAGCGCAAGACTCGCTGATACAGATGACCGAACTGGTTTTACCGAACGATACCAATACATTCGGTAACCTCATGGGCGGTCGTTTGATGTACTGGATGGACATTGCAGCCGCCCTGGCCTGTATGAAACATTGCAGTGCACCGGTAGTAACTGCTTCCGTAGATAATATATCCTTCGAAAATCCCATTAAACTGGGTAATGTGGTGCATATTGAGTCTAAAGTGAGCCGTGCCTTCAATACCTCCATGGAAGTACATATGCGGGTATGGGGAGAAGATCCGGTACAGCAATACCGCTATAAATCCAACGAAGCGTTCATGACCTTTGTGGCCCTGGATCCCAACGGCAATTCCCGGCCTGTGCCTGGTATTATCACCGATACAGAAGAAGAAAAAAAACTATATGAAGGCGCTTTGCGCCGGCGGCAGCTCAGGTTGATTCTTGGCGGTAAAATGAAGCCGGAAGATGCTGATGAATTAAAAGCGTTGTTCTTTGAGAAGATTTAGATCGCCTTCGGCGATTGTCTTTGGGCAGGATTAAACTGATGGAGATGATTTTCAGGATTTTTTTGTGATTAAAGTTTGATTTTAAAAAGATTTGGGGAGATAAAAAGCGAATTTTTGCTATTATCTCCCCAAATCTTTTTAAAATCATTGCTGGAAAATCCTGAAAATCATCTCCATCAGTTTAATCCTGCCCAAAGACAATCGCCGAAGGCGATCCCCCCTACATCTCTCCCTCCCACTCTTTATAGAACCTTTCCAGGAATATTTCCATAAATGCATGACGTTCTGCTGCCAGTTCTTTCCCGGTAGTGGTATTCATCCGGTCTTTCAGCAATAATAATTTTTCGTAGAAATGCACGATGGTGGGGGCTGTACTATTTTTGTATTCCTCTTTGGTCATATTCAGATTTGGCTGTACTGCCGGATCATGGATAGCCCGGTTTTTAAAGCCGCCGTAATTAAAGGCCCTGGCAATACCCATGGCTCCGATAGCGTCGAGACGGTCGGCATCCTGTACTACGCCCAATTCCACAGAATAAAATTTCTTTTCCTGGTTGCCGCCTTTAAAAGAGATATGGCGAATGATGTTTTCCACATGCGCAATGATATCGGCCGGTACTTCCAGTGTTTGCAGGAATGCGGTGGCTTTGGCCGGACCAATGTTTTCGTCGCCGTTATGAAATTTTGAATCTGCAATATCGTGGAGCAGTGCGCCCAGTTCTACTACCAGCGGGTCCACAGTTTCTTTCGCCGCAATATGTTTTGCCTGTTGCCATACCCGGTAAATATGCCACCAGTCGTGGCCGCCTTCTGCGCCTTCCAATTCCTTCTTCACAAAATTTACTGTCGCCGTTATTATTTCGGATTGATCTGTCATAACCACAATGATATTTAATTTTCCGGAAGTAAATAACACGAAAAAACAAATGGGTTATATTGCTTGTTAAAGCCAATATGATACAGATAAAACGTGTTTATGAAGCTTATGCAGCCAGTGATGGTTACCGGATCCTGGTAGACCGTTTATGGCCGAGAGGCCTTACCAAAGAGGTCGCCCATGTAGATGAATGGGCCAAAGAAATAGCGCCCAGCAACGAACTACGCAAATGGTTCCATCATGATCCAACGCAGTTTGCTGCATTCAAAACAAAATATCTACATGAATTACAGGAGAAAAAAGATATGTTGGCCGCTATAAAAGAGAAAGCGCAACATCGGCGGGTAACATTACTCTACGGGGCTAAAGACGAAACCAACAACCAGGCACAGGTACTGCTGGAGTTGTTGAAAAAATAATCTACCTACTTTTGCTTTCCGGCTTTACCAGTACATCGGTAATGCTGTTCAGCTTTCTTACCTTACTGGCAAAATCTCCGCTTAATTTTTCGCGGATCTGCGATAATTTGTTCAGCACGTCATCAAGGGTATCAGGAATAGCATCCTGCAATACCTGCTTAAGGCGCTTGGCAATGGTGGGTGATTTTCCATTGGTAGAAATCGCAATTTTCAGGTTTCCTTTCCTGACAATAGAACCCAGGTAAAAATCACAAAGATCCGGGGTATCGGCTACGTTGATCAGCACCTTACTGCCTTTGGCCTTCTCCCATACGTAATAATTAAATGCTTTGTCGTTCGTGGCAGCTATTACCAGGTCTTTCCCCAGGAGATCACCGCAGGAAAATGATTTCTGAACAAGGGTAATGTTGGGATACTGGTGCGTAAGCGCTTCCAGCTCAGGCAAAAAATCCAACGACACTACTGTAATGGTTGCCTGGGGGCAATTTTCCAGCATGGCATTGGCTTTTTCCAGTCCGATATTACCACCGCCTACCACGAGAACATGCAGACGGTGTAATTTGAAAAACACCGGGAATAACTGATTTTCTTCCATTATACGGCAATTTTTAGTTCTTCTGACACCTTGCTTTTTAAGGCCTGGAAGGCTTCGTGGAAACTTACCACTTCACCGATCACCAGTACCGCAGGGTTATGCAGATCATGCTTAGCAGCTATTTCCAGGAGATCGGCCACATTACCCACTCCCATTTTCTGGGTAGGCAGGGTGCCATTCTGGATAATCGCGGCAGGGGTATTACCCTTTCCTGCTGCACTGTAGATCCCTGCAATTTCTGCCAGTTTGCTCATTCCCATCAGTATAATAACCGTGGTATTGGCGCTGATGGCGTGATCCAGGTCGCGGGATAGGTTCCCGTTCTGCGTGTTACCGGTAATTACCCAGAAACCCTCACTTACATTACGCGCTGTTACCGGGATTTTGTTGACGCCCGGAACAGAGATCGCGCTGGAAACGCCAGGTATTACTTCTGTGGTAATGCCAAACTGTTCAGCAAAAGCAATTTCTTCCTGACCGCGGCCGAAAACAAAGGAGTCGCCTCCTTTTAAGCGAACAACGCTGCCATAAGTTAATGCATATTTTACAATCATCCTGTTTATTTCATCCTGTGAATAAACGTGCATGCCCGCACGTTTACCTACAAAACGACGAAGGCAGTTTGCCGGCGCATGGTCCAGCAATTCGTTGCTGGACAATGCGTCATACAGGATTACCCTGGCGTTTTGAATGGCCTTTAACCCCTTAACGGTGATCAGTTCCGGATCGCCCGGGCCGGCGCCTATCAATGTGAGTTTAGGTTGTATATTTTGCATGATTGGTCGTGTTTGGATAAATGAATAATAATTACGCCTGTACCAGTTTGCTGGCTTTCTGACGGTAAACCTGTGCAGCGTTGTAAAAAGATTGCGCCTGATCAAAATAAGATTTCGCAAAACTTTCTGTTGCCTCGTTGCCGTTGATCTGGAGCACTACCGTTTTAAAGTCAGGCTCAAAGCTGAATTTGCCGGTAGCGACGAAGTGTTTGTCAAAATCGTTGATGATGCCGATCTGTGTGTTACCGTTGATTGCCTCACCGAGCAGCAGGGCTTTTGCACCCTGTACAAAGGAAGAGTAAGCGTGGTAGATACTGTCTGAATAAGCACCTTTAACAAAAGCAGCGCTGCTCAATTCCAGTTTTTCTTCCGCTTCCAGCAGCAGGGTAGCTACCAGGTCAATGATTACACCGGCGCACTCTCCCACTCCGATCGCAGTAGCATAATCCTGTGCCTGTCCCCAGTCAACAAAGTCGCCGGCAGTAAGGGAGCTCAGATCTGCCAATGGTTTCAGCAGCTCGTAGAAATATTTTTCTCCCTGGCGGTCGTAGTATTCATTAAACAATTCATTTTCTCCTCCGTTGATTTCGTAGTCGTGCAACAGGCTGCGTAATACATCTGGTCCGCGGCGGCTCGGTACTTTGATCACCTTGTCGGCTACACGGCCAACGCCGTCACCTACGATACCGCCGCCCAGCAATACCTGCAGGGCTGGTAATACTTTTCCTGCGCTTTTCATGGAAGAACCATGGAAGCCGATACTGGCAATACCGTGCTGACCGCAGGAGTTCATACATCCGCTGATCTTTATTTTGATGTCTTTATTGTATACGAGGTCCGGGAATTCGTCGGTGATCACATTTTCCAGTACTTTGGCAATACCGGTGCTGCTGGAAATTCCGAGGTTACAGGTATCTGTACCCGGGCAGGCGGTGATATCCGCGATGCTGTCGAAACCTGGTTCCGCAAAACCTGCATCTTCCAGTACGCTGAAAACATAAGGCAGGTTAGCCGGAGAAATGTATTTCAGCAACAGGCCCTGGTTGGCGGTTACCCTTACATCGTCTGCAATTACCGGGCGAAGCGCTTCTATCAGTTTGCGGCTGATAGCGGAGCCAATGTTACCGAGTGTAATTTTCACATAAGCGCCGTAGTAACCTTTTTGTTTTTGCTCAAAGGTGTTAGTAGCTTTCCAGGCTTCATATTTCTTCGCGTCCTTGATGCTGTATGCGGGTACAGGACCGGGAACCGGTGGTTGTGTTTCAGGCCATGCATCTGCATCTACCGGCACGCTTTTTACTTTTACTGCTTTGTATTCTTCCTTTATCAGGCGCTCAAATTCTTCCATTCCGATTTTCTGGATGAGGAATTTCATGCGGGCTTTGTTCCTGCTGGTTCTTTCACCGTAGCGGTCAAACACGCGCAGTACATTTTCGATATAAGGGATGAGCAGATCGGTTTCGAGGAACTCGTATACGGTTTTAGCGAGAAAGGGTTGTGCGCCCAAACCGCCACCTACCAATACTTTGAAGCCGCGAACTTCTTTGCCGTCGATTATTTTCACTTTAGGGATCATGCCGAAATCGTGCATGAATGCCCAGGCGGTATCTTTATCAGAAGAGGAGAAAGCGATCTTTATTTTACGACCCATTTCCTGGCTCACCGGGTTACGCAGGAAGTAACGGAAAGTGGCATCTGCGTAGGGTGCTACATCAAATGGTTCATCCGGATCGATCCCCGCGCGGTCGGAGGCCGTTACGTTACGAACGGTGTTACCGCAGGCTTCGCGGATGGTAATATCATCCAGTTCCAGTTTTGCCCACATTTCGGGTGTTCTGTCCAGGCTTACATAGTGTATCTGTACATCCTGGCGGGTGGTGAGATGCAGGTTGCTGGTAGCATATTCGTCAGAAATTTCAGTAATCCGGTTCCACTGCTGCAGGGTCATTTTACCATATGGTAATTTGATGCGCACCATTTGCACACCAGGCTGACGCTGCCCATACACCCCTCTTGCCAAACGGAGGCTACGGAATTTTTCGTCCGTAATAGCGCCTTCGCGGAACAGGCGAATCTTCTTCTCCAGGTCTATAATATCTTGTTCTACGATCGGATTTTCTAGTTCTGTTCTGAAGCTTTGCATAAAAAGTATTTTCTGGTGGTGGTAAAAAGCAATTTGTTTTCCTGGTTGGGGTGTTGGTCGTTTCTCTAAAATCAAAAGCCCCCGGAATATTTGCGGAGGCTCGTATAATGTTGATTTACAGTAAGCTGATCACTGGTATCCTTTATTACACGCGCCTCGCAGGTGTTGAATTACAACAACGGTTACTGCGACACATTTTCAATTCATTACCCATATTCCCTATAATTTTAGTAGAGTAATACAAAGATAGAAATGCAGCTCATCTTTCCAAAACTTTTTTCTGAATTAATAAGCCTCCAAAAAGGGGGGAAATTGGCGATTGGAGGGGCCTGCAGGGGAAAAAGAGCTTCAAACGGGCTATGGCAGCCGGATAGGGGCCGGATAAGGGAGCAACAGGTGCAGTGGGGTGATAACCAAAGTTTATGCGGTATAACTTTTTGTTATGGAAGGAATGGATAAGGGAGGCGGGCTGAAGGAGAACAGGTATCGGATGCCGGGGGTAAAGCGGATGTGATTCGGCTGAAATGTGCCCGCATATCTTCTTATCTTTGCCGCGCATAAAACGGATAACTGCGTATAAAAAGACTATATGATAGATACGGTAATATTTGATATGGACGGACTGCTGGTAGATTCAGAACCTTTATGGGGCATTGCGATGCGCGAGGTATTTGCAACGGTGGGGGTAAATCTGTCTCCTGAGCTCACGCATTTAACCACGGGGTTGCGTACCAAAGAAGTGGTGAGTTACTGGCATAACTATTATAAATGGGAAGGAAAAAGCGCCGAACAGGTAGTGACGGAGATCATAGACAGCGTAATAGCGAAAATCATTGCAGAAGGCAAGTCTATGGAGGGTTTGACCTATATTCTCGAATATTTTAAGGAGAAGGAATTTAAAATGGGGCTGGCCTCCTCTTCGCCCCTGCGCCTGATCAATGCAGTACTGGATCATTTGCAGATAAAGCAGTATTTCCAGGCGGTATATTCTGCGGAGTTTGAGGACTACGGTAAACCGCACCCGGCAGTGTACCTGGCCTGCGCCCAAGCGCTGAGCAGCGATCCGCTGGACTGTATCGCCTTTGAAGATTCTGTTACGGGCATGACGGCGGCGAAGGCCGCGCGGATGACCACCGTGGTCGTACCAGAAGCGCATAACCGGAATGATCCGCGCTATGCGCTGGCAAATATGAAGCTGGATAGTCTGCTTGAATTCAATGATGCCCGCCTGTCATTACTGATGAAATAACAACATCACACCATTTTCCAATCAACACTATGAAAATCGTAGATCTATCCAAAACCATTGCCTACAACAAGCAGGATCCATGGTTTATGCGTATCCGCATCAAGCACAAAACACATCGGCAAAGCAAGGGCCTGATCCGCTTTTTTATTGGTTTGCCTGCGAAGCTTTTCCCCAAAGGATTTGAAGGGTGGGCTGACGATAAGATCATAGGCATGGGAGTACATGCCGCTACGCATATAGATGCCCCCTGGCATTATTCGCCCACCGTTAATGGCGAGCCTGCCAAAACTATTGATGAAATACCACTGGAGTGGTGTTATGGTGATGGCGTGGTATTGAACATGACACATAAGGCAGATTTTGAGGAGATAACGGTAGCGGATATACGTGCCGACCTGGAAAAAAGTGGTGTGGTGATCAGGCCGGGTACCATTGTGTTGATTTATACGGGGCGCGACAAGTACATCGGCACAAAGGAGTATCCTATGCGCGGTACCGGCATGAGTGCAGAAGCAACACATTGGCTGATTGACCAGGGAGTGAAGGTGATGGGAATTGACCAATGGGGATTTGATCTGCCATTAAAATATATGGCGCAGAAAGCAAAAGAAAACAAGCGGGATAATTACTTCTGGCAGGCGCACCTGGTAGGGCAGCAAAAAGAATATTGTCATATGGAGCAGCTGGTTAACCTGGGCGTGTTGCCTGCGTCGGGTTTTAAAGTGAGTGTGTTTCCGTTGAAGATAAAGGGGGCGAGCGCCGCGCCTGCGCGCGTGGTGGCTATTTTTGAATAAGGCAGCGTTTTTGCGCCCCGTTTTTTTCTTGCCCAGGATTTTTTCTTGCCCAGGATTATACTGATTATGAGGATTTACAGGATTTTTTTATTGTGATTATAATTTGATTTTAAAAGATTCGAGAGATACAAAGCAATATCAGCTTCTGTCTCCACTAATCTTCTAAAATCAAAAAAGAAAAAAATCCTGTAAATCCTCATAATCAGTATAATCCTGGGCAAGAAAAAATCCTGGGCAAGAAAAAACCCGCTCCAATATTACTCGGAGCGGGTTTTATTATTTAACGAAACTTGGTCTTATTGTGCGCTTTTTTCTTCGCCACCTTCAGATTGTTTCAGTTTTTCTCTCAGTTCAGCTAAAGCACCCAGATCACCTAAAGTAGCTTTTTCAACTTTACCCTGGATGTTTTTCACAGCCTTACGGGTTTTGTCAGCTTCTTCTCTCTTCTCTTTCACTACAGCCTGTTTTTCTTCCGCCTGTGCTTTTTCCCAAACTCTGGTATGAGAAACCAGGATACGTTTTTCGCTGCGATCGAATTCGATGATCATGAATTCTTTCACGTCTTCAACGTTGATTGGTTTTTCATCTTCAGTTCTCAGGTGACGTGCAGGAGCGTAAGCTTCCAGACCGTACTGCAGTTGAACAGTAGCACCTTTGTCGTCTTTCTTCACAACAGTACCTTCGTGGATAGAGTTGATCGGGAAGATAGTTTCAAAAGTGTTCCATGGATCTTCTTCGATCTGTTTGTGACCGAGGCTCAGTTTACGGTTGTCTTTATCAATACCCAGGATTACTACATCTATTTCGCTACCTACTTTAGTGTATTCAGATGGGTGGTTGAAACGTTTGATCCAGCTCAGGTCAGAGATATGGATCATGCCACCGATACCAGTTTCCAGTTCAACGAAAACGCCATAAGGAGTGATGTTTTTCACGATGCCTTTGTGACGGCTTTCAACCGGGAATTTAGTTTCGATAGTAGACCATGGATCTTCTGTCAGTTGCTTGATAGACAGGCTCATTTTACGCTCGTCTTTGCTCAGGGTAACTACCACTGCTTCGTATTCTTCTCCTAATTTGAAGAATTCTTTCGCGTTGATAGGGGTAGAAGCCCAGGAGATTTCAGAAACGTGAACCAGACCTTCAACACCTGGCATGATTTCCAGGAATGCACCGTAGTCTTCGATGTTTACAACTTTACCTTTTACTTTAGCACCTTCGGTGATAGTAGCTGGTAAAGTATCCCACGGATGCGGGGTCAGTTGTTTGTAGCCCAGGCTTATGCGACGTTTTTCGTCATCGAAGTCAAGCACAACAACGTTGATTTTCTGATCCATCTGGAGCACTTCGCTCGGATGGGAGATACGGCCCCAGCTGATATCTGTGATATACAGTAAGCCGTCCAGACCACCCAGGTCGATGAATGCACCGAAGTCGGTGATATTTTTGATGGTACCTTCCAGCACCTGGCCTTTTTCCAGTTTGCTGATGATATCCACTCTCTGTTGTTCGATATCGCTTTCGATGAGCGCTTTGTGGGAAACAACGGCGTTGCGGATGGTTTCGTTTACTTTCACCACCTTGAACTCCATAGTTTTGCCTACAAACTGGTCGTAATCTGTAACTGGTTTCACATCGATCTGAGAACCTGGCAGGAATGTTTCCATACCGTATACATCTACGATCAAGCCGCCTTTGGTTTTGCTGGTAACGGTACCAGTAACCACTTCGCCTGTTTTGTAAACTTCCACGATTTTTTCCCATGCACGTTTCTGGCGAGCCTGTTTACGGCTCAGGTGCAGGTTACCATCGCGGTCTTCTTTTTCTACTACCAGCACTTCCACTTCATCACCGATCTTCAGACCTGGTAAGTCACGGAATTCGTTCAGAGAAATCAAACCATCAGATTTGAAACCGATGTTGATTACTACGTCTGTGTTGGTTAAACCTACTACAGTACCGGTCAGCAGGCTGTTTTCTTCAAACACCTTGAACGTGCTGTCATAAGTTACATCGTACTTTTCTTTTTCTTCTTTGCTGTAGGAAGAAACGTTACGTTTGTCAACGCTCCAGTCGAAATCGTCGTGTGCAGTTTCAACTTTTGCTACAGGTGCCTTTGGTGTCGCTGTTTCAACCGCAACTTCAGCTTGCGGAGCCTGTTGTTCAGCGTTTTGTTCGTTAGAAATGTTGTTTTCGCTCATAAAAAATTAAAAATTTAAGCCGGAATACCCGGACTCCCTGTTTTATGGGACGGCAAAAATACGAAAAAATCCCTGTTTATCCGCTTTTTTATTGAAGAATAACGCTATCTGCTGTCATATGGGGCGCAGTTTTCAGATATTTTTTAAATGTATTATTAAAATTTATACTTCGACAAAAAACTGAACTATGTAACCAGGCATTTTTTTTGCCGGAAAAGCAACCAGAATCGGGATTAATTGTTGATAAACAGAGAGGGGTGAGCGGAGATTTATCCGCAGTAAATCAGCTTATTTTTCCTCTATTCAAAATGTTAATTACTATTATTTAATCCCGGAATTTATTTTAATTTGTGTATATGAACGGGACCTCATTTCAATCGGATATTCGCTATTGGCTCAGGCAAGGTAATACAGTGAACTATTTGTTATTCTGGAACATCGTTATTTTCCTGGGAATCAACGTGCTGCGTCTTATTGCCTTTCTGACCAAACAACCCGCTCCGCTTATATGGACCTATGATCAGCTGGCCATCCATGCGCCGCTGAGCGCTTTTATATTAAAGCCCTGGGGGCTGATCACCTACATGTTTACGCACGAGGAAATATTCCATGTGTTGTTTAATATGATCAACCTGTACTGGTTTGGTAACCTGTTCAGGGACTTCCTGGGTAATAAGCGGGTGCTTCCTTTATATCTGCTGGGGGGTATTGCCGGCGGTTTACTTTATCTTTTAAGCAGCAGCCTGTTTACCGGCTATGTGGGTTCTACCATGGTAGGGGCTTCTGCTGCTATTATGTGTATCCTGGTAGCTGCGGCAACCCTGATGCCCAACTATGAAATCGGGCTGATGTTCCTGGGCAGTGTAAAGCTCAAGTGGCTGGCGGCAGCCCTGGTGGTACTGGGATTGATTTCTATTCCCAATGGCAATATAGGCGGACTTATTTCCCATATGGGCGGTTCCCTGTTGGGCTTCTTTTACATCCGTATCCTGCAGGCCGGCACCGACCTTTGTAAACCATTAATATGGCTGTTTGACGCCAATACCCGGCGGGAGCAACGGCAAATCGCCCGGAAATTCAAACCTAAAAAATCACCGCTGAAAGTAGTAAAAAAGGCTGACGACAACAGCCAGTCAAGGCTGGATCAGTTGTTGGATAAGATCAATGAAAAAGGCTATAATAGCCTGAGTGCAGAAGAAAAAGCATGGTTAGACAAAGTGAGCAAAGAAAACTGATTAACTTTGCGGTTCAATTTCCGCCATTTAAGACATGAAAACATTTAATGTTCCGGTTATATATCGCAGTCCGCTGATCAGCGCCATCAAAAACCAGCGCAAGCAGGAGGACCGCATGAAGAAGGACTTCACTCCTACTGAGCTTGATTTTGGTCCGATCAGGATTTTACTCGCCCGTCACTTTGGATTTTGCTATGGTGTGGAAAACGCCATTGAAATCGCCTTTAAAACGGTAGATGAAAACCCCGGCAAACGTATTTTCCTGTTGAGTGAAATGATCCATAACCCGCATGTGAACAACGATCTGCTGGGTCGCGGGGTACAATTTATCATGGATACTTCGGGTAATCAGCTGGTTCCCTGGGAAAGCCTGCAGCACGATGATATTGTGATCATTCCTGCGTTTGGCACCACCCTGGAAACCGAGCGGCAGCTGGCGTTGCTGGGTATAGAACCCCTGAAATACAATACCACCTGCCCTTTTGTAGAACGTGTATGGAACAAGGCAGAGCAAATCGGGAAGAAAAATTACACCGTCATTGTACATGGCAAGCCTAAACATGAGGAAACCCGGGCTACCTTCTCCCATAGCCAGGCGGGCACGCCTACGGTGGTAGTAAAAGATATTAAAGAAGCTGCACTGCTGGCTGAATTCATCAACGGACAAAGAAAGCCGGATGAATTTTATGACCTGTTTAAAGGGCAGTACTCCCCCGGCTTTGATGCGGCTGCCGATCTTCAACGGGTGGGTGTAGTGAACCAGACTACCATGCTGGCCACGGAAACGCAGGCGATTGCCGACTATATCAGGCAGGTAATGATGGCCACTTTCGGGCTTACAGAGGCCACTGTTGGAGAAAGATTTGCCGATACCCGGGATACGCTTTGTTATGCCACCAACGATAACCAGACCGCAGTTACCGGTATGTTGCTGGAGCCGGCAGATCTGGCCATTGTAGTGGGCGGGTACAACAGTTCCAATACTTCGCACCTGGTGGAATTGTGTGAAGAAAAGCTGCCAACCTATTTTATCTCATCTCCCGAACATATACTTTCCGGCAGTGCCATTAACCATTGGGATTTTCACCATAAAAGGGAAATCAGCAGTAATAGTTTTTTACCTGAAAAAGATCGGATAACTATCCTATTAACGAGTGGCGCATCCTGTCCGGACGCGTTGGTGGAAGGAGTGATCCGGCGGTTATTGTCTTTTTACGGGCTGGAGCACAAAGCCGATGAACTGGCCACAATTGATTAAAATAGATTATATATAGATATTTACTTGAAAACGAGGTATAACAAAAAAGACACCAGGAAGGTGTCTTTTTTCTTTGGGGCTAATCACGCTAGTAATGCAGAGTATAAAATCTTTATATTGTGTTTATATTGAAATCGTAATTCAAAAGTAGTTTATCTGCAATATGCCCGCAATAGCCATTTATTATATGGTAGGTAATTAACTATAACTGGCATAAAAACGAATAAAATCGGAGTCGTTGCTTTGTCAAAACTGCATGGCCTTTTTCAGGAAGTCGGCTTTACGCCGCCTGGATACTTCTACCTGTGTGCCATCACTCATTAGCGCAAACCCTCCTTCACCCTGTATATAGGACTGCATTTGCTGCATATTTATCAGGTGAGAATTATGTACCCGGAAGAAATCCACATCAGACAGGAGTTCTTCAAACTCCTTGAGTGGCCGGGATACCATCAGGTTCTTTTTGTCGGTAAAAAAGATACGGGTATAGTTGCCGGTAGATTCGCAGCGGACGATATTCTGAACGGGCATAAACACCAAACCGTTGATGGTAGGCAATGCAATCTTCTTATGTGTTTGCTGGAGTGTTTTCATGTTTTGTAAAAAAACCTCCATCGGAGATACACCCGGTTCTTTATGGCGATTCAATTTTTTCTCCCGGAACTTATCCAATGCATCCTGCAATTCCTTTATGCTAAAGGGTTTCAGGAGGTAATCCAGTGCATTAAACTTGATGGCCTTCAACGCATATTGTTCATATGCTGTTGTAAAAATGACGTCAAAGAAAACTCTTTCAAATAGTTTCAACAGCTCAAAACCGTTCTGATAAGGCATTTCCACGTCGAGAAATACCAGGTCGGGTTGTAATTCGTCGACCAGCTCTTTTGCTTCCCGCACACTTTTCGCCGAACCAATTACATGTACACCGGGACATTTTTTTTGTAACATCGTTTGCAGGGCATCAATGCAATGTTGCTCATCGTCAACAATGACAGCTTTGATTTCGCTCATACAGGTAGCTTTAGCTATTAGCAGTTTTATGGTTAAATAATAATGATATGGCAACGTATCCTAACCGGGCCGCTAAAATATAAATTCAGCAGGCAAAACAATCGTGACTTTAGTTCCGGTGGCCTGTCCTGATTCATCTTCGAGATCTGTTATGGTTACTTTTGCTTCTTTGTTATTGATTTTCCGTATCAGGTCTATCCGTCCTTCTGTTACTTTCATTCCCACTGAATTGTGCGTACGTCCTTTCCGGTCTTTAATTTCCATGGCTTTTTTCCGGCCGATACCATTATCGGTAATGGTGCAGATAAGGCTGCGTTTTTTCAGTACAATTTCGATATCGAGGAGTCCTTTTTCATCCGGTTGTTTGTGCACAAGTCCATGCCAGATGGCGTTTTCCACATATGGTTGTAATATCATGGGGGGAATCAGTACTTCTTCATCGTTGATTTCCGGGTCAACATTGAACCGGTATTCAAAAATTCCATTGCAGCGAAGCGCTTCGAGGTCAAGATACAATCTTAATGATTCCAGTTCTTTATTTAATGTAACAAAAGTATGCTGTGTATTATCCAGGATGAGGCGCATCAGCCGGGAAAACTTGGTCAGGTAGTCGGAGGCCTCCTCCTGGTTATTGCTCCATATATAGCGGTGGATGGAGCTGAGAGAATTAAAAATAAAGTGGGGGTTCATCTGCGAACGAAGCGACCGCAGCTCCAGTTGCAGGGTTTGTTTGTTTGTTTTGAGGTTACGGTGCCGGATATAGAAAAAGCCACCAACAATCGCCATTATCAGGAAAGCTGCCAGGAAAAAGGTAACTACCACATTTCGTTTGGTGCGAAGGTCCCCTATCACTTTATCGTGTTCGAGGTTGCGGATCTGGACATTTTTCTGGTCTACCTCATAGATGGTTTGCATTTGGGTGAGGGCCATGGCCGACTTCTCATCCAGGATACTGTCTTTATACAGCAGTGATTTATCCATTGCATCGAGCGATTTCCGGAAATCGCCGCTTTCTTTAAAATCGGCAGCCAGTGCTTTATAGGCCTCCATCAGCATGGCTTTGAATCCCCAAAAATTGCTGATATCGATCGACTGCATCATATATTTCCTTGCCTCATCGTGCTTACCCTGGGCTCTGAGGAGCTTACCTATACTGAGGTAACTTTCCGCCACATGCACTTTATCATCTACCTTATCATTTACCTCCAGCGCTTTTTTCAGGTAAAACATAGCGGACTGGTAGTCCTTCTTTTCCTGGTAAGCGGCACCAAGGGCGTTGTAACAGATGGCCATACCAATGGGCCTGTCCATTTTCTGGTTCATGGCCAGGGAGCGTTTATAATACTGGATGGCCAGGTCCAGTTTATTTTGTCCCTGGTAGGCATAACCAAGGTTACCCAGGTTGATCGCTATTCCAAGGTCGTTATGGCTTTTTTCTTCCAGTTCCAGCGCGTGGTTAAAATGCGTGATGGCGTCGGCATATTTTTCCGTGGTAAGCTGGATATTCCCGATGCTGTTGGTGGCTACGCAGATATTGCGGACATCATTGATCTTCTCTGCCAGCCGCAGGGCCCTGACATGGTAGTCGAAGGCTTTCTGGAGTTTATCCTGGCGGCGGCAATCCACGCCTGCATTGTTCAGGGAGAAAACGATCAGGAAAGTATCATTGATTTCTTCAGCCGCCTTGAGGGCTTTTTCGTGGTAGTCTTCCGCAACGATATAAAGTGACTTATTTCTTTTACTGGTACCGATCTCATTATACGCAAGCGATATACCTTTGGCGTATTTGAGTTGCTGTGCCAGCGTGAGGGCATCCTGGGCGAAGGGGTTTTCTATTTTGTGTGATTCAAAATAACGGGCGTTAGCTCCGCTCTTTTTCAGGAGCAGAGACACCTTGGCGGTATCATTTGGGAGCGCACGAACGGAGTCCAGTAACCTGTAAATCCGAATGGAATCCTGGGCTATGGCTCCAAAACAGGCTCCCAGCAACAGCAGGGATAAAAAACATACACCTTTTATAGACATTGGCTGGTCTGTGTGACTACACAATTTAAAAAAGAATTACGAATAACACGTGTGATTTAAAGATAAACGCGTCAAATGGGGCACTGTCAACATTCGCACTATCGTCTGACAATCAAAAAGTTTTAAAAAAGCGAAAGGGCGAAAGAATTCGCCCCTTCTTCCTATTAACCGAATACACCTACTGAAAATATGAGATAGCAGTGGCGTACCACTCCATCCCACATTACCTTTCATGCCTGCATGGGCAGCGGTGTGACTACAACAGGCGAAATTTTATATAATAGCAATTTATAATCGGTTAATAGCAAAGGGTCCTTGTGGATATAGCTAGGATAAGACCTTTCCTGAGGCACGATATATAATAACGCGTCTTACGCACATTTTCTGAATGTCTTATTCAGCCAGGTCATTTGCACAAAATCGTTGGCACAGTGACTTCCAATACAAAAATTACCTAAGCAATGCTTCTCAGGGAGGATAAGGTTGGTTCAGCAAAAAGTGTCAATAAAATGACATCAGTTTGGCATGCAAATAAATTCTGCTGGAAATTCGGGAGGATGTGGAAAAATTATTGGGTCAGTAGCAAGCTGCTACATAAGCAAATGTATAAAACACTTTTAATAAATGGAAATAATATTTTATGAAGAATGGGCCATGATTGCATCTTCTACCCATTGCATCACTAATTGAAGCTGATCTTCAAGGTTTAAGTGACTGTTATCCAGGATAATAGCGTCATCAGCCTTACGCAGCGGGCTTATTTCGCGGTTGGCGTCGATGTAATCCCTTAATTCAAGATTCTGTTTTACTTCTTCCAGGGTAATGTTCGGGTTCTTTTCATACAGCTCTTTAAAGCGGCGCTGTACGCGGATAGCGATTTCGGCGGTCATGAAAATTTTAAGTTCTGCATGCGGGAATACTACAGTGCCTATATCCCGGCCATCCATCACGATACCTTTACGGGTACCCATTTTCTTTTGCTGTGACACGGCGAAATCGCGGACTTCCTTAACCGCGGCGACTTCGCTCACCTTTTCCGCTACTATCATTTCCCGGATGAGGTGTTCTACATTTTCGTTATTAAGATACATTTCGCTAAACCCGGTAAGGGAATTGGGCACAAAATCGAGGTGCACATCTTTCAGGGCCAGCGCTACCGCTTCGTGAGAAAGCCAGTCGATACGGTTTTGAATAAAATAAAGTGTAACTGCACGATACATCGCACCACTGTCTATATAGGTATAGTCCAGCTTTTTAGCTAATTGCTTAGCCAAAGTGCTTTTGCCACATGAAGAGTAGCCATCTATCGTGATGATTATTTTTTTCAAAAGTATCTGTTTAAATGAATCGTCTATAGGGAAGAACGTTACAAAATTGAGTCAAATAGGCGAGAAAAACAAGAGAATTACGAATTGGGAATCAGGAATTACGAATTACGGGTATGCCATTCGTAATTCGTAATTCCCCAATTCCTGATTCCTGATTTTACTGGGCAACGATCACCTTACAGGTGTATGCCACTTTCATGGTATTTTTATGATAAATTACCAGGAAGTAAACGCCGGCAGGCATATCTGTGATATTCACATCCTGGTCCTTGTTGACCGTATACTGGCGTATTGCCTGGCCCCAAACATCCTGCAGCTGCATCAGCATTTCCCCACGAATACCGCGGATTGATACTTTAAACTTACCATTGTTCGGGTTCGGGAATACATTAATTTGTACAAATGGCGGTACGGCACGTACTTCGGAATAGGTGATCTTACCATTCCGTCCTACGGCCTTTATGCGGTAATAGGTCCAGTCGTCGTAATCATTCATATCCTGCCAGGTATAACTCAGCGGCGTACTGCTGTTACCGTTAATAGCTTTGGTAGGTACAGTAGTTATTTTAGTAAAGGCTTCTTCTCTTTCGTACCGGCGTTCCACTTCAAACACGGCGTTGTAAATTTCCCTGCTGGTGGTCCAGTCCAGCTGCACGATGAAAGGCGCTATGCGGAATGCCTCAAAGCTGAGGAACATGGCTGGTTTGACGGAGCCGAACAAAGTTGTTTTTGCAAAAAACTCATTGCTGCCCAGCGCAGTGAAATGCCGCAGGTGCATGGTAGCCGGCTGCATCATGGCATTAGTTGTTAGTGTTCCTGGCAGCGGTTTATAGGGGATTGATGGTACATTATCCCATACACCGGTTACAAAGCGGGTAATGAAGCTGCTGTCGCGATATGTAGCGTAGGCGGGCAGTTCACTCACATCCATATGCTGCAGGATCACATCTACTTCTCCCCCGCTATTATCTACCCGGCGGATGTTCCAGGTTTTATTCACAAAACTGTCAGGGTAAGCGGTGCCGCCGGCGGCTACAGTAAAAACGCTGTCGTATACCCTGGCGCCGATCATATCGATCCCGCCTATCATCAGTACCGCTGCAGGCGCATAGCCCGCATCGTCGGTGCCTATAGGAAATACTACTTTACCGGCGGCGTTATTAATTCCTGCGCGATAGAAGACGCCACCGGCGATGCCTTTGCCTGTTACTACATAACGATAATCCGAATACCCCGTAACGGTACCCGGTGTTTTATCGCCCAGCTGCAGGTTCCAGCCGTTGAGATAAAGACGGCCGCTGCTAAACTGGAGGTTATTCCTGATTTTCAGATCGCTGAAATCATCCAGCAGTAAACCAGCCGTATTATTCAGTTGCAGGTTGGGAAAGCTCGGGCCTGTTTTGGTGATGAAGCTATAACCTCCGAATACTTTTTGCTGCCCGGAGGCAAGGCCGGAAAAACTGAAGGTACCGCCGGTGCCGGAAATGCCATCAGGGCTTTCATCCGGCAACGTAGCACCGTTTCCGTTAGTCCATAGTTTGCCGAGGAAATAGAAGGTCGTATTGGGGTTGGATCCGAGGATACCATTATTGGTCATATCAGCGAAGATGCCTACGTTGGTATTACCGGAGAGCCACACAGTGGCGCCGGTAGGGATGTAGACGCCTTGCTGGGCGGAGAGGTTTTTCGCCAGCAATAGTATAAATGATAATATTAAATATTTCTTTTTCAATTATGCTTATTGGATAACAGTCAGATCAAAAACCCGGTTTGTGATAGTACCACCCGAAGTGTTGTTAAACGTTACGGTAACCGTATTACTGCTACTTACTCTTGAAGAAAGGATATAGAAATTGGCGGCAAAATCAACTCTTGGATTAACGATAACGCTTCCTCCAACCGCTGCCCCTGTCACGGTAAATGTTTTTGAAACTACCCCTACAGCAATAGAAGCCACTGTCTGATTAGTCAAACGGAAGATGCCGCTCAATACCGTTCCCCCGACACCTATTTTAGCCGTTCCATTTACATCAAGGCTCGCATTGGGTGAATTAGTTTTAATCCCCAGCTCTTTTGATGAATTATCCCAGAATAAATTAACAGAGTCTTGTCCTACTTCTGATTTTGAATCGGTGAACCGGGAACCGAAGATTAATCCCCCTACTCCCAATAAAGAATCACCCTGCATCGTCACCACTTTATACCATGGGTTAGAACCGGCAACTAACGGAGGCGGCGCAGCCGTGTTATTTTTCCATTCTCTCAGGGCTAGTGTATTCTTATCAAAATATAACTGGGTAGTATAGCCTGTATTCTGAAATGACAGTACACTCCATGCCCAGGCGCCTGTTCCGGCCGGGCCATTTACCACTGTACCGCTGGTGGGGCTTGCCCATATTTTCATTCTATATTTTGGATCGGGTGCATCTGCGTACGTAATATCGTTACTGGTTAAATTACCATAAGAAGCGCCGCCGGTAATGTCTTGTGAAGGGACATATAGTTGTCTGGTTGTATTCCATTTTAAAACGTCTCCATCGCCTGGCAAACTATCAATGACAGCATTCTTCTGTATTTTATTAGCATTCCAGATATTCTTGGCGCTATCGACGCTGATAGTCCAGGCGGGATTGGTAGAAAGCGTTTGCGTAATAGATGGCGCCATCGTCATTACGCCTGAGCCGGGAATAATAGAAATCTTATTGGTGCCATCCAGATAAGAAGGCGTGAAATATTCGAGTGAGGTGGCATTCTTAACCCTTATGAGGTTACCAACAGCTCCGATAGTAGAAAGCCCTGTACCACCAAGCGTTAGCGGCAGGATGCCTGTTGTTATTTTACTTGCATCCAAAGCGGGAATATCAGCCGCCACTAAGGAGCGAAACCCAGGTGCAGCGGCGGCTCCTGTAGCCGGACCAGCAAAAACAAGGTTTGCATTTTGTGTATTCAGGTTAGCTGTTATAGTTCCATTGGCGGTGAGTGGTGAACCTGTTATGCTGAATAAGGGCTGTGACGGCATGGAGAATCCAATGGATGTGATGCCACCAGCGGCGGGGGCTTTAGCGATCCATTGCGTGCCATTAAAGGTAAGTACCTGATCGTTCAGTGGTGCTGTACTAAACAAAACATCGTAATCGGCTATTTTATTTGCGTTCCACAACTTAGTGGCATTGTTAGCGCTCAATGTGCCGGTGGCAATACCGAGTGTGGTACCCAATGTCAGGGCAGACACATCTCCGTTGGCATCTTTACCTAATACTTTTGTAGGGGTGCTCAAATCGTTGACTACACGCAGATTAAGCGTCTGCAAACCATTTGTGAAATTCTTAAGTCCTTTGAATGACTGGGCGCCTGTGTTAACAAATCCTGCGGCTGTTAATCCTGCATCCGGAATGGTCAGTGTGTGTGTTCCACTTGCGGTGGCAAATCCAAACGTACCCGCAGGGGTATAACTGGCAGTTATGTTTTGAGTTGGTGTAAGGTCGTTGTTAATAGATTTGATGGCGCCGCCTTCCGGAATCAACTTGTTCCAGTAACTATTTGCCCTGACGCGGAATGAGTTATCAGTTGTCAGATAAATGATCATACCATTTATCGGACTTGTGATCAGGCTGGTATCGGCGATGCGGGTTATTAATAAGGCCTGCTTTGTACTCTCCAATTCAAGTAAAGCAGATGGTTTTAGCAGGGTGGGATTCGTTCCCAGCTTTAATTGCTGCGCCAGCAATTGCTGACTGCATAAGCAGCACAACATAGCAGCACATACTTTTACAAGCCCTTGCAGCTTCATACATCATCATTTAAGTAAGCACAAAAGAGGAGAAACGGCTACGGTTATACGTAGCCGTTTCAAATACTGTTCAACCTTATTTCTTAATAATATACCAGGTATCGGTACCGTTTGATTGTACGGTGATAAAAGTCCAGTCGTTGTAGATGTCGATGGAGTTGCCATCTTCCACAAACTGTCCGGCCTGGGCTTTCACAGTTACCGTGTTATTAAGATTATTGCTGACATCAAATGCAGCTTTCTTGATGGTGTAGATACGTCCTTTTGCGCCTGCTGCGGTTGGCAGGTTAACGATAACTGCGCTACCACTTTTTACAACTACGGTATAATCGGTGGCATCAATGTTATACGGACCGGAGGCAATTTCTTTAATAGCCATAGATACGGAACCCGCTACCTGTAAAGTAGAATTAGCGAGTGA
Source organism: Chitinophaga hostae (assembly GCF_018224885.1). GTDB lineage: Bacteria > Bacteroidota > Bacteroidia > Chitinophagales > Chitinophagaceae > Chitinophaga > Chitinophaga hostae. The sequence continues at coordinate 350,887 of NZ_JAGTXB010000004.1, read as the reverse complement.
TGTAGTATCGCCGATTTTCACATTTTTCTGTACGGATACATCGTTGGCAAATCTTTTGTCGCCCGCGAAGGATTGTGACGCATTGCTTACCAGACCGCCTATTACAGATGGATCGGCTTGCGGGATGCTCACAGTTACTTTGTTGGTGGCATCTTTTACAACCTTGAGATCTGTACCGGTATGATCTGAACCAAAGGTCAGGTCAGTGAATACAGATTCCGGCAGGTCCCTGGTGATCACTTCTTTACTGGCATTCAGCAACAATACTGTGTGGTTGGTATTATTACCTACGGCAGTACTATTCAGTGTTACCGTGTTATCGAGTATTGATTTTCCGGTTACATTTAAGTCGCCGGTTACTTTGGTATTACCGGTTACATCTGCGCCACCGGTAGTGATAGTTAATTTATTATCCAGTGTAGAAGTACCGGTTACATGGAGTGTTCCACCTGCTTCGGTATTACCGGTGATGGTGGTAAGACCTGTAATATTTGTAGCGCCGGTGATATTGGTTACGCCGGTGATGTTGGCGCCGCCTGCAGTTACATCGAGCCCGTTTTTACCGGTAATTTTTCCGGCAAAGGTTTTAGCTCCACCAAAGGTTTGGGTGCCAAAGTTCACGCCGCCTGGTGTGAATTCGGTGGCTGCATTTAAAGCGATAGTAGGATTATTGGAGGCGTCTGTTCCTATTGTTAAGCCTTTAGCGTCTGCGGCGTCGATGAAGTTTGCTATCTGCAGTGCTTTGCCGGCGGCAGTATTAAACTTATTCCAGTCGGCATTGGTGAGCAAACCTACTGCCGGTCCGCCTGCCGCACCGGTCTGTGTAGCGATGCTCAGCTGGTGTGTGGTAGTGGCGCCGGTGGTAGAGGTAGTGAATTTGTAATCTCCCGCTGCGTTGTCGGTGTTGATTTTCTGATCCAGTTTAGCTGATCCGTTGATCATGAAGTCGGAGAGAGCGGCGGCAGTGAGGGTGCGTTTGAACACCTTACCGGTTCCATCAACGATCACTGCATCCATTAAGGTGCTACCGCCGGCGGTGATACCGCTGAGGGTGAGATCATTTTTCACAATTACGTTACCGTCGTCCACACGAAGACCTTCCTTGTTATTACCTCTCATTACAAAAGGTATGTTATTGGTGGTTCCGATAAACTGGGTGGTGGCATCTGCTATGGCATTACCCAGGAGGTCCCAGGAAGAGGCTTTGGTGGCCATCTTTTCCCACTTGTAGTTGTGTCTTACATAAAACCCTTCTGTTCCGGCTGCGGTCCAGTAGATGATCATACCATCCGGTGGATTCAGGGCTGTCATCAGGGTGGTATCGGCTACACGTGGCAGCAGCAAACCCTGTTTATCTGACTCCAGTTCCAGGATCGCTGATTTCTGGATGGAGGTAGGGTTTTTACCCACTTTCAACTGTGCCTGTACCTGGGTGGCGACAAGGCTTACGCCACCTATCAGCATTACGCGCGTCACGATGCGTAGAGATTTTCTCATAGATATAAGGATAAATAGTTCATGTCAAGTACACCACCGGCATTGTTACCTGCCGGCGTGAGGGATATAAGGATAAATGCAAAAGTGTATTCGAGGTATAAGTAAATCAGTCAAGTCCTGTCGCTACTTTATAGAATATCTAAAAAATATAAATTATTATAAATTGATAAATAAATATTTATGTAGATAGTATAAAATACATACTGCAAATGTGACATATTATATCTTTTTAAAAAATGACATGATTGTACCATTTTTGGTATTGGTTCATTGAAAAGGTGGAAGCAGGCGTCTACCTAAAACAAGGTAGATACCAGTTGGCAAACGGTCACTTAAAATGGTGAAGGTGCTTGTCGGTATTAACTTTCGGAGGAAAAAGGATGATAAGGGAATGATTAACATGTTCATGTTACACAAACAAACAGCCCGTCGAAGGAGGATACCTTGACGGGCTGTTTTAATTTATTTGCAGCGAATTAGTTACGCTTCTGATTTTTCTGATTTACTCTTGGAAGAGTTGTTTTTCAGGGTGAAGATCAGCTTCTGATTTTCCTTATCCAGGTCTGCCACGAGAATATCGCCATCATGAATATTCATGTTGAGGATTTCCTCAGCCAGGGGATCTTCCAGGTATTTCTGGATAGCCCTGTGCAGTGGCCTGGCGCCGAACTGCTGGTCGTAGCCTTTATCTGCCAGGAAGCCTTTGGCTTCGTCTGTCAGTTCGAGACTGAATCCGAGGTTGTTCAGGCGTTTCAGTACACTCTTCATTGTAATATCAATGATGGTGTAGATATGTTCCTTGGCCAGGGAGTTGAAGATGATGACATCATCGATCCTGTTCAGGAATTCAGGAGAGAAGGTACGTTTCAGTGCTTTTTCGATCACTGATTTGGTGTTCTCTTCTTCATTTACGGCCCTTGCGCTGGTGGTAAAGCCAACACCGGCACCGAAATCTTTCAGCTGACGGGCTCCGATATTGGAGGTCATGATGATGAGGGTATTTTTGAAATCCACTTTACGACCGAGGCCATCAGTGAGGATACCATCATCCAGTACCTGCAACAGGAGGTTATAAATATCCGGATGTGCTTTTTCGATTTCATCCAGCAGGATCACAGAGTAAGGTTTGCGGCGAACTTTTTCAGTGAGCTGACCACCTTCTTCGTAGCCTACATATCCCGGAGGAGCACCAATGAGGCGGCTTACAGAGAATTTCTCCATGTATTCGCTCATATCGATGCGGATAAGCGCTTCGTCGGAGTCGAACATGTAGCGGGCCAGAGATTTGGCGAGCTCTGTTTTACCAACCCCGGTAGGGCCGAGGAATATAAAGGTACCTATTGGTTTTTTCGGATCTTTCAGACCTACGCGGTTACGCTGAATGGCTTTGGTGACTTTGCTGATGGCATCGTCCTGTCCAACCACGGCGCCTTTGAGGTCTTCGCCCATACGGCGCAGTTTCTCTGTTTCTGCCTGCACCATCCTTTTAACAGGGATGCCGGTCATCATGCTGACAACTTCCGCAATGGCTTCTTCATCAATGGGGTAGCGTTTATGCTTTACTTCTTCTTCCCACATAGCTTTGGCGCGTTCCAGGTCTTCACCCAGTTTCTTTTCGGTATCGCGTAAAGCAGCGGCTTCTTCGAAGCGTTGGCTTTTTACTACTTTATTTTTTTCCTGTTTGATATCTTCAATCTGTTTTTCCAGGTCGAGGATATTCTGCGGAACATTGATGTTTTTCAGGTGAACACGGGCGCCTACTTCATCGAGTACGTCGATAGCCTTGTCGGGCAGGAGACGGTCGGTCATGTAGCGGTCGCTCAATTTCACACAGGCGTCGATTGCTGCGTCAGTATAGCTTACGTTATGGTATTCTTCATAACGGGGCTTGATATTGTTGAGGATCATAATGGTTTCGTCCACGCTTGGTGGTTCCACCATTACTTTCTGGAAACGACGGTCGAGTGCGCCATCTTTTTCGATGTACATGCGGTACTCATCGAGGGTAGAAGCGCCAATGCACTGGAGTTCTCCCCTTGCGAGTGCAGGTTTAAAGATGTTGGAGGCGTCCAGGGAACCGGAAGCGCCACCGGCGCCAACGATTGTATGAATTTCATCGATAAACAGGATGACATCCCTGTTTTTCTCGAGTTCATTCATGATGGCCTTCATTCTTTCTTCGAACTGGCCGCGGTATTTGGTACCAGCCACCAGGGCGGCGAGGTCGAGGCTTACCACGCGCTTGTCGAACAGCACGCGGGAAACTTTACGCTGCACGATACGCAGCGCCAAACCTTCCACGATGGCGGTTTTACCCACACCGGGTTCACCAATAAGAATCGGATTGTTCTTTTTACGGCGGGAAAGTATCTGGGATACCCTTTCGATTTCCTGCTCGCGGCCAACAATCGGGTCTAAGCTGCCACTCTCGGCCAGCTTGGTAATATCTCTACCAAAGTTATCCAGTACGGGCGTTTTGGATTTGGTATTTGTCTGTTTGGCTTTGGATGCGTAACTCTTTCTTTCGTCCTCAAACTCTTCTTCGCCCGGATCATCAAATTCTGATTTAGGGTCCGCAGATTTTACAAAGCCCAGTTCGTTTTTAAAAGTATCGTAGTCCACGTCAAATTGTTGTAAGATTTGTGTACAAACGTTTTCCTTATTCTTAAGTATCGAAAGCATTAAGTGCTCCGTTTCCACCGTAGCGCTTTTCAGTGCTTTGGCTTCCAACACGGTAACACGTATTACCTTCTCTGCCTGTCTGGTAAGCGGGAGGCTATTGATGTTAGCGATGTTCTTTCCGGTCTTATCTTTTACAGCCAGCTCTACTTCCTTTCGTAACTCATACAGATCTACGTTCAAAGCCTGCAGAATCTTTACGGCCGTGCCCTCGCCTTCTCGAATAATACCTAACAGCAGGTGTTCAGTACCTATGAAGTCATTTCCCAGGCGTAAAGCTTCCTCTCTGCTGAACGAAATGATCTCCTTAACTTGCGGTGAAAAATTCTGGTCCATTGTGAGATTATTAAATTATCAAAAACCCTTACGGGGGCTTGCTTATACAATAATAACGAATAATTCTGACTTAAGATTATCACGCTATCTGTCGGAATGAAGTTATTCCTTTTTTCAACTTAAACAACTTACACTTTAATAGTATAAGATTTATTTTTGCGTTGATGCGGGTACGTTCGTTTAAAAATATCTACGAAGAAAAGGAGGTTTTTGTTTCGATCTCTTGCGGTTATATTTTATAGGCGGGTTCCCTCTGTTCAAAATTCATTTTTATTAAAAGTATAAAACAACGTCCAACGCATGAAATTCAAAATTGATACCAAAGAAAAAATAGTCGTTTTTTGTCCGGAAGAAACCGTTCTGGATGCTAATTTGTCAGACGACTTTATCCAGACTGCGATTGGATTGCCGGAGTTAAAGGGACGTAATCTCATACTGGATATGGCATTGGTAGAAAAATTTGACGTTAAGGGCGTTGAAGCCATTTTAACAGTATACCGGTGTATATATGACAATAATCTTTCCTGCGCCATTACAGGCCTTAACAACACTTTAACAGCTGCATTGAAAGTATCAGGCGACGACCTGCTTAATATTGCCCCAACCATGGCCGAGGCGATAGACCTGATCATGATGGAAGAACTGGAGAGGGAGTTGCTTGACGGAATGGAGTAAGAAAAGGCTATTAGCCGTTAACCAGATGTTAACGGGCTAAGAGCTAACAGCTAAAGGCTAAAAGCTATACACATGTTTGCAGTAACAATATTAGGTAACAATTCCGCTATCCCCACGCTGGACAGGCACCCCACTGCTCAGATAGTTACCTGTAACGAGCAGCTGCTGCTGGTTGACTGCGGAGAAGGAACGCAATTGCAGATCGCTAAATACAGGATCAAGCGCAGTAAACTGAGATACATCTTCATCAGTCACCTTCACGGAGATCATTACTTTGGATTAATCGGATTACTGAATACGCTCAACCTGATGGGGCGTACCGAGCCGCTCAGCGTGTATGCGCCACCGGAGCTGGAACAAATTATCCAGCTGCAGCTGGATTGTTCGGGGACGGTGATAAAATTTGAGTTGTCTTTTGTCCCCCTCCAGCCGGGATATAGTGGTATTATATTGGAAGACAAAGACTTACAGGTTAAATGTTTTCCGACCCAACACAGGATTTCCTGTTTTGGTTTTTCTTTTGAGATGCAGAAAAGGAAGCGGAAGCTGATCCCCGATCAGGCCAGGGCTTACGAAATTCCGGCCGCCTACTTCTCGAAATTACAGGATGGCGCTGATTATCAGCGGAAAGATGGCATGCTGGTAAAAAACGACTGGGTAACGCTGCCTCCTCCGGAGGGTAAGCGGTATGTGTATTGCGCGGACACTATTTACGATGTAACATTGCTGCCATGGCTGCGGAACGCGGATATGATGTATCATGAAACCACCTATCTCCACGAGTTGCAGGAGCGGGCGGCAGAGCGCTATCACAGCACTTCCGTGCAGGCGGCTTCACTGGCGGCATCAGCCGGGGCGAAACAACTGCTGATCGGGCATTTTTCGTCCAAATACACCGAATTACAACCTTTCCTGGATGAGTCCAGGCCGGTATTTGAAAATACCAATATCGCGGAAGAAGGAGTAACATACTTCGTATAGCTTAGCCATTGGCTTTTAGCTTATAATAAAAATGCAGCGAAGATGATCTTCGCTGCATTTTTATTATAAGCTAAAAGCCAATGGCTAACAACCGGGTTTGTTACTACCCGTTATAGCTTTTTAGATATTTTTCAATTTTGCTGTAAAGTCCGTCGGTAACTGGTAATACGGGCAGGCGGAAATTATTGCCCACAATTCCTGCGTGATGCAGGAATGCCTTGATTCCGGCGGGATTATTTTCTGAGAACATCAGGTCAAATCCTTCGAGCATTTTGTTATTCAGGATACGCGCTGCCGGGTAATCGTTTACCAACGCGGCGTGTACCATGCTGGAGAAATCGGTGGCGAAATAGTTGGCTGCAACGGAAATCACCCCATCCATGCCGCAGGCCAGCTGGCCAAGCGCCAGGGCATCATCGCCGCTGATTACCAGGAAATCCTTTGGTTTATCGCGGATGATCTGCATACACTGCATCATATCACCGGAAGCCTCCTTCATCGCAACGATGTTTTCCACTTCATGGGCGAGGCGCAGCGTGGTTTCAGCAGTCATATTGCGACCGGTACGTCCGGGCACATTATACAGGATAATGGGTTTAGGAGAAGCCGCCGCAATTGTTTTATAATGCTGGAAGATGCCTTCCTGGGTAGGCTTGCTGTAGTAAGGCGCTACGCTGAGTACAGCGGCAGCTTCATCCAGCGGACATTTTTCCAGCCGTTTCACTACATCCCTTGTGTTATAATCACCAATACCAATCACCACAGGCACCCGCTTCGACACCTTTTCGAAAGTGAATTTTATCAAATCCAGCTTTTCATCTGCAGAAAGAGTAGGTGTTTCACCGGTTGTGCCTAAAGACACAACGTAGTTAACGCCGCCATCGATCACGTAGTTGATCAACTTTTCCAAAGCATTCCAATCTATGCTTTCATCTGCTTTAAAGGGTGTTACCAATGCCACCCCGGTGCCTTTTAGTTGTTCCATATTGTGTTTACGGGAAAATAAAAATTTCGAACTTCGAAGGCCGAAATTCGAAATTTTTATTGTGATCTCTAAATATTTTTTATTTTTCTTCGTAAAAACCCATGCGGGAGAACTTATCGATACGTTGTTCGATACGGGTATCGGGATCGATTTTCTTCAGTTCTGCCAGTGTTTCCTTGATACGCACCTTTAACAAATGGGCCATTTCATCGGGGTTTACGTGTGCGCCACCGAGCGGTTCGCGTACAATTCCGTCTACCAGGCCAAACTGGCTCATATAATCGGAGGTCAATTTCAGTTCTTCTGCCGCTTTTTCCTTAAAATTCCAGCTACGCCAGAGGATAGTGGAGCAGTTTTCCGGGGAAATAACGGTGTACCAGCTGTTTTCCAGCATAAATACCCTGTCGCCGATACCGATGCCCAGCGCACCACCGGAGGCGCCTTCGCCGATGATGATGCAGATAACAGGAACGCGGAGTTTTACCATCTCAAAAAGATTACGGGCAATTGCTTCTGCCTGTCCTCTTTCTTCCGCTTCCAGACCGGGATACGCACCGGGAGTATCGATGAGGGTAACAATGGGCTTATTAAATCTTTCGGCCAGTTTCATGAGACGGAGGGCCTTGCGGTAACCTTCCGGGTTAGCCATACCGAAGTTCCTGAGCTGACGCATTTTGGTGTTTATGCCTTTTTGCTGGCCAATAAACATCACCGTTTCGCCATCGAGGTCGGCAAAACCGCCTACCATGGCCTTATCGTCTTTCACATTCCGGTCGCCATGCAGTTCCGTAAAGTTGGTGCACATCTTTTCGATATACGCCAGGGTATAGGGCCTATCCGGATGACGGCTCAGCTGTACGCGCTGGAAGGGAGTAAGGTGGCCATAGATTTGCTGGCGGGTATCAACAATTTTCTGTTCATACTCGCTCACGGTAGCAGATACATCTACGCCTGATTTTTCACCATTCTCCTTCAGCTTCTCCAACTGATCATATAAGTCAGCGATAGGTTTCTCGAAATCCAGGAATTGCATAATTTGATTAAATTGGTTAAAGATCGGGTGTAAAGATAATGCTGAAAATATTTTTTAAAAAAGATTTGCTTAATTGGGAACTTTGTTGCTATCTTTGCAATCCCAAAACGGAACAACACAACGAATTGGGAGACAGAAAGATAGGAAATTAACACTCCTGTTTTCTTTGGAATGGATCGGTAGTTCAGTTGGTTAGAATGCCGCCCTGTCACGGCGGAGGTCGCGGGTTCGAGTCCCGTCCGGTCCGCAAAATCTCGAAGGAACCCGCGCTAGTCGCGGGTTTTTCTTTTATGATCGATTACTTAGTCGATTCCAGTTTAATTTGGATCAAGTTGAAAAGTTGGGGGATTGGGTAAATTTTAAACACTGTCTATCCTGCTTGGCCATAGCTAGGAAGGGCTATCTATAATTTAATCCCTTTTTTTTCAACACTGTCTAACTTATCAAAAAAATCAAACAGAAGATCTTTAGATAGCACCTTCAGTTCATCATTAGACTCTTTAAAAGTCTTCAAGTCTAATGATTTGAAGACTTTTTGTTTGTAGTTAATCCTCCGCCAATTTTAGCTGATAGTAACGTTGTGATACCTCTTAAAAAACAAAGGTTATGAAACACAAGCATTTGCCGATAACAGGGCCACAAGCATTCATGTTTTCATTATTTAGATCATGTGCTAATAATTAAAGTGCTTGTTTAATTCAAAATAACCTTCTGCTAACGGGATTCTAAAAATATCAGTGGAATACGCTCCATTCCATACCCCCATTAATTCATGTTTTTTTTCATTCTGATTATCAAGAATATCTTTTAGCTTTTTCAATAAATCTTTTTTCCCGGAAACATTATAAAAATCTGTTTGGGTACGGTTTTCCCAATCTATCAGATAGTACCAAACAGCTTTATCTTTACTATGAAATGGGAAGTCTTCTGAAATATCTCTAAATGCCATCAGATGTACAGTTAATTGATATAATTTATGAATAAAGAACTATCTTCTTAAGCAACTTAAATTCACTGTTCATTTAAATAGATCTTCAAGGATAATATCATTTTGAACTAAGCCCGGTTTATACATATTCTGTTTAACTCCAAAAGTAGTCACCATTACCAGAAATAATGTTTTCCTCGTCTTGGTTTTCTGCTGAAATATATCCAGTTTATTTTTCAGTTCTATAGAATAGGCTTTATCTATAGAAAATTCTGCGCTTGAAAATTTCATCTCACAAATACTTATGCAGAAGTCATTTCTATCTATTAGTAAATCTATCTGTGCTCCTGTTCCGCACTCATCCTTTCCAGGCACATTTCTCCAGATTGATTCTTCCGTATAAACGCCAGAAATTCCTAAGGCTACCTTTATTTCAGTTATATGTTTGAGACAAATGCTTTCAAATGCGAGCCCACTCCAACTTTTCCATGTTGGCTGTGTAGATAATTTCATCCATGTTCCGGTGCCAGTTGCTCTTACATTGTCAATATACTTTAGATAAAATCGGGAATATTCATCACTCAGTTTATATATATTGTCTCTTACATTTTTCTCATATGGAATATAGCTTGTAATAAAACCCGACTCGATCAATTCATCAAGGAGTAATGTTGCTCTTCCTCCGCTGGATAATCCACAGGCAGCAATAATTTCTTTACGGGTTAAACCCATGGGAGTATTATTTAATGCTTTAACTACCGCTATATGCTTATCTGCTTCTGCAAATAATGACTGATATAAATTATCAAACTCATTTTTTAATATTCCATCCTTAGTAAAACAAAGCTTATCAATATTCTGTGCAGCGCTAAACCCAGCTTCTACCTCTTTCAGATAATGTGGAATTCCTCCCATCACCATATAAAGCAGAACAATCTGATAAAGTTCTAGTTTCACATCTCTGCTTTCCAAATATTCCTTCGTTTCAGCGAGTGTGAAGGGTAATAACCTGATTTTTTTTGTAATCCTATTGTGAAGCCCTCCTTTGTTGTTAACAACTTTTTGTATCATCCACGAAGCTGCCGATCCGCAAATTGTTAATATGAGATTATCTTGTTTAGTGCCCCATGAATTCCAGAAATATTCAAATGCAGACAAAAAACCTGATTTAGGAGTATTTAACCAGGGAAATTCATCCAGGAAAATAACGCACTTTTCTTTTTTCAACAATGGCTCACTATACTTTTTGAGCATCTCAAAAGCTTCTGTCCAACCAACAGGCACATCTGGTAAAATCTCCTGTTTCATGATTTCGGCTAATCTATTTCTAAAATTACCCAATTGCTCTTTTAATGTAGCATTGTGAACTCCCGAAAACTCCAATATCATGTTACTATTAAAGACTTCCCTTATCAGGAAAGTCTTACCAACACGTCGCCGTCCAAAAACCGCAATTAACTCAGCTTCATCAGATGCTAAAGCTTTTTCCAAAATTTTTTTCTCCTCTTTACGACCTATAAGTGGTTTCATTTTTATAAATGTTATTCTATCACTAACAGCCAATATTTATATTCGGCCATAACTATATAAAATTATATAGTTATGGCCGAATATAAAAATAAAATGGGCCATAACTATATAAAACATAGCACTTATAGCCCCGTATTGTGAAAAATAATATATAAAATTACTCCTTTACGACTGAAAAAAAATCGATCTAACTAAGTTGGATTACTTATAGTATAAGGGTTTCCTGTTACATACACATTTTAGAACAGCCTTAAAAAGGCTTATGGTGGTACTATCAATTATAAAAATTCGTTTGAGTAACTCCTTTTCAGTTTGGCTGTCCGATAAAAGGTTTTTATAGTGCCTATAAAGGCTGGCATAAACATGCCCAAAAAATGCTTCACCACTGCGTGCGTTGGCTTCGCTAAAAGTACTGCGAGGGAAATATAGTTGATCCCCAAATGATTGAGTTTACCTCCGTAAGCAGCTATACCCTGGGTTACCTCACGAAGTGAGGTGCATCCCGGATGGTTTATTAAGGGGATAATTAGAAAATTAAGTGGAAAATTCAGCTTGGATTGCTGCTATCCGGTACATAGAAAGTAAAAGCAAAGCTACAAACTACTTAACGTATTTTGCGGCTTTGCTCTTCTGCTCTCTTAACAGATAAAGGTAATCGACGTTTTAAAACATCCAACTATTAGTATCTGGGTCTAAATCCAGAGCCTGGGCCGGATCTCGAGAAACGATTATTTTCTGGTCTTTCAGGTTTTGGACGAGCCTCATACACTACTATTGTCTTGCCAGCAACTACTGAATTATTCAATTCCTTAATTGCCAGTACTGCATTGGAATCGTCCGGCATTTCAACGAATGCAAAGCCTTTAGAACGTCCACTGTACTTATCATAAGCCACATTAATACTATATACAACTCCAAATGGGTCAAATAAAGACCATATCTCATCTTCAGTTGTTCTGTCACTTATATTACCTACAAAAATATTCACAAATATAATTTTAATTAAAAATACATACTACTGAAAAACAGGGAATTAGAAAGAAACAGAAACCCAAACTAAATCAGAAGAAGCCAAATCCAACCTTGCTAAAGTTAGAGCAATAAATTGGGTATTACAGGATTAATTTATGGGGGATACTACAAGTGCGTTAAAAAAATGTTCTTTTTTACCGTATGGCCAATAATATCTTCCGTTATTCGTAACTGTTATACTAAACGGCTATTTAACGTTTCGGCAGAGCCATAGGCTCGAGTCCCGTCCCCTCCGCAAGCAGGGACAAATCATTATCACAATGGTTTGTCCCTTTTCGTTTAACCCGGTATTCTTCGAAAATGAGTCCAGCGCTCATTTCAAATTCTTACTGAAAAAATCAGCCGCGAGGCTGTCTATTTTTAAATGCACCTGGTGCCTGTCTACAGAAGGATCATCTACAAATGGCATCGGCGCTTCTTTCTTCATTTCGCTATTTGCTTCGGGCAACATTACATAATGCCCAACTTTACCGCCAAACTCATAGTAACCCGAACCTGCGATCAGCTTATGATATACCCTCGCATTTCCTTTAACAGGCGCCATACTATCTGCGAGTGAGCCGGTAATAAAAACGGGTCCGTGAACATTTTTAAACTGCTGTTTATGGATAAAGCCCGGCCCTGTACCCGGAGACAAGGCGAGGAAGGCTTTGATACGGTTATCTTTCAAATCCGGAACATGCTTAGTAGCCGCCAACAAAGTACTGTCATACAGTAAGTGGCCCAACCCCGGGTATTCAGGGAACTCCATCTCCCGGCGGCCTATGGTGCGGTAATAGTGTATCATGACCGGATAATCAACTACTCCGCCAGCCAAGGCGATCACGGTATACCCTCCAAATGAAAAGCCCAATGCACCGATTTTTTGTGCATCTATCAGGGTATTAAAATCCTTGTCTTTCAGCAGCTGGGTAAGCACAAAGCTGATATCCTGCGGCCTCTCCCACGCCTTTATAAATTCAATCGGAATTTTATTATCCGATGTATTGCCCCAGTGGTCGACAGCAGCTACTATAAAACCCGATTGAACCAAATGTTGTGCTAACCATTCTAAAGAAAACCGGTTCCCACCGGTGCCATGTGAAACTAAAATAAGAGGCAACTTACCTGCCGGTAAACTTCCTTCGCGTACTGTGTAATTGCGTAAAAAAGGAGAATACTTCTTATCACTTATTTTAAGTGTGTCCGTTGTTGGATACCATACTTCCGTAACGAGAGGCCGGTTACGTTTTTCATCTTTAAAATGAAAAGTGCGCTCACCTATATTAGAGGGTGGTACGCTCTGTCCAAAAATACCCAGGTGGATAAATAGTAATAGTATGGTGAGGATTTTTGTATGTATCATAATGCTATAAATGAAATGAATGTTTTTAGGGTCTGTTTCCCGGACTTGCATTTTTTCTGATAGCCTTACGGTCCTTTACTAATAAATCAGGGTAGTCTCTGTATTCCGGGTGTTCCAATTTCAATTAAACGGGTAACCTATTCGTAAATTTATGGAATTATACTGTTTAATTTTATCAAGGTTTGCAATATGTTTGTTTCAGTAGCAACGCGGAAGGAGGCTGACCGTTTCCACTGAGTAGAAACCGTAACAGGCGATTACTGGCATAAAGCAAAAAAGTCGCGCTTTCTTTATCCATACTTTACCATAGCGCCGATTATACACACTGCTGTAACAACGCCCACGGACGCAATTGTCAACGCTGCAACTTTGATTCTTCTTTTGGCGGCAGGTATATTGCTGTCAGGCAGATGAACAAGCAGGTCGTTGCTTTTTATATAATGAATGCTGGCAACGTGGAAGAATACTGCTACAACGGAAAGAAAATAATATGGTATAAAGAAATAGGCAGATGGCAAATGGGCTGCGCCTCCGGCGGCGAATTGAAACCCGGTTTCCACTTTCCAGACAAACCGGCCCATCATTACCGCCCGGATATGATTACACATAAAAGCTGCCAGGTAAAAACCGCTTACCCTTTGGATGACCTGTGGCGCCGATATCTTTCTCTCACTTTTCTTAAAAATCAACAACAAACCGGAAAAAATCTGGATGGCGACGCATAACAATAACAGGCATTCCACCGGGGGAAAGCGGTAAATTTTGCGTAAAGCAGTCATTACCGTTGCATGAAGCTCCGGGCCACCCAACGAAAAAAGATGGTTGGTAATATGGAGCAAAATAAAAACTGCCAGCACTTGTCCGGATCTCCGGTGGATCACTTTAAAATCAATCATAGGAAGGAACTTATAATCAAAACGGTTGATTAAAAACCAAACGCATCAAACACCCGCACTCAACCTTAATATTACTACAAATAATGGATTACTTCACTTTTTCGTTCAGGAATATGATGAATGTTGCGTACTGCGATATATATGCAGATCAGTCTTGCATATGCCGTGGCGTTAAGCCTGAATGATGGCATAATCCCCTTGAGTGCCGGCACAACCGATTACATTTACATGATAATTTCTTTTCAGAATTATCCATGATTGTCATAAAAAATAAACAAAGGAAAAAAGACTATCATCAGATAATTTTTTTTATTAGCTTTATTTGAACATAAACGACGACCAATTTCTGAAGCCGAATCTAAACGATCAGCAAAAAAACCTTGTTTAAAATACCTGAATACCACGGGAAAAGTAACCCTAAAACAGGTTAGATACATCAGCACAACGAGAGAAATAAACTTGAGCACTATTGTAATTATGCCGTACCGCACAGGAAAGATATTTCTATGAACCAAAAGACTCCGTGAACCCGACTTGCTGTGAACAAATGAACTGATACAAGTTGCCTTTATCAACTTTTAATTATGTTATTCATGTAATTAACCAAATCATATATAAGCAATGAAAAAATTTACTTCCCGGCTATAGGCTGTAGCATGGCTATGTCTAACGGCATCGTATACACGTTAAAATTCTTACAAAAAATCCAAATTAACACCCGATGAAAATCCTGATCAATTGTTTACTGGCGACGGTACTGTCGCTCCATAGCTATGCCCAACAGGGAATACATGGAAAGGTATATGATATCTATGCACAGACGCCGATCAAAGGCGCGGGGCTGTATTCTAATGGCAAGCTGCTGGCTTCAACAGACATAAACGGCAGTTTCAGCATAGACTGTTCCAACTGTACTATAACGGTAACGGCTATGGGATATGATGCCCAAACGATCCCGGCTAAAAATAGCAGTACACAACTGATGATAGGGCTTACCGCTGCATCCTATACCCTAAACGAAGTAATGGTCAATGCCGGCAAGTCCAACACTGATCTGTTGCAACCGAAATCTGTATCCATACTCACCCGGCAGGACCTGCACCGGAACGACGGTCTCTTTCTCGAAAATTCGCTGAACCTGGTACCCGGTGTACGGATGGAAAAAAGAACGATGTCCGGGGGCCAGCGTATTACCATCCGGGGATATGGCAATGGTACCAATTTTAATGGTACCGGCTACAAAGCTTATCTGAATGGCATTCCCGTCACCGATGCGGAAGGCACTACCATCCTGGATGATATTGATTTCTCTATATTAGGGAAAGTGGAAGTGATCAAAGGACCCGCCTCCAGTTTGTATGGCAGCGGTATTGGTGGTGTATTGAAAATGTACACACTGAAACCTGCCACCTACGGCACCCGCATCTCGCAGGAAGCGCTGGCGGGAAGCTATGGCCTGTTCAGAACTAATACCAGGATAGAATACGCAGATGAAAAATCGTCTGTTATGCTTAACTACGGCCACCAGAACTACGACAGCTACCGCATACAAAGCGGCTCCAAAAAAGACTTTGTTTCCTTTATCGGAGATTTTCATAGTAATGATAAACAAACCCTGTCTGTTTATGCTGCCTATAACAATTCCAACGACCAGCTTGCCGGGCAACTGGACAGCATACAGTTTGCACAACGAAAAGATACCGGGGAAGTACCCTATCTGAAAAACAAAGGCTATGTATCTTTCGAATCTTATCGCGCCGGAATTTCCCACAACTACCAGTTTTCCAAACACGTCAGTAACCTCAGCAGCGCCTGGTTTACCGGGTACAAACAATCGCAGGCCTTTGCAGTAGGACTATCCAGTAACCTTGCCCAGAACATCGGCGCACGCACTGCATTCGGGCTTAATTTCACCGGTCGTGCCATTACCCTGAATGGGAGCATAGGCGCTGAATACCAGAAAACAAATTCTTTCAAAAAAAGCTATGGACTGGCTAACAATGTCCCTGGTGCGCAGACAGGAGATATTGAATTATCCGCTATGCAGTACAATATTTTCACCCAATGGGAACTGACGTTACCACAGGGATTTATGGTGATCGCCGGTGTGAGCAATAATTACATTGAATACAGCATCACCGACCGTCTTACCAACAGCGCCAATCCTTCACATAAGGACCAGTCGGGTCATAAAACATTTACGCCGGTACTTACGCCGCAGATCAGCGTGCTGAAATCACTGAATGAAAATGTGTCGGTATATGCCGGTGTCAGTAAAGGCTATTCCCCGCCGGTATCCGGACAGGTAGTGATTCCACAGATCAGCCAGGTGAATACAGGCTTACGACCCGAAAAATCTGTACAATATGAAGCCGGCGCCAAAGGTACCCTGCTACATAAAAACCTGTTGTTCCAGATAGCTGTATTTGATATGGAGATAACAGATAAGCTTACCTCGCAGGCAGTAACAGACAATACCGGCACTGTGCTGTATTCCCTGACCACCAATGCCGGGGCTCAACAAAACCGTGGTATAGAAGCAGAAGTAACCTACACCATACGCCCGGCAAAACCGCAGGTATTCTCCCTGATACAGCCATTCGTAAGTTATACTTATTCCAGCTTTACCTATAAACAGTTCCGGAGCGACAATAATAACAATGCCAAAACCATTGACTATAGCGGAAACAAAGCCTCCGGCGTACCTCCTCACCTTGTCAATGCGGGGATAGATTTCATTTCCAAATGGGGTGTTTATTTAAATACCACCTGGCAGTTTGTGGATAAAATGCCGATCACCTATGACAATCGTCATTACGCTGACGCCTATACGTTATTACAGGCCAAATTGGGCTACCGTCATCCTATCGGCAAGCATTTTCAGCTGGATGTGTTTGCCGGTGGCAACAACCTTACCAGCAGCCGTTATTACACGATGGTGTTTTTGAACGCCAACTTCAGCGGCGCCACTCCTAATATCTATTTACCCGGCCCTTATAAAGCCAACTGGTATGGCGGGTTTAATCTCAACTATAAATTTTAATCATGAAAAAAAATATCCTCCTTCCATGGGTCGTGATATTGCTTACTTCCTGCGGAAGATTTGGCCACCAGACGCAGCAGCACAACGACAGCATCCGCATTGTTTGTTTATCCAAACAATACAATGAAGTGATTTACGCACTGGGAGCGGAAAAGAACCTGGTAGCAGTGGACCTTTCCAGCACCTACCCCCCAGCCATCAAAGCGCTGCCCACAGTAGGCTACCACCGTGCTTTAAGCGCAGAAGGTTTGCTGGCGCAGCATCCAACGCTGGTGATACACGACAACAACATAGGGCCGGAAAATGTGATGCGCCAACTGGAAAAGATGAAAGTCCCTATGAAAACTTTTAAAGACAGTGTATTCACCATAGCGCAGGACAAAGCCATGATACAGCAACTGGGCGCTTATTTCCACAAAGAACCAGAAGCCGATAGCCTTTGTAAAAAACTGGATGCAGAAATGACCCTTGCGCTGACTAACGCGCACCAATATACGGATACGCCCAAAGTAGTCATTATTCATTTTGGACGCGCCATGAACATCTACCTGGCGCTGACTCAAAAAAGCACCGCCGCCAAACTAATGGGATGGGCCGGGGGGAGCATTCCTATTGGTGGCGACAAGGGTATGCAGCAGGTATCCGCAGAGCTTATTGCGCAGGCAGATCCTGATGTAATACTGCTAACCGACTTTGGATATGACAGGCTGGGTACTTTCGAAAAAATAAAAGAGCTACCCGGTGTTTCCGGCACGAAAGCGGCGCTTCATCATCGTATTTACAGGATAGAGGAACACGATATTGTGTACCTGGGGCCACGCACAGGCGCCAATGTGCTGGCTTTTCAAAAACTGATACATGCAAATAAATAGGCAATACCGTGGCGTGTATCCGATCCTGGCAGTATTACTGATATTAACGGTATTGTTATCTGCCTGCTATGGCGCTGTTAATATCAGTACCGGTGAAATATATGATGCCCTCAGTAAAACCCTCTCGGGGCATAGCGACCTCTCTTTGAATGAACGCATTTTTATGGAGATACGTTTACCAAGAGTGCTTTTCTGTTTGCTGGCCGGATCGGCGCTGGCGGTAGGCGGTGTATTACTGCAGGCGCTTTTCAGGAATCCTATTGTAGAACCCGGCCTGGTGGGAACTTCCAGTGGCGCGGCTTTTGGAGCGGCGCTTTATTTCGTATTGGGAGCATCCCTGCATTTCAACGCCGGAGAATGGACGCTTCCCATTGCGGCCGCCGCCGGCGCCATGATAGCCACTTTCCTGGTACTCGGCTTATCAGAAAAAAAGCAGACAGGGAAAGCGGTTATCGGGACTTTGTTACTGATGGGAATTGCGATTAATGCCTTGTTTCTCAGTGGCACCGGCTTTCTTTCTTACTTAGCCCGCGATCCACAGGCCCGCTCCATTACTTTCTGGAACCTGGGCACGCTCTCCGGCGCCAGCTGGCATGCGGTGATCATTACCTCTGTTGTATTGGCCATCTGTTTCTGGCGCTCACTTTCCTATGCAAAGCAATTGAACCTGCTGATACTCGGTGAAGAAGAAGCAATGCTGGCAGGGGTTTCCGTTCAACGGCTCAAAAGAGAAATATTGATCATTAATGTCATCATGGTGGCCGTGGTTACCTCTTTCACCGGTGTGATCAGTTTTGTAGGATTGGTAGTTCCTCATTTAATGCGGATCTGGAGAGGGGCCGATAACCGCTACCTGATTATCGGCAGCGCGCTGACGGGAGCTATCCTGTTAAGCCTGGCTGATATCGCCGCAAGAGTGTTGCTGCGCCCGGCCGAACTGCCTATTGGGATTGTTACTTCCGTTACCGGCGTACCTGTTTTCATCTTCCTGTTAAGGAAAAAAAAATATTACTACTGATGTTGACAGTATCTCATCTAACCTATGCAGCGGGGAACACCTTATTGTTGCAGTCTGTCGACCTCCGGTTGGATGCCGGCAAACTGCACCTGGTAATAGGTCCCAACGGGGCAGGGAAATCCACTTTATTAAAAGCCATGGGTGGACAAATCAGGCCTTCTTCCGGTACTATCCGGTATGGTGATAAAAATATTTCCGCCATTGGGTATAAAGAGCTGGCACGGATAAGGGCTTCACTTTCCCAGCAGCAGGAATTGTCTTTTCCTTTAAAAGTATGGGAGGTGGTGATGATGGGGCGATACCCTCACGTACGGGAAAACCCCGGTCATAAGGATACCAGGTATTGCAGGGAAGCGATGCAGCTCTTTCACCTGGAAACATTAGCTGACCGGGACTATATGAGTCTTTCCGGGGGAGAAAAACAGCGGGTACACTTTGCCCGTATCATGGCGCAGATATGGGAGCCTATTCCGGGCGCCTGCCGCTATCTGTTCCTGGACGAACCGCTCACTTTCCTGGATGTGCATTACCAGTTTCAGTTGATGGAATTGTTAAAGACTTTGCTGCAACAGCCTAATCTGCTTATCGTTGGCGTGGTACATGATCTTAATATCGCCGCCCGGTTCGCCGACAACATCCTGCTGTTACATCATGGGAAGTTAATAGCTCAGGGCAACCGGGAACAGGTGCTTACATCAGAGAACATACGCAATGTTTACCAGCTGGAACCGGTGGTCTATGAAAAAGATGACCGGTATTTTCTGGCCTTTTGAAAACTATATTTTATCCACTTCACAACAACCAACACAAATGAAAACACAATTTGTAAAAAGATCACTATGGCGCTATGCTTTACTGATGATTCTCCTGCTTTCCGGCATTGCATCATCAGCGCAGCAGCATGCCCGCCAAAGCACCAAGGCGCCCGATTGGATCGCCATGATGGATGATCCTAATGTCAACTTCTTCGTGATTGAAAAATCATTTAATGATTATTGGAGAGGGAAAGAATTACCAGTGGAAGAAGATGAAATACTGGATGTGAAAAATAATTCAGAAAGAAAGCGTGGCTTTCTGGGCTTATTCAGACGAAAAGAATCGGCAGAAAGAAAAGAAACAGAGAAATATGCATTTGCATATAAAAAATACCAGTGGTGGCGGAGACAGGTACTTCCCTATGTACAACCTGACGGCACCATTCTCAGCAAGGACCAGCAGATACGGATCTGGCAGCAGCAGAAGGAACTGAAGAACAACATTAACGCCAAGCAGGCCAGGGACAAAAAGGAAAAAGAGAAAGACACCAGTAATTCTCAGCAGCGCTATTAAATAGCCGTTGACCGAAAACTAATTTCCCCATCAATCTGAAATAACTGAAATGCATATACGTAAATACCCTTTATTAATCTTATCCGCTTGTCTGCTGTTATCATCAGCGGCATTTGCCCAGAATTATGGCAACTGGCGGAATATAGGACCGGTGCTCTTCCCCGTCAACTCTTCCGGTCAGATCAATGGCATAGGCCGCGTTACACAAATGAAATTTCATCCCACCACTTCGGGTACTCTTTATGCGACCAGTGTGTGGGGATTATGGAAAAGTACCGATACGTCCAATACCTGGCAGTTGCAGGGCACCGACGACCTGCCGAAAGCTTCCTGCGCCTCCGTGTGTATTGACAATACCAACGACCAGATTATTTACCTGGGCACCGGTGACCCCAACTATTACGGCACTTCCCTGGGCATTTACAAAACAACAGACGGCGGGCAATCGTGGCTGCCGGCTAACAGCGGCATCGATACCCGCATGGCTGTGGAGCTGCTGATGTCGCCCACGAATCACAATGTACTGGTAGCCGCCACCAACGATGGTATCTGGAAAACCACCGATGGCGGTATTTCCTGGTCGCAACAGCTGATCGGCGGTCAGTTTACCGATATGGTTTTTAAAGCAGTCACAAACACTTCTACCCTGTTTGCCGTTACCATGGATGGTAAGTTTTATACTTCCAAAAATATGGGAGATACCTGGACTGCTACCACCCTCACACTGCCCACAAATGGGGCCAATGGCACCAGGCTGGGGGTAACAAAAGCCGACTCCAACCGGGTGTATGTGGGCATGGTGGGTTCCAATAACGGGTCCGCAGGCGGTGTTATTTACAAATCTACCGATGGCGGCGCCTCTTTCACGCAGGTAAAAGGCGACGTTTCTCCCAATCTGAATGGTTATTCCAGCACCAGTACCGGTCAGGGTAACTACAACTGGGCCATGTGCGGAGATCCCGCCAACGCTAATACCGTATACGTAGTAGGCCACCTCATATGGAAAAGTACTAATAGCGGCAGCACCTGGACACAAATGGAACCTAACTGGGCTTCCGTGATCCATACAGATATGCATGGTATTAAAGTAGACCCTTATAACAATACCCGGCTATTTAACTACAACGATGGCGGTGTATGGCTTTGCACCGATGGCGGCACCACCTGGACGCCCAAAAGTAACGGCCTTTCGTCCACAGAGGTATATCACGCCTCCAACAGTCCTATCAGGAGAGATATGATCAGCATTGGTACCCAGGACAACGGGGAACTATATTATAAATATGCCGGCAATCCCTGGTTTACCAACAGGGGCGGTGACTGGGGAGAGCGCTCCAACTTTGACTACAGTAATAACAGCCAGGTGTATTATTACAACGGAAAAAGAAGGTCCGTGACCGGCAGCGACGCCTCCTATAACCTGCCCTTCACCGGAACCAACAATATGCAACTGGAATTCACGCCGCAGAATGTAGCCATCGCCTTTGCCGCAGATACCGGTTTATGGCGAAGCGCCAATATTACTGCTGGCTCTCCCTCGTGGACCCAGGTAGCCAGTGCCGCGGAGAAAATTAATGCGGTACAAATCAGTAACGTCAATGCCAACGTGGTTTTCTATGTTACTACCAATCAGAAGGTATACAGCTCCCGCAATGCTACTGCAGCCACTCCCACTTTTACCAGCATTGCCGCGCCGGCCGCTACCAATGTAGCTGCCAGCATTACTACCATTTCCAGCGATACCAATGTGGTGTACCTTTCCTGCGGCAGCCGCGTATACCGCTCCGGCGACAAAGGCAACACTTATACTGATATCAGTGGTACCCTCCCACAGGTAAATGTGATCCGCCTGCTGGAAGATCGTTATGCCACTAATGAAACCGTATACCTGGCTACCGCACGTGGCGTGTATTACCGCAATAAAACCATGAACGACTGGGGACTGTATTCCATAGGGCTCCCTACTGTAGCAGATATTACAGATCTCTTTGCTTATAATACCGGTAACGCTGACAGCAGCGAATTAAGAGTGAGCTTTTATGGAAGAGGCGTTTTTGGTACCAAGCTAAACAATGCCATCACTCCGCTGATCTCCTTTGCAGCAACAACCATTGGTACCACTGCTGCCGGCACCAGCATTTCGGGATGTAAGCCCTATACGGATTACCCTGTGAACCTGACCATCAGCCCCGCGCCAACCGGCAATGCAAACGTACAGCTGGTAGTAGGCTCCACGTCTTCCGCCAAGCAGGGAATTGATTTTGATGTAACCACCAATGGTAACTTCACCACTCCCAGCGATACCGTAATTTTTGCTTCCGGGCAAACAGCCCCGCGAACGGTTACGATCAGGATTTATGGCAGCAAAACAGATCCTTCCAGCAAATTCAGTTTGCTTACCTTCAGCGTTAACGGCACCACCAATGCCATGGCCAATCCATCTGCGCAAACAGCACGCGTGGACATCACCTATCCGGACGCTTCACCGGTGGGAGACTCCGCACTCGTCAACCTGACCTATGGCAACGGTACTACAGGAGGAAGTGCCTCCAGTCCGTTTAACGGCACACAATCGGATAAGAAAGCACAAACTATTTATCCGGCCAGTGAGTTAAGGGCAGCAGGCATACAAAAAGGATACATCAATTCCATCTCCTACCATGTCAGCTCCAGAACAGTGACCACTATCAGCACTTTCCAGAACTTTAACGTAAAGGTGGGACTTACACCACAGGTAGCCTTCACCAATACGGTGTTTGACAACAGCCCGCTTACCAGTGTATATACAGGCACGATCAATGTACCGGATACAGGCTGGATTCAGGTACCTTTCTCACAACCATTTTATTGGGATGGTTATTCCAACCTGCTCATCCAATCCTGTTACGATAACGCAGATGGCAGTAACCAGGGAGATAATCTCGTAGCATCCATATCTGTAAGCGGGGCTAATCCTACGGCTTTCCAACGCCAGACCAACGGCGCCGGCTGTACGTTTAACGCCCCCGGTTACGGTTCTACCAGGCCTAACCTGATCATCAATACCAAACCTGCTGTGACGCCGGTAGCCAGTGTATTAAACCGCAGTACCACACAGTATCTCGGACCTAATGCAACTGTTTATTTTTCAGATACCAGCGGCGCGATTATCGCCAAAATACAGAACCAGTCCGGTTTTGATTACGGATGTACTACCGTAAAGATAGACAGGGCAGGCAGCAGCGCCGCACCATTCTGGGATAGCACTGCCGCACATTACCTGGCTTCTAAAACCGTGAAAATAACGCCTGCCAACAACAATCCTTCCGGCAGGGTTAGTGTAACGCTTTATTACAACCAGACAGAGAAACAAGGTTGGGCAGCAGCTACGGCACAATCATGGGATACGATAAAGATGGTGAAGGAAATCAGTAACATCAGCAATGTAACACCTGGTAATCCCTATCCGGACGGTGCGGGAGGCTTTGAGGTAAGCCGTGATTCCAGCGGTAAAAAAGGTGCTACGATTTATTATGTTTCTGCTACATTTAATACGGGTCTCGGTGGCTTTGGCGTGGGTATTCCTGGTACTCCGCCTGCAACACCCGGCTGTAATACGCCGATACCACGTACACAATTAAGGATCTCCCAATTCGACAGCCAGGAAACGGTTGGAGAAAGCGCGCCGGTTACCAATGTAATTGACGGCAATATTAACACCTTCTGGCATACGCAATGGTACAACAGTACCGCGCCAATGCCACACTATGTGTCCATCTACCTGGGCGGCGCCTATAATCTGAGCAAGCTTACCTACACACCCAGACAGGCAGCCGTAAACGGCCGGATTAATGCCTACAAAGTAGAAGTAAGTACAGACAGTCTTACCTGGACACAGGTAGCTACCGGCAACTTCGCCAACAGCACGGCAGCCCAGGATGTTGTTTTCAGTCCTACCGTAAAAGCAAAATATGTGAAACTCACTGCCACTTCGGAAGTAAATGGCAATGCGTGGACCTCTGTAGGAGAGCTTTCCTTTACCGGTTGCCCGGATACCAGTCCAATGCTGAGTAAGACAAATACTTTGTCTGCCAGCAACGTCAAGGTATATCCAACTTTATTGCGGAGAGGAGAACCCGTTCATGTCCGTAACAGTAGCCCAGGCACTATCCTGATACAGCTGTACGATGTGAATGGAAAAATGATGAAGCGGGAATTGCTAAACAACAGCGGTACTATTCAAACGAACGAGCTGCCGGCAGGTATTTACATCTATAGTATTTTCAATAATAAAACGAATACGCGCAAACAGATCATGAGTGGAAAAATTATTATAACGGAATAATATTTCACCTTTATGATGATAAATAGCGAGGGCTGGCCATTGGCCGGCCCTTACTATTAATTAAAATGCATCTCTTCCATCCTGGATTGTAAAGCGCCAATTTTACCAATAAACCCTGCAAAATCATCCATAGCCGAAAGTTTTGAAGTAGCAATAATTTCAAAAACGCCGGTATCTGATGTAAACGTATACTCTGAGTAGGCACACACCGGCAGCCTGCGATTGTCATTGAAACGCTTGTCCGGTCCACCCGCCTTATTTACATACTGCCAGGTGTAGTCGAGCACTTTTGCATCCTGTGGCAGCACTTCTGATTCAACAACATTCGTAACAATACCCGTTATGCGTAAATTCTTATAGAATACGGCTGCAAAAGTATTTCCGCGCTTTATCAGCAGGCGTTCAGGTAAAAAATACAGTTCCATCTTATGGAGTGAGATACATGGAATGGCTACATTAGCAACAAAATAACGAACCGGCATTTTGTTCTCAGACAGTCCTGGTATCCCCACCCTTCTTATCAGCTTACCCGCTCCTGCATTTCGCTTATAATCCGTTGTGCGCTGCGCATTCAGATATTGCCAGATTCTTGAAGACCGGGAAAAGGTAACAAAATGTGTTTTAAATTGCTGGTACACCTGTTGGTATTTATCGTCCATGTCAT
Organism: Chitinophaga hostae; assembly: GCF_018224885.1. Classification (GTDB taxonomy): domain Bacteria; phylum Bacteroidota; class Bacteroidia; order Chitinophagales; family Chitinophagaceae; genus Chitinophaga; species Chitinophaga hostae. Next base: position 325,720 of record NZ_JAGTXB010000004.1, on the reverse strand, counting down.
AATGCAGTTCAATGCGGAGTCTTTTCTTATCCAATTTTTTCAACCAACGGATAAATAGGATAAAACAAAGCACATATAGGGCCAATTCATAACCCAGATACCGGTTTACCAGGTACGTCTCTTCTTCTTTCACTTCTTCAGAAGACAGATGGTTAATTTCCGCCACTTCACGGTTTATATAACCGGAAAAGTCCGGTAGTCTTACTTGCAGCCATTCCTGATTTGAGCTATCCTGTAATGCAAATTTCTGATCATAATCGACTGTTTGCAAAACCTTGGATTTTAGATGGGGTTCTTTTCGAATATTGGCACCATTAAATGCAATTACTCTCACAATGGTACTGTCTACCGCCGGTTGCACTATTCTATCCCGTTTACCAAAAGAAAAAAACAGCAACACCATCGGGATAAGTAACAGCGGAAATTTCGCTTCTTTCACATAAGAAATTCTTGCGGACTTCTGATTCAGTTCTGTAATAAATGCCAGGGAATCTGTATCAGTCAGTTCTTCCACTGCCGCAGAAGTTATATTACCGGGTGCATCATCCGGTTGTATTTCAAACGCAGGGCGGGGTAAAGGAGCAGCAGGACCGGGTATCTTTTGCCGGTAGCTGATGCCATGCGTACTTAAATTAACGTATGTCCCTCCTGGCCCCATATTAATGCGTGCACCTTTCACTCCCATTGAATAACTGATACCTTTTTTAGAAAAGTTCATTCTGAATGGTCCGGCACTAAAAGACTTACGGTATGACCAACCCATAACTAACAATGTTTAATTCAGGCAAAAGGAATGGCTGCTGATCTATGCGTTCCATAGCAGATGCAGGTTTACAAATGAAGCCTGTTCAGTAATAAATGGCGAAAGGAAGAGGCGATGTACCTGTTCATCTGCGAGGTGCTATCTCGTATTGCATGAGGGAGAGCATATTTTGCAGCCATCTGCTGTTGGATAGATTTCTTTGGCTGCACTGACAGCATCTTTGCAGTCAGAAAATTCTCCCAGTGCTCTCCTGTTTTCAGGCTTGGGGACCACACGGCAAGTTTCGTGGTGGACTTCATGATCTCCATTGTCTTGCCGGATCTTTGATACGTAGTACATTAATTTCATAAAAGCTATTTTAATAGTTACGTATCAAAAATAGAGGAAGAAAAATGTCGATTCTTACGGAAAACCGTATTCGGGATTTTTTATGAGAAAACTACAAGTATCGCCAATAGAGAGAGTAGTAAGGAGTGGGTTAATGCAAAGCAATAGATATAACCCCCCACTCCATTCTGCAGAGAAATGAATAACCCATTTGGGTGAGGGTCAACGATCCTAACTTTCGCGATATGGATTTTTATTTCGGTACTCCCAAACTCTGGAGTCCCTTTTGCAGGTCTTCTGCGTTCATAACAGGACTAAACTCTACTTTAGCATTAAGCGACATAAAGAAAGGCTCAGATATGCCTGGTATTTCGGAGGGGTCTTTAAGATCGAAGACGAATATCGCCGTTCTGCATCCATCCAGTGCAAGAAAATAACTTGCTTCCGGATTTAATTTTTCTTTGGTTGATTGCATAATTTTTGGAAGTGTTCCATCCAGCAGTGCTTTGTTGGATGCTTCTACTTCGAGGGTCACTTTGAGTAATGTACGCATTGCAATTGTTTTTTAAGAAGTAAACAAATACTTAAATCTCATGGAGGGCATTACAGGCATATTGTTTCATCCATCATTGGTTATAGCTAAACCTGCTCTTTTATAGTTGTGTAATTATCATAACAAATCAAACGCCGAAGTGGTTGGGCTGACAAGCGGAATATAATGGTTCATATTGTTAATAATTTGTTATTCCCCCTGCGGTTACCCACCGGGGAAGTTCATCATCGTCTATTTATGGCTATTTATCTTTTCACGGCAAAAATTCGTTAACATTGTAAAGAACCTTATCTCGCGGAAACAAATGATTACGATAGCATCTCTGGAAACTATTACCGGTCTGGAACATCCACGGCGTATTATGAGATACGTATTAATTTATTGCAGTTCAGGCAACCTCGCTATGAACATTGATGAAAAGGAATTCCACCTTTCTGCAGGACAAACAGTTACCATTACATCAGGGCAAATCCATAGTCTTAGCAGGCCACCAAAGGCCAAAGGTTATATACTTGAATTTACCTTAGACTTCTTTTGTAAAGATGACAAAGACATTGAACTGATTTTCCACAATGGACTATTTTGCCACTTTGCGATGAACGAAGTGATACCGGTTGATAAAACAATTGTTGAAGCCCAACTCAGATCAATTGAAGAAGAACTGCTTCATCAGCCATATCAATACCTTATTTCTGTTCATAGCCGGATAGAATTGATATTGGTAGCCATTAACAGGGCGAAAGTTGCCAGGGGAGATGAAATCTGGAAACCCGATGCCTTATTCCTCAAATTTTTAGAAGCGGTAAGAAACAACTTTGAACATAACTATTCTCTCGGTCAATTGGCCAATATGCTTGGCACTACCGAATTAAAACTAAACGAACTGGCCAGACTGCATACCGGTAAAACGGCTCAAAATGTTATTTATGGGTTAGTAACGTCTGAGGCTAAAAGACTGCTTACCTATGGGAATTTGTCGGTAAAAGAAGTCGCCTACCAACTCGGCTTTAACGACCCTTTTTATTTTTCCAATTTCTTCAAAAAACAAACAAAGTCCTCCCCCAAGCAGTATAAAGAAAAGCTAACGATATAAATATTACATGTTTTTCTCAGCATTCTCTATTCTTTAGGCCTCCTTTATGAGCCATCTTTGTGCCTGATTAATTATCTGTTTAAAAAATCAGGACATGAAAATCACAGACCTAGCAAGCCTCCTGTTGCGCCTGGCGCTGGCATCCGGCTTTTTATCGGCCGTAGCGAGCCGGCTTAACCTATGGGGATCCAAATCTTCCGGCTGGAACAATTTTCTAAATTATACAGCACAGGTAAACTCATTTGCACCCAAAGGTTTTATTCCTGCCATTGCCATCACCAGCACCATTTTGGAAACCGGGTTAGGAATACTATTGCTTATCGGGTTTAAAACAAACTATGCCGCCTATAGCGCCGCCATCCTTTCGTTGCTATTTGCCCTGGCCATGACCTGGTCATTTGGCATAAAGGAACCAATGGACTATTCCGTTTTTGCTTTCTGCACAGGCGCTTTTCTCCTCGCAACGATGCCCTCCTACAAATGGAGCATTGATCAATTATTACTCAACTAAATAAAACGAAAAATATGAATACCGACATCCATCACTACATCGTAAGAAATAATCAAAAAGAATGGCAGCCGTTAATTGAAAAAGGCATCCGGTATCATGGCATATCTGTCATCTCTCTCCGGTATGATGAAACCGCGCAACGTTCCAAAACCATACTGTTGAAATTTGAAGCGGGAGCCACCTATCCTTACCATAATCATCCTGCCGGAGAAGAAATATATGTGCTCAGCGGGGAAGTAACACTGGAGGGCGTAACGCTTACAGCGGGCGACTATTTATATACTCCTCCCAATTTTAAGCATGCAGTTACTTCAAAAACGGGATGCACCCTATTATTTGTTATCCCGGAAGAAGTGGAAATTCTATAATTGTTCCGGCATACGCCGGAACAATATTTGAAAATAATTCAGTTCCATTAGTGATTCTTCTCCATGGTTTTCTTTAAGGTCTGCAGGTCCGCTGTTACCAGCTTTGCATCTTCCTCAAATTCGGCAGAAGTTTTGCCGGGCATACGAAACAGGGTAAACACAAATTCGCAGCCTTTATTATTGGTAATAACTCTCATAGGGTTATCTACCGTTTCACCGTTGGCAAATGTTACCTGGTGGTCGAGAATGCCGTACTCATTTGGAACAGGCCATTTTATCCGGATATCGCCCTGGCTGGTTGTACCGATCCAGTGGTTGTCTTCCTTCCTGATTGCCCGGACAAAAGCTACCCATTTGGGAAAGTTTTCCGGTTGGGAAGCGAATTGATACACTTCCTTTGCAGGTTTATTGATAGCAACACTGATGTTTTTTACCGGATAGGTGATGTCATTTGCCATAGCAGCATTTCTTGTAACGGACGCGTTGTCTCCACCGGCCAGCATAAAACTGACCGACACCAGGAGTACCAGCAGGTTGTTCATATGATTGTTGTTATAAAGCCCAAACAGCCAGTTCGTAACCGTCAGGATCTGTGAAGTGGAAGCGTTTGCCACCGGGGAAATTAAAGGTGTCTTTTACAATGGTACCACCAGCTGCAATGATCTTTTGTTGGGTTGCCTCAATATTATCTGAATAGAGAATTACCAACACAGTACCTTTTACCGGCTTTCCCGTGGTAAAGCCACCATCTACATAATCGCCTTCAAATGCCGTATAGTCCGGTCCGTAGTCGGTAAACTTCCAGCCAAAACTATTGGTATAAAATTCCTTGGCGCGGGTAATGTTTTTTGACAGGAATTCGAGGTACTGTACCTGTTCATGCTTCAATTTTCCTTTGGAATGAGTGTCTGCCATAGCTGTTGTACTTTTTGTAAAGTTAGGGAATAAGAGCAGTTCCTTGTTTGGAAAAAAACGCCAAAATCAGGCGGTTGTGTTTGCCAGGAAGCCTGATGGGTAACATGGGGAGTGGTATCCTGTTAAAAAAACGTGTGCGTATATGGCCACCTGGCAGCGCTAACAAAAAGCGTGTATGCGATAACAAACGTTATCGCATACACGCTTTTAAGCTAATAATTTAATATCCTTTATTCTGTTCCAGGTTTGGATTCAGATCTCTTTCGCCTACCGGGATAGGCCACCAGTAGTCCCGATCTTTGTCAAACCGGCGTGTCTCCAGGTTTTTACCACTGTAATTCTGAACAGTAGCATTCATCAGGGTTTCAGCTGTTTTCCAGCGACGGATATCGCTGTAGTACAGCCCTTCCCCCGCGAACTCTACGCGCCTTTCATGACGGATCTCAGCACGCAATGCCTCTTTGCTTAACGTTCCATCTATATGCGGCATTTTTACACGGTCGCGTATGCGGTTTAGCGCTGTAAAGATGGATGCATCCGGACCACTTACTTCATTCTGTGCTTCTGCATACATCATCAATACATCAGCATAGCGCAACACAATGAAATTAATATCGGATTGTCCGTCTTTCAGATCAGATTTATCTTTGGGCGGTGCAATGCTATCATACAAACTATACTTCTTCATGCCATAACCGGTGATGGCAAAGCGGGTAGGTTTAATGATGGCGCCCTGGTACATATCGCCCGGATAAGTGAATGTACCATATAGGCGCGGATCACGGCGCAGATAGGGGCTATCGGGATTATATCCGGAAGCGGGATCAGTAATTGGCAAGCCTTTGTTGGTATAGTATGTTTTGGCCAGGTCCAGCAATGGTGCATTGGTATTGTACTGTGCACAGATCAGGTCAAAAGAACTACCCTGCTGCGGGAATATATACTGCACATCAAAAATAACTTCCTTGTTATTTTCATTAGGCTGCAAAAATAATCCCCTGTAGTCGGCAAACAGATCATAGCCGGTGCCGGCCAGGTCTATTACTGCTTTAGCTGCATCTGCGGCGGCTTTCCATTTGGTAACATCATTGGTGGTATTCAGCAGCGGGCTCGCCTCATATAACAGCACTCTTGCCTTTAACCCCATAGCAGCACCTTTCGTTGCTCTTCCCAGATCGGCGCCGGTAAATTTCAACGGCAGTATGTTAGCTGCACTGTCGAGATCAATGAGTACCCGGCTCACTACCTCGGCACGCGGTGTACGCGGCAGATCGGACTGGGTATTTTTATCCGGCGGCGCCAGTATCAATGGTACTGCGCCATAGTAGTTCTGGAGCATGAAATAATAGAGGCCGCGCAGAAAATAGGCTTCTCCTTTCATTCTTCTTCTTACCGCGGGATCAATAGCTGCTACGTCATCCACCCGGGCCAGGAAAGTATTGCAACGGCCAATACCACTGAAACAATCAGCATAGCGGCCGGTTACAATGCCACCGGTACTGGACATCTGTGTGCCCCTGGCGATGGAGTTAAAACTCAATGCATCCGTTTGGTTGTAGGCATTGGGAGATAAGGTTTCTTCCCATAACGCAGTAGCATTGTTGGAAGTTTTACCACCATAAACACCCGCGTTTCGTAATACGGAATAGCAGCCTGCCAATCCGGCGAAAGCGGCTTCCGGTGTTTTCCAGAATGTTTCCTCAGTATAGCGGTCATGCGGGGCAGTGTCCAGCAGACTTTTGTTGCAACCTGCAGCCAGGGAACCTGCGCAGAAAAGTAAAAGAAATATTTTCTTCATGTTACTTGTCATTTGATTATTTAGAACGTAATGTTAATACCGCCGTTAAAGGTTCTCAACATCGGGTAAGTGTACAGGTCTGTTTGATCCAATACAGACTCCGGATCAAAGTCCTTGTAACGGGAGAACGTCAGCAGGTTCTCTGCATTGATGAAGAAGTTCACCTTCTGTATCTTCACTTTCGACAATAAGCTTTGCGGCAACGAATAACCCAGTTGTATATTCTTCAACCTCAGGTAGGAGTTATCTCTTAACCAGAAAGTAGAGCGCTGGAAATTATCGATACCGCCGGTGCTGGTAGTAACAATAGGCAAATGGGCATTGGGGTTGTCTGGTGTCCAGGTATCCCTGGTCCACTCCCAGGTAGCATTGGCGCCGTTGTTGAAAGGGAATGCCAGGTTAGCTACCGGCAGTGCTTTCACACCACTGATACCCTGGAATGCGGCAGTAAGCGTTATCCCTTTGTAACCGAGATTAAAGCCAAATCCGTAGGTCGTTTTAGGTACCGATGAAGAACTGTTTACAATAACACGGTCATCACCATTAATGATGCCGTCGTTATTCACGTCCCTGTATTTGATATAGCCGGGTTTGGTATTGGCAGATTGTTTGGCGCTATGATCTATTTCATCCTGCGACTGAAAAATACCCTCTGCCTGTAACAGGTAATAGGCGTCAATCGGTCGTCCTTCGCGGGTAATGGTACCGGTGCCGTATATAATTTCGCCATGCAGATCCGTTACTTCATTTTTATTCAGCGACAAGCTTCCGTATACGTTTACATCGAGGTTGCCGAAATGATCGGTGTACTGCACCGTGGTTTCCAGGCCGATATTTTTCACGGAGCCTACGTTCTGTTTAGGCCCTGTGAGGTCGCCCACCTGTGATGGCAGGGCTACGGAGCGGAGGATACCATTGGTAAGTTTCTGGTAGGCATCAACGGTAAAGCCTAAACGATTTTTCCAGATGTTGATATCCACACCTACGTTATAGGTATTGGTAATTTCCCATCTGAGTGAAGAATCCGCATCTGCTTTCTTCGCAGCGCCGGAATTCAGGATACCACCGAAACTATAGTCTTCTCCCAGCAACACAGAGGCCTGTGTGCTGTACAGGTCAACCGCCTGGTTCCCCATTTTACCTGCAGAGGCGCGCAGCTTCAGGAAGTTGATAAACCCTGACTGGAAGAATGCTTCTTTATCAATACGCCAGCCGGCTGATACGGACGGGAAAAATGCCCAGCGGCTTTGTTTACCCAGCCTGCCGGAACCATCGTAGCGGAAAGTGGCTTCCAGTAAATATTTACCGTCATAATCGTAGTTAGCGCGACCAAAATAAGACTCCAGTACATCGCGGGTAATGTTACCACTGGTGGCATTCCAGGTGGTACCTGCGCTTAATGCATCCAGCGTGCCATCGAGGTAGCCATACATGCTGGTGGCCCAGGTATCTGCATCCATATTGTCATAACTGGCGCCCACCATAGCGCTCACGTTATGTTTTGCAAACGACTTTTTCCAGTCGAGTGTATTATAAAAATGGATGTTCATGTTGTTATAGTCTGTTTTAGCAGACCTTGGTGCAGTAGCCGGGCTATTCCAGTTGGTAGCTTTGAATGTTTTCGGATCAAAGGTTTGCATACGTGGTGTGAAGCCGTTGAGCAAACCATCATATTTATCCACTCCAAATTTGATGTTATAGTTGATATCAAACGGCAGTTTGTATTCAGCAAAAACCGTGGTCAGGAAACGTTGTACTATTTTCGTTTGCAGGCCGTTAAAAGCCAGCATGCGTGGGTTTTCCCAGTTATTACGGCCGGTGGTCCTCATCCAGGAATTACCGTAGCGGCCATCTGCCAGGGTATCTGTGAGGATAGGGAGCGTACGTGCTAAATAAGACCAGCTATCAGTATAAAAAGGTGTGGTATAGTTACGGTAGTAACCATCTAAGGTGATGCCTGCGCGCAACCGTTTGCTAACATCCATCGTCGCATTTAAGCCTACAGAATATTTCTTTTCATGGTTACCGGGTCCGAAGAGGATACCGTTTCTGTCGAGGTAGCCCAGCGACAGGCGGTACTGGTACTTTTCGCCGCTACCGGCCACGCTGAGGTCGTGCTTTTGTATGACACCGTTTTTAAGGGCAATTTTATACCAATCGTTTGCAGGATAGGTGAAAGGATCTGTTTTCATCCCTGCTTCATATTCGGCGATATCGGCATCACTGTATTCCTGGGCCTTGCCTTCATTCTTCAGCGCCTGGTTTTTCAGCTTCATATACACGATGGGATCGTTGATGGCATCGGGTAAATAGGTAGCTTTCTGCTGACCATAGAAATAGCTGTAGTTCACATGCGAAGCGCCTTTACCCTTTTTGGTAGTAACGATAATAACGCCATTCGCGGCACGTGATCCATAAATGGAAGCAGCGGCATCTTTCAGTACGGTAATGGTTTCAATGTCGTTTGGATTCAGTTCATCCATGGAATATTCGATACCATCTACCAATACCAGCGGATCGTTGCCGCTGAGTGTACCAACGCCGCGGATGCGGATAGTGCTGCGGTCAACACCCGGCTGACTGTTGCTTTGATTGGCAAATACGCCGGGAACGCCATGCAGGGCGTTACTGACGTTGGTAATAGGCTGGCCTGCCTTGTCGCTCATTTTCACTGTAGTGATGGCGCCGGTGAGAGAGGCCTTCTTTTGTGTGCCGTAGCCCACTACTACCACATCATTCAGTTTCTGTACATCTTCCTCCAGCACTACCTGCAGCGGCTTACCGGTTACTTTTACTTCTTTCGGGAGATACCCGATAAAGGAAAATTTCAATACCGCGTTTGCCGGGGCATTGAGCTTGAAGGCGCCGGCAGCGTCTGTGGCGGCGCCGCGGGTGGTGCCCGCTATCTGAACATTTACACCGATGAGCGGCGTGCCATTGGCGGCGATTACTTTTCCGGTCACCGGCTGATCCTGCGCCTGTAAAGTTAAACTGTTACTACCGATGATTCCGATGCATAGCAATAGGAACACAGCCGGCTTTAACCGCCGGAATCGTGCAAGTAATTTCATACGTGTTTTTTGTTATGATGGTTGATTAAAAAATGGTCATATCCCTGCTGCCTGCAACCTGTTGGGGTAATCGGTGATGATGCCGTCTACGCCCATTGCTTTCAGCCTTTTCATTTCAGTAAGGTCGTCTACCGTCCATGGAACAATCTGAATATGTTTATCGTGACATTTTCCTATGAGCTCCGGTGTTACCAGTTTATAGGAAGGGTTATAAAAAAAGGGTGTAAATCCCAGCTGGCTCAGGTGCTGATCAAATCCGTTCTTTTTATCATCAGTAAGAAAACCTAGCTTAATATCCGGGTAGCGGCGGTGTATCACCTGCAACGGGCGCATATCAAATGATTGTACAAGCAGGCGTTTCCCCAGCGGCTGCAGTTGTTTTACCGCCATTAGTTTGGTGATATATTCTTCCGGCGCCGGCTGTTCTTTACCATCTGTTTTTTCGGAGGATTTAATTTCCAGCAGGTAGTAAGCCGCAGGCAGATGATTTGCTTTCGTATAGGCTTCCACGGAGTCGATCATTTCCGACAGCAATGGCGCGTAGGAGCGCATCTTTTGTTGTTCCGGGTAAGCGGGATAAAATTTTTCACCGATAATAAATGGCCTGATATCGGCATAGTTCATCTGGTAGAAAATATAGTCATTACGTTTTTCTGCAGGTATATCTTTCCCTTCGGGAGATGTGGTATACGACGGGGTAAAAGAAGCGTCATGATATACCACTACCTGTCCGTCTTTCGTAATATGCACATCAAATTCGATGGTATTGGCGCCGGTAGTTAATCCCTTATACATGGCAGGGATGGTATTTTCCGGCATCAGTCCGCGGGTACCGCGGTGGCCTACTTTATAAAAGGAAGGATAACCATTACCGGCAGTGGTGGCCGGCTTACTTGTTTTACAGGCATTGAGCAGGGATACAGCTGCCAGGGCAACTGTGCAGCCAATCAGGCCAATTGATATCTTATTTTTCATTGTTTTCATTGTTTCATTGTTTTAACGGGCAAAAAGCAGGAAACTAACAGCTAATGGCTGACAGCTAAAAGCTGGTACAATGTTGCTGCGAGTACAGCGCCGGCTACAGGCCCTGCTACAGGTACCCATGCGTATGCCCAGTCGCTGTGACCTTTGCCATTGATGGGCAATATGGCGTGCATGATGCGTGGGCCCAGGTCCCTCGCAGGATTGATGGCATACCCGGTGGTACCACCCAGTGATAAACCGATAGACCATACCAGCAGGGATACCGGTAAAGCGCCCAGGGAGCCAAGGCCCATCGGTGTTTTCTCTGCGCCAACGGAGGCATCGGTGAAATAGAAAATAGTAAACAGCAGTACGAAAGTGCCGGTAGCTTCACAAATAAAGTTGCGGAGTGGATTTCGTATAGCCGGCTCCGTGCAAAATACTGCGCGTTGAAGACCGTTGTCAGTGGTGTTGTTGAGATGGTCTTTATAGTTAAGCCATACCAGGCTGGTACCGATCATAGCGCCCAGCAGCTGCATGGCAATAAACAGCGGCACATCTCTCCAGGGAAATTTTCCGGCGGTAGCCAGTGCGAGGGTGACAGCGGGATTGAGGTGTGCGCCACTGTACGGACCGGCAAAAACAACGCCTACAAATACGGCTAATGCCCATCCGGTGGTAATAACGATCCATCCGCTGTTGTTGCCTTTGGTGTTGTGTAACACCACATTGGCCACCACACCATTGCCCAGGAGGAGCAGCAGGGCGGTACCAATTAATTCTGCTAAATAAGGATACATAATGTGAAATGATTTATTGGTGAGCCCATGATTTAGCTGCGTGTACAGCCTTGTTCCATCCGTTGATCCAAAGTTGCCGTTGTTCCTGCTCCAGCGCGGGTGAGAATGATTTTTCCATTTGCCACTGGCTGCTTATTTCTTCGGTATCTTTCCAGTAACCGGTTGCCAGTCCGGCGAGATAAGCTGCCCCCAGTGCAGTCGTTTCCGTTATACCGGGTCTTACCACGGTTGATTCCAGGATATCGGCCTGGAACTGCATCAGCAGGTTGTTCCCGGTGGCGCCACCGTCAACGCGCAGTTCTTTGATACTGATACCGGCGTCGGCCTCCATGGCTTTCAGCACTTCCATGGTTTGATAAGCGATACTTTCCAGTGCGGCGCGGGCGATGTGTGCAGCGTTGGTACCGCGGGTCATGCCTACCAGTGTGCCACGGGCGTGCTGGTCCCAGTGAGGTGCGCCCAGACCGGCGAAGGCGGGTACGAGATAAACGCCGTCGTTTTGCGGTACGCTGGCTGCCAGGGCTTCTACTTCCGAAGAAGCTCGGATGATGCCCAGTCCATCACGCAGCCATTGCACGATCGCGCCGGCAATAAAGATGCTGCCTTCCAGTGCATATTGTACCTGTCCGTTTATTTTCCAGGCAACGGTAGTAAGGAGATTATTTTTGCTGATAATAGGTTTGCCGCCAATGTTCATGAGCATAAAACAACCGGTGCCATAGGTATTTTTCACCATGCCGGGCGCAGTACACATCTGGCCAAACAGTGCCGCGTGCTGATCTCCGGCGATACCTGCGATAGGTATCTGTACAGCAAAAATACCGGGGGCTGTTTCTCCGCATACTTCGCTGGACTGCTTCACTGCCGGCAGCATAGATGCAGGAATGTTAAGCAGGGCGAGCAGTTCGCTGTCCCACTCCTCTGTGTGAATATTAAACAGCATGGTACGGGAGGCGTTGGTGATATCGGTTGCATGTACCGCGCCATGGGTAAGGTTCCAGATCAACCACGCATCTACAGTACCAAAGGCGAGCTTGCCTTCGTTGGCCCGTTCCCGTGCCCCGGGTACATTTTCGAGTATCCACCTGATTTTTGTTCCTGAGAAATAGGCGTCGATGACCAATCCTGTTTTTTCGCGCACCCCTGTTTCATGACCGGCGGCTTTCAGCTGATCGCAGTATTCCGCTGTACGGCGGTCCTGCCATACAATGGCGTTGTACACTGGTTTGCCGGTTTCACGGTCCCATACCAACGTGGTTTCCCTTTGATTGGTGATGCCGATAGCGGCGATGTTACCCCCTTCCAATCCTGCTTTGGCCATGGCTTCTGTGGCTACGCCGATCTGGCTGCTCCAGATTTCAGCGGGATCATGTTCTACCCAGCCGGGTTGTGGAAATAACTGGGTGAATTCTTTCTGCGCTGTGGAAATGACGGCGCCTGTTTTGTCGAATATGATGGCTCTTGAGCTGGTTGTGCCCTGATCCATTGCCATAACGTACTTGATCATGTTTCTCTTTTTTGTTACGTGGATATTACGTGGTCTGTTTTTTCGTATATGCTATGCTGTTACCTTCAGTTGTTGATGTGCGCTTTCATTTTTGAGCAGGTAATGTTGAGCTACCTGGATAAAATTGTTCACCTGTTTTTCCTGCCATGCTGTATCCTTATTCATTTCTGCGGCCATGATGGTGGCAACGGCGGGGGCCATGTCGATAGCAGCCTGTGCATCGAGGAAGAGTGCGCGTAAGCGCCTGGCCAGTACATCTTCCACGGTTTGGGCCATTTCGTTTTGCACGGCCCATATTACCTGCGCTTTGATATAGGGCAGGCGTGGATGCAATGGAGCGGCCATTTCCGGATGCAGGCTGATATAAGCTGCTATGCGGGTAGCATCGCTGCCATATACATCCAGTGGCGCCGGCGCGGAGGGGCGCTGCTGATAGCCGTGAATGCGGAGTGTTTTTGTTTTGCAGGCAGCCGGGGTAAGTCCCCCGGTTTTGATAGCCTGTTCCACTGTATCTTCCGCCATTCTGCGGAAGGTGGTCCACTTACCGCCGGTAATGGTAATAAGACCGGAGGGGGCTACCAGTATTTTATGGCTGCGTGAAATTTCTTTTGTGCTGCCGGTATTTTTCTGTGGCGCTGCCAATGGGCGGAGACCGGCAAATACACTGAGCACATCTTTGCGGGCTGGCGGGCGCGATAAATATTTCCCGGCGGTGTTCAGGATAAAGCTGATTTCTTCTTCCAAAGCTATCGGCTCAGGACTATGTTCATCCAGTGGTGTATCTGTGGTGCCGAGTAATACTTTGTTATGCCAGGGCACTGCAAACAATACGCGGCCATCGTCCGTTTTGGGGATCATGATAGCGCTGTTGCTGTTAAGAAAGAAAGCGTCGAGCACCAGGTGTACACCCTGACTGGGCTTTACCATATTGGGTGCGGTGGGATTGTCCAGCTGCAATACTTCGTCTACAAACACGCCGGTGGCGTTGATCACCGTTTTTGCAGAGAGGGTAAATATTTCTCCTGTTTCCAGGTCTTGTGCGCGCACGCCGTTTACCTTACCTGCCGTTGATTTCAGCAAACCATTCACTTTAAAATAGTTCAGCAGTACGGCGCCGTTTTCATCGGCCGTCCGGGCAATATCTACCGCAAGCCTGGCGTCATCGAACTGACCATCATGATATACGATTCCTCCTTTTAACCCTTCTTTGCGGATGGTAGGAAGCCGGTTGATCACTTCGCTGCTGCTGATGTGGCGGGAGCGGCCCAGGCTCAATTTCCCCGACAGGAGATCATATACTTTAAGACCGATCGTATAAAAGGGGCCTTGCCACCAGCTGTAATGCGGTATAATAAACTGCTGATTGTGTGCCAGGTGCGGCGCATTGTTCAGTAATAAACCTCTTTCGTATAGGGCTTCCCGTACCAGGGCTACATCTCCCTGGGCCAGGTATCTTACGCCGCCATGTACCAGTTTTGTGCTCCGGCTGGAGGTGCCTTTGGCAAAATCCGCCTGTTCCAGCAACAGCGTTTTGTAGTTCCTGGTGGCTGCATCCATAGCAATACCAAGGCCTGTGGCGCCCCCTCCTATTATGATCAGGTCCCATGGCTGATCCCCGGTTGCTTTTAGCTGTTTAACCGATTCAGTTCTTTTCATTTTATTACTTAATATCTTATAATTTATTTCATTTATTTTCCGTATGGTCACTTTGAAAACAAAAAGAAACAATTCGAAACCAAAATATAAAATAAAATGAAAAAGAAGAGAAATTGATGGATGAGCGGAAAAGAAAGAAAAATAATTTTTAAAATTATTATTAATCAATAAATTATATATTTACGATCAAAGAAATATCTTTCAAAATATTTCAAATTACCAGAATGAAGTAAAATTGAAGAGGGAATTTTACGTTAAAAAGGAATTATAAATAACAATATGAAACCAATTTGCGGATATTTGTAACGGGCTCATAAATATTCTGTGAAGACACATTTTAATACGTTAATTTTATCTGATATGTCTATGATCAATATTGCTGAACGTCATAAGTTTATCCTCAGTAAACTGCATGAGAAGGGATATGTTAATGTACTGGAACTGTGCAAAGAACTGGATGTATCAGGAGTGACCATACGAAAAGATCTGAAGCTGCTGGAAGATAAAGCACTCTTATACCGGTCGCACGGAGGCGCCACGGTACAAAACCCGTATACGATCGATAAACCGGTTAACGAAAAAGAAAATATACGCCGGGAGGAAAAAAACCTCATCGGTCAAACTGCAGCGGCCCTGATTGTCCCCAACGACGCTATCATCATAGCCTCCGGCACCTCGGTGCTGTCGCTCGCTAAAAACATACATCCCAAAGGACACCTTACCGTCATTACCGGCGCCCTGAACGTTGCGCTGGAACTACTGCGCCGCCCGGAAATTGAAGTCATACAGTTAGGTGGTCATCTGCGTAATAGCTCCACTTCTGTAACAGGCACTTATGCAGAAAAAATCCTGGAAGATTTTTCCTGTAGTAAACTATTCCTCGGCGTAGATGGTATTGACCTGGAATTCGGGCTTACTACCACCAATATCATGGAGGCCCACCTGAACCAGAAAATGATGGCTACGGCGCAAAAAACCATTGTGCTGGCAGATTCCAGCAAATTTGGCAAGAGAGGTTTCGGCAGGATCTGCGGACTTGAAGATATTGATGAAGTAATTACCGACAACGGTATTTCGGCACATGTGGTAAAACGGATGGAAGACCTGGGCGTAAAAGTGACGGTGGTGTAAATATATCAGCGTGGCAATCTATATTCTATTGTGGGTTTACTGTCCGCTGGACCACTGTACTCTCACGCTCACCTCGTGATTAGTCCCAAATTGCACCTGTACTACCCCTGTATATATTCCCCCGGTTACAGTAAAATTTATCTGCTTCCACACCGGGCTGTTAACCGGGTAAGAATACGATATACCGCTCGCAGTAGTAGATTGTTCATTGCCATTGTATTCCTGGATAACATAGGAATTGGGCGAATCCAGGTCAAAGGTATTTAAACTGGGAGCCGTTCCTCCACTTGGACTCCACATCACGTTGGTAGTTTTGTAATATGTACCGGGGATTTCGTTATTAAATACGGTTACTACAATGGGGCCCGGGGAATTTGTTTTATTATTGAACGACTGGGATTTCGCGGCGAATGAGAACAGGAAGCAAACTAAAGCTCCTGTTACAAAGAATAGTACTCTTTTCATAAAAATTGGGTTTAAAGTAATTGTCTGCTGATAACTAAAATGGAATGAATATAGATTGCCGTTCACTGATGTTATTTCCGGATAGTAAAATAAGCTTTGTTCAGAACAGGAAAGAATTAACTCTCCGTTAATTCAATAACATTTACTTACTGTGGTTAAACAATATCACTACCCCTGGTCCATCTTTCCATTCAGACCTGTAACCACCGGGCGCCATCACCATCATCGGGTAGCTGCCCAGCACAATGTCACAGTCGCCGTCGCCGTCAATATCTGCTGCATCCATTACCAACCAGCGGCCTACATTACCCAGGTGATTGGATAATACCGTAAAATCATGCTTATCTTGTAAATACAATCTCATATCGTCCTGTTGGGATGCTTTGGTATCCGGGAAATACGCAATAGCTGCAAGATCCATATCCCCATCGCCATCAAAATCTCCCGCGAGTACTTTGGTAACACCATTTTGCGGCAGGAAGCGCTGCAGGGTGAACGACTGTTGCCCGTTGTTATGATAGATATAAATACCGTGGTAGGGTTTCAGTACAGGTGAATAGTCGGCATTATCACCACAGGTGTAAACAATATCGGGGGCTCCATCATTATCCATGTCGGCGATATCGAAACTGGTAGAACCATACGCTGGCGCGAAGCGCAGTAAGGTATGCGCTGTAAAACTGAGCCCGCCTTTATTTTCAAACCATATCAGCTGTTCATTTCCCTGGCCAAACAGCGCCACTATATCCGGCCTGCCATCATGGTTCATATCGGCAACGGCTGTATGAATAGCGCCGGGCATGGAATATAACACTGTTTCTTTTCCTGCTTTCCAGATACTTAATTTTCCGTCATCTGCTCCAAATTCGCAGGTGAGGAGCTCTGAAGCGCCATCGCCATCCAGGTCGGCCGTTAATGTTTGTACGGGTCTGTAAAGATGAGAACGTATAACCGTAGCTGTTGTACCAGCGTATAGCCCTCTCCGTGATACGATTCCGTTTTTCTCCGTTGTGGGATTAAGAGAAGCACCGATACTTGTTTCCAGCACGGTGTCCTCCAGCAGCTGCATATCTGTAATAACAGCTCCGCCGGTATTGTAGGCATAGGTGGGTACACCGGTTGCATCTATATACCAGATCTTATGGTTTACCGCATCTGCGGCATACAGTTCATGTTTCTTTGTATTGATGCGTACACAGGAGATGTTGACGGATTTCTCACCGGGAATATTCACCTGGCGTATCTGGAATAGCTTACCAATATTGCCGCTTACCGGCAGCGTGTCATTCGTTTTTAGTTTTCCGGGAGCGTTGGTGAGATAATAACGCTTTATGGCCTGCCAGTCTTCATTACTGATAAGCGGTTGTGACGGTACCAGCCGGGCTTCTACAGCAGACAACTTTTTACCGGCCACCGCCTCCTTTACTCCCAGTCTTAATCCCATTTGCGGCAATACCATCTGCTCCCAGATACCGGCGGGTAATAGCGCCGGCTCCGGGAACAAATGGCAGCTACCACAGGTACGCTTTGCAATATCTTCATTTCTGCGATCTTTTCCGGGATGGCAGGCCGTTATAAAAATAATGACTGACAGCCACACCGGCAGGTAGCCCGATTTTTTCATATATCCTTTTACGTTATTAACATCTATGGCCTGACCAGCTTGCACTGCAATGTCTTCCCGGAATACTGCACGTTTACCAGGTAAACACCCGCCGGCCAGGCTCCTGTACTTAAAGATATCTTATTGTAGCCTTTCAGCAGTTGTTTTGGTGTATTATATACCTGCCTGCCATCCATGTTATAAATGCTGATCACAGCATTCTGTGCCTGTAATAACTGCAGCTCCAGCTGAAAGCTATCACCGGATACCGGGTTGGGGTAGACATTAATGGCATCGGCCACCAGCGAATGCTTCAGCGGCGCCACGCTGCTCATGAAATTGTTTGCCGCCATCAGGCTTCCCACCCCACTGATGCTCACAAAAAAATCCTGCGTAGTAGTATAATCGGCCTGGCCACATGGACCGGGATCTGTATTCCATGCATCATAGAAACGCACCCGCAGGCGCACCTTACCTGTTATCGCAGCGGCGGGTACTGTAATACTTCTGCTGATGTTTAACACAGTACCGCTGTTATCCTGTTTGGCGTTCCCTACCGAAAATAGCAATTCGCCGCCGTCTGTAAAACTGCCGTTCCCGTTCCAGTCGGCATATACATTTACTCTTGCCCACTTGGTGTTTGGGCTGTTGGTGATGTTAAGGGTAAAGGAAGAATCCTTATACTCCGCGATAGAATCGGCGGTATATACGCCATAACCATTTGCTGGATAGGCCGCGTTGGTATAACTGATATTATGCGCGGCATTGGTAGTTGTTAAGCTGGTGATGTAGCGGTCCTGGGCATTAGCGCCACCTGCCGCAGAGCAAACCACGGCCTGCCCGCCGTTACCGCCTTTTATCAGCGTGAGGTCATCAAATGTAACCGTTCCGGCGCCTGTATTGGTGAGCGTCAGTTTAATTGTTTTCAAATGATCCCCGTACTCTGTGCCGGTGGCGAGCAGCAGCGAGTCCTGGCTAAAAGTAGCCGTAGCAGTTTTACTGCCGAGGTAAGTACGCTGCACCACACCGGTTACGGGGGTGAGGTTTTCCACTTTTACCTGCACCGTACTATTTCCCTGCAACCAATAATTCAGGCGGTAGTTGCTGCTGTTATTGAGGTATATGTATTGTGCAGCAGACTGGCCTGCTGCCAGTACCAGTGCGCCGTTACCCGTTCTTTTGGAAGTGGCTGACAAGCTGCCGTTTCCACTCCAAGGCAACAAGGTACCATATTCAAAACCGGCATTGGGCAGTTCATTCCCCATTACAACGGGCCACTGATAGCCGCGGATATAATCCACTTCCATAGTAGCGGTGCTGGTCATGCCGGCGGTCCATCCGTAGTAGTTGCCCAGCAGGATATTCATAAAATGATTGGGCGCCATATTATGCAACGGGTCGCTCCATTCTTTTTTCAATACGCCGTCGATATAATATTTGATGCCTGCAGCCGTCCATAATAGTCCGTGGGTGGTCCAGTTGTTTTGTGTAGGAGAGGTGGCGTTATAGGTAGTGAGGTTTCCCTGGAAAGTGCCATCGGCTGCCACGTTGCCATGCATGGTAAAAGGCGTGGTGGTGGTAGTGGTAGCATTACCGCTTTGTTCAAAAACATCTATTTCAAATACCTGCCCCCGGGGTCTTACGCCGGTAACGCCATTGTAAGTATTTCCCTGCTCCATATAATATTTCAGATCCGGACCTGGTGCATCGAGCCAGTAGGCGGCATTTAAGCCTGAGGTAGCGTTGAGGGTATTGCTGCGTCTTACCCTTATTTCATAGTAACCTCCGCGGCTGTTGTCGAGGTATCGTTCATTTGAGTTCCAATCGTATGTTTGAATTGATGATAACTTCCTGGCAGGCCAATATGCTTTTGCGGGCATGGTATCATTTACGATCAGCTGGATACTGTTGCCTGTCATGATAATACCCGGCTGTGGCAGGGAATCGTGTTGCATGGCGGAGAGGTTGGTACCGGATTTAAAATCGATGGTAGAATAATAATTGGTGGACCATTTATTCCTGTTGAGGAGTGCGTCATTAAATTCATCCTGCCAGAAGAGCTGCATACCTGCCGGTACTGCTGCGGAGCTGGCGATGGACAGGTGGTTGACTTCTGCCGTATCGAGTGTCCATTGCCGGGTAGTGAGTACGGCAGATTGCAGCGCAGCAGAGGAGCCGCTGGCATTGTATGCTTCTACCCAAACATTATAAGTGGTGGTGGCCGTGAGGCCATCGATATAATACCTGTTGCTGTTGGCTGCGATGGTGGCGCCCGGCGAGCCTGGTTTAACAGCTGATACCGACCAGTAAATTTTATATCCCAGTTCATTGGTGGCATTGTCCTGCCAGGTAAGCCGTATCCAGCTGCGGGTGCCCAGTGTTTGCAACTGCGCAGGTGCGGCGGGTTGTTGTGCCATAGCGGTATATGCTGCCAACAGTGAGGTTAGCAGCAAACAAAAAGAACGTAATAAGCTTTTCATGGGTACCTGTGTTTTTTGTTAGTAACGCATAAAATGAAAAAGTAGGAGCCGTTCTATTTATCGTATAGTCATTTCTGTTAGTATGTTAACGCCGTATTGCCTGGTATTGTCTATAAACCAGGTGTTACCGGCATTGGCACAGTGCATCGCATAGTCCGCATTATATTTCAGCACCGTGTCGCCATCGGGCAGCCATAGGCCCACGCGGTATTTGCCGGGCGCAATTGTTGTTCCGGCGGGTACGCTCACCATTACCGTATGCAGCAGCGGTTTGTAACTACTGTCGCCGGGCTGGTAAGGTTGCCAGCTATCGGGGCGGGCATAAGCCGGCAGCGTCTGCGCTACTTTGTTCTGTGGATCGATGAATACAAAAAAGGCTTCGCGGGCATTGTGCGGAGCGGAAAACCCGCGGTTGATCAGCGTAAGCGTTAAGGGGAAACCTTTCCTGCTATCTGCGTCTGCAGGAAGAATGAGTTGTTGTAATTCCAGGCGGTAGCCAAGATGATCGCGGATGTAATCGAACGCCGACCTTGTTACAGGCTTGTTTTGTTTGTTGCGGAAATAGCCATCCGACAGTGGCAGGCGGGCAGAGGTGATGTCTCTTTCCGTCAGCTGGTATCGGCGCCAGTAGCGGATATTGCTGCTGTCGTTTTCCAGGTTATTATGCACAATACTTAAACTGGTATAATGATGATCGCGTAATCTTTTAATCCCGTTCATCACATTGAAAGGATGATTCAGGCACCATTCATCACCATTGCAGCTATAAGGCAGTTCTCCGTCGATCAGCAGGGCAGGCGATTCATAGCATGTTTGCCAGTATTCCGGTGTCCCTTTTACGTAGTCGTTTCCGCTGGCGCGGGGATGCTCGTCGGCACAAAAATAATCGTTATGAAAACCGATGCGCGCTTTCCAGCTTGCCGGCAAGGCAGCCTCATTTTTCCGGTAAGGCAGGCGCACCATTACCTGCTTTGATACGGGGATGTTTTGAAACAAGGCTGTTAACACCATCTGCAAACTGTCTTTATGTGCAGCGATGGGTGTGCTGTGCCATTCGCCCCAGGCGCCTATCAGTCCGGCCTGCACCGCATGGATGGCGCCGGCATATTCTTCCATCACCGGTTTCAGTTGTACCAGGTGGCGCTGTATATCAGCTACGGATACGCTGGTCAAACCCGGGTTGTAATCATATGCGAAGCGCAGCAATGCTTTGTATCCTTTATTGCTGAAGCTCCGGAAAGTGGCGCGTATATTCTCCAGTCCTGCTGCTGTAATATCTTTTCCTACATAGGGCGTCAGGTAGATATACAGCTGGGATAACGTAAGACTATCCTCTGGCCCATAGCGGTTTTCGAGAAAGGTAAGTAAACTGTCTATCTGTGCCGGGTTAGCGCCGTAAGTGGTATTGTTATTTGCTTCATTGTTCGCTTTCGCATAGGGCGACTGCAGGTTATTGGCGAGTACAAAAGCTTCATAACGAAAGCCTCTTTCCGGGTTTCTTAACGGCGCTTTGCCATTGGGATCATCGGAACGGATGCCGCGGAAAACAACATGCTGCTGTGCGGCCAACTGCTGTGTAAGGCAGCATAACAGTATGCACCGGATGGTATTTTGAATGAAACGTTGCATGTAAATATCTTTTGAAGAAAAATGACGGGTATCCCGGGAGCAATATCCCGGGAGTTCCCGTCATCACTATGATTACTTAGTACCCTGTATTCTGCTTTATTTTACCGCCGCTTTCATCTATAGCGGGGCGTGGAATCGGGTAAAAGATTTTGTTAGTATCTGCAAAAGGCGATCCTTCCGCCCTGGCCCTTTGTACAAAGAGCCCCCAGCGGATCAGGTCATCACGGCGGGAACCTTCTGTCCATAATTCAAAGAGGCGTTCGTCCTGTAATTTGCTGCGCAGTTGTGACTGGGTAAGACTCCCGTACGCAAAAGGCGTTAACCCTGCTCTTTCATGCACGCGGTTGAGAAGATCGATGGCTGCGTTCACAGGTCCGCTGGTTTCGTTGATAGCTTCGCTGAGCAGTAACAGCACATCAGCATAACGCCATACAACCATATCGTTGCCTTGTGATTCGCCGCTGGCGGCAGGATCGGGGCTGTATTTAATGGGGAGGGCGCCAGGTAAACCGGCTGCTTTCGCATCTTTATATACCAGTTCTCCGTTGCCATTTTTCCCGGTAGGATAATTTCTCAGCAATACGGTGAGGCGGTTATCTTTCGGGTCAAACTTATCGTACGTTTTCCAGGGCATTTTATATCCTCCCCAGGCGGTGAGGGCCTGACCCGCCGGATCAAAATAGTCGCCCTGTAATACGTGCGCCAGCCACATATTGGTTTGATCTGCGTCATTACGGCAAGGTATGGCCAGGATGATTTCTTTATTGCCTTTGTTGGTAATTTTGAAGATATCCGCATACTTTGGTTGCAGGGCATATACGTTTTGTTCATCTCCTATTTTCAGCAGTTGCTGACCAACAGTAACGGCATCGGCCCAACGTTTTTTCTGCATGTACAGTTTCATCAGCCCGGTGAGTGCCGCCGCCTGTGAGAAACGGCCATAGTCGGATCCTGTAAAGGATGCCGGCAGCGCTGCGGCGGCTTCTTTATAGTCTTTCTCGATCTGCGTTACCATCCATTCATCGGTAGGGCGCGCCATGGCCGGCGCTAACGGATCCTGCGCTACTTTAGGATCAACTACAATGGGTACGGGCCCGTAGTAGCTGTACAGGATCTGGGTAAAGTGTGCGCGCAATGCTTTGGCTTCGGCAATATACCTTGCCTTCAGGGTAGCGTCCATAGTTACGGCCACCGCTTTATCCATGAAGATGGTACATTCCGATACTTTCCTGATCAGGGTGGTATAATGGCCGGTGATTTCGCCAAAGTTTTCTGCGAAGTTGAGGTCATTCATTTTCTTCCATCCATCCCATCCCCAGGAGCAAACCAGTTCATCTGTTGTCATACTGTTTTGCACATGCCAGGAACCGTTGCCACTGCCCCAGCCGGCGTAACCGCCTGTCATGAGGCCATTGTATGCGGCAGTAAGGGCAGCCTTTACATCATTTCCATCTTTGTAAAAAGTAGATGGCGTGAACTGGTCATACACATCCGGCTTCAGATCTTTTTCACAGGCGGTGAAAGTGGTAAGTCCTATTAGTGCCAGACCGCCGAATATAATAGATAATTTAATGTTCATTGTTTGCTGTTTTTACATTAGAAAGAAACATTCAGACCGAGTATCCATGAACGTTGCACCGGGTAGGCTGCAAAGCTCTCCAGCTCCGGATCGATACCACTGTAAGGCGATATCACAAACAGGTTTTGTGCATCGATATAGAAGCGTACCGAAGAAATGATGTGCTGTTTCTTTAAGAGTGCCGCCGGCATGGTGTAGCCTAAAGTAATATTACGGCAGCGCAGGAACCAGGCGTTTTCCCGGAAATAGTTGCCGGTATAGGAACCATAAGGATTATTTAACCCGCTGGGGCGGTTGCTCGACTGGTTGTCTGACGCCCAACGATCTTTAACGAGGCTCAGCGCGTTCCAGCCAAACTGGGCGAGTGTAGATTCCAGGTCGTACGCGGTAGCCAGGTCAGAATTGTATTTTGTGCGTTGCAACTGACCATAAAAGAAGATGTTCAGGTCAAACTGTTTGTAACCAAAAGTATTGTTGAAACCAACAGAATAACCCGGATCCTCTGTACCCATATATACCTGGTCGGCGGTATTTAATTTACCATCAGGCACACCGGTGAGATTACCATCGGCATCATATCCGTTTACATCTTTTACTTTTACCATACCGGGTTTCAGGCCGGTCAGGTAGCCCGGTACTTTTTCACCGGCCTGGAGAATACCATCTGTCTGATAGCCATAGATAGCACGGATAGGATCATTCAAGCCTACATACTTTGCCAGTGTTTTAATCACCAGCGGGTCACGTTGTTTCCAGGTATCTTTATAGCGGGCGATATTAAAATCGGTGTTCCAGACAAAGTCTTTCGTAGTTACATTATTGGTACGCAGCGTAAATTCAAAACCCCGGCTTTGTGTTTTACCGATGTTGGCTGCCATTGAGCCAACCACAAAATAGCTGGGCAGTGGTCTGGAGCTCAGCAGGTTGCTGATGGTTTTATTAAAGTATTCGAAAGTACCGCTGATACGATCTTTAAACAGGCTGAAATCTAACCCGAGGTTTATTTCCCGTGCTGTTTCCCAGGTGAGATCCGGGTTAGCCACCTGGCTCAGGTATACGCCGGTGTTTTGTGTATTTCCGAATACATAATTTTTGCCGGTGCTATAATAGGAAAATGCGCTGCCTCCTATATTACTGTTACCGGTGGAACCGTAGCTGGCGCGTAATTTCAGGAAGGAAATGAGGTTGTTGTATTTCAGGAATTCCTCATTGGAGATTTTCCAGGCGCCGGATACGGAAGGGAACCAGCCATACTTTTTATTTTCTGCAAACTTAGAGGAGCCATCACGACGGATAGAGGCCGTGAGCAGGTATTTGCTTTTGTAATCGTAGGTAGCACGTGCAAAATACGAAGCCCATCTTTCCCTTGATTTAAATGATCCTACTCCCGGTCTTTCGAATTCTCCCATTCCCAGGTTGTTATACAAAAAGTTATCGGTGATAAACTTCTGGTTACCTGCATTAAAGCCTTCCTGTTGCATTACCTGGTAGGAATACCCGGCCACTGCATTAATGCTGCTGTTATCGGCGAAGGATTTATTATAGTTCAGCAGGTATTCGAGCAGGCCAATGTTGGCGGTATTTTCGAGAATGTTTGCCTGACCGCCTGTACGGGCGCCGTAGAGGAAAGTTTTAGGCAGGTAGTTGCTTCTTTTGTTATTGGATTGGTCGAAGCTGAAATTTGCTTTCGCGCTCAGGCCTTTGGTAATATCCCAGGTAGCAGCAGCAGATCCCAACAGGCGGGTACCTACGGTTTGATCCGTTATTTCCAGGAAAGAAGCGGGATTAGGTGAATTGGAATAGTCGGGATTTAAAGGATAGCTGCCATCAGCATTTTTTAATGGAACGGTAGGCGGATGATAAAATGCCGCAACGATAATACCTGAGTTTTCATATAAACCAGTACCGATAGCGGGGTTGTTGCTGATAGAGCGGGAGCCGTTTACATTTACTGACAGTTTGATTTTATTACCGATCAGCTGATCCAGGTTGAGGCGACCGGTATATCTTTTATATCCTGATGTTTTGATCACACCTTCCTGGTTCAGGTAGTTACCGGATACGTAGTATTTGGTTTTATCGTTACCACCGGAAACAGACAGGTTATGCTGATCCATGAAACCGGATTGGGTAACCGCATCGATGGCGCTTTCAGCGGTACCGGCGGTATCTATTTCCTTTTGGGTATAACGGGGTACGAAGGCCGGTGCGGTAGATGGATCGGCGCCGCCATAAGGACCAATTTTATTATTACGCATCCACATTTCATGCAGGATGTGATTGCGTTCTGTCATGTAGTCCTTTTTGTTCATGATATCATAGAACTTAGCGGGCTCCTGGAAGGCATGGCTGAAGGTGTAGCCCACTTTTGCCTTTCCTTCCTTTCCTCTCTTCGTGGTAATGAGGATCACGCCGGCGCCTGCTCTTGCACCATATATGGCGGAGGAACTGGCATCTTTCAGTACTTCAATGGATTCAATATCGTCGGGGTTGAGGAAGTTAAGCGGAGAGCGATTGATACCGCCATAGCGGTTACCGGATCCCGGCTCATCGGCAGCGCCGTTTACCGGTACGCCGTCCACTACATATAACACACCGGCGGAAGCAAAGGAAGCATTTCCCCTGATCTGCACATTTACACCGGCGCCGGGTTGTCCGGATGGCTGGCTGGCCATTAAACCGGCGGCCCTGCCGCTCAATGCCTGATCGATAGAGGTGTTCGCTGATTTGGGTATATCTGTAGCTTTTACAGAAGCAATGGCGCCGGTAATATCTTTTCTTTTAACGCTGCCATAGCCGATCACCACTACTTCTTCCAGCCCCTGGGAAGAAACGGCCAAGGTAATAGCCATTTTCTGGTTACCCGTATGAGCAGGTACTTCTTTCTTCTCGTAGCCTACAAGTGTCAGTACCAGTGTTACATCTTCCGTTACATTCAACCTGAAATGCCCGTTCGCATCGGTAATAGTGCCATTGGAGGTACCTTTTACCAATACGGTTACGCCGGGCAATGGCAGGCCATCTTCCCCTTTCACAAAACCGGCAATAGATTTTTCCTGGTCGCGTTCCATGGCAACGGGAAACGGATGATCGAGCAGCATGTCCTTTTTCCACACAGTGCTGGATAGTACAATTTGCCTGTCTACCACTTCATAACGTACGCTGGTACCGGCAAACAGGGCATCGAGCACCTCTCCCAGCGGCTTATTGGCCGCGGCCAGGCTTACGTCTCTTTTCACATCTATCAGTTCGCTGCTGTAGATAAATTTTATATCGGCCAGTTTTTCCAGGGTAAGTAAAGCTGTTTTCAGCGACTGATCCTGCAGTGTAAAACTGATCTTATTATCCAGCAAAGTTTGTGATTTCCCTTCCGTAGCATAGCAAACGCCGGTAAGGGTAAAAAACAGTAGTAATTGTACAACTGAAATACGCATAAGCTTTTTTAGTAGCTGATGGTGATTAATACGATAATTCCACATAATTTTGGTTGTTTACGGTTCTGTAATAGAAATAGACGTCCCTCACCGCAGCGTGCTGCGGTGCAGGTTATGGAGCCGGAAATGACTCATAGGGTTGGTAATGTGTGCGCATTGCCAGCCCTTTTTTCATTGTTCTGAAAGCGTTAAGACATAGACATAAGTGGTATTAAAAGTGAATATTTTAATTAATGTGATGCCGGGTGGTTGATAACCCCGGTATTGTTTTCAAACAGGCGCTAGTTATTTTTACAGCCCTTGCCGTTAATCATTAACTGACCGTCTACTTCCTGGTAGCTTAATCCCAGTGCTTTACAAATGAGGTCCAGTTTATCGTAGAATGCTTCTTTGTTCAGATTCGCGGTAATGGTACAGGATTTTAGCGTGGCAGTATCGTACATTAACCGGATAGAATAAACTTTCTCCAGTTTTTCAAATACCGTAGAAACAGGCGTATCGTTAAAAATAAAATCCTCCTGGTGTTTCACAACTACCTGTGCCAGCGGAGCCGGGATCAGGGTTTTGCTTAATTTTCCGCTGCTGGCTTCATAATCGGCTTCCTGGTTTGGCAGCAATATCATTTCCTCTTTCGCGGCTTCTTTATTTTTCCGGATGGCTACCTTACCATGCTGCACCGCCACCAGCACGTTCTGGTGCTGCAACCCTGCTGTTACGGTGAAGGTGGTGCCCAGCACCACCGTCTGGATGTCGCCGGTATTTACAATGAATGGTCTTTCCTGGTGTTGCTGTACATCAAAAGCGGCTTTCCCTTCCAGGTATACGGTGCGGTCATCTTTGCCCCATTCCCGGCTATACCGGATATGTGCACCGGGTTCCAGGATAATGGTGCTGCCATCTTTCATGGGGAAAGTTACCGGCTTGCCGGTATTATTCACCATTTCTGTGAGGGCATGGTCGGGTATACCAGCCAATGGCGCGGGCGACGATTGATGACGGGTAAGCAGCCATGCCCCGCCGCTGAGCAGCAGCACGCCAATGGCAATAGCTGCGGCGCGCCAGTTTAGCCAGCTCACCTCTCCGCCCGTGGTGGGCAGTTGTTGTATAATTTCACTGACATGGCCGGCTATTTCGGCATCTGGCAGGGGATGTTCCTTTATCTGAACGGCCAGCAATAACTGACGTGCTTCTTCCAGCAAGGGCGCCTGTTGCGGATGTTCCAGCAACCAGTTTTCCCACCAGGCAGCGGCCACGGGATCCTTGCCCAAAGTCCAGGACAGGAAAGAGGCTTCCTGCCAAAAGTCTTCAATACGGTGAAATTGTTTATCTGTCATTGTTCACAAAATATAACCTTGCTATATCTTAAATACATACAGCGATAAAATCTCACCAATAAAAAAACAAAAAATTTAAAAATATTTTCCGGAGAGCAGGAGGGCGATGCCGGAAAGCGGGCCTATCTGGCTTTTGAGCCGTTTCAGGGAAGACGATAAAAGGTTATAAACAGCTACCCTGCTCAACTTCATGATAGCGGCTACCTGGTCATGTTCCAGGTTCTGAAAATAACGGAGATAAATAATTTCCTGCTGCCGTGGGCTGAGGCTTTTTAAACTGTCGTGCAGCAATTGCTTACGTTGCCGGTCTGTTTCATTATCTATAATAGCTGCTTCCACGGAGAATTCCGCGTCGAAGGGCTCCCGGGCGCCCTGTCCCCATAAAAGAAGGTGTCGTTGCTGTACATCCCGGCGCTGCAGTTGCCGGATCATTTTATGCCGCAGACTTTTAAACAGGTAACTTTTCACATGCACTTGCCTGCTCAGGCGTTCCCGTTTGCTCCAAAGGTCGGTAGCCATGTCCTGGATACTGTCCTGTACAAAAGCTTTGTCTGCATGGATTTTGATACCATATTGAAAAAGAGCCGCATAATAGCAGGAAATAATCTGACCAAAGGCCTCACTGTTCCCCTCCAGAAATTGCTGCCAGCATGTTAAAAGTTGTCCTTCTTCCAGATGATATATATTTTCTCTAATGGTGTGCATGCATTAATTACCCTTCACCAGATAATAGCTTGTGACAACGTTCTGTAAATAAATAATAATATGATGGTTTTATAAAGGCAAGTTAACAAAGTTATGGAGAAAGCGGACTTTTTTCCTTACACCATGTGCCATGCCAGCAGAAACACCATGGTAACGTATCCCCAGATCAGTGAAAACAGCACATGTATTGTTGTTTCAAAACGCTTGCCCTTCCATAACACCGGGGAATACACAAAGAACTGGAATAACAACCGGCATGCCCAGAAAATGAAAAGTCCCAGGACCAGCAGATGCCCCAGCCGGGTTTGCAGCATTTCTTCCGGCACATATATACAACAGAGTCCCATCAGGAATACCGCGAGCCCGATAAAAAAAGTATGTACATACATCATCTGCCGGTTTAACAAACCCACTGCAGCAAACTCTTTCTTCCAGTTAAAATACCTGGGAAAGAAAATATGTAATATTGATAACAACACCTGGATATAACCGGCGATCTTAAGATGCAGTTCCATTTTTATAAAGTATAAAGGCTGATAAAAAAGGCGTGATCTTTATTTCTTTTTCGATGCGTAATCCCGCCGATGCAAACACCTGCCGCCATGCTGCCCCGGAAAAAAAATGCAGGAAACCGATATTGTAGGCTGCAAAATTACGGGCATCTCTCAAATGCTCCAGTACTACCATCCTTCCATTTTCCCGCAAACTATGACGCAGTTGTTCAAAGAAAATACTTCGCTCCTGCCCGTCCCTGATTTCATGGGCCGCCAGGAACAGAAAAATAACATCTGCCGACGCGGCAGGCAGCGGTATCGCCGATGTGTTGATGGTTTCAGTACCCGGATAGGCAGGATATACTTTCCTCGCACGCTCTATAGATACCTCGGTATGTTTTGCGGGATCGTAAAAATCGAAAACGCGCAGCAACGCCCCCGGATATTTCTGTGAAAGCAGTTGACTGGTTTCGTCAAAGCCCGCGTTGATGTTCACGATCTGCGCTCCGCTGTGAATATGCAACCCATCCAGCCATTGCAGCTCATACAAACGGGACGCGTCGTAGATATACCACGAAACACCCAGTGACAAAACGGTGGCAGCGACGAGCGCCCATAACAATACCTGCACGGGAACAAGATGGCGGAAAAACAAACCGGCTGCCAGCAGCATTGCCGACAGCAAATAGAAATGCCAGTTAAACCGGATGATATTGAAAACTCCCTGAAAGGGTTTTCGTGTTACCCTTTCCATATATCTACTTTACCTTTTTTCCAGTAATACGGAATATGCTCTACCCAAAATGCATTGGCCAGCACCGCATCACGTAACTCCGGCCGGTTCATAAACCCTACCTGCGAAGCAATGACAGCTACCGGTTTTGGTGTCCAGTTTTCCCGTACACCTTCAATGATCAGTACTTTATCGGATACATTATCACAGTTAAATGTAAAAGGCAAAGGACCGGCAAAACGACGGGCTTCTTTCCAGGTGTTAAAAGGCGATCCCGCCGGCAACCCGGCATCCGGATCATTCAGCTGAACAGCGATATTGACAGCTGATTGCGCAGATGTTACCCGAATCATACCTGCTTCATTTTTCACTTCAATATCGGTAGTGGTGTAATTGTAATGGGTAAACAGGTTGCCGAAGAATTCCATCTTCCTTTTATCTGTTTCCGATTTCAGGATATATAATCCGCGGAGTTTTTTTCCCTTGCTGTTGGTATACCGCACAAAAACGCGGTAGCCTGTCAGCACGAAATCGTGACCCATAAAACCCGGGAATCCCTTTGGCCGCAGCTGCCGCGTTTTCACCACTGCCACCGCCACAAAGGCCCATCGGTTATCAAACAGGTCCAGCTCCAGCTTGGCAGGTACCAGGTGGCGCAATGCCGCCGCAGGTACTGCATATGCCAGCACCAGTGAGCTTTCAAAATATGCTTCTACCGCAAAAGGATGATTTTTAAGAAAGGATAACATCAACTAATGGTTTTGGCACCGTAAAAACGGAACTGATTCCAGTATATTATAAAGATAAAAAAAGCGGCTACAACAATATTTATTCTTCCAAATAACAGCAGATCAGGTACCAGCAAAAATTCAATGATGTTCATAGTGGCTACGAGCAGGATCTGCGTAAGGGCACACCAACGGGACTTTACGTTCGACAGTACCCATGCCGCCATTAACACTTCCAGCCAACCAATAGTACGGGTAAGCATGGCTGCATGGTCAGCGCCCAGGATACGGGCTACAATCTGCTGGTGCCGCGGTACGCCATTAAGTACTTTGCAGTATAAACCGTTGATCATCCAAACAGCGGCAATTGCGATGTTCAGATACCTGTGGATTTTCTTTTTCATCCGGTAACGTTAGGCCTCCAAGGTAAGGGAAACTACCCGGCTGCAAAAGACCAGGGTATAAAATTAACTACTCTGCTGGCCGGACACTACTATGCGGACACAGTATAATAAAACAGGTATCAAAGGCCGTTTCAAATGAATTGCCCCAAAAAGCCAAACACTTTTTGGGGCAATTCATTTGAAAACGACCTCTTTTATATTTAATGCTTACTTATCAAGATTCCATACTTTAACACTATTCAACTGTGCGCTTCCATTTTCAGCAAAAGCAGAAAAACCGGTGGCCGCTTTATCCGGGAATACCAATGTAGTCAGCACCTTTTCCCCGTCGTTTACAAAAACCTCCAGCGAAGATTTATCAAACAATACCTGCAAACGGATACGGTTGTTTACCGGCATCACGTCCAGTTGCTGCACCTCTTTTCCTGCAGTAATATAAAGCTGATGACGGGTATTGCTATATCCTATTACCACGCTGCTGCCATCATTATGTTGTGCTACTTTCAACCCAAGATCTGTAGCAGTACCCAATGTGAAAGTGGCATCAATCCAGTTGGTGTTGGTATTAAAACGCTGCCGGTTGTTCAACGGCAGTTCTTTGCCCTCCAACGATATGTTTTGCTGCTGCCATTTTTTTGTTGCGGGAAGTTTATCCAGGTAAGCATTTAATATCGCTGCCGGCTGCTGGAATAAACGTATACCCGTTTCCGTTGTTTTCAACGCCAGGTCGCGGGGAATAGACATTTGTCCACGCCATGGATGGGTAGCGGTTTCAAACGGCATCAGCCAGCCTATCATCGTATGCCGGTTATCCGGCAGGTGGTTATAGGGAATAGCGGCATAGAATGTTTTGCCTTCATCCACAAATAACTGTGCAGACGCCGGGTTGTCGTTGGTAAAGGTGGTACCGTCGAAATCGCCGGTAAAATATTGCATACCGGTAGCAGCGGCGCGGTTTCCTGAAGAAACCATCAGTAACCATTTCTTTTTTGCCGGATTACCATCCACCAATAAAGGCGTGAGCGAAGGGCATTCCCATATTTTCCGGGTATCACCCTGGTTACCAAATTCGCTGAGCAACTTCCAGTCTTTCAGGTTTACGGAGCTGTAAAACTGTACTTTATGTTCTGCCGGCACCGCTACTGTCATCAGCCATTTCTGCTGATCTTCGAGCCAGATCACGCTGGGATCGCGGAAATCTTTTTTATGGATATCCACTACGGGGTTAGCGGCGTAGTTAGTGTAAGTAAGACCACCGTCATTGCTGTACGCGATGAACTGTGATTCCTTCTGTTGTTTAGGCTGATCGGCGGTATAGATGGCCACTACAGGTCCTTTGCCATTTTTCCCAAAGCCGCTGCTGTTGTGTTTATCCCATACTGCAGAACCGGAGAAGATCCAGGTGGTGGTGTCTTTGCTTTCTATTTCGGGGATGGCCACCGGCAAATGTTGCCAATGTAGCAGGTCTTTGCTGGTAGCATGTCCCCAGCTCATATGTCCCCATTTATTTTCGAATGGATTGTGTTGATAATACAGGTGATACACGCCGTTTATCCAGATCAGCCCGTTAGGATCGTTCAGCCAGTTTTGGGGCGCGGTAAAATGATACACCGGCCGCCATTGCGGCGTAGGCACTGGTTTATCCTGCGCCTGCAGCATGAATGGCAATATACCTGCTGCCAGTATGGAAAAGAGTTTCTGCTTCATCATAAAAAGATAATGTTTATAGTTTACCAGCCGGTATTTTGTTTGTATAATCCTTTGCTGTAGTTGATCTGGTTAAGTGGTACGGGCAGGTATTCATCCCTTCCCTTTTTAAACGAGGCATCGTTTAAATGCGCACTGCGTGTTTTCTCTACTGCAAAATACGCATTGAGGTATTGCGCTGCAACACCCCAGCGAACCAGGTCGAAGAAGCGGCTGCCTTCCATAGCAAATTCGAGACGGCGCTCCCAGCGCAGCGCCTTCCGGGCAAAATCCGGCGTCCAGGTACAGTTTATGCCGGGTTGATAAGTACCCATTTTATAGCTGGATGTAAAATTACCATTTGCCTGTTTTAAGAGGGTGGTGCTGGCAGCGGCTCTTTCCCTTACCCGGTTGATCAGCGGCAGCGCTTCGCTTTGCCGGCCCAGTTCTATGAGCGCTTCTGCCTTGAACAACAACACATCAGCAAAGCGTATAATTTCCCAGTTTTTGGAACTCGACATAAAAGGCGGTACTTTCTGGAAGAGCGGATCTGTAGGTAATACCACTTCTTTCAAACTCATATAACTGCCATATACTTCCGGTGCGCGGGTCCAGGAGCGCTGAAACAGGAATGCAGGATTATATTTATAGGGATGCCCCGGTATGGCTACAGTATGATCTAAACGCGGATCAAAAGTATTGGCCAGGAAATCACTTTCCTTACTGATGTTGACATTGTTAAAAGTTTCAAACATCGGTAAGCCGTTGATATCCGTTTTAAATGCGTTCACCAGGTTATAGCTGGGCGAATGAAAGCCACAGCAGCCATATTCCTGGTTCATGGGATAATCGAGTGCATGACCGTAGTCGAGTCGGCCCTTGGGCGTACCATCATCTTTCGAATACTGGATGGCAAAAACGGACTCCGGGCCATTCTCGTTTTTCGATAAAAAATTGTTGGCGAAATCGGCAGCCAGATGGTATTTGCCGGCGTTGATCACTTCATCACACAAACTGTTTACCTGCTGCAGCAATGTGGCATCTATACCGGTTACCTGGTTATTTTCATCCTGTTTATAGGCTTCATATAACAATGTTTTGGCCAGGTAAGCCTTTGCTGCAAATTTATTGGCCCTTCCGGCTTCGGGTTGTATATCGGGGAGATGCGCAGCGGCAAAAGTAAAATCCTCTGCGATCTTTGTCCATAGCTGCTGATTACTGTATGTCCTGTTGGAAATAGTATCATAGCTTTCCTTTGGCGCATTTTCATCGATATATGGCACGTATTTAAACAGCTCTTTCAAAAGGAAATAATAGTGCCCTCTTAAAAACCTCATCTCCGCCTGCCTGGTCTGCTTCTGTGAAAAAGTATTATCGGGCACTTTATTCAAACGGCCCAGCGCGTCGTTCACCCGGCCAATACACACGTACAACCGAAACCACAACAAATCGGAGGAGCCGTTATCCACACGGTTCAGTGAAAACGTTTCGTAAAAATGATAGTCGCTGATATCACCGGCGCCGTCGCCACCTTTATAGGCATCCCCGCTGCGGATATTGCCATATGGCCACATACTGGAATAGGGAGCGGTATAATGATCATTGCCGAGTGATGAATAAGCGGCTACCACCATTTTCTCCAAATTCTGCGGCGAGTTAAGATCATCGCCGGCAATAACACCTTGTGGCGTTTGATCCAGGAATTTGCTGCATGCACCCAGCAACAGGCAGCCTAATAAAAATATATATTTCTTGTGTTTCATGATGTTTGCTGTTTTAAAAAGACAGGTTTAATCCAATGGTACCAATCACCGGGATAGGGTAAGCGTTGTTGGGATTTTCGGGATCTGTGGCAGTAAAGCTTTTGCTTTTTAATGTCAGCAGATTACTGCCCTGTACATACACCCTTGCTGTTTGCAAACGCTTGCTGAACAAGTGCTGGAAACTATAGCCCAGCTGCAGGTTCCTCAGTTTCAGATAGGAACCTGATTCCAGGAAATAAGTGGATGTTCTGTTTTCGTTATTGCGGTCTACCAGTGTTAAGGCAGGTACGGTGGCATCCGGATGCTGCGGCGTCCACGCATCGAGCGTACGTGCGCCCCAGTTAGTACCCGGCCAGATGGAAGAAAAGTCCGTATATGTTTTGTAGGTGTTGTATACCTGTATACCCTGTATTCCCTGCAGGAAGAAGGTGAGGTCGAAGTGTTTATACTCCAGCGATACGTTCAGTCCGTATGTAAAATCCGGATCTCCCTTGCCGATGTAGTCGCGGTCTTTATCATCAATCACTTTATCACCATTCAGGTCTTTATACCGGATACGCCCAATGCCTTTACCGATCTGGTTGGCATAGTCGTCTACTTCCTTCTGGGAGCGGAACAATCCATCTGCCACATAACCAAAAGTGGAATTAACAGAGCGGCCCAGGATTGTTTTATCCTGTCCGTTGCCGGGATAGGAAGTAAGCACTTCTGCGGGCAGCTGCGTAATTTTATTGCGGTAGGTAGCTACGTTTCCGGTAACGGTGAGCGACAATCCGGGCGCAATATTACCGTTGTACGACAGCAATACTTCCAGTCCTTTGTTTTGCATGGAGGCGCCGTTTACGAATTTGGTACCGCCTTCTCCTATCACCGCCAGGTAAGCGGGACTAATGAGGATGTCGGAAGTTTTCTTTACAAAGTAATCCACTGAACCGGTAAGGTGATTGTTGAATAACCCGAAATCAATACCTGCATTGGATTCCTGTGTGCTCTCCCATTTGAGCGCTGAATTACCTTGTTGTATCAGCGTGTAGCCGGATGCCAGCTGCCCTGAGCCTGCGCCGCCGAGATCATAGGCGCTTCCATTATCAAAATCCCAGGTAGGATCAATACCATAAATAGCAGAGTACAGCGTATATGTAGCGTTGTTAGCAATTTCCTGGTTTCCTGTTTTTCCCCAACCGTAGCGCAGTTTCAGATCAGACAGGAAAGGCAGGTTTTCTTTCAGGAATTTTTCCTCGCTTACCCGCCATCCCAATGATACTGCGGGGAACATCCCAAAACGGTTCTCTTTACCAAAACGGGAAGACCCGTCGCGGCGCAGGGTTACAGAAGCCAGGTATTTGTTGTCGTAGGAATAGTTGACTTTTCCAAAATAGGATAACAACGTATAGCCGCTACCGGTACCCCCGTTATCCTTATTGGAGGATCCTGCATTCAGGTAGGCGTAGTCGATATTTTCCAGTGCATATCCCTGTCTGCTGGCATAGAAATTCTGCGCCATGTATTTGATCTGTTCTGCGCCCAGCAGGAAATCGAACCGGTGTTTTTGCAGGGACAGGTTGTAGGTAAGGGTATTTTGCCACACCCAGTTGCCGTTGTAGTCCTGTGATGTTTGGGAGAAATTGGAATTATCTGACAGGAACCCGGAAGTATAAGATTTACGCAGGGTACGCTGATAGGTGCCATTATAATCGATACCGTAACTGCTTTTAAAATGCAGGTTGGGAATAATTTCCAGGTCGGCCCAGGCATTACCAAACAGGCGTACAAAGTTGCTTTTATTTTGCCGGTTGTCTTCAATGAGGCGTACAGGATTCTGGCGGTCGGTCATACCGGGTGCAGGGCCGCCCCAGCCGCCGCCTACGGTGTGTACAGGTACTACGGGTTGTTGCACCAGCGCCGCAAAAAGAATGTCTGTAGCGGGTACCAGCGCGTCTTTTGTATAGGTAGCAGAAAGGTTTTCACCGATTTTCAAACGTCCTTTGAAGAAAGAGTAATCGGTATTAAAACGGGCGGTTATTTTCCGTTGGTTGGTTGCTTTTACGATGCCTTTATTATTATACATGCCAACAGAAAAATAGGAGTTGCCTCTTTCGCTGCCATTGGCAATAGATACATTATAGGTTTGTAACAGCGACGTTTGTGCAATTTCATCGTACCAGTAAGTATCTGCCGGTTTCATTGTTTTAGCGGCATCGATAAATTCCGGCAATTTTATTTTGTTAAGTACAGGATTGTTATAGTCGCCGTTCCAGTCGTATTGATAGATCTGGTTGTTGTTCGGGTCGGTATGATCGTTTACGGCGGCCCGCCAGTAAGCGCGGCCGCGGCCTTCCGTATTCAGTGTTTTTAGTTTGGTACTGTAATTTTGTAAAGAGGCGGAGATGTCGGCGGTGATGCGGCTGTATCCTTTCTTTGCTCTTTTTGTGGTGACAATGATTACGCCATTTGCCGCGCGGGAGCCATAGATGGTAGCTGCGGAGGCATCTTTCAACACCTGGATGGATTCAATATCATGCTGGTTCAGCTCCTGTAATCCTCTTTTAGTAGGAATACCATCTACCACATAAAGCGGATCGTTGTTACCCAGGGTGCCTACCCCACGTATCCTTACCGTAGCGCTGCTGTTGGGATCGCCGTTGGTAGTAATAAACACGCCAGGTACGCGGCCCTGCAATGCTTTTACAGGATTGCCGAGTGGGATGTCTTTTATTTCACTGACATTTACCACGGATACTGCGCCGGTAAGATCTGCTTTTTTTTGGGTCTGATAGCCGGTAACAATGATCTGATTCAGGTCTGTGGCATTTTCTTCCATGGTAACAGCCATTTTTCCTTCTGCCACCTTTTGCGACAGGGGCTTCATACCGATGTAGGAAAAATTAAGCACTTCCCCCGGGGAGGCCTGCAGGGTGAATTGCCCGCCGGCATTGGTAATGGTATTCCTGTTGCCGGCCTGCACTGTAACGCCGGGCAGCGGTGTACCGCTTTGTTTGCTGGTAACGGTACCGGTAATGGTCCGTTGTTGTGCTATGGCATACAGGCCAAATAGCAGCATTGGTAATAAGTAAAACAATTTTTTCATAATGGAATTTGTGAAATGGGTGGTGTGGATATTGTAAGACGACTAACCGATCTGTGGTATTTTCATCAACGTGTATATTTCCGTGGTATCGTATTGCGGGCAGCCACCGGAGCGGGAAGCCACGAGAGCACCGAGCGCGTTGGCAAACGCAAGACTATAAGCCGGCGAACGTTGCTGGAGCTGGCATACCAGGAAACCTGCCAGGAACGCATCGCCGCTGCCAATGGTGTCTGCTACGGTTACCGGCTGCCCTTCCTGGTAGTGGAATGCCCCCGTGATGTATCCCATGCAGCCTTTGCTGCCAAGCGTTACGACCACCGTGGTGATATGAAAACGGTTTACCAGCGCCAGGATACGTTCTTCCTGATTGGCATACAAGCCATACCAGGCGCTGATCAGCTCCAGCTCGGCCACATTCAGTTTTAGCACCTGGCAGTTGCTCATCAGCCATTCAAGGGTATCGCGTGAGTACCAGGGGGCGCGCAGGTTTATATCGAGCACCTTTTGTGCGGGCGATTGCAATGCCCTGCGGAGCGTTTCTCTGGAGGCTTCGTGCCTTGCCATCAGGCTGCCGAATACGATATATTGTAGTTCATCTCCCTTTAGTAAAACTTCGAGTGCCGGGTTCCAACTGATATGATCCCAGGCTACCGGGAACAGGATATCGTACTGCATATCGTTATGCTCATCCATCCAGGCATTTACTTTTCCGGTAGCATAGGTATCGTCTGCCTGCACATAACCGGTATCGAGATTCATTTTTTCCATGAGCTGCAACAGGCGGCCACCATAATCGTCGGTACCCGTACGGGATACCATAGCCACTTGTTGCGACAGCTTTTGCAGGTGATAGGCTACATTCATTGGTGCGCCACCGGGCAG
The DNA here is from genome assembly GCF_018224885.1 of Chitinophaga hostae. Taxonomy (GTDB): domain Bacteria; phylum Bacteroidota; class Bacteroidia; order Chitinophagales; family Chitinophagaceae; genus Chitinophaga; species Chitinophaga hostae. Next base: position 287,257 of record NZ_JAGTXB010000004.1, on the reverse strand, counting down.
TTCTTTGCCGGGTAACAGATCCCATAATATTTCACCCAAACAGGCGATGTTATATTTAGTCATCCTCATTTTTTTTAGTGTACAACCATTGTCATTTCTATTTCTTCCAGTGTTTGTCCCTTTGTTTCAGGCATCCAGCGCCACACGAAAAGCAGCTGCAACACCATCATCACACAGAAGAAAAGGAAGATATGACCACCGCCGATGTGGCTGGCGAGATAAGGAAATGTAAAAGCGATAATGGCCGCCATGATCCAATGAGTGAAGCTTCCCAGCGTTTGTCCTTTGGCGCGTACCTGGTTAGGGAAAATTTCTGCAATAAATACCCATATCACCGCCCCCTGTGAAAAAGCAAAAAAAGCAATGTATACCAGCAGGTAGGAGATCACGGCGATGCCGCCGGTATGCATATAAAAAGAAACAGCCACGAGTCCCAGGGTGGCAATAAGACCCACCGTACCGATCAGCATCAGCTGACGCCGGCCTATCCGGTCTATAAACCGCATAGCCGTTAACGTGAATATGAAGTTCACAATGCCGAGGCCTACGGTCGACAGCAAAGAAGAACCCGCTCCCATACCTGACATTTCAAAAATGCGGGGGGCATAATAAATAATGGCATTGATGCCTGATACCTGGTTGAAGACAGCAAACAATACCGCCAGCATCACCGGAATCCGGTATTTTTTGGAAAAAAGGCGCTCTTTTGGCGCCCCTGCGGCCTGTTGCCGGGATTGGCGGATGGTATTAATATCTTCCTCGTAGCCGTCGGGGTTAATGATTTTCAATGTATCAATAGCAGCCGTTTCCTTTTTCTGATGTAATAATAACCAGCGCGGACTTTCCGGTACCCAGCGTAATAACAGGAGGAACAACCCCGCAGGCAACACCTGTATACCCAACATGAGCCTCCAGGAATTTTCTCCGCCATAGCCGCCAATAAAGTAGTTGGATAAATAAGAGATGAGAATGCCGAATACCACATTGAACTGGAACAGCGCCACCATTCTTCCCCGGTAAGCGGCAGGCGATACTTCGGAGATATAGACCGGCGCCGTAACAGAAGATGCTCCCACCCCTAGTCCGCCGATGAAGCGGCAAAGGAGGAAAAAGTACCAGTTGGTAGCCATGGCCGTACCGGCAGCCGACACGAGATATACCAGGGCTACCAATAACAACGTAGCCCTGCGACCCAGTTTATCGGATGGCAGGCTGCCGCCGAGGGCGCCAAAAACGGTTCCTATTAAAGCAATGGATACCGTAAATCCATGTTGCATGGCCGTTAGCTGCCAATATTGCTGAATGTGTTGCTCTGCCCCGGAAATCACGGCTGTATCAAAACCGAAAAGAAAACCGCCAAGTGCTACTACAAAAGCCCAGAAGAAAACAATGTTGTTGCGCATATTTTTTTTAGTAGGATGGAACCCCGCAGGACATTTTATCTGTGGAAAAGACAATGCACCTGTAAGGTTTCATAACGTGATGACTGTGATTGCGCTTCAAACCTAGTGCTTTCGGGAGGGCTGCTGTTACTGTATAGCACCCGTTTCTTTCAAAATGGCAACTTCTTTCGAAAATCTATTAAATATTTATTAGTCAATAATTTACACATTAGTATAGATATATTCTCCGGATATCATTTTCAATTTTGTATCATTGTTTTTAGAAATAGGAACATTACCACGCGACCAAAATTGCTACCACGTTGCCAGCACAATTGAAAAGATATCTCTGTTTATTTTGCTTGCCATTGTTGTTATATGTAACAGCATGCCGGCAGGAAACGGCGCCGAAATACCGCATTGGTTTTTCCCAGTGTACCGGTAACGACGACTGGCGCCGGAACATGCTCACGGAAATGAAGCGGGAGCTTTTCTATCATCCGGAGATGCAGTTATTATATAAGGATGCGGAAAGCGACAGCAAGCGACAGGCAGCGCAGATCACCGAATTATTGGCCAAGCAGATAGATATACTGGTAGTATCGCCCAATGAAGCAGCACCGCTGGCGCCGGTGATAGCCACCGCATATGGTAAAGGCATACCGGTGATTATCCTGGACCGCAAGGCAGCCACCGATTCCTTCACCGCTTACATTGGCGGGGATAACTATAATATTGGTAAACTGGCGGCCGACTACATTGCCGCCCAGCTGGGTGGTAAAGGGCGTATCATAGAAGTAACCGGCCTAAGAGGATCGTCCCCAACCGTAGAAAGGCACCAGGGTTTCCACGATGCGCTGGAGCGCTTTCCCGGGCTGCGCCTGATTGCCACACTGGAAGGTAGCTGGGTGGCCGATAAAACCCAGGCTGCCGCCGCAAAAAATGATTCTGCCCTGCGACAGGCAGACGTCATCTTCGCCCAGAATGATGTGATGGCGTATAGCATGTACCGTTATTGCCGCGACAAAGGCATGGCGCCTAAACGGTTTATTGGCGTGGATGCCTCGCCTTATCCCGATGCGGGTATTGACCTGGTATCGCGGGGCATACTGAGCGCTTCGCTATTGTATCCCAGCGGCGGAAAAGAAGCCATCAGCATGGCGGCCGACATACTGGCCGGGAAAAAGGTACCCCGCAATACCTTATTGCAAACCGTACTGATAGACAGCAGCAATGTAAAACTGATGCGGCTGCAGATCGATAAAATACAGGACCAGCACCAGGAAATAGAGCAACAGCAATCGTTGCTGCAGGAGCAGCGTTCCCTTTACCAGGATCAGCAGCACCTGTTGCGGATTGTAGTTACTACCCTGTGTATTGCTTTCCTGCTGGGAATTGTGCTGTTCTTTATATTGCGTACCAACCGGCGCATCAATCACCAGTTAAAGCAACAACGGGATGAAATACTGCTGCAGCGTGATCAGCTGGTGGAAATGACCGCCAAAGCACAAGAAGCCACCGAAGCCAAGTTTACTTTTTTCACGAACCTGTCGCACGAATTCCGCACCCCGCTCACCCTGATACAGGCGCCGCTGGAAAACCTGATGGGCAGCCGGCAGCTATCGGCCCCGCAAAAGCAGCAGCTGGAGCTGATGCGCAGAAATGTGATCCACCTCATGCGGCTGGTTAACCAGTTACTGGAGTTCCGCCGCATAGAAAGCGGCAAGCTGCAACTGAAGGTAGCGGAAAACGATCTGCAATCGTTTATGATCGATATCATGGAGGCTTATAAAGGTGTAGCCGCCAAAAAAAATATCGACTTCCGGCTGGTAAGCCGGCAACCCGGTATCAAAGCCTGGTTTGATCAGCACCTGTTTGATCGCGTGTTATACAACCTGCTTTCCAACGCTTTCAAGTTTACGGCTGATTATGGCAAGGTGCACATTTACCTCGAAAGGCCGGCGCATAGCCAGGAAGCGGTTATTCATATACAAGACGATGGCGCAGGTATGGACGAAAACACCCTGGCACATGCATTCGAACTATTCTACCAGAGCAGGAACAATGAACATAAGGGCACGGGCATAGGACTGGCGCTCACGCGAGAAATCATTTCATTGCATCACGGCAGTATCCGGGTAAAGAGCAGTAAAGGCGCAGGCACTACTTTCAGTATAAGTCTTCCCGGCAACTCCACTCCTTTTGCGCCGGAAGAAATACAACAGGAAGACGAAAGCATGAATGTTATTAATCATTCGCTGCATAGTTATATAGCCGATGCGGAAGATAGTATTCCGGCGCCTGCCGTTCCCACCACTGGCACCACGCATACGCTTTCCCTGCTGATCATCGAAGATCATCCTGAGCTGAACCATTTCCTGGTAGATTTCCTGCGTGAACAATACGAAGTGTTTCATGCCGGCAGTGGGGAAGATGGACTGAGAATGGCCTTCCAGCACGTTCCCGACCTGATACTCTGTGATATTATGATGCCGGGCATGGACGGCATACAGGTATTACAAACATTAAAAAAAGATATCCGTACTTCGCATATACCGGTAATCCTGCTAAGTGCCAACAGCAGCGAAGAACAAAGGATCAAAGGGATGCAGCATAACGCTGACGCCTATATCAGCAAACCCTTTAACCTGAAGTACCTGTCGGAAAGTATCAGCAGCATGCTGAACAACCGCGCCTTGCTGAAGGATCACTATATTGCGGAACCGGAAACCCGTGTACACACCACGCAGTCCAATAAGACGGACCGTAAGTTTGTCAATGATTTCAACGCTATCGTTGAAGAAAACCTGGGCAATGATCAGTTTAGTGTGGAAGATATCTGCCAGCAATTATCTATTTCCAAAATGCAGTTATACCGTAAAATAAAACAGTTGCTGAATTGTAACGTTAACGACTATATCCTTGATGCGCGCATCAGGAAAGGACGTTACCTGTTGATGAATTCCAAATTTTCGGTATCAGAAATAGCCTATGCATGCGGGTTTTCATCTCCCGCTTATTTTTCTACGGTATTTAAGGCCAGAACGCAGCAAACTCCGAAAGCCTTCAGGGACCAGGTGAATAAAAAGCCGGATGCATAAACACCGCACACTGTTTAAAACAGCCAGCTCCGAGAGCTGGCTGTTCTCCTAACCAGGTGTGAAATTTTAGCCGTCTATACGATTAGTTGATTTTAATACGGGATACTTTGCCATCAAGGCCGTTATTCCGTATAAAGGAAACTACCACATAATCATCTTCATAGCTCCTTTCGAAGGTATCCACAGTATACTCAGGGGAAACCCTTTTTACATTAATGATGCTGAAGTCGTCGGACATAGAACCATCCGGGGAGTCATACACCGTGATCTCGCAACCTGGTCTTACGCCATACAATTTACAGGATCTGATTTCGTCATTCTTTACCGGGCGGAAGTTTTGTCCTGGTACATCTTCCACGGTCTGTACAATGTTCTGCGAACCATTGTTGCCTTCATAAAAAACGATAATACCCATAATAGATTACATTTTGAGGGGTGATTAAATATAATTAACAGACAATCCTGCAGGATATAAGTTTTACAACCGGCAACGATGCACCGGCAATCTTTCATGATTAACAAAGGAAAACAATCCATCTCATCGCTAAGCGGGTATGCTTCACGATCCACAATAATGACAACAAAGAAACAGAGAGATGATCAATCAGGGCCTTCCGGATTTCATGCTATGGTTATTTTTACTTCAAGGTCTATAATACGAGCATGAAAATAAGGAGAATGTTTAGAAATAAAAAATTATTATTAGCTTTCCTAACATCATTAACATACAAGAAAAAAAACGGTTTGCCTACTGCCGGTAAAAGCTTTTCAGGTCGCCATTGGGTTCAAAACTGATAAAATACCGTTCCCTGCTGCCACTAATGGATTGGGGATACCAGCTGATCGTATTGTTATCAAATACGGCGTATACATGCGTAAGCGGCGGGGCGCCTGTTACGCCGTTTGCTTTGGCACTGTAGTGCCGGTATATTTTGCCTGCATTTTCAAAATCAACATCATCCAGTTTCACCAGCGATTTCTTTATATTGTCGTGCACAGACAGTTGTACCGGTTTGGGCGTTTCCCAGGAACCCTTGCGATAGCTATACTCATCCACGTATTCCGGGTTTTCGGGATTTTGCAGCTGTACATTAATTCTTCCGTCATCATAGAAGTGAATAAACCGATACAGGTAGATCTGTTTTCGGGAGAAGGCCGGCAGTTTACGCAGCGACAGTTCCGCCGCTTTAAGCCGGGAGCTGTTACCTAGAAAACCGGGGCTTGCTATCCCGGAGGAAGATGTGATGGAATGGGTGACGGTAGTGGAACTGCTGCTGGTACTGAACTCAATCCTCACCGTGTCGCTGCCGGATTCCATGATCCGTCCTGCGGTGCTGCTACTGCTGCTGTTGACCGGTGTTGTTCTTTGAGTGCCATACAGCGTATCGTGTATGGAATCCCGGAACTGGCTACAGGAGGCACATCCAACGATCAGTATCATGCCTAGTATCTTCTGTATCTGTTGTTTCATCCTATTGTTTTTATGCTTCCACATCACTGGCAAACGCCACCTGCTCCGGCTTGTCTTTTAAATAGAAAACGGGCATAGGCGCCTGCTTTACTGTTCCCAGATCCATCAGTGATACTATCTTCTTTAATGACACCACGTGGGTTTTTCCAAGGTCATCCTGGTATTGTAATTCAAACCGTACCTGCGGCTGTTCGTTGATATAGGTACCGGTTTGTTCGGCCGACAAAACCTTTGCATCTGTACGCAGTCCGTAATATTTAAAGTGCAGGTTGGTTTCCGGAGAGCCGCCTGTAAAAAGCCCCAGCAACCATCCCAGTCCTATACGGGAACCGATTAAGATCAGCGGACATAATACCAGCGGATGATAAAATTTGAGGAAACGCCAGCCGGTTCCATTATTTTCCAATGTATACGAAAATATACCGTAGTATACTACAGCAGCTGCTACCAGGAGCCAGAGTACACAAATCATGATCAGCCGAAACGGCTTGATAGTCACCTGTACTCCATCGATGGTGAGATAAGGGATTGCTTTGAGTTTTTCATCGATCTTTAACCGAACCGTTTTCCCGATATCGTATCGTCTTAGTTCCGGCTTGGTATCCTTGACAGATAGCTGTTCGGTAATATCGGCGCCTGCAAAGTTTTTTAATGAGCAACTTATTTCTGTAGCCACGCTGCCATTCGGCGCAGTGCTCAATGCTTTCATCGACAGCACACGGGCATCTTTCGGCGTTCCTTCTTCCAGGAGCCGAAAAATATTTCGGCGCATCAGGAAGATCATCAATACCCATTTTTTGAACCAGCCTGTCAGCAATATCGTCCACAATATAATCGCCAACGCCAGTAAACCTAATGCCATCCAGGGCTGGCTGGGTTCATTTTCTTCGTATCCCGTGTTATAATATAGCAACATGGGAAAAGGAATGGCGAAGAAAAGCATATAAATGATCCAGAAATAACTCCAAAAACCTTTCATACAGCTAATTTAACCATTAAATTTTAAGGAAGGATATCAAACGACTATTGTTATTATTAACTTCATTTAAGTGGGATCAACTGTTTATTTGCCTGTGGGGCAGCAAGGCATCTGCTAATTTAATCTTTCTTATAAATTATCTTATTCTCATACTCTCCCACAATTACTTTTCCATAGATCACTTTAGTCCAGCCATTTTCGAATCCATGGTTGTTGGCGATTAAACATCCTTTGTTCTCTACTTTCTTAATGATCTTATGCGCATCGATATAACGGCCTTTTACTTTACAGAATACAATATCGCCGATGGCATAATCAGTTGCTTTTACAAATGTGAGGAGGGTTCCGCTTTTCAGAATGGGTAACATTGAGGTGCCAAAGGCTTTCATTTTTCCGGTTCCGTGGGTTTCCAAATCACTCTTCAATCTTTCGTACTTATTCACTTTATGTTATTTGATTTCATATTTTAATTAAAAATAGGAAGAATTTTTCATTCAGAAATGGGGTGTCCGTAATTGAACACTGTAGATATGAAAATGAACATAAAATTATTTGTATAATATATAATTACGTGAGGGCTTCCCGTTGTAAAAACGGTACATTATTTTGTGGATGCATTCCGGCTAATAAACACTCCTATGATCAGCAACTATTTCCGTATAACATGGCGTAACCTTTCACGCAACAAAGGATTTGCAGTTATCAATATCCTTGGGCTGGCGATTGGCATGGCGGTAGTTATTTTAATTGGTTTATGGATAACGGATGAAACGTCGTACAATAAGTCTTTAAAAAACTACGATCGTATTGTGCAGGTAATGCACAACTGGAATAATGCGGCCTATCATAAAATTTCCACGGAAACAGTGATGCCGATTCCGGCGGCATTGGAACTGCGTTCCAAATACGCCGCTCATTTCAAGCATGTAGCGCTGAACAGGAATAGTGGTCCGCATGTACTGGCCTACGGCGATAAAAAAATCAACCAGGATGGCCTGTACGGAGAACCGGAACTGATGGATATTTTATCACCCGATATAGTATCCGGTACCTTGCATGGATTAAATGATCCATCTTCCGTTATGCTCAGCCGTTCGGTGGCACAGGCCTTGTTCGGAGCGGCAGATCCCATCAACAAAGTACTCCGTATAGATAATAAGAACAGTGTAAAAGTAACCGGGGTGTTTGAAGATTTCCCAGGGAACACTAATTTTTCCAACGTAAAATTTGTGTTGCCATGGTCCTACCTCATTGCTGACCAGGCCTGGATAAAAAATTCCTATGACGCCTGGAACAACAACTCCTTCTTTATTTATGCCGAACTGGCGGACCATGCCATACTCGCAACGGTGGCGGGCGCTGTAAGGGATTTGCTTAAAGGAAAACCTGACAGACACGACGACCCGGAAATTGTATTACAACCGATGAGCAAATGGCATCTGTACGGCGAATTTACCAATGGAAAAAATACCGGCGGCGCTATTCGATATGTATGGATTTTTGGCACTATTGGTTTGTTTGTGCTGTTACTTGCCTGTATCAATTTCATGAACCTTAATACGGCGCGTTCGCAGAAAAGGGCCCGGGAAGTAGGTATCCGCAAGGCGATCGGTTCTGAAAAACACCAGCTTATTTTCCAGTTTTTGGGAGAAGCCATGATCATCGCCGGGATGGCGCTGCTGTTAGCCATGGCGCTGGCTGCATTTTCATTGCCCTGGTTCAATGCACTGGCCGAAAAGGAAATCCGCTTTCCGTGGAACAGCGGGACCTTATGGGCAGAAGTTATTTCTCTTACGCTGCTCACAGGCCTGCTGGCAGGCAGCTATCCCGCCTTTTATCTTTCGTCTTTCAATACCTTAAAAGTACTGAAAGGCACCTTTAAAACCGGCCGTACACCGGTATTTTCCAGGAAGGCGCTGGTAGTATTACAGTTCACGGTTTCCGTAGTGCTGATCATTGGTACCATTATCATCTTTAAACAAATTCAGCACGCAAGAAACCGGCCGTTGGGCTATGACCGGAATGGACTGATCAATATTGCGATGACCACTCCGGAGTTGCAACAGCATTATGATGCGCTCCGCAATGACCTTATCAACTCAGGGGGAGCATTAAACATGGCCGAAGCGTCCAATCCTGCTACTGAGCTTTACGCCCATCTGACCGGATACGACTGGCCCGGTAAACCGGCAGATCTTCGTCCGACTTTTGCCACTTCGTGGGTGTCGCATGATTTCGGGAAAACGGTAGACTGGCGATTTACAGCCGGGCGCGACTTTTCAAGGGCTTTTGCCACTGATACCTTCGGCATGATACTGAATGAAAGCGCCGTTGCCTTTATGGGACTGGAGCACCCCGTAGGCTCCACCATAAAATTTGATGACAATAACTACCAGGTTATCGGCGTCATAAAGAATGTGATCATGGAATCTCCTTTTGCACATCCTGCGCCGGCGATATTCATGATGGACTATGGCAACCTCAGTCAAATTACAGTTCGCATCAATCCCCTTATCGGCACACCTGAAGCGCTTGCCAAAATAGAAACAGTGCTTAAAAAATACGCCCCCACAGCGCCATTTAAATTTAGTTTTGCTGACCTGGAATATGCGAGGAAGTTTTCTTCGGAAGACCGTATCAGCAAGCTATCCGCCTTTTTCGCGCTATTCGCCATCTTCATCAGCTGCCTCGGCATCTTTGGATTAGCCACCTTCACCGCTGAGCAGCGTGTAAAAGAAATCGGCATCAGAAAAGTGCTCGGCGCTTCTGTGGTAAGCGTATGGGCGCTTCTGACAAAAGAATTCCTTTTGCTCACAGCTATCTCCTTTAGTGTAGCCATGCCGGTTGCCTGGTATTTCATGCATAACTGGCTGCAGCAATACGATTACCGCATCGGCCTATCAGTATGGATATTTGTTATTACCGCGTTGGTCACCCTGGTGGTAACCCTGGGCACCGTAAGTTTCCAGGCTATCCGGGCAGCGCTGATAAATCCGGTCAACAGTTTGCGGGCAGAGTAAAAACCACCCAACGAAGCCATTTATGGTTTTCCAATAATTTGGTATTTTGCGGCATGACCGAAACCGTTGCACTGATTACCGCCGCACGTCGTTACTGTAAGGAACATTATGCCTACTGGGCCAACAGGTATGTCAATGAACGTACAGGGCAGGATTTCCCGGAGTATACGTATTCTGACAGTGATTATAATTTATTTCCCCGCTATCATGCATTGGCTGCCATACTGGGTGAAATAGAAATATACACAGATCAAACGTATCCATCACTGGCCGCCTGCCGTGAAGCATTGATCCATATTGGGAACGAGGCTGCCTCCTCCTTTACAGAAAGTGAGGACAATGCCATTGAAAAAGCAGCTATCCGCGATGAGCGCGATAAATTTATCGGCTTTATACAAACCATTACACCGGAAGCCCTGGCACAGGTGGCGCCGCTTCCCTATCGCCGGCGGCTCAACGAAAATGAAAAAGAGGTCGTCAAACAACAGTTGCTGGAACGATGGAATTATGACAACGAATACTGGGATCCGGTTGTAGAGAAGAGTCCCGGGGAAGTAATATTTCTCCCTAAAAATGAATTAACAGCAGACGATTATCAATCTATTGCTGACTTCCTGGATCAGCATGCAGCCACACATCTGCTGGAAGTAACGGAAGAAGAAATTTACACAGCGATTGCGCACAGCGAGTTTCATTTGAACAGTCACGAAACAATGTATTGTGATGCAGACTTCAACTGGCTGATCTATACTTCACATGAGGCCACGATTACATTTGCCGGCGATTTGCTGTTGATATTTATCAAACAACATTTTAAGGAACGGGAAGCATTGTTTAATCAATGGCCGGCTCACTAAATAGGATAAGGCAGGCACTGTATATTGTTGCTCCCAAACGTAATAGTATTGCCAAAATAGGCGGCAGTGCCGCTATCAAGGCCAACAAAAACCAATGCATCCGTTTTGGAGCTGCGGATCAGGTCATATTCCGTCCTGAAATAATCCGCTAATCCCCACTTTCCCAAATGATAGGTGGAGGATTGCTGAGCAGGTTCAAACCTCACCCACAACACATCACTGCTCATCGTTAACAATGTATCCAGAGGCAGCTGGTAACCGGTAGCGGTGATGGCAGCATCCAGTTTTAAGTACCGCAACACTTTTCTAAACCCCTCTTCATTATGACCAAAATACACTACTGTCATTTCACCGGACCAGGTAATTTCACCGTCGGGATGTAACACCTTTATCGTATACCCGTCAGCGTTGCTACTGATCTGGATATCCGTTGCAGTAACGGTTTCTATCACTGCATGCCCAAATTCGTCGGGTATAAATTCTTTCAGGATAAAACGATATAAAAGATACACCATGCCGATGACGGGGAAAGGCAGCACTGCTGCCCAAAACATACTTACATGCATACTGAGTAACGATGCCAGCCAGCCATAGGCAATAATGACGATAAAGAATGCCAGGCAGCCCAGCCAACCTGCCGTATCGCTGCTTTCATTGGCACGCGGGGAGCGTCCTTTTCTCAGAACTGCTAATTCTTCCTGTTTAAATGGTCTTTCCAATGGATAAAATTATTCGACTAATGTAAACTTATATTTTGTTTGGCCGACTTTTCTTTTACTTACGGCTGCCTTCATCAATGGCGAGCTATAGCGACATCGCCTTTTTAATTTTTGCGGTCTCCGCGGATTTATCTTTTACTCTCAGCGACAGGTAGTAATGCCATAGTATCATGGTAGCCACGGTGCGCCAGGGTTTCCAGGCGCCGGAAATTTCCAGCAGTTGTTCCCGGCTGGTTTCTTTGGGCAGTTGCTTTACCTGTTTCAGCGCGTTTACCGCGGCGAGGTCGCCGATGGGGAAAATATCGGCGCGGCGGAGTACAAACATCAGGTAAATATCTGCCGTCCAGTTGCCCATACCTTTCAGTGCCACCACTTTTTCGCGTACCACTTCGTCCGGCAGCTTTTCCAGCGCTTTGGGAACGAATTGCCGTTGCTGAATGGCGTTGGCAAGGGCCCGGGCATAAGTCGTTTTCTGGCGACTGAAATAACAGGCTTTTAGTTCTTCGTCTGTTAGCGTCAGCAGTTTTCCGGGGGTTATGGTAGTAATCTTTTCGCGCAGTTTATTCAGGGCAGCCAGTGCCGATGCCAGCGATACCTGTTGCTCCAGTATGATATGCACCAACGATTCGAAGGTGTTGGGCCTTGTCCACATAGGCGGGTAACCGTAGGTACTGATAATAAACTTTAATTGCGGATCTGCAGCGGCCAGCTGGTCACAGGTGGTGTGGAAATTTTCCGTCGAAAAGGTGTGTAACACGTATAATGGGTTTGTTGGCAGCGCCATTGTTTATAACAGGTTCCCTTTGTAAGCAACAAATCTAACGGATTTCCGGTAACAAAGATATACTATTACAAGCCCTGGCATACGGGCACCGGTATGATAATTGAGCCGGGGTATATATGCCGTCATCTGTAGTGGCCCATATGACCTATTATGCTGATACGCACACGCTTCGGATCATTTATGTATCCGGGATGATATACGATTACAAGGAGGTGCCGGAGGCTGTTTATTTAGCGATGAAGTCGTCCGGATCAAAAGGTACTTATCTTAATAAACATGTAAAGGGGCATTATTCTTTTGAAAAAGTAAAATAGCGGAAATTGTCTTTTTGCCCGGGATTTTTTCTTGCCCAGGATTAAACTGATTTTGATGATTCAAAGGATTTTTTTATTGTGATTATAGTTTGATTTTAAAGATTAGGGAAGATGCAAGCAAATTCGCTTATATCTTCCCTAATCTTTTAAAATCAAAAAAGAAAAAATCCTTTGAATCATCAAAATCAGTTTAATCCTGGGCAAAAAAAATCCCGGGCAAAGACAATTTCTAGCGCGGCAGCAGCTCTTCCAGCTTCTTTTCCAATGCCTCGCCACGCAGGTTCTTCGCTACTATTTTACCGTTGGGGTCCAGCAGGAAATTTTGAGGAACTGCGCGTACGCCATATAATTTAGCGACTTCGTTTTCCCAGAATTTCAGATCGGATACGTGTGTCCAGGTAAGCTGATCGGTGTGGATAGCTTTCAGCCATGCATCGTGTCCGTTTGCCTGATCGAGCGATACACCGAGGATGGTAAACTGTTTGTCCTTGTATTTATTAAAGGCAGCTACCACATGCGGGTTTTCTGCGCGGCAGGGACCGCACCAGCTGGCCCAGAAATCCACCAGCACATATTTGCCGCGGAAATCGGTCAGATTAACGGGTTTCCCCAGGGTATCGTTCTGTGTAAATACCGGTGCGGTAGCACCGATAGCGGTTTGTTTCCAGCCATTGATAATACCAGCTACTTCTTTTCCTCTTTTGCTGTCCTTTACCAGCGGAGATAAAGCATTGTAAGCGGCTTCAATTTCATCTACATTGTCAGGTATTGAGCCCGCGAAACTTTGCAGCGCATCCAGGCTCACGGGCGACTTTGGATTTTCTGCAATAAAGGCTTTATAGATATTCTTTTCTTCTGCCCGGATGGCTTTATTCTTCTCTTCAAAAGATTTTCTGAATACCTCTGACTTACGGTTTTCTTCACTGGCTGCGATGTAATCGGCAGTGAGCTGATCCCGCTGTTCACCGGTGCTTTTCAGTTTTGCCTGCAGGCGTTGCTGATCATCGTTCAGGCGGGAACCTTTTACGACTGCGTTGTATACGGAGTCTTTGGCGCTCAGGGTAATGGCGCCTTTTTCCAGGTATACTGCCAGCATATCCGATTTGTACGACATCATATTGGTGGGCGCCGTATGACGCAATACCAGTGTAGCTTTTACAGGATCGGTGACCTTACCTTTGAATTCGAAAGCGCCCTGTGTTAAAGCGGCAGAATCCCTGATTACTTCACCATTGGCACGGTAGGTTAAAAACAGTTTTGCCGGTGCATCCAGCTTACCTATTTTTCCTTTGAGTACAAAGTTGCCTTCCTGGGCGAAAAGTGTGGCAGGCAATACAGCCAGCATGGTTACAAAAATGTGTTTCATATGGATGTGTTTTTGATTTAAAAGGGTCTTCCATCTAACGGGATGTTCCACTGTGGATTAAATTTAAGTACAACATTCGATATCGTAAGTATAAAATCCTTTGAATCTATGGTGCCGCTATATGTTTCCGTACCTATTTTATGCTGCACTTTTTGTTTACTCCAGGGCTTACCGGTTTCGAGGCAAAGTCTTTTCAGATCCAGGAAACGTTTAAAAGAGCCCAGGGGCAGTTCCCTTCTTCTTTCATCCAGCACCTGCTGTATCACCTCTGCCTGTGAGCCCACGACCAATGGCGGTGTACCGGTTTTATAGCGATAACGGCGCAGGGTATTAAGGTCGTCGATGGCGGCAGATAAACGGTTGGTGCGGGCGTATCCTTCGGCGCGCATCAGCAGCAGTTCAGGATAGGTGAAGCCTGCTGTCATGGTTGTTTTGGAACCACGATAATACTGGATGCGGTTACCATCGTCGTAGGTAACGTTGTTGTACGTTGTTTTATAACCGGGTGCCGTTAAAAAGAAATATTTAAAGCGCAGGTCATTTGCCTGGTCATACAACGCAATCACTTCATCCGAAGGATAGGAAGAAGTAGATCTTCCCGCCCCTGCGTCGATGTTGCGGTAAAATAAATTTTCACGGCTGTTGGCGGCAGTCAGGAAGTTATCCTGTGCCTTAATGGTGCTGTTGATGATATTGGTGGGCTCTGTCCAGGAGAAGCCGTTGTAATCATAGATCAATTTATCCGTTCCGCCTGCGCTGGCAGCTGTCCAGGCCAGGTTGGCGTAATATACCACGCTGTCGTATTTCTGGGTAAACAGGTGGTAGTATGCCAGCAGCGCCTGTGCGGCCACTTTGGTAGGACGCGATGGCCAGTTGGTTACTTCCGGGATATCGGCCAATGCCGCATGTACATCTTTCGAAACAAGGGCAAATGCCTGCTCCTGGGTGGATAGATCCGGCAATGTGGCCCCTACATCGGAGCTGATCACATAGGGAATAGTTTTGGTATCATTGGGCGAACCAGGCTTGTACACCGGCCCGTATACCATAGTAGTAATGAAATAGGACCATGCACGGTTTACCAACGCCTGGGCCACTACCCGTTTTGCATATTGCTGGTTTTCGTTAGTTAGATTCGTAATACCATTGACCCCATCTATTACGTTGTTAAAATAAGCCATGGAACGATAAGTACCCCAGTCCCAGAAGTAATCAGAAGTAGCGGGATTTTTGTAAGGCTGCCGGAACAGGTAGGCCCAGTACCGGTCTATGTTAGGATGGTTGTTGGCTTTGTAGTTGATATTACCGAGACCATCAGACAAAGACAGGTTATCTGTTAAATACCCCAGGTTGCAACCTGTGTTGTTATCGAGAAAAACCCATTGGGCAATATTTGAATTGTCCAGCAGGTGGTCGAAGTCCGCCACTTCTGTAGGGATCAGTTTTCCTTTTGGTTTTACGTCCAGGAATTTGCTGCAGGAAGCCAGGCTGCCTGAGATGATGGTGAGTAGAATAAGTATCGACTGTTTCATGATCGCCGCAATTAAATGTTAAAGACTGAATGATAACCCTACATAAAACTCCGGCCTCAATGGCAGGGAGCTGAAGCCTTGTTCTGTAAACGCACCGGTACCGCCGGAAAGGTTCAGTTCAGACGTTTCCGGATCACGATGGTCGCTGTTGGCCGTGATCATAAACAGGTTCCTGCTTTGCAGGTATATCCTTGTACCGGTGAAACCAATCCGTTTCAACAGGCGGGGGTTGATATCATATGTAAGTGTAATATCCCGCAGCTTCATATAGCTGGCACTTTCTATCAGGATGTCTGAATAAGGGAAATAAAACATATCCATATTCCAGTCGCTGAGTTTCGGATAGATTGTTTTTGCTTCATCGCCGGGTTGTTTCCACCTTTCAGACACATGTTTGTTGAGGATATTAGACCCGCTGAAAGCATCTCTTCTCAGCACGTTACCTAACTTGGCGATGAACATAAATGACAGGTCAAAGTTTTTCACGCGGAAGGAGTTGGTCATGCTGATGGCATATTTCGGACGCAGGGTACCGCTGTATATCAGGTCACCCACGGCCACATTGCCGCCGCCGCTTTTTTCTCCTTTGGCTGTATAAAACTGCGATACGCCGTTATTGTCCAGGCCTGCGTAGCGGTAGCTGTAAAGGGCATCCAGCGGATCGCCTGCTTTTTTGATAGCACCGTTAGTAATGGAAGAAGCGTACTGGTAGGTAACATTATAGGTAAGGACCTTATTCTTATTATAACTGAAATTGAAGAAGGTATTCCATACCAGGTTTTTTTTGCGGATCACATCTGCATCAATAGATATTTCGTAACCGGTATTTCTTACTTCCCCGATATTTTTGGTGAGTGAGCTAAAGCCTTTGGTAGGATCGATCGCATCCGCTGCCAGCAGGTCGCTGCTGTTACGGAGGTAATAGTCTACCGTTAAGTTGATGCGTCTGTTCAGCAAAGAGAGGTCGGCTCCGAAGTTAGTGCTCTTTGTTTTTTCCCAGCGGAGGGTATTGTTGGGGGGAGAAGAAATGCCATAGGATACATCTCCCGTATAATTGGAGTAAGAACCTGGTGCGATGATGAGGAAGGGTCCTGAGTTCAGTGAAATATTGCCGTTGATGCCGTAGGAAGCGCGCAGGTCGAGACGATCTATCAATGGCAGGTGAAAGAATTTCTCTTCTGCGAGCTTATAGGTACCGCCGGCAGACCATAAAGGTTTGTAACGGTAGCGGGGATCGGTACCAAAAAAATTGGTTTGGTCCAGGCGGATGCTGCCGCTCAGGATAAACCGGTTGTCGTATTCATAAGAGCCGTTGGCATACCAGGAAACAAAACGATTATCCTGGTAGCTGTAACTGCCGATGCTGGCAGAAGGGCTGCTGGTACCGAGTTTATCTGCCGTGTAGTTACCGGCATTATAATCGGCATAATTAAAGGTAGAAAACGTACCTGCCTGGTCGTTATATCCAAAGCGGGTTGGCAGGTTATTGTTGTCGGCGGTATTCCTGCTGATTTCATTTCCGGCGATCGCAGAAATGCGGTGGCGGGAGGCGACCAGCTTATTAAAGTTCAGCTGGGTGCGGAACATATAGCTCTGGTTAAAATTGCGGTTTTCATTTACCACGGCGCCATCCGGGATATAATGTTTGGATGGGTTGGCGATAGAGGTATTGTCGTCGTACCAGAGTCTTACCCGGTAGGCATTTTTATCATACAGGGTTCTGCCCAGCTGATCGCCGCGGCTCCAGGAGCCGCCGGCTTCTATACTTAATCCTTCCAGCAGTTTAATATTAATGTTACCGCCCAGGCGGAGCTGCAGGGTTTTGTAAGTAGTTGTTTCCAGTCCCAGGTCTTCCAGCGGGTTATAATACAGTGGTTTCAGGCCGGACATCGCTGCATAGCGGTCTGCTTTTTTCTTATTCTTAAATGCCATTGTCAGCGGATCGCCGGTGGCGGGATCCACAATCAGGTCATAAGGCTGTATCAGCGAGGTATTGGTAAATGCGAGCATATCCTGCCAGCCTTTTACCGGCGCTGAAGAGGTGGCATAGTTCACGTTGGTAAACAATCTTATTGCTACGCGTTTACCGGGGCGCCAGTCGTTTTTCATATCAAAGATCAGGCGGTTGTCGGTGTTGCGTACGGTATTGTTCTGATTAGAAATATATTTTACCGCTGCGTTGAGCATGCTTTTGTCGCTGCCGCCGGAGAGGGAGATGTTATGCTGCTGGGTGAACTGGTTCCGGAAATAATACTTTTGCATCTGTGCCAGTCCGTCGTTGCTTTTCAGCGCTTCCAGCTGTGCATCCGCATCTTTTTCGTTTAGCCACCCCTGTGATTTTGCCAGCAGGAGGTAGTTTACGCGCGACAAGCTGCTGTAGTTGTTATAATCGGTGAGTATACCGTTCGGGTCCTGGTTATAGAGTTCTATTTCTGCGTCCACAAAATCGGCTGAAGAGGCCCTGTTCAGGTACTTCAGTTCCGGTTTGAGGGTGATGCCGGTGGAGCCTTTATATTCTACCTGTAACGCGCCTTTTTTTCCCTGGCGGGTGGCGATAACGATTACCCCGTTGGAGGAGCGGGCGCCGTAGATAGAAGCAGCTACTGCATCTTTCAGTACTGTGATGGATTCGATGTTATCGATGTTCAGTGATTCCAGCCCGGCAGAAGTAGGATAGCCATCGATCACGAGCAGGGGCGCGCTGGCGGCGGTGCCCAGCAAAGTGGATACGCCACGGATTTCGAGGTTGCCTTCCTTGGTCAACACTACCCCGGTGGCTTGTCCTTCCAGGGCTGATTTTACATCCGGTTTCAATTTAGCGCGGAGGCGATAGGGATCAATCACGGAAAATGAGCCCGTAGCCCTTTCGCGGGATATCATCTGGTAGCCGGTATTCACCACATCTACGCCGGTTAACTTGTTATTGGATGCTTTCAGTTGTAAACTGATCACGCCGCTTCTTCCTACCACTACTTCCTTTCTTTCGAAGCCGATGCAGGTAAATGACAGCACGGCATTTTCATCTTTCACCGCTACTGTATACTCCCCGTTGTTATTGGTTTGGGTGCCCCTGGTAGTACCTTTTACCACTACGGAAACACCGGCAAGGGGAATTCCATTTTCATCCGTAATACGGCCGGTAATCACTATTTGTGCAGGCAGTACGGGTAATTCCGGTACCCTGGCCACTACTCTCGTTACCGTGATGGTTTTGTCGTCGATGGTATAGTCCAGCCCCTGTCCCATGAGGGATACATGCAGTACTTCCTGGACGCTGACATTCTTCAGTTCCAGGGTAACGGGTCTCGCATTTTGCAGCGCATCGTAATTATAAAATACGATGTAACCGGTTTGCCGGTTGATGTTGGTAAATACCGTCGACAGCGGCGTGTTTTTTAAGGACATGGTCATTTTTTGCGCCACGCCTTTGGCGCTGATTTGTAGTGCGCCAGCCATTAGTAATAAAGCAGATAACCTCATGATCCTCCAAATTTTGGTTGGCTGATTGTTTTTTTTCACAGGGCCGGTATGCGCCAGTAAGTAAGATCTGCATTGGTGGTGCGGTTCTGATGTATTGGTGTGCTGATGATCAGGTTTGCGATTTAGCGCATGAGCGTTCCCTTCTCTGTTTTGGAACAAAGCAGTTAAAATCATACATTTGATTTCGGTGATAAAAATGAGTTTACACGATAATTTATTGCCTGTAACCAGTGATGTTTGCCCATCACTGGTTTTTTAATGGCATTGGTTTTCTAGCAATACTTTCTTAATTCAATAATTGGTTGATTTAGCATGTTAAAAAATCGGGTGCTGATACTATTGTAAAACGGTTATTTTTCTTCCATCTATCTTAAATAATACCTGGTTTTTCTCTAAAATATTTAATACGCGCGACAAGGGCAGGCTGCGTTGCATACCGCCGCCAAAGCGCATGGATGGGGGGGCGCCTTCATATACTACTTCAATATCGTACCATCGTTCCAGTTGCCGCATTACCATGGTGATATCTGCGTGTTCAAAAATGAAGAAGCCATTTTTCCAGGCCACCGCTTCGGATATATCCACATTGGTAACGGTGATATTATTATTAGCCGGAATGCGGGCCTGTTGGCCTGGTTGCAGTTTTTTCATCACGCCGTTCCTGCTCACGTTTACTGCGCCTTCCAGCAGGGTGACTGCCATGGCTTGTTCGTTGGCATACGCCATTATATTGAAATGCGTTCCCAGCACAGCGATCTCTGTTCCGTTCACTTTGACGAGGAATGGTTTCCCGGGCATAGGCGCCACTTCAAAATATCCTTCTCCCGTTAGTTCTACCAACCTGTTATGGTTAGCAAAAGAAGTAGGGAAATGCAGGGAGCTGGCCGCATTGAGCCATACTTTGGTGCCGTCCGGTAATGTAAGCTGGTACTGTCCGCCGCGGGGCGTAGTAAGCGTATTATAGGTAACGGCGGCAGCGGCTGCGGCGGCTTTGTATAATACCTGTCCGCTTTGCATTTTGATGATGCTGGTACTGCCCTGTTTACCCAGCGTATCATTCTTTGCGTCGTCCAGCGCAATGCTGGAACCATCTGACAGTGTGAGGATGGCTTTATTGCTTCCTGGCGGCACGTCATTTTTATATCGTACCGCTGCGGCGGGCAATGGTTTTACGCTCGCCGCAGGCTTGAACAGCCACCACGCGGCGGCAGCCAGCATAATACCTGTAACGGCAGCGGCAGCCCACCACCAGCGGACCACCGATGTTGTTTTCACCGTATCTGCAAATGGCAGGGTAATATCTGATGCGGTAATGCTTTTCAGCAGCGCGTTACGGGCTGCAACATCCGTTTGTTCTTCAACCGGCGCCTTCCACATCAGGTCTGTCAGCGCGGCCATAAACAACTCCATGTTGCCGTCGTCTTTCAGCAAATCGTACAATTCCTGCTGTTCTGCTACCGTTTCCTTACCGGAGAGCCGCTGCTGCAATAAAAAAATGACCCTTTGCTCCTGCATGCTGATAGGAATATATTTAATAGTATGTTTTAGAATTTAGCATTACGAATTTCAAATTACGAATTTCGGAATGCGTAATGCTAAATTCCTCCCCTTTCTAATAAGAATGAGCAGCATACATAAAGGACCTATCCGTTTAAAAAAAAATTATTTACAGAGGAAGACCAGGTAAACAAGCGGGATAGTGTGGCCATAGCGGCGGAGATGTTCGCGGATGGCCTTCAGCGAAAACACGAGCGCATTTTTTACCGAGTGGGGAGAAAGATCCAGTTCTGTAGCTATTTCCGGGATCTTCATGCCTTTATTACGGCTCATCTGGAAAATACGGCGGCGCTGCGGCGACAACAACTGCACAGCCTCCTCAATGAGCGCCTGCAATTCTTTTAAGCTCAGCTGCCTGGTAACTGTGTCGGTCTCATAAGCGGCGGTAGCGGCAGTTTCGCGTAAACGGTATTCTGTGGCTTCTTTGCGGAGATAAGTATAACATTCATTGGCAGCCACCCTGTATAGCCATGCTTTGGGATGATCTATTTCAGTAAGTTTATCGCGGCTGAGCCATACCCGCAAGAAAGTGGCCTGTATCACTTCTTGGGCGTTTTCCGGCGACTTGACCATTTTCTGAATAAACGGTTCCAGCGATTGCAGGGATGTATTAAAAAGGACACCAAATGCCGTTTCATCGCCCTCGGAGATGCGTTGAAACAATGCTTTGTCAATATAGATATTATCGTACATTATGCTTGCAGGCTACTGGACAAATGATATATATGGCTGGTGGTATTCCTGCTAAAGTAGTAAAAATTGCGCGGATACCATTAAAGCTTTTAGCTTTTAGCAGTTAGCTTTTAGCAAGCGGAGATAGAAGCGCCAATCAGGATTTTTGCCTGCTAAAAGTGCTGCGAGTATCTTTCGAGTTTTTCTTTCTCGGCCTTTGTTAAACTGTGCATACCTTTTTTGTGAATCTTTTCCAGGATGGCATCCAGCTCTTTTTGCCGGTTAGCCCTGTCGAAAACATATTTCTGATCTATGTCGCCAAAAACATGGTGTTGCTTGTAGAAGAAATTATCTACCAGGAGCACATGGGGCTTGGTAATGATCACGTACATAAAAAACACAGCCGGCACAGCAATCGCAATAATAGTAGCAAAGTTTGCAAACATCGCCTGCGGCTCCATTACAATAGCAATGGTCATCCCCGCCAGGGCGCCACCCAGGTGGGCATCGTGTCCTATATTGTGGTTGCGCGACTTAATACCGTAGATGGAATACAGCAGGAATACAACACCATAAAGCCATCCCGGCACCGGGATTAAACCCAATAAACTAACTCCCATGCCCGGGAATAATGCAATGGAGGCGAAAATAACCCCGCAAATAGCGCCCGAAGCCCCTACTGAACTGTAATCGCCGTTATGCCGGTGAATAAACAATGACAGCAGATCGCCTCCCAGCAAACTGCCAAAGTAAAGCAGCAGGAACTGCCAGCTGCCCAGATCAGCTTCCAGGAGGAAACTAAACATGAGCAACGAAATCATGTTAAAGATGAGATGTTGCCAGCTGACATGCAGGAACCCCGAAGTGATCAGGCGCCAGTATTCCCTGAACAACAATATCCTTTCTACCACGAAAGAATAGCGGTCAAAAAAAGCACGGTCTTTCAGGCCCTTGTATGAAACAATAAAATTGACGATGATGATTACCAGGCTTATTATACCAGTATTATTCATTGAACAGGGATTTTTTACGGGTTCACCGCTGCAATATGTATAATAGTTTAAATATATCAAAATTTGGTGAGGGGGAAAAGGGCGGGGGAGCAAGATAACAAGAAGGTTATTAATAAAATTTGATTTAGCTTTAGTACATACTCCTTTACATCATGTATCCCTCCCGGTATTGCCTGTGTGCCTTGCTGCTACTGATTTTTTCGTGTAAGCCTGAAAAAAGGGCCTCTGTTAGCCATTCGTTTTATTATTGGAAATCAATTTATTTCCTGGACGAGGAAGAACAGAAAAAGCTGAAACAGCTAAAAGCGGATCATTTGTATATCCATTACTTTGATGTAGACTGGAGTGAAACATTGCAGATGGCAATACCAAAAGCTGTTTTAGGAAATTATCGCTACGGAGGTGAAGATTTTTCGGGCATGGCCATTACGCCGGTGGTATTTATTACCAACCGGACTTTCGATATGATGAATGAAAACGACTGCGCTGCGCTGGCTGGAAAAATAACCGCAAAAATAAAACAGGTAAACGCCGGAATACACCGGAGCGACAGTCTGCAAAGCGTTTCAGAGCTACAGATCGACTGTGACTGGACCGCATCCACCAAACAGAAATATTTTACTTTCCTGCGGGCGTTTAAAAAAGCAAATCCAGGTATCACCCTATCGGCCACCATTCGTTTATACCCTTATAAATACTTCGAAAAAATGGGCGTTCCACCTGTAGACAGGGGAATACTGATGTGTTATAATCTGGGTAAAATAGCCACTGCTGCTACTCAAAACGCTGTTTTTGATTTGCAGGAACTACAGCAGTATCTGAACGGGAAAAAGTACCCGTTACCGTTAGACCTGGTTTTCCCCTTATTCGGCTGGTATGCGTGGTTTCGTGATAACCAGTTTAAAAACATTGTATACAACGATCGGTACCTTATCACCGACTCCAGCATCTTTAACAGGGAGCAGGAAAACCGTTACCGCTTTTACCGTGATACGGTGATCGGCGATAACTATTTCCGGGAAGGAGATGTGCTGCGCATGGAGTTTCCTGACACCCGTGAACTTGCCACCGCGATAGATCTGATGACACGCAAAATACCTGACTACCACCGGTTTGCTTTTTATTACTGGAATTTTCCTTCAATCACCACATATGAAAGCGTTATACAGGAAACTTTTGATCACCGCTAGTGCGTTGCTGCTGATCATTATTTCCTACACCAATACCAACAGCTGCGGTCCGGAATACTACCCGGATGAACGCCGGATCATGCTCTTCCGCAGCTATCTGAGCGGGCTCGATAACATGCAGCCTTTCTATTACACGCCTTCCTTTACCGCCATGTCGGACACTGATCCGCTAAAAACAGATAATCACCGGAACTGCAAAGAGTGGCAGGAATTAACAGGGAAAGCGGTATCGCTAAAAGATATTTACGAGGTACAATATGCCATGTCACCGGATGAATTTCTATTTACCATCAACCATTCGGCAGCAGGTATAAAGAATTCCTTTATGAAATGGCTGTTGCAGCCGGCACACAAAACAGCGCTGGATTACCTGGCGTTTGCAAAGCGGATAGAATTTACACAGGTAATGGATGCTGATCCATGGAAACTAAATGACCCCGGCTTTAGTAGCCAGTTTTATGATTCTGTTGCCAACTATGCCCTGCTACAATGTGAACGCACGCCCCAAACATTTTTGCAGGAACGCTACGCATTCCAATGCATTAAATCGCTGTCATATACCATATACGCCGGCAACGGTATTGCCATTCCCCATTTTGGTGAAAAAATCCGCCACTGTTATGAAAAATACCTCTTGAACAAGAAAACTATCGTGGCAGACTGGGGACTGATCTACTATGCCGCTGCACAGCCAAATGAAAAGCAGGAATTGTTAACGCTACTCCAGGCATTTGACCGAAGCGAAGAAAAGAAAGCATATGCGCAAATGCGGTTTTACCCAAAGAAATTACTGGCATTAAAGGCAACCGTTACCGATCCGGCTACCCGCACACTGATCTCCGCGGTCGCCAGCCTCAAAAACCCTGGCAGATCACTACAGGAAATACAGGAAATAAATGCCGCCGATCCTTCCAGCAAATACTTACCCTTACTCATATGCAGGGAGGTAAATAAGTTGGAAGACTGGCTGTTATCTCCCGAAATTCTAAAATTCGGGCCAGGAAAAACAGGCAATTATGAAAGGCTTTACCGCGATAGAAATCTGCAGAAAGACCGGCGGTACCTGCACCAGGTACGGGAACAGTTTATAGCCATGCGCCAACATCCCGGCGCTAACCGGGAGTTACTCACACTGGCTATTGTGCATTTATACCAGATAGATCACCACTATCCGGAAGCAGCTGCCTATCTGAAGCAACTTCATACCACCCACCCCCGGTATCTGAAACAGCAGGCCATTGCTACAGCCCTGAATATGATCTACTCGTCCAACATCACGCTGCCGGCAGTACAACAGGCCCTGTATCAACAGTTCACGAAGATTATCCGCCTCGGCGAAGAAAAATATGATTTCCAGGGATATGACGCGAGTACAAAACCTTCCAGCACTATTTCTCAATTATACCTGGCGCTCAGTTGGCAAATGAAAGCAAAAGGCGATATTGTAAAGGCTGGTCTTCTTTCAGAAAAAGCCAATTTGCTGGTAAATGACTACTATGGCTTTTATGACAGAGATGCATTTAACCGGGAGGAAACTGAAGCTGACAGTATTTCTTACTTTAAAATTGCCTTCTTTGATAAATATGCCTCAGCAGCAGATATTGACCGCTTGCTGTCTTTCAAATACAAAAAAATAAAACGCCTTTTGAAAAACTGATTACGCCGGATACCTGGTCACCAGATGATTTCTACCTGGATATGAAAGGCACCCTGCAGCTGCGGAAGAAACAGTACAAAGCAGCACTGACCACCTTTGACAAGGTATCGGATCATTTCTGGGAAAAAAGTTATGCCTATGGTGAATATCTTCCTGCTGACTATATAGGTACTACCACCGGGTTAGCAGGTATTGATAAATCAACCTGCAAAAAATATCCCTATGCCAGTAAAAAACTGATTCTCCGGGATATTGTTGCGCTACAGGACTCGCTGGACGCGGCTAAACAACCTGTGGAAAAAGCCCGTTTATCGTTGCTGACAGGTAATGCGTTGTTTAATATTTCGCGGCCGGGACGTGCATGGATCATGTTCAGCTATGGAAAAGGCTCGGGGGAGCGCAACAGCGGATGGGATGACTGGTATCATTGGGCCTGGTATACCTTTTCTCCCAATGATAAAATTTATGAACAATCCTACTATCGTTGTGCGGATGCCGTGCGCCTGTATCACCAGGCGGTTGCCTATGCAGGCAACAATAAAGAAATTGCCGCACAGGCAACAGTGATGCTGGCGGTTTGCGATGAAGAGACACACAAATACTTTTCCTACAGTAAATATTCTTCTCCTTACAAAAAGATATTTAAGGCCAGATATACCCATACTGCATCCTTTGCAGCAGCGGCTGGCGGATGTCCGGATGTGGCGGCGTGGGGAAAATAATTTCAAAAAATTATTTGGATGATTGAAAATAATGTTGCTACATTTGCAACCCCGAATGGGACAGGCTGAAAAGCTTGTCAGCAGGAAGGATCGGTAGTTCAGTTGGTTAGAATGCCGCCCTGTCACGGCGGAGGTCGCGGGTTCGAGTCCCGTCCGGTCCGCAAAATCTCGAAGGAACCCGCGCTAGTCGCGGGTTTTTCTTTTTAGTCTATTTTTTAGTCTATGCTCGCTTAACAAGCATCGTTCACTTAGCGTGGGTCGGTTTGTCGCCTATTATAAAGCAGGCGCTATTACACCTGGTTTTGAAATAAGGATCAACAGCCAATCGTTTAACGATGACTATACAGCGCAAATCTTTCTTTTGATGAAACTACCCTGCCGCATAAACGCGCTATGTTGGCGGGTATAAACCCTACGTTCAGCTACCAGGCACAGTTCAATGGAAAGCAGGTTGTGATTAACCGTTTACAGACGGTATACTTCAGCTTACCCTACTCGTCACCAAGGGCCTCAAATCCTATACCTCCATACTTTTTAACGCACCATTTATCTTCACCCTAATGGTTTTGCGAATGGGTGAGTAAAATTTATATTTTGTCACCTTCCCGTTTTCCCAAATATGGAGAGGCATCTGTCCTCACTGACATTCCACAGTGATTAATGTGCTGCCGCTTCAGGCGCTACCCGCGTTTTTCTTTGCCAGAAGAACAAAAAGGTAAACAGAACGATCAATATCGCCGGGAATGTGATCATATTTACCAGCGTAGCCTGACCTGCAGCCAGCTCCAGCTCTCCGCCAGTAAGGCCAGCTGCGGCTTTTTCCGCTCTTGCTGCATCGATCCAGCTTCCAATAAATGGCTGAAAGATGGCCGTAGAGAACATCCCGATTCCGCCAATAATGGACATTCCCAAAGCACCGCTTCCGGGCACCCGCTGCGCTACCGTACCAACCATCACCGGCCAGAAATAACATACGCCAAGGGCAAATATAACAGTAGCCACGTAGGCGAGTGGTCCTGTTACTGTGCTAAACATATAAATACCAATGGTGGCTAGAATAGCGGATGTTAACAGTACGCCCGTCTGGCCTAATACCCTGACTACCGGACCGGCAAAAAATCTGCCTAATGCCATCAATCCCGTGGTAAGGGCAAGGATCAACATAGGACTGGCGCCGCTGTTACTCATAATAACACTTACCCATTGATTGGGACCAAACTCGGTAATAGCAGTAAAGGCCATGCAGATAAACAGGAATAAATATAGCGGGCTAACCATGGCCAAAAAATGCTGCGAAAGGGAGGCTTTGATCTCTTCTTTTCTAACCAAAAAAGTTTTCCCGTAAAACAACACCGCATACAAAATAGTAGGCACCATCGTCACCCACATCTGTGCCTGCCATCCAAATTGATGATCCGTCATAAATTTGGAAATCAGCGATCCGATCACAATCCCACCAGGAAACCACATGTGAAACCTGTTCAACATCTTATTCATATCGCGGCCGGCATAAGTATCTGCTATCAATGGGTTACAGGCCGCTTCTGTACATCCGTTACCAAAACCGATAAAAAGCGTAGAGATAAGGAGGCTGGCGTATCCGCCTGAAAAGATGGTCATCAAAATCCCAATAGTATGGGTAACAAATGCCACCTGCATAATTCTTTTCGGACCAAAAGAATGGTATACCAAACCACCAATGATCATAGAAAAGGGAAAACCTAAAAAGAACATGAGGTTAATAAACCCCAGTTGTTCTCCTGAAAGTTTAAACTGAATACCTAGCTGAGGTAAAATACCCGCCCGGATAGAGAAGGTAAAAGCGGTGGTAATTAAAGCAAAACAACTACCGGTAAACAGTGCACCTTTGTTGATGTTATCGTTAGTCATAGATGTTGATTTTAATTTCAAAACGGGAATATTAAAAACACTATAGCAGTAAGAAATTATAGTCAATAAACATATCCAAACTTTGTTTTAAATAAAAGTACTTCGTTTGCAAATTTTCAATACTATATTAACCCACCTAAACTGTGGAATACCTTTTTGATCAGCCTGGGCCTATTCCGCCAGCTTGCTTTTGTATTCTCCCGGAGCCACCTACGCGGAGACTTACCGCCGACTTCAAAGCAAATATGCGTATAAAACTAGAGGGCGTTTCGAAAATAAAAAGAGGCGCTCTTTTATTCACAATGTCGCAATCTCCCCCTGGTATTGTCGTCTTCCCCCACCGTGACATCAGAAAGCGCTCGGTACATTTGTGATACAAAATCATTTAGCTATGCGAAAATTAATAATGAAGATGTCGATTTCGGTCGATGGTTTCGTAAGCAGCGCCGATGGCGGAAAAGATTGGGTTTTCAAAACGGGGGACGATGAGTCAATGGCCTGGAGTGTAGGGAAAATCCGGGAGGCCGGATTAATTATCATGGGCAGGAAAACGTTTGAAACGCTGGCCCCTTACTGGCCAACGGCGACCGGACCTTTTGCCACGCCGATGAACGAGATTCCCAAGGCCGTATTTACAAAAAAAGGAATCAATCCTGTGCATACAAACACTTCGGAACAGTCGTCTGCAGCGGCATCCTGGGCTGAGGCGCGGGTTTTTGATGGCGATCTTGCCGAAGGGATCAGGGAACTTAAAGCCGGGGCAGGGAAACCGATCTTAGCGATTGGCGGGGCAGGATTTATGCAAAGCCTCATTGCAACAGGTCTCGTCGATGAGTTTCACCTGGCCATCCACCCTGTTGCATTGGGTTCGGGGTTGCCGATCTTCACTGGTCTTGAAATACCGCTTTACATGAAGTTGGCGGATGTAAAGACTTTCCCTAAAGGGATTATAGCAAAAACTTACAGTGTGTAGCGGTTATATATAAGTGGGCGGGCGAAAATTCCATTCAGTCCGCAAGGAAAATTTTTTAAAGTTAAAGCCGGATAATCGTAAGATTTACCCGGCTTTTCTGTTTATAGCTATAATCCAAGCTCTATTACATAATCCATATCATCCGGCGCCTTATCCAGCAATAGCAATACGCCTTCTTTATGCTGTACAAATTTTACCGGCGCCTTATTGATATATACCCGGGCCGATTTTATTTTTTTATCATGAAGCGGAATAAATAGCGTTTTATCCTGCAGGTTTAGAATATGCACAAACATCCTGTTATCTTTTGCAGTAGTTACACCCCAGGCATGCTGGCCTACAGCTCCTCCCCTGGTACCATAAATAGTTTCTCCATATTGGCTCAACCAGCTCCCCATTCCTTTTAGTCGTGTTAGCGCCGTATCCGGTAAGGTTCCATCGGGGCGGGGACCGATATTCATCAACAAGTTGGCGTTATTACCGGCCGCTTTTACCAGGTACTGCACCAATGCTTTATCAGATTTATAATTCTTGTCTGTGATTTTATACCCCCATGAGTCGTTCATGGTTTCGCAAGTCTCTAACGGAAGTTGCGCAATGCTGGCCCCGGCGGAAAAACCCGCGGTATTCTGTCCGGGTAAATCGCGTTCGAATGCCTGTGCATCCTCGCCTTCGAGCGCATCCCAATGGTGGTTATTAATGATTAAGCACCCTGGTTGCAATGAGTGGATCAGGGAATAGATCTCATCAAATTTCCAGTCGAACGATTTTCCTTTATCCCAGGCCCCATCAAACCAAATGGCCCCGATTTCGCCGTAGTTAGTCAACAATTCTTTCAACTGGCTGAGCATAAACTGGTGATAGGTATTGTAATCTTTTCCTGTGGCTGTTGATGCCAGGCTTCCTTTCGGATTGTAGTCAGACCTTCCCCAATCGAGAAGCGAATAATAAAAATGCAGTTTGATACCTTGTTTATGACAAGCATCCGCCAATTCTTTTAAAACATCTCTTTTAAATGGCGAGCCTGTAACAATATTATAGCCGGAAGCTTTTGTACCGAACATAGAGAAGCCATCATGATGGCGCGAAGTAATACAAATATATCTTGCACCTGCCGCTTTTATAGCAGCCACCCATTCCTCCGCATTAAATTTAGAGGGGCAAAAGCCTCCTGCTAGTTTACTGTATTCATCATACTTGATATTCTTCTGCAACATAGCCCACTCGCCGTCTGCCAACATGCTGTATATACCCCAGTGAATAAAAATGCCAAACTTATTATCCTGGAATATTGCGCGGTTCTGTAAATTCTCCTTTGATGGAGCATAACCTTTTTGAGCCTGCGCGGCTATTCCAATAATAAGTAGCAACAATAATAGTTTTAATGTTCTTTTCATTTTATCTGATTTTTAAGATGGTAGTTGCCGGTGTAAGATTTTTCAATGCTGCACGAAAGACTGGTAGCAAAGGCGATTTCGTCCAAATTAATCCTGTATTCCAACGTAGCATAAAAGGATCGTAAAGCTCTCCTAACGGATAACAATAAACAAAGAGAAATTTGCCTTTTTATGATGTTATATTCTCCGGAGGCTGGCATATCGATGGGGCACCCGGTTAGCTTGGTATAACAAAGCATGAGGCAGCAGTGAACTGCCGCCTCTTACGTTGATCATATGCAATAAAGCAATTGATAGGATAATAGATGCTAACTTTTGAAAAACATCTCTGTTACAAAAGGACAAACAACCATAAACGTCGGGGAAAAAGGAATTAGTCCCCTATTTTAGAAAAACCGATATTGATGTCAGTGTAAGGCAAATTAGCTTTCACTGTACGTTGTTAAATTGATATTATTTTGTAAGTACGTAGGCCGACAAATCCATCGTTCCATTCGTACCGGACACTTTGAAATTAACACTATGGCTACCTGCCTTCAGTGCACCCAGGTTAAATATATATACCGGGGTAGCGCCGCCAGGGCACCAGTTACGCTTATTATAAATGGGATTATAACTATAATAGATGCCATTGTAAGAGGTATTATAGATCTTGAAACCAGTACAATTCATGTATGGATTCAAGGTATAACTCGTTTTGCCATCCAGGGTAATGGTATGCGTAGTAGCTTTAAACTCTTCATTGCCGTGGCCGGATGCCTGCACATACAATACCGCCGATGCCGCATCAGCCGGCAGCGTAAACGTTGCCGTTTGCGTGCCTGAAGCCGGGTACTGTGCCAGCGACAGCTCCCCACCGTTAGGCAGCGGATTGGAAATCAAAGTATACAGTGCAGGCGCTGCTGCAGCGGTTCCTGCTGTGGATACCATGGTCACCGTTGCATTAAAGGTGATCAGCAACTGACCGGCTGTTTTACATCCCGTGGCAGCTGAATTCTGCTCTGGGCGTAACGGGTTATACGCTTCACCGGCGCTAAAAAGACTGTAACCACCAATGCTGGCTACCAGGTAGATATCTTTGGTGGTATCCGCAAATAACGGCGCCAGTTGATCTGCATTTACATTGTAAGGCACCGGCTCAAGTGTGTTGGGGTCCATAAAGGGCGTCATGATACGTAATACTTCTATCATCCGGCCAGTAGAGTCGTTATAGCTCTTGCCGGCAGGCACCAGGAGCAGGGACAATGCGCCAATGCGGTCGTAAGGGTCGCATCCCTTCTTCAGTGAAAAATTGAAGCTAAGGGTAGCACCCACGGTTGCCCGCTCATCCCTGGAAAATTTGCGGACATAAGATGTTCTCCCTAACCTGGTCAGTCCGGCCGGCACACTACCCATGTCAGCATCATTGCCACCCCATTGGCTATAGAATGACAACCCCGAAAATAAGGTGACGGTACCCCCAACAGCCGTTGTGACTGCCGCAATGCCATCTTTCTTCAATGGCTGCAATGTCTGCCCATCCTTATTGGAACAGGCATAAAAAAATACACTGGTAATAACCAGCATGCATACGCTCGTGAAATTTGTTAAGGGTTTTGTGCTCATCTGCTCTGTTTTATTGTTAGATAATGGGTAATTATAGAAAGTCATCGTCTGTTAAGGACTCCATACAATACTGCCAGCCCGGCTGGCCCATCGATCCGACTGATATTTTGCCCGCTATTGGGGATACGCCTTTGGGTTACCTGGTGATGTAAATGTTTCACCGGAGAAAATAAAGGGTACAAGACTGGGTCACTGGCAATCCGCTCATGCTGTGTATTATCACAGGCTAACAATAACAACAAGATAAATCATACGTAGACATGATAACATAACAATCTTTACAAATTTTTCAACGATATTACCTTACTCGGATTTGACTTGATGAATATTACCATTTTATACAACAAATTTAGCAGAAACGGAGAATGGCATTATTACTGTTCCTTTATCTTTGCTTTCCTAAGCAATCTGTCATTAATTATTTCATTTTCAGAGCGGAAATCCCCAGGTAAATGAGAGCCCGACTTGTCAATACTGGTTTACAGTATGCCAATGGTATCCGGATAAAAACAGTGACCCAGTTTTTTCTTGATACTACTTTTCATTTTCATGATGCCTGTGAATTGGTTTTAATAGAACAGGGACATGGAAAACGCGTGGTAGGTGACCACACCGGAGCGTTTGAACACGGCGACCTGGTAGTTATGGGACCTGGACTGCCCCACGTATGGCAGCACGATGGTACCTACTACCAAAAAAAAACTGACGGTGTCAAGGCAATAGTAATTTACTTTGCCCCGGCTTTCCTGCTGGGTATGCTCAACGATACACAAACCATATCGCTGATCAATAGCCTGTTGCTCAATGCCGCCAGAGGTCTGGAGATCACAGGTGCCACAAAAATGACGATCCGTTCACTATTGACCGGTATCGATACATTCCCTGAGCTGAAAAAGATGGCGGCGTTCCTTGAGGTAATGGAACTGCTGGCCACCACTTCCGACTATCAGCACCTGGCGTCAGAAGGGTACCGCAACGCGTATACGAAAAAGGATAATGTCCGCTTTAATGAAGTACACCAATACATGCTGGCTAATTTCCATCGGGAAATCACACTGGAGGAAATTTCAACGGTAGCCCGAATGGCCCCTACCGCTTTCTGCCGGTATTTTAAGCTCCATACCAAACGCTCTTTCATACAATTCCTGAACGAGCTGCGTATCAGCCGCGCCTGCCGCCTGTTGGAAAACAGCCACTGCTCTACGGCCGATATCGCTTACAAATGCGGCTTCAACAACCTCACCTACTTCAACAAATGCTTCAAACAGATCCAGCATGTTACACCTTCCGAATACCGGAAGCAAATGACCTCAGGCAAAATTGCAGTATAACCCCTGTTCGCCTGCTTCCCGTCAGATGTATGCAGGATATAGTTTTTATTTATTTAAATTGCCGTGGTAAAACGCCACGTTTGTGAATACTATAGCTGCTTTGAAACAAGGTAACCTTTTGGTATTTAATGAAGTATACTATTCCTGGCACAAAAGGATCTACTATTTTATTCTCCAGAAAACAAAATCGTCTTTCATCGCAGAGGAGGTGGCGCAGCTTACCTTCATCAAATGCTGGAACTACCGGGAATCCCTGGCAGACGACCTCGATGTAGAGCGGCAGCTGTTCCGCATTGCCCGTACCACCCTGATCGATTACCTCCGCAAGGAAACCGTGTATAAAGAAAAGGTGATCCACGTAATAGAACGATACACGCTGCCAACGGACGACTTCTGGGGCAAGCTGGCCGAAAAAGAGCTACAGCATAAACTCGCCGATGCATTGGAAGAAATGCCACCCATGCGCCGCAAAGTATTTGAAATGAGCCGCTTTAAAGGCATGAGCCACCAACAGATCGCACACGAACTTTCCTTGTCATCCAGAACCGTGGAAACGCATATTTTCCAGGCCATCAAGCAGATAAAGCATTACCTCGGCCTGTTCTTATGGCTCCTGGCCTGGATTTTCCGGTTTTAAAAATATTTTTTCCTTCTGACTACGTAGTTGGTCGTTCACAAACGTATTACTTATCTATCAGCCGCATATAACATGATAAACGATGAATTACTGACACGGTTCTTTAACTATCAATGTACACCGGAAGAAGCCCGCGAGGTAGCCAACTACCTGCAGGAACATCCGGAGATGCTGGAGAAATATTTGCCGGAAGAAGAATTCCTGCAATTGCAGGAGGATAGCAATTTCCCGGAAACGGTTTCTCAGCAGTGGCTGAAAAATATTCATCGCCAAACGGTTTCGGGCAACAGTCGCCGCAAATGGATGAACCGGCTGGCTATTGCAGCAGTAACAATCGGCGTGCTGATAGGAGGAACACTGCTATTGATGAACCGCGATCATAAACCAACGGCCACTCCTGCTACTGTAGCCGGGTTGACGATTCCACCCGAACAACAGGAACGGAAAGAAAACACCGGCAGCAAAGCCATGGCCATTGTATTACCGGATGGTTCCGTAGTACAACTGCAGCCGGCAGCCAGCATGATGTATAATAAACAGTTCAGGGAAAACAGGAACATATACCTGGCAGGAGAAGCAGATTTTACCGTAACAGCCGATAAATTACATCCCTTCGTTGTGTACAGCAGCGAATTATCAACCACCGCCCTGGGTACCTTTTTTCATGTGAAAGCCATTCCCGGGGAAGATATGATCACCGTACGATTAAACTCAGGCAAAGTATTGGTACAGGGCGCCACCGATAAAAAGAAAGTCATCAGCGATGTGGTGCTGACACCAGGAAAGGAACTCCGCTATTACCGCAAAACGGGTAAAGCCATCGTAGCAAACTTCAATACTACGGGCACGGATATATTAGTAAAAGCAGGAAACAATAGCGATGGTCATGTAAAGCCCGACTGGTATAAGTTTAACAATCAACCAATGGCACAGGTACTCGATCAGTTGAGCAACTACTATGGCATAGCCATCTATTATTATCCATCAGACGTGACGGAGATTTATTTTGATGGCAAATTTGAAAAGACAGACTCACTGGCGAAAATCCTAACCGACTTAACATTGCCCAATAATCTGAAGCTGATCCGGAACGATAGCGGATTTATTATTAAGAAGAAATAATTCAACAACTACAGTTCTATTCCACAAAAGGCGCAAAAGCGCCCGGGGCCCGTCATGCCCCGGACTAAAAAAACACGTCCCAGTTATGAAGATGTTCTATCGACCAAAATGGCGCCTGCTCCTGCTGCTATGCATGCTGATATCAGGCGTTTCCATGTCCGCACTGGCCCAGGGCCGTATGCAGGTAACCGGCACCGTACGCACCGACCAGGGCGAACTCCTCCCTAATGCTACCGTAGTGGCGCTGAATGAAAAAACAAAATATTCTGCCGGCGTAGTGACCGACAGCAACGGCGTATTCCGTTTCTCCGGGCTGCCTCCGGAGGGTAAATATTCACTCAGCGTTTCCTTCGTGGGCTTTGAAACACAACAACTCAGCAACGTTCACCTTAAACCAGGCGCCACACTCACATTTTCGGTGCGACTCGTCAGAACAGTAGCAGCCCTGAACGATATCGTGGTGATCGGTTATGGTACCGCACGCAAAAAAGATGTGGTCGGCGCCTTCAACGTGGTAACCGTAAAAGAAGCGGGTGCAGTAAATGCAACCAACCCTTCACAGCTGCTGATCGGTAAAGCTGCCGGCGTGCAGATACTGCAGAGCAGCGGCAGCGCAGGCGCCGATGCACAGATCATTATCCGCGGTACCGGCAGTTTTACAGACATCAACCCACTGTATGTAATCGACGGTATCCAGGGTACCAAAAATCTTTTTAATACACTCAACCCCCAGGATATAGAAAGCATCACTGTTCTGAAAGATGCTTCTTCTACCGCTATCTATGGTTCGGCAGCCGCCAACGGCGTGGTGATCATCACCACCAAAAAAGGAAAGACCGGCCCGCCCCGCGTAAGCTTTACTTCACAATGGGGCATCGCCAAAGCATGGAAGCAACTGGATCTGCTCAACGCAGCGCAGTACGTGGATGCGCTGAAAGACCTGGCCGCCACCAAGAATGCAGTACTGCCGGCAAAATTCAGCACCCCGGCGGTATTGCAGGACAGCACCAACTGGCAGGATGCTATTTTCCGCAACGCCCTTGTATCTGAAAATGACCTGAACATCAGCGGAGGCGGCGAAAAAGTAAACTACTCCGTGTCCGCCACCTATATCAACCAACAAGCCATCTTAACAAATGCTACCAACAAAAGATTCCAGGCACGCGTTGGGCTGGAAGAAACATTGGGCCGCTTCCGGTTTACACAAAACCTTATATTCAGACAGTATGCAGGCGATGGCTACTATGCCAACATCATCAATGCTATTCAGTATGCCCCTTATAAACCCATACTGGATCCATCTATACAGGGTGGCTATTCTATCCTCTCCAACATCGACGATTACAGTAGCGCCAGCAACCCGCTGCAGGACATTGCCATGAAAAGTCAGACAAGTAAATCACTGGCTTTTTTTCCACAGCTGTCGGGTGAGGTGCGTATTATCGACGGACTGAAATTCCGTTCACAGTTTGCAGCAGAAGTAAACTCCACACGGAGCAACAGCTACCAGCAACAGTACCAATCCTCCAACTTTCTGAACCAGGCCCGCCAATCGATGCTCACCTTTACGGAGAACTCGTATTATATGCTGGAAAACTATTTATCCTATGAAAAAATACTCGGCAAACACCAGCTCTTTTTAATAGCCGGCCAAAGCTATATTGATCCCGGGCAAACCAATCAGTCAGCCATCCGGGGTACCGGCCAGCCAAATGATAATATCACCAATGTTACGGTGGCTTCTTCCCAGTCTGTTACCAGTGCCTATTCTAATTATGCCCGTCCTTCTGTGATCTCGTACTATGGCAGGCTGAACTATACCTTTGATGATAAATATATACTGACCACCAGTTATCGCAGAGATGGCGCATCCAACTTCGGCCCTAACAACCGCTATGGTAATTTTGCCGCAGCAGGCTTATCATGGCGCTTTTCAGAGGAAGGGTTTATCAAAAATTCCCTGCCCGTTTTGTCAGACGGAAAGCTGAGCGTAAGCTGGGGACAAACCGGCAACAACAATATTCCCAACTTCCTGAATACCGCAAAAACTTACCAGGGAACACCGGGAGGTGCATTGGTATATTCATTCGGCAGTACGGAAACATTTGTGTCCGGCACCACCCTCACTACTTTAAGCAACCCCGATTTAAAATGGGAACAAACCAATCAAACAGATATAGGTATTGACCTCGCCTTCTTAAATAACCGCCTCACCGTAGAAGCTGATTGGTACGACCGCAAAAGTACCGGCCTGCTGGTAACCACCTTGCTGCCGGCCAGTATAGGTGTAAGTCCTACGGGCACACAGCCGAAGAAAACCGTAAATGCCGCAGATGCACGCAATAAAGGATTTGAACTCACCATCGGCTTCAGAGATAAGATCAGCAATAACCTCAGCTTCAACGTGAGCGTAAACGGATCCGTTAACAACAACAAAGTGCTGTCGTTAGGTGATCAGTTTTCCGCACCTATCCAGGCAGGCGCCTTCACACCTGTTCCTGCTACTACCTATACCGCCGCCGGCTATGCTATCGGATCCTTTTATGGCTACCGTTTAGATCATGTGGCGCGCGATGCAGCAGAAGTGGCTGCCCTCGACCAGGAAGCCGCCAAGAAAACCGGCAACCCCAATGCTAAATACCAGGATGGATTGTTACCGGGAGATTTTATTTATAAAGACATTAACGGCGATGGTATAGTAACCGCAAAAGACCAGGAAATATTAGGCAACGCTATTCCAAAATATATTTACGGTATCAACGCCGGTGTAACGTATAAAAACTTTGACGGGAACCTGGTGCTGTCAGGTATCAGCGGATTGAAATTGCTCAATGGTTTAAAATTAAATACCAACATTATGGCTACCGGTCATAATGCGTCTACCGATATTCTTGACAGATGGCGCCAGCCCGGTGATGTAGCAGCTTTACCAAGAATTGGTCAGAACGCCACGGGAAACGGTAATCTCCGTCCTTCCGACTGGTGGCTGGAAGATGGCAGCTACCTGCGTTTGAGGAACATTACCATTGGTTACAATGTCCCCCAGGCCATGTTAAACAGTGTCACCAAAGGCACCGTTAAATCGCTCCGCATTTATGCAGCGGCGCAAAACTTACTAACCATTACTAACTACACCGGGTACGATCCGGAAGTAGCCGGTGACTACCTGTTTGCCCGCGGTATTGACCAGGGACAGGTGCCGCAGCCAAGAACATTCCTGGCAGGTATCCAATTAGGGTTTTAATTTTTAAACATGATTTTATGAAGAAGTATACCTATCAATTGCTGCTGATAACCGCACTGATGACCATTGGCTCCGGATGTAAAAAATCCCGGCTGGACCTGGTAGATCAGAGCGCCTATGCGTATGATACTTATTTCACCAATACCGGTGCGCTGAACCAGGCTACTGTAGCCAGTTACGCCACACTGCTCCATCCCGGTTTATGGGCCAGGGAGTACTACTATATTTTTGATCTGATGGGGCATGAGGCCAAGCGGGCCAGCTTTTTGCTTGGTGCGGAACAGGAATTGGGCGATTACAGTTTTGGTACAAACAACGCCGATCTCAGCTCGTTATGGAGTTCCCTGTACCGGATGATTTTCAGAACCAACCTGGTGATAGATCGTGCCGCCGCCTGGAATCCTACGGCCACCGCAGATCGCGCAAAACTGAATCAGTACCTCGCGGAAGTTAAGTTCCTGCGGGCATACGCTTACTTTCATTTAGTAACATTATGGGG
This sequence comes from Chitinophaga hostae, assembly GCF_018224885.1. GTDB lineage: Bacteria > Bacteroidota > Bacteroidia > Chitinophagales > Chitinophagaceae > Chitinophaga > Chitinophaga hostae. The sequence continues at coordinate 248,743 of NZ_JAGTXB010000004.1, read as the reverse complement.
AGATGTGCCACTGTACATCGACTATCAAACCACACTTAATAACAACTATTTATCCCGCAGCCCTGCTGCTGATGTGTGGAAACAGGTAGAAAAAGACCTGACAGAAGCGCAGGCTACCGCAGAACTGCCTGTGGTATATCCTGCCGCCGAATTGGGCAGGGCCACCAAAGGCGCTGTGACAGCACTGCTCGGCAAAGTTTATTTGTACCAGAAAAAATGGGTGCCCGCACAGGCCGAATTCGAAAAACTGATGGGCGCACCATACGCGTACAAACTTGATTCTTCTTTTGATAATGTTTTTAGTATCACCAATCAGAACACCACCGAAAACATTTTCCAGATCATGAACCAGCAGTGGACCGACTGGGGCATCGGTTCGCCTTACTATATGTTTGGCAACGGCGCCGAACAGGTGGGCAAGCAAACGCATAGCGGTCGTGCCATGGAGTATGGCTGGAACGACTGGAAGAATGTATACATCAGCACTGCCGCTGTGAAAGCTTTCACCTACCCGAATCCTGCCAATGGTTTGCCGTATACTGATCCCCGCGCCAAATCTACCTTCTACGGTACCGCCGCTTCCGGTGGCGAAACGGCTTACTGCCAGCAATGCGCTGCCGGCGCAAAGGCATATCCCTTTGATGCCAACGATCCACAGGGCGACTATCGCTGGAAGAAATATGAGTATTATCATCTCATGGAAAAATACGGAGATCCCAAAAGCCCGATTAACGGACAGGTAATCCGCCTCGCAGATGTAATGCTGATGCTGGCCGAAGCACAGATCCAGCAAGGCAATACCGGCAATGCGCCGCTGGCACTGATTGATAGTGTTCGCTCCCGCTCCCATGCATTTTTATATACCACCTTGGGTGATAAAACAAATGCCATGAAAATATTGATGCGTGAACGACAACTGGAATTATGCGGCGAACAATCCCGGTACTTCGACCTGTTGCGCTGGGGCATTATCAAACAAACCATTAACGCAGAAAAGGCCGCAGAACCCGGAACCGGCACACAGCCCTTCCAGGATAAACACCTGCTGTTCCCTATTCCTGATGCGGAAAAAAATTATAATCCTAACGTAGCCAAAGATATCAACAACGGATGGAATTAGTCACAAAAGAAGGGATGGTCACCAACAGAAAAGTTCGTCAGATCCGATAGCCAATTACTATTCTTTGAACTTTCAATTTTAACACCCGCTCGTAAATTCCACTATGAACATGAAAAAGATCTGCTACACACTACTATTAACTATTTTTTACCTGGCCGCCTCGCAGGGCGTACGCGCGCAAACGTACACCTGGAACCAGGTCCGGATAGGCGGGTCCGGTGCGCTGCCCTCTTTTGTACCACACCCGAAGGTACCCGACCTTTATTTCATCACCACGGATGTTGGCACTCCTTACCGATGGAATAAGAACCTGCAAAGATGGGAGGATTTAATGTTGTTTAAAAAGATGCCTGTTAACTACTGGGGCTGGGAGTTTAGCCAGCGTTGCGGCAGTATCGCCGTAGATCCCAATGATGCCACCGGCAATATCCTGTATGCTACCGTAGAACACGTAGCCGGTCCGGGTCCCGGTAAAGGCACCAGCGCCGGTACTATCATGAAGAGTACCGACCGGGGCGACTCCTGGACTGATTTACATGTACCCATTTTGGTAAGTCCCAACAACACACAGATTTACGGGGATCGTATACAGGTAGATCCTGCCAACTGCAACCGGGTATGGGTAGTAACAGACCAGAGTGGCGCCTGGAAATCGGAAGATGCCGGCGCCAGCTGGTCGCAGGTAAGCGACATTACCACGCCAGGCTCCTGTTCTTTCCTGCTGTACGACAAAAGTGCAGGTACCATTGCCATCAATGGGGTAGATGTCAGCAAGCGGATTTATATTGGTCGCGCCAACGGCGTATACGTATCAAACAATGGCGGTGTTTCATTCACCTTGATGAGCAATAGCCCGCTGTATCCTATCCGGGCCACGATTCACGCCGATGGGACCCTGTACATATCTGCCGGCACCGAAAACCTGCCAAAGGGCGTCTTCAAGTATAGGAACAATACCTGGCAAGACATTTCTCCGGTAACTTTAGAACCCGACCTGGTTAAGTCCGACAGGTTCTTCTCCAAAGTGGCCGTAAGTCCTGCCAATTCAGATTATATTATTGTAAGCACCCGTGGCTCCTGGCAAAAAGACCCCTATTATATTTCAAAAAATGGCGGCGCCCAGGGCTCTTATACACCGGGAGTAATAGGCACCCGTGATAATTCTGAAGCGCCGCATTCAGCAAATGATGGTTTATCCTATAATGATCCCGGACATAATGCGCATGCGTTTACCTGGGACCCTTTTTATCCCGAAAGGGTATGGATCAACGACCTGTTGGATATACTTTCTACAGATAATATCTCTGATCAAAAAAATAACTGGAAGGTCCGTGTAGTAGGATTGGAAGAAATCATGGTAACAGGTCCTATGCTTTGTCCTCCCAGCGGCAAAAGTGTTCTGCTCACCGCTACGGCGGATGTGGGCGGCGGTCATCACCGGTCCCTGACGGAGCCGTTATCCGAGGGCGCGGTTTCCAATACTGTGCTGCACAACAACGTTTTTGGCGCATTCAATATGAACGGCGTAGCTTTCCAATATACCGATCCTGATTTTATCGTGCGTGCAGGCTCCGATGGCGCAGGTACCACGAACATCAGCGACTCGCGCTCAGGATATTCCACCGATGGCGGCGATCACTACACCCTCTTTCCAAAATCGCCGGGTTTACGCGGACGTATGGCCGTATCTGCCAACCGCCGGAATATTGTCTGGCTCACGCAAATGGATGGCAACAACCTGGGCAACGTTTACTGGTCGTCCGACCTGGGCGCTAACTGGACAAAATCCAGCGGCCTTTCTTCAGGGATCCTGCCCGCAGGCGGGCAGTGGATGGTGTATCCCGGGGAAAACCACCTCGCGTCAGATAAAGTAAACGGCGATTATTTCTATGTATGGGACCGTGGCGGCTTTTTTGTTAGCTCCGATGGTGGAAAATCATTCACGCAAACAGCAGCCACCGGCCTTACTGCCAATGGTGGTAATAATTCGAATGGCTCCGCTTACGCCACTACTTCCAACGTGGAAACAACGCCGGGAAAAACAGGCGATGTATGGATTGCCTATCACAATGAATCCTATTCTCAAAACAGCGCCCTTTATCATACTACAGATACCGGTAAAACATTCGTGAAGGTTGGCGGCGACAGTATTAAACCTAAATGGGTGGCAGTAGCCATGTCCGACACTACACCCAATGCGCACCTGACTTTGTACGTCACCAGCCAGGCCATTCCCATCAATGGTATTTACTACGGCGCCTTCCGCTCAGATGATACCGGCCGCACCTGGACTACCATCCTGGATCGCCTGCCAGGCGTGGCGCCCAGCATTGCTGCCGATAACAAAGGCAGAATGATCATATCTGCTCATGGAAATGGCATCTACTTCGGCGCACCGGTAGCAGGTCCTGTGCAGTCGGTCGAAATCATCAATCCTTCATCAGATACTATTGTAAAAGGATACTCCATCAAACTGAATGCGAAGCTGACGCCTACTTATCCTACCAATCCATCTGTTACGTGGAGTTCTTCCGATACAGCGGTGGCAAAGGTAGATCCCTTCGGAAACGTAAAGGCCATCAATGCAGGTACCGTTACGATCACCCTTACATCGGTCGATGGCGGGAAAACCAATACGCGGCAGCTGGTCGTCATTCCGCCCACGATATCTAGCGGTGTTACCGTAGACAGTATCGTATATGGTACTATGAATACGCCTAAGCAGATAGCCGTTGCCGTTATACCTGCCAACACTACCAATAAAACCCTGAATTGGTCAATAGCGGATACCACGATTGCCAAAGTAGATGCCAGCGGCGTAGTAACCGGCTATAAGATGGGTATTACTACCCTTACTATTACTGCGGCAGATGGCGGTTTCACTAAAGTCGTGCAACTGGTGGTAAATACAACGGTGGTAGCCATCAATGCGGGAACTACCGGCAACCCGGCAACACCCTATCAGAATGCCAGTGTGGGTCAATATATACCGGAAGGCATTGCGGGTACAGATAAGCTATGGCATGCAGGATATACCGGCAATGTTAAAATCACCGCAACAGCAGACCTGAGCCAGGTAACATCACCTGCTCCCCGCCAGGTATATGAATACATGCGCATCTCCAGGTATAACCAAACACCGATGCGTTATTATTTCCGCAACCTGATTCCCAATGCTAATTATTCTATCCGCCTGCATTTTATAGAGCCCAGCGATGTGGATAAAGCCAACAGGACATTCAGCGTAAAAACCGGTGGCGACAGCCTCATCAACTTTAACCCTTACCAGGCGGCAGGTAATAAGCTGAATACCGTGATTACACGTACCCTGGAAACCAAATCAGATAACCAGGGTCTGATAGCCGTGTTCTTTTATCCTAACGGCGTTGTCAACGGTCCATACACCGCTTCTATAGCCGCGCTCGAAGCAAATATTATCCCGCTGCAGGGAATTAATATTTATTCAGACAGCAGCAATTTGTATGTGAGCTATAAAGACACGCTGAAACTCACGGTTACACCTGCCAATGCCACTAACCGGAACCTGGTATACAAATCTTCCAACGACTCCATTGCTACGGTAGACCTGAATGGTATCGTAACAGGAAAAAGAGCAGGCACGGTTACCATCACGGCTCAATCCGTAGAAAGTAGTTTCACGGCTGCCAAAACGTACCATGTCTTCTATATACCGGTTACCACATTAACATTAGATAGCACCTCCGCCAATGTATTTGTAGGATCGTCCCTGCAACTGAATGCGATCATCAGCCCGGCGAAGGCCAGCAATAAAGGCGTGATATGGACCTCTTCGGATACTACCCTGGCTACCGTCAGCTCCACCGGTCTTATTAGCGGCATCAGGCAAGGCAATGTTATTATCAAAGCTACATCTGCAGACAACCCAGCCATTGCTGCCCAAACCAATATCCATGTAGCCAATGTATTGGCCACTGGTTTAACATTCCAGCCATCTCCTGTTATCATCGGGGAGAGAGATACCATACGGATAAACGTTTCTTTTATTCCTGCTAATACGTCCATTAAAAAAGTAACCTGGAGCAGTTCCAATACTGCGTTCGCTACCATCGACAGTGCAGGCTTAATTACTGCGATCAAACAAGGTACGCTCACTATTACCGCCAATACGCAGGACAGCTCCGGTGTTTCAGCTGCATTGCCGGTAACGGTAGTACCGTTTGATTCGTGTGGAGGTATACCCAACTATGGCTTTGAAAGCGGTCTCGTTAACTGGCTGTCTTTTAAAGATACTATTCTTACACCGGGCGTCGTATATGCCGTTAGCGGTAAAGGCCATTCGGGTGACAAGGCGGTTACCATGGGTTTCACAAATGCAAAAACCGCTTTAAACATACAAGGTTCCATACCCGTGAGAGGCGGTAGCGTCATCGTATTTACAAAATGGATTAAACTGGAAAAAGATGCGATGGGTTATCCCTGGTGGGCAGGATACGGTGTTGGTTTCATCGATAGCCAGGGCGCCGCAACGGGCAATGCGTCTTATTCAAAAGAAGTATACAATGTGACCGCATACCGCGACAACTGGGCCCAGGTAAGAGACACCATTAACGTACCGGACAGCGCAACAGGACTCACCTATTGGATGGCCAAGACAGGATCCGGGACGGTATGGCTGGATGACTATTGTATAGAAGTGCTAAAGACCAACAAATCGGCTGTTTACGGTATCAATGCAGGTACCACACAAACGCCTCCAGGCCCGTATGCCAATACCACCTTTGCGCAATATGTTCCCGAAGGACCCACCGGCACAGATAAGTTATGGCATGCAGGTTATACCTGGGTGCAAAAAGTGAATGCGCCGGTAGACCTGTCGTATGTAACCGATCCCGCTCCTCCGCAGGTATACGAGTATATACGCGTATTCAAAGACAACGTTACCCAGATGCGCTATTACCTGCGCGGACTTACGCCTAACACTGTTTATGCCATCCGTCTGCATTTTGTGGAACCACAGGACGCAGAGAAAAACAAAAGGATCTTCAGCATAAAAGCTACCAATGGCCTCGACAGTCTTATGGACTTCAATGTGTACCAGGCGGCGGGCAACAGGTTGAACACCGCTGTTATAAAAACTATCAGGGCAAGAGCCAACAGCGCAGGTTTGATACAGGTATTCTTCTATCCTAAAACAGGATTGTATGATCCTTATAGTGGTTCAATAGCGGCCATCGAAGTGCGCACATTACCACCCGGCGACACCCTGCAAAGTTTGAGTGAAAATCAAAACACGATGGCAGTAGCCGACAACAAAGTAATCGGCCGCAAGGACCTGGATTTTACAGCACAGGTATATCCCAATCCTTCAAATGGCGTGTTTAATCTGAAAATGGCTTCTTCCTCAAAAGCACCGGCACTGCTTGTCATTGTTAATAATGCCGGCAACGTCATTTATTCTACAAAAATAAATGCCGGCACGTACTACCAGGTTGGCCAAAATCTGAAACCTGGTATTTACTATATCAGTATCAGTCAAGGCACTCAGCATAAAACGATGAAAGTAGTGAAACAATAATGCGCTTTTAATTAAAGTGTCCCTTTCAAAATAAAATATCCCCCAACCTTGTCTAAGGTTAGGGGATATTTCATTTTGAAAGGGACACTCTATAAATAATTACTTCCGTTCTAGTTATCCCACCAAACCTTCGTATGCTGAATGGCTGTCTGTTGGGGTTGTTCATTCGTTAACCTCTCGCTTTGCGGATATAATAGCCTTCGGGGGATGTCTATCAATGCGCCGTCTACTTTCTGCAATTTTGGAAAACCCGTTCTTCTCCAGTCGTTATACGTTTCAAAGTTGAAGATATTCGCTATTGCTTTTTCTTCCATGATCAGCTGCAAGGCATTGCTGCCGGTTAGTTTACGGCTGTTTACATATGCAGTAGCGGCAGCGGAAGTGGTATCAATACCGAGTTTGAACAAATGGGAATTGATCGCATTTACATATACCGGCTGCGCTACAGTATAACCGCCGGTGATCAACAGGGCCTCTGCCTGTATGAACAGTGCTTCAGTATAACTGAATATATAGTTGGAAGATGATTTTGCGCCATAAAATGCCGCAGGATATGAGTACTTCGCCAGGTCTCCGGTGGGCGTACCGATCTTTCTGCCGGTATATAATCCTGTTGCCGAAGCCGGAGCAATGATCTTCGGCAGCCGGGGATCTTTCCGGTTACGCAATGAATCTATCAGCGTGGCATTCATTACATAGGTGGTTACCGGTGTAAAGGTAAGGTACCAGATGTTTTCCGATCCCGCAGCACCCGAATAAGTGAATTTAAAATCGTCGTTGTTGGATGTCATGCCGTTCTTTAAAGCGGTCATCGCATTTTCCGCCTGCGTTTTAGCAGCATACCCGGGCGCTTTTGTAAGATGTATATAATACCTGGCTTTCAGCGACCAGGCGAGTTTTCGCCATGCGCTCATATTGCCGTTGTAGAAATAGTCATCACCGCCGGGGCTCTTCGGACTGCTATTTTTATCGATGTTGGCGATAGCGTCGCTGAGCAGTGACTGGATACTTTTATAGATATCCTCTTGTTTGTCGTAAGGCACAATAAAAACGCCGCTGCTAAACCCTTTGGAATAGGGAATATCGCCCCAGAAATCAGTAGCCGTGCCAAGGGTGTAAGCCGTTAGTATTTTGGCAATGGCCGCATAATTCCAGTTGTTATTGGCTTCCGCTTTTTTGTTCAGGGAAATCAGGTTGTTGAGCGAGCTCACGTAAAAGCTGGACCAGTCGCCATCCATATCAACATTAAACAACTGGTAACTGCCTACATAAGGATTCAGCTGGTTGGCAGCTATGTTCTGCACATAGTTCTGTATAATGATCCCCGCATTACCGCCCTGGATGTTATCGGAAATATTCAGTTCTGCCGGCGCCAGGATCAGTGATTCCTGTACATCTGTGGGATTGTTGGGATCTTTGTTTACATCGAGGAATTTTTTACAACCCTGTAAACAAATACCTGAGAGCAGCAGTATATAAAAGGACTTTCTCATGTTGATAAATTTTAGTGGTGCTGGCATACTAAAAACTGAATTTCAGTGAAAAGTTAACAGAGCGCGCCGTAGGCGTAGAAAACGAATAGATGCCCTGTGAGCTGTTGCCGGTGCCATAGGAGCTTACTTCCGGGTCAGCGCCGGTAAAATGCGGGCTGTAGATCCAGAGGTTTCTGCCGGCTACCGCCAGTGAAGCGGATTTAAATGGTGTTTTAGCCAGGAAGGAAGCCGGCAGGAAATAAGAGAGACTTACATTCCGCAACTTGATATAAGTACCATCCTGGATGGTAGATTCATATTGCCTGGTTTGGTAGTAGGTTTGCGCATCTACTTCCACGTTGTTGGGCTTCCCGTCTACCTCGCTGATTCCTTTCACCACCATTTTACCACGGGTCGCCGTTACCTTCGCAGTACCGTAATAAAAACCGCCCGCATCTACATCATTTTGTACATCACCGCCTTTTTTCATGTCGAAGAAAAAGGAAAGGCTGAATTGTTTATAACGAAAACTGTTATCCATGCCGGCGAGCCAGTCAGGGTTAATATCGCCTACAATGCCCTGTTGCGGATCCACTACCGGTAATCCACCGGCATCGATCAGCAACTCGCCGTTGGCGGCACGCGTATAACGGCTGCCATAGAAGATATTATAAGGTTGTCCTTTTATGAGCCGTCCCAGCTGATCGATGCCTGGTCCCAGTGTAAGCACCTTATTTTTGATCTTCGAAAAATTCAGGGTAATATTCCAGCTGAAATCTTTTGACTTCACAGGAGTAGCGCCCAACAACAGCTCTATTCCTTTGTTGGATATTTCTGCGGAATTAATGGTGGTAGAGCTGAAGCCGGTGGCATTGGAGATTTGTGAACCCGGAATAAGCCCGTTTTTGGAGCGGCGGCTAAAATAAGATCCTTCAAAGGTGATCCTGTCTTTCAGGAAACGCATCTCCAGTCCTGCTTCATATTCATTAAGCCGTTCGTTGATGAGTGAGGGGTTACCCAGCGCAGATGTCAGTAAAAATCCCTGTTGCCCCTGGAAGGGGAACAGGAAATAACCGGCATTAGTGTTTCTACCTGCCTGCACATACGGGGTAGATAACGCGTACGCCCCTACGCCATCGTTACCTACTGTGGCATAACTCAATCGCACTTTTCCGAAGTTAATAACATCGGAAGCTTTGGGCCCCAGGAATTCGGAGAAAATAAAGCTGGCTGCAGCCGAGCCGTAAGGGTAAAAGTTCTTATCGGGATTGAGTACCGAACTGCCGTCGTACCTGCCGGTTAACGACAGGTTAAGGAAGCGGTTGTATTCAATATTAGCCTGGGAGTAGAAGCCCACTTTTCTAAGCTGGGTATGATTCTCCGTGCCTGTGATAGTGGTACCGGACGATAAATTGTCAAAGTCAGTAATATTTAACCCGGTACCATTGATATTCATGTACTGGTTGTAAGTAGTATAGATATTGTTACCCAGCAACAGGTTCACATTAAATTTGCCAAATGTTTTTGTGGCGTTGATGATCAGGTCATTGTTGAATTGCCGGAAGTTGATGTTCTGGTTCCTGATCTGTCCTGTGAGCCCGATCTGCGGGCTTGGATGTTCTATGTACTTATCGGCCTCGGTGTAAATATCCGCACCGAGTCTTTCTGTGATGGTAAGCCAGCTGGCAGGCGTGATGTTGGCGGTAAATACCGGGAGAAACCTGTTGACTTTGGAGTCGTTGTTGATGTTATCGAGCGTCCACAGGGGCATATTCCTTGAATTGCGGTAACCGCGCTGGCTGCCATCCGGGCGGAGTACCGGGTAGGGATTCCAAGATACCGGTTGCACCAGCAACACATATAAAGGCCCGTTACTGGCGCCTTCGGGTAGCCGGTCCTGATCAGAGTTGCTGTATCCCATCTGGAAAGTAGTGCTTACATACTTGCCTATCCTGGAATTGTACTTTGCAAAAAAGGAATGCCGCTTAAAATCATTTCCCGGCATGACGCCTTTCTGGTTGAAATAGGAATAGCTGAGAAAGTAGTTGGAATTATTGTTACTGCCGGAAGCAGCAATGGTATTGTTGGTAGTAATACCGGTACGGAAAAAATCGTAAGGGTCGTAGGTAGGCGCGGGCAGGCCATTTACCTTAAGGGTATCCATGCGGGGGCCCCAGGAAAGATTTGTTTTTTTGTCGGCATCCTCACCGTTATAAAAGATACCGGTGGTACCCTGCCCATAAGCAGTTTGCCGTTCCGGCAACAGCGGATGTTCGAAAGAGGCGTCAGATGAAAAACTGAACACCGGTTTTTTATCCGCTCCACCATTTTTGGTGGTAATAAGCACTACGCCCCGGGCGCCTGAAGAACCGTACAATGCTGTAGCGGCAGCGCCTTTGAGGATGTTCACATTTTCAATAATAGCAGGATCAATATCTGCGATACGGTTTACGCCGGAACCGGCTGCTCCGCCACCTATATTGCCGGTTTCCGTGTTATCTACCGGTACCCCGTCAATAACAAATAAAGCCTGGTTTTCCCCGGTAGGAGAAGAATTCCCCCTGATAACAATACGGGAAGAGGCGCCTGCATTACCCGAAGAACTGGTGATCTGTATACCCGGCACCTTGCCCGCCAGCGTATTCACCAGGTTGGGTTCCTTGGTTTTTAACAGCTCCTCTCCGTTCAGCTGCTGGGAGCTGAAGGTAAGGTTGCGTTTTTCCCGCTTCACCCCCAGGGCCGTTACCACTACCGCCGTCAGCGCGGAGGTATTGCTGGTTAAAGTAATGGCAAAGGTCGTGTTGCTGCCCACCGGCACTTCCTTATTAAGGAACCCGATACTGGAAATAAGCAGCGAATTTTTTTCATCTACGGTTAGTTTAAAGGTTCCGTCGGAACCACAGGTGGTGACAGCCTTACCGCCTTTTTCCCGGACGGTGGCGCCGATAACAGGCGCGCCGGATGAATCGGCGACAGTACCCGTAATCGCTCTCTTCTGCGCTGACGCAGAAAAGGACAAGAGTACAAGAAAACATACCACGCATAGCGGCGCGAAGCATCCTGATACTGCTGATTTTGATGATGGTGCCATTTGAATGAACATTTGGTTGACAGTGAAAGCTCTGATAGAATAGTTAGCACAATAAAAGTAGGTGTAAGCAGCAAACAGGTATGCAGAATTATTAACCGATTATAAACATATATTATCCTAAAATACTTAACCGTATTAATTTATGATCATGTTAAATGTCATATAGACAATAATATGAATAAGAAAAACAAGGTGATTTTTGTGCCGGGAATTTTACTACCGGGAATTGTTTATTCAACGGGGTGATACCTGCAAATATTTATGGTGTATGGCCAGGCAAATTACCACCTGACAGGGTCAGGCAAATCCACAGATAATCAATCAAAAAGACATCTAGAAATTCATACTTCTACATTTTTTTATTATCTTCATTACAGATATTCCCTCGAACAACATGATCAAAAAACAATGACCCTGAGAAACAGTAGCTCGTTATACCACCAAAGCAACATGCAAGTGCCCCTGGCAGGTCTTTTCGTCGTCCATTGGATACCTGTAAACTGTTCACACATATCCTACATGATAAAAACAACCGACATGAAAAAGCTTAGCATCATCGCATTCGTCTCGCTGGCATTGATGGCAGTAAGTCCTCGTATATCCGCGCAGGAAACGGCATCCGCAACGGCAACAGCCACCATTGTAACGCCAATCAGTATTGTAAAAGATGTGGACATGAATTTTGGTAATGTAGCTGTTCAATCTACTGCGGGTGGAACCGTGGTACTGACCCCGGCAGGCGTGCGTTCCCGTACAGGAGGCGTAACGCTTCCCTCTACAGCCACAGGAACCGTTACAGCCGCCTCATTTACCGTAACCGGTACCGGCAGCTATTCCTATAGCATTACATTACCTTCCACTGCTTTAACCATTACCAGCGGATCCAATACAATGACCGTAACCAATTTCGTCAGCAATCCGACAGGCGTTGGAACCCTTACAGCAGGTACGCAAACCCTCACTGTTGGCGCTACACTCAATGTCAGCGCAGCGCAAGCCGCCGGCACATATGTTTCAGGAACTCCCTTTGATGTAACAGTGAATTATAACTGACCGGACGCACGATACGTTTCCGGGTAACTTTAACCAATTATCCTGTATAGCACGCACCCGGTATGCGGCTATAGACTGTATTATCCTAAAGTACGAAGCCATGAAAATATCGGTATATCCGAATGTTCCCCCGATGACATGTCTCCCCCGTTTTGTGGCTGCTATTATGTTATGTTGCTGCATAGCAATATCTGAAGTGAGCGCACAAGGTAACCTGCTGGTTACGCCTGTGCGCGTTGTTTTTGAAGGACAAAAACGTGCTGAAGAATTGAACCTGGCTAATTCAGGTAAAGATACGGCCAGGTACCTTATTTCATTTGTGGAGATAAGGATGAACAAGAACGGCACTTTTGAACAGATCAATGAACCAGACTCCGGACAACAGTTTGCCAGTAAATACCTTCGTTTTTTTCCCCGCAGCGTGGTACTGGGGCCCAATGAAGCACAGGTGATAAAATTACAGCTGACCAACGCCGGCGAGTTGACAGCCGGCGAATACCGCTCCCACCTGTATTTCAGGGCCGTGCCAGACGAAAAACCTGCAGGCGAAAATATTCCGAAGAAAGACAGTGGTGGTATTAACGTTAAACTCACCCCGATTTTCGGAATTACCATTCCCGTTATCATCCGGGTGGGTGAAACCAAAGCAAGTGTACAGTTGACCGACCTTTCGGTAGACCGCGTCAATACGCCGGCGCCGGGACTGAACCTCCTGTTTAACCGGTTGGGAAATTCTTCGGTATATGGTGATATCACAGTGGATTATATTTCGCCCCAGGGGAAAGTAACCCAGGTAGCGGTGGCAAGGGGATTGGCGGTATATACTCCAAATACACAACGTCAGCTTCATCTTGCACTCGAAAAGAAACCGGGGGTGAATTATCAAACCGGGAAATTGCATGTGTCCTATACAACCACGTCCAAAACAGTTACCGAACAACTGGCTCAGGCCGAATTGAAATTATAGCAGGCAGGCATGTGGCAACCAAATAACGCTCCTATGGAAGTGATTATACATTGGTTAATTCGTCAGTTTCGCAGCAAAAAACTCCTCAGGGTTCGTCGTACAGGCGTTCCCTGTATTCCTGTGGCTACCTGTGCTGTAAAACTGCTAATGGTGTGGGCGCTCTTTCTTCCCGTTCATTTGTTTGCGCAAACCAGCTGGAAAGGCACCGTAAGCACTGCCTGGTCTAACAGCGCCAATTGGACCGCGGGCGTACCTACCGCCACCATTGATGCCATAATAGGTAACGCCAGCTTTACAGGAGCTTTTAGCCCTAATATCAGCAGCAGTGCCAATTGTAAATCCCTGACGGTGGGCGCCGGCGTAAATGCCACGCTAACAGTCAGCAAAAACCTGACGGTAGCCGGTAACCTGACCATCGCCGCCGGCAGTACCATTTCCCAGAAAGGCGTAACATTGACCGTAACCGGTAACTGGAGCAATTCCGGCACTTATACTACCACCTCCAGCACGGCAAGGGTTACTTTTGCCGGCACCACGCAATCAATTGGCGGTACCGCGGTTACCCCATTCCGGAGGCTGACCATTGGTACCGGAAGCACTACCACACAAAATGTAAATATGACCGTTGCCGGTACGCTTACCATAAACGGCTTTTTTATCCCAGCCGATGTTGCCACACCGGTTGTTGTTTCGGGAGCAGGCACCACTACTGTAAACCAGGGTGGCGTACTGCACGTAAATGCCTCCACATACGCAGGTAATTATGGTCTCACGGGAACGGTTACACTCGCGGCCGGGAGCATTGTAGAATACAGTGATACCCTCACCAGTCAAACCGTAAGGAACAACCTTACTTACTCTACGCTCAGGATCAGTGGCCGCGGTACCAAAACATTAGGAGGCAACCTGAATGCCCTTAACTCCACCACGGCTGCCGTGGGTAATATAGAAGTTCTCGCCGGCACATTAGACCTCACTACCTTTACCGCAAACAGGGGCACCACTGTAGCCGGCGGCGGTCTTACCGTAGCCAATGGCGCCACGTTAAAGGTTGGCGGCACCAGTAACTTTCCCATTAATTTTGGTACGGTTTCACTTAGCCTGACCAGCATAGTGGAATACAACGGTACCAACCAAACGGTAACTGCAGCCACTTACGGTAATCTCACTTTATCTTCCGGAAGTGGCGCTGCCGTAAAAACTATGCCTGCCACAGCTATTACCATATCTGGTAACCTTACCTCCGTCATTGGCAGCGGCACTTCTGTGAGTTATACGGCGGCCGCCAACATCACGGTGAGCGGCAACGTAAATATCGGTACATCCACCACCTTTAACGGAGGGAGCTTCACTGTAACCACTTCCGGCAACTGGGTGAACAACGGCACTTTCAGCGGTGGCACAGGAACAGTTACCTTCACCGGGGGAGGTACTTCCATTAGCGGAAGCGGTACACATACCTTTAATAACCTCACTGCAGCTGCCACCAATATCACAGCAGCCGCCAGCACCTCGCTCACCCTTTCCGGAAACCTTACCACCACCGCTCCCGGTACTTTTACCCATCTTACCGGCGGCACCCTTACCATGAATGGAAGCAGTAAAACAATTACAGGTACGGGCATCTCCCTTGAAAACCTGACCATCTCCGGTACGGTGAGCGCAGCAACAGGAATCAGCATTACCGGTAATCTTTCTGTAGCAGGAAGTTTCACCAACACTTCAGGCAGTGTGATCATGAGCGGCGCCGGTAAAACCATTTCCGGCGCCGGCACCATCGGCTTCGCAAGTTTATCGCTTTCCGGCAGCATTACTTCCTCCGCAGGATTCTCGATCAGTAATACACTGGATGTATCCGGCAGCTTTTCTGCCAGCGCCGGCACCACCACTTTTACAGGAACCAGCTCGCTTAACGGTACGGCCAATCTTTTCAATGTTACCCTTAATGGCACCTCCTTACAATTATCCACCAATTCAATCCTCGGAATTGCCAATACCTACACAGTTACCGCCGGAACGCTGGATGTAACTTCCACCATTCCCAACACCGTCAATTTTAATGGTACCGGCGCACAAACAGTTGCTGCCGGTACATTTAATAAATTGGTGGTCAGCAATGGCAACACCAAAACACTGGGAGGAACGGTGACCGTGAACAGTGATTTTACCATCTCGTCCGGCACTACCTTTAATGGATCCAGTCAATCGCTTTCCCTGCTGGGCGACTGGATTAACAACGGTACTTTCACTGCATCCACCGGCACCGTTACGCTCAGCGGGGCCGCCAACACAGCCATTACCGGCGCTTCTACCTTTAATATACTTACCATAAATAAATCTGCTACCACCAACCAGGTAACCCTTTTAAGCAACATTTCTGTGGGAACCGTGAATATGACCAGTGGCACCATCATTACAGGCGTTAATACACTGACCATTACCAGCAATAGAAGTGGCAACGGTATTATCCTTGGTACTATCCAACATTCCCATACTTTTAACCTGGGCACGGCATACGCCTTTGAAAGCCCCAACAATACCGTTACCCTTACCGGCCTTACCACCAGCGGCACTATTACCGTATCCGTTACACCGCAAACAGTAGCAGATTTCCCTTCCGGTGCCGCGATAAACCGGGAATATAATATTACAACTGGCGGCGGTATCACGCTCGCTGCCACCACCCTGCGTTTTCACTATGAAGATGCGGAGCTGAATGGTAACACTGAAAGCAGTTTGACCATCTGGCGTAACACCGGTTCCGGATGGTCGGTATATGGCAACTCCGCCAGCAGCACCACCTCCAACTATGTGGAGCAATTTACCCTGCTGGCCTTGAGCTTTACCGGGCGTTATACCATGGCTTCCACCGCCAACGTGGTAAGGTGGAACGGCTCCGTGAGCACCGACTGGAATACGGCCGCCAACTGGACCATAGCACAGGGCAGTCCTTCCCGTCCACCCGGCGTAAATGATATCGCTGAAATCGGCACCATTTCATTTACCAATCAACCCACTATCAGTTCCAGCGTCAATATAAAAAGTATTTCCTTCGGCAGTGTGGAGGCTGCTACGCTCACACTGGCTGCGGGAGGCTCACTGACAACACAGGGTAATATCGCCGGCATATGGGCAGCCAATGCCGCACATACCATTAATGTCAATGATCAAAACCTTACCGTAAACGGCGGCCTTGTGCTGAGCGATGGCACCGCCGGACACACCATTCAGCTCAATGTGGGCAATGGAAATGCTACCATTGCAGGATCTGTTACACAATCCGGCAGCGCCGGTATTGCCTGCTCCGGTACGGGAACGCTGAATATTGGCGGCGATTTCAATTATTCCAATGGCACCTTTACAGCGGGCAGTGGTACGGTAAATTACAATGGCTCGGCGGTGCAGTCAGTAGCAGGACTTACCTACAATCATCTCACCATTAATAAATCTGCCGGTAGTGCGCAGATAAACAGCGCCACCACGGTAAACGGCAATCTTACTGTAAGCAGCGGTAACCTGGGTGTAAATGCTGCCACTACTGTCACGGGAGATTTCGGAATGAGTGCAGGCGCCACTGCCAACGGAGGATCAGCTGCCATCACAGTAGGCGGCAACTGGAATAACAGCGGCACCTTCACCCCTACTACCGGCAGCGTTAACTTCACCGGCAGCAACACACAAACTATCAGCAGCACCACCTTCAATAACCTGGTGATCAACAAAACCGGCGGTACAGCCTCGCTTACGGGTAATGTGGTGATAAATGGAAACCTGTCTTTAAACGGAGGCACCATGGGATTGTCTACATTCACGGCTAACCGCAGCGCCCTGGGTGGCGTGCTTTCCATCGCCAACGGCGCTACTTTAACAGCCGGGGGAGCGGGCAATTTTCCTGCTAACTACTCCCAGTACCAGCTGGGCAACACCAGTACCGTTAACTATAATGCAGCCGGCGCACAAACAGTATCCGGCAACATTTCATACGGGCATCTGACGCTGAGTGGCAGCGGTACCAAAAGCCTGGCGAACAACATAACGATAAATGGAGATCTGCTGATCAGCAGCGGCGCTACCTTCAGTGCCGGCGCATTCACCACTAACCTTTACGGTAACTGGAACAACAGCGGCTCCTTCTCAGGCGGCACCGGTACGGTTACACTTAACGGCAGCAGCAAAACAATTACCGGCAATACTACCTTCAACAGGCTCACCGTATACGGCAGTTACGCGGTAGCCGGCAGCGATATTACCTATAACGGTCTCCTGCAGATAACTACCGGAGGATCCTACGATGGCGGCAGCGGATCTGCTACCGTAAATGGAGATCTGACCAACAGCGGATCACTGATCAGCAATGGCATCACCACTTTCAGTGGTACCAGCCTTCAAACAATACGTTTCCTGAATGCGGTGGTGTCCAACTCCAGCGGCGTCATTAATTTCAATGGGAACGTTTCTCCTATTTTAAATTCTACAAGTACGCCTACCTATGCTACGCTGAATATAAATAATACAGCAGGTATCAATCCAAGTGTGAACTGGCTGGTGCTGGTAGCCTTTAATATCAGCAATGGCGCCATCTTTAACGGGGGCTTGCCCACCCATACCATTCGCGGCAGTTTTACCAACAACGGAACGGTAACCAGTTCCGGCACCCTGTATTTTAACCCGATTGCGCCACAGAATATCACGCTTACCGGCACCAGCTTTTCCAGCACCGGCAATGTCATATTCGGCGGCAACGTGGCGCTTACCGTTTCAGGTGCGCCTACCAGTCTTACAGACGTTACCATCGCCAACACAGCAGGCGTTACCCCGAATACCAACTGGAATATAAACGGGGACCTGCACATCAACGGAGGCGCCATTTTCAACGCTGGCAGTAACACCTTTACGGTGAACAATGATATTGAAAGTAATGGTACGCTCAACGGCGGCACTTCTACGTTTAACATGACATCTCCCTCCGGAACACTCACCGGCAGCGATGGCACTACGTTCTACAATCTTATTATCAACGGCACTGTACTAACGGATGCAGATTTTAATATTGAACACAACTTCACCATCAACGGCGCTTTCGACGCCTCCATCGGAACCCCTACCATGACCGGCGCCACAGCGGCTGTTATCGGGGGAACGGCGAGTCCGTTTAACCTGGCGCAGCTGGAGGTACAGAAGGCAACTACTGCCACCGTTACCCTTGCAAGAAGTTTGCGGCTGATGACATCGCTGGCAATAACCGGGGGCACATTGGATGCCGGAGATTCTACTATTATACAGGATCCGGCCGGGGGCGGATTGCTTTCAATAGACGACAGTACCCGCCTTATTGTGAGAGGTGTTTTTAGTTTGCCCGCATTCGACAGTTACCTGCTGGATACGCTAAGCACGGTGGAATATGCCGGCAGCACACAAACGGTTTCTTCGGCCACCGCCTATGGCAACCTGACTATTTCCGCCGCAGGCACGAAAACAGCAACCGCCGCGCTCACGATCCTGAATGATTTCACCCTGAGCAACGGTACTTTTGTGCCAGGCAGTTTTACCGATACCTTAAGAGGCAACTGGAACATGACCGGCGGAACATTCACCAATACCGGTTCTGCCATTTACTTCTCCGGCAGCGCAGATCAAAGCGTTTCCTCAACAGGCGCTTTCAATCATTTCAAAGTAAACAAATCCACCGGGTTGGTTTCGCTGGCCGCTAACGCTACCATCAACGGCACCTTAACATTTATGGCCGGAAAGATCAGGACAGGAAGTAATACGGTTATCATTCCCGCCGCCGGAACAGTAACAGGTGCAGGGCAAAGTACAGGATGGGTATATGGCCGGCTGCAAAAGAATGTTGCTTCCGGCAGTAATATCAGCCGGCTTTATGAAATTGGTGACACGCTGAATTATACGCCGGCAACCGCATTATTCGCCAGTGTTAGTACAGCCGGGGATGTGCTCGCAACAGTGACTCCAGCTTCGCATCCCAATCTCCCGACATCTGGTTTAAATACCAGCAAAAAGGTGACCCGTTACTGGACGCTCACCAACAGCGGCGCGGTATTTACAACGGCAACAGTAACGCTTAACTGGGTAGCTGCCGATGTAGATGCGGGCGCTACCACCGCCAATTTTAAGGCAGCCAGGTACAGTGGAGGTACATGGACATTACCTGCTGTAAGCGCGCCTCTTTCCACCTCTATCCAGGTAACGGGGCTCACTGCTTTGGGTGATCTGGCGGTGGGTGAATTATCTACCGGTTCAATATGGACCGGCGCCGTCAGCACCAGCTGGTATGTTACCGGTAACTGGTCTTCAGCTGCTGTGCCGGTAAGTACCACCAATGTAACCATTCCCACTGGTCTTACTAACTACCCGCTGATCAATACGGGAACTGCTATTGCGAATAATATAACCATACAGACCGGTGCTACGGTAACAGTAAGCAGCGCCATACTCCGCATAGGCGGTGTAATATCCAATACCGGCACCTTTACCGCCACAGCGGGTACCATAGAACTGAATGGCGCAGGAGCACAAACAATACCTGCAGCAACCTTTGCAACGAATACGCTGAGTAATCTCATCGTCAACAATACTTCGGGTGTATCATTAGGAGGTACGCTTAACATCAGCGGTATATTGAAGATAACTGTCGGACAACTTACCACCGGCGGCAATCTCACCTTACTGTCCACCGCTACGCAAACCGCGCTGATTGATGGTAGCGGTGCAGGACAGGTAACCGGAAATGTTACCATACAGCGGTATATACCATCCGCCTTCGGCTATAAATATTTCAGTTCACCCGTTCAGGCCGCTACCGTTAATGAATTTGCGGATGATGTTAATCTCAATGCCACCTTCCCCTCTTTTTACCGGTATGTAGAAAACCGTACCTCTTCGGGATGGGTGGCTTATACCAGTACTTCCGGCGCGCTCACACCGATGCAGGGATATGCTGCGCAGATGGGGACTTCCAATACGCCGCTTACTGCCGACATCACCGGTGTAGTCAATAATCAAACAGTAACTGCACCTGCGCTCACCAATAATAATCAACCTTATACACAAGGCTTCAACCTGGTAGGCAACCCGTATCCTTCTCCTGTAGACTGGGATGCCGCTACCGGTTGGACACGGACCAATGTGGATAATGCGGTATACTATTTCAATGCCGGTACTGCCGATCAGTATACCGGCACCTACAGCTCATATATCAACGGCGTTTCCAGCGATGGTATCGCCAATAACCTGATTGGCTCTATGCAGGGGTTCTTTGTACATGTGAGCAACGGCGCTTTCCCGGTTACAGGTACTTTAGCTGTTAACAACAATGCAAGAGTGAATAACCTGTCGCCTGTTTTTCACCGTGTTCCGGTAAACTCGCCTATTCTCCGGCTTAGTGCAGCATTTGCTGATGATGGAGGCCCCGCAGATCCGCTGGTGGTATACTTTGACGCCGCTGCCTCCCCATCTTTCGAAAAAACAATGGACGCCCTGAAGCTGATGAATACCGCCACCACGGTGCCTAATGTCTATGCAATGGCCACCGATGGCTCCAGGCTTTCCATCAACGCCTGGCCACAGTATCCCGACAGTACGGATGTGATACCATTGGGACTGAAAACAGAAAGAACCGGCTGGATCACTTTCAATACAGTAGATATTGTGCATATGCCCGACCAGCTGCACATTTATTTAAAGGACGAAGTAACGGGTCATACAGAAGAATTACTCCAGTATTCAAAATACCGGGTCTACCTGGAAGCGGGCAGCTATGAAAAACGCTTCTCGCTCGTGTTCCGCAATGGCCGGGAAATAACACCGCCTTCCGAAGAACCGGTATTCCGTGCTTACAGCACCGGGAAAACATTGTACGGATATTTTGATAAAGTACCTGGTGAAAAATGCCGTATCAGTATATCCAATGTATCCGGGCAGATCCTGTGGTGGCGGGAGGTTACCGGCAACGGACAACAACATGTAATAGGCAGACAATACAGCAGCGGCATCTATATTGTTTCCTTTCATGCAAATGATAAAGTAGTGTCTAAAAAAGTAATTATCATGAATCAGCAATAATTTTTTTGAAATGTATTTTTTTAACGGGATAACAAAACATACAGGTTGGCACCGGTTGGCTGTGATAAGTATATTCGTTTTAACGGGATACGTGAAAACCCAGGCACAGGAACCACCGCCGCGCCCGATTGCCGTATACGTGAATCCCGCACAAGGACTTATATTCGGCGCTTTTTTCCAGGGGCTATCCGGTGGGACGGTGATCATATACCCGGATGGCTCCCGCTCCGTAACAGGCAGCGTTGTGCAGGCCAACCTCGGTTACCCGTTTTCACCCGCCATTTTTGAGATAGAAGCAAACAGGGGAACACTTATTTCAATACTAAACGGACCCGATGTAACCCTCACAGGCAGTAACGGTGGCTCCATAAGTTTACATATAGGGAGCGCCAGTACAGGGAGTTCATTTATTACTACTGCCACCCCACCGGCAAGAAACCTCGTAAAGATCGGAGGTACGCTCACGGTAGGCAGTCCTCCCGCTAATCCATCGGGTAATTATAGCGGTCTATTTAACGTCACGTTTATACAGGAATAATCCGGATACATATAATGAGAGTTGAAGGTGAAAATAAAATTACGAATGGTGTTTACCGCATGTACCGGGCAATAGCCCTCCCGGTCATGCTGGCACTGCTGTTTTTTATTTCCCCTCAAAAAGCCGCCGCGATAGAGCCGGAGCCTGTTTTTTATGAAACCTCTGTCTTTGTGGTGGTACAGGGAATTGGGGGAGCGGAAATATCGGCCATTATCAGCAATGATTCTGCCTATTTATCGGTAACAGACATGTTTAATTTTCTGAAGATAAAAAACACGGCTTCCCCTCACATGGATTCGGTATATGGCTTTTTTATTACGGAAAAAGCGCCCTTCCTGATAGATAAAAAGAATAGCATTATTCGTTACGAAGATCGGCTGATCCCCCTTAACCGGGATGATATGATCGGTACGGAAACAGGACTCTACCTGAGAACCGGTTGTTTCGCCAATGTATTTGGATTGTCGTGCCGGTTTAGTTTCCGTTCTCTTTCGGTTAAACTGGAAAGCAGGCAGGAACTGCCTGCTATCAGGGAAATGCGCCAGGAAATGATGCGCCGTAACATCAGCCGGTTAAAAGGAGAATTGAAAGCAGATACCATCATTGGTCCCCGGAGACCGATGTTCAGCGTAGGTACGGCCGACTGGTCTGTTGTAGCCACGCAGCGGCCGGAGATCAATGCCAATGATACCTGGGTAAACCTGGCGATGGGCGGTATGGTGCTGGGAGGAGAAACCAATGTATCGCTTAATTACAACAACTATGCAAAAAGTCAACTGGTTTACACACATGATAGCAGCAACACAGTAAAACCATTTGATCAGCGGCAGCAGTATTACAGGTGGCGTTATGTTAACAATGACCACAGCGCCCTGCGTCAGATCATAGCAGGAAAGATATTCGCGCCGTCTACTGCTTCTATCTTTGATCCGATTGTAGGCGTACAGTTCACCAATACACCCACCTCCTACCGGCGCTCCTATGGGTCCTATACCTTGAGCGACTATACCGATCCGGGATGGACCGTGGAGCTATACGTAAATAATGCATTGGTAGATTACACCACCGCCGATGCGGCTGGTTTCTTTACGTTCCAGGTTCCGCTGGTATATGGCAATTCAGTGGTGCGGCTCCGCTTTTATGGTCCCTGGGGAGAAGAAAGGTCGAGAGAGGAAAATATCAGCATCCCCTTCAACTTTTTACCACTGCATGAATTTGAATATACTGCCAGCGCCGGTATAGTGGAAGATGGCCACAACAGTTTTTTTTCACGGGTACAAATGAACTACGGCGCCAGCAGGAGCATCACACTGGGAGGTGGTATGGAGTACCTCTCGTCTATTACTAGCGGTAAAGCCATGCCTTTTGTGATGGCTTCCGCCCGTGTAGCGCCTAACCTGCTGCTGTCGGCAGATTATACCTATGGCGTACGCGCGCGTGGTATTATGACCTATCGCATGCCTTCCAACCTGCAGTTTGAATTATACTATACCAGGTATAAAAAAGGCCAGCAGGCCATTATCTACAACTATGTAGAAGAAAGGAAGTTTGTTGTTTCAAAACCTTTTATTTCAAAAGGATTTTCTTTTTTCAACCGTGTTACGCTTAACCAGATCATTTTACCGGAAACAAGGTATACCACGGCAGAGTGGTTGCTTTCCGGCGCCATTTTTCGTGTAGGCGTTAACATTAATACGTATGCCATCTTCCTGAAACCGGAACCTGCCTATGTATATACCAACCTGGCGCTTACCTGCCGGCTGCCGGGCTCCCTGATAGTTACGCCGCAGGTGCAATATGAATACAATAGTAATAGCCTGATGGCCTTCAGATGCGAGCTTGGAAAATATCTTTTCAGACATGGCTATATGAATGTTTCCTATGAACGTAACTATAAAAGCGATATTACCAATATAGGCATAGGCCTGCGTTACGATTTTGCTTTTTCCCAAATCGGGTTCGCTGCCTGGAAAGGCAATAATACCAGCACATTGGTAGAATCAGCCCGTGGCAGTCTCATTTATGATGATAAAACAAAATTTGCCGGTTTCAGTAACCGGACCAGTGTAGGCACAGGAGGCGTGGTGCTGTTGCCCTTCCTGGATCTCAATGGCAATGACCGCCGCGATCCGGGCGAGCCCAAAGCATATGGCCTGAAAACAAACTGCAACGGAGGCAGGATACTACAGAACAGGCAGGACACCACCATCCGGATCGTTAATATGGAACCCTACGAATATTACTTTATTGAACTCGGAAAAAACAGCTTTGAAAATGTGGCCTGGCAAATCAAAAAGCCCGCCATCAGCGTAGCCATAGATCCCAACCAGATGAAGCTGATAGAAATACCTGTTAGTATTATGGGAGAAGTATCTGGTAACGTACTGCTGGAAGACCCCGGCAGCGTAAAAGGCATCGGCCGCATATCAGTTCTTTTTTACAAAAATGATTCCATACCGGTGGCCCATACACAAACGGAATCCGATGGCTACTTCAACTATATGGGATTGCCGCCCGGCGCTTACACCGCCAGGATCGACACCGCCCAGCTGCAGAAACTTGGTATGGCCGCCGAGCCGGTAAAATTACCGTTCAATATGAAGCTTCGTATAGAGGGCGATGTAGTGGAAGGATTAAATTTCCGGCTTCGGAAAATAACAAAGGAATAAAGAAGTTGGTTGAGTACTAATAAAAACTAAACGGCCTGGGTTCAATACAATATCGAACCCAGGCCGTTTAAGAAAAACTAAAACTATCTGAACAGGTGAACGGTCACCCCTATTTCGTAGGCACCGTCCGTATAAGTTTTAATACCTCCCGTTTGCGTGGTGTACATTGCCTGTATACCCAGCACTTTCGCGATATTCACGCCAATACCAGCCGTTACACTTTTGGTGGTATGGTACATGGCCATTACATTGGCAACATCGTTCAGGAGAGATACGTTTACCCCTGCGTCGAAAATATTGTCAAAGCCACGGACACCGCGATAACAAACCTTAGGTTCTATGGAAGTGATGGCTTCACTTATCGCGAACCTGTAGGAAGCTGCTGTAAAGAAAATACCACCACCGTCCGCTTCCTTATCGTCTCCCGTAACCAGGCTTCTTACGTTAGGTACTGATGCCTGTATGGTTAGCTTCTTATCCGTATATGCCATACCGTACTCTGCTTCGAAGTAATCATCCCGGCGGTTGAATGCATTTACAGAAGGATCATTCGGATCTCCGTTCAGGTTCTTATAATCGATGCGTTGTACGTTCCATACCAGCGACAGGCCAAAGTGCAGCTGTTTTTCGGGGCCGGCCAGCGGCAGGTGATAAGCGTAGGTGAGGCCAATACGCGTTCTGTTGATCAGACCTGCCACATCGTTGAAGACGTGTAAGCCTGCGCCCACCCTGTTACCCACAGCATAATCAGCAGAGAAAAATTTAGTAACCGGGGCACCTTCTATCGCATTCCACTGGTTGCGGTAGGCTGCATTCAGGTGTAGTCCTTCTTCAGATCCCGCCATAGCTGGGTTAGCCAGGTACTGATTCTGGAAGTACTGGGTGCCGGATGGATCCAGTAACGCCTTTGCATTACTGAGCGACTGGGCACTGACCTGGCTGTTAATGCCAGCAGCCAATAAAAGGCTGCTGACAATGAACAAACGTATATTTAGTTTATTGCTCATAATAAATAGTGTTACCGGATTAATTTCTGTCTCTGATAATTGTGATATAACCTTTCGCTGTTTTCGCACCACCTTCGATCGTTAAGATGTAGTAGTAAGTGCCTTCAGCCAGCGGGCTGCCATTCATAGTACCATCCCAGTCATTGCTGTAATTCCTGCGGGTATATACAAGACGGCCTGCGCGGTCGAAGATCTTCACTTCATTATTAGGATAGCTGTCCAGGTTGCGGATCACCCATTTATCATTCTTGCCGTCACCATTTGGTGTCAGGAGATTCACCGCATCAACTTTGAAGTCTGTCACTACCGTGATAGTGATGTCGGCAGTGTTGGTACAGCCCAGGTTGTTGCTTGCGGTAACATGATAAGTGGTATTCTGCATTGGCCTTACTTTCAGTACAGCGCTCTGCTGACCGCTGATGATGCCATCGGCATTATCCCACCGGTAGCTGGTACCACCTGTTGCGCTGAGGTTTACAATATCTCCTTTGGAGATGCTGTTGCCTTTATCGCTGCTGATGGTGATGGTGCCCAATGTAGCTACTTCGATATTGAAGGAGCGGCGTAAGGTATCCGAAGCACCGTTTGCAGTACCGCCGTTATCCTTAATGGTAACAGTTACGGCAGATGTACCGGTTGCGCTGGTCTTCAGCTGATAAGTGATAACACCCGCTGCACTTACGCTCAGCTTATCGAAGTTGGCCGCTTTGTCTGTAACAATCGTAAAGCCATAGGTTTGACCCGGTTCTACCGCGGAGGCGCCTGTCAGCTGAATGGTATGTTCCTGACCGTCCGGACAGATCGTTACGTTGTTGATCGCATCGAGGGTCGGTGTCAGGTTCACTGATTTCACCTGCACTGTCACCGGTACGCCAATGCTGGTGTTCAATCCGTCGCTGACAGTAATGGTCAGGGTAACGGTGGTGTTCACCTTGCTATTCAGCTTAACCTGGTCAGCTACCAGGATGTTGCCATTGGCATCTATTGAGAAGGCGCCGTTGGAATCATCAGCAGTGATGGTCCAGTTCTGCAGTGTACCTGCTGCTTCGGTAGCGGTTACTTTACCTACCAGTGTGCCTACCGGGCTTCTTTCCAGTATTCCGAAGGCCAAACCGGCAGTGATAACCGGTGCAGTACCGTCATAAGTCACCGTCAGCGTGTTGGAAGCAGTGTTGCCATTAGCGCCGGTATTTACTGCTGCATCTGCTGGTATGCTGATGCTTACAGTTCCATCGGCGGCAGGTGTAACCAATACGGTGTAAGTGATATTGTTAGCGGTTTGCAGGTTGCTTACTGTTGCGTTTACAGCAGTAATATCGCCGGTAGTAAAGCCTGTTACGGCTTCGCTGAAGGTGACAGTCGCCGTGTACGGAGCATTCACTTTCGCCGCTGCATTGGTAGACAGTGTTACTCCCGGATGTTGTGTATTGACAAATACGCCGGAAGTATTGCCCACGTTGTTCAATGTGAGGATCGCATTATTCGTGGCGTTATCTTTAATGGTGCTGCCATTTAAGTGGAGTGCCGCACCCAATGCGATGCCATCCAGGTCCATATCCCCCGGTTGTACGGTATAGCTGAATGAGAGGCTGTTTGCGGAAGCGACTGTGTAAGCAGCTTTCACAACGCCTGAACCAAGTACAACATCCAGGTAAGGAGCACCGCCTGTAGTATTGAGGCTGATGTTTTCACTGAAGGATACTGTGAAGTTCAATACATCACCTGCTTTATAGTAACCATTGGCAGGCACGGATACTCCACTTACTACAGGCGCGGTAGCGTCGTAAGTAAAGTTGAGTGTATTGGAAGCAGTGTTACCATTGTTACCAATGTTCACCGCTGCATTGGCAGGGAGCTGTACGCTGACAGCGCCATCCGCACCTGGTGTTACGGTGAGGGTATAAGTGATGTTGTTTGTTGTTTGCAGGTTGCCGGCAGTACCGTTGGTCAGGGCGAAGTCGCCTGTCGTCAAGCCGCTTACCGCTTCACTGAAGGTGGCCGTTACCGTGAACGGAGCGTTCAGCAGCGCGTTGGCTGTAGATGACAGTGTTACCGAAGGACTGGCTGTATTCACTCTTACACCGGTGGTATTACCAACGTTGTTCAATGTCAGTACCGCGTTGTTGGTAACAGCGTCTTTTATGGTGGCGCCATTCAGCACAATTGCTCCTACAGTAATGCCATCCATATCCTCATCTCCGTTCACCACAGTATAACTGAAGTTCAGTTCTCTTGCTGTGGAAACGCCGGTATAGGCTGCATTCACTGTAGCGGTACCGATAGTGAGCGTGAGGTACGGGTTACCACCTGTTGTGTTCAGGATGATATCTTCATCGAAGCTAACGGTGAAGTTCAGCACCTCGCCTGCCCTGTAATATTTATCTGCCGGTACTGTTACGGAAGTAACAGCTGGTCCGGAGATGTCATAAATGGTGCTTACAGTGTTGGAAGCTGTATTGCCATTGCCGCCAATATTTGCAGCTGCGTCGGCAGGTACGTTTACACTTACTGCACCTTCTGCGGTTGGTGTCACCACTACGCTGTAATGCGCGTTGTCGATCACCGTTACAACACCCGCTGTACCATTTGTAACAACCACATCTGCGCTGGTAAAGCCGGTCACGTTTTCGCTGAAAGCGATATTAACAGTGAACGGTGCGTTTATTGTTGGAGCAGCCGTAGTAGTTAAGGTCACTGTTGGGTGAGCAGTGTTCACCAATACGCCGGAAGTATTGCCAACATTATTCAGTATTAATACCGCATTGTTGTCTGCCACATCTTTTATGATTGCTCCATTCAGCGCCAGCGTACCAATCGTGATGCCGTCCATATCCATATCACCATCCTGTACGGTATAGCTGAAGTCCAATGCGTTTGTACCGTTAGCGCCGGTATAAGCTGCATTAACAGTTGCAGTACCGATTGTGATACCCAGCGTTGGTGTACCACCGGTGGTATTAATGAGTACGTTTTCACCGAAGGTAACAGTGAAGTTCAACACGGTGCCTGTTTTATAATAACCATTTGCAGGAACTGCCACAGCTGTAACTACCGGCGCAGTACCATCATAGATATTGCTCAGCGTATTGGAAGCAGTATTACCATTGGTAGCGCCATTTACCGCTGCATCGGCCGGAACGCTGACGCTTACAGGGCCATCAGCCACAGGCGTAACCAGTACGGTATACGTAATATTATTTGTAGTAGCCGGGATACCAACTGTTGCATTTACTACACTGAAGTCAGCTGCGGTAAATCCTGTTACAGCTTCGCTGAAGGTGACCGTCACCGTGTACGGCGCATTCACTATTGAAGGCGCTGCAGTAGACAATGTTACCGCCGGATGCTGCGTATTAACAAATACAGCCGAAGTATTACCTACGTTATTCAGTGTGAGGATCGCATTATTCGTAGCGTCATCTTTAATGGTACTGCCATTTAAGCTGAGCACTGCACCCAATGCGATACCATTGATGTCCATATCTCCCGGTTGTACGGTGTAGCTGAATGACAGGCTGTTTGTGGTAGCGGTAGTATAAGCGGCTTTCACAACACCTGAAGTAAGTACAACATCCAGGTAAGGAGCACCGCCCGTTGTGTTGAGGGTGATGTTTTCACTGAAGGACACTTTGAAGTTCAATACACCACCTGCTTTATAATAGCCATTGGCAGGAACAACTACCCCGTTTACTACCGGCGCGGTAGCGTCGTAGGTAAAGCTGAGCGTGTTGGAAGCAAGGTTCGCATTGCCTCCGATGTTTACAACGCCATTGGCTGGCAGCTGTATACTTACCGCGCCATCCGCACCAGGTGTTACGGTGAAGGTATAAGTGATGTTGTCTGTCGATGATAAACCGGAAATTGTACCGTTGGTGACAGAGAAATCACTTCCGGTCAGTACAGTCACCGCTTCGCTGAAGGTCGCTGTTACGGTGAACGGCGCGTTGACCAGCGCGGTAGCCGTAGAAGACAGTACTACTGTAGGATTGATAGTATTCACTCTTACACCGGTGGTATTCCCGATATTATTGAGTGTCAGTACCGCATCGTTGGTAGCAAGGTCTTGTATGGTGGCGCCATTCAGTATCAGCGTACCTACGGTGATACCGTCCATATCCAGGTCTCCGTTCACTACAGTATAACTAAAGTTCAGTTCTCTTGCTGTGGAAACGCCGGTGTAGGCAGCATTCACAGTAGCGGCGCCAACAGTGAGTGTGAGATAAGGACTACCGCCTGTTGTGTTCAGCGTGATATCTTCATCGAATTTAACGGTGAAGTTCAGTACCTCTCCTGTTGTATAATATTTATTCGCTGGTACTGTTACTGAGGTAACAGTAGGTTGGGTGATATCATAAGTGATGTTCAATGTGCTGGAAGCAGTGTTGCCATTGCCGCCAATGTTTGCTGCCACATCTGCAGGGATGTTTACACTTACCACCCCTCCTGCGGTTGGTACCACCGTTATGCTGAAATGCGCATTATCGATCACCGTTACCGGGCTTGATGCGCCATTTGTAACAGTAACATCGGTGCTGGTAAAGCCGGTCACGTTTTCGCTGAAGGCGATATCAACAACGAACGGTGTGTTTACATTGGAAGCGGATGCAGTGGTGATGGTCACTGTTGGGTGCGTGGTGTTAACCAATACGCCGGAGGTATTGCCAACATTATTCAGTGTTAATACGGCATTGTTGGTGGCAACATCTTTTATGGTTGCACCATTCAGTGCCAGTGTACCCACAGTGATGCCGTCCATATCCATATCTCCATCCTGTACGGTGTAGCTGAAATCCAGTGCATTTGTTCCGTTAGCACCAGTATAGACTGCGTTAACAGTTGCAGCACCAATCGTGATACCCAGTGTAGGTGTACCACCGGTGGTATTAACAAGGATATTTTCGCCGAAAGTAACGGTGAAGTTCAGCGTGGTACCTGTTTTATAATAGCCGTTTGCAGGAACTGCCACCGCTGTCACCACCGGAGCGGTACCGTCATAGGTATTGCTGAGCGTATTGGAAGCAGTGTTGCCATTGGTGCCAATATTTACTGCTGCATCCGTCGGTACGCTGATACTTACAGGACCGTTGGCTGTAGGCGTAACCAGTACCGTATAAGTAATGTTATCAGTAGTGGTTGGAACGCCAACTGTTGCATTTGTTAAAGTGAAATCAGTTCCCGCAAAACCTGTTACTGCTTCGCTGAAGGTGACAGTCACCATGTACGGAGCATTTACGATTGCCGGTGCTGCGGTAGACAATGTTACCGTAGGATGCTGTGTATTCACAAATACGCCTGCCGTACTGCCAACATTATTCAAGGTCAGCACTGCATTGTTGTTAGCAACATCATGAATAGTACTACCATTCAACAGGAGGGCATTTACTGCAATACCGTCCATGTCCATGTCGCCATTCACTACGGTATAACTGAAGTTCAGCGCATCCGTACCTGAAATGCCGGTATAGGCAGCATTTACAGTTGAGGCTCCAATGACCAGGCTTAACTGAGGATTACCGCCGCCGGTATTCAGTGTGATGTTTTCACTGAAATGAACGGTAAAGTTCAGCGTGGTACCTGCATTGTAATAACCGTTCGCCGGCACATCTACTGCTGTAACTGAAGGAGCAGCAGCATCATAGATGCGCGACAACGTATTGGATGCGGTGTTACCATTTGCCCCTATGTTTTCAGCCACATCTGCTGCTATATTCAGCGTCACCGTGCCATCGACAGGCGGTGTAACCTGCACGGTAAACACCATATTATCTGTAGTAGACAGAGCACTGAGATTTGCGTTGGTTGCGGTAATATCGCCGATCACGAAATTGAATACCGGTTCGCTGAAAGTGATCGTCGCGGTAAATGGCGCGTTCACTATAGCTGGTGCAGCGGAAGTGATGGTTACAGAAGGATGCGTTGTATTTACAAATACTCCTGTAGTAGGCGCTACGTTGTTCAACGTCACATTGGCATTGTTGGTAGCAGCATCCTTAATAGTTGCACCATTTAAATTCAGTGCATTCACAACGATACCATCCATATCCATATCGCCGTTCACTACGGTATAGGTAAATATCAGTCCGTTGCTACCTGAGGTACCGGTGTAAGAAGCCTGTACAGGGATAGCGCCGATGGTAACACGCATCGAAGGTGTACCGCCGGCAGTATTCAGCAGGATATTTTCACTGAAATTAACAGTAAAGCCTAGTGTTTCGCCCGCCCTGTAATACTTATTGGCTGGTACTGTTACAGCGGTAACCGTTGGAGCCGTAGCATCATAGACAAGGTTCAGTGTATTGGAAGCCGTGTTGCCATTATTGCCGATATTCACCACTGCATCTGCCGGTAAGCTGATGCTTACAGGGCCGTCGACAGCAGGCGTCACCAGTACGGTATAAGTGATATTATCTGTAGTGGTTGGAACGCCAACTGTTGCATTTACCACGCTGAAACTGCCTGCGCTGAGGCCTGTCACTGCTTCGCTGAAAGTAGCGGTAATATTAAATGGTACATTGGCAGGATTAGCCGCAGCGGTAGATAGCGTTACTGTTGGGACAGATGTATTTACGCGCACGAGTGTTGTGTTACCAACATTATTCAGTGCCAGGTTGGCGTTGTTGGCAGCATCATCCCTGAGGGTGGCGCCGTTTAATGCCAGGCTGTTTACATCAATGCCGTCCATGTCCATATCACCGCTCTGTACAGTGTAACTGAAGGCCAGCCCGTTCGTGCCGTTAGTGCCGCTATAAGCAGCATTGACTGTTGCGGCGCCGATGGTGAGAGCCAGTGTAGGATTACCGCCGCTTGTATTCAGCGTGATGTTTTCGCTGAAACGAACAATGAAGTCCAGGGTAGTACCTGCTTTGTAGTATCCGTTTACAGGAACTGCTACGAAGGTAACTACTGGAGCGGTACCATCATAGGTATTGTTCAGCGTATTGGAAGCAGTATTGTCGTTGTCGCCGATATTTACCGCAGCGCCTGCCGGTACGCTGATGCTTACAGGACCGTTGGCTGTAGGCGTAACCAGTACCGTATAAGTAATGTTATCAGTAGTAGTTGGAACGCCAACTGTTGCATTTGTTAAAGTAAAATCAGTTCCGGTGAAACCTGTTACTGCTTCGCTGAAGGTAATAGTTACCTGGTACGGAGCATTCACGATTGCCGGTGCTGCAGTAGACAATGTTACCGTAGGATGTTGTGTATTCACAAATACGCCTGCCGTACTGCCAACATTGTTCAATGTCAGCACTGCATTATTGTTAGCAACATCATGAATGGTGCTGCCGTTTAACAGGAATGCACTGACTGCAATGCCGTCCATATCCATATCTCCGTTTACAACCGTGTAGCTGAAGGTCAGCGCATCTGTGCCTGAAGTACCGGTATAGGTGGCATTTACCGTTGATGAACCGATAACGAGGCTTAGCTGAGGATTACCTCCACCGGTGTTCAGTGTAATGTTCTCACTGAAATGAACGGTGAAGTCCATGATGGCGCCTGCTTTATAATAACCATTAGCCGGTACATCTACTGCTGTTATGGAAGGAGGAGCAATATCATAGATGCGCGACAGCGTATTGGAAACGCTGTTTCCATTAGCTCCGATATTCTCGGCTACATCTGCTGCCACATTCAGCGTCACCGTACCATCAATAGTTGGTGTAACCAATACGGTATGGGTGATATTGTCCGTAGTGGACAGGTTGCTGAGGCTGGCGTTGCTCGTGGTGATATCGCCAATTACAAAA
Source organism: Chitinophaga hostae (assembly GCF_018224885.1). GTDB lineage: Bacteria > Bacteroidota > Bacteroidia > Chitinophagales > Chitinophagaceae > Chitinophaga > Chitinophaga hostae. Next base: position 215,436 of record NZ_JAGTXB010000004.1, on the reverse strand, counting down.
TTGGATACTGCTTCACTGAAAGTGATAGTAGCTGTATATGGCGCATTCACAATAGCTGGCGCTGCGGAAGTGATCACTACAGACGGATGTGCCGTATTTACGAATACCCCGGTAGTAGGCGCTATATTATTCAGTGTAAGGTTAGCATTGTTGGTAGCCGCATCCTTGATTGTTGCGCCGTTTAATGTCAGGGTATTTACAGCGATACCATCCATGTCCATATCACCATTCACCACCGTATAACTGAATGTCAGCGCGTTAGGACCGGAAGTACCGGTATAGGTGGCCTGTACCGGAATAGCACCAATAGTAAGATGCAGGGAAGGTGTACCGCCTGTAGTATTAGGCAGGATACCCTCGCTGAAATTAACCGTAAAGTCGAGTGTTTCACCCGCCCTGTAATACTTATTGGAAGGTACTGATACGGATGTAACCGTAGGAGCAGTAGCATCATAAGTATAAGTGAGGGTATTGGAAGGCGTATTCGGATTTCCACCGATATTAACAACAGCATTTGCCGGCAGACTAATATTCCGGGTGCCATCGGAAGATGGTGTCATCAACACCGTATAAGTAATATTGTCAGATGTTGACAGCGAGCTTACCGTCGTAAACAACACATTGAAATCACTCACGCTGAGCCCTGTCACTGCTTCGCTGAAGGTAGCTGTAACGATAAATGGCGCGTTGGTAGGCATGGCCACAGTAGACAAAGTTACCGACGGTATAGACGTATTTACGAACACATTATTGGTAGGATCAACGTTCTGCAACGTGGTAGATGCATCGTTACCCAATGCATCTTTGATAGAACCGCTGTTGTTTTGTAACGGTGTCTGTACGTCGATACCATCCATATCCATTTCGCCCGGCTGCACGGTATAGCGGAATGTTAATTCAGTTGTACCGGTACCACCAATATAGGGCGCCTGTACTACGGTACTACCTATCAGGAGATTGATATATGGAGTACCCGCGGTCTGATCTACAATGGCCGCTTCGTTGTATCTCACTTTGACGTCGAGGTTGTTACCAGCTTTGTAGTATCCATTTGCTGGAACGCCCACACTTGTAATCTGGGGACCAGTGGCATCTATAACCCATGAATAGCTGGCCGGTGTAGCATCTATATTACCCGCCGGATCAATAGCCCTTACCTGGAAGGTATGGGACCCATCTGCCAGCCCTGTAAAGGTGGTTGGTGAAGTAACCGATACAAATGGAGTGGCATCTAAACTTCCTTCGAAGGTGCAATTAACTTCATCGGCGCTGAACGTAAAGCCGGCAGCACCTGAACTGGATGGATTGGGAGGATTCGAATTAATTGTTGTATTTGGCGCCACACGATCCAGGATGATACTGGCATTATAAATAGTAGTATTACCGGCAGCATCTTTCAACCGTACATCCACCGTTCTTGTACCGTCGGTTGCAGGTAATGCGATGGCTTTCGTTGTTGCAAACGCTTCATCTATACTATATCCACCACCATCGAGCGAAAAAGCCATTTTCAACGGAGGATTTGCATCATTGCCGGTTAGGGTCAACGTTACATTTACATTGTTGGTTATTGTAGCGCCACCGTTGATGAGGATAGAGCCGGTAGGCGGCACTTTGTCGACAGTATATACCTCGCCGGTGAAAGGCGCGTTGGCAACTAAAGGTGTGATACCAGTTCCATTTACATTCAGTCCAATAGTACCAGATCCTGTGCCGGTGTTGACCGTCACAGTATAGGTAGTACCGCTGCCTGTTACCCCTGTAATAGATGCGCCGGTGACGCCGGTAGTAACGAGCGTGAACGAGCTGGTGGTTACGTTTACAGCAGCCGCGCTGAAGGTGACAGTATAAGTCACAGATGCTGCGTTGGTAGGATTGGCTGCAGCCCTTACAACGCTTGAAACGTTGATGGTGGGAGGGGCTAATTTAACAATCTCTGGTGTGGTTCCATTACTATTTGCAAAAATATTTCCATTAGGCATCACCACTAATCCCCATGGATGATCGTTTACGTCGTAGCGAAGCTGGTTATAGATCACTAGTCCCGTTTGGGTTGGATCAGTGTATTTTACCACTTGTGCCACGTTTGCAGTACTTGTAGCCTCATTTGCATAGAGGTTGTCTGCTGCATCCACCGCCAGCGCTGTAAATCCCCTGTTGGTAGCTAATTGAGTAGCCGCGAATCCGGGAGCGGTCAACTTAATAAGACGCCCACCGGAATTTTCATGAAAGTCTGTCAGGAAAATATTCCCGTGAGAATCGGTCACGAGGCCAGAGGGATAAGTAGTAGACAATCCTGAAGGTAAAGTGAGTCCGTCCCAAACAACTGTACCTGCAAGTTGTTCCGCACCAAAAGGATATCTGACCACCTGGTAACTATTTGTTCCATCATACTCAAGGGAGAGCAGGTTATTTGACTGGTCGATTGCCAACGCAGCATAATAATCGCCGGAATGGATGACGGTAGGGCTGTTGTTCGCCGGAGCCGGTAACTTAACAATGTCCCATCCGGAAGCACTATTAAGACTGGTTACAAAAACATCTCCCAGGGTGTTGATAGCAAGTCCGATAGGAGGTACCCCATTATCCTGCTGCAAACCGCTGTAGAGGACCTGGGCAGCTCCCGTACCGTTGGTATATTTTACCAATTCATAGGCTGTACCGCCCGCATTGGAGCGAACAACGAACAGGTTGCCACTCTGGTCTTTGGCCAGGGCAGTATATTTCCGCCCGGTTTCCACGGACGTCTTTGTATACTGTGCAAAGCCTTTAAAGCCAGCCAACATGAAGAAAAGTACCAGCAGGATCCTGCCGATACCTCGAGTAGATATGTCGTTCATATAAAACTGTTAAATGCAGAGAAAAGGGTTTTGCCAGCCGGTCAGTGATTCGTTATGAATCATTTCAAATTCTTTCGCATCATAGCGCATGCCTGCTCCCTGATCAAGAATTAATTTGTTTATCTTATTATTGGTAGTCGTTATTTTGAGAATATTAGCTGCAGGCAGGGCAAAGCCCGATGCCGGGTAAAAATTCTTTTGTCCTCTGGGGCCTTCAATCGTACCGGTGCGGAGTTGCTGTTTTACAGCTTCCCAATCTTTTTTGCTGGCATATGGCAGCAATTCCCGCCATATTAAACCTGCCTCATAACCCATCAATGCATAGATATTGGCCGGCTGTTGTGCCGTACTTTCGAACTTCTTTACAAATAGCTGATTCGCCTTTCGCTGGTCTTCACGCATCCACATCATGGATGTATAGATTTCCAGGTCAATGTGTTTAATGTCTTCCAATATATCATCATAAGCCATTGTTTCATTTACCAGCAGTGGGATCTTTTTATGGAAACCGCTTTGGATCCATTTTTGGAGAAAACGTGTGCCCATGTTGCCGGCAAAGATGGCGTGTATATATGGTGGGGGGTCTTTGGCAAGTTTTGTAAAGAGCTCGTCCAGCTCCATTTTTTTTGGATCATTCTCATCGTACGGTAATACCGTAAAACTCATCCGGGTACTGCCTGCTGCCGTTACACCTTCTCTGAATGCACTATGCAGGTGATAACCCGCTTCATATAACGGCATGATCAAGTGGCCTCCATCTCCAAAATGGCTGTGCGCCCACTTTCCCAATGCATACTCCGATTGCCACAACTGGTGCGACGCGTAGAATACGTCAGGACTGAGATAAGGGAAATGAGGAATATACTCCCCCATGTCAAAAAAGAAAGCCGGTCTTTTCGCATTCTCCACGAGTGGGATAATATCCGGCGCTACTTTATAGCTGATCAAACCAGACAATATATCCACATTGTTGAAGAAAAGCAGTTTGCGGGCAGCATCAACAGATGCACGAGCGCTTCCCATATGGGTATACTCTGATGTAAACTGCACGGTTCTTTGCCGCAGAGGATCTAATCCCATACCCAGCAACCACCCTGTTACCAGGTGAGCGGACCAGGCAGGATATACACCTGAATAGGGAGTAAGGAACCCAATAGAAAGCGCTGATGGCATATAAGTTCTTAGTTACGGCTGGGGAAGATACCTTGTATGGCAATGATATAGTTCATACCAAGGTAAGGGTTCATGATGCTGAATGGCTGACTGCCGCCTGCGATGCCAACGTTCACCGTACCTGTTACATTAGTGGTAGGCGCAAGGAAGGTAGTATTGTCGGGAGCTGCATAACCTTTGATCTGCTGGGCAGTTGGACCAGCACCAAAAACCGGCAGCACAGCTGGTACTACGGTACTACTGGGCGTATTGGTGGTAGCAGCAACAGCACTTGCAGCCTGGGCCACAGATGCCGAAGCAATAGTACCCGTATGATTGTGTGCAGGCATGTTGGTGATCACCAGCGTGGTATTGGGTGTACCGGATATTTCACCCAGGTTAATGTTAGGCAATCCGGGGCCTTGGCCGGTACCCAGCGGGAAACGGCCTCTCAGGTCCGGCAATCCGAAAGTGGTTTGTCCATTACCGCCGAACGTGGTACCTAACAGGGAGAATAACGCGGTGTTCTGAGCAATGCTCATAATCTGACCCCAGCAAAGCGCCCAGCTTCTTGGTGCGAAATTGCCGGCAAATAGAATAATCGCGGCTAATAGCGGTTGATCCATAGATTAAATTTTAATGAGGGTTTATTTTAATAAGGGTTTATTCTATTGAGGGTTTAATTTTCATACCGGGGTTTTCTAAATTTCGGAAATTGCACCGTTGCTCCTCCACCCTGTACAGAAAGTGCGGCCATCGGCGCGATGATGCTGTTGGTAGCAGCCGTATATACAGACAGCTCATCGCGCTGCTGCATTACACCTGCAAAATCCTGCAACGCCATTGCATAACCATTGCCTTCCTCTACCTGTTTGTAACGTGAAAAATCTGTCTGCTGTGTATATTGATGTATATAGGGTTTTCCATGTTCCCAAACCTGGTTAACAGGATTATTATCTTTCAGATAAATGCGATTGAAGAGATCTACCCAGGAGCCATTGCTGCCATTCACATGGAACCCAGTGGATACAGGCTGCGTTTCTCCCGCATCCATTTGCAGCCATACCTTTTGTCCCTGCTGGGTGGTGAGACAAATAGCACTGACATCTCCGGAAGCAAAGAACAAACGTGTATGCTCTTTTTTGGGAAGAGGTTTGTTAATCACGTATTGCTGCTTTTGCTGTATTACCTGCAGGGATACGTATGTATTCTCCTTTTGCAGGCCAAGTATCCTGGCAACTGCTGCTGCCGGGTAAACGGGATACGACAGCGCCGTCTTATCATGTGTGGCTGGCAGTACATGGTGACTGGCGCCGGCATGTATGGATTCCAGTTCACCGAAAATTCCCTGGTGCGCCATATTGGTTATGGCCAGCAGGTCTGATCGGTAACTATGCTCGTCCAGTGTGAAATATTGACAACGTGTGCGCTCACTGATACGAACAATATCCTGGTGTTCTTCAAAGGTAGTCCCCATTATGGAACCGCAGGCAACATGCTTACCGGCCAGCATCGCTGCTTTCGCAATACTGTAGTGCCGGTGCCAGGGCGCCGCAATAACAACAGCGTCAATATCCTTGCGGGAGAGTAACGTTTTGTAATCGTTGTGGTAAATGTCCGGCTGAAAATAACCTGCCTGGTTAAATAGTTCCAGGCTTTTGTTGATGGCAACAGGATCGGTTTCACAAATTGCTCTTACATCCAGATCTTTGTGTTGGAGTGCCTGCTTCAGGTACTGCTGTCCCCAGGGACCAGCACCTATGAACGCGATACGAAATTTCGACTGTGCTCCGGCCGTTAGGTAAGAGGGCAGAAAGGTAAATACAGGAGATAAAATAGCGGCATTTTTTAAGAAATGCCTTCTGCTTTGTATATGCATAAGGATAGATTCCTATGTTTGGTATCTTATGATACAACACGAAAAAGTGAGCTCCCAAAAATAGATGTAAGGTTAGTCCTCGCTAAAAGACAGAAATGTTACGTTTCGCTATTGGTTGAACGGTCTTCAAAAGATTAGGGTTAAAACTCGTCACGAATACACCCGGCAAATATATATCTTCTTTTTTTTAGCAACAAATACTTTTTTAATATATATTAAACATTATATGAAATGAGATGCCGATCTTCTGCAGCCGCCACTTCCAATGGATGAGTTTTGTCAACATTTATTAAAAATATAAAGCCCGCTGATGCGGGCTTTATATTTTTAATAAATGTTGACTATTTCAAAAACGTACTGACCAATTGTGAAGATAAATACTGCTTATCCTTTCTTCGCCTCCACCTGTATCCTTTCGCCATTTACCCGAACCCATACTTTCTCCTGTTTAGCAGCAGTAATGTTATACTTTACAACTTTCCCGTTTTTCCAGGTGCAGTCAACTGTATATCCGCCGCGGGCTTTCAGTCCCTTGAAAGATCCATTGGCAGCCCATGCGGCAGGTATACCCGGCAGCAAGTGAATTTCGCCGGTATGACTTTGCAGCAACATCTCCGCCACCGCGCCGGTGATACCGAGGTTACCATCTATCTGGAATGGCGGGTGGGTAGTAAAGAGGTTGGGCATGGTGTTATAAGTAAGTAGTCCGCGTACCATGATGCCTGCCTTTTCGCCTTCGCCGAGACGCGCCCAAAGCGCACAACGCCAGGGCCATGTCCAGGAGCGGCGGCTATCGCCCACAGTGGACGCTACAGTGAATGGCGTGTTTTCACTTTTCCCGTAATTACCACTGCGGCTCCGTAAAGAAATAATGGCGGCTTTCGCCAGGTCCGGGCTAAGCGTCATACTGATCTGGCGGCCGGGATATACAGCAAACAGGTGGGAAGTATGCCGGTGCTGATCATCCGGATCGTCCCTGTCTTCCTGCCACTCCTGTAACTGCCCCCATTTGCCGATTTTATTTGGCGCAAGATGCGCCTGCATATCTGCTACTTTTGCCTGGTATGTTTCATCAATACCCAGTGCCTTTGCAGCATCCAGGTAGTTTTGAAAAAGATCCCATACCAATTGCTGATCATGCATCACACCATCTTCCCGGGGACCGTGCTCCGGTGACCAACCATTGGGTACCATCAGCTTACCATCCGGCATTTTCTTTAATCGGTCTTCCCAAAATTCACACACTTCTTTCAAAATAGGATAAGCAGTTGTACGCAAATAGGCTTTATCCATTGTAAAGGCCCAATGTTCAAACACATGCTGCGCGTACCATGCACTGGAAGGAATATTCCATTCCCAGCCATTGCCACCAAAAATATTCTGACTGGTACGGGCCGTCCAACCACGCACATTTTTTCCAAATGCTTTTTGGGTAGCGATTCGGCAGGGCTCCAGGGAAGCCTTCACAAAATCAATTAAAGGCAAATGACAATCCGATAAATTGGTGGATTCCACGCCCCAATAATTCATCTGGATGTTGATATTATTATGATAATCACCTGCCCATGGCGGCGTGTTACTGTCATTCCACAAACCCTGCAAATTAGCCGGCAGTCCGCCTGTACGCGAAGAACTGGCCAGCAAATAACGGCCATACTGGAATAAGGTTTCTTCCAGGTCAGGGTCAACAGCGCCTGCAGCATATTTTTCCAGTCGAACATCAGTAGGCAGCAACAACACATCAGCATCCGTTTTCCCAATATCAATGGAAGCTGCTTTAGTAAGGCGGGTAAGATCTTTTGTATGGCGACTGACTAACGTTTGATAGCTGTTTTTCCGCGCGTTACTTATTTCCTGTTTAACCAGCGGCGCCGGATCTGCCCCGCGCCAACCGGACTGATAATCTGGTTTATAATTGGTACGCGCATCGAGATAAATGGTAATAGTATTGCATTTTTCAAACACCCAGGTATTACCTTCTACCAAAATATTACCTCCCTCATGGTCAATATGCATGTTGGCTGCATACTTCAGATGGTTGGGCATTTCATCCATAAAACCCAATCCATCAGCATTAGCAACGCTTACCGCTCCCTGTGCCGACTGCATCGAAATTTTACCCGACAAGGCGCCCTTTTTACTGGCGGTATACCTGAACACCATTACCTGGTCAGGATGGCTGGCAAAAGCTTCCCGATTATAACGGATGTCGCCTATTTCAAAAGAGGTAGTATGAACACCAGTCTGAATATCGAGTGCGCGATAATATCCGTTTGCAGCGTTAGCCTGATTGAAATCAACAACAAACTCACCAAAGTTCCGGTAGGAGCCAAAACCATGATCACCGGTTTCATACTCACCATCCCAGTTATTATCACCACCCCATAAACTCTGTTCATTAAACTGTACCCTTTCCTTTTTAATCCCACCAAATAACATGGCTCCCATTCGCCCATTGCCAATGGGCAGGGCCTGTGTTTCCCATTTCTCTGCGGGTTTCATATACCATAAGCGGTAGCCGGATCCAATACCTGTACCGGCGCGTGCCTGCAGGGAAGTAACAACCAGGGAAAGAAACAAGAAGATACAACAGAGAAGAGGAACAAATAGCTTTCTCATTTTACGATTTTATCACGTGTTTTAAACATTGCAAACGGCTAAATATACGCTATTGACATCGTTAATATCGCCAGTATATTAACAAACATCGATGTTTTATTTGCATTGCACAAACAGATTTCGGGGGTCATAGATATCATGGTAATTTGCAACATAAAAAACAAGGCAGAATCTTTATTAATCATTGTTTACCTGCCATAATGCTGATATCTTAGCCAAAATTCTCCAGGCCATCTATATTCCTGGGAAGAGTGAACAATGAACAATTCTCTTTTATATTTTATTCCGGTTATTTCAGAAAAATGAACAAATGAAAAAACAATTAACCTTAGCGTATTTCCTTAAGTATTTTTCCGTTCGCTGCTTACAGCTTTTACTGTTGCTCCTGCCGCTTCGCAGCGTTTTTGCACAGAGCCGTGTTAACGACATACCATTCACGATACCGGCTGTACATGCCTGGCAGGGAGATACCGGCAGTTACATCATTCCTGCACATGTAAAAATACTGCTGAGCTCAAAGGATCAGCAAGCCCTTCAACCTTACGTAACGATATTCAAGAACGATCTGGCAGAAAAGTATCCCGGTTTACCGGTCAAAGTAGAGGTCAGCGAAAACCCCGTTCCTCAGAAAGGAGATATCTTATTTACAGTTACAACCGATACTGCGCAAGGGCCAGAAGCCTACCGCATGGTAATTGACAACAGCATCCGTATCAGCGGACAGCCCAAAGGCTGTTTCTGGGCAACAAGAACAATACTCCAGCTCCTGGAACAATCGCAGCAACACAGCATTCCACGGGGCAACATCACCGATTTTCCCCGCTGGCCGGTAAGAGGATTCGTATTGGACGTTGGCCGGAAATTCTTCTCCATGGCGTTTCTGCGTGAGTACGTAAAGTTCATGTCTTATTATAAAATGAGCGACTTCCATATACACCTGAATGATGCTGCGTTCAAACAATTCTTTCATAACAACTGGGACAGCACCTATAGCGCATTCAGGCTGGAAAGCAGCACTTACCCTTCCCTGACGGCAAAGGACGGACACTATACCAAAGCCGAATTTATTGCGTTACAGCAACTGGCCGACAGCTTCTGCGTGAAGATCATCCCGGAAATAGACGTCCCTGCCCATTCGCTCGCTTTCACCAAAGTTTTTCCTGAAATTGGCAGCAGTAAATATGGTAAGGATCACCTCGACCTCTATAATCCAAAAACTTACGAGGTGATAGACAATGTATTCAAAGAATACCTGCAAGGCCCTAACCCGGTGTTCAGAGGCGATGAAGTACATATAGGAACTGATGAATACAGTAAAGCCGAATCAGAACAATTCCGCAGTTTCATGAACCACTATATCGACCTGGTACAACAGTATGGCAAAAAAGTAAGGCTGTGGGGTTCACTCACCAACAATAAGGGCAATACACAGGTACGTACCAAAGGCGTTACCATGAACCTATGGTACAATGGCTATGCCGATCCAAAGGAAATGCTGCAACTGGGATACGACGTTATCAGCACACCCGACGGATGGCTTTATATAGTGCCCGCTGCCGGCTATTACTACGACTATCTTAACACCAAAAATCTTTACAATAAATGGACGCCCGCTGTTATCGGCGACCAGGTATTTGATGAAACCAACCCCCAGATAAAAGGCGGATCTTTTGCTGTATGGAATGATCATGCCGGTAATGGTATCACCGAAAAAGATGTGCATGACAGGGTGTTTCCAGCTATGCAGGTGCTCGCAGAAAAAATGTGGACAGGCAAAGAACAACGCTTGAGCTATGATACCTTTTCCAGGCATGCAACAGCTATTGGCGAAGGCCCCGGCCTGAATATACGCGGTAAGCTGAACACCGATTCCCTGCTGCCGCTGTCAGCATCTTCTGCAGATAAAAACAACCAGCTGGTTTTCCATCATGCTGCTGCAGGAAAATATAAAGGCCGACAGGCAGTTCATTTAGAAGCTTCGGATAGCTACGTCAAAACAAATACGATTGGTATCGGTTACGACTATACGGTATCTTTTTATGTATGGCCTGAAAAAAATAATAAGCCCGATGCGGTGCTCTTCTCCTCACAAGATGCAGTAGTAAAACTAAAGCAGCAAACAAGCGGAAGGCTGGGCTTCTCCAGGGAAAACTATCATTACTCATTCAATTATACCATTCCTGAAAATAAATGGACGCATCTGGTGATAATTGGGAATAACAAAGGTACCTCCCTGTATGCAAACGGCGTATTAGTGGAAAAAATGGAAGGACGTGTACAACAGTTCCCTGAATCCAAAAGCAAAATAGCCATCGTACAAACTTTGTTCTTCCCGTTGCAATATATCGGAGGCGCTGGCAACAGCTTCAAAGGTTACATCAGCGATCTGAAAATTTATAATAAAACCCTGTCGGAAAAAACAGTAACAACATTATAGTTAACGGTTGATACCGGTTCTGCTTATCAACAAAAAAAAGCCGGGGCCAACAGTGGCTCCGGCTTCCCAAATAACCGTATATTTAACATCGGGATAAACCGGCAGCGGCGCCATATTCCCCATTATCCAGGAACATATATCCCTAACCGTTAGTAGCAATTATATGAAGTACCTTCTTCTTATTGCCCTGCCGCTGCCATTCGTTCCGCCAACATATCAATATCTTTTCTCCGTGCCAGCTGATTGATCCACTTTCCAGGAATGCCATCCAGCCCATATATCAACCCTGCCAGTCCGCCTGTAACCGCCCCTGTGGTATCCGTATCCCTGCCGAGGTTCACCGCTTTCAACACCGCATCGGTATAGTTATCTGTTGTCAATATGCACCAGATACTGGCTTCCAGCGTATGCAATACATATCCGCCGCTACTGATGGTAGACTCAGGGGCAAACTGCAGGTCTTCTTTTAACAGGCGATTGAATTTTGCTATTTCACCAGGATGGATACCCACCTGTTGAATAAAACCGGGAAGGGTTTGCTGGAGAGACAGAAATACTTCCAGTTTGTTCTTTCCCCCGAGGATTAACCGGGCAAATTCCAGATAATAAAAGCAGGCAATGACGGCACGCATATGCCCATGTGTAATCGAAGAAACCAGTTTTGTGAGTTCAAATCTTTCTTCAACGGGTTTATTCCTGTGATAAAATAGCAGGGGTAAAATTCTCATCAGCGAGCCATTCCCATTTTCATCTTCATAAAATCCTCCTGCGGTTGCTGGTGCGGCGCCGTTCTTCAGCCGGTAAATCGCCTCCGAAGTGGTGATACCGATATCAAATACTTCTCCGTGCGGCGTCCAGAACTGATGGTATCGCCAATTCACAAAATTCTGCGCGATCAATGACAGGTCAAAACCAACAGTTAAAGCATCCGCCAGGCAAAACGCCAGGGAACTATCGTCCGACCAGGTGCCGGGTGGTTGGTTATGCGATCCATAACCGCGCATGTCGGTTACAGGCGATTTACTAAGGCTGTCTCTTTCTCTGAACTCCACTGGTACGCCGAGCGCATCGCCCACGGCCAGGCCAAATAAGGCCGCTTTTATCTGATCCATTTTTTGGGTTTATCGCATAAAAAATTTCCCCGTTGCCAGGATCATCAAAGATCCTGGCAACGGGGAAATATACTTCAATTTATCCGGCTTTCACTATCCTGCGTGACCATTCAACCGGTTAAAAGCGGCAGTTACTTCTTCCGGACCGGCCTTTGCCATTGCTTCACTGAAACCAAACGTCAGTGCTGTTTTACCATCTTTCAATTGTTGAAATATGGCGTTGATAAAATCACTTACCGGCGGCGCTGCATCATGCAATCCTTTTCCACCGAGGTCAGTATTTAAGGCAGGAGGAATCATTTCAATCACTTCAATATTCCTAGATTGCAGGAGGTACTGTGCAGAACGGGTGAAGGAATGAAAAAATGCCTTTGTAGCGGAATATACCGGCACTTTTGTAAACGGTACGAAAGACAAACCAGAGGTAACGTTGATAATCGTATCCAGGGACGCTAATTGAACAAAGAGCGCGGTTAAATGAACAGGTGCCTCAATATTTGTGCTGATCTCTGTTTTGGCACGTTCATAAAAACCGGGATCGTCTATCTTCATCCAATGTTGAATACCGGCGTTATTTACCAGGACATTTACATCCGGGTGATGCTCAGCTACCCAGTTGTAGAGTCCCACTCTTTCTGCTTCTACCGCTAAATCACAAACCCTTGTGATCACTGCAGGAAACCGGGTGGCCACTTCTTCCAAAGCGGATGCGCGTCTTCCGCAGATAATAACGGTATTGTTTTCCTGGATAAATCTTTCGGTGAGCCCTAAGCCAATGCCGCTGCCTCCACCTGTAATCAGTATTTTATTGCCTGTTAGTTTCATGGTTGTATTGTTTAAAATCAATACAACAAAGGTCAGTGAACCGGCGATATTTTCATTTGCAAATATCAATCTGATGTTTGCAAAATTCAAATCAGGGATCAGCCCCGGAAAGATAGCGGCGACAGGTGGGTTTGTTTACGGAAGAAGTTGGAGAAATGGGCAATTTCTTCAAAGCCGAGACAATAGGCGATTTCGGAAATATTCCAATCCGTTTGTTTGAGCAGGATTTTGGCTTCCTTGATCACCCGGCCGCTGATCAGGGCAGTAGTGGTGTTGCCGGTGTTTGTCCGTAATACTTTATTAAGGTGGTTTACGTGTACCGACAATACATCAGCATAATCCTTTGCGGTACGCAAACGTAATTGTTGTTGGGGTGATTCGATCGGAAACTGTCTTTCCAGCAATTCTATAAACAGCGAAGTAACGCGGGCAGCTGCATTGTGCGCCGGGTATTGCGCAGTAGCGGGTTGCAGTTTTTGTCCGTAATGTATGAGTTCCATCAGGTAATTCCGCAGCAGATCGTACTTATACCCGTAGTCAGAAACCAGCTCTTTCTGCATTTTGCGGAAAATAGCGGCTATTTCATCTTTCTCTTCTGGGGTAATCCTGAACACCGGGTAACCGCCTGGCTGGAAGATCGGGAGTTCGTCCAGTACCACCCCGCTTTTAGAGCGGGTCATAAACTCGTCGGTAAAAATGCAAAAATGTCCGGACTGGTTATAGTCCTGCGGTACGTAATGATAAGGTACTTTAGGCGTAGCAAACAATAAGGCATAGTCTTCAATCGCTATCACTTTATCTGCATACTCCGCTATGTTGCGACCGCAAATAAGACTTATTTTATAATAGGCCCGGCGATTATAAGGCATAGGACCTTTGTCCTTCATCCGTTCTACCAGGTCGGCAATATTGAAAACATTAAAATGACCGATTTCCCGGGTGATGCCATCGGGCAACAGGTAACCGGGATCCCCGCTTCCTGCAGCGGCAGTTTGCCTGTAAAAGTCGTTAAGCGTTGCGATGTCCATTGGCAGGATTTGTAAAATTCAAATTTACAAACAAAAACGCATTTTGGGGGAAGGGCGTATCAGCTGCAACCAGGCACAAAAAAAAAGTATGCCATCCGGCATACTTTTTCCAATGAGTAAGATATATAAAATTAGATAACTTTTACGTTAACTGCATTTAATCCTTTTTTACCATTTTCTACTTCGTACGTTACTTTGTCGTTTTCACGCAGCTCGCTGGTAGTACCAGAAATATGAACGAAGATATCGGGGCCACCGTTAGATGGAGTAATGAAACCAAATCCTTTGGTTTCGTTGAAAAATTTAACTGTTCCTTGTTGCATTATATTAATTTATTAATTGGACCCAAGTTACGCTTATATAGTGAAACACCCAATTAGTTTTCCATCTTGCCCCTGCTGAGGGGATTTTCAGCGCCCGATAATATAAATATTTAGTAAAATATATCAACGCCGCCTGCTGCCTGTTTTTCAAAGGTAAGGCAGTCGAAAACACTTACTGGGAGCGAATATACCAGGAGTCAGTTCATTTATCACCGCGCTAATATGACGCCAGTGGTGATATAATTGCTACAAAGGGAGCTGTACCTTGCAATTATTTCAAATTCAATCAATTAGAAGAAAAAGAAGAGAAATGTCTCAAAAACGTTAAATCTTCCATAAATCCCGCTAAACTCCACATGCCGTCTGACATATAATTTTTTTTCATCATCCACAAGTGCTATTTATATTGCCGGATGATCCTTACAGCGGGCATTTATTATATTCGCGACGTTAAACCAAATAACTATGTATTCTGACTCCATTTTCATTTTGTTAATCCTGGGCGGCGCGGCGTTGCTGATATTATTGATTGGTCTTGTACTTTCTATCCTTGTATTCAGGACTAAAAGCCGTGCCATGGAAATCATTGCGTGGGTTTGCGGAGGGTGCTGGCTTGTACTCGATCAGTTGATTATATACAGCGGTGACCTTGGCATAAACGGGACATCCAACTACTTTATTTATCCTGTATTCCTCATTTTCTTTTTACTATTGCAATACCGGTCCAATACAGCGGAGGGAAACAACCTGAAAACCCTGTACATCGCCAAATCGGTCATGATACTGCTGATGCTGAGCACCCTCCATTCCCAGGTTATCAATATGTTTCTTGAACGCAGGTATATTGATTACGCTGATTCCAGGTTTACCCGCATCATACCCATTGCAGGTTCCATTGTGAGTATTGCCGTAATTACCTTTGTTACCTTCAGATATTTAGTACGTACCCATGCTTCTGTACAGAAAAATGAGGTATTCAAAAATGCTATTGTATTTACTGGTATTACTTATTTAATAGCAGATGTGATAAGTCACCTGCTGTTTTTGCTCCAATATGCCAGGCATGTTCCCGTCGGATCTTTCTTCAACGTTACCATGTTGTCCATGCAGCTAATATACTTCCTGGTAGAAAGCCTGTTAGCCGCCGGTATCGCAGCTTTGATTTATAAATCGAAACAGGAAGCAGGGCCGGCGCAAATAAAAGACTAACAACACGTGATGGCATGTCACTATTCTGCTTTCAGGTAGCGTACCGGGTTCGCCACTGCTGTTTTAATGGCGTGAAAGCTCACCGTTAATAACGTAATCGATGATATAGCGCCGATGGTAACCAGGAATACATCTGCGCCGATGTGAATGTGGTATGCAAACTGATCCAGCCAGTTGTTCATTCCCCACCACACCAGCATAAACGCGATTACAACGGCGATCAGCACGAGTTTGAAAAAGTCTTTCGACAGCAGCAACGTTAAACCGCTCACAGAAGCTCCCACTACTTTACGGATACTGATTTCCTTTTGTCTTCTTTGAGCGGTAAATGCAGCCAACCCAAATAAACCTAAACAGGATATAATAATCGCCAAACCTGCAAAGTAACGGGATAGCCGGCCAATGCGCATTTCGGAAGCGTACAACACCTGGTAATCGTCGTCGAGGAAGCGATACTCAAACGCCATCCCCGGGTTAAACTGCTGGTATGCTTTTCGAATGCCCGCAAGGGTGCTTTCTTCTGTACTACCATTTACTCTCACCATAATATTGGGCATTGCCGGAAATGACTGGAAAAAACATGGACCAACAGATTGATACAACGATTCAAAATTAAAATTTGCTGCTATTCCTACTATCTCCCGGTCATTTCCCCAAAGCTTAATTGTTTTACCTACAGGATCTTTTAATCCCATACTTTTAACCGCTGTTTCGTTGAGTACAATTTCTTTCTGCGCATTACTGTTAGGGGAAAAATTGCGCCCTTCTTTTATGCTGATGCCAGCGGTTTCGAGGAAATTGTATCCTACCTCCAGGTTGGAGAAACCAATCTTTGTGTTCGGATCTTTCCCGGACCATTGCAGCGCAGACGTGCCACCATGGGCGCCCATCAGGTTATGATAATAGCTGGAGGCATTCACCACACCGGGTATACTTTTTAGTTCATTTACAAAAGCAGCAGCATGACTCAACGAAGCAGAATCTTCCTGCAACGGAATTTCAAAATGAATAAGATGATCCCGGTTATATCCCAGGTTCTTTGACTGTATATAACTGAGTTGCTTGTACACGATCAGTACTGCGGCTATAAATACAACAGATAAGGTAAACTGGAATACCACCAACCCTTTGCGTACCATCACCTCGCCAAAAGAAGTATTCAGTTTTCCTTTCAACACCGATACGGGGTTGAAACCGGACAGATACAACGCAGGATAGCTGCCAGCCACCAGGCCTGTCAGGAGGGTGATACCGGTTACCGCCAATAGCATATCGGCCGTTATATGCAGACTTAGCTGTTTGCCCGTAATATCATTAAACACCGGTAATAACAGGATCACAAAAATGATAGCGAGTACCAATGATAAAAAACTCATCAGCATGGATTCGCCGATATATTGCATCACCAGGGTACCACGGCTGGCGCCCATTACTTTCTTGATACCAATCTCCTTCATCCGGCGGGAAGCCCTGGCGGTAGACAAATTCATAAAATTGATACAAGCAATCAGGAGGATCAGTGCTGCAATAATGGAAAATATTTTTACATAGGTAATCCGTCCGCCGGCCTGTACTCCATTTTCATATTTTCCATAGAGATACTGATCTGAGAAACGTGTCAGGAAAAGATCAACGTCGGCATGCTTATCTTTCTGCCGCACAAAATCCCTGATCTTATTATTGAGTTGGGTGATGTTTGTATTGTTCTTTACAATGACAAATGTGTAAGGATCCTGGTTCCCCCAATATAGCAAATTAGGCCGTTTTTCCAGCAACAGGTCGTAACTAAAAATGAGATCAAACTGCTGTGTGGCAGATGGCGGATTACTTTTAAATATGCCTGAAACAGTAAACAGCCCGCTAAGCTCACCGTTATCCCACTTCAATGATTTCCCCACCACACCGTTGGTAGTATTAAAAAATTTCCTGGCTATCTCCTCCGAAATAACTACACTGTATTTATCGGAGAGCACCTGGTGCTTATTACCTGCCAGCAAAGGCATCGTAAATACATTAAAATAATCCTTCCCCGCATACTGTCCGCTTGCTTTAATACGGGTATCACCGTTGGTCATCACACCTTTAAACGGAAACCATTGCGACGGAAGTACCGATACACTATACTCCACTTCCGGCATCTCCTCTCTTAATGTTTTTGCTAACAAACCCGGCGTATAGGGCATGGTTTCAATACCGCTGTTACCTTTTGCGTTCACCAGCACCTGGTATAGCTGTTTATCCTTTTCATTAAATTTATCCACATTTCTTTCATCACTCACCCATAACCATAGCAACAGAGAACAGGCTAAGCCTGTGGATAACCCTACCAGGTTAAGCAAAGTAAACTGCTTGTCTTTCACCAGGTTTCGCCAGGTGATGCGGATATTTTTTCTGAACATGTGATGGTCATTTAAAAGCGATGACGATGCTACTTATGAGTTGCCGCTGATGCAAACTACGGATTTCCATTTCCTCAAATACGATACCTGACATCCAGCTACTGAAAATCAATATTTTATATTTTCCGCATTGTTCATTTTCGAAACAATGGCTGTCCGTTTCCGGTCATACGAACATAAAAAATGCCGCACTGATACGATGATCTGTGCGGCTGTTGAAATATATATAAAGGGGTTATTCAGCAGAGAAACAAGCCTGGTAAAGCAGCCAGCTTAGCGGCTTTCGCAAAACGTATCTTAAAGCGCCTCTGTGTAGTTTTTGAAGTTATCCAGGATAGCCTGCCAGCCTGCCTGTTGCATTTCCACGCTATTTTCAGCTTCGGCATCAAAGGTTTCTATTATTTTGGTAGCATTGCCTTCGCCTTCAAAAGTGATATGTACTTTCCTGCCATCGCCCATGGTGTAGGCAATTATTTCATTTGTTTTGACTTCATCGTAGATGCCGCCGAAGTCAAATCCAAAGCTGCCATCTTTTGCTTCCATACGTGTGGAAAAAGTACCGCCGGTGCGTAAATCATTTTCTGCTTTTGGAACGTGCCAATCGGCGGAGGCGCTGCACCAGTTAACGATATGTTCTGGTTTTCCCCAGGCATCCCAAACTTTAGCAACAGGTGCATTTACAATAGCGGATACAGTGATCGAAGTTTTTACTGCAGTACTCATTTTATTACGTTTTAAAGTTTTTGTGTTTGTTTGTTTTGTTGATGCAAACATACCATGAGTACTTAAAATGCAGGAAGGGGGATTACGACAAAATAGTGTATACTTTGCGACACTCTTTGCCCGATAAGCGCAAAAAGGCCGGCTATGATCTGCCAGCCTGTATTTCACCGCCTATGGTAAACCTGGATACCTATTTCCATTTCACGGTAGTGAAAACGATCGAGGAGTAATGATCTTTTTCATATAAGATGCCTATCTTTTTCTTTTCCAGTTGCACGATATCGGAATAGGCCGCGTAGGCATAGCCGGCTTTTTGCTGTCCGTTACCTTTGTATATCACATATTGCCGCTTCCAGGTTTTTCCCTCATCAAAACTGATGCGAAGCGTGAGGTTATCTCTTTCCAGCGTATCGGCGGCATTACAAAATGCCAGTATATTCTTTTTGCCGGCGCGTCCTACATTTAAAATACTTCCCTGGCATACCGGATCTGTTAACTGCAAATCGCGATAAGTAGTGTCCCAGGTAGCGCCACCATCGCTGCTTACAGATATTACGCGTGCTTTTATATCCTGCCGGTTCTGATTGCGGCTGTTCATCATCAGTTTACTGTCCGACAGTTCCACGGCCATAGATTCATTACTACCGGGAAATGCAATGCTGTTACCCAGTTTAAATGTTTTGCCATGATCATCGGTATAATAACCATGTGCCACATAATGCGCCGCATGCGCCACCGCAGGGCCGGCGCTGTGATTAGCCGCTATAAAAATTCTTCCCTTAAAAGCGCCTTCCCGGAACTGCATCACATGCCCGGGCGTGTTGGCGTAATAGCGCCAGTCGTCCGCAAAATTAAACGCCGGGTCTGTTTCCGGTTGTTTAGGCCGGTGTATCTGCAAGGTAATATCTACCGGCGCATCCCAGGTATGGCCACCATCTGCCGAGGTTTTGTAGTAGCAACGCTTGATACCTTTTCCTTTGATGATATCAGACTCTTTGGTGGTACCTGTATTATAAAAAAGAAATATCCTGCCGCGGGGAAAGGCCGGATCCGTAAGATCTACTACCGGCCCGGGGTTGCTGAGCTGCATTTGTCCATCTTCTGCTACCACCTGTAAGGGCGACCAGGTTTTACCATGATCACTGCTTCGCTTCATCACCATGTCAATATCTCCATAATCACCCATACCGTTTACCCGGCCTTCACAAAAAGCCAGCAGCTCGCCATTGGGCAAACTGATAATAGCAGGGATACGGAAGGCTTTGTAGCCATCTGCTCCCGACACAAATACAGGCACTTCTTTTTGTTGCGCCTGCGATGACAGTATGCCTGTCAATAATGCAATGATCAAGAAAAATTTCTTCATAGTCATGATACCATTATACTTTTTCATCGGCAGCCGGCCGGAGAAAAGAGAGTTGAATAATTAATGCGATCAATACCACGCCAGCCAGCATGGCAAAGCTTTTGCCCAGGTTACCTGCATCAGTTGATTTACCCAGCAGATCGGTGATAAATGCGCCGGCAAATACGCCGGACATGTTCAATAAACCATAGGCGGTAGCCCTGTAACGGGCCGGTACAAACTGGCAGAGTATGGGCATATTATTGGCGTCGAACATACCGAATCCAACGCCAAATAACATAGCAGCACTCATCACATATAACAGGCTATGCCCCAGTCCCAGCAGCAGCAGTGCAGGAATGGTGAGCGATAAACCAATGGCGCTGGTATAGATACGGCCACGGATATTTGTTTGCGCCCATTTATCCGATAACAGCCCGCCGGCGATAACGCCTAAAAAAGAAGAGGCTGCAATAGTAATGGTGGATAGGGGTCCCGCGGCAGACATGTCTATCTGTAACCTTTCGGAAAACAGGGTGGGTAACCAGTTCTTGATGCCCCATCCCGGGAGACTCGGAACCGCAAAATAAAACAAGAGTATCCAAAAAGAGATGTTGGTCAGCAAAAAGCTTAGGCCTTTCAGTAACGGCGGTTGGGAGACTGCTGCATGGTCGTCACGGGTATTGGCTTCTCTCAAAAACAATATCAATACCAGGGCATATCCCATGCCTATGATGCCGAAAGTATGAAAGGTGGCATGCCAGGAAAACTGTGCGGCAATAGTAGCGCCGAAGCCGCCCAGGGCCGATCCCATATATAAGCCGGTCATGTGGATGCCTACTGCCAGCGATCTTGTGCGGGAGCTGTGGAAATCGGCGATAAGCGATAAACCCGCCGGAATATACAATGCTTCGCTGATACCCATGACCGCCCTCAGCCAATACAGCTGTTGAAACGTGGTGGCATATCCCATGGCAAATGTAACACCGGACCATACAAACAAACTGCTTACGATCAGCCATTTCCGGTTGAACTTATCCGCAACCAGGCCGGATACAGGACTCATCAGGCCGTATATCCAAAGGAAAATCGCCATCAGGTAGCCGAAGCGGGTGGCCGATTGCAGCGCAGCAATATCTGTTTGCATAGAAGGCCGCATGGTCGACAACATTTGCCGGTCCATATAATTGAGCAGTGCTACTACCCACAACAGCCCTACCACTATCCATTTATAGCTGCGGTTATTTTTCATGGCGATCATTTATTTTACCGGAAATAATCTGTGGGGTGCGTACGCCGGCCCTGATTTCTCCGGCAGGAATAATGATATCACCCTGCCACAGCACAGCGGTGGTTGTTACCGGTCCGGCTATGGTAAGAGGCGACAATCGGGCACAACGGCTTGTGGAGGTATTATACAACAGCACTTCCCTGGTAAACCCGGGATGCTGATTTAGTAATGCGTTTCTTTCTGCCAACAACGTTTGTTTACTTGGTTCATTTTCTTCCCGGCTGATGACCGTATTCAGTTTTTCCACCTTACTGAATACATCTCCCTTATCACCACTACACAATAAAATACCGGTGGGCCCGATAGCAACGCCGGTACCTGCGCTCACGGCATAGGGAAGCGGAGCCACTGTTTGCCATTGCCGGGTGGAAAAATCGAAATGGTATACTGTATTGAAAATGTCGCTGATCGCGTTGGCATTTTTTCTTCTTCCGCCTAACAGGTAAAGCCCGTTCTGTTGCACAGCTAATACGGCAAAAGCAGCAGGAATGGGTATAT
Source organism: Chitinophaga hostae (assembly GCF_018224885.1). Lineage (GTDB taxonomy): Bacteria > Bacteroidota > Bacteroidia > Chitinophagales > Chitinophagaceae > Chitinophaga > Chitinophaga hostae. The sequence continues at coordinate 193,756 of NZ_JAGTXB010000004.1, read as the reverse complement.
CGGGCAATGTTTGCCAAACTGCACCGGGTTTTGATATATCCAGGGAGAAACACTTCGCGGAAGTGCCGGCGGGCGATTCGCCTCCTGCCACATATATTGTATGTGCGCTGTAAGCTGCTGCTGCATTGGTGAGTGGCAGCGGCAAAGCAGTCAGGCGGGTAAACTGAATATCATTTGCAGGTGGTTTACAGGTTAACAATGTCACCTGGTTGCTGATGCCGCTTTCATTTTCTCCGCCAATGTATACCAGTCCTGCAGGCGTGGTCACATTGACGGCATATGCCAGCGGTTGCGGCAGCCGCTGACGGCTCACCTTACCGGGAGCAATGGCGCCTGATGCAGTATGGTGAAAAAGGTAAATAACGTCATGGTACTTTTTTTTGCCGCCGTTCCAGGGCATGCCTTCCGGGAAATTGGCGCCGCCGGCAACCACCAGCACGTTACCACTGATCCCGGTAACAGGGCCGGCCACACCAGGCTGCAGCTCCTTTCCCGGCGCCGGTGGCAAGGCTGCTGCCACCGACCATACAATGTCCGGTACTATTTTCGTTTGTGCGTTTATGTTAGTTACCATTGCAGCCATCGTTAAAATATAAAGCAGCTGTTTCATGAACGCTGAAATTTTGTTGTTGAAAACCCGGTCAACCCATAACCGCTTTTCTATTGTGCGGATGCTATCTTTTGAAAAAAGGAAATGGCGTCCAGTTCCTTGTACAGCAGATCATACTGTGCCGTGCTGAAAGTAGTCAGCGGCAGGCGGCACGGCCCGAGGTTCCATCCCAGCATTTTCATGATGGCTTTTTGTGCCGGGATAGGCGGATACTTTGCAAAAATCCGGATCACTTCTACCATAAATGCGTGTTGCTGTTGGGCCGACGGGATATCCCTTTTTTCAAAATACGCTTTTGTTTGGAGATACAGCGGAGCAGCAAAAGTATAGGTGCTGCCAATGGCCCCCTTTGCGCCAACCGACAATGCCGGCAACAACAGCTCGTCGTAACCGAATAAGACATCAAAGCTGTTGTTCCTGAAATTAAGGCAGGACTGGTATTCATGAATGGTAGCGGACGTATACTTAATACCGGCCAGGTTGGGTATGAGCGCACCTGCTATTTCCAGGAATGCGATCATGTCCATACCTATGCCTGTTAACGTGGGAATATGATAATAATAGAAGGGCAGTTGCGGAGCCGCGCCGGCAATATCGGCCATGCACAGCGCCAGGTTTTCCACCGAAGTGGGCTTAAAATAGAAAGCAGCTACCGATGAAAAAGCATCTGCCCCGATAGAAGCCGCGTGTGCGGCCAGTTTCCGGGCTTCGGCGATACTGCTGTGTCCTACATGCACAATGATGAGCAGACGTTTGTTTGCTGCTTTTACAAATGCTTCAGCCACCTGCATTCTTTCTTCCGTAGTCATATTGGGGCCCTCTCCGTTGCTGCCGCATACAAATATGCCTTTCAGCCCGTCTTTCACGAGCTTATCCGTTAATGCCGGGATCAGCTCCAGGTGCAGGGAACCATCCTCGTGAAAAGGAGTAAAAGCCGCTGCTATCAGTCCTTCGATATGTTGATACTTCATGTTATTTTGGTTTGGAAACAGTGTTTCAGGCAATAAAGGCGAACATTCAACAATACTATTAAATACTTATGTCCTACATATTAAAATTGCCAAAAAAATTCCAGACCGCAAAACATTCCTCTAAAAAAAAGCGCTGATTACTTCTTCAGTTTTTGGAAATGGTGTTCCAGGTGTTCGCGCATGCCTTGCCTGAATTGTTCGCGGGTACCGGTTTTGAGCAGGTTTACCAGGTCGAGGTGACTTACTTTTCCGCCGATGGGTACTTTTTCTTCATTGACCAGGTGGCCGAAAATGGGGAGCAGCATATTCTGGAAGCGCTGCAGCGTGCGATTGCCGGTCATCTGGTAAATTTTGCCGTGGAAATCTACCTCGTGTTTGATCCGGAAGTTTTGTTTAGTACGGGTTGCCTTCTCCTGCAGTGCTATCTTTTCCAGTTCTTCTATATCTTTTTTTGTTTTCCGGAGAAATAAAATATCTGCCAGTCCCATTTCCAGCGTAAGCCGCAGCTCGAAGATATCCTGCAGGGTAGTATCATCAATGATCAGCGGGTCCATTACCCTTTCCATTGATCCCAGTATATCAGGACTGGACAGCACCATTCCCCGGCGCTTTTTGGTTTCTATCAGGCCCAGCATCCGCAGGCGGCTCAGGGCTTCCCGCAATACGTTCCGGCTTACGCCCAGGGCGGCAGTGAGCTCCATTTCTTTGGGCAGCGCATCTCCAGGTTTAAATGATTTTCTTTTGAGGTATTCCAGCAGTTTTGTTTCTACTTCATCTGCCATTGTTTTATGGCTCACTTTCTCAATATCGATATGTAAGTTCCCGATCTCCATATAACCCGTATGCGGTATTTTGTTTAAATGTACTACAAAATAACAATCCCGGATAAAATCGGTTACCTGGCAGGTGCCGATTCCAATAAATGACGCGTATGCTCCAGTCCTACTGTGTAGATATCTTCCAGCCGGTTGAACTCAAACATACCAAAACGCCCCAGTGCCTCCGGCTCTATAAAGCGGCTGCACAGCAGTTTGTTTTTGAGCACCGGCTCGCGGATAGCCAGGTGCAGGGTACGTTCCACATTGGCCAGGAAACCGTTGGCGGGGTTATAAGGCGTCAGCGGATTTACGTGTACGCCAATGATATCGCGGTACTGCCCCAGCAGCGGTTCTATGGGCAGGTTACCCGACAGGCCGCCGTCGACATACTGCGTACCTCCGATTTCCACCGGGGGAAACAGCAGCGGCACAGAAGATGCTGCCAGCACCGCAGGAATCAACGCGCCTTCGCTGAAAATAGTTTGATCGCCGGTTAAAAAATTAGTAGCGAATATTTCCCTCACCTCATCGGTGTTATACCCATCACAGATAAAAGCAGCAGCGATAGATCCTGCGCTGGTAGCGGAAATAGCTTCCGGGAAAATATGCTGTTCTGCAAATGCTTTTAATACGCCAAGGTGAGCGTAGCCACGGGCGCCACCTCCGGATAAAACAAATGGTCGGCTTATATTCGTTGCAGGGTTATTCATCCGGCTAATATAAAGAACACCGGCAATCCGCGTTGCATTATTTTTTACGCATGATAATATATACCGGGCTTTCACCCACGGCAAGGGTAACCGAATGTTTGTCTTTCTTCTTCCAGTCTGCCGCAGGCGCCGCACCATCAGCGGTAGCCATCACAGCCACTTTCTCCGGCAGTGATGGTAAACTATCCAATACAGCATTTATCACCTGTGGCTGATAGTTGTTTTTCTGATGCGTACTGGCGCCTGTAGGTGACCAGGCCACCCAAACCAGCGACTTCGGATCATGGTCTTTTTCAAATTCAAATACATACAACGCTCCTTCCTGCTTTGTTACGATCCGCCGGAAGCGATAGTCGCCCAGGGTTTGATACAGCTGCCTCACTGCCCAGAAAGACATCTTCGGCTGGAAGTTGCGTGTAATCCCGGAAGCGGCATGAAAAGAAGCTTCATCTTCATCGTTATAAAAATAAAGATAGGCGCGTTGTACATCGCGGGTAGCAAACATCAGGAAGGAACGCACCAGGTATTGCGCCTGCTGCAGATCGCTGGCCCCCTGCCAGTCGAGCTTCAGGGCCCAGTCCTTGCGCCGCTTCATCGCTTCCGGCGTACAGGCATCATACCCAAATTCCGTTATCCAAATTTGTTTCCCCCCGGCCTGCCGGTTACGCCAGGCTATTGCTTCGTCTATTACTTTCAGGTATTGCAGGGAAGTATCTTCCGGAAAACTCCTGTTCCAGGTATTGGGGTTGGTAGCAGACTTTTCCATAGTGGCGTACGTATGTATGTTGATCACATCATACAGTGGAAGAATTGTTTGATCAGCATACATGCGATCTAATCCCATCGCATAGTCATCGCCCTTACCTGCTGCCACAGCGGGTGTTACAATTTTCAGCGCCGGATCACCCGCACGGATACCCTCCGCCATTTTTGTAAAAAGCGTTTTAAACAGCGCGGGGTCAAACCTGTTTCCCGGTTCATTGTCAATTTCAAAAGAAGTACCCAGCTTTTCCTGTCCGGAGGGACCATAGTAGGCAGCCATCGCTTTTCCATAATCATATGCCCACTCCTCATGTCCTTTCCAGAGCTGCCGGTAGCCGGGAGAGCCCAAACCAAATCCGAGGAACTGTAAACAAATATCCGTTTCAAAACCGCCTGCTTTCCAGGGGCCATACACGCCTTCTTTCCAGTTGATATGGTTGATTGTTACCGGTATGGAAAACGAATCACCAATAGCTTTTACATCCCAGTCGATATTATGATAACTGCGTACCAGCCGGCACACCTGCCCGTATAATGCAGGTTTAAACGTTACATGTCCGTTAATACCCATAAAGTCCCTGAACAACGGCTTTGCTCCCACCCGGAAGGTATCGGGCATTGCGGGTATTTCAGGGCGCTGTTTGGCACCGGGCGCAGTACAGCTGATGATTACACCGGCAAGGCAGAGGAAGATGTTGGCAAACAGTTTGTTTTTTTGGTTCATAACGGGGGGTTATTGTTACATAAAGTAACAATAATTTCCAGGTAAAGGGAAGGGGAAATACAAAGGGGACGCCTCATTTAATTTTGAGACATCCCCTGTTATACAATTGTTGGTTAAATATTACCAGCCTGGTGTTTGTTTATAAGCGCCATTGCTTTTTGCAATTTCGTCCGGATTCATAGGCCATGCCATATGTTTGTTAGGATCAAAATTACGCTTTGGCCATACCTGCTGGATAGTATAGGGAGAAGCGGGATTCAATTTATCTGTGTGAATACGGCCGTGAAGCGGTGCATTGATCATCGCATAGTCGCCCCATCTTTTCAGATCCTGCAGTCTGTCGGTCCACTCGCAGGCAAGTTCCACCCTGCGCTCATGTTTCAGATCATTCATGGTTGGATTAGGGATTGATACCAGCCCAACGCGGTTGCGCACTTCATTCAGCGGACCAGCTGCTTCGCCGCTCTTGCCCAGTTGAATCAATGCTTCTGCTTTGAACAGCAATATTTCTGCATAGCGCATCAGCGGCAGGTTCAATGCGGTGGTAGGATAATCGCCGCTCTGGTTGATATTGGGATTGCTGCTGGGTTCATTGTTCTTTCCGTAGCTATAAGGTTCCATGTATTTGTTCATCTGGAATCCCGATAAGCTATTGGTAGAAAAATAAGCGCGTTCCACGCCGAAGAAAGTAAACTTATCCCCGAAATTGAGGATGGTAACGTCACGCCGTGGATCGTTGGCTTCGTACGCATCAAACAGTTCTGCGGTGGGTTGAAAATATCCCCAGCCGTTGTAAATGCTCCAGCCGGTATTTTCCAGTACTACACCGGGAAATTCAGAACCGCCCTGTACACCGGAAGTCACCGACCACATATATTCTGAGCTCCAGTTATTGGCAATGGAGAATACAGCTCTGTAGTTATCTTTGCCGCTTCCTTTGCCGGTAAGGAGTGCGCGATGCCCTTCTGTTTTGATTTTATCGCACAAAGCAGGGATCAGTGCCCATTTTGATTGATCATACTGTGCCCAGTAGGCGTATGCTTTCACCATATATCCCCAGGCAGCTGCTTTATGTGCCCGGCCCTGGTTGTCGGCGCTGTAGGTTTCGAACAGCGGCAGCAGATCAGCTGCTTTCTGCATGTCGCTTACAATCTGCGCATAGTTATCTGTTACAGATTTCAACTGCGGTGCAATACGTTTTCCGAATTCAGGATTTTCGGGACCATCGAAAGGTACGCCCTGGTCTTTATGTCCCCAGAGATAAGCGATCCAGAAGTGTGCAAAGCCCCTGATAAAATAGGCTTCGCCCAATGCCTGGTTGCGTGCGCCTTCCGTCGTGTTTTTAGACGTAGGTACACCTTGTATTACCTGGTTGGCCCTGTTCAACATTTTATACAGGTCATTCCAGCCTTCGGTCATGTATCCTTCTCTTCCGCTGGGGATGAAGTTCTTGATATTTTCCCCATTTGCTTTTGCCCTGCCCACGATGAGGTCATCGCTGGCATCCTGCATCCAGAAGAGATCGCGGCCCCAGGTAGATTCATTACGCATGATCACGTACATGTCTGCTGTTGCTTTTTTCAGATCGTTATCGCTCTGCCAGAAGTAGGCGGTGGTAGGTGCGCCGTTCGGCTTGGTGTCTACCCATTTGTTGCAGGCGCTGCTGCCCGTAAGCATAGCTGCCAATATGATGATATGATTGATTCTCGCTTTCATAATACTTTTTTGTTTGATCAGAATTTAACATTGGCACCGATAGAAAACACGCGGGAGATCGGGAATTGTCCGCCATCCAGTCCAAAACCGCCTACTTCAGGATCCATACCGGTATACTTGGTGAAAGTTAGTAGGTTATCACCGCTGAAGTATACACGCAGTCCCTGGTTCCAGCTCATTTTCTTAAAGGTGTAACCGATGAGCAGGTTCTTTAATCTCAGGTAGTTACCGTTTTCCAGGTACCAGTCGGAAGTAGTCTGAAAGTTTGTGTTTGCATCAGCCGCAGAGATAATAGGAATATTGGAACCTTTGTTGGTAGGCGACCATGCATCCAGAATTTTGTCCCAACGGTTATAACCTTGTTCTGAACCGCTTAAGGTAGTCATCTTAAAGGCATTGAATAGCTTTACGCCACCTACTCCCTGGAAGAAGAGGGTCATGTCAAAATTTTTCCAGTTAACACCGGCGGTAAAGCCGTAGGTTACTTTAGGAAAAGCGTTACCCATGTAAACGCGATCGTTGTCTGAAATTTTACCATCGCCATCCTGATCTACAAATTTCAGGTCACCTGCCTTAGCAGATGGTTGTATCATGGTGCCATTTTTCGTATAGGCTTTAGCTTCGTCGTCCGACTGGAAGATACCGGCTGTTTTAATCAGGTAATAAGAGTAATAGGGTTGTCCTACGGTTGAACGGAAGGGTGTTAAAACGCCACGGAAGGCATCATCATGTAACCAGGTAGAATTGGGGTTGTTATCAATAGACACCACATTATTTTTTAATGTCGCGATATTGGCTCCCACGGTGTAACCCACTGTTCCGATATGATCGTTCCAGGTTGCGGCTACTTCAAATCCTTTGTTACCGATTTTTCCCTGGTTGATCATCGGAGGATCTATTCCGAAAGTTTTAGGCCATGCAGCAGTTTGCTGCTGGATCAGGTCATAGGTAATTTTGTCGAAATAATCTGCCGTAACATTCAGTCGTTGCTTCAACATGCTGATATCGATACCCAGGTCTTTTTGCTCGGAAGTTTCCCAGGAAAGTGTTGGATTAAGCAGGTTGGACATTGCCAGGGAATTGGTGCGTGGTGCGCCGTTACCGATCTGGTAAGTATAATCGGGCGACAATTTAGCATATCCATAGTAGTGTGCAATAGAACCGTAGTTACCAATTCTTCCCCAGCTGGCCCTTACCTTGAGCAAATTCACTGCGGCAACATTAAAGAAAGGTTCAGAACTGATTTTCCAGGCGGCAGTTACACCCGGAAAGCCTTTACCACGGTATCCTTCTGCCAGTTTACCGGCAATATCATAGCGATAGCTACCGGTTACAAAGTAGCGGTCGGCCCAGCTATAAGCCAATCTTCCAACATAAGAAGCTGATCTGTCTTTCCATTCATCATCAGTTGGCTGGGTACGATCAAAAACGCTTGCATTGGTAAAGAACTGTGCCCAGGATGCTTCATTTTCGAAGGTCATGGCAGCAGCGGTGAAATTGCGGTGAGAGGATTCCTGGGCGGTGATGGAAGCCATCGCACCGATATTGTGTTTATTAATGATTTTATTATAGTTCAGTGTATTTTCCCAGATCCAGCTATAGTCTTTATCGGTGGAGTAAGACAATTTATTTTGCTCACTTGGTTTTCCTGGTTCTGTTCTTTTTGGTTCGAAATTTTTCCACAATCCTGTGGTTTGGCGATAGGAAAAACGTGTCAGGTAATTCAGTCCCGGCAGGATGTCTGATACGGTTACTTCTGTAGCAGACTGCAGGTCACTTTTCTTGTTATAGGGCTGGTTCCGGAGCAGGGTAGCTACGGGATTTACCGCATCGCCGTATATCCCGTTGTAGGCGCCATCACGCGGGCCTGTTCCGCCAAATGTTCCGTCGGCATAGTAGGGGGTGGCAGAACGCGGCATGTAGATAGCCGAGGTAATTACGCCGGTATAGCCGCTCGCTGTTTCCGCATCCCTGTTATCGTTGTTATTCCAGAAGATATCCTGGCGGAGTTTTACGTGTTTATTAAACTCGTAGTTGGTATTAAATCTTAAGGAAATATTTTTATTATAGGTGTTCAGCAAAGTACCTTCTTCATTCTCGTAGCGCGCCTGGAAGAGGGTAGAAAATTTATCTCCGCCGGCATTTACGCTGATGTTATGTCGCTGGATTAAACCGGTACGGAATATTTCTTTCATCCAGTCAGTACGGGTTACCGCGCCATATGGATTCTTTGCAGGATCCCAGCCTTCCAGTGGCTGACGGCCGGCATTTTGTTGTGCAAGATTGGATACCTTGGCTTCGTCTTCAGCAGTGAGTGATTCGAGGGTACGCCATGCGTTTTTGGCCCCTATAAAACCAGCGTATTGTACAGAAGGTTTTCCTTTGGTTGCCTGACGGGTAGTTACCAGGATAACACCTGCAGAACCGGAGAAGGCGCCGTAAATAGCCGCAGAAGCAGCATCTTTCAATACGGTCATGGATTCCACATCCGCCGGGTTAAACGGTGCACCGGGCACACCATCTACCACGTACAAAACGTTTTCACCATTGCGTGATCCCACACCGCGGATAACTATTTTATTAGCGTCGCTGGTATGGCCGCCATTGCTTACTACGGTAACACCTGGTACGCGGCCCTGGATCATATTTGCCACATCCATTACCGGGCGTTCCTTCAATGGCTTCATATCAGAAATGACGGATACGGCAGCAGAAAGGTCGCCCTTCTTTGCGGTACCGTAACCTAATACCACTACTTCATTTAACCCGCTGCTGGCTATTTTCAGGGAAAGGTTCAACGTTTCTGCGTTACCTGCCACCATTTCCACCGTTTCGTAACCTACATAGCTGAATGCCAGCACTGACTTTTCATTTTCGACGGCAATTTCATACCGGCCGTCAACATCGGTCACTGTCCTGGTTTTGGTGCCTTTTACCCATACTGATACGCCGGGTATAGGTTCTTTATTTTCTGTGGTAATTCTACCGGTAATTTTATGAGTAGCTACCTGGGTAGTTTGTGTTACGGGATCTTTTTCTGCTTTTCTCAGCAGGATAGATTTATCACTAACACTGTATTCGATGCCTGATTTATTCCGGAGCAGGTTCAGTGCTTCGTTCAGGGTAATGTTATCCGGTTTAAAATCACTGACGATGATTTTATCAAAATCCTGTTTTACATAGTTGAATGTAAAAGTGCTCTGGGAGCCAAGGGCAGTCAGTACCTGGGAAAGAGAGGCACGTGAAATATCCAGTTTTACTTTTTCGTTCAAACCGTTTTGCCGGGCGTATCCGAGTGTTGCCGGCAAAAGAGCGCATCCCATAATAAGGAATCGTTTGATCCGGGATGCAGCGGGCCCGCTTCTGCGGGAGTGCTGATCTGAAATGGTAGACTTCATTTTCATGTGTTAAATGTTTTCGGGAGTGTTCGCACGTGTTTAATAAATGGTAACCTGTCTTTCGGAAATACGATATTGTTTACGACTGATATAACATAAGTTGTCGAGCATCTTTGTGAAGCTTTCCTTCTTGAACATAACGGAGATGTTTTTGTCGGCGCCCTGTACATTTTCCCAGTGTACGCTGTAGCCAAAGCGGGTGCACAGGCGCATAACAGCGTCTCTTAACGGTAGGTCCGTAGCGCTGAAGGCGCCATCTTTCCAGGCCGCAACTTTAGCTGGTTCGGTTTCGCTCACGCCCATTTTCCTGTCTTCATTATTATATACTGCTGCGTAGCCGGGCTTTAATACTGCAGGTGTGGTGTTACCTTTTACAGTATTTACTTTTACTTTTCCCTGTACCAGCGACACCCTTGTTAAACCTTCGCCTGCATAGGCTTCCACGTTAAACTGTGTGCCCAATACCTGGATATTCAGGTCGCGGGTGCGGATGGTAAAAGGTTTACCGGTTTGTCCCTGTACTTCAAAAAAGCCTTCGCCGGTTAACTGTACGCTGCGTGTTTGCCGGTTAAAATCTTCCTTCCAGCGCAGGGATGCAGCGGCATTCAGCCAGATGTGTGAGCTATCCGGCAGTACTACGAGTTTGGGGGCGTGTGTATCGTTGGTGACTACAACAAATTTGTCGGCAAAGCCGGCAGTTTTCTGACCTGCCTGGTGAAGCCACCAGTACCCTGTTCCGGTGAGCAGCAATAAACTGGCTGCGGCCGCGGTCCATTTTGTGACAGGGCGTTTCCACCAGGCTATCCGAACAGGCGTAAGCTTGCTGCGGAAATTTTCCAGGAATTGTTGCCGGGCAAGAGTTGCATCTGCAGCAGGCATACCTGCTGCATCTTCATTGCTTAAACCGTCATACCAGCTGTCTAATATCGCCAGTTCTTCGGGTGTGCATTTGCCCGCATAAAATTTTTCGAGGAGGGCTTGCGCCTTTGGATAATTTTTTGGTGCCATGTATAGTAGAATACCCGCAGACCAAAAAATGTTAACTCATGTCAAGGTTAAGAAATTGTAAACAGCAAAAAAGAAGAAACAAGGCTGGCAGACAATGCCGGATTTTCTTTGATATGTGCTTTTACCTGTTTTAGGGCACGGCTATATAATACGCGTGCGGATGCGGGGTCGATACCCAGTTGCTGTGCTATTTTCTGATAGGAGTAATGATAGTTTACCCGGAGTACAAACAGCTGTCGCTGGCTGGGAGAAAGGATCTCCAATGCTTCGTTAACAATGGCTTCCTTTAATCCGCTCATCTCCTGTTGCCCCAGTGCGTCGGGTGTTTCGAGTGTATCTGTTAATAATAATTCCAGCTTTCTCAGGTGGGCCTGGTAACGGCCGTTAGTGCGATAATATTTAAAGATGCGGAACTTCAGCGCGTTGAGCAGATAAAACTCCAGGGTTTCATCTTTGGGCACGTCTTCCCATTTCTCCCAGAGGGAAAGCAACACATCCTGCACGATGTCGAAAGCATCGTGGGCATTGGTTTTGGCTACTGCAATACCGAGTAATTTATCCCAGTAAGCAGCTACTGATGCTTCAAAGTCCGCCTGGCGCGCAGCGGCGGATGTATAAGTGAACGATAAATTGTTGTGCCCGGACATAAATGGAATATAACAGTCCCTACAAATGTAATTGCCTAATATTACGTGGATATTAACTCTGATATTTCCTGGCTGATACTTCCTGTTAAAAATCGATTTAGCTTAGACGGCTAAGCGAATGCATCTCCCTTGATTCCTTCATTATATATAAAAAGAAAACGGCTGGTATTGTGTTGATTTTAAGTTGAATTTTACGTGGACAGGTTGGTATACCCTATCATACGGCGATCTTATATGCTCGTTAGTGACAGCAATATAAATTTACTTTTCGAATATGAAAAAAAAGCTTTTAGCCATTAGCTTTTAGCTTTTAGTAAATGCGGCGAAGATTAAATGTGATGGATATGATGAAGACAGGTGTTAATATTCCGCGAAAGACTGATCCACATTGCACCATAGCCATTGCTCCCCTGGTTCGGCGGAGGCAATCACCGGGTGGCCGGTGGCATGGAAATGCTGTGTCATGTGTTTGGCGGGAGAATCGTCGCAACAAAGTGTTACACCACAGGTTTGACAGGTGCGCAGATGCACCCATTCCCCGTGATGTTTGATACACTCCTCGCATACATAGTCTGACCCAACTTTAACTTCAGTAATAGCTTTCAGATGTGAACAAATTGACATAACAATAAATTTTAAACTTCTGCCAGATATTTATGTACCATGCTGATACTCATAGAGCCTTCCCCTACTGCGGAAGCCACCCGGCTCATAGCGCCTGAACGTACATCGCCGGCAGCAAAGATTCCCGGGCAGCTGGTTTCCAGCACGTAAGGCTCCCGGTCCAGCTTCCACAACTTACCAAAATAATCGAATGATTTCATTTCCCTTCCGGTTTGCACATAACCCTTTTCATCTTTAATAATAAGATCACCCAGCCAGTCGGTATAAGGTCTTGCGCCAATAAATATATATAGCGCGTCTGCCGGCACTTCGGTTACTTCTTTTGTTTCCAGGTTTTCTATTGTAAGCTGTTCGAGTCTGTCGGATCCCTTGGCAGCCACTATCTCCCGCTGACTCAATACCGTGATATTGCTGATAGAACTGATCTGGTCAATCAGGTAGGAAGACATGGTAGCTGACAAATCTTTTTTCCTGATGATGATAAAGACTTCCCTGGCAAAGCGGGAAAGGTATACAGCTGCCTGGCCTGCGGAGTTGCCGCCGCCCAATATATACACACTCTTTGCTTTGCAGGATGCTGCTTCGGTAGTAGCAGCCCCGTAATAAATACCGGCGCCGGTAAATTGTTCAATACCGGCAGTATCCAGTTTACGGTAGTCAACCCCCGTAGTAATCACCACTGCGCGGGTATGTATTTCTGTTCCGCTTTCCAGGCATACAATTTTATAATCTGCCTTCAGCTTTATTTCCTTCACGGACTGGGGCGACAGGAATTCTGTGCCAAACCGGGTAGCCTGCGTAATAGCGCGACGGGTAAGTTCCGCCCCGCTCAGCCCCGACGGGAAGCCGAGGTAATTTTCTATCCGGGAGCTGGTGCCTGCCTGTCCGCCTGGCGCATGACGCTCTACCAGCAAGGTTTTTAGTCCTTCGGAAGCGCCATACACAGAAGCTGCCAACCCGGCCGGGCCGGCTCCTATAATCACCACATCATAGATTTCATTCTTCAGCGTTGGATTCAATCCAATCCTGGCAGCGATATCGATAATACCAGGGCAGGACATAATTTCCCCGTTTTCAAATATCACGATGGGGAGGGCGGCAGTATCCAGATGATTGATCTGCAGTAACAGCTTTCCTTCCTCACTGGCAGCATCAACAGAATGATAAGGAATCAGGTTACTGGCAAGGAATTCCTTTATCTGGTAAGCCTTGGAGGAATAAGGATGTCCCAGCACCTTAATACCCTGGAATTCCGGCCGGTAGTTATTCTGCCAGTCATCGAGCAGATCGTTCACCACCGGGTACAATTTTTCTTCCGGCGGATCCCATGGCTTCATGAGATAATAATCCAGTCTTAATTCATTAATAGCTTTTATAGCGGCGCTGGTATCGGAGTAGGCCGTCAGCAATACTCTTTTTGCAGCTGGAAAAATTTCAATGGCCTGTTGCAGGAAATCAACGCCTTCCATTTCGGGCATCCGTTGATCCGAAATAAAAAGTGCTACGGTTTCATTACGGTTTTTAAGTTCTACCAAGCTTTGTAAAGCTTCGTTGGCAGATAAGGTGCTTAGTACGCGGTACGATTTTCTATAGTAGGCTTTCAGGTCTTGTGTAATGGCATTCAGCACCTGTTGATCATCATCTATTGCAAATATTATAGGCAGACTCATATTTTCTAAGTTAGTTATTTTCTATAGGAAAAGAGATGGTAAAAATTGTTTTCCCCGGTACCGATGTTTGCTTTACGGATCCATGGTGTCGTTGCATGATCTGCATCACCACATCCAGTCCAAGCCCGGTGCCTTTTCCCATCTCCTTGGTTGTAAAAAAAGGTTCAAATATCCTCGATTGTATATCGGCCGGTATGCCAGGACCATCGTCCATAATGGTCACATGTACGCATTGGCGGTCTTTGGACGTAGCAATTTCCAGCCGTCCTTTTTTATTTGTTTCCATGGCATCGATAGCATTATCCACCAGGTTAGTCCATACCTGGTTCAGTTCTCCGGGCAATGCTTTTATTTTTGGCAGCGTGGCATCAAAATTTTCCACCAGTTCAATATTTCCTTTACGTAAGCGGTAATTGAGCATGGCCAATGTATTCCGGATACCGTTGTGGATATCTATAAACTGCCGGTCCGGTTCCTGGTCCATATAGGTGTAGCTTTTCACCGACGCCACCAGGTCGGAGATCCTTTTGGCCGACAGCTGCAGATCGCCCACCATGCGGTTAGCCACCAACGCGCTGTGTATCCACGAACAGATCACCGGCAAATGTTTTGGCGGAAACTGCTGGCTGAACGTTTCCAGGGTGTCGATATCCTGGTTGTATTCTGCCAATATCTCTGCTATTTCCAGTTGCGGTATGCCTTTGCTATCCAGCCAATCTTCCACCTCCGTGGTTTTATCGGACAATTCCATCAGTCCCAGCGGTTTTTCCGGCCGCGCGGCCTGCATCTTCAGCAGTTGATCCACCACCAGCTTTGCCTGGGCTTCCGTTAAACAAACAGCCGCCATTTCCCGGAATATAGCAGGGCTGTTCCGGATATTGGCATCCAGCGCAGCGGCACTGCGGGTAATGGCTGCCACGGGATTATTCAGCTCGTGTGCCAGTCCTGCCGATAATTTTCCCAACGCCATCATTTTTTCATCCTGCTGCTGGGAGGAAGTAGTTTCCCGCACCCTGCTGGTCATGATATGCACCAGCGCTTCCGTTAGCTCGTAGTGCTTTTCTATATTCGTTTTCAGCTTATCGGCATGACAGGAGATCACGCGGGTATCTTTCAGGCAAAGTCCATTTCCTGAGGCATTTTTTATCCGGGAAAAAGGCAACCATCCCGTGATGCTCTCGTCGTTCAGTTCAAATATTTCGCGGTAATGACCGTTCACAGTAGCAGAAATACGGACCTTCCCTTTAATAACGATGGTGGTATTCACTACCGGGTCACCGGCTTTAAACAGGAGTTCTCCTTCCGGCACATTTCTTTCTTCCGACTGCGCAAGCAGCCAGTCTAACTGTTCCAAAGGAACATCCTTTAATGCCGGAATATTTTTTAACTGAATAGCTGTAATGGGTTCCATAAAATCGGAATTGCGGTACGTCTCAAATATAAGCTTTCAACGGACAATAATTTCCTGTAGCTTTGAACGCACCTATAAATCGCTATCCATGCTCACCGAAGAAGCAGCCATTGCCATACAGGAAGAACTGCGGCCACGGGTTATCACCACCGACGTATTACCGGATCCCATCAAAATTATTGCGGGAACAGATGTAGAATACGACAAAGATACCAACCTGATTGCCGGAAGTATTGTGCTGCTGGACTATGATACATTACAGGAAGTAGCCGTCGCCTCCCATTGCATGGAGGTTACTTTTCCGTATATACCCGGCTTATTTTCCTTCAGGGAGATGCCATCACTGTTACGCGCCTACGAAAAACTGCCTGTTCACCCGGACCTTATCATTTGCGACGGCCAGGGCCTTGCCCACCAGCGTCGTTTCGGGCTTGCCTGTCACCTGGGTGTAACGATTAACAAACCCGTTATCGGCTGCGGCAAAACAAAGTTAACCGGTGAATATACCGATCCGGGGGCAGCACGTGGCAGCGTGGCGGCATTAATGGATGCAGGTGATCATATCGGCAATGCACTAAGAACACAGGACGGCATTAACCCGGTATTTGTATCCGTTGGTCATAAAATTTCGCTGGCTACCGCAACAGACATCGTGCTGAAAATGTGCGCCCAGTACAGGTTACCGGAAACTACCCGGTTGGCGGATCACCATGCACGGCTGGCATTACTGGAGCATAAAAAGAAAATATTTGGTTAATTGGAATTATTATTTATATATTTGCAACCCCAAACGGGGAATACAGAACGGCTGAAAAGCTTACCTGTAGGAAGGATCGGTAGTTCAGTTGGTTAGAATGCCGCCCTGTCACGGCGGAGGTCGCGGGTTCGAGTCCCGTCCGGTCCGCAAAATCTCGAAGGAACCCGCGCTAGTCGCGGGTTTTCTATTTTAAGTCGAGTATTTAGTCGAGTTCCGATTAATTCTCTCCTGATTTTTTATGATACCTTATTAAGGTTAACTATCACTTACTAAGATACAAATATTATTACGGACTTTTACCGTTCCTCGCGCCAGTAGTAAGACCCGACCAAAATAGATTGGGAAAAAGTGTATTCATTTCCGTATATTTATAATACCCCAGTATTTTTTTGTTAACTATAAAAGGAAGTGAAATGAGAAGTTTGAATTTGAGGCGGATACAATCCTTTGCCACGTTTGATTTACCAATTAACTACCATTACATCTACTCCCGGTTCCACAAAACGCATGAAGATCATTGCTCTTCTTATGCAGTTTGGCCCACCGCAGCTACGCGTCACAAACTGATTAGTGGTTATTGGGACGATGTTCTACGACACTACTTACTATTATTAGGTGTAAGTACACTTTTTGTTGTCCTCTTCAATAGTCCATTGATTTTTACAAAAGGCATTTATCTTGGTATTTTATTTATGATTGGCGCACTTGCTTATGTGCCACTCTATTATTTCATCTACAGGCCTACCTTCAATTGCGACTTTCTCCCAAAACTTGAAACTGCAATAATCGCCTTTGAAGGAAAGGAACAGGCCTGGTTAGAGAAATGTAAACAGGATCAATTGTCAAATCGTGCATTGGTGCTGCTATTTTATGTTCTGGAAAAGACGAGTAAATTAAGTTTCCTTTCGCCAACCGACAGATGTGCGGATCAATTGCACCAAATTTTTGGTGTTAGTCCTAAAGGGATGAAGAATGAACTTGAGCTGATATTCAAGAATGATAAACTGGTCAAACCAGACTCAAGACATTATTTGGAAGTATTTAAAAGCTTTAGCGAAACCTATACCCTTTTGGAGGCAATGCAGTTCAATGAAGGAATTCAACATTTGAAGGAACTGGAACTACGCCTTAAAAAACGCTTCTCACCGAAGATTTCATAAAAACAAGTATACTTAACCCGTTATTTCTTCGCTTAAAATCCATATTTGGGATCTAAATCAAAAAATATGGAAAACAAAAAAGTGAAGATTGAACAAGTGGAAGCGCCGATGTTATTCCCTATTGAGCCAGAGCAATATTGGCAACAGCTCAGGATGTTAATTCGTGAAGAAGTTAATAGTCTTGGTTCTAAACCAGCTCCGGTTCCAGCTTATGAAACACCCGGACTTGCTTATAAACCACTTTATAAAATAGACGAGGTTTGTAGTTTGTTTCGTGTCACTAAACCCACTATTTATGACTGGATAAAACACGGTCAGTTAAAGCGGTATAAAATCCGGTCGAGAGTATACTTCCTTTGGAATGATATACAAAGGCTATTAACGCCTGAAAATCCAGGAAGCAATTAATGTAGCTTTTCGACTGAAGAATGGCAAAATTCTTCAGTCGAAAAGTCTTAGTTCTTATAAGTTAAATGATCCATTAAAACCGACACAACTATCTAATAACCAACGTTATAAAAGAAGTAAATATCAAGACTTTCGAATTGGAATTAAGCGCCAATTTTAGTACATTTACATGAGATTTTTAAACTCCTTCATCTATTTATACATGACAGATTTTGAACATGAAATAGCCGTCCAGAACAAAAAATTTGCTATTACTATTGATCGCTTAAGGAAAAGAAATTTTAGTAATAATCTTCCTTTTCTGATTTTATCTGATAAGCTACCTGAAGGACAGGCTTTCTATGAATTTGCTGATGGCCACATCGAGATTCAGGAAGTTTTTACAGTAGGCGCAGAACTTGAAACAAAGCTTATTCGTCGTTTATCTGACAGCGAAGCCATTGTGATCAGAGAAAATTTCCTAAAAAAAAATGGATTACTCTAAACCAACCCTAATCGTCATTTCCGGGCCTAACGGAGCTGGTAAATCCACGCATATCGAATCGATGTTACCCGACTTATTTGAAGGTGTCCGTCCCTTTGACAGGGATATGACACGTACAAATTTTGAGAAAGAACTTAAAAAAGAAGGTCTGACAGCAGAGCAACTGACTATTCGCTCCGCCGAAATGATGGAAAACTTCCTGATTTCAAAAATGGACGAAGCGATTAAGGCTAACCAGCCCTTTGTATTGGAAACGCCATTATCACATCCCGACTACTGGAAATACATAGATCGCTTTGATAATAAGGGATACCAGATTCAACTCAATTACCTATGCCTGGACAAAGTAAAAGATTGTGAAACACGCGTCAGGCAAAGAGTTAAAGAAGGCGGTCATGCTGTAGATGCCAGAACCATTAAAGGCGTTTACGAAAAGAATTTGGAGCATATCAATAATTACAAGGATACCTTTAAAGTTATATGCCTGTACGATGGTTCAGAAAGACCTGAGATATTGGTTAAACTCGAAGACAATCAAGTAGTATTGGCGCTTGAATCTGCATTGAAGAAAAATTGGATTAAAAACGGGCTACCCTCCATCTATGAGATGGTCTCGGAGTATTTGCTTGCCCAAGGTAAAGCTGCGAAAAAAGTTCCTGTTGCGAAAAAGCAAGGGAGAAAGCTATAGATAATTCCCTTAAAATGCTTATCTTTTTCCTTCCAATACAGAAAATGCTACATAATGATAATCATATATTTAAATGAAGTCACACACAAATATACTTTGTACATGACTCCATTTAAGTTAAGATCATGAAAAGTCAAAAAAAATCAAGAAGTACTTCTTTTAATTAAATTCTTCCTTTGTTTATTTGATAACAATTTTTGCAGATCATTTACGTCTGTCTTATTATCAATTCGCAATTGAGCAGCTTGAATTTTCAACTTAAAAAACTGCTCTAATTCGGGTTTCTTAAACGCTTTAAAAGCTAAATAAAAGTTCAGTTTAAATAGGGTGGCTATCTTTAAAGGAGCAATTGTTATATTTTCAAAAACTCTGTCAATCTGTGATTTATGAGAATTTATGTCCAAATCTACATACAGGAAATATAACATAAAAAGCTTATACTGCTCCCCTTTAGGGTTTTGTTCTAACTCAATAATTTTATTTTCGACTATTTTCTTCAGATTTAGATGTCCAACGCCATCGTACAACAATGACTGCATCAATACCGGTATCATCCGCGCCATTAATTGCAAGATCTCTTCCCCAACAATAAAATCTTGATTTGCTCCATCTTGGTTAAGATTCTCTTGTTTAGCACGAGTTCCATATTCATCAATAAAATAAAAGCCCAAGTAACAATAACAGTCTAATATATACTTAAAAACTTCATTTATGAGGGCTGTATTCTCAATGCTATCTAAATTCTTAAAGACTCTCGCTAGTATTGAAATATACTTTTCCAGCAATTCAAAATTTATATAGCTTACATCGATTACTTCTTTCACATGAACTTCTGAGTTAGCTTCAAGCGGCCTTAAGGTATCGTATATTTCATCCTGAAGATCATCTTTAATAGGTGCATTTACAAGCAGCTCTTTTATATTTTTAGCAAAGTCGTTCGCATTGCTAATCTGCAAAAGCAAATTATCGTCAACACTGCCGGTCGCTTTAAATTTTTCAATTACTGGATCGAATACCTTCTTAGTTTTGTTGTACACATTAATTAAGAAATCAACGTCATTTCTATTAAACCCTGAATAAAGTTCCAATTCATTCTTAAATGACAAATACATAGAATCATTATCCACTATCTCTTTTCTAAAAGAAGGATGGTCTCTTAAGTAATAGGCTAAAAAATATTCGAATATTCCATTTAACCTAAATGTGTAATAGCTACCTTTTACCCTTAGAATGCCTACATTTATTAGGTAGTCTAAAATACTTTTGGCATCGGTTACAATCCTTGGGTTTTTCTTTATTGATTCATCGATAAAGTTAATAACCTCCATATAACTAGCGCCGTAGTCATTGTCCTTATAGTTAACAAATAAAAAATATGAAATTTGGCTACATATGGCTTTATACTGTTCAAATTTCAGATCAGATTTTTCAAAAATAAATCTTTTTTTATTAAGTATTTCGTCAACGCACGCATCTAAAACACTGAATAAATTCTTATTGTAATCATCTTGGTTTTTCTTATAAATCAAGAGGATTAAAGAAACTGTCCAATAATTCAATGGCAATTGCAATTGAGTACATATATTTGTAATCTTCTCTAAAAGTTCATTATTATCATCCACCAACGACTGCTTCCGCGTAAAAAGTCGAATTTCCTTCCTTGATAAATTTTTAAAAAAGATTCTATTATAGTCAAGACTATCTAATTCCTCGATAAATACTCGGGATGCCATATATTCAGAGCAAGCAACAAATTTAACATTAGAATTTGCTCCCAGGAAGGATAGAATAGCTAAATGGATATTACTATTAGGAGATAAATTATCGATAAGAAAAAGTATCTTGCTATTATTTATAAGCTCATTAGAATCTGCATTATTCAAATTATAATATCTCCCGAATTCCTTTGCCAAATCAAATCGAGAAGGATCAACTGAATCGAATTGTTTATAATCAATATAGAAAGGGATTATTCCTTTAAAAGAATAGTCTTTTAATAAGCTGAGTTGCAAATATTTCAGTAAAGACGTTTTACCACATTTATCCTTTCCAAAAATTAAGTAGTTTGCATCAAATGCAAGTATCTTTTTATAATCAAAATTATGGGCAATACTGCCATTCTCTGTTTCAGCATCTGATCGGCTGCTTAATACTGGATCGGTAAATGTTTCAATAAATCCTCTTTTATTATCTCCATCATAATTAAGAAGTAATTGATTAGATATTTCTAATTCAGAATCATACTTACCGATAATTTTGTTTCTTAACTTATTTTGTTTAAATTTTTCTTCTCCACATGGTATATGAACAACTACGTTATCTAAGCTAACAAACGAATTTTCCTTTGCAATATAATATCCTCGCTCCAATGTAATTAACTCCATTGCATTTAAATCAATATCTAAAATTGAATATCCAATATCTCCTCCGTCAAAGCATAAAGTTGCATGAGTGGTATTACAGTAAATGCCATTATGTGAATTAAATTGAGTTTCTATATGCTCTTTATGAACGTGTCCGGCCAGCATTAAATTGAAGCTTCTATGAATTAAATCCTGCAACTCATGGTAGTTGTATTCCCTAAAATAGTTTAAAGGATGATGAAGCATTAATATTTTGCAATCTGAATCGTCAATTTTATTAATAGCTTGCTTCAACTTATCTGTGGGAAATAATAAATTTCCATTGTCTTCATGGAATCCAGAACACAACCAAGAAGAATTAATCGTTACAATCGCAACCTTTTTCCCTTCCATTGAAACTTTATGAATTGTGAAAAACTCATTAAATATTTCAGATTTATCGGAAAAATTTAGTGCAGCGTATTCATAATAATTCTTCCCAGACTGCAAGCTTAAATCAAAATCTCTAGGATTACCGGAAATCCAACTATTCAATTCCTCATTACTTCTTATTTTAGATCCTTGATCTGAAAAGTAGTCTATAATAACCCTTGAGCAATCATCCCTATTAATATCATGATTACCTGAGCAAATAAAGACATGCTCCTTACTAACATGTAATTCCTCTATTAATGGCTTAATTAATAAATCGTGTGCACCTTCAAAATCTTCTTTCTTTTTGCCACTAAATACAAGGTCTCCTGAAAATAATATTAAGTTGACGGGACTTCGAGAACTTAGATGGCTAATTAATTTTTTAACTATATTTTTTTGTTCATATTCATTCTTATTACTTCTGTAGTGGAAATCGCCAATGTGTAGAATTCTCATTTAGTGGTAATTTGAGTGATGAAATAGATGTGATTTAAAGGTGCTCGTTAGGGAGAAAATCTTTAGGAGAGCATTTAAAAAAGCCTGCTATTAAATTCAGATGACTTATATTGTATTTTTTACTATATTTAATATTTTCTACTTGAGCTACAAACCCATTTGATTTAAAGCCCAACGCAATAGACAAGTCTTCTTGCGAGAACCCTCTCTCAGTTCTCATTTCCTTTACCTTCTTAATAACGTAGATATCAATTGGAGTACGCATCAATCACCTATTGGTAAGTAGCAAAAATGGCGATTCAATAAAAAAATGACAATCACCTATAGGTAAGTGTTATTATTTTCCTTAGATTCGCAAGAAACAATTGAGGTTTTTCCTTTATTATGATAGGGCTTTTTTGGGCAAAAAGTCTTGGGGACTACATTCCAGAATCTTTGCTAGCTGATTAAGATGCTTGATGTTATAATGAGATGGATATTTTGAGCTCTCCACTTTACCAATAAAGCCCACCGACATGCCTAATTCATTTGCGAGATCGGCCTGAGATAAACCTATCTCAATCCGCTTCTCTTTTACCTTATTGATAACATATAAATCAATCTTGCTTTTCATAATCACCTATGGGATAGTATAAAGATCGGATAGACGTACATGAAAGACAATCACCTATAGGAAAGTATTTTAATAAATAAGATATGGGATTATACATAACTAATAACTCACCGGAAAACGACAAACATTTTCGTTTGTTCCTTCGAGGTGATGAAACAGGGCTGAACTACATATACAATAACCTGTACAAACCAATCTTCTATTACGCCAGGCGAATAATAGAGGATTCTTTTGTTATAAATTCCATCCTCCAGGAAGCCTTCCTCCGGGCATGGGATTTCAGAACCCGAATGATCAGCATGCTTCATCTTTTCCGGTTCATCCGTTTATGTGTCCGGTGGGGCTGTTATGAATACCTCAGAAAGAAGGTCAGTAAATTCCACAGTAGCTTTATGTACCTCGAATTTCTGGAGAACAGCCATCATGCCTCCTTTAACCCAGAGGAGGAGGTAGAATCCCTCCAACTATCAGGGAAAGATATTGAACGCCTAGAAAGAATAGAAAAGGCCATTCCATATTTACCCACCAACAGGCAAACCATCATAAGGCTTTATATGCTCCACGGTCTTAACTATAAAGAAATAGCAAAACGATTTGCGGCTCCTTACCAGCATATAACAACAGAAATCCAGGAAAGCATTGAATCTCTAAAATCAATGTTAATGCCTCCTCTTCCAAAGCATGCCACCATCAGAAAAAAATATCACGATAACTATACAGCACACCTAACACCAGAACAAGCCCAGATATATAAGCTACGTCACCAGGACAAATACAACTTTGACAGGATTTCCCAGGAAATAAACAGACCACTAGCCGATGTCGTAAATCAGTACGTTTCAGCCAATCAAACCTTACAAAAGGCCCGCAATCATGGAAACAAGAAAAATCACCGTTACACGTAAAATACAGCTACTCATCAATAGTGATGACGACCAGGTAAGACATACAACCTGGCAAACGCTTTGGCAATGGCAGCATTTCTGCTTCCGGGCGGCCAACCAAATAGCTACCCATCATTTTATCCAGGATCAAATAAAAGAGTTGTTTTATCTAAAGGATGAGACAAAGGTAAAACTGTCCGACGTCCACAAAGATCCGGATGGAATATTAACCACATCCAAAACAAATACTACTTATCAGTTCCTCAGCAAACGATATAAGCAGGAAATGCCAATGGCAATACTTGGGTGCCTTAATAATACCCTCGTATCTACCTATAATAAAGAAAAAGAATCATATTGGATAGGAGACAGATCGCTGAGGAACTATAAGCGCAACATCCCAATACCAATACCCGCCAAAGCTTTACTCAACATACATGCTATTGAAGGAAGCAGAAACTACTCTCTTTCTCTCTATGGCCTTCTCTTTAGGACCTACTTCGGTAAGGATATAGACGATAAATACAGTATGTGGAAACGGTCGATAGATGGAGATTATAAACGCTGTGACAGCTCCCTGCAATTAGATGGTAGCAAGATTTACCTACTAACTGTTTTCCAGTTTGCTAAGCAGGTAGGTAATCTGAAGCCTGAGATAATTGCAGAAGCCTCGCTTTCTATGGAAATACCCATCGTCGTAAAAATCAACAGGTATCAATATAGAATAGGCACAAAAGAAGATTTTCTTTATCGCCGCCTGGCCATCCAGGAAGCCATCCAACGTTGTCAGAAATCATCCAGTTTTAACAGGACAAAGAACGGTAAAGCACGGATGCGCCAAAAAGTGAATTCCTTTCGCGATGCAGAAAAAAGGTATATCAACTATAAACTCCATGTTTATAGTAAGCGGGTAATAGATCTGTGTATTAAACATCAAGCCGGCACCTTGCTTCTGCTGGATCAGCAAGCAACGGAAGACCTGGCAAAAGAAAATAAATTCATAGTAAGAAACTGGAACTACG
This sequence comes from Chitinophaga hostae, assembly GCF_018224885.1. Taxonomy (GTDB): domain Bacteria; phylum Bacteroidota; class Bacteroidia; order Chitinophagales; family Chitinophagaceae; genus Chitinophaga; species Chitinophaga hostae. The sequence goes on along the minus strand of NZ_JAGTXB010000004.1, from coordinate 169,438 downwards.
GAGGATTGAGGCAAAAGATAGGCTACAAAGCCAATAAAGCGGGAATTAATATAATCATAGAATAGCTCCGTTATCTAAAAAATATTAGAGGGTGCTTGTACACCCGTAGAGTGAGGCTTCATGTGTACTCACTAAATATCCTTTCCTTTTACAGTATCCATATCAAGGGTATATACAATTACATGGTTCGCGGCTCACCAACAAGCGTACCTGCAATATTGAAGGGTGTATACAACAGAGTCAGTACTCAACAACGTATTAAACCATTTTTATTATTTATCTAACCTTCTAGAATTATGAAAAATAGTAACCCGCCAATCGACTTGTCTGACATTAAAGACGACTACAGCCAACGGCCATTCAGACTTTCACAACATGAAATAGATAATCCGCAATTGGTAATTGCAGATTTTTGGGGAAGATATTCCCTTTCAAACTTTAGAAAACTGTTATGGAATGGATTTATTAAAAATCTGATAATGGGTCAGATAGATCCCCTTGAAACCACAGAGCTATACATAGATATAGAAAGAATGATTGAAGTTACTTTCCTCCTCAGAAGTCAGACTCCTGATCATCCACAGGAAGACATATAACGTCTTACCAATAGTAGGCGTAGTGATTCCAAAATAAATATCAACTCAAGACATCTATGGTACAAAATAATTCAGCACATATATTTTGGCTAGAGAATTTCCGGGGAGTAGCCCACGGTAAGCACTTCGTTTCCCTCATCGACTTACCTGAATTCATAAAAAAATGTAGTGAAACCGGGCTGCGCGTTGTTGGCTTTAATCTCGACAGCCCGGTTCAATACCTAGAATGCATTCTTGAAGCCAACGAAAGTTATATTCATCATTTTGGGAAGAAATCACTAGAAACATGGTATTTCAGACCTTAGATAATATCAACTGCCCTTCAACTTCTATATAATGCTCTAATCAGGTTTTGTCAAGGAATGGGACTGTACTTGTTGATGCTGAATAATGCTACGGATGATGATACAGTCCCATTCCTTGACAAAGCAGCCCCCGGCAGGGGAGCAAACATCCCTGATTCCTGGCAGTTCTATTATGGAACTGTCCCTTAATCTAAAATATTAAAGCGATCGTCCCTTCCTCCTTCTTTTCTTTTGTCTCCGTTCATATGCTTCCTGGGTTAATTCGTAAGGCAGGTATCCAGATGTCATTTCGGGTTCCAATAATATCTCGATTAAACTTGATAGTTGATCAATAACCGGAGCCAGAGAAGAAACATAATCAATTTTACTGATGAAATCCTTGTCGGTGCTTCTCCTGGCAAGCGCGTCTAAAGTTTTCTGTTCTAATTGCTTATGTCTCAATTCCATCTTTAGGGATAGAATCCTTTCAATTTTTGCCAGAGAGAAACCAACTTCACTCCCTTTGATCTTCACTTTTTTTTCATCAACAAAGGAAATGCCTCTTCCTTTAATTATTGTATACCCCAATACTGCCATGGCTTTTTCAAAGGCCGGATAATCATTTGCCGCTCTTAGTGTTTGCTTAATATCATTTTTCAGTTTCGTTTTCCGCTCATCTTTCCGGGGAATTAACCTTTGCTCTTTTGATAAAAAAGCCCGGGGACTTAGTACCTCTTTCAGTCCCAATCTTTGTTCCTGTATCCGGCAAAATGCTGCCATTCGCTTGTAGTTATTACTATCACTGGCCGCTTTACCGTCAAGGCCTACCCTATTAGCCACAATATGAAAATGCTGTTCACGGGTATCTTTATGTAAAACTACCAGGTATTGATGATCTGCAATATCAAACTCCTTTGCCAGTGCCTCTCCCAATTCAATCAATTGATCCCTTGTCAGGTGGTCGCCGTCAGCCAGCCGGATAGAAAGGTGCAACACTGGTTTTTCCACCCGTTTACTCAGGCGGGCTACATCCTTAAATTGCTCCGTCAACTCATATTTATCTCCGAAACATTGATTGTAAGCAAGTATTTCAGCCCTGTCTTTATGTTGAATGTTATCTTGTAGGGACATATTTTCTTTCCGGTCTTCGGACAAGGATCTTTTATCTTCCAACACATAACTAATCAGATGATAGAAAGAACTCCCAGTTACCACCATGCCGATCACCTTAGATAATTTTTTATGGCCACCGCTATTTCCTTCAATACCGACACCAGTCTTTGAAGATTTCCCCGTTCCTCAAGAGATAAATTCTCACCTTTGTTTCTCTTCCAGGCTATTTGATTAATGTTGGCGGCAATATGATTAAGCGTTCCTGAGAACGCCAATACTTCTGGAGGAAGTACTTTTACCCGGCGATCAGCCTGACCATTTATACAGATCTCCCGGATATATTCCGAGATATTCTGGTTTGATTCCCTGGCCTTTTGAGCAATTATCATCTTTTCAACTGCTGAACATTTTAGCGTTAGGATAATGTTCTTCCTGATTTCTTTTGAAGGACGCCCTCCTTTATTCCGCTGCCTCATTTCATTCTGCGTCATATTTCAATTCGTTTTATTTTTTGAATCCGCCGGTTAGCGGATGAAAAATCCTGTCCACAAATGCGCTAGCATGCGGTGGGTCAGAAGTTTTGGTATTACCAAAACATAGCTGGCTATACCGAACTTCAAGACCCATATGCTCCTGCCCGCATGATGTTGTATCCTATAATTTGTCTTCTAATTTAGGAGAAGTCATCTTTTTACCCTCCCCATCCTTTCCGATTTTCCTGGATCCTGGGTTAGCCGATTTATTCTGAGACGATAACTCTACCTCAAAAATCATGGGGTTATCTATTCCGTGTTTATAGATATTCTTTTTCAAGTCCATCCAAAGTTGAATGTTATAATCAGCTAGTTCCAGCAATTCATCGCGGGTTAGGCGGAAGGGATTATGTACGGATGTTGGGGAATTACTTTCAGAAACGCCATCGTTGCAGGCAAATATATTAGGGCGATACCCTTCGCCAAGTTCCAACGATTTTCCAATAGCTATGCTATTTCCAAATAACTTAATCTGCTTACCAGAGCTTAAATGCAATATTTTCCTTTTGAAGTCAGCCATAATTAGGGGTTTTAAACAATTAAATAATTGCTCCAGATGGGAGCGAGATACATTGAAAAGTACCAGCAGGATCACTTCTATGCCTGTTCGTGATATCAGGTTGGACGCAATTCCTGAAGTTATCCGGCGAACGCCCAGGGGTTTACGCCGGTAAGATTAGATGAAAGACAGCAGACCAACATCTATAGTCGGTTTATTCTCATAACGGAGGCAGGCAGACCTTCACGACCATTTACAATAATATTATCTGACGCGATTAATATTATGTTATTACATAATTTCCATTCATAGCAAGATGATTTGAACACCTTAAACTGTCGCATTCTCTCCTTTTTCTGTTTCATACTTCATGATTTAGTCATCAAATATGAACTTACTTGTAAGAAAAAAAGAGGTAAGTATACTTGTTTCTGGTAATCATTTCAGATTCCTTTGTTTCTACAAAAAATTGGCAACTCTATCTCAGTATCGCATTCAGCCTTCCGGTCGCTACGATAATACACATTGAAATTATCAGACTGTTCGCGAAGATTCCAACGCTTCAATTCACATAAAACAGCCGAACTTTCAATTTAGCTGCCATTTGAGGTCAATAAACTGTTATTCCGGGTTTTTGCTTATGAAAATAAAAACGGCTGGTTTTTTCACCTGCTTTTATCCTTGAAAAAGGTATCTGCTGACAAAATTTGCTATCACCTACTGAAGGTATTAGGCGCATTAGGACTGTTAGGTTTTGAGAAAAATAATTCAGCTGAAATCCTGGTATACAATTGAACGGTAAAATACAAAATGCTCAATAGTAGTAATTCTATCAAACTTTAGTGCTAACTTCGACAGACGTTTTTCAAATATTCTGCGTAACTCATAGCTGGGACCCCATCCGAGTTCTCGGCAGACCTATTGTTTATGAAATGAATGAAACACACTCAAACTTCGTTGTCTATGAATCTGGCTGGACTATTTCAGGTCCAGTAGTTCGCATTGTTCATGGAGACAGTAAATCGATTAACATTGGACAGAACCTGGCATCCACCAATGGTAAAGGTTACATTGTTAAAAGCAAAGACACGAACCTTGGTAGTCAGGGTAATAAACGTGCAGAGAAACTCTTTGGTGGGCTACCTTGGCTAGTTATTGTAATGGAAGCTGTTGGACATAAAGAACGCGCATCCGTAGGTGAGATGCAGCATGTTTGGCCCGAAGGTATTTGATATCATTGATTTAAAAGTGAAAGCAATTTCTGTAAAGCGTCCTTGCAATTTTTATATGACAAAAGCTTTAAACCCAGACCAAAGCCAACTTGCAAATATAATGACCGACATTTCTGAAAGATGTCATTTTGCTGCCTGGTTGACAAATTTGGAATATGTTTTATGGGACGCTGTTATAAATGGACAAAGAAAATATGGACATGACGAAATTACACCACATGATATAGGTGAATTAAAAAAATTATCTAAGGCATGTAATTCATGGATCTATTTTGACGATGAAACTGAGGAGACAGCCATTAATTTAAGCACCTGGACGCTAATGTTCGACAAAGCTGTCAATGATAAGCCAAATATATTACAAGGTTGACAATACTGCACACAAAAGCCCACCAACGCAAAGCCCAAAACCGTTACCTACTATTATACTAGCCGTTATGCTGACAAAGTTTTCTGAACAGACTGTTGACAATTTTTATTTTCCCTCATTCATTTTAACAAAGGGTGACATTATAATTATTCATCTTCCTTGCGGACCATATTTTCGACCCGTTGAACTGAAAATGATTGATATACTGACAGGAAAACAGTACAATGACTTAATTGAAATCAATACGCCTTTAAAATATGTAGAACACATAGCAGAAAAGTCGTTTTGGCATCGCTTTTTTCCTTTGACCGTTGGCGGCTATCTTGACAAGTATGCCAACAAGTCAAATCCAGTTTGCAACATGATCTATAACACAAAATGGATTACGCCAAAGACCAAAATACAAACACTAGCAGGAACTCCCAGACGACAACTTTCCCTTTATGCAACTTTATCATGGACAGACAAAATCATTTTTGACTTGGCAGGGGTTGATCCCCAAGGTGGACAACAAATTTATAATTTTGTAAAAACGGTAGTTCAATCAGGCGGTTCAGCTATACTGTTCGACTATACTGACGAATTTAAAGATGATTGCACAAGATTTATCAAAGCGCAGTACTTGGGCGAAGACAAATAACAACAGGCAACAGTGATTTTGTATTATGCTGGGATAACCAACAAAGATTATCTTTAGTTTTAAATTTGGCTTTTAGTTATGAGCTGGGATAATGTTCCTTAATTACAACCACAACACAAAGCCGTAAACCGTTATATGGTATTCTGGAAGAACCAACTCCGAAAAAAACCTTTCGCTACCTCATATCAGGAATCGAACCACGCAAACTATTCTTTTATAACGACTTAAATATTAAGTTGTAAATTCTCCTAATTTTTGAAAAATTAGGAGAATTTAGAAAGCGTACACATAATTTTTCAAATTAATTTTTCCGCTAAGCAAATGCGTCTATTTTAATTCGACTAAAGACCAGTTATATATACAAAAAATATTTAAATTCAAAAGATAAAATAATTTTGGCTTTTATCCAGATGCAGCAATTCCTAGTCAAACCATTTGGTCTGCCGTTTCTTTAAAGATCAAGGCCAAGTTCCAAGGAGATATCTTTTGTCAACTTAGAAAAAATCCTTTTGTGGTGTTTATCCGGCCTGCCGCTGGCACCGAAAATCAATTCTTTTACTTCTTCTTCAGAGTGGAACAGGTACTTTCCATCAATTTTAAAATCCTTAAGGTCCTTAATTGCGCTGTTGCTGTACAAATAGGACTTTGTAAGAATATCCTGGACGTGTGAAAGATCGTAATTGTAGCGCTCCTTCAGGGCAAACAATTCTTTGTTCCTATTCGCCTGCTCTAGTCTATCTGGATCAGCACCGGGGCATGGAATTAAATCAAGCGCAAATTTTTCCCTGTTGATCAAAAAATCAAGCGCATTTACTTTTATGCTGAATGCAAGCAGATTATCAAAACCATAGATAAAAGGATGCAAATACTCACCTGGCTGAACTAGAGTGTCCCTTTTCAAATTTGAATTGCACACATAACAAGCCGGTATAAGGTTGTAAAATGATAATGCTAAATAGGGATAATCTGCTTTGCCATAAAAGTGATCAAATGTTGGCCTTGTTTTTTGAGCGCCTTTTTTTAATGTTATTGTATATTGAGCATTACAATACAAACACGTATTGGTTCCTATATTTTTAGCATGATTATAAGCGAGTTCACCCTTGTTTTTCAAAGTGAAGCTGTAATTATTCCGGTCGTAATTCCAAATCGAAAGTATTATTTTGTTAAACCATTTTTTAGCGTCCTTTGCAGTTTTCCTTGGGTACCTTCCACGATAGCGGTTCATTGCCAGCACGATTTTAGGCTCCAATTGAGCAATATGATTTTCTAACCTATCTAATCTACCAATGAGAATATCTTCCAGATTTGCCTCCAGATATTGGAATACTTCTCCCAGGTAAGTCGGCTTGGGTTTGCGGCGAAGCTTCTTCTTAATAGGTATATTTTTTATAATCAGACGACCAAATTCCTGCGCCAAATCATCCAACTGATCTAAGGTAAGTGGGACTTTAATCATGTCCTTTTATTTATTTAGCTTTTACTCTTTTTTAGTTTCTTCCGCTTGATTTCCTCAATTCTCCGAGTTAAAATTTCTAGTTCGCCATCATCCGCATTTTGCGTTTGCCAAATCATTTCCATTTTTCTTCTTAAAATGGGCTCTCCAATCTGGTCGATAAGTTTAAGATGCTGGTCTTTCTCTTTTTTATTAAATTTTCTGTTGTAATTCTCTTCGTTTAAGTCTTTTAGTAATCCTTGCAGCTTATCCTTTGCAAAATCCCCGATTAAGATACCTTCCATGTAAAAGGAATCTGAAAACAAGGTATGAATGTTAGCTCCAAAGGTCAATTCGCGGTCATTGTTCTTTCCTAAAATTTCCAGTGGCTCCCCTTCCTCCTTATTTAAAAAGACAATATTACTTTTTGGCAGATCGGAAGAGATAAATGGGCTGTTGGCCGTGAAAATGATTTGCAGCCTGTTGTCCTTAAATAATGTGGACAGAAAATCGATTGTGGTCTTTAGAAATTTGCGCTGCCAGGCAGGATGATAACCAATATCCCCTTCGTCGATTAAGATGACCAGATCCTTATAATAGCCCCACTTTAAATCCTTTGCTACGGAAAAGAACCTAGCCATAAAAGACAGATAAGACTGTTCACCGCCGCTTAAACTGCGCCAAAAAAAACTCACAAATGGGGTTTGCCCTTTCAATTGTAAAATATATCCCATGAGTTCCCTAAAATCATTCATTGTCGTATCCACAATGGGGATGCTAAATGACTTCTGCCGGACTTTCGAAAATGTACTTCCCGTTTTGGGCAAGATCATTTGTTTAAGTTTGTCGAAAAAGGACTCTATTACACCCGCATAGTCTCTGTATTGCTTCGGAAGAAGCTTTGATGCCTCGTCGTTTTCAGACAACTCCTTGAAAAATGCTTTTAAAAATTGGACTGGACTTAGGGAGTCAATTTTGTGGATGGCTTTGTTCTCCCTAAATGGGGCAATGTTAGGATGAGCATCAAGGACTTGCCGGCAGAAATTGGCAAAGATGGCAATAGCCAATTCCTCAAAAACATAAAACTCATTTGTTGCTTTGCTTAAATTTTGCCTTAGTTTATTCAGTACGCCCTGCACCTGACTCAAGCCGGGACTAATGTTTTTTTTGCTTTGTAAATACAACTGATCATCTTCAAGTATACCAACATCAACACTACTTGGCAAATAGTCTAGTCCGTGATCTTTCATACTTGCAATCAGATCAATTGCTTTGGCAACCTCACTTGTGATGAGGTGATCCAGATCAGAATTGCTGTCAAAGTCAATTTTAGTGATCCCTAATTCCCTGAATTCCTCCATATTCCTTCTCCGCTGGCTAGAAAGAAAAAAGGTGGTGGACAAATTATAAAAACCTGTATTTTCCAGTGCCTGCAAATTTGAATTGTAGTCCAGTAAATAAGAATAATAGATATAGTTGTTCTGCTTAAGATGTTCTTTAACCGGACCACTTAATGGTTTCTGATACGGTATAAATTTAAATGTTTCATTCGTTTCATTAACCTTATTGAGTTTCATCGTATGGGGATGAAGCACATAAAAAACCTCATTTTCACTCTCCAATACAGAATAAACCAGTACATCTTCGCTAAGAGTGTCCAAAAATCCTTCTGAAAAATGGTCACACATGTAGCCCAATATGCTGGATTTACCGGCGCCATTTTTTCCTATAATCGCATTTACATTTACAATATTTTCCTGCTCAAATAAAAACGGTAGATAGTCATTGTTCTTCTTAATGATCATTTTATACTGGGAATGATCGAAAGGATGATCTTTTGGTAAGTCGGGCTGCATTTCAATAATATACCGGGATGAAACGTTGATGCCGGACTCCTTAATGGAATTGTAGCTCTTAATCCAGATGTAATGTATTTCCATATTGTCTATAATAAACCAAAGTGAAACTTATTCTTTCTATACGATAACCTTATGGCTGTTTAATTTTAGCATTACTTTTTAAGACCCTCTTAACCACAGGCATGGTTTATACCCTGATTACTGGATAGGGAAGTTTGCAGTCTTTGGTTAAACCATAGACTGCAAACATTTATTCATCGTTCGAAGATCTGCGCATTAAAGGTGATTCCAATATTGGGATGGAATCCGGCCATATCATTTGGTAACTCCTTTTTTTCTTTGACCGCCCATCTTAGGTCCGTAAATATCTGAAAGTAATTAATCTGTGCTGCAAACTTTACACCCAGGCAATTGACCTTGGTTGCAACATTGTCATTCCTTTCTTGTTTAATCAGGTATTTATAATCTTTCTCACTCGAAGAAGGCACCACAACGCGGCTATAATAAGGGGTCAGCGAAATAGTAATATTAATATCATCATCCCGCAAAAGCCATTGTACTGAGCCACCCAGTGTGTAATTTAACGTATAGAAGTTTTTTGTAGAATCAGCCAGCCTTCCGCGTATATTCTTAAAGGAAAATTCAGCAAAAGGAGAAAGCAGAAAGAACTCCATATCTGAACTCCCGTTAAACTTAAAATTATAACTGCCTCTTAGATAAGAAGAATTAACTCCTACATCCGGAAACAGGAAAGTACTGTTTAACAAACTATCTGTATTGGTGGCATTGATATTAAAAGCCATTAATATCTCTGCAAACTGGCGCTCAGATCTAAAGGGGCGGAAATATCCCGAGAACTTACCCGAAGCATTCAGGTTTGATAATGTGGATGTACTGGTATTCCCGATACCATAAATCCCGAACCTCGCTAACTCCTTTATACTGAACTTTCCGCTTTGGGGTTCCAAATTATTGTATTCAGTTTCCACCTTACTTTTTTCTTCCTCAAGGCTCTTTTGCTCCCTTTGTAATTCGAAAATTTTGGCCCTCAATTTTGCCACTACCGTCAACTCTGAAACTCCGCTGGGTGCAATCGCGAGCAGTTCACCAGATTCTCCTAGGCTTTCCTGATTCTTCTTCAATTTTTCTTTGAGTTCGGACAACTTTGCCTCAAGCTCTGATTTTTTCTTCTGATAGTTACCATCTCTTGATTTCAGGTTCAAATTAACAGAGGTTTGGCCCAAGACGATAAGGGGAAATACAATCACTAGCAAAAATAGGATGTGCTTGATCATAGTGGGGTTTTTTGATTAGGAATATTTTGAGTTATTGATACTCATTTTGAGGGTATTCCATACAGATATAGTAAAATTCAGGTATTCTATCCCTATTTTCCTTCCCCTTACAAAAATCTTAAAGTGACGGGTCTAATTACCTGCACGTCCTCTCCCAGGTCAGAAAATATGGAAAAAATAATTTTGACTGCTACAACTCGAATTCATACATCTTTGGTTGATTCTCAAATAGGGATTCTACAAAGAGCCTTCTGGAAACCAATGGTTTCCTAAAAAGCATGTTAAAAATAAGGGATTGTATCAATTCCGCCTAATTTTCTGATGCCAAACACTTGCTTCATTTACCGTACGATCATACCCGGTAAATAAGATAAAAAAGTAACAATGGTTTTATTTACGATTTAATGATACTGGGCTTTCAGGAAAGCGATCACCTTTTCTTTTGTGATCTCAAAGCGCTTCAGTGTACGCCGGACTTCTTCCCGGCTCTCACTTTCTCCGCAAAAACGACGGTTGTGGAAGTCTATCACATCGCATAAAGTCCGTGATTTCGCCGTAATTCCGGCGAAAGAATTTTTAACAATGGCAGTGCGGGCCAATGGTAGAAAATTGCAGGTTGGCAAAATCCATACTGTTCATGACCTGTAGTAAATGAGGCTATTTTCTGCCTTTGGAATTTCTACAAAACTCGTGAGCAGATTAACATTTTATAAGCGTCACCTCTTCAAATCCCTTTAAATTATTACTTTGCTCCCAGATTTCTCTAATTTTACGACCAGCTTCTTCCGGGGTAATCCTTATGTACTTATAAAAATCACGCAAACTCTTATGTCCACTTATTTTCATAATTAGTTCAACCGGAGTACCTGCAAAAAATTCATAGGTGCAAAAAGAGCGACGACAGGTATGAGACGTTGTAGCCTATTGTTTGTCTTCTGATTTAAGAGAAGCCGCCTTTTTACCCTCCCTTCCTTTCCGATTTTCCTGGATCCTGGGTTAGTCGATTTATTCTGAGACGATAACTCTACCTCAAAAATCATGGGGTTATCTATTCCGTGTTTATAGATATTCTTTTTCAAGTCCATCCACTTACTTGTAAGAAAAAAAGAGGTAAATATACTTATTTCTGATAGTCGACCCAAGATCCCTCTTCTACAAAAAATTGGTAATCCTATCTCCGTATCACACCCTACTTTCCAATTGCTATGATAGTACATATTGAAATTCTCAGATTGATCGCGAAGACTCCAGCGCTTCAATTCACATAAAACAGCTGAACTTTCAATTTAACTGTCATTAGGGTTAATAAACAGTTACCTTGGCTTTTTGCTTACGAGAATAAAAATGGCTGGTTATAATTCACGAATGAAACTTTTCCGGCCCTGAGGCTTCTCTTCTGCAATACCGCATCGAAAGAATCGCCGTGTTTACATCAATTTGCTATCACCTCGTACTTCAGCAACAAAAAATCGGCTGGATGCTTTATACTAAACTCACATAAACCAGCGTTGCCCACTTTCCTGATAAAAATTTGTCCGGTCTTAAGATTGCTTACTTTAATCATTTTCCCCGCCAGGAATTTCAATTTCACTTTTCTCATAGCCTCCTGATTATTGATTTCCCTGAACAATAAAAGGTAATTGTCTTTCAACCCTTCCTCGCTAACCATCTGAAACCCGGACCAACTTTCATTATCTGGTTGATGTCCAATTGGGAAAGTGTAAGCTGTAAACATACTTTTTCTATACCTTTTATACAATGCAATAAAGTCTTTCAATTCCCTTGTACCGGCGGAATCAAGGTACTGGGCACTTTGAAAAAAACATGGTACAAAAGGCAACCCCATCGCAAAACAATAGGAGTGGCTGTGCAACGGAGCATCACTACGATCCCCGTTTGAACGCTTTGGGTTTTGCAGCAACACTTGCAGTTTGTTACTATTAAAATATTTCGACATTAGCCAATGCTGCATCAATACCTGATAGGGTACCATAGTGAGATGTTCTGGCAATCCTTCCTGTATATTTTGAAAGTAAATACTGCCATACTCCTTGAAATAGTACCACCCATAGCGAGGATCATCATATTCGGGACAAAGCGTGAACTGAGTTTTCATAGGTGCATATTTCATGACATCCCTATATTTTTGGGTGCGGTCTTCATAATCTTTTCTGTCTTTCAGATGATCAAAGTCCATTTTCCAGGAAACGAATCCCAATTCATCCACATTTTTCCTCAGTTCTTCGGTGGTAACATATTGCGCTGTTGCCCATAGGCCAAACCTTAACTTATATTCGTCTGCTTTAGCTTTTAAATCCTTCCAACCGTTTTTATACTTTGGGGTAAAGCCTTTTGCATCGCTGAAGCGGCCCCCCTTTTGCCAGCCATCATCTATTTGCATGAGTTCCACGCCTACATTGGCCAGCGCAGGAATTTCCTTCATTAAATAATTTTCATCTGTGAATTGTGCACCATCCGGATTGGCCGGTCCCCAGGTATTGCTCAATAAAAACATATCTCTATCAGGAAAAACCGGATACCTGGCCCTATCAAACTTTTTCAATGCCAGTTGCATTCCGTCATTGCCCCCATCCCAGAGTATAATCCAGGTGGCCCAACACTCCCGGTAACGTTCGGGCAGTATTTCCTTTGCCGAAAGGCCCCACCCCGTAACTGACAGGCCAATGGGGCTGGAATAAAAACTTCCTGTGTAATGTGCTTTCTGGTTAACGCATTTGGGTGATTCTTTTACAACACATACTCCTTCACTTCCCTGGTTATATTCCACGCTGATGCCGCTGGCCCAGTCGTTATCTTCCGTTAAAAAAAGCGGGTAACCTGTTACTATCTTTTCCTCCAACATCAAGCGGCTGGGATCGTGCCGGCCACCGGGATTGTTGTAATATCCCCAATACCTACGCTGGTTTTCCGCCTTAAAATTCAAAGGCAAATAGTCACAACGGGGTCCAGGCGTAGCCATATTATTTCCAAAGCGATTTTCTATCCCTTCATCATCTTTGATATTGACGGGATCAAATCCCGGCATGGCTTTCACGCGAATTTGTGTACGCATGCCCACCGCATCCGGGTAGACCCAGACCACGTATTGAAGCATTAGTTTTGCATAGGGATACCTAAATTCCGAAATGATCTGTAAATGCCGATTACTGAAGCCTTCATCATCATCTTCAGACACTGTTGTTTTCAGCCATTCTGCGGTTGATGTATCATTTATAGCGCCTGGAAGGTCCCAGTCGCAGACTGCTTTTGGATTTGAAACAGCAAATTCCCTTTTCTTGCGCAGATCCTGCAGACTAATGGTTTGCAGTCCCTGGCCCGTCAATTTCCATGCACGCGCTATTTTACCTGTTGATGCAATGATTTCCGGACCTTTCAGCGTAACACGAGCATTTTTTAAAATGAATACCGAATCGCTTTGGCGTTGTATGATACAATGGTTGTCTTCGGCTTTTAGAAAAAAGGGAAGAGAAAGAAAAAAGATAATAAACATTAACAGCCGGGAATTACTATGCATCAAAATCGATTTTATTTGACTGAGAAAGTATTAGTTTAATATAGTGAACCAAGTTTTTCGTAACCTCATCTGTGTTACATTACTAAAATTGTCCCGGCGTGAAATTATAACATGCCGGGACAATTTACGGATACGGCTTGCAACAAAATTTATTTTCACGGTGCGTCCCAACCCGGATTTTGCGTAAGATTCCTGTTACTCCGGGTAATATCTTCCAAAGGAATTGGAGACAGGTAATCTTTTTCTGGTCTGAACTTAAAACCGTTAGGAAGCACAGATTTCCAGGGGTCATAATACCCTTTGCTATCCAACTGGGTTGACAGCGTTGCATTGGTAGCAGCGTCGTAATCAGCCGGATCGTATTTGAATCCCCGGGGTCTGCTGGCGTCGCTATTGAATAAGGCATGCGCCCTCCAGCGCTTCCAGTCATCCATTCTGTATCCTTCACCAAACAGTTCGGTATTACGTTCATTGCGAACAATGGCCAGGATATCAGCAATAATGTACCCATAATTCGGCCAGGTGGCATCTACATTAGGAAGATGATTGGTAAGCGCCGGCATTCCAACCCTCGCCCTTATCTTGTCTATGTTATCGGACAAGTCGGGCAGGGTATTGTTTAATTCCACATAGGCTTCTACATAGTTAAGCATTATTTCCGGTACCCTAAAGCAAATACCTGAGGTCGTAGGATTTCCCGCCTGGCTGTTGTAGTTAATGTCAGGATTATTCCCCTTTTTAGGCCAATAGCCGGTTGCAGTTGCATTGTAATAATTAGTGCCAAGATTTTCACAAATGGTATAAACCCGGTTAGGATCAAGCACATTATTAAAATGGTCGCCAGGAACAAAAATGGATTGCCCAAAACGAGGATCTAATGCTGCCTTCAGATCGGGTAAACAAGAGGCGCCCTTCTTAGGAAACAGTGTATTGTTGGTAACATCAATCGTATTCCCATTTTTATCAAGGAAAGCCTGAGCCAAAGCCAGTGTATATCCTCTGTCAAAATATCCAACTGTTGTCCACCAGTTTACGGAATTACCTGTAGCTCCGATAATATTGTTTGAATAAGTATGACTTAACGTAACCTCATTCACGGTGGAATAATTTTCCTGGTTAAACAGATTAAAATAATCTACCCCAGGATGCCCTGTACTGTAAATCATACCTGCAAAATCGCCTGAAATTGATTTCAATTGTGTATAAGCATCTATGACCTTCTGGAAATATGCGCTGGCATTTACCCCAGAGGCCGAAGGTGTATTTTTATGATACTTTGCCCAGCTGGCCTCATATAGTGCCACTCTTGATTTATAGATAAGAGCTGTTTCTTTGTTAATTCTATTAACTCCCACTGTGGCACGAGTTCCTAAAAGATCTATGGATTTATCTATTAATGCCATAATAGAATCTACCACCAGTGCGCGAGTGTCTCTTTTCCGGGTCAATGCCGCCTGGTCAGTAGCGCTAATGGCATGTGAGTACCATGGAACATCACCAAACTGCTTTACCAGGTTGTGATATACCAACGCCTTTAAAAAACAGGCTTCTCCTAATGTCTGTTTGTATTTTTCGAAAGGATCTTTGCATTGCTGATAATTATCGAAGAAATAGTTTATTTCATACACAGGCCCCCAGCTCCAGCCGCCACTACCGGCCGCTGTTGGAGTAACGGTTTGCCCATTCATATATCGACTATATCCTCCAACATAGCCCCCTCCCATCATATTGTCAGAGGTAGCATCATTCCAAAAATTAGTTTCGGGAAGCCATTGGTATTTCCCAACTATATACATATCAAGCTGGGCTGCGGTTTGCCAGTAATTTGTTTGAGATAAGGTATCCAGTGGCCCTTTATCTAAAAATTTTGTGCACGATACCAATAAAATGGTAAATACCAGTAGTAGCAGCCATCTCGCTTTTTTACAGTTTGTATATACTGAGGTATTCATTGTTATAATTTTTTAAATTGAGCATTAAAATCCAAGGTTAACACCGAAAGAATAACTTGCCTGTTGGAAATAATTCCTTCCCACCCATCCGGCGTAAGAGTTAGAGGCTGGTATTTCCGGATCTACCCAATAAGGCAAGGAAGAAGAATGGATAGTAAAGAGGTTCTCACCGGAAAAATATATCCGGCAGCTCTGAAACCTCGATCTATGTACCCATTCAGCAGGCAGTGTATACATCAGCTGAATATTCTTGATCCGCAGATAGGCCAGATTAATCAGATAACGATCGCTTGGCTGGAAGTTTTTAAAACCGTCACCGCCAATATATGGCCTTGGGAAAAAGGCATTCGTATTGGACCCTAGTTTTGCCAACAACTCGGGTGAGCTAGATGCATCCCTATAAAAATCCAGCTGTTTTCCTCCTTTGTAAATATTGACATCAGAGTTATTGCCGGTTTCTGATCCCATACCCCAATAATACATAGAGTAGTTGCCTACCTGGTCACGCTTTCCAACCCCTTGTGCCAGTATGGAAAAATCGAGCCGCCCTGCCTTTCCTAAAGCGTAGCCCAGGCTGATATTAATACTGTAGTTATATCTTGGCGTGGTGTTGCCAATCACCTTTCGATCTCCTGGATTTTCAACGGTTCCATCTCCTGTTGACAATGCATCAGTCGATTTATTGTTCAATTTTTCATATTTCACATCCCCAGAATACCAGTTTGTGCTAAAGATGGATTGAGATATTTTTAAGGTATTGTCGGGATTAAAGTCATTCTGATTTAATAACCGTTCTACATGGTAGCCCCATATTTCCCCCATTTTCATACCTGGATACCATTGTCCCACATAGTTTTGCGCCACATTATACTTTGTAATGGTGCTTTGCGCATCTGATACGAAAACCCTTACGCCATAGTCCAGCTTGTTGGAAATTTTATCCTTCCATCCCAGCTGCAACTCAAATCCCTTCGTCACAAATGCGGCATTATTTACTAATGGCGCAGTAGTACCCAGCACTGATGGTACCGGGCTTGGAGGCCCCAACATATCCCAGGACCTTCGGCTGAACCAGTCAAACTCCGCAGAAAGCCGGCTGTCAAGGAACTTCAGTTCGGTGCCAATATTAAGGGTGGTTATTTTATTCCAGGTAATATCGGGGTTTAGCAATCCCGGTGTATTCACATACGGTAACGTTTGGGCACCAAAAACCCAGCTGGTATTCGGGCTAACGGATAAAGTAGGAATATACAGGAAGTTAGCAATGTTACCCTGATCACCTAGTGTACCGTAAGATGCCTTGATCTTAGCATAATTTACGATATGCTGCAATTTACCCCAAAACTTTTCGCTGCTAATGTTCCATCCGGCAGACATAGAAGGGAAAAATCCCCATCGTTTGCTTTGAGCATAACGCGCCGAACCATCATAACGACCGTTCACCTCCAGCAAAAACCTGTCATCAAAGACATAATTAACCCTTCCAAAAAAACCAGCAGTCGACCAGGTGCTCATGGCGTCGCTAGCAGTCTTATTCTGTTGGGATAAATTGATGGAATAGTTATCTGGAATAAGCATATTTCCACCGCTGCCACTCAACCCACGATTATTCGTTTCCTCGGCTTGCATACCTCCCATTACTTTGATGAAATGTTTACCTAATGTGGTAGTATAGGAAGTATAGCCTTGTGTTGTCCAATAGTTGGAAAAATTGTATGTTTTGCTAATAGATGAACTACCGGCAATAATTGTTCTTCCATCCGCATAAAAATGTTGTACGACCTGGTTATTCAATGCCTGATAATCTTCAAAAAACATTCGCCACGTACCATCAATATGGATATCCCAACCTTTTGCGGGATTGAGATTCAGTTCCAGTACGTTATCCAAACGGTGCTGATCATCGCGGCTTTGTCCCCCCTGTTCTCCGTCAGCGATACGACTGGACCAGTTATAGTAGCCATTAGGATTTTTTTCAGGCACCACTGGCCATGCTCCATATACATAACCATAAAGCAGTCCCATGCCAGCCCCCCCTAAGGTGGGGGTAACTGTTTTAGCTAACGAATAACGGGTGCGAAAACCCAGTTTAATCCAACTGTTAATATCTGTATTAAAACCACCATTCAGGCTGAATCTCTTATAATTATCAAAATCAGACACGTGTTTAAATATGCCTGGTTGATTCAGGTACCCTGCGGAAACGAAGTAATTTGTTTTCTCTGTTCCGCCGCGCAACGACAATTCGTGTGTTTGCCTTTTAGCGTCTTTCAGCCATACTTTAAACCAGTTGGTATTAGCCATTCCATTTTGTCCCCATCCCCATGATCCATCCGCCAATAATGGTACGAGCTGGTCTAGGGTATATTTTCCAGGATTCTCCACATTTCCTTTAATGATGGCTAATTGGTCGGCATTAAAATAAACGCTTTGATGAGAGTTGATGTAAGATTCATTTCTGGCCAGTGCGAATGTATAGGCATCCAGGGGATCAGGATAGTTCACTGGCTTTACAATAGCATAACTACCTGAATAGGTAAAAGCTGGTTTCTGATTCTTCTTTCCCTTTTTCAGTGTAACCATCAACACTCCGTAAGGCGCACGTGATCCATAAATAGCACTGGCCGCTGCATCCTTCAAAACAACCACGCTTTCAACATCATCTGGATTCAATGTATTAAAATCCTCCATATTGGTAGGTATTCCGTCAATAACCACCAGTGGGGGTGTACTACTATTCAAAGAAGCATTTCCCCTGATAGCAATCGTTTGTGCTTTTCCCGGAGCAAATCCAGAAGCTGGTGCATTGAAAGTGATTCCGTTTGCAGTGCCTTGCAGCAAGGCTGTTACATTAGTCGCGGGCCTGTTTTCCAGTTCTTTTCCACTAATCACCTGTACTGCACCTGTAAGGTTTACTTTCTTTTGGGTACCGTATCCGACTACCACTACCTCGTCTACTTTACTTTCAGCCGACTTCAGTGTAATATTCAAATACTGTTGAGAGGCAACTGTAACTTCCAGTGGTGAATACCCTACGTAAGAAAATGACAGTACCTGCCCAACCTCCACGCCAATTGAGAAATGCCCATCTGAGGCTGTACTGGTACCAGTTGTTTTTCCTTTTATCTTTATCGAAACACCCGGTAGCGGTTCCCCTTTTTCATTCTTTACTATTCCTGTAATCGTGTTCGCATAATTATCTTTTGTACGTACAATAAATTCATTAAATGTGGAATTGTCTGAAACAGTTGAGGCAAGTTCTCGGTTGATGTTTTTTCGGCCATCTCCGGCAGAAACATTTAAGCTAATTAAAGAAAGGAAAGTTACTATTTTCAAGTAAGGGGATATTTTTCTGCGCGGAACGGCGTATGACCATAGGTCATAAGAACAGTTTTTCATACCTTTATTTTGTTTGATTCACATAATCACAAATGTCTTGCAGGGCATTTATTGTTATTATCAGACGGAGGAGAATGTTTTCCGCATTCTCCTTTTTTTAATTCAAGTGGAATTATTACTCATGGCAAAAGGTTTTGGTTGATTATAAATAAGAAGGCTTATTTCTCCTTCAAAGAATACTTTAAAAACAGCGCTGCTCCTAATGCGCTGGCATATTCCTGCATTTGCGAAACTTCAATAGGTACAGGTTCCCCGATCGGGTAACGAAATACCTGGCGGTTTACTTTTTCCCTTACTTTGTCTAAAAAGAGATCGGCGGCCAGGGTTGCGCCTCCTCCTAATATGATCAATTCCGGTGAATAGGCATGTACTGCATTTACGATCAGGTTAGCCAGGTTATCGCTCCATTTTTCCATTTCCCGAAAGCAAACGGTGTCTCCCTGGCGACAGGCATATGTAATCTTTTCGAAATCCACCAATAATGGGTCTGCAAAATATTCGTCAGACAAAATACAAGGTAAGCCCCGCTGAATGGCACCTCGTACTTGCAATACCAATGCTGTAGCCGAACATAGCGTTTCTCCCGTGCCATAATTTCCGGTAAGACATAACTGATTGCTGGCTGAGTTCAAAATTAAATGACCCACCTGTGTACCAAACAACAAAGAGCGATTTGTCAGCATCCGCCCATCGATAATTACCCCTGATCCTATCCCAGTGCCAATAGTAAGCCCCACCACCCAGTTCTTATCTTTCGCAAGTCCTATGTGTTTTTCTGCATATACCGCCAGCCGTCCATCATTATCGGCAATAACCGGCAATTGAAATTTCTCCTTTAGTTTTTCTACCAATGGAAACCCCTCCAGCATCTTAAACTTTCCCGGCAGGTAAACAACCCCCTTATCAGTATCTATCACACCCGACAGGCTTAGGCCAATACCCAGCAACCCATCGCCCATTTCCGATTGAGTACCGGCAACCGATTCTTCGATAGCCTTCATCAGCGCATCTGCTCCATGGTGCGCGTTTGAAGAAGTATAAAAAGTTTTCAATACTCTTTCTTCGTCCGCCGCCATCACCACGGCCTTCAAGCGGGTACCACCAGCATCAAATGATATAATAAAATCTTGACTCATGGTTCATCAATTATTGCTCCGTGACGTAAAAGTTGTTGACGTAACATGGCTGCATCGAGCATTACAGGAGAAATATCCCCGGCAACACATAAGGCTGCCGCAGTGCCTGCCGCTTCACCCATGGCCATACATTGCGCCATAGAGCGCACACTACTGTGTGCCACATGGCTGGCGCTAAAGCAGCGACCCGCGACCAGCATGTTTTGCGTATTCTTCGGTATCAGGGTGCGATAAGGGATGCCTACCGTCTTCCCGTCTGGCAAGTATCCCCATTTGGTGTCTGCTCCATCGTGATGATCTTCCATCGGCGCCCCACAAAGGCCTACCTGATCTTCAAACTGCCTGGCTGCTAATACATCCGCTTCTGTAAGCCGGTATTCACCGTATATTCTTCTTGTTTCCCTGATACCAATCTGCACACCAAAAGTCGAGAGTTGTGCTCTTTCATAACCTGGTACACAGTCCTGCAGAAAACGGATATACTCCAATGCCTGCTGTCTTCCCCTTATTTCTGCACTACTCAACAACTCGGGATTAGTAGCATTGACCGTTTTTCCATTCAGCACGTCATAGGATTTCAGCCTTGTCATGATGGTAGCCGTCATCCCCGTAACGGGTGTAATATGATCACTGCCTTCTTTTCTTGGTAGGTTATATTTTCCACTTTCCGCTGCATCTGTCATCAGCTGATGAAAAGCTTCTTTAGAAAGTGCTTTCCTGCTGACAGCATCTACATTAACCATCTTAAAAGTGGTGGTCAGTGTCTGAGCAGGTTCCTGTTCTCCTGCCAGTTCAAAATCATATCCAGCCAGGTAAACAATATCTGCATCCCCTGTTGTATCAACATATTGCTTTGCCTTATATAAGGCCAGTCCACTTTTAGTAGCTACGACCAGGCTATCAATATAGTCACCGTTCTTCATTACATCCTGTACCCAGGCGTT
Organism: Chitinophaga hostae; assembly: GCF_018224885.1. Classification (GTDB taxonomy): domain Bacteria; phylum Bacteroidota; class Bacteroidia; order Chitinophagales; family Chitinophagaceae; genus Chitinophaga; species Chitinophaga hostae. The sequence goes on along the minus strand of NZ_JAGTXB010000004.1, from coordinate 148,616 downwards.
CAACAGTATATCGCATCCAGCCTTTAGTACCAGGTTTTCCCAAACGATCTTCAGATACTCTGGGTGATAGGTAATACCGGTACCCGCGCCAAAGGTATTAGGTCGCTCAAAACAAGCGTTGTAACTTTTCAATTCCTGTACTACCACATCAGCAATACCACCAACAATCTTATTAGATTTTTTGCCCGGAGTATAGTAACCATAAAATGTATCTAATACCGCAGTGCTGATACCCCCCAGGAATGGCAACCGCTCTATCAGCAGCGTTTTTGCGCCTGCTCTGGCAGCAGCAATAGCAGCTGTGGAACCGGCAGATCCGGAACCAGTAACAATTACATCATACTCGCCCTTTAATTCAATGCTTTTTACATAATTCATGATTTATAACCCTGGAATTTTTTTGTTAGGAAATGCTCCACCCTGCGTCTACCGTGAGTGTTTCACCGGTTATCATGCAGGAATTGTCATTTAACAGAAACACAGCTGATTTAGCTACGTCTTTTGCTGGCATTGTTGCTCCTGCCAATGGCTGTTTTTCTTTCATGTAAGCGACAATCTCTTCATTTTCTGATGCCCTTGCGCTCATGTTTGTGAATGCTAATCCCGGCGCTATCGCATTGATTCTTATTTTATCTTTAGCATAATATGCAGCGGCGGCCTTTGTCATACTGATAATGGCGCCCTTACTGGTGGCATATGCTATGGCATTGAAATTTCTTGCCTCAGGAGAAAAAGCCAACACACTGGACATATTCAGTATAACTCCTCTCATACCATTTTCATCCGGCTTTTGCATAAGCATTTGATTCAATACACATTTACACATCTGAAATTGTGTGGTCAGGTTGTTATTTAATGTAACTTGCCATCCCTCCAATGTACATTCATGCAACGGACCATCCCCATACTTTCTGCCACTGATACCAGCTACGTTAAACAATCCTTCGATGCGGCCATATTTATTAACGCAAACTGACACGAGTTGTTGAACTACGTGAACATCCGTAAGATCACCGGTCATATAGTCTGCATGTAAATACAACTTCTGCAACTCATCTGCAAGAGTCTCACATTGAGCGGCTTCCTTACCGATGAAAAACACCCGATGACCAGCAGCAGCCAATAACTTAATTGTTTCGGCGGCAATGCCACTGGCACCCGTGATAATATACACACCTTTTGTTCTCACTCTCATACTATTTACTCATAGGCTTCACCGCTTCCTCGTTGTTAGTTGCTTTGGCATATCTCCGGCGCTGGTCCCTCAGCCATGAGTCATAGTTTACGGAGGTATCATTCAGATGCATATTTTGCAACACAAAATGTGCTATCCCCCTTTCTGTCAATGCCTGCAATGTAAGTTCGTTCAGCGATTGTACCACCGTTAGTGCACCAATAGAACTCAGCGGGCAAATTTTATAGGTACGTTCAGGTGCAGCCACTTCGGTACTTAAGTCGCCTGTTGGCATGGCATTATCAATAAAATACCCTCTTTCCGCTTTTTCAATTACTGCCCATAAATTTAGGCCTGAGCTGTGTTTTGCAGGAGCGTTTTTCGACTGTTCTGCACATGACAGCGCTACAATAGGCAATGAAGGATACCGTTTAATAAACTCCTGTGCTACATCCACCGCTGCCGCCGTGGTACCCGTGGCTGTCACCACCAGCAATACATCGTGGGGACCAAAATCAATTTCATCAAGGAGAGCAGCTCCGCTATTTTCTACTTTCTCAAAAAACTGATTTAACCTTAATCCATTTGAACCCACAACATCAGTAAAAGTAGTCAGGCCGGTAGATAGAATAGCTCGAAAACCTGTTAAGGCCCCCATCCGTATACACAATTCTTCTACTGTAACGCGGGAGTGACCGTTGGCATATACATGTATTAATCCTCCATGTTCAATTGCATCAGCATATAAACCAGCTACTTGCTTCAGGATTTCTTCCTGCTGAAATATTTTCTGCTGAATCGTCTCCAACTGGTATGGGAACGTTAGTTTCATATAATTCTTCCGTTTTAGTTTTAACTACCCTAAAGTTAGGCTGTATTGTTAGTGAAAAAATATACAATCCTTTAAAAAAGATAGATTATACTATCTTTGTTTCGGCATCATTTAATTAACAAATTCCATGCAGCAGGATAGACAAACAGACATCAGTTATGAAGGCGGGCAGGTAGTTGCTTTTCCTAAAAAGATATTATCCAAATGTAGCCGTCTCCCTTTAATACAAAGATTATACATTAATCGTATGGGTATTTTCCCCCATGCAGTGAATCACTACTATAAAAGAGAGGCCGGGCAGGTTTCCTATGCGGTGCTATTATATTGTTTTGATGGTGAAGGATGGATAATACTAGGCAAAAAGAAATTTATCCTTAAAGCTGGGGATGCTTACATTATACCACCTTTTTCTGCGCATAGCTATGGCGCTGCTGACAAGTCTCCCTGGAGCATTTTCTGGGTACATATTGCCGGGAGCGGCGCTGGTGAAATAGCGGATGCAGTTAAAATCACGCAAAAAGACGCCCCTATTCATACCGTTTACTCCGAAGAAAGAAACAACCTGTTTAATCAGATGCTTAAAACATTGTCAAATGGTTTTAGCGTTGCTAATTTGCTTTATGCCAATCTTATATTGCCGAATTACCTGGGCAGCTTTATATGTCCGGCTAGTTTCAATAGCTTTTCTACAACATCGCCCATTGAAGAAAATATCTTGAATGAAGCTGTTCTTTTTATGAAAAAAAATGTGGAGCAAAAAATAACTGTAGAAGTAGTTGCTAAACATATAGGTATGTCACCTTCTTTCTTCTTTAAACAATTTAAGAAGCATACAGGATATTCTCCGGTAGCTTATTTTAATTTTTTAAAAATTCAAAAGGCAATACAGCTCATTCATACCACCCAATATAATATTAGTGAAGTAGGATCAAAAATTGGCATTGACGACCCATATTATTTTTCCAGATTATTCAAAAAACAGATGGGTATTTCGCCCAGACAATATATAAATGAATTCATCTTGCCCTCCCGGACGTATCAATAACGCTACCTTGGTACGGTTGCTGATAGCAACATCAGCCAACCAGCGTCTTCTCAATTTCTTCCAGTGATTTCCCTTTAGTTTCGGGAATCCGTTTTTCTATAAAGAAAAAATATAGCAGGCAAAGCACACCGTGCAGGATGAACGTAAACGGCAATCCCCAAATTGATTTTAAAACAGGGAAAGAGGCGGTAGAAAAAAAATTAGCCAGCCAGAGCGCAAAAGTACAGGCTGCCATGGCATTTCCCCGAATACGGTTGGGAAATATCTCCGACAATGCCACCCAGGTTACCGGCCCTATAGTAGCCGAATAAATAGCGATGAATGTTAATACAAAAATCAGTGTCCAAGCGCCATTCCAGTGAAAGTAAAAACTGGCAGCCAGCAACAGGGCATTTATAAAAAGCAGTAATGAGCCAACCCTTAGCAAGGTTTTACGTCCTGCTTTATCAATTAATCCAATTGCAATAAACGTAAACAGAAAATTAATTACGCCAATAATCAGGGATTGCAGGAACGCCGATTCTTGCGCTATTCCTACGTGCCTGAAAATCTGCGGGGCATATGAAAACAGGGAATTTTGACCCACCGCCTGTGAAAAAACGGCAATAGCGAGGCCGGTAATCAAAATGAACCACATTTTTTTCTGAAATAGATCGGCCAATCGTTCTCTCTTTTCATTTGCAAAACTATTGATGATAATGTTCACCTGCTCCTTTGCATACAAATCACCACCAATTCTGGATAAGATGGCCGAAGCTTCTGTGATTTTGTTTTTACGTATCAACCAACGGGGGCTTTCTGATACCAGTATTAGTCCGGTAAAAAACAAAGTAGCAGGGATCGACTGAGCGGTAAACATCCATCTCCAGTTGTCAGCTCCTGTGTTCAACAAAAGATAGTTGGAAAGATAAGCCAGCAGGATACCAATAGTGATTGCGAGCTGATAAAAAGATACCATTCTGCCGCGTAAATAGGCCGGGGAAATCTCCGCTATATAGAGCGGGCACACTAGTGCTGCTGCCCCTACTGCTACGCCACTCAATAGCCTAAAACAAATAAAGAAATCAAAACCCGATGCCCAGCCAGTGCCAGCTCCTGTTATAGCAAACAATGCAGCGCAAAAAATCAACAGCTTTTTCCTTCCCAAGGTGTCACTAAGCTTTCCGCCAATCAGGGCGCCAACAATACACCCCAGGTTAATGGAACCTACCGCCCAGCCTTGCTCTAAATCGTTCAGTTGAAAATGTGCAGTCAAAAAACTGATGGCGCCCGAAATAGTCACCAGGTCAAATCCAAACAATACGCCGCCAAGTGCGGTAATGGCACATACCAGAAAGACATAACCTTTGTTGACAACCATTTTTCTCGTGGCAACATCTTGTGCTATAGGGGAAATGACAGGCATAAATCAATTTTAAACGTATCTGTTGGAACGTCGGTTTTACCGGGTGATGGCAATTGAGCATCTTACATTTTCTGTGATGATGTCAAAACCTTTTTGCCCTATCAACTCTTCGGAGGCTATCCATGAACCTCCTGCTGCCAATACAATATTGAGGGCCGTATATTCATGCAAATTGGATAGATTGATCCCTCCCATTGGAATAAACTGAATGCCAGTATGTGCATATGGTGATTGCAACGCCCGGATTAAACCTATTCCCCCCGAAAGATTACAGGGAAATATTTTTACGAGCCTACAACCAAGCGTCAATGCTTTCTCCAGTTCCGAAGCTGTAATTATGCCAGGAATAAAAGGAAAGTTTTTTTCAGCGGCAGTGCCTATTACCTTTTCGTTTAGTCCGGGAGCTACTCCAAATGAGGCCCCTGCCTGAACAGCGATAGCCAGTTGTTCTGAATTCAGCAGCGTTCCTGCCCCAACAATCATTTCGGGAAAATTCTTTCTCACCAGTTCGATAGCTTTTGCCGCAATACCTGTACGAAATGTAATTTCCATCACATCCAATCCGCCTTCCTGTAATGCATTGGTGACCGGCAAAACATCCTCTATATTGTGAAATGTGATGGCAGGCATTAATTTATGTTTGAAGAAACTTGTCAGCATAGTTAATAGTTAGTAATTCGAAATAGCTTCTTTTACCTTCATGTTCAGCGCCAGTGCCGCCTGTTCAACCATTGTTTTTCCAGTCTCAATATCTGCGGCTGAAGGGTTGCCGTTAATCCCTCCGGAACGAGGGTCCAGTGCATATCTTGAACGTATTTTATACCAGGGCTTTTGTACTTTGAAGTCTTTTACCCGCTCCATATAAGCCGTAGTGCCTAATGCCAATGCCACCTCTGTTTCACCTTTATCTGCATGATGAATACCTCGAATACCACAATCGCTCCACCAGTTCCAGCAAACACCTTTGAACATTGGAAACTGTTCCCACACCTTATAGAACGCCATTTCGCAGGGAATTTTATTTGCACCATGTCCCGCAATAAAAATAATTTTCATAAACCCCTTCTTGCACAATGCGAGGCATATATCCGTTATCACTGCCATGTAAGTTGTCGCAGTAACACCCAATGTTCCCGGATACTCTGCCATTTCATCGGCAAATCCATACTGAACAGCTGGTGCCAAGATAGCACCCGTTTCATCTGCCACCCTCCTGGAAAAGTAAAGTGCAGCATCTGTGTCTACACTCACTGCCAGATGGGGACCATGTGCTTCCGTAAGCCCAAGCGGAATGATTACCGGCAGACTTCTGTTTAACTGGTCTACTTCATCTGAGGTAAGGTGTATCCACTCTTTCATATGCATTGGTCTTTAAAAATAACGTGAAATAATAACATGTCACTCAAAACTATGTAATGCATTTAGATAAAAAATTCACAATACTTTTAAATTAATAGATTATTCTATCTAAGGCAACGTCATACCTATATTTGTATTCCAATCATGGAATAGATTATAAAATAAGAAGACCGCAGATTGCTGAAAGGGTTAAATCTTCTTCCGGGGCTATCGGGAAATATACTTCAAATTACCATTCTTATACCTTCCTTCATACACTTTCCCATAAGGTCCCGTGAGTTTAAATGCAACATTCCACTCCCTTGGCCATGCCGGCAACAATTTTACGCGATCTGTGTCATATTGTATCAGCATCCGTTGCAGTGCTATCATTGCGACGTTCCCATGATCCTGGTCAGGAGTCCAGTCATAGTTTGGTCCCCAAAATGCAGGGAAACGCATATTTTTATCCCGGGTAGAAAAGTTCTCTATAATCATTCTTTTAGCTTCATCAGAGAGTCCTAAATAGGCCGCCTGAATAGAACTTTGTTGCCAGCCACCATTTTCTTTATGTGTTCTGCTCAGAAAGGTGTTTACACCGATTTGCAAACCAGGTTTGCCTAATACGAAAGCACGGTAGGGAAATACCCCATACATTTCCGGGTTTTCGGAATTAGCTTTGTTGCTATACTCATGCGCGGGAGACAGTAATGTATCTTTACCTACAGTACGTAAGGGAACTGCAGGGAGATCTTCGATGAGTTTTAACCATTGGCTTCTTAGTTTATCTGTGGTAAACGCTTTGGGCAGGCTCAACATTTTTTCGGCCACTGCTCTGATTCCAACGATTTCAGGTAGTGGATCAACTGCTTTGTGAAAAGTTTCGAGTGATGCTGATGGATTGAACAGAATTTTCCCATCATTCCCCCGCTTCCAATGCTGGTCAAAAAATGTAAGTATTTCTGTAACAAAGGGAACCAGCGTATCTCTGGCAAATCCAGTGTTTTTAGTAAAATTATAGTAATCATTCATCATCAGAGAAAGTTCTAAAGCACCCTGCCAATAATACGTAATATAGGGGTTCCTGGCAAAGCCCAGTGGTACATTAGTTCTATCACATCCATAATCGCCATCTGCATAAGTTCCCCAAAAATTCATGGTTTCAGGATAGTAGGCGCCCTCATGACCATAGTACTTTCTGGTAGCATCTTTGCGAAGCGGTAATGCTGCCATGTACATTCTGAACAGTGGACGCATAAGATCAAAGTCCCCTGAAAGCAACATACTCCAATAGGGTAAACGGGTATTTTGCCACCAATAACATCCACCCCAAAGGCGGAAGTCAGCGTCAAAGCCTTTGTACGGACCATCTATTTCATAAGTGTCTACCGTAAAAATGCTACCATTGAATTTAACCGGTGAATTGCCACGGCCACCACATGCGTTAATAAAGCGCTGCAGTATATAACCTTGTGTTACAATATTAGCCCATTGTTGCTGCTCCGGGTTATCTGCAGAAACGTAGATATATGATCTGTTCCAGAATGACTTCCACCACCGTTCATGCATCGCCACACGCTTCTTCGATGGTGTAGCCGCTATAGCAAAGACTTGTTCGCCCAGTTTTTGTTGCCATTCCTTTATGCTGCCCTGGGTGGTGAGTGGATAGCTATTAATTTGGATGCTGGTGGAAGCTTTACTACTTATCAAAATAGTATCAGACTGGTTAATCAGACCACTGCCTTTTATCATCAGGCCAAAATTACGATGCATCAATGGATCGGGCTGATAAGTGGAAATGTCAGTCAATGACTGTATTTCCAGGTTATGTTTCCAAATAGAATAATCATTGTGATGACAAGCAGTAATATTGTCTTTATTTCCGGAAAACACAGTATCAGGTTCGGAAAAAATCTCAGTAGGACAGTCTTTTGTTACCTGCCTGGCACCAATTCCCCAAACTGAGCCGTCTTCTTGCCCAACAATAGGGCGTTTTGTTTTCCTCCAGTTTTCATATACCACTTTGACCCGGATCGGCTTTTTACTTCGTATATCTGTCTGAATTACCGGGTGATGGGCATCTATCCAAAATTTGATCTTTGTATCGCCATAGCTGATCTGTATTTCACCATTTTGTAGTCGCAATTCCTGTATGAATGCCTTTTCATTGAAGGGATTTGGTGAAATAGAAACTCTCACCCGCCCCAATTTTAGCAGCCTTCCTATTTCGCTCCAGGCGTCTGTTTTGGAAACGTAAAATACCAAATCCCCATTTGCTGCAATCCAAACGTTGGCACCAATATCACCGTTACCAATAGGCATGGAACCATTTGAATTTTCTCCTGGTGTAGTCCATTTGATATTATAGTCGTCTACCTGTTGTGCAAAGGATGCAGCGAAACCGAATAAGAAAATAAAGAGAAGAAACCATTTTCTTTTAATCATTGTACCAATTTTTCAACTAAATATGACTTTCACCTGTTTTTTAACTGAAAGATTATCATGCTTCTTGTTATTGTATTTCGGACAAGGCAAGTATTTTCGTCTCTCCTGCCTTTACATTCACTATTGGGCACCGGCTTATAAATCCTTGCGGATAAACGGAGGTCATTTTCCTATCCACAAACACCCTGATACTCGCATCAAACCTTGTGGAGTTAGTAATCGTCAATGTATTACCCTTCACCGTTGCCGTTACATGATCAAATACCATCAGTTCATTTCTGGCCGGATTTATATAAATGCCGGGAATTTCCGCCACGGTGAGCATAGCGCTTACCTGCGCCCAGGTATTGCCATGAAAAATATCCCCTATAGCTTCTTTCCCTTCCCAGTCGCTAAGATTTACTCTTTCATTAATCCAACCGATGTGTTGGTCTTTAATAGGGCGGTCGGCGCGTGCAATATATTGCATAATGTTATGTGCTATATCGTATATCATTTGCAGATACAATTTATTACCCGTGGCACGATATAATTTAAACAAACAATCGCCGGAAGCAGTACAAATACCCGGTCCTCCATGTTTGTTTTGAGTGTTCGCCCATATAGCACCAGTCGTTTTCATATCCAATCTACCGAACAAAGATTTTTCTGGAAACCTATAATCATAAGTTACCATCCAGGTGGTACAAAAAGCAGCGGCATCTTCCGCATATTGCAGCCATTCCTTTTCGCCGGTCACTTCATACAACACTACGAAAGATTCCAAGGTTGCAAAAGCCGACTCTGCATCGTTGTTTTGCAAAATTTCGCCTGGCCCACCACAGGAGATCCCCTTCACTATAAAATTCCTATAATAATATCTGGCGGCTTCTTTAGCCACCTGTAAATACTGCGGATTACTTTCATACTTTGATGCCAAAGCTAATCCCGCAATTGCCGTCACTGCACTATTACTGCCTCCTACTTTTATTTCCCCTGTCTCAATTTCCACAAACTGTCCGAACTGATAATTTTCTTTCCATAGTTTCACAAAAGCGTCAGCTTGCCGGTGTAGCGGCGCGCTCCAGGCTTCAGGCAGCTGCCATCCTGGATTTCTATTTCTTTGAGAAGAAACATATTTATAAGTAAAATATAACGCATCTGCATTTTTACGAAGCAAATGGAGATTATCAGGATGTGGGCTACCAAAACAGTCGCTACACCAGATCTTGCCATTCCCGCAACCATAAAAGAAACCACTTGGGGACTGGCTCTGTGTCAAAATTTTATAGTAATTTTTATATGCCCTGTCCGCAGAACTATCTCCTCCTGCTTCACTCAGCGGTAATGTAACCATCAAGCCCCCCACCCAACCTAATTGCCATTTCATATTAAGCGTTTCACCGCCCAATGTATAGAGACTATCCTTTCTACTCCACCATTCGTTTTCTTGTTTTTCCATTAACTCAAACGCTTTGCTGAAAGGCAACTGGTTAATGTAAGCAGAAGTACCATAGCTTTTACGGATAGCTGGAAACTTCTTATTCAGATCATTGGGAGAACTAAGGTTGCTGTAAGTATAAACTTTGTATCGAATAGTTACTTTATCACCTTCCTTTAAATCCTTCCCCGTTTCATTAGAAGGAGAAAGATTTGCCATAGAATAATATTCCTCCCTCACACAAGGCGCAGCAATAGTGAAAGTAGCTTTATTTCGAGCTTCATTTTCTTTAAATATCAAAGCACTGTTACCCAGCTCTGTGGCTTGTTCGGTTAGTATCCAAATTCCTTTCCCGGTTTTAGGGAAATAAACACCTACTGCCGGTGTAGCTAAATCTCCGGTATTAAAATCCATCCTCGACTTTCCTTCATACTTATTCAATCTGGGTATATTCGTAATGGTGACAGGTAAATTTTTATTATAGTCTTTAGACTTAAACAAAGGTGGATAACCGTATTCCAATACGTCAAATCTATTACCATCATAAGCCGCGGCAGGCATAATGACATAGTTTTTCACATCCCAATGATCAAATAAAAAATCAATCGACAGACCTGCCTTATCCATGGAACCTTTTTTTAACTCAAATGTATAAACCGTCTCATTACCTGCCTTGTTATCATATTTCTTACAATTCCATTCAGCTTGATTAATGAGCATCGATGCCTTGTTTTTCTCAAACGAAAAAGTCTGTTGTTTTTCGGGAGTACGCCCCTTGTAATAAGTTACTTGAGCCCTTGTAGCAAGGTCTGGCAATGGCTGTTGCGACATAACATGAAGACTCGCGAAAACACCTGCAACTAAAAGTTGGATTTTTAGCATATGTAAATACCGTTTGAACTTAAATATATTTTGGTTGTGCATTGAAATACGATTCAAAACTATATAATGTCGCAAAACAAAAAATCCACAATCCTTCTAAATTAATAGATTATTCTATCCTATCTGATGTACTAATTTCGAGAAACAGGACCAACAGGAATCTAACAGACAGGTTCATGAATACCAAATGATTCAAATTAATGCCTTGGTTGAAGTGAGTTTGTATTATTCTCTTTTCTTTTTGGGGAGGGGGGAGGGAGATAGTTGTGCTTCTAAGAGAATGATCAATTGAGCCCATGCAATATCTACGGGTATACATATTATCGGAATTTCTTCGCCTGTTTTTTCGCCTATATAGTAATTGTCCTTATCCTCTTTAGTAAGCATCTTTCTTTTTCATAGCTTTTTTTAGAATGCTTCTTCCCTCGCTAAGGTGCCATTTTACGGTTCCTTCGCTAATTTGAAAATGCGCTGCAATTTCTCTGACTAAAAAACCATCAAGATAAAACATAATGCAAACAGTACGTGTCATTGCAGGTAATACTGATAAATATAAATAAATATCTTTCGATGCTAGTGACACAATAGGATTGCAAGGTGAAGGCAGATCCATACAATCATCCATATTCAAATGTTCTTTTTCTTTGGCGTTGAGTTTATTTCTCAAATAGGTAAGTGCAGCATGTTTTACTATGGCATATGCCCAGGGAAATATATCTCCTTTCTTAACATCATACATCCCCAAATTTCTAAAAATGTTTAGCATTCCGTTATTTACTACGGTTACTATATCTTGTTCACAAACAAAATATTTTCTACATAACGAAAATAGCCCCGGATACAACAGTCTATACAACTTCTCCTGGCTTATTCTATCATTGCGGTTGCAACCTTCTATTATATTTTGCAGACTCTCCAAACTAAAGCAACAAAACCCGCCCGGTTTAATGGGCGGGTGATTTCAGTTCGTATTATATGGATTGAGGTGAAATAATTACTCCGCTGGTATAAGACCAGGTGAAGTTAAAATGAGTTCCTTTTTTAACTACAGATCCTATATAATCCTTATTATTGAATTTAATAGTAAAACTGTAAGTTCCGTCTACTGGCATATAAAGAGCATTTGTTGCAACTGCTTTCGACTTCCCGGCAGTACAAATACTTGCATCAGGTACTTCTACACCAATGTATTTCAGCGTAAACGCATTTGAAGCTTCGCTATAAACACTCACCAAAAAATTATTAAGGCAGTCATAATCCTTCTTAGTCTCCGCCCTAATCAACAGATAATTGATTGAATCTTTAGGAAAAGACGGTACGAGAGTAATTTCATCACCATCCAATGATGCTGTAGTTGAAACCACCTTATTAGAACTACTACCAGTGGCACTAACCGACAAACGTTGTACAGCCTGCTGAGAGCCTGATTGGGCTGTAACAACAAAATCACCAGCTTTCGAAAATATGACAGTAGCCGTATTTCCGGAAGAGTGAATTTGAACATTTCCCGCCGGAGTAATTTTCCAGTCAACGGCACCATCTTTGGCAAGACCATTGAATTTAAAACTTACCAATTCTCCTGGTTTTGCCGATGATCCGCTTGAAGATTCGATAGTTGCATTTCCCTGAACATTATCTTTCTTTGAACAGGCATAGATTCCCAAAATTGTTACTGACAGTACTGCTAACAGTGTTCTTGTAATTTTCATTTTAATCTTAATTTAAATTGTACTTTATAGGTTATGTTTTGAAAGGCCTTTAAACAGTATACAACTTTGAAGAAGTAAAAGGTTGGGTATTAAACTTTTTTTAACAATTTATATCAGTCAGCGAACATGCGCCTTATTTTTCTTTATGATATTCCACGAAATATCCACTACTAGCATTTTCAGGAGACAATTTTAATGTGGTTTCTGAGATTGTCTTAATCAACAGAGTATCTATAGACTTAACACTATTTTTCACCCCTTCTGAGTGGCTCCAAAGGAAAAGAGTGTCTGCGGAGAATGCCCAATTATCGTAGATCAATGTATGAATGTTTAATGACAAACAAGTATTGTCTTCATTCAACTGAAAACCCTGTTGGTGATTTTGCTCACCAGGGATAGGTTGTAACCACCTTCCAATCATCATGTCCTTAGTGACATTTAATTTTTGCAAAGAGCTACGGCTTTCATTGACCGACTCCAATGTCTTGCTTTCTTTACTTTTCTGTTTAATCTGGCAAGCAGAAAAAATGCCTGGAAATACCATAAGAAATATTCTCTTTTTCATGCGTTTATTATAGATTTAAATGTGTAAAAATGTTAAATGATCACATCCCCGGACCAATATTCCAGCTTACTCCTAAAATTAACAGAACAGTTAGCAAATGGCCTTAATTACAAGAATGACAATACTTCATGGATATTTGGGTTATTAAATCAATTAATAAGGCTAAAAATACGTACAGCATACGCTACATCAGACTGTTGTACTAAATTGAATCCAGTTTATTGTTATAGAAAACACCTACTAAAACCATAGCTATAGAAAGTAAGGATCGACTACCAGAATGACATCGATCCTTATTATTGTTCACTATTCTAAGTTTTCTGACTGAAAATTCGCTTCCCTTTGACATTAGCGCCAGTAACAATTTTTCCCGCGCTAATAGTCGCCTATATAATATTCTCCAGCGACTCCTTTACATTGTCAGGCATCCCAATCCACGCAATATTTCCATCCAATGAAAACTACTGGCTTTGAAAAACTATCTGGCAAAAATCTGGCTGCAGTATATTTGGTTGCACCATCTGGCATTTTTTCAAGTTTCATAGGCTCAACAGGCCTGGTTGCGAAGTCAAAAATCGTTACATCATAAGGACCCGAATCCGAAGGCTTCCAATCCCGACAATCCAGGGTACCAACTTGAGCAAAATATTGATCCAAGAGGGCATTGAATGCAGGCATTCTCACCGGATATTCAGCTAAAAATGCTTCTTTCTCCATCATCCCGGGATAGAATCGGCCGGCTTCTGGTAAAGCCTTGTTTGGGTTGTACCCAACAAAAAGTACCTTCAAAAATTTTTGGTATGTATGCTTTGCGCATTTAGAGCAGCGGTACACAATACTGCTCATAATATGATTAAACTTACAATTCTACTCTTCATTGTTTAGCATTTTTTTGATGTATGTTAAAAAGCTGGGATATTAAATACTACTTTCGGATCATCTGGTTGGATTACCATTTCATTACCATTATTATCTGCAGCAATCCTCTTCATTGGTAGGCCGTTTCGGAAATAATCATAGCCAATTTGACCTTCAAACGCTAATTCGACACGTCGTTCTTTCAACACAGCATTCAATAGATCTGAGTTATTAATATTCTCAATATCAGATGCAGGCAGGCCCGCACGAACATGGATTAATTGAAGATCAGCTTTACAGGCAGAAAAATTTTTCAACTTCGCATTAGCTTCCGCTCTGTTTAAATAAACTTCCGCAAAACGAAATAATATCTCAGGAGCGCGTGTAACAAAAGTTGAATTTGAGACTAACCATTTGGTGGTTTCAAGTGTTTGGGTATTGACATTTTTCTTCAAAAATGTTGCGCGTAAATCACCAGAGGGCAATGTCAAAACGAAATCTGAAGATGGCTTAAATATCCCGCCACCAGAACGATTATCGTAATGATAAAATTGCCCTAACTTAATCCCATCTATAGAATTATTCAATGCAAAAATAATCTCTCTATTGTCATTAAACACCAATCGTTTCAATGTTCCGTCCTCATCGTCGCCGAACATTTGAAGATAATCTTTTCCCTGCCTTAAGCTATATTTTTCACTATTAATAATACTGTCCGCGTACAATACCGAGAGTTGATTATAGGTGGCATTAGGTGACGATACAGTCCCCCCCATGTAGAGATACATCCTCGACAACAATGCCCACGCTGCTCCAGTGTTGGCAAATGCGTTCGTCTTGCTAATTGGTACCTTCATTAATTGCGCGGCCATTTGAAGTTCCGGAATAAGAAAATCATAGATTTGCTTCACCGTTGCCCTTCGGGGATTATCGTTAATATCAGAAGTCTTCTTTAGTGGCACAGCAAGGCTGTTCTGAGCATCCTGGTAAAAGGGCTTCCCATATATTCTTGTCAGATTAAAGTAGGTCAACGCACGAATGAAAATATTCTCACCCTTTGCATATAATAAATCATTTTTTTCTTTCTCTGTTAACGTTCGAAAATTTTTCCCAAGACGCTCAATTCCTTCAAGAGCTGCATTTGCACCAACAATAATCTGATATGCCCCTCGGTATAAAGTTGCGCTATACCCAAGTTGTTCAGCGGAACTATTGCGGTAGAAAAAGGCGTCAGTCATGTTTGAGACTGGTGCATATTGCCTTAAGGTAACATTGTTACCCCTGCTTTCACTAATGCTTTCCAATGCAGAACTATAATCGCCCAGTCCATTACCGATAAGCAGTAAATAATTGCCAGCTGTTACTTCCTGAACACCTGCCACCGAACTTAGCTCCCCCTGCTGGTCAATTTTAGTGAGTGGCCTAATCTCGTCAATCTGTTTATTACAACCTGCTAACACAACATAAACTCCTATTGCTACTATGATATTTTTCATGATAACTTCATTATGGTTCAATTCTAAAAGGTAAGTTGAATGCCAAATAAATATTTTCTTGGTATTCCAAGGCCAACACCTGATCCACCAAAATCCTGTGCTTGCCCTACAGATGGCCCTTCTGGGTTAAGTGCAACAATATTGTGGACGTAATAGGTATACAGGTTGTCCCCGCTTAAATAAAATGTACAATTAGCCAGCTTTAGATTTCTCAACATTTTCTTAGGCAAATCATATGATAATCGGATATTACGAAGGGTAATATTGCTGGCATCAAACATATATGTATCTGATCCAAAATAGCTGGTATTATTATGGTAATAAAGCTTGGGAATAGTAGCGTTGGTTTGGCCAGGTGTAGTCCATACTACCTGGTTCTTTAAAAATTCAATCTGATTAGCAGCTTGTACACGTGCGCCTTGATAACTCTCGGCCAGGCCGTTTCGTAATGTATATTTCATCGCATAGGTGAGCAGGATACTGAGACTGAATTGCCTGTAGGCAAAAGTGTTGGTTAAACCGCCAAAATATCGTGGTTGGAAACTTCCAATTTTTTGAAATTGACGATTATCAGATACAGCATCCACTTCACCCAGTGAATTCACCAATTTAATTCCCGATAATTTGCCCGAATTGTCAAACAACAATTTCTCGAATTGAGGCTTTCCACTCTGGGGATCAACTCCCGCATATTTTACGGCTTTCAGGGTATTAATATCATCTCCCGGATAGAGATAAAACCTATTTTGGGCATAGTATCCCTGTCTTAGTGCACCATTTGCTACACTAATAATTTCATTTTTATTAAAACTAATATTAAACGAAGAATTCCATTTGAAGTCATCGTTGATAATATTATCTGAATTAATTACAACCTCTAAGCCCTTATTAACAACCGTAGCGACATTTTTCCACTGTGATGGGAACCCGGAAACTGATGCCAATTGAACCTTTTGCAAAAGGTTCTCAGATCTTCTCCTGTATAAATCCATAGTCATACTTACTCTATTAAACAGCCCCATTTCCACGCCTGTACTAAGTGTTTTTGTGACTTCCCATTTCAAATCCGGATTTCCCAACACAGAAATTTTTGCAGCAGTTGTGCCATTGTATACAAAAGATGGATCGTAAAGAGTTTGCGTAAGAAAATTATCCCCTAATTGTGATCCACTGGTACCATAGTTTGCTCTCAGCTTCAAATTGCTGATACAATTCACCTTCTTCATAAATGCTTCCTCACTAATGATCCAGGCCGTCCCCGCGGAGTAAAAGGTTCCATAGCGATTATTCCTCCCAAAACTGCTGGAAGCATCAGTACGTACCGAGCCGCTAAGGCTATAGCGAGAAAGATATGTGTATCCTAATTCTCCAAATAAGGAGTACATTGCTTTCACATCAGTTCCACCTTCAACATTTCCCGTCTTGGTTGCAGGCCTTCCGAATGCGGAAAAGTCGTATAAAGCTCCGATTTGACTCCCAAGAGAAATTACCGGATAGCCAGCGCGAACATGATTTACATTTGTGGTGGTGAACTCAGTCGTTGTTTTACCGAACTCCATACCCACAAGTGCATGAAAAGCATGTCCACTAGCTGTTTTGTGGAAATTCAATTGATTGGAGCTTAAATATGACATGATATTGCCCGTAACAGTACCTAAAAATCCTTGAGGAGCAAATCTGCTTAGGCCGCCTGTATAAGTTCTCACATCATAATAGCTCACATTCTTATTGAAATTAAGATTGCCGGAATTAGTCGTGGAAAGGTCCAGCCAGTCATTAATGCGATATGTCAGTTTGAGAGAACCAAATATCAATTGAGACTGAGATTTCCGAAAGTTGTATTGCTGATTAAACAATGGATTGTCCGCCTGCATTAAACTTCCATCCATTTTATAGCTTAAAAAAGGCTTTATTGATCCATCAGCATTATAAGGAGAAGCCCATGGGATCAATGGTACCAGCGATGAGGCTGTGCCATCTGTCCCCATTTTCCCATCAATTAAAATACCATTGACAGCAACACTTGCCGTTAGCCGATCGGTCAAACGACTATCCAGGTTGATCCGGAAGGATTTCCGAATAATTCCATTCTGAATTCCCGTAGATTGTTCATTATAATAAGTTCCACCCATATAATATCGTGTTCGGTCGTTCCCTCCACTAGCAGAAAGGTTGACTTCAGTGGTATTGCTGTTTCTCAGTGCATACTTTGTCCAATCAAAAGAATTGGCCACATCAGATGGGGTTGGCAATTTATAATTCAGATAATCAGTTAAAGTGGGATAGTTAGATATTAAACTTGCGTTGTTAATCTGATAGTCTTGAGTGTAATACTCCTTTTGAAGATCATACAACTGCTGTCCGGACAAAAAACGAATTGTGCCTGGATTAGGCGCATTAATACCATATTTTAAATCAGCTGAAATTCGTGGTTTAGTAGCAGCCCCCTTTTTTGTTGTAATAACAATAACTCCGGCAGCTGCCCTAGATCCATAAATCGCGGAAGCAGAAGCATCTTTAAGTACAGTAATTTCCTCTACTTCCTGTGCTGTAACAATATCTTTCAAATTTTGGTTAGGCATGATCACACCATCCAGAACCAATAAGGGACCGTAAGACAGCGCAGGCAAAACGAATTCATTGTATTGGTCAACACCAACTCCCGCTATACTGCTTTGCCCCCTAACGAAGATTTGCCCTCCTTTGGAAGTCGGATCACCTGAATTTTGCTCAGAAATGTACAGCCCTGCCAGTTTTCCTTTTAACAGCGCAGCAGGATCTGAAGAAGTTAAGCTTTTCCGAATTTCCTCTCCTGAAATTCTTTGTGTCGAACCGGTAAGTTCTCTCGATTTTTTAACGCTATATCCAGTAACAATAACCTGCTCCAGTTTGGATATATCCTCCTGAAGCACTATGTTTATTGAAGCGGCAGCATCTACCACCATTTCCTTCTTCACAAATCCAATAAAAGAATATACCAATGTATTGCCTTTATCTACGCTAATAGCGTACATTCCTTTATTATCTGTTTGTGTTCCCTTGTTCCCTCCTTTGATCCCCACACTAACACCATATAAAGGATTTCCTTTAGAATCTGTTATTTGACCGGAAATAGTAATCAGGTCCTGTTGTGGTGAAGATAAAGGAATGCTACTGTCTTCTTTTTTAGTGACAATGATTGTTTTATCCTTAATCTCATAGCTGAAGGGCTGCCCCGCAAAACATTTTACTAATACAGACTTCAGGTCCTCATCTTTAGCCTGTATTGACACAAGCCTGGCTTCTTTGAGCAACTCATCTCTATACACAAAAGTATAGCCGCTTTGAAGTTTAATCTCCTTTAAAACTGTGCTTAACGAAACATCATGCTTCGAAATCGTAATTTTCTGAGCGAATACTGTCACGCTGAGAAATGTCATAACGGCAATAAATAAAACGATGGCAAATCGCATAACGTTCTCTACTTTAAAACTTCTGTTTGGGAATACAATCCAAATAGATTGTTTGTTTGTTTATACATTGTTTGATTTAATTTTTGCAACTTCTCCCAAACTGCCTGAGTTATAGGCGCCGCAATTATTTGGTTGAAAACTGTTCGCTTTAGCTCCCTGTGATCAGGTAACTAAATAAGTAAGTTAAATGGTTGGTTTTGATAAGTATTAAAACTTAATTTGAAACATAGACCCTTCTCCCTTCAATTTTAAAATGAACCTTACCCGATGCTTCCAATATTTGAAGCACATTTGATAAAGTATATGATCTAGATACACTTCCGCTATATTTTTCGTCTGATTTTTTTCCGTTATAAATTACTTCGACATCATACCATCTGGATACCTGTTTCATGATTGTCTCAATCTTTTCGCTGTCAAACATAATCTCATTGTTTTTCCATGCCGTTATTGATTCCAGGTTGGCTTTTGAAACCTCGATACATCCGCCCTTTGAAGAACTACCCTGCTGACCAGGCCTAAGAATAGTTACCGCTTGTTCAGAGCAAATATCACCCGAATTGAAGCTTAGTGAACGAACACCAACGCTGCCTTCAAAAAGGGTCGTTTTGCCGACTGAATCATCAAAATAACAATCAACATTAAATTGTGTTCCGAGAACCGCAATTTCCTGCTTATCCGTCTTTACTAAAAAAGGCTGACGACTGTCTCTTTCTATTTCAAAAAATGCCTCACCAACTAACTCAACCCATCGATTTTTGCTAGCGTTAAAACATACAGGATAACTCAAAGAGGAAGCCGCATTTAACGTAACCTTTGATCCATCAGGTAAAACAATGTTGTATGTTACTCCCGGTGGAGTGGAAAGAGTGTTGATTTTGTTTCCAGCTTTTTCTGCATCTGTGATTTCATACGTGATTTGTCCGTCAGTAGTTTGGGAAATGATCACCCCTGCCTCCTTAATCCTACCCTTATTATCAGGATTAGACAAAGAAATCCGCTCGCCATTGGCTAAAATTAATACCGCCGATTTCTTTTGATATGAAGTTTCTGCTATCTTACTTTTTTCTGATTTTGAATTTCCTCCTGTCAAATAATAATAAACAATCGTCGAAACGAACAGTATAACAACTGCCGCTGCAATGCGGGACCAGAAGTAAACTATTTTACCTGGCTTAGGATTTTGACGTTGATGAATCTCTGAAAGCACATTTGCATAGACAATTTCAAGATTTGCTTCAACATCTTTAACCCCATAGGCCTCGATAGATTCGTTTTCTAATTCCTGATAAATGAATTGTTTCAAAATATGATCATTATCAGATATTTTGAAATAGTCCAACAACTCCATTATCTCCTCATTTGAGCAACGGTCTAGCAAATATTTACTAAATAAAAGCTTTATTGACTTTTCCATTTTACATAATTGATAACTAATACACAGCCAAGTAGAAAAACAATGAGTCGATCTGAAGAAAAAAATATAAATAAATAAAACTATTTTATTTTCAATCAATTATACTTTATAATAAAACAATCTACCATCGTTGATATAGCCATAAATTTGGTTGCATTACTTTTTTTTATCTAAGTTTGCTTTAAATAACAATGGGATTGAAAATTCTAGCAGACGACATTCAAAAACAACTGCTTACGCTTCTTATAAAAAGCGACGAACCTGCATTCAATGAGCTATATAAAGTTTATAGCAAACCGCTTTATTTGCGAATATTAAGAATGGTGAAAAATCAGGATGATGCCCAGGAGCTTTTACAAGAACTGTTTATTAAATTATGGAATAAACGGGAAACCATTGATATTGAAAAGTCTTTTCAATCTTACTTATACACGATTGCTCAAAATCTGGTCTTTAATCATTTTCGTAAAATCGCAAATGACCAATCTTTAGTTAAGTCCTTACTGATCAATGCCACCGAATACTATTTAGACAGAATTGATTCATCAGAGAATAATGAAATAGCCAGAGTTCTACATCAGGCCATCGATCAATTACCTCCACAGGGAAAAAAAATCTTCCAACTCTGTAAATTAAGTGGAAAAAGCTATGAAGAAGTAGCCGATATTTTGGGCATTTCCATTGCTACAGTCAACAGCCACATGACTAAGTCTTTACAGTCTATCAGAAAGTACGTTATCACACATCGGAATGTCATTAGCATTGTGCTTACTACCTATATTACCCAGGGAACTTTTAAATGAGGCTTATTATTTTCCTAAGCGCTTGAGATTTGTTTTCCAATAAACATATTCGTAATTTATTTGACCTGCTTTATATAGTCCATGCAACATCATCGACGTATAAAACATATGATGGACTCCTTACCTAAAATAGAACAGAACACTTATCCAAGTGACTATCATTTCCTTTCAGTACAATTATATCTCGAACATTGTTCTTAAAAGCAGATTAACTAAGCCTGTAGGAAACCTGATTTTAATACCCTACCGGTCCCGCATACTCCTCCCGTGCTACGTCTTTATAATTCTGCCGGATAAGATTAGATTTTACATACCTGGCAAAATATCAGGAACACTATATTTAATAGAGTACCGTCTCTAAACGATATTAGAACGATCTTCTCTTAATGAAGCACCCAGATCAGGGTTTCACTTGACTATTTTTATTATACGCCCCAGCACAAAGCTGTTTTCAGTAAATAAATTATAGGAATGCGATCAACAAAACATTTTTTTAATACGAAAAATTATAACCATAAAATACCTGTTAGCGCTACGAAAGCTATTTTCTGTCTCCGGAATTTCTACAAAAATCATGGTAGATTAATATTTTATAAGCGTTACCTCTTCAAATCCCTCTAAATTATTCCTTTGCTGCCAGATTTCTCTAATTTTACGGCCAGCTTCTTCCGGGGTAATCCGGATGTACTTATAAAAATCACGCAAACCCTTATGTCCACTTATCTTCATAATTAGTTCAACCGGAGTACCTGCGAGAAATTCATTGGTGCAAAAAGATCGACGACAGGTATGAGACGTGATCCAACAGTACTTCGGTTTAATAATTTCAATGTCCTTATTGCCTTTCTTATACGAAAACTTAACCATGTCATTTATTCCCGCCAAACGACCAATTTCTTTAATATTGGCGTTAAAATCAGAGTTATGAACAATCGGTACTGCTTTCTTGAACCTGTTTACTAAAATTTCTTTAGCTGTACTCAACAGCGGAATAACCACCCAGTGATCGGACTTACCTTGTTTCTTATAAAGCATTCCATCTCGGATATCCTCTGGTCTGATATTCGAGAAGTCAGAAAACCTAAGCCCGGTGAGACAACCTAAAACAAATGAGTCCCGAAAAGGCACTAGATAAGAATGATCGGATAAATCTGTATGGAATATTTGGTTAATTTCCTTCCAGGAAAGATATATCGCATCTGATTGTTCATCCAATATCTTAAAATCGGACAAATCTATAGGTGAAATAATCTTCCGACGAACTCTGTCTCTAACAAAAATCCTTAACTGCTTGATTGTCTTACCTATAGTAGCAATTTTCAGACCTTTTATTACCCCTTTCCTCCTGACTTGCTGAAAGTCATAAATAAGAAAATCCACAAACTGCTCATAAAAGTTGAAATCCAGGCTTTGAAACCCTATTGGCATTCTTCTATAGTTCTGAAATGCCAGCAACTGCTCCGACATACACTTATAAATATTTAAAGTTGATTTAGCCACCTTTCCCTCTTTACATTTTATGTAATCATCTATCTGAAAGAATATATTTAGGTTGACCCTGGGGTTCGAGGCTGCGTCCTTGGCCGCCCTTTCTTCCAGGATTTCAACCTCAAAATCCGGCTGGAAAGTAGCTTTGAGAAAAGATCGTACATCAGAAATGTTCCTTTTTATTGCATGGCCAATAATATCTTCCGTTATTCGTAACTGTTCTACCAAACGGCTATTTAACGTTTCAGCAGAGCCATAGGCTTCCGGTAATTCTGAAGAAATACGTAAATATTTTCTATTCCAATAATTAGGAGGGATAGCGATTTCTGTATTTAATAGCATTGATTTACCATCTGGGCTACAATACTGGATAAAAATAATACTGGTGCCATCCCGGCGCACCTTGCTTTTGGGACAAATTGGCTTAATTGCTAACAACATAATTAGTCGAGTTTTTAGTCGAGTTCAATGTTGTTAACCACAATAAAGGTACTTTTAAAAAACGGCGAGTTTTGTTATTGAATACTGAAAATCAACGACTTAAAATAAGGACAGGTAAAAATCCATATGGTTAGTTACCTGGCTTGCAGTCCCGTCCGGTCCGCAACTAGGACTTCATTTAAAGTTAAAGCCGCATAAATCGTATGATTTACGCGGCTTTTCTGTTTTTAGCATGTAAAGGTAAACTACATCAAACGAATCTGAAAGGTTACAAATTAGGATACACTGACAAAGCCTAATTTTAGTGTAACCTTTTCCCCGCTAACACTTATCTGCACTGGGTTTAAAGGCTTCAAACCGAACCAAACAACACCAAACTAATTCGGTAACCTAAAACACCAGCAATGAAAGTAAGTCAAGAGTTATCAATCTTATTCTGGCTTCGTAAAGACAACAAGAACAAAGACGGAAAAGCCTCGATCAATGTTCGTATAACCATCAGCGGGGCAAGAGATGGTTTTTCATTGGGCTACCAGGTGGAGCCTAAAAAATTTGATACGAAGGCCGGCGCCATTATCGGCAAATCAGCTGAAGCCATAGAAATCAACAACCGGATAACACATGTCAAGTCTGAATTACTCCGGCATTATAACCTGCTCAAAGAAAGAAGCCCCAACGTTGACCCCCTGTCTTTAAAAAATGCTTACCTGGGTGTTCAGCAGCAGAAAAAAACATTGCTACAGGTAATTGACTTCCATAACACCCAGTTTGCAGAAAAGGTAGCTGCCGGCAAACGCGCGAAAGCCTCCCTCACAAAATGGATCACTACCAAAGACAAGCTGACACAGTTTCTAAAATCAACCTTCAACACGTCAGATTATCCACTGTACAAAATAGATTTTGCGTTCGGTGAGGATCTGCATCATTTCCTTACAGCCATACAGTGCCTCGGCGATAATACAGCCATGAAGTATATAAAGCAAACCAAGCAGCTGTTAAAACTGGCGGTACGCAGAAAATGGCTGGACGCAAACCCGCTGGAAGATTTCGAATGCCCGTACATAGATCCCGAAAGGAGCATCCTCGATGCAGAGGAGCTTTGCGTATTGTACAATAAGGCCATGCCGGTAAAGCGACTGGAAGAAGTCAGAGATGCTTATCTGTTTATGACACTCACCGGCTTTGCCTATAAAGACGCTTTGCAACTGAGTCCGGATCATCTTTGTAAATTCTTTGATGGCGAAGACTGGATAGTTAAAAACAGACAAAAGACCTGGTGCCGGGAAAATGTTCCGTTGCTGCCTATTGCAAAAGAGATCCTACAGAAATACAAAAACCATCCTTACTGTGTTGCTAACAACTGCCTGTTACCTATCAACAGCAACCAGCGTTTCAATGGTTATCTGAAAGAGGTGGCCGATATATGTAGCATTAAAAAGCATCTCACCACGCACACAGCACGACATACTTTTGCTACTACGGTAACACTGGCCAACGGTGTACCACTGGAAACAGTCAGCGCCATGTTAGGCCATAAATCAATCAAGACAACACAGATCTACGCCAAGATCGTTGCATCCAAAGTGAGCAAGGACATGAAAGCGCTGAAAGGAATCTTTAACCTCTCTTTACCGGATTCTATGTTATTCAGCGCCGTTGCATAATAATAAATTTATCAAGCCAAATACTTTTATGTATTTGGCTTGATAATCAATGATTTTAACAAAACGTTAACAACAAAAACGATGGTAAAATCATTTATTGCACACCTCGTTGACACCATATCGAATCAAAGGCCCTGTTTCTCAGACAATGTGAATGTTTGAGATAACCAACCAAAACAATACTACCGGCACTCTAAAAAATCAGCTTACGTATGCAGCAGCATTATCAGTTATCTTTTTTTGAGAAATTAGTTCGAGTTGACCTTAAACACCAAGCCCTGAAACAAAAACAACCAGACAAAAATTTCTTCACCTACACCACCAGCGATGTTATCAGTCAAAAAGACAAGATGTTACATTGCTTTGGGCAGTATCTCTATGATCTGGGAAACAAAAAGCAGGTCGATTGGTATATTCAGAGACACCAGCATCAATTAGTGGTGCTAATGGACCAAACGGCAACCTATCTTTCAGAAGATGATATAATCGGCATCAATGACCACTCTACTGAAAATACTTGGGCAAATCTTTTCAAAATTATATACTGTAATCTTGCTGAGCTCCTAACCTATCTGGAATGTGAGTTTTCCCGTTACCTGGATGTTGATTGCAGAATACCCGTAACTTATTTGCTCTCAGCGCAGGCGGGACTAGTGAGTGAGCTGCAATCAATCAAGGACCAGTTTAAAAAGCATGGAGTAGATGATGGCCTTCTCGCAATCATCTTTCTACCGTTCGACAACTTCATAGAAGCAGAGCATATCGGCTGTTCGATAAGCTATCATCAACTTTTCTATTTACGGGAATTTAAGAAGAAGTTAGGCAATCTTCTTATAAGCCAAAGCGCTGATGTGGATCTTTCTGAAAAACTTAAAGACCTACTGCAATACCTCAACTTCAATAACATTCACTATTTCAGGTACTGGACAGCAATTGTTACTGCTGAAATTGAGGAACTGCCAACCATTCGGGAAAAACTGGACCGGCTTATATTCCTGCAGAAGAAAATAAGCCAAACAGCTATCAAGCCAGACTTTATTTTCAGTAAAGTTCACCCACCTTTACAAAACCAACTACAGTCCTGGCTGTCCGATGAAATCGTGTATCAGAAAGAAAAAGAATCTCTGTTAAACAGCGGCCACATTCCGGACGAACTAAGCCGCTGGAAAGACTTCAAGGTTATTACCGTCTTCTCTGTTTCGCAGCTTGGCAACATTCTAAAACTATTGTTGGAAAGCGGGCTTTATCTAAATAAGAACAAAACCGAGCTATTAGATTTCTTCTCTTATTTTTTCACTACAGCCAAGCAGGACAACGTTTCCTCTGGTAGCTTGCGTAGTAATTTCTATAAAGACAACGCCGCCGTATCTAAGGCAGTGCGAGAGATTCTAATGGGGTTAGTTCAACGCTCCCATAAGACTATAAATATATTTGCTTACTGCATTTTCAGTTACCTTATCAGTTAATTCTAATTACCAATCTCACATTATAAAAACAATTATACAAAATTAGTTCTTTAGTTATCAAATAGTTACAGGGGGTACCGTCACCCCCGTGACTGTTCTTGTATTGATTATCTTCTTTCTTTTGCTGCCATCAAACAAAACCAAAGTTTATGGCAACAGAAATTCTCACCCGTGAAGATCTTGCAGTATTCAAAAAGGAATTATTTCTTGAACTGCGGGACCTTATGAACTCCCCCACCGCACAGCCCCGCAAGTGGCTCAAATCTTACGAAGTCCGCGACATGTTAGGTATTTCCCCGGGTACCCTGCAAAACATGCGCATTAACGGAACACTTTCTTTTACAAAAATCGGCGGGCTTATTTTCTACGATTTCAGCGACATCACTAAGCTGATGGAAGGCACGAAGAAAAACGTCAAAAGCAGCTGATGAAAGCATCATCAGCACAAATCAACTACATCAGGCATCTAAATGCCTTCTTCGCACAGGCGCGGAAAGATGATCGTTTACATGCGCATCATATGAGCCTGTATATGGCATTATTTCAGGTCTGGAATCAGTATCGTTTTCAAAATCCTTTTCCCGTCCTGCGCGAAGAAGTCATGAGCCTTTCCCGTATTGGCTCCCGCAGCACCTATGTTGGTTGTCTGAAGCATCTGCATGCCTGTCAGTATATCGTCTATCAGCCGGCAAAACACCCATATGCACCCAGCCTGATAACGATCCTCTCATTGACTGATTTTGTTGCAGATCCTACACGGGAACAACTTCTACTTTTTAGCAGTGCAATGTGGCCCAAAAGTAAGCCACGTAATGAGTACGAAACTGGGCCACACATGAGGCCCGAAACCGGGCCACGTTCAGGCCCAAAAGTGGGCCACTTTTATAATAAACATATAAACAATTTAAAACAGGAGGGAGAAAACACACTCCCGCCCACTAAAAAAATTAAAAAAAATGAAGTTAAAAAAGATCAACTCGATACGGGTGCACCAGGCGCGGAAAATGCACCAGGCACCGCGCGAATTCTCCCCGCCCTATCCGAGACACAGGAATTTTTTAACGCCCACGTCTACCCGAAGGTGGAAGCAGACAAGTTTTTCCACCACTACCAGGCAAACGGATGGCGACAAGGCGGCAAGACGCTGATCACCGACTGGCAGGCAGCTGCCCATAAATGGGTACTAAATATTCATCCACAAAAACCTGAAAGCAATGACAGACACACCAAACCAGCAACAGGGGCAGGACGGCTCCACATCAACGAAAACAAAAGCTACTCAGACCCCTTATGACTACTATCAGCTGGTACAACTGTTGGAAGAACGCGGGAAAACTGCTTACAGTCCGCATTTCAAGGTCGATGACATAGACAGGCCCGTAGTACTCAAACTGCTGGCATATTTTCTCCGCGATGAACCGGTAGCTGCAGACGAAGGCATAGACCTGGATAAAGGTATATTGCTAACGGGTAGGATCGGCTGCGGCAAAACATCCCTCATCAGTCTTATGCGGTCATTGTGTGCAGAAGCCTACAGACCAGTCATCATATCCTGCCGGGACATTAGTTTTGAGTTTGGGAGAATTGGTTTTGATCTTATCGGGCGATACAGCCGGAACGCGTTTTTCCCATATTCCAACATTCCGCGGGTACATTGTTTTGATGATCTTGGATTGGAAACGAATATTAATTTTTGGGGGAACAATTGTAACGTGATGGCGGAAATCCTGCTATCGCGGTATGACTTGCTTATCTCCAATAAAATGCTCACGCATGTTACAACGAACCTCAACAGCCAAGAGCTGGAAGATCTTTATGGCAACCGTCTACGGAGCAGAATGCGGGCAATGTTCAACCTTATTGCGTTTGATCCTGCAACCACAGATAAAAGACGTTAAAAATCTATATCATGTATCCAACCTTCATTACTTTGGTCAGCACTAATGCCGCCGGAAGCCGGCTATTAAAAATTTGCGATCATGAATTTAAAGCATTTGATTACGACTGGTATATAGACGATGCCATCATGCTGGCAAAGCGTCGGATGCCTCACCAGATTAGCCACCAGCACATCCTTCATCTACGCACATGGATAAGGGAGAACTATCAGCATGGCCATGAAATACCATACAAACACATTCGTAGTATGCAAGGTTGCCGCCGCCTGGTTGAAAGCATCATACATGCCGAGTACGCGAATACAGGAGAAGAATATATACAAAGTCGTGACTCTGCGTTGAAGACCAATAGCCATATTTTTTCTCTTAATAGCAGTTGAGTGGTAACAACCGTAGGTTTGTAACCTATTTTTTAAAGATTACATTGCTGATAAAAACCCTTTATCTACTAGATAAAATCTGGATTTTACTTTCAAAATTCCAAATTTATTTTAGTACGATGGAAGCGATTGATTCCCAAGGGGTGAAGTGATAGACTTCCATAATCGCCTATTTGGGGAGAAGGTAAAATCCGGGATAAAGTCGGGACGAACGCTAAAACGCTTTGAGATTACTAAAGAAAAGGTGCTGGTCTTTCTAAAGGCTCATTTTGATGTTTCAGATAAACCGCTTTCTGAGATAAAAGTTACACCTGCAATACTTAATCTTAGAGTAATCTTTCTCTCTGTAATGCTTCCCGACAACAAGGCCATTATTATGTTGCGGATTACCATCGATGAATAGCGTGACGGTTGCGTACCAAGTGGGGTGACTAAATAGTAAATTTCAGTCACCCCTGTGTTGCTACGTCTTTTAATTGGTAAAATTCCAGCTAACACCGAAGAACCAGGAATGCTTCCATTGCTTTACTACAGGCACCACACTTGTTCCTTGGGGAATAAAGGCCGGTCTTAACGCACCGTTGGCGCCCGGACTTTCATGATAGCCTTCCTCCACTGAGTTACTGAGGCGTTCTACCTTACCCCATATCACGCCACCAGTGAGTACCAGGCGTCTTCTGGAGCCAAACAGGAGGCTCCCACCGGTAACAAAATTAATATCAAGGTTGGTGTTGGTGCTGATACCCACAGTAAGACTAACATTATAATTGGAGCTGAGCCTGGGATATACATGCATATAGATGCCAAAGTTTACACTGGACTTACCATCGTTTTCGCGGCGGATTATCTTGCCGGTGGTATCGCGTGGCAAGGTACCTGTGGCGGTATCTGTTCTATAGGAAACAACGGTATCTTTCAGTATATAGGTAAAATCTTTCAGGCCGGTGAGCGCGATACCGGTACTGAAATCTATTTTTAAACCACCTGATAAACGGATCTCTTCTTCTTTTTTGGTATTGCCCGCATCGTCTTTAAAGGTAAGCTCCAGGTAATCCATATTTTTCAATTTAAACGCGGTGAAACTTTGTGATTCCAGACCGTTAACGTTATTATAAGCATCACGGATTTTTTTCATCAGGGTATTCAGTGGATCGTCAGTATCCATTTCGATGAGGTAGGCCGACAGGAGACTTGAAAGATTTGTTCCAAAGGTTTGTACGATCTTTTGGTCAATTTCTTTCATGTTTTCCGCATGCTTTTCCGCGGTAGCCAGGTTTACATAAAAACGTTTGCTGTAATAAAGGAGGTCATTGCGCAGGGCTAGCAGGTTAGCGGCGGTTTTATCTTCCTTTTTACTTTCCAGCGCGACTTCATTTGTTTTTTCACCTGTTCCGGTAGCCGCCCCGGTGCTGTTGGCCCTTGTATTAAACGCTTGGAAGGTAGACCTAAAGGCCGCTTCATCTTCCAGAAAATTATCTTTATAACTGGCCGAAATATGCCAGTTGTCCTCCGCGTTTATGTTCATTAGTTGCACCTTGAACTGACTACCTATTGACGGCGTGAATAGAATGGATCGTTTCCATTTATAATACTCTACATAGGGACAATCTTTTGCGTCGCCAGGATCGCCCTCTTCCCATTTCCTTATCTTTTTTTTCAAGGTATAATAATCTCCCTTCTTCATATCATATAAGAGAATATATTCTCCGGGAAGTCTTCGTTTCTTTTTATTGGGAACGCACTCCTCTTTTTCCGAAAATCCCCAGTTACCGGATGACAGAAACATATTGTCGTTGATAAATATTTTGGGTGCAGTGAGAGTGTTTATATCCAGCGCTTTTAAATCCGTCAATACATTTTCGCGTTTGTTGAGTGTGGTAGCAGCTTTATCTGCTACACCTGCATCATGTCCGGCTGGCGTGGTTTCGCCCGGAGCAGCAGGAACAACACTGCCATCGGGCATAATGAGTTTAATACTGTCAGCACTTTTTTTTGCAGTGTTAAAGATAACAAGGGTCAGCGGCGGCATTAGTTTACCTTTGTCCTGTGCTATTTCCAGGCTGATAGTGATAGAGGAACTATCTTTTTGTTTTTTCCGGGTGACCGAATCCAGTAATTGCTGGTACTGAGCGAATGTTATGCTTGTTTTCTGATCATGTACTTTTGATTGCTGGACAACCTGGTCATATGATCCTTTAGGTATTTCCAGAAGGTTGAACCTTACCGTTCTAATCGCCTCCGGAATACTCGTCAACTTTGAATAGACGATATTGCCCGGTTCAGCAAGAGGTTTCTGGCTGGTATCCCTATGCGGTGGTGGAGGCGTCCTATCAGACAGCATGGCAGCATAAACCGTAACCTGAGCAAGAACGAGCAACAGACAGCAGGTAAAAATTGATTTCATATAATATAAAGATTAAGGAAGAACAAGAAGATCAGGAATCAGTTTATAGGCCGGGATAATGTAAGAGCATGTGACGCTGTCGCCCGCAAATACAAAGCCCACCAGCTTATTGTCCGCTGTAAATACGGCTGCACCGGAATCGCCGTCAACAGACAACATACCGGTATGCAATACATTTACAAAAAAATCTGCTCCTACCTGTATATTCCGCATGGTATGCGTAACACGCGCCGAGCCTTTGGTATATGCCCCGGAGGAAAAAACCATCGCTCCCCACAGTGAAGCTATCTCATCTTCCGTGCAGTAACCGTTGATAGGAATGCCTTTAAACTCATTTTTGTATAACACATCATTAGGAAGTCTTGCCAGCGCATAATCTACCGACTCAGTAAATTCTCCAGCCAATACCTCCAGAGTAGCAGACAGATTACCAGTGCTTAATGTGGCTGTCAGCTGGTCTTCTGATGTTACTTTAACAGTTCCTTTTTTAAGCAATGAGTCGGCCAGCACATGATAACAACTGAGCAGGCATTCTTCGCCGTTATAAAATCCTTTTACACCGGCGGTGCCGACTGCCACTTTGCTGCCGGGAAAAAAGGGGCCTTTCTGTAGTTTAGGAGGTTGGATCTGGATAATCTCTGTTTTGATACCATATCCCTTATGCTTGATCCTATCGGGTAGGAGCATTGTTACCACCTGCTTTTGATTTATAAAAATCGCAATGACAAGTTCCTGTATAGTCGGGTCTTGGCTTTTACCGGTGCCACATCCCAGGTATCCTGGTACTTTATTGCGATAATAGCTGCTGTAATTGTGCAGTATATCGGTAGTCACCGCTTTTAAAATTTCGGTTGTTTCCACTAGGTCGGGCACTTCAAATGCTACTTCTGTAATACCTCCGCTCCAATAATAGTAGCCTGTTTTACTGCGGTACCAGATGGCGTTACCATCCAATTCTTCGCCAATCAATACAGTGTCCAGGTCAATGCTATCGCCCGGCGACAGGTAGCCGGCCGTGGAGGCACTGGCAGATGCGTTGCCAACACGAATATTGAGGTATTTGCAAACGGTTAGTAACATATTAACCTACTCTTTTGACACTACTGGTTTCTTTAACTATAGCCGGGTCTGATGTGGTATCAGGTTTAGGGCCGGTACTTCGCAACTGTATCAGCTTGTTTAGCAGATCAAACCAGAAAGGCGCCCCCAGCGAAATAGCCAGGGCCGTCAGCAGCCAACCAAATATTTTTGAGTCATCCGATTGATACTTCTTGCTCACACTAAAGAGGCTCTGTGCTTTTTCTCCATCCCGCATAACGCTGTCCATAGTTGATTTGAGCGTTTTATCACTAACAAACACGGTGTCCCGGATGTGGACTACTTTTTTCCCTATCGAATCCACCTCCACTTTTGGGACGCCAACAGATACGTACCCGATATTTTTAATCATCGCTTCATACTTGTCGGTATTGGCTGTTGCCAGTTGCACCATCTGCTCTCTGACGGTTTTATCTATCGACAATAATTTATAAATGGCAATGGTATCTATGTTGAACCACAATGCCAGCAGAAATCCTATGATCAGCAATGTGAACTGAACTGTTCTTTTGTACCACCCGGCAGCACGTTCCATGGTTTCATTGAACCAGTCTTCCAGCATTGCTTTAAAACGGTCGCTATCCCGTTGGGCATTGTGGAATATATGGCGTAAATGCCGTAATGTTTCCTGTCCAATGACGATCATTTCATCACGCCCATTGATATTCGCTTTAAAGCTTTTTTTACGAAACAGGGTATCTTCTATATAATTGATCTGGGGCTGACTGGCATCATATTCTTCCCCTCTCAGCAGTTGTATAACAGTTTGTGAAAAGGTCTCCGGGCGGAGATAAGCAGGTTTGCGCTTCCATTCGCTCTCACCGAGGTATTTAATGGTAGGGTGGCTATAAAAAGCCCTTGTAAAAGTTTTACGCGGAAAAGGAATAAAAAAGTGACATACGATAAAAAACTGGCTCTTAAAATAACGGGCTATCAGCTTCCAGATTTCACATCCCTTATCTTCCTCGTTACGGTCTTCCAGCATTACCCGGATAGCGTAGGTGAGGTTATGGGTTCTCAACGATAACCATCTTGCGAGCATTTCCTGCAGAATTGTAGCCAGGAGACTGTATAACAAGTATATGAACACCAAGCCGATAAATATGTCGAGTACCGTGTTGTTAAACATTTTCCGGGGTATAGGAATGTTAATAAATATTAAACGATTTCTGTAAAAGGATGTTTATATCAAATATTGGGGCTCGAGATAACTATTTAGGGTTCGAGATATTATAATCTGTCCATAAATTACATAGCGAATATAAATATTTTTATCGGTATAAGAATATTTTTTCCAGAGGCGGTGAAACATTTGTGTTGATATACACTGAACCATAACCCTGTACTGAAAAAACGGTATTGATTATAATTAAAACAGAATAACAAATGAAAGTAGCAACAATAGATGCTTCTTTTTTAAATACTTGATGATATTTATTAATTTGCTGTCCATGATAAAAGGGGCATTAGCTATTTTTTGATCCACAGGATAACGACATCGTTTATAAGATGAGCCCTTTAAATTGTAATTAACATCATCCACGATATGGAGAATATACTAAAAATAATGCCTGTGGGCAATTTATTAAAACAGGATAACGGCGAGGCCGTGTATCGTTTTTTTATACCCAATTATCAGCGCGGATACCGATGGGATAAAGATCAGGTAGAAGATCTATTGGATGATTTTTTTGAGTTTATTAACAAACAAAACAATAACAGGGAAAAGTATTGTTTACAGCCTATTGTGGTGAAACAATTACCGGATGGCAGGTATGAAGTGTTAGACGGACAACAGCGACTAACGACCATCTTCACATTATTATCGCGGTTAAAGGAATCCAATAGCGAAATAGACATGTTTTCATTGACCTATGAAACCCGGCCCGATAGCGAAGAATTCCTCCGGAACCTTAGTCCTATTATAAATGATAAAAACCCTGATTATTATTATATCAGTCATGCTTACGTCACTATCAGCGACTGGCTGAAAAAGAAAAAAAACGAGATGCCACATATTGGTGGCAGTTTGTTTAATACCATCGCCGGATCGGTTGAATTTATCTGGTACGAGATCAAGAAAGATATTGATGCTATTGATGTGTTTACACGCATTAATATTGGAAAAATACCGTTAACCAATGCGGAGTTGGTAAAGGCTGTATGCCTGAGTAAACATAATTTGATACCCAGGAATACTGATGGAGACAAACCGCAGCAGGATTTAAGTAAAATTATTTTATTAAGACAAAATATTATTGCTCTGGAATGGGATAGAATGGAAAAGATCCTGCAAGACCCGAAGGTATGGGGCTTTGTTTACGGAGGAGACGCCGAATATGAAACCCGGATTGATTATTTATTAGACCTGTGTGCAGAAAAAAAAGCATCAGACAGGAATAAATATCATTCCTTTAAATATTTTTACGAACAGGTTAAAAATTGCCGTACAAGCCAGACAACAAACTATTCAGGTCAGAGTCAATATCCTATGGAGCAGGAATGGAATCGCCTGAGGGATATTTTTGATATTTTGTTAGAATGGTATCAGGAAAAGAAATTCAATCACCTAGTTGGTTTCCTGATTAAACGTAAGTATCCTGTTTTATTGCTGATAAAATTTTTTAAAGAAAATAACAGAAAGGAATTCAGGGAATATCTCAAAGGTGCCATAAAAAAGACGATTAATTGTGACGATATTTCTTCGCTACGGTACGGGAACCACAGCGAAAAAATCATGAGTATCCTCTTGTTGCACAATGTCACTAACAGCTTGCTCGTGAGTGACAACAATATCAATTTCCCTTTTGAAAAACTGGACGGAAAGATATGGTCGCTGGAGCACATTTTTGCACAAAATTCTGATGAGTTAAAGGAAAAAGACTATGAGAGCTGGTTATATGACCATTTGCAATTTTTCGAAAATGATGCCGGGGAAGAAGCGGCATCCATAGTCGACCAAATAAAAACCTTGCTGGATGCCAGTGATAAGAAAATAGACAGAAGCAAGTTCGAAGGTTGCTTCAAGAATATTTCCGACTACATTCAGCGTATTATCCAGGATATTAACAGGCATTCGCTTAGTGTCAACACTGTTAACGAAACGCTGGAAATGAATGGGCAAGCTGTTCCAGATATTAATTGGATCAATGACGATGATTCTATTGCCAACCTGGCATTATTGGATCTTAACATGAATTCATCCTTAAAAAATGCGCTGTTTGATATTAAGCGGCGACTGATATTACAAAAGGATAAAGATGGTTTATTTGTCCCGGGAGAGACCAAAAAGGTATTTTTGAAATATTACACAGCTCATCCCAATCATCTCGCCTATTGGACATTTGAAGATAGAAAAGCATATGTTGATAGCATCAGACAATCCTTAAACTACTATAATTTAGATAGCAATGAACAACATAACTCTTTGGGATATACTAAGTAATAATGTAGAGGATCTAAACATACCAGGTGGTATTCATATCCCAATGATACAGCGGGACTACGCACAGGGTAGAAATAACCGTAAGGCAACGGAGATCCGTAAGTCATTTTTAAACAAGATATTGTCAGGAATCAGATCGGTGCTGGACAATAAACATTCACCGTTGGAACTGGACTTTATATAT
The DNA here is from genome assembly GCF_018224885.1 of Chitinophaga hostae. Taxonomy (GTDB): domain Bacteria; phylum Bacteroidota; class Bacteroidia; order Chitinophagales; family Chitinophagaceae; genus Chitinophaga; species Chitinophaga hostae. Next base: position 113,307 of record NZ_JAGTXB010000004.1, on the reverse strand, counting down.
GGGTATGTGGAAGCGGGGATGTTTATCCCTTTGGACGGGCAACAACGCTTAACTACTTTATACCTGCTGCATTGGTACTTAGCCTTCAGAGATCATCAGCTATCCAGATATCAGGAACAGTTCTCGAAATTTACCTATCAAACGAGGCAGTCCTCTGATTCTTTTATCAGAAATTTAGTATCAGGTTTTTCTGCTGATGATCATAGTCAGGTGTTCGATCATCACAAGTCCTTTGAGGCTATAATTACCGATAAGAATTGGTATTACATGACATGGGGACATGATTTAACGATCCGGTCAGCTATCACTATGCTTGATGAAATTGATATGGCGTTCCGTGATGCAAGTAGTTTATTCACCGATTTAATACAGCCCGGACGACCGCTGGTAGTATTCCATTTTTTGAATATCGACAACTTCGGACTTTCTGATGATCTATACGTTAAGATGAACTCAAGAGGAAAACCGCTGACAAATTTTGAGAATTTAAAAGCGGAATTGGGCAGATTTATTGAAACATCCGATTTCAATAAAAAGCATCAATATAAGTTGTCTCATAGCGGAGGAGATAAATCAGTAGATCTGGAGACTTATTTTATGACCAGAATTGATACGGTCTGGTCAGATTATTTTTGGAATCTGAAAAACCCGGAAACAAAAGAATTCGATGATAAATTACTGAACCTATTAGCCTTTGTAGCGCTCAATGAAACGGCCCAGCATGATTTACTAAAGTACGATGATAGCCTGGAGCAGTTTAATGATAAAACAGATTTAACGTATTATAAGTTTAATAATTTAGCATTGCTGGGAGAAAATGTTATCATTTCATATATCGATTGTCTTGATTTATTGGTGTCGTTGAATGGTGATATTCAGGCTTATTTTAATGAGAATATTTATCTTAATAAAAAAGGTATTATAAAATCTTCCTTTGAAGGCGATTTTGGCGCACGATATATAGAAAGAATCTTGCATTACGCCGTATTTAAGTTTTTAAATGCTAATAAAAACAATCTGGATAGCTTCGAACTTAAAAAATGGGATCGGCTTATGCGAAATCTGGTGCTGCACACAACTTATAATTCTTCAAGGGATTATCATGATACTATTACTTCAATCGATAGAATTGTGATAGCTTATACTGGTGATATTTATAAAGACTTTTTAGATTTGAATATACGTGGATTCGATGTTCAGCAAATAAAAGAAGAACGGCTGAAGATTGAATTAATGAATAGATCGGCCGATTGGGCGAATCTTATAAATGAAGCAGAATCACACCTGTATTTAGAAGGGCAGATCATTTTTCTATTGGCGTTTTCGGGTATCTACAAACGATATTTGGCAGAAGATTTTGATTGGATAAAGATATCAGTTAACGACTATCTCGATGATGCGGTATTATACTTTGAAAAATTCAAGCAACTGTTTACAGACTTAGGACTGAAAAAATTTGAAGATGAGATTTTTAGAAGAGCCTTGTTAACCAAAGGAGATTACCTGTTGTATTCTACTAACTACTCGCTGCTGATAGATAACCATAGGGATATTAGTTGGAGTAGATTGCTCAGGGAAACAGGGAATACCTCTAATAAAGGATTTATTGAACGATCTGCATGCTTGAAGCATTTATTTGATGATATTCAGGTCGATGATGTTGAAGGATCTCTGAAACGTATTATCCGCGAGCATATCTGTATTGATTGGCGTAAGGACTTCATTGATCATCCTATATTAATGAATACCTCGCAGGAGAAATATATTAAGTTTTTTGATGAAAACTACATCTACATACTTAAAAAGTCAAAATACAATAAAAATGTTGATCCCGAGGTTAAATCTATTTTGCTAAAAGAATTACTATTGGGACAAGGTATACAAGACCATGAAGTAGAAATGGGCTATGTAGAGGCGCTTGAACAATATGGGATAACGAAACTGAAAGATCAGAAGCTAGATATTGTCTATAATCATGATGGCAATAAAAAATACTTTATTAAACCACAAGATATGGAGGGTATTCAATATGATACTGCCACGGATGTATTAACGCATGTATTGCATCATATTTTGAAATAATTATGCGATGAAGATCTATACTGGTCGACAGGTTGCGCAGACGTTGAGTCGGGATATTACATTTCTGTGGCAGGTAGCCACAGAAATGTCCGGAGCTGTTTAAAGAAATTATTATAATCATTTTCCCTTATAGATCTGAGCGAATTTTCCTACCCCTGATAATTTTGGCCCCAGCGACAGAACTTCTATTAAACAGCCTTGCGTCGCACTCTTCAACTGTATTATTACTGTCAGCCAAAAAATGCCTGTACCAAAGCGGTTTTGAGATTAGCTGATCGAAGCAAAGATCCAAGCGGGTTTAAAGGTCTCACTCCGTCGTCAGTCGGCAAAAAGGGCGCCAGGCCCTCGCTTGCCCCTTCCGCTGCGCTTCAGGGGCTGCACTCGGCCCTGTCACCCTTTTTGCGCTCCTTCCGCCTCCGTTCGGGCAGCTCCCGGTCTAGCTAAGGGCTGTTTTTACAATTGGTCGCTTTTATGCCCGCTATCCCTCCGCTGCCCATTTTGTCCGCCGCCCGCCACCCCCGGGCCTTCCATTTTTGATTTGCCGTCCGCTGGCGCTCCCGGCGAGACAGAGGTCGAAGGCGCGGCCTGCTGCGGCTCGCCCTCGCTTGGCCCTTCCGCTGCGCTCCAGGGCCTGCGCTCTGGCTGCCGCCGCAGCGGCCGGGGGTGGAAGGGCGGTGGGGGCGGCAGAACTCCGATTAAGCGGGAGATTATAGCACTGATCGACAGTACCCTGATTAAGCGACCAACGGGAGAATCAGGCGCGCGAACACCAGCATTTGTACTCTGATCGACATTGTACTATCGCGCGTCGTCCGTGAGAACAGATGATGGGGTCAGCTGTATAACATAGTTTCAACGATATCACTTTGACCAACGGAAGAACACGGGCCCGGCAGCAGTACCCCATCATCTGTTCTCCCGGACGTTAGCACGTTTGATCCAACGATAATTTTTACTTGTTCTGACCGATAGCCCTATAACTGGCCGCCTCCTGGTAGCTGGTTGCCTCCCGGCGACAGTCCCACCAAATAATAGTCAATGCGTTATCCGCCTGGATAAAACAGGCAGATAACGCCGACAACAATGTTATAAAAATGATTAGCTAATTATTAGGCTGTAGTATGCCTATAAAGGATTTTATCCGTGAGCAGCACGGGCTTGTGCCTCACTGTGGTAGCTGTCACTTGCAGCCTTCAGGTCACGAAATAGTAGTTCAGGGTGTTTCCAATATTTAACGCTCAACTTTTCCCGAATCTTACGGACCTCAGCAACCGCATCATATTTTTTAGCTTTTTTCATGGTCGTTAGGCTTTAAAATTTCTCTTGGTGTTCTGATTTCAATAATTGGATAACCCATTTGTAAGTTAATGGAATTATACAATTTTATACGATTTAAGTTAACAATATGCTTAAAATTCCAACTGGCCAAAACTTCCGCTTTGCTTAGTGTGGCAATGGCAATATGTAGGGCATCATTGAAACTTTTATTACTTAGGGCCCCACCCGAAATATATGCCTCTGCCAATTCTACGGCTTCTGGCGTGTTTTTGTGTTCTGCTTTAAATCTGTCTGGTACTTCATCCAGTTTCAAGGTCACTTCCTCGCGGGCCTGTTTCAGTTCCAGTATTACCAGATCTGATATAACCAGATGCTTTATTCCACTTTTAAACTCTTCAAATAATGCGTTGCTGAATTCTTTGAATTCAATATCGAAACAGCCTCCAATCACGGAGGTGTCAGTATAAACATTCAACATGAATAACAATTAAAAAATGAAAGGAAGGGGTTAACAACTAAGCAGGAGGTACTTAGTGATTGAATGCCTGTACTTCAGTGCTACTGTCATTATTCAGTGCATGTACAAGGCTAGGGGAAATGTCCAGGTATCGCAGCAGGTAGGACAACTGCGTCTTTATAATTATACGGGCCTTCTGCATTTCTTCTTCAGTTGGCGCCATATTCCTGCCGCCGAGGTTAGGCAGTACTAGTTGTGAAAATTGGGATTCTGTCCAGCCCAGTTCCCGGCGTAGATGTTCTTTAATGTATAATGGAAAATTGCATAGCCTGGTATAGGTATCATGCAGTTCATTATCTGATAAAGGTGCCGGAGGAAATAATTTTGCAAGGTTTTTAGCGAACATCTTTTGTTCGTTGGTGCGGAATTTTCTCATTAAAACATGGTTTGGTTAACAACCCGATCCCCGCGGGCGGAAAGATCACAGATGCGGCCCGCCCGCAGGCGTCCGGTTGTCAGGGTTAACAATAAAAGAGGGAGACTAATTACTCGCTGTATTGCCGTGCTATTTCTCGCATTGCAGCTTTTCCTTTTCGTGCTTCTGGTTGATGCACAGGATTTTCTTGTTTTAGCTTGCTTATTACTATGCGGTTACTCTCTACCTGCACAGTCACTTTGTCGCCAACGATAAAGCCAGCATTTTCCAGCCAAACGCCAGCCAGAGAAATACAAGAAATCAGTTTCGAATCATAAGTTCGTTCCTGATGAATGTAGTTTACTGTTAAGTGTCTTGTTTTGTGTTGGTTTTCCATATGATTTGTAATTATTAATACATAAATGTACTGATAATTACAACACAAAACAAGTATTAAAGATACTTTTTTGTACATTTAAGTCTAAATACTGTCATTTGTTTGCACGATTTTTTACCTATCAGTACAATATTGGTATTATTATTAGTTATAATGTAATTGTAATATTCCGGCTTCTTCATAGATTTAGGTTAGTTTAAGATTTTACTTCAATTGATTTGAATTAACCCAATAAAAAAAAGAAAATATGACATTCGGACAGCGCGTAACAATAATGCGTAAACAGAAAAGTATTAATCAGTCAGAACTGGGGGCTTTAATCGGTACCAGTGGAAATATTGTAAGCAAGTATGAGAGAGATTTTATAACGCCATCAATCGACGTGGCGGCCAAAATAGCGAAAGCGTTGAACGTATCCATTGACTACCTGGTTAATGGAATTGCTACAGAGAAGGGGCCAATAACTGACGAGGAAGCAAGTCAATTGCAGCATTTTGACCAGTTATTACCGGAAGACAAAGTACACGTGTTGGCAGTTGTTGAAGCCTTTCTAACAAAATCAAAATTGCAATCCCTGATTGGATAAAAAAAGGCTCCCGCGAGTAGCGAGAGCCTTTACACCAAACAATCCGTAAGGTAACCACACCTTTGGCCGGAAACTATTTAACAGCAGACTAACTGCCTTCTTTTTGAACTGCTGCCTGACTCACTCCACTCATAACGGTGCCGGCGACAGCCAGGTAACCGGCTACTTTGATAATGATGACAGGAATAGCCGGAATCCCCATTAGAGCGCCACTTATCGCGGTCAGGATCAAACCTATGTTGCGCACCTTACTAAAAAAAGGTGGTGTTGACGCAGAGAGACGTTGTATAAGTTTCATATACGCTTTTTAGAAGTTAAGAGATCAGGCCATGACGGGCCAAGTACCATTACACGCCGCCAGGTGTCGCCGGCATTCCGGAAATATTCACCAACGCCAAGGCATTATAAGCCCCATTTTTAAGGCTATACAGCGCCCCATTGACCTGCTGATAAAATTCTACACCCAGAGCAAGAAACAGCGGTTTTGTGCTATTTGCTGTTACATTGACAGCCAGATTCATCACAGCGGTTGCCGTGGCATCGATGGCCAGTTCTGCACTTGCAGTGTTACCATTAACGAAGGTTTCAGCCTCAAAATCAATTTCAGCCCCAGCTGCCTGAATTTTAAAATGCGTAGCACCAGCAGGGCTGGCCAGCATATTAATCGGGAGGAAAGCCGGAATATCGACTTTAAGCGCACCTGCAGCGCGATCAATGGCAGTTGTAAACGGAGCGTACAACGTGCCGCCTAAGCGCCCATTGATATTGAATTCGAAGCCTTTCAGCAGCTCCGCTTCGCCATCAATGGCGTTACGCTTTCCTCTAACATTGGTGGCATCCGCCTGAATTACCTTTACCATTTCACGGGTCAGGCGGGAAGTCATGTAGCTGTCGCCAATGTTTAGTAACATGGCGCGAAATGCTGTGCGTAGGAGTTTACCGGCTTTACCAGCCCGGCCAAACTCCGCTCCATTCTCACGGGTGCGGACAAACGCCGGATCTGTAGCGATACGGTTAGCATCAATACCGCCCTTCTCGCGCGCCAAGTGTCCGGCCTTTGTTTTGTAAAAGGTGATGTTGCCTATGGTACCTTTCAGGGGGAGGATTCCGCTTTGTCTTGCCATAAAAAAACAATTTAGGATAACAAAAAAGGGCTTTCACATAGCCAAGCCCGTATAGCTCACATCTGCGCAGGATGCAGTAAATTGCATATAACCACACCAAACCTAAGCCGGCATTTTAACCCAAAAAAATTTCCATTCCGAATATGCCGAATTCGGACAGATTAATACCTCATCGCATAGTGATTTATGCAAAGGACATCAGAAATATTACAGGAAGAAGTGAACGTACAGCCAGAAAAATGCTGCAGCAAATCCGAATTGCAACCGGGAAGAAAAAGGGAGATTTTATAACGGTGGCAGAATTTTGCGGATATACTGGGCTACAAGAGGAGACCATTTCTAAATTCTTAGCTTATTGAAAGCTATAAAGTAAAATCGGTTAACCTTCTCTATTTAGAGAACGCTAACCGTTTTAAACATAAAATTAAGTTGCTCAGTCCTCTACAGTAGCTTTGGGAGCATTTGTTTTAACAGAAGCAATACCATTGTCACAACCGAACGTACTTTCGTACATCTCACAGGTGTCAATGATTTGTCCATTGGTTGCTTTCAAATTAAAAAAATGCTTCCCATTCGTTGAGGTTTTCTTCTCAAAACGTTCATCATGACCTGGAGGTGTAACCTTCACTTACTAAGATAACTTCTCCATTACCAGCTTTCAATTTAAAACGGTGTTCCCCGTTAGTACTCTTGGTGATAACAAATTTTCCCTTAGGAATTGTTTTAGTATACCGGAAGTTACCAAAATCTTCAATTTTAGCCAACGAGGTCTGTTAACTCTCGAAAATTATTGCCCTGATTTAATACCTAAAAACTACTACACACGAATGTCCGCTCTATTAGAGAGCAATGACGCAATACAATCCTCAAAACAGACACTCATGGATTTAACCATTCTCTGTCTGGTTTAGCTAATAGCCTTGCATTGTTATATGCCCAATCCAAGGGGAGAACAGTATTTGCCCTATAAACCTCGCCCTCTTTTGCAACTACTAATGCCACATCTGCCATTTCAGCCGTAGTGATACAAAGAGGAAGCAATAGCTGAATAGAGTCACCATAAAATTGCGGAATTGCAGTTTTATAATTTCTCTTGATTCTGGTTAATGCCGATTCAATCGCGCTTTTAACTCTTTCAACTTGCTGCGGCTTACTTAATTCTCTAAACTCTTTGGAGAATCGCTTCTCTCTATCATCCAAAATGTGCTCATAATCAGGAATCAATCTCTTAGATGATTCATAGATTAGCTCCGCAGCATTTTGAAAGTAATTAGTTAGCTCTGGTTTTTCAGCAAAGTGATTCATTATCCTATTACTTTCGCGATCAAATGCTTTAAAAATCCAAACAGGCTGTTTCAGATAACCTTCATTCTGTCTATAATTTGGTGAATTATCTTTATGCTCAAAATATGCGAATACATCCTCTTGCTTAGATGTTGCCAATCCGGTATTAAAGCAGGCAAATTTAAGTTCTTTACCATTCTCTATCCTTGACGCATATTTTATTTTGTTCTCCTTTTGCAATCTTAAAAAAGTATAAGTTATATAGCTTTCAAGAACTGGATATTTGCCGGTCTTCTTATTTATATAATCCCAGCTCCCATCTTCTCTCTGCGCGTGCACTGTTGCCAAGTCAGAAATTGCCGTATCCCAATCTGAAAAAGTAGCAAATTTTTCCAAAGAAGATCTTGTATCACGAAGGACAATGTTTTTTGCCTGTAATCCCTTCTCAGAAATACTCGGTGTAAACTCAACCTCGTAACCAATTTCAATTTTCTTAAACCCTGTTCCGATCACCTCTGAATGGTGAATAAAATATTTCTCGTCATTAATATTGGTTCGAATAAATCCGTATCCCATGTCAAATTGATCGATGACACCTACATATCTGTCTGACAATCTCTTCAAGTTCTTTGCTGAAAGCCCCTTGGTAGTACTTTCAAGATCAAATTCAACTTCCTCGTTTTCAATCAAAATCTTAGCCTCATCTTGAATTTGCGAAAAATGTACAAAGACCTCTTGCTTGGGATTTTCAGTTGTGGTGATTTTTCCGAATCCTTTTGAGGTTGAGAAGAAAATAACTGTTCCTTTCATCTTTAATGATTATTTATTGGTTGATTAACAATAGGTTAATGAGGTATTTCCATTCACACATGACGCTTAAAGAAACAATTTAACAAAACTTCAATAAGTTACAAAATATGAATAAGCATTAGAATAGATTTTTGTATTTAAGACCTTGGCATACGAAAACCAGTATGCAGGGATATCAGTGTCTCATCACTTCACTTTCTCAAAGGATTAAAAAAAGCCAATTATTTTCTAAACGTTGATGAACGTAAAATGCAGCTATTTTTGAATTCGACACCTATTCAATCATCTTATTATTGCAAGTCAAATCCTTGTATACGGCATGTATATAGTATAACAACACTATGCTATGGCATCATAAAATATAGCTCGAATTACATCATTACAAGCTTTATTTTTCGTATAATTGTGACGGTTAAAAGCTCTTTCAAACACAGTCAATATAAGTTATACTGCGAGGTAACAAATTCGGATACACTAACCGAAAACCTGCTGTAAAACTGCGATTTATAAGGCATTATTGCAGTCCCGTCCGGTCCGCTAAAGGAAACAACAAATTTCAGTTGTTTCCTTTTTTTATGCTTATAAGGGCCTGATTCACAAATTATTAATTTTCAAATCTCTAAGATGGAAAAGTGTTCGAGATTTTTACATCTGATTTTGTCTTTCAATTTTTCTACTAAAAAAGTCGCCTAAAAACCTTCTGAGCGTGGCTCTTGATGTTCGATATCTTCTTTAGGCTCGAGCTTTGCGCATTCTTCATTGTTTTCAGGATTTCTGTAGGTCCTTGCGACGAGATAAAGAAATTCTAAAATAATTTCGGCGTTCTCGCTGTTTACGCTTATACCGTTACGCCTCAATATTGTTATGGCTTGCTCCGTGGAAACTTTTCTGGTTGAAAAGGCTTTTCCGTTCCTGTAAAATGATTGTAGCATATTCTTTAAGTTAGTTTTAAGATGGTTGACAATAGTGTCCTATTCACAATATTCTGTGATCAGGGACAGCACTTTGTCCACATGTATTACATCGAAGTCTTTTGTAAATGGGTTTATTGATGCTGGAGTAAACAAGCTTATAATATCACGCTTGCCTCTTAAGTCTTGCTCTTTATACGATCGAAGAATATTAAGATCGGCATAGGGCCATACGTTATTATTCTGTTTGCAGTCCTCCAGCTTAGTGGTCACATTGCACAACTGGATATTCAACTGGATCAATATCTCGTTGGATTCCTGTTTCAGCTTAACAAAGTCGTCATAGTCGATTTTTCCATTCAAAAAGAATTTTCTTGCCTTTGAAATTTCCAGTTCCTGTGTCGAGATTTGTGATAAAATCTCCTTACGATGGTCCGAGTATTCTCTTTGTCGAGTAAAGATGTTCTCATCTTCTAGTATAAGGTTGAACAATTCATGTGCTGCTGGCCGCAAACGTATATGCTTTAGCTTTTCTTCATAGTTATTATTTAATACTTCCGCGCGGAATCTACCCTTGCATCTATTTCCTAAGCAGTGATAGTAAGCATATTTTGAGTGTTTCCCCTGTGATATGCTTCCCGTAAGTTTACCACCGCACCACGGACAGGATAAAAGTCCCCTTAAAGGAAATACTGATTTTAAAGCTTCTTTACTTTCTAGTTTGTTGTTCTTTTTATTTGTGAGACTTTGAACCTGAAAAAATAGGGCTTCTGAAATGAGCGGCTCATGAATCCCTTTGACATATTGTTCTTCCTCATTACGACCGGCAGGAATCTTAATAATCCCACAGTAGATAGGGTTGCGTACAATTCTCCAAAAATGGCTGCGTCCACATTGAAGGCCTTTAATGTGGGCAATTTTCATTACTTGACTTATAGTACAGGTACCAGTTGCCAGCTGTTCAAACGACCATTTTATATATTCTGCCTCGGGATGCTTGGGCATAATAAACTTTTTACCATCGGGTGCCGTTCGATTCGTATATCCGACAGGTGCCTTAGTCGGCCATTTACCCATTTTCTTTGCTCTTCTGATGCCATCTGATGTAGTTAACCCTCGCCTGCAGTTTTCTGCTTCTGGTATGGATAAATAGACAGCGAGCATTACAATACTTTCTGGTATATCAAAATCAATGGGTTGATCAATTGCCATAGCCTGAACATTTAAATCTCTTAATGTCCTGATCATTTGGTAGGCATATTCGATGCTTCTACTAAATCGATCCCACTTTATAAAGAGTATGTTTTCAGATGGCCGATGCTTGTTTTTTCGAATAATTTTAATGAGTTTCTTCCATTCGGGACGATTGAAATCCTTGGCAGAGAAATCTTCCCGGAATATTCCTTTGATTTTAATATCGTTAAACTCGCAGTGCTTTAAAAGGCGGTCTTCCTGTTCTACAAGAGAATAACCTTTTTTCTTTTGTTCGTCCGTACTTACCCGAACGTATAAATAGGCTGATTTCATAATAGTAGATTTGCTTTACCAATATTAAACCAACACCGTTGTATATAAGTCTAGCAGCCAATGCAATTGCATGCTGAAAGTCAATGAAGTCGCAAGCGCGAAGGGATATTTTTTCTATCAAATCAGAAATAAGGAAATCTAGGTCAAATTATGTATCAATCTGACATCATTGATTTGCCATTCAGGATTTATCAAGGATAGTTTGTGTATTACGCTTAAAGTAACCCCCATTATTTCGGTTCAAATATGCCGCTTATACGGTTGCCGAATGTTGCGAAAAAATTAACTGAACTAATACAAATTTAACAAATGAGCTAGTCGTCACTCGACATGTCGTTAAAAACAGATATAATTTTGAAAATAATGTTCAGTTTATTTGGAAAAATGAACAATGTTCATTTATTTTGTATCGAAATTGATTTTATGAGCACCAAAGAAAGAAAAACAAGAGAGAAGGAAGAACTAAAGGCACTTATTTTAAAAGCTGCCCGTAAGTTGTTTGTGGAAAAGGGCATCGGGCAAACCACTATCAGAAATATTGCTGATTCCATAGACTACAGCATTGGTACTGTATATGTTTATTTCAGGGATAAGAATGAAATACTCCATGCGTTGCACACACAAGGTTTTGTTGACCTTGGCGGCCAGTTGAAAATATTATTTAATGTAACAGACCCGATGGAGCGGCTAAAGGCAATGGGCAAAGTGTATATCAATTATGGCCTGGATTACCCGGAGATGTACGATCTGATGTTTACGCTTAAAGCACCTATAGAGTTCCTGGAAACAGTCCAAAAAGATGAGTGGGATGAAGGAAAAGCAAGCTTTGATTTGTTAAGAACTACGGCAAAACAGTGCATGGATGCCGGGCATTTTAAAGGCCATAACCTGGACCCGCTGTGTTTTCTGATATGGAGCTGTCTGCATGGCATGTGTAGCCTGGAAATTGGTTCCCGAACAAAAAACGCGAATATTAAAAACGCGGAAAACATTGTAGCAGATGCATATGATGAGTTTTTGAAAATACTAAATAATTTATAATTTTTTTTACCTTTTATTTGAACATAGTTCATTAAAAATATAACGTTCATTTAATTAAATCAGATGAAAAAGATATTCTCATTTCTTTTATTGCTAAGTGCAGGAAGCGCGTATGCTCAAACACACTTAGAGCAGTATATAAACTCGGCTTTGAGCAGTAATGAAACAATCCGTCAGCAACAATTTCTCCTTGATAAAAGCCTTTGGGCCCTGAAAGAGGCTAAGTCTTTATTCCTGCCTAATGTTGCCTTTAATGGAACTTATACCCTTGCAGGCCGCGGACGCACCGTAGACATTCCGGTAGGAGATTTAATGAATCCCGTTTACAAATCGCTTAACCAACTGACAGGCACTAATAATTTTCCACAAATACAAAACCAAAGTGTGCTGCTGAACCCAAATAATTTTTATGATGTAAAACTGCATGCCACTTACCCTATCATTAATGCGGAACTGGTTTACAATAAGAAAATAAGAAGCCAGCAGTATGACATGCAAAAGGTAGAAATAGATATCTACAAACGGGAGCTAGTCAAAGAAATCAAGATTGCTTATTACAATTATTTACAGGCTACAGCAGCCATCAGGATTTATGAAAATGTCCTTGCGCTCGTAAAGGAAAATGAAAGGATAAACACTTCGCTCTTTAATAATCAAAAAGTAAACCGCACGGCAGTAGTAAGGAGCAATAATGAAGTAACAAAGATCACTGCACAACTGAACACTTCCATGTTACACCAGGATAATGCCCGGTCCTATTTTAATTTTTTGATCAACCAACCACTGACATCTCCTTTGCTTATTGATTCAATAGAGGGTGTTCCTGACCCACATATTGTAAATGATACTGCTATAAATAAAAGGGAAGAATTAGTAAAATTACATACTGCATCCGCCATTAATAAGAATCTTATTGGCCTTGCCAATTCCTACAAAATACCAAAACTTAATTCCTTTCTTGATGTAGGGTCACAGGCTTTTGACTTCAAAGTAAATGATAAATCCCCTTATTATTTTTTCGGGGTCTCACTTGGCTTCGATATTTTTTCAGGAGGCAAAAATAGATACAAGGTAAAGCAGGCGAAGGCAGATGGTAAAGTGATTGAATCGCAAATAAGCAATACTGAGCAGCAACTGAAATTACAGGTTAGCATTGCTGCCAATTCATTTAACGCCGCTCTTGTCAATTATAATGCAGCTGTTTCACAAGTGGCTTCTTCTGAAAAAAGTTATAAAGACCAATTGCGGATGTACAAAGAAGGCATTGCTCTTTACATAGAACTGTTGGATGCACAAAACCAACTGGTATCTGCACAACTACAGGAGAATATTTCACTTTACGACACATTGATAAAGCAGGCCGAAATAGAAAGGGCCAATGCAAGTTTCATCATTCAATAAACAAACAAAAAAATATTATGAAAAAAATACAATTGTTCAGCGTTATTGCGGTATTATCCGTTTTGTATTCTTGTACGACAGAAGACAAGAAAAAAAATCCTTTGGGCGGGACAGATGTTATCCCTGTAAAGATTTCTTCTGTATCTGCATTGGGATTATCCCAAACAATAAGTGCTACGGGCCTGGTAAGCACAGAAAACGAAGCCAAATATTCTTTTAAAATAGGTGGCGTCATTAGCCGCGTTTTTGTAGAGGAAGGTCAGTTCTTTCGAAAAGGCCAGTTGCTCGCTACACTCAATTCAACGGAAATTGATGCAGGCTTAATGCAATCCAACTTAGGTATTGAAAAGGCACAACGTGATTATCAACGGGCCGTCAATCTTTACAAAGACAGTGTGTATACCTTAGAGCAGCTGCAAAACACAAAGACCGCCCTTGATATTGCTCACAAAGGAAAAGACGCTGTTGCGTTTAACGCACATTATTCAAAAATATATGCTGCCTCTGATGGCTTTGTAGCAAAGAAAATTGCCAGTGAAGGAGAAGTAATCGGGCCTGGTATGCCAGTACTTCTCATTAACGAAACAAAGCAAAACAATAACTACTTACTTAAAGTTGGCGTAACTGACCGCGAATGGGCAGTGACCAATCCTGGGCAAACGGCAACAGTAACACTGGACGGATATGCGGATAAAAAATTTGATGCTTTGGTATTTCGTAAGTCACAAGCGGCAGATCCTACGCTTGGTTCCTTTCAGGTAGAATTGAAATTGAAGTTAAACGACATCAAACCGGCTGTTGGAATGTTTGGCAAGGCGGAGATATCTACAAGCCAGGATGAAAATGTAAATGTCATTCCGTATGCTTCTTTGGTAGAGGCGGACGGTGATAAGGCATTCGTATTCACACCCGACGGGGCCAATAAGGTTAGAAAAATTCCTGTAACGATTTCAAGGTTCGACAATCAACAGGTTTATCTAAAAGATGGGCTTGATGGAGTGAAAGAAATCGTGATATCGAATAGCGCCTATCTCAACGAAAAATCTACAATAAAAATCATCAGGTAATAATAACAGATATGAAAATTACAAACTTCGCCGTTAAGAACTACCAGTTCACACTTATCATATTCCTGCTGTTTGCAGTAGTTGGTGTACTCGCCTTATTTACAATGCCCCGTTCGGAAGACCCAACGATACATCCACCCGAATATCTTATAACTGTGATATATCCGGGCACAAGTCCTAAAGACATGGAGGAGCAGGTGGTAAAACCAATTGAGAATAAAATTTATGGTCTGGAAAACATTGACAAAATCCTTACTACAATTGAGGATGGTGTAGCGGCAATCCAGGTGAAATTCAAATATGGAGTTGATATAGACAATAAATACCAGGAGATATCAACAGAAATAAATGCTTTAAAAAACAGTGAACTTCCTAAGGATATCTATCAAATCAAAACAGAAAAGATTTCTTCTTCGGATGTGAAAATTTTACAGGTGGCATTGGTTTCAGATAACGCCTCTGATAAATTATTGAGAGATGAAGCGGATAAACTAAAAACCCGTCTGGAGAAAATAACAAACCTCAAAGAGGTAAAGTATTCCGGCATGCCGGAACAGGAAATCCGTGTTGATGTGCAACTGGATAAACTTGCGCAACTGAAAATTCCGCTTAACATAGTTGCAGGCAGTTTGCAAAGTGAAGCGGCAGATATTCCCGGAGGAAGCGTCAATCTTGACAGCAAGGTTTTTAATGTAAAGACCAGCGGCAAGCTTAAGAACGTTGAGGATGTTGCCAATACCGTTATCTACAACGCCAATGGAAAGATTGTTTACTTGAAGGATGTGGCTGATGTAAGTTATAAAAGCGAAATGGTCAACCATATTACACGGGTGAATAGACATCGCTCTGTACTGGTTACAGCAGCAATGAAAGACAATGTTAACATAACGAAAGTGCAGGAAGAGTTTCTTCCGATACTGGAAGAGTTTCCTAAAAGTTTGCCTTCTAATATTCAGCTTGTCAAAACCTTTGATCAAGCTACCATGGTTTCTCAACGTTTGGGACATCTTGGATTTGATTTTGCCTTAGCCATTGTTTTAGTAGTCATTACCTTATTGCCTTTAGGATTTAGAGCATCACTAATCGTAATGGTTTCTATTCCGCTTTCTTTAGCGTTAGGGCTTATTGCATTGAATTTATTGGGCTTTTCATTAAACCAGCTCAGTATTGTTGGACTCGTAGTGGCTTTGGGATTGTTGGTGGATGACAGTATAGTAGTTGTAGAGAATATAGAGCGATGGCTTCGGGAAGGGCACTCACGAATGGATGCCATTCTGAAAGGCACAAAACAAATAGGGATAGCAGTTGTAGGATGTACAGCCACTTTAGTCATTGCGTTTTTGCCTCTTGCCTTCCTGCCAGATGCAGCCGGTGAATTTATGCGCAGCCTGCCTATGGCTGTTATCACCAGTGTGCTGGCATCAATGATCGTGGCTTTAACGCTGGTTCCTTTCCTGGGAAGCCGGATATTGAAAACGCATACGCATGGAGAAGGCAATTTTTTCCTGAAGCAACTGCAAAAATTTCTCACCTACAGTTATCGCGGTATTATGCCACGAGCTTTAAAATATCCAAAAACAACCATTGGAATGTCATTAATACTCAGCGCACTGGCTTTTTTCTTATTTACAAAAACAGGATTTAAACTTTTTCCGACTTCCGAAAAGCCAATGTTCCTGATCAATATCAAAATGCCCCTGCAGGCTGATATACCTGAAAGTGATCGTGTAACTAAACTTGTGGAAAATGAATTGAAGCAACATAAAGAGATTGTATATTATACAAGTAATGTAGGTAAAGGAAATCCGCAGATATATTATAACATACATCAACAGGATATTAAGCCTGACTTTGCACAGGTTTTTGTACAGATGGATGATGAGGCTAATCCTGACGCTAAAGTAACATTGATTAAGCAGCTAAGAGAAAAGTTTAAAGATTTTCCTTATGCCAAAATTGAAGTGAAGGATTTTGAACAGGGACCGCCGATAGAAGCCAACATAGTTGTAAGGGTTTTTGGTGAAGACCCAGACACGCTGCGTAAGCTTTCCTTTAAAGTGGAGGATATTTTACGCAACACCCCAGGTACTGTTTACATCAATAACGAATTAAACACCTACAAGTCTGACGTTAAAATAGCAATAAATAAAGAAAAAGCCCGCACATTAGGTGTGCTTACAAGCGATGTTGATAAGGTAATTCGAATGGCAATAGCAGGATTAACCGTTGGTGATTATATTGATGACAGAGGCGATGCCCGCAATGTTGTCCTGACACTTCCCAAAGATAAATTCTCAAATTTAGACGCATTCAAAAATCTCTATGTAAACAATATACAAGGTATTCCTGTGTTGGTTAGCCAAATTGCAACCATTACATTCGAAACCTCACCTACGGCCATCAATCATTTTAATAAATCCCGTTTCGCAAAAATTACCTCCTTAACCAAAGAAGGTGTATATGCTAATGATTTATTAAAGGACATTGTTCCGCAGCTGAACCAACTTAAAATGCCGCCGGGTTACTATTACAAGTTATCCGGGGAAGCTGAATCGGAAGGCGATACCCTCGGTGGAAATTTTCTCTCTGTTATCCTGTTAAGTACATTCCTTTTCATTGGTGTTCTGTTGCTGCAATTCAAAACGTTTAAAGGTATCATCATTGTGCTCTCTATTATTCCATTAGGGATTCTGGGTGGCGTGATCATGCTATTGATCACCGGCCATCCCATGTCAATGGTTTCTATTATTGGCTTCATAGGTTTGTCGGGCATACAAGTCAAAAATTCACTGTTACTTGTTGATTTTACAAATCAGTTGCGGGCTGAAGGATACAGCATAGACGATGCAATTAATAAAGCAGGAGAAACCCGCTTTTTACCCGTTGTGCTTACATCCATAACTGCTATCTGCGGATTAATTCCTCTTGCCTGGAACCCCAATCCGCTTGTTGCTCCATTAGCAATTGTATTGATTGGCGGACTAATCAGTTCAACTATTCTTTCCAGAGTTGTAACGCCGGTAATGTATAAGTTAATTCCTCCTAGTATACAAAACGATTAATCTTTAAAATTAAGTAAGATGAAAAAAACAATTTTAATAACAGGTGCATCTTCAGGCTTTGGCTTGATGCTAGCGAAGAATTTACATCAACAAGGTTATAATGTAATTGGTACAAGCCGTAATCCGGAAAAACTGCAAGCTACTGTTCCCTTTAAAGTATTGGCTTTGGATATTACTAATGAGAATTCAATAACAGAATTTACAAAGCAGCTTTTTGAAACCGTAAATCAATTAGATGTTTTGGTTAATAATGCGGGTTATATGCTCACTGGATTAGCCGAGGAAACTTCAACAGAAGCAGGGAAACTTCAATTTGAAACTAACTTTTGGGGAACAGTAAATGTAACAAAAGCAATATTGCCTTATTTCAGAAAACAAAAGTTTGGGCAAATTATTACAGTTAGCTCAATGATGGGGCTTATATCTTTACCTATGCACCCAATGTATGCTGCATCCAAACATGCCTTAGAAGGCTTCTTTAAATCGTTACGTTTTGAGGTAAGTCAATTTAATATAAAGGTTAGTATGGTACAGCCTATGTGGGCAAAAACAAATATTGGCACAAACATGATTTCTGCTGATGGAAAAATAGCAGAATACAAGAACTATAAAGAGCAAGTGAATAAGTATATCAAAAATGGTTTGGCAGAGGGAGATGAGCCCTCTGTAATAGTGAACCAAATTATTAAGGTAATAAATGCCAAGAATCCAAAATTCCGAAACATTGTAGGAAAAATGGCAGGAATGGTGTTATTCCTTAATAATTACGCCTATCCACAGTTTGAAGGTGCAGTACATAAAAGTGTAAAATCAGCAAAATGAAATAACTAAATTTAATCTGCTCATCAAATTTATTTGCGCTCCTCTAAAAAACAAATAATTGAAATGAAAAAAATATCAAGACGAGATCTGATTAAACAAGGGGGGCTTGCTTTATCGGTTTTAGCTTTACCTTTTCCATTAACAACATTTTCAAATTTTAACGACATGACAGATAACAAAAATTTTGACGTAATCATAGTTGGCGGCAGCTATGCAGGACTTTCGGCAGCAATGTCTTTGGGACGAGCATTAAGAAGTGTTTTAATCATTGACAGCGGTTTACCTTGTAACCGACAAACACCTCATTCCCATAACTTCATTACGCAAGACGGAGAAAAACCAATCGTTATTGCGGAAAAAGCAAAAAAACAAGTGTTGAAATACGACACAGTAAAATTCTTAACTGACCTTGCCGTTAATGGAACGAAAACCGATAAAGGCTTCGAGATCACAACTCAATCAGGAAAAATATTTTCGGCTAAAAAACTCATTTTTGCAACAGGATTAAAAGATAAAATGCTAAACATTAAGGGGTTTTCTGAATGTTGGGGAATTACAGTACTTCATTGTCCCTATTGCCACGGATATGAAGTAAGAAATCAAAAAACAGGGATTTTTGCAAATGGATATGGGGCATTTCATTTGGCTCGACTCATTCGTAACTGGACAAAGGATTTGACTATATTTACCAATGGAAAATCGGAATTGACAAAGGAGCAAACCGATGAAATCAAAAGGCATAATATTTCAATTGTTGAAAAGGAAGTTACCTCATTGAAACACAAAGACGGAGTAGTTGAAGAAATAATTTTTGCAGACAATTCAACTTTTAAATTAGAAGTTATCTATTCAAGGCCACCTTTTGAACAACACTGTAAAATCCCCGAATTATTGGGCTGTGAATTGACAGAACAAGGACTTATCAAAGTAGATGCGTTACAGAAAACAACGGTGGATAATATATTCGCTTGCGGAGACAATACCAATCCCTTACGTTCTGTACCATATGCTGTATCAGCAGGGAGTATTGCAGGAGTAGCAATAAATAACGCAATGACAGAAGAAGAATTTTTAAAATAACATAAAAGCCGCACGTAACATGCGGTTTGGGCCCTATGGCTATGTTGTGAAGGATGCATCCAACAAGCTAACGCTTCAAGCGGGCGATATCTTTATTAGCTGTAGCCTGCAAAGCCTTCTAGGCCATAGCTCTGACTACCAGCACATCTTTTACTTTGTTTGTATCTCGCTTTTTTTACGAGGTTTATCCAGAGCATACTTGCAAAAACTATTACCTACTAGGAGATATATACATTTCCATCATCAAGGCATTGACCTTTGGCGGTAATGTAGAGGAATGGAAAATGCCCTTCTTAAAAAGGATCAATCTCTGTCTTGAAATCACTAGCCAACGGTCAGTAACTAGAAAAGTATAAGTAGTGAAAACAGCTATCAAAAATAGGTGGGCATTATAGATGACGGCCTTTTACTCTCTTTTTTTCTGGTTTTTCAATAATTGTCTTATTATTTGTCCTATGGTTTTCAATCGATTTGTCGAGTTCAATACTACCAATAAAGGTCAAAAGCGGCACAAGGGGTTCGATTGCAGCCCCGCCCAGCCCGCGGAAATCTCGAAAAAGCCTGCGCAATGCGCGGGCTTTTCTTTTTAGCTTATTTTTTCAGTCTATGGCATTGTTGAATTAACATCGCTTTGCTTCCCCTAAGAAAGGGCGGCTGATATATCGCCTTTCTCTAAGCTCGCCGGGATGCTTATTATTATTTTTACCCCTGGTTTGACCAGCATTCGAACCGAATCCAATTTCAATTTATGAGAAGACCTGAACTATGAAATAACTATTTATCTAATTTTTCCTGTAAACTTTGCGCTAAGTTATCCTCTCCGCTAAATTGCTGAGCGCGGGCATCTTGAAGCAGTTCAGAACTTTCAAGCCTGTCTTAACGCGATATCTGGCGTGTTTAATAGTATCAGACACCGTTGCAAAAAATATTCTATAAGACTAAAAAATCCAATTTTATAATTGTAATTTATACAATTAATTCACGAAATTTAATACTATCAAATCCTTTATGATGAAATTTCTGATCTGCTATATCATTGCAATTTCCTGCATAATACCTGCTTTACCGTCAAAAATTTTTGCACAGCAAAACCATATTACAAAAGGAACTGTGCAGCGAATAAAAGTGCACAGCAAATTACTGGAAGGCAATCTCAGTGGAGATAGCGTGGATCGTTATGTATCCGTCTACTTGCCGGCCAGTTATAAATCCGGTAATAAAAAAAAGTATCCCGTTGTTTATTTCCTTCATGGCTATACAGACAACGATGCCAAATTCTATGGTTTCGAAAAACACTGGATGACGTTGCCTCCTATACTGGATACCCTGTTTTCAAAGAATCCTGCTCATGAAATGATCATTGTTACACCGGATGCATACACTCTTTTCCAGGGCAGCATGTATTCTAATTCAATTACAACGGGTAATTGGGAAGACTTTGTGGCAAAGGAACTGGTTAATTATATTGATGGCCACTATCGTACGCTTGCGCAAAAAGATAGCCGGGGTTTATGTGGCCATTCTATGGGAGGTTACGGAGCGCTGCGGATTGGAGAAAAAAATCCTGATGTATTTTCAAGCGTTTACCTGTTAAGCCCATGTTGCCTGAACTCAACACCCATGGCAACAGAAAGCATACCACCACAGTTTCAGCGGGCAGAGAATATTAAAACAATTGAAGAACTGCAGCAATCTGACTTCTTTACCAAAGCACTTTTTGCCTCGGCTGCAGCCTGGTCACCTAACCCGGGAAACCCGCCCTTTTACCTGGACCTTCCGGTAAAAAACGGGATCATACAGCCCGAGGTAATGCTTAAATGGGACGCCAATCGCCCACTGAATAACTTAGACCAATATATCTTTAATATTAAAAAGCTGAAAGCCCTTGGCTTTGACGCAGGAGATAAAGATGCAGGAATTGCGGAAAGCATCAGGACTTTGGATAAGGAGTTAAACAAGTATAGTATTCCGCATGAATTTGAAATCTATACAGGGGATCATATTAATCGTGTCAGCCAGAGAATTGAAGACAAGATGCTGCAGTTTTTCTCGAAAAATCTGGCATTCTGAAATGGCTTTTACACATTTGCCTCATATAAATCCCTACTATTGACTTTTGGCACTTTTGATACCAATGATTCCAGCTCCCTGTCGCCCTCGAACAATAGCGGAAAAAACTTGCTGTCGAGCACCTGGTCCTGTTCCATTTTGGGAAAACTATGAAGGGCAGCTATACGCTCGTAGTTCGCCGTATTGCCAAGTGTTTGATCTGCCATTGCATTCAACACAACAGCTCTCCGTGGCCTGTCGGAATAGTTAGCATAGGAACCATGCATCATCAGCGGATGATGAAAGCTCGCATAGCCTTTCGGCAGTTCATTTGCCACTTTACCATCGAAAACAGCCATCTGCTCTTCGGTCAATACGTGTCTTACGGCCTCCATATCTCCGGCAAGACCAGTGATGGGAAGCAGCCCCCATTTATGGCTGCCAGGCACATAGTACAAACATCCGTTTTCAGCCGTGGCGTCATCCAGCCCTATCCAGCAGGTGAGATGATGCATTGGCTTTGTAAAAGTCCAGTAAGAAAAATCCTGGTGCCATGCCACCACACCTCCATGTTTGGATGGTTTACAAAACAGTTGGTCATGGAAAAGCCGAAATGATGTTCCCAACAGCTGGTAGGTAGCCATCCGGTAAGCGGGCGACCATACCAGGTCATGAAATCCCGGCGTAACCCGCCAGGCGCCGATAGCATGAAAGAGCACTTTATCCCGGTCTTCAGATTCATTACTTTCATAATGGTAAAAGAGTTGCTTTTCTTCTGCTGTGACCGACTGCAATTTCAACAACTCTTCGTTTAGCCGGTCTACGTGATGCTCATTCAATATCTTAATACCGGAAATGTATCCGTTTTCATGGAAAAACCGCACCTGTGCTTCGGTAAGCATGTACTGTTCCCATTCAGCAGCATTGGCCGGTTGATCAAACATACCGGCGATGGGACTATTGAAGTTTGCCAGATCAAAAATTGTTTCGGGTTCATTTTTTTTCATGTTACTCCTTTTTGGTTTTAATTCATTGGGACCGCTTCATAACCGGCACGATCCTCAAAACACATTTTCCGTGCTGCGCTGATGTAAGTTAATTCAATGCTATCGCCACGGCTGTCCAGTTTGCGAATAAAAACTGTCTATTTGCGAATTTTTTCCGGCTGTTTCATTAATGACTGTTCGTGGCCCATTGCCAACAACAAAGCAGTCTACCTTCTTTAAAAATTTTAAAATCGGTTTATGGACGTCAGGGAAAACGTGTTCCAGGCTTTATAATAGCGGAAGGGAGAATACGTGCAGACTTAAAACCGGCAATGAGGAGGAAATGCTGCTATTAACTTTAGTGCTGGCCAGCGCCAGCAGCGTTTTTGCTCCGGTATTCCAATGGGGTAAGACCCGTGTATTGCTTAAAATACCGGGTGATGTTATCAAAATTTCTGAAGTTCAGCTCACAGGCTATTTGTTGTACAGTAAGGTCCGATTGTTCCAGGAGCAGTTTAATCCGGTTAATTCTTACCTTTTTTATTTCTTCCATAATAGAGCTCCTGATTGCCTGTTGGAAGCGTTTTTCCAGGATGCGGCGGGATATCGTGGTAGACCTGACCACATCATCCACCGAAATATCTTCCGAGACTGCAGTACCGGCGATATAATATAAGGCGTTGCGCACTTGTTCATCTTCGATGGCCAGTGCATTGGTGGAGTTTCTCGTAATTATTCCTGCTGTATTCACCACTATATTAGCCAACGGCTTCTCTCCGTCCCGGATCCATTTGCTGAGTGCCAACGCGGCATCATACCCGGCGCGTGCCGCATTGTGTTCAACACTCGATAAGGTAGGACTGGCCATCTCGCATATCATCACATCATTATCAACGCCCATGATGGAGAAATCATCAGGTACCTTTGATGTCGTTTGCCTGATTGTTTCCAGTAAAACAAGACTTAATTCGTCGGTAGCTGAAAACACCGCGCAAGGCTTTTGGAGTGTGGGCAGCCATTCCAGCAGTTTCGACGGAAGATGCTCCAGCAACAATCCGGTATTATCAAAAATAAAAGCCTTCACTTCAAAACCAGCTTCACCGATCCGGTCAACGTAACCTTTCTGTCTTTCCAAAGACCACTGGAAATGCTTAAATCCTAAAAATGCGAAATGGCTATACCCTTTTGAAATAAAATGCCCGGCCACCATCTCGCCAACACGATAATCATCTCCCCAAATATTTATTTTATCCGGGTACAAATGCGTATGAGGTGCTACAATGATCGGGATATTCAAAGCAAACAAACCTTGTAAATTGATCACCTCTCTCGCCAGAATACCATCCGGCTGCCATTCTGATATTCGCTGAACCAGTTGTTCTTCGCTATCGGTGTGTATATATTTAGGAGAATAGAAAAAGAAAACAAAATTGTCGTGCAGACGGTTATAGTTGGTGATACCCATCAACAATCCCCTGTCATAGGCTCTCGAAACGTCAAGCAATATGGCAATCTTCAATTTCTTTTTCATTCAGCGGAACATTTATGGATAAACAGCAAGCTTCCCCGGAAATGATCAAGCCGTTCTGAATCACCTTCTTTATTTGTGCGGTTCTTCCTACCAGGCATCTATACTTTTTTCAGCCTGAAAAGCCGGGTTTCATGTGATAATATTTTCCCCTTCCATTTGTTGCCGGACGTTACTACCTGGTGCTGCCACAAATCCCTGATTTCATACTTTCCGGATAGTCCTATTTCCTGCAACAACAGGGAATAGATGGCCGCTTCGGTACCACGGTTCAAAACAGCTACGGCGTAATCGCCATTAGCCAGCGGTTTTACCAGCACATTCCATTGATCGCCCTTGATTTTCCTGATGGCCTGTTTACCCAATGGGTCCTGGTTAACGGCAATCACTTCTTCATTCAGGAGGATACGCTTTGTGATGTCGTTCATATGTCTCACGTCGCAGGTCACCACCAGGGGTGCGTTCATCATGCACCATAAACTCATGTTGGAAGCGTATTCTATGTCATTACAGCCAATCCCTCCGAGGTCGCCGGAGGGTCCCTTTTTGCCATATAAGCCAACGATCAGCATATCAGGATCGTTCCATCTGCCAGGTCCTGCATAGTCACTCAGCTCCGCGTTTACGTCGAGTATTTCCATCAAACCTTCCCCACTTTTCTCTCCCGGCGCCCGCTGCCATTTATCCCGTACATCGCCGGTAGTACGCCATAGTTGTCCGCCGGCATTAGCGGCCCACAACCATGGTTTACGATCGCCCCATTCGCAGATGCTGAAAACGATGTATCTTCCGCTCTTCCTCAGTGCGTTGGCCATTGCTTTGTATCGCAGCTTCGCCGTATTGGAATCTGTAGGAGCATTACAATAATCATACTTCAGATAATCAACACCCCAGGAAGCAAAAGTGGCGGCATCCTGCTCTTCAAAATGAAGACTGGCGGTATAGCCGGCGCAGGTAAGTGGCGCAGCATCAGAGTAAATGCCCAGCTTAATACCTTTCTGATGCAGGTAATCGGCCAGGGCTTTAATACCGGAAGGAAATTTAGCCGGGTCCGGAATAATAGCATTCCTGTTATCCCGACCACCCTGCCAGCCATCATCAATCATCAGGAAACGATAACCAGCTTTCACCATTCCGGATTGCTCCATTGCATCTGCCATCTCCCGCAGATCTTTTTCATTAATTTTATCAGCAAAATAGTTCCAGCTCATCCAACCCATAGGAGGTACCGGCGCCAGTTGCTGCGCATGAACATAGCAGGAGGACACAAAGAAAACAAGAGAAAACAGCCATTTTTTCATATCGGAATTTATTAGAAAATTTATTGTCAGCAACCTCGTATATAACTCCAAAGGTTAGGCTCTCCGTTATCATCAATCACTTTTAACCAACCTTCGGTTTTGTACGCTATGTTCTCCTTCTCACTTAATGATGTATTACAGGGATGCTCTTTATACTTTGTGATTTTTACTTTACCCCATTGTCCTTCGATCTCACCGGTAAGCTTAATTTCAAATAAATCGCCCCGGACTGACCCAATCACTTCGCTATTTAAGTCAGGCGCTTTTCGTAATCTTAACCCAGGTTCATTAGCATAATACCCCAGCTCATTCCCGCTTTGCTTCATCAGATGATCAAGCCAGCAAACTGTCTTAAAACCTTGTCTTTTAATTTCAGCAACACTCAGCCAATAGCTTTTCAGCGTGTCGAGTACTTTTACAAATCCTCCAACTGAGTCAGTATAATTTATTGCGTATAGCTCGTAGCCAATTTCCCTGTAGTTGTCCACTTTCTCTTTTCTATCTCCCGACACCAAATAAATTTTGTATGGAACCTGGTCGTCTTTTTTGGGATTGCCTGATCTTTTAAGCGTTCCAATAACTTTTCCTGCGGGTTTGTCATAAACAGAAAAGCCCTGTTCAGGTGAAAGGATGCAACAATATTTTGCGGAGTTTTGCAGGCTATCAATCGCCGGGATAATAATTCCCCGTTTGAATGCTTGCCCAAAAACAGCTATCGGGATTAAGAAAAGAAGTATTGCAATTGCTTTTTTCATAGTTTACTGTTTCAAGGAGGCCCTGCACAAGGACGCCTTTGTTTGCCGCTGCCGGCGCTTGTCCTGTAGTTACAGGCAACTCATAAATATACACAACATTTAATAGTTCCCATATTTTCTTATAAAACATATCCAAATGCAGCGCATCACCTCGTAGTGAATACCACCGCTACAAAAACAAATAATAATTCCGCCGGCAGTGCTTGCGGAATTATTATTTGTTTTGCAGGAAAAAGAAATCTCCCCAAAAACAACATCAACAATTTCCAATTTTAATGTATCTTAATAGTATCTGTCGATTCCATTGATCCATCTTAAAGAGAGCTGTTAAATTTAATTTCATGAATAATGAAGAATAAGTGAACCCGAGGCATTATCATGCTTTAACTATGTTAGCCCATTAGTAAAGTACAATAATGCACCCAAGTAATTGATAGCTGCGCGTTTAACAACGCCGGCAAAGGCGTTGCTGACCACATGTTACATGTGCCGGCCGGCCTGCCCCTTGCTGTTCCGGATTATTATATCATCCGGTTAAACCCGTCCTTATGCCCTGATCTACTGCAGGCATTGTTATTATTCACCATAAAATCCATCCAAATGAAACACAATTTTTTATCACTCAGATTGTTAACCGCTTTGATCATGCTGATAACAGGCGTCAGCTGCACCAAAGAATTTCGTTCCCCGGAAACCTTGACAGGTAATGCCACCCTGGCTACAGGCGCTAATTCAACGGCGCTTAACGCGTCACTGGATAGCCTGATCGCCTATAAGAGTCGCCCTCATGAAATCTATGCGGCGTTTTATCGCCTGGAAGGACCCTGTTACGGTCCGGCTCCATTTAACACTAATTTCTCCCAGGTACCAGATAGCCTGGATATATTGATACTCTTCTGTTTTTCACCCAGCTCGCCGGTAGCAAGCCAGGTGCCGGGCTGGATCAGTTCATTACATACCAAAGGCACCAAAGTAATTCTCACAGGAGGACTGGACCTCGTTGCAGGCGCCACACATGACTCCGTGGGTTATGCGTTGACAGCCAAACATATCATGGACAGTGTGGTAAATAAATATGGCTTTGATGGTTATGATATTGATATAGAAAGCACGCCCAGCGGTCAAACGCTCACAGATATGGCGGGGGTATACAAAGCACTTTCCAGGTACCTGGGGCCTAAATCCGGCACAGGGAAACTGCTTACTTTCGATACCAATCAAAGTGGCAGCAACAGTCTTTTCCAGAAAGTATATACCATGGTCGACTATGTATGGCTGCAGGCCTATGGACGCGGCGCCAGTACATTACAATCCACCTGGAATACCTTTTCTCCTTATATCCGGTCATCACAATTTATTCCCGGCTTTTCCTTCTATGAAGAAAGAGGATATCCCTCAAATGTATGGTACGATGTAACCTATCCTGTAAACGGCACCGGCCGGGCCTATGACTATGCCCGTTGGGAACCCTCCACAGGTAAGAAAGGCGGCGTATTCAGCTATGCAATAGACCGCGATGCGCCGTTGACTTCTTCTACTGACAATACCGCCTATGCGCCTACTTACATCGTCAGCAGGCAACTGATACAGATCATGAATCCTGGCGGCGGCAGCGGCGGATCAACCGGTGTGGTGTTTTACCAGGACTCCAACTATGGAGGCGCAGCCTCCCAGCTGCTCGCAAAAGGCAATTATACCTTATCGCAGCTGCAGGCAAAAGGTGTTGTGAATGACTGGGCATCTTCCGTAAAAATTCCTTCCGGCTGGACAGTGATCATGTATGCAGATGATAACTTTTCGGGCACATCCTGGACGCTTACCGCCGACAACAGCTGGTTTGGAGGTCTCTCTCCTACCGCGAATGACAAAATAAGCTCGGTAAAAATCCAGTAATAGCGGGTTACAAAACGCCAAAATCCATTGGCAGAAAAACACCACAATATCCATTTTCTTTAAGACAGCTGATCACGTCAGCTGTCTTAAAGAAAATCCCTTCCACCCGCATGATATTATCTTCATCTTCCAAATCAAAAGTTATTTCCAGGAACGGATATATCTGCAGAAGATCATGGATGACCTCTTTGGCTCCTTCTTCCGATCGTACATCTGTTTTGAAAACACTTATCATATTCATAAGACAGATTATTTTTTCTTTCCTATAAGAGAAAAAGGATTAAATGATATCCCTGCATTGACATAAAAAGCCGGGTCAGGAGTAGTCTGAAATACCGGTGATCCGAATGAATCTTCCTTCCGAAATACTCTGCCTGAAGGCGTTATCCTCATCCCCGTTTTTGCAGTCAGCACAAAATATTTTGCGATGAGATGCTCATAAGTCAACCCGGAACTAATGTCTACCTGCCTGTATTCATACCTTTGAGGAGTACCATCTATATCATACAAATAAAATGAGGTTCTGTCCAGCTCCGCCCCCAGCGATACCCTGCCGTTGGTCAACACATTTTTTCTGAGATAGATACTTTTGGGGAGATTAATATCCGCCATCCATCCATTGCTAAATTTATGCTCATAGGAGAAAGTCGGCATGAAAGGGCTTTGTACACTCGGGTCAATATTGAAAAGTAGCCCGGCAGTCATTTTCGTACGTTGATTGGCTTTTAATATCAGGGTTCCGGTCACCATACCTTTCACCCTTTCTACATGTTTATCACTTCCATCCAACAGGATACTGGAAGAATAAATCACCCGTTTATTAAACAACGTGGAGAAATAAGAGAAATTCACCGATGAAAAAAAATAATGAAAATCTCCATCCAGCACCTTAACACCTCCGGAAACGGGTATGGTGATATCCGCTTCCGTATTGGTATACCTGTAACCGGCTGTAGCCCCCAAAAGCCAGTTTTTCTTTTTTATAAAATTGATATTGGCACTCACTTTTACCTGCGAGAAACTGTTGACCTTACTTTCCGGCAGCAATTTCCCTCCTTTTTCCGAGGAAAAATTATACGGTGCTACATGGGTAAATTCAATATTGAAAGGGCGTGCTATGGCAAATTTGTCGGCCGCATAAACCACTACCCGCTTAGGAATATTTATACTATCCTTTGCACTCCGGTGTATACTATCGCTGCGTTGTGAAAAACAGGTCAATGACAAGATCAATAAACCTGCTGCTAATGATGCTACTTTTTTTATGATATCCATATATAATTTTAATTATAGTCCCGGGCAGCCCCGACCGCTCTTTAACAAATCCTTAGGCATTTATTAATGTACCTCGCAAAGGAAAAGATAATACCATGGCCAATTTTCCTTTTTATACAAACCCGGCTACATTTTATACCAAAGTTTCTGAGCCGGTATTTGGTATAACAAAAGCGGGTGTTTGTATAATTTCCGGCAGCCATCGGAGATATCGTTTTATCTTTGTCCGGGACTCAAGCATTGTTGGAATATCATGAAACACGATTATCCTGAGTTAAAGGAAACGAAGATGATAAGGCTGATCGTTGACGATCGTTACAAACTATGGCGTCATATCATATTAATATTCGGAACCCTTATCGTTATTTCCTTTTCCAGTGAGATATTGCAATACACAGGAGCCTACAGGTATTACAGGCTGATATGCGTGTATGTTTCTTTAATAGCCATGTGTTATATCAACATCAATGTGCTGGTGCCCCGGTTTTTCTTCAAGGGACATTACGTACGTTACCTGCTGCTCCTGTTTTTATGGGTAGCAATATTTATAGTACTCATGTCTATTTTACTAAATGGACTCTTTACACACGGACAGATAATTTTGCGCCAGCATAGAACCGGGAATGATATGGGCATTTACGAGGGAATGATCATGTTAACCCCCATCATCCTGGTTACCACCATGATAAAGCTGTTCCAGCGATGGATGCGGGACAATGAAAGAATGGCGGAGCTGCGCAACATCACGCTGACCATGGAACTGAATGAACTAAAGAACCAGATCAACCCTCATTTTCTCTTTAACATGCTCAATGGCATCAAGGCATTGGTACACAGCGATCCGGGGAAAGCAGATATGGTCATCATGAAACTATCTGAATTCCTCCGCTACCAGCTTTATGAAAACAACGAGGCAAAAACACCATTGCGATCCGAAATAAATTTCCTATCGAATTTTCTTGACCTGGAAAAGCTCAGAAGAGACAACCTCACGGTAAGCATCGAAAGTGACACCGACGCATCCCTCCTCAACCGGATTTTTTTGCCGCCCAACCTTTTCACTACCTTTGTTGAAAATGCCGTTAAACACAGTGTGAATATAAGCGGGGAAGCAGCATATATCAGGATCAGCATCACCATTACCGATAACAGGCTTTACTTCGTTTGCATTAATTCAACAGACCCCGCATATACACCTTCTAATGGAAAAAACAGTGGCCTGGGATTAGCAAACATAAAAAGACGGCTTGAGCTGCTGTATCGCGACAACTACGTTCTTTCAATTAACTCCGGAGAAAATGAATATAATGTGACCTTAACAATTCCCTTATGAACTGTATTATTGTAGATGATGAGCCATTGGCCAGAGAACAAATGCACACACTGATCAAAGAAGTATCCCGGTTGGAGATATTGGGAAAATTCTCCAATGCCCCCACCGCCCTTGAGTTTTTAAAGGAGAATGAGGTAGACCTTATTTTCCTCGATATTGAAATGCCAATGGTAACAGGCTTGCAGTTTGCCGCGCAACTGCCCAGGCAAACCCTTACCATTTTCACCACCGCCTACCCGCAGTACGCGTTAAAGAGCTATGAGCTCGACGCTATCGACTACCTGCTTAAGCCCATAGAAAAAACACGGCTGGAAAAAGCGATCAATAAAGCAGAAGTATACCGGAAGCTGTTGTCTGATGATACGGAAAAAAGCATCGTTGAATCCAATACAGTCGACTTTCTCCTGGTTAAATCCGAGCGGAAATTTCACCGGATCAACTTCGCCGACATCAGGTTTATAGAAGGGTTAAAAGACTATGTGGTGATGTATGTGGGTAACCAGAAACTCATCACCGCTATGAATTTAAAAACCGTTCACCAGAAGCTTCCGCAGCATCTTTTTCTCCGGGTCAGCAAATCTTATGTGGTGAATACGAAGTATATCGATTCATTTGACCACCGCACCATCTTTCTTGGCGATTTTGAAATCCCATTGGGGGAAGTGTATAAAAAAGATTTCTTCTCGATCTTTTCAGGTGGTTCACTTAACCCGGAAGAATAAGCAGTATGCATATGATGATTGAGTGATGCTGGTTAGCCGGCATCACTCAACAAATAAACATTTTTTCAATTTCCCAGAAAACGCTCCGCCGTTTGAACATCCGCATAATAAAACGCCAGCGATCCCATGAATGCCTGCTGCACCTGTGAAGCTTCCACTGTTTCTCCATCTGCCTCCAGCGCCCTGGTGGCACAGGCATCGGAAATCACGGTACAACTATATCCCAGGTCCTTTGCAGCCCTGGTAGTGGCATCCACGCATACATGCGTCATCATGCCGGTGATCACCAGGTGGGTGATGCCTTTCTCTTGCAGGTATGCGTGCAGTGCTGTTTCCCGGAAGCTATTGGGATATTGTTTTACAATCACCTGTTCCCCTGCAATGGGAGCCACTGCGGCGTTAATCTCTATGCCCGGCGTGTTAACCACCAGGAACCCGGCACCCGGATCCATAGCAATATGTTGTATGTAAATCACGGGGATTCCTTCCCGCCTGCTCTGTTCCAATACCTTGCTGATATTCGCTGCCGCCGCTTCCGGGTTCACCAGCTCCATCCTGCCGCCTTTGAAATAATCATGCTGCACATCGATAATAACTAACGCCTGTTTTTTCATGAGCTTTTGTTTAACTAAAAAATTGATTTACACAAAGGTTGTCAGAATACCAGGTATTCCGATTGACCTAGGTCAATCGGAATGTTAAATAAGATCATCCGGGTTATTTGCGTTTTGCTTTCAGCATCCGGCTGAAAAAGGCAGGCGTAACACCTATGAAAGAGGCGATCTGCTGATGGGTGAGCGATGCTGCGATATGCGCGTAGCGTTGCTGAAACTTTTCAAACCTTTCGGCTGCACTAAGACTTAAAATATCTGTGACACGTTGTTGGCTTACCGCAAAAGCCCTTTCCGTAAGGATCCTGAAGTACTGCTCAAACAGGGGAATTTTTCTGAACAGCTCCGTTCGTTTTTCTTTGGTGAGTATCAGCGTGCTGGTATTTTCAATCGCCTCAATAAAAAGACTTCCCGGCGTTTCAAAAACAAAGCTCATATAGTCCACCACCCACCAATCTGCCGGGGCTATCGTCAATATATGCTCGTCTCCTTTCTGATCCAGCAGGTAACTTTTTACACATCCCTGCGTGATGAAGGTAAAACTGTTGCAGTGGTTGCCCTCCCGCTGCAGGAATTCTTTGCGGTGATAATCCCTCGGTTGCAGCAGCGAAAGAAAGCCGGCCTTTTCTTCATCAGAAATGGAAATATACTTACTAACGTTTTGAAGAATTAATGCCTGCCCATTCATTGCTTTAATTTGAATCCGTGCTGAAAGGTACACAATCGCCACAAAAAAAGCCGCATTGACCCTGCGATCAATGCGGCTTGTAGATTGTTTATTTTTACAGGCGGTCCCTTAGTATCCCGGGTTAGGCACCAGGTTCGGGTTCAGCGCCAGCTCTATTGCAGGAATAGGGAACACACGACGGAAAACATCATTATCTGCCGGTTTGAAACCCCATTTACCTTCAAATTTACCAAAGCGGATCAGGTCATTTCTTCTCCAGGCCTCCCAGGCAAATTCGCGGGCGCGCTCTTCCAGGATCATTGGCAGCGTAATACCTGCCACCGGCGTAGTACCTGCACGACTGCGGATCTTGTTTACCAGCACATCAGCAGTTTGCAGTTCTCCTTTTACCACCGTAGGAGTAGCGCCACGGAGAATGGCTTCTGCCTTCATCATGATCACATCTGCCAAACGGAATACCGGAAGATCGGTATTCTGGAAACGGGTGGCGGTGTTAACATTTTTGTCAGGATAGAATTTGATGGAACGTACACCTTTCAGTTGTCCTTTCAGGTCGTTTCCTACATCCAGTTTGGCCTCACCACCGGCTTTCAGCGTTAACTCAGGAAAAATTTCCACCCACCAGTCGATCGGTGTATCTGCACCGGTTGAAGAAGCATCCAGCGTTTTGGTAGTGGTGTGAACGATATTCTTGCTGTTATCCTTATTATACTGCTTACCGGATAACCAGGTATTGTTACGAACGTCGTTCGGCTGGTTAAAATAAGCGTAGAAGTCAGGAATAGTGCTCAGCGCCACGCTGGGACCAAATGCAGCAGGCAGGTCAAAGCGCTCCTTCAGAAAAGGGTGCAAACAGAAACGGGTAAAGTGACAACCGGGGATCAGGTTGGCATCATAAGGAATGGCAAAGATGGTTTCCTTGATCTGCGGACCGTTATCCGGCTTGAAGATCGAGGTATAATCAGCATCCAGTGAATAAGGCGCATTCGTGAGAATACTATCTGCCATCGCTACGGCATCAGTATAACGCGGCGTGCCGGTATAATACTCCGCATTGAGATACATTTTTTCCAGCAACGCAAAGGCCAGCCATTTGGTAGCACGTCCATAGGTACTACCATCCACTTTGGTGGTTAAATTAGGCAATGCCGATTTCAATGTGCTTTCGATAAAGGCAAATACTTCCTTACGCTGCTTCGTAGCCGGTGGAGTGTTTACCGGGAAGGTATCCAGCACAGGAATGTTGCCATACAGGTCCATCATAAAAAAACTGAACAACGAACGCATGGTTTTCAGCTCCGCAAGAGAAGTGGTTTTATAGTCTCCGGCAGGTAATCCGTTTACCAGGTTAATGGCATTGTTGGCAATATTGATGCCCCCAAATCCCCATTGCCAGGCGCTGATCACGTACGGGTGACTGCTGCCCCAGGTATGCAGGTGCATAAAACGGTATTTACCGCCATCATCGTAGTTACCATCGCGAGCCGGGATAATCGCCTCATCGGTAGAAAACTCCTGTAACATCCAATAGTCCACTCCATAGCTAAAACCGGTACCATTCATCCAATAGGTAGCATCACCTGATTTGGTATTGGCCAGCTGTGAATATACCGCGCCAATAGCAGCAGCATAAGAAGCACTGTTGGAAGGAAAGTTGGAAGGCGTATATTTTGACTCCACATCTACATCCAGCTTGCTACAGGCGGTAAACCCCGTTACGGCAAGCAGGAAAATGCCAAGGACTTTTTTATAGCTCATATCTTTATTTTTAAACAATCAGGTTGATTAGAAAATAGCATTCAGACCAAAGATGAATGACCGGGTTTTAGGATAATAGTTCCTGGCATCGATACCCGGCGTAAGGCCACCAAGATCAATTTCAGGGTCTATACCTGTATAGTTGGTGATGATAAACACGTTGTTAACGTTACCATATACACGCAGTTTGCTGATATACGTATTTTTGATGTTGAAAGTGTACCCCAACGTCAGGTTATCCAAACGCAGGTAAGAACCATTTTCCAGGAACCGGTCGGAGATCAGGAAAGAGTTCTTATCGTTATAGGATTCGCCCGTCGTAAATTTCAGGATGTTGGTCATTTTAGCATCTGTTGGCGTATTCAGCGCAGCAGTAGTGGCGTTGAGTATCTTGTTGCCGGATACCCCGCGGATAAAGATATTCAGGTCAAAACCCTTATAGGTGAAGGTATTACTCCATCCATAGGTAATACTGGGCTGCGCGTTACCTGCCTGCATCAGGTCACCGATGCTGGGAGAAGTGGTAACAGTGCCGTCTGCTTTCTGATAGGTAGACACGCCGTCTTTATCTTTCCCCAGGTAATGGAACAGGGTAAATGTACCAATGGGTTGTCCTTCCAGGATTTTCTGACTCCAGTTACCGGACTGCCCTTTACCACCCAGGATAGCAGTAGGAATGTCCTTCAGCGTAAACCGTCCGCTGGACAGCGCGCTGATGCTGTTGGTATTGTGTGATACGTTGGCAGAAGTTTTCCAGTTAAAGTTTTTGGTACTTACCGGTTCAGCATTCAACACTACTTCCACCCCTTTGTTACTTACTTTACCCACATTCGCCAACAGGGTGGTGGTAATGTATTGGGTGGTAGATACCGGGTAGTTCCAGATAAGATCTGATGTTTGTTTATCGTAGTAGTCTATGGCGCCGCTCAGCCTTCCTTTAAAGATAGCAAAGTCGATACCTGCATTGAACATGCCGGTGCGTTCCCACTTCAGGTCCGGGTTAGGGTTCTGCACCGGGGCAATGGCATTGATCAGGTTACCGTTGTCATAATAACGGCCTGTGTTGCTGTATTGCAGCTGCGCCGCCAGCGGATCAAAGCCCAGCGAGTTACCGGAAACACCATAACTTACCCTCAGTTTCAGATCATCAAAGAAGTCGGTCGTTTTCATGAATGATTCCTGGCTGATACGCCATCCCACTGATACTGCCGGGAAATAACCCCAACGGTTGTTTTTACCAAAAGCAGAAGAACCATCATTACGCAACGATGCCTGTAAATAGTATTTATCGGCATACTGGTAATTGATCCTGCCATAGTAAGAGATCAAACGCAGGGTGGTGAGCGTACTGGTAGCGGAGTTATCGAATACCACGGTGCCGGGAGGCGGGTTGCTCAGGCTGAGATTATTCCAGGAAAGGGCGTCGCTGCCAAAGCCCTGTGTGGTTACGCCAAAGCCGTCGCCGTTGTGGTCTTCCTGCCAGGAGTAACCGGCCAATACTTTAAAATTGTGTTTGCCAACGGTTTTATCATAGTTAAAATAAGACTCAATGATATTGCGCGCGTTAGTCCAGGCCAGGCGGTTAGCCTTACCATTAAGCCCTTTCGCAAGTACGGACAAGCTGTTGTTATACACATTTCTTGTTACCTGCTCACGCTGGGTGGAAAGACTCAGCGTATAGGTAAGACCAGGGAGTATTTTTACTTCTGCAAGACCATTACCCAGGAACTTATTGATCTTGGTTTCATCGCTGTTGTTGTCGATGAGTGATACGGGGTTGTTACTGCCACGGACATTACCGGCATAGTCTTCCGTATAACTGCCGTCGGCGCGCTTCACCAATACGGTAGGCAGGTAGTTGAGCATATTTCCAAATACTGCATCGGGCACATTGTTTTGTGTGGTAGACGAGTTGAAAATATTCACTCCCAGCCGCAGACGGTCGTCAAACGCGCGCTGATCAATGTTAGCACGGATCCCCATTCTCTTCAGCGATGAACCCACGATGATACCGGGGTTGTTGAGGTAGTTGACACTGAAGCCATAGGTGGTATTTTTTGATCCGCCCATGAGTGACAGGTTATGATTATGGGAAACGGCATCACGTTGTACTTCCTTTTGCCAATCGGTATTTACCGGCGTGGTAGTGCCGGGATATACATCGTTATTAGCTGCTGCCAGTACCTGACCGTTATCTGCGAGGTATTTACGCAACTCATCACCGGTAAGCACTTCGAGCCGTTTGGATACTTTTTCGATACCGAAATAAGCGTTATAAGCTATGCGCAACTGGTCTACTTTGGGCCGGCGGGTAGTCACCATGATTACACCATTGGCAGCCCTGGCGCCATAGATAGCGGTAGAAGCGCCATCTTTGAGAACGTCGATGCTCGCGATATCATCGGGTGCTACCATATCGATAGGTGCGCCCGGCACACCGTCGATCACGTAAAATGGTTCCTGGGCGCCACTGCGTAAAGTAGAGGGTCCTCTCAGTATTACGCTGGGATTCTGGTTAGGGTTTCCGCTTTTGGTGATCGTTAAACCAGGCACCTTACCCTGCAGCAACATGGAAGGAGAGGCAATTACCCCCTGCGTAAACTCCCCTGAAGCCACAGAACTGATGGCGCCGATCACATTCTTTTTACTGGTTTTACCATAACCGGTAATCACCACATCATTGAGTTGTTTGAGCTGCGCCGCCAACGATACATTGAGGCTATGCGCGCCGTTTACAACAACATCCTTGCTCTCGTATCCTACAAAGGCAATATGCAGGGTACCGTTACCATTGCTGATCTCTAAACGATAGTTTCCTTCCACGTCCGACACTACGCCATTACGTGTGCCTGCCTCAGAAATACTTACACCCGGGAGGGGTTGATTTTTGTCGTCTGTAATCCTGCCCTGAACCCTGAACTTGTCCTGTGCCAGCGCCGGTAAACAGGCAAAGCACAGGCATACTATCCAGCATGGGATAGCTGTCAGTAGTTTCACAGGAAATTGTAATGAAAACCTACAGTAATAGATTTTTTTCATAAAGCAATCTTTAAGTGACTTGTTTGTTTAAATAGTGATAATTGGTCGTTGCTGTTGATTAAAAGATGGGCTAGCCTAGAGCCAACGGCATAAGCATTCGTTAAAGTGGTGTTTTAAAATAAGTTCATGGCAGATCCTAAAAGCAAATCAGGCCGTAAAACTAAAACTGTTGTTATTGAATTAATAGCAGATCATGTTATCAGATTGTTACATTCGATTTTGGTTGCTTACTACTTCATTTAGTAGTGGTTTTCAGATAATCGTGGATCGAGTCTTCAGGAGTTCCGGGCAAAAGTTGCTGAACCAGCCGCAATTAATATACATTAAATATATAAAAAAAAGGATACAAAGTTATCTTTCGAGGGTTAACCGGGTCCACTGCCCCCTGTCCAAAATAATGCTTACTTTCGGGCATTCGTGTATAATTAAATCTTACTTGATCATGGAAGACGTAAAGGCGCTGAACAGCGTTGCTGAATTTCATAGTACATTCAAACATCCAATTGAACCATCACCTACCATTCCCAGCCAGCAAAGATGTGACTTGAGAGTATCCCTGATCCAGGAAGAACTGAATGAACTGAAAGAAGCTATCGCCGGGAACAACCTGGTGGAAGTAGCAGACGCTCTTTGCGACCTGCAATATGTATTGTCCGGCGCCATACTGGAATTCGGACTGGGCGAAAAATTCAGTACCCTCTTCAACGAGGTACACAGGTCTAATATGAGTAAGGCTTGTAAATCGCTCGAAGAAGCAGAAAAAACAATCGAGCATTATAGCAAAAACGAAAACACTGAGTGCTACTATACTAAGGTGGAGGATCTGTACCTGGTGTACCGGAAGTCAGACAATAAAACACTGAAGTCAGTGAACTACTCGGCAGCGGGGTTAAATCAGTTGTTGTAAGAAGATGGTAGCAGCAGCCACGCTAAAATAAAAATGCCATTCAGCATTTATCCTTCCGGTAAAGGAATAAATACTGAATGGCGACCGGAGCTAAGTGTTGGTTAGTCCCCGATCATTTCCAGGATGCCTTCATTCCGGATGATCATCATGCCCTGCCGGTCTTCTGTGATTCCTTCCGCTAACTTGTAAGTATATCGCGGACGGGATCCCTCCATCACCGTAGGCAAAAAGGCAAACTGAATATTGTCGTATTTCCGCAGCGCCTCACCCACTTCAATGATATGGGTGGAAACAATAAACAGGCAATCAGTATATGCTGCAAACGCCGCGGTTACCGCCAGCGTGCCATCATAGGCGTCTTTTACGTTGGTTCCTTTAAACAGTTCATCAAACATGAGCAGCAGGCGTTTTCCGGTAGCTGCAGCCAGGGCTGCCTGCTTCACGCGGACTACCTCTCCGTAAAAATGGCTGTAACCAAGATGAATATTGTCCGACACGTTGATGGAAGAATAAAGTCCTTCACGCACGGAAAACTGCATCCGCTCTGCGGCAACAGGGAAGCCCATATGCGCCAGGTACATCCCGATACCGATGGATTTCATCAGCGTGGATTTACCCGCCATATTTGCCCCTGTGAGAAAAAGTACGTTATTATGCCCGTGCAGGGATACATCGTTACCCACCGCCTTTTCAATACAGGGGTGACCGAGGCCTGCTACGGCAAATGTATTTTTTTCCGGCGCCAGCGCCTGGGCATAGGTAAAGCCCCTGGAACGGGCCACATTACTCACGGCAATATTTACATCCAGCTCATAAATAAATGTGAGGATATCCTCCATCTCTTTACTAAAACGGCCTTTCAACAGGTGGTCATACTGCGCCAGCATTTTAACCGGTAAGGCCTGATAAATATCCGTGTTCAGCAGGCGCTCCAATCCCTTATCGGATAATACCTGCCGCAATGCTGCTACCCGGCCGGCAAAAGGCCCGGGATCTGCCGCCATTCCTTCCAGCACAGCATAACATTTTTTCAGGATAACAATGGCTGCCTGTAAACCCTGTACAATTTTACGATAACGTTCATCACGGGTTAAGCCGGAAAGCAGCTTCTTCACAAAAATATCTCCCAGCATCACCGCCGCACTTTTTCCGGTACTGGTATCCAGGTACTCTCTTACCATCGTCACCTGGGCTACGTCAAAAGGAAAACTCATTCCCAGCTCCTGGAAGTAGCGGAAGGTGCTGCTTCTTTCATTGATGGCAGCAGCCTTCTCCAGCGGATGCAGGAACATCTCGTCTAATAACCGCTCGCCACCACGTGTTTTTACCTGGTTGAACAAATGATATACAGAACCGTTGCGGTACTTGCCCAACAGGTTCAGTTCATCCATTGTTTGCCTGTCTATACTAAAGCTCATGGTTGTTGTATCTGTTTTTTAGCAATGTTGTTTTTTACTTCTGCCACGTTACCAGGCTTACGGCCGTTTTTCAATATGTCCAGTATACCTTCGTTACGAATAATCAGCATACCATGGCGGTCGTCTGTAATTCCTTCTTCCAGTGTATAAGTATATTCCGGTACATGTCCTTTCATGCGGGTGGGCAGGTACAGGAAACCTATCCCAGGTTCCTGCTGCAGGTCCTCTCCCGCTTCTACGATGTGCGACGAGATCACAAACATGCTGTTTTTCTTCCTGGCAAAAGCTGCGGTAACGGCTACTGTTGCTTCGTGCGCATCCTTTACGTTGGTACCGCGGAAAAGCTCATCGAATATTACCAGCAGGGATTTACCACTCTTCAGTTCTGCAGCCATTTTTTTCACACGCAATACTTCTGCATAAAAATGGCTGGCGCCGATACCCAGGTTATCAGGAAGATTAATAGTAGTATAGATGCCATCCAATACGGTAAATTCCATAGCCTTTGCCGCCACCGGGAATCCCATATGCGCAATATATAACGCGGTACTCATAGCGCGCAGGAAAGTAGATTTCCCCGCCATATTGGCGCCGGTGAGGAAAATCACGTTGCGGCTAACCGTCATGGTCACGTTATTACCCACAGGATTGGCCAACGCCGGATGATATACGCCTTCCAGTTTCAGCTGGCAGGGGCCTTTGTCCAATGCGTTTGGAAATATCAAATGCTTGTCTGTTGCTACTTTTGCTACCGATAAATATACATCGAGATAATAAAGGTATCCCAGCAGCTGCGTGATTTTATGACGCTCCCGGATCCTGAAAAGCTGGTCGTAGGCAGTAATGGCGCCATAAGACAACTTGTTCTTTTGTTTTTCATTCAACGCAGGCTCCAGCGCGGAAGCGGCCAGCAACAATTCAATGGCCGCCCGCTCCGGTGCATAGGCAGCAATGGCGGTAATAGCGCTGCCCTGAATAAGTTGCCGGGTTTGTTGTAACAATGTTATCACCGCACTTACCCCGTTGCTGATATCTTTTTCACTGAGCACATACTGTGCACCGGGGTGTTGCGTATGTGCGTCACCGTGCGACAAATACTTTTCGGCCATATCAAATAATGGCGCTTCAAAAGGAAATGGGGTATTTAAACGGGCAAAATGCCCGATGATACTGCTCCGCTGGTTGATCTGGTCTTTATCGGAAAGCGGATGACGAAACATTTCCTCCAGTATCTTTTCTCCCCCCCGGGTATGGGTATGATTATAGATATCATAGATACCTGCGACATCCCGCTTACCAAATATCCGGAGATCATCAATTGTTTGCTCGTCTGTATGCAAGATCATATTTTCCTTTTTATTGTCTTTTACGACGGATCAGTAATATGGTTCCTACTAAGGCAATCAGGGCCGGCAGCACCCATACAAACAGTATATAAGTGGTATTGGCGCCCGCATAGGAGGTGCGGAGCAAGCCATCTTCCGGCATAGCCAATGGTCCATAGATTGGAAAGGCTTCGTAATTGAGCCAGCAGAACATTTCCCGGCAAACAAAAGTAAGGCTGGTTTTCTGACGGATTGTACTCATAAAGTCGGCGTCCCCGCAAACAATAATACGTTGCTCTTTGTTGCCCACCTTACGTGAAAGCGCCATCGCTGTAGCGTAAGACGGCCTCCTCGTATCACCCTCCAGCGCATTGAACACCGGGGCCGCAGAATCAGCTACCA
This sequence comes from Chitinophaga hostae, assembly GCF_018224885.1. Lineage (GTDB taxonomy): Bacteria > Bacteroidota > Bacteroidia > Chitinophagales > Chitinophagaceae > Chitinophaga > Chitinophaga hostae. The sequence goes on along the minus strand of NZ_JAGTXB010000004.1, from coordinate 71,973 downwards.
GGGCGCCTTTCTTTAACCAATCCTTTCCGGGCCTGGTGGCCAGCAATACCTTGGATGTAAACCCACTGGTATCGGCAGCTGCAACAGACGCTGTTCCGGACATGTCTACCGTCAGCAACGTATCGCCATCCGCCATTTTACTGTAAAACGCTTTGGACACGCCATCCCTGGCCATTTCAGCCATACCAGGCGTCAACATAGGTTTTATCATATCGGGCATTTCATACCCGGTTACTTCCACCAGTTTACCATCTTCCAGCTGTGTTCCCATCGGTTGCAAAACCGGGTTCAGTACCTGTTGTTTACCAGGTTCACCCAATATCATCATATTGCCTCCCTTATTGACATACTCACTGATCCTGTCCCGGCTGGACTGATCCAGCGCCGTTTTCGGATCGGCCAGTACCAGCATGGAGATATCTGTAGGTATTTCCCTCCCGGCAGAAAGCGTGTCTGAATCAAATCCCAGGTTCATCAACGACTGACGGTAATCTTTTGCATACACCAGTAACTGGTAATCCCGTTCTCCCTTTTTATAAATATCCCGTTCAAGGTGCCCCGTCAGGAAAGTGATTCTTGGTAATTTAGCCTGCATCACTCTTTTTAATGCAGCGGCTATATGCTCGTCTTCCGGCCAAAAAGTAGCGTCATCGAAAGTACGGAGGAACGTCCGCTGCCCGTTATACTTCAACTCCATTACCACCCGGTAATTTTCCGGCTGCAGGTCAATCATTTTCCGTATTTCAGCCGGTGGCTTAAATAAAGATAAAGGCTGATCAAAGCCATTTGCTACCTGTTGCGCGATTTCCGGCAAGCTTTTTCCCGGCATGGTTTTGTATACCATACTGTCTTTATCATCTGTATCGTAGTAGTATACATACTTAAATTCAATATCCGGTTTGAAACGTTGATAACGCTCCCACACACTCGTCAAATAGTCGTTCCTGCCCTGAGGAAACCCTTTAGGAGCACCGCCGCCAAGCAAATTGGTGTACAGCGTCACTTCCAGCTTTCCGGGTCCCATCTCTTTTATCACCTTCTGCACATTCGGATGCAGGGTATTATAATCACCCGCCGTGGTGTCCCAATACGCGATATATGCCGGGCGGGAACTGAAATAACCAACGCTTAGCACAAGAACTACTACACCTGCATACTTCGATGCACTCACCAACCATGATTTTGATTCACGACCCGATTTCAGCTTAATCAGCGTAAAAGAAATAAACATGAAAATGACCAGCAGGAAATAAATAACATCTTTAGAAGTAATCAGCCCCTTCAACATTTTCACGGTACGGCCGGAGATGGAAAGAAAATAGGTAAGGTCTCTCACAACATCATACTTCTGCCATAAGCCACCGATACGGCTCAATATCAGGATCACTATAAAGCTGCCAATAGCCGCTACTATCTGGTAGTTGGTCAGGCTGCTCATAAACAATCCAATCGCAGTATAGGTACATACCAGCAGGTAAAAGCCCAGCAAGGCAGATAATAACAGGCCATAGTCGGCGTGCTGGATCTGGAAAATGCCCAGTAGCATAAAAATGCCAATCACCGATACCAGCAACATGTTGTACAACATGATAGCGAGGTATTTTCCCAATACTATTTCCCTGGTTTTTACCGGGGAAGAATACAATAACTTAATAGTACCATTGTTCACCTCGCGGCTGATCAGTCCCATGGTCAGCAGCGGGATAAACAGGTACAGGTTCTCCAATGCATTCTTGAAAATACTATCCCCTGCCAAAAATAACTGAACAGTTAATGATGAACCCCAGTCCTTAAATTTAGGCATACTCTTCATGGTTATATCCTGCCACCTGGCAGAAGTAACCAAGGGTGCGCAATAATAAACCCCGCACTGCACCATAAATGCGACTGTTAAAAACCAGGCCACCGGCGAATAAAACAGGTTCCTCAGTTCCGTTTTCGCAATTTTAAATATCATCTTCATGTATATAAGTTATTGGTGCGATTGATTTGAAAGTTGCTTGAAAATATCGTCGAGCAGGCTTTTGTCGAGTGCGATTTCCTGCAAACGCCATCCATTTTGTACACTGCTGGCAATGATACGCTCCGTGATGTCGCGGCTGCCATCAAAATAGATGCGGATCTGACGGTCGCTCAGCAGCTCCACCCGGGTAACCCCTGCAATGGCCTTCAGTTCGGCCTCCGGTGGCGGGTTCTCCATCCGGAGCAGCACACTGTGCGGCTGTACATAATTATTGAAAGCGTCCATAGAGTCGGAGAAAATCATACGCCCTCCTTCTATCATCACCACTTCGCGGCATAAGAGATGTACTTCCGACAGCACGTGCGAAGACAGGAGTACCGTATGTTCTTTCGCAATTTCCCGGATCAGTTTTCTCACTTCGATCAACTGGTTAGGATCAAGTCCATTGGTAGGCTCGTCCATCACTACCAGTTTGGGCTTATGAATGATCGCCTGGGCAATACCCACACGCTGCCGGTAGCCACCGGAAAGATTACCAATCAAACGGGAACTAAAGTGCGAAATACCACAACGCTCTTTTGCTTCCGCTACGGCCTTCTGCCTGACCGATTTTTCAATCAGCCGGAGCTCCGCGGTGTACGTGAGGTATTCATCTACCGTAAGATCTGTGTATACCGGGGGATTCTGTGGCAGAAACCCGATGTTCTTTTTAGCCTGTTCCGGATGTTCACGCACATCCACGCCATCAATATATACATGCCCTTCTGTTTGATTTAATACCCCGCACATGATATTCATAGTGGTTGATTTACCAGCGCCATTAGAGCCAAGCAATCCCACTACTCCTGTCTGGTTTATTTCCATATTGATATCACGTATGGCCCAGGAAGCGCCATACCTGTGAGAAAGGCGGTCAATTTTTAGTATACTGCTCATAATACATTTTCAAAAATAAACAGGCGCCATAAAGGCGTTATTTCAACAGTTCATCCAGTTTTTTATCCAGTTGATCTTTCGTGGAATAGTCCAGCGAAGCAGCAATCTTTCCATCTTTCCCTACTATAATAACATGAGGTATGTAGTAGATATGCAATAGCTCCTTTACTCCTTTACCATCTTCAAAAGCACCATCAGCCAATGTTTGCGTCCACTCCATTTTAAGTTCATCCATGGCGTCTTTCCATTTCTGTTTATTTTCATCTACCGACACACTCATGAACTGCACCCCTTTTGGCTGATACTTGTTATAATGCTCCCGCATGGTGGGAATATAGGCGCGACATGGGCTGCACCAGGATGCCCAGAAATCGAGCACCACTATTTTGCCCTTCAGCTGTTTAATTGAAATCGCTTTTTCGTTGGCATCTGTAAGTTTCAGGTTAGGGAAGACAGCCCCCGCTGCGCCTCTTTTAAACGCCGCTATGGTGGCCGTTAATTCTTTTCCTGCCCAAGTGTTCCGCGCAGCAGGTCCCAGTAAATCGTAGGCGGCCAATGCCTTTTCATAGGTGCCGGTAGATTGCTTCAGCGCCAGGTAAGCAGATACCCCGCTATTGGGATTTTCTTTGATATACGCTATTTCGGACTTACCACTGGCCAGGAAACGCTGGAATTCGTCGTTTAATGGTCCTCCCTGGAAAGAGGCGGCTGATAATGAGTCCAGCCGGCCGGTAACCGTGTAGGAGGTATTCTCCAGGTAAACAAAAAATTCACGGGTACTTACTTTCAGTCTTACCATCACAGGATGCTCCAGCTTACCTGCATAGGTGAACTCGCCATTCTCAATACGTACTCTTGGCGGCGCGGCCTCTTCTTTACCTGTTTCCCGCAGGTGTATATATTCCGTTATGGATACGTAACCGCTCACAATACCACGCACATTTCCTTTGATCACAAATCCTTCGCCTGCCCTGCAAATAACCGGCAGGGCCAGGAGCATCGCTATTTTTAACAGATGTTTCATAACAGTTGATAACAGGCGAAGCCGTGCAGCAATTTTGAACCGCTGCACGGCCAGCTATTTACAAGATTAACAGAAGATGTTTATGGCAGGAGTTCAGCAAGCTTCTTATCCAGCGCTTCGCCACCCAGGTTCAGGGCTACTACCTTTCCATCAGGTCCGATCAGCAGACTGGCAGGGATAGCAGAAATACCATATGCTTTGGCAGCTTCATTTCCCCATCCTTTCAGGTCAGACACATGACGCCAGTTCAACTGATGTTTCTCAATACCTTTCACCCAGCCTTCCTTCTTTGAATCGAGGGATACACCCAGGATCACAAAATTTTTATCCTTGAATTTTTCGTGCGTTGCCTTCAGCGCCGGCATAGCATCTATACAAGGTGAACACCAGCTTGCCCAGAAATCCACCAATACATACTTACCTTTAAAGTCTTCCAGGCTCACCATTTTGCCGTCTACATCCGGCAGGTTAATGGCAGGTGCTGCTACTCCTGTTTTAGGAGCGCCGGCCAAGGCTCCGCGCGCATCCTGGCTATCATCGGTATGGAGGGCCAATGGTGAGGGATCTACTTTACCCGGATTTTTCCAGCGCATCAGTATACGCGATTGTTTGGCATGCTCTCCAAGGGAAGCATAGAGTTCTTCTTTTTCACTTTCCTTCTGGAAAAATACCGTGAGCAAATAACCGGTTACACCTGAATTCGGGTGTTTCTTTATCCATTCCCGGTACATTGCCTTTTGACCTTCCTGCACAGTGCCTGCTTCTTTTTCATATTTCTCCGTTGCATCTTCATCTCCTATCAGTTTTGCATCCCAGTATTTCTTCTCCAGTGCCGCAAATTTTTTGTTGTCAGGATTTTCCGGAGAAGTCATCGTCATCACCTCCTGCCATTCGTTTACCCAGGAAGAACCTGAGTAGGTAATATTCCTCAGATCAGCGCCTTTACCGGTAATATGCATTTTGCCTTCTTCCAGGTATACGATAGCTGCGTTATTTTCATCCATCGCGGAACCGAATTTTATGATATACACACTTCCGCCTTTTGGCATCGCGTGTTTAATCTGGAAACTGTGATTTTTAACGATCGCCGAATCCCACTCACCGGTATATGGTTCCACTATTATCATCATGGAATCGTTCGGCAGGTTATCGATCTTACCGGTAATCACTACCTCTTTGGTTTCATTAGAAGTAGCCGGTTGTTGCGCCAGCGCTCCCAGGCTGCTGGTAGTCAGAAAAAACAGCAAAAATTTTCTTATCATAATCAGATGCTTTTAGCGTTAAGTTTAAACGGTTTGTTTTTTCAAAATATCAGGAATACGATATCTTATTTCGTGTTGGCCAGTATATCTTCCAGTACAGCAACTGTTTCTTTTAAATAAATATCCTTACCCATTTTCTGTACCCATTCCTGGTTATGCGCCGCTTCTACAGGATCTGTTTTTAAAGCGGCAGGATTTGCGCTTCTTACTTCTGCCGGCTGCATATGCAGGTACTGTCCTTCTTTCAGCTCCCTGGATTGCTGCAGTTTTTTTTCCAGCTGCGCGGTTGCCAGGTACGACTCACGGAACACCGCTATGTTCAGCTGCACCGGTGCTTCGCGCAGTTGTTTCAGCCGGCGCATATCGGCAACGATATCTTTCAATGCGGGATTGTTGCGTATCCGATCGTTGGCATGCTTCACCACCACATCAAAGTTGAATGCAAACGGGGTCCGGTTATAAGTAGTTGGCGCAATGGAATCATACGCCAGCGCGGAAGGATAGTCTTTTTCCATGATCGATTCCAGCGACATCCTGTCCTGCAGGATAATATCCGGTGTTACGCCCCTCAGCTGCGTGGAAACACCTGTGATCCGGTAAAATTTTTCTTTGGTAAGCCGAATGCTGCCATAGCTCGTATCCGGAATTCCTTTCTCGGGGTTACCCATCTTACCCATACTGGTAACTGTTTGGGCAGTTCCCTTGCCGAATGTAGAACTGGTTCCTATTACAATACCGCGGCCACGATCCTGTACAGCGGCAGTAAAAATTTCAGAAGCCGAAGCGCTGCCTTCATCCACCAACACAGCCAGTGGTCCTTCGAAAGTAGGCGGTATGGCAGGAGATACATAACTCTTAATACTATCTTTCGATTTGAGCATAGTTACCGGACCTGATGGCATAAAACATCCGCTCATTCTTACCACTTCATCAAGCGCCCCACCGCCATTGCCGCGAAGGTCCATGATGATACCATCTACCTCGTATTCCTTCAGTTTCGCCACTTCCCGGAATACATCCATTGCTGCGCCGCTAAGCATCTGTCCGTTCGGGTCCACATAAAAGAGCGGCAGATAAATGTAGCCGAATGTTTTTCCGTCTTTTTCGATCAAAGCACTCTTTGCCCTGTTCTCCATATCCACCAGCTCATCTCTTTTCAGGGTCACCGTTCTCGCGGCTTCTCCGGGTTGTTGTAACTTCATCGTTACAGATGAACCCTTATCACCGCGGATCATCGAGCTCACCTGGTTCGACTCCCAGCCGCTTACCGGCTTCATAGCGCCTTTGGCATCTGCTATGGCCACAATAATATCATTCTCTTTTACCAGGCCGCTTTTATAAGCAGCGCCACCCCGCATCATCCGCTTGATATAAAAATCAGATTCTTTTGTAGCCAACTCCACGCCAATACCACAATATTTTTTAGTGAGCATGTCGTTGAAGGTTTTGTCTTCAGGAGCGGTATAGGCGGTATGCGGATCTATTTCCGCTACTGCCACTTCCATATACTGCGCAAACTTTTCATTGGCTGCATTCTTCCCTGTGGCTTTGCGGAAATACTCTGCATACCAGTTGCGTACTTTTTCACGGGCTTTTGCTTCCAGGGCTGCATCCACACCTTTTTTAGTTTTGGCAGTATTGCCGGCCGCCTTCTCCATCTCCATGTAATGGCGCAGGGTATAGTATTTGAGGAGCTTGCGCCAGAGGTCTTCCCTGGCTGCTTCACTAACAGGAAAAGGTTGATCTTTTCTCCAGGCCATCACCGTCTCTTTTTTCTCCATGTCAAACGGCTGTTGCAGTATTTTCATACAAAGCGTTTCTGCTTCGCTTACGCGCTTACTATATACAGCATAGGTTGCTTCAAAAAAAGCGGTAGAACCGGCATTCACTTCATCATCAACCTGGTTCTTATAAACGGCCAGCTTGTTCACATCACCCTGTAAAAACAGGTTACTGTTAGGATCAAGCGTTTGAAAAAGCTGCTTCCATACAGCGGCAGCATAAGCATCGTTAACGGGTTTGGGGCCGAAATGCTCTTTGTTGATTTTTCTGAAGGTGGCTTTTGCAACCGCACTTCTATAAGCCAATTGGTCGTTTGTCACAACCTGCTGGGCCATTAACTGGAAGCCGGTTACTGTGGTTACGATAAAAGAAAGAAAATACTTCCTTCCCGTGCACATAGTCATGTTGCTGTTAAATTAGTGTGAACAAATGATGTTGGATATCTCTTTTTTATAGGCAACCAGGAAGGAAAAAAGGGTGAATGGCAGCCGAAAAAATAATCAGCGCTGCTAACAAAAAAAGATACCTCCCGAAAGGGAGGTATCACTACAGGGATTCAATAAATACCGGGATTTCCGGTGTGTATTTTTATCGGATAGAAAAAGTTGACAAAGTCTTCCACACATTGTTGCTCCTATTGGTATCCGGCAGTTCTTTTCCCGGATCCAGTATTACGTTTTCCAGTGCGGCAGAGGAGGCGTAATGAAAAGTATGTACAGAGTCTGTTTGCCATACCTGAGCCGGGAAGTGGAGCAGGGTTGTTTTGCCATTGACTTCCCGGATCTCCACATCCGCAGGCATCACCTGTTCTCCACGGTTGACCATTGTAATATTTACGCCCTGTGCCGGGTCATTATTTACATACGCTACCTCTTTGATGGCCTGGTCCAGTTTCCAGTCGTTCAGGAACCAGCCGCGCCAGAACCACCCCAGGTCTTCTCCGGTTCCATTTTCCATGGTGCGGAAGAAGTCGCCGGGAGTGGGGTGCTTAAAAGCCCAGTCCATCATAAACCCTTTGAACACGGGATCAAATTTTTCTTTGCCAATTATTTTATTTCTCAGCAAATACAACGCCACCGCAGGTTTAATATACATCACCATCGCCATAATGCCAGGCCGCACAGAAGATGCCGGCGTATTCAGCGAAGGGATGCTCATATTAACCGACAGACGGTTAATCGCATCGCTGATGGTGAATGGTCTTTCTCCACCCAGTGTATCACAATTAACCTGGTTGATAAAGGTATTGAGTCCTTCTGCCATCCAACCGTTTTTACTGTCGGCCGCAATCATCATGTTAAACCAGGAATGTCCCAGCTCATGATTGGTTTTCGTCCAGAGTGTGTTACCATAGCTGCTTTTTTGGTAGTCAATCACGGAAACCGCCGGAGCTGCCACGCCGGTGATAGAACCGGCGATATTCACGGAGGTGGTATAAGGATAGGGCGTCCATAAACCGGAATAGGTTTCCAGTATCGTTTTCATTTGCCCGGTTATTTTTCTCCATTCGGGATTGCTTTCGGGTGGATACAATGCCATGGCAAGCGCCGTGCGGCGGGAAGGCAGGTTTACTTTTACGGCATCCCAGATAAAAGAAGCAGAGATGCCCCACATTCCGTCGCCCGCATTATCGGCTGTGAAATGCCAGGTACGGCTGCGACCGGATGATCCCGCCGGATTCGTTACCTCGTTGGCCGACCGGATGTTCACCACGGTATCACTTTTCCAGGCATGCCGGTAGCGCGCTAAGAGTGCCGGCGACAATACGGCTTCCGGGTTTTTTAATTCGCCGGTGCCCTGTACTATTAATCCGGAAGGGACCGTAATACGCATGTCCAGCGATCCCGGCTCTACAAAATAGCCACTGGCCAATGCATTCCATCCCTGTATATCATCGTATACGGCTACACGGGGAAACACTGAACCCAGTTGATAAACAGCGCCATGTGCAGTGTTCAGAATCCCCATATAGTCTGAACCGTTATAGGGCAACTGAAAGTGATAGGCCACCCGGATAGCGGCTTTCTTACCAGGCAGCAGAGGACTTGACAACATTACTTTAACATAAGTATCTGTTACCTGGTATATAGCCATTTGCATTGACCGCCTGTTAGCACCTGTTTCCATGGAGGTGATCTCGCACCCCGCGGTATACTCCTGTACGCCAAACCGGGCGCCCCTGGCAGGTGTGAGCTGTGCCACCCGCGAGTCCTTACGGAAACGGTTCTGACCGGCCATCAGCCATATATAGGGTAATGCCTGGCTGCTGTTATTGGTGTAGGTAATTTCCGCAACACCGTTTACTGTGCGGGTCAATGTATCGAACGATATAGCAATTCCATAGTCCGCCTTGTTTTGCCGGTAGCCTGCGCCAGGCCTGCCATCCGGTGTACGGGAAGCTACGCCGGATGAGTTTTCCGACAATGCAAAAGCGGTGGTTGCATTGTAAACCACCGCTTCATTGGATTGTGTCTTTCCGGTTAAAATATAAAAAGTAAGGCATCCTGACAATAATAATTTCTTTGAAAGAACGCCATTCATAAAATGTTTCATAGTTTAAACAACGCCGTATGGCTGGTTAGAAAAACAACGATTTACCGGTGATCTCCTACCGCTTGTAAATCCACCCCATACTGGGTTTTAAAATACCTGACCAGGGCGTCATATTTCTCCTGTATTTTCCCGTTCCTGTCAACGGAAGGGCTCAGGATGGTGGCATCCAGTTCTGCTTTTGTATGACCGGTGATAGCATTGATATAACAAAGAAAATCCCAGGTAGCAGAAGCATTACGACCGGCATCTTCGGAACTGGGCGCTTCCAGCATTCCTTTTTCGGGCTGGAAGCCAGTTACATACTGGTAACCACCGGCAGGACCGAGCCGCATAAATACATCAGGTATGATCAATGCCCCGCTTAGCAGTGCCTGTTGAAAATAACACCTGTTCAAATATGCCTTAACCTGTCTGAGCTCCTGCGGAGAATGTTGTTGCAGGGTACTGTCGGCCCATCCGATAGCGATCATATTGTGACTGGCAGTAAACCCGGTCAGCGATCGGCTGGTATCTACCGGCTTGCCGAGTGACGAGATAATGGTGTCCAGGTAAGCTGCCAGCACAATCCGGAATGGCATTGTTTTCCGCAAAAATGTTTCCGGGTAAAGATCCAGGCATTGTGTTCTGAAAAAAGTCAGTGTTTGTTGTACATAAGCCTGGTTGGCATTAGCGGCTATCATGGGAACATAACTGGTAAGGTCATAAGCAAAGTCCTGTTGTGTGAACTTATACAATATATAGCTGCCGTACTTTTTATTAAAAGCAACGATCGAATCATCGTAAGGATGATTCCCCTGGGGCAGGTTATAGAAAACAGGCGGGTCATTCGGACTCAGCGTCTTTTCCTTGCTACAGGAAAGCAGCCCCCATGTTATGAACAGTAAACAACTACCGGTGATGGCGCGTAACAGGAAATGGCGCATAAAACATAAATTATAGATCAGAAGATAAGGTAACTATTGTGGCTGCCGGAGACCCGCTATTTGCTGGTTTTGCGGCAACTGTGTATTTCTCAGCAGCACTTCGTTCGGAATAGGAATAACATACTGCGGATCTCTTGCATCCAGTTTATAGGAAACGGTTGTACTCATATCCGGCGTAAAAACATGCCTGATCGCAGGCATACCGTATCTCTTGAGGTCAAACCAGCGATGCGCGCATTCCCGGAAAAGTTCCCGGCGGCGTTCCATGCGGCACATTTGCAGCAGGGTATCGGCCGGCTTCATTTCCCAGTTGGTAAAACTGCTTCTGTCGATACGTTTTGCACGGAGCGTATTCAAACTCTTCAGTGCTTCCGCAGCAGCGCCGGCATCTCCTTTGGTTTTATACAGCTGTATATATGCTTCTGCGCGGTTCAGGTATGCTTCAGAACTTCTCCAGGCAGATCCCATGTTGCCAAAATTGTCTGAACCACCGGCCGACTTCTGACAGGTATAATCAGGAGTTACCCATTGCTTGAGCCAGTCTGGTGTGGCGTTAAAATAAACCTGGCTGCGCAAATCGCTGGCATCAAAACAAGCGGCCAGGTTGGCAGAAATTTCGTAGGCCTGTCCTATCCCTTTCGGGAATTGCTCGAGCATACTTCCGTAATACCAGATGGTTTCAACATTACCACCGCCAAGTATCGGCTTGCTAATTGGCTCCGGATCCCCCCAGCCATTCAGCTCCATCAACTGCGGATGATAAGACAATACATAGTCTGCATTTTCTATCACCTTATTCCATTGTTCCATGTACAGGTATACCCGGCTTGCCAGCAGGTGCACTGCTACATGGGAAATACGGAATAATTTCTGATCGGACTTCACCTGGCCCAGGAGATTAGCGGCGCTATCCAGGTCGCTTACAACCTGGTTATATACTTCCTTCACCGTACTCCTGGCAGGCAGTGCTTCCGACAGGTTAGCAGAAAGCATCAGCGGCACACCATCCAGTTTATCCGGTGTGGTGGTAGCATCATTATAGGGCTTTGCATATAAGTTCACCAGCATAAAATGATAGAATGCCCTTAACGCATACGCTTCTCCCTTATACATCATTTTTTCTGTGGCGCTGCCTTCCGATTTATCCAGGTATTGCAAGGCTACATTGGCGCCCAGTATCAGCTTGTAATAAGTACGCCAGGAGTTGAACGCGTCTTTATCCATACTACCCGCCTCCTGACAACGGTCAATAAAATCCCGTTGCCATTGAAAGGCCGCTGCGTTGGTGGTAATATAATCCTGCAATCCATCCAATGCCGGGCCATTATAGCATTGCACATCATCGTCCATCAGGGTTAAATGCGGTTGCAATAATGTACCCGAAGTAGGATAACCATTTGTATATAGTATTTCACCAAAATCCTTCGTCGTTTTAGGTATTACGTCTGTCTGCGACTTTTCCTCCAGGAATTTTTTACAGGAAACCATACCTAACGCCAGTAACGCGATAACAAAAATTCTTTTCATACACTATATTTTTAAGGTACCGGTTTAAAAATTTACGTTCATACTAAATCCATACTGCCTGGTAATCGGAAGGGCATCGGTGCCTACTCCTTCTATTTCCGGATCCTGGCCCTGGAGCTTTTTGCTGGCAACGGTAAATACGTTCCTCACAAACAGGCCCATCGCCATGCCTTTCACACCAGACCGGCCCAATACCTTAGCGGGAACTGAGTAGTTAAACGATAAATTCCTGCAACGGAGAAAACTGCTGTTGACTATTCTCAGGTCAGACTTATCATAGGCTTCATATGCATACAGTGTGGGTGAAGTAGATACGGAGGTTCCTGCAACAATGATCGGCAGCTGTACCTGGCTGCCGCCACCATACTGATCCACGATCCTGGGAATATCTGTCGTCGCTTCATCGCCGGGTTTGCGCCAGCGGTCTGTAAATGCCCTGTTGGCATTGTCGAACGGATTCGGAACGCCTATTCCTTTTGAGTTTTGGTTAAACAAAGGATTCAGCCGTTTATGTGCCCCAAATGCGTAATAAAAATCTCCGCTCACTGAAAAATTCTTATACCTGAAATTGGAAGAAAAGCTGCCGCTTATCGTCGGGTATATGTGACCGGAATAAACCAGGAAGTTGGCCGGGTCATTTGTCATTTCTTTCGCATTCAGGTAATTGAATGTTGGCATTCCATTTTGCGGATCAAGCCCCTTGTAGGAGAAAGAATAAAAAGCCGATCTCGGTTTACCCGGGATGAGGGCTGTTCCATCAAGATAGGTCACATAGCTGTTCCTGGTATCTGTTTCTGCTACCTCATTCTGGTTCCAGCTGTTGATAAAGCGAAGCGAGAAGTTGGTATTCTTCCTGCGGATAATTTCCACATTCATCACCAGCTCCAGTCCGCGGTTCAGTGCAATTCCGGCGTTCTCATACATCTGGTCCATTCCGTATTCGTAAGCAATCTGACGGGGACTGATAAGGTTTACGCTTTTCTTCAGATAATAGTCCAGGTTGAAGTTTAGTCTTCTATCGAAAACCGACAGGTCTGCACCAAAATTCCACTGGTATGTTTTTTCCCATCTCAGATCAGGATATGGTAAAGATTTGATACCCAGGTAAGGTACACCGGTAATAGGATTAATGCTCCCGGACCTCTCGTAAGAGGCGATCAGTTCCGGTCCAACGGCTCCTACAACGGCCCCCTGGGTACCGAAAGAAGCTCTCAATACCACACCGCTGAACAGCCGGTTGTTTTTCAGGAAGTTTTCATTGTCCAGGTTCCACCTGGCAGACAAACCATAGTTGGGTAAAAATTTCGCATTGGAATATTGTCCAAACCGGTTTGAACCATCTGTACGAATGGTTCCTGTTACCACATACTTGTTATTCAGGCTGTAAATAGCATTTCCATACATCGATACTACATTGCTCACCGTGTTGGTGATAGTATGGCGGCTGTAGTATTGGCGGCTGTACTCACTGGCAAAAAATTGCTGCCCTCTGTCGGGAAAGTAACCCGGCTCCGTAGAACCAGCTCCCTTCATCTGTATAGATGTAATCTGGTTACCGGCGGTTAATATCAGCTGATCCCTGCCGCTGAACAAATCCATCGTATACATCAGATCATTACGGGTATCAACTTTCAGCGAATTCATGTTGGAAATGGTAGCCAATCCCCCGTAAGGTATCTGGGACTTCGCCGCCTGGATATCTGTAGGTGTAAAATCGATATTCCATCCCCGCCGGGAAGAGATATAATTACTTTTGTCGTAAGCTGCCGACATCTGTTCTGCGGCATCTGTTACGATGTTAGAGGCATTCGTGAACTGCAGTCCCTTTAAAATTCTGTAACTGAGTGTAATGGCTGCCGTCATAGACCTGGTACTGGCATGATTTTCCGATGAAGCTATTTCGTTCAGCATATTATAGGTGATTGACGGCGGCACCGGGTACTGGTTAAAATCAGTAGAACCCGATACGGGGTAAACCGCATCTTGTGAAATAGCCCGATTGGTTTTCAGGGCATATGTCAACGGGTTTACGCCTGGATAATATCCCTGGGATTTTCCATAGCTTCCTGTCAATCTGAGGTCTACCGATAATTTTGAATTAGCTTCCGAATGCACAGACAAATCTGCGGTATATCTTTTATTTCCATCCTGTTGAGCTGCCCCATTGTTATCTGAGTAACTCACCGAGCCATAGTAGGTAGTTTTGCCCACTCCTCCGCTCATACTAACAGAATGGGTCATGCCAAAGGAATTTCTGAATAACGTTTTGAACCAATCTGTATTATTGGTTTCCAGCTTTGCAACAGCTGTTTTGAACTGATCTTCTGTTATTCTCCTGGCGTATAATGCCTGTAACAATCCTTCATAGGAAATACTTTCCTTGAAAGCATTATAGGATCCGCTATAACTCGTTTTATCGGCCACCATCTCCCGGGAGAATGCTACCCTTTCCTTGGAATTCATCAATGCAAGATTACTGTAGGAAGGACGTTGCTGGAAAGAAAAATTCGTGTTATAGTTTATCTGCATGGGGCCGGCCTTTCCCTTTTTCGTGGTAACTACTATTACCCCGTTAGCGGCACGTACACCATAAATGGCCGTAGCGGCAGCATCTTTGAGAAAAGTAATACTTTCTATGTCGTATGGATTAAGTCCGCTCACAGCTCCGCCTATCAGGGAATAATCACCACTCTGCCCATCGGTAATGGCGGTATTAAGTTGAGTGGAGGATATATCCACCGGATCAGGGCGTACCACATTGTCTATCACCCACAGCGGGCTGCCGTTTCCAACAAACGTGGACGTACCTCTCATGCGGATCGTTGGCCTGGCGTTTACGCTGCCGGAGCTGTTAATCACCATTAAACCCGGCACCTTTCCCTGTAACATCTGATCAACCGAAGTAACGCCCGGTTCTATCACCTCTTTGGCGTCGAGCTTAAATATAGCGGCAGTGGCCATTTTCGCATCTATCTTCTGATATCCGTTTACCACCACTTCCTGGATAGCCTGACTAACGGTATCCAGTCTTATGATCACGAGGTCGCCTCCACTGGTGGTTACCTTATGAAAAACTGTTTTCATCCCTACCATGGAAATACGCAGCTGATCATTTTCATTAGCCGCTAATGAAAACAAACCATCTTTTGTTGTAACCGTACCTTCTTTCGAATTGATAGCCTGCACAGTAACTCCTGCCAGCGGACCACTGGAGGTAGTCACCTGTCCCCTTACGATCATCATCACTTTTTGGTCGGGAGCAATGCTCCTGTTCTGCGGGTAAATAGCAATACCGCCCAGATCCACGTCGAATGCCAGGGAGGTGTTAGCCAATATCAGCCTCAATAATTCTCCCAGCGTGGTTGATTTAGCATTCACCGTAACAGCGGGCTGCTGACGGATTATGTCGAGATTATAGGTAAACCTCACATCGGTAAGCGTGCGGATTTCTTTCAGCACTTTTAACAAGGGTCGCCCCTCTGCATGATAGGACACCTGCTTATTCAGCAAATCCCGGTCCGGGTCCTGTGCAGCAGCAGCAGCCACTATTAACAACAGCAGAAACAATCCCGATAAGCGCATGGCGAAGCCCTGCAACACCCTCCTGGCGGAAGGGAAGCCCAACATTTTTTTCATTTTGGTCCGATATTAAAGTTAAAGCAGTAACTCCCGGCTGCATATCACCATGGAAGCTCCAGGCAGCACTGTTGGCTGCAGCGTTTCTACATACATTATTTATTTCTCATGTCCCTGGTTATGAGCTAGCGGCTTATATATACCATTCTACCTTGCACCCGGAACTTGACATCTCCGATGGTGAGGTGGATCCTGTTTAATACATCCTGTAAATTGGTTGGTCGTTGCATATCCAGTGTAAAGCTTAATGCTGCAAGCGAAGCATCCTCGAATTTAAAATCATAGTCAAAACTGCGCCCAAGACTGGTTGTAATATCTGATAATGACGCATCTTCAAAATAAATATTGTTATCCTTCCAGGCAGTAAAAATCCTGATATCTACCGCCTTCTTTCTTAAGGCGCCGGTTTCTTCATTATAGCAAGATTGTTCTCCCGGTGTTAGTATAATCCCGCTGCTTTCCTGACCTACCCGAACTTTTCCCGATGTAAGGGTAGTTTGTACGGATGTTGTTTCGTAGGTATTTACATTAAAACCCGTTCCTAATACCTGTATATCTATTTTAGCGGTATGCACTACGAATGGCTGTTGTGAATTGGCCGCCACTTCAAAAAAAGCTTCTCCTTCCATCGATACTTCCCTGGTCTTCCCGTTAAAAGCGGTTGGACACACGAGCCGGCTATCGGCATTCATCCATACAACTGTGCCATCTGCCAGCGTTACCCTGATCTTATTACCCCGTGGTACCAGCAGGGTGTCCATGGTGATGGTCTCCTCTTTTCCGTTCTTCGCCTCGTAAACAATGCTGGCGCTGTTAGCCTGCACCTGCACCCCATTCTTATATTGTAAAGTCTGTGATACGCTGTCGAGCACAATCCTTTTACCGTTTCCCAGCAGTTGTACCCGCGTGGAGGGCTGCAGATCTGCCTGGGATGCGGCCAGCGGATGATGCGTGGACTCTTTCTTCCAGAAACGCAGCCCGGCAGTGATGACAACGGCCAGTACCGCGGCGGCGGCAGCTATTTCCCAGGCCGGCTTCCACCATTTTATCCTGGGGCGGTGGATATCACGGGCAGCAGTAAACCGCTGCCAGCCTTCATTCACAGGAAATTTATCGTGCACGGCAAGCCGCTCCTTTATTTCCTTGGATTCTTTCAGCATGGCTTCCTCCTGCGCATTCAATAGCTCCGTATTGGTGCCCTCTAATGCCGCCAGCAGTTTATCCCAATTTATATCCTTATCTGATGTGTCCATAACTTGTCCGTATTAAAGGCAACCAGGTTTTAAAAACGGGTGAAGGCGAATGATTAATTTTTTAAAAAAAACAAGATGGAGGCAAGTTTTATCATCCATTCACACTCCTTCCTCAGGTATTGATAGGCCAGTTTGATCTGTGTTTTCACAGTATTTA
Organism: Chitinophaga hostae; assembly: GCF_018224885.1. Classification (GTDB taxonomy): domain Bacteria; phylum Bacteroidota; class Bacteroidia; order Chitinophagales; family Chitinophagaceae; genus Chitinophaga; species Chitinophaga hostae. The sequence continues at coordinate 54,957 of NZ_JAGTXB010000004.1, read as the reverse complement.
TGGAGATATTTAACTGGTCAGCTATATCCTTATATTTAAATCCATCCCGGTTACTTAATAAAAAAATCTGTCGCCGCTGGGCAGGCAGGCGTTCTATTGCCGCCCACAGCGAAGCATCCCTGCCGGCAAGCAGCTCTGCATCTTCCTCTTCCTCTTCCGGCTGTTTGGCCACATGCTCCAGCACCTCCGGTTCATCGAAGGAAATTTTGCCGGCCCTTTTTATATAATTTATACAGGCATTCCGGACAGCCCGGATGGCATAACTCTTAAAATTCTGTGTAATCCGGATCACCGCCCGCTTATCCCAGCAGTAAAGAAAAAAATCCTGTACCACGTCCTTGGCAGCGTCCTCGTCTTCCAGCATATGGTAGGCGGTGGCACATAAAAAGGTGTAGTGGAGCTGAAAAAGCTCTTCAAATGAAGCCGGATCAATTGACTTTGGTTGATTCATATGCACGCTGGCGCCTCTGTGTAATTATTCCGCACAAAATAAACAAAAATTCGTACTAATAATTTATGGATCAATATTATCGCCCGGAAGTACCGTGGCCTTCCGGCATTTCACCAGCAAAAAAAGCATCATCAGTGGCAAAAAAAGCATCGTTATTTACCAGGCCGGCAGCCGCCTTTATGACAACAAGTGTAGTATATTTATCAGGCAGGAAATATCTATGATGTCAATTTCAGAAGGGTCGTATGGAATCCGTTAACGACTATAGTGAACAAGCGCTGCTGGCAATGGTTGCCTCGGGCAATGAACTGGCCTTCCTGAAACTGTTTAATCTCCACAAGAGTAAAGTTTACTCCGTTTTACTAACCATTACCCGTTCACCCGAATGCGCAGAAGAGTTACTGCAGGATGTCTTTATTATTATTTGGAAAAGACGGGAGTACTTGCTGCAGATAGATTGCTTTGAATCTTACCTGTTTATTATTGCACGTAACAAATCATACAAGGCGCTTAAGAAAGCCGCCATGGAAAGAAAGAAAGCTGCACTCCTTCGCCCGGAGGAACTGCATCATAATGATACGATGGAATCCATTTTTGCGTCAGAATACCAGCAACTGCTTCACCAGGCGGTGAACGGCTTATCTCCCCAACAAAAGCAGGTATACCAGCTGGTGAAGATAGAAGGCCTGTCGAGGGAGGAGTCTGCCCGCGTTATGCATATCCATCCCGAAACCGTGAAAGCACATTTGGCAAAAGCAGTAAAGGCTATCAGGGCCTATTGCAAAGCCAGCTTTAAAATGTTTTTCATCTTCTGAATATTTTTTTTCTTCCCGCTAACCCATTCCCCTTCCCCAGGTACTCTTTATTAACAGACAATTGGTTTAAAGGAAATGACACCCGAAAGACTACAATACCTGTTTGACCGCTATATAAGTCAGGAAGCTGATGAGGAAGAAGAACGGGAATTGATGGACGTGGTGCTGCAAAAGCAATACCAACCGGCGCTGCTGGCGATTTTACAGGATCATGTAAAAAACACGCCGCCTTCAGCCGAGCCTTCCAACGCCGCCGAAAAGGCGATGGTAGCGTTTCTGCGGGCAGATCGCCGGCAAAAAAAAGCCGCTACGGGCAGGCGCCGCCGGCTGTGGTCAGCTGCTGCAGCTTGTATAGTACTTGTATTGGCCACCGCTGCTTTTTTTAAACAGCAGCGCATGCACATCCCTGCAAAAGAATTACTGGTGGCCGATGTGCCGGCGGGTCATTCCGGGGCGGTGCTTACCCTGGGCAACGGAAAACAAATTGTTTTGGATGCCGCAGGAAACGGGGAGCTGGCCGAACAAGGCAACACGCTGATCCGTAAATCCGGAGATGTGGTTAGTTATGTTTCTTCCACAGGGGAAAATCGTCCCGTGGAATATAATACCATGACCACACCAAAGGGGCGGCAGATGTCGCTGGTGCTGGCAGACGGCTCGAAGGTATGGTTGAATGCAGCCAGCAGCATCCGCTTCCCTTCTGCATTTACCGGTGATGTACGTAAAGTGGAAGTAACGGGAGAAGTTTACTTTGAGGTAGCACATGCCAATGATCCGCAACGGAAACGGCGTATTCCGTTTATAGTTGCGGCCAACGGCACCACCGTGGTGGTGCTGGGAACACATTTTAATATAAACGCCTATACCGATGAACCAAATATTACCACCACGTTATTGGAAGGCGCTGTGAATGTAAGAAAAGGCAGCCGGCAGGTACACTTGTCGCCGGGACAGCAATCTGTGCTCACACCCGATGGCCAGCTGACTGTAAATCCCCATCCCAACACCGAAGAGATCATGGCCTGGAAAGAAGGATATTTTCATTTTGAAAGTACCCCGCTCGTAACAGTGCTTCGCCAGTTTTCAAGGTGGTATGACATAGACATTGTATTTCAGGGAAAGGTACCGGAAGAAAAGTTTTTTGCGATCGTGAAATGCAGCAACAGTTTATCCACCGTTTTGAAAGTATTACAAACAACCAATGTAAAGTTCACTATTGAGGAAGGAGCCAACAACACCACAGGAAGAAAACTGATTATAAAATAATCTTACCAGCAAACTATTGCCCAAAAAGAAGCCAGGAGTGTTAAGGCCACCCCTGGCGGGATCTGGGCTATTAAATACCGTTGAGAAACAGATTCACAAACCCAAACATTGCAAAACTATGCAATTAAACGCTAATTCCATTTTATCAAACCAGGAGAGCAGGAAGCTCACTCAAAAAGTTTTGAGGATCATGAAAGTGACTGCGTTTTTAGTACTCTTTGCCTGCACGCAAGCCGTGGCCCGGACCAGCAACGGACAGAGTATTACCTTATCCGTAAAGGATGCTCCGGCCAAAGAGGTATTCCGGGAAATACAAAAGCAATCAGGAAAGAGCCTGATGGTCAGCGAAGCCGTACTTTCCAGGATAGGGAAGCTTACGCTTCATATCAAAGACCAGGCGCTCGAAAAAGTATTGGAGCGCTGCCTTCAGAAAGACCGTTTTACCTATACCAATGTAGACGGTGTGATTGTGATCACCGAAAAGCCGGAAATGGTACCACCAACAGACCTTGCCCCTGCGGTGGACACCTCCGGGTTTGTGGTAACCGGTAAGATCGTGGATGCCGCTGGTAATCCCCTTCCGGGGGCCTCCGTATCAAGAGCCGGCACCAGGGATGGCGCCGCCGCCGATGCCGGTGGCAACTTCCGGTTGAAAGTCCCCTCCGGCACGGCCACCCTGGTGATATCCTATATCGGGTATCAGCCGCTGCATTTGGAGGTTTCGCACGCAGGTTTCCATACAATCGTTCTAAAACCGGCGGATGCCAAGGTAGATGAAGTAGTGGTGGTAGGTTATGGCACCCAGAAAAAAGCCAGCCTTACTTCTGCCATCAGCAGCATCGATACCAAGGATATGATGAGCATTCCCGCAGCCAATCTGTCCAATGTGCTGGCAGGAAGAGCTTCCGGAACATTTGTACAATCAGGCAGCGGTGTACCGGGGAAATCATCCATTGTCCGTATCCGCTCTTCCTCTTCCTGGAACAGCTCAGGACCACTGATTGTAATTGATGGCGTTGCCCGTGATCAGGCCACCTTTGATGCACTCGACCCTAACCAGGTACAGAGCATTACCATTCTGAAAGATGCCGCATCTGCCGCTATTTACGGCTCCCGCTCGTCAGATGGCGTACTGCTGGTAACCACCAAAACCGGTAAGGCCGGCAAAGCAATGGTGCAGTTCAGCTCCCTGTTCGGCGTTTACAGCAAACCGGAAATTGATGTGAAATACCTCAGTATGGACGAGAGTATGGATCTATACAATTCCACCCACACAGGCACTGCAGACTTTCGCTTCAATCAATATGACCGCGACTGGATACATAAAAACAACCCGGAAGGCAACCTCCATTACGATGAAGCATACCAGCATCCTTTTACCCAGCGGCATTCACTGAATGTGTCCGGAGGCACCGACCGTGTTGCCTATTTTATTGGCGGTACTTTTTATGATGAAAAAGGATTTCTGCCCCAACTGGGTTATCAGAAATATAACCTGCGCAGTAATGTACAGGTAGCCATTACAAAAGACCTGTCACTGGGACTGAACCTCAGCTACAACAAAGGAGGCCGTAGCAGGTTTTATACCATTGAAGGAAAAGATGATGACCTGTCGGGCTTTTACGAAAAGCTGAAATACATTATGCCTCCCACCACCTTTGCCTATATCGATGGCAAACCCATGTCTCCGACCTGGGTAAGCAATCCCATCGAACTGATGAAGAACGGCGGCTACCTGCATGTCAACAAACAATATATAGATGGTATCATCAACCTGGAATACAAGGTGCCGTTTATTAAAGGGCTCACGCTGAAAGGCGTAGCTGACCTTTATAACGGCAACGATTTCTCCAAAGCTTACGCCATCCAGCCTTTGCTGTACCAGTTCAAACTCGATCCGAAAAGTGGTATTCAACAATTATATACCAATGAAATCATTGGAACCAAGGTAGCTACCGCACCTGCGCAACCTTTTATCGGGAATGAAAATGGCCGCACCAGTTCCTACCAGATAAATGCCATTGCCAGCTACGATAAACATTTTGGAAATCATAACCTGAACATTGTAGGCGTATACGAACAGTCCGATGGTTACTATAATTATTCCAGCATCTATAAATACAACTTCCCGGTTAATACTACCGACCAGTTTCCCTTTGCCAGCCAGGCTTCCGGCGACACCAAAGCCAATGGTTTTGAAACCTACCTGGATGCACGCGTTTCCTACGTTGGCAGGGTGAACTACGACTATCAGCATAAATACCTGGTGTCAGCATCATTGCGTGCCGATGGATCATCCAAGTTTTCGAAAGACAACCGGTGGGGATATTTTCCTGCGGCTTCACTCGGATGGGTGATGTCGGAAGAACCATTCCTGGCCAACCTGAAGAAAAAAGGGCTGGATATGCTGAAAATCCGCGCATCGTACGGTTCCACCGGTAACGACAACATCCCTGCATGGCTTTTCAAGGAGATCTATAACGCTTCTTCCACACCGTTTTACCTGGGCGATCCAGGATCATCAAAATCAATACTGGCGTATAACGGTATCGCACAAACGAACTATACCTGGGAAGGCGCAAAATCGTATAACGCAGGTGTGGACCTGAATTTCAAACAACACTGGAGCGTGGTAGCCGATGTATGGACCAAAAATACCTTCAATATCCTCGGACAGCGCATATTGGCAATACCGGTAGAATTCGGCGCCAGCTACCCGATTGAGAACTACGGAAGGATGAACGCAAAAGGAATGGACCTTGAACTGGGATACCTGGACGGCAAAATAGGAAAGGATTTTTTATTTGATGTGAAAGCCAACTTTGGACTGGCTACTACCAACGTGCTGAAAAAAGATAAAGCGCTGGGCGCCACACCGGCAGATGATCCCGTAGGCAAACCACTCAACTACCAGGCAGGCTACGACGCTATCGGCATCCTGCGTACCGACGCCGATGTAAACGCATTACCCGCAGGATATACCATCTTTGGAGCGGCGCCTGCAAAAGGCATGATGAACTTTACTGATGTAGGCGGCCCCGATGGTAAACCTGATGGCCGGATCGACAGCTACGACAAAGTAGTAGTAGCAAAATATTCCAACGCCGTAGTTCCCGGCAGCAGCAACCAGTCGAACAACGCGCCTATTGCATATGGACTGAGCATTAGCATGGGATACAAAAATTTCAGACTGAGTATGTTGCTGGCGGGTCTTGCAGGATACAAAGTGATTTACAACGATCCGTGGGGACGCAATGGTGGCAATATTCCTTATCCTGCCTATTATGGCGACTCCTGGTCAGAGACCAACCCCAACGGAAAATTCCCGAAACTGTATAACGCCAGCGGCAACCAGCGGCAGGACTACTCTGTAGTGTCTGCACTGAATACTTTCAGCGGTGATTTTCTGCGCCTGAAAAACCTAAACCTTTCTTACGATTTATCACCAGCACTGTTAAAAAGGGCCGGACTAAGCTCGGCACAGGTATTTGCCGGCGCTACCAACCTTTTCTGCCTGAGAAAATTCAAACTCTATGATCCTGAAGTGTACTCCTTTGGCAGCTACCCTATCATGACCAATGTTTCTTTAGGCTTTAATGTACAGTTCTAATTTTAAAAAGTGATTCCATGAAAAATAGTACGCTAAAATATATACTGCCGGCGGTGTTCCTGCTTATTTCCTTTTTCAGCTGCCGCAAAATACTTGACCGGGAGCCATTAAGCGCCCTTACCGACAAACAGATATGGGAGTCGGAGCGCGCTGCTACCGCCTACCTCGATACCGTATACTATGACCAGATGCCTTGTTGGCCTTATGGAATGGCCAACCCCGGCGGATGTTCCCGGGTGTACAACAACTGGTTCTGGGATGGTTGGGTAAAGAACTGGCAATTCGTAAATTTTGGTAACGGCAACGGTACCGATGAAGCCATTTCCCCACATCGTTATTCCGACAAGGTATTGCTCGGCACCGCCACCTACGACTGGCTGGAGAACTACGACAATGCCGCCGCCGGCGTGAAGTTAAACTGGGCGGTAAACACTTATGGAGATATCCGCACCTGTAATAACATACTGGATCATATCGACCAGGCTACATTCGGACAAACAGCCAAAAACTATATCAAGGCACAGGCAATGTTCTGGCGCGCCTGGGCTTATTACAAACTGGTAAAAGATGTAGGTGGCGTGCCGCTTATTCTGAAAGCCCAGGAGGCCATAGCTGACTTGACGCAGGTACAACAGCCCCGCAATAAAACATCCGAATGTGTAACGCAGATACTGAAAGATCTGGACGATGCAATAGCGCTGTTACCCGATTTCTGGAAGGGCGCCGATCTGGGCCGTGTTGATAAAGGCGCTGCCATGGCTTTCAAAGGCAGAGTACTGCTTTTCTTTGCCAGTCCGCTGTTTCATGGACTGAACGGAATTGCTTCCTGGCAAAAGGCATACGATGCCAACCTCGCCGCTAAAAACTTCCTGGCCGGCATGGGAAAAGGATTGTACCCTGTTTATGGAGACATCTGGAATGTAGAACTGAACAAAGAACAGGTGATGTTCCGGCGCTTTACTTACCCCGATGCATATTATGCCGCGCCAGGAAACGCGCCACTGCGCTATTCTGCAGACGACTGGGATAATGATATGCCTTCTCTCGAATTAGTGAATGCATTCCCCATGAAAGATGGCAGTCGCTTTATACCATCAGCGGCTACTTATCCTACCTTGTTTCAAAACAGGGACGACCGGTTCTATGCTTCCATTTATTATAACGGCGCACCGGTTCAGTTCACACCAAAAATGGCAGCAAAGAATGAATACTACTGGACCTACCTTACCGAGCCATCGTTTACACCGGAGGGTGGCGTCACCGGGACTTTAAACCGGGTGGTAACCGATGGAAACTGGATCGGACAAGGCATGGGAGAGCTGAATGGCTTCTTCCTGAAATTAAAAGGTGTTGACAGGGATGCAGCCATGGTGGAACAATCCGATGTTGACTGGCCGGAGATCCGCTATGCGGAAGTGTTGATGAACTATGGTGAAGCCGCCAACGAACTGGGTAAAACCGGTGAGGCATTGCAGGTACTGTATGACATCCGCCAACGGGCCGGGATATCAGCCGGCACCGGCAACTATGGCATCACCGCCGCGGGTATCGACGACATCAGGAAGGCTTACCAGGATGAACGCTTTGTAGAGTTTGCCTTCGAAGGTAAACGCTGGGATGACCTGCGACGCTGGAAAAAATTTGACCTGCTGAGAGGCACGCAGCGGCATAGTCTTGCTATCACTTTAAAAGCCGGGCAAACAGATCCTGCGCCAATGGATGACATCAATAAAGTATATAATAAATTTAATTATACCGTTATCACCACAGATAAGACAAACCTTTCTATTCCGGATAAAATGTATATATACGGACTGCCTTTCAGTTTTCTGTCGAGGAATCCGAAACTGCAGCAAAATATGCTGTGGGGTGGAACTTTTGACCCCTTTATGTAATTGTACAAGGTGATAAGCAAATATGTCAGTGGCCTCCCGCTCCCGGGGGGCCTTTATTTTGCCCCCCAAAAAGACATTTTTACCCCCTTTTAAATTTAACTACCCAATGTAGTATATATAATAAGAAAGTTTGTTTTCGTAAATTGCAGGTTAATCTTTATCTAACAAACAGATCGTTCGGCTAATCTATTTTTAGATTGGGTAAATTAAGCGACTACGATTAACAGGATGAATAATGACTCAGTACATGAAACTGCACTTTTCCACCAGATTGCCATGGGGGACGAAGCTGCATTTGAAGCATTGTTTCACCTGTATGTACCCAGGATCAAACCCGTTATTGCACATGTTATACAGGTAGAAGGCCCTGAAAAAGATATTATCCAGGAAATATTCCTGAGCATATGGCTGAACCGGGAAAAATTGTCTGCTATAGACAACCCGCGCAACTGGATTTTTAAGATCGTGTATTTCCGTTGCTACAGCTGGCTGCAGAAGCAAGGCGTCAGGAACAAGGCCCAACAGGCCATTATACGGGAAAGCAGCGACCAGTCAAATCTCACAGAAGAAAATATTGCTTTTTCCGAAACAGCGTTGCTGGTAAAACAAGCCATTCTCTCATTACCCCCACAGGCACAAAAGATCTACCTGCTCAGCCGGGAGAAGGGGCTCAAAATAGCAGCAATTGCGAACCTGCTGGAATTATCACCGCAAACAATCAAAAACTCGCTCGTCCGCTCACTCAAATCTATCCGGGAATACCTCATCAGCCAGGGTATTATTCTTCCGCTCATCCTGCTGGGATGCGGTGTTTTATATTTTTATTAACTTTTTTTCCGGCAGATAGGTACTCTTTGATTGCTCACGGTACGTATAGTCAGGGGAAGCTTTATGGATACCATAATTTCCCCCGGTATCAACTGAATTCTGAAAAGTTTAAAATTTCACCCGTTGTCCACATCAGAAAGACTTAAATATTTATCAGAGCAGGTACGGCTGCTGCGCGCCACGCAGGAGGAGTACAAAGAACTGCTGCAACTGATCAGCCAGGATGAGTCGGGAGAAGTTGTGCGGGAACTGGATGCGCTTCATGCCACCGAAACGGTAGCAGGCGCTGCGAGCGGGGATTACGACCATGCCTACTGGCAACTGGCTGTAAAAGAAGTACTGGATGCTGATAAACCGGTACATCAGGAACCGTTCAGTCAACCTGGAAAAAAACGTATACATCTCCTCCAACGTTACTGGTGGGCTGCCGCAGCTGTCGTGTTCATTGCAACAGGCATATATTACTTTGCGAAGCCATCACCACCACCGGTTATAGTGGCCGCGTCGCCTGCAATAAAAGATATTGCACCGGGTGGCAACAGGGCCGTACTCACGCTCTCCGACGGCTCCCAGATACCGCTCGACAGCGCCAACAACGGCGTGTTGGCGAAACAGGGCAACACCAGCATCACCAAGCTGAGTAATGGTCAGCTGGCCTACAACGAGTCGGGAAGTACGGGAGATAAAGTATTGTATAATACCATGAGTACACCGTCAGGTGGCCAATACCAGCTTATTTTGCCCGATGGCACCGGCGTATGGCTAAACGCAGCTTCTTCCATCTATTACCCCACCGCCTTTACCGGCAACGAAAGAACGGTAACGATCACCGGCGAGGTATATTTTGAAGTAGCCCAAAATGAAAAAATGCCTTTCCGGGTAAAGGCGGGCAATACAACGGTAGAGGTGCTGGGCACACATTTTAATATTAATGCGTATAAAGATGAACCCAGTGTCAATACCACCTTATTACAGGGTACCGTACAAATCAACGCAAACCAGCAGAAGCAGGTAATTAAGCCCGGTCAGCAGGCCAGGGTAATTGCCAGCAATCATGGCATCCAGGTGTTGGATAATGTGGACCTGTCGCAGGTAATGGCCTGGAAAAAAGGCTTTTTTTCCTTCAACGATGCAGATCTTCCTACAGTGATGAGACAGCTGTCGCGCTGGTATAATGTGGAAGTTAAATATGAAGGGGAAATTCCTCAGCGCCTGTTCACCGGGGAAATAGGCCGCGACCTTACGCTGTCGCAGGTATTGAAAGGACTTTCTAAAACAAGGATCAGGTATAAAATTGAAAATGGCAACAGGATTATCATCCAGCCATAACCATAAACAACGTTATGAACAATGAAATAACAGGAACAATGATCAACTGAAGCCTGCACGTTGGCTTCCTATGCATTATTGAACAAAAAACCGGGGATTAAGATTGGCGTCCTACCCCGGTTGTAGTTCAATTTCATCAACAAACAAGTCAGTAAACTTTATTTATTAATTCAACCAAACATTGCAAAAGTATGCAACTTAAGGCTATTTGTAATTCCGGTACCCGCAAATATTGGAAATTTGCGGAGCTCTCAACCAAAATTTTGTTAGCGATGAGACTAACTTCCATCATGCTGCTCGTGGCTGCATTGCAGGTAAGTGCGAAAGGCAGCGCACAAACGGTTACTTACTCCGCCAAGGCGGTAAGTCTCCAGAAGGTGTTGAACGCGATTAAGGAGCAAACAGGCTACGTTTTCTTCTACGATAAAGAAGACCTGAAAAACACCCGGCCTGTTTCGGTAGACCTGAAAAAAGCATCGCCGCAGGCCGCCATGGAGATGGCACTGCAGGAGCAACCGCTGAGTTTTGAGATACAGGGTAATACCATTTTTATTACAAAAAATGAAAAACCGGCTGCTGCGCCTGTGGTATCACCGCCACCTCCGGTTATTATTACAGGAAAAATAACTGATGATAGCGGAGCACCCATTCCGGGCGCATCTGTGGTGGTAAAAGGTACACAGAAAGGTGCGATTTCCGGACCCGACGGTACTTTCCAGCTGAAAGATGTAGGAGAAAACGCCGTATTGGTTATCACCAGCCTGGGATATATCAGCCAGGAAATTGCGGTAAGAGGAAAAACACAATTGAATATTAAGCTGGCCGCCGATGTAAGCGCATTGCAACAATTTGTAGTGGTGGGTTACGGTGTACAAAAGAAAGCAAATCTGACCGGCGCTGTTACCTCCATCACCACCGAGCAATTGACTAACAGGCCTGTTACCAGCGTGAGTAACGCTTTACAGGGAACCATGCCAGGCGTAACTGTTACGGCGGCTGTAAGCGGACAACCAGGCAGCGATGCGGCAAGGATCCGCATCAGGGGCATCGGTACCATGAATAACTCTGATCCGATTATTGTAATAGATGGGGTTATCACCACCTTAAACAACCTGAATAATATCAACCCTGATGATATCGCTACTTTATCCGTGCTGAAAGATGCTGCTTCCTCTGCTATCTATGGCTCCCGTGCGGCTAATGGCGTGGTGCTCATCACTACCAAACAAGGTAAGAAAGGGAAACCGCAGGTGAATTATAACGCGTATGTTGGTAAACAAAACGCAACCGGCTTACCAGACTTTTTACCTTCCTGGCAGGCAGCTACACTGTATAACAAAGCCCTCGTAAACGAAGGAAAACCTGTACGCTGGACAGATGCAGAAATCCAGAAATTCAAAGATGGCTCCGACCCTTACAAATATCCCAATACCGACTGGCTCGGCTTATTTTATAAAGGCAGTGGTCTACAACAAAACCATTACCTGGGTGTATCCGGCGGCAGCGAAAAAACACAATACGCTTTCTCTCTCGGTTTGTTTGATGAGAATGGTATTATTAAAGAAACAAATGCAAAGCGTTATACCAGCAGACTTAATATCACTTCTGAAGTGAGTGACAGGATAAAGGTAAATGCTAATATTGCCTTCACTACCACCAACAAAAGAGAGCCGAGCAACCCTTATACCGGTGATTTTACACAGCTGGTAAGACAGATCAACCGCATTTCCCCCACTATCCCTTATAAGTTCCAAAACGGCCATTACGGATACATTGCTGATGGTAGCCCTATGGCATGGCTGGAAGGAAACAGCGAAAACAAATTCAACAATTACGACCTGATAGGTAATGTGGGCGCAGACTGGGAAATTATAAACGGTCTTCATTTCAAGCCGTCCATTGCCTATGTCATGAAAATAAATCACAATAAGAAATTTATTGCCGATCAACAGTACTATGATGCCAGCGGAAACGCTACAGCGTACCAGGGTCCCAGCTCAGTAACAGATGAAAACGCCTTTGGCAACACCGTTACTCAGCAGGCATTACTTGATTATACCAAAACTTTTAATAAGCACAATTTCAAAATACTAGGCGGTTACTCCCAGGAGCTGACCAAGTATTCTTTTGATAATGGTTCCCGCAAAGGCTTCCTGAATAACCTGCTAACTGATGTAAACCTGGCCTCTACGGATGGACAAAAGACCAGCGGATATTCTTATGAATTAGCACTGCGGTCTTATTTTGGCAGGTTAAATTATGATTACGACGGTAAATACTTATTTGAAGCCAACCTTCGTTACGATGGTTCTTCCCGCTTCGCCGCCGACCACAGATGGGGAGCATTTCCTTCCTTTTCTGCCGGCTGGAATATAGACCGGGAAAACTTCTTCGAGTCTTTAAAGAAGTACCTGTCCTACCTCAAACTAAGAGCATCATGGGGCCAATTGGGTAACCAGAACATGGTAGGTATAGATGATACCAATTATCCAAGCTATCCTTATTATCCTTATATATTGCAGGTGAACGGCAGCCAGAACTACACATTTGGCGGCACCGGTGCTACTATCGCCAGCGGTATATCGCCTATTAATGGCGCTAACGAGAAACTCATATGGGAATCTACCACCGAAAGCGGCATAGGTATTGACGCGGGTCTTTTAGATGGGAAGTTAAATGTTACCGCCGACTATTTCCGCAAGGTGACTAATGATATCCTTTTGCCGGTAGAAGTAGGTGCACCATATGGACTGAAGGCGCCCGTTCAGAACGCTGGAGCCATGCTGAACAAAGGCTGGGAATTCTCCGTCGGTTATAACGATACTAAAGGAGACTTTAAATACAATGCCTCCATTAACGCCGCTTTTATCAAGAATGAAATAACCGACCGTAATGGCGCCGGCGCCAAAATTGATGGCTATACTTTCCAACAGGTAGGCTATCCTAATTATTCCTTATACGGATATGAAGCAGATGGTATTTTCCAGTCGGCAGATGAAGTAACAAAGTCTCCTTTCCAGACCAACAAAACCTCTGCGGGTGATATCCGCTATAAGGATCAGGACGGCAATGACACCATTAACACAGCAGATAAGGTATATCTCGGTAATTATTTTCCAAAAGTTACTTTCGGTATTAACCTGGGCGGGGCCTGGAAAAATTTTGATGTTGCCATTTTCCTGCAGGGAGCTACCGGCGTAAAAAACTATATCGATGGGGGTAAACTGGGTAGTGTAAACTCCTCCGCAGGTAAGCCTACATCTGCATTGCTGGATACCTGGGCGCCAGATAATACCGGCGCATCCCTGCCACGTATCTGGTACAATAATAAAGAAAATGACCCTGGTAGTACACCTTCCTCGTTCTGGGTGAAAGACGGCTCTTATCTGCGCCTCAAAAACCTGCAGATAGGCTATACCCTACCAGGTAACATTTTAAAGAAAGCAGGAATCAGTAAAGTACGCTTTTACTATAGCGGACAAAACATTCTCACGTTTGACCACCTGTATAAATGGGTAGATCCGGAAGCTTCTATTTCAAGTAGTATTTATTACTACCCACAGGTAAAAGTGCACACGTTTGGTGTAAATGTTAGTTTTTAACAAAAAGTACGTAACATCATGAAAAGAAACATTCTCTATATAATACTTGCTACAGGATTGATGCAATCCGCCTGCCAAAAGGATTTCCTGGATAGAAAACCACTAGATGCCTACAGTAACTCCTCCTTATGGACCTCCCAGGCAGATGCACTGGCTGCACTCAATGGCTGCTTTAAGGATTGGGAAGGCGACTACGCGTTGCTCTACATGGACGCTGTAAGTGATAATATGTATAGCCAATACCCATGGGAAGGTTATACGGATTATGGCAGTGGCGCCATTACCCCAGCCAATACCAATGCTTCCAGTCGCTGGAGTTATACTGTTGTCCAGAAATGCAACTGGTTCCTGGAAAATATCGAGAATACACCCATGGACGGTACCTTAAAAGAAAGGTATAAAAGTGAGGCCCGTTTCCTGCGGGCTTATCAATACTTCATCATGAGCCAACTTTATGGTGATGTTCCTTTGGTTAAAAATACTATTACCACGGAAGTGGCAAATACCATTGCCAGAACTCCCGTTGCCGAAGTACGTAAGTTTATCAAAGATGAATTGGCGGCTATCGCGACCATATTGCCCGTAAGTTACACCGGCAGCGACGTAGGACATATCACACAAGGCGCCGCACTATCGTTGAGAGCCAGGGTGGAATTATTCGATAAAAACTATGCAGACTGTATAGCAGATTGTAAAAAAGTAATGGGACTGGGATATGAACTATTCCCCAACTACCAGAACCTTTTCCGCATTCAGAATGAAAATAATAAAGAAGTTATTCTCGATGTACAATACAAAGAAAATGACTACGCCAACAGTGATATCGGCATAATGCCGTCTTCCAGCTTTGGCGGCTGGGGCTCACTCGATCCCACCCAGGCGCTGGTAGACGCTTACGAAACCAAAACTGGTAAAACTATCGACGATCCGACTTCCGGTTACGATGATAAAGACCCGTACAACAACAGGGATCCCCGCTTAACAGCCACTATCGTTTGTCCTGGCCAGATGTATGAAGGCGCCTTCTACAATTCCATAGAAAGCAGCTCAGGCGATTACTACAACGGTGATAACAATTCCAAAACCGGCTACATTCCGAAAAAATTCACGTCTAACCTATCCGACTTCGCAGATATGTGGAACACAGGACTGAATATGATTGTGATACGTTATGCAGAAGTATTGCTCACCTACGCGGAAGCACAAATCGAATCAGGCGTAATTGACAACTCCGTATACGATGCGATCGATGCCATCAGAACCCGCGCAGGTATGCCGGTGGTAAACAGAACCGTATACAACACCGTCGATAAAATGCGGACCCTGGTTAGACGCGAACGCAGAGTGGAGCTGGCACTGGAAGGCCTCCGCTGGTACGATGTACAGCGCTGGAAGATCGGCAGCGCCGTTAGATCAGGTACGGTATACGGCACCAAATTAGGCACCGTAGATGCCGCCAACGGTAAGCTCACCCTCGCAGGAAATCATGTTGTAGTAGAGCAACGTACCTTCCAGGATAACAGGGATTACCTCTGGCCGGTACCTCAAAAAGAAAGAGACATCAATAAGAACCTGACACAGAATGCAGGCTACTAATTATTAACACAACTATAAACATCAAAAAAAATCCCGCGAGTTGAAAGATGAGCGGGATTTTTTTATCTTGAAAAAATTTTTCAGCATGCCCCTTTTACAATGCCGCCGGTATATTTTCCGTCTCCTGACCTGCTGTATGTTCCCGCTTAGCCTGTATGCCCAGCATACCCGAACCATCCTGAACTTCAATACCAACTGGGTCTTTCAAAGAGGCGAAGTAAACGGAGGAGAAAAAATAATTTACAACGATAAAGATTGGGCAGGCATCAGTATCCCACACGTGATGCGAATCGAAAAAAAGCATAATGGCGGCAACACCGTGTACCAGGGCGTTGGCTGGTACCGAAGATATTTCAGGCTCCCCTCTTCCTTTCGTGAGAAAAGAATAACCCTTTGCTTTGATGGCGTACAAACAACTGCCGAAGTATACCTGAATGGTCAGAAAATAACTACGCATACCGGCGGATACATGGGCTTTGTTGTTGACATCAGCGGGCTGGTAAATTTTGAAAAAGACAATCTGCTGGCCGTGAGGGTAACCAATACAGATAACCCCCAAATACCACCGGGAAAGCCACAGTCCAAACTTGACTTCAACTACTTTGGCGGCATCTACAGAAATGTATCCCTTGTTGCTACCGGAAAACTGTTTATCTCACATCCGCTGGAAGCTAATAAGGTAGCCGGTGGAGGCATATTTATCACCTATCCTGCGGTTAGTAAAAATACTGCTGCTCTTAACATTCAAACCAATATAGTAAACATCGCCTCCGGCTCCGCCAATACAAGGCTGGAAACAACCCTGGTGGATACCAGCGGGGTCGCCGTTGCCAGCACCAGCAGCAATTGGCATATCGCCGGGCAGGCAGATACCACCGTTCAGCAATCGCTCACCGTAAACGCTCCCCGCTTATGGCATCCGGATCATCCTTATTTATATCACCTGGTATCTGTTGTTTACAGAGATAATAAACCTGTTGACAGTCTCACCACCTATACGGGTATACGACGCATTTCCTTTGCCCCGGATGGTTGCTATATTAACGGGGAAAAACTATACCTCCGTGGCGCCAACAGGCACCAGGCCTATGAATACATCGGCGATGCCGCCGCCGACAACATGCAGTACCTCGACGCCCTGCAAATAAAAAAGGGTGGCTTTAACGCGGTACGCGCTGCACATTATCCGCAATCACCCGCCTTCCTGGATGCCTGTGATAAAGCAGGATTGCTGGTGATTGAATGCGAACCCGGATGGCAATACTTTTCAAATGATTCCGTTTTCCAGGCCAATACCTGCCGCGATATCAGGGAAATGATCCGCCGCGATCGAAACCGCCCTTCCGTTTTCCTCTGGGAAACTTCCCTTAACGAATCCCCTACTTCTGAAGCATGGATGCAGAAAGCCGTGCAAACAGCACATGCTGAAATGCCCGGTGACCAGCTGTTCCTGGCAGACGACTACAACACACACAGCAAAAATCATTACAACGTTTCCTATAAAGTAGTGAATGAAGACGGTACCGATCCCATGCCCACCCGCCCATTTCTCACACGCGAATGGGGCGATAGCTGGATGGCCAATGCTGAAAAAGAAAACGGCTTACGCGCCAGCAGGAAGTACACCGAAAAGGGATTGATCAATCAATGTGTACTAAGACAAAACGCACTCAACGGAGAAACATCAGAAGAATTGGGCGGCTACTGGGATCACGGCGGACTGGACGCCAACCCCAGGATAGGCGGCTACTTCGTATGGAGCTATAACGACTATATAGCAGGCGTTACTCCTGTTACTGCTTTCAGCGGCGTTACAGACATTGATCGTTATGAAAAGTTTAGTTACTACCAGTTAAAAGCCATGCAGGATGCCCGTAACCCGGCCTACGGTCCTATGGTATACATTGGCAGCTACAATAATCAACCCGCCCTGGACAGCGCCATCATGATCTTTTCCAACTGTGATGCCGTACAACTTTACAGGAACAACAAACTCTGCGGTGAAATAACAAGGGCCCAAAATGCCGCCACCGCACCATCTGTAGCCGCCAGGGGTGGCAGTCCGTACTTTATTTTCCACACCGGCAAATATGAACCGGGAACATTGAAAGCCATAGGAATAATGAACGGGAAACCAGCGTGCACGCATATCGTAAAAACACCCGGTAAACCGCATCACCTGGAAATTGAAATACCGGGAAGCCATACCTCTTTCACCGCCGATGGCTTTTCTATGACGCCATTTTATGTAAAAGTATGTGACCGCAACAGTACCCTTATTTCCAACATAACAGCCGGGCAATCTTATCCCGTGCAGATCAGCGTATCCGGAGCAGGCTTGCTGTTGGGTGGAAATATTCCCGACGCCGGCATCGGGTTACAACAAACAGAAGGCGGTATTGCCTATGGTATTATTCGCCATACCATTACGCCGGGAAATATAAAGATCAGTGTAAACAGCCCTGGATTAGCTCCCGCTGCCAAAATCATTAAAACAGTTTCATCTCCCAATACATACGTGCCTGACGGCAACCATCCTGCATGGATAAACGAAAATAAAAAAACCGGTACTTTTCAATATACAACCGCCGCCAGCACCACACAACAGCTGCAGGAAATTAAACTCGCCAACAGTACTGTTATGGTTTCACCTGGCAACCAGCAGGACAATGTTCAAAAAATCATAGATGGCAATACTTCCACAGGATGGATTTCCGGTTCCGGCAGTTTACCGGTGAGTATCACCCTCGATCTCCAGAAGGAGTATCACCTCACCAACAGCCGTATTATATGGGGAAAAGATAGTGACTGGTATACTTACCGCATTGAAGTATCCGCAAATGGTACCGACTGGAATGCTGTTAAAGGCCCTGAAAGGGTATCCGGGCAGGATTACAAAGCAGTACCCTTGCAGGCAACAGCGGTGAGATACGTGCGCTATCATATTACCGGTATTCAGCCGGAAAGCAGTAAGGTAGCGGTGAAAGAAATCCAGTTATATGGAACGGCGAAGTAACATGAAGGCATCCGTTAGCTGTTGGTCCTAACTACTATTACTACACCGATATAAAAAAGAGCTTGTATCTCAATAGATACAAGCTCTTTTTCTATTAGCAATATTATTTATCAACATTAAAAAGTTGAAGCAGGCCCTTCTCCCCAGGTCTGATCTACAGCAACTTCAAATCCCGTCTTCACAGAACCATTGGCACTGTTCAGGTATCCGGTTAACGTTGTTTGCTTATTAGGATAAACTCTTACATTCCGGATAACTTTCGTCTCTACTACCTGGTCGAACACGGTATCATGACGGGTGATAGTAACAGTGAATGTTTGTGTGGTATTCATGACTGTGCTTCCAAATAAACCATTTGGTGCACCAGTATCAATTTGAGTTAACCACATTCCCAAGCCGGATGTCAAATCCTGGACTGGAGTCATTGTATTAAAATTATAACCGACACTTTCACCCTCTATTTTAACCTTGATGTATCCAGGCACGGCAAAAACGTCCAGAACATCTATCTTAAGCTTACCCATTAAGCGCTCCAGCACAACATTTCCGTTAACACTCATTCCGTTTCCGCTAACGTCAAAAGATACTTTCTTGCAAAAAGTATTGGGATAAGGCAATAAGAATGTAGATGATAAATAACTCGCCGTTAAAGACGCTTCGCTGATATTTGTTCCGGCGGTAAATATAAGTGGTGCATCAGCTGCCAGGATTATAGCCGTATAGGACCCAATAGGCAGTGAATCGGCAATAGTACCAAAATTGGCGTCAGAAGAGCTTTGGTTTAAGCTACTCATTTTTGATCCGCTTGCACTGTAAACTGCATAATAGATGTTGCTAATGCCATTGAGGCTTCCACTGCGGGCAGTAGCTTTTGCCTTTTTTCCGTTATCGACATCCGAAACTTTCTGGATAAAGTCATTCAGGCTAAAACTTACAGGTATCTTTTTCTCTGATACAACAGGTTTTTCTGAAACAACATCTTTTTTACAGGAAAAGAAAAATAAGGACAGGATTACTACTGTCAGGTTAACATACTTCATTGATTTGTGTATTTGATAATTATTAAATAAATATAGGTCGAATTAACAATCTGGTATAAGGAAAATTTCTTTCGCCAAATTAATAATTTTTTTTAATCAAACAAATAAATAGTGTCTTCAATAGAATGCTCCCAGCCTGGAAAAACCAACTACAAGCCCCTCCTTTTCAACTCCCTGGTGCTCATTCTTGCAAGGAAGAAAAAGAAGAGCATCAGGCCGGTGAATATAACAGGAACGGCCATCGGCAAATCGGGTACATTGTTTAAAACAGCCACCCACATGCCAATAACAAAAGGCACCATCAGGCCGCCAACGACATAACCAAGTGTGCGCGCCACCTTATGTTCCCCGTTCTTTGCATTACGCCACCCGGAGGACCTTTCCTGGCTGGGCTCAGTGATATTTGTATAATTAGCTGTAAAGGTATTAATAGTAGTATGTACCACTGGTTCCGGTTGGTAGTTTGGATTGCGGACCCTGAATTGTGAGCCGCAATATTTACAGTCCACCGTTGATGCTGGTTGGTTACTGCCGGATACCGGTTGCGAAAAAACAGTGCCTCCGCAGTTGGGACATTTGGTATGCTCGATATTCAAACTAGTACTATTTAGTGCAACTAAAATATACTTTTTTGCAGGATTCAGAAATACAGGATCAACTATTTCCTGGTCAGGTCGGTGATGAGTAACGGGTTATCCTTGCGCAGCTCGCTGATCAGCTCCGCTACTGCCGTGGTGGTAGGATGTTGCATCAACTTTTCCAGTTCCTTATTGGTAATACCCACCAGCTGCAGGAAAGATACTTCCCCGTGCGGCGTTTCTATCCTGCCTAATTCCGGATCGAGCGCCATTACAAAGCCGGTAATCTCCGTTTCTGTATCGAGTCTTATAGGTCCCCGGGCCGGTATAAAATGGTTTTCCTCAAACCATTTCCCACTATTGAATACATACCGCGCCAGGTTATTCATCACATGAACCGCCCATAACGGGTCCTTTACA
The DNA here is from genome assembly GCF_018224885.1 of Chitinophaga hostae. Lineage (GTDB taxonomy): Bacteria > Bacteroidota > Bacteroidia > Chitinophagales > Chitinophagaceae > Chitinophaga > Chitinophaga hostae. Next base: position 34,511 of record NZ_JAGTXB010000004.1, on the reverse strand, counting down.
TCACCTGCAAATGGCTTTAGTCTGAAAGTAAATTCAAAACCCCATTTACTATAGTCCGCACCCGCTTTTTCTTCATTGTAATACAATTCCGACATACCATAACTGATGATATGGTGGTGCGCTTCCTGCTTGTCAGAATCATAAATGCTGGCGCCATCGATAGGGTCTGTTCCCCCCACCATAAAATGTATACCGCAAAGAGGTCCATAGTGACGGGGTACTTTTCTGCCATACACATTTTCTAACGCACTGTCAATACAAAGCCAGCCAACGGCTTCATCTTCCCTATACAGGTGTTTATATGCTTCCGGTGTCATCATAAAAACAAATTCAATTAGTTTTCATAAAATGGTTCAATGGCAACAGCCTTGTATAATTTTGAAGGATCATAAATGACTCCATCTTTAATCACCAGCCGCGTATGTCTTATATCACTGATATTTTTCACAGGATCGCCGGCTACCATGATCATATCGGCAATTTTACCAGCACTGATACTGCCCAGCATTTTGCTCTTCCCCGTGTATACAGCAGTACCAAAAGTTGCCAGTTGCAATACTTTCTCCGCAGGAATACCGGCTTTTACATATAACTCCAGTTCCCGGTGCATATCAAAACCAGGCGTACCATCTGTTCCGGCTACTATACGGATACCGCTGTCATACAATAGCTTTGTTAAGTTCAAAAAAGCATCAAATGATGCACGATAAGTAGCATCCATACCCGGGGGAACGGGTAATCCGCTGCCGCCCGCACGCATATCGCGCTGCAGCTGTGCAGGGAAATGGGTAACAATAAATTTGTTCTTCTCTTCCAGTACACCATCACGGGCAGTAAGCAAAGGTTCCAATGCCACCAGCGTAGGATCTGCAACTGTATGATGCGCCTGCATCAACGCAATAAATTGCTTCACCTCAGGGCTGTTAAGATCCAGTTTCGCTGCCCGCTCCGCTGGAATAATAAAGCGCTGCGGTGTACGGGTGTCAATAGTATCTCCAAAAAAATTCAATAACAACATATTCATGTGCGTTATCTCATCATACCCCGCTTCAATTGCCTCAGCGGCTGTCATAAAAGCCGGGATATGACCACATACCCGCAGATGATATTTCTTTGCTTCGCTCACCAACGGCTTTACCCACTCCGGCTTAAGTGAACTGTATAATTTAATTTGCTGATAACCTTTTGCAGCATATTTTCTCACGGCCGTTTTTCCTTCTTCCACGTTATTGATCAGCGCTCCCGTTGGTGCACCAAAGGGACCGGCCCCATCAATCAACCCACTGATAATTTCCACGCGCGGGCCTATCAGCGCATGATTATTAATTGCCCGGATAGTCGTTAATAATGAACTGTCATTTCCCATATCACGCACATGCGTAACGCCGGCCGCCAGATGCAGTATGCCGTCTGCGCCTTCACTAAAATGTACATGCATATCCCATAGCCCGGGCAACAATGTGTGACCGGTACCGTCAATCACCCTTGCCGCAGTTACAGCAATAGATTTTCCAACAGATACCCTGCTTATTTTTCCATCTCTGATCAGCACATCCGAATGCGGCAATAACTTTGCCTTCTCCGCATCGAACAAGGTGACATTCCTGATCAGGATATTACCCTTTACTTTTTCCGGCAGCTCTTTTGCAAATTGATAACTGCGTGTGCGTTCAGCTTTCTTTTGGATCGCCGCCAGCTCCGGCAGGTACGATTCATACCCTGCCATTATCTGCGAAAACCAGTCACTCGTTTTTGCAAAAAGCTCATCCTGTTCATCCGTCCAAAAATACTCCGGTGCAAAATAAAACCCTGAAACACTGCATAACCATAGCTTCCTGGCGGTTGCACCACTCCCCACAGTATGCTGGTTCAAAATTTTTAACGAAGCATCACCAAATGGTAAAAGTTTAATCTGGTCGTGGTGCGCTTTGAGCGCTTTAATAATATTACCTGCGCTTCCCTGCAGACTCACATAAAACGCCTTCCTCCTCACGGGAATCGTATCGCGCTCCGCATTATTTTTCCACTGCGCTTTTCCATAGGCAATGGAAAAATCTTCCGTTACCCATTTCTTAAAATAGTCTTTTCCTTCTGTGTGTATATAAGCGGGAAATCCTTCTTCATCCTGTTGCCAGGTAGTGTGCAAACTGTCACCACGCCCCCTGTCGTTATACTGATACCAACTTTCATACGCTCCCGGCGCCTTTTGCACAATTTTTAACGCACCCTTCTTAGTACCGGATAACATAATGGTATAAGTAACCGTATCGTTCTTTTGTGAAAAAACATATCCCGGCAACAGGAGAGAAAGTGCCATAGTTGCAATAAAACGCGCGTTTCCGGGTAACATACAGGATTGTTTAGGTTACTAAATATACCAACTATTCATCCAAATACAGGATACCTGCAAACAGATTAGCCATTTAACCTGGTCAACCTCGACAAATCGTCAAACGCCGCAATAATACGGCTGCCTTCTTTTGTGGCAATCAACTGTTGCCCATCTTCATTAACAGCATATCCTTTTAAGGCGGCGTAATGACCAAAAGCATTTTTGTGGTTCATCTCAAAAAGAGAAATAAATTCCGGGAAAACAGTTGAAACCCTTACATGATCAATACTGTCAACACGATCGATCACCTCACTTTTTACAGTGGCCACCATAATACCCTGTCCGTAATCAGCGAGGTAATAAGCGCTGGCGCCAAACATCCCCGAAGCAATCATTCCGATAAGATGCAGGTCGTTGATCTCCGCGTCGAAATCGCTGTTCTTTAACAGATCGATGTCATTGTCTTCACCATACTTTTTCAGTTGGAGCGCCTGCTGTAATAAACCAGGGGGAATATTGGATCTCTCGTTATCCCAGCCCCAGAGCCATGTTTCAGAAGAATGGGAAAAAGTGCCCAGCACCTGTACAGGAAAAACAAGATCAGGGCCAAAACTGATTTCCCCCGCATCCATATCTATATTCCATGAGTTATCACCAATCACGTCATGAAGGTTACGTTGTTTATCCAGACTGATACCTCCATACTGTTCCAGCAGTCCCTGAACCGTTTGGGCGCCCGTTGGAGATATGGGTTTTTCCTGCTGATCCGGTTCTTGATTTTTTCCGAAAATTTTCTTGAAGAAACTCATATGTATTCGTGTTTAGTTAACAAAAAAGCGGGGTTAGCGGTAGAGCTCCGGTTTAAATCGCTTTGCCAGCAAGCCTGTAGCCAGCGCCGGATCAATAGCGGCCACAGTTACTCCCGGAACGCCGTACGCGCCATGTACGAGACAGGTGCCATCGGGGGCAATAACTGCACTGGCCGAATCGGGGTAAAGGGAAGCGTAGTTGGAGGCCGCAAAGTAGATCGTGTTTTCCATGGCCCGCAGCATCATCGCTTTTTCATAATAGGGGTTATCCTTACTGCCCCATTCTACCGGCAATACGCCGCTCGTATTACTTCCGCCAAAATGCGGATGAAAAACAATTTTTGCACCCTCACGGGCCGACCACCTCACCGATTCCGGGTAACGGAATCCTTCGTGACAAATGGTAATGCCGAACTTCAACCCATCTACCTCAAAAATGCTGCGCTGTGTTCCTGCCTTCCAGATATTATCCTCCGTTGGATCGAGCTGATTTTTGGTCTGGTATCCCAATACCTCTCCCGTACGGGATATCACATAGGCTACATTCAGTAATCCTTCTTCATGAGGCCAGTCCATAGGCAGCACAATAGCAATGGAATGATCAGCGGCCAGTTTACAGGCTTCGTCCAGTGCCGATTGTAATTTCTCCGGGGTACGTTCTTCCGGTCCGGCGCCCATTCCGGGATAACCGGGAATATAGGATTCAGGGAAACAAATAATTACCGCCTGTTCTTTCACTGCATCTTTTATCAATTTTTCCATCCAGGATAAACCCTCCCGGATAGATGTTGGAAATGGAGGAGAGGCCACAGCTATTCTTACCATAAAATCAGGTTTTCGTCAGTGATAAAAGGAGCTGCTAAATTACGGAATTAATGAACATCTGCTCATGGTACTACTGCCAGGTAGGGATAAAATATCCCCGAAAAAACCCGGCTGTAATGCTTTACTGCATTCCCTCCTTTTAACCGGATAGTTAACTCGTTATTCGACAACCAGAAGTCCGCAACAATGAAGATCTGTTGTACCAATGTTTCCCAGGCATTTTCCGGCAAATCGTTCCGGAAAATGCCCTTAGCCTTCAGCTGTTCGAATACGGCAAGAAACTGGGTGGTTCTTCGTTGGGTTAACGCGTAATAGTCCTTCCTGATGGAAGGGATACGCAGGCTGATTTCTACAAAATGTAAAAAGATAAAACGATACTTATAGATCAGTTCGAACGACTGCACCGACCCTTCCCGGAATATCTCCATACTCATTTCCTCTATTGATTCCAGCCCGGCCATAATAAGATCGAACTCTGCCGCCAATTGTTCATACAGCTTCCTGATAATTTCGTCCGTTTTCCTGAAATGATAATGGAGATTCCCGGCGCTGATGCCCATTTTGGCCGCAATATGCCTGCTCGTAACAGCATTTACACCCTGACTATTATACAGCTCCAATGCCGTTTTCAGAATCATTGTCTTCGTATCCATTATTCAAATTTAGAACAATTGTCCTAAAAAAATTCCTCTTTAGAACAAATGTTCTAAATTAATTAGTACATTTGCTCTAAATAAAAAGGTATGAATAACGACACATACGATACCGAGCAGGAATCGTTGCCGATCATGCAACGGCTCAGAAACAGTATTTTCCCGGTTAAACCAACTGATACCGTACCGGTTAAGTTGCTAAAAAACAGCGGTTTTATCCTGTTCTCCGTGATGGTAGCATTGGTAACCCTGCTCCTGGGTGGCGCCATCATGTTTGTATTATGAAACGATTAGCAGATCCTATGTTCATAACATACGCCGGGTTATGGATATTGGTACACCTCTGCCGGCGGCTACACCAACCGCTGCCGCTGCTCAACGGCCACCTCACCGATTTTATTGCGGCGCCGGTCATAGCGCATATAACGCTCACGATTACACGCACTTTCATCGTCAAAAATCAGCAATACAGCTACCCGCTCAGTTATCTCCTGTTTATCGCCTGCTACCTCTCTGTGGTATTTGAATGGATAGCACCGCAACTATCTCCCGTTTATACCCGCGATGCCTGGGATATAGCCGCCTATTTCGCAGGAAGCTTATTTTATTACTACTTTCATCCGAAGAACTACCCGCAAAAAAACCACACAGCGCACACCACACACCACCCACTACACACCAAATAAAAATGCAACGAAGATGAATGTAATACCTCAAAAAGGCACCCACCCATCTCCGCCGCATTTACTAAAAGCTAACAGCTGGCTCGCTGCATCTACTAAAAGCTAATAGCTAACAGCTACTCTTTGCTGTACATCGTGATCTCGCTCATGTTAACAGAATTCGAATTATTCACCGTGCGTAATACCCGGATGCGGATGTAACGCGCTGGTGGCGCCTGCGGAATCAGGTTAAACTTCATCGGCGCATTACCATCATCTCCCCTGATAGCTGTGGTTAGCAGCGTCCATCCCTTACTGCTCATTTCTGCTGCCCATCCGGGATCTGTGCCTGGCAGCGAAGTGGCGGCATTGCTGATATCTGCTATACCCCATACTTCAAACTCTGCGGGGTTATTGCAACAGTTCCTGCCGGTTTCTTCGATCTGACCGAGGTTATATATTTTACCCATGTCAAATGTGAGCGTACGTGGCAGCGGCGCGTCGGAGCCTCGGTCGTCGCTGTGGAAAATGTCAGGATAGCCCTGCGGTCCCACACTGCCATCCCACAGCTTACTCACACGGGTATCGGATTGATAAATACCCATATCGTTGGGCAGGTCATGCTCCTGGAATAAACTTTTATCACAGGCTACCAGCTTGAAAATGTCGGGGAAGGTATCGTAGTTGTTGGTGTAAAAAGTATCCAGTGCCCCACGCGATGGAATGTAGGACGACTGATAAACCACCGGCTGTCCTGCTTTGTAGCTGGGTAAGGTAACCGAGTCCTGCACGCCTGTAATACTTGCTACTGCGGCTATGCCGGCAGCATTGGTATATTTGATGTTAGTAGCAATGTTGATGGTATCAGGTAAACTGAAATACAATCTTACCGATCCATCATCCAGTATTTTATAGGGTGTACCTGCGTCTGGCAAACGGTTATGAAGCGTACTCCGATAAATATTCCCATAGGCATGTGCATTATCTATTTCTGTTACAATGGACCTGTTGCCTGCGGCATCATACGAATACAGGAAAAACGTATAGGCGTACTCGCTTAAACCGGGAATCAGGCAACGCACCGTATCCGTTGGTTTATGTGAAGTGGCGTTGATCACCACAGAATCCTGCCGGTTGTTCCAGTACAGCACATACTTGCTGATACTGGGGTCCGGACTGGGTTTCCAGCCAATAGCCAAACGGCCGTTACCGGGATAAACGGTAATACCGGATACCGTACCGGGATACTGCACTTCCGTATTTCCAAGAAAATCCCTGAAGTCAGTAGCTTTCCTGGAACACGCCACCAGGATCAGCAAACCGCAAAGCGGCAGGAAAAATTTTGCGGGTATATGATACTTTCTCATCTCATAATATTTTTAATAAAATAACTTTTAACAATACCGGTAAAGTGGTGTTACCTGTTATCGCCCCATATACTGAGCTCCATCACGTGAAAAAATTCGTTACTGTGCGCTGCATTGGTAATACATTCAAACCGGATGTACCGCACCTTCGGCACGTTCAGGGAAAAGTTAAATCCAAAACCTGCATTCCAGAAAGCCAGGTCCGCATTGTTATACGCGGGAGGCACCAGCCCGGATGGTTGTGCGGGCAAATGATAAACACCCATGTTAATCCAGCCGCCCGGAGTGGCTTGCCCTACTGCAGGCAAATTGGTGGTGTCAGGTAATATCTCGTCTACGGGCTGATCTTCCCGGCCCCACATCACCCATGTTTCGGGGTTACCATATCCCCACAGATAAATGCCATCATCCAGTCCCCTGCCCCACATGGTAAAGCGGCTTAGTTTCGCAGCCTGTCCCATATCAAAAGTCACCCATTTAGGTAATGGGGCGGTGGTAGGATAGGTAGAGTGATAACCGGGTCTGCCCAGGTTACCATCCCACATATATTTCAGCTCCCAGCCAAAACTTGATCCGTCATCAGAGTTGAGTTTATAAACGCCGAATTTCGACTTATCCATTATCGTTTCATAGATAGGTTTAATGGTGGCATACACCGTATCTGAGATGTTGCCGAATTCATCGGCCAGGTATACGCCAAACTTTCTCGGAATGGTATCATAGCCCCTGATACTATAGGAAATATTTTCCTGGTTGGTGTAGTTCTGGTTTTTGATTTCCATTTTATGGGTGGTGGCATCTTCGGTGATGGTGATCACGCCGATGTTATCTTTCGGGATATTGGTAACACTGATATTCAGTCCGCCAAAATCCGGCCGCAGCACCACAGTAGGCAAGGCTTGCAGGTAGGTAGGCGTACCCGGGTGTACGGTTACTTTTACCGGGTCGGATTTTACATCTGCGCGGGTAACGGTGTATAATGTTACCGTATAATCCTGGCTTTTTGCAAAACCGCCTACCGCAATGGTATCGGAATAAAAAGAGGCTTTTGTTTGCCGGCTCCTGGTGTCGTTGATCATATATTCCGCCTGTACATACAGTACATTTTTGGAATCGGGCAAGGTATAGGTAATATAGGCGCCGCCGTTTTTATTGATCACTTTAATATTTGAAACCGGCTGTGGCTTTGCCTTATCACTGGAAATTACATCATTGTATCCATCGCTTTTTTTACAGCCCCACTGGATCATCAGCAATGTAACGACCGGTATCAGCACGCGGATTATTCTATATATAGCATCCATACAAAAAATTAAAACTGGTTTGAAATGATTTTGTCCTTCGCTGTTATGATCACCAGTAAGGTGTTTGCACCAGGTTTGGGTTAGTCAGCAAATCGTAATCCTGTATCGGGAACAGGTAATCCCTCAACCCGAATACCGGCTGGTAAACATTGGTCAGCTGATAAAATCCCTGCGTGGTACGCTGCCGCGCATTCCATCCCTGGAACGGGCCATTCAGCACGGCCTGCAATTCCTTCCATCTCCTCAGGTCCCAGCCTGCCTGTCCTTCAAATGCCAGTTCTATTCTCCTCTCCTGGTGAATGATGGCGCGTAGTCCTTCTTTAGAGCCGTATTTAGAGGGATTACGGGAGAAGTTGGACCATGCCTGCACCACTCCGGGTAAACCGGCCCTTTCCCGCACCTTATCGATATAAGTATATACTTCTGCACCAGGACCGTTGGCTTCGTTCAAACACTCTGCATATAACAGCCATAAAGCAGGTAAGCGCATAAATGGCCAGGAGTAATTTGTTTGTACGGAAGTTTGTCCGAATGCCGTTTGCCAGGGTACCAGCTTTTTGGGCCAATAGCCGGTAACGTTATAACGGGTAGGGGTATACGCTGCAAAACCGTTCACCGCGTTCACATAGTTGGCGTTGTTATCATCGGTATTGGCAGATCCGAACCAGATGGCGCCGTCAAAAGCCACATCTGCATAATACCTGGACTCCCGGTAAAAATTACCGCGGGCAGTAGTATAACCTTTACGGATATAGTATTTATGGGCATCATCGCCTGTCTGGACCTTGTAGCGGTTAGCATAATCCCAGGTTCTGTCTTCGTTGATCGGTACGCCATTTTTGGTATAGAATAATTCTGACTCCGCCATAGGCACAGAAAAATTGGAGTACACGGCAAAGCCATTGGAAGCCGCATCTGCAGTCACTCTCGGCGAAGCCATATATTGCCATCCAAACTGTGGGTTGAGGGTCCATACCTGCTCCGTATTCCAGGGATCGGTGAGCGCGCCCTGCAATGTTACCAGCTGTTTGGTTTCGTCCGACATATGTACGATTCCCCCGCTGGCCCTGAACTGGTACAATGCACCTCCTGCGGCAACAGCGGCATCGATGGCAGCTTTACTGGCCTCGGCAGCACGTTGCCATTTACCGGCATCATAGGCTACAGGGAATAAATTCTTTCCCTCCTTTCCTTTGATCGCCCCATAATCAGGATTGCCGTTAAACAACGGGCTCGCCTGGGTAGCCAGCGCTTCTGCCTTCACGGCTTTGGCAATCACGGAAGTAATACGGCCCGCTTCCGCACCTGCATTTTGTATTACATCCGGCAAATCGGGAATAGCCTGGTCCAACAATCCAACTACATAACCAAAACAGGAATCTACAGATTGCTGATTCAGTCTCGCTTCTGCCGAAGGCGCATTAATAGGCAACGCTACATCCGCAATGGGAATAGGACCATACATCCTGAGCAGCCAGTAATGATAATAAGCTTTCAGAAACTTGGCTTCCGCCACCCATCTCTTGCGTTGAAATTCGGTGAGGTCCAGTGGCTGATGCACATTATCGAGGAAAGTATTACACATACGGATCGATTGCCACAGGTTCAAACCCATGTTGTAACCATCCCAATAATTTAACAAAGGATTGGGGCTGTTCTGCATACCACGCATCACATTAAAGCCGTTATCACCACCTTCTCCTCCTAATGTTTTTTTATCCAGCAGGTCTATCGGAAAAATAATCTCGCCGGAACTGGTAAACCCAGCATTACGCCGCACATCCGACAAATTCTGCAGATTGGAATAACAGCCAAAAAGATAAGCCTGTGTTTCATTTGCATTGGAAAATGAACTGTTCAGCGTAGCCACATTGTCCGGTGTAATATCTAAGTATTTTTTACAGGATATTAATAAGATGACCGGCAACACTACCAACAATGTTCTTTTAAAAAATCTCATTGTTTTATATTTTATATACTTAGAAATTAAGGTTTACACCCAGGTTAAATACCCTCTGGATGGGGTAGGCAAAACCATTACCCGCCTGCTCCGGATCCCACAGTTTAAATTTGCTGAAGGTGAGCAGGTTTAAGCCGCTGAAATACACGCGGAAATTCGTAAGACGCACCGGTGCAATCCATCTCTTCGGCATCGAATAACCAATTTCCACCGACTTCAATCTCATGAAACTTCCGTCACGCATCCACCAGGTACTGGTTTGTTCATTATTGGCAATATGCGTGGTAGAAAGCCGGGGCCACAGGGCATACAGGTTCTGGTTTTCGGCCGACCAGTGATTATCGGCATACACCTGCAACAGTTGTGCATTGTCCGCGAAGGGCGCCGTTGCTTTCGGATCAATAAAAAACGACTCTCTTGCCAGTCCCTGGAAAAACGCACTCACATCCAGGCTTTTATAACCGAATGAAAAACCAAAGCCGTAAATGATCTGCGGCGTGGTAGGTAAACCAATAGGAACCTGGTCGTCCTGGTTAATCACGCCATCACCATTGATATCCCTGTACTTGATATCACCACCTTTTGGAAACTCATTACCAAAACTTTGCACAGGTGAGTTAGCGGCTTCTTTATCATCTACAAAAAGGCGCTCCGCCACATATCCGAACTGCTGGTTAACAGGGTTCCCGGTAGAAAAGCGGTAAGCATATTTATACTCCGGTTCCTCGTAATAACGGATCTTGTTGTCCGTCACAGTCAGGTTACCCATAATAGTCAACCACATATTTTTTGAAAACACCTGTTTATAATCCATGTGTACTTCAAATCCTTTGGAATCCACTTTACCAAGATTTGCCTGGAGATTGTTGGAGGCAGAACCTTCAATACCGGCCGTTACCGGGATATAGCCACGTCTGATCAGGATGTTGTAACGGTTTTCATTATACACTTCTGCGGTTACATTCAGCTTGTCGGCAATCGTCATTTCTACTGCAAGGTTTCCTTTCTTCGAAGTTTCCCAGGTTACATCCGGATTGGGATATGCCTGGATCGTGGTGCCTTTGAGTCCAAAGCTGTTGTTGGTGCCAAAGTATGCTCCAGGACCATCTTTATCGTCCGGCTTTACGCTGGACAAGTAAAAGAACCGTTGGTTACCAATATTGTCATTACCCACCAGGCCATAACTACCCCTGATCTTCAAACGGGAAATAGCTTTTGCAATACCACCCTCCCAGAATGATTCGTTGGATACTACCCAGGCAGCGCCGATGGTCGGAAAAAAGCCCCAGCGATGCTGCGGTGCAAACCTTTCTGAACCGTTGTAGCCAAAGTTGAATTCCAGGAAATACTTCCGGTCAAAGGAATAGGTGGCCCTGCCCGAAAATCCAAGATTGCGGTAAGGCAGCGATCCCAGCAAACTTCCGGCATTGCCATACAATGTTTGCTGACGCGTACCGATCATGGTAGCGCTCACATTATTTTTTCCGAAATCGCGATCGTAGTTTAAGGCGCCCTGCAAATAAATGTAGCTGTATATATTTTTTGCGCCTTCACTGTAATCGAGAAATTCCTGCGCCTGCCCGGGCGAGCTGTTCAACCAGTTCAGCACATAGCTGTTGGCATCCTGGTCGTAGCTGCCCAAACCATAGTAAAAGGGTTTGTAGGAGCGGCTTACATCAAAATAGGAATAACGGTTGGTGCTGAAAATACCTCTGAACGTAAGTCCTTCTGTAATAAAATTTAAATCCTGGTTCAGCTCAAACTGTGCCGACATACGGGATTCAGAGAAATTCTTATACCCATACATCAGGCTTGCATAGGGATTGTTTAACAATGAACCATCTGTGCCAAAGGCGCTGCCAAACAAAATATGTTTCGTATTTGCGTTAGCGGCATCCGGTTCATAAAAAGCAGGGAAAGCTACCGGGCTGGTATGAAGCGCCCTGGAATACAGGTCAGTAGCTATGCCGGAGGCATCGCCGGTGATAGGTCCCGTATAGTCGTTGAAGTTACCCCATAAACGTACAACCGCTTCCGTTGTTTTAGTAATTTTTACGTTAATGTTGGAACGCAGCTGGTAGTTTTCAAACTTCATCCCCGAGTTAAAATTATTTACCGGGTTCACCTGCAAAATGCCATTATCTCTCGAATAAGATCCGGCGATATAATATTTGGTAACATCCGAACCGCCATTTACGCTGAAGTTGGCGCGCTTGGTGGTGGTTTGATCCTTGAACAACATTTTCATCCAGTCTACCGCCGGGTAAACATAGGGATTACTTCCGGGAGCTTTATCTATAGTAGCTTGTGTGGCCAGTATGGTATTAGGTGTGTACAGCGGCGTTGCCAGCGGGTTACGGGTAGTTACTGCTTCATTATACTGCTTCATGAAGGTAATCGGATCAGCCAGTTTTAATTTCTGCGTGGGGGTGGAAATAGCGTCTTCCAATCGCACCGCTACTTTTGCCTTACCCGGCCGGCCCTCTTTGGTGGTAACGAGGATCACGCCGTTGGCGCCCCGGGCGCCATATAAGGCTGCGGCGCTCGCATCTTTCAGGATAGAAAAACTGGCGATATCATCTACCTGCAAACGGGCAAGATCGTTGGCGCTCAACTCTACGTTGTCCACCAGGATAAGCGGGCTGGCACTATACCCCAGCGTAGTTACACCGCGGATAAAGAACTGTGAGTTATCGGCCCCGGGTTGTCCGCCACGCTGAAAAGCAATAACACCCGCCATCTGACCGGCCAGCGCGTTGGTCAGGTTGCTGGTGGGAATTTTAAGGTCTTCCGGGTTAACGCTGGTAACCGAACCTACTACTGCCTCCCTTCTTTGTTTGCGGCCAAATGCGGTTACCACTACTTCATCTACCGCGGCTACCACACTCTTTAAACGGATATTGTACTCCTTCTGGCTGGCGTTCACCACAAACCGGTGTTCCACAAATCCCACAAATGTAACCTGGATAGTGGATCCCGCCGGTACATCGAGGATAAATCTGCCATTACGGTCGGTAGCTGTACCACTGGAAGTTTTGCCGTTCACCGTAATGGTGGCGCCTTCCAGGGATTTTCCGGTGGTATCGGTCACCGATCCGGTAATCGTTACCCTGGCCGGTGTTTGCGCATAAACGCTGCCTGCCAGCATCAACAGCAGCAGTATCAAAAGGTAGCGGGGAGCAGATAATACCGCCGGTAGCCCGGCAGCAAACCGCTTCTTGTTGCAAGTAAATCTCCTGAACATATTAAGAGCAATTATTGGAAGAATAAAAAAATAACGTGTTACTCCATAGCAATGCTTACCGGATATCCCGCAGGATAAACGGCCATCATAAGTATTCGTGGCATACTTAAAAAGAGAGAAATAGTTTTATTTCATAACGTTTACATCAGCGGTTCCAACTGTTTTACGAAACCGGCTATGCTATTGTAATTGATTGATTTTTTAAACAGGAACGGACTATGCTAAGGTGACTGACTAACTATTTTTCTATACCCTGAAATCGACTATCCTATTTTTTCTATCACATGGAATATTATTGGCGATGATCACGTGGTTGATATTGGTATTGTATGAAGCTTGAGCACTATCCTATACTATACTATCCTACAGCAAATATATATTTTTTTCATACCCGCCAAAAGAAATGAGCAATTATTTTTTGCAATGGCACAAAAAAAGCTCCCGCAGGTGAAATCGCAATCAGGTTAGGCGAATACAGCATCAGAAAAGCCATATTTACCGCTCGTCCCATTTCCCCTCTTTCCTCCTGTGAAAAATCGATTTTCTTTTGCATCTTGTCGCCATAACCAGGTATAAAATTCCGCGAACAAAACATGCAACAACCGATGAACAACCAGATTAAAAGCCTTTCCGTTTTGGTATTAACGCTGCTGACAGCAGTTTCTGGCTTCAGCCAGTCGCCGGCTGCCTATACCAGGTATGTCAACACATTTATAGGCACTGCACCGTTAACCGATCCTAAAATTCTCGGTTACGAACTGCCAAAAGGCTGGAGATCCTGGGCCGGACTTACCTTTCCCGGCAGTTCCCTGCCCAATGCAATGGTACAACTAAGCCCCATCACCGAATATGGATCCGGCGCAGGATATGAATACGAAGACTCTGTCATTTACGGATTTACCCACACCAACAAAGGACACTGGAACCTTTGTAATATTCCGCTGTTGCCGCTTTCCAACCCAGGCGAACATTTTGGTTCAAGGTTCTCGCATAAAAACGAAAGTTCCTCCCCGGGATTCTACCAGGTGTACTTAAACGACTACCAGGTAAATGTTAGTCTCACCTCCACACTGAGATGCGGTTATCACCGGTATGAGTATAAAAACAACAACGACCGGCAAATACTTTTTGACCTGGCCAAAGCCAATAACCATGTATCCAACTGGCATATTGAGCAGGTGGGCAACGATGCGCTGCAGGGCTATCAGCAAACAGGGGAAAGAATTTACTTCTATGCCAAACTCAATACCCCTGTTGAGAAACTAGCTATCACGGCCGAAGGCCAACCCTCCGGCTTCGCCATTGTGCATATTGCCAACAGTGGCAACATACCTGTTGAAGTTAAAATAGGACTGTCCTTTGTAAGTACTGCAAACGCCCAACAAAACCTGGAACAGGAAATCGGCGATCAATCATTTGCCCATATCCGCAACGAAGCCAACAACAAATGGGAAACACTGCTCTCGTCCATACAGGTAAAAGGCGGAACCGAAAAACAAAAACAAATGTTCTATTCCTGCCTGTACCGGTCCTTTCTCTGGCCCGCATTACGCAGCGACGTAAATGGCGCATTCACGGATGCCAAAAAACAGGCAGTCAAAGCAGATTTTAACTATTATACCGAACCCTCGCTCTGGGATACTTATCGTAACAAAGATGTATTACTGGGGTTAATTTCACCACAGATAACACTGGATGTTATTAAATCGATGAAAGATGTAGGAGATAAAACAGGATTCATTCCCACCTTTTTCCATGGCGATCACGGTGCATCCTCCATTGCAGGCGCTTTCCTGAGAGGGATTGACAACTTTGATATCAAAGGCACTTACCAGCTGTTACTGAGAAATGCCAATGTGGAAAAAGGCGCCCGCCCTTATATCAAAGAGTACATAGAGAAAGGGTATATATCCGATCCCGATGTACCCAACCCGCATGTAGAAACCAAGGCAAAAGCCGGCGTATCCAAAACACTGGAATATTCCTACGATGATTATTCCCTTGCGCAGATAGCGAAAAAGCTGGGAGATACCACCAACTACAGGATACTGATGGCCCGTTCAAAAAACTACAAAAACATGTTTGATCCCGCCACCAGGTTTATGAGAGGCCGCCTGGAAAATGGCGGTTGGATCACTCCTTTTAATCCGCAATACCCTTACTATGAATACATGTACCGCGAGGCAAATGCCTGGCAGGTATCTTTCTTTGCACCACACGATATGAAAGGTCTGGTAGCGCTGTACGGCGGAAAAAAAGCGTTTGAGTCAAAACTCGACTCTCTCTTCACCCTACCCTGGAACCCCTCCTATATCGCCAGGAATGTGGAAACGATGATTGGTCAGTACTGCCATGGCAACCAGCCGGATCACGAAGCTCCGTTTGCCTATTATTTTGCAGACAAACCGGAGAAATCACAAAAGATAATCGATTATATCTTAAATAATCTCTACGGTATCGGCGATAACGGCATTGCCCTCTGCGGAATGGACGATGCGGGTGAAATGTCCGCCTGGTATGTATTCAGCGCAGCAGGCCTGTATACATTTTCTGCCACAGATCCGGAATACCTGGTAACTGTTCCCCTTTTTGATGAGGTAAAATGGAAGACGGCCAACGGTAAATGGCTTACCATCACCAAACAGGGAAACAGCAGGAGCCTGACGGCCATAAACGTAAATGGCAGCAAAAACCAGGGCTACTTTGTGCCACATGAACTGTTTAAAAATGGGGGCAATATTGAGATAGTTACAAAATAATAATCAGCGGACACCGGTTGCCGGATATGGCCCCCGGACCTGTTTTACTTACGCCACCCTGATGGGTGCCGACGGAACCGCCACACAAACAGAGGAACAAATCATTCAATACCGAAAATCCTGAATGAAACCCCATCCCGGAAAACCGCTCTGGCAGCGGTTTTTCCCTTTATAGCCCACGCCGCACATGGCAATTTTAAAATAATTTTCCCTTCTTGTCCAATTTCTTTCTGCTCAGTCCTTATTCAGGTATAAAACAAAAAACAATATCACATGGATACCTTCTTATCTCCCATTGAAAAGCCCAAAGGGCTGATGATGAAACTGGCCTATTTCTTTACCCGTAAACAATTCGGGAAAGTGCTGATGCCACTCAAAGTACATTCCGTACGCCTCCCTGCTGCCTTCGGCATGTTCTATGGCAAGGTTTCAGGGCTGGATAAAAAACTGGTATTGCCGCGGGAAATGGTGATGCTCATCAGGGAACAGGTGGCCCGCATCAATATCTGCCTTTTTTGTATGGATGCCGCACGCTGGAGCGTTATTAAAGAATCTATGAATGAGGCTAAATTCGATGCCCTCGAACATTATAACACCAACCCGCTGTTTTCCGAAGCGGAGCGGGCAGCACTGGACTATGTCACTGATCTTACAAAAGAGAAAAAAGTAGACCCCGATACCTTCGCCCGGTTGCTGGCACATTTTTCCGAACGGGAAATCTGTGAAATCGTATGGCTGGTGGGCAGCGAGCACCTTTACAACTTAACCAATATCGGGCTCAATATCCATTCAGACAGGCTGTGCAAGGTTCAAGCGGTTAGCCTTTAGCCAAAAATGCAGCGGGTATTGTCTTGCCCAGGATTAGACTGATTTTGATGATTTTAGGATTTTTTCTTTGATGATTAAAAAGATTAGCGAAGATTAAAGCAAGCATCCGCTTCTATCTTCGCCAATCTTTTTAATCCTGTAAAAATATAATCATACAAATCATCAAAATCAGTCTAATCCTGGGCAAGACAATACCCGCTGCATTTTTGCTAAAAGCTTTCTCAGTAAACTACTCGGAAGCTAATCGTATCCTTAATCTGCTTCAATTCCTTCAATATCTTTTTATCATACGCAGCGCTGATATCTGTAATCACATAGCCAATGCGCTCATTCGTCATCAGGAACTGTGATACAATGTTAAGCTGCGTGTCGGCCAGCACCTGGTTCACGCTGGCCATAATGCCCGGTACATTGCGGTGAATGTGAATCAGGCGATGACCATTCTTTACTTTGGGTAACGGTATATTGGGAAAATTGCTGCTTTTGAAAGCATCCCCGGTATTAATAAATTTCGCGATTCTTTTGGCTACAGACTCTGGCTTTTTGATATTGTCAAAAATTACAATCCCACGATCCGTACAGGTATCCTGCGGAATATGTTTTTTACCATTGCCAAAATAACCGATCACTTTCAGCTTTACAGCCCTGTTCAGCTTTTCCACCGAAAGAGACTCCTTATTCCCCAGTAAAATAATCCCTGCATCTTTCAGCTGTTTGTCTTCCAGGGCGGTAACGTGTTTCACCGAAAAACCGTCTTTCTTCAGGTACTTTACTGCTGCTTCCGGTACATCACCCACTACCAGGCATTGAATACGATTCTTTGGATAGGAAATGGCAGAAGGCAGGTTGTTCACATATAAAAATTCGTCCAGGCTGGGCGTGATGTGATCCGCCTTTTCAGTCACCGACTTACGTTCTATATTTTCTGTAAACGCGTAAAACTTCTTGATCATCCCGGATTCCTTGAGCTGGAAATCGGAATACCCATCACCGATGCCATGTATTTCGCCCTGCAACTGCAGCTCCTTCAATAATTTTACTTTGCCGCCTTCATTGGAAAGCGGGTTATTTTCATCATAACCAACTATTTTCCGTTCATCGTTAAACACAAAGGTATTGGCGTAAATGTTTTCCTTTTTAATATGAAAAGGCAATACCACCGGGGTTATAAATTCTTTAAATCCGCCGGATACTATCAATACGTCATCTGCATGATGTTTAAAAAAATCCCGGTTCCTGGAAAAAGAGGTAGATACCTGCTTTTTTAAGTGTTTTACCAGCTGCTTCAGATGGTCCTTGTTGGCTTCCAGTAGTTTTACCCTGGCGGCCAGGCTTTCCCGGAACGACAATTTCCCATCCATTGCCAGGTTCGTTAAATCTTCTATTTTTTTGTAGATCAGTTCCCTGTCCGGATGGCCCTGCAGGGAAATACGTGCCAGTTCATCCAATGCTTCCACCTGTGTAAAGGTGCTGTCGAAATCAATTATATAATACTTTTTACTCACGGATTCTTTTTTAAAAAAGCCTGCTGTTGCGCTAATTGGAGCACAAAAATAGAAGTTAAAATGGCATTTTTCAGACAAAAAAGGCTTCCGGGAATCCGGAAGCCTTTTTTTTACGATCTGCAGAAACAGCAATTACCTAAAAAACATTGTTGGCCGTAAGCTGATAAGTATCCTGTGCACCGGTAATACCACCGCCAACAGCTACCTTCTTTTTCAGCGTTACTGCGTTTGATACCGTGATATGAAACTTACCTTTATCGTCTTTGGTAACATTAGCGGTTACCCCTGTATTACCTGCCGCTGTATAAAGCAACGATCCTGTATTGACCGCAGTGCCAATGGTACAGTCTATGTTAATAAAACGGGTGCCCGGATTAGCCACCACCACTTCAGTAGGCGCAATGGTATATTGGCCTTCTCCCAGGTTACTGTAGAAAGTCATCGTCAGCGCACTGCCGGAATAAGCGCCGTAACCACCGCCATCGCCTGTTGTACTCACAACAACGGATGTAATGGTTTTACCATCACTGTTTTGGGAATCCTGTGCAGACGTTCCTTTTGAATAAGTATAAGCGCCAAACTTCCAGGTGGCATCGCCATTATTATTGCCAGGCGCCCCGCCATCATCTTTTTTACTGCAGGAAAACAACAGGGTGGCGATCATCAAAAATGATACGAAATGTAAAGCCTTCTTCATTTTACGGTTAGATTTTTTATTTTATTATTGGGTTACAACGCGGGAAATAACAAAAACGAGGCCAATTGCGAACCAGCTTTTAGCTGTTAGCTTTTAGCTTTTAGGCAAATGCAGCGGAAATATTGTTCCCATTCGCTGCATTTGCCTAAAAGCTAACAGCTAAAAGCCAGATCAGTTTTTCGCTCTTACCGCCTTTACTTCTGATGCAGTTACTGCAGCGGCCTTATTACCAAAATGGTTTCGCACATACGTTAGTACATCCGCTATTTCCTGGTCTTTCAGAAAATTATGAGGTGGCATATTGTTGGAGTAATATTCATCGTCTATGGGTTCGGACGATTGCATGCCTTTTAAAATAACCTGTACCAGTTTGGTTTTATCTCCCAGTACAAAAGTAGTTTTAATAAGTGGTGGATTCAGGTGTGGTACGCCGCTCCCATCTACCTGGTGACAGGTCAGACAATATTGTTCATACACTTTCTTACCGCGACTGGCCGATTGGTTACCACCGGTTTTCTTCGGTGTTTGTGCAGCTAAAAAAGAAAGTGTTGCACTGAGTGCAACACCG
The DNA here is from genome assembly GCF_018224885.1 of Chitinophaga hostae. Lineage (GTDB taxonomy): Bacteria > Bacteroidota > Bacteroidia > Chitinophagales > Chitinophagaceae > Chitinophaga > Chitinophaga hostae. The sequence continues at coordinate 14,998 of NZ_JAGTXB010000004.1, read as the reverse complement.
GTCATTATTAATTTCTTCATATTCGTTTGTTATTTACCGGTATAGGTGATTTTATATACCGTTCCTTTTACATCGTCGGTTACATACAAAGCGCCATCGGGGCCTTGCGCCAGTCCGCATGGACGGTGCTGTGCCTGGCCGGGTGATTGTATATTCCCAACGCCTGCAAAATTATCTGCAAATATTTCCCAATTGCCATCAGGCTTCCCATCTTTAAACGGAACAAATGCAACGAAATAACCTTTCTGTCCTTTCTGCCTGTTCCATGAACCATGGAACGCTATAAATGCGCCATTTTTATACTTTGCCGGGAACTGGTTGCCGGTATAGAACAACAAACCATTGGGCGCCATGTGAGCAGGGAAGGCTACTACTGGGTTTATGGCGTTGTCGCCACCCGTTTTCTTCCCATCACCGCCATATTCAGGCGACAGCATTTTCTTATGCTGAATACCGTCATAGTAAATGTAAGGCCATCCTGCATCGTCTCCCTTCTTCAGGGCATACATACACTCGGCTGGTAATTCATTTCCGTCTTTCAGGGTGTAATATTCGGGGAACATATCATACAAACCGTCGCGGCCATGCTGCATCACAAATAATTGCTGCAGGGAATTATTCCAGTCAAGCCCTACTACATTGCGCAAACCGCTGGCATAGCGAACGCCGTTGCCATAACTCTGGTTCAGTTTATCTGCCTTGAATTGCCAGATACCGGCGGCGGAATCACGTATAGGACAGCCTTGTATGCCTTTGGAACCTTTTGCCCTGTCCTGCGTTTGGCAGGAATTGGAATAGGCGCCTATGTTTACATAAATGTTGCCGGCGTTATCCAGCGCTAACGACTTCGATTCATGCTGATGCCGGTTAATTAAACCGGTAACTATTTTTTCCGGTTGCTCCGGATTGATGATTTCATATTTATCATTCAGCTTATAGCGATATACTTCTTCGTCAGAAGAAGCATAGAGGTAGTTCCCCTTTATGACGATACCGGTGCCACGATAAGTGCCAAAAGTTTTTACATTGCCCCCATGTATTACGGCAATGGCTTTACCAGGTTTGGGTGACTGGATTTTTACATAAATATCACCCAGTGGTGTAACTGCAATATGACGGGCAGCACCCAGATTTTCTGCCACTGTTTGCACTTTAAAGCCGGCAGGCAACTTCAGGCCAGCATCAGCCGGAACAATCGGTACAGGGCGGTGCAGTGCAGTGCTGTCTCCATTTTTGGCGAAACTGCCTGCACACACCAGTGTCATCAGGCATCCCAGTAAAACTACCTTTGTTTTCATGCTTATATATTTTCAATGGTTTAGAGGCTATTTCCGAACCTTTCATGTAAAAATAATAAGGTTTTTATTTAATCCGTAAATAATCCGATGAATGGTATCAGTTGGGCCGGCCGGCTGTCCTCGCCACCTGTGAGGCATAATATTTCATCAGGTAATGATAAACCACCAGTTCCTGCAGGCGGGCATTGGCCGTAAACATCCTGTTCAGGAACATATGCAGGTAATGCGGCAGCAGTTCCGCTGCTGCGGAAGGGCGCACCATTGCCAGCTGCGCAAAAAGGCGCCGGTTGGCGGCCCCCTTCACTGCAAACACTTCCTTTACCGCGGTCGGAAACGTGTATTCATCCAGGTTATCGCGCATGGTAGCGGCAATCAAAGCGGTATGCTTCCGGTATTTGTTATTTAACTGGAACAGCAGCGCGGCATCTCCCCCGTGCTCTGAAAAAAACTGCTGTTGCAATTGCTGCAGCAATTGCAATTTCATCTCCGGGGTACACCCGAAGTCCTCCAGTAACCCGTCCGCACCCTTCATAGCCAGCAACCAGCGCTCCGTTGTTTCTGCGCCGGATATGGCGCCCAGCAGCCCAATCACCGCTACACTGTCGTGGAAAAAAAAGGATTCGCTTAGTTCCATGGTAGCGGCGCCATACCGCTCCAACTCCCTTACATAGGTATCTAATTGTATTTTCTGTACGATATCATTTTCCAGGTAAGGCGCAATGGCCTTGTTGATCAACCGGATCACAGCGCCGGTATCGTTCTGGTAACGGGGCAGGTGAAGGCGGATGCGGAGATGATGATCCGGATCATGAAAGCGGATAAAAAACCAACGGTCCACCAGCTGCTGGTCCTGCAGGTAATGCACCAGGGGTTGTATTTCCTTTAGCAACAGTTTGTCGATCCATTTTGGTCCGCAGTAAATTTTCACATACAACCACTCACTGCCGGGCGGGAAACTCCGCCGCAGCGGGGTACCGGTGATTGCGGCCAGCCCGTTGCCCTCTCCGGTCAATCCGGATTTTTGACCTGTTGTTTCCGCTCTCTTACGATATGAGGTATTGCAAACCGGTATCACTACTTCATTGCAAAAAAAGCCGGTTTCATTGGCCAGCAAACGGGTATGTTCATTAAACAGCTGTTCATACAATACCACATCTCCTTTTTTCAGTTTATCCGCCAGTAACGTGCAGGCATATACGCTGGTAAAATCTATCAGCAGTTCATTGTCTCCTTCAGATAATAATACCCGGGCAGGAATACGATATTTCTCTTTCAGCAGTAGTACTACCGCCTCCGGCGCATGATTCACCAGCATGCTTTCATAGACCTGCCGTGTAATAAACCACCGAGCCCTTTGCAGGATGATTTCCCGGTATACCACCCGAGGCAGAAAGGGTTCTGCAGTGAGATGCCCCCAGTTCCAGTGAACAGATAAAGACTGTTGTTGTTGGAGATCACATAAAAATTTATAAGCCGACAGGCCCCTGTTGAAGTTATGTGCGCTGCTGAGCCGGGGAACTACTTCTTTATTCAGCTTTGCGGAGCGCAATACAATCCTGTCGTTGCGGACAGAAACGTACAGATCGCTGACAAGTATTTGAAAATCACCGGGAACACTGCTCTTACCCAGAAAGGGGATTTCATAATCGTATAGCTGTGGCCGTAGTAGTACGTTACCGGTGCGTCCTTCCGGGAGATGCACTACTTCTGCGATAATGCTGTCTTTTTCCATTGACTGCTCCATCCGGGCAAACTCCCTCAGCTGCTGTTCAAGCGCCTCGTTTCCGGCTGCAAACCTTCCCAACAGGGCCAGTACATTGGGGCCATTAAAGGCTTTCAGGAGGAAACGGAAGTCACCGTTGTCGAGTGCAGCGGTATCTTTAGCGAGGAAGGAGCCCAACAGCGAAAGAAAGGGTGGCAGCACCGGCGCGTCCGTTTCTGCTGTCAGCCCATCCAGCTGATCGTCTGTAATTTCAATAAGGACAGCCCCGCTTTGCTGTGCCAGCAGGAATTGTTGCCATACAAATTTCGTTTGAGCGTTCCAGTTAATCGTTTCCTTTTTTCTGCCAACAGGCATTACCAGGTCGTCGATCAGGGGCGTATAACTTGAATGGTCGCCGGATACGATGCCATAGCCGATGCCGGATTCACTGTCCAGGGCCATCATCAGGGGTATTTCCCGCTGATCGTATTGCTGCAGGAACTGCTGTTTAAAAGCTTTCAGATCGGCTGGTTCGCCCTGTGTACCCAGTATAGCCAGGCGCTGCAGTCGTTCTAACAATCCGCTGATCACCTGCTGCGACAGGTTCGCTGTAGCGGGTTGGAAAAAAAGATCCACCTGTACAGGGTCTTTGGTCGCGATACCCGGGAAATGTTCGGTCAGCAATGCTTTGATATCCAGGTAGCGTTGTACCCCATCCGTTTGCAGCTGCAGCAGTTGCCGGATTTGTTGTAAAACCTGCAGGCAGGCAGGCGCCGGCTGACATGCTTCCAGCTCCCTGATCAGGGCCGACAGGCTATCCTGGCTGCTGATTTCCGGAGCCATCCCTGGCACCAGGATCTGGTTGGCAATGAGTGTTTCTATAAAGGCCTGTGCCTCATTGGCGGCAACATCCAGCTTGCCCAGCTCGGTCACTAGTTGGGCAATATCTGCGCCCGGAGTGGCAGCGGTTAATAATGCCCTGATATAATCATTTTGCGTAAAGCTGCTCAGAAAGTAATGTCTCTTCTTGTCGCGCAGCTGGTATTCAAAATAGCGGTATGACAAGCCGCTGTTGTACAGGCTACTGTTGGGGTAAAAGCGCAGCTGCCCGCGGAGTTCCGGCCGTTGCACCAGTTCGCTTATCAGCTCCGACAGGTAAGCCATATCCAGCCGGACTGCTTTATGGCGGCTGTGGGGCGGCGGCGCCTCCAGTTGGGAGCCGCCGGGCTGAATAAGACCGGTAATACAACCCGCAAACAACCCGTAGGGCGTGCAGCGGGTGCTCATTCTCAACAGGTAACGGTACAGGGCAAGCGGCAATTTAAGCCCCGTGCCGGGTTGATCCAGCCATTTTATCATTTCAATGTAAAGCGCCGGGCTGGCAAGGAAAACGGCCTCCTGTAGCAGCGGACGGGCATAAGCCTCCCGGATCGCAGGTATAAAATGCGATGGATCATGGTATATGGTACGATGGAGCTGTAAGACTTCTTCACATGACAATAGCGGCATTCTAAGCAGGTAGAAGCCGCAGCTTTTTAACTCGGACATATCACATAAACACACTTAATTTGGCGGGTGATCGGTTGCTCCCGTCCAGTATGCTTAAATAAAGATAAAATGTTTTGTGATGTCAGGTTATAGCTATTTTAGCACCGGGGATAACTCTTTCCATTTCGTCTACAAACTTCTTGTAGCTCGCGGGTTTTCCAAGATATCCCTGCTTTTCTTTCCAGCAAAGGTTTTCCACCTCGCGGCTGGAATAAGCAGTAACAAGAATAAAAACGCAGTCCTTCTGCAGGAACTGCGCTATAATATCTCTTGTATTGCCTCTTAAATTCACATCAAGGAAAACAACGTCTACTTTTCTTTCAGCGATCAGGTTTTCTATGGTTTTCAGCTCTGACGCCTTTTTTACGAGTTTCAGATAGGAAGTTCGTTGGATATAGCTTTCCAGGATGTCTAATGCCAGAGGCTCGTCATCTACTATGGCACATCTGTATTGCATTTTCACCAAGGGGTTAAACAATGAGGAATAGTAAGCTGCCTTCATTTTAAGCTTCTGCAATTGCTACGTTAGCCCATGTTGTGGGAATTGTAGGCACACTGGAATCCAGCATACCCTTACCTGCATGCGCCCCACTCATATTTTCGATCGTGTTGATATCTGCTTTTGAAATAATTTCTTTCTCTAAGGCTAAAACTGGGCGACGGTTCAAAGATTTGTTCTCCAACATAACGAAATATTTAGGTAGTTGACAATTGTATCAATTATCTAAGCTCGCCCATTACTACTAAACAGCATAGTTTATTAGACGTAAATGCACTTTTTTTCGACCAATAGCCACTATTCTAAAGTGAGCTGCTTACTCATCGTCGTCATTATAGTTAGCAATGCCAAGTAACCGCTTGAGGTCCTGCCGGGAGGCTTTGGAGATAATCACGGTTTGCCCGTTGATCACTTCTACGGTATTTCCCATGATAGATTTTATTGCCTGCAGCCGGATAATATAGGATTTGTGAATCCGCATAAACTGATCGGGCGGCAACACATCTTCCATCACTTTCATACGCATGTAGGTAATGATATTTTTCTCCTTACATACAATTTTGATGTAATCCTTCATTCCTTCCACGTAGTAGATATCATCAAAAAGAATCTTGGTTAACTTATTATTATCTTTTACAAAAAGATGATTGGCAGGATTGGCTTTGGGTTTCACCGTTTCTGCGGGAGGCGCCTGCTGCCACCGCTGACCGATATGGTTCCTGGCTTTATTAACCGCTTTCAGAAACCGTTCAAACGAAATGGGTTTTACCAGATAATCTACCGCATCCAGCTCAAAACCCGCAATGGCATGCTCTTTTGAAGCAGTCGTAAAAATAACAAAAGGTGGATTGCTCAATGAGCGTATCATTTCTATCCCATTGATGTTGGGCATCTGGATATCAGAAAACAGCAGGTCAACGGGCTGTCGTTGCAGTTCATTAATTGCATCAAAGGCATTTTCGCAAAAAGCTACAGGTTGCAGATAAGGCACCCGTCCAATGTAATTTTCCATCAAATCTCTCGCAAATGGCTCATCATCCACTACAAGGCAGGTAATTACTTGATCCATATTTTTTAGTTCAACGTTAGTGTCAAGACAACTTTGTAATATTCGGGATTATTTTCAATAAACAGGGTATGTTGCTCAGGATATAACAGAATAAGTCGTTTACGCGTATTGCTAAGCCCGATCCCTCCCTGCACTTTTTTCCCCTCCGGCAGTACCCCTTTACTATTGGAAATTTCAAACCTGAGTTGCTGATCCGCTACTTCCATCGAGGCATGTATCCAACAGTGGTCTGACGTAGTACTATGTGAATATTTAAAAGCATTTTCCACAAAAGGAAACATCAGCAGCGGCGCTATCTGCAATGCCCCCATCTGGTCGGTATCACATTCAAAGCTGATACTCGCATTTTTCCCATACCGCACACTTTCCAGTTCCACGTAGTTCTTCAAAAATTCTGCCTCCATGTCCAGCGGCACCTTGTCCGTATTAGAATCATAAAGCGTATACCGCATCATCTCCGACAAATGCATGATCAGATCGGAGGCCAGCGCATCGTTCCTGATCGAGAGGGAATAAATGTTATTGAGGGTATTGAACAGAAAATGCGGATTCAACTGCGAGCGGAGGAAGCTTACTTCCAGGTTCAGATTATCCCGCTCCAGCCGCAATGTACGGGTCGAAGCCCGGATGATATCCAATATCAGTTTCAAAGACACAGGCGGCGCTATGATCATTACCACCGGCAAAAAGATCTTCAGCATGTGGTTAAGGGCAAAAGTATCCTGCCAACCGGCATCTACCACACGTTTCAGGAACTCCCGCAAACCGGTGTCCTTCACTTCCAGGAACAACACTGCATACAGCGAACACAGGTAATTAATAACAGACCAGAATATAAAAGGTACGCAAAAACATAATAATGCAAGAAAAAAATACCCCTTCAACAGCACTTTCGGAATAATAAAGTAAAAAGCCGTATAAAAGAAAAACATAGCCCCCAGGATATTCCTGATCATAAACAGGATACTCACACTGGCAGATACCGTAAAATTGGAGCTCATCATAAGACCATACAGGATCGACAGCAAAAACCACATGAGCACGTGGGCCCATATACGTACTCTGGTTCCGTAATACTTATCAGACAAAAAGAATGAAAACCATTCCATCAATTTCCTGCTGATATCCAGTGGCTTTCCATTGCCCTTACTACTAAAAAAAGCTAGCATCTTATCCGTGGTATATAAAATTTACACTAAGCAGGAAGCAAGTAAAATAAAAATACTTTATCAATCTGATTTTTCTTTATCATATAAAATATTTATATTATACAAATATCTCTTTTAGTCTATAACTTACACATTATGAATCCATTCCGAAACGCCTTATTGTATACAATGTTGGATACAACCGCATTTTCATCGCGTTTATGAGTCACTTCATCTAATAAGTTTAACAAGATGCTTTATAATGCTGACTTTTGACATGTAAGCCTGATTGAAACGGTGACTAAAAGATCTTTGCACAAAATATTAAAAAACAAGGATGAAGTTGCGCAACAACTTGCAGATATTCTACTTTCATCCATTGTTGTTACCATTGTCACTTTACAGGTTGATATAAACTAATTCTATAATATTACACCAATCTGGTCAGAAAACCTAGCAGATTTCATCCTACGTTCACTCCAAAAAGCATACTCCTGAAGGTAAACAACTTTACCTGCTCATGTTATTCTATTCTATGTAAACACTATGAGAATCCCCCCAAGCTCCTAAAGAGATAGACATCCGTCTATCTCTTTTTAATATATAATACCCGCCCAAGCGGCCATAGTAATACCTGGACTATCATCAAAAGCAACAGGTAACTTACAGGTTTGGCATGGTAAACTCCCTGGCACAGCCGGGCCACTCCCAGCAATAAGGTTAACAGCACCACCCTTTGGAAGACACCGTAAAAACCGGCAGAACGGTTAAACAACAGCCATACCAGTATCACAACAACGCTGCCTCCGCAGCAGATACTGTAAAAATGCAGGAACCGCGGCCCATTCACCGCAAAAGGATTCCACTGTCCTGTAGTTATATACAGGTACAAAAAAGGTAAGATAAAAACCAGGATGATGAATAAATATCCCCTACCATCGGTGATGGGGACCAGCTGCTTATTTTTCATAGTATTCGTTTAATATTCAGGAACCGCCACATCCGCCGCATCCGCCACCACACCCGCTACCACAGCTGCTGCCGCAACTACTGCCGCAACTGCTGCCACTGCTGCAGTCACCACCGGAAGCGTTGCTGTCTGTTTTTTTGCGTTTGTCGTTACCGCCTGCTGCCGAGCCCAGGGTCCAGATTAACAGGAAGATGCCTGCCACCAACACAGGTGCCGCCTCACCGCTGCAACCAGGAAATAAAAAGAAAGAAAGGAAGAAGAGAAGAATGGTTAACCAACGTTTGCGAAACCAGGATAGTCGCTTTTGCAGAGAAGAAAGAAATGAAGTGGAATGATCTGACCAGATGACTGCCGGTGGATCTTCACCGAAATACTGCCGGTATTGCTGCCGCGTTGCCTCCTGCCATGCTTTGTATTTCCGCTTTTCTGAAAGTCCGCCCGCCGAAGGATGATGGTGGATCTTTTGCCCGAGTGTGTTTTCACAAAATGCTTCCCAGTAATTCTGTGTGTAAAGAAGATGCTGGTGCCATACCCGGTCTACAATGTCTGAAGGAGAAGCCCCGCCGGGTGAAATACAACACAGGTAAATAAAACGCTTGTACTCATGTATGGCCCTCCGGGTGAAAGCCGCATCCCATTTGTTTTCCCGGGCCAGTTTCTTTGAAAAAGGAATCGCCGCATCGGGGTCATCCAGCCGGAAATCATCGATGCGCTGCCACAGCAGCGTGCCCGGCGATAATGCAATAAATTGATTGTTCTTGATCATATAGGTTGTTTTTTATTTGTTGATACGAATATGCAAAAAGTCCGCAATACTGGAATCTTGTATGTATCTTACAACGGCTTATATCCGTATTATAATCGTATTATTATGAGTAGGGAAGAATTGCTTAACCTGGAGCGCCTGATGAATTACATCGCGCATCAATACCTTAAAAAGATAAGCTGGGAAGATGTTTCAAAAACAGAATGGAGCTTCATTGTGCATGAATTTAATATCGCCATCGAAAAACAACAACGGCATAAAAAACTAAAAACACCGGCGCCGCTGTTTGGGGATAATTATTTTTATGAACACCTCGTCATCAAAAAACTGAAAGCCGATAAAAATAATAACGGCTCAGCTGCCCTCAGCAGTCCCAATTTCGCCAAACTTAATATCATGGCGGTTACGCTGGGTTTCAGCAGCTACATTGATTTCATCAACAACTCCACTGAAATTTTTCCATTTCATGAACTGAAAATCAATATCCCGCTGGCAGCTACCAACCAACCCTTACTCGATCATCTCGTAGGATATTGGTACTGCTACAACCGTAACCTGCCGTATAAGTCAGGGAAAAAAGTGACAGAACGGATCTGGCGCTCAGCACTGGAAATTTATAAATCAGGAGATGAATACCTCGTGGAACGTACCGGGAAAGACAATCACATGTATTATGGCAAAATAACTTCTTATGCCAGCTACATATTTATTATTATGAACAGTACTACGTTTATCCGTCAACGTCATTTCATTGGCCGGCTGAAAGATGTGGAAGATAAAATGAAACGACCCGGTTACGTGATCAATGAACTGAACTTTGTCAGCACCTGTGTGAGCTTTAACGAAGAACCTATTGCACTCTATGAAATATTTCACCGCGTGGCGAAAGCGAAAGACTTTGAGAAAACGTCTGTAGACCTGGCTTTCGACAGCCCGTTGCTGCCCGAACATATTTTATTGCACCTGAAAGACAGTGAGCTGAACAGGATCACAGCGCATTAGGAAACTGCTGCGTATTGCTGAAGGCCAGTACTTTCCAGGGGCTGTCTGGCGCCACCAGCAAATGTTCCATATTGTTATACAGCGTTTCGAAACTACCCATTTCTATGCCGTTCCACACGCAACGGGCAAACTGGTAGGAAAGGGAAAGATGCCGCCAGGAAGTATAGGTTCTTTTTATTTGCGGTACTCCCCACATGATATACTCCAACGCCTGTTCATAGGTAATATATCCTGCATCATAACCGGCACGGCTCAGGTTAATGATACGGCCAAAATCCCAGATCAGCATATCCGGCTGCAGCTCTTTATCAATAAGTTTCTTTTCCCGGAAAAGCTCCAGCGCATCACGCGTATTCCGCAAACGCTCCATTACCACGGCTTCTTCCAGTTCATTGGTAGCAATATACTCTCTCAAAAAAGCCTTGCTTTCCTTCATCGACACGGTATTAATCGCCTGCCAGATAATATCATACTCTATGCGATGACCACTGTCCTGTAACCAGGCAATCATTTCCTGCAATTCTTCTGTGCTGTCTATATCCCACCATTCCGATAACTGCTCGCGGCAATCATACCTGTCTGAACCGGTGGTAATATCATTGAGAAACTGACGATTCACAAAAGCAATATCCGCACCACAGGCAACCGCCCATTGCTGCGCAGCATCCAGCTGTGTATGCGGGTTTAAAATAACACGAAGCGGCTCTTCGGTGTCGCTCACATCCGCATCGTCCCCGGAAAACATCTGGTTAAACTGTTTGATATTTTCAGCAAACATATTCATCTGGGCACTCCAGTCATTGTTATGGGCAATGGCCTGCTCCATCTGCTGCCTGTATTGCGCAATGGCTTCTTCAGTGAATCCCATATCGCGCATCTGCTGCCAGTACTGTTCCATATATTGCTGCTGGTTCATAAGGATCAGGTAAGGTTTAGGGTAATGGCTAAATTGATTGACTCTCTGTTATATACGCATAAAGTTACAGAAAAGTTTTCTTACAGCCACTTCTGCATGTCAAATATAATTAATATATAATAAGATACAGGTATTATTATTTGTATTTTACACTGCGGCAGTGCTTCACCCAAACAGGAAAGGCGGGATCTTACCGCCCGCGCCGAAAAACGTATCTTTCAGGTAACATTAAAAAACAAGTGATACACTTCTGATGTTTGAATAGTAACAACATTATTATGACGACCGCCTCCGACAACCCGGGCAAAAAGATCAGGGATAAAGTGCCCCGTACCTCACAGGGAAACTTTAAATTATCATCGAAACGCCCCACTATCCTGCAAACTATCAGCGCCGCCAACCACGACCGGGTAAAAGACCTGATCCCCATCCGCATGAGCCGCATGAGCGTATCTCCGTTTGCCTTTTACCGCGGCACGGCAGATATCATGGCGCATGACCTTTCGTTTTTACCACATACACAACTGCAGGTGCAGGCTATGGGCGATTGCCACCTGATGAACTTTGGCGGCTTTGCTACGCCCGAACGCAACCTCATTTTCGATGCCAACGACTTTGATGAAACATTACCCGCGCCCTGGGAATGGGATATCAAGCGGCTGGCCACCAGCTTTGTACTCGCCGCCAGGAATAATCATATGCGGGAAACAGATGCCCAGCAAATGGCAGTGGATATGGCTGTTGCTTATAGAAACGGCATAGCCGAGTATTCACAGATGAATACCCTGGAACTCTGGTACATGAAATTTGAGATACAGGACCTCCTCAATAAAGCACACAACGAAAAAATAAAAACCATGCTGAAAGACGCCATGGACAAAGCGGAGAAAACCACACCCCAAAAAGAGCTTTATAAGATCACCCAGAGCGTGATAGGCAATTTTGAAATACAGGACCAGCACCCGCTGATCTATCACCCCATCGACCTGGTAAAACAGAAAGATATGGTGCAGTCGTTCCTCAACTTTTACAGTAACACCCTGCAGGACGACCGGCGCTTTCTCCTCAGCGGGTACCATGTAGCAGATGTGGCACTCAAAGTAGTAGGCGTAGGCAGCGTAGGCACCCGCTGCCTGGTGGCGCTGTTGATGAATAAAAAAGATGAACCCTTGTTCCTCCAGGTAAAGGAAGCCCGCACCAGCGTGTTGGAAGCCTATACCGGCAAAAGCAAGTACACACATAACGGCGAACGTATTGTACAGGGACAGCGGCTGGTGCAGGCAGCCAGCGACATTTTCCTGGGCTGGAGCACCGGACCTGAAAACAGGCAGTACTACCTGCGGCAACTGAGAGACCGGAAAATAGCACCCGATGTGGAACATTTTGATAAAGACGTACTGGCCGCTTACGCCGGGCTATGCGGAAGAGTACTGGCCCGGGCTCACGTCAAAACCGGCCCCGGCGATGTGATCAGCAGCTACCTGGGCAAAGCAGACATCATGGACGAAGCCATCGGCAAGTTCGCGGTGGCCTATGCCGATCAAACAGAAAAGGATTATGAAGGTTTTCTGAAAGCTATTAAAGCAGGCAAATTCCAGGTGGAGAACGGATAACGCTTTCTGATCAAGGATTTTTTTCTTGCCCGGGATTAGACTGATTTTGATGATTTGATGATTTTTATTTTTTTGATTTAAAAAGATTCGGGAAGACTTTAGCGAATACATACGCTGAAGTCTTCCCGAATCTTTTTAAATCAAAAAAATAAAAATAAAAGAAATCCTGAAAATCATCAAAATCAGTCTAATCCTGGGCAAGAAAAAAATCCCCTGCAAACAAGGTTAAAACGTTCTATCTCTCTTATCGATCCGCCCCCTTCTGTTCTTGGGCTTAGGTCTTCTCGGGTCTGCCTTTGGCATATCCGGGTTGGCGTTGTTAGCCTCTATCAGCGCTGCCTCTTCAAATGGATGCGGCACAGACGGAATGACCTGGCGGGTTAGTTTGTTAATACTGTGCAGGAATGGCCTTTCTTCCGTGTCGCAGAAGGAAAGCGCATAACCTGCGGCACCCGCTCTACCGGTTCTGCCTATACGGTGTACATAGGTTTCAGAAACGTTGGGCAGGTCATAGTTGATAACGTGTTCCAGCGAATCCACATCTATACCTCTCGCAGCAATATCTGTAGCTACCAGCACACGCAGGCGGCCATTTTTAAAGTTATTGAGGGTATTCTGACGGGAGGCCTGTGATTTATCACCGTGCAATGCATCGGCATTGATGTTGCGCTTCTTCAGATTTTTGGCAATCCTGTCGGCGCCGTGTTTAGTTTGTGTAAACACAATGGTACGTTCAATGCTCTTGTCTTTCAACAAATGATCCAACAACGACTGCTTATCTTTCTTCTTTACAAAATAAACTGACTGTTCCACCCTTTCAGCGGTAGTAGATACCGGTGTGATGGTAACTTTTTCAGGCTTGTAAAGTAAGGAATTGGCCAGCTGCGCAATACTTGGCGGCATGGTAGCGGAGAAGAACAGGGTTTGACGCTGTTGCGGCAGCTCCCTGATCACTTTCTTGATGTCATTGATAAAGCCCATGTCCAGCATGCGGTCCGCCTCATCCAGGACAAATATTTCCAGGTGGTTAAGGTAAATATAACCCTGGTTCATCAAATCCAGCAAACGCCCGGGAGTAGCGATCAGGATATCGGTACCGTTGCGCAGGGCAATGGTTTGCCTGTGCTGGGGTACCCCTCCAAAGATCACATCGTGTTTCAGACCGGTATGCTTGCCGTAAGCGGCAAAGCTTTCGTCGATCTGAACCGCCAGTTCCCTGGTTGGTGTCAGAATCAGTGTACGGATATGTTTAAAGCCGGGTTTAGCCGGCGCACTGTTATGTAATAACTGTAAAATGGGGATAGCAAACGCGGCCGTTTTACCGGTACCGGTCTGTGCGCATCCTAGCAGGTCTTTACCTTCCAATACAATGGGAATAGACTGTAACTGTATGGGTGTAGGCGTAGTGTAGCCTTCGGATTTAACTGCTTTTAAAATAGGCTCAATAAGCCCTAATTGCTCAAATAACATGTTGATATATCTGATGTAATGAATATAAAATAACGCTTCTTCATCTTTAGCGTTATCACAATTGAGGAGAGCAGTAAAGAAAAGATTTCCGGACTGGAGAGAATGAATACTTCTGTGCTTTATGCTTTTAACTCAACAGACGGGAGCAAAGATACTGAATTTTCTATCAGCAAGCTGATAAATTAAAAAAATAACATATGAGAGGGGCGAAAAGCTGAAAGCTAAAAGCAAAAAGCTATAGTAGCGGATCATCATTCAAAACAAAGATCCGCTACTATAGCTTTTTGCTTTCAGCTTTACGCCTTCAGCTATTTCGCTGCTTCCGGCGCCGGATCAGGTTTGGTTTTTGGCTCTTCGTTGCCATGGTGACAGGTATAGCAGCTTACTGCCATTACCTCGCTACCCTTGAAGAATTTCTTGTTGATACGTTTGGTCATTTTCATCATGTCCCTGGCTGTTCCCTTGTGCGGATTTGCATCGCTGGCAAAATCCATTTTCTTTGGATCATCTTTACGTGGCTCATGACAGAAATTACATTTTACGCCTAGTGCAGCATTGAATCCCCGCATAACGGTGATCAGCTCTTCGTGGCTGATGTCCTTAGGCAGTACTTTCAGATTCTTTGCCTTCTCCGGCTCCTGGGGTAATGCAAGTGAACATAGCGTGCCGGCTGTTAAGAGCGCCGCCACCACTACAAAACTTTTCCTGATTTTGATTTTCATGACCATGGGTTTAAATAAGTATTTAATGCTTCCTTCAGAAAGGGAATCTACAAAAAAGAATAATAGGTAGTAGCTCCCCGGCTGTATTTCCCGGCATCCGCCGGCATCATTTTACATAAACGGTCGTTAAAACGCAGAAAAAATGCTTTTTATAAACGAAGAATGGCAGACCAGGTGTCTGCCATTCTTCGTTTATCTATAAGGGTTAGTGATCAGTAAGTAAACCCGGGCATCTCAGCCCGAGATTCTGTTAGAACCGTGCGTAACAGTCTCCC
>NZ_JAGTXB010000039.1 GCF_018224885.1 Chitinophaga hostae | reverse complement strand
TATTGGGGGCTTCGTCCCCTTTTTTATGCCTTAAACATTTATTTTAGTCGGACAATACTGGCTCGAAACTATAAAACATTTTATGGTCAACGAAATATTATAGTCCGCCAGAATAGAATAGTTACTCACTTTAACAATACTCATCATTAATGCAATATAAAACAATCGTCGTTCCTAAAGACCAGGAGGCAAAACGCGCGTTGGATTATGATAAGGCGACATCAGAACAATTAATAGAACTGGTATTAGACGAAACTGAGTTTAAGAAGTTGTGGGGAACAGGATTTTTTGAGCTTATAAATAATATAGCAGAGGTGAATATCGATAATTATGAAGATGAAGCTGTAGAAGAGAAGGAAAAATTAGAAAAAGTACTGGCAAGTGAGATCTTCACCATAACCATTATTGACAAGGTGAAGCAAATTAAATCCCTTTTTGAAGAAGCACTAAAACGCAAGACGGGAGTCTATTTTTTCTTCTAGCAAGAATGAAATTACATTGACCTCTACCCGAGGCTACCCGGAAACATGATAAGTTCCCGCAAAAACCTCCCTATACACCCGAAAAAACCGCTATCTTAGCACTTACACCTATATCCCAAATCCTTTATACTATGGAACAACTTATCGAAACCTCAATTTTTACAGACGAAGTAAACCTTCATCACGCCAGTTCAGGACAACGTTTCGCCAATTACCTGATAGATGTAGTCACATTTTACGCTTTTATATTCTGTTTCTTCTTTGCATTGGCATCAGTTGCACCGGAGTTTACAAACTCCATTCTTGTGTATGTCGATAACGGACTGGTATCATTGCTGATGTATGGGCTTTACATGGGTACTATAGAAGTTATTTTCCAGGGCCGCTCGCTGGGTAAACTGGTTACCGGAACGAAAGCCGTAACAGAAGACGGCGTTAGCGTGGATGCCCGCAAAGCTTTCCTGAGAGGACTGATCCGTGCCGTACCGTTTAATGGATTCAGCGGACTGGGTTATCATTGTAATCCATGGCATGACCGGTGGACAAAAACACACGTAGTTGATATCAAGAAATCGGCATTGCCGCTATAATAAAAAAGGGGCCTTTTCACACCGGAAAGGCCCCTTTTTATTTCGCATATTCTAAAAATCGCAGCTAACCTGCGGCTATACTTTTATAACGGCAATCAAGGCTGCCAGCAATGTACAACCCAGTAAAAGAAAATAAGCAGTTCTGCTGAGCGGCTTTTTATCATGAACTGCATTAATAACGGTCACCACTGCGAAGAGTCCCAGCTTAGGGCCTACTTTATAATAATTAACCACAGGATATTTTAACCATACGAGTAATATGCCGGTCAGGAGGATCGTAATCCCTAATGGCAGCCCCCATTTATCTTTCGGCGGATGCTTTACGGGGAACAGCAATGCCAGCCGGCATAAATACAAAAGAAAAGCACAAAAATGAATGATCAGTATAACATTAAATAAAAGCATTGCAGTGTAAATTGGTTACAGCTGCAAAACTATAGGGCAAGAACTTTTTTTTGATGCACCTGGGTTAATAAATTACAGCTTCGCTAAATCAGTACGCTTCTTTCCGCTGACATGGCTGATTCCATTGTTCGATATCCTGCTGCACGAACCATTATACCCCAAAAAAGGTTATATTTCGGGTAGTCTAAACCAGCCCGCTCATGAGTTTAGAAAAATACAGGCAAAAAAGAACATTTACCAAAACACCGGAACCTACTGGCGGTTCAGCTGAGGATGAGGCGCTGCATTTCGTGGTGCAGCAACATCATGCGTCCCATCTTCACTATGATTTCCGGCTGGAGATGCAGGGCGTACTAAAAAGCTGGGCGGTACCCAAAGGTCCGTCGATGGACCCGGATATTAAGCGGCTGGCGATGCAGGTGGAGGACCACCCCTACGATTATAAAGACTTTGAAGGCACCATCCCGCCCGGGAATTACGGTGCGGGCACCGTGATCGTATGGGACAGGGGCGAATATATACCCGAAAAAGATGCCGGCGCCGACAAAAAGAAACAAACGAAAGACCTGCTGCATCAGCTGCACAGCGGCAGGCTCCATTTCACGCTGAAAGGGAAAAAACTGAAAGGCAGCTTCGCCCTCGTTAAGGCAACCGGCAGAGGCGACAATGCCTGGCTGCTGATGAAGCTAAAAGACCGCTACGCAGTGAAAGGAGATATCACGACGAAAAATAAATCCGTAATGTCCGGCAAAACACTGGAACAGGTAGCCAAACATCCGCAGAAAGTATGGGAAAGCAACCGGCAACAACCGGCCGCAAAAGCAACGGCTAAGAAAAAAGCCACTGTGGCAGCTCCCCCGATAACAACAGCAGACGAAGCGGCAGATATCTCCGGTATCATAAAAAAAGGAAAAAAAGCAGCCATGCCCAAAAATGTAAAGCCTATGCTGGCCGCTTTAACACCGAAGCCTTTCGATAAGGAAGATTGGCTATACGAAATCAAGTGGGACGGCTACCGTGCTATCGCCTATCTTAACAATGGTAACGTGGAGCTGCTGTCCCGCAACCAGGTGGACTTCAACAACAAATTTGCCGTGATCACCGGCGCGTTGAAAGCATGGAAGATAAAAGCAGTCACAGATGGAGAAATAGTAGCCCTCGATGATAAAGGAAACCCTGATTTCCAGGCGCTGCAGAATTATGTCAAACACGGAAAAAGCGCACATCTTGTATATCATCTCTTTGACCTGCTTTGGTATAACGGCAAAGACTACACGCATCTTCCGCTGGCAGAACGGAAACAATTGCTGCAATACCTTATCCCGGAGAGCAACGACCAGTTACGCTTTAGCAATCATATCGCCGCACAGGGAACAGCATTTTACCAGGCTGCTATTAACCGCGGACTGGAAGGGATTATGGCCAAAGCAGCCAACAGCAGCTACATCATGGGCAGGAGGTCCGACAGTTGGCTGAAAATAAAAAACAACCTGCAAACAGAAGCCATCATCTGTGGCTACACCGCCGGCAGAAACAGCCGCAAACATTTTGGCGCCATCATCCTTGGTAAATATACGGGCAACAAACTAAAGTATATAGGGCATACCGGCGGCGGATTTAATGAAAAATTGCTGAAGGAACTCTTTATAAAATTCCAGCCACTGATCACAGCCGTTTGTCCGTTCAAGCCGGCACCCAAAACAAATATGCCTGCCACCTGGCTCAAACCGGAGCTGGTGTGCGAAGTGAAATTTGCGGAAACTACCGCAGATGGAATTTTGCGACAGCCCATTTTTTTAGGACTCCGGGAAGATAAAAAAGCAGCAGACGAAAAAAATATAAAAGTGGTAAACCCTCCCCTCACCAAAAAGCCCACCAGCAAAACTACCGGCACAGCAGGTAAAACCGCAGCCGTAAAAACAACCGCCGCGACTTCCTTTCTCCCGGAAGATGAAAAACAGGTAGAAATAAAAGTCGACGGCAAGCTCCTGAAATTTACTAACCTCGACAAACTATACTGGCCGGAAGAGGGCATCACCAAAAGAGATATGATCAACTACTATGCGGCTATTTCGGACTATATACTTCCCTATTTGAAAGACAGGCCACAATCACTGAACAGGTTTCCGGAAGGCATCAAAGGATTTAGTTTTTATCAGAAAAATGTGGAAGATAAAGTTGCCGCCTGGATAGAACGATTCCCCTATACCAGCGACTCAGACGGGGATACCAAAGAATTTATGGTATGTACCGGCAAAGCAGGGTTGTTATATATGGCCAATTTAGGCTGTATAGAATTAAATCCCTGGCACAGCAGGGTCAGCAAACCCGATCGCCCTGACTATTGTCTCATAGACCTGGACCCCGACACCAATACGTTTAACCAGGTCATTGACACCGCCCTTGAAATAAAGAATATCCTCGATGAAATCGGAGTCCCTTCTTTCGTAAAAACATCCGGTGCTACAGGCATGCACATACTCATTCCGCTGGGTGCAAAATATACCTTTGAACAATCCCGTATGCTGGCAGAGCTGATTGTGGGCATCGCCAACAAACGGCTGCCGGCTACTACCAGCGTACTGAGAACGCCGGCTAAACGAAAAGGAAAGATCTACCTCGATTTTCTGCAGAATAGGCAGATACAGACCATGGCATCAGCCTATTCGCTTCGACCCCGGCCCGGCGCCACCGCTTCCGCACCGTTACATTGGGAAGAAGTAAAAAGAGGACTGAAGGTATCGGACTTTAATATTTATAATATGCCGCAGCGGCTCGCCCGGGAAGGCGATCTGCTGAAAGGATTACTGGGTAAAGGGATTGACATGAGAGCGGTACTTAACAGGCTGAAAAACCTGTTATAAACGGGCGGTATTATTCTTTCTCTACCTGTTGAATGGCGCCCCGGATGGGTAGTACAACGTATTTTCCTGAAAACGCTACAAAGGCTACACCAATACAGCCCTCCTACTTTTTCTTTTTCCGGGTAAGCAGATCTTCCTCATGCTTGCTCAGCGCGTCACCAATCGCTTCTTCCACCGAATGCGATTCCATCATACTTACCCTCTTTTTCGTTTCGTCCACCATAATACAATAATATTTATGCAAAATATCCAGCTCCTCCTCCGATAAATCCTCTACATCAATTAACCGGTTGCTGGCGGATTTGTTAGCAGCAATCAACTCATTGAGCTTTAGCTGCACCGATTTAGAATCTTTATTCTGCGACTTCTGTATAATAAATACCATGAGGAAAGTAATAATGGTGGTACCGGTGTTGATAACTAGTTGCCAGGTATCAGAATAATGGAACAGGGGCCCTGTAATTGCCCAAACGATGATAACCCCCAGGGCCACAAAAAATGCCCAGGGACTTCCCGTAGCGGCGACTACTTTACTGGCCATTTTTTCAAAGAAGTTTTTTGAGGGATGGTCGCTCAATGCTTTCATAACCGGTGTGTTTATTTTATAATGTAATGTACAAGTTTTGCACCAGCACACAACTGAGAAAATAAAGCCTCCGGGAGCCACACTTTGGCCACCGGTTTCCACAAAGCGGGGTGGACAAACGCCGCCGGCGTTAACTAAAACCTAACGGCTAACAGCTGTAATCACCTCATAAAATCGCTTCCTATACGTATCAGATAGAGGAATCACCTGGTCCCTTATCTTAATCCCATCCTTCTCAATAGTATCAATTTTGTCGATAGCCACCATAAACGATTTATGTACCCGGCATATAATAGCCGGCGGTATATCCGCTTCAAATTCCCGAAAAGTTTTTAGTGTCATAATCCGTTTGTGGATAGTATGAATTTTCCGGTAATCCCGCATCCCCTCTATATACAATACTTCTCTTAACAAGAGCTTTTCAAGGCGGTATTCGGTTTTTATAAAGATAAATTTCTTTTCAGCGCTGTTACCCTGACGTGACAGGTTAGTTTTCACCTTCTCCACCGCCTGTAAAAAACGATCAAAAGTAAAAGGCTTTAGCAGGTAGTCGGTAACGTTGAGTTCATAGCCTTTGAGGGCATATTCGTGGTAAGCGGTGATGATAACTACCTCTGTGCTGGTATGCATAGCCTGCAGCAATTGTATGCCGGATATCTCCCCGATATTAATGTCCAGGAAAATAAGATCCGCCGGGTTAGACTGCAGGTATAGCAGCGCATCTATCCCATTATCAAAAGCCGCCATCAGGTGAAGAAAAGGCAACTTCTGCATATACCCTTTAATACGTTCCTGTGCCAGCGGTTCATCCTCAATAATAACGCAGTTAATTTTCATGGGTATTCAGTGTTAGGGTCACCTTATATATTTCTCCACTATCGGAAATATCCAGCTCATGTTTACCGGGGTATAGCAGCGCCAATCTGCGTTGTAACAGATCATTCCCCAAACCGTTATGCACGCGGTTTATGGGAGATGTACGACGGTATTTATTTTCACACGCAAAGCGGATCGTTTCCGTATTGACAGACAAGGAAATACTCACTGCCGGCCCCTCCTTTCTGGGTGCGGCATGTTTAAACGCATTTTCAACATAGGCAATAAACAGCATAGGCGCAATCATATGGTTTCCCGGCTCTCCTGTAATGCTATACTCCACGTACTCGCTGTTGGCGCTCCTGATTCTTTGCAACGCAATATATTCATCCAGGTAATCAATTTCCTTTTGTAACGGAATCTGGTCGTCCCGGGTTTCATATAACATAAAACGCATGATACCCGACAATTTATTCAGGTACATAGAAGCCTTAACCGCATCTTTCTCAATCAGTACATCAATATTGTTGATGGTGTTAAAAAGGAAATGCGGGTTGATCTGGGATTTTACCAATGCCAGCTCTGTTTCATAATTTCTTCTGTGTAATTCTTCCTTTAATTTCATCTCTCCGGACCAGCTGATAAACCCTTTCAACACAAGAGCAATGACGCCATGGATACCCGCCAACACGGACAGGAAGAGGCTCATGATCAATAGTTCGCTCAGTTTTAACGATTGGTTCCCATGGGCGAATGGCATCCACAATAATAACGATGTAATACATCCCGCCAATACGGCCAGCACAACGGTCATCCCCGCAAAGGCAAGGTATTTTTGTTTGTATAAAAAACGATCAAATAAAATATGGTAGAAAGAATAAAAACCAAGTATACCCGGTACAAAACAAAACAAGGCCAGCGGCGAAAAAAAAACCGTATTTACCCATGCGTGCAAAGGCATTTGCCCCTTCGACATCAGCAGCACAAAAGTTGATATCAGCAACGCATAAAGCAGCCAATACCCGGTATGTAGCAAATAAATAACCGACCTTTTCATTTTAACCCCGTTCCTCTTTATAGATAAAAAGTAGATATCCTATTATTGTGGTGACCAGGAAATATCCAACTGACCATAGGTAGATCCGCTCTTCAAATTGCCCATTCAAACTGTAAACACTGTAAATGTAAGGAATTATAAAGCCATACTTCCAGCGGGCAGCCATTATGGCAAAAATGTAAATACCCAGTCCCACTCCCACCGGCACCAGGAAATTACGGTATTGCAAACTCAGTAAATATTGCAGGGCCACCACCGGTAAACAGGTCAACAGGAATTTTCCATTACCCAGCAGGTATTTCATAAAGGGAAATGGCTCCGCGGGAAAAGGTACCCTTTTTACCAGCAAGGCCGGGATCAGTCCCTCCAGGTAAATACCGATATTAAACAGGATGAAAAATTGCAACAACATGATGAGGATCACCAGCAGTTTAGCGAAAAAAATAGTGGTCAGTGACTGCGGCGTAGTATGTAACTGCTTCCAGGTGTTATTCCGGTACTCCAGCTGCCCAATCAGGCTGGTAGCCAGTATTACACCCATAGGCAATAAAAAGGTAGCCATAAACTGCCAGCTTCGACCATAAAGCTGTTCCCATATTTTTGGATCACTGTTATCTTTTGACAGCGTGTCAAAAAAATAGAAACGCTGCAGCAAAATAATAACCGGCAAAAAGGCGCCACCGGCTAAAGTGAGCCACACCGCTGCTGAACGGGTACGCTTCATCCATTCACTCTGAAAACTATTCAAAAAAGTAAGGGTCATTTTATCAATTATTGGTGAGGTTCATAAAAATATCTTCCAGGTCATTTCTCCTGGTATTCATATCATACACCTGGATACCAGCCATCACCAACCGCTGGTTGATATCTGCCAGTCCCTCCCTGCTCACGGATTCGAGTAAAACCTTACCTTCCTCCAATACGCCGGTCCAGCCATTTTCGAGGATCAACGTAAGTGAACGGGCGGCGTCACTGCAGTCGATGACCGTCCTGGAACCCGCTGCGCGTTGCCCGGTCAGCGTATGCAATTCGCCCTGGTAAAGCAGTTTACCTTTATTAATAATTCCTACATGCGTAACCAGTTTCTCAATTTCTGTTAGTAAATGACTGGAGATAACTATCGTAATATTGCTTTCCTGGTTCAACTGACGGAGCAA
Organism: Chitinophaga hostae; assembly: GCF_018224885.1. Classification (GTDB taxonomy): domain Bacteria; phylum Bacteroidota; class Bacteroidia; order Chitinophagales; family Chitinophagaceae; genus Chitinophaga; species Chitinophaga hostae. The sequence goes on along the minus strand of NZ_JAGTXB010000039.1, from coordinate 1,872 downwards.
AGCACGCATCTCGATAATGCCGGCAGGGTCCAGTCCATTGGTAGGTTCATCGAGGATTAGTAATGAAGGGTTATGCAGCATGGCTATGGCGATACTTAGCCGCTGCTTCATGCCGAGGGAAAAGCGCTGTACTTTTTTGGCACCCGTATCCAATAATCCCGTCAGTGCCAGTACTTCTCTTACCCTGGCGGCAGGGCATTGATAGATCTTCTGTAATAACCGCAGGTTTTCTGCGGCGGTAAGATGAGCATATACAGAAGGACTTTCGATCAGGGAACCCACGCGTTTTAAAATAGCCACCCGGTGGGTATCGAAACTCTCTCCAAATATCCGGATGCTTCCCTGCTGCTTTCGCAGTAATCCCAATATGAGTTTCAACGTGGTGGTTTTACCGGCGCCATTAGGCCCCAGGAAACCATAAATGGCCCCCGCTGGCACCTGCAGGCAAATATTATCCAACCCCATTTCATTATGAGGGAAGTAATGGGTAAGTTGTGCGGTTTCAAGACAATACGCTGTCATAAATACTTCCTTTGTTTTTCAAAAGTACTATACCGCTTTCCTTCATGTAACGAATAACCCGCAACAAGGAGAGGTTTATCTGCAACAGGGGTGTTTTGTCCTGCAAGTGACCGGAAGGCCCTTTTTATACTTTATGCTTCTTTAAACCGGTATCCCCCCGGCACCCCGTTCTTAGAAAGCACAATCTGCCATAGCTGGCTTTTACGGGCCCGGAACGACCCGGCGCAGGACAAAAGATAATATTTCCACATGCGGAAAAATGTCTGGTCATAGGTTGCCTTTAGCTGATCCCAGTTCTGCCATATGTTATCGTACCAGGCCAGCAGGGTTCGGTCGTAATCGACGCTGAAATTCTGCCAGTGTTCCATTACAAACAGTCCTTCAATAAACTGTCCGATGAGGCGGATAGTGGGGATCATGGCGTTCGGAAAAATATATTTGTTGAGCCAGCGATCGGTGAAGGTATGAGCGGTATTACCACCAATGGTATGCAGCAGGAAGAGTCCATCGTCCTTTAAACAACGATGCGCCATCCGCATATAGCTGTCATAGTTTTTATAGCCTACGTGTTCAAACATTCCAAGGGAAACAATTGCATCGAACGATTCGTGCACCATCCGGTAATCGGTCAACCGGATGTCGACCGGCAGGCCTTTGCAGCGTTCCCTCGCCAGTTCCGCCTGCTCCTTTGAAATGGTGATGCCGGTTACCTTAACGCCATATTCTTCCGCGGCAAATTTTGCGAAGCTTCCCCAGCCACAACCGATGTCCAGCACATGCATACCCGGACGCAGCTGTAACTTGCGGCAGCTGAGATCCAGTTTATTTTCCTGTGCCGCATCGAGGGTATTGGCATTTTCCCAGAAAGCGCAGGTATAAGTCATACGCTTATCCAGCATCACTTCAAAAAGATCATTGCCGGTATCATAGTGTGCGCTGCCATTGCGGTAGGCCCTGGAAGGTGTCTGGTAGTTGAGTAATCGGGCGAGTAAAATATCTGCCTTAAACCTGAAATTCTTTTTGATATGGTTATCTGCGTCAGCGAGCAATATTCTTGTAAAAAAATCATCCAGCCGTTCACAATCCCACTGCTGGTACATATAGGATTCTCCCAGGCCAAGAGAACCTTTGCTGAGTACTGCTCCGTAAAACGCGTCGTCATGTACCCGGATATCCCATGGTTGATGTCCGTTCACCGTAATACCGGCGGCAGACAACAGGCGGTTGATAGTATCTTTTGCGTGGCGGACCATAGCTGTCGTTTTTCCCCGTTCGCTGACTTCCCTTTCCCCTTCTTCCAGATTAGCAACAATACAGGCGGCTCCTTTGTTCATGCGGCTTACAAAAGAA
>NZ_JAGTXB010000038.1 GCF_018224885.1 Chitinophaga hostae | reverse complement strand
ATTGGAAACTTAAACAGCCACTTCTTGATAGGAACACGGATTTCAAATTTTATGAAGAGAGGAACGTAGCGGTGTTTACTACCCGACACGTTTTAGAAGGCAAACCTATTCTGTATGTTTACCACAATGACGATGGGGCATGGCAGTTTCATAGTGAGCAGGAGCCAGATCTTAAAGATTCAAAACTGGTTTGTCTGGAAGAAATAACTAAAATCGACCCCAGTGTGAATGAGCTTTACGACTTGTCTTTGGGGAAAAGCGCCTGGCGGGAATCAGCTAACGATCCCTGGGATTGGGAATAATATAAGGAAACAATATCTTAATAAGAAACAATTAACTATTCGGAAATTCCGAATAGTTAATTGCTCAAGCGATGTTTCAAATTATTAATTTCGGTTACCCACTCCTCAGCTCCCTCCCAGCATTCTTTCATTTCCGAATCGGTGGCGATCATATCAATACACTTAATTGCGAATTCTCTTAGCGTATTAGAGATTTGTTGTTGTTTTAATATCCCAATTACCGGCTCCAGATTATGAGCAACCTCATGGTAATCTGCTGGTATTTTACCGTCCAGGATACATATTACTTCTGCAGCGGCCACGGCCGGTTCATTAAAACTCGCGTTGTCAGGATTATCGATTGACGCCTGAAGTGTTTCTCTAATAAATTCAAGAGTTGGCGTTCTACTTAAGTCAATAACCCAATCTCCCGCTCCATCATTTCCGAAACTTCCTTCATTCCATGTTCCCATTTTTAAAATTTTTGTTATGTACTAATAGGTTTATGTTATTTCTTCAGTTTATTAATTTTTTTTAGTCTTTCGGTCCAAATTACATGTATCGCAGTTCCGATCCTCTCGAATTCGGCAATCGAGAATTCATCAGTTTTTGCATTATTGCACCAATAGCAACAAAGAGCCACATTGTCCTTTGTATACGGTAAAAAGGGATCTTTCCTATCTAATTCCATTGTCCTCCCCCTTGTAAGATGGCGCTTAGTCTTGATCCAGCCATGTTCTGCCAGTTTTTTAATTTCGGATTCAAGAACCTTACAATAGGTGCAAGACCGATCAATTTCATCAGCACCATAGAATTTAATGAATTCCTCTTTTGAAAAGAAATGCTGTTCCTGAAACACGTTCTCTAATGCAGACGTGTGCTGAGTATTTTTGTCATACCAATTCTTATACAATTTATCCAGCTCCCCAATTTTAATATGGGGATAATCAGGTACAGGAAGAGAGGAAACCATCTGGTGACAACGTGCGTATAAATCGTATAATTCCTTCCGAACAGAAAGCTTAATCAGTTCATCAATGTTGGGTTCTGGGATAGCCGGACTCTCTATGAAAAAATGAAACAAGCGAATATTAATAAAATTCTCAAAGGCCCGTTTTCGTATTTCACTATATTTCCTTTGGGCAATACTTGTTTGGGGCATACAATTATTTATGAGTAGCAAAACTAGCAAGTTGTTGCATATTTAGCAACAACTCAATTTGAATTAATAACGTTCTCCGTTATATTACCCTTGCACTTAAGATGACGACAAGCACCTGAGCAATATATCTGATGTAATTTCTCTTTTAAATGCGATCTAAATGCAATCCAATCGTTTTACAGTATATTTTATCAAAATAATCTGTTTTACAGTAGACCAAATTCGTTTTACAGTAAAATCGAACACCTGAAAAAGCTTGGTCAGGACTATCTAATGCATATTGGTTAAGCGTTCATGTTTATGTTTTTCTGGTGTTTACGAATCGTAAATACCAGAAAACATAAACAAACATAGAAATTCGGGAATTCCGAATTTCTTAGCTTCAATAGAAGTTCTTCCTCTCCCCAACCAGACACCGGAACTATTTCCAAAATGGAAATAGTTAACCGTTCGGAAATTCCGAACAGTTCATGCTAACTCTTAAAAATCTTCTGCTGCATATATCGATTAACATATTCATCCACCGAACAATCCGAACCATTCTCCAGCCCCTTCACCCAATCCAGTATCTCCGACTTCTTAAATTTCAACAGCTTCCCCATTCTAAAATGCGGAATCTCGCCCTTCGCACACTTGTTATAAATAGTATTAGCATCCAGCCGGAGAAAATCAGCCAATTCCTTTACAGACATAATATCACCACCGCCAATGGGTCTGCGCTTTTTTGTAACACTCTCCAGTAATTCAATCATTAACGATTTGATCTCCCGAATATCAGATTCCATACACAATAATCGTTGTTCTATTGAAGCCATAATCCTCAGTTTAAGTGATCATAAATAGCCTTGTTGGCGGCTTTGGCCCTTGTCACATCAGGCACCTGTTCATAGATTTGGGTTGTTTTCACATGTTTATGATTCAGCATCTTGCTGACTACATATATATCTTCTCCTTTCTCAATAAGGTCTGTAGCGTATTTATGCCGCCAGTTATGGAACTTGGCTTTGTCTTTCAATCCTACACTGGTAAACCATTCCTGCAGCTTTGTGCGTGTCCGGGAATAGTTAAGATCCGGAAATACAAGGCCGTCTTCCTCAGGTTTGGTTCCGAGGATGGCAAACGCTTGTTTGCTGATGTAATGCTTAAAAGACCGACCCGGCTTGGGATCAACAATATAGGCGTACCATGAATCCAACGGTGTAGAGTAGTGCAGGTCGCTCCATTTTAATATTTTAATGGCACTGAAACGGAAGCCTGTAAGCAGCGCAAAAATGGAAGATCTGAAAACCGTATCATCATCTATTGGGTTCTTAATTAATAACTTTAATTCCTCATCATCTAATATCTGGCGGTGAGTATCGATGTTACCGATCCGTTTTACGCGAATAGTATAATCCTCCGGAAGGAATCTATCCAGATAGGCTTCTTTCACAATGATTGTAAATTTATCATAGTAAGAAGCGGCTGTATTCTGCGCCAGCTTGCTATGCTTGGATTTAATGGAGTGAGTATTTAAAAGAAATTGCTTGAACTTCTGGAGGAAGATCTCATCAATATGCCTGAATTTACAATGGTCGCCCATCCATTTATGCAGATACTTAACGGCCGTTTCATAATGAGTGGTATCAACATTTTCCTGCTGTTTACTGCGGATGAAATTTTTTGCGTAGAGAAAGAAATCAGCATCCAGTGAATCTTTATTAAATAAACCATTTTCTTCCAGCATCAGGGCTTTCATTCGCTTGATGTAGATCTTCTCTGCTATCTCGCTATACAATTTGTTTTCTTGAACCTCCAATGGCGTAGCAGGATTGGCATGTACATACAGGTTCAGGAACTCCCGCCTGGTGAATCGCTTGTTATGCGGATTCCATACGGGCGGATAATAATCGATGTATAAGCTAAGCTTTCCGCCTTTCAGTTTCTTCTTACGCAACTTCCCTCTCATTTGTTCCCGAATTTGGTGATGATATAGTTCATAACTGTTTGCCGGTGAAAGAAAAGACTGCGGCCAATACGGAGCCGTGGAAACTCATTATCGCCTTTTATCAACCGGAACAAAGTACGCTGGCTTATCCGGGTGATAGCGGATAAGGTTTTAATATCGACGAGTTCACTGGGTTCCTGGGGCGGTAGTTGTATAGGAACATAAACAACCTGTGAGCCTAATGCTGATTGCAGCATCTTATCTTTGGTTTCAACATTAGAGTCTTCTACCTTCTTATTCTTTTGACGGAGTTTATAGTTGCGTCTTGCACATTCCAGGGAACAAAACTTGGTAACCGTCTTTTGGGCAACGAATATTTCATTACAATGTTCGCAGATCTTTCTTATTCTGATATTACTGCTCATGTGGAACTATTAAAAACAGAAATACGGGTTATAAGAGGTATGCCTATCCGGGTCGTCTATAATTTAAAAACTGCCTAATACTGTCAATTACTGCCATTATTTCTCCAAAATGGAAAATCCTGTACCTCTTTCTATACTATTCGAAAGGTACACTTTTGGGGGTCCAAAACCAAAAAAATCAGTGGAAAATATAAAAATTTGTTCGGCTAAAATCGTTTACTACATTGCGTTTGGAAAGAATATGAAAATAGAGAAAAGTATAAGAAAGCGCCTATTTCCCGATACAAAACTTATTGAAAATATAATCCAGCCTGTCTTCGTTCGTCACCTCTCCTGTAATCTCTCCCAGGTAATGCAGGCAAAGCCTGATATCCAGTGCCAGCAAATCTCCCGGCAATCCGTTATCCATTCCCTCCTTCACATCAGTCAGTGATTTCAGCACTTCCTGCAGAGCGGCATAATGCCTTGCATTGGTAACGATGGTATCTTCTGTGTTTACATCTCCGGCGATTACTTTATGTACGAGGGCATCTTTGAGATCCTGTATATGCGCATGATTTTTTGCGGAGATAAAAAGTATACCGGGTATGTCTGCAAACTTAGCACGGATAGCTGTTTCACCGGTAATATCCGTTTTATTACCTACCAGGAGATAGTTGATGTTATCAGCTTCAAATGCGCTGATCTGTTTACGTATATCCGTAGCCGATAGTTCATTCACATCAAACAGGTATACAACAACGCCCGCTTCTTTGATTTTCTCCATGGTCTTTTGTACGCCGATACTTTCGATGGTATCAAGACTTTCCCGTATACCGGCGGTATCGATAAGGCGGAAGAGGATGCCTTCTATGTTGAGGATTTCTTCGATGGTGTCGCGGGTGGTGCCGGCGATATCGCTTACAATGGCCCTGTTTTCGTTTAGGAGGGTATTAAGCAGGGTAGATTTGCCCGCGTTCGGTTTACCTACGATGGCGGTATTTACACCATTTTTAATAACGTTTCCCATGCGGAAAGAGTCGATCAGGTGTTGGAGTACGCCGGTAGCATTTGAAACAAGGGCATATAAACCCGTACGATCGGCGAATTCCACATCTTCCTGGCTGAAGTCCAGCTCGAGCTCAATAAGGGCAGAAAAGGTAATTAATTGCTCACGGAGGGCATGTAATTCTTTTGAGAACCCTCCGCGCATTTGCTGCATAGCTGTTTGGTGAGAGGCGGCAGAGTTGCTGGCAATCAGGTCGGCAACAGATTCTGCCTGGGTGAGGTCCAGTTTGCCGTTGAGGAACGCCCTTTGGGTAAACTCGCCCGGTTTGGCCAGGCGGGCGCCGGATCTGACGGTGGCATCAATGATCTGTTGCTGGATATAGGGAGATCCATGACAGGAAATTTCTATCACATCTTCCCCGGTATAAGAGCGGGGGCCTTTGTACAGGCTTACTACTACTTCGTCGATAATACGGCCTTCTGATACAATACTGCCGAAATGCAGGGTATGGCTGGCTTGTTGGGTAAGATCTTTGGCGGGAAACAGGCTATTACAGATCGGGTAGGCATCAGGTCCGCTCAGTCTTATTACCGCAATGGCGCCAAGTCCTGGTGCGGTAGCTACTGCTACAATGGTGTCATCAAATCCTGTTAGTTTACCCAGCATACCTGTTTAGTTTAAGAATATTCCCAAAGGGCACAAATTTACGCACAATCGTTGCGATCACCAAGTATCGGAAAAATCAAAGGTCCCGTTCCAACAATGTTGAAACGGGACCTTTGAAACTATGTTGATACAGTACTACTCCTGCAAAGTAAAGCGGATAGGGAGGTTGAACTGTACAGAAACCTGGCGGCCATTTTGCTTACCAGCTTTCCATTTAGGCATGGTTTTCACCACACGAACAGCTTCTTCTTCCAGGCCACCACCTTTTGCGGCACCTACTGTTTTAACGTCTTTAATGTTTCCTTCAGAGTCTACTACGAACTGAACGAATACTGTACCGGAGATACCGTTTTCCTGCGCAACGCGTGGGTAACGGATATTTTTGCTCAGGTACTTCGCCAGTGCTTCCTCACCACCTGGGAAGGTTGGAGGTTGCTCTACGAAGGTGAAGATTTCCTCTTTCGCAGGAGCAGCAGGAGCGGTTACTACACCGGTACCTTTACTATCTTCCAGCAATCCCGGATCAATACCGTTTGGATCACCTTCCACAGTTTTAGTACTGATGGCTTTGTCCTTAATATCCTCATGCTTAGGAGGTTCCTCATCCGGTGGTACTTCGTTATCTTTCTTAATAACCGGAGGAGTAAACTGAACTGACGGTTTTACCGGTGGCGGTGGTGCAGGCGGTGGAGGTGGCGGAGGTGGCGTCTTCGGATCATCCGGTAACTTCACATCCTCCATCTTAATTTCCTGGATCACCGGCTTCTTGAGGTTATCCCCCTCAGAAGCTCTAACCCACTGTGATATCATGTACGTTGCAAAGAATATTACAAACAATGACGCGGTTCCCAAAATGGCATTCCGCACACGCTTATTATACTGTCTCCGCAAATCGTACGCCCCATAATCCTTATTCCTGCCGTCAAACAGGATATCAAGAAAATCGGACTTTAAGACTTTAGCAGAATCCATTGTTGTTGTTTTATGATGGATGCAAAAAAATAATTAATTCCACAAAACTATTTAGCAGGTGGCGTTGGAGTAGAAGAAACACCGTTAGCTGCTTCTGTAGACTGTATCCATTTTTTATCCTGGTCACTGATGTCTACGGTTGCATAACGCTGAATTCTATTGATCGCCATTTCGTCAAGGATGTCAACGAAATTCTTATAATTAGCCTGATCATCGGCTTTTATAATTACCACAACGTCTTCTGGTTCACCTTTTGCATTTCTCAGCCTGGCAACTTCGTCCCTTTTCTTAATGATCTCATCTCTGATTCCTCCGGTGTTGGCAAAAGATGTTGCCTTGAAGAAGTCAGGATTAGCAGACGCATTAGGGTCTTGTGCCAAACCTTCGTAATAATAAACACGATTATCTTTTCCGAGTAAAATGGTCAGGGCCGTACTTTCTTTTACTTTGTTCTGGTCCTTTTCATTTTCGGTATCCTTTGGCATGATCAAGTCCATTGTTTTGGGCTTGGACATGGTAGTGGTAAGCATGAAGAAGGTAATCAAGAGAAAACCTAAATCCACCATGGGCGTCATATCTACACGGGTCGACTGTTTCTTGGATTTCGTCCCACCGTGTTTCTTCCCTTTCCCACCACTACTACTGGTATCCATTTCTGCCATAGTAGCCAATTTTTTTTAGTTCTTAAATCAACAGCCTTCCAGGTCAGGAAGCATTTGCTGTCGTTTACTTCTTTTTGCCACCGGCCTGTTGTTCTTCCCAGGCAGCAGTACCTTTCGGTGCTTCTTCCAGGTTAGTAACCAGGTTCAGTTTCTGGATCTTTTTCTTCTTAAAAGTATCCAGGATTTCTTTGATCTTAGGATAAGGTGTCTGGTTATCCGCCTTGATACAATACTTCACTTTATTGAGGTTTGTACCCTGTGCTGCATTACCATAATCAATCCACGCTCCTAATTCACCGTTGGCAGAATCTGTAGGAATTCCTTTATCCAGGCCAGCAGTTTTACGCTGTTCCTCGCTGAGAGACAGGTATTGCTTCAGGTCTTTGATTTGTGCTCCCACACTGGCTCCAACTACAAAGTTTCTCATTTCTTTTTCGTCGAGACCCAGTTTGTACTGCGTATTCAGATCTTCTATCAGCTTTCTTCTTTTCGGCTGGCCATCCATGCTGAAAAACACTCTACCATCCTTATCTACTGTGAATAACAACACATCAGAATCAGGCAAAAGGGTAGTGTTTATAGAGGATGGGGTAACTACCGTTACCGGCTCATCCGGCTTGAACTTAGTTGCCAGCATAAAGAAAGTTAATAGCAGGAATGCCACATCACACATCGCTGTCATGTCGATGTTGGTGCTTTTCCTTGGCATTTTAACTTTAGGCATCTTTACTCTTTTTTATGGTTTACTTTAATATAGATTCAAAACCTCCCAAATTCCATACAAATAATCTCAGATTATTTGTGGTTAGCTGCGAAGCTCTGTGTTAAAGTAAAGCCAGATTCGTCAATAGCGTAAGTGATGCTATCGATATTGGTAGTAAAGTAGTTATACATGATGATCGCAACAGCAGAAGTACCGATACCCAGAGCGGTATTGATCAACGCCTCAGAGATACCACCTGCCAGCTGTGCAGAGTCTGGTGCACCACCAGTTGACATCGCTGCGAACGCACGGATCATACCCAATACTGTACCGAACAGACCTAACAGGGTAGCTACGGAAGCAATGGTAGACAGGAACACCAGGTTCTTTTCCATCATCGGCAGTTCCAGTGCAGTTGTTTCTTCAATTTCATTTTTAATGGTCAGAATCTTCTGCTCTGTATCCAGCTCAGTGTTGGTAACCATTTCTTTGTACTTTTTCAGACCAGCTTTCAGTACGTTACCCACAGAACCTTTTTGTTTGTCACACTCAGCCAGTGCTGCATCTATATTGCGGTTAGCCAGGTGATACTGTACTTTACGTACCAGCTCAGAACCGCTGAATTTACCTTTCGCTTTTGACAGGTAAAGGAAACGCTCGATTACGAAGGTCAGACAAACCAGTAATACGGAGATCAGGATTGGTACTATCAAACCACCCTTGTACACAGTACCAAACCATTTACCAATACCAGAATCAACTGGATGACTCTCTGGGTTATTACCCGCAAAGTTGGCTGGGTTACCTAATACAAAAAAGTAAAACAGAAAACCTATCACTAAGCAGATAGGCACAGCCAACGTTGCGAACAGGTTGGATGACTTTTTAGGTTGATGAGAAGAAGCCTTAGCTGTAGCTGCAGTCACAGTTGTTTTAGTCTCAGCCATGTTGATTGAAATTTTAGTGTTAAAAATTAAACTATTGTTTGTTAGAAGTTACTAATTACGATTTACTATGGAATGCCCTTCAGCACTCAATTTACTGTTTTAATCAGTGATTCGCAAAGTTATAAGGTTGGTCCAAAAAAACAAGTGCAGCCCAAAAAAACCCACAAAAATTAACTTTCACACGTAAAAGCCCCATCACAGGGCTTTTAGACCACTCGTTTTTTTTAGAGCAAACACTTACATAAGCGATTAAACCAATATTGCAGTTTTCACAACCGATTGTTACTGTCCCAATTCTTGAAATAGTTTGATTTTTTTCAAAGTTGGACGCACAATTTAAGAAAAAATTCAAATGTTCCAACAGAAATCTTACAATTCTGCCGACTTATTTCTTTCCGCGCCAGTCAACACTTTCAGCCGAAGCTAATAGCATTTAGCAATACTTCGTCGATTATTTCAACCCCGCATATCTCGAAATTCAGCAGCAAAGCGGGCATCAAGTTCTTCTCTCCCAACTTCGCCATATGAAATTATTATCTGCTATAATAATAAATACTTACATAAAAAAGTTGTTCCCGCAACTAATGTTTTAACGTCTACCCGACAATTTTACTCCTTTTTTTCCATTCCTACAGCCATTGCTGCGCTTATGGATTTTCCTGATAAGTTAATACTTAATATACTTACTTGCAAAGGTTTTTAAAAAAACATAACACGTAATCAAGAACCAATTATTTAAACCGCAATGAGCAAACCATCTCACAACAAACTGATAATAGCCATGGCAGGCGCACTCTGTCTGGGTACTGCAGTTTTTCACCCTGCGGAAGCACAACGGAAAAAACATTCCCGCAATGCAACGCCAACTACTCCTGCACCCGCTAAAGATTCAACCGGGAAGCCTCCCATGATCAAACCAGGCCCTAAACAAGGCCCTAAACCTTTTGCCGAAGTTATTACGGATAAAGCTAAATCTGATTCAGGACTGTTTAACATCTACAAACTGGATGACCGCTTTTTCTTCGAAATTCCCGATACCCTGCTTGGCAGAGATGTACTCGTGGTAAACAGAATATCCAAATCGGCCGCAGGTTTACGCGCTATGATGATGGGATTCAGCGGTGATATCATTAACGAAAATGTGATCCGCTTTGAAAAAGGCCCCAACAATCGCATCTTCCTGAAAAATATCTCCTATTCAGAAGTTTCAAAAGATTCAACACAGCCGATGTTCACATCTGTGAGGAATTCTAACCTGCAACCAATCGTTGCTGCCTTTGACGTGAAAGCAATGTCGAAAAACGATAAGGGCAGCGTCATCGATATGACTGAATTTATCGGCGGTGATAACGATATCCTGTTCTTCGACGGACAAGTAAAGAACATGCTGAAGCTCGGTGGCGTTCAACCAGATAAATCTTATATCTCCGATGTAAAATCTTATCCGTTAAACACCGAGATCAAAACCGTTAAGACATATAGCAAAAGCGGCGGCCCCGCCGGCCCGGGTATGCCCCCCGCTGCAGGTGGTAACGCTACCGTTGAACTAAACAGCTCTATGGTATTACTCCCTGCGGTACCTATGCAGCCACGCTACTTCGATCCGCGTGTAGGATATTTCACCACCAGCGTTACCGACTTTGATGCAGACCCGCAAGGTGTAAAGAAACTCCAGATGATCACCCGCTGGCGCCTGGAGCCCAAACCGGAAGACATGGAAAAATACAAACGGGGAGAACTGGTGGAACCGGTAAAACCTATCGTATTTTACATCGATCCTGCCACCCCGGAAAAATGGCGCAAATACCTCATCATGGGCGTGAACGACTGGCAGAAAGCATTTGAAGAAGCCGGTTTCAAAAACGCCATCATCGCCAAAATGGCGCCTACCCCGCAGGAAGATTCTACCTGGTCGATCGAAGACGCCCGCTTCTCTGCCATCGTGTATAAACCTTCCGATGTACCCAATGCCAGCGGCCCTCACGTACATGATCCCCGCTCCGGTGAAATCATCGAGAGCCATATCAACTGGTACCACAACGTAATGCGTTTGCTGCGTAACTGGTACTTCGTACAAGCTTCTCCCAATGATCCGCGTGCCCGCAACATGCAGTTCAGTGATGAGCTGATGGGTGAACTGATCCGTTTCGTTTCTTCTCACGAAGTAGGACATACCCTGGGCCTGCGCCATAACTTCGGCTCCAGCTCTGCTTATCCCGTTGAAAAACTGCGTGATAAAGAATGGGTGAAGAAAAATGGACATGCAGCCTCCATTATGGATTACGCACGCTTTAACTATGTAGCTCAGCCTGGCGATGGTATTACCGGTGCAGACCTTTATCCAAGAATCAACTACTACGATAAATGGGCCATTGAATGGGGATACAAGCTATTACCGCAGGCCCAATCACCAGAAGCAGAAACACCTATCCTGAACAAATGGACAGTGGAAAAGCTGAAGGATAAGAAATTCTGGTTTGGTACGGAATCCAACCCGGATGATCCAAGATCACAGAATGAGGACCTGGGCGATAATGCCATGATTGCAAGCGCCTATGGTATTAAAAACCTCCAGTATATCATGCCTAACCTCCTGAGCTGGACAAAAGTGAATAACGAAGGATATGGCAACCTGTCTGAATTATACAAGGAAGTAGCCGGACAATTCAGTCGTTACATGGGTCATGTGGCCAAAAACGTAGGCGGCATTTACGAAACACCTAAAACAGTAGAACAGGCCGGCCCTGTATATGAATACGTGTCTAAAGCCACCCAGAAAGAAGCCATCCAGTTCCTGAACAAACAGCTCTTCACCACACCTAAATGGCTGATAAACCAGGATTTACTGGGCCGCTTTGGTGGCGATGGCGTTTCCCTGATCAGCTCACGCCAGGAACCCGTGCTCGACAGATTAATGAGTACCAACACCCTTAATAAACTGGTTAGCAGTGAAGCTGCTGCCGGTGCGCAGGCCTATCCTGCTACCGAAATGCTGAACGACCTGAAGAAATCCATCTTCTCCGAAATATATGCACATCAGCCGGTAGATGTTTATCGCAGGAACCTGCAGCGCGCTTATGTGGACAACCTTACAGAACTGGTAGCTCCCGCCGCGCCGGCCAACCCGATGGCTATGTATGGCTACACGCCGGCCAATCCATCTAAATCAGATGCCGCCGGAATTGGCCGTGCCCAGCTGATTGCACTGAGAACAGAACTCCGCGCATCAACAGGCGGTGATACAATGACCCGTAACCATGTACAGGACCTGATTGCCCGTATCAACAATGCACTGGATCCTAAGTAACAATAAGGCATACACGAAAACAGGGCGCCCTTTCCGTTGATATCGGAAAGGGCGCTTTCGTTGGTGTCTCCCCCAAAGCTTACTAATTCTTCCGGAAAATGCTTAATATCGCTACATTATTTACTCACGAAGCCTCAAAAAGTGAAAGATCGTACTAACAAAATAACGATTTACGATATTGCCCAGCAGCTGAACCTGTCGGCATCTACTGTTTCCCGTGCGTTGCAAAACAATCCGTTGATTAACATGGAAACACGGGAAAAGGTACAGCAAACAGCTACGGAAATGGGCTATGTCCCAAACTGGATCGCTTCCAGTTTGCGTAAAAAACGGTCAAATATCCTCGGCCTGATTGTTCCCCGCACATCGATGTACTTTCAAAGTACGGCTATCAGTGGTATTCAGCATGAAGCCCATAAATACGGGTTCAGTATTGTAATTGGCCAATCGGATGAAACTGTGGCAATGGAAAAAGAACTGGTACATACCTTTTACTCCCTTCGCGTAGATGGTTTGCTGGCAGTCGCTTCCATGTTCACTACCAACTTTGACCACTTCAACCCGTTTATTAAAAACAATATCCCGCTGGTATTTTATGATCGCGTACCCACCGATTTCCAGGGCTATACGATTACTGGTGACGATTTCAAAGGTGGCTTTCTGGCTACCGAACACCTGATAAAACAGGGTTGTAAGCGCATTGCCCATTTTTCGGGGCTGCTTAGCTGTAATCTTTATCAACAACGGCTGTCAGGTTATAAAGAAGCATTGGCCCAGTATAACATCCCTTTTGACGAACAACTCGTATATATTCATGACCTGACGATGGATTCCGCAACCGTTGCAGCGCAACAACTGTTCGATGCGCAAAAGATGCCCGACGGAATGTTCGCTGCCAACGATAGTTCGGCCGTAGCCTTCATACGCGAGGCCAGGAACCGGAATATTGCCGTACCGCAGCAAATAAAAGTGGTGGGCTATTCCAACGACCTGTCTTCCCGGATTATCTCCCCTTCGCTCACCACTATTGAGCAATCGGGCTATAATATGGGGCAGAAAGCTGTAGAAACAATTGTTCAGCTAATTAATCACGACGAAACTGTGAAAGTGACCAAAAACTACGTTTTCCCGGTAGAATTGATAAAAAGGGAATCAACCGCTTTGTAAATAATACGACCAATTATTATTGTTTAACCGTAACCTGCAACTTTATGAAATTTTCTTTCTATACTGCTTTATTATGTTCAGTGGTTATTGGCATAACCTCCTGTAACAGGCATATTTATGTGCCTAACCAGGTGAACGCGCCTATGTTAAAAGAACAATTCGAGTTTAAAGGCAGCGTCACACCTACTAATCTGCAGACTGCTTTTGCCGTTACTGATAATATTGGCATTATGGCGAATGGGCAGTATTTATATGGCTTCAATTATTTAGATCCTACCAACGACAATAATTCGAATAATAATGATCTCCTGGTATCCAGTCGCACCCGGGGAGGGTTGGTAGAAGGCGCTGTTGGCTTCTTTAAACCTTTTGGCTCCAGCAAAAAAATGGTGTTTGATGTATACGCCGGTTATGGAGGAGGAGGTTTTAAGACATTAACGCGTAATTACAATTCCAATGATGGTACTAACGCGAACGATTATATGATAAAGAATCGTTTCAGTAAAGTATTTGTTCAACCGAGCATTGGATTTGTAAATCATATTGTTGAAACGATTTTCACCAGCCGTTTCTCTATGGTTAATTTCTATGACAGCCGCCTGGGTGTAAAAGCATTTGAAGGTGATGATGCCGGTAAGGCTGACTTTATGCGGATCAACGAAAAGCCCGTAGCATTTTATGAGCCGGCTTTCACGGTACGTGTGGGGTATAAGTATGTGAAATTCCAGTCACAGTTGCAGTTTTCCGTTCCGTTGAACAGCGATGGTTTTAATGATTATAATTATGATAATATCAATCAGTATTTTCAGCAGGTAACATTTACAATGGGAGTTGCTGTGGACCTGGCGCATTGGTATGATCATGTAAGAAGGAGGTAATCTCTTTTTTATTTTGTGAGACGATTATTGATATGTTGTTGATGATATAAAATAAAAAAGCCTTAGTGTGCAATACACGAAGGCTTTTTTATAATAAGTATGGCAGCTACCTACTCTCCCGCATGATAGTGCAGTACCATCGGCCATGGGGGGCTTAACTTCTCTGTTCGGAATGGGAAGAGGTGAACACCCGCGGCAAAACCACCATAAGATCTTTTGTATGATGAAAGTCCGGCAAGGACTTGTAAATCGTCAATGAACTATTTGAGTATACTATTCTAATCACTACCGTATTTGTGAGCATGCTACAACTGGCAGTTACGAAAAAGAAAAAGCCTTAGTGCATTTGCACCAAGG
>NZ_JAGTXB010000037.1 GCF_018224885.1 Chitinophaga hostae | reverse complement strand
CGTCTTCCCACCCTTCTGCTTTATCTATCTTATGAAATTAATTTTATAAAACTACCGGCAACGCGCGTTGGATAATTCCTCCACCCACCACGTCGTCGCCTTCATAAAAAACAGCCGACTGACCCGGCGCAATACCTTTCACACTTTCATAAAAACTCACTTTCACCTGTCCGTTTTCGTTGTACAGGTTGCTGAGTGCGCCTTTGTCTTTATAACGGATTTTGGTAACTGCTTCCATGCCTTCCGGGATGGTTTCATATTTACCCATATTGATACCGCTTACAAACATTTCGCTTTTCTGTAGTTCATCTTCATTACCAAGCACTACCGTATTGGTTTCCGGGATGATCTCTGTCACAAATACCGGGCGTCCAAGGGCAATATCGAGCCCTTTACGCTGCCCTACGGTGTAGAAGGGGTAACCCTTATGATGACCAACGATGGTGCCGTCTGCCAGCACGAAATTGCCTCCGTTGACCCTTTCTTCCAATCCATCCACCTTTCTCTTCAGGAATCCGCGGTAATCGTTGTCCGGCACAAAGCAGATCTCATAGCTTTCCGCCTTTTTGGCGAGTTCGGGATATCCGAAGTCAAAGGCCATCTGCCGGATCTCTGTTTTGCGATAGTTACCCAGCGGCAGCATGGTGCGGGACAGTACATCCTGTTGGATGCCCCACAACACGTAGCTTTGGTCTTTGGTTTCATCAACGCCTTTGCTGATTACATAACGGCCATTGTTGTGCTGACGGATTTGTCCGTAGTGGCCGGTAGCGATAAATTCGCAGTCCATTGCGTCCGCGCGCTTCATCAGCGCACGCCATTTTATATGTGTATTGCAGAGTACACAAGGATTTGGGGTACGTCCTGCAATATATTCCTCGACAAAGTTATTGATAACAAAATCACCGAATTCGTCGCGGATATCCAGCACAAAGTGTGGAAATCCATGGTGCACCGCCGCCGCGCGGGCATCGTTAAAAGAATCCAGGTTACAGCAGCCGGTTTCCTTTTTACTGGAACCTGCCGATGCATAATCCCAGGTTTTCATGGTGATACCCACCACTTCATATCCCTGTTCATGCAACATCAGCGCTGTAACAGTACTGTCTATACCACCGCTCATGGCTACCAGCACTTTACCATGCTTGCTCATTTGAAAAAGTTTAAGGATGCAAAATTACTTAAATTCCGGCCAACGGCCATCTGTCCTTTATTGATCCTGACAATGAGCCGATTGATTCTGACTATATGGATGGTATAATTTTCCCGTGTTTTAGCGATTATTTCCCGAAAACTATAAATTGTTAAATGTGAATGATATATTTATTAGTTTTAGCAACCTTTTTAGCATAAAATAGTCGTGATGCTACCTATATTAAATAAAGAATTTATATTAAAGAAGCCTGATTCCGGCGTATGCGAAAAATCTTTCGGCTTCCCGGAAAAGATCCTTCAATTTGGTACCGGCGTGCTTTTACGCGGACTGGTCGATTACCTGGTAGATAAGGCCAACCGCCAGGGTATTTACGAAGGACGTATTGTGGTCGTAAAATCCACCGATGGTGATACCAACGACTTTTCCAGCCAGGACAACCTGTTCACTACCCACATCAAGGGCGTTTCCCAGGGAGAATTGGTGGATGAGGTGCTGATCAACGCTGCTATTAGTCGTGTTTTGCAATCGAATGCAGATTGGAGGGAGATCCTGGATGCAGTGCATCAGCCAGCTTTGCAAACAATCGTGTCCAACACGACCGAAGTGGGGATACAATATGTACCGGAGAAAGTAATTGACCAGGTACCGGCATCTTTCCCTGGAAAACTATTGGCTGTTTTATGGGAACGTTTTTCGTATTTTAAAGGGCGTCCCAACACTGGTTTTGTGATTGTGCCCACGGAGCTGGTAGTGGATAACGGCCGTCTGTTAAAGGATATTGTACTGCAGCTGGCGGCTTATAACGAAATGCCCGCAGCATTTGTTGACTGGATAAACACCGACAACCATTTCTGTAATTCGCTGGTAGACCGGATCGTTCCGGGTAAGCCCCGAAATCTGGTGGAAATTGCCACCAGGGCAGGTTATACAGATCACTTGTGGATAGAAGTGGAACCCTACCTTTTGTGGGCAATAGAAGGGGGAGAAGATATCCGTGCGGTATTATCTTTTTATAAGGGAGATGACAGGATGCTCATTGCCGATAGTATTACGCCCTTCCGCGAACAGAAACTCCGTTTGCTGAATGGTAGTCATACCGCTGCAGTGCCATTGGGCTTTTTATCCGGTTTAAACACGGTATACGAGTGCATGCAGCACGAGTACATGCGCGACTTTTTCAGGGCGGTAGTATTGGAGGAAATACTGCCCACCATCGCCGCCGCCTGCCCTACGGCTCCCGCGTTCGCAACTGATGTACTGGATCGTTTTGCCAATCCGTTTATCGCGCATAAACTGATCAGCATCACTTTCCAGGAAAGTTCAAAGATGAATGCGCGTAATGTGCGTACGCTGGTACGCTACCATGAAAAGTATAATACCCTGCCTCCCCACCTGTGCCTGGGTTTTGCAGCGATGCTGCTGTTCCTGGAACCGGTAAGGGAAGAAGAGGGCAAATATTTTGGCACCCGCGGATCAGAAGAGTATGTGATTACAGATGACAATGCAGGCATTTTTGCGGCCTGGTGGCGTGATCAGACGGATATACCTACAATGGTAGCCGGCATTTGCAGTGATAAACGTTTATGGGAAACAGACCTGTCTGCTATTCCCGGTTTTGCAGCCGAAATAGCCATTTTGCTTACCACGTTAAAAAGCAGCGGGGTAAAAACATTTATTCAATTGCAGCATCAAAAAAAATAGTCATTGTTTATGAAGGAGTTTTTATCCGAAGATTTTTTATTACAAACGGAAACGGCTAAACGATTATATTTTGATTATGCCGCTGCTATGCCGGTGATCGATTATCATAATCACCTGCCACCGGATGAGATAGCGGAAAACAAAACATTTGAGAACCTGTATGCGATCTGGCTGAAAGGCGACCACTATAAATGGCGTGCGATGCGGGCGAACGGAGTGGCAGAAGAGTTTATCACCGGTGCGGCAGACGACTATACCAAATTCCGCCATTGGGCAGCTACTGCGCCTTATACCATGCGCAACCCGCTGTATCACTGGTCGCATATGGAGTTGAAAAATCCATTTGGTATCACGGACCTGCTGAGTGAAAAAACAGCGGAGAAAATATACCGGGATTGTAATGCACAATTGCCAAAGTTATCCACACAGGCGCTGTTGCAGCATTATAAAGTAGATGTATTGTGTACAACAGATGATCCGGCGGACTCCCTGGAGCATCACCGGACCATTGCGGCAAATCCTTTTGGCACACGTGTACTGCCTACCTTCCGCCCGGACAGAGCTATGGCAGTAGATAACCCGGAGATGTTCAACAGCTTTGTAAATAAGTTGTCGGCCGTTATCAACAAAGACATTAACAAATTTGATGACCTGCTGGACGCGCTGCAAGGCCGTCATACTTACTTTCATGAAGCCGGCTGCCGCCTGAGCGATCATGGCCTAAGTACTTTTTATTACACGCCTGCCAGCAACAGGGAGTTGGAAACTATTTTCCATAATGCCCGTAACCACGGCACCGTTACACCCTACGAAAATGCACAGTTTAAAACCGCTGTATTGCTGGCGGTTTGTACCTGGAACCAGGAGCGTGGCTGGGCGCAACAATTCCATGTAGGCGCTATCCGCAATAACAACTCCCGTTTGTTACACCGGGTAGGCGCCGATGCCGGTGTGGATTCTATCGGTGACTGGCAGGTAGCGGAAGCTATGAGTGCTTTTTTTGATGCGCTGGATAAAAACGATAAGCTCGCCAAAACCGTGGTATATAACCTGAATCCTTCTTACAATGAAGTATTTGCTACCATGGCAGGTAATTTCCAGGACGGTACCGTACCTGGTAAAATCCAGTTCGGATCCGGCTGGTGGTTCCTGGATCAGAAAGATGGCATGGAAAAACAAATGAATGCGCTGAGCAACATGGGATTGCTGAGCCGCTTTGTGGGTATGCTAACGGATTCGAGAAGTTTCCTTTCTTATTCCCGACATGAATATTTTCGCCGTATTTTGTGCAACCTGATTGGCAATGATGTGGAGCAGGGAGAATTACCGAATGATGTTGCCTGGTTAGGAAAAATGGTTCAGGACATTTGTTACTATAACGCAAAAGCATATTTTGGATTCTAATGAAGCCGGTAAAAGTCATCACATTCGGAGAAATATTATTACGGTTGTCGCCGGAACTGGCGCAAAACACCGCCGCCATTTATGTAGGTGGCGCTGAGGCCAATGTGGCAGCAGCCCTGGCCAACTGGGGCACGGAAGTAGCCTATATCAGCAAGGTACCTGAAAACGGATTGTCGAAAGACGTACTGCAGCAACTCAGCAACCGCGGTATTCATACCGACCGGGTGTTATGGGGTGGTGACCGTATTGGCATCTACTACCTGGCACAGGGCAGTGACCTGAAGCACGCAGAAGTAGTGTACGACCGGGCATGGTCTTCTTTTAGCCGGATTGTTCCCGGTACGGTGGATTGGGATGCGTTGCTGGGCGATGCCGGCTGGTTTCACTGGAGTGCCATTACGCCTGCATTAAACCCTGATGCAGCCGAAATATGCAAAGAGGTATTACAGGCGGCCACCCGCCGGGGGATGACGATTTCCACGGATCTCAACTATCGCAGTAAGCTGTGGCAGTATGGTAAGAAGCCGGTGGATATTATGCCGGAGCTGGTACAATACTGTGATGTAATTATGGGTAATATCTGGGCAGCCAACAATATGTTGGATACCGCATTGGATACTGCGGCGCTGGAAGCTAATACCAAGGCGGTTTACCTGCAGCAGGCAGAACAGGTAGCGGCTGAAATAACAAATCGCTTTACCCGTTGCAAACGGGTGGCGTTTACGTTCCGGTTCAGCCATGCGCCTACTCATAACCTGTATTATGCATTTTATTATAACAGCGGGCAGGTGAGCATTTCCAGGGAATATGATACTGATGGGGTGGTAGACAGGGTAGGCAGCGGGGACTGTTTTATGGCCGGACTGATACATGCGCAGTTGCAGGGCCTGGATGATCAACAGATCATTTCCTATGCTGCTGCTGCCGCTTATTCCAAATTTTTTGTAAAGGGAGATTTCAATACCACTTCTGCTGAAGACATAAAAAAACTAATATAAGATATGGCACCAAGTCCTGAAGTAATTATTGCAGCATTTGAGCAAACCGGGATTATTCCGGTTTTTTATCATGATGATGCCAATGTTTGCCTGGAAGTACTGCAAGCTTGCTATGATGGCGGGTTACGGGTATTCGAGTTTACCAGCAGGGGAGAAAATGCACGTAAGAATTTTGCGATACTGCGTGATAAAAAGCTGGCTACTATGCCCGACCTCTACCTGGGGATCGGCACTATTAAAAATGCCGCCGACGCCGCAGTGTATACCGGTATGGGGGCTGATTTTATTGTATGCCCGGTAACCGATCCGGAAACAGCTGCTTACTGCAGGTCTGAAAATATACTCTGGATTCCGGGTTGTATGACGCCTTCCGAAATTTCCGTGGCGGAGAAGAACGAGGCAAAATTGGTGAAGTTATTCCCTGGTAATGTATTGGGCCCGGGTTATGTAAGGGCGATCAAACCATTGTTCCCCCAGCTGAAATTTATGCCTACCGGCGGAGTAGAACCCACCCAGGTGAGTATGGATGCCTGGTTTGATGCCGGTGTGGTGTGTGTAGGTATGGGATCCAATTTATTATCCAAAGCGCTCATCGAAAGTGGCGACTGGCAAACGCTGAAAGAGAAAATAGTGCAAACGTTTGCATTTCTCGGGGCGATGAAGTAACTTATGCACTTTATAAATTCCAATTAGAATGAATTCCACAACTTTAAGTAATTATCGCTGGCGGGTATGTGCACTCTTGTTTGTAGCGACGACTATCAACTATATCGACAGGCAGATACTGGGTTTGCTGAAGACGGATTTATCCACCGAATTCGGCTGGTCTGAGAAAGATTACAGTAACCTGGTTATGGCATTTTCGGCGTCTTACGCCATTGGTTTGCTTTTTTTTGGTGCGCTGGTAGACAAGATCGGCTCCAAACTGGGCTATACTGTTTCCGTGGTAGTATGGAGTTTATCGGCGATGGCGCATGGACTGGTGCGTACAACGCTGGGTTTTGGGATAGTAAGGTCTGTTCTGGGGATCAGTGAAGCCGGTAACTTTCCGGCGGCTATTAAAGCCACCGCAGAATGGTTTCCCAAAAAGGAGCGGGCACTGGCCACGGGAATCTTTAACTCAGGATCCAATATCGCGGCAGTGGTAGGACCTTTAATGGTATATTGGTTAGCTACTAACCACGGCTGGAGAAATGCCTTTGTATGGACCGGCGCCATTGGTTTTATATGGTTGATATTTTGGTGGGTGCTGTATGAGGTTCCGAGCCGTCATAAAAAAATATCAAAAGCGGAATTTGATCATATCCATTCGGATCAGGAAGTAGAAGAAGTAAAATCCAAACCGGTAAAATGGTTAAAGCTGCTCGGTATCCGGCAAACCTGGGCTTTTGTATTTGGTAAATTGCTGACCGACCCGGTATGGTGGTTTTTCCTTTTCTGGTTGCCGGGTTACCTGGAATCTATTTTCCACATTAACATGAAGTCCAACCTGGGATTACCTATCATCATCATTTATTCCATTACGAGCTTTGGCAGTATCGGTGGTGGCTGGTTATCCTCCCACCTGATTAAATCCGGCTGGCCTGTTTTCAAAGCGCGTAAGGTATCCATGCTGATTTTTGCGCTTTGTGTGGTGCCGATTATATTTATTCAATACTCCAATAACGTATGGCTGGCCATTGCATTGATTAGCCTGGCTACAGCAGCGCACCAGGCATGGTCTGCCACCATCTTTACCACTGCTTCTGATATGTTCCCTAAAAGAGCGGTTAGTTCTGTAGTGGGTATTGGCGGTATGGCCGGATCAATCGGAGGCACCCTGTTCCCGATAGTCATTGGTACGATGCTGAATCACTATCAACTGATCGGTAACATTGGCGTGGGGTATAATATCCTCTTTTCTATTTGTGCGGTAGCTTATCTGCTGGCCTGGGGAGTGATGCATTTATTTGCACCAAAAATGGAGCGGGTGGAACTGTGACTATGATTCATGTGATTATTATGATGATCCTGATGACCGTACTGTGATTGATCTGATTATTATGATGATCCTGAGATTTGGACTTTAAAGAAGATATGGTATATTATAACAGAAAACGTCCGGGCAGATGTCCGGACGTTTGTTTTTATTCTTATGAGTATCAAAAATTATTCGCTAACAAATTTTACTATTCGCTTATCAGTATCATCATAAAAATCATATGAATCATAGTGAAACGCCTCTTTTCCAGGGAATAAAATCGTCCTGGTTCAGCTGCTCTGCTTTGGTATGTACTTCACCGCTGGCAGTTTGAATCACGTATTCGAGAATTTCTTCTCCCATATCAGCGATGCTGTGTTCTCCGCTGATGATGGTACCGGTATTGATGTCGATGATATCTTTCATCCGGGTAGCCAGCTTGGTATTGGTAGCCAGTTTTAACACCGGTGCAATAGGGTTGCCGGTTGGGGTGCCCAGGCCAGTGGTGAATAACACCACGTTGGCGCCGGAACCAACTTCAGCTGAAGTGGATTCCACATCGTTACCCGGTGTGCAAAGGAGGTTTAATCCTGGTTTTGTAACATACTCTGTATAATCCAGTACATCCGTTACCGGGGAGGTACCACCTTTTTTTGCTGCTCCGGCAGATTTGATCGCATCCGTAATAAGACCGTCCTTGATATTTCCCGGCGAAGGGTTCATATAAAAACCGGATCCAACAGACTGGGCCTGGTTTTCATATGCACGCATGATGCGAATAAATTTATCAGAGGTTTCTTCTGTCTGGCAACGGTTAATGAGTTCCTGTTCCACGCCGCAGAGTTCCGGAAATTCGGAAAGGATGGAAGTACCACCCAGCGCCACCAGCAGGTCGGAGGTATGCCCTACTGCAGGGTTGGCGGAAATGCCGGAGAAACCATCGGAGCCGCCGCATTCCAGGCCTATTACCAGCTTGGAAAGCGGGCTGGGCTGACGGGTTTGTTTGTTGGCTTCCACCAGTGCCAGGAAAGTATCTTTGATGGCGGCAGACAGCATCGCAAACTCGGAAGCGCTTTTCTGCTGTTCGTATACAAGTACCGGCTTGTTGAAATCCGGGTTGAGTTTCTTTAATGATTCCTGTAAAATGGACACCTGTGCGTGCTGACAGCCCAGGCTCAGGATGGTAGCACCAGCCACGTTGGAGTGGTGAATGTAACCGGCCAGTAATGCGCACAGTGCGTCTGAATCCTGGCGGGTACCGCCGCAACCACCTTCGTGGGTGAGGAATTTAATACCATCTATATTAGGAAATACTACATTTCGTTTGCTCGTTTCCGTTAGCGCGCCGGCTTCGTAGTTTTTAATAGCTTCCACGTTACCACTCTTATAAAGCGCTACCAGGTCGGTTACCTGTTCGTTATAAACTTCGGCGGGAGAAAAACCCAGCCCCTTCTCGAAGGCTGTCTTAATAACACCAACATTCCTGTTTTCACAGAATACCAGTGGAATAACGAGCCAGTAGTTACGGGTACCTACCTGTCCATCGGCACGTTGATAACCCATAAAAGTGCGGTTTTTCCATTTGCTCACATCGGGCGCCTGCCATTCCAGGGAGCTGTCTTTTTCATGGAAAGCGTTTGCATCATGTACTACGTTTTCCGTAGTGATACTTTCTCCCTGCAAAATGTTTTTGCTGGCCTTACCCACCAGTACGCCGTACATGGTAATCGGGTCGCCTTCGCTGATATCTGAAACCAGGAATTTATGTTTGGCAGAAATGTTTTGCTGAAGTTGAATGTTATGTCCGTTAAATGATATATCGGTTCCCGCTGGTATATCCTGTAGGGCTACCAGCACATTATCGTCAGGATGAATTTGTAAATAAGCGTTCATAACAGCTAAAGTAGTAAATATGCGCTCCGGCTGATGATACTAAAATGTTAATCCATAATAAGATTTTGACTATTTGATAAAACAGCTGAAAGGTGAGATGGTAGCATGTTAGGAATGAATTATAAATTGTTAAATCGCTATCAGACCTGAGTGCTTCGGCAGCTATGCTTTCTCCTGTCTCCCAAAAAATATTTATGCAAACGTTTGTAATTTTCAATTAATTCGATATTTTTGGATTCAAGAGGCTGTCAGAGCGTTATGAAACGAACAGAATTCCAACAATGAAAAGAGTATAAGTTGCTAATTTATAGTTAATTATATAAAAATCATACCAAAACAGACCATCATCAGGCTTTAGAGAATCAGACGTGAACAAATGAGCAATCCGGTGAACAATATTTCAGTATACCATCCAATTTAATGCAAACGTTTACATAAAAACACGTTTATGAAAAGACTGCTAGGGGCGTCGCTATGCATATGGGGAATATGTGTAGTACAGACAGCCATTGCCCAGGAAAAAAGGGCTGTAAAAGGTACCGTCAGGGATGCACAGGGCGCCGCTATTCCAGGCGTAACCGTAGGTGTAAAACATACCGCCACCGGCGCCGTTACCGGGCCTGACGGCGTATTCCGCTTAAATGCTTCAGAACAGGATACCCTTGTCATCAGTTTTATTGGTTACGATAAAAAAGAAGTAGCGGTAAAGCAGCAAACAGATCTTAAAATAAAACTCGACGCCAGCGCTACCAGTCTTAATGAAACAGTGGTAGTGGGCTATGGCGTACAAAAGAAAGTAAATCTCTCCGGCGCAGTTACCAGCGTCAACTTCGATAAAACCATGCAAAGCCGGCCGGTTACGGATCTCAGCACCGCCCTGAGCGGTATGGCGCCGGGAGTAAGCATTTCACAGGCATCCGGACAGCCGGGCCGCGAAAATGCCGCTATCCGCATCAGGGGCGTAGGAACATTGAATGATGCCAATCCCTTTATCCTGGTAGATGGTATTGAAAGCAATATGAGTGATGTAAATATGGCGGATGTGGAAAGCATTTCTGTATTGAAAGACGCCGCTGCTGCCGCTATCTACGGTTCCCGCGCTGCCAACGGCGTGGTACTCATTACCACCAAAAAGGGAAAGAAAGGCAAAACGTCTGTTTCATACAACGGTTATTACGGCGTGCAAAAAGCGACCAAGCTGTTTGATATGGTGAGCGACTATCCCACTTATATGCAACTGATGAATCGTATAGCCGTGTCCGATAACCCGGGCAGTACCCTGCCATTTAAACAGGCTACAATTGATTCCTGGAAGAACGCAACCGACAGAACCTTGTTCCCCAATACCGACTGGATGGACGTATTGTTTGGCCAGGGACAGCTAACCGGTCATACCGTATCGGTTTCCGGCGGGTCAGAGAAAACAAGTTATTATATGTCGCTTGACTACCTGCATAATGAAGGTATTATGAAAAATACCAGCCAGGACAGGTATATGATGCGTGTGAACGCGGATCATGAGATCAGCAAAAAAATAAAAATAGGCGCTAACATTGCCCTTACCTGGAAAGACCGCAAAGAGCCGCAGGACGTGGGCACCGTACTGACCAACGCGGCGAGTACCACACCGGGTATGACGCCAAAAATTACAGACGCTAACGGTACCCGCTATGGCGGCCGTAATACGGACGATGAAAACGGACAGCTGGATAACCCGCTTCAATATATTGAAACCTGGTTCAGACCCAACAGGCAACAGCGCACCTTTGCCAAAGTATATGGTGAATGGGCCATTGTTGAAGGGTTAAAATTACAGGTGAATGGCGCTGCCGACTACTTTAACACGAGTCAGAAAAATTATGCTTATGCCGGCGCAATACAGAACAGGTGGAACTTCCAGAAGAACATTGTAGCACAACAACTGGATCAGCAACCGGCTACCCTCGCGCAACTGGACAGTACCAATCTGCACCTCACTTACTTTGCCACGCTGAACTATAACAAGAATTTTGGCGCCGACCACCATTTTAATGCACTGGCAGGTATGAGCAGCGAATCCATCAAAGGAACGCTGTTTACCGGCAGCATTCAAAACTTCCCGACCAACGATACGTGGGAACTGGGTGCAGGCCTGGAACAACCTAAAGTAGGCGGTACTTCTAATCTCTATAGAATCATTTCCTACTTCGGCCGTATCAACTATGACTATAAAAACAAATACCTGCTGGAAGCAAATCTGCGCAGAGACGGTTCCTCTAAATTCCGTTCAGGATTACAGTACGGTACTTACCCATCTTTCTCCGCCGCATGGCGCCTGTTGGAAGAACCATTTTTGAAAGATGCTATACCCGGATGGGTGAATAACCTGAAGGTGCGCGCGTCCTGGGGTAAACTGGGTAATGACCGTATCCCGTTGTTCTCTTATATGAGTTTGTATTCTGCCGGACAAAACTACTCTTATGGCGGTACTATTTCGGCTGGTGTAACGCCGCTTACTATGGCTAACCCCAATATTACCTGGGAAAAAACCACCACTTCCAACCTGGGGGTTGACGCGAATCTTTTCAATGATCATTTTAACCTGACGTTTGATGTATTCAAGCGCCGTACTTCCGATATTCTCGTGAAGCTGGGCCTGTCGTCCCTGTATGGCGGCCTTACTCCACCTTACCAGAACGTTGGTGTTGTGGACAACAAAGGATGGGAATTAACAATGGGTTATAACAATAAAGCAGGCGCCGTTAGTTACGGTATATCCGGTAACGTTAGTAACATCAAAAATGAAGTGGTTAAATACCAGGGCAATGCTTTCAGCACTATTGCCGGTGCGGCAGTGATTAAAGAAGGCTGGTCTATCGGATCGCTTTATGGTTTGCAAACAGCCGGTATATTCCAGAACGACGATGATGTAAAAGCCTGGGCTGCACAACGTACCGCGGGTTTAAACAAGCCGGGTGATCTCAGATTTGTAGATGTAACCGGTGATAAAGTAGTAAACGGAAGCGATCGCGTGAATATGGGAAATACTATTCCCAAGTGGTATTTCGGTTTGAATCTGAATGCCGGTTATAAGGGTTTTGACCTGGCGCTGTTATTCCAGGGAGTAGGAGGCGTAAACCGCTACTACCAGGACAACTGGTATACAACAGGTATACGCTCCGGCCGGGAAATCAATGCCGAAATGCTGAATGCCTGGACACCGGAAAATCCCAACACCAATATTCCGCGTTTAACCGCTGCTTCCAATACAGATAATACACAGGCGAACACCTTCTGGGTACAGAATGCGTCTTTTGTTCGCCTGAAAAATATACAGTTGTCCTATACCATTCCGAAAAAGATGTTTAACAGCACGCTGCAAAGTATCCGTGTGTATGTGAATGCGCAAAATGCTTTCACCTGGACTAAATTCAAAGGACTTGATCCTGAAGTAAGTGATTACAGCCAGTCAGGCATTCAGTATCCGAACGTGCGTGTAATTAGTGGTGGTGTAAACGTGATCTTCTAATCATTAAACTGTAACAACATGAATAAGATATTAACAGCGCTGTATGCCTGCAGTTTATTGACGCTGGGCGCCTGTAAGAAAGATTTTTTGAATACGGTTCCTGCAGATAAAGTGTCTGACGAAAACTTCTGGAAAACGGAAAAGGACGCTAACGCCGGTGTATCTGCGGTGTACAATGATCTGCAGAACAATGATGTTTTTGGTTTGTATGTGTATAACGACGGACTAACGCCCTCTGCCTATATATGGGATGACGGCGGCACCGGGTTTGGGCCTGTTGCCAAAGGAAATATGAATGCTTTTACCAGTTCTGTTGCCAATAAGTTCAAGGCCCTGTATAATGGTATTTACCGTGCAAACCTGGCGCTGGAAAAGCTGCCGGGGGTGAGTATGACTGCAGCTACCAATCATCGCCTGGTAGCAGAGGTTACTTTTTTACGTGCCCTGTACTATTACCAGCTGACCGATTTTTATGGAGATGTGCCGTTGATCACTAAAACCCTTAAGCTGGGAGATCCTTTACCCGGTAAGGAAACAAGGGCTAACCTGCTTGCGTTTATTATTAAGGAAGCGGGTGCTGCAGCCGATTCATTGCCTAAAAGTTATGCTGCTGCCTTGGTAGGACATGCTACCCAGGGCGCCGCATTAACCCTGAAAGCGAAAGCACAGCTGATGGCGAAGCAGTATGCTGATGCTGCAGCAACCTGCCAGGCTATTAGCGGGTTAGGATATGATTTGTACACGGACTACCGGAACATGTTCATCTCTACCGCCGCGGAAAATAATGTAGAAGTTATTTTTGATGTGCAGTATATCGCACCGGGTTTAAACCAAGGCAGCCTGTTGGATAAACGTCTTTCTACCCGCAGTTCCTTTTCCAGCGGTTGGAGTAACGTGTATGCGTCTGTAAACCTGGTGAATAATTATGAGATGAAAAATGGTAAGGCGATTACCGAAAGTGGTTCCGGTTATGATCCTGCCAACCCGTATAATAACAGGGATCCTCGCCTGGACTATACTATAGTAAGACCCGGTGCCAGCTGGAAAGGTATTCCATATGAAAAACTGCGGCTCGATAATGCGGCTACCTTTACCGGTTATCTGACCCGGAAATATGTATTGGAAGTAGATGGTTTTGGCGCAGGTGATTCTCCCCTTAATTTTATTATTTTCCGCTATGCTGATGTATTACTGATGCTGGCAGAAGCGCAGAATGAGGCTGTGGGTCCTGATGCTACCGTATATACTGCTATCAATAAAGTAAGAGCGCGTAAAGGCGTGGAGATGCCGGAGATACCGGCAGGTAAGTCGAAAGAAGAAATGCGGAATATTATCCGTCACGAGCGGATGATCGAATTTGCAATGGAAGGAACGTATTATTCCGATATCCGCCGCTGGGGTATCGCCACCCAGCTAATGAACGGATTGGTGGTGACCAACATTGCAGGGCAGCAGATTGACAAGATTAATTTCGTGGATGCGTTCAATTTATGGCCGCTTCCACAGGTGGAGTTAGACCTGAACAGCAACCTGGTACAGAATCCGAATTATGCCAAGTAAGATTATATCCATAAAAAACCATGATAATCATGCCACGGCTAGCAACCGTGGCATGTATTTTTTATATTGCTGAAAATAATTGTCGCATGTACATTAAAAAATTGGTATGCATCCTGTTGCTTTTTTCCGGCATGAGTGCTGCCTCCCGATTAGTGGCGCAGGAGCATAAAAAGGAACGCAATTACCTGTACAACGAATTCCGGCGTGGTGGTGGTGATGTGGCTTTTAACGGGATAGCTGCCTGGAGGGAAGGGCGGTTAAAATCAGTGGCGGATAAGATGGCTGCATTGCCGGCAGCCAGCAAAGTGTTGTTGCTGAAGGAGGCGGATAAGGCCTTGGCATTTAACTGGCCCGCATTGCCTGCTACTTTATACCTGGAATACCGGGACAATGGCAACCGTATAAATTTTGAAAATGCCCAGTTTGAAAGGCGTAAAGTACTTACAGTATTGGTGGCCGGAGAACTGGCCGGTGGCAATGGAAAATATATCCCGCAGATTATAAATGGTTTATGGGCCATCCTGGAGGAGAGTACCTGGGTACTGCCTGCGCATGTGGGTGCGCAGAAAGCAGGTACAGATCTGGCAGATCCAACAGAACCTGTGGTGGACCTGTTTGCCGGTGAAACTTCTGCTACTCTCAGCTGGGCGCAGTTCCTGTTGCATGATCAGCTGGATAAGTTTTCACCGATCGTGAACAAGCGGATCAACTATGAACTGCAGCATCGCATCGTGGAGCCTTTCCTACAGCGAAACGATTTCTGGTGGATGGGTTTCAGGGGGAATACTGTCAATAACTGGAATATCTGGATCAACACCAACGTTTTACAAACTGCCTTGTTAAGTATAAATGAGACGGATATACGTAATAAGGTCATCGAAAAAACGATCCACAGCGCAGATAATTTCCTGAATGGTTATCCTGACGATGGTGGTTGTGATGAAGGGCCTACTTATTGGGGCCATGCAGGTGGTAAGCTGATTGAGTTTATTACCTGGCTCAGCGACGCATCAGCGCATCAGCTTAGCTGGAGTAATAATGAGCTGGTACATCAGATCGGCGCTTATATTTACAAGATGCATGTGGACAGCAGCCGGTTTGTAAACTTTGCGGATGCTTCGGCGAGTACCATTCCGCCGCCACATACAGTGTATTTATATGGTACTACTTTTCATGATCCGCTGCTCACAAATTTCGCCGCTTATTTATCGTGGTTGGATAACCGGGATAGCCTGAGAATAAAGGCCCCTTCGCTGGCCTTCTTTATTTATAATCTTGAATGCCGGGATGCTTTGCTGGCAACACCGGCTACTGTGCCATATACCGCTGTTAACTGGCTGCCTGATTTACAGGTATTATCACTGCGTTCGCAGGCGGGTACGTCAAAAGGCTTATTCTTTGCAGCGTTGGGCGGGCATAATGCAGAGAGCCATAACCATAATGACGTGGGAAATTTTGTATTGTATATGGATGGAAAACCGGCGTTGATAGATGTGGGTGTGGGCACTTATACCAAGCAAACATTCAGCGCCGACCGGTATAAACTCTGGTTTATGCAGTCGCAATGGCATAATTGTCCTACTATCAACGGCGTGCAACAAAAGGATGGGCGCCGTTTCCAGGCGAACGACGTGCAATACGGGAACTACAAACTAAGTATGGATATTGCGGCGGCTTACCCCGAGGCAGCGATGGTGCAATCGTGGAAACGCACGTTTACTTTTTCGCCGGCTAAAACTTCCCTGGTATTGCAGGAGGCATACCAGCTGAAGGAATGGAAGGAAGCTTTCCTGCTGCATTTTATGACGGCGTTGACGGCAGATACTCATACGCCTGGAAAGGTGATGTTGAAGGGAGAAACTGCCACTTTATCGATGACCTATGATCCGGCATTATTTGAAGTGGTGACTGAGCGGCAGGAGGTAACAGATGGCCGTTTATCGCCGGTTTGGGGTGACCATGTTACCCGGATCAGCCTGAAAGCGCGTATACAGGCCTTAAAAGGGCAGCATACCGTGAAGTTTGTGATGAGCCGGCAGGGCTACAGATAGGAGGCAAATATGTTTTTTTAGAGAAATGCTTGTGTTTTGCAAACGTTTGCATTACTTTAGAGCTTTCACGTTGACCGTCGGATAACAACAGTTGTATTTAACTACATCAAAGTAATGTTACATTGGAACGCAGAAATTTTATCAAAATAGCGCCGCTGGCGGGTCTTGCCGGCGCCATGGCTCCCGGCAAAACGTTGTCGGCCGCCGCAGGAATGCCGGCAGGAGCAAATACTGCCGCCGGAGAAGGTAACCAGCATACTTTCGCAGCGGTACCGGACCGTCAGTATCATGTAAATTTATTGCAGCGTATTGCCCGGCCCGTAGTGGAAAACATGAGTAAAGGAACGCTGAAAAAGAACATGCCGCTGGAGAAGGGGCCGGGGTATGGACTGGCAGTAGAAAAGGTGACCTACCTGGAGGCGTTTGGCCGCTGTATTTCCGGACTGGCGCCCTGGCTGGCCCTGGCGGACGATGATACCGCAGAAGGAAAGCTGCGGAAGCAAATGAGAGAGCAGGTATTGCAGGGGATTGTTAACGGCGTAAACCCGGCATCAGCAGATTATCTTAATTTCAGATCGGAGGCGCAGCCACTGGTGGATGCGGCCTATCTGTGCCAGACCTTTATGCGTGCGCCGGGGGCATTGTGGCAGCCACTGGATAATATCACCAAAGCCAATATCGTAAAAGAACTGAAGGAGCTGAGACGTGTACGTCCGGCTTATAATAACTGGTTATTGTTTGCCGGTATGGTGGAAGCTTTCCTGTTATCGATCGGGGAGGAATGGGAACCGCTGCGCACCATGGTGGCCACAAAGAAAATACAGGAATGGTATGCCGGCGATGGTTTTTATGCGGATGGTCCGCAGTTTTCGCTGGACTACTACAATGGCTATGTGATACATCCTATGTTTACCGATATGCTGAAAGTATTGGCAGATAAGCAACAGGGTTCCAAAGCAGACTATGATCAGGCCATGAAAAGGATGCAGCGCTTCTCTGAACTGCAGGAGCGAATGATCGCACCGGACGGTACCTATCCGGCGCTGGGCAGGTCTATGACCTATCGTACCGCTGCTTTTCAGCCGTTGGTACAACTGGCGCTGATGCATCAGTTGCCCGAAGGCATTGTGCCTGCGCAGGTGCGTTGTGCGATGACCGCCATCATGAAAAATATTTTTGAAATGGAAGGCACATTCGATAAACAGGGCTGGCTGCAGCTGGGTATTTGCGGTCACCAACCGGAAGTAGCGGATGTATACACCTCTACAGGCAGCCTGTACATTTGCACCAACGGGTTCCTGGCGCTGGGATTGCCGGCTGCCGATCCCTTCTGGGCAGATCCCGCCGCAGAATGGACGGCGCAAAAAGTATGGTCAGGGAAGAAAATAAAAAAAGACTATCATGTAAATTATTAAAGCTTTTAGGCATTAGCTTTTAGCTGTTAGCTAATGCAGCGAAGATTGAAAAATAGTATGAATAACGAATAAATGGTCTCCGCTGCATTAGCTAACAGCTAGCAGCTAAAGGCTAACAGCTAAATCAAATACTAATCAGTCTCCGCTGCATTAGCTAAAAGCTA
>NZ_JAGTXB010000036.1 GCF_018224885.1 Chitinophaga hostae | reverse complement strand
TGAATAACTATAATCAAAGAACTAATTTGATAACAGCATTCATTCAGGACACTCACCACCCTGGATTCTGACCCAATTTTGGGTTTAACGTGGTTTCATTTGTCGGGATAGGCAATAGATAATCCCGTAGCAGATTGAATTTATACCCCTGATCCACGGCCCCATAGGGTTTATAAGGATCAATATATCCCTGCGCGTTGACAGGAAGAGCAGCCATCGCCCTGAGAAAATCGGCTGTGGCGCCGGGATAATTCTCCCATTGTTTCTTATAGGCGCCCAAAGGACGCTTGCCAACAAGCAGCTCATCTGCTGCTGCCCAACGGAAAATATCATCCATCCTGAACCACTCCGCTGCCAGCTCAATTTTTCGCTCCCTGCGAATTTCATTTAGAACAGGCGATAGTGTAGGAAACTCACGGTTAGGATCTGATGGAATATTAGCTAGTTGTAACAAGCCATTAGTCATACCTACCCGTTTACGTAAAGCATTAATCGTTTTGTCTATGTCGGATTGAGAGATGATTCCTAATTCAGCCTGCGCTTCTGCATATATCAACAAAATTTCCGCATAGCGTATGTAAATATATCCCTGTGTACTTTGAGAAGCATTGAATTCTGTATAGTCGCCGGTATGTCCTTTATATATCTGATAGCCGGTGGAAGTATTATTAGCACCATTAATCTCGAACGTCGGTGTTGTAAAAAAGAGATTGGTTTCATACCATTTCACATGTTTACCGTCATCTACACAAATCGTTTGCCGCAACCGGGGATCACGATTGGTTACAACATCTTTTAAAGTGCGGTCTCCTGCATATAATGGGCTACTTCCAATAGGAAGACCATCCAGGCAAAGGTAGGAGTCCACCATACTTTTAGAAAGCCCCATTCCCGCGCCGTTTATAGAATAACGGGTCCAGGTGTGAGTCACCTGGTCAGCTGCCGAATATTTGTGCCACAGGAGTACTTCCTTACTGGCAGCATAATCTTTTCTGTTAAACAATAGCCAATAACCATCTTGTACACCGATATTGTCCAGCGCCGGAAAGCCGCTGGCTTCTGACATGCGGATCAGTGCTCCGGCAGCATCGGCCGCTTTCTGAATAAATTTGGTACCATTGGAGCCATCTACTTTGAAGGGCGTTCCTTTCTGACCATGGTATTTTTCCCAGGTACCTTCATACAGTGCGATCCTGGCTTGTAAAGCTAATGCCACTTCTTTGGTGACATGTCCCGTCCACGAACCGCCTCCCCTTACAGGAAGATAATCGATAGCATTGTCCAGATCTAATAAGATAGAATCCACCACCTGGTTGCGGGGCAGTCGTCCCGCATAAAGCAGATCTGATGTCTGGGACAGCGTGGTAGACGACCAGGGCAGATTTCCAAATTTCTTCAGCTTGTCAAAATAGAAGATGGCACGGAAAAATAATGCCTCGCCTACGTACTCCTTCACTTTATCCCAGGGAGCATTCACCTTCTTATAATGATCCATGAAGTAATTGATATTACGCAGCACGGACCAATCATCTGCAGACCAACCGCCACCGGAAGAAGGAACAGTGCCCTCACCATTCATGCGCCTGTTGTAATTGATCCCTATATTGGTTTCGCTCCCATCACTGGCATCAATAGTATAAGGGCCGGCGCCCCAGGCTCTGCGTGAGGGTAACAGGGCATCCTGGTTATAAAAATTGTTCACATACAGTTTTAAGTCATTGGGGGATTTCCAATAGTCTGCGTCGCTGATATTGGCCAATGGCATGCGTTCTAAAAACTTGTCGTTACAGGCAACTAATAGTAGTATTAAGCTTGCCCATGCGTATATAAATCGTTTCATACTTATATCGTTGGATAATTAAGAAATGGCTAGAATGTCACATTGAGTCCCATGGCCCAAACTCTCTGCAATGGATAAACCCGGCCATCTGTGGATGAAAATTCCGGGTCCATGGTGTGCAACAACTTAGTGAACGTGACCAGGTTTTCAATATTCAGGAAAAAGCGCACTTTTTGGCTACCTATAGCCCGAAGTATATGCTGCGGCATGGAATAGCCCAATTGAATGTTTTTGAGCCTTACATAAGCTGCGCTTTGCACATATCGTGTCTGTGGCTGCGAATTTTTCTGCATCTCACCTCCCATATAGAATTTTGGGTAGTAGCCATTTGGCGTTTGTGGTGTCCAGCGGTCGTACTGTGCGGTAGTCAGCATTCCGGTATAAAGATCGCCTGTGATACCCCAGAAATAAGCCCCATCCCATACGCTGGCATTGGAAAAGATGGCGTCTCTTTTACCAACACCCTGCAGGAAAACAGTGATGTCAAATGATTTGTATTGGGCGTTTAGATTCAGACCAAAAGAATAACGGGGAGTTGTATTGGCTATAACGCGACGGTCTCCGGGATTTTCCAATGTATTGTTGCCCCAGTTGATGATGCCATCACCATTAAGATCTGCATAGCGGATGTCTCCCTGGCTCCAGCGGCTATAGATCGCGGTCTGTTTCGGCGCAGCGGCTATTTCATCGCCGGACTGGAAAAACCCTTCCGTCTGATATCCCCAAACATCCCCCAACTTACGCCCTTTATACCAGGTGGTGTTCAGGCCTGCAGGATTGGGATAGCGAAGTACTTTACTCTGATAGTCGCTGAACGTAACATCCACTCCGTATTGTACATCTCCAATCCTGTCTTTCCAGCCGATGGTAAGGTCGATACCCCTGGTCTGCATCGCCGCATTATTGACCTGTGGAGCAGCCGTACCCAACAGCGCAGGTAAGGCATCTGCAGGGCCTACGAAGTCATCTGCCGTACGCTGGTACCAGTCGATAGTTACGGACAACCGGTTGGCTAATGCGGTGATATCCGTCCCAAAATCCAACGACTTCACCGTTACCCATGTCAATGATCCATCGATCAAAGAAGGCTGATTGATGAATGCTTCCCGGCCACCGGAAAACAAATACTGACTGGCAGTAGGAACTACACTATTGAGTGCCGGATAAAACGGATAATAATTGCTGGTAAAACTCTGGTCGCCCAGCTGTCCATATGATGCACGTAGTTTGAACGAATTGGCGACCCGTGCTATCGGTTTCCAGAACGGTTCATTCGATAGCACCCATCCTGCTGATATCCCCGGATAAAATTTAAAACGCCGGTCTTTCAAAAAACGGGATGTCCCATCATATCGTCCGTCAAACTCAACAAGATATTTCTCTTTGTAATTGTAATTGATGCGACCAAACCCACCACGGATGGCAAGTTGCGAAGCATTATCTGTCAGGGAAGGAGTTGTTCCATAGGTGAGGGATAAAGAGGGAATATCATTGGAAAACAGATACTGATTCCGACCTCCCATAGACAGGTTATCATAAAGCTCCTGTGTGAAACCGATCAGACCTTTCACAGCATGCCCACCCCACTTATTTTCATAAGATGTAAATGCATTGATCGTATAATGTTGGTTCCTGTTACTTTGTCTTTCAAAACTATTGGGAGCATAGAGGGCTTGCTGCGC
Source organism: Chitinophaga hostae (assembly GCF_018224885.1). Taxonomy (GTDB): domain Bacteria; phylum Bacteroidota; class Bacteroidia; order Chitinophagales; family Chitinophagaceae; genus Chitinophaga; species Chitinophaga hostae. The sequence goes on along the minus strand of NZ_JAGTXB010000036.1, from coordinate 22,528 downwards.
ACCACTTGGGCGGGTTACATACACTGTTTTGTTATGCCGGTTCAAGTCAAAGTACGAGCCATCAAATGTATAATTGGCAGTAATGTTCCAGTTCCGTATAGGAGTTATTACCAATTCACCCGTAATAAGTGCCTTATCATTATTCGACCTGGTACGGGCGCCATTTACAAGCCCTTCCATCCGGTTTTCAGCAGCAAAACTTCCACCTGGAGTATATAACGGTTCAGTAGGCCAGTTGCGTGCGGCTAAAGTCTGCATCCAGTTACTTTCCGCTGTGGGAGATTCAGTGGATCCCCTGGAGAAAGCTCCCCTGAAATTGAAGTTCATCCAGCTCGTGATGACAGAAGAGAGGTTAGCACGGACATTATATTGCGCATATTTATCAGTTGCATAATTGTACATCCCATTTTGTTGAATATACCCCAGACCTACATAGTAGCGAGTTTTGTCTGTTCCTCCGGATACACCGAGATTATGCTGCTGACTGAATTGCTTTTTTTTGAACAGGATATCAAACCAGTCGTTGTTTGCGTTGGCATTGCCCCACTCAAACCAGGCATCGCTTCCTGGAACCGGATTGGCAATGGTTTCATCAGTGATTTTACCATCCAGGTATTCCTGGATACGCCTGAGGGCATCATCGTTAAATGGTTTGGTCGTTCCCGCATTGGTCGCAGCTTCATTATATAAATTAGCAAAATCAATTGACTTCATATACTTTGGCAGGTTGATGGGCTCCGCTACCATCAGGTTATTGTTGTACGTGATGGTAGGTTTTTGTCCTGCCTTTCCCTGCTTTGTGGTGATAATGACTACACCATAAGGGGCACTGGAACCATATATAGAAGCAGAGGCAGCATCTTTCAGTACGCTCACACTCTCTACATCGTTCATGCTGATGGTATTAATATCTACTCCAGGCACACCATCAACAACAAACAAGGGAGCCTGAGAGGAAGTAGATCCATTGGAAGAGAAACCAGTATATCCCCGTATGTTAAATGATGGCGCCTGACCGGGGGCGCCACCGCTGGCGGAATTGATATTAAGATTGGAAACAACTCCCTGCAAAGCATTACCGATCGTTAGAACAGATCTGTTCTCCAGTCTTTTACCGGATATCTGGGATACGGCACCTGTGAGGTTAATTTTTTTCTGCGTGCCGTAACCAACTACCACAACTCCTTCTAAGTCCGTTGCGATTAATTTAAGTACGATATCAACCCGAACATTATTGGTTACCGTAATCTCTTGTCTTTTATACCCCAATAAATTGAATATCAAAACTTCTCCGGGAGCGGCATCAATCTGATACCTGCCTGAAGCATCGCTTATAGCAACGCGATTGGTTCCCTTAACTGCAATTTGCACACCCGGAATATAGCCGCCGGTACTATCCCTAATCACCCCCGAGACGAGATGCTGTTGGTTGAGTTCAGTTGCAACCTGTTGCAAACCCGATTCAACCCTCTTTTTAATGAGTATATTCTTGTCTACAATTTTATAAGTAATCGGGAGGCCATCCAAACAACCTTCCAATACTTTTTCGATGGGGGTATGCTGAAATGATAAACTGACTTTTTGCTTCTTTAATTCCACGTCGTCGTAGAGAAATAAGTAGCCTGTTTGCTGCTCAATAATCTTGAATACCTTTTCCAAAGGTGTATTACTTACCTTAATAGACACATTCTGCGCCAGGCTTTTAGCACTGACCTGCATCAACATGGCTAAAGTAAGGCCAACTATTACCTGAAATCGCATAATAAATTTCCGATGAAGGTGTTTGCCAAAAAACGACCATCCCGACCAGGCGGTCGCGGTATGAAATCTGAATTTCATTAACTTTGTATTGTTTGAGTGGATATTTAATTAGGACACTAATCTTTTGAATGATCGCTCATACGCTTACGTCTTCTGATTGCAGTCAGAAGACGTTTTTATTGAGCTTAGGGCAATTGCTAAGTTTCTTGTTCCATAAGCGGATTGATTTTTGGGTGATAGATGCTATTATTTTATTCAATGACAATACGTTTAACACCGTTGTCTGTCTCAATCTTACAGTTCAAATTATAAAACGATAAGATCTCAAGAACTTTGGAAGCATTGGTATTACGATACACTTCTCCGGATAAGTGTATGTTAGCAGCTTTCCCCTTAAATACCACGTCTACATTATACCAGCGGGAAAGTTGCCGTGCAACGGCATAGATATCAGATTGATTGAAGTTGAGTTTCCCATTTTTCCAGGCAATAGCATCCGATACGTCTACCTGAGCCACAGATAGTCGATTGCCGCTATCGAGCGTGGCTTGTTGCCCTGGTTCCAGAACAACATTCCGGTGTCTGTCTGTCTCCACAATTTTGACGGCTCCTTCCGCTAAAGTCGTTTTTACATTGGGATCATCATCATAACTGCAAACATTAAAATGTGTACCCAGTACTTCTACAACCTGACCTTTGGAGAATACTTTAAATGGTCTGTTGGCATCGGTGGCTACTTCAAAATATGCTTCTCCCTTTAACTCAACTAAGCGTTCGTGAGATGTTTTGCTAATTTTATAGGTAAGCTGTGAAGCGGCGTTTAACCAAACTTTTGATCCGTCTGGTAATGTAAGTTGGAATTGTCCACCACGTGGGGTTCTTAAGGTATTGGACACGGAGTTTTCGGCTTCTTCTTCCTTTGATTCAGTGGCCACATAAGTCAACTGGCCCTTCGCATTTTTATAGATAGTATTACTTCCCGCTTTGGCAATAGCTCCGTTAGATTGATCATCCAACGCTATTTCGCTCCCGTCCCCAAGCTGCAATATGGCTATATTTCTACCGGGCGCGATATCTGCGGCATTGGCAAGCAACTTATTGGCTTTAGGGGTTTCGCCGGAAGCCCTGTACTTAAAATGGAAATACGCTCCAATGGACATAATAACCAGAACAGCGGCAGCTGCTGCTATTGCCGGGTATCTAAATCGTTTCCCTTCCTTTCTAAAAGACTTTACCAACCGGGTTCGAACTTCTGCGAGATCCTCGTCCAAATTCTCCTCATTACTTCCTACTTTCTTTGACTCCAACAGCTCGTACCATAGTTCCACCTGCGCACGCTCCTCTGGAGTACAATCTCCTGCCAGATAACGTTTCAACAGATCCTGCATATTATTTTGTTCCATACTTATCACAATATTGCTGTTTGCATAAGTATAGTACAGTTAGTAGATCGATGGGCGTAAAGAAAATTAAAAAAAATGTTCGGTCAGGCAAATGCCCGATAATATTAATAAAGGGCCCAATTTAACACGCAATGACTTCAAAGCATTATTGACATGCTTCTTAACTGTAGCCTCCGAAAGGCCCAGCTGCATGGCTATCTCCTTATGAGAAAGGTGATACTCTCTGCTCATGCGAAAAACTTCCTGCATCTTTTCGGGTAATGAAGAAATTTCGTTTTCAATGATTCGCTTAAGTTCATTTTCCCGGGCTAAATAATCTGTAGCACTACTTTTTACTGGGGTTGAAAATTTGAGCGACTCCAAATAGGTAGTTTGCACCTTCTTGTGAACAACACGCTTGATGACCATATATCGCATGGTGGCATGTAAATATCCAGGTAATGGCGTATCTACTGTTAATGAATAACGATTCTGCCATAATGCAACAAAAACATCCTGTAATAAATCTTTGACTTCATCCTTATCATCCAATTTTTTACATCCGGTTACATACAGCCCTTTTGCATGTCTGTTGTATATTTCCAGGTACGCCAAATGGTCGTCTTCCAGCAGGAGTCGAACCAGGTCTTTATCGCAATATGTTTGATAATGTACAGCTTTCACAAATAAGATTATTTGGTCGCCTATTAGCCACTTTACGAATTACAGATGTACCTTAAGATAAGAATCTCTTTTAAAAAATTCTCCGTTTAACAGATAGTACGTTAAATCAGTGCCAGGGCGTAAATAAATTTTATTTTTTCTGGTTCACAATAAATCAATATTTTATGACATCAGCCAGATATGGTTATCTGTTTTTTTAGTTTTCAAAACTAATCATAGTTCAGATTGGTAGTGAGAGAGCGGGTATTAACAAAGTATTAAGTCTGCTTTATTAAAAATGGTTGTCAATATTACAATTAATTATATTCTAAATATATTAATTTTCGATATACTATAAAGATGATAATAATTGGTTACCTGGAGTTAGGGGTAGGATTTAAATTGAATAGAAGGCGCTGAGGATTACGGCTTGTGTAACTATGAGCAAATGAAACCCACTACCACAGCACAAAAGGCAAGAAAAAGCTAATTAACGGAAATGATATTACTTACCGATACAGGCAGATGGAGTGGGCCGTGGTGGGGAGTTTTAAGGGAGGAGGTACAAAAAGGTACAAATAAACGTCCCATATGATAAAGGTACTCCATATGATCTTCCCCTTCCCCAAAATCTCTAATTTGATATACTTAGAATTAAATAGTTCACGTAACCTTTTTTATCTTTAATAAGCTATGAACTCTTCATCATCTGTATACGGTAAATATTAAGAACGGAAGAAAATCTTAACTCTTTACTCTGACTTTATCTTTAATAATTGAACTAAATCATGAAAATATTTGGTCGACCAAATATCTAAAACTTTAGTATCTGGTATAAAACGACTAATATCTTCTTTCACACGGTTTAAATCAACTGAGTCGATCTTAGCTTCTAATAAAGCCCTAAATTCTTTCTCCGTCATTATATCTTTATCCCAATCCCCGCTATCTTTTGCTCTTATTACGAGATGCTGTAAATTCAAGGTCACGCCCTTCTTAATATACCATTCCATATCATACCAATCCCTTCCCTTTACATTATCCTTCCATTTACGAAACAATAAGGCGTGCATTTTGCCTGCAAACAAATCGGAAATAGTAAAGCATTTAACATAAAAAGAAAATGGTTTCAATAAAAGCCTTTCTTCTGTTTCAAAGCCTAATGGAGGCTCAGTATCTACCTCAATTTTAATTTTTATATTAGCCTTTTGATCTAGTCCTGTCTGAGGAATAATTTCTTCCAAGATCAATTCTTTCCAAATAGTTTCAGATTTTAAAAACGCGGAATCAATATTATTTTGATTTGTTTTCTTTTTCTCCTTAACAGAAACACTCATCCCCAAAGAATCGAACTCTGCCTTTATTGCATCTAAATATTTGTCAAGAGAAAAATCAGGAGTTACAGCTAGCAATGAAAAATCTAAATCCTCTGAAAACCGATTAAGGCCGTAAAAAATCCGTAGAGCGGTTCCTCCATAGAAAGCTGCCTTCTCAAAAAAACCCGATCGCTGCAAACCAGCAAGAGCAATTTCCTGCATAATTTCGCGCAATGCATGTACTGCGTCTTCTTTGTTTCTTGGTTTATAAGTATCCAACCACTCTTTTATCATAACCTCTTTATCGTTTTTATAATCAAATGCAGTTTCTCTTTCTTAGGAGCATCTTCTATCCAACTTTGCATAATACTAGTATTCAATTCTTTCAAATTTTCCTCATCCATCCTCATATCCTCTAAGAGATAATTCATGGCATCTTTTTGACTTCTTAGTTCTATTCCTTTTGTTATCACTATTCTATCACATAAAGCTTTTTCTGGCGATGCAATTAAGGCGATTTGATCTTTAGACAATTTAACTTGTTGTATCCCAAATGAATAATAGGGTAGTGAAAGATGGGCATATGAAAATACTCCCATTGGAGTTTGAAATTTACGAGAATCCTTTGTCGTCATAGACGCATATTCAAATACCCGTTCCGGTATTAATCCGTAATAAGATAAAGCTGTGTCTATAGATACGTAACTGGGACCCAATATATGATTAGCTAAAAGAAAAGGTTCTGGCTTTCCAGTTTTCAAAGCTGGTCCTGCAATATAAAGGCCCTTTCTAATAGATTCTAAAACGCCCTCATTTAGCAAATTGTGAATTTTGTCATTAGGCCTTTTATAATCTTTTAGCAAAGAAAGCAGTAGCTGGTGGGTTAAAGGTTGCCATGCGTGACTTTGTAAAGCTTGATTAATTTCCATGATGAAAAATGTACAAATTTAAATAGATAATCGAAAATATTTCGATTATCCTAGCCCCAATCGCCAAGTTATTTCAAAGTTAGGCCATCCGATTCATCTTAAATCATGCTAATGTTTACTATCTCATCAAATCAACTATCTAAATTGCTTGAATATTTATTAAATCTGCTTAATATAGCATAGATAATCGAAAAATATTCGATTATCTATACTATAATTTACAAAATTAAACTCAATTATTCTAATTTGACAGTTCTAAAATACAAAACTATTTAACTCATGCCCAAATTGCCAATTTAGAGGTGGATAATCGATAATTATTCGATTATCCACCTCTAAATTGGCAATAAGAAAACTCGATTATATAATAAAACGACTATTTGTTCTCTCAAAACCACTCGATGCAGTTGGATGGAAGTGGGCTGCGATAGAAGATTGATGGGGAAAGTACAAAAAGAACTATTAATTACGAATTAATAAAATATAAAAATCCCTATAAATTATATAAATATTGACCGATACAGGCAGATAGAGTGGGCCGTGGTCGCAGATTTAAAAGGAGGAGGTACTAAAAGGCACAAACGAATTAAAAATTATAACAATGTTTTACATATTATAGCTCTAATTAAAATACACTATCCAATCTTCAAGCTTTTTCTTCCATGAATCTTTTGTCTTTGCGGAATCCTGCTTTTCGATGGCTGCTTCTAGCTCACTCATACAACTTCGATCCTTAAGTTCAAATAATACCTCTGATTTATCATGTAGAAAAGCAGCAATATGATAGTTTTTAACGCCAAAAGTTGCAGACAAATCAAGGGCTTCGTTCACGGCCTGCAAAGCCAATCCATAGTCCTTCTTCCCTTTAAAAATCTTGCAAAGTAACTGCTTAGTAAATGGATTAACATTCAACTTGCCCGCATATTTAAGCGCTTCATCGAACTTCTCAGCAGCTATATATAAATCCAAAATCCCCTTTAGATTATGTTCAGATTCCAAGTTTGTCGTCAGCCAATACTTCTCACTCAATTCGAAAGCCTTTTCCATATTCACTATCTTCTCCTCGTTATCTGAATACTTTAGAAGGTTGAAATAGGCCAATTGAATCTTTGCATAGGCAATTCTCAAGGCTTCATTATTCTTTAAATTGGAAGGAAGAGGAAGCATTTTGCATATTTCTGCATAACATTCCTTTACATTATAACTGAGGTGCTTACACAGCCTCTCCAAAATCCTGTATGGCTGGTCAAATGACGAATTAAGTGAATAAATAAAAGTCTTCATAAACTTCTCAGGCTGACTGTCTAAATACCTATTCCTCAAATCCTTGCACTCATCGTTCATCAATAACTCATAAAAAGAAAGCAAAACCGATAATGAGCGATCCTGGGCCCCGTCTTGTGAACTAAACACAATCTCAATCTCTTTAACAGCATTTTCATACTGCTTTAGCTTAAAAAATAATCTTGCCAATTGTAATCTTGCATAGTCTGCATTACGATCCATCTCTATAACTGCCATAAAACACTGCCTTGCTTCTTCAAAATTATTATTAAAAAAGAAAGCTTTCCCAATATGATGATTTAGCAAACATAGAATTTCTTCATCCTCAGACTTTTGCTTTATTCGGATCAATTTATCTATAATCTCAATGCATTTTCCCGAGTACTGATCCCACGATTTTCTCTTGTCGATATTCATCAATTCAATCTCACCTTCTTCAACTATTAAGTAAATATCACAATCATTACTATCATGCAAATCAAACTTCTTGAATTCATTTATGATAAAGCTCATATTACTATTCAAATCAGTTCGCTGAATAAGTGAATAGAAAATGATTTTCTTTAAATTGTCTGCATATCCATATTTTTGATAAACATCATCAATAAATTTCGAATGATTAAATATAAAAAGATAATAACTCAAGGGTTTACTAACATTATACTGTGTTAAATAACGTTCCAGATAATTGTCAAATACCATTATTCGATTATCAATATTTACCTCATGCTTTACTGAATCAAGAATTAATTGATGTATCACGAAAAAGTTAGAATCGTGTATACTTAAAATTGATCTTTTTGTTAATTGCGTGATCCCCTTCTTTAATATTGCGCTAACTAAAAAATGCCGTGATATAAGTCTTTTATCAATGTATTTAATTAATCCTAGCTCATTTGCCCAGGTATGAGTAAATTTCCCAATAATTCTTTGTGAAATTTTCTTATTCGTTTCATCCGACAAACCTACAATAGTAGAGAGTTCATTTACAATATCTTCCCAAGAATAATCATCCACTTCAACAGCGGACTTTATCAACCTTAGTACCAAAGGATAACCATCGCTTTTCTCTAGAATTTTATTTATTTGCTCCAAGCTTGGCGATACAGCACATTCTAGAAGTATATTCCTGGCAACTTCTTTATCCATAAAAGGGATAAGCATACTTGATGTATCATCGAAGTTCTTTTGAAGAGATGTAATAATGCATTTGGAATCTTTATAATTATACTTATTAAAGTCTGCAATGAAATCCTCCAAATACTCATTCAAATTATCCACGACCAAGCAAACCCTATGTTTTTCCAATAAAAATTGCAAATTTATAGTGTTGCTAAATCTAGTGAGCTGTACAGAAGAGAAATTTATCTTCCTACTATTAAAATCGTCTCCATTTATCCATAAGGATAGTTCACATTCTATTTGAATCTCTCTAGTAACGGCAATAGCCAATTCAGTTTTCCCAATCCCGCTTAATCCATATATCTGAATATATGTGTGCGTCTCTAAATGATTCAAAATTATTTGTTCTTCCCTTCTCCAATAGTATTGAAATTTAAAGTCAGGGATCTTGTTCGTCTGAGGCAAAATTTTGTAGTATTCGAAAGTCTTCGGCAATCTCTCTAGCAGAGGATCGATAATTAAAGCAGCATGAATATTTTCGAGCAAAACCTTCGCGATTTTCTCCGAATCATAAACATAAACCCTTGTTGTAAAGTTTAACCCTTCTATATCCGCATTCAAGTCCGTTAGTTGTCCACCCGTTGCTCTTTGATTTGAAAAAAGATAAATATGCTCACAGGAGTTATGATTCTCAAATATCCGTTCTATATCGTGTAGTGGTTTTTTTCTATCCTCAAAATAATTCTTATCAGTGCCACATTGACCTATTACATTGTAATCTTCAGCCAAGAAATCTGCGGTATATCCAACAGGCTTAGCGTATAGATTATGTCCTTTATGATGAATACTTGATATATCCTTCGATTCACCTAAAATGAGGTGGAGGATTCCCCGACAAAAGTATTCGAATTCAGTTCCACTTAAAATCTTTAAGTCCTCACTAACTGAAGTCAAGAATCTTTGTTCAACAAAATTCATAAATACTCATTTAAACGCTTCCCCGGTTAATATTGATCTAATTATCATTTCAAAAAAAGATCCCGAATCAATTTCTTAATGGTCAAATTCTCAAGCTTTATTGCGACAGGTCGGATAATATCAAGTCCTTCTCGCCAATGAAGCCGGTCATTATAAATTATGCCAAGCAAATAATATGATTCAGGAACAGAATGTCCAATTTCCTCACAGTATTCCAATTTCTTCTTAGTTCCATGTATATCCAGAAATTTTTGCTGTTTTACAGAATCTGAAATATCTGAATGAATTAGAGATTCAATCTTAACCCTTACAGAAAAACAAATTGCCAAAGGATCATAATCCGATTGATCTTTCAAATATTTTCGGGTTTCGTCATCTATAAACTGATGAAACTTTTGCGAATCTCCCCAAGGACCGTGCAAACCCAAAGTGAGAAAATCAACCGAAATATCAACCCCTGTCGGATAGTAATGAAAGTGGTGTTTATCTATATTGGTCTGAATAAGCGGATCCTCCCGCTTTTTTATTAATTTAAGAAGATTAGCATTTGATTTAAAAGGAACATCTTTTAGATAGGCTACCTTTATCTTATGTCTGTTAAAACAAAAATGATTAAAAAAAAGAGGATCTAAATGGGTCATTAAGATAGGGAAAAAATTCTTGCCCTGCTTCTTCATTTCCTCTATCATTGTTGTGATAAAGTATTGAAATGAAATTAGATTCGCATCGTCTAGATAATCAAATATCTCATCTATAATTAAAATGCAATTTGTCTTTTTGAAGCTCCTATTGGCCTTCATCAACATCGTAACAAAAGACAACACATCTCTCTGCCCATTTGATATCTCATGAGCCTTAGGCCATTCAATTATTAATCCTTTTTTTTTATCCTCTTTGGGTTTTATTATATGTCTTGTAGTATTAAAGCTTGCGATTGTACTTTCATAATAAGATCTTTCCGCATGATAAAAAACATAATTCATCGCTTTTCTAAAATTACTTTTCAGTCTCTGATAGACACTAATAATCTGAAACGCGGCTAAAAAACTTTCTGTATCAGTCTTAATATTGGAACTATCAAAACTTCTAAGAATTGATGCTAAAGAATTAAGCTCATCAACTTTTTGAAGTTCTATCAGTTTATTTACCTCAATCCACTTTCGAATATCTTCTGACTTCCCACTTTGGATATTTATCTCCTTTTTTACAGCATCTATGCTCTTTGATACTTTAACTTGTTCAAATTTACTCAAGTCAATTTCTTGTATAATCCTATCGAGCAACGGAGCAGAAGAAAAAACGTTTTTAATATCTGACAATATTTTACCATTCATACCAAAGTCTCTTCTCTCTTGAGCTAAGGAATAATCGAATAATACTTTTTCAGGAATTGTGGGGATTAAGACTATCGGAGCAATTTCCAAAGAAGACTTAGGGATAGATGCTCCATTGATCTTCAAAATTGATGCCTTAGCCATAAGCTGGCTATTTATAACAAATACATCAAACTCAGTCAAAATTGCGTTGGATGATTCCGTAGCAGTAAGTGTCCTCATCCCACTTGAATCCTGTATTGTCAATGAAAGAATAGGCTTATTACTTTTATTATTTAAGTAATAATTATTATCATCTAATTCAAGTTTGCTCTTTTTCAACGAAGCGAATCCTATACTTAATGAACTTTTCCCGAAACCATTGGGAGCAACCAAAACATTCGGCTTATTTGGAAGCAAACCTAAATCAAGAACTTGATGTGCGATTCCTTTTACATTGGTGATTTCGATAGAGTTAATTTGCATTTCAATATATTAAGTTAGGTATTGGGGAATAAACATTTCAGGCGCAATTTCATAGTGCAATTGTGCATTGATTAATACTTGTTTAATTTAGAATAAATAGGTTTTTTATGGCCTATTTTATTCAATATAAAATGAAGTCCACCATTTGATAGCTGCCCAACCTTTATAAATGGTTGCCAATCGAGCTTCTTATGATACAAATCTGAAGATATAAAACTCGCATTGTAATAAACCCTCCATTCCACTCCTTGAGCATCATACTTTTCAAAGTGCTCTTCCAGTAATGAAATATTTGAAAAATTAGAGGAGGAAGTAAGCATTGCTCCTATGAATTGTTCTGGAGAACTAGTATCAGGAAATAGATAAATGATATAATGTGGGCTAACACCCGGAATATTTTTATTCTTTTCCCCATAGAGTATATCTCCTGATTTAGCTTCAATATTAGGATTATGCATATTAAAAATATAAAATATTTATTTTAAAAACTACATCATTACGATTTCTTCTGAAGCGAACCATTGTTGCCTTAATAGACTATTTTTAACAGCCCCTGAATCCTTCGTATAGGCGACTATTGCGAGACTTTTCTCTGCCCTACTACATGCAACGTAAAAAAGACGACGAGTCCTATCAAAACTAGTTTCCCGTCCCTCCTTCCTGTTTTTCACATCTGCTTCACTAAAACTTTTAGCCCCAAATAGCTTCTCATAGCTAAATAGGAACCCCCTTGCTTCCTCATCATTGAGTATTAACATTACGCGAGGGAACTCAAGTCCTTTTACACCTTGATGCGTCCCAAACTTTGACTGATCTGAAATGTACTCGCTATATCTTTGCACTTCAGTAACCGAGCATTTTAATGCTTCATCCCAAGCATCAATAACTAAATCGTTTTCTTCCCCAATACTTTCCTCGATTCCATTGTCTCTTGTTAAGGAATATTCTTTGATCGATGCTCTCTTGCTAATAATTGATAAAGTATCCGGGAGACTAAACAGCCCAGACTCATCTACATTTGAAATGATTTGTAATAGCGTTGGCGTATCATCATTTCCCCAAAGTGAACCAAGTGATTGAACGGCTTCATTTGCTTTCTTTAGCAATGCCATCTGTTCTTTGCTGTCTTTTAAATTTTTACCTGTCAAAAGTGGAGAGTATTGCTTAACTATCCTCGCGATGGTAAAAGAATCATTATTGCTGTACGCCGTTTTCAAGGGTAGTATCAGTTCAATAAAAAACCGAAGACCAGGCAAACTTCCATCTAATAATCCTATACGCAAAATATCAGACTTATAGAGCGCTTCAAACAAACTGAAGAATCCTATTCTCTTCGCTGCCATATGATGCTCCAATATAAGTGTCTTAACATCAGAAGTCCATAAATCATCTTTCGTTAACTCAGCCATATAACTGGAAACATCTGTCTCAATCTTTGCCTTATTCTCTATTTCTTGTGAGACCACAAAGATACGGACATCACCATCCACCTGGCCGTCTTTAGGCACTTGTGTCTGTTCATCTACATCTTTCCGAATACTATTTATCAAAGCAATGACCCGTTTAGGGCATCTATAGTTAATTTTCTTAACTGGTGTTACCCAATCTGGAGGCAAATCCTTCCCTAAATTTTCTTTCCCATCATTGTAAATCCGTTGCATCGTATCACCAAATAATCCAAGAGAAAACGATGATTGATAATTTTGTTGAACTACAAAAAAAGATTCTATCAATTCTTTCTTGGTATCCTGGCTTTCATCGATAAAAAGAATGGGGAACTTTCGTACTAAGACCTCCTGCATAAGAGGCTTTCTCATAAGAAATTCAGAAGCGATCTTAATCACTTCCGAATGATTTAAAGAATCCCTTGTCCTATTATCTCCAGTGGGGCTATAACTAAATTGCCTTATTTGGTCTAAAATTATTAGTCGATTACTTTTTTGAATAACGCTATTCTGCCGATCAGTTGCTATTTTGGTTCCAGCTTTCCCTTTTTGAAGTTGAGCCTGCAATTCCAAAATATCATTTTTAAGCTCTAATCTTAGCCACTCTCGAATGTCTGATTGATAGTTCTTAATTAGCTCCCATACAAAACTATGAATAGTGCAAACATAAAAAAGAGGATCATAATGGATTCTATGTTTTATTTCATCACAGGCAGCATTTGTATATGTAATTACCGCAACCCTCTTTCTGTTTATTCTTAGAAATTCGCCCTGCTGCTCCCTTAGGAAATCCAAGGCGTTTACTAAAGATCTGGTCTTTCCCGAACCTGCACCCGCGAAAAGAAAAAAACTCTTAGGATTATCTAAATTTAAGCAATTAAATATTTGTTCGTCAACACTCTGGTTAGAATTTCCGCTATTGATTGCACCTGCCATATAACCATTAGTTTATCTTGAAGAATTATTGTTCAAAACTTTAAATAACCAATTCAGACCTTCTTCGATATAAATTGGGACCTTCAATGACTCCGGATCTTGTAAGAATAATAGCTCAAGAGCAAACTCAGCTTTCTTCCCGTTCTTCAGTGCTTGAAACATTGCTTCATTAGCCTCATCCACCTTGGGAAGATTAACAGCGTCTGATATCTTTCTAAGCAATCCTTTCCCTTTCAATTTCTTAAACAGCTCGACATTCCTAAAAGCCAATGCAATTTCAAAAGTGTATGGAAAAATCTCCACCATCTCTTTGTCGTTCTCTAATTTTGCTTGAATGGGACATTGATAAGCAACTCTAAAGGGATATTCTGAAGATTCCTTTAAGCTATTGTTAGCTGAGTTAAGCAAGTCATCAATAAGTGCCCTACCAGGTAGCCAACTATTTAACGTAGTGTTTCCGGATGTATACTTTTTATTCTTAACAGGCAGAACTGCCGAATTCTTATTATCTGGGTCAATTGAATCAATGTCTGTTATTATTAACGTAGTAATTCCTAACTCTTGCAAAAGGGGTCTAAGTGTGTGAGAATGACTTCCCCCAATTTCCAATAAGGCAATATAGCAAGTAGAAAGTTCGGTATGAAAATGTTTGATAAAGTGCGGTATGAGCATTCTTTCAACAGGTCCTTCGACCAAAATTACAGCATCTGCAAAAAACAGATCACAATGAGTAGATTTTAAATATCGTTTTGCAAACTTTGTGGTATCTGATTCTGTCCCAAACGTCTCCGAAAGGTTTACAACGGTGGAAGTGGGTACGTCATTCTTTATGGCATTTCTTCTTTTGAAATACCTCAAAGAAGTAAATTGAATTTCATGGGCAATGTGATTTGAATGGGTACTTACTACTAATTGAGTCTGAAAGTGCTTGTATTTTGAAAGCAAGTCATTCTTTCGGAGTACGTCATATGCCTTTTTTATAAAGACCTGTTGAACTTGTGCATGAAGATGCGCTTCTGGTTCCTCTACTAAAACTAAGTGTAGCGGCTGAAACTCAATACTTTCTTCCTCCTCAGACATCTGTACATGTATTTTTCCAACTTGCATCCATTCATCACGGAAACGAATGAGCTTAAAAACCATTGAAATAAGATTTTGATACCCTAAACCATTATATTTCTCTGGTAAACTTAGTGGATAATCAATAATTCCTTCTTCACTTTTAAATAATTCAAACTGAACAGCGGAGGCGTGATTTAACCCGTCAATTGCGCTAATTTTGCTGGCGATTTTAATACTAGGGTTTCCCCCAAATCCAGGATAATTAAGTCCCTCCAATTCTCTTAATGAGGCATCAAAACTATTTGATAGTTTTTCATCAAAGGATACTTTAGCATCTTCCATAGCTTGAAGAGCCTCCAAATCAGCGGCATTGGGTTGATCATAAGGATTCAAATGTTTTGTATAATATTCTCTTAATTGAACAGAAAGATTTCCTGAATTCCTTGGCTTTTCTTCTCCATCAGAATTAGGATCGGAAAATCCACGTTGAGCATTAATAATATCAATTTTAATGAGTCCTTTAAACGGATCATTTAATATAGGTAAAGTTAGAGGAGCAAGTTCTTGCGGCTGCGCAATCCCCCCAATTGGATTCTGTATTTTTTTTGCATCAAGTAAATATGCCTGAACTGTAAAGTGGCCTTGTAGTCTTCTCTCCAAAAAGTCCCATAAAGTTTTCGGCCACAGATTCAAAGAATTTTTTTTCGCATCCCCATTTTGTGCAAGTATACTTACGGTTTTAGCGGAATTATAGGAATCAATAAAATCCTTGTAAAGGCTTTCTATATTTTTAGGTTCAAATCTAAGGCGAACTCCCAGTTCACTACCATCCCAATCTAATGTCGGAATCAGATCATTGATATAGTGTATTTCATTCGAGCTTACTTTTAACCATACATCCAGTTGGGGTAAGAAATTCTGCCAATTATCTATAGTTAAAATTGGCTGTTCGTCTTTAGATATATTAATCCAATCTTTTCCAATTTGATTGATTCCCTTCCAATTTGATAATGTAAAGTCTTTTGTTGAAATCTTTGCTTTTTCTTTTAAAAAAAGGATTAAAGCGTCCATGGCAGATGTTTTCCCGCTATTATTGGCGCCTACAAATACGGTCTCTCTTTCGGAAAAGTCGATCCTACACGCCTTTAATTTTCTAAAATTTCTTATTTCAACAAATTTTATAAGCATTATTAGTTTGTTTTTGTGCTAAATACTTTATCCACATGAGCTTGGAGAGATTCTTGGTTAGGGAATCAATTAGAGCAAATACTACAAATTATAATACACAGCAAAACTGTATTAAATACTATATATTAACATAATTAGTATCAAGATGATCCACATTCAACATGAACGTTTAAAATAAGGTGGAACAGTTACTATTTTAGGGTAAGTCTACTAATAGGCTTGGGGAAATCAGTGATTCATAACGAGGATTTATGATCTCATATTAAATTCATTTAATTCAAGACCAAGAGTATTAACAATTTTTATTAATGTGGTATAAGATGGATTCGACATTCCTGCTTCCAGTTTCTGAACATAACTCACTGACAACTCCGCAGCGTAAGCAAAATTTCTGATACTTAATTTTTTTGCTTTACGCAGCTTTTGAAGCCTTTTGCCAAATTCTTTTAATATTTTTTGCTCCTCAATATCATCCATTTATGGAATTTCAGCTAAATCTGAAAATATTTTGTACCTCTATAGATGTACAATTAAAAAATTGTCCTATCTTTATAAAAGAGAGACTATCAAATCTTTCCATAAAATACTAATTTGGCGATTCTACTAATATAGCATGAATCGTCTCGCAAATGCCTTGGTCCCCGAAACGACCAAATTCCAGACCAACAAGGCAACGGCGAAGCTCACGTCATAAAGGCGCGTGGGCTCGCGTTGCTTTGGTCTTTAGGCGCTTGGTCGTGCCAGGGGACGGTAACGTTGAGTCCTGCGCCTTTTTTATACTCCCTCCGCAGACTCCAATTAAACATACAGAAATGGCTTGGTGGTTAATAACCACCTCAATCTTATCATGCCTATTTGAAATTGGAAGCTATGAGTAGATACATTACAACCAGCACACCGGAGAACATTACCCATTTTCAACTTTTCAAAGCAGGTAATGAAACAGGGTTAAACTATATATACAATAACCTATATAAACCTATCTTCTATTACGCTAGACGCATAATAGAAGACTCCTTTGTTATAAACTCCATCCTCCAGGAAGCCTTTCTCCGTGCCTGGAATTTCAGAACTCGTATGACCAGCATGCTACATCTATTCCGGTTCATCCGCCTATGTGTTCGATGGGGGTGCTTCGAATATCTCAGAAAAAAGGTCAATAAATTCCATTGCAGCTTTATGGACCTTGAATTTCTAGAGAATAGCCACTACGCCTCCTTCAATCCAGAGGAAGAGGCAGAATACAGCCATCTGTCAGGGAAGGATCTTGAACGCCTTGAAAGAATAGAAAAGGCCATTCCATATCTACCGGCTAACAGGCAAACCATCATAAGGCTTTATATGCTCTACGGCCTTAACTATAAAGAAATAGCAAAACGATTTGCAGCTCCTTATCAGCATATAACAACAGAAATCCATGAAAGCATTGAATCTCTAAAATCAATGCTACTTGTACCTCAGCAAAAGCAAGCTATCATAAGAAAGAATTATCAAGATAATTATACAGCATTCCTAACTCCAGAACAGGCCCAAATATATAAGTTACGGCATCAGGACAAATACAGCTTTGACAGGATTTCTCAAGAAACGAACAGACAACTAGCCGACGTAGTAAATCAATACGTTTCAGCTAATCAAACCTTACAAAAGATTCGCAAACATGGAAACAAGAAAAATCATTGTTACGCGTAGAATCCAGTTACTTATCAATAGTGATGACGACCAGGTGCGACACACAATCTGGGAAACTCTGTGGCAATGGCAACATTTCTGTTTCCGGGCCGCCAATCAAATATCTACCCATCACTTTATTCAGGATCAGATAAAGGAATTGTTCTATCT
Source organism: Chitinophaga hostae (assembly GCF_018224885.1). Lineage (GTDB taxonomy): Bacteria > Bacteroidota > Bacteroidia > Chitinophagales > Chitinophagaceae > Chitinophaga > Chitinophaga hostae. The sequence goes on along the minus strand of NZ_JAGTXB010000036.1, from coordinate 4,821 downwards.
AAAAGATGAAACGAAGGTTAAACTGGCAGATGTTCACAAAGATCCAGACGGAATATTAACTACATCAAAAACCAATACCACTTATCAGTTCCTCAGCAAGCGATATAAGCAGGAAATGCCGATGGCGATACTCGGATGTCTTAACAATACCCTTGTATCTACCTACAATAAGGAAAAAGAAGCATATTGGAAAGGCGATAGATCACTGAGGAACTATAAACGCAATATCCCAATACCTATACCGGCTGGAGCTTTAATCAAAATCCTTCCCATTGACCAAAGTAGGAACTATACTTTCTCTATCTATGGGCTTCATTTTAAAACCTATTTCGGAAAGGATCTGGATGATAAGTGTAGTATGTGGAAAAGAGCTATAGAAGGAAATTACAAACTGTGTGATAGCTCCCTGCAATTAGATGGTAGTAAAATTTACCTACTGGCTGTTTTCCAGTTTGATAAGCTGGTGGGCAATCTAAAACCAGAGGTGATAGCGGAGGCATCACTTTCTATGGAAATTCCTGTAGTCGTAAAAATCAATAGGTATCAATACAGAATAGGCACAAAAGAAGATTTTCTTTATCGCAGGCTGGCCATCCAGGAAGCTATCCGGCGCTGTCAGAAATCATCTGGCTTTAACAGGACTAAAAACGGCAAAACGCGGATGCGTCAAAAGGTAAACACCTACCGCGATGCGGAAAAAAGGTACATCAACTATAAACTCCATGTTTATAGTAAACGGCTGATAGATCTCTGTATTAAGCATCAAGCGGCCACCCTTATTTTGGTGGACCAGCAGGAAACAGAAGAACTGGCAAAAGAAGAAAAGTTTGTTGTGCGAAACTGGAACTACGGTGGACTACGGCAAAAGATAACCTACAAGGCCAATAAAGCTGGGATTAATATAATTGTAGAATAGACCCGGCTAACAAAATATTTGAGGGTGCTTGTACACCCGTAGAGTGAGGCTTCATGTGTACTCACTAAATATCTTTCCTTTTATGGTATCCATATTAGGGGTGTATACAATTACATGGTTCGCGGCTCATCCTGCAACCGTACCAGGAAAGCTGAAAGCTATATACAACAGAGTCAGTACTCTACAAACAATTAAACCATTTTATTATTCTTCTAACCTCCAACAATTATGGAAAATAGTAACCCGCTAATCAATTCTTCTGAAATAGAAGATGATTATAGCCAACGGCCATTCAGGCTTAACCAACAAGAAATCAATAACCCACAATTGGTAATTACCGATTTCTGGGAAAGATATTCCCTTCAGGGCTTTAGAAAACAGTTATGGAACGGATTTATTAAAAATCTGTTTATGGGCAATATTGATCCAATAGGAACAGCAGAACTATACATAGATATGGAAAGAATGATTGAAGTTACTTTTCTCCTCAGAAATCACGTTACTGATAATACCCATGAAAACAAATAACTTCCAAACTGGAAATCTTCTCCGGGATATGTACATGCAATCCTTTTTTCACGGGCTGGAATATCAGGGGCTTATCTGTACTACGCTTGGCTGGCATGAATATACTTTCCGGCGGATGGCGACAGACAACATTGTCTTTGAACCAGCGGTGAAAGAAAAGATCATTCAAATTCAGATGGATACATTGCAAACCAGGATCAGGCATGTCCAGGATTATAAATAATTATATTAGCAACATATTAACTTTCATCTAATACAATATCAGGATGGTAATCATTGGGGATCTTCATGGAGGTTATCCGGAAATACTTCACAAGATCAAAAAATTCGGACTGGAGAAAACCTCCTTTATACAGGTCGGCGACTGGGGGCTTGGCTTTCAGCATAGGGATCTTGACATAAAAGCATTATCTCAAATTGATAAATTTCTTAGGGAGAAGGAAAACCATCTGTATATATTGAGAGGCAACCATGATAATAAGTGGTTCTGGGATCATCGGAATACTTTCAATCTTCAAAACGTCAAACTGGTACAGGATTATGAAGTACTTGAAATAGAAAATCAAAAAGTCATTTTTATTGGCGGCGGTATATCCATTGACCGGTTAAGCAGGACACCTGGCAAAGACTACTGGCCTGATGAAGAAATCTTGTTTGATGAGGCTTTACTCAAATCAGCGTGCGCCCAAGGTATTGACATGGTTATTTCTCATATAGCTCCTAAAGAAACATGGCCTTATACTTTTGATCCTATCGTTCTCAATTTTATTGTTAAGGAGATGGCCGCCGGCAAAGACCTGGCTACTGACCTGGAAAACGAACGACAGACGATGAGCAAGATCTACTCGTTTCTTAAAGCTGCCGGATGCCGGGAATGGTACTATGGTCACTATCATGCATCCCATATGGAAGAAAGAGATGGAGTAATTTTCAGATGCGTAGCTATACAAGAAATGTATGACACAAAATAATCTAACACAAATATATTGGTTGGAGGGCTTCACGGGAGTTGCTCATGGCAAACATATCATTCCGACTGAAGACCTAGCAGAATTTCTTAAAAAATGTAATAAAACCGGGCTACAAGTGGTTGGTTTAAAAATCGGCAACCCGGTTCAATATCTGGAATGTATTCTTTACGCCAATGATAGCCATATTAAGCAATTTGGCAAGACGGCGCAGGAAACCTGGTACTTCAGACACTAATTCTTTTCACCGGCTTTCTTCCTCAATTCTCTGGCAGACTGCTCTTGTTCAGTAGCCAACTGCAGCATTTTCAGTCGGTCATTCTTCAATTGCTCCTGTCGTAGTACACTATCACGCAGGGCGGGATTCCGATAATATAGGCTGTCGGTAGTGGTTAATAATTGCTGAATAGATTTATTATCCTGTAGTTTCAGGAAGCGGTATTTTGTATCTGCCGCTTTATACTGATTTAGGTTATCAACCGTATTATACCATCCCATACTCAGGACACCAACAACTATTACCAGAACTACCACTATAAAAATGGCCTTCGACAAATGATGATGATGAATAAGATTCTCCGTCCGGGGTGTTTTCATTATCCGGATATTCTGGAACAAAGCAGCGGTCAGCGCGGCTACCTCATTTTTAGGGAAAGAATGTCGAATGAAAATACCGCGCATTTCCTTCCATATTTCGACAATTTTACCTGAGCTATCTGGAATAGCTTTTATCTTTTCATCCAGGTCTTGCAATAACTTTTCCTGTTTATCTACTTTGGCTGCAAGTGTTTCTATAATCTGATGCATGACTTGTTACGTTTAAAATTTTAATGAGATCGGCCTTTCTTCTTCCTTTTCTGCCTTCGATCATATGCCTCCTGGGTTAATTCATACGGAATACTATTACCAGTCATCTCAGGTTGTAATAACCATTCAATAAGATTTGTCAAATTTTGAATACCCAATGATAGGGGCGAACCGTTATTATACTGGAGTCGATCATCATCCTGATAGTGAATATTTTTCCCAGATTGTTTTCGGGAGTACGATTCAATATTCTTTTGCTCTAGTTGTTTATTCGCCAGCTCCGTCTTCAGGGATAGAATCCTCTCAATTTTCGAAAGGGAGAAGCCGACATCGCTTCCTTTAATCTTTACTTTCTTCCCATCAATAAAAGAAATGCCTATACCTTTAATCACCGTATAACCTAATGAGTGCATAGCATTTTCAAAGGCAGGATAATCATTCACCTCCTTTAAAATTTTCTGGATATGCTCCTTCAGCTTTATTTTTCTTTGGTCCTGCCGGGGAATTAATTGCCGGTCTTTTGATAAAAAAGCTTTCGGGCTCAATACTTGTGTCAACCCTAATCTCTGCTCCTGCTTCCGGCAAAAGGCTGCCATTCGTTTATAGCTGTTACTATCACTGGCAGCTTTACCGTCAAGTCCTACCCTGTTTGCTACTATATGGAAGTGCTGCTCACGGGTATCTTTATGAAAAACCATTAGGTACTGATGATCTTCAACGTTAAACTCCTTTACCAATGCTTCCCCCAACTCAATCAGCTGGTCTTTGGTCAGATGATCACCTTCGGCCAGTCTAATGGAAAGATGAAATACTGCCTTTTCAACTCTTTTACTAAGGCGAGCTACATCCCTAAACTGTTCGGCCATCTCATACTTATCGCCGAAACAATTATTAAAAGCAAGTATTTCCGCTCTATCCTTATGCTGAACACCATCCCTTAAAGACACTTCCTTTTTCTGCGTTTCGGACAAATCTTTTTTATCCTCCAATACATAGCTGATAAGATGATAAAAAGAACTTCCGGTTACTACTGTGCCGATCACCTGAGATAATTTTTAATCTCCTCCGCAATTCCTTTCAGCATGGGTACCAGATTTTGAAGATCTACCCGCTCCAGCATTGATAGGTCTTCATCTTTATTACGCTTTTTGGCTACCTGGTTGATGTTGGCGGCTATGTGATTAAGTGTTCCGGATAGTGCCAATACTTCCGCAGGAAATATTTTAACCTGCTGATCAACCTTACCGTTTACTGACATCTGCCTGATATACTCTGATATATTCAGGCTTAATTCTTTTGCCTTTTGCGCAATAATCATCTTTTCAAAAGCTGAACATTTGAATGTCAGAATAATATTTTTCCTGACTTCTTTCAAAGGACGCCCTCCTTTATTCCCCCGCCGCTTATCATTCTGCGTCATAATTCAGTTCATTTTATTTTTTGAATCCGCCATTCAGCGGATGAGAAAATCCAACCCACAAATGCGATAGCATGCAGTGGGCCAGAAGTTTTGGTATTACCAAAACATAGCTGGCTCCTATATAACTCCCTAATCTTTCAAACTATAAATACATTGTAAGGGGCATACCTTCTCCATCATGT
>NZ_JAGTXB010000035.1 GCF_018224885.1 Chitinophaga hostae | reverse complement strand
TTCTACATCATGTAAGGAGTTATTACACCCATTCATTAACATGCTTTGCATTACCCATGCTCATTTCACGAGCTGAAATGGTAAAGGAGATCACCATAGGGTTTTTGTTTTCGTAGTCGAAAGACTCTTCAAACTTAACCAGGTAGCCTTCTTTAAATTCCAAAGTTTTCAATTTGGCATCAGTGTCTCTTTTGTAAAAGGTGATGGAGCCATCTTTTCTTTCAAAGTTGTTGACCATCCACTCAAAGAGTTCTGTTTTACCAGTAGATTCTACCGTCAGCTTAATGCGTCCGCCGCGGGTAATGGCCGATGGGCGTCCGGTAGCATCTGTTTCCTGTGTGAGATCGTAGGCGACGTGCTGTACATTGTACTCTTCACCGCCGGCTGTAAATTTTGCCTTGAATGACATGTGGGTTAATTTTTAAGGTTACAATAAAGAAAAAATAATTACGATTTATTTATGTATTTATAAGTCTCAAATATAGGATTAAATTTTTAATAGTTAAGGATCCTAACAAATAATTTTTATCGCCATATCTACCTGGAAAAACATTCATTATGCTAGTGAGCGCGGCTATTCAGCAACATCATTTGCCTGCAGTTATCAAGGTCCCTGCTCTTACTTTCCAGCTTCGAATTCAGGTCAGCCACCTGTACTTTCAGATCGGCAATACTTTGCTGTGCATTTTGCAATTCACGCAGTTGTTGCTTTGTTTGCTGCAGTGATAAACAGTTCTGCACAATGTTATCGTATAGACCATAATGGGTCACTGCATCCTTTGGTATGGAGTTGCGCATATCCGCCAGGGAAGCAGCTATCACCTGATCCATATAATTCGCATTCTGATTAGGCAGATTGATGGAATCGAGGTTATGTTTTACTTTATCCAGCTTTTGCAGGAACTCTGCCTGAAATGCCTGTTCCTGTCTGAAAGCACTGAGCTCCTTTCGCAGGGAAGCGTTTTCCCTTGCAGGAACCTGGTAGTTAAAAAATACGGCTAACACAAACAAAGCTACTGTTATAATAAAAAATAACAGGAACCATATAAAGGAAATATTTCTTTCCTGCCTGTTTAATACTTGCATACTACGAAATGATTTTTTTATTTGAAATTATCTTGCTGTTATAATACAATGAACGGATGACCTAGTCAGTAAAAAACCATCTTTTCGTTTTATGCTTACGCAGGTATTCTGCATCTTCCGCTGATTCTTCTTTCACAAAAATATTACCGTCCTGCTTGCGTCCGATATAATCCAGTCTGCTCAGGCTTTCAAACAGTTTATTCACAGCACGCACAAACGGGATCATCGGTTGCAGGCACTCTCTCACGTCGAGATGTTTATAACGGATATTAGCGCAATTGATCATCAGGTTTTCGAGTTCTCCCTGCCGCAGTTCACACCATTCTGACAGGTAGTTGAGCAATTCCTCTTTACCTGCGCCGGCGCGCTGATCAATTGCGTTTTTCATGGTACGTGCCAGGCCGGCGATAATCTCCAGCATCTGCGCCGGCGCCTGGTTCAGGGCCAGCCATCTGAACTGGGTAATACGGGTGCCCAGGAACTGTACCATTTTCTCAGTGATATAAAGTACCACCAGTGCGAGGTCGTTATTCTGATTTCTGCCGTAAATTTTTTGCACGATATGCACGCCGTACAGTTCCATTTGACCGAGGAACTGATCCAGCTCATGATGCAGATCTATCAACGCAGGATGTGCGCTTACAATGGTGCAGGGTGGAATATAGTCGTCATCCATCTGCGGGCGGCCATCCGTTACGTTGATGCGTGCCAGCACCATCTGGTAACTGCCCAGCTGACCGGATGGGAGCTGGGAAGCGGGCGCCACATATAAATTATATTCCGGCGTAGCATAAGGCAATCTCGGCGGATCTTCATCCAGTAATGGTTCCCCGCTGGGCTGGCGGTTAAACGGATTTACCTGTATCAATACATAGTAAGTACTTTCTGTGTGTTGCGGATCCCAGGTATAGGTAGCTTCGGGGAACGTAGTGGCATACTTCAGCGAATGCACAGTATGTTCCGGCACTTCTATCCTGCCGCCACCGGGCGTTAATGCCCGGCACTCTGTTAGTTTGATGCGCCACAGCTGCTGATTATCGCTGATAAACCAGCAACGCAGCGATTCTTTATTTTCCGCTTTGGGTGGTAAGAGGCCATAATTGAGGGCGTGTATGCTACAGGAAAGCGCGTCCCTGATCTGATCCAGCAGTGCATTCTCCGTATCTATGAAATGCTGCTTCTTTATCTTCATACCATCTACCCAGTTAACGGGAAAATGCTTTAACGGTTCTGCCATAATACTGCTTTTACGATAACATAATTCTGTTGCAAATAATTACACTGTTTTCTTTGATGCCGTTCATAAACACGGCTTTATTCGGATCCAGTGTTTTGGCGCCGCCAAACCAACGGGGCTTCAGGTGAAACACCCATCCGTAGGGCTGTCCGTTATTATCTACAAAATCAATAGGGGTATTGGGATACCGGTCGTTATAGTCATTTATAAAATGATAAAATAAATCACCCAGGTCCATTTTTATCGGCGTGCGGGCCCTGAAATAAGTACGGCTGTTGTCCGCAGGACCTTTCTCCATTTCCAGCCCGATAACGATCAGGTCTCTCATCTCATCCTCATTTACTTCCGGCATATCTTTATACATAGGATATTGCCACCATTTATGCACCTTAACGGGGATGGCCATCATCTTCTCAAAAGTTTTATACACAAAGGTGGGCAGCACAAACGAGAACATGCTGGTGAGCATCGGGTAATAAAGGAAAGTATCCTTATCCAGGAAGCGGTTTACCAACACGAATCCGGCCCCTCCAAATAACCAGATGGCCAGTATAAAGGACAGTTCAGATACCAGGGTTGTTTCATTTGCCCAGAAACGGGTATACATAAAATGGCAATGCACTATACCGAGCCCCAGAAACCATACTTCATAAAAATAATATTGGTTCATCAGGTTCTGATGCGTAAACAGGAAAGGGATGGAACTGATAACGGCAAATATCAGCGTCATACACACTAAATACAACAGTGCTTTCTTTTTATAAAGGCTGAAATTTTTAATGTATCTGCTGAGCAAGGCCACTATGAAAGATCCTAAGGCCAAAACACCGGCCAGTATAAAATAAAACTTAGCAGTATATCTCATAGTTCTTTTGGTATGTCAAGGTTTTTTTCGGGTTTGGGTACTAACATTTCTTCGGTTTTTCCAGATGCAGGATAATAGCAAAAATAATTCCATATAAACGGAGATCCGTCGTTTACAGAAAAAAATTGTATCCCATCAGGCCCTGCTCAGGTTGCTTATCATCCATGACTACCTTCTTATCGCCCGCCGGTGGCCTCAACAATGTATTAATCTCCACATCTGCCGGTAACAGGTATCCATAACAGGTTTCCAGCAACTTACCATATGGTTGCCACGGCAGGTAATCGTATATACGTTGACGTTTCACCGGTCCTATGCTGACAGTTATCACCGGCATATCTGTATAACATTGTGTGCCTACCATTGCATCTATGCCCAATGCGCATTCGCCCAAAGGCACATGATTATCCGTGTTGATGAGCTGTGGTTCCCGGTTCCACGTAATTTCAACGGGTTCTTCCAACACCTGCTCCAGGCACAGCTTTACCAGCGACATATTACCCGCAATGTGATGCATATACGGTAACAGTTTTACCAGCCTGTTAGCCCCCGCTGCCGGGAGCCCTTCCGGCAGGTTCCAGAATGCATGGAACAACTGGTCGGCATCTTTCCCAAATACATCAAACAACAAATGCTTTTCCCGCTGCTCCAGGTATACCCGCTGCAGGAAAAACTCATTTTCCAGCGGCTGGAAAAACCGGCGCGCCTGCAGTTGCTGCTGTTGCTGTTTTTTATAACGCGCTACCATTTCTGTAACCCCGCTCTGCCGGGACGACTGCTCCTGTCTGAACTCATGAAACACCCCCTGGGGTAAACGGTCATAGATCCCATCCCGGGAAAGCGAAAAATTTATAAATGGCTGATAAGGCTGACTATCATCCAGTTTTACATGAGTAATATCTGTAGTAAACGAACGGGTAAACACATTTCTCATCTGTACAACGACCTCTTCTTCCCGTACATGATTATCCAGTAACTCACCTACCACCACCTCCGCTCTTACATCATAAGGCAGAGCATTGACGTGGTCAATTACCTCCTCCAGCACGGCCGCCTTCTCTGCATTATTTACCATATGATATGATTTAGGTTTTTCTTATCCAGTTACAACTGTTAGCATAACTATCTTTCATCTATGGTTCCGGGCTAACAACTCAGTAACAAAAATAGGGGTTTGCTTTTATTATTGTGGCTTAAATTTTGATCCGTGAAAAAAATTTTTTTTACGTGAATTAACTGTCGCTATTTGTCTAAATTTATACTAAAATTGTAAAAACCTGAAAAACCGATGGCCCCCCGTAAACCCGAAAATGAACGTAAGGTAACGTCATTCAGACCCTTTGGAAAAATTGCCAGTCATGTTGACCCCATGGTGCTCTGGACATTTCTTGGATTATTCCTCATCAGCATAGTACTGCTCGCCTTCCAGCTCGACGGCAAGGAAGACTGCAGCAACACCGATATCAAACTCAGTCATATACAGAACAGTAACAGTAAAGCCTACGCTGTAGGTGAAGTCATTACTTTCAATGCAGAAACACCCGATAAGAAAACCGCTGCCTACACCTGGGAATTCGGCGACTCCAGTGCAAAGGCCACCGGCAAACAGGTATATCACTCCTTTAATAAAGCCGGGAGCTACCTGGTTACGCTGACTTCCGGCAAATGTACCTGGAACAGGGAGGTGCTGGTGATCATGAATACACCGGTAGCCACTGCAGGAAATGCCGCTGATATATTCCCCGTTATTGACGGCCCGTCCGAAGCCTTTGCAGGCAGGCCCGTTACCTTCAGCAACAAAACGCCTTCGGCCCGCGAATGGGTTTGGCGCCTGTTGCAGGATAATGCCGACACGCATACCAACTCTTCTGTGACCTATACTTTCTCTTCACCCGGGGAAAGAACCCTTTCACTTATTATTAATGGCGACAGCAGTCACATGGTACTCAAACATATCACCGTATTCCCGGCACGTCCGGCAGAACGTCCTGATATTCCCCAACCGGTGATAGACCCAACACCGCTGCCAACGCCAACAGCGCCTCCTCCGCCGCCGCCGGAGAAAAAGCCATCTATCTCTGACGACGAATTTAAATACCTGCTGATACAGGTTACCCAGAAACAAAAATCAGCATCCGACTTTGCACAGTATCTCTGCAACAACCTCAACGCAAGAGTGGTACTGAATGCCGACGATGTAGATAATTTTGCACATTTCTGTTCCCGTATATATGGCAAGAAGAAATTCAAGATAGAAAGGGTCAACCTGACTAAAACACCTGATGGTTGCATCAATGAGATCCTCATCAAATATGACCGTAAAAAAGTATTGGGTATATTTTAAGCGGAAATCATGAAAGGAAAATATTATAAACTGCCCATAGATTTTTCCCAGCTCCTGCAAAAAAGAGATATGCCGGCTATAGCACTGGAAGAATCTATTGAACAGCATATCCACCTGCTGATAACCACGGTATTGGGAGAAAATAAAGATGATCCCCAGTATGGCTGCGGATGGTGGGACAGCGACTTTGATATCAAGGCCTCCAATAATGAAGTAAAAGAGCAAATAGAAAATGCGGTAAAGGCATCTATTGTGCGCTACGAAAAAAGGATAACACAAATCAGGGTGGTGGCCGCTGTGAACCAGGAAGAGCTGATGCTGCCGGCTACCCGTAAAATGAAAAAGAAGATCCGTGTAACCGTAACCGGTGCCATTGCCAAAAACAACAACCCGTTTCAGTACAGCAGCTTCTTCTATATCAGTCCGTTATCTTATGATTGATCATTTTGTTTATTAACCGCTGCTCATGAAAGAAAAAAAAGAAAGAATAAAAGACCGGATGCTGAAAACGGCTGCCCGCTTATGGGGATATCCCGATGCGGAAGTGGAAACCTCCTTCGATCCGGTGGTGCAATTACTGCTCGAAGCCTGTGCCGCCGAGCTGGAAAAAATTTCCGGTGAGGTAGATGTATCGCATGCTCGCCTGGTAGAAAGACTTGCGCAGATCATGATGCCGGAACCTATTACCAGCAGCCAGCCGGCCTACGGTATCCTTCATGCGGTGGCCACGGAACCGGTGGCCGATATTCATGCCGATCACCAATTTTATCATCATACCAAAACAGGTACCCATACCCGTGACCTCTTCTTTTCGCCGGTAGCCAGTCACCGGCTTTTCCGCGGCCAGGTGCAATACATGGCCATTGGTAACAAATTATACGAAACACGCGATAACTGGTTCAAAGAACAGGTGCTCCAGGGTCAAAGCTTCCCTGACATGGCGCCCAACCACCTCTGGATAGGACTGTCTATGGAAGATGTAGCCCAGTCCTGGGAAGGAATGTCCTTCTTCTTTGACCTTCGTAATATTCACCAGCAGGAAATGTTTTATCACTACCTGCCCCTGGCGAGGGTATTTCTCAACAACCGGGAAGTAACGGTCAAAGCCGGTTACCACCACAGCCGCAGCGTAGCGGAAGAGGAAGTAGACAGCATGATACAGGTGGCCGTAAATAACAATGCCCGTTACAGCCAGCATATCCTGCAACGTTTCCGCCGGCATTTTCTTACTGTTACCAATGCTCCTGCCCCAACCGCGCCGGGCGTCCCCGAACCGCTGCTCCGGGTTTTCGGAGCGGAAAGCAACCGGCTCAACAAGGATGTTCACTGGTTACGCATTGAGTTCCCGGAATCGTTGCATCATACCCTGCTGGAAGATCTCTATTGCAGCATCAATTGTTTCCCGGTGATCAACAAAAAAAATAACGAGCAGTCGATGAAACTGAATCGTTATCTGAATATTATTCCGATGCAAACCCCTGATATCTTTTTTGATATCAAAAGGGTGTATGACCTGGAAGGCACTGATTACTATGTGCGTAACTTTTCCACTGCGGGCCAGATGCAGGAAGGCGAACTGGTAATACGCAGCAGCGGGATAGGCCGCTTTGACACCCGCGAGGCCAAAGAAGTAATTGCCTACCTCGTGGAAGTGATCCGGGACGAAAGTTCTTTGTTTGAAGAAGTGAAGAATGACTACGTCACCAACCGCATGCGGGAGTTACACCAGCTCATTGCATCCCTGGAAGAGCAGCTGCAGCCGGGCGCCAACAAAGGCAACATTCCCTATGTAATGGTGAAGCCAAAAGAAAATGCAGAATATATTTTCATTGAATTTTATTCCACCAATGGCACTGTAGCCAACAACATCCGCATGGGTACACGCCTGCTGGAATATGGCAATATCAACACCCGGCCCAACAGTATTACGTTACTTACCAATACCCAGGGAGGAAAAGACCGGTTGAATATCGATGAAAAGATAAATCTCTACCGCTCCCATCTCCTGTCGCACAATCGCATTGTAACGCCGGAAGATATCAAAGCGCTTTGCCGTACTATCTTTGGGAAGGAAATGAAATCGGCGGTAGTATCGAAAGGGATTGCCCTTCAACCGGGCAGTGGCGCCGGATACAGCCGCACGCTCGATATCCGGATTGCCTTATACCAGGCAACGGAACGATACCCTGCGGCAAATCTGCATTATATGAAGGAGGAGTTGCTGTTGCAACTGGAAGAAAAATCCAGCAATACTTTTCCGTACCGGGTATTTATCAATGAAGCGTTGGTATAATTTATCAGCGCAGGGCTACCGTTGTATGCGACGATGCAGTTGCCAGCGCAGTATTCCTGCTGTTACCGGATCCGCGTAACTGCACATCTCCGCCGGTCTTCAACAGATCGGCGGGTACGCCTTTCCTACCGTCTGTGGCATAAAGCACTATCGTATTACCGAAGCCAAGGTCTACATAAACGCGGTTGCTCACCAACCAGCCTTTACCCGAGAGACTGGAGTTTTTTCGTATATACACCCCGTTAGCCTGCAGGTCGTCGAGCAGTAAAATATTAACCAACTGCCCGTCTTCGAAGGCTTTGTTGTTTTGTAAGCGGGCAGCATATACCACTGCCGATTGTTTGGGAGCAACCTGTTTACCTAAAGTGATGCGGATGGTATTAAAATCTTTGTCGCCCGTTTTGCTTACCGGCGGAGGTGTAGCAAACACAGATCCGTTGGTGGTGTTTTTAGCAAAAACATTATACCCAAAGCCTGGCATATACAGTTCGGGGCTTTCAAAAAGCTGTTTGATAGCGATAATCTTGTAGATATACTGGGCGGTTTCATTATTGAGCATCAGCTGGTAATAATCCCGGCTGCCCTGTCTTTTTATGTTTTTGGAGATATTACCCGAGCCGGCATTATAGGCTGCTGCGGCCAGTGTCCAGGAGTTCAGCTGATCATGCAACAGGCGTATCAGTTTACAGGCCGCATGTGTTGCCTTGATCAGGTGATTGCGTTCATCATAGCCGGCACTTACGGTTAGTCCCAGTTCTGCCGCGGTACCTGGCATGATTTGCCATACGCCCTGCGCCCCCACCGGTGAAGTAGCATTACTCAATCCGCTTTCCACGATAGGCAGGTATTTAAAATCCAGTGGCACCTGGTACTGTTGCAGTATAGGCTCTATCACCGGGAAATATTGTTCTGCTTTCAGGCGTAAGGCGGGCAGGTATCCCTGGTAACGAAGGTTACGTTTAATGACATCCATGAGGCGAAAGGAAACGAAGTCTCTCTCCATTGGCACCACTTCCCCACAGAAATCCACCTGCTGAGCCATACCTGAATGGGCCAGCAGCAGCAGCAGGAGTCCTGTTAAAATACCACGTATCCTCATTGTTTGGCCAGCATGTATTTAGGCAGCACCGTTACCGGCACGTATAATACTACCTGTTGTTTTCCTTCTGTTGTTTGCAGTACGATGATCACTTCATCATCTTTCCTGTATTGTTTGGAAGGTACTACATACACCTCGCTGGCCTCTTCCCTGGGCGCGATGGTGGCCGGTCCTTTTTTGTAAAGAACAGGCATGGTAGTATGCAGCAGTGCGGTATCCTTTTTTTCCTTGTGGATCAGGCTTGCCTTTACTATTTCAAATGGTTCCCGGCTCCGGTTACGGATGCGGAAGCAGAAATAGTTCATGTTATTCAGGGTCATGGCCTGGGCATATCCAACGCTGATTCCTTCTACTTTCACCTCGTACTGATGGTTTACCTTATGGTCCTTTCCGAAGTCTTCCGCGATCTTGCTGACGGTGACAGTATCCACGCTGATCAGATGCCCGGTTTCTTCAGGGAGGTTGGCCAGCAGATCGTCTCCGCTTCTTTCGCCCCTGCCCGGACGCGGCGCCTGCGGCGTTGCTTCCGGTGTGGTAAACGCGCCGGTTGTTTTGGGCTTACCGGACAAAGTATATTTCAGGCGGGCCAGATCCGCTTTATCGTGGTAGGCGATAATCATATAATGGATGTTCTCTCCTTCCCGTACAATCAGGTTGGTAGGGCGGGGAGCGGCAGTGATGGGCCGCAGGAACACCATGTTGCCATCCACAATGCGATAATCGTAATCTGTATTTTTTCCGTCACCTATCTGGAAAGTACTGATGGGGGCGCCGGAAGTAATAAGGGTTACCGCGCCTTTGGTGGTCAGGATACTATCCGTTATAGCCTGGGCTTTTACAGACCATCCTGTACCGGTGATTAACAAACAAAGCAGTAAACTGCACAGCACTCGTTTCATCTTTTCGTCAACTTTTACTTTAAAATATGGCTTTTTCTATGTGTAGGGATTTTTCAGCGGTCAGCTTTCAGGGATACAGCACAGCATTAAAAACGCCGCTGAACCCCAAAAGCTGACCATTGAGGGCTACTTACCGTCCTGTTCGTAGGTAGTATCCCAATCTGTTGCATCATCGCCTTTTTGGCCCTCCATTTTGATCAGGAAGTTTTTGGCCGGGAAATAAGGCTTCAGGTGAATATCCAGGTGGATACGGTCTTTCTGGATCGGATCCTGTTCAAAACGCCGTACGTTGAAATCTTCGATCAGTTTATCCGGGCCGGTAATACCATCCAGGAACCGGATGATCTGCTTCATGAGATCCTTACGTGTATTGGCGTTGAAGTTTTCAAAAGCACGGCGGTTCAGGAAGTCCATCAGTACTTTGGTAACGAAATCGAATACGCGTACAACAGAGTAGGTTTGCAGTCCGAGGTTATCCCCGTTGAACAATGTTTTGGCGCTGAAGGCCATTACTTTGCCATATTCCTTTACCATGGGTACCAGGCCCATCTTTTCCAGGCTGGCTATTTCACTTTTCTTCAGTTCGAACTTCACCCCGTCCACTTCGTTCATGCCACCGAATTTTTTACCGGCGGTTACCTGCGACATCAGGGTTTTATAGATCTTACCCGCCAGTGCGCCGGAAGGCGGCACGTACAGGTGATCCTGCTCCCCTACCTCATCAAATTTGCCGCGGCCTACCAGCCAGTTGCAGGACATGATAACGTTGGAACGATGGATTTCCCCACCGGTGAGATTGGCCAGTTCAAACATCTCCATCACATCGTCCGGTGCATCCAGGTGCGCGAAGTCTGTTACCAGCATGGCTTTATTTTCGTGGGCGATCTTTGCCCATTTTTCGATCACCTTATTAGAGCCGAGGTAGCCGGGGATTACCAGCAAGCTGTAGTTGGTCCGCAGGTCAAGCCTGTCGTAGTTGCTTACCAGCTCATTGTTAACCGCATCAATAAAACGGGTATTGTCGAGGTCTTTCAACTGCTCCAGCTCTACGTTAATGAAGGAAATATTCTTTACTTTATCGGACTCTGTATTTTTGAAGAAGAGCGCCACATTGCGGTAAGATTGCTCCAGTTCGCGGGTGGACTCCACCGCTTCGCCAAGATTGGCGGACAGTACTTTTTCTGCCTGTTCTGCCTGGGTAGTGCAGTAATCGACCATTTCGGGCAGCTCAGTGGTTTCAGACAATACTTTTTCCCATAGGGACAGTACTTTTTTCAATTTATCCCTTTCGGCTTTTTTACCGGCTTCCGTCAGGAATATGCTGCGACGCGCCTTACGGTCGGGGTTAAGGTTTTGCGCGCCTTCTACAGCGCCTTCCAGCAGGTCGAAGCCGCCAAACTTCGCAAGATCTTCTATATTTCCGGTGAGGTTAACTTCCTGCTGCTGTGAAGACAGTCCATCATTTTGCAGCTCCTGGTTTTTCTGTAATTCTGCCATAATCAGTGAGGTTATGTTCCTGAACAGGGGAACAGTTAATTATTTGGTATTAAGGTCTTTCATCATTCCACGAATGGCGCCCAATATTGCTTTCCGGGCATCGGGATCTGCCAGTGCTGATTTCAGGATCTTATTTGTTTTCAGCTGTTTCATAATTTTCAGGTATTGTTCCTTTTCCGTAGCCAGGTCGTTCAGAAACGCACTCTGTGCCGTGATACCTTTTACTCCGAAATCGCCCAGGTGATGGAATTGTAGTTTTTCCGGCACGGTAGCTCCTTCAGCATCATGAAAACTTACATTCACGGCTGGTTTGAAATGTTCAAAAACAGCTTCCACGGAAGTAAGCCCTTCCACTATTTCAGGTTTAACAGGCGCCTGCTGGGTTAACTTTTCAGCAAACAGAGTACGGTTATGCGAGATTTCCGCAATGGCTTCGTTGGCGTCCAGCTTCACTTCTGTGCCGCCAATTCCGTAGTTGTCATTCATTTGAGATAAATTTAGAATTTTGGAATCTGACAATCATCAGTTTATTGTCCAGTCTAATTGTTCATTTTTTATATCGAGTGTTACCCTCATATCTTTTTGCAGGCTGCCGTTGATGATCATGCGCGATAATGGTTTACGCAGCTGACCGCGGATCACCTCCCGCAGCGGACGCGCCCCATATTGCGGCGAATAGCCCATCAGTGCCAGGTGCTGCCTTGCAGCGGCTGACACGGTTAATGCTATTTCCTGCTGTTGCAGCAATTGCAATAAATGCTGCAAATGAATATCAAAGATCTTCTCCACATTCGACTGCTGAATAGGACCGAAAGGCACGATCTCTGTCAGCCGTCCAAGGAACTCCGGTCTGAAATGACGGGCCATCAGTTCCATCAGCTGTTGGGATGCGGGAATAATATTTTGCTCAAAAGACCTGGCGATGGTTTCGCTGCCAATGTTGGAAGTGAAGAGCACCAGCGCATTGGAGAAGTCGCCTGTTTTCCCGAGACGGTCGTGCAGTTTACCTTCGTCCATGATCTGTAAAAAGATATCAAACACCGACGGATGGGCTTTTTCAATTTCGTCGAACAATACAACGGCGTAGGGTTGTTGCCGTATTTTGTTGACCAGTAATCCGCCTTCCTCATAACCTACATATCCCGGAGGAGCGCCATACAGCAATGCGGCAGCATGTTCCTCCTTAAACTCGGACATATCAAACCGGATCATGCTGCGTTCGTCCTGAAACAGAAAATCTGCCAGGGATTTCGCCAGCTCCGTTTTACCGGTGCCGGTAGGTCCGAGGAAAAAAAATGAACCGATCGGCTGTCCGGGGCGGCTTAAGCCGGAGCGTGATTCCAATATGGCATCCGCCACTGATTTTAGTGCATGGTCCTGCCCTACTACGCGTTTCCGCAGCTGGTCTTCCATGTTCACCAAACGCTCCCTTTCCTGCGACTGCACTTTTCCCAGCGGTATGCCGGTGATAGCGGCTATCATGGTGGCCAGGTCAACCGGCGTAATGGCATCCTGCTGCGTACCCACCACCGTAGCCAGCTGTTCCAGCAATTGCTGTAAAGCCGCTTTCAGTCCGGGCACCGTGGTTATTTTTCCGATATCTTCCGGCGTATGTAATCTGGCCGACAACAGCGCGCCCAGGCGTTCATTCATTTGACGATTAAACCACTGCAAATCTTCCGTTGATACAGATTCCTTACTGTCAAGCGCCGCCAATTCATGCTGCAGGGTTTGCAAAAGGGACTGTCCTGTGTCCTGCATGGCGCGGATAGCGGCCATGGTCCGGTCCAGTAAATTAATGGCGCTGTCCGGCAGGCACCTTTCCTTCAGGTAGCGGCGCGACAGGCGGATCGCTTCGTGTATGCCTTCGGGTGATACCTTCAGCTGGTAAAAGTTCTCATATACCGGCACTACTGCGCTCATCATGCGGGCGGCCAGGGTTTCGTCCGGTTCTGCCAGCGTGATGGTTTCGAAACGATGCCGCAGAATGGCATCCGGTTCTATGAGCTTACGAAAACCTTCCTGGGTAGTGGTACCGATCAGGATAATTTCCCCTTTACCCAACGCCGCTTTGATCACGTTAGCCATACCGCCGCCGGATTGTTTGTCGAGCAGGCTATGGAGATTATCAATAAAAAGTATATGCCTGCCCGTTTGTTTCAGTTGTTGTATGATCTGCAGCAGGCGGTCTTCCAGTTCATTCTTATAGGCTGCCCCCGCTATAAATGCGCCATAGTCGAGTGCATACATCTCTGAGGCCTGCAACTGCAGAGGTACCTGCTTTTGTACAATGGCCCTTGCCAAACCTTCTATGAGGACCGTTTTTCCTACACCGCCATCACCTATCACCAGTACGCTGCCACGGTCTTTCCGCGTAAGCACTTCCGTAATAGCCCTGATTTCTCCGTCACGGCCTATCACCGGATGAAAGGTTTTCAACAGTTGCGGATCGGTAGTGCGGTACACATATTTCAGGGCGGCAGGTTTGATGCCGCTTTTTGTTGCAGTATCAGCAGTTGTTTCCTTCCCGCTCTTGCCCGCATTTTTCAATTGCTCCCGTGTAAAAGGAAATGTTTTAAGTTGTTCATAAGAGAAACCCACACCTGGCGTACAGAGGGCGATAAGCAGGCTCCAGGCATCCGCCTCACCGCTGTCATTATCAGCAGCAATACTGATGGCCTCATTTAAAACGGCTGTTGCCGCTTCATCCGGCTCCGGTTCATCAGGAATACGTGATGCCCTGGGCATCTCATCAAGCCGCACCTCTGCCCATTCTTCCAGGTAGTATACATCTATGTCCATCTGGTGCAATGCAGGCGCAATTCCTGTTTCCCGGTGTAAACAGGCACGCAGCAAGTGCGCAGGTGTATACTGCGGATGATGATAATCTTTTGCAATGGCTGTTGCTATCCTTATGGCAGATTGCAATGCAGGGCCGAATATGGTCAATGTTGACAGGGTCATTTGGATGATACCAGGTTTTTCTAATATTAAGTTAACAATTACAATTACAAACGGGCGCCATCGCTGACGAGGGCAAAGTAAAGATACAGCGAAAACATTTACATAGAATTCAATCTGAAAAAAAACTCCGCCACAGGAGCACATTCTCTCTCCAATCAGATATTATACGTATTCACGGTCTGTCAAAACACAATACCACAGATCGTTTCAACGAATATAAAAAATATCGTAACATATTATTTATATTTTAAAACTGACACCGGAACAGCTGTCCAAAAGCCACACACGACAAGAAAGTATTGGGAGGATGTCTACCAATATAATATGACGCCTGCATTTTACATCTCCGGAAAAACAAAAAATAACGCCTAATGATAGCACAAGGTCATGGGAATACTTTGAGATATTCCCAGCGGTATGACAGCGGTATAAAAAAATTTTATGACCGGGAAAACGCATGGGTAGTCCAGATACTCATATTACCTCTCAGGTCTTCCGCCAGTTGCAACAGCGACATGAAGTCGAGATAATAATCCCGGAGCATCTGCCGGTCTTCCAGCGACTTATTCAGGGTTGTTTCAAAATAATCTGTTCCGTGACCGATACCGGCATAGATACGGTTATTATAAAAAGAGATAAACAGTTTGGCAGCGCTGCGCTCCTGCAGCCGGATGATTTGTTCCATTAATGCCGGGGTCAGCAGTTGGGTGGCTTCATTGACATCCGGCGAGTATACCATGAATTGTTTATTGAAAGCAGCATCCGAAGGCAATACTTTTTTACCCAGACTCCAGGTTTCGATGAACCCGTTATCGGCAGGAGAACTGGAAAACAGGGTACCGATGGTACTGCTGCGCGACAGGATATATACCGGTGTATGAAAATAGCGGGGAAACTGTCCTATAAAATAGCTGCCACGAAAAACTGTATCGGGTCCCTGACCGCGTACTGTTACTGATGGCATATGCGTTACCGTGAGATCGCAGCACTGGAAATTAAGATCGCCTCTTTTGCCGTATACCTGGTCGTTACCGGTAATATGATAATCTTTTTTTGCGAACAGCCCGCTTTCTGTAAACTCTTCGTAGCTCGCATAATTAATTGGCTGATAAATAAATGACGGATCAATAAAACCTATTACCGGTTTTACGATCCTTGTTTTAAAATCGTGCTGGTAGTCTGTGGCGGCCGTTATTCCCTTTTGTTTCATCATAAAATACCGGACGGCATAACCGCCGAGGGTAAACAGCAATACCATACCGGCAATCATGAGCGCCTGGTTACCACCGGCAGCCGGGGTGGTGGAAAACCGGATGATAAAAAATATAAACACCGCGAATGGCAACAGGCTGGCTATCCACATCCGGCGCATCCAGTTGCGGCCGGTAATACGTTTTTGCTCCATGGCCTGCAGTTCGTTGTTAAGCTGCTGGTCCAGGAAGGCATCAAATTCTTCCAGTGTTTTCATCTTTTACCTGTTATCAGTTAGCAGACCAGTTGGCAGAAGAGCCTCCGATTGTACTTGCCGCTTCCGGCACCCGTTGACTGATCAACGCTTTAAACGGCTGAACATTTTCTGCAGACAGCGGCAGTTTAAAAAAAGAGCGGCTTTGTCCTACCTGCAGGTGCGCATATTCCATCGGGAACAACCGCACCCTGATGATGCGCAGCGGCAATGTAAGTTTATAGTCCGTA
The DNA here is from genome assembly GCF_018224885.1 of Chitinophaga hostae. Taxonomy (GTDB): domain Bacteria; phylum Bacteroidota; class Bacteroidia; order Chitinophagales; family Chitinophagaceae; genus Chitinophaga; species Chitinophaga hostae. The sequence continues at coordinate 15,899 of NZ_JAGTXB010000035.1, read as the reverse complement.
TAGGTGTCCACGTTATTCACTGCTTCCCCCCTCTCGAGGCGGCTTACAAAATCATGGATTTTCTCCGGCCGTTTCTTTGCCTGGTGTAGCATAAAAAGATAGGGAATCAGGATACCTACAGGCAGAAAAAGCAATATAAACAGTACGCCGGTGGGTGTTTCATTGCTTTTGCCGGCAAAAATACTGTAGCCGATCAGGCCAAAAACGAGCACAGCAAAAATTTCTGCGGTAATCAGCGCGTTGATAGTTTGCTTTTTATCCTTCTCATGGATGTTGAGCAGCGTTGTTTTCAGTTCAGCGAGGGTGTTCATCGATATATATTTTTGGAAGGATATAGTTTACCGTGATCTGAGTTTACTGAAATTGCTGATGGCCAGGTAGAAGCCGGCAACTGCCACCAGGGCATAGGCGGCGATAAGTGCCCAGATGCTTTCCCCGGTAACTTTATAGATGAGCATTTCAATTTTGGTAATGCTGATACTGTCGTTGCCGGGACTATGAAATTGCTGGTAACGGTAAAAGATCAGCACAATTCCTGCAATGCCGAGCAGCAGACCAACAATTACCCCTCCCCACGAAGGTGCATCGTCATCGTCGTCCTGTTTGTTCACTTCTTCCCTGATGTTGGGATCATTTAAATTGTTCATTAAGATGATGGTTAAGGGTTATATATTAAAAACAGGGTATATCCGCGCTGCTGATCAGTCAGGTTTCTCCGAGGTTAACCGAATTGAAACCGAATCATTCACAGAGCTAAAATAAACGAAAAAGCGATAAACCACAAAATGCAATTAGATCACGCGAACTTCCGGCGGGTGTGCGTACTCCTGCCAGGCAGCCTCCGCTTCCTCGTTTATAATATCATCGTTATATACCATCACCCTGTATTTCAGCTGGTAGCGGGCGCCCGGGTACAGTTGCCATGGTTTCATACGGGTGGGTGTATAGTTAAACATCAGTTCACCGCCCTCCATATTTTCCGGCCATACCCGCAGGGGTTCCGGTGAGTCAAAATTATCAGGATAGTTCATGATCAGCATTCCTGCCTTTCCATGGGTAGTAGTACCGGATATTTTCACCCAGCGGGCGCGGGTGCTGTCGGCATCTTTACGGGTTTTGCCTTCAGAAGTAATTACCTGGCTGGTTTGGGCAGTGAAAGCTGCGGTGGTTCTGAGTCCGAAACCGCCGCCATAACGGTATTGCAGCAGGGTGATGCCATTAGGGGTGGTGGCTGCAAAGGTGGTGGTAAAATCCCATTGACGGCGGGCGCCCTCATTAGTGGCCGGGTAGGCCTGTATCAACCAGGTTTCCCGGATAGCTGTCTTCTCCGTTCCATCCTTCAGAAAGGCGACATGATCCTGCCCGGCGCTGAAGCCGCACCATACGTTACCCGACAGGGTTTCCAGGTTGCCGTTAAACCGCACCTTCCCTTCTTTTTTCTGCACGTTCCAGAAATCTGTTTCCCTGCCTTCAAACAGGGTATGGGTCCATGGATTCCAGACACCCATATGATGAAGATGTCCGGCATTGGGGAAGATGTTGGTAAGCACCACGCCATTAGGCGCCCAGAGCGGATGAATAAATGCGCTGCGGCTGTACACCGTATCTGCGCCGGAAGGAGCTGCTACGGTTTTAAAATTATATTGCAGGATAGGGTCGTTATGCTCTTCCAATACCAGGGAGCCGTTGTGCAGGGCTGTTTTCATACGGGGATTGGTAACCGGTACTCCTTTCTTCAGTTCGTAGGTCCGTTCAGCACCAGCGGGCGTATTTCCCGACAGGATCCAGCATAGCTGTCCTTTGTAAACATTAACGGCAACGGGTATACGTTTTCCGCCAGTGATTTCTTCCAGGCTGACGGGGGCATTGCCTGCCGACGGCGGTAATGCCGTATATACGATACTGTTATGCCTGGGGAATGTTCCCGATTTTACTACAAAGCCGGCTATTGCCTGTGCAAAGGAATGACATGCAGTTAACAGCAGGAAGACAGATAACAGGTGGAATTTTCTCATAACCGGGTACATAGATTTACAGAAAAATACGGTTTACTTTTTCACTATGCAAATAAGCTGCGTAATGGAATGATAATATTGTTTCAGCATGGGTAGCTTATTATCTTTTAATTCAATATTTTTGAACGCTAATCAGGATACTATGGCATCCCCCAATATCAATATGCTGACGACAAAACTCATAATAACCAATAAAACCGCCCTTCAAAAAAAATATGGCGATGCACACCAGCAGATACTGGATGACCTGGATGCATTGCTGGCATATGATAACAACCGTCACCTGGACGCACATATTATTTTCCTGGATGACGCTGCGCAGATGCAGGCCTGTCAGGCCACTGCGGTAACTGATGCAACAGATGACGGGCAAAATAAAAAAGCGATCGATGAGCTGTACCGGTTCTTTTCGCCGGGCTATATCATGTTGCTTGGCGCCCAGGACATTATCCCCTTTCAGCGTTTGAAAAACCTGTTACCGGGAGATAATGATCCGGACAGTAATATTCCCAGTGATCTGCCTTATGCGTGTGACACGCCCTATGATACTGATCCGGGGAAATTTATTTCACCTACGCGTGTGGTGGGCCGGCTGCCCGATATTCCGGGGGTGGCGGATGCCGGCTATCTGCATACCCTGATTGCCAATATCATTGCTGCGGCGCCGGCAAAACAGGGAGATTACCTCCCCTATTTCTCGCTCAGCACTTTTGACTGGCAAAACTCAACACAGAACAGTCTGCAGAATATTTTTGGCAACCATAGCAGCCTGCTGGTATTCCCGGGAGATGACACCCTTACCGGTACCAACTGGACTGCGGACCAATTGCAGGCCAAAACGCATTTCATTAACTGTCATGGCGCTATTTACAACCCCGCCTATTACGGGCAGAAAGCCGCTGATTTCCCAATGGCGCTGAGATCGGATGTACTGAAAGACAAGATCACTCACGGCACCATTGTAGCGGCAGAATGCTGCTATGGCGGACAGCTCTTTGATCCGCAGAAAAACAGTGCAAAAAGAATCAGTATGGCCAATAGCTACCTGCTCAATCATGCGCTGGCTTTTGTGGGCGCCTCCAACATCGCCTATGGTCCGCCCACCGGGCAGGGACTGGCCGATTTACTCACACAATATTTTGTCATCAACGTATTGAACGGCGCTTCTACCGGCAGGGCCTTACTGGAAGCCAGGCAACGGTTTCTAAATGAAATGGGCCCCACATTGGATCCCTATGAACTGAAAACAGCAGCGCAGTTCTACCTGCTGGGAGATCCCTCCTGGCAACCGGTGATCAACAACAGAGATCCCAGCACCACGGGCACGGAACAAACTTTTGTAAACACCTTGCAAAATCGCCGGGATAACCTGGAAGCCAGGGGCAAAATGCTGGACGATTTCATCGCCGTACCGCAGCCATCTGACGGTTCTCATGCTACAGACCCCGCGCTGCACACGGCTATGCATCGCCTGCTGGATGAAAAAAACTTTGTAAAGGAAAGGGACCCGAAGGTATTTGTAAACAGGAAAAATAACCAGGCCGGCAAAGAAGATGTAAGCGGTTCCATGCCATCTGTAAAATTTCATGTATTTTCGGAATCTGCCACCACCGGGGAAATTCCTTTAACAAAGGTTATAGTGGTGAAAGAGAAAAACAATCAAATACTGGGGTATCGTGAATATGTCAGCAGATAAAACCAACAGGGATCAAAACAGTCCCTTTATTACGCTTACCGGGCGCCTCGTGTTGCGTACCTTTGGCAAACATAGCAAAAGTGAACACCTCGGCGTATTCCTGGTAACCGACCAGGGCGACTACCTGATACGGCCCGCCGGCGCCAATCCCTTTATGCAAAATCCATTGATGCCGCTGGCAGGTAAAACAATTGTTGCTACCGGCTGTATTGAGGACTATGTTTTCCTGGCGCAAACCTGGAAGGAAGAAGAAGCATAGCCATCCCGCGCCCGAATAAACCCTTTACATCAGCAAATAAGAATCTTTACGGTATATGTTTTTTTATTAATTTGGCGTGCCGCCGCTTTCCGTTGAATGTTACAGAAATGCGAATGGCCAAATGTTTACCTATGAATTTAGCTGCGTTTATTAACCACCTTGTACGCGAAGGACAAGTAGCTGTAGTTGATCAATTGATTCCTTTTACACCGCAGGAATTATCGGAGACCCAAACGATACTGGAGACTTACTATAAGAGTGATATACTGGAAATGCCCGGTACCGCCCCTTCATTTGATGCGGAAGCCGCCTTATGGTCGGCGCAGTATATATACCGGATAGTGCAACTGACTATGGGCAGGGATATCGGGGCAGCGGACTTGTCAGCCTGGCTGGCGCCTTATCCGTTTGCCGTTACAGCAGCAGGGATTTACAGTGCGGATCTATGCTTACGTTATCTGCCGGATCTGCTTAGTCTGAGTAAAGGCCTCGCGCCGGATGATCCCCTTGTGCAGGAGATCAGGGAAACAGCTATGCAATGGCCCTTTTCTTCTACCGGCATGAACCTGCCGGCCCGCGGCAATATCACGACTATTACAGCTTCGGCATCACTCCTGCAGGCATATGCCGACAGAATTATTGCCACCCGTGATATCAACAGGTGCAATAGCATTGCGATACAAAACACCGTTACCGCCTCGCTGGGCAATTATGCCTGTGTGCTGTGGCCGGATTATAAAAATATTGACGAATAAAGCGCATAAGGGAAGGGAGGGATCAACGAAATAATTCCGCACCTGTACCAGGCCGGTTAGCGTAAATAATACGACCATCTTCTATTTTAATCCCGGTGGAGGTGTCTTCTGCCAATAACAGCGGACCATCCATATCCACGTAATCAAGCAGTGGCAGCAGATGCGCCACCGCAGAGGTACCCACCGTGCTTTCGTTCATGCTGCCGGTCATCACTTTCATACCTGCCTGCTTTGCTGCGGCAATCATACGTAACGCGGGCGTAATGCCACCGCATTTGGTAAGCTTGATGTTGATCCCATGAAAATAGCCCCGGCATTGCGCTACGTCCTCTTCTACAATACAACTTTCATCGGCAATAACTGGCAATGCTACCTTTTCGTATACCCGTTTCATGCCTTCTTTGTCGTTGGCAGGCATGGGTTGTTCGATAAACTCCACTCCCAGTTCTTTTAATGCTATAGCATTATGCAAAGTTTCCTCTACTCCCCAGGCACAGTTGGCATCTACCCTGAAAACGGCGTCTGTATGCTTTCTCAGTTCAGTGATAATGGCAATATCTTCTTTGGTACCTAATTTAATTTTGTAGATAGGCCAGGGAAATTCCTGCAGTTTCCGCACCATATTTTCTATGGTATCTATACCTATGGTATAGTCTGTAAGCGGGTTATGGGAAGTATCCAGTCCCCATACCCTGTACAACGGTTGCTGCTGTTGTTTGGCGTAAAGATCCCATGCGGCAATATCAAGCGCGCAAAGCGCAAACATATTTCCCTGCAGCAGCGGGTACATATCCTGCCAGAAAGCGGCTGGTGTTGTTAGCTGATAATTTTCTATAAACGGTCGGTGGGCTTCAATGGCTTCGATGAGATGGGGCACCGTTATATTGTAGTAGGAATTATCGGCAGTTTCTCCAAGACCGCTGTATCCATCCTGCTCCAGCCTGGCTACCAGTAAGGGTTGTACATCTTTCGATTTACGCGAAATCGTGAAGGTGTATCTGAATTTCAGTTCAAAAGGATAAAGGGTGAGCTTCATACAATGAAAATACTATGTTTTTCACAGGATTTTTGTCTTTCCCAGGATTAAACTGATTTTGATGATTTACAGGATTTTTCTTTTTAGATTATTAAGATTAATAAAGATGTGAGTAGATACTGGTCCGCTGTTATTCTCCTAATCTTTTTAAATCTTAAAAAATAAAATCCTGTAAATCATCAAAATCAGTTTAATCCTGGGAAAGACAAAAATCCGCAGGAACCCGGTAGCGCCAATAATGCGATGCTACTGCGGGGATATTGATTCTTTCTGCATCCGGATGGCCTGAGGCCCGGCCTTCCGCAGCGAGGAGGTCCTGTATCTGGAAAATACGCCACATAGCCGGCGCCTTCATATGCCTGGCAATGATTTCCCGGATGAGGGCAGGGCTGGCGGTTGCAGGAACGGGGCCTTTGTGGTGCAGCTCCTGGTGATAGTATTTTTGGGTGAGATGGCGGTCTTCCTGCCACCACCCTCTCAGCGTGCTCATATCGTGGGTAGAGGGAGTTAGTACAGCCAGGTAGGGTGCTTTTGAAATATCGGTAAAGGTGGTACCGGTTGTTTTAGGCATACGTTCTATTTCCAGGCTCAATATGCCCTGCGACTGCATTACGCTGGGTACGCAATCGGGCACCATGCCCAGGTCTTCCCCGCAGATCAGCATATGGGTAGCTCTTTTGATCAGGGGAAGTTTGTGCATGGCCTCCTTACGCCAGCAGCTTTCCTGTCGTACGTAGAAATAATCATGATACAAGGCCGCCAGGTTTTCCCTGCTGTTTTTGTCCAGTGCCGCAAATGAGCGGGTGGTGGCCATATCATAACGGGGATGGTACAACGTTCTGTTACGGTCTGTTACTTTTATAAGCAATACATCTGCAATCAATGTATAAAGCGTTGTTTTTACCGCCTCAGGCAAGATCGATTCCAGTACTTTACGCTGTGTATTAAATTCCTGGAGCAGCTGATAACGCCCACCGGCAATGGGTTTCATCAATTGTTCTTTCATCATGCCGGCATAGTTACCAAATAGTTCTTCCAGGATACTGTTGGTAATATAGGGCTGGCAGAAACGGTCTTCATCAAAATCAATACCCCGTTGCAGCATCTCTTCCCTGCTAACGGCAACGGCTGGATGAAAATATCCCATTAATCCCTGTACGGCATGTCTGGGTATTTGCCAGATGCGGAAGAAACCGAGAATATGATCGATCCGGAAGGCATCGAAATAGGCGGACATGTGGCGGAGGCGCTGCTGCCACCACCCGAGGCCACCGGCGGCCATTTGTTTCCAGTTATAAGTGGGGAAACCCCAGTTTTGCCCGGCCGTGGTAAAACCATCTGGTGGCGCACCTGCCTGCATATCGGGATAATATCCTTCAGGATGCATCCAGGTATCCGCGCTGTGCAGGGCTACACCGATGGGAATATCACCTTTGAGGGCAACGCCTTGCTGATGCACGGCCTCAGTAGCTGCCGCCAGTTGCCGGTGGAGATGGTATTGTACAAAAAAATGGTAATGTGCAGCTGCTTTGGCATCTGTATCTGTTGCTACAAGCCGGGTAATATCCGCGCAGTCGTATACGTTATGAGCAGGCCACTGGTTAAAATCACCGGTATGATATTTATCGCGCAGATAGCAGTATGCGGCATATGGCAGGAGCCAGTATTCGTTGGCAGCAAACCAATGCCGGTAATCGCGTGTTTGCAGCTGATCCCCCTGATCCCCTGCGGTTTCGTACAATGCCCGGAGATAGGCTAATTTAAAAGACATCACCGTTTCGTAATCCAGCGATTCCATTTCGTTGAGCCATTGCCGTAAGCGGGTGAATTGCCGTTGCAATGGATGCTTATCTGGCAGTGTGCCTACTTCCTGTAAACGGATATACAGCGGGTGCAATGCAAAGGAGGAAATAGCGGCATAAGGATAGGAGTCTTTCCAGGTACGGGTTTGAATGGTATCATTCACGGGCAGCAGTTGTATAAGCTGCAGCCCTTTTTGCTGTGCCCATTGCGCCAGTTGCGGCAGGTCGGCGAATTCGCCGGTGCCAAATCCTTCTTTACTCCGCAGGCTGAATACGGGCACCGCCACCCCCGCGCCTTTCCAGGGCTTATAATCTATCCGCAGAAAACCGTCATGCAATACTACCTGCCGGCCATTTACCGCGATGGTATGCAGCTCCCGGTTATCACCATTTTCATACTGTATAAACTGTTGTGCAGTGGTATCATAGATCCCGTACTTGTAAAGCAGTGGCGTCGTAACTCCGGAAAGATCCAGTGCAACGGAAAACCAGCCCCGGGCATCGTATTGCAGCAATAATGGCTGCCGGATATTCCAGTTACCGGTTTGTGTGGTGTTACCCAGTAAACAGATGGTTTTGTGGCTGTCTAACAATGGCGCCTGCACGCGGAAGATATGCGTGGCGGTAGATAAGCCAGCGAGGACTTCCGGAGGGCGCTGAAAAAAAACGCGGCAAAACGGAGCGGTAAGCCAGGCATTCTCCGGGCGGGCAGCATCATTCCAGGCATCAATAAAAACCATTTCGGAATGCGGCCCCGGTGTAAATGTAAATTCACGCACCGCCCCTTCATACACTACTTCTTCCAGTTCTTTTATAATATACTGGTATCGCAGTGGTATTGTTTCTCCCGGGGCCAGTTGAATATCTGTATACCACCAATCGTTGTTCAACCATTGCATGCGATGGGCATGCGCCGGCACATCATTACCCAATGCAGGTAAATTACCCAACAGGTAAATATGCTGTCCGTAACGGGTGTGGTAACGGAGATAAAAGCGTAATCTATAGTTCATTGGATCCCGGCTATGCCAAAGCAAAGTAAGAAAAATTGCTTGTCTTACTCAGGATTAAACTGATTACGATGATGGTGATGATTTTTCCAACCTTTACTTGTGATCCCCAATGACAAAAAAATTGGCGAAAATAAAACAGCTAATGCCTGTTTCATCTTCGCCAATTATATATTTCAAATCCGGGTAATCATCTTAATCAGTTTAATCCTGAGTAAGACAAACTACGTTTATTTTACTTCTTCAAATTCAGCATCTGTTACGCCATCGTTAGCCGCATTAGGTTCGCCCTGTTGCTGGCCGCCGTTAGGCTGTGCAGCACCTTCCGGTTGACCCTGAGAAGCTTTGTACAGCTCTTCAGAAGCAGCAGTCCATGCAGCTTCCAGTTCAGCAGTAGCTGTATCCAGCTGTGCACCGTCCTGGGATTTGTGCGCTTCTTTCAGTTTATTCAACGCTGTTTCGATGGTTGCTTTTTTGTCAGCAGGCAGTTTATCACCGTATTCCTTGATCTGTTTTTCAGTCTGGAAGATCAGGCTGTCTGCTTTATTCAGCTTTTCGATCTGTTCGCGTTGTTCTTTATCGGCAGATTCGTTGGCTTTTGCTTCAGCTTTCATCTTTTCGATTTCGTCCTTGCTCAAACCGCTACCAGCTTCAATCTTGATATTCTGTGTTTTACCGGTGCCTTTATCTTTTGCAGTTACGTGCAGGATACCGTTAGCATCGATATCGAAGGTTACTTCGATCTGGGGAACGCCACGCGGAGCCGGAGGAATATCACCTAAGATAAAGCGGCCCAGTGTTCTGTTCTGGCTGGCCATTGGTCTTTCACCCTGCAATACATGGATTTCCACGCTAGGCTGGCTATCTGCTGCGGTAGAGAAAGTTTCTGATTTCTTCGTAGGAATGGTGGTATTGGATTCGATCAGTTTGGTCATTACACCGCCCATTGTTTCGATACCCAGTGACAGCGGAGTAACGTCCAGTAATAGTACGTCTTTTACTTCACCTGTCAGTACACCACCCTGGATAGCAGCACCTACCGCTACTACTTCATCCGGGTTAACACCTTTATTAGGTTTTTTACCGAAGAATTTCTCAACAACTTCCTGGATTTTAGGAATACGGGTAGAACCACCTACCAGTATTATTTCATCAATTTCAGAAGTGTTCATACCGGCGTCTTTCAGCGCTTTACGGCAAGGCTCCAGTGTTCTTTCCACCAGGCTATCGCTCAGCTGCTCAAATTTCGCACGGGTTAATTTTTTCACTAAGTGTTTAGGAACACCATCCACCGCAGTGATATAAGGAAGATTGATTTCAGTTTCCTGGGAAGACGACAATTCAATCTTTGCTTTTTCAGCAGCTTCTTTCAAACGCTGCCATGACATTGGATCTTTGTGTAAATCTACTGCTTCATCTTTTTTGAATTCGTCTGCCAGCCAGTCCATGATTACTTTATCGAAGTCGTCACCACCTAAGTGAGTATCACCATTGGTAGATTTTACTTCAAATACACCGTCACCTAATTCCAGGATAGAGATATCGAAGGTACCACCACCGAGGTCAAATACAGCGATTTTGCTGTCATGGTGCTTTTTGTCCATACCATAAGCCAGTGCAGCAGCGGTAGGCTCATTGATAATACGACGTACGGTTAAACCAGCGATTTCACCGGCTTCCTTGGTAGCCTGGCGCTGAGCATCGTTAAAGTAGGCAGGTACAGTGATAACTGCTTCTGTTACTTCCTGACCCAGGTAGTCTTCCGCTGTTTTCTTCATTTTCTGCAGGATCATTGCTGAAATCTCCTGCGGCGTATATAATCTGCCGTCTATATCGATACGGGTAGTGTTGTTATCTCCTTTTACCACTTTGTACGTAACGTGACTCACTTCGCTGGCTACTTCGTCAAAATGACGGCCCATAAAACGCTTCACTGACATAATGGTATTAACGGGGTTGGTAATAGCCTGACGCTTCGCAGGGTCACCTACTTTCCTTTCTCCGTTCTTTAAAAAAGCCACTACAGATGGGGTTGTTCTCCTGCCCTCATCATTGGCAATCACTACCGGTTCGTTACCTTCCATTACGGCAACGCATGAATTGGTAGTTCCTAAGTCAATGCCTATTATTTTTCCCATAGTATTAAAGATTATCCTTTAGTTGTAAGTATGTTTTCGTGTTTGTCGTTGGTTTGTCAATGATTATGCCAAGCAAAAAAATATGAAATTATGTCAGTCAGGTGCCCTATATTTGATCTAAGTATTTAGTTATTAAGCCTGTCAGCCATTTTTTTTAGCGACCCTTGTAGCTAAATAACCCAGCAGAAGATTGTTTCATGACCTCGCCTTCCGTAAGCTATTTCATTCCTGACCTACCCGTTTATTTATTGTACAACATTGTATAACCTAACGCTTTTCTTATGAACAAATCCATTTTTTGGCGGGCCGCATGCCTGTTGTTAGCAACCGCCCCCATGTTGAGCCAGGCTCAGGATCAACCATCCACCACCTCTGCAACCAGTACTTCTTCCGCGAAGTTGTTCCGCGGAACCAGTGATTACAAAACTTGGTCTATCGGCATTAATGGTGGTATTTTAGCGCCGGTAGCAGCCACCGGTGGCAGTAATGACTTTACCAAATGGAAGGGATCCGCTGGTTATGGCGCCTATGTTAAATACCAGATCCTTCATTTTATGGCTTTACGGGCCGACTATGTAGGCGGTAAATTACAGGCAGATAACAGCAAAAACTGGGGCAATGGCAAGGTCCCGGTGAGCCCCTACAAATCGTATGAAACCAAGCTGCCATGGTCCGCATCATTGAATGCCGTGTTTAATATCACTACGGTCAACTGGCTGTTCCGTGAAAACTTTGTACAGCTCTATGCCTCTGTGGGCGGGGGAATAGCAGGTTATAAGCCTACGCTGGAAGAAAACGACGGTTCCAAATTTGACTATTCAAAAGATAATAAAGCCATTAAAGAACTGATCATCCCGGTAGGCGCAGGACTTAAATTCCGGTTATCGGAATTTGTGAACCTTGACCTGGGATACACGATGAACTTCCTGGATGGTGATAACCTCGACGGCTATCATCATGGCCCCAATAAGGATAAGTATTCCTATGGCTATGCCGGACTGGAGTTTGCACTGGGTAAAAAAGGGAAAAAACAGTTACAGTGGCATAATCCTGCCAAAGAAATGTATGATGAGCTGGAAGCACAAAAAACCACGCTGGCAGCCTCCCTGGATGCTGCCAATCAAAACAATGCCAGGTTGGCCGCCGATGTGGATAAACTGACAAAAGACAGCGATGGGGATGGTGTTTCTGACTTCTTTGACAAATGCCCCGGCACTCCTGCCAATACAAAGGTGGACGGTTCCGGTTGTCCGCTGCCTGTTCCTGTTATAGAAAAGAAAGAGGAGAAAGTAGTTATTACGGAAGAAGATACCCGGATTGTAAAAGAAGCCATTCAGAACCTGGAATTCGACTTTGCCAAAGCGAGCATCAAGCCCCATTCCTTTCCTGCACTGGACAGGGTGGCAGATTTGCTGAAACGTAAGAACCTCAATCTGAAGCTGAGCGGACATACGGACAATGTGGGCAGCAAAACACGTAACCTCGCCCTGTCAAGGGAAAGAGCGGAATCTGTAAAAACGTATCTTGTTGAAAAAGGTGTGAATGCCTCCAAAATTGAGGCTGTAGGCTACGGTATGACCCAGCCGATCGCCAGCAATAAAACCGCTGCAGGCCGGCAAAAGAACAGAAGAGTAGAGTTTACCATATTCTAGTCCTGCCGGGGATTTTTTTCTTGCCCAGGATTAGGCTGATTTTGCTGATTTTAATGATTTTCTTTTTTTTGATTTTAAAAGATTAGGGAAGATATAAGCGAAATTTGCTTACGTCTTCCCTAATCTTTTAAAATCAAATTATAATCACAATAAAAAATCATTAAAATCAGCAAAATCAGCCTAATCCTGGGCAAGAAAAAAAAAATCCCTATTTTCATTTTATGGAACCCGTAACAATAAGAACGATCGTAGCATCAGATGACCCGATTATAGCCAACATTGTAAAAACTACCCTCACAGAATTCGGCATGAACAAAGCTGGTACTGCGTTTTCGGACCCTACCACCGATCATTTGTCCGTAGTCTTTGATATACCCCGTGCAATTTACTTTGTAGCAGAAACGGAGGGCCGTGTAATCGGAGGCGCCGGCATACACCCCCTGGATGGCGGGGAAGCGCATGTATGCGAGCTGCAGAAAATGTACCTGCTTCCCGAATCCCGGGGAAAGGGACTGGCAGGGAAACTCATTACCATGTGCCTGGATTTCGCTAAACAAAATGGCTATACGCAGTGCTACCTGGAAACGAGCCCCGAGCTCGCCCGGGCCAGGAAAGTATATGAACAATTCGGTTTCCGCTACCTGACAGGCCCTTTGGGCAACACCGGTCATTTTGGCTGTGACAGCTGGATGCTGAAAGATTTATAGTCTCCCCGCAACCGGGTAGTTTTTCCACTACAGGGCAAAACGGCATATTTATTGTCGACCTGGCCGTACATAAATAAACATATCATGAAAAAACTTATTCTGTCTGGTGTATTAGCTATTGGAACTATGCTGGCAGTACAAGCACAAAACGTAAAATTTGGTATTAAAGGAGGATTAAACCTCGCTAAGCTGACTGATATGGGCGCCCTTCCCTTTGGCGACGCTAAAACGCTGGCTTCTTTTAACGTGGGCGGATTGATCAATATCGGTATCAATAAAACCTGGTCCATACAACCGGAAATACAGTACTCCGGTCAGGGCACCAAATACGATCTGCAGATTATTGGCGGCGTGCATAACAGGGGAACCATCAAAACTGATTATATCAATATCCCGGTAATGGTGCAATATGCTATTGTACCTTCCTTCTTCGTGGAAGCTGGCCCCCAGGTAGGCGCACTGGTGGGAGCCAAATGGAAAACAGGCAGTACTTCCCACGACATCAAGGATAGTATGCAATCGGCAGATTTCGGACTGGGCTTCGGATTTGGTTACAAAACCGATATGGGCCTGGGTATAGGCGGCCGTTACAACTTTGGACTTACCAAGGTTTTTGATACCAGCGATATTAACCAGAACAGCAAGAACTCTGGTGCGCAAATAGATCTGTTTTATATTTTTTAAGCATAACGCTGAAAGGAAAAAGCAAAAAGCTATTGTGCAGGATATATAAGCGAATGATTTTTCGCTTATATATCCTGCACAATAGCTTTTTGCTTTGGGCTTTTTGCCTTAAGCTCAAGGAAATAGCTTTTTGCTTTTTCCTTTCAGCTTTATGCTATCTTTGCCCCTCGCATTAATCATTTTCAGCATGAGTGTTGTACAATCAATCAGAACGGCCGCCGTGGCCGCCCTTAAATCACTTTACGATCAACAGGTAACGGAATCAGATATTGCCATTAATATTACCAAACCTGAATTCGAAGGTGAGTATACCATTGTTGTTTTCTCTTTCACAAAATTCAGCCGCCAAAAACCGGAAGAAACAGCACAGCGCATCGGTGAATACCTGGTTAGCCATAACCCGGAACTGATAGCCCGATTTAATGTAGTAAAAGGATTTCTTAACCTGAGCATCAACGATGCCTACTGGACTAAGTTCCTGCAAACATATTATGGTGATGTAAACATTGGGATACAGCCCGCCAATGGCAAAAGGATCATGGTGGAATATTCATCTCCCAATACCAACAAACCATTGCACCTGGGGCACCTGCGTAACAATTTCCTGGGGTACTCCATTGCTGAGATCATGAAAGCCAACGGCTTTGACGTAGTGAAGGCCAACCTGGTAAATGACCGCGGTATCCATATCTGCAAATCCATGCTGGCATGGCAGCTATTTGCACATGGCGACACCCCGCAGTCCAGCGGCATCAAAGGCGATCACCTGGTGGGTGACTACTACGTGAAATTTGAATCAGTTGTAAAGGAACAGGCCGAACCCATTATAGACCGGGTACTGGAAAATGATTTCGCCGACTTCGATGGCGCCGATGTAGAAAAGATCGGGAAGCTGGTTACCGCTTTGCATAAACCGGAAGTAAAGGAAGACAAGGAAAAAACAGGCAAGATCATGGACGACATCAAAGAGATGTCGCGTAATAAAACAGAGATCATGCAGCAGGCTAAAATCATGCTGCAGCAATGGGAAGCCGGCAACCACGAAGTCAGGGAACTGTGGGCGACCATGAATAGCTGGGTGTACGAAGGGTTTGATCAAACCTACAAACGCCTGGGTATTGATTTTGACAAGATGTACTACGAAAGTGAAACCTACCTGCTGGGTAAAGACCTGGTGGCAGAAGGACTGGAAAAAGGCGTGTTGTTCAGAAAAGAAGACAATTCTGTATGGATAGATCTTACAGCCGACGGTCTTGACCAGAAACTGCTGCTGCGTGGAGATGGCACTTCTGTGTATATGACCCAGGACCTGGGTACGGCGCGTTTGAAGTACCAGGATTACCATATGGATCAGAGTGTGTATGTGGTAGCCGATGAACAAAACTATCACTTTAAGGTACTGCAGCTGATCCTGTCAAAACTGGGAGAACCTTCAGCACCGGGCATCCTGCACCTGAGCTATGGCATGGTGGAACTGCCTCATGGCCGTATGAAAAGCAGGGAAGGCACTGTAGTGGATGCAGATGATATGATCACTGAAATGGTGCAAACCGCGGAAGAAAAAACCAAAGAATCAGGTAAAAACCTGGATGCTTTTTCTGAAGATGAATTGCATGAACTCTACGATACCGTTGGTATGGGTGGTTTGAAGTTCTTCCTGCTGCGGGTAGATCCTAAAAAGAAAATGATCTTTGACCCGAAAGAATCTATTGATCTGCATGGATTTACTGCCACCTTTATCCAGTATGCACACGCGCGTATTAAATCCATTATCAGGGAAGTAGGGCCGGTTGCAGATCTGGCCGGATTTATCTATACAGGCGAATTATTACCACTGGAAAAAGAACTGATTATACTGAATGAACAATTCCCTGGTATCCTGGCAGAGGCTTATCGTGAGCTGAGCCCCTCTGTGATTGCCAGTTATATTTTCCAGCTGGCACAGTTATTCAATTCTTTTTATGGGGAAAAAGTAGATGGGGTTCCCACCTATTCTATTCTCCGCGCTGCTACAGAAGAAAAGAAAAAACTGCGGTTACAGATTATTATGATGACAGCGCACACCATTGCGCAGGGTATGAAATTATTGGGCATAAAGGTACCTGAGCGTATGTAAGCCCATACTGCAATATTGTATAAAAAGAA
>NZ_JAGTXB010000034.1 GCF_018224885.1 Chitinophaga hostae | reverse complement strand
CTGATCCATCACACTGTTCGGCACCTGCAATTCAGACAAGGGAATGGGAGAAAGATAATCGCGGTTTACATTAAACTTGTAACCTGCCGACATAGCTCCAACATTCTTGTACAACTCAATATAACCGCTGCCATCGGTAGGATAGCTGGCCAGTTGATCGGCAGGTACCACTGTAACCCACTGATTCAGTTTGGCGCCTTTCGGCTTCCAGCCGGTCAGCAACTTACCGGCAGCGCCCCATCTGAACACATCATCATGGCGGAATCCTTCACACGCCAGCTCTACACGCCGCTCCCTTCTCACTTCATTAATCACCGGACTCAATGTGGGGAACACCCAGTTGGGATCTGTTGGCAGTGTACTGATATCCAGGCCTGGCATACCCACCCTTGCTCTCAGCAGGTTGATACTAAGCGCTACATCTCCCTGTGTCAATGTGCCCAGTTCAGCTTTTGCTTCCGCATAATTCAATAACACTTCTGCATAACGGAAAAGGATCAACGCAGTAGTCCCTACATCACCGGCATACTGCTGGTTATAATCCGGGTTATGTCCTTTGTATACCTGGTAACCTGTAGCGGGTTTACCCTCATTGGCGGCAGAAAAAGTAGGTATCATAAACAGCAGGTTAGCAGCGCCTCCCGGCTGATTGTTGGTAATGATATGCGCGCCGTCGTTCACATACATCGTTTGAGCCAAACGGGGATCCCTTCCGCTCACAACGGTGGTCAGTGAGTCATCGCCTTTATACAGCGGGCTCAATGCAATGGGTTTTCCATCCGTGCACAAATAGTCATCAACCAGGTTTTTGGTAAGCCCGCGGCCGGCGCCGGAATTCGTATACCGGTGCCAGTTATGGCTGGGACCAGAAGTAATATTATACTGCCGCCAGAACATCACTTCTTTGCTGCCGCTGAAGTCTGTCTGGTTAAACAAAGTCCAGTAGCCGTTTTCCTTACCTGCATTATCCAGTTGAAAAGTACCGGTAGCGATTACCTTACCTGCTGCATCTGCTGCTTTTTGCAGGTATTTTGTTCCGGTAGAACCAGTGACGCCGAAGGGCGTGCCTGCCAGGTATTTTTCCCAGGTACCTTCATAAAGTGCTACGCGCGACTGGAAGGCCATGGCAAATTCTTTATATACCCTGCTGGTCTGCGCAGCGCCTTTGGCAGGCAGGTAGCTGATGGCGCTGTCCAGGTCGGCCAGGATAGAGTCGGCAATGATATTACGGGCTAACCGTTTGCTGTACAGTTCCGGCGAATTGGGCGTTAATGGTTTGCTTACCCAGGGTAACGCGCCAAACTGTTTCATCATACCAAAATAAAAGTAAGCCCTGAAAAACAACGCTTCTCCTACATAGGTCTTTACGTTAGTCCATGGCTCTTTAACCTTGCCGTAGTTTGCCAGCATATAGTTGATGTTCCGGAGTGCGCCCCAGCCCCATCCTCCATTGGACGACGGCACCACCCGTTCTCCGTTCATCCAGGTTTCATAACCCATCCTGATCATATTATCGCTTCCCAGATCGGCATCGTCGCCGTAAATACCAATCGTTCCAAACCCGGTATAGGCAGGGAAAGCACTGTAAAAACTATTGGCGTATAATTTCAGGTCATTGGATGTTTGCCAATATTGTGCATCGCTGATCACGGTTTCCGGGCTTCTGTCCAGGAAATCCTTCTTACAGGAAAATAAAGTAAAGCCGGTCAGCACACAGGCCAGGAATATTTTGAATGAACGCATAGCTCTCATATTAATTGAATTAAAGAATAACATTGATGCCACAGGAGAAAGTCCTTTGCAGTGGATATATTTTGGCATCGCTGATCGATAGTTCCGGATCCATTGTTTTAATCAGCCTGGTAAACGTGGCCAGGTTTTCCACATCAAAATACACCCTCACTTTTTGTGTACGGATGCGCGACAGCACACTGGCTGGAAGCGTATAACCCAACTGCACGCTCTTTATGCGGAGGTAAGCGGCGTTCTGCAGATACCGGGTCTGCGTCTGTGTATTTTTGGCATTTTCCTGCCCCATATAAAACTTCGGGAAATAACCATTCGGTGTAGCTGCGGTGTACCTGTTCAGGTGCGTGGTAAAAGGTGAACTTTGCCATTCATCTCCCGTAATTCCCCAGAAATAGTTAGAGCCAATCCACACATCTCTTTTGGCAATACCCTGCAGGAAAATACCCAGGTCAAATCCTTTGTAATCCACGCTCAGGTTAAGACTATACTGGTAACGTGGCGTATTATTACCGATTACGCTGCGGTCGCCACTGCTGTCCACCGTATTTTTTCCGTTGTTGATAACGCCATCGCCGTTGCGGTCAGCATACACCACATCGCCGGCATGCCAGCCGCTTTTCCAGAACATGGCACTGAGCCCTTTTGCGGCATCGGCATCTGACTGGTATAATCCGGTAGAGGTATAGCCCCATATCTCTCCCATATTCATACCCTTGTACCAGGTGTTATCCAGCGCGCGGGTAGGGTTGTTATATCTCACTACGGTACCCCTGTAATCGGAGAGCGCGCCACGTATACTGTAACCCAGTTTACCTATTTTATCGGTCCACTGTGCAGTGAGTTCAAAACCTTTTGTTTGTATAGCAGCATTGTTTACTCTCGGCACCGTCGAACCCAGCAACACCGGCAGTACCTGTCCGGGGCCTGCAAAATCATCGGCCTTACGGATATAATAATCATAGGAAACCGTCAGCCGGTTATTCAACAGGGCCATGTCTGTACCGATGCCATAAGAGGTAGTGGTAACCCAGGTAAGCTCAGGATTCACCAACGGCGGCTGACTTACAGCCGCCTGTTTGTTGCCGCCAAAAAGCCAGGAAGTATTGTTAGGTGTGGTAGTAGCCAAACCGGGATAAAAGGGATACCAGGAGCCAATGGAAGGATCACCGAGAAACAGTTGATCAGGTGCGGAACCATAAGATCCTCTCAATTTAAACGCATTTACGATATGGCTGATGGGCTGCCAGAAATTTTCCTTGTCCAGGTTCCATCCGGCAGATACGCCCGGTGAAAATTTCCATCTGCGATTACTCAGGAAACGGGAAGTTCCATCGTAGCGGCCGTTTATTTCCAACAGGTATTTATCTCCGAAATTATAATTAAACCTGCCGAAGAATCCTTCTACTGCCAGTCTGCGAACCTGGTCGCCAACAGAAGGGTTGGTATTGTAGGTAAGATTTAAGGATGGAATATCATTGGAATACAGCTGGCTGTTGGAAGCCGAATAAGAGGCATAGTTTGTCAGCTCACTGGTGAAGCCGCCAAGTATCCTGAAATTGTGCCGGCTGAACTGTTTTTCATAAGACGTATAGGCGTTCACGATATGATGTTCGTTCCGGTAGTTGTTACGGGAAAAAGAGTTGGGGGTAGTACCTCCTGATGGCGCGGTGCTGCCATCGGGCAAATACACATACACTGTTTTAAGATGATTTTCTGCATTATAAAAATCGCCGTCGAAAGTGTAGTTCATGGTAATGTCCCAGCCTTTCAGCGGGTTAATACGAAATTCACCGGTGAGCATAGGCTGATCTTCTGTACTCTTGTTTCTGCCGCCTTCCAGGTGCAGCAGCACATTGCTTTCATCTGAATAATGGCCATCCGGATTGATCAGCGATACGGTCGGGAATTTCCTGGCAAACTGGTGCATGTAGTTCCCACCGGTTTGACCTGAGTATACATTGGGCGTATTATACAGGGAACGGGAAATAGTGCTTCTCAGGTTAAAGGTCAGCCAGTTGGTGATGTTGGATGAGAGATTGGCCCTGATATTAAACCGTTTGAAATTGTCGTTGCCAAAGTTATACATCCCTGCCCTGTCGTTGTAGCCAAGACCGATATAGTAACTGCTTTTATCGGTAGCGCCGCTTACGCTGATATTGTGTTGCTGACTAAAGGAAAAATCCTTAAAGTATATTTTAAACCAATCGTTGTTGGCGTTACCGGAGTTCCAGTTATTCCAGCCATTGGGAGCATTGGGATTTTTGATGGTTTGGGTAGTCAGGGTGCCTGCCTGGTATGCCTTGATCCTGCCAATTGTTTCATCATTAAAAAACGGGGCCCTGCCGGCATTGGCGAAGGCTTCATTGTACAGGTTGGCGAAGTCCAGAGAATTCAGCATTTTGGGCAGATTGATAGGCTGTGCCCAGGAAAGATTATTATCATAAGCGATACGGGTTGGCTGTCCTGCTTTTCCTTTCTTGGTAGTGATCAGGATCACGCCGTAAGGTGCGCTGGAACCATAGATCGCGGTGGAAGCAGCATCTTTGAGTACAGAAATGCTTTCCACATCGCTGGGGTTGATCGCATTGATATCGCCGCCCTGTATACCATCAATCACGATCAATGGTCCGCCGGTGGCGCCCAAACCGGTATATCCCCGGATGTTGATGCTCTGAGAGGCATTGGGTGCGCCGCCGCTGGTATTGGTAACGATATTTAACCCTGCCACCATTCCCTGCAGTCCCTGGCTGATACGCGTCATTGGCCGGTTTTCCAGCACTTTACCGGAGATCTGGCTGACAGCTCCTGTAAGATTTACTTTTTTCTGGGTACCATAACCTACTACGACCACATTTTCGAGCTGCGAAATTTCCGGGATGAATTTAATGTCTATCCGGCTTCTGCCTGCTGCAGCCACTTCCTGGCGAACGAAACCGATATTGGAAACCACCAATACCGCATCACCGGAAACATCCGGCAAACGGAAGTAACCCTCTCCGTTGGATATCACGGCTATTTTAGCGCCTTTCACCTGTATGGTAGCACCTGGTACCGGATTACCCTTATCGTCGGTAATGCGGCCACGTATGGTGTCAGCAGGTGGCGCAGTTGCCGGGGACACCGGGGTGCGGTTCAGCACAATTGTTTCACGGATAATTTTCCAGGTAAGTCCCTGGTCTTTGAAACACATGTCCAGTACCTGCGACAGCGGCAGCGCCCTCGCTTCAATATTTACGTTATGGGTTCCGTCGAGATCCCCCAAGTGATACCAGAACTTGTACCCGCTTTGTTCTTCTATTTTTCCCAGTATTTCCTGGATAGGTTTATTTTTCTCTACCAGTGTAATTTTCTGTGCTAATCCTTTGGCACTGATTTGAAGCAATGAAATCAGGAAGAAAAATGCAGTTAGTTTCATGATTTTCCAGATTTTGGACAATAGGCGTGTGGGCCTGCCATTGTTAGTTAAACAAGCAGTTACGTACATAGATAAATGATTAAGGATGCTTAACAGATAGTCACAGGGATTGCTTTACCAGGGGCCGGTATATTAGCGTATACAGCGCCCGCAATCCATGATTGTTCTGATCATAAGTGGTAATTATTTCGCCACAGCTGGCAGATATTGTATTACCTGGTCAATTGTTCACCGTTGATGTTCACTGTGGAATGCCGGTAGTATGTTTCTTATACGCCCGTGTGAATGTTGCCGGCAAAATAACGTTGGTAACAACAGGGGCTTACTGAAGAAAACGCCCCATAGTGGTAAGTTTGGAAACGAGACTTTAATAACATAAATTTGATTTAGGTAATGAAAATGCTTAACAGATGTATGTTCTATTGCCTTTTTAGCCGGGACATGTTAGCGCATGCCCGGTTTTTTTTTCGATTTTGGTGATCCTTTATTTATACTCGATAATTTCAACATAACTGTTTTTACTTATCCCGGAAGCACCACTATTTTTCTTCCTTCTACCCGGAAATGTATCCCGCTTTCCTCCAGGATAGCCAACACATCCCTGAGATCGTAGCTGCGTTTGATACTTCCTTCAAATTTCAGATCC
Source organism: Chitinophaga hostae (assembly GCF_018224885.1). Classification (GTDB taxonomy): domain Bacteria; phylum Bacteroidota; class Bacteroidia; order Chitinophagales; family Chitinophagaceae; genus Chitinophaga; species Chitinophaga hostae. The sequence goes on along the minus strand of NZ_JAGTXB010000034.1, from coordinate 26,781 downwards.
GGCACTTTTCCGGCATACTCCACTTCCGTATTATACCATCTTGCCAATTGCCGCATCACCACTGCTGTTCCTTCTCCATTCAATGAAAAATAGCCATTCTTCCAGGCAATGATCTTTTCTGTATCTGCCAGCTTCACCGTTTCTATACGACGGTTGGCCGCCAGTATGGCCTGTTGCCCCGGCTTCAGCAACGCGGTATCTGTTTTATGCAGTACCCTTACCGCTCCTTCCAGTAAAGTAACATTGGTACTGGGTTCTTCCTGGTAAGCCATCAGGTTAAAATGTGTGCCTAATACCTGTACCGTGTTATCTCCTGTTTGCACTACAAAAGGCATTTTTACATTTTCAGCAACTTCAAAATAGGCTTCTCCTTTCAGTTCCACTTTTCGTTCCCTGCCGGAAAATCCGGCGGGAAAACGCAGCGATGAAGCGGCATTCAGCCATACCTTGCTGCCATCCGGCAATACCAGCTGGTACTGTCCTCCAGGCGGAGTTGTTAACACATTATACGCATCCGTTTGCGCAGCAGTAGCATTTGTATACACCACCTGCCCGTTTTGCAGATGGATAGTAGTGCTTCCCTGCTGCATCATCTTCCCCTGCGTGCTATCTAATACTACTTCTTCTCCGTTAGCCAGCGTGAGCACCGCTTTATCGCTGCCAGGCACAATTGCTTTGCCTGCCAGCATGGTGCCAGGAGCGGCTGCTTTATCCGCAGATTTCCGCAGCTTCAATCCTACAGATACAAATAAAACCACCACTGCCGCAGCCACCGATATTTTTATGATCATGCTGCGTACCCGGTTCCGCTGAATACCCGCGTTGTCATATATACGACCCCGTAGTATCCGGCCGGTGGATTCCTGGTCACCCAACAAAGTTTCATCCCAACCTTCCTCTTCTTCCACCTTGCTCAGCAGATAATCATACAGCCTGATTTCTTCAGCTGTAGCGCTGCCTTCAGCAATGCGCCGGGCAAGTTCGTCTAGTTGTTCCTGATTCACTTAAGTGGATGTTTATATACCAAGGCACATCAAAATAATGTACCCCCCAAAAGAAGGGAAAATTTTTTTCAATGAATTTTTACAGGGAAGATAATAGTAAGAAGATGAGCAACATGGAATGCCCTATAAAAAGACGGATACGTTTCAGGGCAATGGTAATCTGGTTCTCTACCGTTTTTACGGTAATGTTAAGCCTGGAGGCTATTTCTGCATGCGACAACTGCTCATTTCTGCTTAAACTGTACACCGCCCTGCACTTACCCGGCAACATGGATACGGCCTGCGCAATCACTGCCTTCAACTCCCGTACTGCCAGGTCGTCCGGATCAACGGTTACCGCGGTAGTATATTGCAGGTCATTTATCAGCACCTGCCTGTTTTTGCTGGCGCGTATAAAATTAGCCATCTTAAACCGCGTGGCAGCCTTCAGGTAATGCTTTAAGGAAGTGATCTGCACCGTTTCCCGGTGCAGCCAAAGCCAGGTAAATACTTCCTGTACCACATCCATCGCCATATCGCGACATTTCAGCGTGTACCAGGCATGTTTAAACAGATCGGGCCAGTGACGCGCGTAAATAGCATCAAATGCACGCACATCCCCCTTTTTCAGGAAGTGCAAAAGTTCACTGTCATCCATGTTAGCCCAAGCGGACATTGTATGCTATTTAATATGCGATCACCGTTGGCACCGCAACAATAAAGTAATAGATTTTGGAAAAGTTGGTACTCAATGCAATCTAGTTATTATTAGTACAAGTAAATTATGTTTTTTAAACAAAAACCAGCTATATTTTAACGCAAACCATAGCACTATACGAAAAATCCAAAGTACCCGGGCATGGGGCTGCGATATTACCGGGACAGCCATCCGATCACTTAGCAATAACCGGGTTTTTTGCCGGCATGCACGGTACTACCTTTGTTTTAAAATAAACAAGCCATGAACAATTATGATAAAATTGCAACGGCAATAGACTACATTAAGCGTAATTTTAAAACACAGCCCGACCTCCAGGAAGTGGCCGCAGCAGTGCATATGAGTCCGTTTCATTTTCAACGGGTATTTTCCGAATGGGCAGGCGTAACACCTAAAAAATTTCTGCAGTACCTCACCCTGGATTATGCGAAAAATATGTTGAGAGAAGAAAAAGCCACCGTGTTTGATACTGCTTTCGAAGCAGGGCTTTCAGGCACCGGGCGTTTACACGACCTGTTTATCAACATCGAAAGCATGACACCGGGGGAATACAGGAACGGTGGTAAAGCGCTCCATATCAACTACAGCTTTGCGGAAAGTCCGTTTGGCAATATCATTGTTGCCTCCACACCCAAAGGCATCTGCCATATGGCTTTTGCCGACGATCCCGACAAAGCGCTGCTGGCGCTGAAAGAACAGTTTCCCCATGCGCAGTTCACCCAAATGGTAGACCTGATCCAGCAAAATACCCTGTATATATTTACACAGGACTGGCGCCGGCTGTCTGAAATAAAACTACACCTGCGGGGTACCGATTTTCAGCTGAAAGTATGGGAAGCACTGTTGAAAATACCCATGGGTAACCTCACTACCTACTCCCGTTTAGCAGAAGAAATCAATAACCCGAAAGCATCGAGGGCAGTAGGTTCTGCGGTAGCGCAAAACCCTGTGGCCTTTCTCATTCCCTGCCACCGTGTAATAAAAGCTACCGGCGACTCCGGTCAGTACCACTGGGGAGAAGTCCGCAAAAGCGCCATGATAGGCTGGGAAGCGGCACAAACAAAACAATAGGATACTACTCCTGGCATTGTAAGCAAAAAAGGAAGGGCTGCCCGCTTGTGAAGGACAGCCCCGTTTTTGCTTATGAAAATAAGGACCAGCACTAAAAAGTGCCTGCCGGTTAGACGAGGAAAAAATCTTAATGGATATAGGGCCACAAATAATTTGATGACACCCGCATACAAAAAAGCATGCGAAACGACTTTCTCATGTGGAAACAGATTTTGGTTTAGATCACTCTTTTACTCTTCAATTCAGTACTTGCTCAGATAGTTGCTTCAGAATTTTGGTCGCTGTCAACACCTTCCATTAAAACGCCCGGAAAGTGCTTTATATGTTACTTAAAAGTAAAAAAATATTTTACATTTTTACACATAAATATGCCCCTTTTCCTTAGGGAGACTATAAATGCAATAAGCCTCTTTAGTATCAATAGTTTACATATTCCAATATCCCACTTTTTCTTTACCTTGTCGCTAAAAAACATGACTTCCTCCAAAACACCTGTAGGGCAAACTGCCTCGCAGGGGTGGGAAATGGGCATACGCCGCACCTTCCCCATCACCCCCGACCAGGCCTGGGAACTCCTCTTTACCCAACCTGTATTGGGCCACTGGCTCGATACTAATGCGCAGCTGTCTTTTGAGAAAGGAGACACCTATACTACCCGTACCGGCATCACCATCACCATATCCAGTGTTACAACCGCTAAAGTCATTCGCATGAAATGGCAGGTGGCCGGCGAATCCAATACATCCACCCTCCAGGTCAGGGTGATCCCGGCTAAAGAAAAAACCACCGTCAGCTTTCACCATGAATGGCTGAAAGACGCTGCTGAACGGGCTGCAATGAAAACATACTGGGAAAACGTGTTAGATCAGATCGCTGCCCGGATCTGATCCTTCAAACAATAGCCGCCGTTAATGCACGCCATAAATTTGTTGCGCCACCGGCCACCATTTTTCATACAAACGGGCAGCTATACTATAGGCGTCTCCCCTGGGTTTATCAGGGAAAACGGCAGACTCATTACACCACGCATACTCCCACTTCGACAACCGCTTATAAAATGCATTGGCTTCATTGGCAGGCCGCTTGAAACGATGGTTGATCGCATCGGTTTCCACATAACGCCCATCCGCTTTTTCCAGTTCCGCACCCAGGAAACTGAAAAAATCGCTCCACCGCTTCCTGTAAAAGGACCGGAGTAACCCCGACCACTGCCTGCTCGAATAATCAAACAACATGGCTTTCTTATCGTATGGCCCCCATACCGTTACCAGCCAGCGCGCATTTTGCTCATACAACGCCTTTTCTGCTGCGGTACTGCCGCAACGGCGCGCATCTCCAATCCACTTACCCAACAGGAAATGCTCATTGGTACCCAGCAAAACGTCCATATCATCTATGAGCGACAAAAACTGTTGCGTGGCGATACGAAAAGAATCCTTGTTACCAGACAGGTAAGCCCTGCTCACACTTTGCTGCACCGGGATAGCCAGATCCCCCAAACATTGCCGCAACATATCCACCAGGTCGTACTGGTAGGTTGGCAAACGATGCAGCTGCTGATCGGCCTCCAGCATAGCTTTGGGCGCCGCCCATAAATCTGCAAAACGGTAGTTCTTCTCTGTATTCAATCCGCCATTTGGAGAAGCGCCATGTACCTTTAAAGCCGGGCGCGCCACTATCGGCGATTCCCTCGAAATATCAACATGCTTTGCCTTGTAAACTGTATGCAGTAAAACCTGCCATGCTGTTTGTGTGAATACATCTGCGCTACCATACCGCGCATAACTATACGATTTTACCCAATCGGCTGTTACCGGAGCTGACCTGTGCCAGGCCATTTCTGCCGCCGCTTCAAAAATCACCGGGTTGTGTTCTATCGCCTCGGGAAATATGCCGATACCGCTGATATTCCCCCAGGAGGTATCATGATTGGATGCGGCCTGTTGCTGTAATATCATATCAATACTACCGCCCATTTCTGTTTTACCACCGTAATTTTGTATGATGCCACTCACCCAACTGCTACCCCAAAAAGCATGTGTGCCTTTCCACTTCGATCCGTTTAAATCCAGTACCAGCAGCTTCTCTGTAGGAATACCCTTTGCTACGGGCTCACGGATAGACCAGCTTTGCATCACAATCGTGGCCGCAGTATCCACGCTTTTTGTCACGTTGTACAGGGCCTTACCAACGGCTTCCAGGTAACCTTTGTATTGCTTTGGAGGCTTTCCTTCATGAAACGGATCACCGGCGTAATAATGATTGGTGCCAAATAATTTCGCCTGCTCTTCCAGGAAAACCTTGCCCATCTGGCCAAACAAAGGATCCAACGGATCCAGCTGCGCAGTTCCCGGCGGAAAATAATCGAGCCAGAATGGCTTCACAGTGATATCCGAGGCCGGGAATTTTTGTTTCAATGCAATAGGTACGTAACCGGTAAATCCCTGCAAAACAGGCGTCATCCCCATTTCCCGTTCCCGCGCCAGTATCTGTTTACCCAATTCAATACTGTGTGCTATCCAGCTTTGCGGCAAAGGACCCGCCCAGCTTTCAATATTGGTCATCCACTGCCAGGCAAAAAAAGCAGGCCCCACCAGGAAACCCCGGATCTCTTTATCATTCATTTTAAAACGACGCAGCGTGTTTTGCCACACCGCTTCCTGCCCCGTAATGGCCAGCGGCATATTGATACCATGCAATGCCATCCAGTCTATTTCCCGCTGCCACCGCTCCCAGTTCCACCAGGCCATTGAGTAGCTAAACGTGCAATAGTTCAGATAAACCCGGTGCTCATAAGGTGTAACAATGCGCACCTTCTCCGCCACTGCCGGTAACACTGCAGGTAACTGCAGGTTATCCCCATTCCAGGATAACTGGCAATGACAATAATATTTTAAATACCAGTTTAAGGCAGATGCCACACTCACTGGTGTATTTCCACGTAATACAATCCTGTTGCCGGACGATGCTATTTCAAATACATCTTTTCCTTTTTCCGCTGGAATTATTTCCACGCTGAAATACGCCGCGTGTGCAGGGACTACACGCTGTATCAACGCCAGCGCCGTTTCCTTATAATCCGCTTTCACCGCACTCCAGCAACATATCAACCATATGATCAGGTATCCTTTCTTCATTTATTATCATTTTCCCGGTTGCAAAAAAACCCCGTTACATAAAAGGTAATGCCGGACCAGCTCTTGCCGGCCCGGCATTTCATTTACTGCAATGGATCAAAAGTTCCGTTTTCCCATCCCTTGGTTTGTTCCAGGTTAGGATTATTCTGCAACTCCGATCTGCTGATAGGAGCAAAATACATGTAGTCTTTAAACACCAGGTCGCCTTGTAAGTCGAGATCCACCTGCTGGTATTTAAACGTTAATGGATTATCCGTGAGTTTGCTGCCGGCAAGACCATGCCTGCGCACCCCGTTCAGCACAGTGCCCGCCAGCTTCCAGCGACGGAGATCCCAGTAACGTTTTTGCTCAAAAGCAAATTCCACAAAACGCTCCTGCTGCAAGCGGCTGCGCATGGCGGCTACAGACATACCCGCCGTTAACCCGTACAGCCCATTAACGCCTGCCTGTATCTGCGCCCGTTGCCGGATCATTTTCAACACTTCATATGCCCTCGTGGTATTACCCAGTTCGTTCGCGGCTTCTGCCTCATTCATCAGCACCTCTGCAAACCGGATGTCGATATAATCAGTGCCGGAATTATTCGCTTCTGCTGCTGTTAGTTCCTGGTTAATCGCCTTGCGGTTGTAATACCCCGTATGTGAACCATTGGTAGCACCGTAGGCGTCAATACCTGAGTTCTCATAAGTCCATTGGGTACGCTTAAAATAAGAAGCCCCGTTATATACTATCGTAGCATAAAACCGCGCATCCCGGTGCAGCCACTGATCGGCAGTGCCGGGGCCAGGCTTCCAATCCGCGCCGTTGTCTAACGGAAACGCCTCTACGAGTTCTTCGGTAGGATGATTGGCCCCGGTAGCATTCACCGAAACAGAAATCGGGCGCACGGCCGCATCCCTGCTCTGGGTTCTCCCGGGATTCAGAAAGCGGACGGCAAACACTACTTCCTTGTTCATCTCCTCCAGGAAAAGATTGGAAAAATCGGCATATAAACCTGCCCCGTTTTTTTCCAGCTCCTGTCTCGCCGCCAGGTTAGCGTCATAAGCTTCCTGCCAGCGCTGGCGGTCGTTGCCCGGGTTGAATTGGGGACTGGCCCTGAACAACAACACCCGGCCTTTAAAGGCCATCGCTGCACCTTTGGTTACCCGGCCTTTTTCATCCTGCACCGATGGCAACTGTGCGATAGCATCATCCAGCTCTTTTAAAATAAAAGTGTAAGTCTCGGACGTTTTGCTGCGCTTCACAAAAATATTATCCGTGATGGATTGCGGTTCGGTAATAATAGGCACGCCTCCAAAACGCTTTACCATTTCAAAATACAGGTAGGCGCGGATAAAATGCGATTCTCCGCTCAGCCGCTGTTTCAGGTCGGCACTGATAGTAGACGCAGTAATGTTCTTAAAAAAAACATTTACATTCCTGATAGCATCATAGGGCCAAAACCATAAGGGGTTATTGTCAGGACTCCAGGCGCCGTTATTCAAAGCATTTCTGCCATCTGACTCATCTGAATAGCCGGATTCTCCAGCATTCCAATTGGGGATGCTGGTATATAAATTACTGACGTAGGCATTGGCGGTAGCTGGATCGGTCCACGTCAGCGATTCATTGATACTGCCAAGGTCTGTTTTATCAAGGATACGGTTACAGCCTGTAAATACAGTCAGCATACAACATCCTATGATGAATATATCTCTCTTTTTCATGATTAATTGTTTCATTGCGTGATTACTTTAAAAGCCAAGATTTACGCCCACATTCACAGAACGCATGATAGGATACTGGAAGGCGCCGTAGCTGGTTTGGAATTCAGGATCATATAACTTGATCGCTGAAACGGTAAACAGGTTACTGCCTGATACATAAAACCGTACGTTGCTGATCTTTGCTTTCTGCAATAATGCCTTTGGTAATGAGTAACCCAGTTCGAGGAACTTCAGGCGCAAATAGGCGCCGTTTCTCAGCCAGAAAGAAGACGCAGGGCCTTCTGTTCCGTTTTTACCACCAATTTTCGGGTAGGCAGCGCCGGTATTTTCAGTGGTATAGTGATCAGCCCAGAAACTCAGTACAGCCTGCTCCCTCCACTGGTCGCGGTTAGGAAACATCACTTCCCTTCCTGTCACTCCCTGGAACAGGAAGTTGAGATCAAATCCCTTCCAGGAAACACCCCCATTCACACCATAAATAATTTCCGGGTTCAGACTTTTATTTGAGAGCACTTTTTTATCAAAATCATTCACGATGCCATCCGGTTTTCCATCCGGCCCGCTGATGTCTTTGAAAATAATATCGCCCACTTCAAATTTTTGTCCGGGTGCATTGTAGTCCGGTAAATTCTGCAGATCTTTTTCTGACCTGGCTATACCGGCTGCTTCGTAGCCGGTGATAAAATCAATCGGACGGCCTATACGTTTCTGATAATCCATGGCATTGGCCGGTTCCGCCATATTGATCACCTTATTGCGTGCAAAGCTGAAATTGCCGCCCACATAGTAGTTCACCTGCCCGATGCTGTTATCATGTCTTACTGATAATTCTATTCCATGATTGTCCACCACGGCATAGTTCTCACTTGGCAGTGTAGCGCCAAAAGAAGCAGGCACTGTTAACGCGCGTGTCCAGAGGATATCATAGGTATGTTTACGGAAATAATCAGCTTCTATGCTCAGTAGGCCGTTGCCAAAGGATGCGTCGATACCGATGTCGGTAGTAGCAGCTTTTTCCCAGGTAAGTAACGGGTTAGGATATACGCCGCTGGTAAGCCCCATGGTAGCGCCATTAAACACGGCGCCTGGCGCCACTACATATTTATTCTGCCACTGGTAAGGCGGTACATTCGGATCATCATAATAATCGTTTCCGGTAATACCATAGGAAGCGCGCAGCTTGAGGTTATCCAATCCACGTACCGCCCCTTTCATAAAAGGCTCTTCTGAAATACGCCACCCCGCGGAAACAGAGGGGAAGAAACCCCAGCGTCCCTGTGGTCCGAACTGTGTGGAGGCATCTGAACGGAAATTGGCTTCAAAGAGGTATTTGTCTGCATACATGTAATTCACACGTCCTACATAGGAAATACGCGCGGTTTGCGTGCCGCCGCCGCCAACAGTTTGATACTTATGGTCGGGATCTGTTACGAAGAGTTGATCAACCTGCGTAGTGAGCGGGTTTTCTCCTTTGGCAGAAAAATTATCACCCAGGGTTTCTGACTGCTCATATAACAGTAACGCACCTACGGTGTGTTTGCCAAAAGTGCGGTTATACTTAAAACCACCGTTCAACAGGTACATCACGGGTTGATTGTATGCCTCTGTGAGTGCATTATATGGCAGCTGTGCAGCGGTTTTGGAACCAATTACGCTGTCGCCCACCAGGTGTCCGTGACCGCCAAAAGTATTGTGCTGGTACAAGGTATAGCTCTTGTACTGTGTTTTGGTGAAGTTAAATTTCTTATTATAGTTATAGGAAAAAGTGGCTGACAGCCCTTCTATCGGCAGCTTGTAATTCAATGCCAGCTGAGCGTTGAATGTGTTATAATTTTTCCGCAGATAACCGCCGTTCTTTATTACTTCTGCCGCATGCCAGTGATAAAGCGTTCCATCCGGCAAACCATCTACATAAGCCGGCGACATAGGGGGCTGATTCAGCAGGCCGCGGTAAAAGTCCTTCATCTCTGCATTATCGCCATCCCAGGGCCAGTACGGCCGGGTACTGTTTTGAAAGTTCCCGTCGATGTTCAGCGATATCGTCAGGTTTTTTGTGACATTGGCTTCTACGTTGCTGCGCAGGTTATAGCGCTTATAGTCGATGTTATCAAACAACCCGCTCTCGTTGTAGTAGCCCAGCGACATAAAATAACGCACGCTTTTACCACCGCCATTTACACTCAGCGTATGCTGCGTGGAATAAGGGTCTTTCGCCACCAACTTATACCAGTCGGTGTTCACGGTACCGGCCTTGTAATAATCCAGTTCATCAGGGGAATACAGCCGTGGGTCATCTGCTGAAATACCGGGAAACTGGTTATACAACATATCATTCTGGTAAATCGCATGCTGATAGGAATTCAGCCGGGAAGGAATTTGTGTTGGGCGCAGGGAGCCAACATTACCCGTGTAGGAAAATCGGGGCGCCTGGTCCATTTCCCCTCGTTTGGTGGTCACCAGCAACACACCGTTGGCGGCGCGGGCGCCATATACTGCCGCGGAAGCCGCGTCTTTCAGTACAGAAACGCTTTCTATTTCATTGGGGGTGAGGGCGTCGAAATCTTCTTTTCCTCTCACCACTCCGTCAATTACATACAGGGCGCCAGGCGAATTTAAGGTACCCTTACCACGAATGGTAATCGGTGAACTAACACCCGGAATACCGCTGGGGTTGTTGGCAAATAGTCCTGAAAGCCTTCCTGCCAGTGCATTGGAAATATTGGACACCGGTACATTCTGAATATCTTTGGAGCTGATCGACGAAATGGCGCCGGTTAAATTTACTTTCTTCTGATTACCATAACCTACTACTACCACCTCATTTAACCCGCGGGTATCTTCTTCCAGTACTACCTCCAGCTGTTCCCGGTTATTGATGGCCACTGTTTTGGGAAGAAATCCCACATAGGTAAATACCAGGCTGGCCAGTCCGGGTGCATTCAGTTCAAAGCGCCCCTCACCGTTGGTAACAGCGCCGGTATTGGTGCCTTCTACTTTAACGGTAACACCGGGTAACGGCTCTCCATGCGTATTGGACACCTTGCCTGTTACTTTTTTATCTGCAGCATCTGTACCACCGGGTACAATAACGATCAGCTTATCGCCCATTTTTTTGGCAGACAGCGAGGTATTATCCAACATCAGCTGTAATACATCCATAGCAGGCATTTCGGCTACCGACATATTAATCAGCTTGCCCGCCGGCAATGTTTCTTCACTGAAAAGAAAACGGAACTTACTTTTCTTCTCCAGCTCATTAAGCGCTTTGGCGAGCGGTTTGTTGCGAATGTCAAGGGTTACCTTCACATCCTGCGAATAAACACTGGCAGACACCCGCATGCAAGCCAGAAAAACTAATAGAAAGAAAATTTTCATGAAGCGAATGATTTGCGGTCGGGGAACCAGGCATAGGTTTCCCTGATGAAATCGTAGTTTTTTTTGCATAATTTCACAAATGAAAAGTTAAACAATAAGCGTCCGGGCTGATCTCGTACATCAGCCGGCTTTGGTTGACAAATTCAACGGGGAATGTTTGCGCATTTCCCGTTTTTATTACAGGTATTAAGTATTCATATGATTGATTTTAATAGATAATAATCTTGTTGCCCTTTATAGTAAACTGAAAATGATGGATTTGCTGCATAGCTGTCAAAGCTTCTGCAGCGGATTCATTTTGAAATGATCCGGTAAAGTGGCAGTCGTTGATTTTTTCATTGTTCACTTCTATGGATACATTGTACCAATGCTCCATTTTTCGCAGAATATCCGGCATTTTTTCATCGTTAAATACCAGTTTATTGTCTATCCAGGAAGTTTCTGCCAGCAGCGCGGAATCATCTGGCAGCTTACCCGCGTTGGCAACACTATAATGTATTACCGCTTCTTTACTCTTCTTTTTTGATTCATTGTTATATATAATCAGTTTTTCGCCCGGTTGTAAATCAATCCGTTGTCCCGGCACCTCTTTCATCAACACTTCTATTTTGCCGCTTACCAGTGTAGCCTCGCTCCTGCTTTCATTATTATAGGAGCGTACATTGAGTACGGTACCCAATACGTTTACCTGCATTTTGAGCGTATGTATGATAAAAGGCTTACCGGCGTCTTTGGCTACATCAAAACAAGCCTCCCCGGTCAAAAATACCTCCCTGGTGGCAGCATGTTTCATGTCGTCGCTGTAGGTCAGCTTGCTGCCGCCGTTCAGCCACACGGCCGTACCATCCGGCAGTTTTACCCTGGTTCTTGACCCTTCATGGGTGCTTACCTCATTATCGGCCAGTGGCGGATGGCTGTTCCCTTTGGAATACCAGGTGATCCAGCCGGCTATCAGCAGACAGATGCCGGTGAGCGCAGCCGCTAACCACAGCCCTCTTTTTCGCAGCAGCAACATCTTCCCTTTCTCCGGCTGCATGGCCGTTTCTGCCTGCAGCTGCGGCCAGTAACGGTCAAATACATCCGGTTCTTCTTCCTCCTTCCGCTCATTTTTCCAGATGGCCGCCATCAGCTCCAGGGTATATTGTGCCTCAGGTTGTACCCGTAACAATTGCTCCAGCTCCTGTAATTCGATATCCGTAGCCTCCCCGGCCATTTTTCTGCTCATCAGATACCATATCCTGTTGTTTTCCATTTTGATAAATGAGGAATGCCCCGGTTATAAAGACACCGGTTTAAAAAGAATCTACTAAATGAAAGGAAAATATTTTTTGGAAGCCTGTTATTTTACCGACTGCCTGCGGCTCATATTCAGGTTTACTGCCTGACTGATTTTCTTAAAAGCTATCGCCATCTGGGCGTCTATTGTGTTTACGGAAATGTCGAGGATGGCTGCAATTTCCTTGTATTTCAACCCATCTTCCCGAACCAGCTTAAAAATAAGCCTGCAACGCGGCGGCAGCTGGTTAATCGTTTGTTCCAGCCGGTTTAATAACTCCGCGGTGATAAACAGTTGTTCCGGATTGTTATTCAACGGTGTTAATACCATTTCCATATTATCAAGAGAAATAACTGCATGGCGGTTTTGTTTCCGGAGATAATTGAGGGAGATATTTTTCGCGGCGGTATAAAGATAGATTTTCAGGTGGTCGATATCTGGTAATTGTTGCCTGTTTCGCCAGATGTTAACCAATACATCTGCTGCTATTTCTTCAGCCATTTCACGGGACTTAACAATGGCAAAGGCAAACTGTTGCAAGGGGCCATAAAACCAACGAAACAGGCGGCGGTAAGACTGCTCACACCCCACTGCTGCAACCATCTGCAGGCAATGCTTCATTTCATCCGTGGTAAATGTATGCTCCCCCATGTATTAATGCTGTCGAAAGTATATCTTTATAACATAGAAAACGTATAGCATCTTACCTGATTATACGCTAATTTTCCCAAAGAACCTATTATTTTTAAGCGTATTATAAGGCGCTACTCCGATTCTTACCAGTAACTTTACCATACCAAACACCTTGAACCTACGGGAACGCGAACTTATGAATGTTTATAGTATAGTTAAGGGGCCCCAGCAGCCAGACCTGCTCCATGATGAAACCCTGGCAGATATTTTTTCAAAGACAGCGCAGGAGCATGCGCATCATACCGCGTTGGTATTTCAACAACAAACACTCACCTATAAACAGCTGGATCACTGGAGTGATGCGGTCGCCGCTTTTCTTCAATCAAAAGGAATAGGCCCCGGCAGCGTAGTGGGGGTATGGTGGCCCCGCGGACTGGAACTGCATGTGGCCATACTTGGCATCATCAAAGCCGGGGCAGCCTATGTGCCGCTGGACCGGGAAATGCCGGCAGAACGCGTAGAAGGCGTGCTTACAGAAGTAAAGGCCGCCGCCTGTTTCAGTGAACAACCCCTCCAAATGGAAGCCGCGGTACTAGCCGTACCACCGGTACCCGACAGCACCGAAACATTTCAGCTAAGCGCCGGCCCCCGCCCGGAAAATTTCGCCTATGTACTGTATACTTCCGGCAGCACCGGCAAACCCAAAGGCATTCCTATCAGCCACCGGCAGATCTGCCATCTTATCAGGGCAGAACAAACCGTTTTAAATATACGCTCCACCGATAAAGTATACCAGGGATTCTCCGTATCGTTTGACATGTGGTGCGAAGAAACCTGGCTCAGTTACTTCGTGGGCGCTACCCTGTGGGTAGCTGATGCCACTACCGCCAAAGCCATCGATGAACTGGGCGATGTATTACGCCGTGAAAAAATCACCGTATTGCACGCAGTACCCAGCCTGCTCGCCATTATGGATGATAACATCCCTACTCTCCGGTTGATCAATGCCGGCGGGGAAGCCTGCACACCGCAGGTACTGGCCCGATGGGCAGCGCCGCCCCGCCATTTCTATAACAGCTACGGCCCTACGGAAACAACCGTCAGCGCTACTTTCGCTGCATTAAAACCCGGCGACTATATCACTATCGGCCAACCGTTACCCAATTACAACATGGCAGTGGTAGATGAAAAGCTGGATATATTACCCGTGGGCGAACGGGGCGAACTGGTGATTTCAGGTCCCGGCGTAGGCGCCGGTTACATAGACCGCCCCGAACTGACCCGCGAAAAATTTGTGGATAAACCTCTTTCTATGACCGAACTGCCCGGTGACCGCTTATACCGCACCGGCGATGCCGCCATCATCTTACCGGATGGCAGCATCGATTTCCAGGGCCGCCTGGACGACCAGATCAAACTGCGCGGCTACCGGATAGAACTGGGGGAAATAGAAAATCAGCTGCACAATATCAACGGGGTAGCCGCTGCTGCCGTAGCAGTAAAAAAAGATAGCAACGACCAGGATCAGCTGGTAGGATATATTGTCAGGGAAGATGATCAACCGTTTGATGAATCGCAGCTCAGAGCTACACTCGCGAAAGTATTGCCTCCCTATATGGTGCCCGGCATCATCCAGGTACTGGACGATATGCCCCGGCTGCCCAGCGGCAAAATAAACCGCAAAGCATTGCCGGTACCGGCTGCCTTTACACAGGTAACCACCCACGAAGCCATTGATCCGGACGCCCCGCTGCAAGATAAGCTCCTGCTGATACTGGCAAAGGTATTCCCGGACCGCAGCATCGATCTGCAACAGGATTTCTTTACCGACCTCGGAGGCCATTCCCTGTTGGCAGCTGCCTTCGTATCACGACTGCGCCGCGAGGCCAATGTACCACAGGCATCTCTCAAAGATATCTATATTCACCGCCCCTTACAGGAACTGGTAAATGTATGGGCCGCCCAACCACAGGCCGGTCAGCATACCAAACGGGTATTTAATAAAGTTCCCTGGTGGCGTCACCTTTGTTGCTGGATAGCCCAAACCATCGCCATACTTATCATCTTCGGATTATTTGCTATGCAGATATTCCTCCCATACCTGGGCTACTACTACGTGGAACAGGATACCAGCCACCTGGGATACGCCATCGTTACCGCCCTGGTGATGTTCTGCCTGCTGCCGCCACTGTTTTCAGCGCTGATCATCAGCACCAAATGGCTGGTGATCGGTAAAATGAAAGCCGGCGATTACCCGGTATGGGGCACCTACTATTTCCGCTGGTGGCTTGTAAAAACCATTCAGCGCCTCATGCCCTCCCAGTTCCTCAACGGCACTCCTTTATACCCCGCCTACCTTCGTATGCTGGGCGTAAAAATAGCGCCGGATGCGCAACTGGGCGCCGTTACCATTGGTGCGGAAGACCTGGTAACCATCGGCTCCGATGTCAGCATCAGTTCACAGGCTGTTATCAACAACGCCTTTGTGGAAGACGGCCTGCTGAAACTCCGGACCGTTCACCTGGGCGATCATGCCTATGTCGGCAGCAGCGCCATCATTGGCGGCGATACCGTGATAGAACCCTGGAGCGAATTACAGGACCTCAGCTTTTTACCTCCCAACAGCACCGTTAAAACCGGTGAAGTATGGCAGGGAAGTCCGGCTGAATTAAAAGTAACCAAATCCATCAGCGACTTACCACAACCACTACCCGTATCAACAGCTACCCGCAGAAAATACAGCGTCATCTTTTCCCTGTTCCTGCTGGTATTTCCATTTACAGTATTGCTGCCATTACTGCCCACCATCATCATCCTGAACCAGATGGATAATGCCGCGCCGGATTATAACTTCAACTACATGGTGATTACCCCGGCACTGGCGCTTACCTATATACTTTTATTTACCGGGCAAACCGTACTGTTGACACGCTTGCTGCAATGGGGCATTAAACCCGGCACCTATCCTATTTACAGCATTTTCTATGCACGTAAATGGTTTGCAGATCAGCTGATGTCGTTATCACTGATCGTTATACATCCCATTTTTGCTACGGTGTATATCTCTTCCCTCTTCCGCGCATTGGGTGCAAAAATCGGCCGCAATACAGAAGTTTCCACCGCCAGCAGCGTTACCCACCCTTTGCTGGAAATCGGTGACGGCGCCTTTATTGCCGATGCCGTAACACTTGGCGAATCAGATGTACGCGGACAACAACTGATTCTCGAAAAAACAATTATTCACAATACCAGTTTTGTAGGCAACAGCGCCCTGATACCGCAGGGGTACGAACTGCCGGAAAATATGCTTATAGGCGTATTGTCCACACCTCCTTCCAAAGAACAACTAGCCGGCAGCACCGCCCGCGACTGGTTTGGCTCACCGGCCATTGCGCTGCCCCGTCGCCAGGAAAGTCACTTTTTTCCACCGGAACTTACTACCAACCCATCGCCACAGCGCAAACTGGCCAGGGCCACTGTGGAATTTATCCGGATACTCATCCCGGAAACAGTAGTAATATGCTGCAGTATCCTGTTCATTGCCTATGCACACGACCTGGTAACAGATAAACCGTGGTGGGTAATATTGCTGCAGTTTCCGTTCTATTACCTGTTCTTCCTCGGATTGCCGGCTTTCCTGTTTACGGTAATGCTGAAATGGATACTCACCGGCGTTTATAAACCGCTGCAAAGCCCCATGTGGACTTCCAAAGTATGGCGCAGCGAAGCCATCACTTCCACCTATGAAGCACTCTCTATTCCATTCCTGCTGGAATACCTGAAAGGCACGCCATGGCTGCCTGTATTACTGCGCCTGCTCGGCGTAAAAACCGGTCGCCGCGTAGTGCTGAATACAGCCGACATCACCGAATTTGATATGGTGGAAATAGGAACTGATAGTGTATTGAACGAAGACAGCGGTCCGCAGACACACCTGTTTGAAGACCGTGTGATGAAAATAGGCCCTATCAAAATAGGCCAGAGAAGCAGTATCGGTGCACGTTCTATCATTTTATACGACAGCGAAATCGGTGATGATGTAAACATCGCCCCACTGTCGCTGGTGATGAAAGGAGAGAAACTGCAATCCGGTACCAACTGGACAGGCAGCCCTGTTAAACCGGATTAAAACATGGTAACAATTAAGCCTATACGAATTCATGATCATTACGCACTGATCAACAGCATGATGGAGCAGCTGCATCTCTCCGAAAAAGAATTTTTCCCGAAAACGGCCAGCTGGGAAAGTATCAGCAGCAACTATATGCAGCATGTGATCGATACACAGGAAACCTGCGATGGCACCTGCCTGCTGGCTTACGTGGATAATACGCCCGCAGGTTTCATCTTCGCTTACCTCGAAGAACCCGACGAAAGCCGCATTGAAGATTATACCGGTGATACACTGTATGTATCCGACGGCTATGTGGCAAAAGAATTTCGCAGGCAAGGCATCTACCGGCAGATGAATGAAGCACTGGAAAAAATATATGTTGAAAAGGGCATAAGAAGAATGGTGAGATACACGCTGGCTAATAACCAGCGCATGCAACAGTTTCTTGCCTCCGAAAATTATGAGCCGGTAAGACTGGTGTTTGAAAAATGGTTAACGGAAGATGGGAAAAGGCCGGTGGCGCTTTTTCCGGAGCCTAAAAAGGGATGACAGCCGCCCGCCTGGGTGATGCAAACCAATAATTGCCCAACCCCGTATATGCCTGTAAAATGATCCCGTGTTAAACAGGTATTTCTTTTTTCTGCTCATTTTTTGCTGCGCTGATACCGCAAAGAGCCAAAGTATTCCATGGCTGGAATTTGATCAACGGGCTTTTGACCTGGCCAGCCGGCAGCATAAACCGGTGTTGCTGGATCTGGGCGCCAGCTGGTGCCACTGGTGCCATGTAATGGATGATTCTACCTACGAAAACCCGGCTGTTATCAGCTACCTGTCGCAACATTACATTTGTATAAAGGCCAACCAGGATAAACGCCCCGATCTGTATGCAAAATATAAGGATTACGGATGGCCTGCCACTATTATATTTCACGAAGATGGAAGAGAACTCCTGAAGCAGGCCGGGTATTTCAGTCCGGCGGATTTTCTTCCGCTACTGGAAAAAACATATAATGGTTACCGTTATCTTCCGCCGCGAAAGAAACCGGTGATCAATAAAACGGTTCCCGGTAAATGGTCGGCAGCAGCAGCCGCATTTGTGCGCAATAATTTCTTTGAATACCTCGATATGGAAGATGGAGGATACGATATGCAACAGCATTTCCTGGAGTACGACGGCATTGCCTACGCATTGCGTTACAGCCAAACAGATCAGCGGCTGAAACGATGGCTGCCACTCACTATCCATGGATCATACAAAATAAACGATCCTGCCTGGGGCGGCGTATATCAATATTCCACCGACAACGGATGGGATCATCCGCACTTCGAAAAAATACTCAGCATACAGGCAAGATATATAAAAATATATGCGCAATATTTTGGCGCCACCAACGACAGCAGCGCCCTGCTGTATGCCAATAAAATTGTCAGTTATCTGGATACCTTTCTGTATAGCGGCGAACACTTGTATTATAATTCCCAGGATGCGGACCTGAGAGCAGGAGAACATGCAGGTGGTTACTTTTCGTTATCCGCTGAAGAGCGCTATAAACAAGGAATTCCGCGGATAGACAGCACCTGCTATGCCAAAGAAAATGCACAATTGGCGGATGCCTTTCTCTCTATGTATGAAGCTACAAACGACAACAGGCACCTGGCTACCGCCGGGGTAATATTACAAAGCATCCTCAAAAAATTCAAACAACCGGACGGAGGTTATGTACATGACCGGGCTTTTACGGGAAGTATTGCGTTGGCGGATCAGTTGTACCTTTGCCAGGCATTGGTGCATCACTATCAGCTCACGCGTGATACTGCATCATTGGCGGCAGCAGTGCACAGCGCCGATTATATGTTGCTGCATTTTACCGGGAAAAACAAGGCGCTCTTTAGCTTCAGCAGCAACAATAAATACCTGCCCCCGGACAATGTGCTCAGCGAGAATATAGATGCCTGCAGAACGCTGCTGCAGTTATCCCGATACGGTTATCCCGCATATAAAACAGCGGCAGAAAATATATTCAGTTATATATCTTCTCCCGCTGTATTAAAAACAATTATTGCCGAACCGGGTATATTAATGGCAAAGGAAATGTTGCATTAGTAGTCGATAGAATGATCCTTCTTTACCATCGCCCCGGACCAGGCTTTCTTAGCCGTCCACGGTTGTGCTGCTGCAGACCAGAACGGATGCTGCGCAGGAAGCCCCAATGCCAGGAAACCGGTAGTACATAAATACAGGCTCCCCGTAGAAGTATAAACATCTGCAATTTCCGGCTGATGACCGCAGAAGCCAATCTGCAGCCAGCCCTCTTTATCAAAAGTGCCGGGTGTTTCAAAAATTCGTTTATTCACTTCCGTTAGTGCGCATCTAACCTGTGCCGGCGAAATTTCCGGCGGCAGTTTATCTTCCAGCGCTATTTGTGCCAGCGCCTGGAATGCCGCATTGCGATAAGGCATAGAACGGCCCACTACCGGGAAAGTTCCTTCCGGCGATATCTGTCTTTCCAATATGCTGCTGTACCGCTGCATACGTTTCAATGCCAGCTCATAGTTTTCCTTTCCTTCTTCGTTCTTTTCCACCATTACTTTTAACACATCCACCAGCATGGGTTGTATGACAAACGAGTTATAGTAGTCGTAGTGAAAATGAGCGCCATCGCCATACATACTGTCACCTTTATACCACTCCATTATTTTTTGTACGGCCAGGTCCACCGGTTTGCGATCCCAGGCAGCACCGTATTTCAGCAGCATGGCTTCAATGATAGCGGAAAACAATACCCAGTTATTGGTGAATGCTTTGATACTGCGCAAACTGATCAACCCGTCTATCACCTGTTGCTGTGTTTTAGATGATAATGCCCCCCACAATTGTGTAGGGGCACGCAGCAGCCCATGTGCCAGGAAGGCGCCATCGACCAGCGGCTGCGCATCAAATTTGCCGGTGAAATTCATATAATCGGGAGAAGCCGGGTCTACCGCCATGGCTATGGCTTTGCGGGTTATATCCAGCATGGCCGAACGCTTGTTGCCCTCCGGAGTATTGTCTGGCCCCAACTCCAGCCAGGGGGCCAATCCTGCCAGGGTTCTGCCAAATGCTTCCAGGTAAGTTACTTTATCCACCGGCTTGGCATAATCAGGCGCCACTTCAGTGGGCATGGCTGTCTTCAGTTTTCCTTCGCTCAATTTACTGATAACGGGGCGGCATATACGTAGTAAAAGGTCCACGTTATACTGTCTGTCGTTATGCACCGGTTTTTCTGTGGCCATTGCTTTCAACAGCCCTTTGTCTGAACCGATGGTACCGGCTACTCCCGCCATGGGAATCGCTTTGATAAAGAATCTTCTGTCCATGGGAAATTTTTTTTCTGACTTACTTAGCCCATTGTTTGTACCGCAGCAATGCCTCCACAAAATAGTAATCGGCATAGGTCAGCGGCACATCCACCTCTGATTTATGCGGCAGAGAGCCTACGCTGTGCATCAGTATAAAATCATTGTTCTCTCCTTCCTTTGCCAGGTAAGCAGGACTGCATAAGCTGTTCAGCATAGTTTCCGCAGCATTCCAGTAACGCTTTCCTTCTGTTTTATTGGTATAACGGCTCAGTTCCAGCAACGCGGATGCGGCTACGGCAGCAGCGGATACATCACGCGGCGCATTTGGAATACCGGGTGCATCATAGTCCCAATAAGGCACGAGGTCGGCCGGCATAGTAGGGTTATTGAGGATAAACTCCGCAATATGACGGGCCTGATCCAGGTAAGCTTTATCTTTTGTATCGCGGTACATAAGGGTATAACCATATAATCCCCAGGCCTGGCCACGCGACCAGGCAGAGCTGTCGGCAGCTCCCTGGTGGGTTTTACGGTCTGCTACGGCGCCGGTGGCAGGGTCATAGTCCACTACGTGGTAGGAGCTGTAATCCGGACGGAAATGATTTTTTATAGTGGTATTGGCATGCGTGCGGGCAATTTGTGCAAACTGTTTGTCGCCGCTTTCACGGGTAGCCCAGTTCAGCAATTCCAGGTTCATCATGTTGTCGATGATCACCGGGAATTTCCAGCTGCCATGATCCCATGATTTAATGCAGCCAATGGTAGGATTAAAGCGGGTAGACAAAGACTTTGCGCTGGTCAGCAAAATAGCTTTATAGGCAGGATCTTTGGTGATGCGCAATGCGTTGCCAAAGGGACAATACATCATAAATCCAAGATCATGGGTGCGGGTGTTGAACTGTTCTTTCTGTACCAATGCCATGCGCTTCAGCGCCTCTGCTTTAAAGGCAGGATCTTTGGTGTATTCGAACAGGTACCAGTTGGTACCGGGATAAAAGCCGGAGGTCCACCAACCGGAGTTGGAGGTCATCAGGCTGCCATCCTTTGTATCGGTGGTACGTGGCAAGAGGCTGTCCGGTACATGTTTCATCATCAGTTTATACTGACGGGCGGCGAATTGCAGGGCCGCATCAGCTTTGGTCAGCAGCGCTTTGTCAGCCTTACCGGATTGTGCATACGATTGCATAAACATCACCGGCAATAGCAATACCGTAAAGAACAGGTTCTTTTTCATAAATAACGTGATTAGAATATGATCATTTCTTTTTTGCGCTGGTCTTTGCCGTACCGGCGGAAGACTCGCGTGCTACAAGTTGAATAGGTATTATTTCCTGTGAATAACGTGGTACGCTGGAAGCAGCGGTGTTGATCAGTTCCATCAGGGCGGCCACCACTCTTTCACCCATCATGGCCGGATACTGGTCTACACTGGTAACGGGTGGCGTTACTATTTCTGTGCGCGGATCATTGGAATACCCTACTACTTTCAGGTCTTCCGGTACCCGTACATTTATTTTACGGCAATACTCCAGGATGGTAATCGCAGTAGTATCGTTGGAGGCAAAAATGCCATCCGGAAAAGGTTGCTGGGCGAAGATCTTCTCACAGGTTTGCCAAGCATTTTCACGGGTCAGCTCGTGATAGAAGACACGATTTTTCTTAAAGGCCTGTTTATGTTCCTGCAGCGCATTTTTATACCCCGCTACTCTTTCCACATACAAATTACTCGTCAGCGGACCAGAGATATGCACAATATCTTTACAACCTTTTTCCAGCAGGTGCGTGGTAGCAGTATGCCCGCCGAGGTAGTCATCTCCCTTAATTACTTTAACATTATAATCTTTGGGTACCCGGTCAAAAAATATCAGCGGAATATTGTTATCCTTAAATACATCGAAATGGGAGAAGTCGGTGGTGTATAAGGTGGTAGATACTACCAGGCCATCTACCCTTGCCGAATACAAAGTGTTGACCAGGGTTACTTCCTGGTCGTACGAATCGTTCGACTGGCAGATGATCAGGTTATAGCCGTGCTCCTGCAGTTTATTCTGGATAATGGTGCTGATGGTTGCAGGGAAGAACATGGAAATCCGGGGTACTATGAGCCCGATGGTTTTGCTTTTATTATTACGCAAACCGGCAGCCAACGCATTAGGGCGATAGCCCAGTTTACGGGCCATCTTCTTCACCTTATCTTTCGTACGTGCGCTGATGTTAGGATTATCGTTCAGGGCACGTGATACAGTGGATACTGACAATTTCAGTTCTTCTGCAATATCCACAATCGTTTTTTCAGTACGTTTGCTCATGTATAGAGGCTATTAGCTGTAATATGTTCTGTTATCTACCCATCCAGCCACCATCCACGGTAAGAATAGTACCATGTACATAATCAGCTGCTTTGGAAGCGAGGAATATTGCAGGACCTGCAAAATCTTCCGGTTCTCCCCAGCGGCCAGCCGGAATGCGATCCAGTATGGCGCTGCTGCGTTGCTGATCCGCTCTCAGGGCCGCTGTGTTATCGGTAGCGATATATCCCGGTGCAATCGCATTTACATTCACTCCTTTCGAGGCCCATTCATTCGCAAATGCCTTTACCAGCGATCCTACGGCTCCTTTACTGGCAGCATATCCCGGAACATTGATTCCCCCCTGGAAGGTGAGCAGAGATGCTGTAAAGATAACCTTTCCGGCTCCACGTGCAATCATTCCTTTTCCGATTTCGCGGGTCAGGATAAATTGAGCGTTCAGGTTAATATTGATCACTTCATCCCAGTATTCGTCCGGATGCTCTGCGGCTGGTTTGCGGAGAATGGTACCTGCATTGTTAACCAGGATATCCACTACCGGTGCGTCCTGTTCCAGTTGTTTAATAAACGCATACAGGGCGGTACGGCTGGAAAAATCGCACTGGTAGGCCTTGAAACTGCGCCCCAGCGCCATTACTTCTTTCTCTACATCGCTGCCGCTGAGTTCCAGGGAGGCGGAAACACCAATAATATCAGCTCCCGCTGATGCCAGGGCTACGGCCATCGCTTTACCGATGCCACGTTTGCAACCCGTTACCACCGCCGTTTTCCCTTTTAACTGAAATAGATCCATTGTATAAAGTATTTAACGAGCTTCCGGATGCGGACACCCGGAAACCCTGTAATTATTGAATTGTCACCTGTAAAGGCTGTTTAACTTTTTGGGCAAATGTTTCCAGGTAGCTAAACCATTCCTGGGCGGAAGTAATCCTACCACCCTTGTTCCATGCAGCCCCGAAATAATATACATAGGGTTGCTGGCTACCGGCTGTACCCGGACTTAACAAATGCACATTGTCCGTTTTCATACCGGGTACCTCCCTCGCAAATACACAGCCCACACCAATGGTACCATCTTCTCCGTGAGTAGGTTCCCAATAGCCCATCACACCTGTTTTCTCATCCAGCAATACTGTACCTGGTTCCTTACGCTTCACAATACCGGTTACCACCGGGATATTATCATTGCCTTTAAAGCTGTACTGTACCTGCATCTTATTCAACTGCGAACCGGCATCCAGCGAAATCGTTTTGGTAACGCTTACGGGTATACTACCCGCCTGCCAGGTATCGTAGGTTAATGCGAAAGTGGTGCGCAGCGGACCGTTATCGAGTCTTTTCCACTGCCGGTAATTTTTAGGAAAATAAATAGTATCCTCACCATAAGGCGCAGTATCACCGGCGCCCAGCGTTAAACCCACACTGTAATAGTCTAACCCCTGTCCGTTGTCGTGATGATAGTTATCCAGCTTATACCAGGTATCAATCACCATATCGCTGGTACGTTTGGCCCATACATCAATACCAAAAGCCATTTCCTTTGGCACCTGTTCCAGCGCCTTGCCATACATGCGGTAAGCCATACGGTCGTTTTCCCAGGCATAATCATCTTTACGTTCCGGCACATAACGGCCGTAAGCAGCAGCTTTTACCTGCGCCGGCGTTCCTTCCGTTACAGCGGCATGAATACGTGCACCGGCAGGCGCCGATACCTGCAGGATGATCTTCTTAGGTGTTTTGCTGCCTTCATATATCAGCTGGTAAGGAATTTCCTGCGCACTTAACAGATCTATGACCTTAAAGCTCTTCTGCGTTGACTTGCTGAGTTTAGCGGTGAAATCACCATAGGGTATTTCCACGATATCACCTTCCCTGTTTACACCAGTGTTATTGGAGATGACAAACGAGCCGGTTGCATTTTTGCGCAGATCATATTTTATCAGCTCTGATCCGGCTAACAGGAACGCACCTACGCCATACACTTCTGTATCGTCGGCAGTAGCCTTTCCTGGTGCGGCACCAATTTCCTGCACAAAGCCCAGCTTACCGTTCGGCTGTACACAGCCTACCAGCGCTTCCCAACCTTTTTGCACTGCAGGTAAAAATTCCTTTTCAGGTAACAACCCGTTGTTGATACCCCACATCAACGCATATACGTAAAAACCGGTACCACTTGTTTCCTTTGCAGGATAATTATCCGGATCCAGCAAGCTGGCGTGCCAGGTACCATCCTGGGTTTGAAGGGCGGCAATACGATAAGCCATTTGTTTATACAACGCCTGGAACCGTGCCTTACCGGCATATCCTGCCGGCATATTATCCAGCATACGCACCAGGCCACCCATTACCCAGCCGTTACCACGACTCCAGTATACGTTAGTACCATTTTTTTCTTTCTTCCCGATATAACTGCCATCACGGTAGTACAAACTATCCTGTTTATTATACAGGTAGTCGGTGGTTTTCCACCATAATTTATCCGCGGTTTCCAGGTAGCGCGGATCGCCGGTGGCGGTAGACAAATAGGCCAGCGCCGGCGGCCCCATAAACAACGCATCGCACCAGGCCCATTCACGGTGATGGATACCATTTACCCATTCCAGCGATTCCGTATGCGGCGCGGCCACAATGCTGTCTGCCAGTTTGCGGAATTTATCAATCATCACGGGTTCTTTATACAAACTGTATAGCTGCGCATACAATTGTCCTACGCAGTATTCATCTGCAAAAAAACGGTCAGGTCCTGTATTCCAGTTGTTATCCCTGCCCACCTGTACCAGGCGGTCGGTAAAAAACGAATTCGACGTAACAGCGGTCAGCGACATCATGCCCGCATACATAGCGCCGTTGGTCCAATCGGTAGGCGCATGATTCCAGCCCCTGGCATTGATATACCGCCATTGCCAGGAAGCCACTTTCTCCATCTGCGCTCTTACCGCCTGCGCGGTATAAGCATCTGTGAAAGCGGCAGCATGTTTTTCCGTAACCGGTCCGGCAGCATGCAGCGGCAGGCCGGCATGCAGGAAAGACAAGCCCAGCAAGCTTCCTGCGATAATTTTTTTCATCATCATGATAACAGCTATTATCAGTTCATTAACGTAGTTCCGTGATCTTGCAATGGTCCATATCGCCATAGTCGAGGTTTTCACCTGCCATGCCCCAGATAAACGTATAGTTGCTGGTGCCTGCACCGGAGTGTACCGACCATGGCGGCGATATAATGGCCTGCTCATTTTGCATCCATACATGGCGGGTTTCCTGTGGCTGACCCATAAAATGACAAACCGATTGTCCTTCAGGCACCTCAAAATAGAAGTATACCTCCATTCTTCTGTCGTGCGTATGCGCCGGCATCGTATTCCACACGCTTCCCGGCTTCAGCTCCGTCATCCCCATCTGCAGCTGGCAGGTTTCCAGTACGCTGTTCACCAGCAGTTTATTGATAGTACGGTGATTGGAAGTTTCCAATGCTCCCAGCGTTACTATTTCCGCCTCGTTTTTAGACACTTTCCGGGTTGGGTAGGCGTGATGTGCCGGCGTGGAATTCAGGTAAAATTTAGCCGGTTGCTGCGTGTTTTTACTGTGGAAGATGACCTGTTGCTTTCCCTTACCGATATACAACGCCTCCTTATAAGCCAGTTCAAATTTTTCTCCATCCACTTCCAGTATGCCCTCTCCTCCAACATTAATCATTCCCAGCTCTCTTCTTTCCAGGAAATAATCTGCTTTCAGCAGGTCAATACTGGTCAGTATTACCGGACCTTTTACCGGCATTGCTCCCCCCGTAAGATAACGGTCATAGTGGGTATGCGTCCAGGTGACCTGGTCCGCCGCAAAAATGTTTTCTATTAAAAAAGCACGTCTCAGTTGCGCAGTATCCATTTGCTTTACTTCTGCCGGACTGCTCGCGTATCTTGAATCGTACGGCGTGCTAATGTGATGTGTTTTATTTTCCATTCGCTGCGATGCAGTATCCATTTGCTTTACTTCTGATGGGTTGCTCTCATATGCTGAATTCTGTGGAGTACTCATATTTTATGATTTAGCTGTTAGCCTTTAGCTGTTAGCTGTTAGCTAATGCAGCGGAGACCGATTAATATTTGATTTAGCTGTTAGCCTT
>NZ_JAGTXB010000033.1 GCF_018224885.1 Chitinophaga hostae | reverse complement strand
TTGTTTTTAGCGGATACTGATGCTCAATATCCTGGATTTTGTGTGAGTTGCGGGTTTTTATTCCTTTCTTCAGCGGGGATAGGCCACAGGTAATGCCGTTTATCAAAGCTGCCGAGTGCCGGGTTACTTCCGCCATATTTTTTGGCAGTCCAGTACTTTACAATTTCATCGGCAAATACATCCCACCTGATCTGATCCATGTACAGATGTCCCCATTCAAAGGCCAGTTCGCGGTAACGCTCTTCCCGGAGAAATTTGCGCATGGCCTGCTGATCGGCGATGATAGTTCTGTTTTGTACTGTTTCCAGCGTTTGCAGGGTGGGCATCGCAACGCTTGGCCGCTGACGTACGCTATTGATATAAGCAGCGGCTTCAGTATTCCTGTTCAGCTCTATTAATGTTTCTGCATATAGTAATAACACATCGGCATACCTGATGAGTATCATATTGCCGGGGCTATCGCCGGCCGTGAGGTCCAGTTTGCCAATAATATATTTCACGGTGTTATGCCCGTTTTCATTGGCATATTGCTGCAGATAATTTACACCGCTCTGGCCGGTGCGGGCCTGAAACTCACTGATATAGGGGGTGTTTTCATACCATACCGTCCAGGCCAGTCGCGGATCCCGGTTACTGTATGGTTTGGATGGATCAAAGGCCGGGTCGGCTGACTGATGGGTAAATGTATAACGGTAAGCACTACCCGCAGCCACCCTGCTTACAAAAGTGCTGGTTACCGGGAAGCCATTCGTGGTTTCAAAAAGGTTGGTATAGTCTTCCGTAGGCGTTACATAACCAAAGCCTGCAGTGGAAATCAGCGAGGCGGTATTCGGTGCCGCAAAACGTACATAAGAATTACCTTCTTTTACGCCGCCGGCATACTGAATTTCAAAGATCGATTCTTTTCCATTTTCGGTAGAAGGCCAGAACAGATCCAGGAACTGTGGTTCCAGGCTGTAGTCCTTATCTACATTGATCACTTCGTTTAATTTAGCTTCGGCTTCCGGCCATCTCTTTTCATATACATATACTTTTCCCAGCAAGGATTTAGCGGCGCCTTTGCTGGCCCTTCCCAACAGTGCTTTTTTACTGCGGTATTGTGTTACAGAAGGCAATAATGTTTCTGCTGTTTTGAGATCGGCAATGATAGCAGCCACTACTTCGGCCTTTTTGTTGCGTGGCGTCAGCAATTCTTCATATTTTAATTCCCGCGTAATCAACGGTACATCGCCATAAAGATTGGTCAGGTAAAAATAGGCTAGCGACCGCAGGAATAATGCTTCTCCTTTCAACCGGTCGTGCGCGGCAGTGGAGATGGTCACTTCTTTATTATCGATGTGGTCTAATACCAGGTTAGCGCGGAATACCACCCGGTACCAGGCAACCCAGAATGTTTGCGCCATTACCCAACCGTCAGTAACGCCAAAGATACCGTTGTCGTATTGTCCGAAACGATTGTCACCAAAACCGGCAAAGGGTGTGGCAATATCTGCCATCGGGAAAAAGCTAAGCTCCCTGTCGGCCTGCAGCGCATCATAAATACCGTTTACGGCGCTGGTGAAATCATCTTCTGTTTTATAATAATTGGTGGCAGTAAGATTATTTTTTGGGTAAGAGGATAAAAAATCCCGCTTACAACCAGTTGGCACCAGCCCTATCAAACAGCACAGCAACCATGTGAAACGACTTAATATTTTTTTCATAACAGGTAGTTAAAAATTTAGAAAATAAGACGGGCGCCCAGTGTGATGGATTTGGCTACAGGATATGCGTCGACTCCTCCCCTTGAATACACATTGATACCACTAGGTTCAGATGGTTTCATTTCCGGGTCGTAACCAATGAATTTGGTCCAGGTAACCAGGTTGGTGGCATTGGCATAAACGCGCAGCGATTGTATCTTTAACGGCGCAATCCAACTTTTGGGGAGTGTATACCCTATCTGTAAATTTTTAATACGCAGATAGGAGGCATCCTGCACCAGGTAGCTGCTCCAGATGGCGTCGCCTTTTACGGCGCCGGCAGCGGGTGTTGTACCACTGATTACATTACCGTCTTTATCAAGTATAGCCCTGTTATCCCAGTAGTACCTGTCGATGTTATTGTCTTCCCCTTCCCCATTTCCGCCAAATACCGATTCGACCAGCATATCCTTATCCTTTTCACCCTGGAACAAAATAGATACATCAATTCCGCGCCAGCTGAATGCGGCATTGAATCCGTATACATACTTGGGCATATAGCTGCCGATAACGGTTTTATCTGCATCCGTGATCTGTTTATCGTTATTCAGATCAACAAAACGAACCATGCCTGGTCTGTCGCCACTGCGATGCGGATTGGCATTAATTTCGTCTGCTGTCCGCCAGATACCATCTGTCTGAAAACCCCAGTAGGAATATAACGGCAGACCTACATCTGATTTCAACGGTCCTGTTAATAAGGATTTCACGCCACCGAGGTTGACCAGTTTGTTTTTGTTATGAGAAAGATTGAAAGAACCGCTATAGTTAAAGTCCCCGATATTATCCTGGTAGCGCAACAGGATCTCCCATCCCTTATTTTGCACTTCGCCGATGTTGACTACCGGACCGGCTGTATATCCTGCTGTAAACGGGATCGTTGCATCCAGCAGCATGTCGGTTGTTTTCTTGTTGTATATATCTCCTTCAAAAGTGAGGCGCTCATTGAACAAACCCAGTTCCAGTCCAAGGTCGGTGGTAGTGGTGGTTTCCCATTTTATATTTTCGTTCGCCATCTGTGTTGGGAAATAGGCCGGCTGCCTGGTTTGCGGGTTGCCAAATACGGCGCCATTAGTTACATCAATGGTGCTGATCCATGCATATGCGGGTATATTGGCGTTTCCGAGCTGGCCCCAGCTGGCCCTGATTTTCAGGTTGCTGACAGCTTTGAGTTGCTGCATAAACGATTCCTGCGAAACGCGCCACCCGGCAGAGAAGGAAGGGAAAACGCCTTGCTGTTTGCCCGGCGCAAATACGGAAGATCCGTCCCGGCGTATATTGGCCTGCAACAGGTAGCGGTCATTATAGGAATAATTGATCCTGCCAAATTGTGAAGTGAGGGAATAAGGATCAACATATCCGCCATTGATGGCGCCAAGGGTATTACCCGCGCCCAGCACGCGCAAATCGTTATTGGGAAAATCTGTTTTTGATGCATCAAACTGGTATCCATCGCTCTTCTCATACGATACGCCCAGCAATGCGTTGATATTATGCCGGCCAAAAGTCCGCACATAGGTCAACAGGTTTTGTACTTCCCATACATAACTTTCTTTGGCGACATTGCGCAAACTGGCGGTGGCGCCTTGCGCCAGCGGAGTTGTATGGCCAACGTCTGCAGGAGAATAAATGGCCCATTTGCCGGTCCATTCTTCATTAAAATTATTGGTAACAGCGCCGTTTACTACCAGCTTGTATTTTAGTCCCTTCACTATATCAACTTCCGCAAAAAGATTCCCGAAAGTTTTGTTGCTGCGGGAAAGATTATCCAGGATATCGTTGGCGATAGAGGGGGTTTTCCAGGTGGTGTTGGCGATATAGGCTTCACCGGGATAATTGGGGCGGGGTGCGCCCGGCAGGCCGTCCGGGTTGTAGGCGGGAATGGTAGGTGGTGCAGCGGTGATACCATTTAATGCAGCAGGTTGGGAAGACGAAAAGGCGGTGATAGTAGTTGTATATGCCGAGCGTATATAACTGAGATTAATGCCTGTTCTGATACGATCTGTGATCTCCTGCTCGAAGTTGATACGGGCGTTGACCCGGTCGAAGTTTGTTCCGATGATGATACCGCGTTGATTGATATAACCTATTCCTACTGCATATTTTGTTTTGTCGGTACCGCCGTTAATCCCGAGGTGATAGTCCTGTATAGGCGCGGTCCGGAATACATAATCAGACCAATCTGTCCACTGGGTAATGGTTTCAGGCGCAGTTGCGTCCACCCAGAATGGAGATTTGCCGTTATATTTTCTTGCTTCGTTCTGATGCCGGGCCCAGTCAGGACCATTGAGATAATTTGGTTTTTTGGTTAGCGATTGCCAGCCATTTTCTGATTTAAACGCTACGGCTGGTTTACCGGCTTTACCTTTTTTAGTGGTGACGAGCAATACGCCATTGGCGGCCCGGGACCCGTAAATAGCCGCGGCAGATGCGTCTTTAAGCACAGTGATAGATTCTACATCATCAGCATCCACGTCATTCATGCTGCCTACAAAACCATCTACCAGTACGAGTGGACTATTCCCGGATTTTACAGAACCTACACCGCGTACTTTTATGTCGGCGCCGGCGCCTGGCTGACCAGAAGTTTGTGTTACCTGCACTCCACTCATACGGCCCTGGATGGCCTGTCCCAGGTTGGTAGCCGTTACCTTGCCGAGATCACTGGCATTCACGGTGCCTACCGCGCCGGTAAGATCTGTTCTTTTGGTGGTGCCGTAGCCTACTACCACCACTTCCGACACTGATTTTGGCTGTTCCTGCAACAGTACATTTATTGACGTCTGACTACCGATCACCATCTCTTTCACGGCAAAACCGATGTAGGTAAACACCAGTGTTTGTCCCGGTTGGGCATCTATTTCAAAATGTCCCTTATTATCCGATACGGTAGCTGTTTTTGTGCCTTTGAGCAAGATGCTTACACCGATCAGGGGCTCCTTTGTTTCCTGGTGTGTAACCGTACCCGTTATCCTCTGCCTGGCAGCAGGCTTATCTGCTGTAGCCGGATTGGGGTCCAGTACAATGGTTTTATCAACAATGTGAAAGCCTAAACCGGTGGAAGACAGGCATTGCTGCATGGCTTCTTCTATTGTACTGTTTTTTATGTCGACGTTTACCTTACCTGCTTTCTTAATTTCTTCCGCTGTGTACAGGAAAAGGTAGTCTGTTTGGCGTTGTATTTCCCTGAAAACATTATCCAGGTATACGCTTTTCAGATGAATGCTGATTTTTTGTGAATACGCTTTGGCAAACGATTGCATTGCTGAGAAAGTCAGAAAAAGAAAGATCAGTTTGGTAAGCCTGACCAATTTCACCCCGCCGCGCGGGGGGCAAACAGCTCTAATTTTCATACGTGTGAATTATTAATGTTCGTTTTAGGGAATGTTGGTTGCTACGGTTGCTGTAGGTTGATATTATTTTTTCTGCTGTATATATACTTTTTTGCCCTGGATGGTAAATGTTACATTGCCGGCTATTTCCAGCATTTTAAATACTTCAGAGATATTTACCTGTCGGCGGATTGCGCCATAGTAATGCTTTTCCGGAATAGTTCCTTTGAACTCCACCTCTATATCATACCAGCGTGACAGCTGCTGCATGATATCCTGGATGGATTCATTTTCAAAATCAAACAACTCGTTTTTCCAGGCCATGGTTTGCCTGATGTTGATATCTTTTACCAGCTGAATATCGCGATCAGCGGGAGACGCATTATTATGAGCGGATAAATTAGACAGCCGGGCCTGTTGGCCTGGTGTTAGCAAAGCAGCAACCCTGTCTTTCGTTGTACTACTTTTGGCAGCCGAAATACGTACACTGCCTTCCAGCAATGTGGTTTTGATAAGCGCTTCGTCATTATAGGCTTTTATGTTGAAGTGGGTGCCCAGCACGGCTATCTCAGCGGCACGGCCACCGGCAGGCGGAACAGTGGTCACGATAAAAGGTATCCTTTTATTACGGGCAGTTGCAAAATAGGCGGGGGCCACCTCAAAATAGCCTTCTCCGCTTAACTCCACCTTCCTGATGGTATCGTTAAATACTGCGGGGAAGCGCAGCGAAGAGGCGGTGTTGAGCCAAACCCTGGTGCCATCGGAGAGCACCACCATATATTGTTTTCCCCTGGCGGTGGTAATAGTATTATACACTGCTGCCGCCTCACTTTTTCCTGTGGAAGGTGCATATAACAATTGCCCGTTTTGTTTGACCGCCGTACCTGTTCCCTGACCCGGAATTTGACCATTGGGGATATCCTCCAGCGCAATGGGAGCGCCGTTGGCAATTGTCAGCATTACTTTCCCGTTAGCCGGGGCAATATCGTTCCCGGATTTTGCCACAGGGATAGTTTGCTGTACAGGTGAGTGAACGGCTTCTTTTCTCAGCAACAGGTAGCTGCCGAAAATAAGCAGCAGTATGGCAGCAGCGGCCGCCGGTATACGCCAGCGTTTCCTGCCGGTAATGGGATACATAACAGGTGTTGCTGCCGGCACTGCGGCAAGCGCCTGTTGCAACATCCGGTTACTTTTTTCTGTGTCAAATACCTGCCGGGCCGATGTAAAGTCCTCCCAGGCATTATCCATCAGCGACAGGATATCATTGTCAGATGCGTTTTCAGACAGCCATGCCATCAACTCAGTGGTTTCCTCCGGAGTAGCCGATTTTTCAACGTATTGCCGGAAAAGGTAATGCAGTCTTTCTGTTGCCATCATACAGCTAAATAGGTTAAATGGAAAGCCCCTTTGGTGTACTTCCGGGAGTAAGACACGGGGAACCGGCAAAAGGGGTAATCCCTTTTTTTATTTTTTTTCAGGAGACAGGAACCTGGGGGAGCATTATAATAAATCGCAGAAAATACCGAGGGCTATAACAGGCATCCCGGCATGCTGGCGTACATAGTCTGTAATGAATTTTACAGCCAGCTGTATGTGTTTTTTCACGGTACCCCTTGAAATACTCATCTGGTGGGCAATTTCTTCATGTGTAAGGTCGTGTTTGCGGCTTAAGAGATAGGCTTTCTGTTGTTGGGGAGGGAGTTTAGCCACCGCTTCATCGATCAGCCGCAGGTAGCTTTCCTTGTCTATCCCTTCGTCGGCAATTCCTTCTGTATTCCGGCGCCATTCATTTTGATTGGCTTTTTCTTTTGCCAGCTGCCGCAGGGCATTCAGCGTTTGATTCCGGCAAAGCCTGTACAGGTAGGATCTGATGTTATCAACCTCGCTGAGCAAATGCCGCTTGGTCCATATTTTCACAAAGGCATCCTGCACTATTTCTTCTGCCGCCGTTATAGAGCCGGTGATCCGGCAGATATAATCGCCCAGCTGCTGATGATAGGTATGGAAAAGATGGGCGAATGCCGCCTCATCCCCCGCTGCAATGCACTGCAGGAGATCTTTTTCACAACGATATATAACTGGTACTACTGCGATTTTGGCTAATTATATGATGCCCGGAACTTCTGTTGCGGATCTTTACGAAGATAAAGGATGACCAGCAGTTTTGCTGCTACCATTGTCACAATCTTTGTTACAATCTTCGCTTTTTTCCCGGTAAGCAGCAGGCACCCTCCGGCCTGTCCGTTCTTCCCGGATGTAATTTGCAGCTGCACGCACATACATTGCGCATCGGTGCATTATTTTCGATAGGATGACGATTTCAATACGGTAAACCATATCAAATTTATAATAACCATCATTCTTTATTTTAACCCCCTTTTTATGTTATTACAAACAATCACGGCACTTAAACTACAACCGGGCAATGCTTCCGACAACCATGCAACTGTATTAGGCTATTACACTCCCTGAGACGGCGGAGGTGGTGAATTTTACTGGGATGCTGTTTCAACTGACCCCGATAACAGCGGAACCATCTTCGTGGTATCCGGTACGGCGACCGGCAGGTGGAGGCGGCTTTACGACAGCGCCGTCAATGTAAAATGGTTTGGCGCCAAAGGAAATGGCGACGACGATAGCGCGGCGCTGGTAAAAAGCGTCGAATATGCCGTTACAACAGGATCGGACCTGTATTTCCCCCCGTTGACCTATATCCAGGGCAATGGAACAGATAAAGATATCAGGCTTGTAATAAACGGCGCCAACGGCATTACTATTTACGGTTATGGCGCAACGATACAGGCTCATAGCAGCAATCCAACCACGGTTAACTGTGCAGGCTTTGTGATCACCAACAGTAAAAACATTACTGTTAAAGGACTCACCTACGATGGACGACTGGATACGCGAACAGCCCTGGGAAATGACAATGCGGCGGTGAATATGCAGCATGGTTTTTATATCGTGAACTCAAACAACAATATAAAACTGATTGATGTTACCGCTACCAGGTGCATGATGGATGGTGTTGATATTGGGTCGAGGAATGATTATTATCCTCCTTTCACGGTACCAACGAATATTGTGTTGCAAAATATTATTTCCACCTACAATTACAGACAGGGCCTTTCCTGTGGCAGCGTTAACGGCCTGGTCATTACAGGAGGCTCTTATTCATTCACCGGGAAATTGAATAAAACAACGGCGCCCTCTTTTGGGATTGACTTTGAAGGCAACGCGGTAACTGATACGTTAGTCAATGTATCTGTTGCCAACACTTTACTGGAGGGGAACGTGGGTGGTGGCGTTTCTTTTCATAAGGCATCAAAATATATAAAATTCTCCGGTTCAACCATACAAAACAATGAGGGACCTGCTATTAACTTCTCTAATACTTCAGGCGGAGGCAGTACTGTTGAAAACTGCTTACTGATCAACAATTGCATCAGCGGTGCAGAGGCTATTGACATAAAAATGAATGACTATAATAGTCGTTTAATCAATAATAAAATATTCTCCTCTACCAAACAGGCTATTAATGCCACCGGGTTAACCGCAAATGCTGCCAGGCGTATCATTACCGGGAACTATATAGAGGGTACGAAAAAAGTGGCAGGAGTACCCTGCGGTTCGGTAATCATCAGTGCTTCCGCCATGGGCGGCGATGTATTTGAAGATAATATGCTGGTAGATATTGAGCAGCTGGGAGGCGGCTTCAAGTCCGTTCAAATTGACGGGCCAGGCGCCGTTGTCAGAAATAATTACCTGTACACCTCTATAGCGGCCACCACTTCCAACGGATTTTATGTCCAGAAATCAGATGATGTTATCTACGAAAATAATGTGGAGACTGGCTACGTATTAGCGGCGCCCAATTCAACACGTTACATGAAAAGTACGAAGAACTTAAACTACCTGGCAACACAGTCTGCTCCTTTAATATCCGGCAATGGCGCTCCGGACGGAGTGATAACTGCTCCTCCGGGCAGCATATACCGCAGGCTGGATGGCAGCAGCAGGAATGTGTTATACGTTAAGGAGAGTGGAATAGATAATACCGGGTGGGTGGTGTACTATGCACCGGGTATTGCCACAACTGCTGTTGCAGGAATGGTTAAGCAATCGGCCGCGATGGCCGACTCCGGTGCAGCGAGTGTAGCGGCCCTGGTGGGGGATTTCAATTTGTTACTTTCAAAACTCAGAACAGCGGGCATGCTGGCGGTTTAGTATACATTCAACTATTGGGATGGGTATACGGAATTTTTCGTATACTCATCCTGGTTAATACCGTTGGCTCATCATCAGCGGCTGCTTCAAATGAAATACCGCATTATCAGGAAATACTCTCCAGGTACTTCAGCACCTCTTCTTTTTTACGCACGGAAACAGGTATTTGCTCGTTATTCTGCATTTGCAGAAAGCCTTCTCTATAGTACTTTTTCACATAATGGAAATTAACCAGATAGGACTGATGACAGCGTACAAAGCCGAAAGGAACAAGCGAGGTCTCATAATCTATTAACCCTTTTGATACCAGGATTTCACGTTTATCTTTCAGGTAAAAAGTAGTATAGCCTTTATCGCTCTTGCAAAACATGATATCCTCTATAGACACGATCTCCATATACTCTACATGCTTAAGCGCAATACGCTTGCTGGTGGCCACTCCCTGCGCAGCGTAGTGCTGGCGCGCTATTTCCAGTTGCTGCTGATCAAATTGCTCCTGCTGCCGGTGATGGTAACATTTGTTGAGTATGGCGGCTAAAGCAACTTCATCTATCGGCTTCAGCAGGTACCCGAAAGCCCCCATATTGAGCGCCTGTATAGCGTATTGATCGTAGGCCGTGAGAAAAACAACCTGGAAGTTTTCATTGCCTATTTCCTGGAATAAGCGGAAGCTATCACCATCCTTCAACCGGATATCTGCCAGGATAATATCGGGTTTCAGTGCCGGGATCTCCCTGGCCGCCTTAGCTATTTCCGCCGCATGCCCCACTACCTGTACGTAGGAAATATCCTGGATCACCTGCAAAAGATGTTGCAGGATACGTACTTCATCTTCAAGAATATAAAGCTTCATGTTTGCTTGTTTTCTTTTTAATCTTTGATTTCCGGAATAACGATGTGTACTACCACTCCTTTTCCTCCACCGTTTTTCTTATCCTCCACATCAAAATTCGCTTCCTGCCCCTGCGATTTGAACAGCACTTCCAGTCGCTCTTTAAGGATAGTACCGGCCAGCGACTGTTTCTTCTGGTCATTGGGCTCTTTGGTGGTCATCCCCCTGCCATTGTCTTCTACGGTAATGAACATCTGCTCATGCTCTGCTCTGAAAGATATCGTTAAGTTACCTTTATAATCAATATTTCTGAAACCGTGTTCTATCGCATTTTCAACAAAGGGCTGTACCAGCATAGGCGGTATCAGCATGTTTTCCGGATAGAGATGCTTATCCACATCAATCCGGTAATCGAAAAGCCCGGCGAAGCGCATTTGGTGCAGCTGCAGGTAATTCTCCAGGGAAACAATTTCCTCATCAAGGCCAATGAAATCCTTCCTGCTTTGTTCCAGCACATTTCGTAACAGCCCTGAAAAGGCCGACAGGTAACGTACTGATTCCTTTGTATCGCCTGATGCAACCAGGCCTTGCAGGTTGGCAATGGAGTTAAAAATAAAATGCGGATTCAACTGAGCCTGCAGCAGCTTTTGCTCCATGTTCAAACGCCTGTTCTCCGACTGCAGCAGCCTGTTACGTTCTTTCAGCCGGTATTGCCGGTGTATAAAATAAAAAACGGAGAGTACACCCAGGAATACCAGCGACCCCAATATCAGCGTCCATCTTTGCTGCCGGATAACTTTTTCATTTAACAGGTTCCTGCTGCTCAGTTCTGCTATATTCCGGTCTTTTTTCTCCGTTTCATATTTCGCATGTATTTCTGCAAATTTAACTGCCTCTATCTTTTTCAAATTACTCACTTCGATTCCAAAAGCGGAATCGGCCACATGCAAGGCATTGGCGTAGTCACCTTTCTTTTTATATGCCTCGATAAGTCCCTTGTAATAAACCGGGCTTGGTTTCCCCGGAGCGTTCTTTTGGCCAAAAGCGATAGCTTCCCGGTAGTAATGGATGGCCGAATCCAATTGATGGTTACGTACAAAGCTGGTCGCCAGATTATTAAATGCAATGTCATTCAGATTATTCGTTCTCACCAGGTAGTTAAAATAAATCCTGCTGCTGGCAACCGCCTTGTCGTTCTCTCCTCTCCGTGAAAATATCTGGGCTTCGTTGTCGTAGGTACGCGCTATGGCCAGACTGTCGCCGATATGCTCGGCGAACTTCCGGGCCTGAACATTGTACAGCATCATCTTATCAAAATCATTCATTCGGGAAGCCAGCAAAAATGATATATCATAATGCCGCTGCGTAATCACCGGATGCCATTTATACGGGTGATGTTTATAGTAACGTTCGGCATAGTCCAGCGATTCGTTCTCATTATCATTCTGATAGTATGCCTTGGCCATTAAATCATAAAAACGATAAGTAAATTTGCTGTGAACGCGTTCGGCAGTTTTCATCGCCGACAATATCCGGTTCATCAGTTCCCCTTCTACCATCACTCCATTGCCGATATCCAAATCCAATATAGAATAGCTCTTCAGCAGTTCAATTTCATCATCGACCCTGCCTC
Source organism: Chitinophaga hostae (assembly GCF_018224885.1). Taxonomy (GTDB): domain Bacteria; phylum Bacteroidota; class Bacteroidia; order Chitinophagales; family Chitinophagaceae; genus Chitinophaga; species Chitinophaga hostae. The sequence continues at coordinate 23,970 of NZ_JAGTXB010000033.1, read as the reverse complement.
CCTTCATCTTCTGAAATTCGGTCATAGCGCTATCCCGGTGCTTGTCCCGCAGATAGTTCTTTGCTCTGAAGAAATGATAAAACGGCATAACACTGCTATCCGCACTGCTGCTCAGCACATTGTTCTCCCGGTCAATCACCTTCCTGTATTCAGACAAAGACAAAGTATCAAGAGAAATAATCAGCGACAGATAATCCTTTTTCTGAGCCGTATCAATAATCTTCTGCTGTTTTTTTTGAGATGGTCCGTTCTCTTTACATGCGGTAAAAAAAAGGAGGATTATTCCCAAACCAGCCAATGCCGTTCTTGCATTCATTGGTATAAAAAATTAACCAGGCAAATAAACATAAAAATATAATCGTTCCTCTCCGGGAAGCAGGAAACAGGTTGAAACACGCCTTAAATATATCAATAGAAATTAAATATAGGAATGCGGGCAGATATTCGGTGATTTTCGGTTAATATCCGTGGTCACCGGATCCTTTGCAGGAAAATGGCTTCCGGAACAATAATTTTCCAAACACCACTTTGAATATTTCCTTAATTTACTGTACATATGAACCCAGTTACCCTCACCATATCGCAAGCCAGGAAAATCATTCTCCACGCGGCCGGACTATCGCGACAGGCCCAGTTTGGGAAAGGTTATGAGGCCGTTTATAAGTTCATCGATCATCTTGGCTTTATTCAGCTCGATACCAACTATGTTGTTGAGCGCGCGCACCACCACACCATTGCAGCACGGGTGCCCGACTACAAACCGGAATGGCTCGATGAGTTGCAGGCAGACGGAAGAATCTTTGAATGCTTCACTTCTGATGCAGGTTATATGCCCATGTATAACTATCGTTATTCCCTGCCGGTAAAGCAGGGTTTTGTATCCCGCAGAGGGCCGCTCGCACAACCGGAGGTCAACCTCATGAACAAGGTGCTGGACAGGGTGGCGCGGGAGGGGCCGTTGATGATATCCGATTTTGATAACGACCGCCGGGAGCCTGGTTCCGGTTGGTGGGACTGGCGGCCGTCGAAGGTGGCGCTGGAGCGGCTTTACCTGGATGGGCGACTGATGGTTACCCGCACAAAGGATTTCAGGAAGGTGTATGATCTGCCTGTTAATTTAATCCCGAATGATGTTGAGACTCACCTGCCCACACCGGCCGAATTTGCCAGGCATGTGATCCGGCGCGATTTAAAAGCACTTGGTATCGGCTATGCAAAGGAAATAGCCTGGCGTGCCCGTTACATTAAAAATAACCTGGTAAAAAAAGAGCTGGAAGCGCTCGCAGCGGAAGGAGAAATTTGCAGCGTTACTATCGAGGGCTTGAAAACGGCCCCTCTCTACATGCTGCCAGGCTATAGAAACAAGAAGATCCAACTGTCTGGCGACGCGTTTATCCTCTCTCCGTTCGACATACTAAATGTGTTCAGGCATCGCCTGAAGGATTTCTTCGATTTCGACTACCAGATAGAATGCTTTGTTCCGGCGCCCAAGCGGAAATACGGATATTTTTCATTGCCTATACTGGTAGGCGATGTTTTTGCAGGCAGGATGGATTCAAAAGCCGACCGGAAACAAAAGGTATTAATCATACACAATCTTCACTTTGAGCCAATGCAGCTCAGCAAGCAGACGATTGGTAAAATTACAGATGCCATTAAAACATTTGCCAGGTTCAATCAATGCCGGGAAATCGTCATTAAAAAATCTAATCATAAACAATACCTCAAAGCAATAAAGGATGCGCTCTGACAATGGCAGACGACCATTTTGCCGGGAAGGTAAGCCCTGTCAGTTTTAAATATTATGCTGCCTGACTACCGGCATTTTATAAAAAAAGTGTACTTTAAGATTTGAATAAAATCTATCCGTTGCGTTACCATTGCATTCCTGTTTTCCCGGGAATGTTGCGATTTTACGTTTATCAACTAAAATTAATACAATCGATTGCGAAATAGTTCACATCATATAAATGAGGAGCCGGTTGTGGAACTTCAGCTAATCGTGGATGGTGATGAACAGGCGTTCCGCCGGTTGTTTCATTATTTTAGTCCCCGGCTCAACCAGTTTGCCTATTCCATCATTAAAATAAGGGAAGCGGCGTCTGAAATAGTCGACGATGTATTTATCAAATTATGGAAACAGCGGGAAAAGGCGGCGTCCATTTCCAATATTCGTGTATACCTCTATGTGGCGGTAAAAAACAGTGCGCTCAATTATCTTTCTTCCAAGGCCCATCGCCAGATTACGGAGCCCTTCAATCATTTCGACATCGCCATGAGTCATGACCAGGCGCCGGATCAGCGAATGATCAGCGCCGAGCTGCAGGAAAAGATCACCTCTGCCATCGAGTACCTGCCTCCCCGGTGCAAGATGATATTTAAGCTGGTACGTGAAGATGGTCTCCGCTACAAGGATGTAGCCGAAATCCTCAACCTCACTGTAAATACAGTGGATGCGCAGATGGTGATAGCCGTTAAACGTATTTCCGAAAAGGTGCAGGCGCATTTTACGGCCTTCCCTAAAAAGGCTGTAAAAAAATAATTTATTTCCGCTTAAGGTCATCTCTCCATTTCCCTGTCTTTATCATTAACCAAGGGTCAATGCATAAAGAAAGGATCGCACAATTAATTGCCAGAAAATTATCCGGAGAAGCATCTCCCGAAGAAATACAAGAGCTGGATACGCTGCTGGAAGCGCATCCGGACGATGCTTATTTTCTTTCCATCCTGGCGGATTACTGGACTGCTTCCGTCTCCCCCGTTGCGGATGAAGATGCGGATCCCGATGCGCATTTCCGTTATATACTGGACTCGGCAGCCAGCGAAACACCGGAAACGGGATCTATATCGCTGCCAGCGCACAGCTCCCGTTCACATTACACACGTAATATCCTGGCCGTTGCTGCTGTTTTTGCAGGGCTGCTCTTCTTTTCCTGGCTGTACTTCCGGACTCCAACCGGTGTACCCCAGGCATCCCGTATAGAAACAATTGCCAAACCGGGCGCCAAATCGAGGTTATTATTACCGGATGGCAGCGTGGTATGGCTTAATTCAGGCAGCAGGATCAGCTATGCTGTCAATTTCATGGATTCCCTGCGGGAAGTAGAACTGGAAGGAGAAGCTTATTTCGACGTTGCGAAAAATAGCCAACGTCCTTTTATCGTGCGTACCCGCGATATTACCATAAAGGTGCTGGGCACCGTTTTCAACGTAAAATGTTATCCGGACGATAATAAAACAGAGGCCACACTGATCAGGGGTTCGGTACAGGTATCCAAAACCGGCGATAACTCCCGGCAAGGGTTGTTGCTTCACCCACATGAAAAATTAGTGGCGAACAGAACAACGGAAAGTGTTTCCGCGAATACAGATCATCCTGCTCTCTCCATTGCGGAGAATGATATGGTCGTAAAACGCCTTAAAGAAACCGCTGCCGATACCTCCATGACAGAAACAGCCTGGGTATATAATAAACTTGTTTTTGACGGAGAGGATTTCCTGGAGATCGCAGCCGAAATGGAAAGATGGTACAATGTAAAAATAGCTATCAACGATCCCGCAGTGGCCAGGTACAGGTTTCATGCAAAATTTGAAAACGAAACTATCACGAAAGTATTGTCAGTGCTGCAGTTATCGTTGCCTTTCACATTTAAAATCGACAATAATGAGGTAAACATCTACAAGTAACAGCAAAAAAAATCGGGAAATGCGGACACATTCCCCGATAAAGTCTAATGTTTCAGAAACCTCCGATCGGCAAAATCAACGGGTTTCTTCCTTTTAAACCATAAATCTAAAGTTATGAAAAAAAACGTACCTCCCGCCAGGGGAGTTATGACGCCACGTGTGCTTAAATTCCTTCTGTGTATGAAGCTTTCCTTGTTAATTATTTTCCTTACCGCTTCCCAGGTCTATGCCGAAAAAGTTTTCAGTCAAACTATAACCGCCAGCTTTGAACAGGTTGAACTGCGTGCGATCCTGAATGTGATCGAGAAAAAAGCCAAAGTCCGGTTTATATATAATTATGATCTCAACCTGCTAACGAAAAAAGTAGACTTCTCCATGAAGAATGCTACGGTTTCCGATGCACTCAATAAATTATTGGAAAACTCCGGTCTGCGGTACCGGGACATGGGGAATAACCTGATCGTGATTTCACAGGGCAACGATGTGGCCACAGCCGGTCAGGCCCGGGTTACAGTTACCGGAACGGTAACGGACGATAGTAACCAGCCCTTGCCTGGGGTGAGCATCAATGTAAAAGGCACTACCCTCGGTACTGCTACCAGCCCTGATGGGCATTTCACGCTGAATGTGCGTACCGCTAATGATACCCTGCTGTTTACCTATATCGGGTTTGCTTCACAGGAGCATGCACTGGCAGGGAGAACAACGCTCAATGTAAAACTGGTGGCTGTTTCCAGTAATCTGAACGATGTAGTGGTGGTAGGTTATGGTACGCAAAAGAAACAAAATGTGACCGGCGCCATTGCGTCTGTTTCTATGAAGGAAATCCATGATATGCCGGTGTCGAACGTGGCCAGTGCGCTACAGGGTAAAATAGCCGGCGTAGTGGTGCAACAGAATTCAGGAAGCCCGGGCAAAACACCTGCCATCAAAGTGAGGGGCTTTGGCTCTATTTCAGCAGGAACAAGTCCATTGATAGTGGTAGACGGTAACATTGTTCCTCCCTCCGTATTTGGCTTGCTGGATGCAGAGGAAATTGATAAGATCGATGTGCTGAAAGATGCCTCCTCTGCGGCTATCTACGGCTCCCGCGGCTCCAACGGTGTGATACTCGTAACAACAAAAAGAGGGGTACCCGGTAAAATAAGAATGAACCTGAACGCCTATACGGGATTTCAGCAGGTGTCGAAAAAACTGGATGTACTGAATTCACAGCAATATGCAGAATTTGCTAAAGATGCAGCCAACAATGCTTATCTCGACAATGTACCCGGCGCCCAGATATCTGATCCCAACAGCGCACGGCCTTCCAATTACCTTCGTTACCGTTATCCCCGCGGCGAATCCTTTGATTGGTTGAATTTCGATGACCCGGCCAAATTGGCCGCACTCCCGGATTACCACTACCAGGACCTCATTTTCCGTACTGCACCGATCAGCAATTACCAGTTCTCGGCCACAGGTGGCTCCGAAAATGTACAGTATACTGTCAGCGCCGGCTACCTGAAGCAGGATGGTATTATCAGGAAATCAACGATGGACCGTTATACCCTGCGGGCAAACGTGGATATACAAGCCACTCCAAAACTGACCATTGGGGTTAACATCAATCCATCTTACAAAATAACACAGGAAGTAAGATCCGATGGACACTGGGCCAGCAACGGCATCATCAATGCCGCACTCAATACCATGCCGATGGCGCCTATCTACGGCCCCGACGGCAGCTATTCTTCGATGGCAGCCCTGGCAGCACCCTACAACCTGCCCGGTATTACCAATCCAGTTGCCAATATTACCGAATATAACAGCCCATTCCACGAAACTAACCTGCTGTCTAATGCCTACGCAGAATACAAATTTCTCCCAAATCTGAAATACAGGGTTTCCGGTAATGCCAATCTTTACCAGAACAGGAGAAACACCTATACCACTTCAAAGATGCCGCTTAACCAGCAATTGCCGCCTACGGCTGCCACAGGCACCGCGTTTTCAGAACAGGGCGTTAGCTGGCTGGTGAACCAGGTACTGAGCTACAATGTATCTTTCCGGAATGTACACAACCTGGAAGTGCTGGCCGGTACTGAATCCAGCAAACTGCAATACCAATCTTCCGACGCCGCCGGCAACACCTTTGCCAACGACATTGTACAAACACTGAATGCTGCCGGACAACCGGCATCCGTGAGTTCGCAAATCACAGAAAACGCAACCGTGTCTTACTTTGCCAGGGTGGATTATAACTATAAAACCAAATACCTGTTGAAAGTATCGGTGCGGCGCGATGGTTCCTCGATTTTCGGACCGGACAACAGATTTGGTACTTTCCCGGCGGCATCCGCGGGATGGCGGGTTTCAGAAGAACCTTTCATGAAAAATCTGCCGCTGTTATCTGAATTGAAACTGCGCGTTAGTTATGGTCTTTCCGGTAACAATTCATTCAATAACTACTATCCTTATGTAGGAAGTGTAGGTAGCTCCAATTACGCCTTCTACAACAATATCGTTACCGGTCTTGCTATCAGCACACTCGGCAATCCAGGTCTGAGCTGGGAGCGCAACCAGCAACTGGATCTTGGTGTGGATATCGGTATCATACAAAACAGGATCTCTCTTACGGTAGATTATTACGATCGCATCACCAAAGACCTGCTGCTGTCCGTAAATGTACCCACGCTCACCGGATTCGGTTCTGCCGTGAAAAACATTGGCAAGATGAGCAATAAAGGTTTCGAATTTGGTGTGAATAGTTATAATCTTACCGGGGCATTTACCTGGAATACCAGCGCCAATCTCTCCTTTAACCGGAACAAAGTGCTGGCACTGGGGCCCACCGGCGATCCCATCCTGAGCGGCAGTGGTGTTGGAGAAACGAACATTACGATGATAGGCGAGCCTATCGGCAGCTTCTATGGATACAAACAGCTGGGCATATTCAAGGATGCCGCCGACCTGCATACCAATCCGCATGATAATACCACAAGACCCGGAGATCTGAAATATGAAGATGTAAATGGTGATGGCGCCATTGATGCGAAAGACAGAACAATCATTGGCAATAATCAGCCTGATTTCATTTATGGTATCAGCAACACCTTCTCTTACAAGAACATCGATCTTGCTATTGCCATACAGGGTACCCAGGGAGGGCAGATCCTTAACCTGAGCCGCCGCTTTTTTGATAACCTGGAAGGAGGAGGCAACAACCTGACAGTAGCACTGGACCGCTGGCGTTCGCCGGAAAATCCCGGCAATGGCAAGGTACCAAGAGCTAATGCGCGTACTACCGGTAATAACAATGCTGTTTCTTCCCGTTGGGTAGAAGATGGCTCCTACCTGCGTATCCAGAATATAAGCCTGGGCTACAGGTTGCCAAAATCTGTTATAAGCCGTCTTAAGTTACAACAGGTACGGATATACGCTTCTGCACAAAATCTTTATACCTGGACAAAGTACCTGAATTTCAACCCGGAAGTAAGCAACTACGAGGGGCCGCTTACCGGCGGCGTTGACTATGGCAGTTATCCATTGTCAAAAACAGTGACTTTCGGCATCAACGTTGGCTTTTAATATTCAGGTGAAACCACAAAACTGACATCTCATGAAATTCAATCATAGTATTACATACAAGGCAGCTTTACTCGTTTTCCTGCTGTCGTCCTGCGGCAAAAGTTTCGTAGACCTGCAGCCGGTATCTTCCATCACCACCGGTAATTTTTACAAAACACCGGAAGATTTTAAAAATGCTGTCAACGGCGCCTATAACGCGCTCAGATCAGGCGGTACTTATGGCGCTGACAGTTACATTTTCGGAGAGATAAGGTCCGATAACTCCATACCGGTGGCTTCCGGTTCTGTAACCGACCAGGATGAATTTGACCGTTTCTATATACGCACTACCAATCCGTTTATTAATAACCGCTGGAGCAATAGCTATTCAGCTATCGCTCGATGCAATGCTATTCTCGGGCGCATTGGCACTATCACCATGACGGATGCCGTGAAAAATCAGTACACCGGGGAAGCCAAATTTCTCCGCGCGCTCTTTTATTTTAATCTTGTTTGCACCTTTGGAGATGTGCCACTGGTGTTAAAGGAGATCACCAACCCGGATGAAGGGTATGAATATGGCAGAAACCCGAAAGCAGCCGTATATGCGCAAATAGAAAAAGATCTTACAGAGGCTGCTGATGCATTACCTGTTTCCTTTACCGGTTCTGATGTTGGCAGGGCCACAAAGGGTGCCGCCAAGGCCGTTCTTGGCCGCGTATTGCTTACCCAGAAGAAATATGCACCGGCAGCAGTACAATTAAAAGCCGTTATTGATCTGCAGCAGTACAGCCTGGTACCGGTGTATGCCGACTTTTTCAAAGTGAGCAACAAAAATAATAAAGAAGCCATTTTTGATGTGCAATATAAATCCGGTGGCGTAGGACAGGGAAACACCTGGCCCAACTCATTTGCTCCGCAAAATTCAGGGAATGCCGTTATCATGTTCGGTGGTGGCGGTAATAATACCCCCAGCGACGACCTGGTAAACGACTACGAAGCCGGCGACCAGCGGAAGGCAGCAACCCTGGCTACTTCTTATGTAAATGCCAGCGGCGCTACAATTCCGGGCAATTTCGTTAAAAAATATTTTGACGTTCCCACCGTCAATAATGATAATGGTAATAACATACCTGTTATCCGTTATGCAGATGTGTTACTGATGTATGCCGAGTGTTTGAACGAAGCAGGTTACGTGGCCAGCGGTGATGCCTTTACTTATCTTAACAATATACGTAAACGCGCAGGCCTCAATGATCTCACTTCTGCAACAGTTCCCAACCAGGCGGCGTTCCGCCTGGCAATGGAACATGAAAGAAGAGTGGAGTTTGCCTTTGAAAACCTGCGCTGGTACGATCTTGTAAGAACAGATCGCGCTATTACCGTAATGAATGGGAAAGCAGCGCAGATCAACCTCGTAAATCCTGTTACCACAAAGAACCTGGTATTCCCGATACCACAAAGCCAGATCGACATCAATAAAACAAAGATCACCCAGAACGAAGGTGCTAACTAAAAATTGAATGCCTGTTAATTTCCGGATTGTACCGGGAGTTAACAGGCATTCACTCAAAACGTCCGTCATGAAAATCATAGCAGGGTTTATTTTCTGCCTGACATGGCTATTAGCTGCCAACAGTTACGCCCAACATTTCAATATTCAACAACTCAATGGCAGCCATGACCTCAGGTTGCCCTCCTGGGGGCCTTATTCCAAGCGGTATGCAGGCATTTCGCATATTCCGGATATGGCATCCGGGATGCGTTTCGATTTTTCGGTACTGCCGGGCTATTACCGCAATAAGCTGTTGGTGCCCAATGTACGGTTTGAATCGTCCTACTTTCCATGGAATGTGAAAAATGATTTGAGTACTATCACGTACCGGTATGAACTGGAATGGAAGGACCAGGTATATACCGATGTTACCTATACATTAATTGATACCGCTGCTGTATTGGTATCCGTACATTGTGTTAACAATACTGCACTCCCGCAGTTGCTCTCTCTGAACCTGGTAGCCTCGATGGAATATCCCGAAAATTACGGGATACAAACATTAAAATATGGCGATGGCACGCAATGGTATAATGCAGTGGACTATCGTTCGATCTCATATGCTGTGAAACAGCCCAATACCGACCTTGTTTATGATGGATGGATGCGCGGAGAGGTGCGAAGCTCCCGGCTGATAAACGGCCGCGGTATTGGAGGAGGATTTGGCAGGCAGCAGGGCGATAAAATCACATATGAGGTTAACACACCAACCGGCGATAAAAAGGCCAGGATACTTTTTATTTATACGATGAAAGGTGGAAAGGAATCTGTGGTGCAGCTCTCGGGACTGGCCAACCAGAAAGTTGTTTTCAAACCAGCCGATTCGCTTGCTGTACTGGATGTTCCGTTTGAAGCAACGCACAATAATAGCCGGCTTCTCACCCTTACTTCACTTGGCGGTGGCGATATCCTGTTGAATGGTTTTGTTGTAACCACAGATCAATCCCGTGAGCCTTTTACTATTGTGCCCGCGCCGATGCTTAAAATGCCCGTGTCCGAAGAAAACCTCCCGGATCGCAGCCTGCTGCTGAAATACCAGGATGTACCGCTATACTACGGGATCACATGGGATACAGCGCTTTTTAAGATACGTAGCATCCAAAATGATGAACTGGATATTTTTCTCCGGAACGAAACGCATAACCATGTGGCCAAAGTGCTGACTGGAAATATGAAAGGTGATTATGCCAACATTTTTATCAGACCGGTATCGGTAGAGCCGTATTCCGACCAAACATGCACCGCACTGCTTACCTGCGGAACACGCGATGCAGTGATGGCTGCGTTGAAAAAAAGCAGCCCGCTAAAAACACATTTTGCCGCTCAGCTAAAAGATACGATCCCTGAAGAAAAAGGAATACTGCCGAAAGGACAACCATACCTGTTCAGTCAGCGGATGCTGAAAAGCGCGTTGCTTTCAAACGTAGTATATCCTGTTTATACTCAAAACCAGTACATTAAACATTTCACCCCTGGCAAATGGTGGAACAGCCTGTATACATGGGATCTTGGCTTTGTGGCATTAGGGCTTTCTACCGTTAACCGTGAACTGGCAACAGATTGCATCAATGCCTATGTAACTCCTCCCGGGAGCCAGTCGGCCTTCATCCATCACGGAACGCCACTGCCGGTGCAGGTATATGCCTTCCTCGAACTGTGGAACCAAACCCAATCCCAGGAATTACTCAGCTATTTTTATCCCAGGCTTAAACAATACTATGAGTTCCTGGTGGGGCGATATGGAAGTTCTTCTACCAACGTATTGCAGTCTGGCTTGCTGAAAACCTGGGACTATTTTTATAATTCCGGCGGGTGGGACGACTATCCACCGCAGGTAGGTGTTCACCATCAGCATTTGGAAAAACAGGTGACGCCGGTTGTAACAACCGCGCATATTATCCGTGTGGCCAAGATATTGAGAATGGCCGCCAGGGCGCTCAATAGCCGCTCCGATCTCAAAATATATGACAATGACATCAGCAAGTTTACCGCTGCACTGCAACGCTATTCATGGGATGCAAAGAGTGGATATTATTCCTATGTGATGCACGACAGCACCGGCCATGCCACCGGATTCTTTAATGACCCGGCATCCGGCGCCAATTTTAATATGGGTCTTGATGGCGCGTACCCGCTGATATCGGGGATATGTACCGCCAGTCAGCAGGAAACCTTAATAAACAAAATCTTTTCATCCAAACATATGTGGAGTCCTTCCGGAATTACGGTAGTGGACCAGTCGGCCCCTTACTATCGTTCAGATGGTTACTGGAACGGAGCCGTATGGATGCCGCATCAGTGGTTTGTCTGGAAAACTATGCTGGATATGGATAGCAGTGATCTTGCCTACAAAATAGCCTCCACAGGATTGGATGTGTATAAAAGAGAAACGGATGCCTCCTATTATACATTTGAACACTTTCTGGCGGCATCGGGCAGAGGCGCCGGCTGGCACCAGTTCTCCGGTTTATCTACCCCTGTGCTATCCTGGTTTACGGCATACTATAAAACCGGAACCATTACACCTGGATTTGAAATCTGGATCAACGGGCAGTCTTTTAACAATGATTATACTTCGTACAAAGCGAATATTTCCTTTGATCAGGCTACCCCACCGCATAAACGCACTGTGCTGGCAGGAATGAATCCTGCATTTGACTACCAGGTGCAGTTTAACGGAAAGCCGGTTGAGGTAAAACGGCTGCAGAAAGGAGTGCTGCAGATAAGTCTTCCTGCTGCAAATGGCAATGGAACACTGGTTATTTCCCGGGATGGTGATGTCAGTAGGCGATAAAATCCGGGAGCGTTAATTCAGGGACCCTTCCTTACCAAAAACAATAAAGCCGCGCAATGGCGGCTTTATTGTTGTCTTCACTTTGTTATTAATCCACCGGAGGTGTCTATCTCACCAGCCGGAAGAATTTATTCCAATACATTCTTCCATTTGGTAGTACGGCCTGTAAACCATACCGGGAGATCCGGATTATTAGAAGGGCTGATAATTGACCAACTTTCCGGATCGGAAGCCTGAACACTACTTGGATAAGTCATTCTTTCTTTCCATTTGTATTTGTCAAACATGGAAGCCGGGTTGGTACCGACATATTTAATTAATCTGCGGGCAGCGGTGTATGGCACTTCAAAGTTCAGCATATTGTAATGCAACTGCAGTTGATTAAATATTGCCTGTACTTGTTGCTGGCTGGACATTGCATCAAATTTCTGAGCAGCATTCTCAGCAAAAGTGCTTGCATTATATTCCATGGCAGGTTTGGCATTGATTCTGGAATCATCCATGGTGCCTGGCATTGCCGGCATGGTTGTTTTGGAATATTGATTTGAGTTATTCAGATCATACCAATATTTGCAGGACAATATAATCGCATTCTTGTAGTGCTCACGTGCGCTACCATTCAATGTACCAAAACCTCTTACCGCTGCTTCCGCCAATGAAAGCTCTGTTTCAACCGCATGAATGGTTGGATATTTCAGTGCGAAGTTGAATTCCGGGCGTACATTATATGCGGCAACCAGGTTCTTTTCAGTACCTACGTTCCCGTCAGTGTCTTCGGAATTAGCGAGTCTGTTGCGAAGTGCATTTAACAGGAATGATTCACGTTTGCTCAAATCTGCTTTTGATGCTGCATCCAGTTCAATTGACAGGCTATTGTTTACACCATAGTAAAAGATGGTTTTTGTAATATCAGTCAGAATAGGATCGTTGATGTAGTAGCCACGCAAAACTTTATTTAAATAGCTATTTTCATCTTTATTGCCATCCCATTTTGTTTCAACACCCAGGTATCTGCCATTAGCGTCCGGAGAGAAGATATAAGAAACACGCGGGTCAACAGTACCATTTAACAAACCAGTTGCGGAATTATCACCACTAAAATAGTATAATGTTTTTCCGTTTACCACTTTGCTACCTTCAACCGGTTGGCAATACATCACGTCCTGCAGGAATTTTTTCCCTGCGGTGAAATCAGCTCCTCTTTCCCTGAAAGAACGTGTAATTCCCAATTCATTACAAATACGATTCAATGCAATAACAGCGATGTCGGCTATACCAGCTACATCGTTAAAGTCGCTCATTAAAGGTTTGCCCTGTAACTCTGTCAGCACTTGCTTCGTCAACGCAGGGGTCACCTCGCTTACGTTCATTGCACAACGTAATCTTAATGAATTAATGTACTTACGCCATTTCAAAATACTTCCGCCAAAAAGGATATCCTGTTGACTAAACGATGCCTGTTGGGTAGAAGTGAGTGTCAGATTCGTCAACGCTTCTTCCGCCACCTTAAAATCATTGATGATTTTAGGATAGATCTCAGACTGGCCCAGGTATTTGGCTTTAAGGCCGTCAAGGCCGCCCGCTGAACCTGTTTCTATGTATGGCACCTTATCATACATGTCAGTGGCTCTTTCATAGGCATAACCTTTCAGCGCATGCAATAAAGTGATATACAGGCTATCTAAATTGGTACGCTTAGCTTGTGGCGTGTTGTTGTATTCACGTTGTGCCCAAAGTACGGATGTCATCCACTGGGTATTCACAAAGTTGAAGATAGATTCGTTGAAACCGCCGGTACCCCAGTCATGCTCAACATCTGCGAGGGTGTAGGAGCCTCCTTCTGCCATTACATTATAAATTTGAATGCCACTGGTGGTAACCCTTCCTCCACTTCTTACCTGGTGATAAACAGAACCGTAATCACCACTCAAAAAGAAGCCCTGGGTTAGCTGAGAAGTGAAGAAGCCGGCGATAACGCTTACTCCTGACTTATCCGCCATATCCTTCGAATATCCATCCGGGTTCTGATACAAATCTTCCAGTGTCTTCTTACATCCTACAGAAGATATTAACAACGTAAGTAAGAAAAGTGATTTTAAATGTATGTATTTCATCTTAGTTGTTTTTAGAATTTAGTTTTGATAGAAATACCTATTGAACGTTGTGCAGGCAATGCAGTTGTTCCATAAGAACCTACACCCCAGCCGGTTCCGTTAGTTGATTCTGGTATTGAATTCGGTGCAGCTTTGTAAAGGTAAGCTACATTGTTTGCAAACACAGATACTACCAGGTTGCTCATACGAATCTTTTGAGCAATTCTCTTACTCAAAGTGTAATCGAGGGCTACGTTACGCAGTGCAATGTAATCGCTTTTGAAGATTCTGTCTTCAGGGAAGAAACCATTTGAGAAGTAAGAATCGTAATAATAGTTATCCGCAGAAACCACTTTAGTATTTGGTTTACCATCCACGTCAACACCTGGCAATATCACACCGTCGTGGAAAGTAGGTCCGCCATTAGGGTTGTTACCTGCTACTTTTTTGGAATTTGCATCCAAATAATAGGCAACTCCACCGTGTGCGGCATCTCTATATTTCAAAGTTTCGTTCAATGCACCAGCAGCCATCATGTAAGTTTCTGTACCTGACAGGAAAGTAGCGCCAAACTGGTAGTCGATATTTGCAATAAGGCGGAAATTCTTGTAGGTAAAGGAGTTGAGGATACCACCTGATATATCAGGAATTGTTTTACCAATCAACTTAGCAGTGCTCTTATAATCGTAGGCAGAACCAGCAGCATTCACCACTTTTTGTCCATTGTTTGCGTCACCTGGTTTGTCATATGTGTAAGTTGACTTAGTCAGGTAAAGCTGACCATATTCCTGGCCAACATTAGCTACAGAGTTCACGGCACCGAATGCAGTCCATAAAGTGAGTGATTGCAATTTACCGTCCAGTTTCTCTACGATCGTTTTACCGTGTGCAAAGTTCAGGGTAAGATCCCACTGGAAGTCTTTCGTGAGGACTGGTTTGGTTTTAATAGCCAATTCCCATCCTGTGCTCATTACATCACCGGCGTTCATACGAACATTTTTAACACCCATTCCCGGAGGCGCAGCTACTGCCATGATCTGGTCGTAGATGTGAGATCTGTAAAAAGAGAAGTCTACACCAATTCTTCTGTTTTCGAGCAAATAAGTTTCAGCTCCTAACTCAAATTCACGTTTACGCTCTGGCTTTAAATTTGGGTTTCCGTTGGCATCCATTGGAGGAAGATCAGCGGGCGGAGTCAACACATAACCACCACCGGTTTGAGAGGTAGCATAGTTAACGTTACTGAAATAGCGTGGACCCGGACGGCCTACGTTAGCCCATGATGCTCTTAATTTGGCATAATTGAACACTGTCGGTAATTTGAAGCTTTCGCTTAAAATCCATGATGCACTCACACCTGGGTAGAAATAGCTGTTATTACCTGGAGGCAAAATAGAAGACCAGTCTTGTCTGCCCTGCGCTTCAATATACACCTGATTTTTCCATGCTAATTGTGCAGATCCGATTAAGCTATACAATATATCCTCACCGTTTGTAAACTGGTACTGAGGCTGCACACCTAATGGCAAATTGTTAAATGAGAAGTAGTTAGGAATAACGAGTTGTCCATAACCATTCACAGATGCTCCTTTTCCTTCAGCGCTATTTTTTCTGACTACTCCACCTACAAAACCAGACAAATTAAAATCATTATTTATTTTAGTATCGAAGTTCAGCATTCCCTGGCCGTAGGTAGTTTTGTAGATATTCGTTACATCACTATACATGAAACCACTACTAGGTCCCAGTAACTGCGGATCTAATAATTTACCTTTATATTCATTCCGCTCTGTGCTATAATCCAACCCTCCCATTAATGTGGCGCTAAAGATATCGGTGAGCTTTATATCAGCAGATAAAGACTGGATATTATGCAACCTGGTGAAATTGGATTTATTCTGGTACTGATCCCAGAGAAATCCTACCACTCCTTTTCTACCATTGGAGATCAAATTTCTATTGCTTGGGCTGGCAAAGAAATTATATCCATCTGGTGTCAGCAAATGTTGCTTTAACAAGCCCACATTGATATCCGCACTAAACGCGCCAATCTCTGCCTGCTGACCTTCCCCGTTCATGGTGCTCAGGTTGGCAGCATTCACGTTCTTAGAGATGAAAAAGTTGCCGGTATATTTAAGGGTAATGTTATTGTTTATTTTGTATGAAGAGTTAAGGCTAAAAGTATTTTTGTTAAAATTTGAACCTGGTCTGATTGGCGTCATATTTAAGTTAGTATAGGAGAAACGATACTGTCCCTGCTCGTTTCCGCCACTTACTGCTACATTGGAAGTATTTTGATGCCCGGTATGGTAAAGATCATTGTAGATATTTTTGGTCTGTGCCTGCCATGGTCTTTCTACACCGTCCCACCACATTACTTTTACGCTTGGGTCAAATTTTGGTCCGAATGCCTGGGCACCAGTACCATCTCCCAATGTAGGGGCCAATGTTCTTTTTCCATTTACCAGGTAAAATCCATCCTCATCATTCTTTGGATTGCTGGGGCTGGAACCTGAACCATATTCATTTTGCAGTTTAGGCATGAATGCAGCACGATCCCATGAGGTGGTGAAAGAAGCTGCTACACCGATTCCTTGTCCTTTGGTACCACTTTTGGTGGTAATCAGCAACACGCCATTCGCACCTTCACTACCATATAGTACAGATGCTTTTGCACCCTTCAGAATTTCCATAGACGCAATGTCATCCGGGTTGATATCGTTAATACCGGTTCCATTATCACGATCCGTAGCGGCAAAACCCATTTTCGTATTCTGGTCGTGAATGGGCACTCCATCTATTACAATCAGCGGACGTGTAGATGAATTCTCGTCAAAAGATACTGCATTACGAATGTTGATTTTCATACCGGCAGTAGGACCCGCAGCAGTAGCTCCTACCTGTACGCCCGGCGCTGCGCCATAGAGAGCCTGTAAAGGATTGGAAGGTGTACCACTGATCATAATCCTGTCGGCATCAATTTTAGATACCGCATAACCTAATGCCTTGGATTGTTTCTTGATACCCAAGGCTGTAACCACCACCTCATCAGCAGTCCGAACACTGGCGGCCAATGTTATCTGCATAGACGATGTAGCCTGCAGTTCCTGGGTTACAAAACCAATATAAGAAATGATCAGTCTTGCATCTGGTTTAACATTGATGGTAAAATTACCTGCTTTGCCGGTCAGCACCCCGTTGGTGGTACCTTTTTCGCCCACAGTAGCACCTTCAAGAACGTTGCCGGTTGCGTCCTTGATAGTACCTGAAACTGTCATTTTTCCTTGCCCATAGGCAAACATGCTTCCTATGCAAAAGAGCATAAAAAGCAAAAGACATCTTTTGATTGACTGCATCGTTTTTTTGTTTTTAAAATTGAATAGAACTTATGTTGGTATAGTATTATGAATGGAACCCTATATGTTGCAGGCTGTTTGTACCTGGTACATTGATCGGCGTCAGGCTATTAATTTTTATGGCCAACGCTTACTATATCGAACAGATAGCCCTGCTGATAATACCAATGGTAGGAAGACTTGATAGATATAATGTTTCGGTGCATTGAGCCAGACCAGTTGCCTGGGTAAAGTCGTTACCTGCTCTTCCACGTAGTATCCATCCCGGCTGCTGATAATGGTCGGATTTAATATGGGACCATGTTAATGTTTAGTATTCATTCTCTTGGTTTATACTTTTTGCAAAGCAGTAGCTACTGCGCTATTTTATAGCACAAAAACCATTGTTTGGTTGGCCTGATTTATTGAAACGGGATAAAGATGTCCTGTTTGAAAGACATCACTTATAGTTCACTAACGCTACTTGGTGAATAGAAAAATTTTAACGTGCATATACTTACGAATAACAAAGTGATTGATAAAAAAATTCTGGTTATTTAGTGAAATTCAGGTTGAATGTTTAAAGGCAATCTAATCTTTCCAATTGTTGTTGACCCTGATTGAATTTATAGTTTAGGCATAATTGTAGGTTGACATGCGCCCGACTAACACGCTAATCAGTTTTACGTAAATCGTTTTAGCTAATCATATAAAAAAAATAACTCGCTTTTTCGCTACTCCTAATGCTCTTTCTCTTATTCTCAAACCTATGTAAAGTTTTTCAAGTCACGCAATTTTTTAACAACTTTTTTAGAAAAAAGTTAAGATAGAATTAATTTTCATTAAAATAAAATTAGTAAGACACGCAAATCCGGGGTTTAGGGTCCGCGTTTTTCTTCTCATAAGACACCGCATCCAGCCAAGCGATGCAATAATTTTCTCATATGCACCCGTAACTATTAATTAATTTATTCATTTGAAAAGAGATACTTTACATCGCTTCGATGGTTTGCCGGAGCGCGGCAGGAATGGTACGTTGCCCACTGGCAGCCGCTTTATCCAGTTCATCTTCCTGCTGCTCATGACGTTCTGCAGGATATGGCGCACCCGCACCCAGATGCAACGGCCATAGCCGTGCCTCGGAGATCTTCTGCCGGGCGGCAGCATAGCGTTGTTTGCCAATGGCGTCTACCGCAAGCAATAACTTCACCTTACGATACAAACGGCGTCCTTCCACCGCGCCCTCATAAGGCAACACCCTGATATCTGTCAATGCCCGCTCTGCTGCTGCATATTGTTTATTCAGTACCAGGCTGCGTATGTACAACATACCAATGATGTAATTTTCCGGTGTGCGGTGATGGTAGGTTGTAATCAGCTCCAGTGCTTTATCATATGCTTTTTCGGCTATTAGCTGTTCAGTAAGCATTTTTCCATACCGCCATTCCCCGGGGGCTATCTGTACCGCCCGCGCCAGATCTGCATTTCGGCGTACCCCATCTTCCGGTGCGTACAGACGTGCCCGCAAGGCATACAAAGGTGCGAAGCTCACGGACGCGGGAACAGACTGTAATAGTTTCATGGCTTCAGCGCTGTCATTCCGGAACAGGTAAATCAATGCCAGGTAATAGGACGGCTTCCAGTCGGCACTATGGGCCATTGCCCATTGCATCACCGGCACACTTTCCTCCCGGAAAGGAAATACCATCAGCGCACTGCTGCTGTCTGCGGCGGCCGCGTAACGCGATGCGTCCGCATCCTCCCGGTGTAGGTAAGCCCTCCAATAAAGCACTTCCGACTGCGCAGGCGCCAGGTCGAGCAAAAGACGAGCATCATCCTTTAATCCCATTTCGTTGTACCAGGCAGCCATTTCGAGATAAGTTTCATGTGGCAGCTCATTCTTCAGCTGTGACTGAAAAGCGGCTTTGTGTGCTTCATCTTTATGCAGGAGATATTGTTCGAAATGCGCAAAATGCTGCAATGGATCGATCATGAGCAGGCTATCGCATGCTACCCCGGCCTCATCCAGCTTGCCTGAGCGGCGGCTGGCAACAGCCTGTAATAACAATCCGCTGATGTTCCGGCTATTATCTGCACAGCTTTTCCCTGCGTAGGCAACGGCTTTTTCCAGCTCCTTTTTTTGCAGGTACAATTTCGATAACGCTGTATAAGCCGCGCTGCGGAAAGACGGTGTAAGTGCCGCTACCTCTAACCCATCCTGCGCATCATTGAACCGACCGAGCTGCGCTGCGGCAAAGGCATAATTATAATTGGCGCCGGCATCGTAAGTATCAATGGAGAGCGCCTGCCTGGCGCAATAGAAGGCAGAATCATAGCGCAACTTACGATAATGAATAAACGACATTTCTGTTAAGGCAGGAACAAAATATGGATCAATGGCCAGCGCCTGACGGATCTTACTTTCTCCATCAGCATAATCTCTGAAGCGCAGCAGGTCGCGCCCCGCCAGGTAAAGACCGTATACGCCCTGTTCATTGAATCCCCCGGGCCGCGTTAAAGGACGTTCCAGTGCAACCTGGGCCGCTTCCGTATCCGGCGAGGTCGTCATATCTTTCAATACGATCTTCGCCGCACGAGTGCCATCGGACAGCGGGCATACATAGTGCGCCGCTTTTAAAGGCTGCAGCTCCACGGGGTGACTGTACAGCAGATGATCGGCAGCGTCATATATTTTCAATGTATCCGTGAGCGATACCACGGGAGAAAGCACTACCGATAATTCATGACCACTTTGTGTAGCATGTATCACGCCCTGCAAACCTGCATCCGTAAAGCCGCCGGTACCACGGAAAGGATACCAATATTCTTCCCAGCTGTCGGTAGCGTAAGGCTGGAACCCGGTTTGACGGAACGGCGTAGAACTGCTGCCCACCACATTCTGGTTGAAGAGGCGACCGCTCTGTATCTCGCAATACTGGCCGCTCTTGTCAGTCAGCAACTGTTCCCATATCTTTCCCTGCTCCGACAAGGCCCATAGAAAGATCTTCTTACCTAGCTTGTCTTCCCGGTTGGCATAACGAATCATGCCGGCATCCTGCTGTTTCCAATAAGCGCCAAAATAATTACTATGTACCCCCAGCACATGAAACGACTTATCTGCCCCGAAATTACTCTGCGCATATAAAGACAGCTGCCTCCCATTGGAGCTGTCTACCGGCCACGGTCCCGGCTTTCCGTCATGCCCGATATAGTGATTACCCGGGTACAGGAATTGCAGGTCATTGCCCACGGGGATACCTACATTCGTCCATGCGTAATACGGCTGCACAAAAGGGGTAGCATTGTGCCAGGTAGAGCGGGTAGTGAAATAAGCCTTATCAGCGGGCAATCGTATCTCAACGGTCCATTTAGTACGTGTAAGCAGGTCCAGCGTACTGATAAAACAACTGGCGCTGCCATCGCTGTTTTTACGCACCAGGTAATCCACCGGTGTGGCACAGTTGGGTGTATGGCCGATGATCCCGTAGTTGGATTCTATCCCTCCACTTGTCCAGGGTCCCCGCATGGCAATATCCCGGAACTTCACCACATCATTTTCATACAGGAAAGACTTACCCGTTTGCTTGTCAACAGCCGTCCATATCTTCCCGCCTATCTCCGGCGTAATCATCAACTTAATATAATCATTCTCCAGCTCCACTATCTTCCAATCCTGCTGCAGTGGCTTATCGGTGAAGCCGTCGTACCGAAAGTACGGGTATATCCGCTGCGCCGCCACCGGATCAGGGTCGGAAAACGGGTATGTCTTGTAACTCTTTTTATATTCTTTTATAGACACTGTATGCTGCGCCATAGCAAATAAAGGCAGCAACATGAATAAAAGGATCCGGTGGGTAAGAGGAAACATGCCTTGCTGATTTTGGTGGTAGGTAAATTAGGCTGTTTTAAAGACTTTGTCAATAGGGTGGGAAATTGGGGAAGATATTTACCCCAGGAAAGAAAAAGCCAATTCAGGAAAGCGATATCCCCTCCCGATACAGAAAGCGTAACTTCAAATTAACCAGTATCTTTTCATCGCTAAAATTATCTTTGTAGCTATTGTTCATCCAGGACAAAACCCGCTGTCGTAATTCGAAGTCCGTAACCTGGTTCCGGGATGCGTTCTTCGGCCAAATTTCATTTCATTAATTACTAAAAACATGATGAGGACCGGACAATCTTTCTTTCCAGGCATCCTTTTTTTCGGGCTTTTACTGACCACGCAAAATATGCAGGCACAGGTAGCAGCACCGCACAAGGATATCAGAAAACCTGTAGATACCGCCTGGAGCCACTCTTTGGCAGGTGATAAACTGCTGGCCAATGCTCAATTACTGAACCCCGCAGGGCAAAGCCTCAATCTGGCCAAAGGAACCAGGGTATTGAACCTGGAGTTCGCCCGGCAACAGCATATGCTCATTGCAAAAACCAACAGACAGTTGACTATTATCGATGCAAACGATTTTAAAACGCTTAATAACATTGACTATTCCGATAAGGAATCCGGCTCCATGAACGGCCTTGCTGTAGATAACAACGACTCTACCATTTATTTTACCGGGCTGGAAAAAAATTTATATGTTGGCAATGTTAGTCCATCAGGCACATTTACGCTGACAAAGAAAATTGATCTCTCTGCCAATAATAATAAGACTAACCCGTTAGGAATCGGATTATGCAAAAATAATGTTGCCTTCGTGGCCCTTGCTATTACCAATGAAATTGCGGTTGTTGACCTTGCTAAAGGCAAGATCTTAAGCAAGATCCCGGTAGGTGTTTGTCCGTATGCTATCATCATCAGCAAAGACAAAAAACTCGCATTCGTGAGCAACTTCGGAGGGCCGCATCCCCGAAAAGGAGATAGAACAGAAAAATCAGCCGGAACAGATGTTGCCGTGGATGACCGGTCAGTGGCACTTCGAGGCTCCGTTACTGTCATTGATATTGAGTCAAGAAAAACGATTACAGAGATTCCTACCCGCATCCACCCGGAATCAATGACATTATCTCCGGAAGGTAAATCATTGTATGTTACAGATGATAGTGGCGATGGCATTAGTGTAATAGATACAAAGACATTAAAAGTCGTACATACCATTAATACCAAACCGGATCCATCTCTTCCCTATGGCAGCCTGACAACCGCGCTGGCATTCAGCCCCGATGGGAGAACACTCTTCGCAGCCAATGCCGGAAATAATTCAATTGCACTCATAGATCCCAGGCACCCACAGAAAGTGCCTTATGGCTTTATTGCAGCCGGAGGCTTTCCGGGAACTATTAACATTGCCGGAAATAACTTATTCATTGGAAACGTCACCGCCGTGAAAGGAGAGATCCAAAAAGTGGCACTTCCCGGCAACCAGGCAGAACTAAACACCTACACCACCGAAGCCAGTAAAGGGTTTCATTTCATAGAATTACTGAGAGCTCAGGCCGTAAGTAACGCCACCACAGCCCCTAAGCCCATACCTGATAACGTGGGGGAACCATCCTCTATAAAGCACGTAGTATATATTATTAAAGAGAATAAAAAATTTGACCAGGTACTGGGTGATTTTGGAAAAGGGAACTGCGATCCAAAACTGGTTGAATTTGGAAAAGAAATAACGCCCAATACACACGCCGTCGCCAAACAATTTGTGTTGCTGGACAATTACTATTGTAATGGCGTCAATTCAAGCGATGGACACCAATGGGCTATCCAGGGAATTACCAGTCCATACCACGAAAAAGATTTTTCAAACGGGCATTGCGCCTATGATTTTGGAACAGATCCCTTATCCTATGCAGGCTGTGGTTTCATCTGGAATCACTTGCTACGCAAAGGTATTTCATTCAGAAACTTTGGAGAAACAGATCTCGCCGAAATAACCAAAGGAAAAACCTGGACAGATGTATACAACTCCTGGAAAAATAAAAATGATTCTGCCCGGTATAAATGTTCATACGCCATGAAAAGCCTGGAAAAATACAGCGACCTACGCTATCCCGGTTGGAATATGAACATTACTGACCAGGTCAGGGCCGACGTATTCATCGAAGCATTAAAAGAATACGAAGCAGCAGGTAACCTGCCTGAATTTATGATCGTTTATTTACCAAATGATCATACCAGCGGGTATGGCGAGGCATCCCCTACCCCTCGGGCCTATGTAACAGACAATGACTGGGCAACCGGACGAGTGGTGGAAGCGCTGTCAAAAAGTTCTTTCTGGAAGGACATGGCAATATTCATCAATGAAGATGATCCTCAAAGCGGCACCGATCATGTGGATGGACATCGTTCCTTCTGTTTGGTAGCAGGACCTCATGTAAAACGGGATACCGTTATCAGCCATTTTTACAATCAATCATCTGTATTACACACCATCTGCCAGATATTCGGTGTACAACCTATGAATCAACTGGTCGCAATGGCGCCGTTAATGACAGCCTGCTTCAATCAAACGCCTGACTATACGGCCTATAACAGCCTGACACCAACTGTTGCCATCAATGAACTGAATCCGCCCAAAAACCAGATCAAGAGTAAAACTACTGCCCGGTTAGCACCTCTGACGCAGAAAATGGATTTCTCCAAACCGGATTTAATCGATAAAGATGCGTTGTTATTCAGTGAGTACGTATGGTCTACCATACATGGCGATAAGCCCTTCCCCAAAGCATATTTCGGCGCACATCAAAAGGGGTTAAAAGCCCTCGGTTTGAAAGCAGACCCGAAATCAGCGGAAGATGATGATTAAGAAAGATGTGATACTATCCCGCACTGAAATATTTTTCATTGCGGGATAGTGACCGATATCCAGTACTGCAGGGAGTATTGATCAGGATTAAATAAAGAAAAATAGATGTAAATAAAAGAAAGGGCTTACTTCCCGGTAAACGAATTGAAAAGAATAGTCTGTAATAACAAGGGCGGCCCAATGGACCGCCCAATGTTTAATATTTTAAAAG
>NZ_JAGTXB010000032.1 GCF_018224885.1 Chitinophaga hostae | reverse complement strand
GGGATTTTTTCTTGCCCAGGATTAACGGTGATTATGATGATTTTCAGGATTTTTTCTTTTTTGATTTTAAAAGATTCGGGAAGATCTAAGCGGATAAATTCGTTTAGATCTTCCCGAATCTTTTAAAATCAAATTATAATCACAAGAAAAAATCCTGAAAATCATCATAATCACCGTTAATCCTGGGCAAGAAAAAATCCCGGGCAAGAAAATCATTGTTTCCTTTTCAGGAACACAAACCCATTCTTTTCCCCGATCACTTCCAGGTTGGGATGATTACGGTAAGGCTCGCTGTCGGTAATGCGGCAAATAAAATAGGCGGGTTTGTCGATAGCCCCGTTCAGCAACCATTCCTGGTCGTAGTAGTTTTTATTGGTATGAGGCTGCTCTCTTGAATAGTAATGCTGTGCATAACTGTGGTACCCTAACGCTTTCACATATACGTCTTTTCCCTGCAGAGAAATAAAGTAGTCTATTGCCGCGCGTTGGGAGTATGCTTCTATTTTGGGTACAAAATGCACCACTGTTACCTGTATTACCAGGATAGAGCTGATGAACAGGCAGAGCAATCCCCTGGAGATCTGTTTCCGCATCAGTAACACACCACTCACAATCACCAGAATAATATAGCCGGCACCGTAGGCGGTTTCCGCTATTGACCATGGTACGGCAGCCTGGAGATTGGCTACAGCAAATTTATCACCGATATATGGAATCAGCATATCCTTGAATACTCCTACCAGCGGCAGTACGGCGATGGCGAGCCCCAGCACAATACCGATAAACAGGATGAGCGCGATATTCCATCCACGCAGTTGTTGTTTACCTTCAGACAATTTATATACCTGCCACGCAGCAAGGAAGGAGAGGGGGAAATAGCAAAGGGAAGAATAGTGTACGATTTTGGTTTTCACAATGGAAAACAGGATCAGTACTACCCAGAACAATACCCACATCCATACTTTGAAATCCTTCATCTCTGTAGCGGCAGCAGTGCTGTAGATGGTTTTCTTCCTGCCCTGTAAATAGGTGAAAAGGAAGGTACTGGCAGGAAAGCAGCCTATCAGCAATACAATCCAGTGATAGAAAAATGGTCCGCCATGCCCGGCATCTTCTGTTGTCAGCAAACGGACCTGGTAAGCTACAAATTCGTTGACAAACCACCAGCCATGTGCAATAATTTCATATCCGAACCACAGCAGGGTGGTAATACAGGCAAACAAAGCGATGAGTCCGAGATGCGAAAAACGGATATTGATTTTTCCTTTATTCCAGATCCAGTATACCAGTAATGTCAGTAAAGCCACGAGGATAGCTACAGGGCCTTTTGTGAGCACTGCCAGGCCAAGGAACAAACCGCTGAAAATGGCCATGCGGAATGACTTGCTGTTATAACCGATGCGATAGGCAAAGTAGATGGAAAGGAATATGAAGAAGTTGAAGGTAGGATCTATAATACCTGACTTGAAATAGAAATGTGGTAACCAGGAACCGGCATATACCAGTGCCCACCAGAAGCCAAATCGTTCATCCGCCAACTTTTTGCCGATGGCAAACAGGCTAACGATAGTGGCTATACCGATAATGGCATTTGGGAAACGGGCGGCAAAATCATTCACGCCGAACAGCATCATGCTGCCCACCTGCATCCAGATGAACAGTGGTGGCTTTTCCCAGAAGGGGCGGAAGTCAATCTGCACCTGGCTATAGTTATGACTCACTATCATTTCCCGGGCTGCTTCGGCGAAGTTGATCTCGTCCCAGTCAAATAAATGTACAGCACCCAGAAAAGGGATGAATAGTAAAGCAGCCACCAGGGCGATCAATAGGTATTTCATTGACAGTTTTTAAGAAAATCAAAATTACGAATTACGAATTAGGAATTACGAATTTGCAGGGAGATAATAAAAGCGAAGATCGGCCTTTGCTTCTATCTCCCTGCAAATTCGTAATTCCTAATTCGTAATTCGTAATTTTTACGACGTTGTATTAGCCTGCAGCATTGCTTCGGCACATACTTCAGGCGACGACGTGGTATCCCTGAATTTAAAAAATCCGTATACAATAATAGTGCTCAGGGTGCCTACGATGCTACCCACATATACATCGGCAAAAAAGTGTTGTGCCAGGTAGATCCGGGAGTAAGCAGCGCACAGCGCCATTCCTATTAACAGTAAACCGAGCTTTTTATTGCGTGATATAACAGCCAGAAAGCTGAACATGCCAAAAGCTCCGGCAGAATGGCCCGAAGGGAAACTGCAACTGCTGTGCACATTTACCCATCTTACCGTATGCACCAGGGTGGCCGTTTCATCACCAAAATAGCTGATGGGCCTGGGCGCGTTAAAATAATGTTTGGCTACCTGTACCACCAGTGTTACCAGCAGGAGTACGGCCAGCCCGATAAAAAATAGCCTGAATCTTTGCGTTACCAGCATCAGAAACAACACTATTCCAAACATAATCCCGTCACCGAGGTAGGTTAACCCGGTAACAATCACATCGCCCCATTCGGAATGTTCCCCGTTTATACCAAGGAACAACTCCCTTTGGCTGTAAGTTGCCAACATCACTCCTCCTACTATCAGCCATAGCAGGAAGGGCAGGAAGAAGTAGGTATTCTTCCTGAACAGTGTAAACAGCGTTTTCAATTCTGTAGGTTTTAAATTGTAGGTTGCTTTTTAAATCTTCGTAAGAACTTCTTTACTTTTTGAATAATGCGAAAATAGTATTCTTTATTAAATAGCTGAGAGTCATTCATAGCCTTAACAATAAGGAAACCTGCAATGGGCAGGAGTACCATATTGGATAACCACATTCCCGACCAGGTAAACATGACGCCGCTTCTGGCCATTTTTTCCCCGATCATGAAGAATACGTTAAAGATGACAAAGAATATCACAGCAAAAACCAATGGGGTCCCCAAACCGCCTTTTCGAATGATGGAACCCAACGGGGCTCCGATCAGGAACATCACAATGCAAGCTGCTGCCAGTGTGAATTTCCGCTGCCATTCTACTTTGTGCATGAGTATGAGTCCGTGTTTGTCTTCATACTCCTGCGTGGGCTGTTCCAGGGCGCTTTGTGTTTCACGCACGTTTTGTTCGGCTCTGTCGAGCACGGAGCGGAGGTTCTTCTCCGGTACCACCTCTTCAAAATTTTTTGCTTTCAGCGGTGGGGCACTGCTGGCCCAGGCTGAATCTTTCCATTTAAAAAAAGGATAACGAACAGTTACATACGAATTTACGGTTTTACTGAATTGGTTCTCTACTTTTTGCATAGAATCTATCGCCACATCCAGCTGCCGTACATTCAGCATTTGCTGGTTGGAGGCGAAGAGGTCCATGTTCAGGCGGTTAAAGGCAAACGAGCTGAGGTCAAATGCCTTGCTGTATTTTTTAAAACCCTGTCTTATCATGTCGCCGGGAACGGTATAGCCCCGGTTTCCTCTTTCTTCGTAACGCCAGCCGTTTTCCAGCACAAAATACAGGAAACGTTTGTTGGCCGTTAGTACCATCTGCCCTTTTTCCGCCAGGATCACCGCATTATTGTTTTTATGATCGATGATCATTACCTGGTGAATGGTTTGATTATCCTTGTCTTTCTGCGCCACCTTGATGGTGTAGTCAGGGATATCTTTATAGAAAACCCCGGCTTTGATATTAAACGCCGGTTTTGAGTTGGTAATATCGTAGAGCAAAGATTTTGCCTGGAGATTGGCGACCGGGATCACATAGTTGGCAAACAGGAAGGCCAGGATACCGATAACGGTACAAACAAACAACAGGGGCCGGATAAACCGGAGCAGGGAAATACCGGACGATTTCAGGGCCACCAGCTCAAAACTTTCTCCCAGGTTGCCAAAGGTCATGATCGACGACAGCAATACCGCCAGCGGTAATGCCAGGGTTACCAGCGTGGCGCTGGTATAGGCGATCAGCTGTATGATCACGCCGGTATCCAGCCCCTTACCCACCAGGTCATCCACATATTTCCAGAGAAACTGCATTACCAGCACGAACAAGGTAACAAAAAAGGTAGCAACGAAGGGACCCAGGAACGTTTTGATGATGAGTTTGTCGAGTTTTTTCACTGATAATGCGGTATTAAAAAAAATGGAATCCCGATATTCGTATTTTACTATCCGGGATACTACATAAACGGTAAAGTTAGCACGATTTCACAAAGGAGTGGTCAGCTCAACCTGAAAATACCGTTAAAATTATATGGAAAATTTTGATTTAACACCAGAGGAGGCGGCTATTATAGGCAGCACGCATTTTATTCGCCTGAAAAACAGTGCAATAGAGAAGGTGATGGGGCTGATGGGAAACCTGCAGACAGCCTTGGCGGCTTACGACCGGGAGACGGATTTTCCTTTTGAGCCGGAATGGCTGTTACAGGGAGGCAAGATTTCGAAAGGGGAACAGTACAAGGGACTGCCCTGGGTAATGCTGGATTACCCGCGTTATTTCAGTAAATCAGATGTATTTGCTTTCCGCACCATGTTCTGGTGGGGGCATTACTTCAGCGCTACCCTGCACCTGGCGGGTAAAGTGAAAGCACATTTCAGTACTGTCCTGGAAGAAGCATATATGAAGCTGGCGGAAGCAGGATTTCAGGTATACCTACAGGAAAATCCCTGGGAGCATGATTTCGAAAATGGAAACTACTGCTTCATAGATAAGTTGAGTTTACATGAGTGGAAGACGCTGGTTAGCCGGAACGATTTCATTAAGTTGGCAAAACCTTTCGTGATCGGTCATTGGGGAGAAATAATTACCGATGTAGTAGCAGCCTATGCTACGCTACTCAGTATACTTGATAATAAAAAGGGAGCTTAGCTGCCGATGCGGTGGAAGAGATCTTTCACCTGGTATTCCCATAGCTGACTTTGGTCCTTCACCTCTTTCTTCTCTGCGAAATCTTTTACTACCAGGATAGTTTCATTCGTTACTTCAGAAATTTGTATACGGAACTCAAAATATTCATCTTTGGGAGCATGCGTCCAGTGCATCCGGATGTACTCATCTTCCTCCTGTTCCAGGACTTCTGCTTCTTCGGCAGTGCCATTCCAGGAAAAGGAAAAAACATTATCCCTGAAATCAACTCTATCTGCAAACCACTCCTGTAAACCAGCTGGCGTAGATAAGAATTCATACAGGATACCGGGTGAGCACCGTACCGGAAATTCTAACTCGTAAAGCACTTTCTTAGACATCTCTCAAATAATTAGTAAATCAATATCATCCAGTTGCAATTATAGAAAATATTTTACTCTGTCAAAATAATTTACGGTTTTTTTTTATAGAATACATAAAAACTTTACACGCCTTACTAAAACCATACATATTAAATATTTAATAAATATTAAAATTCAACATATGGGAGCGCCCGCTGTTTTGCCTCCATAGTGGCGAATTTCCGCGACAATTGCAAGCCCTTAATGATCAATCGATTTTATTTGGAAATGATTTAAAAACAATAGATTTTTTTTGGTGGCTTTCTAAAAAAAGTTATTTTTGTCAGGCATTCATCAAATCTTAACTTTTTATTAACCTGTAACTGTTCCGACTCTATGTCAATGCGCCAACTTAAAATCACTAAATCCATTACCAACCGGGAGTCTCAATCCCTGGAAAAGTATTTACAGGAGATTGGGAAAGTGGATTTAATTACGCCGGAAGAAGAGGTAAACCTGGCTATCCGGATCAAGCAGGGCGATCAGAGAGCGTTGGAGAAGCTTACTAAAGCAAATCTTCGCTTTGTGGTATCCGTTGCGAAACAGTATCAGAACCAGGGGCTGTCGCTCAGTGACCTGATCAACGAGGGGAACCTCGGGTTAATTAAAGCTGCTCAACGTTTTGATGAAACGCGCGGTTTTAAATTCATTTCCTACGCAGTATGGTGGATCCGTCAGTCTATTCTGCAGGCGCTGGCAGAACAATCCAGGATCGTTCGCCTGCCACTCAACAAAGTGGGCCTGAGTAACAAGATCAGCAAGGCGTACTCACAGCTGGAACAGGAATATGAAAGAGAACCATCTCCCGATGAACTCGCTACCATCCTGGAAATTAACACGGAAGAAGTGGAAGCTACCCTCGGCGTAGCCGCCCGCCACGTGTCTATGGATGCACCGTTTATTGACGGAGAAGATAATTCCCTCCTGGATGTACTGGAGAATCCGAACGCCGTTAGCGCCGACGAAGAACTGGATCATCATGATTCCCTCCGTCGCGAAATAGAACGTTCCCTCTCTACTTTAACAGATCGCCAGAAAGATGTGATCATGCTGTACTTCGGCATCGCCGTAGAACATCCCATGTCGCTCGAAGATATCGGCGAAAAATTTGGCCTGACCCGCGAACGCGTACGTCAGATCAAGGACAAAGCCATCACCAAACTCAGAACCACTTCCAGAAGTAAGTTGCTCCGCAACTACCTCGGATAACTGGCCAGGATTAATGTGATTAAACTGATGATCCTGATTTTTTAGTTGTGTTGTAAAGATTTTAGAGATTAGCGAAGACTGGTGCGGATATCGCATTTGTCTTCGCTAATCTTTTTTAATCCTGATAAAAAAAATCAGGACAATCCTGCTAATCAGTTTAATCCTGGTAAAGACAAATTCCGCTAAAAAAATATACTTTTGCAGTCCGTTTAAAATACCAACAATGTTTGAATCATTATCAGAGAGACTCGATTCCGCGTTTAAGCAGCTTAAAGGTGAAGGCCGGATTTCCGAAATAAATATCGCCACTACTGTTAAAGAGATCCGTCGTGCATTGGTGGACGCGGACGTGAACTATAAGATTGCCAAGGAATTTACGGATAGAGTAAAGGATAAGGCCCTGGGAGAGAAAGTATTAACCTCCATTTCTCCCGGACAGCTGATGGTAAAGATCGTGAAGGATGAACTGGTGGACCTGATGGGCGGCACTGAGGCGGAATTTGACCTCAAGGCGAGTCCTACAGTAGTGCTGATTGCAGGTTTACAGGGTTCCGGTAAAACCACCTTCTCCGGTAAGCTCAGCAGCTTCCTGAAAACAAAGAAAAATAAAAAGCCTTTACTGGTAGCAGCAGATATTTACCGTCCTGCGGCGATTGATCAGCTGAAAGTACTGGGAGAACAGATCGGCGTAGAAGTATACAGCGAACCCGAAAACAAAAATGCGGTTCAGATCGCTGAAAATGCCATCAAACACGCCAAAGCCAACAATTTCAATGTTGTGATCATAGATACCGCCGGTCGTTTGGCGGTAGACGAAGCGATGATGACAGAGGTGGCAGCGGTAAAAGCAGCGGTAAAACCACAGGAAATCCTGTTCGTGGTGGATTCCATGACCGGTCAGGATGCGGTAAACACCGCCAAGGCATTTAATGATCGGCTTGATTTTACCGGTGTGGTACTGACCAAGCTGGATGGTGATACCCGCGGTGGTGCGGCCCTTACGATCAAATACACGGTAGAAAAACCTATCAAGTTTGTGAGTATGGGAGAAAAACTCGATACCCTCGATGTTTTCTACCCCGAACGTATGGCCCAGCGTATCCTGGGAATGGGTGATATCACCACCCTGGTAGAGCGTGCACAGGCGCAATTCAATGAAGAACAGGCCAAAAAGCTGGAAAAGAAGATCCGCCAGAACCAGTTCGATTTTGACGATTTTAAAGAGCAACTGCAGCAGATCAAGAAAATGGGTAACCTGAAAGATCTGATGGGCATGATTCCTGGCGTTGGTAAGGCCGTAAAGGACCTGGATATCAGCGATGACGCTTTTAAGGGCATTGAAGCCATGATCAACTCCATGACGAAGGCAGAGCGTGCCGACCCTGATATGATCGACGGAAGCCGCCGCAAACGCATCGCAAAAGGCGCCGGTAAGGACATCCAGGATGTGAATCAGTTCATGAAACAATTTGAACAGATGCGCCAGATGATGAAGATGATGAATAAATTTGGTGGTGGTGGTAAGGGTTTGAAAGGAATGGTGAGATAAAAGCGATGAGCGGCCGGCCGTTAGCTTTTGGAGAAAACCAGGGGACCGATAAATTTATTTTGCAAATACCAACTTACTGATTACATTTGCATCCCTAATTAAACAATATTTCCTAACTCGCAAAAAATAACTCGACTTATTTATGCCAGTAAAAATCAGACTGCAGAGACATGGCGCGAAAAAAAGGCCTTTCTATTTTATCGTAGTAGCCGACGCGCGCGCACCAAGAGATGGTAAATTCATCCAGAAAATTGGTACTTACAATCCTTTAACAGTTCCGGCTTCCATCAACATCGATACCGAAAAGGCATTGCGTTGGTTGCAGAAAGGTGCACAACCTACTGACACTGTTAGAAGAATCTTGTCATTTAAAGGTGTATTGTATTTGAAACACCTGTTAAGAGGTGTTACTTTGAACCTGTTCGACGAGCCTACTGCTTACCAGAAGTTTGCACAATGGCAAGCTGAGCACGAACAAAAAGTTTCTGCCCGCCGCGACGGTCACAAGAAAGCAAGGATTGCTGCTCCAATCGTAAGAAAGGTAGAAGACACTCCGGCTGCTCCTGCGACTGAAACACCAGCAGCAGAAGAAGGTACCGAAGCATAAAACGGCAACGTTTTAACAATACCTGAAAAAGGAAATATTTGCAGCCGCAAATATTTCCTTTTTTAATTTTTATTGAACCTGCTTTTTACTATCTGCAGCCGGCAACTGGTTGTAATTAATCAACGCAGGACTAACACCGCTAAAAAACAGCTTTCAGCCTTTAGGAACTCACTAAAAGCTAACTGCTAAAAGCTTACAGCTAATATGGCTAATAATTATTTCAGTATCGGGAAGCTCGCATCCGCACATGGATTGCAGGGCGACCTGGTTTTAAGGCATAGCCTGGGTAAAAGATCCGCTCTAAAAGGGGTAACCGTGATTTTCCTGGAAGAACGGAAAAACAGCTTTATTCCCTACTTTGTACAACAGGTGACCGTTAAGGACGGAGAAAACGTATATATCAAGCTGGAAGGGATAGACACGAAGGAAGCCGCCCATAAACTGATGCCGGCACAGGTATACCTGCAGGAAGATGACTTTAAACAACAAACCGCTTCCTCTGCTCCCCTGGCTTTGCTGGGTTACGCCGTGGAAGACCAGCAATACGGGCCCCTGGGCACTATTGAGGAAGTGATCGAGATGCCCATGCAGGTACTCGTAAAGGTGTTTATAAAAGGCAAAGAAGCCCTGCTGCCGGTGAATGAGCAATCACTGGTGAAGGTGGATAAGAAACAGCAGACCGTGCACCTGAACCTGCCCGATGGTTTGATTGAATTGTACACAGGAGAATAATAGCTTTGAGCACTTCGCCTTTAGTGACTCGCTAAAGACTAACTGCTAAAAGCTAACTGCTAAAAGCTAATACGCTATGCGAATCGATATAATAACCGTATTACCCGAACTGCTGGAAAGTCCGTTGTCGCATTCTATCATGAAAAGAGCGCAGGCCAAGGGCTTACTGGAAGTACACGTACATCCGCTCCGGCAATATTCCAGCCTGAAACACAGCCAGGTCGACGATTACCAGTTTGGCGGCGGTGCGGGAATGGTAATGATGCTGGAGCCCATCGTAAATGCCATTGAGTCACTGCAGGCTAAGGTGCAGTACGACGAAGTGATTTACCTGACGCCCGACGGCGAAACGCTGAACCAGAAAATGGCTAATCAGCTGTCGCTTAAAGGCAACCTGCTGATGCTCTGCGGGCATTACAAGGGGATAGACCAGCGGATCCGCGATCATTTTATCACGAAAGAGATCTCCATCGGGGATTATGTGCTGAGTGGGGGAGAACTGGGGGCGGCAGTACTGGTGGATGCCATCGGCCGACTGTTGCCTGGGGTGCTGAATAACGAAACCAGCGCCTTAACAGACTCTTTCCAGGATAACCTGCTGGCGCCGCCGGTATATACCCGCCCGGAAGAGTTCCGCGGCTGGAAAGTGCCGGAGATCCTCATGAGCGGAGATCATAAGAAAATCGAGGAATGGCGGCACCAGGAATCGGTAGAACGAACAAAACAACGCAGGCCCGACCTGTTATAACTTAATGATACATAGGTCATATAGATTGCTTTACCATTTGAACAATATACTTTCTTGATTTTTAATTTGGTAAATGCTATTTCTTGACTTACTTTTGCACTCCCATAAATATTTGAAAGATGAACGCAATTTCGTTTGTTCACGAACAACTGACAGCTAACAAACAGTACCCGAAGTTTAAAGCAGGCGACAACGTCACTGTCAACTATAAAATCGTGGAAGGTAATAAAGAAAGGATTCAGTCCTTTAAAGGTGATGTGTTGAAAATCCAGGGTACAGGATCAACAATGTCTTTCACTGTTAGAAAAATTTCTGATGGCATTGGTGTGGAAAGACTGTTTCCGCTTTACTCTCCTCATATCGATGGTATCGTGTTGAACAAGGTGGGTAAGGTAAGAAGAGCTAAGCTTTACTACCTGCGCGAAAGAGCTGGTAAGAAGGCCCGTATCAAAGAAAAAAGGGTTTAGTATAAATACAGGGAAATTTGTTAAAAGCGGGACCTTACCGGTGCCGCTTTTTTCGTGTGCTTAAAATGGTATTAAAACTCCTCCGGCATAGCCCAAAGGGGTGAAAAAGCCGATTTTATGCCCTATCTTTGTTGGCTGAACAATATAAATTTTGAGACGATGACTGCTGTTTTTGTTAAATCATCATTTTTGATTCTCCAGGATATCGGTATGTCCGAGCTGCTGTTAATTGCTGTGGTAGTGTTGCTGCTCTTCGGAGGCAAGAAAATACCTGAATTAATGCGTGGCCTGGGTAAGGGTATCCGTGAATTTAATGACGCCAAAAACAATGTGCGCCAGGAAATAGAAGAAGGTATGAAAGAAAGACCTGTTCAACCTTCTGCACCGGCAACTACAGACGCTCCGCACACAACGAGCACTGTAATACCGGATGCTTCGCAACATAACAACGCGTAGCTATCAGCCAACTCCCTGAAAAGAGTGTATTCCTGATATTAATTTAATTTTTAACTGGTTTAGTCTTGTCTGAATTCAGCAGTATAACTACTTTCCATAAAGCATTATACGCCGGCAGTACAAGCTGTACGGAGAGAGTACGTTATTACCTCGACCGTATAGCCCAGCTAAAACATTTGAATGCCTTCCTGGAAGTATATGAGGAGGAGGCCCTGGAGAAGGCACGCGAGCTTGATACCCGTATTAAAAAGGGTGAAAAGCTGGGTGCTCTCGCAGGAGTGGTGGTTGGTATTAAAGATGTAATCTGCTATAAAGGCCATAATGTAAGTGCCGCTTCCCGTATTCTGGAAGGGTTTACATCCCTGTTTTCCGCTACTGCAGTTGAGAGACTGCTGCAGGCGGATGCCATTATCATTGGTAATCTTAACTGCGATGAATTCGCAATGGGATCTACCAATGAAAATTCTGCTTTCGGACCTACACTCAATGCCCTGGATAATTCCCGTGTACCGGGTGGTTCTTCCGGCGGCTCTGCTGTAGCCGTACAGGCCGATCTTTGCCAGTTAAGCCTGGGGAGTGATACCGGTGGCTCTGTTCGCCAACCGGCCGATTTTTGTGGTATAGTTGGCCTGAAACCCACCTATGGCCGCATTTCGCGTTACGGGCTTATCGCTTATGCTTCTTCATTTGACCAGATAGGCATTTTTGGCAAGGATATTGCCGATGTGGCGGCAGTTCTACAGGTAATTGCCGGACCGGATGAGTTTGATAGTACTGCCTCCCAAAAAGAAGTCCCTGACTATCAGGCACACCTTGAAGACAATAAATCGTTCAAATTTGCGTATTTAAGAGATGCCCAGTATCATGATGGTCTGGACGCAGAAATGAAAGACGGCTATATTGATTTCTTTGAAAGTTTACAGTCATTGGGTCATACGGTATCAGGAAAGAGTTTTGAATACCTTGACCATGTAGTTCCAGCCTATTATGTGCTTACTACAGCCGAAGCATCCTCCAACCTGTCACGTTTTGATGGGGTGAAATATGGACACCGGACCGCTGAGAAAAACCTGGATCTGACTGAATTTTACAAAAAAAGTAGATCCGAGGGGTTTGGAAAAGAGGTAAAACGTCGTATATTACTGGGGACTTTTGTGCTGAGCGCGGGCTACTATGACGCATATTATACTAAAGCACAACAGGTTAGGCGTCTTGTTACAGATAAACTCAACGATATACTAGAAGAGTACGACGCCATTTTAATGCCAACTGTGCCATCCACAGCATTTAAATTAGGGGAGAAAACAGATGACCCTATCGCCATGTACCTGGCTGATATTTATACGGTACTGGCAAATCTGGCAGGGGTTCCGGCTATATCCGTTCCTTTGTACCGGCATTCAAACGGGATGCCATATGGTGTACAGATCATCACAAAGAAGTTTAGCGAAGCAAACTTGTTGCAAATAGCTCATCAGGTGATGGCTAAGGAACAGGTTACTGTTGTTTAAAATAAATTGTATGAGAAAAATCTTTTTACTACTGCTGTTGCCAGCAACAAGTTTAATGAGTGTGAGTGCGATGGGGGGCAATAGCAATCCTAAAGAGACGGTGTATCCGGTTATCGGGGCACCTGATACTTCTGTACTGAAACTGAACCACAAGGTGCGTTTGCCAAAAGACACCACTGTATTGGCATCTCCTACCTCTGTGGCAGTGAAAAAAGCTGCACAAAGTCTGCCTAATACCATTCGCAATGCGAAAGTATATGAACAGATCAACAATAACCTGGTTGCCGGTTACGTAAGTAACTATGCTACCCGGTATAGTCAGCATTTACAGATCATGATTGATAAGGGACAGCCTTATTTCAACATGATTGAAAAGGTGTTCCGTGATAACGGTATCCCTGAGGAAATGAAATACCTCGCGGTAATTGAATCCAGCTTTAATACAAATGCCCGTTCCAGGGTAGGTGCAGTAGGCGCCTGGCAGTTTATGGCCGGTACCGCCCGCATTTTTGGTTTGAGCGTAGGTAAGAAAGTAGACGAAAGAAAAGACTTTTATAAATCTACCCTGGCTGCCGCCCAGTTTCTCAACCAGCTGTATGCGCAGTTCGATGATTGGTTACTGGTAGTTGCTGCCTATAACTGCGGTGCAGGCGGCGTACAACGCGCAATCAACGCCAGCGGACGTAAAGATTTCTGGGGCATGCAATATTTCCTGCCTGCTGAATCACGCAATCACGTATACAAATTCATTGCTACCGGTTATATACTCGATCGTTTCAACAACTTCTTTGGTGTAAGCGACGATGTAAACCCTACTATCACTGTAAATATGCCGGCTGCTGATAATGTGTCTGCACCAATAGCAAGAGGCCCGTTAACAGAAGATGAAATTTTCAGTACCGTTGAAATTAATGTAACCGGCAAATATCGCCTGGAAGCAATTGCCAAGAAACTGGATATGCAGGTAGCGGAACTGGATCGCTTCAACCCTGGTTTTGCCAAAGCAATGGCCAGCCCGGAAAACAACTATGATCTGCGCATTCCTAAGGAAAAAATGAAGCAGTTCATGGCAGAAAAAGATGAGATGCTGAAGGAATCTGTGCAACTCACCCTGGATGATAAAGCGGTAGGTGTTGATAAATCCAAATTCCCACCAGCAGTGAGAATGGCGGAAAAGAGCAATACCACAACGGCGAAAAAAGCCACTACTTCTTCCAGAAAACATTATTCTGCTAAAAAACACCACAGTGCTAAAAAACATACTGCTGGCAAAAAGAAAAGCACCAGAAAGAAATAAGCACCAATAAGGATAACGATATAAAAAAAGAGAACGCTGATTATCAGCGTTCTCTTCTTTTTGTGCCCTTGTAAACAATGGCCTCCTTATGTGGTCAGTACATTTTTATGCTTTTCGCTGAAGATCACCAGGTCCAGCAGCGGTCCCGTCATAAAGGTGGTGGCCAGGGCCATCAATACCAGCATAGCAAATATTTCAGGAGAAAGAATACCGAGATCAAAACCTATGTTGAGTACTACCAGCTCCATTAACCCGCGGGTATTCATGAGCGCGCCGATGGATACAGACTGGCGCCAGGTTTGTCCCATTAGTTTGGCGGTAAAAGTGCTGCCACCAAACTTGCCGGCCACGGCCACCAGCATAATCATACCAAATACCATCCACAGATCGCCCTGGTTCAACAAACCGATATGCGTTCTTAAACCCGTGAAAACAAAGAAAATAGGAAGCAGCAGCATCACGCTTACATCTTCCAGTTTATCGGTCAGCAGTTGTTTGATATTGGCAGCAGGAGGCATGATGACGCCAGCCAGGAAAGCGCCGAACAGTGCATGTATACCTATTACTTCCGCCAGCCAGGCAGCTATCAGCAGGATAAAAAATACCAGCGAAACCGCTGCTTTCTGTCGTCCTTTGTCCATCTGCGCTTTCATCGTTTTACCAAGCCAGGGACGCACGGCCAGCAACATCACTGCTACAAACACAATGGCCAGTAAAATAGTGACCAGGGCGCTTAACAGGCCGCCGGCATTTACAATGGCCACTACTACCGCCAATATACACCAGGCGGTAATATCATCGGCCGCAGCACAGGTAATGGCCATGATACCCAATGGCGTATGTGTTAACTTCCTTTCCTGTACAATACGTGCCAGTACCGGGAAAGCGGTAATACTCATAGCAATGCCCATAAACAAGGCAAAAGATAAAAAGCTGACGTGCGGAGGCGCAAACCGGGTGAAGAGGAAATATGCCAGCCAAACACCCAGGAAAAACGGAACAATAATGCTGGCATGACTGATCATCACTGCATCATGCGCCTTATGCCTGATTTTATTGATGTCGAGTTCCATGCCTACTATAAACATGAAGAAGGCCAGCCCGATCTGGCTGAGGAACTGCAGACTTTTCAATGATTCTACCGGGAACAGGAAGCCGGAGAAAGCCGGCATTGCCCAACCCAACAGGGAAGGACCGAGCAGTACGCCCGCAATGATTTCCCCTACTACTGCGGGTTGTCTTAGTTTATTGGCAATCACTCCAAACAATCTTGCCACCAGCATGATCACAATAATCTGTAACAATAACAGCCCCAGTGGGTGTTTCAGATTATCGAGGTAACGCCACCAGGTAGTGGAATGACTGGCTGCAGCCACAGGAGCTGTGGGAATGACGTTGTTCGGGTTAACAGGCAACGATTGTCCCTTCTGGAGTATAACCCATATCAGGGTGGCGAAAACACCGATGATGGCTGGGTACCATAGAAAGCGTTTGTTCATGACAGGAAGTGTTAATGATTACTTGCAAGAAAACAAAAAAGGAGCGGAAAGCAAAAAGCCATTGAAGCATATGTATGATATAAGCGAAAAATACAATAAACATCGCTCCTCATACGCTTCAATGGCTTTTTGCTTTCGGCTTTACGCCTTATGCTTTTTTAAGCTATAGCTGCTATACCCGGCAGTTCCTTTCCTTCAAAGAACTCCAGCAAAGCGCCACCACCGGTAGATACATAACTTACTTTATCTGCGATACCGAACTGGTTTACTGCCGCTACGGAGTCACCACCACCTACCAGGGAGAATGCTCCCGCGGCGGTAGCTGTAACGATGGCATCCGCTACGCCTTTAGTACCAGCCTGGAATGCGGGCATTTCAAACACACCCATAGGACCATTCCATAAAATGGTTTTGGAAGCAGCAATGGTTTCTGCAAACAGTGCTACAGACTTAGGTCCGATATCAAGCCCCATCCATCCTGCAGGGATGTTATCATTGGAAACTAACTGTGTGTTGGCATCTGCTGCAAACTTATCAGCAGCAACAGAATCCACTGGCAATATCAGTTGTACGCCTTTAGCTTTTGCTTTTGCCACTAATTCGTTGGCCAGATCCAGTTTGTCGTTTTCACAAAGGGAGCCGCCAATTTCCTTACCCTGTGCCTTAAGGAATGTGTAAGCCATACCACCGCCAATGATAAGGTTGTTGGCGCGGTCCATCAGGGTTTCGATGATCAGGATTTTATCGCTTACCTTGGCGCCACCCAGGATCGCGGTAAACGGAGATGCAGCATCGTTCAGTACTTTCTGTGCACTGTTTACTTCTGCTTCCATCAGCAAACCAAACATCCGGCTTTCAGGTGCAAAGTATTGTGCAATCACAGCAGTAGAGGCATGCGCACGGTGTGCGGTACCAAATGCGTCATTCACATATACATCGCCGAGTTTAGATAATTGTTCGGCGAACGCGGCATCACCTTTTTCTTCTGCCTTGTGGAAACGCAGGTTTTCCAGCAGCAGCACTTCGCCCATCTGCAGATCTGCTGCGGCTTTCTCCGCAACAGGACCAGTGCAGTCTTCCGCAAACTTCACGGTGGCGCCGTTTAATAAGGAAATGAGGTGGTATACCAGGTGTTTCAAAGAGTATTTATCGGTAGGACCATCTTTCGGACGACCCAGGTGGGACATGAGGATTACGGCGCCGCCATCTTTCAGTATTTTCTGGATAGTGGGTACCGCAGCACGCATGCGGGTATCGTCGGTGATCTCAAATTTGTCGTTCAGGGGAACGTTGAAATCTACGCGTATCAAGGCTTTACGGCCATTGAAGTTATAGTCGGAGAATTTACTCATATATATCAATTTAAGATAACGAGAAAGGGGTATTATTAAAAAACCGCGATACCAACAGCGCAAAGCAAGTATACAACCAAAAAAATCTGGTCAATTGCTGCTATGGTGTAGTCCCGCGGAAAATTAAAGACTCCCGGTTTTCGCCGGGAGTGCTTTGTATAATTATTTGCTGATCAGACCGGCGAAGTACTTTACAGTACGTACCAGTTGTGATACATAGCTCATTTCGTTATCGTACCAGGATACGGTTTTCACCATCTGGTGGTCACCAACGGTGATTACTTTTGTTTGAGTAGCATCAAACAGGGAACCAAAGTGGATACCAATGATATCAGAGCTTACGATTTCATCTTCAGTGTAACCGAAAGACTCATTGGAAGCGGCTTTCATAGCAGCGTTGATTTCTTCGGCAGTTACTTTTTTATTGAGGATGGTAGTCAGCTCAGTTAAGGAACCGGTGATAGTAGGAACACGTTGTGCGCCACCGTCCAGTTTGCCTTTCAGTTCAGGCAGTACCAGTCCGATTGCTTTTGCAGCACCGGTGCTGTTAGGAACGATGTTGGCAGCAGCAGCACGTGCACGGCGCAGGTCACCTTTTGGATGTGGAGCATCCAGGGTGTTCTGGTCGTTGGTGTAAGCGTGTACAGTGGTCATTAAACCTGTAGCAATACCGTAAGTATCCTGCAGCACTTTCGCCATAGGAGCCAAACAGTTGGTAGTGCAGGAAGCGCAGGAGATAACGGTTTCGCTACCATCCAGGATTTCGTGGTTAACGTTGAAAACGATCGTTTTCAGATCACCTGTAGCAGGAGCGGAGATAACAACGCGTTTAGCACCGGCACTAATGTGAGCAGCAGCTTTATCCCTGTCAGCAAAGAAACCGGTACATTCGATTACTACATCGATGTCGTGCTCTTTCCATGGAATTTGAGACGGATCTCTCTGTGCATATATTTTCACATCTTCACCGTTCACATTGATTGCGTTTTCAGAATGCTTAACGTCTGCATCGAATCTACCCTGTGCTGAATCGTACTTCAGCAAATGCGCCAGCACGTTAGGGCTGGTGAGGTCATTGATAGCTACCACATCAATGCCGGGCATTTTGTAAATCTGGCGGTATACCAAACGGCCAATACGACCGAAACCATTAATACCAATTTTGAGAGTAGTTCCCATTTTACATCGTGATTTGAGTATGAAAAAATCGAGAGCGAATTTACAACCAATACCCTTATTAATCAATAGAAATTTAGGTTATGAAAATATTTTTTTGGAAATATAAAATAACATCCTACATTTGCAATCCGAAAATGATGCGCCGCGTTGGTCAAGGGGTTAAGACGCCTCCCTTTCACGGAGGAGTCACGGGTTCGATTCCCGTACGTGGTACAAACAAACAACAAGCAAGCCTTAACATTCATATGTTAAGGCTTTTTTATTT
Organism: Chitinophaga hostae; assembly: GCF_018224885.1. Classification (GTDB taxonomy): domain Bacteria; phylum Bacteroidota; class Bacteroidia; order Chitinophagales; family Chitinophagaceae; genus Chitinophaga; species Chitinophaga hostae. Next base: position 36,280 of record NZ_JAGTXB010000032.1, on the reverse strand, counting down.
TAACTACGGCGATATTTGACCTGATTGTTACTGATTTTCAATTATTTATAATTGGAAATTAGTTATTTATAACCAACTAAGTATTCGAGGAGCGTCCGGGCGTGTTGAACCGCAACAGCGCATATTATTTATAATGTCATTGGTAAATTGTAGTTAATTTAACTGTTCTTGGTTCTTTCTAAAAGAACGGAGGCTTTTGAAAATGGATAACGCGGCTTTACAAAGAATTTCCAGGCTAACAGCCATCATTACTCAACTGCAAACTAAACGGCTGTTGACGGCCACTCAGCTTTCCCAAAAATTCAATGTAAGCATCAGAACAATTTACCGTGATATCAGGACCCTGGAGCAGGCGGGCGTACCTGTTTTGACCGAAGACGGTAAAGGTTATATGCTGATGGAAGGTTATAGGGTACCGCCTGTAATGTTTACAGAAGGGGAAGCCAATGCGCTGGTAACCGCAGAGCAACTGATGCTTAAAAGCAGTGACCTCTCGCTTCGCCAGGAATATGCTGCCGCTGTTGGAAAGATCCGGGCAGTTTTGCGATATTCCACAAAAGAAAAAATAGCATTATTATCTCAAAGAATTGCGGTTAGCCCAGCCATTGCTGAAACTTCGGTAAGTAATTCACTCACCCTGATTCAGAGCGCGCTTACTTCCTTCCATGTTTTAGAAATCACCTACCACTCAGCGCAGCAGCCCGAAAGAACCGAACGGCAAGTGGAACCTTTTGCCTTTTATTACAGCTTACAGGAGAGCTGGCTGCTGATTGCTTTTTGCAGGTTGAGAAGAGACTTCAGAATGTTTCGCCTCGACAGGATTTCGAAAATTAAAATACTTGAGGAAGTTTTTGAACCACACAAACTAACATTGTCGGAATATCTCAGTGAAAAACAAAAAAAGTTTACTACCCCTGACACACCCTTGTCATAATCCCGTTTCATCTTTGCTCAAACAAATTTTAATTTTCTAAAGCAAAGAATTATGAATCTCGTTTCAATTCGAATTATAACAGCTGAAGTTAAGCGGTTGGTTAACTTTTACGAACAGGTAACCGGCATGCTGGCCATACAGTATACAGATGATTTTGCGGAGCTGCAAAGTGAATCAGCGACGCTGGCAATTGGCAGCACAAAAACGCTACAGTTTTTTGGCGGCGATGAGGTGGCAAAAGCAGCGCAAAATCATACCGCTATCATTGAATTTATTGTTAAAGATGTTGATGATACTTATCAACGAATAGCCGAAACTATTCGACCCTACCTTGTTCAAAAGCCGACGGCAATGCCATGGGGTAATAAATCGCTGTTATTTCGCGATCCGGATGGAAATCTTGTTAATTTCTTTACGCCGGTTGATTCGGGAGCGATCAGGAAATTTGAAGGGAAAATCAGGTAATTTTTATATGACATCCAATACCAGGGAAGTTAGCCATAAATATTATTGTTCAATTTCCGCCTGTTATGCAAACGGATTTTATCCAAAAGGACTGAGGGCTTCCCGATATTGGGGAGCCCTTTTCTTTGGCTCTTTCCCGGTTCCGGCGATGCTCCGCGTGCTGTACGCAGCTGTTAAATTCCCGTATTGCCGTTTCCCTGATAATTTTGTCCGCTTCCCCCAGCTTCTCTTTCACAGACCTGTATTGAACCCGCACTTTTGCCCTGCATTTAAATACTCATTACTAAATACAAGTTTTATGAAAAAAGTTATCCTGGTTTGTCTGGTTTTCTTCTCTGTGAAAGGGTTTTCTCAAACAGCGCCCAAAAGCTTTACCCAGGGCCTGCTGCAACGCCTGGAGTTTGGGCTCAAAGCTGGCGCCAGCTACAGTAATTTTACCGACGCCAATTTTCCCACAGATCCGTTGGTCGGATTTCATGCCGGGGGTACTGTTGCATTTAAAATCACGAAGAATTTTTTGGTACAGGAAGATTTTCTTTTCTCCTCGCAGGGAGCTAAAAGCATGGGAGATGCGTTTGGAAAGGGGGATATCAAACTTTATTATATTTCTGTGCCTCTCCTTTTAAAATACAGAACCAATATGGGCTTTTATGTGGAAGCGGGTGCACAGGCGGGATTTAAGGTAAGAGAAGATATTGGCGGTGTAACCGACAGGGAGTTTTTTAAGAAAACAGATATTGCTGCGGTTGGAGGAATTGGCTACCAGTCTAAAATGGGCCTTGGTATTGGGGCAAGATATATTTATGGCTTATCTTCAGTAGGTAATTTTGAAGCCTCCGGCATAAAAAACGACTTCAAAAATAATAATGCACAGGTGAGCGTATTTTATGTGTTCTGACGCGGCTAACGCAGATCCCTGTAAAGCATAAAGCATTCCGGTTGCCCGGGGTAGCCGGAATACTTTGTGAGTAAATCGCCCGGTAATATCATGTTATACAAAAAGTGTTGTTGATGTCAAATGATTTGCCATTAAAAAGCCTGAAAACGCTAAACTGGATGATAACGCTTGCAACAGCGTTGCTGGCTTTTATATTTTTGCTGGCCGTTATACAGGACGCATACCAGTCGCTGCTCAGGGCTTTACAGGTCATCATCTTTATGACTGCCCAAAGTTTCTTAAATATATTTCTGCTGGATGTCTTCACCGGCAGAAAACAAGCAGAAAAAAAATATGCAAGGTTGAAATTTTATATTGCTAGTTATATAGCCTGCATTATCAACTGGGTTTTTGTAAAAACCTTGTATACGGCCATAACCGATACGAAGTGGGAGGGGGAGGGGCCGCATATATTCCAGGCTTACTCTCTTGCCATTCTTGCTATATCTGTGCTTAATACGCTGATCATTGTGCTGCAGGACCTTGTTATTCTGCAACATAACAAGGCAAAGGGAGAAATTGAAAATCTGCAGTTAAAAGCAAACGTAAGTGAAACGGCCAATTTGTTATTAAGACAGCAAATCCATCCGCATTTCCTTTTTAATGCGCTGAATACAATAAAGTCGCTTTATAAGCGGGACCTGCAGCAGGGGGAAGATTACCTGGTGCATTTGGCTAATTTTCTAAGGGCATCTATCTCCCATCATAACACGGAAATTACGCTGATAAAAGATGAGCTTGAATTTTGCCTGGATTATCTGAAAATGCAGCAGATCCGTTTTGGCGCCGCGCTGAATTATTCCATTGCTATATCAGAAGATACTATTCAACATCAATATCTTCCTTTCTTTTCTTTACAACCTTTGATAGAGAATGTACTGAAACATAATGACCTGACGGAGGAACGCCCCATACTGATTAGGATTAAGGAAGAAAACGGATACGTGTCTGTTACCAATAACCTGCAACTACGAAATTATAAGGAAACCTCAACCGGCCAAGGATTATCAAACCTGGCCGAGCGATACCGCCTGCTGAATGAAGAGGCCATTACGATTAAATCTGACAGTCATTTTTTTACGGTGCGGATAAAAATTTTACAGAGATGAAAGTAGTTATTATAGAAGATGAATGGCTTACGGCCGATGATCTCAAACAAACGATCCGGCAGGCGGATGCCAGTATAGAAATTACAGCTACGTTGAAATCTGTTAGTGAAGGACTTTCTTATTTTTCGTCTAACCCGGCGCCAGACCTTATATTCAGCGATATTCAATTAGGTGACGGGCTTAGCTTTGAAATACTGGGGCACCTGAATGTACCGGTAATATTTTGCACCGCCTATGATGAGTATGCGTTAAACGCATTTAAGGCGAATGGGATAGATTATATTTTGAAACCTTTTACAACGGCATCTGTTGTTGCAGCATTACAGAAGTACAAGCATCTCACCCAGGTAAAGCAGGATGAAATCACCCGGCAATACGAATCGATCAGGCAGTTGTTTTCAGCGACCAAAGCAGCCAAAGCCTCTTCTTTGCTGATACACTATAAAGACACGATCCTTCCCGTAAAGATCGCAGACATTGCATTGTTTCAACTGGACCATGAAATTGTTTACCTGCTCACATTTGATCAAATAACCTATTATCCCGGTAAAAGCCTGGAGGAGCTGGAAGCTATTGTGGGCGACGATTTTTTCCGGGTCAACCGCCAATTCCTGGTTAATCGCAAAGCCATCGTTAATGCATCCAGCTTATTTTCGCGTAAGCTATCGCTGAGTGTTTCCGTGCCGGTAAAAGAAAGTATTACGATCAGCAAGGAAAAGGCGCCACTGTTCCTTAAATGGCTCTCTGGTGCGTCTTTGTAAAGAGTGCATGAAAGCGCATCCGGTATTTTTCCAGGTGATTTTTTAATTGTAGGTTTGTTTAGAAAGAAAAACCTGTTACGTTAAAGTTGTAGCCCATGAAAATTATTTCAGCCATTCTGTACTTTCTCAGCCATCACCCCGGATGGTCTTTCCCGTTACTCATGATTTTTTTCGGACTGTTGTGGAGCTGGAGAAAGAAAACAATTTATGGTTTGCTGGTACTCCTGGCGCCAATAGCCAATATCTTCCTGGCGCATATGCTGAATGCATGGTTCCTGAATAAGTTCGGGGTTAAGGGAACGGCGGTGATTACACAATCTGAGCAAACTAATTCCACACTCAACGATCAGTATATTTATGACTATGATGTACTGGTTAAAACAGCCGATGGCAAAGATGTACTCACCGGCTTTTCTACCATGTCGGCGGCTATATACCCGGTGAGGAACAGTATTCTTATACCAAATGTTGATGAACCTTTTCTTGTAAAGTATATCCCGGGTTATGAAAAGAACATTGTGATTTTGAGTGATGAATCCAATTACGGCATTGCCCGGAAGATCATGGAAAACCAGCAGGAGGTGCAAAAGGCGTGGATACAGTATAAGGCGAGTCCGCAGAATAAATCTTTTAAAGATGAGTACCTGCAGGTATTAAAAAAATATGTGGCAGATAGTAACAATGCATCGGAGCCGGATGTGATCAATAACTACAAAACCATCATTCAGCAGCTGGAAGCAGAGTAACCCATGATGATGGTAATAAACAAAGCGATTGGATGACCTAAATAACAGTCTACTTATTTTATAAGATAATAATTTAAGGGCATGATGTGTTTGCTGTGAAAAACAGGTTTATCTTTAAGTAATAAGTGATCTTTTATGAGAAACAAGAAGGCGGTTAAATTGCTGGTAACGATGCATCCGCTGGAGCGGGTGCTGGTAAGCCTGGGCCTGACCCTGGTGGCTTTTGCCGGTCTGTTCTTTTTTAGGGCGGCTTTGCATCCGCTGATCATCTATGTGATGTTGTGGGACATATTTGCGCTTTCCTATATTGCCTCCGGCTGGATTGTTTTTTACAATCGTACGGTAGATGAAATACGCAAGTGGGCGAGGGTGGATGACGGCAGCAGGATATTCGTTTCATTTTTAGTGTTGTTATCGTCTGTAGCCAGCCTGGTGATCGTTTTGCTGCTGATGCTGTCAAAGGAAATATCCGGCGGATCAAGGTTGATTTACCTGCCGGTAGCCATTACCGGGATGTTGGCCTCCTGGACCATGGTGCATACCACGCTTACCTTTCATTATGCCAACCTGTATTACGATGATGCGGTGAACGATATCAACCAGCATGCAGGCGGACTGGAGTTTCCCAGCGAAAAGCGGCCGGACTATATAGATTTTGCGTATTTCGCGTTTGTGATCGGGATGACGTTCCAGGTGTCGGACGTAGAAATCAGCGGGCGTGTGATCCGGCGTACTGCGTTGGCCCATGGACTACTGTCGTTTGCCCTGAATACGTTTGTGGTAGCATTAACCATAAACCTGATAGCAGGATTGAAACAATAATCGTATAGGCTTAAGGGTTATAGCCAGGTATTTATCTCCCGAAAAAAATAAAAGAGCAGCAACAATTGGTTCCCTGTCACTGCATACGGATAGAACGCCCGGTGGTAGCGGTCAGGGATGGGGCAGCTTTTCCGGATAGCGGCAAATAAAACCCCCTTTAAAACCGTGAATCTTCTTACCTTTGTTTGAGAATCGAAAAAAAATTTTGGATTGTAAAACATTTTCCTATCTTTGCAATCCCAAACGAAAAATGCCTCGTTGGTCAAGGGGTTAAGACGCCTCCCTTTCACGGAGGAATCACGGGTTCGAATCCCGTACGTGGTACAAGAAAAGGACTTCTGAAAAGAGGTCCTTTTTTCATTTTTACCTTTTATTTCCAGCCTTCGGATTTTTGTTTAGCAGTATTGATTGATCATGCTGCATATTCACGACAACATTTAGTATTTTTATTCCAGCACTACTTCTTTCCCAAAATTGTAATGATTTTACGGCATATCAAGGATAATGCCCCGCGATGGCAAAATGCAGCCAGGTATATCATTTACCTGCTGTGGATGGTCATTTATCTTCCTGCCTCCTTTGCACAGTCGGGCGATCATGTGTCTTACAACTTCTCCCATCTCGATATCAATAATGGTTTGGCCAGCAACCATGTTTCTGCTATTATGCAGGACAGGAAAGGGTTTATATGGATTGCCAGCACCGCCCTGCAACGCTACGATGGCACTAACCTCGTAACAATGGCCAGTTTTGACAGGGTGCCAGGCTCTATTTATTACGATGATATCTGCCTGTGTGAAGACCGTAAAGGCCGTATCTGGATGGGTACTCCCGATAACATTCGTGTATACGACCCGGTTACCGACCAGGTACGGGCACTAAAAGTATCGGACCGGGATATCCGGCCGGAAGGGCTGCAATGCAGCCAGATCGTGCAGGATCATAATGGTATTATATGGGCGACTACCCATGATGGCCTGCTTCGTTTCAACGAAAAAGCCTTTAATTTCCAAAAAGCGGCCTTAATCCCGGAAGCGGACCGCATACAAATGATGGATGCCATCATGGAAGATGAATCCGGGAACCTCTGGATCAGCGGGAAAAAAGGGGTGTATATCCTTGACCGGGATCGCAAAAATCTATACAGTCGTACCAATAACCCGGAGCACCTGCCCGTACTTGATATCGACAATACGTTTAAAAAAATATATACAGATGTGCATCACCAGATATGGCTGGCGGGCAGAAGTGCACAACTATACCGCTATGATCCCGTATCGCGTAAACTGAATAATTACACCTTTGACGCACCCATCCCCAAAAATGCCAAAAGGAAACCGACAGATACTGATGCCATCTTTGATATTATCTCCGACCGGGAAAAAAACACCTGGATGGCCACTGAAAAAGGCGGTATTTTCCGTTATAACTATCTTACCGGGAATTTTGACCTGAATATTGCGGCCAATAACGACGATGAAAAGGGCTTTCATTACACGTATGAGGCCAACTGTTTTCTCAGCGACCGCGAAGGACACCTGTGGATAGGAACCGACCGGGGGGTAAATATTCTCAGTCTGCATAACAAAACATTCCGGTTGCTCGACAGCAGAACGTCATTTCCTAATACCAGTAAACATCTGCCGGTTGCAGAGGTAACAGGCATTTACCAGGCTGTTAACGGTAACGTATATGTAGGATACTGGGGGCAAGGATTCAGTCGCCTTACACCCGATCTGAACCTGGTACAAAATTATATACACAGTGATGGCGACCCCGGTATTACCCTTCCGGAAGAACGGGGGCTGGTATGGAGTTTTGCAGAGTTAAAAGATGGTACCATCCTCGTAGGACAGGAAAATGGGTACCTGTCGCTCTTTAATCCTGCTACGGGGAAATTTATAAAACATTTGTCGTCGCCGTTTTTATATGAACAAACACTGTTGCATCTGCAACCGCAAAATGATACTACTGTCTGGATCGGCTTATATAAAAGGGGATTGGCCAGCTGGAACCCTCAGCAAAACACTTTCCAGGCATTTAATGAAATAACCGATTCCCTGAAACGCCCGGTATCGGTGATGGATATTGTATCACAAGGCGATACCGCGCTCTGGCTGGGCACCAGCAGCGCAGGACTGATGCTGTTCAATACCCGATCGCGACGCATCGTTAACAGGGAAACCTTTGCCTGGAGTTCACATGTATACAGCAATATTACCTGCCTGTTACGCTATAGCGACAGTATCCTGCTGGCCGGCACCGACCACGGTTTATGGATGTATAATACCCGTACCTGTACTTCCAAACCGCTCCTGACCAACAACCAGTTGTTTGACCAGTGGGTGCTGAGTATGGAAGAAGGTCAGGCCGGTGAAATATGGTTTACTACCCAGTATGGTTTTTATCGCTGGTACCCGCCGGCCAGAAAACTGGAAACTTTTATCCAGAGCGATGATATCATCGATAATACCCGTAAGGTACGCAGGCGTATCGTTACCCTGCAGAACGGTGATCTGCTGGCAGGGGCATCAGATCATTTTATTACGTTTGATCCGAAAAGTCTGCTTGTGGCGCCGGCGCCGCCCGATGTAACCATCGTAAATCTGAAAGCGCTCGATAGTATAGTCCTTATACAGGCTGCTCAGCGGGATAGCGTGCCGGTAGTGCTCAGCCATAAACAGAACTTTATAGGCATCGAATTTAAAAGCCTGCAATACCACAAAGAAAGGATCCGCTATTACTACCAGATGGAAGGGGTAGACGAAAACTGGGTGCTCACCGACAACATCCTGGTAGCAAAATATACTAACCTGCCACCCGGAAATTATGTTTTTAAAGTGAGGGCTGTGAATACTGCCGGCACTTTTTCTAAACATATCAGCCGGCTGCAGATATATATCAGGCCCGCCTTCTGGCAAACAGGCTGGTTTAAATTATTGTGCCTGTTACTGGCAGCGTCGCTGGTATACCTGTATTTCCGCCTGCGGATTTCAGGGATAAAAAAAGAAGCAAAGCACAGAGAGGCTATACAGCAACAGATTGCCCAACTGGAAATGAAAGCGCTGCGTGCACAAATGAATCCGCACTTTATTTTCAACGCGCTGAATTCTATCCAGACATTTATGATGAAAAGCGAAACGGAACAGGCATTGTCTTACCTGAGTCGTTTCGCAAAATTAATCCGCAACGTACTGGACAACTCCCAGCTGAACCACATTACGGTAGCACAGGAAGTAAGTGTATTGGAGAATTATATGGAGCTGGAAAAGCTGCGGTTTACCGATGAATTTGAATATGAAATAATTGTAGATCCCTCACTGGACGCCAATATGGTAGAAGTACCCACGATGGTGATCCAGCCTTTCGTGGAAAATGCCATCTGGCATGGCCTGTTGCATGAAAAAAGCAAAGGAAAACTCACTATTACTTTCCAGAAGGTGGATGACCGTATGCTATGTACTATTGAAGATAATGGCATCGGGCGGGAGAAATCTGCCGCCATGAAAAAGGCAAATAAGCCCGGGCATCAGTCGCGCGGGCTGCAGATCACACGTGACCGGTTATCGCTGTATAACAGTCGCTTTAATGTGGATGCCAGCTTTGATATAGAAGACCTTGCAGATGACGATGGTAAGGCGCAGGGAACACGCGTTAATTTGTGGTTTCCGCTGGTGGATGGGGATTCGTATGACTGACTGTGGACTGTGATGAGTATGATTATAATGATGATCCTGATGAACGAAGGTTACTTAGGATATTGACACTGAAAGGCCCTTCCATAATCAGGAAGGGCCTTTTTTATTTAATATTCAAACTAATCTTCGTTCATCAGGATCATCATTATAATCACACTTATCACAGTCCCAGTTCAAAATGCCGTTCCGGGATTTCAATATCGAGGAATCCTTTTTTCAGTAGCCAGTTCCTGAAAATTTGTTGCACATCATATTCGCCGTGTACAAGAAATAGTTTCTTTATCTCCTTTGGATCCTGGCAGGCCAGCCACTGACTTAAATCCTCATAGTCGCCATGGGCGCTCATAGAGCGGATAACGCCTACTTCTGCATTTACCTCGTAGCGGGTACCGTAAATAGATACCTCTTTGGCGCCGCGCATGAGGCGTCCGCCTAAAGACTGAGGCTCGCAGTAACCTACTATGAGAATAGTATTTCTTTCTTCATCGATGTTGTTGGCGATATGATGTTTCACGCGTCCTGCTTCGGCCATTCCGGATGCGGAAATGATCACGCAGGGTTCCTTCCGGAAGTTGAGCGCTTTCGATTCGTCTACCGATTTAATGTAACGTAAACCGGGAAAGTCGAATGGATCATCATCTTTTTTCAGCAGGGTAGATACTTCCCTATTGAATACTTCCGGATGTGCTTTTGTAACTGCAGTAGCTTCTGTGGAGAGCGGGCTGTCTACAAAAATATCTACCCGGGGTAACGTGCCTTTCAGTTGTGCATTGTTTAATGCATACAATAGTTCCTGGGTGCGTCCTACGCTGAAAGCGGGGATAATAAGTTTTCCTCTTTTTTCAATACAGGTTTCGCGGATATACCGGAGCAGTTCAGCATCTGCGGGAGCAGCATCTGCGTGCAGGGTGCTGCCATAGGTCGATTCAATGAGGATATAATCTGCCTGTGGGAATACCGCCGGCGATTTCAGGATGGCATCGTTATAGCGGCCAATGTCGCCGCTGAAGGAAATCTGTTCTGTTTTACCATTTTCTGTGATCCGCAAATGTACGGATGCAGCGCCTACGATATGGCCGGCGTCTGTAAACATGAGTTGTATATCCGGATCTATATTTGCCCAGGTATTATACCCCATGGGTTTTAACGCGCCGATAGCAATTTTGGCGTCTTCCACACTATACAGTGGTTGTATATAGGGAAGTCCTTCCTGGGCCATTTTTTTATTGGTGAATTTGGCGTCTGATTGTTGTATTTCCGCGGAGTCCAGCAGCAATATTTCTGTGAGGTCGCGGGTACCTGGCGTGCAGAAAATATCGCCATCATAGCCCATTTTCACCAATCGCGGTATCAGGCCGGAGTGATCGATATGGGCATGTGACAATACCATATAGGTTACTTCTGCCGGGTTAAATCCAAAGTCTCTGTTCAGCGAATCTGTTTCTTGTCCCATACCCTGGAACATGCCGCAATCCAATAGAATTTTTTTGCCATTCTTAAGTGTGATCAGGTGTTTTGATCCGGTAACGGTGCGCGCGGCGCCATGAAATGCAATTTTCATATCGATGTTTTTGGGTGAACGGGTTCACCATTTTAGGATTTACTTTTAAACGACCAGGTGATCGCAAAGGAGGCAATTAATATGCCGTCTTTATCCCTGCCTTCACTGTGGAGGGTAATGGTTTCTGCCGTTGCATCGTTGAGCGCCCTTTCAATGGCAGCCCTTAGCAGCGGCAGCTCTGAACAGGTAAACAAGGTGCGGCCGGTAGCCTTTTTAACAAATGTAGCTTCCATACCGGTAACGAGCATGGATACACGCCGCGGTGCGCTGCGTACATACATCATGGCGGGCAGGCCCGTACTGAGTTCTGCAGCCATAGCCAGGCAGGCGAAGTAGGTAGAGCGGAAAGGGTTTTGTGATAACCAGCGGAAAGGTACCGAGGTAACACAGGTATCTGTTTCCAGCGATTGGAGTCTCACCCCTGAAAGCCATGCTGCCGGCAATTTCCAGAACAAATAGGCCGAAAACTTAAACGGATGCTGTGCAAACTTTTGAAAAGATTGCACAGCATCCGTGTTAAAAGTGGTAATGCCGTTATTCATGACCATGTTATTCGTTGGTGTAATGGGAAGGCTGCAACGCTGCTGGTGACCATTGTTTCAGGAACTCCTCCACTTTTTTCTTATCATATGAATCTGCTGATTCCAGCAGGCCGGAGTTCTGTGTATGTAACCGGTTGCCTTTTGCATCAAGTATTACCAGCACCGGGAAACCAAAGCGCTGTGGAAATCCCAGCTCTTTCAGGATAGGCAGATTTTTATTTTCTTTACTGTAGTTCAGATGATATACCACATAGTTGTTGTTCAACGCTGCTTTCAGTGCTGCATCATCTTCCATAAATTTATACAGCCTTTTACACCAGATACACCAGTTACCACCGATCTGCAGCAGCACATGTTTGTTTTCTTTGGCAGCCTGTTTTTCAGCGGCAGCTATATCGGCCCTGGTATCAGCGGCCGGGTTGTAAATATGTTCCAGGTCATGTGTTTGCGCCTGTGTGGCCGGGATCGCAAAGGCAATACTCAATAACAACGTCCAAACGTACTTCTTCATAAAAAACGATTAAATCAGAATATCTAATTTACACTATATTTTGCACATATGTTTGTATGGCCTGCTGGGCGGTAGTACTGTTTTTCAGCTGCAGCTGGAGAATATCTTTCAGCTGTTGCTGCAAGGCAGGTACATACACCGGTACACATACTTCTATGCGCCGGTGGAGGTTACGGTTCATCCAGTCAGCGGAGCCCATGTATACTTCTTCCTGGTTATTGTTATGGAAGATGAATACGCGGGCATGCTCAAGGTAGCGGTCTACTATCCTTACTATACGGATGTTGCGGCTTTCAGGAATACCCGGTGCCAGGCAGTTGATGCTGCGCACAACCAGGTCTATGGATACACCTGCTTCGCTGGCTTCATACAGTTTGCCTATCATTCCTCTTTCCTGCAGGTTATTTATTTTGATGATGATGCGGGCAGGTTTACCTTCTTTGGCATGCCTGATTTCCCGGTCTATCAGCCCGGTAAATCGTTGCGTCATATTGAACTGGGCTACCAGCAAATGTTCGAACTGCAAAAATTGATAGGAGACCGGTTGTTCCCTGCTTTGCAGATAGAGGAAGAGCAATTCCATCTCCCTGGTAATACCTGTATGGGCGGTAAACAATACATGGTCAGTATAAAAGCGGGCGGTACTTTCATTAAAATTACCGGTGGCAATAAGGCCGCAATAATCCCATTGATAACCCCGGTTGCGCTTTACCAGTGCGGTTTTAGCGTGCACTTTCATTCCCGGAATACTATAGATGAGTTTCACGCCTGCATCTTTCATTTTCTTTGCCCAGCGGATATTATTGGCTTCATCAAAACGTGCTTTCAGTTCTACAAACACGGTTACTTTTTTGCCATTCCTGGCCGCGCTGATCAACGCCTGTGCTATCTGGGAGCCGGAAGCAATCCTGTATAGTGTAACGTATATCTCTGCTACATCTGGATCTGCGGCTGCTTCATTAAAAAAGCGCAGTACATAGTCGTATCGCTGATAAGGTAAATGGATCAGCAGGTCCTGTTGCAATACCAGGTCCAGCAGGCGATCGGTGGCCGCAATGGCTTTATCTTCTGCAGGAGTTACTCTTGGGTAGTCCACATTTGTCAAACCCGGAGGCTGTGGTAAGCCAGCCAGATCTTTCAGGTTATGATAGCGTCCACCCATTACCAGTTCGTCTTCACGTATGTCAAATTGCTGTGCGAGGAAATGCAGTAAGGGCAAAGGAATGCTGCCATCGTAAAGAAAGCGGGTAGGTACACCTAGCTCACGTTTACGGATCAACGTTTCTACTTCTTCCAGTATATCTCCTTTTATTTCATCCATATCCATATCCGCGTTGCGGGTAAGCTTAACGCTGTAAGAGCTGTCCACAGTATGGTCGGGAAAAATATATGCGAGGTGTGTGCGGATAATGTCGTCAGTGAAAGCAATGTAGTGAACACCGTCAACCGCCGGCAGTTGCAGAAAACGCGGTAAGGCTGCCGGGATATTGATGATCGCATATTCCCGGATATCGTTGTTGTTACGTGGAATAAGCGTAATCGCCAGGTACAGCGCATTGTTTTCCAGGAACAGGTTTTTCTGATGCCCGGTTAGCCATACCGGTTGCAGGTAAGCCAGTATTGTGGTGAGAAAATAATTTTTGGTAAACGCATGATGAGCTGTCAGCAAGGGTTGGTTATAATACAATTGTACACCTTGAGCTAACAGTGCCGGCAGTACGCTGCCCGTAAATATCCGGCCATATTCCTGTTGCTGCCGGTTTATTTCCTGCAACACATCGGTTAATGTTTCGCTGCTGATAGATTCATTTTCGCCGGCATCAGGGTCTGTTTCGAGCACTTTGTTAATAGCCAGTATGGCGGGCATTCTTACCCGGAAAAATTCATCCAGGTTGGAAGAAAAAATAGACAGGAACTTAATGCGTTCGTATAGTGGTGCCTGTTGGTCGGCCGCCATTAGTAATACCCGGTAATTAAAGGATAACCAGCTGAGATCGCGGTTATATAAAGGAACACTCATGAATCATTATGCTTTTACCGGAAAGAAAATAGCTGCAATCAAAAAGGAGAGTACAGATATAATGAGACCAAACATGAAGATATTATAGGAAATACGCAGCAGTTTGTACTTATGCCCGAGCACCACACCGAGATAGTAAATATCCCTGGTCATGCTGCTGTACAGGAAGTCGGCATCATTCATCATCTGTTTCATTCCCCATTGGTATTCTTCCAGGTGCATTTTATAGAAGTTGCCAAAAAACAGCAGGTTAGCGTCTTTCTTCTCAATATCTGTTTTGGTAAACACGCCACTCGTAACATTAGGACGGGTGGCTAATACGGAGAAGATAACCGTTAGCACTGCCGTGGTAAGAAATATGATGGAAGGAATAACCATGTTGGGATAGTCTTCCAGTCTTCTTACCAGCACACTCAATATCACCGAGATGATAATGGAGTTTACGGAAATCATGATATGTGCTTTGCTGTCGGCCATAGAGCTGAGCCGGATATGATTGGTAGAAGTGGTTCTGAACATGGTTTCCACCCCCCGTTCTGCTTTCTTGTCTTTCAGTTTTTCCTTTTTCACTTTTTCAGCAGCGCTTTTCGGAGCTTCTGTACTGCCGGGAACGATGCTGGTTTCTTCTGCAGCATCGGCCGATTTTTTCTCCAGCTTCTTCTGCAGTTTGGCGAGATTTTCCTCTTTTTGTTGCTTGAACAGTGTTTGGGCGTAGTCCGTCCAGTAGTGATGTGTTGTTAAAAAGGCAACGTTGTTGGTCAGCCATTTGACGGCGGGAATCTCCATCTGATAGACCAACTCCAGCTCTTTACGGAGCAATTTATTACGGTCTGAAAATTCTTTTGATCCCAGGTGGGAGAGGTCGGCATCGCAAACGATCTGTTCTACCAGGGTTTGGGGCGACTGGGGCATTTTGGTGGCCATAATAGCTCCCTGCACCATAGATTGAACATTTTCCGGCGCCTGTTGTTGCTGTAGAAATACCAGGGCTTCTTTGGCGCCATTTTCCTCATGAGCCTTGCCTTCTCCCAATAAATAACCGGCATCGTGAAACCAGGCAGCCACATAAACGGCCACCAGTTCATCATCCTGCAAACGGTAATGGGCCGCAATTTGCGCAGCTGCCTGTACTACCTGCTGTGTATGAACCAGATTGTGATATACCAGGTTAGGGTTCGGGTGTTGCTGATACTGGGCTAGTACATAATCCCGGGCTGCATCTATAATTGTGCTGTTTTGCATATTGGTAGTATTGAATTAAAATTACGAATTACGAATTATGAATTACGTATTTGTGTGGAGATATCCGGAAAGACTGTTTTCCGTGTTTGCAATCCCCGTACAAATAAGTAATTCATAATTTGTAATTCGTAATTCTTCACGGAAGTTACTGCATTTTTGAGTTAAATTTATGCTATAAAGTTACACTATGGATGTCCGTATCGGGTTAATATTTCTCCTCTTCTTACTGTCATGTAATGCTTTCGGCGACAGGGAACAAAAAGTATACGCCTCTCCGGCAGGCTATGATCTGAAAGAGCCTGTACGCTACCGGTTACGGGAATCCATGCAGGAGATCTCCGGTATAGAGCTGTTTCCCGATGAACATAAAATTATGGCCATCAACGATGAGCAAGGACGGATCTACCAGGTAGATGTGGCCGCAACCAGCCCCTATCCGCATTATAAATTCGCGAAAGACGGTGACTACGAGGATATTTGCCATACCGACAGTGGCTGGTTTGTGCTGAAAAGCAACGGCTCATTGTTCCATGTACATGGATTATTTACTGACAGCGTTTACAGCGACCACTACAAAATGGTCAAACAGGGGAAACGCGAGTTTGAAACCACTTACTACGACCCCAAGAAGAACGGTATCGTGATGATCTGCAAGAACTGTGAAGACGACAAAAAGCTGGGGGTTACCAGCGCCTATCGCTTTGATCTGGCCACCAAATCGTTTGATACCACGGCCATTTACCGGTTCGATAACCGGGAAATAGCCAAACTGGCCGGCTCAGACATGCGTTTCTTTAAACCTTCTGCCGCCGCTATTCACCCTGTGGAAAAAAGATTATACATTGTGGCTTCTGTAAACGGTTTGCTGGTCATCACCGACCTGCAGGGACATGTACAGGAAGCTTATAACCTGAAACATCGCTTATTTTTACAGCCGGAAGGAATTGCTTTTGCGCCCAACGGGGATATGTTTATTTCTAACGAAGGCGGTTACGACGGCACCGCCGCTATTCTTAAATTCACTTACAAGTCCAAATGATCAGATCAGCCATCATCTTTATAGTAGTCAC
Source organism: Chitinophaga hostae (assembly GCF_018224885.1). GTDB lineage: Bacteria > Bacteroidota > Bacteroidia > Chitinophagales > Chitinophagaceae > Chitinophaga > Chitinophaga hostae. The sequence goes on along the minus strand of NZ_JAGTXB010000032.1, from coordinate 19,862 downwards.
ACTATTGGGTTACCACCATGGCTATGCCCAAACCCCTGATGTAGTAAAACGTATTATTCTCATTGGCGACGCCGGAGAACTGCACGCCAACGGGCAAAACGCCGTGGTAGACGCCGTACGGAAGACATTCGACCTGCAGGATGCCCGTAACACCATCCTGTTCCTGGGCGACAACGTATACCCGAAAGGGTTACCCGACTCCTCCAGCCCCCGGTTCCCAACAGCCAAAGAAATTCTTGACTACCAGATTAACCTGGTAAGGGGTACCAACGCAAATGGATATATTATTCCCGGTAACCACGACTGGAATAAAAGTAAACCTGACGGTTGGGATATTATCCGTAACCAGCAACAATATGTAGATTCACAGCATCTCAATAATGTTCATTTTGAACCCAAGGAAGGCTGTCCCGGTCCTGTTGAAGTGAAGATCTCGGACAGTATCACGCTCATCATTATGGATAGCGAATGGTGGGTATTCCCTTATCAGAAGCCGGGACTGGAATCGTCCTGCGACTGTAAGGACAACGACGAAATACTCACCAAACTATCGGAAATAGTAGCATTGAACCGTAATAAGCTGATCATTTTTGCTACCCATCATCCCTTCCGCAGTTATGGTATTCATGGTGGTTATTATACCATCAAACAGCATATTTTCCCTTTAACAGATCTGAATCCAGGGCTATATGTGCCATTGCCGGTGATAGGTTCTATTTATCCTATTGCCCGCGGCGTATTTGGTACGCCGGAAGATATTCCCAATCCGAAATACCAGCAGATGGTGAAAGGCGTGGAAGAAGCCCTGAAACCGCATGGCCCGGTAGTATTTGTATCCGGCCATGATCACACGTTGCAGCTGATAAAGGATAACCAGAATGCCTATGTGGTGAGCGGCAGTGGGGCAAAACACAACCGCGTAAAGAAAGGGTCAAAGTCGTTATTTGCCTCTACCGCCAATGGCTTCAGCACGGTGGAATTAATGTCGGATAATACCGTGCGGGTACAGTATTACTTTGCCGGCAACGGCAATACCCCCGTATTTACCAATAATCTTTTCCGCCTGCAGGATATCCAGCAACAGGGCAGGGTCTATACTACCCCGGCACAATTGCCGCCGTTTATAAAAATGGCTGCAGATACCCAGTATAACGATGTAGGCCGCTTTCATAGATTTTTGCTGGGAGAAAATTACCGGAAAGTATGGGGAACCCCTATGAATTTCCCGGTACTGGACCTTAAAACAGCCAAAGGCGGATTAAAGGTATTACAGCGCGGTGGCGGTAAACAAACACATTCACTCCGGCTGGAAGACAGCACCGGTACCGAATATTCCATGCGCTCCCTCCGGAAATTTCCACTGGCCGCTATCCCCGAAATATTGAGGGAAACCATCGCCAAAGAAGTGGTGCAGGATCAGATTTCAGCTGCCAACCCGTATGCGCCGCTGGCGGTAAGCGTGCTGGCCGAAGCTGCCGGTGTACCACATACCAATCCAACCTTTGTATACCTGCCCGCAGATACGGCACTAGGGGCCTTTGCCAGCGACTATGGCAACGAACTGTATCTCTTTGAAGAAAGAGAACCCATGACGGGCAAAAATGATAAAACATACAACACCCCAAAAGTACTCGCAAAGATCTGGGGCGACAATGACGTGCATGTAGACCAGAAGTCGGTGCTGCGGGCCCGTATCCTTGATATGTACATTATGGACTTTGACCGCCACGATGATCAGTGGCGCTGGTATAAGGAGTCGCATAAGGGAGAAGATTATTATTACCCGGTTCCCCGCGACCGTGATCAGGCATTTTTTATTAACGGTGGTGTCATACCACGCGCTGCAACAAGACCATGGCTGTTGCCGGCCATACAGGGATTCCGTGATGGTATCCCGGATATCAACGGCTTTAACTTCAGCACCCGTTATTTCGACCGTTCTTTCCTCAACGAGATGGATGAAAAAGACTGGAAAAAACAAACGGATAAATTTTTGAAGAAGATGACCGACAGCGTGCTGCAGGCTGCTGTAAACGCTTTTCCCGATACCGTTAAAGCGCAGGTGGGCCCAATGATGCTCCATCGTTTGTCTGTTCGCCGTAACATCCTGGAAAAGAATTTGCTCAAATATTATCGGTTCCTTGCTAAGGGTGTAGATATCCCCGCTACAGAAAAGAATGAACTGATTACCGTGGAGAAACAGGCTGGCGGCGCCGTAGCGCTGAATATGTTTAAAATCAGCAAAAAGGGCGTGGTACAACAGAATATCTATTCCCGCACTTTTGATCCGGCTGTTACCAAAGAAGTAAATGTGTACGGCATGGGTGGAAACGACCGTTTTGAAATAAAAGGCGATCACGGCACACCTATACGTATAAGACTTATTGGCGGCAAAGAAGCAGATACCTACGTAGATAGCACCACTGTAAAAGCAGGGAAACGGATACGCATATACGACCAGCGTACCGGCAAAGATAGTTTTGCGCTGACACGCAATGAGCAACGCCGTTTATCCAACGACCCGGAGAATATTAAATACAACCGCAGCGCTTTCCAATACGAAAAAACAATGCCGCTGCTGGCAGGGGGTTATAACCGCGATGACGGTGTTTTGCTGGGTTTAGGCCTGTCTGTTACCCGTCATGCTTTCAGGAGAGAGCCTTTCTCCACCAAGCATTTGTTTACAGCCACCCACGCATTGGCAACACGTGCCTGGAACTTCCGCTACGAAGGGGAGTATACTGATGTGATTGGAAAATCAGACCTGTTAGTATTTGCCAGAGCCAAAGCGCCCAATAATACCATCAACTTTTTTGGCTATGGCAACGAAACGGTGTTTGATAAATCCAATAACAAAACCATTTCCTACTACCGGGCCAGGTATAATTTCTATACCGCGGAAGCGTTGCTGAGAACGAGTTTCGGGAATCACCTGAATATAGCGTATGGCCCAACTTTCAATAATTATGCTTTTAATAAGGAGGAAAATGATAACCGTTTCATCACTAATTTCAAAGACAACGGGCTGGACTCCGCCGGTATCTACAGCAACAAAGCCTATGCGGGCGGCAAGATAGTAGCTACTATAGATACCCGTAATAATAAGATCATTCCTACACGCGGCGTCCTGTGGACAACCACCTATGCCGGTAATTTTGGGTTGAATAATAGCAGTCACAACACTACGCAGCTGCAGTCCGACCTGAGCCTGTATATGAGTTTCCGCATACCTGCTAATTTTGTAATTGTGAGCCGTTTTGGTGGTGGCAAACTATGGGGCAACTATGAATACTTCCAGGCGCTTACGGTAGGTGGTGTGCAGAACCTGCGCGGCTACCGCAACTTCCGTTTTGCCGGCGATGCCAATGTGTATAACAACACAGAAATACGCGTGAAGCTCTTCGATCTGAAAACATATGTACTGCCTGCAGGGGTAGGACTGATCGCCTTTAACGATGTAGGACGTGTATGGCGGGAGAACGAAACATCGCATGTATGGCACGATGGATACGGCGGTGGTATTTATGTAGCGCCTATCAATGCGCTTATTATTACCGCAGTAGTAGGTCATTCCAAAGAAGAAACCGTACCGTATGTGACTTTCGGTTTTAAATTCTAGCCGATTTTTTCTTGCCCGGGATTTCAAAGGTTTTGATGATTTACAGGATTTTTCCTATGATGATTTTTAAAAGATTAGGGGAGATAAAAGCATATCCGCTTTTATCTCCCCTAATCTTTTTTAATTCGCTAAATCAAAAAATAAAAATCCTGTAAATCATCAAAATCTTTGAAATCCCGGGCAAGAAAAAATCCGCTTACTCCTCCTCCATATTCACTCTCACCCTGAGTGCCTTCAGACCGCTTACGCCCTGTAGCTCTTCGAGGTCGAGCATCTCAATTTCGGGCAGCAATATTTTTTTGCTTTGAAGGAAGGTGATGTATTTTTTCAATTCTTCCATTTCCCTTACATAAGAGTATACCATTGCAATGGTGCCGGGTTGTGTTAACCTTTCACCGGTATCTTTTACATGTACTTTGTCGATACGTTTTTTGATAATCTCATAGCGGACATTATACGCGCCTTCCACATCAAATCTGCGCTCATCGCTGCGGAAGCTGATAGTGATAGGAGCGCTGTGCATGAGGATCATCTGTGTGGTTTGCAGCGGGGTCTTTAATTTGGGTCCCAGCTTATGCGTAAGCCTCGCAATATGAGCCATAGAAGAAAGCTGCCACAGGCGCAGGTTACGCAGGTACAACTGATCAAATTTCTTTTCCTGTGCAATAGACTGACCAATATAAATGGTGTATTCCACACCATCTGTACGGTATTTCTCAAAGTAGCATGGGAAGGAATGCTGTATGTATTGGCGCTCTTTTTCCAGGTATTGACTAATGGCCGCATTGATTTTTGATAAGCTTTCCTCGTATTCCCTCCGGTGATGATATACATGTCCTTCTGACTTATCCATTTTGGCGAAATAGTTGGTCAGTAGTGGTTTCAGGGTGTCGTTACCTTCACAGAGATGCTCCAGCACGGGTTGTATTTCCTGTTCCATGAATTCGTTCACTTTCAGGTCTTCGCCGGCAGAGAGGCTATCGCTGAGGTTATTCAGCAGGTCGTTGGTTTTAAACTGCAGCTCTTCCAGCAACGGCAGATGTATGGTTTGCCCGATGGTTTCGAGGGTATCGCGGATCAGCTCCAGTTGTTCCTGTAAGTCCTCCCTGATGGCATTGCCCTGCTGCACAGAAGAATTGCGGATGTCTACCGCACCGTAGAGCGGGTATACTTCTTCAAAGCTGATGCTTTCAATATCTTTTCTTTCTTCTGTTGGTGTGAGCAGGTAATTCCAGGCTGCGTCCACGAATTTCCATTCTACGGAGGGTTGTAAGGCAGTGAACTGATCCTTGATCACTTCATTTAAGCGGCTCTCCAGGATGTTCATACTGCGGTTGAGCATTAGTACCAGCAGGGGATAGGTGTTCTGAAATTTCCACAAAGGATCGGCAGATAGCCGGTTAGGTGTGGAAGATGCCAGTTCCAGTACGCCCAGGATCTCCTTTTTATGGGTGATCGGGAATACCAGGAAGCTCCTGATATTTTTTATAGGCAGATACTTGAGAAAAGCATGCGGTGCGATGGTGGTTTCGTTTACATCCGGAACAATCAGTGGAATAGGATGCTGTTGCACGTGTTCCAGCAATAACTGGAAAAAATGCTGCTGTTGTTTTTTGTTGCCTACTCCCAGGATCGGATCTGTATTGGAGAACTGTTCTTCCAGTACATTCTTCCCGTTTACCTTCGGAAAGGGCACTACGTGGGCGGTGATGTCCGGAACGCCCAGTATCACCGGGATCATTTTTTCCAGGGTACGATAGCTCTCTATTTCATTGCTGGCGCGCATATTCATCACCAGGCTTTTGATATTATTGAGCGTTTCGGATTGTGTAACATCTTTTACCGTCCAGATCACAAAGCCTTCCAGGGAAAACATGTTGGTGGGCAACAGTTCCTGCAGTGCTTCCGGCGTAATTTGTTTGGAACAGAACTGATCATAGTTCAGTACCGGCAGATTGCCCTTTACTTTTACCTCTACAAAGCGTGGGTCTATATTCACCTTTACATAACGTTTACCTCCATCCGGTGTTTCCACAGTATGGATGATTTCGTTCTTGTAGGTCATCGGAAAATGATACACTTTCTCCAGGATGAGCTTATACAGCCAGGTGATCTTATCTTTTTTCACCTGGGCCAGTGAAATGCCATCCGGAACAGCGGTCAGTTCTTTCCCATTCTCTGTAAACAACTGCTTAAACAGGTCAGAGTAGTAGAAAATGGCGAATTTAAAAGGTACGCCAATGCCATAAATATCTTTGGTAGCATCTGTTGTTACCGGGAAAATGGCGGATATCAACAGGTCCAGGTATTCTTTATAAGGGCTCAGATCACTATCACTGGAAATGGGCTTCAGGGTATCCGGGTTGCTTTCAAACTTATCAATGATGAGTTTATAGAAAGGAGAGCGGACTTCATCGGCATTATTTACCTTTTCCTTTAAATAATTCAGGAAGGGGACGAATGATATATTAGACTCAATTACTTTATCATCGTTAAATACACCGGGGTGTGCAGTTAAAACTTTCATATCAACGTATAATTATAACCAAAGGCCATCAATTTTGGTGTGCCAGCAAAAAAATATCTTATTACAATTACAGTAAAATCAGTGCAGGAATAACAGAGGGAAGTATACTAATGTAGACGCAAAGGTAGGGGAAATATTGTATTCAACATCCGGGTCAGCTGCAGGTAATTGATATTATATCTGAAAATCAATTACCTGCATTTCTGAAAAACCGGGAATTTTATTGCAGCTCAATCTGGTTTTTGAGCAGATCGTCTATCGTATCGCGTTTACGTATCAGGTGTGGCTTGCCATCTCTTACCAGTACTTCCGCTGGTTTAAGGCGGGAGTTAAAGTTGGAAGACATCTCAAAGCCATAGGCGCCGGCGTTATAAAACACCAGGTAGTCACCTTCTCTTACCTCATTTATTTTTCTGTCCCATCCAAAAGTGTCGGTTTCGCAGATATTACCTACTACGGTGTATATCCGTTCGGTGCCTTTAGGATTGGAAATATTACGGATCAGGTGGAAGGCATCGTAAAACATAGGTCTGATCAGGTGGTTAAAGCCTGAGTTCACGCCTACAAATACATTAGCCGTTGTTTGTTTGATCACGTTAGCTTTTACTACAAAGTAACCGGATTGACTTACAAGGAACTTTCCTGGTTCGAACCACAGCTGGAGTGGGCGTACGTATGATTTCGCGAAGTTGTTGAATGCTTCGCTCAGTTTCTTACCGAGCAGATCAATATCGGTTTCAGGATCGCCCTGCTGGTAGGCTACTTTGAAGCCGCTGCCCAGGTCAATAGATTCCAGGTCAGGGAAATGCTGTACCATTTCAAACATCACTTCTACACCACGAAGAAACACATCCACGTCTTTGATTTCAGAGCCGGTATGCATGTGCAGGCCTGTTACTTTCAATTTGGTGGAATTGATAATACGTTCAATATGACGCATCTGGTGGATGGAAATACCAAACTTGCTATCGATATGGCCTGTGGAGATCTTGAAATTACCACCTGCCATGATATGCGGGTTCAGGCGGATGCAGATCGGGTAGCTGCCGCCGAACTTATTGCCAAACTGCTCCAGGATAGAGAGGTTGTCTATATTGATGATTACGCCCAGGTCTTTTGCAGCAATAATTTCCTGCAAATCCACACAGTTGGGGGTAAAGATGATGTTTTTAGGATCAAATCCGGCCTTCAGGCCCAATTGCACTTCCTGGATGGATACAGTATCCAGTCCGCAACCAATGGAATTGATGTACTTAAGGATATTGATATTGGTCAATGCCTTACAGGCGTAGAAAAAGCGGGTGTCGGCCTTATGAAAAGCCTTCTGGAGCTTTTCATACTGGGTTTTTATCTTTTCTGCATGGTATATATATACCGGGGTACCAAATTCTTCTGCTACTTTCACGAGGAAATCCGCAGCAAGTACGTCGCTTTGTTTAGGCATTGATAATCCTTAGTTTAAGAATGAGGTGGCAAAATTACTACGCAAAAGTGAGAAATTGTAGAAAAAAGCATAGAGCGCTTCAATTGGCAAGGCGTTTAAAATAAAAAGGCGCCGCTAACGTGCAGAGCGGCGCCTTTTTCTGTAAAATATCCTGTGAAAACCTACTCTTCCCCGTCTCCTTCCATAAAACCTTCTATACTTCTTCGGTCTTTTTTCGTTGGACGGCCAATCTTACTTTGCCGTTTACCGGTCTGGAATACAGAGGGTACAAAGGCTGGCGCTAATTTATCTTCATCAGGTGTTGTATCAAGATAATATTTAATGGCTTCGCTGTACGCTACCCGGTTGGATAGCAGGCCGGTTACTTCTATCACCCATTTACGGGCTTCTGATCTGATTTCAAACTTATCGCCGATGTTTACCGGCTTGGCAGCTTTTACAGAGGAGCCGTTCATCTTTACTTTACCGCCGTCGCAGGCATCTGCAGCCTGGCTGCGTGTTTTAAATACCCGGATCGACCAGAGGTATTTGTCGACGCGTACTTTTTCAGGAGTGCTCATAAGCTTTTAGCTTTTAGCAGTTAGCTTTTAGTAAGTGCAGCGGAGATGGCGGCTTTTACCTGGAGCTAACTGCCGGTGTTTAACCATTATTTTTTGCCATTTCCGCAAAAAATTTGTGGAAATATGGAATGGTTTCGATGCCTTTGTAGTAGTTGTCCAAACCATACTTCTCGTTGGGAGAGTGCAGGTTATCACTATCCAGGCCAAAACCCATCAATACTGTTTTCAGTCCCAGTTCCTTTTCAAACAGTGCTACAATGGGAATGCTGCCGCCGCCGCGAACAGGAATAGGATCTTTGCCAAACGTGGCATTGATCGCCTTGTGGGCTGCTTTGAATGCAACAGAGTCGGTGGGTGTTACATAAGGGCTGCCACCATGGTGTTTGGTCACTTTCACTTTTACACTTTTCGGTGCAATAGCTTCAAAGTGTTTGGTAAACAGGTCAGATATTTCGTGCCAGTCCTGGTTAGGAACAAGGCGCATGGATATCTTGGCAAATGCTTTGGATGGTAAAACTGTTTTAGAGCCTTCGCCGGTATATCCACCCCAGATACCGTTTACTTCGAGGGTAGGACGGATGCCTGTTCTTTCGATGGTGCTATAACCTTTTTCTCCCCATACATCTGCTATTCCCAGGTCTTTCTTATATTCTTCCTCATCAAACGGAGCAGCGTTCAGTGCGGTTCTTTCTTCTGCGCTCAGCTCCTGTACTTTATCGTAGAAGCCTGGAATAGTGATGTGGTTATTGTCGTCGTGCAGGGAAGCAATCATTTTTGCGAGGACGGTTGCAGGATTAGCCACTGCGCCGCCATAAACGCCACTGTGCAGGTCGCGGTTAGGACCAGTTACTTCTACTTCCATATAGGCAAGGCCACGCAGACCTGTGTCAATGGAAGGGTTTTCGAGGCTGATCATGGAAGTATCTGAAATCAATACTACATCAGCTTTCAGCCGCTCTTTATTTTCTTTCAGGAAGATGCCCAGGTTCGCGGAGCCTACTTCTTCTTCGCCCTCAATCATAAACTTGATATTACACGGAATGGTGTTAGTCTTGTTCATGGTTTCAAAGGCTTTTACGTGCATGTAAAACTGGCCTTTGTCGTCGGCGCTGCCGCGGGCATATATGTTGCCGTCTTTGATCACCGGCTCAAACGGACCACTGTGCCACAGCTCCAGCGGGTCTGCGGGCTGTACATCGTAGTGGCCGTATACCAGTACGGTGGGTAAGGACGGATCTATAATCTTCTCTCCATAAACGATAGGATGACCTGCAGTCTGACACACTTCTACTTTTTCAGCGCCGGCTTCCTGCAGGCGCAGCTTTACAGCTTCTGCACATTGCTGTGTATCTCCATTATGACGGGAATCCGCACTCACAGATGGAATGCGTAACAGCGCCAGTAATTCATCCAGGAAACGATCTTTATTCTCCGCCTGGTAATCTTTCCAAACTTGCATGATTCAGGAAATTAAGTTCACAATGTGGTGCAAGTTAAAGGAAAATCAACATTCAGAAATTGCAGATAGGCGGATTTTGATGAACGGGCTGAGGGAAGTACAATGGTATAATAAGATAACAGGCTCCTGTAAGGGAACTGTAGTCAGAGATGGGGCGCATTAAAGGATCAGGAAATCAGTTTCTGTCGTACCAGGAACTCAAGCTTCTGGTTTACATCCAGCAACTTGGCGGTCAGTTCTTTGTTTTCCTTACGAAGGGCATACACCTCATATGCTTTGTCGATGTTGTGTTTCAGTTCTTCTTCGTTCCAGGGTTTGGAGAAATACTTGTATACCTGTCCTTTGTTGATGGCATCTACCACCGCGTTAATGTCGGCATACCCTGTTAACAGCATACGAATAGGTTCGGGATACCTTTCCAGTATGGATTCAAAAAACTCTATCCCGGTTGTTTTGGGCATTCGCTGATCCGAGATAATGATGTGAAATTCCTGTTCGGCCAGGAGCTTCTCTGCCTCTTCCGCCGAGGTAGCCGTTACTACGTTGTACAGTCTTCTGAAAGAAGCTTTAAAGGCATTCAGATTGTGTATTTCATCATCAATATAGAGTATATGGATGTGTTGTGCACTCATTTAAGCAGACTTAGTTCCAAGTTATTGATAATAAATGAGTTAGAAACAATGAACCTTTGATATCGATTTTGTATCCATTCCACCCCATTCACCATAGATCGTTTAGTAAAACGTTCAACGTTTTATACGTTGCAAAGGTACATATAAACATACTGTTTTATGATGAATATTTCAAGGATGAATGAACTTTTTTAAAAAATTGCCGTTTCCTTATCCAATAGCTATTTAGTGGCTTAGTTTCCATATTTTCGTGTAGGCGTGAAAAGCTTGCGTTTACCGCTTTTTTTATAGCATTCACCGGTGAAAACAACACGTACACCGGTAAGCCTTAAAACGGGAATACGTTTTGCATCATTGCCGGCACTTAAAACTTAAATTTTAATTCAGATGAAAACAGGAATTATTGTAATTGTAGTACTCGTATTATTAGGCATGTTTGGTTGTGGTAAATACAACGGCCTCGTGACTAAGGATGAAAACGTGAAGAATAAATGGGGAGTGGTACAGAGTAGCTATCAACGCCGCGCTGACCTGATTCCTAACCTGGTAGCCACTGTAAAGGGCGCCGCCAACTTCGAAACTGAAACCCTTGAGAAAGTGATACAGGCACGTGCCAGCGCTACACAGATCAAGGTAGATGTGAATGATCTGAGCCCTGAAAAAATCCAGCAATACCAGGCTGCACAAGGTCAGCTCAGCCAGGCATTAGGCCGTTTGCTCGCGGTGTCTGAAAGTTATCCGGACCTGAAAGCAAACGCCAACTTCCAGAACCTGCAGGCACAGCTGGAAGGTACTGAAAACAGGATCAACGTTGCCAGAAATGACTTCAACGAAGCCGTAAATGGTTATAACAGTTCTGTTCGTGCTTTCCCAACCAACATCGTTGCGGGTATCACAGGCTTTAAACAAAAAGGTTACTTCGAAGCAGCTGCTGGTGCTGAAAACGCACCACAGGTGAAATTCTAAAATAACCCATACGAGTATTTCCGGTTCCTGATCAATGTGGACGCCGGCCGGGAAAGACAAGTTTCCCGGTCAGTTCTCCTGCCGTCAGTAACCGGAAATTAAAAATATATAACGCATGCGCATTTTTCCTTTTAAACGAAAAGAGATTTTTTCAGAAACGGAGAAGAATAGACTGGTGCAGGCTATCCGGGTAGCAGAACGACTTACATCCGGAGAAATCAGGTTGTTTGTAGAAAGTCATTGCACCTATGTAGACCCCATGGATAGGGCCAGAGAAGCCTTTGCATCACTGGAAATGGGAAAAACTAAATTGCGCAACGGCGTATTGGTATATGTGGCCATTAAAGACCGGCAGTTTGCCATCCTGGGCGACCAGGGCATACATGACAAAGTGGGCGACGACTTCTGGATAAAAGAAGCAGGGTTGTTGATAGACCATTTCCAGGATAATCGTATCATTGAAGGCATCGAAGCATGTATAGCAGAAATAGGGGCTTCACTCCGCACCTGGTTTCCGCATGAAGCCGGCACCGATGTCAACGAATTGCCGGATGATATCGTCTTCGGCAAATAACGGCCACTCTTTTTAAACGATTTTAGCTTAGAAACAATGAGGATACTACGCTGGTTTTTACCGGGATTATTAATGATGGCGGGCTTGCTGGCGAAAGCGCAGAATATACCTCCCCGGCCTAATCCTCCAACTTTAGTAAATGACTTTGCAGGTGTATTGCTGAAAGATGAAGACGATGCCCTGGAACACAAAGTTGTTGCTTATTTCGATAGTACCTCTACCCAGATAGCCATCGTAACGCTGAAGTCGATCGGTGATTATGATGTAAGCCAGGTGTCGTTAAAAATATTGCGTGATTGGGGGATTGGTACAAAAGGCAAGAACAATGGAATACTAATTCTTGTTTCAGTTGAAGACAGGAAGATCAGGATAGAAACAGGTTATGGTATGGAAGGCGTGGTGCCGGACGCCGTTGCCAGCGATATCATTAACCAGATTATCAAGCCGGCTTTCCGGGAGGGCCATTACTACCAGGGGCTCGACGGGGCAGTGGATGCTATTAAGAAAGCTGCTGCCGGTGAATACAGGGCGGATCCAAAGCAGAGTAAGCCGGGGATCAGCCCGGGAGGTCTGTTCCTGTTGATCATGCTGATCGTGATCGTTGTTTCTATTATTGGTCGCGGCGGTGGCGGCAGAGGCGGTGGCGGCACCACTTATAACAGGCGCGGAGGCTGGATATGGCCGGTAATAGGCGGTATGGGAGGCTTTGGCGGCGGCGGTGGTGGTGGCTGGTCCGGTGGCGGAGGTTCCGGTGGAGGCGGCTTCGGTGGCTTCGGCGGAGGGTCCGGCGGAGGAGGCGGCGCCAGTGGCAGCTGGTAATATCTGAAAATTATTTTATGGAATACTTGCATGTGTTAAATGGAGATGCTACCCTTACCTTGTTCCGGCAAAGTAAGATACCCGGTGAAGTAGTGGTATGCAGAGAAATGATGTGCGAAGGAAAAGTAAAGTATACCAAAGATCTTACAGCGTTTTTTGAAAGCCGCGCTAAACACCTGGAATTTCAATACGGAATAGATAAACAAACATACTTTACCAATATAGTACAGGAGCTGGAGAGGTTGGACCTCTCCGGCTCCTCTGCTGATGAAATTATCCTCTGGTTTGAATACGACCTGTTCTGCCAGATCAATATGCTGTTTATACTGCATTATATCAGCAGCAAGCTTCCCACACTTCCTCCCATCAGTATTGCCGATCTGCAGCATCATGTGCAACCGGATGACCTGCCTAAAACATTTGAAGAACGTATCAGGCTGGAGCCCAATGATCTTACCCGGGCCGCGGATGTTTGGGACGCCTGGTGCCTCAACACGCCGCAGGCGCTGGAAACAATCAGTAAACTACCTACCGGTAATCTTAAATACCTGCCAGCAGCCATTCATGCCCACCTGAAAAGATTTCCCGATGTAAACACAGGACTCAGTACCATTGAGCATTATTTCCTGTTACGACTGGTACTGGGTAACTACCGCTGGTACGACCTCTACATGCTTTTCTGGAATGAACTCGAAATATATGGCTTCACCAACTTTCAACTCGATATCCTGGTTAACCGGATGGTTCGCGCCGGCGTAATTGAGGAGCATGACCAGATGCTTAAAATTACCAGCCTGGGAAAAGAAATACTGGAAGAAGAAGAAAACTACCTGGACTATGTTTCCCTGGAACACCGGTGGCTGGGCGGCGTGCGGTTGGTCAACAGCTTATGGCGCTGGGATCCGGCTGTAGGGGCGCTGGTAGAATCGGAGCTGTAACGCCGAAGGTTTGGCCTTGCTCAGGATTTTTTCTTGCCCAGGATTAGACTGATTTTGATGATTTAAGGATTTTTTCCTTGATGATTTTAAAAAGATTAGCGAAGATAAAGCGAGTATCCGCTTCTGTCTTCGCTAATCTTTTTTAATCCTGTAAAAATATAATCCTTAAATCATCAAAATCAGTCTAATCCTGGGCAAGAAAAAATCCTCGGCAAGACCCACCTACTATTCTTTGATCGACTTTCTTATTTCTTCAGCAGCCTTACCCATATAGGCTGATTGCTTTTGCAGTTCATCCCTGTTGGCGCCGGAAACGGCAGTTGCTTCCTGGGATTTGTTTTTGCTGATTTCCTGCATCCAGTTACTGACGTAAGTGCTTACCTGCGGGTTGTTAAACTGCGCAGTCATTGCTTTTACCTGGTCTACACCTTTGATAACAGCGGGTGTATTATTTACCTTAGATAAAAAGCCAAGATAGTCGAACGCTGCATTCAGCTTATCCTGACCACTGGTTTCTTCAAATTTGGTAGCAACAAATGAGATATCAGCTGCATTGCCTTTCCTGGCATAAACACCAGCAATGGCATTGACCAGTTTACCTTTGCTATCCCCTTCCATCTGTTTGGCAAGGGTATAGGCTTTATCCAGATCCAGCGCTGCAAGGCCTTCCAGGCCTGCGGCTTCCACACTGTAGGATTTATCTTTCGTAGCAGCTTCAAACAGCGAACTATACTGCGGATCTTTCAATTCAGCCAGTTGTTGTAACGCTGCCGCACGTACGAGCGAGCTGGGATCCTGTTTGGCCAGTTCCTGCAAAATAGGCAGGGTAGCGGCTTTCACTGTACTGTTCGTCATAGTGAGTTTGCCGATGGTATAAGTTCTTAAGCCATGATATTTATCTTTCAGCGCCAGTTGCAACACCTTCACCGCTTCGGGATTGGTAGCCTGGGCGTCTGCTGCTTCATCAATGGCAATGCGGCGGTCCATATAATTGGGCGCATGCGAGTACTGGTAAACATAAGTACTGAATGCACGGTGGTCATCTATCTTAGCTAATACTACTTTATCTGCATCTACATTTACCAGGTCAGGATGGGTAGTATAAGAGAAGGTGAATGAATCCACCTTGTTTTCCATAAAAATAGAATGACGTTCTATCTTACCGCCGGCGTATATGTCAACAGCCATAGGGATCTGCCACACTTTGGCTTCTTTCTGTATCTGCTGTAAAATAACAGTAACTGTTTTGGCAGCATCGTTATACTTATAGCTGATATCCAGTTGGGGGAAGCTCTTTCCAAAGTACCATTCATTAAAGAACCAGTTCATATCACGACCGGTTACTTCTTCAACGGCCAGGCGTAGCTGGTGGGCTTCTGTCGCTTTGAATGCGTTTGTTTTCAGGTATAGGTTCAGCGACTTGAAGAAGGCGGAATCACCTATTGCATTGCGGAGCATGTTTAACACACGACCGCCTTTCTGGTAGGTGATCTGGTCAAACATATCTTCTTTATCATGGTAGTGGAAACGAACCAGATCCTTATCGCCGGAGTATTGAGCCATCGACATATAAGATTGTACAGCTTCAAATCCATGTTCATCTGCAGCGTCCTTGCCATATTTATATTCCAGCCACAGGTACTCGCTGTAGTCCGCAAAAGATTCATTGACGGTAAGATTACTCCAGGACTCCGCAGTGGCGAGGTCGCCAAACCAATGGTGAAACAGTTCATGAGCTATCACGGCTTCATTGTAGTTGTTGTTATCGAGTAATTCCCGATCAGTTTTTTGTATGAAATCACCATGCAGGGTAGCGGTGGTGTTTTCCATAGCACCGGAAACATAGTCACGACCGGAGATCTGAGAATACTTCACCCATGGATAATCATAACCGAGTATTTTGGAGTAGAAGGTGAGCATTTCCGGGGTATTACCGAAAATATTTCTGGCATATTTTTCATAGGCTTTTTCTACATAGTAATTTACTTCTTTGCCACGCCATTTATCCTTTACAATGGCATAGTCGCCTACTGCCATCATAAAAAGGTAGGGAGAGTGGGGAAGGTCCATTTTCCAGGTATCTGTACGGGTACCGTCAGCATTGTTTTTCTGGCTCACCAGCTTGCCATTGGAGAGGGTCACATATTTCTTTTCCACCGTCATGCTGATTTCTTCTGTGCATTTCTGGTTGGTTTTATCTATCGTTGGAAACCAGGCAGATGAGCTTTCTGTTTCACCCTGTGTCCATATCTGAATGGGCTTATTGGGGTCTTTTCCATCAGGATTGATAAAGTATAAGCCTTTGGCTTCCGAAATGGCTGCACTGCCCTTTGTTCTCAGTTCGTCCGGCTTTGCAGTATAATTGATATAGATGACATAAGATTCGCCTGGTTTATATCGTTTATCCAGGGCAATGTGCAGCTGCAGGCTGTCGTAGCTGTACTTCAGCGCACTGTTTTTACCAGCTTTTACAACAGCTACATCTTTGATGTCCATACCTTTGGCGTCCAGTGTGAGGGAGTCAGTGGCATAAAAATGAGGTTTCAGGGTAATCCATGCTTTGCCATAGAGATATCTTTTGGCATAATCAAAACGTACATCCAGCTTGGTATGTACCAGGTCGTTCACTTTAGTGGCAGAGGCGCGGTAAATTTTTAGTGCGGGGTCTTCCTGGCCAGCTTTATCGGATTGGGCCATCAGGGGAGTGCTCATTCCCAGACCTGCTATTCCTCCGATCAACATGCCCATCAGGGTTTGTTTCAGATGTTGATTCATGTAAAAGACAGTTTTAAACAAATGTATCGGCTTGCGATATTAAAAAGAGTCAAATTTAAACAAATGGGCCAAATATGAGGTAAGTGGTTAAAAATGCTATTTTTGTTACACTTAGCGGCCAATAAAACAGTATTATGATCAAAGCAATAGTGAATGGCAAATCCGGGTTTGCCGTGAATACAGATACAAAGGTTACCTGTAATAACCAGGAAGTAGACTGGTCTGCGGCCAGGCTTCCTTCGGGCGATTATAGCATCATAATGGACGGCCATAGCTATCAGGCGCAGGTGTTGCGGGTAGACCGGGACACCAAAACAGTGGTCCTACAGGTAAACCAGCAACAGTTTGAAGTCGTTATAGAAGAGCCAATCGACCAGTTACTGGCATCTATGGGTATTAAAGATGCCATGGCCAGGAAGGTAAATGACATCAAGGCGCCGATGCCGGGGCTGGTATTGAAGGTACTGGTTACGCCGGGACAGGCGATCCGTAAAGGCGATCCGGTATTGATCCTGGAAGCCATGAAAATGGAGAATGTATTCAAATCGGCTTCAGATGCCATCGTTAAAGAAATTAAGGTCGCAGAGCGCACCGCCGTTGAAAAAGGCGAAGTGCTGATCGTGCTGGAATAATATTTGCACAGGAACAGTTTTATACCAATTTATAGTATGCATCTCAAATACAGGACAGTCGTATTCGTTTGGGCATGCTTGTTACTC
Source organism: Chitinophaga hostae (assembly GCF_018224885.1). Classification (GTDB taxonomy): domain Bacteria; phylum Bacteroidota; class Bacteroidia; order Chitinophagales; family Chitinophagaceae; genus Chitinophaga; species Chitinophaga hostae. Next base: position 2,830 of record NZ_JAGTXB010000032.1, on the reverse strand, counting down.
TGTGGCCGTCTTCTGGCGCAGGAACAGCACCATTACGTATATATTCAGAGCGAGAAGGGACAACCGTTTTATGTAAAACATAATGGTAAAGTATTGAGTTCCACCGAGCGGGGGTATATTATTATACCCCAGCTGGAGAGTGGTACCACGCCTATTACCGTTGGTTTAGCCAAAGATGAAGGCCACGAATCACAGTTTTACCTGAAAATAGCGAAGAATGATCAGGGCTTTTTGCTGAAACAGTCCGGCGAAGCGGGCTATTCTTTGTATAACCTGCAAACATTCCGGGAAATTAAGTCAGAAGCGGGCGCTCCTGCTACGCCGGTTGCTGAAACCGCGGCAGTGGCTGATTCACTGGTTCCTGAGCTGGATACCGCTAAGAAGGAAATGATGACCAATCTGCAGAAAGACCTGGAAACCACTTTTGCAGATAAAGCTATTGTTACGGGGCCTGCCAAGACAACAACGCCGGCCAAATCCTCCAATCCTTTTTCTTCCGCCCTGGATAAAGTAGTAGTGACCGGCGACGACAGAAATGAGCCGGTGGAAGAAGTAAAACCAGCTGCGCCACCCGCCGATGTGCCAGTGGCAACAGGAGAAACCGGGGAAGTAAAGAAGTCCAAAGGTAAAAAGCGTAAAGGTGAAAGAGAGCCGCTGACAGAAGAAGAACAGGCTATTTTAACAGATGTATTGGCGGAGGAAGGCAAAGCAGCAGCCAGCGAGGCCGCTACAGAAGAAGTGGCGAAGGCAACTCCTGCTGCCTCAGAAGAGCCTGTAAAAAAACATAAGAAACATAAGGCAAAGGAGGGGGATCCTGATTTCATAGAATTCCAGGACGACAAGTCCCAGGCGCCGGTGGCTGCCGTGAAAGCTACTGCTGCGCCGGTAGTGGTGGAAGTGCCGGTAACAACACCGGAGGAGCCAACAGCGCCAGTGAAGAAAAAGAAAAAACGCGGTAAACTGTTTGATGATACCGAAAACCCTCCTAATATCATTACAGATTCCAGCGGATACGGCGTAGCCGTAGCCCGCCCGGTTACAGAGGAAGAACCGGTAAAGAGTAAAAAGAAGAAAAAACGCAGTGAGGAAGAAACAGCGGTAGATGCGGCAGGAGCACCTGTTGGGGCAGAAGTGGTACCAGATGTGCCGGCAACGGAAAAGAAGAAAGCGAGCGATGCCCGTTTACTCAATTCTGATTGTACTAATATCATGGACGAGGCCACCTTCCGTAAACTGTTACGTAAGTTCGTGGCTGCCAGAACAGATAACAGCATGATAGATGTGTTCCGCAAGCAAACCCGTAACTACTGCCTGGAAACAGCCCAGATTAAAACCCTGGTACAGTTGCTGACTGCAGATGATACCCGTTATCGCTTGCTGGATGCGGGTTATTCAAAAACATATGATACAGAAAAGTATGGTTCCCTGGAAAGCCTGTTAATTGATGACTACTACCGGGGCAGGTTCAAAGCCATGCTGCATAAATAAGAGTTACGAATTAGGAATTACGAATTACGGATTTGTGAGTAGACGGTAAACGCGAAGGGCATTTGCTGTTATCTACTCACAAATCCGTAATTCGTAATTCCTAATTCGTAATTCTTTAATTTCGCCCCCATATGAACAGGTATTTTATAGAAGTGGGTTATAAAGGGGCGCAGTACAGCGGTTTCCAGGTGCAGGAAAATGCACATACGGTGCAGGCGGAAATAGACCGGGCATTGAGTACATTATTCAGAGAAACCATTGTTAGTACAGGCTCCAGCAGAACGGATGCCGGTGTAAATGCAGCGCAGAATTTCCTTCACTTTGATACGGCGTTGCCGTTGCATCCGCAGTTTATCTACAAGATCAATGCTATCCTGCCCGAGGATGTAGTGTTGAAAGGTATCTACCAGGTGCCTGCAGATGCCAACAGCCGTTTTGCTGCGTTAGGCCGTTCATATGAGTACACCTTATATACACATAAGGATCCGTTCATGAAGGATCGTGGTTATTTTTTTCCTTATAAGTTGGATATAGCTGCTTTGCAGGAAACCGCGGAAATAATAAAGGAGTATAGTGACTTCACTACTTTCTCAAAGCGAAATACACAGGTGAAGACCTATATCTGTAAAATTGAAGAATCGTTCTGGACGGTTGATGGAGAGCGTATAGTCTATAACGTTACTGCCAATCGTTTCCTTCGGGGAATGGTACGGGGCCTGGTGGGAACCATGCTGAGAGTGGGGCGGGGGAAGCTTTCCATGGATCAGTTCAGGAAAGCGGTAGAGAGCAGGGATTGCACAAATGCTGATTTTGCAGTGCCCCCCCAGGGATTGTTTTTGATGAAAGTGAGATATCCGGAAGGGCTTTTGCAGCCGGTTCGCTTTGGTCGCCAATAATTCTTTGCTTCTGTAATCCTTTGCGGTAAAGGGTTACAGAGATTTTTTTAAAATAGTACTGCAAAAAAGTTGGAAGTGTAAAAATTCCGCCTACCTTTGCGCTCCGCTTTGATAGAAAGCACGCATACAAAAGCTCTTCCCGACATCGTATTTCTACATTTTTTTTCAGATGCCCGACAGCCGCTAATACCTGGTGGCAGCGCTTTTGCGGTCAACAGCAATGAAAAAATAAAATTTTAAAAAATCTTTAAAAAGATTTGGTAGAAATGAAAAGTTGATTACCTTTGCAACCCCAACAACAACGGGCCGCAAACGAAAAGCGAAAATTGCGGATAAATTGAAACAGGATGTTTGGCAAAAGTGCCACGGAGATCGGATCTCACACATCAGCAATGATCACAAATGATCTTCAGGTTAATCAGATTAATCAGTAGGATCAGTGATCA
>NZ_JAGTXB010000031.1 GCF_018224885.1 Chitinophaga hostae | reverse complement strand
TTTACTTTCTATAAACAGATTGTTATTGTCTGGAAAATGATAATCACACTACCCGTTCATTACCTGAGCTGCTCGTTTATCCCGACGATGATTCCCTCCGGACCGCGGAGGTAGGCGAGCCGATAGCTGTCTTCGTATTGCACTACTTCACCAACCAATTCGGCGCCATGGGAAAGCATGCGTGCCACCAGTTCATCGATGTCATCAACCGCCAGCATGATACGGCGAATCCCAAGTTCGTTCACCGCCGCTTTCTCAGGTCCGGTTCTGATCGCGTCCGGCGTATGGAATTTGTCCAGTTCGATCCGTCCGTGGCCGTCCGGCGTGCGCATAAACACAAGGGTAGCGCTAACTTTCTGAAGGTCAATAAGACGATCTACTGTGGGGCCTTCCACCTTTGCCTCTCCCTCCAATTCGAATCCGAGTTCGAGAAAGAATGCCTTCGCGGCTTCGAGATCCTCAACAACGATGAGGACGTTGTCCATTCGTAGTAATTTACTTTTTGCCATAGCTCTAAATTATCATTTATCAATGCGAAACAGGATGATGCATACCTCAAAGATAGTTTATAGGCTTATTAAACGGGGAGGCTGTTTGTGAAATTTTCCGGGGCCATTTACGCCATTCTCATCCTTCAAACGAATAGGTTTCCTTTAACTCCCAGGGGCCTTTACAGTAGCGCCATAGCTGCACACCTGTTGCGCCTATCTCAAAAGGTACAAAATCCGCCGTCAAACGCTGATGCAGTTGTTGGGCCTTATAAGCGGTCACTTTATTCATGATGGTAATATGCGGCCGTAATAACTGCTGATCCCGCCAGGTTAAAAATGACAACCATTGTTGCTGCAAGGAATGATGAAATACCTGGAGCGTTGGCGATAATAGCGTGTATGCCACGCCGTTAGTATACTGTTGCACTGCATTTACTGTTAAGGTAAAAGAGACCAGTGCCCCGATGCCGGAGAGTGAGTCAACAATGCGGGGTTCATCTGCCGGCAGGCGGTGAAATAAGGTCACATGAGCATCTACCATATTAGCGTATGCCGGATAATGGGACCGGCGCAGCTGGTTGAAATGTGCTGCAGCTGCTGGTTCCAGTTGTAATGTAAGAATGAGTGGCGCTGTCATGATGCGCAAAAATAGCTAAAAAGCGATACTAAAGCTATTGCTTCGGAGCGCTATTGAATTCCAGGTAGCTATGGTCGCTTTCATCGCCTGAGTTGTTTACAGAAAATTACAAACGCCTATACCTTTGTTTACATCAGCAGGCATGTTTCCTTCTTCGCTGCCGGCGGCACAACGGGCTTAGGAGTTTTCTCCTCTTTGACCGTTTGTTCAGTTGCTTTATATAACTCGTCCATTTTTTTCAGCGATGTAAGCAAAGTGGTATATAGCTCCGGCATCTGTGACAACTTCATTTCTCTTGCTGACCTGCTTTCGAAAATAATACCTGGTTCTCCTTTCATCATTTCGTTTGCCGCATTCAATTTAAACTTCTCTATCGCTTCCGGTGCACCGGGATTAATTTCACTGATACCTGCCAGTTTATTTTCTGAAAACACATCGCCGGCAGCATGTTCCTCTCCGGCCGCAAGCGATAATGGTATATCTCCCTTCTTCCGATTAATCATACTTAACAGCATCTGTTCTATGGTAATATCGTGCGCCTGTGGTTCTTTGGTAGTATCCGGTGTGAACACCCTTGCATCCGGCGCTTTGCCTAGTGTTTTGGTTAACTGGTTACCGGGTTTATTCCAGATATATTCTGACACCATGACAACAAATAGCTGTTGTATATTCGGCGGCAGCAAGCTATACGCCATATCCAGGGATGTTCTGCTCATGAAGCCCAGGTACTCCTTCGCATATCGTTTCTGCTGACTTCCCGCCATAGCATTTATATAGGTTTTTAGCATAAAGAACAGGGAGGTTAATGCCATGGTACCGGGCTTTTCTATTTCCATCCTCCTACGTTCGCCGGTATCTTTATCTGCCCAGAATGCCTCATCCGGCTCTCCGGTTCTGAGAATGTGGCTCGACAATGCATATGCCTCTACAATACCAGACAGCGAACTACCCAGGGTAGCCTGAACAGACACTTCCGGATCATCATCCTTTATACTCATAAAACTTTCAAAGGCATGGTGCTGCCAGTCGAACTCAAATTCCTTCTGCGGCCCATCACCGGTTGCAGTAACGCCGGGATGTGGCTGATCACCGTTATCGAACTGTCCGCCTTTCCAACGGGGATTCAATGTATACCATTCCACAGGAATTTTTCCCTTCAACAGATTGTCATTATCTTTTGAAGCACGCCAGAAATCTGCCGCCAATTTCCACGCAATCGCCACCTGTTTCAGATCGCCCAGATCTTCCGATTGGAAGTCCACCGCCTTCTGCACAAATTCAATTACATATTGCCGGTGTGCAAATTTAGGCAGATCTGCTTTTACTTCATTATCGAGCGTAACATCTACCTTTCCATTCAACACTCCCAACTTAAACTCTTCTAAGGTGATATTTTCACTTTCGATCAGGTTTTGTCCTTCCGAACCTTTTTCTGCCCTGATAACAAACACGCCTCCCAATACCTCGGCTTCAACACCGAACAGTCCTGTTCTTCGCACCATTTGCGTTACACTACCGGTAACGGGCATACGTTGCAGTGGTTGTGCAGCAGGCTCCGCGTGCCAGGCTTTTGCCCCCATGGCATCCGCCTCCCGCTCCAGGGCGGTATCATCGTTGATGCCAATACTTTTCATCTGCCGGGTAACCGGAACCCTTCCCTGTTTTTGCTGTACTACGTGCCAGGCTTCATGCGGCAAATGCTCTTCCTGACCGGATGCAATATGAATATCTGTTCCCTGCGCATAAGCGAGTGCGTTCATCTGCGCCGGCTGATCGGAGTTGTAATGCACTCTTACATCATCCATTGCAAGACCCGACATCGACTCTATACCGTTCTTCAACTTATCCGGCATACCCGTCCGATTGGATTTAAACTGCACAGGTGATGATGAAAGATTACCCGCAGCTGTTGGAGCAATGAAACCCGGTGACGCCGGTGGTACAATACTTATACCTCCCTCGCTGCTGTGATTAGCGGCCGCGGTGCCGCCTGCAGCCGATGCTTGCGTAACGTGATGATCTGTGAGCATGACATTAACTTTTGTAGGTGTACCCGTTATGGTACATCATCATTTTTCAACAATGGCTGCAGCAGGAAGTGCATAATCAACAGCCCTAATACCACCCCTATTCCCAGGATAGCCAGTACGTTCATCAGCGGCACGCTATGGCATTTGCCCGGTATGCTGCTGATGCCTACAAAAGCCATTTCCTTGTTCAGGAAAAGCGCCATAAATATACTGACTACCGTTAGCAGTAATAATATCACGAGCAATATCAATAGCTTCTTTCGCCACTTCCAGTCGTCACCTTTTGTTTTCACAAAATAAAAGTAAGCGGCACCGGAAATGAGGAACAACAACGCAAAGCCGATAGCGAAATAAACAAAGTAAGTATCTCCTTCGTATTCGGAAATATCAACGCTGCAGGGATCTTTGAATAGCTGAACATAAATTTTCAGCTCCCGCTTCAGCCGCTGAAAAAAAGTAAGATGCTCCGGTACCGGCGGCCGCAATGAAACGGTATCCAGGAACAAGGTATCCGTGACTACAAATTTATCGACCAATGCATCCCAGAGTTCCGTTTGTCCATCGTCTGCACCCAGCGTCCACAGGGCAATACCGCCGATGCCGTTTTTCAGCGCGTAGTCATACTTCATTGACATGCTGATGCCATCATCAAACCATATTTCCTCTTTTACCTCTCCGTACTGATCGCGCACCGGTATAAAAAAAGTGGCGGTGGTTTCATCAAAAATGGGAATCGTATCAGAAGGGTATTGCTGACGCAGATCGCTGAAACTTACATAACGGCTGAACACATCCGGGCTGCCGCTTTTACCTTTTGTCCACACGGCGCCATAGTAAGGAAGCAGTAAAGAAAGCTGTGAGGGTGGTATGCTGCCTTGCAGGTAACGCGATACGGCACCCGTTACGGACTTCGAAGGATTACCATCGAGTGGTGCGAGCGGGCCCGCTGTTTGTCCTCCTGCCTGTGTAAAATCGATAATAAATAAATCCACATAGGGATGCAAAGCATGCAGATCGTAGTTGTAAAACGGATCATAGGAAGGCACCACCACATTCAGCCTGAAGTTCCTATTAACCTGTTTCAGCGTGCCCGATAAAAAAGTAAAAAAGCTGGTCAGCAGGCTGCGCTTGCCGTCCGGTAATGCCTGGAAGTAGATGGTAACGCCGTCGGCCTGTTGTGTTGTCAGTAAACGGCCAAGACTATCCGCGAACGATGTTTGTGCACTTTTGCTGTTAAGCAGTGCAAGCACATTACTGTTTTTCTTATCGAAGAACAGCAGTTGCAAACTGCATCCTGCAGAAAGTGCATCGGGGATGGACTTTATATCGCTCTGTTGAAAGGCCGGTTGTATGCGGCCGGTTGGTCCGTCTACCACGTAGCCCAGGAAGGTAAAGGTGCTGAGTGCGTTGAAATTATACGTAATGTATCCCTTTTCCATCCAGTAAGGTTGTATCCCCATCACATCTACTTTCTGCGAGAGGCGTACCATGTAACGTGCGCCAATACTATCGCTGAGCCGTAGCGTGTCTACTTGTCCGGGTGGTCGTCCATAGAGGGAACGTACGGCATTCAGGTGGGCATCCTTTGCTTTTTCGGCATCCTGTTCCTCGCTTTTCTTTTGGAGGATAGGCATCATCTTATCAACCAGTGCGTTCAGGTCTGTTCCCGGCACAGATTTGTCCGGTTGCTGAACGGGTGTTTTAGTATTACTGGCGGTATCTTTTTCCGCCGGCTCCGTTTCATGACTTAATGCAATTTCATTTAGCAGGGACATCAGTGAATCAAACTGCTGGTTCTCTCTTTTCTCCAGCGCGTCATTTAATTTTCGTATGTCTTCCTTACTAACAACCAATGAATCTGTTAATGTTTGATTGATAATATATAAAACGCGTGCGCGCTCGCGCGCGTGTGCATTATGTCGGAAACGGAAAGCGCTTAAAATTTTCTTTATCAGTTTTTCGTTCGCTGAAGCTTTCGCCGGCACCTTGGGAGATTTCGGCAATTTCGGTTCCTGTGGCGGCTTTGGAGGCTTTGTCAACTTCACCGGCGATTCCTGGAAATCAACTTTTCCGATACCGTACAAATGAGTTCCGGTGCCGTAAACGGTAAGGTTGCAATGTAAAAAAATGAGGTATGCAATTATCCGGGCGGTTATTTTTTGAGCGGGATTCATCGGGATGCTTAAGATGATAAAAGATAGAAAAATAATTTTTTAAATAAAAATATTTTAAATCGCTTTTTTGATTTTATATTGTGTTATCAAATGAAAACTCAATTTCATTCTCAAAATAACAGACGCCTTTCAACCCGGATTTTTTTTCAACGATATATTTTTCATACGCACGGTAGACATAAATAATATTCCAATGATCTATGAAGCCCTAAGCTGTGTAACAGAAGATATCAATAACAACCTGAAGCGAAAATTACAGATCAACGAAGACAAGATGATACTCTCCGGCATTGTAAACCAGGATGGCAGCATCGCCATACAGGGTGAAAACAAAATGCTTGTTACCCTTGTCAATGTGGAAAAAGAAACAGCAAGGGCATCCGTTTCCAATACCGGTGCTGCCGTATTTAACGCAACATCAGCGGCAGTATCTATCAATCTGTATGTATTATTTTCCGCCTATTTCACCGGGAATAATTACGCGCAGGCGTTGAGGTTCCTGTCTTATACCGTCGCTTTTTTCCAGTCGAAAAGTACATTCACTGCGCAGAACACGCCTATGCTGGACAGTGGAATCAGTAAGCTTTCGTTTGAGCTGGAAAGTCCCGGCGCCGATCGTATGAATAACATGTGGGCCACGCTGGGCGCCCGTTACATGCCGTCGGTGTTATATAAAGTGCGCATGCTGACCTTCGACGATTCCATCATCAAAGAATACAGGCCTGCAGTGGCAGGTACTTCCGGTGAAACACTCCCTGCCAGGTAACCGGCAGGTGTTTCCGCCATTTGTAAAGAGCATGATACAACGATATGAAATATTGACCACTATCCGTTACCGTCACGATTTCTTCCAGTCATCGCCCTGGCAGGGCATTAGCCTGCGTGTTCCTGTTGCTGCCGGCAAACAATTACTGGATGCGGATCTTGTACTGAAACAACAACAAACCGGATGCACCCTCCTATACAATACGCTGGGCGCCGGCAAACGCGACCGGGCCGATATTTTACAGGATAATATCACGCTCACTTTCGAGGTGGTATTAAACGATCCCTTATTTTACAACTATACCGGCATACGTGCGGAGCATATCAGCAGCAGGTGTTTTGTATTTGGCAACGCCGGCAGAAATACCAGCGGTATGCTGCACCGGCAGGCATATGCGGATGTGGCAGACCTGCAGGCGGTGGATACGCCGCCGGGCGTGGCTGCCAAACCATTTGGCGTGCTTTCCCTCGAGCTGAATGCATCCCTGCAGGAAAATTACGAGATCCGCTTTCCGGCGCAAAGCACCTATTGGTGCTATTTCCTGATGAGCGGACAACTATCATCGCTGGCCCATCCTGTGATCCTGGATACCAATGGCGTTCCCTGTTTCAGCGCACCGGTGCTCACCACCATGCCCGACATGCAACAGGTACCGGTACTGATTTCGAATCAGCCGATTCCCTTATCTGACAGGACTACTAATTTTTTAAAACTGGCGGATCAGTACCCGGATGAAAAAGATAAGCACAAGGTCATCATCTCCCCCCTACCTACTCCGGATCCCGGCAGGATATCCGCTGCAGGAAGGGCGTGGCATACTATCGACAAAACATACTCAGAAATATTTTTATACTAAACAAAAACACTTCATATGGCATCAACCTTCATGACCCCCGGGGTTTACATTGAGGAGAAAAATGCGTTCCCCAGTTCCATTACCGCTGTGGAAACTGCAGTGCCTGTATTCATAGGCTATACTCAGAAAGCAGAAAGGAATGGAAAATCCCTTATCCACAAACCTACCAGGATCACTTCCTTTGCCGAGTACATCGAGCATTTTGGCAGTGAGTTCAAGCCCCGGTTCACGCTGGCGGATGCAGATCCAAAAGTGAAACAGGAAACCTTTAACATCAACGGGAAACCAACGGTGGTAAAGGTTAAAGACAATAACACTGCTTACTTCTACAACAGTATCAGGCTGTTTTTTGGTAATGGCGGAAGCCTCTGTTATATTTTGTCGGTAGGCACCTACGGCAACCAGCCGGACGGCGTTATCATTGCAGCCGACGACTTTATAGGTTCGGACTCCAAACCAAACGTATTTACCATACTGGAAAAAGAAGCAGAGCCTACCCTAATTGTCATACCAGATATAATAGCACTCGGTGCGGATGCCTATACCACGGTATACACGCAGGTATTGCAGCACTGCGCCGCGATGCAAAGCCGTTTTGGCATTTTCGATCTTGTAAAACAACAGCCATCAGATGTGCTGGAGGATGTAATTGGCGCCTTCCGTGAACAGATAGGCGTCAATTCCCTCAACTATGGCGCAGCTTATCACCCCTGGTTGAAGACCACCATCGTGCAGCCGGATGAAGTGGATTTTGAAAACCTGGACGCTTCCGTAGAACTGGATAAAATTTTACCTGAACCTGCAGCTGCACTGATCATCACCAAATTTAAAGGCAACGCCACACCGGACAAAAGCACAAAGAAAAATTTCCACCAGTGCCTGAAAGCGGCCAGTCCCACCTATGTGCATATCCTGGAAGAATTGCGTTCCCTGATGAATGAGCTGCCGCCAAGCGGCGCCATGGCAGGCATTTACACGCTGATAGACAATGCACGGGGTGTATGGAAAGCGCCGGCCAACGTATCGGTGAGCATGGTAACAGCCCCCACGATCAACATCTCCAGTGAAGAACAAAAAAACCTGAATGTGGATACCATGGCGGGAAAATCCATCAATGTAATCCGGCCATTTACCGGGGTCGGCACATTGGTATGGGGCGCCAGAACATTGGATGGCAACAGTCTGGACTGGCGTTACATCAATGTAAGACGCACCCTGATCATGATTGAGCAATCCGTAAAACTGGCTACCAGGGCTTACGTGTTTGAAGCCAACGATGCCACCACCTGGATTACCGTAAAAAGTATGATCAACAACTTCCTGCAAAATCTCTGGAAACAGGGCGCTCTGGCTGGCGCAGCACCGGAACAGGCGTTCGATGTGCAGGTAGGATTAGGCGCCACCATGACACCGCAGGATATCCTGGATGGCAAAATGCTCATCACGGTGAAAGTAGCGCTGACGCGTCCGGCAGAATTTATCATCATCACCTTCCAGCAACAAATGCAGCAATCCTGATACATCACAGATAATCTATTTAATCACCTCTAAAACTTGCAATTATGCCAGATGACGGCTCCACCCAATCGCAGGCCACATGGCCAATGGTAAAGTTTTCTTTCAAAGTCATGTGGGATGGCAACGAGATCATATTCCAGGAAGTAACAGGTCTCACCTCCGAAACGCAGGTAATAGAATACCGCGGCGGCAGCAACCCTGTATACTCTGTTGTAAAAATGCCCGGAATCGCGAAGTTTAATAATATTACCCTGAAGAAAGGCATCTTCAAAGGAGATACTACCCTCTGGGATAAATATGATCTCATCAAAATGAATACCATCAAGCGTTCTACCATCGTGATCAGTTTGCTCGATGAAACCGGGCAAACAGCCATGAACTGGACGCTGACCAACGCATTCCCCTGCAAAATGACCGTTACCGACATGAAATCCGACGCCAATGAAGTGGCAGTGGAAACCATGGAAGTGGCGCATGAAGGACTGCACCTAACCAAGTAAAATAATGGATTATGAAGCCTTCGTGTTTCGTAATCCATTATTACTATTGTTGACTGTTTCAAAGCTATTGCCATGCCTATTCCACCACCACCGCCACCACCCGGATCAGGACCATGGTACCCTCCCGTAGGATTTTATTTCAGGGTGATGGTACCGGGAGTAACAGGCACCAACGAGGGAAACTTCCAGGAAGTAAGCGGGCTTACAGCTACTATCACTCCGCTGGAAGTAAAGGAAGGAGGAGAAAACAGGTTTAGTCACCGCCTTCCCCAACCACCCAAATATGGTAACCTGGTGCTCAAAAGAGGAATGCTCACCGGGTCAACACTGATACGCTGGGCACAAACCGCCATCAACCAGTTTACCTTTACACCGGTAGCGGTAGTTGTTAGTCTTATGAACGCCAACCGCGGACTGGTAGCCTCCTGGCAATTTGTAAATGCTTATCCCGTAGCACTGAGAGTATCCGAATTCAAAGCGGAGGAAAATAGTATTGCCCTCGAAACACTGGAACTATGCTATGATTATTTTCAACAAATTTCTTAATCATGCCACTGGAAATAAGAGAACTGGTGATCAAAGTCACCGTAGAAGAACATCCCCCGCAGGCAACTGCTTCCACTGGTCTGAAAGACCTGCAGGCATTGAAAGACAAGATTGTCAGGGAATGTATGGATAAATTAATCAGCACCATAGAGAACTTACCCGCAAGATGAACCCTACAGGAACACCCACCAAATTATTACTGGCCGGCTATGCAGATGCTACCGCCACCGATCAGCTGATCGACAGTGTGTACGCCGTGATCAACCCGGATAGCTATACCCTTAAATATACGATCAACTATAAAAATACTGATGAACAGGGCGCCGTGGCCCCCACACAGATCTTCAGCAGTATGGAGTCCGGTAATTTTGACCTGGAACTGCTGGTGGATGGAACCGGCGTAGTTCCCATCCCCGGCGGATTAACGGTAGATAAGTATATCGAAAAAGTAATGAATATCGCCTATAACTACCAGGGAACAGACCATCGTCCCAACTACCTGCGGATCACCTGGGGTAATACCAACTTCACCGGCGTATGTAAAAATATCAGTGTAAAATATACCCTGTTCAGCAATACCGGCACCGCATTGCGGGCGCTGATCAAAATGAGCGTTATCGAGTCTGTAGCCTTTGCTACCAAAATAAAAGAGTCCGGTGTATCATCGCCCGACCTTACGCATATGCGTACCGTAGTGGCCGGCGACACTTTACCGTTAATGACCTATCGCATATACGGCGAACCGGGATACTACATGGAAGTAGCGCGGGTAAATGGTTTGAACAGCATACATGATATAAAGCCCGGTGACGGACTTTATTTTCCCCCGTTAAAAAAATAAGCGCCACCGATTATGACCGCAGTTGTACCTATTAACGTTGCCGATCCTACCCTGCAGTTTACCATCACTGCGAATGGCACTGCCATCGAATATACGTACCCGATAATCGCCATCACCATTCATCATGAGCTGAATCGTATATCGTATGCAGAGATCGTGATATCAGATGGCACCACTTCCAAAGCATCTACCGGGGTAATCGGTGATTTTCCGGCGAGCGACAGCGATTATTTTTTACCGGGTAATCCCCTTACCGTTACTGCCGGTTACGGGAACACCGGGGAATCGCTCATCTTCACCGGCATAGTGGTAAAACAGTCGATACAGGCTACCGATCAGGGCTTTCACCTGGTAGTTACCTGTAAGCACAATGCCGTGCAAATGACGATTACCAAAAAAGATGCGGTGTTCATCAACCAAACCGACAGCGCTATCATGAGCACTGCCATCAGCAATAACGGGCTATCCGGCGAAGTGGAAAGCACCAGCGCTTTGAATGAGCTGGTGTTTCAAAAATTCAGCAGCGACTGGGATTTCCTGTTGGCGCGTGCAGCCTTCAATGGCTACGTGGTATCACTGGTAGAAGACAAAGTGGTAGTCGCCCCGCCGCTGGTCAGCGGCAGCCCGGTAGTATCAGTGGCCTTCGGCGAATCGCTGATCCAGTTCAATGCCTCTATCAGCGCAGAAAAACAGGTGCCTTCATTAAGCGCAGCCGCATGGGATCCGCAAACATTGTCGATGATCACCGCCACTGCCACAGAGCCCAGCGTAAATTCACAAGGCAATCTTGCCGCGAGCAAACTGGCTTCCGCGCTGCAGCAAACACCTCTGCAGCTGGTTTCCAATTCCCCCCTGGCACAGGAAAATCTGCAAACATGGGCCAACAGTAACCTGCTGCGCATGCGGCTGGAGTCGATCAGCGGACAGGTATCCTTCATGGGCAATGCCCTGGTATGGCCAAATACGCTGATCACCTTATCCGGCGTGGGAGCCCGGTTTAACGGTGACGCCTATGTGTGGGGTGTAACACATACGCTCAAGGAAGGCGTATGGACATCCAACGTAAAGTTTGGTCTTAACAGCAAGCCTATCTATGAACAGGAAAATTTTTCGTACTCCCCGGCCAACGGCCAGCTGCCCGCCATACAAGGATTGCAGCTGGGCACCGTAGTGGCTATCTCTGAAGATCCCGCCGCGGAATACCGTGTACAGGTAATGCTGGCATCTACCGCTACCGGCCAGGAAGGTACCTGGGCAAGGCTCTCTACCTTTTATGCCACCGCAAGTGCGGGCGCTATTTTCTTCCCGGAAGTAGGCGATGAAGTGGTAGTGGCATTCGTAGAAAACGACCCGCGATACCCGGTGATCATTGGCTCGCTATATGGTAAAATGAAAACACCCCCGGTTATACCGGCCGATAATAACAATTATATCAAAGCGCTGTATACCAAAAGTCAGCTGAAGATTTCATTTGATGATGAAAACAAGATCATCACCATTGTTACTCCCGGTGGCAACAGTGTAGCGCTGAATGATACCACGCAGGAAATAGTGATACAGGACCAGAGCAGTAATTCCATTACCATGGCGCCGGCGGGCATCACCATCAAAAGCGCCAGCGATATGACCTTACAGGCCACAGGACAACTCAGCATCAATGCTATGACGGTGAAGCTGGCGGCTACTACCAGCCTGGAAATGAGCGGGGCCACTATTTCACAATCGGCCGATACTACTTTCAGCGCTACGGGTAACGCGTCTGCCTCCTTATCTTCCTCCGCCTCTACTATCATACAGGGCGGAATAGTGATGATCAATTAAACCACAAAAAAATCTCAAACACATGGGACAACCTGCCGCAAGGATTACCGATATGCACACCTGTCCGCTGGTAACACCGGCGCTGCCACCCATCCCGCATGTAGGCGGACCAATTATTGGTCCCGGTATGCCGACCGTATTGATCGGCGGGTTACCCGCTTCCGTGGTGGGTGATCTGTGTACCTGTGTTGGACCGCCCGACGCCAACATATTGGGTTCCGTTACCGTATTGATCGGTGGCCGGCCTGCTGTTCGCATGGGCGATAGCACCGCCCACGGCGGCGTAATCATACTTGGATGTCCAACCGTTTTAATAGGAGGTTAACAATGACAAAAGATATTAAATCATTTCTCGGAACGGGCTGGAGTTTTCCTCCCTCGTTCGATAAATCGGCCGCGTCGGTACTGATGATTTCTGATATTGAAGATATTGAAGAAAGCATCCGCATCATATTGACCACCACACCCGGCGAACGCACGATGCTACCGGATTTTGGCTGTAACATCCGGAAGCTGGTATTTGAAGTAGCCGATGCCAGGTTCTCCGGGGAACTGAATCATGTGATCTACCATGCGCTCCTGGAATATGAGCCGCGTATTAAAATGATAGACTGCCAGGTTGTTGACCAAACCATGGAAAAAGGCGTGGCATATGTGCAGATCAACTACATCGTTATTGCCACCAACACCCGGCATAACATGGTGTATCCGTTCTACTATCTCGAAGGTACCAACATCAGCACCAGATGAGTAACTACTTTGAAAATATTCAGGATGGCGTCAGCCAGCTGGAACGACAGCTGGATGCACTACAGCCTGCCTATGTAAAAGTAGATGACCGGAGCACATTTGATTTGCTGGCCTTGCTCACCGAACTCGCCAGCCAGTTCAACTACTACGATTTCCAGGATCAGCCGGATGGCGACTGGCAGGATTTTTTTTATGCCGACCTGGTCATCATGCTCATTACCTGTTCCAACCTGCAGTTCACCCCCTACGAAGAAAGATACCTGTTGTTGCGGGAAGCAATGAGCAAGTCAGATAATGAAGCCAGCCTGTTCCGCCATACCGCCGGTTTCTTCGCGTTGCTGTACGACATTGCCATCGCATTAATGGATGTACTCCGCAAATTATCATTGTCCGACAAACAGGCTGTTATCAGTCATTATGCAGAACAGGTGATTGAATCTATAGAAGAAGAAACGGCGAAATTATACCGGTATGAAGCACAGGTAAAACAACTGTTTCCCTTTGAAACCACGCGGCACCACACCCTGCGCGGGAATACCGACAGCAGCCGGCTGCAACAATTGTTTCCGCGTATTTTCAACAGCATTGCCGGAGGAGAAGAAACGTTCAGCGGCTTCTTTTCCCTGAATGAAATCTATGATACGCTGCGAACTAAATTTTACCAGACCGCCAGCGCCTCCGGCTACTATCTGAAGAACCAGCTCCGCGAGCGGCAACATACGCCGCATATGGGGCTGCTGATGGCCTTTACAGAGCTTTACAAACACCTGCAGGATCAGATCAACGAAATACCTAAAAGGCATCTTGATTATTACTATCGTACTATACTGGGCATGCAGCCGCTGGCAGCAGTACCTGACCGGGTGCATATCCTGATTATGCCTGCGCCGCAGGTAAACAACCTTTTCCTCGACAAAGGAGAAATTGTACTGGCGCCCAGCCCCATACGCAAAGATCCGCTGAAATACCAGCTGACGGAGCCTTTCAGGGCACATACCGCCGGCATCACCGCCTTGCATACCATTTATGTAAGCAACTATCTGCAGATAGCCGCTAAAACACTGCAAACAGATAATATCCGTGAAACCGCCGTGTATTGCGCACAGCACCCGGTAATAACAGCCCCTGCATTTGCAGGTCTTACCATGCCGCCGGTCACCTGGCCCCTGCTCGGGGAAGACCAGCATGAACTACCTCCATCTGTTCGCACCATGCAGGATGCCTCACTGGGCTTTATGATCGGCTCGCCTACATTGTATCTTACAGAGGGCGGCCGCTCTGTGCAGGTGTGTCTTCATTTCAGTGCAGCAACTTTCAGCGCCCTGCTGGCCTACCTGGATAATTTTTCTGCCGTTACCGGCAGAAATGCCGCCATCGTAAACAGTGAACTGATGTCAGGCGCCTTCAACCTGTATTACACCACACCTGCCGGTTGGGGAACGATCAAACACTTCAATGTGCGCTGCGGAACGCAGGAACAGGCGGACAATGCGATCGTGATCAACTTCCTGCTGCGCAACAGCGATGACGCTTTCAGCGTATACAACCCTGAGGCGCATGGTCCTGACATCGCCTCTTCCCTTCCGCTGCTAAAGGTATTGCTGAACAATAACAGCTTCCATCATCCCTACTCCTTCCTGCGTAATATCGTATTGGAGCGGGTAACGGTAAGAGCTAAGGTAACCGACTTCCGCGCCGTAAAGCTGGATAATAATATGGGAGAAATAAATGCGTATCATTCCTTCCGGATGTTTGGCGCCACACCGGCAGTAGGCGCTTACCTCGATATCTGTAACACGAACGTATTTAATAAGTATTCCAGCAACTTCAGTATAAAACTCGAATGGCTGGATCTGCCCCGTAATATCAACGGGTTCGACAGCTACTTCGCTGCCTACCAGGCAGGCATGACCAACAACGCTTATAAAGTAGGCATCAGCAGTATCAACAATGGGGTGTTTTTGCCCGAACGCGGCAGCCAGGAGCAGTTCCAGCTGTTTCATACCGTGCGCGACAAAGAAGGGGATCTTTATCTTTCTGATACTTCCCTCATAAGGGATGCAGACTTCCACAAGATCAGCTTCCCCAACGGGATGAAAATGGATAAGGAAGAAAAACACAGCAACACCGTTTACAAACAGGGAGCCATACGACTGGAGCTCACCAACCCTTCCGAAGCATTTGGTCACCAGTTGTACGCACTGATTTTCCCGGAGATTGTGATCTATAATGCCAGGCACCCTTCCCGGAAAAAGCCGTTGCCCGGCATGCCTTATGTGCCGGTGGTAAAATCCATTTCCATCAACTATGAACTGGAGCATTCCGAGTCGCTGAAGCCCATTAAAAAGAGTGTACGGGGCGAAGGGCTGGAAGTACATCACATCGGACCGTTTGGCTATGAAGAAATTTACCCGGGTCCGGGCATCAACTATTTCCCGCTGCTACCGGAAATCAACGATGCCGGTCATTTGCATATTGGTTTTGACCAGCTGAAACCCGGAGAGGAATTATCACTGCTGTTTCAGCTGGAAGATAAATATTTTACAGATACCACTGCGCCGCTTCCTGAACTGAACTGGGCTTACCTGGCCAATAACAAATGGTATCCTTTTGAGGGTAGGTATTTGCTGAGCGACAATACCAATAATCTCACCCGGAGCGGCGTTATCAAGATCCTGGTGCCGCCGGGTATCAATACACATAATACGATACTGGCACGCGGTACGTGGTGGATCCGGATTTCCATGCCATCACATGAATGCATTACACCACGGGTAACCGGTATTTTCCCCAACGCTGTAACGGCGGAACGGAAACTGGAACATACCGGTGAAACCATGGAAAAGATGCTGTTCATTCCTCCCCTTACCATCAAAAAAACCCAAAGAGATATCCGTACCATCCAGGCTATCTGGCAGCTATTCCCTTCCTTTGGTGGCCGGAAAACGGAATCGGAAAATAAATTTTATACCCGGGTGAGCGAGCGGCTGCGGCATAAGCAGCGACCTGTCAGCGCACTGGATATTGCCCAGGTACTGCTGGAAGCCTTCCCGGAAATTCTCATTGTAAAGAGCATCCACACCCCGTCGCCGGCCAGCAAAGAAGATGTAAGTATCATTGTGGTACCGAGACAGCTGGATAACGGGTTGTTCAACAGTACACAACCTAAGGTTGACCTGGACACGCTTTGCCGTATACAGGCGTTTATGCAGCAACGTATATCCCCGTTCGTTAGTTTGTCGATCCGCAACCCTGTATATGAAAGCGTTAAAGTGGTATGCAGTGTTGTATTCCGGAACCAGACCGACAACAACCTTAACAGCCACCTGCAGCAACTCCGGCTGGATATACAGAAATTTCTCTGTCCCTGGTTATTTGATCCGGCATCGCACCTGAAAATAGGCAGTACGCTTTATAAGCCGGAACTGCTGAACTATATCAACCAGCAACCTTATGTGGATTATGTTACCGGTTTTTCTCTCATACATTTTTATTTTATGAAAGATGAAAACACGGGCATGACCCGGGCCTATGTCACAGACACTGCCGCCGGCGATCTGCAACAGATCAGCCCTTCGCTGCCGCAGGCCGTACTGATCCCTTCAGAAGAGCATCTTATCACCGTGCTTCCCTTTCCTGTATATAAAGAGGCCACGCCGGTTGGTATGGATGCATTGAAGATAAGCAATGAACTGATTGTGGGGAATGATCAGCCATTGATAACGGTAACGGACAAACGTCACGACTACCCGCCCGATGAAGAAATGCTCACCATCTCCATTCTGCCGCCGTAAGCACATCAGATCTTCCGATATCATCTTCATAAAATAATTGTAATCATATGGCAATGCAATCCAACAAAAAAGTATACGGACGGGATGAGCTGAAACAATATTTCAGAAATGGGGTGATGCCCTCTGAAAATCATTTCGGCTACCTGATAGATTCCACCATCAACAAACAGGAAGATGGTTTTTCAAAAGATGAAGACAATGGTTTGCTGGTGTCCACGCTGGGCGAATCGAAGCGACTGATGTCATTTTACCGGGCTACCGATGACCTGGAGCCATTCTTCTGTGTAGAAAAAGAAGAACAGGAATTTCCCGGTCTGCGGTTTAAACCAGGTGTTGCCACCGACGAAGCCGATATGGCGGAGAAAAGTTTTTTCTTTCATATCAATGGTAATCTTGGTATCGGTAAAAAAAGTGATCCGCGCTTTAAGGTCGACATTAACGGTTTTACCGGTATGCAGGGCCGCATGGGCACTTTTAAAGCGGGTACGGTACCGGCTAACGGCAAATGGCATCCCATACTGGAAGCACTGGATAACTGCCAGGCATTTGAAGTGATGGCCCGTACCGGCAGAAAAGGCGCCGGCCGTGTAGCCATTCTCCATGCCACCGCCCTGGCGGCCTATGGCGGGGCACATAACCGCATCAGCCAGCGCTGTGCACATTACGGCTTTTTCTGGAATAAGATAAAACTCCGCTGGAAAGGAGGCACACATAACTATTCTCTCCAATTACGTTCCAACAGCAACTATGGAGAAGGCGTTGAAATTTTCTATCATATCACACGCCTGTGGAGCGATGAAATGTTTATGCCCGATGAATATTACTATTAATCTGCTGTCATATGCCCGGTAATCCTATCCAGATCAACAGAGAAAAATCCGCTGCCCCCGCAATGGATTATGACGTTTTAATGAAGGAAGCTATTGCCAGGGTGCAGGAGCTATCCGGCGCCGAATGGACTGACTATAACCTGCATGACCCGGGTGTTACCATCTTACAGCAACTGTGTTATGCCATCACTGATCCGGCCTACCGGACTGCCTTCCCGATAGAGGAAATACTGGCAGACAAAAAAAATAATATTGACCCGGAGCCGCATTCATTTTTCCGTAAAGCCGATATGCTCACGTCGGCGCCGGTTACAGTGAACGATTACCGTAAACTGGTGCTGGATGAAATAGAAGACATAGAGAACATCTGGATTGAACCGGTGCAAACATGGCAGCCTTCCGGCTGCGCCAAAGGGGTTTACCGCGTATTCATACAGATAGCAGATGAACTGGCGGGTAACTTAACGGAAAATGCCGAACAGATAAAACAGCTGGCGGCCGGCACTGATCACTTTTTACAATCGTACCGGAATATCGGGGAAGATTTTGAACCCGCCATTGTACTGCAACCACAGCAAATTTATATCAAGGCGGAAGTATTTGTAGACAGCAGGCAGGAACCCCAACAGATCCTTGCGCTGATGTGCAATGCCTTTGAAATGGCGCTGCATCCGCCCGTACGCTTTGTATCTGCTGCGGAGATGTATATCAACGGATTTACGGCAGAAGAAATGTACGCCGGTCCCCTGCTGAAAAGAGGCTTTGTTGCCGATACGGACCTGCATGAAAGAAAACGAAGCGTGGACCCCGCCGACCTGATGAAAATGGTATCACAGGTACCGGGCATCATGAAGGTAAAATCCATTTACCTGGCCGATGATGAGAACGCCTTCCAGGCAAAGCCCGTCACCGTAAAACCCGGGCACTACCCTTTCCTGGAAATGGTGAATGGAAAACACGAAATAAAAATTTCCAGCGACAAATTTGAATACAACCTGCAGGACGCCCATTTTCTCAATATGTACGAGCAGGTAAAAACCGTCGCGCGACGGAAATTTGCCGGGCATAAAAATGCCGAAGCATCCAAACCATTGAAAGGTACTTACCGCAACCTGGGACAGTACTATTCGCTGCAACATCAATTCCCTGCTATTTATGGCATTGGCCGCGACGGACTCGAAAAAGACGCACCCGCCCTGCGGCAGGCACAAGCCAAACAACTGAAAACCTACCTGCTGTTCTTTGAACAGCTGCTGGCCAATTACCTGGCGCAACTCAGTAGTCTCGATACTTTTTTCTCCCCCTATCTCCGGCAGGTGCCCGCTGTTACCTATGCCACACAACCGCTTTACAATGTGCCCCACGCTGCTGCCTTGCTGAAAGCCTACACGCATGCACAACATCCCGTGTCATGGGAGCAGTTCATACATGATAACGGCAACGACTATATTAAAAATATGCAAAATGCCACCGAGCCGGACAAAGTATACCAGCAACGAAAAAATACGGTGCTGGATCACCTGCTGGCGCGCTTCAACCTTGTGCTGCTCAAATACCCCGTAACCTTTTACGAACAGATTTACGGCCGCGATACGCCCTCGCAGCGCATCAGCCCGGAACTGGAATGGAAAGCCGATGTACTCCGCCATATGCCGGAGCTCAGCGCCAACCGCAACCGCTCCTTTAATTACCGCGAGGATATCTTTAACGATGGCGAATTATCCGGTTATGAAAATATCCTGCACCGGTTACTGCATGTGCCTATCGGAAAAAGGAAACGTCTCACCGCCGTTTTTGATGCCGACAGCTGGAAGGTAGACGTGCACCAGTCGTCCGAACCTCATCTGCATATTCACCTGGTCAAGGAATACAAGCTGAAGGATGAAATATTGAAGGTTAATATCGCCGAAAGCGAATCAGGGGAACTGATTCCAGGAAAAAAATATCACTATGGCCGGCAGTCGGTTTCCTTACTGCGCTTTGGATTGGACCCGGGCAACTACCGGATTATATATGATGAAGAGGAGCGCCGGCACCTGGTAGTATACCGTCATACCGCTCATGGGCTGTGGCAGGTGGTAACACGCGCCAACAGTTACGAATCCGCCACCCGGGCACAAGAGGATATGATCCGTCACCTCAGGAAAATCAGTATTGATTCCGAAGGATGTTACCTGCTCGAACACCTGCTGCTGAAACCTGCATACGAGGACGCACGATTTGGTTATCGTATCTACGGGCCGGCTAACAAACTGTTGCTCCGGCATGCACAGTGGCTGTCGCTCGAGGCCAGGGAAACACAGCTGGAACAACTGCCTGTACTCACCGCTGCGATGGATATTCATATGCCGTTTGCTAACTGGCAACAGCTGCAGCAACAGTACCAGGTTTATTTTTACAGGGACGGCACGCCGGAATTACTGACGGCCGCACATTTCAGCACGCCGGCGTTTAAAGCAGCTGCAGAAGAAGCGGTAACAGACCTGGTATTGCTGGCCAGGAAGATGAAAACCGCGCAATCCCTGCGCATAGTATTATATGTAAAACACAGTGACTCGCAGATGCTGGAGGAAGACTTTTTCAAGCTCGGTATGAGCCTCGTTTTCCCGTCATGGCCTGCGCGCTTTCAATACGCAGAATTCCGCCGGTTTACCGAACAGTTGTTCATTGAACACACAGCCGTGCAGTTCCGCACGCATTTCAGGTGGCTGGGCATTGCCGCCATGCGTGACTTTGAATCGCATTACTTCGATTGGCTCAAAGCCATGCGGGGAGAGGGCGACCGCAACGCTGCCGCGAGCGCATTCATTTCACTGATCATACAGGATCCTGCATTTGCTCATCATTTAGTGCCGCTATAATGGATACACATATCATTGGCCGGTACAGTTTTGATATCACCTGCGACGCAAGGCCCAGGGCCGTTGCCCTGCAGGATATGGTCAGCGGGCTTTTCCGGCAAAACATCAGCGCCGGTACAGAAAACCTGCTGCAACAGCTGATCCCGGCCGATATGATGGCATCTGTTGACACACTGGTGCTGGATATCGGGAAAATCCCGCTCAAAGACCTGGAAACCGAGCTGCCCGAAAAAATACTGGCAGCCCTGCAACAGGCCCTGTCCGATCTGTTACATCACCATCACAGCGGCAGCCGGCATCAGCTGCAGGGGAATATCACTATCCGCAAGGGAGATGAGCGTTTACTCGAGTTGCTATCCTTCCTGCTGTTGCATGGCGTGATGCCCTGGTGGGCAACTACCGCCGAACGTGCGCAGCCCGGCGATATGGTGCTTCATTTATCGGATACATCTCCCGGAAGGCTCGCCGCTTTCCTCCGCAACATTGCCCGAAGCCAGGCAGTACGTGAGCGTATTGTATGGCAGTTTCCGGTGGCTGTATTACAGGCCATCGTGGAAGTACTGGAACCGGCAGAAGCATTGTTCATTATTGCCAGCAGCCGTGAAATCCTGCTGCTGCAGCGGCAGCAACAACTGCTGCATACGGAAACCAGTGAACTGGAAAAAGCCGTGTGGCTGTTTATGCTCACATATCTCATCATGGAGAGAGGCAGTAACTTTAACCGGAAAGAATTTGTGCGCAGTAACCTTCTGCAGCTGGCCAGCCATTTCAATCTTGCCTATGAAACAGTGATTGCGTTGTTTTATGAAGCGCTGTCCCGCTACCAGCCCACATTACCGCAAACAGGGCTGGCCAATTATATCATGTCTCTTTACGATGAAATAACGCCATCGTATATACGAAAAAGAAACTTTCCAGGTGATACCACATCCAACAACCTGATGTCGAACACCGGGGAACAGATCCATTTGTTGCGTTACTACCTGTTGTACGGCGCAATCCCCTGGTGGGCGCCTGGAGTTACCCCACAGGTGTTGGAGCAACTGCTGCACCACGCCGGTTACCACGCCGCCGCTCCATTAAAACAAATGTTGCAAACCGTACTGCAGCAGCAACCAGCAGCGGCGCGGTGGCAGCAGCTGTTGCATACCAGCGGAGCAGCGCAACAACCGGCTCATCTTAATACCATAAAAGTTTGGGCAGCGCAGGTTATTTCTACCGCATCATACGCTATGCGGAATAACGGGAAACAAATGCACTCTCACAACGGGAAGTCTGTAGCAGATATCAACGGGCAGCAAACGATTCCTGGCGATGGAAACACCTCAACGGATGCCGATGGAAAACAAACGACCCTTCGCGGTGCAAACGCTGCAACGGATGCTGATGGAAAACAAACGACCCTTCGCAGTGCAAACGCTGCAACGGATGCCGATGGAAAACAAACGGCTCCTCGCAGTGGAAACGCCGCAACGGATGCCGATGGAAAACAAACGGTTCCCGGCAACGGAAAACCCGGCAACGCCGCTAACCGTGGCTTCCTGTCCTCCTCCAATACCATGGAAGACAATGAGGCAACAACCGGCAACACTATGCCGGCAGCCTCACTCCGTGCAGGATTTAATCGCTCATTTGCTAACGATAACGACGGCCCGGGGCGGTTGCTGCGGGATGTGATTCTTCATTTGCTCACCTATGGCAGCATGCCCTGGTGGGGTAAAACATATGCGCATTTTTCGCTCAACAGCCTCTTGCAGCAACTGGCTGATCAGCAGCCCGGGCAAACACTTACCATACTGGAATATGCAGGTACGCTCCCCGATGCAATGTACCGGCTGATAAACGCCGTAACCCCTTCCGTATTTTTCCGGTTGCTGCAATACCGCGGGCTGCATACCGCCGTGGAAGAAGTATATGACAACCTCTATACGCTGCTCTCTGCCGTACAACAACTGGTAAACGTGAGCACTTTACCGCAGGAGCAACTGGTATTGCAGGCCATCTGGCAATCGCTGGCTGCCACCCGCTACCGGCAGATCGACAAAGAAATTCTATTGCAACGCCTGCTGATGCCGGCGTGGTCGCAGATCCCGGTGGCCGCGCCGCATATGATCGGCTTCCTGGCACAGCAGCTGTTGCCCGTTATCCAGCATCTTTCTGGTAATACGATACTGGCCGGCGACCTGCAACAGTGGACAGATAAGCGGGCGGAAAAGTCAATGGCAGCGACCAGGGAACGGCTGCCTGTACAACCGGGCGCCCCGCCGGCCATAGTGGTAGCCTGGTTACAGCAGTTTCTCCTCAGCGGGCAACTGCCCGCTGCCGCTGGTGAAACAGACAGCGTTTATGCGGCAGCGTTACTTCAGTGGCTATACGAATACCACCGGGAATATATCACAACATTACAGCACACCATTGTTTTGTCGCCCACGCTGTTCCAGCAGCTGGAAGAACTGTATCTCCGGCTGGAGCCGGAAGTAGCACCCATCCAGGCGTTGCTGCAACCCTGGCTGGAAAAAACAATCGCGTCGTCCGGCATATCGGTTACGACCGGTAACAGCCGGGCATACCGGCCTGCAGTTGCCTTTCGATCGCTGTTGCAGCGCATGGAACGCTACACTGCCATTACCGCCGAAAGCCAGCAACAGGTACTGCTGGACGAAGCCACAGCGTTGCTAACGGTGTTCCTTACACGACACCGGTTGCCGGAAAAACTGGGGCAGCTCACCTCCTCAGCTACCAATGAAATTATTAAGGCAGCGGTGATTCTCTTATTCCATGCCGCTCCCACAGTACTCCAGCAACTTTTTAGCAGCCACCGGCAACAGCTGCAGGCGCGGTTGCAGATATATGGCCTGTTTTCATTTTATGCCGGTCCGCCCGATAGCCAGGTACGTCGCAGCCTGGATGTATTTGCCATTCCCGACAGCCTGTTGTTGCTGCAGGAAACCGGTGGCCACACTGTGGCGGATAACATCACCGACCTTCGTAAAGCCGTTTACTTTTATAAGCAACGCAGCCGGCACGAAAGGAAGTTATTCTATAGTAAAATACTGCAACACACGGCGCTGATAGAACAAATGGCGGAGCACCTCAACGATGAATCCTTCCTCGACATGATGCAGGATGTGCCGCTTGGCTGGAGCAGCCACACTACTGATGCCCTGCATGAACTGCAGCACCTGCTGGCCACTCTCCTGCCGGGCAGCCAGGAAAAAATGCAGTTGCAGCAACTATTCCGCCGCTTCCACCTGTTGCTGCTCGGCGCACATATACACGTGTATAATGCAGCCAGCTATGCCGCCCGGCTGCTGGACTTTATCACCACAACAGCCCCGGGCATCGCCGCACTACTGATCAGCGGACTGGTAAAAGCTTTGGGCGCAGCAATGGAACAACCCCGCCACGATACTACTCTTAATCCCGGGGAACTATCTCCTACGCACCTACGTAAACTACTGCCGGCATCAGCGGCACTATCCCGCATGCATATACGTAATATACTGCCTGCGCTGCAGCAGGAAGCTTTGCGACTTACCGCTACTACACGGCACCAGGCATTGCTACGTGAAAGCCTGTACGAAAAGGACCGCCTGCAAACGTCGCCGCCGAAAACGGCTGCTAAACCAGTTTCTCCGGACATCGCACCACGGGAAACCGATAGCTGGGCCAAAATGAAGAAGCAACCAATGGATACCATCTACACCGACAATGCCGGTTTAATTATCCTGCATCCTTTCATTCCATATGGCTTTAAACGGATTGGTCTCGTAAACGACGATGGATTTGTAAACAAAGAGGCGCAACACCGCGCGGTACATTTACTGCAGTACATGGTTACCGGCAAAGAGGTACACGCAGAACATGACTTGCCATTAAATAAAATCCTATGCGCGCTGCCGCTGGAAGAACCGGTGCCGGCCGAAATATGGCTGACGGCAGAAGAAAAGCAACTATGTGAAGAACTGCTGAAAGTGGTGATACAGCGCTGGGAAAAGATGAACAACTCATCGGTAGAAGGCTTCCGGGCAGCGTTCCTGCAACGGGAAGGAGCCCTCTGGCAAAAAGACGACGACTGGTGGTTACGCATAGAAGAGCGGGGTTATGATATGATACTGCAAACTTTACCTTGGGGCATCGGTATGATCAAGGCTCCATGGATGGAAAAAACAATTTATACAGAATGGGCATACAGTTAATGGCCGCCAACGCGGCTACCCTCGAAAAAGAATTGGCATGGTTTGCGCAAATGGCCGCAGCACGCATGCAGCAATACTTTCAGCAAAATGACACTGTCATTCCGGAGCCACCGGAACTCAACGGCGATCCATCCGTATATGCACAGATCATACAACATTATGGGGTATCAACCGCCGAGCGCACCATCCTGCTGCTGGGATTAATACCACATATACAGCCACAACTGCTCGATATCTTCTTCGTTAAAAATGCTACCTACGACAGGGGTTTTACTGAATTCGGAGGCATAAAAGGGCAATCGCATGGCGGCTTTCTGCCCACCGGCGAAACAGCCGCATTCCTGCTGGCCATCGAAGGACTGCAACCACGTTTTCATTTGCTGCATTACTTCAGCCCCGATCATTTTTTCAGCAAATACCAGATCCTGAAACTAATGCCCGCCGGCGATGAGCCGCTGCTAAGCGGCACTCTGCACCTATCGCCCGAATACCTCAGCTTGCTGACGCAGGGACAATCCCACCGGCCGGACTACAATTCCCTGTTTCCCGCCAAACGCATACAAACCGGTATGGAATGGAGCGACCTCGTACTCGATCCGCATGCCTTCGAAGAAGTAGAGGAAATACGTACCTGGATACAACATGGCAACACCCTGTTACAGGACTGGGGCATGGGCCATAAAATAAAACCAGGCTTCCGAAGCCTTTTCTACGGTCCACCCGGAACCGGGAAGTCGCTCACTGCCTGCCTCCTGGGTAAGTCATTCAATATGGAGGTATATCGTATTGACTTATCACTGGTGGTATCCAAATTTATCGGGGAAACAGAAAAGAATCTCGCGCAGGTATTCGACAAAGCCGTTCACCAGCAATGGATCCTTTTTTTTGACGAAGCGGATGCCCTGTTCGGCAAGCGCACGCAAACTTCGTCTTCCAACGACCGCTACGCCAACCAGGAAGTGGCTTACCTGTTGCAACGAGTGGAAGATTTTCCGGGTGTGGTAATACTGGCCACTAACCTGAAAGCCAATATTGACGAAGCTTTCGCCAGGCGTTTCCAATCCATGATCTATTTTCCCATGCCGGCGCCGGAACAGCGCCTGCGCATATGGCGACAATCTTTTCCGGAACATGTGGTACTGGACGATAAACTTAACCTGGAAGAAATGGCCCGCAAATATGAAATGGCCGGCGGCACTATTATCAACGTGGTTCGCTACTCCTGCCTGATGGCATTAAAGCGGGATGATAAAATCATCCGGTTGCAGGATGTTATGGCGGGCATCCGCAAGGAGTTTTCAAAAGATGGGAAGACGATATAGCATCGTGCCTGCTTTGCCAAAAAGAAGAGGCCATTCCTTCCGGAATGGCCATCTTCATTTGTCTTGATTCATGTTACCGGCTCACTAAACCGGGAAACGATTTATTGCACTCCCCAGCTTTTATTAGGTTTAGGCCCCATGAACAATTCCAGGGTACCGCCGTCCACCATTTGCTGGTGAGTGAAAACAGGTTTGTTTAAAGGCTGCCCGTTAAACTTCGCCTGCTGTATATATTTGTTTACCACGGAGCTGTTGTGTGCTATGATGGTAAATGTTTTTTTGTTGGGTAATGCGATCTGTATATTTTCAAACACCGGGCTGCCAATAGTATACTCCGGAATACCTGGTGTAACAGGATAAAAGCCCATAGAAGAAAATACGACAAAAGCCGACATACCACCGCCGTCTTCATCGCCGGGGATACCAAAGATGTTATCCTTGAACCAGGTATCCAGCAGGAAGCGGATGCGTTGCTGTGTTTTCCAGGGGGCGCCTGTATAGTTGTACAGGTAAGGAATATGGAAACTGGGTTCGTTACCCATAGCGTACTGACCTACCAGGCCGGTAGCATCTGGGAACTTGTTCCAGAAAGTATAGCGCGACATATCCAGCGGTTCACGGAACAGCTGATCCAGCCTGTTTTCAAAAGCCTGCTTGCCTCCCATCAGTCCTATCAAACCGGGAATGTCCTGCTGCACCTGCCAGAGATAAGTCCAGCCGTTGTTTTCATCATAGTAGTCCCGGCCACCTACACCGCCGTCATACTTTACGTTGATATCTATCCATTCCCCGTTGCCATCTTTTGGCAAAAAGAATTGCTTGTCGGCGTTCCACAGGTTTTTATAATTTTTTGCCCTGGGTGCAAAAAGACGCTGATCCTCTTTTTTATTGAGGTCGCCTGCCAGCTCCGCCAGCGCCCAGTCGTCGTAAGCGCCGCCCAGTGTTACGGCCACTGCCTGGCGTTTTTCGAATGAATGCACTTCCGCCACGGTTTCCTTCTCCCCTATACGCAAAGCAGGAAAATAACCTTTGGTATGGTATACATCATCCAGCACGGTTTTAGGCCCGTTGCGCCATGGCAACATGGTGGCATCTGTTGCATTTTTCCGCATGCCTTCATAGGCTTTTTCAACATTGAATTTGTGCAATCCTTTTCTCCAGGCATCCAGCATTACTACGGAAGAATGGAATCCATTCATACAGGCATGATCCCCGAACAACACCGGGAAAGTAGGCAGCCAGCCGCTTTGCTCATACATGCGTACAAACGACTCCAGCATATCTTCCTCCTTCGCCGGATGCAGGATCATCCTCAGCGGATGCAGGGCCAGGTAAGTATCCCAGGTCCAGTCATCTACATAAAAAGGACGGCTATCGTGGTGGATCTGTTTATCATAACCGCTGTAATATTGCCCGTCTTCCGTAATATCCACGGCCCTTTCATAGGAACGGTATAAGGCTGTATAAAAAGAACGCTGCTGCGCCAGGGTACCGCCTTTTACTTTGATCTGCGACATTACATCCGACCAGGCTTTTTTACCACTGGCCGCTACGCCGTCAAAGTCCCTGCGGCTGATCTCTTCTTCATAATTTTTCTTCGCCTGTTCAGGGCTGATGTAGCTGACAGCATATTTAAACGTCACCTCGCTGGTAGCAGCAGGAAAACTGATATAGGCTTTAATGCCTTTACCAGCAATACTTTTATTGGTACTCAACCGATCCTGCTCTACCACGCCCGGGGTCCCTGCTTCACTAAATACGCCATACATGTATACTTTTACATAGCCGTTATAAGTTTCCATACCGGTGATGACATTACCGGGCAGGAAGTTGTAAGTGGCATCCCCATTATTGTATACGTCAAACAACAATGATTTATTTTTCCCCTGCGGGAAATGAAAACGGTAGTAACCTGTTTTTTTACCGGCGGTAAACTCCACCCCAATTTCTTCATTTAATAACCAGGTGGAATAATACCAGGGCCTGCTTATTTCCAGGTTATGATCATAGGCCAGCCGTTTCTCCCAGGCACCCTTGTCGGGGGCTCCCACTACAGGTTTCAGGGAAAACACCTGTCCTAACCGGTGTGAAACGATGGTGAGCGGAAAATCATCGATCTGGTCATCCATATAATCTTTTCGCTGCGGTGTAAACCGGATCAGCTGATTGGGTAGCTGCACCGTAGGTCTGGTGGGCTCCAGTAATTGCCCTACATTTCCAATGGTAGGGTCAACCAGGTCAACAGGTTGTTTAGGGCCTGGAATGGTATCCGGAACAGCTGGTTTGGCGCTGCCCGGCAGGCATACAAAAGGTACCAGTATCAAAAGACTGCACAGCGTCCGCGTTATTTTTTTCATTCACTAAAGTTTATGCTCAGGGAGGATTTTTCAATGCCTGTGCAGCGAATTAACAAAATAGTTTAATCATGCACAAGGCATGATTAAACTATTTACAGGTCAAATCAAAGGGTATTTAGTAGGTTGCGTTTTGCGTCCATCCCGGGCTGAGGTTCAGGTCACGGAACGGGATCGGCGCCAGGTATTTTGGACCAGGATTAGCCACTGCCGCCGGATTCAGCGGAAGATCCTTAAACTCATTTGGATCCCGTCTGGCAATCACCTTGGGTAATAATTGTAAACGAACAATATCAAACCAACGCTGTCCGAACTCACCGGCAAATTCATACTTACGTTCATTTACCACGGAATCGCGGAAGGCGGTGGCGGATAATCCTTTAACGATATCCTTCAACCCCGCACGGCGTCTTACTTTGTTAAGCGCTTCGTACGCCTCATCAGAAACCGTATTGGCAGACATGGCAGATGCTTCTGCATAGGTCAGCAGGGTTTCTGCGAAACGAACCACATCTGTTGTTTTGTTGGTGCTGGCATTAAAGCTGATCACCTTAGTGGGCGTTTCAACAATACCATCGCCTGCTGCATAACGGAACTTATTATAATAAGGGTGGTGTGTGGCTGTTCTTGGATCATCCCAGCTGATTACGCCAAACTTATTGCTCTTGATCTGGGTATGGAAAGTTTCATCCGTACGTTTACAAACCGGTGCATCCTTGAAGTAGTTGATTTCAGGAAAGAAGTCATCCCATCCGCCTTCATCATCCGGAATACAGGTGGCGCCAAAGGAACGGTTAGGTAACTGGCCGGCCACATTATATTCCAGGCCGAATACTGATTCGATGTTGTTATTGGTTTTGAAAACATCGAGATAGTCGGGCACCAGGTCATACTTTTTAGCATCCATTACGGCTTTGGCTTCTGCAGCGGCCAAATTGTAGTTGGAGGTCTGGTTGAGCGGCCATCCTGCCATCGTCAGGTATACATTGGCCAGCACCGCCCTAGCGGAAAGTGCGCCGGGCCTACCCACATCAACACCGGCAGGCCATTTGTCCGGTAACATCTCTGCTGCTTTTTTCAAATCACTGATGATCTGCGCATACACTTTGTCGGGGCCTTGTCTTTCCGGAATAACGGTAATCTCTGCAGGGCCGGTAACAATTGGTAACGGGCCAAAAGTTCTTACCAGGTAGAAATAGCAGATGCCTCTCAGGAAATACGCCTGTCCACCGGCATAGTTACGCTTTTGAACAGCATCCGGCGTAGTAGCGGCTACTTTTTCATAGTTGGTGATCACATTGTTCACCTGGTAAATAGTGTTCCAGGGGCCTTCCCATTCTGCCCGTAAACTATTATTAATACTGGTACCCTGTAGTCTGTCGAACTCCCGGTTTTCTGCTTTGTTCGATGCCGGGTGTGTGGTCAGGTCATCAGACCCGAAATAGGAAGTGAGCTTACTGGTAAATCCCCAGGCGCCGTCGATAGCCAATGCCCTGTAGGCAGAAGTAACTGCGCCATCCAGTTCACTTTGGGTGTTAAAGTAGTTGCCGGGAGTAAGCGTTGCTTTTGGATCTTCCGTCAGCTTCACGCAGGACGATGCGCCGATCATGGCTGCAATAGCTAAAGGAAGGAAATATCTTTTGTTCATAGTAATAATTTTTAAGAAAACAGAATCCTTTACTTACACACTGTTCAATTATAAACCAAGTCTTAAACCAATGGTATAGGTTTTAGGATTAGGTATAGTACCTGCTTCCAAACCTTGTGTGATAGCATTGGTAGCATTGGTTACTTCCGGATCATAGCCAGGATAATCTGTGATCGTCCAGATATTCTGCGCGCTGATGTAAACATCCAGGCTGCGCACATGAATGCTGTTTAACAGGCTTTCAGGTATGCCGTAAGTCAAAGAAATATTCTTCAGCTTAATATAGCTGGCATCAAATACATAACGGCTGCTTTTGATTTCGTTCTGGTTACCATATACCGGTATGTCGGTTTGTTTTTCAGGCGTCCATGCATCCTGCACCTTTGAGCTGGTAGCATCCCGCGAATCACCCAATCCGCCCATGATGAAAGCCTGGCTGAAAGAATACATCTGGTTACCATGTGTACCCTGGAACATGACGTTCAGGCTCCAGTTCTTGTAAGAGAAGTCATTGATGAAACCGAAATAATATTTGGGCATACCATTACCGATAGTAGTCAGGTCGCCACCAGACAGCGTATGATCGCCGTCAAGGTCAGCATACCTGGTATCGCCTGGTTTCTTTCCATAGGTCGCTGCTTCCGCTTTTTCTTCAGATTTCCAGGTGCCCAGGTATTTATAACCATAGAAGGTCCCCAGCGGCTGACCTACTTTGATAATAGATACTCCCTGCTGCGCAGAGCCAATACCATTTACGATGATATTGTCCTGACCTCCCAGATCCAATACTTCGTTTTTGTTGAAGGAGATGTTGAAGTTACTGGTCCATTTGAAATCTTTTCTGACAACAGGCACGCCGCCCACACTGAATTCAACACCTGTATTTTTTACACTGCCAATATTACGCTGGTAACTTCCACCGCCATAATAGAAGGGATTGTCCGTGTTGTACAACAGGTCTGTTACTTTTTTATTGTAAGCATCTGCGGCGAATGTTAAGCGGCCACGCCAAAATTCCATATCCACGCCCACATCATAGGTAGTGTTCTTTTCCCATTTCAGACTGGAAGATACCGGAGTTCCCAACGGTGTATTTACACTGGGTGTGCTGCCATCGAAATAGTATGGAGGAGCAGTGCCCACCTGCGCAATACTGGAATAGGCCGGTACTGCCTGGTTGCCGGTTTGACCATAGCTGGCACGGAGTTTCAGCCCCGTTACCACGTTGGAGCCAGCCATAAATCCTTCTTTGTCAACTACCCATCCCAAAGCTACCGCAGGGAAAGTGGAGTACTTTTCTATCAGGTGGGAAGAACCATCTGTACGCACAGAAACCGTTAACAGGTATTTATCCCTGAAGGAATAGTTTACCCTGCCCATATAGGAAATCAAGGCATCAGCCCAGTATCCGCTGGTGGTAGACTGGGTTTTACCTAATCCCAGGTTCCAGTAACCGAGACTGTAGGTAGACAGGTTATTGGCTTGTGCAATGGTGTTATTATTGGTTTTGGAAGCCTGCTCCACGAGTGCTGTTACTGTGAGGGAATGATCACCGAAGCGGTTATTATAAGTCAGGAAGTTAGAGTTCTGCCAGCTTCTGTAGCGGCTGTTTTCCACTTTCGCATAGTCGTTACCGTTAAATGCTTCGTTTGTTCCCGGACCTATGAGCCACTGTGTTTGCTGGTTTTGCAACTCATAGCTGGTGTTGGAAGTAAAGGTCAGGTGATCAATGATGCGATAGATAAAGATACCGGTAGCTGTCATGTTGGAAGTTTTTCCATCTACTGAACGGCTCATAATATTCTGCATCGGGTTGGTAGACAGTGCAGCGTAATCGGACCGGGAGATATAATTTCCCTGCGCATTTTTAACGGGGCTGGTAGGATCCCAGATGCTGGCCTGTGAAAACGGATCGGTCAGATCACCGGAGAAATCGGTATTGTGTGATTGTGGCAACAGGCCTGTAATATTTACTTTCAGGTCCATTTTCTTATTGAGCTTAACATCCACATTCGCTCTCAGCACATCTCTTTTGTAGTTGGAATTTACCAGTAGTCCCGGTTGATCAAGATGGCTATAGGAGAAATAATATTTTACATGCTCTGAACCTCCGGATACACCTACCTGGTAATTCTGTGCCAATGGCTTTTGCGTTAACTCATCCTGCCAGTCGGTAACAACGGGATTTTTCTGCAGTTCCGCCAGTCGCTCTGCGGTGAATGGGCTGCCGGTTCCGGTAACCTGTCCTTTCAGATTTTTTTGCAGGGCAAATTCGTGTGCATTCATCAGATCCAGTTTCTTTGGTAAAGCATTTTTGCTTAACCAGGTGCTGAAATCCACTCTTGGTTTTCCTGATTTACCGGATTTGGTAGTTACCATGACCACGCCGTTGGATCCCCTGGAACCATAGATAGCTGTGGCGGAAGCATCTTTCAAAATTTCCATGCTTTCGATATCGCTGGGGGCAATAGACTCGAGGTTACCGCCGATATACCCATCAATTACATATAAGGGATCATTGCTGCCGGTGATGGAACTGGCGCCCCTGATCCTTACGCTGATACTTTTACCAGGCTGACCACTGTTACTTTGAACAGTTACGCCGGATGTAGTACCCTGTAATGCCTGTTCTACTCTCACCAAAGGACGTTTGGCGATATCCACTGCTTTCACAGAGCTGGTAGCACCGGTAACATCACGCTTTTTCTGTGTGCCATAACCTACTACCACCACATCATTCAGGGAGGTCGCATCTGTTTTCAGGCGAATGGACATATTATCTCCCGATACCGGCACTTCCTGTGTGATGTAGCCGATATAAGAAATCACCAGTACCGGGGAAACCGCATCACCGGTTGAGATCTGGAAGTCGCCTGTGGCATTGGTAGGACTTGAGGTATTAGTCCCTTTTACTCTCACAGTTGCGCCGGGTAGTGGTTGGCCGGTTTCATCCAGCACTTTACCCTTTGTCAACTGCCTTTGTGCATAGGCCTGCAGCAGACCCGATGCAAACAGCATCAGCAATAGTAATCTTTTCATAACGCGAACGATATTTCGATTGATAAAAAAAATAATACCCTGCAAGTAAGCATCACAGGCCTAACAACAGCGCTAATAATGAACTAACAGTGGCATTAATGTTGGCTTTTTTTAAAAAAATTTAGTGAGATGAATAACATGGTCAGTCCGATTCGAAAACAGGAAACACCTCCGCGGGCAAAGCCATTTGCCGGCTGCGTTCAAAAACATAATTACCGATAACGAGATAATCCATTTCTGTACGCATAAATGCCAGCCACGCGTCGGCAGGTGTGTTTACAACCGGCTCTCCTCTTACATTAAAGGAGGTGTTGATCAGCATACTGCAACCGGTCTGTTTTTTAAAACTTTTAAGAAGGGCCCAGAACTTCGGATGCAGTGAACGATGCACTGTTTGCAGCCGGGCAGAATAATCTACGTGTGTGATAGCCGGTACAGCAGAGCGTTGCTGGTACAGCCGTTCTGTTAAAGTAGCGGTGTTGTCATGATTAATATACCGCAGCGATTTTTTCACCGGTGTTACAAATAACATATAAGGAGATGCGGTGCTGACTTCAAAATAATCTGCTGCGTCTTCTGCCAATACTGCGGGAGCAAACGGGCGGAAGTCTTCCCGGAATTTAATTTTCCGGTTGATCAGCTGGTGCATACCTGTTCTTCCCGGATCGGCCAGGATGCTTCGGTTGCCCAGTGCGCGGGGGCCGAACTCCATACGATCCTGGAACCAGCCGACCACTTTTCCTTCGGATAATTTTGCGCTAACAAAGTCTGTTAATGCATCAAAATCTGACCAGTACGCTCCTTTTGCATCATACCGGCTCATCATGTTCCTGATATCACGGTCGCCGTAGGCCGGTCCCAAACAGGCGCCCTGCAAGCTGTCTTCTCCCGGAAAAAATTCCCGCTCCCGTCCCATAGCAATATGCCATGCCGCATAAGCAGCGCCCAATGCGCCGCCGGCATCGCCTGCCGCCGGCTGTATCCATATATCTGAAAACAGCGCTGCGTCCCTGACCTTACTGTTGGCCACACCGTTCAATGCCACGCCGCCTGCCATTACCAGGTGCCGGCTACCTGTAATATTTTTTGCCGTACGCGCCAGGGCCAGTACAATTTCTTCTGTTACCTGCTGAATGGCCATCGCCAGGTTCATGTGCTCCTGGCGGATCTCCGACTCCGGCTCCCGGCGCTCCATACCAAACAAAGCCTCCCACTGAGGGGTGGCCGTCATTTTCATACCGGTGGCAAATTCAAAGTAATCCATGTTCAACAGGATAGATCCGTCTTTTCGTATATCCACCAGCGTAGCCAGGATCTTTTCCCTGAAAAGGGCCGTCTGCACCGCATGCCGTTGCCCATAGGGCGACAATCCCATTAACTTATATTCCCCGCTGTTTACCTTAAACCCAAGAAAGTAAGTAAAGGCGGCATACAGTAAACCCGGTGAATGCGGAAACCGCAGTTCCCGCAGTATCCTGATATCTTTTCCTTTTCCATAGCAGATAGTGGTGGTAGCCCACTCTCCCACACCATCTACCGTAAGAATGGCCGCCTCTTCAAAAGGTGACGGGTAGAAAGCGCTGGCGGCGTGCGACAAGTGATGCTCCGGGAAATACAAGGGCATATTTACCGTGGCGCCTAATGCGCGGAATGATTTGCGCAGTTGCTGTTTCATAAATACCTTCTCTTTCATCCACAGCGGCATAGCCTGCAAAAAGCTGCGCCAGCCGCGCGGCACAAAAGCGTGATAGGTTTCCAGCAACCGTTCAAACTTCAGCAGCGGCTTATCATAAAACGCCACGGCGGTGAGTTCATTAAATGAAATACCTGCTTCCGCCAGCACATATTTGATGGCCTCCGCCGGAAAGGCTGCATCCTGCTTTTTACGCGTAAACCGTTCTTCCTGGGCGGCGGCCACAATACGGCCATCTATGATCAGCGCCGCTGCGCTGTCATGATAAAATGCCGATATGCCCAGGATGATTTTTCTCAATGCCATTAAAATATGGAGTAAATAAAAGGCGCCAGCGCGGATACACTCGTGAGTGCTACCAATGAAGCCAGTAATAATAACAGGACGATCAATGGAAGCAGCCAGAACTTCTTACGTGTTTTTAAAAAATGAAACAGCTCCTGTAAAAATTCCATGACGTAAAAAAATAGTTGTGTTAAAATGTATGTGTCAGATCTTCGCTGGTATATAAGTGATCCCGTATTGCCATCACCGATTCTTCCTCCTTCTTAAAACGGCGCAGCTGTAAACTATCGCGGCCGCGCAGCCGGCGCCACAGGCCTACCGGCAGCACCACCAGCACAAAAACCAGGGATAGCAGCAACCGGATATTGATTTCGCCCAGTATTTTCGACAATCCAAACCATGCCCATGCAAGCGGGTAAAAGAGCCGCGGTACCAGGATGGTGATCAGTATAACTGCCAGGGCGGGCGCTAACAATCGGATGTTGCGGTAATACAATGCCGCCACGATGAGCGCCAATACGGCCACCTGTCCAAATTCGACGCATTGCTGCCGGGTGATGACAATAGCATTTCGCCCCATGATCTATGCTTTTTTCAATTGACTTTGTAATGCGAGTGCTTCTTTATTGCGGGGCGATGCCTGTAATATTTTTTCTACATACAACTCCGCTGCTTCCTTGTTGCCCATCTTAAAATACCTGTCGGCTATTTCAATCAGCACCGCCATATTCGCCGGTTCCCTGGCGGCCACCTGCTGCAATTGCAGCACCTGCATCAGCGATGCTTTTACCGGTTCCAGTTTTAAATGCTGTTCATTGTTGGCGATGGCATAGTCCAGGTAAGGCAATGCTTCCTGTGCTTTATCCTGTTTTAAACACAATACAAAAAGCATCCGGGCGGTATTAAAAGCCGGCGATAATTTAAATGCCTGCTTAAAATAAAAGGTGGCGGCAGCGATATTATTCAGCTTACCATTGTAGTTGGCCGCATCTTCATACCAGCCTGATTCGGTAGGATGTTCCTGTACCATGGCTTCGGCGATACGCCCCGCGCCGGCCAGGTCGCCCTGTTGATGATAGCCTTCGTAGAGCTGCTTCATGGCGGCGGCCCAGGAGGTTTTTCTGAAAGCAACTTCATAAGCAAGCTGCTCATACGCATTGATAATCAGCGTAGTGTCATTTTTGGTTAAAGCATTACTAAAAGGCTTGCTGCTCTTCAGATGTGCAATTTTATAGGCGCCGGCGAGGGAGTCGACCGGCGTTAATGGCATGGTTTGTTGTAAACTGGCAAAGCTCATTTCTTCTGCGGCGGTTACTTTTACAATGCCCTGTTGTTTCATAGCATTATAAAAAGCATCAGATAATAACGCATAGCCTTGCAGGTTAGGATGCACATGTTCCAGCACCAGGTTGTTGCCAATAATATGTCCTTTGCTGTTAGCTTCAAAAACGGCGCTGGCATCTACCAGGTGTGTATTTTTATACTTGCTGCAAAGCTCCAGGATGATCAGGTTTAAACGGGAAGGCGCGCGGAAACGAAGTGCATCAAGGTCTCTGGCTTTATCAAAATATACTTTTGCGTTAACGGTATCGCCTCTACGGAAAAGCAGCTCTCCCAGGTAGTAATTACAACCGGCATGTACCGGGTAAATATTATCTGCTGCCAGGAAAGCATTTTGTGCCGCAGCGGAATCGCCGGCGGCGATCAGCGCCTCTCCCTTTTGGTAGAGCGGTGCAAAGGCCGGGAACTTCGTGCTGTCGGGCAGGATGCTCACAAACGGGAACAGGTCTTTCTCGGCAGACACCACATTGCTGAAGAAAACCGGCACCTTTGCTTCATTCAGCCGGCGCAGGGCATTATCCATATTAGCGGTAAACTGTGCCAGTCCCCTTTCGTACATAGGCGATCCCAGGCCAATCTGCTGCTCGCCCACCATGAGTTCCATCCTGGTTTTACCTGCCCCTTCCGCATTACCAGGTTTTAGCCGCGCTATTTTTTGCAGCGTATTAGCGATAAGCTGGGTGAGCCTGAACTCCCGCAGCTCCAGGACCAGGTGAATAAGGAAAGGGTTGCCCGCGATTTTATCGGTGCTGCCTGTACCCAAACAACCATAATATTCATTATGCCCGGTATAAATCAGCACGGCATCCGGCTGATAAGGCAATAATTCCTTTGCGAAACCCGCTACCGTATAGGAATTAACGCCCGTTAATGAAAGATTAATGATCTCCAGCCGCTTA
Source organism: Chitinophaga hostae (assembly GCF_018224885.1). GTDB lineage: Bacteria > Bacteroidota > Bacteroidia > Chitinophagales > Chitinophagaceae > Chitinophaga > Chitinophaga hostae. The sequence continues at coordinate 18,921 of NZ_JAGTXB010000031.1, read as the reverse complement.
TCGGGGCAATTGTGCATGAGGCGATACTGCAGCCAGCGGTGAAAGGAGCCGTTATGGAAATAGGGATAACCGATGGTAGTCGATTCTCCCAGCACAAATATCCGGAGGGTATTGGTATCCTTTGTTTTCTTAAATAATTCTGCATTGCCGGTAGTGGCTATTTCCTGGTTGGAGAAATATTTACTGGAAGCATCGGGATTCAATACATAATAGTCGCTATTGCCCGGAGCGGTGATAAACAACCGCAGATCATGGCCGTAGTGGAATAGCCTCAATACCAGTTCTATGCCACCCAGTAATATAAAAGGAAAAAAGATGCTGATGATTTTAATCACCAGCATCCTCTTTTTTTGTAACAAAACGGCCTGAGTGCCATAGTCGTGGAATCTTGTTCTATTCATTTCAGTGCAATTTAGACGGGCAGCCTTAATGGCAGCACTAATAATGCACTAACTATGGAAAGAAAATTAAATTAAGGGTTAATTAAGCGAGGGGGAAGGCCTTCGGCCTTTGTCTTTGCCCAGGATTAGTGTGATTAAGATGATTAAGATGATTTTATGGCTGCTTATGATGGGCTTATTTCTTACCGCCGTCAGCACCTTATGGTAAGATAGGGTGCTTTCAAAAAAAGAAATAAAATCATTTTAATCATCTTAATCACACTAATCCTGGGCAAAGACAAGCGCCGAAGGCGCTCACTTATCGCCGGAATAGGCGCTAAACGGATGCGGGAATTCCTCCCCGTACATGTGCAGGTATTCTTTGGTGAACTTGTTGAAGGCTGTTTTAGCTAGGGAATGGCGGCCGAGCAGCACGAGACTGTTGCATTTCAACCGCAGGGCTTCTTCATTGACGGGGTCGAAGAGGAAGATACTGTCTGCAATTTCGATCAGGAGTTCAGGATCTGATTTAAACTGTGCAGCGGCTTCAGTTAAGATATCGAGGGCGTTGTTGGAGATCTCGGATTGGATGTCTTCCAGCCAGGTATAATTTGCATCTGGCAGGAAAGAGCCACGGCGCAGTATTCGTAAAAGCTCACGTACAGGCTTTTGTTGCAGCGGACGTGGCGATTGCAGCAGCAGTTGAAAATCGGCCAGGTCCATGCGGATATCGGCGGTGGTGTATTGTAAGCTCCAGCGGTCGGCCTCCTTTACAAATGCGCAGGCGCCGAGCTTATCGAGTATAGCTTTAAGCTTCACCATATTCACGGAGCGGTTGTTTTGTGCTTCCTTGCTGGATTTATCGCGCCATAAGGTGGCATAGAGCCTGTCTGAAGAAATGCCTTTCCCCGAGCGGAGTGTATTAATAGCGATCAGCAGGAACAATTCCTTGAGTAAGGGCGTAAAGAATTTTGTTACATCCTGCCCGTCTTTGTCCTGTACTTCAAACGGGCCAAAGAAAAAGATATGACCTTTTTTCTCCGGTGCCGGTGTTGTTTCTTCAGCTTCTTCAACAACGGCGGGCGGTATGGGCAGCGGCGGAGCTGCTGTTCCTGCTGCCGGAACAACCGGAGCAGGGGGCACAGGGCTCGTTGTCGCCGCGGGCGCAGTCACTTTTTTGCGGCGTTTGAGTACCAACAGGATGACCAGCACTCCCAGCGGAATCAACAGAAAATAATACCAGCCGCCCAAATCAGGAAGCCTGGAGGTATCTGTGAGCATGATCTCCGGCGGAAACTCAAGGGTATACACTTTTACTTCCGTGATATTGTCTTTCGATGTATACAGCGTTACGGCCACCAGTTTTTTGCTGTCTTTACAATAATATAAATCAGCAAAAGATTTGATATCGTGGAAAGAGTATGGGATCGCATCGGCCAGCGGCGCATACTTGGGTTCTTTCAGGGAACCTTGGATCAGCTGCAGGCTGGTATTAAATTTATCGTCCGGAAAAATAAGTGCGTAGTAATTACTTGTTGCCGGATCAACTACCAGGCTGTTGGCAAAACAGAATTGTGCAGGCGGTTCGGGCAGCTGGTAAATTTTACGAAAGGAATGATCCTTTACATAAAAAGCCATCAGGTCGTAGTAATGGCGCGGATTCACCACCTGGTTACCGCTGTTGCTGCCGTACCCACCAAGGATATATGCCGTATCGCCATTAGCGGTAGCCCCGGCGGCGGCCAGGTAGCGCGGGATGAGTCGTTCTCCGGATACGGGAATGGAATCCCATTTTTTGTCGGGGAAATGATAGCGCTGTACGGTATTTTTATACTGCATTTGCCCATAGCCTCCCAGGATATAGAGCGAAGAATCCGCAGCAGCTATAAATTTATTGGCCTGCCAGAAAACGGTGAGCAGGTCGGGCGAATAGTTTACATCCCATTTCCGCGATACCGAATCATAGGCGCTCACCTTTTTATGATCTATATAAAAATTATACAGCCGGTTGGTAAACGGGTTAAATGCGGATTGATTTCCCGGCATAAGACTATCCAGCCGCTGCGACAATTTTACCGGGTGCTGCTGCTCATTTTTAAAACAGATGTTATATAAAGAGTCGGCTGCCACAATATAGAGCACTTCGGCGTTCCTGTCGAAAGCCACGCTGGGTGTGCCATTGATCTCCCATTGCTGTACCAGGTTCCAGCTGCGGTGTTTGGGTCCTATCCAGTTGGCGTTGTTGATCACCGCCTTCTTGCCCTCAACGATATCCGTAGCGGTACCACCGGCATTTTCAGATAATGGCCAGTTGTACTTTACACTGTTTCCTTCCTTAAACAGGATGTTGCGGATATTCATGGGAGGTATGTCTACCGTTTGAAAACCCTCAAAGGTATTGGTACCAAAAAACACGCGGGTGCATACCGGCGAGCCCATTTTCACCGCTCCTTTCGCAATCAGTTTATCATTTACAGCAATGGAAGCTTCGCTGCCGGCAAGATCAAACCGGATGGCAATATGCGTCCATTTACCGAACAGTGTGGCAGAATCTATCACAAATACCCGGGAAAAACTTTCGCCGATCAGGAAGTTGAAGCTCCGCTCCTTCTGATTATATACCAGGTCGATGTTCTGGTTGTTGGCAGCGATAATTCTTAACACATAACCAAAATATGTTTCCTTATAGGGAAGAAAGTTGAGGTCGAAAGAAAGCTCCGCATCTTTTTTAAAACAAAGCGGGCCGGAGGAAGTGAGGTTCAGCGTTGTTCGTCTTTCCTGCACTACTTCATGACTAGAAAAGCGTAATCCATAGGACTGAGCATAACCAGCATTTGTGACCAGGTGAACAGAAAAAAATAGTAAAAGGATAAATTTCCACATACTCCGCTAAAAAACTAAAATAACTACCTATTCAATACTTAACGATCTAACGCCACGTGGAATATACAAATAATAAACAAATTAGTGCTCTTTTATGCGCTAATAATCAATGACAAATGTAAAATATACACGCTTGATTGGCTCTCCATTAATGGTAAAGGGGCTTTAATTAAACAGTGGCTCCCGGTTATAAAAACTGGTTAACCAATACTTCCCATTCCTGTTCTTTGGAATAAGATGGTTTCGTTTCTCCGGCTCTGCTGTACCAATACTCCGCATTTGCTTCATCTCCTTCAACCCTGTGCAGATAGGCATGCACCCTGGCGGCATCATTGCCAGGCAGGTCATCGACCAGGTCATGCGCTTTTTCCCAGTATCCCTTTCCATCGTACCACAGCGACTCCAGGTAAACGGAGAGGTACTTCGGGGGATGCGCATCCTGTAAGGATTGTTTAAATTCATTAAAATCCATCTGTCTATTTTATCGGCCAATATAAATGTGGAATTCAAATATACGGAAGCAGTCGGCAAAATGTAAACATCAGCATCTCTTCTGATATTAATTTAGCACATAATCGGTAATCTTCAAAAGTATCTGCCTATCCTATATTGTTTCCTTTCATCCCTTTTCCGGGAAAAAACTGGTTTATTCTTTTATTTTGTGCGCCACTAATCAAAATTGCATACAAATCCATGAGTGAACAAATTAAAACACGCATTCAGGCTTCACTATCATTATTAATTGTCGGAATAACACTAATCGCACAGGGATGTAAAGATACATCTGCCGCCGAGGTGATGACTACCCCTGAGGATAACCGTTTTACAAAAACGATACTTTCCAACGATCTTAACGAGCCCATGGAATTAGCCGTGGCAGCCAACGGCGATGTTTACTTTGTGGAACGCAGCGGAAAGCTGTATCATTATAACCCCTCTACACAGGCCACCCGCGTGGTATATACTTTCCCGGTATTACCTGATACCAAGGAAGGTTTCGGTAACGGATTGCTGGGCGTAACCCTGGATCCTGCCTTTGAGAAGAACCATTATATCTATTTCTATTATACACCCAATACCACGCCGGTTGCTAACCAGGTATCCCGTTTTACCATGGCGGGGCAAGACTCGCTGATCATTGCCTCTGAAAAAGTGCTGCTGAAAGTGCCGCTGGAACTGGAAGTAAGCGCGCATACCGGCGGCTCGCTCGACTGGGACCGGGATGGTAACCTCTATATTTCCACCGGCGATAACACCGTTCCATTTGCCTCCAACGGGTATGCACCGATTGACCAGATTCCCGGCCGTATCACTTTCGACGCCGAACGATCTGCCGGCAACACCAATGACCTGCGTGGTAAGGTCCTCCGTATTCATCCCGAACCGGACGGCAGCTATACCATTCCCAAAGGCAACCTTTTCCCTAAGGGCACCGACAGCACCAGGGCAGAGATCTATACCATGGGATGCCGTAACCCTTACCGTATGTCGGTAGATACAGCTACGGGCATTGTATATTGGGGCGAAGTAGGACCAGATGCCGGCCAGAACGGCGACCAGGGCCCCCGCGGATACGATGAGATCAACCAGGCCAAAAAACCGGGTAACTTCGGTTGGCCATTCATGGTGGGCGACAATAAAACCTATCCTGATTACAACTTCGCCACCAAAACCCTTGGCACCCACTTCAAACCTGAAGCACCCGAAAATAAATCGCCCTCCAATACCGGTCTGAGTATACTGCCGCCGGCGCAAAAAGCACTGATCTGGTATCCGTACGACTCTATAGAAACATTTCCCTTGCTGGGCAACGGAGGCCGCTGTGCCATGGCCGGACCGGTTTTCCATTATAATAAAGAAACCGCTTCCGCTACCGGCTTACCAAAGTACTTCGACAAAGCATTGTTTATTTACGACTGGATGCGTAACTGGATCTATGCCGTAAGACTCGATTCACAATACAATTATAAATCCATGGAGCCATTCATGGGCAGCAACGGCGACTTCAGACGTCCGGTGGATATGGCATTTGGCAAAGGCGGCGATCTATACGTGCTGGAATATGGTTCCGTATATGGCATCGACAATGACGACGCCCGCCTCGTACGCATTGCCTACAACGGCGGTAACCGCGCACCGGTGGCAAAAATTACCACCAACGATACTGCCGGCACCGCGCCCATGAAAGTAACTTTCAGCAGCAGCAACAGCTACGATTTTGATAAAGACAAACTTACCTACGAATGGAACTTTGGCGACGGCTCCCCTGCCGCTGCTGAGGCAAACCCCGTGCACGAGTATACGAAAAACGGCGCCCACAAGGCGATATTGACCATCACCGATCCGAGCGGCGCCAAAAGCCACGATACAGTTACCATCCGTACCGGCAACACCATTCCCGTTGTGAAGGTGAGCAATACCGGTAACAGCACCTTCTACTTTAATAAAAGTCCGCTGCAATACACCGTAACAGTAACAGATAAAGAAGATCCATCCATCAATAATGAACACCTGGTCATCGGTTTACATTATGTGCCGGCTTCCAAAAACAAACCGGCACAGGGGCACCAACTCATTACCGTAGTTCCGGCCCACCCCGGCAAATTACTGATGGAAGGCAGCGACTGCAAAGCCTGTCACCAGCTGGATAAGACTTCCGTAGGCCCCGCCTTTACCGCTGTTGCCAAACGTTACGAACACGACAAAAACGCACCGGTAAACCTGGCCAACAAGATTATCAAAGGCGGCGGCGGCAACTGGGGAGAACACTCCATGGCCGCACACCCGCAACTGTCGATGGATGATGCCGGACAGATCGTAAAATATATCCTGTCGCTCGCCGCACCACAAGCCGGTAACCTGCCGCCATCCGGCACCATTGCCCTGAAAGATCATCTTGGCAAAGAGCCGTATGGTAACTACGTGCTGGCCGCAACTTATACTGATGGCGGTGGACTGGCAACGCCGCTGACCGGCAGCGACCTGCTGTTGCTGCGGTCCCTGCGCGTACAAGGCGAAGATGCAGATGAAGTAAAAAATATTGATCGCTCTTCCAAATACCTCGGCTCGATCCATAACAAATCTTACTTCGTATTTAAAAACATTGACCTGAAGGGAATCAGTAAAGTAACTTATCATTATTCATCTCTCAACAGGGATGCTACACTGGAAGTACACACCGGCGGCATTGACGGACCAGTGATCAGCACACTTAACTATAAAGCCACCGGCGACTGGGAGAAATTTATTGACGTAACTGTTCCCATCAAAGACCCGGGTGGTAAAAACGACCTGTACTTTGTATTTAAGAAAAACGAGGAACCGAATCAGCACTTATTTACGCTCGACTGGATGGAGTATCAGTAAGAGCAGAAGGCATAAGGCTGGTTTTGTCTTGCCCAGGATTATGCTTTCAGCTACCGTGGAATCGTTGTTTAAATTCCATCGGGGTTACCTGGGTTTTCTTTTTAAAAAATTTGTTGAATGACTGCGAATGTTCAAAGCCCAGCCCGTAAGCAATTTCACTGACTGTTAAGTCCGTGGTGGAAAGCTTTTCCATTGCTTTGTCAATTACCTTCTGATGGATAAGTTGCTGTGTATTTTGTCCTGTCAGCATTTTGAGCAGGCTACGCAGGTAGGTAGGCGATATGTGCAGTTGATCCGAAATGTACTGAACAGCAGGCAATCCTTTGCTGATCAGTTCATCGTCGTTAAAATAATCATCAAGTAATTTTTCCAGTTGCTCCAATACCTGGTGATTAGCCTTGTTCCTGGTAATAAACTGCCGCCGGTAAAAGCGGTCGGAGTAGTTCAGCAGGGTTTCGATCTGTGATATGATGATATGCTGGCTGAACTGATCAATATTAGAATGATATTCCTGGCGAATGTTTTCAATGATGTGTTGAAACTTCAACTCTTCGGCTTCTGAGAGCAGCAAAGCTTCATGCAAGCCGAAGAATTCATACTTTTTGATAGTCGTTGCCAGTGGCGTGTTCCAAAGAAAATCAGGATGGATCATCAACATCCAGCCAGACAGCTTTGGAATTTCCTCCGCCGTTTCAATTCTTAAAACCTGGCGGGGCGCCATAAAAAACATGACGCCTTCCTGGAAGTCGTAGTCCTGCTGCCCATACCGGTACCGGTGATTCATTCCCCGTTTTACAGAAATGGAGTAAAAATCCAATACCAGGCTTTCCATTCCCTTTTCAAATTTCGTTTCTACCTCATCAAGATTAATCACACTGATCAGCGGATGCCTGGGTTTGGGTAATCCGCGCAACGCATGAAATTCGGATATTGTTTTGATGCTGACAGGTGTAGTCATGTCTGTTAATATAAATAACAGGCGGACGATGCCGCCTGTCTGTAAATTTACCTGTTTTATTTATTTAGCGGGAAATATACATTCCCCATCAGATCTTCCGGCAATGTGGATTGGATGGGAGTCCAGTCCAACGCATCTTTGGTGGCTTCGCTGGACGCGAGGCAATTGAATCCGGCAAAATGTGTAAACCAGGTAAAGTGTGCAGCGGCTTCATCCGGGTTAAGTGAAACTACCGGGAGGCCCAGCTTTTCACCTATTACCGTTGCAATGGTTTTAAAGGGGATGCCCTGCTCTGCCACGGCATGATAACGGGTACCACCGGCGGCATTTTTTTCCAGTGCAAGCCGATACAACCGGGCTGCATCCAGTCGATGTACTGCCGGCCATACGTTGGCGCCGCCATTGATCATGGCTGATTTGCCTTTCTCTTTGGCGATACCGGTCAAGATGGCAATAAAACCATAGTTATCACCTTCCCCATGTACGATCGGGAGCCTCACCACCGAAGCCCTGACACCTTTTGCGGTGATGCTGTTTACCGCCTTTTCTGTGGCTATGCGGGGATGTCCCTCATTGTTAATGCGGTCCTGCTCGAGGATAATGCAATCCTTAACAACAAGGCCGACGCCCGACGTGATAACAAAAGGACGTGCTGTTCCGGCCAGCACTTCACCAATGGTTTCGATCGCTTTTTCATCGATCCCGCACATCTCGCGGAATCGTGTAAAATCATGAATAAACCCCAGATGGATCACTCCATCGGCATTGGCGGCGCCTGTTTTCAGGCTTTCTGTGTCGGTTAGGTCGCCACGATGCGCGGCGGCGCCGAGTGCGATCAATTTTTTAGCGGCTTCTTCCGAGCGGGCCAGGCCCGTTACCTGGTGGCCTGCTGCCAGTAATTCTTTCACAACGGCAGTACCAACGAACCCCGTAGCTCCTGTTACAAATACTTTCATCCTATGCTGTTTTTGTATCACAAAGTTGACCACAAATCCGCTGCTTGCTGTAGCCGGAACGCCTGTTGTTGTAGCCAAAAAAAAGAGGACAGCATTATATTTTTATTTTCCGGCTTTTTTTGGTAATTTTTGTATGCTATCTGACCATACAGGTAGCCCCCAAAAGCAAGTATGTAATTTTTAAAATGGCGTTGCCATAACATTGTACCCCTACTTTGTTAACACTCAAATGCAGCATGGAGGCTGCCATAACATTATGCAACTCATCGTAACAGTAAAAAAACTCAACAAGCGAACCCGTGTTCCTGACAACCTTACAGAAAAAAACAGCATTGCAGGCACCGTATTACAGGGTTTTAAATTTGAAGGAGAAGAGGTGAAAGGCATCCATGATCCTGCGCTGGGTAAATGGTACAAAGACCAGCATGGTTACTACTACTGGGGCGGCGGCCTTCATATACTGAAACAAAATCCTCCGCCTCCCGGCACTGTACACATCGATCATTTGCCCGCCAATCTTCCGGCCGATTATGTGCTGGGAGCTGATCTGTCCCACTATAATGCAAAACCCGACTGGGAGGCCATCCGGCAGGCAGGGGTCAGCTTTGTTTATCTTAAAATATCGGAAGGCGTAGGCACGCCGGATCAGAAGGCAAAAGAACATGCCGATAATGCCATTGCCCACGGTCTTAAAACCGGCTACTATCATTTCTGCCGACCTGATACCCGGAACGGTGGCAGTCTTCAAAGCGATGCCACCGCGGAGGCCAATGCGGCCGTTGCTATCATGCAGCAACTGCCTGCTACGGAAATGCCCATTGTGCTGGACCTGGAAGATCAGACCAGCTGGGATACACCGCTCAGCAAAAACGATTACCAGGCCTGGATAACAATATTTATTCAGCAGGTGATCGATGCTACCGGCATTGCCCCCATCATCTACAGCCGCAAGGAATACCTCGACCGCAAATTACCCAAAGAGCATACGCTGGGGAAATATCCGCTGTGGCTGGCCAATTATTCGGTTACGGATGCCAATAAACTAAAATGCCCTGTAGGCTGGGATGACTGGAGTATCTGGCAGTTTACCGGGAAAGCGAAAGTTGGCGGCAATGCCGCGCTGGATTTAAATATATTAAAAGATCTGGAGGTGATTAACTTATAATAAACAAGCTAATAAAAAAACAAGGGGCTGCAGATCAGCCCCTTCTATTATTACGTGATCAAAAGAGCATCTTCCACGATGCTATGGGCATCAGGTATAGGGTCATTTTTTAAATTGCTTCTTTACAATATCGAGGTACAGCTCCCCATAGCTCAATGCCGGCTCCAGCTGCATATCTTCCTGCCAGTTGTTAAACGAGTCGATCATGATCAGTCTCGTTTTACCACTCGCATTTTTCTTGGCTACATTACAAAGCTGTTTGAATAACGCGCCACTGTCGGAACGCGGATAATTCGGATTGGTACTGGTTGGATTTGTAATGAGCCAGTTATATGCAGGTGTGATATTCGGGATATAATCCGCTCCAAAATTTTGCGCAAAATATTCCTTTGAATATTTCCAGTTCTGATCTATTGCCTGCGGTAATACATACCAGCGATCCCAGTTGTTGGGCTGCGAACTGAACGACTGGTGATATACAGCATCCACACAACCCTGGAAACGGATCTGGTAGCGGGCAGGCGGCGTCCAGCGATCCTGCATACCTACTATATATGCCTGTATGCCAAGTGCACCCAGGCGGCTTCTCAGCGTATCATAAATCGCCTTATTGTTATCAGAATAGAGCACCTGCGCATTCTGAATGTATATCATAGGCTTACCATCTACTTTCATGTAGCCCGGATCTTTCAGATAAGGTACTACCCTGTTGAAGTCCTGGAAAAACTGCTCCAGCTTTACTTTATCTTTTTCCAGCGGGTTGGTGGCGCTCAGGCCATAGGAACCGGTGGAGAAATTATACATCATAGCAAATTTCATTTTGCCTTCACCGTTATTATCGATAAAAGTCCTGATCACTGTGGAATCCGACTTAAAATTATTGGCGTCCCTGTTGGGCGAGCGAAATGAAAAAACAAAATAGTCGAGACCTCCTTTCACACCAAAATTGATATGCTGCGACATCACGCCGGCAGTGAGCTTACCGTTTGGATAACTGTATTTACCCGCCACCGGTTCTTCCTTGACAGCCGCATTCCAACCGCCAAAGCTGTAGTAAAATGCACCTACCACATAATCCTGTGTAACAGGTATTTCCTCAATTTTATAATTCAGGATACTATCATCCACAGAAGGGCCTGTCATATCTTTCTTACATGCATACAACGACAGGCACAGCGCAGCAGCAAAAAGTATATTGAAACGTTTCATGATTACATTATTTTATGGACGATAAGTCTGACTGATAGTGTATTTGAAGCCATTAGCTTCCGCGGCTGCCTGCAACGACTGGATGCTGGTACCATACCATTTCCGCAGAAAAGCATAATCGTACGTTGCATTGGCGTTACTCCAATCCGGTATTTCGCGATGTTTTGCAAAGTGCAGCTCCTGGTAGATATCGTAATCGTCGATACGCGCGGTACCTAATGCTTCCAATGCACCCTGGTATCCTGCAGGATTAAGGTTCACCACTGAAACAGGATAGGAAGCCCTGCCCGGTACATCGGAGTAAGTGGGATTAGGCGAATAGGTAGCGTTTCCACCGGGATTGGTATGAGGCGGCAGGTTAAATACCCATGTTCTCCGTTCCAGGCACCAGCAGTCGAAGCCGCCATCGGGGAAGTAATTCAGCCAGCGCTGTGTCCATATTTTATAATTATCATCCTGCGGGATGTCGGTATTCACAAGACCCAGGTAGTTATTAAATCCTTTCCCTTTTGTTCCCCACTTAATACCATCTCTCGCCTTATAAGCATCCCGCAAAGCGCTGTTGATACCCCAGTAAGCAAAGTTGGCATCGATGCCTGCATAGTAATATTGCTCCGGCGACATGGCGCCACCATAGCCCAGTTTGGCCGCTTCAGCTTTCAGGAAAAGTGCTTCTCCATAAGATAGCATGATGAATGGCCTGTTGGGTTGATAGATCACCGGGTTGGCATTTGAATAGCTTTTGATATCAGCACTACCCACCACATCGGCCAGGCCTGCGAGGTTAGTCCAGCCGGCTAACTTAGTACCCGCCTTTGGTTGTCCCAGGTAGGGAACAGGGTAACTTACTACCCGGAGCGAATCGTCCAGGTCACTGGTCAGCGTATCCGTTAGCAACAGTCGGTTGGCCAGTGGCACCGTATCATAATATACGGATAACCTGGGATCACTATAGGATCTGAAAAGTGTGAGCATATATTCACTCAGCTTGGGCGCCTGCCCTGTTGCTGTTGGATTGTAGGGGAAGTAGCCATTACCTTTGATATACTTAACGAAATAAGGGTTTTCGTTGCCGTTCACATTTTCAAAATTCATCTTCGCCGTTTCCGTTTCACTCGCGATAGTACTGGTTTCTGCGCTCATCACATCCCTGATATGATCGGTGGCTACTGTTCCCATATTTTTCATACACTGGAGTGCAATCTTTAACCGCAGGGTATTTGCAAACTTTGCCCAGTTCTGGAGGTTGCCGTTGTAAATTACATCATAGGCCATTTTATCGCCACCAAGTTTTATTTTGCCGGCAGCATCTTTTAAGGTAGACAGCACATAACTGTACACGGAATCCTCATTGTCGAATTTAATGGCGGAGAGATGTTCCGGATCATTGGCCTGTGTTAAGGGCACCGGGCCATAGTTACCGGCAAGGATGGAATAGGCATAGGCCTTAAGTATCCGGGCAATCTGTACCCTGTTGTTAAAGGCCGAATCTTTTCCGTAGTTCAGCTCTGCCTGTTGCAGGTTACCCAGCACTCCCTGGTACATGGTTTGCCACAAACCCGCGTCAGTTACGTCATACCTGTTGGCCTGCTGGCACAGCAAATGACCCAGGTCCCAGTATTTGCTGGTATTGTAATTCGCCATCTGCGTATTCAGGTTTTTCACTGCTGCAAGGATGCCTGCTTCCGGCGAGGCTTTTGTAAACTGTGTGGGATCTGTGTTCAGGTTGGTGAAATCCCTGGTACAACTCCAGCACATCATCACGATAAAAGAAAATATAATTGCTGCTTTCATGTTGCTCATTTAAAAAGTTACTTTCAGGTCAAATCCATAAATCGCGTAAGGGAAAGACCCCCCGGACTCAATACCCTGTGCATTGCCGGTGGTATTGGCCGCTTCCGGATCAATGCCCTGTGGCGTATGTTTAAATAGTGTCCAAAGGTTTCTGCCTACAAACGCAAGACGGGTGGTTTTAAAAGGAGTACCTGTTAAGATCCGCGTGGGAATGGAATAGCCAAATATCAGCTCACTCAGTTTAATATTACTGGCGTTGTAAGTGATAGCCGGTGTGTTATTGAGCACCATATCAGAATTGTAGGTGGTAGGATTCATCCAGATACTGCTTTTTACACCGGGCTGCATACGGCCATCTTTGTCAAGAATATATTTACCTGTTTTATCCACCAGGGGGAAATATGCATCCGGATACCGGGCTCCTTTTGGCCGGCCGGCATCTGCATAAGGTGTGGTGCCGGTGCTGATGGCCTGCCCGTTGCCCATACGCTCCTGGTCATTTTCGCCCAGTATCACATTGCTCATCAGGAATTCATCGCGGCCATATAAACTGGCCACGGTATTTCCGGCGAAGTTGGCGCGACCATACGAAGCGGAGTAAATAACTCCACCCCATTTTACGGTGAAGAGAAACGACAGATCAAAGTTGCCATACTTAAAATTAGCGCCCAGTGATCCTATCCAGTCGGGATGGAAATTACCCAGCAGCACGTTCGGATCTGCGATGGTTCTGCCATTGGAAGGATTAACCAGTAAAGTATCGTGGCTCCGGTAAGGTGCATTGCCTGTTAGCTGGCCATAAGGCTGGCCTACAATGGCATTTACGGTAGCCCCCAGGTTGGTGCCCAATGCCAGTTTGTCGATACCCGGCGCCAGCGAAAGCACGGTATTACGGTTCATTGACCAGTTGGCCAGCACATTCCATCTTAATTTTTTCGACTGGATGGCTACTGCGTTCACAGAAACCTCTACTCCCCTGTTTCGCATTTCACCGGCATTCATCACACGGGTGGAGAATCCTGTTTCCACGGGTATCTGGGCCTTGATGATCTGGTTAGTCGTGTTGGATTGATACACGTTAGTGGTTAACTGGAGACGGCTTTTAAAGAAGGCCAGTTCCAGCCCCGCTTCACGGGAAAATGTTTTTTCCGGCATTAGTGCACCATTGTTCAACTGGTTGCCGTTGCCGTAGTTGAGATATGGGTTGCCCTGGAACAAGCCACCATAGGCGTATGTAGTGACCAGCGATTGCGGTGGTGCTGCATTACCCACCTGGGCAACAGATGCTCTCAGCTTACCATAATTCAGTACACTGTTTTCCGGCAGGAAATTGGAAAACACAAAACTGCCGCTCAGGGATGGATAGAAAAATGAACTGTTGGCAACCGGTAAAGTAGATGACCAGTCGTTACGACCTGTTATATCTAAAAACAGGAAGTCCCTGAATCCGAGCGTGGCATTACCATAAATCGATTGCACATTTGAACGCACCTTTGTTTCAAACGCGAAAGGAAATGCGTTGCTGTTTTGTATGCTGGGCATATCATGTACCAGCAGCGAGGATACATTCGCTCCCCTGTTGAGGTTATTGGTGGTAGTATACTCAGCCCCCACGTTAGCAGAGAGCGTAAAGGATTTGCCCAGCTTATTATTATACATGAACATACCCTGGTAATCCCACATCTGGTTGTTCTGCGAAGCGTTGGAATAGTATCCCAGCGGCGTTTTCAGGCCACCCAGTTCCTTATACTGGTAAAAACCGGAGACAGCGATATCGGTTGATGCCTGTAAGCGGAAGCTCAGATGATTACTCAGTTTAGCCGTTGCCGTGATACCGCCCAGGATCCTGTTGCGGGTATCTTCGTTCTGATTTTCATACAACATCCATAGCGGGTTTTCGGTATTGTTTACCGAACCATAGGTAACGGAATTGCCGTTGGCATCTGCCCACGGGGAAAGCGCATTTATATTTAAACTGCGGGGCATGTATACGTAAGCCGCCATCGGGCTGGACGGATCCAGGTTGCGGTAGGTACGGTTCTTTGTGCCCTGGTTGGTATACGTTATCCTGGTGTCGATGCTGAAGATGCTGCCCAGTTTACGGCTGGCGGAGAGGGCCACGTTGTGCCGCTTGATAATATTCTGGTTTTTCAGTACATCGTCGCTGTTGGTGAAAGTGTAAGACAAGCGGAAAGCCGAAACCGCATCGGCCTTGCTGATAGAAATACCAGAGGCGTTGGTTACACTGGTTTTATAGAAGGAGGTAATGTTGCCTGGTTGAGGTGAGTAGCCGCCCGCTACCGGCTTTCCGTTGAAGTCGTTATACGGTTGCCCCAGCATAGGCATACCCCACGACGAACCATTGGTACCCATACGCACGGCGCCGGTACCTGCTACAATGTTGTTCCCATTTCCTACCAGGAACCCATTGCCACCTTCTCCGTATACATTCTGGTAAGCCGGAAATTCTGTGATGGTATTAAATAAAGTATTTTGATTAATAGCGATGCCCAGGTTGGAATCTTCTATCTTTCCTTTTTTGGTCACTACCAGGATGGCGCCATTCGCCGCCCTGGAGCCATATAAAGCAGCAGCATTAGGTCCCTGTAAAACGGTGATCGACTCCACATCATCAGGGTTCAGATCGGCGGCGCCATTACCAAAGTCCAGCCGGTCGCCTGCGTTCTCGCCCATATCGTTGTTGATGGGCACCCCGTCTACCACCCAAAGTGGCTGGTTGTTCTGGGTCATGGAGTTTTCCCCGCGGATCACCACACGGCTGGAAGATCCGGGTTGCCCGGTGGTGGTTACCTGCAGACCCGCTACTTTACCGGCCAACCCGTTAACGATGTTCAGGTCTCTTGCTCCGTAAGGTTTTCGGGGTTCACCGACTGAGCGGCATAACCGATAGATTTCTTTTGCCGGTTCAATCCAAGCGCGCCGGCAATGACCACATTTTTTAAATTGATGGCCGATGTTTTTAGCAGGAACTGTACGGCGGTTCTCCCGTTAAGGGTAATTTCCTGGCTTTCGTAGCCGGTCATGCTGGCCCGTAAAATAGTTTTTTGCGGATCAGTTACATACATCGCAAAGGTACCGTCTTCCGTGGTGGCCACTCCATTGTGGGTACCTTTTACCAGGATGCTTACTCCAGGCAAAGGGTTGTTTTTGTCATCAGTAGCTCTCCCCTTGATAAGGGTTCGCTGTGCCATTGCCTGCGAAAAACAGAGCAAGAGCAAGACTGGCAAGCAGAATCTCATAATTAATTGATTGATAATTAACGGTTAAAAAATAAACGGGGAATCGTGGAATTTTTATGCAAAACAATGATCTACACGCTAATGAATCCATTAACGATCGCATTAATGCGCTATTAATCCCGGTATTTTTTTTAGAAAAGACGAAAAAAGGTCATCAGGCGATGATTTCCTGGAAGCTTATCGCAAATGCTTCGCCATACATGTGACGGTAATCTTTTGAAAATTTTTCATAAACTGTATGGGCCAACGACAACTTACCCAGTTGGATAAGATGCTTACATTTTATACGAAGCGCCTCTTCATGGATAGGGTCAAAAACAAAAACAGCATTGGCGATGGCAACATAGGTTTCTGGTCCTGCTGATACAGGCAGGTGATTTACTTCCATTAATAATACATCCAGCGCTTTGGAAGAGATGTCCGACTTGATGTCTTCCAGCCAGGAATATTCGGTGCGGTACAGGAAAGTACCTTCGTTTACAATTTTCAGTAATGCGGTCAGGCGGTGATTTCCCGGCGTGCCGTTTTTTACGAGCCGGCTGAAGTCGGCCAGGTCAATCCACAGCAAGGCGGGATCATATTGCAATTTCCAACGGCCTTCTTCCCGCTGGATGATCCCGGTACCCAGTTTTTCGAGAACACCTTTTAGTTTCGCCATGTTCACCGAGCGGTTATTCCGCGCGTCTCTTTCAGACTTATCATGCCAGAGCAGTTCATATAATTTTTCTGAAGAGATGCCTTTGCCGGTCCATTCGGTATGAATCACGATCAACAGGAACATCTCTCTCAGCAAGGGAGAAAATAAATGGGTCAGCGAATTTTGATCCTTATCCAGTACCTGGAACTCACCAAACAACAGTAATGCTGCCTTATTATCCGGGAGTTCCGGCTCTGCCGCGGTTATTGTTTCCGGCACTTCCTGCAATGGCGCCGGATCCTGCGCCGGAATGGGCACGGAGGGCGGCGTTATTGCTGCCGCAACTGGTACGGGCATCGTTGCTGTTACCGGTTGCCGCCTGCGCATCAATGCATATGCTGCGCCGGCCACCACCACTATCGCGGCCATGATCCACCACCACTTCCTACCTGTTCCCGGTTTGCTGCCGTCCGGCAGCAAGGCCAGTTGCCCTGGTGGAAATGCCAGTGAATAAATCCTGATACCGGTAGATTTATCGCGCTCTATGAGTTGTGTAACTGCAATTAACTGGTTGGTGCGGGGACAATAGAACAGGTCGGCCGACGAACGGTTATCGAGAAAAGCATACGGAATAGTATCGCCGGCCAGCTGATATTCAGGCCGGAGCAAAGATCCCTTGATCAGCTGCAACCGTGATTGGAAGCGGTCGTTCGGAAACATCAGCGCATAGTAACTGTGGTCCGTTGTATCAATAACCATGGAGGAAGCAAATACAAATGGCTCTGCGGGCTCCGGTAAAGCAAAGCGCTTTTGTATGCGCTTATTTTTCACATCGAACTGCAACAGGTCGTAGTAGTATTTAGGATTCAGCATCTGCTCTCCCGTTTCGCTGCCATAACCTCCAAGTATATACGCCGTGTCGCCATCGTGTGAAGTGCCGAGTGCAGAAAGATATCTTGGCTTGTAGTCCGCTTGCTGCACGGGAATATTCTCCCAGCTGCGATTGTCGAAGGACCAGCGCTGCACCCCGTTTTTATAGGTAAGCTGTCCATAGCCGCCAAGGACATACAGGGCATTCTCTCTTGTATTGATGAACTTATTGGTTTGCCAATACTGTGTGATATCTACCGAGTCAAAGGGCTTATCCCAGTTGCGGGCGCCGGGTATATAGGCCGACAGCTCCCGCTGATCAATATGTATACTATATAAGGTACGGCTGCCGGGATGCCAGATCGACTGGAAGCCGGCCGACAGGTACACCGGCCGTATCAGTGCTTCGGACCGCAGTCCCCGGTCGCGCAGGAGAAAATGATAGATGCTGTCGACACTCACGATATGTATTTCTTCTTCCGAAGGATCAAAAGTATAACTGCCATTACCTTTTACCGTAAACGCCTGTAACAGCTGCCATTGCTGGTGCAGCGGCGTACCCCATACCGGATTATTGACGGTGGCTTGTCTGCCGTGGAGACTATCTGCCGCGCTTTTTCCGGACAATTCATTCAGCGGCCAATATGCAAATAATTTCTTCCCCCGGAATAATGCCACGTCCTTTAACTGCATGGGCGGCACGTCGGTGGTTTTGAAATGCTGAAGTTGACAGGCGCCAAAAAATATCCGGAAGCATTGATCCTGTAACGTTATTTTTTTACGGCCCTGCTGCTTTCCATTCACCGTCAGCGACAACATCTGCTGGTCATCATATTGAAGAGAGCAGGTATTCCAGCGATGATACAACAAAGCGCTATCCAGCTGAAAATCGAGATTGGCAAATACATCACCAAAAACAATATTGAATTTCCTGTCTTTGTGATTATATATCAGGTCTATATGTTCATTATGCTGATTGATCAACCGCACCAGGTAGCCATAGTATACACTACGGTCCGGGAAGAAAGTAAAATTAAAAGAGAGTCCGAAGCTGCCCTCCAGGCAAAGTGGTTCACTGCCATTGAGGACGAGGGAGGTCCTTTTCTCCTGCACCTGCTCAAAGGAGGAGAAAACCAGACCTTGCGATCTGACAGGTAAACAATTGCCTGCAAAAAAAAATATCACTGCCCCGAAAACGATAAGGGCTTTATGTGAGCAAATATTCATGGTGGAACACTAACGGGATACGCTTATTCTGGTTGTTAAGGGCTTCAAGGTAATAAAAGATTACCTGTTTTCCGAAAACCGTTCCCGTCAATAATAAAAAAAGCAAGGGGGCGTCTCAAAACTTATGAGGCGCTCCCTTTACAGTTTTATGTGGTTATACCAGCCCAGACGGTACATCATATTCAAATGATAATCTTTAGATCAATTTGATATTTT
>NZ_JAGTXB010000030.1 GCF_018224885.1 Chitinophaga hostae | reverse complement strand
TTTTATTTGACTGCCCCGGCGATTATTTTGCACCGCGTAAGAAAGAATCTGCCGCCGGAGGAAAATAGTAATACCAGTATTCATGTGCTAAAAATTTTTAGCAGCCGATTAATATTTTAGTTATTTTAGTTCAACGTATGTAGAACTACCTGATACCTCTTCAACATTGTAAACACCAAATTAATTGCTCAACAGCGAACACGATATGGACTGGAGCCGCCTCAAAAAAGGCGATATAAAGGCGCTGGAAGCCATTTACAGGGCGCATATCAAAGCATTGGTACGTTATGGGTTAAAAATTACAGATGATATTGATCTGATCAGAGACAGCATACAGGATCTTTTTCTTGAAATATGGAAACAACGGCATAACCTGGCAGATACCCCCCAACCCAAATTCTACCTGTTCCGCGCTTTACGTAATAAATTGACAAAAGTACAGTCCAAACAATCGTTTGTGAGCGAAAGTGAGATGCAGCTGGTATTCGATCATTTAAGCGCAGAATACGTAGAACTTGAAATTATGAACAGGGAAGGCGCCGCGCAAACTGCCAACACCCTGAAACAGCTATTGGAAAATCTTCCGCAACGTCAGCGGGAAGCAGTCTTTCTCCGCTTTTATCAGAACATATCCTACGAACGCATTGCTGAGATGATGAACATGAATTATCAATCGGTGCTCAACCTGATGCAGCGTGCGTTGAAAGCCCTCAAAAAGGATTATCCCCGTTTCCCGTCAAAAAAATAAAAAAAAGTTGCCGGCAGGTGAGTATCTAAGTGTAATTTCTGACATTACCTTATACAGACTTTGTTATTTGCCATGGATTCATCCGAAGAGAAGATAAATGAGCTTTTGCTTGACAACCGGTTTGTTGATTGGGTGATCAACCCCAACAGTCCTTATGCCGGATATTGGCAGGAGTGGCTTGCTATGGATGCTTCTCATGTTCAGCTGGCGGCTGAAGCCAGGAAGTTCCTGCTGATGGTACAGCTGGCGGAAGAAGAAGATACAGACCCGATCGGTGAAGAAGGATTGGAGCAGATGCTGGATCATATCAAAACTGCCGCCACGGTGAAAAAAAGCAGGTCGTATCGCATGATCTACAGGGGTATTGCCGCAGCCGCAGTGGTGGCGGGGCTGGTACTGCTGGTGAAGTGGCTGCAGCATCCGGCGCCATTGACTTCTCCGGAAACAGAAAAACAGATGGCTTATAACGGAGAGGTAATCCGTTACAATGGCAATAAAGAAGATGAATTGCTCTTTTTGCCGGATGGCTCAAAGATCGTATTGTCCAGTGGTGCAAGAGTTGCTTACAATCTGCTCATGAATGGTGATAAGCGTGAAGTAACATTGTCAGGAGAAGCATATTTTGATATCGCTAAAAATCCCCAACAACCTTTCTATATATATACCGACAAAGTAGTGGTAAAAGTACTGGGTACCAGTTTCCGGGTTACCAGTTCCGGTCAGCAGGAGTCTGTGGCAGTGGCCTCCGGGAAGGTATCAGTATATCTGAAAGGACAGGACCTGGAGCAGTCGGCAGCAAAAATTGTACTGCCGAAACAGGTTTGTACCTATTCACGGGAACAAGCCACATTAGTCACCACTATGATGGCTGACTTACCAGTGATAACGGCTAAACTGGGTAAGAGCAACGGATTAAATTTTGAGGACGCACACCTGGATACCGTGATAAAGACGCTGGAAAAAATGTACGCCATCCCGATTACCTACAATGCTGACGTATTTGCCAATTGCTATATCACCGTGTCGCTGGGTAATGAAAGTCTGGAAGATATTCTTAAAGTAATTACCAAAACGATAGATGCATCCTATACAATCAGCAACTATGGTATCATTATAAAAGGGAATGGCTGCCGCTAAGGCACACGAAAGAATCATACTGATAGCAATCACTGAATTATAATCACCTGTAAAAACTGAGAACAAAGATCAGGCGGGCCCCTCATGGGTATTCCCCAAAGAATCGTTATGCACGTTAGTCAACCAATTAATTATCGCTTATTAATCGTTTAATGTTATGAACAAATCAGCCTTGTATTCAAGCACTGCATCCTTCTTTATGAAGGCTGCCCTGGTACCTTATTTTCTTACACTGGCACTTTATGCGGGTGCGACCTCACGTCCATCGGAAAGACAGGGTGTACTGGACAAGCGGATTTCTCTTTCCGCCGATCGGGAAACATTCCGGTTGGTACTCCAAAGAATCAGTACCCTGGCTAATGTAAAGTTTTCCTATACCCGGAATACACTTCCGGAAAAAGAAAGAGTTTCTGTATCGGCAAAAGATGAAAAACTGGGAAAGGTGTTTTCAGACCTTTTCACTCCCTTTGATATAACTTTTGAAGCCATCAGTAACCAGATTGTTCTAAAAAAAGAAAAATCAAAAGCAACTGAAATAACCGGGTTCTCGGATGCAGAGACCACTGCTATCGCCGACAAGCCGGTGAATGGTACGGTAAAGGATGCCGCAGGTAATGCGGTTCCCGGTGCTACCATCGCCATAAAAGGTACCAGGAAGGGGACTACCTCCGACGTAAATGGCAATTTTGCAATAGATGCAAATGAAGGTGATGTATTGATTATTAGTGGCATCGGGTTTAAGAAAAAGGAAATTCCCGTTACAGCTGCCGGCACCTATGCAGTTGCATTGGACACCGATGAGCAGTCACTTGGCGAAGTAATGGTAACGGCGATGGGTGTAAAACGTACACCAAGATCATTGGGATATGCTGTTCAGAAAGTAACAGGTAACGATATCACCGTTGCGCAGGCGCCTACCATAGCACAGGGTTTAATGGGTAAGGTAGCCGGTTTGAATATCAGCCAGGCTTCCGGTGGGGTGGAAGGAGGTTCTTCCCGCCTCGTGATACGCGGTAATACCACGCTTACAGGAGATAACCGTGCATTGATTATTGTTGATGGAGTAGCGATTAATAATGATCCGATCAACAATAATAAAAACAACGGTGGCGGCGGTGCGGTTGGTACAGAACAAGGTGCTGATGTATCTTCCTATAACGATTGGGGAACAGGGTTGAATTTTATTAACCCGGAAGATATCCAGGATGTAACGGTGCTGAAAGGCCCCGCTGCAGCAGCGTTGTATGGCGCGAGAGGTGCCAACGGTGTGATCCTGGTTACCCGGAAAAAAGGTGAAAAAAGAAAGGGCCTGGGCGTAGATTACGCTTACTCCAATCGCTTTACTAAAGCTTACCAATACCTCGATTTTCAGAACGACTATGGTTCCGGCCTGGTGGGCTCTTTATGGACTGCCGACCAGGATAAACAATTCCTGAAGATAAATGGTAAGCGCCAGCAGATAGGCACCTACTCAGGAACTTTCGCACCAGGCGATTACCAGACCGGCGCCTATGGTATGTTACCTTATAAGAACAGCACGCAGGCCTGGGACCTGTTTTCGTTTCCCAGCGGTTTATCCTGGGGGCCACGATTTGATGGTCAGCCTGTTTTATGGTATGATGGCGAATCCAGGCCTTACGAAGCACAACCCGATAACTGGAAGGCCTATTTCCCCAATGGTAACGTGAGCCAGCACAACGTGTCTATTTCAGGTGGCGGCGATTTCGGAACCGTGCGTTTTTCCTACACCAGGGACGACAGCAAGGCGAATATCCTCAACAGTAATTACAAGAACAACACTTTCAATATTGGTTCCAGCCTGAAAATCAGCAAGAAGTTATCTGCTGATATCACCGGTAGTTATATTAATTATGAACGCTTGAATACACCGCCCGTTGGCGCCGGCGCATTTATGGCCGGTTTTTCCTACGCAGCCACCCGTGATTACCGTTCTGATGTAGAAGCCATGAATGATTTCGGTGTGAATGGTACCCAGCGCGATGTGACCAACAGCAGTAACTTTCCTGCCGGTGCACCGAAGTATCCGTATTACTCCTATATGGCTAATTCTTTCTGGAATATCTATAAGAATAACACCGTGTTTAAGCGTAACCAGTTAATAGGTGGTATCAGACTGACTTCAGAGCTAACCAACTGGTTAACGTTGACCGCACAGGGCAGTGTTGATAATTCGAGCGATGGAACAGAGATCAAGGAATATCCAAAGAATGTACAAGGTACCACCGGCGCTTATAAAGAAGCAATGGCCCGTAATCTGAGCCGTAACCTGAATGCGATGGCCCGGATATACAAAGACGGACTGTTTGCTAAATCGTTCAATGCCAGCTTTACAGTGGGTGGTGAGTCTTACTACCGGAACGACTATACGGTAAGTAACAAAACTAACGGAGAGTTTCTTAACCCCTATATTTTTGCTTTGAATAATGGAGCAGATGCGCCGGGAGCAGCAGAGGAAACCCGTTTTGCCAAAAAGATCAACTCCGTTTTCGGATTCCTGGACCTGTCTTATAACAATTATCTCTTTCTGCAGGTAACAGGAAGAAACGACTGGTCATCTACACTGGTAAAAGGAAATAATGCTTATTTCTATCCTTCTGCCAACCTCAGTTACGTATTTACAGATGGTATTGCCGCAATGCATAACCTATCCTGGCTGAATTTCGGAAAGGTAACGGTGTCTTACGCGGAAACAGGCAGCGATACAGATCCGTATTCTATTTTCAACGTATTAAATACCGCTGCGTTTAATAAACAGGCTGCGCAGACGTATCCATCTACTTTAAAATTTCAGGGAATACAGCCACAACGCAGCCGGCAGTATGAAATTGGTCTGAGTGCTACTATGTTTGACAGCCGGTTGAATGTGGAAGTAACCGCTTATTCCATGAAAACCTTTAACCAGATATTAACCAACCCGTTGCCGGCATCCTCCGGTTTTAGCAGCATACAACTGAATAAAGGCTCGCTGGGAAACAAGGGTATTGAATTTGTAATTGGCGCTACGCCGGTTCGTACAAAAGATTTTTCCTGGACAGTGTCTGTAAACGGTGCGCATGCACAAAACAAGATCCTGGCGTTGGATAACGGCATTGAAGAACTGACGCTCGGAACATTTTTTGGCGGCAGCGGTGTATCACAGCGTGTAAAAATCGGAGATAACTATGGTACTATTTACGGGAGGGACTATACTTACCTGAATGGTCAGAAAGTGGTGAAGCCCGCTGTGAATCCACAAACCGGGCAGCTGCTGACCTATGAAGTGAATGGCAAAACCTATACAGCCGGTACACAATGGGTGCTTACTCCAAATGAAGTACCTATCGGTAATTCCCAGCCTTTTATGACGGGGGGTATTGCCAATACTTTCAGGTATAAAAACTTCTCACTTTATGCAATGGTAGACGGCAAGTTTGGCGGCGACACTTATTTCGGTACCTACGCAGCTGCGATGGGTAACGGATTGTTGCAGGAAACAGTAAAAGAACGCAATGGCGGCGGTTTGCCACTGACCTATCCTGACGGCACCACTTCCAATACCGGGATCAGTTTCGGGGGAGTATTTGCAGATGGAAAGGCGAATACAGATGTAGTGGCAGCGCCCTGGTACTATCTCAGCACTTATACTTCCTGGAATCACCTGGGCGTACCCAGATCGGCTTCTGTGTTTGAGAACACCTGGATGAAACTGCGGGAGGTAGCATTGACCTACCAGGTGCCACAGCAATGGGTAAAGAAAACCGGGTTTCTTCAGAATATGAGTCTTTCCCTGATCGGAAGGGATCTGTTTTACCTGTTTACCACCGTTCCTAAAGGATTGAATCCGGAAGGTGTGAATGGTATCGGTAACGTACAGGGTATTGAGTATTCCTCTATGCCACGTATCCGTTCGCTTGGTTTTACAGTGAAAGCTTCTTTATAATATTAAACTACTGCAAGATGAAGAATATACAAAGATCTATATATAGTTTGCTCCTGTGTGCTTCGATTACCGGCGCCGTGTCCTGTACCAAAGGATTTGAGGACCTCAACAAGCCTTATAAGCAAGCCGATGAAGAAACCGCTTCCATCCCAGGATTGTATAACGGGTTGGTATCGTCGTTGGGTAAGTATGGAAATGATGCGTTAAATGTGAGCCTGTTGTATCCCATCACTAATCAGCAGGCGCGTCAGAATACGGTTGCGCCTTATATTAACTATTCGGGCGGCTTCTGGGGACAGTACTATCCTGACCTGTTCAATTATAAGGCGCTGTTGAAGAAGATTGCGGAACAACCTACTCCGGAAGCATTCAACAATGTGAAATATATGGCCACTATCCTGATTGCGTCCAAAACGTTGCGGATGCTGGATTATTATGGTGATATACCGTATTCACAGGCATCGAACGCAAGGGAAAGCGAAACCTACTACCGGCCGGCTTATGATGCGCAGGCAGATGTGTATAAAAGTGTGTTACAGGATCTGAAAACGGCGGCTGACGGAATTTCTACGGACCCGTCACAAATCAATATCGGGGCATCCGAAAGTTTCCTGAAGAGTAATATTATTGCCTGGAAGAAATTTGCGAATGCTTTGCGTTTGCGCTATGCCGTTAGGCTTTACGATAAAGAAAGGGATCTTTCCAGCAGTATTATTACCGATATCCTGAATGGCAACAAGCCCTTACCGGCTAACCAGGTGCTGGCGTCTTTACAGGACGACAATTTCGGCTTGTGGCCTAATCTCGTTGCGGGACCTTCCGGAAATATCCTGGAATCCTTGTCGAGCAAATGGGATTCTTACAGAGAGCTGTCTATTTCTGATATCCGGATGAGCAGTAATGTATGGCGGCAGATGTCTTCTTCGGATGATCCTACCGGTGCTGATATTTATGATCCGAGGTGCTTTGTATATTTCATGACCAACAACCAGGATAAATGGGTGCCTCAGCCACAGGATGGCTCTGTTGCTGAGGGCGGGCGTCCTTTTGATAATGGAACAGAGAGGAAGCCCATTGGAAGTGATCCTAAGAACAAGTTTGCGACGTTTAATTACTTCATTGCCTATGATCGTCTTTATTACCCGATCCTCATTATTACAGAAGCTGACGTACATTTCCTGAAAGCGGAAATTTATCAGCGGGGGATGGGTGTAGCCAAGAATACCGGTCTGGCAAAAACGGCGTATGAGGCCGGCATTAAAGCGTCTGTCGATTTCTGGTACCAATATACCCGGCAGTCCCAGATCTGGTTGCAGAAGCCTGCATTACCTACCGCCGGGCAGATGACTGCGTTTCTTAATAACCCGGCAGTTGCCTATGACGGTGCCAACCAAACCGGGGCGCTCCGGAAAATTGCCACTCAGGCCTGGCTGGCCACCATGTTTCAGCCGGCAGAGTCATGGGCAATCGTGAGGAGAACCGGGCTCACACCGAAAGATCCTAACTACAATCCCGGTGCGGTAAATAAACTGCCTTACCCGGATGACGAAAACGTGAATAATCATGAGAACTGGAATAAGGTGACGCAGGGAGCCACTCCCACACAGCAGGTGCTGACAAAAGTATATTGGATGCAATAGTTACATTCCGCAGAACAGCGTACAATTTAAGAGGCTGCCAAAGCAATGGGCAGCCTCTTTTCTTTTAAAAATATCTGTTTCCCGGTAGCCACCATTTTCCCAAAATTTAATTACCTTGTTAATTCAGACACCCAATTCACACGTTACTATGACCGGAGATACTAATCGCGCTATAACGCAGGCCACTCAGTATGTAGAACCATTTTCCCTCTTTTCTTCCAGTGATATTACCCTGTTCCAGGCGGGATCACACTACCGGCTATACGAAAAATTCGGCGCTCATCCTATGGAACTCGAAGGCGCCAATGGTACCTATTTTGCCGTATGGGCGCCCGATGCTGCATTTGTAGCGGTGATGGGCGACTTTAACGGGTGGGACCATTACAGTCATACGCTTTACCCGCGCTGGGACAGTTCCGGCATCTGGGAAGGTTTTGTGCCAGGCGTAAAGACCGGCGCGCTGTATAAATATTTTATCCGGTCGCATAGCGGGGAAGAGCTGATAAAGGGTGATCCTTATGCCAATTACTGGGAAGTTCGTCCCAATACCGCTTCGATTGTATATCCGCTTGAATATGAATGGGATGATAAAAAATGGATGAGTCAACGGGCTAAGCGCAATTCGCTGGATAGTCCGTTTTCCGTATATGAAGTGCAGCTTGGCTCCTGGCGCCGTCCTGATCCGTCGGATCCTGAGCGGGTATATTCTTACCAGGAAATTGCGGAAATGCTGGTGCCTTATGTAAAGGAAATGGGTTTTACCCATGTGGAGCTGATGCCGGTGATGGAACATCCTTTTGATGGTTCCTGGGGCTACCAGATAACCGGGTATTTTGCGCCTACCTCCAGGCATGGTACTCCGCAGGACTTTATGGAGATGGTGGAAGCGTTTCACCTCGCGGATATAGGAGTGATACTGGATTGGGTTCCTTCGCACTTTCCTTATGATGCACATGGTTTATACCGTTTTGATGGTTCCCATGTATATGAGTACGCCGATATGCGGAAGGGATATCATCCTGACTGGAACAGTTATATTTTCAATTATGCACGTAACGAAGTAAGATCCTTTTTACTGAGTAACGCTATTTTCTGGCTGGATCGGTTTCATGCCGATGGGTTGCGGGTAGATGCGATTGCCTCCATGATACACCTGGACTATTCCCGTGAAAGGGGCGCCTGGGTGCCGAATGAACTGGGAGGCAATGAGAACCTGGAAGCCATCAGCTTTCTGAAAAAAATGAACGAAACGGTATACGCCCTGTTCCCGGATGTGCAAACCATTGCCGAAGATTCTACTTCGCATTATGGTGTATCAAGACCTACCTTTATGGGTGGCCTTGGGTTTGGGATGAAGTGGATGATGGGTTGGATGAATGACACGCTGGATTATTTCAAAAAGGATCCCATACATCGTAAATGGTATCAGAACGATCTGACGTTTAGCCTGGTGTATGCCTTTGGTGAAAACTTTATGCTGCCGCTGAGTCATGATGAAGTGGTACACGGGAAGTCGCCCATGTTATATAAGATGCCGGGCGATGACTGGCAAAAGTTCGCTAATCTCCGTTTGTTGTATAGCTATATGTACACGCATCCGGGCACCAAGCTGTTGTTTATGGGCGATGAATTTGGTCAGACCTCAGAGTGGAATTATAAAGGGGAATTAGACTGGCACCTGATGCAGTATAATACGCACAAAGGATTAAAAGCTTTTGTGCAGGACCTCAATAAGTTGTATGCTTCTGCTACTGCTTTATACGAGCAACAGTTTGATGCTGCCGGTTTTGAGTGGATAACCGTAAATGATTATGACAACTGTATACTCGGATATATCAGGAAAGGAAAAGCAGCCGGAGATGTTTTGCTGGTGATGTTGAATATGACGCCTGTGGTAAGAGAGCATTACCTCGTAGGATTACCGGTAGCAGGAGAGTGGGTGGAAGTGTTGAATAGTGACGCGCCACAGTACTATGGAAGCGGTGTAGTTAATACAGGTGTGTTGAAGACCGTTAAACAGATATATAACGGTAGAGACTATACG
Organism: Chitinophaga hostae; assembly: GCF_018224885.1. Lineage (GTDB taxonomy): Bacteria > Bacteroidota > Bacteroidia > Chitinophagales > Chitinophagaceae > Chitinophaga > Chitinophaga hostae. The sequence continues at coordinate 56,521 of NZ_JAGTXB010000030.1, read as the reverse complement.
CTTTCTTTGCGGTTGCCACCATTGGGTGCTACTATTCTGAAACTACAGCCGGCGGTGTAACAGCAGCGCATACAGGTGATGCCGGAAGGATACAGGGTAGGCTGTTGTTGGTCATGTTGGCTGACTAAGTGAGCAGATCAATGGTATTCATCTGCAAAAAATAAATAAATGATAAATAATAATATGAGCCGGTCTTTTAAAAGACATGGCTCATTTTTTTTGGGATAATTTTTGCGTTGTTTTAAACCTTTCGGGCTTTGTACCATCTATAATCAGGCTGTTCCGGAACAGCAATAATGATCAGCAGTGGAGCGTTGTATAGCGTACGTCAATATTCAACCAACTTAGATTCAAGCCATAATTTTTATTAGTTATTTAAAACCATTCATTTATGAAAAACTTTCTCCGTAAGCCGGGGTTTGGTGTGGCGATCGCCGTCATAGCCGCCTTTTCTATGATGGGAGCCTGTAAAAAGGATAATTCCGCATCCAATCCAGCTATTCCGGCCAATAAGCAAAAGGTGAGTCTTTACCTTTCGGATGATCCGGGTTATTTTGACAAGGTATTCCTGGATATCCGCAAAGTGGAAGTATTGGTAGATACCTGCGGAGGGACGGATGATAATGGCTGGAATGACAAAGACCGGTGCTGGTGGGATGAAGACCACCGGAATGACCGGAACAAGCCAGATACCTGCCAGGTATGGGATTCATTGGGAATTAACCCGGGCGTTTACGATCTGCTGACCCTGCGTAATGGCGCTGATACGCTGCTGGCCGGTGGGAATGTTCATAAGGGAACGATGGAACGGATTCGTATTACAATAGGCGATCAGAATTCATTGGTAAAAGATGGTGTAACGTATCCGGTTAAATCTATTTCCGGTCAGTCAAAAATCATCGTAAGGGTACGTCATAACGAATGGGACGAGCTGAGTACAGACAATCTGCAATTGTGGTTAGACTTCGACATCCAACGTTCTATTATCAGAACCTGGAACGGCAAATTCATTCTCAGACCGTATATTAATGTATTTACCATCCTGAAGATGGGTAGTATTTCCGGCAAAGTAACCCCATGGGATGCATATCCGGTGATCTCTATTTACAATAATAACAATGATACTTTATACGCACTGCCATGGAGAAGCGGTGAATTTAAAGTGCGTGGTCTGAAAGTGGGTGACTGGAATGTGTTTGTTAACGCCTCCAACGGCTACCAGGACACCACTATTACCGGTGTGAAGGTAGAGCGTGGAAAGGATACCAAGGTAGCGGATATTAAGCTGCACAAGTAATTTTTGTCTTATTCAGGATTAACCTGATTTTGATGATTTACGGGATTTTTTCCTTTGATGATTTTAAAAAGATCAGGGAAGACAACAGCATGTATCTACTGTTATCTTCCCTGATCTTTTTAATCGCTAAGATCTTTTAATTCCAAAAATCCTCTAAATCATCAAAATCAGGTTAGTCCTGAGCAAGACAAAAATCCTGCTATTACATGCGGAAAATATTTAACTTGTGCTAAAGCATTAAAGATGAGAGAAAAGTTTTTTTTATATGCGCTGTTACTGTCATTGATTACCAGTAGCAGTTTGGCGCAGGTGAAGAACAACCAGCGTGACGCACAGCATCGTAAACAGGGGTATTGGGTGGAAGAGGTAGGAGAAGTGAGGGGGGAGCCGGGATATACGTGGGAAGGAGTGTACAGGAATGACCGGAAAGAGGGGGTATGGAAGAAAACCAACACTATCGGTAACCTGATTGCAGAAGAAAATTTTAAGAACAATGTGCTGGATGGTTACTGTAAATATTATTTCCCAAATGGGAAGTTAAATGAGGAGGGCGCCTTTATTTCCACTGAAGTGGAAGGGCAGCGGGATACGATTTTAATCATTGACCCGGTAACAAATGCAGAAACGCCTACGGAAATTGTTCGCAAGGGAAATTCGGTACGTAATGGCGTATGGAAACTATACGATGAAGAAACGGGAAAGATGGTAAAAGAATATTACAAACGTGGTGAAACCGTTAATGCCAGTGAGTTAGGAGACAGTACAACAGAAGAACAACCGGCTGCAAAAAAGGCCCCGTTGCAGTTGCCGCACGAAAATACGGGCAAGCACAAAAAGAAAGGCTGAGAAAAATGAACAGCAAAAAGCCCAAAATGAACAAAAAGATTTGTCCATTTTAGCTTTTTTTCTGTAATTTCATTAAAGGAAGTGATCTTAAGGTACCCCAACCCAACCTCACCAGCAATTTTTTTTATTGTTTAATCCTTTAATTTGTTTGTATGAAAAGCCTAAGTATCAGCCATGGAGAAAATCCACCAGAACTGCAGGGAATTGACTATACCACCAGCGACAAAACAGAAATTCTGTTCAGAGCTGTTTTTATCTTTTTGGTATTTTGTGCATTGACGTCGATTTTTTTCCTTTCTATTTTCTACTAAGCATAAATAATCGATACGCTGTTGTAAATCATCAGCACAAAAAAGGCGCAAAGGTGATTTATCATCTTTGCGCCTTGCATTTTATTTCCTGCCGAGACGTTTTGCTAAATTGATTTTTTCTCTTGAAACCCTTTGTTGTAAGCAGTTTCATGTGTTTTTAAATTTTCTTATTTTCTGAATACCCTTAATCCAATGTTAAAAGGTTATTCATTTTGTTCATTATGCCTTTCGGGCCGCTCCACATTTTGTACACTCACATTTAGCATCTAATTTAGTAGTTCTAAAGTTGGCATAGGTTATGAAACCGGCGCGAGATCTCTATCTGAAGTGCCTTTCTTTTTTACCGCTTTAGTTTCAACTCATTTTAATCTCCTCAAAATTTCTCGACACTAAGAATGACACGGTATTATCCGCTAAGAGGTTTTCAGGTAATAATGCTACACTTTGCCCGTCAACACTCAGCGACGTTGGTTTGAACGGCAACCCGTGTATGGTAATGCGGTGGTTTTTATAAGACGTTTCATAATTAACAAAGAACTGTTTTTTCAGATAAAACTGCTGCGGCGTAGAATGTTGTTTGAAGCGGATAACGTTGTACTGGCCGTTTTTATAACCATAGTGATCACCTGCATCTTCGTACAGCACGCTTTTTACTTCCTGTTCTCCATAATACACGTGCAGCAACATTTCTGTTACGGGTGTTTGCTGTGTGTACTGCATTTCGGGATACTGCGGAACTACCGCGCCTGCTTTTACGAACAGCGGCATTTCATCCAGCGGTGTAGCTACTGTTACCTGCCTGGCGCCGGTATACTTAGCATCGTTCCAGAAGTAGTACCAGTTGCCAGCCGGAAGGTACACTGCTTTTTCTTTCATGCCTTTTTCGCTGACATGACTGATCAGCAGGGCATCGCCAAACATAAACTCGTGGGAGCAGTTATGCGTGGTCACATCCTGTTGCGCTACAAAGGCCAGTGGGCGAAGCATAGGAGTGCCGTGTGTGGCATATTGCCAGAAGGTGGTATACAGGTAAGGCAGCAGTTTATATCTTAATTTAATAAATTTGGTCACCACCTGTTCATACTCCGTACCGAAGCTCCAGGGTTCCTGGTTAAAGCCGGTTTCATTGCTGGCGGAGTGCGTACGCATCAGCGGATGAAATACCGCCAGCTGAATCCAGCGCGTGTACAGCTCTCCGTCCGGTTCACCTATAAAGCCGCCAATATCGCTGCCGGTGAAGGAAATACCGGAAACCGCCAGGCGCTGACATTGTACGCTGGCCAGCCACAGGTGCTCCCAGCTGGAAACGTTATCGCCCGTCCATACCGACGACCAGCGCTGTGCGCCGGAATAGCAGGACCGGGTAATGAGGAAAGAACGATGCGGCATCAGGTATTTCTTCATACCGGCGGCCGTTGCTTTACTCATCAGGTGACCATATACGTTATGTGCCTTGCGGTGACTTACTTCTTCTCCATCATAATCGTGGCGTACATCTTCCGGGAAGCTGCCCATTTCAAAAACAGCAGGTTCGTTCATATCGTTCCACACGCCACGTACGCCGGTTTCAGCCAGGCTTTTGAAGAGGCTGCTCCACCATTCGCGTACCTCCGGGTTGGTATAATCGGGGAACACGCATTTGCCTGGCCATACATCTCCTTCCATTAAGGCCCCATCGGCACGTTTACAGAAGTAGTTGTTTTTCATACCCTCCTGGTACACGGCATAGTCGGGATCTACCTTGATGCCGGGATCAATGATCACCACCACTTTAAAGCCTTCTGCCGCCAGTTCCTTGATCAATCCTGCCGGATCGGGGAACCATTCCTTGTTCCAGGTAAAGCAGCGGAAGCCATCCATATAATCTATATCCAGGTAGATCACATCACAGGGAATGCCCCGTGTTCTGAACTCTTTGGCAATTTCCTTCACCCTGGTATCGGGGTAATAGCTCCAGCGGCACTGGTGGTAGCCAAGTGCCCAAAGCGGGGGGAGTTCCGGGGTACCTGTAATTTTTGTATAGGATTCGGCCACTTCCAGCAGGTCGGGACCGTAAATAAAATAGTAGTTCATTTCACCACCACGGGCCCAGAAACTGCAGGCATCTTCCCTTTCTTTACCAAAATCGAAGATGGTCCGGAAGGTGTTGTCAAAGAAAATGCCATAGCCAATGCCATGATGCAGACCATAATAAAAAGGAATATTGCGGTAAAGCGGATCGGTATCTTTCTGATAACCGTAGGCGTCTGTACCATAATTCTCCAGGCGTTTTCCCCGCAGGTTTAATTCAGTAGGCTTATCTCCCAGGCCATAAAAGCATTCTCCTTCCTGCACCAGCTTGCTGCAGTATTGAATTTTGCCGCCTTTCAGCAGGTAGTGCTGCCAGTGATACCCCATTTCATCCTGGTTGATCACTTTTCCTTCCTTATCCGAGATGGTAATGCGCAGGTTATCCCGGGCTATAAATACCCGGAGGGCATCGGTGTAGATCTCAAATGTTTCTTCCCATTCCTTGATGCCGAATGAGATGGGTGATTCCTCGAGTGTATCGCTGGTAGCATAGGAGAAATCTCTTTGAAAAGTACCGTCTGCAGCGTATCTGAAACGAATAATCTTATCTGCGATGACCCTTATTTCGAGTATTGTTTCTGTAGTATAAAAACAAAAATAATTACCTTCTTTTTTCCATTCCCTTATACTGTCGGGATAGTGCTTGGCGCCGTATTTACTAGACGAGGTTTCAACTTGCATAATCTCTTTTTCTGGATGCCTGGTAATGCGTTACCAGGATCTTAAATTACATAAAAAATTCAGAGTAGTGATAGTCATTCACGTTCGCTGCTGATATTTCTGCGTTTACCCTTTAAATTAGCTGCTTTGCAAAAAATACTGCAAAGTGAATAAATTACTTATTAACTTCATATCAATAAATTTACTTTTTGCTTTAACCTATTTTAGTAGGTGCACCTTTCCAGGAGCACCTTTTTATTGGCGGATATCCAGTACCGCGATATCTTTTCCTGCTAAATAAACCTTTGTTCCTTTCCTGGCCCTGGCCACCACATTGAATCCCGGGCCTGCACGCTTCCAGTTTTTACCGCCGTCTGCCGAAATATCCGTACCGGAAGTACCTGTTGCCACCAGGAGTTTCGGGGAAACATAAGTTACACCGGACCGGTAGCCGCCCGGAGGGGTAACCGGTGGATGCCAGTTGCGGCCCCCGTTTACCGTAAGCATACAGTTACCTTTCCTGGCGGTATCCTGTTTATAGTCACCGCCCACCGCAATACCTGTGGCGGCATCCAGGAAGGCGATAGAAAATGCACCGGTGGTGCTGCTTCCCTGTACTACAGGTATCGTATAGGCCTGCCAGTTATTACCTGATTTAAAAAGCCGTGCCACATTCCCACCGGTGGCAAAATACACTTTCTTTCCCGGCATTGTTACCATACTGGTGCCACTGGCTGCAAAAATAGCTTCCCCGGCCGCCGCGGCAGGTAAAGTTCCTGCGGCATCAGCTTCCCAGGAGCGGCCACCATTATGTGTCCGTATGACAGTAAATTTATTATCTATCGGGTCTCCGATGGCAATTCCTTCCTGGTCATTAAAAAACCGGAGGGCGTCGAAGAAAATTCCCGGGCGGTTATCGTAGTATACCTGCTTCCAGGACGAGCCTCCATCTTCCGTTAAAAAAATAAGCGCAGGTGCGCCGGCATTTAAAACAATGGCTTTATGGGCATCAAAAGCATATAAAGAGCGCCAGTCGCAGCTATCACAGCCGGTAACCGTGGTCCATTGCCAGTGTGCGCCGCCATCGGTGCTTTTACCTACCTGTCCGCCGGTACCGGAGGCCCATACTATATCATCGGTCACCACGCTCAGTCCCCGGATGCTCTTCACCGGGGTGGTGGAAATGACTTTTATCTGGTAGTCTGCTGCGGGCTGCTGAGCAGCGGTAGGAAAAACATAATGCAGTAAACAAAGGCATATCAACGGGAAAATACGTTTGCCACTCCCGCGTCTGCTAACGGTAAACAGCCACTGTAAAGTATCCGGAACATTTGTTGGGGTAGTTGCATTTGTTGTCTTCATAAATCATATCATTTATTTCCAATCTGTTATCGGGAAGAAAATTACAAAATTGCTACAAAGTGTGGTACAGATTTATATATTTGCAAATTACCTAACCTGCTTACTCAATAACATCATTATAGTGCATCAACCGCATCGATTAAAAATGTTCGTCCTGTGTTGCTTATGGGGGCTGGTCTCCGGGGGATTGCGTGCGCAGGACAAGCCATACATTTTCGACAGCTATAGTGTTAATGAGGGACTTTCACAAAGTACAGTATTTGATATAACACGTGATGATCAGGGGTTTATGTGGATTGCCACCCGCGATGGGGTGAATCGTTTTGATGGTTATACCTTTAATGAATACCGGTACAAACCCAGCATCGGCATCAAAGCGGGAGAGGGGAAAGGAGAGCTGGTACCCCGTGGTTCTACCGGCAACCGGGCCGTTATCAACCGTTTTGACCTGAAAGGGTATAAAGGATTTCAATTTTACAGGGACAGCCGCCAGCAGCTTCTGCTGGCACATAACAACGGTATCAGCGTATACGATAAATACCGGAATAACTTCCGGAGCCTGCTGGAAGATACCTCTAATGTAAATGCACAGGAACGTGATAATAATGTGAAATTCACTGTTCTGGGAGAAGATACTGCTACTAATTCGCTATGGGTATGGCGGCCGATGATGGGACTGTACATACTTGATAATACCACTTACGAAAAGAAGCGTATTATCGTATATCCGCCACAGTTCCGGCAGAGAGGAATGTTGCCAACTGCCGTAATAAAAGATGCCAACACCATCTGGATGAACGGGGAGCAGGGGGAATTATATTCCCTGAACACCCGGACCTTGCGTTTGGCAACCTATTGCCTGCCGGGGGTAGGCAACAGGCCGGTCATGCGCAACCTGAACGCGGATTCCATGATCATTGTCAGCGAAGGTCATATTACCATCTTCAATAAACAACGGAACAAATTCAGCGACCTGACTTTTGATATGCGGAACGAAAAGGGAGAACCTTTTATCCCGGCTGTACTTGAATTGGATCAATATGGCAACGTATGGATAGGGGGGAGCGATGGCGTATTGATCTACAGTATTACCCGTAATGAAATACTGCGGCATATTGTCAGCTTCAATACCTTTGAAACCCGCTCTTTTAATAATGTATCGTACCTGTTCCGCGATGGCTCCGATAATATGTGGGTGGGCACTGACGGTGATGGACTGAAAAAATATTCGCCGCATAAAAAAGTATTTAATCTTTACCGCTCGCCCTATATTACCCATAACATGGTGCAGGCCGTGTATAAGCATGACGACGGCAAACTCTATGTAGGCCTGATGCGCGACGGGTTAAATATTTATGGGGAGGGTGGAAAGTTCCTGGAGCGTATTTCCAATGAATTGTATCCGGGGAAGTTTCCGGCTAACGACCTGGGTGCTATCTGCCGCGAAAATGGCGATCACCTCTGGCTGCATTTTGCAGATATGCACATCGGTTTATTTAATGTACAAACCAAGTCATTCCTGGATCTGACGGGTAAGGTCACTGCGCTGGGATTGCCGGCACAGCGGGACCCTTTCCCTTTCCTGTTTAAGCGTACCAACGGGGAACTGTATTTCAATTACGGCGGCTACCTGTTGTTGTTTGCGGATAATGATAAAGGATATGAAGTATCGGTAGTACATAATTTTGCGGAGGAGTTACTCACCGCTTATTATGAAGATTTCATGGGTAACCAGTACGTGGGTACGAAATCTGCCCTCTATGTAAAAAATACGGCAGATTCCCGTTGGAGGTATGTGCAACTCCCGTCCGGCACTACCGTAAAATCCATCAACAAGAATGCCCACAAGGAGTTGCTGGTGGCCACCAATAAAGGGTTATTCGTGATAGATGAATCCAATCATATCAAACAGCATTACAACAGTTATGATAATCCTAAACTGATCAACGACTATATGTATGGCGTGCTGCTGGATGATAAAGACAGGATCTGGGTGAGTCATAATAAAGGATTATCGCAGATCAATCCGTTAACAGGAGAGATCACCACATTTAATTATGAAGATGGGTTGCAGTCGAATGAATTTAATACCGGGGCATTTTATAAATCGATCGACGGGGAATTATTTTTTGGTGGTATCCGTGGCGTGAATGGTTTTTATCCGAAAAATTTCCGTGATAACCTGTCCAATACAAAAGTGATTATCCGTCGCATGGAAGTACTGGATAAGCCTTACGATTCAGATACCGCGGTTTCCCTGCTGAAAAAGGTGGAGCTGCCTTATAATCAGAATACCATCGCCATAGAGTTTGTGCCGCTGGAGTATACCAATCCTTTAAAGAACAAAGTGCAGTATAAGCTGGAAGGTGCTGACGAAGACTGGGTGCAGGCCGGAACGTTCAGGATGGCACGGTATACCAACCTGCATCCGGGCAGTTATATATTTAAAGTACGGGGATCCAATAACGATGATATCTGGAGTACGAGTCCTACCACCCTGGAGATCGTTATAAAAATCCCTTTCTGGCAATCGCTCTGGTTCCGGTTTTTATTATTGTTGTTGTTACTGGGTATTGCTTATTATTTCTCTACCCTTTACCTGGATTATAAAATAAGACATGAGAAATTAAAGCTGGAGAAAGAGCAGGCGGTAGACCAGGAGCGGGCGCGTATTTCCAGCGATATGCATGATGACCTCGGATCGGGATTATCGACGATCCGTTTGCTAAGCGAAGTAGCTAAACGTAAAATACAGGACCCTTCCCAAACGCGGGAAGTAGAGCGTATTTCAGAAACGGCCGGAGAGATGGTGGATAAAATGAGCGAGATCATCTGGGCGATGAGTTCATCGAATGATTCGCTGGCTAACCTCATCGCCTATATGAGAAGTTTTGCGGCAGAATTCCTGGAGCACGCGCATATCACACACCAGTTTTATATACCTGAAACAATTCCCAACATTAAGCTGAGTGGTGGTACCAGGCGGAATATTTACCTGGCAGTAAAGGAGTCGCTCCACAATGTGGTGAAGCATGCAAAAGCAACGGAGGTTATTGTGGAAGTGAAAGTGCACAGGAATATGACGATTATGATCAAGGATAACGGGAAAGGATTTGACCAGGAAAAGGTGCGGTTGTTTGGTAATGGGTTAAAAAATATTCAGAAGAGAATGATGTCTGTAGGTGGTAATGCGGATATCTCTTCGAACAATGGAACAATAGTTTTTCTCGATATCCCACTAAATTAACATACATTTGTTTTTAATAACATTTAAGTGTTATAATTCCTTTAAAAGATGACGGTATACTCAAAGAAGAAGTCCCAGGATAACATGGACACTATCACTATTGCGATAGTAGAAGACAATCATGATATCCGGACGGCTATGGAATTGCTGATTAATGGTTCTGACGGTTATGCCTGTGTAGGGACTTTTAATAATGCAGAAACCGCAGTCGAACAGATCCCTCAATTAATGCCAAATGTAGTGCTGATGGATTTCAATCTGCCAGGTGGTATGAATGGTATTGAATGTATTGCGCAGTTGAAACGGGAGCATCCCGACATGCAGTTTATGATGCTGACGGTATATGAAGATGATGATAAAATCTTTATGGCGTTGGAGGCAGGTGCAAGCGGATACATTCTCAAGAAAACATCTCCCGGTGAATTGCTGGAGGCCATTCGTGATTTGTATGATGGCGGTTCTCCGATGAGTTCGCAGATTGCCAGGAGAGTAGTGGCGTTTTTCCAGAAACAGGCAAAACCCAATCCTGCACTTGAAGCCCTTACAACCCGCGAAAAAGAAATCCTGGACCAGTTATCAAAGGGATACCTGTACAAGGAAATTGCCAGTAACCTGTTTATCAGTATTGAAACCGTCAGGCGTCACGTACACAACATCTATGAAAAGCTGCATGTACGCAGCCGTACAGATGCTGTAAACAAATATTACAACAGATAATACAAAGCATATAAAGCTAAAAGCATAAAGCAAAAAGCTATTGAAGCGGATAATGAAAAAGCAGACAATACAGCATGTTTATCATCCACTTCAATAGCTTTTTGCTTTATGCTTTTAGCTTTATACTTTTCTTTAGCAGATGTACAGTCAGTACCACAGCAGCAATCAATAAGCAGGCGAGTTTAAAAAGCAGACCGGTTTTCATAAGGATAGGGATCTATGGTTAATAAATTGATACCGTTAAGTATAAGACATAACACTCCCTGGTGACTATTGCCAAACTAATGAAACCTGTTGTGAATGATGGTGTAAGGCCGTTTTGTGAATAAATAGTGGTAAGATGATTACCGCATCATCTGCCATGCATCAAATTTCCGGAGCAGATGCAGGAATTTATTGCCAATGCGGTTATCCTGTTCTTTTTTGATGAAGTAAGTAGCCACCAAGGCCACTAAGAGTACTGCTGAAAGCAGGATCAGAAATAGTATTTTCATAAGGATCAGGTTAGGATATCTCTTAAAAGTTGACTGATGTAAATATAGAGAATAAATTGATATAAGTTTTATTTCGCATAAATTTTTTTTATAACATTTTCATGTGATCCCCCATAAAATGCGCCTGAAAGACGGTAAATCACTGGGAAAGGTAATTTTTTTAAGTCTTATTTTATTGATAAGCAATAATGTAAGCATAGTGTATAACTTATACTTGGGATGATTCAATGAATCCTTTATTTTTGCCAGCAATCAGATTTTGCTAAAAGATTTAGTATCCTTGCAAAATATTGATTGACCCCTTGAAGTAATAATATTTTGGAAATTATAATATATTATGGCAAACACGGACAAAACGGATAACAAAGATCTATTTGCTTCCTATACGGAAGACTCCATACGGTCGCTGGACTGGCGGGAGCATATCCGCCTCCGGCCTGGTATGTACATCGGTAAGCTGGGAGATGGATCGAGCATGGATGATGGTATTTATATCCTGCTAAAAGAGGTAACGGACAACTGTATTGATGAGCACACCATGGGCTTTGGTAAACAGGTGGATATCAAGGTAACAGAACATCATGTAACCGTGCGCGATTTCGGCCGTGGTATTCCTTTAGGAAAGGTGGTGGATGTGGTGAGCAAGATCAATACCGGCGCAAAATATGACAGCAAGGCTTTTCAGAAATCAGTAGGATTGAACGGAGTGGGTACCAAGGCAGTAAATGCGTTGTCCAGCTATTTCCGTGTACAATCTATCCGTGACGGCCGCTCAAAGATAGCAGAGTTTGAAAGGGGCGTACTGGTAAAGGAACATAAGGAAACCGCTACCACGGAAGCTAACGGTACGCTGGTAACGTTTACCCCGGATGATACGGTATTTAAAAACTACCGATTTATACCTGAGTTCCTTGAGAACCAGATCTGGAACTATTGTTTCCTGAATGCAGGTCTTACGGTAAGTTTTAACGGCAGGAAATATATTTCCAAGAATGGTTTGCTGGATTTACTGCAACGTAAAACCAATGAAGACGAGCTCCGTTATCCTATTATCCACCTGAAGGGAGATGATATTGAAGTCGCTATCACGCATGAAAGTCAGTATGGAGAAGAATACTACTCCTTCGTAAACGGTCAGCATACCACCCAGGGGGGGACCCATCTGGCGGCTTTCCGTGAAGCGTTTGTAAAAACGGTGCGCGATTTTTATAAAAAGGATTACGAAGCTACTGATATCCGCGCTTCTATTTGCGCGGCTATTTCCATCAGGGTACAGGAACCGGTATTTGAATCACAGACCAAAACCAAACTTGGTTCCCTGGTTGTGCATGATGGCGGTCCTTCTGTAAAAGCGTTTGTGCTGGAATTCCTGGCCAAACATCTCGACGACTATCTGCACCGCAACCCTGCTATTGCAGAGGCGCTGAAGAAACGCATCGAGCAAAGCGAGCGTGAACGTAAGGAGCTGGCAGGTATTAAAAAACTGGCCAACGAAAGAGCGAAGAAAGCGAATCTGCATAATAAAAAGCTGCGTGACTGTCGTTTGCATCTCAACGATGAGTTCACCGGTAAAGATAAAGTAGAACAGGAAGCACGCCGGTTGGAATCTACTATCTTTATTACGGAGGGTGATTCTGCCAGTGGTTCCATTACCAAGTCCCGCAACGTGGAAACGCAGGCGGTATTTAGCTTGCGTGGTAAACCGCTGAATAGCTTCGGGCTCACAAAAAAGATTGTTTATGAGAACGAGGAATTCAACCTGTTGCAGCATGCGCTGAATATTGAAGACGGAATGGAAGGACTGCGCTATAACAATATTGTAGTAGCCACTGATGCCGACGTGGATGGTATGCATATCCGTTTACTGCTGCTGACATTTTTCCTGCAATTCTTTCCCGACCTGGTAAAGAACGGGCATGTATATATTTTGGAAACGCCGTTGTTCCGCGTACGTAACAAGCAGCAAACCATTTACTGTTACTCGGAAGACGAGAAGCAGAAAGCGGTGAAGAAACTGGGTAACAAGCCGGAGATCACCCGCTTTAAAGGTTTGGGAGAAATTTCTCCGGAGGAGTTTGGCCGCTTTATCGGGGAAGATATCCGGATTGAGCCCATCATTTTATCGAAAGATATTCATGTCCAGAAGTTGCTCGAGTACTATATGGGTAAAAACACCCAGACCCGCCAGGAGTTTATCATTAATAACCTGCGGTATGAAAAGGATTTAGTTGAAGAAACAGTATAAAAAAAATTACGAATTAGGAATTACGGTCATTCGCGAAGTTCTTTGGGTAAAACCCTAATTCCTAATTCGTAATTAATTTCATAGTATGGGTTTAACACACATTGTTTTTGGTCAGTCATCGGTTCCTGTGTTGGCAGAGGCGGTGGCGATGGATGAGAAGATGAGCGGAGAGATCCTTTGTTTTGAAGATGATCTGTCGGTTGGACCCTTATTCATCCTGGACACAAAAGAAGGCCGTGCAGGCCGTAAGCAGTTCTGGCAGCAACTGGCGGGCATAGCGCCATTACCGGCTGCACCGGAGCAGGAAGGGGGGACTCCCGTACCTGCTGAAGACGCAGAACCGGACGATGCTGACCGTTTCAAAACCCTGAAAGCGCAGCTAAAGGAAAACCCGGAGCAGGAAGTATGGATATGGGCAGGACAAAATGCCCGGGACGTATGCGGATATTATTGGCTGGCCAGCCAGCTGTATGATTTCGCAGGGCGTATACATATCATTTACCTCAATAACCTGCCTTTCCTGAACGATAAAGGTGCGGTGTTTTATCCTACCCATCTGCACCAGATATTGCCAAAGGAATTCCTGAAAGCCAAGAAGCTGGCGCGTCCCGTGTCGCTGGCGGAGTACGAGCTGGATGGAGATGAATGGCATCGGTTGATGAATGAAAACGCCGGCATCCGTTTGCTGGAAGGCGGCAAAAAAATAAAGGGAGAACCAACCCTGTTTTATGACAAGGAGCTGCAAACGCAGAGCGGAAAAGAGTTCGTGAAGGCGTGGCGTATTGTGCAGCAGGTAACCGGTAAACTGAAATACCCTGTGATGGACCAGTTCCTGGGATGGCGGCTGAAAGAGCTGATCCGCGAAGGAAAGCTGGAAAGCAAGGGAGAGTTGAAAACAATTCGTGATTTTGAAGTGAAACTCCCCGGAGAAGCAGCAGAAAACACGGAGCACATTGAAAATCCTGCTAACCTATGATAAAGGTAACATCCCTTGACCTGTTGGGAGCAGATGACCGCGGCAGCGGTTATTTCTGGAATTGCAACCGCACAGGTGATTTCCTGGTTTGCTACCGGAATGCCGGCAGCAGCAGCGGACAGCACTACCATGAAGGTAAAAGCGACAATAAAAATCCGGAGGTACTGTATCTTTTTACCGGCAAGGCCGCCATTCACTGGTGTCCGCTGGGTGGAAGCGAAATAGTGGTAACGGAGGTTACAGCGCCGGCAAGGGTGGAAATACCGGTAAATGTATGGCATCAGCTGGTAGCCATTACTGATTGTTGCTTTATTGAACTGAACTCCCTGGAAGATGTACAAAAAGACAGTGTACGTATATGGAGGGAGGATTTTGAAAAAATGATTAACGTAAAACCGTAAGTGTATTATACATGGATATGGAAAATAAAACACCAGACGAATCTCTGCACAATGTTATCCACGTTGGAGGCATGTATGAGAGCTGGTTCCTGGATTACGCTTCCTATGTAATCCTGGAGCGGGCGGTGCCCAGCATAGAAGATGGGTTAAAGCCCGTACAGCGTCGTATCCTGCACGCCATGAAAGAAATGGATGATGGCCGTTTTAATAAAGTGGCAAACGTCATCGGGCAAACGATGCAGTATCACCCGCACGGGGATGCTTCTATTAGTGACGCCATCGTAAATCTCGGGCAAAAAGACCTGTTGATTGAAACCCAGGGTAACTGGGGAGATGTAAGAACAGGGGACGATGCGGCTGCCGCCAGGTATATTGAGGCGCGCCTGTCGAAGTTTGCGCTGGATGTGGCGTTTAATCCTAAAACCACTTCCTGGCAGCTTAGCTACGATGGCCGTAAAAATGAGCCGCTCGCTTTACCGATGAAATTCCCGCTGCTACTGGCACAGGGAGCAGAAGGTATCGCAGTGGGGTTATCTACCAAAATATTACCACACAACTTTATAGAGCTCATAGAAGCTTCTGTGAAGTACCTGAGAGGCAGGAAGTTTGAACTGTATCCCGATTTCATGACCGGTGGTATGGTAGACGTGGCGGCCTACAACGATGGTAAACGTGGCGGTAAAGTACGTGTACGCGCTCATATTGAGGAAAAAGACAAAAAGACCCTGCTGATCAAGGACGTACCGTATGGTATTACCACTACCCAGCTGATGGAGTCTATCGTAAAGGCTAACGACAACGGCAAGATCAAGATCAAAAAAGTAGTGGACAACACCGCTGCTGAAGTAGAAATTGAAGTACAGCTGGCGCCGGGTATTTCACCGGATATCACCATCGATGCGTTGTACGCATTTACTGATTGTGAGATTTCCATTTCTCCGAATGCCTGCGTAATCGTAAACGATAAACCTCAGTTCCTCACCGCTTCCGATTTACTGAGAGCTTCTGCTGATTATAGCAAAGACCTGCTCAAACAGGAACTGGAAATTAAACTGGCAGAGCTGCAGGAAAAATGGCACTATACCTCCCTGGAAAAGATCTTTTTTGAAAAAGGAATCTATAAGGAGCTGGAACAAAAGCATAAGGACTGGGAAGCGGTGCTGACAGCGATTGATAAAGGATTTGATCCGTATAAGAAACAACTGAAACGCGAAATTACCCGCGAGGATATTGTGAAATTAACGGAGAAACCGGTGCGCAGAATCTATCGCCTTGATATCAATGAGCTGAACGAACAGATTAAAGGTATTGAAGCAGAGATTAAGGAAGTAAAAAATAACCTGGCAAACCTGGTAGATTATGCCGTAGCCTACTACGATAACCTGCTGAAAAAATATGGTAAAGGCCGCGAACGCAAAACCCTTATCAAAACCTTTGATACCATCCAGGTAGCACAGGTAGCGATTGCCAACACCAAAATATACGTAAACCGTGTTGATGGCTTTATCGGTACTTCCCTGAAGAAGGATGAATTTGTAGGGGACTGTTCAGACCTGGACAATATCATCGTATTCCGCCGGGATGGTAAAATGCTGGTGACGAAAGTAGCCGATAAAACCTTTGTGGGTAAGGACATCATTCACGTGGATATATTCCGTAAAAATGATGAGCGTACTACCTACAATATGATTTATGTGGAAGGCAAAAGCGGGGTGAGCTATGCAAAACGTTTCAATGTAACGGGTGTTACCCGCGACAAAGAATATGAGCTGGCGCATAAGGGTGAAAAGAATTCCAAAGTGCATTATTTTTCCGCGAATCCCAATGGAGAAGCAGAAATAGTAACGATCAAGCTCAGTCCTAACTGTAGCGCACGTAACAAGGAGTTTGACCTGTTCTTTGAAACTATTGCTATTAAAGGCCGTAGTTCCATGGGTAATGTGGTGACCAAGTATCCTATCCGCGGCGTTAAGTTCAAAGAGAAAGGCGTATCCACACTGGCAGGGCAAAAGATCTGGTATGATACCGAAACCGGCCGTTTAAATACGGAAGAGCGGGGTGTGTATATTGGTGCATTTGAAGGGGAGGACAAAATTTTTGTTGCCTTTAAGAATGGAACCTATGAATTAACCAACTACGATCTCACCAACCGTTATGAATCGAATGATGTTGTTTACATCGAGAAATTCAACCCGGAAAAAACAGTGACCGCCATTTATTTTGATGCAGACAAAAAGCAGTTTAATGTGAAACGTTTCCGGATTGAAACGCAGACATTGAATAATAAATTCCTCTTTATTAAAGAAGGAGCTTCTAATTACCTGGAAATGGTCACCACGCATACACAACCGATCGTGTTACTGAAAACCGGTAAAAAACGGAGCCCTGAAGAAGAAGAAATAGATCTCTCTGAGTTTGTGGAAGTAACCGGCTGGAAAACAGTGGGAACAAGGATTGCAGGAGATGACCTGATTAGTGCTGAGTTATTATCTGAAGACGAAGATCCGGATCCGAATGAAGAAGGTCCGGCCGGCGCGCAGGGAGAACTGTTCTAAGAGCAGAAAGCGTAAAGCAGAAAGCAAAAAGCTATTATAGCGAATGAAATAAGTGATATCGCTTAGATCATTCGCTATAATAGCTTTTTGCTTTCTGCTTTACGCTTTCTGCCTCCGCAGAAATTGTTCCCTTAACAATTAAATAAAACAGTATCTTAATATGGATGTTTAATTTGCACCTATCCATATTTTTATTGTTGGGATGAAATACGAAAACTTAGCCGAAGCCGAATTATTACTACTTGTTGCAGCCGATGATGGCGCTGCATATGAAGTGCTGTATAACCGGTATTGGCAGCCGCTTTTTCTGTTTGCCTACAAACGTCTTAGAAATAAGGATGAATCGAAAGACGCTGTGCAGGATGTTTTTATTAACCTGTGGAAACGAAGGAACACGTTGCAATTAACGGCTTCGTTGCGTACTTATCTGTTTACAGCCGTAAGATATGAATTACTGACGAAGATAGCCCAGTCCAGGAAGACCTCCGGTACTGAAGCCATGGCGGACATGCCGCTGCCCGTAGAGGCGGCCACGATCGATATAATGAATGAAAAGGAGCTGCAACATGCTTTGTCGGTAGCTGTGAATCATTTGCCGCCAAAAATGAAAGAGATATACCTGTTGAGCCGGCAACAGCATAAAACGATCGCTGAAATAGCGCAGGAATTGGACCTGTCCGAGCAAACTGTAAAGAACCAATTGTCAAAAGCCTTGCTGCGCCTGCGTACGCATTTAAAAGAAGCCACCGTAATTCCTCTGCTGTTTCCCGGCATCATTTATTTCCTTAACATTTAGTTAACATTTAAAAATGGTACTACCGGCCGGATTTTATTGCTTCACTATAGCATGAGTACATCCGAATTTAAAAATATTGTAGCGCGATATCTGAGGGGAGAAGCCAGCGCAATGGATCAGGCGATGATTGAAGCCTGGCTGGCGGCTACGGAAGATAACCCGGTAGACCTTTCAGAGGCGGAGTTGCTGGTGATCCGCGAAGATATGTTGCAGCATTTGAGGGATCATAGCGGGCATCTGGCCGGTGCGGTGAAGAGCAGGGAAGAGGAGATGAACAACGGACTTTATTCGGCAGCACCGGTAAACGGACTGCAGGAAGCAAGCGTGCCGCACACAGAAAGTACCATCCGGGACCGGAAATTGCGCGAAACACCTGTACGCCGGCTGATCCCATGGTTACAGCGTATAGCCGTAGCAGTAATATTTGGTATTGGTATCATATCCTTATATTATTATTGGCATTCAACTGCCGTCAAGCCTGCGCCGGTAGCGGAGAACACGCCGGAGCCACAATACCGGGTGAGGATAACGGCCACTACCGCCATCCGGAAAGTAAGATTGCCCGACAGCTCGCTGGTGGTGATCAACCGTGCCGGTAGTTTATATTATAACATGCCTTTCGGCAAAAACAAACGGGAAATTTTCCTCGATGCAGGGGAGGCGTTTTTTGAGGTGAAAACCAATGCCGGCACACCATTTACCGTACATGCCGGCAGTACCACCACCACTGTATTGGGTACCTCTTTTAATATTCGTGTAACCGATAACGTTAGTAGCGTTAAAGTAGCGGTAAAAACGGGAAAAGTTAAAGTAACCACCCGCTTAAATACCCGCGACAGCAGCCGGCTGTTACAGCCGGAACAAGGCATTGAAATTAATACTATTAATAATAGTGTTCGCACATTTTCCCAACCGGCCGGCAGGATCTCTTCATGGTGGGACGGCGTGCTGGTATTTCATCAAAGCACAATGAAAGAAGTAGTGGAAGCATTGGAAAACGCCTACCAGGTGCATATTCACCTGGCAACACCCGCGTTGCAGCAATATAGGGTTTCCGGTGATTTTACCCGTAGTCACACATTAACAGAAGTACTGGATGCATTATGCCTCGTACATCGACTGTCATACCAAAAGAAGAACAATGAGTATTTCATCTATTCAATTATAAAAAAACCGGTTATGCGCTAACATAACCGGTCACTTGTTTTGCTGACGAATCCTTCCGTAACGCTAATTACCGGATGCGGCAGCGTGTTTTTAATTCAACATAAAAACTGTTCAAATTTATGAAAAATGTAGTAAGCAATTCTACAATCCGTTATCTTATGCGCCTAAGTCTGCTGACAGCTTGTTTTGCCGTAACCAGCTTGTCTTTATGGGCTAAAAACCTGGAGGGACAAAGCCTGAAAAAGAGTGTTTCTTTGAAAGTAACCGGCACCAATCTTAACACTATCTTAAAACAGATCGCCCGCCAAACGCACCTGCGCCTGGTATATGATGCAAAAGAGGCCGATAATTATCATATGGATTCACTGGAATCAACGGGGCGGCCGGCAGATGATCTGCTGGATTCCCTGCTGGCGCCTACCACGCTGTCGTACCGGGTGGTAAATGATCTGCTGGTCATCTACCCGAAAAGTGAACAGGAATTTGGTTTAAAAGGAAAGGTGATCGACGGGGAAAGTAAAGAACCTTTACCAGGTGTAACGGTATTCCTGAAAGGCACCAAGAGAGGGATTGTGACCAATGCCGGCGGCGGATTTTCCCTGGCAGCGGTAAAGCCGGGAGATGTACTGATCGTCTCCTACGTGGGCTATGATACCCGGGAAGTGGTGATTGCCAGTGATGCTTTTCTGACCATTTCGCTGCAAAACAGCCGGGCCCGTATAAAAGATGTGGTGGTAGTAGGTTATGGCGTACAAAAGAAAGTAAACCTCACCGGGGCAGTCAGCCAGATTGATGCCAGTGTGATCGAAAGCAGGCCGGTAGCCAATGTAGGCCAGGCCCTGCAGGGCGCTATTCCCAACCTGAATGTAAACTTTGGCGATGGTCGCCCGGGTGGTACCGCCACCCTGAACATCCGCGGTTTTACCTCTATTTCCGGAGGTGCTCCGTTGGTGCTGATAGATGGTATCCCCGGCGATATTAATACCGTAAACCCACGCGATATCGAGTCTATTTCGGTGCTGAAAGATGCCTCATCAGCCGCGATATACGGCGCCCGTGGCGCTTTTGGTGTAATACTGCTGACCACTAAGAAAGGGAAGTCGGGCAAAATGCAGATCAGCTACGGTACCAACTATGGCTGGGCGAATCCTACCACGCGCACCGATTTTGTTACCAGCGGTTACGATGCCGCCATATTAAATGATGAAGCGTTTAAAATCACCCTTGGAAAAACATATACCGGCTATACAGATGAAGATTATGCCGAACTGCTGAAAAGAAAAACTGATCCCACCCTGCCTTCTGTAGTGGTACAAAACCGCAAAGGGAAGGATATGTATATCTATTATGGTAACACCGACTGGTGGCATACCATGTTCCGCGACCAGATGCCTTCCATGGAGCATAGTCTGAATGTAAGCGGTGGCACAGAGAAAATTAATTACATGGTGTCCGGAAGAGTATATCAGAAAAAGGGCATGATGCGGATACAGCAGGACATCTATAATTCATATAATTTCCGCGCAAAGGTGGAAGCCCAGGTAAAACCCTGGCTAACATTAACGAGCAATACACAGTTTAACGCCTACGACTATACATACCCGGGCAGCGGCGTGAACAGTAACTTTGTTTCCGTTAGCGTACATGCGTTACCGTCATATGTACCTGTAAACCCCGATGGAACCGCCACTTACCGCACAGAGCTGAATAATTATACGATCGGCGATGGTATATACGCAGACCTGCTGCATGGTAAAAGCAAGGGTGCCGTGAAACAGCATGAGCTGGTGAGCAGCATTGGTGCTGTTTTTAAAATCAACCCGGATCTTAATATCAATGCCAATTATACCTTAACCGTAGTAGATGGAAACAGCTATCACCGGCAAACAGCAGCGCCCTGGTCTATTTTCCCCGGCATCATTAGCTTTGTAAACAACGATGAACTATGGCAGCAGGACGATAGCCGGCAGGTTCATGTGGTGAACCTCTATGGTAACTATAGCAAACATTTTGGTAAACATGCCCTTAATCTCACTGCTGGTGTAAACCAGGAACTGCAGCGTTATAAGATGCTGTATGCGGCGCGTAAAGACCTTTTATCAGAAGACCTGAATGAAGTGGCGCTTGGCAGCGGCGATGCTACGGTAAACAGCAACAGCCAGGAACTGGCCCTGCTGGGTACTTTCGGAAGAGCCGCATATAGCTACGCCGATAAATACCTGGTGGAGTTTAATGGCCGTTACGATGGCTCTTCCCGTTTTCCTTCCAGCCGTCGTTTTGGATTCTTTCCTTCTGTATCAGCCGGGTGGAGAATGAGTGAAGAAGCATTTTTTGCCCCGGTGAAAAAAGTGATCAATGATATTAAATGGCGTGCTTCCTATGGTGCATTAGGCAACCAGGATGTGCGGGATAACTACTACCCTTATATTCCAATTATGGGAATGGGAACCATTGGCTACATCACAGAAGGTAAGCGTACACAATATGTGAGTTTACCCGGACCTATTTCCCCCGATCTTACCTGGGAAAAAGTAAACTCCACCAATTTTGGGGTAGACATGAGCTTCCTGCGTAACCGGTTCAATGTTACGTTCGACTGGTATGTGCGTAATACCAATGATATGCTGACCAAGGGGATGACCCTGCCAGCTGTTTTTGGCGCCGGCGAACCAAAGCAGAACGCCGCAAACCTGCGCTCCAAAGGATGGGAAATAAATATGGATTGGCGCAATACCCTGGTAGTAGCGGGCAAGCCGTTTAACTATAATGTGGGTTTTAACGTAGGTGATTTTAAGGCAGAAATTACAAAGTTTGATAACCCTTACAAGATATTGAGTGATTACTATCCCGGGCAGCAACTGGGCAATATCTGGGGGTATAGCATAGATGGTTATTTTGGATCGGATAAAGAAGCGGCAGACTGGAAGGTAGACCAAACGCAGGTAGGCAACAATATTTTTTCTGCGCCGGGTGAGTGGGGTAAGCTTCGTGCCGGTGATCTTAAATTCAGGGATCTGAATGGAGATGGTGTGATCAGCAAGGGAAAAAATACGCTTGCAGATCATGGAGATCAGAAAATAATCGGTAATTCCCTACCCAGGTATACGTTTGGTATCAGGGGAGGAGCGGACTGGCATGGTATCGACTTCAGCTTCTTCTTCCAGGGGGTAGGTCGCCAGAACTGGTATCCCGGCAACAATGCTGACAAATTCTGGGGGCCGTTTTCCCGTCCTTACATGTCTTTTATTCCAAAGGATTTTGCGGATAAATTATGGAGTCCTGAAAACCCGAATTCCTATTTTCCAAGGCTGAGAGGATACATTGCACTGAACGATAACGGTTCACTGAAGGAAAACAATGACAAGTACCTGCAGGACCTGGCCTACATCCGTTTGAAAAGCCTGATCATTGGTTATTCCCTGCCGGAATCGCTGATGAAGCGGGTGAAGCTGACCCGTTGCCGCATTTATTTCAGCGGTGAAAACCTCCTCACTTTCAGCAAGCTGCAAAGCAAATACCTGGATCCGGAGCAGTTATCCAGCGATCCTAACCTGGTAAGAACGGATGCTAATGGCCGCGTATACCCTTTTAGCAAAACGTTTGCGGCGGGACTGGATATCACTTTTTAATTTGTAAAAGCAAAGACGATGAAAAAGATCAATTTACTTATCATATGCCTGCTGGCCATGGGGATGGGCGCCTGTAATAAATTTATGGACAGAGAGCCGCTGGCGAAAATTTCTCCCGAAAACTTTTTTAAAACAGAAAAAGATCTGAAACTATATATTAACTCCATGTACACCATGGTGCCGGATGCGGAAACGATTTATAACGAAGACATGGATAACGTTGTAAAATCGAGTGTATCCGAATTCCTGACGGGAAAAAGGCAGATCCCTGTTACCGGTGGGGGCTGGAGCTGGACAGAGTTAAGAAAGATCAATTATTTCCTGATCAACTGCAACAAGGTATTGCCTTATGCCACCACGAGAAAATACATTGGCGCAGCAAAGTTTTTCCGCGCCTGGTTTTATTTTGAGATGGTGAAAAAATTCGGAGACGTGCCATGGTACAACACACCACTGGATGTTACCGATGACGCGTTGCTGCATAAAGCGAGAGATTCCCGTAAAGTGGTGATGGACTCCGTAATGGCCGATATTGATTCTGCCATTGTATCGCTGGATGCTGTAAAAAATAATGAGCTGATCACCAAATGGACTGCGCTGGCATTGAAATCACGTATCTGTTTGTACGAAGGCACTTTCAGAAAATATCATAAGGAATCCAATTTCAATTTACCCGATGAGAATAAATTTCTGCAGGCTGCAGCGGATGCATCGGCCCAGTTGATGGCAGGCGGTCAATATCGCGTTTATACAAGCACTGCAGCCAATGCTTACCGGGAACTTTTTTCGGTGAAAACGGCCAATGCAGATGAAATTATTTTAAGCAGGAAATACAGTGCAGGGTTACAGTTGTATCATAACGCTAACTACTATACGATTACGGCGTCTTACGGACAACCCGGACTGGAAAAGAGTTTTGTAAACAGCTACCTGATGAAAGACGGAAGCCGATTTACAGATAAACCCAACTTTGATAAAATACAATTTTATGCAGAGTGCCAGGATCGTGATCCAAGGCTGGCCCAAACCATCCGTACACCGGGATATGCACGTATCGGCAATACCAATAAACTGGTTCCTGATTTTGGGGCGGCAGTAACGGGCTATCATCTGATTAAATATGTAACGGATGAAACCCAGGACTCTTACGTAAAGAACGATAATGATATGCCGGTGTTCCGCTATGCGGAAGTATTGCTGAACTATGCGGAAGCAAAGGCGGAACTGGGACAACTGAGCCAGGGCGATATAGACCAGTCCATTAAACTGTTGCGCGACCGCGTAGGTATGCCCAACCTCAATGTGGCAGCATCCAATGCTAATCCCGATCCTTATGAAGCGGCGCGTTACACCATGAAGAATATCAGTGGTGTGATCCTTGAAATCCGCCGTGAACGCCGGATAGAGCTGGTGATTGAAAACTTCCGCTGGAGTGATATCTGCAGATGGAAAGAAGGCACTATGCTGACCCGCTCGTTCAAAGGGATGTATTTTCCGGGCCTTGGTTCCTACGACCTCGATAACGATGGCAAAACAGATGTAGTGATCTATGAAGGCACCAAACCATCAGGCCCTAAAGGCCCTGCCTATCTGAAGCTGGGCACGGAAATAGATTTGGAAAATGGTACATCAGGCGGGTCGGTGATGGTGAACCGCAATATTGCCAAAGGCTTTAATGAAAACAGGGATTACCTGTACCCTGTACCTATACAGGAGCGGACATTGAATCCTAATCTTACCCAAAATCCTAACTGGAATGACGGGCTGTAGATAATACAATCGTGGTCTGAAGACGATGACATCTTCGGGCCACGATTTATTTTAGATTTTTCCGCCCATATTCCTGATGATCGTTTCCAGGAAATTAATGGTAGCCAGGTATTCCTCCGGTGTAGTGCCGCTCAATATTTTCTGATGGTTCCCATCCTGTAAGGCAGCGATATCTGCGTAAGCGGTTTTGCCTGTTTCGGTGAAGGAATACATATCCCCTTCGTGCTGCACCCAGTTGCGGTTACATAATGAGTCTAACACGTCTTCCAGCTCTGCTTCTGACAAAAACCTGTTTACCTGGTGGTAATACAATGCTTTGCTTATTTTTTCGTGTTTATCGATATTTTTCAGTACCTGCCAATGAAACCTGTTGATGCCATATGTTTCAAAGGTGGTGTTGGTAAAATGCGTGATAAGGCTGTCGGCTTCTTTTAAGTACCAGCCTATGGGTAGTTTGTTGGCAATATCCGTTGACATAAAATTGATTTTAATCTTTAACAGGAGTAGTTATTTCAATCATAATCTGATCGAAATGCAGGTAAAAACCGAAGGTTTTCCGCATGGGCTGAGGGGCCTGTTCCAGCACGATACCGCCGGCCTGTAAGCGTTGATACATGTTGTTTACAGCATCTTTATCTTCCAGGTAAAACCCGATATGGAATGCATCCGGATACGCGTGATTACCCTGATCGTTGAATCGCTGGTTCATCAGTACAAGCAGGAAGTTGTCGGGACCTGTTAAAACAGACAGGCTGTCGTTGGGCTTTGGGTCAGTGTTGCGGAAATCAAAATAGGTTTCAAAGAAAGTACGTGTTGCAGGTACGTCTTTTACGCTGAGGTTCAGGTGATTAAGTTGCATGATGGGTATTGTTAATAAATGAATGTTCGCTCTTTTAAGACACAAATATAATCGAATGATCGTTCTTTTTTAATTTTTTTTTCGGGAGAAGGCAAAAAAAGAGCGTTTTTTTTGCCAGGAGCCGTGAAAGAGGGTTGTAGTGGTTAATTACTGCTTTTTCTTTGTTGCTGGTTTCTTGGGTGTTTGCTCATAGTCTTCTGCCGATTTAGGCTGGGTCATAATTTTTTTCTTCTGATCCAGCGGCTGTGGAGTAGGAGCGCCTTTGCCCATAGGAATGGCATCGTGGAAAATCTTATTGACATGCATCCATTTGCCGGCCTGCCATTTAAAGCCTTCGTAATCCATATCGGATACGTAGGTAAATTTTTTCATCGGCTCATTGGTTTCTGAAATAAGATGATCGTATACAATCATGTCCAGTTCCTTATTGTAGTTGAGCGTAGCGGTACTTTCCTTTTTATATTCAATGATAAAGCGGTTTCGTGTAGGCTTGGGCGTGCTATCTTCAGCAAAGCTAAAGAATGGCCCGCCAAATACAGGAGCGCCGTTTTTAAATGTAAGCATCTCCACTATTTTCTTCTGGCTGCGCGGGTTGTTGGCATCCCAGCCAAAAAGGGTATAAAATTCCTGGTTAAAATAATGACGGTGTATAATATTATAGTACAGGCATCCCATCCAGGACTTGTTGTCGCTGATGGTATCCGGGTTGGTGATATAGTCAGATGCATCAAAAAGCGGGAACAGCTTTAGTTGTCCGTCGGCAGTATTCATCTGTATGGCGCCAAAATGCCTGTAAAAGCCATTTTCGCGTTCCAGTGCCCAGGTAAATATGCGGAAGGCACTGTCCTGCGGATATTTGATGGCAATTGTTTTGAGTGAATCGAATGGAAAACGGAACGAATACTTTGTTTTCAGCGCCCGTACCAGCATAGGTATAAAG
Source organism: Chitinophaga hostae (assembly GCF_018224885.1). Lineage (GTDB taxonomy): Bacteria > Bacteroidota > Bacteroidia > Chitinophagales > Chitinophagaceae > Chitinophaga > Chitinophaga hostae. The sequence continues at coordinate 30,179 of NZ_JAGTXB010000030.1, read as the reverse complement.
GCATCCTTGGCACGTTCCCGCCCGTCATCGCCTTTACCGCTGAATATGTCTTCACTGAGTACTTGGAGGGTATCCTGGTCGTGTTTGAGTTGTTTAAGGCCGGCAGCATCCGGTTGCTGCGCGTAGGTCAGTAAACAGGCGAGGAGCAGTAAAAGTGACAGTAGTGATTTTTTTGCCATATCTATTATACGGTTCCGGATAAAAATTATTGTATTGCCTGTGCAAACTGCAGCAGGTTTTGATAACGCTGATCGATAAGGGGGTGAGGAAAAGGTGTTTCCGGGCTGGTAGACGGAATGAATACCGTTTGCATACCCAGTGTTTTTCCAAACTGCATATCACCTAGGGTGTTTCCTACCATTACTGCACTCGAAAAGTCAATTTCAGGAAAATCCTGTTTAGCCTGCAGCCCCATTCCTGTAGCAGGTTTACGACATGGGCTGCTGTTGTCCAGGTCCGGGCAAAAATAGATCCTGTCTATCCTGCCTCCATGCTGTTCAATTTGTTGCAGCATCTGTGTATGTATTTCCTGTAGTCCCTCCGGGCTGAGCAGTCCGCGGCCAATGCAACGCTGATTGGTTACCATCAGAATACGGTCGAAGTGTTTGGCCAGCAATGGCATAGCAGCTAATACGCCTTCACTGAAATGAAACATATCCGGACGAAGCACATATCCATCGCGGATTTCGTCGTTCACCACACCATCCCGGTCGAGAAATAAAGTCATGATTAAGCGGTTAGCTGTTAGCTTTTAGCAGTTAGTATGTCATGTTGGTAATACGGAAGATCTGTGCTGCTATTGGGCTGTAAGGTGCTGTTTCGCTGCTTCATAGTCTTCCGGAATACCAATATCTATAAAATAAGTATCGCTGGTAAAACCGTACAGTTGTCCCGCGGCGGCGCCGGGTTCCAGCACTTCTTTCTCAAAGGAAAACTTCTCAGGCAGCGACAGGCTATGCAGGAAATCACTGTTGGTAAGGTAGATACCGCCATTGATCAGCCCTGCTTCGCGGAATTGTTTTTCGTGAAAAGCGGTGATACGCTGTTGCGCGTCGAGTTCAATACTGCCGTAGCGGTCAAATTGTTGCATAGGCTTCAGCGCCAGCGATAACGGGCTTTGATGCGCCTGGTGAAACCGGTAAAACGCCGGGAAGTCTACGTCAAAATAGGTATCGCCGTTTACGATAAATACTTCTTTGCCTTCCAGTGCAGGTATCGCGTGGATAATACCACCGCCGGTGCCCAATGGTTCCGGTTCTACGGTGAAGGATACACGAAGCGGTAGTTCCACGCTGTTGCACCAGTCTATCACCTGTTCCGACAGGTAGCCCAGTGATAATATGGCATGGCTGATACCCTGTTTATGCAGGTATTGCAGGAGGTAATATAAAAAAGGATGTTTGCCCAAAGGCGCCATGCACTTGGGTTTATCTGCTACTACGCTGCGCAGACGGGTACCTAAACCTCCGGCAAGTACAATACATTCGTGGGTCATGCACCAAAGAGGTTGTTTTCTACTATTTCGCAAATGATATGTCCTACCGTGATATGTGCTTCCTGTATACGTGGCGTATCGGTGGAAGGTATGTTAATCAGGTAGTCGCTACCTTCTTTCATTTTTCCCCCGGTACTGCCGGTCATGCTTACCACTATCATACCCTGTTCCTTTGCCACTTTAATCGCTTCCAGGATATTAGCTGAGTTACCGGAAGTGGAAATAGCCACCAGCACATCGCCGGGACGGCCTGATCCTTTCAGGATACGGGCATATACCTGGTCGTAGCCATAGTCGTTGCCTACCGCTGTCATGTACGAGGAATTACAGTGTAATGCCTCCGCATACAGTGGTTGGCGGTCTTTATAAAAACGACCGGAAAATTCGGCGGCCAGGTGTTGTGCATCTGCAGCGCTGCCACCATTACCACAAAAAAGGATTTTGTGATCTGTTTGCAGGCTGTGCGTAATGGTATCTGCCACCAGTCTGATCGTATTTAACAGCGGTTCATCCTGGCAAATGGCTTCTTTAACGGCCATGCTGGCCTGCAGCTTGTTGATTATGTGTTGTTTCATCCCGCAAATTTTTGATTTGGTGTAATCTTAAATACTCCATGTTTGGATACCGTGATTGGTAAAGGTATAGCGTTTTACATCACCACCAAAACCGCTTAACGCATCCACTACGGCAAACCGGGTATTTTTGGGACAGTAGAAGATCATGAATCCGCCACCACCAGCTCCCGAAATCTTACCGCCGCTGGCGCCGGCATTGCGGGCAGCGTTGTATATTTCATCCAGCTGCGGATTGGTAATGCCTTCGGCCATTTTCTTTTTATATTCGAAACCGTAGTTCAGGATCTCACCGATTTTGTCGATGGTACCACGTAACAATGCTTCCTTCATCATCACTGCCTGTTCTTTCAGGTGGTGCATGGCTTCAATGGAGGCATCTTTTTTATCGGTTACATTTTTTTGTTGTTCGGAGATGATGGAAGATGACAGGCGGCTGGTAGATGTATAGAACAGTACCAGGTTGTTTTCCAGTTCATGCAGGTTGATTTCCTTGATACGGAGCGGGTTTACGATCACTTTATCGCCTTTGTAAAACTCCATGAAGTTCACGCCGCCAAAGGTGGCCGCGTACTGATCCTGCTTGCCCCCGGCCTGTTGCAGGTCCTCCCGCTCAATTGAATACGCCAGGTGTGCCATATCATATTCTCCCAGCGGTAATTTCAGCCATTCGGCGAAAGCACCCAGCACTGCTACCACCAGGGTAGAAGAGGTGCCAAGACCTGATCCGGCAGGTGCATCCACAAAAGTGGTGAGCTTAAAACCGGTGGCGGGTAACAGTCCGTAGTCTTTCTGTACCCGGTTGATCACACCTTTGAGAATATCCAGTTTGCCATCTAACGGTAAAGGATATACGGCATCATAGGTCGCGGTTTCTCTTCTGTCGGCACAGTCAAAAACAACCTGCCCAGTAGTGAGCGGCTCTATGGATGCGCGGGCGTATAAAGAGATGGTAGCATTGAGAATGGCGCCACCGTATAAATCCGAATACGGACTTACATCGGTACCACCACCGGCAAGGCCTATACGTAAAGGTGCTTTGCTTCTAAAAATCATGATGCTTTGTTTTTAAGCGGAAGGCTGAAAGCTGAAAGCAAAAAGCTATTGAAGCGATTGATAATATCGGATATTGTTTAACACTGTTACTCGCTTCAATAGCTTTTTGCTTTCAGCTTTCAGCCTTCCGCTGCTAAAATATGAATTTCTTTTGCGAGCCGGCTCCAGGAGTATTGTAATTTCTCTTTACGCAGTGCTGCTACCATATCTGCCTCGCGGTTGTCTACAAAATATTTTTCAATAGCCGCGGCAATAGCGGCGGGATCCGGTTCGGCCTGGAATCCTACCACGCCATCCGGCACCATTTCTACCAGTCCGCCTACATTGGTTACTACCATTGGCTTTTCAAAGTGATAGGCGATCTGCGAAATGCCGCTCTGGGTGGCACTCTTATAAGGTTGCACCACCAGGTCGGCAGCGCAGAAATAATTTTTAACGGCTTCGTTTGGAATAAAGTCCGTATGCATCAGCACCCGGTCGCCCAGTTGCAGCTTGTTAAGCAGTTCCAGGTAAGGCGTTGCATCTTCATAATATTCACCAGCCACGATGGCATGAACATCCAGCTCTTTCATGCGCTCATCGGCCATAGCCTGCAGCAGCAGGTCGAGCCCTTTGTATTGCCGGATAAAACCAAAAAACAGGATATAGCGTTTGCCGGGTTGCAGTTTTAATTGTGTGCGGGCTTCTTCCTTGCTGATCAGCGGCCCGTAGTTATCATAAATGGGATGCGGAATGAGCGAGGCTTTTTTTACCGGCTCAAATACCCGCAGATCGTTGAGTACTGATTGGCTCATGGCCACAAAAGCATCTACAGGTTTCAGGAAATATTTGGTGAAAGCCACATCGCCGGGGCGTTTTTCATGCGGCACCACATTATCCAGTACAGCGATTACTTTTGTATGTTTTCTTTTGCCAAGCCGGAGCAGACTGCCGAGGGCAGGTCCCATAATCGGCAACCAGTATTTGGTAATGATGATGTCCGGGTTCATTTTCCGGATCCTGCGACCAACCATCAGCCAGTTTAGCGGATTCACGGAATTGATCAGGCGGGTAATCCGGAGATGTTTGGGCGCCGGATCGGTAGAGAACTGGCTTTTACCCGGGAAGAAGAGCTTCGGATACTGCACGGTAAACGTCCATATTTCCACGTCGTCGGTTTGTTGCAGTTCTTCCGCCAGTCGCTCGTTATAAGCAGCCAGCCCACCCCGGAAAGGGTAGGCTGTACCTAAAATAAGTATTTTCTTTTTGTTAGCCATAGTTACAAATTACGAATAGTGAATTACAGGATTAAAGCCGGCGATCGGGAAGATTCGCCAGTTGTAAATCGTCATCCGTAACAGGAGAGGAGTGATCCATACGTTCTTCCACGAGATAGGAATTACGTTCGGTAGCATTGCGTGTTACCAGCTCGCCGATAAAGCCGGTCAGGAATAGCTGGGAACCAATGATCATGCACAGCAGGCCGAGATAAAACAACGGTCTGTCGGTCATGTTCACCTTATCAAAAAATATTTTTGCAATGGCCATGTACAGTGCAATCACAAAACCTATAAAGAACGAGAGGGAACCCAGTGCGCCAAACAGGTGCATAGGGCGTTTACCAAACTTGCCGATAAACATGATGGTAGCCAGATCCAGGAACCCGTTGATAAAACGTTCCAGCCCGAATTTGGTGACGCCGTATTTGCGGGCGCGGTGTTCCACCACTTTTTCACCGATTTTGCGGAACCCGTTCCATTTGGCGATCACAGGAATATAGCGATGCATTTCACCGTATACCTCTATAGATTTTATTACTTTTTTGCGATAGGATTTCAGACCGCAGTTCATATCATGCAGCTTTACACCACTCATGCGGGTGGTGGTAAAGTTGTATAGCTTAGAGGGAAGATTTTTGGTGAAGGCATTATCGTAACGTTTCTTTTTCCAGCCACTCACCAGGTCATAACCATCTTCCATAATCATGCGGTACAGTTCAGGGATTTCATCCGGGCTGTCCTGCAGGTCGGCATCCATTGTTATCACCACATCGCCCTGTGCAGCATTGAAGCCTTCGTTGAGGGCCGCAGATTTACCATAGTTGCGCTGGAACTTAATACCCTTGATATGAGGATTCTGCGCAGCCAGTTGCTGTATTACGCCCCAGGAGTCGTCGGTGCTGCCATCGTCTATCATCCATACCTCGTAGGTAAAATGATGGGCGTCCATCACCCTTTCGATCCATGCGGCGAGTTCAGGTAACGATTCTTCTTCGTTTTTTAAAGGAACGATTACGGATATGTTCATCTTAATAGAATAGTATTATATATGCTGCCCTTCGGCCGGTTTTTTACGTATAATCAGCGAAATAATCGCTGCTACTGCAAAATAGAAAATAATGCCTTTCAGGAAATCCATGAATGACTTTGCAAAACCAACGTTAAAATCTGTTTTGGCCAGTTCATCCAGCTGCTTATCAATTTCTTCCTGTGGCGCTTTAAACTTATGCATCCATTTCTCGGTAGATTCCAGCAGGTTTTGCTTTAAGGCATCCACCAGGGTTGGATCTATATATTTATACAGCACGAACTGGTAAACAGTGATAATGGCAGTTCCAATAATAAACGCGGTAAATACCGGTTGTAGTGCCTGTTTAAAGCTAATATATCCGCCCAGCTGTTTCTTTTTCTCCTTTCCTGCCAGTATCGCTATTACGATAAATACAGCCAGCTGTATAACGCTATTCCACCAGGAAAACAATACGGAAGGGCCGGCTATATATGTCAGTACATTTAAAAATACTAATATAATACCGCCTACTATACCCCATTTAATACCGGGGTTAGAACTTTGCTGCATAATAGGTTAATTATTAATATGAAAAACGGGTCCGTTCACAGTGGCATGTACTTTACCCTTCAGCTGTTCGCCAATATACGCTGAATTTTTGGACCGGGAAGCGATGTGAGCGGAAGTAAACTGCCAGCTGGCTTCCGGGTCAAAAACAGTAAGATTGGCCGCAGCGCCTTCCTGCAGCACAGGTTGGGCCAGTCCGAATATTTTCCGCGGGTGTGTGGTGAGCATATTAATCAGCTGTTCCAGGGGCAGTTGCGGAAGGTATTGCCTGATAACGCCAAAAGTGCTTTCCAGTCCTATCATACCATTCCTGGCATATTCAAATTCTACCTGTTTGGCATCCCAGTCCTGCGGCAGGTGATGGGTGGCGATACAGTCGATGGTACCGTGTAATACCGCATCCTGTAATGCTTTCACGTCGTCAGCGGTGCGCAGCGGCGGATTTACTTTCAGGTGCGTGTCGTAGTTCACCAGGTGCGCATCTGTGAGCGACAGGTGGTAAGGCGTTACCGAGCAGGTAACTTTTATCCCATCGGCTTTGGCTGCTGCAATCAGTTCTACTGATTTGCGAGTGCTGATGCCGGTGAAGTGAATACGGGAGTCCGTGTATTTGGCAAGTTCAATGTCACGTTGTATGATCAGCTCTTCTGCCAGGGCTGGTTTGCCAGGCATGCCCAGCTGGGTGGAGTAGAGGCCTTCGTTCATGAGTCCATGCGAGGAAATGCTCTGATCGTCGGGCAGCTGTATCAGGGTGCCGTCGAAGGCTTTGATGTACTGGAGGGCTTTGAGCATGAGGCCGGGCGACTGTAAAGGCTTAATACCATCAGAAAAAGCTACGGCTCCTGCCTGCTGCATTTCATACATTTCAGCGAGACCTGCACCTTCCAGGTTTTTGGTGGCTGCGCCAATTGGCAGAATAGTGGCTGCCGAATGACGTGATTTGCTCAGTACGTATTCGATTTGCGGTTTGGTGTGCAGGGCGGGCTGGGTGTTAGGGACTATCATCACCGTGGTATAACCACCGGTAGCTGCAGCCCTGATGCCGCTTTGCAGGTCCTCTTTATGTTCCTGGCCCGGGTCGCAGAAATGTGCAAACACATCCATCCATCCGGCAGATACATGCAGGTTGTTACCTGAAATGACCGTTGCGCGGGCATCTTCCAGGTGATCAGCCACCTGCTGAATGATACCGTTCTGAATGGAAATGTCTTTTTGCTGCCCGTGCAAGGGGGAGGAAGGCGCTATAATCTTTACGTTCTTGAGTAATATGTGCATGCTTTACGTTCTATACCTGTCCGAAAATACAGGGGCAAATGTAACATAAAACTGTTAATTGATGAAGCCGGAACCTTACTTTTAGCATGGCCGTTCAGGTTGGTATGATAATTGAAAATGCAGGGGTAGCAGATCAAAATAACTACTGATGATTGAATATCTTACTAACCTCGTAGCCCGGATATGCGACCGCTCGGATCAATTGCACAACGGCCAGACCACAAGCTGGCAGGCACTTCGCGAAGCGGAACAACTAGCTAATCACGCATATATTCCCCTGCTGTATCAGTATATTGACCAGGAGCCGGACAAAGACAAGCGCCGCGCTGCCATCTTTATTATCACCCAACTTTCCAGAAATACGAATGATCCGGATGTGATCCGTTTCCTGCTCGACCGCCTGAGGATGGAACAGGATGCTGATATGATCACCGCCATCCAACAGGACCTGGAACGGGGACTGACCATCCCGGGATATATTAACCTGGAGCCGTTGTATAACAATACCTTATCTGTTAATAATAATATACGCCGTTCCGCTTTACTGGCGCTCAAGGGCACCAGCAACCCAGCGGTGGAAGACTGGGCACTCTCCCTGTTGAAACGTACCAATAACGAATACGACATCTATTACATCACCTTGTTGCTGCATAAAGTAGGTACCCAAAAGAGTGTGCCCGCTTTACGCAGGCTCCTGGAGTATCACCGGCAGGACGTTAAAAGTCTTGCTTTTGCAGCCATGGCAGATATTGAAAAAGAGAAGGAAGCCATGTTTTACATGCGCTACCTGCTCCGCGGACAACTGAAGTTTGAAGCCATGGAAGCCATCTATAAGTATGCAGATGAGAATGCCATCCAGGCCGTTACCACCCGTATTACCGAGCTATTATCCAAAAGACGCAGTAATGCCAGGATGACCATCGAAACGGTGAAAAATGGCTTTACAGACCTGATGCTGGGTATGGAATTTCTTTTCAGGTTCCGGACCGTTAAATCAGATATCAGGAAAACCTTTTCCTGGATTACAGAAAAAAGAGCTGATTACCTGCTGCCGGAAGAAAAGGAATGGGTGAGGAGACATCTCACGCCAGCTGTTAACCATTAGCTTTTAGCAAAATGCAGCGGAGGTTGTCTTGCCCAGGATTAGGCTGATTTTGATGATTAATAGGATTATATTTTACAGGATTTAAAAAGATTGGCGAAGATAAAAGCAGATATTTGCTTCTGTCTTCGCTAATCTTTTTTAAATCATCAAAGAAAAAAATCCTATTAATCATCAAAATCAGTCTAATCCTGGGCAAGACAACCTCCGCTGCATTTTGCCGAAAGCTGGTTTGCTTTCCTTAAATTCACGCCCAAAAAAGAGAGATGAAGAAAGCTTTCCTATTGCTTTTGACAGGATGGATGATGAATGGAGAGGCTGTAATGGCCCAGCAGCGCCAGTTTACCATGGCGGAAGCAACCAATGGACTTCGCCAGCAGCTGGCGCCCGAAAGATTGCGGCAATTTGAGTGGATCCCGGATCAGAAAGCCTACAGCAGTGTAGTAGCCGCTAATGGCAGCTTCGCATGGGTGAAATTTACCCCCGGCGACAATAGCATCAAAGCCGATACCCTGTTGCGGGTATCGGACCTTAACCAGCAATTATTTTCTTCCAAACCTTTACGCGGTTTGCCTCCCCTGCACTGGATATCTGCCAGCAGCGCCTGGTTCAGTATCGGCAACGTATTATATAAGGGCTCATTGCAAAATGGCGGGATGCAATTCAGCCATTGGTGCGAACTGCCTGCCACAGCAGAAAATATTACGGTAAATACACAAAGCGGCCAGATTGCCTGGACCGAAAAAAATAATCTTTTTATCCGCACAGCAGAAGGCCAGGTAGCAGCAGTTACCAACGATAGCGATGAAAATATCGTGAACGGCAAGAGCGTGCACCGCGAAGAATTTGGTATCGACAAAGGCATCTTCTTTTCGCCGAAAGGCGACCTGCTGGCTTTTTACCGTATGGATCAGCGCATGGTAAATGATTATCCGATCATCGACTGGTCCGTTACCCCGGCACACGCAAATAATATCAAATATCCGATGGCCGGCGGGAAATCACATGAAGTGACGCTGGGGGTTTATCAGCCATCTACCCAAAAAACAATTTTCCTGAAAACGGAAGGTCCCGCAGATCATTACCTGACCTGTGTTACCTGGGCGCCCGATCAGCAGTCCGTTTATGTGGCACTGCTCAACCGCGAACAAAATCATTTGTCGCTGAATGAGTACAGCGTTGCTACCGGTGAAAAGATGAAAACACTTTTTGAAGAAACCGATGCCAAATATGTACATCCTACACATCCGCTTTATTTTGTGCCAGGTAAAACTGACCAGTTTATCTGGATGAGCGAACGTAGCGGCTACCGGCATTTATATCTTTATAACACCCAGGGACAGTTATTAAAACAAATCACTGGCGGCAATTGGGTGGTAAATGAACTTGCTGGCATTAACGGACAAAAGAACGAAGTGATTTTTACTTCTTCCGAAGAAAGTCCGATGGAAAAACATATTTATGTTGTAAACTATGCCAGGAAACAACAGCAACTGCCGCGCGTGCGGCTGGACAAAGCTGCAGGCTGGCATGATGCACAGTTAAGCAGTGATGCGGGATATTTGCTGGATACCTACAGTTCGGCCACCACGCCTTATGTAGCACGTGTAGCAGCAACTTCCGGTAAATGGGAGCAGGCCATTGTTACAGCTGCCGATCCGCTGAAAGATTTTCAACGGCCACAGGTGAAGCAGGTCACGCTGAAAGCAGATGATGGCACGCCATTGTATGGTAAGCTTGTTTTACCGGTGAATTTTGACGCTACCAAAACCTACCCGGTAATTGTATACCTGTATAATGGTCCTAATGTACAGTTGATCCGTAATACCTACCCTTACAGCGGTAACCTCTGGTATGAATACATGGCGCAACATGGTTATATTATTTTTTCAATGGATGGTCGTGGCAGCGACAACCGGGGGATGGCATTTGAACAGGCTACTTTCCGGCAGCTGGGCACTGTAGAAATGAATGATCAGCTGCAGGGTGTGGCCTATCTGAAATCATTACCGTATGTTAACCAGCAGAAGATGGGCGTACATGGCTGGAGTTTTGGTGGATTTATGACCACTTCCCTGATGTTGCGCCATCCGGGAGTATTCCAGGCAGGTGTAGCGGGTGGTCCGGTGATAGACTGGAGCATGTATGAAATCATGTATACGGAACGGTATATGGATACACCACAGGAAAATCCGCAGGGTTATGCCGATGCCAATCTTCTCACAAAAACAAAAAACCTGCAGGGAAGCCTGCTGCTGATTCATGGTACCAACGATGATGTGGTAGTATGGCAGCATTCTATCAATTTTATCAGGGCTTGTGTAGATAATGAAGTGCAGGCCGACTATTTCGTATATCCGGGCCATTTACACAATGTACTTGGAAAAGACCGGGTGCATCTGATGCAGAAGATTACGGATTATTTTGACGGGAAACTGAAATAGCGGAAAGCGGAGTTGAGCGCCTTCGGCGCTTGTCTTTGACCAGGATTGATGTGATTAAAATGATTATTATGATTTTAGCTTTTTCCGTTCTGTATTTGTATCCTATTTTTGTACACTTTCAAAGGGAAAGTAAGCTTCTTTCGAAAAAAGGAATAAAATCAGTACAATCATTTTAATCACATTAATCCTGGTCAAAGACAAGCGCCGAAGGCGCTCAACTCCGCTTTCTTTCAAAAAAAAGTAAACAATGAAGTATTTATTCCTGGCCATAGGGCTTTTCTCATTTTCCACGCTGATAGCCCAGCAAAAAAAGCACAAAGTGTTATTTATTATTGCGGATGGAATACCGGCTGACGTAATTGAATCACAGCCAACACCTCATCTGAAGCGTATTGCTAAAGAAGGCGGGTATTGCAGGGCTTATGTTGGCGGCGAAAAAAACGGGTACTCACAAACGCCTACGATTTCAGCGGTGGGCTATAACAGTTTGCTCACCAGTACCTGGGTAAATAAACATAACGTATGGGATAACGATATCGCTGCACAGAATTACTATTATCCGAGTATTTTCCGTTTTTATAAAACGGCTTATCCGCTGGGCAGGACTGCTATATTTTCCACCTGGCTGGATAACCGCACTAAACTGGTGGGAGATGGATTGCCTCAAACGGGCGGTTTGCATATTGATCATGCGGTAGATGGCCTGGAGCATGATACGCTGCAGTTCCCGCATGACAAAGACAGCTGGTATATTCACCAGATAGATGAAACGGTAGCCGCCAAAGCTGCAGCGTATGTGAAAAGCGACGCACCGGATATGACCTGGTTGTATCTAGAATACAGCGACGATATGGGACATCGTTATGGTACGGGCGCAAGAATGGATACAGCAGTGCGTATGACGGATGATATGGTGGGTAAGATATGGGAGGCGATGGAATATCGCCGTCAGCACTTTAATGAGGACTGGCAGATATATATTACCACAGATCATGGTCGTGATGCCAAAGGAGGTCATGGTCATGGCGGGCAGTCGGATCGGGAACGGACTACCTGGATGGTTACCAATGCAAAGGGATTGAATAGTTATTTTAAGACTGCACAGCCGGGCATCGTAGATATCCTGCCTTCTATTGCACGGTTTATGAATATTACTATTCCTGTTGAAAATGCGCGTGAACTGGACGGAGTGCCGCTGACCGGCGCTATTTCGCTGGCGCAGCCTACCGCTGTTTTAGTCAATAACGAATTGCAGCTGGGATGGAAGTCGTACGATCAGAAAGGAAAAGTAAAAATATGGGTTACAACTACCAATAATTATAAAACGGGAGGGAAGGATAACTACCAATTATTGGGCGAGGTACCGGTGTCGAAAGAAAAAGCAACGGTGAGTGTAAAAGACCTGCCTTCGGGATTTTATAAGATTGTGTTGGAAGCGCCGTTGAATAGTGTTAACCGGTGGCTGGTGCAGAAATAGTCAATAATGGCATTTTATGGGCTTTACGCAAACGCTTGCGCTGATAACGCAAGCGTTTGCGTATACGGAATGTTAAAAAAATCATGTAGAATCGTTGTAGCAATTAATCAGAAAGTAGATTAAGCTCGAAAAGCAGCAAGTATAGACAGTGAACAATTTTATAGACAGCGAACAATGATGTCGAATAGCCTGTGCCACGGTTGCTCACTGTGGCAAGGTTATCGATAGGCCAGTATCTCAGCGGTTATGAATCACCAGTTGTGACTCCATAATGGTGCGTTGATAATCGTTCAATGCGTGCTCTCCGTTCAGGATAGCCAGCAGCATATTGGTAGCCGCCTGCCCTTGCTCATAAGGGAACTGCTCAACAGAAGCAGCAGGAGGAAACGCCGTATATCCGCTTACCGGCGTATTGGCGTAAGATACAAAAGTTATATCCTTATTTATTTCCAATTTTTGTTTTAGTGCATATTGTACTGCGTCCATGGCAACATAGTCGTTGAAAGTAACGATGGCGGTCACTTTTCTTTTGAGTGACAGCAGGTATTGCATCGCCTCTTCTGTGCCTGCAGTAGTAAGATCGGCATTAACGATCAGCTTAGGGTCGTATTTCAGGCGGTGTTTATGCAGTGCCCTGCTATAGCCTGCGGCGCGTTCCTTGCTGGCTACCATGGTTTCGGGACCGTTGATCATCCCTATTACGCGATGGCCTTGTTTTAGCAGGAAGTCGACCGCCTGCACGGTACCGGATTCGAGGTTACAGGAAACGGAGTGCATATTAGGCAGATCGGGAATACGATCGAAGAACACGACCGGTATGCGGGCCTGCTGCAGCATTTCAAAGTGTTCGTAGTTGCTGGTATTTTTTCCGATAGAAACAATGCAGCCATCTACCCGGTGCTGTTTCATGCTTTGGATAATTTGCTTTTCCCGGGCTTCATCATCGTGCGACTGGCCCAGCAGCACTGTGTAGTTGTTGCTGTAGGCGGTATCTTCGATACCGCTGATGGCACTGGCAAAAAATGCTTCTGCCAGCTCCGGCAACAGGATGCCGATGGTAAAGGTTTTACCTTGCTGGAAATAGATAGCTGTCTGGTTGCGTTCATAATTCAATTCAGCCGCCAGCTCTTTCACCCTGGCTTTGGTTCTTAAACCTATACTATGATGATCATGTAACGCCCTTGATACCGTGGATACAGAGATATTCAGCCTTTTTGCAATTTCCTTTATTGTTGGTTGACCCGAAGAAACCACCTTTCTCATACATTTCAGCAATTAATAGAAAATAGATATAGCAAGTACTCTGCGGACAAGTTACTTAGATATTATAAAACATTAACTTTTTTTTATGAATAAAGGTTCGTTAATAGACCGGTATTATTTTTCATCGCTTTCGCTTCTCAAGTTTTCATGGTTCTAATCCTTTTATAACGAACAGAACAGGGCTTCGGCCTGCTATTTGCTATAAAGCGGGTATCTCCATTGTATCCCTAAATAATCATATATACTTATTTGTTAGATTATTAAAATATAACATTTTTATGAGAGTAGCACAACTAGCCTTGCCGGTAGCTTTGGTCACCATTTTTGCATCCTGTTCCGCACCCCGTAAATTAAGGGAATCACAGGCCAGGAATGCGCAACTGGATAGTCTGTACAGGACTACCTATGGCAAGCTGAGAACCTGCGAGGAAGATGCCGCCCGCGCCGCCGCAGCTTACAAAGATAAAGTCACCAATCTGACAGAACAGCAACAGCAGTTAAAAACCAATAATTCCCAGATGTTGGATCATCTGAAGGAGTTATCCGTTATTTCCAGTTCACAGGCGGAAAGCATCAAAAAATCACTCGATAATATCGGCGCAAAAGATGCTTATATTAAGGATCTGCAGTCTGCCATTGCCCGTAAGGATTCATTGAACATGCAGTTGGTCATGAACCTGAAAGGCGCCATTGGTAATATGGATGATAAAGACATCAATATTAAGGTGGATAAGGGGGTAGTATATATTGATATCTCTGATAAACTGCTGTTTAAAAGCGGTAGTTACGATATCAATGAAAGAGCAAAAGAAGTACTTGGTAAAGTTGCCAAGGTGCTGATTGCACAGCCGGATATTGAGTTCATGGTAGAAGGGCATACCGATAATGTGCCTTACCGTCCGAATGTATTGCTGGACAACTGGGATCTGAGTGTGAAAAGAGCTACTTCCGTGGTACGTATCCTGCAGAACCAGTACAATATTCCGCCTGCACGTATGACCGCTGCGGGTAGAGGCGAATACCTGCCAATTGCTTCCAATGACACTGCAGAAGGTAAAGCCGCGAACCGCAGAACAAGGATCGTGATACTGCCTCAGCTGGATCAGTTCTTTAAGTTGCTGGAGAAACCGGCTAATTAATTAAGAAACAGAAGGCTCAAAGCATAAAGCGAAAAGCTATTGTGGCGAATGATCTTAGCGGGAAATAACACCCGCCCCCGGTCATTCGCCACAATAGCTTTTCGCTTTATGTTTTATGCTTTTTGTGTGAGGAAGATGCCTGCTGCTTTTCTTATCTTTGCGCACTTTAAATTGTATATAATGAACGAACCTATGTTTTGTGACCCGGAATCGGGTGTTTGTGAAATACCCGGTAAAATTGTTACTGCAGCTCCTGTAACCAATGGCTTGTCATCCACGGATAAGCCGCTTAGACTGGTCTATTTTACTGATCCGATTTGTTCTACCTGTTGGGGAATAGAACCGCAATGGCGCCGGCTGAAGTTGGAATACGGCCATGTGTTGGACATCAGTTATCATATGGGTGGGTTATTGCCTTCGTGGGATGTTTATAATTCCGGGGGCATCAGCGGACCTTCGGATGTAGCGCATCACTGGGATGAAGTGAGTTTGCATTACCAGATGCCGATTGACGGAAATGTGTGGCTGGAAGATCCATTGCCTTCTTCTTATCCGCCTTCCATCTGGTTTAAGGCAGCCCAGCAACAGGACAAACACAAAGCGGTGATTTTTTTGCGGCGTATGCGGGAATTGCTGTTTATGGAAAAGCAGAATATCTGTAAGCCTGAACCGGTACTTAGATCGGCTGCTTTTGCAGGATTGGATATAGTACAGTTACAGGTAGATTTTGAGAAGGAGGCGCCGGCTTTGTTCAATGCAGATCTGGCCCTGGGTAAACAGCTGGGTGTACGCGGTTTTCCTTCGATATTTTTTATCGATAAAAACGGCAGGTCTGAGCTGGTCTATGGCGCCAAGCCTTATGCGGTATTTACCACAGCCTTGCAGAAGTTACTGCCGGAAGCGGCTCCAAGGGCCTATGCAAAGGGGGGGGAATTGTTTTCCTATTTTCCTACGCTTACTACCAAAGAGTTTGCGGTATTAAACGACATAACGTTTGATGAAGCCTATACCCGGTTGAATAGTTACCTCAGCGAAAATAAAGTAGTGGTAACCAGTATTGTGAACGGGCAACTTTGGACATTGGCAGCGGGGCTATAATTGTGGCCTGGGCTGTGGACCTGTTGCTGGTTTCTTCTTACCAAAAAAGTAAGATACGCTTAACAGGGCATAGCGGGAAAGGACACTGTTTACCTGTTGTTCTATATAGGTAAAAGTTTGCAGTGTTTGCAATGCCTGGTTTTTTCTGAATATATCGTATACATACAGTTTCACCTGTAAACTTTTGTTGGGCAGAAAGGTTTTGGAGATCCAGCTGTTTACCACCAGGTATTGCTGTTGCTGGCTGGTGTTGTTGTTGTAGGTGGCAGATACGCCGAAATTGATATCAAAAGGAAGATAAATGTTGGCAGTAAGGGCCATACTGTAGTAGAGATAGTCGTAGTATTTATTTTCCTGGATAGAGTAGCCGTTACCGTTATACATCATGAAACCTAGTCCTTCGAGTTCCAATAGTTTTTTATAGGTCCATGAAGTGATTACTGACTGGGTGGCGCCAAAATTGGTGCTGGTATTTTTTACCTGGTTTACAAAAGTATTGGTGCGATTGAAATTATAGCTCAGCGCGTAGTTGATGGTAATACCTGATTTGGAAAACCGTTTGCCGAGCGACAGGTCCTGGTTAATTCCAAAGGCGCCGTTTGTATTTACCGGTTTACTGATTTGCCGCCCGGCCGAATCAGAATAAACAGATTGGGCAGTGGCATTTTCGGGAAGATCAAGACTAAGATTGGTGCCGAATGTAAGGCCTTTGATACTGAAAGAGCGGTATCCGAAATTGGCGCCGTTATAGATGGTTGGTTTCAGGTCGGGATTACCCAGCTGAACATATAGCGGGTTTTTGGTTGATACTACCGGTACCAGCATCATACCGGTGTTTGGCACACGTGTTTCCCGGGAGATATTTACACTGAATGATTTATAGTTATCGATTTTATAGGAAAGGTACAGGTTAGGAGCGAGGTAATTAATTTTCTGCCGGTATTCCTTTTTTTCGGTGTAGTTGTCGCCTACTGAGCTGGTATTATTATAGGAAATCGTGAATTGACCCTGCAGGCTTGGCTTGTTAACAGATATACCGGTGGTAAAGCTGTTTACGGTGTACCTGTTCTGGAAATCGTATGTAAGATCTTTATTAACGATATCGTACCCTCTTTTGATGTTATTGAAATCAAATGCCTGTTGATTATTAGTGGTAAGATTACTGTTGTATTTATAGGCGATGCTCAGGTAAATCAGGGGAGTGATTGGGTATTGGTAGCTCAGGCCGGCCGTAAATCTCCGGGTATTGGTTTCAGCTGACAGCTGTTGGTTGATGGTATCAGCGATGCCCGATGGCGGCAGCAGGTTCAGGGTATAGTTACTTTGCTGATCGCGGATATTGTTTTGTTCAAAATTAACATTGAAATTGGTACTGCCCCATTTTTTATCAAAGAGATGTATGAAGGTAGTACCAAGGTTAATAGTGCCGTTTTTCTTTGTTTCATTACTGATGTTGGTGCCCATGTTAATGGTGTCATTATTCTTTCCGCCCAGGGAGATATATTTATTCTCGGCGCGGGGTTGATATTTTTGCACGGAGGCCATGATATCCGCCGAGATGAAGTTTTTCTCATCGGGCTGCATAGCCAGGCTGGTATACAGATGACTTAAACTGTTTTTAATACGGTTTTTTGTTTGGCTGTTATAGCGGTAGTTACTGTCTGGTAATATATTATCGCGTTGCTGCAGCTGGTCGTTATCGTTGTTGTTGACAAAATTGATAAGATTAGCATTGAATTTTGTTTTTTTAGTAATGTCGAGGGAGATATTGCCGTTGGCATTACTGCGGATGCCCTGTCCGCCAAAGTTATCTGCCCTGCTTAAATTTTCATCTGTAGAAAATGGCCCCCGGGAGGAGTTTACATTGTTGCGGGTACCTGTCACCAATATTTGTTTATTATCTCTGAACATGTTGGCGTTGGCAGACAGGTTGAAGCGGTCATCTGTGCCATAACCCGCACCGGCGGCGCCATTGATCCCTTTTTTCATGTCCTTTTTAATGGTGATATTGATGACCTTTTCATTTTTCCCATTTTCCAACAGGCCATCCACTCCCTTTTTATCGGCCACCTGTATTTTGTCAACCAGGTTGGCCTGTAGCATTTGCGATATTTTCTTTGGATCGCCGGAAGCGTTGGGCGCGTTTTGAAACAAGGGGCGTCCATCCACATAGAGCTCTTTTATAGGGCGTCCCTGGTAGAAGAAATTGCCTTCCTGGTCTACTGACAGGCCCGGCACCTTTTGCAGGAGGTTCTTCAGAGAGGCATTTTCTGCTGTGGGAAAATCGGCAGCGGAAAACTCAATGGTGTCTTTCCGGATAGAAAAAATAGGTCTGATCAATTTGATACTGACCCCGGTTAACTTTATCGCATTTCTTTGCAGCCCCTGCATGCCCAGCTGGATTGTTTTATTTTTCTGGGTAACCGCAATAGGAAGGGTTACGGCGTTATAGCCCATGTAGCTGATCGTTAGCATAAAGTTACCTGCAGGGACATTTTTAACAGAGAAATTACCGTCCTTATCAGACATGTCCTGTCCCTTCAGAATAGATTTTTCGGTTGTAAACAGGAGTATGGTGGCTCCTTCAAGCGGCCTTCTGGAATCTTTATCATAGGCCTGACCTTTAATTTCCCGCTGTGCAAATAACGAGAGATGGAGTGTTCCCAGGATAATGGTTAACGTAAGCGCGAATTTGGCCATTTCTTAGATTTGGTTAATAACTTTTATTTTATGCAATGATACCTCGCCAAATCCCGGGAAGTGTTAATCAAATAGAAATGTTCTTGAAAAGTCAAAAGAATAATCAAAAGGAGAATGATTAACGATTCGTTTACAAACCTTTCATAGGAATGATTGTTGTATAGTCGCTTTGCTATAGTTCCCTGTTTTTTAATATTGAAAATGAGAATCTGATAATTTTCAGATCAAAAACCGCGATATCTTATGGATACATCAACTTTGGTAAAGTCGTTGAAGGCAATGCTGTTGAAAGCCAATGCCCACGTATCTTTTGCAGACGCCGTAAAATCGCTGCCCGCCAACCTGAGGGGAGTGGTGCCGCCCGGCATGCCGTATAGTATCTGGCAGCTCGTGGAGCACATCCGGATCGCCCAGTTCGATATTCTTGATTTTTCCCGTAACCCGGACTATAAGGAGATAGACTGGCCCGGGGATTACTGGCCCAAAGAAGCTGCCCCCGCAGATGATGCAGCCTGGAAGCACAGTATCGCCCAGGTAGATAAGGATCTGCATGCTTTCATCGGGTTGCTGGAAGCACCGGGTGCAGACCTGTTTGCGCCGTTTCCTTACGGAAGCGGCCAGCATTTGTTCAGGGAAGCGGTGTTGTTACTCGATCATAACAGTTATCATACGGGGGAAATAGTAACATTGCGCCGCATGTTGGGCGCCTGGCATTAAAAACATCCTGTTTTTTAAATACATTTCCATAAGCAATCGGTGAACCAGTGCTTCCGGTCGAAGAAGCGGGCTACCGGTTTGAATCCTGTAAGGGCAGCCAGCTGATCTGTTTCCTCCAGGCTGTATTTTTGCGAAATCTCCATATAAAGCGCTTCATTTTCTGCAAAAGTAATGGTTGTGCTGTCACCGATATGCACCACCTGGTCTTCCAGGCTGATAAGGTAACTCTTGCAGGCGCCTGTGCCCGGGTCGTACGTAGGGAAGTGTTCAAACCTGGTGGTATCAAAATCAGCCCCGAGTTCGCGGTTGATGCGATGGAGCAGGTTGAAGTTGAAAGCCCTTGTAATACCGGTGGCATCATTATAGGCATTCAAAATTACCTGTGGATGTTTTTTGAGATCAAATCCTGTCAGCAGTAAATCTCCGGGCTGCAGGTACTGGCGCAGTTGCTGGCAGAAATTCCTGGCGGCCGCAACATTGAAATTTCCAATGTTTGCGCCCATAAATAATATTACCTTTTTACGGCTGGTAAGCTGGTTAGCCTGTTGCAGCGCCTGGAAGTATTCGCCGTTCAGTCCCTGTAACTGCAGTCCCGGTAATTGTTTCGGCAAATTTTTCTCCAGCTGATTAATAACGTTGACGGATATATCTATGGGGAAATACGTATAGTCTACCCCGTTATCCAGCAGCTGTTTCAGCAGGTGGATGGATTTGGTGGCGTCGCCGGCGCCGAGCTCCACGAGATCAAATGAGCCGGCGTACATTTGTAATGCCTGGGCTATTTGCGGGGACTGGCTGCTGAGGATTTCCATCTCGCATCCGGTCAGGTAATATTCGTGGCATTGCATGATTTGCTGGAAGAGTACATCTCCGGCGGCATCATAAAAATATTTCGGGTCCAGGTATTTCTGTGGAGCGGTAAGGCCCTGCACCACATCGTGGTAAAATGTGCTGGTAGCTGGTTTGCGTTTGCAGGGAGCAAACGCCGTTGGAATTACAGTCATAAATATTTTTTGATGTACGAAAGTTGAATCTTTCTGACGACAGATATTCCGTCCAAAAAATCCGGATCACTTCATAACGGTTGCTCAATCATCTTGCCAATCTTATCCCGGTGAATTGCCATCTCAGGGAAGGGTGGAAGAAGTTGCGGTAGGTAATACGGCTGTGATTGGGAGATGTAACCTCTGAACCGCCGCGTAATACCATCTGGCTGATCATAAATTTCCCGTTGTATTCACCGATAGCGCCGGGCGCTTTGGCGAATCCGGGATAGGGGAGATAGGCGCTTTCGGTCCACTCCCAGCGAAGCCCCCAGGATAACAGCGGCGCCGCTGCCTCCCATTCAAATTCAGTGGGCAGTCTGCAGCCCTTCCAGGCGGCATATGCTGCTGCTTCATAGTAACTGATATGTGCTACCGGCGCATCGGGCATCAGGGGCTGTAGTCCCTGCCACGTGTAATGCATCCATTGTCCTTCTATATTATACCAGTACATCGGGGAGCCTGCCTGGTTGGTTTTTACCCAATCCCATCCTTCGGCATGCCAGTAGCGGAAATCCTGGTAGCCACCGGCCTGTATAAAGTCCAGGTATTCGGTATTGGTAACCAGGGTATTGCTGATGGCATAATCGTTCAGGTACACTTTATGTCTGCCCAGCTCATTATCAAAACAGAAGCCCTCTCCTGTGAAACCGATATCATAAATGCCGGCTTCCATATTTAACCATGAACCGGACGGATTGTTCACCGGCGAAATATCTTTACGGGAGGGGTCATAAGCCGGAAAAAGGGGGTTGTGTCCAAGGATGTACTTAATATCGGTATAAAGCAGTTCCTGGTGCTGTTCTTCATGATTTAATCCCAGGGTAAAAAGCGCCTGCAGCTCCGCGGTGAGTGCCGTTGTTTCCAGGAATGCGATCATGGCAGCATCCACATGTTTGCGGTAGCGCATGATGTCTTCCACCGCCGGTCTGCTCAGGTTACCGCGGTTGGTGCGTATTACCCGGGCGCCTACTGATTCATAGTAGCTGTTGAATACATAGTTGTATTGCGGGTCAAATACCGTATAATCTTTAGCGTTAGGAATCAGTATAAATGTTTCAAAGAACCAGGTGGTATGGCCGAGATGCCATTTCGGCGGACTTACATCCACAACAGGCTGCACTACATAGTCTTCCGTTTTGAGTGGTGCGCAGATCTGTTCGGTTCTTCTGCGTACGGTTTCATATTCTTTTTTCAGCAACATCATTACAGGTGGTTATTGTTGGTTTACATAATGCGTGAATGCGGAGATGCTGCTGATATGTAATTCAGCTGCCGCTGTTCTCCGCATCATCAATGCGTATGTATTATTAAATCCGATGGGCTTCAGCCATTTTATTCCATATTGTTTTTGAAATCCGGCACTCACATAGTCGTATACTTTTTTGCTGTCACTGATAATGCTGTCTGTCACCTGTTGCGGTGTTTGAAGAATTACCAGCAGCCCGGTGCCTGTGTACTCGGGGTACATATCTATCTGGTCGTTGGTTAAAGCATCAAACACTATTTTTGTTCCGCCTAAGCCGGTTTTTGTAACGGCTGACAGGTCAGTATATCCTTCGATCAGCATTTTGTACATATTGGCGAGGATATAACCATCACCGAATATTTTTGAACCTATGCGGATGCTGCCTTTTGTGCCTGTGCCAGCCGGTTTCCACAGCTGATGGGCCACCAGGAAATCTTTTGCTACCTTCTCCGGATTTTGTTTCAGATAGTCAACGCGGTAATTCAGGTCCGTCATAATGCTATCATTAATTGTACCAGACAAAAGGTTCAGCGCCGGTTCAAGTTCGGGGTATTTTTGCAATGTTTCGTTCTTTACAATAGGGGCAGCGTAGTAGGGAGGAAAAATATGTTTGTCATCTTCCAGTACTACGAGGTCAAATGCCTTTACCCTGCCGTCGGTGCTGCTGCCGCTGATCACATCCAGCTTCTTTTCCCAGGCGGCTTTGTACATAATCATGTCGCTGATCACCAGGGTACGGATCCGTAATCCGTATACAGATTTCAGCCCCAGGTATCCGTCTTTTCTGCCCATAAACTCAGGTGTAAATCCTGCCAGCATTTTACTGTTGTAGGTATCGGGGACCAGGTAAAAAGAAGACAGTGCCAGGAAGATAACAGGTAATATGTATACTGTTTTCCGGGCTTTCCGGACATTGATATGTTGCAGCAGCGATAGCAGCCAGTCGAACAGGATGGCGAGCAATGCCGCCGGTATAGCACCTGCCAGCATCATGTTGGTATTGTTGAGGGCAATGCCGCCAAAAATAAATTCACCGAGACCCCCGGCGGCGATATAAGCTGCCAGGGTAGCTACGCCCACATTAATAACGGTAGCGGTGCGGATGCCGGCCATGATAACGGGCAGGGCTAAGGGAAGCTGCACTTTATACAACAGTTGTCGTTTACTGAGTCCCATGCCGGTAGCGGCTTCTGTGATGCTGGGATCAACCCCGCTGATACCTGTGAATGTGTTCCGTATAATGGGCAGTAACGCATAAAGGAACAGTGCCACGATGGCTGGTTTTGGCCCGATGCCCAGCAGCGGGATCATAAATCCCAGTAAGGCGATGCTGGGGATGGTTTGCATTACACCGGCAAACCCCAACACCAGGCCGGATAGTTTTTTTCGTCTTGTGATAAGAATACCGGCGGGTACGCCGATGGCAACGGCCAATAGCACGGATATAAAGGTAAGACCGGTATGCGTGAGGGTTTGTTCCAGCAGTTTGCCGGATTGTTGTTGTACGAAATCAAATAGTGTTTCCTTTGGTTCCATGCTGTTGTGTTATTGTTTATAGGCAGCTACTGCTTCCATTAGTCCGTTGCCGTCTATTATTTTTTTCGCCTGGTTATGCATAACGGTTACCGGTTGGGAAGTGATGGCATCCAGCGCTTCCCAGCAGCTGTTTTCGGCGGTGAGCAACCTGGCATTGTCGGTTGTTGCCGGTTTGTCGGGTATCCATGTCCAGAGGTCTTTTATTTTTAGTGCTTTCAGTTCCAGTTGCAGTCGTTGCGGATCAAGGAATGAGCGAACGAAATCATTGGCCGGATGAAACAGCAGTTCGAGGGGGGCTCCCAGTTGCTGTATACGTCCTTCGTTCATCAGGCAAATGCGGTTGCCCAGTTCAAATGCTTCTTCCACATCGTGTGTAACGAGTATAATGGTTTTGTTGTTCAGTTCATCCAGGGCTTTGAATTCCCGGCGCACGCTGATACGGGTTAAGGGGTCCAATGCGCCGAATGGTTCGTCCATGAGCAGTACCGGCGCATCTGCTGCCAGTGCACGGGCCAGGCCTACGCGTTGCTGCTGGCCGCCACTGAGCTGATGAGGATATACGTTGCTGTAGCCGGCAGCAGGCAAACGGAGTTTATCCATTAACGTTATAGTGCGCTCCCGGATGCGGGTTTTGTCCCAGTTCAGAAGTGCCGGTACGATGCCGATGTTTTCACTGACCGTATAATGAGGAAACAGCCCGGTGTTTTGTAATACATAGCCAATATTGCGGCGGAGCAGCTCCGGTGCCAAGGTCTTTATTTCTTTACCGTTTACAAAGATGTGGCCGCTATCGGCTTCCAGCAACCGGTTGATCATGCGCAGGGTAGTGGTTTTGCCACAGCCGCTCGTACCCAGGAGCACGAGGGTTTCTCCGGGGTGTACTTCAAAAGAAATATCATTGACGGCTTTTTTTTCCGGGCCGAAATTTTTTGAGACATGATCCAGTTTAATCATTGGTTATTTATGATGATATGGGGAAAAACTTGCTCAATCCGATGCCTATTTTTCCAGTGTCATAAAGAGGTTATTCAACGATTCAGCGTACAGCGGATGAGCGAACACCATTTCACGTAATTGTTTGGCCGTAATACCTCCCAGCATGGCCATTTGGAGGAGCGACATGATCTCACCGCCTTCCGGGCCTATCACCGCTGCTCCGAGTACCTGGTCGGTATGTTCATGCACCAGCGCTTTCATAAAGCCTCTTGTTTGCCCGGTTTCAATGGCTCTGGCCACTTTATCCATACTCAGACAAGCTACTTTCACCGGGATGCCTTCCTTCGCTGCTTCTTTTTCGGTGATGCCTATACGACCCAATTGCGGATCGGTAAACATGCAATAGGGTACCTGTCTTGTTTTCACGGATAAGTTAGCATTTTCAAACAAATTTTTATAAATAATGAGATGATCATTGTAAGAAATATGTGTGAATGCCGGTCCCCCTTTTACATCGCCTATGGCATACACGCCGGGTTCCGTGGTTTCCAGCCGTTCGTTGGTCTGAATATATCCTTTTTCATCGGTGAGTATGTTGGTATGTTGCAGTTGTAAGGCGGCTGTTTGCGGACTGCGGCCGGTCGCAACCAGTATATGCGTTGCCGTGAGTGTTTCCCTGCTGGTGCCGGTAACGATGTCCACCTGGATATTTTTGCCGTTTTTAGTAACCCGTTCCGCCTGGGTACCGGTGTATATCAGCAGGTCTTCCGATTCAAGCATTTTCCTGATCACGGCGGCAACATCGGGATCTTCTTTGGATACCAGCTGCGTAGATGTTTCTACAATGGTAACGGCGCTGCCTAAACGTTTATAGAGCTGTCCCATTTCAAGCGCAATATAGCTGCCACCGAGAATGATCAACGATTTTGGAATCACGATTTCATCCAGGATGGTGGTGGAGGTAAGCCAGGGAACATCTGCCAGGCCCTCAATGGGCGGTATATGAGGTGTAGTGCCGGTATTGATGAAGATATGATCGGCAGTGAGGATATTTTCTTCTCCCTTATGCCCGGTTACCTTTATGGTTTTGTTGCCGGTAAAGGCAGCGGTGCCCATGAAAACGGATACGCCGTCGGCATGTAATCCTTTTGCGGTTCCTTCGCGGAATTGTTCCACGATATTATTTTTCCTGGCTACTATGAAGGGAAGGTCCACCATTAAACCATGGCTGTGTACTCCCCATAGTTTACTGTGAAAAACGGTATGCGCTACTTTCGCGCAGGCAATCATTGCTTTGGTGGGGGTACAACCGTCGTTGATGCAGGTGCCACCCAGGTAGCGTTGTTCAACGAGCGCAGTTTTCCATCCCTTTTCTGCCATTTTTTTAGCCAGTGGGTTGCCACCCTGACCAGATCCGATTACTATGGCGTCAAATTTTTGCATGTGGAAAGATTTAAGGAGCGGGGGCCAAAGATTATACCAACGGAATGTAGGAAAAATTTGCGACTTATGCGGAAAAGGGGCGCCTTCGGCGCTTGTCTTTGGGCAGGATTAAGATGATTTTAATGATTTTTCTGATTTTATTTCTTTTTGAAAGAGGCGCTTACTTTATTGTTAAAAGCTTATGCAAAGGGATAAAGATGTTTTGTTGAAAAAGATAAAATCAGAAAAATCATTAAAATCATCTTAATCCTGCCCAAAGACAAGCGCCGAAGGCGCCCGCTCCCCACTCATTGCGCAATAATGCTTATCTTTGCCGCTTCTGCGAAAAAATATTGATTTTGGTAAAGATTGACAACATAACGCTGCCCGATTTCCCTTTGCTGCTGGCGCCTATGGAGGATGTAAGTGATCCTCCGTTCAGGGCGGTGTGCAAGGATGCCGGTGCGGATCTGATGTATACGGAATTTATATCCAGTGAAGGTTTGATCCGAGATGCTATTAAGTGCCGGAAAAAGCTGGATATTTTCGAATATGAGCGGCCTGTCGGCATTCAGATCTTTGGCGGTGACGAGGATAGTCTTGCTATGGCAGCGAGAATAGTGGATGTAACCAACCCTGATCTGTTGGATATCAACTTTGGTTGCCCGGTAAAAAAGGTGGCGGGAAGAGGTGCCGGCGCAGGGGTATTAAAGGATCTTGACCTGATGGTACGCCTTACAGCTGCCTGTGTAAAGGCAACGAAGCTGCCGGTAACGGTGAAAACCCGTTTGGGCTGGGATGAGGATTCCAAAAACATAGAAGAAGTAGCAGAACGCCTGCAGGATGTGGGCATCAAGGCCCTTGCCATCCACGGACGTACGCGCTGCCAGATGTACAAAGGCCAGGCCGACTGGGACCTGATCGGCAAAGTGAAGAATAACCCCCGGATACATATTCCTATTTTTGGTAATGGCGATATCAATAGTCCGCAAAAAGCCCTGGAGTATAAAAACAGGTATGGTGTGGATGGCATTATGATTGGTAGGGCGGTAATTGGTTATCCATGGCTGTTCCGGGAAATCAGGCATTATGTGAATACCGGCGAAATCATGGCAGGACCTACCCTGGAAGAACGCATTGCGGTGAGTAAGAAGCACCTGCGCTTATCAGTAGAATGGAAAGGCCCTGTTCAGGGAATCAACGAAATGAGGGGGTGTTATGCCAATTACCTGAAAGGATTACCGGATATCAAACAATTCCGCAGCCGTTTGGTGACCCTGAAAACAGTGGAAGAGGTGGAAGCGGTGCTGGATGAAATAGCCGCCTACTACAAGGGCATTGAACTGGCCAGTACTCCTATTGAACTGATTGATTACCACCAGAACTGCCCTTTATAAGCAACATATTTTATGATATAATAAAACTTATTATGCATTTGTTTTGTTATATCATAAAATTTACCTGATGTTCAGATATTTCCTTATTACCACCACAGTAGTCTGTAGCTTAACAGGACTGTTTTCCTGTCAGTCATCCCCTAAAGAAAAGCCGGTTTCGATGGACTCCACCGCGGTTCCGGAAGCCAGTGCTGCTGCCAGCCAATTCGGATTTAAAGACCAGCAAGAGATAGAAAGAGTGATACTTGGTTTCTGCGAACATTTCGACAACGCCGATCTCGGCAAATGTATGGAGTTCATGGACGATAGTATCCGCGGGGAAATAGATGGCGTAAAACTGAGAGGGAAACAAAACTGGACAGCTAAAATTGATACCCTGGTCAAGAGCACCAAAAATTCTCATTTTCAACCCCGGCACATGATTACCAACATGCAGTTTTTCCCCGGTGTAAATGATACCGTAAAAGTAAGCATGTACGCGTCGTGTTTGTGGACGGATCTAACCAGCGGACAAATACAACTGATGTCTGTGGGTTATTATAAAGGAAAAGTAGTGCGTAAGGAAGGGAAATGGCTCATTGCCGTTTTGAATTCCCTGCCCGACAGCCGGTTGGTAAAGCAATTTTACCAGGATGTACGGGAAGACAACGCAGCATTAAAATAGGGTAAGGTTTTATAGTGATAGAAAAAATGGTGAAGGCTTTTGTCCTTCACCATTTTCTTTTTTATTTCACCAGCAGGTTGCTACTGATGTTTTCAGGAACGGCCTGATAGTTCTCAAACGTCAGGGACGCGGCGGCTCTGCCGGAAGAGAGTGTGCGCAGCACCGTTATATAGCCGAATAATTCGGATAAAGGCACCATCGCCGTGATGGTTTGCTGCAGCCCGTCCATCTCCATGTGTTTGATCACACCGCGTCGTCTGTTCAGGTCGCCGGTTAATACGCCGGTATATTCTTCCGGCATGGTAACGCTGACTTTCATCCAGGGTTCCAGCAGTCTTGGCGCTGCTTTTGCCGCTACGTTTTTGAACCCGATGATAGCGGCATGTTCAAAGTCCAGGGCATGGGAGTCGTTGGAGTGAATTTTTCCATCCAGCAATCTTACGCGCATGGATTTCACCGGGTAGCCGGCCAGCGCGCCATTATACATGGCAGATTCAAAGCCTTTGCTGATCGAAGGGATAAATTCTTTTGGAATCACACCACCTTTGATTTCGTTAATAAACTCCAGTCCTGGTGTATCATCTTCTCTCGGTGATAATTCAAATTCAATTTCCGCAAAGTTACCGGAGCCACCATTCTGTTTTTTATACACTTCGTGGTGGGTAACGGCTTTCGTAAATATTTCCTTGTACGCAATCTGCGGTTTTCCTTTGTTAATCTCCAGGTGATATTGTGAGGCCAGCTTTTCCAGCACCACTTCCAGGTGGAGTTCGCCCATGCCTTTGAGTATCGTTTGCCCGGTGGCGTTATCTACTGCCACACTAAGCGTTGGATCTTCGTCCAGCAACCTGGCGAGGGCATCGCCTAATTTGTCATTGTCTTTAGCAGACCTGGCTTCTATCGCATAACCGATCATGGGTTCCGGGAAGCTGATCTTTTCCAGCATTACGGGGTGGTCGGGATGTGAGAGGGTATCGCCAGTTTTCACATCCTTTAAACCTACTACCGCGCCAATATCGCCGGGGCCAATTTCTTCCACCGTTTCATATTTATCGGACATGATGCGCATCAGGCGGCTGATTCTTACATTGCGGCCGGTGCGACTGTTCCACAGCGTATCTCCGCTACGTAGTACGCCGGCGTATAAACGCACTAACGTTAACTTGCCTACGTAGTCATCGGTGATGATCTTAAACGCAAGGGCAGCCAGTGGCGACGTTTCGCTAACGCTGATCTTCACCGTTTGCCCTGTATCCGGATCGGTAGCGTTTATGGCTTCCACATCCGAAGGAGCAGGAAGATAAATGGCCACTGCATCCAGCAGGGGTTGTATGCCTTTGTTTTTATACGCAGCGCCTGCCAGTACCGGTACCGCTTCCATGCGGATGGTAGCGCCGCGGAGGGCAGCGTATATATCCGCCGGACTGACGCCGGCCGGGTTAGCAGTATACTTATTCAGTAACGACTCATCCAGCAATGATAGTTCTTCCAGCAGGTGGGTCCTGGCTTCCCTCGCGGTATCCAGTAATTCCGCCGGAATGTTTATCGTATCATATGTTTTACCATCGGCAGCATTCCAAATTAATGCTTTCATGGTGATCAAATCTATTACACCGGTAAAGTCATCTTCCACGCCAACAGGAATTTGCACCGGCAGCGCATTAGCGTTGAGGCGTTCCCGTATTTCGGTAACAACACGCCGGAAGTCGGCGCCCTGCCTGTCCATTTTATTAATGAACGCAATGCGGGGGATGTTGTAATGATTCGCCTGATGCCATACTGTTTCCGACTGAGGCTGCACGCCGGAACGTGCGCAAAATACGGCGATGGCGCTGTCGAGCACGCGCAAAGAGCGTTCTACTTCAGCGGTGAAGTCTACGTGACCGGGTGTATCAATAATATTGATCTGCCAGGTATTATCCTGGTGTTGCCAGTAAGTAGTGATCGCCGCAGATGAAATAGTGATACCTCTTTTTTCTTCCTGTGGATCGCTGTCCATGACGGTATTACCTTCGTCTACATTACCCAGTTTATGTGTAAAGCCCGTGAAGTAAAGCATACGTTCAGTAAGCGTTGTTTTACCTGCATCAACGTGAGCCATGATACCTATATTTCTAAAATCCGCTAAGCGTTTCATATAATTGCTATTTAAAAAGGAATAAAAAAGGCCTCTCATCTGGTAATGAGAGGCCTTTGCAAACATGCAACAGGATGCCCTGCATTACCGGTCCAGCCGTGTAACTGACAATGTTTTAATAATAAATTTCCTGTTGCAGTTCATGATAATCAATTTGAGTGTTTTCAAAAGTTCCGGGGTAGTGGGGGAAGCAAATAAAAAGGCCTCTTCGGATGAAGAGGCCCATGAAAAGATTTCAGGAGTTATATTAACCTCTCATATCCGGGATGGATCTGCCTCCCCGTCTTGAATTAAGACAATACAAGTACTTGCAATTACCGCTCTGATAACGGTAGCTGAATGCCTGTCTGCCTGATATGTGAGTATACGTTTCATGTGTTTTAAATTGCTCCGCAAAGATACGTTATTTAAAGGGAAAAAAACAAGTTGCAGGCTATTGTTGGCAGATCGTTTTCCCGGAGATCAGGTCCTTTTTCCCATCTTTATACAAAAAAAACGCCTGCATGTACCGGAAATGCTGGCATGAACCGTTGTAAATTTGTGTTTGGAACGCCGGGTTTTATGTATGGCTGAATAAACCGGCTTTTTCCAGCGCTTCAAACAGTAAAACAATAATATTATA
>NZ_JAGTXB010000003.1 GCF_018224885.1 Chitinophaga hostae | reverse complement strand
TTTTTGTTTTACGCGTAGTACAGAATGATATCAGCAAGTGTATTTGTTGTAAAAAAATAGTTGTGATGAATGGCTAAAAATGAGAATCAGCACATGTTGTTTGTTAAAAATAAATTAAGTATAATATTAATATTATTATAGATATTTAAATTTGATTGATTTTCAAATATATAATAAATTATTTATTTTATTTATATTGTTACCTTTTTAAGGATTTTTGTAACAAATTGTATTCTCTTTTTGTATTTTTGTTGTAATGGAAAGTGTTCAAACCAATATCGAAAAACAAATTCTCCGCTATAAAAAAGGAGCGCTCATTTTTCCTGCTGATTTCAGAGGACTAGGTTCAATTGATGCTATAAAAATGGGATTATCGCGATTGACCGCAAAAGGAAAATTGCGTCGTCTTTCTCATGGCATTTATTATGTTCCGAAATCGGATCCGCTATTGGGCGAGTTATATCCTTCACCAGAAAAAGTAGCGACCACTATTGCCAGAAAGGAAAAAGTACGTATTAAGCCCACTGGCTCTCAGGCCTTACACCTGTTAGGGCTTAGTACGCAGGTACCTACAAAGTTGGTTTACCTGACTGACGGTGAGCGCCGGCAAATAAAAATGGGTAATACGCTGATTGAATTTAAACCAACTACGCCCAGGAAACTGGCTTTTGCAGGAGAATTGAGCAGTCTTGTGATATTGGCGTTGATGGAAGTTGGAACCCAGCATTTAAACAAGGAGTTGGGTAAAAAAATAAAGGCGATTCTTCTGCAAGAGGAACACAAAATATTGGCAAGAAATCTTAAGATGGCTCCGGCACAGATTTATAACTATATTAATAACCTCTTAAACGAGAAAAATGATTGGATGGTTAAACCTGACAGCTGAGCAACGACGCACAACGCTCGATCAGGCTGCAGTTAGAAGCGGTATTACTACTAAGGCCCTCGAAAAAGACTGGTGGGTTACCCTAACATTAAAGACACTTTTCCAAACTCCATACGCTTCCCATTTTACGTTTAAAGGGGGAACTTCTCTAAGCAAGGGGTATAAATTAATCCAACGATTTTCAGAAGATATTGACATTGCTTTGGCTCCTGCCGCTTTTGGCAGAATGTATCAACCTAATCCAACCTATAGCTACGTAAAACGACTTAAAAAAGAAGGCTGTCAGTTTACGACTATCCAGGTTAAAGACGCACTTGCGAAAAGCCTGTCGGAGCTGGGATTGGAACCGGATATCGCCGCTGTTATAGCTGCACCTGTTGATCGTAGTTTGCCGGACAAAGATCCGCAAACGCTTTATTTGCATTACCCTTCATTATATGCCCCCCACCATTATTTAAAAGACGAAGTAAAAATTGAATTCAGCATAAAGTCCCTTTCAGAACCGTACGAGCAGGTACTCATTCAGTCTCTTTTATGGGAATACTTTCCCAATAAAGCGTATGAGGAATTGCCGGCTTCGATCAGAACTACGCTTCCGGTGAAAACGTTCCTGGAGAAAATGTTTTTGCTACACGAAAAATTTTCTGGGAATGACAGGCCTGGAATCACAAACGAAACAATAAGCCTGGAGCGGGGTTCCAGGCATTTGTACGACCTTGTTAAAATGATGGAACACGGAATAGCCGATGCTGTTTTGGCCGATCCCAACTTTTACGCCGCATCATTACTACATCGGAAACATTGGATACGGCTCAAGGGGATAGACTACAATACGTTACTTCCCGGTACATTAAACTTTATACCTCCTGCCGCGATCATTGAAAAATATCGTGCGGATTATAATATGATGTTGAAGGAGATGATCTACGCACCCTACCATAACTTTGAAGTGTTGGTAGAAAAACTCCACTCTCTCAACCACCGTTTCAAAAAAATGCCCCAACCCCTCCAAATTATTTTTCCCCGCCTTTAATCATTTTTGTTACTTTTATTCCAACTACGTTATGTAAATACAATTCCACTTTATCCTGTTTCATGGAGTATATAACCACGGAGAAATTGTTGCTGCAGAAGGCCGCATCGGGACATGAGGAGTCTTTTACCCGGCTATTCCTGCTGTATCGGCACAAGCTGTACAGTTTCCTGCTGCGTTTCACCGATTCCCCCGAAATGACCGAAGATGTGATCCAGGACGTTTTTCTTAAGTTATGGAAAGACCGGGAAAACCTGGTGAACATCGACCAGTTTGGTGGTTATATATACCGCATGGCCCAACACCAGGTAATTAATGCTTTCCGTCGTATGGCCAGGGAAACGCTGATCCTGGCGGAGTTGAATAAAACAACGGCGGCAGTGAACACCAGTGCGGAAGATAATCTGAATGTCCGCGAGGTGAGGGAAATGCTCAATACCGCCCTGGAAAAACTACCTCCCAAGCAGAAACTGGTATTTACGCTTAGCCGGGATCAGGGATTAAAACATGACGAAATTGCCCGGCGCCTGAATATCTCTCCATCTACCGTTAATAATCATATGATTGCCGCCCTGCGTACCATCCGGGAGCAGCTTGGCGTACACCTGCATTCTGCCACAGGGGCTTCCTGCCTGCTGCTGGTCATTACTTCCTTTCAGCAATAAAAAAATTTTCTGCCGGACTAGGTATATGTTTCTTCCTGTTTGTCTATAGGAAGATGGATACCTTGAACAGGCACCTGATAACCGTAAAAGAGCAAGATGCTGTCAGCAAGAATTAAATACCTGGTTGAACGATATTTTGATAATTCAGCTACTGCAGCAGAAAAGCTGGAGCTGGCGCAATGGATTGATGGTGAAGCCAGCCAGGAAGAGCTGGAATCCGCGCTGGGAGCTTCCTGGGAAGCGCATGTGCCGCAAATACAAATGCCTGATGAGATGTCGGATCGCATGGTGGCATCTTTTTTTGGGACCGTTCCCATTGCACAAACGGCGCCGGTTGCCCGCGTGGTACGGTACCGCTGGTGGGCGGCCGCAGCAGTATTGTTGCTCGGAGGCGGCATTTGGTGGGCGATGCAACATCGCCCGCCGCAGCCTGTAATGGTGGCTGGAAGAGCGGAGCGCTACAAGAATGAAGTAGCGCCGGGCGGTAACCGCGCGTTGCTAACGCTGGCCGATGGCCGCGTAATTGAGCTGGACAGCGCCGGCAACGGGGTGCTCACCCAACAGGGCAATGTTAAAATTGTGAAGCAAAGTAACGGGGAGCTCGCCTATGAAGGAAACGGTACTGGCGAGGCTATGTATAATAAAATGTCGACGCCAAGAGGTGGACAATATCGCCTCAAACTCCCCGATGGTACCGTGGTTTGGCTTAACGCGGCATCGTCTGTTTTTTACCCGGCAGCTTTTGTAGGGAAAGAAAGAAGGGTCACCGTTACGGGGGAGGTGTATTTCGAAGTAGCTGCCAACGCCAATATGCCGTTTATCGTAAAAGCGGGTGAGGTAGATATTACGGTGATGGGCACACGATTTAATGTGAATGCCTATGAACAGGAAGCGGTCATAAAAACCACGCTGGTAGACGGCGCCGTGAGCGTGGCCAGTACCAGCACAAAATATATACTGAAACCGGGTCAGCAGGCACAGGTAAAACCAAATGGCTCGCTGGCGGTAATGAGCAATATAGATACAGAAGAAATTATTGCGTGGAAAAATGGGTTCTTCCAGTTTAATGACGCGGATATGCCCACGGTAATGCGACAGCTGGAACAATGGTACGACGTAAAGGTAAGCTATGAAGGAGATATCCCGAAAAGGAGCTTTGGTGGCGGTATACAACGCTCGCTGCCCCTCACGGAAGTATTAAGCATCCTGGAAGCGAATGATGTAAAATTTAAGATCAACGGAAAAAATATCACCGTATTGAAGTAAACCACGTTTTTTATTCATCACATGTAAACATGAATTCCACTACGTAAACAGCTAAGGTTTACGGTCAACATTGTTATGCACAAAAAAAGCCGGAAATACTGGTAATATCTCCGGCGGCATCTGGCTAACAATGAAAAAAAAAGTCGGCGAAGACTCCTTATTCATTCAACCAAACAATGCAAATGTATGCAAATTAATTGTAACGCTCTTTGCAGCCGGAAAGCCGTTGCTATGCCATGGGCCGCCGTTTTGAGGCTCCGCAAAACAACTTCCGGGCATCGCACGCTATGCTCAACCAAAATGCTGTTAGCTATGAAGTTAACGTTTCTGTTGCTCACCGTTGTTCTCCTGAATGTAAGCGCTACCGGGCTTTCGCAGACCGTCAGCTTTTCGGGAAAGGAAGTGCCGCTGAAAACGGTATTTGCCGCCATTAAAAAACAAACAGGATACGTGGTATTCTACGATAACTTCCTGCTAAAAAACAGTCACCCCGTTACGTTGTCGATGCAGCAGGTACCACTGGAGGAACTGCTGGCAGCTACGCTAAAAGGGCAGGGACTCAGCTTTTCCATCGTAGATAGAACCATTTCCATCAAAAAACAGGTATCGCTCACCCTGCCGCCTATACTGAAACTCCTGGAGTTGCAAATGACCGTCAGCGGAAGAGTGACAGACGAAACCGGCACACCGCTGCCAGGAGTAACCATCCTACTGAAAGGCACCAACAAAGGTACTACCACCAATGCTATGGGTGAATACCAGTTTGCAGGTGTGGCGGAGGGAGCTACCCTCATCTTTACCTATGTAGGTTATGATAAACAGGAAGTCACCATCAACGGACAGTATAAGGTTGACATTCGCCTCAGCAAAGCGGCCAATACCGCCCTCGATGAACTGGTGGTGATTGGCTATGGTACGGTGAAAAAGAGCGATCTCACCGGCGCTGTTTCTACTGTAAAAGGGGAAGCTGTTGCTAACCGTAAAACCACCCAGGTATCACAAGCGCTGCAGGGCGCTATGCCCGGCGTAATGGTAACCCGCAGCAATAATGCTCCCGGCAGCACCGCCCAGATCCGCGTGCGTGGCATCACCACCATCAAAGATGCCGGCGCCACGCCCCTGATCATCGTCGATGGCGTACCCATCGACGATATCAATTCCATCAACCCCAATGATATCGATAATATTTCTGTATTGAAAGATGCCGCCTCAGCATCCATTTACGGCTCCCGCGCCGCTGCGGGTGTGATACTGGTCACCACCAAACGTGCAAAAAACGGACAGCTGGACCTGAACTACGGTTATGAATATGGCATAGAAAAACCTACTAAACTTCCCCGGTATGTAGACGCTGTACGCTATATGCAGCTTACCAATGAACTGAGATGGAACGATAACGGTAATAACGCCAATGAATATCCTACCTATACAAAAGATATTGTAGACAATTATAATAGTCTGCATCAGCAAAATCCGGATCTGTATCCCAACACTAACTGGAGAGGACTCATTATGCATAACAGCGCTCCCCGCGAAACACATATGCTCAGCATCGCCGGCGCCGGTAAAGCACTGCGCTCAAGGGTATCGCTGGTGTACGATAAAAACGGCGCATTATACGATGATCGTTCCTATGATCGCGTCACCGCACGTGTCAACAATGATATTACCATCAACAAATACCTATCGGCCAGTGTAGACATTAACTACAAACGTACCATGGTGAAACAACCTACCGTTGATCCGATGTATAAACTGGGGATCATGCCGCCTATCTATGCGGCCATGTGGTCCGATGGCCGGATCGGTGCGGGTAAGGATGGTGCGAACATCTACGCCATGACGAAATACGGAGGTTTTAGTAACGACTGGTTCAACCAGCTGGGAGGCAAAATAGGTATTGATTTTACACCCATCGAAGGACTCAAAATTTCCGGTATCGTAGCCCCTTTCCTGAATTTTGATAAAGGAAAAAAGTTTACTAAAAAAATACCTTACACGTCTTTCAATAATCCAAATTCTATTTCCGGTTATATTGAAGGCGCCTCCGAAACCAAGCTGGAGGAAAGCCGCAACGACAATTATCGCTATACCACGCAGTTTATCATAAACTACAACAAACAGCTGAAAGCCCATAACATCAACCTGATGGCCGGTTATGAGTATTATAAAGCATTTGATGAATTGTTAGGTGCGTCAAGAGGACAATACCTGTTGAATAACTATCCTTACCTGAACCTCGGCCCGCTTGAATTCCGTGATAACAGCGGCAGCGCGTTTGAAAATGCTTACCGGTCCTGGTTTGGAAGGGCTATGTACAGTTACAAAGACAAATACCTGCTGCAGGGAAACATCCGTTACGATGCCTCTTCCCGCTTTGCTCCCGGTTACCGTTGGGGCGCATTCCCTTCCTTTTCCGCCGGCTGGGTATTATCGGAAGAAGGGTTTATGAAGAGAACGGCGCCGTGGCTGTCGTTCGCGAAAGTACGCGCCTCCTGGGGCTCGCTGGGTAATGAGCGCATTGGAAATTACCCTTACCAGGCTTTGTTATCTTTCGAAAATAATTCCCTCTTTTATAAGGGTAGTACAGTGGTATCCGGACAATCGGCCGCACAATGGCAATATGCTATCCGCGATATTTCCTGGGAAAGCACTCATTCCTGGGATATAGGCGCCGACGTAAACTTCCTAGGTAACCGCCTGCGCTTTAGCGGCGACTACTACCAGAAAACAACCAGCGATATTTTGCTGGAACTGGAAATACCGGATTATATCGGCTACGATAACCCGTTTCAGAATACCGGTAAAATGTATACCAAAGGATGGGAAGCACAGCTGGGATGGAGTGACAGGATCGGTGATTTCTTCTACAGTGCATCGGTAAATATCTCCGACTTTGTTACAAAAATGGGCGACCTGGGAGGCACACAGTTCCTGGGCGATCTGATCAAAAAGCAGGGCAGTGAATACAACGAATGGTATGGCTATGTATCCGATGGCATTTATCAAACACAGGATGAGGTAGATAAATCGCCAAAACTAAATGCCAACGTAAAACCCGGCGATGTGCGGTACCGCGATATCAGCGGCCCGGAAGGTGTGCCGGATGGAAAAATTTCTCCTGAATACGACCGGGTATTGCTGGGCGGTTCTTTACCCCGTTACCAGTATGGCGCTTCTATGCAGGCAGGCTACAAAAACTGGGATCTGGGTATAGTGCTGCAGGGAGTGGGCAAACAAAGTTCCCGCCTCTCCCCCGATATCGTACAACCGCTCCGCGAAAGTTTTGGCAACTTCCCCGCCATCCTGGATGGTAACTCCTGGAGTAAATACAATACACCGGAACAAAACCTCGCTGTTCGCTATCCACGTTATA
Source organism: Chitinophaga hostae (assembly GCF_018224885.1). GTDB lineage: Bacteria > Bacteroidota > Bacteroidia > Chitinophagales > Chitinophagaceae > Chitinophaga > Chitinophaga hostae. The sequence continues at coordinate 649,452 of NZ_JAGTXB010000003.1, read as the reverse complement.
CCAATACTTCGGCAGGTAACAACTATGCCATGTCCGATTTCTGGCTGATGAACGGCGCGTATTTCCGTGTGAAAAATATCAGTCTCGGTTATACTCTGCCCAATGCCTGGATGAAGAAGATCCATATCCAGGGACTTCGTTTATACGGCAGCGTTAGCGACCTGGTATCTGTTCATCATTTTCCCAAAGGGTGGGATCCTGAACAGGGAGGGCTGGTATATCCCATTACCACCAGTTTTGTATTTGGTGCATCCGTTAAATTCTAAATCTCCACGATCATGAAGCAACTTATTTTTATACTGATATCAGGTTTGTTGATCAGCTCCTGTGGCTCACTGGACCTGCATCCCCTGTCGGATGGATCGAGCGAAACCTGGAATTCCACCCCGGAAGAAATTGAGATGTCGCTCAACGGATTGTATAAAGCCGATTTCTGGTTGAAGGACAGCGACGACTGGACCGACGACTGGATATACCGTGACGCCACCACTGAAGTAACCGGCGCCACTATCAATGGTGAAACCGGTTTTGTAAAAGATTGGTGGACCAAAACCTATAAAGCCATTGCCAGGGCCAATAACATTTTACAAAGCATTTCCAGGGCGGCGAAGGTGTTGTCGCCCGAGCAGATCAACGCCTACAGTGCTGAAGCCCGCTTTGTAAGAGCCAGTCAGTATTCCCGGCTGTTAACGCACTATGGCAACATTGTATATACCGATTCCACACTTGATATTGAGCAGGCGTTGAACATGAAGCAGATGGATAAAGCCGAAGTGCTGAAAAAAATCTATGCTGATTTTGATGCCGCCGCTGCCGTATTAAAAACTACTTATGGCAGCGCAGAACTGAAGCGTGCCACTAAAGGTGCTGCATTGGCCATGAAAGCGCGCACTGCGCTGTATATGGGCGATTGGGCCACTGCCCGCGATGCTGCAAAAGCCTGCATGGACCTGGACGTATATAAACTCCACGATAATTTCAGTAACCTGTTTTTATCTAAAACAAAAAACTCCACCGAAACCGTATTTGGTTTGCCGAGATCCGTTACGCTGAAAGTAACCCTGGGTGATTGCCAGAACTTCGTAAGCCGTAACTCCGGTGGCTGGGCGGCCAAAGATCCTTCCTGGGACCTGCTCTGCGCATTCCTCTGTAAAGATGGTTTGCCGATAGATGAGTCGCCGCTATATAATCCGCGTCGTCCGTTCGATAACCGTGATCCCCGCTGCACCGCTACTATCGTGGAATTCCAGACACCGCACCTGGGATACATTTTCCAGCCGCATCCTGATTCGGTAACGGTACTGAAAATATCGGATAACAAATATGTGGAGAATAAAGACACCCGCTCTATTGCGCAATATGCATCCTTTAATGGTTTGCTGTGGAAGAAAGGGATCGATGGCGACTGGCTGCTGAACTCCTGGACAGTAGAGCCGGACAACATTATTATCCGTTTCGCGGATGTGTTGCTGATATATGCAGAAGCAAAAACAATGTTGGGCGAAACAGATCAGTCCGTGGCCGATGCCATCAACAAAGTAAGAGCCCGCGCTTACGGTACCGTATATACGAATACAGCCGGTTATCCATCGGTAGCAACTACCAATAAAAATGCGCTCATCAAAATTATCCGTACCGAAAGAAGGATGGAATTTGCACAGGAAGGTATACGCTATATGGATATTATCCGCTGGCGCCTGGCGGAAAAAGTACTCAATAAACCTAACTATGGTTTGCTGGAGCCGGCAGAACTGCGCACTAAAATAGTAAAACCGGGTTTATGGTTTTTCCCGCAAACACCCGCTATTGATGAGGATGGTGTAGCGGATTTTATGCCGATGTACAGCGCAGGACTGATCAAGCAAATCGCCGTCAGGAAGTTTGATGCTACGCGTCAATACCTCTGGCCCATTCCTTCTACCGAAGTACTTACCAGTCATCTCACACAGAATCCAAATTATTAAGATATATGAAGATAAGAAAGAGCAGGGCTATACTGGGCGTCGCCATCGGGTTATTGGGCATAGGCTGTAACAGTGATGCACAAACGAATAAACCCCGGTCATACAGCGGTATTTACCCGCAGCTGGCCATGTACAATAGAGAGGGCGAATGTGGCACCGGCGCGGTAGTGCCCTGGGCAGGCAAATTGTGGGTAATCACCTATGGACCGCATATGCCCTTTGGCTCGTCTGATAAGCTGTATGAAATTACGCCGGAGCTGAAGCAGGTGGTGCGTGAAGAAAGCATCGGCGGCACTCCCGCCAACCGCATGATACATCCGGAAAGTAACCAGTTGTTTATTGGTCCCTATGCGATCAGCGATAAAGGCAATGTAAGGGTAATCCCCTACACTACCATGCCGGGACGGCATACCGGCAACGCACGGCACCTGACGGATCCTGCCGGGAAAATATATTACGGTACTATGGAAGAAGGCTTTTACGAAGTAGATGTGCATACCCTTCAACCAACAATGTTGTATGAAGATGGCAATGTAAAAAATAAGAAAGGCGCCGATACGGTTGCCAACGCGGCATCGGCGCTGCTGCCGGGAGCGCATGGGAAGGGATTGTATTCCGGTCAGGGCGTATTGTTATATTCCAACAACGGCGAACCCGGACCTAAAGCACTCACCGATTTTGATATTCCTGCCGGCTCTTTGTCGGAATGGAACGGGAAAGACTGGAAAGTGATACGCCGTAACCAGTTCGTGGAAATCACCGGTCCTGGCGGTATACAGGGGAATAAAAATCCTGCCACCGATCCCATATGGACCACCGGCTGGGATCATAAATCATTATTATTGGGATTGAGGGATCAGGGGAAATGGCAGTTTTTCCGGTTGCCCAAAGCAAGTCACTCCTATGATGGAGCCCATGGCTGGAATACCGAGTGGCCGCGTATCCGCGACATAGGCGCCACCGGCAAACCTGATTATCTGATGACTATGCATGGTATGTTCTGGCATTTTCCGGCCAGCTTTACTGCAGGGCATACTGCGGGTATCCGTCCCCGTAGTGCCTACCTGAAAGTGATAGGCGACTATGCCCGCTGGCAGGATCAGCTGGTATTTGGTTGTGATGATGCCGCACAAAAAGAATTTCTCAACAAACGTACGGCAAAAGGAACGATAGAAGGACCCGGTCAGTCCAATTCTAATCTCTGGTTTACCAGTCTGCAGCAACCCGACGAACTGGGACCCAACACCGCAGAAGGTGCGGTATGGCTCAATGAACCGGTAAAAGCGGGTGAGGCCTCAGAGCCTTTTTTATTTGCCGGCTGGCCTTCCCGCAGCGCACGCATTCAACATAATGGTGCGCAGCCGGTGGCATTTACCTTTGAAACAGATAACAAGGGTAATGGCGCCTGGACTACCGCACAAACGATCACCGTAGCACCCGGTCAGGCTGCTGAAATTATTTTCCCGGAAAATACACCGGGAGAATGGATCCGCGTGAGGATTGCAAAAAATGTAACCGCTACCGTTCATTTTTTTCTGACCGCCAATGATCGCCGTAACACCGTGGCATCACCGATTTTCCACGGTCTCAGTAAAGTAACCACCGCCAATGTGAATGGCGGCCTGTTATATGGATTGGGCAATGATCGCCGTGCATTAGGTATGGCGGCCCGTACCTATCAGCAGGGCAACGCCACTGATATCGGGTATTACGAACTAACGGCAGATATGCAATTGATAAAAAAGGAAGATCCTGCCACGCAGCAGTTTATCCGGCAAAAATTTGCCATTCCCCAACAGCCGGTTGTTGTTGAAGCCTCTTCAGTACTGATAGTAGATGACAAGGGACGGCGCTGGCGGCTGCCACTGGGCGATGCGGCTTATTCGGATCTTATTGGTAAAGCTGCGTTGCGTATTTGCAGAGAAGTATCCACTGAAAGGGATCTTTTTAATTGTCATGGTACATTTTATGAACTGCCTGCGGAAAACGCAGATGGCTATGCGAAAATAAGACCGATATCCTCCCATCATTTCCGGATCAACGATTATGCTGCCTACCGGGGAATGCTGATCATGACAGGAATAGATCCGGACGCAAAAGCGGGCGACCACATTATTGTATCAAACGATCATAAAGCCGCTGTATGGGCCGGCGCTATCGATGATCTGTGGCAGATGGGTCGTCCTACCGGTCATGGCGGACCATGGCAGCATACCGCCGTTACTGCCGGACAACCATCCGATCCCTACCTGATCGGGTTTTATGAAAATCGCAGTCTGCGGCTATTGCATGACAGCGATGCAAAGGTTACATTTACTATTACCGTTGATCCGGTTGGTAATGGCGTTTGGATGCCCTATAAAACAATTACCGTAGCGCCCGGAGAAACTTTTGCATGGCAGTTCCCCAAAGGGTTCCAGGCCAGGTGGATACGTTTTTCCAGTGATAAAGATTGTAAAGCCACCGCAATTTTAGACTATAAATAAATACAATGAAATGTTTGTTTGCCGGTTTATTGCTATTGTACAGTCATGTGGTGTATGGCGGGAGCCCCTGTGCTGATACCACTTATGATGTATTGCATAATCAATCGTTGCTGCCGGACGCGCATCGTCGTCAAACATTTGCCGTCCGCGAAAACGACAGCACCAACTATTCGTTGCAGCTGGCATTGGATAAGGATGGTCGGCCATTGTATTACTACAGGAATATTTTTACGCCGGTTTGTTATACAGGGGAATGCAAACCGGTGTTCATCAACTTTTACTGGGACCTGCTGGGGAATTATATCCGCTACGATTTGCCGGCGGGCGAAGCGCTGACAAAGCTGGATCATAAAGTATTCAAACCTGCTGACTATGAAAAATTGCAGGAGATCCTGGCGAAACCGGATTGCCTGTTGGCGGAGCTGAAGATCACTGATCTGATTGTGCCGGGTACCGAAAAACTGGCCGACTCTGTGGATGCCAGAACGGGCGCCACGCTGAAAACTATCAAAAATGAAGTGATCCCGGGCGCCGTATACACTTGTTATACGCTGTGGCATATGGCCCATGGAAATGTGGTGGAAGAAATAAACCGTATTACGGAAACGTATAACAGCAAACAGCTGCTGCACCGTTTTTTATCTTCCGGAAATCCTGACTACCAGTATTGGGCGTTGGGAAAAGTGATGGATAAAAAAGGAATGATTACCCCGGGTTTTGAAACAGCTATCCGGAACATCGTCAACAGCAAGCATATTTTTATTGCCCGGTATATCCTGCAACAGGTGGATGCCGGTTTTTATACCGGGAAAAAGGCGCAGCATTGGTTATGGGATACGTTTACCCGCGCGCCCTATCCTGCGCAGCTCACCATACTCCGCCGGTTGAAAAATGTTCCGCTGCAAGGGGAGTTGGTCCGGCGCCTGGCCGATACGCTGGCCAACGCTAACGGAGAGCAGGCAAACTTACTCCTGGCTTTGCTGAAAGCGGCGCCGGAAAATAATTACGTTAAAAAGAAATTACATGACTATGAAATACAACAGCATCAATAATTTACTGCGCATCATGCTATTGTGTTGCGCTACATTAACGCTGCATGCGCAGCAACAGGTGTTTGTGGAAACCGAATCTTTCGCCAATAAAGGGGGATGGGTAATAGATCAGCAGTCGTTTGCCGTAATGGGATCTTCGTACCTGATGGCGCATGGCATGGGCCGGCCGGTAGGCGACGCAGTGACCACCGTTGAATTTCCTGCAAAAGGTAAGTACCGGGTATGGGTGCGTACCAAAGACTGGGCGCCGTTTCCCAAAGGGCCGGGAAAATTTACGGTAACGGTAAACGGGAAGCAGCTTACACCGGTATTTGGCGAAAGTGGTAATGACCAGTGGAAATGGTATGATGGTGGTGAAGTGAATATCACGGAGCAGCAGGTAAAATTATCGTTACATGACCTGACAGGTTTTAATGGGAGATGTGATGCGCTGTATTTTACCACTGCTGCGAAATTTACCCCACCCAATGATTTGCCCACCCTGAGCGCCTTCCGCAGAAAACTGCTGCATACTACCGAGCTGCCTGCCGATGGCGGACAGTACGACCTGGTAGTGGTAGGCGGTGGCATTGCCGGCACCTGTGCTGCTATTTCCGGCGCGCGCATGGGACTGAAAGTAGCGCTGATACAGGACCGCCCGGTACTGGGAGGTAACAACAGTTCAGAAATCCGGGTACACCTGATGGGAGATATCGACAAAAATTATTACCCTAAATTAGGAAGAATAGTAAGAGAAATGGATAACGGCGATCCTGGCAATGGTAATCCCGATGCCCGTGAATACGGTGATAAGCGGAAGATCGACATTGCAAAAGCAGAGAAGAACCTGCACCTGTTTTTGAATACCTATGTGTATAAAGTAGAAAAGGAAAACGACCGCATCATTGCCGTAACAGGCCGTGATATTGCCAGTAACCAGGAAACAAGATTTACCGGTACGTATTTTTCGGATTGCACCGGCGATGGCACCGTAGGGTACCTGGCAGGAGCAGAATTCCGCATGGGCCGTGAAAGCAAAACAGAAACGGGTGAGTCGCTCGCAGCAGAAAAGCAGGACAGCTTTACGCTGGGCACTTCCAATTTATGGGCATCGGTACCGGTAGACAGTGCTACCACCTTTCCTGCCACGCCCTGGGCTATGCAGTTTTCGAACGAGTATCATATCGATAGCTATAAGGCCGACTGGGAATGGGAAACAGGCTTTGGTAATTTTAATACCATTACAGATGCAGAGAAAATACGGGACCATAATCTCCGCGCCATATACGGTAACTGGTCTTATCTCAAAAATAACAAACCCGAAAAATACGCAAAGCAGGAGCTGGCATGGGTAGCCTATATCGGCGGTAAACGTGAATCGCGCCGCATCATCGGTGATCATGTACTCAACCAGATGGATATACAGGAAGGCAAAATGTATCCGGATGGCGCTGTTACCGCCACCTGGACCATCGATCTGCATTTTCCCGATCCTAAAAACAGCCGGTACTTTGAAGGCCAGGAATTTTTTGCCGGTACCAAACATATACGGGTAGCCCCTTACACGATTCCTTACCGTTGCCTGTATTCACATAATATTTCCAACCTGTTTATGGCAGGCAGGAACATCAGTACTACCCATGTGGCTTTTGGTAGTACCCGTGTAATGCGTACCTGTGGTATGATGGGAGAAGTAGTAGGCTTCGCTGCCGCTGTGGCAAAGAAATATCACAGCAGTCCGCGGGGCGTATACCAGGATCATTTGACGGAGTTGATGAATTTGCTAAAAGAATAATAGTGTACAGCATCTATCTCTTTTTTTTGTGGTTCCACCTGCCGGTGGTGACCCTGCAAGGCAGCGCGCAGGGCACCACCTGGCTGGTGATGTATGTTGATCCGCAGCAGCGTAATTTCCAGGGCGCTATAGATACTACGCTGCTGGAATTTGACCGGTGTTTATCTATTTATCGCCGGGATTCTGAACTCTCCCTGTTTAACCGGTCGGCCGCTTCCTGGGAATTTCAATCCCCTTATTTTTATCCCGTACTAAAAAAATCAGCCGAGGTGTATGCCGCCACCAACGGTGCTTTTGACCCTACCATTATGCCGCTCACAGCAGCTTACCGTGCGGGGAAAAAAACGGGTAGCCCCTGGTGGGAAAAGGCCGATTCACTGTTACAGTATGTAGGCTTTTCACAGATCAGCTTTGATGAAAGCAGTGTGCACAAATCAAAAGAGCAGGTGCGACTCGATTTCGATGGCATTGCACAGGGCTACAGTGTGGATGTTTTAGCGGCGCTGCTGGAGCGCAACGGTATCCGTGATTACATGGTGGAAATAGGAGGAGAAGTGCGCTGTAAAGGGCTGAAAAACGGCAAGGCGTGGACCATCGGTATCGACAATCCCCTCCACCCCGGGCAAAAGGAAGCGACCGTACAGCTATTGAACAGGGCAGCTACCACGGCAGGCAACTATCGCGATCATTATGAGCAACAGGGAAAAACACTGACACATATTATTAACCCTCTCACCGGCTTTTCTTCGCCATCTGCTTTGAAGAGCGTTACCGTATTTGCCGCAGATGCCATTACTGCCGATGGCTATGATACCGCATTTATGGTAATGGGACTGGAGGCTACCAAACGCTTCCTGGCGAAGCATACAGAACTGGATGCGCTGCTGATTTATACTGCGGAAAACGGGGAGCTGCGGGTATTTATGACCAGGGGAATTAAGCCGTTTGTAATTGGGCTGGATGGGTTGGCTGACTAGTACGGTTTACTTGCTGCATTTTACCGGGAAAGAACTACCTGCTATCCGTTGATAAAGATAGCAGGCAGTATAAAAGGTCAATATCCGGGGTTCTGCACAATTTTGGGATTCCTGTCTATAACGTCCTGTGGTATCGGGTTCAGGTACATCTTCTGTGTAAATACATGCGGATGGTTCAATGGTACAACCTCATATTTCCATACTCCCGAATTATCAGCCGGCACGGTATTGCTTATCTTCATAGCATGCTTATCCACGTTCATAACAGTGTTGGCTGTTTTCAGCCGGATGATATCATAAAAGCGTTTATTTTCGAAACACAGTTCCACTCTTCTTTCATGATAAATGGCCGCTTGCATATCCTGTTTGGATAAACCTGCCGGAAGGTCCGGCAGTCCTGCTCTTTTTCTGACCTGGTTAATGGCTTTATATACCGTTGCATCCGGGCCTGCCGATTCATTTTGTGCTTCTGCGTAGCCCAGTAATACTTCAGCATAACGGTAGTAAACGAAATTAGCGCCGCTGACGGCGCCGCCGCCGGGCCTCACGAGGGGATTGAGGCGTTTCTTAAAATAGTAGCCGGTGTTGCCTACGTCATCTGTTCCGAAATCAATCTGGTTTTTGGAAGGGTTTACTTTGTCGATGCGGGTATAAATCGTATCGCCTTTAGTCATCCAGGCCATTTTGTATGGGGCGCCGTCGTATACAATCCAGTCGTAGAACCTTTTTTCGCGTCCTACGTAGGGATGTTGAGGGTCGTAGCCGGAGGAGGGATCGGTGATAGGTTTGCCATTGGCCATATTGAACTGATCTACCAGTTCCTGGGTGGGGCAGTAGTTGCCCCAGGTATAGTAGGCGCCACTGATCCATACCGGGCCTCCGTATTGTTCGAAGGAAGACCCCATGGTGTTGGCTACTACCTGCCTGTCCCATACCACTTCCGAATTATATTCATTGGCTTCATACCAGAGGGCGGCTGGGTCGGGGAATAGTTCATAGGCTTTGCCATTGCCATAGAGGTCAATAAATTGTTTGAAGGTGGCGGCTGCGCGGGCCCACCGCTGTGCATCATAGTTATTATAACCGGCTATCTTATTGGCATCCGCGCCGGCTGCAGGTTGTGCAGCATTGAAAGCGGGGCTGGCAGCATATAGTTCCACCCATCCTTTTAGTGCGAGTGTAGCGCCAAGTGTGGCGCGGCCGGCATCTGCATCGCCATGGTTGTATTTGGCGGTCAGATAACCGCCTTTGGCCACAGCGTCCAGTTCTGAGGTAATAAAGGTGACGGTTTCTTCAAATGTATTACGGGGCGTGTATATCAGGGCGCTATCCATCGTCCTTCTGTCTGCCGCCGTAGTGATAACAGGTAAACCGCCTACATGCATCCACAATTCGCTGTAGAAGAATGCGCGCATAAACCGGGCTTCGTCTATTCTTTTATTGAGCCATTCCGGTGAAAAATGGTCAGCATATTTCTTTACTGATGTTATGAAGGTGTTGCATTTGCGGATGCTGGTAAAGGTGCTGGTCCAGTTGGTAATATCTGCAGACCCGGTAATGCCACCCCATATGGTATAGTCGTTGGAGGCTGGAGATATGATACCCTGTTTCCAGTTATAGGAAGTGTAATAGAATCCTGCGTCGTTATCATCTGTAAAATTGTCCAGGTTTTCCGCCTGGTTCCAGTAGTTGGGCAGGGCGCTGTAGATGTCGTTGAGGAACAGGTCTGCATTGCCTTCTGAGCTCCATTGCAGTTCATCGGTTAGTTTTGCCTTGTCTGTGTTGTCGAGGAATTTTTTGTTGCACGACAGGCAAACGGTGAGCAGTGTGGCAATGAATAGTAGCCGGGTAAACGATGTGATATAGATCATAATATTTTATTTACAGAGATGAAGACTAAAAGGTCACATTCAGGCCAAAAACGATGGTCTTCTGATTGGGATAGGCTGTTTCCACGTCGGTATAGCCTACTTCAGGATCCATGAATTTCAGTTTGCTGAAGGTGAGCAGGTTTTGTCCGGACACATAGCAGCGGACGCTTTGCATCTTCGCCTGTTTAGAAATGCTGGCTGGCAGCGTATATCCCAATACGGCTGTCTTTAATCGCAGATAGCCTGTTTTCATCATCCAGAAATCAGAGTTCTGGGTATTGTTCGCATAGGGGGATTGGTTTGCCCGTGGATAAAGCGCATTGGGGGTAGTGGGTGTCCAGTGGTTGTTAAAATATTCATAGGAAGAATTACTATTATTGTTGTTGAAGGGCACTGTTTGGAAACCACGGATATTCAGACTGGCCAGGGCGGAACCCTGGAAGAACAGGCTTAAATCGAATCCTTTCCAGGAAGCGCCGGGCGTAAAGCCATAGGTGATGAACGGATACACCGGGTTACCGGTTACCACTTCATCGTTAGCATCTATTTTGCCATCGGGTTTTCCATTAGGCCCGCCGATATCAGCGTAACGGATGTCACCGGGATGGAGTACACCAAATTGGGTAACATTGTAGCCATCGTCGCCATTAATGATGCCATCCTTATTTTTATCGTCTTCTAAAGAAAATAATCCCAGTGCATGATAGCCGAACTGCGTGCCGGTGGGCCGGCCTGTTCTGCTACGGTTAGGGTTATTACGGGTAGCGGGTGTTTCAAATACCTGGACCATTTTATTTTTGGCATAGCTGAAGTTGCCGTTCAGGTTCACCTGTAATCCATTGTTGAACCGGCGACTGGTACCTGCTGATATTTCTATACCCCGGTTTTCCATGATGCCCTGGTTTTCATCAGAGAGGTTTAAGCCATATTCCACCGGTACGGTTACAGCAGGAGGCAGCAGCATACCGGTCCTTCTTTCATGAAAATAATCTATTTCCAGGGTCAGCAAACCTTTCCAGAGCGTGGCGTCTATACCTATATCTGTTTTGGTGGATATTTCCCAGGTGATATTAGGATTGGCTTCCCTGGTGATATTAGATCCCTGTACCATGGTGCCGTTGCCGAAGGCATAGGCGTTGCCGTATAAATTATAACCATTCAGGTATTGGAAGGCGGCGCCGGCCAGGTTGCCGGATTTGCCCCAGGAGCCTCTCAGTTTCAGGTAGTTTAATATACTGCTACGGTCGCGGAGAAAATTTTCTTCAGAGATAATCCATCCTGCGGAGAAAGCCGGGAAATAGCCCCATCTTTTGTCCGGTGCAAAAAAGTAATGACCATCATATCTGCCGGCCGCTTCAAAGAGATATTTATGATCATAGCTGTATCCTACGCGGTAAACAAAGCCCAGCTGACTGCCGGTAGCAGTAGAGCCGTTGTTGTCGAAATCGTTTTTATTGGAGCTGCCCATACCCAGCTCGTCAATATTGACGGCAAAATTATTGCGCCGTGCAGAAAAGCCGGTAGAATCATTTTTACGGGCTTCTGCTACCAACAAGCCGGTAAAGTCATGTTTACCAAAGTTGTTGTGATAGTTAAGGTATCCCTGAAAGGTGAAGTACTGATTTTTTGCGTACTCCTGGTTCAGCCAGGTATAAGGCGCAGCGCTTCCTTCGGATGTGGATACCTGTTTCGTATAGGTGTAAGGGGTAGTGGCGGTATTTTGTGAGTAGAAATAGAAAGGGGTATGCCATCCCTTTATCGTATAGTCGTTAGGGTCATAACTGAATGTTCCTTTTATACTCAATCCTTTGATAAAAGGCAGTTGTTGCTCTACCCCCAGCGTAGTAAGCAGGGAGGTGGCATTGCGGTGGGAATAGCCGGCATTGAGGATACCAACCGGCGAATTACCGGCGAATTCCCCCCAGAGACCGTTGCTGTAGTACAGGTTGGTGATGGGGATCAGTTTGTATGCGCTCCGGAAAAGCTGACCTGGCGTGGTAGCGGCATCCACGCTGTTGGTTTTTTCTACTGCGCCAATGATCGACAACGTTACATTGGTGGTAGGAGTAGCGTTTATTTCCATATTCACGTTATAGTCGTAGCGCTTGTAGTTTATTGGCGCAAACATACCATCCTGTTGCAGGTAACCCAAACCTGCATAATACTTCATTACTTTGGAACCACCGCTCAACTGCAGGTTATAGTTCTGAACAGGTGCGTGCATGCGCACCAGGTCTTTCGTATTGCTGATTGGATATTTATCGGGATCTTTTGCATTCAGGTCTGCATAGTTAGCTATCAAATCGTTTGCAAACGGTTGTTGGGTACCTGTTGGATTTTCATTTTTATAGGCTTCATTACGCAGCCGCATATAATCCTGTGCATTCAGCATTTTAGGATAATAAGTAGGTGTTTGTATACCATAATAGGCATTTAATGAAAGGGTAGGTACGCCGGTTTGTCCTCTTTTAGTTGTGATGAGAATTACGCCATTGGCGCCGCCAAGTCCATATGGAGCTACGGCTGCGGCATCTTTTAGTATTGTTACTGATGCAATGGCATTGGGTGAAATTTCGTTGATGTTATTACGGATAATACCATCCACTACTATTAGCGGGGAGTTGTTGCCGGTGGTGGCAATGCCTCTGATGTGGATATCGGGATTGTCTTTACCCGGTTGTCCGCCATTGGGGCGCATACTCACGCCGCTGATATTACCGGCCAGTGAGTTGGAAATATTGGCCACTGGTGATTTGGCCAGTTCTTTTCCCTGCACAGCTGCTACTGCGGCGGTAGAAGATGTTTTTTTCTGTGTGCCGTAGCCTACCACTACTACTTCATTAAGGCCGCTGGCGCTTTCTTTCAGGATGATATTGAGCGGTTGCTCACCGGCAATAACTTCCTGTTGCTCATAGCCCACATAGCTGAATATGAGCGTGGCGCCTGCTGGTGCGGGCAGTTCAAAGCGACCGCTTTCGTTGGTGACAGTACCAATATTGCTGCCTTTTATTTTAACGGACACGCCGATGAGGGGATCGCCTTTCTCGTTTTTTACGGTGCCGTTTAGTTTCACAGTACGGATATTTTCCGGTGTAATCACAATCACTTTATGATCCAGCATGGTATAACTGAAATGGGTGCCGGACAGGACGGTGGTCAGTATTTCAGGTACAGTGGCATTACTGCGGCGGATGGATACGGTAGCGTTTTCCGGCAGCATATCATCATTGTAAATGAGCCTGTAATCACTTTGCTGCTGTATGGTTTTTAATGCAGTTTTGAGGCTGACTTTTTCCAGGGAAATATTGACTTTTTCCTGCGACCAGGCAGTGGCATACGCCTGTGTACAAATCAGCGCCAGGAGAAACATAGCTAGTTTCATCACCAATAGGTAGTGCCTGAGACGTTTATAGAACGTCCATTGTAGTAGTATTGATTTCATAACATGGAATTGGGTGAGGGTGAAGGAAAGTTAATGAGTCGGATGATCGCTCTTTTACGTCATTGTTGTTGGGTTTTTAAAGGTAAATAATCGGACCAGGTCATTGGCTGATCCACACTTCGTTATTACTGATGCGATAAGTGAAATGGCGGGAAAGCTGCAGCGCTTTCAATGCTTCGGTTATTGGTTCGGCATCAATTACGCCGGAAAAGTGCAGGTGCTTCAGGTTGCTTGTTTCAAAGTGGAAAGTAACGCCATACCATTGTTCCATTTTTTTGGATAATACTTCGAAAGAATCGTTGTCAAACACCAGCCTGTTGTTTAACCAGGACAGCTCCGGCGCTTGTCCTGTGCTGTCTTTCCGGATATTTTCCCTTATCATGGTGGTAGCAGCTGCAGGGATGATAATTTTTTCATCCGGTTTTAATTCGAGGCGGAGCTGTTGGAAATTGACTGCCACTTTTCCGCTGATCAGGGTGGCAGCAACGCAATGGTCTTTCGTGTATGCCTTCACGTTAAGAGTGGTGCCCAGTACCGTGATGTTTACCTTGCCGGCATGAATGATAAATGGGAGTCCTGCGCGGTGCGTTACATCGAAAAAAGCTTCCCCTGTAAGCACTACTTCCCTGTTTTGCCGGCCAAATTGCTGTTGATGAAACACCAGTTGACTGTTATGGTTAAGCCACACCTGTGTGCCATCCGGCAATACTATTTTTGATTTGCCGGCTGCCGGGGAGCTGACTTGTTGCAGGTTACTGTTGGCTCCGGTGTGTACATACCACCAGGTGCACCAACCCAGCAGCAAAACTGCCGCCGCAGCAGCGGCTGCCATGTGCCGCAGCAGGAAAGGGCGTCGTTGAGGCGGTATACGTTCTGCAATGTGTTCCCATATACGCGTATGGCTATCTGCATTTTCTTCCGGCGGCGCTAACGGGATGCCCCATATTTTCGCAATAAGCGTACGCGTGGCTGCGGCGTCAGGATCCTGTTGCAATAGATTTTGCAGCTCCTCCAGTTCCGGTGGTGTGATATCACCGCTCGCTTGTTTGCCCAGTAATACCCATATTCTGTTGTTGTCCATTTTTAAAAAGCTTATAGGGTTCCTGCCTGGTCGTAAAAAAGAATTGTAAAACAGTAATGGGCTGCTGTACCGTGATATAAGACAATATGAAAGAGGAAATACCCCCAAAGGGGCAGCAATTTATTTTAATTAATGTGAGCTGGGAAGATAGGCAAGGAGGTGATGCAACTTCTTTAATGCAATACCAACCTGATTTTCAACAGTTTTTACCGACACGTTCAACAAAGCAGCTACTTCGCGGTATTTCAGGTTGTCTTCTTTTACGAGTTTGAAAATAATGCGGCACTGGGGTGGCAACTGGCTGATCGCGATGTTAATCCGGCGGATCATGTCGTTGCTGATGAGCTGGTCTTCCGGCGTATGGGCTACCTGGTATTCGGGCACATAAAAATCGTTGAGCCCGAATGTTTTTTTGCCGGCGTATTTCCTGAGATAGTTTAGGGCGATATTACGTGTGGCGGTATAGAGATACCCTTTCAGGTTGCTTACCTGGCTAAGGTTATCCTTTTTTGTCCACACCTGTATAAATACATCTTCCACAATTTCTTCTGCCATTTCCTTTGTATGGACCATTGCGATGGCAAGCTGCAGCAATTGGGGGCCGAAGCAATCATACAATTTTTTTAATGCCTGTGTATCACCGGTATGAATTCTACGCTGCAATTCGGAGATATCGTTGTGCATAACGGTAAAAATACCTAAATTATGCAAATATGCAAATGCTCATATAATAAGTGTCAATAGGACAAAACTATGACTATTAAAGATGTTCGTATGATTGTTGGTTGCGTGTTTTTTGCGTTTGCTGTCGGGATTCTGCAGCAAATCCGTTCGCTATATTGCAGCCGTTTTTCTGCCGGTATTTGTTGGAGTCGTTGATAGTTGTTTAGTAATAACCTGCGGGAATGTCCTGGAAAGAAAAAGTATCTCCGGAGATATTTTCTTTGGGTGATGATCCGGGGGGAAAAATATGCTGCCAGTTACCGGGAATTTTGTAAATTATTGTAGTGAAAACACTCATTTGTACTACACCCGGAAATTTTGAATATGGTTTAGGCGCCATGCCCCAACTACGGCAGGGTTATGCCATTATTAAAATAAAGAAGATCGGCATCTGTGGCACCGATCTGCACGCCTTTGAGGGTACGCAGCCCTATTTCAGTTACCCGAGGATCCTGGGGCATGAGCTGGCAGGAGAAGTGGTGGCGCTCGACGATGTGCCCGGATTTCAGCGGGGGGATATGGTGACGGTCATCCCGTATGAAAATTGTGGCGCCTGTATTGCCTGTCGTTCGGCGAAGCCTAACTGCTGCGAGCAAATTGCAGTATTGGGGGTGCATAAAGACGGTGGCATGGCAGAATACCTGTTGGTGCCAGGGCGCTTGCTGGTGCATGGGGAAGGGTTAACAACGGAACAGCTGGCGTTGTCAGAGCCGTTTTCGATCGGAGCACATGGCATCCGGAGGGCTGCTGTGCAACCGGGAGAATTTGTGCTGGTAATGGGTGCTGGTCCTATAGGGCTGGCAGCGATGGAGTTTGCGCGTATTGCCGGGGGACAGGTGATTGCCACGGATCTTCATGAAAAACGGTTACAGTTTGCCAAAACGGTATTACATATCCCGCATGTATTAATGGCCGGCGCAGATATGCAGGCAACGGTGAAGGAGATTACCGGGGGCGACATGCCCACCGTGGTCATAGATGCTACAGGTAGTCAGAAAGCCATTAATCATGGTATTTACTACCTGGCGCATGGCGGCCGCTATGTTCTCATTGGGTTGCAGAAGGAGCTGTTGCAGTTTTCGCATCCTGAATTCCATAAAAGAGAAACTACATTGATGAGCAGCCGCAATGCCACCCGGGAAGATTTTGAACAGGTGATCCGTTCTATAAAAGCAGGACAGGTGCGACCGGAGGCTTATATCACGCACCGCATAAAATTCGGAGAAGTAAAAACGGTGTTTCCTTCCCTGCTGGATCCCGGCAGTGGAGTGATGAAGGCGATGGTAGACATGTAACACCATACTGTTATCAAAAATCAATACAGGATGATGAAATCCCGGTTATTATTGTTGTTGTTATTATTATTGTTTATCTCTTCCAATACAATTGCGCAGGGCACCCTACAACACCTGTTATGTGAAAATACCAGCCGGGGTGCGGGCATAGATGCGCGGCAACCTGTGTTTAGCTGGCAGTTGACGGGGCATACTGGTAATATCCGGCAAAGCGCTTATCGTATCCTGGTGGCTGATAATCGGGCAACGCTTGCAAAAAATAAAGGCAATATCTGGGATTCAAAAAAGGTGATGTCTGATGAATCGGTGCAGCAGGTGTATGCCGGTAAGCCGCTGGCATCTGCCACTACTTATTACTGGAAAGTGATGATATGGGATCAGCAGGGCAAAGCCTGGGGCTGGTCTTCCCCGGAGCAGTGGCAAACGGGGTTGTATAGGCCGGAAGACTGGCAATCTGCGCAATGGATTGGATATGAAAAAATGCCGGATGGGGAACGCATTGTACCGGCGATTACAGATGACAGTGATGAAAAATACCGTCACCGGACAGATGTGCTGCCGTTGTTAAGAAAAGAATTTACCCTGCATAAACCGGTTACCAAAGCCACCGTTTTTATTTGCGGTCTTGGTCAGTTTGATCTGCATCTGAACGGAAAAAAAGTGGGCGCTCATTTCCTGGATCCGGGTTGGACAAAATATGATGAGCATGCGTTGTATGTTACGTTTGATGTGACCAAAATCTTGCAAAGCGGGTCTAATGCTTTAGGTGTGATGCTTGGCAACGGTTTTTTTTATGTACCTGGTGAAAGGTATCGTAAGTTGACCGGCGCTTATGGTTATCCACAGCTGATTTGCCGGCTGTACCTGCAATATAGGGATGGTACGGCGGAGAATATTGTCAGCGATACTACCTGGAAGGCTGCTCCTGGCCCGGTTACTTTTTCGAGTATTTATGGGGGAGAAGATTATAATGCTACCCTTGCACCCGATGGCTGGGATACAGCGGGGTTTCCTGATCAGCCATGGCGACAGGCCGTGGTAGTGAATGGGCCACGTCGGCTCGATGCTCAAAGTGCGGATCCTTTGCTTACCTGGGATCATTTTGTGCCGGTAAAAGTTACGCAGCCTAAGCCGGGTGTGTGGCTATACGATATGGGACAAAATGCATCGGCTATTCCTTATCTCGCAGTGACGGGACCTGCCCATGCGGTAGTGAAAATTACACCGGCAGAGTTGCTGACTGGCGGGGGATTGGCGGATCAGTCGGCCGTAGGAAGCCCGGTGTATTTCAATTATACGCTGAAGGGCGACAGTATAGAAAGGTGGCAGCCCCGGTTTATGTATTATGGGTTCCGTTATTTACAGGTAGAGGGCGCGGTACCTGAAGGCACAGCCAACCCCGGGAAGTTGCCGGTGATCCGTGATCTGCAAAGTATACATACCCGCAATGGCGCTGCTACCATTGGTGCATTCGATTGTTCGAATGCATTATTCAACAAAACATTTACGCTGATAGACTGGGCTATCCGGAGCAATATGGCCAGTGTGTTTACGGATTGTCCGCACCGGGAGAAACTGGGGTGGTTGGAAGAAGCACACCTGGTGGGTAGTTCTATCCGGTATAATTATGACATTGCGCGGCTTTGCCGTAAAGTGGTTAAGGATATGATGTATGCGCAAACCGCTGAGGGATTGATTCCTGATATAGCCCCGGAGTATGTGCATTTTGATGCCGGCTTCCGTGATTCGCCGGAGTGGGGGAGTAATGGGGTGATATTACCTTACTATATGTATCAGTGGTATGGTGATAAAGGAGTATTGGCGGAGAGTTACCCGATGATGACCCGTTACGTGGATTACCTGGAGAAAAAAGCGGATCATCATATTCTTCGTCATGGTTTGGGCGATTGGTACGATATCGGTCCTAAGTTCCCGGGGGAGTCGCAGCTTACACCGAAGGGTATAACGGCTACGGCTATGTACTATTATGATCTTAGTATCCTTACCAGGGTGGCGGGTATACTTGGTAAAACCGCAGACGAGCAAAAATACCGGGTGCAGGCCGATGCAGTGAAAACGGCTTACAACAAGGCTTTCTTTCATGAGGATACCCGGCAATATGCCGGTGGAAGCCAGACAGCGAATGCTATGTCGGTATATATGGGGCTGGTAGACAGTATTTATAAAGCAGATGTGGTAGAAAATATAGTGGCTGATATCCGGCAACATGATAATGGTATTACTGCCGGCGACATTGGTTACCGGTATTTATTGCGGGTGTTGGATGATGAGGGACGCTCTGATGTGATCTATGATATGAACAGCCGCTCCGATGTACCGGGTTACGGGTTGCAGTTGGCGCAGGGCGCTACTGCGCTGACGGAATCCTGGCAGGGGTATCATAATGCGTCCAACAATCATTTTATGCTGGGACATTTGATGGAGTGGTTTTATACGGGTTTGGCGGGGATACGTCCGGCCGCAGGCAGTGTGGCTTTTCGCGATATAGTGATTCGTCCGGAGCCGGTGGGGGATGTTACGTTTGTGAATGCCCGTTATCAATCGCCCTATGG
The DNA here is from genome assembly GCF_018224885.1 of Chitinophaga hostae. GTDB lineage: Bacteria > Bacteroidota > Bacteroidia > Chitinophagales > Chitinophagaceae > Chitinophaga > Chitinophaga hostae. Next base: position 630,214 of record NZ_JAGTXB010000003.1, on the reverse strand, counting down.
TGAAATTATGAGTAGCTGGAAAAAGGAAGACAATGATTTTTTCCTAAAGATTACGATACCGCCCAATAGCCGGGCTACTGTTTATTTACCGGCATCTTCCACTTCTGATGTGACGATGGATGGAAAGGCTTTAACCGATGGTTATAAGGATGGCCGCTTCGTGGTCAGCACCGGTTCCGGGAGTTATTCTTTCCGGGTTACCGATACGCCGCCTGTCAGCTCCTCTTCTGGCAGTTATGCTACGCTTATTACAAGATAGAAGGTAATGATGATGAAAAGAGCCACCCGGTCAACACTGTATTGGGGGCTGTTTCTATGCTTGCAATGACCGGCATTTTAAAAGCCGGTTGACGGTTGTTTGCTGTTGATATTGTTAGGCGTCCATAGTATGTTTTATTTCTCCTGGAGCAGGGGGATAGGAGGATGATATGGCTACTCCCGGGTTTCCTATGGCAGATGATTTATGCCGAGAGGATTTCTCCCTATGATCTATATACGAAATTTTTCTTTTAAAAACTCCGTCATTTTGCTTTGAATAAAATGAATAAGCCTGAACAAAAAAAAATCACACTGAACGAAACTGAACAATTATTTTATCTAGTAGGTGTCGTATATTTGACTGGGTTAACAAACAATGGATGAACGGCCCCCCTTTTTAGGGGGGCTTTTTTTTTGAGTAATATATGCTCGGGGAGTAGCGTAAAATATTGTCAGCTTTACTGACGAGTAGTTGACATCAACTCTCCGGATGCGTCGACAGCGCATCGTGTGATGACAACTATTATGCATGGCTGCCCTTTTCAGGGCGGCCATTTCTATTGATGGCTTGTGTGGATTGGTTACAGGAAAAGGTCTTTCTGTAACTTACCGCCGGGTACCACGGCGTATTTATCGAAGTTGGTGATACCGGCAGCCTGCAATACGGCTTCGTCAATGAATGTATTCCCTGAATAAGCGGCGGGTTGTTGCAAAATATATTCCACAGCATCTGCGAGGATATCGGGGGTACGGCTTCTGTTGATCAGCGCTTCGCCGCCCAGGAGGTTTTTTACTGCTGCCGTGGCGATGGTAGTAGCGGGCCATAGGGCATTGGATGCAATGTTATATTGGGCAAGTTCTGCGGCCCAGCCTAATGCCAGCATGCTCATATTATACTTGCTGATGGTATAGGCCACATGCGGACCAAACCATCGTGGATCCAGGTTAATAGGAGGAGATAAAGTAAGGATATGCGGATTGGTTCCTTTTTTCAGGTATGGAATACAATGTTGGGTGACCAGGAAGGTGCCTCTTACATTGATATCGTACATCAGGTCGAACCGTTTGGCGGGTGTTTGTTCTGTATTGGTGAGCTGGATGGCGGAGGCGTTATTAATAACTACGTCGATGCCGCCGAACTTCTCTACGGCTAGTTGCACTGCCTGTGCGATCTGGGTTTCTTCGCGGATATCTACCTGTACAGCGAGGGCTTTGCCACCCGCTTCTTCCACTTCTTTGGCAGCAGAGTAGATGGTACCTCCCAGTCGCGGGTCTTCTTCCACGCTTTTGGCGGCGATCACTATGTTAGCGCCTTTGCTGGCCAGGCGTAACGCGATGGCTTTGCCTATGCCACGGCTTGCGCCGGTAATAAAAATGGTACGTTGCTGAAAAGACATAACCCTTGCTTTTAACAATGAGAAAAGAAGAGGAATTTAAGGATTCTTTCTCTGACTGCAAAAAGCAAGGGTCATTTTGAGGGGCAAAAAGAAAAAATAGCGGGCCTAAGACTAGGCCCGCGAGTCACCAACCTAAAAAATCAAAAGGGGTGATTAAGACAACTTCATTGGGCATTGCGAATAGCTATGAATGAGCTGTTAAAATAGGATTCGAACAGGTGAATGAATGCTTCGCTGCTGTTCATGCAGATGGCGCGGGCAATTTCGTCTGGCTCCATACTGGTAGCCACCGTCATATGAAAAGCATGTATCATTTTACGCTGCAAATGAAAATCTTTCATCGTAATATGGTGCAGGTTTTCGAATGCGCGGCTCAGCTCTTCAGCATTGATATCGAGCATATAGGCGATTTTCGCCAGGTTAAATTCTTCTTCCGGATTATCCATGATATAGGCAACCGCTTCCTTCAGTGTATACCTCATTTCCGCTGTACAGTGAATTTTCGGAAGGTGGGCTACCCTGTCCTGGTTAGCGAAGTTGATAAACAGGTCCAGGCAGCATCTGTACAGGAGTTTATCTGCCAGTAGTCCGATATACCTGCAGTTACAGATATCGTTAATCAGGTTATAACATACCAGGTTAATTTTATATGGTTCGTCGTGCAGCGGTCCGCTGCCTTCCATGAGCTTCTTGTTCGCCAGTTGCTCCAGTTCAGGGTATCTTAGCGCCATTTTGGCCAATACACCCGGAACTATGTTGATATGAAAACTGAACATGGCATCTCCTCTTTTCATAGGAGCTTCATGAAATATGGTATTTAGTTTAAACAGGTTTACTTCTTTGCCATTCAGCTGATAAGGCCCTCTGCCGGCAATGTTTGCCTTGGTGCCGCCGCCACCGGCCATAAAGTGGAGGGCGATAATTTCTTTACAGGTTACAGGTAATAAGGTGATATCTTCCATGGCGAATATTTCGTGCATCCACAAGGAGAATTCCTCGAGTCTTACGCACTGGCAAACCATATCAAAATCATAATCGTGCTGATAGAAATACTTTGCTGCAGGTATCAGCAAGCCATGGTACTCTTCAGGGATATTTTCGAATGGCGTGTAATTGGTGTCCTCGGTTTCTATTTTCAGGATCTTTTCGGGGAGCTTGGATTTCTTTGGCGCTGCCATAAAACAATGAATTTTTTTGTTTTAAATGTATTTTGTTACCGGTTGCCTGCTGATGGATCTGATAGTTCTTCTTGTTTTTTTACTCTTTTTCTACTCTTTTTCTACTCTTTTTTAAAGTTTTAATAGGATAGCAACGCTTTTATTTCAATCAGGCTGTCTACGTTGTTGCTAGGGTAAATGTCTTTTAATGGTTATCTTAAGGTACATTACTAATACACGGGGGAAATGCGGATCGTACCATGCCCTTTATGTTTTTTTTCTCATATTGATTTAATTGCGATTGGTATGTGTTTTTCGGGTTTTAGAAAAATAGGTCACCAATAGGAATATTAGTGACGTTTGCATGAGTGCACAAGGGGTGTAAACCATCCACCCACTTGTACCGCGTAATCGTTTAGTTATTTGTAGGCCAGGTTGGCTGGCCGGATTTCATTTTTTGGAGGGTTTCGGCGAAGGTCTTTTCACCTGGTGTTCCCTTTTTTAGTTCTACGGCCTTCTCTTCCCATTTAATTGCTTCATGTGATTTATTTATCCGATGTAGCAAATTTGCGTATGTGTCATATGCTTCCGGAGATTGATCTGATTTTTCGACAGTGTATTTCATTACACTAGCTGCGAACTCAAGTATTTTTGGATTGCTAATGTGCTCGTACAGTACCCAAGTCAAGTTGTTAACTATATATTCAGAAGGGTGCCCCAATGCTTTTTCAAAATATAACATGTAATACTTTCCATAATTTTCCCAATCATTAGACTCAAATCCATAATATATCATACGCTTGCCCAGTACAAGTTCTTCTCCAAGGTCTCCGTATTTATCCGTTAGTTTTTTTTGAATGTAGTCCCAATCAGGATTGGAGTTTCTGTTTCTGAATGGTATTATTTCTTCTGAGTTGATTATTTTTTTTACTTTACTCAATGCTTCGTTTTCTCCTAATTCGGCATCTACCTTTTTTGATTGTTTCCAAAATAGCTCGAAACCCTTGTCTTTGCTAGTTCTAGTTATGTTTTTTATGAGTCGCAGATTGTCTAAAGAATATGGATGTGTCAGGTTGCTAATATAGTCGTTGCCGATCCTAGTCGCGTTTTCCTGATCTTTTTTGCGAATGGCCATCAGTAAAACTCTCCTTAAAAATGCTGAATCACGTATGCCTTTTTTATATTGAGTTAGAAGTTCTTCATATCTGTCATCATTGTCATTTAAATTAATATTAGCGGCAATATGAAAAGCTGTATCTAAAGAAAATCCAGTACTTGAAGGGACGAGGTTTTTGTTATAGTTCCTTATTTCACTAGCAGGAATTTTTATAATTTCTCGATCATACGTAAGTAGGCCATTCTCTTCTCCCTCTACATCAAATGGCTGAGTATAAATAGAGGCACTTAAACCATATTGTTCCAATTTTTTTAGTTCCTCTGTCATCTTTTTATATTGCGCGTTCAATAATTCAGGTTTTACTTGTATATAGCCCCAACCCTGCATGTCATCCCATTCGTGACCAGGCACGGATACTCCTACTCCGCCAAATTCACCTACCGCTCTAGCCTTGTTGTGCAGGGCTGGAGGGTTTCTCGGATCTGGATATGAATGCACATCAGCGATATCACTTTCAATCCATGGGCTATCAGATGGAGCTCGTAATTGATCATTGACATAAAGTAATTCGCCTGAATGTCCGTTCACAATTCGGCTTGGGTCGTAATTTTTTACCCATTTTGTTAATCTTCGTTGATCATATGATCCCCATCTTTCATTAAAAAGTACCCATGTTACTATACTAGGATGGCTGTATAGCTGATCGATAGTTTCTTTTATTTCTTTTTCAAATATATCTCTGGACCCAGATGGGAGTTCATGAGGTGGATTAACAAAATCCTGCCAAACTAAGACGCCAATTTTATCAGCATGATAGTACCATCTTTCAGGCTCAATTTTGATATGTTTTCTAATGGTATTGAATCCGAGAGATTTTATCGTCTTGATATCAAATGCTAGTGCCTCATCGGTTGGAGCGGTATACAATCCCTCCGGCCAAAAACCTTGGTCTAGAACACCTAAATTGTAAGTATATTTGTTATTAAGAAAAATGCGATCCGCTCCTTTATCATCTTTTTGAATATCAATTTTTCGCATCCCGAAGTAACTTGTTACTTCATCAACGATTTTTTTTCCCTGAGAAACTTTTATTGAAAGATCATAAAGGAATGGATCACTTGGCGACCATAGTCTTGGATTGGGTATGTTTAATAATACTTCTGTTGATACAATGGCGCCTTCTTTTTGGGCAGCGGGGATGTCTTTTTTGTTTGAGGTTACAATTTGACCATTAACTGAAGCCACAACTTCTATCGTAGTGTTTTTTGTTGCCGCAACTGTATTTATACCTAGATTCAGTTCTTCTTTATCTATATTGGGCGTTGCTTTTAAATGAAGTATGTGAACAGAAGATACTTTCTCTAACCAAACGGTCTGCCAAATACCACTTGAAGGAGTATAATAGATATTTGATGGATTAAGCACCTGTTTTCCATGTGGATTAGGTCCCTGATCTGTGGGGTCATATACTTTAACTAATATTTCGTTGTTTCCTTCCGCTAAGAAATCCGTTATGTCGAACGAAAAGCTTTGGTACCCCCCGGAATGTTGACCAACTTGTTTGTTATTAATAAAAACGGTTGCCTGCCAATCAACGGCTCCAAAGTTAACGATAATCCGCTCATTGCTTGAGAAATTGGGGCGTTGAATTTTTTTTCTATACCATAAACATTGATCCGGTCTTAATATTTTTTGTACACCAGATAGAGATGATTCAATTGGATAAGGAACGAGTATGCTTCCGTTAAAAGTGCTAGGGTTTCTTATGGATGAATCTGTTATAGCGTAATCCCACAATCCATTCAGATTTTCCCAGTTTCTGCGTTGCAGCAGTGGACGAGGATATTCTATCATCACGTTAGATGGATTAACATATTTTGCCCACCGAGATTGAATATGTATTGGCTTCATATGATAATTTTCTAGTACCGTACTCTTATCTGATAGTTTTGGATTTTGCTGCCCCAAGCATTTTCCTGCTATAAGAAAGGATAGCAGGATGCCAGTTATATCTATTTTCATTAGCTGTGGTTTATCTTATTCGTGGTTTGGTGACGTTGTTTTATATGATTTTTAATAGTATAATTTAATATCCCTTGTTTTGTATAATATTTGCATCAGCTAAGATGTCAGAAGGAGGGATAGGATATAGCTGCCAGTTAGGACTCCATGTTCCTCCCTTTTGGGGCGTAACAGTACTCATTACATTGTTTACGATTTCAGTTCTTTTTAAGTCAAGCCAACGATGGCCCCATTCGGTGAACAGTTCAACCTTTCGCTCATGCGAAATAGCATTCAATATGGAATTCATATTATTAAGTTGGACATTTGCCAACCATGCCCTTTTTCGAATTGCATTTAAATCATTCAATGAGCCTTGGATATTATTTTGGTGAGCCCTCGCCTCTGAGCGAATTAAAAACTGTTCACTTAAACGTAGTACAGTGTTATACTCAGTTACCGGAGCGTTGAGACTATCGGATTTGTATTTGCTGGCGAAATAATGTATTTTTCCATTCAAATCTATTGAGTCTGTCCATCTAGCTTTTCTTTGATCCGAATTTTCAAAACTATTAACAAGTTCTGTACTCAAATATACGGGCTTTGAGAAGGTGAATCCAGTTGAATGGAGAATATATGTTTTGGCATCTTCTGTATTTGAGCCGTAGTTAACTGGTTGTAATTGCCAGATCGATTCAGAGCTGTTTTTTTGAAAGGTATTTGTTAGTGAATCAAGATGAAACAACGCAGTATTGTTAAGAATTTCAGTAGACTGTTTTTCCGCATTATTCCAATCCCCGATGAATAGATAAGATCTCGCTAATAAGGCTATTGCCGCCCATTTATTAGGTCTCACTCTTTCTGTAGTACTGTTTAGTAGTGTTGCATCGACGTAGTTTTGAGTAAGCAGTTCTTTAGCATCTTTCAGGTCGGAGATGATTTGTTGCCATACATCGGATTTATCGGCCCGTGGAAGGGAGCTATTTATTTTGTAATCGGTAGAAGTTACTAATGGGACATTGCCATAGAGATTTACTAAATAGAACAGAAAAAATGCTCTCATGAATTTGGCCTCTCCCAACAACTGTGTTTTTACACCTGGGCTTAAAGATTGTGAACTTGGCACTTTTTCTATAATGGAATTTACGATAAATAGTTTTGGATAGATATTGTTCCAAATACTTGGCTGCTGAGTGGCAATTAGACTATTTGAATAGTAGTTCTTTAAGTCAGGGTTACTATACCCACTATATAATGACAATTCATCTCCGGATAATCCAGTTAGAAAAGCAATAGACGCCAGATCCCCACTTGCAAGAGAATTGCTGCTTATCTTTGTATAGATTCCTGTCAGTAATGCAGCAGCGGTACCGTCATTGGAAAAAACATTATCACCAGTGATGTTTGTGGTAGGTCCTTTGACATCAACGAATTTTTTACAACTAGTTGGAAGTTGAGTTATAAGAAACAGTACCGCTGGAAATATTACTCTGAATAGTTGTGTTGTCTGAGATTTATTATTGAATATGGGATGCATTTTTTTCGTTTTTGCGATGTTTAAGTTGTTATCACAAAGTTATTTGTGCGCCGAAGGTGACTACTTTCAATGGAGGTAAACCAAGTCCGGGACTCTCAGGATCAAAGCCATTGAATTTGGTAATTGTGAAAAGATTTTGAGCACTCATGAACACTCTCAAGCTTTGGAGATGGGCCTTTCTTTCCCATGCTTGGGGGATTTGCCAGGAGATGGAGATGTTTTTTAATTTCAGGTATGAAGCATCCGTCCATATTGCGTCGCTATTCTGGATATATCCTAAGGACCGGCTGTCATTGGAGCTAAAGGCTTGAACCTTCGCTTTGTCGCCGGGTTTCTGCCACCGGTCTAGTACTGCAGTAGATTGATTACTTTTGCCAAAATAAAAAGTTCCTGGATATAAATAACCTAGCATTCCATATGTTAAGTTGTCTTGTGCATTCTGTTTGCAAAAGATGAATAGTAGATCAACCGAGAAGCCTTTATAAGTAAAGCTATTTTGTAGACCACCGTAGAATTTTGGGTCAGGGCTTACTATAGATATCTTATCATCTGGGTCGGATGGTTCCTGTGTGATGTTGCCTTTTGCGTCTTTAAATTCATATGTTCCTGTTTGGGCATTAATTCCATTGTAGTGAAAGAGTTTTTGCATTGTGATGGATTTTCCAACCATTATGGAGCCATAACTATCAGCACCACTAAATGAAAGCAATTGATTCTTGGGGATAGTAAGATTGACGTTGCTTGTCCAGCTGAAATCCCTTGTTTTTATATTTACTGTGTTTAGGGTAAGCTCCCATCCTGTATTTTGGACAACAGCAGGAAAGTTTCTCGTAATGCTTTGAAACCCTGTGATAATTGGTAATGTAAATGGTAGTAACTGATTAGAAGAGCGATTGCGATTATAATTTGCTGTAAAGAGAATCTTATCTTTGATGAACCCAAGCTCTAAACCGACTTGGAATTTTTTTGTTTCTTCCCATTGCAAATATGGATTGGTTAGCCTGGTTGCTGATAAACCAATTGCATCTTGATAAAGTCTACCAATTATGGTGGTTGGTCTGTATAAGTCGAGATATAGATAGTCTTCGATTTGGTCATTTCCAGTTGTGCCGTAACTTCCCCGCAGTTTTCCGAAGCTTAAGAAGGGAATGGTGTTCTGAATGAAAGATTCTTGTGAGAATATCCAAGCAACTCCTAGAGAGCCGAAGTTATGAAATTGATTTTTTGAACCAAAGCGAGAGCTCCCGTCTCTTCTTGCATTAAGATTAATAATGTATTTATCATCCCAATTATAGGTTAGTCTGCTGTATAAGGCATTATATTTGTACACGGAGTTTATATTACTACCTCTTAAATTTGGGGCAGACGCAAAGTCTTCCATGACTAAATCGTTATTAAAACCTGTTGCAATAGTTAGCGACTGATCATTATTTCGTTGGGAAATTGTGGTGCCCAGTAGGTAGGTCAGTTTTGATTTGCCTATATTCTTCTTATATTCTATTTGCGGTTCTGCGAGCCATGAGATTATTCTATTGGAGAGGAAACTACTCGCTCGGTAGGTATACATCCTGTCTTCCGGACTCGAACTGGACAATGGCTGCATTGTAGTTTCGTTACCAGTTAGGTTGTTGTATCCCAGGCTGCTTTTGACTTCTAATCCTGGTAGTATTTCGTAGCTAACAACCAAATTGCTGGTTAAATTGTTGATTTTGTTAACGTTTTTGTTGTTTAGAACAGCTAATGGATTTAGATAAAATGTTGTCGAACCCGATGATGTGGGTTTCCAGTTTATGCTTCCTTCTGGAGTATATGGTTCAGGTGCAACTGGAGCCAGGGTGATCGCGCTCGTTGTCAAATCTGTAAGCGGGAGCTTATTGTTGTCAAACATGTAGGATGCGGATAGCCGGACTTTGAATTTTTTATTTGATGAAGTGTTGTTTATGTTGAAATGGAGTGAACCTTTAGTATCTGAGTAACTCCCGGGAAACACTGTTGTCTGTTTGTTATATCCTGCGCCAATCAGATATTGAGTTAGCGGGCTTCCTCCCGAAACAGTGACTTGGGCATTGGTGTACTGTGATGTATGACCTATTAGCTCTTTTTGCCAATTGATATTACGGGTGGTATCCCAAGCGCCGTTTAAGTCATAGTCATAATCAGAAGGTGTTGCAATCCCATCATTGCTTAGTGCTTCGTGTCTCATTTCGAGATATTGCCTTGTATTTAGAAGATCGAGCATATGCCCTACTTTTCCCCAGCCACTTTGTATTGTAAACTCAGTTTTGGTCTCACCAGACTTTCCTTTCTTCGTTGTAATAAGTACGGCACCGTTTGCTGCACGGGAACCATAAATTGCAGTCGCGTCAGCATCTTTTAAGATTTCTATACTTTCAATATCCGATGAATTTAAGTAATTTAGTGGATTGCCGGATACATTTGAGCTACCGCCGGACGTACCAGTAATGCCATTGATTACTGGCAATAATTGTGATATATATGGAACACCATCTATGACAAAAAAGGGGTCATTGCCACTAAGTAGGCTGTTTAGTCCCTGGATGCGAATGGTGACACCAGTACCAGGTAGTCCTGAGGCTTGTTGGATAACTACTCCCGGCACGCGACCTTGTAAACTGAGTAGAACATTGCTCACGGGTTGTTTTTCTATTTCGGTCGCTTTGATACTGGTTATGTTTCCAGTATTTAGGCGTTTAGTTGTGCTGCCATATGCGATTACTATTTTTTCATCCAAATTATTTGCCTGCGGTTTTAACCGAACAATGATATTTTTGCTCAAAGCAACAATTTCTTTTGTTTCGAAGCCAATGGAACTTATGATAATAACGCTGCCGTTTTCGATTTGAGATAAATGGAAACTTCCATCCAAATTACTTATAGTGCCCTGTTTAGAGTCTTTTATTTTCAATGTCGCACCGGGTATAGAATTGTTAGACATATCTACTATTTTACCCGATAGTTCGAATGTGTTGGTGAGTGTATCGGTTGAGATAGGTTTTAGAAAACTTTGTTTGAGCCAGTCCTGCCTCTTAAAAATTACAATGCTGTTTTTTTGTAGCAAAAAATCGAGATTTTTTGAGTCATTGAGTAAAAAGAGCATGACTTCCGAAATGTCTGTTTGTAAAAAGTTTACAGTTACAGTTTTCTTATTGTTAAGTTTCGTTTCTTGATAATTGTTCGTGATGATTAACCCAGTCTGTTGATTGATCTTTTTGAATACCTCTTCAAGTGGAATGTTTGTTGCAGCGATTGTTACCTTGTGATTTTGACGTTTGATATTGCTGAATGCTGATGGATGGAATATTAGGCTAACCAATATTGGTAATGCTGTATAAAGCAGGAATCTATATGGGCAAAGCTGAATATTTATCCGTATCATATTTTTTTAATTAGAGATTAATAAATTGTTTGGGCACTCGGTTAAGGTCCCTGTATTAGGTACACTGCTGTCTAATTAAAAGTACTATTCAAATGTGTCCCTTTTTTTACAAGAAATTTGTATGCTGAATAGTACTATTTGGGTTTATATGTGTATATTGATTAGATTGTTGTTAATCGGTTTTTAACACTATACAGCGTGAGTTAGTTCTTGGTTCCCTCGCCTTGATCGACAGTTTGCTAGGATGGAAAACAGGGACGCCGAAACGCGTTGCGGTATTGGATATTATGCTGGCTTTATAGAGAAGATTGACTGTCAACTAACTTCAGTTGTCTGTAGTATATTTAGGGCCTTTGACATTTCTTAGTAGTGATGCGTCTAACTTTTCGAAATATGAGATTTTTCTGTTGCTTATTGTCTGCTTTGTTTACTTTTTCTCTTGTTTTCTGTCAAGATGCTTATTATTTGACCAAGAGTAAGCCGACTATTGATTCCACCGCCTATAACCGATGGAAATTTGTGAGCGATATCAATATAACCAATGACGGAAATTTTGTTTCTTACCTGGTTAATAATCTTCCTTTAGGTAGTTGTACTTCGGTATTGAAAGCCGTCAATGGGGATTGGGAGACTGGAGTAATAGATATTCGAAATATTCAATTTACAGCAGATAGCCGAACCGCAGTTTTTATAGCAGCCAATGATACGTTGGAAATGCTTAGATTGGGTACTTCTCATGTCGATCGTATTCCAATGGTGGAGTCGTTCTATTTGCCTTCCGGAAAAAATGGGGAGTGGATAGTTTATAAAGATACAAAAGATGGAAGGATTACATTGTTTAACCTTTGGACAGGTGAAAGTAGTGTTTATTCAGCAGTGAATAGTTTTGCATTTAGTAAGCATGGTGAGTCGCTAATGCTTGATGTCAAAGAGAAAATTGAAGGGAAGCTGAGACATACACTGAGAAAAATAGATTTAGCCAACAGATCAACAACTGATATCTGGGTGGGGGAGGGTATACCGAAAGTTACCTTAACTGAAAGTGCAGAGAAACTTGCGTTTATTGTTTCAAATCATGACAGAAAATCAATCTGGATTTACGATTGCTTATCAAATAGGTCACATGAAATAGTTAATGATTCTGCTTTGTTGACTGAAAGGCATCAAAGCATCAACGATATTCAGTCATTTAGTAGTAATGGTAAGCACCTGTTTTTTACAGTCAGAGAAGTGAAGGTTGATATGATGGAAAGAGTGAAAGCTTCAAGCGTTAGTGTTTGGAGCTATCTTGATGCCAAACTGCCACCTCAAGAAAATAAGGAAGCAGGAAATGAACATGTTTATTCTTCGGTAGTTAATATTCAAAGCCGTAATGTTAGACAGATTATCAATAGCAATGAAGTGATATTAGGTACGAATGCTGACAGGGATGTGTTTCTCGTTGCCCACTTTGGTGGAGCCGATCGTGGGGAGCTTAACTGGAATGATTCAGCGCAAAGAACTTATTTGATTAGGCTGTTGGAATCAAATAGGGATATTAAGATGGCGATAGATGGAAAGAATACAGTGTGGCTATCCCCTGGTGGAAGATTTCTTATCTATTACGATATTGAGACTGGAAAATACTTTAGTTATGATATAGAACAAGGAATTAGCCACTCTCTTACAACAGATCTTCATGTTTCATTTATATCTACCTACTGGGAGGATCAAGCTCCTAGGCCAAGGGGGGTTGCTGCATGGTTGGCGAATGATAAGGCTGTTTTAATTTATGACAAATTTGATATTTGGCTTGTTGATCCATCTGGTCGAAAACTACCGAGGAATATTACAAATGGATATGGGAATAGACATAATATAATATTTTATCTAGGTCTGTCAGAATATGCCGAATCGATACAGCTTGGAGATGGAGAGTCAGTAGTATTGAACGCCCTTAGTTTAGAGAGCAAGCAGAATGGCTTCTTTAAGATGGATATCTACAGTAATGGAGACCCTGAGAAGTTGACAATGGGAAACTATTTATATCAGCTAGTTGATAATCCTTATGTGCCATACTCCTGTATTTCCTATCCGCTTAGAGCAAGATCGGGTAATGGTTACGTGGTAAGGCGGATGAGCGTTACGGAGTCTCCTAACTATTTTTTTACGCAGGATTTTAAGAATTTTTCACCACTTAGTAGTATAACTCCGGAGAAAGAGTATAATTGGATTACTGCAAATCTATATACTTGGAAAAACGAGAACGGTGAGTCCTTCCAGGGGCTACTTTACAAGCCGGAGAATTTTGATTCGCGGAAAAAGTATCCTGTTATTGTACACTATTACGAAAAAAAATCTTTCGGGCTGAATGTATATCTTTCGCCGGAGGATATTTCGGATGGTTGCAATATTAATATACCAACTTTTGTTAGTAATGGCTATTTGGTCTTTGCACCGGACATTAATTTTACTATTGGAAACCCCATGCAGGGCACATTTAATTCTGTGGTTTCAGCTGCAAAATTTTTATCTGCTTTGCCATTCGTCAATAAGAACAGAATGGGTATTGGTGGGTGCAGTTTTGGGGGCCTTCAAACTAATTATTTGGTAACTCACACGGGCTTATTTGCGGCAGCATATTCTGCGAGTTCAATGTCTGATCTTGTCAGTGCTTACGGAGGACTTTTTGCCGGCGCAGTTAGCTTGCAATCCTATTTTGAGATGGGAGGACAAGGTCGTATGGGAGGCACTATATGGCAGAATCCAGAGTCATATATACAAAATTCTCCCGTATTTAATGTGGACAAGGTAAGCACACCGTTACTACTTATGCACACTACTAACGATCCGATTTGTCCTTTTTCTCAAGCAATTGAATTTTTTACTGCATTGAGGCGCTTGGGGAAAAAATCGTGGTTGTTGGAGTATGCAGATGGAAGTCATGGGGTGTTTGGTAACTCTGCTAAGGATTTTGGTATTCGATTGACGCAATTTTTTGATCACTATTTGAAAGATGCTCCTGCCCCGATTTGGATGACGAGAGGAGGAGCTGCCGCATTGAGAAGTGTCGCGGATGGTTTAAGATTGGATAAAGATATTATTACACCAGGGAAGGGGCTATTGGAGCAGTAGTTGGTAGTTGTACGGTTGTTCTTTTGGTTTATTGCTGTGAAGATTTTCGACCAAGGAAGTATGAAAATCTAAGGATGAAGAATCGTTGCAAGATATTTGTTTGCATATTTTCTATGTAATTGACGCCAATATTTCTATTAATTCTAATGCTCTTATTTAATAGATCAAATACTTGTAATTTAATGAGTCCTTGTTTATGAGAAAAGAGGCTCTTTGAAACTGAGGCATTTATTATTAGACTTTTTGGATTATATCCGAGCATGTTTCCGTCCACCCAGTTGTAAGAAGCTGTAGCCGTGAAAGAGATGCCATGATGGAGATTTAAACTGTTTTCCAAACGGAAAGTATATTTAAGTATTGAATTGTCTTCTAAATCTTCGCTTGAATAACGTACATTACTATAATTAATATTTCCAGAAAAGTAGCAGTCAAGAGTTTTCTCATAAGTGTAGCTGTATCCAAAAGATTGGTTAATAATTAGATTCTTATAGGATCCTTTGGTTCCGTTTGAAGAATTCAATTCTTTGCTATAAGTTGCATTTGTGTTCAATCTTACTATTCCAAACGAGCTTTTTAACGGAATGCTGTTTTCAATATCGATGCCAAAGTTGTAGGCTCCGCTAATGTTTAGTGGTTTGCTAATCTGCCGTCCAAGAGAATCCAACCAAGTCCCGGTGACGATTTGATCGGTAGTAAATGAGCCGTTGGCTGACACCGATAAGAATCTCAAGTTTGTAGCATTCAAGGATTTATAGGAGAAATTGAAGGTTTCGGAACTGGAAGGTTTTAAGTCCGGGTTACCTATGCTCATGAACAATGGGTTGCTATTGTCTATTATTGGTTGTAATTCACTTATTTCAGGAAGCCTTATGTTCCTCATGTATAGGAAGCTAATATCTTTGCCGTTGCTGAAAGTATAGTTAAAGATCAAATTGGGCAAGATGCCTGATGCATCGATTCTAGTATTGTTATTAGATTTGTAATCTAGATTGTTATTTTTTGATGTGAAAGCGGCTAAAGAAAACGAAATTTCTATTTTCCCTTTCTGTTTGGTCCATCCCATTTTTGCTAGTCGTTGAAACCCATAGTACTTAAGATTATTACTTAGGCTGTCATTCAGAATATCGTACAATTTTGTTTCATTGTTATAGCTATGGCTAAATTTCGTGTTACGTTGATCGTTATGGTCTTCGGCAAAAGTAAATTGAAGAAAATCTGTTTTTGATATTGGTTCTAGGTAAGTGATAGTCATAAATAGTTGTCTGCTTTTTCCGGATTTGAGGTTATTTAGGTTGATTGTATCAATTGTGAATTCTCCATTGGTTTGCGGAAAATGATTGTAGGATATATTGAATTCCGTTTCGTAAACTGCAGATTTTCCATATCCTATCGCTGCACTTAATGTTCTGCCAAATTTTTTGAACTTTTTGTCATAAATTATATTGAAGGAAAGACTATTTCGTTCATATTTTTTTTTGTTTTCAATCATCCCTTGATTTAGTATTTGGGATTGATCGGTTTGAGATTTATAGCTGTTATTTAGTTGTGTGTGGCTTGAGTAGTATCCTAGTTGGCTGAGAAATGTTATTTTCTGTAGAGAATCAATTTTGTACTCCAATTGGCTATGAATTCTATTCCCCATTGAATTTATTGTGATTTCATTTTTTTGATTATAGAAATACGTAGAATCATTTAGAAAGGTTTGACGTACTGCATTTAGATTGTCATTTTTTAGACTGTTGTCCATAATGTAATTTGTATTAAATCCTATTTTGTTGTTTTTATTGTTGCTATAGTTGAATCCTGTATTCCATCTGCGAATAATACCAGTGTTTTGCGCAGTATTTCCATCTAGCAGGCCATTTGTATTATCTCCGGTTCCTAAAAATATAATTTGTTCTTTTGGAGTAAATTTATTCAAATTGACCTTCGCTCCAAATCTATCTTCTGAGCCATACGCTGCTGTTATTTGCCCGGTTAGTATATTTTTCTTGTTCTCTTTCAGTACCAGATTTATAGATTTTTCATTTTGTTCTTGTTTGATTCCAGTATTTTGGGACTCTTTCTTCTGATTAATTAATTGGACTTTTTCAATCATGTCGGCCAACAGGTTTTGGCTGATAATTTTTACCTCTTCTCCATCAAATACTGGTCTCCCATTGATCATAATCGATTTAACTACTGTCCCATTTACCCGAATGGTACCATCACTCTCTATTTCAATGCCGGGTATTTTCTTGAGAAGATCTTCAATTAAGTCATTTTCTTTAGGCTTAAAATAAGAAGCAGTGAATTCTAATGAATCTTTTTTGATCACTAGCGGAGATTTCTGCCTTACTATATTTATCTCAGTCAAGGTTAACGATTTTTTCTGCATTTCTATTTTTATAGTCTGGGTAAATTTCTCGTTTACAGAAATTACCATAGGATAAAGAAGTGGTTGGTATCCCAAATATGTTATGTATAAAATGTAGTTCGTTCTTATTAAACTGTCGAGTGTGAAGTAGCCGTTCGCATCTGTGAATGTCGTTGTTATTTTGGTAGAGTCATGAGCGTACATGCAGACAACTGTCGCTGAACTGAGATTTATATGAGTTTCGCTGTCGTAGACATGCCCCCTTATTTGGGTACGAGTAGACATTTGAGACCAGGTGTGGTGGGTCAGTAGTGTCAAAATGGCTATTGCAATAAATCTCTTCATAAAATGGGGTTGCCGGTGCTCGTAAATTCAGTCATTTGATTGCAACTATATAGCAGTTAGGCTATTTATCTGCCGCTCCTGAGATACTATATGTTGTTTTTTGGGAAAATAGCTCTTGCTGTGTGCAGGTTGCAGTGAATGAATTTAATTTTGGAATATTGATATGGAGACTCTTCTGATTTGGTAGATAGTTTACCTATGAAGTCTCTACTATCTTTTGCCTACTTTGTTATTGATTTGACCCTCAAAATTAAAAAAGCCATGTCAACATTAATTCCATATAACATAATTGGGTATTTTT
Source organism: Chitinophaga hostae (assembly GCF_018224885.1). Lineage (GTDB taxonomy): Bacteria > Bacteroidota > Bacteroidia > Chitinophagales > Chitinophagaceae > Chitinophaga > Chitinophaga hostae. The sequence continues at coordinate 613,234 of NZ_JAGTXB010000003.1, read as the reverse complement.
TTTAGTTGTTGAGTTGAACTTATATCACATAGCTAAGCTTCGACGCTTCTGGCAGTTAAATTTGACCCCCATTTTTAGCCTATTTGTAAATATTGTACGATGTTAGGCCTCATAATGGATGCGATATTTTTCACTTGTGTGTTTTTTTTTCGTATCATAAGTAAATAACCAGCATAATGGATGAAGCAAAACATCCCATATCAAATATTGGAAATGATAATTCTGGAAGTGTATCAGAAGATTATACTTCAGGAGGAGCTATCAAAGAGGTAGCTATAATTATAGGAGCAGGAGAAGCTGGATTGGCTTTAGCCTATGAACTTTTGAAGCGAACAAATATTAAACCAGTAATTCTTGAGAAATCGGATTGTATTGGAGGGGCTTCAAGAACAATAAATTACAAAGGAAATATTATAGATATTGGTGGGCATTCTTTTCTTTCTGGGACAGAGAGAGTTGCGAAGTGGTTGACTGATATTATGCCGATTCAGCGCCAAGATGAATCTATATTGGTTTCGTCCGATGGTGTAATGGAAGGAGAGCCTGACGGTAATAAAATAGAATCCTGTGCTGATGATAGAATGATGCTCAGTCGGAAGCATTTGTCGCATATTTATTTCTTGCGGAGTCTTCTTAGTTATCCCACCCGATTTTCGTTAAAGTGGATCTGGAATTTCGGAGTAGTGAGGTTTTTGTCGGTACTTCTTTCTTATTTCAAAGCACTATTATTTCCTATTAAGTCAGAAAAAAGTGCGGAGGATTTTATTATCAATAGAGTGGGAACTAAGGCGTATACCCTTTTTTTTAAGGACTATATTGAGAAGATCTGGGATGTGAGATGTAGTGAGATTCCAGTTGAATGGTTAGCTAATGAAAACTGGGATCTGTTGTTTGCGGAAACCGGGAAATATACCGTAGGAAACCTTTTCAAAAATAGGATTCAGACGGCCGACGCAGCTGATTTACTACCGGGTAAAATGGAGGATTTTCTTTATCCCAAATTCGGATCAGGGCAGTTGTGGGAAGAGGTAGGACGGCAGATAATCAAGCTAGGTGGAGAGATATTATTACATCATGAAGTAAAGTCCGTTTCGGCGGTCGAGACTGGGATAGCGGTATCTGTTTCAACTATTGATAATATGAGTGGTGAAACGAGTTGTTGGAGCGCCAAGTATTTTTTTTCAACTATATCGTTGAAGAATCTCTTGCGGTTGATGGGGCAATATGTGCCGCAGGATGTTAGTCAGGTTGCTGATCGATTAAAGTATAGGAGTCTAGTTAGTGTTTATGTTTTATTAAAGCGAATGTCAATCAGGAATGATAAAACTGGAGAATGGAAGCTTTCGGATCTAAAAGATACCTGGTTACATATCCACGAAAAAGACGTTAAAGTTGCGAAGATACGAATATGTAATAACTGGAGTCCATTTATCGTAAAAGATCGAGATACTGTGTGGATTGGCATGGAATTTTTCTGCAACAAGGGAGACGATTTTTGGAAGACGAATGATGTGGCGATTTCGCAGCAGGCAATTTTTGAGTTGGAGAAGATCGGATTAGGCACAACTGCTAATGTACTTGACTCAACTGTAATTAGATCTGAAAATGCTTATCCATTTTGTTCAGTTGAATATAATGATTTTATGAAAATAAAGGATTTTACTGATAATTTTAGAAATCTCTTTCTCATAGGAAAAAAAGGGAAGCATACGCTGGCAGCTTCGAGCAATTCCATTTTGGATTCAATAGTAGCTGTTGATAATGTATCTAATGGTATAGAAACCAAAGATAATATATGGAGAGTGAATGGGGAATATGATTTTTCCAATGCGCAGGAAAAGACACAAAAGTTAGCTGACTTGAATGGAAAAAGATCACAGCATGATGGATTTTGGTATTTTGTTTGGCTTAATCCAGAAAATAGGATATTAGCAATAATTTCTCTTTTTGCAATTGGACTTCAGTTTGTTGTCTTTAAATTTTTATATCCTTTTGCGGGGTTTATAAATGGGGATTCTTATGTGTATCTAGAGACCGCATATCATAATTTCAGTATAAACACCTATCCTATCGGATATTCCAAAATTTTGCGGTTGATAAGCGTTTTCACTAGGTCAGATTATTTTATGGTGGCTTTTCAATATCTCGCATTGCAAGCCAGTGTTTTATCGCTTGTATTTACAATATTCTATTTTTACAGACCTGGTAGGTTGACCAGAATATTGCTTTGGGGATTTATGTTGTTTAATCCTGTTTTTTTGTACTTAGCTAATTACATTTCAAGCGATGCCGTTTTTCTTTCACTGAGTTTGACTTGGTTTACACTGCTGTTATGGATTATGAACAGACCTTCTAATAATTTAATTATAGTAAATGCATGGGTTCTTTTTATTGCTTTTACTGTCAGATACAATGCATTATTTTACCCAGTCATAAGTATAGTTGCTTTATTGTTAACCAGGAAAAAGATATTGGCGAACATTGTGGGATTTTCGATAAGCCTATTGTTAATTGGTATGTTTATACAGTTTACAAGTGTAAAGTATAAGGAGATTAGTGGATATCGACAATTTACTCCCTTCAGCGGCTGGCAGATGGCGAATAACGCGTTATATGCTTACAGATATGTTTCTAAGGAGCATCTTAAGAAAACCCCCTATCGTTTCCTTCAAATTGATAAACTGGTTAGAAATTATTTTGATTCAACTCGGGATATAAGAAAGTATCCGCAAGAAGGAATGTTGGCCAGTACTGTTTATATGTGGGCCCCAAATTCTCCGTTAACTATCTATATGGATAAGAAATTTAAAGGGGATTCAACAGCTTCTCCATTGAAGAAATGGGCTACTGTAGCCCCGATGATGGGAGATTATGGTTCATTTCTTATTCGTGCATATCCAAATGAATATTTTAGATATTATTTAGTTCCCAATGCTTTGAAATACTACGCCCCTCCCGTTGAATTTTTAGATCATTATAGTACTGGAGTCGATAGTGTTAATGAGATCGCGCAAGTATGGTTTGGATACAAAACGAAAAAGATTAGTACATACTTTAAGGATTTTAAGGTGAACATTCTTAATTTTTTTCCAATATTAACTGGAATGATGAATGTGGTGTTGTTGTTATTGATGGCTAGTTTTATTTTCTTGCGTGGATATAAACACTATCCACAGCTAAAAAGAGGATTGATACTTGTGGTGGTCTTATGGGCGGTGAATTTTGGGTTTAGTGTGTTTGCTTCACCTATTGCTCTCAGATTTCAATTGTTTCCCATACTTGTCTCATTATCCTTTACTTTTTTATTAATGGAATATTTGGTTCGAGCAGCCAAAGGCATTGAAGTCAGAGAAAGCGAATCCGATGCGGATGAGCCTGTGGGATATTCCGAAAAAAACGCTGTATAAGGGTATTGTTAGGCTTAATCATTTTATAAAATACGATTTGAAATGAAAAGAAGAGAACGATTACTGGTTATAGGCATAATTGTTTCCGGATTGGTGTTATTTGCCGGATTATGTAAACTTATCGGTGTACCACCATTTACTAAAAGTAGAATAGCAGTTTCAACTAATTCAATAAAAACGGGACATGAAGGGGAGCCTATACCATCAATTGATATCTTGCTTTCCGACAGCATTTCATATTTGAATGTCAGAGATATAAAGAGCTCAGAACCAGTAGTACTGTTTTATTTTGGGCCGGACTGTCCATATTGCAGAGCGGAAATGGACGAGATAATTAAAGGGATGAATCGTTTGAAAAATGTTCAGTTTCTTTTGATTACTCCATATGCTTATTCAGATATGAAGCGATTCTACAAGATCTTTCAATTAGAAAAATATTCGAACATCAGGGTTGGAATTGACTATAAGTATGCATTTGGATCATATTTTAAAACGGAAAGTATTCCTTACATCGTAGTTTATAATAGACAGAAGTTACTTATCACCGCTTTTCCTGGAATTGTTAAATCTGATGACATTTTCAAATATGGATATATGTAAGATGTTGCGCAATAACGGGTGATTGATATCTTGCAAGTTCAATCAACCCAAAATGGGGAAGCCGAAAGCCATTATAAATGAGTAGGCGATTTTTATAAAAATAAAGTTTAGCTTTTTGATTTAAAAAGCATCTATCATTATGAAACAAGCAAAATTCGCATTGACAGCTGTTGCAGTTCTCGCAGTTATTGGTGGTGCATTAGCATTTAAAGCTAATTCAGCTTCTAATAAGTTTTATTCTACTGATGCTCAGGGACAATGTAAAGTTTCCACAGTTCTTCCATATGTTGTGGATACAAATGCTGGAACTTACATTACTAATTTGTCTACTGCATCTACAACTGCTGCTTGCCCTCAGATCACCCTGAGATTCCAGGCATAATTGTAGTCTGATACGAAGTAAGGATTTTAAAAATAGTTTTCAATGTTAAGTGGAGACTACTTTTAAGTATCTTTTAACTATTGAATTGAAGAAGCTATCTCCTCTGTTTCCTGAAACTTGGAGATAGCTTTTTTGTGGTTGGCCGGAGAAATCTAGTGCTAAAACGGGACAATGATGATTGAAGTTTAGTCTTGTTGTGAACGAAACCTGGAAGACATGAATCGTGTTTGTTATTTGATTTTTGTTTGTTGTTTTTTTTCAGTCAGTTATGGGCAACAGAGTCTAGATGACTCCATCAGCATGCATGTGACGGAGCAGAATAAGCCGTTAATTGACACAAGTATATATGATAATTGGGCTTCTGCTACATTAGCAAAGATTAGTTCCTGCGGTAGATACTGTTGTTACACTATTGAAGTTGGAAATTCTAAGATTCATACATTGATCTTACAAGCTATTTCTGAAAGATGGAAGATTCAATCAACTCTCAAAGGATGGTACTCCTTTACAGATAATGGGACACAAGTGGTGTGGGTAAATTCAAATGATAGTCTATGTATATGCGCGCTTGGGCGCGATGAAATGTTTTATGTTCCAAATGTTTTATCATTCAGCTTAAGTGACAACTATATTACTTATCAATTGACGACAGACCCGGATAGGTATATTGTACGAAATCTCGCAACTAGAAAGATTGATGATAACCTTTCAATGAGCAGATGGTTCATGAGTATTGGGAATAGCAAGATGCTGATATTGAAGCAAACAGAAAGTGGTGAGCAAACCTTATGGCTGTTTTCTGGAAGAGGTAATAGAAGCATCTTGTGGAGAGGAAAAGGGGTCCGAATGCCGATTCAGGATAATGAACATCATCAAATTGTTTTTACAACAGATTCTACTGGGAGCGATTTATGGTATTTTAAGTACGGAATGAGTAAGGTGGACCATTTTAGGATTTCACTTGAGAATGGAGCACGTTTGTCAGGGAGCGGATACTTTAGTAAAGATGGAAAACAGGTATTTGTTGACGTCCTTGAATGCGATAGTGTTGGGTATCAACCCGGTCAACCAATAGTCAATATTTGGAACTATACAGACAATGAACTACTGTCACAGCAACAAAAAAGACCGATAGTCAATAACTATATTACAATTCTCAATATACCTATGCGACGATTATGGCGACTGACGGAGAAAAGAGACTGGGTGTACCTGCCACGGAGTAATGATACGGTAGTATTAATTAGACATCAGGAAATTGTTGTGCCGGGAGATGAGGTAGGATGGAATGTTAAGGGAAAGTATTCGTGGTTTTTAACTTCTGTCAATGATGGGAGCCGAGTTCGGTTGACAAATCTTGATAAGGAAAATGAGGTAATGCCCGAGATATCGCCTACAGGTAAATTTGTATTGTATTTGAGTAAATCAGACAGACAGTATTATGTTTATCAGACTAACACACATGAAGTACGGTGTATTAGCCGAGGTCCTGATGAGGATTGGATGAAGGATATTAATAAAGGAAGTTATGGTAGATCCATTGTGGGGTGGGAGACAGATGATAGGGCTGTACTTGTTTGTGGTCAACGTGATATTTGGCGAATAGATCCGCTAGCTAAGGTTGCTCCAGTGAATTTGACAAATGGTTATGGGCAAAAGCATAATATTGTTTTTTTTCCGGGATTGGAACAATATTCTCACCGACCCATTCGAAGAGATGAACTCCTCATTTTATCAGCATTCAACTTAGAAACGAAGTATAATGGATTTTACAAAGTGTTATCGGATGGGAAGGCGGATCCCGATTCACTAACAATGGGCCCATATATTTATAATGTAACTGATAATCCCACTATTCCTCAAGGTGCCAATTATTCTCCCATAAAGGCAAGAGACGCAGAAGTATATATTGTTAGAAGAATGAGTGCCGGAGACTCCCCTAATTTTTTTTCAACCACCGATTTCAAATCGTTTAGTGAGATAAGTTATGTGCATCCTGAAAGAGGCTTTAATTGGTATACCTCGGAGCTCCATTCTTGGATGTCCTTTGATAAGAGAAAAATACAGGGAATTCTATATAAACCAGAGAACTTTGACTCGACAAAAAGGTATCCTGTTATTTTTTATTATTATGAAAAGAAGTCTGATGCCTTAAATGCTTACATCGTACCTAGGGCGTTAGATGGCGGATGTGCCATTAATATTCCTTATTATGCTAGCAACGGATATCTTGTATTTTGCCCAGATATATACTATGAAGTTGGGAATCCGATGCAGGGTGCATACGATGCCGTAATTTCAGCAGCTGAGTATGTTGCAAACTTTCCTTATGTAGACCGTAGGAAGATTGGAGCACAAGGTTGCAGTTGGGGGGCTATACAAACCAACTTTTTGGTTACTCATAGCAATATATTTGCAGCTGCGTGTTCAGCTTCTGGTATTGGAAACTGGATTAGCAGTTACGGGAGTATTAATGGATCTGGAGGAAGCATGCAAGGGATGTATGAGAGAGGGCAGATGCGGATGGGGCGTACGCCATGGGAAATACAAACTGCATACATTCGGAGTTCCGCAATATTTTCCGCCGATAAATTGACTACGCCATTGTTGTTAATGCATACAGCATCGGATGATATTTGTAGTTTTTATAATATCATTGAGTTTTTCACTTCGCTTCGAAGATTAGGAAAACATTCTTGGATGTTAGTTTACGGCGGAAATCACAGTCTTTGGGGCAGAGATGAAGATGATTTTAGCGTCCGAATGAAAGAGTTTTTTGACTATTATTTGAAAGGCAAAAAGCTGCCGGGCTGGATGGTTGAAACGAAGACAAGATATTAGGGGAGATGGTGTTGCAATCGAAGTGGATTATGAAATTGCATGTCTGGGGGATACTTAGGTATTGGCAGCGGTAGTGAACTCCCTCAACCTAAGTTTGTGATGATTAAGATTGAGGGGTTCAGATATAATGATGCTCATTCAAAGGTAGGGTCTTACTGTTATAATTGGACAAGCAATATTTACGCTTTGAGTTGATGCGAGTGTGGTACTCGTACCTCCAATGGTGTCTGCGATATAATGTAGCATTGTTGCGGAGACGCACTGGTTGTTAATTGAATTTATGTAAAAGAGATTACCGACTCTGTTTGCTTTGAATGCTAAGGAGGCTGAGCTAATAGCGGCGGTTGCGATAATTGTGAGTATGATTTTAGCTTTTTTCATGATTAAAATGAGTTTAGAGGTAAGGAAAATTTGGTTTGATATTGAGTGGTCTATATGCGTGAAGTGATACTGTTATTCTTTTGTAAATTCTACAGAGATAGAAGGGCCATGATGTTCCCAGGTGCCGGGGTTAAAGCCGGATTCTTATTTGAATTTGATCTAATGCTATTTATTTTTAGCTGCTAGTAGAACCTGTGGCTCCTTTGCGTCTGGAAAATATATACGGGGAAATGAGTCGCGACTGGGCGTGGTTTTATCATATGTAGTGAATTGGGTGATAGTTTGAATAGTAGGACACGGAAGCTTCCCAACAGGCCAGCTAAGTAGAAAAGAGATTATCACTCCGACTAATATTACCCCCAACGCAATTCTTGCTTTCTTCATAAAAAAAATTTTACTCCCCAACAATAATATAAGTCTCACACCTCCCAGCCTCCTTCGCCATCAACACCTCTTTCCCCGGCATCCGCATATCCTTCGTCACACTATAATACGGCGTAAACGCCACGGTACACTCCCCGCCCACATACGCCGGTTTATAATACACCGTCGGCATAAAATACGCAAGCGCGCCGCCGGAAAAACCAGCCAGCGCTACTATTACCAATATAGTCCTCGCTCGTTTCATGATCCGAATTTACTACGCAATCCTGCAATTAAAACGCATTCAATGGGAGGGAGGATACTTTACCCCTGCCTCCCTGATCTTCTCCAATCCATATTTCATAATCACTTCTATCACCGGCACGGCCCGCAAGCCGGCGGGTGTAAGTTTATACTCCACCTTTGGTGGTGCTACGGGGTACACGATCCGCTCTACCATCCCCAGCTCTTCCAGTTCGCGTAGCTGCGAGGTGAGCATTTTATGGGTGATATGCGGGATGTCGGCTTTAAGCTCTCCGTAGCGCATTACGCGGAGGTGCAGGCGCCAGAGGATAGGCATCTTCCAGGTGCCGCCAATGTGTTTAAGGGCAAATTCAATGGGGGTATAGTATAATTTGCTATCGTGAAAAAATTCCGGCATAACTCGCGTTGGTTAAGATACTTTCAAAAAGGTAAGTATCACACTAAAAAGTAAACTACTTCTAAGCGTGAAGCTACTCCTGCAAATTTGCGTAAAAATAAGCAGGATGAAACGAACATTATATTTATTGGCTTTAGGGGTATTTGGGATTGCGACAACCGAATTCGGGGTAATAGGTATTTTGCCGCAGATAGCGACACATTTTGAAGTCACGATCCAAAAGGCGGGGTGGCTGCTAAGTGCGTTTGCGCTGGTGATAGCGGTATTCGGACCGGTGGTGACGTTACTGTTTGCGAACGTAAACAAGAAGAAGGCGATGTTGTTTGTGCTGGCGATTTTCACGCTCTCCAATATTATTTCTTATGAAGCGGGTAGTTTTAATGTGCTGCTGATAGCAAGGATGTTGCCGGCATTTTTGCATCCGGTATTTTGGTCTATTGCACTGTCGGCGGCGGCGGCGGGCGTAAAAAAGGAGGATGCGCCGGGGGCTGTGGGTATTGTGTTTGGTGGCTTTACGGTGGCGAGCGTGCTGGGGGTGCCGTTGTCGACATTGATGGCGGATCTGTTTTCCTGGAAGGCGGCTTTTGCGTTATGCGTGGTGGTGAATGTTATTTCGATGATAGGGATGGCATGGTGGCTGCCGGGGATGCCGGTAAAGGAGAGAATAAAATTAGGTGCGCAGGTAGATATTTTAAAGAAGAAGGCACTTTGGATGCAGTTGTTGCTGGCATGTTTGATGGTGTCGGCGATGTATGCGAGCTATGGTTACCTGGCGGCTTATTTAAGCAGTGTTACACGGATGGGTGGTAGTGAAATCAGTGCGATGCTGTTGATCTTTGGTGTTACCGGTGTGGGAGGTAATTGGTTGGCGGGGAAGCTGCTGAGCAGAAGTATAAAGCATACTACGATCGCATTTATTGCAACCCTGGCGGTAACACATATCATCCTGTACGCAGTGGGAGCATACAAGGAATGGATGGTCGGTGTAATCATCATCTGGGGATTTATCCACACCGGTGGTTTCCTGATCAGCAATGTTAATGTGACGGCGGCGGCGCCGGAGTCGCCGGAGTTTGTGAACAGCATTTTTACTTCTTGTGGTAACCTGGCGGTAACGATTGGTGCTATGGCAGGAGGGATGACTATTGCCAGGTACCAGGTGCATGATATCGCATGGACGAGCATCGTACTACTGGCGTTGGCGGCCGTGGTGTGGGTTATCTCACAAAAAAAGATAACACTAACTTAAAACCCCGGCAATCTCAAATCCACTATTTTGCCTCGCGTTGTTCAAACTACTGCCATGCAATCCAGTGAAGATATCGAGTTGCTGAATCTTATCCGTGCCGGTGATCAGAAGGCTTTTGAGAGGTGCTTTAACCGTCACTGGCCGGTGTTATATGCCTTTGCGCTGAAGATCCTGGGTAATGCCGATGATGCGAAAGATGTGGTGCAGCTGGTATATATTTCTCTTTGGTCGCGGAGGGAACGAATGCATATAAAAGGGCCGCTGGAGAATTACCTGCTCCAGGCGGTGCGCTTTCAGTCACTGAAAAAGTTGCAGGAAATCATGAACCGCCCGGAGGAGCTGGACCGGGTGCAGGAATATATTTTGCCGGTATTAAATAATATCTGGGAGAAGATGGAGGAAGCGGATGTATTCCGGGAGATAGATGAACAGTTAACCACTCTGCCGGCAAAAACCAGGGAGATATTTTTGCTGAGCCGCCGTCACCAGTTATCTGTTACAGAGATAGCCCTCAAATTAAATCTCTCTGAAAAAACAGTCAGAAACCAGCTGCATATAGCGCTGAAGGCGCTCCGCCATCATATTGCTATGGCGATGTTGCTGATAGATATGATCAGTTAATAATTCCTTAACGTACATCTTCGGGACAAACCCCTTCTTTCCGAGAACATATCTATAGAAGCATGTTCCGGATGAATATATCACAGTTTAAAAGAATGGTCGATAACTACCTGTCGGGGAATGCCTCCCGCAGGGAAGCGGCTTTTTTGCAGCAGTGGCTGGATAAGGCAATGGCAGAAAAAGAGGTGCCGGCCGATTCAGATATACAGCGGCAACAGGTACTCGACAACCTGCGGTTGGCGATATACGAACCCCGTAAAACCAGTATCTGGAAATACAGTATGGCGGCGGCAGCCAGCGTATCGCTGCTGGTGGCAGCTTTGGTGTATCGCTTCGAGCTGCAGGACTGGCTTAATCCTGTGCCTGTTCAAATGGTGACTGCGTTAAAATACCAGGTAAAAAAGGTGGTGCTGCCGGATAGCTCGGTGGTGGTATTAAATGGTGGTACTACCATGATGTATCCAAAGTATTTCAGGGGTCGCAAACGCAGCATTAAAGTTAACGGAGAAGCATTTTTTGATGTTATGCCGGCAACAGCGCCATTTATTATTACTGGCCCTAACCTGAAAGTGCAGGTGTTGGGGACTTCATTTGTGGTCACCGACAGCATCGGCATACAATCGCCAAAGGTGAGCGTGAAAACCGGCAGGGTGGCGGTTACTGCAGAAACGGTAACCCGGCAGCTGGGTGAGGCAGAAGAGCTGGTATTCAACAAAACACAACAGGAAATAAAAATATACACCCAACAAACAGTTAATACCGGCTGGATCAGCAATAAACTAATGTTTAATGAGTCGGTATTGTCGGCGGTATTTAGTGAGATAGAAACACTGTATAGGGTAAAGATTATCTGCGTAAACAAGGCTGCGGCAGGTTTGAAGTTCACCGGCGCCTTTGAGGAGGCAGATACCCTGGACGATATCTTAAAAGTAATATCCCTTTCTTATAGACTATCTATTCATAAAAATAAGGACGGAACCATTTTAATCAAATAGCATAACAATAGTAGCTGAAAGCAAAACGCTGGAAGCAAAAGCCAGGCTAACAGCTAATGGCTAACGGCTAACTGCTGTCTTAAATCACAAAACGAATGAAGGAAAAAATTTTACTCGGATGTATGTGGATCCTGCTGTTTGTTGCGCTGCCGGCGATGGCGCAGGTAAATGCGCTGCAGCAGAAGATCAGCATCAGTTTCAGGAATGAAAGCATCGCGAAATGTTTCAGCCAGCTGCAGGTGAAAGGAGGCGTCACCTTTTTTTATAATCCTGCTGATATCAAAGTGCTGGAGAAAAAATACAACGCCGACCTGAATAATAAAACCGTTGCGGAAGTGTTGGGCTGGCTCCTGCAGAATACCGGCCTGGAATATGAGGCGGTCGACGGTAAGAAGGTGGTGATCCGGAAGATAATTATTAAACAATCACCTGCCGCTCCCCGCAAAAGAACGATCAGCGGGATAGTAACCGACGCAACTAAGAATAACCCTGTTGCCCACGCTGAAATCATGGCGCAAAGCACTGGCAGCGTAGTCACAGCAGACGAATCCGGCCGGTTTTCCATAGAGGTAAAAGATACCAGTGATGTGCTGGTGGTATATTACGTAGGTTATGCCACCAAAATGATAAAGGCCGGCAACCTGCCGGTGTTATCCGTACTGTTAAAAGCCGACAGTAAAACCCTCGCCGGCGTAACAGTCGACGCCCGCCGTCGTACCAATACTGAAGTGTCGTTGCTGAATGATCGTAAAAATTCTGCTATGATCTCCGACGGGATCTCGGCACAAAACATCGAAAAAACAGCCAGCATTACTACTACCCAGGCGCTGCAACGGGTATCAGGGGTAACGGTAACAGACGATAAGTATGTGGCCATCCGCGGCCTGGGCGACCGCAGCGTTATCGGACAACTCAATGGTATCCGTCTCGCTTCCTCCGATCCCGACAGAAGCGCCATTCCGCTCGACCTGGTGCCCGCCGGCCTGCTGGATAATATCACCATCTATAAAACCACTACCTCCGATAAGCCTGCAGATGCTGCAGCAGGTATTGTGGAGCTGAAAACAAAATCGGTCCCCGAACACCAAACGCTCAGCATCACTATTCAATCCGGTATGAACACACAAACAGGCAACCGGGTAAATAGCTTCTACAACAGTGATATGGGCTTCCTGGGTCAAAAGGTAAAGGGCAGGGGATTGTCAAACGATTTTCAACAGCTCTCGAAACAATACCCCGGCGGCTTAGGTGATATTCAGCGTAAAATCGCGAACAGCCGCAACGACCCGGCTTTGCTTGCAGAAGCCAACCGCATCAACGGCATCATGCACAGCTTTGACCCGGTACTCACTACTAAATATAAAAAGGCGCCGCTAAACCAGATCTATTCCATTACTTACGGCAACAGCTATACGGTATTTAAGAAACACCAGGTAGGATTAATAGCCGGCGCCAACTATTACAACCGCACCAACGATATCTATGATGGATCACTGACCCAGTATAGTGTATACCAGGGCGTGTTAACGGGTAACAGCGCATTATACAGTCCCCGCGTGATTCCTAACTACATCACCCCCAATAATATCAACCTGGGGAAATACCTGAACTATAAGGAAAACACCGGCACACAAACACTCAACTATGGATTTTTGGGTGGACTTACCTATCGCTTCAGCCCGCAACACGAAATAAGTATGCAGTACCTGGGCAGTCGTGGTGCGGAAACCAGGGCCAGCAACCTGCATGGCGCATATGAATACACCGGCTTGCCCGGTAAAGTGTATAACCTGATCTATTCTTTACGTCAAAGCTATCGCACCCTTAATACCTTTAATCTCCAGGGAGAACACAAGTTTGGAAAAAACGAATACGCACCCAAGCTGAGCTATAATATGGCCACTTCTTCCTCTGCACAGGATGATCCCGATTACCGCTTTGTAAACCTGGCTGACTACCGTGTAAACGGTGGCAGTACCCGCCCTGGCGCAGTGGAAACACCTGGTACGCTACCTCCGGTTGTAGCTACACCGAGCCTGTACTCACTGGTATCCGGGTACGTAAACGGATATGGTCCCTATGGTATCATTCAGGCCGATCCCAACGGACGCCGCTTCCGTCATCTGAAAGAAAATAATTACAACTACAAAGCTGATATCACCCTGCCTTTTAAAGCACTCGATAAAAAACAGGAATTTAAAACAGGTGTGAACTACCTGCATCGCAGAAGAAGCTTTTCTGAGAACGTACTCTATCTCCCTGGCTCCAATTATTCCACCAACGGTGCACTGCCTCTGTATGAGGTAAATGGTCAGCTGGATCAGCTGGTAGGATACGACCGGATCGGTATCCGCCCGCCTTCTTCCTATAACGAAGAAGGAGCACCCCGCAATGGCGGCTTCCTGTATAACATCCAGAAATCGCCCAATAACTACAAAGGGTATTATGAAACCCGCGCCTTCTACGGCATGCTGGACCTGCACCTCACCGAACAGCTGCGCTTTACCGGTGGCGTACGTTTTGAAATGACCGATATACAGGCGGCAGTAGATACTTCCAATGTGTTCCTGGATCCGTCTATTACGGCGAAAGATGCCGGCGGTAACAAAATAAACCTGGTATATACCGAGCCCAATTCTATCTACAAAACAGATTATGAACCTTTCTACTCTGCTAACCTGACCTATACACTGCATAAGAACATGAATTTCCGGCTGGGCTATAACACTTCACTGGCCCGGCCCGAGTTGAGGGAACTTACCAACGTATTCGATTTCGACCCCTTCCAGTTTGCACTGGTGGTAGGCAATCCCAAACTGAAAAATCAACAAACCACTAACTATGACTTCCGCTGGGAATGGTTCCCCAATCCGGGAGAAGTAATTTCTGCCTCCGTGTTTTATAAAGAAATCAATAACCAGCTGACAAAAGTTTTTAAACAGAATTCATCAGGACTGGAAGCCCGTTTCCCGGAATTCCCGGCCATCGAATTTCAGAACGATCCTAATAAAGGCCGTGTATATGGAATAGAACTGGAAGTGGTAAAGAACCTGGGAATTTTGACGGCAGCAATGAAAAATTTTTCCCTGGGATCTAACCTGTTGCTGGCACAAAGTGAAATTAAGAAAACTAAAGAGAGACTGGAATCTTCGCGCGCCATCGATCGCCGCGCGCCGTCTAACAGCCCGCTGTTTGAACAGGCCCCTTATTCGGTGAATGTATTTATGAACTATAACAACCCGAAAACAGGCACCGATATCACCACTACTTTCAACATGGTAGGTGAGCGGCTGATCCAGGTAAACCTGGATGGCACACCGGATCTGTATTCCAGGCCCAACCCGGTACTGGATATCGTATTCTCCCAGCAGCTGCTGAAACGCCTGCAACTAAAGGGATTCGCCAAAAATATGCTCGACAGGCCGGTGGAAGAAGTATATGCCAACCCGGGCACCGGTGGAAATTTTTATGGAAAGAAATATGTACGCAGGAGTTTTTACCGCGGAACGGAATTTATGCTGGGATTGACTTTCAACCTGTAAAAATCTGAATGATTAAAATGAAAACTACTTATATACTCATAGCTGCAGCCATGCTGAGTGCCTGCAGCAAGAAGCTCGACTACAGCTACGATAACCGCGTGATACAATACCCGGTGACGCCTTCCGCCATCCGCCTGATCAATTTATACGGCGCTACAGATCTGTCGATAGGGAGTAAGCGGCTGACCAGCTATGCGGAACCGGACAGAGAGGGCGTTTATGGCCCTGACGAAACAAGAGGAACCATTTATTTCCCGGAAACAGGCCGACTTGGACTCACCTTTACCATTCCCCGCGATATGGTAAAAAACGGCGGCTGGGTAGACAGCATTATGTTTACCAGTCTTTCCAAAAGATTCCCGTTACCGTTGCCCAGGCCTTTACGCGCCAAAGACGATGACACTCATCCGAACGATTATTACTTTGCCCATTTCCGGCCCAATCCGGCCGGTTTCATGGACTCGCTGTTCGTTATTCCAAGAGGGATATCACCAGCGGCAGATCCGGCCGGATTTAAGATCCGTTTGCTGAATCTCAGCTCCACCATCACAGCAGGTATTCCTGCCGGTATTTTCCGCAACGGCCCCATGTCGCTCACGCTGGCGGATGGTACTACAGTGCCAGGTCTCAGCAACGTTGCCCCGGGTAAATATTCTGACTATGTGGAAATGCCTTATGGCACCTATCAGTTTAAGGTATTGGATAACGAAGGAAAAGAAGTGCCGGCCACCGGCAGTATGTATAACCTTCTCAACCCCATCACCGGCACCCTGATGGATATAAACGGTACCCCCGGCGTTGGTGGCAGCAAAGATACCTGGCTCACTTATGCACCGTTAAAAACATTTCAGCCGGGAGGCATCTATACCATCGTGGTAACAACTACCTACGATGCCAATATTCCCACGGGTAATCCTAACGGTGAAACATACAAATCAGAAAATAATACCTTTCGCATTATCGCAGATATCCCGGAGCCGGTGAATATCACCTACGCCCGCTTACAGGGCGTGAATGCCGCCGCCGGGAAAAAAATTTCCTGGCAGGTCGACGGACAGGCGCTGGGCGGCGTATTGGCTTTTGCCAAACAAACCACTTACAACCGTTATATAACTGGCATGCATACTGTAAAAGCACTGGGGGAAAACGGACAGGTACTGGCCGAAAGTAACCTGACCATGCAACCCGCCGACAACCTGACTGCGTGGTTATATACCCGGAAAGACGGCAGTACCGCCATTAGTTTTTCTGCCAATAACCTCAGCGGGAAATTTTTTGATGGTACGGCTACGGATAACGGCAGCTATGCTGTAATGAAGGATACGTATCCTTTCTGGTTACGCTTCATGAACTTCTGCCCGGACCTGGAAGAAGTTTCTTTCACACAGGACAACGGGCAACCGTTCAAAGCACTCTCCACACTGGCATTCCAGCATATCTACCTGGGAAAGCCGGCCACGGACCTTCCCTATGTGATGCAGATAGTCAATTTTTCACAACCAATAATGGCCTATGCTTCTGCACCCGGTGTAGTACCCGGCAACTGGCTCCGCAACATTACGCCGTTGAGAAGCCACGATTTTATTGCTCATCCCGAATTATATAAAACGCCGGAAATACCACAGAGCGAACCGGGCGTCTACACTGTTGCGTTAGTGGGCAGCACTGCGCCAAATGCCACGGAAAAAGCCCGGATGATTATTGTGAAACATAACAATTGAGTAGTCTTATGAACAATAAATACTTTTTACTACCACTGTTGCTGGCTGCTTTGTTTTTCAGCAGCTGCCGCAAAACGGAATATGTGGAACTGAACAGTCCTGCTTACCTGCGGGTATTCAACTGCCTCGATTTTACCACCAGTCTCGATAACAAAGATGCGCCGCAACCATTTCTCGCTTTCCTGGTAGACCCCGTGATGGATGATTACGGCGTGCCTGTAAGCGCTGCTATTACCGGCGATTTCCTCGATCAGCGCAGCGAGTGGGCAAGGCCCTATCCCGATGCTGCCAGCAATGTATTGTGGCAAAAAGAATATCCCGGTACGAAACGGGTGTTGGCTGCTCCCATTGTAAATGGTTATGACCTTTCCAGCTGGGCGCAGGTGCCCTCCGGCAAACACCGTATCATTTTCCGCACCCGCCCGCTGAACAATAGACCATACTTTGAGCTGGATAAAATAGAAAGGGGCGTTACACTGATAGATACCACCATAGATTTGAGCGCAGGAGAGGTATATACCATGCACGCGCTGATAGCAGAATATACCAGCCAGCGCCCATTTATGTACCTGCGTAAGGAAACATTTCCCCAACAGCCTTTTGCGGATGCTACGGTATATGTAAACTTCTATAACCTCAGTGCGGAAAATTTTTATGAGAAGGCGCCCAATGCAGTGCCCAATGCAGACCTGTCCAACTCCAAACTGCGCGACACCATGAACGTTTACTATTCATTGAATAAACTGGAGAACAATACATTGAAACCTTTACCGGGTTACAAAGGCGTACCCATGGGGCAGGTTATTCATTCCCTGGAACCTAAGGTGGCTCCCTATTACAGCTTCCCGCTGTTTGCGGATACCAGCAGCAATAAAATCTTTACCGGCAATATGAGCCAGCTGTTCGGGTTCTATGCCGCCGGCTTTACTCCTGAAAACCTGCCCTATCCTGGCTTTATACCGGTAGGCGTTTATTCGGCAGTGATCATGGGTGACTATGGCTCATCAGGCAGAAATTTCTACCTGCCTTTCAAAGTAAAATGTGATCTGCGTACAGGCCTGGTAGTGAGTATCCACTCCGGTACCGATAATCCACGGTCGTTTGCCACCGTTAACACGGTAGAGTACATCAACCGGAAGTTTTATATCACTACCATCCAGCGCAAGTTTGCGCCGCCTGTTTATTAACATGTTTATTATTTCGATATGCTGAATATTTCTATCATAAAACAATTCATGGCAGTATCCCTGCTGCTGGCGCTTGTAACAGGTTGCCGGAAAGATAATCTCATCCCGCCCATTGACCGTACTACCACGCCACGTATGATGGGCGCATTTATTGAGAATAACTATGACCTCAGCATCTTAACGGCTGCGCTGAAAAAAACAGGTTTGCTGGACACGCTGAACCAGGCCGGCCCTTTTACTTTTTTTGCGCCGGATAACGCCGCATTCAATAGAATGGGTATTGCAGGTGTGGAAGATGTCGCTAAAATGGATGCGGATAGTCTGCGGTTTATGCTCCGTTATCATATTATCCGTAACCGCTACTTTACTACCACCTTCCCGCAGCAAATGGATAATAAATACATCAACCTTTCCGCGGAAGAGTTATATGTGTCTACACTGAAAAGTACCACTTTATCGCCGGACCAGGATATGTTTGTAAATGGTGCACTGATCCTGAAAGAGAGCAGGCGAAATATTGCGCTGGCCAATGGTGTACTGCATATCCTTGCCAAACCCCTGAAGTTCACGAAAGGGACGGTACAGGACGATATTGCCGCAGATACCAGCTTAACCCTGTTTGCTGCAGCTATGAAACAATTCAATTTGTGGGACGGCCTCAAAACAAATAAACCACTAACGGTTTTTGCTCCGGCCAACAGCGCTTTCCTCAAATACGGGCTTACCCGGGAAAAGATTGCCACTATGAAACCGGAAAGTTACAAAGATATCACCTTCGCCATTTACGCTATTGAAATGAGACCGATGCATATCTTTTCTACCGATGGTTACCTGTTGTCAGGTACTTCTATCCTGGGCGAAAGTTCCATCAAAGCGGGCGGTTATGGCATCGCCCCGGGGTATTCGTATAATGCTTACAACAATACGGAAAACGCTTATATAACAATTACAAAAAAGAAAGCAGGCGACTGGTATCCGAATGAAGAAGGCCCCTCTCAGCTAAACTACCTGGATGATCTTGCAAATGCAGATTATAAATGCAGCAATGGCATTGTACACGTGGTGAATGACCTTTTCCTGAACCCGGATTTAATGAAGCAGTAAAAATGAATCAAATGACATCAAAAATACCCTTGCTCTTATTATTCCTCTTGGCTTTTGCTGCCTGTCGCAAACAGGATATTGAACCGGAACCGGTAGGGGAGCCCGTACCGCACGAGTCAGGACCCGACAAAACATGGCAACAACAACTGACCGCATCTTCGTATACCCGTTTCCGTGAAGCATGGCAACGCTCCGGTATGGACCAGAAAGTAAAACAGGATGGCGCCGGCTTCCATACCCTGATCGTGCCTACCGACAAAGCCTTTGATGAAGCCGGATGGACACCGGAGAAAATAAAAACAGCAGAGTCGGAGGTACTGGATGAGCTGTTATCTTACTACATTATGCCTGCACGCCTGCTGCCGGAAAATATTGCCGCCGTTAAAGGCAGCGCACCGGCGGTAACATTATCATCCCGTTCGCTTGACCGGGAAAACTGGTACCAGGATTATGTGGATTTCCAGTTCCTGGCAAAATCCGGTGATAACCTGCTGGTAAATGGCATCGCCCTCGGTAAATGGGGACAGCAACTCGAAGGTACCAACGGCGTAATTTATTCCATTGATCACCTGATCAGCAAACCACAGCAAACGATGTGGGAATACCTGCAAAGCCAGCCCCGGTTCAGCTTATACGTAGATGCCCTGTTGATCTGCGATAGCCTGTACCAGAGCGCTTATATCCCCCAGCCACTGTCATTGCTGAAATCAGCATCTTCGTTCGCACAGTTTACCCTGTTTGCCCCGAACAACGATGCATTTATCAAAAACGGTTTTCACAATGCAGAGGATATCCTGCAATACTGCCTCCGCTCCTGGCCACTGCCACCTCCTGACTATGATGAAAATATGTACTACCAGCAGCCGGTTATTTCCATCGACTCTATACTGATGGCATGCGGACCCGAAGTAGCTAACGCCTCCCAGCTAACTGGAACCGAAGCCCGTGTAGGCCCTGTTTTCTTTAGCAACGATTTAGTTTGGAATGCTACGGCTCTCAGTGGCCTCGAGCTATATGCCGGTCAGCCTTACAACAGTCCGCCGGTAGGCATCAGCTTATCATTTATTGATAACAATGGTCAGCCCGGCATCAGGAGAATAAACACCAACTATCCTTATATCGGTTTAAAGAGCGCGAACATAAGAGTGATCAATGGGGTCGTTCATGAAATAGGAGATCTCTTTAAAAGATAATTTTTAAAAGCAGCCAAATGAAAAAATTCACTTATACAGGTTTATTGATACTGTTGCTGTCGGCCTGTACAAAGGATAAAGATAATATTGCAGGAGCAGACGAAATCAACCGCCTGACCTATATCATCGATGACAATAAATTTAATTTTTCTTCCTTCAGTACAGCACTTGGCAGAACCGGCTATCGTAACATGCTGGCGCAGGAAGGACCCTATACCGTGATGGTGCCCGATAACAACGCGTTTGTAAAAGCGGGGTATGTTGCCAATCAACAGGTGCTTACAGAAAGTGCGGTTGTACTCAATAGCCTGGTGTCCTATCATATCGTGAACGGCACCTGGGAACTGAATAAACTTCCTTACCAGTTTAACCAGGAAATAGCTGCCGTTACCGGCGCCAAAATGTTTGTGACGCACTGGATTAAAGGTGCAGACACCGTATTAACGATCAATGGTAGCCCCATCCTGGCGTATAATCTGCCCGCCAGCAACGGTATGATCCAGGTGCTCAACACAGTGCTGCAACCCCTGGTACACCAAACCCTTTCGGATGCGATTGCATCAGATACCAGTCTTACTTTTTTAAACGTAGCACTGCAGCAGGCCGGTATGAAATCGCTGGTAGCCGGTGCTGCTACCTATACCTTTTTTGCACCCTCCAATGCAGCATTCCGCAAAGCAGGCTTTCCTTCTGTAGATAGCATCAATAGAACAGATGCCGCGCTGCTGCAGGAGCTGTTGCGCTACCACCTGTTTACCGGCCGGAAGTTTATCTACGATTACATCCTTACCACCGGCGCTACTGATCAAACCGAACAGGCCATGCTGAATGGGAATAACGTAGGCATCACCCTGAAAAAAACAGGCGTGAAATACACCGGCATCACCGTGAAAGGAGTTGGTAACCAGGTAGCCGCCAATGTAACAAAGGAAAATCTCATGGCCGGCAACGGCGTGCTGCATATCATAGACCAGGTACTAAAAGAAAATCAGTAATTGTGATGAATAAAATTTTATACATAGCCTATTTTTTTGTGCTCCTGCTCTGTATCCGTTTCCCGGCACAGGCGCAGGAAACAAATGGTACTCTCAGCGGAAAGATCACCGGCGATAAAAACGAACCGCTCATTGGCGTAACGGTGGTAGCCGTACACGAACCTTCCGGTACCAGGTATGGCGTAGCTACCGGTACAGATGGCCGATATTATTTGCCAGGTCTCCGCATTGGCGGCCCTTACTCCGTTGCTGTAACCATGATGGGGATGCAGCCGCAAAAGCGGGAGCAACTGAACGTCCGCCTCGGTGAACCCATGCAGCTGAACTTTAACCTCGCCGTTGCCGGGAAGGAATTGTCGGCCGTGACGGTAAAAGGCACCAGGAAAGGCGCATCGGCCAATACTTTTGGCGCAGGACAAAATATCAGTCGTACCCAGCTGGCCAATATGCCTACTGTTTCACGCAGTTTGCAGGACATGACGAAAATGGTGCCGCAAAGCTCCCGCGACAACTCTTTTGCCGGTACCAACTTCCGCTATAATAACGTAACCATCGATGGCGCCATTAACAACGACGCTATCGGTTTTAGTCCTTCTGCAGGCGGTATTACCGGCACTTCCGGTATGCCCGGTTCCAGTACCCGTACTAACGCCGTATCGCTCGATGCCATCGAAGATATGCAGGTATACCTTGCCCCCTTCGATGTGAAGATCGGTAATTTTACCGGCGGCAGCATCAACGCTGTTACCCGCAGTGGTACCAATACTGTAACCGGTTCTGTGTACGGGTTTGGACGCAACGCTGCCCTCACCGGGAAAGGCCCGGCCGGTAAAATGAACAGCGATTTTTATGATTACCAGGCAGGTGTAAGGGTCGGTTTCCCGCTCATCAAAAACAAACTGTTCTTTTTTACAAATGAAGAAATTACTTCCCGGCAAGACCCCGCACAGCTATTGGCAGGACAGCCGGAAACCGCACATATCCTCAGTATAAAAGATGCCGACCAGATCCGGCAGGCAACGCTGGATCGCTACGGTAACAGCTTTGATCCCGGTACCGCCGGCAACTACAGCGCATATTCCCGCTCGCAGAAGTTCTTTAACCGTATCGACTGGAATATCAATGATAAACATCAGCTGTCCGTCCGCAATAACACCATCACATCCAAAGCCATGAACATGGATCGCGATCAGCAGGACTTTCGTTTCAGCAGCATGGCATACCAGCAGGTAAATAACCAAAGCTCCACGGTGATGGAACTGAAGTCGCGCTTTAACAACAGCTGGTCTAACAGCTTTATCGCCGGCTACAGCATGGTGCATGATAAACGCAATCCCGATTCAGATCCTGCATTGCCGCAGGTACAAATCGCAGGTCGTACACCCGGTACCACCATTTACCTGGGCACCGACCGCGAAGCCAGCATCTTTGATATGAAACAACGCACCATTGAAATTTCGGATAACCTCACCTGGCGCAAAGGAAAACATACCATCTTACTGGGAACCCACAACGAATTGTACCGTATCAACTATGGTTTCGTAAACAGCTGGAATGGCCGCGTAGATTACCTGGGTATCGACGATTATCTTAACAACAACCCCTACCGCGTAAGAGGGAGTTATAACTATACCAACAATAGCCGCGACTATATCCTGCAAAATCCGGAAGCAAAGTTTAGTGTAAACATGCACAGCTTATACCTCCAGGATGAAATACAGGTAACGGATAAACTAAAACTCATCCCGGGCCTGCGGGCCGACTATACCTGGCTGCCGGAAAAGCCTGCGCTGAGCGATAAAACACAGAACGCCTGGACCGATGGTTTCTTTGGTAACACTTATACCTATACGCCGCTTAACCGGATCAATAACGGTTGTCTTGGGAAGGTGCAGGTGTCGCCACGACTGGGCTTTCGCTTCGATTGGAAAGGCGATCAACGCCTGATCCTGCGCGGAGGTACCGGCCTGTTTACCGGTCGCATTCCTTTCGCCTGGATAGCTTACGCTTATTATAATAACGGCGTCAATTACGGCTCCTTTGATCAGAAAGCAGATACTAAGGCATTTGCTCCCGGCAGCGATCCTTTACGTCCCAACCCCAACGGTATCGCACAATTTATTGAGCAGAACGGCGCCCTGATGAATAACCGTAATGCGGGTAAAACACAGGTAGATGTGATCGACAACAACTTTGTAATGCCGCAGGTATGGCGCAGCAGCCTGGGAATGGATTATGTGAGCCCTGCCGGGTTTAAGTATACCGTGGAAGCCATGTTCACCAAAACGATCAAAGATGTATTATTCCAGCAGGTAAATATTAAAGACGATCCGAAATATTATGGCTATGATAAAGACCGGCAGCAACCTATTTACAGCGGTACGGTAGATCCGCATTTTTCCAACGCCTACCTGCTGAGTAATACCAGCGAAGGGTATCGTTACAGTATTACCGGTAGCGTAAACCGCAGCTTTGCATCCGGTATTCAGGGTTCCGTGGCTTATACCTATGGTGGTTCCAAAGATATCTCCAATGGTATCCGTAATTCTATGGAAAGTAACTGGCAACTGAACCAGGCGCTGAATCCCAATAAACCAGGGTTGGCATGGTCTAATTTTGATGTGCGTCACCGTATAGTCGCTAACGTTACTTATAACAAAGAATGGAACAACAGCTGGGTAAGTACGCTTACATTGTTTGCCACTGCGCAGTCGGGCAGTCCTTTTACCTATGGTATTGTAAACAACAGTATACAGGGCTTACCGCAACAGGTAAGTTTATTGTACATTCCTACAACAGCAGAAGCAGTAAATTATTTCCGGCAGAAAGAGGGCTCCGCTGAAGAACAGGCAGCCGCTTTCAATGCGTACATCGATGGTGATAAATACCTCCGTTCCCGCCGCGGGCAGTTCACCGAGCGGAATGCTGGCCGTACCCCCTGGAATATACAGGCAGATCTTCACTTTGCACAGGAGTATCATTTTGGAGGCAAACAGTTTATCACCTTCTCGGTGGATATTGTAAACCTCACCAACCTGGTAAACAGCAACTGGGGTAAAGTTTACTTCTCCCCCAATACCTTTAACTCTACCGCCAGTACCGGTTTAACGCCGGTATTTCCGGCGGTACAGAACCCGGGCGCTTATCCTGTTTATACATTTCAAAATCCGGGCAAGCCGTATTCGGTCGATTTCTTTAACTCCAGGGCACAGGTGCAGCTGGGGATGAGGTATTCTTTTTAAATCTTGTTAATACATCCGTAATGAAAAAATATTTACCCCTGCTGGCAGCTTTCTTTATACTGGCAGCCGCCTGCAGGAAAGACAAACACAACGACGCTGATGCGGCTGTGAATGTAAAAACATTCTGGCCCAACAGCGGTAATGCAGGAACGATAGTAACGCTCCAGGGGCAAGGGTTGGGAAAAAATGTGACAGTGACCTTTAACGGCACGGAAGGAAGAGTAGTGGATGCACGTGACTCTGTATTAATTGTACTGGCGCCGGAGCAGGGGAGTACCGGACCTCTTACCGTAAAGGCAGGAGCGCGTAAAGTAGACCTGGGTACCTACACTTACCAGGCATTAAGTTTACACGGTGTGAGTCCGGCTAACGGCCCCGCAGGTACGAATATCCGGATCAGTGGCGCGGGTTTCAGCAGCCTGGATGGACCTGCTGTGGTTACTGTAAATGGGAAAGCGGCAGTGATCACCGGTGCCTCCGATACCCTGCTGGTAGCAGCAGTACCGGAAGCTGCGGGCACCGGCAAAATTACGGTGAAGGTGAATGAAAAGGAGGTAACCGGACCCGACTTTACATTCCAGGTGATCAGCGTTATAAAGCCTTTAAAAGGAGGCGCAGGCACACAGGTGGCTATCAGCGGGGAGGGTTTCAATACAGTGGCTGCAGGTAACAGCGTTACCTTTAACGGAAAGCCGGCAACTGTGCTTAGCGCTGCTGCTAACAAGTTACTGGTAACAGCGCCGGAAGGCGTGGCCACCGGACCGGTAGCAGTAAGCATCAACGGGCAAAAAACAATTGGTAACGTATTTACCGTAATCCCCAAACCGGTCATCAGTACCCTGGCGCCACTGAGTGCGCCGGCAGGCGCCGAGGTAAATATTGCCGGCGATTATTTCAGCACACTCACCGATGAAGTAAGCGTTACCTTCAACGGTAAACCAGCTACCGTAAGCATTACGGCCGATAAACAAATGACGGTAAAAGTACCGGCAGGAGCAGGAACCGGGAAAATGCTGGTGACCGTAAATGGTCAGCAAACCGACGGGCCATTGTTTAAAGAACAATCACTGGGGGTAAGCCGGTTATTGCCCGATAACGGTTTAGCAGGTACGGCCATCATCATCAAAGGGATGGGCTTTAGTGCCAATGCGGGCGATAACATCGTCACCTTTAACGGTATTGCCGTTCCGGTTACGGCGGCTACAGATACTACGCTGCAGGTAACAGCACCCATAGGCGTAACTACGGGCGCCTTGAAAGTAAAAGTAGGTACCCTCGATGCCACCGGACCCGTGTTTAAAAGAGCCGGTGTAATGACGATAGCCGGCGGTCCTGATGCCGGCGATTTTAGCAATCCGTCTGGAGTGGCGGTAGATACGAAAGGCAACATGTTTGTTACAGATATGAATGTGGTAAAGAAAGTAACACCAGGTGGTACAGTGACCCTGTTTGCCGGTAAGGCAGATGGCTCCGCCGGTAATGCAAATGGCGCCGGTACAGATGCTGCGTTCAGCTATGTAACAGGGCTTACCATCGATGCGCAGGACAACCTGTACGTGGTGGACCTGTTTAACAAAATGATCCGTAAGGTTACACCGGCGGGCGTGGTAACTACCTACGCCAGACTGGCCTTTGCACCATATGGCATAGGTATAGATAAGCAGGGAAACATATTCGTGGGCGCGCAATATGGTGGTGTGATGAAGGTAGATGCGGCAGGTAATGCTTCCTCCATCGGAAACGGCTATGATACGCCCGGTAATAATATTGCGATAGATAATGCAGGCAGCGTGTTTTATACCATAGAAGGGGATTATCCGTCTGTGATAAAAACGGTGGATCGCGCGAGGTTGGTGTATGCCGGCGGGCAGTGGGGATATAACGACGGATCATTGCGCAGCGCCGGCTTTGCCGGTATGACGGGTATTGTGTACGATGCGGCTATAAACGGGTTTTATGTGGCAGACAACCATGCTATCCGTATCATCAAAGACGACCAGGTAATAAGAATAACCGGCTGGAAAGGCGGTGCTGCACCGGTGGCGGCCTATACAGATGGCACCTTGCAACAAGCTGCGTTTTCTATGATCAATGGTATATTCCTCGACGCAGAAGGGAACCTGTATGTGGTGGAGCGCGGAAATAAATCGGTCAGGAAGATTTTCTTTAAGTAAAGTTGGTAATTGGGTAAAAAAAATCCCGGCTACATCTGCAGCCGGGATTCTTTTTTATGGAAAACAAAGCGTGGTTAGTAACCTTCGTTTTGTTTCATGTTTGGATTACGTTCCACTTCTGCGAAAGGCAGCGGGAAAATAGTATAGTTGCCATTCCATTTTTGCAGCACCACATTGCCATGAGCGGGGATGTCGCGTTTTGTTCGCTGGAAGTCCGTTACGCCATGTCCTTCGAAAGCCAGTTCAATACGGCGTTCTGTGAGGATGTTGGTAATCAGTTCCGCTTGCGTAGCCGGTGCCAAAACGCTGGCTTTTGCCCTGGCCCTGATATCATTCAACAGTTTAACGGCAGCTGCATCAGGCGCACCGGTATTCAATCTTGCCAGTGCTTCTGCTTTGATCAGCATTACTTCTGCCAAACGGATTACAGGAACCCAGGCATCGAAAGTGCTGGTACCAAAGAACTTTTTGGTATAGAAAGCAATGGTATCGCCGTTGTCTTTGTTGATGTTGTAGCTGAACAGCGGTTTACCTCTCAGATCGGTCTGGTAATCAAAGTTCGGCAGGGTGCGGTATAACTTACTGATAGAAACGTCGGCACGGCCATTAGAACCATAGTGTTGACCCAGCGCATTGTTGGTGTTTGGGTTATCGCCGGAGTTCATGGCTACCGAGAAAATCCGCTCTTTGGAGGTCTGGTAGTTACCAGCAGAAAAAGCGGCAGCAGGAGTGGCATCCAGTTCATATTTGTTGCTGGATAGTAATACGCTGTCAGCGAAGTCCCTGGCCTTGGCCCAGTTGCCCTGGTAAAGGTAGATGCGGGACAACAGTGCATGTGCAGCGCCTTTGGTAGCCCTGGCATGGTCTGCAAAGGCATCACCGGTTTTAACCGGAAGTACCGCTGCTGCTTCGGTAAGGTCCTTGATCATCTGATCATAGATTTCCTGTACGGTATTACGTTTTACTTTGTTTTTTGGATCTGTAGCTTCCGCGCCGTCTCTGGGTGCAGTAAGGATTAACGGCACACCTGATTCTGCCGCAGTAGGCTGGTCGGCATATGTTTGTGCGAAGGTATTCACCAGGTAAAAATAGGACAGTGCGCGTATAAACTTCGCTTCTGCATAATAACCTGCCGCTACTGTTGGCCCTACCACCGCTTCATTTTCTTTCAGGTTGATGGAAAAGAAATTGGTTTCGTTGATAGTTCTGTAACCACCGGACCAGCAGTTGAATGCAAAGTTGTTGATGGACTGCATATCAAAAGTACCGATATTGGTAAAATAGCCGGCGATGTTGGCATCCAGCCCACGCTGGTCGGCATACAGCAGTACACGGCCACCCAGGAATTCCGGATTTTGTAATGCATCATACATACCAACGGCAGCTTTACCGATCCTCTCCGGGTTGCTGAACGCATCCTTGGGATCCAGCTTGGCATATGGTTGCTGTTCATTTACTTTAGAGCAGGAAAACATCACCGCAGACGCCAGCGCTACCGCACCAATAGCCAGGCGGCTATTCAGTCTTGTTGTGAAGTTTGATTTATTTTTAAAGTTCATAATTCTCTTTTTTAAAATAACTGACAATTAGAATCCAACATTTAAACCAAGCATAAATACTCTTGGGATAGGTACGCCCCTGTTATCCACACCGTAGTTGATATTACTTTCACGGTTGGTGTTAATTTCCGGATCTGCGCCTTTATATTTTGTAATCATGAAGGCATTCTGTACCAGGCCGTATACGCGTAGGCTGTTTAAACCCAGGTATTGTTTGATACGGGGGAAGGTATAGCCAACGCTGATTTCACGCGCTCTGAGGAAATCGCCTTTTTCCAGCCACCTGGTAGATGCCTGTGTGATAGTAGCATCGGCCAGGAACAGTTTAGGTACATCGGTATTTTTATTTTCCGGTGTCCACCTGTTTTTAATTTCTTCCAGGTTATTAGCAAAGAAAGAAGTCATTAATGCTGCCCTGGTAGCGTTGTATACATAGTTGCCACCGCTGTATTGCAGGAAGATGCTGAGGTCAATACCTTTATAAGTAAAGGTGTTGTTTAATCCACCAAAAAAGGTAGGGTAACCCGATTTATCCTGGTATTGTGCATCGCTGGATGTAATCGGCGCCTTTTTGTTTTTACCATCAGGGGTAGTCCATTTGTCTACAACACCAGGTGTTGGGTTATACATTACCAGCTCGTGGTTCTTGTTGTAGTACATCGGGAAACCTGTTTCAGGATTCACGCCACCCCATTCAATCAGGCGGAATACACCTAATGTTCTGCCTATGCTGGCGCGGTTGTTATCCTTTATCAGGTCAGATCCGTCGGCGGTAGCGGTTACCCTGTTTTTAATAAAGGTAACGTTCAGGCTGGAAGTCCAGCTGAAGTCTTTGGTTTCGATGTTGCGGGTGTTTACCGTTAATTCCACACCTCTGTTCCACATGGCGCCGATGTTGGTAGTCAGTATGGAACCGGGGATACCGGTAGGATCCCATGGAATACCTGCAGTAGCCAGTACCGGTGCATCCAGGATCAGGTTATTGATATTACTGTTGAAATAATCGGCGGTAACAGTGATCCTGTTTTTTAACAAGGCCACGTCGATACCGATATCCAGTTTTTTGGAAGTTTCCCATTTCAGGTTAGGGTCACCGATCTGGAATTGGGAAAAACCGTTGATATCTGCGTAGCTACCACCACCATACAGGGTTCTGTAGGCATAGGCTTTGATGTTGGAGTTACCTACTACGCCGTAGCTGGCACGGATTTTCATATCGTTGATAACAGAGATATGGTCTTTAAAGAAATTTTCTTCAGAGATTCTCCATCCAACGGAAGCGCCGGGGAAATAACCGCGACGGTTGTTCGGACCAAAATCTGAGTAAGCATCTGCTCTCAGTGTTGCATCGAAATAGTATTTGGAACCGTAGTTGTAGCCAATTTTACCAAAGTAAGAATCAAATGCATTGGCAATATTGTTACCGCCGGTATAACTGTTTTCTACGCCGGCATATAAACCATCATAGATTTCTTTGAAGTAAGAATCTGCCAGGTTACCTTGCCCGGTGTACAGTTTTTTCTCCTGTGCAAACTGGGATTCAATACCCATCATGGCATTGATGAAATGAACGTTGTTAAAGCTTTTCGTATAGGTGGCATAGTTAGACCAGTTCCATTGGTTTTTCCTGAGCAGGTTTTCCTGCACAAGACCATTCAAACCAATACCGTTACCAGCCTGTTTAGGGCCGCTGTATTGATCTTCGTAGTTCTGGATGAAGTCCACACTAAAACGGGAAGTTACTTTTAAACCCGGAATAGGTTCTACTTCTACATAGGCAGAAGATAAAACGCGGGTGGAAGTGTTATCATTTCTGCCCAATAGCACACTGGAAAGTGGGTTGAAGAAACGGTTGAACCGGTTGCTGGTAGTGATGGTATTGTTACCATCACCCAGGTCACCATTGTTGGGCTTAATATACAGCTCGCCATTCTTATCATAGGCCGGCACGTTTGGCATGGCGGAGTAGGAAGAAGAAGTAGCACCTGCCAGGTAACGATCAGATAATACGCCGTTGTTCATTGTTTTGGATGCGTAGAGGGAGAGACCTGATTTCAACCATTTTTTAGGCGTTACATCCAGGTTCATACGCATACCGCCTCTGCGTAAACGGTTAGTGAGTACCACCCCTTTCTGATCAGCATATTCACCGGAAGCATAAAATTTTGCTTTGTCGGTTCCGCCGGAAAGTGACAACTGATGACTTTGGATGATACCTGTCTGGAAGGTTTCTTTCAGCCAATCTGTTCTGTCTGGTTTACCATCTCCGTTTACATCAATGTCTTTAGCAATGATAACAGGTGTTTGTCCTGCTGGTGTAGAGTTGGCTGATTTTTCATTCTGGATGATATTGAAATCATCACCGTTCAGCAGTTTGGGCAAACGGGCGGCTTTGCTCCAACCAACATAGCCGTTGTAGTTAACGCTGATGGCGCCGGTTTTACCTCTTTTGGTAGTAATAACGATTACACCCGCAGAAGCCCTGGATCCGTATAACGCAGTGGCAGCCGCATCTTTCAGTACATCCACACTTTCAATATCGTTCGGGTTGATATCTGCCAGTGGGTTGTAACGGGTACCATTACCGCTGTTGAATACGTTGAGGTTAACGTTGGTGTTCATCGGAATACCATCCAGGATAATCAGAGGTTGGTTACTGTTACTGATAGAGTTTACACCCCTGATACGGATGTTTACACCATCGCCCAGTACGCCGGAGTTAGTGCTGATATTCACCCCTGCGGCCCTGCCGGTTAATGCCTGGTCAAAGCTGGTAGCCGGGCGGTTGTTAATAACTGCGCCGGATACTGCGGTTACGGAAGAGGTAACATCTTTTCTCTTTAACTCACCATAACCGGTAACCAATACTTCATTCAATACTTTATTACTGGTTACCATTGCAACATTGATAAACTGACGGGTACCAATTTTTTCTTCCCTGGTTTCATAACCTACAAAAGAAAAGACCAGTGAAGTAGCGTTATCAGCCTGGATGGAAAATGTTCCGTCAGCACCGGATACAGCTCCTACTTTAGAACCTTTAATACTTACGGATACACCAGGAATCGCTGTGCCGTCCTGGGTGTCAGTAACTTTACCCTTAATCGTTCGGGTTTGGGCAAAAGCATGCACCATACCGATGGCTAGCAATAGCCATAGCAGTAAACCTTTTTTCATACGGTTTAAATTGTGTTTAGATATAAAGAAAAAATAATGATACAACGTATACGCCTACACGCTTTTAACTATAGCTATGTATAAATGATCTGATCCAGGCAGGCATACACGTGGGTCTCTGTCATATTTTTAATTTGGTTTTGGCATGAAAGTATCAGCTGATCATTTTTATGATCAGTGTACAAATGGCTTATGGCATGAAAAAACTTTACCCGCAAAAGCGGATAGCATGGATTCCAGTGGTTCCGTTGAAAGCTGGCTACAATACAAGCATAGTATTTCCGTGCCGGAAATAAACCGGGTATTTTTGTTGTTCCTTTTTGCGGAAAATTTGATTATAAAACGCGCATGGTAGCGGGTCTATAACAATAGTCCTTCTGGTTTACATGTTATTGGATTCTGTGGATTAAGTAAATTCTCAAAGCAAAAAAAAACGTGAAAACTAAATGTTTTCAAAAGCAAAAACTACATTTTCAAAAGCAAAAACTACAGTAAAATTTCTCTGTTGCAGGACTCATGTTTATTACCGGTTGTAATCAGTTAACAAATCATGAAATTTTAGTCAACGCCATAAAAATAGGGCGTTTTTTGCAGAAAAACAATATTAAACTTTCTCTTTTATTTAACAACATAGTTACTCACCTCTAACAAATTCCCATCAGGGTCGCGAAAATAAACAGAACGTATTTTGCCTGTGGTGCCCGTCCGTTCTACGATCCCGCCTTCAGGTATTGTTATATGTTTATCTAGCAGTTCGGTTAACACTTCTTCCACTGGTGTATCTGCAATAAAGCAAAGATCAGCCGATCCCATCGTAGGTGCGTTGGCTTTAGGATCTATTTCATGCCCCTTTTCATGCAGATTTATTTTCTGATGTCCGAATCGCAGCGCTTTACGCTGGTCGCCAAAGGCGATTACTTCCATACCCAGCACCGTTTCATAAAACTGGCAGGTGGCTGCAATATTTTTTACAGTGAGCACCAGGTGATCGAGGCGGTTAATTATCATGTGAAAGATTTTATCGTTATCTTTAAGATTGTCAGTACACAGTGAACAAACTGAAATTAAAATGAATGTAATGAAACATTCCCTGTTGCTAATGGCGTTCTTCGCCGGCATAACGACGGCCACACAATGCCAGTCAAAAAAATCACCCAATATTATTTTTTTCCTGGTAGATGATATGGGCTGGCAGGATACCTCTGTGCCCTTCTGGGACAGTATTACACCTGCCAACCGGAAATTCCGCACACCCAATATGGAGCGCCTCTGTAAAGCCGGTACCAAATTTACCAACGCTTATGCCAACTCCGTTTGCACACCCTCCAGGGTCAGCTTTCTTACCGGCATGAATGTAACCCGGCATCGGGTGAGCAACTGGACCTCCATGAAAAATAAAGCGGTAGATGGAAATGATAGCCTGCTCACTATCCCCGACTGGAACGTAAACGGTATTTCGCCCATCCCCGGACAGGAGAAAAGCGTATATGCTACCCCGTTACCTCAGCTGTTAAAGGAAAATGGCTATTATACTATTCAATGTGGAAAAGCGCATTTCGGCGCCTATCAAACTATCGGCGCCGATCCGCTTGCACTGGGCTTTGTAAAGAATGTAGCAGGCAGCGCTGCCGGTCATCCGGCATCCTACCTGGGAGAGGAAGATTTTGGCCGTGTACCCGGTAAGTTTATCCTGCAGGCAGAAATGCCGGGACTTGAAAAATACCGCGGTCATCATAATTTCCTGACAGACGATCTTACCAAAGAAGCCATGCTGGCTATGGATACGGCCCAGTTAAAGCAGCAGCCTTTCTTCCTGTATATGGCGCATTACGCGGTACATCTGCCTTATAAGGCAGACGACCGCTTCGTACAACGCTACCTCGATATGGGACTGCCTGCACCGGAAGCGGCCTATGCCGCCCTGGTAGAAGGTATGGATAAGAGTCTCGGGGAACTGATGGATTACCTCGATCAGCATCATCTCACCGATAATACTATTATTGTGTTTATGTCTGATAACGGGGGCTTTTCCCATGCACCCAGGCAAGGCGCTGATAATTCCCAGAATTTCCCGTTGCGCGGCGGTAAAGGGTCGCTGTATGAAGGTGGTGTAAGGGAACCGATGATTGTGCGCTGGAATGGGGTGACAAAGCCCGGTTCGGTTAATCCGCAGTACATGATCATCGAAGACTTTTATCCTACCATCCTGGAATGGGCCGGTATAAAAAAATACAAGACCGTGCAAAAGCTGGATGGACGAAGCATTATACCTTACCTTAAACAACCGGAGCTGCGGGATAACCAGCGGGCGCTGATCTGGAATTTCCCTAACGACTGGACCGGCGGAAAACTAGGTACTGATAATTCCTGGCTTACCAGCATCCGTCAGGGCAAATGGAAACTGATCTATTTTGAAAAGCAACGACGCCTGGAACTTTATGACCTGGAAGCTGATATTCATGAAGCCAATGATGTATCGGGCCGCTATCCCGATAAAACAAAGGAGCTGGCCAGACTGCTCACACAGCAACTAAAACAAAAAGGCGGACAGCTGCCGGTGTACAAGGCTACGGGGAAGGCGGTACCGTACCCCGGCTTTTAGCCATTAGCTGTTAGTTAAATGCAGCGGAATTTTTTCTTGCC
Source organism: Chitinophaga hostae (assembly GCF_018224885.1). Taxonomy (GTDB): domain Bacteria; phylum Bacteroidota; class Bacteroidia; order Chitinophagales; family Chitinophagaceae; genus Chitinophaga; species Chitinophaga hostae. Next base: position 579,197 of record NZ_JAGTXB010000003.1, on the reverse strand, counting down.
CAGGATTAACGGTGATTATGATGATTTACAGGATTTTATTTTTATAGATTTTATTTTTGATTTAAAAAGATTAGCGAAGACAAAAGCGGATACTCGCTTCTGTCTTCGCTAATCTTTTTAAATCATTAAAGGAAAAATCCTGTAAATCATCATAATCACCGTTAATCCTGGGCAAGAAAAAATATTTGAAGAAGGGAGCGGCACAGTGGATGCTGTGGCATTTCAGGACGGTCATATAGATTACAGCGAGTTGGAGGATTTTTTCAGGGTCAATAAAATGATGGCTGATCGTTCAGGGCTTCAATGCCGGGCCGATGCAGAGAGCTTTGACCGCGATTTGCCGATTAAATTTCTGCCGGTCAAAGTTGAAAGCTCCGGCTTAAGCTGGAAACCGCCAGGAGTGCAGGCTACGACAAAGCCGGCATTTAATGAGCCCGCAATGTCCTGCCTGCAGGACATCTATACAATCGTTATACGGAAGATATGGCTACGTTCTGAGGGGAACGGCTGTAATGCAAGGGTGTACCGGGTTGCCGGGTACGCCCTTTTTGTTACAGGGACTGAAATCGATTGATGGCCGGAGAACACCGGGCAGCCATGCTTTTTGGAAGATTTTGCCCCTATTAGGGGAGCAGCAGGGCTTTCATGGCAGGTATTTTTGCTTTATATTGGCGCCCTGATATAGCCTTTACTCTCATGATGAAACATTATTTCCGGCCGTTGTTCGTGTTTGCCGGCACACTGTTTTCACTGTCGGTGGTTGCGCAGCAACGCTTCCGGGTTAGCATGGCGCCCAATACCTTTGCGGATGCCACAACGAGCGTGCAACAGGCCATAGCAGCCTGTAAAGATCAACCCGGCGCTATCCTTGAATTTCAACCAGGCCGTTACGACTTTTATCCCGACAGTGCCGTAAAGAAGGAATATTTTATTTCCAATACCTCCAACGAAAAGGAAGCTCCCAGCAAGATAAAGACGATAGGGTTGTTTTTTGATCATTTCAAAGGGCTTACCATTGAAGGGAACGGAGCAGAATTTGTATTTCATGGTAAGATGATTACCTGGTTGTTTGACTATTGTGAAGATATTACCCTGCGCAATATCAGCGTTGATTTTGAACGTCCGTCTATGTCGGAAATGACCTTGAAGTCCGTGAGCCCTGGTGCTGTAGTGGCGGCGGTGCATCCGGATTCGCGTTTTGCCATTATCAATCAGCGTTTGGAGTGGTATGGGGAAAAATGGGGCCAGAAAATATTTCACGCCGTGCTGACGGATACGGCGCGGGGCTTGTATACCTACTCTTCGTGGGAGCCTTTTCGAAAAAGTAAAGCCTCACTGATAGCGCCTGGACTGGTGCAGTTCAGTGGCGACTTTTCCGGTTTTCAAGGTGCACCGGGCAACGTGCTTACGGTAAGAGATGGTATCCGCGACCAGGTAGGGGCTTTTATACAGCATTGTAAAAACGTACATCTCGAAAATATTAACATGCGGTATATGCATGGACTGGGTATTGTATCTCAATTTTCTGAGAACCTCCATTACCAGCATATCAATGTAATGCCGGCGGAAAATGGTGGCCGCGTAATGGCTTCTTTTGCAGACGGGATGCACTTCTCCAGCTGCAAAGGAGCTATTGAAATTACCGATGCTCATTTCAAAGGGTTGCATGATGATCCTATCAACGTACATGGAACGCATCTGCAGATCACGGAGAAAATTTCACCCAGGATATTAAAGCTTCGCTTTATGCATCATCAAACCTATGGCTTTGCCGCGTTCTTTGCAGGTGATAGCGTAGGTTTTATACATAGTGCAGCATTGCAGGGCTATGGAAACAGCGTGGTTACAGCGGCCAGGATGATCTCCGAAAGGGAAATGGAAGTAACACTCAGCAATGATATGCCGGCGTCTGTACGTATTGGCGACTGCCTGGAAAACCTTACCTGGGTGCCATCTTTGACAGTACGGAACAGTCGTTTTGAAGCGGTCAACACAAGAGGATTGCTGGTAACTACCCGTAAAAAAGTAGTAATAGAAAATAATACATTTTACAGAACCGGTATGCACGCCATCCTCATTGCAGATGATGCCGGCAGCTGGTATGAGTCCGGTCCGGTACAGGATGTATACATTGCCGGCAACACCTTTGAAGGCTGTGGCTATAATCTTACTCCCGGTAATTTTGTGATTGCCATTGCACCGGAAAACCATGAGCTGGTGAAAGGCTATATGGTACACCGGAATATCAGGATAGAAAATAATGATTTCCGGATCTACGATTACCCGGTACTCACGGCCCGCAGTACGGGAAACCTTGTGTTCGGCAATAACCGTATCAACTGGATGACCGGTTATCTCCCGCCGCAGCAGGCGGTGAGCCCGGCTTTTGTATTGACGGCATGTGAAAGCGTAAAAATTAACCGCAATGATTTTAAAGTGCCTTTTAAACCGGTGGTGTTGCTGAGAAAAATGTCATCAAAGGAGATAAGAACAGATCTTTCTACGAAAATGGAATAACATTTAGATAGCCAATATTTGGTTACATGGCCTTTTTCACTACCCGGAAACCCTGGTTGCTGAAAGAGGCCCGTTTATTTACGCGCCCTATATCGGCAGAATTAAAGAATGAGCAGGAGGCCTTGCTGCACCACCAGGATCCACCCCGCGCATGCGCCAGTGTTGGACTTTCATTCGCCAATACTTTGCCCGAACAAAATTCAAACACATTGCCGTAGATGTCGTACACTCCCCAGGCGTTGGGTTGAAAACTGCCTACCGGCGCAGTATACATATATCCGTCTGAACTGTCGGCCTGCAAATGATCTGCACCATGCCAGATATTGGCATAGCGGTCGATTTGCGTATTTTTTGCACCGAAGAAATAGTCCGTAGTGGCGCCGGCGCGGGAAGCGATTTCCCATTCATCGAGGGTGGGTAGCCGAACACCCGCCCATTCACAATAGGCGAGTGCATCGTTATAGCTGATACACGTAACCGGGTGATCCATTTTCCGCTCAATACCGCCCCTGTCAACACCATTGGGGAAGCGCCAGTAAGCGCTGCTGTCGTTATCCCATTCAAATTCGCGCAGCCCCGGTTCAAACACCAGCGCATCATGTTTTTTTTCTGCATCGGTTACATAACCGGTGGCGGCTACAAACGCTGCAAACTGCCGGTTGGTGGTTTCGCAGGCGGCGATGTAAAAAGAGTCGACGGTTACCTTTCGCAACGGGTTGAGCGTATGTTGCTTTTTACCCACAGGGTATTGTCCTTTGGGCACCAGCACATAACCGCACTTGTCTTGTGCAAAACAGGTATGCGTACATACCAGCAGGAATAATATGCTAACCTTTTTTAGGAAGCCCATTATAAAAAGTGGTAGCCCGTTGAATGATCAGTTCTTCATTGGCCGTATTAAAATTCAGGAAGGCGCGGTAACTGGTTTCTGCGTCGGAAAATAATTTTTTATAGGAAGCAGAAGTCAGGAAAGGCGTGTATTCATTATTTTTCATCAGGATCATTAACAGGGTCAGGATATCTTTGTCTTTGTGATCCCGGTTGTAAGTATTGATCAGCAAAGGAATCATCTCTTTGCCATTTATTTCAACAATCGCTTTTTTATAGTTTACCCCTACGCGGTTGCTTCTGCCGATAGATTCAGTCATCAGCGCTACCATGGTATCACGATGGGCTTTAAAATAATTCATCTGTCGCTCGCTCCAGCTGTATTCACCAAACGGATCGGGCAATTGTGCAAAGATCTTTTTCTCTGACTCCGGCACCGGTGGCATGGCATCACAGTTCTGGCTATACGATTCTGCATGGATCATATGATAGGTGAACTTTTCCCTGAGCGACAAAGAGAGATAGTCTTTCTGAGGTAGGGTGGAGCTTTCATCATCATCCTTTATTTTTTTGATCAGCAGGGATACTTTTTCCAATCCATAGGGCGGTCGGGTTATTTTTTCACGGTATTCCTGGTAAGCGACAGTGGCCTTGCTGGGCTCCTGCCATTTTTCATCTTCCTGGGCCCAACAAACATTACAGGTGGCTACCAACATAAGAGCAGCTGCTATTCTTTTCATGAAAATTGAAATTTCCGGGAAGATAAAGCAGGTGAAAGGAATTGCCAAACATTTCCGGTATGGCCCATATAATGCCCGGGTTCGGCATCTTTACTTTTAACTTTTCCTTCAGAACCCCGCTTTAAATGCGTTGTTATGATAGTTGGGAACTCCATTTAACCCATGCTGCACTGTTTATTCATTAACATAAATTTTGCAATCATGAAACGAGTTATCCTGTCGATCGCTTTTTCGATCGCCGCAATTGTTACCTACGCCCAGTCCGGCAGTCCTGCTATTGCCATGAACCGTAAAGAGATACGCAAAGAACGCCGGGAGCAAAAAATTACGCTGCGCGCCCTGGAAGGGAAAGATATCAGCGATGTATCAAAACAACAGTTTGCTATTGATTTTGGAAACCTGGACAATGTTACCTGGTCCAGGGATTTGTATTACGACCGGGCCGATTTTACGGACGATAACGGCCGCCATGTATCAGCCTTTTATGACGGGGAAGGTGCATTAGTAGGCACTACACGGCCCGCTACTTTTGATGAACTGCCTGCAGCGGGAAAAAAGGATATCATGAAACATTATACAGGTTATGAAAATGCACCTGTTATTTTTTTTGATGATAATGAAGCTAATGAAACAGATATGATTCTCTATGGCACACAGTTCGAAGATGCTGATAATTATTTTATTGAACTGAAAGACAAGAAAGGCAATCCTGTTGTGCTGAGAGTAGATATGGCCGGAGAGGTTTCCTATTTTTCGGAGATGCACCAATAGCGGCGGTTTAATAAAAAGCTAGTCCCGCAGCAATCGCTTTTTTGTGTTCCAGCAGGTGATGCCGCCTGAAGATGCTTTTGGTAACGAAATGTCCCAGTGCCAGTCCTACCCATACATCGCTGCTCCAGTGGCGGTTTTCATACAGGCGGGTAACGCCGGTAAGGCCGGCGATGCTATAGGCCACCCAGGGTACCCATGGGTGGTCTTTACCGTATAGCTCAGCCATGGCCGTGGCCACTGTCATTACCGTAAGACTGTGCCCGGAAGGGAAGGAAGTATGATGTTTATCCTTGCTGAAAGGAGGGTCAAAGTTAAAAGGAGAATCATAGTAAGTAGGACGGCCTCTTCTGATAATGCTTTTGATGGTAGCATAGATGGCGGTGGAAATGATGAGTGACTTGGCAGCCATCAGGCCACCATGTTCCAGGTTACGGTCATGCGCAATCACGCCGGCCACATACATCCCGGCCACGAGGTAGGGTGAATAGCTGTTGCCGAAAGGCTCTATCTGGTTGGTGACACTGGTCACGAAATTGGTTTGGTTGTGTATAAAGAATTGCTTTACCCCGTAATCGCCGGCCAGCAATACTCCCGTAACACCGCCAATAACACCGAGACGGATATAATCCCTTTTTTGCCAATGCGCGGGCCGGGCAACGGTGTATTTCAGGTCCTGCCAGATGCTTTTAAGATAAACACCGTTGATCCGGTAACGGATTAAACTGTCGGTCGGTTGTATGGAGCTGCTGGTACTATCCGCTGTAATTTGGGCACTGCTGTCGGTTTGTGCGAATGCGCCGGCGGAAACAAAGGTTAGTAAGAGAAAGAAAAGCCAGGATCTCATTAAGGTTAAAACATTTTGCAGACACTACGAATGTAGCATTTGTAGAGAAAATAAAAAGGAATGTCTAAATTTAACTACTACAAACTATTTTTATGAAACTCACAATGCTTTCTTCCCTTTTGATGCTGGCTGCGGGTATGGTATCTGCGCAGCGGGTGCAGCCGGATGTTATTCCTACCGCCAACGGGCAGCTGACAGTACAACCCATTGAGCATGCCAGCCTGGTATTGCAGTCGGGAAAAACCATCATTTACGCCGATCCTACGGGTGGTGCTGAAAAATATAAAGGATTGCCTGGCCCCGATATTATCCTGGTCACCGATATTCACGGCGACCATTTTGACGCCGCTACCATTAACAGTATCAAAACTGCAAAAACCATCATTATTGTGCCTCCTGCTGTGGCAGACAAAATACCTGCTGCCGGTAAGGAAGGTGTTACCGTGATGAAAAACGGCGACAAACAAACCATTTCCGGCATAGGCGTATGGGCTATCCCAATGTATAACCTGCCGGAAAGTCCAACCGCCATGCATACAAAGGGCAGGGGAAACGGGTACGTGTTAACCATAGGCAAGAAAGAGATCTATATTTCCGGCGACACCCAGGGTATTCCCGAAATGCGCGCCCTCAAAAATATTGACGTCGCCTTTGTATGTATGAATCTGCCATACACCATGGATGTAAAAGAAGCAGCAGATGCTGTGCTGGCATTTGCGCCAAAAATAGTATATCCATATCACTACCGCGGCAAGGATGGTTTTAGCGATGTACAACAATTTAAAAGCCTGGTGGATGCCGGTAATAAAGGAATAGAGGTGCGGTTGCGCGATTGGTATAAGAAATGAACCAGCTTCTAGCTGTTAGCTTTTAGCTTTTAGCAAAAATGCAGCGGGTTTTGTCTTGCCCAGGATTAAACTGATTATGATGATTTTCAGGATTTTTTCTTTGATGATTTAAAAAGATTAGCGAAGACAGAAGTGAGTATCCGCTTTTTTCTTCGCTAATCTTTTTAAATCGAAAATAAAATCTAAAAATAAATCCTGAAAATCATCATAATCAGTTTAATCCTGGGCAAGACAAAACCCGCTGCATTTTGGCTCAGCTTAATTCATTAAATTTAAGTTTTACACCAGCATTAACTCAGCAGCGTTATGACAGCAAACAAAATCATTTGCCCGGCCTGTAATCTGCATCTTGTGGATCAGCAACTGGCCCCTTCAGACAGGTATAATGCATCCGGTGAATGCCTGGATCTCTTCAGTCAGCTTGCTGACCGCACTTTTGCCCTGGAGGATCCTGACTTCCACTACCAGCTGGCAGTAGATGCATATAGCGCCCAACATGCCGGTGGTGTAGCCCGGGGCATTACTACCGCTTATGCGCTGATCGGGTTATACCTGGCGCTGGAACAACAGTTTTCCGGCCGTAAAGTGCAACATGTACACAGCATTATTGCCAAACAACAATGGACGCCGCTGACCCCGCCCGCACAGCCGGCAGCTATTACGGTACAGGAAGTGCTGCGCACCCATACCAATGAAGAGCTCTACACCGGCATCAGGAAATGGGCAACATCAGTATGGAACAGCTGGGCCCTGCAACATGAATGGGTAAAAGAAAAAGCGGCCCCCTATATTTAAAAAACCGGAATGAGATATTTGCATAGTTTTGCGCTTCATGATGCAACTATCCTTTTCTCCGCAACTGATGATAACAGCGATAGTGGTGATCGCTATTGCTGTGGTATGTGTAAAAACCGGTAAATTAACAGTACCAGCGGCCATATTGGCGGTTTTTATTGCTATGCTGGTAGCGCTTGGCGCCGGTTTGGGCGGACTAATACTCCTTGGCGGATTCTTTATCCTCGGCGTTACTGCTACTTCTCACAAAAAACAACTAAAAACGATTGAAGGAGCGCTTCCTCCCCAGCGGCGAACTGCAGGCCAGGTATTTGCCAATGGAGGAGTAGCCGCTATTATGGGACTGCTGGCATTCCTTTATCCGGCCCAGGAAAATCTGTACCGGCTGATGCTGGCCGCCAGCCTGGCTTCGGCCACCGCAGATACCCTGTCGTCTGAACTGGGCATGGTATATGGCCGCCGCTTTTATAACATCCTTACTTTTAAAAAAGAACCCAAAGGCCTGGATGGCGTGATCAGCCTGGAAGGTACATTGCTGGGCGCCGCAGGCGCTTTGCTGCTGGCAGTAGTATATGGTTTTTTCTTTGGTTGGGGAAAACAGGTATGCTTTGTACTGCTCGCCGGAATAACAGGCAACCTGGTGGATTCAGTACTGGGTGCTACACTGGAACGGAGGCGGTTTATCGGAAATGATGCGGTAAATTTTCTGAATACTTTACTGGCAGCGTTGGTGGGAGCAGGGATATTCCGGTTATACATCTATTGCACGTAGAATGCCAGTGTATTGAATTTTTTCATTGCATCCGCAAAGGAAGGAATTTTACTGTGAGGAGCATAGGACATTCCCTGAACAAATCGTGTATACTCAAGGTTATACTCCTTTATTTCTTTCCGTAGAATATTTTGAACCTGGGAAAATTTCTCAGAAAGTGTAAGCCCCCGCACTTTTGGAGACCTTTTTTCGTCATGTAATATCGTAGTTGTTGCGAGATTTTTAAAGTCGCCATGATTAATTGCTATCTCAGTCAATATTGCAAGATCATGAATATGTCTTACAATGGTGGGGGCGTCGTCTGCGTTGCTGCGATCTCTGTGTGGGATTCTCCAAAGGAGAGCGCTCAATTTATCCGACGCATTTTCTACCGGATTAGTGCATGGTATGCTTTCTACCTCTGCCGGCCTTTTTAAAACTTCATTGATCAGGGAGGACACTGGCAAATGAATAGTTGGTAGCGCCAGTGTTGTAATGGTTAGCTCCAGCAGGAGATGTGGTCTCAATACCTCAGATTTAGAAAATAAAGAGGGGTACGAGAGCCTCATGATCATAAAATAATTATCATTTCCGGCACTTATTTCTAACTTAAAATAAGGGAAAGCTTCCTGTAATGCTGCTTCGAGCGTTTTTTTTAAACCCGAAAGTATAACCCGTTGCTGGTTTTTACTTTTGTTAAACAGCATGTTGGTCGTTACCCTAAAATCTGTATCTTCTGAAAATCTTTGTAGCAGCTTATGTGCTTTGGAGAGAGCAGTTCCACCCGTAAAAACTATTTCGAAGTCTTCATAGGTAAGTCCGGCCACGATCTTGATAATCTGAGTTACATACCAGTCCTTTTCTACGAAAGAACTGCTGATATTCATTTCTGTTGCAATTTCCTCGATCAGTGATTTATCGGCGGGCATATTCATAACTAATAGAGCTTCCTTTATAAGTGATTTTTCGACTTATTCTGGATTCAACGCCAATTAGTCTTCCGGTGGGAATTTGTGTGGACTTGCCGGTTTGGTAATCTGTTTCTGCACGTGTTGGACTGGTAGGAACGCCTAAAATCCTCATTGCTTCCTTAGCCAGTACGGGTAAGGATTCCTGTGGAATAACCTCTCCCGTTACGAAAGATGTTTTTACTTTAGAATACAGGCCATACCCGATCCTGATCAGGTTCTTTTTTGCGGTTAATTGACGCAACGCTCTGCCTACCTGGTCATATCCGCCTAAATCGCCGAAGTCACTACGCATAACAACAGCCGATTTTTTCCGGTTAATCCGGGTTAAAATCCTGGCTTCTATTGTTCTTGCTTTTTTCATTGATTATAAGCGAATTGTGATTGCAAAAATACGACATTTATTTATGCAAAAATACGACATTTTTTCATTTTTACCAGACTGTTTTGTCCTTCCACGAAGTCACCGTAGTACTATGGTTTTAATCCTGTATTAAACTACACAATCACCCCATAACCGGTACCACGGGAGGTGGAAATCTGTAATTGAAATAAAACGGGAGAACTGCCTATGATGAACCGGTTGATTAATTTTGTTATGTTTGGGCAGCTAATATGATTTCTTATTTTGATAAACTCCTGTCATAGTGATCAAATGCTGCTCGGTCGTATGACGGCCGGCGATGCAGATGCCTTCAGCCAGCTTTTTAACAGGTACTGGGATAAAGTATATTCCACTGCCCTGGTGTTTACCAAATCATCAGAACTGGCTGAAGATACGGCACAGGAAGTATTTATGCGGCTCTGGCAAAACCGTGGCAAAGCAGGAGAAATAGACAACCTGGATGCTTTTTTATTTATTGCTACCCGCAACCTTATTTATAACAGGCTAAACCGGATGAAGCTGGAAGAAGCTTACAGCCATTACCTGCAATACCAGGTAACCACCCTGCATACAGGACCGGAAACATTTGCAGAAGAGCGGGAGCTGCAGGCTATCATCGAAGCCGGCATACAACAGCTGCCGCCCCAACAACAGAAAGCCTTCCGGCTCAGCAGGGAAAAAGGCCTCAGCCACGAAGAAATTGGCCGGCAGCTGGGTATCAGCAAGGCCTCTGTAAAAGATTATATTGTAAAGGCAATTGCCTTCCTGCGCAGGTATCTGCAGGAGCACGCAGCTATCCTCGGCAGCCTGTATCTTATCTTCTCCCAAAAAAAATAAAATAAATTTTAAACCCGGCACTTCCTGTTTGTCCATTTGCCTGTCTTTAGGTAGAAGGGATAAACTGTAATGCTATTATGACCGCAGACGAATTAAAGGAACTTTTGAACAAATACCTGGCGGATGAACTGTCGGAAGCTGACTTCCAGCGGTTATGGAATGCGCTGCAGGAGCCGGAACATAAAGAAACCCTGCTAGGCGTAATGGGAGAGGTATGGGAAAATCCCGCTTACCGGCGTTTGTCGGATACTGTTGCCAGACAGCGGGTATGGGAACAGTTAAACCCAGTGGCTCCTGTTACCCCGGAAACGCCGGTACGCCAAATCAGCCGTAGCTGGTGGGCAGCCGCTGCGGCGGTACTGTTGCTGGGCGGCGCTGCCTGGATGTTGCTTCATCGCGGCCCCGAAAAGCCTTTGCTGGCACATAACACAGTCCCCGTCATGAAAAATGATGTGGCTCCCGGAAATAACAAGGCGATACTTACCCTGGGTGATGGTTCCGAGGTGCCGCTCGACAGCGGCGCCAACAAAACAATAGGGCAGGGCATTCATCAATACAACGGGCAGCTGCAATATAATACACCGGCTGCGGCAACGGCGGTGACTTATAATACGCTTACCACGCCCCGTGGCGGGCAATTCCAGATCCGCCTGCCTGATGGCACCCGGGTATGGCTGAATGCAGCCTCGTCTATCCGGTACCCCACCGCTTTTACCGGCCAGGAAAGAAAAGTGGCGGTTACCGGTGAGGCGTACTTTGAAGTGGCTGCCAACGCGGCCATGCCTTTTCGGGTAACCATACAGCAACGCGCGGAAGTGGAAGTGCTGGGCACACATTTTAATATCAATGCCTATCCTGAAGAAGCCAGTATCAATACCACCCTCCTGGAAGGAAAAGTAAAGGTCATTGCCGGTCAGCAATCCAATGCCATACTGCTCCCCGGTCAGCAGGCAATGCTGCCTGCAAACGGCACTGTACAGATCCGGAAAAATATAGATACAGCACAGATTGTAGCCTGGAAAGATGGCTGGTTCCAGTTTCACTTGTCCACACTACCGGATGTAATGCGGCAAATTTCCCGCTGGTATGATGTAGAAGTAAGTTACCAGGGGAATATTTCTGATAAAGCATTTGAAGGACGAATACAACGCGACCTGACATTGACGCAGGTACTCAAAATACTGGCAAAAAACCAGGTGCATTTCGAGGTGAACGGTAGAAAAATAGTAGTACTCGCCGATACCGGCACAAATTAATTCCATCCATTTCACCTTGCTTGTTATACCCGCACATGATGATTTACCCGTTATGGGCATTGTTCAATTTAAACACGTTATAGTAAGCTTATTCAGAGAAAGTAAACCAGAATCAAAGCGCCTGCTATAAAGCCGGAACCCGATGGCCGTCGGGCCCGGCAAAGGGCAAAATCGTTAATTCCCCGATGGCAGGCAGGATTCATGATACGGTATGCTGTTGTGGCCGGTATTACCGGTATTCATAATTACAATAATTACTAAACTTTCTGCTCAGTTTGTTGTTGATTAACGGGAAAGATACTGTTGGTTGTTGACGGTTGTCATGTTAGTGGTTGTAGTATCCTCCTTTTCCGATGCTTAAAAATTGATTTTTCGTAGCATAGTCACTACGGGAAGCGGCGTGCCCATTAGCATGCCCAACACCTTTTTACCCAAAAAACATGAACGATGTTTGGTCCCTTGATAAAAATCTGCGCGGTAGTGTTGGTTTAACTATGTACGGATATCCATTTAAACATATACTATGAAAAATTATGCTGGAATAATTTTACTTTTTTTATCAGTACAACTTTTATCGGCACAGGAACAATTGTCGCTCGATAAGCAGGCCGCCATCTATTATGCCAAATACGACTATGCAAAAGCTGCTTCACTCTATGAACGGGTAGCAGCCAAACGTGGAGAAAAAACACCTACGCAGGTCCTCGAACGATTAGCCGATGCTTACCGGCAAATAAACAAATATGAAGCATCGGCCAACTGGTACGCTAAACTGATCACCCGTTCTGATGCTTCCCCGGATGCCCGTTTATATTACGGCGACATGCTCAAAAGCCAGGGGAAATATGCCGAAGCCAAAGTTGCCTATACACAGTATGCACAAACAGTTCCATCATCCGAAAAAGTAAAAAACCGTATTGCCGGCTGTGATGCCGCCGCTGAATGGATACAAACGCCCACCACCGTTTTTATCCGTAATGTAGAGCGGTTAAACACTTCCCAGTCTGACTGGGGCGCTACGCATTATCCCGGTGGTGTAGTATTTACTTCCGATTCATTATACCGTCATCAGCTCGATAATGGCAGCCGGTATAACCGGAATAAATATGGCCGCACTAACCGCGATTACTATGGCCTCTATGTAGGAGACACCGCTAACTACGGCAACGTATATATCAAGGATTTTTCACCGTCGTTTAACTGGTCGCGTTACCATGTAGGGCCTGCCGCATTTGATAAAGATTACCATACGGCCTATGTTACCATGACTTATCCGGACCGTAATATTCCCGGCGTAAAAGAAAACCGGGTAAAGTATGGTTATCGCCGGCTGGAGCTATTCTCTGCCGAAAAAGATAAAAATGGTAAATGGGGTAAGCCGGTTGCCTTCCCTTATAACAAACCCGATCAATACTCAGTAGGGCATGCGGCGCTCAGCAATGATGGCAACATCCTCTACTTTGCGGCCGATATGCCCGGCGGACAAGGAGGCACCGACATCTGGTACAGTGAAAAACAAGGCGATGACAAATGGGGTGCGCCCGTGAACTGTGGCCCCGCTATCAACACGGCAGAAGACGATGAATTCCCCACCATTGCGCCGGATGGCAGTTTATACTTCTCCAGTAAAGGCTGGATGGGCATGGGTGGTTTTGATATTTTTCATAGCACTGGCAGCAAAGCGCAATGGAGCACAGCGGAAAACCTCCGCTATCCCACCAATTCCCCCGCCGATGATTTTTACTTTGTTGCCGCTTTTGCCGGCGACACTTACTTTTCCTCTAACCGCACCGGTGGCAAAGGAAGCGATGATATTTACAGCATTACCACACCAACATCTTATACCCTCACCAAAACGCCGGTAGCACTGGTGATTCCATTTATAGGAACCATTTGTCCTACGCTGAACGATGCCTGCATCTATATTTATAACAGGCAACGCGGTATTGGCTGGTGCTTTATCGGGCAACCGGGAAGAGAGATCAACCTCACCCTCGAAAAGGAAACAGACTATGTGATCCGCACCACCTACCCCGGACAACGCCGGGATTCCATCGAGTTTAATACAAGAGGGATGACGGATGGGCAGGAACTGAAGAAAGTGATAGGCCCTTGCAGCCATTAGCCATTAGCTTTTAGCTTTTAGTAAATGCAGCGGATTTTTTTTTTGCCCAGGATTAAACTGATTTTGATGATTTAAAGGATTTTTTCTTGTGATTTAAAAAGATAAAATAGATTTTGGAAGATATATGCGAATTTATTTACGTAAATCTTCCAAAATCTTTTAAAATCTTCTTAATCAAAAAGTAAAATCCTTTAAATCATCAAAATCAGTTTAATCCTGGGCAAAAAAAAAATCCGCTGCATTTACTAAAAGCTAAAAGCTAATGGCTAAAAGCTAACGGCAACATCCTATCTTTACCCTACATGATCCAACTACTCACCGATAGCATCCTTCAGCATGTAGCCCTCACGGAGGAAGAAATAGCCCGGATACCGGCGTATTTTGAAACCGTGAAAACCCATCGGGGGCAGTTCCTGTTGCGGGAAGGGGAAATATGCAGGTACGAATTTTTTGTGCTCAAAGGCTGTTGCCGCCAATATGAAACTGATGATGCGGGAAAGGAAAATGTATTCCAGTTCAGTGTAGAAGGATGGTGGATGACAGACCTCGACAGCATGCTCCACGAAAGACCATCCGTTTTTAATATTGATGTACTGGAAGCCGGGGAAATATTACAGATCACAAAAGCGCAGCTGCACCTTTTATTCCAGGATATTCCGGCGGTGGAGCGGTACTACCATATTATCACGCAGCGCTCCGGCGCCGCGTTGCAGCGCAGGATCTTATTTTTGCAAAAGCCGGCCATTGAAAGATACCGGGAGTTTGTAACCCGTTATCCTTTTCTAGAAACCAGGCTGCCCCAGCACCAGGTGGCGGCCTACCTGGGCATTACCAAAGAATCGCTGAGCCGCTTGCGGCATAAAATAGCCAGGTCGTAATTCATCTCCCTAATTTATTACCAAATGTCATTTTTTGGGCGCCGCCGATAACCCAATTTTGTTTTCAAATATTGAGATATGACAACACATCCGGTTTTTGAAACATTTGCATTGGCACAACGGCAGATAAAGAACAGGGTAGCAGTGGCCCCTATGAGCCGTGCCAGCGCCACGTTGGCGGGTATTCCCACCAACGCCATGAATACCTATTACGAAAAATTTGCACAGGGAGGTTTTGGTATTATTATCACAGAAGGATTATATACAGATAAGATAGCCAGCCAGGCTTATCCGCATCAGCCAGGTATTGTAACGCCTGAGCAGATTGCCGGGTGGCGAGCGGTGGTGAATAAAGTAACAGCACATGGGACGGTGGTAATAGCGCAGCTGATGCATGCGGGCGCCTTGTCCCAGCATTTAACCCAAACGCAGGCGCCTTCCGTGATAACGCCACTGGGCACAAAATTGCGCTCGTATGGAGGAGGAGACGGGCCTTTCCCTGTTCCGGCGGCGATGACGGTAACGGATATACGTAATGTAGTAAAGGGATACGCCGATGCTGCCAAAAATGCGGTGGCCGCAGGTTTTCACGGCATCGAGCTGCATGCGGCCAACGGCTATCTGCCGGATCAGTTCCTGACGGCATATACCAATCTCCGGGACGACGATTATGGCGGCAGTATTCCAAATCGTTTCCGCATCATTGCGGAAAGCCTGGCGGCGATCCGGCAGGCAGTGCCGGCTGGCTTTATTGTGGGATTGCGGCTTTCGGAAGGCAAGGTGAATGATTTTCATTACCGCTGGCCCGATGGTGCAGTTACCGCTGCCGCCATCCTGGAAGAGGTAGCAAAGGCGGCGCCCGACTATGTACATATTTCCGGCGAGGGAAGCACCTGGGAAAAACTGGGCGTTTATGATAATAATGAGTCGCTAACTGGGATGGCTAAACGAATAACCGGTCTGCCGGTCATTGCAAATGGCGGGATGGACGATTTACGTGTAGCCGATAAGGCGTTACGGGAAGGACATACAGATTTTATTTCGCTGGGGAAGGCGGCACTGGCAAACCCCGACTGGCCGGCACGCATTGCCGCAGGATTGCAGCCGGTTGCCTTTGAACGTGCCATGGCAGCGCCATTTCCACCGGTATTGGTATAGGCCAATCAAAGGAGATGGAAGATTTTTCGAAGATCCGGGGGCCCATCCTCCGGATTTTTATAAAAAAAAACGAGGGGTAATGATTACTCCCCGTTGTGCAACATTTCCATTTCCAGCAGCTTGCTGCCTCCGGCAAAATCCGCTGCTGCATCCGGGCATAGAACGGAACCTAGGGAGTTCATCATTCGCTGGGCAACAAGATCAATGTCTTCCGTGGTGGTTGCTAAGAAAGGGGCCTGCGTTTTTAGCCGCTGTATTAAACTGTTCTTTTGCTGAACAGAAATATCCACGATCTTATTAATTCTTTCTACAGCCGCTTTGTACAATTCGTCATAATAAAAAAGCATATTCATAATATGTCCACGTTTTATATGATTCAAATGTAGGCTTATGCATATAATCCTGGCTATATGAAAATATTATGACCTATAATTAATAATTATAAATGGTTTTGGCCATTTTGATGAAACGCTTGTTCAGGTCGCTGGTTTCACCCTTGCGTTGGATAAAGTAAAAACTGCGCTCTATCCGCAGCCCTTCGAAGTTAAGAATGGTGAGTTCGCCGTGTTGCAACTCTTTGGCAATAGAGCGGGTAGACAAAAATCCCACACAACCGGACTCCAGCAGGAAGTTCTTCAACGCCTCGGTACCGCCGAGGCGCACCTTGATTTTCAGGTCATTCAGCCGGATCTTGCTTTTCTGCAACCCGGTTTTGATCGCTTCCAATGTACCGCTGCCCCGCTCACGGATCGCTACAGGCATTTGCAGGATATCTTTTACCGGGTAGTTCTTTTTCTTTGCCAAAGGATTATTACGGCTGCATACCGCCACAATCTGGTCTTTCAGAAAAGGCTGATAGGTGATATTGCTCAGTTGCCCTTTCTCCTCCGTGACGCCGATATTGATTTCCTTGTCCAGCAGCGCCTGTAATACAATTTCACTGTTGCGGTTCAACAGGGAAATATCCACCAGCGGGTATTCCCGGTGAAACGCCGACATTACTTTCGGGAGAATATATAACGCTGCAGTAGTGCTGGCGCCCAGGTTCAGCATACCGGTGGCCTGCTGCTGGTCGTGGATCACAGAAATGTCAAATTCCGTTTCCTGCTGTATATGTTTCACGGTCAACAGGCGATTATATAACAATTGTCCTGCTTCGGTCAACTCTATCTGCAGTCCTTTTCTTTCAAATAATTTGGTCCTATACTGCTCCTCCAGTCCTTTGATATGCGTACTTACCGCGGGCTGCGAGATAAACAACGCCTCGCTGGCCCTTGAAAAGCTTTTGTGGTGAGCCACTTCCATAAAAACCAGGTGACGGTTAGATAGCATATGATGGTATTGATTACTGAATATATTCAATTTCCCGCTTCCGGATAAAACGAATACTATCTTCGTACCCCGTGATGTTATTATTCATGATCTCCACTTTCTCTATCCAGTTATTTTGGGCGTCATATTGGAAAGCATAGCGGAAAATGGTACGGCGGATGTCTCCCGATCCATTCAACTCCTCATTTACCTGCGTTACCAGGTGACGGTGGATGTTATATTCGCTGGTAGTAACAGACCGGGGTGTATTTGCTATCAGTTCGTTCTCCCCGGCAAAGGTGGCTTCCATGATCACCTGGCGATGCTCATCATATTTCCGTTTGGTGATTTCAAACAAACCGCCGAAGGAATAATAATACTCCAGTTCCACCGGGCTGCCATCTTCATCTGTACCTGCTCTTTTTTCCCACTGCTCATTATAGGGATCTTCTTCCATATCGATCCCGGCGCCGCCCCCGGTTGGATGTTTTACGTTGCCGGCTTCATCGTACATGGTTTTGTGAAGCTCTTTGTTGTAATATTCCCACGTTTCCCTGATTTGACCGTTGGGATAATAGTAATGACTATAGGTGATAGTGCCGTCGCTCCAGCTGAGGGTTTCCTGCTGCAGTACACCGTTGTCGTCAAACAGGTACACCAGGTTTTTCGCAGGTTCGCCGTATTCATCAAACGACTCCCATTTTGTCAGGTGTCCGCGTTCATCATAATGAGATATTTCAAACCCATAATTGGTATCATCCTGGTCGGTGGTCAGGTATTTCATTTGCCGGATACGGCCGGTTAATTCATCGTTAAGGATAGTTTTGAGCATGACAACAATAGATATTTCTATTAAGTTAATTAAAGCTGTGATAACAGCATGAAAATTTTCCCATATTCGAAAACATCTGCCGGCAGAGTGGACGATCTTTGTACCCGTAATCCGGAAGCCAGGTAATGATGTATTGTATGCGCATACGAACAACCGCCGGTAGCAAGGAGATACCTTAATCTGTAAAAAAATGTATTTCACATATCAGTTGTATCAAAAATATTCCCGATTGGAGCTGTTTAATCATAGCTGTAAACGGTAGTTATTTCATCATAAAAAAGGCCGCACAGTTCGCTCCTGTACGGCCACCCTCCTTATGAGAGGGGCTTAAAACGTGGTAAACATTAAAAGCAATGCAAAATAAGGCAATTTTGTTAATGGCAGCCCTATGCCTGCTATTGAATGCCGGTTTGGCTCAGTCACCTGGAAACACCGGGTTTGAGGGGACCGTCAGAGATGAGAAAGGAGCGCCGGTAGCGGCGACTGTGCTCATCCGTGAAACCGGTAAAGGCACCACTTCTTCTGCCGCCGGTACTTTCAGTTTTAATACACTTCCGCCCGGACACTATACCATCGAAATCCGCGGCCTGGGATATAAACCGCTGCTGCAGCAAATAAAGCTTCCGCTGGAAGGCAACAGACCATTGTCGTTTCGCCTGAAACCTGCCAACAGCCAGTTGTCGTCGGTTACTGTTTGGGGACGTTCTGCTACAGAAACGGTAAACAGGCAGTCCTATAATGTAGTAGCCATCGACGCCAAAAAGCTCTACAACACTACGCTGGATGTAGGCCAGGTGCTGAACCGTGTATCCGGTGTACGCGTGCGGGAAACCGGGGGGGTAGGATCCGATGTTAGTTTTTCGGTGAATGGTTTCACAGGTAAACAGGTGAAATTTTTTGTGGATGGTATGCCCATGGATAATTTCGGCTCTTCCTTCCAGCTGAATAATATCCCGGTTAACTTTGCAGAACGTATTGAAATCTACAAGGGAGTAGTGCCCGTGTGGCTCGGTGGCGATGCGCTGGGCGGCGCGGTGAATATCGTTACCAACACCACACCGCGTACTTATCTTGATATGGCCTATTCTTATGGCTCTTTTAATACGCATAAGTCTTCCCTCAATGCCGGCTATACTTCAAAGACCGGCTTTATGCTGCAGCTGAATGCATTTCAGAATTATTCAGATAACAACTATTGGGTAAACGCAGATGTGGCCGACCTGGAATCAGGCGTGTATACGCCTATGCGTGTACGCCGTTTTCATGATCAGTATAGTAATCAAACGCTCGTGGCCAATATAGGCGTGGCGGGAAAAAAATGGGCGGATCAATTGCTGGTAGGGATCACGCTGGGCAATAATAAAGCTGACATACAAACCGGTAACCGGATGTATGAAGTGTTTGGCGGCCGCACCCGGAAAGGAAATATTATCCAGCCAACACTGAAATATGTTAAAACAAATCTCTTTACAAAAGGTCTGGACCTGCGCGTAAACGGCCGATACAATTTAGGCGAAGAACGTTCGGTGGACACGCTTTTCAGAATGTACAACTGGCTGGGACAGTTCATCTACAAGGATAAAAATAACCCTGCCGCACCGGGAGGTGAATTAAGCCGGATAGATTATAAGTATAAGAACAATAACGGGATTGCCAACGTAAACCTCAGCTATAAACTCAACGAACACCATTCGATCGTACTGAATGATGTGATCACGACTTTTAACCGTAAAGGAAAGAATAAGTTTGACCCGGATAACGAAGCGGATAGGCAACCAAAGAAAACCACCAAGAATATTGCAGGATTGGGTTATCGGTTTGATTGGGATACCCGCTGGAGCACCAGCCTGTTTGCCAAACACTATTACCAGGCCAGTGAAACCAATACCAAAGCCAATGGTGAGTTTTATCATCAAACAGGTACCGTTTCCAGGCTGGGCTATGGCGTGGCTACTACTTATTTCCTGTTGCCGGCATTACAGGCAAAAGTTTCCTATGAAAAAACTTACCGGCTCCCCGAAAATGATGAACTGTTTGGCGACGTAGTAAACCTGACGGGTAACCCCGACCTTAAACCGGAGAGCAGCGATAATATTAATGTGGGATTGAATTACAGCTTTGCTGTTCACCAGGACGATCATTTTATGGCTGATGTGAATTTTATTTTCAGAAATGCGAAAGACTATATCCGTAACCAGCTGCAACCGGTGAGCTTTGAAGGCAGGGCGGCAATGATGCCGGTAAATACACGCAATGTAACCAACAGGGGAATAGATGGAGAAATCAGGTATTCCTATCGTCATATTTTTACCGCAGGTGTAAATGCCACTTATCAAAACTTGCGTAACAACACCCGGATAGAGCCTGGAAGTACTGTGCAGAGCCAGGTATATAAAGATAGGATTCCTAATATTCCTTATTTTTTTGGTAATGGTAACGCCGCCTTGAGTATCCCGGATATTACCGGCAAAGGCTCACTGCTGACCATTGGTTACAATCTTTTATATGTACATGAATTTTATCTGCGCTGGCCAAGCCAGGGCGATAAAGATACCAAGAACAATATCCCCCAACAGCTGGCGCATGATATCAACCTCGTGTATTCACTGGCTAATGGCCGGTACAATATTGCGGCAGAAGGACAAAATATCACGGACAAACCTTTATTCGACAACTTCAGTTTACAGAAGCCGGGCCGCTCTTTTAGCATAAAACTCAGGTACTTCTTCCAGGAAAATCACAATTGAAATCATAACACTTTTTAAAATCCAAATAAATATATGATGTACGGAAAATTACAACGCAGTCGGTTATTAATAGGACTTTGCATGTTGGGCATAACAGGTTTCGGTATAGGGTGCAGTAAAGATGATAAGCCGGCAGTCGATAACGGCGGCAACAATGGCGGTACCTCCAAATCAAAATTCGTATTTGTGGTATATACAGATGGGTCAGGCGGCGAAGCAGGACGTTACATAGTACCTGTGGAAGATGTAACGAAAGGATCATTAACCACCACTGGTGTGGGCGTGGAAACAGAAGCTTATTCATTTATCAGGCAGCACAATAAATTATTCGGTATTGTGTATGCTGCACAAGGTCCTACTTCTCCCTATAAGCTGGATGGCAATGGTAAACTGGTATCGGCAGGTCAGCCGGTTAATACGGAGTTCACCGGCATTTACGGTATTGTAAATGAAGATGCATATGTAGGCGGTTCGGTTAACCGCTCCAAGGAAAGCCCCGTGGCTACCTTATACCGCTTTGATGCGGTTAATGGCAAGGTGGCCGGTCGCAACACCGTGGATCTGTCTAAAATAACCGGTACGGATGAAATGGCAGTATGGACGGGCCTGTTCCAGGTGAATAACAAAGTGTACATCCCTTATTACACTACACCGGGTGTGGATGGAGCAAATACCAAGTATGTAGACAGTACCTGGATCGCTGTTTTCTCATACCCGGAGTTGGCCTTCCAGAAAGTAATCCGCGACGGCCGCACCGGTTTTATCGGTAACTGGTTTGGTATGCAGGGCGTACAACAAACAACAGACGGCGATGTATACGCATGGTCAACAGCCGGCGGATCGGGTAGCCTCAGATCCACTAAACATTCTGCCATAGTGCGTATTAAGAAGAATACCGAGGAGTTTGATCAAAGCTATTTCTTTGATGTGGAAGCGGTGGCTGGTGCAAAAATAGCCCGCGGAGAATATATTGCGGATGGCAAATTTTTAATGACCCTGTATGCTACCGGTGAAACCGGCGGCGTAAGCGGTGGTAAAGTGAAACTCGCTATCGTGGATGTTTACAATAAAACTGTTACTCCTGTAAGCGGTGTACCGGTACATGCGCAAATGAGCTATAACATGAAAGTGTTTGTAGACAGCGATAAAAAAACAGCCTACTACGTGTTGAAGAATGATGAAGGGAAATTATATCTCTATGTGATAGATGTGGCTACTGCAGTGGGTAAACAAGGGATTTATTTCCAGGGAATCAGTGATGTAACTTCCATTACAAAACTGAATTACTAATTTTTTTCCGGAGATGAAATAAAACAGGAAGACTGCTTTGCTCAGGACAGTCTTCCTGTTTTTCTTATTTTTCTGTCGTTATATCTATGAATTTATCCAGCTGTGCAACAATTCCCCAGCCATAAAAATCGTTAGCTACGCCAATCAGCAATTCGTTATCCCCTTTTTTGAGTGGCAGGTTAAAGGAGCTGTTCTCCAGCGCACAGCGTCCTTCAGGGGCTTTCATAATAGGAGAGCCGTAAGTGTTCTTATCTATATACACATACTTCCCGTTTAACAATACCCATACGTCATCACTAAACCCGAGATTCATTTTCCGTACCTGGTCTGTGGCAGCATTGATATTTGTTTTCAACCATGCAAGTCTTCGTGTACGCGTGGCCGTGCTTCCGTATTTACGGGTAATATTAACGAGGCCCCGTCTTTCTGCCCGAATGGTTTCCCAGGGAGTATCTTTACCTGGTAAGAGTGCCGTGCTGAAATCAATTTTTTCCGGCATATTGATCAGCGGACTTATCTGCCATTTACGAAGATATTTGGGATCGTTGTTGGTGATGTCCACACCTTCCTGTGCTGATAGTCCATCTGTTTGATCCGGTTTTACGACAAGATTTGAAATGATCACCTGGCCGTCGAATGAAATGGCGCCATGCCAGCTGTTGCTTTCCAGCCGGGGTACTTCCAGTACCGGGTGCAGGGTATCATTTACGTATACACGTAGTTGATAACCAGATATCACCAGCTTTACGTGATTCCATTTTTCTTTTTCAAACCAGGCGGCATTCTGATATTCGGGCAGCATATCCCATAGGTTTATACCGGCTATAAAGGGTGCATATTGTACGGCAGCTTCCTGTCCGGCGGCAGCGGTACGGAAATAGAAACACTCATTTTCTTCCCGGCTGCCGCGGCGGAAGTGCATCGAGGTAAAATAGGGATCCAGCGGTTCCATGTCGTATTCAATGGTACCATCTTTGAAGTCCAGGTTTTTTAAAACGACGGAATCCTTCGAACCTGCGATCTTCATTGCGGGCACTGATTTATAGGTGAAGAATTCAACCGTGTTGGGCGTAAAGTCCCAGTTGGCTGCCTGCAGCGGTACTGTAATCGCGGCTTTCTTTTTTTGTGCCAGGGCACATAGCGGGAGCACACATAATAATAAACCGATGGCTGTTTTTGTCATGACCTGATTTTTATTTTAAGTGGATAGGTCAGCAAAGATGAATTATCACTAATTTAACAGCAATTCAAGGCGGTAGCAAGTCGGTGCAAACCCGTGCAAGTAGTCAACAGATTAATAAAAAATGAATAATAGTTTCGAAATAAATTATATACGAAGGTGCCTGGCACTGGTGGAAACCCGGTTAAACTGGGGCGACAGCAGTCAATGGGCGAGTTATGATTTTGAAAAACTGAGCATTGCCATTGAAGAAGCCACCGGTGTAACCCTTAGCGTTACCACCCTGAAAAGGCTTTGGGGCAAACTGAAATATACCAATATCCCCACCACTACCACCTTGAATACATTGGCAAAATTTGCCGGGTATGCGGATTGGCGGGAGTTTAAAAGACAGGTTTCGCTGGATAATGAGCGCGGCAGCATGGACGAGCGTGCTGATTCGATCATGACTCCTGTTGCCGCTGAACAAAATGCGGATACGTTTGCTGCGCCTGCTGCAGTAACCAGTTCCCTGCCCGCTGTTGCACCGGTTCCGGCGGCAATCGTAACTACCCGCCGCAAATGGCCTTATTGGCTGCTGGCATTGCTGCCAACCGGGATATTGCTCTACCTGTTGCTGATATCAAACGACCGGCCCGGCTCCCCCGTTAACCCGGCCCACTTTTCTTTCAGCAGTAATAAGATCATGAGCACCGGCGTACCCAATTCGGTAATCTTTAGTTATAATGCTTCGGCCGCCGGCAAGGACTCTGTGTTTATTGCACAGTCGTGGGATATAAGACGCAAAATACCAGTACCCCCGCAGGAGCATACCTATTCCGCTATTTATTATGAACCCGGTTATTACAGGGCAAAGCTGATGCTTGGTAAACAGATCGTAAAGGAGCACGACCTGATGATTGCCTCCGATGGCTGGCTGGCTTTGTTAGAAAATGAAAATGGGGTACCGCTGTATTTTAAGAAGAATGAAGTAGCAAAAAACGGGGAACTCACAGTAGATGAATCGCTGCTATCCCGCTATCATATTTCCTTGCAACCCGCGCCGCCGGCACTGCGTTTTTTTAATGTGCAGGACTTCGGTGGCATAAAAAACGATCATTTCATTTTTGAAACCACGGTAAAAAGTAATTACCACGAAGGCACCGCCGCCTGCCAGCGATTGGAAATACTAATCCTCTGCAAAAATGACCTGATCACTATTCCCTTATGCGCCAAAGGTTGTGTAGGAGATCTGGGACTGTATGCCGCCGGCGCCGGGGCACGCAGCCGCGATGCGGATCTTTCCGGATTTGGTTGTAACCTGGATGAATGGGTGACGCTGAGAGTGGAAGCAAAAGACCGGCACATACGTTTCCTCGTCAACGGAAAAGAAGCGTATGCACTGAACTTCCCCAATGCGCCTACGGATATCGTAGGTCTCCAATATCGCTTCCAGGGCGCCGGTTCGGTGAAGGACACGCGGTTTATAAAAGACGGGAAAGTAATTGCACTATAGCAGCTGTTTATTTTACCGCCTTATCGATCCAATATGGTTATGCCGTCGGGGGGCTTAATGCACGCGCTTACACCTGGCCCCTGTCAAAAATAATGAGCGGATACAGCGGGAATTTCTATCTTTGCCTTCGTGAAAAAAAGAGCGGCCTACATATTGCTTCTTATTTTTATACTTCATCACACTGCTTTCGATCAGCTGCTCAAAATACCAGCGCTGGTGCTTCACTACCAGGAGCATCACCAGAGAAACAGTCAGCTGAGTGTGATGGACTTCCTGTGCATGCACTACTGGGGCCAGGACGATGACGACGGGGACCACGACAGGGACATGCAGCTACCCTATAAAACGGTAGACCTGCATGCATTGCAGCTCTCGTTTATCCCCCTCGCCAAAGCCATTGCCGTAAAACAGCAAACCTTCCGTGAAATCAGGATCGATTACCCGGCGCTAAAGGACAACTATTTGCCTGAACCCGCGCTTACTTCACTTTTCCGCCCTCCCAAAGCATAATCAGCTTACCCGTTTTGGTGGCCGCCTGTTGCTGACAGGTGGCGCCGGCATTTTATTTTTTTGTTGAATTAACGAACAAGGACATGCTAAATAAGATCATTGGCTTTTCTGTAAAGAATAAGCTGATTATAGGGTTATTTGTGCTGGCATTGATTGGCTGGGGCGCCTTTGAGGTAACCCGCCTGCCTATTGATGCCGTACCGGATATTACAGACAACCAGGTACAGGTAATCACCGTATCCCCGTCGCTGGGAGCGCCGGATGTGGAACGGCTTATTACCTTTCCCGTAGAACAGGCGTGCAGCAATATTCCCGGCCTGAAACAGATCAGGAGCTTTTCCCGCTTTGGATTATCGCTGGTAACAATTGTGTTTTCCGATGAAACTGATGTGTATTGGGCGCGGCAGCAGATCAGCGAACGGCTGCAACAGGTACAACAGGAAATTCCCGCAGGCGTAGGGGCGCCGGCTATGGCGCCGGTAACCACCGGGCTCGGTGAAATTTACCAGTACGTGGTTCGCCCGCTGCCAGGCTATGAAGGCAAGTATGGTCCAATGGAATTACGTACGCTGCAGGACTGGGTAGTACGCCGGCAACTGCTGGGCACACCGGGAGTGGCAGATGTGAGCAGCTTTGGCGGACAACTTAAACAATACGAAATCGCCGTCAAACCTGGTCAGCTGAAAGCTAATAATATAGCTATCGCTGATGTATTTGACGCGCTCGAAAAAAATAATCAGAATACCGGCGGTGCATATATCGAGAAGGGGCCAACTGTATTATATATCCGGAGTGAGGGACTTACCAAAAGTATCGCCGACATCGAAAAAATAGTCGTAAAAAACCTGGATAACGGGATGCCTGTGCTGATCCGCGATGTAGCCACCGTGCAGCTGGGAGCGGCCACCCGGTATGGCGCCATGTGCTTCAACGATAAAGGAGAAGTAGCCGGCGCCGTGGTGATGATGTTGAAAGGAGAAAATTCCTCTGCGGTTATCAAACGCGTAAAAGAAAAGGTAGCCGATATTCAAAAATCCTTACCCGAAGGCGTAGTGATAGAACCTTTCCTGGATCGTACCAAAATGGTGAACAACGCGATAAAAACAGTGGAAACAAACCTCATAGAAGGAGCGTTGATCGTTGTATTTGTACTGGTGTTTTTCCTGGGTAACCTGCGTGCAGGACTGATCGTTTCCTCCGTAATTCCCCTGTCGATGCTGTTTGCCGTGATTCTGATGAATAAATTTGGCGTAGGAGGTAACCTGATGAGTTTAGGCGCCATCGACTTCGGGTTGATTGTAGATGGTACCGTGATCGTGGTAGAGGCCATTTTACATCGCTTCAGTCACTCCAGGCATTTCAGGAATACCCGCATGGTAGACCAAACCATCATGGATGCAGAAGTAAACGCTTCTACCGGTACCATGATCAAATCGGCAGTATTCAGCCAGATCATTATCCTCATTGTATACATCCCGATCCTGTCGCTGCAGGGTATTGAAGGGAAAATGTTCAAGCCCATGGCATTTACCGTGGCCTTTGCCATCCTGGGTGCCTTCCTGTTATCAGTTACTTATGTGCCGATGATGAGCGCATTATTCCTCAGCAAAAAGATCAGTCATAAACCTTCCCTGGCCGACCGGATAATGATTTGGCTGGAAAGAAAATACCAGCCGGCACTAACCCGGATGATGCAATTTCCCAAGGCTATGATTGCCGGCACGCTGGTGTTGTTTGCCATAGCGATGGTGATGCTGGGAAGAATGGGAGGGGAGTTCATCCCCGAACTGGAAGAAGGCGATTTTGCTGTAGAAACACGCCTGCTCACCGGTAGTAATCTCAATACTACCATTCAGGCCACACAACAATGCGCGGCTATTCTTCTGAAAAAATTCCCGGAGGTGGAAAAGGTGGTGACTAAAATAGGCAGCGCTGAAATTCCCACGGATCCGATGCCGCTGGAAGCCAGCGATATGATGGTGATCCTGAAAGATAAAAAAGACTGGACTTCTGCGCGCAGCTTTGATGAGCTGTCGGAGAAAATGAGCAGCGAACTGGCCGTAGTGCCAGGTGTAAGTGTAGGCTTCCAGTTCCCGGTACAGATGCGTTTTAACGAACTGATGACCGGCGCCCGCCAGGATGTAGTATGTAAAATATTCGGGGAAGACCTGGACTCCCTCGCGCATTATGCCAACCGCCTGGGTTAGGTGATCAAAACGGTGGATGGCGCCATAAACCTGTACGTGGAA
This sequence comes from Chitinophaga hostae, assembly GCF_018224885.1. Taxonomy (GTDB): domain Bacteria; phylum Bacteroidota; class Bacteroidia; order Chitinophagales; family Chitinophagaceae; genus Chitinophaga; species Chitinophaga hostae. Next base: position 551,882 of record NZ_JAGTXB010000003.1, on the reverse strand, counting down.
ACCGTTACCGGTATGCCACAGGTGGTGATTAACTATAATCGGGATGCCATGGCGCAATACGGACTGAATGTAAGCGACATTAACCGCGTGGTCAACACTGCTTTTGCTGGTCAGAGCACCGGCCTGGTGTATGAAGGCGAGAAGCGTTTTGATATGGTGGTGCGGCTGGCGAATGATGAACGCCGCAACCTGTCGGATGTACGCGGCTTGTTGATTCCTACCCGCCAGGGTATACAAATCCCGCTGGAACAGGTAGCCAGTGTGGAAGAAATAGAAGGACCCAACCAGGTCCAGCGGGAAGACACCCGCCGCAGGATCATTGTTGGCTTTAATGTGGCCGGCAGGGATGTACAAACCATTGTTACCGAACTGCAGCAAAAAGTAGCGGCACAGCTGAAGCTGCCACCCGCTTATCACGTGGTATACGGCGGCGCTTTTGAAAACCTGACAGCAGCCAAACAGCGGTTGTCGATCGTAGTACCGATTGCCTTATTCATGATTTTTATGTTGCTATATTTCGCTTTCAATTCCGTAAAACAGGGGCTGCTTATTTATACCGCTATCCCGCTGTCGGCCATTGGCGGCATCCTGGCACTGTGGGTGCGCGATATGCCTTTCAGCATTTCAGCCGGTGTTGGATTCATTGCGCTGTTTGGTGTAGCCGTGTTGAACGGTATTCTCCTCGTATCCGAATTTAACCGGTTGAAAAAAGAAGGCTGGCAGGATGTGCGACGGGTAGTGTTGCATGGCACCAAAACAAAGCTGCGTGCCGTACTGATGACGGCGCTGGTTCCTTCGCTGGGCTTCATTCCGATGGCTGTCAGCAACGGCGCCGGCGCGGAAGTGCAAAAGCCGCTGGCTACCGTAGTAATCGGTGGCCTGATTATTTCTACCATGCTCACATTATTTGTATTACCGGTATTTTATATCCTTTTTGAAAAAGGATTTAAATTTTTTAAACCCGTTAAAGTAGCTGCTGCGGCAGTTTTGCTGCTGGCGTTACCCGCTGCATTGCAGGCGCAACAAAAAGTAACTGCCGATGAAGCGGTAGCACTGGCGTTAAAAAATAACCTGCACATACAGGCCGCCAAACTGGGAGAGCAATATTACCAGTCGCTCCGGAAAAGTAACCTGGACTTTGATAAAACCAATGTAGGAGTGGAGTACGGAAAAATAAACAGTGTGGCCAACGACAACCGCTTCACCATTTCCCAGGGCATACAATTTCCAACGGTATATAAACACCAGCGGAGTATCAATAATACCAACATTACGTTGAGTAAACTTAGTACGCAACAACAGGAAAATGAACTGAAAGCGCAGGTGAAAGCAGCTTTTTATGCAGTACTGGTATTGCAGCAAAAAGAACAGTTGCTGCTGGAGGCAGACAGCATTTACCAGGCTTTCCTGGACAAAACGGCGCTGCGTTTTAAAACCGGCGATGTGGACGCACTGGAAAAAGCTACTGCAGAAAATCAGCGTTGGCAGATATCTAATCAGCTGGGCTTATTAAAAACGGATTATGCGGTAAGACTAAACGATCTGAAAATATTGTTGAATGTTGCTGACCCTGTAACGCCGGTGGGTTCGGATCCGGTTTATCATTTATCTGAAATACCGGATACGGGCTATATCGCACGTACGCCGGCGATGGCATTGCGGCAGCAGCTGCTGGAACGCAGCATCCAGGAGCATAAACTGGAGAAAAGCCGCCTGCTGCCATCCCTGAACCTGGGTTATAATAACATGAGCATTATTGGCTATCAGCGGGTAGGTAATGATGAAAAATATTTTGGCGGGGGCGATCGCTTTTCATCCGTGAGCGCGGGTATTGGCATACCTATTTTCAGCATCGGACAACGTTCCCGGATCCGTGCGGCCAACATTTTTATACAACAACAGGAACGCGAGCTGGCAGCCACCCGGCAACAACTGGAACTGGAGCTGGGCAATGCAGCAAAGATATATACCCATCATTTGCAGCTGCTGGGTAATTATCAGTCGGTGCTCCTCAGCAATGCCACGCTGGTCATTGCAGGCGCCAACAAAAGGATGGCCGCGGGCGAAATAGGTTACCTCGAATGGGTGATGCTGATAAACCAGGCACTGGAAATGCGAAGCAATTATTTCAATGTAGTGGAAGAGTTAAACAATGCAGCCTTTACCATGGAAAAATTAAGCGGCCTTAACTAACAACTAACATTCAACAGCATGAAAAAAATAACCTGGATCATATACAGCGCAGGCCTCTTTCTATTATCCTGCAAAGAGAACAAGCCAACACAGAAAGCCGAGGAACCCGCTGCTGCAACAGCCCCGGTGGGTAACGAGGTACAGCTTACGCCGGCACAGCTGAAGACTGCCGGTATCGAAATAAAAGCAACAGAAAACAGGGACATGCATACAGTGCTCCGTGTTAACGGGGTGGTAGATGTGCCCCCGCAGAACATTGTATCTGTAAGCATGCCACTGGGCGGTTATTTAAAAAGCATGCCGCTGCTGCCTGGTATGCAGGTGGCCAAAGGGCAGGTGATGGCGGTATTGGAAGATCCGCAGTATATACAACTGCAACAGGATTATTTAATGGCCAAAAGTAAACTGCGTTACCTGGAAGCCGATTTTAACCGGCAAAAAGAACTGAACGAATCCAAAGCAAACAGCGATAAGGTTTTCCAGCAGGCCAGGAGCGAGTTTGAAGGGCAAAAAATTCTGCTCAGCGCATTGAAACAAAAACTGCAGCTGATCAATATCAATACGGAGAAATTATCGGAAGAAACCATTACGCGGAGCATTGCCATCCACGCACCTATCAGCGGATATGTTACCAAAGTAAATGTGAACACCGGCAAATATGTGAACCCAACAGATGTGTTGTTTGAACTCATCAACCCGGCAGATTTACACCTGAGCCTTACGGTGTTTGAAAAGGACCTGGCAGACCTTGCCGCAGGTCAGCTGGTAAAATGCTACACTACCGCCAAACCTGGTGAACAGTACCTGGCGGAAATACACCTGATAACAAGAAATGTGGACGAAAACCGCTCTGGTGAAGTACATTGTCACTTTAAAAAATATGATAAGCAACTGTTGCCGGGGATGTTTATGAATGCAGAAATTGAATTGCAGCATGCCAATGTAACGGCAGTGCCGGATGATGCCGTAGTGAAATGGGAAAACAAACATTATATTTTTGTATCAGCAGGAAATAATAAATTTATAATGACGCCGGTGGAAACAGGTACCAGCAATGGAGGCTATACGGAAATAAGAACCGATATAACCGGCAAACAAGTGGTTACCAGGAATGCATATACGTTGCTGATGAAAATGAAGAACGGAGGAGAAGAAGGTTAATAAAATAATAAACCTGGTATGCCGGTTGGTATACCAGGTGATTGCGCATACATTCGTTTTTTAATCAGCATTATGACCAATATGGCAGTGTTACCGGAAGCCAAAGTAGAAAGCAAAAGCAAGATTACCACCATTTCGATCATCGCCAGCGGGGGATTGGCGGCATTGAAATTTGTGGCCGGTATATTTACGGGCAGCTTAGGATTGATCGCAGAAGGTATGCACTCCTTGCTGGATCTGCTGTCCACCCTCGTTACCTTTGTGGCGGTGCGGGTAGCTGCCGAGCCCCCGGATGCCAACCATCCCTATGGCCACGAAAGGGCGGAAGCGCTGGGCGCACTCGCGGGTATGACCCTGCTCGGCGCTACGGCTATCATGATCGGTTATCATGCGGTAGTAAAAATTGTATGGGAACCCGGTGCTCCCGAAGTTACTATCTGGTCTTTCTCTATTATCATTATCAGCGTCATCGTAGACCTGCTAAGGGTCAGATCGCTGAAGAAAGCCGCCCGGCATTATCAAAGCCAGGCACTGGCTTCAGATGCAGAGCATTTCAGCAACGATATGCTGGGATCTTTATCGGTATTGATCGGCCTCCTGTTTATTTACCTGGCTAAGTACCTGCCGCTGCCCATCTGGCTGGTAGAACGCGCCGATGCCATTGCCGCCCTCGGGGTAGTGGCCATCGCCTTTAAATCAGTATGGAGCATCGGGTCAGAGGCCATCCGCTCACTGATGGATGACGTGCCGGAAGACCTGATGCCACGACTTCGCGAGCTGGTAGAGCAGATACCAGGCGTAGTACCCGGCGCTGTTAATATCAAAACACGATTTGTAGGTAACAAACCATATGTGGAAGCAACAGTAGGCACGCTGAGAAGCCTGACCTTCGAAAAAGCCCACGAGCTCACCGAAGTAATTGAACAAGCCATCAGGGAGGAACTGGATGGCACTGCCGCAGTAATTGTACACGCGGAACCGGTACACACTACTGATGAACCTTATGGTATCACCGTAAGGTCTGTAGCAGCGCGCCTGGATCTCCGTATCCACAACCTGAACCTCTACCGGGTAAACGACGAAATGAGGATAGAACTCGACCTGGAAGTGTCCGATGGCTTAACATTGGGAGAGGCACATGCCAGGTCCGAACTGCTGGAAAAAGCACTGGTCAGTGAATTTCCGCTGCCTGTAAAAGTAGCCGTGCATATAGAACCCCGTAATGAAACACCCAGGGAGGCTGCGCGCCAGGCAGATGCCTTTGAAAAAGTACAACGCGCACTGGCGAAGCTGACCGCATTTCCAAATGTAAAAACAGACGAAGTATTGATGACCCCGGAAGGACTGGTGGTTACACTGATCATGTATTTGCCGGGCAAAACCTCGCTGGCGCATACACATACGGTAATGTACGACCTGGAACGGGCATTAAAACATGAAATAACAGATGTGATCAGGGTGCATATTGATCCGGAACCTTTGATATAGCGGCCGCGTTACGCCTTGTTACGCACCGCCAGGATGTCGAGGTAATGCGGGTTATACATAATACCCAGTATGTTACCAAAAGGGTCTACAACAGAGGCGGTAACAAAACCATGACCACGCTCGGTGATCTCTTCGAACAGGGTGGCGCCCATATCGGTCAGCTTTTTCAGGGTATCACTCACATTGTCCACATGCCAGTAAATTACCGCGCCGCCAGGACCATTATTGGTGGCGGCCTTTGGGGCATATTTACTGTCGATCAGCCCCAACTCGTGCTGGTATTCGCCAATACGGAATTCCACATATCCCGGTACCTCAAAATAAGGTGCGATGCCCAGCAGTTCGCTATACCATTTTTTTGCAGCTTCGTGGTCGGCCGCAAAAAAACTCATGGTTGCCATGCCTTGTAATGTTTGTGAATTAGCCATGATATTGTGTTTTAAGATGATTGTTTTATTGTCTGATGTAAAGGTAACAGGGAGCCCGAGACAACCCTATGTCAGCAGCAAAAAACTTTTTTTAAAAATAATTGGGAAGACAGGCTGGTACCGTTGTCAGGAGGCGGGTAAACGTTGGGGTTGTATGCGTTTGGAACTTAACCAGATTCCCGCCAGTACCAGCATGCCACCTGCTATCTGCCAGCAGGTAAACGTATCTTTCAGGAATATCATGGCAATCACTGCGCCGATCACCGGGTTTAAGTTCAGGAAGTTACCTACCTGTGCGGCCGGCAAACTCTCCAATGCGCGATTATACAGGAAGTAGGCCAGCGCCGACGCAAAAGCGCCCAGGTAAGCAATCCCAGCCCAGGCCTGACTGGAAACAACCGGCATGCCATGCCGGTATATATCAACAGCAGCGATGGGCAGTAAAAATGCCGTGCCGATAAAAGTGCTGACAGCAGTGGCCAGCAAGGTATCTCTCTCCTTTAAACTCCGGGATAACAGCGTGTAACCACTCCAGCAACAAACGGCCAGCAACATCAGCATGCTCCCTGCCAGCTGGTGCCCCCCGCTTTTGGCGCTTCCCACAAAGCCCACCAGGATCACCCCGGTTACACAAAGCAGAATGCCTGCAATACTTTTTGTATTCAACGGCTCTTTCAAAAAAATAGCTGCCGGTATAGCAATGGCCACCGGTATCAAACCTTCTATCAGCGCGCCGGTGGAGGCGGAGATATAAGTCATGGCGAAATTAAAGAAACCATAATACACTGTAATGCCCAATAGCCCCATCAACGTAAGTTGACCGTAAGGCAGCCGTTGTTTTACGGTGCTGCGCCGGTAAAGATAAAAGGGTAACAGGATGGCGGAAGCAATAATATGACGCAGTGTGGCAAATATATACGGCGATACTTCATGAACCACCGTTTTGGTAACACTAAAGGAACTCCCCCAGATAAGCATCACGAAAATAATGCTGATGAATCCTTTGCTACGAGCTGTCAGAATAATTCTTTGCATAAATATCTCAGGGTCTTGCCCTCAGTAAATTTATTCAAATATTCCAGTATTTGCGGAAAATCCGGTTACCGGTAGCCGTGTGTTTCACTGCATAATTATTTTTTTACCAGCTTCCATAAAATAATACCGTGAGAAGGAATGCTGGCGCTTACCTTGTTTTCAAACAAGCCCAGGTCTTTCTTTTGCCACAGATCCCGTACGTGAAAGGCGCTGCTGCCGGCAACTGTTGAAAAAGAAAACTCCGTTGCCTGTTCCTGGTCAGTGGGATTCAGTAAGCCTACCGCGATGCTGCCATCTTCCAGTGGTTTACTCCACACTTCTACTTTATTGGGCAGCACTGTTTTTAAGCCGGCGGCTTTGCCCAAAGCATCCTGGTTAACAGCAATGACCTCTTCATTGGTGATCAGCTGCAGGGTGAAATCATCCAGCAGTTCCATATTGGCGCCAATCAGTAAAGGAGCATCCAGCATACACCACATACTGAAATGAGTTCTTTGTTCATCGGGGGTGAGGTGGTTACGTTTTGCTTCGCCCTCGCTTTGTGCGCCTACCACGCCGATCTGGAGAATATCAGGATCGTTCCAGTTGCCAGGTTTTACATAAGCTGCTTTATCGGCGAGCTTCTTTATGGCGCTGTATACGGCTTTCCAGTTGTCGGTAATATCGCCTTCGGTACGCCATAGCTGCCCGCCGGATTCGTTGCCCCATTCCCATACATTGCCCATACCATACTGGCAGAGCGCATGGATAACGTCCCGTTTCTGTGCCCGCAGTGCGTCAGACATGAGGCGGTAAGGTTTGATCAGCTCGGCCTTTGATTCATCTTTCGCCAGTGAACCATAACTGCACCAGTCATATTTCAGATAGTCGAAACCGTTATCCGCAAAAAACTTTGCATCGGTCAGTTCATGACCATAGCTGCCGGCAACACCCCCACAGGTGAGTGGGCCGGGAGAGCTGTAGATACCGGCTTTAAAGCCCATTTTATGCATCAGCGCAGGGAATTTTTTTATCTCCTTAAAATACTGGTTAGGTATCAGCGTTCCGTTGGCATCACGGGTAGCGCCTACACGACCGGGCAGGTTATCCGGTCCTTCATAATAACTGTAAGCCGTGCCCGTTTTCTGTTTCAGTTTTATCCAGGTAGTATCATTGTTGGGTGGCTGATTAGTCCACGGATCATCGATTTCTATCACGCTCCAGCCATATTGCTGTAATCCTTTTTCACGGATGATTTCAGCGGAACGGATTACTTTGTCCAGTGTTACGCTGCGCCCAAAGCTATACCAGCTGCTCCATCCCATAGGTGGCGTTAAGGCCAGCTTATCGCCGATCACCAGCGTAAACGCTTTGGCGGATTTACCGTGCTTGTTCACCGCTACCAGTTCTACTTTATAGCTTCCTGCTTTTTTGATGCTGCCGCTGATCACACCGCTGCCGGCATCTACGGTAACGCCTTTAGGCAGCCGCTTTACCTGGAAGGACATCGGCCTTTCCCCACTGGCCGGGATGGTATATATAAATTCCTTACCTGGCCTCGCGCCGTACAGCCTTGGTCCGTTGATATGCGGAAGGGTTTGTTGTGCCGCTGCCATAAACGGCAGCATAAATACGAGGATGGGGGTAAGAAGAATACGCATGTTCACTGTTTTGCTGATATAGAATACGGAACAAGATAAAATATTATTTCTTTCCAAACGATCTTTACACCGTCCGGTTCATGCTCCTGTGCAGAATAGTGCCGGTCAGTCGTTCCCGGGGAGGGTGTTCGATTTTGAACACATTCCCTTCATAAACGGACAATTTTCAAGATAGGATGGGGCGCAAACCTAGCAGGAGCAATGGGTTTATTATTGGCATATTTTTCTGTCATCCTGGTCAATTACTTACCGTTATGATCAGAAACTATATCAAAATCGCGTGGAGAAATTTGCTCCGCAACAGGGTATACGCTGCTATCAACATTATAGGCCTGGCACTGGGCATCAGCGCCTGCCTGGTGATTTTCCTCAGCGTCCGTTTTGAGTTAGGCTATGATAAATTTCATCCGGGGAAAGAAAATATTTACCGGGTGGTATCTGAACTGGGAACAGCGGAACGGGGCTTCCGTAAAATGGCTACCGTACCTGATCCTGCGCCCTGGGCATTGGCAGGAAAGTTTAGCGGAGTTGAAACAACAACCGGTTTACATCCTTTTTATGCCAAAGTATCCATAACCGGAAACAATGGTGTGGTAAGAAAATTTGATGCAGCCAAACGGAGGGAAGTCAAACCGGAGATGGTGATTACGGACCCTGCATATTTCCGGGTATTTCAATATACCTGGCTGGCGGGGGATGCGGGTACTGCCCTGCAGGAGCCGTTAACAGTAGTGTTGACCGCCGCGAAAGCAGCGAAGTATTTTGGCCCGCAGCCGGCAGATAATTATATCGGGAAAATTGTTAACTACAACGATTCGGTGCCGATGCGGGTAACCGGCATCGTAGCAGAATTACCTGCCAACAGTGATTTGGTTTTCTCTGAATTTATTTCCTTTGCCAGCGCAAAAAATACCCCTGTAAAAAATGAGTTTGGCTTTGATCAGTGGGGCATGTTTGGTGGTACGGAAGCCTTTGTAAAGCTGCAGGCCGGCGCAGACACGGTGCAGCTGAACAAGCAGTTGCTGGCCTTTGCCGGCGAACATATTCAAACTGGTCCGGGCGGGAGCAAAACCCTTCGTTTACAGCCATTGTCAGATATTCATTTTAACGGCGATTACACCGATGATTATACCCGGCAGGTGCATCTGCCTACTTTATACGGATTGATGGCCATTGCGGTGTTTATATTGCTGATTGCTGCTATCAATTTCATTAACCTGTCTACCGCACAGGCGGTAGTACGATCAAAGGAAGTGGGTATCCGGAAAGTGCTTGGCAGTAATAAACGCAGCCTGGTGATGTATTTCCTGACAGAAACGCTGTTGCTGACCGTTATCGCAGTGATACTTTCCCTCTTTGCGGTAAAGCCCCTGTTAAACTTGTTTGCTGCATTTATGCCCAACGGCATTTCCCTGCATCTGTTCAGTTGGCCTACTTTATTATTCCTGCTGGCTATGACGGTATTTACCACGCTGCTGGCGGGGTTATACCCGGCTAAAGTGTTGTCGTCCTTCCAGCCGGTGCTCAGCCTCAAAGGCGCTACAGCGCAGAAAGGAAACCAGCGTGGCTACCTGCGTATAGGCCTGGTGGTATTTCAGTTTACCATCTCCCTGGTATTTATTATCGGGTCGTTGGTGATGAACAACCAGATCCGGTACATGCTGCATAAAGACCTTGGATTTAAAAAGGATGCGATTGTTACAATCGGCACCAGCGGCAACTATCCGCAAACGCTGCCGGGTGTATTGGCAGAAAAAATTAAGACACTGCCACAGGTGGAAATGGTGAGCTTAAGTGAGGGCACGCCTGCTGCCAAAGGTCACTGGGGTACCTTCCTCAAGTATCACGGGAAAACTGAAACAGAAGTAGATTGCCAGCTGGAATTTGGAGACGTGAATTTTATACCACTATACCAGCTAAAATTGCTGGCAGGAAGAAACCTGTATCCATCCGATACTATCCGGGAAGTAATCATCAACGAAAGCTGCTCCAAAGCACTTGGATTTAAAACGCCGGAAGAGGCGATCGGTAAATTTGTGGAATCGGGGATCAGTGATGGGCCATCAAAAAAGAATGTGCCTATTGTAGGCGTGCTGGCCGATTTTCATGTACTCTCCCTGCACGATCCTATCAAACCCGTGTTCCTGACAAGTTCCAGGGAAATTAACCGCTCCCTGAATGTGAAGTTGTCGATGGCCGGTAACAACAGTGATGCGTTGAAGAAAACGCTGGCGGGCATGGCACAGGCCTTTACCGCCGCATATCCCAATGAGAAATTTGAATACCGTTTTTATGATGATACCATCGCCAAATGGTATGAGCGCGAAAAACAGATGGAACAACTGATGAATACAGGGATGACCATCGCCATCGTTATTTCCTGTCTTGGCTTGTTCGGACTGGCCTCCTTTACAGCCCGTCAGCGCACGAAGGAAATCGGTATCCGCAAAGTATTGGGGGCCAGCGTGGGTAATATTGCGGCGCTGCTCAGCAGGGACTTTATCCGTTACGTGTTTATCGCCGCTGTAGTGGCGTCTCCCATTGCCTGGTACTGTATGCATAAATGGCTGCAGGGCTTTGCTTACAGTGCGCCCATATCCTGGTGGATATTTGTGCTCGCCGCATTGATAGCCATGTTCATCGCGTTGTTTACGGTAAGTTTTCAATCTGTCAGGGCAGCGTTGGCCAACCCGGTCGACAGCCTCAAAGGAGAATAACTGTGCCCGCTGATGAGGCTGCGCGGCTTCATCAGCGGCTGCTTTAATTTTCCCAGTCGATCCGGTACCGGTATACCCAGTCCACTCCTTTGATACCAAACAGTTTCAGGAAAAAGCCCATCATCATATTGCGTATTTTGGCCTGTAGCGGACTAACTGCTTTCTTGCCTACACCACGTCGTCTTCCTTCCGCCACAATTTTTTCCACGCGGGGTTTGCGGTCCTTTTCAAATTGCAGGAACACTTTTTCATAATCACCGCCGGCATCCCGCAGCAGCTTAGCCAGGTACATGGCGTCTTCCAGCGCCATGGAAGCGCCCTGGCCGGAATTGGGACTTACGGCATGAGCGGCATCGCCGATCAGTAATACGCGGCCTTTGTGCCAGGTAGGGAGCGATTGTATATCACTGATGTTTTGACGCACCGGCCGTTCTGTGTTGGCAATAAGCTCCGCCACCGGCCGGTGGAAGTCGCCGTAAATAGACATCATCTCTTTTTTTATTTCCTCCAGCGAAGGATTTTTTAATGCCTGCTCGCTAAGTGGCTGCGCTGCATAGAGGTTAGACCACCACATAGCGTATCCCTTGTCGGCCCCGCAATAACCAAAGAACCCTTTTGCCCCGAAGGTGAAATTGAGACTGTTGATATCATCGGCGGTGAAGGCCGGAATATCATCGAGTTTTACAAAACCTCCTACACCCACCACGCCAACAAAAGCCGGCTGCGCACCCTGTGGTAAAACATGGTCGCGTGTTACAGACCGTATACCGTCTGCCCCAACCAGGATATCGGCACTGTCGCTACTGCCATCTTCAAAACAGGCTTTTACGCCTGCTGCATATTGATCAATACGTAGCAGCCGTTTATTGTATTTTATTTCAATACCGGATTCATTGATTTTATTAGTCAGCACTTCATACAAGGTAGCACGCGACATGCTTACACCCGGGTAACCATATTTTTTAATATCTCCATAAGGCAAACGTGCCAGCATCTTTCCATCCTCGCTCCTGAAACAATGCGCGGTGCTTTCGCTGCCACGCGCTATGATTTTTTCGGCAAGCCCCAGGGCGGCCAGCACATTCATGCCGTTAGGCGCCAGATTCAGTCCGCTGCCGGCTTCCCCTTTGTAAGGATATGCTTCGTAAATGGTGCAGCCAATGTTGGCCTTTTTCAGGAACAGCGCCAGCGCAAGACCGCCAATGCCGCCGCCAATAATAAGTACATGAAAAGGAGTAGTCTGGTGATGCATAATAAGGAGTTTATAATGCAAAACTATTACCGGCCGGCTCCGGCGACAAGCAACGATAGGTAGGGCGAAAAAAATAACCGGTGAATAACGTGTTTTGAGCGGTGAAAAAGGAAGACGATAAATAAAAACGCCACCGCGAAAACGGTGGCGTTTCTATACCCGGCGATAAAAATTTATGCCTGTTGACGTTGCCTTTTTACCAGTAAATAACAAAGATACAGGAACACAATCCAGCCAGGGATCAGTGTTACCGGCAGTTTCATCCCGGTTATCCACATCAGTGTTAAAATACCGACCAGGAACACCAGGCAGATATAGTTCGACAGCGGATAAATAAAGGAAGGAAACTTTGTCTTCACCTGTTGCTCTTTTTTATTCTTCCTGAATTTCAGATGCACCACGCTGATCATCAGCCAGTTGATCATGAGCGATGATACCACCAGCGACATCAGCACCTCCAGCGCTTTTTCCGGTATCAGCTTATTTACTATAATACAAACGGCTGCAAACAACCCGGATACAATGATCGCCTTTACAGGAACATGATTCTTATTCAGCTTTGACAGGAAGGCCGGCGCATTTCCCTGCTCAGCCAAACCGAATAACATACGGCTGTTGCTGTATACGCAACTGTTGTATACCGACAATGCCGCAGTTAAAACTATCAGGTTTAATACGTTTGCGATCAGGCTGGTGAAATAAATAGTTTTACCAAAGACATTAAACCGGAAGCTCTTTAAACTTTCAAATACTGTTACAAAAGGACTGCTGTCGGTGGTAATGCTTTTCCATGGCGACAAGGCAAACAGGATCACCAGGGCCCCCACATAAAATATCAGGATACGGTAAATCACCTGGTTGGTGGCTTTAGGAATAGTTTTTTCAGGCCGGTCTGCCTCTGCAGCGGTAATCCCGATCAGCTCAAGTCCGCCGAACGAAAACATGATCAGCGAAATGGCGGCAAACAAACCCTGGAAACCACCTTTACCATCTGTATTCAATAAGCCCTTTGGGAAAAATCCGCCGTCGTTCCACAGGTTCTGTATGCTGGCCTGTGACCCGCCGGAGCCGCTGATCAGTAAATAAGTACCAAAACCGATCATGGCAATGATGGCCACCACTTTTATGATGGAAAACCAAAACTCCGCCTCGCCGTATACTTTTACAGAACTCAGGTTTAAAGCGTTGATCGCAATAAAAAAGAAAAGACTGGAAGACCACAACGGTATTTCCGGCCACCAGAAATGAACATATATGCCGATCGCTGTTAACTCGGACATGCTCACCAGGATATACAATACCCAGTAATTCCATCCGGCGGCAAAACCCGCAAAGCTGCCCCAGTATCGGTACGCAAAATGACTGAAACTGCCGGAAACAGGCTCTTCTACCACCATTTCGCCCAGCTGGCGCATAATAAAAAATGCGATAAGCCCTGCCAACGCATAGCCTAAAATAACGGAAGGTCCCGCCAGCACCGCTGCCGGACCAATACCCAGGAATAAACCCGTTCCTATAGCCCCACCCAGCGCTATCAGCTGGATATGCCTGTTTTGCAGCCCCCTTTCAAGCTTTTCTGCTCCGGGCTTTTCGTTTGTCGATTTCAATGTATTCGCCGTAGTTAGGGCTGCAATATGGGATAATTTCAAATAAGATGGTGCTTTGGGAAGAATTATCCGCTGCCGGCGACGCTGAGAAGGCATCCCGAACGAATTATACCCACACCGTGGGTAATGTCGTAATCGGCCATGTAAAATGTCAGTAGTCCCCCCTGTCGATATAATGCCGGCGGACTAATTTTATGTCATCAAACAAAAAATCAATGTCAGATGAAAATAACTATCTACATGGCCACATCGGCCAACAGCCTTACTTCAAACGAACGGAATGATCCCTTTTGGTTGTCGCAGGAATATGGACAGGGATTTATGCAGATCGCCCAACAAACCAAAGCAGTGATTATGGGAAAGAAAACCTATAATATACTGGCGCCGGACTACCTGCCGCTGAAAGACGAAGGTACGCTGGCGGTGCTCACACATGATACCAACGCTGCACCCGCCAATGAGGCCGTTGTGTTCACCGACAAAACACCACCCGAAATAGTAGCCATGCTGGAAGGAAGAGGCCACCGGGAAGCCGTTATCATCGGCGGTACCGCCACCACCACCGCATTTATGCAAGCCGGGTTGGTAGATGATATCATCCTGGTGATAGAGCCCATACTTTTTGGAGGAGGACTACCCCTGTTTAACCCGGCTGATTTTGAGTATCCGTTGCATCTACGTGAAGTGACGAAACTGAACGACAATACCATCAGGGTGCATTACAGCATTGCGAAGTAAGGAGTTAGTGGTAATGGCTGCCACTGCCACATCTTACAGTCATCTCGTCTTCCTCACTTTAAACAAGCCCGCGTCGGTAGTATGCCCCTTGGAAAGAGCCGAGAGGTCCAGCTGTTCCACAGGGTCTACCGGGCTCGCCGGCTCTACTAGGTCTGCTTTACCGGTTCGTCCCGTATTTTTAAATTCAAAACCCCGGCTGTTGGCAGGTGTCATCCCGTTTACCCAGTTACCTGCGTCGTGTTGTACCTGGATCAGCAGCGAGTTTTCGAATACTGCTTTGGTATCGGCGTCTTTGGGAATAGTCCACAGATATCCGCAGTTGGCCACTATATTGTCGCGGAAGGTGAGTTGTCCGTTTAACAACCAAACCCACATGGCGGCTTCATATGCGCCATAGATGATGCTATGCGTAACAGAAAAATGCTCCACGCCCTTGAAAAATAGTAAGGCATTTTTGCAGTTAAAGAAAATACAGTGGTCAATGACCGTAGAAGGACCATGGGCCCAAACAGCGCCCTGGATGGGGGCTGCGTAGCGATCGCCAACAAAAAGGCATTGAGAAACCTCCAGTCCCTGTAACAGGGAATCTTCTTTAGTAATAGGATAATAGTAGGTAACAGCAGGGTTGGCATTACCGGTAAACTTAAGCCCACGGAAACTTACCAGCGGTATGGCCACCCGGATGCCCACTGCATGGGGAAACTGTACAGTAGAGTTGTTGGCCGATATGGACTGTATCACGGGCATTTTCGCCGGCGCCCAGTTGCTATCGTCCGGAAGAATGGCCGCTTCCATACTGTACCGCATACCCTGTTTGCCGGCGGGCGACAGGATGGTCAGCTGATCGGTCAGCGTATAAAGACCGGCGCCCAGTTTAATGGTCACGGGTTGCGTACCCGGGAACGAGTTGGCGGTGGCAACGGCCTTTTCCAGCGATGCCAGCGGATGATCCGCACTGCCGTTTTGTGTGTCATCGCCCTTGAGCGGATCAACAAAAATGGTTTGGGCAGTGAGCTGCCGGCATAAAAGGAACAGCAGCACAGCTGCAAAAAGAAATGTTTTTTTCATGATAGCGATGTTGTTATGTCAGGAAACAAATGTATCCCCGGCAGCAATGACCGCCTGTTCAAAAGCATAGCAATCCTGTGCAAACTGCAACATCTTGATTTTTAGTAAAAAAAAGTAACCGGTTTAGCCCCGTGCCTGCGATTATTGTGCTATTTTGCCAACAGGAAAATAGGGTGCCCCATTATGCCAGGTAAGGGATAGGACCTGAATATGGCATTTAAATAACGATCATGATGATTACGCTGTTACTGTTATACCTGGCTTTTTTTATCGGGCTGTGGTATTTTTTAAAGTATACGCTAAAAGGGCTTTTGAAAGATAAATACAAACCGTCCTATCTGATCACCGCCTTTTTAGTCCTGTTACCTTTTGCTATTATTGCCTTAGGATTCCTGGCGATGTTATTACTACCCATGGAAACACCGGATTGATTTACCCAAACTATATCAGTTATGAGCTACGATGTACAACTGTACCGGACAGAAACAATGATCAGGGAACAGCAAACAAAAGATGAAAATTTCTTTGACCACGAAACCAACCTGGAGCCATTTACAGACCTTCAGAAAGAAGAATTACATGACAGGTTGTTAGCCTATAACTATACGGTTGTAAAGCAGGAACAGGGGAGTACCTGGTATCAGCACGACAACGGTCTGGCTATTTCAGCCATGCTAACAGGCAGAGGACTGTATTTTCAAACGGCCTCCGGTGGGGATGGCATCTTTGAAATAGGAATGACTGCTTCCGAATTTACTGATACCGGCGAATTTGCCAAATATGATCCGCAGAGCGGAGGTTGGGAAGAGATCGAGTAAACGCAAAGTGCTGCGTTACATGTTGTAGCGAATTTTCAAAAGTGCCGGTTACCTTCCGTATTAAGCGGATTGATCAACGACTTGTTACTGTAGGTAGCCGGATCAAAATCTGCCACATTCATAGATAGAAAGGAAATATCCGGGAACAACGGAGCTAATTGCTGTATGATGGTGCTGGACAGCGCCGCCTTTTGTGCCGTGGTGCGCCCACCCATAATACTGCCGAAAATGTGCATAAAACTGTCTTTCCCTTCGCCAAGCCGGTATTGTTCGTAGCTGTTAATCCTGACTTTGATATCATTATCTGCAAATAACCCCGTTGATGCGGCAGCATCATAAACGATATTCATGATAACATCAGCCGGTTGTTGCGCTAAAATATTTTTTGAACATTCTATTACAAAGTGAGGCATATAACGAAATTTTATCGGGTGTGTAACCTTTGTTTTGAAGAACAATGATAACAAAAAGAAATTTCCCTTGTAAAAATTATACAGCATTTCTTCTGCATAAACATTAGTTTGATTCGCATAACTTTTCAAAAAAACAACGTGATAATTTTGTGCTGTTAATGAACATCATTCATATGAAAACAGTACAGGCGCCCATTCATTCCTGGTTTAATGCAACCAGCACCGCAGCGGAAATAGCTGCTGACTGCGACCTGACGGGAAAAGTGGCAATAGTGACCGGTGGCAATTCCGGTATCGGTTATGAGATCGTTAAAACACTGGCCGGTATCGGCGCACAGGTGATCGTAGGGGCCAGGGATATGGACAAGGCGGAAAACCGGCTTACGGGGCTTAAAAATGTGTCCTTTATGCCGCTTGACCTGGCCGATCCGGCCGCTGTAGATGCTTTTGCGGCGGGCTTCCTGGCGGAACACCATAGTTTGCATTTACTTTTTAACAACGCAGGACTGTGGCGTCCGCCCCGGTTGCTGAAAGACAAACGGGGATACGAACTTCAATTGGGCGTAAATCACCTGGGGCATTTTCAGCTCACCGGCCGGTTATGGCCCGCGCTCAAAAATGCCGGCGGAGCAAGGGTGGTAGCATTGTCGTCTATTGGTCACCGTTATATGGGTGTTCGCCTGGATGATCCCAACTTTGAAAAGCATCCGTTTGATACGATGAAAGCCTATGGACAATCAAAAACCGCCAACTCGCTTTTTGCAGTAGAACTGGACCGGTTGGGGCAGGAGCATGGTGTACGGGCATTTGCAGTACACCCCGGCGCCATACGAACAGAGATAACCCGTTATATGACCACCAGGGAATTGCAGACCTGGGTGCAGCGGGTACAACAGCAGCCCGGCCGGCAAAACGATGGCTTTAAAACCCTGCAACAGGGCGCCGCCACCGCAACGTGGTGCGCGCTCAGCCATCAGCTTAACGATATGGGAGGCGTTTATTGTGAGGATAATAATATCGCCGGAATTGTTCCCGACAATGCTATGGCCGGTTATGGCGTTCGTTCGTATGCAATTGATCCGGACATAGCTACCGCTTTATGGCAGTTTAGTGAAACCGTCACCCACGTCAGCTATCCATGATATAATCGTAGAAAAAATCCTGTAAATCATTAAATCAGTTTAATCCTGGTAAAGACAATCGCCGAAGGCGATCCCCTGATCAAATTTATCGGCTAAATCTTATAACTTAGGGAGATGAAATCCCATGAAAGCATCAGCGGTTTTTTCAGGAGACGGGGCAAAGCATACGACGCCTTTGACAGTTTCTATATTTACCGGATGCAAGATGTATCGTCGCTCAGCAACAGATCTCCGTTTGAGCGCCGCGACTACTACAAAATTTCACTGCTGCTGGAGGGGGAATCCATACTCACCTATGCCGACCGGACCATTCCGGTCAACAATACCGCCATTGTTTTCAGTAATCCTATGATCCCTTATGCCTGGCAACGCATTTCTGAAAAACAAACCGGCTACTTTTGTTTGTTTACCGAACAATTTGTGAGCCACCGGTTGAAACAGGAAAGTCCCGCAGCATCTTCACTTTTTAAAGTACAGGGTGATCACGTGTTATTTCCAGGTAAAGCAGCCACTGAAAGAATGACTGGTATTTTTGAGATGATGATGAAGGAGGCGGAAGGTGATTACAAATACAAACAGGATGTGTTGACAAATTATGTGGTATTGCTGATGCATGAAGCACTCAAACTTGTGCCCCCGGAAAATACCTATGTCCGTACTACCTCGGCCGACAGGGTCACGGAACTGTTCCTGGAATTGCTTGCACGGCAGTTTCCCATCACGGCAGTACATGACCGGATCAGGATCAGATCCGCGGCTGCCTTTGCCGCGCAGCTTTCGGTACATGTGAACTATCTGAACAAATCGGTGAAAACCATTACCGGTAAAACCACCACCACATTGATTGCTGAACACCTGGCTAAAGAAGCACAGTCGCTGCTCCTGCATACCAATTGGAATGCCGCGGAAATCGGCTACTGTATTGGTTTTGGACACGCGGCTAATTTTAATATTTTCTTCCGGAAAATGACGGGGGAAACGCCAGGGCATTTCCGGGAAAGGAATAATCGTTAGGAATGCTGCAGCGCCGTTGTGTCCATTCCACAGGCATTCCGGCAAATCGCAAAGCAGTCTTGTGCAAAATTTGTTGATAAAGGGTGATAAAAAATTGATATATTCATCATCAACCAAAATCAACTGCTGCTATGAGAAATCCTGTTCTTACCGGATGCCTTACCCTATTATGCCTGTTCGCCAGCATATTAACCCATGCACAGGTTACCACAGCTACACTGAGTGGTACCGTCAGAAGCAGGGATGGCAAACCACTCGCCGGCGCCACCGTAAAAATCGAATTTCGGGAGGCGGGCATCAACAAATTTATCATCACACAAAATAACGGCTCTTTCCAGGTACCCAATCTTAGAGTTGGGGGTCCTTACAAAGTGGTGGCATCTTTTGTGGGTTATTCAGATAAATCGGAGGAAAACATTTTCCTCGAACTGGGACAGAACACCGCCATGGACCTGCGGTTGGAAGTCAGCACAGGCAACCTGTCGGGGATCACGGTTACCGGTCGCTCGAAAATTTTCGATAACCAGCGCACAGGAGCTTCGTCTAATATCAGCTCCCGCCAGCTGCGGCAATTACCGACCATTTCCCGTTCTGCAGACGATTTTACGAGGTTAACTCCTTCGGCATCGTCCACCATCAACGGAACATCGTTCGCAGGGCGTAATGGGCAGTATAACAACTATTCGCTCGATGGCGCCGTATTCAATAACCCGTTTGGTCTGGATGCGCCTACACCCGGCGGACAAACAGGCGCTCAGCCCATCTCCCTGGATGCCATCGACCAGATACAGGTGAACCTGGCGCCCTATGATGTTACCCAGGCAGGGTTTACCGGTGCAGGTGTTAATACGGTGACTAAATCAGGTACCAATACTTTTGGCGGTACCGTTTACGGTTTTTATCGTAACCAGGGTATGACGGGCAAAAAGGTGGATGGCAACAAAATTGTTGTGCCCGACCTCACACAACTCCAGGCAGGTTTTGCGGTAGGCGGCGCTATCGTCAAAAATAAACTGTTCTATTTCGCCAATTTTGAAACGGAGCAAAGGGAAGATGCGGCCAGCAGTTATGTTGCCCGCACTGCCAGCAACGGCAGCAACAATAATACTTCCCGCGTACTGGAATCAGACCTCACGGCAGTAAGCGATATCCTGCGCAGCAAATTCGGTTATGAAACCGGTCCCTGGCAAGGTTTTAATCTCAAACAGAAAAATTATAAGTGGCTGGCAAAACTGGACTGGGTAATCAATGAAAATCATAGCCTGTCGTTTACCTACAATGGTTTACAGGCTACTAAAGAAAAACCTGCTCATCCCAATGCTATACGTGATCGTGGTCCCGATTACCAAACCTTGCAGTTCAGGAACTCAGGTTATGAGATCGAAAATAAGCTGCAGTCTTTCGGCGCGGAGCTGAAGTCCAGCTTCGGCAACCACTACGCCAATAAACTGAGAGCGGTATACACCACTTTCAAAGATAAAAGGACTCCTTTCTCGGAACCCTTTCCTGTACTGAATATCACCAAGTACGGCACCATGTACATCGTAGCAGGACATGAACCATTTTCCATCAACAACCGGCTGAACCAGGACGCGTTCCAGGTAACAGATAATTTCAACATCATTCTTCCAAAACATACTATTACCGTAGGAGGATCTTATGAGTCTTTCAAGTTCGGTAACTCGTTTAATCTCACGGGCTATGGCGCCACCTTATTCAGTGATGCAGATATCCAGGTTTTCAAAGACAGCGTGCCGGTGAGTGGTAAATATGTTTTCGGGGCCTACCCGCTAGATGTGGATGTAACAGGAGCAAGGGCTGCAGGAGCTGCCAACAAATGGAACTGGTATTATATCACCGTGGCACAGGTATCCACCTACCTGCAGGATGAATGGAAAGCCACCGATAATTTACGGGTAACTTTCGGACTCAGGATGGATATTCCGCTTTATATGAATTCCTCCTTTCAGTCGCCCGATGGCAAAAGAACGTCTCCTACCATCCCTAACAACGACGATCTGACGCTCTTCGACGAACACGGGGAGCCGGTTAAAAACGGGCAGGGAAAACAGCTGGATAATACCCGGCTGCCTTCGTCCAAACCATTGCTTTCCCCGAGGATTGGCTTTAACTGGGATGTCAAGTCCGACAAAAGCTTACAACTGAGAGGTGGTTCCGGTCTCTTTACCGGTCGTTTCCCATTTGTATGGATCGGTAACCAGATCGGCAATCCCACATCTGGCTTTTATTGCGCCACCGACCGCGATTTTAAATGGCCGCAGATCTGGCGTACCAATATCGGCGCCGATATCAGGGCCGGGCTGGGAACTATTTTCAGCGTGGACGTAGCCTATTCAAAAGATGTGAATGCTATGATGGTAAGGAACTATAAGCTGGGCACGCCCACCGGGTCGCTTAACAGCGGTATCGGGGATACCCGGAGCGTTTATAAAGATGCCGACAAAGGTACCGTCAACGCCTATGTTTTTACCAATACAAAAACAGGTGACCAGTTTAACACCAGCTTCACTGTGCAGAAAACTTTTTCCAATAACCTGTTTTTATACGGCGCCTATAACTACCTGGTATCGCGCGATGCCAGCTCTATTTCAGCAGAAATCAGCGGTGACGCGTTTGACCGCAATCCTATTCTCAACAACGCCAACGAAGCGAGGAATACGCCCTCCCTTTACGGAAATACCCACCGCTTTGTAGTGGCCGCCAGCAAGAAGTTCAGCTACGGAAAAGGTAAATATGGAACTACCGTTTCCCTGTTTGGTAACTGGAGCAGCGGTAACCGCTTCGCTTATATATATGGAGGAGATATTAACAACGATGGCACCGGCAGTAACGACCTGCTCTATGTACCCAAAAACAGCGAGATCGATAAAATGCAGTTTGCACCGCTTACCGATGTAAATGGTGTGGTACAGGATGCCGCCGCCCAAAAGGCAGCCTATAAAGCATTCATTGAACAGGACCATTACCTGAGAAGCCGCAGAGGCATGTATACAGAAAAATATGCCGGCGTAAGCCCCTGGTTCAGCCAGGTGGATATGCGCGTATTACAGGATTTTTATTTTAAGAGCGGGGAAAAAATCCGCACAGTCCAGATCAGCCTGGATGTAGTTAACCTTGGTAACCTGATCAGCAGCAAATGGGGAGTACGGAAGTATGCCAGCAATTCCGGGTATTTCCAGCCCATTTCTGTAAAGGGAGTAACCAACGGCGTTCCTACCTACCAGTTTGATCCTTCCCTGAAAGAAACGTTTATCGCCAGCCCGGATTTGTTAAGCCGCTGGCAAACGCAACTGGGACTGAGATTTATTTTTTAATGATACCATGATCGTATAAAAAAGCCCGCAGGAATCAATACCTGCGGGCTTTTTTGATGAGTTATTTTAAAAAGCAGGTAGCAAGCGCACCTGGTGATGCCTGGAAATCAATGCCGGGGAAGCCATCATTACCGGCCGCCTGGTTATTCAGCTTCGTTTTTTAGCTCCACATAGAATACAGAACCTTTTCCCACTTCACTTTCAAACCATATCCTTCCTTTGTGAGCGGTTACAATCTGCTTGGATATGGCCAGCCCCAGCCCGAATGACTCTTCCCCGATAGTGCCTTTTCTCCTGGTGTCAGCTGCGAGATTAAATAGCTTCAACTTTATATCTTCCGGTATCCCGATGCCTTCGTCTTTCACCGAAACCGTAATCACATCCTGGTTTTCCTGTTGCATACTTACTTCAATCACTGATTTTGTTCTGCTGAATTTGATAGCATTGGTAATAAGGTTACTAAAAACCCTCCATATTTTTTCCCTGTTGGCCTGGAGCTTTACAGGGATGGTTTGCAGCCGGATTTCCTGTCCCTTTTCTCTGGCCTTGGGTTGCAACAGGTTTACGCAATACTCCAGCACTACATCCAGCTGTACTTCTTCCTGCTGCATTTCAGTGGTAACATTCATATGCAGCAGTTCACTGATAAGCGACAATGCCCGCTCACCGGATTCTTTCATCATTGAAAGTGCTTCCTGTGTTTCGTCGGAGATGTTTTTTTGTCCATAGGGCAGTATTTCTGCGAGACCCATCATAGCGCCTACCGGGTTACGAAGGTCATGCGCAATAATTTTCATCATCCTGGAGTTATCGAGCTGGCTTTGTTCCAGCGCCTCTAAACTCGCTTTCATCTGCTGGTGCTGGATTACCATTTGTTCATTTAACCGTTGCATGGCTTCCAGGTGTTTCCCGGATCTCTTCCAGGTTTGCCACACGAGGAAAGCAATGACGATGGCCATAAATAAAAGCAACACCGATACTTTCAGGTAAATGGTTTTTATTTCCGATTTCTTTTTCAGGAGGCTCAGCTCATATTCCCGTGTCAGGTGGTCAAACTCTTTTTGCAGGTTGATAAAATTCAGTGGATTGTTGATGGCAGCCAGCGAATCTTTTAACCGCAGGTAACGGTTAAGCGTAGTAAAGGCCTGCCCGGGTTCACCCGTGGTTGCAAAATATTTTGATTGGAGCTTTAACCAAAGCAATTCGGAATCGGAGGAGGGAAACGAGTCCAGGGAATGGCGGAGTGTTTGCTGCCAGTTCCTGGCATCCGGAAATTTTTGCTGACTAAGATAGAGTTCCACCAGCTTTGCCATGGTTAATTGGGCATCCTTGATTTCACGACCGGTGATCATATTTATCCGGACACTTTCCCGGTAGAGTTTTTCGGCTTCGGAAGTGTTGCCCTGTTTTTCCAGTACACTGCCCTTGTTCCCGTATATGACGGCTTTAGCCTCTTCAATAAATTCCTGTTGATTTTTTTGATCCTGGAAGGCTGCATTATTCAGTTTTATGTATTGCAGGGCGCTGTCGTAATAAAAGAGTGCGCTATCAGGTTTATTGAAGCGGGCATAACATAGGCCGATATTATCCAGGTCGGCCTGTTGCAACCGGAAGCGGTAAAAATCATTAGGGGCGCAACTGTTAAGGGCAATGAAGGTGGCCTGCAAATAAGGAATAGCTTCCTGGTATTTTTCTTGTTTATAGAGAACGATGGCTATTTTCTGGCTGTATTCATTATAAGAACAGGTATCACCTGATTTCTGAATAAAGATATGTCCCTCATAATAATAGGTAAACGCATCGCTGTAGTTCCCGCGATCCCGGAGAAAGTCGCCTATCTGTAACAATGTTTTGCCATATTCTTTCCCATATTCGGGATTATCCGTTAATCCCTTTAATACAAACAGGATACTGTCGGCATACAACCTGGATAATCTTGCATTGGATTCGGTTATCCAGTAGTAATTCATCTTGAAACCGTATTTCCGGGCAAGGTCCATAGGACCGGGATCTTTAAATCCTGCATACACCGAATCCAGGTACCGGAGGGCCAATGTTAATTCTCCCGGCTGGAAGTTTTCCGCCTTCTGGAAAACCGGGTTAAAGTATCCCGGATGATCGGGCTTTGCAACCGGAGGCTCCGAACAGGATGAAAATAGCATCCAGCCTAATATCCAGGCTAAAAAGACGGAGGTAAACCATCTACGTCTCGCAAGACATGGCGTGCTCTCTAGGTCATTATTCATATATCCGGTTGAATAGGCGCCGCTTTGGCAGGATACATTCCCTGTTGATTATTTTCACCGGTCCCTGTTAAAAAAAGCCTGATTAAGATAAAGTCTCTCGCTGCCAGCGCAGTACTGCTAAATTGATAAACAGACAATGATTTATTATATCCGTGTAACAAACCGGGTAGTATTCCTACCCTTGTGTGATGAATATCGTTAAAATCGGGCAGGAAAAAAAATATTCATTTTTAAAGCAACAGGACAGATCTCAAAATCAAAAAATGTTAATTTGTATAACTTTTTCAGGATTTATTATTTAACCTGTATAGCTATTTCAGGAGACATACCTGTGTTCAAAAGCGGACATCGTTTGTCCCGATAATGAACAAACCCATATGCTGTTTAAATATATGTTACTGTAAATCAACTAAATAATTATCCGGCATTGTCTTCGCGCCTGGTTCCCGCAAATCTTGTTTGCTATATCTCAACGAATTATCGATATTATGATCAGGAATTTCTTCAAAGTTGCCTATCGGAACCTCTTACGCAATAAAGGTTTTTCCGCCATCAATATTACAGGACTAGCCATTGGTATGGCTGCCGCTATACTTATTTTGTTGTGGATACAACATGAAATGAGTTACGATAAATTTCATGCGAATAAAGAAAGGATCTACGAAACGTGGAATCGGGTATCCATTCAGGGAGAGATATCCTGCTGGAATTCAGTGTCCGCATTACTGGCGCGCGCAATGGAAAAAGATCTGCCTGAAGTGGAGCGCGCAGTAAGAGTAGTGTCGAATAACTTGCTTTTATCGGTGGGTGATAAAAAAATAGTGAAATCAGGGAACCTGGTGGATACCGGTTTTTTGCAGATGTTCAGCTTCCCGATGGTGAAAGGAGATCCGGTCACAGCGCTGAATGATGTGCACGCCATCGTGCTGACAGAAAAAACCGCAAAAATTTTATTCGGTAATGAAGACGCCATCGGGAAAATAGTAAAACTTGAGAATAAAGATAATTTTACGGTAACTGGTGTAGTGAAGGATGTGCCGGACAATTCAAGGTTTCAATTTGATTACCTGCTGCCATGGTCCTATTTAAAATACCGGGATGGCGCCGATTTTGGCTGGAGCGATAACAGCACCCCTACTTATGTAATGCTGAAACCGAATGTAAGCTACGCTGCCGTAGCGGCTAAGATAAAGAACTTAAAACAACAGTACAATGGGGAAGCAAAAACGATGAAATGGGAGCTGTTTATTTACCCGCTTGACCGGTGGCGGCTGTATTCCAGCTTTACTGCAGGAGAGGAAGACAATGGAGGTCGCAGTACCTTTGTAAAATTATTTAGCATTATCGCCGTGTTTATATTGCTGATTGCCTGTATCAATTTTATGAACCTGAGTACCGCAAGAAGCGAAAAGCGCGCAAAAGAAGTGGGGATAAGAAAAGTGGTGGGTGCACAGAAAAGTTCGCTGATCAGGCAGTTTATCGGGGAATCCATTTTTCTCGCATCCCTGGCAGGAGTGGTGGCGATAGTTATTGTGCAGGTAAGTTTACCCGCCTATAACCAGCTCACCGAAAAGAAACTGTTTATCGATGTGGGTAACAGTTATACATGGATGGTATTTATAGGATTTATTCTTTTTACAGGCCTGCTGGCAGGCAGTTATCCTGCGTTCTTTCTTTCCTCGTTCCAGCCGGTG
The DNA here is from genome assembly GCF_018224885.1 of Chitinophaga hostae. Lineage (GTDB taxonomy): Bacteria > Bacteroidota > Bacteroidia > Chitinophagales > Chitinophagaceae > Chitinophaga > Chitinophaga hostae. Next base: position 525,893 of record NZ_JAGTXB010000003.1, on the reverse strand, counting down.
AAAGTATTAAAAGGCACCTTTAAGAAAGCCAATGCCCTGGTAACACCCAGGAAAGTATTAGTGATATTGCAGTTCACATTCGCCACCATTCTTATTATCTGTACCATCATAGTAAAACAGCAGATCGATTATGCCCGTAACCGGGAGGCGGGGTACAACAAAGATAACCTCGTTTATCACTTTATGACAGGTGATATCGCTAAGAATTATGCGCTGATAAAAAATGAGTTGCTGAGTACAGGTATGGCAAAATCCATTACTAAAACAAATTCTCCGCTTACGGATAGATGGAGTAATGGATGGGGGCAGGACTGGGAAGGTAAAGACCCGAATGATAAAACAACTTTCGACCGGTATTTAGCTGACGAAGGGTTGGGAGCCACCGCAGGTTTGCAATTTACACAGGGTCGTGATTTTGATTTGAAACAATTTCCAACCGATTCAACAGGACTGATCATCAATGAATCAGCATTAAAAGTAATGAAGTTCAAAGACCCGATCGGTAAAGTAGTAAGTGATCTTGGCATTAACTGGCATATTGTAGGGGTTATTAAGGATTTTATTCTTACCAGTCCTTATGAGCCTACAAGACCTATATTAATATGTGGTGCAAAAAGCAGCTTTATGACTTTCGAAGTGATGCAGATAAAGCTTAACGGCCATATTGCTACCGCAAAAAACCTGGATAAAGTGGCCGCAGTTTTCAAAAAGTACAATCCTGATTATCCTTTTGAAGCCAAATTTGTTGATGAAGAATACGCCAGGAAGTTTGATGATGAAAGACACCAGGGTACGCTCGCCGGTTTATTTGCAGGGCTTACCATCTTTATTTCCTGTCTTGGTTTATTTGGTCTGGCTACCTATATGGCAGAAAACAGGATTAAAGAAATCGGGGTTCGGAAAATAATGGGAGCGTCTGTAACAAGTATTACTGCGCTGCTTTCGAAAGACTTTGTGAAACTGGTACTCATTTCTTTTTTAATAGCGGCGCCCCTGGCCTGGTGGGGCATGCATACCTGGTTAGAGAAGTATGCATACCGGGTTCATATTCAATGGTGGGTGTTTGCCTTGGCTGGTTGTTTATCGGTGATGATCGCATTGCTGACGGTAAGTTATCAGTCGATAAAGGCCGCATTAGCCAATCCCGTGAAGAGTTTGAGGGCAGAGTAGTAAATACTGCAGCCGATAAATCATTATAACAAAAAGGCATCGATATAAAATCGATGCCTTTTTGTTATAATGTTATTTGTTTGCATAGGCCCGTTTTAGGAAAACCTTGATTCTTTCTGCTATCTCCACTCCATATTCTTCCAACGCAAAGTGTCCTGTTGGATAGAAATGTATTTCAGTCGAAGGAATATCTTTCTTAAAAGCGAGGGCGCCGGGCTTCAGGAATACAGGGTCATTTTCTCCCCATACAACCAGTGTTTGGGGTGCAAGTGTACGAAGGGTTTCTTGCCACCGGGGATATTCTGCTATATTAAAACGATAATCATATTTTAGCTGGTATTGTATCTCTTTATTACCAGGTCTGTCCATCAGCAACTGATCCAGCTGGTAACTTTCGGGGGCTACTTTGGAGGGATCACTTACGCCATGGAGGTATTCAAACATGGTATATTCCAGCTCAAATGCTTTGTAGACGAGGGCGCGGGATGCCGCTGTGTTTTCGTCGATATTTTTCCGGTACCCTTTCAGTATATCACTCAGGCCTTCTGCATAAATATTTCCGTTCTGCACCACCAGGTGTTCCAGGATGCCGGGATTACGCTGGATGATCCTCATACCCACGGGTGCGCCGTAGTCGAACAAATACATGCTGCATTTCTCAACACCTTTCAAGGAAAGAAATTTTTCGATGTAGCGGGAATAGTTGTCAAAGGTGTAATCGAAATCAGACATCTGTGGCATGTCGCTAAATCCGAAGCCGGGGTAATCCGGGGCCAATATATGGAAATCATCTTTCAGCAAGGGAATGAGTGTTCTGAAGTTGTGCGAAGAGGAGGGGAATCCATGTAATAAGAGGAGCGTAGGTTTGGTGCTGTCGCCCGCCTCGCGGTAAAAGATCGTAATACCATCAATTTTTATGGTTTTGTGATAAACGGGGGTTGAATGTTGCTGCGCATTTGCCGTGCTGGTTAAAGTGTTGATCATCAGTAAACAGATTAAAAAGATTTGGGAATGAAGATAATGCTTCATAAGGAGATGATTTTAGCGTAACGGTATTTTTTAGAAAGAAATAGTATTGAACGCTCCGGGAGCCGTAGTGAAGCGCGTTCCCGGAGCGTTGTGTTGTCAGGCAGTAACCAGTGGTTTGCCTGTGTTTTTTTTGCTGAGAAATGTTTTGATGGTGGTGGCAATTTCTTCTCCATGCGTTTCCAGTGCAAAATGGCCGGTATCGTATAAGTGGTATTCCAGGTGCTTCACATCTTTTTTATATGCTTCGGCGCCGGCTACCGGGAAAATATAGTCGTTCTTTCCGTATACGATCAGCATTTCGGGGTTATGCGTGCGGAAGTATTCCTGCCATAAGGGGTATAGGCTCACATTATGCTGGTAATCGTAGAACAGTTGCAGCTGTATCCTGTCGTTGCCCGGGCGTTGCAGGTGGCGCAGGTCATTTTCCCAGTTGTCCGGACTGATCAAACTGCTGTCAGCTACACCGTGCGTGTATTGCCATTGGAGGCCTTCCAGGCTGTGAAACCCTTCCAGGGTGCGTTCTGCTACTTTGTTGTTCCGGTTTGTCCAGTATGCTTTAATGGGATCCCAGAATTGTTCCAGTCCTTCATCGTACGCGCAGCCATTCTGAACAATCAGTGATGTGATCTTTTCCGGATGGGCGGTGGCTATGCGGAATCCTACAGGCGCGCCATAGTCCATCAGGTAAAGGCTATACTGATCCAGGCCCAGGTGATCCAACAGTCCTTGTACAATGCTGGCGAAACTATCAAAGGTATAATTGAAGTCGGCCATGTGGGGCTGACCGCTTCTGCCGAAGCCCGGGTAATCCGGAGCGATCAGGTAATAGTCACCTGCCAGCTGTTGCATCAGGTTGCGGTACATATGTGAGGAGCTGGGATAGCCATGCAATAATACCAGGGCTGGTTTTCCTTTCTGACCTGCTTCTCTGTAGAAGATGTCGATTCCATTTATGGATACGGTGTGGTGTTTTACAATACTCATTTTAATGATATTTAACAGTGATTGATTTATTTGTTACCGAACGTTCGGTAAAATTACGATGAAAAAATTTTTATCCGTTCACAAAAAGCGATTTTACATCGCCAAGTGCTTTATGAAAATAGCCGGGATCGCCTAAGCCTTTGGATAGCACAAGGCTTCCCTGTACCTGGATAAGTGACTGTTTGGCCTTGGTCCTGGCCTGTGCCAGGGTGAAACCCTGTTCCACGCCAAGCGCGGTAAACGCGTCGATCCACAATTGCATGGCTTTGCTGATTTCATTGCCTAATACTACCAGGCCAGAGTCGAGGGAAAGGGCATTAAGGATGCAGCTTTTTTCCCCGTTCTGGTACAATTGCCGGATATGTTGTATAGCCCGTTGCAGTTTAATAATGGGCGCCACGCCGGTTTCTGTCAGCACCTGGTAAATATGATCCTTTATCCATGTATTTACGAACCCCAGTACCATGATGGCGATCTCATTCTTCCCGCCCGGGAACCGGTGGTAAAGACTTGCTTTCTGCAAACCGGTCGCCTTGGCCAGATCGTTGAGGCTGGCGCCTTCAAAGCCTTTGGATTGCAATACCGACATTAATCCTTCAATCAGCCGGGTGTCGTCTATTTTTTGCGGTCTCATGGAACAAAGGTAGGCGAAAGTTTTATATTACCAAACGTTCGGTAAAATATTTTTTGCGGGAGGTATGAATTTTATCACATTATTGCGGAGGGAAAGGTATGTTCTCAGCGCGCGCTTTGCCGGGTACTTTTAAATCGCTTTGAGAGAAGATTATTCGGAACTGCACGTTACCGTTAAGGCGCTATAGGGATTTGAAGAAAGAAGCCGGCTTATCCAGATGTCTGATTTTTACCGGTTGTCCTAAATTGAATGAAATTTGTCATTTAAGACAAGATGGACAAAAAGTACCTTTGTCATACAGACTAAAATCAGATAGTATGATAAAAGTTGCAATAAACGGATTCGGAAGAATCGGCAGAATGACATTCAGGAAGCTGTTTGGTAATAATGAGGTGGAAATTGTCGCATTGAATGATCTGAGCACCCCTGAAATGCTCGCATATTTACTGAAATATGATTCCATACATGGCGTATTTCCCAACACGGTGCGCAGCACGGAGAAATCGCTGGTGGTAGATGGTAAGGAAGTAGCGGTATATGCAGAGAGAAATCCTGAAAACCTGCCCTGGAAAGAGCTGGATATAGATGTGGTACTGGAATGTACGGGGATCTTTGAATCGAAAGACAAGGCAGCATTGCATTTAAAAGCAGGCGCCAAAAAAGTGATCATATCTGCACCTTCAGATAAGGATGTGAAAACGATAGTATTTAATGTTAACCACCAGCTGCTGAATAAGGAAGATGTGTTGATCAGCGCAGCATCATGCACTACCAACTGCCTGGCGCCTATGGCCCAGGTACTGCATGAGCGGTTCGGTATTATTACCGGCCAGATGAATACCATTCACGCCTATACTAATTCGCAGCCGCTGATGGACACCCCTGATCCTAAAAACGGTTTCCGTAAATCGAGAGCAGCAGCCGACAGTATTATTCCTTACACCACAGGTGCGGCCAAAGCCATAGGGCTGGTAATCCCGGAGCTGAACGGGAAACTGGATGGCGCTTCCCAGCGGGTTCCTGTACATTCAGGATCAGTGGTGGAACTATATACCTTGTTGAATAAAACGACCACTGAGAAGGAAGTAAACGAAGTAATGAAAGCCGCAGCCAACGAGTCATACGGTTATAACGACGACCCCATCGTTTCGCAGGATATCGTCGGAATGAGTTATGGCTCCCTGTTCGACGCCACTCAAACCAGGATCACCGGGATGGGGGATAAACAGCTGCTGAAGACGGTTTCCTGGTACGATAATGAAATGTCATTCGTTTCCCAGTTAACAAGGCTATTGATCCTTTTCGGCAATATATAGATCAGGCAAAGCTTTTCCGGTAAGCAGCCGGAGTGGTATTAAGGTGGCGAATAAAAAGCCGCCTTAAACCATTAGCATCGCCGGTTCCGCATTCTGATGCAATTTCATCGAGACTCAAACGGGTTTCTTCCAGGCGGCGGCGGGCAGCTTCCACCCTTGCTTTTTCAACGAACTTGGCGGGCGTTACCCCCGCTTCCCTGTAAAACACCCGGGAAAAATTACGGGCGCTCATAGACGCCCTGGCTGCCAGCCGTTCAACGGAGAGGTCTTTATCCAGGTGCTCCTGGATCCACTGCAGACTGTCCTTTACCGGCCTGTAGTCCGTTTTTTGTGTCATAAGGATATTGCTGAACTGCGACTGGTTTCCGGGCCGTTTCAGGTACAATACCAGGATCCTGGATACATCAATGGCCACATCTCTTCCCAGGTCTTCTTCAACAAGCGCCAGTGTAAGATCAATGCCGGTAGATATTCCGGCAGAGGTATAAATATTCCCCTGTTTGATATAGATGGGGTCTTTCTCCACTTTGATTGCCGGGAATTTTTCGGCCAGTTTATCGTGCAGCTGCCAGTGCGTGGTGGCACGGCAACCATCCAGCAGGCCGGTTTCCGCCAGGATAAAAGCGCCTGCGCAAATGGAAGCGATACGGGGTGTTGATTTGCTTTTATTGATCTTTTGTATCCATTTCAATATATGGACCGGTGCTCCCTTCCTGTATTCTCCCCTGCCGGCAATGATGACGGTATCTATCGGGTAGCGGATCCCCGGAATGCCTCCTTCGCAGATAACAGGCATACCGGAAGAAGTAGGAACAGCCATGGTATCGTCCATAGATACCAGGTGTGTGGTATAGTATTTATCTTTTGCCTTTCTGTGTCTTGTCATATAGTCGGAGGTTTTGGAAAAAACTTCCAACGGCCCCGCTACATCTAACAAGGAGGTTTGCGGTGGTACGAGTATAACGATATGCCTTGTTTTATCCATATTGGCGGATAATGTGTGTTTGTGTAAAAATAGGACATTTTATTTGGACTAATGGACCAGCTACTATGGGAATGAATCTTTTGACTGGAGTAAATATGAGTTTTTAATGGCAAAAGGCTGCTCCTTATTCTACCATGCTACCATGCTTGTGTGAAAAAATGTCACTACCAATTATGGTCATATCGAGAGAATAATTGTAAAACTAATTAGGAAGTTCTGAAATCGGGATTCGAAAGATCACAAGATATCAGAGCAAAGATTTAGGATTGTAATGCGATGCATTGTACGGCTTCCCGTAATGAAGCTACGATTTCCGGTCATATATTAGCCCCATGAATAAAGCCTTCGTACTATCGGGAACCGAAGTTTTTTTAAGATCTAGATCCAAATATCTATAATTAGGTAACTTATCAAAATCCTTTTATGATAAAAATGGTAATGACTTTCCTGATACTTATTTTTATCAGCTGCAAGAGCTCTGAGCCGAAAGAAGAAAACAAGACGCTAACTGATAATGCAATGGTGGATAAACCGCGGCCAGACAATTTCGTTTGAAAGAGCCAGAGATCCCATATTGTCACAAATAAAGGATGTTATAGTGCCGGGTATTTAACGTTTCCATTCTTCCTGCCATCTCTTAAACTCGGAGGGGCGAACCATGTACCTGGCAAAATTCCCTTCATGTAACGATAGTAATTCTGTTTCAACTACTTCGATTAATCTGTTTCTATCAGACTCGGGTAGTTCTTTCGCCTGATCTTGTAAATAAGGCATTACTTTAAACCTTGGCAGAGCTTCAGATATTATTCTCCTGATGATAGATCGGATTTGTTCGCGGTATTTAAGTCGGAATGGATCGGGGTCACCAAGGGATTGCCTAAGTACAGAGTATTGTGCTGCCGAGCGTTCATAAGCCCAAAGGAATACGTCTTTCAGTAATTCAATGTTATTTAGCTCATAAACTCCAATCAGCCCTTTTGTGTATAGTTCGTTTGGCACATCAATGAAAGACAAAGGAGCCAGATTATGTTTATTCAAAGATATATTCGAGGCCAATCTGGACACTCTTTTATTCACATCATCAAAAGGCTGCAAATAAGGCAGATGCACCATGATGAAAAATGCCTGTTCGAAAGGATTCTCAATTTGAGATGCCTTATCCAACATCAGGTCAAACATTTCTTCGATGAGCTGAGGGACAGCCAGTGGGGTATAAACACTATTTTGGATACCCACGGGAATATGTCTTAACCTGCCTGACGCAGCAGCGTTGGGGAGGAGGTTGTTTGACAAAAGCGAATGAAGGTTTAGTAAAGTATACCTGTTAAATCCGATTTCGTCTGCCAGCTGTACAATGAATTCAATGGCATCCTTGTGGTTCAGGATCATCTGCGCTTCCTTTGCAGACTTATTGTCTGCAACTTGCCCGGATGAAATCAGTCGCTCGGTGTCCAGAAGAGAATAGGTATTGCCTTCCAGGCGGCTGGAGTTCCAGGATAAGTCTATTAATAACCTGTTAAGAATTTCTTTTGCGTATGTGCCGGCGGGTTCATTTAATCTGGCCGTGTTACCTAATGCTGCCAGGTTTTGCAATTCTGTTGGAGATAAATAATTACTAACATTAGGCCGGTAATTTTCCAGGAAATTGCGGTTATAGCCTACTGGCCGGCGTAGTTGTATTGGGCTTTGGACGATTGTAAGTAACTCCTGGGCTGCTTCCGACAGAGTAATAGCAGTGGATTGGGGGTGGTTTGCTTCGAAATTTTGATGGGCAACATGGTAGCGCAGGCTGCGAGTAGCACCGGATGTTATTATTTCACCGGACTTTTGCAAATCTTCTAATCTACGTTGAAATGTACGACGACCTAATTTCAGGCCACTTGCAGAAATAATCTCATCTAAAGAAGCTCCACTTGGAAATTCTTTAATTGCTTTTAAAAGGGCCGCCTTTTCTGAAATCATGATGTTTTCTGACATTTTTTCTAATTTACGACAAAAAATGTCGCAAAAAATCGTTTCGTGACAATTTTTTGTCGTAAAAAAGGTTTTGCGACATTTTTTTTGTCGTAAATTATGAACCGGTGTCTGTTTAACGTTCTGGACGAGCGTAATAATTTGTCACTAACAAGGTTGAGAAAATATCTATTTTATGCAATCAGTTGTAAAGGCTTTTATTGCGGCGCTACGCTTGAAGGTGCTTGATGCAAAGAATCCGCCACATGCTTGTTTTATTAAACATTTATCACATTCTTCGTGGAATATATTTTTCCAGTCGGAAATCGATTTTCTAGTGAATTGCCATATTTTTTCAGGTGTGGTACAAAGTTGGGCATTGTAAAGAGACGTATTTATACCAAAATCAGATAAATACGTTATCGCCTCTACAAGTTCATTTCCGTAATCATTAGGATCTATCCATAGTTTTTCTATATTATGAGGTGTATAACCTTGGTATTCTAGCCCCATAAATGCTACATGTTCAACAAAGGGTAGGTTCTTATAGATAAACTTGGAAAGTTTCACGAGGCGTGGAATTGTTTGCTTGTGAAGGACTATTCTTATCTCGAGTCGGATATTATGTTTGGCCAGGTTGTATATGCCCTGGATAGTTTGATTGAAAGCCCCCTTAGCTTGAACAATGTAGTCATGTTGCGCATAGTAATCAGAATATAGAGGAATGCCCAACATGAGCCGGGAGAATGACATCATGCTCAATTTTTGGGAAAATGTTGGCCAGGCAAATGACCGGCCATTCGTTAAACAGTGTATTTCTGTGTCTGGTAGATGTGTTTGAATTTGTTCTAATAATTTAAAAAAACGTTCTCCCAGAAGGGTCGGCTCACCACCGGTGATTCCAAGTTCGAAGCAGTCTTTAGGTATTAGCGGTATAGTTTGCGAATGAATGTTGTATAAATAATCTGTATCATCTCTGTTTTTTGGTGGTTGAGAACACATCAGGCAATTGCTGTTGCATCGTTCGGTAAATAGTAGGAAATTATGATACGAGTTTATTCTATACAAAGTATTGATCACCCCATCTGTATTCACAACGACAATATCTCCTTCTGATAAGTGATCAATTGCGGTAATTGAATGTACACTTGGTTTGTCAAGTTGAAATAGCTGGGCATCGGTCGAAAGAACTGCTTTGAAACGCCCAATATGTCCGGAAATATTGTCGGTTATAATCAAAATTTCAGCGTCATTCTCGGGGTTGAAAGTAACCCTGCCTATAACTGGGGCGTCTACCCCTGATGGAGTACCTTTGGTTTTCAGTAACATTAGCTTTTCCCTGTTATCCAGCTTCGGAATATTTTTTCTATCTTTTTGTCTTTATCCATGAGTGCAATCAGGTATCTGATTATTTCCATATTTCTTTGGCAAAAAGAACTTGTTGGTCTGTGACCAATCAAATCACCTTGAGTTGCGTGATTAAATACCGGATCGACACCACAATAAGCCTGGAAGGCACATTCAGAACAACCCGGAAGAGATTCATTAGTCATTACTTCACTAAGGGCCGCAACTTTGTTGCCATAAAATATCTCTTCGTAGGTATTTTCTCCAAGTGTTCCCAGTTTGAATGTGAAATCGTTCATTTCTGCGAGCATTCTGGCTTCGTCGGAAGCGTAAACAGCGCCATCATAATTAAAAACTATTACGTTATTGACCAGGCCAGCTGGTGATTGAAGGTCAACATACCCTACGGGAAATGGAGTAAGCAGTTTTTTTAGAATGATGCTGGCATAGTCTTCCCGAATAAAATAACCATCCATATTGTACTGAATGATTCTTCCGAGAGCTTTTTTATAGAACTCAAGGAATTTCTCCGCTTCATATTTATTTCTGTCTTTATTTCTCGTAGCGAAACCATAAGGACTAATTGGTCTGAGGAAGATGTTTCTGAACGCTAACGCAACATATTCATCAACTATTTCCTCGGGGTATTCCAGAGAAAGCGTTGTTGTTGTCACCAATGCAGAAACATGCTCGCTACCTAATATTTCCCGACATCTTTTGATTCCTTCAACGGCAAGTTGATGACTACTTGCATTAGGCTTATGTCGATTCTTGTTATGAATAAATGAGGGACCATCCAGAGACGTGGATATTAGCATTTTGTTCTCATGAAAATACAGCAGCATTTCATCTGTAAGGAGGGCAAGATTTGTACACACTACATAAGTGATTTTCTTCTCGTATTTTTCCGCCTCAATTTTTGCTTTTTCGACTGCATATACGATATTTTCAAATGCCAATAAGGCTTCCCCTCCTTGAAATTCCATTGTCACATGAGGATTAGGTGATTTCATCATCAACCTTATTCCAGCTTCAATATGAAGCCTGCTCATATCATATTTGTTTTTATCGGACGTAACCCTTGATACCTGGCAATAATGGCAGGTATGCTCACATCGCAAACTCATAACAAAAATGTGCAATGAAGTAAAATAATCAAGGAATGACTTTTTGGTGCGATAGCGAGTCGCAAGAACTTCAATAAGATCAGGGAGAGCGCTTTCTGATATGAAAAAGTTAGCAATGAGATCAGCATATAACTCCTGATCTGAGACACTGCCAGAATTGATTTCGCCTGCTACAATCCGGGTAGTAGTCCCTGTTGGTACAACGAGAAAGTCCCCTACTTCATTTACAATAACTTCTTTCTCTACGGAAATACGATGAAACTTAAACGGTAGTAAAAAGTAGTCGCGGGATGGGGACTGATAGTGCTCAACCTCTTTGAATTTCCTGGATTGCATATTAGTAATGGCACTTGTGGGTATCATACTTTTATGGATTGAGGGCTAAAACCTACAGGATCACTTATTTCCGATATAGGGTCTTTTTCATGGTCATAATAGGCAAAAGCTTTAGCTATAATAAGTTCTCTGATGGTTTGGGTTTCATTAGTGATGAATTGCCTTAGCTTGAAGTCGATGAGATCTTGCTTTAGTTTGAGAACAATATTATCCCAATCCAATGTTTCAGTTTGGTGGAGGGCTTTTAAAGTTATTTTATATTGAAGGTTGTTTAATTTTCCAATTTCTACTTCGAAATTATTAGTATACCAATAAAGGCATTTCAATAAAACAACCTCGGGGTATATCTCCGCATCAATAGTCACATTTAATACATCGTCATTTTGGTGAGTTTCCATTTATCTTATTTATTAAGGCATGAAGGGTTTTGCTGTCTACGATTCCGTTAGGTCTGAGTTCATTGTCTTGTTGAAATTTGATAATAATGATTTCTGTCTGAAGTCCAAAGTAACCTGTAACATACATGTCCTTCTTAAATGTCATTAGGATTTTTTGCAACATTTCTACATCAGCCCCTTCACAACCCTTGGAAAGTTGGCGATCTCCCAGTTTTAGATGTTGGGAATCGGCTATGGCACTTAGGTTGCCCAATTTATTTGAAGTTGGACTTGAGGCAGTATTACGATTATAGAATGAATTTCCAGTACTAACACCTGAATTTCTCCCTGCTGTATTTGTAATGGAAGACGTTTTTAAAGGACTTTCTGACGATGAGGAATTATCAGAAGGAGACGGTTGTGTATAAGATGACCTTGCTGCCGGAGTATAGCTACTGCCTGAGCTATAGGAAGAGGAATAATGAGAACTGTGCGAGCTGTGCGATGAATGAGAGCGATGTGAACTATGCGAACTATGCATTAATACAAAACTATTTTCTGGGTTTGCTACGTTTAGTTTTAAAACCAGCTTGGGTTTAGTAACATTTTTATGAATGTTTTCATAATTGATGTTATTGTCGTTATCAGAGGCCAGGTTATTAACGAAAACTTCTGCTTTAGTCTGTGAAAAAGCACTGAGAGCAGCAGCTATTACAGCAAGACTTTTCTTAGCCAGATTTTGGAAACCAAATTTGTCTTTACTCATTGGGTACAGTTTGGGGAATGACGATAATAGTAAAACAGGTTATTACTAAACGGTATGGTTAAATTTTGAGTTGGGTATCGTACAGATCTAAACCTAAGTTAAATAAATTCCATTTAAGATGCATAATCTTAGCAGTACAATTATTGAAAAAACTCAATAATTGCATGAAATAAATTCAATAGGGTCTTATTACACAAATAAAAAAGGCACCGATTTGCATCGATGCCTTTTAAAATTCTAAGAGCGTCCGCTCTAAAAAGTACCCCAGATGGGAGTTGAACCCACACTCGCATTGCTGCGAACGGGATTTTAAGTCCCGCGTGTCTACCAATTCCACCACCAGGGTTTGTAGGGAATAATCAGAGCGAAAGACCGGGCTCGAACCGGCCACCCCGACCTTGGCAAGGTCGTGCTCTACCAAATGAGCTACTTTCGCATTAGTTTAAGAACTTTTCCCTCCGGCTTTTTTTCGTTGGGATTGCAAAGATAGCAATCTTTTCGAAGTTGCAAAATTTTTCTCGCCTTGAATTAAAATATTTTACGAATCTCTTTTTTTTTAAACTGTAACTACGGATTCAGATCGTAACTGTATTTCACCATACCCATCAGCTCTTTCCCCTTGCCATAACAGGTTTCTTTTAGAGGTAGCCCGTTAGACTGATATTCATATTGCCAGATAGTGTACGACGACGTTTGTGCGTTCACGGTAGTCATCTTCACCAGCTTTCCCTGTGTATTATACTCAAAAATATAGTCGGGGAGCATCCGTTTTTTCGCAGGCTGATAGCGGTATACATCTGTCAGATGACCCTCTTTATCATAGTTGTAAAACGTGCGCTTTCCGCTCCGCTGCTCCAGTTCTTCCGTTACATGCCCGCTGGTATCCGTTTTAAACGTAACCACTGCTGAGTCATTCACGTTACCTTTCTTTTGTATCATCCGTTGCAAATGCCCCGCCGCGTCGTATACATAGGCCCTGGTTTCTTCAAAACGCATCTTGCTTTCCCGCGCTACAGAAGTACTGCTGATATATTGCAACAACCCGTCGCCGGTGTAACGATATAAGGTGATAGTAACACTCGCGGATGAGCTGTCCACTGTTTTGGTCAGCTGCCCCTTGCTGGAAAAGGACGATGTCATCGCAGAATAACCGGTTGAGCTGGACTGCGTTTGCGCCCGCATCTGGTGATACGTAGGACTTAAATTCCGCTCGCAACGGAAATCCCGGTCTATTTCCATATTGGCATCCAGGGTTTGCACCATCTGGGTCTTTACCTTGTTATCTTTCAACAGCGCCAGGGTGGCTACCGTTTGCTGCGTATTATAAATATCCTGGAAGTAGTATTGACAAAACCCCCTGCCCGCAAATGCCAGCATACCCAGTGACAGTAGAATCGTTTTTTTCATGAACGTAAAAATCGCTGATTTTTAATTGTTACAAAAGTAAAACGCAAAAATCATATTAAAATTTTTTGCGGGGATGATATAAGGCCCTGATTTCTTTTTATCTTGTCGCAACAACAATTATCTAAATCGCTTGAAAACGCAACCCTTACGCCAGGACAAACACTGTCTTAACTGTGGTACGGACGTACCTGAACGCTATTGTACCCACTGTGGCCAGGAAAATACGGTGCAACACGAAACCTTTGGCCACCTGTTTAAACATTTTGTGGCGGATATCTTTCACTACGACTCCCAGTTCCTGGTTACCCTTAAGAACCTGTTATTCAGGCCCGGATTTCTTTCCCGCGAATATATGGCCGGAAAAAGGGTACGCTATGTGAACCCGATAAAGCTCTATGTGTTTGTTTCCTTTGTCTTCTTTTTTGGCGTCTTCGCCATTCACTCCGGCCACGAAGAAACGGAAGGAGAGGAGCCGGTAACAGCAGAGCAGGCAATGCAGGCTGCTTTCCGGGGAGATACTGCAATAGCCGGTAACGAAGACCTGAAAAAAGCTTTGGCGGAAGACACCTCGAAGCTGGAGAAAATACAAAAAGTCACCTCGCAGTTCGGAGGTTATACCTCTGTCAAATCATTTGATTCCGCCCAGGCGGCCCTGCCGGATAGTGAGCGCCTACACGGTCCGTCGAGGCTCCTTTTCCGGCGGATGGCCGAAATCCGCCACAAATACGGGAACAATTACCAGGAGGCGCTGGTGGAAGTGTTTAAACACAATCTCCCTAAGTTGATGTTTTTACTGCTGCCATTGTTCGCCCTGTTTATGAAATGGATCTATGACAAGAAGAAATGGCTCTATGCGGATCACGCCATCTTCGCTATCCACCTGCATTCCTTCGCATTTATGGTGCTGCTGTTGGGATTTTTACTGGAAGCGATCTTCCATAACGATGTTTTTCTGTCCATCGTCTACTGGATGATCTTTATTTACCTGGTACTGGCACTTAGCAATAACTATAAACAAAGCTTCAGAAAGTCGCTGGCAAAAGGGATCTTCCTGCTCGTTGCCTATGCCATCGCAGCGGGATTGGTGTTTCTTGGCTCCCTGGTGCTTATTTTTAGCATATTTCTTTAACTTTAAATATGCCTGAATATATCATCATACACCAACAGGTGGCGCCATATGTGGCCCACATACAATTAAACCGCCCCAAAGAACTGAATGCACTCAACCTGCAGCTCATGGGAGAGCTCAGAGATGCCCTGAAACAGCTGGATGCTGATGAACAGGTGCGGGTTATCGTATTAAGCGGTAACGACAAAGCCTTTGCCGCCGGCGCCGATATTAAACAAATGGCTGATAAAACAGCCATTGATATGTATAATATCGACCAGTTCAGCACCTGGGATGCCATCAAAAAAACAAAGAAACCTATTATCGCGGCGGTGAGCGGCTTCGCCCTTGGCGGGGGCTGCGAACTGATGATGCTCTGTGATATGATCGTTGCCAGCGAAACAGCCCGTTTCGGCCAACCGGAAATAAAACTGGGCGTGATGCCCGGCGCCGGTGGCACCCAGCGACTTACACGCGCCGTAGGTAAAGCTCTCGCCATGGAAATGGTGCTCACAGGTCGCTTTATCACCGCAGAGGAGGCCCTGCAGGCAGGCTTGATAAACCGTATCGTGCCCGTAGACCTTTTTTTGAAAGAAGCCATTAAACTGGCCGCGGAAACAGCCGCAATGAGCCCCATGGCCCTTAAAATGGCCAAGGAAGCCGTCCTGAAAGCATTTGATACCAGCCTGGAAGAAGGATTACATTTTGAACGTAAAAATTTTTATCTTCTCTTTGCATCTGAAGATCAGAAGGAAGGCATGCAGGCTTTTATGGAAAAGAGATCACCTGTATTTAAAGGAAAGTAACGTAAGCTTTATTGAAAAACCATTAAACTTTTTTATTATCTGACTTGTTGACCTTCGGCTGAAAAATCATATTGTTATCGCTGTGGGAAAGTGGTGCCCGTCAGCGTTTTGTAAACCCCGTTACTATCAAAAAAATTTAACCATGAGTGCAAGACGGATTCCTGTTGCATCGTTTATTTCATTCACTTTCTGTGTCATCGCCTGTAATGGGCCTACACAGCAGGTCCGGGCAGTTGTACTGGCGGATCAGACAAGCCTGCCCGCCACCGACACCATGATCGCCGGCGGCGATACTATTCAAACTGACCTGGTAGCATCCTGGAACAGCTTTCTCTCCTACGAAGGCAAATATGCCGTGGAAAGCGGCCTTTTTGAAAAAGAACCATTGAAAAGCCGCTTCGTAGCACTGGTAAGCAAAGCCAGGAAAACTTTCTTCGAAAGATTAAAAGTATCTCCCCCCATCGAAGTAGAAAATAAAATCCTCTTTAATGAGGGATATACACCCGGCAAATCCGGCTACGATGAAGCTGCTATCGCTATAGACCTCGACCGCGATATTATCTATATCGGCTTCACCGTAAACCGAAGCCTCATGCTCTTCAGCGAAAAAGGAGATACCGACTACCCCGAAAAGTTTCTTCAGTGGATGCAGAAATTTGACCGCTGATTTTTTGCCCGGGATTTTTTTTGCCCAGGATTAACAGTGATTATGATGATTTTCAGGATTTTTTCCTTTGATGATTTTAAAAAGATTAGCGAAGATTTTCATACTGGTAATCTTCGCTAATCTTTTTTAATCACATAAAATCTCAAAAATAAAATCCTGAAAATCATCATAATCACTGTTAATCCTGGGCAAAAAAAAAATCCCGGGGCAAGAAAAATCAGCGATCATCGAATTTATTCTTCAACGCCGCCAGCTTAGCCTGGAAATCATTCAGCGGCGCCTCTTTCGCCGCAGGTTTATCCTTGCGGATATCCTTACGCGGCTCTGATTTACGTGGCCCCTGCTGCTGCTGTCCGCCGCCACCGCCTTTCTCATTATCTTTCATAGATAAGGAAATGCGTTTGCGCGCTACATCTATTTCCAGTACCGTTACCTGTACCTTCTGGTTCAGCTTCACGGCTTCATTAGGATTACTGATAAATTTATTGGAGAGATGGGAAATATGCACCAGCCCATCCTGTTTAACCCCGATGTCAACGAATGCACCAAATGCAGTAATGTTCGTCACTACGCCCGGCAGCACCATTCCCGGTTTTACATCCTCCATCTTGTGGATGCCTTCCGCATATTCAAAAATAGAAATCTCGTCACGCGGATCACGGCTTGGTTTGGCCAGCTCCTTCAGAATATCTTCCAATGTCAGCAAACCTACTTCCGGACTCACATAATCCTTGGCATTGATCTGCTTCCGCAACTCTTCCTTGCCAATCAGATCAGGTACCGTACAATGTTGTTTCTCCGCCATTTCCTTTATCAGGTCATAACGCTCCGGATGCACGGCAGAATTATCCAACGGATTATCGCCATTTTCAATACGAAGAAAGCCCGCGCACTGCTCAAATGCTTTGTCACCCAAACGATGCACTTTCTTTAACTGCATACGGTTACTGAAAGCGCCGTTCTCTTTACGGTATTTTACAATGTTCTCCGCCAGGGAAGGCCCCAGGCCGGAGATATAAGCCAGCAAATGCTTGGAGGCTGTATTCAGGTTCACACCTACATTGTTTACGCAGCTCACTACCACGCGGTCCAGGCTCTGTTTCAGGGAAGACTGGCTCACATCATGCTGATACTGTCCAACACCAATCGCCTTGGGATCTATCTTCACCAGCTCCGCCAGCGGATCTATCAAACGACGGCCAATAGAAACCGCACCGCGAACCGTTACATCATGATCAGGGAACTCCTCACGGGCTACTTCCGATGCAGAATAAACGGAGGCGCCGCTTTCGTTTACCATGAATACATTCACCTTTTTACCAAAGTCGATCTTCTTCACAAATTCTTCGGTTTCACGACCCGCCGTACCATTGCCCACAGCGATAGCTTCGGTTTCGTATTTATCTGCCCATTTCTTCAGCAGGGCTTCTGCATCATCCCGTTTGTAATTCTTCTCCAACGGGTATATCACATCGTTGGCCAGCATATTACCCTGGTTATCTAACGCCACCACCTTACAACCGGTCCGGTAACCCGGGTCAATCGCAATAACACCTTTAGGACCCAATGGCGCCGCCAGCAACAATTGACGCAGGTTTTCAGCAAATACTTCGATGGCCTCTGCATCCGCCTTTTCCTTCGCTACCGCCCTGAACTCATTTTCCAGGGAAGGACGCAGCAAACGCTTGTACGCATCCGCAGCAGCCTTGGTTACCTGCTCCGCTGCCTTACCCTTGCCGGTTACAAACTGTTTGTTGATCAGCTCATTGGCATCTTCTTCCACAGGAGCAATAGAGCTGAACAAAATACCTTCGTGCTCTGCACGTAATATCGCCAGCACCCGGTGAGACGGCATCTCCCGCAGGTCTTCTGAAAACTCAAAGTAATCTTTATATTTATCGCCATCCGCTTCTTTTCCTTCCACTACCTTGGAAGTAAGCTTGCCGGTATTGGCAAATAATTTACGCAGCTTGTCACGGCATTCCGCGTTTTCATTGATCCATTCCGCAATAATATCCCGCGCACCTTTCAACGCTTCTTCTGATGTAGCTACCTGCTCGTTGATAAATGTTTCCGCAGCAGCAATGTCAGCATCCTGCTCTTCAAATAACAACCTGGCCAATGGCTCCAATCCCTTCTCAATCGCCACGGTAGCACGCGTTTTACGCTTGGGCTTATAAGGAAGATAAATATCTTCCAGCTCTGCCAGCACCCAGGTTTGCTCTATTTTTTCCAGCAACTCCGGGGTCATTTTCTCCTGCTCCGTAATCGTTTTGATAATAAACTCACGGCGATCATCCACCTCCTTGTAACGCTTCTGCAAGTCTTCAATACGACCTATCTGCACCTCATCCAAACTACCCGTTACCTCTTTACGGTAACGACTGATAAAGGGCACCGTAGATCCCTCAGATAACAGGGTCATGGTATTTTCTGCCTGTTTGCCGGAAATACCTAATTCCGATGAAATAAGCGCAATGTGTTTCGGATTCATAAATCAATACATTTTGGGATTTTTTGATTGCCAGATCCCCGGATTTTATTGTCACAATACTGCACTGCCACAACAAAATTTCGCTATCTCCAAATCATGAAATCACTACAATTTTATAGCTCGCAAATGTAATTAAAATGGGCTTTTTACCAAGAAAAAGAATTCCCCATTTATCCTTTGGCCTTTAGCAACTGCAGCGGATGATCTTCGTTACATTTGTTAAAAGCTAAAAGCTGGTGGCTAAAAGCTTAAAAATGATCCCTATTTTTACAAAATATGGAAAAGACAGCCACATTTGATCGCCTCCTGCAGATCATGGACGATTTAAGGGAAAAATGCCCCTGGGACCGCAAGCAAACCATTCAAACGCTCCGGCAGCTCACCATCGAAGAAACCTACGAGCTGGCAGATGCTATTACTGACGAAGACTGGAAGTCCATCAAGGAAGAACTGGGCGATATTCTCCTGCATATCGTGTTTTATGCCAAAATAGGCGCCGAACAACAAAAATTCGATATCAACGACGTGATCAACGGGGTATGTGATAAACTCATCCACCGTCACCCGCATATTTATGGAGATGTAAAAGCCGATACGGAAGAACAGGTAAAACAAAACTGGGAGAAACTTAAGCTGAAAGAAGGTAAAACCTCCGTGCTCAGCGGCGTACCCCTCTCATTACCCGCACTCGTAAAAGCAATGCGCCTCCAGGAAAAAGCCAAACAAACCGGCTTTGAATGGGACAATACCAGCCAGGTATGGGATAAGGTGAAGGAAGAAGTAAATGAGCTGGAAGAAGCCGTCAGCAGCGGTAGTAAAGATGCTATAGAAGATGAATTCGGCGATGTGATGTTCTCCCTGGTAAACTACTCCCGCTTTCTCGACATAGATGCGGAAAATGCCCTCGAACGTACCAACAAAAAATTCCAACGCCGTTTTCAGGCCATGGAAGCCATGGCACTGCAGCAGGGCCGTACCCTCAATGATATGAACTTAACGGAAATGGATACACTCTGGAACCAGGTGAAAGCCACAGAGCAATTATAAATTTTTATAACAGCATCTCATTGATCGATACAAAAGAAATACGGCTTTTTTTCCTGCGGCATGGCTATCTGCTGATCATCGCAGCCTGGCTGTTTACCTTCGCCTTCCTGTTCAGTAACTACTGGTCGTACTACTCCTCCCCGCAAGGCGTGAAACGCAGCATGGAAAAAAGTATCCAGCAAAGAGAAAAGGACTTCCTGAAACTGTCTAAAGATACCAGTCTCTCTAACTCCCTCTTTACACGGAGCTATAACCAGGCAACCATCGACAAGCTTACCCAGCTGGAATACTACGTTTTTGCCTACGATTCCGCCCACTCCGGTATCTGGCTTACCTTCTGGAATACCAGCCAGGTGCAGCCGGAAGAGCTGCAAACCTCCCTGGAAAATGGCTCCCGCTTCATGAAACTGAAAAACGGGTATTATGAAGTGATCACCCGTAAAGTGAAGTCTGCCCCCGGCCACGGACAATTCCTCGTTGGCGTGATCCCGGTACGACTGGAATACGCCATCAAAAACAATTATCTGGTTAACCACTTCTACCACAAGGAAGAACTGGGAGAAGAATACAATATTTTAACAGAAGCCCCCCGGCTAACACAACCGGAACATACGCTTTTACCCGTAAATAACGGGGACGGAGAAACGTTATTTTACCTGGACTATAACAGCGGTATGCACATACATCCCCCCAATAACCTGAGTGTATTACTCCGGGTACTGGGCTGTATCTGCGTCCTCATTTTCCTGAACCTGTTTGCTACACTGCTCGCCAAAACTACCAATCCGCTGTATGGATTCCTGTTCCTGTTCCTTATCGTATTCGGACTCCGGGTGCTCAGCTACGTATACCCGTTCCCGTTTAATCTGAAAGAACTCAATATTTTTGATCCCAGGATCTACGCAAAAGATGAAATCTTCTACTCCCTCGGTGACCTGCTGATCAATGTACTGCTCACCTTCTGGATGATCCTCTTTTTCCGCGAACATGTTAAAACCATTAATCCGCCCGTTCTCAAAAAAAGATGGGCACAGAGCCTGGTGATCATCATCGCCAGCCTCATACTTTACATCGTGGAACAATTCCTGGCCGACCTGATCCAGAGCCTCGTGATCGACTCCAGGATATCCTTCGATGTCATCAATTCTTTCAGCATCACAGAATATAGCGTTATCGGTTTTGTTGTACTGGGATTCATCTCATTCAGCTTTTTATTCTTCTCCCAAATCATCAACTACCTGCTTAATGAGCTCACTAACTTCCAGTATCGTACTAAATATATCTGGCTCGGCGCAGTAGGCATCATCTGGCTGCTGTTCCGTGTACACAACCCGGAACTGCCTTTCTCCATTTCCATGGTGGTGTGGCTGCTGGTATATATTGTGCTGCTCGACTTTATCGCCGACCGCTTTGAAAGCAGCATGGCTACCGTGCCTTTCCTCTTCTGGCTTTTCCTGCTCACCATCACCACTTCCGGTGCACTGGTGCATTATAACAACCATAAAGAGTTGTACGCAAGACAACGACTCGCGGAAGACCTGTCCAGGCAAAAAGATCCCTACCTGGAAATGCTGCTGAACGATATCGGGAAGAAGATTGAACATGATGAAGCCATTCAGTATTTTTTCCAGGACAGCAGTGGAAGAGAGCGCCGCAAAGCTACATTCGACAGTCTCCTCCTCCAGAAATATTTTCAGGGTTACCTGAGCCGTTTTAAAGTAAACATCTATGCATATGATGAAAACGGCGCCTCCCTGTTTCAGTCAGATACCATCAGCCTGCTGACTTTCAACCGCCTCATGTTCGTGGAATCAGAAGCCTCGCCGGCACTCGTTCCCGGCAATGATCTCTTTTACTACGAAAGAAGTTTTAACGACTATAGCTATATCGCTAAAAAAGAATTTCATAAGACGAATAATGACGTGTCGGGATGGCTGGTGTATATGCTCACGCCTAAGCCGGTGAACAGCGAAAGGTTATACCCCGAACTGCTCGTGGAAGGGGATGTCAGCGATCCCGGGCGCGAATACGGGGGCACTTATTCTTTTGCAGTATACGATAAAGGAATCCTGGTCAGCAACAACAACGATTTCCCTTTTCCTATCCGTTTGTATCCGCACGATATTCCGCTTACAGATATTGCGGTGAAATCCGTTAACGGGTATTCGGAATTGTTGTACCGGGCCAGCGCCGATAAGGTAGTTGTGGTAGCAAAAGAGCACCGGATGTTTGTGGAATTCATCACCCTCTTTGCTTACATGTTCTGCCTGTTCCTGCTGATCATCGCAATATACAAGGCTTTCGACCTGCTCATTAAGGCAAGGATGCGTATCAGTAATTTACGTACGCTCATTAACGTGAGTATCCGCAAGAAAGTACACGGTACTATTATTTTTGTAGTCATCTTCTCCTTCCTGATACTGGCCATTACCACTATCAAATTCTTTATCTACCGCTCCGAATCGCAGAACCGCGAACGGTTAAGCAAAACCATGAGAGAAGTAGCAAAAGATGTGGAGAAAGTATTTGAAAATCAACGCGACCTCGACCAGGTAGGAGATATCTATGATTCTGAATTGATGAAGCGCTTGTCTGCTTCACTGGCGGATATTGCAGATGAACGCGCATTGGATATTAACGTATACGACCGCGATGGCAACCTGCAGCTCACCACCCAGCCCCTGATGACGGACAAAGGGTTGATTTCTGCCAAAATGGACCCACAGGCCTATTACCGCCTTTTCCGGCTGGAACAGATCCAGTTTATACATACGGAATATATTGGCGTAATGCCTTTCCTCTCCGGCTATATGCCGCTGCGTAATCATGATACACACGAGGTGATTGCTTACCTGAACGTACCTTATTTTGCTACACAAACAGAGCTGAACGAACAGATCTCGAACTTCCTCGTGGCACTCATTAATTTCAATGCTTTCATCTTCCTCATTGCAGGGATGGTGGCCTTGTTGATCACCAATTCCATTACCCGTTCGTTTTCGCTGGTAACGGAAAAACTGCGCCATGTAAACCTTGGTCAGCGCAATGATGAAATAGAATGGGATAAAGATGATGAGATCGGCGCACTGGTAAAGGAATATAATAAGATGGTGCGTAAGCTGGAAGTCAGCGCAGTACGACTCGCAAAAAGTGAACGGGAAGGTGCCTGGCGCGAAATGGCCCGGCAGGTGGCGCATGAAATTAAGAACCCGCTTACGCCCATGAAGCTGAGTATTCAATACCTGCAACGAGCGATCGCCGGCGACTCTCCGAATGTGAAGGAATTGTCGCGCAATGTAGCCGGTACCCTGGTAGAACAAATAGAACACCTCTCCAATATCGCATCCGACTTCTCTGCATTTGCGCGCATAGGCGAACCTAATAATGAAGTAGTGCTGATCAACGAAGTGCTGCACTCCCTGACTTCATTGTACCAGGGGCATGAAGACTGTGAGGTGACCTATATGGAACCAACGCGGGACTTTTATGTATTTGCAGATAAAACCCAGATGAACCGGCTGTTTACCAACCTGCTGCTGAATGCCATCCAGGCTATTCCGGACGATAGGAAAGGACAGATCGGGGTAAGACTGCAACTTACATCAGACAACTTTGTTATTGTGAGTGTGTCAGACAACGGGGAGGGGATCTCCTCTGAAGTGCAATCCCGTATATTTGTGCCTAACTTTACCACGAAATCGTCCGGCACCGGTCTTGGATTGGCCATGTGTAAAAATATTGCGGAACAGGCCCGTGGGGAAATATGGTTTGAAACAAAACTGAATGAAGGAACTACATTTTATGTAAAGCTGCCCCTGGATGGGAAGTGATAGTGCAATAAAAAAATGTAATATGAAAGAACTGATAGCTAACAAAGATTACGAGGGCATCAGGAAAGCGCTTTCCGAAAATCCCTTGCTGGCCAATGAGGGCCTTCCGTTTGATGAAGAAAATACAACCAAAGCTCATCCTTTGCACCGGATCTGTGACGGCGTATTTGCTCACACTTTCACTGACGGGGAAGCCGTTGAAATGGCACGGATATTTTTGGGGTTTGGAGCGCATGTGGATGGTAATGAATTGGTAGAAGGACATGATACCCCGCTGTTGGCAGCAGCCAGTTTACATGCAGAGGAAACGGGCATCTTGTATATTGAAAACGGCGCCTCCATTAATCACGGCGGGTGTTATGGCGGAACGGCCTTACACTGGGCTGCCTGGGTGGGAAGAGATAAGCTGGCAGCACGGCTGATCCGGGAAAAAGCAGAGATCAATAAACGATGCACTGAATTTCATGGTACGCCGCTTTTGTGGGCTGTGCACGGCTTCAAGTACGGCGGGATAGAAAACCGGCATCACCAGGTGGAATGCGTCCGGTTGCTGTTGGCAGCCGGCGCCGATAAAACGATTCCCAATATCGAAGGAACCACGCCATTGGAATTTCTCGATGAAGAAGATACTGAATTGATAAACCTGCTGAAATAAGGTAACAAGTCATTAACGGCAATAAAAAAAACCGTTCCGGTGATCGGAACGGTTTTTTAAATAATTTTTCAGCAGTTGCTACTGTGCATCCTTTGCTACAAAACTTTCTTTAATCTTCTCCAGCAGTTTGCTATCGATCATTTGTTGTGCCAGCTGTATCATGTTTTTAAACGCTGTTCCTTTGGAAATACCATGACCAATAATAACTGGTTTGGAAACGCCTAAAACGGGAGTACCGCCGTATGATTCTGAATCAAATTTCTTCATATAATCATCCTGAATATCACGTCTTAACGCTATCTCATGGAATGATTCAGCCATCTTAAGAACAATGTTACCGGTAAAGCCTTCACAAACGATTACATCAGCTTTTTCGCTGAGGATATCCCGGCCTTCGATGTTACCAACGAAATTGATTTGTTTGCTTTCCTTTAACAGGGGATAAGTGGCTTGCGCAAGCAGATTACCTTTGCCTTCTTCTTCACCGATATTCAATAGGCCTACCTTGGGGTTGTTTACCTGCAGGATGTGCTTTGAATAAAGAGAACCCAGAATTGCAAATTGCGCGAGGTTTTCAGGTTTGCAGTCGGCGTTGATACCTACGTCAAGCAAGAGGCCATACGATCCGTTTTCACGGGGTACGAGAGTAGATATAGTAGGACGTTGCACTCCCTCTATGGCTTTAATGGAATAATAGGTGCCCACCATCATGGCGCCGGTATTACCCGCGCTGATGAAAGCATCTATTTTCTCATTTTTCAGTAAATGAAAACCGATAGAGATGGATGATTGTGGCTTCTCTTTCAGTGCCTTAGTAGGGTGTTCATCCATCCCGATTACCTGGGATGAATGAACAACTGAATATTTTGATTGGTCCAGCTGTACTTCTGTTAATAAAGGAGCCAACTGTTGCTCGTCCCCTATCAATACCAGATGCACATCAGATGCAACAGTGTCTAAATATAATTTTACTCCTTTTACTGCTTCTGCGGGGGCGAAATCGCCACCCATCATATCAAGCCCGATTCTCATGTAACTCAAGTTTGTTCTTGTTAGCTCGGGTAAAAATAGTAAAATAATTATTTAGCTGCACTCTGTTTTTCCAACACTACTTTTCCTCTGTAGTACAGTTTGTTTTCCACCCAATGAGCGCGGTGTCTCAGGTGCACTTCACCGGTTGCGCTGTCTGTGCTTAAAGTATCCGCTACCGCCTTATAATGCGTTCTTCTCTTTGCTGATCTTTGCTGAGAATGTCTGCGTTTAGGATTTGGCATTTTATTTAATTTTTAATTGTCCTTAAATTTATCCAACCCTTTCCAGATTGGGTTATCGTTTTCTTTTGCCTGCTGGTTCATTTGTTCCAGCATTTCAATCACCTTCGGATTACACCCGCTTTTGCCATCAGCACTGTCAGGGTGTATACGTTGCATTGGAATGCTAAGATGGATGAACTCGTATATGTAGTCCGCCACGTTTAAATGACTTTCCGTCTTCAATATATACGATACATCCGGATCTTCTTCGCTACTCGCCAGCTCTTCCGGATTCTCCACCAGCTTAACTATCTGGTTGAAATCATCCCATAACTGCATTTCGAAGAGTTCTCCACAACGGTCACATGTTACTGTTACCTTCCCACCGATCTCAAACTTTAATAAGAAAAAGTTACTTTTCTTATCCAGGGTAAGATTTACACTTACCGAACAGTTATTGAAATCCTTCGGTTCCTCAAAATTATCAAAGAAACTATCTCCGATTGCATACTGAAATGAATGCACCCCTGGATTTAGTCCTACAAAGGCAATATCAAATTCGCGGAGTGGTTTCATATCAAAGTCCTCACTTTTAGAGGGATGCAAAGGTAATTAAATATTTGCAATTGCAAAAATTTCATAAATTTGTTCACCAACGATATCTTATTTATATATATATTTATATCATAAAATATCAGCCATATTGATCTGTGACCAACAAAGCGTGAGGCGCAAAGGTACACAATTCGCGTTTATCTTATGCCAGTTTTTCACAATTCATCGATTTAATTGAAAATCCGTACCCCATCCTGTCAGAAAAATGAAGGCCATAGGAAGAAACAGTAAGAAAATGACTGCTGCTGAAAGCACCGGCATGCCACAAAATGGCGCCCCGGACATCTTTTCCTTGCCCATAACGGCCTGGCTCAACAGCACCATCGCAGGTATATTGGTGACCGATGAAAAACACCGCTGTATCTGGGTAAATGACATCTTTTCCCGGTATATGAATGGCGCCAGCCCCGTGAACCTGTCTTACACTGAACTCATCCGTTTTTTTAAACCAATGGTCACCGAAAAGACCGCCCTGGAAGAAAAGATGAAATCTCTCCGCCGGGAAAAAAAGCCCTGGTTCGGATGGGAAGTCCCCTTCGAAAACGGACAAATATGGGAAATTACCTATCTCCCCGTATTTAACGGGGAAGGTTTCAGCGGCAGCATCTGGCAAGCCATCGACATCACCCGCCGCCACAACGTACAGGAAGAAATAAAGCGTAATGAGGAGAAATTCAGGGTAATACTCAATAACCTCAACGCCGCCATGTGCGAAACAGACGTAAAAGGTAATATCACCCGCGTATACGAAAGCTTCTGCCGCCTTTCAGGCTACCAGGAGGAAGAACTCATCGGCAGGAACATCACCGACGTATTTGTGCCGGAAGAAAACCGCGCCTTCGCCCGCGCCCTCCGCAGGAAACGCGTTGAGGAAAACGTTTCCCTCGTATATGATATGGAAATAAAGCTGAAAGATGGCTCCTCCCGCTGGATACTGGCCAGCTCCGCCAATATCTACGACCGCGAAGGCCGTATCACCGGCGGCGCAGGCATCCATATGGATATCACCCACCAGAAAAAGCTGCAGGCAGAACTGGAAGAAGCACGCCGGCAGGCTGAAGAAGCCCGCCACGCGCAGAAAGACTTCCTCGCCAGCATGAGTCACGAAATCAGGACCCCGCTGAACGCTATCATCGGTATGGCACACCTGCTGGAAGAAACCCACCTGGATGCCCAGCAAACAGAATATGTCAACATCCTCAAACACTCCTCCGGCATACTGCTGGGTATTGTCAGCGATATTCTCGATATTTCCAGGATAGAAGCAGGGGAAATACAAACAAATCAACGCGAATTCAACCTTCGCGAACTGATACAGTCCCTCAGGCAAACGTTTGAACTGAAACTGGGCCGCCGGCCAGTGAAAATAACCGCTGAACTCGATGCAAACCTTAATACCTGGCTGCTTGGCGACGATGTGCTATTGAACCAAATACTAATCAATTTGTTAGGTAATGCAGAGAAGTTCACCAATGAAGGCGAAATTGCTATCAAAGCCACACAGGAAAGCTGGCTGGATAACAAACTCTGGATCAGGTTCCGCGTATGCGATACAGGCATCGGTATCAGGAAAGATAAACTGGAGCTTATCTTCCGGAACTACAAACAGGCAGAAGGGGATATCCGTGAAAAATATGGCGGCACAGGCCTCGGTCTGGCGATCGCTAAACAGTTGGTGGAGTTCCAGGGAGGTAATATCGTAGTGGAAGAATTACCTGGATTTAATACCTGTTTTAGTTTTAATATCCCTTTTATGGATAGCCGCCGGCCCCTCACGGCCCATACCGGTAAACTGAGCAGGAAACTCCTGCAAAGATCTTTTGAGCAGGCCAGGGTACTTGTAGTGGAAGATAACCCGATGAATCTCCGCTACATCATGAGCCTGCTGGAAAAATATAAAATCAACTACCAGCTTGCTACCAATGGTCCTGATGCTACCTACTTCCTGGAATCAAGGCAATACGACCTTATCCTCATGGATATCCGTATTCCCGGCATGAACGGACTGGAACTGGCACAGAAAATCAGGGCGGACGAGGAACAACCTAATGTGGCCACCCCGGTGATCGCCACCACCGCCGTAGCCATGGAAGGTACCGCCAACATGGCCAGGGCCGCCGGAATAACAGACATACTCACAAAGCCATATACACCGGATCAGCTACTACAGATTTTTAATAAATATCTCAACGAAGACGAAACAGAACTAATAATGGAAGAAGTGCAGAACCTTAGCGGATTTGAATTTAACAACGATTTGGATGTAAAGTATCTCACAGATCTTTATGAGAGTAATATTTCCTATGCCGCCGACCTATTCGAAATTTTTATCAGAACCATTCGCGATGAAATTGCCAAACTCGATGTAATGGTCATTCACCACGAGTGGGAACAAATGAAGTTCCAGGTCCACAAACTAAAACCAAACTTTGCCATGGTAGGCCTCACCTGGATCAGCTCCAAAATGCAGGAGCTGGAAAACTACCTCCGCATAAACCAGGACCTGCATGCCCAGGATATCGCCCGGCTTTTTAATGAAATACAGGAAGAAGTAAACAAATTCTACCCGCTGGTGGAAGAAGAATACCACAAAATGCGCGACTTTATAGATAGTCCCGGCGAATAGTCAATAGGATTGCAGCACTTCCCGGATGCTGTTATAATAATTGCCGCCAAATAATATCAGGTGTACCAGCAACGGATACAGCTGACAAATACCTATCCGTTGTTGCCAGTCGGGCAACAATGGATAGGCAGCCTGGTAAGCATAATAAAAACGGGTATCAAATCCGCCGAAAAGCCGGGTCATTGCCAGATCCATCTCCCGGTGGCCATAATACACCGCCGGGTCAAACACACAGGCCTTCCCGTTTGCCCCCACCATAAAATTACCCGACCACAAATCCCCGTGTAACAATGCCGGCGCCTCCGCCGGGAACAACTGCGGCAACTGCCTGCACAACGATTCTACCTGCTGCACCATCTGTTTATCCACAATCTGCTGGTCATAAGCCATCCGGATAAGCGGCAGCAAACGGTTAAAGGCATAAAATACCGCCCAGTTGCTGTAGGGCGTATTGTATTGCTTTAAAGTACCCAGGTAATTGGTACCCGGGTTACCAAAATGAGGCTTCGTAACCCGGTGCTGACGCGCCAGGGAAACCGCAAAGTCATCCCAGAAATCAGTTACCGCCTGCCCCTTCGTCAAAAATTCCTGTACCAGGTAAGCACGGCCGCCAACACTTCCATAAGCCAGCGGCTTAGGCGCCTGCAACGCCCCGGCCGACCGCAATTCCAGCAACCCCGCATATTCCTGTGCAAACATCTCAGGAAAACGCTTCGCATCATTCATCTTCACAAAAAAATATCCCTCGTTGGTGGCTATACGAAAAGATTCGTTAATATCGCCTCCATGCACGCTTTTTGCATCATTTATATGTATTTTTACTTTCAATTGTTCGGAAAGCGCCGCACTTAACTGTTTTAGTAGAATTTCATCTATCATGTTCCGCCACATTATATGGAGACAAGAGCCCGGTTTAAAAAGAAAATCGTCCGTATTGTACTAACGCTTACGGCTATACTGTTGTTAAACGGATTATTCGCCTGGAGTAACCGCTTCAGCGATTTCTACTTCCATAGGTGGTATAAGTGGAGTAGTTTGGCATTCAGACAAGTAACAGGTATAGTTCCATTCAGCATTGGCGATGTAATATATACTGCCTGGATTGTTGGAGGAATATTTTATTTGTTAAAACTATGTTATAAAGTAGTCCGTCTCTCCTGGGAAGAAGCCGGTCTCCAACTCTTACGGGGCATACAGTTCC
This sequence comes from Chitinophaga hostae, assembly GCF_018224885.1. Lineage (GTDB taxonomy): Bacteria > Bacteroidota > Bacteroidia > Chitinophagales > Chitinophagaceae > Chitinophaga > Chitinophaga hostae. The sequence continues at coordinate 496,160 of NZ_JAGTXB010000003.1, read as the reverse complement.
TGTTATCCGTATACCTCGCCTTCATAGTGCTTTGGGGCCATAACTACGAACGCAACTCCCTCACTATCGATACAGGCCTCGTTACCGGCACCTATAATACCCGGCAACTTTACCAGCTCTCCGATACATTACGGCAACTCGTGAACCTCGAAAAAGCTAATACCGGCGATACTACCGGGGTCATGAAAACAGATACCGCCGCTATCCCGGTTTTTAAAAGAGCCGTTACCGCCTACGAGGCAGCCGCCAAAAACTGGCCTGCCCTCGAATATAAAGCGCCCTGCATAAAAAAGGCCCTCTTCGGCCACTGGCTTAACTATATCGGTATTACCGGCTATCTCAACCCATTTACCAACGAAGCACAGGTAAATACCACCACGCCACCCGTGCTGCAACCATTTATAACCTGTCATGAAATAGCGCATCAGCTTGGATATGCACCGGAAGAAGAAGCTAATTTTGTAGGTTACCTGGCTGCAACCAGTATTCCGGATAGCCATTTCCGTTATGCAGCCCATTTTGATATGTTCATGTATAGTGTACGGCAATTGGGCTACCGGGATACCACCCTCGCCAAAAATATATGGAACCGTACCGTTCCGGGGGTTAAGGCTGATTATAAAGCGATCATCGACTTCTACGAACCCTATACCGGCAAAGTAGACGAATACTCTACCCTCCTTTACGACCGCTACCTGAAAGCCAACAAACAAAATAAAGGCATTCGCAGCTACAGCGAGGTCACTACCTGGCTGATCGCCTATTTTAAAATAAAAGCTAAAAGTTAAAAGCTGAAAGCACAAAGCAGTTTCAAATCATTATCTCCTTATCTCCTTATCAACCTCCGCTTGCTAACAGCTAACAGCTAACAGCTAATAGCTAACCGCTAACCGCTGTATCAGTTCATCATCAATACATTCACACTCCGCTGCAAAATATTAAACGCAATCTCCGCCATCAGGTTTTCACGATCCAGCGTGGGGTTTACCTCCGTAATTTCAAAACAGCAGATCTTGCGGTGCTGCATAAATTTGGCAATCAGATCTTCTGCTTCCCGCTCCCGTAAACCATTGCTTACAGGCGTACCGGTACCTTTGGAGATAGATGCGTCCAGGCTGTCTACATCAAAAGACACATAAATATATTCACAGTCACTCAGGTAACGGAATACCGAACGGGAAATGTTCTCCGGTCCTTTTCTTCGTACCTCACTGGTAGTAATCACTTTCATGCCGTATTGCTTGATCAGGTGGTCTTCTTCCTTTTCAAAATCACGGAGGGAAATGAATACAATATCTTCCGGCAATACCTTGGGGGCAATTTTACCGATATTCTTCAGCGCATTCCACATCTTAGTGGTGTTTTCATCGAGGTCATGCACTTTACAGTCCATATTATCTTCCGCAATGGCGGTAGCCAGCGGCATACCATGCATATTGCCGGAAGGGGTGGTGTAAGGTGTGTGGAGGTCGGCATGGGCATCTATCCAGATTACGCCCAGTTTGGCTTTGGGATGGGCCATCTTTAAACCGGCAATGGTGGCGCCGGCTGTACTGTGGTCGCCGGAAAGCAATACCGGGAACCAATTGGCCTTCACCGTTTCACATACGCTTTTGCTGATGCGCTCGTACATATTAAAGGTGCCTTTGATCCTTTTGGCATAGGGCGACTCAATAGGTTCAAACAACAGCTTATTTTCCGTTTCAATTGCTTCGGTGGGGAAGTGCACAAAAAAGTTACTCATGAAGTCCAGCGCCGCAATCTTGATCGCATCTACTCCTAAACTGGCGCCACGGGTTCCTGCTCCTATTTCTGATTTAACTTCTATTATTTTAATATTCTTCATAAAGAGATCATTATAGGCAAGCTACAGGATTTTATGTGAACGCCCAAAGCAGCGGAACGTAGAATGGTGAAAAATTGGCATATAATAGCTGAACCAAATCCAATACAGTAGCGTTATTGTAGCGATTTGTTCAATATTTTCCCGGTTCTGGTTGACAACGTTGAATTTTAATCGACCTATTTTTTTAGCTGCTGATTTATAAATAATTTGAGTGGATTACTTCTAAAATTATAACCATGGATTTTCAATTGACGGAAGAGCATCTGATGATACAAAAGGCTGCCCGCGATTTTGCTGTCAACGAGCTGTTACCAGGTGTAATAGAAAGGGATGAACACCAGAAATTTCCTGCAGAACAGATCAAAAAGCTGGGTGAACTTGGGTTTTTAGGTATGATGGTAAGTCCAAAGTATGGAGGAGCGGGGTTGGATGCGATTTCATATGTACTGGCAATGGAAGAAATCTCTAAGGTAGACGCTTCCGCTTCCGTGGTCATGAGTGTAAACAACTCCCTTGTTTGCTGGGGCCTCGAAACTTTTGGAACAGAAGAACAAAAACAAAAATACCTGGTGCCCCTGGCCTCCGGGCAAATTATAGGCGCTTTCATGCTGAGTGAGCCGGAAGCCGGTTCGGACGCCACTTCCCAACGCACCATCGCGGAAGATAAAGGGGATCATTACCTGCTTAACGGTACCAAAAACTGGATTACCAACGGCAACTCTGCCAGCGTATACCTGGTAATGGCTCAAACCCATCCGGAGAAAGGCAGCAAAGGTATCAACGCGCTCATCGTGGAAAAAAATATGCCCGGTGTTACCATCGGCGCCAAAGAAAATAAACTGGGTATCCGCGGCAGCGATACCCACAGCGTAATGTTCCAGGACGTAAAAGTTCCTAAGGAAAACAGGATCGGAGAGGATGGTTTCGGGTTTAAATTTGCCATGAAAACCCTGGCCGGCGGCCGTATCGGGATCGCCTCCCAGGCGCTTGGTATTGCCAGCGGCGCTTTTGAGCTGGCCCTTAAATATTCCAAAGAAAGAAAAGCGTTTGGTAAAGAAATATCCCAGCACCAGGCCATCCAGTTTAAACTGGCCGATATGGCCACCCGCATCGAAGCCTCCCGCTTACTTTGCTTCAAAGCCGCATTGGATAAGGATCACCACCGGGATTATACCCTCAGCAGCTCGATGGCCAAAGTATTTTCGTCCGAAACAGCTATGTGGGTAACCACCGAGGCAGTACAGGTACACGGCGGATACGGCTACGTAAAAGAATACCACGTAGAACGCCTCATGCGCGATGCCAAGATCACACAGATCTACGAAGGTACCTCCGAGGTGCAACGTATCGTGATCAGCAGATCCATACTTTCTTAGAGCTGAAAGCTGAAGGCATAAAGCTAAAAGCTATTGTAGCGAATGATCATAGCGGAAAAAAATCTCCGCGTTAGTCATTCGCTACAATAGCTTTTAGCTTTATGCCTTCAGCTTTCAGCTCTTTTCAGTTATCTTTGCCGGATGTCAATTAACTTAGAAGCATACCAACAGGTACTTTCCCGGCTCAAGCCCTATGAAGCCAAACTGGTGGCCGTTTCCAAAACGAAACCAGCGGCAGATATTGAAGCTTTTTATGCGGCAGGACAAAGGATCTTCGGAGAAAATTACGTACAGGAATTAACCGAAAAGCAAGCCGCTTTACCGGCCGACATTGAATGGCATTTTATTGGTCACCTGCAGTCTAATAAAGTAAAGTTTATAGCGCCGTTTGTAGATACCATTCATGCGGTAGACAGCTTGAAACTGCTGCAGGAAATCAGTAAACAGGCGGCCAAACACCAGCGCATCATTCATTGCCTGCTACAGATGCATATTGCCGAAGAAGAAACAAAGTTCGGTATGGATGAGCAGGAGTTACAGCAACTGCTCCAGGCCTATACCACTAACCCGGCGGCTTTCTCATCTGTTCGCATGGCGGGCATGATGGGGATGGCTACCAATACTACCAACGAAACCCAGATCCGTAAAGAGTTCCACCAGCTCCAACAGTTATTCGGGTCCGTTAAAACCAATTATTTTAACAACGAAGCGTACTTTAAAGAACTGTCCATCGGAATGAGCTCCGATTATGCCATAGCCCTGGAGGAAGGGAGTACTATGGTGCGCATCGGCAGCCTCCTCTTTGGAGAAAGGAACTATTCACAAATGTAGACTTATGAAGAAATTATGGATCTTTTGTCTTACAGGTATAGGCATGGCCGCCTGTAATGATGGTAACCCAACAAGAAATTTTGCCAATGGTGTGTGGCAGGCAAAACTGCACCGGGCTGACGGGGCAGACATCGTTTTCAACTTTGATGTACAGGATACTGCCGGCAAAAAAATGTTGTACGTGCTCAACGCTACGGATAAACTGCTGGTGGATGATGTAAAAATAAAAGACGATTCTCTTTTTATTAAAATGCCTTTCTTCGATTCGGAGTTCAAGGCAAAATTAACCGGCGACAGCACCGTAGAAGGACTGTGGATCAGGCATCTGGCAGATAAGGATGTCAGTATTCCTTTCACCGCCGTTGCGGGTAAAGCAGAACGCTTCCCTGTCAATACACCGGCAGCAGCCAACGTTTCCGGCCGCTGGGTTACAGCATTCGTATCTGCAAAAGATAAAGACAAAAAACCTTCCACCGCGATCGGCGAGTTCAAACAGTCCGGTAACATAGTACATGGTACGTTCCTTACCACTACCGGCGATTATCGTTTCCTCGACGGGGTGGTGGATGGCGATACCCTCCGTCTCTCTACATTTGACGGCTCTCATGCTTACCTGTTTACCGCTCTTGTAGGGAAAGACAGTATCAGTAACGGCCGCTTCTTTGCCGGCATCGGCGACGGACTGGAAAATTGGTCGGCTGTGAAAAATGATACCGCCAAACTGCCCGATGAACGGACCATTGCAACGATGAAACCCGGTCAGCAACAACTGGACTTTAGTTTCCCGGATATGAACGGTAATAAAGTGAGCATAAAAGACGAACGCTTTAAAAATAAAGTAGTCATCATTACCCTCATGGGCTCCTGGTGCCCTAACTGTATGGATGAAACCGGGTTCCTGAGCAGGTGGCATGAGCAAAACAAAGACCGTGGCGTGGAAATCATCGGGCTGGCCTACGAGCGCACCACCGACTTTGAAAAATCGAAGAAAAGCCTTGAAAACTTCCTGAAACGATTCGATGTAAAATACCCGGTACTGATTACCGGCGTAACGCCCGCCGATCCGCAAAAAGGGGAGAAATCGCTGCCGCAGCTCACAGGCATTAAAGGCTTCCCCACCACTATTTTTATCAATAAGAAAGGTAACGTGGAGGAAGTGCATACCGGCTTCTCTGGTCCCGGTACAGGTGAGCACTACGAGGAATTCCAGGCCGATTTCAATCGCTTGGTGTCCGGTATGCTGGATGCAAAATAGGTTGGAACAGGAGAAAACGGAGTTGATGCTTTTCAGATATTTTGGCTAAAATGATATTAATACAGAAATATTTAATAATTATATAATATTTCTGAAAAAAGAGTAAATCCCCACTGGTATTTATTTTCCGGTGGGGATTTACTTTTTAATAAAATTTATTATTTCATTTCTTTCAATAAAGTTTGAAAAATACCAGAATGTAATTATTTTACTGCTCCGTTTGACTTTTATAAATTCCATTATCTAATACGCTTATCTTATCCACCTGCCGGGGCAATGTCAACTCTGATATTGTCCTGGATAGCGTCTCCTTCGATGTTTAACGTTATTGAAACTGATCCTTTCCCTCAAAAAGCAGGTGGTTTTCTCTCTCTCTTCATTTTCATAATAACATTTCTTTAAGGCCAACCTCCTATTGTCACTGCTATACTGGCAAGATATTTGGAAATTTTGTCTGCAAGTGTGAGTTAAACTATGCACCGAAATCATTTGTTAAACCATAAAAATCCACTAACTATGTCTACAACGAAATTTTTAGCAGGCGCTATAGCCGGGTTGACAACCGGATTGGTAATCGGATTATTGACAGCACCGGATAGTGGCGACAGAACCCGCAAAAAAATCAAAAGCACCGCAGACGATTGGCGTCATAAAATCAACGGTTTGGTAGGAAAAGGAGGAGAGGATTTATCAGAGCTGAAAGAAGTATTTGAGCACGAAATCACAGGTTTACAGGATGATGTTCGTGAACGTGTATTGAAACTGATCAACAAGAGCCAGGGAACGTATAACCGGTTTAAAAGAGAAGCGCTTTCCTGAAAAGCATAAAGCATAAAGCCGAAAGCAAAAAGCTATCGAACCGAATGATTAATGCGAAAAATCATTTCCATTAAAATCATTCGCTTTGATAGCTTTTTGCATTCAGCCACATCAATTTTAATCTTCGCTGTATTAGCTTTAATCTTCGCTGCATCTAACTTTAATCTTGCATCTAACTTTAATCTTCGCTGCATTTAGCTAACAGCTAACAGCTAATGGCTAAAAGCTATTTCAATATTTCCCCGGTTTCCATATAGTTCTTAAACCGCTTGATATCTTTCACAATCATATTTTCAAATGCAGGATTCAGCAGCCAGGCCAGCCCGGATCCTACATACCCTGCTGGTGGCCGGTAGGTAATCATCACATCTATTTCGGTACCGCCGTTAAACGTGTCGCGGAAGGTTACCCTGCCTGCCGTTGCAATACTGGAGCCCGGTAACGACCGCCAGCCAAGAATTTCACCGGGTATCTCTTTTACAATCTCTGCATCCCATTCCAGCGTACCTATCCCCCCCGGACCTTTTACCATCCAGTGGGAATGAAACGGATCATTTTCCTCCACTGATTGCAGGTGCTTCATAAATACCGGCAGATTGTTCAGCTGCCGCCAGAAATAATAAACTTCTTCTTTGGGATTATCTATTGTGACAGAGGTTCTGATGTTAACGGAGGCGGTATGTCTGTCGGGTTTTCTTCTGCCAAGAAGACCATTGATCAGGTCATTACCGCTGATGCCCCGGTAAAGCAGGTAACCCGCTCCCAGCAGCTTAAAGAAACTTCCAACGGGCCTTTTGTCTACCTTACTGATAGCATCTCCCAGCAACCAGGCGCCGGTAAAAATAGATACGATTCTTCCTTCAGGCGTTACGTTAATAATGTTGGACCCTTCGTATAATGCCCCACCTTTGGGTTGTTCTCTTAAATGACCATTTTGTTGTTGTGTTAAGGAATTCATATATACAGTTTGGGGAACTAACAGCTAAAACCCTGCAATTTTATATTAAACCTAATAAAATATTGATATTTAGGTAGATAGATATGTGGTTTGTACATATCTCCTGTGGCGTATCCGGCACGGTGCGCAATTTTTTACACACTATCGGAAAGAAATCACTTTCCGGGAAAAGTGCGCATTATTGCCGGAAATGGCCCGTTTCCGCTCCTGCGGCAGGTGAATTATGTTCACTGCTGTTATTCGCCTTGCATTTCTCTGTACTATCTGTTATCTTAACCGCCCAAATAAACGAACGTATGAAAAAAGCACTGACCGCGTTATTGTTACTGGCTGGTCTCCACAGCTCCGCCCAAAAGGAAGTGGCCCCCAATAAATGGCTGAAACTCTTTAATGGCAAAGACCTCAAAGACTGGGATGTAAAAATAACCGGACATGACCTCAATGATAACTTTGGTAATACTTTCCGGGTCGATAGCGGTATGCTCAAAGTAAGTTATGACCACTACGACGATTTCAATGAGCAATACGGACATATTTTCTATAAAAAGAATTTCTCTGCTTACCTGGTGGTGGTAGAATATAAATTTACCGGGGAGCAGGTAAAAGGCGGTCCGGGCTGGGCTTACCGCAACAGCGGTATTATGCTGCATGGCCAAACGGCAGCCAGCATGACCAAAGATCAGAACTTCCCCATTTCACTGGAAGATCAGCTGCTGGGGGGCGATGGTAAAGATCCCCGTACCACCTCCAATTTGTGTACACCCGGTACCAACGTGGTCATGAATGGTAAACTCATCACGGATCATTGTATCAGTTCTACCTCGAAAACATATCATGGCGATGTTTGGGTGCATGCAGAGGCCCTGGTACTGCGTGATTCAGTGATTAAACATATTGTGGAAGGCGATACTGTAATCGTATATAACAAGCCACAGGTGGGCGGTGGCGCAGTATCCCACGGCCGCCCCGAACTGCTGAAAGAAGGACGCCTGCTCTCAGAAGGATCTATTTCTCTGCAGAGCGAAAGTCACCCGATAGCATTCAGAAAAGTGGAACTCTTCGATCTTTCTCCTTACATCAACGATCCTGTTAAGCTGAATAAAATCCTGCATTTGCTGCAGAACCGTCCTGGTGCAAAGAAGGGAAAATAATACTGCCATGATGCGGGCGAGGGGGCCTCGGTGGCCTGGGGCGTCTTGGCGGTACACAACTAACTGCCAACCATAATATCAATAAGGCCAGTACAGACAATGTGTTGTTTTTCATAATCACTTGTTTATGCTGATGAAAAAGGGTATACAAACGGATTGTTTTCCGGATGGATGATAATAAGACAAATCCGATACCATTTTTGGCCGCTTTAGGCTACCTTTGACCCCTCGAAAAAACAGCATGGAAAATTGTACCCTCTATACGCACGACACAGATATGAAGAAAGTGCTGACCCGCATACGGGCGCACTTTGGAGAACAGGCAGTAAAGGTAACAGGACGAGATCATCACTGGGAGCAGTTGACCATCACATCAGGAAAGAAGCTACTCCGTAAAGGCAATACACTCACTATCACCTGGCGTCAAAGGGCCATGCCCGGGTATCAACTGGTACGTAATGACGACCCTGTTATCATCAACCTGCTCGGCATGTATGCCTTTGTGCAACAGCTGCCGGCAGAAAACACCATGTTGCAGGAGCGTTTGCTGGCTAAAGTAGCTACTATCAACACAGAAGTGCTGCTCCTCGCTGAACCGTCCTTTAATGGTGATCTCAGAGCCGCTGTAATGGAGCTGGCCCAGGAACTAGATGGCATCTTCTTTTGTGAAAAGAATTTCATCTTTAATACAGATGTACAGGGATTCTGGGATAAAACAGGCGCACTGTTACTCGATGTAAACGGCCATTCCACCGCTACCAATCTTACTGTTAATATCGATGCTACTTATTTCGATCGCCAGGAAACACCCTCAGATACTGCCAACAACAGGAAGCAACGCAATATTCAGTTGCTGAAGGACATGAACGTGATCACCTCCGTAAACCTGCCCGTTATCAGCGATGAAAGTCAAACAACATTGCGGTCTGCCACAGCAGTAGCCAACCGGGTAGCCGTGCTGGCTGCTGTTAACACCGTGGCCTTTGGCTATCTCGACGGACCTGCTGTAATCAGCTACCTGCAACAGCATCGGCTCTGGGAGGAAACCACAGCCGCAGAAAAGGCATTCCTGCACGATCCACAGGAAGACCAGCGAACAAAGGAAACATGGAAATGTGAAGATATCTGGGTGCTGCTCTGGGCACTGAAAAAAGTGCCTTCCCTGGGAGAGATGGATGCGCTCTGCAACCTGGATATGGTACCGGAAGAAGCGTTTCCCTTCAAAGGCCCGGGCTCAAGCCCTGCCGCATTCCTGGCTGCTGCCACTGAAATACGCAACCCCACCGAAATCCTCGATGCCAACGATCTCTACTATCGCGCTAACTGGGCTTGCGTGGATGCCCGCATAAAAGGTGAAAAAGAACCGCTGCATCCCGGTATTGTATACGAAAGACATTATGCCCTGAACTGGCTGATTAACTATAGAAATCAGCCATGGGATGAGGTGAGAACGGATACATGAGGAACAGCTTTTAGCCATGAGCTGTTAGCTTTTAGCAAATGCAGCGAAGATTTTCTATGCCAGGAAAAACAAAACCCCTGATAATCTCCGCTGCAATTACTACCCGCTAAAACCCAAAAGCTTCGCGGATATACTTCACCGGCGCACTGCCATAGCTGAGGAACTTCTCATTAAAAGCTTTCAAACGGTAGTTCGCACCTTCCTGCTTTTTGTACAATTCGCGGAGGTCAATAATTTCCTTGTACCCGGTAAAATAGCTGGTCAGCTGTACGCTGCTGACGCTTACCCTTTTCCATTTGCCTTCTGCTTCTGCGGTTTGCTGGAATGCTTCTTTGGTCAACAAATGAATGGCATCTTCCTTACTCATATCTTTCACATGCACACTATAATCGAGTATGGTATTACATACTGTGCGCAGGTTCCATTTGTACCACATCAGCCACATTTCCGGGGCATCTTTGCCATAGCCGTTCTCCAGCATCATCTGTTCTGTGTATACCGCCCATCCTTCAATCATGGCGCCATTGCCCATGAGTGACTTAATGAGGCTGGGCGATTGGTTCGCATATACCAGCTGGGTGTAATGCCCGGGAATAGCTTCGTGTATATCCAGTATCTGCAGGATATACTGATTGTATTCACGCAGGTAACTTTCTGCTTTTTCTTTTGGCCATCCTTCCAGGCTGCCTACGTTGTAATAGGTATTCCCTCCTTTATCATAAGGACCGGGCGCACTGATGGAAGCACCTGCCACACCTGCCATGTAGGCGGGTTCTTTACGCACCACTAACGGCTTGGACGGATCGATGTACAACAGGTCTTTCTCTTTGATAAAAGCAATGAGTGCAGGCAGTTGCTTTTCAATGGCGGATTGAAATTCTTCCGGTTTCACATGTTGTACGGAAAGCGTGTCGATCATCCGGCCTACCAGTTCCAGGGAATCCGCAGGCATAGGGGTGTTGCCAAAATAGGTGGGCCACAGCTTACGGCTGATCTTTGTCATTTCGCCGTGTACATAGGCCTTGCGGGCTATCGCAGAATCATAGATCTGGCTGGCGGTAAAGCTGGATTGTATATTGAAATCAAATTTCTGATCGTACAGTTTTTTGCCTAAACGGAAACTGCGGGGATTGGCTGGCTTCAATGCTTTTAACCAGTTGGCGTAATCCCGGATAGCTTTGGCGCCGTTTTTTGCGCTCGCCAGCATGGCGCTTTGTTCTGCTGCGGGAATGCCGGTTTTTTTCAGTGAATCGGCAAAGTCTTTTTCAAAAACAGATACACCGCCATTGTTCTGGTCTATGGCAAGGGAGGTCAGCTCAGGAACGGGATCTTTGATTTGTTTTTTAGCCGCTTCGTAGTAAGCAGGAATGTATGGTAACCTGGCGGCAAAGCTGCGTAGCCTTGATTCCAGCGGTGCATAGTTTTCATTTAATATAAAAGCAAAAGTATTGCTTACGTTAAAGGAAGAAGGATCCCACTCATTGCTTTTCTCTTCATTGATGCCCCATTGAACTGAATGCAGGTAGTTCTGCATCAACTGGTAGTCAATGCTGTTAGCGTCGCTGAGCGCTTTTATATCAAAGGTCTTCAGGGAGTCCAGCTGCTGCTGCGCAAAGGTGAGTTTTGTTTGTGTAGCCGTGCTGTCCGGAACTACCAGCACCGAATCATACTTATGATAGCCAACACTGGTGGCCCAATCCGGGTTTACTTTCCACAGGGCGTCAATAAACCGTGCTTCATACTGGCTGAAAGCATTGTTCAGCGTACTGTCTGAACCGCTTTTTTTGCTGTCACTGCTGCCGTTGTTACAGGCTGCGAGGATAGCAACGGCGGTGGCGCAAAGAAATAGTTTTCTCATGGGAATAGATAATTGTTGTGTTGGTGTTAAATGTCTGTGTAATATACTATTAAATTATTTTCTTTATTTTTGCAGCTTATTGATTAAAACTGCAAACACTTGCGCCATGTAATCTCACAGGCATATTAACACATTCTTGCTGCCGCTCCCTTCCGGAGCCGGCCTGTGAAACTATTGTTTAATTTGAACCCCGATAACATGGCAATTTCTCAAAAATATGGCCGTACCTGGCATTATCCGTTTTCGCCGGGAACTACCAGCGATGACCGTATTCAGCATGAATACTGGCAGCAGCTGCAACAGATTCCTGTGCTGATCCATACGGAAAAACTGGACGGAGAAAATAACTGTCTTTCCCGTCATGGCGTGTTTGCGCGCTCTCATGCAGCGCCCACTACTTCACCGTGGACGGAAAGTATACGCCGCTACTGGCAAAGTATAAAGAATGACCTCGGTGATCTGGAAATTTTTCTGGAGAATTTATACGCGGTACATTCTATTGAATATAGAAACCTGGACCATCACTTCTATGTATTTGGTATCCGGGAGGGCGACCGGTGGCTGAGTTGGGAGGAAACGCATTTCTATGCGGCTATGCTGGATTTACCGGTGGTACCGGAAATAAAGCGTATAACGCCGCCGGCTACACGCGCGCTGTTTGAAGAAGACACCTTGTCGCTGGTCAGCGGCCGGGGCGCCTTTGAACCATATGATGTGCACACCGGGGCTCCTGCCACGATAGAGGGGATTGTATCCCGTAATGCAGCTTCCTATGCGGTAAGCGATTTTGCAGACAATGTGTTTAAATATGTCCGTAAAGGGCATGTGAAAACAGACCAGCACTGGACCCGTCACTGGCGCCGGGCTGGGTTAAACAACGAAGGAGGTAACTATGTGGCAGCTCAGTGAAAATAAGGACTGGAAGTGGCTGGAACATAACTTTGACTGGGTGCGGGTAATGCAGGAGGTACCCCAGGACCCGCGCCACCATGCTGAGGGTAACGTGGCTATACATACGCAGATGGTATTGTCGGCGCTTGTGCAACTCCCCGGTTACGTGGAGTTGTCGCCGGAAAACCAGGAGCTGCTATGGACGGCGGCCCTGCTGCACGACGTGGAAAAATACAGCACCACCGTCACCGAACCGGATGGCCGCATTACTTCTGCGGGTCATGCCCGTAAAGGAGAGGGAAGGGCCAGGCAGATCCTCTACCGGGATGTGCCGGCGCCTTTCGCCATACGGGAACAGATCGCCAAACTGGTGCGGTATCATGGCCTGCCACTTTGGGTGTTCGAAAAACCGGACCCGAAGAAAGCGGTGATCACCGCCAGTCTCGAAGTAAATACCCGGCTGCTGGCCTTGCTGGCCCGCGCGGACGCATTGGGCCGTATCTGTACCGATCAGGCCGACCTGCTGTACCGCCTTGATTGCTTTGAGGAACTGTGCCGGGAAAACGAGTGCTGGGGCCAGCCCCGCGCTTTTGCCACCCCGCAGGCGCGCATGCATTACCTGCATAGGTCCGGCACTTCGCCGGACTATGTGCCCTTCGGACAGCCGCAAACACCGGTGATCATGATGAGCGGCCTGCCGGGAGCCGGCAAGGATACCTATGTGCGGAAGCATTATGCGGATTTACCCGTCATCTCCCTGGATGATATCCGCCAGGAAATGAAAATAAAGCCAACAGATAAAAGCGGGAATGGTACTGTGATTCAGGCAGCAAAAGAACAGGCGAGGGAGTATCTGCGCAACAGGCAAACTTTTGTGTGGAACGCCACCAATATTACCCGGCAAATGAGAGAACAGCTGATCAGCCTTTTTACTACCTATGATGCTGCTGTAACGATTGTATATGTGGAAGTACCGGCGGCGAAGTTGTTACAGCAAAACCGGCAAAGGGAAGCGATTGTGCCACTGCCGGCAATGGAGCGGCTGATTGCTAAACTGGAAATACCGACAGAGATAGAAGCGCATCGGGTGGTGCTGTCTTGCCCGGGATTTTTTCTTGCCCAGGATTAAACTGATTATAATGATTTAAAGGATTTTTTTTTCTTTGATTTTAAAAGATTTGGCGAGACATAAGCGAATGTATCTCCCCAATCTTTTAAAATCAAATACAATCAAAGAAAAAAAATCCTTTAAATCATTATAATCAGTTTAATCCTGGGCAAGAAAAAAAAACCGGATAATCTAAAATTCATTCCTCCACATCATGCTCTCCACGGGCTTGATGGTGCGGCCATTATACTTGGCATTACCTTTTTTATTGTAAAAGGTTTCCACTTCTCCTTCTACTACGAAATAGATCAACTGGCCGATAGGCATCCCTGCGTATATGCGTACGGGTTGGGCGCAGGAAATTTCCAGGGTCCAGGTATTGCAAAAGCCTACATCCCCTTTACCGGCAGTAGCATGGATGTCGATGCCCAGACGTCCGGTGCTCGATTTGCCCTCCAGGAAAGGTACATGGGCATGCGTTTCGGTGTACTCTTCCGTTACTCCCAGGTACAGCGTACCAGGCTGTAAAACATATCCTTCTTCCGGTATTTCGAAATGATCGATTTCATTGTGTTGACGGGCGTCCAGTACACGGTCTTTGTAGGTAGCAAGGTATTTACCCAGGTGTACATCATAGGAATTGGTACCCAGGTATTTTCGGTCATAGGGAGCAATGACGATAGTGCCTTTTTCAATTTCCTCCAATATCCGTTTGTCTGACAAAATCATGCTTAGGTTCGTTTAATTTTAGTGAGCGGTATTTTGAATAAAGTAAAAAGCTGAAAGCAAAAAGCAAAAAGCCTTCTGCTGGTTTCATGAGCTGTTTTTTGCTTTCGGCTTTCAGCTTTATGCTTTCAGCTTCCCACAAAAGCTGTTTTTTCTGCTTTTTTGCTTTAATTTGGCAAGATATGCCATTAATACGAACGATACAAATTGATCCGGAAACGAGACTGGGTGTATGGAAGATAACAGAGACCGAAGACTTTTTCCGGGAGAAGGTAAACATCAGCCCGTCGATTCACCATCCGCATAAGCGCTTACAGCATTTTGCGGGCAGATACCTGTTACAGACGCTTTTCCCGGAATTTCCGTTGCATCAGATCACAGTGACCAATAGCCGGAAACCAGTGCTTGCATGTGACAGCCACCATTTTTCCATTTCGCATTGCGGCGACTATGCGGCTGCCATTGTGAGCACCAAAGCAGCAGTAGGCATAGATATTGAAGAGGTGAAGCAAAAAATAGAACAGGTATCGCATAAGTTCCTGGCCCCGGTAGAAAGATCGTTTATTGATCCTGCTCACGAATTGTCTCATAAAACGATCTGCTGGAGCGCTAAAGAAGCCATGTTTAAATGGTATGGCCATGGAAGTGTTGATTTTAAAGAGAATATGCGTTTACATCCCTTTGTTTATCAGCAGGCCGGTTTCATTACTGCCGATTTTAACAAACCGGATTCAAATACGCGGTTATATTTGCAATATATTATGGAAAATGACCTATGCCTGGCATGGACTCATCCTGCGTGAGGAAAGGACTTATTAAGCGCTGTTGCATTATTTATGAAGATATATTTACTCGGTTTTATGGGTGCCGGAAAATCCTATTGGGGTAAACAACTGGCGGATCACCTGGAACTTCCCTACTATGATCTGGATGAAGTGATTGTAGAAGCAGAAGAAATGGCGATTGCCGATATTTTTTCTACCAAAGGAGAAGATTATTTCCGGGAGAAGGAAAGTAAACTGCTCCGCGAACTGTCAGCACAGGAAAACTTCCTGATCTCCTGCGGGGGCGGTACACCCTGTTTCCAGGAAAATATGGATTTCATGAATGAACAGGGCATCACCATCTGGATTAATCCTTCGGTGGAAGCCATGGTGGAAAGATTGCAGCGTAAGAAATTCAAACGCCCGCTGATAGCAGACCTGGAAGATGAAGACCTGGCAGGGTTCGTGGAAAAGAAAATGGCGGAGCGCTTGCCCTTCTACCAGCAATCCAGGCACATAATTTCATCAGATAATATTTCATTGGATACCTTTACGCAAAATTTATAGCATGCATAAAAGTTTTTTAGTTTGGGCGGCGGTTTTTGGCGCACTGGCAGTCATTTTAGGTGCATTTGGTGCGCATAAACTGAAGGAACTCGTGCCCCCCGAAACCGTATCTACTTTTCAGACAGGCGTTACTTATCAGTTCTATCACGTTTTTGCTTTAATTGTTACCGGCATTCTCTTTGCTCACCTCCCGGGAAGCGCACTGGTATGGGCCGGCAGATGTTTTATTATCGGCATCATCTTATTTTCAGGCTCCCTGTATGCGCTGACCATGTTAAAAATGACGGGCAATGTAGGACTGAAAGGCCTTGGTATACTTACACCTATTGGAGGTGTATTCTTTATAGCCGGTTGGGTGAGCCTCCTGCTCGGCGTGTTAAAATTAAAAGCATAAGAGGAACTCGTATATGTATAGAGGATTTTGGGTGTTGCTGCTGGGAATGCTGACCGGTGCCTCAACAATGGCACAGGATAATACCGGTATTGCCGGCAAATGGTACGGTACCTTTAAACGCTACTATGGCGATAAATACCGCATGGTAGTCGAACTGGAAAAAGACGGCGCCGGGTATAAAGGCAACGTAGCATTTCCTGACCTGTCCGACAATGAAACGTTCGAACTGGAAACGGTCGTTTACCGGAAAGACACCCTGCTGTTACGTATCGACGGACTCAGATTTGCTTACACCGGCGTACGGGACCCCGTTACCCAACAGTTCATAGGCATCTCCAGCTTCGGCGACGAAGAAGCCCGGGTGGACCTCGGACGGAAAGAAATTACCAAAGCAGATCTTTATAAAAGGCCGCAGGAGCCCAAACCACCCTATCCGTACTACACCGAGGAAGTGAGGTTCAATAATATAAAAGACAGCGTTTCCATTGCCGGTACCTTTACCCGCCCTGCCGCAATGGGCAAATACCCTGTAGTGGTGATGATCAGCGGATCAGGACCCCAGAACAGGGACGGAGAAATGGCTGGTCATAAGTTGTTCCTTGTATTGGCCGATTATTTTGCCCGCAACGGCATTGCTTCATTGCGGTACGACGACAGGGGAGAAGGAAACTCCACCGGCGACTACGACAGCGCCACCGTCTACGATTTTGCACATGATGTGAGCACTGCCATGGGCTATCTGAAAAAAAGAAAGGATGTAGACCCGTTAAGCATTGGTTTGCTGGGGCACAGCGAAGGCGCAATAGTGGCGCAGATAGTGGCCGCTAACAACCAGGGTGTGGCGTTTGTAATATCCATGGCCGGTATCGGCGTGAACGGCCGCCAGTTGATCGATCAGCAAATGGCCATCCGGCAAAGCATGGCAGGGAGATCAGACAGCTTTATCCTGGCCGACCGGCAAAGAATGAAGGCCTACTGGGATGTACTGGCCGGCGATAGCGATATTGCGGTAATCAGACCCCAGGCAGAAACCATCATCCGCGAATTGTACCGCAGCTCCGACGAAATAGTGAAAAAAGAGATGACGGAAGACGAAATGGTACGCAACGCGCGTTTAAGCCCTGAAGCAATATCTATGCTGCGTTATAATCCATTAACGTATCTTAAGCAGATCAAATGTCCGTTTATGGCGATCAGTGGAACAAAAGATATACAGGTCGATGCCACTACGAATCTGAATGCAATTCAACGTGGATTAACCGAAAATGGAAATATGCTGGTAACAATCCGTAAGTTTGATGGATTAAACCATATGTTCCAACGTTGTAAAACATGTACAGCAAACGAATACGGAGAGCTGGAACAAACCATTGATCCACTGGTGCCGGAATTTATAGCACACTGGATTTTACAGTTGCCATAGTTCACCAGGTAGTTCCAAATAGCTTTTAGCGTTTATCTTTTAGCCTTTAGCTCATAATCTGCTAAAGACTAAAAGATAAAGGCTAAAAGCTAAACGCTAAAAGATAATTATGTCCAGGAATAAACTGAAAACAGAAAAACCGGAAAGCAAGAAACCCAAAGGCCCCTCACCAAATCCTGATGTGTTGAAGCAAGACAAGGAGCCCGAGGTAAAAGTAAAAGAGCTGGTGAAAGATGAACGTACCCACAAAGTGATGGGTGTGTTCTTCCTTTTGCTGTCTGTTTACTGTTTTATTGCTTTCACCTCCTATCTTTTTACCTGGGAAGATGACCAGGATAAAATATTCCATTATTCCACCCGGGAGCTGTTCTTCGGCGATGTTAAAGTAGATAACCTGCTGGGCCGCCTGGGCGCTTATGTATCCCATAACTTCTTTTTTTACGGAGTAGGTATTGCTGCCTACCTGTTCTGCTACTTCTTTTTTATTATCGGTATTAACTTCATCGTGGGTCGCCGGGTTTTCCGCGTGTGGCGCAACGTAAAGTATATTTTGTTTGGCCTGCTCTTTATCAGCATGGCGATGGCATTCGCAGTCGGCGGTGGGGATTTCCCCTGGGGTGGCGCTTTGGGCGACGCCCTGAATAAATGGACCACCGGCTTTGTAGGTAAAACCGGTACGGCACTCTTACTGCTGGTTGTCGGATTTTCCTGGCTGATCTGGAAGTTTAATTTCGATTTCAAATGGCCGGAAAAGAAAATAAAACCACCGAAACCCGTTCCTGCCGCAGCTCCTGCAGCGCCGGTAGCGCAGGCCACTGCTGCTGCCGCACCTGTAGCTGCCATCAAAGATGACCCGCGTAAAAACGGGCTGAAAGGTGACGGAGGGGTAATGGTGATCCCTCCTCACGAGGAAGAAGAAATAGATGAAGAAGACCTGCCACCCATGCAGTTGGTAGAAAGGGAAGATATTACCGTGATTCCATCTCACGCGCCATATATGCCGCCAGTCATGCCGGATGCAGCAGCACCCGCCGAAATAGAAGAGGATATAATGGAGGAGGAAGAAGAGGAAGAAGATCCGGGGCCATTGTTGTATATAGAAGAAACACCGGAACAACTGCCAACACCGGGTAACAAAAAGAAAAATGAACCACAGGAAGTGGCGTTTGAAATAAAACCTACTTTCCAGGATGAGGAAGACGAGATAGAGGAAATCCAGCCATCAAGACCCGTAGAACCGGTAGACCCATACGATCCTTCCCTGGATCTGAGGGATTATAAATTCCCAACATTGGATCTGCTGGAAAACCACAACGCCGACAAGGTGATTGTACAGGACACATCAGAACTGGAGAAGAACAAAAATCAGATCATCGATACCCTCAAAAACTATGACATCTCCATACAAAAAATAAGCGCTACAGTAGGTCCCACGGTTACCCTGTACGAAATAGTGCCGGCTGCCGGCGTACGTATTTCCCGTATCAAAAACCTGGAAGACGATATCGCCCTGAGTTTATCGGCACTGGGTATCCGTATTATTGCGCCCATTCCGGGCAAGGGTACCATTGGTATTGAGGTGCCCAATGTAAAGAAGACCATCGTATCACTCAAAAATATGCTGGCCTCGGAAAAATTCCAGTCCAGTACCATGGATCTGCCGATTGCTATTGGTAAAAAGATCGACAACGAAAACTTTATCGCCGACCTGGCCAAAATGCCTCACCTGCTGATGGCGGGTGCTACCGGCCAGGGTAAATCCGTTGGTATCAACACTTTGCTGGTATCGTTGCTGTATAAAAAGCATCCTTCCCAGCTGAAGTTTGTACTGGTGGATCCAAAGAAAGTGGAGCTCTCACTGTATAAGCTTATTGAGAAGCACTTCCTGGCCAAATTGCCAGGCGAGGACGACGCCATTATCACCGATACCAAAAAAGTAATCCATACCCTCAATGCCCTGTGTATTGAAATGGATTTACGTTACGACCTGCTCAAAGAAGCGGGTACCCGTAATATCCGCGAGTATAACGGGAAGTTCACCCAACGGCGTCTGAACCCGCTGAAAGGACATCGATACCTGCCATTCATTGTATTGGTAGTGGATGAGTTCGCCGATCTGATCATGACGGCAGGTAAAGAAGTGGAAATGCCGATTGCCCGCTTGGCCCAGCTGGCCCGTGCGGTGGGTATTCACCTCATTATTGCCACCCAACGCCCGTCCGTAAACATTATTACCGGTACCATCAAAGCCAACTTCCCGGCCCGCGTGGCCTTTAAGGTGTCTTCCAAAATAGATTCCCGTACCATCCTCGATATCGGCGGTGCTGAGCAGCTGATAGGACAGGGAGATATGCTGGTTTCCTTTAACGGGGAACTGGTACGTTTGCAGTGCGCCTTTGTGGATACACCGGAGGTGGAAAGCGTTGCGGAATTTATCGGTAACCAGAAAGGCTACCCCGACGCATTCCTGTTGCCGGAATACGTGGACGACAAAGATCCTGACGGCAAAGAACTGAGCATCGCCGACCGTGATCCTTTGTTTGAAGAGGCTGCGCAGGTAATTGTTACCACTCAACAGGGTTCTACCTCTTTGTTACAGCGCCGTATGAAACTGGGCTACAACCGCGCCGGCCGCCTCATGGATCAGCTGGAAGCAGCCAACATCGTAGGCCCCAATATGGGTAGCAAGGCAAGGGAAGTGCTGGTGAGAACGGAGAGTGAGCTGCAGGAAATCCTTAATAATTTGTTATAATATGTTAAGGGAATTGGAATTTATTACCCTTTTTCAGGAAATATGCTGAATTTTGCAGCCTTTAAAAGACCTACACAGCTTACCGGCATGGCATTTGTCTTTGCTGGTTAGCACAAACTAAAAAAAACTACGATGAAGAAATTTGTATTAACAGGAATGTTGTTGAGTGGTATCATTTTCAGCGGCATGGCACAATCTAAGGGAGCCTCCGACCCAAAGGCTAAAACCGTTCTGGATGGTGTTAGTAATAAATTCAAATCATTAAAAACAGTAGTAGCTAATTTTATATTGAAAGTAGAAGGCGCCAATAACAGCGTAACAGATTCCAAAAAAGGAACCGTTTACCTGAAAGGTGCTAAATATAAAGTGACGCTGCCCGGACAGGAAATCATCAGCGATAACAAAACTTCCTGGACATACGCCAAAGATGTAAATGAAGTAACCGTAAATAATGTGGATCAAAGCAGCGGCGCCATGACACCGGCCAAGCTGTTTACCAACTTCTATGATAAAGACTATCTGTACAAACTGGAAGCAGAAACAACAGAAAAAGGCAAAGTGTTACAGAATATAGAACTGACGCCAACAGATAAGTCCAAGAACGTATTTAAAGTGATCGTATCCGTAGACAAAAAGAGCCAGAGCATTGCAAAAATGAAGGTTTTTGAGAAAAACGGTAACCACTATACGTACGAAATCACCAACTTTACACCAAATACCAACCTGAGCGACGCCACTTTTACGTTTGACGCTAAGAAGTATCCCGGCGTAGAAGTAGTGGATTTAAGATAGCAGAAAGCACAAAGCTAAAAGCATAAAGCGACCGAAGCGAAGAAAATAGCGTAGTATTTAACTAAACTCGCGGTTTTCTTCGCTTCGGTCGCTTTATGCTTTTAGCTTTGCGCTTTCTGCTTATTTATTTACCTTTGGCAAGTTCAATTTAAAATTAAATAATATGGCATACGACGTAATCGTAATTGGTAGTGGGCCCGGCGGATATGTGGCTGCTATCCGCGCTTCTCAGCTGGGATTTAAAACTGCAATAGTGGAAAGAGAGAGCCTGGGAGGTATCTGTTTAAACTGGGGCTGTATTCCAACCAAAGCTTTATTAAAAACTGCACAGGTATTTGAATATACGCAGCATTCAAAAGACTATGGTATCACTGTAAGTGATGCGCAGGTTGACTTTGATGCGGTGATCAAACGTAGTCGCGGTGTTGCTGATAAAATGAGCAGGGGCGTTCAGTTCCTGATGAAGAAAAATAAGATTGATGTGATCATGGGCAATGGAAAGGTAAAGTCCAAAGGCCAGGTAGAAGTTACCGATAAAGACGGTAAAGCTACTGTATACGATGCAAAACACATCATTCTGGCTACAGGCGCCCGTTCACGCGAACTGCCAAACCTGAAAATTGATGGTAAAAATGTAATTGGTTACCGTGAGGCAATGGTGCTGCCAAAACAGCCTAAATCCATGATCGTGGTAGGTTCAGGTGCTATTGGCGTTGAATTCGCTTATTTCTACGCTACACTGGGAACTAAGGTAACTATCGTTGAGTTCCTCCCACGCATTGTGCCGGTAGAAGACGAAGATATCTCCAAAGAACTGGAAAAAATATACAAAAAGAAAGGTATCGAAATCATGACCAACGCTTCTGTTGAAGCAGTAGAAGCCGCTGGTAATGGTGTGAAAGCGAAAGTAAAAACGCAAACCGGCGAAATCACCCTGGAAGCAGATGTGGTACTGAGCGCGGTTGGTATTGCCGCTAATATCGAAAATATCGGCCTGGAAGGGTTAGGTATCAAAACCGATAAAGGTCGTGTACTGGTGGATAAATATTACCAAACCAACGTTCCCGGCGTTTACGCGATCGGCGACATGGTACCTGGTCAGGCCCTGGCACACGTTGCTTCCAAAGAAGCGATCGTTTGTGTGGAAGCCATCGGATACAACGAAAAGAAATATGCACATAAACCAGCAGCTATTGACTACATGAACATCCCGGGCTGTACTTATTGCGCTCCCGAAATTGCTTCTGTTGGTTATACTGAAAAGGCAGCAAAAGAAGCCGGTTATGAAGTGAAAGTGGGTAAATTCCCATTCTCTGCTTCCGGTAAAGCTTCTGCCGCCGGCGCTACAGAAGGTTTCGTAAAAGTGATCTTCGACGCTAAATACGGCGAATGGTTAGGTACTCACATGATCGGTGCCAACGTAACAGAAATCATCGCGGAAACAGTAGTAGCACGCAAACTGGAAACTACCTACCAGGAAGTACTGGATTCAATCCACCCGCACCCAACTATGAGCGAATCTGTAAAAGACGCTATAGAAGTTGCTTACGGAGAAGCGATCCACCTGTAGTCACATCATATTGTAAATACGTAAACAGCCGCCCTGATCTGATCAGAGCGGCTGTTTTACTTTTGCCGGCGGCTACTGGGTAACTACCAGCTTTTCCGTTGCAGCCTTATTTCCATCACTGGCATGCAGATAGTAAACACCCGGAGCGTTACTCCAGTCTTTCGCGTTTAAAGTAACCGTTCTCTCTTTCTGCATCTCTTTTACATGTACCGTCGCACCGTGGCTGTTGTAAATAAGCAACCGCACGTTGCCGGCGCTCCGGAATCCCTGCAACGTAACTGTAAACTGGTTTGCAACCGGATTAGGGTATATCCGTATGGCCGATACCACAGGGCCGGCTGTTTTAAACAATGTACTGTCGCTGGTGAGGGCAGTAGGAGTAATAGTGCCGTTGCAGGCAGGAGTGGAACTCCAGGCCATCTGTGCATCGGTAAACTGGCTCCATGCCGTATTTACATCCACGTTGGACGCATCCCCCGCATTTTTGCCATCACAATCCGCCCTGCCATTATTTGGATGCGGTACCTGGAGATAGGTACCGTTGGTGGCACAACTGCCTATTTCCGCATCGCCACCTGCTACTACGGCATTGCCGAAGGTAACGCCCCATTCCAGCGCATCGCCTTTTATATTGGCGCTGCCGGAAACGGTACAGTTGGTGAGCACTGCATTATCGGCAACTACGGCGCTGCCGGTATAATTACCCCCATACACGTTTGCATTACCACTGATGGTCACCGTATTGCCTACTGTTGCATTTTCCACCCATGCATTACCTGTAATCTGTGCTGTGCCGGTGATAACGGAGTTGCCCAGTACGATGGCTTTAGGGCCTACGAAGGCGGTAGAGGCCACAGTTGCACTGTTGGCCACCCACCCGCCACCATTCGTATGGGTGTGACCGTTAATTTTATAAGCAGAACGGAAGGTACTCTGATAACCTTCCGGTACGGCGTTGGCTATACGTAATTCGTATGGATAGCGCTTTATTTTGGGCCAGCCCGGTTCCCATACGTAGCTGGTGTGAGTGGTAGGCGCCCCCATAACTACCAGGTACAGCTGCGTTTCATTGCTGTTCATGGTAAAACTGATTTCACTTTCATTGGCAGTGGCGGTAGTGCCATAGCGGGAAATGGTACCGTTCGGCAACGTTGCTACAAAGCCATAGCGCCAGCCGGCGGTGCTGTTTACTTCGGTATGCCCTTTAAATTTTACGGTTACATTCCTGGCGCTGCAGGTGGTGTATAGCGGAATAATATTGTAACCATAATCCTGTGGCGCGCTCGCATTGTCGATCTTATATCTTCCCATGGTGGCATTTACCTGCTGTAACAGGGTATACAGCCGCCAGATATAATGTGGCTCCTGCACTTTTAACCGGTCCCGTTCTGCTTTGTAAATAGCGCCAAATCCGTTGGTGGTATAGTCGCAGGCCACCTCCCGTTTTGCATAGTCGTACATGAAAGTGTTGAGCTGGGCCTGGGTCCAGCTTTTGAGCCGCCGGTAGGTCATCAGCGGATGCTCTCCCGCGGTAGCACTGGTACGGATAGATTCTTTCCATAACCTGTTCACCATGGTAATACCATCTGTTTGCTGCATATACCACAGCATTTTAAACGCGTCATAGTGATGCCGGGTGGAGCTGAAATGAAACATACTGGTGGCCATCCACCTGGGCAGATCATCGTTGGCAAAGCGGGGATACATTTGTGTGCGCATGAAGTTGGCATGTGTTTCCCAGAAGAAGCCTGCAGGATCGTAGTCGTTGAACCCGCAGTTAGCATTTTCCTGGATGGCAATCATGCCCTGTAAGCTGTGTGTCAGTTCATGGCTGATGACCCCTCCGTCCCGGGTAGCATTGGGGTGTACCCACATGGCCCCGATGGTATTGCCATAGGTGCCGCCAAATGCCCATCCGCTGGGGCCTCCCGTTCCCCAGGTGTCGTTCATCACGATGATAAGTTTGTATTTGCCCAGGTTTTTGGTGGGTGCATCCGAACAGAAACCGATTTCGGTGATAAATTTCGTATAGATTTTTTCCAGCGTATCACAGATCGACTGCGGGTTAAATGCCAGGTTGGGATCGCTGTAAGTAGCGGGATTAGTGCCTACTACAGCCCCCCAGAATACCACAAAATTGGCGGATTGATAGCTGCGGCTGTAAGACCAGGTAGATAGATAGGGATCCGTACTGAACTCAGGTGGTATGTATACCGTTTTTTGTGCTGATGCCATCACGGCGATGAACAACAAGGCAAAAAGAGATAGCGGGTTTTTCATAAATAATTGATTTGTTGTTGGTTGAAAATATAAATGGTTCACAAAAAATGCGTGCGTTAAAATCAGCCGTGGCAAGGCGCCCCAGCTATCTGTATCATTAAAAAGAGGCACGGGAACTATCAGCACGGGGATAGCCGGGTGTAAGCGCTATCAACACAAAAAAGGCTGCGTAAATAAATTGATAATAGGGCTGTTGATTCGTTTTACTTCAATTGATGGATCGGATTTTCAGGTGTTATATGTATAGTGGAAATGCCAGGTCGCTACAAAGTAATTTAATTGTCTAATTGACACTTAAAGTTAAGTGTTCGGCAAGATTATTTTCGCTATGATCTTAACCGGTTATTGATGAATTTTATCCTAAAGGAAGCAGGGTTGAACGCCGTGCGGATATTCGTTTGCAGTAGCATCCGACCGCAAGCCCCGGCCAGTCGCGGATGCGGCACTATTCCGGGTAATTATTCGCAATGGTAGGAGGATCAGGCCAGCCATCTTTCCCGGCCGGCGGGCAGCCGGACTAAGCAGGGTATGGGAGTTATTCGCAATGCTAACGGCGCTGATGCCAGTTATGCTTCCCGGCGGGCGGCTGATATCTATTCGCGTTGCTAACGCTGATTACAGCACGCCGCCGGCCGCGCCCATTTCATTATTGCTTTACAAATTGTTTCGAAAAAATACGTTGGCTGTCTACATAAATGCTGCAATTAAAAACACCATTGGGCAGCTGTTGCACGGGCACGATTTCCTGCCCGTCTTCCAGGTTGCGCTGCATCATAATACGTCCGCTCATATCAGTGATCACCATTCTCCTGCTGCGCGCCTGCGCATCTAAAATATAGAGTTGTGTACTTACAGGGTTGGGAAATAGCAGGATGGTATTATTCAGGAATATACTGACAGAAGCAATGTCTGAATAAATAGCTGTCCCGTCAACGGTTTCGATCCGTACCCGGTACCGGGGCAGCCCTTCCGGCGGATGCTCGTCCAGGAAGTTCAGGTTGAGCGCTTGACCCATTTGTTGCTCGCTGAGGGTAGTCCAGCCCTGGGCAGACCAGCGCTCCCAAAACAGCTTGCTCAGATGCCAGTTACTTCCCAAACTAAGGGACAGCAAAACTTTATTATCTGTTGTTTTATCTGCCAGCAGGCTCTGGACATAGCATCCCGTGCCTTGTTGAGTATAGTCGATTGCGTAGCTGCGAATCCCGGTCCAGCCTGCCGGTGCAATGGCGCTTACTGCGAAGTACAGCGATGCGGCAGTTGCTTTGGGAATAAAAACAAATGTATCACGGAGCTGGCTATACGGAATTAAAGTGCTGCTGCCCATGGTATATAACTGGTAAGCTGCCGCCCCAGGTTGCGAATTCCAGTAAAGCAGTACAGTATCCTGGCAGTTAAAGCCCACCTGCATGGTCAGCACCGGTGAAATATAGGCCGGGGTACTGGTAAAGGCAGTATCGGGCAGCGTCAGTTTAAACTGTACTTTCTCAAAGATGTTGGGGGTAACCCAGTTATACAGACCCTGCTCCAGGGGAACATTTTGTGCGATGGATATCCAGGTTTTACCACTGTCACGGCTATACGAAATATCACCGTTACCGCTATAGGTAGTTTGCCATTGCAGCGCCGCGTTTTGCGCGGCTTCCAGTATATTTCCCGCGGCGGGGTACTGCCATTGAAACCGCTGCAACGGTGTAAATTCATAAGCCAGGTGGAAGCGTTGCAATGCGGTGGCAAGCTGCCGCCCCTTTACATGGATACGCAGTTTGCCTGCTGCGGGGCGCTGGATACTGATTTGTTCTGTATTGTTGATGCTGTCCCTGCCACGTTGTGCCATAGCAGCCAGTGAATCTGCTGCCGGATAAGTGCTGAGTACCCAGGGCAGCCAGGTGTTATTGTCGGCCGTAACCACTGTCAGATCCAGGTCGTTTACCAGCGCTTTCACTGCATTTACGCCTGCTGCCGGGTCGTTCCAGCACAATGTTATTTTTGCCTGCGCCATACCTGCGGGTACGTTGATATCAAAGCTGACTTCTTTTCCTGCACTTATTTCCCCGCTCAGCACGCGGTTTTCCTGCAGTGTTTGAAGGGCGCCCAGTGCGTGCAGGTAGCCATATCCATGATCATACGAAGGCTGTACTCCCGATGGGCGAATCGCGCTGTTGATAATCACAGCTTTGATGAGTGCGGAAGAAGGAAGCGTATTATGTTGTTGACGCCATGCGTCTTGCAGCAATGCTGCAACGCCCGATGTAATGGCCGCCGCGCCGGAAGTGCCATCTTCGCCGTAAGCGGCTATTTCAGGCTTTATACGTCCATCATAGGCAGGGCCCCGTGAGCTCAGCGTTATTATTTTTGAAGTCCCGTCTGTACCACCGGCCACGATTACATTTTTAGCCTGTTTAAAGTTGCCGGAGAGATTGGCGTAGCCGGCAAGCCCCTGGTATCGGCCGGCCGTGGAGGTAGTGTTGCCGATGTTACCGGATGAGTATACATGTACAATTGTATCGGCTTCCTGTATGTGCTGATCATAGGCCACTGCTTCTGCACCGTAGTAATTTTCGATGCCTGTGCCATAAGAATGGTTCTGCACAGTAATACCGGATTGTGTGTAATAAGCATCTTCATCCGGAAATAAACTGCTGTTATAATCGGCGGAGCTCAGTTTTACTTCCGGCGCGGCACCCAATCCTTTTTCGCCGCTGTTGCCGGCGCCGCCAATCAGGGTGGCCATCACCGACGCATGAGAACTGTTCTGTGCAGAGGTATAGCTGGATGCAACATACCTTCCACGCAGATCAATATCGGTAGTATCAAAAAGATCTTCTTTAACGGAAACGGTTATACGTTTTCCCCGCACCAGCGGAAATTGTTGTTGTGCTATTGTGATGCGATTGGCAGTAAGATTGCTGGTATTGATAATGATTTCGGGAGAAGGCCGCCGGATTGAATTGGCAAAGATAACCGCAGGCTGACTGATAAATGCCTGCCAGTCTTCTTTTCGAACCTTCGCTATTACAACGGTAAAGCGGTTCACGTATTTTTGTATGCGGGCATATGCTGGTTGCTGGTGCGCCACACAGGCCGCCTGCACGGAAATACTGTCGTTATTACGGGCGCTTTCCACCTGTTGCAGCAGGTCTGGAGCAGCTTTGTAATTGCTGTTGGAGGTATAGCAATACACAACATTGCTGTCGGCAGGCAATTGCTCCAACACATAATGGTAACGGGTTAGCGACTGTAACATTCCCCACCTGCGCAGTGCAGATGAAGACGGCGCCTTCCTGAATTTTACCAGGAAGGGCGGTTGCCGGTGCCCGTTGGAAAAAGTGTCTGCTGCATACCGATACAAAATGCTATCGGTTGAAATTTTTTGCTGCCCGATAGCAGTATAACTGTAGCATAGCATCAAAGTCAGCAGGGGCCATATTTGGAGGGTTCTTAGCTTCATGCAGGATGGGTGGCAACAGGTCAGTGATTTTGATTTTAATGTTGCAACTTAAAGCTAGTGTATTTAGGTTTTCAACGCAATTTTATACGGATAAAAACAAAATATTTTTTTTAAGTAAAACGAAAGTTGTAATATTGAAACAGGGAATCCTAACACTAGAAATTCAACAAAATCTGAGCAATCTAAACAACGATCTGGAAGAGCCATTTCACAACAATGGTAGTTAGTAGAGCAAGTCTTTTTCGCCGGGAATAACCGGTACCACTAAATCATCGCCAAACCATTAAAAAAACCTGGTGCTATGCCATCATGGTGATCGTAGCTATTGTATGCGTCCAAAAACGAGAGCACACTTACCGTGGTTTTTTGGAAAGATAAACAAAGCTGGAGCATTGTATTTGCGGCCATAAAGCTGGCAAAGTGACTGTGTGTGTTTACACATTTGCAAACGTCTTTTTGATGCTTTATAGAGCTGAAAATCATTGCAATATTTTGTTATTGTTAACAGTTGCCCGTTTGAAGAAATGGGCGATGCAATATCTTTTTTTTAAAACCAAAACCAAAATTTGAACTATGAGAAAACAAACACTTCCTGTCCTTTGCTGTGTGGCAGCAACTTTCCTGTTTGCGTCCTGTCAAAAAAATGGCGCGCAAAAAGAAGAAGTAAAGCCAGATCCCGTATCAGCAGAGGTGTTAGCCCAGATTAAAGCCAACGGCTTCAGCACCGACAACGTGGTGAAAACCGAAGATGGCTATCTTGTAGAAAATGACATTCTGTTAACAGCAGACCAGCTGAAACAACCAGTTGTCAGCCCCATTCTCCGGATAGCTAAAACAGAACAGTACCGCACCAATTATCTCGTAAGTGCACTGCCCCGCGTAATCAAAATTAAAGTGACCAACCTGGGCACCGCATTTATTGCCGGAACAGATACGGCGATTGCACGTTACAACCGACTCAATCTGCGTATTACCTTCCAGCGTATTACCAGCGGTACCCCTAATATCACTATCAAAGGGTTCAACCAGGGACCAAGTGGTGGTTATATCACATTAGGATCTTCCGGTTTCCCAACCAGCGGCGGTAATCCTTATGGCACCATCAAAATGAACACCAATCAGTATGCTTACGGATCTAATCCGAACGTATTGTACGTGGGTTCTGTTATTCAGCATGAAATTGGTCACTGTATAGGTATGCGTCATACCGACTACATGGATCGTTCCTACAGCTGTGGTGGTAGCGCCATAAATGAAGGAGATGGTGGAGTAGGAGCGGTATGGATTCCTGGTACCCCATCTGCCCCGGATGCTAATTCCTGGATGCTGGCCTGCTCTAACGGCGGTAACCGTACCTTCAACGCCAACGATATTATTGCACTGAATTATCTGTATCACTAATCGTTGCATGAGTTAATCTGCCGAGGTATTTCCGGTGCCTGGAATTTTTTGATGCTGGAGCAGCATTATTGCGGGATCTCTCTCCTGTAATAAATACTGTTGTCAAAAAATTCCGGCCCGGAAATACTGCTGATATAAAACTTATACCTATTCTCCGATACATCTTACCGGTTCATCTATAATTTTTGTGTTTCCTCCGCATTATTGGAATCTTTAGTACAGATCAAAAAAATGATGCGATGGAAAACACCCGTAAAAAATTCCTGAAACAACTTTTAATCAGCGCTACAGCTGTTCCTGTATTGATAGACGCCTGTAAGAAAGGCGATAGTACTGATCCCTCCAAAGATAGTAGCAGCAGTGGTTGTACAGTATCACCGGAAGAAACGGACGGTCCTTACCCGTTGTATACCAGCCGGGGATCTTCTATCCAGCGTGTGGATATTACCGATGGGAAAGAAGGACTGCCATTGCATATTACACTGAACATCCTCAACACCAACGATAGCTGTAATCCGCTGGCCAACGCCAGGGTAGATATCTGGCATTGTGATAAGGACGGATACTACTCCGGGTACAGTAACAGGGGATACCTGGGCAACCAGGATAATACCGCCCTTGTATTTTGCCGCGGGCTGCAATACAGTGATACCGCCGGCCAGGTGAAATTTACTTCGGTATATCCCGGCTGGTATGAAGGAAGAATAACGCATATCCATGCACAGGTGTATGTAAACAGCAAACTGAAAACCACTACACAGATTGCATTTCCCGACGATATTAATACCGCTGTGTATAAAACGGCATTGTATGCTGCACACGGCCAAAATACCAGCGTTGCAAAAAACAGCGCCGATATGATCTTCAGCGATTCATTGTCGGCCGAACTGGCCTCAGTGACTGTTAACACCGGCGGTGGATACGATCTTGTTCATAATATTTATGTGGCCGGTTGATATGGGGAAAACAATCATTACGCTCGTCATCCGCCAGGTGATCGATGCGGGGAGCAATACCCCATTTGCCAGGCAGGTATTTCATGATTCCTATGCGGAATTTCTAATGCAGTCGCAGGTATACAATCCTGCCGAACAATTCAGGACCTTTGCTGAAATGGTGGCGCAACAACCTAAAGCCAACTCTCTGCATTACAAAACGGGTTTCGCTATCGGGCTGTATGTTCAATCGCTGAACAACCTGGTACCTGATACCTGGGATACCCTCGGGAGTATACAGCTGCCGTTTCAACGATACCAGTTTAAAATCATCGCATCGGATATTCTTGACCGGCAGGCGCACAGCGTGGCCATCCTGTATTACACCGCGCCGCTGTTGCTGCACAAAGTAATAGGAGACCATCTGCTGCTAGGGTTTCAGGATACAAACGATACGTTTATGCTATCGCTCCATCAACACATCAGCATTTGTAGTTATGAGGAAATGACGTAAGGTCGGGCCTACAACTGCTTCCAGTCGCGTATAAAATCAATGTAACTGTCGCTGACCGGCAGCTCCGCCGCCGAGCTGAGTTTCACTTTCCTGTTTACTACTGTCCGGACTTTATCCACCGCTACGATGTAGCTGCGGTGGATTCTCCGGAACCGCTCTGAGGGCAGCTTCTCCAGTATTTTTTTTAACGTCATTAATGTCAGCACAGGTGCTTGCCCGGTCCGGTGTATCCGGATATAATCTTCCATACTTTCTATATACACGATGTCGTGCAATGGTATTTTTACGCATTGATATGAGGAATGTACGAGCAGGCTTTCTGTGCCGGCCGGCAGCAGCTGCTGCCGGGAGTGAGCCTGCGCTTTTTGTACCGCCTTTTCAAAACGTTGAAAGGGAATAGGCTTTAGCAGGTAGTCGATGGCATCGAGCTCAAAACCCTCAAAGGCATATTGCCGGTAGGCGGTGGTGAAAATGATCATCGGATGGGTAGTGAGGCCTCTGGCCAGGTCCAGTCCATTGATATCCGGCATGTTAATGTCCAGGAAAATAAGGTCTGCCGGTACCTGGCGCAGGTATTCCGATGCAGAAACCGCGTCTTCAAAAGTATGCAGCAGTTTCAGCCAGGGAAACTGCTGTGCGTACGTTTTGATCACCTGCAAGGCAGGTGGTTCATCATCTATCACTATAAATTTAATCTCCATCGGTTATACCTGTAATTGTAAAGAAATAGCATACGCGCCGTTACCTTCACTGATCTGCAACTCATATTTGTCGGGGTATAAATGATCCAGTCTTTGCCTGGTGTTGGAAATGCCAATGCCGGTGCGGCTGGTGTCAGGTGTTATCCGGAATAGTTTATTGCTGCAATAGAAATGGATATGATGCTCAGATGTATTCAGCAGGATATTGATCTCTGACGCTTCGTGATTGCTTACGCCGTATTTAAATGCGTTTTCCAGGAAGGGCAACAGCACCAGCGGGGCAATGCAATTGATACCGGGACTGCCGGTAACAGAAAAGTTGACCTTTGTTTTGGCGGTAAGCCGGAGCTTTTGCAGGTCAATGTAATCACGTAAGCAATCTATCTCGCTTTCCAGCAGCACATAATCATCCCGGGTATATTCGGTGACATAGCGAAGCATGTTGGATAGCTTCATAATGCTCATCGCCGTATTTTCATTGCGGGTTATGGCGAGCGAGTAAATATTGTTAAGGGTATTGAACAGGAAGTGCGGGTTGATCTGTGCTTTCAGGAAAGAAAGTTCTGCCTGGGTTTTACTGGTTTCAGCGTACAGCGCTCTTTTCTCGGTTTGCCGCCAGCGGCGGGTGGTTTCAATGGCAATGCTCAGGGCAATGGTCAGCAGGAAAAGAAAGTCACTTACCATATCTACTTTCACGGGTGGCTTGCCGGGTGGCCGCCCGTTTTGCCCCGATCCCGGTGGCATGGGCGGGTGCCAGCCCGTTTCCCTGCCCGGATGCGGCATCCGCCTGAACAGGTGATCAAAGGGCTGCATGTAATTGACCATGATCAGCAGCAGCAATACCGCCAGGAAGTACAGCACATACTGTTTCCGGAAATACAGCTGCGGAAAAAGAAAAATAGTATGGAAATAGAATAATGCTACATAGGTTACCAGGAATACCAGGTAATCTGCTGAAAATAAGAGGGAGAGTGCTTTATGGTCGCCCGTTTGCCCGCTAATAAACAGCAGCGGTAAACTAAGGCATATCAGCCACCCAGTGATGTGAGCTATTACTACCGAAGATTTTAACCGGAACATTTGCGACAGATAGATATAGGGATGAAATTCAGGTAATCCGTTCACATTACACGCGTGATCTCTCTAAACAGCTGGTTTATGTCGATGAATCACAGGAAACGCGGGGTTATCTTTTCCACCCTCCCCGAATTATAGTAAATTGCCTCTTTTATAAAAAGAATATCAGATATGTTGCAACGAATCGCGAAACCTGTGCTGCTGTTGGTACTCCTCGTACTTGCGCGGCAGGCTTATGCCACGGAAGGGATGTGGCTGCCTCAGCTGCTGTCCGGCCTCAATGAAAAAGAGATGAAGGGAATGGGTATGAAAATCACCGCCTCGGATATCTACAATATCAACAAAGGCAGTCTGAAAGATGCTATCGTAAGCTTTGGTGGTTTTTGTACGGCTGAAGTGATCTCTGAACAGGGATTGCTGCTCACCAATCACCACTGCGGCTATGATGCCATTCAAAAGCATTCTTCCCTGCAGAACAACTTCCTTGAAAACGGTTTCTGGGCGAAGTCGGCCGTAGAAGAACTGCCTAACCCCGGTTTGTTTGCCACCTTCATTGTGCGCATCGACGATATCACCAAAGCAGCTCTGCAGGATGTGAAACCCGGTATGAGCGAAAAAGAACGGCAGTCGGTGATCGACAGGCGCCTGAACGATATTAAACAAACTGTTCGCCGGGAAAGCTGGCAGGATGTGATGATAAAACCATTTTATGAAGGCAACCAGTATTTCCTGTTTGTAACAGAAACTTACCGGGACGTACGGTTGGTGGGCGCACCGCCTTCTTCTATCGGTAAGTTTGGGTCAGATACAGATAACTGGGTGTGGCCGCGTCATACGGGCGATTTTTCGATGTTTCGTATCTATGCCGGTAAAGATGGTCGCCCGGCGCCTTATTCAAAGGATAATGTGCCTTTAAAGCCCAAATATGCGCTGACCATCTCCCTGAAAGGGGTAAAGCAAAACGACTTTACCATGGTGATGGGCTTCCCGGGCCGTACCACGGAATACCTGCCCTCAGAAGCCGTAAAGCAAACGGTGGAGGTACTGGATGCCGCCAAAGTAGACATGCGGGATGCCGCCCTCAAAATTATAGATGGCTACATGCGCAAAGATCAACAGATCAAAATACAATATGCCGCCAAGTATGCCGGTACAGCTAATTACTGGAAAAAATGGATGGGCGAAATGCAGGGGGTAAAACAAACCAACGGCATCGGCAAAAAGCTGCAATATGAAGATAACTACCGGCAGCTGATGGAAGCCAACCCGGTATGGAAACAGAAATATAGCGGGGTGCTTGATTCATTGAACCTTTACTATAGCCAGATACAACCCTACGCACAGGCACGCGATTACTACAGCGAACTGGTAAAAAATGTGGAATTATTTACCGTGGGTGATCGCTTAATCACATTCCTCAACGATGTGCATGAACGGGGAGAGGGACAGTATGAAACCATGCGCGAGCAGTTCCTGGCGTCTATGCAACCATTTTACCAGAACTATAATGCAAAAGTAGACCACGATATTTGTGTGAGTCTTACTAACCTCTACGCCAAAGCAATACCCGCCAGGTACGCCGGTAACGAATTTGCACAGATATGGCAGGAGCATAACCGCGACGGCCGCACATTGTCCGATAAGTTGTATGCCCTGTCCGGTTTAACATCTCCCGAAAAATTAAAAGCATTTGTACAGCAACCTTATAATACAGTAGTGTCGCAAATGTGGACGGACCCCGCTACCCGACTGGTAATGGCTATGCGTAAAGGTTTTGTGGATAATGTAAGCAAACCGCTGGCAGATATACAAGCCAATATCAACAACCTGCAGCGTACCTACATGCAAGCGCAAATGGACGTAATGAGCAGCAAAAAAGCTTTCTACCCGGACGCCAACAGCACCCTTCGTGTAACGTATGGTAAAGTGGATGGCTACAATCCGCGGGACGCCATTCACTACGACTTCTACACCTACCTCGATGGCGTTATGGAAAAATATGTTCCGGGTGATTATGAGTTTGATGTACCTGCAAGACTGATTGAACTTTATAAGAAGAAAGATTATGGCCGCTATGGCGTAAACGGCAAAATGCCGGTTTGCTTTATTGCCTCCAATCACACTACCGGCGGTAACTCCGGCAGCCCGGCACTGGATGCGCACGGACACCTCATTGGCCTGAACTTCGACCGTACCTGGGAAGGTACTATGAGTGACATTAATTTTGATCCTGCCATCTGCAGAAATATCATGGTAGATATCCGTTATGTACTTTTTATTGTAGACAAGTACGCCGGATGCACCAGGCTGATCGATGAACTTAAATTGCAATAAACGCAGCGGGTTTTGTTTTGCCCAGGATTTAAGTGATTATGATGATTTACAGGATTTTTCTATTGATGATTTTTTGATTTTAAAAAGATTTGGGTAGATATCAGCGAATTTTTTCCGCTGATATCTACCCAAATCTTTTTAAATCTCTTTAATCAAAAAAATAAAATCCTGTAAATCATCATAATCACTTAAATCCTGGGCAAGACTAACTTCGCTGAACAGCTGCCTTGCATTCGTACACGATCGAGCTGCATCTGTCCACTGTTTTCAGGCCTTTCCTGTAAGAGCGGAAGCCATGGAAAAATCCCTGCAGCAGGCGACTTTTGCCTGTTTTATATTTTTCGCTGAGCAGACTTACATAGAAGCCATCAAATACCATCGGATGTTTCTTTACAAGTTGGATGTGGTGCTGTGTTAACAGCTTTTCCATTGCACCTGGTGAAAAATGATAAAGGTGCCGCGGCACATCGTAGGCTGCCCAGTATTCTTTGTAGTAGCCGGCATCGGAAGAGGTATAGTTTGGAACTGCAATCAGCAGGGAGCCACCGGGTTTCAGCAGGGTACGGATATGATCCAGGTACCGGTGCAGGTCATGTACATGTTCCAGTACATGCCACATCGTAATCGCATCAAACTGTTGCGGCGCCAGTGTATATAATTCTTCTACCGGGAGTGCGGTGATATTGTAGATGTCTTTTGCATTGCGGCGTGCATTTTCGTCGGGCTCAAGACCGGTAACTGTCCACCCGCCAAGCTGCATATAATGCAGGAAAGCGCCGGTACCGCTGCCGATGTCCAGTAAGGTACCCTGTTTGATACCAGCGGCATTGCGCACCCAGTTTTGTTTGGAGCGCAGCGTGATCTTTCTCACGCTGTGGTATAAACGGTTGATGAGTCCTTTTTTGGTTTCAGAATGCGAAATATATTCCTGCGACTGGTAATAACGGCCTATATGCGCACCATCGGGTACGTTTTGTGTAAACCGGCCGCCACAGCCTCCGCAGTGGACAATATGGAAGGTTTCTTTTGATACAGTATAGTCTTTGGCATCCAGCGCTTCATGTATCTGTGCGGAACCACAAAGCGGGCAGTTGTTGTGATAGATTAAACTCATTTGATTGTTGAATACGCTTATATAATTATTTATACTCTCCCCATACTTCTCTCAGTACATCTGCTATTTCGCCCAGTGTTGCCAGGTGCTCTACTGCTTCCACTACCAGTGGCATCAGGTTTTCGTTGGTGCCGGCAGCCTGCCTGATTTTTGTCAGCGCCGTTTGTACTGCGGCATTATCGCGTCTGGCACGTAATGATTGCAGTCGTTCGGACTGTAATATACGGATGCTGTCATCGATACGGAAAACTTCCGGCGCAGCCTGGTCGGCCGCCGTAAATTTATTCACACCGATGATAATTTTTTCATTATTTTCTATTTCCTGCTGGTATTTATAGGCGCTGCGGGCTATCTCATCCTGTATAAAGCCCTGTTCTATTGCGCTGACAGCGCCTCCCATGGCATCTATTTTATTGATCAGCTCCCAGGCTTTGCTTTCTACTTCGTTGGTGAGCGCTTCCACATAAAATGAACCGGCCAGCGGATCCGGGGTGTCGGCTACACCGCTTTCATAACCAACGATCTGTTGGGTACGCAACGCAATGCGGGCCGCTTCTTCCGTAGGTAACGATAACGCCTCATCGTAGCCGTTGGTATGCAGCGATTGGGTGCCTCCCATGGTAGCAGCCAGCGTTTGGATAGCTACCCGTACTATATTGTTCTGTGGTTGTTGTGCCGTTAGTGTGCTGCCCCCGGTTTGCGTATGGAAGCGCAACATCTGTGCTTTGGGATCTGTGGCGCCCAGCGATTGAGTGATGTGCGCCCACATCCGCCTTGCTGCACGGAATTTGGCTACCTCTTCAAACAAATGGTTGTGTGCATTAAAAAAGAAGGAAAGTCTTTTGGCGAATACATTGATATCCAGTCCTTTTTCCAGTGCTGCTTTCAGATATGCCTTCCCGTTAGCCAGCGTAAAGGCAAGCTCCTGCACTGCATTGGCGCCGGCTTCCCGGATGTGATAGCCGGAAATGGAGATGGTATTCCATTTGGGGACTTCCTTAC
Source organism: Chitinophaga hostae (assembly GCF_018224885.1). Taxonomy (GTDB): domain Bacteria; phylum Bacteroidota; class Bacteroidia; order Chitinophagales; family Chitinophagaceae; genus Chitinophaga; species Chitinophaga hostae. The sequence goes on along the minus strand of NZ_JAGTXB010000003.1, from coordinate 458,811 downwards.
TGCAATAGGCAAAAATATCCGTGATCAACCGCATGGAGGGCTGTGGCGGATAAATAAAAGTGCCCCTGGCTGCATATTCTTTCAGGATATCATTTTGTATGGTGCCGGAAATTTTTTTAAGGTCGGCGCCTTGTTTTTTAGCGAGTGCGATATAAAAGGCCAGCAGTATAAAACCGGTGGCATTGATCGTCATAGAGGTAGATATTTGTTCGAGAGAAATATCCTTAAATAATATTTCCATATCCTCGAGAGAATCTATGGCCACTCCTACTTTGCCTACTTCTCCTTCTGACATCGGGTGGTCGGAATCGTAGCCGATCTGGGTAGGTAAATCAAAGGCAACACTTAATCCCATTACGCCCTGACTTAACAGGTAATGATAACGCTTATTCGATTCTTCCGCTGTACTGAACCCTGCATATTGCCGCATGGTCCACAGTTTATCGCGGTACATGGAAGCGTGTATGCCCCGGGTGTAGGGAAAACTGCCAGGCAGCTCTTCCATAGCCACCGGCTGGGTATACAGCGGCGCTATAACGATGCCCGAATCGGTTTGAATGGTTTTTTCCATAGTATCTAAAACTAGCGTTGCAATGTTACATAATTATTATGGTACTTCGCCGCTGAGAAAAATATTGATAATTTGTGTGAAAGTTGGCTGGCTCTTATGATCATTTATTGTTTATTAGGCATTACCCTCGTGCTGGGATTATATAGTTTATATCTTGTCTGGAAGGCAGGAAGCAGGCCATTGCCGGCTACTTTCAGCTATCTGTTGCTGGGTCTTACACTGGCCGTGTTTCTATACCTGTATGGTACCTGGGTATATCTTTCCATTTATGCCGGTTATATTTTTGGCGGTTTATTACTGCTCTGCTGCGCGGCTTATGTACTGCGAAAGCACGACCATACGGCCAAACCAACGCCGCGGTGGAAAAAGCGGAGCAACTTTTTTTTGTCGGCCGTTTTCATTGTGTTCAGTATCCTTTATTTCACCGGTACTACGGGTAAACCGGATACAGTGGCGCTGTCGTTGCCTTTTAAGCCCGGTAACTATTTTGTGTTGCAGGGTGGGAAAGGATTGCCCACTAATGTTTTCCACTTTAGTTTAAGGGGCGCGGTATATGCCATGGATATCGTAAGACTTAACAACAGCGGAGGCCGGGCGAATAAAATATTTTCCCGTAAACTAACAGATTATGAAATTTTCGGCGATACGGTTTACGCGCCCTGCGACGGGCTGGTAACAAGGGCTTACAGCAGTAACCCGGATAATATTCCGCCGGCGATGGACAGAGGCCCGAAAAATACCAACCAGGTATTGCTGGAAACACCCGGTTATTATGTGTTTATGGCACATCTTAAGATGAATAGCGTAATTGTGCACGAAGGGCAGTATGTAAAACAGGGACAGGCCCTGGGCTGCGTGGGCAACTCGGGTTTTAGTACAGAGCCTCACCTGCATATACAGGTGCATGCCAAAACCGCCGGCGTTCCCTGGTACCAGGGAAAACCACTTTACATACTGTTTAATGGAAAAGGGTATCTGCTGAATGAAGTGATCCGCGCGAAGTGATTATCTCATCAGGCGTTTCGCTTCAGCATTAATGATCTGGGAGGTCAGTTCCGCAGGAGATTCACCGGCCTGTAAAAAAACTTCCAGGATTTGTTTGTTCAGTTCCATCGCAGGCGCATCCGGCGGCAATTGCACCGCTACCTGGTTGATCACCGAAATGGTTTGTTCCTTCAATGTTTTTACGGCTTCCCAGGTCATGGTAGATACATAGATCTGTTGGGTAACATTATGCTCGTATTCTGCCTTGATATTTTGTACCATAGCAATCTGCATATCCACCGCCAGCAGCCCCGGCTGATAAATACGCCCGATCAGACTTTGAGGAGTAATACGGTCTACATACAACGCCATTCTTTCGTATGCCTGCAGCTGCAATGGCAGGATAGCGGCATTTACAGGCGCCGGTTTATCTTCCGGAGAGGCGCCATCCGGCTTATTTTTTTTGAAAAGATCTTTTATTGTCGGATATATGATAGCAACTGCACCAATTGCAATCGCTACATACAATAGTTTATTCACATCCATCTTTATACGTTATTCACACAAATATATAATAATATTATATATAATTACGAATTAGGAATTACGAATTACGGCGTAATATATCAGATAATGGAAGATGATCCCCGTATATCTATCCAGTGCTCCGTAATTCGTAATTCTCAATTCCCTCTCACGCCAGTTTTCCCAGCCAGGTCCTCATTCTTTCCACGCCTTTTTCCAGTTTATCCATACTGGTGGCATACGACAGGCGGATACAATTGGGTTGCTGGAATGCGCTGCCGGTTACGGTAGACACATTGGCTTTGTGAAGCAGGAACATGCAAAGGTCATCCGCATTTTTGATATGCAGATCCTCATATGATTTATTCAGAAACGCGCTGATGTCGGGAAACATATAGAAGGCGCCTTCCGGATCGTTTACCTTTAAACCGGGAATGGTTTTCAGGGCTTCGTGGATATATGCGCGGCGTTTTTTGAATTCCGCTACCATTTCCACAGCAGTGGTCAGATCGCCGGTAAGGGCGGTAACAGCAGCCCGCTGGGTGATAGAGCAGGTGGCAGAGGTAAACTGGCTCTGGATTTTATCACACGCTTTGGCAATATCCAGTGGCGCAGCCATATAACCCAAACGCCAGCCCGTCATGGCAAATCCCTTGCTCAAACCATTGATAATGATGGTACGGTTGATCAGATCTCCAAACTGCGCGATGCTTTCATGTTTGCCCACGTAGTTGATGTATTCATATATTTCATCGGAAATGATAAAAATTTCCGGGTGTTTGGCAAATACAGCGGCCAGTCCTTCCAGCTCTTCCCGGGAATATACCGATCCGGTAGGGTTACAGGGAGAGGAGAACATAAACAGCCTGGTTTTAGGCGTGATGGCCGCTTCCAGCTGCTCCGGTGTAATTTTATAGTTGTTTTCAATGCTGCAGTGAACAAATACCACTTCGCCCTGGCAAAGACTCACCTGTTCTGAATAGGTTACCCAGTAAGGAGTAGGGATGATCACCTCATCGCCCGGATTCACGATACTCAGTACCGCGTTTGCCAGGCATTGTTTGGCGCCGGTAGATACGACTATCTGTTCCGGCGTATAGTCAAGACCGTTATCTCTCTTCAGTTTATGCACTACTGCCTTTCTTACTTCCGGATAGCCGGCCACCGGTGTATAGTGTGTAAATCCTTCGTCAATCGCCTTTTTGGCGGCTTCACGGATATGCACCGGGGTATCAAAATCCGGTTCTCCGATACTAAGGTCCACAATATCTATACCCTGGGCTTTCAACTCGCGGCCGAGTTTAGCCATTTTAATTGTTTGAGGCTCGGAAATCCTTGACAGCCTTTCTGCTAGTTGATTCATATCTTAACATTGTACCGGAACAAACCTACAGAAAAAAAGTAGATAATACATGGAAAGATCATACCCGGCTGCTGCACAAACGCAGAACGAGCCGTAACCACGGCCCGTTCTGCGTTTGTGCAGGGATATTTATTCACCATAACGGCAACGGCCCATACAGCTGTTGTGCTGTATGGGCCGTTGGTATAATAAGCTGATAGCTGCTAGTATAAGCTGTAGAAAGCATTGACAACCGGTTTATCGGCGCCGTTGCTGCCTTTGGTACCTGCCAGGTAAATGGTGTAAAAGTTACCGGGAACAAATGAAGTAACACCACTGGTTTGTGATGACAAACTAATATTGGCGATCTTAGTTTTAGTACCTGCTTCCGTAATCGTTATCTGGTTGTTGATGCTGAAATTGCTGAACAGCTGGAAAGTGCTGGCACCGCCGATCTGGGACTGCGTGAAAGGAGTTCTGTTACTATCTATCTTTTCACCATTTTCGCTGCCAATGTATACATCAACCGGACCTGCGTTAGCACTCAGGTTTAAGAAACGGATACCGATTTTAGAAGTGGTGTAGTTGGTTTGATCTGTTTTGATGAGCGCTGATACCACAGGATTGGTACCCCAGGTGAGGTAAGTGTAATACTGGGTAGAATCAATATTATAGATGCCGGTAGTTGAGATCAGGCTGTCTGCTCCTTTTTTCTTGAGGTCAAACTTGTGCGGGCCGCCGTAAACAGAATACCGGGCAATGAAATCAAACTTAATGGTGCTGTCGCTTATTTTCTGATCGTTATCATAAAAAATAGGGGCAACAGACAGGGCGGTGGTAGATGCATTTTTGATAATGATCTGGGCCATTGGCCTTTGAGGCGTGATATTGCTATCATTTTTCAAACAGGAAGAAAATCCGATTACTCCGGTCAACAGGGCTACTACGGCCCATACGCGATTTTTCTTGGTTAGCATTTTGTGCTCAGTTTTTAATTGTGTTATTGATCAGTTGTTTTTTCTTCATTAAAACTAAAACGGGAAAGATCCGGTAATATTTTCTTATTACGTTCTGCTTCTGCCGTATAAACTACTTCTCCCAATGCTTTCAGAAAGGGTTTGCCGGTTTCTTCAAAAGCGGGTTGGTCGTCTCCCAGGATGCCACTTGTATTTACAAAGATGCTGGCAGATAATAAGAACTCGGTTTTGCTGGCAAAATCCACAATATAAGCGGTATCCGTTAAAAAGCCGTATGCCCATCCTGGCTTATTGAATATCCTGATATGCCCCGGGATATGGCTGTTTTTTTCTCCTCCGTACAGCAGGAACCTTGTATATGCCTGATGGTATTGCTCCGGATCATATAAAGGATCGGTTGATTCCCCCGGATATTGCGACATACTCCGATATAAAAAACGATAGTCTTCCCCAGTTAAACGGAAACGCTGCTCATTTGTTACAGCCCCGGGAAAAATTATGCTCCGGAGGATATTGTGCAGGTGGATAAGAGGGAGCCTATTTCGGTGCGAAAAGTTCATAGGGCTTTGTTCCAGCTTATCCAGGTGGTTGTAGAACGCCCTGCCGGCAAAATCCTGCCGGGGTGGAAATATGAGCCCGCTATGCTGTGCCGGCTGCTGGTAAAGCAGCACATTGCCGGCCTGGAACCTGATTCCGTTGGTTTGTTTGTTGTCGGCCTCATATAAGGGTAATCCAACCCGGTGCCGGATTTCGGCCTGATCATAGCCCATTTCCCAGAGCCGCCGGTTAAAATGTTCCTGGCCAATAAGCTCGTACAGGCGGTTAAAAGCGTCGTTATCACTGATCAGGAATATTTTTTTGATGTAATGGGCCACAGAAGGGAGCCCGGAGGCGGCGGACCGGTCGTGGTGCACCCCCGTATTGATGCCGGGTAATGGGTCCGTATAAAAAGGGGTACGGGCATCGAGCCCCGGCACCTGTAAATCGTTGAGTTTTTCCAGTGCCAGCGCCACGGCTGGTAACTTTACCGTAGAGGCAGGGTAGAAGTAGGTGTCTGGCGGAACGCCATAAAAATAATCCGTAAAATGAGGCTGCTGCTGCGCATCCCGGTCTATCCGGGTGAAAATTACCTGTAAACGGTAAGACGATGGGTCGCTGAAAACGGCGCCTAAACGGCTTTTTTGACTTTTCAGCAAAGCTTCCAGAAAATTATCTGTTGCCGGATAATGTTGGGTTTGCATATATTTGTCGTTGTTATTGATTGTAAAGCAAAGGAATAATATTAAAAAGACCAGAATCCGGGATCAGCAGATTTGCAAAAAAGTATGCCAGCCAACCTCTAAACGCAGGCGCATACTGATTTTGCGCGTCTTTTAACAAGGACTTTAATATATCGATTTAAATTCTATCTTTGCAACTCTTAAAAATTTTTTTTATAAACCCGAAACAAACAGTATGCAACTTAAAGGACTGGTAAGATTTTTTGCCATCGCACTGATCCTTATCTCTTTGTACCAATTGTCCTTCACGTTTTTGGTGCGGAACTATGAGAAGAAGATAGAGCAGCAGGCCGAAAACGATGTGGCCAAACAATACCCTACACCTGAAAAGAAATATCCAGGCAGTGCAGAACTGCAGGGCTTCTACTCAGATACACTGAAAGGGTTTATTAAACAGAGGAGACAAGAGATCGTGGACAGTACCAGCAGCAAGCAAATTGCAGGTTTCCCGTGGAATGTCACCTACACCAAAGCCAAAGAGAAGGAGCTGAATCTCGGTCTGGACCTGGTGGGTGGTATGAACGTTGTACTGGAAGTAAACGTGGAAGACGTTATCCGCGCTTTATCCGGTCAATCCAAGGATGCTGCATTTAACAAAGCGCTGGAAAGGGCAAATGAGCTGAAAAAGACTAACCAGGCCGATTTTGTTACTTTGTTCGGTCAAGCATACGCCGAAGTAGCACCTCAGGGTAAACTGGCCACCATCTTTGCGAACGCTTATCAAAAAGATATCACTTTCAATTCCTCTAATCAGCAGGTGCTGGACATGATCCGCAAGGAATCACGTGTTGCCATTAAAAATACCTATATCGTACTGCAAAAACGTATTGATAAATTCGGTGTGGCACAACCTAACATCAGCCTGGACGAAAACAAAGGCCTGATTTCAGTGGAACTGGCCGGCGTTGATAACGCTGCCCGCGTACACAAATACCTGCAGGCTACCGCTAACCTCGAATTCAGGGAAGTGTACAAAAACAGCCCGGAATTTTTCCAGAATGTACTGATGCCGCTGAATGAAGCTATCAGGAATTCACTGAACACCACACCTGCCACTCCTGCAGCAGATACTGCCAAAGCAGCCACCACTACTGCTGCTGCTGATAAAGCAGATACCAGTAAAGATGGCAGCCTGACCCAGTACCTGTCGAAAAGCGATACCGGTAAAAACGCCAGCAAAGAATTGCAGATCAAAGAACAGCAGAAACAAAACCCGCTGTTCATGGTGTTCTTCCCGAACGCTGATCCTCAGTCAGGTACCATTTATCCTGGTCCGTCTATCGGCCGGATTTTACCAAAAGATACCGCTACTTTCAACCGTTACCTGCAAATGCCCGCTGTACAGGCAGTACTGCCCAAAGATGGCGTGATTGCATTCGGTCCTGAAAATAAAGAAGATAAACATGGCCCTATCGCTGTTTACCTGCTGAAAGTGAACCCTGCTAACCCTGCACCACGTGTGGGCGGTGAAAGGATCGTTGACGCCAGACAGGATATGGACCAGAACAACCAGCCGGAAATCAGCATGACCATGGATAACGTAGGTGCCCATGAGTGGAAAAAGCTGACCGGTGAACTGGCGCCAAGCAATCCTAAAGATCCTGCTACTTTAAACTATGTGGCAGTAGTACTGGATAACATCGTTTATTCTGCACCTTCCATCCAGGGCGAAATTGCCGGTGGCCGTTCTTCTATCAGCGGTAGCTTTACCATTGAAGAAGCCAATGACCTCGCCAATATCCTGAAATCCGGTAAAATGCCGGCTCCTGCACAGATCGTTCAGGAACAGATCGTAGGACCAACCCTCGGCGCTGAATCTATCGCTGCCGGTGCCAAATCCTTTATGATCTCCTTCGGAATCATTTTCGTACTCATGCTGGTGTACTACAACTCTGCCGGCTGGGTTGCAAATATCGCACTGGTGCTCAACCTGCTGTTTACCTTCGGTATCCTGGCTTCTATGGGCGCTACGTTAACAATGGCCGGTATCGCCGGTATGGTACTCACCATCGGTATGGCCGTGGATACCAACGTAATCATCTTCGAAAGGATCAAGGACGAACTTACTCATGGTAAGTCGTATCACGATGCGGTGGCAGACGGTTACAAACGTTCCTATGCGCCCGTGCTCGATGGTCACGTTACCTCGTTGCTGACTGCCTTCATCCTGTTTTACTTCGGTTTAGGTCCTGTACTGGGCTTTGCTACCACCCAGATCATAGGTCTGTTCCTGTCTCTGTTCTGCGGTATCCTGGTTTCCCGTATGGTAACTGACTTCTGGATGAAGAGGAAAAGACACTTCGAATACTTCACACCGATTTCCCGTAAAGTATTTAAACACGCTGCTTTCGACTTCGTAGGCAAACGTAAATATGCATACATCATCTCTGCGGTAGTAATGGTAGCAGGCGTTTCGTCCTTCTTCCATGGCTTCGACCACGGTATCGATTTCTCCGGTGGACGTAACTATACCGTTCGCTTTGAACACGCGATGAACCGCGAAGAAGTAGCAGATGTACTGAAAAAAGAATTTGGATCAGAGGTATTCGTTAAAACCATCGGAAGTACCAACCAGCTGAGTATCACTACTGCCTACAAAATTGAGCAACAAAGCCTCGCTGTAGACAAGGAAGTAGCTGATAAATTGTACGGTGGTTTGAAGAAATTCTATGACGCCGGTGTAACACCGGAAGTATTTGCTTCCCGCTATATTGTTGGATCACAAACCGTTTCACCAACCATTTCTGATGATCTGCGTGCCGGTGCCGTGAAAGCAACTATACTGTCTATCGTGGTGATCTTCCTTTATATCCTGTTACGTTTCAGCAAATGGCAGTACTCTATCGGTACTATCTTCTCCCTGCTGCACGACGTACTGGTAACATTGGCAGTATTCTCCTGGTGCAGATCATTTGTACCGTTTACACTGGAAATTGACCAGCACTTTATTGCTGCGATCCTGACAGTGATCGGGTTCTCCATGAACGATACGGTGATTGTATTTGACCGTATCCGTGAGTACTTCAAAACAGGTGCACATGGCCGCGACAGGGACACCGTTATCAATAAAGCGATCAACGATACCCTGAGCCGTACTATCATGACCTCCCTGACAGTGTTCCTGACCATCCTGATATTATTTATCTTCGGTGGTGAAGTAACCCGTGGTTTCGCCTTCGCGATGCTGATAGGTGTGATCACCGGTACTTACTCTTCTATCTTTGTAGCTGCTCCGGTACTGGTTGACTTCGACAAGAAGAACCAACTGGCAAACGAAAGCGATTCAATAGAAGTAAGCGCTAAAAAAGCAGCGCCTGCTACCAAATAAGAGATAACTGAAATAATGTTTGATAAATAAAAAACCTCCTGGCTTGCCAGGAGGTTTTTTTATGTGAAACAAAAAGAGGTATTAATCTGCCTGTTTTCCCGGGTTTCTGAAAACGAAGCCCGTAGCTGCATCATCCTGCTGATAGTCGATTTCCATGCCCATCAGGTACATGCCATGCGCCTTTTTCATGATTACAGGTATGCCGGCAATGTCAAAAAGGTCGTCATCTTCCATTAGAGCATCAAATCCCAGCATATAAGCCACACCGGAACAGCCTCCGCCCTTAATGCCTACCCGCAGATAAGGGGCTTCCGTAGCCCCCTGTAATAATTTTTTCACTTCTTCCACCGCACTGGCTGTTAGCTGGATGGGGGAGTTATTCGCCTGGTCCATTATAAGTTTTTTATCAAAGTTAGTTTAGCTTTTAGCAGTTAGCTATTAGCTTTTAGGAATCGATGATTATTGTGCTGCCGCCAGCGTGAGCAGCTGCTGGTGGAGTGCCAGCACCTGGGGAATCACCATATGCTGTTCATCGTTGTGTATAATATAATCGCTCAGCCGCATTTTGATGGTTTCATCAATCTGCTTGTAAATGCGTGCCAGTACTTCATTGCGGGTTACATTGTCCCGCTTCATTACGCGATGTACCCGCAGCGGTTGTGGTGCAAACACGGCTATTATCTTATCCAGGTGGTGGAAGGACTCAGTTTCAAAAAGCAGGGCGGCCTCCTTCAATACATAAGGGGTATGCTGCTGCAGGGCCCATTCGTCAGCATCGCGGATGGTGGCCGGATGCACCAGGGAGTTGAGGATGGCCAGTTTGGCCTTGTCGTTAAATACAATGTTACCCAGGTATTTGCGGTCGAGTACGCCGTTTTCATCATATACCCCATCCCCGAAATGTTGTATCACCTGCGCCTTGAGTTCGGGATCACGCACAAGAATATCTTTTGCCCTTTCGTCCGCATAATATACCGGTACGCCTAACAGCTCAAATATTTTGCTGACGGTGCTTTTGCCGGAGCCGATACCCCCGGTGATTCCTATCTTTAACATGACCCAATTTAAAAAAGAATTACGAATTAGAAATTACGAATTACGGAGGTGCCGGTAGACAAAAAGCGAATGTTGATCTCGCTGATATCTACCGGCACCTCCGTAATTCGTAATTTCTAATTCGTAATTCCTTTATTTGGTTTCAGCCAGTTTTTGCTGAGCCTGGGTATATTCCATGCTAATGGCAGAACGCTCAATGGTAAAGCTGGTACCAGGACTAACTTCCATTAATACGGTGTTGTTATCATTCATTTTTTTAACCTTACCGTGGATACCGGCGATGGTAACGATTTTATCACCTTCTTTCAGGTTATCGATAAATTGTTTCTGCAGTTTCGCTTTTTTAGTCTGTGGGCGAATCATGAAAAGCCACATCACGACAATCATACCACCGAAAAACAGGAAAGAAATGTAGGAGTTTCCACCACCTTGTCCACCTGCCGGAGGCGTCATTAAAAAAATGTTCAGGATGTTCATCTATATTGTTTTAATAGTTTAATCAGGTCTATTTGGTAATAATATTACACTGGATTTTTGGTCCTACCACATAACCATCACTGTTGTTGATTTTTACAGAAATCTCTTTTTCTGTATAACCGGATTTGCCATGGCTATCGAAAATAACTTTCATATAGCCGGACTGTCCGGGTTTGATAGGCTCTTTAGGCCATTCCGGTACCGTACAACCGCAACTGGAAATAGCATCCTCGATCAGTAGCGGGCTGGTGCCGGTATTAGTGAATTTAAAAGAGTACTCTACCTTTTCACCTGCTGCGATTTCTCCGAAGTTGTGTACTTTTTCTTCAAAGGTCAATGCAGACGATTGACCGGCTTCTTTTATCTGTCCGCCACCGGCAGCCCCGGAGGCAGGCGTATTATTTTTAGCGCTATTGTTACAAGCTGCTACCAGCAGGCTTCCACAGGCGAGTAAACAGAACAGTTTTTTCATGGTAATGCTATTTTTCGGTAAAAATAACGCTTCCCACTTACTTTTTCGGACGGTCCTGTTTTTGAACCAGTTGTTCTTTTTCCAGGTCCTTTAGAATATTATCAAGGATACCGTTGATAAACTGTCCGCTCTGTGGTGTACTATATGCTTTTGCCAGATCTATGTATTCGTTGATCGTTACTTTGGTAGGAATAGTAGGGAAATAGAGAAATTCGCATACCCCCATTTCCATCAGTAACATGTCTACCGCCGCAATACGCTCAGAGTCCCAGTTTTGGAGTTTGGGCTTGATCAGCTCCAGGCAGTATTCCTTTTTGTCAATTACTGTGAGCAACAGCTCCTTTGCATAGTCCAGCTTTTCTTTGCTGATCAGCTGCAGGAAATTGAACAAATGCGGTTTGTTGAAATAGTTGTTGATCAGGATGCTCATCATTTCCTCATCATCGCCCCAGTGCAGGAAGGTATCTTCCATATGCTGGATGAACGGCTCGCTTTTCGCCAGTATTTCTTTATAGATGAATTCCAGTATTTCCTTTTCCCCGGCCTTGGTACGGCTGCCATCTGCTATATAAGTCTTATAGACATCCGTTACCACCAATTGGTTATAAAGCTTCCTGAGCAGATCGTCGTCTGTCTGCAGCTTCATTTTCCATTGTTCCAGGTTTACCTGGAACCCCTTGTCACTGGTTATCTGGTAAATAAATTCATTGCCTGCAATCTTGGTATTCACCTGCAGATCCTCGGCAGAGGGTAAGTGTTTGGAGGCACGGGCGTGCGCATCAATTTCTGCGTATTGCGCCACCTGTACCACTGAATTTAGTAAGTAGGTAAAGATCTGACAGGTTTGGTCCAGCTTTTCATTCAAAAGTCTGGTAGCCGTGCCTGGCTTAATACTGCTTTCATCCATCGTTTCCAGGGCGTAAAGTGTTTGCATTACTTTTACCCGGATGTTTCTTCTACTGATCATCGTATAAAAAAGAACTGGTATAAGGGCGCAAAACTAGAGAAAAAAATTCATATTTGAGGATTGTCTTGCCCAGGATTAGACTGATTATGGTGATTTAAGGATTTTTTTGGTGATTTTTAAAAGATTATGAAGGATGACAAAGGATTATAGCAAGAACAGCCGCTGCAATCCTCCGTTATCTTTAAAATCTTGAAAATCAAAAAATAGAAATCCTGAAATCTTCATAATCGGTTTAATCCTGGGCAAGACAATCCGGAGCAGGGCGTTCCTGTCATTTTTTCGGGTGGCCTGTCATGATTTGTCAGTATGGAATACAGTCAATACCTTCGTGAACTGCAAATTTGACCCGAAAACCGCCTTGGCATAATTCTCGTGGACGGGAAGGAACAAAAAATTAAACATCTTTTTTAAATAAAATCTACTATGGCTAAACAATTAAGTATTAAACCTTTAGCTGACAGGGTAATCGTGAAACCTGCAGCAGCAGAAGAGAAAACAGCTGGTGGTATCATTATCCCCGATACCGCAAAAGAAAAACCAGTGAGAGGCACTGTAGTGGCTGCCGGTCCTGGTAAAAAAGATGAACCGATCACTGTAAAGGTAGGAGATACTGTACTGTACGGTAAATACTCCGGTCAGGAACTCCCTATCGAAGGCGAAGACTACTTAATCATGCGTGAATCTGATATCCTGGCGATCGTTTAAGATCAACTGCGGATATGTATTAATTCCTAAAAGAAAAATCTACAAAGTATTATGGCAAAACAAATTTTCTTCAATATAGACGCCCGCAACAAAATGAAGAAGGGTGTTGATACGCTGGCTGATGCCGTTAAAGTAACCCTGGGTCCTAAAGGCCGTAACGTGGTGATCGAAAAGAAATTCGGTGCTCCCGGCGTAACTAAAGATGGTGTTACCGTAGCAAAAGAAATTGAGCTGGAAGACGCTATCGAAAACATGGGTGCACAGATGGTGAAAGAAGTAGCGTCCAAAACTGCTGACCTGGCAGGTGATGGTACTACCACTGCAACCGTACTGGCACAGTCTATCATCGGCGAAGGGTTGAAAAACGTAGCTGCCGGTGCTAACCCGATGGATCTGAAACGTGGTGTAGACAAAGCTGTTAAAGCAGTTGTTGAAAACCTGAAGAAACAGTCCGAAAAAGTTGGTAACGACAACCAGAAAATCGAACAGGTGGCTTCTATCTCTGCTAATAACGACAGCGAAATCGGTAAACTGATCGCTGAAGCAATGCAGAAAGTAACCAAAGATGGCGTTATCACTGTAGAAGAAGCAAAAGGTACTGATACTACTGTTGAAGTAGTAGAAGGTATGCAGTTTGACCGCGGTTACCTGTCTCCTTACTTCATTACCAACAGCGAAAAAATGCAGGCTGAACTGGCTAACCCTTATATCCTGATCTACGACAAAAAGATCAGCACGATGAAGGATATCCTCCACATCCTGGAAAAAGTAGCTCAGCAGGGCGCTCCGCTGGTAATCATCTCCGAAGATCTGGAAGGTGAAGCACTGGCTACCCTGGTGGTAAACAAACTGCGTGGTACCCTGAAAGTTGCTGCTGTAAAAGCTCCTGGCTTTGGTGACAGAAGAAAAGATATGCTGCAGGACATCGCTACCCTCACCGGTGGTATCGTTATCAGCGAAGAACAAGGTTACAAACTGGAAAATGCTGACCTGACTTACCTCGGTAAAGCAGAATCCATCACTATCGATAAAGACAACACTACTATCGTAGGTGGTAAAGGCGAAAAAGATGCGATCCAGTCCCGTATCGGACAGATCAAAGCCCAGATCGAAGTAACTACCTCCGACTACGACCGCGAAAAATTACAGGAACGCCTGGCTAAATTGAGCGGCGGTGTGGCTGTACTGTACGTAGGTGCTGCTACTGAAGTAGAAATGAAAGAAAAGAAAGATCGCGTAGACGATGCTTTACACGCTACCCGCGCTGCTGTTGAAGAAGGTATCGTTCCTGGTGGTGGTGTGGCTTACATCCGCGCTATCGAAGCCCTGGAATCACTGAAAGGCGACAACAACGACGAACAAACCGGTATCGCTATCGTAAAACGCGCTATCGAAGAACCATTACGTCAGATCACTGCCAACGCAGGTATCGAAGGTTCTATCGTAGTGCAGAAAGTGAAAGAAGGTAAAGGCGACTTCGGTTTCAACGCACGTACTGAAGTGTATGAAAACTTACTGGCTGCAGGTGTAATCGATCCTACTAAAGTAAGCCGTATTGCACTGGAAAACGCTGCTTCCATCGCTTCTATGCTGCTGACTACTGAATGCGTAATCGCTGACAAACCAGAACCTAAATCTGCTGCTCCTGCAATGGGTGGTGGTGGCCATGGTATGGGCATGGATTATTAATCAATATAACTACCAGAAAAACTCCTGCGGGCTCCGGCTTGTCAGGAGTTTTTTTTGCCCCGGCGGCTGTAACTTTCCGGACAGGTATCCGTTAAATAAGCAGATCGTAAACAGAAGCGGATGAATACAGCTGTAAAATTAATAAGTGCATGCCTGATTGTATTACTGGCTGCATGTATGAAAAAGGAAGGACCCGTAGAAATGATGCAGGGTATTGATATGCGTCAGGAAAATGTGATCCTGAGCTATCTTCGTGCGCACAACGAAACCGCTACCAAAGATGTTTCCGGCCTGTATTATAATATCCTGGAAGCAGGGGACAGCATTCATTTTGTGAAAGCTACTTCTATCCCCACCGTTGTTTATACCAATCAGCTGCTGAACGGACAAATTGTAGGTAACTCATTTGTGCCTACCGACTTTGACCAACGGGTGCTGAAAAATCATATTCCAGGCTGGCAGATAGGATTACAAAAGATCTCCAAAGGTGGTAAAATCAAATTATACATTCCACCTGCCCTTGCCTATGGCTCTACCGGTATTGCCGGTATCATTCCACCCGATGCCGTGTTGATTTCTGAACTCGAACTGGTAAATATCAGGTAAACTCCTTACTATTGCCTGCTGTATCGTCACTTTTTAATTTCATCATAAAACCGAAACCGTAATTGTATGAAGAAAGTTTTTCTGTTGGGAGGATTGTTTGTGTTAGCATTGGTGGCCTGCTCTAAAAAAGAGGATGAACCACCATACGATTGGAAGGCACAGTATACGATCGATTCTACAAAAATTGTGAACTACATCGCCGCCAACAACATTCAGAATGTAAAACACGATTCCCTGGGCATCTTTTACCAGATCGTGAACAGAGGACAAACAACAGATACCGCTAACGCGGCGGCCAATGTAACAGTGGCCTATATTGGTATTTTCCTTGATAAAAAAGTGTTTGACAGCAGTTATAATATATCCCTGGACTTGAACCGGGTGATCAGCGGCTGGACAATAGGTATTCCCAAAATAGGTAGGGGCGGAGAAATCAATCTTTTCCTGCCATCTATATATGCTTATGGTCCCCGTGGACAAAGCCCCATTCCGGGAAATACCGTATTGATTTTTAATGTTAAACTGAAAGACTTTCAGAACAAGTAATTTCTTATACACCTGATAAGTGTAAAGCGGCGCCGGCTCAGCTGGCGCCGCTTTTTTACGGAATTGTTTTATTCGCATGCTTTCCGTTAATTTTACGGATAAATAAGAAAATAGTGGCACACGAATGTATTTCAGTATTCGACATTTTTAAGATAGGCGTTGGTCCATCCAGCTCACATACCTTAGGCCCATGGCGGGCTGCACTCCATTTCCTGGCTCAGCTGGAACAACAGGGTAAACTGGCAGAAGTGAGCAAGGTACAGGTGCTGTTGTATGGATCGCTCGCCAAAACCGGCCATGGGCACGGTACTGATATCGCCGTACAGCTCGGACTTTGTGGCGATGATCCCGTTACTTTTGACGTGAACCAGATCAACCCCAAAATAGATAGTATCCGCCGCCAACGTAAAATGATGCTAGCAGGCAAATATGAAATAGATTTTGACCCGGTAGAAGATATTGATTTCCTTTTTGAAGAATCATTGCCTTTCCATCCTAACGCGCTCACTTTCCTGGTTTCTTTTATCAACGGAGACCAAATCGCTTCCACCTGGTATTCTATTGGTGGCGGCTTTGTAGTACAGGAAGGTGAAAATGGCAGCAGCGGACAACAGGTGGATCTGCCTTTCCCGATCGATACGGCGCGGCAGCTGTTGCAGTGGTGTATCAAAACAGGGTACAGTATTTCCGAACTGGTAATGGAAAATGAAAACGCCTGGCGTCCGGAAGAAGAAACCCGCCAGGGGCTGCTCAACATCTGGCGCGTAATGCAGGAATGCACCTACCGCGGATGCCATACCGCCGGAGAATTACCCGGTGGACTGAAAGTTGGCCGCCGCGCTGCCACGCTCAGCAAAAAATTATTAAAGGGCCGTACCTATACCGATTATGCCTCCTGGATTGCCGCCATCAGGGAAGGCGGGGAACATTTTAGCTATACGCTCGACTGGGTAAGCTGCTTCGCGCTTGCCGTAAACGAAGAAAATGCTTCCTTTGGCCGCGTAGTAACCGCTCCCACCAACGGCGCCGCCGGCGTAATCCCCGCTGTATTGCAATACTATATTGCTTTCTGCGATGGCTTCCATGAAGATAAGATCCAGCAGTTCCTGCTCACCGCATCTGAAATAGGCAGTATCTTTAAGAAACGTTCTACCATTTCCGCAGCCATGGGCGGTTGCCAGGCAGAAATTGGCGTATCCTCCGCGATGGCCGCTGCTGCCCTCACCGAATGCCTGGGAGGTTCCCAGCGCCAGGTGCTGATGGCCGCAGAAATAGCCATGGAACACCACCTTGGTCTTACCTGCGACCCAATCGGCGGGTTGGTACAGGTACCCTGCATTGAAAGGAATACCATGGGCGCCATTAAAGCCATTACAGCTTCCCAACTGGCCCTGCAAAGTAACCCCGAACTGGCCAAGGTATCACTGGATGCCGTTGTGAAAACGATGTGGGAAACAGCCCAGGACATGAACTCAAAATATAAGGAAACCTCCGATGGCGGACTGGCAGTGAATATTCCCATCAGTTTACCGGAATGTTAAAGAAAGAATTACGAATTACGGATGAAATGACAGATATAACTGGGCATATTGTCGAATTCCATGTTATAATATAAGGAAAGAAACATATTTTCGTTTATACAGTATAATCATCCGCTTAGATCCGACATTTCATCCGTAATTCGTAATTCGTAATTTTTTTATGCGTCTCCTCGCCATTATTGCTTTTTCTGCCCTTTCCCTTTCTTTATCAGCGCAACAATTCGGCGGCAACCCGCCTTCCCTGAAATGGCAGCAAATAAATACGGATACGGTACGGGTCATCTTCCCCAAAGGAATGACGGCACAGGGAGAACGCGTTGCCAACATAGTACATTACCTTAACCGCTATACACGGACCTCTATCGGTCCCCTGGAAAGAAAAGTGAATATTGTATTGCAGAACCAAACCATGCAATCCAACGGATATGTGCAACTGGGCCCTTTCCGCTCCGAATTTTACCTGACCCCTTCACCAAATTCCCTGGATCTCGGCTCCCTCAACTGGATTGAGCAACTGTCCGTACACGAATACCGGCATGTATTGCAGAATATGAACTTCCGGCAGGGGCTCTCCAAAGTGTTTTCCATCCTGGGCGGCCAGCTCGGACAGGCAGCCGTCACCAACATTGCCGTACCCAACTGGTTCTGGGAGGGAGATGCCGTAGTGATGGAAACCGCGCTGACTCCACAGGGACGTGGCCGACTCCCCGGCTTTTTTGACGGTTTCCGCGGACTTTCACTCGCAGGTAAACAGTACGCCTATATGAAAATCCGGAATGGCTCCTATGTCGATTATGTGCCGGACCACTATCCGCTGGGCTACCTTATGTCGACCTATGGGCGCGAACATTATGGCCAAACTTTCTGGAAAGACGTGACCACAGACGCCGTACGTTTCCGCGGCGTTTTTTACCCGCTGTCACAAAGCCTGAAAAAACGAACCGGTAAAAACATTACAGGCTTTTACCATGCCATGCTAAAAGAGTATCAACCACTCTGGAACAGTTATGCCGCCCGTCCGGATACTACGCCGGCCGTGTCTGTGTTGCCTGTGGCTAAACAGGTGACCGACTATAAGTACGTATACGCCGCAGGTCATAACGAGTGGATTGTACTCAAAAATGCCCGGAACAAACTGGCCGGCATCTATCGGCTTAATACAGCCGGTAAGGAACAGCTGCTGGTAAGACCCGGTATTGTATATGATGATTTTTTCAGTTACCGCAACGGACGAATCGCCTGGGCAGCTGCTCGCTTCGACGCACGCTGGGGTTGGAAAGATTTTTCCGTGATCCGTATATGGGATAACGCTACCGGGCATACGAAAACAATTTCTGCCAGAGGCAAGTTCTTTTCACCTGATATCAGCGCAAATGGTGAACAGGTGATCACAGTAGCCACCACCACCGATATGCAATGCCACCTGCAGCTGATCAATGCCAAAACGGGCGCCCTGGAAAAAGAATTGCCCAATCGGGAGAACTGGTATTATACCTATCCCCGTTTTGCCGCCAACGACCAGGCCGTGATCAGCGCAGTACGTAACCCGAAAGGAGAAATGGCCCTGGTACAGCAATCCCTGGCTACCGGCGAAAGCACCCTCTTAACACCCTTTAGCTTCAATGTAATAGGCATACCGGCCGTTGAAGGCGATACGGTTTATTTCACAAGCGGCTACCGGGATGTAAACAACGTATACGCGCTCACGTTAGCCGACCGGAAAACATTCGAAGTTACCGACCGTGGAAACAGTGCAATGCACATGGCCCCGGATCCGGAAAAAGATAGTCTGCTGTTCAGTGAATTCACCATCAAAGGGTATAAACTGTATCATGCCGCGTTGCGTCAAAACAATTGGAAAGAAGTACCTGTAACCGCCGATGGCCGCAGTACATGGCTGCAGCCGCAGTTCAAAGAAGGGGGCGATATCCTTGGGATTGTGCCAAAGGATTCGCTGCCGGTGAAGAAATATCGGCAGCTTACGCATCCCTTTAACTTTCACAGCTGGGTTCCGTCCTTCAACGATCCGGATTTCGGCATTTCACTGATTGGGGAAAACATTTTAAGTACCACTTCTACCAGCATCGGTTATACCTATAACCGTAATGAAGAAAGCTCCGACATTGCCGCCGGCTTTACCTTTGGAGGCTGGTTCCCCATGTTGTCGGTAGGGGCTGATTATGCCATTAACCGCAACGGGCTCGATCAAAACAGGAACAGGGTGTACTGGAACGAGGCCACCGCACATATCGGGTTGAGTATTCCGCTTAATTTTTCCGGCGGACTCTATAGCCGCAGCCTGGCAGTAGGTAGTAATTACAACGTCCGTCATCGATACCTCGATAGTAAATACAAGGGAAATGATCTCCAGTTCCTCAGCAATACCATTATCTTCAGCAATCAACGCATCAAGGCGCTGCAGAACATATTCACCCATTTCGGACAGTACCTGGCGGTGCAGTATAATACATCGGTGAATGGTTTGTACGCAGAGCAACTGTATGCACGGCTGGATCAGTATTTACCGGGGCTATGGCCAAATCATAACCTGGTTTTGCAGGCCGCCTTCCAGCAGCGGGACCAATCTTTCAACTATACCTTTACAGATAACTTCGTATATGCGAGAGGGTATAATACACCTTTTTATACCCGTATTTATAAGCTGGGCGCTAATTACCACCTGCCGCTGGCGTACCCCGACTGGGGCTTTGCACAGATATTATACTTTAACCGGATCCGGGCCAACCTTTTCTACGACTACAGCATGGCTACCTACGCTCCGCAAAAAACCGATACCCGCTATACTTCAGCCGGAACAGAGTTGTTCTTTGATACCCGTATTGGCAATGCACTGCCATTCACATTCGGCGTGCGTTTCAGCCATTTGTTCGACCAGGATCCGGCAGACAATGCACAGAACCGGGTAGATTTTATCATCCCGATACAGCAGTTGTTTAATTACTGATTTATTTTACTTTGATCTGGAGAGGAGGCGCTTTGTAGAATTTTTCTTCTGCATATTTGATGATGATCTCATCAAAATATAGGATGTCGCCAGTTTGGAGCGTTTCTTTCAAACTTTTGCTCCATGCCGGAGACAGCGCAGGTGCTTTGAAATTATCACCGGTAAAATCCTTATACACAGCGGGTTGCCCGGTGGTATCGTTCAGGTAAGGCTCATGTCTTTCGTAAGTAAAGGCAAAGGAGATAACAGGATATTTGATATTCTTTTCATCGCGCACCACCAGGGCAGAATCCAGCAGCTTCATCACTTCCGTTTTTGGCAGCGTATCGCTTAGGTAAATACTCCAGCTGCTGCGCAGTTTCATCGGCCTTTTATTGCTAACAGCCGCCGGTGTTGCCGTACTCTTTTTTCCGGACTGCGCAAATACCGGTGAAACCATCGTGGCTAATATGAAACTAAGTAACAGGTGTTTTTGCATGATAGTGCGGGGGATAAAAAATCGCCCGGTATAGTAACGACCGGGCGATGATAAAAATTATAAGGATTTTAAACTTTCCTCGATCACCGAAATTTTTGCTTCGGCATCTGCTTTCTTCTTACGTTCCGCTTCTACCGCTTCAGGTTTTGCTTTTTGTACAAAACCTTCGTTGGAGAGCTTCTTCTCAACAGACACCAGGAATCCTTTCAAGTATTCCAGGTCTTTTAGGAGCGTGGTTTTTTGCGTAGTGGTATCCAGCTCGGTTTCAGTACCCAGGTAGAATTTATCTTTCCCGATAACAACGGTGATACAACCGGGCACTGGTTCCTGTACATAATGAATCGCAGATGCATTCACCTGTTTCATGAGCATACTTTCAAGTTGTTTGAAAGTGTTGTCGTGTTTGGTTTCTACGTGCAGTATGATAGTTTCTTTCGGCTTGATCTGGTTTTTGTTGCGTGCATCACGGATGCTGCTGATCACTTCCTTTGCCAGGGTACCTTCCAGCAGGGTAGCATGTATCGGTGCTGCTGGTGCGAGGAATTGTGTGATCATCAGGGAATCATCCTCGTTGCGGGTAGCCAGTTGCTGATAAATTTCTTCGGTGATGAAGGGCATATACGGGTGCAGCAGCTGCATCAGTTGTTCAAAGAAGTATACTGTTTTACGATAGATGGAGGCCGGGATAGGTTGTTCAAAACCAGGTTTGGCCCATTCCAGGTACCAGCTGCAGAAATCGTCCCAAACCAGGCTGTAAATGGCTTTCAGCCCTTCGCTAAGGCGGAAGTCTTTATGCAGTGCCGCTACTTCCTGCTGCACTTCATTGAGCCTGCTTTCAAACCATTTCACCGCAAAGTTATCAGCCGCCGCATTGATAGCGCTGTCGTCTTCCTGGCGTTGTTCCCACATCTTTACCAGCTTCAGCGCATTCCATATTTTGTTACAGAAGTTACGGCCCTGTTCACAGCTGGCATCATCGTAGAGCAGGTCATTACCGGCAGGTGAGGAGATCATGATACCAAAACGTACCGCATCGGCGCCAAAAGCGTGGATGAGTTCCAGCAGATCCGGGGAATTACCCAGCTGTTTACTCATTTTACGACCTTGCTTGTCGCGTACCATCCCAGTAAAGTATACATCGCTGAAAGGCTTTACCTCCTTGAATTCCAGGCCGGCCATGATCATACGGGCCACCCAGAAAAAGATAATATCCTGTCCTGTTACCAGTACAGAGGTAGGGTAGTAGTAGTTGATATCTTCGTTATCCGGTTGGGAGATGCCATTGAATACTTCCATCGGCCACAACCAGGAGCTGAACCAGGTATCGAGGCAATCTTCATCCTGCTTCAGTGCTTCCGCAGTGATGCTGATGTTGCGTGCTGCAAATTGCTGTACGGCTTCGGCAGCAGTGGCAGCCACTTCAAAAGTGCCATCAGGGGCATACCAGGCGGGTATTTGTTGCCCCCACCAAAGCTGGCGGGAAATACACCAGTCCTTTACATTTTCCATCCAGTATTTGTAGGTTGCCAGGAAGCGGTCGCCGGGATGTATTTTTACATCACCGTTTACCACTGCATCCAGTGCAGGTTTGGCCATTTCAGCCATTTTTACAAACCATTGGGTGGAAATACGCGGTTCTACTACGGTGTCGGGATTACGTTGGCTGTAACCAAGACGGGTAGTGTATTCTTCTTCTTTTACAAGCAAACCTTCTTCCGCCAGGGCTGCCACTACTTTTTTACGGGCAACGAAGCGGTCTTCTCCCACAAATACAATAGCGGCGGCGCTGAGGGTACCATCGTCATTGAGGGTATCCACTATTTCCAGGTTATGTTTCAGACCCAGGTTATAGTCATTGATATCGTGTGCAGGTGTAACTTTCAGCGCCCCTGTACCAAATGCTTTGTCTACATAAGTATCAAAGATGATGGGTACGCGGCGGTTTACCAGCGGCACTGTTGCGAAATGATTTTTCAGGTGTGCATACCTTTCATCTTCCGGGTTTACGCAGATGGCGGTATCGCCCATGATGGTTTCCGGACGCTGGGTAGCAATGGTAATGAATTCACCGGTAGGTTTACCGGCTGCATCTGTGATGGCGTATTTAACGTGATACAGTTTACCCTGGAGGTCTTTGTATTCAACTTCCTCATCGCTTAAAGCCGTTTTGGCTTTGGGATCCCAGTTGATCATGCGTGCACCGCGGTAGATCACGCCCTTTTTATAAAGGTCTATGAAAACGGTGATCACGGCCTTATAATAATGGTCATCCATGGTAAAGGTAACCCGGTCCCAGTCGCAGCTGCAACCCAGTTTCTTTATCTGGTGGTAGATGATATCACCATATTTATCTTTCCATTCAAAGGCGTATTTAAGAAACTCTTCGCGGGTAAGCTGGGATTTTTCAATACCTTTTTCCTGCTTGAGCATATTTACCACTTTGGCTTCGGTAGCGATGGACGCATGATCGGAACCCGGTACCCAGCAGGCGTTGAACCCGCTCATACGGGCGCGGCGTACCAGGATGTCCTGGACGGTTTCGTTGAGGGTATGGCCAAGATGCAAGACCCCGGTCACATTGGGAGGGGGAATAACTACTGTAAAGGGAGGGCGGCCATCCGGCTTAGAGCGGAAATAACCTTTGTCCATCCACTGTTGGTACCATTTTTCTTCAACCGTTGCAGGCAGGTAATTTTTCGAAAGTTCCATGCTATTCATAATATAAGGCTGCAAAAATAACGGAAAATCCCTTTTTTTAAGCGGAAAGCATAAAGGATAAAGCAAAAAGCTATGGAAGTGAATGATAGCAGGTAAACATTCGTTACCATCATTCGCTTCTATAGCTTTTTGCTTTATCTTTTGTGCTTTCTGCTCTTATGCCATCTCTGCTATAATATGACAGGTAGTCGCAACCATCTCCGGTGTTATATCCAGGTGTGTTACAATTCTTACCTGTGTTGGAGAGATGGGTATTACCAGGATATTTTCTTTTTTCAGGTAATCGGCAAACAGCTGCGGAGTCCAGTCGCCCTTTACTTCAAAAATGAGGATGTTCGTTTCTACGGGCAACATATGGCCCACGAAAGATTTCTCCAGTAGTGCTTGTGCGAGCTGTTTGGCGTGCAGGTGGTCTGCTGCCAGCCTGGCAATATTATTTTCCATGGCATAGATGCCGGTTGCGGCCATATAGCCTGCCTGCCGCAAACCGCCGCCCAGTTTTTTGCGGATGCGCCTGGCGGATTTGATAAAGGCTTCACTGCCAAGTAGTACGGAACCCATGGGGCAGCCCATGCCTTTATTGAGGCAAACGGAAATGCTGTCGAATAATTGTCCGTATGCGGCAGGGTCCTGTCCGGTGGCTACCAATGCGTTGAACAAACGGGCGCCATCCAGGTGCAGTGCGAGGTCATTTGCTTTACAAACGTCGCTGATCTTTACCATTTCCTCCCAGTCGTAGCAGCATCCGCCGCCGCGGTTAGACGTATTTTCCAGGCAAACGAGGCTGGTGCGGGCTTTGTGCACATCGTCGGGGTTGATGGCTGCTTCTACCTGTGCTGCGCGGATCATGCCGCGGTCGCCGGTGATGGCATGTACCTGTGCCCCTGAGTTAAAGGCAATGCCACCTCCTTCATAAATATACACGTGTGCGAGATGACTGCAAACCACTTCATCCCCCGGCAACGTATGTACTTTAATGGCTATTTGGTTACTCATTGTGCCGGAAGGGCAGTACAAGGCTGCCGCTTTGCCAAAATAGGCTGCCATCATGGCTTCCAGTTTATTGATACTGGGATCTTCACCGAAAACGTCATCACCGGTTTCTGCCTGTAACATGGCCTGTAACATGCCAGGGCCGGGACGTGTAAAAGTGTCGCTTCTAAAGTCAATCATTTTATTGAAAAATTTGCAACAGCTTAACAATTAAATTAGTTAAGATGTTAATTTAAATATGATTCTTTATCAATTGTTAAAATTTGTATAAACCAGCGTGGTACAGGGACTAAAGCACTATAAAATTCCGTTATAAAACTGTACTTTGTTATATGGCTGGCAAATATAAGAAGGATTTGGTAGAGTGATTGGTTAGCACGATCTTTGCAGACTTATTTCGAATCAAAAGGATAAAGCGCGGGAAACTTTGTAAGTTAATAATTTTAAAAATTCGAACAAAAAATTTCTTTCGCTGTTATTTTATTTATAAACCAATACAATTTTTCATATGAGGCAACTTAAAATTGCCACCCAGATCACCAATCGTGATTCGCAGGCGGTAGAGAAGTACCTGCAGGAAATCTCGAAGATCCCTTTGTTAACACCCGAGGAGGAGACCGTTTTGGCACAGCGCATTAAAATGGGCGATCAAAAGGCTCTTGAAAGATTGACTACAGGAAATTTACGTTTCGTTGTTTCTGTTGCGAAGCAGTATCAGCATCAGGGGCTTAGCCTCAGTGACCTCATTAACGAAGGTAATCTTGGCTTGATCAAGGCGGCGCAACGTTTCGATGAAACGAAAGGTTTCAAATTCATTTCTTATGCAGTGTGGTGGATTCGCCAGTCCATCCTGCAGGCGTTAGCAGAACAAGGACGTCTTGTTCGTCTGCCGCAAAACAAAATTGGCACCTATAATAAAGCTAACAAAGCTTACATGGCATTTGAACAGGAAAACGAGCGTGAGCCTTCTACCGAGGAACTCGCAGAAATCCTGGAGATGTCTGAATCAGAAATAAACAATATCTTCCAAAGCAATACCCGCCACATGTCATTGGATGCACCTGTGCACGAGGCTGAAGACGTAGCAATGGGCGATCTGCTGGAAGGTGGAGATATTACTGACGACGATGTAATGAGAGATTCACTCCGTGAGGAAATCCGCAGGGTATTGAAATCCCTGAGCCCCCGCGAAGCTGAAATTGTGAATGCCTATTTTGGTCTGGATGGTGAAAACGGCGCAACAATCGAACAAATCGGTCAGAAATATGATCTGACTAAAGAAAGGATCAGGCAGATTAAAGAACGCGCTATCAAAAGGCTGCAGAAAGCCCGCTATAGTGGCGCATTGAAATCTTACCTGGGATAATTCTTTTACTCCGTTGGTTATTTTGATATTTAGAAAAAATAAATAGCAAAATAACTAATTGAATAAATCTACTAATCCTCTTTATTCTATAAGAACACCGGCCTTGTAAATACATGGCCGGTGTTCTTATTTTAGTAAACACCCTTATTTTTGCAGTGTATGCGCAATATGCTCTTCTTATCACTGGTGGCATTGCTCTTTTCCGCCTGCGAAAAGAATATCAATGTTGATCTGCCCGCGCAGGGCGCACAACTTGTGGTGGAAGGCCGGTTCGAAGATGGTGCCTACCCGGTAGTCATACTGACACGCAGCCTTAGTTATTTTGCTGCTATTGATCAGGCTACCCTGCAAAAATCTTTTGTGCATAATGCCACCGTTACCGTTTCGAATGGCAGCCAAACCATGAAGCTGACAGAACGTAGCATTGATACGGCCGGTAACAAGTTCTTTATTTATGTCCCTGACCTGAGTCAGCCCGCCAATAACTTTACCGGGAAAGTGTCAGGTACTTATACCCTGCGCATTAATGCTGACAATAAGGCATATGAATCCGTGACAACCATTCCTACCCGCGGATTGCAACTGGACTCTATCTGGTGGTCGATGGTAAAGCTCGACAACGATAGCCAGATGGCCCGCTTATGGGTACGGGTAACGGATTCGCCGGCACCGGGCAACTATGGCCGCTACTTCACCGCCGTTAATAATGAACCGTTTTTACCCGGTTTGAACTCCGTGGTAGATGACCAGCTGGTGAACGGCACAACATTTGAAATTCCTGTGGACGCCGGGGTGAACAAGAACCAGCGACTGGATCTTGATACATATGCATTCTTTCACCTGGGTGACACCGTGACCATGAAGTTTTGTAATATTGACAAAGCAACCTGGGATTTTTGGCGAACACTCGACTTTGCATATAACAGTAACGGTAACCCGTTTTCATCACCCACAAAAATACTGGGAAATGTACCCGGCGCATTAGGCTACTGGGGCGGATATGCAGTAACCTATAAAACGATTATTATTAGCAAGTAATTATACAGCAAAAAAAAGTATGGAAAACAAGCAACAAGAGCATGTGCATTTATTGATCGTCGGTTCCGGACCTGCCGGCTATACCGCTGCGATTTATGCCGCAAGAGCCAACCTTAAACCAGTATTATACCAGGGAATTCAACCCGGCGGACAATTAACCATTACTACAGAAGTTGAAAACTATCCCGGTTATCCGGAAGGTGTTCAGGGACCGGAAATGATGGTGGATTTTGAAAAACAGGCCACCCGTATGGGCGCCGATATCCGCTATGGTATGGCAACGTCCGTGGATTTCAGCAAACAGCCTTATAAAGTTATCATTGATGAAGAAAAGGAAATCACCGCTGATGCTATTATCATCGCTACCGGTGCCTCCGCCAAATGGCTGGGTCTTCCTTCTGAACAACGCCTGAACGGCAGCGGTGTTTCTGCCTGCGCCGTTTGTGACGGATTCTTCTTCCGCGGTAAGGAAGTAGCTATCGTTGGCGCCGGTGATACCGCCGCTGAAGAAGCACTCTACCTTTCCAAAATGTGCAGCACCGTACATATGCTGGTGCGCCGCCATGAAATGCGCGCTTCTAAAGTGATGCAGGACCGCGTACTGAAAACATCCAACATCATCGTTTACTGGAACTCAGAAACAGATGAAGTATTGGGAGAGAATAAAGTAGAAGCTGTTCGTATCCTGAATAATAAAACACAGGAAAAGAAAGATGTACCGGTAAGCGCCTTCTTTGTGGCAATCGGTCACCAGCCTAATTCCGGTATCTTTAAAGACTACCTGGAACTGGACGAACAGGACTACATCGTAACTGTACCAGGTTCCAGCCGCACTTCCATAGAGGGCGTGTTTGCCTGCGGCGACGTACAGGATAAAATTTACCGTCAGGCGGTAACAGCCGCCGGTAGCGGATGTATGGCCGCGCTGGATGCAGAAAGATACCTGTCAGCAAAAGAACACCACCAATAATAAATTACGAATTACGAATTACAGATTTGTGGGGATGAAAACAGCATTTGCTGCTATCTCCTTACAAATCTGTAATTCGTAATTCATCATTCGTAATTTTCCGTTTATGCTTACTATCGCCCTCGAACAAGCCACTTTTTATGCTTATCATGGTTTATACCCGGAAGAAACCATCATCGGCAACCACTTTGTACTCGACGTAGCTGTTCGTATACCCGGCACCGTGCCAGTAGATGATCTCTCTGAAACGGTGAACTACCAGGGCATCTACGAGGTAGCCAAAACCGTGATGGCAGTGCCTCGCCCACTGCTGGAAGAAGTTGTTTATGAACTGTCTGATGCCCTGAAACAACGTTATCCCGCCATCCAGCACAGTGTTGTAACCCTGCGAAAAATGAATCCGCCTATGGGCGCCAGCATCCGCAACTCACTCGTTTCGCTGGAGAAGGACTATTGAACCTCTATTTTTTAGCATATGCCTGGTGTTTCTCATTTGTAATTTTCGTAAATTTATAGCTATAAGTTAATCAACAAATTCACGCTGTAAAACCCGTCCTATGTTGAAACGGATCATGGCAGTTTGCTTTTTACTATCAGCGGCCTTATTTGTAAGGGCCCAGAGTGTCAGTGATATGGTGGAAGAAGCCAAACAGCTGGAAAAACAAATGAAGGAAAATGAAGCCCTGGAAAAGGATAAGGAAATACTGAAAATCCAACCGGCTGAAACGGACGCATTGAACCAGGCCAGCCAGCTATGCGCCCGCATAGGTAACAGACAAAAATCAAAAGACGATAAAATCAGTTATTTTAACCTTGCTAAAAGCTATGCAGGGCAGTCGCTGAAAGTAAATCCCAACAGCCCGGATGCTAACCTGTCTATGGCCATTGCCATGGGACGCATGGCCCTGATCTCCGGTGCAAAAGATAAAGTAGCCGCTTCAAAAGACGTAAAGAAATACGCAGAACTGGCTATTAAATTCAATCCCTCCCTTGCTCAGGCATATCATGTATTGGGTAAATGGAACTTTGAAGTGGCCAACCTGAATGCCTTCGAAAGAGGTGCCGCTAAAATGCTTTTCGGCGGTTTACCGGATGGCTCCCTGCAAAACGCTATCAACAACTATGAAAAGTGTCGCCAGCTCGATCCGGCATTCCTGCTCAATTATTATGAACTGGCCCGCGCCTACAAAGAAAATGATCAGCAGGAAAAAGCAATTGAAGTATTGAAAAAAGCCATAACGCTCCTTAGCATCGTATACGACGATAACAGCATCAAAGCGGATTGTAAAAAAATGCTGGATGATTTGCAATAGCTTTTAGCCTTCAGCTTTCAGCCTTTTAGATCTCCTTTCCTTTCCACCTGCCGCTGAGCAGGTACCAGTAGCTGATACTAAAAATGAGTACCCAGTAAATGAAATCGGCTCCCCAGGCCCATTGCAGTTCACTGCGCATTCTTTCTATCACAATATCACAATACAGCAGGTAACCTATTACCGCTATAATTTCCGTGATCAGGTTCATACGGGTGTTGCCTGTGCCTATCACCCCGCTCATCACCACTGCGGCTACTGCCATCAGGATAGTACTGAGCGAAATGATACGTATAGACGGAATAGAAGCTGCTATCAGGTCTGCATTATTGGTATATATATGGAGTAACGTATATGGAAACAGGTTGACGAGTATGCATACGGTAGCCGAACAGGCCACACTGATCAGTACAATTTTCCGGATGGCCGTAAATACCAGCTCCGACCGGTCCTGCCCGATAACATTACTAACCATGGTATTACAGGCCGCCGCCAGTGCCCACGTGAAAATGCCAAAGAAACCAAAAATGCTGCGTAACATATTAGATACCGCCAGCGGCCTTTCCCCAAGATGTTCTATAAATATGAAAAACACAAACCAGCTGCCTATACTGAACAGGAATTGTACAATCAGCGGGGCAGATACATTCAGGATGTTTTTCACAATACCCCAGTTCAAACGGAGATAGCCAAACAAGCTGTATTCCAGATGGTAACGCTTGATAAACAACATGCTGAAAGCTACTCCGCAGCCGGTGGCTTCTGCAATAACAGAAGCTGTGGCTGCACCATTCAGCCCTAAAGCCGGGAATCCCAGCTTGCCGAAAATAAGCGTATAATCAAAGAAAATATTCATCATTTCCTGGAAGAGGGAAGTCACTGCCAGTACCCTGGAATGCCCGCTGCCAATATAAAAGGCATTGGCCATGTTGAGCGCCATCAGCAATGGAAGCCCCCAGATACGGATACGAATAAACGAAACCGCTGCCGCATAAATATGATGATCATGTAAGCTTTTGGAAAAGAACCAGGGTGCTGCCAGTAATGTTAGCAAAATAGCCAGCAGGGAGAAGAAAATGCCCACCTGTATGCCATTGGAAAACAATTGCCCGATCCCGGCGTACTGTTTTTGCCCCGCTCTGCGGGCAATCAGTACCTGCATACCGTTGTTAAGACCGTAAGCAATCATGTACATGACCAGGTAATAAATACCTGCAATGCCGTTGGCAGCCAATTCAAATTCGCCTAAACGGCCGAGGAATGCCGTATTCGTAATGTGGTTGATTTGCGGGATGATAAGCGCCAGGCATATAGGTCCTGCTATTTTTATAATTTGCCGGGTGGTAACTTCCAGTTGCATGAATCTTTTGCTGATTGTGGGTATAAAAACAAAGATATGGCTATATGTTGATCATCTCCCCCATATAAAACAACAAAACGCCCTCACCAATTAACTAAAAAGATTATTATTGTAATTCATTTGAAAGGTAAAATATGCCCGTGGCTTATAACATCCATCCTGCATTTACAGTAGACGATGAAACCCTGCTGGAAACTGATCTCACCGCCTGTTATTTATTTGTACTGGTGGGAAGCGGAACATTTAGTTATGTAGTGTATGATCCGGCTGCTAAAAAATTCCTGGCGTTGAAGTCGTATCATTTTACCCCCCGGAAGCTGGCCCTGGCCGATCTGGAAATGATTGAACAGGTATTTGATACCGACAAACTACTGTTTACCGCCTTTAAATCCATACTGCTGGCTTTTAATACCGGCAGCGGTGTATTGGTCCCGCATGAGTATTATATGCCTTCCATGAAAAAGGATTACCTGCACCTGGTCATGCCTGAAAAGGTACAGGAAGCAGTGCTGTCCGATTTGTTGCCTGGTCTGCCAATGGTCAATATTTATAGCGTGGACAAGGATCTGCTGGGATTTTTGAGAAAGGAGTTCTCAACAGACCTGGTGATACATGCCAATTCGGCCCTGCTGCAGTCTTACACCCTGGACCTGGATTTCAATGCAGCAAACGGGGTGGCCTTTGTGGAAGTACAGCAACATACTTTTATAATAACTATTTATGCCGGCGGTAAACTGCTGATACAACAGGAAGCCGACTACCAGGCCGGCCTGGATGTGGTGTACACGCTGGTAAATATGCTGCGCCAGCTTGGCCTGGATGAACAACTGGTTAAAGTTAAGCTGGGAGGCGCAGTAGCCACAGATGCGGGCGTATACCAGGAAATGTATAAGTTTATTCCGCACCTGGAATGGATGCAACGATTACCGGGTTTCAACTACATCACCAAAATGCAGGAAATACCGGGTTATTATTTTCATAATTTATATGCGTTAGCGCTATGCGTATAATCGGAGGAGCTAGTGGAGGCAGAAAAATACAACCACCTGCAAAAATGCCGCATACCCGCCCTACTACAGATATAGCAAAGGGAGGACTGTTTAATATCATCGAAAATAACCTTGATATTCCGTCTTTAAAAACACTCGATATTTTTGGAGGTACAGGAAGCATCAGCTATGAGCTGGCCTCCAGGGGAGCCACAGATATGACTGTGGTGGAAAAGGATCCGGCAATGGCTGCTTTTATCAGTAAAACGGCACTGTCTTTAGGAATCACCACCCTGAAAACGGTAAAAATGGATGCTTTTAAATACCTGCAGCAATGCACGGAAAAATTTGACCTGATATTCGCCGACCCGCCATATATGATGGAAACACTGGATCAACTGCCATTGCTGGTATTTGAGAAAGCATTGCTGAACCCGGAAGGCTGGCTGGTAGTAGAACATACCCAGCACAAGAAGTTCCAGGACTATTCCTACTATCGTTCTGAAAGAAATTACGGTGCAACGGTTTTCTCCATTTTCATTAACAGGGAAGCATTAAAACGCTGACAGATAATTTGTATATATCATGAGGACTTGTTTATTCCCGGGCACATTCGATCCCATTACACTGGGACATACGGATGTTATTGACCGTGCACTGGACCTGTTTGACCGCATGGTCATTGGCATTGGTGTGAACAGTAACAAAACGCCCATGTTCGCACTGGAAGAGCGGATGGCCTGGATCCGGGAAATCTATAAAGATGATCCCCGCGTGGAAGTGGCTACTTACTCAGGGCTAACCGTCGATTTTTGTAAAAAGCTGGATGCCCGCTTTATCCTTCGGGGTATCCGATCTATAGGTGACTTTGAATATGAGAAGGCGATTGCTGATATGAACCGTACGGTGTCGACGGGTATTGAAACCATTTTTCTAACAACGGTTCCCCAGTATTCAAGTATTGCATCTACATTGGTAAGAGATATTTACCGCTATGGGGGAGATGTGTCTTCCTTTTTGCCGGCGGCCGTTTTGGAAGGGATTAAGCATATTAAGCAATAATTTTTAAAGCAGTCGATATGAAAACGATCTGGTACTCCACAAAAATTTCACTGGACCAGCTGAATGAAATGGGAGAAGCAACAATGGCCAACTGGCTGGGCATGGAGTTTACAGAAATTGGCCCTGACTACCTGAAAATAATGATGCCGGTAGACCAGAGAACAGTGCAGCCATATGGGTTGCTCCATGGTGGCGCTTCAGTTGCATTGGCTGAAACTGTGGGCAGTATGGCTTCGGGGTTAATTATTGATCCGGAGAAGCAGATTTGTGTAGGGATGGAAATCAATGCAAACCATGTCAGAGGGGTTAGAAGCGGCTATGTTCACGCCTGTGCGCGGCCTTTGCATATTGGCACTAACAGTCACGTATGGGATATCCGTATCACCGACGATGAGCATAAACTGGTATGTGTGAGCCGTCTTACTGTGGCTATTCTGGCAAAACGATAAACACGTAGCTGTCTCCCTAAAAAAATTACGGACAACCCGCTGGTTATTTTGCATATCAACCGGAAGCAAAACAACCAGCAGGCAACTGGCCTAGAATTCAGCAGCCCTGAATACTTCCCGGATATTTTCGTAAGAAAACTTCAGGTACTTATCCACGTTTTCCGGCCTGATCCATTGAAGGTCCTGGATATCTTCCTCTATCTGCGGTACTGTCAGCTCGGTTCCGGTAAACTGCATCCGGTACCAGTGCGTATGTTTCAATACCTTTTTATTTTTCATGGGGTAATAGTGGTAGGTTTCTATAATCTTGTTTTCGAGAGAAACAGTATGTAAGCCGGTTTCTTCCGCTACCTCACGCAGGGCGCAGGTTTCCAGGTCTTCCCCGGGGTCCTGTTTGCCTTTGGGCAAATCCCATTTACCCCTGCGGAACATCATGAGCACTTCTCCTGCCGGATTGGTTACCAGTCCTCCTGCCGCTACGAGCGTAGTAAAATGCAGAGATACTTTTTTAAAGAGTTGTTTTACATCAGGTGCAATAAAAACTGCTGCTTCTTTTTTCCCATCTTCCAGTTTCTGTAACACGTTTTCCATTTTTCTGGTATCCGGATTATCGTACACCTTTGCTGCTGCAAAAGGGGCTGGAATGCTGGTGGTATCGGCACTCAATAGGAGTGGACGTTCGTTCAGATAGATCGTAATAGTTGATTGCATGCCGCAAATGTAGAAAATTACGAATTAGGAATTACGAATTACGGGAGATCCTGTAATTCGTAATTCCTAATTCGTAATTCTTTATCTTTGGCGATTGTATGAATAAAGTAAGCGAAAAACAAGTTGCAGAGAAATTACTGCAGGTGCAGGCCGTAAAGTTGAGCCCTGCGCAGCCCTTTACATGGGCTTCCGGCTGGAAATCGCCGATATATTGCGATAACAGGAAAATTTTATCGTTTCCTTACGTGCGCGACTATATTAAATCAGAGTTGTGCAACCTGGTATTCGAAACTTTCCCGGAAGCGGCAGTGATTGCAGGAGTAGCCACCGCAGGTATCCCACATGGCGCACTGGTAGCCGATCAGCTCAAACTGCCGTTTATTTATGTAAGATCCAAGCCTAAAGAACATGGCATGGGTAACCAGATTGAAGGCGTTTTGCAGGCAGGCCAGCAGGTAGTGGTGATTGAAGATCTGATATCTACCGGCAAAAGCAGCCTGGAAGCAGTACAGGCCATCCGCGCAGCCGGCGGGGAAGTAATAGGTATGGTATCTATTTTCAACTATGGTTTTGATATTGCAGTGAAAGCCTTTGAAGCGGCAGGTGTTCCTTTCCATTCGCTCAGTAACTATACCGCGATGATTGCGCTGGCAGAAGAAAAAGGCATCGTTTCTGCTGATGAAATTGCCACCCTGCAAGCCTGGAGAAGCGCGCCTGATCAGTGGGGCCGGTAGTTCCTTATTGTATATCACATTTTTTGTATATTCGGGTATAATATTACAACTATGCGTATCCTAAAATTAGTCATGTTGTTCCTCGTAGCCAGTGTAGGTATGGCCGTAGCGCAACAGAAGCAGAAGTCTATCGAAACTGCGAAGATCAGCACACCAACCGTACAGTGTGAATCCTGCAAAAACCGTATCGAAAGATATATGTCGCACGAAGAAGGGGTGCAATCTGTGAAAGTAGACTTCAAAAAGCATGTCACTACTGTTAAATACTGGACAGATCGTACCAACATTGAAAATATCAAAACAGGTATTGCTAACGCAGGTTACGATGCAGATAATGTAACTGCCAATCCTGAATCTTATGCAAAACTGCCTACCTGCTGCAAAAAGCCGGAAGATGGCGGTGGAATGGATAAAAAGAAACAATAATAACGCAGGAGCCTTTAGCTGCCGGACCTTCGGTTGCTAAAGGCTTTGCTGTTTTATAACATCTCTGTAGGCCTCTGCCCCTGCTATTACGCCTCACTTTCTAAAGTCACCATTATTCCGATACTGTTTAATCCGTTGAAACATCACCTGTCCGCGCTCCGGCACAGGCTATCCTTATTGGCTCCCGGCGAGCTGCATACGGCATTGCTTGCCCTGGGTGGTTCACAAATGGATATGTACGCCGGCGGCTTGGATATGCCAACCATATTTAATGAGATAAGGCAACAGTTACAACACGCAGGAGTAAATAACCGGGCGGATTATGAAGCTTTCCTGGCCACGAGCGGGGGATATGGCACAGTGGTATTGTCAGATACGTCGAATTGGATTCTGCGGTTGGCAGCAGATAAGGAACAATATATACACCTGCATCCCGGGCGATACAGCCCGCATACTTTCCGGGTAAAAGCATCGGCGTTGAAAACGGCACTGGCTTATTGGATAGCAGCGCAACATCAGTTAACAACGGGGCCTCTGTTGGAAGATCTTAACCGTCTGCGAAAAGATTTACGGTTGTCGCCGCTTAGAAGCCTCCGCGAAAGCGGTCATATTTTGGAAATAATGTCCCTATTGGGCTGTGCAGGATCAAAAGAAATTTAAGGCCTGTTTGGTTTCGCATTTAATCGGGAAGGGCAGAAAAATACCTCCTTTGCCCACTTTACAATTGCCGGTTGCCTTAATAGTTACTTCTTTATTGGCAAATGCGCTTAATGCATTTTTGAAGACGTTCGCCATATTCACTTCCAGTTTTACCGGGAAGTAAAAAGTATCCCTGGCGGGGATGGAAATAGTGGTATCCTGTACTGAATGGCCGACCTCGGTATCGTCAAAAAACAAGTCAAAATTTGCATCTTTTAATTGCAGACGATAATTGTTTGGATTGTAATATGCCAGGGTCATCCGTACCACACTTTTGGTCATACCCAACTCATCCATATTAATACCGGCGACTCTCACAAATTGAATATCCTTTGTTTTTTCGCAAGAGCTTGCTATGCCCCAGGTAATAAATATTGCCACTAATAATCTGAAAAGTTTCATCGGCTGACCAGGTATTTTAATTTATGTAAACCTACAGTAAAGGTTTTAGTTATCAAAAAAGTGAACCTGAATTGGGAAACTTTTAACGGGACTGATTTTCAAACTGCGGAAAGGAGGGGAAAAGAATAAAGCATAAAACACATATAAAATAAGTTGTTTTTTAAAAAAATAGTTTATCTTCGGATTTCCTCCTGTGTTCGCTAAAAATCATCACAAAAGCGACTAATTTCTTTAGTATTTTTGCATTTCTACGACTTTTGATGAAAGTAGTCCCATGCTAATTATTTTAGCATATGATTAATAATTCTATGATTTGTTAATCATCTACTTAACATTAATTGTTAAGTACTTAGGTATAAGTGATTGTCAGGTGAAATAAACGGTTTTCATACATCTGCCCATTAAAAATTGACATTATGACAGCGAATGCAAATGAGAAGGTATTACTAATTGAATCTCAATATTTTCCACCGATTAATGCATACAAAGCTTTAGTAAAGCACGACATATTACAGATTGAGAAATATGAACACTACCAAAAGCTTAGTTACAGGAACCGTTGTTACGTTGCCGGACCAAATGGCCGTATGATTTTAAGTGTGCCATTGGCAAGGGGGAAAAACCAGCGTACGGTCATGAAGGATGTTAGGATCAGCAATGATGAGAAATGGCAGGGCCTGCATTGGAAAACGCTCGTGTCTGCTTACCGGCGTTCTCCCTGGTTTGAATATTATGAAGCAGAATTACAGGAGCTGTTTGAAAAACCATTCGATTTTCTGCTCGACTGGAACATTGCCTGCTTCGAATGGACTACAAGCAAGCTCGGCATTAATATGCCGGTTATCTTTACTGAAAGTTACCAGAAGGAAGTAAACGGTGTAACAGATGCCCGGGAAAGCATACTGCCGGGAGCGGACACGACCGGAGAACCACTATATACCCAGGTTTTCCAGGACCGTACAGGGTTCATCCCGGATCTGAGTATCCTGGACCTCCTTTTTTGCGAAGGAAAGCAGGCAATGGCCGTCATAAAAAAAAATTAAGGTGGCAATCAACAAAATATTTAGATTTGCAACCTATTTTGCTGGGGTTCGAACTGACGTAGGTGTGTAAACCAGGAGTTTCCCAGTGAGGGAAAAAAGGATTGTTATCCTGTTTGTTTTTTCTATTACTAATTCCTAAAAATTCATTTGTAGTACTAAATGAACAACACCTACACAGACCTGGTTAAACAGACCTTTGAATTTCCCCAGGAGGGCTTTGATGTAAAAGATAACTACCTGGAATTTAATGGTTTGGATATTAAGGCATTGATTGACAAGTATGGAACACCATTTAAGTTAACCTTCCTTCCTAAAATCGGAATGCAGATTAACAAGGCGAAGAAAATGTTCCATGACGCCATTAAGAAGAACAGGTACGACGGAGACTACTTTTATTGTTATTGTACCAAAAGCTCGCATTTCTCCTTTATTATGGAAGAAACGCTGAAACATGGTGTACATATTGAAACTTCTTTTGCTTATGATATTGACATTGTCAATAAACTGTATGAGCGCAAGAAGATCAATAAGGAAACCTATGTGATCTGCAATGGCTTTAAAACAAAGAATTATACCCGTGCTATCGCCAGACTGATCAACAGCGGATTCAAGAATGTGTTGCCGATACTTGATAATAAGGAAGAACTGGAGGACTATAAGCGCAATATACGGATCAAGGACAAAGTGAAACTGGGATTACGTGTAGCAGCGGAAGAGGAGCCTAGTTTTGATTTTTATACCTCCCGTTTGGGAATACCTCCGCGTGATATCCTGGAATATTATGTGGATAAAATCAAAGGCAACGAGAAGTTTGAGCTGAAAATGCTGCACTTCTTTATGAATAAAGGGATTAAGGATGATATCTATTACTGGAGCCAGTTTAACCGTGTAATGAATCTTTACTGCCAGCTGAAAAAGATCTGTCCTGAACTGGATAGCATCAATATTGGTGGCGGCTTCCCGATTAAGCATTCCCTGGGTTTTGACTACGATTACAACTATATTGTGAACGAGATTGTAGCCAACATCAAGAGCATGTGTAAAAAGAACAAGGTACCGGTACCTCATATTTACACAGAGTTTGGTTCCTTTACGGTAGGAGAAAGTGGTGCGGTTATTTATAGCGTAGTTGGGGAAAAAATGCAGAACGACAGGGAATCCTGGTACATGATCGACAGCTCTTTCATTACCACCCTGCCCGATACCTGGGGTATTGGTGAGAAGTTCCTGATGTTGCCCATTAATAAATGGGATCAGGAATACCAGGAAGTGCATCTCGGTGGACTTACCTGCGACGGATACGATTTCTATACATCAGAAGAACATATTAATGCCGTGTTTCTGCCTAAGCAACAGGCTTCCGGTGAGCCGCTCTATATAGGATTTTTCCATACGGGCGCTTACCAGGATCAACTCAGCGGGTATGGTGGTATTAAACACTGTCTCATACCTTCGCCTAAACATGTTATTGTTGGATACGACAAGAACGGGCAGCTGAAAGACTGGTTATATGCGAAGGAGCAGACATCACAAAGCATGCTGAAGATCTTGGGTTATTAAAAAAATGGGTTAGTAATCCTACTGAAAGCCCCCCGACTATTCGGGGGGCTTATTTTTTTCATTTTTTTTCTCTCAGTTTGATAAAAAAAGGCTTTCATTTTACTGAAAGCCCTATCATGGCATAGGTTAGATGATATTCACCCGGCATAA
The DNA here is from genome assembly GCF_018224885.1 of Chitinophaga hostae. Classification (GTDB taxonomy): domain Bacteria; phylum Bacteroidota; class Bacteroidia; order Chitinophagales; family Chitinophagaceae; genus Chitinophaga; species Chitinophaga hostae. Next base: position 420,322 of record NZ_JAGTXB010000003.1, on the reverse strand, counting down.
GGAAAATAGGAGATGAATATTGACATCGCAAAGATATACCTATCAACTGCCAACAATAAGCCCCGAAAGTTGTAATTTTTTCTAATCTATTTTTACTATAAATATTTGTATTAGCAACAATATATTATCATGATGTCCGAAAATGCCCCTAAATGGTAATATTTACTTATCCATATAATATGGATAATATTAATATAACAGCTTTGTTGTATAACACAGAAGTGTAGGTCTATGATTCCGTGGAATCATTCAGAAAATCGATGGCGGTGCCGCATTGTTTCTCTATTTCGGTAAAACAGGCTTCCAGCAGTTCCAATTCTCCCTTCACAAAGGCGGATTTGCCGGAACGGGAAAAGCCCTTCACCAGCAGAAATTGTTTGGTCAGGTGCTGATTGATCAGCGAAAGGTGTTGCTGTTGTTTTTCGGCAGTCCTCTTTTGTTCCATGGAAATGATGTTGCGGTAATATTGCCCCAGTGCCCTGATCAGGAACAGGAGGTACATACCAACAATCAGTGGATTGGCCAGGTACTGAAAAGCGGAAGAATATCCCGGGCTTACATATACAGCTATGTTATTCAGCTTTATATAGGCAATAGCCACCAGGTACCCGCAGAGTGTGGCACTCCATATAAGCGATGTACGCAGATTTACTGTGATATAGCTGAGTAAAATGCTCATAATCCATATCAGGGTGTATTTGGGACTTAAATCCTGGTTGTTGAAAAAGGAGGAAATAATGGGAATACAGAGCGTGGTAAACGAAGTTAAGCGGCCTACATTTTTTGCGCTGACACCTTTTCTCAATAATAAAAGACAAACCATCAGGATGATGATCAGGAGCGGAATCAACAACATGTTCACCAAATTCTGACTGAGCATATTGATGAAAAGAAAACTCATCAATAAAACGATGTAGAAAAAAGCATAATCAAAAATGAGTTTGATTTTCGCTTGTTCATAGGTATTCTCCGTGTGAAGAATGACATCCCCGATCACCACCTTCTCCGTGTTCAGGTAGATACTTTTTATAAATAACCAGCTTTGCCGGAATAGCTTTGCCATTGTTGCGTGCTTAGGGAAGCAAATTATTGTATAATAAACAACGGGAGCTTCAACGTTTGTGGGATTATTTAGCTTTTAGCTATTAGCTGTTAGCTTTTAGGAAAATGCAGCGGACAACGTATCGCTACGTTGTCCGCTGCATTTTCCTAAAAGCTAACAGCTAATGGCTAAAAGCTTTACTATTCCACTACTATTTCTTTAGGAGCATCCTGTTTGTTTTCCTTTTTACCAAGGGTCACTTTCAGGATTCCGTTTTCATATTTTGCATTGATCTTACCGGCATCTACCTGTTCGCTAATGGTGAAGGAACGCTTGAAAGATTTGAAGCTGAATTCGCGGCGTACCTGTTTATCAGTTTCATTCTTTGTTTCTGCTTTCCTTTCCGCACTAATGGTAATTGCTTTTTCCGCGGCGCTGATCTTGAAATCTTCTTTGGAGAAGCCCGGGGCAACTACGTCCAGTAAAAAGGCTTCTGGTGTTTCAACGATGTTTACCGGGGGATGTGTGGTAAAATAATCGTTGGTCAGAAAATCATCTTTTACATACTTATTTAATCCGTTATTCAGAATGTCTTCAACAATTCCACCAAATGATTTGGGAAGCGGGCTGTGGTTAAATTTGATGTGTGTCATAGTTTCTATAAATTTTTTTAGTGTGAAATCAATTTTTTGTTTGATGCCCGGTACAGATCAAATGGGATACCATGCCGTAAAAACTGCTATTTTGTTAGTAAAAAGGTTACAGATTGTGACAATATGTCGTTTCTATTGTAGTTGTTGTGTCAAAAAGTCTATTTCAATATCCATTTTTTTACTTTCTGCCCGCATATATTTAACTTTGTGAAAAATATAAACAGAAAAAACACTTATTATATGTATCCAGCGGAACTAGTAATGCCCATGAAGGCAGAATTAACAGATAACGGCTTTGAAGAATTGCTGACACCTGAAAGTGTTGATAATACCTTACAGAAAGATGGAACTACCCTGGTAGTCATCAATTCTGTTTGTGGTTGTTCGGCAGGTACAGCCCGCCCGGGTGTACTGTTGGCGGTAGCGCACAGCGAAAAGAAGCCGGACAGACTGACGACCAGTTTTGCAGGTTTTGATGGTGAAGCGGTAAAGCAGATCCGTACACACCTGTTGCCTTATCCTCCTTCTTCTCCGGCCATTGCTTTATTTAAAAATGGCGAATTGGTGCACTTCATTGAGCGTCATATGATTGAAGGCCGTTCTGCGCAAATGATTGCAGCGAACCTGGCAGACGCTTTTGAACAATATTGCTAAATATTCACATTTCTAAAATCCAATTTAGAAATTCGAAATTGCATCGTACTTTGGTGGTTTGATTTTCCTTTTGATTAAATTCGGCTTTGTTCATAGGAAAGTTCAGATCACCAATTTTTTTTCGGCTATGTATCCTAATTTATATTACGCGTTCAGAGATCTGCTTGGCTTAGAGATTCCGTTTTTGAAGATTTTCCAGACGTTTGGTTTTTTTGTAGCCATTGCCTTCCTGGCTGGCGCATATATTTTAACGCGTGAATTAAAGCGCTACGAACAACAGGGTTTACTGAAAGGTATTCCCGAAAAGGTAGTGGTAGGACTTCCTGCTTCTCAGGGGGAAATCATTGGTAATGCGGTAGTAGGATTTATTATTGGATATAAGATACTCGGTATATTTTTTCAATGGGATACTGCTTCCCAGGATTTGCAGTCATTCGTGTTTTCGAGCCAGGGTAGTGTGTTTGCAGGTATTATCGTAGCTGCAGCGATGGCTGGTTATAAATACTATTCGAAGAAGAAACAGGCGTTGCCCAAACCGGTGGAGCAAACCGTAATGGTAATGCCGCACCACCGGGTGCCGGATATCATTGTAATGGCAGCTATTGCCGGTTTACTGGGCGCCAAGATTTTTCATAATCTCGAAAACTGGAACGACTTTGTACAGGACCCTGTTGGGGCGCTGCTGTCGTTCAGCGGGCTTACTTTCTATGGAGGCCTGATTGTGGCGGCTATCGTGATTATCAGCTATGCCCGTAAAAAACAGTTTAATATCCGCGCGCTGATTGATAGCGCAGCTCCCGCGTTAATGCTTGCTTATGCTATCGGCAGAATGGGTTGTCATTTTTCAGGAGATGGGGACTGGGGTATCTATAACAGTGCCTATTCAGTTGATACCAATACCGGTCGTACCGTGAAGATGGCGCCGGCAGCATTTACAGATGCGGTGCAGAAGAATGCGGCTTTTTTCCAGCAGCAGTACCCCAGCGCAGATAAGATTCCGCATGCTGCTTTTGAAAAACCAGCTGCATTGGGCTTTATGCCTGACTGGCTTTTTGCCTACGGTTATCCGCACAATGTTATTAAGGAAGGCGTACAGATCGCAGGCTGTGATGGCCAGTATTGTAAAGTGCTGCCTGTGGCCGTATATCCTACACCGTTATATGAGATCATTGTTTGCCTGGGCCTTTTCCTGGTGCTTTGGGGCGTCCGTAAAAAAGTAAGGATACCGGGAGTGATATTTGGTATATATCTTATATTAAATGGGGTAGAAAGATTTTTTATAGAGAAGATAAGGGTGGATACGAGATATGACATCTTTGGTTTTCATCCTACGCAGGCAGAAATTATTTCTTCGCTCCTGGTGATTGGTGGTATTATATTAATAAGTATCTACCGCAAAAATAATAGTACCACAAATAAGCTATCCCGATAATATTATATGCAACGTCACCTTTCTTTAGTTCCCTTGTCGCTAGAGCACAAGCGCCTTTTATTTGTATGCCGCTACCTGAAAAAAGATGCAGCCCCATATGAGGGCTTTCCTCTTGAAACCCAAGCCAGATTTGAATATATAGTAAAAGTATTCCAGGAATTGATGGTGCCGCATATCCAGAAAGAGGAATATCTCTTTGAGAAATGCGCCGGTAAAAACACCGCCATAGACGCCATGATACGGGAATTGCAGGAAGAACACCTGGTGATTTCCCGGATGTACAGCACCCTCACAGATAGTACCGACCTGGACTCCGCCATGGATATACTCGCAACCAGTCTGGAAACACATATCCGTAAGGAAGAACGCGAATTTTTTGAACTGCTGCAACAGGAATTGCCGGAATTATTGGCCGGTCTTCAGCTGGAAGGTCAATAAATGTATTTAACGTGTTATTGCCTGGTACCGATTTTAAAACTATTTTTCACTAGCATTAGAGTAGCACTATCTATTCGTATTTTTATTCCCACTATCTTATCCTAAGCCTTTTACTGCTTTATCCTTGTTTTGTTGAGCTGGTAAACAACCTGTGGCTATTTAATTAGAGTTATGCGTACGTTTTATTGCAGCTTTGTGATGTTTTTTTGCTTATCTGTCAGCCTCAGTGTTCTCGGATTATCCAGGGAAGACAGTCTAAGTAAATATGATAAGCTGGATTCATCTGACATTATAGTAGCATCCTTTTCTTACAGTGTAGGTGAACAAGAGCTTGGGCAGGGCGCCGTTTTACAGGTGCCTGAGGGATATCGTTTGTTGAACGCCGCCCGGAGCCGGCTGCTGGTAGAGCATTTATGGGGGAATCCTGAAAACCCCAACACCCTCGGCGTATTGGTGCCTGAAAGGACAGGCCCGCTGGATAAAGATTTCCGTGGTTTTGTGATTTCATTTGAGCCGTCCGGCTATCTGGATGAACAGGAGGCCGGGAAAATCAACTATGGCAGATTGCTCCGCGAAATGAAAGAGGAGTTGAAGAACGATAACCTGCTGCGCGGTCGTAAAGGAGCCGGTGTTATTACCAGTATGGACTGGGCCTTTCCTCCCTACTTCGATAAAAAAAGCCGTACCCTTCATTGGGCCAGGATCCTGCATTTTGATGGAGGCGTTCCTCCCGTACTTAATTATGAAGTGCGGCTGCTGGGCAGAAAAGGGGCGCTTTGTTTTACCGCGATTGGTAAAGTTGGTGCTATTGCCCAGGTAAAACAGCAATTGCAACAGGTGGCGGCATCGGCGCATTTTACCAATGGGAACGGATATACGGACTTTAATCCCCGGACCGATCAACCGGCACGCTGGGCGCCTGAAGAAATATCTATCAGTACCAGGATCCTTTCTCCCGAAAACCTGATGCTCGGCGTTCGCAGCACTTTGCTGATGCTGTTGGTATCCCTGTGTATGGTGTTATTCGTATACGTTATGCACTTCTACCACCACCGCCGTAAACATACCTATCGTAAAATGATAGATTTCGATGAGCGCCTGAACTAAGCGGGCGCTTTCTCCCTCCATATGCTGAATTGCCGTTTTCCTGACAGCTCATCCCATGCTTTTCCTATCACTAGCAGCTAACCCCTGACAGCCAGTAATACCGTTTATCCGGTATTAACACCACTATTTTATATAGTGCAACTCCCCATGAAACATTATCCCTACCCAGTCGTCTTTCAGCTTAAATAGTTCCATCACGCTTTCTAACAGCTAACAGCTAACCCCTAAAAGCTAACAGCTAACCGCTAAAAGCTAAAAGCTGTTTTTACCACTCATCCCTGCGTATAGACCGTTTGTGTAATGCTATGTACTGTGTAATGCATAATACCTACTTTTACATCGTAGTAGTTAATCTACTGTAGTAGTTTAACTACTGTAGTATATAAGCTAAGGAACTAAAGGAATCTAAAAAACCAAACAACATCTAATTCTCTAAATCGCCTTATATGAAAGCAAACATTAAAGCTATAACATTGACAATGAGCATGTTAGTAACAGCTTTAACCTCCATGGCCCAAAATAACCCAGGTGTGACAGGACAAATAACCCAGGCCGGCAATAAACCTGTAGAGTTCGCTACTGTAACATTATTAAAAGCAAAAGACTCAACGCTCGTAAAAGGAGCCATCGCAGATATAAATGGTAAGTATGAATTTGAACAGGTAAAACAGGGTAAGTACCTGGTAGCTGCTGTATCGGTTGGCATGACCAAGGCATACAGCCAGGCGTTTGAAGTAGCAGGTGGCAGCATCCGCGTACCGGCAGTATCCCTCGCAGCAGCTTCCAAAACTTTAAAAGGAGTAGATGTTACCGCCCGTAAACCATTTGTAGAGCAGAAAGCAGATAAAATGGTAGTGAATGTAGAAAGCAGCATCACCGCTTCCGGCGGCTCTGCCATGGAAGTACTGGAAAAATCACCCACCATTAATGTAGATAAGGATGGCAATATTTCCATGAAAGGTAAAGGTGGGGTAATTATCATGATAGATGGCAAACCAACCAATATGACCCCGGAAGATGTTGCCGAGCTGCTGAAAAGCATGCCAGCTACCAATATTGACCAGATTGAACTGATCGCCAATCCTTCTGCCAAATATGACGCAGCCGGCAACGCGGGGATCATTAACCTGAAACTGAAAAAGAACTCCAGTTACGGTACCAACGGAAATATGAATGTAGGAGCTGCTGTTGGAAAATGGCCCCGTTTGAACGGCGGACTGAACCTGAATCACCGTAACGAAAAGTTCAACATATTCGGTTCCTATAACTATAGCCACCGGGAACAGCAACAGGACCTGGGTGTTTACCGCTCTATCCGCGACAGTAAAGGATTCAGCGTATACGACCAGTTCAATACCATGAAACAGACATCTGATTATCATGGCGGCAAAATCGGGGCGGATTATTTTATCAGTAAAGGACATACCATTGGTGTAATGGTAGATCTGGCCGACAGGGGACGTGATTTTCCTTCCAACGCTACCACCAAAATCGGCAATGGTAAAATGATAGATTCTATCCTGTATACCAATACCAACTATGCCGGTAAATGGAGAAGAGGCGCCTATAACGTAAACTACCGCGGTATCCTCGATTCTACCGGTAAGGAGTTGAACATTGACCTGGATTATGCACGGAACAGCGACAAGCAGTTTAACAATATCTACGCGCTTTCCCAGGACGTAACAGGAAAAAGGGTACTGGGCGCGGATACTTCCCGCAATAATCAGCCTTCTACCATCGAAATAAAAACCGCCAAGGTGGATTATGTACATCCGCTGAAAAATCAGGCGAAGCTGGAAGCCGGCGTAAAAGTAAGTTTTGTGACTACAGATAACGATGCGCGCTTTGATTCATTGAGAAGCGGCAACTGGATACCCGATCAAAACCGCTCCAATCACTTTATATATAAGGAAAACATCAACGCTGCCTACATCAACTTCAACAAACAATACAAGAAATTGAATGTGCAGTTGGGCCTGCGCGGAGAACAAACACATATTACCGGTACCTCAACATCCATGCAGGGAGAAGAGAATAAAATGGTAAAGAACGACTCTACTTATTTTAACCTGTTTCCAAGTGCGGCGCTGACATATACTCTGAATAAAAGTAATACCCTGGGATTCAGCTACAGCCGTCGTATTGAGCGTCCGAGCTATGAAGATCTCAATCCATTTGAATTCTACCTCGACAGGTATACCAAGGAAGCGGGTAATCCAAATCTGAGACCACAGTATTCCAACAACTTTGAAATCACGCATACTTTCAAAGAATTCCTGATCACCTCCCTGGGTTACTCCCGTACAAAAGATATGATGACGAAGATCCTGGAGGCGGATGTAGACAGGACTACAGGAGATACTTCTATCATCCGGTACAAATACATGAACGTAGCCAGCGCTGATAATTTCAACCTGAATATCTCTGTACCTATGCCTATTACCAAATGGTGGATGAGTTTTACCACCGTATCTGTTTCCTATGGAAAATATGAAACAGTAGTCAATAACAACGCTGTAAAACTCGCTTCCGGCGCATTCTTTGGCCGTACGCAACAAACATTTACCATTAGTAAGGATATGGCTGCCGAAGTGACCTACTTCTATGTTTCACCGCAGGTAACCAACGAAGGCCTGTTTAGAATGAAGTCCATGTCTTCACTGGACCTGGGTGTATCACAGAAAGTAATGAAAGGCAAAGGTTCCCTGAAACTGAATGTGGCCGATGTTTTCAAGACTAATTATTTCCGCGGGGATTTTGAAAATGCGGGTAAATATACTTCCGTATCCAGCGCACGGGACAGCCGGCAGGTGAGACTGACCTTTACTTACCGTTTTGGTAACAACAATATAAAGGCCGCCCGTACCCGTCAGACAGGTTTGGAAGCAGAACAAAATCGTGTAAAACAGGGAGGTAATTAATCCGGACTTCCTGTCCTAAAGATGGTTTTTTAGGTATATAAAGGATGGAAAAACGTAGCCTCTCATTGGGCTGCGTTTTCCTTTCAAAACTTCGGAAATGGGAAGTGCCTGTTTCGTCACAAAAAACAGCCCTTTTGTATAATTTGACCCGTTCCGATATTGTATTCTTATAATTTTGAAGAAATTTTTTACCGGAAATTAACTTTCATCCATCTATATAAATATTTAATAATTAATTAGATAGAAGCGGGTTATGAGATCGGACCTGGCAGAAGGCGCAAAAAACCGGAAAATCCTTTCAACGAGCGTGCAACCTTTTTTACAATTACTGTCTTTATAATGAAAGCATCAGCCTCTAACTTGAATCAAACGCAAATAGCAGAGAATGTAATCGACCGCTGCAAAAAGGGGGATGTCCGCGCATTCCGTGAATTGTACGATGCATATTCCGCGGCGATGTATAATATTTGTCTGCGTATGACCAATAACGTGAGCGATGCAGAAGACACTTTGCAGGAAGCTTTTATCCAGGTACACCGGCATATTCATAAGCTGGAGCGCGACGGCAGTATCAGTGCCTGGATTAAGCGGATAGTGGTAAATCATTGTTTGAATACACTGCGTAAAAAGAAGGTGTATTTTGAAGATGTAGATGAAGTGGAGGTGATGACAGAAGAAGGAGTGGACGAAGCCCAGCATACCTGGACCGTTGCCGCTGTGAAATCCGCCATCCGCGACTTACCACAGGGATACCGTACGGTGTTGAATCTCTATCTTTTTGAAGAGTATTCACACCGGGAAATAGCAGAGATGCTGGGTATTACTGAATCCACTGTAAAAACGCAATATATGCGTGCAAAGGAGAAAGTAAGACAGATTGTAAAACAGCAAAATGTAACTCGTTAATGCCAGACAATTTTGAAAGTTTTATTCAGCAGCACCGGGATGAGTTTGAAGAGCAGGGGCCTTCTCCGAGGGTTTGGGGTGCACTGGAAAAGGAACTGACTAATCAGCGCAAAGGTAGGGTAGTACTGCTTTTACAGAAGAATTGGTTTAAGGCAGCGGTGATATTGGTACTATTTGTAAATGCCGGCGCCCTGTTTTATTTCACCAAACATAAGCAGCAGCAGCGGCAGGAACTGGCAGTAATAGCGCCGGAAATGCAGGAAGCCAAGGCGTACTATACCTCACGCATAAACGAAAAGCTGGAGCAAATCAATGCATATCCTGTTAGTGAGCTGGGGCTGGACAGTACCGCCCGTAAAGAACTTGAACTTCGCAACGATACTTATAAAGCGCTGGAGAAAGAGTTGAAGAATAATCCGGGCAATGAAAGGATCCGCGCCGCACTTATACGCTATTACCAGCTGAAGCTGGACTTACTGGACAAAATTCTGGAAGAGTTGCAGGAAAAACGTGTAACACCAGGTCATACAAAAAAACAATATGAAGCTGAGATTTAAATGCTTGTTATTCCTGTTGTTCCCTTTACTGGCGCAAGCTCATAATGGCGGAACAGCTTACAAAAAAACAATCGTCAAATCGTTTTCAGTAAACGACAATGCTACGCTGGGTATTTCCAATAAATATGGTAAGATTATTTTTCATGCCTGGAACAAGAATGAAATTAAAGCCACCATTACGGTAACAGGATTTGGAAAGAATGACGAACAGGCAAAGGCGATTGCAGAACTGGTGGATGTTAATACTGACAGAAGGAGCAATACCAACGTTTCCATGCGCACTGCCTATAATCCCTCAAAGGGCGGCTCCAGCTGGTTTTCCTGGGGGGGTAAAATGGATTCCAAGGACTATGTGAATATTGACTACGATGTATATATTCCGCAGAGTTTACAGAAGCTGGTCGTAGAAAACCAGTTTGGAGATGTGATTGCGGACAAGTTTACATTCCCCGCTTCGCTGGATATGAACTACTGCACTTTTGATATCCGGGAAGCAGAAGATATTACACTCAGAATTAACTACTGCGACAAAGGCAAAATCGGTAAGGCGGGTAAAGTAAATGTGAGAGGCAACTATTCTACCATCCGTGCTGATCAGCTGGACGCATTGGAAACCAGTTCCAACTATAGCGAATATGTTGTTGGTAAGCTGGGTAGCCTGAAAGTTGCAGCCAACTATGACGACTATAAAGTAGAAACAGCAGACCAGGTGAGTGGTCGTTGCACTTATTCCGATCTGCGTTTGGAGGAGTTGAAGGAGGCGATCAATATGAACATGACCTATGGCGATGTAAGGGTAGAGAAAGCGGGTAGCGGTTTTAAGCAGGCTGATTTTCAGCTCACTTATTCTGATCTCAGGATGGCTTTTCCCCGCAGACAGTCATTGGCCATCAGTGCGAACCTGGTGAACGGAGATCTGAAAACCGGAGGGTTAGAGCTGAAAAATGTAGTATCCAACCGGAAAGGCTCGGCCCTGAATTACTCAGCACAGGCAGGCGGTGGAAATGAATCATCTTCCTATATAAAAATACACGGGGTGAACTCAGATGTTAAACTTGATATTCTCTAGTTATAAAATGCCATTCTAAAATCTTTTAAATATAGTTACACTATGAAAAGACTAGCCACGTATTTATTGATTGCCCTGCCATTGTTACTGGCTGCGGGAGCACTGGTTTCCTTTAAATATACCGGAATTTCGTTTAGCCATATCCGTGAGGAACGTATAAGGGGTAACGGAGTAATGAAACAGGAGCCGAGGGATGCATCTCCCTTTACAGACATCAGTACTTCAGGGGTGTATAAAGTAGTTATTGAGCAGGGGAATACCCACAGTATCCGCATAGATGCCGAAGAAAACCTGCTGCCTTATATCGTAACAGAGATTGTGGGTGGTGAACTTAGGATTCACACGAAAAGAGGATACGATGTTCAGCCTACCAAAGAAATTAAGGTATATGTTACCCTGCAGAAGGTGGACCGGTTGTCGGCCAGCGGAGCAGGAGGGTTTACCAGCACGGGTACGCTGAAAAGCGATCGTATAGAACTGTCATTCAGCGGCGCGGCAGATGCCAATCTGGACATCCGTACTGAATTACTGAAAGTAGGCGTATCCGGCGCCAGCAATATAAAACTGAAGGGCAGTTCTGACAAAGCTGAATACGGAATTTCCGGAGCGGCTGACATTGAGGCGCTGGACTTATCTACCAATGACGCAAAAATTGGTATTTCCGGTACCGGAAAAGCAAATGTATTTGTGCAGAAAAAGATGGATGTGAGTATTTCCGGTATGGGTAACATCCGGTACAAAGGAGAGCCCGGTATTACACAGGCCATATCCGGCATGGGTAAGATCAATAAAATTTAATAACAAGTTAGATTTAGAGTATATATGCGGCAGGTAGTTCTCTACCTGCTTTTTCTTTTTTATATTTGCTGTTCGAATATAAAATTTTAAGTTATGCCGTCCTTTGATATTGTTAGCAAAGTAGATTTACAGACACTGGATAATGCAATTAACACTGTGAAGAAGGAAATCACCAACAGGTTTGATTTCAAGGGGTCACATGTGGAAATAGAGCTGAATAAGAAAGAGCTGGTACTGAATGTAGAGGTAGATAGTGATATGAAGCTGGGACAGGTATTGGACGTGCTGGTAAGCCGGTCTATGCGGCAGGGCCTGGATGCAACGATCTATGACCTGAGTAAGGAGCCTTACCAGAGCGGTAAGGTATTTAAGAAGGACATACCGGTGCGTAACGGGATCAAACAGGAAGATGCCAAAAAGATCGTAAAGCTGATTAAGGATGCGGGATTGAAGGTACAGGCGGCCATTATGGACGATATTGTACGTGTTACCGGTAAGAAAATTGATGACTTGCAGGAAGTTATCCAAAAGGCGAAGGAAGCCAATCTGGGTATACCTTTGCAGTATATTAACATGAAATCCTGATTTTTTTTACGAATAATCTTTGGGTGTTAAAGAAAATTGGTTAACTTTGCACCCTGTATTTACAATAATTTTGATATGAAACAGGGAATCCATCCAGAAAGTTACAGATTTGTGATATTTAAAGATATGTCAAACGGAGACAGCTTTTTAAGCCGTTCTACCGCACCTTCCAAAGAAACTGCAAAGTGGGAAGACGGTAATGAGTATCCGTTGATCAAGTTGGAAATTTCCAATACTTCTCACCCTTTCTATACTGGTAAGAACGTGTTGGTGGATACTGCAGGACGTATTGACAAATTCAACAAACGCTACGCTAAGAAAGCATAGTTTCTACGGAAAATATTTTTTTAGAAAATCCCATCGGCTTATCGATGGGATTTTTTATTTTAGCCAGCTATGGAGCGTAATTATATTCTTTTTGACACGCCCGTACGTGAACTGTTGTACCCCTTTACACATACAAGACCCGTTGCAGCCTGCAGAGTAGGGATACTTACCATACAGGAAAAATGGGAACATTGGCTGGGTGCCGGAGTAGGTCATTTTACCGTACCGCATTTACAGGATAAGTATCCGTTACTGCGTAAGGATGGGGCTGCCCCTGATGTTTTGATAAGCGGGCATGTACTGCCGGATACTGCACTGGTGGCAGCGATTAAAGAGTTGCAGCCCAACGAGGAGCTGTATAAAGATAACCAGCTGCTGGCTAAAGTGGTACCGGGCAGGAATGTTGAAATGCTTTCAGACAGTGTCCGGAAAAATTATCCGGGGGAAGTACTGGGAATTTATAAACCATGGGATATCTTTGCGCTCAACGATAAAGCGCTCAGGGCAGATTTTAAGCTGCTTACTGCCGGCAGAACCTCTGCCAGTCTATCACACACCAATCAACAATTCAATCATACGGACATTTTTTTGGAACCCGGGGCTACTATTGCGTGTAGTGTGCTGAATGCGGAAGCGGGGCCTATATACATAGGGAAAAATGCGCAGATTATGGAAGGGTGCCTGATCCGGGGACCGTTTTCCCTGGGAGAAGGGGCGGTATTGAAAATGGGAACAAAAGTGTATGGAGCCACTACGCTGGGACCTTATTGTACCGGCGGGGGCGAGATCAAGAACAGCGTGATGTTTGGTTACTCCAACAAGGGGCACGACGGTTACCTGGGTGATGCGGTCATAGGAGAATGGTGCAATCTGGGAGCGAATACCACCTGTTCCAACCTGAAGAATAATGTATCTACCGTAAAAGTGTGGATGGAAGCCGAGGGCGCTGCGGTAGCGGCGGGTACCAAATGCGGTGTGCTGATGGGGGATTACAGTCGTTGTGGCATCAATACTATGTTGAATACCGGTACTGTGGTGGGGGTGTCCTGCAATGTGTTTGGCGGGCAGTTTCCGGCTAAGTTTGTGCCATCATTCAGCTGGGGGGATGGGGATACTTACCGTTTACAGGAGGCATTGAAGGATGCCGGCAGCTGGATGGCGCTGAAGGGGCATCGGTTATCCGAGAAAGATAGAGCGGTGCTGAGTGCCGTGTATGAATTAGTTAATCAGAAAGACCTTAAAACTTAATATCACAGTATTTATGAGAAAGAAAATTGTTGCAGGTAACTGGAAAATGAATCTTACGCTGGCACAGGGCGAGCAATTGATCAACGACATCCTGCAGGCGGGACTGACATTGAAGGAAGGACAGGAAGTGGTGGTAGCTACTCCTTTTCCGTATTTGCTGAAAGCGAAGGCATTGCTGAAAAGCTATCCTGGTTTTTATGTAGCTGCACAGAACTGCTCCAGCGAAAAATCCGGTGCATATACCGGTGAGGTGTCTGCCGAAATGCTTCAATCAATAGGCGTGGATTATGTTATTCTGGGTCACTCTGAGAGAAGGGAATATTTCCACGAAACCAATGAAATGCTGGCAAAGAAGATAGACCAGGTGCTGGCAAACGGGCTGAAACCTATCTTTTGTTGTGGCGAGCCGCTGGAAGTACGGAAGGCTGAAACACAGAATGCATATGTAGCAAAACAACTGGAAGACAGCCTGTATCACCTCACGGAAGAGCAGTTGAAACAGGTGGTGATTGCCTATGAGCCGATTTGGGCTATTGGTACGGGACTTACCGCCAGTTCTGCCCAGGCGCAGGATATGCATGCATTTATCCGTTCGCAGATTGCTAATAAATTTGGGCGTGAAGCCGCTTTACATATGTCTATTTTATACGGAGGCAGTGCCAAGCCGGGTAATGCAGCAGAGCTGTTTTCCTGCCCGGATGTAGATGGAGGCCTTATTGGAGGCGCTTCTTTGGTAGCAGCAGATTTTGTGGCTATTATAGAAAAGCTGTCATAAGTAAATAATTGAAAAATACGCAGTTAGTAAAGCTGCGTATTTTTTTAGTAAATAATGCTAAAAAAATTAGTATTTCCGAAAAAAGGTTGTATATTCGTATTGTCATTCTAACAGGAAGAATAAAAATATCAGGTTATGAATACGAATTATGAAATTTCGGAAGAGTTATTTGATTATTTGCTGGTAGTAAATCCGGATGCGGTGGTATCCAAGGATGTAACACGTATCCGGCAGTTTGTTGCATCGGAGTTAAACGATGTAGCAATGTCAGGAGCGCCGGTTCATGTGGCTTTGTTCAGATCGGCCTTCCCGGAGCGTTTCCAGGAGGATTTTGTTACCATGCTGGAGGAGGTTGCGCGTAAGCAGGCTGGTTTTGCTATCTATACAGCAAAAATGGATGCTTTCAGGCATGCGGATGGAAACAATAGTGTTTTCATCAATGTGGCCAACCCCAAGCCATTAATAGAATTACATCGCAGCATCATGCAGGCTTTTGAGTTAAAGCCGCAGTCCTTCAAACCGCATATCATGCTGGCCAGGGGATTGCAGGATGCAGAAGTGAATATGATCATGCCGTTGCTGGCACAGCAGATATTCGTGCGTAGTTTCAACTGCCATTGTTTTAGCCTGTTGAAAAGGCCTGCTGCCGGTGGTAAGTATGAGCGTGTAAGAGACTTTGTATTTGGAGATATTGAACACATGGTAGGTTCATTATTTAATTATGCTGCATAAACAGCAAAGCATTATCTGATGCAGGAATTGCCGGATGGTAGATTCGCAGGATTGATGAAATTGGGACGGATAAAATAATTTGTTATCTCCTATATCAATGTTCATCAATGTTTGTTTCCCTCAAGTTAGCCATCCCTTTCATACTGTTGCTGTTGCAGGTTTGAGCTGCTATCTGAGGATAGCGGACGGTTTGCAACACGTTATTGACCCGTCGGTACGACCATTTCATGCGGTGCTGCGGATCTGCTATCCGGCAATTCCTGGGTCAGATGATGATTTATGGTATTTTTTTCGCCACTTGTCATTGTTCCTTCATTCCATTCATTCACTTTGGCAATAAGTTTTTAGTTGTTTGTATCTTAGCGGAAATTTTAAAAGTTTTAAGAGTGTCCTTTTTCATTTGTATCATATACAGGCTGGGATAGGGCAATTACCGCGTTAATCGAATAGAAATTTATGGCAACTAAGACAATTGTACACAAGGAAATCATAGTGAAAGGACGTGTGCAGGGAGTAGGGTTCAGGGCAAATGCAAAACGTGTAGCTGATTCAATGAATGTACAGGGGCATGTGAAAAACCTGCTGGATGGAAGTGTTTGGATCCTGGCGGAAGCAGAAGAACATGCAATGGAAGACTTTATTGCCTGGTGCAGGTCTGGTCCTGGCATGGCTGCAGTAAAAGAGCTGGAAATCACTTCCGGCGACGTACAACATATCAAAGGCTTTACTATCCTTTATTCATAAATCCTGGTCCGGTAACAGCAGGTGTTCAGATACCTATGCCCGTTTAGCTGTTAGCTTTTGGCTACCGGCTTTTAGAAATCGCAGAAAAAAAGTTAACTGTGACCTGTTGACAAAAGGCGCAAAGAAATTTAACGGAGCAACGCAACTGAATACAACCGTATAAATTTCTTTGCGCTTTAGTCATATGATAGACGAAGTACATAAACTGCCGCTGATGTACAGGGCTTATGTACAGCTATCTAGTTGATGCTGTATTTCTTTTGGAAAGACTTGTCCAGCGCTGCTTTTGGCACTACAATCGTAATGGTGTTTACCGCAAAATAAGCTTCGGAAACATTCAGATAACCTCCAAACGGACTGGCGTTTTTACCCCATGAGTTTTTTACCAGGAAGAAGGTTTTCCCTTTAGGCGTTTTTTCAATACCGGTAATATGCATCAGGTGGTCATCCTGGGTGATCAACTCTTCGTATAGCTGTTGCCGTGAATCCTGTGTATAGTTGGGTTCGGTCATTTCGGGATCAATGCTATCTTTTTTGAGCGACATGTCCGGTGAAGCCAGTAAAGCATAACCTTTGCCGCCGGCAAATCCCCTGTTGCTTACATCGGCATCCCATAATACGGTAAAGCCTTTCTGCAGGGCTGTTTCGGTGATACCTGTCAATTCTTTCAACGGTACGTTATAGTAGGCGCCATTGGAGAAATTGTCGGGCACTTCAATAATAAATGACTTATAGAAAGGATGATGCGTAAATGAGGTGAGAAATACATAGTCCTCTGCATCGAACTTCACCACCTCTTTTGCAAAGCTTTGAGGCGTATAGGTTTTACCGTTGTATTCGAATGTTGCAGGAGGTTGGCCCATATACTGGTCCAGGATACCGGTAAATTGCGATACCCAGTTATCCGGTACCGGCGATACCTTGATGATGCTGTCGAGGTACTTTTTCATGGCAACTACCATCTCTGAATGATTATGCATGGTAGCATTGTTTTTAAGGCCGCTGTAAACAGTTTCCGGTTCTATACCGTAGGTAGCAATGGAATGGATCACATCATGCGCCAGACCACCCTCATCGAAGCGGGCAAACCCCTGGCGACGCACATAGTTCTTTGCTTTTTCGATATAAATATTGCGGGCAGTAAACATTTCAGACAAGTCCAGCTCCGGAAGGCCCTTACGCAAACACTCCGTTTCCACCATGGAGGTAGAAGAAAAAGACCAGCAGGTACCGGTCATTCCCTGGTTTTTTACCGGGGTGGTGGCATTAATTTTTCCTTTTACGAGGTTGTTGATCACCACGCCTTTTTCCTGTGCATTGGCTATAGTAGCGGCAAGCATGGCAAGTGTAAAACAAAATGTTTTCATAAACGATTTCATTAGATTATCGGCCTAAAGATAAGGGAACCCCTATAATAAAAAGTACCATTACCGTATGAACGGTAATGGTACGGATATAATCTGCAATAGAATGGCGGTAATCAATTCTCAATACCAACATGGTAAGTCGTAGAAGAGCCCTTGATATGCACTTGTTTGGCTTTAAGGTACTTACGGTATTTGGCAACGATGTTATCAGGTTGTTTAACACCATTGATAAACAGGCCGTTATCGTTTTTTTCTACGCTGTAATCTTTTTGTGTATCCAACAGGTTGTCGGCAACCATTCTTCTCAGCATTTCCTGGTATATATCGTTTTCTTCACGCTTTTCGTTTGCCTCCCGTCTGTCTTTATCTGCTTTTTCCCGTCTTTCTGCTATTTCTTCTCTTTTGTATGCCATGTCTTTTTTAGCGGCTTCTCTTGTTTTGCCGGCTTCTTCCCTGGCTCTTGCGGCGTCTTCAAGAGCTTCCGCTCTTTGTTTGCGGATGTCTGCCAATCGCCGGCTGTTTTCTTCTTTCGACATATTGGCTGATTGCAGACTTGTTGCCACCTCTTTTCTTATTTTATTGCTGAGGTCTTTCATGTCCAGGCTCTGATAAGCCATGGCCAGGTTTTTATTGAGCGTGGCAAAGTCGATATTTTTCAATGCCGCAGCGGCTTCTGCCTGGGCTTTGCTTATCTGGTCCCAGTCCACATTTTTCAATGCCGCAGCACTTTCTGCCTGTGCTTTGCGCACCTCTTCCGATACATCTTTCCAGTTAATGTTTTTGGTAGCTGCCTGGATATCTGCCTGCACTTTTTTCATATCCACTTCCTGGAGTTGCTTCATTGCCAGCTGGATGCTCTTCTGCGCCTCGCGGATCTGTTTGCGGATTTCCTCTTTTGTGATATTGGTATCCTTGCTATAATTGTAATTATAGGAAAAGGACATCTTGTTGTTCACATTTGTATTTGTCTTCACTTTGACATGTGAATACACATTGGCTGAGCTGTCGCTGATTTTATGAAAACGGTAACTGGTCTCGTCATTTATTTCCCCAATTCCTGACAAATCATTGTTCAGCGGACCAATAGCCCCTGGTGTTGTTGCAGGTCCAGGAAGCGGGGCAGGGCCAGGGGCAGCTGCCGGATCAGGCGCAGGTGGTACTGGCGGCGCAGGTTCTACGGTGTCAACGATGATTTCATCGAGGGCGCGTTTAAACTGACTGTTGGCAGCCTGGGGCAGTTCAACAGCGTTGTTGCCATCATCAGCCTTTTTAGGGGATACTGAGTCTTTAAGATGTTTTTCAGTTACCTGTTGTTCCTTTGTTTCATTACTTTTTCCTTTGGCGGGATTTAACCACGCAATGGATATAAGGCTGGTGGCAATGATTAAGACAGCTAAAAATTTTTGACTATAATTAAGATGATTAGTTTTCATTTCCATGATGCGTTTAATGCGGTGAAACAGATGTTGTTTACTGTCTGCGGCAGCCATGGTAAGCCGGTGAGCGGTTAACCGGTATTGTTCAAGCGCTACCAGTGCATGCGCATATTGCAGCGGTTGTACGGTGCTGGCTATAACCAGGTCGTCGCAGCAGTGTTCTCTTTCAATACGGATGGTTTTTGAAATCAGCCATACAAAAGGATTAAAGAAAAGGATTGTTTCAACAATTGATTGGAAGATATTCAACAGATAATCATTGCGTTTGATGTGCGCGAGTTCGTGCAGCAGCACGGCTTCCAGCTGTTCTTCAGTAAGATTGTTGACCATGGCCACCGGCAACAGGATCAGCGGTTTTAAAAAGCCCAGCATTACGGGCACCTGCACATGCCTGGAGATCAGTAGTTTCACCTTGCGGGGAATCTGGAGCTGAGCGGCCAGTTTGTGGAGATGTTTATCCCATGCAGCCCCCATGGGCTCTATCCGGGTAGTACGGATCTGGTGTAATTGAAAAAGATCAGAAAATAATTTAACGGTCATCCCGGTCATGCCGGCAATGTAGAGTGTTACCAATAAAGGGAAACACAACTCGAGGTTGGGAAACAGCCATATCAGCGGATCCTGGCTTGGGTATACCGCCGGCAGTGATACAGGATCCTGCAGCGAAATGGTGCCATGAAGTGCTAAAATAGTGCTTCTTGCTTCCTGCAACCGTTGTATATGCATATAGAAGGTTGCCAGGAACCAGGTAAAAATACCGGTGAGTGATACGAACGACAAATTATATTTGATTCTGGCACCCGCCTGTGGCCAAAGCTTTAATACTATCCGTAAACAGGCATAGATAAGGAATGCCTGCCACATGGAATGAAGGATGGTCCATCCCAGGGCGCGTACAAGGTCGCCCGTAATAGGTAATAAATTCATGGTAGTGAGTTTACCTGTTGTCCTTTTGTTGTTTTTCTATCGCTGACAAATACTGACGGATCTTTTCCAGTTCTTCTTCTGATGACTGATGATGGCCAAGGGCCTGCATCACCAGCTGTGATGCCGAACCACCAAAAACCGTATCGATCATTTTATTTACCAGTTGTTCCTGCGTTTTCTGTTGTGAAATGGCGGCAGTATATACATGGGTTTTGCTGCTGGTATCGCGTTGCAACAGCGCTTTCTCATGCATAATCTGCATTAATTTAAGTGTGGTGGTATAACCGGCATCTTTCGTTTGAGATAAGATATCATGTACCTCACGAACGGTGCTGGGGCCCTTTTCCCAGAGCACACCCAAAATTTCCAATTCACTTTCTGTAGGCCGGAGTTGTTTCAAAGCAATGCGTATTAATGATGATTATTATTGTACGAATATCTTCGTAAACGAATGTACGATAGTTTTCGTAAATGCCAAATTTTTTGTGATTCTTTTCTTGCCGGGATTTTTTTGCCCAGGATTAGACTGATTATAATGATTTAAAGGATTTTTTTCTTTGATTTTAAAAGATTGGAGGAGACATAAGCGAATATATCTTCCCAAATCTTTTAAAATCAAATACAATCAAAGAAAAAAATCCTTTAAATCATTATAATCAGTCTAATCCTGGGCAAAAAAATCCCGGCAAGAAAAGAACAAGAAAAATTCGGAACAAGACTAACCCTCCCGCCGGAGCTGCCTGGTAGTTTTCCGGCTGCCATCGGCACTCCAGCCCGGTGCGTCAAAAATGTAATGCCACGCTTCCCGGAAGGAGCGGGCATGGCGCAGATCCTGCCATATGTCCACCCATTCGTGGGTAGCAATCCGGAAAGGGTTATAGCTATGAATATTTTTTGTGAGACCATAGACGGGACGCTGCTTTTCAGGCGTAAAAGTGCCAAACATACGGTCCCAGATAATCAGTATGCCGGCATGGTTGCGGTCCAGGTAGTCAAGATCGGAGCCATGATGTACCCGGTGATGTGAAGGAGTATTGAAAATATATTCTATGGGCGCCGGCAGTTTGTTAATTACCTCTGTGTGGATCCAGAACTGGTAAATCAGGCTGATAGCCTGCATACTCATCACCATTATTGGATGGAAGCCTACAAAAGGCATCCAGAGCCAGAATATAAAGGTGCCGGTTAGATTACCGGTCCAGTTTTGCCGCACGGCGGTGGCCAGGTTGTACTTTTCTGATGAGTGGTGAATCACATGGGAAGCCCAGAAAAAACGGATGGTATGACTGCTGCGGTGAAACCAGTAGTAACTGAAATCGTCTGCAAAAAAACATAATACCCAGGCCCACCAGGTAAAACCTAATGTGAACAGGCGGAGCTGGTAAATAGAAAGATAGATCCCGAAAATAACGGCCTTGGTAAAAATTCCAATGAAGACATTGCCCAGTCCCATAGCGATGCTGCTGAGGGCATCCTTGGGCTCATACATATTCTTTTTATCGATGGTGGTAAAAACGATTTCCAGCAGTATGAGCAGCACAAATCCGGGAATGGCATATGTAATCAGGTCGGGAGCCATAATGTATGCTTTGTTGCTATTGAAGTTAACGATTTTGCCTTACTCCGGATTAAACTGATTTTGTCTTACCCAGGATTAGACTGATGTCTTACCCAGGATTAGACTGATTTTGACGATTTTCAGGATTTTTATCATTTTGATGCGATAAGATAGAAAAAGATTAGCGGAGATAGATGGAAAGATGTCCCATCTATCTCCGCTAATCTTTTTAATTATAAAAAAGAATCCTGAAAATCGTCAAAATCAGTCTAATCCTGGGTAAGACAAAATCAGTTTAATCCGGAGTAATACAAAATTACTTATTAAAACTCCGTTCCGCCCTGCTTACAGCCGACGTGCCAAACCAGCCCAATATCCTGATCTGACCATTGGTGGAGGTGTTTTTTACGTTGCTCTTTACGTTCTCCAGCACTTTGGCGAACAAGCCGCCGGAATTTACCTGGGCGTCTACCTGCGTGAGGAAACTATGTGAAGGATAAGTAACGGAAAGCAAACGCACAATTGCCTTTTCGCCGTTCAGGAATGGTTTCTCATAGTCGGTGATGCCTTCTTCTATGGGTAAAATAAACGGATCACCGTCAGAAATGCCGGCATCGTAAGAACCGTCAATAGAGAAGTTATCTTCCAGGCGTCTGAGTGTATCGTTACGATAGGAGCGAATCCAGTAATAATCAACCGTGTCTTTCAGATCCCTGGCGTGAAAGGTAGCATAGAAGCCTTCTTTGCCGCTGATAGATTCCTCTTTGGTTTTGAACTCATAAGTGATGGAATCGATACGGGGCACCCTTTTGATACTGTCGAATGCTTCAAATGTTTCTCCCTTAAACTCTATGCGCAGTTTGTAACCGTGACCAATCACACCGATTGGTTTCGCGGTGGCATCGTAGGAGTAAGCCTTATCTTTAAACAGGAAAGGGTAGGAGGCGCCGGTGGTCAGGTCGTATAATGTGATTTTTGCATCATCGATAACTGGCGCCGGGTTGTTATCCGTATAAGGTACAGACATGGTGAATTTTATCTTCTGTATGCCTGGTTCATTGGTGATCCACGCATCGAGTACCGGGAAAGATTTACCATCCTTTACGTTCAGGTCTATCTTGTCTTCACAGGCTGTTAAACCCGCAACGGCAGCAAATAATATGAGGAATAATGATTTTTTCATCTGATGTTGAATTTTGGACAATTAGAACTTAAAGTTGTACGTGATACCCGGGATAATAGAACCGATGATGGACAAACGGGTAGCTTCGCGCTTGGTTGGATCATCATCATTCTGTTTAAAGTAAATGGTATAGGCATTTCTGCGGCCATATACGTTGTACAGTGAAAATACCCATTCTCCTTTCCAGCGTTTTGTTTGCTTGCCTTTCAATGTCATAGACAGATCTAAGCGGTGATAGGCAGGCAAACGGTAGTTATTGCGTTTTTCGGTACTGTTGTATGGAATATCCCAGTCCTGGAATTCCAGGCGGTTATCGGCAAAGGTGCCTGGTGTACCGGAAGCAAATACCCAGTTGGCAGAGAGGGAAGTGCGTTTGGTAAATGTATGTGTTAATACCAGGTTCAGGTTATGGGTACGGTCGTAGCGGTTCAGGAACCACTCATCCATGCTGATGCCGGGTGTTTTTCTTTCTGTACGGGACAATGTATAGCTCACCCAACCGGTGGTTTTACCGATATCTTTTTTCGCGTAGATCTCCAATCCGTAGGCACGGCCCTGGGAAGGCAGCAGGTCGGCTTCGATCAGCGGGTTCAGTTGCAGGTTGGCGTTGTCGATATAATCTACCTGGTTATCGGTGGTTTTGTAGAATACCTCGGCCGATAACTCATACGCATCATTAGGCGCATTGTAGAAATAACCGGCAGTATACTGATCAGACACCATTGGCTTTATGTTGTTGGTGCTGGGTGTCCAGATATCCAGTGGTGTAGGAGAGGCGGTGTTCGACAACTGGTGCATAAACTGGGTGGTTCTGCTGTAGGCCAGTTTTACGGCGTGCTCGTCTGAGATAGCGTAGCGGGCGCTGATCCTGGGTTCAAAGTAGTAGTAACCTTTGATCAGGTCGTTGGCGCCGTAGTCTTTCATACTCACCAGTCTTTTACGAATACCGGGAGTGGTATCTGCGTAGAAATAGGCTGTTCCCTTTCCAACAAACTGGTAGGCTGATAAGCGGCCGCCATACTGGATACCGAATTTTTTAGAAGGCTTGTATTCATGATCAATGTACACAGCAGATTCCAGCGCATGCTGATCATACAGCTCTTTCACATGTTTGATATCTCCGTAGGTGCTGGTACCTGTTCCTGGTTTGAAGGTATAATAGATACCCTGTACGCCGAAATGCAGACTGTTGGAGGAGTTGATGTAGTAGGTGAAAGATGGTTTAAAGCCATAGTTGATGATATTGGAAGTCCAGTCGTAGGCCTGGGAATCCTCGTTGGTTTTCTTCTTGGATTCGTTACTGAAACGGAGACTATAATCATACTTACTATAGTAAGTTGTTAAGTTCAGGAACAGCCGGTTGGTAAATACGTGGTTCCAGCGAATGGTGGCGGTGCTGTTTCCCCAGTTCATATTAACGTCTTTTCCGAATCCAAACACATCCCTGCCAAAGTATCCGCTCACAAAGAGGGAGTTGTTTTTATTGAATTTATAGTTGGCCTTGGCGGTGAGGTCGTAGAAATTGAGTTTGGTATCTTTCATATCTCCCTTTACAAAAGGTTTCATCAGCAGATCTATATAAGATCTTCTGGCTGCCACAATGAAAGAGGCTTTATCTTTTACCAGTGGTCCTTCTACCGACAGGCGGCTGAAAATATTACCGATACCGCCGTTGATATTGAAATTTTGGTTATTACCATCTTTCATCCGGATATCTAATACAGAAGAGGTACGACCGCCGTATTCAGCTGGGAATCCGCCTTTGATCAGGTTCAGGCTTTTTACTGCATCAGGATTGAATACAGAAAAGAAACCGAGCATGTGAGTGGAATTGTATACGGGGGCTTCATCCAGCAGGATGAGGTTTTCATCGCTGTTGCCACCGCGTACGTTAAAACCGGAAGCACCTTCTCCTACAGTATTTACACCGGGAAGGGTTTGAATGGCGCGCAGTACATCTACCTCACCCATGAAGGTGGGCATCTTTTTCATTTGCGCAATATCCAGTTTATTGATGCTGGTGTTAAGGGTATTCACCGTTCTTTCCTGTTTCTGTCCGTTTACCGTTACCACGTTGAGCTGGCTGCTGGTTGCTTCCATGCTTACGTCGATAGTAGCATTTTTTTTCAGATTAACGGTGGTTTTGTAGGTGCCATAGCCCATAAAGGAAAACTGAATTTCATGTTCTCCTGCCGGAAGCGTAAGGGAGTAAAAGCCATATTGGTTACTCACAGTACCCAGTGTGGTACCGCTTTTACCAATGGAGATGCCCACCAGGCTTTCTCCGTTTTGTTTGTCTTTTACATAGCCGCTTACGGTATATCGTTGCTGCTGTGCGGTTGTTGTTTGTCCTGCTAAAACGAGAAGGAGCAGCGACAGCAACAGGGTTGCCTTAGTTTTCATAAAAAATGAGTCCGTTTTTATATGATTTCCATTGCCTTTTTCCGGCATGTTGCATATAAGACGTCACAAAAATATTCTACCCCTACGCCAATAAATTATTTTTTTATAAATGGAATAAAGCTGTCATGATGAAGGGCGGCGGCGGTGTAGTCCGCTGCTGGCTTCACCAGGACAGCTTTTTAGATGTTATGCCTTGTATCTAACTAATCCAGGATGTCGCAACTAAATCCAAGGCGGGTTACAAACTCAATAATGGTTTGTTCTGCTAATGATTGGGGGCTGACCACGCGTAATACCCTGTCGCAATCCTCCAGATCCACACTACAGGCGTTTACGCTAAATTCTGCTGAAATGGCATGAATAACATTGTTTCTATCCTGAACAGTTGTAATATTGGTACGGAATATTCCCATCATGGCTTATTTAATTTAATATTCGGAATATTTTTGTGCAAATTTGCTGCTGTTATCCCATATAGCTGTTACACGAAACGGATAAATACTTATACGAAAAGGATTATTTATGGGCGTAATTATTACGGATGATGCCAACCAGGTATTGTTAACGGAGGATCAACCTTTCGATTCCCAACGCATCAATTCCAGGGTGATGTTGGAACAGACCCAGGCCATGCATCACCATTTCGGTTCTGCTTCCCTGACGGAATCCTGCTTTGAGGGAACCAGTATTGCTTACTGTACGGCCAACGTATACGAGAATATTCACATCATGTCGGATTTCCAGGAGCCCCGTGTGCTGATGATGTTTATGGAACAGGGCGATGTGACGACTTCCATATCCGGCATTGCAAATCATTTGAAATTCAAAACGCTGGAACATAACCTGATATTTAGTCCGAGTGACTCAGAATCAGCAGCAGTAAAGAAGCAGCTGGATATACAGTTTTTTGCGCTGACCTTTACGCCCGGTCGTTTCCTGGAGCTGGCGGAGAATAACGGGAAGGTGCTGGATGGTTTAGCCAATAACGTAGCCGTTAATAAAACGGCCACCCTTGCAGAGAAGTTTAATCCCCGTATCACCCCGCGCATGCGGATGGTAATGGATGAAGTGCGTCAGTGCAGTTTCCGGGGAGGGTTGAAAAAGCTATTCCTGCAGTCGAAGGCGATAGAGCTGCTGGCTTTACAATGTGAGCAAACGGAAAATGAGCTGTATTCCGTTAAACAAACCGGTATTAAAATATCCGCTACGGATACAGAGAAGTTACATTATGCCCGGGAACTGCTTCTACAGCATATGCAACAACCGTTGAGTCTTGAACAGTTGTCGCGTAAAACGGGATTGAATGAATTTAAGTTGAAGTCCGGTTTTAAGGCGCTTTTTGATAATACGGTTTTTGGATACCTGAGCGAACGCCGGCTGGAGCTGGCCAGGGAACTGATCCTGGCAGGACATCAGACCATGGCGGTGATTGCAGAAGAAGCGGGTTATTCTTCCCCGCAGCATTTCAGTAATGCTTTTCGTAAGAAGTTCGGCGTGAGCCCCATGAAAATGAGGGGATAAAAAAACAGGACAAACAAGTGTTCGTCCTGTATGTAAAAGTATATCGTTACCAGCTATTAGTAGGCCAGTGTAAACCGCTGTTTGATATGTTTAGGCTGTTCCAGTTCATCCAGTAATGCCACTGCGTAATCTGCGGTAGAAATCTTGCTTTCACCTTTATCGTTAAAAACTACCTGGTTTGTTCCGAGGCGGAATTTTCCGGTGCGTTCGCCTGGTTGTATCATCATGGCGGGGCTCAGTACGGTCCAGTCGAGGTCGTTGGTGCCTTTGATGACGTGGAAAGCATCGCGGGTAGCGGAAGCGCCTTCTTTCCACTCTGCCGGAAATTCGGGCGTATCGAGCAATTGTAAGCCCGGTGCTATTTCCAGGCTGCCTGCGCCGCTCACAGCAATCAATCTCTTGATACCGGCTTTTTTAGTAGCATCAATAATAGCATGGATAGCTTTGAGGTAGGTAGCGGAGTCATGTGCGCTGTAGGAGCTGATTACAGCGTCGTTGCCAGCCAGCAGCGGGGTCAGGGCGGCTTCATTGGTGACATCACCTTTTTTCACCGTCAGATGCGGGTTTTGTACGGTTATTTTTTCAGGATTGCGTACAATCGCGGTTACTTCATGTCCCCTGTTCAGTGCTTCGTTTAAGATGGCGGAACCAATAAATCCGGATGCTCCGATGATGGCTACTTTCATGTGTTAATTATTTTATGGTGTTTAATATTACAGTCTGCCTGTACTGATTGTTTAATTGATATAAAAAATGTTACAGTTTTAGATTAAAAAAATACAGATCTTTAATCTGTAATAATTTTAATTACAGTACAAATGTAGGAAAGATATTTAAAACGCCAAAAGGAAAGTTGATTTTTTGGGGAATTTATTTTTTTCGGGGGTTGAAATGCGGGCGGCGGAGGTTTGGGGGAGATGAATAACGCAGCGGGCATGCGGCTTGGCGGATAATTCCAGGGTGATGGGAATACAGGAGCGGGTGCTACAGGTAGGGAAACCCTGGTCAGGGCAGGGCTACAGCGGGCATACCGATTGGCAGATAATTCACAGGTATTGTATTTGCCGGGGAATACAGGATCAGCGGGTGTTACTGGCAGGAAAATTCAGTTGGGGCACAGCGGGCAGCGCATGGGCCGCTGCATATAACGGCCGGGCAAGGGAGTTGCTTGCAGCAGCCAACACGGGAGGGCATCATTCCCGGGAAATGCCATAAAAAAACAATTCCCGTCAGTACAGTGTACTGACGGGAATCCGCTTATATCTCAATCAACTTATTTCTTTTCGAACAGGTAGGCAGTGGCTTTGCCGCTAACTGTTTTGGCTGCCGGTTGTACCGTTTCTGTTTTAGCAGTTGGAGGCACCGGAGGCTGTTTGGTGTGGAATATTTCCGCGAGAGTAGGCGCAATAACCAATGATACGATCGACATCAGTTTGATGAGGATGTTCATGGATGGGCCGGAAGTATCTTTAAACGGATCACCTACAGTATCGCCGGTTACAGAAGCTTTATGTGGCTCAGACTTTTTATAGTAGGTTTCGCCATTAATTTCCACGCCTTTTTCGAATGATTTTTTAGCATTATCCCAGGCGCCACCGGCGTTATTCTGGAAAATCCCCATCAGTACACCAGTTACGGTGGCTCCGGCCAGGAAACCGCCCAGTACTTCGGGACCGGCCAGGAAACCCACCAACAGCGGGGAGATGAGGGCAATGGCGCCAGGCAGCATCATTTCACGGATAGAGGCCTGTGTGGAGATCGCCACGCATTTATCATATTCCGGTTTGCCGGTACCTTCCATGATGCCCGGTATTTCGCGGAACTGGCGGCGTACTTCTTCCACCATAGCCATAGCTGCGCGGCCTACCGCCGCAATGGCAAGCGATGAAAATATAAATGGTATCATACCGCCAACAAATAGACCGGCGAGTACATTGGCTTTATAAATATCGATGCCCTGGATACCTGCTACACCCACAAAGGCAGCGAACAGCGCCAGCGCGGTTAATGCAGCGGAAGCAATGGCAAAACCTTTACCGGTAGCGGCAGTGGTATTACCTACTGCATCCAGGATATCTGTTTTTTCTCTTACTTCTTTTGGCAGTTCACTCATTTCCGCAATACCTCCGGCGTTATCGGCAATAGGACCAAAAGCGTCGATGGCCAGCTGCATAGCGGTAGTGGCCATCATACCGGCGGCGGCAATAGCTACACCGTATAATCCTGCAAGATGGAAAGAACCGGCAATACCGGCGGCCAGCACCAGTATCGGCAAGGTGGTGGATTCCATTCCTACAGACAAACCACCAATAATGTTGGTGGCAGCGCCGGTAGCGGATTGACGGATGATGGATTTCACCGGACGTTTGCCCATGGCAGTGTAATATTCTGTAATAATACTGATCAGCGTACCAACCGCCAAACCTACCATGATGGCGCCAAATACTTCTCCGCGGGTAAACTCATGGCCACGTAAAACCATGGTGTTATCGGGCAGTATCCAGTTTACCAGGAAATAGGAAACAACGGCTGTTAATACAATGGAGCCCCAGTTACCAAGGTTCAGTGCTTTTTGTACCACACCGGTATTTAATCCTGCTGCGTCGCTGATCCGTACAAACAGGGTTCCGATCATAGAAAAGATAATACCCGCACCTGCAATGATCA
This sequence comes from Chitinophaga hostae, assembly GCF_018224885.1. Taxonomy (GTDB): domain Bacteria; phylum Bacteroidota; class Bacteroidia; order Chitinophagales; family Chitinophagaceae; genus Chitinophaga; species Chitinophaga hostae. The sequence goes on along the minus strand of NZ_JAGTXB010000003.1, from coordinate 391,269 downwards.
TTGGTAATAAGATAGGAGCAATACCGCTAAAGGCATCCTGCGAAACTGTTTCAGATCCCAGTACCATAGTGGCTAATACTGTAGCTACATAGGAACCGAACAAATCGGCGCCCATACCGGCTACGTCCCCTACATTATCTCCTACGTTATCGGCGATGGTAGCAGGATTGCGCGGATCGTCTTCCGGGATACCGGCTTCTACTTTACCTACGAGGTCGGCGCCCACATCGGCAGCCTTGGTGTATATACCACCACCCACGCGGGCAAACAAAGCGATACTTTCAGCACCCAGCGAAAAGCCGGTAAGCACTTCAATCGTTTTGATCATTTCAGCTGTATTGGCTGCCGCAACAAAATATGATTTCAGGATGATGAACAAGGATCCGAGACCAAGTACCGCCAAGCCGGCAACTCCCATTCCCATTACAGAACCGCCGGTAAAAGATACCTGCAGCGCTTTGGCAAGACTGGTACGTGCTGCATGCGCTGTGCGCACATTGGCTTTGGTAGCTATTCTCATTCCTATAAAGCCTGCAACAGCAGAAAATACAGCACCTATAATAAAGGCCAGTGCAATAGACCAGTGTGAATTTTCGTGTGTAGCTCCCATATAACCCAGGAGCAGGGCAGCAATAATAACAAAGTAAATAAGGACTTTATACTCAGACTTAAGAAATGCCATAGCGCCTTCAGCAATATGCTGAGCTATCTCTTTCATCTTGTCGTTGCCGGCATCCTGTTTTGAAACCCAGGCGCTCTTGACGGCTGTAAATAACAAAGCCAGTAATCCAAAACACGGTACGAGGTAAACTATATTCATGTAATCGAAATTTATAAAAACGTGGTTGACAAAAAAGTTTAATAATTAAAAAGAATAGGATTCCAAAAAAAAATATTTCAAATGAATATAAAACATAAATTATTAATAGTGTAGGGAATAAATAAAATTATTGCACACATGCGCCATGAGCCAGTGTTTGGGGCGAAAAAAAATAACAGGGAAAGGGGATATTATGGGAATTTTACACAGGGGCGCATCAAATCCCTTCCTGGAAGGCTTTACCCAGCCAGCTGATAATATCGGTGGCCGTCATAGCTTCCTGCGAAAGGTGTGCAGCTGCGAGATCTCCGGCATAGCCATGCAGCCAAACACCCAGCAGCACCGCTGCTTTGGGAGAATAATCCTGGGAAAGCAGGCCGGTTAATATACCGGTTAGCACATCTCCGCTGCCGCCTGTGGCCATGCCGGGGTTGCCGGTATTATTAAAGTAAACTGCGCCATCGGGGCAGGCTATGGCGGTATATCGTCCTTTTAGTATGATATAGATCTGCAGGCTGACAGCCTGCTTCGACAACAGGTCCAGGCGGGCCGTATCATTGGCGCTGGGACCAAACAAACGTTCAAACTCTTTCGGATGCGGGGTAAGTATGCTGCCGGCCGGTATCCTGGCTAACAGGAACGGATATACGGAAATCAGGTTGAGTGCATCTGCATCTATCACCATAGGGCGTTGCCAGCCGGACAACAGGTGTTCAAAGGATTTAGCGGTTCCCGGTTGCGTATCCAGTCCGGGCCCTATGCCTATTGCTTTATAGTTTGTATTGGTAATATCCTGGTGAAAGTGTGTATTGTAGCGGGGATCCTCGTCGGTAATACACATTGCGCATGGTTCGCTGATCTGCATAATATCGTAGCCACACTGCGGAACATGACAGGAGAGGAGTCCGGCTCCGGCGCGTAAACAGGCCCTGGCACTGAGTATGGCGGCGCCCATTTTGCCATAGCTTCCGGCAATGAGCAGCGCATGGCCATAGGTGCCTTTATGCGCAAACGGATCGCGCGGGCGATAAATGGTGCGCATAATTTCACGGTCAGACAGGTGATATCGTGCAGGCGTTTGCGTTATATAATCCGGATGCAATCCAATGGGCAGGATATGCACTTCACCTGCATAGGGAGCGTTTTCCCGCAGCAGGAAAGCCAGCTTGTAAAATTCGAAACTCAGCGTGTAATGCGCCTGTACCACGGCGGTATGGCGATTGCTTTCATCGGCCATCAGGCCGGAAGGCATATCTACGGAAATGATCACATGTTTTTGCCGCTGGTCATTGATCAGATGGATAATACCGGCTGTCCATCCTTCTATTGGCCGGCTCATGCCGGTGCCAAAAATGGCATCAATGATTATTGCATTTGCCGGAAGGGCAGGGAAATCAGATATATCGCCTATATCGTAAACAGTTGAAGAATAATGTTCCTGCAGCGCCTGCAGTTTGAGTTCCTGGTCAGCGCTGGCTTTGGGGCTGTACTGCAATATACCGGTACGAACTGTGTAGCCATGATCGAGCAGTAAACGGGCTATCACGAGTCCATCTCCTCCATTATTTCCTTTCCCGCAAAAAATATAAACGGGATGTACAGGGGAGTAGTGATCTTCGAGCCAGGCTGCGCACTTGCCCGCCGCTCTTTCCATCAGGCCGGAGCTGCTGATGGGTTCGTGGGCGATCGTGAAGGCATCTGCCTCCCTGATTTGTGCAGCAGAAAAGATTTTCATGTCCGGTAGTTGAACCTAAAATTACTCCAAAATAAGGAACATAAAAAAACGGACCATGCTTGCCTCATGATCCGTTTGTGATGAAGTGGTCCGTTTGTTTAGAATGTAAACCTGGCAGACACACCGCCAATCTCCTCACCCATATAGTTGGTGGGTCCAACAAACTGTACGTAAGGTTTCAGATCGGCACTGATGTTTAAAGGAATTTTTTTGAAGGTATACTCAATACCGATAATACCATCCAGTCCTGGTGATACATAGGTACCTTTACCTTTGTCTACATAACGATCCCAGTCGTAATCACGACGGTCGTAGAAGCCGATGTGCGCACCGCCACCGGCATACATATTCAGTTCCGGTAAACCTATATTCCAGTTGTATTCGTACAACGCTGTGAATGTAACATTGCTTCTGTGTTCATGATTTGTAGTTACCATACCTTCAATGGCATGAGGCCCCTGGATAAAATGTTTAATGGTAAAGCCCACTATCCATGGGTTTAAACGGATACCCAGCGCAGTATTGTAATTGGATGGATCGCTGCTTTTGTAACTTTTTTTCTTCTGCGCGTTCGCCTGTATAGCAAGCATGGTAATCAGGCTGAAAAGTAACACGACTTTTTTCATAGATGTGTTGTTTGAATTGAAACTTAAAAAATATACGTTAAGAAACGTTGGCTTCCTTTCTAAAGTATAAATGCACGACGAAAATTAAATCATGATTGCTTTACAAGAACAATGCCAACCGGCTTAAGGAGGCGGAGAAAAATGAATCCTGCAATGCCCGCCAGCAGGGAAGCTGCTATCACGGATATGATGGCAATAATCTGTAATTCCCGCTCTGCATAGGCCAGGGAGGAGATAAAAATAGACATGGTAAACCCGATACCGGCAATTAATCCAACGCCAATCAGCTGCATCCAGCCTGCTTTTGAGGGAAGGGTGGCCAGTTTTAATTTTACAGCAAGAAAAGAAAGTGCAAAAATACCTAATGGTTTTCCCAGCACCAGTCCGGCTATAATGCCATAACTGATATCATTCTGCAGGGCGCCGGCCATATCGGAAGGTAGCTGTATGGCAGTATTGGCCAGGGCGAACACGGGCATGATGACAAAATTTACCGGGTCATGTAAATTATGTACCAGTTGCGCGATCTTCTCCTGCGGAATACAGAATGCCAGCAGCACGCCGGCGATAGTGGCATGTATCCCTGAATTGAAGAGGCAATACCAGAGTACCAGTCCCGGAATGTAGTAGAAAATGGGCCGGTGTACTTTTAAGAAATTGAGCACCAGCGGAATTAGCAGTACGGCGCCACCTATCAGCAGGTATTTTACGTCTAGGTGAGGGGTATAAAAAACAGCAATGGTTAATATGGCTCCGAGATCATCGATAATAGCCAATGCCATCAGGAATATTTTCAGTCCTACCGGCACCCTTTTGCCCAGCAGGGATAATATTCCCAGGGAGAAAGCAATATCAGTAGCCATGGGAATACCCCAGCCATGGGCATAGGGTGTATTTTTATTAAACAGGGTAAATATGAGTGCGGGAAACAGCATTCCGCCGATGGCTGCCAGTACCGGTAAAATGGATTTTTTTAGGGAAGACAGTTCACCTACGGTAAGCTCTCTTTTTATTTCCATGCCTACCAGAAAAAAAAACAGGACCATCATCCCATCGTTTATCCATAACAGGTAGGAGTTGGGAAGGTGCAGGGCGCGGTATTGGTAATGATGTCCGCCTGCCGGATCAAAGAGGGTGTTCCAGAATCCAACATAATCCTCCTGAACAGCTGAATTAGCCAGTATCATAGATATGAGGGTACATACTATGAGTACAATACCTACCGCACGACTGTCTTTTAAAAAGGTGTAGATAGGGGAAATCAGTGTTTTTCGGATAATGTTAATAGAGTGCCGGATCATAATATAAAGAATTGCGAATTAAAAAAAATTACGAATTACGAATTACGAATTACGAGTACTGGAAGATTGGCAATGGTCGTATTTACCTCGTAATTCGTAATTTTTAATTCGTCATTCTTTTATTGCATTAGCTCGTACTTACTTTTCGGCTGCCGCTTAATGTCCCATTTGAAGTTTTCCAGTTGTAACTGTTCTTTAGGACGTTGTGTAAACGGATAAACGGTGCCTTCTGCATCTTTATAAAAAACTACTTTGTTTACTTCTCCTTTTTTGAAGAAGATATTGATGGTGGCGCACTGGGTTTTATTAACGCTCATATAGGCGCCTGCCTGATCTTTGATATAGTTGATGGTTTCGGCGTTCCCTTCCACGTGCATCCAGTCGAGGGTTTCGCCTACTACATAACCTGTAACGGTGTTGCCTTTGATCTGGTTAAACATGCCCGGGCCGGCTTCATTGATAATGAATCCATTATTTTTCAGCTCCATCCTGTCGGCCGTCTGGTTCTTTGTATACATCAGGATGGTATCGCCGCTCAGTTGCGTGGTATTGTTGGACCAGAGCACCGGGTTGCGGTAGAAGCGGAAGACGGAATCTTTGGAAGAATAGTAAACACTGTCGGCCACTCCCTGCAGGGAGTCTGAAAATATACGGACGTTATGATAAGCAAGAATATAGCGTTGCTCACTGGTATCTTTTGGTGCTTTCAGCGCCATACTGTCTGCATGATGTTTAATTCCCGGCAGGGAATCGCGCACGGCTACATCCGGAATGGGCGCTACTTTCACATTTTTCACCAGGGAGGTATCGAGTTTCTGCCTTGTTTTTGCCAGGGCGCTGTCGGCCATGAACATCATAACGTTGCCGGCTATACTATCTTTTTGTTTCCTGGCAATAGAATCGCCGAGGGCAACGGGAGAAATGACGGCGTCGAATCTCTCCGGCGGTCGTATGGTTTTTAGTGCCTCCAGGTTTTTGGTAGGTGAGTCGGGGATGCGTTTGAGGCCTGCAACAGATGGAATAGACAAACTGTCGTTTGGTCCGATTACGCCTGAAAACAGGGTGTCAGCGGCCATATACAGGGTATCTTTGTTTTTTTCCATGATGAGCAATGGCTTCTGGGTGGCCAGGATTGTTTTTTCGCGCTGATTGGCGATGCCTTTGTTGGCCAGCAGCGACATTTTGCGTGCTGTATCCTTGTATACCATATTGCCGGTGGCATAGGCCATACCGGTTAATTTATCCATTTCAATATTATCGGCTGTGAGTGTACCGGTACTGTCTTCGATGGTAGGCCGGTTGCCAAAGTTGCCGTATCCTTTATCCGTATCATAATAACCACTGGTAGCATACATAGTGCTTTTGTCGTTATTGTTGATAGTGGTAGGGGCGATGATAGTGGCAATTTTTGTATCGGTATTATACAGCAGTTCGCTGGTATTGAGGGTGTATTCGGGATCTACGAGCAACACGTTCCGGATGAAATGCATCTCTTTGGTTTCTGTGTAGTAGTATCCTTCATCGCTGGTAAGTACGCTTTTACCGTTTACGAGCCGTCCTGACTGGGTGTAGGAGCCAATTTTGGCATTCATGTCGTATTGTAGTTCGGGTCCGGTGATGGTAACTTTACCATCGGTGAGTCGTGCATCTTCTCTTAACAGGGCGATGCGGGTGTTGGCATCGTAGTTAAGAAAGTTACCGTAGATATGAACGCTGTCGGCCTGGTTAATATGAATATGACCGTAAGCGTCGATGATATTCGTTTTGTTATTTTTTATCGCGCTGTCACAGTTAAACAGGGTACTTCCCTGTTTAAAGACGGCATTACCGAGGAATCGGGTAATGCTGATAGAATCATGATCATTCATGATCAGTGAGTCTGAATGAATTATTTCAATAACAGACCCTTTTTTCGGAGCCGGTTCGGCCGGAAACTGGGCGCTGGCCGAAAATGCCAGCAGGCATATTACGGCCAGGAAGGTCCCTGATTTTATGTATCGATGCATTGATGCTTATTGTTGTGCCGCTGAATCAGAAGGTAACGGCTTCGTTTTATCTTTTTTGCCAAACAGGGAAAAGTGTACATAGCGTTTTGGATTGACGCGGAGGTCTTCCAGCAGCTTATTCAGGTTACCCAGTGAGTACTGAAGGTTGTTATACACTTTTTTATCGTTCAGCATCAAACCTGCGGTGCCATCGGTAGTATTGAGTTTGTTGATGGTCTGGTTCAGGCTGTTGATTGTTTGTTGCAGTTGCAGTAATGTTTTGTCGATGTTTCCTTTTGCCAGCGCATCGGTGGTTTTCTGGGCGTTGTCGAGTATACCTGTGATTTTAGCGTTGTTGTCTTTCAGGTTACCGGTTACAGCGGCCAGGTTGTTGAATGTTTTCTGGATATTGCCTTTATCAGGATCCAGCATGCCATTCAGGGATGCGGAGGTATGCGTAAAGTTACGCATGGTGGTATTCAGGTTACGGATGGCGTCCTGCAGGTTACCTTTTGCGGTGGTGTCGAGAATGGCATTCACAGACAGCAGTACGGTATCAATATTAGAGAGGGTGCCTTCCAGTTTTTTTACCAGCGGGTTAAGCTGTTCTTTGAGTGCATCTGTCATGGAGCCGTCTACCGCGGCATAGATGGTATCGCCGCTTTTCAGATATTCGCTGGCGTTACCCAGGTCCATCTGTACTGTTTTGGTACCCAGGAGATCGCTGCTGATGCGGGCAACGGAGTTGCGCGGGATATCAATTTTTTTGGTAATGGTGATGGCTACCAGTATCCTGGAGGCATCTTTATCCATTACTTCCAGATTGGATACACTGCCTACTACCAGTCCATTTACCTGTACAGCATTGGCGGGTTGTAATCCGTTTACCTGCTTATATACGGCGTAAATGGTTTTATTATGTGAAAAAAGGCTTTTCCCCTTCAGTAAATTAAAGCCCAGCACAAGTAAGGTTATACCCAGCACCGTTAATATACCAACTTTGGTTTCATTAGATAATTTGAGCATGAGATTCGTATACGTTCACGCAAAAATAATCAAAAAGCATGCACGGGAAGTGATCGTGTAAAAATGTTGCTAATAAAAAAGGGGAAAGGGGGAAAACGGGGAAGGGGTATGGGAGGTAGCGGGAACTAGCAGGAGGTAACAAAAGCGTCTTTAAATCCCAGTTTGCGGGCCTTGCGCAGGGCACTGGAGGCTTGCTGGTCTGTTTTGAAACGGCCCCATATATATTTGTTTAGTTTTTTTTTATTCATCACCACCTGTTGACGGTTGATGTCACCATGGAGCTTCCTGAAAATGGAAGCTCCTGGTTTATAAAATTTATCTGTAATGAGCAGTTGTACGCAGTAGCTGTCGCCGGGTTGCGGTGCGGCGGGCTTGTTACGGCCTGTTTTACCGGGTTGGAGGGAAGCATGTGTGTTATTGCCTTTGGATTGTATGCTGGTGGTAGACGGCTGGGAATTACGGTTATTGGTGAACCTGTCGAGTTCTTCCCGGTAACGTTTAATAGCTTTATAGATACAGTTGGCCAGTTCCTGTTGTCCGTTGTTGGAATTGAGGTAGTCTTCCTCTTCCGGGTTGCTGATAAAGCCCAGTTCCACGAGTACGCTGGGCATGGCGGTGGCGGATAATACCCAGATACCTTTTTCATTCCTTTGTCTTGCGCCGCGGCTGATACGTCCTACCCGGGTAAATTCATCTTCAATAAGGGTGGAAAGACGGAGGCTTTGGTCGAAGTAGGCATTCCGCAGGGTGTTAAGCAGGATAAAGGTTTCGGGATCGGTATCGTCCATCAGCTGTTTGGTTTCTTCTGAGTTGGCGTCCAATACGATAACGGAATTTTGTTTCAGGGATTCCATTTTTGCGTTATTCTTGCTGGTGGCCCATATATACGTTTCCGTGCCTTTGGCATTGCTGGGGTAGTAGGCATATATCGGCTGTTTAACCGCTATTTTCCTTTTACCTTTTTTGCGGTAAACGGTTTTGTAGTCTACTACTTTACGGATTTTACCGGTTGAATTACAGTGGATGGATACGAAGAGTTCTCCCTTATTATCGTTGGCGATCTGGGCTTTTTTGCGGGGATCGTCAAAGCGGTCGCTTTTTCGTGTATACACCACCTTTACATCGGGCATATTTTCTTCCAGGATTTTCCCCAGTTTCAGGGCTACTTCGAGGGTGACCTGTTTTTCGGTGGAGTAGCTGCCTTTGGCGCCGGGATCTTCACCGCCGTGGCCGGCATCAATTACAATCGTTCTGATAGGCTTATCCTGTTTTGAGGAAACGGGATTATTTTTGGCCTGAATAAAAAAGGTACAGGTGAATAGTGTTCCCAGTCCTAAAATCCAAAATCGGTTCCAGCGCATGATTCTCATTTTAATGGGTGCTGTTTTTCACAAAAAATAAAAAAATAAGTTTATCTGTTAAATTAATAATCCGCTTGCTCCTTGCGAGTTTACGTCAATCTGACTAATACCTGCCGCTAAACAATACAAGTTGCCTTTTGTAATAAATTGTATAAAATCTTGTAGGTTTGTGGCCGCCGTAACACATGAACATCAGCTACAAAAATAATTATAAAAAGTTTTTTCGACATACATACCTGGTTTTTGCCGGTATGTTGATTGCCATTCCCTTTATTATAGATGCAGTTGCAGCCACCAGGCCACATGCTGTTTCATTTTTTAACAAAAGTTTGGCAGATACGACTCCGGTAACCAGGAAAGATACGGGTAAAACCCAACGACCTGCTGTTACCCCGGCTGCCGCCTCCGATACCAATATACTGTCCAGGGATAAGGATACCAGCGGAGCCGGCACGGTTGATACCCTGTTTGTACCAAAGATATCGAAAGACACGCTGGATGCGCCGGTTAATTATAAAGCCAAGGACTCTATCATCCTGATGGTACCCGACAAACGCTTTTATTTATATGGTACTGCCAACACAAAGTACAAAACCATTGATCTTTCTGCCGAAAAAATGAATTTCGACCAGGAAACCGGTGTGCTGGAAGCTACCAATGCCAAGGATACGGCCGGTAAACTGTTTGGCGGGCCGGTTATGAACGATGGCGGACAAAGCTTTGAATCGGATACCCTCCGTTATAACTTTACTTCCCAAAAGGCAAAGATCTATAATACCCGGTCCCAGTACGGCGAAGGCTATATTCATAGTGCACAGACCAAAAAAGCTGCAGATAATACCATTTTCGGTTTTAAAAATGGCTATACCACCTGTAACCTGGATACGCCGCATTTCAGCTTCCGGGCCCGCAAAATAAAGGTTATCCCTGATAAACTGGTTATTTCCGGCCCGGCCAACCTGGAAATTGAAGGTATTCCTACGCCTTTATTTATACCTTTTGCCATTTTCCCTATCACGCAGGGACAGCGGTCGGGTATCCTGCCTCCGCAGTATGTGGTAAATCAGCAGAAGGGGATAGGTCTTGAAAACGGAGGGTACTATATAGGTTTGGGCGACAATTTTGACCTCACGATGCGGGGTGACGTATACTCATACGGCAGTTGGAGCATGACGGCCAGTCCTACCTATCGTAAGCGGTACAAATATAACGGGGGGCTTAACCTCAGCTTTGCCAATACCCGTTTTGGCGATCCTGCCGTGAAATCAGAGTTCAGCACCTCGAAAGATTTCCGGGTAACCTGGAATCACAGCATGGACAGCAAGGCCAGGCCGGGTGTAAACTTCGGGGCAGCGGTAAATTTTGGGACCTCTTCTTACAACAGGTATAACGTATACGACTATAACACGCGTGTAAACAATAACATCGGATCGTCTATCACGTTCTCCAAAACCTGGATCGGCAAGCCCTATAACCTGACACTGGGCCTGAACCATTCACAGAACCTTAGTACCCGCGATGTGTCTGTTTCCTTCCCGGACGGAACCTTTACGGTAAATACTATCTACCCTTTCCAGCCAAAAGAAATGGTAGGTACGCCAAAATGGTATGAGAAAATTGGGGTGTCCTATAATACGGTGTTGCGCAACCAGGCTAACTTTAAAGACTCGCTGTTTGGTAAACAGGCCATGTTTGATGCTATGCAAACAGGCATGCAGCATAATATCCCGGTCTCCTTCTCCATCCCGGTATTTAAAACATTTACGCTGTCGCCGGGTATTAACTATACAGAATACTGGTATACCAAAAAGTTCAACCGTAAATGGGATCCCAATAAAAACAATCCCGGATTGGGTACCAAAGGCGCCATCGATACTTCTTACCAGGCCGGCTTCTTCACCGCCCGTGACGTGAGCGCCAGCTTGTCGCTGTCCACCGCTATGTATGGCATGTACACCTTTAATAAGCACTCAAAGGTAAAGGCCATCCGTCATGTGATGCGGCCCACACTGAGCGCCAGTTACCGGCCGGATCTGAATCCCAACCTCTATAAGGAGTTACAATATAACAAAGAAGGCGATAAGTCCATGGTATCGGTATATGATGGGGCTATTATCGGTGTACCTTCTCCCGGGTCTTTCGGCGGGTTGAACTTCGGTTTGGATAACAACCTGGAAATGAAGGTATACTCAAAAAAGGATACTACGGGGAACCATGAACGAAAGATAAAGTTGCTGGATGGTTTTGGTATTAACGGTAGTTATAACCTGGTAGCAGATTCCTTTAAGCTGTCGACCTTCAGTATATACGCGCGTACCAACTTATTTGATAAGCTGAACATTTCCGCCAGTGGTAATATTGATCCTTACCAGACGAATGCGCGCGGGAACCGTATCGACAAATATGTGTGGCAGCAGGGTAAATTCAGTATTGGCCGTTTAACCAACGCCAGTATTTCCATGAGTACATCGTTCCAGTCGAAAGATAAAAAGAGCCAGGCCAAGGAACAGAAAATAGATTCTATTGAGAATGCACAGGGCGCGGATGCTGCCTTTGCTGCGCAACAGCGGCAGCTGGCCATGGTACGTAATAACCCTGGCGAGTATGTGGATTTTGATATTCCATGGCGTGTGGATCTCTCATATAGCTTATCATACACCAATACCGTAATCCCTGATTCCGGTGGTGTTGTAAAACGTATAACCCAATACGTTAGTTTCAACGGCGACTTTAGCCTGACGCCTAAATGGAAGATCGGATTGAACAGTGGTTTCGATTTCACCAATATGCAGATCGCCTATACGAACATGTATATCTCGCGGGATCTGCACTGCTGGCAGATGTCTATTAACCTGATTCCGTTTGGTACCTTCCGGCAGTTTAGTATTACCATTAACCCGAAAGCCGGTATTCTGAGGGATCTGCGAATAAACCGATCGAGACAGTTTTACGACCTTTAGACCGGGAGGTTTTTTTGCCGGGGATTTTTTCTTGCCCAGGATTAACGGTGATTATGATGATTTTCAGGATTTTTTCTTTTTTGATTTTAAAAGATTCGGGAAGATCTAAGCGGATAAATTCGTTTAGATCTTCCCGAATCTTTTAAAATCAAATTATAATCACAAGAAAAAATCCTGAAAATCATCATAATCACCGTTAATCCTGGGCAAGAAAAAATCCTGGGCAAGAAAAAAATCATGCGTAAGACGCGCTATATATCCCGCTTTATATAATACTCCCACATCTGCTTAAACACCTTTTCCTTCAGTGCCGGCAGGTCGTCCCTGTTAAGGCCTGCAGTAGGCACAGGGGGCAGAAAATGATAATCGATACGGTGGGGCCATGCGAAGAATTTTCTTCCGACCGGTAATATCTTTTTGGTGTGAAACAGCAGGGATGGAATCAGCGGCAGTTGCGTATCTATGGCTAGTGCAAAAGCGCCGTCGTAGAAGGCTTTTAATGGTTCGGAGGTACGGTTGCGCGTGCCTTCCGGGTATAAAAGGATATGCAGGCCCTTAGCAAGGGCCTGTTTCATTTCTATTACACTTTGTTTTCTGCTGGCTTCGCTGCTGCGATCCACCATGATGCCACCGATCTTATACAGTACGCCAAAGAGGGGTATTTTTCCCAGTGAAGCTTTGGCAAGTGTTTTATTGGCACCGGGTATTTTAGCGGTGGTAACAGGTACATCTATCAGTGAGTTATGATTACATACGATCACATAGGTTTGTCCGGGTGCAAAATATTCGGTGCCTTTTCTGTATACGGGGCATCCGATCAGCGGCATATATACCTTCATCCATACTCTCCCTATAGCCAGGAACCCCTTTGATTTCCTGGGATCGGGACAGAAAGAGAAAATCCAGATAGGAATAAATACGATCAGCATGGTGCCCGCGAACAACAGCAACATCCAGGCTGCGAATATTCTACCAAGGATATTTTTCAACATAGCTTTTACTTTTATAATCTCCAGTCTACCGGTGCTATCCCTGCTTTACCGAGTATTTCGTTGGTTCTTGAGAAATGCCGGCATCCAAAAAAGCCTTTATCGGCGCTAAAAGGAGAGGGGTGTGCTGCCTGCAAAATATGATGTTTTGTGGCGTCTATCAAATATTGTTTATCCTGTGCAAACCGGCCCCAGAGCAGGAATACCACATCGGAACGTTTATCGGAAATATTTCTGATCACTGCATCTGTAAAATCGCCCCAGCCTATTTTGCTGTGTGAAGCAGGTTCTCCGGCCCTTACCGTAAGAAAGGCGTTTAATAACAGTACGCCATGCTCGGCCCATTTGGTGAGATTGCCACTGGCAGGGATCTCCAGCCCGAGGTCCGTTTTCATTTCCTTGTAGATATTTACCAGGGAAGGGGGCGGTTTAACGCCATCCGGCACAGAAAAACTAAGCCCATGCGCCTGACCCGCACCATGATACGGATCCTGGCCAAGAATCACTACCTTTACCTTGTCTATCGGCGTTTTATCAAAAGCATTAAAGATGAGGTTTCCTGCGGGATAGATCACTTTATTCAATGCTTTCTCATGTTTGAGAAACATGACGATCTGATCAAAATACGATTTGTGAAATTCGTCCTTTAGCGCTTCCTTCCAGCTTGATTCTATTTGTACATCCATGGTATTCAAAACGATATTTAAAGAAAAATAAATTAAATTTGATTTATTGGGAGAAATTTACATAAATTTGCACTCCCAAAACGCGAGATAAATATAACATTTTATTTCACATTACAAGGGAAAAGGAACACATAAGTCTTGGTAGCTCAGCTGGATAGAGCAACTGCCTTCTAAGCAGTAGGCCATTGGTTCGAATCCAATCCAGGACACGAAGAAGAGGACAAATCGATCAGCGGTTTGTCCTTTTTTATTGCGACAAAAACCCATGCTCAAAGTTGTATATTCGTCTGCCGGATTCTACCAACCAAGCGCTTTTACAACCGCTTGCCAGGAATATTTCAGGCGGCAGTAATATAACCGGGGCTTCGCCGTTAAACCTGGAGCTTACAACAATTATTTCAACCAATAACGCCACATCTGCAGTATGAGAAAACTATTCTTATTCGTTTTGTTAACGCAATTATCTTTTGTAAAAACATTTGCCGCGCAAACCCGGCCACAACCAACCGGCGACAGCGTAAACATCTATAATAAAATACTAACCTCCCCGGAGATGAAAGCCGATCTCCGGATTTTCCGCGAGATCAGGGAAAAGGCCAATTCCGGTTTATACCGTTACCGTTCTCCCAAACAGATCGACAGTATCTACAAATGGGCATTTAAAAAAATTAAAAAGCCGCTGAGCACCACCGAATACTTCAAAATACTGCTGCAGTTAACCGATTTTGAAGGCAGTTGTCATAACTACACAGAAGTAGGAAAAGATTTGTTGAATTTTCTCAATCGGCAGCGCAGCTTTTTTCCCTACGATGTAAAATATATTGAGGGTAAAATCATCTTTAATAACCAGACGCCGGAGATCCCCGCCGGATCACGTATCTTGAGCGTTAACGGCGTACCGGATACCACGCTGATGCATTCCTTTTACAAGTATTGCACCGCAGACGGATATACTACCACACAGAAATTAACAGGAAGTGTACAACGTTCTTTTGGGCTTCGCTACCTGCTGGAGTATGGTCTGACGGATAGTTTTGCCGTTAGTTTTCATCCACCCTACAGCAACGAAGTGAAACAGGTTACACTGCCTGCTGTTAAATTGGAAGCCCGGAAGGAAAATTTGCTGCACCGCTACAGTGCAGCAGTAGACAGCATTATAGATTATAATGTGCAGCCCAGGTATAGTTTCCGCATGATTAATAAATCGACGGGGCTGCTTAACTTCAGAATATTCACCATGGCTGCTGATCAGCGTGATCCCGCCTTCCCGGTGTATGTGCGTTTCATTGACAGTGTGTTCAGTGAGCTCGACAAAAACGCGGTACCTGATCTGATCCTCGATATCAGGAGCAATCCTGGCGGCAGCGATCCTACCTACGAGCAACCGATGATGTATCTTACCAATCATTCATTTAAAGAAAATACACTTGCCTATATCAATTTTGACCGGGATACTATCCCCTTTATGAAGTATTTCTGGGGAGTAAGCACCGACAGCAAAATGAGTCCCGAAGAACTGGTGGCAGGCAAACAGTTTCTGAAAGATAATTTCCAGCCGTTCAGCAATGGAAGAAGTTACCAGGATACTGTTTACAACCCGGTTTACTATCCCAAGCAACCTGCCTACAAGGGGCATGTATACCTGTTGATCGACGAAAATACCGCGTCCGCGGCTTCCCACCTGGCCTCGCTGATGAAAGCGTATGCCAGTAATACCACCATAGTGGGTGTGGAAACAGTAGGCGGTTACTACGGTCATAACGGACACGCGGGCGTGGTATACGAACTTCCGCATTCCAGGATTAAAACGAAGTTTTCTATTGTATACGTGGTACAGGATGCGCCTTTGAAACCTGATCAGCCGGAGGGAAGAGGAATTATTCCTGATCATGAAATATGGCCTGCTTTCGGTGATTTTATGGATAAAAAAGACACACAGATGGAGTATGTACTTAAACTTATTGAACGAAAATAGTCTCCAGGATTTGTAGCCGGCGCTGCAAATCAGGTTCCGTGGACTATTACGATCATCCGTCATTTCTTCTTATATTTAATCATAAACTTTAATACAATGGCAGACTTCATAAAATCAGGTGTTACCCAGGCACATATTTTTATTAATCTCGAATTTGTTACCGATATCGAAATCACCGGGGATCATAAAGCCATTCATTTTTACTACACCAACGACAGGAGAGTTGAATGGAAATATGACGATGAAAAACAGCTGGAAGAAGACCTGAACTTAATAAAGCATCGCAGCTCCGATAAATATAAAAGCCGTCAGAGTGGTTTCAGAATGAGCTGATGAGAGGTGGGTAAGCGATGGCATGCTTAATTTTATCGTCCACATATTATGTTTGTAGTTACTGTATGGAAAACGAGAAAAAGAACGTTTTTGAAGCGTACAATGTTATTGCCAGTTGGTTCGCAGAAAACCGATACCAGGGATTGATGGAGAAACCCTACCTTGATAGCCTGATTGATATTATTGGCGAGGGGGCCAGCGTGTTGGATCTTGGCTGTGGAACGGGAGAGCCCATCATGAAATATCTTTTAAAAAGAAAATTAAGGGTTACGGGGGTTGATGCCAGCTACCGTATGCTGGATATAGCAAAGGCTAATTTCCCGTCAGCGGATTTTCTGCAGGCAGATATGCGTCAACTTTCGCTCAGCCGGCAATTTGATGCTGTTATCGCATGGCATAGTTTCTTTCACCTTTCCCCTGAGGACCAGCTTTCCATGTTTACTATTTTCAAAAATCATTTGAAAAGCGGTGGCGTGTTATTGTTCACTTCCGGGGTAGAATATGGAGAAACCTGGGGCATGAACGGAGGGGTAAATCTGTACCTTGGATCACTGGATAAGGAGCAATACCGGGCGCTTCTGGAAGCGAATAATTTCCGCATTTTACAATATAGGGAAGATGATCCTGAATGCGGTAATGCTACCGTATGGATGGCACAACTATCTGGTTAACCGCGAGCGATTATATGTTATGCAACAAAGGATCAGCGTAATTGCGCTGATCCTTTGTTGTTTTATGGTGGTTTACCGGGCAGTATCTTTCAGCCAGGGTTTGCGGCCGGCTTCCAGGATAGGAAGGTTGGCTTCCGTTGGCACGTAGATGACCGCCTGCGGATTTTTTTCGATATTATCAATCCATAACCAGTGGAGATAGGCCTCATTGTTACGCAGTGATTCGCCGATGATCTGGTTGGAGCGGGCAACACCATGTGCGCGGATGGTATCGGCAGCGGCCAGCATGGCTGCACTTTCCATTTTGGCGCGTGCTTCCGCTACGGCTACTTCTTTGGATGCCTGCGCATGTGCCAGTAGTGCTTCACCTTCCATACGCTGGGAATATACCCGGTATTGGGGACAGCCCCATAATCCAAGTATCACTAAGCCGGTAAAAACCATCAGTACAAAGGAGGCCAGGGAGATAACAGATTTTGTATTCATACAGGTGATGTCCTGCACCGCAGGACGGGGTTTGGTTAGGATCCAAATATAGTTATATTCCCTATAGCGTATAACCCTGCGCGTAATGGCCTCTGTCACTAAAAAGCGGGATTTTCTGCTTTTATATACTTCAGCCCCTTCTTCACCGTTTATTAAAATTATATTTGTAGCGTTTTTCATTATTGCTATTATGATCGCATCCATATTAACCAGGCTTGAATCTTCCCGCAAGGAGTTACTGGATTTAGGTCTCAGGAATCCATTGTTGAATTACAAGCTGCCTGTTGGGAAGGGCTTACATATTGTAGAAGAACAATCCGCCGCCATTTATGATATATTGGTGCGGGAAAATAAAACCATGTCTTTTCTCGGACGGCCTGAAAAAAAGCCGGCCGAAGAAGTAGTGGAATACAATGAACCGGTATCAAAAGAAGCTTATAACGATACCCGTTTACAAACGAATGAGAACCAGGTAACGCTGCATGCAAAACTGCTGAACACCTACTACGCGGCACGTATGAGCATAGAGGAGCAAGGGGTAAATATCCTGTATATTTCACTGGGTATGCTGCAGTGGTACGAAGAAGCAGGCAGTGAAGAACCCCGTTTGGCCCCGCTTATCATGATCCCTGTGTCGCTTGACCGCTCCAGTGCGCGGGAACGTTTCCGGTTAAAATATTCATTGGAGGAAGTAGGCGCTAACATTTCCCTGCAGGCAAAAATGAAGGCGGATTTTAATATCCACATCCCGGACCTGCCGGATGCGGAGGATTTTGATGTAAATGCCTATTTAGCTGCCGTAGGGGAGGCGGTAGACAGTATGCCCAAATGGAAAGTGAACCCGGACGCCATTGAACTGGGCTTTTTCTCTTTTGGTAAATTTATGATTTACAACGACCTGGACGCCTCCAAATGGCAGCAGGAAGATGATATACTTACACATCCCATTATTCAAAGTCTTTTTGGCGGCGGATTTACAGACAATGCCCCACAAATACCGGAAGACGCATTTATAGATCACGATACCAAAGCGCATGAACTGTTCCAGGTGGTAGACGCCGACAGTTCCCAGATCATGGCTATGCTGGCTGTACAGGAGGGCCGCAACCTGGTGATACAGGGACCTCCGGGCACCGGGAAATCGCAAACCATTACCAATATTATTGCAGATGCCATTGGCCGTGGAAAAAAAGTATTGTTTGTAGCAGAGAAGATGGCCGCATTGGAAGTGGTAAAACGGCGACTGGACAATATACAGCTGGGAGAAGCCTGCCTGGAACTGCACAGCCATAAAGCCAATAAAAAGGAGCTGCACCAGGAGCTGCGCCGGGTGCTGGAACTGGGGCGCCCGTCTATCCAGAAATTACAGGAAGAAGTATTACTGTTAGATAGTTATAAAAAAGAACTGAATGACTATTGCCTCTCCGTAAACGGCGCTATTGAAAAAAGCGGGTTAACCGTTCACCAGGTGATAGGCCACCTGTTACGGTTAAACGAAGAAACCACCGGCATTACTTTGCCCGCGATACAGTTGCCGCAAATCAACGAATGGGATGCCAACGCCATGAACAAGGCCACCGCTATGGCATTGCGCATACAGGCCTGTTTGAGGGAAACCGGCGTGCCGGCAGCATTGACTTTCCGTGGCAGTGAGCTTACCGTGTTATTACCGCATGAACAGGCCGCACTAACCGGTTTGCTAAAAGAAGCATTTGCCGCGTTAACAACACTGGTGCAAACGACTACAGCGATCGCCGGGAAAATTGGGGTTCCGTCTCCGCAAAATATAACCGATACAAACGCGCTGATCAATATTTGTGACCTGCTGGCCCGGCAACCGGACCTGCAGGAAATTGATATTACCAACAATGCCTGGCTGCTGCATCAGCAGGACATTGCAGAATGGCTCGCTGCTGGTATAGCAGCTACTGCCGTACAACAACAATACCACGACATTTTTATTCCTGAAGCCTGGGAGCAAAATGTGATGGAGATCCGGCAGGATCTGCTGGCACATGGCGAAAAATGGTATAAATTCCTGATAGGCGCCTATAAACGCAGTAACCGGCAGCTGGCCGCATTGTGCAAACAGCCGCTGCCCGGCGATAACGGGGAGAAGTTGCAATATGTAGAAGCCATCATGGAGTTCAGGAGACAGGATGTGTTGTTGAAAGAACATGCTGCGCTGGGCAGCACCCTGTTTGGCAGCCGCTGGCAGAAATCACACACCGACTGGGAAGCGTTACAGACAGCTACCGCCTATCTCACGGAGATGCATAAACGTATTGCGGCAGGTACGCTTCCTGCAGCAGTAGCCGCTTATCTGCAAGCCTCCCGTGATGCTGCGGGGGCGCTGGCGGATAAAGAACAATTGTTCCGCTTATCGGAGGAACAGCAGCAACGCAGCATGGCCGTCTTACAAAAACTGGAAATGAACAGCCAGTATTACCCGGTGTTGTTTGCACAACAACAGGCCGTACTGCAAACATGGATAGAGAAATTACCGGAAATACATCACCTTATTTCCTGGAATAATATAACGGATACGGCTATACAGGAAAACCTGGAATGCCTCATTACACCTGTGAAAGACTGGGACGGCGCACATTTGCTATTGAAAACAGCATTACTGAAAACATGGTATGAGTACCTGGTGGAAACAGCTGTGAAGTCGCAACCTGCACTGCGCAAATTTGAGCGCGGCGGCCACGAGGAAATGGTACAGCAGTTCAGAAAGTTAGATGTGCTGAACTTACAGTATAACCGTGCCCGTGCAGCATTACAGCACTGGGAACAAATGCCGAAAGCAGATGCCGGCGGCCAGGTAAATATGCTGCGCACCGAATTTAATAAGAAGGCGCGTCATATGCCTATCCGCAAACTGATGCAGGAAGCCGGTTTGGCCATACAGGCCATCAAACCGGTATTCATGATGAGTCCCTTGTCGATCGCAAATTTTTTACCACCGGCTACGCTGGAGTTTGATCTCGTGATTTTTGATGAAGCCAGCCAGGTAAAGCCAGTCGAAGCGCTGGGCGCCATTTTACGCGGCAAACAACTGGTGGTAGTGGGCGATAACAAACAGTTGCCGCCTACCAGTTTTTTTGACTCGCTGACAAAAGAAGTGGATGATGAAGAAAATGTAACAGCAGATATGCAGAGCATCCTGGGGTTGTGTGATGCACAGGGTGCGCCGCAACGTATGCTGCGTTGGCATTACCGGAGCCGGCATGAATCGCTGATTACCTTATCCAATCATGAATTTTATGAAAACAGGCTGGTGATTTTCCCCAGTCCCGGCTCTAAAGAAAGAAAAGGGTTGGTGTTTCATCACCTGAAAGATACTGCCTATGATCGTGGTAAAACCCGTACCAACCCGAAGGAAGCAGAAATAGTGGCCGATGCGGTAATGGAGCATGCGCGTAAAAACCCGGGACTTAGTTTAGGGGTGGTAGCGTTCAGTACTTCACAGCGACAGGCGATCAGTGATGCGCTGGAGTTGCGCCGGAGGAAGGCGCCGGAGCTGGAATCGTTTTTCAGCGGGCACCAGGACGAGCCCTTTTTTGTAAAGAACCTGGAAAATGTGCAGGGTGATGAACGTGATGTAATCTATATTTCTATCGGCTACGGACGTACGGAAGAAGGCTATGTGGCAATGTCTTTCGGTCCGCTGAATAATGAAGGCGGTGAAAGAAGGTTGAATGTACTGATCACGCGGGCCAAAACCAGGTGTGAAGTGTTTACCAATATTACGGCAGACGACATTGATGTGAACCGCACAAAAAGTTATGGGATACAATCGCTGAAGAATTTCCTGTACTTCGCGCAGCATGGAAAGCTGTATATGACGGCGGAAACAGGGTTGCCGGCCGACAGTCCTTTCGAAGAGAATGTAGCGGCCAAGCTGGAGGCGCTGGGATATATTGTACGGAAACAGGTGGGGTCTAAAGGATTTTATATCGATCTCGCCATTGTGGACGCGGAAAATCCGGGGCGTTATTTAATCGGGATAGAGTGCGATGGGGCGGCTTATCACTCGGCCCGTTCGGCCCGTGACAGGGATCGTTTACGGCAGCAGGTACTGGAAGCTATCGGCTGGAAAATATACCGGGTGTGGAGTACAGACTGGTTCAGGGATCCACAGCGGGAACTGGACCGCCTGGTAGCCGCTATTGAAAAGGCGAGGGCCGCGGTGGCGATCGACGACCAGGCCGCGGCAGATATGGTGAAAGAAGCAGCTCCGGTATTGGCCAGAGAAGCAGTAGTGGATACAGAAGAGGAGGTGCCGGTATATGAAACAGCGGTGCTGCCGGATGAAATCAGGGAGCAGGAGTTTCATCTTTCCCCGATCGGCAAATTGTGTAACTGGATAGAGCAGGTAGTGACCGTAGAAAGCCCGGTGCACTTCGATGAGCTGGCCAGGCGTATGGTGGAAGCCGCCGGAATTACCCGGGTGGGCCCGCGTATCCGCGAAATATTACGGCATGCTGTCCGTCATTCGGATGCGAGTAAGAGAATAAAGATTAAAGGACAATTCCTTTGGGATACAGCATTGAGTACGCCTGTGGTGCGTAATCGCAGCCAGTTGCCGGCTACGGCCCGTAAGATCAACTATATCGCTGCAGAGGAAATTGGTGTGGCGCTTGAAAAAGTGGTGAAAGATGCCGTGGCTATTCAACGGGAAGATACAGTGCCTTTTATTGCAAAAATGTTTGGCTACAGCCGGGTAACGGAAGAAATGAAAGAAGAGATCCTCAAAGCGGTTGATATCAGCATTGAAAATAAATGTGTACAACAGGAAGGTGCGTTGCTGAAACCATGATATCGTACAGGAGATGTATCAAAAGCGAACATCTATTAATTTATTTATATTTGTTTTGTATTGATATTTAATGATGGCACGCGGTGGCATGTTTTTTCTTTTCCTGTTCGGGAAGATAGTTTTGTGAGGTAGGATTCATCAATAAATTCATCTAAGATGTTTCGCAATCATCTCCTTATTGCCTGGCGTAACCTTGTTCGTTATAAGTATTACTCATTGATCAATATCGCCGGTCTGGCTATTGGCCTTGCGGCCTGTTGGTTGTTGCTGTTGTATGTACAACGGGAAACCAGCTACGATAATTTTTATTCCCAGGGCGACCGCATTTACAGGGTAGTGAACCGGACCACGGGAGAGGGCAGTGATCTTAACCTGGCTATTACCGCTCCGCCTTTTGCCGCTGCATTAAAGAAAGACTACCCGGAAATAGCACAAACCACCCGCATAGATCCGGAGGGAGGGGCTGCCCTGAAATATGGAAAGAAGAAGGTGGAAGTGGGAGACATGTTTTTTGTGGACAACACTTTTTTTAACATTTTTGATTTTCCCTTTGTGGCAGGTGAGGCCACGAGTGCGTTGTCGCAGCCTAATTCACTGGTAGTTACACGTAGCCTGGCAGAGAAGCTGCTGGGAGGCGCAGGTGACGCAGTAGGAAAAACCGTGCTGACAGAGGATAGTACGGTATACCAGGTAACCGCTGTGATGGAAGATGTGCCGGCCAATTCCCATTTTTCTTTCAGCGCATTACGCTTGCTGCCACCTCATTATAATGAAAATGGCTGGCAGGACTTCAGCGTATATACCTACCTGTTATTGCAGCCCGGTGCAGAGCGAAAAGTGCTGGAGACCAAGTTGCCCATGTTTTTTGAGCGTTACCTGAAATCAAAAATGGGAAACGCCGGTTATAAGATGGAGCTGCAACCTGTGGCGGACATTCACCTGCATTCCCACCTGGATTTTGAAATGTCTGCCAACGGCAATATTCTTTATATCTACATCTTCCTTTGTATAGGGGCGCTGACCTTGCTGATTGCCTGTATCAACTATATGAACCTGGCTACGGCCCGTTCTTCGGCCCGTGTAAAGGAAGTAGGTGTTCGTAAAAGTATGGGCTCGCACCGGGAGGATATTGCACGCATGTTCCTGACGGAGTCTATGCTGCTTACGTTCTTTTCAGCCCTGTTGGCCATGGTACTGGTGATGGCATCACTGCCATGGTTCAATGCCTTTACTAATTCGCATGTTTCCATCTGGCAGTTTGGGGTAGCGAAAACCCTGGGAGTGATTACCCTGTTGTCGGTATTAACAGGTTTGCTGGCGGGTATTTACCCGGCGGTATTCATGTCGGGGTTCCGGATTGTAAACGCTTTAAAAGGCAAGCTGGGCATGGGGAATCATGCCGGCTTCCGGAAAGGGCTGGTTACTTTTCAGTTTATTGTAGCAATTGTGTTAACCGCCAGCACCATGGTGGCTTATGATCAGCTGCAATTTGTTATGAAAAAGAACCTGGGATTTAATAAAGACCAGGTACTTACTTTTCATATTCCCGATCAGCAAATGCGCACCAGGATGCCGGCACTAAAAGAGCAGTTACTTCGCAATCCGCAGATACAGCAGGCATCCGCGGCCAGTAATGCCATCGGAAAAAATGATATAGGCGGCCATGGATTTTTCTTTGAAGGAAAAAACGGCATGGCAACATCTACCTATATGTCCCAAAGTTATATGGTGGATGCTGACTACCTGAAAACGATGGGTATTACTTTACTGAGCGGACGTAATTTTTCTGATACGGGCGCCGCAGATGCGCATCATTCCGTGTTGGTGAACGAAACGCTGGTGAAGGCACTCAACTGGGATCAGCCAATTGGCAAACGGGTACAATGGATAAAAAATGTAAATACCTCTGATAGGGAAGAGCGTATAGTTGTAGGGGTTATCAAGGACTTTCACATCTATTCACTGCAACATAAAATTGCACCATTGGTATTGGAAATGCCTTCGCAAGCCCGTGATGAAGATAACGTGTACGTAAAGGTGAGTAAAACAAACATTCCGGCTACAGTAGCCTATATAGAAAAGGTATTTAAATCCTTTGATCCCGATCATAATTTTGGTTACAGTTTTTTAGATCAGAATTTTGCAAAACAATATGCAGGAGAACAGAAACAGGAAGCCATTTTTATGATGTTTGCTATGCTGGCACTGTTTATCGCCTGCCTGGGACTCTTTGGCCTGGCGGCTTTTACGGCAGTCCAGCGCACAAAAGAAATTGGTGTGCGTAAAACATTGGGTGCTTCCACCAGTAGTATTGTGCGGATGTTATCGAGAGATTTTATGAAATTATTGCTGATCGCCGCGGCAGTGGCATTCCCGCTTACCTGGTGGATTATGGATCGCTGGCTGAATCATTTTGCTTATCACATTGGTATCAGCATATGGGTGTTTGTATTAACCGGTGGCGCGATTGTAGTAATTGCACTGATGACAGTAAGCTTCCATGCGTTTAAAGCGGCGATGGCGAATCCTGTCAGAAGTTTGCGGGCAGAATAGATAATTTTCTCCGAATAGTAAAGAGGCTGTCTCCATAAAAAGAGACAGCCTCTTTGGTTTTGTAAACGCGACGATGATTTTCCGTTTTGCGTAAACCATTTTCCCGAATCAGAAAACCCGCTTATCATCCTGCCTGTATTTTTGCGGCTGATTTTTCATAGCATTTAACTAACCTATATGTCTTCATTTATCGGCCGGGGCATGGCACTGATATGCTTTTTGTGTGCGCTTTTCTTTACTGTTACAGCATCCGCAGCAACGGAACCATTATCTGCTATTAAGGGCGTGATCATTACTTCGGACGGAACACCTGCCGCATATGTAGCGGTTCAGATCAAGGAGAAAAACAAGGGAACACTCACCAATGAAAGAGGGGAATTTGTGTTTAAGAAAATGCTTCCGGGGCATTATACCCTGCAGGTAATGCTGATGGGATATAAAACGCTGACACAGGAAGTGATTGTAGTGAAAGACCAGATTGTGCAGGTGAGCCTGCAGCTGGAAGCATCTGACAAGCAACTGAAAGAAGTAACCATTAATGGTATGAAGAACCGGTACAAGAATGATACGCTTTCGGGATCACTGCGTTTAAGAACGCCTATCCTCGAAGTGCCGCAAAATATCCAGGTGATTTCCGGTACCGTGATGGCCGATCAACAGGCTTTTGATATCGTGGACGGTATTACCCGTAACGTGAGCGGCGCCAGCCGCGTAGGGCATTGGGATAACCAATATGCACAGATCAGGATGCGTGGGTCTAAAATTCCGGCTTTCCGTAACGGCATGAATATAGAAGCCAGCTGGGGTCCCACAGCAGAAGATGCTGCCATGATTGAGCGTATCGAATTTGTAAAAGGTCCTGCCGGATTTATGCTGGCAAACGGTGAACCCGGCGGCTTTTACAATGTAGTTACCAAGAAACCAACCGGCAATACAAAAGGCGCCGCTACCATCAGTATGGGTAGTTTCAGCACTTACAGGGCTGCATTGGATTTTGACGGGAAACTGAGTAAAGATGGGAAGCTGCTTTACCGGTTAAATATTGCCGGCCAGCAAAAGGATTACTATACCAAATACAACTATAACAACCGCTACCTGTTTGCGCCGGTATTAAAATACGTGGTAGATGACCGCACTTCCGTTACCCTCGAGTATACGTTTCAGGGGTCGAAGTACCTGGCTAACGGGAATTATGTCTTCTCCAAAAAGAAAATACTGGATGAAAATATCTCCAATGATTTCTTCTATGGAGATCCTTCCCTGGAGCCGGGTAAGCTGAGGGATCACAGTATATATCTCTACTTCGATCATAAGCTGAATGATAAATGGGAAGCGCATGCGCAGGTGGCTTACTTCAACTTTAACATGGTGGCTAACAGCATATGGGCCACCAGTATGGAAGACAATGGCGATATGAAACGGTATTACAGTGTAGCAGATGAAGCCGGAGAGAATCGTTTTGCCCAGGCCTCCTTTTCAGGGGAGGAATATACCGGATCTGTACGTCACCGGATACTGGCGGGTATTGATATGGGAAATAAGAAGTTCTGGGGCGATTTCAGAACGCTGACGCCTAACCTGCAATTGCCGAAAGGAGTGCCCTTCAACGTATATAACCCGGTGTATGGAATTGCTTTTGATTCTATTCCTAAAACAGACAGGAGCCAGAGTGTGAGAACCAGGGCCGGATCTACTACCTATGCTTCCGTTGTAAATTATACTTCTGCGTATATACAGGATGAACTCGGATTTTTTGATAACCGGCTGCGTTTATCCCTGGCTGCACGTTTCACTTATGCAGAAACAGTAGGTAAAACAAAGGCCGCAGAACTGAAAGATAATGTAGTAACGCCACGTGTAGGACTGAGTTATTCGATAGATAAGCACACCACGGTTTACGGATTATTCGATAAATCCTTTGTGCCTGTGCCCGGCCTGGATTCCAATTTAAACGCCTTTAAACCTATTACCGGCGTGGATGTAGAGGCGGGTGTTAAACGGGAGTGGTTTAATGGCCAGCTGGTAACTTCTGCATCTGTTTACCGGATCAGGCGTCAGAACTCACTGATCACACTGAATATGAAAGATAGTCGCGGTGCAGATGTACAGGAGCAGCTGGGCGAAACAGAAACCAAGGGAGTGGAAATAGATGTAAACGGAGAGATTTTACCGGGGCTGAATGCTACCCTGAACTATGCGTACACGGATTCCAAAATATCGAAAGAGCCGGCGAACGCTAAAACAAAAACGTTGGGTAATATTACGCCCAATACTGCCAAACATATCACTAATGCATGGCTGAACTATAGAATCAGCAAAGGATGGCTGAATGGATTTGGCGTGAGTGGAGGTATACAGTGGCTGGCAGACAGGGTAGTTGGCAGTACGTCCACGAAGCCTAATATACCAAACTATTTCCGCGCCGATGCCGGTTTGAATTATGCAAAAGGAAAGTATAATGTTTCCCTGCTGGTAAATAACCTGCTGAACGATCAGAAGCTGCTGACAGCAGCGTCCATCCCTGCTGCCGGTGGTATCTATAGCTATATTGTGGAGGCCAGGCGTAATTTCAGGATGACGATCGGGTATAGATTTTAATAGCTGTTAGATTTTAGCTGTTAGCTTTTAGCAGAAATGCAGCGGATTTTTTTCTTGCCCAGGATTAGACTGATTTTGATGATTTTCAAGATTTATTTTTTTGATTAAAAAGATTTTAAAAGATTTTGGAAGATCCTGGCCGAAATATCCGCTTAGATCTTCCAAAATCTTTTAAAAATCAAAAAGGAAAAAATCCTGAAAAATCGTCAAAATCAGTCTAATCCTGGGCAAGAAAAAAATCCGCTGCATTTTTGCTAGAAGCTAATGGCTACACTGTTGTTTTAAAGCAGCGCATACTGATGCTGCCATTTTGTATTTCCTCGTAAGTAAATTCTATTTCCTCGTTTTTGTTAACCAATCCGAGGGTATAGAGCATGGGGAGGTAATGGTCGTTGGTAGGAATCGACAATTGTGCTTCCCTGCCGAGGTTTTGATAATTTACCAGGTCGCTGAAGGCTTTTTGTTCCAGTTTTTGTTTTACGGTAGCATCGAAAGAAAGGGCCCAGTCGAATGGTTGGGCGTTGTCGCTAAAGGAGATCTGTCTCAGGTTGTGCACGATGTTACCACTTCCCATGATCAGTACGCCTTTATTTCGCAGGGCTTTCAGTTCTGCCGCCAGTTTGAAATGATATTCCGGTGGTTGGTGATAGTCGATACTCAGCTGGAATACCGGGATATCGGCCATGGGATACATATGTTTGAGTACAGTCCAGGAGCCGTGATCGAGTCCCCATTGATCATCTTCCATAACATTGGTGGAGGTGATCAGTTGTTTGGTTTCCCTTGCCAGCGCCGGCGCCCCGGGGGCGGGGTACTGTACGGCGTAGAGGGCTTCCGGAAATCCGCCAAAATCGTGTATGGTTTGTGGTTGGGGGGCTACCAGCACATGTGTGCCTTTGGTAAGCCAGTGTGCGGAT
The DNA here is from genome assembly GCF_018224885.1 of Chitinophaga hostae. Classification (GTDB taxonomy): domain Bacteria; phylum Bacteroidota; class Bacteroidia; order Chitinophagales; family Chitinophagaceae; genus Chitinophaga; species Chitinophaga hostae. The sequence continues at coordinate 363,425 of NZ_JAGTXB010000003.1, read as the reverse complement.
ATTACCAGGATGGCGGCAGGCTTCTGCGGTAAGTCCTGTCCCATTTTGCCCAGTGCGCGGGTAAAGGCGTTATCGCTGATACCGTTCATGGGGTTACCGTGACCAATGAACATCACCGGCATCTGACCGGTACTTTTATATTCGCTGGTAATATTTCTGAGATCGTTGAGTTGCATGCTATTCCTCCTGATGGCAGCAATGCCTTTGATGATAAATATTTATTGTTGGAACTGGCGTAGAAAATCGGCCAGGCTCATTTTTTCCAGTTTATGGAGCAGCGCGCTTTCGATTTCCAGGTAGAGGTGGTCGAGGCGTTGTTTGATCTGCTTCCCCACCGGGCAGTCCGGGTTGGGTTCGTTTTTGCTGTTTCCCAGCAGGGAGGCCTGTTGTACGGCGTGAAATACTTCTGAGAGCTGGATCTTTTCCGCTGGTTTTGCCAGGGTAGCTCCGCCGTTTTTGCCTTCTTTACTTTCTATCAGCCCGTGGTTGCGGAGGTTGCTGATTTCCTTGCGTACCAGTACGGGGTTGATGTTGATGCTGCCGGCGATGTAATCAGATGACAACAATTCCCCATCCGCGCTGGCCAGCAGCGTGAGAATATGCATTGAAATGGGAAATCTTCCGTTGTTCATTCTGTAATTCCTTTTATTACAGTACAAAAGTACAATAATCAAGGCAAATGGAAAAATTTTTACCGGTGGGTGTAGAAGTACACGATGCTGGCGATAATAAGGACGAGTATGATCAGCACGATAACGCAACCATTTTTATTGGGTTTTTTCACGGCGCTGCTGAGTCCCCGCGCGGCAATAAGGCTTTCTACGGCTTCTTTGGCCTCCAGCAGGCCCAGGTTGGCGCCGGGTTGTTTATTCATTTCGGTCAGGTAATATCTGACCGCGGGCAGTTTGCCGGCGCCCATTGCCAGTTGTATTGTTTTTTCTTCGATGGCCCTGGTAGCAGACCTGCTTTTTTGGGTGGAAGGGTGATCATTTCCGGAAATTACCCGCTGGCATTGTTGACAAACCAGCATTACATTAAATGGATCTTTTTCTGGTATAGTGCGTATAATATGAGGGCTCCCACACCAGGGACATGCAAGTTCAGTGCTCATTAATGGTGGAATATTTTTGTTGACTACAGCTTAAGATAGGAAAAGTTTCTTAGCTTTTAGCTATTAGGGGAAATGCAGCGGATTTTTTTCTTGCCCAGGATTAACGGTGATTATGATGATTTTCAGGATTTTATTTTATTGATTATCAGATTTTAAAAGATTTTGGGAGATCTGGGTGAAAATATCTGCTTAGATCTCCCCAAATCTTTTAAAATCAAAAAGAAAAAAATCCTGAAAATCATCATAATCACCGTTAATCCTGGGCAAGAAAATCCTGGGCAAGAAAATCCTGGGCAAGAAAAAAATCCCCGCTAGTATCCTTTCTTCAGGTGCCCGGCGAAGGCTTTTTTGAATTTTTCCAGTTTAGGCTTAATCACAAAGGTGCAATAAGGCTGCGAACCGTTCTGGTTATAATAGTTCTGGTGATAGTCTTCCGCAGCGTAAAAATTGGTCAGAGGCGCTATCTCTGTCACAATTGGTTTGTCGTAGGCCCCTGACTCCTGCAGTTTTTTCTTGTATAATTCGGCTTTTTCCTTTTGTTCTTCACTATTATAGAAGATAACGCTGCGGTACTGGGTACCTACGTCGTTACCCTGCCTGTTGAGCTGTGTAGGGTCGTGGCTGAGCCAGAATGCCTGCAGCAGCTCGTCATAGCTGATTTTGGCCGGGTCGTAGGTGACTTTGATGACTTCGGCGTGGCCGGTGGTGCCGGTACATACTTCTTCGTAGGTGGGGTTGGCTACGTTGCCGCCGGCAAAGCCGGATTCTACTTTAATTACCCCATCCAGTTCCTGGAATTGCGCTTCTGTACACCAGAAGCAGCCGCCTCCAAAGGTAGCGGTGGCCGTTTTTTGATTGTTGCTTACTTCCATGTCCCCTGGTACTTTATCCTTTTTGTTTTGAGCGCAGGCAAAAAGCGCCAGTGCTATCAAACAAATGAAAATTGAATATTTTCTCATAAAATAAAATTTTAAAGATGCAGATTTTTTTATATGACCCGGAATTAACACTGTAGCGGGATTGCAGTGTGCCGGAGCATCTTTATATTGCCTGCTTCTTTCACTATTTACGTAATATGTGATGCAGGAGAACGACAAGTTAAGTAACTTTAACATTCTTTTGGAGTTTCCAGGAACCCGTGGGGTACTCCGGAAGGCATTTAAAACATACGTCAGCAGCAGCAGGAACAGATATAATAAGCCGGAATAACCGGATACGTTTGATAGCATAATGACAAATAAGATGAACAAGAACTAATATTTCCCGGATAACGCTTTCCCCGCCACAATGATGGCAGCGCTTTTACGCGCCCTGATCGTAAACCTTTTACGCAGACACAAACAGGTACTGGCTTGTTTGTGCCTTCTTACTTTAAATAAATAACACTTGAAATATTTTCCTGAATCTGCGTTAATGCAGTTGGAATTCGACAAAGTACAGGCATTGCTGCAAGAGCATTGTAAAACAGAACTCGGCAAGGAGATGGCCGCAGAACTGCGCCTGCATACGCATATAGATTACGTTAAATCAGCCCTTCAACAGGCACACGAATACAAGCAACTCACCCTGTTACAGGAGAATTTCCCGAACGATTTTATCCTGAACCTGAAAAGGGAATTGCGTCTTCTTTCTATCGAAGGGGCGGTACTTACCGGTGAGCAGGCCATGTTGCTCCGCAAGCTGGCAGAAAGTATGCACAGTATTGTCCGCTTTTTTGATCACGACCGCCGTTTACAATACGGGGGGCTTTTTGAAGTGATCAAAGACACCCATTATGAGAAGAAGATTACCGCTACCATTGATGAGGTGCTGGATGAGCTGGGGCAGGTAAGGGATAATGCTTCCCCGGAACTGGCCAAAATCCGGATGTCGCTGTTCCGCAAAAGAACGGAACTGCGCCGTGTATTTGACCGTATTCTCCAAAAATTACAGAAACTCAACTACCTGGCCGACCAGGAAGAGGCGTTCCTCAACGGACGTAGGGTGGTAGCCATCTACGCGGAAAACAAGCGTATGGTCAAGGGCCTGATCCATGGCGAATCGGATACCCGTAAAACGTCTTTCCTGGAACCGGAGGAAACGATCGAGCTTAACAACGAGATCCAGTCCCTGGAACGGGAGGAAGGCCGTGAGGTATACCGGATACTCAAAGCCATGACATCGGCGCTGAGTGGCTATTCCGGTTTGCTGAACAGCTACCACGAGATACTGGGCACTTTCGATTTTATCCGGGGAAAGGCTAAACTGGCCCTGGATATGGATGCCAACTACCCGATGCTGTTGCCACACGCCCAGCTAAACCTGATACAGGCCTATCACCCGCTGTTGCTGTTGTATAACAGGAAGAACCAGAAGCCCACTATCCCGGTTAATATTAACCTGGATAAGGATGCGCATATACTGGTGATCAGCGGACCCAATGCCGGTGGTAAAACCGTTACCCTGAAAACCATCGGGCTTATACAGCTGATGTTACAGTCGGGGCTGCTGGTGCCGGTACATCCCTCTTCCCAGATGGGCATCTTCAAACAACTGATGATCCACATTGGGGATACCCAATCGCTGGAGTTTGAGCTGAGTACCTATAGCTCCCATCTGAAAAACATGAAGTATTTCATGGAGAATGCCAACGGCAAAACCCTGTTCTTTATAGATGAACTGGGTAGCGGTTCGGATCCTAACCTGGGAGGGGCTTTTGCAGAGGTGATCATGGAAGAACTGGCCAAGAAGCACGCCTATGGCGTGGTGACTACGCACTATCTGAACCTGAAAGTGATGGCCAATAAGGTAAAGGGCATTATCAACGGGGCCATGGGTTTTGATGAAGAAACATTGTTGCCCATGTATAAGCTGATGGTGGGTAAACCGGGCAGCTCCTATACTTTTTCCATTGCCGAGCGTATCGGGCTGCATCCTTCACTGATTGCCAGGGCCAAGAAACTGGTGGATGAAGGCCATTTCCAGCTGGATAAGCTGCTGAATAAAGCCGAACAGGATCTGCAGAAGGTAGAAACCAAGGAAAAGGATCTGCAGAAGCTCCTGAAGGAAAATGAACGGTTGAAAAAGGAGTATGAGATACTGGCTGATAAAGAACGCAAGCAACAGCAGTATACATTGCTGAAGTTGCAGAACCAGATCAAGGAAGATGACCTGAATTATCTGAAAGATATGGAGCGTAAGCTGAAACAGATCGTGATAGAATGGAAGCGTGCTGATGATAAGGAAAAGGTGATGAAGCAGGCCGAAATACTGCTGTTCCGTCGTCGCGAAAAACAGCATACCGTGCAACTGAATAAAAAAGTGCAGGATAAATTTGAGGAAATCAAAGGACAGATAGAGGTAGGGATGCAGGTGAAGATTGTGACCAACCGCCAGGTGGGCAAGGTGCTTGAGATCCGTGATAAGCGGGCTATTGTGAAGATTGGTAATATTCCTATTAATGTGAAGCTGAGTGACCTGGTGCTGGTGCAGGAAAAACCCGCAGAAAAAGTAGATGAGGGGAAGTGATATAGACAACCGGCTTTAATATAGAAATTATCTATACGCGGTATAGTTGGAGTAAGGTTGTTTAATCAGCTACCTTTACCTCGTTAAATTTAAATGATGGTTACCTATAAAATATTAAACCAATGGAAGTATTAGAACGTGTTGTAACACGGAATTCGGAAGTACAGGTTTATAACTGTGACTACGCAGAAGGGGCCAACTTTTTCATGAGTGAATGGAACGGACGTGAATGTATGGGGGATATGAATATTCCTCATCGTCATAACGGATATAGCATAGATATATTGATAAAAGGCAGCATCCGGCAGTCGATCGATTTTAAAAAATACGATATGAAAGCGCCGGCGCTGATGCTGATGGAGCCTAACCAGGTACATCAGCACGAAATGGGGGAAGATGCAGAGTTAATCAATATATATTTTACGAACGACTTCCTGGTGCCCGAAATGCAGGGAGTGGTGAGTTGCTGGCGTTGTGTATTCAGTTCCGGTATGGTGCCGTTGAATGAGGAACAGCTGGAAGAAGTGTTGTCATATGCAGACCTAATCAGGAAAGAATACAGCGGTGATAAGCTGCGTAAGGAAGCGATTATCCGTAATCTGTTGAATGCCTTTGTTATAGCCTGCGGGCGTATTTCAGAACCATCCGGCAACTGGATGAATGCTGAAAGTTCGCAATATAATATGGCAAGACAATTTAAGATACTGGTAGATCAGCATTTTCATGAAAAAGCGCAGGTATCTGACTATGCAGAGATGTTGTACGTTTCACCGGGTCATTTAAATGACACTGTAAAAGCATTGCTTGGCAGAAATGCAAAATTCATCATTGATGAAAAACGCATTATGGAAGCAAAGCGGCTACTGTACTGGGGGGAACACTCTATTAAGCAGATTGCTTCGCAGTTGAATTTTGAAGATGATGCCTATTTTAACCGCTTTTTTAAGAAGCATTCCGGATTCACCCCGGCATCATTTCAAAAGAGTATCCGTGAAAAGTACAACTAAACCCGTAATAATTTAAATGCCCGTTAACATTAAATATCTATTTTTGCATTGTCTTTAAAAAATATGATGTCGCCCGTGCATCATTCAAAATTTTGAAAACCGATGAGAAGTTATTAGCGGCCGACCGCAAACTTTCAGTTTCTTTTTTACAGTAGTAACAAATTGCTGTGCTCAAACGTATAATGTGCTGTAACATTATAGGTGCCTGAGCGTCGCGGGGCTGCCTACCTGTATAACCACAACCCGATTGCTGTCATTGATCTTGATTGCTGCGAAGCAAGGCTGTCTTTTATTGGCCTGTTTCGTTAAAGGGAATCTTATTGTTAGTCGTTTAAAAAAAATGTAGTATGAAACCATTGAAATCAACATTTACAAATTTGCCGGCAGGCTTACTCTATAGCTTTATAGTTCTTTCCGTAATGTCTGCCTGCAGCACGTCGCAGGCCAAAAATGAAGCGCCGCCACCACCATCTTTACCTGTAATTAAAGCAGTTACATTACCTGCCACAACGTTTCAGGATTTCTCTGCTTCGGTAGAAGGAACCCGTGATGTGGAAATAAGACCACAGGTAGACGGCTATCTAACGAATATTTCAGTAGATGAAGGTGAATATGTTAGAAAAGGTCAAACACTTTTCACGATCGACAGAAGACCATATGTAGAGCAACTCAACAATGCCACTGCAAATTTACAAGCTGCAAACGCGGCATTAGAGAATGCACAAATCAACGTTGATAAATTGAAACCGCTACTTAGTAATAATGTGGTATCGGATGTTCAATTAAAATCGGCCGAAGCAAGTTACAATTCAGCGAAAGCTAGCGTTGCCCAGGCACAGGCCCAGGTAGAAGCCGCCCGTATCAATCTTGGGTTCACAAATATTAGCGCACCTGGCGATGGTTATGTAGGTAGTATTCCCTTTAAAACGGGAAGCCTTATCAGCAGAGGAATGGCAGGCGCATTGACTACTATTTCTGAAGTAAAGGATATGCGTGTTTATTTTTCTTTGAGTGAAACCGATTTCCTCAAATTCAAGGAAAAATATCCAGGTAATAGCATTGCTGAAAAAGTAAAAGGAATGCCGGCGGTAGAATTAATCCTGGCAGATGGAAGTGTTTATCCTGAAAAAGGAAAAGTTGAAATAGTGGAAGGGCAGTTCGACAAAACTATTGGTGCAATTAGTTTACGTGCCAGCTTTCCTAATGCACAGGGAGTACTTAGAAGTGGTAATACCGGTAAAGTAAGAGTACCTACTTTACATGCTGCTGCATTGGTAATCCCCCAGGAAGCCACGTTTGAATTGCAGGACAAAGTGTTAGTTTATACGGTGGCCGATAGTAATAAAATCGTTACAAAACCGCTAACCATTTCTGGCAAAACGTCTAATTATTATTTTGTTACTGATGGCGTTAAGGAGGGAGATAAGATTGTATTATCTTCTCAATCTACCATGATGATGGGTGGTTTAAGAGATGGCGTTGTTATTCAGCCACAGATGGTATCTACAGATAGTTTGCTGAAAGTAAAGCCGCTGCTTTAAAATAATTAAGCGTGAAAGCACGCCAGTGTTAAGAACGTTTACACAAAACATTATTCAAATTGTGACGCAGGCAGTGTTGTTACACACATGCACTGTTTGTGTTCGTGCGGACATACCGCAACCCATAATTGTTATTTATGTTAAAACGATTTATTGAAAGGCCGGTGTTATCTACGGTTATTTCTATCATATTGGTTATACTGGGAGCGTTGTCTTTATTCTCCCTGCCTACGGCTTTATTTCCTGAGATTGCGCCGCCATCTGTACAGGTTATAGCCAATTATCCTGGCGCCAACGGGGAGGTGATAGCCCGTACAGTTGCTATTCCGATAGAAGAATCGGTAAATGGTGTGGAGAACATGACGTACATGACCTCCAATTCCAACAACGATGGTAGCTACATCTTGACAGTTTTTTTTAAACAAGGAACGGATCCTGATATTGCGGCGGTAAACGTACAAAACCGCGTATCTAAAGCGAATAGTCAACTACCTCCCGAAGTATTACAAGCCGGGCTTTCTACACAGAAGGTGCAGAGCAGCTTCCTGATGTTTGTGGCGATATATAGCGAGGATAGCGTTAAGTATAACGAGCTGTTCTTAAATAACTATGCAAGAATTAATATCATCCCTCAGTTACAACGTATACCTGGGGTGGCACAGGTACAGCCATTTGGTTCAAAGGATTATTCGATGCGTATCTGGTTGAAACCCGACCGGCTTGTTGCTAACAATCTTTCTACAGCAGAAGTGATGAATGCGATCAGAGATCAGAACGTAGAAGCTGCACCAGGGCGTTTGGGACAAAGTAGTAAAGAATCTTTCGAGTATATTATTAAATACAAGGGAAAGTTAAATAAGCCTGAAGAGTATGAAAATATGGTGATTAAGGCAAAGAGCGATGGTTCTGTTCTTCGCCTTAAAGATTTGGCCAGGGTTGAACTTGGCGGCTATACTTATACTGCCTCGAATTTGCTCGATGGCAAACCGGCTACTGGTTTTGGTATTGTGCAGACACCGGGTTCCAATGCCAATGAAATTCTTACTGAACTGGAAAGACAGATTGGAGAGTTTGATAAGGCGTTACCCGAGGGTATGAAGTTTAAGATAATGTACAACTCGAAGGAATTTTTGGATGCATCTATCGACCAGGTAAAAGAAACACTGGTCATTGCGTTCATCCTTGTGGCCATCGTGGTTTTCATTTTCCTGCAAGATTTCCGCTCTACATTGATCCCGGTAATTGCTGTTCCTGTTTCGATTATAGGTACTTTCTTCTTCTTACAATTATTCGGCTTTAGCATTAACCTGCTTACATTGTTCGCATTGGTACTGGCTATTGGTATTGTGGTGGATGATGCCATTGTGGTGGTAGAAGCCGTACACTCAACGATGGAACGTGAGCATCTACCGGCAAGAGAGGCAACAGTTAAAACGATGAGTGAGATATCCGGTGCGATTGTTTCGATCACATTGGTAATGGCAGCAGTGTTTGTACCAGTGAGCTTTGTACAAGGTCCTGCAGGTGTATTCTATAAACAATTCGCCTTTACACTGGCCATCGCTATCTTTATTTCTGCGGTGAATGCGTTAACGCTAAGTCCGGCGTTGTGTGCTTTATTCTTAAAGAACCAGCATATAGGCGAAGGTGGAAAGAAAAAAGGTTTTGGCGCCCGCTTCTTCGACGCGTTTAATACCGCTTTTAATGCCATGACGGCAAGATATATACGGAGCATCAAATTCCTGCTGAAGAACAGATGGGTGGCCATTACCGGGTTATTGCTTGTGGTGGTTGCCACCGTTTGGCTGATCAAAACAACACCTACCGGGTTTATTCCGGATGAGGATCAAGGGTTCGTGGTTGGTATTACCCAAACACCTCCCGGTAGTTCACTTAGCAGAACGGAGAATGCAACGGCCCAGATTAGTAAAATTACGTTGAAAGATGAGGGGGTGAGCGATGTATGGGCTGCAAATGGGATGAACTTCGTAACAAATGCGAACGCTTCCCCTAATGCTGCGATATTTGTACGATTAAAAGATCGTAAGGAAAGAGGTGTTGTGAAAGACCCTACTGCTATTGCAGGCGGTTTGTTAGGCAAATCAATGCAAGTACATGATGCCTTAACTTTTTTTGTTGGTTTTCCAACAATACAGGGTTTTGGTAATGTGAGCGGGGTAGAAATGATGTTGCAGGACAGAACCAACGGATCGCTGGAGAAATTAGCAGGAACGGCATGGGGTTTTGTTGGTGCATTAAGTCAGCGGCCTGAAGTGGCAAGTGCCTTCACTACTTTTAATACCGGTAATCCACAATACACAATTGATATAGATGATGTAAAAGTGAAACAATTGGGTGTATCTGTGGGTGATTTGTTGAGTACGCTACAAACATATTATGGTAGTAGTTTTGTTTCAGACTTTAACCGTTTCGGGAAATATAGCCGCGTAATGGCGCAGGCAGATATTTCATACCGGATGGATAAAAGTTCGTTGGATGCTATTTATGTAAAGAACAACCTGGGTACGATGGTACCGGTAAGTACAGTGGCCAAATTCACACGTGTATATGGCCCGGAAACAGTTACACGAAACAACCTGTATACTGCTGTTACCATTAATGCTACACCCAAACCAGGTTATAGTACCGGTGATGTAATTGCAGCTATTGGAGAAGTATCGAAAAAGGCGTTGCCACAAGGCTATACCTATGAGTTTACGGGTATTACGAGGGAAGAGATAAGAGCAGGAAACCAAACTGCGTTCGTGTTTTTACTGAGTGTATTGTTCGTATTCTTCCTGCTGGCTGCACAGTATGAAAGCTATATCCTGCCCCTGGCAGTAATCCTTACTGTACCTACGGGTATATTAGGTGTATATAGTTTCATTGGCTTTAGCGGTATAGAGGGCAATATCTACGTACAAATAGGTATGATCATGCTGATAGGATTATTGGCTAAAAATGCGATCCTGATTGTGGAGTTTGCCTTACAACGGCGAAGGGCGGGCTATAAGCTTGTTCCGGCGGCTTTGGAAGCAGCACAGCTTCGTCTTCGTCCAATATTGATGACTTCCTTTGCCTTTATTGTTGGTATGTTGCCATTGATCTTTACACAAGGTGCATCTGCCAAAGGCAATCATTCAATTGGTTGGAGTACTGTAGGTGGCATGTTTACCGGGGTGGTCCTGGGGGTATTCATCATACCTGTGCTGTTTGTAATTTTCCAGTTCCTGCAAGAGAAAATCAGCCGTAAGCCGATAGTGGAAGTGGAAGCAGAACATGTGGCAAAGCTGGTACACTAATAGCGGCAGGAAAAAATATTATCAGATTCAGAAAACAGACAAATGAAAACAAGATATAGCTCATTTTATTTTTTGTTATTCTCTTTAGTTGTAGGTTTAGCAGCATGCCGGGTTGGCCGCAATTATGAGCGGCCGCCGGTGGCGCTGCCCCAGCAATTTGGAAATGTTGCTCCTTCAGATAGCAGCATAGCAGAAATGGAATGGAAAAGATTTTTTACTGATGCCGCGTTGCAGCAGTTGATAGACAAAGCCGTTACCGGCAACTACGACCTGCAGCTGGCGGCTAAGAGAGTGGAATCGGCCCAGGCCTATCTGAAACAGGCCAAGGTGGCGTGGTTGCCGGCTTTTAATGCTACTGCATCCGCCAGTACCAACTTCCCCTCCAAGAACAGCTTCAATGGTTTGAACCTTTCCGTTAACAACCTGGGAGATCATATTGAAGATTTCAACCTGGGTGTTGGTATGTCATGGGAGATAGATATCTGGGGCAAAATACGCCGTCAGAAAGAAGCGGCGCTGGCAACCTACCTGCAGTCGTATGAAGGAGCGCATGCCGTGCAAACCGGTCTGGTAGCCGCTGTGGCCACCAGCTATTTCAACCTGCTGATGCTGGACAACCAGTTAAGCATTGCCCGCAGAAACCTGAGTTTGAGTGATACCATTGTAAAGATGATCCGTTTACAGAAAGCTGCCGGTGAAGTAACCGAGCTGGGTGTACAACAGGCCATTTCACAGCAGCAAACAGCAGAACTGCTGGTACCGCAGCTGGAGCAAGGTATTGCCATCCAGGAGAATGCGCTGCGTATTTTAACAGGCGAACTACCGTCAACGATTACACGTAGCAGCAAACTGGCTGATTTCCAGGTAACGGATTCCCTGCCAACAGGTATTCCGGCTTCCATGATCAGTCGTCGCCCGGATGTACGTGCCTCTGAAATGGGCCTGGTAGCAGCTAACGCACAGGTGGGGGTAGCACAGGGCAGTATGTATCCAACGCTTACCATCACCGGTAGTGGCGGTGTGAATGCGTTTAAGGCCAGCACCTGGTTTAACCTGCCAGCCTCCCTGTTTGGTACTGTTGCCGGCGGACTGGCACAGCCTATTTTCCAGCGCCGCCAGTTGAAAACACAACTGGAAGTAGCTAAAATACAGCGTGAGCAGGCGGTGATAACGTTTAAGCAGTCGGCCCTGAATGCGATAGGAGAGGTGAGTGACGCGCTGGTGAAACTGGATAAAGTAAAAGTACAGCAAGAGATTGCGCAGCGACAGGTAAATACCTCCCAACTGGCGGTACAGCAGGCCCAAATGCTGTTCCGCAGCGGGCTGGCCAACTACCTGGAGGTAATTACGGCACAGAGCCGTTCCCTGCAGGCAGAGCTGGCACAGGCAGATATTGACCGTCAGCGTTTAAGCGCTATGGTGGATCTGTATCGTTCCTTAGGGGGCGGATGGAAATAATTTTCACGGATGACGGATCAAAGCGGATGACCAACAGCTGAATTTTAAGAATCGTTACCTGAGATAATTGTCGCTTAGGTCCGTCATTTGTAACAGATAAATCCCGGTTTACGCTTAGTGAACCGGGATTTTTGTTTTTTAAACCCTTTGTGGTGGCTGGTTTTAAAAATAATTGACGGATTTTTTTTTATTTTCAATTTCTTTTATACTTTTGCGTCCCTGGAGAGTTGGCAGAGCGGTCGATTGCGGCAGTCTTGAAAACTGTTGACTGTAACAGGTCCCGGGGTTCGAATCCCTGACTCTCCGCAAAAGCGACACAAAATTCATAAATGGATTTTGTGTCGCTTTTTCATTTTTAAGAAGGTGTTTGTCAGGTGTTTTCGATTTCAAAGGCGTGTTCGATAATGAGATTTTCTATGGAGATTTTTCCGAATCATCATTTATGAATTCTTTCTATTGGTTGTTTAATACTTCGGGTTATTGTTTTTTTGAATGATCGCTTGCTAAGTAGTAATGTCCTGCAGGCCTACTAAACGTTTGGGCAAAATAGTCTCCAAAAATAACTTCTAACATTTCGAGATTGTTTGATAGGTAGGATTTCATCGGGCGCTTTGAATCTTCGCTCGCAAGAAACTTTACACAAGGTCTTGTTTAACACTTGTATTTACGCTAGCCGCTGATAATCTTCCTTAGTTAAACAGTTCAAAAATAATTATTTATAAATATTGTTTTCTGTCAAAGTAGTATGTAGTAGCGGAAATATAATGTTGTGGGTTATGCAAGCGTAGTCCCTTGGGTTTGACAGCTCAAGTTATTTTAAAAATGATACCCAACGCCGAAGACAGAAAGGATCTTGCACAGGACATCTACTTAATGATATTTCAAGAATTAGGCAGTTTCAAGATACACTCATTTATAAACTTCCAGCGGAACCAAACCTTGTGAATGTTGATGCCGACAAAATACTCATCCGAAAAAAACTGGCAATAAAACACTTGGTGAATTTGCTTTTCAATATTTCCATTGCCCTTTATTGGTAGACCGATATGAAGCCGTAGAAGTCGCAATTAAAAGGTCAAATGAAAAAGAAGGACAACAAATAATATTGGCTGCATAAAAGACAAATATTTTGCGCTTCGTATTAAAGCGATAAACGCCGTGGGTATAACGAACTCAAATATCATTACTCTTTCTATTCCTATATTGAAAGAGCTTGCAATTAATGATGAAAATAATCTTGTAAGCGCAGCAGCTATTAGCTTATTGGGCAGACTAAAACAAAGAGAAAACATAACACTCTTTAAACAGACCTTACGTACAGCATCCTATGCAGTAAATCTAATGATATGAAAGGCAGGTATTAAAATAGGTGCCTCCTAATGTGGAATTCAGAATGGAGTAAGTGACCGGAAAAGTCATGACTTAAAGCCTTGGGTTATTGACCAAAGGCTTTTTTGATGTTGTGACAGGTCATTTGGAAAATACCATGAACGCGTAAAAACGGATAATGGAGGCAACCTACCTAGGAGAATTGCTATTCAACTAGGTGCTTGAAAAGTAGATATGCGATATTTAATTTAGTATGCTGAGAAAGGTAATAGGAAAGAAATTGTTTTAATAGCTAAAAGATAGATAATAATAGGTATTTTTCGGTATGAAAAAGACGGTATGAAGAGAATAGGATTTTTGTCGTTTGGGCACTGGTCTAACCACCCGGCCTATAACGCTCGTACAGCCAGCGACACATTGCTTCAATCTATTGATTTGGCTGTTGCCGCTGAAGAAATTGGTTTAGATGGCGCCTATTTTCGTGTGCATCATTTTGCGGCTCAGTTAGGATCTCCATTTCCTTTGCTTTCGGCTATCGGTGCCAAAACAAGCAGGATAGAGATAGGAACGGGTGTAATTGATATGCGTTATGAAAATCCACTGTATATGGTAGAAGATGCCGGCGCCGCGGATTTGATTTCGGAGGGGCGATTACAATTGGGAATCAGCAGAGGTTCCCCGGAACAGGTTATCGATGGATGGCGCTATTTTGGATATGAACCCGCCGAAGGAGAAACTGACGCCGATATGGGACGCCGTAAGGCATTGGAATTCCTGGATAAGCTGAAAGGTGTTGGATTTGCCGAGCCTAATCCGTATCCAATGTTTCCGAATCCACCCGGCCTGCTGCGTTTGGAACCCTATTCAGAAGGATTGCGGGAACGTATTTGGTGGGGAGCTGCTTCTAATGCGACTGCTGTTTGGGCAGCCGAAAACGAAATGTATCTTCAAAGCTCTACGCTGAAGATGGACGAAAGCGGCAAACCTTTCCATATACAACAGGCCGAACAGATCAGGTTGTACAAGGAAACCTGGAAGAAGGCCGGCCATCGGCGTGAACCGAGGATTTCTGTAAGCCGGTCTATCTTCGCCCTGGTAAACGATCAGGATCGCCATTTTTTTGGGAGGGAAGCCAAACAGGTTGATCAAATCGGAATGATTGAACCGAACAAACGCGCCATTTTCGGGAGAAGCTATGCTGCAGAGCCAGATCAACTTATAAAAGAGTTGGCTAAGGACGAAGCTATCCAGGAGGCAGATACGATACTTTTGACAGTACCTAATACATTAGGAGTTGATTACAATGTGCATGTACTGTCTGCTATTTTAGAGCATGTGGCCCCGGGATTAGGGTGGCGTTAAGTCATGCCAAGGACGACAGATGTTTTAAGTATTGACCCAAATCTCTGAGCACACATTAAAATGAACACACAATGAATGAGGACATCTTTTTAAAAGTAGATAATTACATCAGTAATTTGTTAGCCCCTGAAGACAAAGCACTAACCGACACCATTAAATCATTGGAAGAGGAAGATATGCCCCGGATAAGTGTGTCGGCAAATCATGGTAAATTTCTGCAGGTGCTTATGATGTCGTGCAATGCAAAACGGGTTTTAGAATTAGGCACTTTAGCGGGATATAGCACGATTTGGCAGGCAAGGGCTTTGCCTGAAAATGGAAAATTAATTTCCCTGGAAGTTGATCCGCGTTATGCGGAAGTGGCCAGGAAGAATGTTGAAAATGCAGGGCTTTCACACAAAGTGGATATCAGGGTGGGTAAGGCATTAGATCTTTTGCCCATCTTAATTGCTGAAAATGAAGAACCATTTGATTTTATATTTATTGACGCCGATAAACCGCCATATAAAGAGTATTTCGACTATGCGTTAAAGCTTTCCAGGCCAGGAACTTTGATCGTGTGCGACAATGTTGTAAGAGAAGCGAAAATCCTTGATCCCCATAGTACTGATGAACGGGTAAGAGGAGTACAACGGTTAAACGAAAGCCTGCAAGGAAATAAAAATGTTACTGCTACTATTCTGCAAACCGTTGGTGTGAAGGAACATGATGGAATGGTTATCGCGGTGGTAAACAGGTAAATGGAGATATGCTAAAAAGGGGCGGGGATTGTGTCGACACAATCATATACATCAAATCTTATCACTTTTTACAAATTCCAAAATAGGATTTAACACCTGCTCTACATATTCCTGTTCCCTGGCGTTACTTTTTTTGCTATGGGTGAAGGTGTCACTGATGGAATAATTCTTCATAAACTCCTTTTTCTTTTTACCAATGGCATATTCCATGCAACCAGGTTCCTGGGAGATATTGATGATCGTCATTTCCTCAAACATCATTAGCCGTTGTTTTAAAAAAGGTGCATTGATTTTGTAAATGATCCCGGCATTTTTATCAAAGAGAAACTTCACATTAACATTAAACAGGAAATCATAGATCGCATAAAACACCATAATAGCCCCGATACCATACAATGTATACCTGATATTATAATTCAGCCAGCTGTCCATAAAGGGAACTGCTCCAAAAATTAAAACGGACAGCAGGGCAAAGATTTTTATCTTAGGCATAAAGCCAAAGTAGGGTTTAATACTCAGCTCATGGGGTGTTATTTTCAATTGATATTTATTCATACCAAGAAATATACATGTTTTTATTTTTGTTCAACTCATAGAGAGAGTTCTGTCTGCTTAATTTGCTTCAATTCCCATGATCTCTGTCACTTCATTGATCGCGCTTTGGGCGGGGTGTTTGCTGAATAATCCTACTACAATGGGTACGCGCTTCTCGTTTCCATTTTGATTGAATATAAAAAAGGCAGTACTATCCAGTGTTATAAAGAGATACTTGCCGCTAAGCACATAAAAATTTTCAAACTCATTGAAGTGATATACGACCTCTCCATTCAGTGCATTATTTTTATGGGTAATGGTTTTCGTATTGGGATCAATCGTTAGTTTTTTGGTTGTTTTTAATAAGTTAATCAACCCAAAAACAAGGAACAACAGAGCAGCCCATATCCCGATTTTCTTTTCCGGGGGAATAATAAAATATAAGGCTGCTGCTATAACCAGGCATACCACCGTGCGGACAACTGCCGTAGACATATTGCTTTTCAAATGAAATTTGTTCCCTTCCTGCGTGAAATATTTATAATTGCTCATTTTTGAATTTTATAGGTTTACTGTATGTAATACAAAACTTATTTAGCGACGCTCCTGCATTTTTATCCGCTTCCATCGGGCGTAAGCTTTATAAAAGAATACAGCAGCCACCAGGAGCAGGAAAGCAAGTATTCCCCATTTACCAACCAGTTTGTAAAGCAACTGTTGGAGTTTGTTCATTTCGATGATTCCCCCTGTTACTTCCCATTGTTGTATCCTAATAAATTGATAGAGACCGGCGCCTGCAAAAAATAATCCAATAAGTGCATGGGCAATCACCCTGGAATAGGGTTCCCTTTTATTGCCTTCGTATATATGGTCTTCGGCAAAATGTTCATCGTTTTTGTTTGTTTCGGGTGTCATCTCTCTTGAAGTTTATTTCCTGTAAACCATTTGTACATTCCCCAAACGCTTGTGATCAGGTGCAGTAACTCTCAGGTTCTTATAGTCTGTTAATGAAAACGAGGTCTCCTTTCCCTGTTTAAAATCCGCGTCAGCAGCAGGCACGTCAGCAGCGTTGGCTGGAACGTCGATGTTTTTATCCGAGGCTATAGCCTTTACCACATCGGCAGTTGCATCTACGGCCGTTATTTTTAAGAGGATCTGTTTGTGGTCGTCGAAGAGGTATACCAGTATTAAGTCGCCGGGTTGGGGACTCGCTGCAAATAGCCCGGACTGCCGTATCTGTTCGTCCCGGCTTGCGCCGGTGCCGGCAGTTTGTTTGGGCGCGATGCGGTGGTAAATAAACATGCCTGTAAACAACAGGAAAATAGCTCCAAAGAACAGTATATTCAGCCAAATCAGGATTTTCCCTATTTTCCCGGCTTTAAAAGAGGTATTTACCTTTATCTTTTTTTTTTCGGCTTTGAAAAAGGTATCCAGTTCTTTATCCCAACGCACAACCGGTACATCCCGTCCACAATTTTTACAACAAACCGAAGCCGTTATTTTCTTCGTATCGCGTACCCAACCAGCTTCCAGCTGCAGTTGATAAAAAGTCATCTCCATTTTCCCCCTGGCGTTGCACAAAGGGCATCCGGCATTGGCGACAGGAATCGTTTTAAGAAAGAGATGATTTTTGTTTATTCTTGTGATGACTATCATGGTATTAAAATTCCAGGGTTATTTCAATACCACATCAGTTAATAAAAGCAAATTTGTCCTCGAACATTTTACCAAATACCGGAACCGGCTTTTCAGCGCCGTTGCCGGCATTAATCATTCCCAGTATCCAGAATACCATTAAAACATATCCGACCAGGCCCAGGAAAGATAGCGCCGGAACCACGTAGGCGATAATATTCAAAATAATGCTCACTGCAATGCTGATAATGGCCAGACCCAAAGACTGCTTCAGGTGGTATTTAAGTAAAGAGTCTGCCCGGTCTTTCCCGGAAAAATAAGCAATCAGCCATCCAATCAACGTAATGTAGGAGATAACAGATAAGGTTCGGTTGTTCATAAAATGTAATGATTTGTCGGGCAATATTGCCTGGCACAAATATCTGCCTGCGGTGACCGGCCTTCCAAACCTTGCTATGCTACAAACCGTCTACCCTCCTTGCAGGAAAGCGTCTACAATACGACTACATCCTGAAAAATATTTTGTATATCAATTATTTATAAAGATGATTAATGTTTATATTATTATATTCTTGCCATCACTTTTACCAATTTATAGTAATTTGCCGGCATGAAATTCTTGCTTCATTTTCTGTTTATATGTATTTATATTAGTTTGTCATTGGATGGTTTCACACAAACGGAAGCTGCTCAAAAGGACCAATCGGGCCTATTCTATCAACAGGCAGAAACCTATAGGATCAATAGAAGCTATGAAGCTGCCTTGTCGGCAGCCAGTCAAAGTATCCAAACCGCCTTACAAAGTAAAAACTATACCGGGGCTGCCAAAGCTTACACATTGCTGGTAAATATTAAATCCAACGCCAGGCAGTTGACCACGCTGACGAAAACAAGTGATTCGGCACTGTTGATGGCACAACGGGCGAATGACCCGGTGGCAATGGCTTATGCTTATTATGCCCGGGTACTGTTATATAAAACCCTTGACGACGCAGAAAACGTGGTGAAAAATTGCCAGTCCGGCCTGAAAGAACTGGAAAGAAAAATGGATCATAACATCGCGGGCAAATTCTACTATCAACTGTATGTGGTCAATTCAGACTGGAATAATGAAGATAAAGTAAATCTCTACGCGCGGAAAGCAACAGAAAATATCCTGCAAACAAAGGATTACAACATGTTAAGCAACTGTTATACCGCCCTGTCGGTTGCCCATGAGTATAATTATAATGCCCAAAAGGAAAAGGGGGAACTCGACAGCACCTTATTTTATTTAAGTCAATCGGAAGCACTATACCGGCAACACCCCGGTCAGGTGGCCGATTATACCTATGCTATTGCGTGTATTAATATTGCTAACTGTTACCTGAAATATTTCCCGGAAACAGACGCAGGGGCTAAAGCCCAGGCGATTCATTTCGCCAATACAGCCAGAACTGTGTTGAAAGATGCAGGTCGCAGCCAGGAAGTTGTTGCCAGTAGCTTAGGCATATTAAGCGAATATGCCCGTAGGGAAAATAACAATGCACTGGAAGAGCGCTATTTGCTGGAGGCTTACGAAGTTATGAAAACAGAACAACCGCCTTATTATTACACCATGATTAATGTGGTAAATGCATTATCAGCGCTTTATAAACGTAAAGGCGACTATCAGAAAGCACTGGATTACCAGGAAAAAGTAACGGAATACAGCAACAAAAACTTTAGTCAGAAGCAGGCGCAGAGCGCGCAAAAGCTGGAAATACAATACGAAACAGAGAAGAAGGATAACGAAATGAAAGTGCTGAAAGAACGGGAAAAAAGCCGGATGCTGCAAAACTACCTGTACGCCTGTATCGCAGTGGCTTCCTTGCTTGGCCTGGTGTTTATGTTCCGTTCCTATCATTTCAGGTTGCGCTACGCTATGCAACGGGAGAAGCAGTTGCAGTTGGAAAAACTGGATTCCGAATTACAGATAAAGCTTCAAAAAGAAGAACAGGCAAGGCTCCTGGCAGAGCAGCAACTGATGGAAACCCAGCAACAACAGCTTCAGAAAGAAGTAATGGCCAATGTATTACACCTGGAACATAAGAACCGCATGTTGCTCAACATAAAGGATAAGTTATCCGAAGGCGGCCCGGTAAATATGCAAAAGATACTAAAAGAAGAACTGGTCATTGATAATGATTTTGAAGACGCAAAATTGCAGATCCAGCGTGTTCATCCCGATTTTTTTAACCTGATTAACGAGAAAGCCCAAAGAAACCTCAGTTCGCTGGACCTGAAACTATGTGCCTACCTTTATCTCAAAATGGATACGCGGCAGATAGCCCAGCTGATGAATATCGAAGCCAAAAGTGTCCGGATGAGCCGCTATAGGATAAAGCAAAAGCTTGGACTGGGAAGAGACGAAGACCTGAATATCTTTTTACAGGGCATAGGTAGTTAAGTCCGTGTAATGCAAAACCAACTTGGCCCAGGTCATCTAAATGCTTAGGAACGCAAACCTTGTATGCGTCATCGAAACGCCCGGGAAAACTAAGTCGGGAAAAAGTACAGGAACTCACAAGATTAACATAGAAAGCGATCATACTGCTATTATACTGCAGTGATCCTTACTATTTTTGAAATGGTACAAAGAGCATCAAGCGATTATCCAGACGAAGACTCCTCAAAATAACCCAAAGCGATTTCCATGAATACTGCTATGAGAACAACCCTCGCACGTTTTCGTTATCCTTTCCCAATGCTTAAAAATCCTTTTGCCGAGCAGCTGCAGGATATCACTGATAACCAGTGGATCGATGGTGAATATCTTTACCTGTACAAGAACGATCCTGATACCCGGTATAAATATAAGAAAACAAAAACGGCGCATATTGCCTCCCAATGGTTCCCTACTGCAAGCCTGGAGCGGCTCAAACCCGTTTGCCGTTTTATGCTCTGGACACTTTACAATGATGATATGTATGAAGAGGCCCCTCTTTCGGAAGTAAAGCTTGTTCATGAAAAATCCATAGCCGTATTAGGCGGGGAAATAGCTGCAGAAGAAGCAGGAATACCTTTAGCTTTACTATTAGCGTCTTTGCGTTCAGAATTGTTACAATTTATTCCTGTTGAATCGTTACAACGTTTTATTACGGCTCTCAATAAATATTTTAATGGTCTGGAACAAGAGCTTACTTATAAGGAGAAAAGAACATTCCCTACGATTGAAGAATGTATCGCTATCCGTGAGAACTCATTGTGCCTTTTTCCGTTCCTGGAATTGATGGACATAGAAACCAAACTGCCGCTTCCTGCCAATATTTGTAATCATCCGGCGATACAACGACTAAAAGCATTGGCCAGCCGGATGATGGTATGTTATAATGAGGTGCAGTCAGTAGGAAAGGATGAAGCAACAGGAAGTATCTATTATAATCTGGTAAAAGTTATCCAGCATAATCGTAACATATCACTGGAAGAGGCTTGTCTGGAGGACTTACGCATTCATGATGAAGAACTGGAAGAATTTATTCAGTTGCAGATGTCTCTTCCTGATTTTGGCGAATGGCATGACGCTGTCGTTAACAGAATACACTACATTAGTATGACGTTAAGCGGTTGGAAAAACATTTCTGCTAAAATGGATAGATATAATACCATGGATGGATTCCCTTCAGTGCAAGCAATAAAAGCCAATAATTGATCGACTCCGGAGATAAAACCCCTCAGGAAAAATTACATAGTACTAATCTTAAGGCAACATAGCAATGAGACCAGAAGAATACAACTCAGGAAACTATCTTCCGATAAACTATTATCCATGGCCCAATTTGATTAATCCGCATGTAGAACAAATGGGCAGGGATATGGATGGGTGGATCGATAACGACTATACATTTTTGACGGAAAAGCAAAAAGTAAGATATAAGAAGATGCGCCTGCATGCCTGTACTGCTTGTATGTGGCCACATTTAACTTACGAGCAGGCGACTCCTTGTAACAGGTTTATGCTTCAGTATGTTGTGCTGGATGACCAGGTGGAGGAGTCCTCTTCCGAGGAAATCGAATATCTGCGAACCCGTTGTACGGCAATACTTCGGGGAGAGCAGCCAACTCCAGAAGAAAATGCACTGTATCAACATATAGCATTGCTGAGAGATGAGTTCAGGGCTTTCATGCCTGACATATGGGTGGAACGTTTCGCTAACTATTTTTATATCACCACCAGGTATGGGATCGAGCTTGAACATCCTTATAAAGTTGCTAATCGCCCGCCCTCCCTCGCGCTTTTCAAAGTACTTCGTGAATATAACGTCCTGATGCTGCCCTATCTTCTTTTTGGGGAGATAGAATCAGGGCTTATCTTGCCAAAACATATTGTGGAGCATCCGGTGGTACAACGAATGATCACCTTGCTGAGCAGGGTTATTGCCTGGCAAAACGATATCCATTCCCTGCCAAAGGAACTGGCAAAAGGCACAGAGGTTTTTAATCTGATTTTTGTGCTGCAACAGGATTGCCATCTTTCGCTGGAAGAAGCCTGCGTTGAGGCGCTTCGTATTCATAATGAAGATCTGGCTGAATTGCTTGCCATACATAAAGAGTATCGTGAATTTGGTGAATACCAGGAGCATGTAGATCAATTTTTGTACTATTCCGGAATAGGGATTCAGGGGGTAAATACTTTTTACCTGCAGGAAACAGAGCGTTACAGGCACGGCGGAGCCGGATTTGCCTGGCCGGATGCTGCAACGAAAAATAATCTTACACTGTAAGATAAACGCATGCTTCGTAAATGATCATTTGCAAGATAAAATCTTGATTTTACAATTTCCAGGTAAGGCCGTCTGCTCAGGATTGTTTCCGCATGCTTTGCCTGATCTTTTCCCGGTGTAGCCCGCCCCAGGCGCCCAGTTCGCCCAGCACTTTTTTTAAGGTGCGGCTGTACTCGGTTGCTTCATAGATAATAGTTACCGGCGTGGTTGGGTATACATTGCGCCTGATAAAATAATTTAGCTCCAGGTCTTTCAACTCTTTGGCTAAGATCCTGGAAGATATACCGGGTATTTCATGCTGGATCTCATTAAAGCGCTTTGATGATTGCATCAGGCAAAGAAGCAATGCCAGCTTCCATCTTCCGTTAATAACAGATAATGCATCAAGCACGTTTTTGAGCGCAGCAGCGCATTCTTCATTCCTGGGAAGGGGCTCATTTATTATCATACTCATACACACAAATGTAATTACATTACCTAAATGTAACCGCTTCCCTTTGGGTAAGTGCTCCCTTTTGACCACCCGGCAACCATAATTTTGTCTTCGATAATTCGAGCGAAAGAATTCTTTTATTGCTAGCACAGAAAGAAAATCCGGCGATCTCGAAATCTAAAAATGATAAGATTATTAAAAAAGTAGATTTTTATGAAACGTATTCTTCATTTAATTTCAAGTATACAGGAAAAAGGATCGAACAGTATTCAACTGGGGAATGCTATCATCGAAAAAATTCAGGAGAAATATTCGGGCAGTACAGTGGAGGAATTAAACCTGGTTAATATCGAAATTCCACATCTTAACCCTGCTGTTCTTCGCACTTTCTTTATTCCCGGAGATCAGCTGACGGAAGAAGAAAAAGCGTCTATTCGTTTTTCTGACGAAATGGTTAAACAGTTACTAGCTTCAGACATCATTGTGATTGGTGCCCCGCTTTACAACTTTACCATTCATACCGCGTTAAAAGCCTGGATTGATCATGTTACCAGGGTGGGAATAACTTTTGGGTATGGTGAAAATGGTCCTGTTGGAAAAGTGACAGGGAAAAAAGTGTATGTGGCCAATGTCGTCCGGTGGCGTTTATTCAGAAGGTCCCGGCAAAGCCAACGACTTTGTTGCTCCTTATCTGAATGCTTTCTTTGGCTTTTTAGGCATGACAGATCTGACGGTAGTGCGTGCTGAGGGACTAAAAGTGCCGGGAGTGATGGAGGTTGCTATGGAGAAGGCAATTGGAAGTATAAGGATTGATTAATTAATATCTTCTGATCCTATAGATCAAAGGAGTTATTTCTTGTGAAATAACTCCTTTGTTATTTTTATAAATGATAGTTAATTAGTGGGCTGTCACTGTTCCAATGTTTGTATTAATTTACCTGCACTTTTTTCTGCATCATACCAATCAACCGTCTTATGAAGTATTTCTTCGAATTTAAAGATATCATCTACCGTCATCATCTCAGTCCTGGTTTCTTTTTTTTGCTCATCAAAAGTGCCAATATATTTTCGTGAACCGTTGAAATACAATCTGCATATCGTTTTTCGATTGTTATCATCCAGTAGTATGGCGAAATAAGATTGAGCATCCCGATAGGCTATCCTGGCCGCCTTTATTTTTTGACGGAGAATTGTTTTTACGATCATGTATCCTTCTTTTTCCTCCTCGGTGGTTTCAATCAAAGCACCTTTTTCTTCGGCATTTGTTGTGGCTGTTTCCTTTTCCGCATCAGCCGGCTCAGTATCATTTTCCTTTTTCAGCGCAGATTTAAGTCTGTCCGTTATCAGGTCATTGATATATTGTTGTATTGACTTCCTGGTAAGCGCGCCGAACTGCTCCACAATTTTTGAAGTTAACATGCCCCTGTATATCTGTTTGGTGAAGAGCTTAATCAACCCTTCAGAAGGATTCTGGAACTCAATATTTATCAGGGTTTTGAGCTCATTCATATATTTTAGCTCGCTTGCGGTGGTTTGAATGTTTTCCAGGTTGAAATATGACTTATGGAATTTTTTTAGTTCTTCGATCTGGTTATCTTTTATATCTGTCACGTTAAATTCGAAGAATGGTTTATCATCCATTTTATTCTGCTCAGTAAGATCTGTATAAAAACGGTAAATGATTCCGTTGGATAACAGGCCGAACTTGGCGGTTGTTGTATGGAAATACCGGAAAAGCTGGGAGTTGTGTGGATCCAGGCTTTCTCCCCAATGCTTACATTCGATGAGTATAGATGGCTTGCCTTCTTTCAGTATGGCATAGTCCACTTTTTCACCTTTCTTAATCCCGATATCCGCGATGAATTCCGGCATTACTTCAAATGGGTCAAATACATCGTAGCCCAGCACCTTAATGAAAGGCATGATAAAAGCATTCTTGGTAGCTTCCTCTGTCTGGATCTGGTTTTTAAGCTTTTCGACTTTATCGCCGAAGAGTTTGATTTCATCTTTAAAATCCATCTTAATTTTTTTTGATATTGATGTTATCAGAAAATGTTATCATTCAAATCCTTTTCCAAGGGCATCGAGCCGCCGCATCTGTAAGTTCATATGATGGAGCACTACTTTTTCGTAATCATTTGACTTGTCGCCCAGCTTACTGAATAGTACCAGCATCTCCAGGAACAGGAAGAAAAGTATCCACAGGAACCAGAAACACATTGCAATGTAGGATGCGGATAACATCTGCTTCATGATCGTTAACTCATCCAGGAACCCTGTACTCGCTTTCATTTCTTTTTCAAGTGCAGGCTTGATGTATAGCAATTCGTTTTCTTTTTTGGCTTTTTGTTGCCGCATAGCATCAATGGCGGCGTCGAGGGATGGCAACAATGCTATTTTGGGGTTGGGTACTAAGGTAGAGGCAACAGTAACATCGCTTGTTGTTTTCCAAATAGTTGAGTCCCTGCCCGAAGATGTTATGGTATGCTCAGGCGCCCGTTTTGTTGCTCTTTGCGTGGTGGTGGCAGTTGTGGTTGGATGCTTACTGATATCCTCCACGTAGTTCCCTCGCTCCTGTTCCTTTTTACTAATTGTTGTGTCCAGTGTGGCTATCTGCTTTCTTAATTCTTCTGTTTTCGAGGGTAATATCCTGTCTACTTTTTCCGATACGTAAGAAATTTTCTGGATCTCAATATCTTTTTCGAACAATATCTGATCGATGATGACAGCTCCCAGCACAGACATCATGAGCGCCAAACAGCCCCTGGAAATTACCAGCAGCCGGTGCGGGTTGATAGACAGCACGATCTGCTTTTCGACCTGTACAATGATGATGATGGAGAGCGCTCCTGCCAGCATGCAACCCGGCAGGTTGAGCGACAGGTAACGATGTGCAAAAGTAAAACCAATAAAAAACCACAGAATGCAAACGATGAGCATAGCGGCAGTATACTTCTTCACGGATTTAAAAGCAGCTTCGCTGCAGTTTCGCAGGATGTTGTAGTTGTACCCGGTGATGAAGCAGCCGAAACGGATCCACAGATGTTTCATAGCGCCCGATTTTAAAAGTTTTTGTTCAGAATCATATGACTGGAAATGGCCGCAAGCCCATTCCTGAATCCGCGGGTATAGCTGATAATGATGCCATGCCCGACGCCCTCGTTAACCTTTGCCTGCGCTTCTATTTCTTTGACCTGGCTGATATGGCTCTCGGCAATTTCCTTCTTGACGGTAAGTTCGTCCACCGTATCTATCATGCCACTTCTGCTCCTGCTTGAGATATGGAAATTGATTTGCCGGATAAAATCTTCGTAAAACGTTTTTACTTTCCGGATAGATCTTTCGAGGTCATTTTTCAACGCGATCACATTTTGGTCCAGGTGGGTGGCATCCGGATTTATCAATGCATCGTTATATCCTTTGGATTCATAATTCTTATCGAGGAAATCGTATAACAGATGTATTCCTCCATTGAAGGGTGTTACAGATTTTTCTTCGGAAGGCTCTTTTTCCGGCGCTTCCTTCTCAATGAACGTAGTTTCGGGAATATCTGGTATCGGGTTTTCAATTGCCACCGTGTGGCTGTGCCCATTTTGGCGTTGCCGGTTGAAAATATCGAATAAGCTCATAGATATTTTATTAAATAGTGATTGTAGGCACTTTATATTTATTATGCCCTTTACTGTGACAGGATTCACAAAGCGTGATCAATAAATGCCCGGGATACTCCCAGGGAAGCCGGAACTTTTGCTCGCTTGCTATAAAGTGGTATTGCCGGTGATGCACCTGTAAATCTTTATCGCTGCTGCAATGCACACAGCGATGCATGTCGCGGTGCAGTATTTCCTTTCGTTTCGCCTTCCAGTTTGGATGAAACAGTAGTGCGCCATAACTGCCATGGGACTTGGCATTCAGAAAACCAGGGTCCTGAGTTTTGGCCGGAGGAGATTTTGCAGGAATATCTTCCCGGATATACCTGCTGTAAGATTGGTCTCCCTTAAACTGCAAATACTTATAGGGTGCATTGTTTGGGGGTGTCATAATAACATTGGTTGAAGGTGATTGAAATATAGTTCCGGTCGCAGCCAACTTATTGCTCCCACTTACAAAGGGTTCTTGTTGTCATTGCTTTGTCGAGGGGAACGCTGATGATTCGATGCTTACAATTGCTCAGTCCACGGCAATTTGAATTATAATGATACCTTGTAGCACTTTTGCTGTCGCAGATATACACCATTGTTTGGTTGCAGTGAACATAGCTTATAAGCAACCAGGTATACAGGAGTTTCATGGCGCGATAGGAAAGTGGTAAGCGGTACTGACGTGAACTTCACAATGGGGGCTGTTGTTTACATGATACTGCTGTTTCATGCTGTGATTTTTAATTTATGAAACAAAAATATATTTCGTTCACGTCCTTTTTTTACGGGAAACCGTAATCCGGTATTTTCTTTCAAATTTTTTTTAAAGATGTTTATATAGCGCCTAAATCCTTGCAGTGGGCTACGAGTTGCTCATTCTTGGTAAAGCCAAGTGCATCTTTCATTTGATTGAGCCTTTTTTCTATGCTGCTTAGGCCGGATGGTTTTATGCCGTTACGTTGAAGGTGGGCGGGTATGTCTTTCTGCAGCATTCCTTGTGCCAGCAGTGTGATGATCCTGATATCAAATTCCGAAAAAGAGTAGGCGTTTTTTTTGTCGATCAGCTGCCTGATATGATGTGGGAAGTAGCGCCGGTGCTGGGCTATTTCATTGATGGCCTCTTTAAGCGACCGGGCGTCGTTCCGGGCTTTGGGCACAAAGCCGTCTATATCATACTTGTTATAAAGTTGGTCAATAACAGCGGGCCTGTTTTCTAACGAGAAGATCAGGATATTCAGATCGGGCTGTACTTCCCTGGCGGCGATAATCAGATCCATACCACCGGACAGGACCTGTTTGCGACCATCCGGTTCGAAATGCAAATCTGTAATCAGGAGATCGAAGGAGCTTCCGGCCCTGACTGCCTGTGTTATCTTGTACAACGCATCATCGCAATAGTAAGCGTGTGCTATATCCATGACAGCCAGATCTTCCAGCGTTTTTTGCACAGAAATATTGACGGTTTCGTGATCTTCAGCAATAAGTACCTTTGTAATCATGAGGACTGAGCTATTGGGAAAGAAATATGAATTTTTAATCCTTTAGCAGGATGTTCAAATATATATTGCCCGTCAATTCTTTTAATACGGTTTCCCGTATTCTGCAGTCCGTTCCCATACTTAACTTGCGGAGAAATACCGATACCGTTATCGGTATAGAGAATTTGAACCTGGTTGTTTTGACTTTCGAACTTTATCATTACAGCATCAGCCAGGCTGTGTTTTTTCATATTAATCATTAATTCCTGCAGAATATGTTCCACTTCATGCTGTACCTGCGTATTGATCCGGCTCCAGAGGAGAGGGCTGTTGCCAATGATCAGCACCTTGATATGTTCGGATCCGAAGGACTCCAGCAAATCGTCGATTTTAGTATGAAAAGGAATCTCTGAGGTGGCGGGAGTTTCGTAAGAGATATCACGGGATCGCTCATACAGTACTTCAATCTTATCAATCAATTCCTCTTTGTCTACGGCCGGTTTATATTCAAGGTCTGTCATGATGCGGTACAATCCGTTTGCTACGACATCGTGTACTTTTTGGGAGGTTTTAAGCTGGTGTTCCTGTATCGCCTGCCTGGAAGCAAATTCTATCTGTTGGCGGCGGCGGCGATACCGGAGGATTAAAATAATACCGGCCGTAATGAAGAACAGGATGGTGAGTGCCAGTAAGAACCATTGTGCCAGCAGCTGTGTTTTCTTTTGGACATTATCTTTTTGTAGCTGAAGATTGTCGGCTTTGCTTTTTGCCGCTTCGTACCGGATTAGTGCAAATTGGTTCTTGGCGGCGTTCTTTGCGGTTTGGATACTATCTGTCAGATGCTGGTAACGGATAAAATATGGTTTCAGCAGGTTGGTGGGGCTGAGTGTAATAAGTTTGGAAAGGGCTTCGACTTCGTTGTCCGGACTCTTCATTTCCCTGGCGATTTCGTATCTTTTCAGGGCATAATAAAGTGCCGAATCGGGCAAAGAGCTTGTATAATAGTCCGAGAGATGCGCGTAGCTGGCATTAAGACCCCTGATGTCGTTTGAATCCCTACGAATTTGCAAGGCGTGTTGCAGCTCAGGTCCGGCAGGATAAGCGGAATCTTTTAACCATTTAGTTTTAGCATAGTTGGAAAGCACACGGGCATATTCTTTTTTATCATCCTTGCTCTTATCCAGCAGGGATTTGTATAGATCGATCGCCTCAGCATAGTCGCCTTTCTTCTGGTAAGTAAGGGCTATACTATTTAAAGCAATGGCTTCAACGTTTGGTTGTGTGATGTATTTGAGCGCCTTATGATAATAATCGATCGCCGCCTCATAGTTTTTAAGATTCAGACAGATATTGCCCAGCTCATGGTAATTTGAGCCCAGGCATTCCTGGTCGTTCTTTTTGTGTTCATCGAGATACGTAAGGGATTTCAACAGGCTTTCCTGCCCGCCATAATGGTCTCCCTCATGCGCCTGGATGATACCCATATAAGTATAGGCCATGGCAATTTCCAAACTGTCTGTAGCAGTGGTTGTAACAATATTAAAGTAATAAAAGGCAGAGTCGTTATTGTTATTGAAGAATGCTTCTCCTTTTTCCAGTGTGGGTGCAGAAATCGGTGGCGAAGGCTCCCGGTTGGATGTGCAGGCCAGCAGACTGCAGAAGAGTATGGTCAGGATGATGTTTGAGGGACGCACAAGGGATTATTTCTCTTAAAAGTATCGAATTTCTCAATTTTGAGGAATTATTATTAACAGGCAACAAAAAAAGTGAGGCAAGAACTTTCCTGCCTCACTGAGATGATATGTTATGGTTTTTTCCTTGGAGGAATTGTTCCGGTTTCACCATCGGTATCATCCAACGTAGTAACCTGTTGGCCATTGTTATGGTTATGGTTACCGTTATTGTTGTGGTTGGGGCATAAGAATGCCAGGAAGAAACTTAATATAATGTTAAGCATTGTGTTAGGTTTTTAAATTTTTGGAAATAGGCCGCCGGTTGCCGGGCAGCCGGCAGCGTGGTTTTGAGTCAGCGAAGAAGCGCTTCTTGCTTGCTTGTTTGGGAAGGATGGGCGTGGATTACGGAAGCTGATGATCGCTTCCCAAGCCGGTAACCGGCTTCCGCTTTCTTTGCCCGGGGTGAATCGGTTCTGTACAGAGTGCCTCTTAGCTAAGGAGGCGTTACCCGATTGCAAAACAAAGATAGGTCGAGGTAAGAGGTTGATTTACAAACAATTCCGATAATTCCGATGATTCCATTTGTTCCATTTGGAATTCCGGGAATGCGGGTTTAATTCCGATTATTCAGTTCTATAATCTCACTTATGGGCACACATTTTATCGACTACCAGCAAATGATTATGCAGGCGTATGAGCGAAAGAAGTTAAACAATACGCTGCCTCACGGTTTGAAGCACCTCACGCCCGCGAACCTCAAAGAGGAATGTTTGAAGAGATGCACAAAAGAGGTAAGCAGGCGGGATGAAAAAGCTATCAGGGATTTCTGCGTGGATTTGAAAGAGGCGAAAGACTGTCATGCTATCATTCAGCGATGCCATACGGATAAGTTCAGACCGCTGGTGAATTATCTGAAAGGGAAGTCTGGAAAGCCGGATGGGAAGAATATAGAGCTGCTGGCCTGGCTGATTGATTTTCCTGGCAGGCCCTGGGAATTGAGAAAGGAGATTTCCGCCGATGAGGAGGTAAAGGAAGAACCATCGTTAGATGGTATTAGTCAGGTGACAGAAGCCCCTGTAAGTGCAGCTGATGCCCCGGAGAACCCGCCGGCGACGGGCATTGATAAACCCGCCGGGGAACCGGGAATTCCGGAAATTCCAAAAATTCCGCTCGGGCTTTTTGGCCCGGTTGGAAAGGAAAGTGAGGGCGTTAAACCCGTGGAAATTGTTAAGCAGGAAGAAAAGTTAAAGGGGAAATCCGCGAAGATCCTGGCGGCCGCGGTGATGTTATCGCTGGTATTGGGAACAGGCGGCATGTGGTGGTGGAAAGATAAAAATCAGACCCCACGCTCCGGGTACTGTATGTATTGGCAGGAAGATCATTTTGAACCGGTAGCCTGTAACCAGAAGGTATCTAATGCGAGGGTTATAGCGCTGGATACCATGAGGTTGAAAAATTTAAGGAAGATAACCAGGCCGGATACCATCAGCTACCTGGCCGTAGGCAAGGTTTGGTATTTGAAAATTGATGGGAAACTGGAATTCTACACTTCGGGAGGAGAGCATCCGGTGATCTTTGGCCGTGAGCTGAGGCCAATTACCTTTTATATTATCGATAAGTACATCCGCTCGGGTATGATCGCGAATCAGTAACACGGTGAATACACCCCAAATAGAAAAGGCCGCCCGATGGCAGCCTCTTCACATGAATGGTTGGTTATTGAGCATTACTTTTTTACCTCGCTCTCGAGCAGCAACTTCAACTCCTTATTGGATGGCCTCGGCGCATCTGTTGAAACGATATTCCCTTGCTTATCAAACACCATAAAGCGTGGAATGCCTTTAATGTTATAGAATTTGGCAATATCGCTCCATCCGCTGGCAAACAGTTGCACGCCGCCCAGCTTTTCGCTGGCAATAAAATCTTTCCATTTCTGATGATCTTTTTGCTCGTCTACAGATACGCTCAGGAACGTTACATCCTGTCCGTGCATTTCTTCCTCCAGCGTTTTGAGGTAGGGGAGTTCTCCTTTGCAGGGACCGCACCAGGTAGCCCAAACATCTACTAATACTACTTTGCCTTTGAAATCAGTCAGGGATGTTTGTTTACCGTTCATATCCGGGTAAGTGAAGTTCACTGCCTGGCCGCCGGCGGCAGTGGCTTTCTTCGCCAGTTCCGCTTTTATGTTGTTGGCGCGATCGACCTGGTCGGAAGTGAGCAGGTATTTACCATATTGCTTGTCCAGGTCAACATAGCCAAGGTAGGTTTTCAGAGAGGCAGCCTGTTGCACCACAATTTCACCTTTCAGGGTATCGTTTTCGATGCCTTTCATCCTGGCTTCGATACTATAGTCCTTTACATCACCATTGCCCATCCTGGCTGGCAGCATTTGCAGCGTACGCATCATGCGTATACCGTAAGGATACCGAAGCAGCCGGGTATCTGTAGTGAAATAGGGGACATGTATGTTTTTGAAATAGGGGGTATAGTCGTTTTCAGAGGGATGTGCGGAACGGGGAGTACTCAACAACTCTGCAGCACAGTGCAACATATCCAGCTCACGGAACTTCTCAAACTCACTGTCAAACTGCTTGTTGCCGGAGGAAGCAAATTTTGTTTCCAGTGCTTGCCTGTGAAGCGTTTCCAGCAATGGGAAGAAGTCCACGTAAGTACTCCTGGACGTATTGAAATAAACACCCCTTCTTTCGAGCGGCAATATTGTATTATGCCATTTCTCCACGGCCCGGTTCTCAGGTGAGTTCTTACCGGTGAGCGCATAGGAGGTATCGGTGATCTTTACGTTCAGCTGGTCGTTCTTTTTGAAATAGAAGGTGTATTTGTCCATGGGCGTTTGACTGTTACCGGTGCCGATCACATAAAACCCTTCGCGTTCCGGGCGGAAATAAAACCCGAAAGATGAATCGGTGCCAGGTTTAGACGAAGCCACTTCTTCCAGTCTTCCATGCTCTACGCGATAGAGGTGTACGTTACCGTCGTTCCGGCGCATCCATTCACCGGAGATAGTTACCTGGGCTTTCATAAATGCAGGCAGGCAAAGGAGGGTGGTTAAACCCAAAAGTAATTTTTTCATTTGTAGTGAGATTGTTTAGTAACTGTTTGGATATGTATAGTTGCTAACCGGGGGAGCAATGTAGATCACATCGCCTACGCTTCCCTTTCCTTCCATTGTGAAATCAGGAGTGGTAGCGAGGTTGCCGGATGTTTTCCTGAATGCACGCACTTTATAACTTCCACCGCTGGTAGTACCTATCAGCATATAGTTGTAATAAAAAGGCTGCTCAGTGGCATTGCTGCCGGTGTATTTACGGTGACGAATGAACGTTATTTTCTCTCCCGCCGGCACGGTGTATTGCAACTGCTCAACACCGTTGCTCAGGTTCCAGGACCATATTTCCTGCCCTACGGAGAAGTACAGAATGTTCTCGTCTTCTATGATCAAACCAAAACGTTCTGCCTTGTTCAGCTTGTCCGTTGAGGCCAGCGTATCATTCACGATCTTCACGGCATAGTTGGATGGCGAGATGGTGGAAATTATCTTTAATGAAGGATCTGTTTTGTCCCTGAACAGCGCTATCCCTACGTACGGGTAGGTGGATTTCAAACCCATGAACAGCAGTTCTTTGTTATTCCTGTTGGCAGGCATTTCTGTTTCGGGTGCATCTGTTACAGCCGATAGCACAGAGCCGGTACCTGTGGCGGAAACAAAAGAACTGCTCGTTTCATCAAAGAAGAAAGGGTTTTCGAAGGGATATGCCATGAAATATTTTGAAAGACTATACGGACTGTTGTTATCATCGCGCAGCTGTTTACCACCGAACAGGCCAACGTTGGCCGACATAGAATAAACACTATGCAGGTGCCCGTCGTTTACAAAATAGTTGGCCTGTGAGCTTTCGCTGATACTTCCCGGTTTTTTTGCCGAAGGTGTTTCGTAAAAAAGGTCATTAATGCCATGTATCTCTTTAAAAGTATTAATGTTTACAACGCTGGCATCTTTGTCAGACAAAATGAACAATGCCCTGGTATTGGCATAAGCACCTGTTACATTGGATTTATAATTTGAGTAGAATCCAAAGAGGCTTGCTTCCCCATCGAGTTTTTTCCCGTTCACCAGTGAGAATACATTTTCCAGCCTGGATTGGGGCGCAATGCCAGAAGGCGTTAAGAAGAGGTCTACATCGGTTTTGCCGCCATCGCTCTTCATGATATACCAGCCACGCGTGAACTGGGTGACCACATTGACATTGGCTGTTATTATTTTGCTGAACCCGGTATGTTCATTCTTTGCACCGAACACCAATACCCAGCCTTTAGCCGGCTGTGTTACCAGGTAGTCCAGTGTTTTGGCGCGACCGATCGTATCTACTTTAGGTGCTGAGCCCTGTACATTTGTTTCATATATTCCCCACCAGTAGGAGAATTTCGCATCGGGATCAGTAGAGTTGACTTTCGGATCGATGCTGATCTTATCTACCAGCGACACTTTATCATAAGAGGTTTCAACGCCGCTGATAGTGATGTCTTCCGGGACTTTGTATATATAATTCCCCTTGTCCTTGTAACAGGAGGCCATCAGCAGTACACAGCAGGTAGCCAGGATTTGATATTTTAGTTTCATGAAAGGCTGTTTTGAAGGTTAAGGGAATACGACTGTTTCACCCGTTTCATCTGTTAGCGGCGCGCCGGGGTGAGCGTTATTGTAATCCGTGAGCACGGTTTTCAGCTTCAGTCTCCAGAAGGTGAGCAGTGCATAATCGGTGTTGACGAAAGTGAGGAATTCCTGATCCCATTTCTCACCTGTTTGACTGATCATGAAGGAGTGTTTCACCTGGCTGTATTTGCCCCAGTAGTATAGTCCGGCAGAGGTATTCCAGGCTGCGGGCTGACTGAGCATATCGGTGAAGTCCACCCTTCTCCACAGTTTTTTGATTTCCCCGGGTTGAAACTGATCATTCGCTTTCACCTGTATCTGCAGCTTCACGTTTCCTTTTTTCAGTGAAGTGTCGCGAAGCAGGATCACTGGCACGGAGGCATGTACCTGTCCTGCTTTGATCACATATACATCTTTCAGTGAGGCGTCGGAGAAAGCTTTGTAATGGGTGCCGGGCACGGCGTTTTGTTCACCCTGGAGCGTTACCTGTTCAAGGGTGAAAGGCCGGTCGCTGCTGCTCACACCTCCGATGGCATAGATGTCGAAGAACACGGTATCTTGTGTGATCGCAGCCGGTTCGTAATAAAAGGTGAACGGCTTCACGGTATCAGCCATTTCGAAGGATGCCGTATAGATCCGGTCGGGCGTAGGTCCAAACTGAATCCGGGCGATATCGTTATAGAGGTAATACTGATCTTTTTTGCAGGCAGCCAGTAAAGCGGTCAGCATGGCTACAGTGAGTATCTGTTTCATTCTTTGCGCTTTTATCATTGAACAAATTCATTTAATGGCAGTGGCACCAGGTAATTGATGGTTGCTGCGGAAGGCGCCCATAGGAAGCTGGCTTTGGGTGCGTTGATGCGTTTGTAGGCAAAAAATGCCTGTCCTTCGGCAAATAATTCCTTCCGGTACTCTTTCACCAGTTCCAGCTGTACCTGGGCAGGGTCGGCGGGCAGCGTGGAAGCGGTGATATTACGCGCGGTTCGGAAAGCCTCCCAGTATTGCTGGCCTTCACCCGCCGGAGCGGTTTCTGCGGCTACCAGGTACATTTCGCTGACACGCAGCATGGGTATCTGGAAAGGGGCAATAGCGGAACTGGTTGCAGCCGCCATGTATTTTCTCATGATGTAGCACTTGGAACCATTAGCCAGCGTGATCAGCGTCCAGAGGTTAGTTTCCCGTATATCCGTTCCAGTATTGCCATACAACTGATTATTTACGGTGGTTACACCGCTACCTTTTTTCAGCACACCGGACGTGAACTGTTGTTCAAATTTTTTTGCCAGCTGGAAATCATAGAGTCCGAAAATATGTTCCATGGAGAGGTTGAAGTTGCCGCCGGCCATATCGCTAAGCACCCCGAGCCGGAACTTCGTGTTGCCATCCGGGTTCTTCGCATCGATCACTTCTTTGGCGCAGGTATAAGCAGACCTGTTATCCTGGAACCAGAGGTATGCGCGGGCCTGCAGTGCTTTCACCGCATAGTAGTTCATACGAAGGAAACGGAAAGCGGAGTATGTATTTTCCGGCTTGAAAGGAGAGCTCACGCTGCCGGGATTGGAGAGATCAGCCTGCGAATACCGGGTGAAAGGATCTACCTCTTTCAGCAGGGCGGCGGCAGCTGTAAGATCGCTCAGCAGCTCCGTTTTATATTGATCGTAGGGCAGATGCTGATTGGGTTCTTTGGACACCTTTTTCACGTATGGCAACACGGTGCCACCCTGTATATTGCCCGGTACCGGGCCAAAAAGCCGCAACAGGTCCAGGTGGCAATAGGCACGCAGTGCAAGGCATTCACCTTTCATCATTTCGTAGGAGCCGGCGGAAAGAAACACGTCCCGGTGGGTATCTACTTCGGCCAGAATAGCATTGATGCTGGCAATGATCTTATATTCCTGCGCATACATGGAAGACAATGCGCGTTGTACGCCGTCGTCGGTATAGTTGAACAGACCGAGGCGCTGTTCGGTGGTGTTGGTGGTGACATCCCAGGAAGTCGTCAGTCTTTCTATGGTACCAAAGGTCATATCCTGGCCATAGGCGCTCCCGGATTTCATTTGGATGTACACCCCCGTCAGCGCATCCTGGAAGCCGCTTTCCGTGGTGAAAAGCACATCGGATGGCATCTGGGTTTTAGGCTGAACGGTGAGCCATTTTTTGCAGGAGGCAGTGCACATGGCAATTCCCAACAGCCCAGTGATTATATATTTCATCGGTGTCATGGAACACTAAATTTTCGGTTTAGAATAAAGCATTTACAGTAAGCGATAGCTGCCTGGAGAAAGGATAGGTGGTTCCTCTTTCGCGGCGCACGGTAGACAGGTAAAAGAGGTCGGCCATGTTGGCGGAGAAAGACAACGCCTGCATTTTTAGTTTTTTCGCGAATGAGCTTTTTACGTCATACTGAAAATTGGCATTCTGCATGGTGAGTGTCTTTTCGTCCTGCACAAAGCGGGAAGTCCTGTTGGTAGCAGCTGTTACCAGCAATCCTTTGAAAGCGGCATTGTCTCCCGGTTTTTGCCAGCGATTGTCGTATACACGGGCATCTACATTGTAACGGTAATCTGCATTCTCCACTTTGTTGATCAGTGTTTGGTTGTATAGCTGGCCACCGAAGCGGTAACCGAAAGACAGGTTCATGGAGAAATTCTTATACCGCACCAATGTGCTGAAGTTGCCGAAGTAAGCCGGTTCGCTGATGCCGCTGGCGCGCAGATCCAGGGAGTTCCAGAGGTAGGTGGGCTCCCCGTTCCTGTTTAGATATAGTTCCTTTCCGGTGCTGGGATCTATACCCAGCGAAGGCACTACCCAGATGGTGTTGGTGGAATACCCTTCTTTGTAAAGCATACCTGGTACTGCGCCTGTTGCATTCTCACTGCTTTTCTGTGCCGTTTTCAGCGCTTCGGAGATCATCAGGATCTTGTTCCTGTTATGTACCAGTGCGCCGCTGATGCTCCAGGTGAACGCTTTCCGCAGGTTGCGTATAACAAAGGCGGTAGCTTTTACCTCAAATCCGCAGTTCTCAAGCTTGCCGATGTTCTCAATATAATTGGGGAAGCCGCTGGATGCAGGAAGGTCTACGGATGATATAAGACCATTGGTTGTTTCGATGTAATAGTCAGCAACAAGACTCAGGCGGCGGTTGAAAAGGTCGGCTTCAAGACCTGCATCGTAGTTCATTTTCTGTTGCCATTTCAGCGACTCGTTGCCGAGGCCCATCAGATAGGCGCCTGTCCAGCTGTAATAGCGGTCGTCTGTATAATACCCGTAGGTAGACAGGGCCTGGTAGGCGTTGAAGTTCTGCGAACCGGTAACGCCTATGGAGCCGCGTAGTTTCAGGCGGTTGATGAATGACAGGTGTTTGAACATCGCTTCCTTATGCAGGTTCCAGCCGAGGCCCGCAGACCAGAAAGGCGCGAAGCGATTGAGCTTTCCAAACTGGGAAGCGCCGTCTGAACGAAGGGAGAGGTCCATGAAATATCGTTCATCATAAGTATAGTTCACGCTTCCGGTAACTCCTACTGAGCGGGTAAGACTTTCCGCACCACCCGGTTTACCGCCCTGTGCATATTGCAGCGCCATGGAAATAAAGTCAAATTTTGGATTGGTGAAGCCTTCCGCAACAAAGCTGTACCCGGAGGTTCTGGCTTCACGGATGTTATAGTCCAACCCGGCAAATATTGCATGGGCGCCGAGTTGACGGGTATAACTGAGGTTGGCGCTTGCATCATAGCGGAAGCCTTTGTTCACACCGTATTGGTAAGAACCTCTGCGGAGTATGTCTTCCGTGGCAGCAAACGCTGTATGGTCCGCAGGCCGGAAATAATCCGAATCTGAGTTCATTTTGGTGAGGCCCAGTCTTGCCCGGAAGAGGAGGTCGGGCTGTATGCGCCACTCTACGGAAAGGTTGTTGGTGATGTCTGTGGTTTTATATTTCTGAAAAGTATTCAGGGTAGCATCGTACAGCGGGTTGGTGGGCAA
The DNA here is from genome assembly GCF_018224885.1 of Chitinophaga hostae. Classification (GTDB taxonomy): domain Bacteria; phylum Bacteroidota; class Bacteroidia; order Chitinophagales; family Chitinophagaceae; genus Chitinophaga; species Chitinophaga hostae. Next base: position 325,279 of record NZ_JAGTXB010000003.1, on the reverse strand, counting down.
TGTGTTCCAGCGGTTTCCATAGATATTGGAGCCGGGGTTGCCCAGCAGTTTTATTACGCGGCCATTTTCGTCGTAGGGCGCCCAGTAAGGGTTCATCTTCACGTAATCGGAAAATGAGCCATAGGGAGATTCGGCGCTTTCGCCCAACCCGATGATCAGATTGTTTGTGAAGCGGATGTTCCGGTAATAGTAACTGAGATTGATGGTGCCATTGAATGTACGGCGGGAAGAGCCTTTCATTACACCCTGTATATCGTTCACCTGTGCGGAAATAGAATAACGGAATGCGTTGTCGCCGCCTTCCATTCTTACGTTATGGCGTTGACCGATGCCGGTGCGGACAGGCTTGGACAGCCAATCCGTTTCCACTCCCCGGTTCACTTCACTCATCAGGTAGTTGTAATATTGTTTGAGCGGCACATCATTTTCCGCGCGGGCATTGTCGTATAGTCCTACTTTATATTCCAATTCCAGTTTTTCGCGGGCGTTCAGCACGTGATATGCGGTGAGGTCCGGCATTTCAATATTGACGTCGCCGCGGTACGACAAACGCAGTTTTCCGGGTTGCGGCGCCCTGGTTGTGATGACGATCACGCCATTGGCGCCACGTGAACCGTAGATAGCTGTGGCGGACGCATCTTTCAGCATGGTGATGGAGGCTACTTCGTTCTGGTTAATGTCCAGTAACTTTTGCAGTGAAGATTCGAATCCATCCAGGATCACCAGCGGTGTATTCATCCCCACACGTGTTTCATCCTGCAGTTCATTCACATTGGGCAGACTGGAGTTGCCGCGGATCTGTATTTCCGGTAGCCTGTTTGGATTGGAGCCGAATGTATTGCTCTCCACGATGTTAAAGGAAGGGTCAATGTTGCGCAGGGAAGTGATCAGGTTCCGGTTGCCGAATGCGGCCAGTTGTTCCGCCGTAACAGTAGTAACAGCGCCGGTAAAGCTTTCTTTTTTCCGGTTAAAGATACCGGTCGTCACTACTACTTCATTGATCTGTTGCTGTGATTTGACCAGGACGATATTCAGTGTGCCGGGGCCTGGTACTTTTATTTCACGCAATGCATATCCCTGGCAGCTTACCAGCAAAGTGACGGGGAATGCGTTCACATTCAGCCTGAATCTTCCGTCCGGTGAAGATACGGCGCCCCTGTTGGCTCCCTTCACCGCTACCGTAGCAAAGGGAATAGCGAGGCCTGCTTCATCACGCACGTAGCCGGATATCTCCTGGAAAATTGCGTTAACGGGAGTGAGCGTTTTTTCATTGATCACTACCATTTTGTTAACGATCCTGTATGTAAGCGGTTGGTTGCTCAACAGGATAGCCATTGTTTCCGGCAGGGTGGCATTGCTTACCTGTATATCCTGCGGATGGGATATTCTCAGTACGTGTTCATCCCACATAAATGATAAACCTGTTTGTGCTTCCAGTTTCCCGAATATCTCTTTCAGGGAAGCGTGTTTCAGGTTAAGATTAATCTTTTGTGCAGCGGCTGTACCGGTCTGGAGAGATACGATCAAGAGAAGAATAGCAGCGGCTTTCACGCGCTTTTGCAGTTCCATCAATAGTCCGGCAAGGGCATAGAAATGCCGGACCAAAAACGCAATTAATTGCATACATTTGGGTGGTTTTTGGTTGATAAATAAAACAGAACCTGTATTTAGTTTATTAGCCCGACCTTAATAGCCGCTCCGTGAGTCAGACGGGGCGGTTTTCTTTTTTTAGGCTAATTTCTTTATGGTTGTACGATTTTCTTTATGGTTGTACGATCAGTTTACCGTTTTCTAATTTGCAATTCACGCCATATATATTCAGCGCCTCAATCATATCGGAGAGGTTTACGTCCCTGTCGATAGTACCGCCGAATGAGCGTTTTGGGAGTTCGCCTTTCATGTTCACTTCTATGTCATACCATCTTGATATTTGCCTGAACAATGCCGGCAGATCTGTACTGCTCATCACGAACAGTCCTTTCTTCCATGCGATTGCGTTTTCCGTTTCTGCGTTGTCTTCTATTGTAATGCTGCCATTGTTATCAATATTTGCCTGTTCTCCCGGTTGAAGTACCTGTTGTTTATTGACCCTGATGCTGCCGTGCAGCAGGGTAGTTTTTACCAGTGGTTCATCCGTATAGGCGTTGATGTTAAAGGAGGTACCAAGTACTTCCACTACACCTTTTTCATTGAAGTGTACTGAGAATGGCTTCGTTGCATCTGCGGCTACTTCGAAATACGCTTCGCCGGTGATCCGTACCTCGCGCGTATTGCCGGAGAAAGCCACCGGGTATCGCAGGGATGATGCGGCGTTCAGCCAAACTTTGGTGCCATCAGGCAGCACAACGTTGAATTGCCTGCCTCTTGGCGTGGAGATGGTATTATATGCGGTAACAGCTGCGCTGGTTTCCCTGGCATCATATACAACCTGTCCGTTGTTGAGTACTACATTGGTGCCTGCCTGGCTGGCCACTACGCCGTTCTTCATGCTATCAAGCAGCACAGTGGAACCGTCTGCCAGCATGAGCACTGCTCCCTGTTTCCCTGGTGTAACAGTTGCATTGTGTTTTACCGCAATTGGCGTGCGCTTATGCTGTTCCGTTAACCGGTAGATGCCACCTGCCAGTACGAGCAACCCGATAGCTGCCGCCCAGCGCCAGTAGCGCATCCGTTTTACCGGCGTCTTACGGGGCAGGTCTACTGACTTCACATTATCCAGCAAAGGCAGCAGAGACGGATCAAATTCCAGGTCCATATCAGGTGATCCGGTCAGCTCCATGAATTTTTCCGTGAGGGCTTCCCGTTGACCGGGATCACCCAGGAGGGCATAAAATTCCTGCAAACCAGCTGCATCCAGCTTGTTGTCCAGGAAATCCTGCGTCAGTTTATGTAATCGGGTATTTTCCATGGTGTTCATAGTATATGATCAGGGTAATAATTGTTTTGTCATCATGGGACAAAAAAAATTTTTTACCCGTGCAGCAAAAGGATCAGCATCAGGAGTCCGGAAGTGGTTAGCCGCTCCCTGATAATTGCGAGGGCAGCGCTGAGTGCATTGCGCACATAACCATGGGATAACTGCAGTTTTTCTGCGATCTCCCGTGTGGTTTTTCCTTCCACACGATTCAGGTGGTATATGATTTTCCTTTGCGGAGGAAGGGATTCAATGGCTTCATGTACGAGCCGGCGGATTTCCTTCAGTTCAAGGGTACTGGTGTTATCAACAGGGCTCTGTGCTATTTGGATGGCCTCCAGCCGTTTATCGTTTGCCGCAATCCGCTGCAGCGCAAGCAGGCTTTGGTTGATGGTAATTTTCCGCAGCCAGGCGCCCAGGTGCTGTACTTTGTCGAGCTTATCCCGGTGAAGCCATACTTTGATGAATACTTCCTGTACCACTTCCTGCCGGGCATACTCACTCTTCACTATCTTCATGGCGATAGCGGCAAGCGGGGTGGCCCATGTTATAAATAAGGAGGAAAAAGCCTGCTCGTCACCTTCTGCTATGCGGAGTAGGAGCGCGGTTTCATCTGTATGTAAAGATTCTGGCGGCACTTCTGGCTTGTTTAAGATTTTGGCAGTTCATTTCAGCAAAATATAGCAACCTGAATTGAACGCCACAGCAGATCCTGGTTGTTTTTCTTGCTTGTCATTGCGTCTTCTAAAAAGTGAGGCATAGTGATCATTGTTCTCCTTGTAAATCAGTCAGCCAACGAACTTGGTTCTCATGGTTTGTTGCCGGCCAATCCAAACTTATTGATCGGTTCTTGCTAATGTCCTCTCTTAAATCACTAAATATGTTCTTACGCGATGTCTTAAAAAAGGCGAAAATAACAAGTAATTGATTTAATTGATTAAAATTATTAAATAAAATTAATGCCGGAAAGCGGTAGGCGGCTGTGAGCGCATTGTCCCCGGGAATTAGCGCTTGGGGTTATTAACCAAAGGGTTTGGCTGAGATTTCGTAAATGTTTCTTTGGAATTGTGTCCGCAAGAGTCACCCTTTTTTACAGTCTGGCTGACGTATATATGAAATCTCCTGCTGATGAGAACACGGACCTTCCTGGTTGTTTTGTTATACTTTATTTCCGGGTTGCCTGCCAGCGCACAGCTGAGTATGGGGCTGGAAACCGGCATGACCCGTAACCATCTTTACACCAGTTTGAATAACCGATCCAATACCGCTTATGAGGCAGTGAATGGCTGGCTGATAGGTGTTCCGGTAACCTATCAATTCAATTCCTGGTTGGGGATACAGGCAGACCCGCTGCTTATGCAGAAGAATTACCGGTTACGAAGAACCGGTTACTATGATGGGGTATATCATCAAAATAATAATTACTACCTGAAGTTGCCGGTGATGGCTCAATTATGCCTGCAATACCACCGGCTGCAACTGTTTCTGCATGCGGGAGGCTATGTTGCCTGGTGGATGGCCGGGCGGATTAAAGGTGTGCAACCGGCTATATTGAATAATGCGGACCCGCTTCCCGCTGATGAGGAACCGGATAATATACTGCAAATGCAACAGGCATACGCATATCATGAGCGGTATACTTTTGATGCGAGGAAAGACAGAAGGATAGAACTGGGAGGGCTTGCCGGGCTTGGAGCAGGCTGGCAGTTACCATCCGGGTATCATCTATTTGTGGAGGTACGGTATTGCTCAGCATGGAATCAACACCAAAAACCATATATGATCCGACAGCCGGCAGCATATAATGAAACACTGATGATAATGACTGGTTGCAGGTTTTATATCGCAAAACGTAAAAGAAATGAAAATGCAGATTAAATATAGCGGATTGGGGCGGCTGATGTTAACCTTACCGGCGCTGTGTTTGACGCTGGCCTGCCATAAAATGAAGGATGAGCCGGCGCCGGACAATACTGCTGATATTACTTTGAGGCAGTCATTTGAATCCTTTTGGGATAATATGAACCGTAACTATCTTTTCTGGGATATAGATACGACTGACTGGGACCTGGTATATGAAAACTATCAACCGCTTTTTGCCGCTCTGGACAAGGGTAATCCCGCTGATGTCAGAAAGGGATATAGTTATTTCAAAGCCATGACGGCCGGCCTCATAGATGGACACTATACCCTGATGGTAAATCACACGATCCCGGGAGTGGAGGATGCTGCTGATATAAGACCGGTTGAAGAACGAAAGAAATTACAGCCCGGTTATCATCCTGTTTATGATTACGGAAATACGGACCTGGTGTACCTGGATAAAGGCTACCGGGAAGCGCTTTATACAACAGCGGACGGTGATGCCTATGTGAGATGCGGTAATATAGGGAAACGGGTATTGTTTCTCCGCTTCAGCCAATGCAATTTAAAAGCGGCTGCAGCACAGCTGTCCACTGGCGTTAAACCGGTTGTTCAGTATTTCTTCGACCAGCTGCACCAGCCAGCTATCAAAGGCATAATAATAGATGTGCGGGCTAATAATGGCGGCAATACTGAAGACCTGGATTTTATTATAGGTAGTATGATCGATACACCTTTGCATTATGGATATACCCGCCTGAAATCGGGTAATGGACGTTTGGATTATACGCCCTGGATAAATGCGGTGATAAGGCCCGGAAGTGAACATGCTGTTAAAATTCCCATCATGGTACTGGCAGATCTTTATTCAAGGAGCGTAGCTGAGCTTATGACGATGGCGGTAGGCGCCCTGCCCAATGGTATGGTGATCGGAGAAACTACGTGGGGAGCTACTTCGCCGTTGGCGCCCAATGAAGCATATAACGGAGGTCCGTTCCAACTGTCTGCCCAACAATTTAATGGAAGTCTTTTTTATAAAGTATATACTTCCTCCGCTATTTTTAAATATAAGGATAACAGGATTTACGAGGATAGTGGATTTCCGCCGGATATCCTGGTAAAGCCTGATCCGGTTGCGTTTCGTAATGGTCGTGATATGCAGTTGGAGAAAGCGGTGAGCTGGATAAATCAATAGCAAAATAGTCTGCCATGGTGAACATGACAGACTATTAGTTGTTCTACTTGGCTATGTTCACTGTATCTTTTTTAACCGGGTAAAGATATTTAAGTGCGATGGTGTCATTTTTCGTAAATGGTCTGTCATTATCACCCATACATGCCAGCATCCAGGATCCGGGATCGCCATTTGCTGTTGCCGGTGTACCCGGAATATTTGCAGCTGGTGAGTAAGAAAACTCATTCCTGCCGTTATAGATATCCCTGATACCATTCCAATCGGCATCAGACCAGTTTACTCCATACAGTTTGTTCATTTGCCGGTTAGTATACTTCGCCAGGTTCTTGAAAAAAGTAGCATTACCATATAAGTTAGGAAGGCAGCTGAAGGTGCGGTCTCCGGCATCAGTGTGGCGCATACCTATTGCATGACCAATTTCGTGGGTGATCACACAGGCAAACAGGCTCAATGCATTACCTGCATAATCTTCTGCTTTCTTAGGATACTCAGTTGATTTCAACTTTATTTCGCTGCCTGGTTTTTTGTTAGCACCAGGAAAAACAGATTGCCCCAAAGTGGATGGGTCGGGAAAAACATAGGGTACCAGGTTGATCTCGGCCGTTGAGTCCTGCGGCACCCGTATGAAAGTAAGTTTGAGTTTAACACCGTTATAGCGGGCGATTGCATTATCGAGGGCCGCAATCCACCCGGTATAGGTACTGTCGTTTACTTTTAACCGGATGGTGTCATAGTTTTCTACGATGTCGTCAGTCATATACTGGCCTGTTATTTTCCGGGGATCACGTAAGGATGCATTGCTCACAAATATGTCTCCTTCCACCAGGTAACCATCTGTTGTTTTAACAGTGAAAGAAGGATCAAACCCGGCGCCAACGAGTTTTATCACATCTGTAATGCTTAATCCGTTGAGCTTCCCGGTAGGGTCATCCTGGGATTTGCTAGCGGAGTCATTTTTTTTGCAGGCGGATAGTACTGCAATGCCTAGCAGCAATGCACAAACGAGTTTTCTGATTTTCATAATTCTGATTTTGGTTTTGGGTAAAAACGGTTTTCTTACTTATGACAGGTTACCCCTGCAAAAGGGTGACCCGGTTTTTATTTTTTTTACAGGAGCCGTGGCAAGGGCCAGAAACAGCTTTCAGATGCAAGAAATTCGTATTATATTGTTTGTCATCATCTACATAATAACAGCCAAATGAAAAGCATCGGGTTCATTGCATCATTGCTCTTTACCATTTCATCCTCCGCCCAGGAGTCCGGTTCAGGAAAGGTACCCGGCGTAGTCATTCAGCATGTTTTCGCGACAGAGAAATTATATATCGGTTCTCCGAGTATTTGTATACTGCCCAATGGAAATTACCTGGCCAGTCACGAATATTTCGGCCCTAACCGCAGCGGCAAGAGCAGGGTCCAGGTATTCAACTCCGGCAACCGGGGGAAATCCTGGGAAAAAATAGCCGAAATTAATGGCCAGGAGTGGTCCGTATTATTTGTGCACAAGAAGGATGTATTTATTATCGGACCAGAAACTGCCGGTGGCGATGTTGTTATACGCAGATCATCCGATGGCGGCCATTCCTGGACCCAACCGGATACCGAACAACAGGGAAGACTCCTTAAGGGCAGGTTTCATTCGGCGCCAACACCAGTGCTTATTTACAAGAACCGCATATGGAAAGCGCTGGAGGATCTCAATGGCCCCGGGGGCTGGGGGCCCGGTTTTCGCTCTTTTATTATTTCTGCACCGGTAGATGCGGACCTGCTTAATGCGGAGAGCTGGACTGTGTCCAATACGCTTGGATATGACTCCACCTATCTGGATGGTAAATTTGGAGGCTGGCTGGAAGGCAACGCTGTGCCTGCCCCGGATGGCCATGTGGCAACGGTGTTACGAACCGACTACCGCGTAAACGGAAACGAGAAAGCTGCTATTATCAACGTCAACGACGATGGCAGCCAGATATCGTTTACACCAGCCGCCGGGTTCATTGACTTCCCTGGCGCGTGTAAAAAATTTTCCATAAGATATGATCCGGTGAGCAACCGTTACTGGACCATCAGCAACTACGTGCCGCAGGCATTCAGGGGCGGGAATCCTGAAAGGACCAGGAACACTGCCGCGTTAATGTCATCATCTGACCTGAAAACGTGGAAGGTTTGTGGTATTGTGCTGCATCATCCCGATGTGGAGAAGCACGGTTTTCAATATTTCGATTTTCAGTTTGACAATAAGGACATTATCGCGGTATCAAGAACTGCATTTGATGATAAAGATGGTGGCGCGGATAATCAGCATAATGCCAATTACCTTACATTTCACCGGATCAGGAACTTCAGGAGCTATGTAACGCCTGAAGAATGGCGGCAGCTGCTGCCATGAACGATATAGCCGTAAACAGGGGTATTTCTAAAATTGGTATGTTTGTAAGTATGATTTTCAGAACTGCAAAACTTTCAGATATTAAGCAGATCCAGGTAGTAAGACACCTGGTGAAAGAAAATACCCTGAGTAATCCCGACCTGGTGCCGGATAAAGATGTTGCTTATTATATTTCTGAAAAAGGAAAAGGGTGGGTTTGCGAGATAGACGGCCGGATTGCAGGTTTCTCTATTGTAGACCTTCGGGAAAGAAGTGTATGGGCATTGTTCGTAGACCCTGCCTTTGCGGAAAAGGGAATTGGAAAAGAGTTACATCGACTCATGATAGATTGGTACTTTCAGCAAACCAAAGAAAAGTTGGTGTTGGGAACGGCGCCTAATACACGAGCAGAGCGATTCTATATGCTACAGGGATGGAACCTGGTTGGCAGGTATGCCAACGGCGAAAGTAAGTTTGAATTGAATTATGCCGACTGGGTTAACAGAGATGATTTAAGATAACTCACAACTGGTTATGAACTTGTATATTCACCTATTTCTTTGTCTTCATCACTTCATTATAAGCAGATAATAAAGCCTCCAGTACCAGTTCCCTCGCTACCTTGCTGAGTACAAAAGTAGTGGCTCCTTTTTCGCCCCATTTGTTGGGTACCGGGTAAATATGTTCCTTATCCATTTTGCAGAACAGGGACTGCTCCTGTGGCGTAAGAAAAATATTGGCGGTATTGTCCTGCTCCAGGTAGCTGGCGAACATCCGCCTGCCGGTTACTTTAAAACCGGTTCGTTCAAAATGCGGCTGCTGCCCGGTTCCTGGAAAAGAAAGCGCCATTTCTGTAAATGCTTTTCCGGTGATCATGCTAAACGTGTTTGTTGGATAGTACTGCAAATATACCGGTGATTTCGGTAACCTGGAGATCCCGCATTTGCATCGCCGGAATTTTACAGAATCTGAAGTACACTGCCGTTCAGCTGGTATTTGATGTCGGTGGTTTTTGACAGGTTATCCATAAATTCCGGCAGCCCGTCTTTTTTGGTGAGCACGCCACTCACGTTCATATTCTCCACACCAGCCGTATTGAATTGTACGGTTACATCAAACAGGCGCCTGATCACCATGGCAATTTCCTTTAACGTAGTATTCCTGAAATAGTATTTCCCTTCCATCCAGGCAAGCGTATTCCTTGCATTAAACGCATCCACCCTGAAACCATTGTTCTGTTGGGAATTGTAGGTGGCTTCATAACCTGGCGACAGCTGCACACTTTGGTTACCGGTTTTACTTTTCAGTGCAACTTTACCCGAAGAAAGCGAGAGCCGGGGACTATTACTGCTGTAGGTGTTGATATTAAATGCCGTGCCAAGCACATTAACAGAAAACTGGCCTGTGTGTACAATAAAAGGCCGGTTGATATCTTTGCTGACAGAAAAATAGGCTTCCCCATTTACAAATACTTCACGCGTAGGACCGTTGAAGGATACCGGGAACCTGATCTCGGACATGGCATTCAGCCATATTTCCGTACTGTCCGGCAGGGTAAGTTTATAGTCTTTTCCGGCGGGCACTTGTAAGAGGTTCATGGCCATGGGTGCATTGGCGTCGGCGGATTCATACTGCAGGCTTTTGGGCGATACCCGCATCTGCGCGGCGCCGATGTTGAGCAGCGCTGATTGTGCCGTATCGGAAAGAACGATGGTTTGCCCGTTGGCCATCTGCAGTATAACATTATTGGCTGTTGCCGCCGGCTTTACGCCCGCAAGGGGATGGGGTTGTTGTTCCCGGGAAAGGAACAGGTACAAAGCGCTGCCAAGCAGCAGCAACAAACCAGCTGCTGCTCCCCGGTATAATACCCGCATGTGGCGGATATTGCCTTTTTGAAACAGGTGTTTTCGTTTTTCCCACAGCTGTGTTTCATCCAGTTGACGGAGGTATTGCTTTGCCGCGGGGGTGTGGAGTTGCTCTTGCATACGGCTGAACGCATCTTTCAATGCAGGATCGGCGGCCATAAGCCGCCGGAGCGTATGGTCGTCTTCCGGGGAAATCATCCCGGTCAGCTTTTCCAGCATTAATTGATCAGTATGTTGCTTATCAGAGGTCATTGATAGTAAACTTAATGAGAGAGGTGAACGCTTGCAGTACATTTCATTCCGACACTGGCGGGAGCAGTTTGTTGCGCAGTGTTTTAACAGCTATTTTAAGATGGGTTTTCAGTGAATTGATGCTGATCCCCATATTGTCGGCCACTTCATGATATTTTTTTTGTTGCATGTACACCAACGTAAATGCCCGCTGACGCTGGGCCGGCAGCTCGCTCAATAATTCATGGAGCTGCCGGTGAAGTTGCTCCTGTGCGTTCCACCGATCTTCCATGTCCCTTTCCTTAAGAATATTTGACTCGTACATGCCGGAATGCGTCACCGTTTCAGCGTATTTCTCAATCTTTTTCAGCGCCCTTTGTTTCACCTTATGATAGTCGTTTACCTGGTTGCGGACAGCCGTAAGCAGGTAACTTTTAAGACAGCCGTTTATATTGCGGTACAATTTCTTTTCCCACATACCACTCAATACTAACTGCACAAGATCGTCTGCCGCCACCGGATCGTTGGTGCCGAGATAGGCTTTTGTCCACATTAACCGGTAATATTTTTTAAAAATAAACTCGAAAGCATCACCGGTGTTGCCAGTTTTTAATAATGCAAGTATGACTTCATCTCCCGGGTGTTCAGGCATAAAAATACTTTTTAGACTGGTTGATTAGATAACGCGGATAATATTCATCAGGGACATTGAAGTTAAATATAGGGTGTTTGTCTGATAAAATGTTAGTTTGACAATTATTAATTTTTTTAAGCAAGCGGGATACGGGTTTTTCATTCACCCATTTTTTAAATGTGTCGTCTTAATAGAGTGCGCCATAAAAACCAGCACTTATAGTTACCACGTTACAGTCATTGTCAACCAAACAAGGAAAATGAAAAGAAGTATCCCGTTATTGAAGACTGGCCGGCGTTTTATTGCCGGTTCCAGGGTATGTATCACCATTATTTTGCTCATTTTTTTAAATGTTAATGCGCGAAGTCAAAGTACTCCTGTATCCACGGTGACCGTCAAAGGAAATAATATGACGCTGGAAGGCATTTTCCAGGCGATTGAAAAACAAACAGACCTCACTTTTTTTTACAGCGACGACCTGTTGAAAAGCGAAGTAGTCAGCGGCCCCATTGAGTATACCAATGCCAGGGTGACCACGGTGCTGAACGAGGTCCTGAAAGGCAGAAGTTTGTTGTATGAGTTAAAGAAAAATGTGGTGTTGATAAAACGGGGCACGAAAGCCGTGGCCGATAATACTGGTCAGGCAGAGAAACAACATTCCGGCGCAGCACAGGAGCGGCAGATAGCGGGACTGGTGCTGGCGGAAGATACCCGTACCCCGCTACCGATGGCAACGGTAATGCTTAAAGGCACCACCACCGGCGCTAAAACAGACCAGGATGGCCGTTTTAAGTTGAAAATTACGGGAGACAATAAAATACTGGTGGTGCAGTATGTGGGTTATATGTCGAAAGAAATACCCGTTAAAAGTAGTCCCGGTGATTATGAGATATTGCTTTCCCCCAGGGATAACACCATCAAAGATGTGGTGGTGGTCGCTTACGGCACCCAGAAAAAATCCAGTATGGTCAGTTCTATTACCGCTATTGAGCCCAAGGAACTCAAAGGACCTACCGGTAACCTTACCACCATGCTGGCCGGCAGGATACCGGGAGTGATCTCTTACCAGCGAAGCGGAGAACCCGGTGCCGACAATGCACAGTTTTTTGTCAGAGGCGTGGGAACCTTCGGCGCCGGAAAAGTAGACCCGCTGATTTTAATTGATAATATAGAATCATCCTCCAGGGATCTTGCCAGGCTGCAACCGGATGATATCGCGGGTTTTTCTGTATTGAAAGACGCTACGGCCTCTTCGCTGTATGGGGCCAGGGGCGCCAACGGCGTGATACTGGTAACTACCAAAACGGGTAACCTGGGAAAAATGCGTTTTAATTTCCGCATGGAGAATTCCACATCTGCCAATACCCAAAATTTTAAACTGGCAGATAATATTACTTATATGAAACTCGCCAACGAGGCGGTGCTGACGAGAAACCCGCTGGGAGTATTGCCATACTCACAAAATAAAATTGATCATACCGCCGCGGGAGATGATCCGTTATTGTATCCTAATAACAACTGGATACAGCAGCTAATAAAAGACCGCACCACCAACCAACGTTTTAATATCAATGCCAGCGGAGGTTCTGACAAGGCAAAGTATTACCTGGCAATGACCTATAATATTGATAATGGTATCCTCAAAGAAAATAAGCTGAATAACTTCAGCAATAATATCAAGCTCCGTTCATATTCCATTTTATCAAACGTTACTTTAAATCTTACCAAAACAACGGAAGCATTGGTAAGTCTCAAAGGACAGTTCGATGATTACAATGGCCCTATTGGCGGCGGCGCCGCTACTTTTAACAACGCTATCTGGAGTAACCCGGTGGCATTTCCGGCAGTGTACCCGTCGAACCTCTTGCCCTATGCCAAACATCCGCTGTTTGGGAATGCCCTGATACCAGGCGGCGGCGGGTTATATGTAAACCCTTATGCCCGTTCGCTTTCCGGGTTCCAGGCCACTAATACCAGCACGCTGACGGCGCAGCTTAGTTTGCGGCAGGATCTGCAGGCGGTTACTCCGGGGCTTTCTGCCAGGATGATGGCGTATACCGGGCGTTATGCGAATTTTGCGGTATCGCGCCAATACAATCCCTATTACTACCGCTCAGGTGCTGTAGATGGAAAATTTACCGGCTTAAGCCTGATCAACGACGGGGGCGTTGGCAGCGTTGGTGATATACCCACAGAGTACCTCACCTATGCACCCGGCGATAAAAATGTGAATACTACCACCTATGCCGAAGTAGCTGTAAACTATTCGAGGATCTTCGATAATGTGCATAACGTAGGAGGCATGGTAATAGGTACCATCAGGAATTATCTTACCGGAAATGCCTCCAGTTTGCAGCTTTCTTTGCCGGCCCGCAACCAGGGCATATCCGGCAGGTTTACCTACGGATACGATAACCGCTACCTCTTCGAGTTTAACTTTGGATATAACGGCTCAGAAAGATTTGCCGCCAACCACCGCTTTGGCTTTTTCCCCTCAGTAGGAGGAGGCTGGATTGTATCGAATGAAAAATTCTTTAAGCCACTGGCTAATACTATTGACCAGCTGAAGTTTCGGTTTACTTACGGCCTGGTGGGCAACGACCAGATCGGCAGCGCCACCGACCGGTTTTTCTATCTCTCAGATGTTAATCTAAATGGCGGCGCAACAGGATACTTCGGTACCAATTTTACCTATAACCGGCCCACCGTAGCGATTAACCGTTATGAAAACCGCGATATCACCTGGGAGCTGTCGAAGCAAACCAACATCGGGATGGACCTTACAATATTTAAGGATTTTACCATCACAGTAGATGCCTATGAGCAAAAACGTACCAATATCCTCATGGTGAGGGGCACCGTACCCAGCTCTATGGGATTGCAGGCCAATATTTCTTCCAATGCCGGGAAGGCATTTAGCAGGGGAATTGACCTGGTGGCCGACTACCGCAAAACATTTAATAATTCGCTGTGGATACAGGCACGCGGTACTTTTACCTATGCTAAAAGTAAACTGCTGGTAAACGAAGAACCACAGTATGCAGAAAATAACCGGAACTTATCTAAAGTAGGAAACTCGCTGGGCCAGATCTATGGCCTGATTGCAGAGAAACTGTTTGTGGACCAGGCGGAAGTAAATAATTCTCCCCTGCAATATGGCAGTATCATGGGCGGGGATATTAAATACCGTGATGTTAACGGAGATGGAAAAATTACCGATGCCGACTATGTTCCAATCGGATTCCCATACACGCCGGAAATTATCTATGGTGCCGGTTTTTCCATAGGATATAAAAATTTTGATCTGAGCACTTTTTTCCAGGGATCCGCCAGGTCTTCTTTTATTATTAACGCCGCCAACACCACGCCTTTTTACCTGAACGGAGGATACCAGAACGGGTTGCTGCAGGTGATTGCAGATAGCCACTGGTCGGAAGACAACCGCAACTCCTATGCTTTCTGGCCCCGCTTAAGCAATACTATCTCAGAAAATAATACGCAAACATCTACCTGGTGGTTACGGGATGGTTCGTTTTTACGCATGAAATCAGCTGAGATCGGGTATAACATTACCGGTTCGTTGCTGAAGAAATTACGCCTGAGCAGCGGGCGGATTTATGCCAACGGCCTGAATTTGTTTAGCATCAGCGCCTTTAAGCTATGGGATCCTGAGATGGGCGCGTCCGGACTGGGATACCCTGTTCAGCGGGTTTATAATGTGGGAGTAGCAGTTGGTTTCTAACATTCATAAAGCATTAATCATATGAGCGATAATAAGTTTAAGCGCAAAGGCCTTGCCGGTATACAGGCCCTGCATCGTGTAATATATTACATCACCTGTTTGCTCATCATCGGCGGAACCGCCTGTAAAAAGCCTTTCCTGGATGTAGTACCGGATAATGTGGCCACCATCGATAATGCCTTTACTTCCAAAACGGAAGCTGAAAAATATTTATTCTCCTGTTATGCCTACATTCCTGTTAACTACGATCCCACTTACAACGTGGGACTTTCCGCCAGCGATGAGGTATTTGTGCTGGACCCCACTAATAATATCAGGTCTACCAATGTACTAAGACTGAATTATGGAGATCAGAATACGTCAAATCCCATCTCCAACTACATGACCGGCGACAGGGATGGTGTGGCCTGCTATAAGGCTATCAGGGATTGTAATATTTTTCTCGAAAATGTAGGCAATGCCGGTAAGGTGGCAGATCTCGACATCGACACCAGGAACAGGTGGATGGCGGAAGTTACCTTTCTGAAAGCCTACTATCATTTTATTATGTTCAGGGCCTATGGACCTATACCGGTGATTGACAAGAACCTGCCCATCAGTGCATCTATCAACGAAATGTATGTTAAACGGCAGCCGGTAGATTCGGTGGTAAATTATATCGCCGGCCTGCTGGATGCCGCAGCGGTAAACCTGCCGCTGAGCATCGCCAATATTGCTTCTGAATCGGGGCGTATCACCAAACCGGCTGCACTGAGCTTAAAGGCCAAATTGCTGGTAACAGCTGCCAGCCCGTTATTTAACGGGAACTCCGACTATGGCGCTTTTAAAAATAAGGACGGCGCACAACTTTTTAATACTGCTTTCAGCGCTGCAAAATGGCAACGGGCGGCAGATGCGTGTAAAGCAGCGATAGATCTCTGCGATGCGCAGGGAATCCGTTTGTATACTTTCCCGGCGCAAACGATACCGCTAAGCGATACTACTATGACGCAGATGAGTATCCGCAATTCCATGAGCGAGCCCTGGAACAGTGAGCTGGTATGGGGTTCTACCAGTGGCGTTACCTGGGGATGCACATTCCTGCAACGCTGTGGTATAGGGCAGTTTGATTTTACAAATGCCGTGGCATCAAAAACAGGAGGCCATCCCTTGTTGGGGCCTACTATTAAGATGGCTAAAATGTTTTATACGCAAAATGGTGTTCCCATCGATGAAGATAAAACACTCGATTTTTCAAATATCGCTGCACTCCGTGTTGCTACGCATGCAGAAAGGTTTAACATCAAAGAAGGCGAAACAACTGCCCGCTTAAATTTTGACCGGGAGCCAAGATATTATGCCGATATGGGATTCGACAGGGGCGTTTGGTATATGGCCAACAGCCCGTCGAAAAGTGATGAAAACACTTTCTGGCTGATGGCCCGCGGCAGTGAACTGAGCCAGTCGTCGCCGGTGCCTATTGCAGGATTTTATATGAAGAAAGTAGTGAACTGGCACATGGACTGGAATACGGTTACCTACCCGTCTTATCCCTATCCTGAAATACGCCTGGCTGATCTGTACCTGCTTTATGCAGAAGCATTGAATGAAGTACAGGGGCCCAATGCAACCGTATACGATTATGTTAACAGGATAAGGGCCAGGGCCGGTTTGAAAACGGTACAAAGCGCATGGGCCACGTACAGCCGGAATCCTTCCAAATATACCACCAAAGAAGGGATGCGATCTATTATCCAGCGGGAAAGAGCTATTGAGCTTTGTTTCGAAGGTCATCGTTATTGGGATCTGTTACGCTGGAAAACAGCCAGCCAGGAGCTCAGCGGAAATATTACCGGTTGGGTAGTAAACGGTCGCACCGCAGAACTATACTACCGGGAAATTTCTTTTCTCTCCAGGCATTTTGTTGCGCCCCGTGATTATCTGTGGCCAATAAAAGAAAGCGACCTGCTGGCGAACCCCAACCTGGTGCAAAACCCTAACTGGTAAACTGCACTGCGTGCGGATGTTTTAACCTTAAATGATTAACAAGTGAAAACAATCAAATCAGGTACGATCTTATATACAGCGTTTTCGCTGATGTTGGTATCAGGCTGTAAAAGAGACGAGCTAAATAAAGCCATGGCTACCAATAGCAATCCTCCCGGTGTGGTAACAGGGGTAACCGTTGTAAACGCAAATGGTAAATCTGTACTTACTTACTCGCTGCCTTCCGATGCGGATCTTTCTTATGTAAAAGCGGTATATGAAACTTCTCCGGGCCATCCTGCGGAGGTAAAGGCTTCTCATTATCAAAATACATTGACGGTGGATGGCTTCGGAGATACGCTGGCTCACACCATAAAACTATATGCAGTCAACTCCAGCGAGGTATCTTCCCCGGCAGTTACCGTTAGCGTGAATCCTTTAACGCCCGCTATCAACCTGGCTTACAGGTCGCTCATAGTGGAGCCCACCTTCGGCGGGTTCACGCTTACCTGTAATAATCCAACGCTGGAAAACCTCGCGATCATTCCGCTGACAGATACTTCCGGCACAGGAAAATGGGTACAAACAGCCGGAATGGACAATGTTTACAGCAATGATCCTGTGATTAAAAGTGCCGTGAGGCAACAGCCTGCCGTGAAAAGGAATTACGCTTTCGTGGTGAGAGACCGGTGGATGAATTTTTCGGATACACTGATCGTATCACTAACACCATTTTTTGAACAGCTGTTACCTAAATCGGAATGGAGTAATTACGTATTACCAAAAGACGCAGACATTCTGAATAACGGTGGCCGCACCGATGTGCGTTACATCTACGACGGTGATTTCCACCCGGGATGGCCGCGTTGCTTGTTTACCCTCGAGCAGGCTGGCAGTCCGCAAATGGTTACGCTGGACCTGGGCAAGGCGCATATCTTCAGCCGTATGCAGGTGAATCCCTACAAAGAGGTGGGCAACAACTACTATGTAAGGGGCAATGTGAAAGATTTCGAAATATGGGCTTCTAATAACCCCAATCTGAGTGGCAACCTGGATGAGAGCTGGACCAAACTAACGACCTGTCATGTGGTGAAACCATCAGGGTCGCCTTATGCCACAGAAACTGCATCCGACCAAACACTGGCTTACAATGGCTGGCAGTTTGATTTTCCTACTGGGCAAACCGCTTACCGCTATATCAGGATCAGGAGCTTGTCGAACTGGCAGGGGTCTTATTTTATCAATATTGCCGAGTTCACCTTGTGGGGTAACTAGTTATCATCAATCAACGAAATTCAAAAAAATGAAACAACATCAACTCACCGCTTCGGGTATCATACTGGCGCTGGTGTTCCTTATAAGCGCCTGTTCCAAAATGGATGACTACAGGGATAAATATATGGGAAGCGGGGCCATCACCTATCCCGGCAAACTGGATTCTGTAAAGGCGTTTTCCGGTAAAAGCAGGGTGCTGATCACCGGTCTTTTTACTTCTGATCCCAAGATTGCTGCCTACAGGGTATTCTGGAACAGCCGGCAGGATTCCGTTGAAGTAAAGGTAAAAAGAACTGCCGGCGTAGACACCGCCAAGGTGATTATACCGGGTTTGCCGGAAGGATTGATGAATTTTGAGATCAGGACGTACGATGCCGCCGGCCATGTTTCTATCCCGGTGAATACTGCTGCTAACGTATTCGGGCAGTTGTATGAGAGCGCGCTCATTAACCGGGCTATTGCCAACGCAGAGATGCAGCTGGATGGTTCCGCACTGATCAGCTGGGCAGATGTGAATGAAGATGCAGGCGTGATAAACATGCGGATAAAATATGAAGATAATACCGGGAAGATGCATGATACCCTGATCATATCCGGCAATACCGCATTTTCCACGTCGTTGCCTGCTTTTAAAACGGGCAGCGCTGTTAGCTATCGTACAGCCTATTTACCCAATCCAACGGCATTTGATACCTTCTATGTGGCCTTCCAGGAACAGCCCGTAAAAGCGGATGTAACAGGCCAATACATGCAGAATACAGGACCTTTTGTAAGGGCCACCTACGACGGCGGCAGATGGGGTACGCTGGCTGCGCCCTGGATCACCAGCGATAATGTAAAAAATCACGGCGGCTTTGGCGGGTATGTAGCGGATGCCGGCGGCTGCCTGGTAATGGAATCCGGATGGGGCGGAACAGCCAGTATTATCAATGGTAAGATCAGTCAGACGGTTACTTTACCGGCAGGAAATTATATTTTCCTGGTGAACTGCTACACCGAAGCGCTTGACCCGGTTTACGTGGTAGCTGCTGCGGGCAACACATTACCGGATATCAGTAACCTTTCAACTGCAGCAGGATATGTCGCATTTCCAACTACCCGGTTTGCGAATGCAACGGTGCAGTGCCGGTTTACCCTTGCACAACCACAAACTGTTGCATTGGGTTTTGTGGCCACCATGACCTCGGGCAACCAGTACTGGCGTGTGCCTTCGGTTAAACTTATTAAAAACTGATCCTTTTTGTCCTATGCCTGGAGCCTGTGCCGGTAACGGGACAGGCTTTCTAAAAACTTCCATAAGCAAAAGAGGCCATCATCTGATGGCCTCTTTTGCTTATGGAAGCTATTCTGTTTTGATCACCTTTGTTCCCGCAGAAATTCCATGCTCGTTAATGGCTACTATCGAGAAATAGTAAGGCTGCAACTTATCCATTCCCTTAAAATAATACTCGTTGGCGTTATGCACCATGATACAGTTATACAGTTTGTCCGGCGAGGTACCAAAGTAAATGTTATAAGCATATGCATTGTTTACCGGCTGCCACTTGATCCACGCGCTGCGTTTATCTTTTTCGGTGCGCAGTACTATAAACGACTTCACGGTATCGGGTGCGGGGCCGTTGCCGTTTCCAAATACCCGTAGCCCGCTGATCGCGAATTTGCCGCCGGGCATATGTATATTTTCGAGTCGTATATACCGTGCCTTTACCGGTTTTGATAAGGCTACATAATCGTGCGGCACATCGGTTTTATTTTCGCTTTTATCAGCCAGCATCAGCCATTTCTTTCCGTCGGTGGAATAGCGGAGTATATACTGATGATAAATATCCAGCTGTTTCCCCATAAAAGGGGCGTCCTGGTCGGCGTAGTTGATTTGTACCGCGTTTACTGTACTGACGGCGCCCAGATCGGTTTGGATCCACTCGCCTTTGTTACCGGAGGCAGCACTCCAGTAAGTTTTAATGTTTTCGTCTACCGCATTGTTGGGAAGGTAGCCGCCAAGCGTGGATGATACTGTTACCGGCTTATTGTAATTGAGCAGCATCCAGCCGGTGAAGGAAGGATCTGCGCGAAAATCCGTATGCCCGTTCACGTTAGCATCGCGGGAAATGCGGTGCGGATAGTCGCCGAAGGCGGTATTGCAGTACAGCACATCGTCGTGGTCGAAGCCGGCGGGCCATAGTCCCAGTCGTCTTTCAAAACTGTTTTTTACGGATATCACGGTGGTGGATACATGCCACCAGTTACCTTTGGTATCCTGGAAGGTGCTGCCATGGCCTGCGCCGCGGGCAAAGCCGCCCGGCTTAAATGAAAAAGGATTTTGTGCCTGCGGGGTAAAAGGCCCCAGCGGATGATCGCTGACCACCACACCATCGGCATAGCCGCTGAACTCCGTTCCGGGTGCGCCATATTGCAGGTAGTATTTCCCGTTGTGTTTGGTCATCCAGGCGCCTTCTATAAACGGGTCCAGGAAAGTATTATCCATGTACTCCCCAAATCGCTGCCACCCGTAGCGTTCGTGGTTCAACAGGTAGAGTTCTTTCCTGGCGCCTTTGAGCTGCAGCGTTTTCCTGTTTACCTCCCCGCCGTACAGGGGATAGCTGTTGCTGCTGCCGTTGTATTGATACAATCTTCCGTCATCATCTAAAAAGAAATCCGGATCCCATCCACCGGCTGAAAAAGAATCTACTGCAGTTTTCCATTCGTTGCCTTTGGGATTGGTACTCATCCAAACAGGAAAATCGCTGGTATATGTGGAACCAAATACCATCATGGTATCGCCCATTACCCAAACTGCCGGCGCACACAGTTCATCGTATACATGATGCCAGGGCTGCAGGAATTTACGCGAAATAAAATGCCACCGGGTAAGGTCGTTGCTCCACCAGTATCCCCATTGGTTGGTAGAAAAAAGATAGTAATCGCCTTTATAGGTTACTATTACCGGGTCGGCGGTGGCGCGGTGTTTGCCCCATTCCGTAAAATTGGGAATGGGGCAGTAGCCGTAGTCGAGGTTCATCGGGTTACAGTAAGTATCTTGCGCGTATAGCCGTTCCAGTGATAACAGGCTTATTACCAGTAACAGGAAGTATGTTTTCATATCCTTATTTCAATTGCGGACTTGTAAAATCCAGTTTTTTTAACCCGGCTTGTATTTCCGGACAACTCATAAACAGTTTCCATAGCAAACCGCTGCGATAGTTTTCTATCATCACAATAATAGGTCCCTGGTCAATGGCCAGATGTGAAGAAGCGTACCATTGCCGGCTTTCGTTAAAGGCGTCTGTAAATCCGTACTGACTCCAGATCTTCTTTCCCTGTTGGTAATAAAAGTATTTCAGTGCCTGCATGGAATACGCCGGCGTGTAAGGAAAGGCTGATAAGGCGGCTGTGGGAGCAATGGTTCCAAAGTCATTTTCCGGTGAGTGGGCATTGTAACCATCGTAGGTATCACAGGCGGTAAGGCCCCAGCAATCAGCGCTGTATCCCTTGAATCCTTTAGGATTATGCACGCAGTATTCCCGGTTGATGAGCGTATGGTTTTTATTCTGTTCCCAATAGTCGGCATAACGGTCTTTTAACCCGCGCGGATCGAGGCCGAGGAAAGAATAATGCGAGAAGAAGAGCGGACCGCCATAGTCAAACCCCAGCGGCAGCCGTATCCCGAAAAATTCCTTGCCGTTGCGGAAATGGCGGCTGACAGCCCAGCCGCGGTGATATACTTCTGCTTTTACCGGGTAGGTGGTGGAAGATGCAGCCAATATATAGGTAATAAGACATTCATTCCATCCCCTGATTTCGTGGTTCATACTCCATCCGTTGTTAGGGCTCCAGTGCCAGAACAGCACCTCTCTTCCGTCGCGTGTAAACCAGTCCCATTCAACTTCCTGCCAGGTCAGGTTGATTTTGTTACGCAGCTCCTTTTCGCCGGGTGTGTCCCGGTCAAAGTATTGACGGGCGGTTAGGAGTCCTTCAAAAAGATAGGCTGTTTCCGCAAGATCGCCGCCATCGTCTTTCCGGCCGAAAGGAATGGTTTTCCCGGTGCTGCCGTTAAGCCAGTGAGGAAATACACCGTGATAGCTATCTGCTTCCCGTAAGAAGTCTACGATCGTGTGCAGCCTGCTCAGTGCGGCTTCGCGGGTAATCCATTTGCGTTCTGCGGCCACTACGATGGCCATGACGCCAAAGCCGGTACCGCCGGTAGTTACCACGTCGCCGCCGTGATCAGCGGCTTTGCTGCTGCGTTCCCGCGTCATGCCGGAAACGGGGTGACCGAAGTCCCAGAAGTAGCGGAAGGTTTGTTGCTGCACAAGTTCCAGCAATGCCGAGTCGGAAAGTCCTTTTTGTATGGCCATCCGGTTGGGCGTGTGCTGTTGCGCCTGCACGCCGGAAGCGAGCAGGCACAACAAGATGAAATATTTTAATGATTGCATTCCTGTTTGTTTAATATCCTGGATTTTGTGTCAGTTTGCCCGCGCTGATGTCTATTTCATTTTGCGGGATGGGCCATACTTCGTTTTTGCCGGTTACAAACCCAAGTTTGCCAAATACCTGTGGTGCTCTTCCCTGGCGGATTACGTCGAAATAGCGATCACTCTCCATGGCTAATTCTACCCGTCGTTCCTGCCAGATAGCATTGCGCAACGCTACTTTTTCCGTTACCGTTATATCGGGCAATATACCGGTTAAACCGTTCCTGGCCCTAAGTCTTACTGCATTAACGGAAGAAAGCGCCTGTTGTGTATTGCCCAGTTCATTGGCAGCTTCGGCGTTTATCAGCAACACTTCAGCATAACGTATTACGCGGATGTTTTGATCGGCGCCTTCGTTATAGCCACTAATGAACTTATCAAAAGGTACATATGATTTCTGGTTAAACCGGGGGTTTACACCGGCGAGCGCAATGGCATCGCCTTCGGGGGTAGTTTCGCCCCGGAAAATGATGGTGGCATCACGTCGCGGATCGCCGGTTTCATAAGTGCCCGCCAGATCAGCCGTAGGTACGTTAAAGCCCCAGCCGCCGCCTACTGCCTCTTTCACACCCTGGATCTGCGAATACTGGGAGTTAGAGGCATCTTTGTTGCCAGGAATCAGCTGTGCCTGTATTTCAAAAATGGATTCCCCAGCATTTTCATTCGGAATACGGAACAGCTGTTCATAATTGGGAAATAATGTATACCCCAGTTTCATGACCTGGTCGGTAAAATTGAGTGCGTCTGCCCATTTTTTCCGGTACATCGCTACTTTGGCGTGTAAGGATAGCGCCGCGCCTTTGGTAGCTCTTCCTTTATCGGCCGCTGCATAGCTAACGGGCAATGCGGTTGCAGCTTCGGTGAGGTCCTGTTCTATGGCGGTCCATACTTCTGCTGCGGGTGTTCTGGATAAATTATATTCTTCCGGTGTTTTCGGGAGATGTAAACGCAATGGCACATCGCCAAAAGCGCGCACCAACCGGAAGTTGGCATAGGCCCGGATGAATTTGGCTTCGGCAATATAGCGGGTCTTCAGTGCAGCATCCATACTGATGTTAGGTAGGTTGTCGATTACCTGGTTACAGAAGTTGATTTCCTGGTATTGTCCCTGCCAGAAATCAAGGAGCTGTCCTTCGGCAGGAGAAACGCTGAAGTTATCAAAAGTGGTAAGGAAGCTGGCGTCGGCGGGCGTGCTGCCTTTTTCGGTATCATCGGAGCCCAGACTTTCCACCCCTACGGAGGCAAAGCCTACCTGTTTCCATTCACGAAGATTAGCATACATGGCGTTAACGCCTTTGGTGGCGTCTGCCTGCGACTGCCAGAATTGCTCGCTTGGCTGCTGCCCCTGTGGTGGCACATCCAGGAAGCTTTTTCCGCAGCCGGCTGTTATGATAAAAAGTATCGCAGTTAAGTAAACGGCTATACGTTGTTTGTAATATATACGGCTATTTTTCATGGTTGCAGTGATTTGGTTAGAAAGTAACATTTACACCAAAGTTGTAGGTGGCATATAGTGGGTACACGCTGTTGTCGATGCCAACATTGTTAGGTGTGCCACCAATTTCGGGTGAAAATCCGCGGTATTTGAAAAAGTTGAAAGCATTCTGTGCGTTGAGATATAGCCGCAGGTTTTTCATCTTCCATCTTTTGGTCATATCGGCAGGGAAACTGTATCCCAGCTGTATGTTCCGGATCCTGAAGTAGCTGCCGCTTTCCACGAAGAAGGAATTGGGCAGGTAATTTTGGCGGCCGCCGATAAATGCGGAGGGGTAGGTGTTGGAAGTACCTTGTCCGTGCCAGCGCTTATCATAAAATTCCTTTGTGAAATTTTCGTTTCCGAAACGTAATCCCAGGTTGGCGTTATATACGTCAACGTCTGCAACGCCCTGGAAGTCGACCGCGAGGTCGAACTGTTTGTAGGAGAAATAGGTGTTGATGCCATACGTATATTTCGGGTTTGGATTGCCCAATGGCACGCGGTCATTAGCATCTATTTTCCCATCGGGTGTGCCATGTGAACCACTCAGATCACGGAATTTAAAGTCTCCCGCTTTTGCGAATGGCTGGGCGGAGGCCGCCGCTTCTGCATCTGTCTGGAAGATGCCTTCTACCTGGTATCCAAAAAACTGGCCTATCGGCTGACCTACAACGGTACGTGTTCCCAATGCGCCCCCGGTAGCGGCGGCGCCACCGCCATAGATGGGGTTGTTACCACTGGCTACAGAAAGTACTTTATTATTGTTGATGCCAAGGTTAGCGCCAACGGAGTAGCTGAAATCCTTATTGCCGGGTTCATCTTTCCAATTCACTGTAAACTCCCAGCCACGGTTCTGGATATTGGCCTGATTGGTAATAATGGTGCTGAATCGTGTACCCACAGATCCTGGGAAGGGAACATCAAAAATAGCCCGTTGTGTTTCACGGTTATAGAAGCCAGCTTCTATATACAACCTGTTTTGCAGTACGCTGGCTTCGAGGCCAACATCGGTACCTACGGCTCTTTCCCAGTAGGTAACCGGGGCCACCACAGCGTTGATGCTGGCGCCGGTGTTAACGTTACCTCCAAAGATGGCTGTCAGGTAAGGATCCTGGGCTACCCTTAACACTGATACGTTGGCGGGAATGGAAGCATTCCCTATTTTTCCCCAGCTGGCGCGTAGTTTCAGGTTATCGAATATGCCTGCATTTTTCAGGAAGGGTTCTTCACTGACCACCCATCCGGCTCCTACGGAGGGGAAATATCCCCATCGCTGGTCACCGAAAAATTTGGAAGAACCATCCGCGCGAATGGATGCAGTGAGCAGGTATTTATTTTTGTAGGCATAATTTAACCGGCCGAAATAGGAGGCTACGGTATAAAGGTCGCCTTCATCTTTTACTTCCCTGCCGTCGGTATTTCCCAGCCGCAGATAGCGGTCTCCTTCGCTGTTATTGGGCACGTTCTGCGCGGAGGCAATGAGTTTGTACAACTTGTATTGCTGGGCCGACTGGCCGGCAAGTATACGCAGGTCATGATCGCCGAATTTGTTTTCATAGGTCAGCGTATTTTCAACAATCCAGTTGGTACGGTCGGTACCCGTGCGCATTAACGTGCTGATATTATTCTGTTGTATTGTTGTAGCCTTGTAGGCCGGCGTATAATTACGGATAATACTGTCTCCATATTCACCACCGGCGCTCGCGTGGAAGGTGAAGTGTTTGGCAAAGCGAAGATCGGCATATACGCTTCCGGTGACTACATGCCTTTTGGTGGTTTGGTCGTAAAAATCCAGCGTTACCTGCGGGTTGTTGGCGGGACCGTTCCCCAGTTTGTATTTGCTGGGATCACCATAGGAGCCGTCGGGGTTGCGCACCGGCACTATGGGCGCAGAGTTATACAGCTGGCCAAAAATGGCATCGGGCACATCATTGGAATTGTATACGGAGGCGGTTACGGTATAACCAATTTTCAAAGGTTCAAATACCTGGAAATCGTTTTGCAGTCTTGCTGTAAACCGGGAGAAGTCATTTGTTTTAACAATGCCTTCCTGTTTAAGATATCCCACAGAAAAGCTGTAGGTGGATTTTTCCGTACCGCCGCTGATGGATAGCTGGTGGTTGGTGATCATGGCATTCCGCAGTTCCTGTTTGTACCAGTCGGTACCTTCACCAAAATCATCCGGTTTCAGCAGGTCGGGCTGACCATTTTGCGCGCTTAATTCATTGACCATAATCGCATATTCGTGACCGTTAGCCATTTTTACCCTGTTGGTGACCCGTTGGAAACCAACAAAGCCATTGTAGTTAACAGCAGGTTTGCCGGCTTTTCCTTTTTTGGTGGTAATGAGTACTACGCCGTTGGCTGCGCGGATACCATAGATGGCCTCGCTGGACGCATCTTTCAGGATACTCATGTTTTCGATGTCTGCAGGGTTTAAAAAGCTGATGTCATCATACCACACGCCATCCACAACATATAGTGGGTTGGGGCTGCCATAAATAGTACCGGCGCCCCTGATTTTGATGTTGGGGGCGGCGCCTGGTTTTCCGCTGTTGGTGATTTGCACACCTGCTACTTTTCCCTGTAAACCGCTTACTGCGTTGGGAGCGGGTTGTTTGGATATTTCCGAGCCTTTCACCTGCGAAATAGCGCCGGTAATATCCACTTTCCGCTGAACGCCGTAACCCACTACCACCACCTGTTCTACCTGGGTAACAGATTCTGAAAGGGTGATGTCGATCGTAGTCTGGTTGTTTACCGGCACCTCTTTACTGGAAAAACCAATGAAAGTAACTACCAGGGTAGCATTGGAAGGAGCAGAAATCGTATAGGTGCCATCGTTACTGGTCACGGTTCCGCGTGCGGTGCCTTTTACGGTGATGGTGGCACCCGGTATTGGCGCAGGGGTGCTGCCTCCTGTAACTTTACCGGTAATTTTTATATCCTGTGCCTGTGCCGCCGCAGTTTGCAACAGGAATATAAAAGAAAGTAAAAAAGGAATGGTGGCAGTGCGCATTTTCTTAAGGGCGTACAAATGGCGCTCGTAGCCTGCTAACAGTTTTCTCATACGTAGATGTTAAATGTGTGGGTAATAACAATTTTACTGCGGTTGCCGGTGTAAAATTGTTGTCTTGTTTTCAAATGAATAGTGGTGCATATTTGCGCTCATGTAATTGCTTCAGGAGCTGTTGTAAATCTGCAGGATCATAAACAGGTGTTTAGCAAGTGATAGAAAAAGAAGCATCTGGGCTATACAGTATAATAAGTTTTAGTATTTGAGCCCTGTGAAGGGCTCCTGCAAGGTTTCCGCTAAAAGATGCTTAATGTTGTGCCGGTATTATCTGATCTCAACAAAATAATGGTAACAGGTCTGTTCGCTTCATATGTTGTGCCAGTTATTACATAAACGCCGGTTACGGAAAATAAATTACCTGGAAGCGACGGTAGAATTATGCAGGTCTTTGTAATTTTATAGAGATGGTGGGTTACCCAAAAAAAATTTCGCATTTAAATATGTTGTTATGAAAAACCTTTTTTTTCCCGTTCTAACAACCTGGATCGTTGGTTTGTTACCGTTACAGGCACAAATACCGGCCGCAACAGCTAAAATGAATGCATTTGTCAGTGGACTGATGAGCAGGATGACTTTGGAAGAAAAGATCGGTCAGTTGAATTTGCTCACGCCGGGTGGGGGTGTTGCTACTGGTGCGGTGGTGAGTTCGGATGTGGAAACAAAGATCAGTAAAGGACAGGTAGGTGGTTTGTTTGGGGTAATTGGTGTGGAAAAAATCCGCAAAGCGCAGAATCTTGCCATCAGTAAGAGCCGGTTAAAGATCCCGTTGTTATTTGGGTCGGATGTGATTCACGGATATAAAACCACTTTCCCGATTCCCTTAGGGTTATCCTGCAGCTGGGATATGGCGATGATTGAACATAGTGCGCGTCTTGCTGCCATAGAAGCCAGCGCCGACGGATTGTGCTGGGTATATTCCCCTATGGTGGATATTGCCCGAGATCCGCGCTGGGGGCGGGTAGCAGAAGGTTCGGGAGAAGATACCTACCTGGGTTCAAAAATTGCTGCGGCCATGGTGCGGGGCTACCAGGGAGAGCAACTTTCGGCGAATAATACAGTGATGGCCTGTGTAAAACATTTTGCGCTGTATGGCGCGGCGGAAGCCGGGCGGGATTATAATACCACGGATATGAGCCGCATCAGGATGTACGAATATTACCTGCCTCCTTACAAAGCGGCTATTGATGCCGGTGCAGGAAGTGTTATGACATCTTTCAATGAAGTAGATGGCATTCCGGCCACTGCCAACAAATGGTTGATGACAGACCTGCTGCGCCAACAATGGGGATTTAAAGGCTTTGTGGTAACGGACTATACTGCTATTAATGAAATGATGGCCCATGGTTTGGGGAACCTGCAAACCGTGTCAGCCCTGGCGCTGAATGCCGGCGTGGATATGGACATGGTAGGGGAAGGGTTTCTTACCACGCTGCCTTCTTCACTGCAGCAACACAAAATTACACTGCGACAAATTGATGATGCCTGCCGGCGTATCCTGGAAGCCAAATACAAACTCGGGCTCTTTGAAGATCCTTATCGTTACTGCGATGATACCCGTGCCAGTCGTGAAATTTTAAGTGCGGACAAAAAACAGGCAGCCAGGGAGTTGGGCGCGCGTGCCTGCGTGTTGCTGAAAAATAACCAGCAGGCGCTTCCGCTGAAGAAATCCGGCACCATCGCTTTGATAGGTCCGTTGGCCAACAACAGGCATAATATGCTGGGTACCTGGGCTATCAGTGGTGATCCGCAGGCGGCGGTGCCCATCATGGAGGGGATTAAAAATGCAGTGGGCAACAGTGCAAAGGTATTATATGCGAGGGGCGCCAATATCAGCGATGATTCCGTATTTGCAAAAAAGGTAAACGTATTTGGCGAGCGCATCGATATTGCACCCGAACCTGCGGAGCAGTTGCGGGCAGAAGCCCTGGAAGTGGCCGGCAAGGCCGATGTAATTGTGGCTGTAGTAGGAGAGGCTTCGGAGATGACCGGAGAGGCAGCCAGCAGATCAGATATAGGTTTGCCAGGCAGCCAGCAGCAGCTATTACAGGCCCTCGCCAAAACAGGTAAGCCATTGATAGTAGTGCTGATGAGTGGCCGCCCGTTAACACTCACCACCGAAAATGAACTGGCTACTGCCATGTTGCAGGTATGGTTTCCCGGACTGGAAGCAGGCAATGCCGTGGCCGATGTACTTTTTGGTAATTATAATCCTTCCGGTAAACTGACCATGAGCTTCCCACGCAACGTTGGACAAATTCCTGTGTACTACAATCATAAAAATACGGGCCGCCCTCAACCTGATGGCCCTACGGAAAAATTCCGTTCCAACTACCTGGATGTGGCCAATGATCCGCTGTTCCCATTTGGTTACGGGCTAAGCTATACCACATTTAAATACGACAACCTGAAACTGCAGGCAACGTTGGGTTTGAACGAAAAAATGGACCTGTCTTTTACGCTCACCAATACCGGCAATTATGCAGGGGAAGAAGTGGTGCAGTTGTATTTACGCGATATGGAAGCCACCATCGCAAGACCGGTAAAGGAACTGAAAGATTTTAAAAAGGTCCTGCTGCAGCCCGGGGAAAGTAAAACAATTCATTTCACCATCGACAGGGAAAAGTTATCTTATTTCAACAGCAACCTGCAATGGGGGGCAGATCCCGGCATGTTTGACATCATGATCGGCAGTTCCTCTGCGGATATTCGGCTAAAGGGTAGTTTTGAGCTGAAGGCAAAAAGCTGAAGGCAAAAAGCAGAAAGCTCGTTGCTTTAAATCAATATCTTTTTTTATAAATTAAGGTTAACTGCTAACCGCTAATGGCAAACAGCAAACAGCTAACAGCTGGACACTAAACCTCCACCTCTTAACAAATTCAGGTTAAAAGCTAACAGCTAACAGCTAAAAGCTATATCACGGTTCATCGCAGTGGATCGTTTTGGTACTGAGAAATAGTTTTTTCCATTCTTTCTGTATCGTTTCGGGGGTGTAAATATCGTTGGCGGTTTCAATCACGCTGTTGGCGCTGTTGCCCCAGCCAAACGCAATTACATATACGAATGCATGACGGAGTTTATCGGGGGAGGCCAGTTGTGCTTTATACTCCTGCATGATCCTGTCGGGGTCACTGTTACGGGCGGCGCCTTCTTTTGTCAAGGTGTACCAGTCCTGCAACAGCGAGTCACCGCCGGCCATTAATGCACGGGCATGACGTTCAACATCCGGGTTTTTTGACTGATATGTTTTCAGTGCATTTACATCTTTATAGGCTTTAAAATAAGCGCGGTGAAATTCGTAGCGTTGTTGTTGTTCTTTTAGTTTTGCGGCTTTAAAATTTTGCCAGAAAGGTGTAGCCGGAAGGTCCAGTTTTTTTAGCGCAGTATTAACCCGGGTAAATTCCTCTTCCAGTGCTTCCGGATGCAATTGATCAATGTCTGTTGGTTTAAAAACAGCCGGCATTACCGTCACGTCAAAATCTTGTTTCAGTACCAGGCGCTGACAGTTGTTGATCCGCTCCCAGGTTATTTTTTTGCTGTCGAATACTCCCTGGTAGGAACACAATTCATCTTCCCATTTATATAGTGCTTTTTGTGCGCTGGCGGTGCCCGCGATAAAAACGGCTATTGCTATCAGTAAATGCTTCATATACAGGTTGTTTTAGACCGCCATGATTCAATATCACCATGCGATATTGTAGCAAAGGAAATACTTTTTTTATAAAGATAGTGTTTGCGGTTATACCCGGAAACAGGGATACAGGAAGATGACAACGCAGGTATGTACAGGATATAAAAATTAATTAGCGCAGTTGGGCTGCCTTGTAAACGTTTTCCACATAGGATTTAAAGTTATTCAGCACACCGGTGGTGAAGTCGAGTTGTACGTTGGCGGGTAATCCGTTTTCCGGTTCAAATATTTCCGTAACGTTGATCCCTTCCGGGGTAACGGCAAAGAGGTTAACGGTTTGCCGGCCATCGGTAAGCGTATAACTGATTTTTTCCTGTGGCCGTACTTCGGTATATACGCCACCAAAGTCAAAGCTGCTGCTGTTGTTTTTCAACTGCATGGTAAAAAGGAATCTGCCGCCACGCCGCACATCGTTTTCCACATGGGAAGTATGCCAGTCTGCCGATGGGCTGTTCCATTGGCAGATATGTTCCGGGGTGGTCCAACAGGCCCACACGTCCGTCATGGACGCCTGTACACTCACAGTTGCAGTAAGAAGTTGTCCGGGAGGATTCATACCTTAAATGTACATGCTGTTCTGCAGATGGGAGAGGGGGGAATGAGACAAGATAAGGGGAGTTTTAGGCCATGATATTATTCCTCTTTTCTCAGAAAAAAAGACGCCTTAACATTCCTGTAACATAGCCGGCTTATATTTATATCCGGATCAAGTTACAACCTCGAACTATGTCTGATAGCCCTGCGAAACAACTTTTTGAGAAAATATTTGAGGAGAACAATGCAAAGGTTTACCGGTTTGCGTTCAAGTTGACCAACGACGCTGCCAGAGCGCAGGAGATGACGCAGTTATGTTTTGTACGGTTGTGGGAAAACATAGAACAGGTGAAACAGGAGCAGGATATTTTCCCGCTGTTGTTTGTGTATGTGAAGCACCTGGTGATAGATGAAAGCCGCAAACTGTACCGCGAAAAAAAGGCGCTTTCCCTGGCAGCGAAGGAGCAGCAGGACATCACGGACAGCGGTGAAAAAGTATTTCTTCACAAAGAATTCAGCTCGCAGCTGCATAAACTGGTAGAAAGAATGCCGGAGCAACGTCGCAATGTATATACCCTGAGCCGTGATCACGGTTTTAGCCATAAGGAAATTGGTCAGCAATTGTCTATTTCTCCCGCTACTGTAAAAAATCATCTGACAGCCGCCCTCCAATATATCAGGAAGGAGCTGACCAGTCATTTTTATGTTGACCTGGAAAGAAGAAAATAACCCAACTATCCTCACCAGAAAATCTTTCTCTATGCGATATGCCAGGTCTTTATTTTGCTGTTGCCTCATCGCAGGACTGGCAGCCTGCAGTAAAAAGGACGATGCGCCGGCAGTGCCCACCGGGCCGGTTACACAACAGGAAATAAATAACTGGATACTAGACAGCATGCGCCTGTTTTACCTGTGGAATGATCAGCTGCCTGCCCAGGCAAACAATACCCAGGAAACAACCGCTTTTTTCAATAGTATCAAAAGCGGGGAAGACAAATTTTCTATTATCTATAATCCCGGTGACCCGGCAACAATTAAAAGTGATATGTTGTATAAGTATGGGGTAGACTTCAGTATTATCAGCTGGCCCGCCGCCCCGGGTGGTGTTATCGGTGTGGTGAAACTGGTGGTACCGGGTTCGTATGCAGCTGCTGATGGGTTGAAGCGCGGGGCTTACTTTACACGTATCAATGAAACGGTGCTGACTTCGGGCAATAGTGTGCCGCTCAGTGAGCAATTGCGTACGGGCAGCGGAGGTACCATCACACCCGCTGTGGTGAATGGCAATGTGATTACTGAAGGAGCGCTTGTATCGCTGCGTCCCGGGAAAATAACCGAAAACCCGGTGTATCAGTCGATCGTTATAAACAGTGGCGCCAAAAAAGTGGGGTATCTTTTTTATAATGCATTTGTAGACGGTTATAACAACTACCTGCTAGCCGCTTTCCAGGATTTTAAAAACAAGGGTGTCAGTGAACTGATTGTTGACCTGCGCTATAATGTAGGCGGCAGCCTGGCTGCGGCAGCCATGATCACTGCGATGATTGCACCCAATCTCACTGAAAAAAGCACTTTTGTTAAATACAGCGGCAATTCCCGTATGGGTGTTCATACGCTGGATTTTGCGGCTGCCCTGGCTGTTCCCGAAACCGGTGATCCGGTCAGTTTTAATAGTTTATCTGCCGGCAGGCTTCATCTTCCCCGTGTATTTGTTCTCAGTGGCCGCCAAACAGTATCGGCGGCAGAGTTGCTGATTAATAACCTGAAGCCCTATACGCAGGTGATACAGATAGGGCAAACAACAGTAGGCAAGGATAAGGGTGCAGTGATTGTATACGATATGCGCACGCCGCAGCGTATTCCATGGATTATACACCCGCTTACTTACCGGCTGGCCAATGCAAGCGGAGAGGGGAATTACACCGCCGGTATCACACCGCAGTATACGATCGATGAAATGAATCGTCAGCCCCTGCTGGCATTGGGTAATGCGGCCGATCCGCTGATTGCAAAAGCATTATCGGTAATAGACGGTAATGGAAGGGCTATTCCTGAAAATGCGGTGTTTACCCGCAGCCATATTTATGACGCCCGTGAGAAGGCAGTTGTGAACAGTGTTCTCGTCTTCCCCAAATAAATAGGAAAAAAAAGGGTTAACAACAATGGCACATCTGAATGAAATGAGGGTTCTCCGGATTAATCAACTTTTTTAAGCAGTCCGGTGGTTTTCAACTCAGACTTCTTCATGGGCAGGGGGTGGATGATGATATGGTCAACAATGGTTCTGGAGCCGGTTCCCAGCAGCAGTAAGCCGCCGCGAAAGCCTGTTCCGTTTGCAGGGTAATAATCGATATATAGATGTTTAATGACACCGGAGCTATCGTCGGGTGCATCACCGCCATAAGCGAGATGGCTCACCGAAGGATCGTCCGGGTTATCGAGCAGGTTGTTTTTTCCGGAAGGGGCTGCCTTGCCAAGCACAATAATACCTGCGCCTCCGTTGCTGATTGCTTTTTCCACAACAACATGCACCGGTAATGTGGCGGTGCCTGCGGCGTGGATATATGCGCCCCGGCCGATGATGAGGCCACCGCTATGGCGGCCGGTCTCTTTATTTACCGCCGAAGGCAGTATTTTTATAATAGTACCTGCTTCCAAACGCAGTGTAGCCTCGTTGGTAACGTACACCCAGCCATCGATATACCAGGGATGACTGGCCGTAAGCAGGGTATTGGAGGCTATCACCTGCCGGATGGTATCGTTGGCAGGGATCATTTCCATTTTTATTTCCGGTGAAGCAGAAAGTAATGCTTCATCGTTTTTTTTGCAGCCTGCCGCTATAACGGATAAGCTGCTGATACCATACAGGAGATATGGAAGCAGACGGGTTATATGTTTTTTAGCAGGTTGCATGGTTATTAAAGGTCAATTTCATTTTGAGATATGGCCCCGTTGTTGTCATCGAAAATGGTAGTTATTTTTGATTTTCCTCCAAGGTCGCTGCCCGTGAAAACAAAAAACTCAGATCCATCCGGCTGTAGCACAATCTCTCCGGTAGCAGGATCTCTTAGTTTAGCGGCATAGGTATATACTGAACCATCACTCGCCACTCCTTTAAATCTCATTACAGGAGATAATTGTTTCCGGCCCCAACCTTTTACCGTTACATCAGATTCAAGGATTTCACCGGAAATGGGGTCTAAATAGATAAATGACAGATCGTATACTTCTTTGGGATAAAAGGCTTTACTTAAATTATTAAACAAACGCACATCAAAGGAGTCTTTGGGCACGGTTGAACTACCTCCTGCAGATACAAATCCTTTAAGCCCGAACTCAGGACTGTATGCAAACTTAAATTGTTGTACTGCATTAGGCGCTATGGTAATAAGCGTATCTGCCAGGAATTCATGACTGATGGCATCAAAGGCAGCCAATTTACCTTGTTGTCCTGCCTGAAGCACAAACCTGCTTCCCAGTGCAGTGGTGAGGATGGTATCCAGTTGTTTGCCATCAAAATACATCATTACTTTTGGTGTATTCGGAAGGTTCATGATAGTAACGTTTACTTTACCAAAGTAGTGTTCCTCCGGCAGGTCTCCTTTTCGGCAGGAAATTGCTAACACCCAAACAGAGAAAAAGAGAGCAATGTATTTAATCACAGCAGATGTCATTTTATTCACGTGTAAAAATTGAACAGATAAAATTATGTAACGAAATTTCAACTTATGTTAGCAGATAATGATGGCCATTACTTTTGCGCCCCGGGTAACAATTAAACTGCCGCTGGGTGTTCCGGGATTACCTCCTATGGCAGGTATCCCTTTGATCCCTTTAATCACCGTACCTGCTTCAATAGTTAGCGTAGCATTGTTTGATACATATACCAAGCCATCGAGTTTATATATTTTACAACTTTTCAGTGTCAGGTTGCTGGTAATAACACCGTAAATGGTGCTGTCACCACAGGTGCCTGCCGTTCCGGATGGTCCGCCTGCTACAACTGAACGATGATGGGCCTCATCATTCTTACCTTCCTTCTTACAGGAAGAGGTGGATATTAATCCTGTTAAAATTACAGGTAAGAAGTAAATGAAATTTCTCTTGTACATGGGATGCCGATTGTATAAATAAAACTATAATAACGTATAGGGGAAAGCCCCCTATACGTTATTATGAAGAGGATCTTACAGAACTGTCCAGCCATTAGCCCATGTAGTGTTTCCTGTAGGGAAAGCACCTGCAGCTTTTGCAGGAGACAAAGCTTTTGGAACGTAGTTGCTGAAAGAACGTGGTGAAGCAAACGGGTTTGTTAACTGGATGCTTGCATTAGGATCTGCGTTAACATATCCTTTGTTGGTAGTACCCAGCGGAGTGATAGCAGTAAATGCGGTATTGTTGTACTCTTTATCATACGCCAACAGGTAAGCATGTACATAGTTGGTGGTCAGAGTGGAAGTACCCAACAGATACTTGGAGTAAGTATTGGCAGCAGGTGCAGCAGGTAATGCTGAATCTTGTGAAATACCATAATTGAAACCAAGGAAAATAGAGCTGTTGATAGCAAATTCTGCATTTCTTCTCAGGTGAGCAGCACGGCCATATTTACCAGTACCGGAAGGTGCGCCGTTAGTGATGGACGCAGCTGCAGCAGTAGGCTGACCGATGATGGTGATGTTGTTGTAAGTAGGATGAGTGTACGGAGTCAGTGCAGCGCCAGTGGCGTTGTTATCGCTTTCAAAACCGTTAGACTGGCTCTTGTCAGCGCGGTTAGGGTCAGATACGCCAATAGCGTAAGTGATAGTACCGGAGTAACCATTGTCAGTATCAAACATATCGTCCAATGCATCAATAGCTACCAGGTGAGAAGCGCTTACAGTACCGCCAAAGAATTCGAAAGCATCATCTTTTGATTTGTACACTTCGATGAAATCCAGGGTAGTACCGCTACCAACACCAGCCAGTGTTAAACCATTCAATTCATTGTCAGTTGACAGTTCATAGCCGGCATATTCAATTCTTACATATTTCAGGGTACCGGAGTTGTCGGCAGAAACGTTATTGGTTGGTCCGCCATAGTATGCGCTTACCGGAGAAATGCCACCAATACCTTCTACTTTTACTGAATCCGGATGATTAGTAGGTGCTTTACCTAACAATACAACGCCACCCCAATCACCAGATGCAGGAACTGCTTCATTAGATGTGAAGATAATTGGGTCAGTAGATGTACCAATAGCGATCAATTTAGCGCCACGGGTAACTACCAGTCCGCCTCCTGGTGTGCCAGGATTAGAACCTGAAGGTGGAGTGCCTTTAATACCTTTAATGACAGTACCTGCTTCAACAGTTACAGTTGCGCCGCTGGCAACATATACTAAACCATCAAGTTTGTAAATTTTACAGCTTTTCAGCGTAATGTTACCGGAGATAACACCAGTAATAGTACTGTCGCCGCAAGTACCTGACGCTCCGGAAGGACCGCCGGCTACTACTGAACGACCAGCTACATCGTTGTGTTCTTTTTTGCAGGAAGTGCCTAACATCATACCCAGCAATGCTGCTGCCGATACGAGGGTTACCGCTAAGGGCTTCTTGTTCATGGGATTTTTCTTTTTTAGTTTAAAACAAATGAATTGTGAAATAAAGGATAACAATACCTGATCAGGATATATTTTTGTTACGCGTAAAAAAGGTGTTGTACGCCATTTTTTGTTGCTGACAGACTAAAATTCATAACTAAAAGTGGCGCTGTATGTACGTCCTGGTGTTAGCTTATAATTGATGAAATCTTTTGACGGCTGATATGCCATTTGGGATTTAGTAGGTGATTTTCCATTATTGGAAGCCGCCAGTTCCTCTGCCGAAAGGTTATTTGAATAGATGATGGAGAAGCTATTCAAAATATTACCCACATTCAATCTTACTGCGGCTTTATTCTTTAGTATCCGTACGGCTATTTGCGCATCCAATGCTTCTAAGGGCTTTTCCATTAATGCTCTTAAAGCGTACGTATTGGGCACAAATACGCGGTTCGTTACTTTATTGTAAGCAAGACTGAATGACACCGGTTGCATATCATAGTATAAACCTGCATTGAACATATAGTTGCTGGCCCCCATCTGCGGACGCTTCTCCTCTTCTCCAACTGACTCCAATACATTTATTTTCAGTGGGTTATTTGGATCATTCGCTTTTGCCTCCACGGTCATTGGCTTTACTTTAGCATCCAGGTAGGTGAAATTTCCATACAAAGTAATGTTACGCAATACCGGTACTCGTGTAAAAGCCAGCGATTTCCTGATTTCTATTTCAAAGCCGTAGTCTTTTGCTGATTTACTATTCCTCAACTCAAAAGCATTCGCATCAATTAGCTTAAATATTTCCATTGGATAAGCAAGATCCTTATAAAACAGGGAGGCAGAAATGATCTCTCCCGGGCCAGGGTACCATTCGTAACGCAGATCATAGTGCTTAATAGTGGTAGACTTTATCAGGTCTCCTGTATATTCTCCTCCCAGTTCAAAGTCATATTCCCGGAAAACAGAAAGCTCTCTCAGATCTGGCCGTATAATACTTTCCGAATAGGCAGCGCGAACGTTCATGGATGGGGTCAGGGAATAAGTAAGATTGGCGGAAGGGAAAAAACGCCAGTTCGGTTCCCTGTTTAGCATAGCTGTATAATCATACTCCTGTCCTGGCTCACGCTTTAAACTTTTGAAGGTAGAATCCAGCCTGTCATTTACCCGGTTCAGATTATAGAACTCCGATCTTACTCCCCATACCAGTCTTAGTTTATTACCAATCTTATGATCGAACATGGCAAATAACGCATGCAGAGCAGCCGACTTTCGTTTGAAATTGTCACCAAACTGGCTTACGCCTGTCTGTACATTGTTTTCAGTACTAAATGCTTTCGCAAGCGGGAAATAATTTTGATCCTTGTTCTCAAACTTTGAGGTGGTATTTAATACAAAAAAAAGTCTGTCTTTCACCCAGCCGGCATATCCGCCTTTGAAGGTATTTTCAACTGAAACTTTACCCGCATTAAACTTAAATGGAACTGATACTGCCGCATCCCAGTTATAGTTATTTTCAAATGCCCGACTCCAGAAGCGTAATGCACCTTCGGAGAAATTACTTGTAACCCGCTGAATATTGTAATCATTTAAACCGGCATTGTCCGCCTGCTTGTAATCTGCAAGCATCATGTGATTATCAGGTTTCTGTCTGTCCAGCTTTAAATAACTACCTGTCCATTTTAATTTCACGCCGCGGTTTCCCAATGCATGTTCACCTTTTAGCTGATTCTGCCACAATGATGTTTGCATAGCATTATCAAAGTAACCCAGCGTATTTTCTCCAATTCTTTCATTTATCCCTGTTCCCGCTATCAGCTGTTGATCCAGCGTGCGCAGATACAATGATTGGAAGCCTATCCTGTTCTTTTCGTTACGATAACCGATACCCAGCATCCCGCCCATGTTAGTGGTAAATCCATAACGCTGTCCCTTAAATAACCCGGCATCTGTACCATCCGTCCGCTCTAGAAAATTAAAACCTTCTCTTCCGAGGATAGCGTCCTGTGTAGCCAGTGTATTCCTGTAACTCGCAGATGCTACCACACCCCATTGCTGGCCACCACCAGTCCGAAATACACGGCCAAGGGAGGCCTGGAAATTTGGTGACACCGGCGCCTTCATTTTTGTTATGCCCCAGTTATTGCTTAATGGCAATGAGGTCTTACCCGATTCCTGAAGTTTCTTTATAATATCATCTCTATCTTTCCAGTCAAGCGTGCCAAACAATTTCCTATGACTGCTCACACTACCCCCATACTCCCTTCCGCTCAACGGCAGGGACAAAAAATCCTTCCCTACTGTTTTATCATTATAACTTGCGCCGGCAGCTATATTCAGGAAGTTGCTGGTAGGAATATCCAGTGTATTCACTTCCACTAAACCACCGCCAAATTCGGCATTGCGATCCGGCGTGATTGTTTTTATCACGGTTATGTTCTCTACGATATTGGAAGGGATGATATCAAAACTGAAATTTTTCCGGTTCAATTCTGTGCTGGGCATCACCTGTCCATTCAGCACTGCTTGGTTGTAGCGTTCGCTCAGACCACGTACCACCACATATTTATTGTCGAGGGTAGCCAAACCGCTTACCCGTTTTAATACTTCACCAATATTCTTATCCGGTGTGCGGGCAATCTGTTCTGCACTGATACCATCTGTAATCGCAGCGTTGTTCTTTTGTAAGGCATACAACCCTTCAATAGATGCTTTGCGGTAGTTGCCGGTAACGGTTACTTCTTTCAGTCTTGAACCGTTGCTTTTTAAAGTAATATTCAAAGGGGTTAATCCATTGTCTTTCACCGCTATTTCTGTCACTTTACGTGTTTCAAACGAAACATAACTAAACGTAAGGTTATAGGTACCTGGTGTTAATGCAATATCGTAGGTGCCGTCTACATTGGTGATGGTGCCCTGTCCGCCCTGAACGGCTATGGTTACGCCGGGTAATGGTTCATTTTTACTGTCTACTACTTTCCCGGTGATGCGGCCATTGCTTCTGCTGGCAGGTTTGGCAGCTGCGCCCTTGCGTACTGTGATCACTTTGTCTTCTGTGAGTTCAATATCTAACGGCGCATTATTATCGATATAGTTTAATACTTCTCCCAATGGCGTTCCGGAAAATCTGATCTCATTCATGGCACATTGCTGCAGGTATTCCGGATCATAGATGAATGTATAAGGTGTTTGTTGTTGTAATGCTTTTACGACTTTGGCAGCGTTCGTTTTACTCAGTTGTAATTCTATCTTTTCACTCAGGCGTTTGTATGATTGTGCTGCTGTTATCAGCGGCGACAAGGTTGTTAATAAAACTATCAGAAAGACCACATGACAAGGCATACTTCTTCCTGTACAAAATCTGTTTGTAGATTTTTGCATAAGGCTGTACTTTATTTTTATTGATTTAAAAGATTGAATCTGCCGGGTTGCTCCCGGTGTTAACTACTTGCTGCGGGCATAGAACGTACTGTCATCCACCCGCCTGAACGAGATGTTGTGTACGTACGCCAGTGTTGACAATATTTTTTCCAATGACATATCGCGGTTAAATTCTCCGGAAATTTTCTTTTTTAACAATTGTTGTTCCTCCAGTACAATTCTGCATCCATAGCGCTGTTGTAATTTGGCCAGAACGTCGGCGAGCAGGGTGTTATCGAAATAAATTTTTCCTTTCTTCCAGTCCAGTACCTCATTACTCGCAAAGGCCAGCAGTTGCGGCGCTTTTCCATCCACGTACTGCAACATTTGTCCGGGAAGTAATATTTTATTAAAAGTGTGTTGTATGCTTACAGCTACTTTTCCTTCTATCAAACTTACCTGTATGCTGCCATCTGCTTTGTTGGCAGTGGCGATGTTGAATGCCGTTCCGAGTACGGTGGTGGTCAGGTTGCCGGTGTGTACCAGGAAAGGACGCTCCTCATCTTTTACCACTTTGAAGTAGGCTTCTCCGTTCAGCCATAGTTCGCGACGGTCTTTGTTATAGTCCTGCTGACTGATAAGTGAGGAGTGTGTATTTAACCATACCTCGCTACCATCGGCCATGGTAAATAATTGTATGTTGTTGGTGTTGTTGCTGAGTGTATCCCTTTTCAGTGCAACAGGTCTTTTGGTGCTGCCATGCTGCCAGAAAAATCCCATAACGGTAATAGCGCCCAATACCGCTGCCGCAGCAGCTCCATACCAGATACGGTGTATGGTTGTTTTCTTCACCACGGGTTCGTTCGCTTCCGTCCATTTTTGCATCATAAACTCGTCCAGCAGGCGAGTGTCCGACCCGGAAAGCCACGCTTCAACAGCAGTGACCTCCTGTTCTGTACAATCGCCTTTAAAATACTTTTCAAGTAGTTGTTTGTCCATATCCCTTCTTTGGGTGTTTTCAAGAAGAGTACGTCCGGGAGGAAAGATGTTCCTAGTCGGATTTACGGGTTAACAATTTGGTAATAGTAACCCGGGGAATTTGCCGCGATAATAGAATTATACCCTTTCCTGCTGCATTATGGCGAATTTAGCATCGAAAATGGGTAATCCGGTATATACTCGGTATTAAAAGAAGTACTATTTTAGTTTATTCATGACCAGGAGCAGTAAAGATCAGGATTATTCTTCTTTTTGGATGTGGGGCGATCTTACCGCATTTAAGGAGATAATGAAGGCATTCACCGCCTCATTAAAATACTTCGCGTGCAGTATTGTTGGTAATGAAGCAGAAGCAGAAGAAATAGTGGCAGACGTATTTATTAAAATATGGCAGCAAAGAGAACATATTACCCCACCGGAAAGCCTGCAGTACTACCTTTTTAAAGCCGTTAAAAATACAGCCCTCAACTATCTTAAGAGCAATGGGCGGAGAAGCGCACATTATTCGGCCTGGGAAATACAGGTAAACCCGCATCGCTCCCAAAGCCCGGAAGATATCCTGATCAGCAAGGAACAGGTAGACCAGATCCGGGACGCCATACAATCGTTACCTCCCCGCTGCCGGCAAATCTTTATCCTCGTAAAGGAGGAAGGACTTACCTACGAACAGGTGGCAGTACTCCTGGACTTATCAAAAGCCACCGTAAATGTTCAAATGACCCTTGCCCTGAAGAAAATATGGGCGGCACTGGGTACCACCATCAAATATTCCTACTCATAATTTTTTTTCACCGCGGTTAATTGTTTTCTTTTTGGGAGTTGTCTTACTCTTGAATTAACCGAAAATTAGACTTTCTGTAAATGACCAAGCGGTTATCGGAGTTATTGGCCTTGCACTGGAGCGGAGAAATTTCCGACGAAGAAAAGGCGGAACTGGATGAATTGTTATTGCAGCATCCGGGCGACTGGCTGAAAGCAGGCCAGCTGGAGCAACTTGTGTTCAGTAAGGTAACTGCTGACGAAGAGGATAAAGTAAACAGCCTGATTGACCGGGTGAGTAATATTATAGGCGATGAAAACCGGCCACAGCTACCCCTGATGCCGGCCACGGCGCCCAGGCGTTTTCGTGCCCGTACGTTGCTTGTTGCGCTATTGCTGCTTGTTGCGGGCGGCGGGATGCTGTTTACCTGGCTGTACAGGGCCCAGGGATATAAGATCGTGACCACGGATGTGGGAATGAAAACCAAGATCCGTTTGGCAGATGGCAGCAGCATCATCCTGAATGCGGGCAGCACGCTGCGATATCCGGAAAAGATGGACAAGGGCATACGGGAGGTATATCTTAACGGCGAAGCCTTTTTTGATATAAAACACGCTGCCAGTCGCCCGTTTATTATACATGCGGAAAAAATGGATGTCCGCGTGCTGGGTACCAGCTTTAATGTGCGGGCCTATAAAGAGGAAGATTTCGAAGAAACGGCCGTTATATCCGGAGCAGTGGAAATGGTGGTAAAAGAGGATAAACAGGTGATCCGGATTGCTCCCAACGAAAAAGTGCTGCTCCATAAAAATGCTGATCACGAAAAAACAAAAACAAATAATACCACGGCTGCCACCGGAAAACAGGCAGCAGCAATTGAACGCAGTCCTTTATCGCCTATTTCCGCGGCCGACAGCAACCACGTGCTGGAAACCGCCTGGCTCAACAACCAACTTATCTTTCAGAATGAAACATTGTCCACTATTGCGCAAAGACTGGAACGCTGGTATGGGGTAAAGATTGTCATCAGGGATCCGCAACTGGCTGCTTTAAGGTTCTCTGGCCGGGCCGATAATGTATCCATCGAAAAATTGCTGAACATTTTGCAGGAAATTCAACCATTCAAGTACTCCGTCCAGGATGATATAGTAACGATTAACTAAACCTTTTCAGCATGAATATTAGTGCCATTATTGGGGAGCACCCTCCCTAGCGGGATTGCTATGCCGGGTAGTTCCTGCCATCGACCATCATCGAATTCCACATTTATTGAGTTTTAATAAGAATCTTCCAGGTTATGAAAATAGCAACCAAACAAACCACGTTTGTACTACCAAGTTATGGACGAAAATTGTTACTGATGTTTAAATTCACCGGCGTGTTGTTCCTGCTCTTTTTCCAGGCATCCGCATCAGGGTATTCACAGAATACCATCTCTGTTTCTT
Source organism: Chitinophaga hostae (assembly GCF_018224885.1). Lineage (GTDB taxonomy): Bacteria > Bacteroidota > Bacteroidia > Chitinophagales > Chitinophagaceae > Chitinophaga > Chitinophaga hostae. The sequence goes on along the minus strand of NZ_JAGTXB010000003.1, from coordinate 281,843 downwards.
TTGTAAAAACAGATGTAGAAAAGGTATTTCACTATCTCGAAAGGAAGTCAGGCTATACTTTCTATTACAGCAATACTGCCATAGAAAAGCTGCCGAAACTGACCCTCACCATGGAAAAGGCCGATATCAGGGATGTATTGAATGAAGTAGCCCGGCAAACCGGTCTCCATTATGCCATCATGGAAAATAATATGGTGGTGTTCAAGAATGCGGCCGATCAGATCCATTCAAAGAAAATTACAGGTAAAGTAGTAGATGAAAAAGGTCACCCGCTGCCTAATATCACCGTACAAGTAAAAGGCACCACCACCGGTACACTAACAACCGTGGAAGGACAATTTGCATTACAGGTACCAGATAACGCCGTACTGGTTATTTCCGCCATCGGCTTCTTAAAACAGGAGATCGTTATCACTGATCAAACAGTATTAACAATTGTATTAAAGGAAGACGTAGCCGGACTAAACGAGGTGGTAGTAGTAGGGTACGGCACACAGGAAAAACATAAACTGACCAGCGCCGTGGCCACCATATCCGGCGCAGATTTGAATAAGCGGGTAGCCACCAACCCGGTTTCCCTGTTACAGGGCCAGCTGCCTGGCTTACAGGTAACACAGGGCTCCGGCGAACCGGGAAACGAAAACATACAATTGCGTATCAGGGGGGTCAGCACCTTCAGCGGCGCCGGTAATGACCCGTTGGTAATCGTAGACGGGCTGCCAGGAAGTATGACGGCACTAAATCCCAATGATATAGAATCCATATCTGTATTGAAAGATGCAGCTTCCGCGGCTATCTATGGCTCCCGTGGTGCTAACGGGGTGATCGTAGTTAAAACAAAAAAAGGGAAGAACGGTTTTTCGCTGACCTACGGTTATAACCTGGGAATCTCCAAAGCCGCTAAACTGCCGGATATTATTTCCAATTCTGCTGAATACATGCAGCTCTCCAACGAGGCCAGAACTAATTCAGGTCTTGCCCCATTATATGAGCAGCAGCAAATAGACCTGTATAAAAACGCTACTGACCGCGTTAAATATCCCAATCACAACTGGCTGGACGACATATTCCAAACCGGGTACACACAGAACCATTACCTGAATATGAGTGGTGGAAAAGATAATACCAACTATAGCGTTGGTATTGGCATCACCAATCAGCCGGGTGTATTGATCGGTTTCGATTATAAAAAATATACCCTGGATCTTGGTCTCAGCTCCCGGGTCACCAAAAGGGTGACCATCGGTACCAATGTACAGATGCGTTATGCCAACAGGAAGTATCCCGAAAACGGCGCCGGTGACATGTTCCTCTCTGCCCTGGCCCAGTCGCCGTTATATCCCGCTTCCAGCGACGGAAAGTGGATCAAGAAAGCCTATTCCAACGAATTGGGTAACAAAAACCCGGTAGCCATCGTAGATGAAGATATACGGGTACGTACCAACGATTACTACGCACAGGGTAATTTATCCCTGGATGTGGATATCGTGGATGGATTAAGATGGGAAAACAGAGCGGGTATGAACTACGACAACTACAAATACAATGATTTCAGACCTGTAATACCTACTTATTACTTTAGTGATATGAGCCCTGCCGGATTGCTTGATGATGGTACACCGGGGCTGAGCGTGGGTAATAGCGGAAATATCTACACGGTATATTACACACAGTTTACCTATAAAAAGAAATTCGGTCAGCATAGCCTGAATGCCCTCGGCGGTTTCCAGCAGGAGCAGAATAAGGCCGATAACCTGGACGCTTCGCGTACACAGTTTGCCTCCAACCTGCTGAGAGAAATTGATGCCGGGCCAACCGATGGGCAACGTAACAACGGTAACTCCAGCCAATGGGCTATCCAGTCGTTTTATGGTAATGCTAACTACGACTACCGCGATAAATACCTGTTTAGTACCAGTGTACGATATGATGGTACGTCAAGACTGCCATCAGATACCCGCTGGGGCTTGTTTTATTCCTTTGCAGGCGCATGGCGTATGTCTGAAGAATCATTCCTGAAAAATGTTTCCTGGATCAATGACCTGAAACTGCGCGCCTCCTGGGGGCAGCTGGGTAACCAGAACATCGGTACTTACCCTTATCAATCCACACTGGACAACCGCCCCTATGTTTTCGGCTCTAATGTGGCCGTGGGCTTTAACGGCAGCCAGATCATAGATCCGGGGCTTACCTGGGAAACAACACGGGTGCTGGATTTTGGTATTAACCTGACCGCCCTGGATAATAAACTCACTTTTACCGGCGACTGGTTTAACAAAAATACCTTTGACATTTTGCGTGCATCACAGGTGCCGCTATGGCTGGGTTTAAAGGCGCCCACCATCAACAATGGTGCAGTGAGGAACAAAGGGGTGGAGTTTAACATACAATATAACGACCGTATCGGGAAGAATTTCACCTGGTATGTAGGCGCTAATTTCCAGAGCTATAAAAACATGCTGGAAACATTTGGTAAAAGGGAAATTGCCGGTAATACCATCCGGGAAGAAGGACACCCGCTGGATGAATACTACGTGTATATATGGGATGGCATTTTCCAGAGCACGGATGAAATTGCAAAATCACCTAAACAGCCAGTGGCGGCCACTCCCGGCGATCTGAAAATAAAAGACGTGAACGGCGATGGCGTGATTGATGATAAAGACCGCACCTACGTAGGCGGTAAATACCCAACCGCACAATATGCTTTTAACCTGGGCGCCTCCTGGAAAAATTTTGATCTGAGTGCACAGTTATACGGCTCTTCAGGCCAAAAGATCTATGTAAATGGATGGGGAATTGAACCATTCAGACAAGGTTCCGTACCCACCACCGACTGGCGCAACCGCTGGACACCGGAAAATCATAGCAACACCATGCCTAAAATCTATGTAGCCGATGGATACGCGCCTGTTCAAAATTATGCGTCGACCTATTTCCTCAAGGATGCCTCTTTTTTCAGGCTCAGAAATGTACAGCTGGGCTATAATATACCTGCTTCCACTATCGCCAGGATTGGTATGAAGTCGCTGCGCGTATACTTTACAGCGGATAATGTATTTACCGTCAGCAAATTCCCGGGCCTGGATCCGGAACGTGTAGGCGACGGTACCTATGTGACCTACCCGCAAACCAAAACATACACATTCGGCGCCATGGTGCAGTTTTAATTTCTTCCTGTTAAAAGAATCAGTTATGAAAAAAAATCAGATACTAATCATCGCAGTTACAGCACTCATGATATTCAGCGGATGTAAGAAAGTGCTGGATGTGACACCGCCCGATAAACTGGCATCTTCCCTGTTCTGGAAAACCCCGGAAGATGCCGATAAAGCGCTGACAGGTTTATATAACTACCTGTATGCCGACGGACAAGGATATGCTACTTCCCAGTACACCGTTTTTGCCTGGGATAATTTTACCGACGATTCCTATGGACAATATAATTACGGCGGAGGCCTGAACGCCCTTACTTCGGGCATTACACCGCAGTCCGGCGACTTTGTAAAGGCTTATTACACCAACTGTTACCAGGCCATCGCCGCGGCTAATTCGTTCCTGGCCAATGTGGAAAAGGTGGTGAGTGGAGATAAACTTAAACTATACAAAGGAGAGGCATATTTTCTCCGCGCATTTAATTACTTCTGGCTGGCACAGCTCTATGGAAATACGGTGATTACTACAGAAGATCCTTTCACCGTTGACTATACTTCCTCCCGCGCCAAATCCAACAGGGATGAGGTGTTGAAGCTGGTGCTGACCGACCTGGATGCTGCCATTGCTGCTTTACCGGATGCTGCCTACAGTGACGGACATGCTGTAAAAGCCACCGCCCAGGGGTACAAGGTAAGAGTGCTGCTTTTCCAGAAACAGTATGCTGCCGCCGCCGCGCTGGCAAAAGAAATTATGACTGCCAATAAATTCAGCCTGAACCCGAATTATGCAGGCAATTTCTATAAACCCGACCAGAACAACAGTAAAGAAATCCTTTTTTCTGTAAGATACCTGCGGCCGAATATGCTGCACCAGGATGTAGCGATCGCCGTAAACTTGCAGCGCTGGAAAGGGCAGCAGGGAACACAGGACCTGATCAATGAGTACGAAGCCGCAGATGGGAAAGATACCGCCTCTTCAGGTGTTTATGTGCCGGGTAAACCATTCGAAAACCGCGATCCGCGCATGCGTCAGACATTCTTTTTCCCCGGTGATACAAAAGCACAGGGATGGCCTTTTACAGGTGCGCTCTCCATTGCCACACCAGGAAAAGACAGCTGGACAAAAGGGTATTATGCTGTGAAAAAATGGCTGGATCCCAGCTTAACAGATCCTGATTACGGTACCATCGACGACAACGACTTTGTACTGCTCCGTTATGCAGATATCCTGCTGATGTATGCAGAAGCGCAAAATGAAGCCGCTGGTCCGGATGCCAGTGTGTACGCCGCCATTAAACTGGTGAGGAACCGCAGTAATATGCCGGACCTGCCTGCCGGTTTATCAGCAACGGATATGCGTGCCCGTATCCGCCATGAAAGACGCGTGGAATTTGCACTGGAAGGAATCCGTTATTTCGACCTCAGAAGATGGGGCATTGCCGTGCAGAAACTGAACGGATTTGTACCCAATCCTTTGCAGCCTACAGTCAAAACAAAGTACCAGGCTAACTATGAGTTCTGGCCTATCCCGCAAGGCGAAATTGACCGTAATGCGCCCGCACTGGAGCAGAACCCCGGATACTAGGTAAGAATAATCTACACATATCAGCAAACGCAGTAAAACAATAACTACTTATTGTTTTACTGCGTTTGCCGTTTTTATAATAATATCAAAGAGAAATTGCTTTCACTTATTTTTGCGGATGGAAAATGTGGAGCGTATTATTACTATAAAAGAAGAAACTATGAACAAAAGAATAGCACTGGTTACCTATCAGCAACAGGAAAGGTATAATTCAGGCGTAAGCGACAATGAAGATGAAAACCTGCTCCGCTTTCTGCGTGAAAAAGGAGTCGATATTGAACCCGTTATCTGGAATGCGCCCGGCGTTAACTGGCAGCAATATGATGTGGCTATCATCAAATCGCCCTGGGACTATCATGAACAGATCGACACTTTTTACAACTGGCTGCATGCCACCGGGCAGGCTGGTGTACAATTCCTGAACCCGGCGGATATCATGATCTGGAACAGCAATAAAAAATACCTCCTCGAAATAGCGGCGGCAGGGTTACCTGTTATCCCGAGCGTGCTGGTTGAAAAAGGCAGCAACCCCGACTGGCACTCGTTTTTCGGTCTTTGGCATACCGACAAAATAGTGGTAAAGCCTTGTGTGAGCGCAGGCGCCAAAAATACCCTGCTGCTAACAACAGGAGAAATAGATGCAAAACAAACGGAATTGAAAGCCCTGTTGCAGGCGGAAGATTATCTTGTACAGCCCTTTATGAAGGAGATCGGAGAAGGAGAGTGGTCGTTCATGTTTTTCGGCGGACAGTTCAGTCATGTGTTGCTGAAAACGCCCAAAAATGGCGATTTCAGGGTCCAGCATTACCACGGCGGCAGTTTCCGGGAAGTCGCGTCTACCGATGAGCATATCCGCAAAGCCGGCGCCTTTGTAGAACGCTTTGCAAAAGGATCGCTGTATGTGCGGGTAGATGGTGTTATAAAGGACGGCGAGTTTTACCTGATGGAACTGGAAATGATTGAGCCGTACTTATATTTGAGCACCGCGGAAAAAGGCTATGAAAATTATTATCGTGCCCTGATTGAAATATTGGCCCCAGGCCATCAACAGTGAACTATAAAAAGTGAGCAATGAAAATCAACCTGTTTTTCCATACCTGGAGAAAACTTGGTCTGACAGGCGTTTAGCTGTTTTCAGGCATCTTACTCTCACAGGCACAATTGCCGAATTACGCCCTGTTGCTGAATGGCAAGGATCGAATCATTTGGCGGTACTCACGGCGTTTGAAGAAGGCGTAAAGCAGAAAGCAAAAAGCTACTGTAGCGAATGAACTAATCGGATATCGTATTCCGCATTAATCATTCGCTACAGTAGCTTTTTGCTTTCTGCTTTACGCCTTGAGCTTCCCCTAGAAGCCCGGGTTATTCGGCAGCAGATTCGGATTTACGTCCAGTTCCTGTTTAGGTACCGGGAACAGTAAATTCTTTTCTGCAAAAGTGGCGTTAAACACGGTGGTATGACCTATAAAGTTATCCCAGTTGCCGGTTACGTCGTTGTGTACTTTCCTGGTGCGGATCATATCAAACCACATTTTATTTTCAAAGCACAATTCGAAGTAACGTTGCAGCCACACTTCCTGTTCGAAAGCGGTTTGCGTCATACTAGCCGGCAGCGGCGCCAGTTTGGCGCGTAAACGGATATCGTTTACATACCTTTTTGCATCTGCATTAGGCCCGCCTTCTGCGCGGTTGGATGCTTCCGCATACATCAGGTATACATCGGCCAGCCGGTACACGGTGTAGTTGAGATCGGATTTTGCCGTATTTCTCACCGCCAGCGAATCGAAGAATTTATAGATGTATGTATTCCGGAATGTTACCGTATCTGTGCCATTGATTTTCCGGTATTTGGTGTAGAAGAATTGTCTTTCCTGCGCCCGTTTATCTCCTGCAGGAAACGACTTGATAAACTGCGGGGTAGGATACACGGAACCGTATTCGTCAGAATATTTAGAGATACCCGCATAGTTCGGAATCGTCAGCGCCGTAAGCGGGTTGGTAGACGGTACCGATGCTGCATACTGTACCTGGAATATGAATTCACCGATATTTTTATTACCGGGATTGATCATATCTGTATATTCTTTGAACAGGGAAGCACCGCTGTTGGTAATCACTGCTTTGGAAGCGGCGGCCGACAAGGCATAGTATTGTGCCCCGCCATTAATGGCTGCACCTGCGTAAGTGAGGTATACATCTGCCAGCAGCGACTGGATCATGCTCATACTAACACCACCTGTATTGTCTTTCCAGGGAAGTGTTGACTTGGCTGCTTCTACCAGGTCAGGAATGATAATACTGTCGTAGATCGCTTTGGCAGGGGAGCGCGACAGGTTCAGGTTGGGTGGCGTAGGTACGGTAGGTACCACGGTTATTTTAGGAACTGCACCATAGAGCCGTACCAGGTAAAAATAATACAATGCCCGTAATGCCCTTGCTTCCGCCAACTGGTTGGTGGTAGTGGCAGGCGCCTGAATGGCTTTTGGAATGTTTTCAATGGCCAGGTTACATGCGCCTACGCCCAGGTACATACGTTGCCACCAGGTATCTACGTAAAAGGAGGTGATGTTGTAGCTAAGGTTCTGGAAGTTGATGAACCCGGTTTGGCCCAGATCACTATTTGCCTTACCGGTCATAAACTCCATGAGGTTATAGGTATTACCTCCATAAGAAGAAGGTTGTCCCCATATCAGCCCCTGCAGGTTCTGATAGCAGCCATTGGCAAATGCGCGTGCTACTTTTGGACTGGTGAGATCGGCATCCGGTGTCAGGAAGTTCGTGGGCTGTTCTTCCAGGAACTTTTTGCAGGAACAACTCAGCAACACCAGCAAGGCTATTAATATATGTTTTGTCGTTTTCATTTTCAGATTTTTTAATTCACTAAAATGATATCACATCAACGGGTATACGCTGCACGGCTTAGAAATTAACATTCACACCCAGGTTCCACACGCGGGGGCGGGGATAAGGGAAGAAGTCAATGTTCTGTGAAAAGCCGATGTTGGCGCCATAAGTGCTGTTGAACGTATCTACTTCAGGATCGTAACCGGTGTATTTAGTGATCAGGAACAGGTTTTGTACGCTGGCATAAATACGGAATTTGGAAATATGACTTCTTTCCAGGAACGAAGCCGGGAAGTTATAGCCCAGTGTGAAATTCTGACCACGTATGTAGGAGCCGTCTTCTACCCACCAGGTGTCGAAGTGCGAATCCTGTGTGAATTTATAACTGCGAACCTGTGCGATGGAGGTGTTCTGGTTGTTAGGTGTCCATGCGTTTAATACCGTAGCAAGACTGTTAGCCAGTGTTTGCCTGTCTTCCACGGAGTGTTTGAACGTAGCTGCAGTATTTACGCCCTGTACAAAGCGGATATCGGCGGTCAGGTCCCATCCTTTGTATTTGAGGGTGGTGCTGAAGGTACCTGTCCATTTCGGATAGGCGCGGCCTATGATGCTGTACGACGGGTTGCCGTTGGCGTCATAGATATACTTTCTGTCGCCCGGCAGCAGCGAATGTTTGGCTGCTTCAGCTGCTTCTTCTGTGCTGTAGGTACCCAGCCTGGTCATGCCATAGAAAGAACCGATGGGTTCTCCTACGCGCAATACGTTTGTTTGGCCGAGGAAGTTAGGGCCGGGGAAGATATCCGCATTGCCTTCGTTCAGGGTAAGTACCGTGTTTTTATTGGATGCAAAAATGAAATCGGTAGACCAGGTAAAGTTGGTTGTCTGGATGTTCATTGTTCTCAGATCTACTTCCCAACCCCTGTTTCTTACAGATCCTACGTTTTTGTATACGTTGGCATTGAACATACCGGCAGACCATGGGATGGGTGCGGCGAGTAACAGGTCTTTCGTGGTGCGGTTGTAATAATCCACGTTCAGGTTAATCCTGTTTTGCAGTATTGCCAGCTCTACGCCTGCATCCACCTGGTTTGATTTTTCCCATTTAAGATTGGGGTTACCGATGTAACCGGGCACCAGCGTTGCCTGGTTAGCGCCGCTCAACACGGTTTGATCAGGCCTGTACTGTGGAAAGTTCTGGAACTGACCAATTTCCTGGTTACCGGTAAGGCCATAGCTGGCGCGGATTTTCAGGTTGTTGATCAGTTTGCTGTGTTTCAGCCATTCTTCTTCAGACACGCGCCATGCTGCAGCTACAGAAGGGAAGAAGGCGAATTGTTTATCCTTACTGAATTTGGAAGAACCGTCATACCTGCCCGTTGCTGTAAAGAGGTATTTATTATGCAGGTTATAGTTTACACGCGCATAGTAAGAGTTCATGTCCCATGGATTGGTGAGGGAGGTGATGTTCTGCCGTACAGAACCCGCTCCCAGGCTATTCCACTGGAAATAATCAGACAGGAAGTTTTGTGTTTCCGCGAGGGCATTTTCTCCTGAGTATTTCAGGAAGGAAATACCGGCTACCGCGTTTAAGCTGTTATTGTTGTTGAATTGTTTGTTATAAGTAAGATAACTTTCCGACTGCCAGTACTTGTTATAATCGGTGGTAATCCTGGCTACGCCGCCCTGGTCCTGCGACAGGTGAGGAAGGTCAGCGCCTGAGTAGTAGTTGGCTTTCAGGCTGGTCAGGTCGTAACCAAAGTCTGTTTTAAAATCCAGGTCTTTGTTGATATGAAACAACAGGTATACGTTGCCGAGGGTATGCTGCATATTATTCAGCGTATACCTGCTTTGCGCAATATGCACCGGGTTAGGACCTCCCTCCAGACCGGCTATATCATTGTTGCCGGCCCAGGTGCCGTCAGGATATTTAACAGGTACGATGGGTACTTCTTCTGTTACCATCCTGGCTACGTTCAGGGAGCCGTTTCCATCGGATATCAATCTTTGTTTACCTGAAATGATATTCAGGCTACCGCCTATTTTCAGCCAGTCTTTTACATCGTTATCAAACGTAACCCTGGCGGAGTATCTTCTGTACCATGACTGTGTCATTAAACCGTTCTGATCCAGGAAGCCGAGGGAGGCGCTGTACAACATTTTTTCGTTGCCGCCCTGGAAGTTCAGCTGGTGGCTGGTAGAAACGGCCGGTTTATATACTTCTTTTTCCCAATTAGTGTTATACAGCGGTTTGTCGTTTGCATCAAACAGCAATGGAAAATTCTGGTGGTTCAGCGCAGCTGGCGGCGCCCAGGTACCATGTGCCGGATCAAACTTGGTGGCATTTACAAATGCTTCGTTGTAAACTTTTACAAATTCATCTGAGTTGAGGGTTTTCAGGTGTCTGGCTAAAGTGCTTACGTTCACATCTCCCTGGTAGCTTACCTGGGTAGGGCCTGCCTTACCACGTTTGGTGGTAATCATGATAACGCCGTTGGCGCCCCTGGCGCCATAGATGGCTGTGGAAGAGGCATCCTTTAATACTTCCAGTGAGGCGATATCATTGGGGTTGATGGCGTTTCCGTCTACACCGGATACTCCATCCACCACGTACAGCGGATCTAACGACGAGTTGATGGAACCAATACCACGGATACGTACTTTGGCCGCCTGTCCGGGCGCGCTGCTGTTAACGTTTACGTCTACCCCGGGTATTTTACCCTGCAATGCCTGTGAAATGTTGGGTACGGGTGCATCCATGATCTTTTCCGCTTTGAGTGAAGAAACCGCCCCGGTCAGATCTGATTTTTTTACGGCACCATAACCAATAACGACCAGGTCGTTCAGTGTATTAACCTGTTCGGATAATGTTACGTTGATAACGGTTAAATTGCCTACCCTGACTTCTTTGGTAGCAAATCCTGTAAAGGAAAATACGAGTACTGCGTTTTCGTTGGGTACCTGGAGGGAGTAAACGCCGTCCACATTTGCAATGGTACCACTTGAGGTGCCTTTTATGGCCACCGTTGTATTCGGAATGGCGCTGCCGTCGACAGCATTGGTGACCTTTCCACTTATTTTAATCTGAGCCATAGCATGCATGGAGAGTAGTATACATGCAAGCACATAAACAAGTTTTGTTTTCATAACAAGTGTTTAGTGATGAATAATAGCCGGTAACAAAATCGATTTAGCTGGTGTTGAACGCAAAGGAGGCTTTACACGTGGAAGCCACCTGGACAAGTTGATTTAGTGTTTAATCATAGTAATAACAAGGTTTTTTAGTCAATACGATCTGGTTGAATAAGTAAATAATTAATTAACAAATAGTCACAGAGGATGCTACTGGTGACCGGCCGCCCACTTTTTTAAAAGGGTGATAGCATCCAGTAACACGCCTGCTTCTCCTCTGAAATCTCCTGAGCCTTTGGGTTTTCCTGTTTGTACGTCGTACCATTCGTAGAAACCGTTGTGAGCAATGACGCGGTCAGTCATGGGTTTAAGCTCATCGACGGCCTCCTCTATAAATCCATTTTTTATGAGGGCTTGTATCATGCGTCCGCCGAACCATGTCCAGTCACCTGCGTTCTGGTAAACGTAGGGATGCATATTCGGGTACTCCTGCGCCGGGTAGGGAGGATATACTGTGATGCCAATGGTAGCGAACTTTTCTTTGGCTGCCGCCTGTGTCATCTGTTTATTGATGGCGGCAATTTCTGCTTTGGAATGAAATCCAGCCAGCACTGCGCAGGCGGATCCACCGGTGTACAAAATTTCTTTTTCATTAAAAGAGGGAGAAAAAGGACTGCCGTTTAAGTAGAGGTGTGGAATATACTTTTGCGTGGTCGGCTCCCACAAATATTTGCGGACATTTTTCCGGATACCGGCAGCTACCTGGTTCCAGTTCCGCGTGGGTTTATAGGTGACGGGTTTCATAGCCAGAAAATCCTGTATGGCGATAACAAACATGGCATTATCGTATATGTCGATGGCCCATTTCGTTTTTTCATTGATGGCTACACCCCATCCGTTTTCCGGTTGCACATCTCCCCAGTCGATAGTGGTAGCTCCTGTAATAAGCCCGTATTTTTCCGACCAACGCTCTTTCAACAGGTACTCCAATGCCCACTCCATGCGTTGCAAAATCGTTTTATCACTAAGGGATAAAAAAAGAATAGACTGATCGCCGGTAGCAACTATATATTTTCTAACTGCCTGAATCAGGGAAGATTCCTGGTCTGTTTCAACGGTATTTTTATGTGCCGCCCATCCGGGTGCACGATCTGAATAACGGTATTTATAGGCAACATTCGCTTTGTCTTTCCGTATCACCCCATCTACAATATCACCGCCATCGCCCTGCATACGGAAAAACAACAGCAGCATATCCTTGATCGTATCACGGGGAAGTACCTGTAAAGAACCGTTTATAAAGGTATTGAAATCCCTGATCCACACTTCTCCATATGAAGTACCGGCAGATAAGCCGGTGAGTAATTGTAATGCGCGGGACTGAATGGTATCCAGACGGCTATCTTTCAGAATGGACGATGCCAGGGCCGTTTGACGATCATTTTGAGCATGCACGCTTTCTGCAAAGAAAACAGGAAGGATCATGCAGCCAATAATGGGAATCAGATTTTTCATAATGTGGGCCCCGGATGTTATGTACAAACATAAAAACATAAATTTACTAATGCAAGAAAAGTTTTTCACGGCGGGGAAATATTCTTTTCTGCCAGCCATACAGTGAGTATAACACCTATAAGGGTCAATTGTTTAAGCTGTTAGCCATTAGCTTTTAGTTAAATGCAGCGGATTTTTTTTGCCCAGGATTAGACTGATTTTGATGATTTAAAGGATTTTTTCCTTTGGGATTTTAAAAGATTTTTCGGAGATCTAAGTGGATATTTCCACAGGGATCTCCCAAAATCTTTTAAAAATCTTTTTAATCAAAAAAGGAAAATCCTTTAAATCATCAAAATCAGTCTAATCCTGGGCAAAAAAAATCCGCTGCATTTAACTAAAAGCTAAAAGCTAATGGCTAACCGCTTAAATGGCTAACCGCTAAAAATATCCCCACCTAAAATTGTTTTTCTTATTAATTTCCAGTTGTTTTGCAGACATGAATTTGAGTATAGATCATAAGAATCCTTTACCGCTTCATATTCAGGCCGAAAATCTGTTGCGGAGCATGATCAAGGACCCGCAATATGCAGGGGGGAAATTTTTACCTAACGAGGTACAGTTAGCAAAACAGCTGGCTATTTCCAGATCTACCTTACGTCATGCTTTAAATAAACTGGTATACGAGGGTTTACTGACCCGGAAGAAAGGAGTAGGAACCAAGGTGGCGGAAACGGCTATCAGTTCCAAATCCAAGAACTGGCTCAGCTTTACCCAGGAAATGACCGCCCGTGGTATCGTGATAAAGAATTTTGAGCTGCATGTTACCTGGGTATTGCCGGATGAAACCATTGCCAACTTCTTTGAGATAAGTCCTGCTAAAAAAGTGCTGAAACTCGAACGCTTAAGAGGCAAGGCTGAAGGCCCTTTCGTTTATTTCATTTCTTATTTTCATCCGCGTATTGGATTAACAGGAGAGGAGGATTTTAAACGCCCCCTGTACGATATCCTGGAGAAGGACTATATGGCCATTGCCACACTGTCTAAAGAAGAGATCAGTGCAAAAACAGCAGATAAATTTATTGCCTCCAAACTGGAACTGGAAATCGGAAGCCCCATCCTTTTGAGAAAACGGTTTGTGTACGACCAGGGCGAACGGCCGGTGGAGTATAACCTGGGTTACTACCGCGCCGATAGTTTTGTGTATACAGTAGAAAGCCGGCGGGAATAACCGGCCGCGTTCCGTTAGCATCACGAACGAACCTATCTTCACTCGTTAGCTTACTGTTTAAGATATTGCTCACCGGATATTTTATTCCGGTACAGGTATTTTACAATAGTACCGGCCCTGTTAAAAGGCCGGTACTGTGCTCATGCATCAGGGCTGCGGTGCCGCAGCTGCATCCTTTGTCACAACTGGCCATACACCCGGCGCCGGGAAGCTCACCCCTTTATTCGAGCCTCTTACACCTGCGTCCTGTCCGAAGTAGTACAGTGGCCATCCTTTGTAGGTCAACTGTTTTTTACCAGCTACCGTGATACTGCCAAATAATGTTTTATCGAGCGTGGAAGGCACTACTATCTGATCTGTTTCATAAATAGGCCATACAGCATTATTGGAGAAATCAGGTTTAGTGAATTTATTGATATTGAAGCTGTCCTTTGCGAAAGCATAGAGGGTAAGACCCTTTGCATCGGTGAAGTAGAGGGTTTTACCAGTGCCTTCGGTGTGGTTAGACAGGTAGTTTTTACCATCGGCGCCCACTAGCTGCGCATTGATCAGCTGAATGCTGTAATCAGTTTTTGCTACAAACCAAACGTTGTTAACTGCTTCCCCCTTTGTTTCACCGGCAGCCTCCCGTACGTTGGTGCCATTTACATTTGGCGCAAAATAATAAAGCGGCCATCCTTTATAGGTCGTTTGTTTTTTACCGTCGGTAGTAATAGTGCCAAAATCTTTGATGTCTAACCCGGTGCCCAATGCAGCCTGTGCCAGGTTATCGCCCGCATAGTAAATAGGCCATACTGCCGCACATCCGCCGCCGCAGTTATTGGCGCCATTAAAGTCATTGGAGAAATAATAAAGGGAGTTGCCGTCTACATCGGTGATGTGATTGCCCAGGGTTGCACTGGCGCTGATTTGTACTACGGGTTTAGGGGCAGGTTTATCAGGATTGTTGTTGTTATCACCGCCACAGGCGCTGAAAGTAACGATTCCAGCCAGGGCTATCCAGGAGAATAAGGTGTTTGTTACACGATTCATGCTGATTTGATTTTTGAGATTGAAAGATAAATACGCAGCTGCCTGACCGTTGGTCAGCAAGGTTTGGCAATATGGTACGTATCCTTATTCGCAGAAAACGGTAAAAAGGTTGCCGCACTAAAAAAATAATTTTAGTACAGGGGTGGGAGTTAGCCTAAATTTGCCGACATGGTCAACGAAAGCTACTATTTGCAGCAGTATGAATCACAGCAGGGCGATGCCCGACTGGTGATGGACGTGATGTCGGTGTACCTGTATCCATTGGAAACATTCACCATTACAGATGCGGTGAACATGATCCGGGAAATGAAAGGAACCGACATCAGCATTATATTAAAGCACCTGGTCGCTACCGGCCTCGTTATCAAAAATGTAACAGGTAACTATTCACTGATCCCGGAACTGAATTTTATCCTTTTTCCCCGGAATATAGGACAGTCTATATACGCTGCCCTCCCCGGCAGATCCCGGTTTGCAGCGCATGCTTTTTACAGTATTACCGGGCGTTTGCAGGACCTGCAACAATTGCTGACGGCTTATTTTACCGGTGACCGCTTTTTACTGCCGGCCCCGGTTAGAAGACTGGAAATGGAATTGGAGGAGTACCAGCCCTACCTGTCTTATCTCCTGTACTTCCCTGCATATGCAGGCCTGTTAACTTTTTTTAGCCGGGAAAGCCTCCACCGGATGGCTGTGTACGCCCTAAAGTATAACCTGCTGAAAATGCCGCCGGTGAATGAACTGGAAACATTCCGGCAACAGTATGCCGTTGACTTTCCGGAACTCCCGCTTTTACAGGGACATTTCAATCTGCCACCTGCCGATGCTACTGCAGACGATTTATATGCCCAGGCAGTACTATTACTGTATAACCGCCAGCCAGCCAAAGCGTTGACACAATTTGAAAAAGGCATCAAACGGCAACGGCAGTACGATAAAAAGAACAGTTTGCCTTTATCTCCTGTATTTGCTTTCTATTATGCATTTACATTGGCGGTATTGCCCGGTGAACAGGTAAATCCACTGATAGCAAAAATAACGGCTGCTTATGAACGGAAGCTTACGCCCGCATTAACACCCGCCATTTGCCTGCTGCATTTCCACGCCGGAAGAAAGGAGAAAGCGGAGAACCTCCTGCTGATCTTACTGGAAGGCAATGAAAGTAACCTGTTGAGTTACCTGGCTATCCTGTGTTTACAATTGCTGCATCCTAAAAGCAGGTTGCTTCGCAGGTTTAGCCCGGATGCCGGCCGACTGCTTACTTTGGGCATGGAGCGCCACTACCGGTTACTGACCTACGAATATTTATATTTATTCAGGGGAGATGATTATGTGGGTTATGAAGGTCAGTTCCAGGAAGCTGCTGCTATCACCGGTCACCCGCCGGTATTTTCGCAGATGGAGCAAACGCCCGACTGGGAGCGGCTGTTGAATACATTACTGGGCGCCGACAATCATCTCAGCAAAAAAGAAAAAAATGTAGTGGCTTCCCGCCTCATCTACCTCATAGATTTTGATCACTATAAAATACAACCGGTGCTGCAAACCTCCCAGGGTGCTAATACCTGGAGCGCCGGCAGAAATGTATCACTGAAAAAGCTGAAGGAGGGAAAAGCGGAAGCGATGACCGACCAGGATTTTCGTATAGGTGCCACCGTACAAAAGGACCATTACTATAACCATGACGGAGAATCTTTTTCCTTCGCGGAAACCGTATGGCAGGAAATTGCCGGACATCCGTTATTGTTTTCGGCAGACGATCCCACTATTTCCGTGGAGGTGGTAAAGGCGCAACCGGAACTGAGTGTAAACAACAACGGACAGGGATATACGTTTAGCGCCAACATCGCCGATTTTGTCAGCGAAACAGTGTTTGTAAAAGAAAGTAACAGCCGGTTGAAAGTGATTAGTCTTACTGCCCAGCAACGGCGCTTGTTACAAACGCTGCAACAGATCCCGGTAGTACCCGCCGCAGGAAAAGATAAACTTACGCAGGTATTAAAAAGCATCGGTGCACATCTTACCATCCATGCGGATATGGGTGATATTGCCGCCAATATCAGCAAACGGCCGGGCGACAGCCGCATTGTTATTCAGCTGCTGCCCCTGGGCGACGGACTGAAAGCAGGCATATACGTAAAGCCATTTACGATAGATCCGCCCTATTGCAAGCCAGGCATGGGGGCGCATAATATCATCGGCATCAGCAACGGCGAACGGTGGCAGGCCATCCGCGAGCTGGCGAAAGAAAAGAGTAATATCAACACATTGCTGAACCTTATCCAGGGAGCTATTGCACAGGACCTGTCCGATGATACCATTATTTTTGAAGACCCGCTGGATTGTTTGCAGTTGCTGGAAATCATCCACCAGCATCCCGAGCTGGTACGGGCGGAATGGCCGGAAGGAGAGCGCTATAAGATAAGCCACCAGGCAGGATTTGCACACCTGAGTATTTCACTGAAGGAAAAGGATCACTGGTTTACCTGCAGCGGTGAGCTCAAAGTAGATGAACTTACCGTACTGGCACTGAAAGATCTGCTGGACACCAGCCGTACCGTTAAGAAACGATTTATAGCGTTACAAAACGGCGAGTACCTGGCGCTGACGGCCGACTTACGCCGACGCCTCAACGAAATGTCGAGTGTGGCAAAGATAGAACGTGATTCAGTGAGTATTCCGCCCTTTGCGGCGCCGGTATTCGATGAACTCCTGGCGCAGGCCGGGAGCGTTACCACCGATGCCACCTGGAAAGCCTTCTCCCGTAAGCGTACAGCAGCGATGGAGTTGATCGTTCCCGTACCCGGAACGTTGCAAACAAATTTGCGGCCCTACCAGGAAGACGGATTCCGCTGGATGACGCACCTGGCGGCCTGGGGAGCCGGCGCCTGCCTGGCAGATGATATGGGATTGGGTAAAACCATACAAGCTATTGCATTGCTGTTGCACCGCGCCGCTGAAGGGCCCGCATTGGTTATTTGTCCGGCTTCCGTGCTATCTAACTGGGGCAACGAAATTACCCGTTTTGCGCCTTCCCTGAACGTGATATACCTGCACAACGGCAAACGTGTGGCATCCGTAAAAGGCGCCGGCCCGCTGGATGTGGTGATTACCACCTATGGCCTGCTGCAGGCAGAAGAAAAATTGTTGTCTGCCGTAAAATGGCCTACCGTTGTGCTGGATGAAGCCCATACCATCAAAAACTTCCAGACAAAAACATCCAAAGCGGCGATGTCGCTGCAGGCAGGCTTCAAACTCATGCTAACGGGAACGCCTATACAAAATCATATGGGCGAAATCTGGAACCTGTTTAATTTTCTCAACCCGGGTTTATTGGGAACGCTGGATCATTTTAATAAACAGTTTGTTTTTCCATCGATCAGGAACCCGGAAAGTACGGTGAAGCAACATCTCAAAAAGCTGATTGCCCCGTTTATACTGCGTCGCACCAAAACGGGCGTGCTGGATGAATTGCCGCCAAAAACAGAGATCGTGAAACTGATCAGTTTATCGCCCGATGAAGCGGCCTTTTATGAGGCATTACGCAGGAAGGCGCTGGAAAATATCAAGGCACAGGAGGGGAGTATGGCCCAGCAACATATCCGTGCGCTGGCAGAGATCAGCCGTTTGCGCATGGCGGCGTGTAACCCGCAGATGGTGGATGCGGAAACTGATATTCCATCTTCCAAATTAACCGTATTTAGGGAGATAGTAGAGGAGCTGGTATCCAATAACCACCGCGCACTGGTGTTCAGCCAGTTTGTGAAGCACCTCGACCTGGTAAGGGAAGCGCTGAATACCATGGGTATTGCCTATATGTATCTTGATGGCAGCACGCCAATGTCGCAGCGGGATATGCTGGTGAAAGATTTCCAGGCGGGGAAGGGGCAGTTGTTTCTTATCAGCCTGAAAGCAGGTGGGCTGGGTCTCAATCTTACTGCGGCCGACTATGTGATACATATGGATCCGTGGTGGAACCCGGCCATAGAGGAGCAGGCATCGGACCGGGCACATCGTATTGGTCAAACAAGACCGGTGACCATTTACCGGCTGGTGGCGCAGCACACCATTGAAGAAAAAATTATAGCGCTGCACAACAGCAAACGTGATCTGGCCGACCAGTTGCTGGAAGGCAGTGATCAGTCAGGAAGGCTCAATGCAAAAGAGCTGCTGGCGCTGATTGCAGACAGGGACTGAGATTTTTTCTTTGCCCGGGATTTTTTCTTGCCCAGGATTAGACTGATTTTAATGATTTGCAAGATTTTTTTTGATATTCTTTTGATTTTAAAAAGATTTGCGAAGATATAGGCGAATTTTATCCGCTTATGTCTTCGCAAATCTTTTTAAAATCAAAAAAAACAAAATCCTATAAATCATTAAAATCAGTCTAATCCTGGGCAAGAAAAAAATCCCTGGCAAGAAAACTCCTCCGGCAGGAAAAAAGAATCGTATCAAAACGGCGAAGGGCTGATGCTTGTCCACCCTCCATCAATGATGAGGCTTTGGCCGGTGATATGCCTGGCCAGGTCCGATACCAGGAAAAGGGCGGCGTTGGCAATATCCAAGGTGGAAGCGGGGCGGCCCATGGGTGTAAGTGCCGCCCAGGTTTTTTCATAGGCCGGATCATCCATGGTGCGTTCGGTCAGCGTGGCGCCGGGAGCAATGGTGTTGACTGTAATATTATGCGGCGACAATTCTATCACTAAATTTTTTGCGAGCATTTCCAGTGCCGCTTTACTCATACCGTAGGCGGCGAGGTCTTTATGTGCCTGGTGGCCGGTTACCGAGGAAGTAAACAGGATGGCGCCGCCGTGTTCCTGTTGTTTCATTTTGTTGGCAGCCGTTTGGGCGAGAAAAAATGTGCCGCCCAGGTTTACCTGCATTACCCGGGTAAAAGCTTCCGGCGTATAGGTGAAGAAGTTGCCAAACAGGGTAATACCGGCATTGGCGATGATGATATCGATGCTGCCATACCTGGTAACGGCGGTATTAACCATTTTCCCGATAAAGGTAACATCGCTGGAATCGCCGGGCATAGCGATACAGATGCCTTTATCGCTGGTGATCTGATCGGCTGCGTTGTTGGCCATTGCGTCATCAATATCATTCAATATAACGATGGCGCCCCGCTGCACTAATTGTTTGCATATTTCAAATCCAATACCCTGGCCGGCGCCGGTAACGATGGCTACTTTATTTTCAAAACGCATAACGGATATATTTGCTGCAAGGTTTAGTTAATGTGAATCCCTGGTTACTTCGCTGCCGGAGCCTCCTTTGAGGAAGTCGAGGTCGGCACCCAGATGCGCCTGTTCCACATGCTGCTGGTATAGCTGTACATAACCACGGGCAGATTGCGGGTATACCGGCTGCCAGGATTTTTTCCTGGCGGCAATTTCTTCAGTGGTAATGTCGGCATGCAGGCGGCGGTTATGTACATCCAGCGTAATCACATCTCCATCGCGTAGGATGGCAAGGTTGCCACCGGCGGCGGCTTCCGGCGATACGTGTAATACCACGGTACCAAAACCGGTACCGCTCATCCTGCCGTCGGAAATGCGTACCATGTCGGTCACACCTTTGGCCAGCAGTTTGGCGGGCAATCCCAGGTTGCCTACTTCCGGCATGCCGGGGTAGCCTTTGGGGCCTACATTTTTAAGTACCAGTATACTGTTTTCATCGACGTCCAGCGCGGGATCATCGATACGTTTTTTATAGTCATCAATATCCTCAAATACCACTGCTTTACCGCTGTGCTGCATCAGGTGCGGACTGGCGGCTGAAGGCTTAATTACAGCGCCTTGCTCACAGATATTTCCTTTTAATACCACAATGCCGGAAACAGCATTAAAGGGACTGTCGAGTGGCGCAATCACTTCTTTATTATAACTGACGGCGTTGGCGTAGTTGGCGCCAATGGTTTTTCCGTTGGCAGTGATACAATCTTTATGCAGGTGATCGAGCAGGATATTGATGATGGCCGGGAGACCGCCGGCATAGTAAAGATCTTCCATAAAATAACTGCCCGATGGCTGCAGGTTGGCGATCAGCGGGATGCCGGCAGAAAACGTATCCATGTCCTGCAGGTTCAGTTCCACGCCCATACGGCCGGCGATGGCCAGCAGGTGGATCACGAAGTTGGTGGAGCCGCCGATGGCGGCATTTACCCGGATAGCATTTTCGAAGGCCTCCCGGGTCAGGATATCCGACAGGCGCCTGTTTTCCCGGACCATATTCACTATTTCGGAACCAGACAATTGTGCCAGCACTTTACGGGCAGCATCCGGCGCCGGGATGGCAGCATTCTGTGGCAGGGAGAGTCCGAGGGATTCTACCATACAGGCCATGGTGGAGGCAGTACCCATTACCGCACAGTGGCCGTCGCTGCGGCACATACCGGCTTCTGCCATCATCAGTTCTTCGTTGGTCATACGGCCGGCCCTTACATCTTCACTAAATCTCCATATATCACTGGTGCCGATACTATGGCCCCTGTGGCGGCCGGTGAGCATAGCGCCGCCGGAAACAACGATGGTGGGGATGTTAACGCTGCAGGCGCCCATTACCAGGGCAGGTGTGGTTTTGTCACAACCGCATAGTAATACTACGCCATCCAGTGGATTGGCGCGGATAGATTCTTCCACATCCATGCTTACCAGGTTACGGTATAGCATAGCGGTAGGTTTAATCAGCGTTTCCCCCAGCGACATTACCGGGAATTCAAGTGGATAGCCTCCTGCTTCCAGTACGCCGCGCTTTACAGCTTCCGCCAGTTCCCTGAAATGTGAATTGCAGGGTGTGAGTTCTGACCAGGTATTACAAATGCCGATGACCGGTTTGCCTTCCAGTTCATGCGATGGGATGCCCTGCTTTTTTAACCAGGCACGATAAATAAAACCATCTTTGCCGCCCCGGGCAAACCAATGACTGCTTCTCAGTGAATGTTCCTGCTTCATAACGGGAATGGATATAAAATAAGATACAATTATTTACAGACTTTGAAATGTACAGATTTTGAAGTTGTCATGCAACGCTATTTTTTGAATCTCCCCTTTCCCTACATGATAAATAGGCTGTTATTTAACAGATGTTTATCACACGGCTTCACAAAAGTTCAGATTTTATTGTGGAATTTTATCCCCGTTGCATCTGTACACAACAACCTGTAATACCAAACAATGAAAAAACTATTTGGAGTTGTCCTTTGCATACTCTTTGCGCAGTTCTGTCTGGCACAACAAGCTGTCGTAAAAGGAAGTGTGGTAGACACACTTAACCGCGTTCCACTGTCACACACGGTTGTAGCCCTGCTTCATGCAAAAGATTCTGTATTGGCAAAGTTTGTCCGAAGCGATGAAAAGGGGCATTTTGAAATAAATCATGTTCCTGCCGGTAAGTACCTGCTCTTGATTAGTTATCCTGCCTTTGCAGATTACGTAGACCCGTTAACGTTATCAGATACTTCGGTGATACAGCTTGGTAAAATTATGCTGACCCAGCGATCCAGGTTATTACAGGAAGTGGTGATACAACAAAAGGTGGCTGCCATTAAAATGAAGGGGGATACCACGGAATTCAATGCCGGCAGCTTTAAAACAGAGGCTAATGCCTCGGTGGAAGACCTGCTGAAGAAGCTGCCGGGCATACAGGTAGACAGCAAAGGGCAGATCACTGCGCAGGGAGAATCCGTAAAAAAGGTATTGGTAGATGGAGAGGAATTTTTTGGAGATGATCCCACACTGGTCACCAAAAACCTCCGGGCCGATATGGTGGACAAGGTGCAGCTATATGATAAGAAAAGCGACCAGGCAGTGTTTACGGGTATTGATGATGGTGAGAAAAGTAAAACGATCAATATTCAACTGAAGGAAGATAAGAAGCGGGGTTTTTTCGGGAAAGTGGCGCTGGGGGCCGGAGATAAGGGCTTTCATAATAATGAAGCCATGATCAATGTATTCAGGGGGAAGCAGAAAATATCGGCATATGGTATTATATCCAATACGGGGAAGATTGGTCTTAACTGGGGCGACCGGGAGAAGTTTGGCTCCGGCGGTGGTGAAATGTCGATGAGTGATGACGGGGATATGGTGTTCTACAGCCAGGGGGATGACCTGGATGGCTGGGACGGGCGTTACCAGGGCCAGGGTTATCCGCTGGTACAAACCAGTGGCTTGAATTATAGTAATAAGTGGGACCGGGATCAGCAAAACCTGAATGCCAACTATAAGATCATGAAGTTATTTGTAGATGGAAGCACACATACCGAGTCGCAAAACATATTGCAGGACACCGTGTATTATGATAATTCCAGGGAGAACTTCCAGAACAATATTTTCCGTAACCGGCTTAGCGGCAGCTATGAAAACCAGATTGATTCCAGTTCTTCGATCAAACTGAAGGTGGATGGCAGCCTGGATCATAAAACATCCGGTGCCTTCAACCAGTTGGAGCGCTTGAAAGGAACAGACCTCGTGAATAACAACCAGCGGAAAACCTCTTCCGTATCGGATATCGGAGGGTTTAATGCGAGCCTGCTATGGCGCAAGAAATTGAAGAAGAAAGGCCGCACCATTTCATTGTCAGTGGCCGAAAACTATAGCCGTACTAATGGAGAAGGTCTCCTCGACGCTGTCACCAATTTTTATAAAATGGGGCAGGTAGATTCTGTTCAAAAGATTGATCAGCGTAAAACCACTAACAATGAACGAATAGAGATCAACAGTAATCTTGCGTATACAGAACCGTTGTCGAAGTCATCGTCGCTGTTAGTGAACTATGGCGTAGTAGTCACCAATAACCACTCCAACAGGAACTCTTACAACCGGAACGCAGATGGAAAATACGCATCGCTGGATTCGCTTTACAGTAATGACTATGCCTTTAATATACTTACCCATAAGGGAGGTATCAGTTATGGGTACACGAAAAAGAAACTGCGAATTAACCTCGGTGGTAATGTAGGACTTACCAGCTTTCATCAGAGCGATGTGTTCAGGGATACCATGAGAACACGGAATTTTGTGAACTGGTATCCCAGGGCGGTTTTCCGGTATAACTTTACGCAGCAGCGCCGTTTGTCGTTTGACTATAACGGCTACACGCAACAGCCTAATATTAACCAGTTGCAACCGATCCTGGTAAATGATGACCCGGTGAACGTGGTAATTGGTAACCCTAACCTGAAGCCTGCATTCAGCAGTAATTTTAATCTTAATTTTTCTGATTATAAGGTAATGACCAACAGGAGTATCTGGATGTCTTTAAACTATCAGACCACCTCTAATGGTATCAGTAGCCGGAGTTACCTGGATCCGTCAGGTAAAAGAACAACCCAGGCAGTGAACGTGAATGGTAACAGTAATGCCAGGTTTTATTCTTATTTCGGCTGGAAAGTAGTGCCATTGGATATGAGACTGGGCGGAAACCTGAGGGGCAGTATTAACCGGAATATCAATTATGTGAACGATCAGTACAACGTAACCCGCTCCAATAATGTGGGGCTTGGCCTCAATGCTGCGAAGGACAAGGAAAAGAAATACCAGGTATACCTGGATATGAGCGCAGACTATAATACCAGCGTTTCATCAGTACAAAGTAATCTTCGTACCAACTACTGGACGTATAATATCAATCCCAGTATGGATCTTTACCTGCCGCTGAAAATACAATTGCATGGCGATATGAATTATATGATCCGTCAGAAGACGCCTGTATTTACCACTAATAACAATGCAGCCATTATCAATGCTTATGTTGCGAAGAAATTTGGTAAGAAGGAGTTGGTGCAGGTAAACTTATCTATGAATGACGTATTGAATCAGAACATAGGATTCGACAGATCTGTGGAAACGAATACCATTACCCAAACAACACGTACCACTATTGGTCGCTACGGCATGTTGTCTTTTATCTGGAATTTTAACAAACTGGGCGCCGCAGCGCCAAAAGAATAGCTGTTTTATGCAACATATTGGAAAAAAACTGTGCTTTCTCCTGGTCCTGTTCCTGTTTGCTATTGGTACACAGGCGCAGCATACCATTTTCCTGGATCACGGGCGCATTGAATATGAGAAGCGTTTGAATGTGCATGCCCGGATGAAGCAGATGTCGGGCGGAGAGGAGGATTCCTGGACAGACATGCTGAAAAAGGGGACGGATCAATACCAGGTGACCTATTTTGATTATTCTTTTGCCAATAACACCACGTTGTATAAGCCTGGAAAAGAGAGCCCGTCGGAGAATAAGAACCCGTTCTGGGGAGAAGCACCGGCAGAACAAAACGTGGTGTACTCGCGGTTAGACAGTATGCAGAGCGTTTCGCAGAAGAAGGTATTTGAACAGCTGTTTGTGGTAAAGGATTCGATCCGCAGCATCCGCTGGAAAATTACGGACGAAACCCGCAAAATAGCCGGTTTTGATTGTCGCCGGGCCAACGCCATCATCATGGATTCCATTTATGTGGTGGCTTTTTATACGGATGCTATCATTACACCCGGAGGGCCGGAGTCGTTCGGCGGGCTGCCGGGAATGATCCTGGGCGTGGCCTTGCCGCATGAGCATATTACCTGGTTTGCCACCAAGGTATTGGTAGATGATATAAAGGAAGATGCGATGAAGCCGCCGGTAAAAGGAAAACCGGTAGATATAAAAGCGCTGAATGAGGCCCTTGCCAAAAGTATCGGCAAATGGGGAAACTGGGGAAAAGCATATATTAAGGCGATTTTGCTATAATTGCATATCGCTTGATGAAAACAATCCACAACATAAGAGCCCTTTATATGCCGGTTCAGCCTTGTGTAAAGGAACCGGCAGGGGATGTGTTGTATCATGAATTTTTACCGGATATCAGGCTGCGGGAGTTTATTTATTGTTACTGGCAGCTGAAAACGGAGAATCCCCTCACAGCGCCCTATCATTACCGGGTAGTAGCGGATGGCTGTATGGATATCTTTTTCGAATTAGCGGATCCGGCGCATGCTTTTGTAATGGGTTTTAATGACGCTTATTCGGAATTCCCGCTGGCTGCCTCTTTTAACTATGTCGGTATCCGTTTTTTGCCGGGCATGTTTCCGTTGCTATATAAGGTAAATGCTGCAGAGCTGGCGCATCATGCAGCCAATTTTGATGAGGTGGCGCCGGCCGGTTACCGGTTTTTGAAAGAGGGCCTACCCGGGCATGCCGCGGTATCGGAAATAAAATCGATGCTGGATGCGCACTTTCTTGGTCTTCTCCCAAAAACAATTATTACGGCAGACAGCAGGTTATACGAGTCCATTGATACTATTCTTCGTACAGCAGGCAATGTGCGTATTGAAAAGGAGCTGCCGCAGGGCATTAGCGCCAGGCAGTTGCGCCGGTTGTTTGAGTTTTATATTGGCGATACCCCCAAAGCATTCAGTAAGGTAGTCCGTTTCCAGCAGCTGCTCCGGTCGCCTGGCGATATCCTGAAAAGCCGAGCTTACCTGGAGGCCGGGTATTATGACCAGGCTCACTTTATCCGGGAATTTAAACGTTTGTACGGCCTGACCCCTTCAAAGGTCTCCTGAAAATAAGTTGTCCGATTTATACAATGTTGGCGCCCCGGCGGGTGATAACTTTGCTGTTGTAAATCGTCAACAACATGAAGCGGCTATTGTTATCAGTGATTTTCACTTTTTTTGCATGTTCTCTTTATTCACAAACAAAACCTGGCAAAATGAAACTAAATGCGGGCATTATCACGGCTAAATTAGCGGAGAGTAAAAAATTTTATACGGAGACATTGGGCTTTGGGGTCACCTTTGAAAACGATTTTTACCTGTTGCTGCATACCCCGGATAAAGGGGCGGAGATCAGTTTTTTGCTGCCGGAACATGCGTCGCAGCAACCTTTGTTTAAAACTGCATTCGATGGGAAAGGCGTATATCTGACTCTTGAGGTAGCAAAGGTAGACGAGATATATCAACAGCTGAAAGCCAGGGGAGTGGCCATTAAAATTGATATCCGGGATGAGCCGTGGGGGGACCGTCACTTTGCCATACAGGACCCGAATGGGCTGGGGATAGATATTGTCACCTATTCGGCGCGTTAACATAATTTTAAGATAAAGAAATCATAAAACGCCCGGAGCTGGCATCAAAGGGAACCATTTTTGTTTTACCTGGTCTGAACTAAAAAATTTTAACCATGGCAAAGCAAAGTAAGGACGCAGTAAAACAAGAAATTCAGGAATTGGCCATTGGTAACTATAAAAGTTATCCAGCTGATTACGAAACCGCAACTGCAGTAGTTTCCAGGAATATTCAGTCGTTGGCAAAGGGCTATTGGGATAGCCGGGAATTCAAAGAAGTTGCGCGTGATGAGCGGTTAGGAATAAACCTGGAGGATTACCAGCACTGGACAAAGGAGGCGTATGAAGCCTTTATGGGAGCTAATCATCAATCTTTGAATTGATATCACCACATTTTTTAAAAGCGATGGCCCCGGTACTCACGTGCCGGGGCATTTTTTTGGAAACTACAACCATTTAAGGAAGCAGATTGTTTATATAGAACGGTAGATTCACTGCCATATACATGTAGTGGGCACTACACCTGCTTTTGATAACGATAATGCCTATACACCCCTATTGAGCCGGTGTTCTATACCCCCTGATTGCATTGGGCCTGTGGCTGAAGCTGCCATTAAATTTAAAATTTCAATGCATGAAAAAGCTTATCTGTTTGTTGATGATCCTGGGCGCCGCCTGGCGGCTGAGTGCTCAGACTATGCCTGCAGTGGCAACTGTTCCACAGGATGATGACCTGGTAACCCAGATCTTTGGCAAGAATAAAGAGGCCCTCCTGGATGATTTGTTGAAAATATCTCCAACAGAAATGCAGGCTTTTCAGACTGCCTTCCTGGAGTATGAAACCGAAAAACGGCCCTGGTTAACAGAGCGCATTGCTTTACTGAAGATGTATAACGAAGAATTTACGTCTATCGACGAGCGGAAAATGAATTCGCTCACCAGGCAGTTTATTAACAATGACCTGGAGTTTGGCCGTTTACAGATGCGTTACTTCCGCCGGATGAACAAGCTGCTGGGTGCTACCCGGGCGGCGAAGTTCTTTCAGCTGGACAACTACCTGGAGCAATCTTCCCGGGTATATTTGCAAAACCAGCTGCCATTTATCAGGGAGCTGGAAACAGACAAACAGGAGTATATACGCGACAGCAAGCCGTTTACACGCCGATAATCAAACCGGTTCTTCCACAAAGTCTTCGCTGCGTGGAATACCTTTGAATTTTTCGAGCAAGTCTGCCGGGAGCCCTGTGAGCTTACGCTTGCGGGTATCTATCCATGCGCCGTCTACCAATACCGTAGCTGATTTGGTGCCATCGCTGCGGAAAATTTCATGTTTGATAGACCAGCGCGAAGCGTCTGCCCG
Source organism: Chitinophaga hostae (assembly GCF_018224885.1). Lineage (GTDB taxonomy): Bacteria > Bacteroidota > Bacteroidia > Chitinophagales > Chitinophagaceae > Chitinophaga > Chitinophaga hostae. The sequence continues at coordinate 253,964 of NZ_JAGTXB010000003.1, read as the reverse complement.
GCATTTGGTCAATTCGCAGGTGACCCGTACTTTATCGTTGGGGCCAATTTCCCGGTGGTAGAATAGTTCTTCCCGGAACAGGATAGGCCCCAGCTGTAGCTGTACGAAATGGGAGGCGTCGAGTCCTACGTGCTCCAGCAGGGTTAGGCGGGCCTGTGCGGCAAAATCGGCGTAGGCCGAGTGCCGCAGGTGCATGTTAGCGTCTATCTGTGACCATAGTACTGGTCCTTCAAAGAATACGTTCATGCTTAAATTTACGAAAAAGTGGTTTAAAACGACCGGGGGTAAAAGCGGTATCTTCTATCTATAACGGCTATACGTAAACTATTTTGGTGGCCGGAGGTGTACCAGGGGGTGGGGTATTAACGAATTTTTTCAATAAAAAAAAGTAAAACAAATTTTTTTAGCATCATTTCGTTTTATACTTTCGCAGCCTGGAGAGTTGGCAGAGCGGTCGATTGCGGCAGTCTTGAAAACTGTTGACTGTAACAGGTCCCGGGGTTCGAATCCCTGACTCTCCGCTGTGAGGGGCTTCATTAAGAAGCCCCTCTTTTTTTTCAAATATCAACAAACCTTTTTCTTTCATTTTCAAATGGTTATGAGATAGATCACGCAGCATAGTTGGTGTTCGATAGATACCATTTTGATAGTATAAATTGCTGTCGAACACCAGATTTACAAATTCGCGTTTTTCTAGTGTGTCACAGGTAGAATATACATGACGCATATCTGTCAAAAGGTCTAATTTCTTTTCCAGAATGTTGAAAGCTAGGCTTTGATCAAGACTCAATCTATCGATTGCTCCTTTTAGGTTTAATATATTATCATTGTAAATGGAGTACCAGCGTTCATAAGTATCTTTGTTGATTTCATTCTTTATCCACTTCTCTTCCACTGAAAACAGCTTTTCTTCGACCTGCTGTAATTCTAACTTTTTATCATTTGCCTTTTTACGGTTTCCTTCCATTTCCTTGTCGATAGAAGCTTTGCTTTCCGTTCTAATTTTCCTAACTTTCTGAGAGGGAAGGCTCATTAGTTCACAAACACTTAAAAGCTGCTCATGGGCTTTGATGGCACTTATATTGTTATGCTTGGAATGTTTACATTTATAATAATAAAAATATTTTCCTGATTTTCCTCTTGAAGGCGCTCCTGAGATTGGAGTTCCACAGTGGCATTTTAAAACGCCTCGCAAAGGAAGTTCTTCATCAATTACTGTTCGTGTCTTTTCAGGCCTTTTTATTTTTTCCTGAACCATCCTCCAAGTAGTAATATCAATGATTGGTTCGTGAATCCCATCAAATAACCCTCCTTTATAATCCTTATAGGAATCAACTTTGAGTAATCCGGCATAAATTGGATTTTTTAATACACGTTCAATTGCCATATTACCTTTAGTGGTAAATCCCAACTGTTCTGCTTCTTGTTTTATACGATATAAAGGTGTATTTCTAAGATATGCATCATAAATGAAACGTATAATTTTTGCTTCAGCTTCATTTATAACCAAATGTTTTTCCTTACGTTCACCTTCCTTCTTGTAGCCGAATGGTGCATTTTTGAAAACAAACCTGCCTTCCTTTGCTTTTGCTGTATAAATACCTCCTTTAACTTTGATGCTTCGATTTATATTATCCTCTTCAGCAAGTAATAACTGTAATCCGGCACGAAAGAAACTTCCGGGAGTGTTATAGTCAAATATTATTCCTTCAGTGACACTAACTACTTGAATATTGTATTTTTTTTGTAGGAGTTTAACCATATTCATTGCCTCTCCTGCATCCCGACTAAAGCGATCTAATTGGTCTACTAAAAGATAATCTACCGTTTTGTAATGTTTATTAATAAATTCCTTCAGCTTAATAAAATCGGGACGATCAAAAGTTCGGGCACTTTTACCACGGTCAATAAATGTATCTACTAGTTCAACATTATTGTATTGCATCCATTGATCTGTATATAATTCTTGTCTTTCAATAGAGCTGTTACTCTGCCCCAGTTGACTGAATCGTAGGTATCTTATTGCTCGTTTCATAGTATTCTTTTAATGTTGTTGACACAACAATTTGTATAATTAAATTTACTAATTTTTCTTCTTTCTCTTGTTCCCATTCGTCATTTATTTTTGTAATTGAATCATCTATGTTGTTGATGCTGGGAATTCTACCTTCTTCCTTCTCATTTTCCATAATTACCTTCTTTTATTTATTAAATAAACCTGCACATTGCTTGGGTATTCATAAATTTAAAATGGGAATGAAGTTGAGTCGAAAGAAATGTCGTGGTATGGTACGATTTGACCGTTCTTGTCTAAAGTCAAAGATATCTTTGGGGAGATGAGTTTTAACAAGCTTAAAGCAGGTATAAGTTAAACTGAGTTTGTTGAACCTTGCGAAACTGGAGTTTCTATAAAGAAAGATCTTTGATTTCTTTACGCAGATAGGATGCGTTCAGGTTCCTTACCTTTATTTTAGAAATAATTAGGATACCGTATAGTTTTGACTCCTATTAGATGAACCGTATAAATACGCAATTTTATTGAGCCGTATATATACCTGATTTTTTGAAACAACGCAATAAATTAAAATATGCTCATTATATTGTAGGCCGATTGTTTAATGTGTTTGAGAACAATGAATCCCAGGATTGTTAAACCCTAGAAATTGATTAGGATTTATTGCAATAAACAGCAGGACTCATAGATAGGTAATTGGTCGTTAGATTGGTTTTACCCCTGGAAAATTAAATACTTTATCTTTTCCCTTACAATAGAATGCCTGTTCCATTGTGTGTACCTACAAGCAGAGTATAACTAAATTGACAAAAACCTTTACTATGAAACTTCTTTCATTTCAACAAAAGACTTAGCATTTAATACAGCATCTAGATTTTCAATTGGAAACATAACCTGTACAATAGAATATGTGTTGTCAGTGACCAATTACCTTTTATTAGTAAAAGAGTAATATTCTATGCTATAGCGGTGATTGTTTCAACAGGATTCTGATCTAACTATGATCAGAGTTGGCTTCCTATGCCGTTGTATTTCGACCGCATAACAATTCCAATCACCAATTAACGGACCGTTCAATGAAAACTGTCATCACACTTGTGTGCCTGCTATTAATGTTCAATGAAACTACCTACGCACAAGATTCGATAACACAACTTTCGCCAAAAACTTCGCTTAAATATCTGTCTCAGGTTAAGCGAAAAGCAGATGGAATCTCCAGACGGATAACCAACACATCGGATAAAACCCTGGAACGGTTTTTAAAGTCTGAGCGGAAAATAAAAGCTAAACTACGGGTTTCCAATCCCGCAGAGGCAACGTCCATTTTTGTCGATTCCTTTAAGACGGAACAAAAGCTTCTTCACAGCATGAAGAGTAAGTTGGGTAAAGTTTCAGGTCTTGCTAAATACACAGAAACAGGAGGTACTTATCTTGATTCTCTGTCCGGGTCACTATCTTATCTAAGCCAGGCTAATAACTTATTGGGGAAGTCTGGAAATATTGGTGAAAAACTGCGCGGTACGATCAGTTCAGTTGATATTCTTAAAGATAAACTCGAATATGCGGAACAGATCAAAGCCTTCATCCGTGAACGTAAGAAGCAACTTACCGATCAACTAAGCCAGTATACGGGGTTTTCCAAAGAAGTGCAGGGATTGAAAAAGGAGGCTTATTATTATTCGGCACAACTAAGAGAATATAAGGAAGTGCTTAAGGACCAGAAAAAGGCAGAACAAAAAGCCATGGAGTTGTTGCGAAAGATCCCTGCTTTTAATGACTTTATGGCTAAAAACTCAATGTTGGCGGGTCTGTTTAACATTCAGAGCGGTAGTGAACTACAGGCAGGATTACAAACGCGAACACAGGTGGAACAAATGATTGAAGGAAGGGTTGGAAGCGGTCCGAATGCCACAGCTCTAGTCAACCAGCAGATGGACGCCGCAAAAAGTAAATTTGATGAACTGAAAAAAAAGTTCCCAGCCCTAAGTGATGCAGGTGAAATGCCGGGTTTTAAACCAAAGGAAATGAAATCCAAAAGTCTGTTACAACGATTGGAGTTCGGGAGTAATATACAGTTTCAGCGCAGTAATCAGTTTTTTCCTACAACCAGCGATCTGGCAGGACAAGTAGCTTATAAGTTTCACAAAAACGGGAGTGTAGGTATTGGTTTATCTTATAAACTAGGTTTAGGTACAGGTTTTAATAACATTCGGTTTTCCAGCCAGGGTATGGGGCTTCGCTCATTTGTCGACTGGAAACTGAAAGGGACATTTTTCCTCAATGGTGGTTATGAACAAAACTACCAGCCTGAGTATACCGGAATCCCAATTCGTATTGGACAACAGTGGACTCAAAGTGGTCTTCTTGGAATCAGCAAAAAGTATAAAATCAATAGTAAGCTGAAAGGAAACGTAATGGTGTTGTTTGATTTCCTATATAATCAACATATCCCCAGGACAGAACCGATAAAGCTCCGAACAGGTTATAATTTTTAAAACAAGAGTCATTTTATAAAATTTTTATTCTATGCTTCGTAAATGTTATCCCTTTATTCTCTTATTCCAGTTAATCCTGGTCAGTACCGTTCGAGGTCAAGTAGACCTTCCGACAGGCAAGGCAAATTTTAGTCTACCTATTTTTAATTACTCGGATGGTGGTAGATTATCCTTTAATATTTCACTGGATTATACTGGTGGTGGCGGCATTTTGGTAAATCAAATTCCATCCAGCGTTGGTTTAGGTTGGAATTTAATAGCCGGTGGTGTAATTACTCGTCATGTCATTGGAGAACCTGATGATCAGGTAGAGGGCACCTATGGTGGGATAAAAAAAGGGGCTGGATTTATGGTGCCGTATTTTCCACGAACGGCCCCGCTTTCAAAGAGAGCAGGCTTTGTACCGCTTGTTCCAAATACTGGACCAGACGATGAATATCAGCCGGATTTTGATGTTCAGCGTGACTTTCAACAGGATATTTTTGAATTTCAGTTCGGTGGCAGATCAGGTAGGTTTATCATTTCTGATGACCAGCATTTACTCACGATGGATAATTCCAAACTGAAGATAGAAAAAAGAGAAGTTGCGGTACCAGCAGATGGTAACGTCATTACCACCATCAATAAATTTATTATTACAGATGAAGCCGGGATAAGGTATACATTTAGCGCATGCGATAGAAGCAATTTGATTAAGTATAAAAAAGGTAGGCAATTGACCGCAACAACTGGACAATCTGTTACTGTTCCATATTTTGACGTCAGCGATTATTCCATCAGAACATCGTGGTACCTAACAGAAATTAAAGACCCTCTATCCGGCCATAAGATTACCTTTAATTATACCGACTATCATTTGCAATACCTAATTGGATATGAAGGAGTTTACACAACTTCAACCATTGATGGTCAAACTAAAAGCGCTGCTCAAAGCTTGCCGCTATGGTTCTCAGGTACCAAAAAACGTCTGACAGATATTACCATGGCCGATGGTAGGACTGTAGTTTCTATGATTTACCATGATGGTGAATTAGCTGATCTACCAGGTGAAAAGGCACTAAAGCAAATCGTTGTAAAAAATGATTCCAAGGTCATATCAGGATATCAATTTGGGTATGAATACTTCTTTAATGATTCTACGCGGGCATTTGATTTTTCCTTTGCTCCGGAGGAATTGAAGTATGCAAGGCTATGTTTGAAGACCGTCCAGAAAACAGGATTAGTTAACTATCCTGATGCCCCGTATACCTTTTCGTATTACAATAAATATGGCACACACTATGTGCCTGGTCGTGCCTTAATGGAGCGGGACCACTGGGGATATTCCAATGGTCATTTATATGCACAGAATTACAATACTGCTGATGATTGTCTATCCAGCATAAAACTATTGACAACTGAGTTTAACCGTCAGGTTTTTCAATCACCTGGTGCATGTGTAGGAATGCTCAAGTCGGTACAATATCCAACAGGGGGGAAGTTGCTTTATGAATATGAGAACAATGATGCGCTTAGCGCTGGTGTAAAAAAGCTTTGTGGAGGTATTCGCGTAAACAAAACCACCCTATATGATATGGTGGACACTACAAAGAAAATCATAAAGCAATACCGATATATAAATGCAGATGGCACATCATCTGGCTGGGGATATGAGGTGCCTATTTATAATGAGGTTAATTATACCAACTTTGTCCTACCTCCTTCAGGGAGTGGTTTAAAGGCGGGAAATATTATTTTCACAACTGCATTTACCACAAATTTCATCCCAGTTATATATTCTGCCTGGTCCTTTGGTGGTGTACAGGGGCTCGGATCATTTATTGGAAGTAACCTATTTTTCATGATAGTGACTGCAATTATAACTGATATTTTGACCCCATCTCCTAGTTTGCGTCAACTGGCTGCCACGAATACCCAGACATTCAGCCACCACGCAGCAATGAATAATGAATTACCACATTTATATAAAAGGGTCGTTGTCTATGAAGGAGACACAACAAATAATATTGGGAAAATGGTTTATCTATTTACTTCTCCCGATGATTTCCCGATAACCGTTCCAGTACAGAGCCAGCCTTATGCAGAGAAATCCAGGTGTCTGCCGTGGGTCTATGGGCTTCCTAAAATTACACAGGAATACTCCAAAAGCAACAAACTTTTATCTGAAATCACTTATTCTTATAGCCCACAGTCAATTGTAACCGGCAATACCAATGTTGCCTGGAAACCTAAGACCGTCCTGATGTGTCCTGAATATGCGTTTTCATCTTATTCGCCAGTTATTGAACTATATTCTGATCAGTATACCCCATTATTTGGACGCACCAGTGTTTCTTCCATTACAAGAAAAGATTACGATAGTACCGGGAATTTTAGCCAGCTGTTAACTTCCTACACATACAATCCTTCAAATCTTCTACCCTCGAAAGTCAATACCGTCAACAGTGTAGGTGATACTATTGAAACCGCTACCTATTTCCCGAAGGATTATGACAGCAATAACTTGCCGGTGCACAAGGCTTTTAGTGATCTGAATATGATTTCTATGCCAGTTGCTATCGAAACCTGGCAAAAAAATTCAACTGGGCAGAAACTAACCGGCGCTTCAGTAACTGAATTCAAATTCCAGGCTAATGGTGATATTAAACCAGAGCAATTACATGTTCTGGAGAGTGGTACCCCATTGTTAGCCACCGTTACTGGACCATTTACTGGTGCATCGCTCAATAGGATACCTGCATTTATCAAACAACAGCAGGTGAATAACTTCGACGGGGAAGGGAATCTTGTACATACTTTCAAGCCGGATGGTATGGAGATCGGCTATAAATGGGGATATGGAGGTCAGACAGGTGAAGGGAAACAAAAGGTTACCGCTTTTATCCAGAATGCACATGCGGCACATATTGATAAAAAGGGAGTTTCCGGTCCAGTAACCAACAATAGTTTGATTGTAACAGATAATTCAACACAGTCGGCAACGATCACTTTATCACAACCAGGAACCATCTATCTGCATCTTGAGGATTATCAAAGCTATGACGGTGCTTTGGTTGATTATACGCTTACAGGTGGTTCTCCAGTAAGAAATTATTCAGGGACTTTATGTTATGTAAATGTGGTATACCGGATGGAAGATCCGTATAATAGCTTTGCGGATTCTTTCCCAAGACATAAATTTTTTGCTGATCTTCCTGCGGGAACCTATACGTTAACTGCAAAGAAAAAATACCAATACAATGCCTTTAAGTTGGGATATACCTACTTTATTGACCCAGGGGCTAATACCACTACTGAATTTAGCTACGAAGGGTTTGAGGATTCACCTTATACCGGAACTATAAAGCCATATGCCGGCAATGGATGTAAGTTAGGTGACTATACTACGACATTTACTATCCCCAATTCGCGAAGTTATCGAGTAGATTATCGCTATTTGTCTGGTGGAAAATGGCTATATAATGCCAAGCCATATACTAACGCTATGACCTTATCAGATGGAGACGCCATAGATGAAGTGAGGATTTATCCGGTAGATGCAGTCATATCAACTGTTACCTATGATCCAGTGTTTGGCCCTACGTCCGAAAGTGACTTGAATGGAAATACTATTTTTCGGGAATATGACTACCAGGGTAGGCCAAGCTTTATCCGGGACCAGGACGGTAATATCCTTCAACGGTTTTGTTACAACTACGCCGGCCAACCAGAAGACTGCGGGGGTAAATCTTATGGGAATATTGCTATCTCCCAGACTTTTACCGCTAATTGTGGACCAGGATATACCCCAGGTCAATATACCTACACCGTTGCTGCCGGAACTTATACAGCTGATGATCAATCTGCAGCAAATGTTTTGGCCATGCAAGATGTGGTAAAGAATGGTCAGAAGAATGCTGATCAATCGGGAGGATGTGTATGCGTCGGGCCATTGCGTAAGGAGATTGGTGGCCAGTGTGTAGCAGGAGTGAGAGAAGATTTTGTACAGGAAGTTGAAGGGGGAGCCCGTTGCAGGGCAGCCTACTGGTATAGCTATCCCGATGGCACTCACTCTGCGGCAGTTCTCGGTGCTTATGTAAACTGTCCGTAAATCTCGTTTCACATTTTCTTATTTTAAAATGTTTGATAAATGAAAAGGAAATTAATCTCATATAATATTGTCTTTTATTTGCTATCGGCCTTCTTAATGGAGACGGATGCCCAAAATTCTCCCTCATCCTCAACAAGGCCTGCAGCCACACCTTTGCCTGTGCCTGCAGCATATGTAAATCCGACAATTAACTATATCAGAACCTGGGAGCCGTTAATGCCGACTACAGATCCGGTTACAGCTACAAATAATGCAAGAACTACCCAGGAAGTTGTTCAGTCGACCGTTTATAAAGATGGACTCGGCAGACCAATCCAGACTGTAATTAAAGGTTCAAGTGCTTCCGGAAAGGATGTTGTAAATGCGCAGGCGTATGATCCTTATGGCCGATCTCCTCTTGTATACCTACCATTCGTACAGACTTCCGGAAACATGAATGACGGCAAATTTAAAAGCAATCCATTTTCGGTACAAAAAGCCTTTTTGCCGGATCCATTGTTGAATCCGTCCGGAGCTGGTGAAACGATCTTTTATGGACAAAATATTTATGACGAGTCACCATCCTCAAATGTTGTAAAAAAATTTGGACCTGGTAACAGCTGGGCAAATGAAGGTGGTAAAAAAAATAGCCAGCATTTGGATTTTGTGAATACTATCGCTGATTCGGTGCGGCTATGGACCATTACGGCAGATATACCCATTACCACCAAAACCTATGATGCAGGGCAATTAAATAAATCCATTAGCGTCGATGAAAATGGTTATCAGCTGATTGAGTATACTGATAAATCCGGTAAAACAATTCTTAAAAAACTACAAACTGGCACAGGGACAGCGGCACATACTGGTTGGCTGTGTACTTACTTTGTTTATGATGAGCTGGACATGTTAAGGTTTATTATCCCTCCCCTTGCAGTCGATAAAATTATTCCCACCTGGTCTGTAGTAAGTTTGCTTCCCGGCTTGTGTACCATTTACAGGTATGATACTAGGGGCCGAAATATTGTGACTAAACTGCCAGGCGTAGATTCCACTGAAATGGTCTATGATTCTCGTAACAGGGTAGTACTTATGCGAGATGGAAACCTGAAAGCAAAAAACCAATGGCTTGTAACTTATTATGATAACTTGGACCGTCCAGTACGTGCTGCAGCGTATTCAGTAGTTGGGTCGACTAGAGAATCGGTTCAGGCTAATGTAAATGCAGCACCAATTGGGACTTTACCCTTTATTCCTGTGGGCAATCTTTCTGATCTTGGATTTGCATTCTATGACGATAATTATTCCTTCCAAGGGGCTCAGCCTGCACTTACATCAGATTTTGCGAAGCCTCAAAAGGGCAACAATCAGTATGAAATACCCAACTCAGGAATCAGCCATCGTGCAATGGGGAAAGTGACTGGGATGAGAGTTAAAATCCTTGGCACCACTCAATGGCGGACAACCACCATTTATTACAATGACAAGGGTAGAGTGCTCCAGACTATTTCCGATAATATCTACGGCGGAAAACAGACAAAGACCTATCTGTATGATTTTAGCGGAAAAGTTCTGAGTACCTATTTCCGCCACACAAACCCTCAGAGCGCAGTTACACCTGAGACAAGAATTTTAACAAACCTAACTTATAACGGGCTTGGTCAGATTGCGCAGGTCAGCACCCAGCTAAATGACGTAGCTGCCAGCACGAGGATTGTTGCCAGCTACACCTATGATGAGCTTGGAAATGTAAGAACCAAAACCATCCCGAAGGAATCCCAAACCATAGAGTATAATCTGGGGGGCCAGCTCAAAAGCATCAACAAGGTATTTGTTAACACTCCTGGCAGCAGCTCAAATTGGTTTGGTGAAGACCTGTCATTCGACTATGGCTTTAATATCAATCAGTACGATGGCAGCATAGCTGGAGTAAAATGGAAAAGCAGGGGCGACGGTATATCCAGAGCATTAGGCTACTCCTATGATAAAGCTAACCGGATTACTGCATCAGAATTTTCTCAACAAAATCAGGGTAGCAGTGCATGGTTAAATGACAAAGTTGATTTTACATCCAAGGGTATCAGTTATGATGGAAACGGGAATTTACTGACCTTGAAACAGACTGGGCTAAAAGGCATCGCTAAAGCAACGATCGATAGTTTGAAATATGGTTATATACCTAATACTAACAAATTATTTTTCGTCTCAGATAAGAGCAACGATGCCCAAAGTAAATTAGGAGACTTTAAAGAGATCAATAACCAGGAAACGCAAGATTATGATTACGATTCTTCTGGTAACCTGGTTTTGGATATGAATCGTCTTTCAGCCCCCAAGCCTTATAACTTCTTGAACTTACCTGATAGTATTATAATCCTGGGTAAGGGAAATATTGCGTACACGTATGATGCTGATGGCAATAAATTACGCAAAATAATCACGGATTATTCAGGAGCTGGAACAGTTACGAAAATTGACTACATAGAAGGATTTGTATACGAAAACGACAGTTTAGTTTATTTTCCCCAGGCGGAAGGTCGGGTACGAGCTCTATATGCAGCCGGAAAGCCAGTAGCATTGGTCTACGACTATTTCCTATTAGATCACCTTGGCAACACACGCATGGTGCTTACGGAGGAATCTGGTAAGTTGAGTTACGCAGCTACAATGGAATCTGCTGCCTCTGCAAAGGAAAATGCACTTTTTGCAAATATTGATGCCACAAGATCTGCTAAACCAGTAGGGTATCCTGCAGATGGAACTACGTCACCGAATGATTATGTCGCCAAATTGAATGCGACTGCCGGGCAGCAGAAGATTGGTCCATCACTTGTGTTACGGGTAATGGCCGGGGATACCATTCAGCTTGGCTGTAAGGCATTTTATAAATCGGCTGCTGCAAGCACTTCCAGTACTCCGGTTGCAAGCATGTTGACATCACTGCTTCAGGCGTTTGCTACAGGTAGCGGGCCAGCTGATGGAGTTCACGGAAATGGTACGGGAACAGGTGCACCCATTACAAACCTTACTTCTGCCAATTACCAATCTATTCGTGACAAAGACCCGTCCCAAAACCTGGCAGCCATGCCGAAGGCCTACCTGAACTATGTTCTATTTGATGAACAATTGAATATGGTGGACGAAAATAGTGGTGTACGACAGGTACAGGGGAGCCCTGATCAGTTGCAGACGTTGGCTACCTCCTCCATGGTGATCAAAAAAAATGGATTTATCTACGTTTACACCAGTAACGAAAGCGTTCAGGATGTTTTCTTTGACAACATTGTGGTTGCCCATAATCCAGGGCCATTGCTGGAGGAAACCCATTATTATCCGTTTGGGCTTACCATGGCAGGGATTAGTTCAAAAGCCTTAAAAAATCCATATGTTGAAAACAGAGACAATTTTAACGGAATTGAGCAGACGACTGAGTTAGGATTAAACCAGTATGAAGCATTTTACCGGACCTTAGATCCCCAAATTGGTCGATGGTGGCAAATGGATCCTGCCAGTTCAAATTATATGGGAATAAATCCATATAATTGTAACTTCAATAATCCAATTTCATTTACGGATCCGGAAGGAGATGATCCCTTTTATGGTCTTTTATGGTGGCTTAACACTGGTATTGGGTATACACTGCCCCAACTAACTGTAACCGCGCCACGAATTGGAGTAAAGCTCATTGAAAATAGCGCTGTAAGATACATTACTAGTGGTGTTCTTCAAACTGCAGTCAGTACCGTCGCAACCGCAAAGGCTATTAAAAATTTTTACAGTATAGAGAATGCCAGGAGAAACTTGAATGATATTTCTGAATGGTCATCTGGAAAAATTGATCAGGGCATTCAGAATGTCAGGTATAGAATTCAAACCCATACCACTACGCCGGAACTAATTGCAAATAGTTTCATGGAGAATCCGATGACGGCAATTACTGGCATTGCCGGAGCGGAGAGCTGGTTGGGAATTGCAACTCTTGAGGAACTGGCATATGGGGCAAGGGGCGCTGGTAATATACCGAATGGCAAGTTTTACTCGGTTGCGTTTGAAGCAGAGCTACCAAGTAATTTGTATCCAGGTCATCGACGCGGGGTGCATTTTCAAGCGTCAAATAAAGTGTTAGATGATGCAATGAAGTCGGATGCGGCATTTGCAAAAATTATGGAAGATCTGGGTGTGGAGATTCCTCGATCTAACAAAGGAACAATTCTTGGAGAAGCACCAAAGGGGTGGGTTTGGCATCATCATTTAGAACCTGGAAAAATGCACCTAGTGCCGAAGTCTCAACACCCTAATAATCCAGGTGGCATTTTTTGGAGAACAATGCATCCCAATTGGAAAGGGGGGATGTCGTTATGGGGTAACCAATAAAATTAAATGTTTATGAATATTGTTGAATTAATTGATCACTTAAAGTCCAGGAAACTTGCAGAGGAATTAATCAGTCGATTATTACCTGAAGTAGAATTTGGCATGATTGAAATTTTCATGAAGGAAAATGTAAGTCTGGAATCAGAAATTAATCTCTTTGACGCTGAAAATATTCCAACTACTATCGTTATTGAGGTTAATGGTATTAAGTATGAAAACTTCTTCCCCTTAAGCGAAGCCCAGGAAATGGTGGAAGACTATGTACGGGATTATAATAATAGATTAAGTAGTCTGGACATAGCAAAAAGAATGTTCGATTATCGCTTGAATGACGCTTAATTTGTGTTAAGAAATTAAACAATTGGCATTCATTGGGTACGTGAATGTTATGACGGTCGGTCAAGAAATGACCGACCTTTTTTTCTTAATATTGGCAGTTTGTTTAGGGAAATTAATTGGTAGATGGGAAAGGCGGCGTGGAAGGTGTCGTAACCAAAGGGGATGTTAAGTATTACTATCTAATAGAAGTTTTTTTGGCGCAGGAATTTATTGAGGATTGGGTAGCAACATTTGATACTCGACCTTCAGATAGTGGAATTGCAAAAAGACTTTATGAGTATGCGTTAAATGACGCCTGATTTGTCCTTAAAGGTATTTCACTCAAAGTTTAATTGAATAAGCTACAAGTCAAGATAATTATCGAAGAATTAAGCTGTCTCATGAATTTGAGACGACTTTTTCTAATTTGCGAAAATTTTTATCAGAAACAGCATTCAATGTCCATCATGACCATCGTAGAATTAATAGATCAATTAAAAACTATTGATCTCGCAGAGAAACTAGGACAACAATTTTTACCAGATGTTGAATATGATTCTATCGATATCTATATGAAAAATCAGGTTGGAATCGAATCCGAAATTTACCTTTTTGACTCAGGAATATTGGACAATAATGTTCATATTGAAGTAGAAGGTATAAAATATGAACATTTTTTTGCCCTTTTTGAAGCCCAAGAAATGGTGGAGGCACTTGTCACAAAACAAAGTGCCAATAATATTGAAATGGCCAAAAGGATGATTGAATATAGTATATATGATGCTTAAAAATATGAATATCATTGAATTAATTGATCACTTAAAGAGTTTTGATCTTGCTGAAAAATTCATCAATAACATTTTGCCAGAAGTTGACTTTGATGAGATCTTGATTTATATGAAAGACAATGTTGGGCTTGATGCTGAAATTTCTTTTTATGATGCTGAGTCGATTCCGTCGCAACTTATTATGGAAATTGATGGAAACAAATTTGAGTTTTTCTTTCCATTGTACCAAGCCCAGGAAATGGTAGAAGAATATGCAACCAAATACAATCAAGAACTGAGCAATTTGGAAATTGCCAAGCGAATGTTGGATTATCATTTAAATGATGCTTAAAGAAAAAGGTGATTTTACTCCCTATAATTTGAAGTATCCATTGAGAAAATGGCAAATGGATAGTTCAAATTATAGGGATATTCTTATTAAAGGTCGGAAACTCCAATCAGGTTAGAATCAATAGAATTTAAAACAGCTTTCTTCCAACGCCGCATTTTAACCACCTATATTAAACAAACGATTACACATGATCAGTATGATATAAAGTTACTGTATGATCCAATTGAAAGGGTTTTGAGGGAGAATTAGCTTTTCCCAAATTCATTTAACCAAAAATATTATGTTAATTAAAAATTAATAAAATGCTGATTGTCAGATTATTTATTATTATTTTTGAATTAAAGTTTCGATTTTATAACCCAGACCGGAGCTTTTTATTCAGCAGAGCAATAATTTAATAAGTCTGAGAGCCGATGAGTGTCCCGTTAAGTGTTTTTGATATGATCGTTATTGTAGGTGTGATACAAGGAATGGTCATAGCTTTCGTTTTAGGATTTCAGTCTTCCAACTCGTCTGGAAAGAAGCTATTATCTGCTATATTACTTACATTGGCATTGTTAACTATTAAGATCTTGCTGGATATTTTCGGACTCTATAAATATCCTGTTTTTCAATATCTCCCGGTGGCCATTGATACCCTTCTCCAGCCTCTTGTTTATTTGTACGTATGTTCATTAACAGAAGATAACTTTACTTTTAACCGGAACAAATTATGGCATTTTTTGCCCGTGCTTCTATTCCAGATGCATGCTGCTATAACCTATAGTGTTACTCTTATTGAGCCTAATTTCCACTTAAAATATGTCATTGCTGAGCATTACCTATTTTATAATAGGATTAAAGGGATTGAAAAAATTGTGGCTTTTTTTTCTATTGCTATTTATTGGTATCTCAGTTTCCGAAAAACACTGAACTACAGCCAGAGGTTATCTGTAAGCCGGAGAGCAATTCGCTATTCAAATTTGATCTGGCTGAGAAATCTTCTTATTGGCACTGGTATATTAGGAGCTATACTATTTTTATCTTCAGTTGTGCCTACTATTTTAGGGCTTGTTGATTCTTTTGGTAATGTCAAAGTTTTTTATGGCTATCTTTCGGTGCTTACCTATTTCTTTTCGATCCGGGGTTATCAAATGATATTGCCTTCTGAGGTGAAAGTTGCAAGGCTACCTGAAGATACGCTTACAAAACAAATGGAATCAAATGATTTTGCAGATACCTCCGAACCCATCATCGAAGTGGAAAGGGACTATTCAGATATTCTGTCAGCATTGAACAAGGCTATGGAAGAACAACTTCTTTTTCTGGAACCGGAATTGAGCTTGAAGAAAATGGCTAAAACGATAGGTTATCCGACAGGACAAGTTTCTGCAGCGATCAACGCTGGGTTCGGACTCAACTTTCGGACCTGGGTGAATGGGTATCGGGTAGCAGAAGTCAAAAAAAGGCTTGCTCATTCCGCTTATAAGCATTTGAGTCTTACGGGTATCGCTTTTGAGTGTGGCTTTAATTCCGAAGCCAGCTTTTATCGTATTTTCAGGCAGTGTACAGGATATTCTCCTAAATCGTACCTGCAGGAAATAAAGCGAGAATATTAAAAACCTCTCAAAAGATGTTCTGAGTGGGGCAGGTTGGCTGGATATCGTTTATTTACAAGAAATAATCTGCCCATGAATTCACTACAACTAGAGATTTTACATCTCCGAAGGTTGCCGGATATTTTCCAAAATCCAGCACTAATTAAATCAAACATCACAGAAATTAACCGGCATTGTAATAATTGAACATAACAAGGGAAATTAGCAAAATCAATAATTCGTTAGACCAGATCCGGATAGGGTCAGATTTGCGAATTGTTCGTTAATTTCTTGTTTGTGAGTAACTTAAATCAAAATGGACCGTTAGTACTAATGAACTATCCCTCAGAGTTTGCATAACCCATTAAATAAGATCCATGAGACCCATTTTCAGAAACACTCTTCAGATTATGAAAGCGGAAGAGGAAAGAATTAGCTTAGCTCCCGAGCTGGTGGTAATGGAATCGCGGAAGATGGTTACCTGCCTGCATGAGCATCTTGAAAAGTTGAAAGAGAGTGTTCTTAAAGAAGGTTTTGATAGCTCAGAGGATGAAATTGAGTTTTTCAGGATCATTAAGCCGCTGATTTTTGGTAAACTGCTATATTACAATAAAATCTTTAAGATTGAAGCAGGTCGGCCAGTTGAAGTAGGTAACATATCCAGAAAATATTTTAAAAGCAAACTAGAAAAGCTCGAAAGTTATTATATACGGGATGTTGTGGGTACTGATTTTTATAAATATTATCGGTCGGATAGTTCGGAAAAAGATGAGCAGTATTTTGTTAGAGGACAACTTGATTTGCTGCCTGGCACCAGAAATCGGTTTTTTGATACAGATCATCGTTTTTCAACCTATTATGATTATGAAGCGGCGCGGATCATCGAATGTGAGTTATTGTATGAATACCTTCATTTACGGCTTTCCGGGCAGAATGACCATTATGGTCATTCATTACCTGAGAACCAAGGCGACAAAAAAGTTTTATGGACAGAGTCCAAGAATGCACTTATTGAGCTGATTTATGCGCTTCATGCTTCTCAATCGGTAGGGCATGGAAAGCTCAGTATCCGCCAGATGGTATCCTTATTCCAGATGGTTTTTAATGTTCAGCTGGGGGATGCCCATCATGCTTTTCACCGCATGAAATTCCGCACCAGCAACTCCTTCTTAGACCGGCTGAAGTCAAGCCTCGATTCTTATATGGATAAAGATCTATAATCATTCCTTCAATTTTCTGTCGGTTTTGTGATTTTAATATGAACGCCTGCCCATGCCTGCCCATTGGCATGATCTTCCACTTTGTTTCTAGCCTTTGTTTGTACTCCGTGTTTATGCGGTTTATCAGTACTGCAGTATGCTTTTATTTCTCTTAAAAAAGTCGCATTGCGATGGGTAAGCCTTGGCAATGAATTCTATGAAGTGTTGGGAGCTTTGTAAAAAGAAAACCCATTATCATGAATATAGACAAGATGGAATTTATCTCCTGGATGGAGCGGTTATTCACTCGGCTGGATATCATCTCAGAACAGCTAAAATCTTCTGATAAGCGGCAGCATTTAGTGGATGGTGAAGAACTTTTGGATAATCAGGATGTGCTTCAAATCCTTAAGATTAGCAGCCGCTCCCTACAGAGATACCGCGGATCAGGAAGACTTCCTTATTATCGGATCAGTGGTAAACCTTACTACAAACTCTCAGATGTACACCAGTTTATCAGGGAAGGGTTCTCCCACCCAGTACAAAAAGCATAATTCAGCCAATAGAAGAACAAGTAAGATTGACACTATACATGCCTTTTCCGGACAAATGCAGACAGCATTTGGAGGGGGACTATTTCGCCAGATTACATTTGAATAAAAAAGGAAAATAATGGAAGACGAAAATTTAAAAACAGAGACTGGGGATTTGTCGGGGCAGCTGCACGAGATCCTTTTGGTCTTTGATAAAGAAGAGAAAAAGATATCAGCAGTTACCGGAATTGATAAAGATGGTCAGCTAAAAAAGACAGACGTACAGGAGAAAAGCCAGGGTGAATTTATGCGTGTAGATATGCATGGGGACCTATTCACCAACTTCGTTTCGAATTTTCTTCGACAGCTTAAAGACCCAACGCGGTTTTCATTCTTTAAAGTCCCGTTAAAGTCCGCTTTTGACATGGCTAAGAAGCTGCAGTCGCATGTCAGTTCTCCCACAAAAGAAGGCGAAGAACTTTTTAATAAGTATCAGATAAAAGAAGAAACAAAAGAAAATCAACAAAAAAAAGAAAATGCAATGGAAACAACAGGAGTAACACCACAAACCACTGAAGCAGCGCCAACTGAAACCGCTCCTTCACAGGAAAATCGCTTTAAACCGGAACAGATTGATTGGGAAACCATATCTAACCTGGGCCTGAGCAAGGAAAAATTGGAAGAGAAAAACCTTTTGGAGCCTCTGCTTAAAGGCTACAAAACAAATGTTCTTGTTCCGGTACATGTAAATCTGGGTACGTGTATTTTAAGTGGAGAAGGGAGATTGTCCCTTCAGGAGAAAAACGGAAAAGTCGTGATGGCCATTCATGGCATCCGCAATGAGCCCAATCTGCATTCTCCCTTTTTTGGTCATCAGTTTACCGAAGAGGATAAGGCTAACCTACGCAAGAGCGGGAATATGGGACGTATTGTTGATTTGACAAATCCTAAGACGGGTGAAATTGTTCCCTCAATCATCAGCGTAGATCGATTGACCAACGAACTTGTAGCGTATCGCTCCGACTGGATCAAAATTCCCAATGAAATTAAAGGGGTGAAATTGAACGAAGATCAAAAAAAGAGCTTACAGGAAGGTAAGCCCCTCTTCATTGAAGGGATGACTTCCAGCAATGGAGAAAAATTTGATGCTAAGGTACAGTTTAATGCCGACAAGCGGTATGTAGAATTTCTTTTTGACAGAAGCAATAGTAATAGTAGGTCACAAGGCCAAAGTGGAGAAAGTCAGGAGGCTCCAAAAGTCTTCAGGGGCAAGGAGCTTGACGACAAGCAATTTGAGAAGTTAAAAGAAGGGAAAACGGTCTATCTGACTGGTCTTATTGACCAGAAGGGGGTGAAATACGATGGGTATATCACCTATAATAAAGAAAGCGGTAAAACCTCTTTTGCCTTTAAAAACCCGGACGCATTGAAAGACAAGGTAAAACCGACCGAAGCTCATTCAACACAAGTAGCAGTTAACTCAGAGGGAAAAACCAACGAAGCCACCAAAAGGTTCAAAGAAGCGCTGAAATCTGGCCAGCAGGGACCCCAAAACGCTAAAGAAGTGGAGCAGCAGGAAAAACCTGAAAAGAAATCCAGAGGAATAAGACGATAGCGTAATCAATCAATAAGAAATTTTATGAAAGCCGTAATTGCAGAGAAGCCGAGTGTAGCGAGAGAAATTGCTGCACTTTTAGGAGCTACCGAGAAGAACGAGGGTTATTTTGAAGGAGGTGGCTACCAGGTGACCTGGGCATTGGGACATCTGGTGGCTTTGGGTATGCCGGAAGACTACGGTATTACAGGCTTCAGGCAGGAATCTTTACCGATCCTGCCTGATCCTTTTGTGCTGACCGTAAGAAAGGTAAGGAAGAATAAATCATATGAGCCGGATACAGGTGCTTTGAAGCAGCTCAAGGTTATTGACAGGGTGATTAAAAGTTGTGACAGCATTATTGTGGCAACGGATGCAGGAAGGGAGGGCGAGCTTATATTTCGCCTTATTTATCAGTATCTACAATGTACAAAACCATTTGAGCGGCTATGGATAAGCTCTTTAACAGAGAAAGCGATCAAACAGGGTTTCGAGTCACTTAAACCAGGTAGTGATTTTGATGGTCTGTATCTGGCCGGACAGGCGAGAAGCCGTGCAGATTGGCTGGTAGGAATCAATGCTTCTCAGGCGCTTACCATTGCCGCGGGCAGCGGCATATATTCCCTTGGTAGAGTCCAGACCCCAACACTCGCCCTGATTTGTAAACGATATCAGGAAAATAAAAATTTTTCCGTTCAGAAATACTGGCAGGTTCAGTGTCTGCACCGCAAAGAGTTCATAGATTTTAAAAGCCTGTCTGTGACAAAATGGGATGATGTAAGAAAGGCAGAAGAAGTGCTGAAAGCAGTAACAAGAACAGGGATAGCAACGGTTGGAAAATTAGACCACAAAACGGTCACGGAACAGCCTCCTTTGCTTTTCGACCTTACAGGGCTTCAGAAAGAGGCGAATAAAAGCCTGGGGTTTTCTGCTGAAGAAACCCTGAATATTGCTCAAACGCTGTATGAGAACAAATTCATTACCTATCCCCGCACTGGAAGTCGGTATATTTCTGATGATCTTTGGCCTGAGATACCTCTCCTGGTCAGAGCATTGGAAGAAAAGCCATCCTTGAAGGAAGCTGTTAAAAAGGTCAGTTGGGGACATTTCAATAAGCGTATCGTGAATGATGTAAAGGTTACAGACCATCATGCTCTGTTAGTGACTGGAAAAGTACCTGTGGAGCTTCCGGCAAAGGAAAATGCTATTTATGATATGATTGCATTCCGGCTGCTGGAAGCTGTCGGACAAGCCTGTCAAAAGGAAATAACCGATGCCACCCTTCAAGTACTTCATTATGACTTTATGATAAAAGGTTGTCAAATAGTAGAGGCAGGCTGGCGCAGTATAAAGGGCAGTTTTACCGATGAGGAAAATGGCCCGATGGAACAGCTCCCGGAACTTCATGTAGGTGACGAGCTGAAGGTTGGTCGCGCCGGTGTTTTGGAGAAAAAAACCAAACCCCCGATGCTTTATACTGAGGCCAGTTTATTATCTGCTATGGAAAATGCCGGAAGGGAAATTGAAAATGATGAGGAACGTAAAGCGTTGCAAGGTATTGGCATTGGAACACCTGCTACACGGGCAGCGATCATTGAAGCACTTTTCACTCGTGAATATATCCTGCGGGAAAAGAAATCATTGATTCCTACAGACAAAGGATTACAGGTATATCATTGGATTAAAGACAAAAAAATTGCTGATGTCGCAATGACAGCAGGATGGGAATTGATTTTATCAAAGATAGAAAGCAATGAAGTCGATGCACAGATCTTTGAAAAGGATATGGGAACCTATGCAGGAATAATCACCAGAGAGCTGTTGGCGTTAACTGCTACGATGCAAAAGCAGCCCGATCTGCTATGTCCGAAATGTCAAAAGGAACATCTTCTTTTTCGGGATAAGGTGGTTAAATGCTCTAATGAATCCTGCAATTGGATTCAATTCAGAAATATCTGTGGAATAGTACTCACTATTTCAGATGTTGAAAATCTTGTTGCGAAAGGAAAAACCGGACTGATTAAGGGAATGAAAAGTAAGGCGGGAAAGAAATTTGATGCGTATATCGTGTTAAACAATAAGGGGGAAACTTCATTTGAATTCCCATCAATAAAGGGTAAGTGAAAATGTTCTCAAAGGCAGGAATAGTATCTGGTTCATATCCTTATATTTATCTATTCTAAAGCACGTATAATGAACACATATGAATTATTGATCGCAGATAATGTCTCTGAGGAAAATCAAGAAATTATTCGAAAGTACTGGCAGCTTGAAAATGAAAAGTTTTCATTTCCAGCGGGGGATTTAAAAGACCAATTGGGCCTTAGCCAACGCGAACTCAGTATAATTATTGCTCAGCACTCATCCTGCCGAATTGTAATCGGTGGCTGCAAGGATTGTGGTGAAGAGATTGTTGAAAATGTTACTTCCCAAACCGGATTTAAAGCCGCAATTCGAAAGGAAAGTGATCGCTGTAAGCATTGTGATGCAGTGTACTGGGAAAAGGTTCATAAAGGATGGGAGGAATCTCGGGCTGCCGAACAGAAGTTAAAAGTGGAACAGCTGGCTGATAAGAAAAATCATAACAATTGGAAAAAATTGAACCCGGAAGAATTACACGTATTTAAGCAGATTCTTCACTGGAAGAAACGGAATCTCATCTTTTCGCATGTATTCAGTGGCAATTATAATGAGACTTGGAAGATTGTCAATAAGCTAGAGCGCTTATCTTTAGTACAAGTTACGCGGGAAGGCAAAAGGGTTTTGGAGTTTTTGTTTAGCGATGATTTTGAATTTCTGTTGGGTGGGGAAGAAGGTCAGGATCAATCAATGGATAAGTTTGATAGCGCGGAATTATATAATACCATTAACGCATATACTTTCAATATTCCTTTAAGTAATCATCCAGCTTCCGAAAGATCCCCCAAATATTCTAAGGCGTTTACTTTACCAGTAGACGTCTGTTTTGAAAAAGGAGTAGAATATCTCGTTGGAGCCTGGATTTTGACAGATGGCAGTATTAACATTAATTTCAGGCCAAGAGATACTATTATCCGCTCTGAAGACCGAGCTCTTACAGCACAGGAAAATGAATCCTGGTATGATGATCCTTTCACGCAGCCCCCGAATTCAATGGATGGTATTGATGATGAAGATGATTTTCCCCTCTAATGAATTGTTAGAAAATTTGTGCTATTTAGGTTGACGTTCGTTTTCTCTAACAAGAAATGATTCATTTAGTTTGAATTTGAGAATTGACTTCTGCCTTTTCAGATACCGTCTGATAGTAAAAAAACACGCCTCACTTTTAGCGAGGCGTGTTTTTTATTTTTTATTGGTTTCCTCCATTGATAGTTTTCGGAATTCCTTCATCAGCTTTTCCAGTGATAAAGAAGCTTTTCGGGCTCTCATCCCAGCTGCTTTATTACTTTTTTCAGACTGAAGTTCTGCATCTGTTTTAAAAGCCTCGAACTCTGCACCAATTTTTTCGATTAATTCTTTCATGTGGGTAACAATTGTTAATTAAGGCGCTAATTTAAGTTTTTCACAATGCACTCACAATAGTACACCGTCAAATACCGCCCCAACAGGACAAATTCTTCCACACTTCCAAATTCTGTATGTACCCATATTACTTTGGACTTTAAAGTTCACAATATGAATACAACCGAAAAAGACCTGTCTTATTTCAAGTTAAGACTACAAGAATTATTGTATACCAGTTTCCCTGAATTAGCGGGGAATATGGCATTTATCAATCAGCGTTCAGAGAATGCTGCTTATGTGTATCAGGAAGCATTCCGCTGTGGAAATTCTATAGACAGGTGCAATGAGATTGCTGATCAGATCCTGTTTGAAGACCTTTATTTTTCTAGGTTTGACACCCTCTTCAAGGTGGTCTGTGAAGAGTTTGATCACCTTATGGCTGATCAGGATCTACGGCCTTTTGCCCTGAAAATGTTTCCGGTTTGTGAATCGGTATTTACCGGCTACGAATTAACTGATGATTTTGTGTACACCACAGAGTTTGACCTCCTTTATACCGAGCTGACGGGAACCATTCAAATTTTTATTGAGGACCATGGCCTTCAATAAACGCCAACATCTCCAACTGAATATTGATGCCCTACGAATAGCTTTTTTACTGGAAAAGGAGAAGCGAGAAGCGAGTATTGGGGAAAGACAGCTATTGATGCAATACAGCGGATTTGGCGGTCTTAAATTCGTTCTCAATCCTATAGAGAAAGAGACAGACATCAATTCCTGGCGAAAGAGTGAACAAGACCTTTTCTCTCTTACTCGTGAGCTGCATCAGGTGTTGAAAGAAAATGCTACAGATGAAAAACAATATCGGAGATATGTTGAAAGTTTAAGGGGTTCAATACTTACAGCGTTTTATACTCCATTCATTGTTATTGACGCTGTTGCGGGTACGTTCAATGCAAATGGTATAGTTGCTAAGCACTTTCTTGAGCCCTCAGCGGGTATCGGTTCATTCTTACCTGCTTTCACCGGAAATCAAGGGAGAGGTGCTACTGCCTATGAAAAGGACCTGCTGACCGGAAAAATACTGCAACAGCTTTATCCTGGCAGTAATATCCATGTACGTGGTTTTGAGGAAATTCCCCAAGAACAGCAAAATAGCTATGATATTGTTGCAAGCAATATTCCTTTCGGAGATACTTCTGTTTTCGATCTTTCCTATTCCCGTAGTACTGATCTGGCAAAAGTGCAGGCTGCCAGAAGTATCCACAGCTATTTTTTTCTGAAAGGAGCTGATATGCTCCGTGAGGGTGGCTTGCTTGCCTATATCACCTCACAAGGCATTTTGAATAGTTCTAAGAATGAATTGTTACGAAGGGCTTTAATGAAGGATAACCATTTGATTTCGGTAGTACGTTTACCCAACAACTTGTTCACTGATTATGCCGGAACAGAGGTGGGCAGTGATTTGATTATCCTCCAAAAGGATCCGTCAAAAAAAAGTCTTACCGATAGAGAAGAATTATTTTGTCAAAGCACTCTGACGGAATATAATACGCCCGGTAATGCATTTTTTCAGGATAGCAAGAGGATTGTGCATAGCGAGTGGAAATTAGATACTGATCTTTATGGGCATCCAGCCTTAGTCTACACGCACAATGGTGGAACTGAAGGTATTGCCCAAGATATTAAAAAGATACTTTCTGAAGACTTTGGAAGACACCTAAATATGGATTTGTACAAAGGTCAGCAGAATAGCCAACCTCTTGCACTCATTCCCCAAACAGCGCTACAAGCTTCTAATGAAGCGGTGGCTATTAAGCAGGAGCTACAGCCTTTAGTTAGCTCTAACAATACTGAGGAAAGTCCACGGGAATTTAAACAGTTAAGTATTTTTGACTTGTTTGAAAATCCCACTCAGCAAATGGCTGCAACGGTTCTGGCACCTGCACGGAAGCCTGTTCAAGCTAAGGAGTACTCTGTTAAAAAGAAAAAAACTATTAATAGAAATCAGATAGACCTTTTCAGTACTGTTGTTGAGAAGCCTTATGTCGCCGCTGGTTTTGGTTCTACCCCTGTTGAAAAGAAGGAAAGTACCAAGAAAGAAGTTCTTGGCGATCTGTTTTCCGGTTTACCGGGAAATAAGGAGATTGAAATACCGGTGGTCAATACTTCTGCTCCTGGACCATCGGTGTATACGCAGGAATTGCAGGATTATCACCGAAATGACTGCCTTGTTACCGATAATGGACTGGTTGGATATCTCAAAGATTTAAGAAGTGATAAGTTGCAGGCGATGTTCCATCCTTTGCCTTTATTTCCAGCACAAAAAGAAAGAGCGCTTGCCTATATCATGCTTAGAGATACTTACCATGATCTCTATTACAAAGAGGTAGAATTTCATACTGAGCACAAAGCGGAAAGAGAGCAGCTTAATAAACTGTATGATGCTTTTGTCAAAAAATATGGAAACCTTAACGATGCTGACAATATCAAATTGATTAAGACAGATAGTTCAGGCAGGGAAGTCCCTTATCTGGAACGTGCTATTGGCGGGGTAGTGCATAAAGCAGATATATTCCATCGTCCGGTAAGTTTCTCTACCACAACATTATCTACCGATAATCCTGAAGAGGCATTGGCCGCTTCACTCAATAAGTACGGTGGGGTTAATTTACCTTATATGTCGGAAGTAAGCAGCCAATCTCCCGACGTTTTGAAAGATGCCCTGCATGGGCGAATTTTCTATAATCCGCTGGAAAGAGAGTATGAAATATCCGAGCGTTGGATATCCGGTAATGTCGTGGAGAAAGCCGAGTCTTTAAAAAGTTATCTCGAAATTCACCCCGATGATGCAGAAGCTAAAGAAAGTCTTAGCGTTTTGGAAGAGGCACGTCCAACACGTATCGAATTTGAAGAACTTGACTTTAACCTTGGTGAACGTTGGATACCCACAGGTATTTATGCTCGTTTTGCCTCTCACCTGTTTTATACAAAGGTACATATCCAGTATTCTGAAAGCGGAGATGATTTCTCGGTCACGTGTGACCAGAAGAATGTGCATATACGAGAGAAATACGCAGTTAAAGCAGAAAGCCGGACATTTGACGGGATTGCCCTTCTCAAACATGCCCTGGTCAACACGACACCAGACATTACCAAGAAAATAACGGTTGGTGACCAGGAGGTTAAAGTACGGGATATGGAAGCCATCCAGATGGCGAATACCAAGATTGATGAGATGCGCTCTGCTTTTACTGATTGGCTGTATGAACAGAATGATGAATTTAAAAAAAGGCTGACCGATCAGTATAATGATACCTTTAATTGCTTTGTCCGCCCGAATTATGACGGAACCCATCAGGATTTTCCTGGATTAGACCGTAAGGCGCTTGGTATACAAGATCTGTATTCGAGCCAAAAGGATGCGGTATGGATGATCAAGCTCAATAACGGTGCTATCTGTGATCATGAAGTTGGGGCTGGAAAGACACTAATAATGTGTACCGCCGCACAGGAGATGAAACGTTTGGGGCTGGCCCACAAACCAATGATTATCGGATTAAAAAGTAATGTACACGAAATAGCCGAAGCCTACCGGACTGCGTATCCCCATGCTAAAATTCTATATCCAGGCAAAGAAGATTTTACCCCCAAGAACCGCCTCCGGATTTTCGGTGACATTAAAAATAATGATTGGGATTGCGTGATCCTCACTCATGATCAGTTTGGGATGATCCCTCAATCGTCGGAAATGCAAAAGGAGATTCTTCAAATTGAGCTAGAAAGTGTGGAGCGAAATCTGGAGGCATTTCAATCGCAGGGGAAAGACGTTACCCGGGCAATGCTTGTGGGATGTATCAAACAGAAAGAAAATCTTGAAGTTAAGCTTAAAACATTACAACACGATATTGACAACCGCAAAGATGATGTCGCAGATTTTAAGACGATGGGTATCGATCACTTATTTGTGGACGAAAGCCATCAGTTCAAAAATCTGATGTTTAATACACGGCATTCCAGGGTTGCGGGGTTAGGCAATATGGCAGGAAGCCAAAGGGCCATGAATCTGCTCTTTGCGATCCGTACTATTCAGGAGCGGACTGATGCCGATATGGGAGCTACTTTCCTTTCAGGTACTACTATCAGCAATTCATTAACAGAATTATATCTGCTGTTCAAATATTTACGCCCAAGGGCGTTAGAAAAGCAGGGAATCTGTTCATTTGATGCGTGGGCAGCCATTTTTGCCCGAAAAACAACAGACTATGAATTTTCCGTTGCGAACACTATTGTGGCAAAAGAACGTTTCCGTTTTTTCATTAAGGTACCTGAATTGGCCCAGTTCTATTCTGAGATTACCGACTATCGAACGGCAAGGGACATAGGGATTGACCGGCCGGAAAAAAACGAGATATTTTGCCATATTCCTCCCACTCCTCAGCAGGAAGTCTTCATTAAGAGCCTCATGGAATTTGCCAAGACGGGGGTTGGAGAATTATTGGGTAGAGGGCCGCTAACTGAAAGTGAGCAGAAAGCCAAGATGCTCATTGCAACTGATTATGCGCGAAAGATGTCGCTCGATATGCGGCTTATAAGCGCTCAATACGTTGATCATCCCGATAACAAAGCTTCCCGTTGTGCAGAGCAGATTTTCAAGTATTATCAGAAATTCCACGCTCAGAAAGGAACACAGTTTGTTTTTTCGGATCTGGGTACCTATAAGCCTAGGGAGTGGAATATTTATTCAGAAATCAAACGAAAGCTCGTAGAAGACTATGGGATTCCGGCGCACGAAATCCGGTTTATCCAGGAAGCGAAAAACGAAAAGCAGCGTAGGGATTTGATCTCAGGTATGAATGAAGGAGAAATTCGGGTATTATTTGGTTCTACCAGTATGCTGGGAACAGCAGTGAATGCACAGAAAAGGGCAGTTGCTGTTCACCATCTGGATACGCCATGGCGTCCCAGTGATCTTGCCCAAAGGGATGGTAGGGCAGTCAGAAAAGGCAATGAAATTGCCAAGTTTTTTGCGGATAATAAAGTAGATGTTCTCATTTATGCGGTAAAAAAATCTCTGGACAGCTTTAAGTTTAACCAATTGTATAATAAGCAGTTTTTTATTGGACAGTTAAAATCCAATAGCTTGGGTAAACGTACCATCGACGAGGGAAGTATGGATGAGCAAACAGGAATGAATTATTCTGAATATGTGGCCATCCTGTCTGGAAATACCGATTTGTTAGATAAAGCCAAGCTGGAAAAGCAGATTGGAGGACTGGAAAGTGAGAAACAGGCATTTATCCGGTCGAAATTCAGCGCGAGGTATAAATTGGAAGATCTTTCTGCTGAGTTTACCTCAGCAGAATCCAGGAAGGAGAGAATGAGTCTTGACTGGAAAAATTTTCAAGAGCGTGCTGAGAAAAGACAGGATGGAACCATTATTAATCCCGTTAAACTTGTTGGGTTACCGGCTGATTTAGATATGAAACATGTTGGCGCAGAACTTAACAAGATTGCAGAAAAAGCCCGTACTGGTGGCCAGTATGAAGAGATTGGGGGCTTGTATGGGTTTATGCTGCTTGTTAAAACAGAGGTTACTCAGAAAGAAGGATTGGATATTAAAGTGAACCGGTTTATGGTCCAGGGTGAAGGAGGAATTAAGTACACCTATAACAATGGGCTGATGCCTTCGGACCCAAAGTTAGCCACGATGAACTTTCTTAATGCCCTGGAAAAACTTCCGGGCTATATTGATGAGGAACAGAAGAAAATGGAAAAATTGCAGAAAGACCTTCCGGTATTACAGGAACTGGTAGATGGGGTGTGGAATAAGGAACACCAGTTAAGCAAACTGAAAACGGATCTGGCAGCCATTGACCGGAAAATTATGTTATCTATTGAACCAGAGCCTCAGAATCAACAGCCTTCAGAAAATGAATATGTTGAAATAATGGGCCTCACTAGCAAAAGTGGAGCTGTAAAGCTTTAGAATCAGCTGATCTGTTGAAAAGCATCCTCTAACTATAATCATAAAACAGGTGAAAATTTAGCTGGTTATGGGTAATACCTCATAGATCCATTGAAGCAGAACGTGTACAAACAGATCAAGGTATGCCCTCTCGGTTGGTGAGGTCCGCAGGTAGAAGGGACATGTTTTTCTATACTCATTGATATGCTTCAACCGTTGGCATACATCTGTTGCATTATACATCTTAAAAATATCTACGCGAATTTTCCAGGTAGGATCGTAATGCAAATGCAGCAGGTCAATAGCAACACGTGCTATTTGCAGGAACTCGCTGCGATACCGCAGATTTTGGTGCAGCATAAATTCGCGGGTACCAGTATAATAGCAAAGAAATAGTCTGTAATTCTCTATTGCCTGCTCATGGGTAAAACAATCCGATAATGATATCTTCTCCGGGTTGCCGCTTCCGGTTATATAACCATCCATATAATGAGATTTTGTCTGGGATTGAAGGAATCTTGAGGGAAACGAAACTCCCCTTATTGGTCAGGGGTATAACTACATTGTAACTAGATAAGAATATAAATTCTTTGGCTTAAAAATATAAGTACTCGTAACTGGCTTATTGTAAGCCCTACACGAGTATCAAATATAGGATTTTTAAATAAAAAGAAGAAAAAATGAACTAAAAATATTAATTATAGAACTAAAAAATGTACCGTATCATATAATAAATTGCTATGGGCAATTATTAGAGCATATTAGTGACAGATATTATTTCACTAATCAGCAATGACAACACATAAAACCCAAGATAAAGAGGTATATGCTACTGTAAAGGTGTTAATTGACGCGGGTCATGCTACAACATTCAGCTCTATTTTTCCGACTGTTAAGAAAACGAATTTTGCAAAGGATATGGGGATGAATTATCAAACTCTATTGTACCGGATCAAACGTCTGGGTTCTTTTACGGTGGAGGAAATCAACGCGGCTGCTTACCTGATCGGGGTAGATAAGCGAATTATTTTTGGTATGATTGCAAAAGAGATAGAAAGTAAACGCCAAAAAAACAGCATGAAGTAAATTATTCCCGGGCATAGGCAAACTCGTAACGAGTTGTTTCATTTTGTGACCAGTCCACATTTCCGCGGATAATATATTTGAGTCCATTTATATAATGGGTGAGCGAAGGGGATTTTCCTACCAACGCATCGGCCTTGATTTGAAAACGTTTCATGGCCTGGTCATGAACGCCAACTGTTTTTATAATCGCCTCATCCAAAGAGAGGCCGTACACCTGTTGAATAAGCAGTACAAGGTTATAAGTATCACCCTGTTCTATTTCTTTTGCAAGGCTGTAGAGATCATTTGCCCAGCAAACAATATTCTCTGCCAGCTGGGTGAGTTCCACCACCTGCTGCGTCAGGGAACCCCAATTGCTGGGGATATTCAGGACGGCAGGTATGGAAGCTGTAGCGATATTGGCTGCTCCTAAATAACGGCGGTGCATCTTATATTCTTCTAAGGTCGGCTTGTAGTCATTTTTGATATTCTCCATCTGCCAGAGAGCGGACTGGAAGGTTTGACAAAGTGCTGTGGCGAATTGCCATTGCCAGAGATCCGATGTTAAAGCAGTAGCTCTACTCCAGAAATCGGCCAAAGCGTTTAGAAAAGGATGGTTATATTTCTGGGGCAAAGGATTAAACAAAACGGACATGAAAGACGAGATAAAAAGCCGTAACTGAGGTTTATCTGCTCCGGAATCCTTTGAAACCGGGTCTATTTGATCGTCAAGCAAAAAAAGAAGACTGTTAATATCAGTGAGTGCAAAAAGCAGGGGTTTCTGTGCTGTGGGAAACATTCTTGCGACCATGTAAGCAAAACCCTGAGTCCTGTATTTTTTATAAGCAGTGTTGTCGGGCAGTAACTTAAATTGGCGCAGCCATGCATCTGTATGATTTTCTGCCAAATCGACAAGCGGGTTAATCGTTCCATTGTAAGGACAATAGATACGGGGAAGTGTGACAAGCATTTTTTTATCGTTGTGAGTAAAGTATGGCCAGCGTGGACTGGTACCGATAAAAATACGGATAGCGGCTGCAAACAAGTTGCAGCCGCTTTATTATTGATTTTGTGTTTTATCAATGTTCTAAATGTTCTCCATGCTGTTATTTTATTACTTTTCTGTAGGGGTAATTTGAAAACAGTTCGCTGCCATGGCCCTTAATTCCTTCAAAATGATGGGCTTTAACAGATAGTCACAGGCACCCGCTGTTATGGCATCCTCCCGCCGTATGTTATTATCAGCAGTTACCATGATGACGGGAATCAGGTCAAAATGGCTTTTTTGCAGTGCTCGGAGGAACTCAATGCCTGTAGTATCCGGCAGCGTATTATCCAAAATGATCAGGTCCACTCGATGTTTATCCAATTGGTTAAAACTTTCCTTTCCTGTTTCTGCAAGATGTACGACAGCACCATTACTTTCCAGATATTTTTTCACGTAAGTGGCCTGCATCAGATCATCGTCAATAAGAAGTATTTGTTTCCCTTTCAGATTAGATTGTGCGATGGAACCATTGTCTGAAGGGCTTTCCACATGTGGAGCTGTTGCTATTAATGGAAATCGCGTTACGAAAGTACAACCCTGACCAGGATGGCTGAAGACCTCAATTTTTCCTTTTAAAAGACCAATGGTTTCATTAACGAAATAAAGCCCCAGGCCCGTTCCTTCTGCACTGTTGGTACTGGTTGAATGAAATATTTTAAAGGCTTCATCCAATTCTTTCTTAGCTATACCTTTGCCTTGATCAGAAACACTAATGCTCCAAAACATTTCATTACTATCTACCGTAATGGTTACCGTGCTATTTTTGCTGGTAAATTTGATAGCATTGTATAATAGATTATTGACGATTCGTGTCAACTTTTCATGATCGCCTTTAAGGTAGCTGGGAACACTTGGTCTAACTGTTGTTTTGATGGTCACCTGTTTATGTGAGGCTATGTATTGGAAGATCGCCGTAATATCATTGATCCAGCTGCGTACATTGATCGTGGTCAATGTGACCGGATAGGTACCCGCTTCCAGTTTAGAAAGATCTAAAGCACTGTTGATGATGGTAAGCGTTTGATAACAGCCTGCATTGAGTGTTTGTATATCTTCTTCGAACTGTTTGAAATGCTCCAGTGTAGGTAATTTTGCAAGCAATTGTTGGGCGATCGAAAAAATAGCATTAAATGGACCTCTGATTTCGTGGGTGATCTGTTGTACATATTTGGCTTTGGAGGCTACTGATTGTTGTAGTTGTTCAGTCAGCTGTTCCAATTTGTGATTGGCGTGGGAGAGGGATTCATTCGCTTTGCGTTTGTCTTCTTCATTAAACCAGACCACGACCATTACTAAAAACAGAATAACGGCCAGGCTTACCCACCGGGAAATACGCTCCTCATGCAGGCTAAGGGATATCGGCTCAAAAATGGGATATTGATAATTGTATTCCAGAATAAACAAGGTCATGCAGGTGATAATTGAACACGTGATCTTTACGTGTTTATCGGTGAACAAAAGCAATGGTATGATCCCTAAAAAAACGATCATTAATTTTACATCCACATGTTTTCCGAACAGAAGACCGAAATATAGGACGGTTGCATTTTGGAAAATGTGAATGGCAATACGTGCAACACCATATTTCTTAAAATGGTTCATAACAATAATACTGGAAAACATGCCTACTTCAGCATACGCCGCAATACCGATGGCAGCCTTCCCGGTGAGCATGAAAAGAAATGTTCCTGCTGTAAGCGCAAGTAAAGAGGTAATAATCGAAATGGTATTAACAATTAAAATAATTTTTTTTTGCGTTTCGCTTACACCAGATGTACCAATATGCCGAATGGATTTGAGGGAATAGCTCATTGAAAAAGGGTTTAGTCAAAATAAAACTTTTGTAAAGATTAAAGTGTAAATCCTTTGTAAACGATTTGGGTATTAACAATTGCTGTGTTTTGGGGATTTCAGAGTAGTTAACTTACATTGACGTTTACTCTTATATTTTCACCATATAGAAGCAGGTGAGAAATGCAGCTTGCAAGTTCCTGCTTGGAGCTAATATATTTAATATCTGCAACAATACATTGATTCAATTGCCTGCCATCAGGGACAAAAAGGAGTGTTATTTTATATAAATAGCTTTGCTCGTTGGCGGTAGTGTGCATGAGGGTGAATGCCATGGGGCAATGAGCCGAAAGGTAGCGGAAATGTACAATACCAGAAGTCTCGGAATGGGTATCAACCTGTATGATATAAAAAGATATTGGAGTCATCGCTTTAATTTTGGGTTTAGTATTCGGGTTATTCGTTTTCAAAGAAATGGGTTATGCGGCCATTAAGAACAGGCGGATTTGGTCTTGGAGCGCTGAAAGAACGTTTGTTTCTGCATGTTCCCACGCCAGATTACTTCGTACTAAGAGAATAGAAAGTAAAATAGAAAAAATAGTACTCAGTCCCAAAAGAATAATCAGGGTAAGCACCAGGTAGCGGTAATAACGTACTTCGTTTGATAAGAGATTATTCATCTAATGAGGTTTTACGGGTAAGAGATATCCGGGGGTAAAGATTGTGTTGGCGTAAATAAAAATGACGCGGACACTCACTTGCCTAACGCTTCGTCTGGTTGCCTTGGACGGGAGACAGACTAACATTAACAAGCGAGTGCCCGCGCCAATTAGCTGCGAGCATCGCTTTTCCGATTACTTGCTCTCCCGTCCAAGGTAACGCAAGTATGGAATTTTTCGCACACGTCAAGTTTAAATATGATCTATTCCTTGAAAACGGAGATCAATAGCAATTGAATATCAATTTACTATAACCTCAGCTTTCGATATTGTTCTAAAAAACCGTTTTATAAGTCTAAAATATATAAAAAACGCAAATTTACCAAAGGTGAGAAATCAAATGCCAGAAATTGACAGGATTTTGCAAAAATGAATGGTTTAGACGATAAAATTGTATTATATGAGATAGGTGCCAATATCAGGAAGAAGAGAATCGAGCTGGGTTGGACACAGACTGATTTAGGCATTGCTGCCGGTGGCATGGGTGTTGGCAGGATCAGCGAAATTGAGAATGGCTTACGTGATATGCATACCGTAACATTGGTAGCACTCATCTGGGCACTGGGAGCGGAGCCTGGTGAGATCATTCCCTATGCCAAAAAGGATACATAAAAGATCAGTGAGACTCTTCGTTCCATATAAAAACTACTATTTAATAATTGTTGTGCAATACTAGTTTGCTGAGATGAATTAAGCTGTTATGCAGACGTTAATCCAAAATATTATAGTAATACTGGTAAATTTGCAGGAGTTCATTAGGGCCTATTATTGTTTGGAGCATCAATATTATATAAAAAACAGTTGCTTATTGTGGCTTCTTTTTAGGATCTGATGGCGGCACCAAATGCTGCAGATCAGGATCATTTTTAATCCTATCCAACTCGCTTTCGATAATTTTTACAACATCAAGCTTTACTTTCCTGTAATTGGCATCAATTTCCTGTTTCATGGTATCTTCTCCTTTATCGTTACAAAATGAACGTATTTGCTGTATTTTGTTGTAGGCTTTGGTTTCAGCAGCAACTTTTTTGTTGTCTACAACAATTTCACCATGAAAAATCTTTTGATCAATGCGCTCATCATAATTATCGGCAACGGCTCCCACAAACATTCCCTGCGTTAGGGTAGAAATTTTGGAGGCCGGTATCAGGCTGTCGAGTTGTGTCGATATTGAGGTTGATGTATCGTTCCTGTTTATTGAAATACTTTGTCGTTTTTGTAAAACCTTTCCGAATCTCTCAGAGAGATTTTTCGCCGTTTCACCTACCACCTGTCCTGAAAAAATATTACCTACGGTATTTTGAATGACCTTAGCTTCTTTATCACCATAGTCCCTGATTAATTGCGAAAAATCCTGAAAGCCAAGGCAAACGGAAACCTTATTGCTACGAGCGGTGGCTATAAGAGTATCCAATCCTCTGAAATAAATAGTAGGCAATTCGTCAATAATGACTGAACTTTTCAATTGCCCTTTTTTATTAATCAGCTTTACGATACGGGAATTATATAATCCCAGTGCTGCAGAATAAATATTTTGCCGGTCCGGGTTGTTACCCACACAAAGGATCTTGGGTTCTTCAGGATTGTTAATATCGAGAGAGAAATCATCACCGGTCATCACCCAATAGAGTTGGGGAGAGATCATTCTTGACAGAGGAATTTTTGCTGAAGCGATCTGCCCCTGAAGCTGATCCTGGGCACCGCTCTGCCATGCATCCATAAATGGAGAAAGATAATTTTCCAGTTCAGGATAAGAGGTTAGTATTGTAAAAACATCTGCATATTTTTTATTGAGTAATTCAATGGCGTGTGGAAAGGTACAGTATCGTCCGTTATCATAAATTTTCAGATACCATATAATGGCTGCAAGCAATATTATTGGTGAATCCACGAAAAAATCACCTTGCTTTAAAATCCACGATTTATTAAGATTCAGCATGATGGTATAGGCAGATTCATAGGCATCAGAAATATCGGTCATGAATTGTGGATTGATAGGATTACAGCGGTGACTTCGACGGGGATCATCAAAATTGATGACGTAGAATTTAGGTTTTACCTTGTATTTATCAGTATGTTTTAGGAGATGATTGTAGGCAATGGTAGAAAGGTCATCAAACTTAAAGTCGTAGATGTACATGCTGAAGCCTTTCTCAATGTGTTGCTTTATGTAATTATTGACCACTGCATAGGATTTCCCTGATCCCGGAGTCCCCAGCACGATTGTGGCCCTAAAAACATTTACAACCGATATCCAGCCGTCGTTCCATTTACCCTTATAATAAAATTTCGTTGGAAGATTGACAGAGTATTCATTTTCTAAACATCTGGTTTCTTGCTGAAAGCTCTCGTTTTCATTATTGAATACATCATCCATCAGGTTGTTTTTTAACAACCTGCTCATCCATAGCCCTGCAACCATAAGAGCTATATATCCTAATGATGTCGTTAGCATGTATAGCGAAGCTGCCATTGCTGTGGAAAGCTTCAATAATGGTGTGCTTAGAAAAAAAAGGACAAATCCTACAGATAATACGGTGTTGATTCTTGCCCATGTAATCTTTTCATTTTTCACTCCTTTAGTGCCTAAACAGCTTAATGCAAGAAGCACCAGAGCAAATGCTTTGGTGTAAAAAGGGCTTGAAAATAGTCCGGCGGTTTTGTTGAAATTGGTAAGTATTTTTCCTATAACTTCCAGTGTCCACTCTCGTTGTACAAAAAACTCGTAGCAAAACCAGTAAAAGTGCATCAGTACTAAAAGAATACTTACAGCGCGCATAAAAGCCATAATCTTGGCTAATCCTCTTAAATCTTCTCCTTGCATAATGGTATATAATTATGTTGGAGACCAATGTAGAGGCTGTGTGTATTGGCTATGGCAGACGTGGAGTGGATGGCTTATAATGGCGGCCTTTGGCGTATAGGAGTGAGAATTAACGGGGGGCAGTTATTGAAGATAATTGGCGTCTTTGGAATTAGGATATAATCGAAATGTTGGCAGGCGATTGGTAATGCTGTCAAGTGTAGGCTGCTTATGCAACTGAGCATATTATAATCCATTCAGTTGTCTTAAGAAATGGGCTTATCGTGATGACTTGCCTGAGATGAGTATAATCATGGTGGGATATTCTTTTTCCCCTATAATTTTAAAGCCTTTTTGTATCGGTATACCGTTGCCTGGCTGGCCATACCTTTGTCAACAATGGTTTGTATGGACCATCCAGCATATAACGCTTCTATGACTTCTAGCAGCGGTTTTTTTCCTGGTTTTGTGTACTTTGGAATGTTTTCTTTATTATCCGTTTTGGTTTTTAACTGTTTAGAGTAAATTATATCACCTATAGTCTTTTGAGAACATCTGAAATCCTGTGCTATTTGGCTAATGGTGACGC
Source organism: Chitinophaga hostae (assembly GCF_018224885.1). Lineage (GTDB taxonomy): Bacteria > Bacteroidota > Bacteroidia > Chitinophagales > Chitinophagaceae > Chitinophaga > Chitinophaga hostae. The sequence goes on along the minus strand of NZ_JAGTXB010000003.1, from coordinate 217,203 downwards.
CCTGGATGTAAGCATCTTTAACGTACTGCTGACCTGTCGAAGTGTATAAGATATCGGTTCGCATCCGTAAATTTATTAATCTCTGTTCGGAATACCCGGTTATACAGGCTATTTCTTTTAGGGTTTTTCCTTCCTTCAGCAGTGTTCTGAACTGACTCCTCACTTTGTTCCAAATATCTCTATTTTGTTCCAGCACTCTTTGGCGTATTGTTTTGATATCAGTATTAGATAACTTTAGGGCAATCTTTATTTTATGAATTGACAACTTGAATTCTGAAGAAATATCCTGAAGTTTTTTTCCTGCTTCAATTTCCTTGATGAGTGCAGCAGCAAGTTGTTCGCAGTGGGGAGTACTGTTTCTCAGGCTTCTCTGAGCTTCCCCTTTTAAAAATTCATCACAGTTATTATCAGGGGGATGGTTTGAGTCTATTGTAGGACATCGTTCTCCAATTTTCGTATTGATGTGAAGGCAGAGATCATTATATTCCCGAATAAGGTCACTTTCGGTAGTAAAAGGCAATCTTTTGATCGCTATTTGTGTACAAGTCTTTAAGGAAATAGCCCATACTTGGAAGTGCATCGCAATATTGGCGATATCGTATCCTTCCTTAATTAATTTTCTGCTGATAAGGATATCTCGGCACTTGGTAAGCGTCTTGATTTTTTGAATTTCCATGGAGTCGATGCCGACGCTGCTAAGCATTTCAAAAATTTTACGCACGGATTTGTCATGTTCTTTTGCAATTTCGGAAACCTTTTTGCCTGTAAACATCTCCCTGATAATGTCCTTAGCCTCCAGTATGTCCAATAATTTTAATTCATTATTTTGGGGCTCTTTCCTTGGACTGTAATTAATTGAAGTGTGTTTGAAGCTGGATCGGGACTGTTGTGATTGATAAAGATTGACCAGTTGATCCGCTGTATAGACTGTACCGATAACCAATTTTATATCGAGAGAAAGTTTTTCTGCAATTTTTGAAAGAAGAACTCCGGCATCATATAAGTCAAGAATAATCCTGCGGTCATTTTCTGACGGTGATTTCTCGCAAATGAGCAGCCTATTGCCTGATAGTATAAAAATAACTTTGATGTGGCTCATTTTTAGAGTACTGGCAATGAACTCGGTTGCAGAACCTTGTTTAAAAAGGTCAATAACAATCTTTTCCTTCGGGTGTCGTTGATGAATTAATTGAACCACTAATTAAAAATATTTACAAATGAATAATACATCAATTCCAATTCGGAAAAAGGCAATAGAGCCGTTTCTCCAAACTGCAGAAATCACTACTATCATGTGAAAATATATGTTCCCGGTACACGGCCCGGAACTGGAAAATCAAAAGAAACGGCTTGAGAAGAATCAAGAGCCGGTTTTCTATTCATTGTTTGTTAACCCCAAAAAAATTGAATTGTGACACTCAGCATACGCTGGTTGAGAATATCATATAACCTATCGCAGGAGGGTGAACTCAATGGCAAAATGATTTTTTTATTGAGATCATTAACATTAAATCAACTTTTCATGGGCTAACACTTGAATTTATCGAGTTATTTCTTCGCCTTTATTCTGTAATAGTGCCTTAACCTGATTGTTCAGGGTTTCAATTCTCAGTAATAATATATTCAAAGTCACATAGCTCGTGCCCACAATAGCGAGGATAATGGCATTCTCCCCATATGAAGTAAACATTCTCATAATGAAAATGAGAACTAATACTCCAACACTGACAATGAATACTGTACTTAAGAATTTTCCTCTCCAGGGTTTGAATCTTTTCAAGATGTTCATACAAAATGTTTTAAAGTATACCCCAAACCTTCAAAAAAGGTACTATTAGGTTGACAAATAATTACAAAAAGACGAACCACATCCTGTATTGCTGTAAGCTTAGCTGTTGATTATCGCTTCTGATAAGTTTGCTTCCAGATCAATATATTCTTTTGGACAACTCATTCTGTCAGTGATCTTGAAATTTTTTCCATCTTCAGTCTGCATATGAAACCGGTACTCCTTATCTCCGAATCGGGTATAGACCTGATACAATTGTTTTTCCCTGATATTTACAGGGTGCAAATCAAAATGTATCATCTGTGACTCCAGAGGCAAAGTAATATTGAATTTCTTAATTTCTTGTGTCATCGTTTTCTTTTGTGTTCAATCGTTGAAGTTCCTGTAATATAATCTTTCCAGCAAATTTTTATTTGGGAATGTTTTGATTTTTAACCGTTTTATAAAGGGAGAAATGTTAGCTCGTTCCCCAATCAGTTGTTTTGTCCAGGTGGCCGCTTCTTCTTCTTTTTCCGTTGGAACATTGCATGAAGATCATTTTGCTCATTACTGCCTGGGTCTGAAGATAGCAGGTTGTCGAGAAGTCCCCCCGAAAATTCAATAGCAACACCCTGTTCCTGTGTATTGTTAGGATCACGCAAAATTTCAATATTGGGTTCAGGGAATTTTCTATCGTTTTCATCTGTCTGTTGGGCATAGAAGTGTTTTTTCTCTTCCATATTGCTGCCCTTCATGGTCAGCGCATAAATCATCGTGTCCTTAAGTTCTCTGTTATAGCCGAACATGGTGTCGAATAGCGTTTCTCCGGATTGCTTAAAGGCTTTGCGGTCGAATTGTCCTAGTTTGGCGGAATGTTCAGTGTTTTTTCCCCGCGAGTTGTTCATTGGGCTGAGCTTTATTTTGTCCGTAATATCCTTACGGCTTACCACCACCTGCACATGCATTTGATCCCCTTCTTTGCGTTCTCCCTCCTTACGGTGCCCGCTTTTAACCTCCGGATCTGCATGGCTATAATAGCGATAATGCTCCAGTTTTCCGTACCATAAGAGGTCAATATTACTTTCTATGCCCTCACGTTTAAAGTTACGGGCATATTCATCCATAATATGTATTGCAAAGTCTTTTAGTTTTTGTTCTGCGCGCTGTTCGCCGAATTGCTCTTTAAGGTGAGCTATTTCTTTTTGGCTTGGACTGATGTTGATCAGATAGAACTTTGCATCATTTTTCCCCAGTTTAGCTCTGTTATTATCAATTTTTACCCGGACTTCTTGGTGTATAGCGTCTTTTCTCTGGCCATTAAACCATAGTTCTGGGTGAGGCTTTTCCTCACCGATAAGCCTGTTTTCCTTTTCCAGATAGTGTATGAGTGCAGCGCAGCTGCCCAGGTTATTTCCGGTTTCTGAGTCCGTAATATTGATAAACATGATTATAAATTTTTCAAAGATTTACGAATATGAGCTGCCAATTCGTCCTTTTTCTGGGTGGTTGTAGTCCAGCTCATCTCTTCACGCTGAACAATATAGTATTCTAATAATTCGCTAAAACACTGTTTGAGGGTGTCTTTTTCGGCCTGCCGTGTGGCAATAATCTTCATCCCAGCCAGAAGACGGTCAGTTTTTTCGATCAAGGAAAGGGTCTTTTCCCTTTCTGCTAAAAGAAGTTTGGCGATACCCTCTAATAGTTCCTTTTGTTTTGAGCTGGCGGTTTTAAGAGAAGCTGCATCAGTAAATAGGGGTAACAGAAAATCCTTTTCCTGCTGGCGGATAAAAGAAATGATCCTATTAACACCTGCCGAGAGTTCCTTTTTAAGTACTTCATCTCCTGGGTCAGCAGGATCTTTTTTACTTCGGTAAAAGTAATCTACCATTTGGCAAAATAGTTCCTTTTTGCTTCGGCTTAGGTTTTTGGCCAGCTTTTCCATCTTTTCGTCTATCTCTTGTGGATAACGTATACTGTTCGTGTCTGTCTGTTTCATTGAATCGTCATTAACTGGTTCCTGCTATTTTTTCTTTATCCAGAGTGCCTTAGAATCCGGGATATCATTATCCAGGATACCGGAGAGTATACCCAATAAGGTATTAACAGGCTCTCATAGGTCCAAAGTATACCTGGAGTATACTAAAATCTCCCGCAGCCTCAGCTGGGGGCAAGCGAGTAGGGCCACTGCCCAACTCCCGCTTGCTTTTTTCAAAACATTAGTATGCGTCCTAAATATTTTCATTTGCTATCACATTTATTAAAAAGAAAATGAGGAAAAAGCTTGCTTTTTCAACTCGTATCGTGCTGTTATCTGGTAATAATCAAATCCGCTTTACGGGGCGGACTAGATGTTGGCTACGGAAAGTTATCCTTGGCCGTTAACTATGAAACCATGCCGGCCGAAATTCCTTTCTGTGTTTCTATTTTAAAATCTTTTTACAAAGTACGGGCTTAAAAATAGAGTACTCTAAGTCGTAGGTCGGCCATATGACGCCAATGCGTGCCAATGAATGCCAACTTTACGAAAGCAAGTATGTATCTGCATTTCTTTGTATTGGCATCTGCTCCTATAGTTGCAAATAGGTTTATACGTCTGTACGCAAAAACTAATATACTGATGTATCGATGCAATGAGTTGTGGACATAGGTTGGCATGCTAAGAGGTATAGAGGTAACTGATTTTATAAGTACATGAGCAAATAGTCATGTATGAGTGGATAGACATGAGTAGTTGATTTGAGATGTATGTTGCTACTTAAAGATATAGTACCATACACAGATGCTGAATTAATTATGTGGGCTAATAGGTAAGCGTGTATTTCGGTATGGCCCTTTATCCATAGAGATAATTATAGGTTGCTAGGTAATTAGATAGGGACTGAAGTAATTATAAGCATAGATAAATATTTAAAAATAGTGATACATATGGACACAACACACAAAACAGTATTTATTGCCTTTTCGTCTCAAAAAGGAGGCGTAGGAAAAAGCACATTTACGGCACTTGCTGCCAGTATCCTGCACTACAGGCTAGGTTATAATGTCGCGGTCTATGACTGTGATTTTCCCCAACATAGCTTATTGAAAATGAGGAGCCGGGATATGGCTGCTATTATGGAGAATGAGGTTTTTAAAAGAACAGCCTATAAGCAATTTACAACGATCAACAAGAAGGCATATCCCATTTTGCAGCATGGATCTGAGGGAGTATTGGAGGCAGCCTATGAGTTTATGGATTCATTATCGGTACCTGTAGATGTTATTTTTTTTGACCTCCCTGGGACGGTAAATACGCCAGGTATATTGAAAGCACTCGCGGGGATGCACCATATTTTTACCCCGATCACTGCCGACCGGGTTGTGATGGAAAGTACACTGGTATTTTCACAGCTGATGAAGGATGTAATCATGAAAAGAGGTGAGAATAGCATTGAAACCATCAATTTGTTTTGGAATCAGGTTGATGGACGTGAACGCTCGCCCTTGTATGATATTTACAATACGCTGATTGATGAACTGGGACTAAGCCTGATGCAAAGTCAGATTACCAGCAGTATGCGTTTTCGCAAGGAAAGTGAAGCCCTTGCTAAAACTGTATTTCGGTCTACATTATTGCCGCCTGATGAGAGGTTAATGAAAGCCTGCCGCCTGGACTTGTTTATAGATGAATTTGTGAGAACCATTCAATTATAGTGCTATGGAAAAGAATGATAAAAAGAAAATTACACCTGAAATTGATGAAGCGATGATGATGGCTATTATGGCTGATGGTGTGAAAAAAGAAGGCTTACAGGCTCAACCTGAAGTTTCAGTTGGATCAGTGGCAGAAAAATCTCTTGGAAAAGAGCGAAGTAAGGCAAAGAAAGCAAGTGATGTGGACTATGAAGAGCTGTTTTTCAAAAAAGCGGAGACCACTGCGCGTGACGGAAAGTCTGTGTATATCCGGCCTGATTTTCATGAACGTCTTTCGCGTATTGTACAGATCATTGGAGAAGATAAAATAAGTATATACGCATACCTGAATAATGTGCTTGAATATCATTTTCAGGAGTTTGGAGATCAGATCACCACCAACTTTAATAATAAATACAAACCTATTTTATAATTACATCATGGAAAAGAATAATAAAAACGGAAAGCAGGCCATAGCAAGTACCGGTTCCAATGGGAAGCAAAGTTATGGAACTCAATTTCTAAAAAAGACTTCATTGACCCGTCGTGGGGATAAATCAATTTATTTACGCCCTGAATATCATGAGCGCCTGTCACGTCTTGTGCATATTATAGGGGAGGACAAGATTCCGATGTATGCCTACCTGGATAACATACTGAAACATCATTTTGCGATATTTGAAGAGGAAATTATCAAAGATTATAATCGTCATATTAAGCTCCTTTTTTAATTATGGAACTCTTGATTTTACTATGTCTTTTGATCGTCATCTTCCTGCTTGTGGAAGAAAAGATGAGTGCGCACAGAAAGGCAACAAAGAAGAATACGAAGAACAATCCGGAAGTACAGCTGCCGGATATTATGGGTCAGCCTAAACCTATTGGAAGCCATATGCGGCCAAGTACTGCCAATATCAGCCATAATAATGAAGATCAACCCAAAGCTGATAATTTTGATATTGAAATCAACAAGAAAGAAAACAGTATTCAAATTCCGCAGGAAGAACTGGATGAAGTTTTCGGTGATGGTCCTGATTTACAGAAGGAGGAAGAAGAATGGAGTGGATATGGGTTATCCGGAGGCGACATCGGTTTTACCACAGGGGTTACCTTTGATGAACTAAGCACCGTGGGGATGCTGCTTCAGCAGGACGTGCTGGAGCCCTCTCAGCAGAAAACAGCGGTTAGGCTTGTTCAAAAGATACAGGGGACCGAATTGTTCAGCTTACTGGAAAACTCAATGGAAGGAGCTTCACGCAAGATTGCAGGGTTATTGGACAGGAGTCTTTCTGTTGGAACGGATTCCAGTTCTTCTTTAATGCGGAATAATAGTCTTGACGATTTTGACATCGGGGAGTTTGTGTAAGAATAATTTCTTTCTTGCTCAGGCTCCTTTTTTAATTGTTATAAATAGAATAGTATGGAAAGAGTGCTGCCGGTATTAACTATCGAAGGAATCAAATTTACTGCAGACGCCATTCAATTGGAGCTGCGAGAGAAGGAAAACCCGGAGAATATTATTTCATTTGAGAATATGAGGGATGTGGGGAATGGTTATTCTTTTGAGTACTCTCGCAGAGAAAAGAATCTACCTTCTTTGTTCAATATGGAAAGTGTTACTGTCACTATCCCGGAATGGGTGCTTCTTGATCCTGTAGGCATGGCCCAAAAATATGGTTTAACACCAGAAACCTTGAAAGGAAAAACAGATTTTGAGCTGATGGTTGATCAGGAGGCATTGGATTATAGGATCAATAAAGGGATGCTTCCCACGGTGGATATTGCTGGTCAGTTATTTTATGTGGATCTCCGTATGGATATGCTACGTCCTAAAGATGATTTTCTGTCAAAGGGAATTGTATTGTCCGAGATAGGATCATATCATTTGGGAGAATCGGACGAATATCTTATTCCTTACAATCCCAAAACTCATGAGTTTCAGGAAATAGATTTGGGGAAAATTACAGAGTATCCAAAAGACCTAATTGCTGCAAAGTTTCCCAGTGAATGGAAGCTAGACCCTATAGGATGGAATCGGCTTACACGCGTTGATTGGCATGATGGATTAAAGCATACAGGGCTTCGGAGTCATTGTAATGCAGAGATCATTCCCTGGGAAAAAACTGTTCTTCGTGACGTGATTAGAGAAAACCGCGAGCGGGAAAACAAACAAACCGAAAATAAAAACATACAGCCGTCAGATCACGACATAGAGCAGGGGAGACGTAAAGGACGTAAGAGGTGAATTGATTGCCAGTAATTTCTGGCAATCGTTTTCGTTAACCTGCAAATGCACTAAAGTTGCCCAGATGTTGCTTGGACTTCTTTTGTATATCCTTCTATTCTACGTTGCCGGGCACTGGTGACTGATTCCAATTCCTGCTTCAAATCATCAACGGGATTCCAGTCATTATAGACCTTCTTTTTGATCCCGAATTTTTTGCAGAGGTCATCAGATAACTTGTAAGCTGTTAACCCAAATTGGCAATAATAGAATTTTCTCTCCTCGAACCACTCCTCAAAGTCTGGAGGATCTGCTATTTCCGCTGCTGCTTTGATCATTCTATTCCCGTCCTCAACCTCCGCGGGGAAGGATAGTATCCTGTACATCAGTTCGTGGTCTATACTTTTCCAGTCAATGTCATCCGGATAAGCTGGTGGGACAGGTGTTTGTACCTGCGCTTTCAAACAGCCGTCTGGTGTCCGTTGTCCATAGGATAGTCCATCATCTTTAACTACATCTGTACAATCGTCAAGATATTTATCAAAAATACAAACAAGGCGTATTGCCAGATATCTGGCGTTTTTCTTAGTTTCTCTTCTGTTTGACCAGGAAGATTGAAACCAGGAAATACCAGATCCAATTACTACTCCAACAAGCCCAATTATTGCTTCTGTCATATCATTTTAATTAAAGTTTTCCAATATACGGAATTGCTTGGAAATTTCCAGGACTTGCTTGTTGAATAACTGCTGACAATTCCGGCTAGGCCGGAGCGAATGATTTTGCTTTGATGTAGGAGGAAGCACTGTGTTATAACAGAGCTTCCTCTTTTTTAGTGGAAGTCATGCTGTCTCTCCTTAAGGTTTAATTAAATCCTACTTATAAGTGGTCATTTTTTGCCAGTGATATTGCTCTTTTATCTTTTTCGCAGATAAGATTTTCATTGGATGAAATGCAGATATAAGGTCCTTCATTTTGTCCATTTTACAGCTGAATTACGACATTTTTGGACAAGCGACGACATGCTCAGACACTTCACTGGTGTGGGTTTTATCGCCTGATACATTTGCTCCATGATACAACAAATAAAATTTATGATCATGGAAAAAAGAAGAAAAAAGATTCTCCTCTCAGGAGTTTTGATGGTGTGCGCCACCTGGGTGGCAGCACAAGGAAATGGTTCTGCAGGCATTAACGAGGCCACTCAAATGGTTACGTCTTATTTCGATCCTGCCACTAAACTCATCTATGCCATCGGTGCTGTGGTCGGATTGATAGGCGGGGTCAAAGTCTACAATAAATTTTCAAGTGGTGACCCGGACACCTCAAAGACTGCTGCCAGCTGGTTTGGTGCCTGCATCTTTTTAATCGTAGCGGCTACTATTCTAAGATCCTTTTTCCTTTAAGACCAGGCGCTATGTCAAAGTTTAAAATCAATAAAGGAATTGGCAGAACAGTGGAGCTGTATGGACTGAAAGCTCAGTATCTGTTTGTATTTGCAGGCGGTCTTCTAGGGACACTTATTCTGGTTATGGTACTGTATATGGCGGGCGTGACCCCTTACGTCTGTATAGGAACTGGTGCTGTTGGATGTACATTAATTGTGTGGCTGACCTTCCGGCTCAATAATAAGTATGGGCAGTATGGGGTAATGAAATTAGCTGCAAAAAAAAGACATCCCAAGTACATCCTCTCCCGCAAAGCCGTCTTCCGGTATTTCCATTCAACCCAATAAAGTTAGCCCTCATGAAAAACACATCAAAAGCAGCGACCCTGGAAAGTATGTTTCCGTTACTGGGTTTCGAGCAGGGATTCTTAATCTCTAAGGAGGCAGATATTACCGCCTGTTTCAAAGTGCGTCTTCCTGAGATCTTTACGGTAGGGACGGAAGAATATGAAACGATACATTCCACCTGGCACAAGGCTATTAAGACGCTGCCTGATTACACTGTGGTCTGCAAACAGGACTGGTTTATCAAAGAGGATTACCAGCCTGACCTTAACCGTGAAGATCAGAGTTTTTTAGGACGCAGCTATCAGCTTCATTTTAATGAGCGCCCTTTTTTAAATCACTACTGCTATCTCTACCTAACGGCGACCACTAAGGAAAGGATGCGTAAACAAAGCAATTTTTCATCGCTTTGCCGGGGTTCACTTGTTGCTAAGGAGCGTCAGGATAGTGAAACCTTATCTCGCTTTGCTGAAGCCGTAAGCCAGTTTGAGCGCATTATTAATGACAGCGGTTTATTGTCCATGGTAAGGATGGAAGAAGAAGAACTCTTGGGTGATCGGAGAGGGCAGGGACTTTTATCTAAGTATCTGACCCTACAAAATGATCAGGCAGGAGTCCTTCAGGACTTGCATCTGGGAGCCAAGGAAATGCGTGTGGGTAATAAACGGTTATGCGTCCATACGTTATCGGATACCGATGATTTGCCTGAAATAGTACGTTCTGAAACCCGGTATGAAAAATTATCGACAGATCGCAGTGACTGCATGCTTTCATTTGCGGCGCCCGTAGGACTGCTTCTAAGCTGTAACCATATTTACAATCAATACTTGTTTATAGACAACAGCGATGATAATCTCCGGAAGTTTGAGAAGACCGCCCGCAACATGCATTCATTAGGCCGGTATAGCCGTAGCAACCAAATCAACAGGGAATGGATAGAAAAGTATCTGAATGAAGCTCACTCTTATGGGCAGGCTTCAATCCGGGCGCATTTCAATGTAATGTGCTGGGCCGAAGATCCTGTTGAGCTGAAGCAGGCAAAGAATGATACGGGCAGTGCTTTGGTCGTTATGGACTGTATCCCAAGGCTTAATACAACAGATGCAGCGACGTTGTATTGGGCCGGTATTCCCGGTAATGCCGGTGATTTTCCCAGTGAGGAAAGCTTCTACACTTTTATGGAATCGGCATTATGCTTTTTCAATGGTGAAACCAATTACAGGAATTCCCCGTCTCCTTTTGGCATCAAGATGTCCGATAGGCTGACAGGAAAGCCTGTTCATTTGGACCTGTCTGATCTGCCGATGAAAAAAGGGATCATCACCAACCGTAACAAATTTGTATTGGGTCCTTCGGGGAGTGGAAAATCTTTTTTCACCAATCATATGGTGGAGCAGTATTACCAGCAAGGGGCACATGTTCTTTTAGTGGATACCGGGAATTCCTATCAGGGACTCTGTGAGCTTATCAAAGGAAAAACAAAGGGGAAAGACGGTGTTTATTTTACGTACACCGAGGACAATCCGATATCCTTTAATCCATTCCATACCGATGACCGGGTTTTTGATATTGAAAAAAAGGAGAGCATCAAAACTGTGATCCTCACACTTTGGAAGCGGGATGATGAACCGCCGACCCGTTCCGAGGAAGTGGCATTGTCCAATGCGGTCAACCTGTACATTGATCTCCTGAAGAAAGATATAATACATCTGCCATCCTTTAATGGCTTCTATGAATTTGTAAGGGATGAGTACAGCCAGGTATTGGCAGAGAAAAAAGTCCGGGAGAAGGATTTTGACCTCGCCAACTTTCTCAATGTATTGGAGCCTTATTACAAAGGAGGAGAGTATGATTATCTTCTTAACTCTGATAAACAGCTGGATCTTCTTTCCAAACGCTTTATTGTCTTTGAAATTGATGCGATAAAAGATCACAGAATTTTATTTCCGGTGGTGACCATCATCATTATGGAGGTCTTTATCAATAAGATGCGAAGGCTTAAAGGAATCCGGAAGATGATTTTGATTGAAGAAGCCTGGAAAGCCATTGCCAAAGAGGGAATGGCGGAATATATCCGCTATTTATTTAAAACGGTCAGAAAGTTTTTTGGAGAGGCAGTAATTGTTACCCAGGAAGTTGACGACATCATTCACTCACCAATCGTTAAGGAATCCATCATCAATAATTCGGACTGCAAGATTCTTCTGGACCAGCGCAAGTACATGAACAAGTTCGACGATATCCAAAAAATGCTGGGCCTGACAGAGAAACAAAGAGGGCAAATCCTTTCGATTAATCAAAATAATGACCCTTCACGGCTGTATAAAGAAGTATGGATTGGCCTTGGCGGAATCCATTCAGGGGTTTATGCTACAGAGGTTAGCCCTCAGCAGTACTTGGCATTCACAACGGAAGAAGCCGAGAAACTCGAAGTCATGCAGCTTGCTGCGCAGCTTGGAGGCGACATCGAAGCGGCCATTCGCCAGATCACCGCTTTAAAACAAGAAAACAACGACTAAAAAATCAAACAAAAAATGTATTCAATGAAAAAGTTAATCATGATGCTCTGTGCTATCCTATTATTAAGCACGTCATCACTCAAAGCACAATTTGTAGTTACGGACCCTGGAAACCTATTTTCCGGTATTATCAACAGTGCCAACGAGATCATTCAGACCTCTTCGACTGTATCTAATGTTGTGAAAAATTTTAAAGAGGTTGAGAAGGTCTACAGTCAGGGAAAGGAGTACTACGACAAACTCAAGGCGGTCAATAACCTGGTGAAAGATGCCAGGAAGGTACAGCAGACTGTTCTGATGGTTGGGGACATTTCAGAAATGTATGTGACCAACTTTGGAAAAATGATCAATGACAAAAATTTTTCTCCGCAAGAAATCGCAGGTATTGCTTTTGGTTACTCTCAGCTCCTTAAAGAGAGTTCAGGCCTTCTAAAAGATCTTAAACAGATCGTAGGGAACACAGGGCTGGAAATGAACGACAAGGAGCGAATGGACCTCATTGACAAGGTATACAAAGAAGTCCGGGAATATTACAACCTGGTGCGCTATTACACCAATAAGAATGTCTCGGTAAGCTACCTGAGATCCAAGAAGCAGAATGATGGCGCGAGGGTATTAAAACTGTACGGAACAGATAAATTAAGATACTGGTAAAAATTCAGATTATGTTATTACAGATAGAATTTGAGAGCCTGCACGAAGTGCTTCGCACGCTCTATGACGAGATGATACCGCTATGCTCCCAAATGTCGGGAGTGGCAAGAGGGATTGCGGGGCTGGGAGCGCTGTTTTATGTTGCCTACAGGGTATGGCAGTCTCTCGCCCGCGCCGAACCTATTGATGTATATCCTATGCTTCGTCCTTTTGTTGTTGGGATCTGTGTGATGTTCTTTCCGGTAATCGTGCTGGGTACCATTAACAATGTACTCAGTCCTATCGTCACTGGTACGCACGGGATGCTCGAAGGGCAGACCCTGGATCTCCATAAGCTTCAAGCTCAAAAAGATCAGCTGGAAAAGGAAGCGCTGTTACGAAATCCCGAAACAGCATTTTTGACCTCCAATGAAGAGTTTGACAAGAAGCTCGATGAGCTGGGATGGTCGCCCTCTGATATTGCAGCGATGGCAGGAATGTATATGGAAAGAGCTTCTTACAATTTTGAAAAGCAGATCAGGGACTGGTTCCGGGAGCTGGTAGAAATTCTCTTTGAGGCGGCGGCTCTGGTGATTGACACCATACGGACCTTTTTCCTGATAGTACTCAGCATTTTGGGACCCATTGCATTTGCCATATCAGTGTGGGATGGTTTCCAGTCTAACCTTACCCAGTGGATATCAAGGTATGTTTCGGTGTACCTGTGGCTTCCTGTAGCAGATATCTTCAGTACTATGCTCGCGAAGATTCAAGGCTTGATGATTGAGAAAGATATTGAACAGCTTTCCGATCCCAATTTTATCCCCGATGGTTCAAGTACGGTCTACATCATATTCATGCTCATCGGAATTGTCGGCTACTTCACGATTCCTACTGTAACAGGATGGATTGTCCAAACGGGAGGCATGGGTGGTTTCAGCCGTAATATCAACCAATCTGCACGCAAGGCAGGCAGCCTTGCTGGGGCAGGTGCGGGAGCTGTTGCAGGCAATATGGCAGGACAGGTAAAAGGTGAACTCTTGAGCAAGAAGTAATCATTTGCTTTAACATGTAGGGTCGGTCGGAAGGGTTACTACTGGCTTATTGGTGGGGAAATTCATTTTCTCTATACCTGAAGTGGAATCATCCTTATTGATAAATATAGGTAACCCAACCGGCCTTTTAACTTTTAACAATTATACTATGGAATTTAAAATATTAAGAAATATTGAAAACAGCTTTAAGCAGATCAGGTTGTATTCTTTTCTCTTTGCGGGGCTTTGTTTGCTCGTCTCCGGTTTCGCAATCTGGAAGTCTTATGAGTTTGCTGAGGCGCAACGTCAGAAGATCTACGTGCTGGAAAAGGGGAAGTCATTGATGATGGCCTTGTCGCAGGATGCGAGAATCAATCGTCCGGCGGAAGCGAAAGAGCATATAACGAGATTTCACGAACTCTTTTTCACTCTCGCACCCGACAAAAGTGCTATTGAATATAATATGAAGCGGGCATTTCTCTTATCCGACAAAAGTACATTCAATTATTACAAAGATCTTTCGGAAAAAGGGTACTATAACCAGATCATCTCAGGAAATGTACTCCAGCGGATAGAAATAGACAGTGTTCATTGCAACTTTGACAGCTATCCTTATGCCGTCCAGACCTATGCCAGGCAGTACATTACACGGAGCAGCAGTATAACAGAGCGCAGTTTGATTACCTCCTGCTTCCTGGTTAATTCAGTGAAGTCTGAATCTAATCCGCAAGGATTTATCATCGAGAAGTTCACAGTATTAACCAATAAAGATCTGCAAGTGGTCGATCGTTAAGCCAATGCTACTACTGTATTGCGATAGGTCTATTGCAATGAGGTATTTACTCCAAATAATTCAACCCTAAATAGTAATTCATGAAAAATCTAAGAAAGATGGCAGCGACTCTGGAGTCGGATATAAAGGCGTACTGTAACAGTATGACCCATCGCCAACGCCTTCGATTCATCCTGATTATTTCCTTGATATACCTGTTAATGGCAATTGCTACTATGGTGTGGATCTATCTGGATGCAAAGAAAGGAAAGAATGGAGGTAGTGGGATTGACCATATCGTTAATCCGTTACCTGCCTTGCATAAAAGCAAAAAAGTAGCCTTAATGACTACTGAGCGTAACAACAAAAACTAAAGATTATGGAAAAAGAAAGGAAACATACGGTGCTTATCCATGAGACGGAAGAAAATAATGACATGAAAGCAGAAGCCAGTACCAGGAAAAAGCCGGAGTTTAAGAAAGCTCTTGTTTATAGTCTGCTTACCATTGCTTTTGCAGGCTGCTTATACCTTATCTTTCGGCCTGCCGAAAATAAGGCTATTCCTGAAGCAGGTTTGAACAATGCTGTTCCGCAGGCTAATGATGCTGGTTTATTAGGAGATAAGGAAAAAGCGTATGAGCAGGAACTTCTTGAAAAGAAGCAGAATGAAAGGAAAAATGCAATGCTATCCCTATCGGATTACCTGAATAAGCAGGACAGTACTGTCACACCAAGTCCTTTGATTGGCGAAGATCGTGGTATGAGGTCTAATCCTGCTTTAGCGGGAAGACAAAATTATGATGAAATACAGAATACCCTGGGAAACTTTTACCATGATGATAATCAGAATGAAGCATTGCGGAGGGAGATCAGAGAACTGAAAAGAGAAAAAGCCAATGCCGTTTCTTCGCAAGAAGTGAATCCTGATCCTTTGGCTATGATGGAGAAATCCTATCAGATGGCAGCCAAATACCTTCCCCAAGTAATGCCGCAGCAGAAACCAGCCTCTCCGGATACTGCAAAACTGGTAGCTGCTCCTAAACGATATATTGAACCGGTCTATACCCCCGATAAAAATGTGGTGTCTTCCCTTAACCAAAAACAGGGACAAACCGATCAGGAATTTATGTCTTCGGTATTGAACGGACCGACAGAACGTTTTTTCGATGGCCGCTCTGCAGATCAGTTTTCTCCTGTTAAAGTAATGTCCAATAGCATCCATGCGTGTATTCATCGGACTCAAACCATTACGGCGGGCAGCAGTGTTCCTTTGCGTTTGCTTCAAGGGATACGGATCGCGGGTATGAATATTCCTCCCGGAACTCTTCTGACAGCAAGAGCCAGTGTAAGGGACGGAAGGTTAGGCTTGGATATTAGTTCGGTGGAATACAAAGGGAGCATTGTTCCTGTGGATATTTCTGCCTATGACCTGGATGGTCAATTGGGACTAAACCTGCCATATTCTCCGGATGTCAATGCCGTAAAAGAGATTGCTTCCGGAATGAGCAGTTCCGCAGGAACCAATATTGTGCTCAGCAGTTCCACCGGGCAGCAACTGATCTCTGATCTCACGAAAGGAGTGGTACAGGGAACCGCAGGATACCTCGCTAAGAGGATAGGAACGGCAAAGGTTACTGTAAAGGCCGGATACCTTCTCTTTCTATTACCCAAAAACAATAAAAACAACTAGACAACGCATTAAAAAATAATTATGAAACATAGAATTCAAATAGTCGTCATTATCCTGTTAGCCCTTATGCAAAATCAAGCATGGGCGCAGACCGGAACTCCGGAACTCCCGGCTGATAGCTTGGGACTACCGAAGAATCTTCCGGAAAAAGAGAATTATGCCAGTATCGCTCCCTATGAATTACGGGTGACCTATGATAAGACCACCCATATTATTTTTCCCTCCGCGATCCGCTATGTGGATTTGGGAAGTGAGAATATTACTGCAGGAAAAGCCGACAAAGCAGAAAATGTACTTAGAATTAAAGCTACCGTGAAGGGATTTACAGAAGAAACAAACTTTTCAGTCATCACCGATGATGGAAAATTCTACAATTTTAATGTCCGCTACAGTGAGTACCCCGGCAGCCTTACAATCAGTTTGTCTAAGGCTCAAAAAGGAAAGAACGAAGGCTTATCTACCACTAGTGAAGGGGAAGCCCTTTTCAAAGATCTAGGGTCTGATCCTCCGATGTTGTCTTACCTGGTGATGGAAACCATTTACAAAAGGGATAAGCGGTTTGTTCGCCATATTGGATCGGAAAGTTTCGGAATAAAGGTGGCACTAAAAGGTATCTACACGCTGAATGGAAAGCTTTTTTTCTACCTGCAGTTTAATAATTCTACCAATATCCCTTTTACCATTGATTTTATCAGCTTTAAAATAGTGGATAAGAAGGTAGGTAAACGCACCGTGATTCAGGAAAGAGCAGTGGAACCTCTTGGCGAATATATAGAAATGGAGCAGGTACCTGGAACGAGTACGGAGAGGAATGTATATCTGCTGGAACAGCTGACTATTCCTGATGATAAGATGCTGATTATCGAAATCTTTGAAAAGAATGGTGGCCGGCACCAGTTGCTCAGAATCGAGAATGATGATCTCATCAAAGCAAGACTAGTTAAGGATATGCATCTCCATTTTTAATTACGAATACTTTTTAATCATCAGAAAAATGAAAAATACACTTTTAATATTAATGATGCTTTTGGCTGGCTTTGACCTGGCGCAGGCGCAAAGGCATCTGCAAAGGCAGAAAGGAGTTGAGCTTTCAGTAGGGAGAACCTGGGGAGAGAATTTTTTACCTACACCATTCTATTTGCAGGCTGGGATGACTGTTGCTGCAAAAAAGGAAAACTATATGTTATGGGCAATAGACTACTCCAGGCGGAAGCAAGCTTTTGAAGGCATAGAAATTCCGGTAGAGAGCTTTTCGGCGGAAGGAAGCTATAATCTGTATGTACTCGGAGATTGGACGAGGACCTTATCTCTCTATGTGGGGCTTGGCCCTGTAGCAGGCTATGAAATCATCAATGAGAGTAAAAAAGTACTGCCAATGGGAGCGGTCATTCTCAATGAAGACCGTTTTATATACGGAGGTGGGATTCGCCTTTCTTTGGAAACATACCTGGGAAATAGAGTAGTGCTTTTAGTACAGGGAAAAGCGCGGTATGTAATGGGTACAACCCTGGAGCGCTTCCGACCAGGAGCAGGCGTTGGAATCCGATTTATTTTCTAATTTAAAAATAAGTACAATGAAATATATTTTAAGCCGACCATTATTAATCGTAAAAAGGTGTGTCATTAAGAAATCAGGTATGTTATTAATGCTCTTGCTTTCCTGTTTTGCATTTATCTCCTGCTCAAAGGATCTGGACATCCAGACTAATTTTCCTTTTGAGTTGGAGATTATGCCGATACCGTCCACAGTTCCTGCTGACCAGGTTGTAGAAATTCCCTGTCATATAAAAAAGACTGGAAACTATACAGAGACAAAATATACGATTCGGTATTTCCAGTATGAAGGCGTGGGCAGCTTAAAGTTTCCTGGCGATAAACCATTTATCCCTAACAAACTGTATAAGATTCCGAAGGATACATTTATGCTCAACTACAGACCGAAAACAAAAGAGAAACATTCATTTAAGATATGGGTTGCAGATCAATTTGGCAATGAAAAGAATGCTGAGTTTGATTTTAATTGATATGGGTTAATTAGTAGAAGAATGTTAACGGCTGGGGATTCATCCCCGGCTTTTTTTATTGTGATTATAAAAAAGTGAAGTAAAATATTAATTCCAATTTAATACGACACGTTTTGGCGCTGTGCGTGTATAGCTTTGCCATATGATATAAGACGTTGAACAGCAATATATATATGTTACGAAGAATTCATAAAAATATGGGGTTTTTACGGAGTATGTATATAGAATTTTAGTAATATTTTTAACCCGTTAATTTTAACACAAGCTTATGACGAAAAATTATTTTGGTGCAGTCCTATTATGCACCGTTGTTAACCTGTATTCCCAACAGGTTCAGTGGCAGAAAGACATCAAATCCTCGACGCAGGATTTTCTGAGCCAGGTGACAACAACAATCGATCAGCAGTATCTGATCACGGGAAGCTCAATTCGGAGCGACAAATTACAACAAGCCAGTAAGCAGAACAATGGGTATGATTTCCACCTGGTAAAACTTAACCAGCAAGGGGAAGAAGTCTGGGAAAAATACTTTTCCGGGATAAACCATGATTATTTGTCTGCTGCCGTTACCACACAGGATGGTGGATTTTTGATTTCAGGTACCACATTCTCCGGGAAGGGGCTTGATAAAAAGGATGACAGTAAGGGTGGTTCAGACATTTGGCTCATTCGTTTGGGTGAATTTGGAGATGAATTATGGCAAAAAACATTAGGAACAGCTGGAGACGAAGAAGCAAGAGCTGTTATTCAAACAACAGACTTAGGATTCTTTGTTTCCGGAAATATACAGAATGCTTCAAAAGGATATGGTTCCAAAGATGTCTTCATTACCCGACTGAATAAAGACGGAAAGGAACTTTCACAACTAATTTTGGGTGGAAAAGGTTTAGATGAAGTTGAAAAAATGATTCCAACACCTGACGGTGGCGCACTTCTCGGAATTTATTCCAGAAGTGGTACTGGTGGTTCAAAAAAGACGGAAAACTACGGAGAAGGAGATTTTTGGGTGATAAAACTTGATAAAAACTCGAAAGTAGAATGGGAAAAGAACTTTGGGGGGAAAGGTGATGACCATATCAGAACCCTGGCCTTAACTTCCGGCGGTTTAATGATCGGTGGAGAGTCCAGATCGGAAAGATCAGGGAACAAAAATACAGGGATAGAGCAAGGAACAGACTTATGGCTTATTGCACTCAATGATAGGGGGGAAGAACAGTGGCAAAAGTCTTACAACTTTGGTAATCGTGATGTCCTGATGGGAATGAGCGTTCTTCATTCCGCAGATGACAAATCTTCTAAAGGAATTTTACTAGGAGGTTATACCCCTTCAGAGGGAAGAGCAAAGGAAGACGACAATACGTTTTGGCTCCTTTACATAGACTCATTAGGGAATGAGCAGTGGAGAAAACACATTTCCGGAGAATCCAGAAAGAAAGAAGAAAGGCTTTCAGATATAAAGCTAAACAGAGACGGTTCAATTGTTCTGGCTGGAACCAGTGCCACAGAATTAGGTAAAGAAAACTGGAAGATTGTGAAACTAGGTGACAAACAAGTTGCTCAGCTGATCGAAAAATATGAAATCAAGATTTATCCAAACCCTGTCTCAGACTATGCTTATATAGAAATTGGCTATGAGTTCAAAGAGGCTGATATTCTCTTATATGATATGAGTGGAAGACAGCTCCAAAGCGTGAAAACCAAGAATAAAGTAACCAAAATTAATACGCAGGCTTTGGTTCAAGGGGCTTATCTGGTGACTATAAAAACGGATACCAATAAAACGGCGAATGCCAAACTAATTAAGAAGTAAACATGATGAAAAAATTACTAGTACTATTTATATTAGTGTACGGATTGGGTAAAGCCCAAATAGAGCGCAATTTCGGTACTACCCCCGACCCGGTACCTTCTGCATCCTCATTTGCCTCATATTCCAATACTCCTATTTCGTTGGCTACAGGAGTGCCGGAAATCTCTGTACCACTTTTTACTTTACCAACAAGCAATAAGAACCTTACTATTCCTTTAGGACTTAGCAATCATGTGTATAATGTAGGCTTAAAAAAGCCAGCTGGTGAAGTTGGATTAGGTTGGTCGCTTTCAAAAGTGGGTATTATTTCCAGAGTGATCAACAATGATGTGGATGAGAAATATGATAATAACTCAAAACCGGATTATAAGAAAAATATTTTTGATGATCTCTATTACTATAACATACCGGGAAGTTCCGGGAAATTTAAGTTTGTAAGGGATACGATCAACAATACCTTTACGCTTAATAATATCTCTGGAAATAATGTTAAAATAGACTATACCAGAACTGCCAATACGGCAACACTTATTCTGGAATCATTTAAAATAACAGACGACAAAGGATTCAAGTATTTTTATGACAACTACAGTATTGCTTCAAGGGAAGGTTATAAAACCAACTACAGATCTGCATTTTATCTGAGCAAAATTCTTGATGAAAATGATATTGAAATTGTAAATCTTGCTTATCAGAAAGATACCAGATATAGTGGGACATCTACAAAATATCAAAGTTGTAACCTGACAACAGTCACAACCATCTTTGGAAAAATCAACTTTGAGAATATATATGAGCCCTATTGGGAGAATAATGGAAGCAGTGATCCCAACAAGCTGCAAAGTGTTTCTTTATTGGATAATTCAGGAAGGCAGGTTTCCAAATACAAATTTGAGTATGGGATCATTAGTATACCAAATAATCAAGCAGAAGAAAAAAGAATTCTGACAAATCTGTACAAACTTGATAAAGATCAGAATACCATTGCAAGATATTCTTTTCAATATGAGAACTCAGGCTCGACTCCTTCACAGATGATCGGAGCCCTGACGGAAATGAAGTTGCCGGAAGGTGGTCGTGTCGTCTATCAATATGATGCGAATGAGATCTATACAGCTGTCAGCTATCCTGGTGCAGATAATTATTCGATCAAATATCCTGAAATCCAGCGATATGTCTATGATCAAATATTTTTTGACACAAATATCACCCGCACCTATACTTTCCAGGTAGATGAACCGCGAGCTATTTTTATTAGAAAAGATGACTACGTTTTCTATAAAAACAAGTATCAACTGGGTATTCATGATAATCCTGATACTTATAATTACCAAATCACATACGTTGTCAAAAAGGCAGGCACGGTCGTTACAAGCAATGAGACACCAAAATATTTATTGACACCGGGAACCTATACAATAGAAGTTAATACTGGTTTTGGAAACGGGGAGTTTAGTATCGGAAGAATTGAGACAGATCCGCCACCCTACCGAAATGCTAAAACAATAGCAACAGGAGCAAGAATTAGAAGGATAGAATATTATGATAATAATACTCTGAAAAAAAGTATTAATTATAAGTATGATGCTTTTGATAATGCGTGGAACTCAAGTGGAGATTATTTTACACTGGAAACCTGCCAGTCACAGGAATATGATTACCTGAACTCTGTGATCTTATACAACAATGTAAAAGAGATATATGGCGATTCTAATAATCTTGGATATTCCCAATATTACTTCAAAAGACCTACAGATTTTATAGGAAATGGAACAAGGCCCCATTATAATCTTGTTTCAGGAGGGTTACTATATAAAAAAGAAGTCTATAATACACAAAATCAATTGGTTTCAAGTGAAAATATAGACTATGTACTCAATGAAATCAATAATGCATCTGAATATACTCTATGTGACGGAACAACAAGCAAGGCATCTTGGACGCGGTCAGCAAAAACAACCTCAAAAGCATTTTTTAGCGATGGGTCAGCATTGGAAAATATCTCTGAAATAACGTATAGTCCTCTTAATTTTGAGCCTGTCTATACAAAGGTTACAGCTCCGGACGGAAAAATTACAGAGACGAATATAAAATATTCTTCTGATCTAAATAATATCAAGCTGGTTAATGCCCGGATGCTTTCGACTGCCCTTGAAACGGAAATGAAGATAAATGGAAAACTTGTCAGTAAGGCAGAAACCAAATATGATAATCCGTCTTCGTTGCAGGTAACCTCTATCAACTCATATGAAATGCAGAACCAGTCAGCGCAGACTAAGGTAATCTTTAGTAATTATGACAGCTATGGAAATCCTGTAGAAACCAAAACTCCTAAAGGGATTCCGACCGCTGTTATATATGGATATAACAATACCAAACCTATTGCAAAAATAGAGGGGTCTTCATATGCTCAGATTATTTCCCTGCCTGCCGTACAGAATGCAATAACAGCTTCTAATTCTGCAACCCCGGAAAATGAGTCTGATCTGAAAACAGCTCTGGAGAATCTGCGAATTAGCAGCTTTCTGAAAGAGTTCAACGTTAGTACCTATACATGGGATGTCCTCACAGGAATGACCTCCATTACAACGCCTAATGGTTCAAAAGAGATGTATACCTACGATAAAGCCGGAAGACTTGAGAAAGTAGTGGATCAGAATGGTAAAACACTTAAAACTTACCAGTATAACTATAAGCAATAAAACACATGATTATAAAAAGAATATTATCAATAGTAAGCTTAGGGCTGGCATTGTTTATAAATGCCCAGACGCTGAGTTCTGCGGAAAATTATATATACAGCAAAAAATGCCTAGATACAACCTGTACCAAAAAGAATGAAGAAGTAGAATATGTAGATGGGTTTGGCCGAAGTAAACAGGTGATTTCCATTGGGGCTACTCCGTCCGGAAAGGACATTGTTCAGCATAGAGAATATGATAATTATGATAGACAGGCAAAAAGTTTTCTTCCCGTTCCTCAGTCCGGGTCACAGGGTGGGGCTATTTATTCCACCCCGCTTGCCAATGCTGGTGCAGCATATGGATCTGAGAAAATATATTCTGAGAATATATTTCAGAATGATATCAGCGGACAGGTAAAGCAGGTGATTCCGGCAGGTAATTCATGGGCATCACACCCATTACAGCTTGCTGTATCTGCCAACGCACAGGGTGATAATGTCAAAAAGATATCCGTTGTCACTTCCTGGGTTAATAACGCTACTTCTTATACACTGACCTACAGCCCGGATTATGCTGCCAACACGCTTTCTAAAAGCATTACAACGGATGGAGATAGTAACGTAAGTACTGAGTTTAAAGATGGTGCCGGTAAAACTATTTTGGTAAGGAAAAATGATGGGACAAAAACAATAGATACTTATTATTTATATGATGAATTTGGAAACCTTGCATATGTGATCCCACCGCTGGCATCCACAGGGATATCTGTTTCTGTACCGCTTAGTACTTCTGTACTGGATAATCTATGCTATCAGTACCACTATGATTCCCAGGGAAGGCAAGTGGAGAAAAAACTTCCTGGTAAGGGTTGGGAATTCAGTATATACGATCAGCAGGACAGGGTTATCTTGACACAGGATGCTAAGCTTAGAACGGTGAACAATTCTTTTTCTGCGAAAGGGTGGATGTTCGTCAAGTATGATAAATGGGGAAGAGTGCTGTATTCCGGGTTTTTCCCAAGTGCGGATTCAAGGATAGTCCTTCAGAATAATGTTAATAACATTACCATTAACGCTGAAAATAATGAATCAAGGAGTGATAGTTCCTTTACAGCAAATGGGATGCAGGTTTTCTATACACAAAATGCTTTTCCAACCGGAAGTGTAACTGTATTAAGTGTTAATTATTATGATACCTATCCTGTTTATAGTTTTAATCCTGCCTTTCCGGTAAGCATATTCGGGCAAAGTGTGATCACTGATATAACAGGCACTTCTGTTAGTACAAAAGGTTTCCCCACTCTTAATCTTGTTAAGAATATTGAGGATAATAACTGGACTAAAAGTTATGCCTATTATAATACCAAAGGTATGGCTATTGGTACTTATTCCATTAATCACCTTGAAGGATACACAAAAACAGAAACAGAGTATGATTTTGCAGGTGTAGTGAAACAGACCAAAGTCTATCATAAGAGAGTGATTGCTGATACAGAGAAAATCATCAGCCAGGTTTTTGAGTATGACAGTAAAAACAGACTAAAAAAGCAATGGCACCAGATTGGCACCCAGCCACAGGAGTTACTTGTGGAGAATTCCTACAATGAACTTTCACAGCTCAGCAACAAAAAGGTTGGAAACAATCTGCAAAATATAGATTATACCTATGACATTCGTGGTGTACTTACTAAAGTGAATGATCCTACACAGCTGGGAACAAAACTGTTCGGGTTTGAACTGAAATATACCAATCCCCAAAATGCAAACAATTCTCCGGCAAAGTACAATGGGAACATCACGGAAGTAACCTGGAAAACTTCTACCGACAATATATTAAGACAATACAACTATCAATATGATGCTTTAAACAGATTAAAAAAGGGAATTTATTCTGAACCTAATGCTTCTGTGCCTCAAAACGGCTTTTACAATGAGATCATGGAATATGATTCCGGAAGCAATATCACTTCGATCAAGAGAAATACAGGAATGTCAGGAATGGCCTCCCTTATGGATGATCTTACCTATAGTTACACAGGGAACAGATTGAACTCAGTAACAGATGCTTCTGCTAACTACAACGGATATCCAGACCTATCTGGAAATATGATTTCTTATGATGATAATGGGAATATTGCAGATCATAGGGATAAAGGTATTTTGCAGATAGATTATAACTTCCTTAATCTTCCAGATTATATCAAATTTGACAAGGGATTGCAAACACGTACAGGAATCATTAATGAAAATACCGCGTATACGTATCGTGCTGATGGAACAAAAGTGAAGAAAGTATATAACTATACTCCTTTCGATCCATTAGGTACTGCGACAGAGCTTACATCTAATACTACCGAATACCTCGATGGTTTTCAGTATGAAACCACAACAAGCAAAAAAGGAACAGGGCCTCTTGTTTTAAAATTTGTTCCCACTTCAGAAGGCTATTATAATTTTGAAAATAATAAGTATATTTACAACTATACAGACCACTTGGGAAATATACGCCTCAGCTATTTTAAAAATACTAGTGGCAGCGCAGAAGCTCTTGAAGAGAACGACTATTATCCTTTTGGGTTAAAACACGCAGGATATAATACTATAGGAGGAAACCCATCCTACAATTACAAGTATAACGGTAAAGAGCTGCAAAAAGAAACCGGTTGGAATGACTATGGAGCAAGGATGTACATGGCTGATATCGGAAGATGGGGAGTCATTGATCCGTTGGCTGAGACTTCAAGAAGATTTAACCCTTACAACTACGCACTTAATAATCCAGTAAGCTTTATTGATCCTGATGGTAGAAAAGCCGTACCTGCTCCTTACGAAGGAATGGAGAACCATTTGGTGCCAGGTTCATATATGTGGCAAATGGCGGGTGGTAGCTTTAATCCTCATCAGAAAGTTCCTAATGGAAGCGGTGGTACCTCTGCTGATTTTGGAGGATTTGGGTATATAACAGAAACTTCCAGTATCTCTTCTTTATACGGAGGAAATGGTGTCGGTTTTACTGGGAATTATGCACTATTGGTTTTAAACTTCATTCAAAATCAGATTGCAACTACTGGAGGTATTAATTTAAAAGGATTTCATTTTGTCCCTCAGGCACTAACTCCTAATATATATAGACATACTTTGAATTCGTTTATAAAAGGCAAACCACAGATTCTACATTATGATTCTGATAAAAAAGCGAGAGATGATAGGAGTAAAG
This sequence comes from Chitinophaga hostae, assembly GCF_018224885.1. GTDB lineage: Bacteria > Bacteroidota > Bacteroidia > Chitinophagales > Chitinophagaceae > Chitinophaga > Chitinophaga hostae. The sequence continues at coordinate 191,425 of NZ_JAGTXB010000003.1, read as the reverse complement.
CTAATATAAAAAATAGTGGATTACCTTCAAAATATCCAATTTTTCAAAGAGATGAATATCCATATGCTTCTACATTTGAGGGTGTCAATTCTGATGTTGTATATGTTCCATCAAAAGAAAATTCTTCACAAGGAGGTAGTTTAAGTGTTTTATATAGAGGCTTGAAAACGGGAGATGCATTCATGGTAATTCCCGTTCCGGAAGGAAGAGATCCAGAAGATTTAAAGCAACGAGCGTTAGAGGGCCTTGTTCCTGCTCCTGCACCGGTGGTTAGCCATCCAGATTTTAGCCGTCCAGCAATTCCATATAAAATGTGGCCTGTTATAACTGCAGCAGCAGTTGTACTTGGTGCATATTACATTTTGAAGAATGTTCCTGTTCCATAAAAAATAAATAATTATGAAAAAAATATCATATATAATAATCTTGTGCATATTATGCTCATGTACATTTAACACACATAAAAATATGAAGGTAAAATACTTTGAGTTTTCAACTCAATATAATCAATTCTATATTGAAGATGGGAAAGACGAAAATAAAGGGAATGCTGGGTCAGCAAATTTTTGGAGTGACGAAGCTTTTAATAACCGATTGGCTTTGGAGAAAGGAATAATTGGAGTTGGTACTGAAAGTTATGGTAATATTAAAGGGGAGATCGAAATATTGGATAAACCAGTTATAAACTTAGATTACAACAAATATGATCATATTGTAGAGGGGGGAATCAATTTGCCATCAGGAGAACTACAGATCAGAGATTGTCCTAATGCTCATTTAGAATTATCAATTAAAGTTAATCCTGGCAAATATCGAGTAAGGGTTTATTCTTCCAATCTTGCAAGCGTAAAAGAAAATGATTTACCTAATGATACTGATAATGATCATTATCGTATTGAAGCATGGCCTAGCGATGATATGGAAAGGAAGGTTTTAAAGCAATATAATAATCCTCAATAAACTACGAATTAGAGTGCTGATAAGCACTCTAATTTTTTAACAAGGGGAAATCTTTATAACCTCACGGCCAGTTGTAATGGGGGCTGCTGTGGTATATGCTGCCTATTTAATTTGGAGAATGGCTCCAGTTGTTCCATAAAATTATAATTACTATGAAAAAATTATTAATAATATTAGCAGTAATGAGCATATTTGGTTGCCCACCTAAAACAGAAAAAGATATGAGCATAAAAGATTTTAAGTTTAATACTGAATATAACCAGTTTTATATAACCAGTGATAAAGCAAGTTTTGTAGAAGATAGCATTAAAGCTGATAAAGCGGCGTATATTGCTAGGCTTGGGGTAGAAAAAAATGCTCTTGTGATCTTTACCCAAAGTTATAGTAATGTAAAAGGGAAGATTGAAGTTTTAGAAAATGGTCCTGTTCAAAATATTGATTTCACTAAGTATGATCACATCGTTGAAGGTGGTATTAAATCGTCCTCTGGTAATTTAGAAATACTAAGTTGGCCAGGAAGTGATGTTGAATTATCTATAAAAGTTAAACCCGGAGATTATCGAGTAAGAATCTATTCTTCAAATTTTGCGAGTGTTGAAGAAACTGATTTAGCGAATGATACTGATAATGATTATTATCGAATAGAAATTTGGCCGAGTCACGACATGGAAAGAAAAGTATTGAAACAATACAATAATCCCTTATAAATTTGGAATTAGAGTGCTGATAAGCACTCTAATTTTTTAATGTAGTAATGTTAATTTTAATCTTCTAATATAACTTACCCTTCTGTAATAAGTACGTATATCTCCATAATGTGGAGCATGTTTAGGTTGTATCTTAGAATTAATATTTAAGTTAAAAATATAAAAATGAAAAAAATTTCAATCTTATTAATGGCAAGCATTATGTTTGCATGTTCACCAAACCCTAGTAAGGATCAAAAAAGTCAAAATTTTAAATTTTATACTCAATTTAATCAATTCTATTTAAGTTCTGTTGGCAAGAATTTTATTACAAAAAAAGACTTTAATTCCTTTAAAAATGATATGAATAAACGTTTGTCGTCTGAAGATAGTGCGTTGATAGTATTTACACAAAGTTATGGTAATGTCAAGGGAGATATTCAAGTATTAGACAAGCCAAATACTGATATGGACTTTAGCAAATATGACCATGTTGTAGAAGGTGGGCTTAAAATTACTTCTGGGGAATTACAAATCTTAAATAGTCCCAATAGTTTGACAGAGGCCACTATAAAAGTGGTGCCTGGTAGTTATCGTGTACGAGTGTATTCATCTAATTTTACAAGTGTTCAAGAGGTAGATCTTGCCCATGATAACGATAACGACTATTACCATATAGAAATCTGGCCAAGTGAAAATATGGAAACAAAAGTGTTGAAACAATATAAAGAAAATTGAAGTAAATATGTCTATTGAAAAACTTCCAAAAAAACTAAGAGTTTTTTTTGACGAGATCAGAAACGGAGTAGTAGAAAATTGTATTACTAATCTAGATAGCATAGAAGGCTTCGATGCACAAAAGGGTATTGTTTTGGCTGAGATATTCTATTATCAAAGTGATTATAATTCTGCAATGGATTATGACGAGCGATCTCTTTTACATAATGATAAGTGGTATGCCGGAAATATACTTACCGAACATTTTTATGCCTATACTTATGCAGCTATTGAAAGTGATCAGGTAGAAAGAGCAATTAAATTTTATAATTTTTTTTTAGAGGTAAAAGAACAATTAGATTTGCCTGAACATTTAGTAAGCCAGTATAGATATTTGACTGAACAGCATATTTTAAAACTAAAAGGATATAAAAAATTATACATTGATCAACCTCCAATTAATTTAATAACTGAGGGGAAAGCTAAAAGAGAGTTTGAAGATCAGTTGAGAAAGTATCGACCTAAACTAGACCCAGATAGCATAGAGGGAATTGAATATATTTTGCAGTTTATGATCACTGATTGCGCAACTTCTGATGTTTTTGAATGTTATGAAAAGTATGCGGATAAAATTAAGATTGAGAATATTCATGTAGATATAGCGAGACTTTATGTGATTTCAGGTAGACTAGAGTTGGCATGGAAAACTTTAATTCGCTATGCAGAAAGATCTTGGTGGCCGGTGGAACATCTTCAAGTTTTACCTATGAGAGTCTTTGAATACGGAGAATTATTGCCAATTTTAAATAATGAATTTAAAATGGAAATTTTAAACCTGCCCAAAGTTAAATTAACGAAGTAATTAGGTTATTCACCCCAAAACAAGTGAATGTATGAATCTAAAACACTTTGAATTTTACACTCAATAAAAGAATCAAAAAACGACCAAAATTGATTATTATCAAATGACGAGTTGACAAAGCTTCTATTTAATTATGCAATTAGTGATGCATAGGAAATAAATGACAAGAGATACCCAAGGTTTCCTCTTGCTTTCAAATGCAAAATTTTAAGTAATGTGTGAACTTTTAAACCTTAAGTATAGGAAATTATGCAGGAATTATTTGTAAAAAAGTATTGGAAGGAAGAAAATATATGGTTTTATATACAGTTCCAAAATAAGCAAGCTATCAGGCAAATTGAACTTAGTTCTCGCGGGAAAGTATTTTTAACATTAGAAAACTCTCAGAATGGAGAATCAATGTTATATGATCAAACTATTGAAGAACTTGATTTAGAGAGTTCTGATTTTATAACAAAGGATGAATTTGAAAAAGAATGGCAAGATTAAACTTGAGTTAAATAAAGTGAAATAGTCTCGATTTTTATCTTTGGAATTTCCCAAATCAAAAAAAGCCTGTAATTGTGGTGCTTTTATAAATTGTACAATGACAGGGCTGACATTAAGTAGATGAATTTCTATTAATATTCCATTTGGATTACAATTTCGGAACTCAAGAGAGTTCCGTTCAAATATGCTGTAGCCGGTCAGGTATAACGTGAAGTAGGTTTGTGGAGAGGATAGGGTTCTACCTGACGGGCTACGCCATTTTGAGTGCAAAAATGCGGTCCCTCCACTTCGGAAGGGATGGCATTTTTGCCGCCGATTTTGACATCAGACGGGAATGGGTACAGAGCGGAAATCTTTCAAATTGAGAAAGAATCCCCTATATGGGGTCATTCCGTTGCGAAATAACCCCCACAGCAAGGAACAGCCCATTTGAGCCAATGCTGAATTAATATACAGGTCTTGCTTTCCAAGAGCTTCGGCAAGAGAACAGCTTGGGGTATCGTCTGATATTTCAGATTGTTGTAAGAGATCACCATATTCGTCTGTCATAAAAGGTAGATTGGCAACCGTTTCAAATTTTTCGGATTTGGGTTGTCTGATTTCTCCAATGGTTGAAAGGATCACCTGTCCCGTAAATTGGCTGTTCCCATAATCAAGGAGATATGTTGGATGACCTCCATAGTTTCTGTAATCCCCAAGTTCTTTGAGGATGTCGGTAATCTCAAACCGTGCTTTTACCGTATCAACACAGCAGATATACAATGTTGCTTTTGCATGGGTGGGTAACTTTCCAAAATTGTCCTTTCCAAATTTTATAATTTCAGCCTTCCAGTTAGTGCCAGCCCATCGGTTGGCGCGGTTAATGAGCGCAACGGATTTATACAATCCTGTTTCACACTGGGCAAACCTCTGTCTGCCTATATTGGCATCACTTATTGTGTCACTATCCCAAAGGCGGACAGACAGCCCCGGATGTCCCAATTCAATGAGGCTGTGGTTCATTTCCAATAGACAGGTAAGGACTTTTGAACCTGTACCACCCGCGCCGATCAGGTTTACAGTAATCGGATTGGTAGGATTGAGAAGCTCTTTATCTGTAAAATGCATTTTGGGTTTTTCAGTATTCATTTTAATAGATCTTTAAAGGTTGTGTTGCTTTTTTTGAGTACTTCTATTGGGAATCTTTCTCCTGTGGCAATGAGATTACCCCAAAGGCTCACACAGTTCCCGTTAATAGGGTTGTGTCCTGCCATCAGATGGCTGAAATAGCTATTAAAGAAATGATCTTCCCAAGTTCTGATAAAATCTTCCAGTGAGGCCGTTTTCTCTATCCGCACATCAACGGTTCCCATACATACTTTTCCATCTTCATAAATGTTGAAGAACGGAGCATGATAAAGCATGGTCTTTTCAGTGGGTCTATGGTTGCTGGCCAGTGCAAACAGCGTTAGGCTCTGCCTATTTGCTATCCACAATAGAGGTGGCACAAATGCCTTTCCGTTAGGCAGGTTAAGGTTTTCAGTAAAGCAAAATTTCCTTTGCGTTGACTTTGTAAACCATATTGCCTTACCATTTAGAGGGGCAACATGCAGAATATGACTGTCCATAATACCATGAGATTGCAAACAGTTGACTTTTTCATCAGTAATGGACAACGCTTTAGTCAATGCTTTAGCTTCCCTTACAGTCAGTGGATGAGCATTAATAGGCATTCCGGTATGATCCATGTCAAAATACTCTACATAGGCATCCGGTGTCTTTTCTTCTGTCTGATAGAAAATCAGTGCTGATTTAGGAAAGTATAGCTGACCTAATTCGGGGGTAATATCATATAGTTCTTTCATTTCGTTAAGGGTTTATAGTGATATAAAACGTAACAGAGATCATCTAACAGTGGAAATAGACGATTTTCAAAATCAAGGTTAAGCGGTGCCAATCTCTTGCTGTTAAAATGTTTGAAAATAGTAGGTTCTTCAATCTGTCCATATTCCTGCAATTCGTTATTAACGGTTTGTTCAAGAGTTTCACTCAGCCATCCGTGATCATTGGCACAAAAGGAAATATACCTGTCCATTGAAATTGTATTGTCCCAATCATACCCGTCTGTTTCGCTATTAGGTTGGGCATTTTGGAAAATGGTATTATCTGGGTATTTTTCATAAATTGTATAGGCTTCACAGGCTAATCGCTGGCAGTCTTTATCAAAAGAGTCTTTGATTTCAAAAGAATCTAAACGTGTTTTAAATAAATCTAAATGGATATGGTTGGAAATCATTTGTTCCATATAGTCGCCTATCTGCTCTGCCTGCGTAAATTCGGCTATACAATCTTTCTGTTCTTCTTCTTCATACTCACTTTCAATTAACCAATCTTGGAGCATTTGATACTGCCAGTATAAGTAACTGTTTTCATCACGGTAGTAGGGAATATCTGCAATATTATAGAGGTAAGAAAACACAGATAGAAGTAAAAGGGCTGTATTTTCGCGCTGTGGTTCTTCAAACATTCGATGGATTGGTATAATCGGGATATAATAAAGGCTTCCATTTGTATTATAACGCTCTGTACAGGATATATATATATTCTTACTGTCCTGTATCAGCCTAATGTCCTGGCAATCCTCATATTTTTCGTTGAGTTGCTTTTGAGTGTCCCATAAGGAGAGAGCCATATTATATGGATAGCCAAATGAACGGGTTTGTAGGGGTTTCAGATCATAGTGATCGGTGAGATAGGAAAAGGATGAAAAAAAATCCCTTTCCATTTTTTCTGCTTTTTTGCAAACCTGTACCTCTTCATCTTCTTTCAGTTTCGGCAAGAATGCTGTTCTCAGAAAACTAAAGGAAGCATTGTAACCGGGACAGGCTGTCGCCTGTCTTTTTTCACTTCGCTGGCATCCTTGGGTTTTTTCATCCAGCTTGCGAACTCCATCAGCTGACTGTGGAGCTTTTGTTGCTTTGGGTCTTCGGGAAGCTTTATAGTCCCTGATATTATATGTGGTTGCATAAGTCATTGTTTTACGATTTAATGGGTTAACCTTTTGTACCGATCGCGCTCTCGAAGCGGTACTGTACTGTATCATCTTTGATCACGGGTGCAGATATTTTGGCAGTGGTCAGGATGGGGTATGTGCCTGAATAGAAATTAAGTACTGCCTGTACGTTCCATTTTGGCTCAGGGTCGGTAAGTTTGATTTCCTGTCCTTTGTCGGTAAAGAGAAATACTCTCTCTAATTGTGTTGCTAGTAACATGATTTTTCATTTTTAATGTTAAATAGTTATTCTTGAATCTCCGGTTCTATTTCTTGCGGAGTTTGCTCGGCGTTAAAAAGGTCGGGGGCAAAATGACGGGCAAAGTCATCCTGCCGTTTCCTTATGATTTCTGCGTATTCAGGATAATCAGCCGTTTTGGGCAATGCCGTCCATGCATCTTTATACCTCTGGCCTTTTTCAAAGGTGTCTGCTTTCAACATCGCATTGTGGTATTTTTTCTCTCTTGCTTCTTTTTCCAGTTTTTCTTTATCGGTTTTTTCCTTTTCCATTGAGGACCGTAAGCGAGCTTCTTCTAACTGTTTCATAAAAGATTCCATGTTATCGAGTAAGCCGGAGACGGTTTGCATTGGACGTGTGATCCTTTCAATAAATCCCATATCCAGTTCCTCCGCAGTACCTCTGAGGGTAAATGGTGGTATTATGTCTTTTGCTTTATCCGTGCATGTTTCATTTTGTAGCATTACGGACACAATAAAGCTGTTTCCCTCTGTTGGGGCTATGGTAAGGAGTAAATTTCCAGTGATATTGAGTTGGGCAATCTGCCCGAAAAAATTTGCGTTCATGATCTTTTTATTTAGAAGTGTTTTTTAATTGCCTATGGATTTCCACCAGCTTATTGTATAGGTCTGTCCAATAGGCATTTTGTCTTTTATCAAAGTCTGAGAAACTTTTGTCCTCATGCCTGTATTCCTTGAATAGTTGGGTTTGTCTTATTGCTTTATTGAGATTAGTAACCTCTATTGTACAGCCGTATAGATCTCTTATTTTCATCCTTTTAATTGATGGGGTTATCACTTTCCTTGATGTATGTTCCGCTAACTGAAAAAGGGTCTTTGCCTTCTGTTAGGCGAATTATTGATTTGAATTGTATAGACAGTGTTCTTACATATCGTACCGCAGTTGATCTGCTATGGTATCTTTTTGGAAAAAATTCTATCTGTTCCCATTCCCTTTGGTCATTCTCTTGCTTTATTTGAAAGTTATATTGTGTTTTCATTATTGTTTGTTTAAAGGACGACTGCCTGTATAGATAGTCACCAGTAGTTAATTTTTATGAATTATAGAATACAAAGCCGTTATCATACCAATAGTCAGAACAAAATATATCATTGGCGTATGCCTTATAATCGAAGTATCGTTTTGCAAACTCATTGAGATCATCTCTCAGTTCAATGAGTTCCAAAGCAAAATCTTCTTCGCTATCATATTCTCCTATGTAATCATCCTGAAAGGAAGAAATAAGGTCGTTAATGTCTTCCTTTAAGAGCTGATAATGTTTATTGGTACACCAAATTAAAAATGGGTCTTTCTGACTCTCATCCATATTGGCAAAAGCTTCAATGATTTCAAAAACCTTTTCGCTTATCCAATATTCCTTTATCAAGCCTTCAGGAATATTTTCATAATCCTGAAACATCATTTCCGGCTCATCCTCGTCCTTGTGTAATTCATTACAGGCATCATAGAAGTCGTCTTTATCAGCATAGTCCCCCAGTTTCAGCCATTTTCCATATAATGAGCCATTATTGTACTTGTGATATGTTCCCACATATACACTTGCTTCTGTTATATCTATTTCCTGTGTCATGATATTGAATTTTAAAATGATTGTTTAAAGTTTAGAACATGGGCAATCCTGTCGTGAGGACTGCCCGGATAGGATTACAGGCTGTCTTTTGTTTCGCCTGTTGAATGATCTGTTTCGTTTTGGATGTCGAGGGCTGAAGGATTATCAAAGACGTAGGTGAAGATTTCCTCTATTTCGCTTACGGATAGCTTACGGGCGTACTTAGCTTCGCTATAGGCTGGTGTAATAATTACTTCCTTATCCGATTGAAAAGCGAGTGCTACGGGAATACCTTGTGTTCCTTCATCTACCCAAAGGGTAAGGCTCAAATCATTGGCGAACTGGCTGGCAATGATTAAGGTATCATAGCCGGTATAGCCACCATCTTCCTGTACTTGGTGGATTGTTTCATCCTCAAACCAAACTCTGGCCAATCGGTTAAATTTTTCCTTTCTCTGGCTCGCCATCTCCTTGGCAAAAAGCATCGGGGACATGGGGGCGCTTATCTTATCTCCCTTACGAGAGAGAAGGTTCTGTATTGTGAACTTGAATGTTTTCATTTTGCTAAATTTTGAATTGATTGATTGTAGATGGTCAGAAAGGGAGGTCGCCTGTTCCGTTTTCCTTATCTGTTTTTTTGTTTTTCTGCGGTTCAGGCTTTTCTTGTGCATTGCTGTTTTTTCCGCTACCTCCATATAGCTTAATTTGCGAGGTATGGAAATTCAGCCCTGCATGGGCTTTCCCGTCTTTCCCTGTCCATGCGTTGACAGATACCCTTCCGGTGAGTTCTACGAGTGTTCCTTTCGCAAGAAATTTAGCTACCCCTGTGCTGAGCCAGTAGGAGCAATCGAAATAGGTGGGCTGGTTAATGCGTTCGCCTTGCTTGTTCCTGTAGCTGTCGTTCACTGCCAGGGAGAAGCTAACTACCTCTTTGTTGGCTGTCGTTGTGCGTACCTGTGCATCTGCTGTTAGTCTTCCGATGATGTTCATGACTTTGTTCTTTTAGTGTTAGAGAATCTTTTTTTGTCCTCTTTTTCCCTGTTTGCTTCGTTTTTTCGTGATACTTTCCAAAAGAAAAACCGGAAAAAAGAAAGCAGATATGGAAGACGAACAAAGGGAAAAGCCAAAAGGAAACGGAATAATTGGGGGGACCCATTTATGGGGGGAAACCGTTTATGCCGTAGTCTTTTGGCAGGCGTGTGCGTGAGGTGTACGTCTTACCTTAGCTGCCTTTTATCCGGTTTCTTTGGAAAGTATTACCTGTGTAAATTGTCTCTGTATGGAGTAATGTTTTCATTGGGATCAATGGTGCCAGGCGTGAGGGAATAGAAAGTGCGTGGAGAAAACAAAAACGGAAGGAATATGGAGTAATATATTTTCGGGAGTACTATTTGATAGTAGTGATCAGGTGAATTATAGATGTAGAAAAACCAGTTGTTTCGTTGATATGGTTTGATATTTTGTGATATAAATCACTTGTTATTAAATAATTCCTATATTTGTTTCAGTAATGTTTATATTTTGTGATCTGAATTTTTCAACACAAAAGTGAAGACAGCTGGAAGACACTTCATTCCCTGTCTATGTAAAATCTCTGACTCATTGCAATGAATAGAATGATCCCCGAATAAGATGTTTGTTTTAAAGAAATACAGGGACTTCCAGAAGGAAGTATTTGAAAAGTACAGCCAGTTTATATTCTCCCACGTTTTTAAAAAAGTAGGAAAAAGAAATGATGCATTGGATATTGTACAAAATGTTTTTATTCATCTATGGAAGTACCGGAAGCAGCTGAAAAAAAATGTTGCTGATGCCATTATCTTCCGTACCTGCAGGCAGGAAATCTATCATTTTTATAAAGAATATCATTCCGGTGTATTGGGAGGGTCTGTTTCCCTTGAAGAATTGCAGGTTGAGATTTGCGATTATTCAGAAGAAGAGCTGGAAATCCTGCTGGAAAAGGAGCGTCGCCTGGAAGCAATTTATTGTACTCTTGATCTGGTTCCCGAGAAAAGGAAGCATATTTTCCTGATGAACAAAATAGAAGGAAGAACCCGAAAGGAAATTGCCATGGAAATGAATATGTCTCCCTCTGCGATTGGCAATCAAATTGATAAAACGTTTAGGTTTCTGCGGGAAAAATTGGGTTTTAAAAATTAGCTATTGATGTTAAATAGTATTAAATAATGTTAATATGTATTAAAGACACTCCTTCTTGGGGTGTTTTTTTTTGACTTCCGGACTATATATTCATAGAGGACCTAAATGAATACATTCTATGAAAAACAACGAGATTAACGATCAAGAAAAAAAAGGGCAAGAATTAACCCCGGAAGAGTCAAAGACACTGTGGGAGAATATTTCAGTGGGTATTGACCGACAAGAGAAAAAGAAGAAAAAGCAAAAGCTGGGTGTTACTACTATGATCATTGTACTTATGGTTATAGGTTTTTGGGGATATCATCGGATGACGAGGCCGGAGGTATTTATGGCAGAAGACAGAGACATAGAGCTTGTCTTAAAAGACGGCTCGAAAGTAAAACTTTTATCTGGTGGAAAACTAACGGTGGAGAGGTCATTTCCTGCCGATACGAGAGAAGTTTATTTGGAAGGCAATGCGGTATTCCGGGTGACAAGATCCGGGGCGCACCCTTTTATTGTGTATGGAAATAACTATCAGGCTAAAGTTCTTGGAACGGTCTTTAAAATGATGCAGGAGAAAAATACTTTCAGGGTGGAATTGTATAAAGGAAAAGTGGCTGTCTCTGAAAATGAACATAAGGACAGGGTATATGAATTGTCTCCCCATGAAGCATTTGATAATTATGGAAGCCGTAAAGTAGCTGTGGTTACAGGCATCTCAACAGTGGCAGGCACGGAAAAAACCTCCAAGGATAATATACAGCATATCAATCTGCAATTTGATGGTGCCCGCTTGGATGAGGTCCTCTTGGTTATAGAAAAAACGTATGGTATAAGGGTGGAATATCCAGCAGAAGCTTCTGCTACTCTTGTTTCAATGCATTCGGAGAATAGAACAGGAGAATCGGTCCTTCAGGCACTGGCATTATCGACAGGCTTAACATTTAAAAAATATGATACAGGATATCAACTGGAAAAGTAAGATCTGGCAGCTACTGGGTTTTGCTTTCATCACAGGGAACTGATGGTTCAGATAAAATATAAAGGCCGGTATTGCGAGTACCGGCCAGAAAAAAATTAATAATTATCAGAAGAATACTAATTTTTAACCATGCAAAAATATGAAAAATGTTATTTGCTTAGCAGGATTGCTGTTAATTCTTAGCAATGCTGTATTAAATGCCCAGGAGGGCATTTCCGGAAAGAAAATTAATTTCGAGACCGGGAAAACAACGGCAGCCAAGGCCGTTGAAGAATTTTTCAAAAAGAATAGGCTGGAGCATTCCTTTTCTCCAGAGCATTTAAAACTATTTACTATAGAAGGTGTCAAATGTGTCAATGTGGATGCCGTCACTTGTTTAAGGACCATGCTCCATGGTTTACCGTTTGAAGTATTGTCGAGAGATAAAGCTTTTATCATTATCAGGTATAAGGAAGGTATGAATACTGCGGGTTTGTCCGAAGATAATCTTCACCTTTTAGAATCAGATACCCTTAAAAAGAAACTGGCTCTTTCCGGGGAAAAACCGCAAAAGATTGATGAGATCATTTTGAACGGCGGGTACTATAAAGTAAAAGATCGGGAACGCACCGGGAGTATTTCAAAAGTTACGGCAAGGGAAATTCAGAATCAGCCGGTCACTAATGTGTTATCAGCAATACAGGGACGCATGTCCGGGGTCAATATCACGCAAGGTTCAGGAGTTCCTGGCGGGGGCTTTGATATCCAGATCAGGGGCAGAAATAGCTTACGTACCATCAGCAACAGTGATATAGACGGTAACCAGCCCCTGTATGTGGTTGATGGAATACCTATTGGCGGTAAGATGACTTCCTTATATTCCGGTGTGGCACTGCCTGGTGCTAATATCAATCCTTTGAACAGCATTAATCCTGGTGATATAGAAAGTATAGAGATCCTGAAGGATGCAGATGCTACGGCTATTTATGGTTCCAGGGGAGCTAATGGAGTTGTACTGATTACTACCAAGAAAGGAAAATCAGGGAGGCTGGGACTTCAGTTCAATACGTCTTATGCACTGAGCCATGTACTGTCCAATTTGCATATGATGAATACCCAGCAGTACCTTGATATGCGTAAAAAGGCTTTTGCCAACGACGGAATTACCAATTATCCTGCGACAGCATATGATGTTAATGGGACTTGGGACCAGAATCGATACACAGACTGGCCTAAACGACTGATAGGAAATACTGCCACTACCTCTAATTCCCAGCTTTCATTAAGCGGTGGCAGTAAGACTACAACCTTTTTGCTGAGTCTTGGACATAATGAGCAGACCACTGCATTTATGAAAGACTTTAAGTACAAAAGCAATACAATTTCTACAAGTATCAGCCATCAGTCAGAAGACAAGCGCTTTCAGCTCAGTGTGTCCAATCTCTTTTCAGTACAGAAGAATAATGTATTAAGGACCGATATGACACGTCAGGCTTACTTTCTGCCTCCCAATGCTCCTGAGTTATATAATGCAGATGGAAGTGTGAACTGGGAGCATAATACTTTTACGAATCCGGTCGCTCTATTCAATAGCACGTATGGTAATGAAAGTAAGCAAGTGCTTATTAACGTTAATGCGGCTTATGAAGTCATTCCGAGGCTCCGTATTAAGCTTAATGGAGGAATTAATTACCAAACGTTTAACGAAACTGCCCTTCAGCCTAATACGATGTACAATCCTTCATTTGCATTAGGGCAGTCCAGTGCTACCTCTAAAGCTTCTCAAAGTAATCAGGACCGGATTTCCTTTATTTTGGAACCCCAGTTGAATTGGGTGTATAAGAAAGAGAGCCACGAACTGGATGTTCTTATCGGTGCGACTTTGCAAAGTGAAGATAGTAAGCAGGCTTCGATGACAGGAATTGGGTTTGAAAGCAATGCCTTTATTCAAAATATTGGAGCGGCACAAACCAAAATCATCTCTGATCAATTACAGAGTGAGTACCGCTATGCAGCGATATTTGGAAGATTGAATTACCAATATAAAAACAAATATATTCTCAATATCACCGGAAGACGGGACGGAAGCAGCCGTTTTGGACCTAACAAACGCTTTGCCAATTTTGGAGCTGTGGGAGCTGCCTGGTTATTTTCCAAAGAGCCATTTCTATCCGAGGCAAAGTGGTTGAGCTTTGGGAAACTTCGAGGAAGCTTTGGAACAGCTGGAAGTGATAATATTGGGGATTATGGGTACCTGGATACTTACATTGTCTCTCCTTCCTCCGTTTACAACGGGACCACCGGCCTTTTGTCCTCCCGTTTGTATAATCCCGATTATAGCTGGGAGAAGACCCGAAAACTTGAAATGGCTTTGGAACTTGGCCTCCTTGGTAATAAATTGAATGTTACAGCCGCCTGGTATAGAAACCGTTCTTCCAATCAGTTGGTGGGGTATCAGCTACCTGCAGTAACAGGCTTTGGAAGCGTGCTGGCAAATCTCGATGCCACCGTTGAAAATACAGGATTGGAGTTTGAAGCCAGTGCCCGTCCTCTATCATCAGGCTCTTTACAATGGGAAACGGGATTTAATATCAGTTTTCCCAGAAATAAGCTGATTTCTTTTCCCGGATTGGAAGGATCGACTTATGCGAACCAATACGTCATTGGACAGCCTACCTCCATTGTTAAAGTGTATCATTTAGAAGGCATTGACCCTAAGACCGGGCAATATCAGTTCACTGATTTTAATGGCGATGGAAAAATTTCGTCCCCTGATGACAGCCAGGTTATTGAAAATGTCGGGGTAAGATATTTCGGCGGGTGGAGCAATACACTCAAGTATAAGAATTGGGACTTGTCCTTTTTGGTGCAGTTTGTAAAGCAAAGAAACAGGAATTACAATTATATCATGCCTGTCCCCGGAAGTATGAATAACCAGCCGGTAGAAGTCATGAATGTATGGTCGTCTGAAAACCCTAACGGCTTTTATATGCCGTATCATTCCGGCAGCAGTTCCTCCCATATTCTTTTCCAAAACAGTGATGCCGCGATTTCAGATGCTTCTTTTATCCGACTTAAAAATGTGCAGCTGGGATACCGCATTCCTTTACAGCACAGTGTATTTAAAGATGTGAAAATCTATTTTCAGGGACAAAACCTTGTTACCTTGACCCGGTACTTTGGTATTGATCCGGAGTTTCTATTTATGGGATTTCTTCCGCCGTTAAGAACGTTTTCTTTTGGACTACAATTTAACCTTTAAAAATTCAACCTATGGAAATTATAAAATTTATATCAATAGCTATCATCATGTTTTTATTGACCATCTTCATTTCCTGTGAGCAGCTGATCGAAGTGGATGTTCCCAATAACCAAATCCCTTCAGGAAATGTATTTGAAAATGTTCAGACCGCCGATGCAGCATTAGCTGGTTTGTATGCTGGAATGAGAGATAAATCGCCGGTGTCGGGTGATAAATCAGGAGCATTATTAGGAACTTATACCGATGATTTGGATTTTTATGCCACTGCCAATCCTAATGGGGTCTTTGATCTCTATCGGAACCAACATATTGCAACCAATAATGATGTCTATTCTTATTGGAGCGATGCCTACCAGCAAATTTATTTGGCTAACAGTATTATAGAAGGGGTAGAGCAATCTTCCTCACTTTTGGCGGCCGATAAAAATAGGATCAAAGGCGAAGCTTTGCTCATGCGTTCCGTGATTTTCTTTTATCTATGGCAGGTGTTCGGAGATATTCCTTATCCAACCACGACCAGTTATAAGGTTAACCAATCTTTGACCAAAAATCCAGCAGTAGAAGTAGCCTCTAAACTGGTGCAGGATGTGAATACCACCGTTAGTTTGTTAAATGATGAATATAGAAATCAAGAAAGGATTTATCCTAATAGAAAGGTAGCCCAGCTGATGCTGGCAAAAATCTATATGCTGCAAAAACGATGGGCAGAAGCGGAACCGATACTAAAAAGTATAGTTCAAAGTCCGTTGTATCAGTTTCAGAATGATATAAAAGCAGTATTTACGAAGTCTGGACGTCATATATTGTGGCAGCTGAAACCTAAGCCGGGATTTCCAACATTGGAAAGCATGGCGTATTACTTTGCCGGTGCTGCGCCAAGTACTTACGCCTTATCACCTGATCTTATCAGTAGTTTTTCAGCGGCTGATTTGCGCAAACAGAATTGGACAGTTCCTGTAACTGTTGCTCAGAATACCTGGTACAGGGCAGATAAATATAAAAACAGGAATAATGATACGACAGAGTATTCAATTGTTTTCAGGCTGGAAGAAGTGTATCTGCTATTAGCAGAAGCACTGACCCAACAGAATAAAATATCTGAAGCTTTGCCTTATATCAATGCCATAAGACAGCGGTCAGGCTTACTACCTCTAACCGGTTCCATCACAAAAACGATATTGTTAAGTGAAATTCTTCTGGAGAACCGAAAAGAGTTCTTTACCGAAATGGGACACCGGTTTCTGGATTTGAAACGCCTTGACCATCTGAGTGATCTTGTTGCAGTAAAGCCTAACTGGAAGGAATATCATAGGGTATGGCCCATTCCACAGCAGGATCTTCTTCTAAATCCGAATCTTAACCCACAAAATTCAGGCTATTAGATATGAGAAAGTTAATCTGCATATACCTATTGTTACTGATTAGTAGCAATATCTCAGCACAAGGTACTAAAGATACGCTTGAAAGCTGGATGTCGAAATTTTACAGGCTGGCGAATCCAGTCCTTTCCGAAGACGGGAAGTGGGTGGCCGTTAGAAAACGTTATGATATCCGCCAGGATACATTGCTTGTGGTCGATACACGAAAGCCGAATATTATCGCAACCACCATTGTTTTGGACGGTTCCGTAAGCTTCCTAAAGAATGATGAGGTTCTGGTCTATGGGAATCGTCAGGCAGAATTTGTTGACCTGAGATCAGGAAGAATACTGCACTATGATAATGTTGTGACTGCCTATCCACTTTCGGAATTAGGGAAATACGGTATACTTACAAAGGATTCTACCCTCAGTATTTATAAAAAAGATGGAACTCTGCACCAACAAATAAAAAAAGTGCAGGGTCTGCCAGTATCGGGTGATCATAAAAAACTGTATGTCGTTAGAGAGAATGATCATACTTATGAGATAATGGTTGCCTCAGAGGAGGGAGTAAGAAGGCTGACTTCAGTTAGTCACGCCATTACCAATCTGGAATTACTACCCTCTGGTAAACAGCTGGCTATTTCGGGTTATGAAAATGGAACAAGAAAGATACAGCTAACCCTTGTTGATACTGGAAATGGAAAAACTACAACTTTGTCAAAGACTGCTGCAAGTACGGAGGACTTTTTTAAGGTAACAGAAATACAGGAAGGGAAATCGTATTGGATCGGGTTATACAGCGTTGAGAAGCCTGAGAATGGAATGGTTAACATTTGGTACGGCAATGACGATAACCTGGCTGCTAAGAAAAGTGGAACCAGAACTGGAAGATATTGGTTTTGGAAATCGGGATCAGACGAGTTCCGGGAGTTTCCAAATGATAAGTATCCGGCGATGGCTTCACTCAATAGTGAGCGGTATTTTCTAGCCTATCATCTAACCAAAGGACATAATTTCCTAACTCTTGAACCACAGTTTATAGATACCTCTGTTTATGATGTGGAACAAAATACCTACCGCCCATTAGGGGCTTTTAAAGGTATTTTATATGGTTCTCCTGAATTGATATGCTCAAAAAGCGGGAGGTTTGTTGTAGGGAGTGATGATGGCAAAAAATGGATAGTCCTTGATCTGGAAAACCAATCAAAGTACAGCATTGATAAAGCTGGGTTCCAAAATCCTGTTTTTTCCAGTGATAGTCAATATATCTTCTTTGAGAGTGAGGATGGTGTATGGAAGCTTGATATTAGGACTCAGATCCTGGTCCCGACCAAGGCTGTTCAGGGTAAGTCAGTAAAAATTGTGAATGCTAATGACTATGGTTTATTGCCATTTTCTTATATTAATACCAGGAGTTTACCCCCCAATAAACCCATATTGCTGGAGGTCAAAGACAGGGTTAAAAACCTGACATCCTTTAGCCTTTTGAGTGGTAATACCGTAAAAGAGATTATTCCTTTTACCGAGAATAGGGTTGGTAATATCGAGTATGATCCTAACTTGGAGACTTTTTGCACGCTGGAAGAAAATTATAATAGATCACCAGAGTTAAACCTGATAAAACGTAATGGGCAGAGACAACTGCTCCTGAAGGGCAGCACTTTTGATCAAAACGTATCTTTACTTAGGCAGGAGGTTATTCGCTACACGAGTGTTGAAGGATTGCCCCTTAAAGGTGTGTTATACTATCCAGTTAATTATAGCCCTAATAGAAAGTATCCGATGGTGGTTCATATTTACCAAATTCAAAGTGATAAATCGAATGAGTATTTTACTCCAAGCTACAATAACCGGGATGGATTAGATATTCGCACATTGGTCGAAAGAGGGTATTTTGTGTTATTGCCAGATACGGTTGTTGGAGACGCTGGGCCGGGATTGTCAGCGCTGGATTGTGTTAACAAAGCCTTGGATAAAGTAAGTAATAATCGTAATATTGATGTGCAAAAAGTAGGGCTTATAGGCCATTCTTTCGGCGGCTATGAAACGAATTTCATAGCAACACATTCTGATCGTTTTGCTGCCTATATTTCCGGAGCGGGGATCAGTGATATTATACGATCATATTTTTCCTATAATTACCATTATCCTGGGCCACATTACTGGCAATACGAGAATGGGCAGGTCAATATGAATGCCTCATTTTTGGAAGATAAGTCTCGTTATTTCCGGAATAACCCTATTTACAGTGCGGAAAAAGTAAGTGCGCCAATCTTATTATGGACAGGAAAACGGGACGAAAATGTTCCTTGGGATCAAACTACAGAGTTTTATATTGGCCTTAAAAGAAATGAAAAACCAGTTATTGCTTTGTTTTATAAAAACGGAGGGCATGCCTTGGGCTTTAATTCTACAGAAAAGAAAGACCTGTATCAAAAAGTCCTGGAATGGTGGGACTATTTTCTGAAAAATTGGACGAATGTTCCATGGATTAATAAACAGATGAAACAGGGCGCTTTATAGCACCCTGTTCCATTGTAATTAGGGCTTAAACAATTCATTGCCACACATGGTCGGAGTTACCGGAGCCTCATGCAGTGTTACCGAAGGATCTTCGGACCAGGTACATGGAAGCCCGAGATTGGTACTACATTTCTGTTCAGCATCCACACATTGGCCTGATACAGCATCAATGCGATAGCCGTCAACGATAACTCTCTTACCACTGTTCATCTTTGTTGCAAAAGCTGCACCTGCGCCCATCAATACAAGGGCGGCAGGAAGGATCAATTTTTTCATAAGATAAAATTTAAAAGTTGTGCCTACTCTGGGATCAGGTTTTCGGCAATCCCTGCTTTAATTAAAGTATTTGGATATCGGTTCTCGAAACCGGTAACGTTTGAGTTCTTTTTCAATGAGGACATATAGATATTGATCATCAATAGCAATATGAGAAAATGCTGTTTTTCCTTTATTCTCGATGTAAAAACTGCCGATGTATTCTTGTTGGTCGGTGCGGTATATATCCACTACCGAGGCTCGTTTCCACATTTTTGAAGATTCATGTCTCCCTTTAAGATTAGAATGAATAAAGAGCAGATTTCGGTTTGAGGCAACAGTACCATTTACTTTGAGTGGAGGGGCACTCATTTTATGTGTACCATCTGAAAGTCTTCGTGTTTGTATTTTTGCAATTGTGGTCGTATCGATGGTGTGAAGTTTTCTGAGTATGTTGAGCTGTTTATCCATAGCCAGGATTTGATTCCTGTAAGTATAGGTATAGAGTACTTCAGTGCTATTAGGGGAGAAAGTAAATTTACCATCGACATCAAATACACCATCAATCTGTTTTTCAAGAATGGAAGGATACAAATGTAATTTAGGAATCTCTGGCAAGTTCAGAGTGGCAAGCATATACTGGCGGTTTTGACTGCTTTGGGTTCTTATAATAAAATGAAGCGAGTCAATAATAGCTAATTGAGTAAAGAAAGCATCCTGATAGCTGATTGTATGAACCATTGTATCACCCAAAGTGCCGCGATAGATGATTGGTATACTACCATCATACAGATAATAGCTAGAATCCTTTACCTGCAATTGAAGACTACGGAAGGGATAATCCGACTTGTCAAGGTGTACCCGTAATACACGAGTAGTATTTAATGCTGTGTCTACGGTTGTAAGCAGAAGGGGAGCTGTAACATTTCCCAGATAGATATTGTTACCGCTAATCCCTGCAAAGTAGTAGGAATTAAGAGCAAGATCCAAGGATTTGTCTTCTAATACAGGATGGAGTAGGAAACGTCTTGTAAAGTTGTTATCTTTTTTGATGATGTACTCTGAGCTGCTGAATAGTATGATGACTATAGCACTGCTAATCACTATGGTTGAGCTGCAAAATACTGCAGGTAAAATCAGGCGTGGAGCTTTTCTTTTTTCAAAAATGATAATACCTGCAACAACCAGGATAACACATATTGTATTAAAAATTAAATGCTCAGTCCATCCCAGTTTTTCAAGAATACCTCCGCAGGAACATGGTATGAAATCGCTGTAGTTGAGAATTAAGTAAATGTAAATTGTAAATCCACTCATTAGGCTTAAAGAGGCGTATAATCCGACCACTCGTGTTTGAGGAAAACAGAGTAATAGACTTATGATGAATTCTATACTGATGACAGCATATGAAATGAATCCTGCATAAGCACTGAGCAGTGGAGATTGGGCCAGCTGCAGTTGGAAGTTTTCGAAGTCTAGTAACTTGCTTACAGCAGCATAACAGAATAGCAATACGAAGAAATATCCGATGATAACGGGAATTTGAGGGTTTATCTTTTTCAAAGCGTTTCGTTTTGGAATCTGTTGTAAAATTCGCAAACGCCATTGGATTTTAAAATGTCAGAAAATGACTTTGTTATGCCTATTACCAGCTCAGATATGGTAAAAAGCGGCTGAAAGATGGTGAATAATTCTACAGCTTTATATCAAGGTTAGGAATCTTGGAATTTGCTGTAATGGGAAATTGTATTGTTTGCTAAAGAGCTTGTACATACTGCCATAATCCGCGAAATTATTTTTGAATGCAATTTCTTTTAAAGTGAGATCTGTAAACATAAGATCATCAATTGTATCCAACATTTTAAGTTTTAAAACAAAATTATATAGGGTTGTCCCAAAGTATAATTTTGAATCCTTTTGAACTTGTTTGTAGCTTTTCCCAAACATTGTTGCCAGGGCTTTGACCGATAAGTCAGTTTTCTTTTGATAGATATCGAGAAGCTGAGTAAGATAAACAGGTTTATAGATAGTAAACTCAACCATTGAAAGGGGCATTCCAAGTTGATGGATCAGACTAACTGCTGTTGAGGATTCCTTATCAAGTATGCTAATACCGGTTAGAAGCATAAGATCCGTGGAGCTGCTATAGTGCTGGAAAATAGGAATAACCCTGTTTTGCTGATCATCTGTTCTTTTCAGATGGTCAGTAATAGTTTGCTGAATAGCTGTAAGCGCTTCACCCTCTATTATTTTGTCCAGTCTGGATTGAGAACCTTTTAAATTATGATAAATAAGGACTTCTTGCTTATAGTATCGGTTATAGACAGGGATTAGGTTGACGGCGTTTAGGAAATCAAGGCGATTTTTCAACATGATAGCGCCGTTGTGAAGTATTTGACTGTAAAGGTTGGAGTTTAGCGCTGTCGTATGGAAAGGGAGCCTGGAATACTTCAACACGGAATCTTCTAGTTTTCTATCAAGAATAGCTATTAATTGGACGTGCATAGGACAATGGGTTATACGTGAAAAAGTGAGTACAGAATGATGCTATGGGTTAATGATGTATCTGAGGGTCAGTTTAAAGTTTTCTAGTTAAATTCAAGTCTGCTGGATCTAAAGCTAATCACAAACAAATATATCACCATTTAGTGACAAAAATATCATATTTAATTTGTAATTTTTTTCATTATCCATGAAATGAGAACTATGAATAGAAAAGTTGTAGGTGGCGCCATCAGAAATAAAGAAAAAAGCAAGCAGAAGTTTTTAGATGCAGTGGGCTGGATACTTAAGACAAAGGGATTTGCTGCCCTGAAGGTAAATAATATTGCTACCGTTGCAGGATTAGATAAGAAGCTAATCTATAATTATTTTGGTGGCACCGATCAGCTAATAGATGAGTATTTGCATTCGCAGGATTTTTGGAGTAGCGTCCCTAATGAAATAGATAGCGTCGATATTGCTACTGGTGGCAGGCAGACAGCTAAAGCCCTTGTACATTCACAGTTTGATCATGTTTACCAAAATAAGGAACTACAGAAGATTATTCTTTGGGGACTTTTGGAAAATAGAAAATCTTTACGAAGACTCGCTGAGAAAAGAGAGAAGGAAGGAGAGGTGTTATTGAAAAATGTTGGTGATCCTCACTTTGGTGATAAAGGTCCGCGTTTCAGGGCTATTATGGCCTTGCTTGTTTCCGGGATCTATTACCTGGATATTTATGCTACTTCCCATAATCTAACATTCTGTGGATTGGATCTTAGAAGTAAAGAGGGAAGGGAAGAGGTTAAAGAGGCTATGTCTTTTATTATTGATCGGGCGTATTTAGATTTATAGTTTTTCTCTTTGAGCCTACACTTTGAGCCATTAGAAATCAATTATATTGTCAGTTACTTTGTAATTATTAACAAGTCAAATTGTCAACTTGAAATTAAGTGTACCTATTGAATTGAGGGTGGCGGGGTTGAAAAATTATGTATGATTTGAATTCTGTTCCATCGATTTAGGAATTAATAGTGTAAAACCAATAACCTAAAAAAATGCCTAAAAGCCAAAGTTCAAATTTAAATACTAATTATTTTAGCATTTGGCAAAAGTGACATATTATAAGCGTTCGGTTAATTTTGTATCAAGAAGAATTTGTTTTAATATATATATGTTTGAAAACTTTGCTATCCCAAATATTTTAGTTTCTTGATAATTTTATTAACAGGAGGATAATTGTTCTATTTTATGGGTTCCCGTAAATCTAAATACTGAATTTCTATTATATTTGTATGAGTTGCATTTTGTAAGCTTTTTGTTCGTAATTGCAACAACAAATGTCATTGTGGCACCCTCAAATATTGATCTTAATACAAAAACTAACACCCTAACTCCATGGTAACATATAAAAACCCCCTTATATCGAGAGTTCAATCATAATTTTTTTAGATAGGTCTTGTATAATCAGCCGAATATTATAAAACTAAAACTGAGAAGATGGATTCTTATCTCTATCTAATTATTATAACATATATGAGTATATCTATTCTGATATGCAAAAAATTTCCACAACAGTCATAGATGAAGGTTAGAATATAGCGTCAATCGGAGAATAGTTAGAAAGAGAAAGTAGGAAAACTAAGAACACAAAATCATCATATGAAAATATCTACAATTAAAATAAAAGGTTACAAATCTTTCGGACCGGAACCGGTAGTGATTCCTCTACAGGATAAACTAGCAGGTTTTATCGGATTGAATAGCGCAGGAAAAACCTCGGCACTGGAAGCTTTAAGGAAGCTTTTCGGCTCTTCAACAATGGAACGAGAAATTTATCAGTCAGATTTTCATATAGGGAAAGACGAAAAACCGGAAGATATTGTACAGAGAGAATTATCTATCGAAACTAGAATTGATTTCCCAAGCGATGATGAAGATTCAATCCCTCATTTCTTTAGTGATATGGTTGTCGATGACGAAGGTGAATCTCCTTATTTACGTTTAAGGATAGAAGCAAGTTGGCAAAAATCGGAACTTACGCCTCAAGGAGATATAGAAGTTAAGACTTATTTCATTAAGGCTGCCGAAGGAGAAACCGAAGATACCGATAGCAAAAAAGTTTTCCCAAATCATCTCAGAAGCCTTATCCAAATTTTATATGTCCCTGCAATCCGGAGGCCAGCCGAGCAACTAAAGTATGCTTCTGGGACCATTTTATATCGTGTTTTAAAGAAGATCAAATGGAATAATGAATTCAAGAATGATTTTGATGAAAAGATAAGTGAAATCAACGAAGCTTTTAAGGGATTGGCAGAATTTAGCATTATTCAGAGTTCCATTACTACCTTTTGGCAAAAGTTTCATAAAGATAAACGTTATAAAGAAACCTCACTTGGATTTGAAGGAAGTGATTTTGATGCTATTCTCAAGAAAATGGAGATATCTTTTAATCCAACAGGTACACACAAACCATTTAGTGTTGAGGAATTGGGAGAAGGATATCGGTCATTATTTTATTTAACATTGGTATGTTCACTTTTAGATATAGAAGAAAAATTATCGGAAGATGAGGATGAAGATACAATTGGAATTACAAGACCCCTGCTTACTATATTGGCAATCGAAGAGCCAGAAAATCACATTGCGCCACAATTATTGGGCAGAGTTATCAAAATTCTCAAAACAATTGCAGAAAAGGAGAATTCTCAAGTATTAATATCTTCTCATACACCAGCTATAATAAAACGGCTTGACCCGAAGGATATTCTTCATTTCAGAATTACAGATGATTATGAGACCGAAGTAAATCCAATATTGCTTCCTGAGAAAACAAGTGAGGCTTATAAGTATGTGAAGGAAGCTGTTCATAATTACCCGGAAATTTACTTTGCCAGATTAGTGGTTATTGGAGAAGGAGATAGTGAAGAAGTTATATTCAACAGAATGATGGGTGTTATGGATGTTGATTTCGACGATAATATTATATCCTTTGCGCCGTTAGGTCATCGGTTCGTGAACCATATCTGGAAATTATTAGAGACACTACATATTCCATATGTAACCCTCCTTGATTTGGATATAGAGCGAGAAGGCGGCGGTTGGGGAAGGGTTAAATATGCACTTCAGCAACTTATTCAAATTGGAGTAAATAAGAAAAAACTCTTGGGAATTGAAGGCGGTATTCTCTCAGACAGTGAACTGGATAAGATGCATACTTGGACCTTAACTAATGACGATTCTATTAAGAATTTGAATGAATGGGTTAATTTTTTGAAGAGATACAACATTTTCTATTCTAATCCTCTGGACTTGGATTTTTTAATGCTTATGCACTACCCTGAATTTTATAAAGAAGCAATTCCTGAAAATGGAGGTCCACGAATTCCAGATAGGAGCAAGAAGCCGAAAGAGTTTGCAGAAAAGGTAAGTAGTGCTAAACAAGCTACCTTGAAATCAGAGAAAGCTAGTGGTGAGACGTATTCAGATGATGAAATTGAATTAATGATTTGGTATCACTATCATTTTTTAGGCAGAGGGAAACCTGCCACCCATATTCAAGTTCTCTCTTCAATGAGTGATGATGAAATTAATGGTAATCTTCCACTGGTATTTACCGAGATTTTTGAGCGTATTTCTTCCATCTTAAAAAAGGAAAATGGAGATGAAGAGAATTAACCCAGAATTATGGATGCCAGCGGATGATATGACACTTGAAGACAGTGCGCTTCATATTGCTAAAAATTCAGCAAATCATTTAGTAGTTGCAGGGCCAGGAGCGGGGAAAACAGAATTGTTAGCTCAAAAAGCGTGTTATCTTTTGCAAACTAATACTTGTACTTTTCCATATAAGATTTTAGCTATAAGTTTTAAAAGAGATGCTGCTTATAATTTAAAAGAGAGAGTACGCGAACGTTGCGGGGATGAGCTTTCCAAAAGATTTGATTCTTTGACTTTTGATTCGTTTGCCAAGCAAATTTTAGATAGATTCAAGCAAGCATTACCGAATGAATATAAGATCAATTCTGAGTATGAAGTCGTTCTTAGTGAACAGCCTATTTTTGATCACTATCGATCGGAAGACATCCAGTATTTTAGTACAACTACTAGAGAAGATATTATAAAATTTCATTCAGCTCAGCTCCCTCATGATGACAGCGCATCTCATGGAAATATTAGGAAGCATATATGGGGAGAAATGTTAAAATCAAATCCTTCAAAATTATCTTTTAAAATGATAATGAGATTGACAGAGCTTATTATCATCTCAAATCCAAAAGTTAAGCGATTTCTGCAACAAACTTATAGGTACGTTTTTTTGGATGAATTTCAAGATACAACAACTATTCAATATGATCTGTTTAAAAGTTGCTTCCTTGATAGTGATAGCAGTTTTACGGCAGTTGGAGATGATAAACAACGAATTATGATGTGGGCGGGAGCAAGGAAAACTGTATTTGATGATTTTATGGCAGACACCAAAGCCATTCGTGTACCACTCACTATGAATTTTCGTAGTGCACCGCGATTAGTTAAGCTATTAAACTATTTAACAGAACATTTACTTGGTAAGACGGATTTTGCAACGGCTTCATCCAAGTGGAGTCCTGATCAAGGGGAATGTTCGGTTTGGGTATTTGAAAATCCTGATGACGAAGTGGAAATTTTGTTTCAAGAAGTGTCTAACTGGGTTGTAAATGATGGGGTAAATCCAAGAGATGTCTGTATTCTTGTGAAACAGCAGCTGCCAACATATGCAGGTAATTTAATAGATTACTTTAATCAAAATGGAATAAAAGCACGTGATGAGAATAGTTTCCAGGATATCCTCACCCAAGAAGTTTGCCTTTATATCATTAATGTTTTATATAGAGTTTTTGATCGAAAGAATATTGAAGCCCAAAAGGGCATTTTTGATTTCTTAGGCAATATTCATACTGAGTTAGAAGATGATCAATTATTGAGATTAGAAGGAGTTTTAGCTAAATTTATTAGGGAGACGCGAAAAGAGTATCCAACTTCAACATTAGATGATAAACTCATTAAAGCGCTTATAAACAAAATTATTGGGTTTGCTGGGAAGGATCGAATAATGGCCTCTTCTCAAAGTTTTAGTAATATTCAAGAGTTGAATGCTTATATTGAGAAAGTTCAGGAAGAATTGATTCGCAATTTTAATACAACAAATAGTATTATTTCTGCATTGGACAGACTGGTCGGAAAAGATACAATTCCTGTAATGACGATTCACAAGAGTAAGGGATTGGAATATCATACAATTATATTTATTGGGCTGGAAGATGGTGCATTTTGGTCTTTTCAACGGCAACCTGATGAAGATAAATGTGCTTTCTTTGTGGCTCTTTCAAGAGCAAAGGAAAGAGTTGTTTTTACTTTTAGTAAGCAAAGGGAAGGGCGTTTTGGTTTGCAGTCCCAAAGTATCACAAAGATCAAAGTTCTTTTTGATGAGCTTCAGAAATCTGGCATTGTAAAAATGGAAGAAAAAAAACCTAGAAAATAGACTTAATTGAATTAAAAGCTAACTGATAAGCCTAAGGAAATGTTAGTTTTCCGTGAAATGAGTGGGTTGAAAAAAACTCGGTATGTTGAAACAAGATCAAAGTTTCTTAGTACTTCTTATTGAACGCTGTACAATGCCGAGTATCTTTAATTACGATTTATATTCAGTATTCCAAAGTTTTTTAAACTTATCAATAAAATCTAAATAACTACTGTTGCCTAGATGCAATACTTATACTGTTAGAGAGATATTATGATAGCTAAAATTTAGTATATTAGCTATTTTTGATATTAGAATAATGCGAAAAAAGAAACCCTATTATATTGAATGAAAAGAAATAAAACTGAATTTGCCATATTACCCGCATTTCATGGCGATTGTATTCTCATAAAAACGTTTGATACTGACCAAAATGAGTTTATTATTCTTATTGACGGTGGTACTTCTCAGACTTTTAGACATTCTCTTAAGAAAGAATTGGAGAATATTAGTCACATTGATTTATTAATACTGACTCATATTGATTCAGATCATATAGCTGGCCTGGTTAACTTATTTAAGAGTAGCCTTATTGATAATATTACTATTGATGAGATTTGGATGAATCATCCTGAGCTTGTCGAAGTAGATGATGGTGAGTTAATTAGTACAAAACAAGGGAACAATCTGAAGAACTTGATTCTTCTAAAAAAGCCAGACGTAAAACTAATTGAAATATCTACCCTTACGAAATTGGTTGTTAAATCAGGAATTGAGTTCGTTATATTGTCACCAACTCCTGAAATTAATAACGAGTTGTATCGTCAATGGCAAGTAGCAAATTTGGCAGAAATAAAAAAAGATAGGGTAAACATTTCATCTATTAAAGACTCGTATTTTAAATCATTGGAAGATTTAAGCAAAATTCCATTTTTCCCTGATAAAAAGATTAATGATGATATATTTAATTCATCATCTATTTCATTCGTACTCAAATGTTATGATACTTCAATTTTACTATTGGCAGACTCTCGACCCGAAATCATATCTGAAAGTTTGAGATCGAACGGCTTTAATGAATGTGCTCCTCTTAAAGTAAATTATGTCAAAATTTCTCATCACGGAAGTCTTAATAATACATCACAAGAATTGTTGGGATTGCTAAGATCTGATAATTTTATAATTTCTACCAATGGAGGAACTTCTTTCCATAAACACCCATCTAGAGAAACTATTGCTAGAATAATCTTTAATTCACAGAGAACAGACGAAGTGTTGAATATTTATTTTAATTACAAAGTTGAGGATATAAAGAGACGCATTGGTGATTTTATAATCGAGGATGATTTTAACAGTGGTAATTGGCTAGTTGAAAATAAAAATTGGTTTTAAGAAAAATGATATATAATCTAGCAGAAAAATATTGTGTTCGAATAAAAAGTAATGGGCACACAGGAAGTGGAGTTTTACTTCCAGGGAAAGACACATTTTATGTTTTAACAGCTGCGCACTGTTTAGGCGATAGTAGACCTAGTGCAGATGAAATAATTATAGAGAAGCAAAATGATTATACTTCTGAATTCCAAATAATTACTGGTGTTGAAATCAAAGAGTTTAACCAAGAACACGATTTTGCTCTTATTGAGATTGACTTCGATCATGAAGAGAAATTGCTCTATCAATATAAACTAGGTCGTGGGGTATTGTCTGAAAATGAAATAAAGTTCTGCGGATATCAAGGAGTAAATCTAGAACAGTATCGACCTTTCACCGGAAAAGTATTATCTACTAGTGAAGACATTGGCTGTTTTAAAATCACCTTAGTTGGAGAGACATTCGATCAAGGTGGGGAAGATGGACATTATTTAGCAAAGGGATTATCAGGTAGTGGTGTATTTATTTATCGGCATAATTCTCCATTTCTTATTGGTATTCTTAATTCAGTTATTACAGATAAGGCATGGAATGATGATATTGACTGTTGCTCAATAAAACATCTTGAACAATACATCTCAGAATATGTGGACTTGTCTGATTTTGAGAACTTAAAACAATGGAATGAAAATTTAGAAAGAGAACGGACGGATCGGGAGATTGAGGCTTTTAAAAAAGAAAATAGTGATTTTTTTGAGAAGCTTTATCGGAAAAATAATGTATTGTATTCTGCTACTTCTAAAGCTAATTCCGTAACGGCCAAGCAAGTCAGAAAATTTTTAGCAATGCGAGATAATATCAGAACAATAGAAAATGACTATCCAATACTATACTCTAAGTTTAAAAATATTGTTAAAAGATTTGTAGACCAAGTTGAAGATGATTATTCTAGAAATGTCAATGAGAGCAATGATGCAATAGGTTTGAAACTTGAACTTCAAAATCAGTTAAAAACCCAGTTTGAGGGGCTTCCAAGCTTTACAAATTTAGACTTATCTGAATATCAAGTGATAGAATGGTTAGGCATATGTACTTTAAATTTTACTAAGAATGATTAATATTCAATTAGATCAAAAGCCAACGTCAATATCTATTCGATATAATGGGTATTATAAGGTGGTTTTATTATTAGCTATTATTGCAAAATGCGGTTACGCTAAAAAGGCAAGCTTGGATTTAATACATATTGTTTTTTGGAGTTTACGTAGTGAATCCAACTATCAGGTATTGCTAGATTTGGCGAACCAACAGAGAAATAGTTTAACGCCATGGACATTTGAGCATGGTATAGATGAGGTATTAGCCCTAGGCCTAATTAATAAATACATTGAACGAGTGATTGTAAGTCAGACACTTGAAATTCGGATAACGGATAAAGGTGATGAGATTATTAAGGCAATAGACCAGTTTGAACTGTTTCAAGATGAAATACAGAAAATAAAGGCATTGGGGAAGATACCAAAAAACAGATTAAGTAATGCAAATAGGAACTGGAAATTAATATAGAAAATATGTTTAAGATAAATAAAGTAAGAGCTGAAATCCTAACAGATAAGAGTGAAAATATAGCTGATTTATATGGTTTCGATTTTTCGTTTAAACAGGGATTGAATATTATTGCTGGACCAAATTCAAGAGGAAAAACAACCATAAATACCTGCATTTATTATGGACTTGGAATGGAGGAACTTCTCGGAGCTCATAACGAAAAAGCCTTAGATAAGGCTCTTAAAGAAGAATTTACTATTAAGTTGAGCGAAGAAGAAGATGGTATTATTTACAAGGTACTTTCTTCCAAAATTGTCTTAGAGATAGAAAATGAAAATAATGAAATTGTTTGTTTAGAAAGATATATTAAATCTAATACGGAAGAAATAAAAACATCAAATATCATAGTTCATCAGTCTTCATTTGAACATATTAATGACCTAGATAATCACATCGATCAAAGTGTTTTTTTTGTTAATTCAAGAGGGAATAATGAAGATCCAAACGGTTTTTTTAATTGGTTGACTGATTTTATAAACATTCAATTGCCGAAGGTAAGCAATAGCTCTAGGTCAGATAATTACAGCCCACTTTACCTTCAAACAATTTTTTCAGCATTATTAATTGAGCAGACAAAGGGCTGGTCTGATTTTTTTGCTACGATGCCTTTTTTTGGAATTACAAAGGCTAAAGAAAAAATTGTTGAATTTATACTTGGATTGAATGAAATTGAGCTTTCTACCCAGAAAGATGTATTAAATAAAGAGAAAAGTACAATAACTGAGGATTGGAGGAGAAAAATTAAATCATTCTCCTATTTAGAAAAACAAAATAACGCCACAATTATTAACGTTCCTGAAGAACTTACAACGGACAAAACTGAAATTGAAAAAATTACTGTTTTGTTCTCTACTTCTGAAGATGAGAGAATTGGATATGATGAGTTTCTGGGTCAAAAAAGTCTGATAGTTAGGGAACTGGAAAATAGACCCATTTCTACTATTAGGGAAAATAGGGAATCGGCTATATTAGAATTTAATGAGCAAAAGGAGGAATATTTCAGGCTCAAAGATTATATTGAAAGGTTTGAGAATAAGTTACGGATAGAGAAGCAACAATTTGCTAGCTTAAGTAGTCAATTAAACGTTGTGGAATCCGAGATTAAGGATCATATCAATCTACAGAAGGTCTTTAGCGAAAATATAATTAATGAGCGAGGGGCAAATTATTGCCCAACTTGTTCCCAAGAAGTTACAACTAACCTTATTTCTACACAAAACATAACGATTCCTCAACTTACATTAGAAGAGAATACCAGTTTTTTGCGAAGCCAAAAGAAAATTATCGAATCTTCTATTGGAAGTTTGAAGGAAACAGTTAGCGAGAAAGACACTCTTTTACAATATTTTAAAAACTCATTGCGGCAAAAGGAAATCTTAATAAAGGCACTTTCAAAAGATCTAATTGCAGACGATAGAGCATTTTCTGAGTCAGAAGTGGTAAGGAAACTTCAACTTGAGCGGGAAATTGAAAATTTACAACTACTTAAGGAGTCTATTTCAGAATTGAAAAAGGAATTGGAAACGTTAGCTAATAAATACCATAACAACAATGTGAAAATTGGAAATTTGGGTGAATCAGAAGAGGAGGATGGGGTCAAATTATCTGATTTTGAAACTCAGTATAAGAATTACCTTTTTGGATTTGGTTATGAAAGTAATGAAAAATATCAAATTTCTATAAACAGAAAAGAGCCGTTCAAATATTTTCCTGTATATAAGAATCATAGAAACGATATTACACCTCAATCGATTCGTATTAATTCATCTGCGTCAGACTTTGTTCGTAATATTTGGGCATATACATTAGGTCTATTAAAAAATGGAATTAATCATCCTGGTATTATAATTTTTGATGAACCAGGACAACATCGAACAAATTTAAGTAGCTTAAAATCACTTTTTAAAGTATCATCTAGTATAACAGAAAAGCAAACTATAATTTTCACTTCAATTGACAAGCCTCTTCACAACGAGGAGAATGAGAAAATTGATTTGGATATCCTAATAGAGGATTTAGATAGTACTAACTACAAATTGATTAGGCTTGATAATGTTCATAAAGTGATTGGTAAGCTGTAAAATTATACAACTAGAAAGTGAAAATAGCAATGGTAAGTATTAAGGCAAGCTTTATTTGAAAAATTTTTTGAACAAATTAATTCGAGAATTTTCATCGCTACATAGACAAATGATATCAAAAACAAAGTAGGCCTACTCAGATTGGCCGAAGAATTAGGAAATGTATCACAAGCATGCAAGATCTTCGGTTTCAGCCGTGATAGATTTTATAGATATAGAGAGCTATTTGATAAAGGAGGGGAAATCGCTCTTCAGGAGATCAGCAGAAAAAAGCCCATATTAAAGAACCTGATAGAACCTGAAGTAGAGACAGCTGTCGTGGAGATGGCAACCATGAATCCAGCTTTTGGTCGACTGGGGGCCAGTAATGAGCTTCGAAAACAGGGTGTGGCTCATTTAGAAAGGGCTTAAAATATAATTATAAATATATATGTAAATATTCTGTTATTTAATGAATGAACTTCGAAGTTTTGTTATATTTTGTATAAAGTATTTGTAAATCAATTATTTAATATTGTTTAAAAAACTCAAAAGAGGTATTAGGAGTTCGACAGGACTCCCTCTCTCTCCGCAAAAATTAAAAAGCCTTCGCATTATGCGAAGGCTTTTCAGTTTATTAAGAGAAAGTCATCGCTTTCAATGACCATAAAAAGAAAGGCTGCCTCTGTCGTAAGAGGCAGCCTTTCCGTTTTAAATGCTTAGATCTATTTAGCTTTTTTAGCTACGAATTTGCCAAGTACTTTACCGGCTTTGGCGTATGCATCACCGATACGCGGACCGGTGGCAAACTGACCTTTACCGCCTTTCATATCATTCAGCATAATTTTGCAGAGGACTTTAGATTTATCAGCAGCATCGTAAAAATAAATTTCGAGATTAACCGCTGCTTTGGCAGAACTAATGCCTACATTGTATCCTACCTCGATAAATTTGGTGTGTACTTCCATGATATATTTAGTAGAAGCATCTTCGCTGATGGTTCTTTTGGAATATTTCGCAAATAGCTCGTTGAATTTTGGCTGGTAATGATTTTTTCTATCGCTTATCCAGCTTTCTTCCCATGCTTTGCCGGTGCCGGGTTCTTTTGATTCTTTCTCTGCTTTTTTTCTTTTGATGTAAGTGGCTTCTTTGCCATCCTTGCCTACGGTTATATTATCGTATACATAAGAAATCTGTATTTCTTTAACATCTTTCAGGAAGGTCAGGTTACCCTTAACAACATCCTGCGCCTGTGCGGAAATGCCGGTCATCATTGATCCAGCCACGAGGATCAGTGCAAATAATTTTTTCATAGTGAAAAGGAATAAATGGTATAAAGTGAAAAAAGAAATGTTTAGAAGTTAAACAGTGTTGCCAAACTGTAAATGTCAGGTTTATTATCTGTTACACCTTTCATGTAGCTCAGTTTTATTTCTATGTTGTGTATCCTGCCCACGCCTATACGAAGACCTGCATTGGCCACGGGACCGGTAGTGCTGGAACTTTCGGCAGAGTTGTACTCGCCATAGTCGCCTGAGTAATTGTCGGCCTCGGTGCTAAAGTGATACCCGTATCCTGCGCCTACAAAAAAGCCCATGCGGCTATGTGCGTTCTTGCTGGAGCCGCGGCCAAAGTTTGCATTGACTATTGCCGGCAAATTGAACATGAAGCGGATGTTAGTAGTTTCATTCCTGTAGGAGCCGATATGACTGCTGTAGTTACCACCTAATCCCACGCTCAACGGAATACCCACAGATAAGGATAAATTATCTTTCCGGAAAAAATTAATGCGGGGGGAATAAGTAAGTCCACCCACTGCCCTGGCATCTGAATACTCGGTTTTATCTACCAGAACGATGACGCCTGCGCCATGCATAAACTTTTGAGAATAAGCGCTGAAACATGCTGCAAAGGCAAGGGTCAACAATATGATCTTCTTCATTGTGCTTTGGGATTTTATGAATATGAATTAGTGTTACAATTTATAGGTTACTGCTACCGTACTTCAGAGCGGGTGCAAATTAAGTACATTAAAATCAGTTTAAAAAATGAAATAATGGAAATACCATGAACGTGTGATTTCTAAAACGTAGATGCGTTATCGTTATAATAAGTTGTGCTGGCCTGGTTTTGAACAGATCTTATCTTGATCCTGTTTGGGCATACAGTGGGAATATGTTAATTTAAATCTTCACAAAAGCATGTTCCTGTATATTCCTACGTTTCCGTCCGCATGATTGTCAAAGATGAACTATAAAGATTCCGGCATCTGAAGTATGGTATAGTTGAAAAAGTATTAGATAGAAACGATATCTTTATTAATCATTTAACATCATTTCGCAACCAATCTAATCTATATGAAAAACTGGTTTTTGCTATCCGTTTTCTTAGTTTTTGTTGCCTGCCAACCGCAAACAAATAAAAAACCCTTCATTGCTATTGAAGGAATCGACTCGACCATTCAGCCGGGTGATAATTTTTATAATTATGTAAATTTAAAATGGTATGATACCGCACAGATACCACCCAGCCAGTCGGGCGTAGGTGCATACCGATTTATGAACTATCAGCAACGTCTCAGGTTACAAGGTATTCTTGATAGCGTATCAAAAAGTAATAATCCTCCGGGCAGCCTTGAACAAAAGATCGGTGATTTCTTTGCTTCCGGAATGGATACCAATATAATCAACCAGCGTGGCTTTGAGCCGCTCAAAACCGGGTTACAGCGGATTAATGCCATCACCGGTATTGCTGATATGCTTACATTCATGGCAGAAGAAACCAAATTGTCAAACATCTCTCTTATTGCCTTTCAGGTTGCGCCCGATCAGGAAAACAGTAGCATGAATATTGGGCATATTTATCAAACTGGTATCGGCATGCCTGACAGGGATTATTACTTCAAGACTGATACAACCACTGTTGCTATACAGCAGGCATATAAAAAATACCTCGCAGATCTTTTTATGCTGACGGGAAGCGATACTGCCTTAGCACAAAAAAATGCGGCACTTGTTTACAATATCGAAAAGCAGCTGGCAGCAGCACATAAAACCAATGTTGAGCTGCGGGATGTAAAAGCCAATTTCCATAAAGTAGGGCTGGCGGCTTTAAATAAGCAACAACCCAATATAGGTTGGACAACTTTCTTCCAACATATGGGTGCTACCATTGATTCACTGGATGTAGCCCAACCAGGTTATTATGACAAATTGAACACACTTCTCAAATCGATTCCGCTCGGGGATTGGAAAGTATACCTGAGCGCAAATTATATTAGTACCTATGCAGATTACCTTAGCAAACCCTTTGTAAATTCATCTTTTGAGTATAATAAAGTCCTTACGGGACAAACCATGCAGAAAACACGCGGCGAGATCATGTCAGGCGTGGTGGATACCTATCTTGGCCAGGCATTGGGACAATTATATACGAAACTATATTTCCCGGAGTCTGCCAAAACACGGATGCTGGAGCTTGTGAATAACCTGCAGAAGGCGTTCTCCAATAGGGTGGACAAGCTGGATTGGATGAGTGACAGCACCAGGCAAAAAGCCAAGGTGAAATTATTTGCTATCACTAAAAAGATCGGATATCCGGATAAATGGCGAGAATACAGTAAGGTAAATATTGTGAGGAATAAATATTTTGAAAATGTGGTATCGGCAGCCGCGAACAACTTCCAATACAACCTCGCCAAATTGGGGAAGCCGGTTGACAAGACTGAATGGTTCACTACACCTTCCACAGTTACAGCTTACAACAATCCTTCCGCCAATGAGATTGTGTTCCCTGCCGGAATTTTGCAGCCTCCTTACTTTGACAATAACGCTGACGACGCGCTTAACTATGGTGGCATTGGTATGGTGATCGGGCATGAAATGACGCATACGTTTGACGATCAGGGTGCTCAGTTTGATAAAGATGGTAACGTAAAAAACTGGTGGACACCTGAAGATTATAAGAAGTTTAAGGCCAAAACACAACAGGTCATTGACCTGTACAGTACGTTCACCGTACTGGATAGCATTCATATAAAAGGGGCGCTTACAGTAGGAGAAAACACAGCGGATATCAGCGGAATTGCCGTGGCATATGATGCTTTTAAAATGACCAAACAAGGACAGGATACAACGAGGATCGGAGGCTTTACACCTGACCAGCGATTTTTCCTTTCAGTGGCCAGGATCTGGCGGGTGAAAATGAAGGATGAATACCTGCGCTACTGGGTTAATAATGATCCTCATTCTCCACCCATATGGCGTGTAAATGGACCGCTAATGAACATCCCCGCTTTTTACTCAGCTTTTAATGTACGATCCGGAGAGAAGATGTTCCTGGACGAAGATAAGCGGATCAAGATATGGTAAGGTGCGGAAAAGACCTTGTAAGCTCCGGCAGTATTTAACCGTCGGAGCTTTTTAGTGCCATATAATCCCCCGGCAGAACATTTTTACCCATCATTTCAACATTTGTGGCAGCCGGTTGAAGGGGTGCTTGCTTACCTTGCCTCCACAAAAATTATCTGGCACATGTTTTTAAGATCAATGACTTTTGTCTTTGTCTGTTTAAGTCTGATGATACAAAACGGGATGGCCCAACAAAGCGGTTCTACCGGGGCATCCGATCTACAACCGGCAGCAGATCCTGTAAATTTCTATTCCGCGGTAAATACCTATGTCAATCCGGTTTTGCCTGGTGATCATCCTGACCCCACGTTACTGAAGGTAGGGAACGACTTCTATCACTGTGGTTCTTCTTTTCATTTTAACCCTTATCTCCCCATCTATCATTCCACCGACCTGGTACATTGGAAAGTGATTGGACGCGTATTACCGCCCGCAAATACCGGTATGGTAACAGATCGTCCCGGCGCCGGCGTATGGCAGGGAGCCATCACCTATTTTTATGGCGCCTACCGGATCTATTTTTCTTCGCATGGACAATGGTTTTCAACGGCGTCATCACCAGCCGGACCATGGTCGGCCCCGGTGCGGGTAACGGAACATGTCCGGACAGGGCCGCTGGGTTATGATAACTCGATTTTTGTAGATGATGACGGTAAGCCTTATATGGTGATTAAAAACGGACAAAAAATAAACAGACTGCAGGCGCTTGGAGTTGACGGGCAGCTCACTGATACGGTGATCAACCTGGATTGGATGAATGCGGGTTTGCAGTACAGCTGGGCCGAAGGCCCGGTGATGTGTAAGCGCAACGGGTACTATTATTATTTCCCGGCCGGTGATGTATCGGGGGGGCAGTATGTTTTGCGTACAACGGCGCTGACGGCCGATTCCTCCAAATGGGAAAGGCTGGGCGATTTTTTCAAACCTATTACGGACCCCGGCAATACTTTCCCGCGTCCCAATCATATATCAGCGCCTGTTCAGCTGGCTGATGGCACCTGGTGGACATTGGGACAGAGTTATGAAAAGCGTGGTAATGATGACTGGTCCGGCATGGGGCGGCAAACTTCACTTTACCGGGTAGTATGGGAGGGCGATCGTCCCTGGGGAGTGGCGCCGGTTAGCGGGCCGGTGGTAAAGCCCGCACTGGATAATGATAATACGCCCTGGCGCAGTGTGCATACTGATCGTTTTGATACAGACAGTCTGGGCTCCTGGTGGCATTTTTTAACGCAACCCGCCGCCGCCAGCTATTCGCTGACGCAACGCAAAGGATGGATCCGTTTATCTCCCGATACCGGAAGAACACACCTGGTGCAAAAAGAAACGGACCATTATTATACCACCGTTACCCGGGTAAATGTGGGGGTGGGCATTCCGGAAGCGCATGGCGGCATCTATCTTACCAACGGAAAACAAAGTGTGTTTGCTCGCCTCTACTATAAGCATGGTGATAATCCGCGTATCGTATTCCAATTAGATACCGCACTGAGGGAAGTACCCTACCCTAAGGGAAAAGATGTTTGGCTTAAACTGGAAAGGTTTGAACACCGGTTGACCGGCTTCTTTAGTGCAGATGGTAAAAGCTGGCAACAGGTTGGTCCGTCGCTGAGCGCGGCGCCCATCGATAAAGCACAACCTGATTTCAACAGTTGGGTAGGCACAAGTATCGGTCTGTTTGCAGAGAGAGGGCCGGTTGATTTTCATTTTTTTATTTGTAAAGACGGCTTCTCCGGATTACCTGCGATAGGAAGCAATAATTATTACGGCATCAGCAAAATAAATCGGGGCGATAACCGGGGCGTTACAAATTCTTCCACCCATGGTGGCTGGCTGATGATATCCGGGGTAGATTTTGGCGCCGGCGGTGAGGCAAAAGCCGTTGAGATAACAGGCAGTGCCACCAAAGGAGGGCAACTGGAGCTGCTGACAGATGACCCGCAGAATGGCCGGCAAATCGCTGTGGTGCCGGTTAAGCCGGGTGGGCAGGCCGTACACACCGGCAGTTTACCTAAGGTGTCCGGCCAGCATGATCTTTTTATCCGGTTCCCCGAAGGATCGCCCGGAGATATCACTATCCAAAGCATCCGTTTCCTGAGAACAACCAGGTAATAAACCACCGTAATTGTTTTGCAGGGTTACACTGGTTATTATATTTTAATTGTGTAAATGACAATTATTTCTTAAAAAAATAATAAAAGTATTTATCTTCCTTTAAAAAGAAGCAAATATGAGAATAGCACAAGGTTTGGCCGGTATGATACTGTGTATCTTTTTGATGAATAGCAGTCTCCATGCGCAGGACAGCCTGTACAACAATACCTTTTCCCTCTCTGATATAAAATTGCTGGAAGGTCCTTTTAAGCATGCCCGGGATGTCAACATTCAAACCCTGTTGAAATATGACGTGGACCGTTTGCTGGCTCCCTACCGTAAAGAAGCAGGGCTGCCGGCAAAAACAAAAGGATATTCAAACTGGGATGGTTTGGATGGTCATATCGGTGGCCACTATTTGTCTGCCTTAGCCATCAACGTTGCTGCGACTCATAATGCGGAATGCAAAAGAAGAATGGAGTATATGCTGCAGGAGCTTAAGTCCTGCGTGGATGCCAACGCGGCCAATAACCCGGAGTGGGGTATTGGATATGCAGGAGGAGTACCCAACAGTAAAAGGATATGGTCAGCATTAAAAGCGGGGGATTTTACGCCTTATCATGCTGCCTGGGTTCCCTGGTACAACCTGCATAAAATGTACGCTGGTTTGCGGGATGCCTGGTTATACACCGGCAACCAGCAAGCTAAAGCGCTGTTTTTACTGTTCTGTGATTGGGGAATAAATATCGTGGCCACGCTAACCGATAGCCAGATGCAATCCATGCTGGACACTGAACATGGAGGGATGAACGAGATTTTTGCGGACGCTTATGAGATGACGGGTGATCATAAGTACCTGGACGCAGCACGGAAGTTTTCGCATAACATGCTGTTAGCGCCCATGGCAGCCGGAACTGATAACCTTGATAACAAGCATGCCAACACGCAGGTGCCAAAAGCCGTCGGTTTTGAAAGAATAGGAGAACTGGCCCATGATCCGCAATACAGCAAAGCGGGCAGTTTTTTTTGGGAAACCGTAACCACCAACCGGAGCGTGGCTTTCGGAGGAAACAGCAGGAGGGAATTTTTCCCCGGTACCACCGCCTGCATGGATTTTATCAATGATGTGGAAGGTCCGGAATCGTGCAATTCCAATAATATGCTGAAGCTGACAGAAGATCTTTTCAGAATCAACCCGGAGGCAAAATATATCGACTACTACGAAAGAACACTGTACAACCATATATTGTCCACTCAGCATCCGGTTCACGGCGGCTACGTATATTTTACACCTTTGCGTCCGCGCCATTACCGGGTATACTCCGCGCCCAATGAGGCGATGTGGTGCTGCGTAGGTACCGGCATGGAAAATCACGGGCAATACAACAGGCTGATTTATACGCACAGAAATGACTCGCTGTCGCTCAATCTCTTTATAGCATCAGAACTTAACTGGAAAGCGAGGGGCATTACTATCAGGCAGGAAACACAATTTCCTTATACGGAGAAAACCAGGTTAACCGTCACAAAAGGAACTTCGCGGTTTGTGTTGATGGTGCGCTATCCCGCATGGGTAAAAGAAGGCACCCTGAAGATGATGGTGAATGGCAAGCCGGTAAACTATACCGTCAGTCCTTCCTCTTACATTGCGCTGGAAAGGACATGGAAAGAAAACGATGTGGTAGATATTCAGTTGCCTATGCATAACACCATAGAACGCCTGCCAAACGTACCCGCCTATATCGCTATCATGCATGGGCCGGTGCTGCTGGCGGCAAAAACAGGCACAGAACATTTGACCGGTCTCGTTGCCAACGATAGCCGCTGGGGGCATATTGCCAGCGGGGAAAAGTTACCGGTTGATAAGGCGCCGGTTATTGTTGAAGACAACCTCTCTGCTATGGCGGATGGCCTGGTACCGGTAAAAGATAAACCCCTGGCCTTTACTTTCCCTGCATTGAAAATGATCAACCCGGCGAAGCTGGTGTTGGAGCCGTTCTATCAAATCCATGATGCCAGGTATATGGTGTACTGGATGGCGCTGAGTGGTACCCAGTACCAAACTTATCTCGATTCGTTGGCCGCCACAGAAAAAGAAAGGTTGGCGCTGCAGCAGCGTACTATAGACTTTGTTGCACCAGGTGAACAGCAGCCCGAAGCTGATCACAATATCCAAAGCCATCAATCCCGGACGGGGTCATCTTCCGATGAATTTTGGAGAGAGGCGGCCAACGGGGGATATTTTAGTTATAGCATGGCTACCAACAGGGAAACCAATATTCAATTAATGGTACGTTACCAGGGCGCAGAACGGGGCAGCAGGAAATTTGATATTTATATCGACGGAGAAAGACTTGTTTCGGAAGACAATACAGCGCGTTGGAAGCAGCCCGGCTTCTTTAACGTAACATATACTGTTCCAGCTGCCATGATAAAAGATAAAGATCGTATCAGTATAAAATTCCAATCCCCGCCGCAAGGCAGCACCAGTGCGGTTTGCTATATACGTCTGCTAAAAAAATAGCAGGCAGTTTACAGATTAACCGGTTAAACAGCACATAGCCGGTTGATCTCCCCATTTTTTATTTCATAAAAAATACACGCTATGAAAAAAACAGTATTTAGTCTTTCCCTTTTTCTATTGTTTACAGTACCGGCTTTTACACAAAATGTTGCTGAACACGCGCCGGCTGGTTTCGACTCCCTGCGTACACCTATCCCACATGGCAGGATTGATACCATCAGTTATCATTCGGCAACAGTGGGTAGCCCGCGTAAAGCGCTGATTTATATACCACCGGGATTTTCCCAACAGCAAAAATACCCGGTGTTATACCTGCTGCATGGTATTGGCGGCGACGAGAAGGAATGGTTAAAAGGTGGTACTCCCCAGGTAATCCTCGATAACCTCTACGCCGCAGGACAAATTGAGCCTATGATTGTTGTGATGCCTAACGGAAGGGCTATGAAAGACGACCGGGCTACCGGCAATGTAATGGCGCCTGATAAAGTACAGGCCTTTGCTACTTTTGAAAAAGACCTGTTGAATGATCTTATTCCCTATATAGAAAAGAATTATCCCGTTTACACCGACAAGGATCACAGGGCCATTGCAGGTTTATCAATGGGAGGCGGGCAGTCATTGAATTTTGGCCTGGGCAACCTGGACAAGTTTGCGTGGATAGGCGGTTTCTCCTCTGCACCTAATACGAAAGCACCGGAGCAATTGGTGCCGGATCCGGCAGCAGCAAGGCAGCAAATAAAATTACTCTGGATCTCCTGCGGCGCCAGCGACGGGTTAATTGCTTTCAGCAAACGCACACATGAATACCTGCAAAAAAACAATGTGCCACACATCTATTACATTGAACCGGGCGTGCATGACTTTAAAGTGTGGAAGAATGGATTGTATATGTTTTCCCGGTTGATCTTTAAACCAGTGGATACTGCCACGTTCTCAAAATATGAGGCGGAAGGAGCGCCTGCGGAAAGATAACAGGTCTGCGTCCTATTTATACATTATTGCTATCCTTTTGGAGATTCGTGCCATTTATAGATACTTCCCTATAGTAGATTCGGCTGTTGTTTTTTGTTTCAGTGTGTGCTGACCGATCTGCAACTTTTACGTTATGAAAAAATTCTCTACTTAAACGCTAAATGATTACTTATGAAGTTTCAGTGCGCCCGGGTCGCCACGTCCCGCTACAACCAAATTCAGTTTCATCACTTAACCAGGTAGTATCCGCATCTCTGTAGGGATACTCCTTTTTATCGCATTGTAATTGTTCCAGCCGGTATCCGGCGTGACGGTCTGATACAGGCTGTCAGAACCCTTATTGCCCTAACATTAAATATTTTGAATTCCATGTTTAAAATGATTCTTTCGCAGGTG
Organism: Chitinophaga hostae; assembly: GCF_018224885.1. Lineage (GTDB taxonomy): Bacteria > Bacteroidota > Bacteroidia > Chitinophagales > Chitinophagaceae > Chitinophaga > Chitinophaga hostae. Next base: position 148,948 of record NZ_JAGTXB010000003.1, on the reverse strand, counting down.
TCATGGAAATGGCTGGTGGTGACAGCGTTGATGCTGTCGGCAGCACCCGGTTATTCTCCGTTACAGGCCCAGGATGCAGGTGTGGTCCGGGGAGTAGTGCTGGATGAAAAAAAGACACCCATCCCGGGTACTACGGTATTGGTAAAAGACACAAAGGTCAGTACCAGTACCGGTGGTGACGGTAAATTTCTCATTCATGTTCCGTCCGGTAAACACGTACTTGTTTTTAGTTACATAGGAAAGCAATCGCAGGAGGTGAATATCCAAAACCGGCAGGATATATCCGTTACCCTGAAAGATAAGGTGGTGGGCTTGGAAGATGTGGTGGTAGTAGGTTATGGCCGGCAGAAGAAAGCAAGCGTGGTCGCCGCAGTTTCACAAACTACCGGCAAAGTCCTGGAACGGGCAGGTGGCGTATCAAATATTGGCGCTGCACTCACCGGGAATGTACCGGGTCTTATCACCGCCCAAAGTACCGGTTTACCCGGTGAAGAAGACCCTCGGCTTATTATCCGTGGCCTTAGCACCTGGAATAACAGCAATCCGCTGGTATTGGTGGATGGTGTGGAACGTCCGATGACAAGTGTCGATATCGGCTCCGTGGAAACAGTCACCGTTTTAAAGGATGCTTCTGCAACAGCGGTATTTGGTTCGAGGGGCGCCAATGGTGTTATTCTCATTACCACTAAAAGAGGGAAAACGGGCAAAGCATCTATCCGGGCTACCGTAAACACTATTATGAAAGCGCCTTCCAAATTACCCGGTAAAGCGGATTCGTATGATGCTTTACGCACCATCAATGAGGCCATAGAGTATGAACTGGCGTTAAAACCTGAAAGCTGGAATAACTTTTACCCTCAGGCTGTCCTGGATAAATACCGGTACCCTGCTAACCTGGAAGAGGCCGAGCGCTATCCTAATGTAGACTGGGAAAAAGCCTTATTCAAGGATTACGCGATGTCGCAAAATGCGAATGTGAATATCAGCGGAGGCACGCGTTCCGTAAAATATTTCACCAGCGCGGATTTTCTGCATGAAGGAGATCTTTTTAAAATATACGATAACAGGAGAGGATACAAACCAGGTTTCGGTTTTACACGATTAAATGCCCGTTCCAACCTCGATTTTCAACTAACGCCCTCTACACTCTTTAAAGTAAATCTTTCCGGATCATACGGGGTGAGAAAAAGCCCATGGGGATTTTCAGGGAGTCAATACGGCGCCTGGATCGATGCGTATACCACCGCGCCCGATGTATTTCTACCAGTGTATGCCGACGGTTCCTGGGGGTACTTTGCTCCTAATGAAGGCCGGGCAGAAAACTCGGCCAGAAGTCTCGCAGTGGGTGGGATTCAGTACCAGACGACTACCCGCATCACTACTGACTTTTCGGTGGAGCAAAACCTGGATATGCTCCTCGATGGATTAAAGCTCAACGCCACACTTTCCATGGACAATACCTTCGTTGAAAGTGACAGAGGGGTGAATGATCTTTTTCATGATGTGCAGCGCAAATGGGTGGATCCTGAAACAGGCAATGTATTTTATAAGAGCGCTTTTGACGGCGTTACCAATTTCGATTTCCAGGAAGGCGTGAAGTGGTCGCCGGCAGCAGGCGCTGTAACAGATAACCAGCGCAGGCTCTTTTACCAGCTGCAGCTTAATTATGCTAAAACCTTTGCGGATAAACACAACGTAACCGCCATGGGACTGCTGAACCGTAATATTACGGCCTACGGCAGTATGATTCCCTCGTACCGCGAAGATTGGGTGTTCCGTACCACTTACACCTACAACGATAAGTATACGGTAGAATACAACGGCGCTTATAACGGTTCGGAAAAGTTTGCACCGGAATACCGGTTTGCTTTCTTCTCTTCCGGTGGTGTGAACTGGATCATGTCCAATGAGAACTTCATGAAAAATATTGGATTCCTGGACCTGTTGAAATTCCGTGCTTCTTACGGGCAAACCGGCTTTGATGATGTAGCCGGCCGCTTCCTGTATATGACTGAATGGGCCTATGGTGGCCGGTCGCGCTTGGGTACTACCGGCGAAGGCGCCGAACAGAGCCCGTTCAACTGGTACCGGGAAGCTACCGTAGGTAATCCAAATGTACAATGGGAACAGGCGGAGAAAATTAATGTGGGCACCGACTTTGAATTGTTCAAGGGATTCATCAAAGGAAAGATGGATTTCTTCCAGGACAAGCGTTCCAAAATATTGCTGGCTAACAGGTCTTCCGTACCTTCTTATTACGGCACCACCCCGCCGGTGGCCAACCTTGGCCGGGTAACCTCGCATGGGTATGAGGTGGAGTTACACTTCAACTACCAGGCTTCGAAAAAACTCAGGCTTTGGTCTGACCTGAATATGACCCATACCAAAAATAAAATCATCGAGGCCGACAACCCTGAACTGTTGCCTGCTTATCAAAAATCAGAGGGCATGCAGATCGGACAGGCTTATTCGTATGTGAACCAGGGGTACTACAATACCTGGGATGAACTGTATGGCAGTACGATCCACAACACCAACGACAATCAAAAGTTACCGGGTAACTATTACATCGTTGACTATAATGGCGATGGTGTGATCGACGCAAACGATAATATCCCCTATGGTCACAGCGGCTGGCCTACGAATACCTATAACGCTACATTCGGCGTGGATTGGAAAGGATTAAGTGTTTTCGTACAGTTTTATGGCGTGAATAACGTAACGCGGCAGGTGGTGTTTAACAGCTTAGGCTCCCAGGGACACACGGTTTATAACGAAGGCAGTTACTGGTCAAAGAACAATACCGGCGCAGATGTTCCGATGCCACGCTGGTTGTCAACACCGGCGGGCTATTACCGTGGCAACCAATATATGTACGATGGTTCTTACCTGCGATTAAAGAATGCAGAAATCGCATACACTTTTGATAAGGGATTTATACGCCGTGCAGGCCTCGAATCCATGAGGATATATCTCAATGGTAATAACCTGGCAGCCTGGAGTAAAATGCCGGACGACCGCGAATCAAATTTTGCAGGCACTGGCTGGGCATCACAAGGTGCTTATCCTACTGTGAAGCGTTACAACCTCGGCGCCAACTTTACTTTCTAAACATGAATGGTATGAATAAGTATATAAAAACATTGCTTGCGTGCGCCGGTATAGCCGTCACCGTTAGCCTTGCATCCTGCAAGAAATTCCTGGACAAGGAGCCGCAATCTATTGTATCTGCAGACAACGCATTTAAAAATTTCATCAGTTTCCAGGGCTTTACAGAAGAGCTCTATCACTGTATACCGGATTTCACGAATGCGTACTGGACAAATTCCTGGAATTGGGGGGAAGATGAAATACAATCTACCGCACGTGATTTTCACTTTATCATCAAGATAGATAACGGGGATTTCTGGGGCTGGCAGTCACAGTTTGATGGCTGGCAGGCCGGATGGATGGACCGGAACAACACCAGTACCAATGATGACCGTTTTGCAAAATCGATGTGGAAACTGGGCTGGTATGGTATCCGGAAAGCCAATATGGGACTGGAGAATCTTAATAAGCTCACCGATGCCACCCAGGAAGAGAAAGACCTGATTAAAGGGCAGCTGCTGTTCTTCAGGGGATGGTTTCATTTTATGTTCATCCAATATTTCGGCGGCTTACCTTACATTGATAAAGTACTTCCCGGCGATCAGAAATTAGCCCTGCCCCGTCTCAAATACAATGAATGCGCAGATAAAGCGGCAGCCGATTTCAGAGAGGCGGCTAACCTGCTGCCTGTCAACTGGGATAATACCACTGCAGGTAAAAGGACCCTGGGAAAAAATCAGCTGCGCATTAATAAGATCATGGCGTTGGGATATCTCGGGAAAAATTACCTGTGGGCCGGCAGTCCGCTGATGAACTATGTATCAACCGGCACTAAGTTGTACGATGCAGCATATTGCAAAAAGGCCGCAGAGGCATTTGGTGAATTACTGCAACTGTGTGAAACCGGTGAGGCGCCTTATAGCCTGGTAGCATTTTCAAAGTACTATACCAATTTTTATAGCGCCGGTCAAAACTGGTTAATGCCAGGTAGCACCGAAGCTATCTTCCGCGGCCCGTATTACGGCGCACATGGTTCTACCTACGGTACTGCCAAGCAATATGGCCCGGCTTTAATCACTGAAGAAGCCATCACATTTGTGCCTACTGCCAATTACGTAGATTATTACGGTATGGCGAATGGATTGCCCATCAAAGATATCACGCAGCCGGACCCTGAATCAGGATATGACCCCGCTTATCCCTGGAAAGGCCGGGATCCGCGCTTTTACAACGATATTGTTTTTGATGGTGTGAAGTGTGTACAGGGCGCTACTACCGATGAAAAAAACCGGTATGCAAATCTTTATACCGGTGGAAGCTACCGCGATATCAGCAGTGGCAGCCGCTCCGGCTACCTGTTGTACAAATTTATTCCGATGACAGCCAACAGGTTTGATAATGGCTGGTCTTACGATAAGGCGCTTAATATTCACCTGCCCTATATGCGTCTGGCGGATGTGTATCTGATGTATGCAGAAGCGGCAGCCCAGGGCTATGCTACCGCTGCCGGCAAATCTACCAATTATAATAAAACAGCATTAGATGCCATTAATGTAATCCGCGACCGCGCCGGCGCAGGGCACGTAGCTGCCCGCTTCACCGGTTCTCTGGACGCCTTCATGAGCGAGGTACGCCGTGAACGGGCGGTAGAACTATCTTTCGAGGGCCATCGCTTCAATGATTTAAGAAGATGGATGCTGCTGATACAAAGTCCGTATACGCTAAAAAAATCTGTTGAATTTGACCGGTCCTCAACGTTCGGTACCGCTGACCCGAAGAACAACCGGGTACTCAATTTACGCGAAACGGTGATCCTGGAGCGCAGGTATTCTGAGAAACATTACTGGCTGCCGCTAAAAAATGCAGATGCCAATATGTACCTGGAATTTCCACAGAACCCGGGGTGGTAAAACGTGCAATCCTTACATGTATCGTTTACTCTAATTTCAAAAATTCATGAACCAGATAAAAGCATTAATAGCGTCTGTAGCGCTGATGAGCCTGATGCCGGTGTTGCAGGCACAAGATACTACGGTCCGTACCATATCAAATGTTCCCGGCGATAACACGGTACAGGTGGCGTTCCGGAAGCTGGATAAAAAAGACCTGCCGGGAGATGTATCGGTGGTAGATGTATCTTCTCAATTAACACAAAACTATATGACCTACAGCCTGGAAAATATGGAGGGCTGGGCGAATGGTTTTAATGGAAACAGTATGTGGGGAATGGGTAGTTACCTGCTTGTTATTGATGGTGTGCCCCGGGATGCAGGCAACGTATTGCCCACAGAAATAGAACAGATTTCCTTTCTTAAGGGCGTAAATGCCGTGGCACTTTATGGCAGCCGGGCCGCAAAAGGAGTGGTGTACATCACCACCAAAAGAGGAAAAGCAGGCGCTCAGCGGATCGATGTAAGAGCAAATGCAGGCATTCATGTTCCCAAAGCTTACCCCGGCTACCTGGGATCGGCAGAGTATATGACGCTTTATAATGAAGCACGCCGTAACGACGGACTGCCGGAGCTATATAGTTCAGAAACTATTTATAATTATGCCTCCCGCAAAAATCCATTCAGGTATCCTGATGTAGATTATTACGCAGACGAATACCTGAAAAAATATTTCACCCGCTACGATGTAACTGCAGAGATATCCGGCGGAAATGATAAGGCGCGGTACTATACGAACATCGGTTATCAGACCTCAGGTTCATTGCTTAACTTCGGAGAAGCCCGTCAGAACGGGAAGTCAGATCGTCTCAATTTACGCGGTAATGTAGATGTTAACCTGAACGACTATATTACCTGTAATGTAGATGCTACCGCTATCTTTTATACCGGGAGAGGTGTAAATACCGATTACTGGGGAAGCGCTGCCACCTTACGTCCCTATCGTTTTGCCCCGCTCATTCCATTAGACAGGATAGAACCGGATGATGAAGCGTCGAACCTGCTGGTGAAGAATAGTAACCATATCATCGACGGAAAATATTTGCTGGGGGGAACACAATTGGACCAAACCAATCCCTTTGCCGCCATTTATGCCGGCGGTAACAACCGCTACATCAGCCGGCAATTCCAGTTTAACACGGGCGTGAATGCAGACCTGAAAAATCTGCTGAAAGGTCTTTCGTTCCGCGCTACATTTGCGGTGGACTATAACACGTCCTATAACCTGGCGTTCAATAACAACTATACGGTGTATGCGCCCACCTGGAATACGTATTCGGGGGTTGACCTGATCAGCAGTCTTACGCAATACGGACAGGACGCTACTTCGGGCGTACAGAATGTAAGCAACAGCTGGTATCGCCAAACGATTTCCGCTACCGGTCAGTTCAATTATGTAAACACGATACGCAACAAACATCACCTTTCTGCCGTATTACTGGTGAATGGCTTCCAGCAATCGGAATCGGCGATATATCATCGTACAGGCAATGCCAACCTGGGCTTGCAGCTGGGCTACGATTTCAGGAATACGTATTATATCGATTTCAGCAGTGCAGTGGTTCATAGCGCGAAGTTGCCGGAAGGAAACCGTAATGCGTTTTCGCCTACCATGTCGCTGGGCTGGCGGCTCAGTAACGAGCCTTTCCTGCGTAATATAAGGGGCATCGACGATCTCCGTTTAACAGCTTCTGCCGGCGTGCTGCATACCGACCTGGATATTTCATCCTGGTATTTATACCAGGGCGTTTATACCTCACTGGGAAGCTGGTTCGGCTGGAAAGACGGCACGGGCGTACAGGCAACGGAATCGAGACGGGGAGCTAACCCTGACATGCGTTTCCCAAAAAGGGAAGAGATCAGTATCGGTTTGAACGGTTCCTTCTTTCATCAGCTGATAAAAGCCACCGGTAATTTCTTTATCAACAAAATTACCGGCAATATCATACAGCCCGATGTATTATATCCCTCTTACTTCACCACCGGTTTTCCATCTTCTTCCTTTATTCCATATATAAATTATAATGACGACAAACGCATGGGGGTTGATTTCAGTGTGAGCTTCAACAAAAAACTGCACGACGTTAGTTATTCAATAGGGCTGGTAGGTACTTACTATAAAACCACTGCCACTAAACGCGCCGAATTGTATGCAGACAGTTACCAGTATCGCCAGGGCAAACCTTTAGACGCCATATGGGGACTGCAAAACCAGGGTTTTTTCCGCGATGCAGATGACATTGCAAAATCTCCAGCGCAGACTTTCGGCCAGGTTAAACCGGGTGATATAAAGTATAAGGATCAAAACGGCGATGGGGTGATAGATGCGCGCGATGAAGTGTACCTGGGCCGTGGTGGCTGGGCCGGCTCGCCGCTTACATTGGGAATAAACCTGAGCGCGAAATGGAAGAACTTCTCCCTTTTCGCATTGGGGATAGGCCGCTATGGCGCTTTTGATATGAAAAGAAGTTCCTGGTTCTGGGTGGATGGGGAAGATAAATACTCCGCGGTGGTAAGAGACCGCTGGACAGAAGAAACAGCTGCATCTGCAAAATATCCCCGGCTGACCACTTTCAACAGCGATAACAATTTCCGCAATTCTGATTTCTGGTTGTACAAGACCAACCGGATAGACCTGGCCAAGGTACAGATCTCCTACGATATGAGCGGCTTGCTGGGCAAGAAAAAAATTGTAAAGGAACTGGGCGCCTATGTTAGTGGTTTTAACCTGCTGACGATTTCTGCTGAACGCAAAACAATGGAAATGAATGTTGGCAGTACCCCCCAAACACGCTTATATAATCTGGGTATAAAAGGATTGTTTTAGTTATTCTCTTTAGCCTAATTAAGTATCCACTTTATGAAAAGAAATATTATCCTTTTGCTGGCAGGTATTTTTTTGCTGGCTGGTTGTAAAGATTTGCTGGTGCCGGAAATTGAAAATAACCGGGATCTGAATGGTGTAAATTATCCACCCAATGATGCCGGATTGCCGTTTGGTATACTGCTCAACGGATACAACCGCATCCCCACCAATTCGTGGTCATTTAATGACGTAGCCACCGATGATGCTGTAACGAATGACCAGAACAATGGGTTCCTGAAAATTGCAAACGGACAATGGACCGCCAACAATAATCCGCTTAATCAGTGGACCAATGCGTATGCTGCCATCCAGTATCTTAACATCATGTTGCGCGATGTGGATACGGTACAATGGGCAGCCGACCCGGTAGTGAGTAAGTTGTTCCGTATGCGGGTGAAAGGAGAAGCGCATGGTTTGCGTGCCTTGTTCTACTATCACCTGTTGCAGGCGCATGGAGGATTGTCTGAAAGCGGCGCTGTGCTGGGTGTTCCTCTGAACCTGGAGGTGCAGGGACCCGCAGCGGATTTCAACAAACCCAGGGCCACTTTCGAAGCATGTATGCAGCAAATTTATAGTGATCTTACAAAGGCGGACGACCTGCTTCCGTTGGACTATGAAAATATTGCTGATGCAGCGCTTATTCCTGCAAAGTTTGGCTCCATTACCAGCGAGCAGTATAACCGCGCCTTTGGCGCAGCCTTCCGCGGATTTCTTACCGGCCGTATCGTGAAAGCGATCCGGTCAAAGGCTGCGTTACTGGCTGCCAGCCCGGCCTTTAGCAACGGGAACACCACCACCTGGGCAGACGCCGCCAACTATGCGGGCGAGGTTATTTCGTTGAAAGGCGGCGTAGGCGCATTATCACCAAATGGTATTACCTGGTACTCCAATGCCGCTGAAATTGCGGGATTGGCCGATGGCGCTAATCCTGCTGAAATACTATGGCGAAATAATTATGGCGATAACCGCGACCTGGAACAGGCCAATTTTCCACCGGGGTTGTTTGGCAACGGCCGTATCAACCCAACACAAAACCTGGTGGACGCTTTCCCCATGGCAAATGGATTGCCCATCGGTAACACCGGAAGCGGCTATGATGCCGCTAATCCATATACCGGCAGGGATCCCCGTTTGCGGATGTTTATTTTAGTCAATGGCAGCACAGCAGGCCCCAATAGTACCCTGATCAATACGGCGGTTGACGGCCCCACCAACGATGCGCTTAACAAAGTAGAAACTTCTACCCGGACAGGCTACTACCTGCGCAAATTGTTGCGGCAGGATGTGAACCTGAATCCTAACTCCGCTAATAATCAACGGCATTATAAACCGCATATCCGGTATACGGAAATTTTTCTCAACTATGCAGAAGCCGCCAATGAAGCCTGGGGGCCACTGGGAGCAGGTAAATATGGATTCTCCGCCTATGATGTGATCAAAGCCATTCGTAAAAGAGCAGGCGTAGGAACAACCAATGGTGATGCTTACCTGGAAGAAGCGAAAGGCAGCAAGGAGCAAATGAGCGCGCTGATCAGAAATGAGCGGAGAATAGAATTGTGCTTTGAAGGATTCCGCTTCTGGGATCTCCGTCGCTGGAAATTAAATCTCAGTGAAACAGCAAAAGGGGTAAGCATCAGGAATAACATTCCTGCTGTTATCAACGTAGAAGTGCGACAGTTCCAGCCATTCACGACCTATGGCCCCATTCCTTACGGGGAGATACTCAAGTTTGGCGCTTTGGAACAGAACAAAGGCTGGCGTTAACAGCGAATAAATGCAGCGATATTTTTTAATTGACTTTTTTGAAAACAGCAAAGATGAAAAAGTTTTTAATGCCAATCATGCTGTTGCTTGTATTGACAGCATGCAACAAAAACGTAACGTTTCCGGATTATAAATACCAGACGGTGTATTTCGCCTATCAATATCCCGTACGCACCATCACTTTTGGTGAAGATGTATTTAGCACGGAACTCGATAACCAGCGCAAGTGTAAAATCATGGCCACCACCGGCGGTGTTTATTACAGTAAAAAAGACCTGAGTATTGGTATCTCGGTAGATAATTCCCTGTTGGGAAACGGGTTGCTGTTCGGTGTTGGTAAAGAGGAAATTCTGCCTATGCCTGCTAACTATTATTCGCTGGCCGCCAACAACATCATCATCCCCGAAGGCAGTCTCACCGGGGGAGTGGAGGTGCAACTGACAGACGCATTTTTTAATGATCCGAAGACGGTGAAAAATACCTATGTGATTCCGCTGCGCATCACCAATAAATCGGTGGCAGACTCCATACTGAAAGGGAAAGACTTTATACTCTATGCCGTTAAATATGTGAATACATGGCAAGGTAACTACCTGCGCAGGGGAAAAGATGTAATTACGGGAAATGTAAATCAGACGGTAGTGCGGCATAAACAGTATGTGGAAGAAGATGAAGTAAATAAATTAAATACAAGATCCTTAAAGGAACTGGAGTTCCCGGTAGTATACAAAGACAAGGATGGCATTAATGTGAATTGCACATTGCTGCTCACCTTCGGCGATAACGATAAATGCACCGTTTCCGCTGCTACAGGAAATTTTACTGCCACAGGGAATGGCCAGTTTGTAAAAAAAGGAGAACACAACAGCTGGGGAAGCAAAGACCGTGATGCCCTTTACCTGAACTACCAGGTTACCTTACCCGGTATGCAGGTGTCTGCATCAGATACGCTGGTACTAAGGGATAGGTCTGTAACAATGGAAACATTTACACCCGTAGGTAAATAATTTTTCTGTCCTACATTAAAGTAATACATATGAATCAACTTCATAAAATAGCAGCCGGCTTTATTGCATTTGTTGTCATTACTTCATGCAATAAGTATAAAGGGCTGGAATTTAACGTAGATAAACCGGAGAGCGTTGCTGTTCAGGAGGACATAGATGCTTATCCTGCTCTGAAAAGCTATATTAACCGCGTTGCACAGCCGGGATTTAAATTAGGCGTGGCGCTGGGTTTGCAGGAGTACCTGGATAAGGGTGTGAAATACCGGTTGGCGAACAGGAACTTCGACGAAATTGTTTTGGGCTATGAAATGAAACATGCCGCCGTAGTGAAGGCCGATGGTAGTTTAGACCTGGTGAAAGTAAACTCATTGCTTCAAACGGCAAATGCCGCAGGGATGCAGGTGTATGGTCATGCCCTGATGTGGCATGCCAACCAGAACGCCGGTTATTTAAAGGGATTGCTTACGCCCTTAGTGGTCACCTCCCCGGCTTACGCCAACGATTTGTCCCTTACCGGATTGAAGGATAAGAGCTTCGCCGGCTGGAACCGCGCCGTCGCAGGAGCGGGTATTTCAATAGCAGATGGCCAGGGGATGCGAACCGGGAATGGTGCCGTTAAGCTGATCTCAGATGGAGGCGCAGCCGACCTGCAGCTCATAAGCCCTGGAATTACGGTAAACAAGGCGCATAAGTATGAAGTGGTGATGTATATCCGGTCAGAAGGAGCCGGGGAAGGAAGGATCTCTTTCGAAGGTTTAAATAACAATACGCCTTTGGTAGACTGGACCAGGTCCGGAACACCTGCTGCCACCTTCACGACGGGAATTTCCTGGAAGGAGATCCGCTTTACCATCAATGATTTTGCTGCCGGCAATTTTAAGCTGCATTTTGATCTGAAAAATAAAACAGGTGTAACCTATTATATCGACGTAAACAACTTGTACGTGTATGATACGCAGGGCACACCGATGATTAACAACCTGGTGGCCAATGGCGATTTTGAGTCGGGCAGCGGCTGGGGTGGCTGGGGAGGTGGCTCTTCCCGCGGCGTAACGGCCGACGGCATGGGAGTGGGAAACAAAGGCAAGGCTTTTTTTGTAACCAACCCGGCTAAGACTGCCAATTACTGGGAGGTGCAAACCAGCTATGATTTTGCAGCCCCGCTGGAAAATGGCGCCACCTATGAATTGAGCTTTTGGGTAAAAGGAACAGCGCCGGGAACAATCCGTCCGGAGCTGCAAAGCACCAACTATTCTTCCAATGGATACGGACAGGTAGAGGTCACCACCGAATGGAAGCTGGTAAGCATTGCCACTACCGCTACTGCGGCAGACAGGACACGGCTGATTTTTAGTTACGGCGAATTTGCCGGTACCGTTTACATCGATGATGTAGTGCTGAAAAACGCCAGGGCCACCGGCGGCAATACGACAGTGGTGGAAAAAACAGCTGCGGAGAAAAAGTACCTGCTGACAGAAGCCCTTGATAAATGGATGAGCGGCATGGTGGGTGCAGGCAAATCGGTTGTGAAGGCCTGGGATGTGGTAAATGAACCGATGGATGATGGAAATCCCTCTGAGCTCAAAACCGGTGTGGGTAAACCCAATATGGCAACGGACGAGTTTTACTGGCAGGACTACCTGGGCAAAGATTACGCCGTTACAGCGTTTAAGATGGCCAGGCAATATGGTAATGCAGGCGATCTTCATTTTATCAATGACTATAACCTGGAGTACAACCTGGATAAATGTCGTGGCCTGATTGCCTACGTTAATTACATAGAAAGTAAAGGCGCGAAAGTAGATGGCATTGGCACGCAGATGCATATCGATATCAGCAGCAGTAAAGAAAAGATCGCGGAAATGTTTAAGCTGCTGGCGGCTACCGGGAAAATGATAAAAGTTTCCGAGCTGGATATGGGAGTAGGTGTAAAAACAACTGTTGCCACTGCTGAACATTATAAAGCCCAGGCCGAAATGTATAAGTATGTAATTGAGAAATATTTTGAGCTCATTCCCGCTAAACAGCGGTATGGTATTACGATCTGGAGTCCGCTCGACAGCCCGGTCAGTTCCTTCTGGCGCCCCGGTGAACCAATAGGTCTGTGGACAGAAGCATATGTGCGGAAGACCGCTTATGCCGCGGTGGCACAGGCACTTCAGGCGAATGCTAAATAAAGAGAACGATCAATGATAGTGACGTAAACAGTCCCGGGATGCAAATTCCGGGACTGTTTCGTTTAACGAAGCATCATAATAACGGAAGCTCCTCAGGAATGAGCATTGTCTTTTTTAGCCCTGGCTATAAATTCCGATGGCAGCATATTGTATTTTGTTTTGAATGATTTGGCAAAATAGTTAGGCGTGGAAAACCCAACCTGGTAGGCAATTTCGGCAATGGTCATGTCGCTTTTCTTCATGAGGGCCGCCGCTTTTTCCAACCTGTACGAGCGGATATATTCAACAGGCGTTTGCCCCGTCAATTCCAGTAATTTATTGTACAGGGAACTTCTGCTCATACCTACTTCTTTACTCAGGCTTTCAACAGATAATTGCGAATCGGTCAGGTTTTCTTCCAGGTGGCCAACGATCCGGGCCAATAATTTCTCCTCTGTTGACTCCCTTGCAACTTCGGGCGCAAGCAGCTTGATCTGTTTGGTATAGGTGTTTTTCAGGGTATGATTAAGATGTAACAGGTTCCTGATCTTGGCGTGCAGGATCTCGAAATTAAATGGCTTGGTGACGTAATCGTTAGCGCCTGTAGCCAATCCCGAAATTTGTTGTTCCTCGTTGGTGAGTGCGGTGAGCAGTATAACCGGAATATGACTGGTTCTTTTGTCGGCTTTCAGTTTTTGCAGCAGGCTTATACCATCCATTTGCGGCATGGTGATGTCGCTCACAATCAGCTGAGGATGAAGTAACAGGGCTTTTTGCCAGCCTTCTTTTCCATTGGTGGCTTCTACTACTTTGTAACTGTTACGAAGATTATCCTTTAGGTAGAATCTGAAATCTTCATTGTCTTCCACCAGTAATATGGTGAATATTTCTGCGTCACCTTGCGACGGTGCTTCCTGTAGTTCCGGTAATGGCAGGATATTTTCTTCCTCGGCTACCAGGTCGGGGGCTGCCTGGTTTTGTGTACTTATTTTTAATGGAAGCTGTATGGAAAAAGTAGCGCCTTGTCCTGGTTCGCTTTCCACGTTAATAGTGCCTCCGTGCATTTTTACAAATTCCTTTGTAATGGATAAGCCGATCCCCGTGCCCTGGTTAAGTATGGCAGGGCTGGTGCTGCCCTGGAAAAAGTGTTCGAATACCTTCTCTTTTTTATCTTCCGGAATACCAATGCCGGTATCTTTCACCTGTATAAGGATCCATTGCTGATCTGAAGCGGATTTTGTATCCAGTAGCTGCAGTTCAACGGTAACGGTATCGCGTTCCAAAGTAAATTTAAATGCGTTGGAAAGTAAGTTGAACAGGATGCGTTCTATTTTATCATGGTCAAATAAAACATGTAATACGCTTGGGCCACTGTTAAACGTGAAACGGATATTTTTCCGTTCCGCGAAGTCGCAGAAAGAATCAGTCACCTCTTTGATGAAGGATACCAGGTCTCCTTCCAGCAGCTGTAGTTTTAATTCACGTTCTTCCATTTTCCTGAAGTCCAGCAATTGATTAACCAGGTTCAGCAGCCGCCTGGAATTTCGTTTGATCATGTTTAATTTGTCGAGCCGGTTCCCCGTTTTTTCGCCGGCAATTAACTGTTCCACCGGCCCCATGATCAGTGAAATGGGTGTTCTGAAATCATGACTGAGATTAGTAAGAAATTTAATTTTCAGTCTGTCCAGCTCCTGCACCCGTTTCACCTCCTGTCTTTCCTGCTCCAGCAGGAATTTTTTCCTGATCCGGGTAATCCCGCGGTAACGGCTATACAGCAGCAACAGGCAGATGGCAGACAGGTAAAACAGGTATGCATAGGTGGTTCGCCAGAAAGGTGGCCGCACAAAGATCTTTATCCTGGTATCGTTGGGGTTCCATATCCCATCACTGTTGCCTGCCTTTACGTGGAAGGTATACTCTCCCGGGTCAAGGTTCGTATAGGCGGCCGTGTTAGCAGTGCCGGTATAATTCCAGTCTTTGTCGAATCCCTCCAGCTTGTAGGCATAATAATTTTCACGGGGGTTTGTATAATTAAGCGCCACAAAACTGAGCACAAAATTTTGTTTGTATGCAAGCCTGATATTATCAGCAACAGCAATAGGTGTCTGGATAGGGCCGTCGTCGCCGGGGGCAATCGATTTATTGGCTACTTTTAAGTCGGTCAGCAGCACAACGGGCACGTTTTTGTTGACCGTTAAATCAGAGGGGGTAAAATAATTAAACCCTTCCAATCCGCCGAACATCAGCTCTCCATCAGACAATCGTATACCGGAGGTATGATAGAAATTATTATTCTGCACACCATTATAGTGAGAGTAATTATGGAATTTTTTTGTGACAAAATTAAAGCTGCTGATGCCTGTATTGGTGCTGAGCCAGATGCTGCCGTTTTTGTCTTCAAGAATTTGGTAGATGGTGGTATTTTGCAGGCCATCTTTTTCACAAAAATTGATAAACCGTTGCCTGGTTTTATCAAAAAGGCTCAGGCCACCACCATAGGTGCCTACCCACATGCGGCCATTACTGTCGCGCAGCAGCGCCTGTACTTTATCACCGGGCAGCTGGCTGTTGTTTTGGGTATAAACATCCCATTGCCCGGTAGCGGGATGATAAACACCGATTCCTCCGCCATGTGAACCAATCCAGATATTCCCTTCTGCATCTTCCTCAATTGCCCTTACATATCCGTTAAGCGGCAGCTTTTTTTCGTTGCTTGTTGCCGGTCCGGGCTGGGGACGATACCTGGCAATAACCTGTTCATTTTTTAATACGTTTACCCCTTCGCCATTTGTGCCTATCCAGATATTGCCCCTGCTATCTTCCCTGATGCAAAAAATATCGCTGGAGTTCAGGTCGTTTGGTCCGGTACCTTTGGCCAGGTACTTATAACTTCCGGTGGCGCGGTTCATGACCAGCAAACCAAGTGCATAAGTGCCGATGTATAGTTTTTTCTCGCGGGTATAATGGAGCGCCATGATGGAAACTTTGCCGGCCTTTACCGGGAGGGGAATGTTGACAGGCAGGACTTTTCCTGTTTTACGGTTGAATTCGAACATGCCACCGCCGTCGGTTCCTACAAAAACGTTTCCTTCACTGTTTTCTGCAAAAGCACTTGCGATGGATGATTGACGGCCATCGGTGTGAAAGACGGCCCCCGGTTTGAAGCTAAAGAGACTCAGGTTTTTATCATATTTATTGATCCCGCCGCGAAGGGTGCCCAGCCAATAAATACCCTGCTGGTCAATATAGGCGCATTTAATGGCTTCATTGGTGAGACTGTAAATGTTTTCATCATCAGGAACATAATAATCCGCCGTGTTAGTGCTGGTATTAAGAATGATCAGCCCTTGTTCTGTGCCGATCCATAGTTGATGATCCTTGTCCGGTTCAATGCAATTCACCAGTTTGTTGTCTAGCAAAGGCGCTCCGGGTGCGGAATGGTAGGGAGTAATGCCGGCGCCGTCGGGTTGCACTGTATACAGTCCTTTTTCGGTGCCTATCCAGATCTGACCGTTGCTGTCGCCTGCAATAGCCTTAATGTTATTATCCGGTGTATTTCCCGGTTTATTACCAGGTACCTGTTTTACTGCGCCGGTGGAAGGGGAGTAACAGTACAGGCCCCTTGTGGTGCCTACCCAGATTTGTTGCTGCCGGTCAACAAAAATACAGTTGGGTATTTTCCTGATTGCTGAACCGGTTGTTTCGGTGTCAAGGCTGATTTTGGAAATATGGCGGGTGGCGGGATCAAGCATAAACAAGTTTTCGAACTGCGCGATCCACACTTTACCTGAGGTATCGCTGCTGATGTCCATAATAACGGCATTCGGCGGCAGTTGAGGAGCATTTGCATGGAGGGGGAAATGTATAAAAGCATCTTTCTTCCGGTCATACAAACTCAAACCTCCGCCACTGGTGCCTATCCAGAGATTGCCTGCCTTGTCTTCGTGCAGCGTTAATACTTCGTTAGCTCTGAGACTCGATGAATCGCCGGAACGGTGCCGGTAAACAGTAAAATTGGTACCGTCAAATTTGTTTAAACCATCATCAGTGGCAAACCACATCAGGCCGTAATGGTCTTTTATAATGGCGTTCACCGTATTGGACAACAGCCCATCCTTTGCGGAAAGGGAGGTGAAGTTGATATGCCTGGTTTGCGCCCGGCTTATCTGGGCGAGGTATAGGAAGAAACAGAGAAACGTGAATTTATAGGTAGACATATTTGACTATCATTAAAAACGAGATGCTGGTTGAATTATTCAAACGTGGCTTTTTCTACGAAGCGAATTTAGGTACGAAATGTAATCCCAAGATATTCAAATTTCCAATTACCCGCCAGGATATTATCTTTGAAATACAATTATTGTCTGTAAGACATTTTTACTACTAATTTAAACAAATGAGCGATTGACTGAATCGTGGTGCTGGTATTTTTGTTTTTCGTATAACATTTTAAAGATGTGTAAAAAATTCCTCGTTATAGCACTCCTGTTCCTAAGCAGGTTGCTCTATGCCCAACAATCAGACAACGAAGATGGTACTTATACCAATCCTGTTATATGGGCTGATTTCCCGGACAATGATGTGATCCGCGTTGGCGACACGTATTATATGGTAACCACCACCATGTATTTTTTTCCAGGGGTACCGGTGCTGAAATCAAAAGACCTGGTAAACTGGGAGTATGCCGCCAATGTTGTTCCGCAGTTTAAACAACATCCCTTTTATGATTTAAAGGGCGGTAGCAGGTATGGCAGAGGCCAGTGGGCCAGCAGCATACGCTATCATAATGGCAAGTTCCATATACTTTTCATGACACTTGATGAAGGCGGGTTTCTTTGTACCGCCACAAAGGCGGAAGGTCCCTGGGAAATACGGAAGTTGCCGAGGCCCTATTATGACGCAGGATTGTTTTTTGATGACAATGGCCGCATTTACATTGCCCATGGTTATTCCAAGATATCCATAACGGAGGTTGACGCCAACCTCGCGCCAATCAGCCCCGACAGCATTGTATTTGACAAAGTACAGCGGCCGGGACTGGAAGGTTCGCATGTTTACAAGATCAACGGGTATTATTACATTTACGCCACCTATGGCGGTGGCGATGGTTACCAGGTTTGCCTCCGGTCAAGAAATATTTATGGTCCCTATGAAGAAAAGGTTGTACTGAAGGATGATATGAACCTCAGTGGCAAGGGCATTCACCAGGGAGCACTGATTGAAACGCCGGAAGGCGAGTGGTGGAGTATTATCTTCCAGGACAGAGCAGGCGTGGGAAGAGTGCCTACGCTGCAACCTGCGCATTGGGTGGATGGCTGGCCAATATTGGGGGAAAATGGCAGGGCAGTTGTCACTTACAAAAAACCTACGGCTGCCGTTTCCCCGGTACGTGTGCTACCCACCAGCGATGAGTTCAATCGTGATCAGTTAGCCGTTCAGTGGGCCTGGAACCACAACCCGGATGATGGCGCCTGGTCTTTAACTAAACGAAAGGGGTATCTGCGGTTGACTACAGGCAGCATTGCCGCAGATCTTCCGCATGCCAGGAATTCCTTAACGCAACGAATATTTGGTCCGTTCTCTGATGCCACCACCGCCCTGGATATCAGCCAGATGAAAGAGGGCGATGTAACCGGACTTGCAGTATTGCAAATGCCACATGCCTTTATCGGGGTAAGGGCAGGAGCGCATGAAAAGTTCATTGTAATGGAGCTTGCCGGCAATACTGTTGACAGCGTAGCGATTGGTAAAAGAAGTATGATCTTTTTCAAAGCGTCAGTTAACACGGTAAAGGATCAGGCTCATTTCTATTATAGCTTTGATAATAAAACATTTATTCCCCTGGGAGATACCTTGAACATGCAATTTGACCTGAAAATGTTTACAGGTAACCGGTTTGCCCTTTTTAATTATGCCACTACCCAAACCGGCGGCTATGTTGATCTTGACTGGTTTAGAATGGATACCCGGCAGGGGCCTCCCAATCTTTTCAAAGCTTCATCGCCTATCCAGGCAGAAATGTATGATGAAATTTACCAGGCACATGTCAGGCCCGGTGGCGATGTGGATGGCCCGAAGGAACAGGATGTTGCCAATTGGGTTGACGGTTCGTGGATCAGGTTTAACCAGGTGGATTTTGAAGACGGATATAAGCACCTGTTGCTGCGGCTGGCCCCGGGAATGGGGCGTATAACGGTATATGCTGATGGAGATTCGTTGAATCCATATGCAACGGTTACTATTCCGGAACAAACAGGTAAAGCGTATAGCACTGTCGGCACACCGGTTAAGCCGCTGACCGGCAAGCACCGGTTGACGTTTAAGTTTACGGGAACAGCAGCATCGGCGCTGCGTCTGAACTGGTTCTCTTTTACGAATAGCTCCCAACAGGCTTATGTATCAGCACCGCTGATATCGCATATTTATACTGCTGATCCGTCGGCGCATCTTTTCAACGGAAAAATATACATCTATCCGTCTCATGATACTGCCACTAAAACAGCGGAGAGCGATAATGGCGACCACTTCCAGATGGCCGATTACCACATTCTTTCCATGGACTCCATTGGCGGAAAAGTAACCGATCATGGTGTTGGATTGCGGGCAGCGGATATTCCCTGGGTCTCCCGGCAGCTATGGGCGCCGGATGCCGCGTTTTCACAAGGCACTTACTATTTGTATTTCCCTGCAAAGGATAAGCAGGGCGTATTTAGAATAGGGGTAGCTACTTCAAAACAGCCGGAAGGCCCGTTTGTAGCGGAAAAGAATCCGGTAGCGGGCACCTATAGTATTGATCCGGCTGTATTCAGGGACGATGACGGCTCCTTTTATTTATACTTTGGAGGTATCTGGGGCGGACAACTGCAAAACTGGAACAACAACCGGTATGATGCTGCAGCAAAGTTGCGCACTAAAGAGGAAGCAGCCATTCTTCCCCGTGTGGCGAAGCTTTCCCCGGGAATGAAAACATTGGCGCATGCACCTGCTGAAATAAAAATAACAGACAGCAGTGGTAACCTGTTCAGAGAAAAAGATAATGACAAACGTTTCTTTGAAGCAGCCTGGATGCATAAATACCAGGGTAAATATTACTTTTCCTATTCAACAGGCGATACCCATAATATTGCTTATGCCATTGGGGATAATCCATATGGTCCCTTTAAATACCAGGGCATTATCCTGAAACCTGTTGAAGGGTGGACAAATCATCATTCCATTGTTCAAATCGGTGACAGGTGGTACTTGTTTTATCATGATACACAATTGTCAGGCAAAACACATTTGAGAAATGTCAAGGTGATGGAGATGAAATATAATAGTGATGGCACCATTCAACCTATGAGTGCTTTTTCAGGAACAAATTAATAAATGGTTTATGAAAAATACCCGCTACGGCATTATTGTTTTAATCATTGTTTCAGTGAATTTTTGTTGTGCCGCCTATCTTCGTAAAACCGCTGTTGTTGCAGCAACGCCGGGACTAAAGGATTATTACAAGGATTATTTTCCTATAGGCGTGGCCGTTTCAGCCCGTGCACTGCGAACAGATGAAGCGGGGTTGCTGGTCCGGCAGTTTAACAGTCTCACGCCGGAAAACGCCATGAAGATGAGTGTTATTCATCCTGAGGAGCAACAATACAACTGGCGGGATGCGGACTCTATTGCGGCGTTTGCCCGTAGAAATGGGATGAAGCTCAGAGGGCATACCTTAGTATGGCATAACCAGGCGCCCGGATGGATTTTTAAGGGTGCCAACGGGCAAAAGGCCGATAAAGAAGTATTGCTGCAGCGCCTGAAAGAACATATTACTACAGTTGTAAAGAGATACAAAGGAGTAGTGTATGCCTGGGATGTAGCCAATGAAGTAATCAGCGACCGCAAGGATGAATTTTACCGGAACTCTTTATGGTACCAGATCTGCGGCGAAGAGTATATTGAAAAAGCATTTCAGTGGGCGCATGAAGCCGACCCGGAGGCATTGTTGTTTTACAATGATTATAACGAAATCAATCCTGTAAAGCGGAAAAAGATCATACAACTGCTGAATGGCCTGGTCAGCAAAGGCATACCGGTTCATGGCGTTGGTTTGCAAGCCCACTGGGCAATAAATGAGCCTTCGGAAGAGCAGCTGGAAAAAACGATCACTGATTTTATAACAACGGGCTTAAAATTACAGGTTACTGAATTTGATATCTCAGTTTATCCGAAAGAGCATGAGATGAGGATGAGACAGCCGGAAGACAGCGCGGTGGCTTTTACCGCTGCAAAGGAGCAACGCCAGCTCGAACAATTCCGCTTGTGCTTTAATGTTTTTCGGAAGTACCGTGGTGCTTTGACAGGCGTAACTTTTTGGAATATCTCTGACAGATATAGCTGGCTGGATAATTTCCCGGTGCGTGGCAGAAAGGATTATCCGCTGTTATTTGACAAAGATTTGCAACCCAAAAAAGCATTCTGGCCGGTGGTACAATTTTAATGTATGACGATTTCACTTGCGGGCAAAAAGGCTACAGGTGGTTTGATCTGTCGGGAGCTAACGATAGCCGAACAAAAAAGCACTGATAACGCAGGTTATCAGTGCTTTTTTGTTCGGCTACTACCACGCAGTGTTTTATTAACAGATCTCTGGCTGAATTGAATGTAAAACGATTTTTATATTTTGGTTTTGTGGGGCAATATTTTTTTGAAAAAAAATTACGGGCAGCCCGCCGTTTGGATATAGATACCTGGATGATTGTCGTGCAGCAGGATGCGCTCCTTGAAATATCTAAATTAACGGGTGTAGGAGACGCACAATTCACTAACTTTATGCGTGGGTATAAGGTCTTTGAATTAAGTGATCATTTGGGGAATGTACTGGCCACTGTATCGGATGATAAGCCAGGCATCTCACCCGCGGCAACGCAACCTCAACTATTTTAGGAATGACCGCTCCAAGCTTCTTGAAATCTGTTACAGCTCATTTTAGAAAGACCGTCGATCTGGTAGCTGTAGATTTAAAAGATTTAAATAAAGAGCGGGTTGCAGAAGTAATGGATTATATTAAACTCAATCATGCTAGTGATATGAATAGATTAATAGCAATAGGAGGTAAATAAAAATATGGCAAGTAGTTTTATTGATTTTAAAAGTAAAGGGTTTTGGATAAAAGACAATATTTTAAACTTGACCCTTGGTTTTCTATATTCAAAAATGTTAGAATGTGATTTGCCTCCATGGGCAATTGACTTTAGGAATTTAATTAAGGAGAATGCTGCTGGACACTTTTATGGATTTGTAGATTTGCAGTTGGACGATTTTTTAACTAGCGATGAAAGGAGATTATTCTTCATAATATTGCTAGATAAAACTACTCAAGATCTAAATAAAGCCGGGCCGGGACTGCATAGTACTGAGTTGTATAAAAGGGTGAATGATTGCCTTGACCTTAAAGGAATTATTATCGAAGTCGATAGGCTTACAAAAGTCATTTATTATTTAAATAAACTTGTGAAGGGAGAAATTTTAACAACGGAGTCTGACCCAATTGATTATTTTTTTTGATCAGATTATAAAAGTGAGTAAAAGTATAAAATGGAATCATTGGAGGTCAATTAGGAATGGCCGCTCCCTGCCTTGGGCCGAGAGTTGCAGGAACCAGTTTTACAATTTTTTGGACTAAAGAGGCGACTTCGTCAACTGGTTCTGTGGAATGGATGATCGTAGAACCTTATTGAGCTATCCAAATTGAGGAAGTATATTAAAGACGTAAAAGCCTGCAGATACTAAGATCTGCAGGCTTTTTGTCGAATATGCCAACGCATCCCAAGTCATAGTCTGATATCTTATTTCGTTTTCGTCAATGAGAAGAACCCAATGGGATTACCCTCTGTATCAACACACAAACTACAATAACCTGGAGCATCCACCGGGAATTGAGACTTTAGAACTTTACCGCCGGCCGCTATCACCTTTTTTTCGCTTGCGATGCAATCATCAGTCGGGAAGTAAACAATGGTGTTTACTGCTCTTTCGTCACCGGCCTTAGTGCCCTCCATTTCTATCAATGCGCCGCTAACAATGCTGCTGTCTTTTCCGGTAGCAAAAGACGCCATTTTCAAAATGGGGGTTTCTACCACCTCATTTATTTTTTCATTCAATACCTCTATATAAAAAGCTCTTGCCCTGTGAATATCTTTTACGTAAATCTCAAACCAGCAAATGATGTTCTTTTTCATAAAGTTTTTTTTAGTTGTTATTGAATGTAGAAAAATGTAGTCATTGATTTTTACTAAAGAATTTTTCTATGCGGTTATGAGCCATATTGATACCTTTTGCAAATGACGTTTTAAGCAGCTGGTCCCTGATACTCACTGATTTGAATATCATTTGCATCGTAAGTTTACTGGTATGCGTCGTGAGTTTTTCGAATTCCATAAATTCTAACTGCACAGGAAATGGACCGTTTTCGATCTCAAATGTTCGTGTAATTTTTTCGTTCGGAATAAACTCAAGCATCACGCCAACAGCAACAAAAAGTTTGTTTCCCTCCGGGTCCGTGGTTTCAGCTTGCCAATTGCCAAATTTTTTGTTTTCCTGTTTCACCCGTGTTGTTCCCAGTTCGTGCGACATCCATTGACCGATAATTTCGGGCTCAGCATGTGCTTTAAAAAGCAAATCCAGGGGTAAGTTAAATGCTCTTGTGATAATTAGTTCCTGTTTATCTTCCCCGGCATCGATTTTTGTTTCCATTGCTGTTTGTTTTATATTTTACGGATGCTGATTGGTGGAATAGCCCCCAACCTGGTAGTGAAGTTCTTCTGGTTGGGTTTGTTATGACTTTAAATAGGTCCTGTCTTAAATTCTTTTTGTAGTCATTTGGCTACAAATATAAATGTAGTTATTTAACTACGCAATTTTTTTTGAAGAATTTTTTCGGGAGTGGGGGGGAAATATAATTGGCTGACCTGTACAATGTCTGGAGCGGGCGTATCGGCATAATATCTCCTGCAAATCTATTTCCCTGCCCTCGCCCTGAACACACCACTTCCCTCCACCATCACCTCCACATAAGATATCATATTTCCATTATTATCCACCTCCTTCCTCGCAGGCATAACGGTATTATTCACGGTTATTATACGATAATCCCCTGCAAACGCAGCCCTCCATAGAAAGTCGCTGTTACCCTTGTTATGTAAATCTGTTTGTTCCCCTGTTTGACTGATAGCGATCATCGTGTTTAATACATGCAGATCCTTCAATGCAGCGCTGCTGCCTTTTTTACCGCGATATAAGGTCGTGATCCGCTTTGCTGCAGCATCCGGCTCTATTCCCATCAATCCTCTTACAATGCCTTCCAGTACAGCAAAAGATACTTCGGGATACTCCCGTCTTGGTGTATTGGTATCAGTGAGTTGTAACAGATACTCCCTGGCTTTGTTCCAGTAGCCGTGTTTAAACAGTATCACAGGCAAATAGGAAGTGGTTTCCACATTCCAGGATGTTGCAATCAGGTGGGCGATGGTTTTACGGCTTCTGGCGGTATCTTTTAGGGCATCAAACCATAGCAGGAATACTTCTCCTTCTCCTATACCGAATTTACCGGCGTTATTATACCAGGTATAATAGCGTGCGGCCTGCTCATTCCACCAAACGGCATCTATCTGCTGCCGGTATTGTTCTGCTGTTTGTTTAAACAGCGTTGCTTTTTCCTTATTCCCTTTTAGCTTTAGAATGGAGGAATAAGACAATAATCCCCGGTAGATGGTTGCGGGAAGATCGATACCCACTTTCAGATCGGGTATGTTTTCCACGTAAGATGGCAGTCCGCGGCAGGTATGGAAATTATCCTGCGGATGAAAGGGCGATGGCGCGTTGGGATGCATGGGCCTTGTCAACAGGGAGTCGGGCTGCAGCACCCACTGGTGAATATATTCATTGACGGTTTTTTCAAAGAAGTTAATCATTGCCGGATCGCTGATATACCAGGAGTCGCCTGTCCAGCCGTATAATTTCCAGCAGGCAGATAGCAGATCAAAGTTAGCATTGAGGTTATACCAGAATGCGGTATCGTTCCTGTAGTCTTCGGGCGCTGGTAGGCCGTATTTGTTGATTTCCCAGTAGGAGCACCAGTCTTTACCGGCGGAGATGTGCCGCGCAAAGGCGCTGATCATATTCCTGTTTTCTTTGTTCAGTCCGTATATAGCTGCACCGATAGTTTGATGTGCTACATCACGCATACAGAATGCAGCGCGGGAGGGCAATGCCGCCTCATACCAGGGACCCACCGGGTCGGTGGGGTTTCCCTGGTAATGCTGCACCATGCGTCCGGCCCATTCATAGGCCCGTTGCATGGCGGTGTCTGAAGATGTGAAGACAGCGGGCGCCTGGGCCCGGGCAAAAGTATAACAACAGCTTAGCAACAGCAGCAGTAAGCTTCTCTTCATGCTTATTTTTTTATTTCTTTAGTCTGAACATCAGCACATCATGCGACTTTAGCATGGCGCTGAGATTTTTTTTGGTAGTGCCCGCGGACTTTCCTGTCCATACATCGAACAAGGTGTAGTCAATGTTGTTGTTTAGCGTATAGTGGTAGAGGTTATCTTCCACCGGTGTTTGTTTCCAGTTAAAGTTAACGGGGGTATCATGGTTGCTCCGGTTAATAAAGCAAACGGCCCAATCGCCCTGCTGCAGTGGTTTGAACCATACCTGCAAACTATCCCTGTCGGTAAATTTAAACCCCTGTATACCCAGTGGATCCTGGTCTATGGCAATGATGTTTTTATTGGTGAGGATTGCTTTGGTTTGCGCGGTCATTTTCCGGATATCGTTACCTGCTATTAAAGGGGCAGCCATCATGGCCCAGAGGGCGAAATGGGTTCTGTCTTCCGCATAGGTCATTCCGTTACCCACTTCCAGCATGTCGGGATCGTTCCAGTGATCGGGACCGGCATATTTACGCAGGGTATCCTGCAGGTCGGCAATGCGCATAACGCTCAGGGCATCCCAGCTGCCCTGGTTATGTACGGAGTCGAATACCTGGTAGATATCTTCCGTGGTGCGCCATAACTGGCCTACCGGCTCGCCCCACTGCCAGGGTTTGTTAACACCCCATTCACACAAGCTGAATATCATAGGGCGGCCTGCTGTACGCAGTGCTTTGCTCATGGTGGTGTAAGCTTCTTTGGCATTGATACCGGCTGTGTTACACCAGTCGAACTTCAGGTAATCGATATTCCAGGCGGCATAGTTCCTGGCATCCTGGTATTCATAACCGCGGGTGCCGGGATATTTTGCGCAGGTAAGTGTACCGGCACAGTTATACAAACCGAATTTCAATCCTTTGGCGTGCACATAATCTACTACAGCTTTGAGTCCGTGCGGGAATTTTTTCGGATCGGGAACGAGGTTGCCCAGGCTATCCCTTTCCATGGCCATCCAGCCATCGTCCAGCACAAGGTAGGTGTAGCCGGCATCTTTCATACCGGATGATACCAGGGCGTCTGCTATCTCCATGATCATTTTTTCGTTGATGGCTGTCTGGAAGGTGTTCCAGCTATTCCAACCCATCGGCGGTGTGGGCGCCAATCCCTCAAATTTCTGTGCAGAAACGCTATTGGCGGCCAGCAGCGCCAGCATCCAATAAATAAGTTTTTTCATATCTCTTTAATGTGATTAATCATTACAATTGTTCGTCGCCTTTTCTCTTACGGAGCAACCGAGGAACGCTTCGGGGCCTATACCCAGGTATTTGGGGCCATCATATACATTGGGTACCCTTGCCGACATAAAGTCGAGATACCAGTCCATCCATGGAAATATATAATGATACATTTCCGCTGCATGTACTGCCAAACCGTCGCCTGCTTTACGTGGTAACTGGAGGCCTTTGTCCTGGTAAAAATTTTCACCAACGGTATGCAGCCACTCATGTACCCATACACCGGGATCGTTGTTTTTGTAGTAATTGATCCGGTCAGCGAGACTGCTACCTGCATCAAATTTGACGGTAACATAACCTGTTTTGATGCTTTCTTTCATCGGATTGGTCCAGGCAAGTCCGAAATAGTTGCTTTTGAAGCTGCAGTTATTTTCACTTTCGCGCCAGAACACAAATACACAGTCGTAAACGCCGGGCTGAATTTCAGGCATCATGTCGGCGATGGTGGCGGGATCTACGGTATACATGGCATTGGCGCCACGTGTAAGCATCACCGGTAGTGTGATGTCTTTCCGTGTTACCTCCCAGTGTATGGTGCCGTAGGCATACTTTTCGAAATGCTGTTGCAAACTCCATTGAAAGAAATTATATCCCTGATCCAGTTCAGCTTTGGTGAAATGGGTACTGCAATCGCCCGTGAGGGCAGTGCCTTTGGTTTCGTTTAAGCCGATCCAGAGTGCTTTCCACACTTTAGGGGCGGGCTTGTCGGCAGTGGTGAGCTGCAGGGTGATGCCCGCCGTTATATTCACTTCTTTGCGAAGATACCGGAAGGAGTTTTGCAAAGCCACACCTAACACGTGTTTACCTGCGGTAACAGCGATGTTGCCGGGAGCAACAATGCCGGTATACGCGCCATCCAGGTATATATATCCGGCTTCCGGCGCTGTAACAGCCACCTGGATTTTGTCATCAGGTTTATTACCGCCAGGGGCGGGGCTGCTTTTTTTGCATGCACCCGCCCCTGCCAGCAGTAATATTAACATCCATTGTTTTTTCATCACTGGGATTATTAATTATATCCGGGATTTTGAGGGAGATTGGTTCTTCTGATTTCTTCCCTTGGAATAGGCAGCAGGTAATGCTGTGACTTAAATACCCTGTCCTGTACTTTGATGTAAGTATAGGTTTTTGAGCCGTCTGCATTCTTAACAATTTTTACGCCGCCCAATGGGGTATTCTCTGTAACGTCGGCAATCTTCCAGCGACGTACATCGTAGTAACGCTGACCTTCCAGGCACAGCTCTACCCGCCGTTCGTTCCGTATTTTCGCTAACAGGGCGGCTCCGGTTAAACTTCCGGGCAAATCGTTGGTAATACCGGCACGATGTCTTAGCAGATCGAGGTACTGCCGGGATACATTTTCATGCCCCAGGTTGAATTCCGCTTCTGCGTAGTTTAGGTAGATCTCTGCCAATCTTGATACAATCCAGAATTTATTGGTTTGTGTTTCTACGTTGAAATTGAAAGTGGTGTCCTGGTACTTTCTAAAGCTATACCTTGTCATGCTGGCATTCCAGGTATCCCATCCCTGTTGGGAGTCGAGTCCGCCTTCGTACATTTCTGCTACGTTACTATGTCCGGCATTATAGCGGTCTTTGAAGAAATCCGGTTTACCATAAGGTCTTCCGTCAAAAATGATATCGTCGTAAAAACGGGGATCCCGGTTGGCATAAGGCTGTTGTGGGTTGTAGCCGGAGCCGGCGTCGGTGATATCTTTTCCATCAGCAGTTCCGAATGCATCTACCAGGTTTTGGCTGGGAGCAAACGACGACCATCCGTGGAAGCCACAGGGAGCCATGAACATTTCCACACCCTGGAAGGCATTCCACTGATACTGTTTGTTTCCCTGGCGGGCCATGAGGATTTCCGAATTCCAGGTAGTGAAGATATTCACATAACTGCCGGTGTAGAGCTGGTATCCGGGCAGGTCGATCACTGCTTTTGCAGCATCGGATGCCTGTTGCCATTTTTGTTTATCGTTAGATGTATTCCATAAAGGGCTGGCGGCATATAACAGGGTTTTTGATTTCAATGCCAGGGCAGCGGCTTTGGTGGCGCGTCCCAGTTCTGCGGCGCCGGAGCTGTAACTCACCGGCAGCACGGCGGCGGCGGCATCGCATTCGGTGGTAATAAAAGCCACGCACTCATCAAACGTGCTTCGCGGTGTTTCAAATTTACTGTTCAGGTCAAAAGGCTTCTTCACCAGGGGAACGCCGCCGTAATCGCTGATCAGTTTAAAATACGCATAGGCGCGCAGATAGATGATTTCAGCTTTGAGCCGGGCACGCAGGGCATCGTCGCCAGGTACGGCATCAATTTTAGACAGGAAGAGATTACAATCCTGTATCCTTTTATAGGTTTCACTCCATATATCGAAATTGCCAAGATTGTCTGGTGTAAGGGAACCGGAGTTCATGATAGAGGCGTTGTAATCATCAAACTTATTAAATGCTTCATCCGTAGCGGAAGACAATGCCCAGGTGCGGTTGGTCAGGTTATCCCAGTAATGACCGGGATTAGGCAGCACGGTATATTGAAAATCAGCAAATGCTTCTGCCAACTTCAGATCTTTCCAAACTGACCGGTCTGAGAATGAATCCAGGGGCACTTTATCGAGCACATTTTTCTGACAAGCCATTAAAAACAGGGTAGCTAAAAATGCAGTACCTATTCTCCAGTATATTCTTTTCACAATAAATAAATTTAAATGTCCATAAATATGATAAAATGGATTACAGGCCAACGCTGATACCTGCGCGATAGATCCTTGTTTGCGGATAATTGACACCGGTAATGTTGTTTGTTTCGGGGTCACGGTTAAACTTCTTCATTTTGTCGATAGAGAAGAGATTGAAACCACTTACAAACACACGGATGTTGTCGATGCCAATACGGCCATATAAGTTTTTAGGGACGATATAAGAAAGCTGAGCTGATTTTAAGCGGATAAAAGATGCATCTGCCAGCCAGAAGTCGGCATATATGGAATTGCGCGGATCCCTCGAATTAAATGCTTTTGGATAAGCGGCATTGATATTATCCGGCGTCCAGCGGCCGTCATACAGCCACTGTGGCGGCGCTACCACGGAGCCTTGCATCTGGGGCAGGATCAACTGCTTGGCTTCCGTCTGGCCTGCCCATACAAGGTCGAGTGCCAGTCCTTTATATTCCGCTCCCATGGTAACACCAAAAACGATTTTTGGGAATGCAGATTCAGGAATCCTTACCTGGTCATCGTAGGTGATCACGCCATCATTATTTTTATCTTCTATCCAAAGGTCGCCGGGCTTGGCGCCTGCCATGTGCGCGGATTTATCCACTTCTTCCTGGGTACGGTAAATACCTTTGGTCTGGAATACCACCCAGGAGTCGATGGGTAATCCGGTTGATTTCTGGTAGTCAGGAATATTGGGCGCTTCATCGCGGAACAGCACTTTGCTTTTGGCGTAGGTGAAGTTGAAGCCTGCATTATATTTAACGGCCCTGGCTTTTCCGTTGTAGTTAACGATAAAATCAAAGCCTCTGTTCAGTGTTCTGCCAATATTTTCAGCCGGCAGCTTTAAGCCTGTATACAGCGGCACGGAAGCATTCCGGGGCGCCAGGATATCTTTACGGAGGTTATGGAAGTAGTCGGCGGTTACACTTAACTTATTATTGAAGAAAACGGCATCCAGCCCGAGGTTCCTGGTATCCTGTTTTTCCCAGGTGATATTGGTATTGGGAATAGACGCCAGGTACAGCGCAGTAGCCTCTGAGTAATTGGGACCGAAATAAGTATAATATTCTTTGGGATAGGAAGAATAGTCGGAAGACATATTACTTACCAGTGAATACCTGGCCAGGTACATGTATTTGGCTACTGCATCACTGCCCATTACTCCCCAGGAAGCGCGCAGCTTCAGGTTATCCACAAATTTTACGTGATCCTTGAAGAATGTTTCTTCGGAGATGCGCCAGCCCAGTGATACGGACGGGAACATACCCCAACGTCTATCTCCGGGGAAGTTAAACGAACCGTTGTAGCGGCCTACTACTTCTGCGAGGTATTTATCGGCATAACTATATGAAACCCTGCCCAGGTAGCTTTCGCGGCCATCCTGGCTTGCGCTGCCGGTGGCATTCTGGTCTGTGGTGCTGCCGGAGAAAAGTTGATCCAGCTGATCGCTCAACAGATTTTTCCTGAAAGCAGAGGTCATTTTGTAGCTGGAAACGGTTTGTTCATATCCTGCAAAAGCACTGATGGTGTGCTTGCCAAAGGACCTGTCGAAAGCAATTTTATAGAAATAGGTATTCTCATTGAAAATCCTTTCATCCTGTGTCAGGCTGAGAATAGCGGTACTTGATTTTTGATTGTTGTACGTGTTGGTAGACAGGCTATACGTGTATGCATCCCAGGGGCGGGTAAAATTCTTTTCGCTTCTCAGGCGGTAGTCGAAGGCCGCGTAACCGCTCATCGACAAGCCTTTCAGGATAGCGGGCAGCTGCCAGTCGAATCCTATTTTAGGTTGCACGGTGAGGTCTGTTACGTTATCATAGCCGGGAGCAGACGACATCATCAGGTAAGGATTACGCCCGTTTGAAATACCGGCAGAAGGCTGACCGTTCGTCCAGTGTACCGGGATAAAAGGATACATGCTCACGGTTTCGTGCAGTATGTTTCCTGCGGGAATAGCGGGGTATTTCCGTTCTTCCTTCCTGGCGGCGATATCAAAGGTTAGCTTTAAATTTTTTGAAACGGATGCATCTATATTGGAACGCAGGTTATAGTTCTTGAAATTTTCATCACTATTGCTCCAGTTGCTTTGCTGCGACAGGTACTGACCGGAAATAAAGAATTTCACGGCATCGCTGCCACCTCTTACAGAAATGCTGTGATTGGTTTGAGGCGCGTTTTTGCGGAACACCTCCCGTTGCCAGTCTGTGCTGGTATAGTTGGGATCATTTCCCGCTTTGTATTTGTCGATGTCTGCCTGTGTATAGGGAAGGGTATTGCCCTGGTACTTGTTCAGCTCATTGTAATAGGTCATGTATTGCCAGGAGTTAACACGATGTTCCATCCTGGTCAGCTGCTGGATATCGTAGGTGCCTTCGTAGGAAATCACCGGTTTGCCGGATTTTCCTCTTTTGGTGGTGATGAGGATGGCGCCATTGGCGGAGCGTACGCCGTAAATCGCTGCGGAGGCATCTTTCAGTACGGTAACACTTTCAATGTCGTTGGGATTGATCCTGTCAATATTCCGGTCAGGAATACCGTCCACTATGATCAAAGGGTCCACCCCGCCACTAAAGGAATTGAATCCCCTGATGTAGAGGGAGGAATAGTCATCACCGGGGCGGCCGGAGCGGTTGTTGGCAATAACACCGGGGATATGACCTGCAAAGGCATTTGAAACGTTGGCGGTTGGTACCCTTGCTATTTCTTCTCCTTTCATGGTGGCCACGGAGCCGGTGAGTGTTGTTTTCTTCTGTGTGCCGTAGCCCACTACCACCACTTCCTGTTGTTGGGATACGAGCCGTTTCAATACAACGGTCACGTATACACTTTTCCCGATGACCACTTCCTGTCTTTCCATCCCGATGAAGGAAAACACAAGCACCCCGTTGGCGTTGTCGGGTATATTGAGCTGGAATTCGCCGTTTTCCCTGGTAACCACGCCGGTGGAACTGCCTTTCAGTTGCACGGTTACACCGATAAGAGGTGTGCCTTCCTCCCCGGTAACCCTTCCTTTTACGGTGATCGTTGCCGCAGCAAGGTGTTCATTGCCGGGGGCGCCGGTCACCGGCAATGGCTTTCGGACGATAATCGTTTTATCGATGATCTCGTAGGTGATAGGCTGTTGTTTGAAACATAGTTTCAGTACATCTTCCACGTTGGCGTGGTTTACTTCGAGGTCTACTTTGCCGGTATGTTCCAGCAGCGTATTGTTGTAAACGAAATTGTATCCTCCCTGCCGGCTGATTTCTTTAAATACCGTGCGGAGGGAAGCATTCTTCAGCGAAAGTGTGATCGTTTGTGCATTCGTGGCGGCGCCCGCCTGGATAATGAATGCAAATAACAGCAATGTTGTCAGCTTCATTGTCAATCTGATTTTGGTCCACAATCCCTTTTGAGGTCGTTGCTGTGTGACATTACAGCCATTCAAAAAAGTGGAATTACAAAGAACATTTTGCATATTTTTGTTAAGGTTTGGATGTAAACAATTAGCAGTCCGGAAATGATTGTATAACTGTATCGATCCAACAATCCGCCGGGGAGTGCCGCAAACACTACCCGGTTTTTTATTGCATCAATTTCTTAATTGATAAATTTTGGTCTTATTTTCTTACGATGACTTTTCTTTCATTGATCACAAAATGAGCGCCCCCGCTTAGTTCCATGAACTGTAATAATTTTGACAAGGGAACGTCTCTTGACATTTCCATACTATAGGAATCAGCAATTTTATCTTCGAATATGACGTCTACATCGTACCAGCGGCTGATTTGCCGCATAATGGTTTTCAGGTCCATATTATTGTAGGAAAAGCGGCCATCTTTCCAGGCCATCAGGGTTTCTATGTCGGCATGTTGAATGACCCTGATGCCTTCCGCTACCTGTGCCTGCTGACCAGGATTGATCAGCACATTCTTTCCCTGGTGTGATACCATTACCTTTCCTTCTATCAAGGTTGTATTAATGGCTGTTTCATCTGCATAGGCATTGACATTAAAATGAGTGCCCAATACTTTTACCTCCATGCCCTGTGTCAGTACTTTAAATGGTTGGTCTTCTTTCCGGGCTACTTCAAAATAAGCTTCCCCGGTTACTTTTACAATACGTTCCTTCCCGGTAAAGCTGGTGGGGAAATACAGGGAGGAAGCTGCGTTCAGCCATACTTTGGTACCATCAGGCAGTACAACCTGGTATTGGCCGCCGCGTGGAGTAGTTACTGTGTTGTACGCCACATCTGCCGCAGTATTGTTGACTAAATTATAAGCGAGTTGGCCATTGTTCATTTTCATAACAGCTGAAGCTCCCTGCCTGGTCAGCGTACCTTTTGCCGCGCTGTCCAGTTCAATATTGCTGCCATCAGTGAGTGTAAGTATAGCCCTGTTTCTGCCGGGTAGTATTTCGCCTTTGGCAACCTGGCGGGCGTTGCCACCCCGGTGTGAGGAATACTTCATGATCAGAAGCGCGGAGGTTCCCGCTAATACCAGGACCATGGCAGCAACGGCAACCCTCCATATACCCGTACGTCGCTTTACAGGTAGCGGGCTATTTTCATCTGCCTGCGTAAATGTACCTTCTTCGGCGCCGGCCTTCCGGAGGATGTTCCGGTAAATCCGGTCTTTTTCGTCACTACCTGTTAGCCGGGTAAATTCCCCGCTTCCCAATGCTTCTTCAATCACCGACAACAGCTCAACTGCATGTTCATGTCCACGCAGCTGGTCGATTAACCCCCTCAGCTCTTCGGCAGAAAGGGTATTATTGAGATACTGTTGTAATAGCTCTTTTAAATGTTCTTTATCCATTTTAAAGCATAAAGGTGAACGTTACTATAAAGACACCAGAAAAAGGGGGAGGTATTAGTGGAAATAAAAAAAAATTTCAGGCAGCAAAAAATGTAGCCTGCGCAAAGGAGCAAAGGAGTAGTAATTCCAGGATACTATAGTGCCGGAGATAATCACGTATTACGTGTAAAGCCTTATTCATATGGCTTTTTACCGTATGCCTGGAAATGTGGAGCGTGGCCGCTATTTCTTCCTGGCTCAAACCATGATACCGGCTTAGTGAATAAATAGTACGTTGTTGTTGGGAGAGATGTTCAACGGCGCTGGCCACCTGTCTTTCCAGTTCATTGCACAGCAAATGCCTGTCAGGGGTATCCGTTGTGGCGATGGTATCCTGTGCATAGTCTAACAAATGCTCGGTAAAAGCCGCTGTTTTGATTTTTTTCCGGAAGGCATTAAATATATGATTGCGGGCGATGGTAAACAGGTATCCTTCAAAATTTTCAACACCGGCCAGTTTTTCCCGTTTCAGCCATAGCTTTACAAAAACGTCCTGTGCCATCTCTTCAGCCATACCGGTGGATTTAGTGAGTGCCAGGGCTACCCCGTACACCGTGTCCCAGTATTGGTCAAAGAGGATCCTGAAGGCTGCTTCGTCGCCCTCCGCCACTTTCTTAAAAATGGACATTTCATCGTATAGCCGAATAACTGACAATAAGTCTGAGTAATTTTTTATGGAATCAGTTGGATGCGCAATCGTTTTGGTTGTGTTTATGCCGTGGCCCTAAATGTAAGCGTAAATAGAAGGGGTGGCTTTGCAAAAATTATCCTTTTATCATCAGATATTAACCGTGTAGGTAAATTAGAGAAAGCCAATTCACCCCAATTGAGCCAATTACTTCGTTATTCCGGCGGCTGCTAATATCATCGCTCCCATATTTTTCTTATCAGCTTCAATACTTGAGGCACTTTCTTTTCAGTGTGGTTATCTAATGTTGTTTCATTGTCGTTAGCCGGTACGGCACCAGTTGCGTCAGTGTCTTGCTTTTCCTCATACTCCTTCATTTCCAATTCAAATTGTTCATTATCGTCTAGCGGTTGTTTTAAGTCGCTTCCTCCTTTATGCAGAATCTGAACATAATTTTCTGGCGGCTTAGGCAATTGGTTTTCGCAATTCTTTGAACAGAGGTTTGCTAGCAATGGCAGCACATCAGTCCCAACCCATAGTGAGATCCAGCGTTGATTTGTTTCGTCATAATTCATTGGTTTGCCACAAACACTACATTTAACGGTTTCTCCGGGATATCTCACTGGATTGTGATCCAAACGAGGAAATCCCATTCTGTTTTTTTTATTGCCATACAAAGCCCTGGTGCTTACTCTGCTGCTTTTAAGATTTTTGCACTTGGTGATTTCGTAGGGAAACCAATGTAAATCATATGAAGTGTAGGGATCAAAGAATTCAAGCGCTTCCATCTCTCCTATTTCCGGAGGAATCCGTTTTAACTTGCTTCCGTAGAGCCAAACTTTCTTAACTTTTTTCAGTTTTGAAATACTCTCCGGTAGCGTATGTATTTGTGCAAATAGTTCCCAGCCAAGCTCCTCTGCAGGCGAGAATTCTTCACGATTTTCTGCGGCAACTTTCTCAATATAATCACATAATTTTCTCCAGGCCACTGTGTTCCTGTCCTGTACCTCGTTTTCTATTTTAGAAATTCGGTTGTTCATACTTTGGTTGTTGATATAGTCTATTTATTTGTCGGATAAACAAAACCCGTTTCAGCTTCTTTTGTCTTCACTGGTCGTACTTCAATGGTGGCGGAGGCAACATATTCAAACTCAGGATTGTCTTTCGCAATTTTAATGGCTTCATCCATGTCATTCGCTAAAATGTGATAGTAGCCAACCTGGGTTTCTTTGTCGGTATTAATGTCTTTTTCTATCCAACCGTCATTGTCTTTTTTAAGCACTACGCCTTCTCTTACAATGGGCTGCGCCGCAATTAGTTTATTTTCACCTTTGAGTTTGCTGATGTAAACTTCACATTGTTTTATAAATGCGAGGTGTTGCACTGCTGTCAGGGAATTTTTTGCATCCCTTTCGTTCCGGATGTAAAACATAAATTCTTTCATGGCTGTTTATTTTCATTGTCAATTACATTTCCTGTTGCCTTTATATTCAGGCATTTTACAATCATCGCTGGCTTATAAATATACGTAACATCTGGTTGTCATCTCTCTAAATTATAATGATCGGGTTAAATCCGCCGGCTTGCCTATTTTAATATGTATATACATATGTCTGGTGAGGAATTATATTAATAAGCGCCTGGTATTCTTTCCTCCAAAATTCGTTTTTAATCCACTGCTTTCCTTTGTTTATCATCTTTTAGCGTATGTATCCTGTTTTTGTTAGTGATTGTATTCCGGTCCCCGGCTGCCGGAGAGAAAAAAGTTGCAACTTTCCCTAAATAGTCATATGTTTGAACATATTACCGAGTGTTTATCCACCCCGGAATAGATGGAGCAGAACAGTGAACAATGGAAATAAGTAGTGAAAGCATTGTAAACTTATCCTTAACAGGATTTACTTAACGTATTAAATATATGATCAACAAAAAAAACCTTTCCCTTATTTCCTGCCTGCTTTTCCTTGGATGCTCAGGCAGTGTTCCTTTATTGGCACAGGGTAAGCGGAAAGTGCCCGTCCGGGTGGTGGCTGCAGGGGCGCAATTTCCTGATGCAATAGACTATAGAGTACAATCATTTTACCGTCACCGCCCCGATGGAACACCTGGCAGGGAAGTGATGCTATACTTCAAAGGCGCCGCCTTCACCGGGAACGGAACGGTAAACATAGTATGCGACGGGAAGAAAGAAACAGTACCGGTGGTTGCCAACAGTGGGATGGACAGCCTGGCGGTTTTACTGCCTGATGGCGCCGGCGTAAAATCAGCCGCTGAAGCAACGCTGACTTTCCGCAGTGGAAAAAAGGAATTAACGAAAGTGATCATGGTACCGGCGCTTCGCCAGTGGACTGTATATATCTATCCGCACTCGCATGTAGATATTGGTTATACCAACACACAGGAAAATGTGGAGTTGATACATAAACGGAATTTGATCAATGGTATTAACCTGGCAAAGGAAACGGTGAATTACCCTGCCGGAGCGCGTTACACCTGGAATCCGGAGGTGTTGTGGCCGGTGGAAAGATATCTCAGGAAGGCTACATCTGCTGAAAAGAATACGATTATAGATGCGGTGCAGAAAGGATACCTGCACCTGGATGCCAGCTACGTAAACACCAACACCAGTGTGGCAGCAGATGAAGAGATGTTTGCGTTCTTCGGACATTGCCGGGAAATGGAGCAGTTAACCGGAACAAAAATATCCACCATGGTGCAGGTAGATGTTCCGGGAATGTCGTGGGGAATAGTACCGGTAGCGGCAGCACAAGGGATCAGGTATATTTTTGCAATGAACAATGGATCCGACAGGGTAGGACGATCCACTGAGCTAAGTTTCAAACCATTTTGGTGGAAGAGCCCGGACGGAAAATCAAAGGTGCTTTTCTTTCAGCCCGGCGCCTACACCCCCGGCGAAAATGCCAAAGGGCATGACTACTGGCCCAGAATGGCGGGACAAACGGATACTTCCAAATTGTTGCAGATCGTAAAAACAAATGCCCCGCGCGAGCATTTTGTAGATAAGTACCTGGCTAAAACATTACCTGCACTGGAGAAAGCGAGCTATTATCCGTATGATATTTTTGCTATGTCCTGGGCCATGGCAGACAATACGCCTATCGATGCAGATTTGCCGGACGCTGTTAAAAGCTGGAACGAGGACTACGCCTTTCCTCACCTGGTTATTTCCGGCGCAACTGAGTTTATGTCCACATTTGAAAAGAAATATGGCGATCAGCTGCCGGTATTGTCAGGCGATTTTACAGAGTATTGGACAGATGGCCTGGGCGCAGCCGCTAAGCAAACCGGCATGAACCGCTCTACCAAAGAACGGCTGATACAAACAGAAACCCTGTGGACCATGCTGCATCCGGGAGAACCGGCGCCACGCGCTGCCATTAAGGAAGCCTGGAGAAATGTAAGTATGGGTACAGAACATACCTGGTGTTATATGGATCCCTCCAAACAACCTATCACCAATAATATCTTACAGGTTAAATTCGGTTATTTCCAACATGGAGCAGATATAAGCGATTCCTTACGGACATTGGAATTGTCGCCGGTTGTTCAAAATGCCAATTCAACAGTCGCCGTTTTCAATACCCTTTCATGGGAACGCTCGGGGTTAGTACTGCTTTCCAAAGAGCAAAGCGAAAAGTTCAACAGCATTAGTGATAACAAAGGTAAGGCGGTATCATCGCAGCGCCTTTCAACAGGGGAGCTGGTGTTTGTTGCGAAAGATATTCCAGCCTTAGGTCAGCGGAATTATTTCCTCAAAAAAGGAAAAAGTAATACTTCAGGAACATTCCTCCACGACAACATATTGGATAATGGATTGGTTAAGGTGGTGATTGATCCGCAAACGGGGGACATCTCCAGCTTAATAAGCGGTGCAAAAGAATTTGCGAATGCAGCATCCCCCGGGAAGTTAAACAGCTATAGATATCTGCATGGAGACGAAAGCCCGGAAAAAGCAAGCGGTACTTCGAATGCGAAGATTTCCGTTAAAGAGAACGGCCCGCTGGTAGCCACCATTGCAGTGGAATCATCTGCCGAAGGCTGTAATAGCTTAACGAGGGAGATCACCGTTATTGCCGGACAGCCATATGTTGACATAAAAAATATTATAGACAAACAACCAGTTCTTAAGAAAGAAGGTATTCATTTCGGATTTGCATTTAACATCGACAATCCTGCTACCCATATGGATATTCCGTGGGGAATTGTGAAAATAGACAATGATCAGCTCAGCGGCGCAAACCGCAACTGGATAGGATTCCAGAGATGGCTGGATGTTTCTGGCCAGGACAAGGGAGTTACCTGGTGCTCGCTGGATGCACCTGTTTTTGAAGCAGGCAGTATGACGGCTAATATTATCGGTAGCGCCACCAATTCGGAAAAGTGGATGAAGAAAATTGAACCAAGCGCCACTATTTACTCATGGGCACTGAACAATCACTGGCATACCAATTTCCCATTGAGCCAGGATGGGAAAATCTCCTTCCGCTACCGGTTGCTTCCACACAATACCGGCTATGATGCAGGACAGGCCAATCGTTTCGGACTTGAACAGTTGCAGCCGCTAATTGTTAGCCCGGTGAAAGATAATAAGGAAACTGCGCCGCTCCTGTCTTTAGCGGGAAGCCAAAAAGTAACGGTTTCTATCCTTCAAACAAACAGCACCGGCGATGCTGTTCAAATAAGACTTCGCTCGGTATCCGACAAAGATGAAAACGTAAAACTGAATTGGCTGAGCCGCAAACCTGCATCTGTAGCTTTGTTGGGCGATAACACAACCGCGGATAGAAATCTTCAGCAGGAAATACTCGTGCCTGCAATGGGATTTGTAACATTGGAGGCGAAGTTTGTGAAGTGATCCCGGTATGAGTAGCTAATCCGACAGATCCACCTGATGGGCCAAACCGGTGTGTGCCGGCTGTTTCATAATCCACTGCTGCAGCATTGTTGCCAGGATGCCACCTGATATATCATTCAGGTGAATGCCATCCGTCAGTATATGTAACCGGTTGGCCCCGGAGATCTTATTATAGCTTTGCCCGAGATAATATTTTTTGAAAGCGGCCATGAGCAACCGGGAAATCCGCATGGAAAATTCGCTGTCATCACTTTGTGGCTTGTCGCTTAAATAAGCTTTCAATGTTTCATTGAACGGGAGGTAGGATATCTTAAACGCTGCTGCCAGCTCTGACAGTACCTGGTTGAAACGGTCTACCTCCGCGTTTCTCCGGCTGCGCAGGTTTTCACCCAATGGCGGAAACGATACCAGCGCGATGGGAATATCTTTCAGGGCTTTGACTTGCTGAATGATTTCCGATAAATAACTGGAATAGTTTTTCAGTGTAGTTTTCTGAAGCACATCGTTGGTGCCTGCATAAATAATCAGCAGATCCGGCCGGCAGGGCAAAACATCCCTTTTCAACCGATGCAGTAAACCTAAGGCGGTGTCACCGTTTTTACCTGCATTAATTACATGAACAGGCGTTTTGTTCAGCACCGACCGTAGCATGGAGGCATAATCGCTGCTGAGCGTACTGTGGGTTTGACTATCTCCAAACAAGACTAAACGTTTCCCGGGAACATCAGTTGCTTTTTTCAAGAAGCTTTTGGGGTTATTAATGGCTTTACGGCGAAAACCAAGGTAAATCAGCAGTCCAAAAGCGATCAGTAACAAGGCGGATATAAAGGTGAGCAGGGCCATTTTATTTTTTTATAAAATTGTCCCTTTATTTGTAAACGCTTCCGTGATAATCGTCACAAAATCATGACCGCCCTCTTTTGTTGCGCATCCGGGAAAGTGTTTCCCGGGATACGCCCAGATAAGAAGATAATTGTGTTAACGATACCCTTTGCAACAGCCCCGGCATATTT
The DNA here is from genome assembly GCF_018224885.1 of Chitinophaga hostae. Lineage (GTDB taxonomy): Bacteria > Bacteroidota > Bacteroidia > Chitinophagales > Chitinophagaceae > Chitinophaga > Chitinophaga hostae. The sequence goes on along the minus strand of NZ_JAGTXB010000003.1, from coordinate 108,346 downwards.
TCTTCCAGGTATTCATATCGTTTCTGAACGGTTAACAGCCGGAAAAACCTGATCTGTTCTTCCTGTTTGGTGGCTACCAGCTGCATTAGTTTTTTGCCAACAGCTTCACTCTCCGGCGATAAACGATTGATGACGGCCAGCGCTGGTTTGTCGAACCGGATCACTGTTAGCGCTTCACAAGCCTGGATGCTTAATGTGGCCGGTTCATTTTTATGAAAGCTATTGATGTCAGTAACAATATCACATTCAAAATAGAAACCGGTGTTAATATCCTGTCCGTCCTGGTCGTAGGATGTTTTACAATAGCCTTTACTAATAAAGAACAAGCTGTTACAAACTTTCCCTGGTTTGAGCAGGTAGGCTCTTTTACCAAATTCCTGTTGGGTTACATGAGCGCTCAGCATCTCCCAGCTTTGGTCGGAGAAGGGCGCTAATGAACGGATATAGGCTAGAAGGTTAGTCATGTGATGATATTGAGATAAATTTATCCCTTTTACCGGTACTTTATCTCAAAAAAACTAAATGCTGCCTCTTCTTTACCAATTAAGCTCAATCCCGGTCTGGGGCTCCGGTCCCAGGGAGGTAAGAAGTTAATGGTATAGGGTTGTTTTTCAGGACTGAGTTCTTCCCACTCCTTTTGTTGTTTCCAGTATACCCTACAGGTGAAATCCGGGAATACGGACAACTTCAGGTATACCGGCAAGCGGGTGTCGGATATTGTTTGTTCATTCAGCACGCTGCGTTTTCCATCTTTCGACATCCAGCATACTACTTTATTACCGCAAACGGCAATCCCGGTGGCGGCGCCGGCATCGCCATAAACTACCAGTCCTTTGGACGATTTGTTATGATTGACCACTGCTGTGCTGATATCGTATGCTGCTGAGTAAGGCCGCAGGGTGAGTGCAATACCGGAAGGGTTTTGCATGCTGTATTTACCGGATAAATACAATTTCCCGTTGGCATAACGATAAAGCGGCTGCATATTCCTGAAATCCCATTGCCAGAAAATATCATTGTTTACCCGGGCAAAATCATAATGATACCGCATAAGGGGCGACCGATTCTCCAGCGCGGTGGAATGGCTGAATACGGGCCACTGATCTGTATTCCACGATAGAGCGGATATCAGGCCTTCCCTCCCGGTAAAAACATGACTGTTTTTATTATAGGCATGGTAGAGGTAGAATGCAGCGCCCTGCGTATCCTGCACAAAAGTACCGTGGCCGGGACATTTCCAGTTCCCTTCATCTGTCAGCACCGGGTTGTTGCTATAATGGGTATATGGCCCGGTGATGGCGGTAGCGCGGGTTACATTTACATGGTAACTGCATTCGGCGCCGCAACAGGCGCCGGCGGAGTAAAAGAGATAGTAATATTGCCCTTTCTTTAGGATGCTTTGTCCCTCCATCCCTTTCCCGTCGTTGTCTTTGAGCAGGGTAAAAGGTTGGCCGGTGAGGGAAAGGCCGTCGTCGGCGAGTTTACTGCCCAGGAGCTCAATGGGTCTTTTATCAAGACCATACGCCTTCCAGGTAATATATAGTTGCCCGTTATCGTTGAACACAAACGCGTCGATGGCTTCTTTGCCGTGTTCGATGAGAATGCCATGGTCTTTAAATCCATGATCCGGAAAAGCAGAGGTGGCCACGCCTATGCAGGATACGCCATCGCTTTTTCTCCTGGCAGTATAATAAACAAAGTAGGTATGATGGTGATAAAAAAATTCAGGCGCCCAGAAAGATCCGGAAGCCCAGGCCGGTGAGTGATCAAATAAAAATCCCGTTTGCTCCCAGTGCCGGAGATCAGTGGAACGGAAAATGGGAAATTGAGGCCCCCATTCGCTGGAGGTACCAATGGCATAATACTGATCGCCCTGGCGTATAACAGACGGATCGGCAAAGTCGCCGGGAATATTGGCTGGTTGCTGTTGAGCCAGCAGCGGAAAGATTCCTGAGAGTATCAGGGAAAGTATGACAACGATAGATTTCATTTACCGGAATTTTTAAATGTACTGCGGTCGGTGTGTCGATGCCGCCGCATGAGCCGGCAAAAATACTGGTTCATCTGCGTCTCCGGTCGCTGTAATGTCTCATAAATTCTCTAATTAGTCTCACCAGTGGAATATTCCCGCCGGATTATCTGTTTATTGCCGGTGAAAATTGCTGTCTCCTCCCTTTTTAGATATGTTATGTATTGTTTTTATAATGTGCCAGCAATCCTTACCTGTAGTGGGTTTCTATATTGACAACGATCAGCGGTTGTTAAAAAACAACTACAAGTAGTGTAGTTACAACCAGGAGTATAGGCCCTTTTGCCGATGCTGAAAATGAATTCGAATACCTTTGGACTATCAATAAAAAACGACCGAAGTATGCTAAATACGAAGACGATCGGTAATAAAATTGCCGAAGCACGAAAGAGGATAAATATCTCCCAGGCGCAGCTTGCTCAGCGCTTGTTCATCAGTTCCCAGGCAGTGGGAAAATGGGAGCGGGGAGAGTCCATGCCGGACATCACCACTTTTAACCGGCTGGCGGAGGTCCTGGGTGTGGATCTTAATTACTTTTCAGAGAGCTTCTCCTCTGAGGTTACCGGGATGGCCCCGGCTGAACCTATGGCCGTTCAACCGGATGAATTACCCGCCGGAAAGCAGGAGAAAAAGCTGAACTGGGATATGTCGCGCGGAAATTGGGTAGACGCTGATTTTTCCGGGTTAAAAAACCTGCATGAAAAGTTCAGCTTCTCTCACCTGCAGCGCAGCCAGTTTGTTGGCTCGGATCTGTCGGGGCTCTTGTTGAAAAGCAACCATGTCGATAGCTGCAACTTCTCCGGTTCCGATATGGGCAACAGTCATTTTCAGCGTTCCCATCTCGACAACAACCTGTTTAAAGACAGTTCCCTGAAAGATGCGGAATTTTCAGAAAGCCATATCAGGGGTTGCGATTTTTCCGGCGCCGACTTTACCGGGACGGCGTTTAAATCCAGCTCTTTCGTAAAGAACATCCTTGCGAACGCTGTATGGAATAGCACCTCTTTTGTAGGGACCCAGCTGGAAGACGTAATTTTCGATGGCACCATCGCCGATTGCTATTTTGAAAACTGCGCATTTGACAAGGTCGTCTTCCAGCAGGCCACACTGATGAATACTTTCTTTAAAAACAAAAGTCTGAAACGGATACGGTTTGTTGACTGTCATGCCGATCGTATGACCTACGAATTCCTGAAAAGCGGGAAGGCAGATCTGACTGGTATCACATTATTAACAGCATAAAGAAATAATAACAATGTCGCATAATGAATTCGCCATCTCGGTGCAAGGCTTAAAGAAATCCTATAAAAACGTTCCTGTCCTGGAAGGAGTAGACTTCCAGGTAAAGGCCGGCAGCATTTTCGCCCTGCTCGGCTCTAATGGTGCAGGTAAAACAACGATTGTTAAAATCCTTACCACGCTGTTGAAACAAGACAGCGGACATGCTACGGTAAACGGATTCGATGTTATATCGAAACCTGATAACGTGCGGCAGTCGATCAGTCTGACGGGGCAATTTGCAGCCGTGGATGAGATTTTAACCGGACGGGAAAATCTTATCATGATTGCCAGGCTGCGGCATTTGAATCATCCGCATGAGATTGCAGCTGGTTTGCTGGAGCGTTTCGGTTTAACCGATGCCGCCGATCGCAGGGCTGCCACTTATTCCGGAGGGATGCGCCGCCGGCTTGATATCGCCATGAGCCTTGTGGGAAACTCACGGGTTATTTTTCTGGATGAACCTACCACAGGCCTGGATCCGGAGGCCCGGATGGAAGTTTGGAAAATTATTAAAGAGCGGGCCGGCAGTGGCACCACGGTATTCCTTACCACGCAATACCTCGAGGAAGCGGAACAACTGGCCGATAAAATTGCTATTCTTCACAATGGCAGGATCATCGTGAACGGTACGCTTGCGGAACTGAAACAGCTGTTCCCGCCCGCAAAAGTGGAGTACATTGAAAAACAGCCCAGCCTGGAAGATATATTTCTTACTATCATCAACAAAAAAACACACGCATAAATGGAAACGATCAAAAATCATTTTTTCATGGATACCCGGGTGATGCTGGGACGTTCCATGCGCCATATTTTTCGTAGCATGGATACCATTATCACTGTTACCATCATGCCCATAGCGATGATGCTGTTGTTTGTGTATGTGCTGGGCGGTGCCATTCAAACCGGCACGCCTAACTATGTGAATTACCTGTTGCCAGGCATATTATTAATTGCTGTTGCCAATAGTGTAGGCTACGTTTCTTTCCGCCTGTTTACCGATGTGCAGCGGGGAATATTTGAAAGGTTCAATTCCATGCCGGTTGCGCGTTCGGCCGCGTTGTGGGGCCATGTGCTGACCGCGCTGGTGTCTAACGTTATGTCGCTTACCGTTATCGTTCTGGTGGCGCTGATCATGGGCTTTCGCTCACCGGCAGGCGTGTTATCATGGCTTGCGGTGGCCGGTATACTCGCGATGTTTACCCTGGTACTCACATGGATCGCGGCGATAGCCGGGTTGTCTGCCAAAACGATAGATGGCGCCAGTGCTATTGCCTATCCTATTCACTTCCTGCCGCTCATCAGCTCTGCGTTTGTGCCCACCAGTTCAATGCCTTCGGGTGTTCGCGCCTTTGCTGAAAACCAGCCGGTCACAGCGTTTGTAGAAGCAATACGGGCGTTGCTGTCGGGGCAGCCTGTTGGTAACAACATCTGGGTTGCGCTTTCATGGAGTATCGGGATTACGGTGCTGGCTTATATCTTAGCGATGAGGGCCTATAAGAGGCGGGGGTGATATATTGTTTGGCCGGCTTGCTGCAAGGCGTTACACACATACTGGCGACATGGAAAATATATGCGCCGGCGCTCCTGTGAATGGAAGCCGTGCGGCAAAGAGCGAACCGCTGTCAGGATACACCTGTAATTGCCGTGGTGTTAGCTCCTCTTTTGCGGTGGTAATGAAAAGCTGGTTCATGTTACGGCCACCAAATGTACAGGATGTTACATGCGGTGCATCTACCCATACTTTGCCTGTCAGCTCACCGGTGTAAGGATGATAGCGGTGAACCGCATTACCTCCCCACATGGCTACCCATAGCATTCCTTCGTTATCAATACACATACCGTCCGGAAGATCTTTTGTATTGATAACGATGCGGTGCTTTCCCGGCGTACCGGATAACAGGTCAAACTCATAAGCCCGGATGTTGCGTTCAGCGCTATCAATATGGTACATGATTTTATTGTCTGCCGACCAGCATAAGCCGTTAGAAATGCTGATGCCGTCCAATACTTTTCTCAACGTTCCATCATAACAATACAATGCGCCTTTGCCGGGAAGTGCATCGGTATGCATGGTACCGAACCAAAGGCGCCCCAATGCATCGCATTTGCCATCGTTGCAGCGATGCTGCGGGGATTCCGGCTCCACGGGTATCAGCGTTGTTGGCGTTGTGCCGTTTAATGCCGACATCGCCAGGCTTCCCTGCATCCCCAACAGGAATTGCCCGTTGCTGGCAGGAATAACCAGGCTGGTTTTGCTACCGGTTTTCCACTGACGGAAAGTCTGTGAAACAGGATCAAAACTATGTACCCGTCTTGCCGGTATATCTGTAAAGTACAGCTGCTGGCGCCGGTGATCCCATACAGGACCTTCACCAAGCATGGTATTGGCCGGACAAACTACCTGCGCTCTCCACTCACGATACATTCTATGCATAAAGAATCTGCTTTTACCGCCTTGTTGTTTACTGGCGCTGATTTCAGCTGCAAAATAGCGGTGGCAGAAAGATTGTTTAATAACGATCCTAACCAATATATTAACGATATTACCCGTTTTGAATACCTTTTTTATGAAATGGGTAAGAATAGTTATCTTCAGGCCATGAAAGCAAGATTGATGGATACGGGCCTGGGGGGCAACCGGCAATTCCGCGTGAAGCAGGTGGACGAGTATTTTTTAAACGCGCCTTTTCATTTCCATGAAAGTTGTGAGATAGTCCTGATAGAAGAAGGATATGGGAAACGTATTGTCGGAGACCATGTCGATGATTTTGAAAAAAACGACCTGGTGTTGATGGGGCCCAACCTGCCGCATATCTGGCAGAATGATAACATTTACTTCAAGAAACGGAAGCAGCTCCGGGTAAAGGCGACGGTGTTGTACTTCGAACCGGCAATGGTGCTGGGATTGGTGGAGGGTACGGAGGCGGCTGCAGCAGTGCAATCTCTTTTCTCAAAAGCATGCAGGGGCCTGGCAATTAAAAGCGGGACCCATGCATACCTGTTGGAAAGATTTGCCGACATACGCGCCAGCGACGGACTAAAAAGGTTGGCTGTGTTCCTGGATATTATTGATATCCTTTCTAAAACCAATGATTATGAATTTCTCGCCAGCGATAACTACCGCAACGCGATAAAAATAAAAGATGCCGGCCGGTTCAATGATGTTTACCAGTTTCTCATGACTAATTTTCATCGTGAAATTCCCCTCGAGGAAATTGCCGGTGTTGCAAAGATGTCGCCTACGGCGTTTTGCCGCTACTTCAAGACCAGAACGCAGAAATCATTTATTACTTTTTTGCAGGAGATCCGCGTTTCCCATGCCTGCAAATTGCTGCGCCAGGATAAGCTGTCGATAACGGATATCGCACTGGAAAGCGGCTACAATAACCTGGTCAATTTCAACAAATATTTCAAGGGGATCACGGCATTGAGTCCATCCGAATACCGGAAGAAAACACGGCGCGACATACCGGCTGCATAACACCTGCTTTCTCTGCTAATGCAGCAGGAACTATTTTGCCCCGGCCCTTTTCTCAATTTCTTTAATACTGATGGTAATCATTTTCCCAACTGGCTGGTTGTTGCGGTAGGTGATCATCCGGAAGGTGTCGGCGCCTTTGGGAATATTAAGGGCATCCGTATACTTCGGAGAAAAGCGATCCGGGAATGTACCATCAAACGTATAGTAAATATCGAGGTCGTCGAGTTCTTTGTCCAGCGCAACCCGCAGAGGTTGTGTTGCATCCGCTTTTACAGGCCTGATACTCGCATCATATACAGACCTGGCGTAGTTCACATTCGCTACATCATACCGGGCGAAGTGATCCTCCATGCGATGAACAAAACTATTCCAGTTCCTGGCTGTTTTGGGCGACCAGAATACTTCTGCCAGCGCAAAAGCACGGGGCCAGGTCATATACTCGGCATGACGATAGGTAGGTACTGATTCTGTCCACAGGTTGCCCTGTCCGCCCAGAATTAATGAGTGATCCGTTATTTCGTCAGGAAGCGGTTCGTAGTTATAGGAGGTGCGTAAGGTAAGCTTGGAGTAGGTAGGTGGTTCGCCTGCGGGATCTCCCTGGTAAAGATCCAGGTAGCAAAAATCATCCGGGGTCATTATGACCGCATGATTCATGTTGGCAGCTTTGACACCGCCTTTAATACCCCGCCACGACATCACAGTAGCCTCCGGAGCTAAACCGCCTTCCAGTATTTCATCCCAGCCGATCATCTTTTTTCCTTTGGAGATAATTATCTTCTCCATGCGCTTGATAAAATAACTCTGCAGTTCTTCCGCTGTTTTAAGTTTTTCAACGGCCATTCTTTTTTTGCACTTGTCGCATTTTTTCCAGAAGCCTTTATAGCACTCATCTCCCCCGATATGAATATAGGGTGCGGGAAACAGTGTAGCCAACTCCGTTATCACCTTATCCATAAACTCAAAGCTCTGTTCATTGCCGGGGCATAACGCATTGTCTTCTTTTGCATAGAAAACATTACCAACATTTACGTTGAATGGTCCGCCGGTGCAGGACAGGTTAGGGTAGGCAGCCAGGGCCGCCAAACTATGGCCTGGCACATCAATTTCCGGTATAATGGTCACAAATCTTTCCTGTGCATATTTCACAATTTCTTTCACATCATCCTGCGTATAATAGCCGCCATAACTGGCTGGTTCATTTTTTGCCCTCGGCTGGCGAGTCCACCACAATCCCATCCTGGGTGCGCGCCAGGCCCCGATGCTGGTTAATTCCGGCAAACTTTTAATTTCGATTCTCCAGCCCTGGTCATCCGTCAGATGCCAGTGGAAAACATTCATTTTGTATTTGGCCAGCTGATCGATGTATTTTTTTACCGACTCCTTTGGGAAATAATGCCGGCTTACATCCAGCATTAATCCACGCCATCCGAAGCGGGGATAGTCAGTAATCTTTACGCAGGGAACCACCCAGTTTTCCTGCGCAGCCTTTGTGCCGCTTTCAATTTCTTTAGGCAACAGTTGTATCAGCGACTGCATCGCATAAAAAAGGCCCGCAGGCTTGTTGGCGGAAATGTCGATCCTGGCGGGGGTTACATCCAGTATATATCCTTCATTACCCAGCGTTTCGTTGTAGGTATCATTGATCGTAAAATGAATACAGTTGTTATCATTTTTTTCCGGGAGCAACTGGTACCCGGTGGGCGTATTGATAATACTGGCAAACAGATCGGTAATATCTTTAAGAGCCGCATCGGCTACCAGCCTGGTGGTGGGGGAGAGCGTAAAAAATCCGCTCCGGGTTTCAACTTTAACAGGCAGAGGAATCAGGCTGATTTCCGTGGAATTTCCATTTTGTGCGCTGACAGGGAACGAAGAAAGCAATGGTAACAGGAATCCCATTGCAATGAATAACATTTTTTTTATCATGACTGCGTATTGTTCAATGTTCTGGATAGCAGCAGGTGCCGGTCTTTTTGTACCTGCCAGCCGATAAAATACGAGTTTTTTTAACATTTTGAAAACCGTTTCTCATTTATGCCTTTCCTAATACAGCAGGAGACTTCATATAGAAGTCTCCTGCTGTGTATCCTCATCTTCCACGGAATAATCATTTAACCTTAAGAAATGCCAGCGTTTCTCCTTTGGGAAGCTCCCGCGATGCGTAATGAAGACTAAGATCACGGGCAGCATGATCCTTTTCCAACCGCAGCAGTTCTTTTACCGGTATCGTCATACTTACATCTGTATCATGGGCATTCGCAAAGGTCCATTTCTTTAATGTATTTCCATTTTCATCCTGTACAACAATGCTCCTGTCGGTGCCGGTATTGGGGGTGTGGCAGTGTTTGTAAGTGATCCGCAACAGATCAGTGGGAGCGGCGCTTCCCAGTTGTAATACCCTTAAATTCAGCGGTTGATTCACTGATTGTTTTAGTACCAATTTGTTGTTAAGATAAATTTCGTAGCTGTCCAATCCTACATAGTTGGTGAAACCAAATGCAGTGAAGCACAGCATGATCAGCGCAAATAACCTGGTATATGCCTGATGGAATGTTGTTGATTTCATGGTGTAAATTTTAGATGAAAAGTATTTGAAACAATATTATGGGAAAAGAAAGGGAGACAAAAAAATAGTAGAGCAGTAAACGGAATAATCGACGAACGGGCCGGCCCATGGAGATCAGCTTTTTTATTGTTATCTTCCTCTACTATTTGTGCAGTTGGTCGATATAATTTTGCAGGATCATCGTTTTAGGTTTCTTTTATCATGAACGACAGATAAAAATGGATTTCCCGGATAAAACGCTAAAGCTGCCATTTTCGCAACGCCGTGTATCGCTGAAGTACGCCCTGGCCCATGGTTTGTACTGGGTGCTGATTACGGGATTCTTTCTCTATGAGAAACGCTATCTCATCTATAAAGCCAGCATGCCCTATTTTGCAACCTGTGTGGCCGTAAGGATACTTTTGCTGATAGTGATCGCCTATCTTAACCTGCACTGGTTTTTACCCCGGTACCTGCTGCAGAAGCGTTACCTGGCTTATTCTACGGCAATTCTACTTTCCGTTGCCGGCTACCTGGTCGCCCAAAGTCTTTTTGATTATTACCTGTATGGTTTTGTGATAGGGCCTATGCGCAATAGTACCTTAATGGAATCTTTATCTTACAATTTTTTCAGCACCTTATGGTATCTTGGTTTAATGCTGGCGCTTAAATTAAGCATGGACTGGTATGGGCAACAACTCACCATTCAAAAGATAACAGTAGAAAAATTGCATGCGGAAGTTAATTTTCTGCGTGCGCAGATCAACCCGCATTTCCTGTTCAATATATTAAACAACCTGTACGCGCTTACGTTAAAGCAATCGTCGCTGGCCCCGGATATCGTGTTGAAGCTGTCGGAGATGATGGAGTATATGCTGTACGACAGCAACGATGAGAAGGTGCTGCTGGAAAAAGAAATTGCCTATCTTAATAATTATATTGAACTGGAGCGGCTCCGGTTAAGCGCCGATGCGGTGATTACGCAGGATATTGATGCAGACCTGAACGGATACGAGATTGCTCCCCTGCTATTATTGCCGCTGCTGGAAAATGCTTTTAAACACGGGCTCACCCGGCAGCTGGAAAACAGCTGGCTGAAAGTACACATTACATTGAATAAAGCAATATTGAAAGTAGTGATCGCAAATTCAAGGCCCGCCGCTGTTGCCCGCAAAAGTAAAGGGGGGATAGGGCTTAGCAATTTACGAAAGCGCCTGGAGCTGTTGTATCCTGACAGGCACCAGCTGGAACTTAACGATGGGGAAGATATTTTTGAAGCCAGGCTGACCATAGCATTGTAAATAAAAGATCATGTTGAAATTTGTTGCAGTAGATGATGAGCCGCTTGCATTGGAAGTATTGGACGGCTATCTGAAAAGAACGGATGGCGTAGATACAGTACACCTGTTTCGCTATGCGGCAGATGCTTTGCAGTACCTGGAGAACCATGCGGCAGATGTGCTGCTGCTTGATATCGAGATGCCGGAAATGACGGGGCTTGAATTTCTTAAAGCATTATCAGACCCGCCGCTGACGGTTTTTACCACTGCCTATCGCAACTATGCATTTGAAGGATATGAACTGGGAGTGGTTGATTTTTTGTTGAAACCCATCTCTTATAACCGTTTTCAGCAGGCTGTCACAAAAGTCAGGGAGCTGCTGGCATTGAAAGCACAACAAACCAACATTGAGGATGCGCCGGGTGGGGGGAACGTCGATTTTATTTTTGTTAAAAGCGGCACCCAACGTATAAAGCTCCGGTTTGACGAGGTAACACATATCCAGGGATTGAAGGACTATGCCATCATTTACACGCATACGGGAAAACTGTTACTGAAAGGGTCCATCAAAGCAATGCTGGATATTTTCCCCCGGGATCGTTTTGTCCGGGTACATAAATCTTTCATTGTAGCTGTTCAAAAGGTTACCCGGCTCGAAAGAAACCGGATTGTGTTAAACAATTACCAGATCCCTATTGGCAGAAACTTTAAAGAGCAGTTGGAAAAAGCGCTCCAAAAGCCATAAGCCCTGCACCATATTTGAATATGGCCGACATTGATTACCTTTAACGCCTCAAATAATTATCAATGGCGGGTACAGCGAAGCTCAATTTAATATGGCAAACATCCAAAGGCGTAGCAACGGAATTTGAATTCGAGTATATCACCGAGGTGTTGTTTAAGGATTTTGATACCCATTTCATATTTGATCATGGTACCTATAACACAGTGGCCGATAATGCAGTGATTATCTATTCCAACGACCAAAAGCATGTTTCCCCTGAGTTTATCCGCTATTTAAATGAATTCGGGAAGAAAAATTTCCGCTTCTTTTTATTGCATCTCTCCAATGAAAATCTGCAGCACGACAGCTGGTATTATGCGAAAGCTAATTATGTTTTCAGAAATTATTATGATCCGGCCATCAACAATAAAAACGTGTTTTATATTCCATTGGGTTTCAAAACCGGATACCTGCGGAAAGACAGACCGCTGGCGGATTGCGGCAACAGAAGTTTGAGTGCTGTTTTTATGGGACACCCCAAATCGGACCGGATTGAATTGATCGAAGAACTGGAGAAGCTGGATGCCTATTACGTGCATAAAACCAATACCTTTAATTGTCCAACGGCATTAACCCAGGAGGAGTGTATTGAGATCTACCAGAGAACAAAGTATGCGCCTTGTCCCATGGGTAATGTACACCCCGATTCTTTCCGGCTCTGTGAATCGCTGGAATGGGGATGTATTCCGGTAGTAAGATATTTTAAAGGAGAAGAATATTTTAAAAACGTATTCGGACAGCATCCGTTCAAAGTGGTGAATAGCTGGAGCGAAATCCACGACATTATAGCAGAGGATAACTACTGTGAGCGCAGCGGGCAGGTGCAAAAATGGTATGCTGACTTTAAAAGGGATTTGAAACTAAAGATCAGGGATATTATTGAAAACAGCACTTTTGTTCCCGACAGAAAGAAACGGCTGTTGCCTTATTTGAATACAGTTGCCTACAATTTTTCTAAGAAAATAAACGCCCTGCGAGGTAAGTGAGCAGTCGCTGCCATTCAACCGGTGTAACCATCCTGTAGTAGAAAATTATATTAATTTACCCCCTGTTTTAAACGATTTACTCCCCCGGTCTCCTAGGGGAACAGCCCTATATTGCCACGGTGATTCCACGACTAAGCTGATCTGATTAACCCTCACCTTTCACGTTTTAAAAAACTATTCATTATGAAACGATTACTATTCTATCTCCCGCTGATCGGAATTTTGTCGGGCTGTTCAAAGAATCTGCAGGAGAACATGTCAGTCAACACAACAAAGGATAAACGCGTAGCCACCACGGAGTTGCTGGAAGCGGTTTCTTCGGATTTCAAAGGGATTAACTGGGCCGATCCGGCCGACAACTTCAAAGATGGCTGGGTGGTACCCACCGGGCTGGTGGGGACAGACAGTTATGCAACCACCCAGGCTAAAGCGGTCAATATCATCAATGCCTTTAAGCAAAGGGGCGCCAACACTGTTCGTATGCCCATCAATCCGTCTTCTGTACTGGAAGCCTGGTGGGGCAGTTATACAGCCGCGATTGACACGGCTGCCAACAGCGGCATGAAAGTGATCCTGGCATACTGGGAGGGCGCCAGTTCCCGCGATGGCGTGGTAGATAATACCACCCAGTTCTGGAATATGTGGCAAACAGTAGTGAACAAGTACGGTACTAACAGCAATGTTTATTTTGAAGTATTCAATGAGCCACATGGATATAGCTTATCCAATCTGAACAACCTGTATGCCGACTGGCTTACGCATTATCCCAGCGTCCCTAAAAACAGGATACTGCTGGATGGAGCCGGGTATGCCTCCGATGTAAATGGCGTAGGCGCCGACAGCCGACTCAATACCTGTTTATTGTCTTACCACGATTATACCTGGTTCGATAATAACAAAACCACGGTAGCTGATTGGGAATCGGCTGTTTCCGCGATTGCCTATCCTGACAGAACGGTGGTAACAGAATTCGGTATCCCCATGACTAACGGGAAGGACTATCTTGGCGCTCCGGGCCAGGACCGGGAAATTGCCTACTTCCAGGGTATTACTAACCGGGTGCGCTCCCGTGGCATCGGCTGTGTATACTGGCCCGGCCTGAGGGAGGGCGACGGTTACAGCCTGTTAACCTTAAGCGGTACAACATTGACCACCAACAATGCTTCCGGGCTTTCCCGCCTGCAATATGCATGGGGCAATGCTTCCATCGCGCAACCCGTTGGGGCATTCGACGGTGCCGCGTGGTATAAGATCGTTTGCCGGCAAAGCAACAAATCGATCGATGTAAACGGCAGCTCTACCGCTAACGGCGGCAGTATCGTACAATGGGATTACTGGGGCGGTACCAATCAGCAGTGGAAGTTCACCAGCCTGGGAGGCGGCGCATTCGCTATTACCAATCGTAACAGTAATAAATCGCTTGATGTGAACGGCAGCTCCACCACCGGAGGCACCGGTATTGTACAGTGGGATTACTGGGGTGGTACCAACCAGCAATGGATAATTGTGGATATGGGTTTCGGTTATTACCAGGTGACCAACGTAAACAGCGGTATTGCCCTCGATGTAAACGGCGCCTCTACTGCCAATGGAGCCGGTATCATTCAATGGTACTGGAGTGGGAACCGTAATCAGCAATGGCAGATTGTAAAATTATAAATTACTGTAGCAGTATCACCTTTCGTGGAAGATCAACAAAGGGCGCTTCATTTTTAATGAAGCGCTTTTTTAATACCATGAAAATATTATAGATATATAAATTTATTGTACATTCATTTAGCACTAAAAACATTCAGTTATGATATGGACATTAATCATTGGTGGTATTGCCGGCTGGCTCGCCGGTAAACTGATGCGGGGAGCAGGATTCGGCATCATCGTAGACATCATTGTTGGTGTAATCGGCGGTTGGCTCGGTGGCTGGCTGTTTGGTAAACTGGGTATCCATATCGGCAGCGGATTAATTGGCTCCCTGGTGGTAGCGCTGATAGGGTCAGTGATCCTGATATGGCTGGTGCATTTAATTAAAGGGAAGTAGCGAACCAGCTGTTAGCTTTTAGCCATTAGTTAAATGCAGCGGATGGTGGATTTTGGTTGTTGTTATCGTTTCAGCATCCGTTGATGGATGATCTTCATCACCATTTCGCGGTAATTACGGCTCATCGGCAGCGCACTGCTGCCGATCCTGATTTCGTTACCTTCAATGGCGTCGATCCTCGCGCAATTGACAAGGTAGGATTGATGGATCTTGATGAAATCGTTTGACGGCAACTGGTTTTCCAGGCTCTTCATGGTGAGGTAAGCGATGATGTTTTTACGTTCTGTATGAATGGTAACATAGTTACCTATGCTTTCTGCATACAGGATGTCGCTGAGTTCAATCTTTTCAATCCGTTTTTCACTTTTAATGAAGATATAGGAGGGAGGCGGTGTGGCGCCGGTGGTGATGGTCTTCATCTGCATATAATCCTTTGCTTTATGCACGGCCTTCAAAAACCTGCTCCAGGCAAAGGGCTTTAACAGGTAGTCGATAATATCCAGTTCATATCCGTCGAGCGCATACTGCGGGAACGCCGTAGTAATAATGACCATCGCATCCACATTCATTTTTTGCAGGAATTGCAGACCCGATACTTTGGGCATTTCGATGTCCAGGAATATAAGATCCGTTGTGTTGTTTTTTAAAAATGCTTCTGCCTTTACTGCATTTTCAAATTTATCCTGCAGGTCCAGGAAAGGTACCTGCTCTACAAATTCCTGGAGAATTTTTCTGGCCACGGGTTCGTCGTCTACAATAATACAACTCAGTTTCTTCATGACGCAAGGGTTAAGTGCACCTGGTACTTATTGTTTTCCTTTTTGATATTCAGCTGGTAGCGGTCTTTATACAACAGCTCCAGGCGGCGAACGGCATTGTTCAGGCCAATACCTCCCGGCGACGATGCTGTTTCATCATATGAGTTATCGCAGGTAAAATCAATTTCGCCGGATTTTTCTGTAAGACTGATCGCGATGCTGTTAACAGCGCTGTCATCTCTCGATACATATTTAAAAGCATTTTCCACAAAAGCCATAAAGATCAGCGGTGCCACTTTCACCATTCCGTTTTGATAATCTATGTGTAACGTTACCTCGAGATTATCATTGCTGCGGGCTTTTTGTAGTGCTACATAGTTCTGCAGGTATTTGATTTCTTTTTCCAGCGCAATCATGTCTACATCGGCCTCATATAAATTGTACCGCAGCAGGTCAGAGAACTGCACCATCATATCCCTTGCCTTGTTATTGCTTCTGTCAATGTATCCGTACACAGTATTTAAACCATTAAACAGGAAATGCGGATTGATTTGTGAGCGAAGGTATTTTAATTCTGTTTGCAGCTGGTTAATCTGGCTGTTCTTCATCTGTTCCTGCTGTTCTGACCACCGCTGGGTAATATACAGCATGGAAGCGATAACGGTGCAACAGAGTGCATATACAAAATTATCCCAGAACCCGGCGCTTGTTTTCACCAGCTGGTCGTGGAAAAGCACTTCATGAATAAATGCGTTGTACCTGTTGATCAGCAGGGTGTATAACCAAACCAGCGAAAGGAGTCCTGCTGCATACCAGCCAAAGCGTTTTTTCTCCAGCAGGTGGGGGATTAAAAGTGCATTATTGCCCACTATCATTAAAGTAAACAAGGAGAAATGCACAAGTATAGTAAACAGGTAAGAGAAACAATCAGGGATGGTTTCACCGGCATAAACCGGCTTTTCAATGATCAGCGCCCCGATGTACGCGACAATGAAAAGTAAATAAGCAGTATGTTTCTTTAAAAACATGATCGGGTGTTTGTTTAAGCCAGCATAAATATATCCGATTGGATTGACAACCAGAAATCTACCTTTGGCCCTGATACCCGTTTTCACGGAAAATGATACATTTACCCGGAAAATGATACCCGTTGTCATATAAATTTTTCCGGGAGATATGTACCGCAGCGTGTTTTTATCGCCTGGAACGTTGAAAAGGTCGCCCATGGAGCTTTTGCAGGTTTTCATGTAAAATGGTCCGGTTGTGTAGAATATAGCGGCAACCGTCATATATGTTTTTTTATTGCATGCCTCGCCTGTACTTTTACACACATACCGCAGGTCCCTGCTCATTGGTCCTGTTGTTTATAAATCATTATACCATATGGAAAAAGTTGTACAATTTGGCGAAAACGTAGCGGGATATGATATTCCTGTTTTAAATGAACGGGAGATAAGGGCCGCAGCCGGGATATTATTTGTAGTGATATACACCTCGCTGATGCTGATCCTGTTCAATGGTGATTTTTTGATGGCGAAGTATGCGATCACCGTATTCCTGGTCGATTTTATAGTCCGGGTTTTTGTGAACCCGAAATACGCTCCCTCGCTGATTATCGGGCGGCTGATTGTGCGCAACCAGGTGCCTGAATATGTGGGCGCCAAACAAAAAAGATTTGCCTGGAGCATTGGGGTATTGCTGTCGGCGCTTATGTTTATTTTCCTGGTGATCGTTAATGCCTATAGCCCTATAACCGGTATCATCTGTTTAATGTGCCTGATATTCCTGTTTTTTGAAGCAGCATTTGGTATTTGTTTAGCCTGTAAGGTATACCGGGTGGTGTATGGAGAAAAAGCCCAGTATTGCCCGGGCGAGGTTTGCGATGTAAAGTCCAGGCAGCCCGTTCAGAAAACATCCCTTCTACAGCTGCTGGTGGTGCTGGCATTTATCGTCTTTTTATTTCTTATTGCGCATTTTTTCAGCGAACAGCTGAGCATTGCTCCTCATAACCTGTTTGGCAAGAGTGCGGTAAAATCCAGGTAACCATGGCTGCTTCAAGTGCATTAGAAAATTACTTTGCCGTGTTCCGGAGGAATATCATCGGACGGCAGCAGACCGCTGATTTCCCTTTTGGGAAGAAGAAAATAGTGTATGCCGACTGGACAGCCAGTGGAAGGGCCTACCGGCCGGTAGAAGCTTCCCTGCAGCAGGATATCCTGCCCTTCTGGGCCAATAGCCATACTGCCACCACCGTTACCGGCACGCTGATGACCCGGGCCTACGAGGAGGCAAAAGAAATTATAAAGAAACACGTACATGCAGGCAATAATGATGTATTACTGTTTTGCGGCAGCGGCATGACAGCTGCGGTAAACAAGCTGCAAAGAATACTGGGATGGAAGATACCGGAGCGGCTAACGGACTATATAGGGAATGATGCTGCATGGCCGGTTATCCCGGAGCACCTAAGACCGGTTGTCTTTATCACCCATATGGAGCATCACAGCAACCAGGTGAGCTGGCTGGAAACCATCGCCACCGTAGAAATTATTAACAGCAATAAAAATGGGCATGTCGACCTGGAGCACTTCCGCAGCCTGTTGGCACAGTACAGACATCGGACATATAAAATAGCAGCAGTTACCGCCTGTTCCAACGTAACCGGTATTCAAACACCCTATCATGAAATCGCCCGCATGATCCATGAATATGATGGCTGGTGTTTTGTTGACTTTGCCTGTTCTGCTCCCTATGTACATATGAATATGCATCCGGAAGAAAAGAACACCCATCTGGATGCTATTTATTTTTCAGTACATAAATTTTTAGGTGGCCCCGGTACCCCCGGCGTACTGATTTTTAATAAACAGCTTTACCATAATACCATTCCGGATCATCCCGGTGGTGGCACTGTCTTGTACAGCAATCCCTGGAAAGCACATGCCTATATCGCCGACATCGAATCGAGAGAAGATGGCGGTACGCCACCGCTGTTGCAGGGAATAAAGGCTGCCATGTGTATCCGGCTGAAGGAAGAAATGGGCGTTGCCAATATCCTGCGCCGGGAGCAGGAATTGTTAGCAATTATTTTTGACCGGCTGTCGAAAATTGAGCATATTGAAATATTGGAGGAGCAGGTGAAGTACAGACTAGGCGTTGTTTCTTTTATTGTTCACGGCGCTCACCATCACATGATCGTTAAGATGCTGAACGACCGGTTCGGCATACAAATGAGAGGAGGATGTTCCTGCGCCGGTACCTATGGACATCAATTGCTGAAGGTAGATGAAACCCGGTCGTATGAAATACTGGAGCAGCTTCGCAAGGGCAATATGCTGGCAAAACCCGGATGGATCAGGTTGTCCGTTCATCCTACCATGACCAATGCAGAAATGGTGTATATCATGGATGCTATTGAGCAAACGGCAGGGAGCTTCAGGGAATGGATGGAAGATTACAGGTATGATGCGGAGGCGGATGAATATGTTTTTAAAAGGGTATCTTTAGATAAACATAACCATCGAGGGCGTCTCATTTTTTGAAACGCCCTCGATGATTTATCATATCGCCTCAATCGAAAACTTTCTCGTCTTTTCTTTCCTGTTATACTCCGACACAAGCACATGTCCTTCTTTGGCAGGGAAAATAAGCGTTTCCACACCACCATCTTTACGCGGAATAGTGCGCAGCACTTTCTTCTGGTCTATACTATAGAAGGTGATATTCTTTGCTTCTGTAATGATCAGGTAGGTGGATTTAGTTTCGGAAGAAGTAACGGTGTAATATGATTTGTTATCCGAGAGCAATGGATAGTACTTGCAGGGAATGCTGCGGCTGCGGGCAACGGGGATGGAGTTGTCGAGCGATAGCGTACCATCCGGCGTTTGTTTGAGTACCATGGCATCACGGATGGTATATTTCCGGGTGCCGTAGGTGCCGAGCAGATACGGCGCCACAACGATAGTGGGAATGGTGGCTACTTCTGCAATCACCATACCTGTGTTAACAGTTCTTTTCAGCGCAGAGCCGGTAAAATAGGTATTGCCTGAATAATCTTTGAATGAGGGGCCAGACAGCAGGAAGGATTTGTTGACCAGCAACCTTCCTTTTGAGTTGGCGATGGGATTTTGTGGATCGAGCCAGTAGTTGTATACGGTTTTGATACTGTCTTTTTTACGTCCGTCGATGTTGATGGTAAACAATCCCAGGTAGTTGCCTTTGCTGATTGATTTGATGGTGGCAAAAGGCCCGTTCCTGCGGGGATTGATGATGTTGCCGGAAACGAAAGGCTTACCTGATACGGGGTCATTCATGAATGACAGTACGTGCAGTGGATTTCCTTTTTTATCTTTCAGGTAGTATTTGGGGATGGAAGTGCTGTCTTCCAGGCCATAGCCAAACACATAAAAATTGCCTCCGTGTTTTTCGTCTTTTTTCTGCAGCAGGAAGTATACATCATGTCCGGACACCAGCATGTTGTAGTCGCCTTCTTCGCCGCCTATTCTTTTTTGCCAGGTTTGTTTACCGGTAACATCGTAAATGTACAGGAACTTTCCGCGGTCGTCACCGAAGAAGCAGGCAAATCCTTTTCCGGCAATGTTGCTTACCCGCAATGGTTCTTTCAGGCCGCCATTGCCGATTTCCAGCTGACCTTTCCTGTATTCTTCTGCAAGGTCCACACCTACTTTGATAGTATTAGACTTTAGTACTTTACCGCTGAGGTCAATAAACTGGGTGAATACGGCCATGTATCCTTTGGAAACGGCTTCGCGGATTTCTTTCTTTTTCTTGATGGCGTGTCCGAGGAGATTACTTTTCATGTAAGAGAGGCAAAGCACTTCCTGTTCAAAAGCTACCGCACGAAGATCCAGTTTCAGCTCCCTGAAGTTCACTACGCCGATGTCATTCAGGTTTTCATCCATGATGTTGATCTTGTAGTTGAAAGAGTCTTTGTTGGCGCGTTCCAGTTCGGTGAACACCAGGTAGCCTACCAGCGTGCCGTCCTGGGTGATGGCTCTCATGCTGGAGGAGATATCTTCTCCTACTTCCCTGAAAATTTTAGTTTGTGCGTGTGTGCCCGTTACTGTCAGTAACAATAAGGCAAATGCTACGAATACATGTTTCATTGCGGTTGTTTATGGGATAAATTGTTGGGTGCTATTTTTTAGAAAATGGTGTTACATACTCGCAGTACAGGCTGCTGGGATAACTGGCAGTAAACGCTTTAGCAGCCTTTTGTTTCTCACTGTCTTCGTTGTTGGTTAACAAAGTATGCATAACAGATTTGAAACCCTGTTCAGGTGCGGTCATATTTCCCCAGAACGCCGCCTGTTGCAGGGTGTTGTAAAATTCTTCCAGCTTCTCCCTGGGCATTTGCTCGAACATGGTTTCCAGTTCGTAATAGTTTTTGGAGATATATTCTTTGGGCCTTACGGTGATGGCGTTAAAGCGACTTAGTTTTTTATCGGCGAAATATAACCCGGACATGACGTTGTTAAACATGAAATCGTACCAGGGATCGGTGTTGCCTTTATCTTTTTCCAGGAGAATGCGATACAGGCAGGCAGTCATGTTGCCACTGC
This sequence comes from Chitinophaga hostae, assembly GCF_018224885.1. GTDB lineage: Bacteria > Bacteroidota > Bacteroidia > Chitinophagales > Chitinophagaceae > Chitinophaga > Chitinophaga hostae. The sequence goes on along the minus strand of NZ_JAGTXB010000003.1, from coordinate 87,582 downwards.
AATAGATACTCCAGATCATCATTTTCATGGATTTATCTTTCAGTGCTGCCGGTACCGGGGTAAATGCGTTGCCTGCTGATTGTTTGTCTTTGGTCTGGTTATATCGTTCCTGGCAGTCGGGATGTGTTTTCAGCGAGTCGGCTAAACCGCTGCTGGTAGTATTAAAGCTGTAGTTTTTGGCGGATAAACCTTTGGTGCGCTTTACCATCCAGGCATCTTCCACGTTGAGGTGATAAGCGGCAAAATAATCTTTAAGCCCCTTTTTTAATGGCTGGCGGTATTGAATGTCTGCGCTGTCGAGCCGCAGGAAGAAGGCCGGATCTATTCCAATATGGCTGTTCCGGAGTAGTACCAGTGCCAGCGAATCGGCATCGCTTTCATGGTAGCGCTGATGCCTGCTTCGGTCGAATGAATAGCCTTCAAATACTTTTTTTAACCTGGTTAACCGTTCATACTTTGAGTCCAGCACGGCATTAAGGGATTGTTTGTATTCGTCGGAACTGAGCCATTCAGCGCGTTTCTTCATACCATTTTCCGGGTGCATCATGATATTATGGGCCAGTTCATGAGCCAGTACCAGTGCCAGTTCTTCCCGGGTTTTTACAAAGGCCAGCAGGCCAATGTTCACCGCTATCATATCGCTGCCGGTGGCATAAGCATTTACAGAAGTGCTGCGATCGATCATCAGGAAAGGTTTCCGGGCAATGAAGGAGTGATTGGATTTTACGATCTGGCTAATCACCCCGTCGAGGTAGTTATAGATTTCGCCTTCGTATACATAGTCGTCATTTTCGATGGCATCGGTAATGAAGTCTGTGCGTCCATCCCATATTTCCCGGTATTTTTTCTGCGTATCTTTCTCTTTATACACGGATGGGCAGTTCCAGGCTTTTTTCAGGGAATCCTTTTGGGGTTGATAATAGAAGTGGGACAGGTCCTGGTAGTTGTACAACAGTTTGCTTTGGGCCAGTACAGCATTGTTCAACAGCATTATTGCTGCGAAGGCAAGGGATCGGTAAAGTGACATATCTATTTTTGGTATGGGCGTCAGCCCCAAATATAATATAGTTTTTATTTGAGTGTATGTTTTTTTGAGGATACTTCCGGCGACTTATCATGTGGGACGCGGCTTCCCGTAGCAACGACCGGTTAAACGTATTACTCAAGCAGCCATAGCGGTTGTGCGTCTCCCTAAATAACCCTAATTTGTAAAATGGCCTGAGTTGAATGGATTTGTGTTTTAGCTAAAAACTATGCTATGGCAAACGTTATTTTAGGAGTTACCATATCGCTCGACGGGTTTGCGGAAGACCAGCAGGGGAGCGTAGGAGCGCTTTACCCGGACTTAGATGTTTTGAGAAACAGTAAGCTGCTCCAGGAATCTATTGAGCACACCGGGGCGGTGGTAATGAGCTGGAAAGAATTTAGCATGGCGGCAGATCCTGATACTATTGCCGATCATTACGAATACCAGGTACCTATTTTTGTTTTTACAAAAGAAGTGCCGGCAAAACATCCTAAAGAGAATAGCCAACTCACCATCACTTTTGTAACAGATGGTATTGAAAGTGCCGTGCAACAGGCAAAAGCCGCCGCAAAAGATAAAGATGTAACCGTTATAGGAAGCGCTGCTACAACCCGGCTGTTTTTAAAAGCAGGTTTGGCTGATATACTGCATGTCGATATTTTCCCCGTATTCCTGCATGCCGGGTTCCGTCCTTTCGAGGATATCGGGACCGTTACACTGAAGAAAATCAAAATACTGGAGGCCGGTGAAAGAACGCATCTGCGTTACGAAATAGTTAAATAATACGGCTCCCATTTCCCTCCATTTCCTCTCCGTTTTCCACAGATAACACGTTTGTGGCAGATGAACAGGCTTGTCAGGATGCTGCCTGGCCAATACTACTGCGCCCCATTATGTACCGGCTGTAATAATAATGCAGCTGGCTGCTCCTTCTATAAAAATAAACGGAATACCGGGTGTCACCTAAAAAATAGTTTGTCCATTTTAGTCAAGTTTTTTTAGATTGTAGCGCATAGAGACAGTATTCCCACGCATACCTTAAAGGACTCACCAAGATATAAAATTATTATATCATATATGCCAGCGCATTTTTATCACTTTTTTATGTAGACGCGAAATTCCTATACCGAATATTACTTGCAGTCCCTTTTTCTTAACAATAAAAACTCACAGTCATGTCAAACAATGTGTACGCCTGTACGTTACCAGGCAATTCTGCCATCAATGCATTCTCTGACGAAGTACAAAGAAACACTTTACGTTGGGTACAAAAATTTGATTTAGCTCCCCAGTTCAAGCCTATGGGCTGGTACACCAAGGCCCAGTTTGGGTTACAGGCCGCCAGGGAATACCCCAACGCGGATTTTAAACAGCTTTGCCTGGCGGGTGACCTGCTCACCTGGTTATTTACGGTAGATGATACCTGCGACAGAGGCTCTGATGGCGCAGAAGCTGCTGTAGCGATGAAAGCGATGTTATATGAATTCATTGATATCCTGGAAGACAAGCGGGAGCCTTCCGAAAATAAACTAAGTAATGGCCTTGTAAATGTACTGGACCGTTTCCGGGCCATCAGTTCACCTTTCCTGTACCGGCAGTTTTGCGGCCACATGATCGATTATCTGAAAGAATGCTTTTTTGAAATCGACATGCAGTTAAATAAATATGTGCCGTCGATCAGGAAATATTTTGAAATGCGTCCTTTCGGAGGTTTTTACATTATGTTTCCACTGGTAGCTATTTTTGAAAGATTTAGCCTGCCGGCAGAAGTTTATGAGCATGAAACCGTCAAAGAAATAGAACTGATCCTGAATTTGCTGGGTTGTTTCTCGAACGACCTGCACTCGGCAGAACGTGAAAGGAAACTCGAAACGATCGGGTTCAACTTAATATTCATCGCGCAAAGGGAACTGCAGATGCCTTATGAGGCTGCAGTTCAGTATGTGGCGGATTACCACGACGATTACCTGCTGAAGCTGGATCAATGCATGAGTAAAATACCCTACTGGAGCAAAAGCATCAATGAGCAGCTGGACCGCTATATACAGGGATTGTATACCATGGTACGAGGCTACGACGACTGGGCAATAATTGATACCGGCCGTTACAAAAGTGCGTGATGTTGAGGTAAGTGCCTGGACAATTCCAGGTGCAATTCCCTGAAGTGGACCGGTTTGGCGATAAACGCGTCTGCGCCGGCCGCCAGCATTTCTTCCTTCACCGAACTAAAGGCATCTCCTGATACTATCAGTACAGGAATGCTCTTTAGTTCGGTGTTATTGCGTATTTGTTGAATCAGCTCTTTGCCACACATACCGGGAATATTCAGATCGGAGATGATCACATCCGGTTTCTCCAGTTTAATGGATGCAGCAGCGCTTTCCCAATCGGCACACAGCACAGGGCGTATGCCCATTTCCGTTAGTATTTTTGTGAGCAGTGTAGCACTCAGCAGTTCATCTTCAATGACCAGCGCAGAAGAACCGGAAAAACAATTTTTTCTGAACTGCTTATTGGCCTGTTCCTGTACTTTTCCTGCGGTAGTTTCCAGTGGCAGGTCTATCACAATGGTAGTATGTAAGCGCGATGCTTCCGGATCAAGCTGAATAGTACCGTTAAAGAGCTCCACCAGGTGTTTGGTGATGCCAAGCCCAAGCCCGGTGCCTTCTACAAACTGGTTCCGGCCGGAAACAAAAGGATCAAACAGGTTATTGCCGATGTTGCTGTCGATAACACCCCGGTTTTGAATTTTGAAAATGAGGCGGTCCTCTTTTTTAATGGAAGTAAAAACTACCTGGCTATCGCCGGAAGCAAATTTTACCGCATTAGACAATACATTGTTAATAATCTTCGTCAGGATTAATTTATCACTGTTAATGATAGCAGGCAGCTGCTCGTCGAATGCATTTTTGATGGTAATACCCCTGGAACCTGCAATATAGCTGTTCATGGAAATGCAATGCGCCACACACTCATTCAGATTAACCGGCTCTTTAATAACATTGTAGAATTTGCCGGAATCGATGCGCGACATGTCAAGCACGTTGTTGACCAGGTTGCGCGCCAAATAACAGGAAGAAAATAATTGCTCTATTTCCAGCTGTTCAGACTCGGTATATTCATCTTTTCTTCTTTCAAATAATTGCGCATTACCAAATATGGCATTCAGCGGGGTTCTTAATTCATGAAATGTTTCTCTCAGGAAAATACTTTTGCGCTCTGAAATCTCCTTCAGCTTTCTTTCCGACATCAGCAGGTACCTGATTTGTGCCACATAGGTCGACATCACAAATACAATCAACATAAACAACGCAGCGGTTGTATATCCCCTCATGGTAAGCGCAATCGCCGGATTTAAATCAAGCGGCTTAACCAGGTGATAATATGCATTTACCAATACACCCGCCATCAATAAAACGGATACCGCCAAACATCCATATATCAGTCCCCGCTCTTTTTGCAGGAATAAAGATCCGCTTAAATGAAATACAATCAGGGAAACAAATACCATCAGCATTTCTGTTGATATCCCTGCGCCCAACACAATGCTCCAGTAAGTAACATACAGCACATTGATGACAAGCATAAATAAGGTAGCCTGAAAATATCTCTTTAAATAATTTAACCTGAGAACTGCAGAAAAGCAAAGTACTTCCAACGGAACACCTACCAGGAAGAATATAGAGTTTTTTAGCAGGTAAAAATAGGATCCAACGCCCAGTACCAGCGAAATCATTAATAAAGCTACCCCATTTACAATGACGACAGGACGTTTTTCTTCCGGTTTTACCAGTCCTTCTGTGCCTGCATATAGAGGGGTCAGCAGTATGTCTTTCAATGCGTAAGCAGTTGTACGGTTATCAGGTTTCATAAACGATTATTACGAGGGTTACTAAGCATTCGGATAAATAAGATACTATAATAAATATACATGGAAAAATTTCACTGAAAACATTTGCTATCACTACAAGTTGCCTTGGTTGATTTTAGGGTACACTTTGCGATACACAATATGCCTGTCGGAGGTCTTCTGTTTAGCAAGATAAGTTCGTCTGTTTCCAGACGTTAAGATAGACAATCTTTATTTAATATTAACCCCTTTGGGGCGCTTCCGTTACATTAATAAACAACTAATATGTAACGTATTATATTACTTTGATGAGTGAAAAAGGGATGGGGGCGAGCTCCACGCTAACGCCGGTACTGATAAAAAATGCCGGTATCAAAAATGGTCCACCGGCAAGCCTTCTGGCCACAACTTTTTAACCCGTTGTTTGCCCAGGTATTGCAGGTATGAAACAGGTTATAACTGCCCCTGCCTTCATAAAAGGCGTCGTTGTTATCATAGTTGGCGTGGGTAACTATATTTACAGGCATGCCATCGGGGCCCGTCCGGAAGCTATTGTTAATATAGGCAATGAGCCTGGCGTATTGTGCTTTATTGATGAGGATGGCCCGGCAGCTTTCACTTTCAGCTAAGCTGCGATAATAGGTGGCGTGAATAGCCGAGGCACTGAGATTAAACGCCGCCTTGAAAGCGGTACTGGCTTTCAGGTCATTCCAGGTGGGCGTTTCCAGGTAAAAGCCTTTATCACCCCAGCCAAAGGCCAGTAAGGTAGCGGTAGTGTCATTGCCTGCGGTATAGTGGAAAGGAATACGGGTACTCCAGTCTATTTGCGTGTTGCGTACCGGCACCACCAGATCAGTATGCACACCATTGGTAAGAATATAAATGGTGATGTCGGCATCGTTTACTTCTTCCCGGCTGGTACTCATACGGGAAAGGGTATACGCTGATAACAGGTATATGCCCGTGAATAGCAGAACACCCAACATGGTATATCCTATGATCTTTAACAATTTCTTCAACGCAGCTGCTTTTAATGAATATCACAAATTAGGATATTTTCTTATTTTGCGATCCAACCAGTTTTTTAACCCTGGTTGAGGGCATTGTTATGTTTCCTTTCTGGAGCGACTATTATTATCTTGTTATTATACTGCAGATTATATGTGTGATTCATGCGCTGAAATCAGGCAGGAGAGAATACCTGTTTTTTATTTTATTTATCCCGTTGATAGGTACAGTGGTTTATATTGTCAGGGAAATATTACCGGATATTAACACCGGCACGTTGGGTGAAAACCTGATGCGTACCTTCTGGCCCAATGGCCGTATCAAAGAGTGGGAACGGAAAGTGCGCATGTCTGATACGGTTACCAACAAGCTGCAACTGGCAGATGCCTATGCGCAGCAAAAGCAATACGATAAAGCCATCGCACTCACACAGGAATGTGCCAACGCTTTTTCAAAGGATCCGGGTATACTGCTGCAGCTTGCCCGCCTGCAATTTCTGAATGGCAACTATGCAGCATGTCTCGCTAATTTTGATAAGGTAAATGCCTCGAAAGGAGTAAGAATGAGCAAGGCGGAAGATGAATTACTGTATGCGCAGGCGCTGGAACATACCGGGCAAAATGAACGGGCGGAAGCCGCCTATCAAAAAGTGATACAGGTGCATCATTCCCTGGAAGCCATGTACTACTACGGATTGCTCCTGAAAAAACAAAACAGAACGGAAGAAGCAAAAGCACAATTCCGCCATACCAGCGAAGAAATAGACCTGCATCCCAGGTATATCCGCCGCACTATCCGCAAATGGGTATGGTTATCAAAGAAAGAACTGGCAGGGATGTAAAAAAAATGCTCCGGTGGATACCGGAGCATGGCAGCTTTTAGCTATTAGCTATTAGCCGTTAGCCTAACACAAAAATAAAATTCAATCTAACTCTAACTCTAACTGACAAAACACCGTCTAAAAGCTAAAAGCTAACCGCCTCTAATTCCAACTAACAAAACACCGTCTAAAAGCTAAAAGCTAAAAGCTAAAAGCTAATAGCTAACCGCCTCTAATTCCAACTAACAAAACACTATCTAAAAGCTAAAAGCTAATAGCTAACCGCTTTACAATATATAGTAGGCGGGTGTTTCCACTGCTTCTTCGGGTGCACTGTATTGTTCCTGTAACATTTGCCGCAGATCTTTTTCAATATTCCGGGCGATGGTCGTTACCGGTGTATCTGTAGGTTTATTTTCAAACGGATCCTGCAGGTTGATCGCCATTTTTTCGATCAGCAGGAAAGAGGAGGCAATGGCTACCACTAAAGGTATTTCCATAAAGCCCAGCACATCTATCAAAGCAAACGGCAATAACAGTATAAAAAAGATCACGGTGAAATGTGTATACAGGCTATATGTAGCCGGAAACACGGTGTTTTTGATACGTTCACATTTGCCCATGGAATCGCAGAGGCGGGACAGTGTCTGATCCAGCGCTACCTGCTGGTATTGATTAATCCAACCCTGATCCAATGCATATTTCAGGTCTTTTCCATGTAAGAGCAACAAGGCAGCAGGCACGTTATCATACTTCATCACATAGCTTAGTTCCCGTCGTGATAATAACCTGTCTAAACCTTTGAGCGGATCTGTCTTTCGTAGCGATTGTCCCAAACTATGGCACCACGCTGCCTGTCGCTTTACAAAACGCTCCTGGAAAAGAGTCAGGTCTTCCGACTGATAAGTTGCATCCATCAAGCTTAATACCTGTCTTGTCAGTGAGCGTGAATCATTTACAATGGCCCCCCATATGGTTCTGGCTTCCCACCAGCGGTCATAAGCCTGGTTGGAGCGGAACGCGAGCAGTAACGATAGTACTGTTCCCAGTACCATAGGCACTGAAATGGGGATCACCATGTTGGTGAAATCATATTGGTAATAGAGAATGTTGATAGATAGTGAATAGATGGTCACCAATAATATCTCGACCCTGATTTTACCAAATACATATTTTAAGGGGATATTTTTCTTTAGTAGCATAAAATTGCTTTTATTCTGTGGCCTGCAAAAGTGCGGATATGGTGGATTTGTCTGCAGTAAACTTCCTCCGCTGTAGCTGTATTTTCATTTTGGGATAGTTGCATTTGCTGATCAGTTTTTCCGGATCGTAACTTCTTTTGGAAGGAGCGTTGTATTCATGATCGGCGGGTTGAATGATCAGGTCTATGTTCTGTGCCAGCAGGAAGTTGCGCAGCGCGGCACGGGTGCTGCCATGAAAGAATTCAATTCTCAGCTGGTTAATAGCGGTAGAATACTTGTTGCGGATAATTTCGCATCCATCCTGGAAATCGTTTGATATCAGTTCCAGGTGCCTGCTGTTGCGGGTGTAGGTGATCAGGTCAAATAATGAATCCGGCATCTGCAATGCGTGCATCAATATAATATTAACCGGCTCATACGGATGTTGTGCAATGATGTTGTGCACATAACTGAGAGAGCGGAGAGAAAAGTCTGTTGGTATGAGTATATTTTTCATATCTGGTATCTTTTATAACAACAAAATTATTGCTGCCAGATAAGTAACCAGTAAGAGCGGGGTTAAAAGGTAGTAAGAATGTGGTAAGAATTTGGTAAGAAAGCAATCGCTACAGTGGTAACTCCACCCTGATCTCGGTTCCGTGGTTTACCTGGCTGTTTACAATGATGTCTCCTTTATGCATACGGATAATATTCATGGCCAGTGGCAACCCGATACCATAGCCTTTAAAGCGGGCGGTATTAGAGGCGCGGAAGAAAGGGGAGAAGATGTAGGGAAGGTCTTCGGGAGGAATTCCAATGCCCTGGTCCTTCACGATAATAATATTTTTTTTGGCGGTAGCAGCGAGGGCAATCGATACCGGTTGGTTATTGGAATACTTTACGGCATTGATCACAATGTTGCTGAGCGCGAGTTCCAGGAGCTGTTCGTTACCCGGTATCACCAGTTTTTCTTCTTCTTCCGGAAAAAGACTATAATCTATTTCCACTTTATTACCCGGGTGAAGTTTATCGATGGTATGTTTTACGGTAAATAACAATTCATCGCTGCGCAGCTGTTGCCATTCCTGTTTCTTACCATCAAAGCCGGTTTGCGCCAGGTGCAGCAGGCTTTTGGTAATATGTTCCAGCCTGCCGGCTTCGTGCAGGATATTTTTCAGGGAGTAAATATATTTTTCAGCGGTTCGTTCTTTGTTAAGGGCCAGTTCCGCTTCGCCTATAATAGCGGTGAGCGGTGTACTCAGCTCATGGGAGGCGTTGCTGACAAAATTATTCTGTGTTTCAAATGCCGTTTCCAGCCGGTCGAGCATATTGTTGAAGGTACCGGCGAGGTCGTTGATTTCATCGCCGCTGTTGTCTACATTTAGCCGCAGGTGTAAGTTCCGTGAACTGATACTTTTTACCTGCACCATCATATGGCGGATGGGTTTGAGTATATATTTGGAGAAGAAGATGCCGGCGCCTACCAGTATTACGCTGGAAGCCACGGAGCAAAGGATCAGTATTTTGCGCAGCCAACCCAGGTATTCGTCGCTGTATTTATTAATAGCGGATACAATAACGATATAAAGTCCCTGTTTGCTTTTATACAGCACGCCCTCATAGAAGCGGTTACCTTCGCGGTGTGTGGCCTTGCTTTCAAGCCGCACCTGTTCATAAAAGGAGTTAGGGAGATGGAGCTGCTCGTCGGGGTGTACCGTACCATCGTTGGCTACCTTCAGGAAATATTCTTTTTCTGAGGGCAATGTTTCCAGGTGTTCTTCGCGGATTTCATTGTAGATAACGGAGTCGGATTCGTAATAAGGCAGCGCGGCTTTGGCGGTAAGATAGGCCCGTATTTCCAGGCGTTTGTAGAAGTCCTCGAATGAGTGCTGGTTTGCAAAATAGTACACCAGTATACTCATGGTGAGGATAGTGGAAATCGTTAACCCTGCAAATACCAGCAATATCTTAGTACGTATCTTCATCGGCCTTGTTTTCCCGGAGCATGTAACCCAAACCCACTACCGTATGTATCAGTTCTGCGGCGTGAGGTTTGTTAATTTTTTTCCGGAGATAGTTAATATATACATCCACTACTTTGGTGTTCATATTAAATTCGATGCCCCATACCTGTTCCAGTATTTCCAGCCTGGACAATACTTTCCGCGGATTTTTCAGCAGGAATTCCAGCAACCGGTATTCTGTGGCGGTTAATTGTATGCTCTTTCCCTGTCTGCTGGCGGATTTGGTATCCGTGTCCAGCTCCAGGTCGGCCAGGCTCAGCACAGAGGGAGCAGTAACGGGAACGGCTATATCTGTATTTGTTTTCCTGCGTAACAGGCTGCGGATACGGGCTTCCAGCTCCTGCAGCTTAAATGGCTTTACAAGGTAGTCGTCGGCGCCGCTGTCGAGGCCCATCACAATATTTTCTGTAGTACCCAGGGCGGTGAGCATGAGTATAGGCACTTCCTGTTTCGCATTGCGCAGGGAGCGGCATACTTCTATCCCATTCATTCCGGGGAGCATCACGTCCAGTATAATGAGCCTGAACGTGGGGTTATTGAGCGCCATTTGCAGCCCGCTATTACCATCCGGCGCCACGCTTACTTCGTAGCCCGCTTCGCTCAAACCGCGGGTGATAACAGATACTACAGCTGGTTCATCTTCTATGAGTAATAGCTTCATGAACAACAAATATAGGTACGAATTCCTAACTGCCAACAGCTAATAGCTAACTACTCTAAGTGGCTCACGCAGTTAAACAGCTCACAATGCCAGTTTTCGTTGGAGAACTGCAGCCTTGTGATGGAAGTATTTTTCATGGCGGGGGTAGGATGCATGGCGGGTAATAAGGCGTCCAGTAATTGCCGGATAAAGCTGCCATGGCTTACCAGCAAAATCTTTTTACCGCTGTTTTCTGTCAGCAGATCCTGCATAAAAGAGAGGCCACGGCCTACCACTGATTCACCGGGTTCCATGCCCAGGTCCATCAGCTTCCAGGCTTCGCCCCATTTCCGGATCCGCTCTTCTTCGGTGGTACCTTCAATAAGACCGCCACCGGCTTCTCCCAGTCTTTTGTCTTCTATTACGGATGCTATTTGCAGCTCCTGTGCTATTACCGCGGCTGTTTGCCGGGCACGGAGCAGGTGGCTGGAATAGATGAGGTCCCAGGGTTCGCCGGAAAGCCGCAACCCCAGCTTCAGTGCCTGTTGCACGCCTTCTTCATCCAGCGGGATGTCTGAATGGCCCTGCAGTTTGCCGGCTTTGTTCCAGGAAGTGGTACCGTGACGGATAATAGCGATCTGGGTCATATTGATTCTTTTAGTCATTCCGGGGGACAAATATATACAAATCGCGCCGGGGTTAATAGCAATTCCCGGTTTACAGGATATCTGTACCTTTGTTGGTATGGAAAAAAATATTAATCCCAACGAAGAAAAGCCGGTCAGAAAAGAAGGAGAGGTGAAAGAAGAACCTGTTATCCATGATGGCTCCGGCGGCGCATTTGAAGGTACGGAAATGGTAACGGAGGAGCGGGAAGATAAACCCCGTCCAAAAGGTCCTACACCGTACTAGCAGGATAACTTTGTCTGCTCCGGTGAGTGCGGTATTAAATCCTTAAATTAGTTGTACCAAAAAACGCGATGCTTATGTTATCCTTGGAAAAAATCAGCGAATTATTAGGAAAAGATAGTGATACCCTGCTGCAACATCAGAGCAAAACGATCAGTAAAGATCTCCTGCATCTGCCGGGACCGGATACCGTCAATAAAATCTATCTGCCCTCCAGCCGTAACGCCCAGGTACTGCGTAGTTTGGGGCAGCTGTTTAACCACGGGCGACTGGCAGGAACCGGTTATATGTCCATCCTTCCGGTAGACCAGGGTGTAGAACACAGCGCCGGCGCTTCTTTTGCCAAATACCCAGCCTACTTCGATCCTGAAAATATTGTGAAACTGGCCGTAGAAGGAGGTTGTAATGCTGTTGCGTCTACTTTTGGCGTGTTATCGGCCGTATCCCGCAATTATGCGCACCGCATCCCCTTTATTGTAAAACTGAATCATAACGAATTGCTCACCTATCCCAACCGGGCCGACCAGGTGATGTACGGTACGGTGGAGGAAGCCTGGAACATAGGTGCGGTGGCCGTAGGCGCCACTATTTATTTTGGATCCGAACAGTCGGACCGGCAACTGGTGGAGGTATCGCAGGCGTTTGAACGCGCGCATGAGCTGGGGATGGCCACCATTCTCTGGTGCTACCTGCGGAATGATGCATTTAAAAAAGATGCAGACTACCACCTGGCTGCCGATCTTACCGGCCAGGCCAATCACCTCGGCGTTACCATACAGGCGGATATTATCAAACAAAAACTGCCGGTGGTGAATGGGGGCTATAAGGCATTAAATACAGGCAGTTCTTCCTATGGTAAACTGGACGAACGCATTTATACACAGCTCACATCCGACAATCCGATCGACCTTTGCCGTTACCAGGTAGCCAATTGCTATATGGGCCGTATGGGACTCATTAATTCCGGCGGAGCCTCTGAAGGAGCAGCTGATCTGGCAGAAGCGGTGCGCACTGCCGTTATCAATAAAAGAGCGGGTGGCATGGGGTTAATTTCCGGCCGCAAAGCTTTCCAGCGCCCCATGGCGGAAGGCGCTGCGCTGCTTCACGCTATCCAGGATGTATACCTGAATGAACAGATCACGGTGGCATAGTTAGCCCCTGACCTGTCCATCGCCATGGATAAACCACTTTTCTGTTACCAGTTTTTCCAGCGCAAATGGTCCGCGGGCATGTAATTTCTGGGTAGAAATACCTATTTCCGCACCGAGGCCAAATACGCCTCCGTCAGTAAACCTGGTGGAGGCGTTTACGTATACGGCGGCTGCATCAACTTCGTTGAGGAAACGCTCACTCACCGCCGTGTCGCGGGAAATGATCGCTTCAGAGTGGCGGGAGGAAAACCGCTGTATATGCGAGAGCGCTTCCGCAGGGCCGGATACTACTTTCACAGAGCATTTGAGCGACAGGAACTCACGGCCAAAATCTTCCGGTTGTGCCGCAAAGAGATGCGGATACTGTTGTTGCTGCAGTAATTTCAGCGCTAACGGGTCCGCATATACGTCTACCGCATACGGCAGCAACTGCGGCGCCAGCAGGGCCAGGAAATCCGCTGCCACGGCTTCATCTACCAGTACGGTATCCAGTGCGTTGCAAACAGAGGGGCGGGATACCTTGGCGTTGGTAACAATAGCGGCGGCCTGCAACAGGTCGGCTGTTTTTTCCACATAGGTATGACATACGCCTGCACCGGTTTCAATGACCGGTACCCGCGAATTGGCCCGCACAAATTCGATCAGTTGTTCAGAGCCACGGGGAATAATGATATCGATATATTTTACCGCAGTGAGCATTTCCGTTACCAGGTTACGGTCCGTAGGAAGCAGCTGTACCGCGTGTTCGTCTACCCCAAACTCCTTTAACACACCCTGTATCAGCGTTACCAGGATAGTATTGGTATGAAATGCATCGGTACCGCCACGCAGTACGCATACGTTGCCCGAGCGGATACAGAGGGCTGCCACATCTACGGTTACGTTGGGTCTGGATTCATAAATAACACCTACCACGCCCAGGGGCACGGTTTTCTTTTGTACGAGCAAACCGTTGTCCAGCCGCCTTTCCAGCATCAGTACATTGGCAGGGTCCGGGAGACCGGCAATATCTTCCAGGCTGGAGGCCAGGTCGCGGATACGCGCAGGCGTAAGCAGCAACCTGTCTTTTTTCGGATCTTCATCCGGCATCCGGTCCAGGTCTTTTTTGTTTTCTGCGCTGATATTATCGGACTGGATCAGGATAACCGCTGCCAGCTTCCGCAGCAGGCCCTGTTTCTCTGTGTCCGGCAGGGTTCTGATGGATACGCCTGCCTGTTGCGCCTGTTCCAGTAAAGGTTGTATAGTTTGCATGATATGTGTTACGTTAAAAAGCATTTACAACAGCACGATGTCGTCGGCATGGGCTACTTCCGTATTCTGTGCTTTTTGTTTGGCATCCAGCACATCCGAAGAAATTTTTGCCCTGCCTACAGCGATGGCGGTATTTTCTTCGTTGACGATTTCAATCACTTCCCCGCATTCAAATTTTTCGAGCACGGCCTGCACACCTACGGCCAGGAGGCTGTGACGCTTCTCCAGGGCTTTCTGGGCGCCGGCATCGATCTGTATCCTGCCGGTTACCAGGCTGCCGCTGGCCAGCCACTTCTTACGGGCAGGCATGCTGCAGGGCTGCGGCAAACACAAGGTACCCGTTTTGCCTGCAATGGCATTGAGGATACCGTCTTCTGTACGGATACCAAAAATCACCACGCGGATTCCCATTCTGGTGGCCAATCGGGCGAAAGTAAGTTTAGACACCATGCCGCCCAGTCCCAGGCTGGATTTCTCTTTGTCGGCCAGTCCCAGCGCTGCCTTGTCAATAACATCGATCTGCGGTACTACCTGCCCGGTCCTGTCCAATACGCCTGCTACAGAGGTGCTGAACAACAGGAGAGAGGCGCCAAAGCCTACGGCAATGAGGGTAGCCAGTTCGTCGTTGTCTGAAAATTTCAGCTCCAGGCTGCTTACCACATCATTTTCGTTGGCGATAGGAATGATATTGCTGGCCCACAGCTCTTCGTAGGTACGCTTTAGCTGCAGGAACTGGTCCCTGTCGGAAAAGTGCTGTCGTTCACATAAGCTCTGTGCTACGGCAATATTGTAGGGGGCAAAATAGCGGCTGTATTTATTCAGCAGCAAAGGATTACCCACGGCTGCCGCGGCTTTTCGCTCGCTGATGGTGCCGTTGTAATGGCGTAAAAACTGTTTACCCGCAGCTACCGCTCCGGATGATACCAGCACAATATGATGATCTTCGTGTAAAGCTGCTACCTGCCGCGCAATGCCGGCAATCACCGTTTCATCCAGGTCACCGTTCTGGTGGGTGATGGACGCCGTTCCAAATTTTATTACAAGTATCGGTTTGCTCAATTTCGTCTCTAATTTGGAGCCTAAAATAATATTAAGGAGGCGAAATTCTAAATGGAAAATTACCGGCAGCTGCGGAATTAAGGTTTATATTGAACATTATATTTTTATTACGCATCATATGATAAACAGGAAACTATTGCTTACTTGGTCCATAGTAGCGGTTTTGGGCTTTGCTGCGGGTAGCGTTTCCGCCCAGGAAACCCTCCGGCAAAAGGTAGCCGGTATCGCCGGAAAAATTTCAGGAAAAGTTGGCGTTTATGCCCGCTTACTGGAAACCGGCGATACGGTATCCTTTAATCGCGATGAACATTTTCCCATGCAAAGCGTATACAAATTCCCGATCAGCATGGCCGTACTCCGGCAGGTAGACCAGCACAAACTGCGCCTGGATCAACCAATAAAGATCGTTAAAGCAGATCTTACCACCGCTGGCCACAGCCCTATCCGCGAAAAATACCCGGAAGGCAATGTCAGTTTAACGATCGATGAGCTGATCACCTACAATATATGTGAAAGTGATGGCACGGCCTGTGATGTGTTGCTGAAATTACTCGGCGGCCCTGCCAGGGCAAATGCGTATATCCATGGACTGGGCGTAAAACAGATCGCTATTGCCACCACGGAAGAAGAACAGGTGCAGAAGACCAAACTGCTGGTACAGTACCGGAACCGGGCCACACCACAGGGAATGACGCAGCTGCTGGGAACATTTTATCAACAACCCGTTTTATCCGACAGCAGCAGGAAATATTTGTTGCACCTGATGACTATTTCCGGTCCGGGCGCCAAAAGACTCAAAGGATTGTTGCCTGCCGGCACTGCGGTAGCACATAAAACAGGTACTTCCTGGACGATCAATGGCGTAACAGCAGCGCATAATGATGTAGGGATTATAACGCTGCCCAATGGAAATCATATAGCCATTACCGTATTTGTTTCTGATACATGGGCAACAGCATCGGAACGGGATGCCACCATCGCAAAAATTGCAAGGGCCATATGGGAGCATTATGCCCGCTAAAAAATGATCCGGTAATACTTGCTGGTTTGTTAACAATTCCGGAATATTGCAATTGATTGTAATGCCCTTTTTAACCCGGCTGTAGCTGTATTGTAGCCTTCCAGGTAAAACTGTATAGAAAGACCGTAGAAAACAAACCCGCAGACTTATGTTTATTATTTACCAGATCAGATCACTTGAGCATACCAGGAAACATTACCCCGGATTGGCCTGTCCGTTGGCAAACGGTGGTGGCAATGGGGTTACCATTGTTGTATTGCAGCGTTATGTATGGTGGCTGGGACCTATGATGCCTTCGATGAAATATGGCGTGGCTTTTTGCGACAATGGAGATAAAATCCCCGTAGCGAAATGGACGCCCGAAATTACAGCGAAATATAAAGAGCTGAAAGCAACTACCAAAACGCCGCTCCGGTTGTGGAGAGGAATGATCGTTATCCCGGCCATTTTCCTGGTGCTGGTGCTAGTGGCCCAGATTGCCAAACGTACTAAAGCAAATGATGATAAGGAATTCACGGAATATGTGAATCATCCGCAGGCGGGCGATATTTTTTATGCTAACACCGGCGGTACACTGGTACGCAGTGAAAACAGCGCCACTACTACCAACGATGTATATGCATTGTTTAAGGTGATAAAAATTGATGGCGACAGTATCTTCCTGGCGCAGGGTAACGCCAGTAGGGTAGGTACTGCCGAAAAACCGATCAATGAATATAAATCCGGTTTCTGGGACGATCTGAAAAAAGAGACCACCGGCTTCAGCGCAATACCGGTAATTATTTCATTTCAGCGTCTTATACAGTATCGCTTCTTTTCTGTATTACCTCCCCAAACAGACAATTCTCCCGGCAGGATATCCAAAATTGTACGACCTGATAAATAATCACGAATATGGAAGATGAAAAACAACCTCAGAAGAAAACCAGGTGGACAAACCCGCATCATGAGGGCGACTACGAATATGTAAACAGTATGTCGAAAAGCCCCTGGCCCGTACTGTTGTGGACGATCCTGCTCAGCGGCGGATTTTACATTTTTGCTTTTTTCAGGTACAGGGAAATGGTGGCCTGGGAAAAAAGCGGTGGTACCATACGTATGGCCAGCCTGGAAAAGCTTAGTTATGATATTGGCGGCACCTGGTTGTTTCCCCTGCTGGTAGCGCTGCTGGCCACTATATTACTGATAGCGGGTATCAGAACATTCCGGCACCGGTGGCGGTTAACGCATGATGATGATGCCAAATAATTGAGCTGCAGCATCGTTTATTGTGCTAACTTACAGTTAACCTCATGAAGCAGCCAAAACGATATCAGCGTTATAGCGGCATGCTGCTGTTGGCGGTACTGCTCCCGGCAAAATCACTGTTTGCTCAAAAAGCACATATGGATAAAAGCATTACTGTTGTAACAGGCTGTTACAATGCCAGCCAGATGGAAATGGCGGAGGAGTTATGTCTTTTCGATAACCACCGGTTTATTTATTCGATGAGCTATGGCGCGCTGGATCAGTTTACCAAAGGCACCTGGCATCAGCGGCACGATACATTATACCTGGATTCAGATAAGCCTGCTCCGAAGTTTATGGTACAGGCTTCGCAGGATACAACTGTGGCAGCAGGAAAAATGCTGCTGGTATTTGCGTTTAATTACCAGCATGCACCATACCTGGTGTTTGAATTTTCGGAGCATCCCTCACCCGATTCTTCGCTGCCGCTAACGGAAACACCGAACGGCATCGAAGCATTGGTGGATCAGCCGTTTTACCGGCACCTGAAAATACTGCACAGTATGTACGACAACACATTTTTTGATTACCCGCTTCCGGCGGGAGTAAATAAGCTGGTGATATCGCCCGGAAAAGGACTGGGCAGGCTGCAGTTCACAAAGGAAGCATTCCTGGTAAGAAAGGACATCCTCGAGGATGTTAACAGTAAAGATCATTTATTCCATTTTTCGGGAAAGCCCCCGGAGGCTGCGTTGCAGTATGCAATGCCCGATGAATGATGTGGAGGGAGCGCCTTCGGCGCTTGTCCTAGATCAGGATTAATATGATTATAATGATTGTCCTGATTTTAGCTTTTTCTCTTACAGGCTTTTATGTTGTTGAAGAATACTTTCATAAAAGAAGCTGGCATCTTTCAAAATAAGAAAATGAAATCAGTATAATCATTATAATCATATTAATCCTGGTCTAAGACAAGCGCCGAAGGCGCTCCCCTAAGCGCTTATTTCATATATTGTTTATATGCTTTCTCAATATCTGTCATATCTATTTTGTGTAGTTTGTTTCCATCGTACCACCAGCTTTCCCAGCTGTATTTTGGATCGTTCAGGTCAAGCATGGCGGCCTGTCCGCTTTTGGATTGAAAGCTGATTTTTCCTTTGCCGGGTTCTATTATTTTTATGCCTTTTCCTTCGAGGAAAGCACGGGCATCAGCCATATAGTTTTGGTTGTCGTCGGCGAGGGTATAAAAAGCTTCTTCTCCGTTTTCTTTTTTTAATTTTTCCAGTTGAATGCTGTCAGGTGAATAGAAAACAACACAGGGATGTGAAATTTTTGTGGCGGCTTCGTGTTCCCCTGTATTTTGCAGAGGCGGAGCGGAGGCCGTTTGCTCTTGTTCTTCCGGTGCTTTGCCGTTGTGACAGCCAGCTAATGTAAGAAATGCTACAGGTAATACCAGGTGTTTTTTCATGGATTTCATGGCGATCGTTTGTATGGCATATTTGAGTACACGATTGTTGGTTGCCCAGCAATGGTAAGCGCCTAAAGATAGTATAAAAATGTGCGCAGTACAACTATTAAGAAACGTTCACGAAAGGATAAAATTGCCCGGCACATAAGAGATGAGGCAGGTAGCATCCGGGATGATTACTGCAATTTTACAGGCTATGGGAGAAAGAAATTTATATACACCGTTTGCGTTGCTATCAGCAGATCTGTTGGCGTGCTATTCGCGTCCGCAGATGCATTTCTTTTTTGAGATCATCCGGATACAGGAGGGACGGGCTTCCGGACGGTAAACAACAACCGGTTCCCCGCAGGTTACCGGAAGAAGCGGCCGGGTGGGCTGAAAACCGGGCTTCAAAAAAAAATTCATTGAAATATTTCGATATTTGGAAAATAGTATTACTTTTGTTCTATGGATTTAGCACTGATAGAAAAAGCAGCAAATGCCATCGCCGACAAACACCGATTATCTATCATAATGGAGGTTGTTAAGAAGGGAAAGCTGATTTGTGGTGATGTATGTGAGTTTACGTGCTTGTCACAACCCACGGTATCGCACCATGTGAAGATCCTGGTGGACAGTGGGGTGTTACATTCTTCGAAAAACGGCAGAATTGTGGAGTTAACGCTCAATAAAGAGATGATGAAGCAATTGTCGATGTTCTTTTTACAATTAAGCTGAGGGACTACCGGGCGGGTTTACCAACAGCTTTTTTTATAGTATAATACATTGAAATGTTTAAATTAATGGATTTATAGAGAAATTATTTCTCTTTTTTTTAAACTTATTACATCGATAAACTTAAATAAATCAATAGAATGGCACTCTTACAAAATAAAACAGCTGTCATCACGGGCGGTAACAGCGGTATAGGATATGCAACAGCAGCAGACTTTTTGGCGAAAGGCGCAAAGGTATTGATCACAGGACGTAAGCCGGATGCCGTACAGCAGGCAGTGGCTACGCTTGGACAGGAAACAGATAGTTTTATTGCAGACCAGGGAAAGATAGAAGATTCAAAAAAATTAGCGGAGTATGTGCGTGACCGTTATGGCAAAATTGACATCCTGTTTGTAAACGCCGGTGTAGGCACTTTTGCAAACGTAACGGATGTAACAGAAGAGGCTTTTGACAACATCATGGACATTAATCTGAAGGGCGCATTTTTTACGGTGCAGCACTTACTCCCACTAATTAACGATGGCGGCACTATTATCCTGTTGTCTTCCGTAAACGCTCATTCAGGCATGCCGGGAGCATCCGTTTACAGTGCCAGCAAGGCCGGTCTGAATTCATTGGGACGTACTTTATCGAGGGAATTATCTGCCCGCAGGATCCGGGTGAATATTGTAAACCCCGGACCGGTAGATACGCCTATCCTGGAAAAGGCCGGCGTACCTAAGGAAGCGATCAACCCGGAACATATTGCCAGCAGGTTGCCGTTGGGCAGAATAGGACAACCGCTGGAAATAGCCCGGCTGGTATCTTTCCTGGCCTCCGATGAAGCCTCCTTTATTACAGGCGCCGAATATAATGTAGACGGTGGTCTGAGCGTACATCCATTAATCGGCTAATTTCTCAAACAGTTCTTCATGTCATCATTGAAAGATAAGATAGTTGTTATCACAGGCGGTAACAGCGGTATAGGCTACGCAACAGCAGCGTCGTTTTTAGCAAAAGGAGCAAAGGTATTGATAACAGGTCGTAACCCGGGCGCCATACAGGAAGCTGTATATGCGCTGGGACATCCTGCAGAAGGTTTTAAGGCGGATCAGTCAGATCTGAATGATGCAAAGCGGTTGGCGGAGTATGTACAGGGACGTTTTGGGAAAATTGATGCCTTATTTATAAATGCGGGTGTGGCGAAACTGGCACCTTTTGAAACAGTTACAACAGACTTGTACGATGAATTAATGAATGTGAATTTCAAAGGCGCCTTTTTCACCATACAGCAACTATTGCCGCTCATCAGCGATGGCGGCTCCATTACCCTGCTGTCGGCCCTGAATGCTTACGCAGGAACACCTAATGCAGCAGTGCTATCGGCCAGCAAAGCAGCACTGAATTCACTCGGCAGAACATTATCGAGGGAACTGGCCAGCCGGAGGATACGGGTCAATACCGTGAACCCCGGCATCATCACCACCCCATTGCTGGAAAAAGTAGGCATGCCCGACGTATTGAAAACACACCTGGGCAGTATTACACCACTGGGCAGGTTAGGGAAAGCGGAAGATATCGCTAAAATGGTGACCTTCCTGGCTTCAGATGAAGCATCGTTTATTACTGGTGCAGAATATAATGTAGACGGTGGACTTATGGTACATCCGTTGATCGGTTGATAAATGATCCTGGGCGTTGCGGTGTGCAGCATTGTGCAAATGCTGCACCGGCAGCAGGGACTTTAAAAGATTTTCTTTGTTGATTTACAGTTAACGGTTGTTTAGGATGTTTGTGAATCCCATTATTGGTTGCCCGCCGGATGCCGCTTGCTATACAGGTATCCGGCAGCAACTTCTAAAAAATATTTAAGTTGTAGGTATAACAGCGGCCGGAATATTCTTATTCCGGCTTTTCTATGCATTCATTTTGCGGATCAGCTTTCCCAACGTTTTTAATCCCTCATCCACCTGTTTGCTCCAGGCATTGCCGAAGCTGATACGCATGCAGTTGTTGTATTTATTCTGTAAGGAGAAAATTCTGCCCGGACAAAAGCTGATCTTATGTTTGAGCGCCTGGTGAAACAGATCAAAAGTATTGATCGACTCATCCAGCTCTACCCATAATACACAACCACCCTGTGGCCGTGAAATGCGCGTGCCTTCCGGAAAGTATTCGCTGATTGCCTGGGAGTACCGCAAACACTGGGTGTGCAACATCTTCCTTAAATTCCGTAAATGAAATTCATAACGGCCAATTTCCAGGAAATGACCTACTGCCGCCTGTGGCAGCGAAGCGCAGGCAATGGAGTGATTTTGTTTCATCATCAGCACTTTTTCCTTGTATTTTCCCGGCATGGTCCAGCCCACACGGTAGCCTGGCGCCAGTGATTTTGAGAAGGAATTACAAAGCAATACATGCCCATATTTATCGAACGTTTTACAGTTGGCCGGGCGTTGTTTGGAGAAATACAGATCCCCGTATATATCATCTTCTATCAGGGCAATATCATACTTCACTACCATATCCACCAGCGCCTTTTTGTTTTGATCCGGCATACAGGAACCCAAGGGGTTGTTGTAGTTGGTCACAAAAAGACAAGCCTTGATTTTATGCCGGGGAATGGCTTTGTCGAGGTACTCCAGGTCTACGCCGGAAACCGGGTGGGTAGGCACTTCCAGCACTTTTAATCCCAGGCTTTCGGCCAGCTGCATGGAGCCGTAATAGGCAGGACTTTCAATGGCGATAGTATCGCCGGGTTGTGTAACGGCGGACAAGCACAGCGTGAGCGCATCCATACAGCCGCTGCTGGTGACCACATCATCTGCTGTAAAGGCGCCGCCCCAGGCGAGCGACATACGGGCTATTTGTCCGCGTAGCAAGGGATTGCCCTGCAACTCTTCATACGCGATACCATTATTGGGCAGGTTGCGCAGCGCATGTACCACCGCCTTCGCCATTTTAGCCGCCGGCAGCAGGTCGGGAGGAGGCGTGGCTACAGAAAGGTTCAGCAAATTTGGGTTCCGGATCTGGCTGAATACTTCCATCACCATATCACTCACCGTGGCTTCACTGGCTTTTTTTACCGGCAAACAGGTGCCCGGCATAGCGGGCATGCGCCTGGACCGGAAGCGGATATAGTACCCGGATTTGGGCCTGGACTCAATCAGCCCCTTCGATTCCAGGTGGTAATATGCCTGGAATGCAGTGGTTAAACTGATGCCCTGTTGCTTGCTGAGCATGCGCACAGAAGGGAGCTTTTCCCCTATTTTCATCACTTCTTTTTCTATCAGCTGCTCAATATTATCAGCTACCTGCAGGTACAGGTGATCGGCGGTTTTTATCATGGTAATGCTAATCTGATCTGGTCAAAAATACAAAAATAGCATCTGTTTTATTTTTATTTTTTCGGGAGAAGTTATTACAGCTGTTTACCTATCAGGCGTCCAAGTGTCTGGATCGCCCATTCCTGGTCATCATTCCAGGGGTTGGCATTGGTGAGCCGGATACACTCGTGGTATCGCGGCTGACTGGAAAACAGGGAGCCGGGTGTAAAGGTGATGCCTTGTTCCACAGCTGCTTCATGCAGCTTCCAGGTATCCACCCGGGGCGGCAGTACCACCCACAAACTGATGCCCCCGTTAGGCCGGGTCAGTTGCGTATCTACCGGAAAATATTCCTGTATAGCCTTTGTCATCTGCATGGTTTGCATGTTGAGCGTTTGCCGCAATGATTTCAGGTGCAGGTCCAGTCGTTGCTGATCGAGGAATTTGGTGAGCACCAGCTGTGGTAACAGGCCGGTACTGGCGGAAGACATAAATTTCAGCTGCGCAATTTTTTCATGGTACCGGCCGCCGATCACCCATCCGATACGCAAACCCGCCGCAATGGATTTGGACCAGGAAGAGCAGTATAATACCAGTCCTTCTTCATCATAAGACTTAACGGTGCGGGGACGCTCCGGCGCAAAATGCAGATCTCCGTATACATCGTCTTCTATCAGCGGCACCTGGTATTGCTGAAGCAGCTTTGCCAGCTGTTCCTTGCTGTTGTCGGGCATACAGCTGCCCAGCGGGTTATTGTAGTTGGTAACGAACAGGCAGGCCTGCACCTTTTTTTGTTTAAACGCGGCTTCGAGTTTATCCAGACTTACCCCGGTAACCGGGTCAGTAGGTATTTCCAGTGCTTTCATGCCCAAACTTTCAATAGCCAGCAAGAGGCCAAAAAAGGTAGGGGATTCTATAGCAATAGTATCACCGGCTTTGGCCACCGCCCGCAAACATAGCGTGGTAGCCTCGATGGCGCCGTTGGTGACAATGATCTCATTGGGCGAAACAGCCCTGCCCCAGTTAAGACAATGACGCGCAATATGCCGCCGGAAGGGCTCATGACCCGTAATATCACCGTAAGGGATATACGAAGTGTCGAGCTCCCGCGCACAGAGCTGCAAAGCCTTTTTAAGCTTTACGGAAGGCAACAGGGAGGTATCGGGCGCAGCGCCAATCAGTGAAATGGTTTTCTGCGACTGGCTGGTTTTTCTGAACATAGCCAGCTTTTCGTTGATCTGTACTTTTCCCGGGGTAGGCAGCGGATCTGTTACGGGCGGCAGCTGTGGGCGCACGTTGTGAGAGTAGTGCACAAAGTAACCCGATTTTTCCCTGGCTTCTACCCAACCCTTTTTTTCCAGGTGCGTGTATACCTGTAAAGCTGTACTGATGCTGATGCCGTGATCCTGGTGCAGGGAGCGGACAGAAGGGAGTTTGTCGCCCACCGCATAAACGCCACCGGCGATCATCTGCTGGATCTTTTCGGCCAGCTGAAGATAAATAAACCCGTTATTTTTTTTCATCTCCCTAAAGGTAATCTGTTATGGTTGATAATTGATAATTCTGTATCTGTTTTGGCGGTTGTTTTTGCTGTTATTTTGTACCCACAAATCGATACCATGACGGTTGTTAAACAAGTAGCTTATACACTGGTACAACTTTGCCGGGAGTGGAAATTTCCGGAGGCGCAGGCCGCCCTTTTTCGTGACGATGTTGTAAACATTGAGCCCGACGGCCGCATCACTAGCGGGTTAGCGGCCATTATGAACAAAGAACGCATGTTCCTTGACAGTATACAAACGCGCCATCTGCTGGAAATATCCGATCCGATAGTAGCCGATGATTATTTCGCCGTTCAGCTGTTGATGGATGTTACCATCGCCAATACCGGCCGCCGCACAAGAAACGAACTATGTGTGTATCATGTAGAGAACGGTAAAATTATCCGTGAACAATTTTTCTATTAAGATTATTAACTAATAAAAACAGATATTATGATGGAAGCAAGAATGGACGTATACAAGCTGGTACCGGGCGCATTAAAGGCCCTGATGGGATTACAGGACTTTGTTAATGGACTGGGTATTGACAAAACCTTATCAGAGCTGGTTAAGATCCGCGCCTCCCAGATCAACGGCTGTGCGTTTTGTTTAAACATGCATACCAAGGATGCCCGTAAAATGGGCGAAACAGAACAGCGTATATACGGCCTCAACGCCTGGCATGAAGCGCCTTATTATACCGATAAGGAACGTGCCGCGCTGGCGCTCACAGAGGCAGTTACGCTGGTTAGCACCTCCCACGTGCCTGACGACGTATACAACGCCGCCCTCGCCGTATTTACGCCTGAAGAAGTAGCGCAGATCACCCTGGCTATTGGAATGATCAATACCTGGAACAGGATTGCGATCACATCCAGGACACAGCCGGTAGGTTGATTTTTTGCCAGGATTTTTTTGCCCAGGATTAGATTGATTTTTGATGATTTAAAGGATTTTTTTTTGATTAACAGATTTAAAAAGATTTTTGGAGATATTGGCGGATATATATCCTCTATATCTCCAAAAATCTTTTTAAAATCCCCCAAAAAAATCTTTTAAATCATCAAAAATCAATCTAATCCTGGGCAAAAAAATCCGCAAGAATCCGTAAGGCCATCAGCGCCGTATTGCGTAATTTTGCTGATGGCTTTGCAGAAAATAATAATTCCTGTTAATGATGCAGCGCACTTTTCATTTGAAGAGTGCCTGCGTTTTTTGGGACGGTCGGATAAAGAATGTTTGCATTACCTGCGTGAGGGCAGGGTGCAGCGCATGTTGCTGTCGGATGGAGAGCCTGTTGTGATAGAGATTGCCCCGGGTAAAAAAAGGGATTGCCTGGAAGTATCGGTACTGGCGCCCCTGGGCGTGGAAGTGGCAGCAGCACCCATCGTAAAATACATTACGCACTGGTGGCACCTGGATGCTGATCTGCAACCGTTTTACGATTATGCGGAAAAAGACCCGCTGTTAAAAGGCCTGCCCGGCCGGTATAACGGTCTGCGGTTGATAGGAATGCCTGATTTGTTTGAAGCCATCACCTGGCCTATTATAGGACAGCAAATTAACCTGTCTTTTGCTTATACCCTGCGTCAGCGGTTTATTACCCAATTTGGATATCATGCGGTGGTGAATGACACAGATTTCTATTTATACCCTCAACCTGCGGTGATAGCGGCATTAACGCCGGAGCAGCTTACTCCCATGCAGTTTTCCCGGAGCAAGGCACTATACCTTGTGGAAACCGCCAGGCAAATGGCGGATGGCCGCTTAAATGAAACGTCACTGGGGGAAATGGGTTATGAAGCGGCGCTGGCCAGCCTGGTGTCGATGAAAGGTATCGGCAACTGGTCAGCCAATTATGCGCTGATGAAATACCGTCGTTTTCCGCAATCTGTTTTACTGGAAGATGTTGGTTTGCAGAATGCTATAAAAAATAGACTAAATTTGGAAAGTAAACCTTCCATGTCGGCATTGCAGGCATATACAAAGTCGTGGAAGGAACATGCAGCGTACGCCACATTTTACCTGTGGAGGTCTTTATTACCCCAATAGATTAATCATGGAATCAGCAGTATATCATTTACGTATAGACACTCCCGTTGGACCGTTACTGATCAGCGGCACTGCCCAGTTTATTAATGCGGTTTCGTTTACAGAAGAACCGCCGGTTGATTTTCCGCAGGCGCCTTCTTTATTGCTCGATTGTGCGCAACAGCTGTACGAATACTTTGCAGGCGAGCGCAAAGTATTTGACCTGCCATTATACCAGGAAGGCACCGCGTTTCAGCAATCGGTGTGGCAACAGTTATTGGCCATTCCTTTCGGGCAAACTATTTCTTATCATACACTGGCCCACCGTATTCACAATCCCCGGAGCATCCGCGCTGTAGGCACCACCAACGGAAAAAACCGGCTTGCTATCATCGTTCCCTGTCACCGGGTAATAGGCAGCAACGGCACGCTCACCGGCTATGCCGGCGGGTTGTGGCGTAAGCGCTGGCTATTGGAACATGAACGAATGGACTTGTTTACCGGGCTGCTTTAGCAGAATTTGTCTTGCCCGGGATTAAACTGATTTTGATGATTAGCAGGATTTTTTTCCTGATTTCAAAAGATTATATTTCTTGATTTTAAAAGATTTTTGGGAATAAAAGACAATATGCGCTTACATCTCCCCAAAATCTTTTAAAATCAGAAAAGCCAATCCTGCTAATCATCAAAATCAGTTTAATCCTGGGCAAGACAAAACCCGCTGCATTTACTAAAAGCTAAAAGCTAACAGCTAATCGCTGTCTCATCTGATCTGCTCCAAATTTACAAAACTGCATCTGTTTTGGCATCTGTAATTGTCGCAATTTTGTTCCTGAATTACAACCCATCCATCTCATCAACATTGTGTAATCATGGATTTGAAATTGCAGGACGATTTAAAGCATACGGATCAGTTATTACAGTTGACCAAAGACTTCAGCAGTAAATTTTTATCAGCAATAGATAAGCTGGCAGCAGATAAACAGGTAGAGATCAATTGTCGTGTAGCCATGCCCGATAAGGGAATGGGCGGCGCCGCTGCCCTGGAAATGTTCCGGCAACAGTATGGTAACAGTCTCACTGCCGCTGCAGGTCCCCGCTATTGGGGCTTTGTTACTGGCGGTGTTACACCGGCGGCATTGATGGGCGACTGGCTTACCTCCGCCATGGACCTGAACTCATCCGATAAAAGTTCCGCTGCTTATTATGTAGAAACGGAAACCATTGCTTTATTAAAAGAATTGTTCGGATTACCTGCTGAGTTCCTGGGCTGTTTTGTTTCCGGCGCTACCATGTCTAATTTCACCGGTTTGGCCGTAGGCCGCCAGTGGGTAGGGCAACAGCAGGGAGTGGATATTGCGGCAGAGGGTATGGCGGCTTTGCCCGGTTTAAAGGTATTATCAGGTACCCCGCATTCCAGTATCAGCAAAGCCATGTCTATGCTTGGTTTGGGAAGGAATAGCCTGGTGAAGCTCCCTGTATTGGAGAACCGGGAATGTGTTGATATCAGCGCATTAAAACAATACCTGCAGCTTAACAAAGGTCCATTTATTTACGTGGCCAATGCAGGTACGGTGAATACGGTTGATTTTGATGATATCGCCGAGCTGGTAAAGCTGCGTGATGAATATGGCTTCTGGCTGCATGTGGACGCTGCTTTTGGTGGATTTGCCGCCTGCAGCGATCAGTGGAAGTTTTTGCTGAAAGGGTGGGAAAAGGCCGATAGTATTACCATCGATGCGCATAAATGGCTGAACGTACCCTATGATGCCGCGATGATATTTTGCCGGCATCCGCAGTTGCAGACAGCCGTATTTCAGAATGCCGGTGCAGCTTATCTCGGGGATCCTGCAGCGCGGTTCAATTTTATCAATAATATACCCGAAAACTCACGCCGGCAGCGTGCTTTGCCGGCATGGTTTTCCTTGCTGGCCTATGGAAAAGAAGGTTACCGCTGGCTGGTAGAAAATAATATTGCGTTGGCCAAACAGCTGGGGAATGTGCTGGAAGATGATCCGAATTTTATTTTACTGGCGCCGGTAAGACTTTGTGTGGTTTGCTTTACGCTGAATATAGCCGGTGAGGATGCTGATGCGGCAGTCAATGAATACCTGGAGGCGGTGAACGCCAGTGGCGTGGTATGTATGACGGCAACGGTATATGCCGGCAAACCGGCCATCCGCGCTGCATTGGTAAACTGGAGAACGAGCGAAAAAGATGTGACGATGGCATATGAAACGATGAAAGCGCTGGCGGAAAAAATAGTGAATAAATATACTTATGCGTAAATCAAATACAAATGCTTACATCGCGCTGGCTATTGTAAGTATTTTCTGGGGAACCACCTATCTGGCGTCCAGTGTGGGCGTACGGCATATGCATGGGGTGATGCTGGCGGGCATAAGACAGGCCGTAGCCGGTTTTTTAATTACCGGGTTCTTTTTATTGAGAGGATATAAGCTACCGGAGAAGATGGTGTTATCGAAGTTATTTGTGATAGGTACGCTGATGCTTTGTGGTGGTAACGGCCTGCTCACCTGGGCCATGAAATTTATTCCCAGCGGACTGGGGGCCATCATTGCGGCTACCATTCCTATCTGGATCACCATTGCCAGTTATTTCCTGGTACAGCGCACCCGGCTTAGCCTGCAGCTGATCATCGGCATGATCCTGGGCTTTGGTGGGGTAGCAGGTATCTTTTACAATTACCTGTCGAGTTTAATGAACCCGGATTTCCAGTTTGGGATTCTCATCGCTTTCGGATCCTGTATATTCTGGGCGCTGGGTTCGGTGCTTACCGCCAAGTGGGCGCTGGGTGTGAACTACCTGTATGGCGCCGGTTTCCAGATGTTTTTCAGCGGCATCATTATGTTAATTGTAGCGACCCTGTTTTTAGGGCAGCACGTGGAAGTCAGTACATTCACCACGGAGTTATGGGAAAGCCTGTTGTACCTGGTGTTGGTAGGATCGGTGTTTTCTTACTCTGCTTATGTATTTGCGTTGAATAACCTGCCGCCTGCGCAGGTATCCATCTATGCTTATATTAACCCGGTAGTAGCCGTATTGTTAGGTTGGTTGATATTACATGAGCAGCTTACCTGGCTTACAGGCGTTTGTTCACTGGTTACTATCGGCGGGGTTTACCTGGTCAATAACGCTATCAATAAAAATAAGAAAAGGCTTGCCACAAGCATAAAATAGTAATAGCTATATTTTTTAAGGTAGAAGTTAATAGTCAGATGTTCACCCCGGTTTTTACCGGACAGGACATCTTTTCTTTTGTTAGCGAAATGCGTTAAATTGAGCGGGCATTCATCTAAACGATTATCTTATGGAAGTTATTCAGGCAACGGAATTACACCTCAACGAAGTGGCGGTATTGTTTGATGCTTACCGCAGTTACTACGATCAGGCGCCGGATTTCAAAGGAGCGCTCGCCTTTATCACCGACAGGATTACAAAACAGGATAGTAAAATATTTGTGGCATTGGAGGGAGAAGAGATTGTAGGTTTCACACAGCTCTATCCCATATTTACCTCTGTGGGTATGAAAAGAGGCTGGTTGTTAAATGATCTTTATGTGTTGGACGAGCATCGCGGGAAAGGCGCCGGCAAAGCGCTGATAGCAGCTGCAACGGACCATGGTAAACAAACAGACGCCGCCTGGCTGATGTTGCAAACCTATATTGCCAATACAAACGCGCAGGCGCTGTACGAAAAAGTAGGGTTTAAAAAAGATACCAATTCTTACTATTACTATAAGCCGCTTTAGCAAGAAGAATTACGAATTATGATTTTGTGGGGAGATCTTCACGTTTACCGTCTTCGCATTAATTCGTAATTCGTAATTCATCATTCGTAATTCTCAATTCTTTCCTTAATGGACACAACAAAAAATCCCTGGACCATACACTCCAGGGAAATCCGCTACGACAATAACTGGATCAGCGTATGGCATCATGAAGGATTAAACCCGGTGGGTAGTGCCGGGATCTATGGTGTTGTACATTTTAAAAATCTGGCTATTGGCGTGGTGGCGCTGGACGATGATATGAATATATACCTGGTGGGGCAGTACCGTTTTCCGCTGCAGCGTTATAGCTGGGAAATCCCGGAAGGGGGTGGCCTATTGGGGCAGGATCCCCTGGATAGTGCAAAGCGGGAATTGCTCGAAGAAACCGGCCTGGTGGCATCACATTGGGAGGTGATCACGAAAATGGATCTGTCTAACTCCGTTTCCGACGAGGAAGGGGTGGTATTTCTGGCCCGGGGGCTGGAGCAGCGGGAAGCTGAGCCGGAGGATACCGAGCAGCTGGTGGTGAAAAAGGTCCCTTTTGAAACGGCTTACCAGATGGTGAAAGACTTTGAAATCACCGATTCGTTATCAGTGGCGGCCATACAAAAAGTGAAGCTCATGGGCTATGAAGGCTTATTAAACAAATAAACCCGTTACCTTTGCAGCACATGGAAAGGAAATACAACGCTTTCAAAGGGGAAAGAAGAGAGGGGCATAGTGGCCCTAAAAAATATGCAACGCAGCGGCCAAAGCAATCTACCATGATTATTGGCCGGCAGCCGATGCTGGAGGCCCTGAGCTCCGGCAAGTCCATCGAGCGCATATACATGCTGCGCACAGCTACCGGCGATATTATCCCGCAAATAAGGGAGCTGGCGCAAACCAATAATATCCCGGTCAACTATGTTCCGGTGGAAAAGCTGAACGGGCTTACCCAGGCTAATCACCAGGGCGTGGTGGGTATTGCAGGTAATGTGACCTACCTGGACCTGCAGGATGTCATATCTCATGTAACGGACCAGGGCGAAACGCCGTTGTTCCTGATCCTGGATGGTATTACAGATGTACGTAATATAGGGGCTATTGCCAGGAGTGCCGTTTGTTGCGGCGCCCAGGCCATCATTATCCCTGACAAGGGTATTGCCGCCTTAAATGAAGAAGCAGTGAAATCCTCTGCCGGCGCCCTGGAAAAAATTTCCGTCTGCCGTGTTAACAGTCTCAATAAAGCGATCGATACCCTTCACCTCAATGGTATTAAGGTGCTGGCCAGTGAAATGGAAACCGAGATTAAGTTATACGATTGTGACCTGAAGGAGCCGGTAGCCATTATTATGGGATCAGAGGATAAAGGCGTATTTCCCTCACTGATCAAAGCTTCGGACGTGTTGTTCCGCATACCCATGGCAGGTAACTTTGAATCATTCAACGTATCCGTTGCCGCCGGGATTATTCTTTATGAAGCACTGAAACAAAGAACGGTAAATATCTAACGACGCGAATTTTGTCTTGCCCAGGATTAAACTTATTTTATGATTTTCAGGATTTTTTTAATTTCATCAGATTACAAAAGATTAGGGAAGATGGCAGCGGATATATTTGCTGTTATCTTCCCTAATCTTTTTAAAATCAAAAAAAATTAGAAAAATCCTGAAAATCATAAAATAAGTTTAATCCTGGGCAAGACAAAATCCGCTCCCACAAATGGTTTGTTATGCTAAAATTAATTGAATGCCCGCGCGACGCAATGCAGGGATGGCACCGGATGATCAGTACGGATGAGAAAGTGCAATACCTGGATGCTTTGTTGAAAGTTGGTTTTGATACGATTGATTTTGGAAGTTTTGTATCGCCCAAAGCTATACCGCAGATGGCTGATACAAAAGAGGTGTTGTCCCGTTTGCAGTTGCCTGGCTCCAAAAGCAAACTGCTGGCCATTGTAGCAAATTTGCGTGGCGCGGAAGAAGCGGTCGTATTTGATGAAATCAACTACCTGGGATTCCCTTTCTCCATATCGGAAACATTTCAGTTAAGAAACACAAACAAAACCATTGCGGAATCCCTGGAGCAGGTGCATTCCATGCAGGAGCTCTGTATCAAGAACCGGAAGGAGCTGGTGATTTATATTTCGATGGGATTTGGTAATCCTTATGGAGATCCTTACAGCCCGGAGATTGTATTGGAGTGGGTGGCGGAAATGGTGAAGATGGAAGTCGGCATTATTTCCCTGGCAGATACGGTTGGCGTGGCCGACCCTGCTACCATTACCGGTTTGTTTAAACACCTCATTCCGGCCTATCCGGATGTGGAAATAGGCGCTCACTTTCATGCGGCTCCCTACAACTGGGAAGAGAAAGTGCAGGCCGCCTACGAACAGGGCTGCAAACGCTTCGATAGCTCCATTAAAGGCATCGGCGGTTGCCCTATGGCTAAAGATGAGCTGGTAGGTAACCTGGCTACTGAAAACCTGATTGCTTTTTGTCATCAGCGTAAAGAACCGCTTACACTGGATATGACCGCTTTGCGCGGGGCACAGCGGCTGGCAGATGCTGTTTTTAAAGATTAACTGTAATACATGCAATTTCATTTGAGTTTTCCGGTAACACCGCTCTCCACTGCCATTCAATACGGGCAGGAGCTGTTGCTGATGGGATCCTGTTTTGCGGAAGAAATAGGGGAAAAGCTGCATGAGCACCGGTTTAACACCCTGATTAATCCACATGGTATTTTATATAACCCCCTGAGCATTACCCGGGCGCTGACAAGCTACCTGGATGGCAGGGTATATACGCGGGAAGACTTGTTTCAACACAACGATTCCTGGAACAGCTGGGATCATCACAGCCGTTTTTCGGCGCTTACACCCGAAGCGGCGCTGGATAATATCAACGGCATGCAGGCTGCCGCCATAAAAGCAATTGACAATGCCGATTGGCTGATACTAACGCTGGGCTCTGCACATGCCTATTCGCTGAAGGAAAACAGCCGCCTGGTAGGCAACTGTCATAAAGTACCGGCAGGCAATTTTTATAAACGCCTGCTCACCGTAGATGAAATAGTTACGGCGCTGGACAATATGATGCATCGTTTGTTTTTCCGCAACAGGAAAATCAATATACTCTTTACGGTTAGTCCTGTACGTTATATCAGGGATGGCGTAGTGGAAAATAACCTGAGCAAAGCGGTGTTACTGCAGGCTGTACATCATCTTGTTAATAAATTTAACCGCCTCTTTTATTTCCCGGCCTATGAGCTGGTAATAGATGATTTGCGCGATTATCGTTTTTACAAAGAAGACCTGGTACACCCCAACGAGCTGGCAGTGAACTACGTATGGGAGCAGGTAGTAAAAAATTGTGTCGGAGAAAACAGCCAGGCGCTGTTACACCAGGTCGCTGAAATAAACCGGGCCGCCCGGCACCGGCCTTTCAATCCTGAAAGCCACCAGCACCGGCAATTCCTGCGCACCTATGCAGAAAAGGTGAAGTTGTTGATGGCGCAACATCCGGAACTGAAGCTGGATGATTTACGCGAGTTTTTTCTTGCCCAGGATTAACGGTGATTATGATGATTAAAATGATTTTTT
Source organism: Chitinophaga hostae (assembly GCF_018224885.1). Classification (GTDB taxonomy): domain Bacteria; phylum Bacteroidota; class Bacteroidia; order Chitinophagales; family Chitinophagaceae; genus Chitinophaga; species Chitinophaga hostae. The sequence continues at coordinate 53,973 of NZ_JAGTXB010000003.1, read as the reverse complement.
TCTTTTGGTGATTTTTTAGAGATTTTTGATTTTAAAAGATTAGGGAAGATAACAGCATATATCCGCTGTCATCTTCCCTAATCTTTTAAAATCAAAAGAAAAAAATCATTTTAATCATCATAATCACCGTTAATCCTGGGCAAGAAAAACCAATCCTGGGCAAAAAAATCACAGCGGGATACCCCGCTTATCCTTTAGATAAATGATCCCCACAATAAAGCAGATCACGGCAACGCCTATAGGATAGATCAATCCGGCGAGGTGATTGCCGGTATTGGTTACCAGGATGGTGGAAATAGTTGGTAACAATCCGCCAAATACGCCGTTACCGATATGGTAGGGCAGCGACATGGAGGTGTACCTGATACGGGTAGGGAACAGTTCTACCAGGAAAGCCGCGATGGGCGCATATACCATGGTAACAAAAATAACCTGTATAAAGATGAGCAGTACCAGGTAGGTAATGTTAAGACGACTAACGCTCAGTTCTTTTTTATCGGCAGTTTCCTTCAGGATGCTGCCGTCGGTGTAGCTGTGTACCCGGGTGGTTTTGTTAACGAGTTCGCCTGCATCGTTTTTGGTGGAGCTGCTTTCTATTCTGAACAGCTCTGTTTGTTCCTGTTTCAGTTTTACATTCCCGATGTTATCCATCGCCTGGTAGATAGGGTAGTAGGCCAATGCGGCCAGCAGCATGCCTGTGAGCATGATTTTTTTACGGCCTATACGATCGGAGAGGGAACCGAAGTAAATAAAGAAAGGGGTACCTAACAGCAGTGCAATGGCAATGATGATATTGGATTGCACAAATTCTATGTTCATAGTTTTCTGCAGAAAGGAAAGTGCATAGAACTGGCCGGTATACCATACCACGCCTTGTCCCATGGCGGCGCCAAATAAGGCGATCATCACCAGTTTCAGGTTTTCTTTGTTGGCAAAACTTTCCTTAATGGGATTAGCGGAGGTTTTCCCTTCTTTCTTCATCTGTGCAAACAGGGGGGATTCCTGCAGCCGTATACGGATATAATACGACATGATCACCAGCAGCACGGACAGCAGGAAGGGAATACGCCAGCCATAGTTATTGAAATCTTCTGGCGACATGAGCATGCGGGTAAGCAGGATTACGCCGAGGGATACAAACAAACCCAGTGTAGCAGTGGTTTGTATGAAACTGGTGTAGTAGCCGCGGCGGTCATCGGGCGAATGCTCGGCCACATAGGTGGCAGCGCCGCCGTATTCGCCACCAAGCGCTAGTCCTTGTGCGAGTCGCAGGATCAGCACCAGTATGGGTGCCAGTATACCGATGGTGTGGTAGCTGGGAATGAGACCGATAGCGAAGGTCGATCCGCCCATGATAAGGAGGGTAAGGAGGAACGTGTACTTACGGCCTACCATATCTCCGAGGCGGCCAAAAACGATGGCGCCAAACGGGCGTACAATAAATCCCACTGCAAAGGTTGCCAGTGTGGCAATATAGGCCAGTTGCGGGTTGCTGGGAGGAAAGAACTTTTCCGCAATAATGGCGGATAAGCTGCCAAAGATGTAGAAGTCGTACCATTCAATGAGCGTGCCTGCTGACGAGGCCATGATTACCTGCCAGATGTTTTTAGAAGGGAGCGAGGATTTCATATGTAGCTTTTGGCTTTTAGCAGCCAGCTTTTAGACGATGTTTTGTTTTTTAAAGATTTTGGCAGATAGCGTGTAGTCGATAGCGTATAGTCTTACCAACGGAACGGGCTTTTTGCTGTCTGTTTTCAGCCTTCTGCTTTTTAAAGGGGAATAAGATAACAAATATTTACAATGAGAACAAATGTATGGGGAAAAATCATGGATGAGCTAAACCTTTAATGTTTATAAAGCCTTATCTTTAATAAGGGCCAATTATTTACAATGAAGCAGGGACCATTTCTTAGAATCACCAGGATTATCAGTTTATTGTTGTTAGCTATTTTATCAGGCCACTATACTGTGGAGGCCCAGCAAACCGTCGGCAACAAACCCAGGATAGGGCTCACGCTCAGCGGGGGCGGGGCAAGGGGACTTGCGCATATCGGTATCCTGGAAGCGATCGACAGCGCCGGTTTGAAGGTAGACCTGGTAACGGGTACCAGCATGGGCAGTATTGTAGGCGGTTTATATGCGATGGGATATTCCGGTAATCAGATTGAGGCGGTGGCCCGCAAACTCAACTGGAATAGTTTATTTTCCAATCAGCCGGTGCTCACAGATATTTCTTACGAAGAAAAGCGGGAGTACAACAAATACATCATTGAAATTCCTTTCGAATATGGAAAGCCTAAACTGGCTTCCGGCGTTATTTCCGGAGAGGCGTTATGGCTGGAGCTGGCCAGACTTTGCTGGCCGGTAAAAGATGTAAAGAACTTCGGCGATTTTAATATTCCTTTTAAATGTATTGCCACAGATGTGGCCACGGGTGAAATTGTAACGCTCGACAGCGGTGAAATTGTTACCAGTCTGCGGGCCAGTATGGCGATCCCTTCTGTTTTTACAGCCGTAAAAATCGGCGACCGCAAACTGGTGGATGGCGGGGTGGTGCGTAATTTCCCGGTGATCACTGCCAAGGATATGGGAGCCGATATTGTCATCGGCGCCAATGTGAGCGGCGGCCTTCGAAAGGCTGATCAGCTGCTAACTCCCTTTGATATTCTTTACCAGCTTGGGTTTTATAAGGATGCTGCCGACTTTGCCAAAGCTATTAAACAATGTGATGTTTATGTGCCGATGAATAAAGAGTTAGAGCCTTATTCCGCTGCGAGCTTTGGCAGCGTGGATTCTATCATCGAAGCAGGAAGAAGAAAGGGAAGGGAGATGTATCCTGTGTTCAAACACCTCGCTGATTCGTTGAATGCCCTGTATCCGCAGGGACCGTTTGTAGCGGATCGCCTGCCTTTTGCCGCCGATATAGAAATCAGCAGTATTCATGTAAGCGGCCTGGTGCACTCTGATCAGAAATTCTTTTTGCAGCGGCTGCATCTGAAGCCCAATGGCTGTTATACGTCGGCGCAGCTGAGAAATGCGATCCTGAATGTATACGGCACGCGTTTTTATAAGCTGATCACCTATAACCTGGTGCCGGAGGGATATGGTAAAAGCAGGATGGATATTACGGTAGAAGAGAATCCGCTCACTTATGTAAAGGTGGCGCTGAACTATAACACGTTTACCGGCGCCAATGCCATCGTGAACCTCACCCAGCGGAATTTCATTGTACCTAACTCCCGTTCGTTTGTTACGGTGGCGATCAGCGAAAATCCGCGGCTGGAAGCGGAATATTTTAAGTACCTGGGGAGAAGCCGCAATTTTGGTTTTGGCCTAAGTACGTACTACGAGAATAACGGACTTACTTTTTATGGTGATGATTTCAGCAAACAGCAACCTTATCGCAGCAAATATGCCAACGTGAATATGGATGTGCAGTATACCCTGAACCGGGATATGTCGATGGGAGCGGGTACGCGCTGGGAGTATATCAAATACAAGCCACAGTTCTCGAATTTCCAGGATGTGCGGGGCAGCACGAATCAGCTCAATACTTATTTGTCGTTCGGTATTAATTCGCTGAATCAGAAATTCTATCCAACAAAGGGTCTTTTACTCGATTTTGAAGCGGGCTATATCTACAATCAGCATTCCGGTATTAAAGTAAGTTTTGGTGGTGTAGACCAGGACCTGGATAGTTTGGGCGTGAACTTCAAAGACTATCAGCGGTTGCTGCTGAATATGAAATACTATATCCCGATGGGGCGGAAATCGGCCCTGGAACTGGATGGTAATATCGGGTATAGTATCAACTATAGCGAATCGGTGGTAAATGGTTATGTAGTAGGCGGGATGACCAACATCACCCGCAACCAGGTTCCATTTGTAGGACTCTATGAAGGCGAAGTTATCACACCCAAAATAGGCGCCGTGCAGGTAGCATGGCAGTATGAATTTCTCCGCAATCTATTTGCCATTCCACGTATAGGCGCTGCCGTATATGATGGTCAGATAACTGGTGGCGAACGTTACAAATACCTGAGCGGTTACGGATTGGGAGCGGCTTATACGAGCCGGCTCGGACCTATTGAAGCCACCATCATGTATAGTGATCAGACCGGGAAATTGAAGTTTTATGTGAATATGGGGTTCAACTTTTAGCTGTTAGCCATTAGCTGTTAGCTTTTAGTAAATGCAGCGAACCAGCTTTTAGCCATTAGCTGTTAGCTTTTAGTAAATGCAGCGAACCAGCTTTTAGCCATTAGCTGTTAGCTTTTAGTAAATGCAGCGAACCAGCTTTTAGCCATTAGCTGTTAGTTTTTAGTAAATGCAGCGAATCAGCTTTTAGCCATTAGCTGTTAGCTTTTAGTAAATGCAGCGAACCAGCTTTTAGCCATTAGCTGTTAGCTTTTAGTAAATGCAGCGAATCAGCTTTTAGCCATTAGCTGTTAGCTTTTAGTAAATGCAGCGAATCAGCTTTTAGCCATTAGCTGTTAGTAAATACAGCGAAAATCAACAAATGTTATTCTTCGCTGCATTTACTAAAAGCTAACAGCTAATGGCTAAAAGCTGGCTCAGTGCATCCTATCGCCGCGCACATCGATGTTTTGCAGTATTTCTGCTTCCATTTTCAGCCATTCCTGCCAGCGGTTTCTTACTTTATCTTCCGGGAAATATTCGTTGGCGAGATCGATAAACAGCCGGTAGTGACCTGCTTCTGACACCATGAATTTGCGGTAGAATTCCCGCATGTACTCATCTTCCAAACCTTCGCTCAACAGGCGAAAGCGTTCACAACTGCGGGCTTCAATGAGGGCAAATATCAGAAGGGCGTCGAGGAAGCTGTCGTCGGCATGACCGCCTTTGACGCGGTTATCCATTAATGCGTTTACGTATTCATCTTTCCGCTGACGGCCCAGTGACAGGCCACGCTTTTTCATTTCAGCAAGTACCTGCCGGAAATGGCCCCATTCTTCCGTAACAATAGGCGCCAGTTCTTCCACCATTCTTGTTCTTTCCGGGTTGCGCTGGATCAGCGAAATAGCGGAAGATGCCGCCTTTTGCTCACAATAGGCGTGGTCGGTAAGAATGTCCTGGAGTGAAATAGCGGCCAGGTTAACCCATCTGGGGTCCGTAGGTAATTTTAATCCGAGTATTGATACTTTGCTCATGAGAAAACAGCAGTTAGCGTATAGCTTTTTTGCGAAGATAAAGGCAAAGTTTAAATTGTGCATGGCAAAAGACAGATCAATGAGTAAGGATAGTACTTTTTTTTTGACACAGTTGCTGGATGAACGCCGGGCGCAGCAGTCTTTCCGGGAGTTACGGCTGCCGGGAGACAAAGTGGATTTTTGCTCCAACGATTACCTGGGGCTGGCGCGGAATGCGGATGTGCGGGCTTATATCCATACGCTGATGACAGAGCGGCATCCTGCCCATGGCAGCACCGGCTCCCGGCTGCTGGCAGGCAATTATGAGTGGATATTATCGGTAGAACAGGATCTGGCCAATTTTCACCAGGCGCCCGCGGGATTGCTTTATAATTCCGGCTATGATGCCAACCTGGGTGTGTTTTCCTGTTTAGGCAGGAAAGGGGATACCATCATCTATGATCAGCTGATACATGCGTCTATCCGCGATGGGGTACGGTTATCCGCCGCACAGTCTTTCTCCTTTCTGCACAGCGATGTTGCCGACCTGGAGAAAAAACTGCGGAATGCCGGCGGGAATATATTTGTGGCCGTAGAATCGGTATACTCCATGGATGGGGACCTGGCTCCGCTGGCCGCCATTGCGGCGCTTTGCCGGCAGTACGGCGCTCATCTGATCGTGGATGAGGCCCACGCCACCGGCATCATCGGCAATGCCGGCGAAGGGCTGGTACAGCACCTGCAGTTAACAGATCAGTGTTTTGCACGGATACATACATTTGGAAAAGCGGTTGGTTGTCATGGCGCCGTGGTATTGGGTTCGGAGATACTACGCGAGTACCTGATCAACTTCTCCCGATCTTTTATCTATACTACTTCCTTACCACCGGCCGCGTTGGCGGCCATTGTGGCGGGTTATGCCGCATTTCCCTATATGAAGGCGGAAAGGGAGCAGTTATCCGCATTGATCCGGCAGTTCCGGGAAGGCCTTACCGCCGTGGAGCTGCTGGCAGGAAATACACCTATACAGGCGGTGCTCACACGGGGCAACGACAACACCCGGAAAATAGCAGGCGCGTTACAGTCTGCCGGCCTGGATGTAAGGCCCATACTGCATCCTACCGTGCCTAAAGGAGCGGAGCGCCTGCGCATAGTATTGCATAGTTTTAATACAGCAGCAGAAGTAGACATGCTCATAAAAGTATTGCAGTCGTAGGCGGTTATGAATCAAATTTGATGTATTTTACATATTACATCCGATACGTAATATGAGAATCATCCCCGGAATTATTACCGCAGCAGTTACCTTATCGCTTTCCTACGCTTTCAGTCATAAACTGGGACAAATACCACCACTGGGCAACCTGTTAAGTCCGCAAACCGGCTTCTGGCAGAATGCGGAGCCAATTGGCGAGTTTCCCCGTGAGCAGCTGGTATTGCCGGGATTAACAGGCAAAACGGAGGTTTGGTATGATGACCGTATGGTGCCGCATATTTTTGCAGAAAATGAGGCAGATGCATATTATGTACAGGGATATGTGACAGCCCGGGACCGGCTGTGGCAAATGGAACTGCAGACCTATGCGTCTGCCGGCCGCCTCTCTGAAATACTGGGACCGAAACTGATTCAGTATGACCGCAAACAACGGCGCCTGGGGATGGTATATGCAGCAGAGCAAGCCGTGAAGAAGATGATGGAAGATCCCGATTCCAAGGTAGCCGTAACGTCCTACGCTGCCGGTATCAATGCTTATATCGCCACGCTCACACCGGCTACCTACCCTGTAGAATATAAGATCCTGGATTATAAACCGGAGCAATGGGACGTGATCAAATCCGCGCTGCTGTTGAAATACATGGCACACGACCTGGCGGGCTTTTGTAACGATCTCGAATATACGAATGCGCGCCGCCTGTTTTCGCCGGAAGACTTTAACCTTTTATACCCCGATTTTCATGACGCCACGGATCCTATCATCCCGAAAGGCACTGCTTACGCTGCTGCATCCGCAAAAGCCATGGCGCCGCCAGATAGCCTGATAGCCGCAGATGCCACTTTCATGAAGTTTAAGATGGATAAGCCTGATCCTGCCAACGGCAGCAATAACTGGGCAGTAGCGGGCAGCAAAACCCGTTCAGGCGCTCCTATCCTGTGCAGTGATCCTCACCTGGGTCTGTCGCTGCCCTCGCTCTGGTACGAAATACAGATACATACTCCTAATATGAATGTATATGGGGCCTCTCTGCCCGGCGCACCTGGCGTGATCATTGGCTTCAACGATCATATCGCCTGGGGCGTCACCAACGGAGAAGAAGATGTGAAAGACTACTACCGGGTACAGTTCCGCGATGGCGTGAAAGAATACCTGTATAACGGCGGCTACCGCAAAGCCGATCTGCGTGTGGAAGACATCAAAGTAAGAGGTGGCGCCACTGTACACGACACCGTGGCCTACACTGTTTTCGGACCCGTTATGTTCGACAACACTTTCCCGGATAAAACGGCTGGTCAAACCTTCCTCGCCATGCGATGGAAAGCATTGGATCCCTCCAACGAACTCGCAGCGTTCAACAAGCTGAATAAAGCCCATAATTACGACGATTACGTTAATGCCATCACCACCTTTACCTGTCCTGCCCAGAACTTCGTATTTGCTGATAAAGCCGGCGATATTGCCATCTGGCACAACGGGCAATACCCGGTACGCTGGAAAGACCAGGGCAAATGGATCATGCCGGGCAGCGACAGCAGCTATGCCTGGCAAGGATATATTCCGCATGACGAGTTGCCGCATATCAAGAATCCTGTACGTGGCTTTGTGAGCTCTGCCAATCAGCGTCCTACCGACAGCACCTATCCTTACCATCTTTACGGCGAATATGATCTTTTCCGCGGTCTGCGTATCAACGAGCGGCTTTCTGCCATGAGCGCCATCACCCCACAGGATATGATGCAGCTGCAAAACGATGATAAGAACCTGTTTGCCGCCGCCGCCATGCCTATGATCCGCAAGCATATTGACAGTACGGCTTTCACCGCACAGCAACAGCCCTACTGGCAACTGCTTTCTTCCTGGGATTTTATGGCTACCCCCGACAGCAAAGCCGCCAGTATCTTTAATACCTTCTGGCGCCATCTTGAAGACACCATCTGGCAGGATGAGCTGCATCCAAAAGATACGACCATACTGGCGTATCCGCAGTCTATTACCACCTTACAGCTCTTACTACACGATACCTCCTTTCATTTTATCGATAACATCAACACGCCGCAGAAAGAAACATTATCGCAGTTGGTACAGGGCGTTTTTGCCACCACCGTACTTGAGCTGGCAGAACTGAATAAAGCAGGTAAACTGGAACTGGGCAGAGCCCGCGGCACCGATATCAACCACCTCTCGCGCGGTATTCCTGCATTCAGTGCACAACACCTGAATACCGGCGGCGGTCAGCATATTGTAAATGCCACCAAACAAACACATGGTCCTTCATGGCGAATGGTAGTACAGCTTTCTGACAAGACAGAAGCATACGGTATTTACCCCGGCGGACAAAGTGGAAATCCGGGTAGCCCGTTTTATGACAACGCCATCAATGACTGGGTAGCGGGCAAATATTATTTGCTGCATGTTTTCAGCCAGGAGGAAAAAGATGACGCTGTAATCCGCTACAAGCTTGTGTTTACAGGGAAGTGAGAAAAATAATTTCGATAAAATTTGGCTGGAATTAAATAATTCCTATCTTTGCACTCCGTTACAGAAAACGGGGTAAACGATTCCCTAGCTCAGTTGGTAGAGCAATACACTTTTAATGTATGGGTCTTGGGTTCGAGTCCCAAGGGGATCACCAGATGGGACAAGTCCGAAATTGACGGATTTGTCCCATTTTCTTTTTCTACGGAAGCCTTATCCAGACCGCATATTAGCTGAACCGCATAATTTATTCTCGTGGTTCGATATGCGTCACCGGAAAAAGTGAGTTTTTCGGGAAATATCGAACCAATGATCTGCCGCCGCTGTTCAATATCAGCATTTTCAAAGATTGTGTCCAATACTGAAATGTTTGCCATGCCTTTTTCGAGGATGGTTTCAATATTATGTGTTTTTTTGGGCATTCCCGCGAGGCTATCCTCTAATTTTGCAATCGCCTTTTCGTATTCTTCCTTGCTTTCTTTAAAATCTCCCGGTGTTATCTGCTGCTGAAATAGCAGTTTTCTAGCTTCTCGTATTAATTCTGTATAAGCATCAATTTGATTTAGTAGACGATCTCTTTCCTCGCTGATACCCTTAGTTTGTGCTACAAAATAGTATTCCAGCGCTGGGCGGAAAAGCTGATTGTATGGTGATCGTGGCACATATTTACGAAGCTCTTTTGTAAAGAGACTATTTGCACGTTCTGCCGGGAAGCGACAGCCGCACGAAGTAATGCAGTGATAGTAATGGTAGTGCCGATTTCTTCCCTTTGATGCGCTGCCAGTTAAGACCCTACCGCAACGGGGGCATAGAAGAAAACCGCGTAGGGGCAATTGATCGTCAACAACAATTTTTGTGCGCTGCTTTTTACGCCGTCCATCAAGTATTTCCTGAACGAGATAGAATAAAGTAGAGGAAATGATGCCTTCATGTTTGCCCTGTACAAAGATGCTTTCTTCATCCCGGTATTTAGGGACGTGTATTTTACCACAATACACAGGATTTCGTATTGCTACCCAAAAATTGTTTTTGCTGCATTTTAAGCCCCGTTTACGGGCCATTTGCAAGATTTGTTCGGTGTTGTATTGGCAGTCAGCAATTTCCTCAAAAGCCCATTTCATGATACTTGCTTCCGGGTCTTTGGGGCAGATGTATTTCGATTTTCCTGATTCGTCTGTTTTATTCTGGTAGCCAATGGGGGCCGTTCCCATCCATCTACCTTCCTTTCGTGCGCGGCGCATACCATAGAAAACATTGAGCGCACGGCGATCATTCTCTGCTTCGGGTACGGCGAGGTACACAGCCATCATGATTTTGCTTTCGGGGACGGTCATGTCCAGCGGTTGCTCTATAGCCTGCGGCTCTATATTGAGTTTTCTGATAGTACTAATCATTTGATAGGCGTCTCCCGCGTTACGCGAGAATCTGTCCCATTTTGTAAATAGCACAAAATCAACCTGGTTTCTGGTCTTTCGCCAATCGGTAAGCAATTTGTTCCACTGTGGGCGATTAAAGGTTTTCGCGCTGTGATCTTCAAAAATTGTATGGCGTACCTGGATGAAATTATGATCGCAATATTTTCTCAAAACTTCCTCCTGGTATCTTTGAGAAAACCCCTTATCGCGCTGATCATCTGTGCTTACTCGAATATATAAGTCAGCAATCTTCATGGTTTAAAATTTCGGTGATTGTAATTTCTGCAAGCCGGTAGATAATTTCAAGAATAGCCACGGCATCTTCCAGAGTAACCGTAATGCCTTGTTCACTCAGGATTTTTACCGCCATTTCAGGCGTCATTTTTTTGTTCATAACACACTCATGTTCATACATCACAAAATCCAAGTGCTATGAGGGATGACACAAATTTACAAAGGTTATGAAGGCAAAAAAACACTCAGAAATGAAGCAGAGGCAGTGTATCACGGGCAAGATGTATCAAAGTGTTACAAAGTTTTAAAATTTAGAAAATATTTAAGAAATGGTTGGTTGTATTGATGGTGGAAAACGATTTACAGCGGCTTAGGTGAGTTTATCTTTGCTTTTTCGCGCAATTTGATAACATCATGTATGTCTTTTACAATCCCTTCGTCAAAAAGTATTTTCATACGTGGGTTTTGGGCTATGAAGTCTTTTTTTTCTTTCTCCATCAGAATATTATACAGGTGTTCGTAAAGGGCGAAGTAATACCCAATTTGAAAGATTAGCAGCTCGCGCTGTATTTTTTGGACAAAGGTTTTCTTTTGTATGACGTTGAACGCAGAAATACGTTTGCCAAGATCATACAAGTGGGTTTCTATAAATTTCAATCGTTGCCTAAGCTGTATAATGGATAGGCTCTTAAACTTCCTACTGCGGATTAATTGAGGGAGAACTACCATCGTTTTACAATCTGTAATAGAAAAATACGCGAAGTGTGGAACTTTAAGGGGAAATAAGCGGTTGACTTTTACAGTAACATGGTTGACTTTTACCAGCATAGTAGCTATATTCGTAAATGGGGTGCCCGTACATAGGATAAAAAACCTATCATCACCGCCTCCAACCAAACAATCATCGTAATAGATGTATGCGTGCTTGGGTCGCTATATATACATATATGCACGCACGCATGTGTAGCACAAACAGCGGATTGAAGAATCCCCAAAAAAAGACTGGGCATTTACATTTGATTAAGATTTGACAGAAAAAAGGACTGTATTTTACACCAGCCTTTATTTTTAAATACTATGAATAACATCGATCAAACAATCGCGGAAGAACTGAAACTTCTTGAAAGGAATGTTGAGCAAGTAAAAAAAGCCGCACGAAGTAATATTGCGCAGCCACCTGCTCTAATGTACATTAACGGTGAGCCACTTTTTCGCCCTTTCACAATTAACGCAATTCAGGGAAAGGAAGGAAGTCATAAAAGCAGGCTGGCTGAGATCATCTCCACGGCGGCGCTGGCGGTAGATAATGCAGTCAGTAGTCCGGGGGGCAATCAACTTAATATAGTGGCTAATCCCGATATTCCCTGTCATGTTCTGTATGTCGATACGGAGAGAAATACACAGGATGAGTTTCCAACAACAATTCAGGCGCTGAACGCAAATGCGGGCCATAGAAAATTTACTATTTCATCTCGTTTTACACCGGTTCCGTTGCTGAATGTCAGCCGCCAAAATAGATTGGCGGTTCTGCAAATGTTCGTGGAGAACTTACGCAAAAAAGTCCCGAATCTTCATATGCTCGTAGTTCTTGATGTTTCTACTGATTGCATCGACGATTTTAATTCGTCTGCAAGTGCTAACCGTATCCATGACTGGATGAATGTCATGAGAACACAATTTGATATGACTTTTTTGTTGTTAATACACGAAAACCCAGGCGGAAGTAGCGATAAAGCCCGTGGACACGTGGGTACGGAATTGACGTTTAAGGCTTCAACGCAACTGCAAATTCGCCGCGTAGATGTTCAGGAAGATAAGGAAGTGTTTCAATTGGTGTTTAAGAAAATGCGATTTAAAAGACGTTATGCGCCCATTTATGTAGCTTATAGTGACGAATATGAAACGTTGGTACAGGTGGAATATGACGATGCGAAAGAAAGTAAACCAGGCAAAGAAGATTCCGCTGTGGGCAATGATTTGCACACTGCCCTGGCGGAAGCCTTCAAAGTGAAAAGAGAATACTCCCGTAATGAATTGGCGGAAGCTGTAGCAAAGAAATTGGGCGGAAAATTCAATGAGAATACCATCAAAAGAAAACTAGGTGAACTTGCCGGCGAGGCGCAATTTATACTGAATATAAATGGCGGAGGAAGGTTTGCTATGGAGAAGCGAGGTCGCGAAACCTTTTATCTGTTTCAACCAACAGTTCACCAGGAATCTGATAGTACCACAGTGGCAAACTAAAATTGCTGTTACAGGGTCATTTTTTTACTATTAGCCCTTCCTTTGATGGGTTATTTAAAACGGACTGTAATACTGCGTCCACAATATCCTGTACGTCCTGCTTTATAATCTCGTAGTTGTCCATTATATCTTCCCTGGTCACCGCCTTTACTACTGGTATAGGCAGGTAGGATTCTTTCTCAACTTTAAGGGCTAGATCATGAACTAAAACGCGGGCGTGGAATCGTTTTAGTTCTATCGGCTGTTGCGGTGTGTCGGCACAAATGCCGACGAACTCACCTGCTGAAAGATTTGAAATTGTACTAACAGGTACCGCCATTTCCAATTGCTTGCTTCTGGAAATACTCGTGTCACTTGCATTTATGGAAATACTTTCTCGGTCTTGTAGAACCTTTCCGAGCCGTTCTGATACTTGCTTTGCCAGTTCTCCGCTGGTTTGCCCAATCATGATATTTCCGCATATATTGAGTACCACATCGGCCCACTCTTTCCCATAGTTTAACCGAAGCTGATGATCGGATTGCATAGCAAGAATAGTAGTGATTAAGTGGCTTCTCGCACTTGCGATTTGGGTCGAAAGCTCCAAGAATGTTAATGTAGGGAACTCGTCCAGAATGACGGCAGTTTTAACTTTCCCCGGCTGGTTTATGATCTTGCTTATGCGTGTCATAAATAGGCTAAGAATGGGGCCGTATACCTCTTGTTTCTGCGGATTGTTAGCGAGGCAGACAATTTTTGGCGCAGCAGGATTATTTACGTCCAGGGAGAAATCACTGCCGGAAAGCAGATAGTAAATAGTTGGGGATGATAGCCTTGCTAGGCCAATTTTCGCCGCATCGACCTGACCTTCTAATTGTTCCATCGTGTTTTCAACATACGCACTGATGAAAGGGGAGATAAATGCTGATATTTCCGGTTCTGTTTGTAGTACTGTAAATAGCTTATCCATTTTTACTTGCATAAGCTCGATCAGGTGGGGTACGGTGCAGTACCTACCATCCTCATATTTTCGGAGAAACCAAATTATCGATATTGTAAAGTTGATTGCAGATTCAACGAAAAAATCACCCTGGCGCTTCAACCAGCTACGATTGGTTCCGAGCATTAATATCCGCGCAGCTTCTACTGCATCTGAAATGTCCAGCATCATTTCTGGGGAAAGTGGATTGCATCGATGGCTGTGCGGTAGATCATCGAAGTTGATGGTGTAGAACGATGGAGTAGACGGATAACTATGCCTATTTTTGAGATAGTGGTTATAAACTATAGTGCTTAAATCCGGGTACTTAAAATCATAGCATATCATTGCATGATTTTTAGATAGTAGTTGGCGGATAGCAGGCTCCACTAGGTATCTGGATTTTCCCCCTCCAGGTGAAGCCACACAGAGCAGGCCGCGTGCTGGAGAGATATAATTAATCCATGATTTTCGTTGTTTACCTTTGAAGTAGTAGGAAGCCGGAAGATTAATGGAAAATTCATTTTGCAACAGCCTTTCTTCCTGTGGGAATGTTTCGTTTTCCTTATTGAAAACGTCGCTACTCAATCTTTTTTTTAAAGCCCTAGCAATGACGCTGCCACCGGTTATGATAAGCAGAAAGGATAAAGCATTGAGTGATATGTAAGCTGTTGCAATAGCTTGCGGAGTGATACCGTTAATAAACAGAATCAAGCCGCTCAAAAAGTAGATAATCAGGCCGGAAATCAGTAACGCTATACCGGCGTGAGTATCGGCTTTTTCATTTTTTCTGCCCTGTACACCAATCAATGAAACAAAAAGAAATAGCAGCGCTATCATTTTACTTTTGAAAAAACCTGAGAGTAGCCCAGTACGGACGACGTTTTTCAAAAGTTGATCGGATATTTGGCTTGTCCATCCGATCACTTTGAAAGCATAGTAGCAGTTATAGTAGCAATGTATAAGTAGTATTACAATTGCAATCATTCTAGTGAGGTCAATTATTTTCTTCAGCCCCATTTCGTTTTCACCTGTCCTCATTGTCATAACATATAGTTTGATTAACAGAAATTATTTTTCGGTTTAATGGAATAACCTTTTCCTTTTTTTCTTTTTTCTTTCGTCAAATTCAGCCTGCGGAGACGTTTCCTTCTCCACTTCAAACACTGATTCTACCGCGTTTCTGACGGTATCTACCGGCGTGATTTTTTCTTTTTGGGTAATCGATTCTTCTTGTCTGATTGTGGGTTTTACTGATGGCTTGGTAGGTACTGGCAGCAGGCGTGTCTGCAATTGGTTGGCGCTATACGCCTTTCCTAAATCTGAGCCGTTGAAAACGCTTTGTGTCTTATGGTCAACATAGGTCAATCCGTAGATGAGACCTTGATCATTTTGCCGAGCAACAAGCGCTATCCGTTCTTTAAGGAGGTGCTGTTGGAGATCGGAGATTGTCAAGCGCACCTTTGTAGCAATAATGTAGTCGATCGCAGTACGTACCCGTTGCATATGCGGTCTGCGAGCAACTTGGTTTTTCAGGAAGTAGTTTTGTAGGTTCTTTAAAGTTGGTTTGTTGTAAATGTGGCTGGCTGGAATAGGTACTCCAACCTTTTCACCGTTTGCATTGATCACCCTATAAACCAGCCCTCCAGATTTGTAGATACGGGATTCCTTGCCACCCTGGTCAGCAACGATGTTGTACTGTCGGAGTACGGCGTTTAGTTCCGGAAGGGAAGTAAATTTGTATTTAGGTATTACTTCGTCCAGTACATTTGCGATAGCCCGCTTTGTACCAGATACCGCATTTTTTCCATACACTATTTTGTCGGCATTTACCGGTTTTATTTCATATACACGTTGCCGTTGTTTAGAATCCGCCTTAATGAGATTGTAGTCTTTTTCAATTTGCCTCCGGGCCTTCTCGGACTGATTTTTACCGATGTTATGGAGTGCTATTCGTTTTCCGTTGTTTTTGATATTAGTGGTTACGATATGGATATGTGGATGACTAGCATCTTCGTGTCTGTAGACGAGATATGGTTGGCCACCAAAACCAATTTTTTGCATGTAAGAATCAGCGATACTTTGTAAGTTGGCAGTGTCCAGTTTTTCGGATGGGTCGAAGTTCAAAGAGATGTGTACACTATTAACCTTTGTGCGCTCATTGAGTGATGCAAACTTTTGAAGCGTGCCGAGTTTGTCAGTTATGCTGAGTTTCTCGGTATCTTTTCCGAAGTTCCTTGAATGGATAAGTGTAGCTACGGATTGCCGGACCTTATTCTCGTTGTAATGGACCGCATTGCGCAGCGATCTGCTGGCGTTTATTCTTGCAACCATTTGTCATTGATTTGGGAGATTTTTTCCTTTATTTCTGTGATCTTTTCATTCAGTGCTTTCCGGCCAATTTCATTGAGAGAAATCCAGCCGGATAAGTCGGATTTGTTATTGAGCATGTGGAGTTTTTTGACGACCTGGTTGTAGTTGTTGGCGATGGCATTCAGTTCATCTTTAAGCACAATTAGCACTGCCATTAAGTCATCGGTGGACTGGTTTCTGTGGTACATTTTTATTGGCTTATCCAGTAGTATTTTGCGTATATGTTCGCTGAATTTTTGGCTGGAGGAGGTGGTGAATTGATGGTGTAACTTTTGGTATTCTTCCGGCGTGAGCCGCACATGGAGATGCTTGTTACGATTGATCTTTTGACTTTTCATTTGTAGAATGTTAAATGGTTAGAGATGGTTTTGGACGCGCCTTTGGCGCTTTCCGGCCCCGACTTCGGAGGGTGCCGGCCAGATTCGGTTGTAGCCTTGTGGCACAACCGTACATCTGGCCGATCATAGCGCAGCAGTTGATCTCAGATTCTGGCATGGTGAAAGAATCGTTTGCACTACTGGATGCGACAATGGCAGATTCAGGCATGGTGAGGGAATCGTTTGAAATGATGGATACGGCAATGGCTTATTGTGTAGATGGCCCGAAGCCCCGCACAATCGAGAGAGTACGTAGCCGGGAGATACTAGGGGCTTCGGTGTTGCTGCTGGTGTTGTTGCTTTTGCTGAGGGGTGATATTGAGTACCCACTCATTAAGGTCTTTGTAATGGGCATACAGCTTCCGCTCATCGCTGAATTTTTGGCAGTCGGAAGTTAATGCCTGCTTGGTGAATTTATCGCCGGATTTGTCATTATCAAGAAACAGGCGCACGTGGTTATGCGCTGTCATTCTTGACATATTGCCGTTGAAGAAAGACAGAGAGTTTAGGACTAAATAGTTGGTTGGATTCTTCGTTTCATCTCTGTGCATAGCGCGATACGTGAGAAAGTTGAAGAATCCCTCAAACACTGCAAGTTGATCGGTTTTATTGTCAATGAATGTGGAGGTTTTGGGCGCACTGCTGGCCTTGATGTATTTGTTACGCAGCTCATATCCGCCTGCGTCATTTTTGAATCCCAGGGCGTAGTAATTTTTCCCTTTGAGGTTATAGTTTATTTCCTTCAGGTAACGCTCCGCTATATCCATCGGGATACCACGTTGACGTATGTAATGTATGAGCGGTATTGATGTAATAGGTTTCACTTGCCTGATCGTGATTTCGCTTTCCGCCGGTGAATCAGATTGTGGGATTGCAGGCCTAGTCGTTGGCGTGTTTGCATCCAGCTTTTGCAAGAAATCTTTTACAGAGCATTTATGATACTGGACCCCAAAATCAATAATGTTCCCGCTATCACCACTTCCCCAGTCTTTCCATTTATTCATCACTCGATTTATCTTGAAAGAGGGTGTTTTTTCATCTGGGCGTAGTGGGGAGATATACCAGTAATGAGGCTCGGAAATTTTTGTTGGCTGATGTCCTAATCTGGACAGGTAGTCAACCATATCCAGGTCTTTAGCTTGCTCTATTGTCATAACTCACATTTTTCAATTACACAAAGCAAAATTGCAGATACAAAAGTAGAGATGTAACACAGTTGAGACTATACCACTGCAAAGAAGGACGTGGGTGAAAGTGCTGATTGGTTGTCACTAGTAATAATTTTACACTGGAAAAAATATTGTTCAAAAAAAACAAGTGAGTATGTTAAGTGCGAAAGATGTAGCTGTGATTTTTGAGACATTACTCGCCTCTCCGGGAATGGGGGATACGGTAAAAGTCAGTTTAGTGCAACCAAGAAAATTAATCCTGTTATTGGCGAAGGTGATCGACGCAGGATTGAAGAGCCGTGAAGATGCACTTCTTGCCGGAATGGAAGCGGCGACAGTTGATTCCATTAAGGGATTAGCAGACGAACTGCTGAAGAAGGCCGGCCTGACAGAATTGAATGAAAAAATTTCTTTGTTAACACAGAAATGATAAGCGGATGGAAAGTAATGTGCTGGCATGGAGTAAAGCCTTGCAAATGGGATTGCATACCAAAGAATATCCCTACTCAATAACGTCTGTTCCGACTGGTATAGTGGTTGCTCGGCTTGATTTTAAGATTTGGGCTAAAAAGATAATGGGGATAAATGGTTTTTTCTCACAGCAGGGCGGTCTGAGGTTTCAGTTGACGGTATTTCTGAATAAGCAGTTAAAGAACTATCAATTGAATAGAGAAACTGTTGATTTTGCATCCTGCCCGGTCAACAGCTTGTATGAATTGAAGATTGGGGTCCGGAAGGATAGGCCATACCTCGAAAGCATTCAATGTTTGGAGTTATAGCTTGTTTCCGGCAGTTAGGTTAACAACAATTGCCGTTATTCAATCAGATGATGTTAATGAATGGATAACGGCTTTTTTTTCAGATTGTCAAAGTGATCGGAACGGCGTTGTGGGTTACTTTTTACTATTCCCATCCACTTTTGAAAACTTCAAATAATTCCCGTTCTGCATCAGGTATTAATTCGTGTATCGTATATGTGTGTCCGATGTATATTTGATACTTGACTATCCCTTCTATCGGTGTTTCGATGAAGAAGAAAATATCGAGGTAGATATGAAAAGCGATAATGTCATGCCTATCCGCAAAATCATCGATGAAGTAATATTGTTCGTGATCTGTGAGTGCCTCTTGGAAGGTCACCCGCTTGGCAGAACGGCAAAATACTTTAAAGACATTTTTACAGAATACATCGTATCCTTTACTTTTCTTGTCTATGGGCATATGGATATTTTTATAAGATGGAGGAATGGCACCGCGGGTTTGGGCGTTTCTGTTCGGGTTTATGGTATGCCTTCCATGTTGAAGGAAGGCATACCTGGTGATAGATGTTTTAAGTGAGTAGGGTGTGGGCCGCTATGATCTTCTTACTCATTGCTTCGGCTTCTGTTATTCGATGTTGGTTTAAATCTGGATGCCACTGCCGGATAAGTTGACGGAAGGCGGTTTTAATTTCATTCGCAGATGCTCCGGGTTTTATACCGAGTATTTCATGCGGAGATTGTGCAATCTCTGTAATGATAAGCGTTGCATCTTCCTTACTCATTCGTTGTTTAAATGTTTCACGCCATTCGCCGGGGCTGCCGAAGCCACTGTCTGTGTTGTACGTTTTATAGCCATCAAGAAAGCCTTTCTTTGCCATAGTCTATTGGTTTATGAGGTTTACTTCATATGGTTGAGAGTGACCAGGCAGTCCGAGAGCGGAAAGATGCTTGCAGGTCCGGTGTGCCCTCCAACCTGGGCAACTGAACCCCCAATGTCTATTTTTTTTGTTCTGAGAAATAACATAAAGACGATTGGAGGATTCGCTTTTTACATTGAAGCGATTTTCCCATTGTGAGTTGTCTGGTAGGGCCATATCAGACCGTACGTAAATTGTAGGTAACATTTGTTTTGGATTTAGTCATGTGATGAAAAAATGAGATCGCAAGCGAGTTTGAACCTCTCGTTTGTCGTTTTTTGCTTTGCATACTGCTGTAAGCAATGGACGGTGTATAATGCCAGCATACCGTAAAAAAGCTGCTCGGAAAACATCTTGGGAGATTTTACCAGATTGGCGCGGTATTTCTCAATTAGGCGGCTTATTTCGGTAGCGTAATAAATCCAATCAGCCGGGCCGATAATCGGATTGGGTTTCCATTGCTTGCGGAGGCTGTCAGGGTCACCGGTTATCCGGCCAGAAAATTCCTTTGTATAGTCCAGGAAGGCAGGAATTTCTTCGATGAAAAGTTCAGAAATTAACTTTGCCTTTTGTTCGTTGTTCATTTTAGAAAGTGAGGTCATGTGTTAAGGTTTTGAAGTGAAGGAATGAGCGCGGATTGCTCCGCGCCTTTGTTATTTTAAGAATCCTTGTTTCTGGATATTGGCTAGCCATTGGTTAGCGCATAAGGTATGATCAAGCTGTAGGTCCGGCCAGTAGGACACGATAACATCGTTTTCAAGGTTTATGCTGTCCTGGTTTATGCCTCTGTTGTCCTGACGGAACATTTGGGGGATAACAACTAGTTTTTTTATTTCCTTTGGGTCGCTCCTTCCATCTACGACAATAAATCTCATTTCCGGGTCGCGTTTTGATACCCCGTCTTCTTGGTGGTAGTGGCATAGGCTTACAAGTTTAGCCTCGCCGCATTCAGTGGTTATCAAAGTGTTTAATACTTCCACCGTAAGCGCCATAAACTGATATGTTTCTATCTTGACATACTCGCGTGTGCCTAACCGTTTTAGTATTTCGGAAAATGTTTTTGTAGCTTGGTGATTTAACTTTTTCATGATTTTGAAATTTGGGTGTGAGCGAAAAGAGAGGGTAAGCAGAGCGGCTGTGCCGCTCCGTCATTTTTATGCTTCATCAATGGTTTTTCTTTTTTTTCCGTGTACGGTTTGTGACCCGTATTTTGCCCTGATTTGTTCCAGCGGCGCACCAGTGCCGCGCACTTTAAATGCTTCGTTCCTGTAGAACCAGGCAACCTTTTTTGAAGCGAAAACAAAACCTGCGTTTTTTAGGGTTTCTTTAACCGGCTTTGTTTCTCCGGTGACCCATATCCAGTTGCCTACAAGCTCGATAACGATTCCGGGCAGATGAATAATTTTTTCTATTTTTTCTCTGTATTCCTCAGATAGTTTTAATTCTTCGTCTATTTGTTCATCCGTCATGCCGGAACCCTTTGCAATAAAGGCAGAGGCAAAAGCATATTCTTTATTGATTTCCTGCATGGTTGCGGTATCACCGCCCATATCGGGGTGGTGTTCTTTTGCCAGCTCGCGGTAAAGCATTTTTACTTCGTCTAAGGTTTTACAGTTATTGAAATATTTCATCGTTCAAATTTTTAGAAGTTGAAAAGGGAGAAGTTTTTAATAGGTGCGGGTTTACTGTGGCGGGTGCTGTGCTTTGCACGGAGATAGCCTACTGCTATATCATCATTTTGGAAAATAACCCATGCTGACAGGAGGGCTTTAGATCGATTGGTATGACGGCGGCGTTGTATCTCCCAGGACATGCGCATTAAGCGGCTTAATAATATCTTTTGCATAGTGAAATATTTGAAGTGAGGAAAAGAGGGGATAATACCCCGTAGGGCGTTACTGATTGAGTAGGTTATTTAGGTGGGCTTTTACTAATCTTGCGGTTTCTCCATGCCATGAATGAGCATTCAGAAGGAAACGCTGTACTATACTTCGAGCGCTTTCATGATACAGCATATCGTCAATGCTGTTTAGTATTTCCATAGCCGACAAATAGGGCTTTGCAGCATATGCGATATTCTTCCAATCTTCGCGGATAACCTTTGCGATTTCTGATAAATTGTTTGAAAGTTGCATAACGAAAAAGTTTTGAGTTAATGATTACGGCTTACTGTGTGTGCCGCTTTCTTCTTTTTCGCCAGCAACGCTGCGCATTGTTTTTCGGAGCCCGGAAGAACTGCCTGCCGAAAAAAAATACAACCCTTTTGGGTGGAGATTTTTTTTCAAGGGCTGTTCTCCGGCATCCGGAAAACGATACACATCTATTCCTTCAATGCGGTAATCGTTTTAAAATCGTGTAGTCGTCAGTGTTATAATTGTTATAGTAGTGGCGTCGTATGGTGGCATGAATGATATGGTAGGGTGAGTAGAGGATTTTTCGCACAAGAGTGCGACGCAACGGAAGTTTCATCGAGATTCAAGCCTTGACTTCCCAAATACCCTAAGTAATAATGATAGTTTTATAATTGAAAATGTTTATAGAAAAAAGTTGCTTTGATCTCAGTTTCAATGTGACACTAGATAAATATGTAAAGGGGAATAGCACATCTGTGTACATTAATGGATGGAGTTTTGTAAATTTATTATAGGGGCATAATGACCGGACAACCCCATCATTTGGTAACCATTTAAAAAATACGAGAAATGCCAGCGTCTTAAAAGGAGTAACCCATTATTCATTAAAACCTCAGCTTAATGTTTACCTTATCCGAAAGAACTAACGGACAAGTTAGTTTTATGCCAAACAATCCCCATAGCCTACCGCAGACATATATTCCCGGAAGCCTTGCTTACCAGTCCATCAACGGTTTTGGAGATTTTTATTATCAGGTTGTGGAACAGCAACAATTCACGATATGGCGTAGTACCTACAAGCCATATGCTGATGTGTCTTTGCGTGTTGTTAGGAATGTAAAATGGTTAGGTTTTCGACTTATGTTGAAAAAGCATATAGCGCATGTTTACCTTGGGAAGCCTGTCGGTATCATGCAAGGTCAAATGTATTTTCAGTACTCGCCATTGACTGATGTTGAGATACGGCTAAAAGCTGACGTAACCTACGAGGTGGTGGATATGCACGTATCTACGGACTTATTCAGTCAACTTAATCTACGAAGTAGGGTATTTGATACGTTTTCCGAGATGATCGGTCATGATAAGCCAGTGTGGATTTCCGACACTCCGGTCTGGAGTGGATATTCTGTCTTGGAGGGTGTGGAGTCGTTGTTGAAAGACCCTGCAAAAGACGGGGCAGCAATAGAGATCGTGCAGCAGGTGGTAGCTACTTTGATTAAAAATGGAGGGCATGATAAGAAGATCACCTACGAACAAGCAGAAAATTTATACCATGTGAGAGAGATGATAATGAGTAGGTACTCGGAAGCAATGACATTGCAAAAATGGGCAAAAGCTACACAGATGAATACCACTGATTTTAAGTATAAGTTTCGCCAGGTATTCGGCATTACTCCCTACCGGTATCTAACATACGAACGTGTGAAGGCTGCAAAGGAAATCATGCTCTCGAATCCAGAGCTGCCGCTGGCTGAGGTAGCGAGGCGATGCGGTTTTCGTACGTACAATAATTTGCGCAGGGCGTTTTATCCAATGGAAAAAACAAAGTTATCAGTGTGGCGGGATATGAATTTAGGTATGGCATTCCAAATACTGGTAGAAATTCTGTTGAATGAATTATTGTAGAATGGTAATGTGTCAAAAAGGAAGTTTTTTGTAGCAAAAAGGAAATTTCAACATTGATGTATTGTTAACTATCAAACAGGTTCCTAACTTTAATATAGATTCATCAGACAATCAAGAATATTGTAGCCCTCAGCTTTAGACAAACACAAAGGACGTTGTAATACCGCCAACAGAATGTGAAATATATCGGTAAGGATAGACCTTATCAGGAATCACTTTGCCATATGCGCCTTAATAGTAAGCAACCATTACCAGGAATTAGAACAAAGGGATATATCGCGCAAGCCGCATCGGGTTTGCTAATCTGCCTCTTTTTGTATACCGGGTTGGACAAGATGTATAATCATAGTCGGTTTATGGATGCTTTAGAAAAGTCGTATTTATTGGCGGACGTGGCGGGAGTAGTTACATGGTCGCTACCAGTAATCGAAATATTAATTGCAGTAGCGTTGTTTGTACCAAGTTTAAGAATGAGAGGCTTCAAATACGCTATCGTTCTACTATCAGTATTTACTTTCTATCTATGTTATATGATGGTGGTATCGCCAAAGTTGCCGTGCATGTGTGCTGGTGTTCTCGAAGGCTTGTCCTGGAAGTCGCACATTGCATTTAATATAGTCATGATTGTATTGGCAATATTGGGAATGATGGCAACAGGAAAGTGCCTCGATGATGGTAGCCGTGCGCCTCCTATGACGAAAGGTTAAGTTGTCCGGTCTGTATTAAATAATTTTTTAACAATTAAAAATTTCATGTAATGAAAAAGTATTTAATCGGCATATTTGCCGCCGTAGTTGCCTTTACTGGATTTGCCTTTAAAGAAGCCAAAAGTAAACGCGCTGATATGTACGTTTTCGAGTTTAAAAGTTCACAACCATCAACTACTGCAAATGTGTCCAATCCGTCAAACACGTATTGGGAGTATAAGGGGCTTAACCTGAGCGGTTGTGCTAATATTAACCAGAAAGCCTGCCGTATCTTGGTGAGTGCTGATTATGTAGATAACCCCAATAGTCCGACTGAGCTTTCCGGTGTCAGCATTTCTGCTGCTCAAAGTGGAACTACAGCATACGTGACTGGTATTTCTGGTAGCGGAAATCTGTATTCTAATCAGGCAAGGTAAATTTGTTTTATTTTGAAAGGGCTACCCTCGAAGCGAGGTGTAGCCTTTTTGTCGTGTGATAGAATCAACTTGTAATATAGGCACAGTGCGGTTTTTGTTGGGGTGAAATCGGTAAATTTGCATGTAAAATCATATGAATTATGCGCATATTTATTTATATACTTATTACAGTGTTTTTTGTTTCCTGTAGCTCAAATGAGTTGACAAAAGAGAAGGCGGCAGAAGTCATCGCCAAGAAGTACCCCAAAGTGCTAGACTGGGAGATATTTACGGCTGACCCACAGCACGCAGCGGGCGCACTGAAAACAAAATTGGAAGATGAGGGTTACATTAGAATACAGAAAACGCAATCACTGGCAGATGCTGGGAAACCTTTTATCAGCTTTACTGATAAGGCAGCATTGTATATGTTACCAGTAACTGAAAGCGATAAGAAATACAGTATACAACGCGTGAAAATTAGCGAATTGCATTTTAAAGAGGTTGTCGATGTTAAAACCCAACCTGACGGAAAACAAGCAACAGTTGAATACACTGTAGAGCATCAGCATAATACGCCTTTTGCTGAATTGTCTCATTATAAATTAGAAGGCATTAAAAAGGAAAAAGCTGTGTTGATGTTGTCGGATAGCGGTTGGACGCTGGCTGAAAGAAAGTGATTTTTTATTGGTTCGAGTATGGATGGTATAAAGTTTACGGACAAACGTGGGCGTGAAGTCGAACTTTCTAAACCGCATGGTGCCGGTGGGAATAGCTATTACGTAACTGTGAATAGATACCATTACGGCCAGATAGTGAGGGTGTCGGGGGGAGAGTGGGTCGCTTATCCGAATAGCCAGGATTTGCCATCAGCATATTGGGATGCCCTGGTGAAGTGGGTGACGGAATATGAAGAAGGTAAAAAGAAAGAAGGCGGCTAAAGGCCGCCTTCTCTACATCAGGGCTACTGAAGCCTCTTTAGGTTTTCCTAGATACTGGTTAATACTTGTTTTGTGGTACTGTATTGCTCACTATGTCCTGTGGAAGTGGTAAAGCGAAGTATGGATCGTTTGCATTCAATCTGTAAGTAGTGCCTGCAACAACACGTTGCAGGGAGATATTCCGACCTTCTTTATTCAGCCGTTTTATATCCATCCAGCGGGTGCCCCGCATAAAAAGTTCTTTCCGCCGCTCATTGAGTATCATAGTCACAGCTTCCTTGCTATCAGCAGGCGTTATCACTGGCGGATTGGCGGATTCGTTCCATCTTGATTTTAACAGTGTTTGCATATCTGAAATAGCTTGTCCTATTATTCCTACCCGTGCGGCACACTCACTTCGTATCAGGTATAATTCATCTACCGCAATCCCTGTGAAATATTGCCATTCGTTCCCGGTATAGCTGCCCTTAAATCGATATATTGTATCCTCCTTCGTATAGAAGGCAGTAAGGCGTAAATCGTCTTTGTTGTACGATTTTATGATGTTGGAATCCACAGCTATAGTAGATGGATTTATGACATAATTAGTGGTTGCCATCTCCGAATAGAAGATAGTCTCCTTGTTGAATTGTCGGAAAGGAATTTGTGAGGTGATACTACTGTTTATGTCATTGTCGGCGGCAAAGTTCATAAGGTCGGATTTTAGGTGTAACGCAGCATCAGCATAGTGGTAGGCGCTATCGTAGTACCGCATTGATAAGTAGGTACGCGCCAATAGACCATATGCGGCGGCCTTCGATGGCATTGTTGGTAGCTTTGGGAGGTCCGGTAATAGATAGGCGGCCTCTTTGGCATCATGTAGTACTTGTTCAAGTGTCTGCTGTACGCTGGCGCGTTCGCTTGGTTCGTTGAAGTCTGAGTGAGTGCGTAATACAATGCCTAGATCGTTTGTAGCTGTGGCGGCATCATAGGCTGGTGCGAACGTGTTTACTAGCTGCTGGAAGTAATAGCTGCGAAAGAACAGCGCAGCACCTTTGACCTGGTTCCATACTGCCTGGTTTGTGGTTGGCGGTATTTTCTGCAATTGCTCTAAACAAAGATTAGCAATAAATACCGGTTCGTACGCAATAGACCAGTCATTCTGAAATTTGTATTCCTTTACCTTCCATGTATAGATTCGCTGTAGTTCTACATCAAGGCTATTGAATTGGTCATCAGATAAGAAGTAGTCATCCCCGGAAGCCTCGCTGAAGTTTGGTGTCCGTTGGAGATTCATTTTTTGGGAATTGTTAAGTAATGCCTGTAGGTCAGTAAGGGTCTTGGGTACTGTCAATGTATTGTCGGGCTGTACCTCCAGGTATTTGTTGCAACCAACCAGTCCACCGAGTAGTCCACCGAGTAGTAGTATATATGCTGTGTGTTTCATGATTTTGTTTTTTTAGGTTTAGAATGAAGCGCGTACGCCGGCGGAAAATGTTTTTGGCGTTGGTAAGCCATTCGGGAAGTCAGGGTCTATTCCGTGATCGTTGGCCCGCCATAGTATACCAACGTTCGCCATGTTTGCATATAGCTGGAATTGTTTTAGCGCTTTTATGCCGAAATGCCCTACCGGTGTATACGTGAGGTTAATGTATTGTAGCCGGATATGATCGCCTTTGAGGGCGTTAATCGTACTATATGCGTAGAACATATCACGGGTGCCGTCAACTGGGTAATTAAATGATGGTACAGATGTTTTGTTTTCGTCACCGGGCCTCTGCCACCTTTCAGCATATTCCTTGTTGCCCATCGCACCGGCAACTATACCTGAGTATGATATTGATGGCTTGCGGAAGTAGTACCCGAATTTGTAAGAAATATTTACCGATAGCTCAAAATTGAAGAATCCAAATGTATTTATCAAACTTCCTGTAGACCTGGGTATAGAAGAACCTACATATACAATGCTTGGGATTTTTCCATCTTTTCCCGGTGTTGATGCGAGCATTGCGGCGTAGTCTGTACTCAGTTCACCATTTAAATAACCCTGTGGGTTTCCGGCCTTATCGAGTGATGCCCATTGAAAAGCTGCGATGCTATATAACGGCCTGCCGATCACCGGTGTAATACTTCTGCCTCCGCTTAGTAGTGTGTTAATACTCTGCGCAGATTCATCATAGTATTTTGTGGTTTTGTTGCTGACATAATTATAAATCGCAGTTGTGTTCCACTTTAATTTCCCATTGAGATTTTGACTATTTAGCAGTACATCGATACCTGTACCCTGCATGTCAGCAACATTGGCGATGATAAAATTGGAGGCACCCCACGCTGTGTAGTCGTAGGGCATAGGGCCGTAAAGATCGGTCCCCTTTTTCCTGTAGTAGTCAACACTGCCTGATAGAAAGTTGTTGGAGAACTGTAGTCCTATATCGACCTGCTTTACAGTTTCCCATCGTAGCCGGGGATTATTCAGGTTTGTTATGGCGGCAATTGGTATGTTTGTAAGTGGGTCCACGCTATACACAGCCACAGGTAACGCTGTCCGAGTGAGGTCTACATTGCCAGACGTACCATAAGTCGCCCGCAGTTTTAGTTGCGGTAGCCATTGGAGGCCGTAGAATCGTTCACGACAAATATCCCATCCTAAACCGGCGGACCAAAGAGGTTTCCATCTATCGTTTGTTGCGACACCGAAGGCATTGCTGCCATCGTATCGCGCACTGAGAGAAACACTGTACTTTGATTTGTACCCGTAATTCATATTGGCGAATGCAGAAACAAAACGATTTGTTGTGTTTGCTGGTGGCAGTCCTGCATCTGCTATGATTTGGTTTCTGCCGGTGATGAATGTAGGATACTGATTTAAGAAGTCCATCTTTGCATATGAAAGTGGTTGATCATTGTATCCGTAGTATATATTCTTATTGCCATCAGTCTGAAGTTGCTGTATCTCGGCGCCAGCGAGCAGTGCTACATTTTGGTCTTTCCATTTCTTGTTGAAGTCAATCTGGCCGCGTAGGTTTTGGCTTTTTCGATTGGTGAAAGTAGTGCGGAGAATGTCCCCGACGGGGACGTTCTGTGTCACTTGCCCAGTAGAGCGGTTAACCTGTGTAAACAGGTTGATGGTATTTCGAGCGTCAAAACTGCCTACGCCTGATATGTTTTGCAGGTCTGTACGTTGTTGCTGATGTTGGTAAAGAACACTTATCTGCAATGACGGTAAGATTTTATAGGCAATGGTGATATTGGCGAGTATATCGTCTGTGTGTGTGGTTGCTTGCCGTAGCTTATATTCATCCAGTGGAATGTATTTCCAGTTAAGTAAATGTCCCGCACCTGCTGTGTCTACGTAGCTATCTCGGTAATATTTAGGAACAGGTAAAGGGTTACCCTCTTTGTCTGCAAATGAAAGGTAAGGCGTATATCTGCCGTTGACACTAGCCACGGTATTAAAACTTTCTTTTCCGCTGGTGGCTTTGCTGTTGGTATAATATACGTTTATGTCAGTTTGTAGTTTAGCAGATAGTTTTACCGCATTTGATAGGTGGAGATTCACCTTATCATACCTGGTACTAAGGTTGTCGGTGTTTCGGTCAATTGCTCCTGCCATTAGCCACCTTACATTGCTGCTGCCACCAGATACGCTTAGCGAGTATTGCTGAGTTGTAGCAGGACGGTAAAAGTACTCTTCATACTGGGCCTTACTATCTTGTGCTTGTAGCGCAGCTACCTGCGTAATGCTATCAGTAGCGGAGATCAAACCAGATTTTCGCTTCAGTAGCACTTCAATGAGTGGTGGAACTGGAACAAACTTCCGGTTTAGTGCTGGGTTGAAGTAGTTCTTCCCGAAGAGAAATGTTTCTAAGTTCATGTAGTCGGCAATGCTCATATCGTTTAGGGTCGATAGATCGGGCTTCTTTTGAACGATTGAGCCGGTAGTAAGAGAAACGGTTGGTTTTTGATTGTATCGGCTTTTTTTGGTGGTGATGACGATTACCCCGTTACCTGCCCTGGCCCCCCAAATACTGGCCGCTGCTGCGTCCTTTAGGATCGTGATACTTTCTATGTCTGTAGGGTTTATGTTTTGTATATCCCCATTGAATACAAAATTGTCCAGAACAATGAGGGGATCCAGCGAACCGTTGATGGTACCCAAGCCCCGAATGTTGATACCGGTTTTATTGTTGTTGCTGTTTGCATTGCCATAGCCTGGGTTAAAGCTCAGGCCGGGTGTAACGTTTTGAAGCCTGTTGAGGATATTTGTGCCAGTCTGTTGAATTAGCAATACATTATCTACAATAGAAAATGATCCGTTGACCTGGTTAGGCTTTATCCGCTGGTAGCCGGTACTGACTGTAACCTGTGATAGTTCCGTGGCAACGGTATTCATGATGACCTCCAACGCTTTTTCCGGGCTGGCAATCAGCGTTCGGACTGGTTGGTAGCCTATATGGGTAAAGTTCAGGGTGTCGGGTAATTCAACAAGGGAGAGGGTGAATGTACCATCTGTTCCCGTAGTAGTTTTGATGCCGCCTTTCATCGCTGATATGGAAATACCAGCTAACGGCACTTGGTCATTAGATAAAATCCGCCCACTGATCTTTACACGGGCATTCGGCTGTGCCGATGCGGCTGCGGCGAGTAAGAAAAGAAATACTGCAAAAATAAATCTCATTGAAAAATTGTGTTTTGGTGAATAAATGGTGTTGTGTCAATTATCCCTATCGTATCTGTCATCCTTAATAGGTTCTTTTAAAATTTGTCCTTTCAGTGCTTCTTGTATGTTGCCGGTAGTAAGTGCTTCGGCGCTAGTGATGCCTAGTATTTTCCTGTTGGCTGAAATCCATACATAGTGAGGAATGTATATATGCGGGAACAGTTTAAACGCGGTGGTATCGTTGATGGCAGTGGTAAGTGGGAAGGGCTTTCCTTTTACTGTTTGCCAACGTCTAAAAAATGTTTGAAGTTGCGGGATGCTGTCCAGTGTTCCCCGAACGCTGTTGACCAAGAGGAATTTTATCTGCCCGGAGAACTGATTTTCAAGGGAATCGTATTTGGGAAACATGCGAACGCAGCTACTGCACCATGTTGCCCAAAAGTCCAGGATCACCAGCTTGCCGGTATGGTCACTCAGCTTAATTGGCGCTTTTTCGTTCCAAAGGAGAAAGAAAATGTCGGGTACTGTATCGCCTACAGATAGGCGATGTAGTTTTGCTGGTTGAAGATCCTGAGCAAAGGAAGGTCGTGCCAGCCCAATAAGGGCCAGCGCAAAGAAAAACATAAATTTCATGCGTGATTTTTAAATTGAAGTATAAGTTTTCAGGCTAGTATTGTATCGAATGCCGCTCTACCAATGAATTTGTCATATTTCCAATAGCAAGGGAATTAGTCTCATCCAGCAAGTTAGCCCTTGTGATGCTAATTTTATCCAATTTTTAGTTGACTTTAACTGGAAATTGGTTGACTTTTACTATATTGTGGTTAAAATTGAGTATATGGTTACAGGCTCTCCAGATATGAAATCCAGCAAGCATCATGGAAAGAATATCCAAAAAATTAGGGTTTATATGAATGTTAAACAGGAAGCTTTAGCAACGGATTTAGGTTTAAGTCAGCAAGGTATTTCAGCACTAGAAAAGATGGAGTACATAGATGATGCAATGATGGATAAAATAGCAGATGTATTGGGTGTGTCTGCTGATTTAATCAGGGATTTTGATGAAAGAAATGTTATTAATAATATCAATAACGTAAGGGATTGTTCATTCTCTGATAATTCGATTAATTCTGTCGCTGGTACATTTAATCCTCTTGAAAAAATTGTTGAACTTTATGAGCGGCTATTGACCAGCGAAAGAGAGAAGGTTGAGATTTTAAGAAATAAATCTAATAATGAATAAATAATTTAATCGAAATGGAAAAGTCAATCAATAGTACAAATGTGGCTCACATGGGGCGTAGGGTTGAAAGGATAAGACGTTTACGAGGTTTTTCTCAAACGCAGTTAGGTGAAAGGCTTGGCGGCATGTCGAAGCAGGCTGTTTCAAAATTGGAACAAAGCGAAAAATTAGATGATGAGAAGATCGAGAAAATCGCACAAGCATTGGAAGTCACCGTTGAAGGACTTAAAAAATACCATGAAGAGCAAGTGTTGTATAATACTATTAATTTTTATGATTCCAGTGGTGTGACAGCTTCGGGTATTTGCGCTAACAATATTGAGAATCTAAATACTTTCGATATTCACCAGGCAATGTCACTTTATGAGAAACTTATCGCTAGGGAAAAACAAACAGCAGATAATTTGAAGAAACAAAAACAATAGACGGATGGCGATAGTTGAAAGTAATTGTAACAAGCATTGGGGTAGGAAAATTAAAAGCATTCGCCTGCTACGAGGAATAACAGAGATGGAGTTCGGAAATACCCTGGGGATTTCTGTTCAAGATGTTTCAAAATTGGAACAGTTGGAGAGAATAGAAATAGGTAGAGTAAAAGATATTGCAAGGGCATTGGGTGTAACTGAGCAAGGTTTAATAGATTTCAGTGATGATAGAGTGCAATATAACACCATGAATTTTTATGAAAATTGTGGAGTTAGTAATTCCACGATTGCTAACTGCTTCCATCAAACAGTTAATACAAATCAGTACGACAAACTTGCAGAATCACTGGAACTAATTTTGGAATCCTTGAAGATATATAAATGACTTGTACAAAATGAATATTTTTATATCTTTAGTTCAAACGACTACTGTTTAGACATAATATAATATTCAGTCCTTAAAAAGAAGGAAATATCTGCTTTTTAAGATTTGCAACCTTTAACAAATGGAGAAGAACTTATTATACATCCAAATTGAAGAAAACTCTCTCAATAGTGCAATACTTAATGAAATTAAAGGCTATTGCGGAGAAAACCCAAATGAGCAACTATATGTCATAAATGCACCTTTAGGCGATAAAAAATACAAATACCCTTATCAAGAGAATGCAGTCGTTATCCTTTCTCCCAGACATAAGCTTATGTTTGTTGATTTAAAAGGTGATGATGAAAGCTTTGAGGAATTTTATGATGATTTCCTTGAGGATATAAACTCAATCTCAGACAAGTATAACTATAGAAATCACATAGGCAGGCCAAGAGAATGGAAACAAAATAATACAGCTCTAATCTCCTATGGCAACTTAACAAGTTTTAAACTATTATTAAATAATAACAAAATAGCACCAGAAATACAGAGAGTAAGTGAATTATTAATTTCCCTCCTAATAGGAAGTATTAATGATATTGACAAAGTAGGTGCTAAAGTTCCAGAGACGATTTTAGCCAGAGTAAAGAAGAATATTATACTTTTTGATGGAGAACAAACTAGGTTTATATACCAAGAATTTAATAAGAAATCAGTATCCATTCAAGGACTTTCTGGTACTGGCAAAACAGAGTTGCTCCTACATAAGCTAAAGGAACTCTACATACAAGATGAATCCAGCAGGATATATTTTACTTGCCATAATATTGCTTTGGCGAATAATCTAAGAGAAAGAGTGCCTAACTTTTTCAACTTTATGAGAGTAGATAAGCAAATCGAATGGCATAAAAGACTGTGGGTTACTCATGCTTGGGGGTCAAAAAATGATCCTAATACTGGATTTTATAGTTACCTATGTAATTTTTACAATCTTCCGTTTTCAAGATGGAGTGTTGATAATACCTACGAAAAAATTTTCAAACAGATATTAGACCGAATAAACCTATTAAATGAAAACGATTTCGAATTTGCATTTGATTATATTCTGGTGGACGAACGGCAGGAT
Organism: Chitinophaga hostae; assembly: GCF_018224885.1. Taxonomy (GTDB): domain Bacteria; phylum Bacteroidota; class Bacteroidia; order Chitinophagales; family Chitinophagaceae; genus Chitinophaga; species Chitinophaga hostae. The sequence goes on along the minus strand of NZ_JAGTXB010000003.1, from coordinate 21,082 downwards.
TTTCCAAGTGTATTCTTCGAACTATGTGAAAAGATAGCAAAACATAAAGTCTATATAGCAGGTGATATTTTTCAAGATATTTTTGAGAAGGCTGATAAAAGTGATGTAGCAGTGGATATTGTTCTAAATAGATGTTATAGGACTGATCCGCGAACTTTGATGTTTGCCCACGGTATTGGCCTTGGATTATTTGAAAAGAAAAAACTAAACTGGTTTCCGGACAGTTACTGGAATGATATTGGGTATACTTTGGAAAGAGTAGATGGAAATTTAGTTCGACTGCATAGAGATCCTATTCGAAGATTTGAGGATTTGAATACAGACGATTTTGAAAGTGTTGTTATTGGTGGGTCAAATAGCGTCGGAGATGTAGTCAAAATCATTACCGGTATTCGAACTAAACATAAGGACTTATTGCCTGATGATATAGCAATTATAATATTGGAAGAAAATACAAAACAGACTTATGAATACATCGATTCATTGAGCGTATATATTGGAAGACAATTAGGTTGGAATGTTAATAGAGCCTATGAAAATAAAAATAAGATTCCTAACACTGTTTTTGTTTCAAATTCCAATAATGTAAAAGGTCTTGAATTTCCGTTTGTAATTTGCATAGCTGGATCGATAACAAATACCTACAAATTCAGAAATATCCTGTATACTATGCTAACTAGATCCTTTATTCAATCCTACCTATTGGTTCATGAAGAAAAGGGTATTGACCAAAATAAAGAAGGGTTGCGCATAATTAACAAGTACCATTATATTCAAACAATCGAACCAAACGTTAAGGAAAAGAGAGAGATACAAAATAAACTAACTAAGTTCATTCAAAGTAATACAAATTTATCCTATGAGGATTTTCTAACGAATATTTTCGACGAACTGAATATAGATAAGGATAAAAGGTCAAAACTTAGTGAAGCCTTATTGAAAACAGGAATTGACAGATTTGATAAAGCCAAAACGATAAAATTCATTAGAACAAATTTAGAATTTTACATGTAATGAAAAGCTCCTTTCAAATTGAAATTAATCAAGGTTCACTTAAAACATTCTTTCCAGAAGAACGAATAAAGGACAAATATAAAATTATAGAGATTCTATTAGAGGCATGTAGAACTTTATTATATAGCCCGAAAGCGGAAAAAATACGAGCTAAGACGAAGATAATAGTGAATATTGACAAAATGAATAGGCTATTTTTCGTCAGTGAATTAAAAATATATTCGATTGCTTTCCCGTTTAATATCAGCTATGATGAGAACAATACCAGCATAAGCTACAAAAACATTATTGACATTGATTCTTTAGCAATTACAAATGTGCTATCCATAATTAAAAACCCTATCTTCAATAGTGAACATTGCCTTGAATCCGTTGAACCAATTATTGATATTGAAGCGGAGCATAAGATTAACTATTGGACTTTAATTAGGGAATTAATTCTACTAGAGGATGGTTACATAAGATACGACAAAGATGAAAAGGGGTATCAGGCGGCATTGGAAAAAATGCAGCAACATCGGCACCCTTTGAATCATATTGATATATTTTATACAAATCATGTTTCATTTAAATTGGGACTAGAAAAAGAATATTTAGAAGCAGATCTGATAGACACGTTAGATTCAAATACAGACTGTAAATATCTAAAAATTGCTGTAGATTCAAGTTCTGCATCAAAAAAGACCAAACGCAAATAGTAAAATTTTTTTACCAGCGAGTTTCCTGAAAGTCGTCGGTCTATAACAAGAAGTTAATTGGTCTACATGTTACCTGGTTAGCATCCATCCGTGCGAAAAATATTGCACTTGTTCCTGCCTAAAAGTTCTTGCTTTTCCCATTCGCATATTAGCAATCTTTCATACAATTCAATGATTTTTTGAATATAGAAATCATCCTCCAAAGCTACAGGATTATGAACCTGTAGCGCTATTTTATTGAATAAATTACAGGGTATCTGAAATACCCATACAGGCACCTGTAAAGCGTGTGCAATTTCATTTAGAGCAGAAATTTCTATTTTTTGTTTGCTTTCCCAATAGGATATTTTCTGTTGATTCCAGTTTTCTCCAAGTCTTAGTGCCAACCTGTTCTGCTTCATTCCTCTTATCAGCCGCAGCTTCCTAACATTCTGGCCTTCGTGTATAGAAACATTTGTCATAAGCAATAAAACACTAAAAGTATATGGTTTTCGGCATTTGTAAAAGTCAACACCTGATTGGTAAAATACAGAATTTGAATTTGCATTTTCAGTTTGAGAATGGCGTCATTTGCTAGAAATGAAAATCATGTCTACAGCAAAACTAAACACCCATGCTCCATCTGCTTCTGTTGCTATTCCATTTACGAATGGCAATTGCATTTCATTGGAAGAACTACAAAAGCAGAGTATCGACGGCTTGCTATTGAAAGATATAGCTCACCCTCTCGTAAAATTTCAGGCGTATAAAAATCATCAGCTTGTTCTCAAAAGTAAATTTGCTACTGGCGACTATATTCTGACGTTCAATGCTGATAGTAAAGACTTACACGTGGCCTGTAGTTGCAAAAACAAAGCTCCTGGTATCTGCATTCACATTTTCAAAACGATTGATGCCATAGCTTATAAGTACGGAAACAAATATTTTGAACAATTACAGGAAAACAAGCAATTTGATATTGGGTTTAAATATCCAGACGCCTATGATAAAATAGAAACGGACTATGGTATTACTCTAGCGAAAAGAAAAGAACTAAAACAACTATATCCTTTTGAGAATACATCATGGCCACTTCCACTTTCGGATATGTTGGCCCTGGAACCTGCCATTGAAAGCGTCGCCCGGGAAAAGCGTGCTGCCGTTGTTTTTTTTGTAGCATTGCCGTATGGCAAGCGACAATTCCCTTTTATTCTCTCTGGCTATGGTAAACTATCGAAAGGAAATGATCAGTTGGTGTCCTGGGTGAAGTTCGGACCAGAGATTGACGAGGCTATCGGGAGACCGTATACTGTAGATCAACTTGGCCTGTATTTAAAAGCGGGTGAACTTAGAAAGAAGGTTGAGGAGTTTGCAAAGAAGTATGGGGATGTTTACCGGATAAGCTGGAATTTGGAGGTTCAAGAGATATTCCAGGAATGGAAGATCCTTTATCCGCTTTTACAAGATGAGATTTTTGTCTATGCCTATAAGTACTACGGTTCGAGACAATTGAGAGGGAGACCTTCGAAAGCGAATGCCCGGAGGGTAGCCATATCTAAGAAAAAACCTTTTGTGTATTTTAAAAAGGATTCCATAAAGGGGAAGTCTCAACTATCTCTCGGAATTAAAATCGATAGAAAGCCTATATCGTCTTACCGGGTCCACTTCCCTTTCCTTTTCCACAATGGAACGATGTATATGTTCGATAGTTATCAAGATGCTGTAATTGTCCAGTGGATAGACAACATTGGTTGTATCACTTTTTTTGCTGAACATAAAAAGGATTTTGATGACGCCATCTTGACGCCACTTTCCCAAAAGTACCCTATCCTTTAATAAATCTGCTCCGACTTACCAACTGAGAATAAAACTTGTATTATGATAAATTATAGCGAAGAATTTAATTTGAACCATTTTGATGATGACAGGCTCGGCTACGGCGGTGGCGATGGGCAGAATGGAAGAAAACCTGGTAGACCTAAAAAAGAGAAAACGGGATTGCCCCAAAAACCGGGTAACTGGCGCTCGCTGGGGGAGCGACCAAAGTACGATTTAGTTAGTGGCGAACGGACCGCACCACCGGTTTGGAACAACGACAGCGGTTTATCGCATACCGGAAAGCGTACTCGGATTACAAGTATTGGTCATTCAGGGCCAAACGGACCCCAAAGGAAACCAGGTAGACCGCCTGGTGCTAAGAAGCAGCAATCTTCAGGCTGGCTTACGGATGCTGATCGAACAACAGGCCCAACTTATTCTTCGCCCCAATATAGCCAATCAATTATAAAGCAGGAGAATGCGGACCACAATACTGGTGAGGCATTGGATGGGAACGGGGTTAACAACGCTTTTAGAGACCTTCAAATTTATATCGAATCTTTTTGGGAGTATCTCAAAGCTGATGTTATGACCGAATGTGGTTGGTCAATCGCGACGTTTCATAGAAGGATGAAGACGTCTGTTGTTTCCAAAGCGGAAGCTATGATGATTACAACCCTTATCAAAAAGCATTGGTCCATGTTTGAAACGCATGTGAAAGACTTGATGGGTCCGAACAAATAAAGCCTGTCCACCCCCAATTAATTATACACAGAAATATTTTATATATGCGGCCCTTTAATTTATTCAGCAATCAAAATAGTTCATTGCAGAGTGTACAAGACGTAGTGGTAGGGGTTATTAGAGAAAGCGTACCCACTGAATTGATTTACATACTAGGTTCCTCGCATTATCAAAGAAGAACAGAAACGATTTTTAGTAGTGTTTCGCCTGCTGCACACTATTTTGGAGACTTCTTCTTGCTCGTCGTTATTAAAGACGGAGAAAGCCGGCGTATGAGCGAGTGGGAGGATATTCTGGAACAAAGGTGTTACCAGTTCGCCAGGATAACAATAATAGCTATGGAGGCAGCAAGTTTCATCGAAAAGTATAATGATGGTAATATCTTCGTTACTTCTGTACACAGGTCCGGTATAATTTTCTATGATGCTGGTAATATACAGTTACCGGAGGTAACCACGATAGGCATAAAGCAATCTCGTGACGGGAAAAGAGAATATACTAAAACGGTACATCGTGTTAAGGAGTTTCTGGCCGGTGCTGATTTATATATTGCACGTGAAGAAGGTGAGCTGGCAACGTTTATGATTCACCAGTGCTTCGAGCAATCGCTTAAAACCATTGTCCTGATAGGAAGTGGCTTTGTTGTCGATACACACAGTATCGATAGGCTATTGAGGTATGCGGGCCTGGTAACATATCGATTGCTGGAGGTCTTCCCGCCGGAACAGGGACGGAAGTTATTGGAGGTGTTGCAGAAAGCGTATGTTGGTGCCCGTTATACGTATGATTTTGCACCCGCTTTTCCACATGTATTGAAGCTAAGGGAAAAGGCTCAGTTGGTCTTCAATATTCTTGTAGATACGGGAAAGACAGTGGCGTTTGAAGCTGCCGAAGAAGTGATAATCTAAATTTTCAGCAAGATGGAAAACCCAGGTTATGAGCACAAACGGCACTCTTTGTTCATTAAGTTGTCGGCCAAGAAAAAGCATGTTCTTCGTGCTATCTTTGAGGATTTTGGATTGGATGACCTGAAAGATAGTTTTGAGCATTGGAAGTATGCCAGTTTGACTAATGAAATTGGGTTATACGAAACAGGCGAAGAAAGAAGAATATTATTAGAGTTCTACGATGATGTTCTACGTATGTTTGAGGCTTTTTTTATACAGAGTGGGAGGCGTAAGCGGATGCTGAAACGACTTCCGGCAGAGTATCGAAAACACTGGAAAAAATCTGATCGTTGTAAAGCTCTTTCGAAGGAAGAAAGGCGAGATACTTCGCAGGTTTTGCTTTTGTTTACGAAAAAGTACAATCGTCTTTACTGTATAGCTGAAGCGATAGACATGCTGGAATGTGTTATCACATCGCAGAGTACTGATAAATGGGAACGGGAATCTGCAATATCTCTTTTTCTATGCTTACAAGCAATGTTGAATCTCGCCTACGGTTAGCGTTTGTTTATGTAGAGCCATAGTAGTGTTGTGATCTTCTCTATATTGTTCCATTTGATGAGTTCCTCGGTTATGTATTCTACGGAAGGTAATATTCCCCTATCTTCAAGTAGATGTAGAAAATACTCATCCTGCTTCAACCGCTTCATAATACGAATTATTCGTTTTGTGAAGCGGTAATTTATTGTTGCACTCTTCCTCAGTTGTTTAAAATTTTCGTGTGGTGAAATATCCATTTTGAAAAATCTTATCAGGTCATCACCCAATACATCACACATCTGATAGTAGTATCTTTTATCAGGATTGGGTGATTGGGTATTGACACAGATTCTATAGTCTGCTACTATCAAAACGAACTCAATAAATTCTTCTTTTGAGCCGGTCCATTTTATTGTCCCTTCTGGAAGGTTGTCGTTTATTTCCATTTAGATCAATTGACGGTCTATTGTATCTGCCTACAAAAACTATGCTTACTCACTCTACTACAGGCGCTTTTTTAAATGAATATACTGCATATATACATCAGTACATCTGCGCTATGCAGCATTGCAAATAAGTGAATGTGACGGGTATATACTATGCAGTAGAGAAATTTCCGATTTGCTGTTTAAAATTTCTTTTTTGATATGCTCCTGAATACCTGTTTGCATGGCATTTGCGGTAAATTAGTAATAGTGTAAAGTTAAAAAACTATTCCCTATGCAGAAGCAGCGATATTCGGTTTACGAAACGCTCCATAGCGAAATGGTAGATGAGCTGGAACAGATAAAGAAAGATGAACTTAGCCCAATTGTATTTGCGAGAGGCGGAATTGAAATCGTTAAGTTAGCTATTGAGCGTTTGAGGCAACACGTTATTACAAATGGTTTTTCCTCTGAAGAAAGCGAAGTGTCTTTTTTTAAGGAAGTTAAGCCACAATTTATGAGTAAGTTGATATTCTTTCGGAAACTGTATGATTCGGAGGTAAAACGGCCGTTGATGGTAGATAAGATTAATGCGAAAAAATATTTTAAACGCGAGATCCGCAAAGTAAAGCGAAACTACCAAAAGCGGTCTGAGATATATGCTTACTATAAGTCTGGTGCTACACATTTGGATAGAGTTTATTTTCTGAGGCGACCCGGTGATCTGTTGTATTCGGCTGATTCGTTCATGATCGTAGATAGTTCCTTTCAGACCCTACATGATAGTACTGTTTCCGAGTTTCTTGCCGATGAAGAATACTGTGCGTACCTATACCGGCAATTATCGGTTACTGAAACAGTGCAGCAAACGGTGGGGCTGATTCAAAATGAATCTACCAAAGGGTTAAGGTGGACCGGTTCAAAGGTTGCTTTGACAGAACTTGTTTACGCTCTATACAGCGCCGGTGTTCTGAATGATGGGAATGCAGACGTAAAGGATATTGTTGCCGACATTTCCAAACTGTTCAATATTGACATTGGGAATTTTTATAGGACGTTCCAGGAAATACGCCTCAGAAAGAAAGATCGGGTATCTTTTTTAAATCACTTGATTGAGCGGTTGGAAGATCGTATGAACTACTGGGATGAGAATCCGAAGCAGTAAACCGCCCGATGTGTGTTTTTTATGTCTAATGCTTGTTAATGCCGCTGCTGTAGCGGCATTTTCGTTTGTTATAGAAAAAGTCCCACTTCAGACCGAAGTGGGACTTTTTCTGCTTGTTAATAGATGTATGCGTGCGTTGTATATATAATAGATACATCGATGCACGCATCTGTCGTGTTTTCTTTATCGGTGCTATTTCTCTCTGATATACATGTATGCGTGCGTCATGGCTGTATATATAGACACACACGCACGCATCTATTAGGCATACATGCGTATGTTGATCGAGATCAGCAACAAAAAATATATTTCTCCGACTTCTGTCCATAGTGTGAAAAACAGCTTTCCGACTGGTGCATTTTTGTGTAGCAATAAAAAGCAATGCACTATGATTACATGGACTACTTATTTGTTATGGCTTTGCATACTGCTGGTAATCTATTATGCAGTTGTTGTCGTTTTCTTCCGTGTTAAGATTGGTTCAATATTGAGCCTGAAAAAACGGATAGCGGAGAAGAAGGCAGTTGATAGTGTTCTGTTCAAAGAGAAAGATACAACTGTAGAAGATCAGGACGCCACGACAATGGCTCCTGTGCATTCGCTGGTAGATGAGCTGCAAGCACTGGTAAGCCAAGCTGGAAAAGAAGGGATGGACAAAGAGGGGCTTTCCAGTAGCATTAAGATGCTACTAGGTAAGTATCCAGGTACAAAGGGAAGCATTTATCAGAATGGGATTACCAATCTGATCGAAGTTATTGCTGAAGATCAATGTGACATTCGTTTCAGTGAGGATGAGTTGAATGCGCTGTGGGATGAATGAATGAAACATTAGAAACACTCGTCAGCACCGGTGTGCAGGAAAACCAAGTGCGAGGGATAAGGTGCGGAGTGTTTCTTTTTTATTACGCATTTTTTGCGTTTTTGGCCCTGCCGTTACCTGATAGTGTTGAGTGGTTAGTGATTCGGGTCAGGTAGTGCGTGGGGCCTTTTTATGCCTATTATTTTTTGATAACAATATAAAGCGAAGTGTGTATGAAAATGAAGTTGATTGATCGCTTTGGAAAGCGGCTGCTTTACGGTTCTGTATTAACCGCATTATCAGCAGTGCTAAGTGTTTACGTTTATGCTCAGGATGGGAAGGCGGGTATCCAGGAAGCAAATGATAAGGTCCGCGGTTACTTTAGTGTTGGGTGCGATCTTATGTATGCAGTGGGCGCGATCTTGGGCCTCATCGGGGCGGTTCGTGTGTATCAGAAGTGGTCAAACGGTCACCCTGATACAGGTTCGACTGCTGCCGCCTGGTTTGGTAGCTGCGTTTTTTTAGTCATTGTAGCGACTGTGCTGCGTTCATTTTTCGGAATCCAACAGTAAAGCATTACGGAGTATGGCAAACAGTGTTTATAAGATCAATAAAGGTGTGGATAAAGCTGTTGAGTTTAAAGGGTTGAAGGCTCAATATATATGGTATCTCGGCGGTGGTTTGGTGTTAGCGCTATTGCTGTTTGCCATACTATATTTGGTTGGGGTAAATTCCTATTTCTGCATCGCACTGGTGGGTGGCCTTACTGCATTTCTATTTACCCATGTGTACAAGTTAAGTAATAAGTACGGAGAATATGGGATGATGAAGAAGATTGCTAGTAGAGGTATTCCTAACGTGATAAAGTGCAATGACCGGAGTGTTTTTAAGATGTATTGATCACCAAGTGTGGACATTATCCATATAGGTAGTCGAGGCGTAAAGAAGAAAAATATTGTGAAGATGGAAAAGTGGCTAAGAGATATTTTTCCCATTGCAGATTATGAGCATGATTGCATCCTAAGTAAGCAGGGGGACATAACAATTGCATACAGTGTAGAGTTGCCTGAAATATTTACCGCCCATGCTGACGATTTTGAAGTATGGCATCAAGCCTTGATAAAGGCTGTTAAATTGTTGCCGAAGAATACAATGATTCATAAGCAAGATTGGTTTGTGAAGAATAAGTACGAAGGGATTTTTTCGGAATCGGATAGCTTTCTGAAGAAGCATAGCCAGGCATACTTTCATGGTAGACCGTTCCTTGATCATCGTTGCTACATTATGCTTACAAAACGGTCGCCTGCGCGAAAGGGTTCTACATCACTGATGTCGAATCTTATACGACCAAATATCGTTCCGCAACAAACGTTAAGCGAAGTGGTGTTGCAGGGATTTGAGGACGTGGCTGGACAGTTTCAGAAAGTGCTGAGTGATGTAGGGATTATTTTAAAACGCTTGAAGAATGCAGAACTTGGAAGCCAAGATCGTAAAGCTGGACTTGTTGAAAGGTATCTGTTCCTGCTGGATAAAGAAGATGAGTTACTAGTCCAGGATATTGAGTTACGGGGCAAACTGAAAGTAGGTAACAAAAGCTGCCAGCTTTTCACGTTATCAGGTGTTGATAGCCTTCCTTCTCTTTGCGGGTCGCGGATTAACTATGATAAGTATAGCACAGATCAGACGAAGTTTTCAATAGGATTTGCGTCACATCTGGGGTTGCTGCTTCCGGTTAATCACATTTACAACCAATATATTTTTGTCGACGACGCGCAGCAAACATTAAAGAAGTTTGAAAGCAAGCGACTTCGCCTTCAATCTCTCGCTAACTATAGCAGGGAGAATGCTATTAGTCGTGATGCGGTGAATGAGTTTTTGAATGAGAGCATTAGCCAGCAACGCTTGCCAGTAAAGGCCCATTTTAATGTATTAGCCTGGACTGAATCTGCTGATGAAGAAAAGGACATTCGGAATTTGGTTACTTCCGGTTTGGCACATATGGATGCTGTCGCCAAGCAAGAAACTATTGGCGCTGCTCAGATTTTTTGGAGTGGTATTCCGGGGAATGGTGCTGATTTTCCGGGGAACGATATGTTCAACACTTTTGCAGAACAGGCTTGTTGCTTTCTGAATTTGGAAAGTAACTACAGGTCTGATGACCCCAAAGAGGGTATAAGATTTTGTGATCGTTTGACAGGTAGGCCCGTTTACGTAGACCCATACACAGCTCCCAGAATGAAGGGTATTTCCTCAAATATGGGTACACTCGTCTGTGGTACAAGCGGTGGTGGAAAAAGCATGACCGTTAACCATATGCTGAACACCATGTTTGAGCAAGGTGCCCATATCGTGGTTTTGGATATTGGGGGTAGTTACCGGGGGCTTTGTGAACTTACGGGTGGCTTTTACTTTACCTATACTGAGGAAAATCCTATCCGCTTCAATCCTTTTTATCTCCCGCCTGGACAGACGCTCGATACGGAGAAGAAGGAAGCCTTGAAATCCCTGCTGGTGGCCTTATGGAAACAAGAAAGTGAGGCTTTCAATAGATCAGAGTATGTAGCATTATCGAATGCGCTAACGGGTTATTACAAACATCTTTCCGAAAATCCGGCGATCGCTCCCTGCTTTAATACATTCTATGAGTATCTGCAAGAGTTCTTTATCGAAGAACTGAAGTTACACCGGCTCAAAGATCGGGATTTTGATGTAGACAATTTTCTGTACGTTCTCCGTCCTTTTTACAAGAATGGAGAGTTTGACTACTTACTTAATGCAGAGGGCAAGCAGGACTTACTAAATCAGCGGTTCACGGTTATAGAGATGGATAATATTAAAGATCATCCCGTCCTCTTTAGTGTAGTCGTACTGATATGTATGGAGATGTTCATTTCAAAGGTTCGGAAGGTGCCAGGTGTTAGGAAGGCTTTCGTGATTGACGAAGCATGGAAGGCGCTGACAAGGCCCAGTATGGCGGAGTTTACGAAGTATGGATTTAAAACGTTTAGGAAGTTTAACGGTGTGCCAATTGTCGTTACGCAAGAACTAAATGACCTGATTTCCTCCGCGGTAATTAAAGATGCGATTGTAGCTAATGCCGACGTGAAGATACTGATGGATATGCGAAAATTTATGAACCGATTCGGTGAATTGCAATCTGTATTAGGGCTGTCGGAGAAATCGAAAAACATATTGCTGAGTGTGAATAAGGATAATCGGGAGATTTTTATGGAGATAGGTGGGCAGGTTGCGAAGGTCTTCAAAAACGATTTGTGCGCTCATGAATATTTCGCTTTCACGACAGAAGGAAAAGAACGTGTTAAGGTTTTAGAGTACGCGGAGAAGTTTGGCAGTATGGAGAAAGCTATCGAGCAAATGGTGTTGGAGAAGAATAGAAAACAATAAATAAACTAAGGGGTATGAATAAGGTGTTTGTGGGGTTGGCCCTTTGCTTTTGTTTGGTGATTGCGCCAACACAAAAAAGTCACGCGATCATATGGGAGGTTGTGAGGCAGGCGTTGATTGCCGCTATTAAAGCAGCAGACCTTGCGGTTCAACGTTTGCAGAACAAGACCATCTGGTTGCAGAATGCTCAGAAGCAAGTTGAGAACGTTCTTACGAAACTGAAGTTGGATGAAATTTCAGATTGGACAAAGAAGCATAAGGAGCAGTACCAACAATATTTTGATGAACTGAACAAAGTAAAACAAGCTATCAGTTCGTATAAACGGGTAAAAGAAGTAATAGGGAGACAAATAGCCATTGTAGACGAATACAAAGCAGCGTTTGCTCTGTTTAGAAATGATAAACATTTTACGGCGAAGGAAATTGACTATATGGCAAAAGTCTATACCGGAATAATAGATGAGAGTTTAAAGAATGTAGATAATCTTTTCCTGGTCATAAACTCCTTCAGTACAAAAATGACAGACGGAAAAAGGATAGAGATACTGAATAGGGTTGCTGACGGAATAGATGTTAACCTGAATGACTTGCGATCATTCAATAATGAGAATAAGAAATTGGTTTTGCAACGGGCCAGAGATCAAAAGGACGTTGAGCAAATTAAGTTGATGTATGGAATAAAATAGTGTAGTATGAAACTATTACTTGCCATAGGTGTGCTGTTGGGTTTTTCTTTCAATGCCTATTCTCAGAATAACCAGATTAAGCTGTATGTGCAGCAGATTGCAGCCAATAAGGTATACATCGAGTTTCTTCAGAAGGGCTACAAAGCAGCGCAGCAAGGTTTGAACTTTATCGGTAGCGTTAAGGATGGACACTTTAAACTGGACAAGGATTTTTTTCTTTCGTTAGAATCCATTAACCCGAAGATTCGCAATTATTCCAGGATAGCCGAGATAGTTACAATGGGTATTGAAGTATCAAAAGACTTCAAGAGTATTCTGCGAGACATGGGAGAGAGTAATTTGTTTGTTGGGGCTGAATTGGGGTATGTTGGTAGCGTTAAAATTCGGATGCTGGGTAAATGCGAGAGACTATTGGACGATCTTATTCCTTTGGTAACTGCCGGAAAGATTGAATTGAGTGATGATGAGCGTATCAAGCGAATAGATGGTGTTTATGCTGATATGGAAGATTGCTATCTGTTTACGAAGCATTTTTGTTCATCAGCTAAAGTTCAGGTACTACAACGGAGGAAAGAGTTACTTGATGTTCAAGTAATGAGGAAAGCAACAAAATAAAATTGTGCGTATGAAAAGTGGTGTGTTGGTTTGTTGGGTACTCGCTGGCGGGTTATTTTTTACTGTCTTTTTTGCCCCATATAGGGTAAATGCCCAGGCGAAAGAAATCGCGCAGTTAGCGTTAAATATTGAGAAGCTGGCGCAGTTCCGGCAGATTTTATCTGATTTGAAGAAAGGCTATGAAATACTTTCTGGTGGCTATAATACAATAAAGAACATTAGTCAGGGAAATTTTCAACTGCATAAATTGTTCTTGGATGGATTGATGGAAGTGAATCCTGCCATCAAGAAATATAGCCGCGTCGCCGATATTATAGACGATCAGGTTTCTATCGTGAAAGAATACAAGAAGGCGTTTCAGTACGCTAAATCTTCAGGCATTTTTACGGTTGGGGAGATTGAATATATGGGTAGGGTATATAGCCGCCTGTTCGATGGTTCACTGCAAAATCTGGACGATTTGATTACTGTTATTACGGCCAGCAATTTACGAATGTCTGATGAAGAGCGGCTAAGTGCCATTGATAAAGTATACTCGGAGATGGAGGATAAACTGGTTTTTCTTAGGCAGTTCAATAGTTCTAATTCGGTTATGGCGTTGCAGCGCATGAAGGAACAGAAGGAGGTCGATAGAATGAAGGCAATTGAAGGGCTGAAGTAGGTAAATTATTTTAGGATTTCAGAAAGCGTGATGTATGAAAATGTTGTTAAAATCCTTAGTGGTGTGTGCGTTTCTGTTTGTCATTCCCTGTTTGACTTATGCCCAATCAGGTGGGGTTTCAGATGATATAAAGAGTTTGCATCTGGTTTTAGACGAACTGTATAAAAAGTTGATGCCCTTGTGTGGTGAATTAATAGGTGTAGGGCGTGCTATAGCAGGGTTTGCCGCTTTATGGTACATAGCTGTTCGTGTTTGGGGTCATTTGTCAAGGGCTGAGTCAATCGATTTTTATCCTCTCTTTAGGCCATTCGTAATTGGTTTTGCTGTCCTCATTTTTCCTTCGGTACTCGCAATGATTAATGGAGTTATGCAACCTACTGTTATCGGTACTGCGAAAATGGTGAATGGTGCTGATGAATCTGTTGCTACGTTGTTGAAGCAAAAAGAGGAAGCCATAAAGAAAACTGATGTGTGGCAGATGTACGTTGGTGAATCGGGTGTGGGTGACAGGGAGAGGTGGTATAAATATACTCACGACGGACAACCAAGTGATGATGAGGGGTTCTTATCCAGTATCGGAAACGATATGCGGTTTGCTTTTGCCAAAGCATCATATGATTTCCGCAACTCAATTAAAGAAGTTATAGCAGAAGTATTGCAGTTGTTGTTTGCGGCGGTTTCGTTGTGCATAAACACGATGAGAACCTTTAACCTGGTTATTCTTGGGATTCTGGGACCATTAGTTTTTGGATTGTCTGTTTTTGACGGTTTTCAGCATACCCTGAAACATTGGCTGGCGCGCTATATCAATGTTTTTCTGTGGCTTCCTATTGCCCAAATATTCGGGGCAGTTATAGCTACTATTCAGGTGGAGATGTTGAAAATCGATTTGTCGCAGATTGGCTCTACTGGTGATACTTTTTTCAGTCGTACGGATTTGGGTTACATGGTGTTCTTGATCATTGGAATATACGGCTACACGACTATACCAAGTATTGCTAACCATGTTATGTTTGTCGGAGGTGATGCGCTTACTGGAAAAATGACACAGGCATTGGGAGGCGCTGCTGGTGCTGCTGCTGGTGCTGCTGGTGCCGCCGCGGGGATGGCTGGTAAAGCTGCTGGTGCTGCCGCCGATGGTTTCGGCCACTTAATGTTCGCGGATAATAACAGCCTCGAAGCTGGCGCACGGAACTTGTATAATGCTCCGGATGACATTAAGGAGGGTTACAATTCTGGTAGCACAGGAAAGGGATTTGCTGCTGATGCTGGCCGTGCCTATGGGCATTTGGCTAATAAATTGAAGGGCGGCAAAGCTGAATAGGTAGGCATGTTATGTTCATGCTGTGAATTGAAACAATGTGTTGGTTGAAAAGTGAAAGAGTATGTTTCAGAAAATGAAGAGTATTCAGGGTGCATTCGCACATGTGCGGTTGTTCACGTTGGTGATCGTTGTGTTGTCGTTTTGCTTGGTCGCGTTTACTATTTATAAATCGATGTTGCTGGCGGCGAAAACACAAGATAGAATTTATGTTTTGGCAAACGGAAAGGCTATCGAAGCCTTTGCCAGCGAGAAGAAGGAGAATATCCCTGTGGAGATTCGTGATCATGTCAAGATGTTTCATTTCTATTTTTTTACCCTCGACCCCGATGAGACGGTAATAAAGAAGAACATCGGCCGTGCTTTATATATGGCAGATGCTTCCGCAAAGCGGCTTTACGAGAATTTAAAAGAGAGTGGTTATTATAACAACATTATCTCCGGGAATATTTCTCAGAAGATAGAGATTGATAGTGTAGCGGTGAATATAGATCAATATCCATATTACTTCAAATGTTACGCCCATCAGCGGTTAGTGCGCGCAACAAGTATTTTAACGCGAAGTCTCATTAGTGAAGGATATGTTCGGAATGTTAGTCGAAGTGATAATAATCCGCATGGTTTTTTGCTTGAACGGTGGACCACTTTGGAGAATAAAGATTTGAATACTGTAGAACGTTAAATCTTTTTTTATGTGGAGAATTTTTAGGCGTAGTACCCGACGTATTTCTGTGGTAGATGCAATTTTCGAGTGTAGTGCTGGTAAAGTTGAGAAGATGCAGCGGAAATACGCAGATTTTCTGAATGGCAAGGTGAAAAGCTGGTCGCCGTTTAAGATCAAAGTAGTACTGATAGTGTTTGTTCTTTGTTACATCTCGGTTACAGCTATTGTATTAATCCATGCTGGAGGTTCAGCAGATACAGTTGATGCTCATTCGATCTACCAGCCTACGCATGTGATTCCGCGAATAGTTTTAGAAAGTGATGTTAAGCCGATTTTTTTGACAGATCGAATTAAGCAGTTTCGTCATTACCTGGATAGTCTGAATGCTGATAAGATTGGACGAAGTATGTACGATAGTATAGTGACAGCAAGGCCGGGATTGATCGATAGCCTTGCGCAGTTAGAAAAGTTAAGTAAATAACTAAAAATTGATGGTGTATGAAAAGTGGAGAAGGCGTAGCTGATGAGAAGCTACGGAAGCAAGAACAATTTTTGATGGCTGTACCGGTCCTCGTTATTCCCTTTTTGACTATTCTGCTTTCATCCTTTGGTGTTGTTGGTGGAAATGCCAAGAAACTAGTGGCGGAGGTGCGTATACATGGTATAAATACCGATTTACCAGATGCGAAAGCATCGGCAGATAGTAGTTGGAATAAGTTGATGTATTATGAGAAGGCTGATCGAGATTCTGCAAAGATGCGTTCCCTGAAGGAGAAAGACCCTTATTATAAATCTCCGTCAGTCTATGAGAATATTTTCAACGTGGATACCTCTGAAGAAAGGTCGGGCATCAATAGGACAAAACGCCGTGATTTTCATGATGCAACTGGTCATGATGAAAATGAGGAGAAAGTATACCGGAAAATTGCAGCTCTTACAGGTGAATTAAACCGTAGCCCAACAAAAGAGTACGGGGTTTCTACCCCAATAGATGGCGTGAAGGATAAAGTAGACATGCAAGGCGTGGACCGATTGGAAGCGATGATGAAGGAAATGACCGATGATAAACCAGACAAACAGATGGAACAGATTTCCGGCGTCCTTGAAAAGATTTTGGACATTCAGCATCCTGATCGGGTAAGGGATAGAGTGCAGGAACTTTCTGAAGCGAGTAGAAGCCAGGTTTTTTCTGTGAAGACTTCAGGAGGTGAGGATGTTGTATCCCTGATGCAGTCAGATACAGGAAGGGCAAATACTTTTTTGGATTCGCTGAGAATTGCCCGGTATGGTAGCATGAACCGTTTTTATTCCCTGGAAGATCAACAAACAGAAGTTAGACAGAACACGATACGCGCTGTTATTGCTGAAAGCAAGGAGGTTACTGACGGGTCAAAGGTACAGATGCGGCTGCTGGAAGATGTCTATGTTGCTGGTGTTCTCGTACCCCGGAATGCCTATATATGGGGAAAGGGGAGATTGGCTGAGGGTCGGTTTGCCATCACGGTGAGTTCTATACAGTCCGGTAATAATATTTTGCCGGTGAACCTCACGGTCTATGATATGGATGGAATTGCCGGAGTTGATGTTAACGCAAACATGGCTGCGGAGGTAGCGAAGCACACCACAGATCAGGCTATTCAGAGCCTTAGCATAGGTTCGTTGGACCCCTCAATTGGTGCGCAGGCGGCTAGTGCTGGTATCCAGGCGGCGAAGTCTTTAGTTGGTCGTAAGCTAAAAGTTGTAAAGGTTAATATACGTTCTGGTTACGATGTTCTGCTGGTTGATAACAATATTAAGAACCGATAGTAAAAAAAAGAGTATGAAAAGGTTATGTGTTACAGTGATTATGTGGGGTATTCTTTTTACCACTGCTTTTGGACAGACTGCTGATGATGACACAGAATTGAGGGCAAAAAAAATAGACCCTTATTTCCTGTCGGTAAGTCTCAATCAAACAAGTAATTTAATTTTTCCCTATGCGATAAGAAGTGTTGACCGTGGGAGTGGTGCTGTGATGGCTCAGAAGGCGAAGGGCGCTGAAAATGTTTTGCAGGTGAAAGCTGCGGTAGCCGATTTTCTACAAACGAACCTGTCGGTGATTACCGAAGATGGCAGGCTGTATTCCTTTTTGCTGAGATATTCGCTAGAGCCTTCTGTATTAAATCTTCGCTTCTATAAAGCTGGGGAGGAAAGCCGGAATGTTTTGATAAAGGGAGTGGAACACGACAAGGAGTTTTACGAGTTGGCGTGTTCGGAGGTGAAAGAAGGAAAGGGATTTCTGTGGAAGCATATTTCTGAGCAAATGATTATTCTGTCGCTTCAAAGCATTTACATGCGAGGGAACACCATGTTTTTTAAGCTGGGTATCCGTAATAACTCATCTATCGCCTACTCACCGGACTATATAAAATTTATAGTGAAGGACCGGAAGAAGGCGAAGAAAACAGCCATCCAGGAGAAAGTATTGTCACCTGTCTTTTCTACTGTTCAGGAGAATGTAAGTGGTGATAGTTCAGAAAGTATCGTCCTGGCTTTCCCTTCCTTTACGATTCCCAAGAACCAAAATTTGATAATTCAGGTTGGTGAAAGGAATGGAGGGAGAATGTTGCTGCTAAAGATCAAACATAAAGTGCTTCTAAAAGCCCGTTACCTGGGTGATTGATAGGTTTATATTAAGCAGATTTCCTGAAGATTTAAAATTTCTTTTTATGGAAGGAGGTGATAATAATTTTACGGAGAAGCATTTTATGCTGATCGGAGTGAAGGACGCATTCGACGCTGA
Organism: Chitinophaga hostae; assembly: GCF_018224885.1. Taxonomy (GTDB): domain Bacteria; phylum Bacteroidota; class Bacteroidia; order Chitinophagales; family Chitinophagaceae; genus Chitinophaga; species Chitinophaga hostae. The sequence goes on along the minus strand of NZ_JAGTXB010000003.1, from coordinate 2,879 downwards.
TCTGGTAAATAAGATGAAGGATGGACCTGCGGTTATCGAGCATTCCTATAAAAAACAGTATGAGGATGGTAAGAGTGACACGGTTTTTCATTTACGTAAGTCAGCAACAAGCGGTGATTATTTTCTCAATAAATACACTATGTCCGCACAAAAGGATGGTAGCGGAGAAGTTCGCACTCAGACCTTTTATTTGAATCACAAGAAGGACGACAACAGCAGTGAGAAGGCCAAAGAAAACTTTACCTATAAGATGGCTTACAATTTCTTGCAAGGGCGACCAGTTCACCATGCTAAAACTGACGCATGGGAACGAATCAAACCAAAAGAAAAGCTGGAGAATGGCAACTATGCCTCTGAAAGGATCGATAAATCTTATGGGTATAATTTACCGAAGGTCATTGATGAGTATTCCGTTGTGTACAAGAATGCCTTAAAAGAATCCTTAGAACGGGGAAATCTTCAGAAGGAGAAGTTCTTAAATAAAGATGGGCAGCATGAAGAATTGTATGCAACGCCGGGTCTGCGTTCGGGAAGTCTTATTCTGTTCGATGAGGATAAAAAAATAATTCCGTTGCAGACGCAGATCGACAAAGGATTTATTAGCGAAGAATTGGGGCAGAAGTTAATGGAACGGCAAAAGGAACAACAGAAGGTTACCGCTGATAGTAAACCTTCGATGAAGGAATCAGAGAAACCGGAAGGTGGAACCAAAAAGACGGCAAAGAAAAGCCAGCAGGAGGAGAACGGCGAAAAAAAAAGTAAGGCGAGAAAACATAAACAAGGTGCAGGATGATTACGTTGGAAGGCTATATAGCTGATTTTATGGACATAGTGAGTGAGAATCCAAGAATGGGGCCAAAGCACGTTAGTTTAATGTTGGCTATCCTGTATTATTTTCATCATCAGGGGGGCAGCAACCCTGTAACGGTTTTCTCAGCTCAATTACGTGATCAGGCAAAGATAAAGTCGGAAAGGATTTATTACTATGTTATGCGGGATTTAAAAGATTGGGGCTATATCAAGTTAGCCCCTTCTTTTAAGCCGGGGGTAGCAAGCCTTATCACTTTGAGGGAGATTGGAAGTAAGGAATAACTAAAATGGAGTAGCTATTGAGCTGCTCCATTTTAGTAAGTATGAGTATACCGAGTTATGCCTGCGGTACTGCTTTACAATTCATATTCTTATCAAATACCAATACCATAGTAATGGCGTATGACATTCGCCAGAATATTTGATGATATGCCTGTTGCAATCTTCCCAGCACCGGACAGTGCTTTACCCGCAACTTTCAAAATCCAACCGTTTGATTTTTCCCCAAGAGTGTTACTTGCGGAATTTGGACTCTCCGTTTGCACAATTTCTGCTAACTCCTCTATATCTTCATTTTCAATTCCATACTTAGACAATTGGCGTTTCAGGCTATCCAAATTGCCCTTACTTACATTAATAGTAGCGTGTATATTTGCTTCATCGCCATTATTAAGAATGATATTGTCTCCAGTTATGTCTCCAACTTGAATTTTGTTTCCCATAATTATTTCATTTTTTATAGTAGGCATTTGATGATACATTTGAGGGTAATACTGCCTTACATTCTGGTAATCAAAAAGACTCTCTTGAGGTATTGAAAACCGAACAGCCTTCTCTTTGTTTGCAGCAAATCCTTTTACCGCGTCTGCAATACTATTAACTTTAACAGTCTTTATTTCAAAACTCTCAAATTCATTTTCTGCGGTATCTTTGAAAAAATCAAATAGTTCTTTATAAATATCATCCAAATTGCTAAACACAATTTGTAAACAAAGAAAATTGCTATTGGTCTCCTTTCTGAAGTTCAAATACTTTTGCTTATACGCGATAACCTTTGCAATGTCGTCGGATTCAAAACTTTCTTTAAAATCAGAGATGGCAGAAGAATTGTTATTCCAGATACTTGTGAATATATCGTCACCAGACCATATTTCTAGGTCTTTGAGTTTATTTAATACCGGTGTGTAAATATTCAGAGTTATCGGTTGAAACTTTTCCTCTATTTCCTTTTGTATCGCATCGTATTTCTGTTTATCGAGGTAGTTGCTTTTAGGTTCTAATTTTGACCTTTGAACATCCAGACTGCTTAGTTCCTCACAAAGCGGAATGTACGTATTGATATATTCAATTTTTTTTGAATCTAAGTAATCTATAAAATCAAATAGAGCTTGTATTCTTTGCGGTATCATAATCTCGTCATTTGCTCGGTAAGTGTATTTCTGGGGGCTTTGAACACAGCTATGCCAACATTTGGAAAGAGGCACTATCTCAAGCCACCTTGAATAAAACGAATTTACAAAAATGAATATTACAAATATCCACGATAAGGATAATTGATCAAATATTTAGTTATTTTGGTGATAGTAGCGCTTTTGGTATAGGTAACTTAGGGGATTCTTTTTGATAGACATATAAATTGGGGAATTTATTATAATACATTAGTGATAAATGTAATATAATATTTTAACTCTCAAATTGAATGTATTGTATATACGCTGACGTACGAAAACGGATTTGGCAGAACTAATGGCTATCAACATTAAGGGGACGTTGACCTTCTCATTGTCAGCGTCCCCATTCGTCAAAGTATTGTAATTATAAATAAAATTGTTGATTATTGCACCACATTGAGGTCAAAAGTGAGTTCTTAATATTATTTTAACTTAATTATATATAAATTATGCTATTTGGGCTAATTTTCGTAAATCAAAGACAAAAAGGTTCGAGTTTTGTACCATAGGGTTCACTGGAGAAACTTGAAACCTGCGCGCCGCGCGGGTTTTTTGTTTTTGGTCTATTTGTTAGTCTATCAAAGTGCGGATTCGCGTTTCGTGTTTACTTAGTTTTAT
>NZ_JAGTXB010000029.1 GCF_018224885.1 Chitinophaga hostae | reverse complement strand
GAAGTGAAACGGATACATTACTTTTTTATAACAACACAGAGAACGATCTGTTTAACTTCGCGCTGTGTATTGCTTTCAGCGGGTATAAAATAAAAAAGGCTTCTTTTTACAGAAGCCTTTTTTTAACGTTTGGGTGATTGAAGGGTTTCGAACCCTCGACCCTCAGAACCACAATCTGATGCTCTAACCAACTGAGCTACAACCACCGTATTTCCGTTGTTGGGAGTGCAAAGATAAGCGAAACTATTTTTAAATTCCAAATACTTTGAATAAAAATATTTCAAGGGGTTATATATAGATCATATTCTTCAAATGAAGTGAAGGAAACGAGATCGCAAAATAAGCAGGGGTTTTTAAGGTCGTATTTCCGTTAATACCTCCCTGTTGCGGATCAGTACCTGTCCCTAAAACCCCGCCAGCGGCCGGACCGCTAAAATTTTCGGCCTCTTTTGCTCACTTCCGGAAAAGATGTATCTTTGCGCACTTTCCCATTCCATTCCCATTTTTATAGATAGTTGATTATCAGCTGAATGTTGTTTTATGGCATCAGAGTACCCCTGTTTTCGGGTATCCTGACGTCGTTGTAGCCTGGAAATGTTAACCAGAAAGGAAATTTTAACAAAATTTCGATGCCAACATTGTTGTGCTTAATATAAGTATTTAATATTTAATTGTATATACATATGGATCAGCTTAAACTGAAGTTGCAGGAGTACTATCAGCGTTACCAGCAAATGGATCAACGGGTGAAGCCTGGAAAGGAGGAGCCTGGTTTTGAGGACGTGCTGGACATGGAAAACGATATTCTTTCACAATTTGGATTGCCTGCATCGCGGCGTTTTGTACAGATACTGCATGACTTTGTGCATCACGGTCACGTGAGTGATCAGCTGGTAGACTATGTCAGCAAAAAGCTGCGGGCCGCCGCACGCAAATACCTTTTGGCGCCGGTTATGTCGGATATAGATCTTTTGGAAGGTGCGCGGGACACAAAACGGAGCCCTTATGATGTGTTGCCGGAACTGGGGTATCCCGCACAGGAATATGCTTTATTCCTCGTAGGAGAGCTCTTTTATCGCCGTAATATGTCGGCCGGTGATATCCTCGATGAATTGAAAAAAATGCAGCATTTCGACAGCTGGAACGACTTAATGCTGCTGAGTAAAATACACAACCACACCACGCATGAACTATATGCCAAGCTGAAAAAGCAGGAGCTGCGTTTCATTGATGAGTTTATACAGTTTACCCGCCGCCAGGAACCATCCCGGCTGGTCAACAAACGTGCAACTCCTTTGGAAGATGGTTATACGCCTAACTATAAAACCATTACCAAAGTACAGGTGGAAGACATCATCTTTGATGAACAAACTACCCCCAGCCTGTTTGGTAAAATAAAAAGCGGCAGGGGATACGCCCGCATTACCATCAGTCTGGAGTTTTCAGAACTGAACCAGATCCTCATGAGCAGTGATGAACTGGGCGTGGAAATCAGCAATCATATCAAAAAGCGCCTGGCCAATCCCGCTGCGGAGAAACCAACGGTGATAGATATACGTGCAGAATTCGGCGATGTATTGAAGCTCGATAACTGTTACCTGGAGGTATACAAACCACAGCACAGGGAAGGTAATAAGTGGGTGGAAGATAAAGACAACTTCTATTTTGTTGACAAAATTCTTACTAAAAAAGAATTTGAAAAACGTACCAAAGAGGCAGAAGTAAAACGTAAAATACAGGAATGCCTCGAACTGATTGGTGGCTCCTATGTTTACTACCAGCGTTTGCGCCGCCTGGGTATCACCGACGAAGAAGCCAAACTCCGCGCAGGTTTGCAGGATGAACTGTTATTCAAGTTATCTTATTTCCTGAATAAAGTAAAAGAATAGCACAAATAAAAAGCATAGTTTATTTAAGCGTGTGATGATCCCGGTCATCACACGCTTTTTTATAATAATCTTATCACCGGTCCCCTCTTAACAAATGTTAGTTTCTTCCTTCCCGGGAATTTTTTATGTTTGAGAAAAAAATAATGGAAGAACTCACACTCGGTGTTGGCTCAAGAGTACAACACGCGCATTTTGGCCCCGGCGTAATTGTGGCGGTGAAATATGCCCAATACCGCGTCACCTTCATGGACCACGGTATCAAAATGATCGATAAAACAGATCCTCTTTTTGAAGTATTGGTAGCTGAAAATGCCACATCGGAAGTAGAAACGGCATCTGACACAGAAATATCTTTACTGAAAATCCTGCGCCTGTGGGGAGGGATCACGGAAGTAGTGCCGCTGGGCGATCGCTGGAAAGGTGGTAACATTATCCTGCAACCCGGTGATGCTTCCCTGAAAGCAAAAGAATTACCCATTGATACCTTCTTCCACAAAATAGTTATGCTGCGCGACCGCCTGCGCGTACTCGAACAAAATATCAACAGCCATAAGGTATTGACGGATGAAGAAAAGGTAAACCTGCAACAGTATATTACCCGCATCTACGGCTCCCTTACTACCTTTAACGTATTATTCAGAGACAAGGAGCACTGGTTTACCGGCGAAAAAGGCAGCAACGATTAATGGGTGTCTATGTGATAGATCTGTTCCAGCTCCCACCTGTAGGGCTCCAGCATATGGTGGGCGAATACATTCTTTCCGTCAAACGGAAACTTTTCATCATAACCCTTCACCGGGTAAAGAACAACCGGAGTACCTGCCGGTGTATAATTGTGACTGGCCACAAAATCCGGTTGCTGATATCCCGGCAGTACTTTTCTTACACGCTTGTAGGCGAACTTCCCCAACATCCGCTGCATACGCCGTGCAGACTTTTTAGTAGGACGGTCTAAGCGACCGTACATATAACTGAGCACCCAGCGTATCGCCCATTTCTGATCTCTCAGTGAACTTTTTATGTGTGCAAACGGGCTTACTTCGTTGAAGTCCTTTGCTGTTTGCAGCGAGAACGGCGTTTCCGGTACCCAGTCACGGGCGTTGACGACACGCAGTCCCCAGCCATCGCGGGTAATAAAGTCGAAGTCGTACGCATAATAAAGGTTACCCGGTTTGGGCGCTGCACTCGCGTAGGTTTTAAAAATAATATCCTTTGGCAGGTCATTGGTATAAGCAAGATAGGAACGCATCAGGAAACTGATAGCCCCACCCTGACTATGACCAAAAATAATATATTCGTGTATGCCTTGCTGATAGTACTCTTTTATTTTGCGGATAATATCAGGCCCCATCGCCGCTACCCCCAGCATCCAACCTGCATGCACATACGCCCTCGGATTTTCTGCTACCTTGTAGGGTACAATGGTACTGTCATTTAACTTTACCGTTCCCTGCGAAGGGATCATGCCTGCGTAAAAATTCTCCAGCCAGGAAGTACTGGTGCCATTGGTACCGCGAATCACGATAATACCTACGCCATCTTTCCGCTTCCAAAGGTCCCATCGGTTCTCCAGCCCTGTTACGGCGCCGCGGTATATCAGCTCGCAGTCGCGTGGTGGGTTACTCTTTACTTTTGCCCATGGCGTATCGCCCATCCGCTCTGCCAGTTTTAACAGTTCGCTGTATTCCGACGGGTTAAAATGAGGTTGCAGCTGCTGGCAAAAAACAGGGCTTCTTCCAAAAAATAAAAATAGACAACAGAACAATGAAATGCGGTATACCATAGATAAAACAAATTACAATTCATAATTGATGAATGAAATACCAATAAAAGCCCTTCTCTTTAAGAGAAAATAAAACAATTACCACCGTTTCATTGTTGTAAATGCGTTTAACTTTCAGGCCTAAATTAGTTTAAATATGGCAAAGAGAATGGAGCATGATTTTTTAGGTGAAAAAGAAATACCACAGGATGTGTACTATGGTATTCAGACCCTGCGTGCAATTGAAAACTTTCATATTACCGGTATCCCGCTGATGGTGGAACCTATGTTTGTACAGGCCCTGGGCTATGTAAAAAAAGGCGCTGCCATGGCAAACAGAGACCTTGGCGTACTGGATAAAAATATTGCTGCATACATTATCAAAGCATGCGACCGGGTGATCGCAGGAGAGTTTAATAACCAGTTCCTGAGCGACCTGATACAGGGCGGCGCGGGCACGTCTGTAAACATGAATGCCAACGAAGTGATTGCTAACGTTGCGCTGGAAATGATGGGGAAAGAAAAAGGACAGTATGAATTTTGTCATCCGAACAATCACGTAAACTGCTCACAATCCACCAACGACGCTTATCCTACGGCTTTTCGCATAGCCCTCATGAACAAGCTGACGGTATATAAAGTCACGCTCGGTGAATTGGCAGATGCGTTCAGCGCCAAAGGAGAAGAGTTTAAGAATATCCTGAAAATGGGCCGTACCCAGCTCCAGGATGCCGTTCCCATGAGCATGGGCGATGAATTCAAAGCATTTGCCACCAATATCAATGAAGAGCTGGCGCGTGTGGAAGAAAGCAAACGCCTTATCTCTGAAATAAATATGGGCGCCACCGCCATTGGTACCGGTGTAAATGCCCCCAAAGGTTATGCGGAACTGGTCACCAAATACCTGGCTGATATTACGGGGCTTGACCTGGTGCTGGCCGGTGATCTGATTGAGGCTACCTACGATACCGGCGCCTATGTGCAGTTGTCAGGCGTGCTGAAACGTACTGCTGTAAAGGTTTCTAAGATCTGTAATGATCTCAGACTCTTGTCTTCCGGCCCACGTACAGGCCTAAACGAAATTAACCTGCCGCCCATGCAGCCTGGATCTTCTATCATGCCAGGTAAAGTAAACCCGGTAATACCGGAAGTGGTGAATCAAACTGCCTTTTATGTTATTGGTGCGGATCTGATGGTAACCATGGCGGCAGAAGCGGGACAGTTACAGCTCAACGTAATGGAACCCACTATTTCGTTTGCGTTGTTTACCGCGATCACCTATATGGGTAATGCCTGCAGAACACTGAAAGATAAGTGTGTGGTGGGTATTACCGCCAACGCCGACCGTACCCGCGAAATGGTGATGAATAGCATTGGTATTGTGACCCAGCTTAATCCCATCATCGGATATGAGAAATGCTCCGCTATTGCACGTGAAGCGTTGGAAACCGGGAAGTCTGTACACGACCTTGCCGTAAAAGAAAAGAAATGGGTAACACAGGAAAAGTGGGATGAAATTTTCACTTTCGACAACCTCATCAGACCAAAGTTCATTCAGTAGAATAGTGGAGAGCTTCGGGGGGATTCTCTGATGCGGGTTTTGTTTTGCCCAGGATTAACGGTGATTATGATGATTTTCATGATTTTTTCTTGTGATTGATTTGATTTAAAAAGATTTTGGGAGAGATAAGCGGATATATTATCTGCTTATATCTCCCAAAATCTTTTTTTAAATCTGTTAATCAAAAAATAAAAATCATGAAAATCATCATAATCACCGTTAATCCTGGGCAAGAAAAAATCCGCGTTCTACATTTCCTGCTCCAACCTGCCTACACTACCATCATCGCCTATACCTTCCACGACTAAACGAAAACGTTTGGTGAAGTCGTTGTTGTAGAACTCTACTCTTGCCGTGTGGGTAAGGGTATCAATGGCAACATTTGGATTCCAGTAAAGCGTGAGGCGTTTATCAGGCAAAGCATGTACTTCTTTTTTCACGGAATAATCCGGGGAGTAGAATTGCTTTACAATAGTGTATCCTGCTTTTTTATAGAGTTTAAAGCCCCTGATGCTTGGATCATTTTTAGGTGCATTGTCTCCACCTTTTTTAGTGTATACCGCAATAGCGCCGTTAGCGCCGCCAAAGCCACCCATAAATGGAGGGCGGAATACTTTTACGAGTGCGATATCCTGCATGGAGAGGGTGCTGAGCATACTTACATCAGACTGCATTTCGTTGAGATATAAGCCTGGTTTGCCACCGCGCCATGACAGTGAAGGGTTGTTCAGGTCGCCGCTGATCTGCAGTCCTGCCACTTTTGATTGCAGGTACTGGAATACGTTGAGTGAAATCGGCGTTTCTTTGGTCAGGTCAAAAGTATATCCATCGCCGCCGGAGAACATACCGGAGGTATAGCGTTTTTCGGTGGTTTCTTCGGGTTTTACTTTTGCAGCGTTGACGTTTACTTCTTTCAGGTATACCATTTTATTGTTGATCGAGCGGTTTACCTTATTGCCTTCCGCGGCATTGGCCAGGAACAGTTTCAGCGCGTTATTGTCTACTGCCGGCGGCACGCGCAGCGGGTAGGGTATTTTAACCTGTGTAGGCCGCTCAAAGAAGTGATTGTCGAATTTTACATTTACGTCTACGCCTTTTTTCACCAGGTCATTACCCTGGTAGTAGATGTAAGCGGTATCCGGGAATACCATGTTGGCCATTTCAAATTCTCCTTTATCATTGATAGGAGTGGAGGCGAACATGGAGGAGCTGTCTATCGGCAGGCGGATGATCATATCCAGTTTACCGGTAGGCATGGGGCGGCCATTGAGCATGGTGGCGACTCCTTTCATCAGCAGTCCCTGTTCGTAGGGGAACCTGATTTCCGGGAATTCGTTGTTAAGGATTTTCTCCCAGCTGAAACGTCTCCAGCCATTGGTCATCATTACCAGGTCCAGGCCGCGCAGTGTTGAATCGGCTTCATTGCGGAAATACCAGGACGGGTTGTAGATATAACCTTTAAGGTCGGAGGTCAGCAGGAAGGTAGAAACGATATTATTTGAATTTTTATCAACCGGCACAGCATCCGCGTCTGTAATGGCCACGGATATATTGGTTTGCATAGTATCAGGTAACCGGAGTTCGATACTATTTTTTGACCTGGGTTCTTTGTGGGTGTCTGCATCCAGTACATCCATCTGCAGCAGATCATTTTTGCGGACAAAGGTGAGGCGCTCGGAGAGCGGCAGGCCTGATTTTGCGAAAAGGGTAATTTGTAAGATGCCGGATGGGAGGTGGTCGGCAGGGATAAAGCCACTGATGCGACCTTCGCCTACATCCAGGTTGGCTTTGTACACCAGCTGGGATCCCATCTGGGCCAGGATTACGAGGTCGTTGAAAGCGGTATCGCTTACGTTGCCGGGAACGGCCTGGTAAAATATGCGGCTGCCTTTATTAAATACTTTCAGGGAAGCGCCGGTAGTTACCGGTGCGGGTAATGCAATGGTTTTGGTTTGTCCTTTTGCACTTTTTACCAGGGCCTGGAATACATCCTGGCCATCGGCGGGAGTGATGTCAAAAGTACCCATCCCATCGTGTATGGTTTTAAGGGCTACCGGGTTGGCGCCCTTGGAATTTTTTACGGTACCGGAAACTTCAATCGGGTAGCCATTGTTATCAATGGCCTTGAAGGCCACGATATTAGGCTGGCCGGCGATCAGGTTACCGCCTTCCGGGAAGAACTGCACGGCAAAATCGGGTGCGGTTACGCTGTCGGCAGGGGCCTGTGTTTTTTTAGCCGGGTCAAATATTTCGATGGTCCTGTTATAGCTGAAAGCCGGATCGAAGTTAAGCATCCAGGCGGTGTAGGCCCTGAGCTGGTATACGCCCGGTTTTTGTGTTTCGGGCAGCTCAAAGTTACCGGGTGCGCCTGCGTTGCCGGCAGCAAACAGTTTCTTTTGTACAATGTTGTTGTTCTTATCCAGCAGCTCCACGTATAAATTGGTAGCCGTGGTGGAAGGCATGCCCTGCAGGGTAATATAGGCTTTGAACCAGATGGTTTCGCCGGCAGCGTAGTAGTCCTTGTCCAGGTGGAGGTACACTTTTTCTGCCGGATACCGGGTACCAAATGTTTGTAGAGCCTTTACTATGCGGTCGGACCAATCATTCGGCGATGGTAGTATAGCCAGTGCACTCATGGCGCCGGTTAACAGAACGGCCGGGATCATCCATTTCAGGTGATGTCGCTTTTTCTTCGGGTGCGGTTGCATGCAATGTATTTTGAGCCAGTATAATATATGTAAAAATATAAACTTCGCAAGATTAATCGGTAAGATTACGGCAGGTTTGTTATTATTGCGTGTTCAAGCCATGGTTTTAACAAGATTTTAATGAGTTCAGAACAGAAACGTTTAGTGGTGGCAGGCGGTGGCGCTGCCGGTTTTTTTTGTGCGGTAAATGCGGCCCGCCTATGCCCGCAACTGGAAGTAGTGCTGCTGGAAAAAACAGGCAAGCTTTTATCCAAAGTGAAGGTCAGTGGCGGCGGCCGGTGTAATGTTACCCATAATGCACCGGATATTACGTATATGGCTAAACGCTATCCAAGGGGACAAAATTTTGTAAAGAAGGCATTTTCCCGCTTTTTTGTACCCGATACCATCAACTGGTTCGCGGAAAGGGGGGTGAAATTAAAGGCGGAAGACGACGGGCGTATGTTCCCGGTAACAGATAACTCTCAAACCATTATCGACTGCTTATTGCGGGAGGCAGACAAATACCATCTCAGCATACAAACCAATACAGAAGTTACTTCTTTTAAAAAAGGGAAGGATGGCCGCTGGCAGTTACAGCTGCAAAATGGCCATGAGCTAACGGCCGACTACCTGTGTATCGCCGCTGGTGGCTATGCACAGGCTAATAAGTTTGCCTGGCTGGAACAAGCCGGTCATAGCATTGTTCCCCCGGCGCCCTCCCTGTTTACCTTTAATATGCCGGGTAATCCCATCACCGCTTTAATGGGGGTGGCCAATACCGCGCAGGTAAAGGTGGCAGGCACCAAGTTGCAGGAGCTGGGCCCATTGCTGATTACCCATTGGGGCATGAGCGGACCGGCAGTGCTGCGGTTGTCGGCCTGGGGGGCAAGAGAACTGCAACAGCTGCAATATACCTTTACCGCCATTGTGAACTGGCTGCCTTCTTACAATGAAAATACCCTGCGGGAAGACTGGCAAAGCCTGCGCTTTGAGTTGGGTAAACAGAAATTACATCATAAAAATCCATTCAGTTTGCCGCAGCGATTATGGCAGTTCCTCCTCCAACAGGTAGGTATACCGGAAGAAATGCGCTGGGCGGACCTTCCGGCCAAAGATCAGAATCGTTTGATGAAACTGCTGGTAAGCATGGAATTCCCGGTAAAAGGAAAAACCACTTTTAAAGAGGAATTTGTTACCTGCGGTGGTATTACCCTCAGCGAAATAGATCCTGCCACCATGGAAAGCCGCTTGGTACCGGACTTATACTTTGCCGGCGAAGTGATGGACGTAGATGGCATTACCGGTGGCTTTAACTTCCAGCACGCCTGGACCAGCGGGTTCGTGGCGGCAAATGCCATTGCCCAGGCTAATCTTCGTTCATCAGGAAAATGATACTAGTCACGTGAATCACTGTTACAGTTTCAGGTAATGCACGCCCGGTGCATATTCCTTCTCTAATGCCAGCAGCAGGTTGTTGAAATCGTCCGGCTGCCGGAGAAAATCCACTTTGGTAGTGTCTACCACCAGCGTACGTACAGGATGTTGCTTGATGTACTGCATGTAGGTATCATGTACATTCATCAGGTATTCGTCGGGGATCTGCTGTTCGTAGGAACGGTTGCGGTGTTTGATATTTTCCTGCAGTTTTGTAATGGGTGCGTTCAAAAAAATCAGCAGTTCAGGTTGCACCAGCTGTGGATTGATGATGTCAAACAGCTTCTGGTACAGGGCATATTCTTCTTCCGGCAAATTGATTTTTGCAAACAGCAGACTTTTTATAAAAAGGTAATCTGAGATGATAACATCACTGAAGAGATCCTGCGACTGCAGCATATCCTTGAGTTGCTTATAGCGTTCGGCCATAAAGAACAGTTCCAGCGGAAAGGCGTATTGTTGGGGACGATCATAGAAAAGAGGGAGGAAAGGATTATCTGCAAATTCTTCCAGGATCAGTTTGGCCGAAAAATGAGCAGACAACATATTGGCCAGCGTTGTTTTACCAGCGCCGATGTTCCCTTCTACCGTAATAAATTTATAATGCATGAATATTTATTTAGATTTTTTTGACCAGGATCAGGGTGATTTTTGATGATTAAAATGATTTTATTACTTTCTTAGAGCGGTACAGGGTTATATAAAAAAGTCCAACCATCAAAAAAGTAATAAAATCATTTTAATCATCAAAAATCACACTGATCCTGGGTATTGAGCCGTATTGCAGGCAATGTATCCTGGCAGCTGGCAGCGAGCTCGCTGACTGTTTGCTGAAATACCGGGTGCACGTAGTCCGGTATGATCTCCTGTAATGGTACCAATACAAATTGCCGGAGATGCATACGGGGATGTGGCAACTTCAGATCAGGCAACGCCAGGATGCTGTCGTTAAAAAAGATCAGGTCGATGTCAATCACCCTCGACCCCCATTTTTCCTGGCGGATACGACCTATCTTTCTTTCTATCTCTAAAAGTGTATGCAGTAACGTTAGTGCATCCATTTCGGTGCGGATCTCAAGTCCCTGATTCAGGTAATCGGGCTGGTCCACGGCTCCCCAGGGAGCGGTCTGGTATAAGGCGGAGGTTTTTACGACCTCTCCGGCTGTTTCAGCGATCAGTTGTACCGCCTTCCGGAGGTTCCCGGTACGATCGCCCAAATTGCCACCTATAAGTAATATTGCTGTATTCATGTATATTTCAAGTCTCAAAAGTAGCCATATTCCTTATTTTTGAAAAAATGTATCTTTCTATCTCAGTTTCATCTTAACCAAAAAGTATGCGTTTCTTCAAAGTTTTCCTGGCCGCATTTCTTGCATTTGTTGCGTTTGCAGGTCTGTGCATCATCGTCCTGATGGTGATAATAGGCAAGGCCCTTACCACTGAAAAGGTAACAATAACCCCTAATGGCATACTGGTACTCGAAACGGGCCAGTCGTACCATGAGCAGAAAGTAGTGAACCCACTTGGCGCCTTTATGCCTGATGAGGAAAAAGAAGTGCCGGGTTTGTTCCAGGCAGTGCGGTTAATTGAAAACGCAGCTGGTGATGACAACATCAAAGGTATTTATCTCAAGGTAAATGGCAGCCCCGGTGGTTTCGCCAGCACGGAAGAATTGCGTAACGCGTTGCTCCGCTTCCGTAAATCCGGCAAATTTATATATGCCTATGGAGAGATAATGGGACAAAGTGCTTATTACCTGGCTTCCGCTGCCGATAAAGTATACCTCAATCCCAAAGGGGGATTGGATTTCACCGGTTTCTCCACCCAGCTGCCTTTTTTAAAGGGTACATTGGAGAAGCTGGAAATAAAACCGGAGATTTTCTATTGCGGTAAATTTAAGAGCGCTACAGAACCTTTGCGCGAAACCCGGATGACAGACGCTAACCGTATCCAAACCACCCAGTTCCTGGGCGAGTTGTATGGTCATTTCCTGCAGGGGGTGGGTAAGGCGCGGAATATCGATACAGCGGCCCTGCATGGGTATGCTAATGAAAATATGATTGAGGAGCCCGCCGATGCGTTGAAATATAAATTGGTGGATGGTTTGAAATATGATGATGAGATCATGACGGAGCTGAAAAATAAAACAGCTACCAAACAGGATGATAAAATAAATTTTGTGACCCTCGGTAAATATAATGCTGGTGTGGAGCTGTCGAGCGGCAGCGGCGAAGGCAGGATTGCCCTGATCTATGCAGAAGGTGATATTATAGACGGAGAATCCGAAAAGCAGAATACCATTGGCAGTGAAACCTATATTGAAGAAATCCGTAAGGTACGGGAAGATAAAAATGTGAAGGCGATTGTTTTCCGCGTGAATTCAGGCGGGGGCAGTGCGTTGGCATCTGAAGTGATTTGGCGGGAGCTGTCGCTGGCTAAAAAGGTGAAGCCGGTGGTCGTATCTATGGGCGACTATGCCGCCTCCGGCGGGTATTATATTTCCTGTATGGCCGACAGTATTTTTGCGGAACCCAATACGTTGACCGGTTCTATCGGCGTATTTGGCGTGATGTTTAACATGCAGGATTTTTTCAAAAATAAGCTGGGTGTAACGTTCGATGGTGTTAAAACCGCGCAGTATGCAGACCTGGGTTCGGTGGGGCGTCCGCTCACGGAGGGAGAAAAACGTTTTATTCAGAATGGGGTAGACAGTACCTATGCATCCTTTAAATCCCGTGTAGTGGCCGGCAGGAAGCTGGGTGCCGCTATTGTGGACAGCATTGCGCAGGGCCGCGTGTGGAGCGGTATAGAAGCAAAAGAACTGGGACTGGTAGACCGCATCGGTGGAGTAAATGAAGCCCTGGCCTGTGCAGCACGCCTCGCAAAATTATCTGAGTACCGCTTAAGGGAATACCCCGAAGCAAAGGACAAAATATCCCGGTTTATAAAGGGTTTGGGCGCTGAAGCCAGCGTTCGGATGGTGAAGAAGGAGCTGGGAGTTAATTATGAACTGTACCAGCAGTTAAAAGATGTACAACAATTACATGGCCGGATACAGGCAAGGATACCGTTTAATTACAAATTTTAGGGAGCAGAAAGCCTAAGGCATAAAGCAAAAAGCTATTGAAGCGAAGATATAAGTCGATATTCCATCATTAATAATCCGCTCATATCTTCGCTTCAATAGCTTTTTGCTTTATGCCTTAGGCTTTCTCCTTTTTTATAGTAGTTTTGCCGTCGGTTTTAAAATAGCAGATCAGATGAATGGAGCTAAGTACAGTCAGTTGAGGGCCATGCTGGCCATTACGAAAGGGAGCTTAAGGGGTATATTCCGGAGTCCTTCCGCCGTGGTGTTCAGTTTGGGATTCCCGCTGGTATTTATCCTGGTATTCGGGTTTATTGGAAAAAGCACTGTTGCGGTGAAGGTGGGGATAGACCGTCAGACCGATATTAACACTGGTTTTTATAAGAGCCTGCAGCATGTGAGCACCCTAAGGCTGGTCACGGATCAACCGGCGGCGGAAATGGAGGATGATCTGAAGAAGGGCCGCCTGGTGGCGATTCTGAATGTGGCGCCAACAGAAAGCGCCGATCATGTGCCTCATTATGAGGTTAATATCAGGACTTCTACTGCGTCGGATGCCAGTAAAAAGATGATCCTGATGGGGGTATTGAAAAATGTGACGGCTGCGATGGATGATTTGGCTTATAAACGCCCGTCTGTAGCTACTTTTAAACAAACCGAGATCCCCGGCCGTGAATTTAAGACCATTGACTTTATTTTACCCGGACAGTTGGGTTTTGCGCTAATGAGCGCTGCTGTGTTTGGAACGGCCTTCCTCTTTTATAATATGCGGCAAACCTTGGTACTCAAGCGTTTCTTTGCTACCCCGATTAAACGGACCTATATTGTATTGGCAGAGGCGTTGAGCCGGATGATTTTCCAGCTGATCAGCTCTGTGGTGATCATTGCATTGGGGCACTTCGCTTTTGGGTTCACGCTGGTGAATGGTTTTGCCACTTTCCTGGAAATGCTGGTGCTATCGGTATTCGGGCTGCTGGTATTCATGGGCTTTGGCTTTGTGGTAAGCAGCCTGGCGAAGAACGAAAGTACTATTCCGCCATTGGCCAACATCGTTACCCTGCCACAGTTCCTGTTGGCGGGTACTTTTTTCCCGATCGACTCTTTCCCTGCCTGGTTACAGCCTGTTTGTAAAATAATGCCGCTTACTTACCTGATCGACGCGCTGCGTAAAGTGGCTTTTGAGGGGCAGCATCTCTGGCATGTAGGCTGGGATATTGCCATTCTTACCATATGGGGTGTTGTCGTATATGCGGTAGCCGTGAAAGTATTCAAGTGGGAATAGTGCGATTTCGTTAGCTTTGTGCTATCTAAATCCAGTCAGATGCAAGCCTTATTCATTATCCTGGGTGCATTTATTGTCCTTGTGCTGGGGCTCTTCATTTTCAGTTTCTTTCTGTCCCCGACCGTAAAAGTGGAGCGCTCGCTGCAAATCCCGGCAGCCGCCGGCACTGTTTTTCCATTGATAAATGTGGTGCGCAACTGGGAGTTGTGGTCGCCCTGGAAAGAGCAGGACCCCGCCGTTAAAATTACCTATGGCGAAAAGGAGAGCGGGGTAGGTGCAGGTTATAGCTGGGAAAGCAACAACCGCAATGTAGGGAAGGGACATATGTCTGTTACCGAGTCCCGGCCCGATCAGTACATTGCTACCAACATCGATTTTATGGGCATGGGCGTATCCAAAGGATATTTCCGCTTCGATGCCGTATCAGGCGGCACATTGGTTACCTGGGGAATGGTTTGCAATATGGGGCAACACCCCTTGCGCAAAGTAATGGGCCTTATGATGGATAAGTGGGTAGGGAAGGATTTTGAGAAGGGATTGGGTAATATTAAAAGAATACTGGGGAGCTAAGGCGGATAACCGGGTATAATAACATGCATCTGGTCATGCTTATATTATAATATATATTTTTTTATGCGTTTTGTAAAGTTGTTGCTGATCAGTGTGATCATTTTCGGGGTCGTAGTTTTTTTAACGTCTTTGTTATTCCCTTCTACAGCAGTGGTAGAACGTACAGGTGTAATACAGGCGCCTATTGATACCGTATATGCACATATTGCGAACCTGAAGGCCTGGGACCCCTGGAATCCGTGGACCAGGCCCGACACAACAGCCACCCTGGTTTATTCCGATCCGGCTATCGGAACGGGCGCCTGGTACAGCTGGGACGGGAAAGAGAACAGCGGTAAGGTAACCATACTGGATAGCGATCCGGCCAAAGGGGTACATTACCTGTTGGATATCAAAGGAGTAAGACCGGTTAACAGCGGTATAGAACTGAAGCCCACCCGGGATGGGAAAGGCACTGCTATATTCTGGCATATGGAAATTAAACTGGGCATGCTGCCCTGGTGGAAATTAAGGGGCTTTGTGGCCGACAGGGTTTATGGACCTGCCATGAATAATGGTTTAACAAAGTTGAGTAAGATCTGTGAAGGGAAATAATATGGAGTTATTTTACCATTGATCCAATAGTTTTGTTTTCACCGGATTTTATAGTTTAAATTGTTGAGCTTTCTTGAACCATTCTTCTTATTCCAGAAAAAACTAAAAAAATGAAACATTTCTTTTTGGCAACCTTATTTTTGGCCGTAACCAGCCTCGTTTTTGCACAGGAAAAGCCACGTAAGAGCCCGCACACCACGGTAGAAGCCAACGGTATTAAAGTGGTATACGGACAACCTTCCAAAAAAGGCCGTGTAATTTTTGGTACCCTTGAACCATTTGGTAAAGTATGGCGTACCGGTGCTGATGAGGCTACAGAAATCACCTTCAGCAAAGACGTTGTATTTGGTGGTAAACCTGTAAAAGCCGGCACTTACACTTTATTTTCTATTCCAGACCCTAAAACATGGACCGTTATCCTGAATGGTAAACTGGGACAGTGGGGTGCTTATGACTACGACAAAAATAAAGGCCAGGATGTGGTACAGGTAAAGGTAAAAAGAGAGGCGCTGTCTACTCCGGCAGAGAAACTCACTTTTACTTTACCAGGTAACGCAGTTGTATTTGAATGGGATGATACAAAAGTTGCGGTACCGGTAAAATAAACTGTCCGGTAAATATTTGAAAGAGGTGATATCATTTGATATCACCTCTTTTTTTATGTCTTTATAAGATGGATACCAGCTCGCGGATGCTGTTGTACACCTGGTCCAGCTGCTCATTGGTAATACAGTAGGGAGGCAGTATATACAGGGTATTGCCCAGCGGGCGCAACATAATTCTTTTTTCCCGGAAGAAACGATGCAGCTGGTCTGCCAGTGAATTCGTATAACCATCTGCGTTGGTCGTTATAATTTCAAATGCGAGAATGGTTCCAAGCAGTCTTGCATTTTTGATCACTGCCCACTGTTGCAGTTCGGATAAGAAAGCGATATGCTTTTCGTGTATCCGTTGGCGGTTAGTCGCGCAGGCCGGATCAATAAAGAGGTCCATGCTGGCCAGTGCGGCCGTACAGGCCAGGGGATTGGCGGTAAAGGAATGACCGTGAAATAATGTTTTCAGTTTATCGCTGGAAAGGAAAGCTTCGTATACCGCGGCCGTACTGGTGGTTACGCCCAGGGCCATGGTACCGCCGGTGAGCCCTTTGGAAAGACAGATGATATCTGGTTTCGTTTGTACATATTCCATCGCAAAATTTTTCCCGGTTCTGCCGAAGCCGGTCATTACTTCATCTGCTATCAGTAAAATATGCCGGGAAGAACAGTATTGCAGCAGTTGTTCAAAGGCGGTAGCATCGTACATGATCATGCCGCCGGAGCCTTGCAGCAGGGGCTCAAAAACAAAGGCGGCTATATCTTCCGGCTGTAAGGCTGCTATGGCAGTTATTATCTGGGAGATGTTTTCCGCGGTGGGTACATCCAGGAAATGAACGTCAAACAAAAGGTCATCAAACACGCGGGTAAACACACTTCTGCCGCTGACGCTCATGGCGCCAAAAGTATCGCCATGATACGCATTTTTGAAAGCCAGTATTTTATGTTTGCGGGTGCCTTTATTGTCCCAGTATTGGATCGCCATTTTTAGTGCCACTTCTATGGCGGTGGATCCGTTGTCGGAATAAAAAACACGGCGTTGATTGTCCGGGAGGATTTTTAGCAGCCGTTCGGCAAGATTCACCGCCGGCGGATGCGTATAGCCGGCGAAAATGCAGTGTTCCAGTTGTAATGCCTGGGCAGCCAGCTGCTGCGCAATGTGCGGATGCGCATGTCCGTGTATATTTACCCACCAGCTGGAGGTGGCATCTATATAGCTGTTATTATTTTCGTCGAAAAGAAGCGCGCCCTGTCCGCGTACAATGCCTACAGGCGCCGGTGCGGTCTGCATCTGCGTGTACGGGTGCCAGATCAGGTCCTGGTCACGGGCCGACAAAGAAGGCGTTTGCATAAGTTGGATACTTTAGTGGAGGGGCGAAGGTAAGCAGAAAGCCGAAAGCAAAAAGCAAAAAGCTATTGAAGTGGATGATTAAAGAGACTACAGCTGCTGTTCCTGACCCGCTTCAATAGCTTTTTGCTTTTTGCTTTCGGCTTTTAGCTTCTCCAGCAGTTCTTCCGCTGCATATGGCTTAGCCAGCATATGTTTTATTTGCAGTTTTTCCAGGCGGGCAGATACTTCCGGCATCACATCCGCAGTGAGCACAATAATAAAAGCATCGGGCTGCAGGCGCCGGATATGCGGAATGGTGTTATAACCATTCATTTCAGGCATATGCAAATCGAGTATGATACCATCAAATGTTTGCTCCTGCATTTTTTCCAGGGCCTCCAGGCCGTTGCCAGCGGTACTGAGTATAACGCCGGAATTTTTTAGCTGGAGCCCCAGCACGCGCTGGTTGATGGGATTATCTTCTACCGCCAGCAAGGTCATGCCATCCAGGAAACCCGGCGACGGCTTCTCAAAGATGTCAGGGGCGTGTTCCTGTGCTTGTACGATGTTTTCTTCACCGTTTTTTCCCGGATCACCTTTGAGCGATCCCATACCAGTATTAGCCAGCATAAGTAATGTTGGTTTTATGTTTTGGTTGCTTGCAACAAAATAAAAGCACGGCATTGCTGTTGGTGAACAGTTATGCGATACATTGGAAATTGCTGTGTTTAAAAGAAGGCCAGATTATGTGCGCCGGTAAGAGAATAAGATATTAAGATGATACCGGGAAAATAAATTTAGGGAATTAACGGGAAACTCAATCATGAATTATTAATTACCCGGAGAATTTGTTACAGCCGGGGGGATAGCTGATGTAACAAATTCTCCGGATAACTTATTTGTTATTTCTTCATACCTCCGTTTTTAAACAGGAAGTAGGCGGTCTGGTAATTGGCCATACTGTTTTTCAGCAGGCCGCTGTCCATAGGGGCGGTATGTTGTTCATTGCGGGCCTGGTTCCAGCTAAAGCACTGTGCTTTTTGCTGGGGACTCAGAATAAGCAATTTGCCTGGTTCCAGGTAGCCCAGTTTCTGATAGGTGCTGACCATAGCGCGTGGCTGGTAGCCTGGTTCCAGCACATTTTTACCGTACAGTTTGCTGTTATAGCTCCAATGGAGTAAGCCCAGGAGGGTAGGGTAAATATCTATCTGGGAGCACATGGCGCTGATCTCCTGCGGTGCATATCCGGGTACGTTATACAGGATGCAGGGGATATGATACTTGCTGATTTCTATTTCATTTTTACCGGCGCTGCTGGCGCAGTGGTCTGCCACAAAAATGACCACGGTATTTTTGAACCAGGGTTTGGCACTGATGTTTTTCAGGAACTGGCCAATGGCGTAGTCCGTATATTTTACCGCCCCTTCGCGGCTGGCGCCGGAGGGGATATCTATTTTACCGGAAGGATAGGTAAAAGGCCGGTGGTTAGAAGTGGTCATGATGAAATCGTAAAACGGTTTCCCTGCAGCATACTTTGCATCGGCGCTTCTGATGGCGGCGTTGTATATGTCTTCATCACAAATGCCCCATGCATTGGAGAACTGCACCGCGCTATCCGGTATATTGGTACGCGTGGTGGCGATTTCATCTTCCACAAACTGGCGGCGGTGCCGGTCGGTGATATCGTAGCCGTTGTTACCAAAAAATTTATTCATGTTATCGAAGTAGCCGTCGCCCCCGTAGAAAAAGGTGCTTTCGTAACCTGCCTGTTCGAATATTTGTCCTACGGAAAACAGGTTCTCATTGTTTTTGCGGCGAACAATGCTCTGCCCGGGCGTAGGGGGAACAGCCAGCGTCAATGCTTCCATACCTCTTACTGTGCGGGTGCCGGTAGCATACATATTGGTAAACAGGAGTCCCTGTTTGGCAATACTGTCGAGAACGGGCGTGATGTGCTGCGTATTGCCGAAACGTTCCATGAAATCAGCGCTGAAGCTTTCAATAGTGACCATGATCACATTGGGCGCAACACGTATAGCCGTATCCGTTATACTTCTGTAAATGCTGTTACCATTATCGAGATAGCGGCTGTCAGGCGATTGCAGGAGGCCACGCATGCGGCTGAAGGCGTTGCTGTTATCTTCCAGCAAATAATATTTATCGTAGGCCAGTTCATTATTCAGGTAGGCAGATACAAATGAGTAAACGCCGGCTTTGGATAATTCCTGTGCGTAACGGTTTTTGCTTTGTTCTGCCCAGGTATTGTTTACAAAAAAGACGTGCAGCAGCAGGAGGCCCAGCAATGTACAGAAGGTGAGGAGGCGTTTGCCGAAGGAAGTATTTGACTGGAAGCTGTTCCGGAAGGTGCCCCGGCGGCTGAGAAGCCAGGTCAGCAAGCCGGTAAATACCAGTACTCCGCCGATCAATAATGGCAATGGATACGACTCATTGATATTTTCAATTACCTCATATGTGTATATGAGATAATCTACCGCGATAAAATCGAAGCGACCGGCATATTCTCCCCAGAACGTGAATTCTGCAAAGAACGAGAATACCAGGATCATCAACGCCAGGAAAAAACCGGTATAAGTAAAGATCCGGTTAAATAGTGTGTTGTTGAGCCGCTGCGGCAGTATCAGCAGGTAAAACGCATAGGCGATGGTAAAGAACAGGGCTACACCGATATCGAAGATCAGGCCTTTGCCATATATAGCCGGTATGTTGGTGATATGAAGGCCGGATTGCGGGTAGATCCAGACCAGTAACGCAGTTCTAACCAGGAATGACAGGATGAGGGCCAGGATGCCGAAGCCAAATAGAACGGCGTACCTGTTTTTGACAAATTTCATTTGCACAGAAAATTAGGATCGCAAAGGTACGCCGTTCTCAATATTATCTATAAATTAAATTTTACGGACATGTTGATGGTGCGGCCATCTATCGGGCCCCAGAGGGTGGCAAAGCTGGGATTGCTTACCGGACCGGTAAAGAGCGGTGTATTTTTCCCCTGCCTGGCATCAAAAATATTCTCTCCGTTCAGTACCAGGGTTACATGTTCGCCAAATTGCCGGGAAATCATAGCTGCCCAAAACCAGTAGTTGGGTGTTTTTTGATTATTGTAATCATACTGGTTCCCGATCCAGGAATTCTCAATACCAAAGCGCCATTTGTCAGCTATTTCATACGCCAGGGTGCTGGCGAATTTATCCTGTGGTGCGAAGGCGATATTGGTAGAACCGGTATTGTTGTACCTGGAAACCGTATGGTTATAACCAAGGTACAATTCCAGGTGGTCGAGCTCAAAACGCAGGTAGGTATCGGTGCCTAAGCTGTTTACTGCGTAGGGCATATTTTGCAGCAGCACGGTGTTATGATCATTTTCGTTCATTACCGGCAGGATCGGATCTTTGATGTGCGTGTAGTACAGGGCCTGGTTCAGCGTTACGTCTACCTTCCCGAGGGAAGTATGGTAGTTGCCGTCGAAGTTGATGCCCTGGCTTCTTTCAGATTTAATGCCCGCGCTTAAAGGCAACAGGTTGCGGTAGCCAACGCTTTGCGTTTGCGCGGTAAAAATAGCAGGTGATTTATACCCTGTACCTCCGCTGAGGCGAAGGGAAAGATCTGTTACGGGTTTGTACACAAATGCCAGCCGGGGAAGCACATACCAGCCGAATACATTGTGGTAGTCGGCACGCAGACCGGCTTCGGCCATAAACTGGTCGGTGATATGGTATCCGTCCTGAATAAAGGCGCCCATGGTATTGTAGGTATAATTGCCCAGCAGGGTGCTGTCGCCTTTGGCACGACGGTACATTTCGCCGGTATTGTTTAATCCGGCTACCCAGTCGTGTTTACCACTTTTCTTATTATACGAAGCTTCCGCGTAGGTACTGGTTTGATTTCCCAACAGGGCAAAGGTTCCCTGGTCATTTTGCAGATGGAAGAAACTGCCTACGCCTTTAATGGCCAGCGTGCCACCGCCCAGGTTTTTCCGGGTAAACTGGAGGTCTGCGCTATGCCGTTCGCTGTTGTTCACTTCTGTATACTGATGAACATTATCGGCACGATGGTCGAGTACCTGCATGTCGCCGCCTTCCCGTTTTTCGATGGTGCCGGTATAACCTGCGACCAGCGTGGTTAACGGATTTAAATACCAGAAGAAGCGGGGATGCAGCAGGTATTGCCGTAAACGGGGAACATCGCTGAAACCGTCTTTGTTTACATCTACCGGATTTTGTGTAGTAACGCCGGCAAACAGGGTAAGACCGGTTTTACCATAGCGTTCTGCATAATAGGCGTTGACATTCGTTTCTTTTAGCGTGCTGCGGTTAGCCAGTATGGTTAGTTCCGGTTTATTGCCGGGTGTTTTGGCAATGAAGTTGATGATACCGGCAATAGCGCCGCCGCCATACAACGTGGATACGGAGCCTTTGATGATCTCTATCTGTTTCAGGTCCAGCGGAGGAATCGCCAATACACCGAAATTTCCACTCAATCCTTCGTATACAGGAACACCATCGCGGAGCAGCTGGGTATACTTTCCATCGAGTCCCTGCATACGGATGGCATTGTTACCGCTTACCGCCGAGGTGTTCTGGATATGTATTACAGACAGATCGCCGAGTATGCTCGCCACATTACCTGGTTTGATACCACTTTCTTCTATCATATCTTCCTTACCCAATACCTCTACTTTCATGGGGAGGTCTTCAATACGGCTGTTGTTGCGGGTAGATGAAATGACTACCTCGTTGAGGTCAGACACTTTGCTGATGCTGTCTTTCGACGGCAATTGCGTGGTGTCTTTAACGGGAACGGGTACACGGTTTTGAGCCTGGATGCCAATGCCGGCGCAGAGTATTATCGCTGACAGTAAGATTTGTTTCATATGATCACGCTGATTGATGCTATTTGATGATAATACAAAGGAAGGAATTGAATCTGGAGAGAATCTGAACCCGGGACTGTGATTAGTGTGATTAGTATGATTATCCTGATGAACAAAGATGATCAGGGAAATTGACATAGGTTGATACTGCTATTGCATAACATTCGTCTTCGCTCATCAGGATAATCATACTAATCACACAAATCACAGTCCGGGGGTGACCGTGATTACATGCTCTCCATTCTTAAAGCTGTAGTGCAGTTGAAGGCGGTAAGAGTCGGCTATTTTTTTCACGATGGCGAGTCCCAGTCCATTTGAGTTGGTGTAGCCGGTATTCTGTTTCTTGAAACGTTGAAACAGTATGTCGGCGGGGATTTCGGGAAGCTGGCTGGTATTGGCTATACTGAATGTGTTGGCGTTTACCCGGATATCGATACGACCGTTCGGGTAATTGTATTTGATAGCATTGCCGAGGAGGTTACTGACCATGATATCTGCGAGTGCCGGGTGCAGCGGCCATGGCGCATGGTCTGTCATTTCTTTATAGATGATGAGATCTTTCTCCCGGATCAGTTCTTCAAACAACAACAGGTATTTTTCTATTACTGCACAAAGGTTGGGTTGTTCGGTAACGGGGTATTGCTGGTTTTCAATTTTTGCCAGCAGGAGCAGGTTATGATTGAGTTTCGACAGGCGTTGCAGCTCATCGTAGCTGATCAGGATACTTTGCAGTTGTGCTTCAGAAAGGGTATCATCCTGCAGCAGCAGTTCGAGTTTACTTTGGGCTATGGCCAGCGGCGTTTGCATTTCATGCGCTGCATCTTCGGTGAGTTCTTTGATGCTGGTATAATCGTTGTGAATGCGTGTAGTCATGTTGTTGAGGGCGGCATTCAGCTGGTTGAATTCATGGGTGACGGTGTGATCAAACACGGTGGCTTCCATTTTATTCAGTTGCAGGCGTTGTATTTTTCCGAGCGATTGATAGAAAGGTTTCCACACGCTTTTGCTGATCAGCCAGTTGATCAGTAATACAAACAGGAACAGGCCGGCAAAGGCTGCGAGCATTACGAATACCACATTTTTGATGAGGTCATCTTTTTCTATCAGCGACTTACGCAGTACCAGTTCATAATTGTTGTTGTGTAGTGTAATCACCTGCGAGAGCTGGCGAAACGGGGCATAGGTATTTTCCGGTTCCTGGTATATGTTTATGCCTTTGAGTTTATGTTTGCTTTGCGCTGCTTTTTCTGTGGGCTGTAAATTGAACTCTGGTGTGCTGATACTGAAGATAGGATTGTTTACGCTGGCGGTGTCGAGGTAGCGCATCCATTGCAGTTTATCATTTACCAGTTCTTCATCCGTTTCATGTTTTATTTCCTTATTAAATTTTGTATACAGGTAGAAGGCGCCCGCAGCGAAAACAGGCAACATGATCAGCAAAAAATATACGGTGGTTTTAGTCAGCAGCTTCATGATAGCAGGATACTTTTTAAACAGTGATGCGTGATGGGTTATCCGAAGCGGTAACCGGTGCCGTAAACCGTTTTGATATAATCTTCTCCGCCGGCTTCCAGCATTTTTTTACGAAGGTTTTTGATATGGGTATAAATAAAATCGTAGGACCCGGCCTGGTCGTATTCATCTCCCCAGAGATGCCCTGCCAGCGCTGATTTGGTGACTACGCGGTGTTGGTTGGCAATGAAGTAGAGCAGCAGCTGGTATTCTTTGCCGGTGAGTGTGATAGACTTATTGTGTACCAGCACTGTTTTGGAAGCTGGTTTGATGGTGATTTCTGAGAAGTTGATGGTGGTATTGCCATCAAAGTTTTTGCGGCGTAAAATAGCGTTTACACGGGCGTTGAGTTCAGAGAGATGGAATGGTTTGGTAAGATAATCATCGGCACCGAGTTCCAGGCCGCTGAGTTTATCTTCCAGGGAGTCTTTCGCAGAAATGATGATGATGCCTGCCCTGGATTCGAGCAGTTTAAGTTCTTTTACCACGTCGAGTCCACTGCCCAGTGGGAGACTAATATCCGCCACCACACAGTCGTAGTCAAACTCATTGACTTTATCTATGGCTTGTTTATAATCTGCCGCCAGTTCACATACGTAGCCCTGGCGTTCCAGGTATTCCTGTATATTGGCTCTGAGCGCAGGCTCGTCTTCTATAATCAGCACTTTCATGGGCTAAAAATAGGGATAATTCCTAAAGGAATTCTGTAGTGGCGGGATTGAGTGGATGAATCGGCGGAAATGGCGTGTGGTAAGGTATTTTAGATGCCATGGTTAGGCGTCCGTATTAAAGAGGGACTTTATCGGTTTGTTGACAAAGAAATCGTATATAACCGCCGTAAATAATATCTATAATAAATATATGAGGCAAATGCCCGCTGTTGTTTTGCTAAAAGGTTTTTCTTGCAAATAGTAAAACTATCCATGCGTGAATGTCGTAGATACAATACCGATATTAAACCATTCATGCAGGCATTATTATGAATACTTATTTTAAAATGATTGCAGATAGGGTGATGCTTAAAAAGGATCCTGAAAAGGTACCGTTAACCCGACAGACGTCAGATGATGACACCAAGGAATTGATCGCATTGATGGATAACATTCCCAATGCAAAATCCGTTGCAGCCGCGTACCGGCAAATGATAAGAACAGGTAGTCTGGAGCAGCGCTTCCGCACCGGCGATCCCGGCAGAAGCTGGCTGGAAATAGAGCAGATGATCCTGAGCCGCGAGTGCCGGAGAAAAGGCAACCGGCGGAAAATTATCCGCATGGTCATTATCTTCGCGTTGGTGGGCATTGCCTCTTATTTTGGCGGCGTATACCTGCTGGCTAAAGGAAAGTTTATGGCGGTGCAGGTAGTAAAGTAGGTGTTTGTTATCCGTTTCTTTCAGTAATAATATCAATTGTTTGATTTCCAGTTGCTTGTTGCAGGAGATAAACCCGTTCTTCCGCCGGTAATTCATCTACAGGAAATCCGATATCCTCCCTCGAAATACCGTCTTCTGTTTTGTATAGCGCAAACTCGAATGCTTTGATCCGGGGTTGATAGTTAATGCCTATCATCGTCAGATCCAGGTAGTTACCTTTTTCAAAACGGCCGGAAATAAGTTCCCCGAACAGGAAAAAGGAGTTATGCCGGATTTGTGCACAGGTTTTGAGTCGCAACCTGGCTACGGTACGATCATGCCAGCCGGGGGCGCAATACCAAATGCGAAATTGTCATATGCCATAAGACGGTTGATAAGTTAACCATCTTATGGCATCAACCTTTATTTCCTTTCCGGCATTTTTGTACTGACCGGTATTTCATTGCGGAGCATTTTAGCTGCTTCTCCGGTTAACCATAGATAATGATCCGATGGTTTACCATCCAGGTTAATAAAGGGGGTAGTGCTGCTTACCGGTGGCTGATCGGAAGCTTTAAAAATGGCCGTGGCCTCATTTACTTCATCAAACATGGCTACATACAGCATGCTGGCGCCTGCCGTGAGCGCCGTGGTGATCTGTTGCCAGTAGAAACGGCCGCCCTGCCGGGGAATGGAACCAGAGGGCTTTACATCGTCCGGAAATTCATATTTGCTAAGGTTATGCCAGCTGAACCCGGGGTATACACAAGGCACGTATTCCACTTTATTGTTGCGGCACCAGGCCAGGTCTTCTATGAGATTGTCACGGAAGCGGTCCATATCGTTATGCAGCAGGGGGGAATAGCGCTGTACGTTCCATGGCAGCACAATATCGGCTTGTTTGATGAGGGTATGCAGATAGGGGTCGGGCAAACAATCTGCATTCAGTGTACGCCAGGCGGTGGGTACGCCCAGCATCACTGCACAACCTCCGTATACCGGATCATTTTTAAGAAAATCAATCAACCTGTCTAGTCCGATATTGCGCAGGTTATACGGCCGATCCGGAAAGCCGATGCCCCAGATAGCCACCACGGGTTTACCATTTTCCTGTAAATAGGTTTTTGCGCCGGGTTGATTGGTTACTTTCAGCTGATCCACCAGGTATTTCCAGTCTTCGATAATGGCG
The DNA here is from genome assembly GCF_018224885.1 of Chitinophaga hostae. Lineage (GTDB taxonomy): Bacteria > Bacteroidota > Bacteroidia > Chitinophagales > Chitinophagaceae > Chitinophaga > Chitinophaga hostae. The sequence goes on along the minus strand of NZ_JAGTXB010000029.1, from coordinate 51,979 downwards.
GAACAGTCTTCGCCGGAGGCTTTTAAGCCGGACAGGTCATACATTACGGCAATGGCCCTTTTGTATTTGGATGCCGCGGCAAAGGCATTTTTCAATATAAGGCCGGAGATGCTGTCGTGGCGTTTGGCATTATTGAAAAAGCGTTGCATAAATACACCATCCACGCCGTACTGCTGCATCCATTTGAAATGCAGGTCTACCGTACTTTTATCGTAGGAACTGAAGAAGCGGGCGGGCTGCCCGTTGGCCAGTTTGAACGGCGTGGTATAGGTTTTTTCATATTCGCTGACATCAGGCCACATGTCAATACCACTGCGTGTTTCATCGCCGTAGGAAAACCGCTGTGCGCCCGAACCATCGCCGCCGGCACGGAACCAACCCTGGTAGCCGGCCATGATAAGCCCGTGATAGGTGGGATACTGCGATTCCCTGCTGTGTTTCAACTGTGCCAGCGCAGGCGTTACCAGCAGGAAAAGGAAAGCTGTTAAGATACGCTTCATATGTATACTGTTTATTGTTAACGTGGAATAAGGGGAAGCGCAGCGCATCATATTGGAATTTTTTCATTAGCCGGCGTCCTGTTTTTTTAAAAAGGGGAGAACCAGTTGCCCGGATTCTCCCCAAGGTTTTGCATTCACCTTGATTGTTTTCCCGGTGGTTATACCGGAATATCATGCAAGTAAAGCGCGAAGGCCTAATGAAAGCGTTAACAAAGCCTTAATTGGAGGCATTAATGCAATATTAAGCGCGTTAATTTTCAGAAACAGGTACACCATGATGGAATAGAAATTATCTTAGGTGTTTATAACCCGGATTACATGTCAATCAAAACAAGCAGACTACTATCTATTGATGCCTTCCGTGCCCTCACCATGTTATTGATGATTTTTGTAAATGATGTAAGTGGCGTGAGCAACATTCCTTCCTGGATAGAGCATGTCAGGGCCGACGAGGACGGGCTGGGCTTTGCCGATACCGTTTTTCCCGCGTTTCTGTTCATTGTCGGGCTTTCTGTTCCCCATGCGATCGGATACCGTATACAGCAGCAGTCATTTTTAAAAATTGAAACACATATTGTATTGAGGTCATTGGCGCTGATCGTGATGGGCTTTTTCCATGTGAACCTGGAAAGCTACAGCAGTGCGGCATTGCTTCCTTATGCGGTATGGGAAATTATTATTACGCTCGGCTTTTTCCTGGTATGGCTGGATTATCCGGATACGCTGTCGAAAACGGTCCGGTATATACTTACCGGCAGCGGGATTGTGTTGCTGGCGCTGATGGCTTATCTCTATAAGGGAGGCGATGCAGCACGCCCGCATGGGATGGAGCAGTCGTGGGGCGGCATCCTGGGAATTATCGGATGGGCCTACCTGGTGAGCGCTACGGTATACCTCCTGATCCGCGGCCGGTTTGCATGGCTGCTGGGCGCCCTGCTGGTGTTCCTGGCTATTAATATCGCTACACATGGGGGCTGGTTTCCGTTTTCGCTGTGGGTGATTGGCGACGCCTCTTCTGTTACGCTGATCACGGCTGGTGCATTTATTTCTGCGTTGTACAGCAGGTTGCTCCAACAGGGACGCATCAACGCAGTTTGGCTGGTTTTTGCAGCGATAGGCATAGGTGCTATCCTGCTGGGATTTCTTGTAAGACCTTATACCGGCGGTATTTCCAAGATTGCTGCTACACCGGCCTGGGTATTGATTTGCGGAGGAATTGGTGTGCTGGTGTTTGAATTAATGATTTTCCTGGTAGATGTAAAAGGCAGGTTCGATTGGTTCAGGGTGATCAAACCAGCGGGTACCAGCACGCTCACCTGCTACCTGCTGCCGTATTTGTTGTATGCGGTGTACTCGCTGACAGGGTTCCATTATCCGCAATGGTTCAACAGCGGTATTGGCGGTATTCTCCGTTCATTTGCAGTAGCTTTTGTTTTGATCATGTTAACAGGGCTGCTGGAGAAAAAGAGATTAAGATTAAAAATCTGACCATATTTTAATGAAACAAACGATGATGAAATATTTCCGTTTATACCAGAAATGGATCGGCTGCCTGCTGATACTGCTGTTTCCTGCTTTGACCAATGCGATGCCGGGATTGGAACAAAAGCCCGTGATTATCGGCTATGTTGGCGGTTTCCGGGGATTGGTGGATGTAACAAAAATTGCTGCCAATAAGTTAACGCATATCAATTATGCGTTTGTAAATATACAGGGGAACCGTGCGGTATTAAGTAATGAGGGCACGGACACTATTAATCTCCGGCGCTTAAACGAGTTGAAAAAACAACGGCCTGATTTGAAGATCCTGATATCTATTGGTGGCTGGGCCTGGAGTGAGAATTTTTCGGATGCGGTTTTAACAGATACTTCCCGCAAAGCATTTGCAGTGAGTGCTGTGGATATTATCAGGAAGTATCACCTGGATGGTGTGGATATAGACTGGGAGTATCCCGGCAGGCCGGGAGAAGAAGGGAATGTATATCGTCCGGAAGACAAGCAAAATTACACGTTGATGTTTGCCGCGTTGCGTGCGGAGCTGGACAAGCTGCAGAAGAAAACGCATCAAAAGAAACTGCTGACTACTGCTGTTGGTGGTTTTGAATCTTTTCTTGAAACCACGGAGATGGGAAAGGCGCAGCAGTATCTTGACTACATTAACCTGATGACCTATGATTTCTATTCCAGTAAAACTGCAGGGCATCATACCAATCTTTATACTGCCGCCTCCAACCCGGCTGCCCATGCGGCAGACAAGGCCGTGAAAGCATACGTAGCTGCCGGCGTTCCGGTGAATAAGCTGGTGATGGGCATCGCGTTTTACGGTCGTCGTTTTATACTGGCCGACAGTACCGGTACCGGACTTGGCGGAACGATTGTATCACAGTCTTTCGGTAAAGGCTATACGTTTACGAAAGATAGTCTTGTTAATAAAAACGGCTTTACTGCTTACCGCGATGAAAGTGCTAAAGCGCCTTACCTGTTTAATCCTGCTACCCGGGAATTTATCACCTACGACGATGAGTGGTCGGTGCAAAACAAATGCACTTATGTGCTCAATCACCGGATGGCGGGGGTGATGTTCTGGGAATATAGTTCTGACGAAAAAGAATACCTGCTGGATCAGATCAACAGCACCTTTGGAACGGCGGCAGGCAAAGTGTTGTGGGGCAATGCCGCCGCAGCCGGTAAACCGGGGCCGTATCATGCAGGCGGTAAGTCAGCTTTTGCCGCATTGGTATTGTACGAAAACGGGGGGCATCACATTGCGTTTTCAAAGGCGGCCAGGGTTTGGCTGGATAAGCTGGCAGCCGCCAATAATTTTGATGTTACCTATATCAATAACACCGCTGCGATTAACGATGATTATCTGAAGAAGTACCAGCTTTTTATCCAGCTTGACTATGCACCCTATGGCTGGACGCCGGTAGCCGCAAAGGCATTTGAGCGTTATATCACGGAGGGGTGGGGAGGCTGGGTTGGTTTCCATCATGCCACCCTGCTGGGAGAGTTTGATGGCTTTCCCATGTGGAACTGGTTTTCCGGCTTCATGGGAGGCATCCGTTTTACCAACTACATAACTGATTTTGCCGATGGCAAAGTAACGATAGAAGATAAAAAACATCCTGTTATGGAGGGCATTACATCTCCCTTTACTATTAATAAAGAAGAGTGGTATACTTATGATAAAAGCCCGCGGCCACAGGTACATGTGCTGGCGAGTGTGGATGAATCCTCTTATGCGCCGGCGTCGGATAAAAAGATGGGTGATCATCCCATAGTATGGACCAACGAACATGTTAAGGCCAGGAATGTATACATCTTTATGGGACATAGCCCGGCATTGCTGGATACCCCGGCTTATACACAACTATTCCGGAATGCTGTTTTCTGGGCGGCTGGCCGGTAACGCCGCGTGTTTAATGTGCGGTGAGCAGGTCAGTATTGGGCCATGGCGTTTTTGGATCATTAACAGCTTTCCAGAGCAGGCCGTCGAGGTCATTGAAAAAGCTGTTGTCGGTGCGGGTATTACATAGCATCACCCAGGTAAAGCCGTGATGGGAGCGTATTATTTCGCTGGCAGTGCCGGGGAGTGATCCGGAATGCCACCAGTTATGATAAGGGTTTACGGCCCAGCCCAGTGCGTAGCCGGGGTTGGCGGTGGAGCCGGTAGTCATGGCTGTTACAGAAACGTTGGTAAGTATATCTGCCGGGGCGGGAAATCCATCAACATGAATGAGCAGATTGGCGAGATCCTTCGCAGATGCGATCCAGCCGCCATGTGCATCCATACGGGAGATATTATAAATATAGGGTTGCTCGCCATGCTGACCATAATAAATCACTTCATTGCTTTTGCGTTGCGCCAGCGTATTACCGCCGATCTGCATGTTGGTGATATTGCAGGGTTGCAGTACTGCCTTTTTTACATAGGCTTCATACGACATGCCTGATACTTTTTCAATGACCCTGCCCAGTACGCAGTAGCCGAAGTTAGAGTAGGCGTATACCGCACCCGGAGTATTTTCCAGCGGCTGATGCGTGATGGTCCATGAAATGAGTGCGGACGCTGTCATTTGCGGATGACTGAACATCGGGTCGGTACCGTTGTTGGTCCAGCCGCCGGCGGTATGTTGCAGCAGCTGACGGATCGTAATTTTCCGCAGGTTTTCCGGGTAAGGTGGTTGTCCGTAGGTAGTGCCAAGGACGCCATTTTTACCAAATACGGTATCATCGAGCGATAATTTTTTGGCTTCCACCAGTTTTAGTATAGCCGTAGCCGTTATGGGTTTAGAAACGCTGGCGATACGGAATAAGCTGTTGACAGTAACGGGTGTTTGCTGCAGCGTATCTGCGTAACCGTAGCCGCGGGCGTATACCAGTTTACCGTGATGGGTGACTGCGATAGACATACCCGGAACATGGTATTGCGTCATAAAAGCATGAACGGCGCTATCTACCGGTGGCAGGGTTTGCGCAGCAGCTGTGAATGTGCGTATGGGTAGTGTTAGCATAGCCGCGATAACACAGCGCCGGAAGGGTATACGGGAGTATCTCATTGGTTTAAGATACAAAAATATTTCCTTCGAGATAGGTTTTGCAATGGCCTCCGATCAGCACTCTGTCGCCCGCATCTTCACAATATAATTTCCCTGTTCTGGGAGATACCTGCAGCGCTGTCATTTCTTTCTTATCGAGCAGGCCGCTCCAGAAGGGAATAAGCGAGCAATGTGCAGAGCCGGTTACGGGATCTTCAAATATGCTGGCTTGTGGTGTGAAAAACCGTGATACAAAATCCACTTTCTCTCCTTTGGCGGTAGCGATAATGCCACCGGGGTCGAGATTGATCTGATCAAGGACGGCCCTGTCGGGGCGTAGGTTCCGGACAATGTCCTCGTTTTGATATACGAGGATATAATCCCTTGCCTTGAATACTTCCATGGGATATACGCCCATTCCCTTTAGTATTTCCGGTGGCAGTGTAGCGGGAACGGGTGGTCTTGACGGGAAGTCGAGTGTTAGCAGCTGGTTGTTTTTGCTGACGATCAGCGGGCCGCTTTGCGTATGAAAGCAGAGCTGGTGCATATCCCAGCCCAGGTGATTGAACAGTACATGAGCAGTAGCCAATGTAGCATGACCGCAAAGGTCCATTTCAATTTCGGGTGTAAACCATCGCAGCTCATAGTGACCTGATTGCCCGGTGGGAATAAAGAAGGCCGTTTCCGGGAGGAAATTTTCAGCGGCTATCTGTTGCAGTACATCTGTTGGGAGCCAGGCTGCCAGCTGGCATACTGCCGCGGGGTTGCCGTGAAAGATTTCATCCGTAAAAGCGTCTACCTGGTAAATGGGAATATGTGGCATAACCATGATTATTTACTGGATGATAAAGTTATCACTTTTGCCGCGGTCCTGGGCATGGTGACTGCCCAGCTGATTAATCCCAGGGCGCTGATAGCGGCGCCGAGTATGCATACGCCTGTCCACCCGGCATGTGCATAAGTAGTGGTAGCGGCGATGCTGCCGATACCGCTGCCAATGGAGTAGCAGAGCATATATCCCGCTACGAGCCGGTTGCGTGATTCGGGCCGGATGTTATAGATCATGCTTTGGTTGGTCACATGTACTGCCTGTATGGCCAGATCGAGGAGGATAATACCGGTGACCAGCGCCCATATGGAGCAGGGAGTGAAGCTGATGGGCAGCCATGAGAGCAGTAGTAGTGTGAGCGCAATGCCGGTAGTCCATTGTCCGCGGCCGCGATCGGCCAGTTGTCCTGCCCGGGCAGCTCCGAGGGCGCCGGCTACGCCTATTAAGCCAAACATGCCGATGGTGGTATGAGAGAAATGATAGGGCGCTGCGCTGAGTGGTAATACGAGAGAAGTCCACAGCACGCTGAAAGCCGCGAAGATGAACATGGCCAGCATGGCTCTTACACGGAGGATGCGTTCTTCCGCAAAAAGCCGGAAAACGGATAGGAGTAGTTGGGGGTAGGTAGCCACTGTTTTCCCCGGATCTTTTTGAGGGAGCACTTTGAACAGGGCGATGGCCGTGAGCAGCATCAGGACTGCGGAGAACAGGTATACGGCGCGCCACCCGGCCAGGTCGGCCAATGTACCGGAAACCGTGCGGGCGAGTAGTATACCCAGCACCACGCCGCTGGTAACCAGGCCGATAATGCGGCCCCGCTCTGCTGTTGGGGCGAGGGTGGCGGCGTAGGCGACCAGTGTTTGCGTAACCACTGCCAGCAGGCCTACGGCGGCGATGCCTGCAAAAAACAGCAGCGGAGCACGCGCCACGGCTACCAGTATCAGCGCAGCTACAGCCAGCAATAGCTGGGTAACAATAAGCCGGCGGCGATTCAGCAGATCGCCCAGCGGCAATAATAGCAGGAGACCCAGGCCATAGCCGGTTTGTGTAACGGTAACGATGATGCCAACTGCGCCCGGGGCGATGTGAAGATCGCTTCCCATGGTATTGAGCAGGGGCTGCGCGTAGTACACATTGGCTACTGCGCAGCCGCAGGCGGCAGCAAAAAGTAAGGCGGTGGTGCGGGTAAGTGGTGCATTGTTTTCCATGTAATGTTATTAATATTGTACTATTTGGTACAAAATAGGTAATAAAAAAAATGGTGGCGTAGGCTGTATTAATCAAGTATACGGAGCTGTGTTTTTATGAGGGTAGCGAGGGACTCGTTATCAGGATAAATTCTTCTCGTAATCCCCAGTCCGTTCCAGTTGCTTAGCAGCATACGGGCCAGCAGCACAGGTTCTGTCTTACTTTTAAGGGTACCCAACTTTTTTCCGCGCAGGAGTGCCGCGAGGAAAAGGCCTTCCAATTCCTGCAGGTGGTTGGCGGCTTTTTTCATCAGCAGGGCTTCCGCGTTAGACAGCTCTGCTACTGCATTTCCAAAGATGCATCCTTTCTGGTGTACTTTCCTGGGACTTTCCGCAATCCTGAGAAAGAACTGGCGGATGTATTCCACGGGATCGGCTGCGTTATCTACTTCTCTTTTAAACTGTGCAATGGCGTTATCACTGAACTGGCCTAATGCTCTTTCATACAGCTCTTTTTTACCGCCTTTGAAGGCGAGGTAAAAGCTGCCTTTACCAATGCCCATTGCTTCCAGCAGGTCTTCTGTGGAAGTGGCTTCATATCCCTGTCGCCAAAATACTTCAGCTGCCTTGCTGATAACTTCCTGGTCGTCGAATATTTTTGGTCTGCCTGACATATCTCCATTGTTTCAGTTCCAAAGATATATTCTTTACCAAATAGTACAAAATATTTCGGGCAACAAAAAACCTGCGATCTCCGCAGGTTAGTGTTTTGTGTGGAAAATAGATTGACTAATGGTGCGGGGTTTGCGGGTGGAGCAGGTTAAACAGGGCCTTCTGCAGATCATCATCATGAAGGTTGTTCAGCTGCTCGGTTGCTATTTCGTAGAAGGCCGTTTTTTTGCCTAATACGCCGATAACAAAGGTATGCCCGGCCTGCGCTGGTTCAGCAGTTTGAGGGTGCTTTTTTGATAGTGTTACCACTACATCTTTGAATTTTGACATAGAGTGAATATAATAAAAAAAGCCGGGATTAGCGGGGTAGCAGTAATTAACTCATCCTTACCCCATGTAGCAGCTTCTCCATGGCATTTTCCAACGATCCTGCGCGGGCTACCTCACCTGAATTCACAAAAAATATCTCATTTGCATTTTCAATGGTATTCAGCCGGTGTGCAATAATAACGCGGGTAGTAGAGGCAGGTAATTTGCCGAGTATTTCTCCCAGCAACTGCTCTGTTACGGTATCTATATTCGCGGTGGCTTCGTCGAGGATCAGCAGGTCGGGTTTACGGAGTACGGCCCGCATAAAGGCGATCAGCTGTTTTTGCCCCAGGCTTACCCCATCGCCGCCGGAAGCCACTTTTGTTTCCAGTCCTTCTTCAAAGATGGCGAGTAATTTTTCAAGATTAGCTTCCCTGATCACTTCGGTGAGCTGTTCATTGGAATAATCTTTATACATCGGATTGCCGTAGAGGATATTTTCTTTTACGGTACCGGTGAAGAGGAAAGGTTCCTGCAAAATGAAACCGATCATCATGGAACGTTCATCGGCGTCATAGCCCCGTATGTCTTTCCCGTTTAACAGCACGGTTCCCTGGGTGGGATCATATAAACGTGCGATCAGGGAGGCGGTGGTGGTTTTTCCGCCACCGGTGGGGCCTACGAGGGCGTATGTTTTTCCTTTTTCCAGGGAGAGGTTGATATTATGTAAAATTTCCCGGCCTTCCGGATATCCAAAATGTACGTTTTTGAATTCCAGTAAGGCAGACGAAGTGTGGTGTCCGGCTGCTGCAGGTACGGTAACCAGGTCAGTTTCCAGTGCCAGTATTTCTGAAATACGGTCCCAGCCAGCCATTGCCACCTGGAAGTTGGCCCAGAGCGTGGCCAGTTGTCTTAGCGGATTGTAGAAATAGGTGGCGTATGCCAGGTAACTCACTAACAGGCCTATACTAAATTCTCCCTGTGAAATCAGGTAGATACCGCCGGTAAGTACGAGCAGTTGCGCGATGCTGGCACACATGGCATAGAACGGCAGGAATATATTATTGGCAAGCCCTGCGCCTAAGGCTGTTGTGTAGTTCTTTTCATTGGCTTCATTAAAACGTTTCCTGAAATAATCGCGGCGGTTGAAGGCAACGATCACTTTGAAATTACTGAGGCTTTCCTGTATTTCTGCGCTCATACCACCTACTGTTTTCATGTTGGCGGCATTTTTTCTTTTTATCCACGGTGATAATATACGGGTGAAAACCAATATCAGCAGGGCGGGTGCGAGGGCCGCGATGCCTATTTTGTAGTTGATGATCAGCAAAAATACCCCGGCGCCGATCATGGTAACAATGTTACCAACAAACTGCATGAGTGATTGTGAGAAAAACTGGTTAAGCTTGTCGGTATCGTTATTCACGCGGGAGATGAGGTCTCCTGCTTTGTTTTGATTAAAGAAAGCAACCGGCAGTTGTTGTATTTTACTGAAGATGGCATTGCGCAGGGTAAACAGGGTACGCTGTCCTACTCCTCCCATCAGTTTTGTTTGGAAGAAGCTGGTGAACAGCGCCACCAGGTACATACACAGTAAAATGCCTGAGAACACCAGTACGCCGTGATATTGTTTATGCTGTACATAGTGATCGATGGTGTAACCGATTAAAAAAGGTCCCAGCAGGTTGAGTGTTGAGTTCACAAGAATGGCGAGCAGGGCTACAACCAGGTTTTTCTTTTCATGCGTAATCAGTTGCAGCAAATTCCTGAATGCCGTGTAATTGGATGTTTTATGCTCCTTTCCGGTATACTTATTAAGATTGTAATTCATAGTTGCTGGTACTTTGTTGGGAATTAAAGATCTGGATGTACTCAGGACTGGAGTGAATCAGTTCATCGTGTGTGCCGCTGGCAATGATTTCGCCCTGCATGAGCAGGATGATCTGATCGTAATGGGTAACGGAAGAAATTTTCTGTGTCACCGACAGCAGTGTGATATCAGGATATTCCGTTTGTACGTTTGCCAGTATTTTCTTTTCTGTATTGGTATCCACGCGGGCGGTAAAGTCGTCGAGCAGCAGCAGCTTTGGGTTGATAGCCAGTGCGCGTGCCAGCATGATACGTTGTTTTTGTCCGCCGGAAAGACTGTTGCCTCTTTCTGAGGCAATGGTATCCAGTTTTTCGGGGAGACTTTCCGTAAATGCTTTCAGCTCTGCCGTGTTCAGTGCTTTTTCCAGCGACTGATCCGTTACCGTATCGTTGAAGGCGATGTTTTCGCGGATGCTCATGTTGAAGATGATGCTGTCCTGGAATACAAAGCCGATCTGGCTGTGGATGGATTCCATGTTATAGTCGGTTACCGGCAAACCATCTATCAGTACGGTGCCGGAAGACGGTTTGATCAAACCGGTGAGCAGGTAAAGCAACTGGGTTTTACCGGCGGCGGTGGGACCGATCACGGCAACCTTTGATCCGGCTTTTACGGTAAAGGAGATATTTTTGAGCACTGGTTTCTGACCGTAGTTAACGCTTACATCGCGGAACTCGATGTCTCCCCTAACGGGAGTTGTAACAGTACCACCGGGCATGATGTCCGGCATATTGATAACGGAGCTGATCCTTTGGTAGGAAGCAGTGGCCTGGGCAATAATATTGCTCATAAAGCCGATGACCAGTATCGGGAAGATGAGCAGGGAGAGGTAGCTGTTGAATGCAGCGAAGTCGCCCAGGCTCATGGTATCGTTAATTACGAAATGTCCGCCGAGCGCGAGAATTAACAGGGAAGCAATGCCTGCTGAAAAGGTGATGACGGGGATCAGCCCTGCAAAAAGCCGTACGATGGCTAATCCAAAGTCCCGTGCTTTACCGTTTGCATCGAGGAATTTTTCATATTCCAGCTGTTGGGAATTGATGACCCGTATGAGTGCGGCGCCTAGAATACTTTCGTTGATGACCTTGTTGAGCCAGTCCATTACTTCCCTGCTTTTGATAAACATGGCCCTTACACGCCGCAGCACGAGGAAAAAGGTGATGCCGATCACGGGCAGGGTGGCGATCACGGCCAGCGCCAGTTTCCAGTTGATGGTGAGCAGCAGTATGCTGGCGCCAATAATGATAAACAGGGATGATACCAGGGAAACGATGGCCTGCGATACAAATAATTTGATGGAGTCTACATCAGCAATCAGGTTGGTGAGCAGCCGGGATGGGTTGGCTTGTTCAACCCAGGCATAGCTTTGACCGGAGATCTTGTTAGATATTTGGGTGCGGAGATTCCGGGCTACCTTTTCGGACACATATGTTTGTATGATGTTCTGCAAATAGGTAAACACCAGGATGACTACTACTGCCACCAGGAATTTGATCAGTAACGGGTTGAGCTGAAAAGTGCCATGGCCATAAGCATCAATGCCGTTTCCGATAATTTTGGGCAACCATAGGTTGAGGCCATTACTCAACAGCGTAAACAGTATCAGCAAAACAACCATTCCCATGTACGGTTGTAGCAAACTGAATATGCCGGCTTCCTTTTTTTTAGTACCAGCTTCTTGTTTCATCTTATCAGATATGTTTTTTGCAGTGTGCAGCTAAAACGGGATTTTCAATATGGAGACGGATTAATCCTCCTGATATTTTAAAATACGGGGCAAGATACTACTTTTTCGCTTTGAGTTGTCAGCATTTTGGGGTATTGATGAGGGGATGTTGTTGAATAATACAGCGAAGAATGCCCGAATTCTCCGCTGTATTATATGCCCGTTAAATATTAACTGTCGTCTGTTGTTTCTTTTCCTGGATGGCGCTGGCGAACCACCGGAAGTCATCTATGAATTTCTGTGCCGATCTGAGTGTATGTTCGTTGGTAAGCTCATGTGTTGCATTAAAGGCGCCGTATACTTCCGGTACCAACAGTTTGGTGGGAAGCGCAAAGGCGCCCAGGCTTAGAATTACCTGTTGCAGCTGTGTAGCCGCATTGATGCCGCCAAATTTACCTGCGCTCACAGTAACAATGCCGATTACTTTCCTCGAAAATTCGCTGTAAAAATAGTCGAGGGCATTTTTCAGGACGCCGGAAAAGCTCCCGTGATATTCCGGTGTTACCATGATCACAGCGTCCGCACTATGAAGGCGGTTGCTTAATTCCTGTACTACCTGCGGCAGCTGCGGGTGTTTGCCTACCCGCTCTTCCAGCATGGGGAGTGGTGTTTCCGCCAGGTCGATCAGGTCGATGTCAAGATCATCGGCCTGCAGGCGATCCTGCAGGTAATGGGCAATCTTTTGTGACTGCCTTCCCTGGCGGATGCTTCCGATTAATATTGCTATTTTCATGATGATGTTTTTTTTTCGTTAAGGAGCAGACATAGCTGCGCTGTTTGCCGGCAATGGTTGACAGCATTCGTTACTAGTGTACATATGTTATGTATTATCACCGGAGGGCCCTGCCGGATGATATAAAGAGTAGTAGTTTTGAAGGTACGCACAGGGATACTGCACACGGTATACGCGCGGCAGTGGCCTTGTTGCGGATTCGCAACTATTCGTTTTAGTTATGGGACAAAGATAGTATCTTTGCTGAATAAACCAAATAAACACTTTGTTTATTATGAATAATAATTTTGCTGAGAACGAGCGGGCGATATGGATTTTAAAAACGAGGGGGCCACAACCACTGTGTGCGCTGGCCGACGAATTGAAGGTAACCATGGAAGGGGCGCGTTTTCAGTTACTCAAACTGGCAAATGAGGGATTAGTGGAAGCCACCACCGAATCCAAAGGCAGGGGAAGACCCAAGCAGATCTGGTCCTTGACGGAAGCAGGCAACGCGCGTTTCCCGGACAGGCACCAGGACCTGGCGCTGAAGCTGCTTTGCAATATGAGTAAAACATTGTCGAAAGACACAATGGGGCAGGTGTTGGATGCCACCGCCAAAGAAACATTAAAGAAATACCGTGAGGAGCTGAAAGACTGTAAAGACCTGGAAAGCCGGGTACTTCTGCTGGCCGATATCCGCAAGCGGGAAGGCTATATGGCCGAATTCAGGAAAGAAGCCGAAGGTTTCCTGCTGATAGAAAATCATTGTCCTATCCAGGCAGCCGCTAAGTGCTGCAGTTATTTTTGCCAGATGGAAAAGGATACGTTTGGAGAGGTGCTTGGAAAGAATGCCAGCATAGAAAGAATAGAGCATATACCTGCAGGGCAGCGGCGTTGCGTATATCGCATTTCGGAGAAGTGATATTTATTTTATATTTTGAGGACAGATGATCCTTTACTTATGAACCTGATTCAGCAGTTTACCCGTTTTGTTATCCGTAAATCATTTCACCTTTCTGTCGGCATAATTGAAAGCTGCATTGATACCACCAGTTCCCGCCAACAGCAGAAACACCTTAAACAACTTCCGCCGGGCACATTAGGTAATGACATTGCGGTTTGCCTGGAACAGCATCAGCTTCGGCTGGTACCGGGTTTTGAAAGTCATGACCTGAAACATGTGTTGTTGGGTTTTAAAATGACACCAGAAGATGAGATCCGCCTGCAGGCTTTTATGATTGGCAACGGCAACTATACTTTCGCCAGTTTCGCTATCCTGTTGTTTGGCGTGTTATTGTTGCCTGATTGTTGGCTTATATTTATCAAAGACTGGCGTAATGGCCGGAAGGCAGTACCCATTAGCATCTGGACGATTGACGCATATGCCCATTATTCAACTGCTTCATTACAGCAGTCGCTGTATCCTGAAATAAATACAACCATTGAAAAAATAGCCTTTATGAATGTTTTTGTAAGATGGGGTGCATTTGCCGCCATAGCGGCGGGCGTTTTCGGTATGCTCTTTTGTCTCCCTTTTCTGTTTTCTTCTTCTATGAAAGACCTGGTTGGTGCTGGTTTTCCGTTTTTGGGCGGTGCGGTCATTGCTGGCGCGGGATTGATCGCATTATCCAATTTATCAACAGCCAAAGTAAAAAAGGGATTAGCCTTGTAACAGATGGAAGCAGTGAATTAATAAAACAATTAATTCTAAACTTGGTGATAAAATCAGTTGGTTGTGGAACTACGAAATTCAGAACCACGCAAAGTTTAACAATCAAAGGCTAAATATTGTAAAGCCAGTAAAAGGTGCGGATCCGATTGTAAATACATATTTTGGATCGTTAATGGCAACAAAGTATGAGGATTATGCTTTTAGAGATGTGAACACTCCGGCGATTGAAACCTTTTTTAGTAGCCCAACGAATAGGATTAAATTTGAGAACATTTTATTAAACAAAGGAATCGAAATTATTGGAATGATCCAGGGTGAAGTACGTTCAAATATTAGACCCTTGGGTTTAATTAATCCAAGCTATAAAGTGTTAGGGCTGGGAACGCATTTTTTTACATGGAGAAATATCCCTAACAATAGCCCGCTAGTATATTGGTGGGAGGTACCTGGCCATGATTGGCGCCCATTATTTTCAGTAAGTAGAGGTAATTAATTTTTTTGTTATTTTGTACCATGAATTTGTCTCAAAGAGAATATAAAATCCAAGACGTAATTACATTCGCCAAGACCGATAGTCAATTTGGCGGACTCTCCAATATGGCGCCAGGGTATATCTTATTTGTGAACGAGGTCAACATTCAAAGTTCAGAAATTCTATACCAGGCATGTAGATTTCCTTTATTTCCACAGATTCAAGAGGAAATTCTGAGGACTAAAAGCCCCATGGATGGCAAAATCATCAGCAGAAATTATTTAGCTTACACCAGACAGGATTGGAATTCAGTTAAATTTAAAGTAATGAGGTGGTGTCTTGAAGTCAAGTTGATCCAGAATTATAGTAAATTCTCCGAATTGCTTTTAACTACAGGTAATAAACCGATAGTTGAATATTCAACCAAAGATTCTTTGTGGGGTGCAAGCCCCAGTCCCAGTTCTAAAGATATACTCGTGGGCACTAACGCACTTGGGCGCCTCTTAATGGAACTGAGGGAAAAAATAAAATCTGGCACATTAACACAAACGAGTATTATTTATCCTTTAGATATTCCGGCATTTTTGCTTTTTAATAAAAATATTAGTGCGGTTCATAACGATGATTACTTTATTCATGATCTTGATGAGATCTATGCATAATAAGTAAGCAAGCAGCTTTTGACTTATTAATTAACTGCACTTATTTGGTTCTTATTTTTATTTTCTTTGCCTGCCATGAGACGCTTTTTGTTTTAATCCTTTTTCCTTTAAAATGCGGCTTATTTTTACCGCCAACCTGGCATATAACTTCGTGAAGATTTTTACGTCCTCAGGTGTATTGGCCAATATCCTTGTTGTTACTTTGCTTCTCATTTGATTTACTCAGCGCATTATTTTAGAGCAAGCCCAAATTAACTTGATCAATTCCCCAATTAGTTATTCATTTGTCTTTACATTGAGCTTAACGTTCTGATAACAAAACATCGCAAACAGGTTAAAAAAACAATGTGAAATAATCTTCTTAAATCCATCAATATGTCCGGAGACGCCATTCTAAAAAAGCTATACTTCCACAAAGCCACTAACGCTTTAATCATAAATGCCCCGGCAGCCTATACTGCCTTAACCGGTGATATTCCCCACGACAGCAAGCCGGTGGCTAAAAAGAAAGGCACCTACGATTTTGTTCAGATCTTCGCTACCACACAAGCCGAGCTGGAAAAACTATTGAAAGCAAATGCAGCATATGGAAAACACGATTGTCTTTTCTGGGCCTGTTATCCCAAAGGGACCGGTAGTATTAAAAGTGATATAAAACGGGAAACGGTATGGACAGCGTTTGGGTTGGTAGGATTGGATACGGTAAGCAGTGTATCTATTGACGATACCTGGACGGCCTTGAGAGCAAGACCTTTCAATAAATAAGCGTTGTCCGGAAACGGACATTCCGTGTGCTATACCGGGCATCGTGCTGAACGTGAAAAGTTGTAAGGCGCTGATAGTCATATTGTTTCTATTCCGGCATTTATTTGGAAGCAACCCCGCGTACCATCACGTGTCTATACAACAAACTCATATATCCTGCATTATGTTTAGAAATTACTTCCGGATAGCCTTACGTAACATTTGGAGAAATAAAAGCTTTTCGGCGATTACTATTTTTGGATTGGCAATAGGCATGGCTACCTGTTTGCTGATTACCTTATTTGTGGCTGATGAATTGAGTTATGACCGTTATAATAAGAAGGCAGACCGCGTGTTCCGGGTGGATGCTGATTTCTATGTAAATGGAAATGCTTTCCGGGAAAGGTTTTCTCCCAGTCAGCTGGGTACGGTGCTGATGCAGGATTTTCCGCAGGTAGAGAATTATGTACGTTTTGCCTACCAGGGTAATATACTGGTGAAAAAAGGTACTACTACGCTGGTAGAGCACAACGCCAGTTTTGCAGATTCCAGTTTGTTTGATGTATTTACATTGCCTATGATTGCCGGTGATCCTAAAACGGCGTTAAGAAATCCGCATTCCATCGTTATCTCTGAAAGGATGGCGCTTAAATATTTTAACAGTGTAGACGTACTGGGCAAAACGTTGATAACGGATAACATAGCTTCTTACCAGGTAACAGGAGTGATAAAAGATGTTCCTGACCAGGCACATCTGCATTTCGATTTTATCCGCGCCATGTCTGAGCACGAGGATAGCCGCGCGGCAAACTGGATGGCCGACAACTACACCACGTATGTGCTGATGCGGCCGGGGAGTACAGCGGAGCAGCTGAATGGATATCTTAAAACAGCGACCAGGAAGTATATGGAAAGTTCGCTGAAGAAGATGACCGGCAGCACTATTGCAGATGTTGAGAAAAGTGGCGGCCGTTTCAGGTATACAGCCATTGCCTTACCTGATATTCATTTGCATTCCACGCTGCCGGCTGAGGTGGAGCCTTCCGGGAATATACAGTATGTATATATTTTCATGGCAGCAGCTGTTATCATTTTGCTGATTGCCTGTGTGAATTTTATGAATCTCTCTACTGCCCGTTCCGCCGGGCGTTCTAAGGAAGTAGGCGTGCGGAAGGTATTGGGATCACAACGTTCCTCGCTGATGTTCCAGTTCCTGACAGAATCTACCCTGACCAGTTTTTTCGCGTTGTTGCTGGCAGTAGGTATTGCATTGGTGCTGTTACCATTCCTGAACCAGTTATCGGATAAGCATATTACGCTGAAAGCCGCTTACCTCGTGTGGCTGATTCCTTTCCTGGTGGTAACGGCTACCGTTATCGGTTTGCTGGCAGGAAGCTACCCGGCATTTTTCCTTTCTGGTTTTGAGCCGGTGAAGGTATTGAAAGGTAAGCTGACGACCGGTTTTAAAGGCAGCTGGCTGAGGAACAGCCTGGTGGTATTCCAGTTTACCGCGGCTATTTTACTGATCGTGGGTACATTAGTGATCAATAACCAGTTGAATTTTATACGGAATAAAAAACTGGGATATAATAAAGAACAGATGCTGGTGCTGGGCAATACCCAATCTTTGTGGATACACGCTAAAAGCTTTAAGAACGAGGTGCTGGCGCTTCCAGGCGTAGAGGCAGGTACTATGACCGCTTCCCTGCCTACAGAGAATTCCACCAGTACCAATATTTATTCTAAGGATGCTGCAAGGAGCAACGGACAGGTAACGGGCATAAAGGACTGGTATGTGGATTGTGACTATATCCCCACACTGGGTATGGAGATGGTCAGCGGCAGGAATTTTTCCCCGCAGATGCCTACCGATACCAATGGATTGCTGATGAATGAAACCGCCGCCCGCTTGCTGGGGATGCGTGACATAGAAAATAAGATACTCTACGACGACAATAACGGGATGCGGCCACTTAAAGTATTGGGTATTGTAAAGGATTTTAATGCCGGCTCTTTAAGGAATGCAATACCACCTATTATATTCCGTTTGGGAGAATACAGCCGAAACATGGTGTTCCGTGTGCGTACCAATAACCTGCCCGCGCTGATAGCACAAATTAAGAGCAGGTATGAAGCACAGGATGGTATGACCGGACAACCGTTTGTATACTCCTTTATGGATGACGATTTTAACCGTTTATATGTAGCAGAGCAGCGCACCGGCAGCATCTTTATTTCTTTTGCCGTGCTGGCTGTGCTGATAGCCTCCCTGGGAGTGTTTGGGCTTATCACTTATGCAGCGGAACAGCGTACCCGGGAAATAGGTATCCGCAAGGTGCTGGGCGCTTCTGTTAGCGGTATTGTGGCGTTATTATCCAAAGATTTTCTCAAACTGGTGCTGTTGGCGATTGTAATAGCTACGCCGCTTGCCTGGTTTATGATGAACCGGTGGCTGCAGGACTTTGCCTACCGCGTACAGATCAGTTGGACGGTATTTGTATTGGCTGCCATCATTGCGGTAGTAATTACGATGCTAACGGTAAGTTTCCGTGCAATCAGGGCGGCTATTGCCAACCCGGTGATCAGTCTGAAAGCAGAATAATTATTGAGCGAGTGCGAGCTCCAGGTAAAAGGAGCTTCCGCCGTTCTTATTATTTTCAAACCAGATCCGTCCCTGTTGCGCCATTGTATATTCTTTGCAGAGGAACAAACCAAGACCGATTCCTTTTTCTGCATCAGTACCAAAAGTGGAGCGCACTTTTAGCGAAAACACATCTGTTTGCCGTTTAGGGTCAATACCTACGCCGCTGTCTTTCACTTCAATCAGGCATTTGTCCGCATTTCTGCTGGTTTTGATAAAAATAGACCCGCCGGCAGGTGTGAATTTGGCCGCGTTGCCCACCAGGTTGCGGACAATCAGCTGCAGCATATTTACATCGGCCATTACCTTAATGGAAGCGTCGATGTTGGTATCCAGGCTGATCTTCTTTTTGGCAACTGCCATTTTATTGATTTTGAGAATAGGATGTATGGCAGCGGCCACATCTACCGGGGTGAGATTTACGTGTAGCCCATCGAGTTGTGTTTTAGACCATACCAGTATATTATATAACATCTCCTGGGTACTGTTCACCACATATAATAACTCTGTTTCAATCTGGATTTTGTTCTCCTGGTCAATTTCTATTTCCCGCATCAGCTGCAGGTAAGATTGTATAGACGCCAGCGGGTTGCGGAGGTCATGGGAAATAAGGGAAAAGAGCTTGCTTTTTTCCGCATTCATCATTTCCAGCGAGCGGGTCTTTTCTTCCCCTGTTTTCTTTTCTTTATTATAGGCATTCTTCAGGTAAGCTGTACCCACAAAAATCACGACCACATTGATAATATAGGTGGGTGTTATGTCAGCAAAGATGTCTCTTCTTGTCTTGTATACATTGAGCACGCTATCCGGGTAATAGTACTCCCAGGCGATCAGTCCCAGCACGGTTACCAGGTTAAGGCTGATCCACCAGTAATATTGCCGGGATGGTGATATCAGCATGGTGAGGAAAAAGGCAAGGGTAAATGATAACAGGGAAGCCCCTTCTATGCCGCTGCTGAAAAAATAGTTAAGGGCAAACATCACGTTAATCATGATCACGGCGAGGGAAATACTAAGGTCGACCTTCTTCCGGTATCTTGATAAATAATAAATACCGATAAATACAACTACCAATACGGTAAAAATCAGTGAGGTTACTTTCAGCCCCGTTAGGTAGTTATAGGGCACATTAATGGCAATAATAAATAACGCTATTGCACAGATGGCATTAAAGATGCGGTTTTCAAGGGTGAAATGCTGCGGATCTCCTATAATATAGAGCGAAAATGCTTTCGCCCGTTGGGTAAAATTTCGGGTACCGGATATTGACATAGAACGAATTTAAGGAAAAACAACAGCTATATACGGTGAAAGTAAGGACGCAGGATGTATCATATGGTAGTAATTTGTCTGTTTTTTAAAGGTTTCACGCACAATTCATTAATTTCTTTAAAAGATAAGAAAAACGGCGATATCTGCCCGGGGCGGTTATAAAAAACAATATCCCCATCATTCCCAGGCCTATCCGGCCAATTCGACGGGCCGGCATCGGGCAACAGGGAGGCTGTCCGTTTCCTCTATGCGCTTTACTTTGGTTAGCGGATCACTGCATCCTTACGGGTACTGCATTTTCCCTAAAAGCAACAGGGGATGCCTAAAAGCTAAAAGATTATCCTTAATTTTCGGCGTTCACCCATTTGCGCGAAAAAATGATGAGTGATGGAGATTTATTACAGCTTATAAAAAAGAGGGCACGGCTGCATTTGAATCGATTTGTGATAAATATTGGCAGGCCATTTATTTAAAGACTTGTCAGCGCGTGGATAAAGATGAGGCCAAAGATATGGGGCAGGACCGTAATGCTTAATTTATAATTCTTATGAAAATAACCTGTTTCCTTTTGGCGGCGTTACTGTTGCACAGCAGTTGGTCCAAAAGTAATATAAAACCTGAACCGCCGGGGCCTGCGCCGTTGCAGGGTGTTTCTTTTACCGTTAAAGATGCAGCTACGGCCTATAATAACTTCAACCAATATTTCTATAGCACTGCTGACAAACTATACTATGCCAATACCGAGAAAAAAAATATCGGCGCTATCTGGACGCAGGCGATTTACTGGGACATGGCGATGAATGTGTATAAACGCAGTAATGATCCGGCGGATCTTAAACGGATCAGCGATATTTATGAGGGCGGTTATAACCGGTATGATAAATACAACTGGAGCAATACCAAAGAGTGGTTTATTTATGATGACATTATGTGGTGGGTGATTTCCCTGGCCAGGGCGCATCAGCTCACGGGTAACAAGGATTATCTTGATTTTTCTGTATCCGGTTTCAAACGGGTATGGGATGGCGCTTACGACCCGGTAAAGGGAGGTATGTTCTGGGATTTTAATCATAGCGGTAAAAATTCCTGTATCAACTTTCCAACGGTGATTGCTGCCATGACATTGTATAAAATTACAAATGATGCCAGTTACCTGCAGAAGGCAAAGGCTGTATACGGCTGGGGCGTAAACAACCTGTTTGATCCTGTTTCCGGCAGGGTAGCAGATAATAATGTGAATGGCCATAAAGGCTGGTCGGATTACACCTATAACCAGGGTACTTTTATTGGTGCCGCGGTGATGCTGTATAAAACCATTGGTACTGCTGCTTATCTTGATCAGGCGAACCTGGCGGCCACGTATACGCAAAAAACGATGAGCGATGTAAACGGGATTATGCCGGCAGAAGGCGACTGGAATGAGCAAGGAGTGTTGAAGGCGATTTTCGGGCAGTACATCATGATGTTGATCAATGATGCCAACCAGGCGCAATTCCTGCCCTGGATACAGAAAAATATCAATACAGCCTGGGGCAACCGGGATGTAACAAGGGGACTTACCTACCGTAACTATAAGGTGCCTTGTGTAACAGGCGTGTTGCAGTCTTACGAGGCGAGCAGCGCGGTGTACATGATGCAGATCTGCCCTCCGGCAAAATAATAAGCGGGGTCATCGTTTTCATTCTGTAAAGCGCTATTTTTGCGTTTCAATATCGATTATACCTTATGAGAACGATGGTTTTTTTTATACTTGTTTGTTGCCTGTCCTGTATTACAGTAGCTACTTTTGCCCAGGATGATGTACGCACCTGGTCGCTGAATGAAAATGACAGTCGTTATGTTTTTGCGGATACCGCCTATGTGCGTATCAGTCCCGATACCAAACAGGCGCCTGCAGATACCCTTTTCGCCGGTGATGACATTACCGTATCGGCTATTACCGATAAGCTGCTTTCCCTGAAGGGGCTTTCTGCTCCATGGGTAGCGGTGAAATACAAAAAGAATGGTGTGGACAAAGAGGGCTTCCTGTGGCAGGGATTAATTTCCTTCGCACCTATGCGCAGGGGGGATACGAAATTTGTATATGCGATTGACCGTCGTGTAGATTCCACCCTTGTTCATGATGGAGAAAAATCGGTATCGAAAATATTTGTGGTAAAACTAAAAGTAGTGCGGGCGGGCAAGTTGCTGGCTACCAGCTCCTGTCGCGTGTTTGATGGGGAAAGCGCTAATTTTTCGGAACCTAAAGTAATGAGTGGTTTAGGTCTTTCGAATGTACAGAATATTGTTAGCCTCTGTTTTAATGGAGCTGCCTGCGGCGTTCCTTCCGAGTACTATTATTTTGCCTGGATGAATGATGCCCGGCTGGTGCCTTTGCCCGATAGGATGACAGTAGGTGATGCCGGTGTGTATTATCATGATGAATCATTTACGTTCCCCGCGGAAAAAGATGGACAACCGGATGTGATTTCCTGGAATATGGTGGAGGAAGAAGAAACGGAGAAAGTTGATAAGAACGGGGCGCCTGTTATGAAGGTAACAAAAGACGCTGCAAAATATACCTGGGATGGCGTGAATGGTACGTTCAAAAAGCTGGGTAAGTAAGTTTACGATCTTATCATTTTTAAAGGTCGTGTTTTATTCCTGATTTATTTTTTACCCGCTTATTGTTATTTGTATCTTAGGGAGATAAATAACCGCAGCATGAAAGTTATCGGGAAAATCGCAGCCATACTGGTGCTGCTATATCTGGCTGTTTGTATACTTGTTTACTTTATCCAGGAACGCCTGCTTTTTTTCCCGACGAAACTACCGGCGGATTATGTTTTTAGCTTCCGGGAACCGTATGAGGAGAGGTATATCCGCATGAATGACGGCGTCATGCTACATGGATTATTATTCAAAACCAATACTTCGAAAGGCCTGGTTTTTTATCTCCACGGTAATGGAGGCGCGTTAGATGGGTGGGGAGAAGTCGCTGCTACGTATACCCGTTTAGGATATGATGTATTTATTTTTGACTATCGTGGTTACGGAAAAAGTGGTGGTAAGATCAGTAGCGAAAAGCAATTTTATGAAGATGCCCAAACGGTATATGACAGCATAAAACAATTTTATCCTGAGCAGCGCATCACCCTGCTGGGTTACTCCGTTGGCACCGGAACAGCTGCGATGCTGGCGGCAACCAATCATCCGCGGCGGCTTATTTTACAGGCGCCTTATTACAGCATGACGGATATGGCGAAGCACCACTATGCATTTTTACCTTCGTTTCTTTTAAGGTATACTTTCCCAACCTATCAATACCTGGAACGTACAAAGGTGCCGGTTACGATTTTTCATGGCGACCAGGATGAAGTGATCTATTATGGATCTTCTGCAGTCAAGCTGAAGCCTTATCTAAAAGCCGGGGATACGCTTATTACCCTGCATGGGCAGGGGCATAACGGGATGACGGATAACCCGGATTACAGGGCAGCGTTGGTGAAGGTGCTGGAGTAACGGCATCCAGCCTGATGTTTGCTCCTATACATTTATAACCTTTACTCCCTTCTTCTTACAGTATTTTAACGCTG
The DNA here is from genome assembly GCF_018224885.1 of Chitinophaga hostae. GTDB lineage: Bacteria > Bacteroidota > Bacteroidia > Chitinophagales > Chitinophagaceae > Chitinophaga > Chitinophaga hostae. Next base: position 28,595 of record NZ_JAGTXB010000029.1, on the reverse strand, counting down.
CAGGATCTGCATTCGTCACAATTGCATACACCATTTCCAGTGGCGCAAACTGTAAATACGAAGGCTTATCAATTTTGCCGGCATCGCATAAAAGATAGGTATGGGTGCTTTGCGCCGCCAGCGCCAGCGCAATGGCTGCTTCCTTTTCGCTGTGGGCAAATAAGCCCTTCGCCGACAAACCATCTACACCAATAAATGCCTTACCGGCCTGGTATCTTCGGATGTGTTCAATGGCGATGCTGCCGTGCATTGCCTGCCGGTCTGCGTCATATTCCCCTCCAATGATATTGAGGGATACGCGGCTGTTTTGCAGCTCACTGATCACCGGCATGGAGTTGGTGATAACTTTGATCTTCTTATTTTTTATAAACTGGCACAGGCGGAACACCGTACTGCCGCAGTCCATGAAAATAACGTCTCCATCATTTATCTGGGCAGCTGCCTTGCTGCAGATCTTATCTTTCGCGGCCTGGTTGGAGGCTGCTTTGTTAACAAAACGGTGCGGCATTTCCGGTTCCGCTACCGGTATGGCGCCGCCATGCGTGCGGTAAAGCAGGCCTTCGTCTGACAGCTGGTTCAGGTCCCGGCGCATGGTGATTTCAGAAATGCCCAGTGTTTGCGCGAGCGCTTTGGTGTCCACTTCCCCTTGCATAGACAACTGCGCCAGAATTTTTTGTTTTCTTAACTGGAAATTCATTTTTAATAATTAACTTGATCAAATATAATCAAAAACGATCATAAACGATCATTCGGTATGAAAGATATTAATATTCTCGAAACGGTTATCCTGTCTGATAACTGGTATACCCTTAAAAAGGTGTGTTATGAAATAACTGGTCCGGACGGTGCAGTGGTCCGGCAGGAGCGCGAAGCATACGATAGGGGCAATGGAGCTACCATCCTGCTGTATAACCGGGAAAATAAAACGGTGATCCTTACCCGGCAGTTCCGGATGCCGACCTATATCAACGGCAACGAAACCGGTATGTTGATCGAATGTTGTGCTGGTTTGCTGGATGAAGATAACCCGGAGGAGTGTATCCGTCGGGAAACCATGGAAGAAACGGGGTATAATGTAACAGATGTGCGAAAGGTATTCGAAGCGTATATGTCGCCCGGCTCGGTCACCGAAATACTGTATTTTTTTGTGGCAGCCTATTCCCAAGACCAGCAGGTACATGCCGGCGGAGGGCTGGCGGAAGAACAGGAGAATATCGAAGTGCTGGAGCTGCCCTTTACACAGGCAATGGACATGATCCGGACGGGGGAGATAAAAGACGGTAAAACAATTATGCTGCTGCAATATGCTGCCATCAATAACCTGTGCGGCTAAACGAAATAATGTGTCAATTGGTTGCCAGGTAAGCATTGCGTTCACCTTGTAACAGGTATGCTCTCTTTTCCCTGCCCCATTGCGACATCGCTTTAATCAGCGGCAGTGTGCTCATACCCACTTCAGTAAGATAGTATTCCACCCGTAAAGGGGTGCCGGGGTATATTTTTTTATAGAGTACGCCCAGATCTTCCAGTTCTTTCAGGTGCATGGTAATAACGCGTAAGCTCGCGCCTTCCGTTTCCATTTGCCGGTGAATTTTACTGGGACGTTTGATACCATCGTGGATGCACTCAATGATCCAGGCTTTCCATTTGCCACCCATTACTTTCATGCATACGCTAATGCCACAGTCCAGGTTCTCCGGGATTTTTTTCTCGTACATATACAGGTATTTATGGTGAAGATAGCTTTTTTGAGGCAACCGGGAGATGCCGGTGAGCAGCGCTGTATGCCAATCCGCTACCAGTGTATAGTGAAAAATTTTTCCATGCCCGAATCTTTTTTCCCATATTGTTATCAGCCATCATTGTAAAGAGATTTGCGTCATTGTTAACATTGAAAATGATATAAAATGACGGCAGACAAAAAAGTTTCGGTGATTGGTTTAGGGCCTATGGGAGCTGTATTGGCGCGTACCTTATTACACAGCGGATATAAAGTAACGGTATGGAACCGCACCATGGAAAAGGCGGCAGCATTGGTACAAGATGGCGCGGTGCCGGCAGAAAATCCCGCAGCAGCAGTGCAGGCCAGCTCTGTGATCATCACGTGTTTAAATAACTATGCGGCGACCCGTAGCGTATTGGAAACTGGCAGCGCCGCCGGTGATTTAGGTGGCAGGCTTTTATTAGAGCTAACTACCGGTACCCCGCAGGATGCCAGGGATGCGGAAGTATGGGCTAACTCCCTGGGCGCCGCTTATCTCGATGGCGCGTTACTGGCCACACCCCGGCAAATAGGAAAGCCGGATACCCCCATTTTCCTGGCCGGCAGCGCTGATGCCTATCAGCAGGGAGAGGCGGTGCTTAAAGTACTGGGTGGTAACCTGATGTATATGGGCACAGCAGCAGGGGCGGCGGCTGCCTGGGACCTGTCGCTGCTCTCCGGCTTATTTGGCCTGATGGCAGGTTTTCTGCAAGGCGCCAGGATCTTTGAATCTGAAAAATTACCGGTATATGAACTGGGTAATATGATTCAGCTTATTGCGCCGGTACTGGGCGAAATGGTAAGACATGAAGGGGTGGTGATCAGCAACAATGATTTTACTGATCCGCAAAGTTCGTTGCAGACCTGCATGGTGTCCATGGCATTGATGGTACGACAGGCAAAGGAAGCAGGTATTACCAATGAGGTACCGCAATTTTTGCATCAGTTGCTGCACAAAGGAATAAAGGCCGGGTATGGTGAAGAGCAACTGGGAGCATTAATAAAGGCCATGCGGTAATTGAATGCCATAGTGCTTTACAGCCTGGTTATGTGTTTTCGCGAAAACACATAACCAGGCTGTAAAGCATAAAATATGCGTATCTTTATTGATATAATTTTTCATCGCATGAAAATGGAACGTCATCTGCCGGCTGCTGTTCTTGCTCCGTTTGTCAAAGCTTATCTCATTATAGAAAGCGACGAAGGAATGCAGAATAATACGCTGCCCGATACTTCTGTTATTATGAGCTTTCGCCTTAAGGGAACAGTCAGGTTTATCGCCGACTCCAATGCGCGGCTGTTACCGGAAGCAGGTATTACCGGCTTGCGCAGGTCAGCACGTTTGCTGAAATACGAACCGGATACCGCCAACCTGCTGGTGGTATTCCAGGAAGGCGGCGCCGCCGCTTTTTTTAAGACGCCCCTGCATGAATTGTTTGAAGCCCAGCAACCGCTGGATGACCTGATCCGCATTCATAAGATTAAAGAAGTAGAAGAGCGGCTGAGAGAAGCCAAGGACCATCCGCAACGGATTGTTATCATAGAACAATTCCTGTTGTCTGAATTGAGGAATCAGCGCACCGACCTTATGGTGGATCATGCTGTACAGCAGATCAAAGACAACAGTGGTAACGTAAAAATAAAATCGCTCGCAGCAGATCTGTATATCAGCCAGGATGCTTTTGAAAAAAGGTTCCGGCGTACAGTAGGCACTACTCCCAAGCAATTTTCTGCTATTGTGAGATTAAGACACCTGCTGGATCATTATGGTGAAGCAGACAATTTAACCGATGCTGCTTACCAGGCAGGGTATTTTGACCAGGCACATTTTATAAAGGACTTTAAAGCATTTACAGGGCAAACGCCACAAGCCTTTTTTCAGTCGGCCATCTGGTGGTAATGATCACGATATTGCTATAGTTGCTTTTTTCTTCTCCATCAGTTCTTCAAAAATAGCCTGGTAGGCATCTCCCCATTTATCCATAGCATCCACAACCGGCAGCAACGATTCCCCGAATTCCGTTAGCGAGTATTCCACTTTAGGTGGCAGCTCATGAAAAATAGTACGTTTGATAATGCCATGAAATTCCAGCTCCCGCAACTGAAGATCCAGTACCCGCCTGCTTGCACCGGGTACCGCGCGTTGCAGCTCGCCGGGCCGTTTAATGCCCTTGTTGATCAGGTACACCAGGTATGATTTCCATTTGCCGCCAATAATTTCCATAATGATCGCCATGCCGCAGGCAAAACTTTTCGGAATCTTTTTTTCGTACATCGCCCGAGTTTTTATACGGGCAAATTTATCCCTAATCCGCGAATAGCGGGCATACGGATAAAATTTTCCGTATGGGAACATAATGTCCGTTATTGTTCTGTTGACCGGATAGACGTCACTTTGCAGCATTATTTATCAAAAAACAATGATGACATGACAACAACAAATTATAGCGGAAAAAAAGTAGTGGTCACAGGTGGCACCCACGGTATGGGATTGGCCACGGTGAAAAAGTTATTGGCAGGCGGTGCGGAAGTATTGCTGACCGGCTTTAATCCCCGCAACCTGGAAGCGGCACGGCAAGAGCTGAGAGCAGGTGTGCATATCATTGCATCTGATACCGCCAGTTTAAAAGATATTGATGCATTGGCAGGCATAGTGGGGGAGAAGCTGGGGGCGATTGACCTGTTGTTTGTGAATGCCGGTTTTTCTATGCTGGAGTCCTTTGACCAGGTAACAGAAGCTACCTATGATAAAACGTTTGCCATTAATACGAAGGGCGCGTTTTTTACGGTGCAGCGTTTGGCCCCGTTGATCAAAAATAACGGCGCCGTGGTGTTCACTACTTCTATTGCCAATCAATCCGGTTATGCGGGTATGAGCGTGTATGCCGGCGCCAAGGCGGCACTGGCGTCTTTTGTAAAAGGGTTTGCCGCAGAACTGCTGCCACGGGGTATCCGGGTAAATGCGGTGAGCCCGGGTTTTATACATACGCCAACGATGGGGGTATCTGGCGCCTCCCGGGAAGACTTGCTGGCTTTTGAAAAGCTGGGTGATGAAATAACGCCGCTGAAGCGAAATGGCATGGCAGAAGAGGTAGCCGGTGCCGTATTGTTCCTGGCGTTTGATGCTACCTTTACCACAGGCGAAGAAATAACGGTGGATGGCGGCCTCTCAAAGAAACTTACACCGCCGGAGCTATCTCACTAAAAAAATAAAATAAGGCTGACTATCCGGTCGGCCTTATTTATTTCGAAAAAAAACGGAAATAAATTTTTAAATAAGCAAATGCTCACTTATCTTTGCAGGGCATGAGATATAGAGATGAAAATAAAGTGCTGGCTATTCGTGAGTCTGCCATTGATATGGTAGCTAAAGATGGGCTGGAGAATTTCGGGATCAACCGGCTGGCGAAAGCGGCAGGGGTATCGCCGGCTACTATTTACATCTACTATAAGGATAAGGAAGACTTGCTAACCAGTATCAGCATAGAAGAAGGATTAAAAATGACCCGTGCTACGCTGAAAGGATTTGACCCAAAAATGTCGTTTAAAGAAGGGCTATGGATACAATGGCAAAACCGTTCCGCTTTTGCGCTGGATAATCATAAGTCGGCCGCTTTTTTTGAACAGCTCCGTAACTCCACTTATAAAGATAAAATGATGGAAACTATCAGCGGGGAGTTCCGGAAAAATATGGGCAATTATATAGAGAATGCGGTGGAGCGTGGTGAAATAAACAGGATGCCGCTGGAAGTATACTGGTCGGTTGCCTTCGCGCCGTTGTATTCCCTGATTAAGTTTCATAACGAAGGACAAAGTCTCGATGGCCGTAAGTTTAAATTCTCCGAGAAGATCATGAAAGAAACATTTGATTGTGTTGTAAAAGGGTTATCGAAATAGCTATTTTTTTTCTCAATTTAATAAATGAGCGCTTGCTTATAAAAAATGAACACAGCACCGTACATCCTTGTTTTTAAAACGAACATAGCCACCCAGGCCGATCGTTTGAAAGTAGCGCCGTTGCTGGATCAGCAGCCCTTCATTGAGCGATGGACGGTAGATATGGAAGATGTGGACCGCGTGCTGCGGGTTGTTGCCAATGAACCAGCCACAGATAATATCATTGCACTGGTAAGAGCCAGTGATTACGACTGCGCAGAGCTGGAAGACTAATTGTTTTTTTATCCGTCAATATCCTTAACATGAAACAAACACCCGCTTTTTCTTCTCATCAGAAACTGGTGGTTGCCCTGTTGGCATTAACCCAGTTTACCGTTATACTGGACTTTATGGTGATGTCGCCATTGGGAGATATGCTTATGAAATCAATGAGTATAAAACCCAACCAGTTTGGATTTATTGTATCTGCTTATGCTTTCAGTGCGGGTATTTCCGGGCTGTTAACAGCTGGATTTGCAGACCGCTTCGACCGCAAAAAACTACTGTTGTTTTTTTACGCCGGGTTTATTTTTGGTACACTGTGCTGTGGTTTAGCCAATACCTTTTATACCATGGTGGCAGCCCGCATTGTGACCGGTTTATTCGGTGGTGTAATGGGATCCATTTCTCTTGCCATTATCACCGACCTTTTTGATATTTCGCTGAGAGGCCGGGTAATGGGTTTTGTGCAAATGGCTTTTGGCGCCAGCCAGGTGCTGGGTATCCCTATCGGCTTATATCTTGCCAACGCATGGGGATGGGAAGCGCCCTTTTTCCTCGTTGCCGGTATAGCCGTTATCGTTATGGGCATGATCTTTATCAGTCTCGAGCCAGTGACCGCACACCTTGCAGTTCAACGTGATAAAAGTGCCTTCAAACACTTATTACACACCGTTATGAAACGGGATTATCGTATAGGCTTCACCGCTACAGCGCTGATGTCCATCGGTGGTTTTATGATGATGCCTTTTGGCAGCGCCTTCGCCATCAACAACCTGCACATTACCCAGGAGCAATTACCACTCCTTTTTATGGTGACCGGCGTAGGCGCATTATTCATGATGCCGTTTATCGGGAAGCTAAGTGATAAAATAGATAAATTCCGGCTCTTTGCCGCAGCTGCTTTGTATATGATGGTGATCGTACTTATTTACACCCATCTCACCCCGCAGCCACTCTGGATTATCATGAGCCTGAACGTACTGATGATGGCGGGCATCATGGGACGTATGGTACCGTTTACCGCCCTGACTACCGGTATCCCGGATCTGGAGGACAGAGGCGCCTTTATGAGTGTAAATTCATCCCTGCAACAAATAGCAGGTGGTATTGCCGCGGTGGTTGCCGGTATGATCGTATCTCAGAAAGATAAATTCAGCCCGCTGGAACATTATGATACATTGGGTTGGGTGATTATTGGTCTTACCATTCCCTGTATTTTCCTTGTATACCGGGTGAGTGAACTGGTGAAAGCAAAGCTGGCCAAAGGCGCCGCAGTAGTGAGTGTGCCGGTAGCTACGGAAGCATAACGAATGGAAAATAACTGCCTGTAATACGGGCAGTTATTTTTAGATGAAAAGAATCGCGATCAGGTTGGCCCCAACTACACCGGTCAGGGATCCGTTGCCTCCCATTATAGTTTACCGCTCGTAAACAATCAACCCTGATTCGTACTATCCCGGATGGATGAATTATCGTATTGGAAAGGCAGCTCTTTTCTGCGTATGCAATATGCCAACAGTATTACACTGGGATACAATGCATCAAGCAACATTCAGTTGACCACGGCCGCTTTTCTCGGCTGTTAGCCTGTGATAAAAAATATAAGAACCAAATATCAGCACATAACCTATGATGATGGGCGCCCAGCGGGAAGCAGGGTCACCTATGGATATACCTGAATACATAGCGCCGGTAAGGTCAAAGAATAGTCCTGCATATGCCCATTCCTTGAGCCGGGGGAAACGGGGCGTGAGCACCGCAATAATGCCCAATATCTTTGCCAGTCCCAGAAATGGCGACAGGTACGCAGGATAACCGAGGCGCTTGAATTCGGCCAGCGCTTCCGGCACACTTAGAAGGTCAGGAATGGCGCCCATTAAGATCAGCGCGGATAAGATACCTGTAAAGATCCAGTAGATAATTTTTGTCTTTTTCATATTTTTTATAAGGTTTAGGCTTGTACGATTGAACGATACAAAAGTACTTTACACGGTAAATTCAGAACGGGGGACAAAACGACTTAAAAAGGGTTGATTCCGACATTCTTTTATCTTAGATTTGGGATATGAAGCAGATATCTATTCTTGTTCCCAAAGGCGCTGTTGCGCTTAGCTGTATTGAAGGCTCTTTTGTTGCTTTTACCAAAGCAAACGATTTCCTGGAAAGCCTGGGAAGGCCCGCCCTGTTTAATGTGCAACTGGTGGGTCTCTCTAAAGAACCACAGGTATACGACCGGCTTTTTAAGGTAACACCCGATGCGCAGATTAATGAGGCGCAAAAGCCGGATCTGATCATTATCCCTGCTGTAAACGGCGACCGGGAAGAAGTGATTGAGCAGAACAAAGCGTTTTATCCCTGGATCGTACAACAGCATAAGAAAGGATCAGAAGTTGCGAGTCTTTGCGTAGGCGCCTTTTTACTGGCATCTACCGGTTTAGTCAATGGAAGACAGTGCTCCACACATTGGCTGGCAGCTGATGAATTCAGGACGATGTTCCCCGAAGTAGAGCTGGTATCTGAAAAGATCATCACAGATGAAAATGGTATCTACTCCAGCGGAGGCGCCAATTCATTCTGGAACCTGCTGTTGTATATCCTCGAAAAATATACGGACAGGGATATGGCTATTCTCGCCTCTAAATATTTTGAGATAGAAATAGACAGGAACAATCAATCCTTCTTCACGATATTCAAAGGACAGCGTGAACACCAGGATGAATCAGTGAAACAGGCCCAGGAATTTATTGAACAAAATTTCCAGGAGAAAATAACGGTAGAACAACTGTCTTCCATGTTTGCTGTTGGCCGCAGAAGCCTGGAAAGAAGATTTAAAAAAGCTACGAGTAATACTGTATCGGAATATATTCAACGGGTAAAAGTAGAAGTGGCGAAAAAAGGGTTTGAAAGCAGTCGTAAAAATATCAATGAAATTATGTGGGAAGTCGGGTATTCGGATACAAAGGCTTTCAGGACAATTTTTAAGAAGACTACCGGGTTATCACCGTTGGAGTATAGGAATAAATATAATAGAGGCGCTCTTAAAGTATAGATTTAAATATCTGTACCGGCAGTAGGAGAGAATAACTTCTGCCACCTGCCTTCCAATACACCTTTCAGCATGCTGCAAAGTTCCTGGAAAGTATTGGGTTTAGTCAGGAACAGCTTCGCGCCCAGGCGCAATGCATCTTCCATGTCTTCTTTCATATCAGAAGTACTCAGTATAACGATGTTGGTAATCTTATGCTGCAGGATTTTTTTTAACTCCACCAGGCATTCCCTTCCATTCATCAGCGGCATATTGAAGTCAAGAAAAATATAATCCGGCGCGGATATTTTATTTTCCTGGAACATGGCCAGCGCCTGGATACCACTGTCGCAAACATGTGTTTCTATGACAGGCGAAATGTTGTGGATGGCTTCCTGGAAGAAGTTCCGATCATCCGGATCGTCATCAATGATCATTATTTGTTGCGGCTTGGTCATGGTTAAAATTTAATAAACGTTAAGGATTTCCAATCTACTATTGTGGCGGGGAGATATGAAGATAAACAAAAATGTGAGATGAGTCGAATTAAAGATTTCGTAATGCGTATTGCAGACCCCGTTTTTTACTGCGGCCATGGCGCAGATATTGTGTTAGCAAGGTTATCACCATGAATATCATCTCATGAAAAAACAACTGTTAACACTGCTTTTGTTAGGCGCGTTGCAGGAATTATCTGCACAGGACACTGCACAACTGCCAGCCCCGAATGCCACGAAGTCACACAGGAACTACAGCAATGTAAAGGGATGGGGCCAGGGCGAAACACCCGCTTCACCAGCCGGTTTCCGGGTTACCTTATATGCGGATGGTTTTGAAAATCCGCGTTGGTTGTATGAACTGCCCAATGGAGATATACTGGTAGCAGAATCCAACAGCAACCATTCTTTTTTTACAAGGATCGGGGCGTTGTTTGTGGGAGCCAATAAGTCGAATAGCATGAAACATAGTGTGGATCGTATTACCTTGTTAAGAGATGCCAACCATGACGGGATACCGGAATTTCGCAGCACTTTTTTACAAGCGTTGCAACAGCCATTGGGGATGCTGTTGATCGGTAAATATTTTTATGTGGCCAACACCAACGCCATACTGCGTTATACTTACGAAACCGGCGCCACACAACTCAGCGGTACGCCGGAAAAAATACTGGAACTGCCTGCGGGTAAAATAAACAGGCACTGGACCCGTAATATTATCGCCAATAAGGAACAAACAAAAATATATATCGCTGTGGGCTCAGGAACAGACCATGCTGAGAAGGGGATAGAAAACGAAAAATTAAGGGCGGATATCCTCGAGATCAACCCGGATGGAACAGGCTTCCGGGTATACGCATCCGGATTGAGAAACCCGGTGGGTATGGGCTGGGCCCCGGGTACCAATACCTTATGGACAGCGGTAAATGAACGTGATAACCTGGGCGATGACCTGGTACCCGATTACCTGACCAGCGTGAAGGAAGGCGGATTTTATGGCTGGCCGTGGTTCTACTACGGGCAACACCGCGATGCGCGTGTAAAAGATCCTGCACCGGAAGGCGTTAGCGATATTCTTTTGCCGGATGTGCCACTGGGCGCGCATACCGCTTCTTTAGGACTGGCATTTTATACGAACAATGAATTTCCGGAAAGATACCATGATGGAGCGTTCATTGCCCAGCATGGCTCCTGGAACAGGAAGCCGATAGCTGGTTATAAGGTACTGTTTGTCCCTTTTGCCAATGGTCGTCCTTCAGGTAAGCCGGAAGATTTCTTAACAGGGTTTGTGATAGACGCCGGCAAAGGACGGGTGAGAGGCCGCCCGGTTGGGCTGCTGGTAATGAAAGAGGGCGCCCTGCTGGTGACGGACGACAAAACTAATCGTGTGTGGAAAGTTACCTGGCAAGGGAAGTGACGGTACAGACAGCTGTGAAATCACTAACTTGCACACGCTTAAACGATCAGTATGAAAATATATCAACAGCCATTACAACTGCAGCAGCGAAAAAGAGGATTTCACATCATCACTTCGGAACTCGTGCAGGCATTTCCGCAGCTGGCAGCTATTAAAACCGGCATGTTGCAGGTATTTATACAACATACTTCCGCTTCACTTACGATCAATGAAAATGCAGATCCAACTGTCCGGATGGATTTTGAAATGTATTTTAATAAAGCAGTACCTGAAAATGATCCGGAATACCTGCATGACGATGAAGGATCGGATGATATGCCGGCACACCTGAAGGCAGCCATGCTGGGGAATTCGGTGATGATCCCTATCCGCAATGGCCGGTTGGCACTGGGTACCTGGCAGGGCGTTTACTTATGCGAGCATCGTAATGATGGCGGGCCGCGTAACCTGCTGCTCACCGCCTGGGGAGAGTAATGTCCTTTAAATAGCCGCCTGTGTTGCTTTCCACGCCATATATTGCATACGCATGCAGTGCCCGCAGGGGGCGGTACCCGTTTGCCCTTGCTTCGGCCTCGTCCGCAAAGAAAACACGATTGGCTGTTTTCATCCGTTTGCCGGAAGCGCAGGAAAGGGTACCATATATTTTGAGCGACCGGTTACCGCCCAGTTGTATTTTACCGGTATGTATAAGTCTGCCTAAAGACAGACCCTGTAAAGTTTGATGATAGAACATTTCCCGTTGGTTAGTCATCAGCTTAATGCATCATGAAATATAATGCCCAATGTATGCCGGTTGCCGCTGTGTACCGGGCTTACGCCATGCTTCATATTAACCCGGTAATACCCTTTGCTGCCTTTCACCGGCCGGAAGTTAGTGGTGAAGATCAGCATATCGCCCCGCTTGGGCTGCAGCACATTCGCTTTGGACTGCGCCCTCGGAATCTGTTCGGTGAGTACGAATTCTCCTCCCGTATAATCTTCTCCCGGCTCATTTAAAAATAATACTACCTGCATCGGGAAATAAATATCGCCATACAGATCCTGGTGCAGCGTGTTAAACCCGTCCTTTCCGTATTTCAGGATCAGGATCGTAGGTTTGGTTTGCCCGTTATCATGACAAAACTTTTTTAAAGCCGCATGTGTATCGGGAAATTTTTTATCGATGTTCAACACTTCCATCCATTTATTAGCAACGGGTGCAATAAACGGATATACTGTTTCGCGGATGCCGGTAATCAATTCCGGCAGCGGGTATTGAAAGTATTTGTATTCGCCCTTCCCGAAACGGTAACGCTCCATTACAATGGTTTTTCGATAGGTATTATCTGCATTATAATCAGTAATGAGTGTGTCGCATTCCGCTTTACTCAGTACATTTTCAACAATGGCAAAGCCCTGTTCCAGCAATTGTTCCGTTGTATGTTGCCAGTTGTGCGCCATCAGGCGGGTGGTAATATTTTTCATCTGTTGCCGTTTATATGGAGATGTAAAATTAGTCCGCCGGGCTACTGCAGAAAACCCGGATCTTGCGGTGTTGGAATATGGTGTTATTTAATGCAATCGTTGCGTTTTTTACTTTATTTCCCGGGTAAATATGCCGCACCTGAATTAATGCGTAATCTTGCAGTAGATCAATGAATCAATAGTATGTTGAAAATAGCCGTTATCAGCGATATTCACGGAAACCTGCCGGCGCTGCAATCCGTGTTAACAGATATCCACCAGTTTGGGGCAGACCAGGTATATTGCCTGGGAGACTTGACAGATGCAGGACCCTGGCACAATGAGGTAATTGACCTGATCCGCAGCCGGCAAATACCGGTGATTATGGGCAACCATGATGAACGAATTGCGTTTAACCACCCGGTGCTGCCGCTGAGCAAGCATAGCAAAACAGAGCAGGAGGCCCGGTATATCGCTATCCACCATACAAAGGATACCATTACGCCAGCGCATAAAGTGTTCCTCGCCAATTTGCCAAAGTTCATCCGGCTGGAATTTCCCGGATTCAGGTTATTGCTGGTGCATGGGAGCACGCGCAGCAACGATGAATATGTATATGAACAACATCCGGAAAACGACCTGTTAACCATGTTGGAAGATCATCAGGCGGACATCCTGATCACCGGGCATACGCATATCTCCTATATCCGTCCCCTGGCCGGTGGCAGTAAAATGGTGATGAACACCGGTGCTGTAGGTCGTTCGAAGGAAAAAGACCGGCAGGCGTCCTACCTGCAACTCACCATTGCGGGAAACGAAATAACGCCGGTGATCCGTAAGGTAGATTATCCGATAGCAGAAACCATAGCCGCTATCCGCAACAGTCCTATCCCCGATTTTTATGCTGATTTTTTTGCCGGTGAAGCGTAGGGATATGATTATATTTACATACTCAATTAATGTGTATGGAAACCACCCGCGATTACAGTACTATCAGTCCTACCGCAAAATCACTTTTGCTGCTGAAAGGCAGCACCAATATACCATTCGTGAAGGAAGCCGCGCAGCTGATGCTGGCGCCGCAACCCTATGAGCCGGATCTTTCTACGAAAGACTTATCCTTTTGGGGAAGGTTACTGCATTTTGAAGACCGCTACTGGAGTATCGACCAGCTGCTGGCAGACCTGCCCATCAAAAATATCCTGGAGTTGTCGTCGGGGTTTTCGTTCCGCGGATTAAAAACCGTAGCGCAACCGGGGTATCACTATATAGATACCGACCTGCCGGAAGTGGTGGCTGTTAAAAAAGATTTTGTAGCGGCGCTTCCCGGTAAACAAATCATCAGTGTGTTGGAGCTGTTGCCACTGAATGCCCTGGACGAAGCCACCTTTCAGGAAACCGTAGATCGTTTCCCGCCCGGAGAAATAGTAATTGTCAACGAAGGGTTGCTGATGTACCTCGATGAGCAGGAAAAGGAGCGGCTATGTCATCTTATTCACCGGGTATTAACGCAGCGTGGCGGCTATTGGATTACGGCGGATATCTATGTGAAATGGGATGAAGAAAAAGCCGGTCTTGAAAGGGGCACAGAGTGGGAAGCGTTTTACGCACAACACAGGATCCACGAAAATAAATTCGACAGCTTCGATGCCGCGAAGACCTTTTTTACAAAGATGGGTTTTCAAATTGATAAGGAGGCGGTGCGGGAGCGTGAGAAATTAACCGCGTTACCACGTTTAATGGAAAACGCTACTGAGCCGCAGTTAAAGCGTATGCGGCAGGCTGGTCGCACCCGTGTTACCTGGCGGTTGAAAGTACCAGTATAACTTATCATGCCATTACCACCAGGTCTTTCAGGATACAGTACAGTTGTTCGATATTTACCGGTTTGCTTAAAAATCCGTCGGCGCCGGAAGCGATCACTTCTTCTCTTACTTCACTGTAACAGTTACCTGATACCAGTATGAAGGGGATCTGTTTTAATTTCGGATCTGCTTTAAATTGTGACAGCATTTCTGTGCCGCTTACATGCGGCATGATCATATCCATGAGTATGGCATCTGGTTCATGCATACGGGCTTTGACAATACCCTGCGCCCCGGAGTCGGCCAGCAGCACTTCTATTCCCATACGTTGCAGTGCCAGCGAAAATGCGAGGTGGTTAAGATGATCATCATCTACCACCAATACCTTTAAGCCATGTAACAGGGAAAAATCAATAGCGGTAGTTTCCAATGCAGGTGCGATAGTGGTTTCTACCGGCATGCGCAGGGTAAAGATGCTGCCGCCATCTGGGTTATCATTTACCGTAAGATCGCCGTTCATCATGCGTGCCATATGGCGTGCGATCGGCAATCCCAATCCGCTCGATTCTGCCTGTTGCCCACGTTCGCTCACATACGGTTCAAAGATGTGTTCTTTTTTCTCCGCGGGGATACCATTTCCCTGATCGGCGACGGAAAAAAACAGCTGGTTATTTTTGATAACTGCTCTTACAGTGATGATGGAGTGGACGGTAGTGAACTTGATGGCGTTACTGAGTAAATTTACGATGATGGTACGGAGTTTTGATTTATCTGCCAGGATATACTCAGGCAGGTTGCCACCGAAGGAAATATTGATATGTACGGATCTTCTTTTAGCGAGATATTCATAGGTATCGCAAAGTTGCCGTATCCAGCCGGTGAACAGGAAAGGGGAGTTGCTGATTTCATCTTTCCCTTCCTCGATCTTTGACCAGCCCAGGGCGTTACTCATCACCAGCTGCATATCCTGGCAGGCAAAGTGAATGGCTTCCAGGTGCGCAATACCTACCTGTACGGACCGCCTGCCAGGATCGGCGGTTTCAATATAGTTTTGAAGGATACTGTTTACCACGTTGAGGGGCGACCTGATTTCATGGGTAGTTTCCCGTACATAGATCCGCATGGCCTGGTTGGTTTTATCCAGCTGGTTCACCAGCAGCTGCAGCTGTTTGTTCTGATGCCGGCTTTCCTTTGTAAAATAGTACAGGACCGTGCCATTCAGGAAAGTGGCGGATAGGATAACAAGCCAGTGAAGGATCGCTTCGGTATCTTTCTCCAGCGGAATAGCCTTTATCAGCGGGTGACGGTAGTTCATCTCAATCAGCAGCATTACCAGGGCGCTGCTGGTGAGTACCAGCCCTTGTGCCAGCGGTTTATGATATACCAGGAATACACAAAAAGCCAGGAAGGGGGCAAACAGGTATATTTGTGAGGCAGGTCCGAGTAATATGCCAAAATACCATATAGAGATGCTGTGTAAAAGAAACATTAACTGTTGGCCATATTCCGGCCGGCCATGCCGGGTGATCAGTAATATGGAGAGGAACAGGGCGCTTTCTGCCATGGCAGGGTAAAAGATCAGGCTGGCGCCGGTCAGGTAATAAAGCACACAGCCTAACATAAAGGCAAGCAGACTCGCGCCTATGGCCAGGGAATTGACAATCTTTATCATCCGTGCGGTTGTTTCATTTGCTTCAGTGCTAAGATCCGTGCTCCTGGGCGATATATTATTTATTTTCATAGTTATCCAGGTTTTCAATTCAAAAAAGGGGTTGCAGGTGTTCTCCTGAGTGTCGCATTCAAATTAGAGGAATGCAGATTATCAATTGTAAATTCTTTGTTAACAACATCGTTGTTTTGATAGAAGTTTAAAGTTACCGGGTGAAGATTTTAACAAGAAACGCACATTTTTTGGCGGGTTATAAACAGGGTGTTCATATCAAAATAAAAAAATATATAGGAAAGATTTTTTCTGTTCCCGGCAGTTTAATTGTCTTGTACTGAGAGGTATGTCTAACGTATACGCATAATCGAAATATGCGCCGTTCGCAATCCGGAAAAATTAAGCCGCTCAGAAATTCCCGATATCGAAAATGGTTTGTTGAATTTTCGGATACTTTTGCAGCAGACATTAATACCTATAATACTGATACTGTATGCGGCGCCTGTAATCCATGCTGACAGGACACGCTTTCATACGCTTTAGCCCACCACACCGCCAGGCCGCCAACGCCGGCGGGATATAAAACCGGTATTATAACGATAATGGATACACGTGGTGTAATGGCAGGAAGCAATATGATAACATCGGTTACAAAGTGGAATATTAATTATCCGTTTAAGCAGAAAATATGAGTGTCCCTTCCAAAAAATCCACCGGGAAGAAACCTGGTTCCCGGTCATTGTTTTATCGTATATCCGCCTGGCTGCATCTCTGGCTGGGGTTTGTGTCGGGAATCATTGTAGTGATCATCTGTGTAACCGGCTGCATCTACGTATTCAATGAGGAAATTACCGGCTGGATGGAACCGGAAACAAATATCCAGGTACAATCACAGCCGCTGATCATGCCTTCGCAGATCATGGCCGTAGCAGGTAAAGTGTATCCGGGCAAACAGGTGGGATACGTATTATATAAAGAGGGGAAGGCAGTGGAAGCTAATATTGGTGGCCGCCGCGGCGGATCTACACTCAAACTGCATCCCTATACCGGCGCGGTCATCAGTAAGACCGACCGTAAAGAAGGAGAGCTTAGCTTTTTCCGCTGGGTTTTAAATGGTCATCGTTTTCTTTGGCTGCCTTACAAAATAGGACGACCCATTATCAACTACAGCACGCTGATCTGTGTAATTACGCTGTTCAGCGGACTGGTATTATGGTGGCCTAAGAAATGGACAAAAAGCACCCGCAACCAAAGCTTCAAAGTGAAATGGGGCGCCAGTTTTAAACGGGTAAACTATGACCTGCATAATGTATTTGGTTTTTATGCCCTGTTATTTCTTTTCGCCATTGGCGTTACCGGGATGGTATATGGACTGGAATGGTGGAGCAAAGGATTGTATTGGGCCACCTCCGGCGGCCGGCCGATGCCGGAATTTGTGGAGCTGAAATCGGACTCTCTGCAGGCGGGAAAAAAGCATTTTGATAACCTTGGGCAGAAGATGGATATATCCTGGAAAACTACTATCGGCAAACATCCCGAAGCAGCAGGTTTTTACCTGGCCTTCCCCGATACCACCAAGGCACAGGCAGCGATCACGGTGATCGTATATCCTTCAAAAGGACAGTACTACAACAATCAGCGTTACCTCTTTGATCAGCATACACTGGAGCCGCTCACGGGTAATAAATTGTATGAGCAAAGTTATGCAGCAGCAGATTTTGCCGGTAAACTGCGTCGTATGAATTACGATATCCATGTGGGCAGTATACTTGGTTTACCCGGTAAGTTCATGGCCTTCTTTGCCAGCCTGATCGGGGCTACCTTACCCATTACTGGTTTTATTATCTGGTGGGGCAAGGGCAGGAAGAAGAAAACCACAGCGCCGGCTAAAAGAACGGTGCAAACAGCCAGTGCCTGAAGAAATAATCCGTCGTAGATTTGAAGAAAGGGGGCTGCATCTTTATTGATGCGCCCCTTTTTTGACACCCATCATATGATCGATGTACCGCTGCATGCCCCGATTGCGGAATTTTATACCCTCTGAAAGGTGGAATCAGCCCGAAAATTAACGGTATGATTTTTTCGCAGCAATTACTAAAAACAAGGTTTTATGGAAAAGATCAACCACGTTTCGGACAATGCGAAAACAGTACTTTCGCTGATACATGCCATCAATGAGGAAGATTTTGAAACGGCTGCCCGTTTTGCAAATGATGATATGACCTTTGAAGGCGTAATGGGTTCGCGTAATGGTGCAGCCGCTTATTTCGGGGATATGAAGAAAATGAAACTGAAATATGATGTGCAGAAAGTTTTTGCAGACGAGGAAGACGTATGCCTGTTTTATAACCTGGAGATGAGCGGCAAAACCATTTTTGGCTGCGCCTGGTATCATCTTAACGGCGGGAAGGTTAGCAATCTGAAAGTTATCTTTGATCCGCGTCCCTTCCTTTAAAATTTACAGATTTATCCGGTAATTATACAGGCAATAGCGGATACGCGCGCTTACATTTGGGATAATAAAAAGCAGCACATCATGAAAGCTATTATTTTGAAAGAAGCGGGTCCTGCAGATAATTTGCAATTCACTGAACTGGCGGTTCCCACTATTGGAGCGGGAGAAGTACTGGTAAAGGTAAATGCCATCAGCATTAACCCGGTAGATGTAAAGACCCGTGCAGGCAAAGGGAAATGGAACCAGTTAAGGGAAGAAGGCCCGGTAATACTGGGATGGGATATTTCCGGTACGGTAACCGCTACTGAATCACCCTTATTCAAAGTGGGCGATGAGGTATTTGGTATGGTTAATTTTCCGGGGCACGGTAAGGCCTATGCGGAATATGTGGCTGCACCGGCTGCGCATCTGGCGCTGAAACCAACCAACATTTCTCATGAGGAGGCCGCCGCCGCTACATTGGCTGCGCTCACTGCATGGCAGGGTATGACCGGTTTTACGCCGATACTTCCCGGACAAAAAGTGCTGGTACATGCTGCTGCAGGCGGGGTAGGCCATTACGCGGTGCAACTGGCCAAATACTGGGGAGCCTACGTGATCGGTACTTCTTCTGCAACCAATAAAGCAGTGGTCATGGACCTGGGAGCAGATGAACATATCGACTATACCACCCGGCAGCTTGATGATCATGCAAAAGACATCGACTTTGTACTCGATACGTTGGGCGGCGATAATATCGATCGCTCCCTCGCCATCATGAAAAAAAATGGAACGATTGTAAGTCTCCCCTCCGGCCTGAAAGAAGCGGTTGCCGAGAAAGCGCATGCGCAGGGTATTAACGGGCATCCTATGATGGTAGCGTCCAGCGGGGCCGATATGCAAAAGCTGGCTAACTTGCTGGAACAAGGCAAGCTGCGGTCTATAGTATCAAAAACTTTTGCCTTTAATGAAATGGTAAAGGCGCATGAGCAGGTGGAAACCGGGAGAACGGTAGGGAAAGTAATTGTACAGGTATAGCAGTCAGCATATTTTGATGACGCCACCGTTAAGGAACGGTGGCGTTTTTCATTGGAGGCTCCGCGCAATTAAAAAATATTTTCTATCTTGTAACCTTAACAGAAACCATATGCACCGCGTATATTCCAGTACACCTCCTCCAGCTGTTGTTGTTTTGCAGGCAAAATAACCAGCGTTTCTTCTTCTTAGCCGCTGTCCCTCCCGCAGGAGTCAGCAGGTTTGTTGTACCTGTCTAAGTCTTTTTGACCTGGTTATTTTCGTGCACCCATATTTTCCCAAATTCTTCTTTTTCTATACAAACGAAAATAATGACCAGGTATATATTAATGGTTTTCGCCGGGGCGTGCAGCTTCGGTATCCTCTCTACTTTTGTAAAATTAGCGTACCGCGAAGGGTATAATGCTGCTGAAATCTCCGTTACACAAGCCTTCACAGGGATGTTGGTGTTATGGATACTGCTATGGATCTATCGGCAAAACAAACGGTCGATGACCCGTAAGCAATGGGGCTGGCTGCTGCTCACCGGTGCCAGCATCGGGCTAACCAGCTTTGTGTATTATGTGTCGGTGGCCTATATTCCGGCTTCAGTGGCCATCGTGATCCTGATGCAGTTTACCTGGATCGGGTTATTACTGGACTGGTTCTTCTTTCGCAAAAGGCCATCTTTGTTACAGCTCATCACCACAGCGCTGATCCTCACCGGTACCTGGCTGGGCAGCGGATTGGCTACCGGCGGAGGGCAGCAGCTGTCGTTGCAGGGATTGTTGTATGCCGGCGCCTCGGCTTTCCTGTATGCTATTTATGTAATCGCCAACAGCCGGGTGGGTAAACAATTGCATCCGTTGCAAAAAAGTGCGGTGATCATGATGGGATCTACTATCGGCATCTTCCTGGTAAACGCGCAGCAATTGCTGGTCAGCACACACTTTAACACCGGGTTAATCAGGTGGGCATTGTTCCTTGCATTATTCGGGACAATTATTCCACCATTGCTGTTTGCAAAAGGTATCCCTAAAGTAGGTGCTGGCGTGAGTGGCGTGATGATGACGGCAGAGTTGCCGGTTGCCATTATATGTTCGCATATTATACTGAAAGAGCCGGTGAATGGCTGGCAATGGGTCGGCGTGGTGCTAATGCTGTTGTCGATGCTGTTGCTGAATGCACATTATTTTAAGCGGTAATAACGAAGAGGCCGTGTCTTTTTTTGATACGGCCTCTTTAATAATTTATAGCATCGCTGATCAGCATGAGCAGTTTATTTTTCGCTGAAGTTCTCCGACCAGGTTTCCGTAGTGATCTTATCGGGTGCAGGACCGTATGTTACCTTGAACCGAAAAGCACCGCCTCTTTTCTGGTAATCAACCGGGATATCTTTCAGGAGATAGGTCGCTGTTTCATTTTTCTTAGACGCTAATTTCCTGACTACAGCAGCTTTTTCCGGGGCCTTGTTATCAATGTCCAGGGCAATTTCTTCCCATTTATTGTTGTTGCTTTGTTCAAGGCTTATGTAGTAATAAACGGTTTGTTGTCCGTTATTGGTGACGCTGTATTTTACTTCGCTGCCTGTTGTTTTGAGCACCTGTATTTTAACAGGGGCCGGCTGCGCAGCGCAGCTGCCTGCAAAAAAACAGCACCATACCGAAAGCAGGATGCCTATTTTCATATAAATGTATTTTACCATTGTGTTCCTCCGTTTGTAGTGGTACTATCTGATGGGTAATCCACCATTAAAGCAATTTTTGTAAAACCTTTTCTTATCTGCAGTAATTTATCAAATAAGGTGGGCTCAGTTTCAATACAACCATGACTGTACCCTTTGTGCGAGTCGTGCAGGTAAAAATTATTCCTGCCATGTGTGCGGGTGCTTTTGTCTGGGAAGAGCCTGGCCCTGGTATTGCCCCAACCGGGATAAATAAGGGTTTGGCCGGTGGTGGTAGTAAACATTTTGGGCAAACGCTCGATTCCGCCTTTCGGATTTGCAAGAATTTCCCCTGTTCTGGGGTCTGCCTTCGCAATCCTGTTCGGGTTGGGAAGCAGCAATATCCAGTATTTGCCTTCGGGTAGCGGGCCCTGGTCTTTCATCGTTGATTCACGGGCAACCTGGTGACCGGGCAAGCCGGACGTTGCTTTGTAAGAGGCCAGCAAGGCGCCTTTCTGGCCGTAGCTGCCGCTATAAAGATTAATGTGTTGTCCGTCATAAAGCAGCCATTCGCTATGGGTATGCTGAAAGGCGAGGGTCATATCGCCGGCATCCGGGTCGCGCTTCAGTATTTTCAATAATTGACTGGTTTCGATGTCGCCAAGGGTAAACATGGGAAATGGATTATATCGTTAATTTACGCTTTTTAGCATAAATCATCATAATAGTGGCGATTTTTTTAGTAAGTGGTGGTGAGGATGCGGGCGCCGCCTTGCTAATGATAAAAGATCACTGACAGCGCCAGCAATAGTCCGTAATCTTTGAATTCCTGCCGCATGACCTGTAATGATTTCCCCATATGCTTTTCCACCGCCTTAACGGAAATGCCTAAACGTTGTGCAATCTCCTTGTTGGAAAGATGATCGCGGCGGCTTAGCAGGAATACTTCCCGGCTTCGTTCCGTTAATTTGTCGAGTGCCAGTACAAATCTTTTTTCCAGCAGTTTATAATCGTAGGTGTTATCTGTTTCCGCTGTTTTTTCTATAGGGAGATGTTGATGATGCTGCTGATGGAGCAGGGAGTTCCGGAGCTCATTGAGTATGCGGTTGCGCAGGGCGCTGTGAAGATAGGCGCTGAGATTTTTTATCTCCGGCAGGGCAGCGCGTTTTTTGTAAAGGGTAATAAAGATGTCCTGCAGTATATCTTCCAGCAGGTGCGGCACGGGGAATTTCTTACAGGCATGGCTATACAGTGCTGCCGCGTGGCGCTGATACAAGGTCTCAAATGCCTTGTTATCATTGTTCGCCAGTAGTGCCAGTAATGCTTCGTCCTGTAATGCAATATATTCCGTCATTCGTACCACTTATGCCGGTATCGCAGGGGATCCGGCTGCCAGAAAGGGCATAAGATATAAAAAAATGGAGGGATCCGGTTCATCCGCCAGAAAATAAATTTTGAAAAGGGGGTAGGGTAGTAATAAAGTGTGGTGTCTATACCTACAGACAACCAAAATAATGAGTGACCAACAACTGATAGGGCTACTGGAAAAATACCTGCAGGGCAATGCTACGGAAGAAGAGCGGACGGCGCTGGAATCCTGGTATGATGAATACAGGTCGGCCCAAATGCCGGATACAGGCTTCTCCCAACCGGATCTGTTACAGATGTACCATACTATTACCGACCAGCTGAAAAGGGATGGAGAGTGGCAGGAAGCACCGGTGCATAAAATAAAACCACGCTGGTGGCGTATGGCTGCGGCAGCAGTATTGCTGCTGGTAGCGGGCGCCGGCATATGGCTGCTGGTACCGCATGCCGACCGGCAGCTGGCGATGGATACCAGGGATGGCGTCCGGAAAAAAGTAATGCTGGAAGATGGCACCCAGGTATGGCTGAATGTAGGCAGTCACCTGACCTATCCCGCCAATATCGGCAGCAGCCGCAGAGACGTGTATCTGAATGGGGAAGCATTTTTTGAAGTGGCAAAGAAGGAAACCCGGCCTTTTGTGATCCACACCACGGATATGAATATACAGGTACTGGGTACCCGTTTTAATGTAAAAGCCTATGAGGGCGACGGTAGCATAGAAACCACACTGGTAGACGGTCGCGTAGCCGTGAACCGCAATGGCAACAGCCTGGTACTGGAGCCGGGAGAAAAAGCCATCCTAAAAAAGAAAGACAGGGTTAAGGGTGAATTGTCAACAGGGAGCCGTATCGTAGACTGGGGTGATGTGCTGGTGATCGTAGAAAAAGTAGCAACGGACGTTACCAATAAAAAAGCGACCGAATTGGTTTGGATGGACGACCGCCTGGAATTCAGGGATAAGTCGTTCCCGGAACTGGTAAAGCTGATGAGCCGTTGGTACGACCGGAAAATCATTTTAACTGATACGTTCCCTTCTGATTACCGGTTTAAAGGCACTTTTAAAAAGGAAACCGTAACAGAAGTATTAAAGGCATTGCAGGTAACTGCCGATTTTAATTATACAATAAAGGGAGATTCTATCTATATACACCATTAGTCAACCAGATCATAAAAACAGTAACACGATGAAAAATTATTACCGGGTTCCACAAACACCTGTATAACCACACTCTTTCCGCCAAAGAAGAAGGGAAGTGTCGCCACACTTCCCCTTAAAAGCTAAACATGGAACGAAACAAGTTGTCCGTGCGGGATTTTCATTGTTTCAAATGTCTAACGTTCAAATCAAATGTATGAAAAAAACGCTGTGTTTAAAAACAGCCCTTTCCAACTATTTAGTGAGAAAAATATTCTTGTGTATGAAGCTTTGCCTCATCCTGATTACTGTTTTCATGCTACAGGTACGTGCTGATGTACATTCACAAAGCAGGTTTTCGCTTAACAGCCGCCAGATCGCGCTGCATAAGCTGCTGGAGTGGGTGGAAACAAAAAGTGAGTATCGTTTCCTGTACAATTACAAAACTTTTCCGAAAGATGAAAAGGTAGACGTCAATTTTAAAGACGCTACCCTGCCGGAAATCCTCGACAGGGTACTGGCTAAAAACTTCCGGTATAAAATGCTGGAAGGAGGATTGGTGGCTATTTCCGAAAGTACAGCTGATATAACGGTAACGGGGAAGGTGCTGGCAGAAAATGGCCAGGAGCTGCCCGGCGTAAGCATTCAGCTGAAAGGTACGGGCAGGGGAACGGCAACAGATGTAGAAGGCAACTTTAAAATAACGGTACCAGAAAACGGTATTCTCCTCATTTCCTTCCTGGGCTATGAGCCAAAGGAAGTGCCGGTGAAAGGCAATACCCAGCTGCCGGTAATTAAACTCAAACCTTCTGAAGCAGGATTGAATGAAGTAGTGGTGCTGGGATACGGACAAAAACAAACCCGGCAAAGTATTACCGGCGCTGTATCCAGTATACAAACAAAAGAGCTCAAACAAAGCCCGGTGGCCAACCTGTCGAATGCGCTGGCGGGTCGTTTACCAGGCCTCATTACGGCACAGCACTCCGGCCGTCCCGGCAGTGATGATGCACAACTGTTTATCCGCGGTATCAGCACTACCGGCGCCACCAATCCACTCGTGGTAATTGATGGTTTGCCAAGAGGCGACGCTAATATCGGTCAGCTGGATCCCAACGAAATAGAATCGGTATCTATCCTGAAAGATGCGTCTTCCACTGCATTGTATGGTATACAGGGGGCGAACGGTATTGTACTGGTAACCACCAAACGCGGTAAAGACGGGCCTCCCAACATCCAGGTAAATATGCAGTATGCATTGCAGCAACCTACAAATTTTCCACGCTTCCTCAGCTCTTATGAGTCCGGCCTGCTGGAAAATGAAGCTGCCAAAAATGATGGCATGCCCGCTGTATTTACCGACCAGGAACTGGAATATTATAAAACAGGACTGAAGCCTTACGACTATCCCAACACAGACTGGTACACCGAAATGATCCGGAAAAACTCACCGCAGAAAACCCTGAACATCAATATCGGTGGTGGTTCCCGTTACGTAAAATATTTTGTATCCGGCTCTTACCTGCGGCAGGAACCCATTTATAATCACGCCAACGAAAATATCTATGGCATCAAATACAAATACGACCGTTTTAATTTCCGGTCTAACGTAGATATTACCCTCGATAAAAATACAGACCTGCAGGTAGATCTGGCTTCGCGGCTGGAAAACAGGACAAGCCCTTCCGCCGACAGAGGCAATAACGAATTTTTCCTGGTATTGCTGTCGCAGATGACCAACCGGTTAACGCCCAGGCTGAACCCGAATGGCTCCATTGCTTCCGGTACTTTGCGGGAAGACTTCTACAACCCTTATGGTGTTATCACCCGCAACGGTTACCTTGATGCCTACTGGCACAGCACCAACGGAAGCGTGGCGCTTACCCGTAAGCTGGATTTCATTACGCCGGGACTGAAAGTAAAAGGGTTGTTCACCTTTGAAAACTATGGTGATATCAACTTCGCACTGGACCAGGAATTCGACTCCTACCGCTACAAATCAGTACCAGGTGGAGAAGGTACCTATACCCAGCACCGCAAGGCTACCAGCCTGCAACGCTCGGGAGCTTCCAGCGGTGAACGGTATTATTATTACGACCTGAAACTGATGTATGACCGTAGTTTCGGGAAGCATGCCTTCAGTGGATTAGCGCTGTTTAACCGCAATTACCGCTCACAGTCCGGTAACCTGCCAAGGGTATACGAAGGCTTTGTAGGCCGCGTGGCGTATAACTATGCTACTAAATATTACCTGGAGTTTAATGCCGGCTACAATGGTTCAGAGAACTTTCCTCCGGGCAAACGCTATGGCTTCTTCCCGGCATTGTCTGCCGCCTGGGTGCTGAGCAATGAAAATTTTATGAAGGATCAAACCATGTTCAGCTTCCTGAAAATGCGCTTCTCGCATGGTTATGTGGGTAACGACCAGATAGGAGGTGATCGTTGGTTATACCTGTCGGATTATGCGCGCGGAAGCGGCTTCACCTTTGGAAGCGTTGCTACCGGCGTTGGCGGCTATTATGAAAACAGGGTGGGCAATACTGCTATTACCTGGGAAAAAGCGGCTAAAACCAACCTGGGTATTGAAAGCGGTTTTATGAAAGATAAGCTGAAGTTTTCCGTAGATATTTTTAATGAACTGCGTAAAGACATTCTCGTATATGCGGGTACTATTCCCGGTTACATGGGTATCACCGCATCCCTGAACCGTAACATGGGCCGCATCAGGAACAGGGGGATAGAAGGGGAGCTGAACCTGTATACGAATGCAGGCCCGGTAGGCATTTTTTCCAAGCTGAATTACCAGTAT
Organism: Chitinophaga hostae; assembly: GCF_018224885.1. Lineage (GTDB taxonomy): Bacteria > Bacteroidota > Bacteroidia > Chitinophagales > Chitinophagaceae > Chitinophaga > Chitinophaga hostae. Next base: position 2,404 of record NZ_JAGTXB010000029.1, on the reverse strand, counting down.
GTAAAAAATGAAATCCTGGAACAGGACGAACCTAAACTGGCCTATCCTTACCAGAGCGCAGTAGGGCATCCGATCGGGTACGACCTGGGATATATTGCAGAAGGCCTTTTCCAGAACCAGGACGAAATCAACAAGAGCCCCAAACAAACTTTTTCCCCGCTGATACTAGGTGATATCAAATACAAGGATCTGAACAGTGATGGTAAAATTGATGAGGCAGACAGAACGATGTTGCCGATGCTGAACGTGCCGACCAACTATTTCGGCGCCACTTTCGGCATAGACTATAAAGGGCTTGACATCAGCGTATTATTCCAGGGTGCAAGCGGCGGCCGCCAGATATTTTCTTCACAGCTGACCGCCAACTACCGCGAAAGCTATCGCCCTATCCATGAAGGCAGATGGACGCCGGAGAATGCAGCCAACGCCACTTTCCCGGCCCTGCATTTATCGGAGAGCAATATGGCCAACAACTTTATCAGCTCTACTTACTGGATCAGGAAAACAGATTATATAAAATTGAAGAATGCGGAAATAGGCTACCGTTTGCCTGCTCATTTACTGAAGAGCGTAAAAATAAAAAGCGCACGCATATATGTGAATGGTATGAACCTGGTTAGCCGGGATAATGTAAAAGACCTCGGAATAGATCCGGAATCCAATACCGGCGGACGCTGGGGATGGCAACCTTATCCCATTATGCGTGTGTATAATGCCGGCATAACCATCAATCTTTAATCATCTGTGATAAATTATAATGATGAAAAATTCTTTTATAAAAACAGGAATTGCGGCGGTGCTGGTGATGTGTGCAACTGCCTGTGGTAAAAATTATCTCGACAGAAAGCCCAGCGATCTGATCACGGAAAAGGAAGTGTTTTCCAACATTGAAAACGCAGAAGGTTTTGTAAACACCATTTACCAGAGCTTGCCGGGTATGTTTAAACCCGGATCTGCCTGGGGTTTGAGCAGTGCTACTGATGAAACCAACCAGTCCATTGATAACTCTGCTTCCTATCCGGATGCGGGTAACTTTAACACAGGATCTATGAGTCCTGCTAATTTTCCCATGCAAAGCTGGTGGGCAGATTTTTACGGAAAAATCCGTGCCTGTAATAAATTCCTTGCGCAGTACGAGCTGGTACCGCAGGATCCTAACTATCCGCAACGCCGCAACCGGCTTAAGGGAGAGGTGCTATTGCTGCGTGCATATTATTATTTTGAACTGCTGCGTGCCTATGGTGGCGTGCCGTTACTGCTCGATGAAAAAAATCCGTTCGATGACCCGTCAGGGATTTATTTTAAACGCAATAGTATTGATGAAGTGACCAATAGCATCCTCGCGGATCTGAAAGCAGCGGGCGAGTTATTACCTGTGACGTATGGTGATCGTCCTTCCAACTGGGGGCGCGGCTCTAAAATGATTGCCATGGCCCTCGAAGGCCGGTTGCGGTTATTTTACGCCAGTCCTTTGTATAATCCCGCTAACGATGACAGCCGTTGGCAAAGTGCGGCGGTTGCCTGCAAGGCAGCATTGGATACGGCTATCGTAAACGGCTATACGTTGTACGATAATTACAGTGATATCTTTACGCAGTATTTTAACCGCGAAGTGATCTGGAGCCGGCCTGCTCCCGGCGCTTTTGGCGATGGTGGAATAGACCGGGAAATGAATCCCCGCAGTGCCAATGGGTATGGCAGCATCACGCCTTTGCAGGAACTGGTGAACGATTATGAAATGAAGGCTACCGGCTTACCGATCACAGATCCGGCATCCGGCTACAGCGCGCAAAGGCCCTATGATGGGAGAGATCCTCGCTTCTACGCCACTATCCTGTATCCCGGCGCCTCCTGGAAAGGAAAGGTACTGGATCCCAATGGCGCCGATGCTCCCCGCTCCGGGCAAATTGTTACTAACTACTGGCCACGCAAATACCTGCTGCCATCCGTAGATCTGTTTTCCGGTTCCGGCGCCAGCGACCGTAAATGGGTGCTGATCAGAACTGCAGAACTGTACCTCAATTATGCAGAGGCGCAGAATGAAGCCACCGGCCCCGGCGCAGAGATCTATAATGCATTGAATGCTGTGCGCGCCAGGTCCGGTATGCCGGCTATCAGCGGAGGTGACAAAGCCTCCCTGCGCGCAAAAATCCGGCATGAAAGAAGGATAGAGCTGGCCCTGGAAGATCACCGCTTCTGGGATGTACGCCGCTGGAAAATAGCAGAGCAGGTAGATAATAAAGAGGTGCATGGCGTAACGGTTTCCGGTACCGGTAATGTTACCTACACCTACCCGGTAGTGGAGAAGCGGGTGTTTGATCCGAAGAAAAATTACTGGCTCCCGATTCCGCAAAGCGAAATAGATAAGGTAAGCAGCCAGAACCCGGCGTTCACGCAGAATCCA
>NZ_JAGTXB010000028.1 GCF_018224885.1 Chitinophaga hostae | reverse complement strand
TTTATTTTTTTATGGAGAAAAACGAATTGATTCCACACCTGTTCAGAACCGAATACAGTAAGATCACAGCAGTATTATGTAAACTGTTTGGGTTCGAACACATAGAAATAGCGGAAGACCTGGCAAGCGATACTTTTTTGTCGGCCTCCGAAATATGGGGACTGAAAGGCCTGCCGGAAAATCCTGTGGCATGGTTGTACACGGTGGCAAAAAACAAGGCAAAGAATTACCTGAGGCATGAATCCGTCTTTCAAAAAAAAGTTGCGGCACAGCTAAAATATTCGGCAGCGGCAACGGATCATACACCGGAAATAGACCTCTCCGACCAAAATATCCAGGACAGCCAGCTCCAGATGATGTTCGCCATCTGTCACCCCGCCATCATTGCGGAAGCACAGATAGGACTGGCTCTCCGCATCCTCTGCGGCTTTGGCATAGAAGAAATCGCGGATGCCTTTTTATCCAATAAGGAAACCATCACCAAAAGATTACAGCGGGCGAAAGATAAACTGAGAGCGGAACAGATAAAGATTGAGTTCCCCGGTCCCGCCGATATTCACAAGCGCCTGGAAACTGTACTCAGAACGCTTTACCTCCTTTTTAACGAAGGCTATTATTCTGCCAGTCATAACAGCTCTATCCGAAAGGATCTGTGCCTGGAAGCCATGCGGCTCACCTCCCTGCTCATTGCCCACGAAGCCACCAACACACCGGCGGTTCATGCGCTGCTGGCACTCATGAGCTTCCAGTCGTCCCGGTTTGAGGCCAGGATAAACCCCGCGGGAGAAATGGTGTTGTACGACGACCAGGACACCAGTTTGTGGAACCGGGAATTAATATTACAGGGAGAAGCTTTCCTGCATACTGCCTCACAGGGCAACGAACTCACCAAATATCACCTGGAAGCAGGGATTGCTTACTGGCATACCATCAAAGCAGATACGCCGGAAAAATGGAATTTTATCCTGCAGTTCTATAACCACCTGCTGCAGCTGGAATATTCTCCTATGGCCGCACTGAACAGAACCTATGCTTTATCAAAAGCCAAAGGCAAACCTGCTGCTATTGCCGAAGCGCTGAAACTTAACCTGTCAGCGCTCCACCTGTATCATGTATTGCTCGGTGAACTGTATACGGGTATTGATAACGCAAAAGCAATGGCGTGTTTTGAAACCGCGCTGGAACTTGCCGTGGCGCCGGCCGATCAGAAGGTGATCCGGCAAAAGATGGAACGGTGCCGTTAAATACCTGGTGTTTGCTGCATTTTTTTGGGGGACAGCCGCTTTAGTGGTTGGCCATCACAGCAGGTTCGCTGCCGTGATGCCTTTTCCACCAGGGTCACAAAGTAGGATACAACTGTTTTATCTTTTCCTTATCAAGATTTTTGGGATACACGACTTCCGGGAATACTGAACTTTTTCTCGCACCTATTTCATCATGTACTTTCTGGTTAAAAATGCTGTGCAGCTGGTTGTACGTATAATGCACGTTGTTATTAAGTTCGTACACAGCGGTGGTAAGACCTGCATAAGCTGCATTCAGCCGTTGCTGCGGTGTACCGTGATGATCGGGGGAGTTATAGTAGTAGTCGCCCGATGCGTAAATAGCGTTGTAGTAGGTTTGTATTTGTCCCCACAACCATTGCTTGGCTAAGCCCATATAATACCCCGAAAAGAAATCCGCTTCCAGTTCCCGGTAAGATGGTTTGGTATAGTCGTTCCACCCTACCGTAAACTGTACCCGGTGGCCCCATTCATGCGCCAGCACACCGTCGACCGGCAAGGGCGACAAGTTGTTGCTGCCCGATATTTTGCTGAACGACCGCACCAGGTAATAGAACATTTCGTATCCGAAAAGAATTTTTCCATCCGGGCTGGCGTAAGCATTACGGTAGTCTTCCGCAGGTTCGTATAATACATGCACTTCGGCGGGGATGCCATTCCAGAAGCCTCTTTGTATACCTACTTCTTCCGCGAAGAACTGGTTGTTTTGTGAGATCTTAAAATCGAATGTATTGGCGGCTCCTACTATGCCGGAATTGGCGTAGCCGGATGCATAGCCCTGGCAGCCGGCCATATCTTTCGTAGGTTTTTGTGGTGCGGGGTTATCTTTTTTGCTGCAGCCGGAGAAGCCGGCTATCAGCGCCACGGCAGCAAGCAGTATCACGTTGTTTTTCATCTGAACCTCCGGTTTTTAATAAAGAATGACACAAAGGAACAGAAAACGTCAGCGCCGGACAATCGGAAAAATCCGGTATTTCGCGATCTACCTGTTTCCAGGTATATCATGGGAGATGTTATACCAAACCGTTGTCTACCGCGAGTTTGATCAGCGCGGCAACATTGCTGACCTCAAATTTCTGCATGATATTCCGGCGATGTGTTTCGGCGGTGAGAAAGCTGATAAACAGCGCCTCCCCGATCTGCTGTGTACTTTTACCGGCAGCAACCAGTGCAAGCACTTCTTTTTCCCGGCGGGTAAGATGCGGCAATGATGTGGTGGCGGCAGCCGGTGTACCCATCCCCTGTTGTATTTCCTGTCCGAGGTAAATCCCGTTTCGTTGCACTGCCCTGATGGCGTCGGCGAGTTCAACCGCACTGCTGCTTTTTGATAAAAAACCGACGGCCCCGTTCTGCAGCATGCGGGTGATCATACTCCGCTCTGTATGGGTACTGAGCGCGATGACCTTTACAGCCGGATATTTTTTTCTTAAAGATTTACAAAGCTCAAACCCATTCATACCGGGCAAATTGATGTCCAGCAACACCACATCGGCGGTATGGCTTTCCAGGAAAGCCAGGGCATCTGGTCCATTGGTGAAGGATCCCGCGATATTGATATCTTCATATAGCCGTAACAGTGACCGGAGGCCTTCCAGCACCATCGGATGATCATCCACCAATAAAAGTTGTATTGCATCAGGCATAACTGCTCACCATTAAATTGATTTGAATACTGGTACCTGTGGCCATGGCCGAATGTATTTCCATACTGCCCCGCAGATATTTTGTTCTGTTTCTTACATTCAATAATCCCACGCCCTGCTGCGCGGCGGCGGCTTCCGCATCAAATCCGGCGCCATTGTCTTCCACGGTAATACTGCATTCCTCTCCATTTTGTATGCATTGTACCATAATTTCTGTGGCGGCCGCATATTTCAAAGCATTTCCCAGCAGCTCCTGTATGATCCGGTAGATCGCCAGCTGTTCCTGCTGTGGCATATCCCCGCTGATACCGGCAGCATAAAATACAATACGGGTTTGCGGCGTTTGCAGCCGTTCACACAGATCTTTCAGCGCTTCCGTTAACCCGAACCGCAGGAGGTTCTCCGGCATCATGTTATGCGCAATTCGCCGCAGCTCTTTTACGGCATCGCCCATTTGAAAGGCCAGCGGTTGCAACGCCTGCGAAGCGCCGGGCAATATATCCGAAAGGGATTGCAATTTCAGGTTGATACCGCTCAACATCCCGCCCAGTCCGTCGTGCAGATCGGACGATAACCGGCTGCGCTCCTTCTCCTGTCCTTCCAGCATGGCATTATATACCATCAGCTGTTTTTCATTTTCCTGTTGCTGCGATTGGTGCCGGTGCATGATGGCCAACTGTTCAGCGTTCTTTTTCCTATTGCGCGCCAGCACGGCAAAGATAACCAGCAACAGGCCCGCTATCAGCAAAGCGCCGATGAGCAACACCGCAGTTAACCGCGCCCTGTCCAGCGTGATCTGCTGTTGTCTCGACCTGTTTTGTAATTTCAGGATCGTTCCTTCTTTCTTTTGGGCCTGGTATTTTTCTTCCAGGTCGTTTAGTTTTACCTGCTCCTCTCTTTTGTGAATGGTATCGGCCAAACCCGAATAACGTTCCAGCCATTGGAGTGCGGCAGTATTGTTTCCCGTGGCTTTTTCCGATTCATACAATACCTTGTAAATGCCTACCCTGTCTAATGCTACGGTGTCCTGCAATGCGAGGTTGATATGATAAATACCGTAAGCGGTAGTCCTGGCGCTGTCGTATTTTTTCAAGGCATAAAACACCTCATATTTTCCAAAGAGAATATTAACCGTGTTGTATTTATCGTGGATGCTGTCCGCCACCTGCAGCGCAGCATTGTATTGCTGCAGGGCTTTTTGTTCTATGCCCTGGCGGTGATGCCAGTTGGCGTTGGCATAATGGTATTTCATCCACGGATAGGACACCGGATATTCCTGCAGGATCATTTCGGCCGAATCGAGGAAGGGCCGGGCTTCCGCGTATCGTTTCAGTTCTGTTAAACAAAAAGCGAGGCGACTGTAATCTACTGCGAAATAGCTTTCTTTTTTGGGTCCTTTATAATCGATCAATTCTTTTTTATAATAGCTGATGGCTTTTTCGTATTGTTTGAAATTAAGAAAGGTGGTGGCCAGTGAAGCGCTGGTGAAAGCGATGTTCCGTTCATCTTTTGCGGCTTCGAAATAGGGCAGCGCTTTTTCCATCATGATATCGGTCGACAAGGCCGCGTTGCCCTGGTCATCATATACCACCGCAATCTGGTTCCAGATGGTGCCCAGCAGTTCGTTCTTTCTTTTCACGGTGTCACTGATCGGGATCTCTTTAGCGGCGGTGAGTAAGGGCAATGCGCGGTCCAGCTGCCGCATATCCATGTAGGCCGTGCCTTCCTCAAATTTTGCCCAGGCCATGCCGAAGCCATTATTGCTTTTGTTGAAAATCCTATACGCTTCCTGTGCATACAGCACTGCCAGGGTATCCCTGCCGTTGGCGGTACGCAGGGTGTTATCTGCCAGGCGCAGCAGCGTAAAGCCGCGGGCAGTGTCCTTTTGCGTTTTTAACAGCCGGAGCAAACTGTCCCGTTTGCCGGCAAGATTAGACTGGGCATAACTTTGGTGGCTGCCAATGACAACAAGGATCATCAGCAACGGTACAATAAAGAATGGTATGCGTTGGTAGCGGGTAAACATGCAGGTGAATTGATGCGCGTTTGTTTCAAAAATAATGCCCTATCCGTTTGAAAAAAAATTTGGTAAACCAAATGGTTATATATAGTTTTACTAAACCAAATGGTTATATATCATAAATAGCAAAGTGAAATGAAAGCAAGAAGAGATGTGTTTCAGGCGATTGCCGACCCTACCAGGCGGGCGATCATAGGATTACTGGCGAAGCAGACGCAAACCCTGAACACAGTGGCGGATAATTTTAACATGAGTCAACCGGCCATATCCAAGCATATGCGCATACTTACAGAATGCGGGCTGGTAGTAATGATAAAACAGGGAAGGGAGCGCCATTGCAGCGCCAATTTCAAGGCATTGGAAGAAGTAGCTCAATGGGCGGAACAATACCGCAGCTTCTGGAGCAGCAGGCTGGATGCACTCGAAAATTTGTTGAACGAATCCGACTAAACATTTACCAATCAGTAATAAATAATGTAAGATGGCAGCAAAAAAAACACCCGGGGTAGAAACACAGATGCTGATCAGAAAGCCCGTCAGCACCGTTTTTGAAGCTTTTATTGACCCGGCAGTCACCAAACATTTCTGGTTTACAAAAGGCAGCGATAAACTGGCAGCGGGCAAAACGGTGACCTGGGAATGGGAGATGTATAATGTGTCCGCGAAAGCTGTGGTAAAAGAAATTATTCCCAACAAAAAAATATCGATCGACTGGGGCGAGCCTGCCACCGCGGTAGACTTTATGTTCCAGGATATGGGAGATGGCACTACCTACGTGGTGATCCGCAACTACGGATTCACCGAACAGGGCGATGAACTGATCAGCAAGATCAATGATTCCACCGGTGGATTTACCACTGTGCTGGATGGCTTAAAAGCTTATCTCGAACACGGCATTCACCTGAACCTTATCGCCGATAAATTTCCACCCGCGGCGGGCGGTCATAAATAGCATTTATCTAACACCCAAATCACATTTCATGGAAAAATACGGAACAATCACCGCGCCGGGCACCATCCGGTTCGAACGCTCATTGCCTGGTCCCATCACCAAAGTATGGGCCTACCTCACGGAATCAGAAAAACGTGGCAAGTGGCTGGCATCGGGAGAACTGGAACCTTTCGAAGGAGGAAAAGTAGACTTATACTTTCGTCACCAGGATCTGAGTCCCCACCCCGATCCTATTCCTGAAAAGTATAAGGATATGAAAGATGGACATCACTTCACCGGTACTGTCACAAAAATCAATGCCCCTCACCTGCTGGCATTTACCTGGGAAGATCAGTCGGAGGTAACCTTTGAGCTGAAAGAGCAGGCCGACCGGGTGTTGCTGACGCTCACCCATCGCAATATGAGCCCACGCAAAGAAGTACAGGTAAGCATGGCGAGCGGCTGGCATAACCATGTGGACATACTAATTGCCAACCTGGAAGGCAGAACGCCGGAAGGTTTTTGGAAAAGCCATATGGTGCTGGAGAAAGTTTATAACGAACGGATTCAGTCAGTATAAAAATTCTAATGCAGCAATCGGGTATCAAAACCTTCACAACGGGCGTGTGGAGGTTTTGTTTCGTATCTATTCCCCGTTGGCATCCATGGTCAGCACTTCGCTCATATAATCCAAAAACGGGCGCATCTCTTTAAACGTCTGGTTAGCCATCTGCAGGAACTGCTCACTTAACACTTCTTCATCAGAAAAATGCCTGATCAGCAGGTACTGCTTAAAGCGCAACAGGTCAATGGCTTCATGATCGGCATCAAAGCCTTTGGGCGCGGTTTTCAGCTGCTCTCCCTTCAACGATTCAAAAGTGGCGATAAATGATTTGCGTCGCAGGATTTTTCTCAGTGGCGCCGGATCAAAAGCAATATCATCCCTCACCCTTTTCAGATCTTCCGGAACAGGCCCCCAGAAACCACCGGCTACAAAGCTGTTGCCCGGCTCAATATGAAAATAATATCCACCTCTGCGGCTTTTGGTGGCTCGCTTAAAGCTGCCGCTCCAATGTGTTTTGTAAGGGGTTTTATCATGGGAGAAACGGGTATCGCGGTAAATGCGGAACAGGCTTTTTTTCCCGGAAGGTGTTTCTATCAGGTCGTGCGTGCTGAGCTGTCCGAGTAACGCTTCTGCAAATTCTTCCACCAACTCCTGCTCATGCTGGAAGGCAGCTTTGTGTTCGTTAAACCAATCCCTGTTATTGTGCTGTTTCAGCGTATTTAAAAAATCAAAACCGGACGAATGTATTCCTACGGTTGTCTTTTGTTTCTTTGCCATATCGATTGGTAATTTTAGCTCCGCAAATATAAGATCTTTTGTTTTGCGCAGACTTTGTATCCCGCTCATTGGAAATGCCGGATAATATAACTACTTTCAAAAAAACTTGGTGGACAATGAAACGCAGCAGTTTCCTGAAAAATTTAGGCCTGTCCGGCGCAGGCTTGCTGATGGCCGGCCGCACATGGTCTGTTCCTATTCATCCCGCGGTGAAGGACGCAAAAAAACTACGCATCGGTATTATCTCCGACTTACATCATTTACAGTTTGGCAAACCGGAAGTAACCAGGTTAAAAACGTTTATGGATGATGTGATGAAAGTATCGCCCGACTTTATTATTCAATGCGGCGATTTCTGCCGGCCAAAGCAATCGGAAGGGATCATGGCGGAATGGAACCGGTTTCGCGGACCCAAATATCATGTGCTGGGTAATCATGATATGGATGTTTGCGACAAAGCCACCATTATGCAGTTGTGGGGAATGGAGAAACCCTATTACTCCTTTGACCAGGGCGGCTATCATTTTGTGGTGATGGACAGAAATTTCCTGCGGCAGGAAGATCATACACTGGTAGACTACAACAACAGCAACTGGGGGCCGCTGCCTGCGCCCATGCGGAGTTTTACCGATAAACCGCAGCTGGAATGGCTAACACAGGATCTCGCAGAAGCCAGGTATCCCGTTATTGTTTTTATGCATCAGCCGGTGTTCCTGAGCGATTTTTTCCAGGAAATTGGTAACGCGGATGAAATCCTGGCGATATTTGATGAAGCTAATCTTGCTGCAAAACGGGCGGGTAAAAACACGCAGGTAACCGCCGTATTCATGGGTCATGATCATGACGACCGGTATGGCGAAAGAAACGGGGTACATTATTTCCTGCTTAACAGCGCCAGTTACGTATACACCAACTCCGGTGCACATTACTATAAAGACGCGCTGTATGCCTTTGTAACATTGGATCCGTCCGGATGGCTGCATATTGAAGGTCGCACCACTACTTACCGGGATGCGGTGCCAGACAGGGTAAAAGCCCGGTTCCCCACCAGCATCAGCGATCACAAAGTAATGCTGTTAGCGAAGCCGCGGGTTTGATACATTACTGCTGTAATCAAAATGATACACTTCCAGGGTTTGTTTTCGCTTTGTTGCTTGAATACCATAAGTAAGCAGGGATGCCTGTAGTTTGGGGAAATCGGCTGTCATTAGTGTCATGTTGATATTGCGTGTAAACTGTGCCGCATCTTTGAGCATCACCTGGCAGCCAAAATGATCCTGCAACGCCCCTGCCATTGCCTGCAGGTTGTTATTAAGCAGGGAAATAATTCCGTCTTCAGTACTAAGACGGCTGATACCCGAGGAGGGGTCCGGTAAATCGCTGTACAACCGTGCCGTATCTGTTACTTCTAACGTAATCACTTCCTGTAACTGGGCACGGGCTGTCGATTGCAGGTCAAATTTCCGCATCAGGTATGCCAGCATCGAGCTGTCCTTCATTTTCCCGGCGCCCTTGTAGCAAAAGGAAATATAAGCGCCCTGCATTGCGGGGGGCAATACGATCCGGGCAGTGCTCACACCGGATAGCTCCGCAATAAAATCCGGCATGGGCTTCCCCACCACCACCTGGTGATAAAACCCGGTACCGCTCTGGTTTAGCCGGCTGCCGTATGGCTCATTCAGTAATGGGCCCAGGTTGAAGTAGTTCTTTATGCTGCTGTCTTCAAACACCTTATAATAGACTGCCCGCAATGAATCATACATGTTACGCGTTGTGGCCGACAGGGTCGTTTTTTTTTGCTGTGGCGCGGTAACCCGCTTTCGATGCACAAATTCCTGTATGGCCTCGTTGGTGAGCATTCCGCCCTCTCCCGCCCATTTTACCTCCATGTGATCATCTATCAGTAAGCAAAACGGGATCGAGTTGATCTTATAATTGATAAATGTTTGAGCGGTGGTATCAGCAACAACCGCGGCCGAGAAATGTATTTTCTGAAGCAGGCGCCGTACCTTACTTTCCCGTTCATCTGTCATAGCGAGGAATACCAGGTTGGGAACATCTTTATTGGCGGCAGCCAGTTCATTCATATGTGGTATGCCGGCCAGGCAGGGTGCGCACCAGGTGGCCCAGAAATCAACCACGAGGAACTTCCCCCGCAGGGAAGTATCTTCCGGCACCTGCGATATCCAATGCGTGATATGCAGATCCGATGCTTTTTCTCCGGTTTTGATCTGGCCAAAAACCGTTGTACTGAATAATAGGAAAAAGACGACAGCGCGAAACATAAACAACAGATTAACAGGGACCCGGTAAATTGGTAAAATTGTTTACCTGCTAATAATACAAAAGCCCTGCGGGCTTTGTAAATTTTATTTCCGGTAGATAAGATCATGCAGGGAGGCTGCCGGCTATTGGTACGTATGCCGGGAGCCCGGATAGTAGCCGGGTATATACTTCCGCGTTATTCTTCTTTCGACAACTCTTTTCTTCTTTTTAATTCCAGTTCGGATGGTTCCTCCGTTACCATGGTTCCTACACTGATATCCCCTTTCGGCTGATAGCTGGCCATGATTACACCAGTGGTGGACACCTTTGTGTCTACCAGGTTCCAGTCGGCCGGGCGGGTACCTTCTGCGAATAACCGCTTGCCTTTTCCGATTGTTACCGGGAAAGTCCACACGTGCAGGGTATCCGCAAAACCGCTTTCCAACAGGGTTTGTACCAGCCGGCTACTACCGTTTACCAGCAGGTCGGGGCCTTCCGTTTTCTTTACCTGGCGCAAACCTGCCAGGGCGTCACCGGTGATCAGCGTGGCGGGGCCCCAGCTTAACTCCACCGGTTTACCGGATACCACAAACTTGTGGATGCTGTTGAACTTTTCAGCGACCGGGTTATTTTTTACAAAGGCCCAGTAGGCGGCAAAAATTTCGTAGGTACGGCGGCCCAGCAGCAGGTCAAAAGGGCGGCTCATAGAGGCGGCCATCGTTTCTTCCATCACCTTGTCCCAATGTTTGGCTGACCAGCCGCCCCATTTGAAACCATGGGTAGGGTCCTCCTCCGGAGCCCCCGGCGCCTGCATTACTCCATCGAGGGTTACAAAAGTGGTAACGATGATCTTTCTCATAATTCTCCGTTTTTGCTTGATGTGAAATAACCGGCGGTGACGACCGGCTGCTCAAATTTACGCTCAATACACGTAAAAACACAGGGCAAACGTGACTTTTACCACCAGTGAATTTACGGATGCGCCACCACCATTCCCTGGCCGGGTACATATTTATCATATTCCATCTGCTTTGCTACCAGCGCAGCCACCTCTTCTCCCCTCAGCTTGGCCACCAGGTGCAGGGCGCCGTCAATACCTGCAGAAATACCCGCTGTGGTAATCACTCTCCCATTGTCTATATAGCGTACCTTTTCCAATACCTTCGCCTTCGGTACCGCCCGTTGCAAATCGGCAATCCGGCTATGGAAGGTGGTAACCGTCTGGTTATCCAGCAACCCTGCCCTGCCGAGAATAAACGCCCCGGTGCAAACTGAAAAATAGGTATCGGTGACCTTATCACGGGAATGTATCCACGCCATTACTTCAGGGTCATTGGCAGATGCTTCTTCATCCCCGCCAAAAAAAGCCAGGATATTTGCCGGTGGCGCATTTTTAATACTATAATCGGGAACAATGGTAAGAATACGCTGCGACACCAGCGGTGCCTTCTTCTTAGCCACCGTAAATACCTTAAACCCCGCATGGGCAAATACTTCCATTGGTCCGGCGAAATCCAGCACTTCCACGCCATCGTACAAATAAAAACAAACCGTTGTTGCAGGTTTATCCAGGGAATCCTTGTTGACAAGGAGCATTCCGCAGGCCGTGCAAACACCGGGTTGATGAAATACCAGCGTATCACAGGCGCCGCAGGGCGGACAAACATAAGTGGGCAACGACTTCTGGGCAAATGAAATGACCGGCAAATATAAGAAGAGGAACAACAACTGTTTCATAATGGAAAAGTTTATGTTGTAAAGTTAACGGCTATACGCTACACAAATCAGGACGATTGTTTCACTAACCGGGACAATTCCGATATACGGGAAAAGATTAAAAGCCATAGTATACAAACCGCTGCTTATACTCCCCTTGTTCAAACACCCATATCACTTCATATCCTCCGGCCCCATCACTGTTGGTGGCAGCAATATACCACCGTTTAGTACCCTTGTCGTATAAAACAGTTGTCATATGCAGATTCGGATTAAACACATCGTTGATGGCGCTATCCGGTACTGCGACTTCCTTTCCCTCCCAAAAACAGGTGATATGCTGATACTGTGAAGCGGGAAGGTAGCCATCGGTTCCCCAAAAGGAACGGTCATTGATTTTATCAACCATACGCCCGGCTTCTGTTTTCCGGTAACGGATGCGATTTTTCTTTGCCACAAAGGACGTTTCCCGGATGCCCACCTGTAAGTTACCGAGCCGGAAGAAAACACTATCAGCGGAATGAACAACTCTATGTGCGGAGGTAAACTTATCCACTGCTTTCAGGCGGGACGGGTGTATATACCCAGTCGTATTTTTATGGTTGATATAGCAATCAACATACTGCCACCCGTTTTTCTGGTCTGTTAAAAACACGACGTCGCCGCTTTGAATGCGGCCAATAACAGGCGCCGACGTGCCCGGGTCCCGGCGAACATTCACATAGCCGTCTTTATCTTCCACCACTGCAAATTGTGCCTGTACGCGAAAAAAAGTAAATAGCAGGAGAACCGGGAGAAATAATTTCATCAGGGGATAATTATCTAAACAGGGATATTGTTAACCAAACAAATATATACTTTTCCCGGAATCGATACTGCCACACTCTTCCGGTTACACGCTTTTGCTCCAACAGGATAATTTCGGCTGCATTTACTAAAAGCTAACACCTGGTAGCTAAAAGGTCAAAGTATTTCCTATCTTAGAGAAAGCACCTATTGGGTAATTGGTATTAATTGAAATAAGAACAAGTATTAAACGTCCACATATGAACAATGTTTCCAAGCAAAGACTATTTGATGCAGTTACCTGGCAGTTGTCACAATTCCCTAAACCGGATATGCTGGCCGCAAAGGTCAATGGCTCCTGGAAAACCTATGATACGGCCACTGTGCTCAACATCGTGAATCGTTTCAGTGCCGGCCTGTTACAGTTGGGCGTAGGAGGAAATGATTTTACCCCGGAGGGCGCCGATAAAATTGCTATTATCAGCAATAACCGCCCTGAATGGGTTTTTACTGACCTTGCCGTACAACAAACCGGCGCCATACTGGTACCTATTTACCCCACCACCAATCCGGCCGAGCTGCAGTTTATCCTGGAGAACGCCGCTGTAAAATATATGTTTGTCAGCAGCAGGGAGCTGCTCGACAAAGTACTCAGCATCAGGGACGCGGTGCCTTCCCTGAAACAGGTATACACCTTCGACGAAATTGCCGGCGCCCCGCACTGGTCCGTTATCAGCGAACAGGCCACCCCTGCTTTGCTGGAACAGGTGGAAACCATCAAAGCCGGTATTGATCCCCACCATGTAGCTACGTTTATTTATACCTCCGGTACCACCGGCACACCGAAAGGTGTGATGCTCACGCACAATAATATCGTGTCAAACGTGATGATGTCCAAAGCGAGTTTCCCTTTTGAAGATGCTCCGCAGCCCTGTAAGGTACTCAGCTTTTTACCGTTGAATCACATCTTCGAAAAATGTGTGACCTACATATACCTGTACAGTGGTATCAGTATATATTATGCAGAAAGTATCGATACCCTCAGCGCCAACCTCAAGGAGATAGGCCCCGATGGCTTTACCACGGTACCCCGACTGCTGGAAAAGGTATTTGAAAAGATCATGGCTACGGGCAGCGGGTTAACAGGCATCAAACGCTCCCTCTTTTTCTGGGCCGTATCGCTGGCAGGGAAATATGATAATAACATCAGCGGAGGCCCCTGGTACAACCTGCAGCTGGCCATTGCCAATAAGCTGATATTCAGTAAATGGCGGGAGGCCCTGGGCAATAATATCCGCTTCATCGTAACCGGTGGCGCGGCCTGCCAGGAAAAGCTGCTGCGTATTTTCAATGCAGCCAGGATCCCCGTATACGAAGGATATGGCCCCACGGAGAACAGTCCTGTGATCAGCGTTAACCGGAAATCGCCCGGTGGTATGAAGTTTGGCACCGTAGGCCCTCCTATCGACGGCATCGAGGTAAGACTGGAAGAAGACGGAGAGATCTGCGTAAAAGGACCTTCTGTGATGAAGGGTTACTACAAACGCCCCGACCTCACCGCCGAAACCGTGATAGATGGCTGGTTACACACCGGTGATGTAGGCGTTTGGGTAGATAATAAATTTTTGAAAATAACAGACCGGAAAAAAGAGCTGTTTAAAACCAGCGGCGGAAAATATGTAGCACCGCAGCCCATCGAAAATAAATTAAAGGAAAGTCCTTTTATAGAACAGATTATGGTAGTGGGCTCTGAGCAAAAGTTTACGGGCGCGTTGATCGTACCCGCGTTTACCTACCTGAAATACTGGATGAACCAACAGAATATTCCTTTCACCACCAATGAAGATGCTATTAAAAACCCTAAAGTACTGGAGATGTACGGGGAAGTGGTCAACAAATACAACCAGTTTTTTAATCACGTGGAACAGATCAAAAAATTTGAGCTGCTCACGGAAGAATGGAGTATTGCCGGCGGAGAAATGACGCCGAAGCTCAGTCTGAAAAGAAAGGTAGTCCTCGAGAAGTATAAAGCGGTAATTGACAAGATCTACGCGGTTTAGCGGCAGACCTATTTCTTATATCAACAAAAAAATAGCCGGGCTTTTTCCAAGCCCGGCTATTTTTTTGCGTACAGGTATCACGCAGCAGGAGGCGTTCCCCCCTTTCGGAATTCCCGTACAATTTTTATCACCACGGGAATGGTTACCACGGTGACGATAATGATAATAAAATATTTCAGATAAGGCCTCAGGAAGGGCATGCTGCCGATCAGGTAACCTGCTGAGGTAAAACTAACCGCATAGCCAATGGAGCCGATGGTAGTAAATAAAAGAAAGCGACGGAACTGCAGCCGGATCATGCCGGCAACAACCGGCGCGAAAGTACGGATAAGCGGAAGAAACATACCCGCCGACAATGCCACCGCACCATGCTTGTTATAAAACTGCTCCGCGGAATCCAGGTACTGGCGACGGAAGAACCGGGAATCTTTCCGGTTGTATAACAAGTGACCCGTTTTCTTCCCAAACCAGTAACCGGTGATATTACCCGCCACACCGGCAATAGCCAGCAAGGTACAAACCAGTACCAGGTTGTAATCAAAGCCACCGGTAGCAATCAATACGCCGGCAGTGAACATAAATCCGCCGCTGGGTAAAAAGAAACAGAAGAAAAGGCCTGTTTGCGCATAAACAGATAAAAACAAAAAAAGTAAGCCGCCGTAGCCGATGAACGATGCCGCATCTGACATTCTTCACATGATTTTTTACAGTTCGGGATATAGGTCCTTCCTGTAAAAATAAAACATAAAAGGGAACTGCCCTTTAAAAAACGGGATCCAGCAAACTTTTCAAATAAGCCGGGTAGTCTTTCTTCATCAGCGCTTCATCGGTCAATCGTTTTGCGCTAACCATTTCCTTCATGCCAGCCTGCGCAGCCATGGTATCCACTCTTCTTTTTAATTCCCCGATACCAAGGTCCCGGCAATAAACGGGCGAACCTGGCTGCTGCATCCATGACCGGGCGATGGTGCCCACATCAAACGGATCAAAACCTAATTCGTCGACCAGCTTAAATACCACTTCCTTTGCCGCCGGATCATCACCTGAAACAGCCAGGGCAATGCGGTCTTTGGCGCCTTTAGGCTTACCCCCTTCAATCAGGCTTTCCGCAATAATGGAGTTAAACACTTTTACTACGGGAACGCCTAGTTGTTCCTGTACCCACTTGCTGTCGATACCGCTTTGCTCCAGTGCCGGTATCACCCCGTCGCGCAGGTTAGGATAGTAATTCCCGGTTTCAATGACCACGACTTCTTCCGGAAGATGCCGGAACAGGCTTTTAGGAAGATCTGCAATACTTTTCTGCGGGATGGCCACGATGATTACCTGTTTATTTTGAGTGGCCTCTTCTGCCGTGACGGCCGTTGCCCCGGTGGTCGCCGCCAGTTGCTGTAAGGATGCCGGACCGCGGGAATTGGCAATGGAAACGGCATGGCCCAGTTTAACAAGCTTTGATGCCAGTCCGCCGCCAATGGCGCCCGCACCGATGATACCTATATTCATGATCGGGTGTTTTAATAAGGTCCGTTTTATTTATGCAGTTACGCCTTCCCTGGCATTTGGCTGCCCTTTGCCTGTGGTGACCAGGCTGCGCAAACTATTATTGATATAGTTGCTCCAGGCGTCAAAACAGATATTGTAACATTCATATGCCGGAACCAGGCCATGGTGCGTAAAGTGCAGCTGTGTTTTTTGATCTTTTTCAGTGATATTAAACTCAATCCTGGTACCCACCCATTCTGCCTGGTCGGTTATGAAACTGAAATAGTTGTCCAGCACCAGCCAAACCACCTTTTTGTCCGGCACCACGTCGATGAGCTTCATCCTGCATTTGTGCAGGTCTTTCACAGCATAAGTGAACTCGTCGTTGAGCTGGGCTGTGCCGCCTTCAATATTTTCGGACCACCATCCGCGAACGTTGGTAACCGCATTAAATACTTCATGTGCCGTCTGATCTACCAAAAAGGCAGTACTAAAATCCGGAGTTGTCATTTTGCCGCGTTTTAAGTTGAATAATAAGGTGGCGAAGCTTCGGGAGGCCATCCCCTGCGCCTGCCAATATGTAACTTTAAAGTTACTCAAATATATAAGTAACTTTTGAGTTACACAAATATTTCTTCAGGATACGGGGATTTAACCCGGTACCCCGGCAATTGTCTTCTTACAATAAATAATAAAATGGTAATATTGGAGAGAACATAAAGAGTAAGAAATTTAGTGTAGAAATTTATAAACGACCCTAAAATGGAATTAAAAGAATTTCAACAAAACTTCGGCGGCCGGTACCCCATGAGAGAGTTTGTTTTCCTCCACGCCTTCCAAAACGAAATGCCTGATTATGCAGATGGCTTCTATCTACTGGTAGATGATAAATCCGGTTTGAAATCCTGGTCGGACAACACCGCATTTTTAGACCGCCTCATGCCCTTTGCACAGGCCAACGGCACCGGTTCGTTCTATGCCCTATGGGACGAGCGGAAAGGCAAAGACCTGAACGCCATGCCCATAGTGGTATTCGGCGATGAGGGCGGTGTACATATAGTCGCTGAAAATATACTGCAGCTCATGCGCCTGCTGACCTATGACGCAGAAATATATGTTGACCATACCGAAGCTTACTTTTACAAAAGCGACGACGCCTTTGTCAGTGAAGATGCATCCGCTTACCGGGAATGGCTCAAAGAACATTTTCTGCAGGACCCGGTCGGTAACCCCGACGGGATGATCGCAGCCGCACAGAAAAAACATAAGGTATCGTTCGACAACTGGATGAAACAGTTTTACGATGCGGGTACCCCGATGGATTTATCGCCGGATGGTTATTCCAACGATTCGGATACCGATGCCACTTCGTTTAATATTATCAGTTTTACGGCTGGCAGTAAACAATATTACCCGGCATCTATGGAGCAACAAAACTGGATGGAAGACATGCATGTAAAACATACCGATATCAGCATTGCTCCCGGCCAATCCAGGTATGGTGGTCCGGTGATCGATCTGCCACCCGGTGTAACGCCTCCGGAAAATTTACGGTTTGCCGCACAGCTGGACCTGTCGCGCTTTTCTCCTTTCGACAAAACCGGGCTGCTGCCTAAAACCGGCCAGCTGCTTTTCTTTGCAGACCTCCTCCATGATAAAGGGAAAGTGATCTATGCGGACGTTCCCAATGATCAGCTGGTACGGACTATCAACGAACATACCGATCATTTTTTCCTCGGCGTGCTGATAGATGAAATCTATGCCGATACCGAATCAATGGATGAACGTTTCAGTGAGCCGGAAGATGAGGATGAGGAAGAAGAAGCAGGCGGAAAAATTTGGGATTACTTCGCCGGCTCCGACAGATCCAAGATCTTTGGTATCTATACCCATTGCCAGGCCTCGGCAGGAGAAATTGCCGCCATCACGTATTCTGATAAAATATTGTTACTCCAGGTAGGTGAAAATGGCTTTAATGATGAAGGTGTATTTAGCGTATTAATTCCCAGGGCAGATCTCGAACAGCACAATTTCGACAACTGTGAATTTGCATGGGGGCAATCATAACCACCAAATGTTATTATCTTGCAGCCCATAACTATCAGCCATGTATAACCTACCCTATCATAAAGATAAGGACGCTGCATCTGTACTTGCATTTATTAAAGCCCATCCGTTTGCTGTTCTTTGCGGCGCTGATGCAAAAGGGTTTCCTGTAGCCACACAAATTCCGGTGCTGATCACAGAGCACAACGGACAACTGTTGTTGCGCGGTCATATGATGCGTCAAACGGACCATCACAAGGCTTTTACCGATAACCCGAAGGTACTGGTGCTGTTCAACGGTCCCCATTCTTATGTCAGTGCCAGCTGGTACAGCAATCCCAGGCAGGGATCTACCTGGAACTACATGTCGGTACACGCGCACGGGGAATTAAATTTCCTGGATGAGAACCGGTTAATGGCCATCCTGGAAGAAACGACGGCTCATTTTGAACAAAATCCCGTGTCTCCGGCACTATACAAAGAACTGCCCTCCTCCTACGTGCAACCGATGCTAAAAGCCATCGTAGCTTTTGAAATAGCGGTCACCAAACTGGAGCACATTTTCAAACTAAGCCAGGATAAGGACACCGGTTCCTACGAAAATATTATTTCAAAGCTATCAGAGCAGGATGATGCGGGTAAAAAGATTGCAAAGGAAATGCGCCACCGGAAAGATATTGTCTTTCCTCCGGGTGAACACTCATAATCCATTAGCCATATCAAACCGGTTCATCGCCTCATGCAGCACAGCTCCTTCCTCCTGTGCTTTCCGATTCAAATCCAGGCTTTCACGGGTTAACTGCAACAGGCTGTCCTGTGCCAGTCTTACAATATCCGGATCCTTATCATACGAGGCTACCCGTTGTTCAATTTCTTTCCGGTCGATCAGGTGCAGCACTTTAAGCGCGCTGTAATAGTTGCTGGCAGCGGTCTTTAGCGCATCTCCCTCTTTGATTCCATCTGCCGGCAATGTGGTTATATCTTTCAAAATGCTATCGAACGCCTTCTCCTGTTTATCTACCGCGATGGCTGCACCTTTAAAGTCAAGCTTTACCAGGCAATTCAGTTTTTCTTCCTCCAGGCTCCCTTCACTGATCAAAATTTTAATAGCATTACGTTCCTGTTGCTCAATTACTTTTTTAAACTCAATGGCTTTCCTGGGTTTGCAGGACGCGAGGCCTGTCAGGAGAAGAACAGCGATAAGAATGGGTTGCTTCATGTCGGTTTCCTTTAAATATGGCATTAAACAATTGGATGATTTGCACAGTAGCTGTGTGCTAAAGATAAAGAATATCTATATGAAAATTGTATTTACATTTGATGCATCGCCACGTTAATGGCCCGTATGATGGAGCATATCCCGGTAAGACAAATTAACACTGCACAAACGGCACCCGCATGGCCGGAAAGCTTCGGCATCCGGGATATCGGTGAAGAACTTGCCACCAGGGACATGGTGCAGGAACTTCACCGGCATGATTTCTATTATATACTTGTTATAAAAAACGGGGCTGGTCATCATGATATTGACTTCAGCACCTACCCTGTTAGCGACCATGTTGTTTTCGTTATGCGGCCGGGCCAGGTACATCAACTGGTACTGAAATCGGGCACTACCGGGTTTATGATGCAATTCAGAGATGACTTTTATTTTACGCAAAGCAATACATCCAAACAACTGTTGCATAAAGCAGCCCGTGTTAACCACTACCAGCCCGGCGCACATTCGTTTCAAAAACTGCTGACTATATTGATCAGCATCTTCGAAGAATATACCGGTAAACAGGAAAAATACCAGGAGGTGATCAAAGCCAGCATGGATATTTTTTTCATAGCATTAGGGCGACTGCAAAGCGGCATCTCTTCCGGTAACGGCAACCTATATACGCAGGAACAGCTGGAAAATTTTTCAGCGCTTTTGGCAGCCCATGCCTTCAGCCATAAGCCTGTATCGGAATATGCGGAGATGCTGCACCTTTCTGCCTGGCAGCTCAATGCCATTACCAAAGCCACGTTAGGTAAAACCTGTTCTGCGGTGATTAACGAGCATATGATACTGGAGGCCAAAAGATATCTCCTGGCCACATCTGAGCAGGTAAACCAGATAGCCGACCGCCTCGGATATGAAGATGTTTCTTATTTTATCAGGTTCTTTAAAAAGCATACGGGATATTCGCCGGAAACATTCAGGCATCGCTTTTCATAAATCCTATTTAACTGCATTTTTATCCTACTGCCGCATTGACCACCGGTATTACCTTTGCAACGGGTTTACTTCAGCATTTGCCGGCTTATATCACATCCGGCGGGCCACAGGGAAAACCAAACATTCTTCACCCTTAAAAAACAGTTATGAACCAATCGTGGAACGAGCAATACAAAAACATGTGGGACGACCGCTACAAAAATGAGGAATATGCGTATGGAAAACTTCCCAACACATTCTTCCAGGAATGGCTTCCAAAATTTGAACCGGGTTCCATATTAATGCCTGCCGATGGTGAAGGGCGCAATGGCGTATTTGCAGCGCAGCTTGGGTGGAAAGTAACTTCCTCCGACCTCAGTACAGAAGGCCGGACAAAGGCCCTACAACTGGCCAGGGAGCATGATGTTACACTCGATTACATTGTTGGCGACCTGGAACAATTGGCATTTGACGATGCGTCATTCGATGCGATCGGGCTGATATATGCGCATTTTGGAGCAGAAAAAAAAGCAGCCATTCACCGGAAATTAAGCCATTATCTCAAACCCGGCGGCATCGTTATTTTTGAAGCCTTCAGCAAAAAACATCTTGCTTTCAAAGCGCAGGACCCTAAAGTGGGCGGCCCTGGTGATATTGACATGTTATTTTCAAAAGATGACATCATAGCAGACTTTGAAAATTATGATGTATTGATGCTGGAGGAAGAAGAAACCGGTTTGGCAGCGGGCGCCTATCATACAGGTAAAGGCGCTGTTATCCGTTTTGTAGGAAGAAAACAACGCTGATGACTTCCATTTCCCCGAAATTCAACACTAACATTTCTCTGTAAAAATAAAAATTCAAACAAATGAAAATTATTATCATAGGCGCATCAGGAACCATCGGAAAGCACGTTGCCGGCTCGCTGGAAAAAGAACACGAGATAATAAGGGTAGGCTCCAAAAGTGGCGATATCCAGGCCGATATTACCTCACCGGCATCTATAGAAAATTTATTCCGGCAAACAGGATCGTTCGATGCGCTTATCAGTACTGCAGGCGATGCATATTTTGGTCCTTTCAAAACCATGACGGATAAGGAATTCAGTATTGGTATCAACAGCAAATTAATGGGACAGATCAACCTGGTGCTGATCGGGCAACATCATATCAACCCCAAAGGTTCTTTCACATTGATTTCCGGCGTATTAACGGAATTCCCTGTACTGAGCGGCGCCAACGCATCTGCGGCCAACGGTGCAGTGGAAGCCTTTGTACGTGCCGCTGCCATTGAACTGGATAATGGAGTACGCATTAATGCGGTAAGTCCTACCGTGGTGGAAGAGTCGCCGGCATACTTCCCGTATTTCCCGGGACATATTCCTGCAACCATGAAACAGGTGGTGTATGCCTATCATAAAAGCGTGCTGGGCGCAGGCACCGGGCAGGTGATAAAAGTGTATTGATACATCTGTTACAGCTACAGTTGGAACTGTAGCTGTAACATTTTCTTACCTGGCAAACTTCTTTGACCCCGCAACACAAAGAATAACACCCACAGTTACCGCTACCATCGCCATGCTCACCTGTTCGTGCAATAAAGTGGCAGCCAGTGCTAATCCAAAAAATGGTTGCAGCAGCTGTATCTGTCCAACAGCGGCGATGCCTCCCTGCGCTAATCCCCGGTACCAGAATACAAAACCGATCAGCATGCTGAATACCGAAACATAGGCCAGGCCCATCCAGGCCGGCATACCAATTTTGGTGAGCTCCGATGGGAACAGGTACCATACAAGTGGCGCCATCAGCGGGAGCGACAGCACCAGGGCCCAGCATATTACCTGCCATCCTCCCAGTGTTTTCGAAAGCTTTGCTCCTTCTGCATACCCCAGTCCGCATAAAATAACCGCCAGCAACATCAGTGTATCACCAACCGGCGATGAGGCCGAAAGCCCGCCGGCAACTGCAAATCCTATCACCAACAGGCTTCCTGAAACAGCGCATATCCAGAAGACCGGCCGCGGATGCTCCCCTCCACGTATCACCCCGAATATAGCGGTGGTAAGCGGCAGCATGCCCAGGAATACGATGGAATGGGCGGAGGTTACATACTGCAGCGCCAAAGCCGACAGTAACGGGAATCCAATCACCACACCGATGGCTACCACCACCAGGGAAGAAAGATGCTCCCTGCCGGGACGCTTCTCTTTATAGATCAACAGGCAGCATAACGCCAGCAGTCCCGCTATGCCGGCACGGGCAACCGTTAAAAAAAACGGGCTGAAATCCAGGACCGCCGCCTTTGTTGCCGGCATCGAGCCACTGAAAATGAGCACACCGATAAATCCATTTATCCATCCCCTGTTGCTATTGGCTGTGAACCTGCCGGGCAAGGTGCTGCTGTTGTCCATTGTACTGATTACTTTTTTGTAAAGGTATACCCCGTATTACAATAAACACAGTCCCAGTTTTGTATATTTTAATGGACACAGTTACATTTGTGACATGGGCAAAGATTTTCTGTATAATAAAATTGCAAACGGAATAGCCAGCCAGATCCGGACAGGTGTTTTAAAACCGGGCGACAAACTACCTTCCGTAAGAAGATTATGCGAGGAACATGCGATTGGTATGAACACCGCCAAAAGGGTATTCCTGGAGCTGGAGAGCCGGTCGATGATCGATGCAAGGCCTCAGTCGGGCTATTTTGTGAGCAGTACTCCCTACTTACAACTCCCGCTGCCGGCAGTGAGCAAGCCATCCTCCATGGCTAAAAACAATGAGCCGGATGAGCTGATCAGTAAAGTATATGCCAACATGGGAGATGATCACCTTACATTGTTTTCCATCAGTGCCCCATCGGGCGACTTGCTGCCGCTGGCGAAACTAAAAAAGGATATTGTACATGCCACGCGGGAACTCAAAGAAGGCGGTACCGCCTATGAACCTTTGCAAGGCAATGTAAACCTGCGACAGGTGGTTGCCATGCGCTCCCTGGCCTGGGGAGGCCATCTGCATGAAGACGATCTGATCACCACCAACGGCGCCATCAATGCCGTATCACTTTGCCTGATGGCCCTGGGCAAGCCCGGCGATACCATTGCCATGGAAAGCCCCTGCTTCCCCGGTTTGCTGCAACTGGCCATCAGTCTCGGATTTAAAGTGCTGGAACTGCCCACACATCCCACTACAGGTTTGGATATAGCAGCCCTGAGAAAAGCCGTTCCCAAAATCAACCTTTGCCTGCTGGTACCTAATTTCAACACGCCGCTGGGCAGCCGCATGTCTGACGAACATAAAAAAGAAATCGTGACCCTTTTATCCCAACATGGCATTCCGCTGATCGAAGACGATATATACGGCGATTTGTATTTCGGTAACCAACGTCCGAAATGTTGCAAATCTTTTGACACGGAAGGGAATGTATTATGGTGCAGTTCTGTTTCAAAAACACTCGCACCCGGATATCGCGTAGGCTGGGTGGCACCGGGCAAATACAAGGAAAAACTCCTGAAATTAAAACTAATCCATTCCATATCCTCCGCCGCTATCATCCAGGAAGCCGTTGCAGGTTTTCTCAGGTCGGGCAGGTACGAAAATCATTTACGCCAGCTTCGCAGAACGTTACAACATAACTACCAGCAGTATGTGCAGGCAATCGCAGATTATTTTCCGAAGAACACAAAAACCAGCAGACCCCAGGGAGGACTGGCCATCTGGGTGGAGTTTAGCAAGGATACAGACACCCGGGAACTTTATGACCTGGCCATTAAACACCATATCAGCATCGCACCCGGCCGCATGTTTACGCTCCAAAATCAGTTTCGGAACTGCATGAGACTTTGCTATGGCCTGCCCTGGTCTGAAGAAATAAAATCGAAACTAAAACAGCTTGGAACGCTTGCAAAGCGGATCTGATCGGGGAAAAGGATTCACCATTTAGCTGTTTAAACTCATAAAAAAGGAGTACATTTAAGTGAACTAATGTCACAAAAAAACCAGGTTCACAGGTACTGAAATCATATCTGCTTACAACCGCCTCACACAACTGCGCCGATAATGAAAAATGAAGGGATGAAAGAAAATAGCCGGGACTCAAAATCCGGAAAAAAGGCAGCTGCGCCATCAGACAATGTGCTGTTGCAAACAGTGGAACAATATAAAAGAGAGCGTGAAATTCTGCTGGCCCTAAGTAGTGATCTTACCAAGGTGCGCGATAAAAATGACCTAATCCTTCTTTTCAAAAAAAGAATCAAGGGACTTTTCTATATCAGTCATACCATTGTGACCCTCATCGACTATAAAGATGCCACCTATACGCCTTTTCTACTCGACAATGATGGCTCTCCTATCCGCTCGCACCAACGGTACCAGGAAATGGTGCATTCCAGGTTCCCGCTGAATGAACCGTTTATTCAGTCTGTGCTGCACGCGGCAGCGCCCATCTCTTTTTTACTGGAAGATATCATGAACGAGCCGCAAAGCCCTCCTTTCCTGCGGGTGAACTATGAAAAAGGTGTAAAAGAAATCCTCATGGCCACGCTGATGAAGGAAGAAAAAGCAATGGGGTTTCTCCATGTTTATACCGACAAGCCCGGGGGCTTTAGTACGGAATTCAGAAGTATTATCAACGGCATTATACCGCAAATATCAAGTGCTGTTTCCAACATTATCAAGAATGAAGAGTTGCTGAAGGAGGAAGAAGAAAAATCATTCTTACTGGATTTCTCGAGCGAAATAGCCACCGTACGAACAAAGGAAGGGCTTGCCCGGGCCGTTCAGGGCGCGTTGCATAAGCTGAATCCATCCGGCGGTTTCGTTATTCGCCGGATCAATGAAGATAAAAAAGCCCTGAGTCCTTATGTGCACGACCTTTCCAAAACACACGATAAAAAGATACTAACGGCATTGGAAAACTCGGTTTTCCCGATCAACGACGGGATCCAGAACCGTATATTAAACAGTGCTATCCCGATGTTGTTCAATACGGAAAGGGAAATACAACGCAGCCCCGACTCTGCCTATCTGCAATACTGGAAACAAATGGGAATGGAGAATTTTGCCGGCATCCGTTTACGGAACGGCGAAACGAACCTGGGTATCCTACTACTTGATCTTGACGACATCAACGTGAAGTTATTAAAAGGTATCTGCGCGCAGGTATCCATCGCAATGGCCAATATTATGGCCAACGAACAAATTACCAAAACCCAGGAGGAACAATCCTTTCTCCTGGATTTCAGCAAAGACATTACCCGGGTAAGAACGCGGCTGGACCTGCAGAAAGCCATTTTCACGGTCCTCGACAAAACGATGCACACCCAGCTGGCCATGATCCGGGTAATAGATGATGATGGGATCCACCTGTCGTCGTTTATGTATGACCGTTCCCTGTTTCCCAACACGAAAGGCACGTTCGACGATATGGTTGCCATCCGTATTACCGTTGAAGAAACCTATACGGCGCAGGTGCTGGCCAGTGAGGAAGGCCTTATGTTCAACGTGGAAGAAGAGCTAAAGAATGGCAATGCATATGCCACCCTATGGAAAACAACCGGACTGAAAAACATGTATGCGTTACCGTTACGGGTAGGCGACAAAAATATTGGTACGATCTGGATGCTTGCCAACCGGCTAAGCCCTTTATTGGTAAAAGGCATCTGTGCGCAAATATCTATCGCTATTGCCAACATCCAGGCAAACGAGCAACTGGATGGTTATAAAAAGAAACTGGAAGTAGAAAATGATTACCTGAAAGAACAGATCAAGACTATCTACAACTTTTCAGAGATCATTGGCAGCGGTGAGGCCATGCAAAAAGTATATCGCCTGATATCGCTGGTAGCGGATTCCAACACCAGCGTTTTAGTAACGGGTGAAACAGGTACCGGTAAGGAATTGATTGCAAGAGCCATCCACAATGCTTCCCCGCGAAAGGAGAAGTTGATGGTAAAAGTGAATTGCGCCGCGTTGCCCGCCAGCCTGATCGAAAGTGAATTATTCGGACATGAACGGGGAGCATTCACCGGCGCTGTTGACCGTCGTATTGGAAAATTTGAGCTCGCCAACAACAGCACCCTTTTCCTGGATGAAATAGGAGAACTCCCGCTCGACGCACAGGCTAAGCTGCTACGCGTTATCCAGGAACGTGAACTGGAACGCATAGGCGGCAAACAAACCATAAAGCTCGACGTTCGCCTGATAGCAGCCACCAACCGCAACCTGGAGGAAGAAATAAAGGCGGGACGCTTCAGGGCCGATCTCTATTTTCGTCTCAACGTATTTCCCATTCACTTACCACCGTTAAGACAACGTTTGGAAGATATTGAGCCGCTGACGAATTTCTTTATACAGAAATATGCCAGGAGTACCGGGCGCAAAATCCGAAGCATATCCCCCAGGGTGATGCATAAGCTGCGCAGCTATACCTGGCCCGGCAATGTACGGGAGCTGGAACACCTGGTAGAACGCAGTATATTATTATCTGAAGATGGCAAAATTGAAGATATCTATATCCCGGAAAATGCAGCAGAAGATCAGCAAAACCCGGCGCTGCTATTAAACCGTTCCTTAGACGAAGTGGAACGCAGCTACATTATTGAAACACTAAAACGTTGCGCAGGCAAAATTTCCGGTGCAGGCAGCGCTGCGGAAGTATTGAAAATTCCCGGTAATACCCTTCATTCTAAAATGAAAAAACTAGGTATTTATAAGAGCGACTACTTCTCCTGACAACACTTTAATTTTTCACTGTATTCAGTGAATCAGATCGTGATTTCACTAAATACAGTGAAAAATGATATAGTTTGTTTTATCTATAAAATCTGATTTTCAATCACTTATGTAATTGGTATCCAGTTTGGCTTTAAGGGTCAAACATTCACAATTAAAAAAAGAGTTATGAAAATCGTAGTTATCGGCGGTTCCGGCCTCATCGGAACAAAAGTAGTAGCACAACTTCGTGAGAAAGGACACCAGGTAATTGCGGGGTCTCCCTCTACCGGTATTAATACTATCACAGGCGAAGGCTTGGCAGCAGCTATGAAAGACACCGACATCGTTATTGACCTTGCCAATTCTCCTTCTTTTGAAGACAATGCCGTGATGGAGTTTTTCCAGACCGCGGGCCGCAATTTGCTGGGGGCAGAAATCAGCGCCGGCGTAAAACATCATGTGGCGTTGTCAATAGTAGGTGTGGACATTATGCAGAACATCGGCTATATGCGCGCTAAAATGGCACAGGAAGACCTGATCAGGCAATCCGGTATCCCATATACGATTATCCGCAGCACCCAATTCTTCGAATTTATAGGAGGCATTGCCAACCAGGCTACCCAGGGCAACGAAGTGCATCTTTCTGATGTGAAGTTTCAACCTATTGCTTCCGATGATGTGGCTGCCTTTGTAGTTAAATATGCACTGGGCGCCCCGCTTAACAACAAAATTGAGATCGCAGGCCCAGATCGCTTTGACATGTACCAGGTGGCTGACCGTTACCTGCAGTATATGAAAGATCCGCGCAAAGTAATCGCGAATGGTAAGCCGGAATATTTTGGCGGAGCCGTTACGCATGCAGCGCTTGTTCCCGCAGGACTGGCCGATTTAGGAGCTGTCAGCTTTGAGAACTGGTTAACTACTCAATTACAAAATGCCTAGCAACTGAAAACTGCTACCTGCTCAAAAAAGCGACATAGCGCGCTACCGTCAGCCGCGCAGGCACGGAGCTGGTAGCAGTTTTCATCCGTTCTTCTTCTCCCGGAAAAAATTATTCACACTTCAATAACCATATTATGCAACTATTTTCTTTTCATCAACACACAGGCCCCAAACCCGGCGTTAACGACGATGGCCTGATCCCCGCTATGCACGAACGGGAACACAATACAAACGAGGGCGGCGAATTTCTCGACGATGCTATTCGCATGGATGACGAGCCCGCAACAGAGCAGGAAAACAGCAGCAATGCCGGCAGCCGGCAGGACTAACTATCATGCCCCCTGATGCAATTTTCTGCATGTTACATCTATTCTTCAATGCCTAAAAAACTTCGTATGGAAAAATACTCATCGTTCGCAGCTGCATTGTCAGATCTGAAGCGCAGAGGTTACGAGGCAGATTTCACCGCCGAAACAGAAACCGTTTGCCTCTATTATGGCGAACTTGATATGCGAATGGATCCGCAGGAGTTTCATGTTGACGAATGCTACCGCTTCGATTGCGACAGCAGCTATGACAGTAATGCCGTACTCTACGCGATATCTGTACCTGTTTCCGGTATCAGGGGCACACTGGTTGATGAAACCGGCATACTATCCTGCCACCTGAGGTTAAAAATATAGGCTACAAACAATACTTAATGTACACTGGAAGATCATACAAAATATCCGAGTTTCTTTTCTGGACACGCAGAACTATCCTGCGGCTGCTGTTGATAGGCGCGACTCCCACGGTGTTATACCAGCTATTCGATCTTAAATGGTTATCTATTCCCTGGCCCATTGTTGCCTTCATGGGAACAGCCGCCGCTTTCGTGGTGGGGTTTAAAAATCAGCAGACCTATAATCGCACATGGGAAGCCAGGGACATATGGGGCGCCATCATCAGCTCTAGCAGGGCATGGGCCATGATGTGCCGGGATTTTATGGATGACAGGGAAATCACTCAAAAGATCATTTACCGCCACCTGGCCTGGCTTACCGCGTTACGCTACCAGCTCAGGACAAGCCAAAACTGGGAAACCACCGGCAAAGCATACAATAAGGAGTATACGCAATTTTATACCATTCCTGAAAAGGAGATACCGGTTAAAGACGCATTGTCAAAATACATTACCGGAGAGGAGCTGGAAAAAGTCCTGCTTCAAAACAGTCCGGCAACCCAGCTATTGAGCAATCAAAGTCTCCTCCTCACAAAGTTGGCGGCCGAAGGCAAGCTCGACAATCCCCGTTTCTTTGAGATGCAAAAAACGCTGCGGGAATTTTTAAGTTACCAGGGAAGATGTGAAAAAATCAAAAACTTCCCCTACCCCAGGCAATACGCCACTGTTAACAGGATTTTTGTGTGGCTGTTTTGCATACTGCTGCCATTTGCTATGCTCAAAGAATTCAATAATCTCAACGATTACGTTTCCGGCGCCTTCAAGGGGCATATGGTATGGCTGGTGATTCCATTCAGTGTTTTAATATCATGGGTGTACACCTCGCTGGAGCAGGTAGGAGAAAGTACGGAGAATCCATTTGAAGGCAATGCCAACGATGTTCCT
The DNA here is from genome assembly GCF_018224885.1 of Chitinophaga hostae. Classification (GTDB taxonomy): domain Bacteria; phylum Bacteroidota; class Bacteroidia; order Chitinophagales; family Chitinophagaceae; genus Chitinophaga; species Chitinophaga hostae. The sequence continues at coordinate 65,662 of NZ_JAGTXB010000028.1, read as the reverse complement.
ATTTCTGAAATGAGTAGCAGCGTGGAGATTGACATGCGGGAGATATTGGGAGAAGGGGATTTAGCGCCGGCCTTTGCGTTCCGGAATAATATTGTGTTGTAGCGAAGTTTGTTTGCGGGCAAAAAGCCTTGAAAAAAAAGATCTGTGCAGTGCACAGATCTTTTTTTTCAAGGTGGCATCCGGTTAGAATTCCCCCTTTATTGCTGTCCCCATTTATAAGCCAGCAAGCGCAGTGCATTGAATACAACAACCAGTGTAGATCCTTCATGCGCAATAACAGCCGGACCAATGGATGCAATATCCAGCACGGTGAGTGGTATGAGCACTGCCACTACACCCAGACTAATCACCAGGTTCTGACGAATGATCTTTCGTGCTTTCCGGCTCAGTCCTATGGCAAAGGGCAGCAACGAAAGTTTGTCGCCCATCAGTGCGATGTCCGCCGTTTCCAGCGCCACATCGCTGCCGGCAGCCCCCATGGCTATACCTACCGTGCTCTTTGCCATTGCAGGCGCATCGTTCACGCCATCGCCCACCATGGCGATCTTACTTTCATCTTTTGTCAGCCGCTGAATTACTGCTACTTTCTGTTCAGGAAGCAGGCCTGCATAGATATCTGTTACGCCTACTTCGGCGGCTACCGCTTTGGCCACTTCTTCATTATCGCCGGTGAGCATCGCCATTCTGCGAATGCCTGCCGCCTTCAGTTCGGCCAGGGCCTGTTTGGCTTCCTCCCGCGGCGTGTCCATTACAGCAACGATACCAATGTATTCCTCGTTTCTGCGAACAAGCATCGTAGTATGGCCCTCTTTTTCAGACGCCGTCACCTCTGTCACGATCTGCTCATCCAGTTGTAAATTATCCAGCGATTTGAAAAGGGCCATATTCCCCATATAGATCGTATCTGAGCCCAACGCTGCTTTAATGCCTTTTCCCAACACGGCTTCCATATCGTGCGCCTGCGGGATGGCCGCATCTTTCAGCCGCTCACGACCACCTTTTGAAATGGCTTTGGCAAGCGGGTGATCGCTCAGGGTTTCTACAGCTACCACTATTTTCAGCAGTTCCTCCTCTGCCATACCGGTGAGCGGAATTATTTTGGTGAGTTTAGGTTTACCTTCTGTCAATGTACCGGTTTTGTCAAACGCCAGCACTTCCAGTTCTCCCAGGTCTTCCAGCGGTCCGCCTCCTTTGATCAGGACTCCTGCTCTTGCCGCTCTCGCAACACCACTCAGTACCGCGCTGGGTGTAGAAATAGCGAGTGCACAGGGGCTGGCTGCCACCAGTACCGACATAGCGCGGTAGAAACTTTTGCTGAATGGCTCATCTGTCACCAGGAAGGCAAAACACAGCAGCGTTACAATAATCAGTACTGCCGGAACAAAATATTTCTCAAACTTGTCTGTAAAAAGCTGCGTTGGCGATTTCTGCGACTGCGTTTCATTCACCAGTTTGATCAACCTCGACAATGTGGAGTCGTTAGCCGCCTTCGTAACTTTTACTTCAAGTAACTCGTTGCCGTTGATGGTGCCTGCAAACACTTTATATTCAGCTTCCAGCGACGCCGCTTTATCTACCGGTATTCCGGGGTCATCAACCGCTTTCTTGTCTACCGGGATACTTTCGCCGGTAATAGGCGCCTGGTTTACACTACTGCTGCCTTTTACGATGATTCCGTCTGCAGAGATTTTAGTATTAGGCTTTATGACGATCACATCTCCCGGGGTAAGATCCGCAATGGGTACCTCGCGGGTGCCGCCGTTTTCTTTTCTGAATGCCGTGCGTGGCGCCAGCTCTGATAAGGCGGCGATGGATTTCCTTGCGCGTTCCATCGCAAAATGCTCCAGCGCATGGCCGAGGCTGAACAGGAATAACAGCAACGCGCCTTCCGCCCAGCTGCCCAGGATACCGGCGCCGGCAGCAGCCACCAGCATCAGGAAATCAATTTCAAATTTTCCCTTTGCAATCGTTTCTATCGCTTCCTTTGCCGTATAAAATCCGCCAAAGAAATAGGCCGCTATATAAAGTACCGTTGAAACAACGGGTGGAACTGCTTTCACATACGATAAACCATAGCCAATCCCTAACAAAGCACCACAGAGCAAACTGAAAACCAGTTCTGTGTTTTTGCCAAACAATCCTCCATGGGAATGCGATTCCCCATTATCGGCATGTTCGGCATGACCATCCTGGTGATCATGTGGCTGGTTGGTTTCTTCTTCCGGCTGCTGAACTGGTTCATTGGCAGAACTCATTGTTTTCATGGATGTTCATTTTGTGGTTAAAGGTCCGAAACGGCATGAAACTAGTGTTCATGGCTCTCTCCGGCATTCGTCATTTTGGCCAGCACAAAGAAGGCGCCTTTAGCGACAATCTTGGCACCTGCAGGTATTTCCTTTAGTAAGGTAATTTCAGTGTATCCGATATCGGTAGTGCCTTTTACTACCGGAACTTTTTCAAATGTAATACCTGTTCCGTGACCTGCTGCAGCCTGTTCTTTATGATCATGGGGTTCTTCTGCGTGGTCGTGACCGGCTTCAGCGCCCTGATGATGCTCGTCTTCCGCATGTTCATCAGTCACAATAAAAATATAATCCTGTCCCTGGTAGCTCACGATGGCGTCTGTTGGGATGGCCTGCACCGTGGCTTTCTGAAGACTGATGATAGCCGTAATATTCATACCATCGATTAACCCTGTTTTATCGCCTTTTACCTTTGCGTGAACGGTTACCGCCTTTGACTCTCCTTCAAAGGTAGAACCCAGCGAGTAAATTTCGGCATCATATTCTTTTCCGGGATTATTGGTCAGCGTAAAATGGATCGTTTGCCCTTCTTTCAGTTTGGAAAGATCCTTTTCATAGACGAACAGGTCGAGATGGAGCTGGCTGTTGTCTACCATATCCGCAATGGGTGAGGTAAGATCAACATAGCTGCCTATTTGAACGGCTACGTTGCTGACTACGCCGTTAATGGGGCTGCGAACAGCAAGATCGGAGATCAGTTTGCCGTTGGACAATTGTTCAGGATTAATTCCCATCATCCTGATTTGCTGGCCCAGGGTAGACTTTTGCGTTTGCAGTGTTTTGAATTCGGATTCTGCCGCCTGGAGGTTCTTCAGGGCGCCGGCATTTCCGGCGGTCAGTTCCCGCTGACGGGTCACTTCCTGCTCTGCCAGTTTCAGCCTGGTTATAACGGCCAGGTATTCGCTCTGCGACTGCACAAATGAAGGGTTGCTGATGGTGGCAATTACCTGGCCTTTTTTCACGGTATTGCCGGGCTGGATCAGCAGCGTCTTCACAACCCCGCTGTAGAGCGAATTAACCGTTGCCTTGTTCTGATTGGGCACACGGAGCGTACCATTGGTTTTAAGAGAAGAAGTAAGCTGTTTTGTTTCTATGGCACCAATGTTGATCCCGATGCTTTTTATTTGTTCCGGGGAGAAGGTAACCGTATTGGGATTTTCATGTTCCTCTTTGTGTCCTTCTTCCCCATTGGCCTGCGCATCTTTTCCCGCTTCTCCCTTGCCAGGACCCGATCCGGAACAGGCGGTTAACCAGAGGGCTCCTGCACATAAAGTAGTGATGATTATTTTCCTGCTCATTTTATACAAAGCTTAAGTAATTTATAGATTGTTGAAATAGTTGTATTGAATAACGGCCTGGTTGTAAGCATTCAGCACGTCCAGGTAATTTTGCCGGATAGTGATCGCTTGTGTCAGGAACTGCGACAGCTCTGCGAAGCTGATCTCTCCTGAACGGTAAGCCAGGGCAGCTGCTTTGATGATTTCCTGCGCCTGTTTAAGGCCGGAGCTTTCATAAAATACCAGCATCCGGTTGTTCTTCTCTACCTCCTTCCCCATCTTCGACTGTTGCGTATTAAACACCTGCCGGTTGTATTCCAGCTGCTTCTGCTGTACATCAGCTTCCGCGCGGGCTGCTTTTACCTTATTGCGGGAAGCGCCGAGGCCAAACAATGGCACCGATGCTGTTACAGAAAATCCGCTGTAGGGATCTTTCATACCATATAATCGCTGGCTGAAAAATCTCCCGGAAAATTCCGGACGATTTTCATTTTTAGCAACCGCCACACCCGCTGCAGCAATATCAACGTTCTGTTGCTGCAGGGCCAGTGTAGGATGCATGCTGTCTGCCGCCGCTCCTGCAAAGGTGAACGGGAGTTTCTCCAGTGATTCATTCAATGGCAGGATGGCATCTTCCGTATTCAGTAATTGTTTGATGGATTGCTGCTGGATGCCGATATCGTCTTTCAGCTGCTCCAGTTGCGCCCGCAGTTCTTTTTGTCTTACCTGGGCGGAAATGCTGTCGAGCCCGGGGTTTTCACCTGTTCTCACCCGCAACACCGCTGCCTGGGATAAGGAATTATATATACTGTCGAGTTGCAGGTAAAGATTTGCTTTATCGCCCAGGTACCACAGCTGGTAATAAACCTGCCGGATATCTCTTTTCACTGATACATTCAGTACCGCGCTATTCACCTGGTAGTATTTGGCCTGTTCCGTATATAGTTTTTTCTGCGCTTTGTATAATCCGGGCCATGCAATAGCCTGTGACAGGCCTACTTTCAGTATCCCGGTATGATCAGTGGGCCGCAGGTCTTCATTTTCAGCAAAAACACCGGTTTTAGGCAGCATGCCCGCGGAGTTAACCTGCGCGCGGGTTCTGTTTACCTGTGCAGCGTTGATGCTGTATTGAAGGTTCTGCTGTGCCATAGACAATACTTCATTCACGCCCAGCCGTTTCGCCGGCGCCTCCTGTGCTGATACGGCCCCCGGAACCAGCATACATCCAAGGAGTACTGCGACTGCGACTGCCGGCGGGAATTTCCGTTTAAACCCGGCATTGAATAAAATATACAACAGTGGCAGCACCACTAATGTTAGAAATGTGGCAGTCACCAGTCCGCCGATTACAACCGTTGCCAGCGGCCGTTGCACTTCCGCTCCTGCGCCCCTGGACAAAGCCATTGGCAGGAAGCCGAAAGAAGCCACGGTAGCCGTCATCAGTACAGGCCGCAACCTGATCCTGGTTCCTTCGATCACCCGTTTTACCACGTCGGTGAAGCCTTCTTTCTCGAGGTTATTAAAAGTACTTATCAGCACGATCCCGTTCAGCACCGCCACACCAAACAATGCGATGAAGCCTACCCCGGCGGATATGCTGAAAGGCATGCCCCTCAGCAGCAATGCAAACACGCCACCGATGGCGCTCATAGGAATGGCAGTGAAGATCAGTACCGACTCTTTAATAGAGCGGAACGTGAAGTACAATAACAGGAATATTAATGCCAATGCTACCGGTACGGCTATCATTAAACGGGCCGATGCCTTCTGAAGATTTTCGAAGGTACCGCCATATGTATAATAGTAACCGGATGGCAGCAGGTTGGCGCCTGTCAGCTTCGCCTGTATGTCTTTTACAACGCTTTGCACATCCCTGTTTTTAACATTAAACCCCACCACGATCCTACGCCGGCCATTTTCCCGACTGATCTGCGCGGGGCCTTCCCGGAAAGAAATATCTGCCAGCTGCGACAGCGGAATCTGGTTGCCATCGGGCAAGGCTATAAAGAGGTCGCGCACATCATCTATCGACGACCGGCTGGCGCTATCGAGTCTTACCACCATATCAAACTTGCGTTCATTTTCAAACACAACACCTGCTGCTTCACCAGCGAAAGCCGTACGCACGGTACGGTTGATATCTTCCACATTCATACCGTAAGCGGCTATCTTGGCGCGATCGTATTTCACCGTGATTTGCGGGAGACCGGTGGTTCTTTCAATCTGTGGTTCTGTGGCGCCTTTCACCGACTGAACAACAGCCGCCACTTTGGGCGCAAGAGCTGCCAGTGTGTCTATATTTTCTCCGAAGATTTTTACCGCCACATCTTGTCTTACTCCGGTCATCAGCTCGTTGAACCGCATTTGTATAGGCTGATTCGCTTCAAAGAAAACACCGGGTATTACTTCCAGTTTCTCTATGATAGCATCTGCAAGGTCATTGTAAGAAGTAGCCGTCGTCCATTCCGACCTCGGTTTCAGCAGCACCATGAGATCTGTCGCCTCCGGAGGCATAGGATCTGTAGGCACTTCGGCGCTGCCGGTTTTTCCTACCACCATTTTTACTTCCGGGAATGTGCGTATGATCCGGCTTGCCTGCATGGAGGTTTCAACGCTCTGCGATAAGGAGGTACCCTGCGGCAGAATACAGTGGAAAGCAAAATCGCCTTCTTCCAATTGCGGAATAAACTCACCGCCCATCCGGGTAAACAGCACTACTGCTATACCAAATATAAGCACAGTAACCGCCACCACTGCCACTTTGAAGCGGATAGCCCAGTTCAGCAGCGGCGCATAACATTGATGGAAGAAATCCATGATCCTGTCAGAGAAATTCTTTTTATGCGATACCTGTTTTGGAAGAATCAGCGCGCTTACCATAGGAATGTAGGTCAGCGACAAAATAAGGGCTCCCAGTATGGCGAAAGCCACCGTTTGGGCCATTGGCTTGAACATTTTGCCTTCTATACCTACCAGTGTCAGGATCGGGATATAAACGATCATGATGATGATTTCTCCGAAAGCGGCGCTGTTACGAATCTTCGAAGCAGAAACATATACCTCTTCATCCATTTCCGCCTGGGTGAGTTTCCCGGTAGCTGTTCGCAGCGACAGGTGGTGCAGGGTAGCTTCTACAATGATCACGGCGCCATCTACGATCAGCCCGAAATCTATTGCGCCCAAGCTCATGAGGTTAGCGCTTACCCCGAAAGCATTCATCATGCCCAGTGCAAACAGCATGGCCAAAGGTATGGCTGATGCCACGATCAGGCCTGCCCGAAAATTACCCAGGAATAATACGAGCACAAAGATGACGATCAACGCCCCTTCTACCAGGTTGGTTTTTACGGTATTGATGGCCCTGTCTACCAGGTCGGTCCGGTCGAGGTACGCCTCGATCACCACATCTTCCGGAAGAGATTTCTGGATGGTATTCAATTTTTCTTTTACCCTGGTAACCACAGCGGCGCTGTTTGATCCTTTCAGCATCATAACGATGCCACCCACTACTTCTTTTTCGCCGTTGTAGGTAACAGCGCCGTAGCGGATAGCGCTGCCGAGCCTTACTTCCGCCACATCCCTTACCAGCACGGGAATACCATTCACCGATTTAATAGCAATGTTGCGGATGTCTTCCATATTACCTACCAGTCCGATTCCCCGGATAAAGTAAGCATTGGGCTTTTTATCGATATAGGCGCCACCGGTATTTTCATTATTCTTCGAAAGGGCATTGAAAATTTCCGGCATGGTAATATTCATACCCTTGAGTTTCGATGGATTTACGGCTACTTCATATTGTTTCAGCAACCCGCCGAAGCTGTTCACCTCTGCAATCCCCTTAGTGCCGTACAGTTGGCGGGCTACAATCCAGTCCTGCATAGTACGCAGGTCCATGGCCGTATACTTGTTCTCAGCGCCTTTCTTTGGGTGGAGGATGTATTGATACACCTCGCCGAGACCAGTGCTTACAGGCGCCAGTTCAGGTGTGCCGATACCCCTGGGGATTTTACTCTCCGCCTCTTTCAGCTTTTCACCGATCAGCTGACGCGCGAAATAAATATCGATATCATCTTCGAATACAACGGTAATTACCGACAACCCAAACCTGGAAATGGAGCGCATTTCCACGAGATCCGGCAGGTTGGCCAAACTCTGTTCTATCGGATAAGTGACCAGCTGTTCAGTTTCCTGTGCGGCCAGCGTGGGCGTTTGTGTAATGATCTGGACCTGGTTGTTGGTGATATCCGGCACCGCATCTACCGGTAACCGCATGGCACTCCATACGCCCCAGACTATCAGCGCCAGTGTAAACAGGCCGATGATCAGCTTGTTTTTTATACTAAAATGAATAATCCTGTTAAGCATAGTTAATAGTAAGTTGTATAAAACCTATAGACCTTTACGGTCGCCCGGGAAGGCGCACCAATGGCAGGGGCGCCGGGAAAACGATCATGACCGGCATCGCCTGCAGCTAAAGAGCCCACAGGACACGACGTTCAGCCATCACCGTTACAAGAATGACCCGGAAGTTTACGATAAGGTTGTCTGCTGTATCAGCAGGCAAAAGACAAACAAAATAAGCTATTGACTATGCGCGGGGAGGCTGCCAAACGGTTGTGGGAAGATCGGAAATAACACCGGCGGGCGTTTCGCAGAAAGTAAATGTAGTATGGGAAGCCGGAGCTGGAGTGAAATATGTGATAGAGAGAATTACAGGAGCCGCACAGCAACTGCACGCACAAAACGGTGAACAGAAATCTTTATGCTCATGCTGGTGTGTTCCTATATCACTCACCTGGTAACTGCTGTTGCCCGCCGCCGTCAACGGCAGTTTGTCGCTGCACGATATGGTGCTCAGCGCCAGAAGGACAATGCTCATTATGATAGCGAAATATCTCACGTAAACAAAAATAGGACATTTTGCATACCAGTGCGGAATTATTATAATAACATGGTTGCAATTTTGGGATCTGGTACAGGGTAGCTTAGTGCTCAAGCTATCTTGAAGGGGCAGCGGGTTCATTTTGAAGGATCAAAAAAACATCGGTAATGGGCAGATTAAAGGTAATTTAATCCATCGCCGGTCAGTATTTTCATATAGACGTTATACCCAAATCCAAACCCTATCTATATAATCTGCTCTTATGAATAAGTCTTTTAAAATATTACTGTTGTCATTGCTTTCTGCCAGCTTTTGTAATCTTACCAGTGGCATTCCCCTATCCAAGAATGATACGGCACGGCACAGTATAGACTCAGCCGTCATATTGTTTCATTTACCGCAGCGGGAATTAATACATTTTTTTTACCAGGATGACTATAATACTCCTTCCAGGGCAAGTCAATACACCGATGAATCAGGCTTTCTCAGGATTGCTTTGTATGTCTCACATAATTTAACGATCACGTTTACCAATGGTATGACGATGTACCCGGTACTGGTAATTCCGGGCGACAGTCTTACAGTACGTAAAACATACCAAAATGACCAAAGCAATTATGAATTTCGAAGCAACAAACACGTGTACGCCAATTTCCTTAATGAGGTAGAAAGAGCGTATGGCTTTTTCTGGGGCTCTCTGCAACTTTCACCGGGTATGAACACAGCATATTATCGAAAAGAGGTCAAAAAACTGAATGCACAAAGACTTGCATTGTTAAAACAATATGAGCGGGCAGATACGCTGGGATGTAATCTTGCAACGTACCTACAACGGGAATTAAAATCGAGATATATTATGGACTTATGTGCTCCTTACCATACCAGGGATTTTAATTATCAGGAGAAAGTACCCCGGGAGTATACTATTGAACTGGACACATTAATGAATGAACTGAACTGCGATACATGCGTAACCTCGATGAGGTATCGCCTGGCAATAAGAAATTACCTACTCTACCTTAGCCGGGATTCACTATATGGGAATAATGAATTTTCCACCGTATTTAGAAATGCATATTCCAGGTTTACGGGAAACAGCAGAGATGTAGCACTTTTCATCACTATGCAGAATTATATTGAAAAAGATCATTCAGCTGTACTCAGCCACCTCCCCGACTTCGATGCGAAATGTAAGAATGCCGGTTATAAGAACTTTATTGATAGCCTCGCACTCAGAGAGAGTATGCTGGTGGATAGTACCGAAGGATCTAATTCATTGTTAACCGATTCAGAGGGAATAACACACCCTTTCAAATCCATCCTGTCAGCGCATAAAGGGAAAGTAGTGCTATTGGACTTCTGGGCAAGTTGGTGCGCTCCTTGTCGCGCTGAAACGCCTCATATGAAATCGCTGGTTGAAAAATATTCAAAAGAAGAGCTGGCTGTAATATTTATTTCAATAGATGAGAAGAGCGATAAATGGGCTGCTGCCATAGAACAACTTGGTCTTAAAACAGCAGGCAACCATTATCTGCTGGATGCCAAACAGCCATTAAGCAGGCTGGTTGGTATTCCTCCTATTCCAAGATATATACTAATTGATCAAGCTGGCAGGATTGTGGCGCTGAATGCGCCAAGACCCAGCGAGCCAGTGCTAAATGTGAGAATAGAAAAGCTGTTGCGCGATAACGCGGCAAAGACGGCTAAGGTTGAGCAAGGCAGTCATTTGATAGTTAAATAGAAAGCGTCCCAAATTAAAACACGGCCTATAACCACGCTGATAAAATAAAAACGAAGACCTACGTAATGCGCAGGTCTTCGTTTTTTTTCAATATGCCTGGAAACAACAAATCCTATAAATGAAGATCCCTGGCTCCTTTTACTTCAGTAGATATTTCTCCTAACATGGCACCGCCATTGCAATTCTGACCGGTATATACCTTTACAAAATCAATAGCATTCAGGCTTACTGATGTACCGGCGGAGTTTACGGCCCAGGCGATATCAAAAGTATTGTATCCGAGTGTTGGATACTCGCTTGAATAGCTGTCGGAATATCCCCATGCAAACGCGAGGTTTGTAAGGATAGTACCCGTCTGTAAGGTATTTACCAGTTTAGTTCCTGTAAATGAAATAGAATCCTGGTTAGGCGCCATGGCAGGATAATAATTGTTGGCAGTATGATAAGCATTGGCTTGCACATAACCGGTAGCCCCCTGATTATCTTTCCACAACACACTGGTACCAGCGGCATGCGGATTGTAGTAGGTGATGCGATAGTTTTTAATGGTGCCCGCTGCTGTATACTGACTACCTGCTAACTCGTACCAGGTATCATCCGGGATGCCGTTACCATTGGTATCCTGGCTTACCATTACTACTCCCGGCTCTGACCATTGATAGGTAGGTCCCAGCGGGTTGCCATAAATACCCAGGTCATTCCCGGCGCTGTTAACCACCGAATGGTCGAAGCCGAATACAATATACCCGCCATAACCGCCCAGCGATACCAGGTGGGTAGTGTTCCCTACCAGGGCCTGGGCCGCGGTATTGGTACCATAGGCTGTTTCATTGATAAACTGTCCTGCCGCCGGCATGTAAGTAAACACCTGGCTGATAAGCGGACTGCTGGTAAGCAAGGCCTGTCTTACCGTTACATTGCTCACAATCGAAGAAGAAGGCTTCTTAACAGGTTCAAGACCACCGGAAAGATCTTCTTTCTGACAAGCAGCCAGCATTAACAGACCACCCAGGCCTAAAGATGTTAAATAGGATTTTCGCATAAAAATTATTGTTGAGGTTTAAAAAACAATTACGTCTTCCTAATAAAATACCGGAAGTGCAGAAAAATAATACCCGGGATAACGAACCGTTTGCTTTAAGGCGCCGGTGGCAGCATCATAGAATAACCACCTGTTATCATTACTGCTCCCCCACTCGTCGGTAAGGGTTAGCACTACCAGTTCTTTGGTTCTTTCATTGAATCTCACGGCAGATCCGTAAAAATATTGATCACCTGGAATAGTAATAAAGGGCGCGGCAAAGGAAGCGGCATTACCAGGAGTATATTTATAGATTTTTGTGCCGCTATACTCGATCGTTCCACCGATACCAGGTCCATCTTTACGTTCAGCGATATAAACATCATTGCCGGATGCACTGGCGGTAATGGAGCCGGAACGCCATGCCCACAAAGCCCATGGATTGGTAACTTTAAATGGCACCTTTGTTTCTGTTACAGCAAGACTAACAGGGTCGATACGCACGAGCGCCGAATCACCGGCAGCCCATACGGCGCCGTCTTTCGTGCGGGCAAATCCCATGGTACCTTTGGGATATTTCTTTACAATACTGTAATCGGATGTTTTCAGTACAACAATGCCATCGCCCTCTGTAAGCACAAAAACATATTCGCCCGCTACCATCATATCGCCGGCAGCCGAATTAATTCCATCGATTTTAGCACCTATGGCCGGACCTGCAAGATTCACCCGGTACACTCCATCCACTGCACTCAACAGTCCTCTCGTATTATCTATCCCGGTAAAGGCATGTCCTTCGTCCTGCGGAAGATGATCGATCCTGCCTGTTTCCTTCATGCTATACGCATCGGCTACCACCAACGGGCCACCCACTTTCACAGACATATATATCTTGCCGTTATAGATTGTCGCAAACTGCAGTGTTGATGTAGGCGGGCCAAAATCCTTCCCCGGATTCTCGGTTTTAAATACATCGTAGGCTATTTTATTACTATCATAGCTATAGTAAAACAGGTCGCCGCCGGTTGCGCCATACTGTCCTTCCTGCACTACAAAAAAGCCATTTTCATACTTGCCCCAAACCTTTACCTGGTATATCACAGAGTCCACCGTGGCGGCGTTACCTGCCGTAAACACAATATGGTAATCACCGCGGGCACTCGCAGTGAAAGTATACGCGGACTCATTTCCTACCACGGCGCCATTTACTTTCCAGGTAAATGTAGCCCCCGCAGGATTCGCTATTTTGGGATGATAGGAAACCGCAGCTCCAATACGTAATGTGTCTGTACCTCCGGTTTTGTCTACACCGGGGCCTGGAATAACATCGTCATTTTTCTTACATGACATCGCCATTGTTAAAACAGCAGCTATAAAAAGCATACTTCCTGATAAGCGCATGGGGGTATATTTTGATTAATAATTAAACTATTTATATGATGCACGTAATGTGCCGGGGTGGCCATACTTCGACGCGGATCATTCTTGTTATCAGTCATTATCAATAGATATTAAAACGGGACATAAGTATTGCGCATGAAGCAACACCTCACGCAACAAAACATACACAGCGTATATGACGACACATGCTACGGGGCATTGCCAATCACCATACATCCATTCATTCAAAAAATAAAAAACCGGAATACCGGGAAAAACATATTCATGCTCTTCGCCCGAAAACATGAGATATAGTTGCAAAAGGCAGGTCTTCTGGCTTTCCTGCTTTTTCGGTCGCCTTCCCGTTCCGGATAGCCGGAACAGTGGCAAGGAGGAATTAATTCCGAAAAAACGATACCTGTAAAACAGGCAGCAGGATTTACAGCTACGGGGATAGCTCCGGTTTCACACCGGATTCCCTTTTAATATTCTTGTGTTTATGCAAGAATAACCAGTTGCGGCTGCAAATTAGTGAAAGGAGATAAGATCACCAAATGTTGCGAGGAAATGGGTTACAAAGGGCATTCGTTACTTTCAAAAGTACCAGATGAAAGTAAATAAGCATAATTTGCATACCATATCCTTACGTGCTGTAAGGGCATTGTGGCAAAAATATTCAACTGACGCAACAACATCCGGCTATGAGAACTATCCTGTTATCGTTAACGCTATTAATTCATATCATACCATTATATGCACAGCGCATGACGAGGGCTGACTTACGTAAGGATATAGAAACGATCATTCAAACAATAGAATCTGTTCATTATAATCCTTACCTATATACTAACAAACAAACGTTCCTGCAATACAGAGATAGCCTATTAAGCATCCTCCCTCCAGACATCAGCGCTGAAGATGCTTATATAACACTAAACCTGCTGACAGCCCGGCTGGACGACGGGCATACCCAGGTACGGCTGCCCGCCGGCGTAAAGGACAGCTTACATAACAGCGCCGTTTTTCCATTCCGGACTACACGGCTATACATTGCTGAGAACCTCTCCCGTAATCACCGCCTGCAAAAGGGCGATAGTCTTATCAGTATTAATGACCGTAATGCAGACAGTCTATACCGGCTGGCGCTATCCTGCAATGGAGGTTTACCTTCATCAAGACAGAGTGAAGCAGATGATCATTTCTATCAATACTTATATGCATTGGGTATCCAAAGTCCATTCCGGATCCGGTATTACTCCATGGAGCAACACATCACTGATACCATTACTGTTGCCGGGATACCTTTCAGCGATCTGAGGTCGCAGGCGGCAAACGCATGGGCCGGCAAAGATTACTACTTCCAGCGCCTGGATAAAAACATTGCCTATATCAATTTCAGGAACATGCAAAATATCAAGGCATTCAGGCAATTACTTGACAGCAGCTTCTCAGACATCCGGAAACGCCCGGTGACAGGCCTTATCGTTGATCTAAGGGAAAACGGCGGAGGAGATAGTGATTTGGGCGAATTGTTGCTATCGTACATCACGGATAAATCCTTTCGCCTTTCTGCCGGCAAATACTGGAAGGTAAGCGCTGACTATAAAATATTTATGAGATCGAACAGAAAAGACTGGAGCAAAAAAGAATACAGGACCTATCAATCAGCCCGTGATGGCAGTGTACTGGAGGAAAAATATGCAGCACACCTTCCCGCTCCCAACCCACTCAGGTATCGTGGCCCCGTGTTTGTACTAACAGGCGCCGGTACATTTTCCAGCGCGAATATGCTGGCAGACGCAATAAAGACCTATCATCTCGCCACATTGATCGGACAACCTACCGGCGAGGCAACGAATGATTTTGGAGAAGTTTATACCTTCACTCCACGTATAGGCCTCACCGTTACAACCACAACAACGTTCGACCTGGGCGCCAACGGTAATAGCCAGGCACTCATGCCTGTGAACCCGGATATCTTAATTAAAGAAGAGGCAGGAAAAGACAATGCCCTGGAGTATGCCATCCATGCGATATTACAGCACCAATGATGATCAATTGCCTTTGGGCTGAAGCGCCAGGTAAAATTCAACAATTATTTTCCCAACAAGATAAGCAAGTTCAATTTTCTTCTTTTAATATTTTAAAAAACGGTTATTTTCACGAAAACGAAAAGAAAAAAGATTTGTTATACCTGTAATTGTAGCGAGAGATTTAGTTCCACCAAATCAATAACTGTTAACTATACATTAAAACCAGCACTAAAACCCGAAGTAATTAGTTGTGATAAACTAATGCCATCAGGCAATACCAGGAACCCTGTTTTAATTCAACAGCAATATTAATCGAAAGCCCATATTGCAATACAGGATTTTATTGTTGTAGCCGAACATTTCTGCGATGACTTCTCATGGATCATTGCAGGTAAAATATTGTGCCCATGCAAAAAATAACCAACTGGAAATCCCTCATTTTTCCGGCTGTCCTCCTATTGTCTTCCCAGTTTGGGCTTGCTCAGCAGCATGCTAAGCTAAAAGCCAATGCAGACAGGATGATTAAAATAACAGGAACCTGCTTCAATAAAAAGCATATTCCGCTTCCATCTGCTGTTATTAAACTAATAACAAGCAAAGATACAACCTATATAAAGCAGGACGATAAAGGCCACTTTTCCATCAGCATTGCTGCAACACCAGGTAACTATCAGCTCATTATTTCGGATACATGTTGCCAGACACTTCACCTGCCCATCGTTATAAATGCAGCCAGTGACAACATAGACCTGGGAACAATTGTACTACCCGACAAAATAAGACAGTTGCGGGAGATAGAGATTAACCAGAAAGATCCGGTTATTAAACGGGAAATAGATAGAATAGTAATTAAGACGGATCAATTAGCCACTGCCGGCAATACCTTTCTTGACATTTTAAAAGCCAGTCCGGGTATCGTTATAGATGCCCAAAATAACATTAAAATAAATGGAAAATCAGGTGTAAGGATAATGCTGAACGGCCGATCCATACAAATGTCGGGAGCACAGGCCAAAACATTTATGGAAACATTACCGGCTGACCAGGTAAGCAGTATTGAAATCATTACCAATCCTCCCGCCAGATACGATGCAGAAGGTACAGCAGCCATCATCAATATTGTTATGAAGCGAAAGGAAAAAGGAGCCGCGGGAGGACGGATGAGCACTACCTACTCGCAGGGTGAATATGCCTCCTTTTCGGAAGGAGTTGGTGTCTTCTATAACAAAGGTAAGTTGAGTACGAGCGCCAGCGTTGACCTTCAACAACAGCATATCTTTTCCTACAGCACAGAGCTGAGAAGATACCACGAAAATGGAAATGATATTTACTTCGATCAGTATCATTCCACCCTTAAAGACAGGAAAAATGCGCGGTATAATGCCAGTGCCGAATTTAATTTCAATAAAAAACACCATGCAGGCATCGACTTCAATGCCTATAACGGAAACGACCAAACACCTTATATTGCTGAAACGAATGCGTACACACGTTACGGGAAAACTGATTCCAGCTTTAACAACGAAAACTACAAGTCATACCGGTATAACACAATAGGCACTAACCTGTACTACGATTTCCACCCGGATTCCAGTAAACAACTGCTTTCAGTAAACCTAGGGTTCACCGCCTTCGACGATAGACAGTCCGTAAATAACAATACTCATTTCTTTGATCAATCACATCATACTTCAAGAGCACCAGACAGGAATGACGTAAACAATCCAACACGTATTAACATCTATACTATCGGGATCGATTACACGAAACCGCTGAAAGCATCGAACACAATTGATGCCGGCGCCAAACTAAGCTTCATTTCAACGGATAACAGCATTACCCGGTATAACCAGGTAAAAGACACCTTCATTATTGATGATAAAAATTCAGACAAGTTCAGATACCGTGAAACCGTTGCTGCTGCATATATTAATTGGAAAAAAGAATGGGAGAAGTGGACACTTCAGCTTGGCAACAGAACAGAATGGACAGCTGTCAGAAGCCGGTCATATACACTCGGGAGCGCATTTAACCGGGACTATTATCGCTTCTTCCCTTCCGCATTCATACAATATACCGCTAATGAAGATAATATATTCGGCATCTCCTACTCCCGGAGGATCGGAAGGCCCACCTATCAGAGCCTGAACCCCTTTAAATTCTATTACGATCCTTACCAGTACTACGAAGGAAACCCCTACCTGCAACCTGAATATACCAACTCCTTTGAGGCGAATTACCTGTTTAAGGACAAATACTCACTGACAGCCGGATACTCCGTAACAACCGATGTAATGGAGGAT
Organism: Chitinophaga hostae; assembly: GCF_018224885.1. Lineage (GTDB taxonomy): Bacteria > Bacteroidota > Bacteroidia > Chitinophagales > Chitinophagaceae > Chitinophaga > Chitinophaga hostae. The sequence goes on along the minus strand of NZ_JAGTXB010000028.1, from coordinate 48,719 downwards.
GAGTACTCCCGCCAGATCGATTCTACCAGGGAGTTTTCATACAGCATTATAAATATAGGTAAGCAATATAATTACAGCATTGCCATCGCGGCGCCATTTAAGGTGACCAAGTGGTGGGATATACAATGTAATGCCAGCTGGTTTTACAACCGGTACACGGGGACGGCCCGGCAGCAACTGTCCGCTAAAGGAAACCTGGAACTATATGTATCCAGTGTTTTCAAACTGCCACATAAATTCAGCCTGCAATTGAGTGGCGACTACAGCAGCTCTTCCGTTGATGCCCAAACCATTTACAAAGCCAACGGCAACCTGAATGCGGTGCTGAGAAAAAAGATACTCAAAGACAAGGGAACCATACGGATAGCACTGCTGGATATTTTCAAGACCAATTTTTCCAAAGGTATAAAGGATTTTGAGAACCAGTATGTACTGTCCAACAATGCCTCTGATTCAAGAAGATGCCTGGTTGCCTTCCAGTACAGTTTCAGTAAGAAGAATGCAGGAGCTAAATCAGCTAAAGAAGCAGTAAATAAAGAGGAGGTTAATCGTATTAAAGGAATGAACCAGTAAATACCGTTTGTTTAACGCATACCTATCAATTCATATGACCCTGGCTATCTTCAGTTGCTTATTATGTTGCAGCAAATTTTATGTAACAAGGTTACAGGAATTATTAAAAAATGATTTTGAATTATTCATTCATCCGGATAGCAGCATTCGGACCATGAAGGTAAATCCGTTATCATTATCCTGTATCATATTTGATTTGCTGGTGGAAAACGCCCCGTCCAGGCTCGATCAGATCCTCCTGTATAATAATCGCTACCCGGATCTCCCTGTACTGGTGATCATCGACAAGGACAATATTGAACTGGCCAGGCTTTGTGGCGCACATGGAATAAAAAATGTAATTGGCAGCTCAACATTAGACGAGATACCCCGGGAACTTGCCAGAATAATCAACGACAACCAGGTAAAAGCCAGTCTGCGGGAACTGAATGTAGAGCTGTCCGCCTGCTCCTTTGCCTTGACAGAAATCCTCCTGTACATTGAATCATACTATCAGAAAATAATGACCGTGCAGGAAATAGCCCAGCGGTTTAACTATAGCGAATTTAACCTGATTAAAGACTTCAAGAAATCAGGACTCATATCGCCGAAAAAAATGCTCTTGTGTCTTAAGATAATACATGCCATCAAGCTGATGGATAAAACCAGTTATAAAATGAAGGAGATAGCAACACTTTCGGGGTTCAGCAATGAAAAAAGATTCAATGAATGCTTCAATCGCGTTTTAGGTTGTTCGCCCAAAGTTTATCATCTGAATATGCACGCTACAAATGTGAATCATGGTTAACATTCGTATTATTTCCGGGTTCTTCCCGTTTCTGCGTCCTTACTGGAAAGGAGAGATAGTGCTTATATTGCTTATGCTGCTTAGTAATCTAAGCATGCTCGCCTCACCCTATCTGCTGAAAATCATCATAGATGTTGCCTTACCCCAACATAGCTACGAAATGCTGGCAAAGATACTGATCACACTGGTGGGCATATACGTATTGAGAATAGGCAGTTCTTTCCTGGCTGACTATTACTACGCAAACATCAGTAACAAAGTTGTCAGCGACATTCGACTAAAAGTATTCTCACATCTGCTACATATGCCTTTATCCTATTTCACCTCAAACAAAACAGGTGATATTATTCAAAAAATGGATGATGAAGTAGAGCACATTGAAACCGCGCTCACAAAAACAATCGTCAGGATCATCAATAATGGTATTACGCTGGGGGGTATTATAACAATGCTATGTATACTGGACACCAGGTTATTTCTTGTATCGGCAGTGATTTTTCCTTTGATTATCCTAAACGTCAAATACTTCTCGCCCAAAATAAAACTGTATTTCAAATGGATAAGCGCCAAACAGGCTGATCTGCAAGGATACTTCATAGAACGGTTTGAAAACATCAGGTTGATAAGAGCGAGCAATACTTACCGGTTTGAGCAGGAAAACATGAAAAAAATCTCCCGGGAGCTACGTTTACTGAATGTTAAACAGGCCATCAAATCATCCCTGAACAACAATATAGCCGTATTTATGATGGCTCTTGGACCCATTATAGTATGGAGTTATGGAGGCAGAAATGTGCTGGCAGGCGGCATGACACTCGGATCACTGGTTGCCTTCCTGCAATATCTCAATCGCATATACAGCCCTTCAACCGAAATATTAAATCTATACACCGATCTGCTGCGTGCAACGGTATCCATGCAGCAAATACGGGAAATACTTGAAACCCCTGTTGAAAATATATATGAAGGCAGAAAGAAACTGCCAGATCCCATAACAGATATTACTACCAGGGAATTGTCCTTTGCTTATGGAAACACACCTGTATTAAACCGGGTCAGTCTTCATTTGAAACAAGGACAGATCTATGCACTCGTTGGAAAAAGCGGTGATGGCAAAAGCACGCTGGTGAACCTTCTCTGCAAATTTATCCCTGTAACAGGGTCGATATATATAAATAATACCCCGCTTGAAGATATAGGAACTTACGACTGGATGAACAAGGTCGCAGTTGTTTCCCAGGGCGCTGCTTTGCTGAAGGGAAAGATCTCTGAGAATATTTCTTACGGAAACCCCGGGGCCACCTGTGAAGATATTGAAGCCGCAGCGGGCATGACAGGGATCTACCAGCAGTTGAAAAACGGCGGACAGGATCTGGACACAGCTACCGATAGCCTGTCTGGCGGACAAATGCAAAGGGTAGCCATTGCAAGGGCGCTATTAAGAGAAGCAGCCTTTATTATACTGGATGAAGCAACCGCTGCGCTTGACACCGCAAGTGAACTTGCTATCATAAACCTGCTGCAGACGCAATACCGTAATAGCATTATACTGGTAGTAACCCATCGTCTCAGCATGGCAAGACAATGTGATGAAATTATCTGCCTGGAAAATGGCAGCATTGCTGAAACCGGTACCCATGAAGCGCTATGGCAAGGAAACGGCGCTTACCGGCAGCTATTCTTCCTGCAAGATAAATATGAAGACAGTCAAATACCATTTCATAAATAACTAAATACTGAATTATGCAACACGTCACGGCGTCCATGCCCTCACAGCTCAAAATCAGCTTCTATACTGTATTGATACCCATCAAAGAAGAAGAGGAATATCTCATTTATAATACGCTGAATGGAGGTCTGATGGTGATTCCCACCGCAGCAGGGGATCTATTGCAACTTTCACAAAATGCCGGCACTCCTGTTGATGTAACCGACCCTGGTATCTCCGTTATGGTGCCTGATCTGTATGAAAAGGGGTTTCTTATAGACGACAGTATCCAGGAAAGGGAAGAGCTGCACAGGAAATACAAGGAACAAAGGGCTTCTATGAAAACAGCAAAAGAAGCCGCTATTCGTTTGACCATTGGTACTACCATGGTATGTAATATGGGTTGTCCCTATTGCTTTGAATTTGTCAAACCGAATAAATCGCTGAAAAACGAAAACCACATCCAGTCCATCATATCATACCTGGAAGATATGATTCAACAATCCCAGGTAGATAAATGGAAAGGTCTTCACATCACCTGGTATGGCGGCGAGCCCCTTATCAACAGAGAGGCAATTATCAAGCTGACACCACGTCTGAAAGAACTGTGCGCGGCCAATAATATGCCTTATGGCGCTAATATTATTACCAATGGCATCTATCTTACCAAAGAGAACTGGTTTCTCCTGAAAGAACATGATGTTAACAGTGTGCAGGTTACCATAGATGGCGCACAGGAAGTACATGATAGTTATCGCCCGTTGAAGGGGAAAGAAGGCAAAAAAAATTATGTACAGATCCTGGAAAATCTGTCCATGATGCCTGCCGGCATGCAGGCTAACATCCGGATTAACCTGGATAAAAAAGTAGCCGCTTCGGTACCCCGGTTATTCGCCGACCTGGAAAAGTATGGCATCTGGCCCCAACGGTATAAACAGGTGAGTGTAGAAGTAGCCTGGTTACGCACCTACGAAGAAGCGGGTGAAGACGATACCAGCAGCCGCCTGGATGCCCATGAATACTTCGATGCATTGCTTGAATTCAGAAAATTACAGCTTTCTATTTTCAATACCTGGGCTGCCGGCAACAATATTAAAAGCGGCCGGCTGAAGTGGCTGTTGCCTGAACTACAGGAGGAGTGTGGCACCTGGGTATCTCCATACGGCATAGTACTCGACCCTGAGGGATACATCCATAAATGCTGGGAAACTATTCATGATGAGAAAAGAAGCATTAATCATATTTCCGAAGGATATAAACTGCCCGACTTTACTGATTATTTAAACTACGACAGGTTTGAGGTGCATGAAAGTTGTTACAATTGTCAGTACTTACCTGTTTGTGATCAACTTTCCTGTTCGGTACAGGCTATTAACAAAAAACCGCCCTGCACCCACTGGAAAACGCAAACCATACCAGCATTAAAAAGCCAGTACCTGTTAATGAAAGAAAACCCGGAAATGATTGCCCTCCCATTCCACCAGGAGAAAGAAAATACAGGGCATTCCAATAAATAGACGGGCAGTATTTTTCAACGTATGTAAACCACGGTCAGCTATGATGCTATTCAACGAACCATTCACCAATAACTTCAGCCATGTTTACTTAAACAGGAGAATTGACCCGGCACAGGCTGAAAACGAAAAAAAGATTGCGCTCGACAAGCTAAACAACGCCTCCTATCTATTGCAGGAGTATTGTACTGCTATTGTAGATCAGCTGTGGCGGGGAAATGAGATCACAGCAGAAGTGCTGCAACAGATAAAGGGCGTAAATAGCATCTGGCTGCAGCATATTCAAAAAGACAATTCATTTTTGACCTATGACTGCGCAGCCTATGTTGTCCGGGAACTTCAGGCATATAATTACAGTCTAAGGGAAATTGCAGGCACAGATGAAAAATTACAGCAACTTGAGAAGGCCTTTGCTGCGCTGTCTTATAAGACGAAAGCATTCTTTCAAGTCAGCCTGTTTCTCCCATTCGATCAGCTAAGCAGCAGTTTCGATACAATAAAAGAACTGTTTGAACAACAGGCTGACCTGTTTTATTACGTAGACACCATCGAAATATCCAGGCAGGATTTTTTTGCTGACCGGCAGCAGGAAAACGATGGGCTTCATTTTCCGCTGATCAAGATATTACTCGATGCAGAGATCGTACTTTCCAGGCATCACCCGGTATTGCGGGAAGTGGTTACGTTGATGGACCAGGTTACGAAAGATATGCCGGTATACCAGATAGATGACTCGTACATGTTCCTGGCCGGAAAAAACCTGGCAGTTTCACAGGGATTCAAGAACTACAAGCGCTTCCTGAAACTGGTTAATACGTTGGATAATATTTATGACAACGAGTCTAACTACGCCTATCTAAAGTAATTGAAACTGCATGAAAAAAATAGCTATTATAGATAGTGGCATTTCAATGACGCATGCTATTTTCAACAACAAGCGTATTTCAGGTGTCACTATAAAAGAGCAGAATGGCAGCATTTCCTACGAAAGCGATTACAATGATGATGATGGGCATGGTACTGCCATTGCAGGCATCATATGCAGCTGGCAGTCTGACGTAGAACTGGTTATCGTTAAGTTATCGTCTGACTCGGCTATTAGCGAACAGCTATTATGTGAGGGTATCCGTTGGTGCCTGACAGCAACATCCGCAGAAATTATCAATATCAGTATGGGAATTGTGGCGCGGGTACCATCCACCACCTTATATGATCTCTGTCTCTCTGCTTACCTGAAAGGTATCCTGATAGTTGCCGCAGCATTCCATGATCCTGCTGTATCTTGCTATCCTGCTTACTTTCCGTTTGTTACAGGGGTATATACCGCTGTTAATGGAAGATGCCGGGAGTACAAATACCTGGGGACAGGCGCTATTAACGTACTTGCATATGGCTTACCGCAATCCGTACATTGGACCAACGGGACCACACAAACGGTAAGCGGAACAAGCTATGCCGCTGCTTTTTTCACAGCAGCATTAGCTGAAATGAAGGAAATCAGCGAAAGAGAGAACAGCAGTCTTCTTTCTAAAATCCTTTCCTACAGTACTTCTACACTGATTCCTATCAAACCTTTTCCTGCTGTTGAGGAAAAGGATATAGTGCATTATCTGCAAAGCCCGCTCATCAGGTACAGGCACAGCGTAGCAGATTCGCTGGGGATAACAGGAACCACCGCTCCTTTCCTTGCCGGCGGACCTGCAGATACCAGGCTGCTGACTGCCGCTAACCTGGTTGCAACACTACCCGAAATAGACACGTTGATCGTATTACCTCATGCAGCTGATGTACCGGACAATATACTTGTCAATGAATATAAGGCGATAAAAGAAGCAGCCATTAAAGGGAAAAATATAGCTGTTTCCCATGACGAACTATTACCCTATGTTACTGCATTGACATCGATAGTACCTCACTATCCAAAATTATTGCTGCATCCCGGCAATACGCCTGTAACGCCCTATCTGGGCCATGAAACCGGTTTACCGCGAAACCAAACGCCCGTACTGGCTTCATACGGCGCCACGGCAGACTGGCAATACCTGTTTTTCAAGCGTATATTGAAGGGGGTGTTGGAAGAAAATGGCTACAGCAGCTTTTATATTACCGAAAGCCTTCTCAGCAATCATCTTCCGGGGGAAATATGTTTCTCCCGCCATTTAAATGCAGGCCAGGATCAGGTGGCGCTAAACAATTTATACCGGCATGTACAAGCGCAGTTTACACCGGATCTGATCGTGTATATGGTTGCCAGTTCTTCTGTATATGAATACTCCCATAAGGCTATTGCGCACCTGGCAGATGCCCGGCCGGACGGCGTAATACTTCACCTTACCGGTAAAGAGCCTCAGGAATGGATTGCAGCCACTTTCAGGCAATTAACAAGCACTTTTCGGGAAACTTTTTTTCTATGCCTGTTGGCTGACGATATATGCCAGGAATCATATACCCGCATACAACAACTGTTTCGAAATACAGCAACAAATGGCTGCTGCTTATTGATGCTTTCGGACCCAGTGCCATTACTCGATGCAATCCGACATTTTTTCTCATAAAAAAAACACTATGGATATTAATCTTATTTCAGCACGTTATCCTCATGTACAGGCCATACAGGGAAGAACACCACCGCTGGCAGAATTTAATGAAGCGTTTGGATTCAGCGGACAGCCCGTAATATTCAAAGACAACTTTGACAGCTGGGGACCAGCCGCAAAATTATGGACAGAAGACTATTTAAGAAAACACTATGGTCATGTTTCGGAAAATGCTGATCGCCGGATGGGAAAGATAAAAGAGAAACAGGCGTTTCTGCTAAGCGATTATTTTGATTATATAAAAGAAGAAAAAAGTACCTCCTCCCCTCCTTTTTACTTCAAAACGCAGTTTCATATCCAGGCGGCACTCAGCCAGCATTACAAAACGCCCGACTGCTTTCATTGCTGGTATCGCCTGATGCCGGCGGAAAAAAGACGATATGCTTTGTCGTGGATTTACATTGGCGCCGCCAATACCGGCTCCGACCTGCACCTGGATCTCTGGAACACCAGTGCCTGGAATGCTGTTATTTCAGGGAAAAAACTCTGGTTCTTCTTCCCTCCGGGGCAGGAATCCAGCCTTTATCAGGGTGATGTAAATGTATTCAGCCCTGATTATGAAACATTCCCTGATTATGAAAATGCGAGCCCTTTGATCTGCATCCAGGAACCAGGTGATGTAGTATACACGCCCAGCGGATGGTGGCATGCCGTATTAAACGTAGAAGCCGGCATTTCCCTGACGGAGAATTTCATCAATGAAACGAATTACCAACAAGTCTACAAATACTTCAGACAAACGAATAACCTACGTGCCCTTGAATCATTTGAACAGATCGTTGCAGAAGGACTAAAGCATCAATAACCTATAAAACAACAAGCAATGTTAGTAAAAACAGAAACAATTGCAGGAAAGAACATTTACATCATAGATAATATGCTGCCCCAGGAGGAAGTACTGGACTTTTACAATATCACCTGTGATCTTCCTTTTTCAAGGAAGGAAAAAGACAGCCATGCAGATGAATATCCCATCTTCAGCATTGATTTCAACATCGAAAAGTTTGAAACCGAATTACTGATCGGGAAAACAGCCAGGGATTTGCTTAACCAGTTTATTGCTATCGAAGAAATGAGTCTGTACAGGGCCTACATCAATATGTGTCACTACGGGGATATGGCTTACCCGCACCGGGATTGCAGTGTCAACAAAAATGATATCACGGTACTGTATTACGTCAATAAAGAATGGGATTACAGCTGGGGAGGCGAGACTTTATTCTACGAAAACAAAGAAACAAAACTTGGTATACTCCCCAGGCCCGGTCGTTTTGTAATTTTTCCGGGGGCCATAGAACACAATGGTTCCATACCAAGCCGGATCTGCAAATCATCACGTTTTACGATGGCGATAAAATACCAGGTTCGTTAATGTTTACAAGCAAGAAAGAGGAATATAAATCAATAAATAGGAATTGTCATATAGATAGTCGCTGTTTATTTTTGTAATGATAACTGATAAAGAAAACCCGCTGCCATGTCAAAAAGAAAAATACCGGTATTCATTGTAGAAGAACACCATGAAGCCTTTTATGTTTGGCACTATAGTGTTATAAACGGATGGATGCCTGAATCGGCCAATACCCTCTATCATTTTGATGAACACTCTGATATGGGGAGCTTACAATCCAATACCAGCATTCATCAGTTAGGCAAAGACCTTGATGCTATCCATCAATTTATGCAAGACGAGCTTTCCATTGCATCATTTATCATACCGGCTGCTTACCAGGGTTTGTTCAACAAAATATACTGGATTAAGCAACAACACAGAACTCAAAAAAGCAACACGCATCACCAGATGTTTGTCAGGAGCTATAACAATGATGGGAAGAAAATTATTTACGGCCCTGTTGCTGACCTGATAAATCTGAATGACAAATTCGCTTCCGAAAACATGCACAAGGAATTTTTGTATGCTTTATGCGAAGAAAAGCACCTGGCAGGCCAGGCCACCAATGTTACGCTGGATATAGACCTGGATTACTTTTCCTGTTCCGGAGATCCTAATGCCCAGGAAGAAATATATATAGAGATCACCAGGGAGGAATATGAATCTTTTGTAAATGATAAATATCACCGGTTACGTTACCTGGGTCCCAGAATTGATGTGTGCACGCTGAACGATAGTTATTTCTACGTATTTAATAATTATACCGACACCTATCCCAGCATTCTTAAAGTGTCTGAAACTACTATTGACCACCGGATCGACAACTTCATCAACACCCTTACCCAAAACAATATTACCCCTGATATCATTACGATATGCCGCTCCGCCTTTAGTGGTTATACAGCAAGTGACCAATGGGAGTATATCGAAAAAAAGCTGCTTAACGGACTTGGTGAAGTATTGCAGCTGGAAGAAGCATGCCATATCAGCAATATACTTCCGGCTGCCGTGATCCGGTAATTCTTTTTTCATCTATAAACAGTACCAACATGCAAGAAAAAAAAGATGCGCTCAAAGCGCAAAAAGTAAGGGATCTGATTAAGCCCCGTAACACAGAAGACATTTATGCAACTGCCAATGTTGTTGAATCTCTTTGCCGTACAAAATGCAGGAGAAATGAAGCTGATCAGCGCAATGCTGAAGAAGAAGAAGTGGATTCACTGCTTTTCTAATTGAAAATATGGCCTCCGGTTTCTATGCGGAGGCTATATTCCTTCCCGCCAGATGTAAATCTTTACATAAGCCTATCAGCCCCTTTTTAGGAAAGGCATTGATATATAATAATAAAATACACTATATCGAAGCGGATCCTGCATACAGCAAAGCGCTCCATTTACCATTCATGTAAAGTTTTTTCGCTTTTCTGAGTTTTTTCATTCGATTGCAAAACCATTTTTATACATTTGGAACCAGCAATCAACAAACCACGGGATGAATTACAATAACTCAAGAAGGACTTTCCTGAAGCAGGCGGCGCTGGCCTCCCTGGCCACTGCTACTCCAGGCCTGCTGATGGCGGCAGCGAAGCCATATACCCGCAAGATCGGGCCTAACGAAAAAGTAAACCTCGCCTTTATTGGTATAGGCAACAGAGGGGGAGAAATTGCCCAGGCGCTCTACAAGACAGGATTGGCAAACATTGTAGCACTCTGCGATGTAGACATGGGCGCCCCGCATACCCTGGAGGTAATGAAAATGTTCCCTGAGGTACCGCGTTTCCAGGATTTTCGCCAGATGTTCGACAAAATGGGCAACCAGATTGACGCTGTATCTATCGGAGTGCCTGACTTCTCCCATTTCCCGATCACGATGATGGCTATAGGCCTGGGCAAACATGTATATGTAGAAAAGCCCATGGCACGCACATTCAACGAGGTGGAACTGATGATGAAGGCTGCCGCGAAGCATCCGAAAGTGGTGACCCAAATGGGCAACCAGGGGCATTCTGAAGCTAATTACTTCCAGTTTAAAGCCTGGACAGAAGCCGGTATCATTAAAGATGTAACCGCCATTACCGCGCATATGAACTCTCCGCGGCGTTGGCATGGCTGGAACCCCAATATAAGCTCGTTCCCGGCTGCAGAACAAACACCTGCTACCCTCGACTGGAATATCTGGCAGATGGCAACACAGGGGCATTCTTATAACAAAGATTTCGTAAACGGCCAATGGCGCTGCTGGTTCGACTTCGGTATGGGTGCACTGGGTGACTGGGGCGCACATCTCATCGATACCGCCCACCAGTTCCTCCAACTTGGCTTACCATATGAAGTTAATCCTGTCAAACTAACGGGGCACAATAACTTCTTCTACCCGATGTCGTCCACACTGGCATTCAAATTCCCCAGAAGAGGAAATATGCCCGCACTGGATATCACCTGGTACGATGGCGTAGATAACCTGCCGCCCATTCCTGCAGGATACGGTGTATCGGGACTGGATCCTAATATTCCGCCTCCAAGCAATGGTCCTATCGCACCTTCTAAACTGAATCCTGGTAAGATTATCTACAGTAAGGACCTTACATTTAAAGGAGGCTCGCATGGCAGTACCCTCTCCATTATTCCGGAGGCAAAAGCAAAAGAAATGGCGGGTAAACTACCAGTAGTACCGGAAAGTCCGTCTAACCACTTTAAGAACTTCCTGCTGGCTTGTAAGGGCCAGGAGCAAACAAGATCTCCATTCGCCATAGCAGGTCCGCTCAGCCAGGTGTTCTGTCTTGGTGTGCTGGCGCAGTGGACAGGAGAAAAATTACAGTTTGACCGGGAAAAGAAGATCATTACTAATAATAAACATGCCAATGAATTACTGATAGGTCCTCCCCCACGGAAGGGCTGGGAGCAATATTATAAAGTTTGATGCAAGGGGACTACGGTCCCCTTTTTTTGCTTTTTAGGTAGCACAAACTTCACTTATTCCCGGAGAACTTCCTGGTAAAGTCCCAATACCCCAACATGGTAAACACAAAAAAGTACCCAAGACTGTACCATTCATGTTGCGGCAATGGCCCCCATTTTGATTCATGAAAAAAAGGAGGCCTCGAAATTGACAAATAGTGATAAGCATACGGGAAATATTTAACTTCCTCTGCACCACCTTGAAAAAGGGCGACCATCACGATTGAACAAAAGACAGCAAACCCGATGGGAATGATCATATTTTTAAATCTTATACTTAACCAAATATGAATGGCTATAATACTCAGAGAAGAAATAACAGAATGAAAACAATTCAAGAACAACAACTCCAGATCAGGCGTATGTGTGATAAGTTGCAGCTGAGGCCTGATGGCACCAAGTAAATATCCGAGGATTATCCAAAAAGGAACAAACAAAATATAATAACAAACCACGAACACAACCACAGCCAATAGCTTGTTTACATATACTTGTCCCTTTTTAATGGGCAAAGTAAATACATGTTTCCAGGTGTTATTTTTATATTCAATATTAAAGTACAAACAAACCAGCAGCACGATAAAAAACACGGAGTAAAAAAAAGCCATCCCTTTCCATGACATTTCTGAAAAAAGCGGCCAGGGATTATCATGAATCTCCTTTACAAGCTGCTTCCATTTATTCAGCGCAACGAAAGCAACAAATGCCGGCATTAAAGATGCTCCCAACAAAATCAGCCATTTGGCAAAGGAATTTTTGATCTTTATGATCTCCACTAAAAATGAGGGCCAGAATCCAGTCATTAGTTACTTGTTAATTTCATAAATACATCTTCCAGATCATGATGTACTACCTTAACCTCATATATATTCAAACCGGCCAGCATGATCTTTTTGCATAATTCACCGACTTCCATTTTATCCCGGTAGGGCACAATCAACCTGTCGGCTTTTAAGGAGATCACCGGTTGATCATTTTTCAGCAATAAAAAACACTCCTGGTTATTACTGGTATCAACAACTACAACAGATTGTTGTCGTTGTACAGCTTCCAGCTCCACAGCGCTACCCTGGAACACCAGTTCTCCCTTTCGCAATATGCCGATATGGGTAACAAGCTTTTCAAGTTCAGACAACAGGTGGCTCGAAAGGAATATAGTTGTTCCATATTCTTTGTTTAGGTGGATCAATAATTCCCTGATCTCAATAATTCCGGTAGGATCGAGGCCATTCACTGGCTCATCGAGCACCAACAGCTCTGGTTCCGGAAGCAATGCAATTGCAAGACCGAGCCGCTGCTTCATTCCAAGAGAATAGGTATCAACCCGTTTGTCGGCGGCATCAGTAAGACCTACCATTTTAAGCACGGTATGGAGCTTATTTTTGGGAAGTCCCCTTACCATGCAGTTAATACGGATATTATCCCTCCCTGTCAGGTTCTCATATAAGGAGGGCTGCTCTACCAAACAACCCAGCCTTGACAAAATATCAATCCTGTTACCAGCCAAATGCTTCCCAAATAGGGTGATCTGCCCTGTTTCATGTGGCAACAATCCAAGCAAGAGCCTGATCAGAGTAGTTTTCCCGGCACCATTAGGCCCCATAAAGCCGTAAATAGCCGAAGCTTCAACTTGCAGGTTGATCTTATCAAACACGGGGACCTTCTTATCATAGCCAAAACTTAAATCATTAGTCTCTATAATAAATCTTCCCATCAATATTCTAATTTCAATCAAAGAAATGCAAAACTCAATTTCCAGGAAATAATTGTGTCCAACTCAGCCAAATTTGTGACGAACTTACTTTTTACAGGGCCAAATTTCTATCGGGACCATGTTGTTTTTTTAACGGCGTAATTCCATAGTTGAGTATTATTAATATTGGCCACATAGCGAAAAACAATCTGGAAGAACGTGCCATAAAAATTCCATTTATGAATTTCATCTCTGAGGAAGACTAAATTTCAATTAACTGGCTGGACGTTACGCGCGTTTCGAATTTGCATAACGATAAACGAAGTACCAGGTAATAAGTATCTGAAATAATATGACTGATGGCAAAAGAAATGGATACCGCATAAAAGGCGTCAGCGAATCACCATGTGCTAACATGATCGGCAGATCAATTACATTGAACACAATGATTACCCAAAGCAACGCTTTACTACCCTTAAAATACCACCAGCAAAATATACCATACGCAAATTCAATAATGAAATTCAGAATAGGGTAATCGATAATTCCAAATCCCCAAACCGGCGTGGCAGAGAAAGGCGATAGCTGAATATCCTTATCATGGAAGATCAGATCAATGATAACATGCGACAAAACACCAATAGCAAAAGCCACAGCGAGTTTCCTATTGTGATAGCCCCAGTTGATCATACAAAATGAAAGCAGTGCCGCAACAACTCCTGAAAAAATTGAATGGGAATAAGGCAGAAAGTCGAGATGAATGCTGCCATTGGAAACGGAAAAATGTTCCCAACCAAGATAATTGAAAAGCACCCATAATATTTCCACCAATTGCACAGATATCAATAGTGGAAGCAACGGCAGTGTTGATTCCTTTTTTCTTAACAACAAAGCGGTTGCAGCATGATTAATTGCGTACATAAAATAAGTTTGATTTACTTCATGCAAAGATCTCACGGTTACTTCACATAGGCTTGTACGATTTGGCTATTCTTCAATAAAAACGAAGGAGCCAGCCCGAACATCCGTTTGAACGTCCGGTTGAAGTGTGGGGCGTCGGCAAAACCAGCTTCGAGGGCGGCATCTGTGATAGCCCTGGCGTTAATGATGTATTGCAGCGCCGTTAAAAGCCTGACCCATAGGATATATTTCCTGATCGGAATACCTACCTGCGTCGTAAATAAGTGAATAAGCCGACTGGGAGAAAGATAGACGATGGTCGATAAATCCTTAATCTTTAAGGGCATATGTCCGGGCTGTTGAAGCACTTCCAGGACCTTGGCGATCCTGTCATCCATATCCTCATTCCCCTCCGTATTTGAAAGTTTCCTGAGAAATTGGAGGGTCATGTTAAAAATACTGTCGACGTTTGTGTTATCTGACAGCAACGGCTTTATTTCTTCCAATAACTCTTCTACGATTGCTTCCGGTAACGCCGCCAGTTTTTTGTCAGACAGATAAGTCTTCTTAAGGCCCGTTCCTATTTTAGATTCCGGATCAATATTGATTAGTAGAAATGTATTGTTGTGAGTTCTGCATTCATGTGGTTCATCGGAGTCGATGATAACCGCCTTCTGTTTAATAACTGAACCCGATGAGATGATCTCTATTTTATCCTCAAAAGTGATGGCAATCTGTAAAGCATGATGCTCGTGAACAACGGTATCGACAGCACGACCTATATATACAAAGTAACCGGTCGAAAAAAATAATAGTGGTTGTTCCATGCCGTATAAGTTTGTGTTTGAAGGATACCGTAATAAAGGTACATGAATCAGGGAGATTAGGCAAATAGCTATTGAACCAGAGGGAGCTGCGTAAATCGTAGGATTTAAGCGACTTTAATTTCCTTTGATAAATCCCCTTGGGACTATTTCAGATTATCCGTGGCCGTTACTAAACTATCTTTCAGACTAGGCGCCTTAAAATCTGTAAGCACAGTCATCCAATATGTTCTCCTGTATGAAAAGTCATTGTTACTTACACCACCTTGATCTTTTTACTTTTAGTCTCCCAAGCCTGGCTAAAATTTATTTTAACTTTGCAACGCAAATCCGAAGCACTACTATGGGAAAGATACTGATCGGAAAAGTGATCATAAACAAATAGCATCGGGAAGCCAGGGTCGATCTTCCTTAATAGTATAGTCAAAACGCGTAAATTATTATGAGGCCTCTACATAAATGGTGTAGTGGCTTTATAATCATTCAATAGAATACCCAAATGCTGCATATAAGGATAGGTAAGCACACATTCTTTTCTCAGAGGTACCCAATAATAATCGGGATGCTTTCAGTTCCATGGTTCAGATCTAAACAGTACAAAGTACATGTCAAAAACACCAATACTACTGTATATGTTACACGCAACTATTTTCTGCATAATTATTACTGCATCATCTCCGAAAATCATTATCCCGACTATAAAAAAACCTGATACTCCATAATAATAGTTAGCATACCTTCCTATTAAAAAGACAAAAAAAAAATTTGAGGATTAATTATTTTTTAATAGCTTCGGCTATCACCGATCGTCAAAAAGCTAACAGCATTATTTGAATGATTCAACGTAAGTATTTAATCATAGCATTTTTGTATGACATTTTAAACCTCATATAACCAAAACCCACAGCCCTTTTCATTATAAATACCCGCGTATTGATGCCAGTGTTTTGCATTGTTGCAATTACCTGAATTTATTTTCCTGACTGAACCGGCATGCATAGCGTGTTTCTGGCGAAGCCATGCTGCTGCCTTTCCCGTTCCCTGATTTCTCACCGTGCATGAGTATACTAATTGTACTATCCATAAATGTTGTCTTATGAAAAATGGTGTCCCCTATTTCTTTCATAGTAACTATTGCAGAGATGGCCCCTGCTGCGTCTTTGAAATCCCTGTCTGTGGCTGGATTACGTAGGAATATCTTTCGGCCTTTCCTTTTACAATATTAATACAGGATATGGAAAATTTAAATGAATGCAACACTTGTAATTGCCATGCCAGGCATTCCGATGAGCAGCAATCATCGGGGACGATGTCATCGAAAACAGCCAGGAGTGTACCTTCGGTCATATTGAGCATCCTGATTGCTTTTTTTCCAAAATGTCCTATGTGCTGGGCTGTTTATATGAGTATGTTCGGTAGCCTGGGATTGGCGAAGCTACCTTATATGAAATGGCTGCTGCCTGTAATGATGATCTTCCTGGCGATACATCTTTTCTTTTTGTATAAACGGATAAGAGTGGCAGGATACCTGCCTTTCATTATCAGCACGCTGGGTGCGGTTTTTATCATGAGCAGCCGCGCATTCTTCCCTGGCACGCAATGGTCGCTGGTTGCGGGCGTTGGCATGATCCTGACAGGATCTTTACTGAATAATTTCCCCCATGTATCCTTGAAACTTATTCATAAGAAACATAAAATTGCTTAACTATGACAAGAAATGGCACAGGCGTTCGCCGCTCTATAATTGAAATTCAGAATGACTATGATGCAGGCATCAATAATGATCTGGAAAAACTGATGACAGCATGGGCTTATATTAAAGCATTACCACCTACTGATCCTAACTCCTATTTTATGATAGGTGGGTATCACGGAGAACCATTTGCCGGAGAAGGCGCTACAAACCCGGAATGGTGGGGGGGCTACTGTAATCACCAGAATGTGCTTTTCCCCACCTGGCATAGGGTATATGTATACATGCTGGAAAAAGCCCTGCAGACCGCTCCTGGTTGTGAAGATGTGATGCAACCCTATTGGGACGAGACAGATTCCTATTCAACTACATATGGCATACCGCGTGCACTTACCGCTCCGAAGTTTACATTCAAGGGAGAGTTCCCACAGTGTTTGCGTGATAAGGGAATTGTACCTGATGATAATAATGCCATCGACAATCCGCTGGCCTCATTTATTCTCCCTACAAAAATAACTGACCAGGTAAACAATGACGACTCAGTTTATAGCAAACCACAAGGTTACCAAACAGTAAGATACCCACTGTCTGGCCTTGTGGGCACGCCGCAGGCCCAGGCCAATACTTACGCGTATAATGCCAATTTCTTTGATCCTAACGCCAATATTGCCTTGCTGAATGCGAATGTATTACAATGGCTTAATAATGTGACTTACTATATACCCGGATGTGGCGCAGGAGACGGCGGGACACCACGACCGGCAGGTATAGCAAAGGCATTCAGTGATTGTCTTGACGCGCCTATTTATACGATATTTTCCAATACGCAATCTGCTGCTTATTATGGTAAAGGGTACACTGCACTGGAGCATCCGCACAACGATATTCATTTGGCAGTTGGTGGTTTTAATCTTCCTAAGGGCATAAATAACGGAGGCTATGATTTATCTCAGCTACCGGATGCAAATGGTGATATGGGTGAGAATGATACGGCAGGACTGGATCCTATCTTCTTTTTTCACCACTGTAATATAGATCGTGTGTTTTGGTTATGGCAGCAAAAGCAGGGTTTTACAGAACGTTTTGACATCATCGAAGACTCCGCAGATCCGGGTACCTCAAATGGTTTCAATGGCGGCAACGGACAAGGCCCTGCCAACGGGCAAACGGAGAATGAAACACTGACTATGACAACTGCGCTGAAACCGTTTATAAAAACAGGTACTACCTATTTCACATCAGAAGATTGCATAAATATTGAATCACAGCTGAATTACACCTATAGCGATGGCTCATTGTCGCAAAACGATGTGGTTGCAGCTGCAAGAGCTGCCAGGGCTGTTGATTCAAAGCGAAGCGATCTGCATCTCTATATATCAGGGCTTAGCAGAGGAGGTATTAAAGGCTCATTTATTGTTGGTGTATATGCCACCAAAGGGGATGATAAAAGATATCTTGTCGGTTATCAGTCTGTGCTGAGCCGCTGGGATGTTGGTGGTTGTGCTAATTGCCAGGCACACCTGGGAATATCCGGAGTCGTTAGTCTGAACCAGTACACGGAGGAAGAGGTCAGCGGAATGAAATTTCACCTGGAAATTTTTGGCCGTGAGAAACAGAATACAGAACGCTTTAAACAGTTCAGGACATTGGTTGCAGCGGATACGCCTCCTTATAAATTGGAGGTAAGATAATATTCCTGTTGATGAAAATAAAGAGGGTGTCTGCTATGTTTGCAAAAGCACAGGAGATGCCCTCTTTTTTATGGAGCACCAAATTATTAGTAGTGCGCTGATGGGTATCCCTGCGATCCCCGTTATCATCATAAAAATTGCTGGATATATAGCATTAAACGCTCGATTAAAAACAAAAAACCTGCGACCATTGTGCAGGTTTTAAAAGTTGCTTGTGATCCCGCTGGGACTATATCAAAGGCTTAATTGCCGCCGCTTCTAAAGGATTTACAAGCTACTGTAGACGATTTTGTAGACTCGCGAAATAGCTTACTTTGTGGGAGTTTGAAAGAACTTGTAAACAGTACAAAGGTACGAAAAGCCGTGCTAAATCTGATCAATTTAGAGTAAAATAAACATTCAACTAGAAAATAATACTATATATATGCTTTTAACAGGGATCGGATTTCACTTAACCATGCGATCTAATAAATTCAGCGGTCAAAAAGATTATTAATTTCATCATCAGGATTCTCTATTCTTTCGCTTCTAAAAGTTCTTGAACGATCATAATCATCATCATCTCTTCCCCATTCCTCGACAAGCTTGTCTATTATTCGATACGCATCAAATTCTATACTCTCCCATAAATGATCTCTGTACTCCGACAAAGAACATGCTTCCAAAAATTCACTAAATGTATCGTTTATTTCATCCTCAACTATACCTGTATTATACTCAAAATAGCCAGAATCTCTTGACACCAAATCTTTATGTCGGCCAAAATCAATATCATCTATCCATACTTGAAACTTAAGATTAGCCTCACTTGCAAGTATTTCCATAAATTCTTTCTCTCCCTCGAACATGTCTTTTGTAATCCCATATTTCTCAAATACTTTCAAACATGCTGCTACTTCATCAACATCCCCCGCGATTTGAATGCCTAAGGCTAAAAATTGACGCCATTCAGAATTAATTAGTTTTTCAATTGTGGGGAATCCAACTACAAAATTCAGCACTGTTGAAAACATTGTAAAATCTATATCAGTGTTTGAAGTATCTACCTCTGCGATAAGATCAAACATCTCCTTTTCACTACAATATTTTTGGAACTGTGTGGCAAAAACAAATAGAATTGTAAGCTGCTTGCTTCCCTTGGAACCCCCAAGTAGCAACATTTGTTGAGATCTTTCCCGAAATACTTTGTAATAATCTTCACAACGATCATCCGGAATATTAAAATAATCCCCTCCTCTCTTAAAATATCCTGTTATCTGCTCAAAAAATCTTGCCGAAAAGAAAATTCTGTCCATTTCGTCAGGCCGATTCTTAATATAATTGAGTAGAAAATCGGCGATAGACGGATTAAATAAATTAACAGTGCGAATATTTTCCCCAGGATGCCATATCATTATTATAAAGCCTCCAGACAATTTCTTCAACCCTCCCTCAAAAGCATCAACCTTTCGTTTGTGTCCGTTCCTCAGAATCTCATAGTCATACCGGCTATTGAAGGCATCTCGCAATTCCACTTCCGTAAACTTACTACCGGCAAAACTAAAGATTGTACAAAGCATAAATTGGTCCACTTCATCTAACTGCTCCCTGTAAGCATACTCCCATATCTCGCTCGGATTATCCAAACTTCGTTGAATGAAGGACTTTGCCTCTTCCGCTGTTTTATTCTTAAACTGGCTTTCCGTTGTTATAAACTCAATAAGACGTGGAAAAAAATTCTGATGACCAATAATCTGATGATAAAATCTCTCTGTGAAGAAAACGTCGTGATAATTGGTAGATAAAGCGTGATAAATGTGATTATAAAGGATATGTGCTTTACTTACTTTCGAATAATTTCTAATCCTCACTTCATACTTAAGAGACTCCTCTGTTCCAATCTTCTTAAACTTCTCATAATGTCGGATTGCCTGATTAAGAATAGTTGTCCTGGTTGTCATTATCAAAAGCTTATTGGGACTATGCTGAATTCGCTCAATGAAATTAACAATCTTAGTTTGTGTATTTCTTGGATTGAGTACCTCATAAATGTTAGCACCCAAAAAGTCATCAAAGAATACCACTTGTTTTTTTTCAGGATCTGGAGATAATAAATTTTCGGCATCTTCAAGTTTATTATCAGCAACGATTAATTCAAATCCTTTCGCTAAATTATCATAAATGAGCTGATGTGCTATTGTCGTCTTACCAACGCCTGGTTCGCCAGTAATAATCAAAACCCGATTTTCTACTAATGTCTTGAGTGCAAGAGAAAAGTCTTCTGTAGGTACAAATAGCCTAGATCTCCGAATTATTTTTGCTTCCACATACTCAGATCGTCCTTTTACTCCATTATGCAATATTCGTTGAAGTATGTTTGTGCTAGTAAGCCACAACTTATAGTGTTTTTCTTCAATAGAACTGTTGTTCGCGATCATTTCCTGGATCCTAGACATCCCAAAGACGTCCTGAGAATTCTTTAGTAAAGGATGAAACATCTTGACTATCTCATCTGTCTGCCCGGTATTTAAATCAAATGAAGTAAACAAAATATATCTGTTAGGCTTGGGGGAAAGCTTCTCTAATTTATCCCTCTCTGCCCTCAAAGCGGTCCTAAGGTCGGAGAATGTTGATTTTATGTAATGCTTTGCCTGTACTATTATTTCATTCTCATGATTACCAGCATATCGTAAATCAACACCTTTATCTTTACCACTACGAAAATTCTGGAGCTTTATTTTTAATTCGGATTCTAGCAAATCCTTTGCAAGGATCTCAAATTCTTTGTCGTTAATTGTATCAAGTCTATATTTCATGCTTTATGGTTATACTTTTGGTGTGTACCAACTGCAAAACAGAATTTATTTTCTTGCATTAGGGATATCTATAGCAATATATTGAAAATCAACGGCAAAATCCATTGTTTTCATTCAATACGAAACATATTAAATTTAAAATAAAAGTTAAACCATAATGGTTTAAAGCAAACTCACAATAGGAAATCTTTAATAAGCCGTTGCTCGATCCCTGTAAACCTACAAAACTCATGGACTGTCACAAGTTCTCCTTTGTTCTTTCTATAAACCGTTCGTATCTGTTGCAGGATCTTCCTAGCTGTACGCTCACTCCTACCAGTGATATTCATCACATCTTTTGCATAGATCACTATGCGGTTAGGTATTATTTTCTGCGAAAATGGCATAATCGGAATGGAAATTTTTATGGGTTAAAATACCGGCTTAGGTTTGGGGTGGTTACCGCAAAAGTACAGCATCCTGCGCAGATGTGAGCCTAACGGGCTTGGCTAAGCAAACAGCCCATTCTATCATTCAATTGTTTCTATATGGCAAGACAAAGTGGAATCATCCCCCTGAAAGGAACAATCGGCAATATCACCTTTTACAAAACGAAAGCCGGACACCTGGCACGTGAGAAAGGCGGCGTAGATGCCAGCCGGATCGCAACAGATCCGGCGTTTATCCGGACCCGTGAAAACGGTGCGGAATTCGGTCGTGCCGGCAAAGCCGGTAAGCTGTTACGTACAGCCTTCCGGGCGCTGCTCCTGAACATCGGGGATAGCTATATATCATCCCGCCTGACCCGTGAAATGGTGAAGGTGATCCAGGCAGATGCAACCAATGTACGCGGCCAACGCAACGTCATTGATGGTGAGGCGGAGCTACTCAAAGGTTTTGAGTTCAACAGTAACGCCCGATTGGGCGGTACGTTGTACGCCCCGTTCTCCACGGCCATTGATCGCGCTGCCGGTACCCTGATCGTCGATATTCCGCCGTTCGTTCCTGTCAACATGGTGGCCGCTCCTGCAGGTGCTACCCATTTCAAAGTTTTGGCAGCTGGTGCGGAAATCGACTTCGAGGCGGAAACGTTCATCAATGGCAGTGCGGCCAGCGCTGAATTGCCCATCGATGCCACCGCAACTGCCGTCATGGCTTTGACAGTAAACGTGACAGACAACACTACTAAGCCGTTGTTCCTGGCTTTGGGTGTTGAGTTTTACCAGCAAGTTAACGGGGCGTTGTATAGCCTTAAAAACGGCGCTTATAACGCGCTGGCACTGGTTGATATCTCCGGTATACCGGCAGCACCAAACCCATAATAACCGGCCTGTATGGGCCGGCTTTTCTTCACCTCTAAAATTGTGCGTATGAAACTTGCACAACGACTCACTGCATCAACACCACCTTTTTTCAGTAAGGTGCGCAATATAGGTTTGATCTTGACAGCGATTAGCGGCGCCCTGATGGGCATTCCTGCTATCCCTGCGATCATCGTCAAAATTGCCGGTTATATCGCTGTTGCCGGTACTGTCATGAGTGGGGTCAGCCAGACAGCAGTGTCAAAAGAAGGCGGTTAGACCGCTCTTAAATCGTTTCCCGGCTAAGGTGTGGTTACCCTTGGGATTTGTTTGGTTGTAAAGGCTTCCGCGCAAGCGGGAGCCTTTATCTTTTGCCCTGTAATTTCTCTTTAGCTTCAAATGCTTCAATTACAGCCATAACATATTCTTTATTGATCGGCGAAAGTTGTTTGATTTTCTCCGCCAGTGCGTCTTCTCGGTTAATATCTCTTATCAAAAAATCCAGTGAACTCTCCAGGACTTCCGCAATTCTGGCAGCTATTTCAATTGAGGGTTTTGATTCATCGCGTTCATACTTCCCTATAATATCCCGCGATGTACCAGTCGCATCGGCCAGCTCCGTCTGTGTTAACTTTTTTTGTTTTCTGGCTATGGTAACTTTTTCACCAAACGTCATAATGGATGATTTTCGCGCTAAACTACTGATTTAAAATTTAATATGAAGTAGAAGCAGCATGATGAACTAACAAAGCCGGAAAAGTAGATTACTATCAACTTTTTATGACAATAAAATGGCATAAAAATCTACAAAACACGACATTTAAAGACTATAATTATCTACATTTTAGTTATATTTGTAGAAAATAATCAACTTTATGAAAAGCCAGCCAAATGAACGAAAAGCCAAACTACATTATAAAAGTTCGGAACGCCTCTGTCATTGGATAAAAGTGCCGTGGTTAAACCTATCCGGCATATGGCTGCAAAGAGCCGGCTTTGACATTGGAGATAGCATCTCTATTGCTATTGAAAACCGAAAACTGATCATTACAATTACCCGCAAAGCGCCTCCCGAAAAACCATTTTGGCAGAAATAGGACAACTCCACCTGAACACCAGGTGACTGAGGGCGGACTGTATCATGAACCGCCGCCCGCAGGACACCCGGCAATTAACTGTTAACCCAAAACCATATTTGATGAAACACCGTAGAGCGCCGACTTAGTCCGGCAGCGAAAACCGTATTCTAATAGTTACCCCAACAGAATACAAACCGGGAATGCAACATTGTTTTTAACCTCTCCAACCATTTTTATGATTCATGTTTATACTGACACCTCAGTTATTGGAGGTTGTTTTGATAAGGAATTTAAAGAACACAGCAACGCGCTGCTCAATGAGTTCAGATTAGGTATAAAAAAGCTGCTTTTGTCTGATATAGTGATGATGGAGCTGGACCCCGCGAAAGATGAAGTAAAGGCCAAATTAACAGAAATTCCGAACCGCTATAAGATTGAGATCAAAGGCCATCCCAAAGCGATTAAACTGGCGGAAACCTATATTGCGGAAGGAGCTTTGAGCAATAAATGTTATAATGATGCACTGCACATCGCGCTGGCTACGCTGCACGGTGCCGATATCCTCGCCAGCTGGAACTTTAAACATATTGTAAACCTTGACCGGATTAAACTGTATAATTCTATAAATTTGCGTATGGGGTACCGCATAATTGAAATCAGGACCCCACGTGAAATCCTAAAGCCAAATGACCATGAAAAAAAGTAAAAAGTATGACGCAGTGGCTGAAGTAAGAAAAATCAGGGAAGAGTTAAGCCTGAAGTACTGGGGCCATCCTGATTTATTGTTGAAAGACCTGAAAGAAGCCAGGGAAAAATTTCACCTGGAACAAAAAGCCCTAAAAAGGCGCTAACCCTCCCCACCTCTTTTTCCCAAATTCACAACAGCATTAGTAAAGGCTTGCCAGTATGGCAGATCAGCAATATTTTGCTGTGCCGGTAGGCTTCTGTTTCATGATGATTCACCTGTTTAACCAGGTGCGGGGGCTGCGTGCCGGGGAAGGTCGGGGCCGATCCATTGAGAGAACCGCCGCGGTCCAGAGGCGGCGAAGCGTGAAAGAACCGCTTTTTTAAAGAAAGTAAACAGATAGGCCCGGGGTGATCCCGGGCCTATCTGTTTACGGCATTAGTTTTATGCTGTTTACGGTTGCAAAGTACACCATGACGACCTGCCGGCAGGCCAACTCCGGAAACTCCCGGGCAACGGCTTCCTGCTCGCGTGTGGTGAGCAAACGGCTGGCGCCATTAGCACAATTGTAGATGGCCCAGTAGGTAACAAACTTTTTGATGTAAAACATAATGGTTGCGTTTAGGGGGTTAAAAGGTTGGTGTTCAAACGCCCCCGGGGGCAGCTTTTAAAAGAAAAAAGGAAAAAAAAGAAAGCCATCTTCGCACCCAGCGCAGGTGGATCTACCAAAAGGAAACGGAATAAATGCGTGGGTGATGTCGTCCGATGGCTTGATGTCGCTGGTGCAGGATAAAATGTTGAAAATATATTCTAAAGCTTTATGCCGTAGTCTTTTGGTAGATCCACCTGGTGCTGGGTAATTTTGCTTTCTTCTTTTTCGCTTTTTTCATTTAAATGCTGTCCCATTATGATCTCCGCTTTATTCTCCCCGTTCATCTCCCAGCTGTTGATCAGGGTACAAACGTTGGGCAGCTATAATCTCCCGCTAAATAGGATTACTGTCGCCCCGCCCCCGCCGCCCTTCCACCCCCGGCCGCTGCGGCGGCAGCCAGAGCGCAGGCCCTGGAGCGCAGCGGAAGGGCCAAGCGAGGGCGAGCCGCAGCAGGCCGCGCCTTCGACCTATGTCTGGCCGGGAGCGCCAGCGGACGGCAAAATCAAAAATGAAAGGCCGGGGGTGGCGGGCGGGGGTGGACAAAATGGGCAGCGGAGGGATGGCGGGCATAAAGGCCACCAATTGTAAAAACAGCCCTTAGCCAGACCGGGAGCTGCCCGAACGAAGGCGGAGGGAGCGCAAAAAGGGTGACAGGACGGAGCGCAGCCCCTGTAGCGAAGCGGAAGGGGCAAGCGAGGGCCTGGCGCCCTTTTTGCCGACTGACGCCGGAGTGAGACCTTTTAACCCCTTTCTATATTTTTCGTCTAGTAGCGCTTAAATAAGCAAAAAATTAAGATTTTCTAGGTATATTGTTTATCCAATTAAAAGGCCCCTCCATTAAAGGTTACTATACATGGTTATACCAATACATAAAGAACTAACATTTGAAGAAATTGATAAACTATATCTCCGTTTTAACCGGCTTAAAGAAGAGGATATTACAATTGATCTTGCGATCTCTTCCGAACTAACACATCCTCATGTCGGATTGATTCCAATGCTATACCAGTTCGTGATCACCTGGAGCAAATACAATAATGCAGGTAAGTTATTGGTTGATGTTTCGGTTGAGGATGATTTAAATTTTCTTTTGGAAAATGAGTTTTACTTCCCGATATTCTCATTATTGTGGAATAAAAACAAAATTTACGATAGAACTGGTAATAACTCCCTGAGAGAAGACTTAGCTAAACCAATGGGAAACTTTAGAGATAAGATGGAAAAGGTCTTACCACTAAAAGGCTGGAAGTTATTACTAATTGGTGTTGACCACTTCCCAATTTCACGCGGCTACCTACCATGTTTTGAAAACCAAAATGGCTTTATAGATAATGAAAGTAGTAGCTTAGCTAATTTAAGATTATCCATCGAGCAAATGCTCAATTACTCCAAGGATGCAGCTCGGTTATTCGCACACTATCAGGCTGATTTCACTTCAATTATTCACGAGTTAGTAAAAAACACTATACAATGGGGACGTACGGATGCCGATAACGTTGGCATTAATCCAAGTATAAGAGGAGTTCTAATAAAGTTTTCAAAACTCAAACGCTCATATTTCATCGACCAATACTCAAAACAACCAGCACTCAAAAGCTATTTTTCTCATCCCACACTACGAGAAAATACAAATAAAGAACTGTATTTCCTTGAAATTTCCGTTTTTGATAGTGGCCTTGGTTTTATTGACAAATTCAAATCTCAAAATCCAAACGGCACTTCATTAACAGATATTCAGATCGTGAGAAGTTGTCTAATCAAAAACATGACAATTGCTAAAGGTATTTACAAAGAAGAAAAAGGATTAGGACTAGATAGAATTCTGAATTTATTAGACTATAAAGGCTTCTTGAAGATCAAAACTGGAACCATTAGCGTCTATCGGAATTTGATAACTCACCCATATAAGAAAGTAAATAATGAACGAGATATGGAATTGTTTGATTGGCTAACAAACACAAAAGATCAAATATCTAACAACTTAAAGGCCGAAGGCAGCCTTATCACTATTCTATATCCCTTAAATTAAAAATACTTAATGAATACTTTCTACATATTCAAAGTTGACTACACAGAAGTAGAAAATAAAATAGCTAAAAACAAAAACGCCACATTAGTTTTCTGCAGTAGTGATCAAATTGATGAAAATAGCTTACAAGCTGAAATAAAGTCCTTTTATGAACGAAACTACCAAACAGACACAGTATTGGTAATAGGAAGTAAACATATTAAAGATCGGCTACTTGAAGTCTTTGACAACAGGAAGGATGTAACATTTAAATGGATTCCCAAAAAACAAGAAACACACTTTAACGACAATTTATTCATCGCGACATTCGATGAAGACGCGACGTTATCTTGCATTAACAACAAGAAGATACCAACAAATCTGGTCGGCAGCTATATACATGCGGGACTCCAGCAAATATTTATTAACAGAGGAGGGCTAATTGTGTCTGAATCTTCACATCACTACGTTTTTCCCTCGGGAAAGCACTGCGATAGATTCTTAAGGACGGGGAATATTTTACTTTACAGCTCGGAAATTTACTTTATAGCCTATTCACTTCTAAAGCATTTTGATGAAAACATATATGGAGAGATATATTGTGATACAAGTTCCATTAATAGTATAGCAATAGCACTATCAGAACTGAAAAGCAGATTAACAAAAAGTGGAAGGCAGACCCCGATTGAAAGCTTCAGTAGTTATGCTGGTCTATACAAATCAAAAAACTCGTACAACAGAGGATCTCTTCTACTTGTATCAGCATCAACCTCTGCCAATATAATTAAATATATACTTGACAAACATTCCATACTGAACCGCAACAACATTGTTATATTATATTTTCTCGGTGAGTCCATTGACTACTCAAACATTAAAGATCAAGTATTATGTAACCTAACAAAATCTGAAATTAACCCAAACGGCATTCCATTTTATGAAACATTTAGCGAAAAAGACTGCCAACTTTGTAAAAAGGGAAATTACGCCGTCCCAGTTTCCGGAGATGTATTTCTACTTGAAAAGCCCAAAATAAATAGAATAATACTTGCGAAAGATGACAGGGAAAAGAATTTATCAACTTTTGTACAACAGTTTAAATCTTCAAAACTATTAAATACGGTATTAAAAGCACATTATAAAGAGGAATCGCCCGACAGAAAATACGAAGTATACATTGATTACAATCAAATTCTTGATGGAATTAAACAAGGTCGTTATCCAGAATATAAAAATAAATTGGATCACTATATCGACCAACATGTGCCAAGCAACACTAAATTCCTGTTACCTCTCGATGATTCTGGCTCGGCAAACCTCACTGCATATATTCTTGACAGAATCGGTCAAAATTATACCTCAGCAGCAATCCCCAAGGTTATTCGGATAACAGATATCCCCTCAATTGGAGATGGAGCTGTAGGGAGTATAGTGGTAATTGGATCATGCATTTCAAACGGAAAAAATCTACTATATGTAAGCAGAGCGCTAAGGAGATGTGCCGACCTTAGGATTCTCTATTTTATAGGGATTGCAAGAAATTCTAGCAAAAATCAATTAGATCTATTAAGAACAAACCTTAAAATGGGTAAGTATGGTATTGAAAACAGTAGCTACGTAAATATTGAAACTTTATATTGTAATAATAACTCCAACGACTCACCTTGGATTGTTGAGATCGAATTCATTAAGGAAATTCAACTATTTTTAAGTAACACTTCGTCTTTTCCTAGTTCAGTTATTGACTTTTTCAATCAGCGAGAAAATTATATTTCCCGCCAGTCAGGAGATGCCGAACGGGGATTATCGCAACAGCTCTTTTATCCAAGGATTACAACACATTCGCCTCAAAATCTGGAATTGAGGAAAAATTTCGCTTTTTTTGATTTTGATGATTATGCTAACGACGTAACACAAAGCGATGTTTATTTTACTATCTCTAACATTTTAAATTCTCTCAGAAACAGTGATAAGTCCGGCAAGCAATTAAAACAAACCGTCTACGTAAGGAATTTACTCGATCCCGGCAACTTTGATAGGTTTAATGATGGTATCATACAAGCGTCAATTTTAAGGACAACCTCTGCTGAAGAATTATCATATGATATAGATGAAAGCCTATCTGAGCAAATGTATAATCTTCTTGATACCATCATTGAGTATTACGAGCAAGATCAAGGCGAAGCTCTTTTAGAGTTTTTATATGCAATAGCTATAAAAAAATTGACATTAAAGCCAATACACCTCGATCAACTTTTGAAAAAGGTAAACAATACTTGTACTCATCCTATATTCGGAGCATTTTCTGCTTTTATTCAACACAAAATTATTGATGAACCCAGGCGGATTAAGGAAAAGACTCTCGCTACTCAGGACCAAGATAATAAAACAAGTGCTGAAATAGAGAAGTTAGAACCTAATCTAAATAACCCCAATTAACGCCCATATGCAGATTGATATTTCCATAACGATCTAATGACCTTAAGTCTGGCTGCCAGGCATAAATTAAAATCAGACATCCATTTTTTTAAAGAACTCTTTTAACCTGTCCGTTAAAAATTCTCTAATAAGTGTGTATGTAGGAGACGGTTCAAACAGGAAGTCCAAATCGACCATCTGTTTCTTTACAGGACGATAAATATTACCATTTATGGTCACCTGCCCTGGGTTAAATAATGGATTTTCAAGATCATTCGTGGGACAGGCAGGATCTTGACTATCGAAAAAATATAACCTTTGATATGGATTACACATACCTTCTAATATATATACTAGTAAGTAAGGCTCTTCTTCAGTACTTTCATTAAACATGAGTACCCATAAACTAGTCTGATAGGGCTGCATATACATTGTTGCACCACCTTTAACGGGAAAGAATGTGCTTGTTGTATTTTCATAGATCCGTAGAAATTCCTTTGAAATTATTTCTAAGTTATGTACGATTTCATTTTTCTTCCATTCTCTCCAATCATGCTTTAAACTATCAAGATGGGAATAAGGTACAAGATGGCGGTAACACTTCCCTATATCTGTATTGTGCCTGATTAGAAAATCTAAGTAATACTTCACAAGCTTTAAATCGAAGGCTTTTGAATAGATTGGTATTGCATTTAGATAAGAGTTGCCCTGGTCAAAAATATTTTGAGCGGCAGTTAGCATTTGCCTTATAGACTCCAGTTTTTCAAAAAAAAGAAAATCCATACAACCTTCATCAGAAAAATCATCCTTCTTTTCAGGATTCATTTTTACGATAATAGGGATTAAATCATTGAGAATATGTGCGATATGTCCAAATGACAAGTCATCTATATTCCTATCAAATCCGAAAACTTGATAAAATTCCAATACGAATCCACCCAAGTACTCCCGGGCAAGATTGAAATTTTCAACGGGTTCTGCAAACGTTTCAGCAGAACTAATTACATCCTTTTTTAATATTTTATATACATATGATTCCTTTGTAAAGGAATCATAGCTACACGACATCAAAAAAAGTGCTTTATTGATCCTGAAACTATCATCACTCCAAAATCCAGATTCATCTTCGTCAATTTCTTTTATGGCAACTTCATTATCAATCGCGTACAAAGGATACATAAGATATCTAACCTCCCGATCGGTAAACATTGATACAGCAATACCGATCTTAAAAAAGTTATAAATACTATGAGATTTTGTATACGGAAACTCAGTTCGCAAAACTAAATTGAAATGTTCGACGAAGCGGTTAAGTTGCGTAATTTGATTTGATGAAAATCGTATCGCCGGCTTCATCTTTTTTCTCCATACCATTACCTCTTGTTCATATTGCATCCTAAGTGCCCTTTCAGATGGATACCTAGAAAATGAACGATATTCATCGATGATAGCGCGCCAATCATAGATATAGGAATGGCTATTGTAACATATGATATTCTGCGAGGGAAAAGATAGCATAACAGTCTTCTGACCATCCTTTAACTTATTTTCGACCTCCAACAAGAACGTTTGGCTGATATGCAGCCAGTATGCAATCTCTTTTTCCACATCTACAGCGATCAACAAAACAGGCAAAATAGCTTGTTGACAGTAAGCTAAAAATGGCAGATCACATTGATACCTCGGAGGGGATGTCTTTTTAAGTGTTTTTACCTGTACCTCTAGTTTACCGTTCGGATACTGAGCTTCGTCTGTCATTTCCAGGTAACCGTCAATTCCTGGGAGTTTATCCTGTTCTTTTAAATCGGGCTTGACGAAATGCTTGTTGAGCATGTCTTTTAGCTTCGACATAGAATTCATTTCGGATGCTGTCGTAGGAGAATATGGAGCAGGTAAACCTAGTGAACCTTTTGCCTTTGGCAACTTGTGCATATTAATCATTTTATCAAACAAGCAATTTTCATAAAATCAATTGAAAATCCATTTTTCAAAAAATAATGCAACCGCCAACCTCAACATTAAGGGCGAGAGGTTATATAGAAAAGCAAGTGATCACAATTGCATTTACCATACACCACGATCAATTAGATATCATGAAAGAACGCCATTGATTAGGAAAGATATCATTATGAAAAAAAATGACAGATAATGATCGTAAAAATGAAAGCCCTACCATATCAGTCCGGAATAAAACTTCGGCTTGGGGCTTAGAACCCACTTGTTTAACGAAATCAGCTAGGCTTTCGGGGAGGACGACACCAGATTCTACAATCATCTCATTATTCATATTTCTCTGAAAGTAGGAAACTTCCAGTTTGAGATGATCCTCCTGCCAGTTGGGATAGGAAGTTTGCAAATCAACTTGCTGACTGAATCTTTCCCTAAATTGTGAATACATTCCCTCATTACCTAGAATCGATAGTAATTCAATAACTATTAACAATAGCATAGAACCGCTATCTTGATACTCATATGATCGTTTGCCGGTTGCCGCCGTTTCGATAAGCGCCTCTTCATTATCGTGCAATTCAGGAAGTCTCTTGCGCATAAGTTCAATCAATGCCACACCGTCTAAAACACCACACAGATAATTATTGAGAAGAATGCGATCTATCTCAGTACACTCATGGCTCTGCAAAACAAAAAGGCTTACCAGCAAGATTGGGCGGGAATGTCTATCTAACAATGGTCGTTTAGTACCATCATTATTATCTATTATTTCAAAAAGAAGCTTCTTCTGTTTTACCTGCATCTCTGCCAACGCCTCCTGATCTATTTTGAAGTCAAAACTCGAACCTGCTTGTTGCAGTTGAAAATAATAAACAAGTAGAGAAATATAGTCCATACACCGAAGCGAATACCCCACATTCTCGAAAAAACCACCAGGCTCTGAGAACAACCCATTCTGAATTATCGCAACCTGTAACGTTTTTTCAAAATATTCATCGAGAATACCCTTATGAGTTGTCAAAAGTTTTTTGAAAACTTTAATTACGCTAGGCTTACTGGATAGATTATTTCTTAATATCCACGCCCAAGTCTGTAACACTAAATAAGAGGTGCCCTTTATTGAAGGCAAAAGATTGTTATTTTCTTTAGCATAATGCCAAATCATATAACTCAACAAATTAAGACTAGAAAAAAGTTTAGTAAACGCGCGGCTAGTTGTAGCAAGGGGTTTTGTCAATAAGTTGTCTATCAATCTAAAAAAATCTTCAAGCCCATAGTCCGGTACGTCCATTAAAACTAAGGTTCGTTTAAATAGCCTGATGTTCTCTTCTTCTGTCAGAAGGTATTCGCTAAATAAATACGTTCCAAATTCATCGGTAAGTGTATGAATATCCCATCGTTCGAATTGTTGCGCCCCATCTCCAAATAATTTATCAATAACCCCGTTATATACATCCTTAGCTGCTGGCTTTAGAACACCATTGTGAACTAGTATAACCTTAACTGGAGAATTATTAAAACCAGGAATACCGGGATCTTCATATTTCGCAAACCGAGCAGATGTGAGAGAGTCAAGTATGCCATCTGTTTTAGAAATTGACGCTTCATCAATATTCTTATCACTATGCCCTTTTACTTCAAAATAGAATCTCTTACGAATGCCATCATTATCCCGGCCAAAAGCGATAATATCTTTCCCCTGTTGATTCTGTCCCTTTGCGTCCTTAGCCGTACGAATAATCCTCAACCCTTTTAAGGTCAACAATAGAGGTAAAAGTCTATCCAATTCTTCGTCCTCTTTAAGACTATTCAGATATTCCCTGACAATAATATTATTTGTTCCCATTGTTTAAAATCTTCTTGCCAATTAGACTTGAAAAAAAGATACATATCAAGTTCCCCTTTCTCAGGCAACATAAATAAAGTACGAGGAATTGTAAAAGAAGTACTTACTTTACCAAAAGTAACAATTGTCCCATCTGGATGTAATGCTCCTCCACCTCTGGCAACTCCAACAGATTTTATAAAATTAAAAATACCGTTTGATTTTCTGTCCTTTGCTCTAGGCTCCTTTTGATAACCTTTTATTGTGGCTCGATTATAAGAACGTAGAAGATGCGGATATTGCACTGTAGGATCCAGTTCCTTAATGCCACTTTTAATGCGTAATTGAACATATATTTCTTCAAGCGTAATATTTAATCGTTCTAAGATTCTCTGGTTATCGGGTAGAAGGGTTATAAGAGGGGTCAAATACTCCAAAACCTGATGCTTATATCCCAAAATTAACTCATCCAATTTACACAAAACTAGCTCCTTTACGACTTCTGATTTCGCAGACAACATCGGTGCCAAGTAAGTAATTTGTTCTTTGATATGCAATTTATCATAAGATAGAGTTATAACAAATTTGTATTGTTGCAAGGCGTCCAATGCTAATAAATTAGCGGAAAGTGCCGCGACACCGCAATAAGTGTGAAGGCTATACAAAATTTGGTTTCCGACAAATCGAACTTGACCCTGATCATGTATCATCATCTCAATCACATATTGTTCAAATTCCGCCTTATTAATTTCGTGCATGACAGATATAGACTCTTCAAACTCCTGTATTTTAAAAGCCAGTCCAATTTGCAGAGCGTAAACAGTTAAAAATTCAAAATAGCACTTTAAGTTTCCATGAACGATATGAAAATAATTTATAACCTTAATATAAGAGAGATAATCCTGATTCTCGTTCATTAGCTCAATCAAATAAGCGGAAAATTCGGATGTTAATTTCCTACTGTATCCCATTGCTGAAATCGTATTAGTCACAACTTCTTCATTATCGCATTTTAAGCCTTTAACAACAATCCCATCAAAAAATTGCTTTTGTGATAAATTCAACGGTGTTGGACCTGAAAGTATATTGATAGATAGCTTTAAAGCATCATGATATTGTTTAGATATTACAGATACATTTTGTAGATGCGATTGAATAGTTGCTACATAACTCTCTTCTAAATACTGCACCTGTGAAAGAAGCACCAAAGCTATATGATTTGTTGAAGGCTTATCTAGCCACTCCATTATTTCAGAAGTTAGAATTGGATACTGAGCATGTATCACCTGCAAACTGACACCGGCGAGATAATCTTCCAACCTCCCTTCACCAAGTTTCGCTATCAGATAAGCACGATATACCGGCAACTGTCCTTCATACAAATGAAAAAAACGTCTAAGAACATCTGTAATCTTAACCCATAAAGCATCATGCACGGTAGATTCAGGTTTCCCAATTTGATATCCAAATGCAGTAAGCATATTCCATAAATCCGTGAAGTCTGGTTCCCAATGCTCAAAATTATCGAAATAGACCTTGAAAAAAGTTCGAAAATGCAAGTGGCCCTTCATTAATAACCTACCCTGTTCCTGGATAGTTTTCAAAGCGCTTTTGGAACCCATCATCATTAAAAAAGCAGGCATTCCTTTCTGGAGGAAGACAGAGAGCTCATTGGTATCAGTTTGGAAATAATCTTTAACTAACTGGTGAAATGCAAGTAGCTTATCAATATCGGGGGTATAGCTAAACTCAAATTTCTCACAAAAAACACGGTAAAAAAAATAGTATATCATTGGATTATTACCAATGCTATAGGTGGCACCATTGGTCGTTAAACCATCAGGCCCTACTATACCTGCTGCTACTAATAAGGGGAACCGTGCTGTTGCATCCTGTTTAAATAGTCTAAGCGCTTTCTGGCCAACAGCAGTACTGACAAATTCTTTTAACTCGAGAACAATTAGGTCGTCGCTATCAAATGCTCTTTCTAGATCGAAAGTAGTAAAAGAGGGTACCTTTATCATAAAAAAAATTAATAGGCGGGGATATACAAATATAAGTAGTTGCTACCTAATAAATTGTACTATTTTATATAGGCACCCAAACCTGCAACACAGCCATTTATAAAGCCCTTATCTGTCCTCCAATTATAAGCACATGTCATGTCTGCGGCGGCATTCTTGGGGTAATCGTATATAATCTTGTATGTTCGGGTATTTTAAACAATTCAGGGCTCAAAAAGATTTAATTGCAAATTTACTACAGCTGTGATTGCAAACCAAGTTTCCGACGTGGGTGATCTTATCCCGTAAGTGTCCATTGTTTGTATAGTCATTACTTATGAAAAAATGCCTTTGTTTTCTGATAGTCTTTGCTGGTAATCGGTTTTAAATTCGCCCGGTGCATGGCGATACTCCGCATGAATAACCACTTTGACCCATTTTCGGCAACCCGCGAGGGAACACAGGCGCTGATAGGAGATGTTGTGATCATGCTGGTAATTCTCCCTAATCCAATTGCGCAGATGCAGGATACGCTCGTAGGTGATCTGATCGGGCTTCCAGCGGGCAGCCAGGAAAATAGCATCGTCTATATACCAGTCGTAGCTGTAAGCGGTGTAGTCGTGCCCACAAATCTTTAAATGTCTGACACCAGCAACAGCAGTGCTGACGATCTCAATGAAAGATAGATACATGATTTAGGGGGATTTAGTGTTATCGTCTTTTATCGGTAGTCGCCGGATCAAAGGCGATCAAGTTGAACATGGCCCGCATCCTGCTGCGTAACCGGTTGCCATAGGTATCCTCCAGCTCCTGGCTATTGAGGTTCGTGGTAAGGTGGGTCAACATTTTGTGCGTGATCAGCAGATCATACCGTGAAAGCAGTATCTCCCCCATCACATTACAGTTGTTCCCCCAATAGTTCACCGTCTGCTCCACGCCCAGGTCGTCAAAGCAATGTACCCGCGGCACATTGGTATACGGAAAAAAAGCGTTGGTGCTATACCGGCTAATAACATCATACCCTATTTTGCTGAATTCAAAGCTGATCTGCCGGCAGGATACCATATGCGGCCGGTATGACTCCGATGCCAGGACTCTCATAAGTGTCATGAGGCAGGTTTTGCCGCATCCAATCTTGCCGGTAAGGAGTATCCCTTTATGAAGGTCGATCCCTTCCGCAGCAGCTATTGCTTCGTCCTGCAGGAAGTAAGCCAGTAGTTTGACGACCACCGGCCGGTCCACATAATCGAGCCAGAACCGGGGACCATAGATATTCTTTCCATGTTCTTCCAGCTGTTGGAAGAGCTGATAGTAATCATAGGGGCTCTGAG
The DNA here is from genome assembly GCF_018224885.1 of Chitinophaga hostae. GTDB lineage: Bacteria > Bacteroidota > Bacteroidia > Chitinophagales > Chitinophagaceae > Chitinophaga > Chitinophaga hostae. The sequence continues at coordinate 12,363 of NZ_JAGTXB010000028.1, read as the reverse complement.
TAGCTTTTGTTTTCATTGGTGTGGAGCCTTCCTGCCCCGGTTGATGGTCTGGTATGTTTGTCATGATGATCGGGTTTGGGTGGGTGAATGTTGAGTATCCATTTGTGGGCGGCGGCCTGCCAGTCGGTGATCAGCGTTTTGCCGCCCTGCCGCCAACCGTTGGCCTGGTAGTGGTGGAAGAATTTGCCGGCTTCCACCTCCGGGTACTGGCTGGCGGCAAAGAATTCCTGCACCTCGGACTGCGAGGGAAGAATCCGCGCGGCGCCGGGTGGATTTTCCGCGCCGGGTGCATCCGGATCATGCGGGAGGTTTTCAGTTCCATTTTTATTTTTTTTAGTTGGGGGCGGGAGCCTGTTTTCTCCCCCACGTTTATTATTGTTTATATGTTTATTAAAGTGGCCCAGTTTTGGGCCTGTATGTGGCCCGGAATTGGGCCATGTGTCGGGCTCAATATTGGGCCTCGTGTGTGGCCCAGTTTTGAGCAGGTTATGTGGCTCATTTTGGGGCCTCATAGCGATGGCTTTCCCATCCTTGAACAGAAACAGCTGTTCAGGGTGAGGATCGGCGATAAAATGAGCCAGGGGAATGATGGACACGTAGCTGGCTGAATAAGCCTGCCGGGCCTGTGCGTAGATGATGTAACGGCAATGGTCCAGGTGCTTCAGGCAACGTACATAGGTGCTCCGGGAGCCGATGCAGGAAAGGCTCATGACTTCTTCGCGCAGGATGGGAAAGGGATTCTGGAAACGGTGATAGTTCCAGACCTGAAACAATGCCAGGTAAAGGCTTACATGATTGGCCTGTAAGCGGGTTTCTTTCCGCACCTGTGCGAAGAAAGCATTGAGGTGTCTGATGTAGTTGGTATGAGCTGCTGGCGCCGGCATCAGGAACGCTTAACGGTTTTCCGGGTGCCTTCCATCAGCTGGAGAATGTCGTCGTAGTCGTAGAAAATTAAGCCGCCGATTTTGGTGAAGGACAGCGTACCGTTGATGCGCATGTTTTGAAGGGTGCCGGGAGAGATACCCAGCATGTCGCGGACTTCGTAGGTTTTAAGCCATTTCTTGGGTTGGAGAGCCGGGGCGTGGACGAGCTCCCGTAATTCCCGGAACAATTCCGTTTTGAAGATCGCCAGATCTTCGCGGGTGAGAATTTCTGCTGCCATATGGTTTGGGTTTGTTTGTTATGGCAGCAAAAGAAAAATTATTACACACGCAAGAATAGTTACAGGGGTTTTACAACCCCTTGTAACTATTTGATTTTCAAAAGCAAGAATTTGATATAATTATTTTTATAATGTTAGAATCGGTGCGTGATATACAAAATCAGAATTGTTGCAGGAAACAATTGAACATCAGGCAGGCTACGACGCTTAGCCCTTTATGTGACTGGTTGACCAGCTGCATCAGGATATCGCGTACAGATTTTGACACGGCGGCATTGTCGTTGTAAAAGTTGTTCCGGAGGCTACTGGGAGAAATACTGTCTTGCTTTACGGAGGTGAAGAAATAGGAAAAGAAGTCCAGGACTTCCGCCCTGTTTTTGTTTACATAGATACCGCTATCCAGCAGCAGCTTTAGAATGTGGCCAATCTGCGAAACAGAAAAAATGGTCTGCACCTTAAAGTCTTTCCAGCGGCTTAATTCCTCCGGCAGGTGCGCTGCGCCAGATGTGGCGTTGATTTCCTTGTGGTAGGCAATTTCTTCTGCCAGCCACGATTGCATTTTATATTGAAGCGGAGAACGCCGGGAGTTGAATACAAACGCGGTTTTTTGGGAGGCCTGGCTAATTTTCTTCTGAAGAAACATGAGCCGTTCCAGCTTTTCCCGGAAGGTAGGATAGGTTTTCAGTTCTTCGGTGATCATGCCGCACCAGTATTCAAAATAGTGGACGCTGTTGAAGTTGATAAACAGTAACAGGTCGTGCAGCTTTTGCGGAAATACGGATTGCTCTTCACTGGCATCGAGCAACTGAAATAACCGTTTATTCATTTCTGTTAGATAATGCAGCTGCCGGTAGGTGATCGGGAAACTGGTATAGTTATTCTTTGTGAGTTCCAGGAAGGGCATGAATACCACGTTTTGCAGTTGCTCATCTACGTCGGAAGATAGAAAGCCTGTTTTCAGCAGTGCTACATCTTCCCGGAATTTCGCCTGGGCTTTTAAATGGTAGGATGGCGGAACTTTGCAATCGATGTCGAGATACCGTTCAAATTTTTGCTCAAGATGTGCCAGTAGTTCGGCCAGATGGAGATACAGGATTTTGTAGAGGTTTGACCAGGTATTCTTTCCTGTGGGCATTGCATCATCGACAAGACTCTCTGCCGGCAGGCTTTTGGCTACGCTATTCATCAGCGCGACCAGCTGTCGCTGGCTTTGTTGTATGAACCTTCCAATCTGCTTTTCCTTTCGGAGGTCGTACAGGTACTTGCCGGTACATTCCAGGATCTTGTTTTTTTCGTTGATAATGTCTTTAACGGCTTGCGTGTAGAATTGTTCGTCGGGGTGTTTCTGTTCGGTTGATGCTTGTTGCAAATCAACATGAATAAATTTTTCAAAAAAGGATAATGGATAATACTGCTGCATATTATAGGTTTTAGAATGTGCGCGAGTATGGTTTTGGTTGTGTAATGGTCATTCAAATATCACATGATCGGGGTTGTGATACACTGAGTATCAACAGGGGCTGCAATAAATAATTTTAGCAGGATAGAGACCGTTAACCAATTGTTAATGTCGAATTTGTAATAGTCGGGAACCTGCGCTGGCCGCCGACCATGATAAGTTAGATTAGGATACAGCCTTGTTCAGCCTGGAATATGGCAGGGAACCATAACTAATGAAGCTATATGCTGTAGTTCTACAAACGTTGTGCAATGAGGCAAAATCTTTACAAGTCAAAGGAGATCACAGGCTGGTCCGAATAATAGACTTCAAAATTATATTTCTCATATACCATTGTGCCATCAATTTCAAAAATGCTCCTCAGGGTACTGTTATCATAGGTAAAATACAGGTGGTATTTACTGGTATCACGTTGCGGACTAGTAAGGATACTCGCAAGACTAGCTTTTGTGGGCAGTTTTGCATTGTTATTTCCGTCTGCACTTATAAGATAATTTTTGCAGCTAATACGCGCGTACAATTCAGCAATATTATTGCCACTGCTCCCGTGATGCGCAACATTTACCCAATCGCATTCCAATGGTTTGCTGGTTGAATACCCCAGTCGTTCAAGAGATCGAATGATAATACTGGGAAAAGAATCCGCGAGCCATAATATCCGTTTACCGTTATATTCAGCTATAAACGAAATACTGCTACCATTTTCGATGGAATTATCTTTTTTGGGGGCAAAAGATCTAAACGCATCTAATGGCAGTTTATAATCATAAGAAGTTGCAGCTTTTGTTTGGCTAATACTGACATCTTCATTCCTTTCAAAAGAGTTTCTTTTACCTGCAGGATACTTTTTCCTCAAGTTTACTAGAGCTGGACCATCCGGAGAGAGGATAGTCAATCGCAAGCCGAACACATCAATCGTCTCTAACTCAACGCAAATATCATCTTTAGGCAGTTTATTAACAGAAGCTAAATAAGAAGCCAATTTATCACCCTGTGCGATGCTTTTAGCTTCGCTGATGAATTCTTGTGACAGTGCACTTTCTAGACGATATGCCCCTCTGGGTAGATTGTAGTACCATCTATCCACCTTGTCCAAAATTTGACCTGACTGTATAGCTTTAAGGTATGCCAACGCACCTCCAATATGATCATCATGTATGTGTGAAATTATCCAGGCATCAATGACCTGATTGCGCCTATCTATTTCTTGTATTTCGCTGGCAAGCACGTGATGAAAAGTCCGCTCGAAGCCAGCATCCACGAAGATGTTATGAACAACTCCGTCATCCCCTGTAAATTTCATGCTAGCAGCATTACCACATTCCGCCTGATAAAACGAAAGTCTCATTTATTAATTTTATATTTCATCTTCGGAAAGCCGAAATCCCCCCTTCACTTCTCCAGCTTCCAAATAGTAAACGCCGGTAATTGTTTTATAGTTATTATATTTCAGTACCTCATCGTCTTTTCCTATTGCCTGCTTTTCTCCTAATTGCGCCCATACTATGTCGAGATCTGATTCATCAAGGAACTTTTGTAGATGCTCCTTGCTGATCAATACACCTTCTTCTGGAGTATTAATCGCAATCAGCACTCCAGTGCTATCTGTAAAGTCCCCATCGTTTGATGAATACTGAAGTTTCATTCCTTCAAAAAATAGTTGACAAGGCATTCCGTAACGCCTATGTGCCCCTGATTTATCACCTCCTAATTCACCCACCGCCTCGGCGGTAGCAACCATTACCCTATGCTTAGAATCAGGCAGGCTTTCCCACTTTTGAGGATGCTCGGCGGCAGCCGGTGCCCAATAATTCTCCCGGTTAATCAGGCCAAGATTAGCAGAATGGCTTTCCGGCATCCACCGACCTTTGAAATCCTGTTCTTGCATCCAGGCAATGATTTTGGTTCTATCCTTTTTTTTAACCAAATACGCTTGAAATAAATACCACAGCTCCTTTCGACTGATCCTATACTTGTCCTTGCCAATTGGCTTGGGCTCTTCCCAAGTAATCGTTGTGTGTAGGTATATCCATTCTTTACCTTCATTATCAATCCGCTGAATAATTTGTCTAGCATCTGGCAGATCCTTAGTTATTTCTAACCAAACTTTATCGTGACCGTCCCAGTAGTGATATGATTGATCAAGCCACCATGCTCCATGTGATTGCCCCGCCTCCTGATCTTCTGATTCCTCAAGGTTCTTAGTTGTATAAGACGGATTAATATCCCTTAGATAACGCTGCCAAGGGCCTTTATAATAGACATATTTTCTTTTATCATTATCATCCTCCAAAATTTTATAGTTGTCTGCCACCATCGCCATAGCCTCGTGGAAGGCAATCCATTGATATTTTTTCCCTATCCTCTCAATCTTACTCCCAGACCTATTGTTGTAATTATCAACAGAATAATCATAGGAACCATGCAAGTCTACATCGTAGCCCAAGCCATAGGCGCGTTTTACCATCCACCGCTTTATAGGATCCTTATCAAAAGAATCTCGTGGATAATCTACCCCTTTTTGTTTGTTTTTCAGATATGGGACAATAATTCTTGAAAAATAATTATACTGTTCCGGTGAAAAGCTTTCTTTGAGATCTTCAAGCAAGTCCTGCAGATATTTCCTTACGTCGGTCCGAATTGATTTATATGATTCAGTTTCATAACTTGCTGAGTATTGTCTTTCACGTCTATCCATTTCAACTTCCAAGCCTATGAACTTTTCGTAAATTTTTAGTACGTCCTTTTGCTTTTTTTTCAATTGTCTGAGAAATAACTTATATCCTGCTTCTGTTCTGAAACTAACAGGGCAGAATTCCCGGAGTCCGCTGTTCACTGTTTTATTCCCAAAATCCCAGTCCATGATTGAAAACTTGATAAAATTATGTAATCGACCATTCCGTTGGTTAAAATCCGGAGCCTCCCTATCCATGTCATATTCTTCCAGTTCCTCCAAAGTGGGGATATTTTCAGGCGTGGGAGTATTGTAAGGTGGCCGAATTAATTCTATATCTCCTATAATTGACAGCTTTGTATAGATGGCATATTCTACCACATTTCGAGCATAATCCCTTAACAGGATATGAACAGGTGGATCTCCGTCCTTAAAGATAGTATCGTAAGTGAATTGAGCTATCATGAGTAGCGAGCCAGCCCGTGAAGTCCGTAAGGCGCATCCATACGCAATAGCATATAGTCTCTCTAAGATATAAAGATCATCAATGTCTTTAAAAACTTTTAAGATATCTATTAAGGCGCTAGGTTGGTCTTCCAACAGATTAACCATTGCTTTTGTAGTCTGATCCCTTAATTTCCGGTTAGTCGAAGATAGAACCCAAGTAAGTGTCTGACCTGTGAGACGAGCCGTTTCGCTACTTACTTTCTGTGATATGCCTGGCATCCACGCCCAGTCGAGTAATCTCTTCACGGGAAAAGCGGAGCCATCGTCAGCATAGTCGGCATAGTACCGAAGGTAATTCTGTAGATACCCATCCCGTTCACTCATGGTATCTCTCATGAGGATCCGATGAAATCTATCTCCATTAAAGGGATGATTATTGATAGTAGTCAATCCTACTATAACATTATAAAATGAGAAGTCATTTAGATTGAAATGTTCACTGTTGATCCAATCTGTAATTTTTTCGTCATCAATACTCTCCGGGATCCGCCATTTTAAACTATCAAGAAGGAAATGATTGATGTACTCATCGATATTGCCAAGCAGATTGGTGTGTTTTCCTATGAATGCCCATCTAAAAACTTCAAAAATTTCAAGCTTGAATTTTTCTGGTAACAAAATTGCCATTATCTCGAGAATCCCTCTGTTATACCAGTACCCTTCCTCTAAAAGTTTTCCCAAAGGCTTATCTTCCTGGAAAACTTCCATTATTTTTTCACGATTATCAAATGGTTTTAGTAATTCCTCAGCCAGGATAAAATCGCCAAATCGTTCGTAAGAAAAGAGAATAACCTCATTTTCTTGCTGAGATTTGGGCTCACTTCGAATATTCTGAATGAATATATTTTCATGAATTAAATCGCTCAACAAATACCGATGTGCAGGAAATTTCGTTTCGAATAGCTCGACCATCTCTTGCAGCGGCAACTCCCGAACCTCATTTTCTCCCATGAGTGCTTTAGCTACTTCCTCTACAGCTTGGTTGACTATCTTAGGCTTCAATTCATACTCTTCTCTCTTTTTGATCAGCTTAGAAGATACAGCTTTAAGGTAATAATTAAAGATCTTTGAAATACCCTGAAATCCTTGAGGAAAAACCTTTTCTTGCGCGTTTCTTACTCCTTCGCATATCAACTGTAGGAATAAAGGACTAGTAAATTCTGGAAACAGGAGTGGAAAATTAGGCTGCTGCAATTCATAGTACTCGCAAAAAAGCCGTAACGCTTCATATTCATTACCTTTAAATCCTTCATGGATCTTAAAGGTAACGAGCGGATCATTTTTTACATTCTCAGGAACAATTAAAGTAAAATAGGTACTTCGAACCGTCATGCACAGTCCTATAAATGGGTAGCGCGCAACCTCTTTAATAAAGCCACTCATTTCATCTGGCCAGACTTCCCTGCCCGCACCTTCATTTAATGCATCAATGAGTATTAACGTACGTGCTCCTATTTGTTTGCCAATGCTGTTTAGTGTTTGTAAAAACTGGTCTTTTGAACATGACAACCCCAGTTGCAGCAAAATATTTTGCCAAACTGTCAGATTGGCCTTAAAAAGCTGCCCTAACAGCAGTACTGTTGGCTCGTCTTTACGCATTCTTTCTGTAGCAATATCCCCAAGCAAGTGAGATTTTCCGCACCCCGCATCACCTTTTATGAGCAAATACGGATGATTGGAAAGGGATATATCTATAGTTTCTAGGCTAGATAACAAAGAGTCGTTGTTTCTTTCGATTTCCCAGAGACGATTTATTTCAACTTCATATGGTGAGCGGTAATTATGATGCGCCTTCTGCTCATCCGAATGCTGGTCACGTTCTTCGTACTGCAAATCAAACAACACCCGTCTTTTTTCTGCTATCTTTTCATTCAGAGCGATAACCCGATCAACGGCGGACTGCCATTCGATGGGATGATCAGGCATCCAGTTTAATTTTGATAACCAGGGGATAAGATCCACGCGGATGGCACCATTTTCAGCTTCAATTTCTTCGAGATGCAAATTCTCGGATTCGTTGTGATTAAAATTTTTGTCGGTCAACCATCGATCTATGGCATGTGTAAAGCGTCGACGGAATACACCATCCCTTGCCAGATCGTTAAATAACCATGCCATTGACAAGCGAAAATTCAGTTTTTCATTAAACCTAGGTCCGAGATTGCTGATAGCCGTACCCACCTGCCTTTCAAAGAATGCCCTATCCAGGCCGTGCTCTCCGAGGTAAGTAAAAGTGATGGTAGGAAGAAAACTCTTCTGAAGCAATTCGTTGAAGGCCTCGAGATACTGACAGTAGATAACTCTTCCTTTTCGTTCTTCTCTATATCGTGTAAAAATGCCATACAAATAAAGCTGATGGGATGAATACAGAAAGGCTCCACTTCCTGAAAATCCATCGATGCTCCAGCCATCATAGTCTTCTTTCAGCTCCAATTGAAACTTGGGTACGCCGGTCATATTTTGTTTCCATAGAGGGTTAATGGTGACAATTTCCTGACCTCTAGTAGCGGCGGGAAACCCCTTTATAATGAATGAGGAAACCGACCGACGTTCACTTAAGCATATTACGGATGGGATATCATTGATTAAATTCTTCACTTGGTCATCCTCTACGAGTAAAATGGCCACATCCTTATCGGCGCTGGCACCGACCAGTGAAGGATCGATTTCATGGATTATTGTACTGTATGAGTTGGTTGTTACATTGTAAAAATCTAGACAAACAGTTTCCAGTGGATCACGGAATGTATCGCCATCCCCAAAAAGAACATGCGCAGCAGTCAATACATAGAATTTATCTTTCAATTCACCCACCTTGTATAAGACTCCTGTCCCTATTGTTTCTTGTGTTTCCGAATCCCTCAGCCGAATGGTAAATCTGGAGAGGAGCAAGTCATTCTCGGTTGTAACATCAGGATGCGATGCGAACATATTATCGAATACATTTTTATTAAATATAAGATATTCAATCCTGTTCTCAAACACCTCATGCTTTAAACATCTCACCGGCTCAGTTCAATAGTTTTTATCTCTCTGGCTTTTCAGACATATAAGAAATTTTATCTTTGTGAGGTTTTTAGAATTATCTAGTCATGTGGCCTGTAAGGCGCACCTGACTAGATAATTTCATTTTATGCCACCGCCTTGCTCAGCATGGATTCCGGCAATTTGAGGTTAAACCGTTGCTTCAATACCTGCATATCTTCACTTACTTTGCTAGCTACTATCTTAGCATAGATCTGCGTAGTGCGTATAGATTTATGCCCCAGCATGGCGCTCACGGTTTCCAGTGGTACACCGTTGGCCAGTGTAACGGTGGTGGCGAAGGTGTGCCGCGCGGTGTGGGTGGTGAGGTTCTTATTTATACCGCAGAGATCAGATATTTCTTTGAGGTATCCATTAAAACGTTGATTGCTTTTAATGGGCAGTAATACGTTGTTGGCAACGCAGTGCGGGTGATCCTTATACTTCCGCAATATCTCTTTGGCTAACGGTAACAAGGGAACGTTTTCACGGCACCAGGTCTTTTCCCTGTTCTTCACAATCCAGTCTTCCCCATCGAAATATTTAGCGATGCTGTCGGGAGTGAGCAGCTGCGCATCTTTATAGGCGTAGCCGGTGAGCGTCATGAATACATAGGCGTCTTTGGCTTCCTGCAGGCGGGGAATGGAGAATTCTTTATGATACAGTGCGCTGAGTTCTGCTACGGTGAGTATATCCCGCTCCGGGTTGATATAGGAACATACATAATCCTGCAAGGGGTTACACTGTAACCATTTCCGCTGGACCGCCAGTTTTAACAGCTGCTTGGTATTCTTCAGGTATTTCATGGCGGTGTTATCCTGGATACCTTCTGTAAGCGTGAGATAGTCGAAGAAATCTTCCGCGAAGGAAAACTCAATTCTTTCCAGGGGGATATCTTTCATTTTCAAAACACCGGAAAGAAAGGCCGTGATCTTATCCTTTGTAGTGAGCCATTTTTTGTAGGTGCTGTTTTCCCGCTTTCCTTTGTCCACTTTTTCTTTAAACTTCCCGTTGTGAAAGTCTACGACCTGCAGCAATGTTTGTTTTTCCTGATGAACACCCAGGTAAGCGTTTTTGATCATAGTGGGGGTAACGGTTGATCCCTGCTTCTTCAACAGGTTGTAATGCCGGAGCAGTTCACCTTTAACATGCAATAGCTGGTTATTGATCTCAATTACCTCTGTTGATCTGCCCATGACGACGCCCGCCCTCTTGTCAAACTTGGTGGGATCGACCTGATAGCCGAGAGAAAAACTGTCTTTGGGAAATCCGGTGACCGTGATACGGACGCAGATAGTAGCTTTTCCGTTGATGTTATTGTTGTCGTACCGGAGATAATAAAGGATTGATAAATCCTGACTTACTTTCATAGTCTACTAAGTTTTGGTTACCGATTTTTGGTGTTGTTTGGTGTTTTTTAGATCGGTTTGCAAGTCCTAAAACCCTTTACTGGTAAGTATTCCAGAAAAAAATGTCTACACTAAATTTAAATTTTTAAGTGTAGACATTTTTGTAGACGTTTAAAATCGTTTGATATGATTTATCTTTTTATCATAAAAGCAGAAAAGCCGCTTAAATCCTACGATTCAAGCGGCTTTAATTTCCTTTGATATTCTTGTGGTGATCCCGCTGGGACCTGAACCCAAAACCCCATCTGCACCCATATAACCTGAACACCGTCAACGCGCTCCCCCTCCTATCTTCACATCCGCAAACCGCCACGCCTCCTCAAACGCCACTTTAACCTTCTGGGCCTCGCCATTCTTTTTCTGGGCAACCAAAGCGTGATACAACCCCATTAACGCCCAGCCATTCTTCCGCCATATTTGTAGATCCTTACGATAAATGCTTTCGGCTTCGCCGTATTGGGCGGCATCCAGCATCGCTGCGCCCAGGTAATGCCTCACGGAAAAGAACCAATCAGGCGGCTCGTTATAATTCAGGTTGTCTTCTAGGGCAACGGCCTCTTTAAGCAGGGAAATGGAGCTATCCAGATGATGTTGTTTCGCAGCTATTTCGGCAGATAGTACTTTCACGGCAATTTGCACAAGATCGACCATGGTGTTTATATTCCAGACGGTCAGGTGTGGAAGCGAGGTATCAGCGGCTAATGTCTGCAGACTTCCAAGCTCCTTCTGTGCGTCGGGGATAATATTCTTTCCTAAAAATGCCATGCCCCGGGCATAGTGCCAGATGGCCTTCGGATACACCAGGTCGTCTGTGGGTGCGGGGAGAGAAAGGATGGTATCCCACATGCGGAATTTCACGGCGATGTTATATGGTATGGTGTAGTAATGTTGTAAGGTACCCCATCCTGGCAGGCGCATGATATCTGTGGCAGTGTGTTCCTGCAGTTTTTTGGCGGTGCGCCATGCCAGTGCGGAATTGCCTTCCAGTGTAGTCGTTGCCGCGAGGAAATGGTAGTTATGCGGGTAATAGCCAAGTGGATACGCTCCCTGGGCATGGCAGGCAGCGGTATAACTGCTGTCAACTTCCACCGCATGTATATTGGCGATGGATCCCGGATGATAGTCGCCGGTGTTAATATAGATATGCGACGGCATGTGAACCAGGTGTCCTGCGCCGGGCACTAGGGTATCGAGTAACCGGGCGCTTGCCAGTGCTTTTTCGGGAGTGGCAGAGGCCTCTACTGCGTGGATATAGAAATGATGAGCGCCCGGATGTTTGGGGTTCAGTTTCATCAGGTGTGCTAATACGGCGAGTATTTCCGTTGTCCAGGGTCGGAGCTTTTTTGTTTTCTTTTCATATAGATCCCAGGGATGAAGGTCCATTATTGCTTCTGCGTATAATGCGCCTATGTCAGGGTCGGTGGGAAACTGATCATATACTTTCTTCATGGCTGCTGCATAGGCGATGTCCAGGCGCTTTCTGTCTGTGGGGGCGGGTATTTCGTAGCGCGATGCCAGCGCATTGATAAGCGCTTTTTCCTTTGGAGTGCAGCGGGCCAACAGTGACTTTGCCCTGGCTGTAGCCTCCCAGGCACGCTGAAAATTATCTTCTTCCATGCCCGCATTGTAGTTGGGGCCCAGCACATAGGCAAATCCCCAATAGGTCATGGCACAGGTGGAATCCTGCCGGGTGGCTTCGTAGAAAGACCTCGCCGCCTCAGCATGATTAAATCCATAAGCCAACATCATCCCCTGGTTAAAGTAATCCTGCGCTTCTTTGTTGTTGGTGGAAATCCTGAAATTGATGCCTTTCAATCCTTCCAGCTTAGGTGCCTTTTTACCGGAAGCATACCAGTCTTTGTCCGTGATCCTGGACGTATAACAGCGTATATCGGGCGATTGCCTAATGGTAGCCTGGGCTCCCCCCGTTTTAGTGTTGTTATTACACGCAAGGAGGAGTAAAACCGGGATAAATGTCAGATAGTTTGGTTTCATTTGAAGCTTATTTGATTGATTTACTATTTAATAAGCTCCGCACTACTTTGAATGTACTGGTGAATAAAGGTATAGCGTATTTTTAGCCTATACCAATTTACAAAATCGTTACAACTTTAAATGAAAAAAAAGA
>NZ_JAGTXB010000027.1 GCF_018224885.1 Chitinophaga hostae | reverse complement strand
GGCTTACTTCTCATAGAAATGAAAAAATGGGCTGCCTCATTTTTTATTTATGAGACAGCCCTTTTCTTTCAATCCAGTACATGCAGCATTTTATTCTCAGCGGAGTTTGTAGAGTTTATAACCGAAGAAGAAAATCACCACATAGCAAACAATCGGCAGATAGTAAGCTGTGGCGATGTTAGTATCTGCCAGGCGTCCCATTATCAGCGGGAAAACGGCGCCACCAAACATTCCCATTACAATAAAGGAAGAAGCTTGCTGCGTTTGCGGTCCCAGGTCTTTTATACCTAAACTGAAAATTGTCGGATACATGATGCTAAAAAAGAAGTTGATCATCAGCAGTGCGATGAAGGATGTCCAGCCCCAACCCTGCGCCACCAGAATACACATAAGTATATTTCCCAGTGCAAAAGCGGCCAGCAATTTATTGGGGGCAATAAAACGCATCAATGCGGTACCTACAAATCTGCCTGCCAGCATCATCACCATAAAGAGCGACATGAAATAACCGGCTTTTTTATCAGAGAAGTGCATCACTTTATGTCCGTAGTTGATAAAGAACGCCCAGGTGCCTGCCTGCGCAGCCACATTAAAAAACTGCGCCACCACAGCCCACACAAAATGCTTCTGCTGAAATAGCTTTTTGGGCGCGGTTATTACGTCATTACCGTCGGCATCCCCATTTCCATCGTGCGGATCGGTTAACGGCGGTACTTTTACCATGGCGAAGGCAATAGCAATCAATGCGATCACCGCACCGATGTAGAGGTATAATGTTTTCACGGATAACAGTTCATCGCCGGCTTCATGCCCTGCATTCAGCAGGAAATAAGAACCCATGGTAGGGCCAACCACAGCGCCTATGGCGTTAAACGACTGCGCGAAGTTAATCCGCTGATCGCTGGTCCGCTGATCTCCCAATGCAGCGGTAAACGGATGCGCCACTGTTTCCAGGGTAGCCATTCCGCAGGCCAGTACAAACAACGCGATCCGGAAAATAGGAAAGGAAGCCGCATTGGCTGCAGGTACAAAGAGGAAGGCGCCCAGGGCATACAATGTAAGGCCCAGTAACACCCCGTTTTTATATCCCATCTTTTTAATAAACCAACCGGCAGGAACCGCCATCAGCGCGTAAGCGCCGAAAATAGAAAACTGTACCAGCCCGGATTGGGAAATAGATAAACCCAGCACATTCTGAAAATGCTTGTTTAACACATCTCCCATGGTCAGTGCAATACCCCAGCACATAAACAGCGAGGTAACAAATATCAGCGTAACAATGTATTTCTTCTCGGTAAATTTCGGTGGGATTGAAGCGGATAGTTTAGCGGAATTTTTAGCAGTCTGCAATGCCTCCTGTTCCAAAGAGTCAGGTGATATCATGTTGAGCGTTTTTAATTTTTTTATATAACGTGGACGGGAAGATGGGCGCTTTAGCAGCATTCCGCTTCCTGCGCACTAATATACGCTTCCATTTTAATAATCACTATCCTCTTTCCTAATTTCGCTATTTCAGCAACAATTCCATCTGTATATTGGCCCGCTCATACGGCGTAGGCCGGCCTGCTACTTTTTTAAAGCCCAGTTTTTCGTATAGCCTGATAGCAGGCTTTAAAATGGTATTGCTTTCGAGATAAATATTCCGCGCGCCTAAGGCCTTTGCTTTTTGCACGATGGCCTGCCCCAGTAACCACCCAATGCTTTTTCCCTGGGCTTTGGGAGACACCGCCATTTTAGCCAGTTCGTAATCGTAGTCCGGATCATCCATCTTTATTAACGCACAAACTCCTACCGGTTCACCGTGATAAAGTGCTACGAAAATATGACCACCTTTTTCCAGGATATATCCTTCGGGGTTATCAAGGGATTTATAATCCGTTTCCTCCATTTTAAACCAGGTAGCAATCCACTCTTCGTTCAATGCCTTAAAGGCCGTTTTATATGCAGGCGTATAGTCTATAATTTGTACGCTGCCCGACTCGCGTTTCTTCTGTTGTTCTTTAACCCTGTCTAACAGCGATTGCTGACCCAACAGGTATTCCCATTCCTCAATGGCCTTCCACAGGTCATGAGATGCCTGGGAAGAAATAGTTTCGATAGCACTGCCTACATCCGTGAGCTGATCTTTGAACCGGATGTTGATGTCAAGCCCTTTTTTCGTAAGACTCACCATATTCCTTCTGCCATCCGCCTTGTCCTTTTTTTCTGCTACCAAACCCTTCTTCCTCATCTCCGTAATAATTTTGCTGACAGACGGGTGTGAATGCCCTATTTCTTTCGCAATAGTGGTGATGGTTTTCTCTTCTCCTGCTGATAACACATAGAATACAGGAAACCATTTCGGCTGCAGATGGGTTTGGTAGAGCTTATAGATCTGTTCAGCATCTTCCGTAATGGTTTCTGTCAACATACGCAGCCTGCTGCCAAGGGCTGCTTTCCCTGTTTTGTTAAAGAATTCCATATTGTAACTAATTACGTAATCAATTACGCAAATATAATAATTAATTTAAAACGGGTACTTTTTTTATTGCCGGCATTTTTTCATCTTACAGAAGTACAGTTATATGCTATAAATTTACAAGCCTGCTTTCACTGACCTTTGACCTCACACTTTAAAAATTATATACAATGGAATACAGACAATTAGGTGCATCGGGATTACAGGTACCGGTGCTCAGCTTTGGTACCGCCACCTTTGGCGGGGGCAATGATTTCTTTAAAGCCTGGGGCAGTACCCAGGCGGAGGAAGCCACCCGGCTCGTGAATCTTTGTCTCGATGCAGGCGTTAACCTGTTTGATACAGCCGACATTTACTCCGACGGCCTTTCCGAAGAGATCCTGGGTAAAGCCATTGCCGGCAAAAGAGATCAGCTGCTGATTTCCACCAAGGCCACCTTTACTTTCGGAAAAGCGCCGAACAACCAGGGCTCTTCCCGCTTCCATTTGCTGCGGCAGATAGAAGGCAGCCTGAAACGTTTGAACACCGACTATATCGACATTTATCACATGCACGGCTTTGATGGCGTGACGCCGGTAGAAGAAACCATGCGTACCCTCGACGACCTGGTACAAAGCGGCAAGGTGCGTTATATCGCCAGCTCCAATTTTTCCGGCTGGCACCTGATGAAATCGCAGGCCATCGCCGAAAAATATGGGTGGAACCGTTATGTAGCCCACCAGGTATATTATTCGCTCGCTAACCGTGAATACGAATGGGAGCTGATGCCGCTGGGCATCGATCAGAAAATTGGCGCTATTGTTTGGTCGCCCCTGGCTGCAGGCCGGCTGGGTGGTAAGTACCGCCGCAACAGTCCCATTCCGCAGCAAGGACGCGTAGCCCAGGGAGGCAGCCCGGTTCCGGATGCAGTGGTAAAAGACGAAGTGTTCTATAATATCATAGATGCACTGGACGAGATCGCCGCGGAAACCGGTAAATCTGTTGCGCAGATATCCCTTAACTGGCTGCTGCAACGCCCTACTGTTTCCAGCATCATTATTGGCGCCCGCAATGAAGAACAACTCATTCAAAACCTCGGCGCTACCGGTTGGAACCTGAGCATAGATCAAATAAAAAAACTCGATGCTGCCAGCGAAATACCTACCATTTATCCTTACTGGCATCAACGGCAAAACCTTACCCTGAACCCGCCACCGGTATTCTATTAAGTTATATGCACCGTTTTCCGGTCCGGCACCATCCGGATCGGAAAATTCGGGTAAACAAAGTCTATTTAAAACAAAGTAACTGGTAAGTACCGGGAGTGATCCCTTCCGCGCTTCTGAACAGCCGGATAAAATAGTTGGTATCGTTAAAGCCACATTGTAAGGCCACCTGGCCAACGGTATTTTTGCGGTCGGCGAGCAATTGCTTGGCCAGCTTTAGCCGCTCCCTGTTGATATACTGCAGCGGCGTAATCCCAAACTGCTCCTTAAACCACTTAAAAAATATGTTCCTGCTCAGGTAGGCTCTCCGGCAAAGGGCATCGATAGGGATATTCTCCGTCAGGTGTTCATGGATATAATGCAGCACAAAGTGAAAGCGGCTGTTGTTACTGTTGGTATCCCTTTCATCCGCAATCAGCTGCAAATGCTGGCTTTGCAGGATACGGATCAGCAGCTCCTTCATGTTCAGGTCGGCATAAATATCCCGGCCCCGGTCCGGGCTACGGCAAATGCGGATCAGCTTATTAATCAGCTCCGTTACATCTGCATCGTTGGCAAAATGATGTTTATTAAATTGCAGCCGCCACTCATTCATCTCGGTGGGCTCGCAATTGTAGTATTCCTTCAGGTATTGCAGCGTGTTCCTGATATAGGTTTCATCCACTGATAAGGCAATACATTGCGTAGGGTTAAGGGCACTCGCCTCCGGGAAATCAATGATCATTGTATCATTGGCCGGTACAATCACCGTTTCGCCAGGCTGGTATTCAAAAGCCGGCTGGTCCTGCAGGTGCATGATCTTCTTTCCCTGCACCATACTGGTAATCACAAAGTCGCCAAAAGTTAAAGGCACCCGGTAAGCCTGCTGATAGCTTTCAAAAACATTTAACTCACAATTATTGGAATTGAATACACGACGGTTCTCTACCAGTCTTTGCAGGTATTTGGGATGTGTTAGGTCTATCGGCTGCACATAATGTTTTACCGGCATAGCGGAACTTTTAACAGCTAACAATTTACCACTATTTCGGTAATCGTCGAAAAACAGGTACAAATGTGCTATAGAAAAATACAATATTTAAGCGGCAGCCGGATATTGTTTAGCATATTGAGGCCACAGAAGAAACGGAAACCATCTTACCACAATAACATCCACCTGGATAAATCAAAAACTGTTACGATTAATCTGTTACAATTAATCTGTTACAACCCGGGCTGGCCAATTTTTTGGTGAGCCCTTTCTGCCGCTGCTATCTTCCAAAATTATCTTGTGAAATAAATTCTCACTGCCGCCCGTTTTCTTCCGGAACTACGTTAAATTAGCGTCTACCAATCAAACCCAACAAATCAAAAACGCAAATCGAACCATTATGAAGAAATTGTTTCTCCTCGCCTTCCTGTTGCCTTTAATGGCGGCAGCACAGGATAAAGGAATCCATTTTGAGCACGGCAGCAGCTGGGAAGCTGTTCAGGCGAAAGCCAAAGCAGAAAACAAATACATTTTCATGGACTGTTTCACCACCTGGTGCGGCCCCTGCAAATTTATGTCGGCCAATATTTTCCCGCAGGAAAAAGTGGGCGACTTTATGAACGATAAATACATCAGCGTAAAAGTGCAGATGGATCAAACACCCAAAGACAATGAAGAGGTAAAAAGCTGGTATGCTGCGGCCAAACAAATTGAAAAAGACTACAGCATCCGCGCCTACCCTACTTTCCTGGTGTTTGCACCCGATGGCCACATCGTTGACCGCCAGGTAGGCGGCGCTGAAGCCGACCAGTTTATAGAAAGATGCGCCGCATCACTGCAGCCGGCCACGCAATACTACACGCAGCTCGACAAATTTAAAAAAGGCCAGAAAGACACTGCCTTCTTACGCAAACTGGCGCTGCTTGCACTGGACAAATACGACCAGGGTAATGCCAGCGACATCTCCAAGTTATACCTGAGCCAGCAGAAAGATCTTTACAGCCCTGTAAACCTCGAATTCGTCAGCAAATTTACCCAAAGCAGCAAGGATATTGGTTTTGATATGTTCCTGCATCACGCCGACAAAGTAAATAAAATACTTGGCGCAGGTAAAGCAGAAGAAAAGGTAATGGGCATTGTAGCCAATGAAGAAGTGTATCCGCAGCTGATGAAAAAAGACAAAAGTGCGCCGGACTGGGCCGCACTGGAAAAAAGTCTTGCTGCTAAATATCCCGCTATCGCGGAAGAACTGATCATGAAAACAAAAGTCCAGTACTTCAGCTATACAAAGGATGCCAACAACGCAGTAGCCGCGATTGTAGCCTATATGAAAAAATACGGCCACAAAGCTGATGCGCAATCACTGAACGAATATGCCTGGACTATCTTTGAAAAATGTAACGACATGCAGTGCATTGAACAGGCGCTGGAATGGAGTAAACGTTCATTTAAAGATGCGGAAATACCGGCTTTCATGGATACCTATGCTAACCTGTTATACAAATCCGGCAAAAAAGAAGATGCGCTGGCATGGGAAGAAAAAGCCATGAACAAAGCCAACGGCGATGAGAAAAAGAACTACGAAACAACCCTTGAAAAAATGAAGAAGGGTGAAAAATACTGGGAATAGTTAACAACACTATTCGGAAAGGAACCGGGTCATAAAAAGCTGTACAGCTTTTATGACCCGGTTTTATTTTACTTCGTTACCAGCTTGTAAACAAATGCCAGTCTGGGATCAGAAAGATCCCACTTTTTAATTTCCCGCGATACCAGCTCTCCATGCTTTTTACGGATATCTCTCAGCGCATTCCCAACCGACTTACGCAGGTATTCACTTTCTTTTGAACTTTGGCTGCTGATCAGCTGAATGGCAGCTTCCGGATGCGTTTTAAAATAAGGACGGCTGGTCCAGATACGGAATCCCTCCACCACCGCCCGGTTAAGAAAAGCATTCCTGTCGTTCAGCCAGCGCGCTGTTTCCGGCAACGCTTGCTCATAGCCGGTTACAGCGCAATAATGATCTATGGCCTTGGCCAGCATTTCCTGCACCCTCCAGTTTTCATCTGCCGCCACTTTTGTTTTTAGCAGTTGCAGCGCTTTCCCGCTTTCCGGCGATAAGAGTCCCAGGAGATAAGTACCTAGCATCCGCTCCTGGTAGCTGTCGCCGCCCACCAGCGCGGCAGCTGTTTTCAGGTGATCCAAACCTGCCTGCTGTATGATATTGTCGCCGGCTTCCGTGATGTGTTTGAAGCCATGTTCCACTTTTTTCAAAGCGGCGATAACGTTTGACAACATAAGCGGAATATTTATAGTGAAGATAATTATTCCGCGGGGAAGATAACGTTACCGGTTCATCGCTTTTATAAAGTCTGTTTCATCGGGGTCAAAAGGGGTTCCATCCGGATGGAATATGTCATGGTACCAGGTCACCGGTTCCGCCTCTCCTCCTTTATTGCCCTGCGGATAATTGGTTTGTGTTTTGCCTGCTACCAGTCCCCAGTTAATAGCGCCTACTTTTCTCTCTTTGAATATAGGAAGATGGGTAACGAAGGTGCTGTTACTGGGCCGTTTCATGTACTCGGTACAAATGACCGGCTTCCCATATGTTTGTAAAGTATCTATCGCTGATAGCAGCGAAGTCGTATCCCGGTAATTATGAAACGTGACCACATCAGAGTTTTGCAGCTGGAACTGGTTAAAGCTGTTGAAGTCTTTGTTCCATACGCCTATCGTAACAGGTTGCTGCGGTTGTATTGCTCTGGCCCAGGCCACTACATTTTTTAACAGCGGCCAGCTTTTATCGCCATGCCCGAAATGCCCGGGTTCATTATAGAGATCCCATATGCTGATGCGGTCATCGTTCTTAAACGTGGTGAGGATATCTTTTACATACCATTCGAGTGTATCCATCAATGCGGGGCTGTTATCGATAGCGCTGCCGGGGTCTTTCAGCCATCCGCTGTTATGTACGCCGGGAACAGGCACCGGCTGAGCACCGGCATGATACTGATCTTTCCAGCAGTCGTCAAAAAAAACAAAGATGGTTTTGATGTTATGCCCGTCGGCTATTGCGAGGTATTGCTTTATCCTGTTTTTAAAGCCGTCGGCATCCTCCTGCCACGCCACATGGTGCAGGTATACACGCATGGTATTGAAGCCTATATCTGCGGCATACCCCAGTTCTCTTGCTATAGTAGCGGGATCAAAAGTGGGCTCCTGCCACATTTCAAGTTGATTGACGGCAGTGGAAGGGATGAAGTTGGCGCCGGTAATCCAGGGTTGCTGTGCATACCATTTACCGGCTTTTTCTGCCGGCCAGGGCGATTGAGCACACGCAGCGGTGCTAAAGAACAGCAGTAAAGCAATAGCCTTCATATTAAATTAATATTATCAATTGTTGATTTGCTAAAATGGATAAATCCAAATGAAAGAGGTATAGTAAATTATTCAATAACCCTACATATATGTCAGCTACTTTTCCCTCATTCGTACTATCAAAGCCGCAGCGAATTTACCTATTGGTGGCTGTTTTCGCAGCAATAATACAATTAATTGTTTTTAAACTATGTTATCCTTTTGCGGACTTTTTTTCCGACTCGTATAGTTATATTTTTGCTGCCGCCAACCGGCTGGATGTCAACATATGGCCAATCGGCTATTCGAAATTCCTGTGGCTATTTCATCAGTTAACCTACTCCGATACTGCCGTTGTGGCCTTTCAATATCTATTCGGACAGGCAATCGCACTGTATTTCTTTTTCACGCTGCTTTACTTCTATGCGCCATCACGCCAACTGAGCAATATTATTTTCATCTTTCTTTTTTTCAATCCTTTGTTTTTATACCTGGGTAATTATATTTCGAGCGATGCGTTATTTCTTGGACTCAGTTTGCTATGGCTGGTACAACTATTATGGATCATTCACCGGCCGCGTATTTACCAGGTATTCGTACATGCGTTACTGATAGCCATACTATTTACCCTGCGATACAATGCCATGTTCTATCCGCTTATCAGCGCAGTGGCATTGGTGATATCGCACCGCAAACCGGTATGGAAATTATGCGGCATAGCGTTCCCTTTGTTACTGATCCTGTTGTTTGTGAACCATACCAGGAACAGCTCCTATACATTAACCGGCACCCGCCAGTTTTCAATATTTGGCGGTTGGCAGATGGCTAATAATGCGTTGTATATGTATCCGTTTATTACGGAGAATGAGCCACCACCTGCTGAGTGCCGGGAATTTGACCGGTTGGTGAAAAGTTACTTCAGCCTAGTACCGGAAGAGTTGAAAACGGTTTCTCCGAGAGATGGCGCATTTTATATTAAATATCCTGCGGCGCCGTTAAAACAGTATTTAGCCCGGAATGTGAATGTAACCGGGGATAAAACCAACGGCATCTCTTCCTGGGGAGCCGTAGCTCCTGTTTATGGTACTTATGGCAAATTTTTGATAACACGCCATCCTGTTGGATTTACGAGATACTTCCTTTTACCGAATACGTTTAATTACTGTTTACCTCCACTGGAAAAACTCGAAGTATATAATTTAGGGGAAAAGAAAGTATCTGCTATCGCTGCAAGATGGTTTCACTATCCGGGTACCCGTATAACAGCAGTGTCCATGAATATACAGGGAGCCATCCTGCTTTTATTTCCCGCCATTTTCCTGATTACGAACCTGTTTTTTATATGGATACTGGTGCTGTGGATTAGAAACCGGCGCAACAGGATAAAAGACCAGGCATTTTCAAACGCTTTATTCCTTGTTATTTCATTATTGCTGGTAAATTGTGCCTTCAGCATACTGGCTTCTCCCATAGTGTTCAGATACCAGGTGTTTCCAATGATTGTTTGTCTTTCTTTCTCGCTGATGATGGCAGAAAGAATAGGTATTTTCTCAGACACCGGTACGCAGGGGTCTTAAATGCAGGATACTGTCCTTGTCGAAATAGTAATCCATGTATTGTGCAAACTTCAGCCCTTCCAGGAAGTTCACGGCTGGCTTGTTGCGGTTAATAGATCCGGTGAATGCTTTTGCATGTTCCGGTTTTATATCCAGCTGAACGGGGATACCATAAAAACGATGGATGAGCCGGGCCACTTCTTCTGCGGATGCATTATGAAACAGGTGAAGTCCTTGCCGCCATGCCAGCACATCCTCTTCATCAAATCTATAGATCTTCATTTCTTTTCCCCTGGTCAATGCAGATTCGAAACCTGGTTTCAGGAGCGCAGTATCGTGATCTGTATTTACTTTCACGGCGCCATTCACCAATGCTACTTTTACCAGGTTTGAATCGTAGGTGTTCACATTAAATTCCGTACCCAGTACCTGTATGGTAGCTCCTGGCAGATGTACCAGGAAAGGATGATCTGCTGACGGGGCGATCTTCATATATGCTTCTCCGTAAAGCGTTATTTCCCTGGCATGTCCCTTAAAGGCAATGGGGAAAAATAACTGTGATGCTGCGTTCAGCTGTATGGCTGAGCCATCGGGGAGATGCACAGTATACTCCTTTCCAGCGGGTACCGTAATGGTAGCATATTGGGACTGGCCGGAATCGGCGATAAAGCGTAATTGTTTATTGTTGTTATTGAAGGTAGCGCTGCCTGCCTGTAACCGGCCTTCTTTATCACTAAGATCTATCAGTTGTCCACCGGAGAGCTGCAATCTGATATGAGATGGATTACTTGCCGCAAGGGGCTGCGGCGTATGGTGAGCAGGAATTTTTATAATAAAAATTCCCAGTATAGCCATGGCAGACAAGGCCACAAAACCTTTTAAGCTGATATGGATGATTCGCTGGCGTTTGCGCTGATGAATGGCCTTCCATATCTCATCAGGGCCCCAGTTGTTTACCGCTGAAGATTGCATAGCATCATCCTGCCAGGTAGCATGCAGCTGACGATAGAGACCCGCAGCTTCCTGATCCTCCCGGATCATCCTGTTGAGCTCCGCTTTTTCATCTTCCCGGATCTTACCTGAAATCTCAAAAAGCACTAATTGGGTTAGATATTCTTTATCAGTTTTCATAGTCAATTCTATGCATAAGGAACAAAAAGCATAAACAGGTACTATCAGGATTAAAAAATTATTAATTAAAGTTGCTTCAGGTTGTTCCGGAGTTCTTTCAGCGCGCTGAGTACCTGGTTTTTCACCGTTTGCAAACCTATGCCTCTTCTGGCGGCGATTTCTTTCTGACTGATACCTTCCAGGTATTGCATTTCAAATACAGCCCTGCTGGCGGGGGCAATGTTATCGATGGCATGGCGAAGGCGAGCTCCCAGTTCTTTGTTTTCCAACTCCGTTGGACTGATAAAAATCTCCCTGACATAGGCGTACTGCTGTTGGCGTTTCCTGATACTTTTCTGTGCCCTGATAATATTATGACAGTAATTGCGAATCGCACCGTAAAGATAGTTTCTTAACGACGATTGTAACTCCACATTGTTCTTTTTTTGCCAAAGCCAGATAAATACCTCCTGCACGGCATCGCGGGCTTCTTCCTCCGAGCCTAACCGCTGGCTGGCTGCCATAAACAGCAGCTGCCGGTAGCGGTCAACCAATAAGGAAAATGACGCTTTGCATCCCGTTTTCACCAGGTCAAATAATGCTTCATCGCTTATTTCATGCATACGGATCATGGTTAAATCAGCTGCAAGCAAATAAATATTCCCTCTTTAACTGTAAACGGAACGTTAACAAAAAAAGGTTTCGGTATTGTTCATATTATATTAACACTAAAAACCTGTTTTCCAGATAGTACCTCCTGCCCTTATCCGTTCCTTCTAAGTACATGCATGTGAATCTTCTCCCTCAAAAAACCGGACAATGTTTAAAACATCCTCAACAAGTACTTATGAGTAAAAATTTTAAAATCCGCTCCATCGCCGGCAGGTCATTTCTTGTGATGATGCTCCTACGTTTTTGTTTATACGCCTCCGCACAGGGATATAGTGATGACCGGGTTACGCTGCTGGCGGGGAACGTTTCACTGGGAAGTATTATGAAAAAAATAGAAAAGCAAACGCACCGGCGTTTTAACTACAGTGAAAATGAATTAAATACCAATGAGAAAGTAAATGTGAGTTATAACGAAGCCCCGTTAAACCAGGTATTGGGTCAGCTGTTCAATACAAGGGGCATCACATGGAAGTATATTGATAATGGTATTTACCTGAGAAAGGAAACAAACGAAGCCAAAAAAGAGCCACAACCAGCAAAAGGAACCTCTCCGAAAGATTCCTCCGCATTCCCCCTGATAAGCGGGAAAATTACCGATGAAGAAGGCAACCCGCTTCCGGGAGCCACCATTATGATCAAAGGCACTGCGGTGGGTACCAGCGCGGATGCCGGCGGAAGATTTGTGCTCGCCAATATTCCGCACAACGCCGCACTCCGGTTTACCTATACCAGTTTTGAATCACGTGAAATTGTACCCGGCGACAGGCGGAGTCTATCTGTTACATTAAAAAGAAAAATCGGCACACTGGATGAAACAGTAGTGATCGGTTATGGTACGACCACCAAACGCTTCAACACGGGCGCCGTAAGCTCAGTACAGGCAAATGTTATTGCGATGCAACCGGTAACAGATCCCATGATGGCGTTGGAAGGCAGGGTTCCCGGGTTATATATTAACCAGGTATCAGGTATTCCGGGCGCCAACATCCAGGTACTGCTGCGGGGTAAAAACAGCATGGCTAACGGCAACAATCCATTATACATAATTGACGGCGTACCCTTTCCTGCTACCTCCATGACACCGGAAGCACTCGGTCCTACAAATGCTACCGGCAACCTGGTAAACGGCGGCGGCACAAGTCCCTTTAATGGTCTGAACCCCGGCGACATTGAACGGATCGACGTATTGAAAGATGCAGATGCAACGGCCATCTACGGCTCCCGGGGCGCTAACGGTGTAATTCTGATCACCACCAAAAAAGGACGCGCAGGCAAAACAACTTTCGATCTGAACATCTCCACCGGCGGCGGAAAGGTAACCAATATGGTATCGCTCCTCAATACCCCCCAGTATCTCGAAATGCGTCATGAAGCCTTCAAAAATGATAACAGGAACCCAGGCAAAAATGATTATGACATCAACGGAAAATGGGATACTACCCGTTATACCGACTGGCAAAAGGTGCTGATAGGCGGAACCGCCCGGTTAACAAACATACAGGCGGTGGTGGCTGGAGGAAATGCCAATACCCAGTTTTCTATCCGCGGAGGATATAGTAACCAGACAACCGTATTCCCGGGAGACTATTCCGATCGCAAAGCTTCCCTCCTGTTTAGTTTTGCACACTCCTCCGCAGACGAAAAATTTCGCACCAGCTTTTCAGCCAATTATGTGAACGACAAAAATAAAATGCCGGTATATGATTTCACCGGTAATATCCTGCTGGCGCCTGACGCTCCGGCTGTTTACGACTCACTTGGGCAGCTGAACTGGGAAAATAATACTTTCGTTAACCCCCTGGGGCCTACGAAAGCAAATTCCGTGGCAACGTCAGATAACCTGATCAGCAACCTCACGCTGTCATACGAACTGCTGCCCGGCCTCTTTGCCAAAGCCAGCTTCGGCTACAACTACTACGCTACCAACCAGGCGGCCATACAGCCATTGTCTATGAACGCCCCCATGTACATCGATTATACCTTTTTAAGATCAAACACCTATGGGAACAGCAACCTGAAAAGCTGGCTGGCCGAACCGCAGATCAACTACATAAAAAAAATGGGGAATGGTAAACTGGATATCCTGTTAGGCGCAACCTTCCAGCAAAATACCCAGACCAGCAGCGCCTACCAGGCATCCGACTTCACCAGCGACGCGCTGATTACAAATATCATGGCTGCAAAGTCATTACTGTTACTGGAAGACCGGTATACGCAATACAAGTACAATGCCCTTTTCGGACGTATCAACTACAACTGGAAAGAGAAATACCTGGTCAATCTCACCGCCAGAAGAGATGGCAGCAGCAGGTTTGGTCCGGGTAAACAGTTTGGAAACTTTGGCGCCATGGGTATTGGCTGGATATTCTCGGAAGAAAACTGGATAAAAGATCATTTCAACCTCCTGAGCTTTGGGAAAATTAGAGCCAGTTACGGTACCACCGGTAATGATCAGATACCCGACTACCAATATCTCAGCACCTATAGCAGCTATGTTTTCCCGTACCAGGGCCTTCCTTCTATCAGCCCCACCCGGTTGTTTAATCCTGACTACGGATGGGAACGGGTTAACAAACTGGAATTTGGTCTCGAAACCGGCTTCCTAAACAACAGGATATTGTTCAATGCCGATTACTACCGTAACAGGAGCGGCAATCAACTCGTAGCATATCCGCTTCCTACCACCACCGGGTTTCTTTCTGTACAATATAACAGGCCGGCCATCGTCCAAAATACAGGTATAGAACTCGAATTAACGACGGTCAATATTAAAACAGAAAAGTTCAACTGGAGTACCAGCGCCAATATCAGCATCCCGCACAATAAGCTTATTAAATACCCCGATATTGACTCATCGTCGTACGGCTCCAAATACAAGATCGGCGAATCTATTTATATCAATCCCTATTTTAAATATACCGGCGTTAACCCGGAAACTGGTCTGTATACAGTATTAGACGCCAATAACGACGGTACCATGAATGACTATATCATTTCCAGGGAAATAACGCAAAAGTATTATGGTGGCCTCCAGAATACTTTTAACTTAAAAGGATTCGAACTAAATGTATTTGTACAATTTGTGAACCAGACCGGGGCTGACTTTCTATCCCGCATTGGTAAAGTAATGGGTGGCAATAACAGGAACGCACCGATAGAAGCGATGAACAGGTGGCAGCAAAAAGGCGACATCACAGATATCCAGCGATTCTCTACCGGCAACTCAAAAACCAACGCAGCAGCGGGTTGGCGTAACAACAGCGATATCAGTATTACTGATGCTTCTTTTATCCGGTTAAAAAATATAGTACTCTCCTATTCCTTACCCAGCCAATGGCTGAAAAAAGTACACCTGCAAAACGCAAGAATTTATGCGCAGGGACAAAACCTGTTCACCATTACCAACTATAAGGGATTAGACCCTGAAACAAAAAACGGACTGGTGTTACCTCCAATCAGGATGATTGTTGGCGGAATACAACTTGGCCTTTAATAAAAATACTACTCATTATGCGGAAAAATATACGACCAGACAAACCAGTTTACTCAGAAAATATGCCTGCACGATACCTGTCAGCATTCGCGCTGCTTCTTTTGATGATGGCTTTTCCCGGATGCAAAAAATTTATAGAAGTAGCTCCGCCTAAAACCGAACTGGCCGTATCGGAGGTATTCAGTGATAACAATGTTGCTACCTCAGCAGTGACCTCCATCTACGCCCAGATGCAGTCTATGACCACCATTATCCAGTATACCGGTCTTTCCTCAGATGAATTTACCAACTACGGAGCCGATAAATATGATAATCTCTATAAGAATGCACTGACAGAAAGTACGGGTACCGACATTCAGCTGTGGACCAATGCTTATAACTATATATACCAGGCTAACGCTGTGCTGGAAGGATTGCAGCATTCAAGCGCGGTGACCACAGCAGTAAAAAACCAACTTTCAGGGGAAGCAACATTCATCAGGGCATTCTGGTTTTTCTATCTGACAACACTCTATGGAGATATTCCCATTATCAAAACAACCGACTATCGTGTTATTCCCACTCTTCCCGGGTCTCCGCAGAAAGATGTTTACCAGCAAATCATTGATGACCTGACTGCAGCACAGGCATTACTGGCAGATCATTACATTGATAGTAAAAATGCGCCCTCCGATGAAAGGGTAAGGCCAACCAAGTGGGCAGCTACTGCATTGCTGGCCCGGGCATACCTCTTTAACAAAGACTATCTCAATGCTGAACTGCAGAGCAGCAAAATCATCAACAATACGGAACTGTTTAATCTTCCGCAGGATCTCAACGAGGTTTTTCTTAAAAACAGTACCGAAACTATCTGGCAGCTAATGCCTCCTCCGGATAATTTTCACACCGATGAGGGCAGCAGATTTATACTGACAGACATCCCCGATCCTACCAGCGGTGTTGCATTAAGTCCCCAGGTTCTCGATGCTTTTGAACAGGGCGACAAAAGAAAAGATTCCTGGGTCGACAGCGTGGTAACACCAGGTTCCACCTATTACTATCCTTTTAAATACAAAATAAAAGACGGGCAGGATGAACAAAAAGAATACAGTATGGTACTGAGACTGGCAGAGCAACTGCTGATCCGGGCAGAAGCCCGCATACAGCAAAACAAACTGAAACCGGGCGCGGACGACATCGATGCACTTCGCGCCAGGGCAGGTTTGACACCAACAAAAGCGGCCACAAAAGAAGCGCTCATAAAAGCAATTATGCACGAACGGCAAGCGGAGCTGTTTACCGAAGGGCATCGCTGGCTGGATTTAAAGTCGCACAACCTGGTAGATAAGGTCATGCTGACTATTACACCGGAAAAAGGCGGAGGCCCCTGGCAAAGTTATCAGCAACTCTATCCAATACCACATTCAGATATACAAATGAGTCAGCATCTTAAACAAAACCCGGGATACTAAATCAATATGTCATGAAATTCAAACTATTAACCATCAGCATCGTTATCGGTTGTCTTGCAGCGTCAAATGCAAATGGACAAATACATTGGCAGTACAGCAGCCAGAAAATGTCCGGAAATGTTTTTAAAATACATATCACCGCTATTATAGAAAGCGGATGGCATCTGTACTCACAGGTACAGCCTCCCGAAGCCATTGCAACACCCCCTCTCGTGAAATTCAGCGAAAATCCCGCCGTGGCGTTTCATGGGAAAGTAAAGGAAATAGGCCAAAGGGAGCTTTACGAAAATAAAGAAGTAGGTATTAAATCCTATCGATATAAATCTGCCGTGGACTTTGTTCAGGTGGTACAGATTAAAGATGAAGCTGCCACAAAAATAAATGGCAGTATCTCCTACATGGCCTGTACTGATGAACAATGCATGCCTACACGTACACAACAATTTTCCATACCCTTAAAATAATTTACTATTTTTTTTAAGATGAAAAAAACAGTATTGTTCGTGCTGACCATCCTTTCAAGCCTGCACGCCTTCCCGCAGGACAAGGCGGCTGATCTGGCAGACCTCGGGCCAGGTGACTACTTTCCCGACGTTGTATTAGATGGGATCCGGGATTTTTCCGCGGAAAAAGTCAGTTTAAAAGATTATCGGGGGAAATGGGTATTTCTTGACTTCTGGAGTAAAAATTGCGGCGCCTGCATCAGCAGCTTTCCGCACATCAATGCACTACAGAAGAAATTTAATGGACAGGTACAGTATTTCCTGGTGGGCAAAGAAGATCCGGAAAACGAAATCAGGAAAAAATATGACCGGTTTAAAAAAACACTGAACCTGGAAATAGCCCATACATTTGATTCTTCGTTATTTAAGAGATTGGACATCAGCACGTGTCCTTATGTGATCATCATTGACCCTAAAGGACAGGTATATGATTTCACCATAGGCTTAACTGCCGATAATATAACAACACTTTTATCCGGCAAACAACCATTGCTGACAAAGGCATATAGAGAACATGAATCCCGCCCGCTGCAATACGACCTGGATAAAGATGCAGTTAGCGATGATAGTACCCTGATCTTTAAATCCGCGCTGAATAAATGGAATCCGCTGATTAAGGGAAGCCGGAATCTCAGTATTATCCTTGAAAACGGAAAATTCCAGTCCATCGCCGACAATATCAGCAACCTGTATGTACTGGCATATCTTGGCCGCCACCCGATTGATTACCGCGACAGCGCCTATGGCTATGTATGCGATACACCCATACTGGAGATCGCCGATAAAAAGAAATTTATGGCTTCAGAACCTGACGACCTCTATTGCTACCGATTAACGCTTCCTTATTACAAAAACACTCCCGCCGATGTAATGCGTGCGATGCAAAATGACCTGAAAAACTATTTCGGTTATGATGTTGCCATGGAAGAAAGAACCATGCCTTACTGGAAGCTGGTAGCTACCGATGAAGCAAAACGGAAACTAAAGACAAAGGGAGAAAAGCCTGTATACAAAGCCACAGATACCAGTTTACTGGTCAGAAATTTTCCGGTCAGAAAAATTTTCCGTTGCTTTTCAACACTTCCGGTACCTGTAATCGATGAAACAGGAATTAATACCAATATCGATATACTGATCCACTATCTGCCCATGAACCTGGAGGAAATTCAAAAAGGATTGGCAGCACATGGGCTCCATCTATTGGAAGGCACAAAAAAAATAAAGGTGTTGGTTATCAGAGATCCCGTTTACCCCGGAATAGAAAACTGACCACCGGCCAGGTTGAAAGTCAGTTAAAAAAGGCGGCTGGTCTTTGCGCCAGCCGCCATAATTGAAAGGTCTCCGATCAGACTGAATTACTTCAGATGGATCAATGAGCTGGTCTCAGGAAAGGACGAACGCAATTAGACGCAATTGTCCAAACAGTTTTTCCTCCGGCAGTTGTACATTTTACTGTTTGTCCTACAGGGCAGGGAGATGTAAACAGTACACAAATTTTGCTGGCGCCAACAGTGGTGAGTATTTTAGCATTTTTTACACGGCTGCTTGCCATAGTAGAAATCGCGCCTGCAACCGCCAGGATTAAAGTAGTAGCTCCCAATAAAATTCTGGTATTTCTCATATGTATGCTTGCTTTTTAAATTCAAAAAGCAAAAAAAACTTTAAGTTATTAAAAAATAGTACCTACTCTTTTACAGGTTTTCGGTTCCTCCTGTTGATCCCGGATATACTGCAGTTAACCCGGATATTATTGCGCACAATAGCTCCTGAACGCCTTATTCAAACGTCCGTCAAATTTGTATGTTGGTAAAATCTGTGTTACTTGTGTAAGAGATTAAAACAGTTTATACGTTCTTTATGCTGATGTTTCATCAGGTAATGAATAACCCCGCAATTCCCCAGCATAAAATCGGCCACCGGGTCGGGATGATACGCCATCACCCAATAATTATTTCCACCTGTAGTCATTTGAAAAAGATGCGCATAGGTATTGGTAATCCATCCTGCTCTCCGCTTCCACTCGGGGTTTCCCAGCACCTCATATGCCTCCAGGTAAATTTCTCCTAATCCTGCCAATCCGGTAGATTGGGAGAAGTCGGTAATCGTAGGACAAGCAGGTAAAAACCGCAGGGCTTTCTCTGCTGCTGCTTTATACTCAGGAGCCTTGAAATACCGGAATGCTTTAATGAACAACCATATAATTCCAGGCTGACCTAAATCACGGCTAAACAAACGTACACCGGGCGGTTGCGCTGTTTTCCAGCAAAGCATATTATTTTTGCTTATTGCCATTGTGATCAGCCGGTTCAACGCCTTTCTGACAGCGGTTATAACACGCTCTTCCGGGTAAACATTAACATAGTCCAGCAGAAAATAAACAATACCGGGAAACCCGTTTGCAATATCAATCATTTGCTTCCCTGTATTTCCGGCATCCTCCAGATGCCAGGTTCCATCCGGCAACTGCGCCTTCAATATAGTATCAATGTGTTGTGTCAACTGCAAGCGCGTGAACTCAGAATGTAACCATTTAGCGCATTGAAGTAAGGCCACCCCCTCTCCAGCAATCCCGTGAGAGAAACTAAGGCCATCGCCCGTATTGGTGAAAGAACGTTCCAGGCAATCGGTCCACTCTTTGTCAGACACAATCAAACCAGCTTCCAATCCCTGCGCTATCGAAAGTGCAACACCCGCACCTCCTCCATACAAGCCCCCCGGTAATGTTAAATGCTCTCCATAGTTTTTACGTTTAATATACTCCCAGCAGCTTTGATAGGCGGGTATCAGGTCGGATACATCATATCCGAGTAGGCCGGCCTTTGAAATGCAATATAAAATACCTGCCATGCCATTGTACAGGCCGGAAAGATAGTTTCGTTCAAGATTGGCGGTTTGCGATAAACTATTATTCAATACCACCCGGGAATCCCATAAAAGATCTTCCGTTATTAACGAGTCTCCCAATAATCCATTCAATCCTTTATCAACCAGGTATTTTACCCGATCCTCCGTTACTGCATCGGCGTTGTTACCGAATAACTTACTATCCGGCAATGTTTCCATTTTAACTTCCTGCGCATATTTAGCCAATATCTCGCTGGTTTCCTCCAGGGAAGGTCTTTCAGCAGGATCCCTGCTCAGGCATCGTACTATATGTTCGCTTATAAATCTGCTGCGGGTGTAGAACAACAGGCTTTCCAGGAGCGGTTCAAATTCCCGTACATTGAACTTCAATGGAGGCAACCCTGTAAAAGCAAATATCATCAGCCCTCCTATTGCATATAGATCTTCGGCAAACGCCGGCACTTTATGGGTACGCTGTTCCGGAGAAAGATAACCATAGGTTCCCAGTTTAAACGGAGGGTCAGGCTGTTGCCGAAAAACCGAATAGGAAAGCTCCATATCAATCAGGAAAATCCTGTCTTTCTTATCAATAAGAAAATTAGCCGGTGTAATATCCCTGTGTACATATCCCCGTCCATGAAATTTCCGGATAATGGCCACTATTTTCGAAAGGTAATTAATGAGACCAAGCCGTTTCTCCCTGGGCAACGTAAACCAGCTGTCACCATTGCAGCATGATGTCACCACATCTTCCAACGACTCTCCGCTGATAAATTCCATAGCGAGATAAAGATTCTCCTCTTCCTCAAATAAGTCGAATATTTTAGGCAACGGAATATCATTGGAAAGGTCATTACATAGCTCATACTGCCACTTCAAACGATCCTGGATATCCCGTCCAAACTCGTCGACCCACATATTACTTTTCCCTTCTTTTATAATGCAATGCTTAATGTTCAGGAATCCTTTCATGTAGATGCCTTTCAATACACGCCCTTTTGTATCATCTTTCAGGATAAGAAGTGGCTTGTACTTGTCCTTCCAGAGCTTTCTGGACGCCGGCGGTAACACCGGCGCGATGCTCTCAAATGGCCATATGCTATCGGCTGCGGGCTGGAATGGTATGCTGTAGGTATCCGGTACCAGTTCTCCGCGGCCATTATGTATATAAGGGATCTTAGCCGGATCGTCGGCCCCGATAACCGGGTTATATCCGCCAAAACGCGTATACACAATTCCGCCCAAACGTCTGTCAGTAGGAATAATTGGTCCTTTAAACTGCGCGGTCAGGGTAATTAAACGTTGCGCCAAAGCCACAATATCTGTCCCTTCTTTTGGGTAAACGGCCATTATCTTACCCAGTTTCTCATAGCCCAATGTGGCATCCAGTATATATCTTGCCGTTTCGCTATCTCTTATAATTTTAAAAGGTATGTCACCGGCAGCCAGTTCGGGTATAAGCCTGTTGAACAAATCTAACATCTGGAGGCGGATAACAGATAAATGAATGATCCATCCTTCTACCTGTTTTATTTCTCCTACCTGCAAATAGAAGTCCTTTTCCGTAAATGCCAGTCCAAACTCATTCAGCAGATGCCTGAAATCATAGAACTTCTTTGCCGCATTGTCTGTGGAAATTATCTCCGGGGGAAGCTTATCAACTGAAATATCCTGCATGATCTTATTTTTTACTTAACACCCAATCATAACTGTTCAATTTTCTCCAGCAACTGTTTTACCGTAAACCCGCCTTTTATCACTACTCTCAATTGCCCTTCCCTGTCATAAATGATAGAAGTAGGAATCGCTTTTACGCCCGATAGTTTGGGAAAAGAAGACGTATAGTCTTTTCCTACCGTGATATTGGCGTAATTCCCCAGTTTATAAAACTCAACGAATTCATGTATCTGGCTAACAGCTGCTAAACTGACAAAGTAGAACTGTATTGATTTTACTGCCTCCATATTCTTTATCAGGTCAATTGTTTCATCCTGGCAATATTCACAATCGGGGCTAAAGAACACAAACATGGTAATCTTCCCCGCCGGTATCCTCCCGGTATTGACTATTGTACTGCTATCGGATAATAGCAGGTTAAAAACCGGGATATCGCTTTCCGCCCGTTTACACGCGCCCAAAAAGAAACATACTGCCAACAGGTAAAAAGCTATGCGTTTCATACCACCAACATTTTCTTCTGTTCAGGATAGGACTGCTTCCTTTCCAGGTAAAAGCCAACCAGTGCCAGAAAAGTAAAAAAGGAATTAAACACCAGGTGCTGCCGCCACGACATCATATTAATCACTCCTCCACAGGTACAAGGCAGTTTATTTCCGGGAACAAACTTTAAAATATAGCCCACATACAACGTAAAGGCGCTCATCAGTAAAAGAGATGCAAAAAAACCGACCTTTCTGAACCGCGGTACCAGCAAACAGGTGGCAACCAGGATTTCACCCACCGGCACAGCGACAGACAGCACCGGTAAAATGGCCTCAGGCAGTGGCTGTTTATGCAACTGCGCATAAAAGAAGCCATAGCTGAGCAGCTTGCTCGCTCCCGTATAAACAAACAATAACACCAATAGATAGCTGATAACATCAATGATGATACTTTTCTTCATAAAAAGAAACATTTTAAAAAATATGTGAACGGATTACCCATGAATGGGGCATAACAATACCTTACCGGTTCATTATGAGGGAATGAGTAATCAGTATTGGAATTACTTTTTGCGGTTTTTATCCTAATGGAAAGGATTTCATCGGCATAAATATGTTATTTTGAGGACGGCAATTCAATATCAACAGCAGGTCAAACAATTGTTGGCATAAAAAAACAGGCTATCGTAACAAAAATCATATCAGCATTACGCGCTCTTCTTCTTTATCAAATATCAAAATTTAATCCTAAATTAATGTTCAAAAAAGCGAATTAAAAAACCTACAAAAATTCACCTTTATCCATTTTCTTTCCCTCATTCCGCTGACGATACTCCCGCGGGGAACAATGCTGAATTTTTCTGAACACAAAAGAAAAATAATTTGTACCTGCAAACCCCACATGATAGGCGATGGCCGTAATAGGCATATCGCTGTTTTTTAACAGGTCTGTTGCCAGTTTCACGCGTAACTGTTCAATATACTCCTTGGCCTTCACCCCGAAATAGCCTTTAAATCCCTTTTCAAAGCTCCGCAGGTTCATGCCGGCCTTGCGGCTCAGGAATTGCATTTTAAGCGGTAAATGATAATTCTCCTGTATAAACAATTCAATTTCCCGGAACCGCACCTGCTGATCCTCCACCCGAAGTTGCCCCTGGTCGGTAGTTTCAAGTGACGAGAAATAACTAACCAGCAAATCATTGATCCTTGCCTGCAGGAAAATATGTTTTGCCGGACCGGCCAGATTACTGTTGCGGATGGCATCCAGGATTCTACGCTCCTCAATACCTATTTTAAATACGGGGAATACATTTCCTGTTTTTACAGCGTTTTGCTGGGCGGTATATAATTCCTGGAAGTTGGCATGCTGCTCTGCAAACGATGACAAAAACACGGCTGAAAAAGAAAAGTAAACGGTATTATGTTCATCTTCTGCCAGCAGCACCTTGTTCTCCATTTGCGGTGGAATATAATAAAACCCATACCTGCCTCTCTGCAAAGTGAAACTGCCATAACCTGGAAGTTCATAGGCTACCTTTCCTTTGAGCGTACATATCAGGGCTACCATAGGCTGATCTGTAGTAAACGCGAGCGTTACAGGATCATTTATAGAAAAATTCAACCAGCCCATTACCCAGTTCTCATGTCGTATTTCCTGGGTAGAAAAACAACCAAAGTCACCCGCTGTATACGTTACAAAGGCACCCTTCAATGCATTATGCCGGTAATATAACGGCAACAGGGGCGACGATTCAGTTGTTACATCAGACTTGGTTGATAATGAAAATTTGATGGTCGCAGGATAGTCGTCAATAATCATTTGTTCAGTGATTTAATGGGTGACACAAACAGCGCACCGGTTGGCACAGGTACTCATGCCTGGTCAAGTACATTGCAACACAGCAACGCATCGTAGCAAATTAATCGCAGGTACTGCGGTTATACAGCGATAATAAAAACTTAACATTGACAACCACGCAATAAAAAAAGCTGGTCTTACCGACCAGCTTGTCATTTATACACTTATCTGAAAAATGACTTTATAACGTAAACGCACATACGACGTATACCGGTAAATGCTATAATGATGTAACCCACCATGTATTTCCAAACGGATCTTTCACTCCTCCGGAACGGCCATATCCCTGATCAGCTACCGGCATTACTTCCGTGGCGCCCAAAGCCAATGCCTGTTCAAAGGTGGCGTCCGCGTCATCTACATAAATAAAAAGCCCGGCGTTAGCGGTGCCCCAGGCATCGCTCGTTTGACCAAACATAATGGTGTTATGACCAATCATGATTTCTCCGTGTCTCAATGTTTTGCCATCGGCCTGGAAGCTCCGGTGTTTTTCAGTGGCGCCGAATATCTTCTTTGTAAAATCAAAAAAGCCAACGGCATTGTCCAGGATCAGGTAAGGCATAACCTGCTGATGTGTTTCAGGTAGTTTCATAATAACTTTGTTTTAAAGGTGATACTTCATCACAAAGTTGCGGAAGCTGTTCTTCAAAAAATTGGAAAAACCCGACATTCTAGTCGCGCCAGTCGGTGGCCCCTGAGCGGCCTGAGAAATATTGTTTGGGATGCATGCCGGAAAAGATCCTGAACTCGTTGATAAAATGCGACTGGTCATAGTAGCCACATTCGAGGGCAATGCTGCCCAGGCTCATTACATCGCGTTTGTAAAAAGAAGTCGCAGTCTGAAAACGGATGATGCGTGAAAACAGCTTGGGCGACAAACCTGCATATTGTTTGAACTGTCTTTCAAATTGCCGTTCCGATAAATAATATTGCTTTGATAGTTCCCGTATACTGTGCGTGGACGGCTGGTGGATAATATCCCTGATGGCGGCAAAAACCGGTAAGGTGTTGGTGTATTGGGCAGCCAGCCGCTCTTCCGTAAAACGGCTGATAATGCTGCAGCGCTCCGCAGTATTTTTTGCCAGCATCATTTTTTCTTCCAGCATAGCGCCGGTGCGCTTTAATACATAACTCAGTTCCGCCGCCGTATTGGTTAATTCAGATGCCGGCATTGAAAACAGCAACGGTATCGCCTGCGGATAGAAGTATACGCCAAACATGCTAAACCCCGTTTCAATGGTGTAACGGCGCAGCACATGACAAGCACCCTGTATGCCTGCTGTAAAAGACCGGCTCCGCTCACCGTTGTCTGCGATTTCGTCGAAGCATCCGCGATAATGAAACAACATTTCCACACAGGCATCGGCCATGTTATAGTGGGTATACCCCACCTCCCCTTCCATCACCCAGAAAAAACGGATGATATGTGCCAGGTGAGGTGGTGGTGGAATGGTTTCGTAGCGCATACTATAAATTTACAAAGAATGTTTGTCTTTTAGCAGGCGTTAACAAGGCATTAGTCGATATAGTCCGTTGCTGCTTTACCGGATTCTACATGTTTGCCGGGTGCAAAAACGTCGAAATAATATAGGTGATCTTTTGCATACAATGGCTGCTGTGCTTTTAGCCTGGCTTCGAAACCATTAAAGTCCTTCTGACCGGGTGCTGTCCAGGCTGTTTCGGCCAGGGCTGCTATACGTGGAAACAACAGGAAGTCAAGCCGGTTGTTGTTATGAACCGTTTCCGTCCACACGCAAGCCTGTACGCCCAATATCAGCGATTCCTGCCCGGCTGTTGCGGGTAGCTGCCGGGTGGTAAAATCGTATACTGTCTGCAGGTTATTTAACTCTCCATTCTTCCAGCGACGGCCAATTTTATGACTGCTGTCCTGCACAAAGTCAAAATAGAAAGGAATACGCGGACATAATACCACCGAATAGCCCTTACGCAATGCTAATGCCAGGCTCTCCGGTTTATCGTGCCGCCACCAGCAAATAATGGTGCTGTCGGCATGCAGCGTGGTGGTAGCCGCTTCATCCCAGGCCAGTACCTTGTTATGCAGTTTTAATACGGTGTCGGCCATACGCTGAATAAAATAATCCTCCACGGCTTTACGGTCTTTCAACCCATGTTCCTGTTTTAACCGCAGTACACCACTGTCGGTATCCCAGCCCCCGTTACCAAACGTTACTTCATCGCCGCCCAGGTGTATCATCTGCGAAGGAAAAAGTTGATCCGTTTCCGTTAGTATGTCTGAAAGATATCCGTATGTTCCCTCTTTACCCGGGTTAAAAGTAAACTGCGGATATTTACTGGTGCCTCCTCCGTCAAATGCAGGATAGGCCCTGTTGGCAGCGGCGGCATGCCCCGGCATATCTATTTCCGGGATAATGGTAATACAGCGTTCCTGCGCATAGGCGATAATTTCCCGGATATCGTCCTGGGCATAAAATGCCGCCGCGGCTTTTGGATCGGCAATATTGCCAATACCACCTACCGTTGTCAGCAAGGGATATTTTTTTATTTCCAGTCTCCAGCCCGGCACATCTGTCAGGTGCCAGTGAAAACGGTTCAACTTATAAAACGCCATCCAGTTGAGCAACGATTTTACTTTTGTTTTCCCAAAGAAAAATCTTGATTCATCCAGCATCACCCCGCGCCAGCCGTATTGCGGTTTATCTGTAATATGCCAGCAGTCTGCTGCCAGCGTTTTTCCCTGCATGGTGGCTGATGTAGTAAGTTGTATCAGGGAGATGATACCATTGAAGATACCTTCCCGGTCGCCGGCCGTGATCACCGCAGATTTCGGATTCATAACGAGCGTATATGCATCGGGGTTAGTGCCGCCTGTTTGTTGCTTTAATACAATCGCAGTACCGCCTTTACCCTTCCCTACCGCTACACGTAACCCGTAGCGGTTTAACAGCTCCTGTTGCAGATAAGCTGCCATCGGGCGCAGTGCTGCATCTTCCACCCTGATAGTTGTTTGATGGCTGATAACAAAAGTACCAGGCTCCTTTTGTGCTGCCGACGGCATAGGAATGACCGGGCAAACAGTTTGTGCGGCAAGCGTGGACATCATAAAAAAGCAGGCGAGCATTAATCCGTAAAACTTCATATGTTACACTGTTTTAAAAAACGGGGCGTACCTAAACGGGTCCGCCGGCTGTTGATGCAGCCGGCGGACAAAATAATAAAATATGCTCAGTACTTTGCCATATTAAATTTATTATCTGCCGTAATCTTTATCTGGTGCTCGCCAAACCAATCTACAAACCGTATCCATTTATCGTCGTTAGCCAGCTTCCAGTGGTTAAATGCCACCTTGTCGCCCTCGCTCAGTATCCAGTAGTTGTAAGCTTCCAGGTGTCCCGCTTCCCTGGCTTCCCGCTGAAAATCAAACAACACCACCGGCGCCTTTTTCTGGAAGCCCATCTGTTCATATACATCCAGGAAACGGGTACGGATGCGGTTCAATGAAGCCAGGTCTATTGTCCGGTCGCCCACCATGGCAACAGAAAGCGCCGGCTCATACATGGTAGTACCAAACGGCAGTTTGATATTCGATAATTGCTTCGCCAGCTCTTCCGGGCTGGCATTGGCACTGAGGCTAATGGTAACAGATGTTTTCTTGCAGAAACTCACCGATACACTGGTATCATTCGGAAAAGTGATCTCCGACTTATAAGTATCAAATAGCAGCTTGCTGATATGCGCTGTACGGGCCGTATTACGCTCCAGGTTCATAAATATCTCCCCGTACATCATGCCCCATACTTCTACCTGGGTGGAAGTACAGAAGATCCTGGCAGCCCAGTAATAGTTGGAAGCAAACATCGGCGCCATTTCAATACCTTTCTCAAAAAACTGTAACGCTTTTTCGTAATCCTTTGTTTTCATCTCCATCACCCCTCTTTCCAGGTAAAGATTACCGGCTTCCGGGAACAGCTTTAGTCCATCGTCGTAAGTGCTGATCGCTTTTTTAGGCTCCTCCAGCAGATCATAGCTATTGCCCAGCAACTGGTACACATTGGGACCAGCTCCATCGCGCCGGGTCAGTTTTTTCAGCATATCGCGGGCGCCTTTATAGTCTTCCATCATATAGGTGGCATAGGCGATTTCATAAGGGATATCGATATTATCCGGGTCCAGCTTTTGTGCTTCTTCCAGTACCGGTATGGATGCTGCCGGCTTTCCGCTATCCATTATTTTTACCGCTTCAGCAACTTTTTCGCGGGCCTTTTCGGCGTTGGTTTGTCCCATGGCGCTCATTACGCCAAGCAGGCTGCAGCAAAGAAAAAGGGAAGAACGTAATTTCATATGTATAGGTGTTTTACCAATGATTCAAACAGTAGCCGTATTCCACACATTAATATATAATAAATTCCGGATTTCACTGCCGGAAACGGGCCATTTCACTTCCTGAACCGGCCTTCACCATAAACGGGCATTTCTACAGGTCAATTGCTTTATCCTACAACTCATCGGAAAATCGTTTGCCACCGATCCGGCCCGGCGCATATTTGCATCAAATTATTATGTATGGGACGCTTACCCGTTTTATTAATCAGCAGCATGTTAACCATCAGGTCTGTGTTTGGCGACACCAGCGACTTTAAGCTGGTAAAGCACGACCAGGCCATTTCGCTGTATGAAAGATGGATCCCGGGCGCCGGAGGGGAAAATGTAAGGGAAATAAAGGCCATATTCCAGGTAAAAGCTGCCGTGCCTGCTATTATAGGTCTTTTCAAAGACCAGGCACGGGGCCGGGACTGGAATACCAATGCGGCTGATTATAAAATTGCCGCCGCCAGCGACCCGAAGCACTGGATCACTTATATCAAATACGACATCCCCTGGCCTATGGACGACCAGGACTGCTGTCTGCTGTACCGCTGCCAGGAACCTGCTGCCACCGGCGCCACCGAGGTAATTTTTGAAAGTACGGCCGACGGCCGTTTTCCATTACATGATAAAACCAGCCGTATCACGGGCACCCGTGGTAAATGGATCATAGAACCGGTGAACAACGGGCAAATGAAGGTCACCTATATGGTCACCACCGACCGCAGTAAAAAGATCCCCCGCTGGGTATCAGATCCGATTATTCACGATAATCTTTTCAAGACCATGACGAAGTTCAGGAGTCTGCTCGAAAAATAAATGTTATGCCGCACAATACCTACACGCTGATCACAGGCGCCAGCTCCGGGCTGGGCAAAGAATTCGCCATCCAATGCGCCAGAAAAGGCCACAACATCATCCTGATTGCCCTGCCGGGAGGCAATCTGCAGTCCATTGCACACAACCTGGAACTCGAATACCAGGTGAGCGTAAAAGTGTTTGAATTTGACCTGTCTAACAGCGAAATACTTAAATCCAGGCTGAGCGTTATCACTGCACAATACGCCATCGATTTTCTCATCAACAACGCCGGCGTGGGTGGCACCTCTTCCATTACCGATACCTCACTGGAACGGATAGACGATATTATCATGCTCAACGTAAGAAGTACCGTGCTGCTGACACATCTGCTCATCCCGCACCTGTTGCGGCATAAACAAAGTTATATCATGAACATCGCCAGTATGGCCGCCTTTACGCCCATCGCCTATAAAACGGTATACCCCGCGTCAAAGGCATTTATTTCTTCCTTCTTTCTCGGGCTGAAAGAAGAACTGGCCTCCACGGGGTTGTCGGTCAGCGTAATATACCCCGGCCCTATCATGACCAACTCCCATACCTCCCGCAGGATCATCAGCCAGGGATTAAAAGGAAAAATGGGACTGCTGCCCACCCCGGAAATAGCCAGGATAGCCCTGAAAGGCACACTCGCCGGCTATCCCGTTATCATTCCCGGCCTGATGAATAAAATTAATCATGCACTGATGCAACTGCTGCCTTTGTCGCTGAAAATGAAAATTGTTTCCAGGGAAGTAAAAAAAGAAATCCCTTTCGCATTATCTGTATAAAACAAGCACATGAAAAAAGTACTGATCACCGGCGCCAATGGCTTTCTCGGGTCCAATCTTACCCGGGAACTGTACAGGATGGGATATGATATCAAGATCATGATAAGACCTGCCGCCGATATGAAAGGCATTGCAGATATCCCCTGCGAGGTTTTCTTTGGCCATATCGACAACAGCGATCATGTAAACGACGCGGTAAAAGGTTGCGACATGGTGATACACGCCGCCTGTATCACCGAACAATGGGGCATTTCCTTTGCCGAATACGAAAAAGCCAACTTTATCGCCACCCGGCATATTGCCAACGCCTGCCTGGTCCACCAGGTGCAAAAGCTTATTTATGTAAGCACGGCCAACACCATTGGCCCGGGAAATAAAAACAACCCGGGCAATGAGCTGAACGGGTTTACCCTGTTCAACGCCAATTCAGGCTATATCAACAGTAAATATCTCGCCCAGCAATATATACTGGAACAGGTGGCTGCCCGGCAACTGCCCGCTATTGTGGTCAATCCCACGTTTATGATTGGCCCCAATGATGTAAAGCCCAGCTCCGGGAAACTGATCCTCTACGGACTAAAACACCGGCTCCTGTTCTATCCCCCGGGAGGGAAAAATTTTGTATATATCAAAGATGTATGCAAAGGCATTATCAACGCCCTTGAAAAGGGTAAAATGGGCGACTGCTATTTACTGGCCGGCCAAAACCTCACCTATGGCGAGTTTTTCAGGCTGCTGAAAAAGATCTCCGGCAAACGGCAACTACTGATCAGGATACCCAGGTTCGTTCTTAAAATCGGTGGTATGATCGGCTCACTGCCGGGTATCTCCGGAAAATTAAATTACAGCACTGCTTATATGCTGTGCCTCGATAACTATTACTCCGGCAAAAAATCAGAGCGGGAACTACAGCTCCGCTACACACCGGTAGAAGCGGCCGTTTCCGGTGCGTTAACATGGTTTAAGGAAAATAACTACTTTTAGTAATACACAATCGGCCCGATGAATTTTCAAGAGAACGAAAAATTGTTTTCCAGTAAAGTATTTCTGTATCTGTCGCGGATCCTGATCCTCTATACATTCAGTACCATCTTCAAATCCTTTGACCATAGTTTTATAAAAGGACTGCAGATGTTTGATCTCCGCGGACAGCTGTTCAGCCTGTTCTATGTGATCTTTGGGCTGCTGGCCTGGGAAGGCGCCGCACGGCTGGCCCGTACCATCGAAAGAAAAACTGCCGCCAAAAGCACTTCCGGCCGGTTGGTAGTGTTGTGCAGCAGCCTGCTCCTCTATGGTATGCTGGTGGCTTTCCTGTTTGGTTTTTTTTATGGCGGGTCAGATATATTGCTGTTTAACCGTTATGAAGCCTGGGATAGTTTCCGTGCATTCAGCTATGACCTGAACTTTGGCATTTTTATGTTTTACCTGCTGATCCTAACTTTTAACGGGATCGTGTTTTACTATTCCGGCTGGAAGGAGTACCAGCTGCAAACAGAAAGACTGATGCGGGAAAATATCCAGGCACAATACGATGCACTGCGCAACCAGATAGATCCCCATTTCTTTTTTAATTCGCTGAGCGTACTCACCAACCTCGTGTATAAGAGCCCCGACCTGTCGGCCGATTACATTACACAGCTGGCAAAGACCTACCGGTATATT
Organism: Chitinophaga hostae; assembly: GCF_018224885.1. Classification (GTDB taxonomy): domain Bacteria; phylum Bacteroidota; class Bacteroidia; order Chitinophagales; family Chitinophagaceae; genus Chitinophaga; species Chitinophaga hostae. The sequence goes on along the minus strand of NZ_JAGTXB010000027.1, from coordinate 93,254 downwards.
CTCGACAAAAAATTTGAAAACCTGGTACCTGTACAAACAGAGCTGGATTTCCTGGATGCATATCTTTTCCTGATCCGCATCCGCCACCAGCAAAGCATACAGTTCATTACCGACATCTCTGAAAAAGTAAAAACAAAAGGGATGATACCACCGGTTACTTTACAGATGCTGATAGAAAATGCCATAAAACACAATCGCTTTTCGGCACAGGATCCTTTGCTGATCACCATAAAAAGCGAAGGAAATTTCCTCGTCGTATCTAATCATGTACGGCTGAAAGCCAACCCGGAAATATCATCCGGCATAGGCCTTGAAAATATTCAGAAACGATATGCACTGATCAGCAACAGCAACATAGATATTTGTCAGACGGAAGATATGTTCATTGTAAAACTACCCATTATCACCTCCTCATGAGAATAGTAATTTTTGAAGACGAAATGCATAATGCCGAGCGTCTTACACAGCTGCTCCACAAATGCAATCCGGACATTGACGTTGTTGCCGTAATAGAATCGGTGGAAGAAGGCCTGAAATGGATGGAAACAAAACAGCCGGTAGACCTGATGATGATGGACATACAATTGTCTGATGGCAATTGCTTTGAGCTATTCAATAAAACAAAAGTACGCACTCCCATCATTTTCACTACGGCCTATGATGGCTTTGCACTGCAGGCTTTCAAGGTAAACAGTATCGATTACCTGATGAAGCCCATCGACCAGGAAGAACTGCGTAACGCGCTCAAAAAGTATGAACAGTTCAGACCCGCCAATAACTACACAGTGGATATCAGCCGGATTGCAGAAGAGTTCCTGCGCCGCGACAGTACCCGGTTTATAGGGCGGATCAACAACCAGCTGATCTATGTAAAAGCCCGCGATATTGCCTGGCTGCAGTTTGCCAAAGGTACCACCTGGGCCACTACGGCTGCCCATCAACGGGTGCCACTGGACTACTCGCTCGATCAGATTGAGAAGCTGCTGGATAAACACCAGTTTTTTCGCATAAACCGGCAGTTTATTATTCATATAGATGCCATCAAAAAAATCACCACCTACTACAATAGCAGGTTAATTCTTCAATTAGCACCCGATGTTGATACTGATGTTATTATTAGCCGTGAAAGGGTTACTGAATTCAAAAACTGGCTCGAAGGAAGGGAAGAATAGCGAGGGAGCGCCTTCGGCGCTTGTCTTTGGGCAGGATTAAAATGATTAAGATGATTATACTGATTTTATTCCTTTTCTTGAAAGATGCTTATCTCTTTTCTGACGATATTCGGCAATAAGATAAAAACCTGTTAGATAAAAAAACTAAATCACTTTAATCATCTTAATCATTTTAATCCTGCCCAAAGACAAGCGCCGAAGGCGCTCCATAACCTACTTCTTCAGGTACTGACTGATCAGGGCTCCCAGTCCTTCGTACCCTTCCTGGTTGGGATGCAGCCCGTCAGAGAAAAGATGTTCTTCAATTTTTCCATCCGGCTTCAGGAATAATTTACCGGCATCCAGGAACTGTATTTTTTCACCGGGGATGGCGGCTATTAACCGGTTTATTCTTGCTACCCGCTCTTCCATATTCCTGCGCGGCAGGATGCCCATCAACAGGATCTGTGCATCAGGTTGTTTGGTACGGATGGTTTGTAACAGGTATTTCAATCCATCTACAATCTCCGTGTCGCTGTTTAGCTGTAGGTTGTTGGTGCCAATCATCAATACAATATAGCCGGGCGAAATGCCATCCAGTTCGCCATGTTGTACCCGCCACAACACATTTTCCACGCGGTCCCAGCCAAAGCCCATGTTCACCGCGCGTTTTGGTTCAAAGTATTTCTCCCAGGACAGGCTGCCATTTTTCACCCTGGCTTCCGGGTTGCCGCCCCAGAAATGAGTGATCGAATTACCTATAAATACCACTTTCGGGCGATGTGTTTTGTTATACGCCAGCACTTCCTGGTGCCTGGTTTCCCAGTCGTATGTGGCAGCATCCCTGCGCTGGGTAACCGGTGTAGTCGTGACCGTATTGCCGCCGGTTTCATTCAGGATGCTTTTCAGCTTTTTCGTATAGGCATCGGCGTACTTCATCATGCCCAGGTCGGTCGGATGCGTGCCATCCACCATGCTTTCCAGGTCCTGCCCTATTTCTTCTTTGGTCAGCAAACTGATATGCTTCACGCCTGCCTTCCACATAGAGTCCACCACTTCCTGCAGGGTAGCATTCACCTGCTCGTAAGATTCTTTCGCCGCCGCGCTGGTTTCATCATTACTGTACCCGTCGTGGGCGGTAAGCAGCACCGGTACATCCGGATGTGTGCGTTGCAGCTGCTTCACCGTTTCGGTAATGCGTTTTTTCAGTTCCGCCCCCCTGTATTCTTTACCAATAAGATTAGGCAAACAATCCAATACATATACGCTGGCATCTATTTCAGTCACAAAGTCCACCACTTCTTTTTCAAGCCGGCCATTGCCGGAAAAGCCGAGGTTGATCACCGGTCTTTCCATTTTACGCTCCAGGATATTGGTCCAGGCCATACCCGGACGGGAAGCGCAGGCGCCCTGCGCTATGGAAGTTCCGTATATTACTATTGGCGCAGCTTTACGCACCGGCAGCGGCTTAAACAGGCTTTCTTCCGGCACCTCCACCGACAACCATTTTACGGAGTTGTACAGGGGGAGATACAATGTATAATCGGTATTTTTTACATGCTGATCGTATTTGTTCAGGTTGGAGAAGCGGTACACAATGGTGTCGTTAAAATTATATTTACCGGCGCACCACATCCATTTTCCATCGATACTTTTGGCGTACATATCCACGCCGCTTACACCGGTAGCCGGCATATGCGGCATCGCCAACACGCCTCTGACCGTATATTTCACTACAATTTCATCGGCATCGGTTCTGAAACGTAAACTAAGCCCTGCGCTGTTACCCGATAAATTCCATACCGCGGTGCGCACCTTATCTTCCGCCCGCTGAGGCAGCCGGTCGTAATACAGATCCAGTCCGTCTTTCCAGCCCTGTCCTTCCAGCGCATACACGGTATTATCTTCAGCAGGTACCCATGATTTAAAAACACGGGGCGCCTGGGCGGCGCATACATTCATTAAAAACAACAAGACAGCCACTCCGGAAACCAATTTCCTTTTCATAAGTCGGATATTTTTCATCAGGTATTAAAATAGCAACGCAACATTTGCGACTTTGCGCTAACGGGGCATAAAATACAAAAAGGAATCGCTTCCCGCAATAAAGCGTTATCATTTATCTACTATGCAACGAAATCCTAATGTAGCGGCGCGGTCCATGCCCGGCGACATCAGCAGGTATTTGCCATGCTGCGGCAGTTGCTACGCCTGTGGAAAATACCAGTGGGATGTTTGCGGATGATAATAACTGCCTCCTTTTAATATCACGGAGCGTGTATGCGCATCCGTATATTCATCTGTCCACTGCCACATTGCCTGTAAGCCCCATCACCCCAAAGGGGGCCCCGTTCGTGTAATCATTTACGTTAACGGGTGGCCCCGGTTCCTTTCCAGCTGTGCATACAGCAACATTGGCAGCCATAGCGTAGCTATGACCGCCAATGTTGTGAACAATTTCATCGGGTTGTTATTTACCGTTTAGTATCCCCATTTCTTCATCACCTGCAAATCAGCGCGAACAGCGTCCAGCGGCGCCTGTCCCTGGTAGGACTCCTGCTCAATAATAAAATGACGGGTACCGCCCGATTTTTTACCGAGATCAATGACTTCTTTTACGGGAATAATGCCTTTACCCAGTACAGTACTTTCATACTTGCCTCCCATCTCTCCTTTCTCGGTCTTTATTTCATCTTTTACGTGCATCAGCTCAAAACGGCCGGGGTATTGTTTAATGATATCGAGGGCAATGCCGCCTGCATGATACATGTTGCCAATATCCAGCTGCTGTGCTACCAGCGAAGGATCCGTATTTTGCAGGATCAGGTCAAAAATTTTCTTTCCATTCAATTGCTGGCTGAATTCAAAATCATGGTTGTGGTAACCAAACTTCATCCCCGACTTTTTGCACAGCTCCCCGCTTTTATTAAAAACGTCCATGTAAGCTTTGAAGTCGTCGTAATTTTGACGCAGACTTTCATCCAGCCACGGGCTGATCACGTAGTGCTGGCCCACGATAGCAGCATCTTCCACCGTATATTTCCATTCGTCGGTAAAATCTTTTTTTGCGCTGTCCCAGTGTTTCTTTTGCATCACGGTATGTCCGCTGGGCATTAACAGACCGAGGTCGCCCAGCAGCTTTTTGAAATCAGCAGCGGAATAACCGTAGAATTTCCGGTTGGCGTAACCGGCATGTTCTACGTTTTTATAGCCCATGGCCGACAATTGTTTCAGTGTACCGGAAGGATCTTTTTTCATATCGTCGCGGATAGAATACAATTGTATACCCAGCACCGGCTTAGCCATGCCTGCGGCCAACAATTCCTTCGACAGCAGTGCTGTACCGGCAAGCGCCAGGGTACCTTTCATCAGGAAATTTCTTCTTGAGATACTCATAGTAAAAGATATTTTAAATGTTGACGATGTTATTTGCGTTTAAAGGGAGAATGCCATATAAGTATCTCCTGATTTTTTCCCCAGCTTGCCACCACCGCAGGAAATCACCACATACTGTTTTCCATTGGCCTCGTATACCGCCGGAGTAGCAAAACCGCATGCGGGCAATGTTGTTTCCCATAGCAGCTGCCCGGTTCTTTTATTAAATGCCCTGAACTTACTGTCGGCCGTAGCGGCAATAAACAATAGTCCGCCGGCGGTGACCACAGGGCCGCCATAATTTTCGGTACCACTGTGAATACCTTTTGCTTTCAGCTCCGGGTAGTCGCCCAGCGTATCTTTCCACAGCAGCTGGCCGGTGTTGAGATCAATGGCGCTCAGTGTGCCCCAGGGTGGCGCTACCGCCGGGTATCCTTCTTTCGTTAAAAATTTATTATAACCGGTTGCGCGGTATGGTAAATTCGTATAGGCATCCACGTTTTTACGCGATGCCACAAACGGTGTTTGTTGTGTTGCTTTAATATCGAGGATGAAAGCTGCCAGCGCTTTTTTTTCACTCCTGTCCAGCTGTTTGAAGGCGGGCATCATTCTTCTGCCGGCATCTACCAGTTGGGTAAACGCTGTTTCGTTGTATTTGTGCTGTATGTTTACGAGAGAAGGAAAAGTACTGCTGCCTTTTCGCTCCGGTCCATGGCAGGCCATACAATGAGTAGTGTATAAGCGTTTACCTGCCTGCAGCTGTGTTTCCTTTACCGGAGGATGTTGCTCTTCCGCATCTATCATGGTGAGTATCCACGGCATCTCGCTGGCATTCACGTACAACACGCCTGTTTCCGGATCTGCTGCGGGTCCGCCCCACTCGGCGCCTCCGTCAAAGCCGGGAAAAATAACGGTACCCTGCCTGGAAGGCGGAATAAAAAGACGACCGGTTTTATAACCCGCCAGTTTCGTCCTGATGTCCTGGTATGAACTGTCGGGCACCAGCCGGTTCAGGTTATCTTCTGTCAATGCCTGCCTTACAAACGGCTTGAAAAAAGAGGGTACCGGCTGCGTGGGCCATACCTGCTCACCCGGCAGCGCGGTATCCGCAGGCACCGGTGTTTCGGCAACCGGGTACAATGGCTGTCCGCTGCTTTTATCCAGTAAAAAAATAAAGCCGGTTTTAGTGACCTGCACAATGGCATCTGCTTTTTTGCCTTCCTTTTTTACCGTCACCAGCATAGGTGCGGTAGGCAGATCACGATCCCACAGATCATGATGTACCGTTTGAAAATGCCAGATCCTTTTACCGGTGGCCGCATCCAGCGCCAGCACACAGTTGGCAAAGAGGTTGCTGCCCTTGCGTTTGCCGCCATAAAAATCGTAGGAAGCAGATCCGATGGGCGCAAACAATACACCTTTTTCTTCATCCAAACTAAAACCTGCCCAGGCATTAGCTCCACCCATATGCTGCCAGGCGTCCTTGTCTTCCCAGGATTCGTAGCCGGTCTCGCCGGGTTGAGGAATAGTATGAAAAATCCATCTCAGTTTTCCGCTGTGTACATCGTATGCCCTGATGTAACCCGGCGCGCCGCCTGCTTCTTCCGCCACGCGGGTGCCGGTTATGATGAGGTCTTTATAAATAATACCGGGTGTAGTGGATGTAATGTACAACTGGTCCATGTTACGGCCCATATCGCGGTGCAGGTCTACAAAACCGCTGTCACCAAAAGACATCACCGGCTGCCCTTTATCTGCATCAATACAATACAGCTTTGCACCGGCAGTATAAAAAATACGGCGGTCGCCGCCCTCATTTTCATAAAAAGTAACGCCCCGGCAAGCGTTGTACTGGAAGTAGCCCTTGCCTTTTACTTCGCCCGAAGGGCGTGCCGGATCAAATACCCATACTTCCTTACCGGTAGCAGCATCTACGGCAAACAATTTCAGTTTGGGAGAAACGCCATATAACCGTTCATCCACCACCACCGGGTTCACCTGTATCTGCGTCATGTCTTCTGCATCGCCGGTATGGTAAGCCCAGGCAACTTTCAGCTTTGAAACGTTGCCGGTATCAAGTTGTGTTAAAGCGCTGTAGTGAATATTTTCCTTGCTGCCTCCATATACCTCCCAGTGGAGGTACCTGTTGCTGCGCGAAGTACAGGCTGTCAATAACGTGGAAATAATAAGCACGTGGATAGTGGTGGAACGCATCTAAAAAAAGTATTGATATGCTGTTCCTCTAAAAATATACTTTTTATAATAAATTTTTTTTAAAAACTAATTACAAGACCAGCGGATTCAATGCCGAGGCGGCAGGACTTCCGGGCGCCAGCCCGCCCAGCCAGCGCTGACGGTCATTTTCCTGGTGATCATTTTGCGGTTCGGTAACCATGGCATCGCCGGCCATAAAGATAATGGTCATCACCTCCCGGGTGACCGCCGCCGCATTGCCGGGGGCTGAATGCAGCGTCCATCCGTAGTGCCAGGTGGCATCGCCGGCCTTCATACTAAGCGGCCGGCTGATGGAATAGCCCTGTTCTTTTACAAATGTTTCAAAGGTGCTCTCCGACTCATCCGAAATGGCAATGTTACCGATGAAGCCTGCCTTTTGCGAACCGGAGGCAAAAGTGAGCATCCCCATTTCTTCCGTAATATCTATCAGCGGCATCCACATCGTCACTGTTTTAGGCGTGTTTAACGGCCAGTAATACTGATCCTGGTGCCAGGGGGTTAAACCGCCGCCGGGCTCCTTATACAGGGCCTGATCATGATAAATACGCACATTATCTACCCCCAGCAGTTGAGCGGCAATTTTCCCAAAGCGCCTGGCCTGGGTAAACTGCTTTACGTCGTCATCCATCTCCCACAAATTCATGATCTGCAAAAATGCCTTCCCATAGGTATCTCTTTCCGCCAATGCACGATGTTCAGTATTGTAGCGCATGGCAGCACCGCTGATCACCTTCCGCCATGCCGCCGCCTCGATGGCATCCAGCACACCGGGAATCAGCACATGACCATTGCTGCGGAAACTATCCGCAGCGGTAGCCGGTATTTCAATATAATTGTCCAGGGCGGGTAAAGAAGTAGTTGTCATGTATAGCTTTTTCCTAAAATTCCCCATAAAAAATGAGGAGATGATGGTTGATTTTAACAACTACTATGGGTATTTTATCCTGAAAACTAAAATTTATCATCCAAATGGAATATGTTTAGGGTATGATTACCGCCTCCATCGAAATCATCAGGATGGCCCATCACCATTCTTTCCTGGTGAGGGAATTCCGGGAACACCTGTTCTCCGCGCCTTATCATTTCCACCCGGAATATGAGCTGACGCTGATATTGAAAGGCAGCGGCAAACGTTATATCGGAAATCACCAGGCGGGTTACAGCGCGGGCGACCTGGTACTGATGGGACCTCATCTGCCGCATTGCTGGAAAACAGATCCCGCTACGGTATTACCAGGTGAACTGAATGCACAATCGCTGGTGATACAGTTTTCGCATGATTTTTTGGGAGAAGATTTTCTTTCCCGGCGGGAGCTGCACGCCATCGCATTACTGCTGCAGCAAAGCGCTTTCGGCCTACAGTATACCGGCGCCGCACAAGCAGCCGTGGCACAGCGTATGATGGATTTACATGCGGAACAGGACGACTTCAAAAAACTTCTCTCACTGCTCGAAATATTGCAGCAACTGGCGGGCAGCAGCGAAGTACAGGTACTGAATCATCGCGATATTATTGCGGGTCAATCTCCCAGGGACCGGGAACGTATGAAGGTGGTATACAATTATATCATTGAAAATTTCCGGGAAGATATTCAACTCAATACTGCCGCAAAGCTGGCCAATATGTCGCCCAATGCCTTCTGCAAGTACTTCAAAAAAGTGACCCGCAAAACGTTCATAGAAACGGTGAATGATTACAAATTGAACTATGCGGCCCAACAAATTATCGACACCGATAAACCCATCGCCGGAATAGCCTATGACAGCGGGTTTGGAGACCTCTCCCATTTCAATACCTGCTTCAGGGCACTGTTCAGACAAACACCATCTGATTTCAGGAAACAGTTTAACACACCATTACCCGGTTAATAAAAAAGGGAAGACAACCGCCTTCCCTTTTTACCTGTTGCTTGCCAGTTTTAAAAATAAAAATCCTTTACCCTTTCACTTTAATGACCAGCATTCCTTCCGGTACATCTCCGGGATGCAGCATAGACAAATCCACTACGCAATCTTTTCCTTTCTGCTGCCATTTCACCGCTTTGGAGGTACCAAGAATGCTCAGCGCTGCCCCTTTAGCGGGCGTATAATTGCGGATGGTTACCTGCTGCTGATAAGCCGGCACAAAGCAATACAGCGCGCCTGGTTTGGAAGTGAAAAACAATTCCACGTTGGCATGCTCCGCTGATTTCTTTACCAGCTTCGAAATGCTGTAGTCGGCCATATAACTTTGCTCCTTCATTTCAGGACGTTTTCCCAGGCTCCACTGACGGCTTTCCTTCCAGGGTTTGGTATCATAAATACCTTCTCCGTTCAGCTCCAGCCATTTACCGATGTCGAGTAATTTCTGCTGCATGATCACCGGGATGCGGCCATCTGCAGTGGGTCCTATATCCAGTAACAGGTTGCCTCCTCTTGATACGATATCGACCAACATGAGGATCAGGTCATTGCTTTTTTTGTAGTCGTCGGCTGTTTCCATACGGTTGTACCCATACGATTGTCCGATGCCCTGGCTTTCTTCCCAGATCACACCGGGTTGCATACCACTGCCGTATTCGGATGTCAGGTAAGTGGCACCATTATTTTTACCACGGGTATTGCTGCCCCAACGGTCATCTACGGCCACCTCATCTTTCACCGGCGATTCGTTATACAACCAGGCCAGCAGCGAAGTGCAGTTCCAGGCAGTATCCGACATTTCCCACTCCCCATCAGAAAATATAACAGATGGTTTATAGCGGGTGACCAGGTCCTTGAACTGCGGCGTCATCACTTCTTTTACATAGCGTTGCCGGTCTTTCAGCCACAGCGGGTTAAACCACTCATACAGGGAATAATAATATCCCATCTTCAGACCTTCTTTGCGCACGGCTTCCGTGAGGTCGCCCAGCAGATCACGTTTAGGCGTGCCCGTAACAGCGTTCCAGGAATGGCCCCATGACTCGTTTGCCTGTTTGTTATCCCATAAACAATAGCCTTCATGATGTTTGGAGGTAAGCACCACATATTTTGCGCCCGAACGGCGGAATACATTTGCCCATTGATGCGGATCAAACAGGGAAGCTGTAAACTGGCTCTCCAGACTTTCATAGGGAGTGCCCTGTCCGTAATTTTTATCGTGAAACGCCTGCACCTTGTTATGTGATCCTTCTTTGGTGCCCCTGAGATTATACCAATACCATTCGGAATAACCACCGGGACCTACTACCGCGTAAGATGGCACCGCATACACTCCCCAGTGGATAAAGATGCCGAACTTGGCATTGTTAAACCAGGCGGGAATGCCCCGTTTATCCAGGGATGCCCAGTTAGCCTCGTACTTTTGCGCAAAAGTCAGCGAGGTGCTCAGGAGAAAAACCAATAATCCTATACAGCGTTTTATCATAACAGGTCTTTGATTTCATAATGGATCTCAAAATTAACATTTGCCGCCACCTATATTAATGGTATTTTCTCTGAAGATAATAATTACTTCCCCGTCTGCACATTTCCCCGTGTTGCGGACACTTCTGCGGATCTTATCTACACGCTTCCGCCGCAAGCCGTTAATACCGGTATTTTTGGGGGTGTACCCGAAAAATCAGTAGCTTTAATGAGCACATCAGATGAACATCAGTATTCCAATTAAAAGAGTCGTTATTGCCCTCCACATACTTATCTGGAGCGCATTATTATCGCTGCCCTATATTGTTTCGGATGCAGCCAGCGATTATCGTATCGGTACCTTTCCCGGCCTGTTCTTTACCCTTTGCGGGGTCATCCATATGGTCATCTTCTACACCCATGCCTTAGTGCTCTATCCCCGGTTATGGAACAAACAGTACTGGTGGCTTTACTTTCCATCGGTGTTGTTGCTGGTGGGGGCCTCCTTCCCGCTGAAATACGGTATCATGGCACATTGGTTCCCCACCGTTTTAAGGGACCTTTCTTCCTATAAATTTGTATTTGCCCCTTCTGTGGGCGCTTTTATTGTAAGCCTGGTTTATTGTAAAGTGGTGGAGCGGATCAGGGCAGAAAGAATACAGAAAGATAAACAGGCGGAACAGCTCAGCTCAGAACTAAAATTTCTCCGCTCACAGGTAAGCCCGCATTTCCTGTTTAATGTATTAACCAACCTGGTATCCCTGGCCAGGAAAAAGTCCGATCAGCTGGAACCCGCTCTCATCATGCTGTCCGACCTGATGCGCTATATGCTTTACGACACCACCGGAAAAAAAGTATTGCTCACCAAAGAGATTGCATACCTGAACAGCTATATTGCGCTGCAAAAACTGCGCTTTGGTAACGATGTGGACATCAACAGCCATATTGATACAGATGGCCACGCAGCCAACTATACCATAGAACCTATGCTGCTGATTCCTTTCGTGGAAAATGCCTTTAAACACGGTACCGGCTATACGCAGCATCCCGAAATTAATATACGCCTGTCCGTTACCGGCGATATCCTTACTTTTGAAGTACAGAACCAGTTCGACAGCGACCCGTTGACCAGCAAAGATGAAAACTCAGGAATAGGACTGGCCAATGTAAAATCCAGGCTGGATCTGCTCTACCCGGGCAATCACCGGCTAACGATCAGGAATCAGCAACCGGTATTTCATGTCACTTTAATATTGAAACTCACATGATGCGTTGTATAGCCATAGATGATGAACAACTGGTACGTGAACTGCTGGAAGACAGCATACGCCAGGTGCCCTTTCTTCAACTGGTAAAAACCTGCCGGAATGCGATCGAAGCATTGGAGGTATTGCAACAGGAACAAATAGATCTCATCTTTCTTGACATACAGATGCCAAAACTGAATGGCATACAACTGCTGCAATCGCTGCAACAGCCGCCTATGGTCATTCTCGTAACGGCTTACGAACAATATGCATTGGATGGCTTTAACCTGCAGGTAGTAGATTACCTGTTAAAACCCTTCAGTTTTGAGCGCTTCCTGAAAGCGTGTAACCGTGCCAGTGAGCTGTTCCGGCTAAAACAAGGCGCTGCAGCCCCCGCCGATATGCAACACTCTTTTTTTGTACACGTGGAATATACGCAGGTGAAAATTATTACCGCCAACATCACCTATATTGAAGCGCTGAAAGACTATGTCAAAATACATCTCACCCATACTTCCAAACCTATACTTACCCGCATGACCATGAAGGCCATGGAAGAAAAGCTGCCCGCAGCCGCCTTTATACGTACTCATAAATCCTACCTGGTGGCTGTACAGAAAATCACCACCATCAAACGCGACCTGGTTTGTATCGGCGATATAGAAATTCCTGTCAGCGAATTCTATAAAGAGAACGTTAATAAGCTCCTGAATCAATAAGCCTTCCCCGTTTTGTCGCTACACTTTCCCGCCCTGTCTACTCTCTGAAAAAGCGCTTGCTCTTCACTATAGTTTTGCCCGTAGATCATACTACAGGTTATGAAAACAATTACCTACATATTGCTGCTACTCAGTGTTTCCGCCAGTGCGCAAAACAAACCAGCGGTTGCCGGCAGCAACTTAAAACCCGCCGTTCCGGCAGCGGATACCCTTATAAAAGACAGCGCCTCTTACAGTACCACCGTAAAGGCAGACACCGCCATTAAAAGCAAACGTTCCCTTCATGAAGTAGTGATAAGCGCAGGCTCCTTTGAAGCCAGCGACCGTGCCAAAGGCGCCTCCCTCACCCCGATCGACGCAGTAACCGTAGCCGGCAGTAATGGAGATATCAGCCAGGCGCTGCGCTCCCTCCCCGGCGCGCAACAGATCGGTGAAACGGAAGGACTCTTTGTTCGCGGCGGCACCGGTGAAGAAACCCGGCAATTTATTGACGGCACCCTGGTAAAAACACCCAACTACCCTTCCGTACCCGGGGTACCCCAATACGCCCGCATTAATCCGTTCCTGTTTAAAGGCATCCTTTTCAGCTCCGGCGGCTACTCCGCGCTTTATGGAGAAGCCATGAGCAGCGCCCTGATACTGGAAAGTGTGGACCTGCCGGAAAAAACATCCGCCAGCTTCTTCCTGTTCCCTTCCAATATGGGCACCGGTTTCCAGCATCTTTCCAAAAACAATCGCAGCAGCTACGGCGCCAACCTGAACTACAGCAACCAGTCGTTATACAACTCCATCGTACCACAAAAACCGGAGTACTTCAGTGGCCCTGTCTATTTCAACGGAAACGTGAACTTTCGCGTAAGGACAGGCAAAACCGGCATGTTAAAATTCTACAGCAACTGGGGGTATAGTGATGTGGGTATGAGAAACCCGGATATCGACAGTGCTGCACTAAAAGCCGGCTACCAGGCGAAGGGTTGGAACAGCTATAATAACCTGAGCTTCCGCAGCTACCTGGCTGATGACTGGAAAATAGATCTGGCAGCGGCCTTCAGCTATAACAAAGAGGAAACCAACCGAGACCTCACCGACGGGAAGGGGAATATGCTGAAAATTCCGTTTATCCCTTACAGTTATAAAACCGGGCAGCGGGTGATGCGCACCGATTTTTCCCAGATGCGCGCAGTAGTGACCCACTTATTTCCGCAGGGACAGGCACTGCGTTTTGGCGCAGAACATTTCTATACCGACGACAGGGGCCGGTCAAACGACAGCAACCTTGTCCTCACCGACCACCTGACCGCTGTTTTTGCGGAAGGAGATTTTTACCTGGCGGACAACCTCGCCGCCAAAACCGGGTTGCGTGTGGAATACTCCTCTGCATTAAGCAGGATGGTACTGGCGCCGCGAATCAGTTTAGCTTACCGCCTGCATGATGGCAGTCAGTTCAACCTGGCCTATGGCGTGTTTTATCAGCAACCGGGGAATGATTTTCTCTACCAGCCCAACAAGCTCACGTTTTCCAATGCTACCCACTATATACTGAACTATACCCGCAAAGCCAACAACCGCTTCCTCCGCGCGGAGGTATATTACAAACAATACCGCGACCTGGTAAAAACAGTACCAGGCCTCAGCAATAACGGCAAGGGCTATGCGCAGGGAATAGAGCTTTTCTGGCGTGATAAAAAGAGCGTTAAAAATCTCGACTACTGGATCACCTATACTTATCTCGATACCAAACGTAACTTCCTGGATTATCCTTACGAGCTGCGGCCATCCTTTGCGGCGCCGCATACCACAACAGTGGCTGTCAAAAAATTTTTCCAGGAAATTAATACCAGCGTAAACGTTTCCTGGGCCATGGCGGCCGGCCGGCCTTATTACCATATCAGCAATAACAGTATCACGGATCAGGGCAATACCAATGCCTACAATATGCTGAACCTGCATGTGGCCTACCTCTGCTCCTTCTTTAAAAACAGGAAATGGAAAGATTTCTCCGGCGTGGCCATGGGGATCAATAACATTACCGGTACCCGGCAGGTGTTTGGATATAACTATAGTTACAACGGGCTTTTCAAATCGCCGGTTACGCTCCCAGCTACACGAAATTTCTTTGTCGGTATTTTCATGAGTTTCGGGATAGACCGCACTGATGATTTTTTAAATAACAATTTATAACACTCACAAAAAAAGAAAAATGAAAAAACTACTCATTACCCTGTCTGTTGCATTATTGAGCTATAGCGGATTTACGCAATCCAATGCCCTTCAGCAGGCGGTTTCCAAACTGGACCAGGCACAAACAGTAAATGACTTTGAGCAACTGGAAAAAACATTCACCGGTATCAGCGGACAACCCGCCTGGTTATCCTCTTACTACGCCGCCCTGTGCAATGCAAAGATCGGCTTCCTGCTGCAGGACGATGGTGAAAAAATAGAGCCTTACAGCAACCGCGGTGAAGAGCAGGCTAAAAGAGCCATAGCCGCCCTTGACAGCGCAAAGCAACATAAGGAGCTGGCGGAAGTATACACCGTGCTGAGCATGGTATACCGTACCAAGGTATTTATTAACCCGATGACGTACGGCCGTAAGTATGGCATGCTGTCCGACCAGGTATTGAAACAGGCAAGAGCGCTGGATGCGCAAAATCCCCGGGCATTATACGTAGCCGCCTGGGTAAAATATGCCACGCCAAAAATGTGGGGTGGCGACAAACAACTGGCGAAACAGCTGGCTACCCAAAGCCTGCAACAGCTGGGTACCCCGGGAACGGATGTATACCCTCACTGGGGCAAAGCGGAGGACCAGGCGCTGTTGAGCAAAATCAAATAACCTTTTAAATTGCAAGATCATGGGATTCGTGTTTATCATCTTACTGCGCATACTGTTTGTCGCATGTATGGTGTTTGTTATCGGGTATGTTTTTGGTGGTTTTTCGAGAAAACCAGCCCTGAGAAGTATCACAAAAGTGGCCGTTATATTGGCGATTGTGTTATTCATCTTTACCAATATCATGTTTGCCCGGATGGCATTCCGTAATGTCAACGGGCCATGGTGCCACAGGAACGCGGACACTAAAATAGAGGCCCCGCACCCTGAAACGCCTCGTCCTTAAAAAAAACTGCCGCGCTGTGATTATATCAGCGCGGCAGTTATAAATAGCAGCGATTTTTTTTTTGCCCAGGATTAGACTGATTTTGATGATTTAAAGGATTTTCTTCTTGTGATTATAATTTGATTTTAAAAGATTAGCGTAGATCTAAGCGAATTTGCTTACATCTACGCTAATCTTTTAAAATCAAAAAAGAAAAAATCCTTTAAATCATCAAAATCAGTCTAATCCTGGGCAAAAAAAAAATCCCGGGCAAGAAAAACTACTTATACCCTCCGTTCTGTACCAAATTAGGATTCGCATCCAGCTGCGCCTGTGGAATCGGGAACAGCTTCCGGAAATCCTGATCGGCCGGATGGAATTGCCAGGTGCCATTCCATTTGCCAAAGCGGATAAGGTCCTGCCGGCGGCAGCCTTCCCAGATAAATTCGCGGCCGCGTTCGGCCAGCAGTGTATCCAGCGTCAATGCAGTGATAGGACTAGCCGTTTCGAAATTACGTGCCCGTACCTGGTTCACCAGCGCGAGTGCCGTTGCTGCCTGCCCTGTACGCAGGAGGCATTCTGCTTTCAGCATCAACGCATCGGCATAGCGGAATATTACGAGATCGTTGTTCTGATCGGAATAAGGGGTATTTTTCTCGATCTCATACTTTACGATACGCACACCTTCTGTCTGCGTGGCGTTGGCTAGATCCCCGATGGTGGTGGAGAAGATCAGCGGCGCGCCTTGCTCTGTTTTAAGCGGCGTTCCGTCTTGTGCATACTGTTGTCCTACGAGGAACATGGTTTTACGCTTATCGCTGTCGTTGTATGCTTCGTAGAAAGCCTTGAGCGTACACCAGCCATTCCAGGGTGAACTGGGCAAGCCATAAGTATAACGGTTGTTATAGTGCAGGGTAAGATAGTGCAGCATCATGCCTTTGGCGTTGATGGCATCGTAGGGCACCACGAAAATATTTTCCTTTGAATTTTCGTTACGGGTAGAGAAGTTAGCAAAGTAATCCGCTTCCAGCTGGTAACCCATCTTGCTAACGGAATCGCACATACGAATGCAATCTGCCCAGCGTTGGGTGCCGGTATATACTTCCGCATTCACGTATAACTTCGCCAGCAGCATAAAAGCCATCCCCTTTGTTACCTTGCCGTAGTTCCTGGTGTCAAGTGTGGCGGGCAACGCATTGATATTGGCTTTTATTTCTTTTTCTATGAAAGTAAACGCTTCGGCGCGGGGTGTATTTTTTGGCGGCTCCGTTTGTTCAAAGGAAGTTACAATCGGAATATTGCCAAAGGCGTCCATGGCAAGGTAGTAGTGAAAGGCGCGCAGTACTTTCATTTGTGCAATGATCTGGTCTTTGGTAGGCAGCACCACACTGGAGCCTTCCAGTTTCTGTAAAATAGCATTCACCGGGTTTACGCCATCGCGGTAAATGAAGTTCCACATATCGTTGATATACTGATGGGTAATCGGGAACTCGTGGCTGATCAGCACCCGCCACAGGCCACCTTCGTTCCAGTCGGCCCCGCGGGAAGGCACGGTGGTTTCGTCTGTGGTCACTTCATTCATTTTCCAGTAGCTGTCGCGATAACCGCGCAGCTTTGCGTAAGCGCCGTTGGAAAAGGCATTCAGCTCATCTTCTGTTTTAAGGAAGTTGTCGTCGGTACCACGGTCGTAAAAGGTTTCATCGAGTTTGGTGCAGCTGAAACCGGCTACTAACATACCGGCCAGCAATGTATATTTCAGGAATGTTGCTTTCATGTAAATCGTTTTTATTTAAAGTTCACCGTAAAGCCCAGTGCAAAAGAGCGTGTTTTCGGATATACGTTACGGTTATCAATACCCGGCGCCAGTCCGTCGATCGGCAGCTCCGGATCGAGGCCGGAATATTTCGTGATCACAAACAGGTTCTGCCCGGAGATATATACCCTTGGGTTAGCAAACATTTTGCTTTTGGCAGCTGGTATGCTGTATCCAAGGGAGAAGTTATCGAGGCGGAGGAAAGCGCCGTTTTCAATAAACCGGTCGGATACATAGGTACCTTTAATGTTGCTGTCGGCATATTTTGCCATGGCATTACGGCCGGGTAAACGGCTGAAACGATCGCTCAGCACCAGGTCGGTGGCATTGAAGATCTGGTAACCAAAAAGACTGCGTAATAAAAAGTTCAGGTCAAAGTTTTTATAACGGAAGCTATTCGCCAGTCCGGCCTGGTATTTAGGCAAGCCATTACCTGCCACGCGGCTGTCGCTGCGGAAGTCGAATGTGCCGCTGCCGTCGATGTCTTCAAACTGCTGATTGCCATTGGCATCCACGCCGGTGTAATGCGGAATATAAAATGTGCCGATAGAGTAACCTGGCACTACTTTTACGATCTGCACGGCTGTCAGCCCGCGCGCTCCCACGGTACCATCATAAATGGCATCGCTCTTGAACTGGTCGTTGGCGATGGAGAGGATCTTATTGTAGTTACGGGAAATATTAAACGATGCGTTCCAGCTGAAATCCTTATGTTCAATGATGCCACCGCTCAGGGACAGTTCCACACCCTTATTACTGATCTTACCTACGTTGGCCAGCATAGACGGGAACAGGTAAGGCGGCGAAGGTACGTTGTAGTTGAAGAGCAGGTCTTTGGTGCGCTTATCATAGTATTCCAGTGTTCCGCTCAGTCGCCCTTTGAACATGGTAAAGTCGAAACCCGCATTAAACTGTGCGGCAGATTCCCAGCGCAGGTTTGGGTTTTCATTTTGTCCGATCTGGTAGGAAGTCACCCAGCGGCCGTTGTCGAGCACTTTACCACCCGGGCTGTAGGTAAGCGGTGATTTATAGTTCTGGATTTCCTGGTTACCGGTAACGCCATAGCCTACACGAAATTTCAGGTCCTGCAGCCAGCTGCTGTTTTGCAGAAATGGCTCCTGTGTAATACGCCATGCCAGTGAGGCGGAAGGAAACGTACCCCATTTTTTATCTTTACCAAACCGGGTAGATCCGTCGCGGCGTACGGTACCGGTAAGCAGGTACTTATCGTTGTAGCTGTAGAATACGCGGCCAATAAAAGACACCAGCGAATTTTCTTCTGCGCCGGAGCTAACGGCGGGCTGATCGCCCTGACCCGCGCCGAGGTTGTTATAGCTGAAGATATCGGATACAAACTGGGTGTTGCCGGCCGACATACTATTGGTGAAGAAGTGCTGATAGGAATAACCGGCGGTTGCCTTGAATACATTTTTGCCCCATTGCTGGTTATAGGTAAAATAGGTTTCCAAAGTTTTGTTATCCCATGTTTTGGATGCGCGGGTGGCGGAACCGTTGCTGCCCGCGCCTTCAATAACAGGCGACTCCTTGGAATAATAGAGGCCACGATCGCTGGAAGCGCGTTCCATACCCAATAACAGGTCATACGTGAGATGACTCGTAATATCATAGGTCGCTTTAGCAGAACCAATGAACCGGTTCAGGGCGCGCTGATGTTTGATCTGGTTGGCGAGGGCCACCGGGTTATAGTTATCGTTGATATCAAGTTTTTCGAAAAAGGTGCCGTCTGCATGATAAATGGGCGCCGTGGGATTATAGGCGATAGCCTGCTCCCAGATACGATTGTCGCCATTACCGTCGGGGTCTGTGCCCTGGTACCTGTTCTTCTCCCCTACGTAGTTCATGGAAAGTCCCAGCCGCAACCTGTTATCAAAAATGCCCTGATCCAGGGTGATACGGCCAATGGTACGTTCCAGGCCGGAATTTGATACCACACCTTCGTTGTTGAGATAGTTGACAGAAGCGCTGTAGCGGGTATTATCTTTTCCGCCGCTCATCGACAGGTTATGACTATGGCTGATACCTGTGCGGGTGATGGCTTTCTGCCAGTTGGTGGAAGCGCCGAGATCAAAGGCTGCCGCATCAATATTATTATCTTTCAGGTATTTGCGGTAGTCTCCTGCGTTCAGCACATCGTAGGTGTTGGACATCTTTTCCATACCAATGTAGCCGCTGTAAGACACCTGTGGCGCACCTTCCTTACCACGACGGGTAGTGACGATGATAACACCGTTGGCGCCCCGGGAGCCATAGATGGCTGCTGCGGAAGCATCTTTCAATACATCAATAGATACAATATCATCCGGTGGCACTGCATTGATGTCGATACCAGGAATACCATCCACAACAAACAACGGCTGACTGCTGGCGGATAACGAGGAGGCGCCTCTCAGGCTGATGCTCACTTTACCGTTGGGGTTACCGCCGGGTTTACTGATGACCAGGCCGGCTACCTTGCCCTGCAATACCTGTACCGGATTGCTGATGATGCCTTTATTAAATTCCTTGGGGGTAATGCTGACAATGGAACCGGTGAGATCTTTTTTCTGAGTAACACCATAACCGATCACCACCACTTCTGTTAGCGCACTGGAAGATTTTTTCAGTTGCACGTCCATGCTGGCTTTCACCGGCAATTCCAGGGGTTCGTATCCTACATAGCGGAATAACAGGGTCCCTCCGGAGGGCGCGTCCAGGGAAAAGTTACCATTTTCGTCGGTGAGGGTACCGATGGTGGTACCTTTTACCTGCACGGTTACGCCGGGCAGGGATGCGTGGTCATCAGCGCCAGTGATGTGGCCTTTTACCTTTATGTTCTCCCAATCTGTATGTTCCGGGATAATTACCACCAGGTGGCCTTCCAGCTCTTTATAGGTGAAGCCGGTGCCGGAAAGCACCTTTGCCAGTACGGTTTGCAGGGACTCGTCGGTGGCGTTGATGCTTACCCGCTGCTGCAGGTCTACTTTCCGGTTGCTGTACAGAAACCTTACATCAGACTGGCTGGCGATGCGGTCCAGTACTTTTTTGATCTCTGTGTCTTTCATGTTGAGACTGATGTGCTTCTGGGAATAGCCCGTGGCAGCCACCTGCATACAGGAAAGTAAAACAATAAAGAATGATAGCTTCATAATGATCAAATGCTTGAGCATAGCCGTTCTTCGCCGGCATGCATCCGATTGGTTGACTTTTTCCATAAATTTGTGATAACGGGTGATACAATAGCAAGGCCCTGCCATCCGGTCCAAAGGGGGCTGGCGCTTTGCTGATTAGCCTTTGCACAGGGAATGTTAGTAGCATTTCCTGTGTTTTTTTTCATTGAACGATGAGCTGGTAATTAGCTTTTCATAAATGGATTTTAAGTGAACGTGTGCTTAATAAATGATGATTTGCGTGCCATTGTTTTCAAAGTGAAATTCCTCTGTCAGCTGTAATGCCTGTAGTGCCTGGGTAACTGTTTCCGACGCGAACGAACCACTGAATACATATTTTTTTACATTGTTATTGCGGAAGGTGATCTGCACGCCATACCAGCGTTCCAGCAGGGTGGCGAGCTGTTCAAAGTTGAGCGATTCAAACTGCAGCCGGTTGCTGACCCAGGCCGTTTCAGATACCGTACTGTCGATCGCTGGTAAGGCAACCGCCTTGGCCATCACCGTTTTGGAAATAACCGGTTTTATTTCCAGTATTTTTTCCGGAGATGCGATCGCGTTGTTGTTATCGTATGCCACTTTCTCATAGGGACGCAGGCGTACCCTGTGAGCGGGTGTTTTGTCGAGATATACTTCCACGGCCCCTTCCAGCAGGGTGGTTTCACATCTGCCTTCGCCGGGATAGGCCTTTACGTTAAAGGCGGTGCCCAATGCATGTATGTTCAGGGTGGCAGCGTGTACCACAAAAGGGCGTGCAGCATCTTTGGCTACTTCAAAATAGGCCTCTCCTTCCAGCCATATTTCCCGGCTGCGGGTGTTCAGGTCGAAAGCCAGGCGGCTGGAGGCATTCATATGAACAATACTGCCATCGCTAAGGCGAAACTGCCGGCGCTCCCCGTTGCGTGTTTCCACGATCTCCCTGCCGGTTGCTACGTTGTGCCATAGCCGGTAGCTGAGGGTACAGAGCAGTCCTATTACCGCCGCGGCAGCTGCCCATTTCCACCAGTGAAGGGTCCTGGTATTTTCCGTTGCTGCCGGTTGCGCTGCTTTAGCCATCATCTCACTAAAAACAATAGCAGCAGGTGCTTCCGCTGCCGGTACTGCATTCCAGTATTCTTCCAGCAAAGCAAGTTCCTGCGCCCATTCCGGGTGCTGCTGCAATAATTCCGTCAATTCCCGCTGTCCGGCTTCGTCCAGCGTGCCACTTAATTTAGCGGTCATCAATTCATCCAGGCGATGACTGTCCATGTACGATTGGTTTAAACGAACAAAAGTTCCCTACCGGGAGAGACACGAAAATGAAAGCGATTACTTACAGGGGGAGAAAAAAAATTTCAGCGGGCGGGGATTTTCTGGTCAAGTCCGTGACCATAGTGCTGTAATGCCTGTCGCAGGCGGCTGGTAGCTCTTACCAGCTGTGTTTCCACAGTACGCGGAGATATTTCGAGGATAGCGGCTACTTCTTTATATTTAAATCCTTCTTCCCTGACCAGCCTGAAAATAGTTCGTCCCTGCGGAGAAAGGGTGCCGATGGCTTTGTCGAGCCACAGCTGCATTTCTTTCCACTCCAGCTGCGGATGTACATCCCCGGTAAGCGGGGCTTCTTCCTCTTCCAGTTCCAGCCACTGGTGTTTATACTGATCGCGGTGATGATTATAGCACCTGTTGCGTACGGCGGTGAACAGGTAGGTTTTGATATGTACAATGGGGTCGTCCTGTTTGCGGTTTTTCCATAGCTGAACAAAAACATCAGACACAATTTCTTCCGCCGCCTCCCTGCTGATAGATAGATCCGTTGCAAAACGCACTAATCCTGTGTAAAAATGATTAAACAGGTTCCGGAACGACTGCTGATCGTCCGTCCTGTAAACAGTATCCCACATTGCCTGTATATCAATTCCTGGCATAGACCCTAATTAGACGAAAAACATTGGCCGTCAAAATAGCTAAATAATTATGATTTTCTACGGCTAATAGCAAAGATGGCATGAATCCGTTATAACGGATGCCAAAACGGCATCCGGAACAGTCTGGAAATAAATTTGAGCGCGTTTGTTATTATGGATAACTCAATTTCATTTCTTACGCATCAGGCGTCGAACGATAGGAGTTTATTAGATGCCTATTCCCAGACCGTTACCGGTGTAGTGGGTACTGTTGCCGAATCGGTGGTACATATAGAAGTACAGAAAAAGGTGAGCGACCAGCGCACGCGGGAAAGGCGTGTGCAGGCGGGCACCGGTTCCGGCTTCATTATTTCTTCTGACGGCTTCATCATTACCAACAACCACGTGGTAGAAAATGCTGAAAGCATAAAAGTATCTTTTGTTGATGGCAGAAAGGTAAGCGCAGAAATCAAGGGCGCCGATCCTTCCACTGATATTGCCGTACTGAAAATTGATGAAACGGGGCTTAAAGCAATGCCGTTAGCCGATTCATCGACCTTACAGGTAGGACAGATCGCCATAGCCATTGGCAACCCTATGGGGCTGCAGTATACCGTTACCGCCGGCGTGGTGAGCGCATTAGGACGCACCCTCCGCGCCAGCAACGGCCGGCTGATCGACAACGTGATACAAACCGACGCTGCACTCAACCCGGGTAACAGCGGCGGCCCACTGGTCAACTCAATGGGACAGGTCATTGGCGTAAACACCGCGGTCATCGCCTCCGCACAAGGACTCTGCTTTGCCATTTCCTCCAACCTGGCCGCCCAGATTGCAGGACAGCTGATCCTTCACGGCAAAATCAGGCGGGCACAACTGGGCATCGCCGCACAACCGGTCAATCTCAGCAGCCGCATGATTGCCGCTAATAAATTATCCGTTCAAACAGGGGTATACGTGTTTGAAACCGTACCCGACGGCAATTATTACAACACCGAATTACATATCGGTGATATCATCATCGCTTTCGACAACAAACCGGTAGCCACCGTAGATGATCTTCACCTGCTGCTTTCAGATAAGCAGATCGGCAGAAGGATTGCAGTGGATGTTTTACGGGGAGGAAGAAAGATGGTGATAGAAGTGATTCCGGGGGAAATAAAGCAGTAAGCGCGGATTTTTAAGGCTGCCCCGGGAGCGAAGCTTCCGGGGCGGTTTTAATTACGTTGCAGCATTAGCGGTTTTCGAAATAATATTTCCTACCGGGTTTACTTAACAGAAAAATCAATCCCAACAAATAAAAAATAAACGGCACTAATTTAATAACATGGTGCCAGGGATTCCTTGTTCTATGTCCAAAGAAAAAATAATTCAGATTAGACGTAAACTCCATCACTGTAGGTTCAGCAGCCCTTGCAGCCAAAAAAAACAGATTGTACAACCCGTAAATAAACAACAAAACCCCCAGCCACCAATAGATCCGCCCCCTTTTCAGCAGAACAGCTGAAATCAGCAAAATTAAAAGAACGCCTGATTTGCTAATGCCGGTATGTGCTGCTATAGCCTGATAGCAATTCAGTGCTAACAGAACAAACAGGAATGATAACGCGGTCCATTTAATGATTTCCATTCGGCAACTGGTTATTTTAAATTTTTCTTCTCTGCCATACGCCTGTAATATCAGACCTATAAGCTGCTTCTCCCTGCTGCAGGTCCGCCAATTCCAGTATTGCAGCATCCCGGTCAATGATTTGGGCTAACGCTACTATTAAATAATCACTATCGCAGACAGCCTGAGTTGCACTGATAAATTCCCACGCGCCATCCTCCTCATGATGAAACACATACAGGATTGGTTCCCCTTCCCTGATTACAAACCTGGTAGTAAAAACCGCTACATTCAAATCTTCCTTAAAACTTTTCATTCGATACTATTTCACTGGCAGAAAGCGCTACCTAAGATATTCCGTTTTACTCAATTCATCTCCATCAAATTTGCATCCCTTCCCATAAATGCGTAATTTCCTTCTCATAACACCATTGCCATGAAAAGAAACCCGTTACTCATCCTGGCGGCACTATTGCTGCCTGCGTTTCAGCCGGCGCCACACATCAACACTATCCTGCTGAAAAACATAACGCTGATCGACGGCAACGGCGGCACTCCTATAACATCTACTGATATCCTGATAAAAGGAAGCACGATCGCGCAGATAGGTCCCGGGCTTACTGCAACTGGCGCCACTGTTATAGACGGCCAGGGCAAAACAGTGATGCCAGCTATTACCAGCGCGCATGTGCATGTTGGCATGATCCAGGGAAGTACCAATAAAACGAATCCCTATACCCGCGAAAATATATTGTCGCAACTCAAAAAATACGCCGACTACGGCGTTACCAATATACTGGTGATGGGTTCTGATGAGCCCATGCTTTTTAACACCGGTCTCCGTGACTCATCCGTAAACGGCCTGCTGCCAGGCGCCCGGTTGTTCTCTGCCGGTTATGGCTTCGCTGCTTTCAAAGGAGGTCCACCCATGAAATACATCTATCACCCGGCCACCGCTGCACAGGCCACCACGGAAATGGATAGCGTGACTGCTGTAAAGCCGGCGGTTATAAAAATGTGGGTAGATGATTTTGGCGGATCATCTCCAAAAATGGACAGCAATATTTATAAAGCCATTATCGCACGTGCACATCACCACCAGGTAAGGGTGGCCTCCCATCTCTATTACCTGGCCGATGCGCGCAGTCTTGTTGACAACGGTCTTGATATCATCGCGCACAGTATCCGCGACCAGGAAATAGATGCTGCACTGCTTCAACAAATGAAGAAAAAAGGAGTGGTATACATCCCTACGCTCTCCCTCGATGAATATGCGTATATCTATGCCCGTAGGCCGGAGTGGATAGACGATGCTTTCTTCAAAGCTTCCCTGGAACCGGGCGTGTATGAAATGATCACCTCTGCCCAATACCAGGACAACCTGAAAAATTCCCCTTCTTATCAAAGGAATGTACATGCTTTCGAAACAGCATTGAAGAATGTAAAGAAAATTGCCGACGCCGGTATCCTGGTAGCACTGGGTACAGACTCGGGCGCACAACCCGTGCGCGCCCAGGGGTTTTCTGAACACCTGGAAATGGAGCTGCTGGTGCAGGCAGGATTAACGCCACTTCAGGTGATCACCATCGCTACCAAAAATGCAGCAACGGCGTTGAACATACATAAGCAATACGGAACGATTATGCCGGGAAAAACGGCCGACTTTATTATACTCAACGCCAACCCTGCCACGGATATAAAAAATACGAGGAAGATTGCTGCGGTGTACAAGGCCGGTGTAGAAGTAAGCCAGGGACCTGTAATGCAGTAAACTGTTACAGCGAAACCCTTGGGGACTCCCGGGAGCAAACTTACTGTATCCTTCAAAAGGGGATGCTGCCAAACGGCAGTATCCCCTTTCTTATTTAATTCTTTTTTTCGGACGTCCTCCGTACATTAATAAATTTGTAATACCGGGAAAAATCGAAATCCGTTAAACACTATTTATCACTGCTCCGGTCAAATTATATCAACTTTTATCTATTCACTTTTAAATGCAATTTGTCATGCTAACAACAACCTCCTCTCCGGAACTCTATTGTCCGTTCCCTGAGAGTCTCCATCCGCGCGTATCTGAAGCGGACCAACACACTACTGCCTGGGTACATCACTTCCACCTGGTAAAAGATGAAAACACCTGGGATGACTATCATGCACAGAAATTTACCTGGATGGTTGCCCGGATGTTTCCCAATGCCCCCCTGTCTTCCCTATGTATGGCCAGCGATTTCAACACCCTGCTGTTCCTGTGGGATGACCACCTCGATGCCCTGTCACCCAACGAACTCAACACCGGCTTTGAACGCACTGTGTATAACATGATGCAGATCCTGGAAGCCAATAAAACCTTTACACTGGACACCGGCGGCCCTATCCTCGCCGCCATGAGCGATATCTGGCAGCGCATGCGCAGTATCAGCACCAAAGCCTGGCAGGTGAGGTTTGCCCGCAGTTTGAAAGATGCCTTTATCGCTAATATGTGGCGTATGAAACATGTAGATAATGCGCGGAACATTTCATTGAAAGATTACATCCGGTTCCGGCCACAGATAGGCGGCGCCAATTTCTTCCTGGACCTGGCTACCCTCATGGGGGAAATTAACCTGCCTGCCGATCTGAGGGCCAACAAACAGGTAAAAAGTATGGGATTGTATTGCAGTCAAACTATTTGCTGGGCAAACGACCTCTACTCCTTTTCAAAAGAGCTGGAAGGCGGCGACGAACTGAACCTGGTAATGCTACTGAAACATCATCACCAGCTTACGCTGGAGCAAGCTGTAGAACAGGCGATCCGTATCCACAACTCGGAAGTAGCGCTGTTCAATAACACCGCAGATGTACTCACCGCTTTGTGCTCGGCTGCCGTAAAACCCATTCTGGAAGAATATGTGCTCACCCTGGGAAGGATGATGAAAGGAAATATAGACTGGAGTAGCCAGGATACCACCCGCTACCATTATGGATACGCCTGATTATTGCGGTAGCAGCTTATTCAGGGTGCTGTTCAGCAGCTTGAGATCGATAGGTTTGGAAATATATTCGCTCGCACCTGCGCCCAGCATATCATCGATCGACTCCTGGAACGCATCCCCGGATACTGCAATCACCGGAATATTTTTAAAGGCAGGTATTTCACGGAATTGCTTTACAGTATCTTTCCCGCTGAGTCCCGGCATATAACTATCTATGAAAATGATATCCGGTTTTTCATCCATTGCTTTGTTGATCCCTTCCACGCCATTTCCGGCAGTAACCGTACTGAAACCAAGCCGGCGCAGGAAATTGGATAACACCAGCTGGCTCATCTCATTATCATCTATTACAAGACCCTTTAATCCTTTGTGCAGCGTTAGCTCCATAAAAGCTTCTTTTGTTGCCGGCAAAGGCATATCACAAACAGTAAGCGGCAGATTTACAATAAAGGTAGCTCCCTGCTGCAACATACTGTTAACGGTAATTTTACCCCCCATCAGTTCTACATACTTCCGGGTAATAGGTAATCCAAGCCCGGTACCTTCAAATTCACTTTTACCCGCTTTAAACGGCGTAAATATCGATAGCAGGTCTTCCTTCGGAATACCCGGGCCCTGATCTTTTACGCGAAACTGCCACTGTTCTCCATCTCTCAATACTTTTACAGCTATCACACTGTTTACACGGGTAAATTTAATAGCATTAAATAACAGGTTATTCAATACCTGCGTCAGTTTACCCTTGTCCGCCACAATAGCCACCGGCATATCTTCCGAAATATCCGCCTTTATCCGGATACCACGGATTTCCGCAATGTATTGGTACACAATAATTTTATCCGAAATCAATTCGCGTATATTAAACGCTTCATTGTGAATATTGTGCGAGCCGCCTTCTTCAATCCTGGAAATTTCCAGCACGTTATTAATGATCTGTAATACGTTATGGGTGGCAGAGTACAGATGCTCTACTTCCGGGCGAAGATCACTGTACCGGTCTTCTTTCTGCACCTTCATCATCAGGTCCTGGCTGATCCCGTAAATGGCATTCAGCGGATTCCGGATCTCATGGCTGGTTTCCCTGACAAAAATGGTTTTTTCATCCGTTGCTTTGGCCAGTTTTGTATTGAGCGTACGCAGTTTGCTGATATATAGGAAGATAGTAGCGATATCCAGCAGCAGGATGGCCGGCAGGGTAATCCAGCGGACAATAAACTGCTGCTCATGCCCCATGGCCAGCGGAGTAATAAAATTGTTATAATAGTTTGTTTCGCAGGCAATCACCGATAACACCGATACCACAATGCTGGCCACTACCAGCGTACGGGTCTGGAAAATCATAAGGGAAGCGCCCA
Source organism: Chitinophaga hostae (assembly GCF_018224885.1). Taxonomy (GTDB): domain Bacteria; phylum Bacteroidota; class Bacteroidia; order Chitinophagales; family Chitinophagaceae; genus Chitinophaga; species Chitinophaga hostae. The sequence goes on along the minus strand of NZ_JAGTXB010000027.1, from coordinate 65,261 downwards.
GCAGGAACAGGAATAACATGTGTACTTCTGTTAACATACCCATTACGGCACTGAAATACACAATCGCAATATTGTTGATCGCCACAAAGGCAATACTGGCTAAAACAGGCTTATTTATGCTATTGAGTAAAAATACCCCCAGGAAAAGGGTAGCTTCGATGCAGGCAGGTACCAGCAACTCCATTTTACCAGTCCCCAGGTAAACAAGCCCTCCAAAGAGAAGACAAAGCGTAATAGTGATAACCGAAAAAGTATTGACCATCCTGGTCACCTTTGCTAACGCTTCTTCCTGTCGGGAAGTGCCGGCATTCACAATGCGGTGGAGTAAGTGGCGAATATCCATATGGTTATCATTTTGAGAGGAGCTCGCGGGACAATGTGTAAAAAACAGTTGTAAATATTGTGTAATATCACGTCTATAAATCCACTACAATATTACACAATATTTACTTTCACTTAATATTTACTTTCCGGATTCTTTTACTTTTAACAGGCTCGCATTAATGGCCACCACCACCGTGCTCACCGTCATCAAAACCGCGCCTGCCGCAGGGCTCAGCAAAATCCCTTCTTTATACAGCACCCCGGCCGCCAATGGTAACGCCACAATGTTATACCCGGTTGCCCAAACCAGGTTCTGGATCATTTTCCGCCACGTAGCCTTCCCGAATAAAATGAGATTTACCACGTCCTGCGGATTACTGTTGACCAGCACAATACCGGCTGTTTCTGCCGCCACATCGCTGCCGCTGCCAATGGCAATTCCCACATCTGCCTGGGCCAGCGCGGGCGCATCATTGATCCCGTCTCCCGTCATCGCCACAAACTCTCCCTGCTGTTGTAATGTCTTTATCTTATCCAGCTTCTGGTGAGGCAGCACTTCTGCAATAAAATTGTCCATTCCCAACGCCTTGCTTACACTTTCCGCCACTACCCGGTTATCGCCCGTTAACAAGGTGGTTTTGATCCGGTTTTCCTTCAGCGTGGCAATAGCCCCTGCCGACTCCGGCCGTATCTGGTCTGCCAGCGCAATAAAACCCGCCACGGCATTGTTCACCACTACGTATACCAATGTTTCCCCTGCCTGTATATCCGTTGTATTCGCGTCCCGGAGCTGCTCGGCAACATATCCCGGGCTTACCACCATCACCTCTTTTCCGTTTACCTTCCCGCTGATACCTTTCCCGGTAATGGCCGTTATACTTTCCGCAGCCGGCGCCGCCAGCTGCAATGCCTTCACTTTACTCAAAATACCTGTGGCAATCGGGTGTTCCGAACTCCCTTCCAGAGCAGCTGCCAGCAGCAACACCTGTTCTTTCTCTAACCCCGCCTGTAAAGTATCAAAGCGTACCACTTCAAAACGGCCCACCGTAAGCGTACCGGTCTTGTCGAAGACAATACTGGTAATTCTCCGGGAGTTCTCAAAGTCCGTACGGTTCTTGATCAGTAAACCATGCCGTGCCGACAACGCCGTGGATTTAGCAATCACCAGCGGCACCGCCAATCCCAGGGCATGCGGACAACAAATCACGATCACCGTTACCATGCGTTCTATCGCAAAAGACAGCTCCCGCCCACTCAGCCACCAGTATAAAAACGTGGCAATCCCGGCGAGGATAGCAATCAACGTCAGCCAGCGCGCAGCCTTGTCAGCCAGCAACTGCGTTTTTGATTTGGATTGCTGCGCATCCTGTACCAGCTTTACCACCTGCGACAAATAAGAATCGGCCACACCATGTGTTACAGCCACCCTGATGGCGCCATTCCCGTTAATAGCCCCTGCAATCACCTTATCCCCCTGCTGCTTTTGCACCGGCTTCGATTCGCCGGTCAGCATACTCTCATTCAAATAGGTTTCGCCCTCTGTAATATTACCATCTGCTGCCACCTTCTCCCCCGGCTTGATTAAAATAATGTCCCCCGCCTTCAGCGATGCCGTTTTCACATCCATGATATGATCACCATGCACCAAATGCGCATCGTCCGGCATCAGCTGCACCAGCAACTCCAGCTCCCGTGAAGCGCCGGCTACCGACTTCATCTCAATCCAATGCCCCAGCAACATAATCAGGATCAGCGTAGTGAGCTCCCAGAAAAAATCCATGCCGGATAAACCAAATACAGTGGCCACACTGTATACATAAGCCACCGTAATGGCAAACCCAATCAGCGTCATCATGCCCGGCTCCCAGGCCTTCATCTCTTCATACCAGCCCTTCAGAAATGGCCAGCCACCGTATACAAAGACTACAGAAGACAACAACAGCAACAGGTATTTATCTCCCGTAAAACTAATAGTGATGCCTAACCAATGCTGTATCATTTCCGACAGCAGCATAACAGGCACCGTTAGTATCAGCACTACATAAAAGCGTTTCCTGAAATCCGCGATCATCATCGCATGATGATCATGATGTCCCCCATGTCCCATCTGTTGTTGTTCGTGTTTCATCCCCGCATGCTCATGCGATGGCATATCCATCTTCATGTCGGTGTGCTGATGCTGATGTTGATGTTCCATACTGTTCTATTTAATAGCTTAATGTAATACCCGCTCCCAGCCCCATATCGCTGTCGTAGTGAGTGGAAAAGGCAAAATTCCTTGTAACGATATACCGGAATCCGGCCATATATTCTTTATCCGTGTTCACCATAAAGCTAAAACGCAGACGTCTTGTTACCGGCACATCATCCCGCATCAGCTGCACGCGCAAACGCCCGTCTGTATCCACCGAAGCATCGGCCACAATCAGCATGGGCAACGTATATTCCAGTCCCACGTGAAACACCTGTCTGAAGTCCTTTGTATTCTTTTGCCCGAATAAATTCTTCTCTGCGTCATCCATCTTACGGTACCGCACATCCCAGCCAACGTATGGAAACAGCCATTGCATTTTACCAAAGTATCTTCCAAAATGGCTTTCGCTTTCATAACCGTGATGATCGTTTACTCCCAGCCGCCATTCAGTCGAAAAACGATACCGCGTATTCGCTACCATCACTTCTCCATCACTGCCGGTGCTTTCTAATCCCACTCTTGCCATGGTATGCAGCATGCGATCATCTTTCTTCAGCATTTTATAAGCCATCGCTGGATCCGGCACTTCCGGGTTAGGCGGTGAATTTTCATAACTGAACACACGGCCCATACCGCTCATCATGTGATAAAGGATATGACAGTGAAAGAACCAGTCACCGCTTTCCGTAGCCGCAAACTCAATAGTATCGCGTTCCATCGGCATAATATCCAGCACTGTTTTCAACGGTGAATATTCGCCTTGTCCATTTAACACCCTGAAAAAATGTCCGTGTAAATGCATCGGATGCCGCATCATGGTATTGTTATACAACACGATCCGCACGATCTCCCCTTTCTTGATTAAGATCTTATCTGTTTCAGAAACCGTTTTATTATTGATACTCCATACATAACGATTCATGTTCCCTGTTAATTCAAAATTCAGCAGCTTCACGGGTCCTTCCGGTAAAGTGGTTTTCTCCGGCGCTCTTAACATGCCGTAATTCAATGTTACAATATCCCCGGCGGCGCTATCCATTTGCATGCCATGCATGTCATGCTGCATAGGCGCAGCTTTCTCTTCACCGGTAATCTCCGGGTACATCACGGTATTCATATCCATTTGCTGATTCGACATTTCCATGCCGCCGCTGGTATCCATATCCCCGTTCATTTTCATCATGTCGTTCATCATCTTCATTCCCTCAAAATATTTGAGGCGCGGTAATGGTTTGGCAGGCATTTTCATCCCCTGGCCCAGCCATAACGAGGTGGAACCTGTACGATCTTCCGCAGTAGCCATAAATTCATACTGCATATTATCCGGTATCGTTACTATTACATCATAGGTTTCAGATACACCCACCAGCAAACGGTCCACCTCCACCGGCTCCACATCGGCGCCATCATTGGCTACCACCGAAATTTTTCCGCCGGCATAGTGCAACCAGAAATAAGTAGAGGAGCTGCCGTTCACAATGCGCAAACGCACTTTATCTCCCGCTTTAAACTGTGGCTGCTCTTCCACCGCTTTACCATTACTGAGGAAACGTTCATAATACACATCGCTTACATCCATGGCATTCATGCGTTTCCATTCATTGGTTACTTTGGTGGGGAACTGCTTATGCCCGATCGCTTCCGCATAACTCTGCACGGATCCCTTTTTAATAGCAAACCAATCGTTCGCGTTGTGCAGGTACCGGTTTACGGTATGCGGATGCATATCCGTCCAGTCACTCAGCAACAACATATATTCTTTACCGGTAGGTTCATTTCTTTTGTGCATCACGATAGCGCCATACATACCGCTCTGCTCCTGGAACATCGTATGACTATGATACCAGTACGTACCGTGCTGCACCACCGGGAAACGGTACAGGTGAGTTTCGCCGGCTTTTACCGGTCTTGTTGTCAGGTAGGATACGCCATCGTATTGGTTGGGCAAAATAATGCCATGCCAGTGGATAGAAGTTTCCTGTTTCAGCGTGTTATGTACGTATATTTCGGCGGTATCTCCCTCGGTAAAATGAAGGGTGGGGCCGGGAATGGTACCGTTAATCGCCAGTGCATGTTTGGTTTTTCCGGAATAGTTCACCATGGTATCGCCTACGTAGAGATCGTAGCGGACAACCTTTGGCGCCTGAGACAAAGAAGCCTGTGCAGCAACAATACTACACAGGCTCATCAATGTTATATACAGAAATACTGCTTTCATAATTAAATTTAAGGAACTACTTAATGGTATCGCTTACTTTTCCGCAAGTCAGCATCTGGTTACCGTAGTAAGGATTTTTGATAGCGGTGCTGCTGCTCAGCCAGTAGGCCTTTTTCATGGGGCAGTATTCCTGGTAAACGGGCTGTGCGGAAATAGATACCGCTTTGGCCAGCGTATAAAAATTATCGGAGAAGGTTTTAAAATATTCCCGCTGTTTATTGATGTCTTTTGTGCCAGACATTGCTTTGGCATCCGTCAACAGTTTCTCCGACAATGGCATATACGCTTCATGCGCCGTCGCCGGCATAGATGCCATATCCACCTTTGCAGCCGCTTCCACATACGCTTCCGCGGAGGCAGCTGCTGCAACGGAATTACCACTGATCAACGCATCTTTGATATTATAGTAAAGGGAAAGTAAAGGAGAAAGTTGAGTTGATGCGGTACGTTCCTGTGCCATGCCGGGTTGTAAAAATGCCGCTGCCAATGCTATACCTGTCAATAATATCTTTTTCATGTTATTCAGTTTTAATTTTTTTGATAATTCATCTATGCCCGCAGGCGGTTAATTTATGATAATGCTTCTGCCCTGTACCCTGCTTTCTCTATCGCCACCCTTACTTCACTTTTATCAAGGTTTTCCTTTGTTACGGTCAGTATTTTATCGGGGCTCTGCAGATCCACTTCCCAGTTGTCTTTTCCGGCCAGGTTATTTAATACAGGCGTTACCGTTGCTATACATCCTGAACATTTAATGTTTGTTTTAAACTGTACTGTTTCCATTTTATTTTCTTTTATCTGGTGATGAATATTTGTTTGATGATGTAAAATTACGGACAAAGGAAGCGGCGACTGTTATACAATTCATGATTCCTTTTACATAATTATTATACTATAATTTTGCGGCTTTCAGGCGTAAACTATTGCTCACTACGCTCACAGAACTTAGCGCCATAGCAGCCCCCGCAATCATGGGATCGAGCAGGAAACCGTTAAACGGGAACAATACCCCTGCCGCAATGGGAATACCGATCACATTGTATATAAACGCCCAGAAGAGATTTTGTTTAATCGTACGAACAGTTTTTCCGGATAATTTAAAGGCCCGGGGAATACTGTTGAGGTCTGACGTGATCAGCGTCATCTTAGCCACATCCATAGCAATGTCAGAACCCTTACCCATAGCGATGCTTACATCGGCCTGTGCCAGCGCCTGTGAATCATTGATGCCATCGCCCGCCATCGCTACCACTTTGCCTGCACGCTGTAATTCTTTTACAAATTCTGCTTTGTGTGCCGGCAACACTTCTGCCCGGTAGTGCTTAATTCCTACCTGCTGGGCCACAGCGGCGGCGGTATGCGCATTATCGCCGGTAAGCATATATACCTCAATACCGCTGCGTTGTAAGGTTTCAATAGCGGTTTTGGAAGTAGCCTTGATTTTATCTGCAATAGCTACCACTGCCAGCAGCACGGTACCGGTAGCAAAGTAGATCACGGTATTGGCCGCTGCCTGGAGAGCGCCGGCTTTAGCTGCGATATCACTGTCTATCACCACGCGGTGATCCTGCATCAGCTGCAGGTTACCTGCATACCAGGAACTGCCGGCATAAGTGCCGGCTACCCCCCGACCGGTAACGCTTTCAAAATGTTGTAAAGAAACTGCCTTTACATTTTTTTCCTGCAGATGGGATACTACCGCTTCTGCCAGCGGGTGCTCTGATTGACGTTCCAGCGCATACAAAACGGCGCTGGCGTTGGCATCTGTAGTGTTCCAGATAATATCTGTTACTACAGGTTTACCTTCCGTAATGGTACCGGTTTTATCCAGGATCAGCGCATTCACTTTATGGGCCAGCTCCAGGCTTTCCGCATCCCTGATAAGTATATTATTTTCCGCGCCCTTACCTACGCCCACCATGATCGCGGTTGGAGTAGCCAGTCCCAGCGCACAGGGGCAGGCTATCACCAGCACTGTAACGGAGGTAAGCAAAGCATGGGTAAAGGCATTATCGCCGCCCAATACCATCCAGGAAATAAAGGTTAATATCGCAATACCTATCACCACCGGTACGAAGATACCGGCAATCTTGTCCACCAGTTTCTGCACCGGCGCTTTACTGCCCTGGGCTTCCTGCACCATTTTAATGATCTGCGCCAACAGGGTATCTGCGCCTACTTTTTCAGCACGGAACTGGAAACTGCCTTTCTGGTTAATAGTACCGGCAAATACGGGCTCACCCGCCTTTTTAGCGACAGGCACCGGCTCACCGGTAATCATGCTTTCGTCTACATAAGACTGCCCGTTATCCACCTTACCATCTACCGGGATCTTTTCTCCGGGTTTTACCAGCAACAGGTCATTTACCTGTACCTGCGCAATGGGTATTTCGGTGGTATCGCCATCGGCGCTTACGAGTAACACCGTTTTGGGTTGCAGACCGATCAGTTTTTTGATAGCAGAAGAAGTATTTGATTTGGCTTTCTCTTCCAGTAATTTTCCGAGAGATATAAAGGCTATGACCACCGCTGCCGCCTCAAAGTATACATGGGCGTGCAAACCGCGCTGGTGCCAGAATTCAGGGTAGAAAGTATTAAATGTACTGAACAGCCAGGCAATACCTGTACTCAACGCCACCAGGGTATCCATATTGGCTTTACCGTGGCGGGCCTGCTTCCAGGCATTGACAAAGAAGTGTCGGCCCAGGAAAAATACTACCGGCGTAGCCAGTGCCATCATAATATAGTTGCCATAAGGCATATCCATAAAGAACATGCCGATGATCACTACCGGTAACGATAATACGGCCGACCAGATGGTTCTTTGTTTTACCTGCTGGTAATGCTGCTGTTGTGCGGCAGCCTGTTCTTCTTCCTGGTTTTCCTTATTGATCAACAGGTCGTAACCTACGCTGCGAACACTCGTTTGCAGTTGTTCCGGCGTTACCACGGAAGGATCATAATCCACCCAGGCGCGCTGGTTGGCGAAGTTAACGCCGGCATCTGCTACGCCGGGCACTGATTTCAGCATGGATTCCACGCTGACGGCACAGGCGGCACAGGTCATTTCCAATACGGGGAATGATTCTTTAATCTGCTTCTTTGCAGATACGGTTGCCGGTTGTGCGGATATAGTAGCTATTGACATAATTGACTGATTTTATGCAAAGCTACTTCGCACACGGAGGGGAATTGTTACACTATTCCCGGTTAATTGTATATAATTTTAAGAAGCCCGCATCTTGATCCGTTGGTATTTCTTTTCCAATTCCTGTATAAAAATTATAAAATAAAAGATGTCTTCATTACATTTATAATCTTATAACAATTCCACGCGATAACTATATAATCACTATCATGAAAAAAACAGTTTTATTACTGGCAGCCACAATGCTCAGTTCTGTCAGTTTTGCTACCGTTCGTTTACCCAACATCTTCGGGGACAATATGGTGCTGCAACGCGACAAACCTATTCCGGTATGGGGATGGGCAGATAAAAATGAAAAGATAACAGTGCAGTTTAACGGGCAAACAAAAACAGTAAAAGCGGATAAAAACGGGCAGTGGAAAGTATTACTGAATCCCGAAAAAGCGGGGGGCCCCTATAACCTGTCGGTGAAAGGACAAAACGATATTACCTTGCATGATATCCTGATGGGCGATGTATGGATCTGCAGTGGTCAGTCGAACATGGAATTTCACGTAAATGATGTCCTGAACGCTGACAAAGAAAAAGCCGCATCTGCCAACCCGGAGATCCGGCATTTCTATTTACCGAAAGAAATAGCCACTACTCCCAAAACAGATGTAAAACCAAGCGCCTGGCTGGCCGCCAGCCCGGAAAACACGGGCGACTTTACCGCTGTGGGCTACTTCTTTGCACGCGCATTAAATGAACAACTGCATGTACCCATTGGCTTAATACATACTTCCTGGGGCGGCACCATGGTGGAAACATGGATCAGCCGCGAAGGACTGGCAGACAATCCCGCCTTCAGCGATCTGATGAAAAACACGCCGGTACTGAATCTCGACTCATTTGCCACTGTCGCAAAAAACAAAGTCGCCAAACAGATTGCCAGCTTGCAAGGCAGTTTGCCCGACGCCGCTACCGCCGCCTCCTGGTCGGCTGCCGACGCCAACGATCAGTCGTGGAAGAAAATGAAAGTCCCCGGTGTATGGGAACAGCAACAGCTCCCTGATTTCGACGGCGAAGTATGGTTCCGTTATCACTTCAACATCGCAGATGCCGATGCAGGCAAACCCGCGGAACTAAGTCTGGGCGCCATAGATGATAACGAGGTTACGTATATCAATGGTACACGCATCGGCACTACCAACGGTTACAATATACCCCGCCAGTATACCATACCGGCAGGCGTATTAAAGGCCGGTGACAACGTGATTGCGGTGAAAATACAGGACACCGGTGGTGGTGGCGGTTTTACCGGCGAACCCGAAGAGGTTTTTGTAAATACAGGCGGCCACAAACAATCACTGGCAGGCAACTGGGCCTTCCGTATTTCCGCTGTGCAAGCGGGAAACGGCAGCAGCGTTGGACCCAACAGCTACCCTTCCCTGCTGTACAACGCCATGATCAACCCCGTTATACCTTTTGCTATAAAAGGCGCTATCTGGTACCAGGGAGAAAGCAATGCCGACCGCGCCTACCAGTACAGGACCGCATTTCCGCTGCTGATCAACGACTGGCGCAGGCTGTGGAAACAAGGCGACTTCCCGTTCTACTTTGTACAACTGGCCAGCTTTAACTCCGCCAATGGCAACAGCAAAAACGGCAGCAAATGGGCCGAGCTGAGAGAAGCTCAAACGCTCTCCCTGCAGGTACCCAATACCGGCATGGCGGTTATTACCGACATCGGCGAACCAAAAGATATCCATCCCAGGAATAAACAGGATGTAGGCAAAAGACTGGCCGCAACAGCTTTACATAATACCTACGGCCAAAACAACGTGTACAGCGGACCAGTATACCAGTCTATGCAAACAAACGGCAACAAGGTATCTATCAGCTTTACCCATATTGGCGGCGGACTTACCGTAAAAGATAAATACGGTTACATCCGGGGATTTGAAGTAGCAGGTGCTGATCAGCAATTTCACTACGCCAAAGCATATGTTGATGGTGATAAGGTTGTAGTATACACAGATGAGGTGAGCAGTCCCGTAGCCGTACGTTTTGGCTGGGCAGATGATAACCTGGAAGATAACCTCTTTAATAAGGAAGGCTTCCCGGCAGCACCTTTCCGTACAGATAACTGGAAGAGCATTACCCAGGACAAGAAATACACGGTACAATAGACCATCACAATAATGACAAACGGCTTTGCAGGAAATCCCGCAAAGCCGTTTGCCATTATACATTTAAGGCTAAAACAGCGAAGGCGCCGGCAAAATAACCAGTTCCTCCCCCCGCGTTACCGCCGCCAGGGCATCTACCAGTTTTCGTACCTGCGTCAACGTTCCTTCGTCTGTAATCACCCCCTGCTCATTTACCTTTGTTTTCACACCAGACACCACCAGTTGCGCGTCTTCCGCAATCTTCGATTCAATGATCAGCAAGGTACCCAGCAACGACTGATGCGCCTTATGCCCGGAAGTACCCGCCGTGATCAGCGCCACCGGCTTCCTGGAAAAATGCATGGACGACACCGTCCAGTCTATCGCATTCTTTAATGTACCCGGCACACCAATCGCATATTCCGGTGTGCAGATCAATACCGCATCTGCTGCCTCCAGCTGTTTACGGAACTGTTGCACCGCTGCAGGTGCAGCATCCGGCAACAGGTCCTGGTCAGGGTTAAAATGCGGGAGATCCGTTAATCCTCCGAAAAGCTGCACATCAAATACCCCTGTCCCCATTTCAGTGATCGCCTTAATAAGATGATGATTGGAGGAAGATGCACGCGTACTCCCACAAATAGCCAATACACTTATTTTACTGCTCATAATAGTTCATTATTTTTATTATCATTGTCCCCATAACGGAACGGAGGTTAAAGATAGGCCAATCCACTATCATCTTAAATCATGAACAGCCGGAATATTAGCGGCGAATAAGAAAACTCAGCACCTATGCGCATCTTCTTTATTTTATGCTTATCGGTTAGTTATATAGCCACCGCTGCACAAACCAAACAACTCCTCCCTTATGTAAATCCACTTACCGGAACAGCTAACAGTACCACCATCACCGCCCTGAAACACGGCGCCGGGACAGAACAACTGGCCAATACTATTCCCGCAGTGGGCACGCCTTTCGGCATGACGCAATGGACTCCGCAAAGCAGGCTCACGGAGCAGAAATGCGTAGCGCCCTATTACTATAAAGACAGTCTTTTCAGCGGCTTCCGGGGCACCCACTGGCTCAGTGGCTCCTGTACACAGGATTATGGCAGTTTCACCATTATGCCCGTATGCGGGGAACTAAAAACGGATCCTAACGAGTACGCCGCTACGTTTTCACATGCTTCGGAAACAGCTACTCCTTCTTACTATGGCATTACACTTGATAAATACCAGGTAAAGGCAGAAGTAACCGCCACTGCCCGTTGCAGCATGATGCAGTTCAGCTTTGGTAAAGAAGATAATTGCTACATGATTGTTCGTCCCAACAGTGACCGCAGTAAAGGAGCCGTTTACATAGACGCCGCCCATAACGAGATCTCCGGTTACAATCCCGCCTATCGCATCTACCAGGGACAGGGACAAGCCGCCGGGTTCAGTGGCTACTTCGTGGTACGGTTTGAAACTGCTTTCGAAGACCCTAAAGTATTCAGCGGAAATAACATCTATCCGGCCGACAGCATCAAAGCGCAATCCAACATCGGGGCGGTGGTGAAATTCAGGGTACATAAAGGAAGCATATTGAAAATGCGCATCGGTACATCGTTTACCAGCATCGCCGCTGCGCGCGAAAACCTGGAAGCGGAAATTAACCATTGGGATTTTGCCGCACAAACAAAAGCCGGCAACGATACCTGGAACAAGGCATTGAATAAAATTATTGTGGAAGGCCCGGTAGAAAAAAATAAACGTATCTTCTATACCGCCCTGTATCATACCATGCAGCATCCGCGGCTCTTCAACGACGTAAAAGGCACCTACCCTGCGTTTTCCAAATCATACGAAGTAAAACAACTCACCACCGGTAATTACTACGACGACTTTTCTATGTGGGATATTTACCGGGCACAGTTACCCCTGTACGAAATCCTGGATCCGCAGCTGGTAAATGACTTTGTACGGTCGCTGATACTAAAAGGCCGGCAAGGCGGCTGGCTGCCGATCTTTCCATGCTGGAATAATTACACCGCCGCCATGATCGGCGATCATGCCATCCCATTTATTGCTTCTGCCTATAACAAAGGTATACGCGATTATGATGTGCAGGAAGCCTATCGCCTCATGCGGCAGAATGCATTTGATACCGCCGGCGCCACCGACTACCAGGAAGGTAAAGGCCGCAGGGCACTGGCCTCTTACCTGCGGTACGGTTATGTTCCGCTGGAAGATAACGTACCTTATGCTTTTCATGGCAAAGAACAGGTGTCCCGTACCCTGGAATATGCGTATGATGATTACGCATTGTCGACCATCGCCCGTGCACTGGGCAAAACATCAGACTACAACATCCTGCAAAAAAGGGCCAAAAACTATCTCAACGTATTTGACCCTCAACTTGGCTATGCCAACGGGCGCTATGCTTCCGGAAAGTGGTATGAGCACCCGGATCCTGATAAAAAAGCTTTTTTCATTACCGAAGGAACACCGCGCCAATACAGCTTTTATGTACCCCACGATATTCCGGGGCTTATCAAGGCAATGGGAGGTAAACGAAAATTTGAACAGGCGCTGGACAGCATTTTTGAGAAAAAAGAATATTGGCATGGTAATGAGCCAGGACAGCAAATTCCTTTTCTTTATAACTATATAGGAAAAACAATACCGCTCCAAACATATTTAGATGCCATTACCCGGAATGAATATGACGAGGGACCCGGTGGTTTATGCGGCAACGACGACGCTGGTCAGATCAGCGCCTGGTATGTATTTACGGCTATGGGATTTTACCCTGTGAACCCGGTAGCGCCGGAATATTCACTCGTGCGGCCATTATTTGAAAAAGTGACCATTCAAACTGGCGCCAATACTACCACCACATTAACCGTTACCGGTTTCAAAAAGCATCATCCGTTCTTTATTGCCATGGTTAAAAGAAATGGGAAAAAATACCATAGCACAATCCTTTCCCACAAAGATCTTATGAACGGAGGTACATTTGAGCTGCTTTGTTCCGACGGCTGGCAATAGTATCACTCCACATAAAAACCACTCCAGAGCTGCTCCATCTGCTCCCACACAGTATGTTGTAACGGTTGTGGTGATAGCTCAAAAAATAACGCTGTACGTTGTTTTAATTTGTATACTTTTAGATGAATCACGCAATTCAGCACCATAGGCCGTTGCACCAGGTAATTCAGCATCTTTACTGTGCCGGCATATGTTTCGGCGTCACCTGCCGCTGTCTTTATTTTTTTGATGTTGGCTACTGTGGGAATTACCTTCTCGGCGGGAATCTTCCGTTGGTCAATGTTACGGCCTACAAGTCCGTTATAATAATCTGTCAGTGAAGCGCTCAGCGTAGCTGCATTAATAGCTGGTTGTCCCTGCAACCACCAGAGAAATGCATAAGTCCAGTGCTCCACGCTGCTGCTATCACCCCAGCCCGGAGCAAAACGTACATCTTCCACTCCGTTATAAGGGATTTTCGGCGCAAACGCTATCGGGAACGAAAAGCGTTCAACAGCCCAGTGCTGCGGCGTAGCCAGTTTATAAGCCGGTTCATAATTAACCGGATCAAAAATATCCAATTGCTTTTTGATCCATTGTATACATTCCACTTCATCTACAATAGAAAACGCATCCCCATACCGGGCACCATTGACCCGTTTACCCGGCTGCTTCGCAGCAATAAAAGACACAGCTTTATTGCCCGATAACTGCAGCCTGTTTAGCAGCGCTGTGGCATCGGCCATATGCATATCAAATAAACTGTTGTGCTTTTCCTTCAGCCACCACGCAATATCCGTGTCGTAATACATGCGCACCGGTACCTGCTGCAGAAACACCTCGTTGCCTGCCGCTGTATCTTCCCGGTTAAATGGTGTCAGCCATTTATAACGGCCGGGATTCTTATACAACGTGCCATTTTCCCGGGACATATAATCAAGCAGATAACCCGCATCACCTTGTTGTCCGGGGCTGTCATTTCTTTTCACAAATCGCTCACACCAATGCCATAAACTTACCAGGTCTACCGGACCGCTCACCGTAAATACCGCCCTGGGCTGCAACGGGTAATCAGCCGGATACTGGCGGGTAAGTTCCGTGTAGCGCAATGCAATGTTGCTGGCAAAATCATGTCCTGCCAACACAAACTTCGTAGTATCGGTATGGTATTTTGTTACTACATGCTGTAACACAGTATTGATGCGGCCAATCGTGGTACTGTCGGCATACAGATGCAACTGCAAAGAAACAAAAACCGTGAGCAGATCATTGGCATAAGCCACGTTGTGCAGCTTCGTTTCAGGCACCAGGTCATCTAACTGGTAAAAATTAGATAACACCACCAGCACGCCTTTGATATCTTTTGACCGGGGAGGAACAGCCAGGTAAAAACCATTGGCACTATCCTTTGCATCAAAGGTAATACGTTCGATGTATTGCGCCTGCGCACACAACGATATCAAAAGAATACTCAGCAGCAGCGAAAAAAAATGGGTTTGTTTCATACAGGAACAATTCAGTTATATATGCTTCCATAGCCTTGCTACGAAGCTTTTACCAATTAATCAGGCGATAAACCCGGCTAAAAAAATGCCGGAAAAAAGTGGATTGCTAATCAGGTATTTATAGTTATCAGATCCGTAGCGAGTGTCCGGTTTTGATACAGTGGTGTTCAGGGATGGGCAAGGGATATGCGTTCTATTTCTGTTCCGGGATTTTTTTTGTATGTTGCAGACATCGGATCAATATATTGTCGGCATGAAATAAGCTCGTATAAAACAACGTATCATGAAAGGATTAAAGCATACCACAGGCATCATATTACTACTGCTGTGCATCAGCATCGGGGCCAGCGCGCAGAAAAAGATAACCGGCATTTATCGAACGCTGAACGACTATCTGAATAAACAACTCTCCTATATCTCCGACGGGAACAGCACACCAGTCATTAAACTATATTCGCTTGTGCCAAAAAGTTATGTCACCATCCAACATAAAGGCGAACAACTGCATCTGAACAAAAATGAGATATTTGCCTACCAGCTCACCAATGGGGAAGTGTACAGGATAATAGGCAACCATAGCTACCTGGTACTCAATAACCATCCGCAATTGCTATTGTATAAAAGAAAAATTCCCACCTCTCCCAAAGAAGGACCTGAACAAAAGTTTAAGTATTATTTCTCTGCTAATAACGGCAACGTACAAACGCTTACCGCCTGGAATGTAAAACAGGCATTTGCAGACCATCCTACACTCCCGGATCAGATAGATGTTCATTTCAAGAAAGATACCGAGCTGCTCACCTACGATACCTTTCATAAAATGTATAAGCTGGAGAAGCTGTTAGCCATTAGCTTTTAGCTTTTAGTGAATGCAGCGAAGATCAACAAATAATAATCTTCTCTGCATTCACTAAAAGCTAAAAGCTAATGACTAAAAGCTGGTTCGCTGCATCTACTAAAAGCTAATGGCTAACAGCTAAAAGCTGGTTCAGTATCCAATCAACAATTGGTGTCGGGTCCGGAAAGCTGTGCGGATGATGCTCAAACCCCGGTTTATGCATTACCGTTATATTACCGCCGGCAGCACGAACTTTTTCTTCAAAGGGAAGCGTATTTTCGTTCGGCGGTACAACGGAGTCTGCATCAGCCAGTACATGCAGCATAGGGTATTTACCTTTTACGATGGCAGCCACCTTGTATAACGGGCTTCCCCTGAATCCCAATGCAGCGCTGTCTGTTTTAAATCCGTAATCCTTTTTAAAGGCTTCCCACTCGTTCCGGCCACGCTGCTGCTGTTTAAACTGGCTGCCTGGCCAGCTCAGGAGGTCCATTACCGGGTTGTCTGCATACACGGCAGCAACTTTCTGCGGATTTACAGCCGCCCAGTTGTATATGTAGATCCCTCCCCTGCTCATCCCTTCCATCACCGCTTTGGACGCCAGGCCGTTTTTGTGCAGCAGCGCATAAAAACTATTCCATAGCTGTATCGCTTCCTGGTTGCCAAATAGTTCTGCCACATCACAATACACTACATGGAAACCTCTCTCCAGCAAAGCAATATCTGTTTGCGGTTCATGACCCCAGAACCGCGCCCGCCATATCCAGGGATGACCGGTAGCAGCGGATTTAGGGGCTACCACTTTGCAATTACGGCCGTTAAAGGTAAAGTCGGCACAACGGTAACCATAAAAGGAAGATAATTTTTTCTCGCCCGGCAATTTATCGATCAGTTGAAACGCAGTGTCTCTTGCGGTATGCAGCACTTCGTACAGCGTTTTCGCCATCAGCGTAGTTCCTTCCAGTTCCGGATGTATGCCGTCAGGCACCAACGCGGGTTTGCCTATCAGCAATGCGTTCAGGTTCACCAGTTCCACCTGGTCGTTGTAAGCTACCTGTCTTACTTTTGGCAAAATCTGTTGTGTAATAACCGGATTCCAGATCTGTGTGGTATCCTTCACAAAAGAAACCACCGGCTGTAATAACAGGATACGCGGATGCGACGGCAACGCGCTGAAGGCTTTGATCATATCGTGATAATCCTGTTCGTACTCATCGAGGTGTACACGGTTCACCAGCTTGCTATCGTTACCACCAAGATCAATAAGTACAATATCCGGTTCGCTGGCCAGCGCCGCTTTATACTGCGGGGTATTCCAGTAGGGATGATCACCCTTTTTCAAAAGGGTGGTACTGCTCACACCGTAGTTGGTTACCTGGTAACCAGCTCCCAGCAAGCGCCCCAGCTGGGCGGGGTATGATGTTGTTTCAGGATTTGCAAGCCTGGCGCCGGCGCAGATACTCGCACCCAAACAGGCAACTTTAACAGGCTTACCTGGTCCTGCAAAAACAGGGAAACTAAAAGAAATCATTAACAGGAAAAAAGGAAACGTGGACTTTAGCATAGCAAAGGGCTTTAGCATTCTAACAGCTAAAAATAACCTTTCATCTTTCAATATCCAAAGCTAAAACCCAAACACCAACCAATCCCCGGCTTTTACAAATCCGCCGGCTTCCAGGAATGACCGCTGTTCCCGTACCGCTTCCGGTTCCGCCCATATAGCCTCCCGCCCTTTGTATACTGATAAACATTTTTCCAGCAATGATTTGTTCGCTGCGCTGTCTTCATAAGCTTTCAGCACGGCAAAAGCCGCCAGCTGAACAACTTTTTTATTTTCCAGAGATGCGGGCCGCCTGCCCCCATCCGTGAGAAGGGCAAAGCCCGCAGGTTCGTCGCCTGCATATACTATCAACCACTGGCTGGAAAAGTTGTTCATGCTGTCTACCAATATCTTCTTGGTATACTGGCCATCTGTGGTAATACCCGGATGTTCCTCCATGCGGGTACGGGTCATATATAACAGTTCAGCGATCATCTTGTCGGATGCTACTGCAAACTTTGTAGTGAATACTGTGCTCATATCAGGTCTGTTGAAGAATGAGCTGCGAAAGTAGCCGAAGCAGGCTTCCCCGGAAGATACAGTGAAGAAAAATTAAAACGGTACAGTCATCACCGGGGCGTAGCCGCGTAAGCGCCCGCTTTGCGGAGAGCCGCTTCTTTTGCCGGGGTATATTTATCTGCAAATACCAGCCGGAAATACTGGTCGTACCGGTTGCTGAAAGAAAATGCTGATCCTGGTGTAAACCGCACACCCGCCTGTGCACAATAGCGGTAAAATGAGGCGGTATCCTGCTGCTCCGGCAACTGCACCCATAGATGGTAACCACCCTGCGGTTTTGCCACCCTTGTGCCGGCAGGAAAATAGTCTTTTATCAACCGTAAACTCTGGTTGCATTGGGCCTGCAATTGTTGCCGGAAGGTACGGAGATGTTTTTCGTAGGCACTGCTGTCCACAATTCTCAGGATCGTTTCCTGGTACACCGGCGATACCGCGCTGCCAATGGCAAAACGGATCTGTTCTGCCTGGGAATAAAATCGTCCGGGCGACAACCAGCCCAGGCGCACACCTGGCGCCAGCGATTTGGCGAAGGAAGAACAGGTCATCACCAGGCCGCTGTTGTCGAAAGAACGGATCGTACATGGCCGCTGACCGTTAAAAAACAGTTCGCCGTAAATATCGTTTTCAATGATCGCCATGTTATTGGTTTGCGCCACCTGCAACAGCCACCGCTTCTGCTCATCACTCATCAGCGCTCCGGTAGGATTATGAAAATTGGGCGTTACCACCACCGCTTTAAGCGCATGTATGCTGCAGGCGGCCTGCAATGCGGCAATATCAAAACCGGTGCGCGGCTGGATCGGGATTTCCACTACTTTCAACCGTAATACCCGGATCACCTCCAGCACAGAAAATATACAGGGGCTCTCTATCGCAATCACATCACCGGGAGCGCATACGGCCGACAAAGCAATATAGATCGCCTGCAGGGCGCCATCTGTAATAAGTAATTCGTTGGCTTGTAAACGGGTGTTATAGTGGGCTGCGCGTTTGGTGATCGCTTCTCTCAATGCAGCCAGTCCATTGGCGGGATAATATTTCAACAGCGCGGCGCCTTTTTCGCGGATCACCTGCTGCATGGTTTTTAGTAACAGTTGTTGCGGCAATAACAGATCCCCGGGGGCGGCCACATTAAATTCCGATAAGGCGCTGCGTTGCAGGTTCTCTGATGTAATGGCAGCCAGGTTATTCCGGAATACCGGGTCCCTGATCAGCATTGTTTCACCTGCTTTGGGCAACGGCTCCGGGCGGGTGCGTACAAAATAACCCGACCGGGGCACGCTCTCCACCAGTCCCTTCAGTAATAAGTCATCATAGGCACTTTGTATCGTACTCAAACTGGTTTGATAACGTTCCTTCTGTGCCCGTACTGAAGGCAGTTTATGACCGGGGAGATATTGCCCCCCGGTTATTTTACTTTCAATATCCGCTGCTATTTCTTCGTATCTGTATTGTTTCATCTGTTTATCCCCTACGGTTACCTGGTAAAGGTAGGCGAATTATAACAGCTAATTAAACAGCACCTCATCTGCAAATACCCATCCGTGTCCTCCCTTGCCGGGATGCCATACAGGGAGTTTATCTATCGGCTGCAGGATCAGCTTTACACAGGAAACAGTAGTAACGGGGAAACTGCATTCTATATCCATGTTGGCGGCAGGATCGTCTTTCTTGCCGGCTGCAGGAATAATACGTTTCAGCAGTTTCAGGTGTTGGGCATCTGTACCTCCCCATACCTCTACCTTAGTGGGCGGGAAAATATACCCGTTAATATTTCTTAAGATGCCTACCGAGATTGTTTTGACAGGCACCGCTTTTTTAAACACCAACATCGTTTCCATATTTCCGCCGGTATAGCCAAGCCATTTCCCATTGCCCTGATCCATCCCGCCTTTCTGTTTGTCAGTCAACGTTTTGGCGCCGTTGCCGGAATAAGTGCCATTGGGCTGTGTAAGAAGCACCACACTGTCAGGCGTATACGCAGATTTGGAAAAACTATACTGCACGGGATCACTGGCATACCAGCCCTGTTTGCAGGCAATAGCACGGATGGTAGTATTTCCTTCCAGCAACAAACTGTCTTTGAATACCGGTGAGTTCATACTATCCGGCGCCGAACCGTCTGTTGTATAACGGATGGCTACACCCCTGATAGGATGTTTCAGCATCAGCATCATCTGCCCGGCGAATACGGCAGAAGTATTCAATAGCTGCGGCTGATTCAGTTTCAGCGGCTGCTTGCCATCATCCACAAAACCTTTGATGACCGTTGCCTGTTTAAAGATGGTTTGCGCCTGTTGGAGGTCTGCCGCAGAAAGCGCGGTATTCCAGAGATACAGCTCTTTTAAGGCGGGCGCCGTTTTTAATGCCTGCAGCTGGGCCAGCGTAACGCCGGTGCCTGACAAGGAAAGACTTTCCAGGTGCCGCAAAGCCGTCAGTGCCGATAGCGTTTGTCCCTTCAGGTTAGTAAAGCTCAGGTTCAGCACCCGGAGCTGTTCAAACTGCGACAATACTTTCAGATCAGCGTCCTGCACCGGCATTTTCTGCAGGTGTATTTCAATGATCTGCTTTTTCAGCGGCAACAACTCTTCAATCGATTTGCTGTTGAACTGGTCCTTATTATAACAGTTCACAATCAACGGCGCAGCATTCAGCGCGATCGGGTAAATAACACGGTAGTTGTTGTTGAGTTTTTGTACCAGCTTCTCATCTGCTGCTGCAAAGTTGTACACCGGCGCCGCCGCTGGAGCGGGGTGCAGCATGGCAGCAGCCAGCAAACGTAAACTATCATGCGCCGGTAAAGCGGCTACTTTTGTTTTAAAGTCGGCGCCGGATTTTACCCAATAATATAACAATGCCGTTTCTTCCTCGGTCAGCTGGGGCTTTCCGGCAGGTGGCATATGCTTTTTGGCATCGAGCGGCATATGCAGTCGCTCCAACAACAGGCTTACCTCCGGTTTCCCGGCCACAAACAGCTTACCGCTTTTGCCGCCTTTCAGTAACTGTTCCGGCAACTCCATGGCCAGCTCCCCTTTCGCCTTGCCCGCGTTATGACAATTCATACATTTCTCCTGCAATACCGGTTTCACCAGGTGCTCGTATACCAGTGCCTGGTCAAATGGCACCTGCGGGCCTTTTCCGGCAGGCGTTACCGGCGCCAGTACAAAGTTCTCACCATGTGTGATATCGGCTCCAAAATGGCCTGTAATGACCAATAGCAACGCTGTAAAAGCGGCGCCGCCCTTCAGCAGCCAAAGCTTCGGCACAGCGGATTGCGACAGCCAGTATAAACCGGAAGCCACCCAACAGATACCCACACCGCTCCATTTATGCCACTGCAGGATGCCGCTGCCATTGTATCCCTCTTCTTTCGACAGAAATAAACCCATGATAACGGTTACGGCTGCACTCAACGCACCAGCCAACAGCAATATAGCCATCAACTGCCGTTTCCACGATTCGGCGGCCGGCTCACGTAAACGAATAAACGTTAGCACACCTGCTACCAGGATCAGCACAATCGGGAAATGCAGCAACAAGGGATGCATACGTCCCAATACCTGCAACCATGACGGCAACACCACCCTGCCGTTAAAAATCAATAGAAAGAGAATAAAAATATTAGCTGCATACAATACATTGCTGCCAGCAGATTGCCATCGAAAACCCTTTTTCAAAATCATTATACCCTCCTGAGTTTATAGGGATAAACTTTACCCGCATTCCACTGCGCCACATATAAATTTTCATCATTGTCCACGCACACATCATGCGGATGCACAAATATCTTTTCCGCTTGCTGCATTGGCTGCAGCTGTCCATTGGTATACACCGGCTCAGTACCACCGATATTGGAAACCACCTTATTATCCTTATCCAGCACCGTTACAAAACCGCTGCCATTGGCATCCATATTAGGTGAGCGCAATACCGCCGCATACAAATGATCACCTTTTATTACCGGGCGGCATACGCAGGCTCCCGGCAAGGCAATTACTTCCATCAGTTTTCCATCCATGCTGAAACGCTTAAAGCAATTGCGCGTTCTGTCGGTAACAATCAGCGTAGGGTCGCCTTTGCGATGATCCACGCAGATACCGTGTGCATTATCCAGGTGTTCATCTCCCGTACCTTTTCCGCCCCAAAAACCGAGTAATTTACCATTACGGTCATAATGCATTACGTACTGCGCGCCATAACCATCTGCTATATAAAAATCACCGTTGGCCGCTACCGTTGTTTCGGTAGGCACAAACTCTTCCTTCTTCTTATAAACACCAGTTTCCGCCGGGTAGTCAATCGTCATCAGTATTTTACCACTCATGTTGGTTTTATACACCTGGTGTTTTTCGGTATCGGTAATAAACAAAAATTCGGTACCGTTTTCATTGCTGAGCGTAAGCCCATGTGCTCCGGGGAATTCATGGCCCCAGTTTTCCAACAGCTTACCGGATTTATTGTAAACGAGGATATTATTTTTTGTTTCGTTGGTTAGCAAAATGATACGCCCCTTTTTGTCCTGTACCATTTCATGACAGTCCTTCACCGGGTACCTGCTGCTGTCGAGCGTACCCCATTTGGTATCCAGGGCATAGCGCATATGATGATGGCCATATACCGGTCCTTTGGGCTTTGCAAAAAGATCACGGGAAATATAAAAGGAGGCGGTTACTAACGCTGACGTCTGTATGAATTTTCTTCTTTCCATGCTGTTTTCTATTTTATCAGGCCATCAATCCGGGTATTACTTTACCGGCAACATCTGTAAGCCGGTAACGGCGCCCCTGGTGTTTAAAGGTTAGCTTTTCATGGTCCAGTCCCATAAGATGCAGTACGGTAGCGTGGAAATCATGCACGTGCACGGGGTCTTTCACAATATTATAGCCGAACTCGTCTGTTTCGCCATACACGATACCCGGCTTTACGCCACCACCGGCCATCCAGATGGAAAAGCAACGGGGATGATGGTCGCGGCCATAATTATCGGCGGTCATCTTACCCTGGCAAAAATTGGTACGGCCAAATTCGCCCCCCCAGATCACCAGCGTTTCATCAAGCAAACCGCGTTGCTTCAGATCCGTGATCAATGCCGCGGATGCACGGTCTACATCCTTCGCCTGACCTGCCATTTCATTGGGCAGGTTACCATGCTGATCCCAGCCCTGGTGGTACAACTGGATAAAGCGCACACCGCTTTCGGATAACTTCCGTGATAAAAGACAATTAGCGGCAAATGTGCCCGGTACCAGGCAATCAGGTCCGTACAACTTAATGATATCGTCAGATTCCTTGGAAAGATCCGTTAACTCAGGCACCGCTGTTTGCATACGGTACGCCATTTCATACTGCTGGATCTTTGTGTTGATTTCAGGATCACCAAAATCTTTGTACGACTGGTCATTCATCGCTGCCAGCTGATCCAGCATCTGCCGGCGGTTGGCCATATCAATACCATCCGGGTTATTCAGGTATAACACCGGGCTTTCGCCACTGCTAAACTGAACTCCCTGGTGAATACTTTCTAAAAATCCATTCGACCATAATTTGGAATATACTCCCTGGCCATTACCTTTTCCTCTCGACAACAATACACAAAATGCCGGCAGGTTTTTATTTTCACTGCCCAAACCATAACTCATCCAGGATCCAAAGCTGGCACGGTTGCCCTGCTGGGCGCCCGTCTGGAAAAAAGTTAATGCAGGATCGTGGTTAATCGCTTCCGTAAACATCGACCGTACAATACAGATATCATCCACTACCTTGGCGGTATGCGGAAACAGATCGCTGATCCAGGCACGTGACTCACCATACTGCTTGAAATCGTAGTGGGAACCTACCAGCGGAAACGACGACTGCCCCGAGGTCATCCCCGTTAAGCGCTGCCCCCCGCGGATAGACGCGGGCAGCTCCTGCCCCATCATTTCCCGCAGCTTAGGCTTGTAGTCGAAACTCTCCAGCTGTGAAGGCGCCCCGTTTTGAAAAAGATAAATAATCCTTTTCGCTTTGGGCGCAAAATGCGGCACACCCGGGATAAACGGCGCTTCTTCCATCCCGCCTTTTCCAAAAATATCCGGTATCAGTAATGAACCGAGCGCCAGGCTACCAACGCCCAAACTCAACCGGGACAAGAACTTCCGGCGGTTCATATTCAGGTGATGTTCTATGAATTCGTTTTTCATCTTCCTATATTTGAAAAGGTGACTCCGCGGTTATGTTTTTGACAGCGTTTCCTCCAGGTTATAAATAGTAGTGATTACCTGCATCATGGCTGCCCACGAAGCATTGTCAAGATTAGCGGCCATCGGGTACTCACCATGCTGCAGCAGTTTTACGGCATTGGCCGGTTGTTGTTTATACAACTGCTGTTGTTGGTCATAATATTTCTGTAACCTGGCTACTTCCTGCTGCTGCGGTTTGCGGCAAACAATCAGGCGGAAAGCCTGCTCAATATTCCGGGTGCTGTTATTATCTTTTTGCAGCAGCCTGGAAGCCAGTACCCTGGAGGCTTCCAACACAGTAGGATCATTCAGCATGATCAACGCCTGTAACGGCGTATTGGTGTTGGCTCGCTTCACCTCGCACTGATCACGGTTGCTCGCATCAAAGATCATCATGGATGGTGGCGGAACAGTACGTTTGATAAATGTGTATAACCCTCTGCGATAAAGACTTTCTCCATGATCCTGCCTGTAGGTAGCTAAACTTCCCCTGCCAGAGGTAGCCATTTCCCATAAGCCCTTGGGTTGATAAGGCTTTACACTCGGACCGCCAACAGTATGCACCAGCAAACCACTGCTTTGCAGCACCAGGTCACGCACCAGCTCTGCCGGCAAGCGGAACCGCGGCCCCCGGGAGAGATAAATGTTTTCCGGGTCAGCTTTCAATTTTTCTTTTGAAACTACTGCCGACTGGCGATAAGTAGCCGACATCACCATTTGCTTCATGAGCCTTTTTATATTCCAGCCGTGTTGCTCAAAATCAGTTGCCAGCCAGTCGAGCAACTGCGGATTAGTAGGCAGATCTCCCTGCATACCAAAGTCGCCCGTACTTTTTACAATGCCTCTGCCAAATATTTCCTGCCATTGCTGGTTTACAAACACCCTTGCAGTGAGCGGGTTACGTTTGTCGAATAACCAACCGGCCAGGCCCAGGCGGTTTGCAGGATACTGTTTGGTATCAAAAGGCAGCACCGAATGCGGCGTTTCCGGTGTTACTTCCAGTGTAGGATTGTCGTAGTTACCACGGCCAAGGATATACGTTTTCCGCGTGGTATCCCGTTCTCCCATCACCGATACGATCAGCTTGTTGGTATCCTGCTTGTTGATAAAATTTAATACCCCTTTGAGATCTTCTTTAGTGATCTCCATGTAAGGTGTTTTGGCGTATGTTTCAGGACCACCTACGGTGGATTGTAATCCTACTTCTTTCACATTATTGAAGAAGGCAAAAAGCTCATAATATTCTTTCTGTGAAAACGGGTCATACTTATGATCATGACAGTGCGCGCATTCTATTGTAATACCCAGCAGGCTTTTACCAAAAGCGTTGGTACGGTCTGTTACATATTCAATGCGATACTCTTCATCTATCACCCCGCCTTCTTCCGTTATTTTATGATTGCGGTTATAACCTGACGCCAGCAATTGTTCGCGGGTAGCATTGGGCATCATGTCGCCTGCCAGTTGCCAGGTTATAAATTCTTTGTAAGACAAATTTTCATTGAAGGCATGAATCACCCAATCACGCCAGGGCCACATGCTGCGATAGTTATCATCCTGGTAACCATGGGAATCGGCGTAGCGCGCCACATCCATCCAGTGTATGGCCATCTTTTCACCATATGCGGTGTCTGCCAGCAATTCATCTACCATCCGTTCGTATCCCTGTTCGCTGGTATCTTTCGCAAAGCGGTCCATTCTTTCCGGAGAAGGCGGCAACCCTGTAAGGTCAAAACAAAGACGCTTCAGGAGTCTTTCATGATCCGCTACCGGGTTAGGTTCCAGCCCTTTTGTTTCCATATGTGCCAGCACAAAACGGTCGATCTCGTTATGCGGCCACTGCTCATTATTTACTTTGGGTAATGCAGGCACCACCGGGGCCACAAAAGCCCAGTGCGGTTTATACTGCGCACCCTGCTTAATCCATTTTTCAATCAATTTTATTTCGTAAGCCGTCAGCGCCATATTAGAGGAAGGCGGTGGCATGCGCATAGCGGTATCTTTGGTGCTGATGCGCTGATACACAGCAGAGGCCATCGGGTTACCCGGTACTAGCGCGTGCAAACCGGGCGATTCTTTCAGTGCCTTGTAAGCACTGTCGGCAATATCAAGCCGTAACCCCGCTTCCCGTTTGTTCGCATCCGGACCGTGACAGGCATAGCACTTATCTGATAAGATAGGCCGGATATTAAAATTGTAATCTACAATTTCAGGGAGCTTTTCTTCCTGCGTATCGGACGTAGCCGCATTGTTGCATGCGTACAGCCCCGCCAAAAAACAGGCAGTCAGTCTGACATAACGTTGGAACATATATCTTCAGTATTAAACGTTCATTGCACACTCATTTTGATGATCGCGGTGCTAAATTGGCCTCCGGCCGATGATCAATCACTATAGCTATTGGTTGTTTCTATTGTATCACGGTAAAGATCGGTCATTAAAAAATACCATTTCTATACTATCTTATTGCAATATAAGAGTATTTTATCATTATGTTCATACATACCTACAAACAAAACAGACCAAGGGTTAAAAATCAGGGATAAGTGGTCGGAAACCGGCATAAAAATTAAATTTGTAAAAACTTCCTTATTAAAAAAAAACAAAATTATGAACCCGATTTATTCATTGTTTTTTGTTATTTCTCTTTTTGCAGGAACATCCGTTTTTGCACAGGAAACAAAACCCGACAAAAAAACGAAAGAAGCGTTAGCCCAACGCTATGCAGAGGATAAATACTATGCCGAGTTTAAAAGGGGCATTTATAACCGCGAAGCCTGGAAGGCATCATGGGTGGGGGAAAAACTCTCCACGTTGTATAAAAGCTGGGGGGCGCCTACCCGAACAGCTACCGATGAAACCGGTGGGCAGGTAGTGGTCTATGAAAATGTGACCAATACTTCCGGAGGCAGCTATACCCCAGGTTATATCGAAACAGCCACAAATGGATTTGGACAAACGGTGATAACCGGACAAAGGTCGGCCGAAGATACCAGGTGGAGTAGCCAGTATGTTACCATCACAACAGTATATGTAGACAAAAACGGCGTGATTACTAAAGTAGATTTCAACAGCAAATACAGCCGCAATTAATAACCCCAACTCCTGTTTTATGAAAAATATTTTAGCAGTACCCCCCTTCCTCTTTATATTCCTGTGTTCCGGCTTACATGCACAGGAAAGATATTTTGAAGTAAAGCCCGAAATAAATGAATCTGCCGGAGGCTACATTGGTAAAGTGCAGCCTACAGGCGATGATCCGCAATATATAAAACTGGCTTATCCAGGTAAAACGAAAGAACAACTTTATGATGCTGTTGTGAATTATGTAAAAAGCCATCGCGGACTTAAACTGGATTATACCAATGATATAAAAAAGACGTTTTTGGCCTACCGGGATTTTGCAACGATCGGAGATAAAGTGAAATGCGGCGCCGACCTGGTATCTCTGACATATATTGCAGTGGTCACAGATTTAAAAGATACGCTGCTTGTCAGTTATAGCCGCAGCTCCAAAATTTTTTCAACTATTTTTGATGCCAAACTTGTGATAAGCCCTGGCAATGATGTGGTTTCCGAAAATGATGTTCCCTTTAATGAATATAAATTTGTTCAACCGGGGAAAGGGAGGACACAAAGCAGTATATCGCCCGGTGGCGGCCTTTTGGGTGCAGCTACTTCCCGGAACATCAACAATAAATTAGCGTATCCCGAAAGCGTTTTTGACGCTAACGGTAAAGTAGTGAATCCCGCCAATAAAAAAATAATTGAAGATTTCTTTAACGGCTATATTGTTGATCTGAAAAATTACCTGGATAAAAATGTCAAATAAGTATCAGGGCATGTTTGCCATCCCGAAGTATTTGCCGTGATGACTCAGTGAAACGGGTGTTACTATGCCTGTTTCACGGTCGAGTATATACGGTATGCCGGATTCATCTTTGTATAATACAGCAGCTGATGGAAGTATCGATGGAGCAACAGCATAGGAACCCGCGAAAACGCGCATCTGCGCTAACAACAGCGGACTCACTGCTGCGTAGGTATGGATATAGTCATGAATAATGCGGCTTTGAAAATAGTAGGTTTGTTCCTGGTGAACAACTATACCAGACATTGATGCCGGAGATGATACCATAAAACGGCCGGACATTTCCCGGGGAAGCGTCCCCTCATCATCATAACTGCTTGACAGCCGGCATGCAAATTCCCAGGGGGCAAACTTTCTTTCACCGGTAGCGCGGTGAACAATCTTATACACCGCTTCTTTGCAGCTCCACAACAGCCATACCATGACGGACGGTTGTGAAGCTGTGGCAATCATTTCTTTTTCATGCAACAAAAATAATTTGTCGATGAAACCCCGGCGGTGGATATTACTTTCCTGTGCCGCCAGCGCAAGATCTACAATGTCGTTGCCGATCATTTTTCACTCAGCTTTGCTTCCACAATATCCATGGCTGCCTGCACATTCAGCATCCGTTCCATTTCTTCATTCTGGATAACGATATCATATTTTTCTTCCACATCCAGCACCACATCTACCAGGTTGGCGGAATTAATTTTCAGGTCGTTGATAAAATCAGTGGATGCGTTGATATTTGCCAGGGCAGCCTGGTTCTTTGCGTAGGGCTTTACTATTTCTCTTAGTTGCTCAATGAATGCTACTTTATCCATGTTATATCGTTTATGGTTGCGGATATTGCTTTAAAATAATACAGGCATTTACATCTCCAAAGCCAAAACTTGCTTTCGCTGCCAAATGTATGTCTTTATACAACAGTTGTTGCGGAATCCTCTCAGGATCTACCAGTGCTGCTATTTCCGGATGCAGATCTTCACAATTGATATTCGGAAATACAAAACCTTCTTTCAATTGCAGGGCAGTTGCTACGAGTTCAATACTGCCTGATGCACTAAGGCAATGCCCCACCATCGACTTTAACGCATTGAGATATGGAAAATCCTTCCCGCTTCGTTGCAATGCCTCACACCAGTTGCGCACTTCTTCGGCATCCTTCCCGGTAGCGGTAAGATGCCCGTTGATCAGATCTATGTCGGCAGCAGATATACCGGCCGCCTGCACCGCATCCCGGATACAACGCTGTACCGCCGCGGAATTGGGGGCTGTCATACTGCCACCGTTACGCTGGCCGCCTGAGTTGATATTGCCGCCCAGCACCTCTGCATAAATAACAGCGCCGCGTGCCAGCGCACTATCCAGCGATTCCAGTAACAACGCTCCGGCACCACTGCCAGGCACTATGCCACTGGCGGTTGCGCTCATAGGTCTTGATCCCCTCGCCGGTTGGTCGTTATGTTTGAATGTACTTACTTTCATCGCATCAAAGCCCCCCCAAATATACGGACCACTGTCGCTGGTACTTCCCGCCAGCATTCGTTTTGCATGACCATGCTTAATCCGTTCATATGCCAGCAGTACACTTTCTGCACCGGTGGTACAGGCAGAAGAATTGGTCGTTACCTGGTTACCCAGTCCCAGTTTTCCACCCAGGTAAGCACTGATACCACTGGCCATCGTTTGCGTAACTGCGGTACTGCCTAAACGACGTACCTGCAATTCATCTACCTTATAAATGGCTTCCCGGAATTTATCTACCCCCGAAGAACCGGCCCCAAAAATGGTACCACTATCCCAGTCGGGACTGTCGCCCTCCGGCACCGTCAGCTGCGCATCTGCCCAGGCATCCATTCCTGCTATCACACCGTAAATAATGCCCGAGCTGCTCAGCTGTTTGAGCTCCAGTTCGTCGAAATACTGCTGCTGCAAAGCAACAGGTACATCCGGCGTACCGCCAATACAACAGGAAAACTGCAGCGCCGCCATTTGCGCTTCATAACGGATACCGGCTATACCTTTTTTTATAGCCTCGCGGAAAGCCGCTACCCCAACGCCATTAGGCGATACAACGCCAAGTCCTGTTATAACAACCCTGTTACTCATTGCTTCGATTAATGATCATGCCTGCAAGGATACCATCGCAGACTAACTCGCCTGCAGCATTATACAACGCTACACGGCATTTCAGTTTATTAAACCGGAAATATATTTTCTCCGCTGTTGCTGTTACTTTTTCCCCCGGAGAAACAGGCCGGTAGAAGTCGATCTGTGTGGAAGTCATGGCTACGGAAGGGACCTGTTGCTGTATGCTGTCTCTCAACAGGTAAATACCCAGACAAGCCAGGCCCACCTGTGCCATCACTTCTGTAAGCAGTACACCCGGCGTAACCGGCTGTCCTTTAAAATGCCCTTCATAACAAGGCAGATCCGGTTTAAATATATACGTGCCCGTTACCCTTTCCTCATCAATATATTCCAGCGCATCCACAAATAAAAAGGGAGGCGCATATGGTAAATGAAGGAGAACTTTTTCCTTTGTCATAGCTAATGAATGTGCGTTCCTCCGTCAACGGGAATAATGGCGCCATTGATCCATGCTGCTTCATCCCGGCATAACAGGTATACCACGTTTGCCACATCTTCCGGGGTGGTAAGCCGGTGAAAAGGATTACGTGCCTGCCCATACTCCAGCAACGCCCCGCTGCCCGGAATCCTTTGCAGGGATGCCGTATCAGTAATGCCTGCGCGGATACAGTTAGCCCGGATACCGTGTGTTGCAAATTCCAGTGCCATACTCCGGGTGATAGCTTCCAGCGCCGCCTTCGCGGCAGACACCGCCGCATAGTGCTCCATCGCCTTATAACTACCATCGCTTGTAAAAGAAAGGATACGCGCGTCGGCGGTAAATAGTTGCCTGTGTAGTATTTCCGCCGCCCACTCATACAGGCTTACCGCCATATTTTGGATGGTGCTGTTAAAATCATCGGCCTGTAATGCAGGCAATGTTTTGAGATTACCTCTGGCAATACTATGCAGCAAGCAACGGATACGACCCTGCGCTCCCATCGCGGATTGCAGCTGTAACAAGGCCGCCGTGCGGTTTTCACTGTTCAGCACATCTATGTTAAAGGAAATAACCTGTACCCCGAAGGCCCTGATATCTCCCAAAGCCTGCTCCACTACCGGTAACTCCACACGGGTATTACGGTGTACAATACAGATATTCATCCCATGTGCGGCTAGTTTACGGGCCGACGCCAGCCCCATACCACTGCTCCCTCCCAATATCAGCGCCCAGTAACTATTAAACTCTTTTACCATTGTAATAAAATTCGCTGTGCGGAAAAACCCGGACCAAAACTCAACATCAGCCCCTTATCTCCCTTGGGCAATGGCTTTTCCATAAATCGTTCCAATACATATAACACCGTAACGCTCGACATGTTGCCGTATAAGCGCAAAATTTCTTTGGTGTCGTCCAGTTTCTTGCCCATATTCCGGAACAGCTCTTCTACCAGGTTGATGATTTTTTTGCCGCCAGGGTGAAAGATCAGGTGATCTACTTCCGCGATCGTCAGATTATTTTTTGCCAGGAACGGGTGAACAATATCTCCAAAATGTGATTCAATTTTTTCCGGTACTTCTATATCCAGCACCATTTTCAAACCGGTGTTCGAAAGATGAAAACCCATCAGGTAATCCGCATCATAAAAATGATACATTTCTTCTGCAATGATCTCCGGTCCGTTATCTTCCCCATGCGACGATAAGATCACACAGGCAGCACCATCGCCAAAGATGGCGGCGCTCACCACATTGGCCATGGAATAATCCTCTAACTGAAAAGTAGCGGTAGGCGACTCCACAGCGATAACAGCCGCACGTTTCCCCGGGTTGGCCTCAAGCATTTTTTTGGCGTAAATAATGCCCGACACACCGGCCGCACACCCCATTTCAGTGACCGGCAACCGGGTAATATCCTGCCGGAGCTGCAACTCATTGATCAGGTACGCGTCCAGGGAAGGAATCATGATACCGGTGCAGCTCACCGTTATGATATAATCGATATCAGTGCCTTTCAGCCCTGCCTTGTCCAGCGCGCTTTGCATGCACCTGCGCCCTAATACAATGGCTTCGCGCATGTATATATTATTCTTCTCTTCAAAACTTGTTTTGGTAAATACCTCCTCAGGTCCCATGATAGAATAGCGCTTGTCCACGCCGGCATTCTCAAAAATCTTCTTCACTTTCCGGATAAAACGGTCCTCCTGTCCGGCGAGCCAGATATCTAAAAAGGGAAGTATTTCTGCGGTAGATCTGGTATAGGGTGGTATTGCTTTGGCGACAGTCTGTATTTTAACGCTCATATGTTATTGATTATCCATTGATACCGGAATGCCCATTTCCATTGCAGGGAGTATGCGCCGATATTTAGTTCTGCTGATAAGTGATGCAATTCTTTTTTCTTAAAGCCACGGAGGATCGATACCTGTCCGTCGGCCCTGACCATGCTGTTTAAATTAAACACAAAACAAACCAGCTGGAAGAGGCGCACTGCCAGGGCGCTGCGGTGAAGATCGTTGATAACGATACCGATCCTCGCCTGTCGGCGAAAAGCCGCCATCAGCTGCCTGATTTCTGCCTCTTTAAAATGATGTAAGGTAAGCGTACATAAAATAATATCATAATGCTGTTCCCCGAAAGCGGGGCTCATAATATCCTGACAGTGATATGCAATATCCGGATACTCCTTTGACAATTCCCGTGCATGCGTTACCGTAGTAAGGTTAGCATCCACACCGGTAAGTAAAAAATTCCTTTGTTGTTTTTTGCCGTAGGCAGACAGTTCTCTTAACATGTCTCCATTACCGCAACCCACATCCAGGATACTGATGGGTTGCCCTGCAGGTATATTTTTGATGAGGGCGGCCACTCCCTTTCGTGTGATCCTGTTACCGCCGAGTAAACGGTTGATCTGTGCTATTTTCTTTAATGTTTCCTTCAGTAATTCCCCTTCCATGTTAAAATCATCCATGATTTCAGGCGCCTGACTTCTTTGCCGGGTGTTTATGCGCATTCCAGAGCTGCTTTTAGAGGTTTGCCATGCGTACGCCTGATAATGCCCGGCAACAGGCCGGGAAACAGGATCAGCCCCTTCATCATGGTGGCGGAAAGCTTTTCGTTATGGAACAACCTTGATAAAACCCGGCCGGTACGCATACGGCCGCTGAACATTTTATTCCAGGCCTTTGTATAGTTTTGTTCCATCAGCAACCGGTTCTTTACATCAGCAGTAAAATACTGCAATACTTTTTCCGATGCTATCTGCGCGCTTTGTATGGCCATAGCCATGCCATTACCGCACAACGGGTGAATAAGACCAGCCGTATCGCCTGTCATCAGAATATGATTCATTACTTTTTCCTTTTCAGAAAAGCATACCTGGCTTATCGTTAAAGGTTTATCGAACAGCATGACGCTGTTTTCAAAAATATCTTTCAGGTGCTGATTACGGTATAATACCTGTTCCTGGTGAGCCCCTATATTTTTATAGGTTTTAAATGTTTCATAACTCACGAGATAACAGATATTGAGGATATCCTCTTCTACTTTGGATACCCCGCAATAACCACCATCGAAGTTATGCAGCCCTACCGTATCTGACGGAAAATCTCCCTTGTAATGCGCCTTCACTGCCAGCCAGGGCGATTTTTCATTGATGAAGCTGCGCGACAGCTTTGCATCCAGTGCCGCCCTTTTGCCATAGGCGCCAAGCACCACCGGCGCGGAAAACACGCCATGACCATTGGTATCAATAAAAAAACGGTCATTTTCAAATACCACGTTGGTCACGGTATCTTCTACCAGCTCCACTCCTGTGGTGAGCATTTGCTGCATCAGGAACCGGTCGAAGGCATAACGACTGAGACCAAAGCCGCCCAGCGGCAATGGCGTTTCCAGGGTTTTGCCGTAATGGTCTGAAATAATCAGGCGGTTGATCCTGGCCGGATTCAATGCCGCAGGATCCGCCCCAAGCGATTGCAGATATGGTAACACTTCGTTGGAAACATATTCCCCGCAAACCTTGTGCGAAGGGTATGCATTCTTTTCTATAATGGTTACATGTAAACCAGCTCTCGATAAATGAATAGCGCTGGTCAGGCCGGAAAGGCCGCCTCCGATAATAATGACATCTCTTGAACCCATACCCCTATGGTTAAAACAATAACAAGCTCCGACACAACAGCCGGTTGCTGCTCCCAATATAACAAATTTATCGGTGATAATTGCAGCGATCCGGATATAAAAAAACGCCTTTCAGCCTGCCACTATCCCTTCCGGCTATACGAAAAACGAAGTCCTTCCACCACCATAATATTCAATAAAAACATAATTTACAAAAAGCATATACGCTTGTTTCTCACTTTACTATAAAACTTAACATTGCCAATATTATATAATTGTTAATTTTGAAGATAATCGTTTTTGTAAACCAATTTATGTACCCATGCCCGATTCCAGTAAACCGACCGGTAAGCATCTTAAAAAAGAAGCTGGTTTAAAAGTAACCGAAGTATTAACCGTTGCCCTGGTTGATTTAAAAGCCCAATTGGGAGAAAAAAAGTTTCTCCGCAATGTTAAAAAAGCCACAAAGGCGATGATAGCAGGATTGTCAGAGAAAAAAGCGGCGGATAAGCCTAAAAAGAAAGCGCCCGCGAAAAAAGCTGGTGTGGCCAAAGCCGATACGCCTAAAAAAGTTGCCGCAAAGAAAGCAACCGCCCCTATAGCTGATACTCCTAAAGCTGCCGTGAAAAAAACAGCTGCCAAAAAAGCTGCCGCCAAAAAGGCCTAGACCAACAACAACCGGATAACTTTCCTGTAATGCCGTTTATTGTTCCGCTATAGCAGGAGCCTGACATTGTCATCCCCCTGGTGATGACGAAGTCGCATTACAGGCGAGGGGGCAACAAGGCATACATGTTCACATCGAATGCCTTGTTGTCCCAAAGCATCCATTGCTGCAGTAATCCTTCGTGGCGGAAACCCGCTTTCTCCAATACTTTTTCAGAAGCTTTATTCCCGGGTAATACTTCCGCTTCTATCCTTTTCAGCTCCAGCGTTGAGAAGCCATAGGCGGTTACTGCCGCTATCGCCTCCGCCATATAGCCCTTGCCCCAGTACTCCTGTACCAGTGCAAATACCAACACCCCTTTATGACCAGGGGCAAAGCTGTTAAAGCCGATCATGCCAATCAGCTCCTCTTTATTTTCCAATGCTATCCCCCAACGGACGCCTTCTTTATCGATGAAACGCTGATGCAGAAAGTCAACAACTTTTCTCACATCGGCAACTTCCTGTAAAGGTATTACGTGGTAATATTCAGTGACCCGCTTATCTGTCAACAGGTAAAAGAGATCCGGCTGGTGTGAATGATTTATCTCAATCAGGTGCAGGCGTGGGGTATGCAGGACGGGGAATTGATCCGACAATGCTTTCATGTTTAAGGTTGGGTCGTTTTAGGTACTAAATATAACACAAAAAAACAGCGCTGCCGTACATCTAAAATATTGTGACGCCTTTTCGAAAAAAAGTATCTTGTTTTCAAATTTATTCCACGACATGTTATCATTCACTCAGCGTCCCGCAGCAATGTTGCTGGCAGCACTGGCGTTCTATGGATCCAACGCCCGCGCGCAAAAGCTCACTTTTAATGAGAAAGGTATTTCCAGGCCTGTATTGGAGAATTATCTCAACCACGCCGTTACTATGACCGAGTTCCTGGCAGTCGATCCTTATGCATCAGATGCGCCCTACCCTCACAAAGAAGATGATATCCGCCTGATACATCACCTGGGGGCAAAATTTATCGGCAGGGCTATTTATCGTTGGGGAGGCGAATCAGTGCTTACCAACAAAGACTATCTCGACAACGCCAGGCGACTGGTAAAGGAAGTACAGCAAAATGATCCTGAAGTGATTTTCCAGGCCGCCCTGTTTGAGCAGATCAGCGAACAGGTAAACACCATCCCCATACCCGGCTGGGCTTTCAAAGCTCTTTCCCTACCGGTGGAGAACCGGCATTTCCGCTACCAGGAAATGCTGAACCTCAAAGGGAAACTCGTGGATCACTGGAGTAAAGGAAACAGCGTGCCGGACATTACCCGGCAGGAAACACAACTGTGGTTTATGTTCCTGGCAGGCACCTATATGGAGATGGGTTGTGAAGCCCTGCACCTCGGACAAATAGCGCTTATCGGCATGGAAGATCCTGCCCTTACCGGATGGAGCACCTTCCTGGTAAAATTACGCGCCTATGCGAAAGATCATACCCGCCACCACTGGGTATTACTGGATGCGCACACACCTTCCGGCGGTATGGTGGTGAATGGCAAAAGTTTACTCGACTTCAACTCCTTCCCCCTGCGGATTAAATCCGTACCGGAACATCCGCAGCAAGGCATTTTACAAATGGGGTTTACGGATGCCCTTTTTGGAAGAAGCCATGGCGGTATAGCACCCAGTGGCTGGAAAGCGGCATCAATGCCTTACCTGGTGGAGTTGGATAATTTTGGTATCAGCAACCATCCGGGTGTGCCGGACACCACAACGATCTACCCCTGGGGCTTCGATGAAATCAGCTGGTTTTATCAGCAACCGGAGCAATACCGCAACAACTGGCTCCGGTATGCCCATGCCTGGATAGCCTCCCACGATACCAATGGCCACCTGCAGATGCCGGTAACACGCGTGGTAACGCTGGGAAGGAAAATGCCCCGGCTGAAATTCCGGGCCAATACACGTTCTGAAAATTGCCCGGATGGCATGAACACAGAAAATACGATCAAAGAAATATGGCAGGAAGCCAATGTAAAACAGCGATAAACAGGAAGGGTGGCCAAATTGGCCACCCTTCCTGTTTATCGCAAACAAAATGATTATTTCTTCCTTGTAAACTTCGCAACCAGTGAACCTGAAACCGTTGAACCCGGCACCGGCACTGCAACCTTACTCAAATCAATAGTCATCGTCATGTTATCCCCGTCAAAAGCCAACTTAGCCTCGCCGCCCAGTGTTTCAGTTCCACCCAGGCCGGAAGGATCCTCTATAAATCCTTTCTCGAGGTAAATGGTCGTTTCATTAATTTCCTGATACGGCGAATTTGCATTATATGGCGGTAAAGTCACTCCGATCGGTATCGTCATGTCGGTGGGAGGCACGCCCGGCCCTGTCATCACCGTTCTCATAGTGCCGTTCATCGTGTAGCCTAACCCCGTTATGATAACATTTTTGCCATCAAAAACAAAAACACCCTTGTTATCGGAAGTGGTATAGTCGGTATACAAAGTGGCTGTGATTCCCTCGGCGCTGGAAGAACTCGTACTTTTCAGCGTAACGCCTAAATAATTCCAGGTGCCCCGTACTTTAGCACTACCAGCTGGTGGTGTTCCGGGCGTCGGTGTACCAGGATTAACTGGTTTAGCATCAGGACCTGCCATTTCCAGATTACAGGACGCAAACGTTGCACAAAAAGCAACTAACAGGAACAGGGATCTATAAACGCTCATCTTCATAAGTTAGGTATTACAATGGGATTCTGTCGGCGAAGGTACATCATTCCGTCTATCTTAAACGGGAATAAATAAAATACTTATCAAGGTACCGGCTACGCCCCTACGTTATCAATAAATTATCACATCCGGGTTTTATTTGTGATCTTAGATCAAATATTTACGGAAACATCATGAAAAGATTTGTAGCAATTTCCGCTTTCATAGCACTCAGCATGGGACTTAAAGCACAAACGATGCAATGGTATAACACACCCAAAAAATGGTCGGCAGATAACAATAAAATTATGGTGACAGTAGATCCCGGCACCGACTACTGGCAGGTAACACACTATGGATTTATCCGCGACAACGGCCCGTTTTATTTCCACGAACAGGAAGGCGATTTTACAGCCACCGTAAAAATCACCGGTCACTATAAAGAACTCTTTCATCAGGCTGGTCTGATGATCCGCACCAATGACAAAAACTGGATTAAAACCGGCATTGAATACGTGGATGGCGTACAAAACGTCAGCGCCGTAGTAACCCATGAAGTATCCGACTGGTCGGTAGTACCGCGGCACGACAGTCCTAAAAGCATGTGGCTGAAATTACTGCGCAAAGGAGACTATGTACAGATTGAATATTCTTTTGACAATAAGAAATTTGATATGCTGCGACTAGCCTACTTCCCTCCGGGAGGTAAAGTGCAGATTGGACCTGTAGCCGCCGCACCCGGCAAGTTGCCTTTCGATGTGGTGTTTGAGGATTTTAAAGTAGTACCGCTGAAATAACTTGACTATGCGGCTGCCAGGAGGTAGCCGCATTTTATTTAAACACATCGATACAGATCTGCAGGCCGTTGTAACCCATAAACCCATCCCATTTCCCCGCAGCGATAAACGCTGCTGCAGTCTCCAGGAACAGCGCTCTTTCTTTCCAGTTATGTAACTGCGATTTTTTCATTTGCAGGAAATTAAACTGATGCAGCGGCTCCTGTTTATTGGACGTCAATAACCCGGTACTGATAAAATCATTCACATCGTTTATCTGCTCTCCGCTCACATGGCAGGTTTTACGCATAAACGTATCTGTCTGCAGATCCACATAATGCATCACCTCTTCTTTCAGTGAGTGCTTATCAAGACAGCTGGCATGTACACCGGCATCACTGAAAATAAACAGCGGATCCTTCATGTTGTTCGTCAACGGCGGAAACATCTGAAGATCACTGCTATCCCGCAAAATATCACCGCATAAAGCGCATTCACTTTGATTAAGAAATATAATAGCCATGGCGTTCATCTTTCAGGTACTCAAAAATTCGGGCGAAGCCCCTTCTCCCGCAAAAATATTTTATTAGCACATATAATATATAACATAATAAAAATATCTTTATCGGGTACAGCATATCCTTATCAGCAATTTTTATTTAGGGAGATAAATACATACACATGAATTTCTTTGCCACAAACTATCTTAAGAAAACCTGGGGCCTTTTGCTGTTGTTCGCTGCCAATAGCTATGCACAACAACAACGCCCAAACATTATTTTCATTTTCTCGGATGATCACGCCTATCAGGCTATTAGCGCCTATGGCAGCCAACTGGTACAAACGCCTAATATTGACCGCATCGCCAAACAAGGAACCCTTTTTAAGAATGCGCTCGTCACCAACTCCATTTGCGGCCCCAGCAGGGCTACGCTGCTCACCGGCAAGTATAGCCACATCAACGGCTATACGCTAAATGAGAAAAAGTTTGACGTGCAGCAACAACTTTTCCCGGCACTGCTTCAGCAAAATGGCTACCAAACGGCCTGGATAGGTAAATGGCACCTGGGTAGCCTCCCCAAGGGCTTCAACTATTGGCGCATCCTCAACAGCCAGGGCCAGTATTTCAATCCTGATATCATAAGCCCTGGTGATACCACCCGCCAGGAGGGATATGTAACCAATATTATTACCGGTCTGGCTATCAAGTGGCTGAACAACCGCGATACGTCCAGCCCTTTCTTCCTGGTAGTAGGCGAAAAAGCGACCCATCGCGAATGGCTGCCGGATATCCAGGACCTGGGCGCCTACGATGATAAAACATTCCCGCTCCCCCCTACCTTCAAAGATGACTACAAAAATCGCCTGGCAGCACAAAACCAGGATATGACCATCGACAAAACCATGCGCCTGAAAGAAGACCTGAAAGTACACGCCGACTACGAAAAAGGCATCTATGGCCGTTTTACGCCGGAACAGAAAAAGGCCTATATCGATTACTATGAAAATAAAATCAGTAAAGAGTTTGATGCCAAACATCTCTCCGGCGATGCACTGGTGGAATGGAAATACCAACGTTACCTGAAAGATTACCTGGCCACCGCAAAATCTCTCGACCGTAATATTGGTCAGTTACTGGACTACCTCGACAAATCAGGGCTGGCGCAAAATACAGTGGTAGTATATGCTTCTGATCAGGGCTTTTATATGGGAGAACATGGCTGGTTCGATAAACGCTTTATGTACGAAGAATCATTACGTACACCTTTTATCATAAAATATCCCGGCGTAACCAAACCCGGAACTGCCGTGAATCAACTGATGCTGAATATCGACTGGGCGCCTACTATTCTCAATATAGCCGGTGTACCCGTTCCCTCCGATATACAAGGCGCGTCCTTTCTGCCCCTGCTGAAAGAAAATGCTCAGAATGTATCCTGGCGGAAAGAAGCTTACTACCACTATTATGAGTTCCCCGAACCGCACCACGTGTATCCGCATTTTGGTATCCGCACCGAACAATATACCCTCGTGCATTTCTACGGCGATTCAAGCAGCTGGGAGTTGTATGACCTGAAAAAGGATCCGCATGAAATCAATAATCTTTACGGACAAAAAGGCTATGAAAAGCTTACAGCTACGCTAAAGGCCCAACTAAAAAAACTAATGATACAGTATAAAGACACCGACGCCCTGAAAATACTGGAGAAAAATTAATGGCAATTAAGCCAAAAGGGCTACTTTTGGGTCCTGATTACAGTATTTACTGTTGATCTGCAGGCTTGAATGTGCTTCCGAAAATATTTCTTTAAGTTATTGATAAATAGGAAATTAAAAACTTAAGGAACCGCATCAGCAACGATGCGGTTTTTTTTATGCACCGTCTAATCATTATACGATTATATTAAAATATGAAGACATACTTCCGACTCTTATCATTTGCTAAACCTATTAACAAATTTGCGATCCCCTATTTCATCTGCACCTTGTTGTCTGTTATTTTCAGCACGCTGAACCTGGCGCTGCTGGCGCCTTTGCTGGATACGTTATTTAACAAAACACCGGCGAAGGAAGTAACCGCCATGCCCGACAATTACTTTAAGATCTTCGATGTATTCAAACATTATACTACCTCCATTTCAAGCCAGTATGGTCAGCTGGTCAGCCTGGAATTTGTATGCATTGCTATTGCAACTTCCGTATTGCTGGGTAACCTGTTCCGCTATTTTGCCGACCGTACCATGGAAAGCCTGAGAATACAAACCTTATTGAACTTACGCAGAAGCGTATTTAACAACGTAATGAACCTGCACCTGGGCTATTTCAGTAATGAAAGAAAGGGAGATATTATCTCCAAAATTGCGTCGGATGTACAGGTGGTACAATATACTGTTACCGGCACGCTGCAGGTTTTATTTAAAGAACCGGCCACGCTGATTTCCTTCCTGGTAATGTTATTCCTGATCTCCTATAAATTAACGCTGATCTCTATGCTGATCATTCCGGTGGCAGGTTTGATCATCGCAAGAATTGTAAGGAGACTGAAAGAACAAGCCACAGCTTCCCACGAAACCTACGGAATGATGATCAGTTATCTCGATGAGGCACTGAACGGCATCCGGATCGTAAAGGCATTCAATGCGGTGAATTTTATCACCGATCGTTTTGATAAGCAAAACCGCCGCTATTCAAAGATTACCCGCTCCATGGCGAAAAGACAACAGCTGGCCTCTCCCGTTTCTGAAACCCTTGGTGTATTAATGGTGGCCGGTATCGTATTTTATGGCGGCTCCCTGATCATCAATAACCAGGGAGATATGGACGGGTCTACCTTTGTGGTGTATATCGCCCTCTTCTCCCAGATCATGCGCCCGGCAAAAGCTATTTCCGGCGCTTTCACCAACATCCATTCCGGTGTTGCAGCTGGTGAACGGGTACTGGACCTGATAGATGAAAAATCATTGGTCGTGAATGCCCCCGGAGCTACCGAATTAACCGGCTTCGAACAAGAGATCCGTTTCGAAAATGTGTCTTTCTCTTACGGCGAAAAAACGATCCTGCACAATATCAATCTTACTATCCCCAAAGGTTCTTCAGTAGCCCTGGTAGGCCCTTCCGGTGGTGGTAAGTCTACCCTGATGGACCTCATCCCCCGTTTTATGGATCCTCAGTCGGGTAATGTGCTGATAGATGGTAAAAACCTGAAATCAGTTACCATGGAATCACTCCGTGCCCTGATGGGTGTGGTTAACCAGGAATCGATCCTGTTTAATGATACGATCTTTAATAACATCGCCTTTGCCAAGCCGGCTGCAACCGCAGCCGAGGTAGAAGCCGCCGCCCGGATCGCCAACGCCCATGAGTTTATTATTAATACAGAAAATGGATACGATACCAATATAGGTGACAAAGGATCCAAACTTTCCGGCGGACAACGCCAGCGTATCTGTATTGCACGTGCCGTACTCTCCAACCCGCCGCTGATGCTGCTGGATGAAGCTACCTCTGCACTGGATACAGAATCCGAAAAAATGGTGCAGGATGCACTCAACAACCTGATGAAGAATCGTACCTCCCTGGTGATTGCCCACCGCCTGAGCACCATCCAGAATGCGGATCTTATTGTAGTACTGGATAACGGGCAGGTTGCCGAACAGGGTAACCACCTGCAACTCCTCAATAACAACGGTATT
Organism: Chitinophaga hostae; assembly: GCF_018224885.1. Lineage (GTDB taxonomy): Bacteria > Bacteroidota > Bacteroidia > Chitinophagales > Chitinophagaceae > Chitinophaga > Chitinophaga hostae. The sequence goes on along the minus strand of NZ_JAGTXB010000027.1, from coordinate 23,156 downwards.
TACGCACGACTCATAGAAATGCAGACCTTCGCAAGCAACGCTGATTCGTCTGATTAATATGATTGTCCTGATAAGCGCATATAAAAAGCAAAGAAGCCGTTTGATATTATATCAAACGGCTTCTTTGCTTTTATTTGCTGATTTCAATCTTTTTTTAATCTTCTCTCATCACGGACAATCACACTAATCACAGTCACAGTTGGTGATGATACCCGTTTGAACAATAAGCAATGCCACGATTCAGTGTATCGAGGTACACCCTGTAGTTGATATTCTCATGCACACGATCGTTAAACGGATGGTGCAGGTGGTAGCAAACGGCCTTCAGCTTGATCTTTTTCTGGTAAAGCCCCGAATTGATAAAACGCGCTGCCAGCTCTATATCCTCGTGTCCCCAACCCTTTAGCTCATTATTGTAACCGTTCACTTTCAAAAAATCCTGCCTCCAGAAAGCACAGTTACAACCAATCCAGTTCCTCGAACGTTTGCTCTTTTTTATGACCAATGGCGCCAGTAAAGGAATTCTAAGCGAGTTAATCCTGTTCCTGAGCCCTTTTGTAAAAGTGGTTACCGGCTCAAAACTGCCGGTGCGTAAACACCTCTTAGTGATCTCTTCCTGTAACAATACGCGGCTGCCGCGAATATAGTAGCCTCTTTCCGCTTCGCTGACATGATCCTTGATGAAAAGCTCATGCATCACAATGTCGCCATCAATTTGTATAATATATTCAGAAGAAGTACCTGTAATGGCCTGGTTTATAATAATCGTTTTGCGAAAGCCTTCATCCGGATGCCAGAAATGCTTTACCGGGATGGAAGTTTTTTGTCTGAAAGCATCAACAACAGCCCTGGTGGCCTCTCCGGAGCCATCATCAGCGATAATGACTTCATCAGGGAGGACGGTTTGCACCAGTACACTTTCCAGCACAAGCTTTAACGCTTCCGGCCAGTTATACGTTGAAACAAGTAAGGCTACCGACACTCTTTCACCCATATTGATTATATATAAAATTAATGTTTAAAAAGCTCACGTTGCTAAGCTTTCAAGTATATAACGTCGTATTCCGCAAGTTATTACGTAGTATCCTTTTCTATCGCGTGCACAATATGCTCTTGTTATACATGCATATAATCAAGAAAAGTGTAGGTTCATCTTGCTAGTAATCCGTTAGTTAAACTTCAAGTTAGCTTTGTAATTGTTAATAACGCTTCAAGGATACTTTTAGTTACATGTTGCTACGGTACTTTCAATAAAATTGTGCCAAATTGGGCTTTCCAAAAACTTATCATGATTTTTTTATGGTTAATAATAAAAAAACTATAAAAACATAATAATTTTATGCAATTTATAATATAATTACCACAACGACATAATATTTTTTTTAACGATACAAGCGCTAGTCCCCTGTGTCTATCTTCTTAACTAATTCCTGTCTTACTGCAGCCGGCACTTTGTCCAACAACTTATAACGCGTTATCTTCTCAATTTCTGTTATGGAGGTCAGATAAGCTGTCCACTTCGCATTAACATCATTCTTATTCGGAGTATTCACGGCTATGATGCGTGTATTTTTATTAATACGTTGCAGGTCATTATTCCCCTCTGGCAAAACAACCAGTATTTTCCAGATATGATCCGGAACAGTCACACGGCTGTCATCTATCGTTTTCGTCAGTCCTTTGCTGCCAACACCTCCGATGCCATAGCTGCCCATAATCACATACACTTCGTTGCCTTTCATCACCAGCTCACGGGTATATTCTTCCAGGTTTTTCCACAAATGCTGATTATGGTTCGGCGCCTGCGGAATCATATTGGTCATGAGGAACGTGGCTTCGTTGGCATCCCTGCTGAAAGTCCGGTCGCCCGAAGGACAATTATGTCCCCTGTCAAAACCACTTCCTATATAACTGGTTTGCGATACCTGGTACCAGTCTCCCGGCAGATCGGCATCCGGTCTGAAATCATTCGCCCTCGACATATGCCCCAGGTCGCGCCTGGAAACATGCCAGCATACCCAGTTGGGCGTACCTTTCGCCCGGTTATAAGATAACTGGTAATACCCTTTGTTCATGAGGTAATTATTGGCCATCACCATCGACGTACCGGCGCCACTGGGATTACCCAGCAGCATATTATCGTCTGCTCCGCTTTCAGCGGGTGTTTCCGGACCGGGCGGCGGCAGCTTTCCGCCTGCTATAACCCGGAAGGCATCCACATTGATCCTGCTGTTGCCCTTATCCGTTTTGCGGATATCAAAACGGATCCTTCCGGTAACAGCCACTGTAAATGTAGCCGTTCGCAATGCATTCGTGGCAGCACTCACCCCATCCCCTACACGAAAATAACTTTGCCCCCCGTTTACAGAAGCCCACAACTCCCACTCCCCTTTTTTATCATTTCCATACAGCGCATGTTTCAGTGTAACCGTTACCGTGCCCCTGAACCGGATATCGAAATCCATACCTGCCATACCGGTATTCCGGATGCGCAGGGCCTGGGTGCCTGTTTTATGGTCCTCCTCCAGATCGCCGGTAACAGCATCTTTGAATTTCCAGGGGCCGCTGAACAGGTCAACCACACCATTATTATAATTTGTTTTAGAACCGGATTCAAAATCCTCCGTCAGCAAGGGAGTGACGGCAAGTGGTTTCTTATCTTTTTTATGGACCGCTTTTTTATGGGGAGGAGGAGAAACTTTATCTCCTGCTATCTTGCGGGAACAGGTAGTTACCGCAAAAGCGGCAATGATCAGGATAACAACAACGGCTATACTATTAAATCCCTGATGCTTCTTTTGTGTCTTTTGTTTCCTTGGCTTCTTTTTCCTCTTTGACATAGAATGGTAACGAACGGCGGCGAAGATAAAGCAGAAAGCGGATACTTTCCTGCACGCAAACAAGAAAATATCCGCTCTCTGTTACCTTTAGTTACATATGTTCGCTAGTAGAACAATTGCGACAATACGTTGGCGGCATCATTGGTTTTAGGCTTCAGACCCAGCAGCTTGGTATATTGACTCAGCGTCAGTAATGTTTTCAGTTTGGAAAATAAGCCGTTCTTCAATCCTCCGAATTTCGACGTATAGCCGCTGGGGTTAGATTGCTGCAGCGGCAGTATGCCCGCCTTCTTTTTCAGGAAGCCGGTGATCAGATCCTGTACCTTCGGTTGTTGCGCACCTGTCAATGCCAGGGCAGGGGTAAGTTTTCCGAGGATGCTGCCGGCGATACCTCCCGCATCAAACGATTGTACGCTGCCGGCCGTCTTCTTCGCCTGGTCAAGTATACTTTGTGCCTGCGTGGTGGCCGTACTCAAAAAACAAACACATGAAAATACAAGAAGGATTCGCTTCATAATAATTGGGATTTAGTAGTGGATAATAAATTGATGACGCATTACTAAATATAACGAAATACTCTCAAAAGACCGGTGGCCGGAACTAACAAAAAAATGACTCAAAAACGCAGATCAGCCATAAAATGTCCCCGTATTTTTGTGCCCGCAAAGCGCACAGGCCAGCTACCGCGACGAACAGGTTGATTATTTTCCCAATGCCTGTAAAGGGTGGTTCAAACACCACCTCTGCTGCAGGAGGCCCTTAGCTGGCATGCCCGCTTTAAGAAAAACGGAACCATAGTTAGAACCAATTCCTGTGAAGTTTGATAGTGTGAAGAGAGTGATGATAAGAAGCCGGTTCCGCACTGAGGGCCGGCTTTCTTTTTATCAGGTTTTCTATTTCGCACCGGCGCTGCTGATCATATATTTCCATACCCCTGTAAACTCTTTTCCCAAGGTAGACCCATGCCGGTCGCTTTTATCTATATCTGTAACCAGTATCTGACGCGTGGAGCGTACTGCCGCTCCAGGTTTCACCATCGTGGTATCCGTTACTGCCAGGTGGTTGATGGCCGCTACATCTGCTACCTGGTATTGAAAATTAAACGGGTCGCCGGTATGCAGAAACGCATAATACCTTTTCACCGGTGTGCGGCCATTCTCCCGCTGCCAGCGTGCCGGCATATTAAAATACTGCAGGTAGTCCTGCGGCCCCGAAAACATCAATACACCACGCAGTACGAACTGCTTGCCCATATAAGCGGCATGTCCTGCTCCTTGTGAATGCCCCGCTGCGATGACCTTATCCCAACGCACTTTTCCCTGTTGTATAAATGTTTGCCAGCTGGCATCCCGTTTAGCCAGGTATACCAGCAGGGCTGTTACACGGCTTACAATACAATTGGCTGAATCTACGGCTACTTTATCACTCACCGGCGTGCCAAACATAATCTCCCGGCGGAAATTATCAAAACAGGTACTGTCTTCACTTTTCGAGCAAACAGTAGTAATCACGCTATTCGGATAATCCAGCGTCACCACGTAATATCCCATCGCGGCAAAGCAGCTGTCAAACGAACGGAAATCGGCGGCGCTTCCACCGGTACCCGGTATCATGACCAGCAGCTGATGCCGGTTAACATGCCCGGCGGGCTGTACTACCAGGTGCGGCGAATGAATGGTCTTTAATTTCGTACCGGTTACTTCCGGCGCCACCGACAACACCCTTACCTGGGTGCTGCCGGCCATTGACAACAACAACGCTGCCATGAAGAGAAGTGATATTCGTAATGCAACCATGTGATAACGTGTAATGAGTTTGTATCAAGATACACATTTTGGCTGCTTTTACATACCCTGTGTTAACGGATCAACGTCACGGTTCCTTTCACCAACTGTGTGGTGCCATCCAGGAATTCTACTGTGGCAAAATAAACATAGGTGCCCATCGGCGATGGCTTACCATTCACATTTCCATCCCATCCGTAGCTCCTGTCGTTGGCAGGTGTATTGTGCGCTTCAAACACCACATTACCCAGGCGATTGTATATGTGAAAATCTCTCAGCTGCTTAATATCCCAGCTGCCAATCACATAAAACCAATCGTTTTGTCCATCTCCGTTTGGAGTAAAGGCATTAGGCATGCTAATGCCGAAATTGGTGAAGGTCTTAATATGCACTGTAGCGGTATCTGTACAATAATACTGGTTGGTAGCTGTAACAGTATAACGCATGGAAGAAGTGGCAGCGGCTCTGGGCCATGCGCAGTTACTGCACGACAAACCGCTTACCGGCTCCCATGCGTAAGCGGAGGCAGGTCCCCCATCTATCAGCGCATGGAGGTTTACCGCTGCGGGTCTTGGTAATTCTATCACCGAAGGCGTCAGACTTACCGTAAATGGCGTATAGGGGGCATCTGCCAGGTTGTTGGCGTAATTGGTTTCATCCATTACAAAATTCGTTTGCCGGTTTACAATCGCAGTTACATTGTTACTCCGGGGCGCCGACAACACCGTTGTAAAATCCCTGCATACACCTGTCGTTACAGGCGTATGAAACAACGGTAACAACAACGATGTTTGTTCACTCGACGGATCGCCGTTATAAAAGGAAACAGGTATACCCGCATGAATACTATCGTAACCATTGGCCGTACAGATCCTGAAACTAACCAGTATATGATCGTTATCAAAGCAATCCATTTTCAGGAGGCTGATAGTGAAATCAGGCGGAAAAATGCGTACATATTGCCGGCCCTTTATCACACAACCATATTTATTGGTGAGCTGCACACCCACAAAGGCACTGTCTTTCATTGCTGCCACGGGTGAAGGACAGTTATAGCAACTCAGCGTATAGGCGATATCGTTCTGCCATAAAATATTTGTCGGGGTAAAATTCGAAACGCCGTAATACAGCGGGAAAGTGGCTTTTCTCATCACCACGGTGTCCAGGGGAAACACCGACGCCACTGGCGCAACATACTGCCAGCGTTGCGTATTGTTGTTATAGTCGGCTTCATTCAAACCTGTTGCCGGCGGATGAACAATTTTGTCTTTATTGACAATAGCATATACCGCTCCGGTGGTGGATTGCCTGATATAGTAACCATAGTCCGCGCAGGTACCTGCACTTTGTAAAGGCGTGCTAAAACCTTTGCCCAGCAACTGGGCTGCAGGGTCAGCAGGCGTTCTGTCATAAAATGACACCGGAAGCTGCGCCGGGATATTTCCCTTGGGATATAAATTACAAAGAGAGAAATCTACATGTAAACTATCGCCCCTGGAACAATCCACCGCTTTCATGGTTACCGTATAATCATCCACCACCGGGATATGCAGTGTGGCAATGGTGCTGTCGTAACAGGCATATTGTGTATAGGCCATCACCTGTGCTTGGGTCACTGTATCCTTCCTGTAAGGAGCAGTAAAGGTGGCATTGATACAATCACTGCAGTCCAAGTAGTTGCCGGTCCATTTAGCACTTTGTATGGTACCATTGGCGCCCTGTGGTTTGAGGACTACCTGTTGTTCCGGTGTAAGCGTATAGTCGTTGGGGTTCAGCGTCACCTTAAACTTAAAGCCATGTTTAACACTAATATTATTGCCATAAGAAGTTTCCACCAACGTCGTATTCGGTAATGCAAGCGGCAGTGTGGATCCATCATCATTCAGCACAATACCCAGGTCGTTGATACCGGCTTTACCTACATCTACAATGGTAGATAACAACGCACTGGAACATTTCCCCTTAAGGTCTGCCGGTAAAGCCCATACCGCGCCAACCTTTTTGGTGCCCGGCTTGCGGGGATCACCATCATAGAAAGATACCGGCGTATTTTTAGGAATGGTATGATACCCGAAGTTGTGGAAATACAGGGTTACCCGCACTTTTGTTTGCTGGTAACATTCTATTTTGGTAACGTACACGGCGCCATCCGCAGTAGGATCATCCACTACAATTTTTACGGCATTTGACGTATCAAAGCAATGGCCATCGGTCACGGCTAAACGAACACGGTAATTGGCAGGCGTCTTAAATACATACTTCAGCTGCTCTGCAGTACTTATTTCCTGTTCGGTCATTCCCTTATCATTACTCATCAGCCAGCTCCAGCTGGTCGCATTCCGGGAACGGTTGGTAAAATATACGCTGTCCAGTTCTATTCCATCTTTGGATGCAATTTTTCTTTTGCTGGGCCAGAACCGGGCCACTACGCCACAGCTCACAGATACAACATCGTTGGTTGTTGCAAAACATCCACTCACGGTGTTGGTTACACGCAATATAACTTCGTAGTTTTTTTTCCGGGTAACCGTCAGCTGCAGGGTGGCGGCCGTACCGCTGGGAACACCGTCTACCAGCCACTGATAAGCATTAGCACCTGTGCCGGTGCTGGTAAATGTAACCACGTTACCGATTACCGGGTAATCTATATCTCTTGTAAAAGAGGAAGTAATATTTTCTGCACAGGGTTCATTGCATACGGTGCTGGCCAGCATACCGGGAAGGGCCACATCTATAAAACTATGCATCCGCGCTGCCTGCCCTGCGGTAAACGACAGGATACAGCCAATACCCTGCCCGTAGTCCATGAAGTTATCCGGCAAATCCGGTACATCTACTGTAAACCCGGAAAGGGTATCCGAACTGCAGGAATTTTGCGGCACGCCACAGGCATAGCCCCCTGTGATGGTTTTTTCCGGCGGGGTATCGCATACCATGTCGCCGTCGGTAAGACAATCATCATTCTTACAATCCCTGTTGGCAAAAGTATGTGCAAGACTCAGGTAATGCCCCATTTCGTGCGCCAGTACACCTACGCCCAAACCAGCTACCACTATATCGCCGCCGGCGCTGGCATAACCGCCCATTTTGAGACGGGTCCAGCTGCCACAGGCAAAGTCCTGCATGTACTCCGACTTAATATCCGTAACCACCCATATATTCACATAGCGCGCCGGATCCCATCTGCCCAGTGCAGTAAGGTCGCCGCCCTCCATTTCATTGTCAAAATCTGTTAAATAGGAATGTGTACGCACAATACCAGTGGTTTTACCACCATCCGGTGCTGTTTTAGCAAGACAAAACTGGATCTTTGTATCGGTACGGCCGCCAGTGAAGGCGCCTGTAGCTGCATACGCATCGTTTAACTCTTTCAGCGCGGCTAGTACGGCTGCATCCGGGTTTGCAGCCGGATCTTCGCTGATAATATGAAATACCACCGGTAACACCACCAGGCCGGCTGCCTTTAACGGGGCTCCGGGAACGGTAATATATTGTTTTTGTAAGATAGCCTTGTTAATAGCGCGCTCCCGCGCCAGGAAAGAAGCATCCTTCCGCCACACCTCCTGGAGGGCGTCAGTGCCACAAGGCCGCACTGTGGCAGGCATTCCCTCCTGCGCTTTTAATACAACAGGAAAAAAAAGACATAGCGATAACAGGATGTGTAGGCATTTCATTGTTGGCAGTGCATCGACGACAGAAAAAAAATAATAACGTGTAACAAATATATAATCATTTTCACTAATTGATGGGGGTGAAAATGATATACATTTATTTTATATATAAAAAGGGCTGGCTGTAAATACAACCGGCCCGATCCATCACCCTAAATAAGCATATTAATACCTGAACGCTTCCCAACCGGAAATAGTAGTACGATTGCAGGTCATTGCCTGTGTGCCGTTTTCGCACGAAACATACCTGCCATTATTACCCCGGAGAGAAATGGAGCCATCCGTATTAGCGATCCAGTCAAATTTTTCCCAGTCGCCCACACTGGTACGGTTACACGTAATTGGGTTCACGCCATTTTCGGACGACACATACTTACCCTGGCTTTTCAACGCTACCTTGCCGCCGCCGGCATCTTCCACGGTAAACTGTTCCCAGGCCTGCGCAGTAGCACGGTTACAGGTCATCGCCTGCGTGCCGTTTTCACCACTTACAAAAGCATTGTTAAACCCTTTCAGGGTAATAGTGCTCCCAACAGGTGCAGTACCTCCGCCATTGGTGATGGAATATACCCTTACATAATCTACATACATATTGGCAGGCAACTTGCTTTCGTCAATGGTTTGACCCGGGAAATCCCCTCCTACGGCCATGTTCAGGATGATGAAGAACTGGTTGTGAAACTCTTCAGTGCTGTTAATATTATTGAGGATATCAGCCGTAGCATACTGGTTACCGTCCAGGTACCAGCGAATGGAACTGGCATCCCACTCTACCGCATATACGTGGTAATCGGTGATACTGGTGCTGGTATTACCACCGTATGATACGTGCCCGTTGGCATCCCAGTGGATAGTGCCATAGATGGTGCTGCTGGTATTTACCTGCTCCATAATATCAATCTCCCCGCATTTTGGCCAGCCCACAGTACCTATATTATTCCCCAGCATCCAGAAAGCCGGCCATAAGCCCTGCCCCGAAGCCAGCTTAATACGGGCTTCTATACGGCCATACTGCGTAGTGAAGTGGCCCGCAGTATTCATGCGCGCTGAAGTATAAGGCCAGCCGTTAACGCTTTGTTTTTTTGCCGTGATTACCAGGTTACCGTTGCTTACACTCGCATTGGACGACTGGTAATACTGTTTTTCATTATTAACCCCGGGGCCGGTTTCAAAAGACCATTTTGAAGTGTTGACGCTGCTGCCGTCAAATTCGTCTGACCAGATCAGCTGGTAAGCGGCAGCAGCCTGCACTGCGGCTGCAGTGGATTTGGTGGTAAGTGGTTGCAGGGTATCAGTTTTCTTCGCCTCTTTTGTGCAGGAGGTAACAGCAGCCACTAACAGGCACGAGCCTACGCTAATGGAAAATAGTTTTTCTTTCATGGAATTTACAATTAATAATAGGTGAACAAATAAGGGTCATGGATCAACGCGGAATATTTTTACCTGGCAGTATAAATTTGCAGTTTGTTTTCTGGGTAACAAAATCCGGGGCTACGCCAAAAATACGTCAGCGGCTATTGCCTTACAAAAGTAATCCCGCTGAACCGGCATCCGCCCTGTATAAACTCGATGCGTATACGATTAACGCCCTTTCTCAACCGGATATTTTTCAGTTCAATTACCTGCCATTCTTTGTCATTCGGCGGAACAACTACATTCGTTGCCAGTGGCTTATCATTATCACTGATATTAAAACGCGCTGTTGCCGGGGCTGTATCTGCTCCCACTTTTACCTGCAGCGTATAAGTGCCGGCACCAGCCACCTGCGCGGTATATTGCAGCCATTCCCCGTTTTCGGTATGGAATACAAAAAAATCATCGCCTTCTCTCCGGATATCCACCCCATCATTGCGGTAAGCATAGCCCCGGTTGCCCTGTGTATTTACACCCGGCGTATAATGATAACTGGCGGTATCCGCATCTGCATAAGCCGATAAATGGCGACCCAGATCATAGTCTGCCGCATTTATCACCGCTCCATCGCGTATCACATGCGTTTTGAACGGGATGGCTTCAGCACTGGAAACCTGTCTGAACATGGCATCTGTTACATCTTTATGATATACATTATTCTCCAGACGGATATTGTTCAGGAACCCGAGCAGCGCCTGCCAGGCATCATCTGCTGCGGGGGCCGGACCTTTACCATTCCAGTAATCCAGGATAGCCGCATAACCCGGCGTCATCTTTATCTCCAGCGGTTGATTGTTGCCCATCTTTTTCAGCTGCCACCATACCCAGCCAATTTCATTACTTTCCACCATCCGGATGGTATTCGTGTACCAGTTATTGGAATTCTCTCCCGATTCCCCCAGCCACAACGGTAACTGATATTTCTCCCGCAGATCCAGGAAGTGTTGTATTGAAGACACTTGCGTGAAGTTGCCATATTTATGAAAACTCATCACCATGTTATCATCCCAGGCCGGCAATATCCCATTGTAGTTATTGCCAAATCCATTGCCTTCTATGATAATCATATGCTTTTTATCTACCTCCCGGATGGCTTTGGTACGGTGAGGGCAAAGCCTTTATCCAGCCATGTGTGCTGTCCCGGTACTGGCTCCTCATCTGCCGGCAGTGTATACAATTCAAAGTGCATGGGCAGCCGCACCGCATTAAAACCCCAGGCGGCCATGGAGTCGATATCCCGTTTGCCGGTATGCTCCAGCAGCCACCTGTCGTAAAAGATCTTTGTTCTTTCCTCCCCTACCAGCTCCCGGATCTTTGCCCGGATCTTATACTGCTGCCCGATATTCCCCAACCGGAACATATAGCCCTCCTGTAACATCCAGCCCCCCAGTCCCATTCCCCTCAGGATGACTTTCTCGTTTTTTTCATTGACAATAACAGGACCCCGGGTTTTCAGATACCCCTGCCCGTTTGCAGCTATTGCTAAGGCAGATAAAAAAATGAGTGCCAGCCCGTGGAATTTTAGCTGTGATAACCGCATGAGGAAATCTCTTTTAATAATGATGACTAAGATCTGTATTAAACAAGGAAAATTCATTTTTATGGCTACGTCATTTCTACTTCAAATTGTAATAAGCTATTGATTATTAATTCATCTTCATTACTACTATGCTACATCAGCAAAAAAATTCTACATTTAGTGAAACGCTTTTTACATGAAGCCTTTTCTGTTGCTGGCACTTGTATTCCACGTAAGTATCCTCCATGCCCAAAACACGATCGGGTTACCGGCTATTGTTAACTACAGCAAAACCCAATACCAGGGCAACGGGCAAACCTGGGATATCGACATCGACAACCGGGGCATTCTTTACTTTGCCAACAACGAAGGCCTTATCACCTTTAACGGCAACTACTGGAAATTGTACCCGGTTCCCAACAATACCCGGCAACGGGCAGTGAAAGTGGCGCCCGACGGACGCATATACGTAGGCGCCCAGGACGATTTTGGCTTTTACTATCCCGATGCCAGCGGTATACTGGTATATACTTCTCTCAAAAAAAATATCCCCGCCGGTCAAACAGAGTTTGCAGACATCTGGAATATTGCGCTCTATGAAGACGGTGTTTACTTTAAAAGCAATAATAAAATCTTTGAGTGGCGGCAGCAAACCATCCGGGTGTATGATGCCCCGGTAGAATGGAAAATAATGGGCAGTACCGCTCACGGACTTTATGCACAGGACCTGCGCCTGGGATTACTAAAACTGGTCAATGGTAAATGGCAGCAGGTATGCCCGCAAACAAGCGGACAACAACTGCTGATCACCGCCTTCCTGGAAGAAAAAAATGATACGCTGACGATAGCCACGCTGAAGGATGGTCTTTATAAGATCAGTGACCAACAACTGATCCCGCAACATACCGAAGCAGATGAAATATTCCGCAACAGCCGGATCTATTGCGCCATCCCGCTCCGGAACGGGCAACTGGCCATCGGCACCTTTTCCAAAGGCTGTTATATCCTCAACAGTGCCGATGGAAAAATTGTCCAGCAATTCAGCATGGACGAAGGCCTGCAGAATAATAATGTACTCCGGCTCTTTACAGATCCCAAACAAAATATCTGGCTTGCGCTGGATAACGGTATCGACCAGCTGCGTTACAATACGGCCGTAAAACAAATACTGCCGGACAAACATAATTCCCTTACCACCTACGCAGCCATCGTGTTTAACAAACGCCTGTATATCGGTACCTCCGATGGCTTGTATAATAGCCCCCTTGACAACAGCGCCGATATCAGTTTTTCAAAGGGCCATTTCCAACCCGTAGCCAATACAAAAGGACAGGTTTGGAACCTGTCTGCCGTAGAACAACATTTGCTCATGGCCCACCAGGAAGGCACCTTTGAGGTGTCGGGCAATACAGCTATTGCCCTGCTGAAAGACGTAGGATGCTGGCTGTACCTGCCCATCAACAATAGGATCCTGACGGGTTGCTACAATGGTCTGGCTGCCATCCGTTATGATAATACAGGCGTTACCGTTACACGCCATTTGAATGGTTTGTTTGAATCATTGCGCTTTCTTGCGAAGGACAATGCGCAGCGCATCTGGTCTTCGCATCCTTATCGCGGCGTATACCTGTTCACGTTAAAAAACGATACCGCCCTGCAGGCCCGTTTGTTTACCGCCAAAGACGGACTTCCCGCCACCAACAACAATTATGTATTCCGTATCCGCAACAATATGGTGGTAGCTACTATGCACGGCATCTATGAATACAGCGAACAGCAACAACGTTTTATCCCTTCGCCGGTACTGTACCCTTTGCTAAAAGACCGGAGCATACAATACCTGGCGGAAGACAGCTCCCGGCGCATCTGGTTTGTGTCTGATAAAAAACCGGGTGTGATAGATGCCGGACAAAAAAATATTACCTGGTTTCCCGAACTGACAGGGAAAATTGTCAGCGGTTTCGAATTTGTCTATCCCTATAACGACGAAAACATTTTCTTTGGCGGCGATAAAGGTATTTATCATCTTAATTATAAAAAGTATGCTGGTCACGATGGACGCCTTTCCGTACTCCTGGGCGCTGTAAGGGCTACCGGCAGAAAGGACACCCTTTTATTTGGCGGTTACGCCAGACCGGATGCACAACAAAAAGTAACATTGCCCAATGCATACAATAGTTTTCATTTTGAATACACAGCGCCCGCTTCAGAACAGGGCAACAACATCACTTACAGCTACCAGCTATCCGGATTCGATAAACAACCGGGAGAATGGACAGCTAAAACAGAAAAAGAATATACCAATCTCCCTTTTGGACATTACACCTTTACAGTAAAGGCAAAAGATAACCTGGGCAACATTTCCCCGGCGGCCACTTACAGCTTTACCATTTTACCTGCCTGGTATCAAACCTATGCTGCGTGGGCCGCATACCTGCTAATACTGGCGGGACTCGGCTACTATCTCTATCTGCGTCAAAAAAAGAAGTTTGCACGGCAACGGCAAAAACACCAGCAGGAACAGGAGCACCTGATTTTTCAGCATCAGCTGGAGCTGGAAAGAAACGAGAAACAACTGATACAACTGCGGAACGAAAAACTGGAATCAGATGTACAACATAAAAACAAAGAGCTGGCCACTGCTACCCTGCACCTGGTGCAAAAAGGCAAACTGTTATCCAATATCCGGGAGGAGTTTATCCAAACTGTGAAGAAAACAAATGATGCCGCCGCCATGCCTTCCTTCAAAAAAGTAATGCGGCTGTTTGAAGAAGCAGAAAATAACGAGGAGGACTGGGCGCAATTTTCTCAACACTTTGACGAAGTACATAATAATTTTCTGCGCACACTCAAGAAACGGTTCCCGGAATTAACCACTACCGATCTTAAACTCTGCGCTTATCTGCGCATCAATCTCACTACGAAAGAAATTGCGCAGTCTATGGGCATCTCCGTTCGTGGCGTGGAAACCAGCCGTTACCGGCTGCGCAAAAAACTCAATATTGCAGGAGAAACGCCGTTGTATGATTTTCTGATTGACATAAAAGAGACATAAGATCTTTACAGGGATCAGACAATCGCCCTCCTCCCGCCTCAATTTTTCTGCTTATTTTTGCGCTGCATTTTCTAAAGCCAGCTTTACCTTGACCAACGAACACTCCAGATCGAAATATATTTCGCTGATTCTTATATTGGGTACACTTACTGCATTAGGACCATTTTCCATTGACATGTACCTTCCCGGCTTTCCGGCTATAGGAAAGGATTTAGGCGTAGACCCTTCCAGGGTGGCGCTTTCCCTTTCCAGTTTCTTTATTGGTATTTCTGCCGGACAGCTGTTATACGGGCCGTTGCTGGACCGCTTTGGCAGAAAGAAACCGTTGTATATAGGCCTTTTTCTGTATGTGATATCTTCTATCGGTTGTATTTATGCATCGTCCTTAAACGGGCTGATCGCGCTGCGTTTTATACAGGCAATCGGCAGTTGTGCTGCGGCGGTGGCCTCTGTGGCGATGGTGCGGGACCTGTTTCCCGTTAACGAAAATGCCAAAGTATTTGCGTTGCTGATGCTGGTTGTAGGCACCTCTCCTATGATAGCGCCAACGGTTGGAAGTTATGTGACCAGCGCTTTCAGCTGGCATGCCGTATTCCTGATACTGGGTATAATGGGTGCCATGATCCTGCTGGCCACTATTTTCTGGCTGCCGGAAAGTTATAAGCCAGATACTTCTATGTCGCTCAAACCCAGGCCTATCATCAATAATTTCCTGCAGGTGGTAAGTGAGCCACAGTTTTATACCTATTGCTTTGCAGGCGCCATTTCCTTTTCAGGACTGTTTGCCTATGTATCTGCTTCACCACAGGTATTTATGGATATTTTTAAGCTGAGCGACAAAGCCTATGGCTGGGTATTCGCTTTCCTGTCGATAGGACTCATCGGCTCCAGCCAGGTGAACAGCCTGATGTTGAAACGTTTTAAAAGTGAGCAAATCGTACCTGTAGCGCTCACCGCACAAACGCTTACCGGGGCTGTTTTTGTATTATGTGCCTGGAATAACTGGTTATCGCTGGCTGGCACCATCACCCTTTTGTTTATCTTCCTTTGTTGCCTGGGTTTTATAAACCCCAATACAGCAGCATTATCGCTGGCGCCATTTACAAAAAATGCGGGCAGTGCATCTTCCCTGATGGGAGCCGTGCAAATGGGTATCGGCTCGCTGGCTTCTACGGTAGTGAGCTTATACAATACGCACACGGCCACCCCCATGGCAATCACCATGTGTGGATCCTCGCTGCTGGCATTACTGATTTTAGTGATATGCGGCCGGAACATCAAGACGGCCGGAACTGCCGGTGCCAGTGCGCCTGCAATGGCGCATTAACAATTTGAGATTATCCCGGAGACCTTTTACCTTTGGATTTTTTTATGAAGATACCCGCGCTGGCCCTGCTCCTGTTACCAATGTCCATCTGTGCCCAATCATTCAAACCAATGGCCGACAGCATCCGGCGGGCCTGGCATATTCCCGCACTGGGCTATGCAGTGGTATCGGCCGACAGTATCCTGGAGATGGAAATGCTCGGCGACAAAAAAGCCAATACCCCTGCCACACTCAACGACCGGTTCCGCATCGGTTCCAATACCAAAGCCATTACCGGTATGATAGCTGCCCTGCAGGTAAAGAAAAAAGCCATTGCATGGGATACACCCTTCTTCGCACTCTTTCCCGAACTCAGGAAAGGCAGCCATGCCGCCTATCATGATATCACGTTATTGCAGGCGCTTACCTTCCGCAATAAACTTCCCCGTTATAGCTATACCAACGCAGCTCCTGCAAAAGAACAGATCCGGGGGAATGAGACGGAACAACGCTATGCTTTTGTGAAATGGCTGCTGCAGCAACCACCGGTAACCGATACAGCGGCGCTTAACCTTACAAACGCCGGTTATGTACTGGCCGGTCTGATGCTGGAGAAAGCGGCACATAAAAGCTATCCACAGCTGATTCATGACCTGAATCAACAGCTACACATTCAGCTGGGATTTGGTAGTCCCAATTATCCCGACAGCACGCAAACCTGGGGACATGATGCCAGCGGTAAACCGGAACCTCCTGCCAGTAATTATAAACTCAACTGGTTGCTGGCAGCTGGTAATATCAACGCCTCGCTCCCCGACTACGCACGGTTCATTCAAGAGCAACTAAAGGGACTGAACGGTCAATCAACAATGTTAACCACCGATCAGTTTAATTTCCTTCATTATGGTTTACCCACCTTTGCAGTGGGTTGGTTCTGGCATCTCAACGAAGCCGGTCACCAGGTGAGCGAAAATACCGGTAACCCCGGCACCTTTATCACAGAAGTACATCTTGTAAAAACAGCCAACAGGGCCTATATCTTCTTTACCAATCAACAAAATGACCAGGTGTACGAGGCACTGGCATTGCTAAGGAGTGCGCTGGAAAAACGTTACGGCAATTAGTGGGAAATCGTATCTTTATTATCTCCCAAAAACATCATCATGGCATATAATGAAAAACTGGCCGACCGTGTGCGCGAAATCCTGTCGGCATCTACCAGCAATATCGAAGAAAAGAAAATGTTTGGCGGACTTTGTTTTATGGTCAATGATAAAATGTGCGTAGGCGTTCGTCCCGATACCATAATGGTAAGAATAGATCCTGAAAAATCAGACGAAGCACTGGAAGCATCACCCGGAGCTAAACCAATGGTGCATGGCGGAAAAGAAATGAAAGGCTTTATTTATGTTGGGGAAGATGAACTGCATACAAAGAAACAATTGCAGTATTGGATTAAAATGGCATTAGAATTTAACGGAAAAGCGAAATCTTCCAAAAAAAAGTAACCTGGTAATGCCGGTCAGCCAATGATTTGCCACATTTTTTTCTATCTTTAAAGCCTCCCGGAAATAACTGTAGCATCATTAGGAACCTGATTTTTTAACTGGCATTATTCGATTTGCTTATGAACACATTTACGCTGATAACGGCTTTAGTTACCATTAGTGCTTTAATTTCCTATATCAACAACCGTTTTATTAAACTGCCCGGAACCATAGGCGTAATCGTGGTTTCACTCTTATTATCCCTGTTGATTTCCCTGACCGGTAAAATATTTCCGGACGCATTTACCTTTATCAAAGATGTTACTAACGGTATCGATTTCACCGGCACCTTACTGGATGTAATGTTAGGCTTCCTGCTCTTTGCCAGCGCGCTTCATTTTGATTTTAACAAACTAAAGGCCCAACGATACCCGGTACTCGTACTTAGTACAGTAGGTGTGGTTGGCTCTACTTTTATATTCGGATTCCTGTTATATTGGGCTACAACACTGATGCATATTAATATACCACTGGTATATTGCCTGCTTTTTGGTGCATTGATTTCACCTACCGATCCGGTAGCAGTGCTGTCCATCCTAAAAAAATCGAAAGTACCACCAGCCCTCGAAACGATCATTGGCGGCGAATCTTTATTAAATGATGGTACCGGTATCCTGTTGTTTGTAATATTGAAAGAAGTAGCCGGACAGGCAGACACCCACGTATCACTGGCGCATGCGGCTGCACTCTTTTCACAGGAAGTATTTGGCGGCATTATACTGGGTGTAATTTCCGCCATTGTAGCCTACCGTACCATGAAACGGGTAGATGATTTCCAGATCATTGTAATGGTATCGTTATCTATGGTGATGGTGATATCCTTGCTGGGAGCCATGTTACACGTATCCATTCCGCTGGCCGCGGTGTCGGCTGGTCTGATCCTGGGTAATACCTCTCTCGGTACCAAACAGTCGGAAGATATGCAGCACTATTTTCATAATGTATGGAGCCTGATAGATGAATTGCTGAACACTATCTTATTTGTAATGATAGGCTTGCAGATCGTGATTATGCCTTTCCTGAAAAACTACTGGTTCACCGGTTTAATGGCCACCGCATTTGTGCTGATAGCCCGCGCACTCAGTATCACCTTGCCTTCTATCCTGTTAAAACGTACACTCAATATTAACTACAGGAGCATTACTATTCTTGTATGGGCAGGACTTCGTGGGGGCATTTCCGTTGCATTGGCGCTTTCACTGCCGGATTCTGATTACAAGGAAATCATTTTGTCGGCCAGCTACTTTGTAGTGTTATTCTCTATCATTATCCAGGGGCTTACACTGAAGAAAGTGGTGGATCGGATGGTATAGCGGATTTTTTCTTGCCCAGGATTAGACTGATTTTGATGATTTAGATGATTTTTTCTTTTGATTTTAAAAGATTAGGGAAGATGACAGCGGATATATGCTGTTATCTTCCCTAATCTTTTAAATCAAAAATCTTTTAAAAATCACCAAAAGAAAAAATCATCTAAATCATCAAAATCAGTCTAATCCTGGGCAAGAAAAAACTCGCGCGTAAGCACAAAGTTATCAGCGCTCTTACCAATATTCAGCTTATACGTGCCTTTATATGTTTTCCAGGCATGTTGCGACAGGTCCCATTTCTGCAGTTCTGCTACGGGAATGGCCAGTTCTACTATTTCCTGTGCGCCCTGTTTAACCGGGATGCGTTTAAATGCTTTCAGCTCCTTCACAGGCATACGTTCCATATTTGGGTAACTGATATAAGCCTGCACTACTTCATCTCCGTCAAAGGCGCCGCTGTTTTTAACAGCAACGGATACACGGATAGTATCGTTTGAATGGTATGTTTTTGCCGGTGCTGTTTGCCATGCGTAGTCAAACTTCGTGTAGCTGAGACCGTAGCCAAAAGCATAATCTACTGCCCCTTTAAAATAGCGATAGGTACGGTTCTTCATGCTATAGTCTTTATAGTCCGGTAAATCCTGCAGGGATTTATAAAAAGTAACCGGCAGTCGCCCTGCGGGCGAATATTTTCCGAAGATGATATCTGCGAGGGCATTGCCTCCCTGCTCACCCGGGTACCAGGCCAGGATCACCGCATCTGCGTATGGAGCAATCGCTGCTGCATCTACCGCGCTGCCGGCGGTAATTACCGCAACGATCGGCTTTTTGTGCGCCGCTCTCAGTTTCTTCATAAAGGCAATCTGCGAACGGGGTAAACTCAGCGTACTTTTATCTCCTCCGGAGGCGGACAGAAAGGCATCTCCTTCTTCACCTTCCAGCAAGGGGGTGAGACCAATAACGGCTACGGTTACATCGCAGTTCTGGGAAGCCCAGATACCACCAAAATGCACGGTATCGGTGAAATCGCAACCCTGGTCATACTGCATAGCCATACCAGGTCCTGCTGCCTTTGCCAATCCGGCGGCAAACGTCACCATATCACCAGATACGCCGTGATAGTTGCCCATCAGTGCTTCCAGCGATGCGGAGTTGGAACCGGTTACCAGCATAGAAGCATATTTGTCTGCCTGTAACGGCAATATGCCATCATTCTTCAGCAATACCATGCTCTCCCGAGCCGCTTCACGGGCCAGCCGGGCATGGTAGTTATTATTAACGCTATCCGCTCCAAAGTGGCTGTAAGGACTTGCTCCGGCAGCATCATACAAGCCCAGTTTTAACTGGGTCCGTAAACTGGCGCTGAGTGCACTGTCTACGTCCGCAGCACTAAGCCATCCTTTTTTAATAGCCTTCATCACATCGTCCTGCAAAATATTGGCGCAGTCCAGGTTTACCCCCGCTTTGACAGCCGCCGCAGCTACCTCTTCGCGGGTCGGAATAGCTTTATGTCTTAACCAGATGTCATCCAGCGCCCAGCAATCGGTTACCACCTGCCCGCCAAACTTCCACTCATGCCGCAGGATATCCTGCAGCAAAGTATTCCCGGTGCAGCAAGGCTGACTGTTTACCCGGTTATAGGCACACATAATCGATTCTACCTTACCATCTACCAGTTTTTTAAACGCGTAGAGATAGGTTTCCCGCAGGTCTTTTTCGTCGATGATCGCATTAAAACTATGACGGTCCGCCTCAGGGCCGCTGTGTACTGCAAAATGCTTCGCACATGCGGCTGTTTTCAGCATGCCAGGTACATCTCCCTGCAGGCCTTGTACAAAAGCACCCGCCATAGTAGCAGTCAGGTAAGGATCTTCACCATATGTTTCCTGTCCCCGACCCCAGCGCGGGTCACGAAAAATATTGATGTTCGGTGTCCAGAAATTAAGTCCCAGGTATTGTACATGCCGGTGCTGTTGCACCGCCAGGTTATATTTAGCACGCGCTTCAGTGGAAATGGTATTGGCTACCTCCCGTGCCAACGGCGCATTAAAGGTCGCGGAAAGCCCGATCGCCTGCGGATATACTGTAGCCTCCCCGCCCCGGGCAATACCGTGCAGGGCCTCGTTCCACCAGTTATAGGCCGGTAGTTGTAAGCGTTCTATTGCCGGACTGTTATAACCCAGCAATGAAATCTTCTCCGGTAACGTTAGCGTATGCAGCAGGTCATTTACCCGCTCATTCATCGGAGCAGCAGCATTCCTGAAAAGCTGCTGCGCGCCAGCCTTAAAAACAAATAAAAAAAGAATCGGATAAAGTAGGAGGTACCGTTTTCTCAACATGCTAAACCTTATTTATAAAATGAAATATATCCTGCAACGTCCGCAAGTTATCACATAAAAAACATAATCGTTATGCCCGGGCTGTACACTGATCTATTTTGCTTATTATCGCACAGGATTTAATAAAATAGTATAACCGGTTGTATATGAATAAATGGGAAACAATCAGGGCAGATTACCCCGTAACCAGTAATGGCGTTTATTTATTTACCAATGGTGGCGGCCCTGTCAGCACCTCCCTGGTGGAAAAGGGCACTGCCCTGCTGACCGAACTCAGCAACAAGGGACGTTTGGTAATGCCGGGATGGGATCACCAGGCAAATGAAGTGCGGCAGCTCCTTGCAAACATGATCCGTGCCCGCGCCAGCGAAATTGCTTTCGTCACCAACACCGCGCATGCCATGACGTTGCTCTATGAGATGTTCCCTCTTGACTATGAAGTCATCACCATGCGGGATGAATTTCCTACCAGCTTTGTGGGATGGCTGCACCGCGGACATACTGTGCATTTTGTAAACAGCAATGCCGGCGGACATATCTCATTGGAAGACATCGAAGCGCAGATAACGCCCGCCACCAAAATACTGATCACCAGCCATGTAATGTTCAGAACCGGCTTCCGGCAGGACCTGGAAGCCATCGGGCAGTTATGCAAACAACATGACATCATTTTTATCGTAGACGCCACGCAATCCTTTGGGGTAAATGATATTGATGTTGCGGGCAGTAATATTGATATTCTTATTTTTCATGGGTATAAATGGGTAACTGCAGGGTATGGCGCCGGCGCCATGTATGCGTCTCAACAACTACTGGATCGCTATCCGCCCGCTGTGATGAGCTGGTATAACGTAGACTATGAAAATCCTGATTTCGACCTGGTACAGGATTATACGCAGTTTACGCCAAAGAAAAACGCGCGGGCTTTTGAAACCGGCACACTGCCCTTTATTAATATCCTGTTACTCGGACACGCATTAGCGTACTTAAATCGTATAGGCATTGCCGATATTGAAGCATATGTAGCAACGCTCATCCAATACCTGGCAGAAAAAGCAGCCGCACATAAGATAACGCTGCTCTCCGATTTTGTACCTGCACATCGTTCCGCCATTCAACGTTTAGCCATCACGCCGGAACAACATTCCAAACTGGTACAGCATAACATCATGGCGAGATATAAAAACGGAAGACTCACCGTTGCACTGAATTTCTATAATAATAAGGAAGACATAGACAAATTATTCGCAGGACTTTGTCTTTCCCGGGATTAAACTGATTTTGATGATTTATTTGTCTTTCCCAGGATTAGACTGATTTTGATGATTTACAGGATTTTTTTGGGGTGATAGTTTGATTTTAAAAGATTCGGGAAGATGTAGGGGGAGTCCGCTTATATCTTCCCGAATCTTTTAAAATCAAAATGGAAAAATCTTGCAAATCATCAAAATCAGTCTAATCCTGGGAAAGACAAATAAATCACCAAAATCAGCCTAATCCCGGGAAAGACAAAAATTAAAAGTTAAAGTTGGCCGGATCCGGTCCTACTCTTTCCCCGCGGTCCAGCGCAGCAATTTTTTGTACATCTTCTTCACTGATATTAAACCGGAAGATGTCGGCGTTGGATATCACCCTGTCTTTGCGAATGCTTTTTGGGATAGTCACTACGCCTTTCTGCAGGTCCCACCTTAATACCAGTTGGGCTACCGATACCTTATATTTTGCAGCCAATTCTTTCAGCAGTGGTACATCAAAGGCTTTACCCTGCATCAGCGGGCTCCAGGCCTCGTATTGTATGTTATGCTGTTCACAGAAATCCAGCAGGGACGGTTGCACCAGGTAAGGATGAAACTCCAGCTGGTCAACCATCGGCAGCACATGGGCTGTCTGGAACAAATCTTCCAGCTGATGTTGCAGGAAGTTGCTGACCCCAATCGCTTTCACACGGCCATCGGCATACAGCTGCTCCAGGGCACGCCACGTTTCTTTGTATTTTCCGGCTACCGGCCAATGTACCAGGTACAGATCCAGGTAGTCTGTTTTCAATTTAGCCAATGAAGTGTCAAAGGCTTTTAAAGTGCTGTCGTATCCCTGGTCGGCATTCCAAACTTTCGTGGTCAGAAAAATATCTTTACGGTCGGTTGCATTTTTTTCAATGGCGATCCCTACGCCTTCTTCGTTACCATAAATAGCTGCCGTATCAATATGCCGATACCCTGCATCCAGTGCATACGTTACTGAGTCAACTACCTCCTGTCCTTCTTTTGTTTTAAAAACACCTAGTCCGAAATAAGGCATTTGTACGCCATTCGACAGTTGCACGGTACCATTAATATCTGTAATGTTCATGTGTTGAGTTTTATATTATAATA
>NZ_JAGTXB010000026.1 GCF_018224885.1 Chitinophaga hostae | reverse complement strand
TCAGGGAGGAATAGATGTACGCAGCTTTGTACTCACCGTGGTGGATAAGCCAACACCAAACTACAAGCTCTATCTGAACTTCAAATTGAATAACACAGCGCCTGCGCCATGGAATAACATTTCCGGTACCACTACCACTGGTTTGAAAGATGAAAACGGACAGTTAACCACTGCCGGATTAACTTTCGATGAAAGCTGGTGGGCAGCGGGAACCGAAGGCGCCAATACAGGCAACAACAGTGGTGTGTACCCGGATGCGGTGATGAGTGAATACCTGTACTTTGGTTCATTGCCAGGCTTCTTTACCGGTGCACCTGCTATGCACGGACACCTGACCGGTCTGGAAACAAACAGGACTTACAGCATTAAATTCTTCTCCAGCAGCAAATGGTGGGCGCCACAGCCGGACAATGGCAGCACGCAATATACCATCAACGGTGTTACCAAATCATTGAACGTTCAAAATAACAGCACTAATACGGCCGTTTTTGAAAACCTGACAGCAGATGCAAACGGTGAAATCAAATTTACCGTCAGCGTCCCTGCAGGAGGACAGGTAGGTTACCTGAATGCCATGGAAATAAACGCCGGCGGCGCTGGCGACAGCACTCCTGTAAACCAGGCACCAGTGATCGCCGCTATTGCCAACAAATCACTGGCAGCAGGCGATACTATGCACATAGCCATCAACGGTACAGACCCGGAAAATGATGCCATTACGTATACTGGTTACAACCTCCCAGCCTTCGTTACGGTATCCCAGTCTCCGGGGACTCCTTACCTCCTCGTTGCTCCTGCCACCAACAATACCGGTCAGTTTAACAACATCGGTGTAATTGGTACGGATACACACGGCAACAGTGATACTGCGATCTTTAACCTGACGGTGAATGCCCCTGCAGGTGGTGATAGTGCTGGCTATAAGCTTTTCCTGAGCATTAAACAGAACAGCACTGCACCTGCTCCATGGAATAATATTACCGGCAGCGTTACTACCAATCTTAAAAACGATCAGGGCCAAACAACCGCCGCCGGTCTGAAGTTTGACGAATCATGGTGGGCTACCAACGGCGAAGGCGCCACTACCGGCAACAACAGCGGTGTATACCCGGATGCCGTTATTAACGACTTCCTCTACTTTGGTTCATTGCCAGGATTCTTTACCGGCGCCCCTACAATGACCGGTCACCTGACAGGTCTGGAAACAGGTAAGCAATTCACCGTAAAATTCTTCTCCAGCAGCAAATGGTGGGCGCCACAACCGGATAACGGCAGCACCCAGTTCACCATCAACGGTGTAAGCCAAACGCTGTATGTGCAGAACAATAGCGCTAACGTGGTTACTTTCACCAACCTCACCCCTGACGCAAACGGTGAGATCGTATTTACCCTGAGTGTTCCTGCAGGCGGCCAGGTAGGTTACCTGAATGCAATAGAAGTAAATGCAGGCACTTCCCAGGTACCAACTGATAATCACGCGCCTGTAGTAACAGACATCAGTAATCAGAGCCTGGACGCAGGAACAAGTATGAATATCCCGGTTACCGCAACGGATGCAGATGGTAACCAGCTTACTTACAGTACATTGAATCTTCCTTCTTTTGTGACGCTGACACAGTCAGGAGGTACGGTATCACTTGCTGTTGCGCCAGGCACTAATAATGCAGGTGCGTACAATAACATCAGCGTTATCGTCAAGGATTCCTATGGCGCAGCCGATACCACTACGTTCAACCTGACCGTGAATCCACCGCCTAACTCCGGTGGCAGCTATAAAGTATTGCTGAACTTCAAACTCGATGCAGATGCGCCGGCGCCGTGGAATAATATTTCCGGCACCAATACCGCCAACCTGAAAAATGACCAGGGCCTGGCTACCGGCATCGGGCTGACATTTGATGAATCCTGGTGGGCAGCAGGCGTGGAAGGCGCTACTACCGGCAACAACAGTGGTGTATATCCTGACGTAGTGCTGAGTCAGTACCTTTACTTTGGTTCATTACCCGGCTTCTTTACAGGGGCGCCCGCCATGCACGGACACCTCACCGGTTTGAGTGCCAACACCACCTACACCCTCAAGTTCCTGTCAAACAGTAAATGGTGGGCGCCGCAACCTGACAACGGCAGTACCCAGTTTACTGTTAACGGTGTCAGCAAAACGCTGTATGCACAAAACAACACCGCCAACACCGCTGACTTCATTAACCTGACAGCAGATGCAAACGGTGAAATAGCGTTCACCGCCAGTATTCCGGCGGGTGGACAGGTAGGTTATCTCAATGCGATGGAATTGAATGTTACGCCGATTACCCCCGGTAACCTGGCCAATAACAACCAGCTGATGAATAACAACCCGGCTGCTTCACTGAATAATAACAACACTGCACTTAAAGCCAGCTTCCAGGCCAACGCGTATCCGAATCCGTTTACCGATAACCTGGCGATTGACCTTACACTACAGAAACCAGCACCAGGCATATTGATTGAAATCTGTGACATGACAGGAAAAGTGCTTTACAACGAAACCAGGAAAAGTGTACCTGAAGGTAAAAATACCATCAGGATCAATACGCAGCGATATGTTAGTACGACAGGCTTTTATATTCTGAAAATCACCGCTACCACCGGTGAAACTAAGAGTGTGAAACTCCTGAAGCGATAGTAAATGATCTGGAAAAGATGACAGTAACCGTTCCGGAGCGTTTCCGGAACGGTTTTTTTATGTCAATACTTGCGTTACCCCCAAAACTTGAGCGGTTACCAAATAATTTTTATGTTTCGCTTAAAAATAAAGTGTCTTTTAATATAATCTTTTACCTTTGAACTCTAACCGGATATACCAGGACTTATTATGCCCCGGATATCTCCCCTGTAACCTCATCCTCCGACAAAACCTGGAACAGTTGTCTGGCTAACCACCGGAAACTCTCTTATTTTTTTACCATCTCCTCTGATCTACCAGTTACCATACCGGGACTATGGCATGTGTGCAATAATGCGTACTTCCACCCTGTATATCACATTAAAAATCGTAGTTAAAGGAAAATTTCTATATGGACATCGTGTATTTTATAAAGGCATTGCTTAAAAAGAAATGGTGGATACTTTTAAGCACATTCGCTGCGGTAGCAGCGGCATTCGCCTTTACAATAGGAAAACCTAAATTGTATGCGTCCACCGCGCAAATTGCAACAGGGTTTACCACGAACGAACAGATTAAACTGCGTGATGAAAACCTGAACCTGTTTGAAGCTGACGTAAAATTTGACAACGTCATCGAAACCATGAACTCTCCGCTGGTAATAGGTCTGTTGGCCTGCGACCTGCTGGTACATGATCTCTCCAGCGATAAGCCCTTCAGAAACCTCACAGAAAAAGAACTGAACAAACCAGCATATAAGAGTGCCAATAAACAGGAGATCGTGCGGATTTGCCGCCAGAAAATTGATTCCCTGCAGATCCTTTCCTCCTCTATTCCGGAAGAAAGAAAGGTACTGGAATTTATGAAGCTGTATCGCTACGATTTTGAATCTATCCGCAAGATGGTGTTCACTGGCCGTTTATCAAGAACGGACTATATCAATATCAATTGTTATTCTGAAAATCCTGATTTGTCGGCTTACACCGTAAATACCCTTTATAAAGAATTCATTCGTTTTTACCGCAGCTCCCGTTCCGAACGATCAGTAGAAAACGTAGAAACTTTTGAGTCGCTGGTAAACCAGAAAAAAGCAGAACTGGATCAGAAAGTGGAAGCGCTGCGCGGATATAAAACTGCACAGGGCGTACTAAATGTGGAAACAGCCAGTGGTAACGAATGGGATCTGATCAAACAATTTGAAAAATCTGTCTCCGATGAAAGAGCAAACGGCAACAACCTGCAGGCGTCTCTCGATAACGTGAACATGCAGCTCGCGCAGATGAACAGCGGAAAGCCGGCGTACACCAATTCCAACACTGACATTATTAACTTAAGAAAACAGATCAATGATCTGAATGACGAGTATGTACGCACAGGCTCCAACGATAATGCCCTGGCCGATAGAATCAAAACCCAGCGCGGCAAATTACAAAAGGCGATGATGGATGCGTCTATCCCTAACGGTAAAGTAAGTACGAAAGAAGAACTTATTCAGCGTAAAGGCGCACTGGAAGCAGAAGTAAGAGCCTCCAAACTCAATATCAGCACCCTGGAAGGCAAAATACGTAATCTCCGGGCGTCTGTAGGATCATATGCCAATAAGGAAGCTACCGTGAGCTCATTACAACAGGAAGTAACACTGGCACAGGACGAATACAACAAGTTAAAGGAAAAATTAGGTGCAGCACTCGACAACAGAACAGTGCCACAGGATAATTTCCGTCAGACACTTAAAGGTCAACCTGCTTTCACGCCGGAGTCATCCAAGCGACTGATCATTATGGGCATGTCCGGCTTTGCAGTATTCATGATCTGCTGTATCGGCATACTATTTTCAGAATTCATGGATAATTCCGTGAAGTCCCCTTCTATCTTCAATCGTTCTTCTAATCTTAAGCTCATTGCTACCATTAATCATACTAATCTTCAGAAGTATAACCTGCTGCAAATACTGCAGAAAAAATCAGACGAAAGCCAATGGCTCAAACGGCAGAATATTTTCCGTGAGCTGCTGCGCAAGCTGAGATATGAACTGGAAAGCAGCGGCAGAAAAATATTCCTTTTCACCAGTACAGAACCACAGCAGGGTAAAACTACGCTCTTGCAGGCGGTAGCACATAGCCTGAGCCTGAGCAATAAAAAAGTGCTGGTGATTGATACCAATTTCTGTAACAATGATGTAAGTGTACAGATGGAAGCCAAGCCCACCCTGGAATACTTCTCCGTACCACCAGCTGAGTTCAGCATCGAAAAGGTAAAAGAAATAGTAACTACCTATGCAACACCCGGCATAGAAGTAGTTGGATGTAAAGGCGGAGATTATACCCCGTCAGAAATACTGCCGCCTAATCACCTGCTGAATTATCTGGGCGAACTGAAAAAGCATTATGACTATATTTTAATGGAAGGCGCCCCGCTGAATGATTTTACAGACAGCCGCGAGTTATCTGCATATGCTGAAGGCGTAATTGCCATTTTCTCTTCTCATCTGAAAATGAAACAAATTGACCGGGAATCATCAGAATTCCTGGAATCATTGGGAGATAAATTTCTTGGAGCAGTCTTAAATGACGTTAAAGAAGATTTCATTGAACTATGATCGTTTTATCATGATGCAGCATAAAAACTTTGACATATTCAGTTTCCGGCCAGAGAAAAATGACGCACGTTATGCCTGGATAGACTATGCAAAAGGCATTGCCATTTTGCTGGTGGTATACCGGCATATTGCGTATGGCCTGGTGGCCGCGGGCATTTCATTACCCAATGGAGTGCTGGCAACCAACGATATGTTATATAGTTTTCGTATGCCGCTTTTCTTCCTGCTCTCTGGTATCTTTTTCAGCAGAAGTATTGCCAAAAGAGGCGTACGCAATTTTACATTTCAAAAAATCAATACCCTGCTGTATCCGTACCTGTTATGGGCGGTTATACAAATCAGCCTGCAGATTGTGTTCTCAAAATTTGCGAATTCAGAACGCAGCGTCAGGGACTTTCTCAATATATTCCTTCAGCCAAGAACACTGGATCAGCTCTGGTATTTATTTGCATTGTTCAATGTAACCATGCTTTATACCATAGTGTCCGGCATTACGGGCCGCAAAAAAATATGGCAACTGCTGGTAGGGCTGGCACTGTTGGGTATTGCCCCATATGTACGGAGTTTCAGTACATTCTATGATATCGCATTGCATTATATTTTCTTCGCCATCGGCGATACCGCCGCCGGCTACTTCTTCCTCGAGGAAACACAACAGAAATTTGCCAACCCGGTTAACCTGCTGTTGTTAACACCGCTGTTCGGCTTGCTCCAATGGTATTACCTGTACCACCAGGATATGAACTTATATGTGTATATGCTCATTGCGTTGAATGGCTGTTTGTTTGTCATACTCTTATCGTCCTGGCTGGCAAAAATCAAACGACTCGAATTGCTGAACGTAATAGGTCATTATTCCCTCTACATTTACCTGTTACATGTAAGCATTTTCGCCCTGCTGCGTGCAATATTACTGCAGTTCGGTGTAGATAATGGCGTGGTATTGCTGGGAATACTTATTCCGTCATCCATTTTCCTCTCCATCATAGTATACAGGGTATGTATGCGACTGGGATTAGGCTTCCTTTTCGCAGGGAAGTTCGGGGAACATCATACACCAAAAAAAGCGGCAGCATCAGTTTAATATGAAAGCACAACCAAAAAAGAAACCAATAGATCAACATCTGCATCAGTTGCTGATCGTGATTTTCATAGCGCTGACTATTATCGCTATGGCTGTTAAAATAGTATTCTTATAAATCATCGTCAGTGGAATTTGCGAAGAAAAATATCTACCAGCTGTTTATTATTACCTCGTGGGTAGTATTAATCCCGATTATCGCCTATCTCAGTGCGCAGGATGTCAAATATACCATGCTGCTGATCGGTTTGGCAGTGGGACTGACAGTGGCGGGCGTTTCGATACTCAACTACCGGGCGGGTTACTATATCACCTGTGTGGTGGCACTTACCGTACGGGTACTGGAACGGATGTCGGGCTCGGAAATGCCTGTGGGAGTGCTGATAGACGCGGTTGTGTTAATAACCTTGCTGGGCAGTTTGTTAAAGCCGGATGATAAAAGTATCCGGAAAGTTGATTTTTTGCGGGACCCCGTGCTGATTACTTTTTATATATACGCCGGTTTCATCCTGCTGCAGTTTTTCAACCCGGCCTATGTACATGACCGCCATGGCTGGTCCACCTTTGCCAGGGTATACGTGCGGAATATGATTATGTTGTACCTGGTGATGAAGATGATCAGGAATATGGATGATCTGAAAGTATTTATCAAATTCTGGATTATCATACTCACACTGGCAGCCTTTTATGCGTGTATACAGCAATGGTTTGGATTAATGCCTTTCGAAAAAGCATTTATAGCCCGGTATCCTGAAAAGTTCAAAACAGTGATCATCCTCACCGGTATACGTATTTTCTCTTTCGTGTCTGATCCGGCCGTATTTGGTGTTATCATGGCTTGTGGCTGTATCATGAATATTGTGTTGCTCACCAGTTCCAATAAAATGGTTCCGGTACATCAGAAGGTATTGTTGTTAATATCGCTGGTACTGCAGTTTATGGCACTGGGATATTCGGGTACCCGTACCGCCTACGTGATGGTGCCTATGGGGCTTGTTATTATGTTGTTTGTAAATCTGCATAATAAAAATACCGTTATTGGCGCGCTTGTATTTGTTTTTGCATTCCTGGTGGTGATGTTTGGTCCTTTCCACAGCAATCCTACCATTATCAGGATAAGAACAGCCTTTTCGGGTTCGGAAGATGCCTCCCTGAATGTTCGTGAGGTAAACAGGCATCGCATTCAACCCTATATCTACAGCCACCCTATCGGCGGCGGTTTTCTCAGCTGTGAGCCGGGATCCGGCAGTGAACTGGATGGCTTTCCGCCCGACAGCGGTTACCTGCGCACGGTGCTGGAACAAGGGTACATCGGGCTGATACTGGTTTGTTTTAACATTTTCCTGGTGATGCAATATACCGTGGCAAATTACTTCCGGAGTAAAACAGAAACCGAAAAACAGTATACACTACTGATCATCTGTGTGATGTTTGCAATGGTGGTCAGCATTTATGCGCAGGAGTCGTCCGGACTCATTGAGTCCGCCCTGCTTTATTACGGACTTAATGGAATCTCTATAAAATTAAAATATTTATCATCTCCAAATATCACAACATGAAACGTGTATTATTCTTTTTATTGGCAGCAATTACAGGTACTGTAGCGCAGGCACAGCGGGCAGATACCAGTATTATATTAAGACTGCCGGCCGACTTACCTACCGTAAGCAGATTGAAAGAAAGACTGGTAGAACTTGCCATGAACAACCCCCAGATCAAAGCATTGGATATTAAAAAGGAAATTACCAAATACGATCAGAACAGGGCTAAAGCGGGTTGGCTGGACATGCTGACAGCTGCCGGTAACCTGAACGAGTTCACCATTAAAGGTAGCAGCGGTGGCACTGCCAACAACAACACACTGTACCCACGGTATAACTTTGGTATCATGGTGCCGCTCGGTCATTTAATAAGCATTCCTAACGAAGTAAAAACAGCCAAGGCCAACGGAAAAGTATTTGACCTGCAGAAAGAAGGCGAGAAACTGGCGTTAAAGTCTGCTGTATTGCGTGCTTACGAGGACTACTCTGCTAACAAGCAATTGTATGAGCTGCAGTTACCGTTGCTGGAAGATTCTTACAATCATTACAAACAGGTAGAGCAGAAATTTTCCGGTGGTGATCAGAACACAGCGGTGGAAGGACTGAATGATGCCTATCGCATTTACAATGCAGAAATGGTACGTAAAGTAAATCTTGAAAGAGAAGTAAAACAGTCTAAAATAGCATTGGAAGCCATTATCGGTACTTCTCTCGAAGAAGTATTATTACACTTATAATTGAGGCGGTTTGCCAACGGATGCTCCCGGCGGATCATCCGGTAAATTAAGATTGAAAGATGAGAATATTTCTTTTTATATGCCTGCTGCTGCAAACGGCAGTGCTGGCAGGACAGGACCTGAAGCCTTTCAAACAGATTGATGTGCAGATAACACCCTGGCATCATATCCCGGCGCTAATTAAAACACCCGACAATATGAAAAGCGGGAAAAGGTACCCGTTACTCGTGTGTTTGCACGGCAGAAGTATTGCAGGCACAGATGTCACTAAAATATTCCGGCAGGGTGTTGCCAGGCAAATGCATGAAGGCAAAAACATTGATGCTGTCAACAAACTGGACGGCAAAAAATATGAGTTTATTGTAATGGCGCCCCTTGCCACCAGCTGGTCGCTTGGGCCGGAGCACCTGTACAACGCTATCTCAGATGCGATGAAAAAATACCCGATAGATTCCACAAGAATCTACATCACCGGTTACAGTGCCGGCGGATGGTCTGTGGGAATGGCCGTTACGGATAAAAGAATGGCATCACGGGTGGCCGCGGCGGTAAACATGTCGCCCGCCACCATTGATGCGGAAAATTTGAAGAGCTTCCACATCGCCGCAGAAAACAATATTCACGTATGGTATTTTGGCGGCACCGACGAACCGGTCTTCCTGGGAAACTGCAAACTGTTTGCGGATAGCACCAACAAGTATAAACCGGGGCTTACAAAACTGACCATCGGCGACCATAAGCATTGCTGCTGGGAACAATATTACGACCCTGCATACCGTGAAAACGGGATGAATATCTATGAATGGTTATTGCAATACAAAAGATAATCGGTTATGACCGGATTCAAAAAATGGTTGCTGTTAATCATTACGGGGATAGTTGTCATATTGACGTCGATTTTTCTATTTATTAAAAGCGGGCAGGAAACTGCCCGATTAAATGATGCGGCCCGGAAACAGGCGCCCGGAAATTTCATACAACTGGACCAGGGGCTGGTACATTATAAGCTGTACGGCCCTGATACTGCCCGGTTACTGGTGCTTATCCATGGCGGTGGCACCAGTGGTATGGAGGTTTGGCAGTTCAATATCCCCTATCTCTTATCAAAAGGTTACCGGGTATTAGCCTATGACCTTTATGGCAGAGGATATTCAGACAGGCCCCATACAAAATACGATCTGAATTTATATCGCCATCAGTTGGTGCAGTTACTGGACACGCTTCGGTTGCAGCAGCCATTCGATATGATTGCCATGTCGATGGGAGCTGCTATCGGACTTGATTATGCCGGTGAACACCCGGATCGCGTTAAACATATAATATTACTGGGGCCCGCAGCCAGCGGGGATCTGCAACCAAGTAAACTACTGTACATACCGATTGTATCTGATGTACTTATGAGTGGCTACTGGTATCCCCGCGCTGTGGAAAATCAACGGAAAGAGTTTGTCAATCAGCCGCTTTTCAACAGCTATTCACAACGACTAAAATATTTCATGAATTTCCAGGGATATAAGCGGCTCACACTGTCTTCCTGGATGTATATGCTGAATCAGAACCAGCTCTATCTGCTGAAAAAAATATCGCCGGGAAAAATATTCCTGCTCTACGGCGACCAGGATCCCTTTTTTCCGCCTGAAAAGTTAAACTCCTATACGTCATTATACCCAACTTTAGAGATACGTAGGGTAGCCAACGCCGGGCATATGCCGCATTACGAACAACCACAGGAGGTGAATAAACAGATGTGGAAGTATTTGAATGCCGGGAAGTAATGTCCGGGAAAACAGGAAGCCGTCCTCATAACCAGGACGGCTTCTACTTTTATAAACTTCCAGGTAACTATTATTAATTCACTCTGAAACCTGAAGATGCCAGTGCCGAACCGGATACTGGCTGATAGTAATTGTTCAGATCTATACCGGCTGCGGTAACAGTCGGGAACTTTGTGTTGGCAAGCGCACCGGTACCTTCTTTATAGGCGCCGCCGTTCTCTGTGTAAATATAGGCGTTAGGTACGATAGAACCTCCGTTTACGCGTGGCTGTATAAAGGCATTCGCATTTACGATCTGCGGAGTTGTCATACCCTGGTAACCGTTGATACGCAGTGATACGCCACCTACTCTTGCGATAGTATTGTTAGTGATCTGAACCACCGCGTTGTTGGTTCCTCTCAGGCTCACTCCATCGCCCTGGTTATCTCTCAGGAGGTTGTTGTGAATGATGTGGGCAACACCATTTTCACCAGAACCGTAGAACTGGATCAGTTCACCCCAGCCATCATGAACGTAGTTGTCGTGAACATTACTGCTTGTTACACGGCCACCGATCAGGATACCGCCGTTATGACCGGAATTATGCTGACCACCCCAGCTGGTAACGGTATTACCGTATATTTCCAGTTTATCAATAGCAGCGGTCTGGATACCATCAGCGCCTCCATTGGAAACCTGGTTGTTATAAATTTTGACATTGCGCCATTTAATAGGCTGTACGTACTGCTGTCCGGCAACAAAGCCAGATGGAGCGCCGTAGTAAGGTGTATTGGCTGTTAAGTTCCAATACAGCGCAGTGTGGCCAATGTAAAAGGCTTCGTTGTTAGTACCGCTGATAGCCACGTCGTGTATGGACAGATTTTCCATATACGAATTTGGATACTGCGTGCTGGCATCGCCATTTACCGGATCTGTTTTAGCCCAGATACCGGTACCACCATTCTGGATGGTAACATTGCTAACCTCGAAATTGTCGGTATGCCGACTTAAAGTAAGGTTAAAGTACGCTTCCTTACCTGCCTGTGTACTTCCGCTAATGATAAAATCGGATTTGGATTTTTCGCCGCCGGCTTTTACATAATGACAGTTTACAAAACTGAGTGCTGTTGCCCAGGAACCACCGCTCCATGCTGGATTACCCACTTTGGTAACTGTGCCTGCGGCATTCTTAACGATAATCGGACTGCCTGCAGCGCCTTTCAGGTTGTTGAACACTACTGCTGAAAAAACGCCTTTCAGCGCCAGGATATCGCCTCCTTTATAGATGCTTCCATCTACTACCAGTCTTCCGTCTTTGTCTGGTACAAGAACTATTTCTCTTCCCGTCACCGGTGCAGTAATAGCCGTGCTTGTGCTATCCGGCTTTGGTTTCGGTTTAAGTGCATCTACTTGTGCTTTGTTACAGCTCTCAGTTGTAAAAATGACAGCCATTGCAAATGATACGAATGTATACATAGACAATCGTGAGGTGATGTTGCGCTTCATGGTTTTTCAGATGATTATATGGTTTCAATAAAAAGCTCACAACTACCCATTTGGTAATTGCAATTTGATTCTCAGATATGGATTCGGTATTCCAAAAGAATAAATGGCCCCCGATTAAATTGTCTCCGGATACAATTAAATGGTTCTATTATTTTTTCTGGCTGCGAATATCCAGAATTTTGGATACAAAAACAGCATCATAACGGCAGGCACCTACGAAATATTATTGCCTCAAAATGACCGTTCGGACGTTACAATCAATTGCAGAAAAAAAATAGCATCAAAAGCCAATACCTGATAAAAATAAATGAACCCATAACGCGCTTACCGGGCCTGAAACGCAGGCCAATCAATCATATTACTATTAAATATACAATGATATTAAGAATAATATGTAACTTTTTTTGAACTTTTTAAAAAAAAATCTGAAAAACTTTTCCACATTTTAGAAAAACGGGTTGATCTGTGGTTAAAACGTGAAAAATCGAAAGATGTTCGATAAAAAATACAACAGCCGTTTCAAAATATTGAAACGGCTGTTGTAATATGTTCACATAAGGTTTATTTTGATTATAAACCGAATGCAGCTTTTACTTTATCAACGTAGTCCAGTTTTTCCCAGGTAAACAGCTCTACTTCTACGCTCTTTTCGTGTTTCTTACCTTTATTGAACACTTTGGTCACCACCTTAGGTTCGCGGCCCATATGCCCGTAAGCAGCAGTTTCGCTATAGATAGGATTACGCAGTTTCAGTCTTTGCTCAATAGCATAAGGACGCAGATCAAAGATTTCTTCAATCTTCTTTGCTATTTCGCCGTCATTCAGCTTTACTTTGGAAGTACCATTGGTATTTACATAGATACCGCATGGTTTAGCCACACCAATAGCATAAGACACCTGTACCAGTACTTCATCACAAACACCGGCAGCTACCAGGTTTTTGGCAATATGACGGGTAGCATAAGCTGCTGAACGATCTACTTTGGAAGGGTCTTTACCGGAGAAAGCGCCACCACCGTGAGCTCCTTTACCACCATAGGTATCTACGATGATTTTGCGGCCGGTTAAGCCGGTATCACCGTGAGGACCACCGATAACGAATTTACCGGTTGGGTTAATATGGTGATTGATATCGAAGCCGTCAAACAGCTGCTGCAATTCAGGTTTCAGCTGAGCTTTTACACGCGGGATCAGGATATTGATCATATCTTCTTTGATCTTCGCCAGCATTTTCTCATCGGCGTCAAAATCGTCATGCTGGGTAGAAATCACAATAGAATCGATTCTTACCGGTTTGTTGTCATCTGAATATTCGATGGTCACCTGGGATTTTGCATCCGGACGCAGGTATTTAATATCTTTGTTTTCACGACGAAGCACTGCCAGTTCCAGCAATAACTTATGCGCCAGATCCAATGCCAGCGGCATATAGTTTTCAGTTTCGCGGGTAGCGTAACCGAACATCATTCCCTGGTCGCCGGCGCCTTGCTCCTCCGGAGACTGACGGTCAACACCCTGGTTGATATCCGGAGATTGCTCATGAATAGCTGAAAGAATACCACACGAATTGGCTTCAAACATGTATTCGCTCTTCGTATAACCTATTTTACGGATCACTTCTCTTGCAATATCCTGCACATCCAGGTAAGCTTCTGACTTCACCTCCCCTGCCAGCACCACCTGACCGGTAGTTACAAGCGTTTCACAAGCCACTTTAGATTTTGCGTCATATGCCAGGAAGTTATCGATTAATGCATCGGATATCTGATCGGCTACTTTATCAGGATGTCCTTCTGAAACGGATTCAGATGTAAATAAATAAGGCATAAAAAACCGGGATTAGTTGTTTTAAGGTTTAGTGTAAATAATTCTGAGCTTAACATTATACTGGGAAAGATTGCTTCCACCCGCCTTCACACGATTCACATCCATGTCAAGTGAGGAAAGACCTTCCAGTTTGAAGCCGTTGTTCGTGTCCAGCTTCTTAATAAAACGTTGTACGGTGTTGGCAAGATTAAAGGTATACTGAACAACCTGTACACCTCCAAAGTTAGTTATCACCTGACGTGTACCGCCGTAGTAGGCAGCGCCGCCACTGGTGTAATAGTCCATCGGGAGTTTGGTGGAGTCTCCGTTTCCGTACTGCCGTAAAGATAAGCTTCCTGGTTCAATAAAAATATTATTCATGTCACTTACACCAGAAGTAATTTGTGTAATGACCAGTTCTGCTTTGTTGATCAACACTGCCGGGAAGTTTTCCAGGTTAGGTATCGTTAGCCTGGTATACAGGCCAGGACTGGCATTCAGGAACAGGATGCTGTCGCCTTTAGGATTATTGGTATTGATAAACCGGCCTGCCTGTGAACCATTGTAATTACGTGCAAAATAAGTGGCATGCGCGCTTGCATACTGATTAAATGCCATAACAGTCCGCAGCGAATCATTCTCGGTATTTTTATAAAATACGGTCAGCTTTGTATTCGTGCTGTTCAGATTCACATAGATCATGTTGCGGTTGGTACCCAGGTTGGTATCCGGTACTACGGCAAAACCTTTCAGATAAGCCCGGAAGGCGGAATCTGTGGCAAATGCGCCATCAGATTTCTGGCTCAGCAACGAATTACCAAACGCACTGCTCAGTTTAATGCGCAGCTGCGCTGTTTCCTTGGTGCCATATACACTTACGGAATCGCGGAGCGACAACGGGGTTACCGTAGCGGTACCCAGCAACTCGCCCTGGTTGTAAGCCTGTGGTTTATCGTAAGCATAGTTGGAATCAATGGTAAATTTAGGATCCGACATGCGGTATACCCGGAATGTTTGCGGAGCCGCCGAATCGCCACTGTACCCGGTATAGCTCAGCGATAGTACCACCGAATCCAGTGTTTGCCCGGTACCTTCAAAAGTGAAGGCGCTTTTGGGTAAAGATACCTGTGTATACAGGAAAGAATGTGTTTTACCAAAAACCGGGTCCGTGGTAATGGAACCCAGTATATGTGTGTAGCCGGTATTTCCATTCCTGATAGTGGAATCATACCGGAGGATGTTATTGGCAATGATACCTGAAATGGTAGTATCCTGTGCATTCACGAAATCGCCCGGAGGAATAAGGCCACCACCTAACAGCGTGGATTTGTTACAACCGGTCGCACCGTACAGTAGAGTAATATAGGTAGCTAAGAAGCTAAGGTTCCTGAAATTGATCTTCACGCGTTATGTTGTTAGTGAGTATTGTGTTAACTGCCCGTACTTACTTTAATAGCTACTTACCCAGCAACTGGTTGTACAGTTGCAGATAATCGCCCAGATCCTCGTTATCTTTTTTGTAAGGTAAAATGATCTTACCTTTTTCCGCTTTCACTTCATCCACCACTTTTTTCTCCAGCTTATCTCCAGCCAGTACAACAGCATCTGCGTATTTAGCTGCACCTCTGTTCAATGCGGTATTGGTACCTTCCTTAAACAGCTCCATATCCTTTTCTTTAATCTGGTTGCTGATCGTGGCCTTCTTAACAAAGGTGGTGCCTAATTTTTCCTTGAACGTGTTGGGCGTCAACGAATATATGATTTTTGAATTGGCAAAAACCGGTTCTTTCTTGTAGGCCGTTTTCAGATACATCGGTATCAGGGAGGTCATCCAGCCGCTACAATGAATGATGTCCGGAGGCCATCCGAATTTTTTTACCGTTTCAAGGGCTCCTTTGCAAAAGAAGACTGCTCTGGCTGCGTTGTCGTCGAAAAATTCTTCGTTTTCGTCGGCAAAAACCGTCTTACGCTTAAAATAATCTTCATTATCCAGGAAGTAAACCTGCAGGCGGGCATTGGGAAGTGAGGCCACCTTGATAATCAACGGGTAATCATCCCCGTCAATCACAATGTTGATCCCCGACAATCTTACGACCTCGTGCAAACGGTGTCTTCTCTCATTAATAATTCCAAATCTAGGCATGATCACTCTCACTTCCAGGCCCGCCTCATTGGACTTAATTGCCATTTTATTGACCATTGCCGCGTAATCACTCAATTCAAGGTACGGCGACATCTCTTGGGCAATAAAAAGAATTCTTTTCTTTGTGGACATTTAACGCTGATTATTAATGCAGTAATTTTTAATTTGGCTTGCAAAATTACGGATTTTTTACGGAATATTGGTCAATCTGTCAGTTTTAACATCCTTTTAAGCAATGATTTATGTATTTATTTAAGCGCAGCTCGGACCTGAAGAAGCACCTGGACCTGGTAAGAAAAAGCAACAAAAGCATTGGTTTTGTGCCCACTATGGGAGCTCTCCACGATGGACACCTGTCACTTATTCAGGCGGCCAGGGAAAAAAATGATGTGGTCGTTTGCAGCATTTTTGTCAATCCAACTCAGTTTAATGATCCAAAAGATTTTGAAAAATATCCTATAACTATTGAAGAGGATATTAAAAAATTAAATAACGTATCGACAGATATTCTTTTTTTACCATCCGTAGAAGAGATGTATCCGGAAGGCTTGAAAAGTGATCTGCATTACGATTTTGGCGACCTGGAAACGATCCTCGAAGGCAAATTTCGTCCGGGACATTTCCAGGGGGTGGGCCGCATCGTTCACAAGTTACTTGATATTGTGCAACCTGACCAGCTTTTTATGGGCCAAAAGGATCTGCAGCAATGCCTGATCATACGCAAACTGCTGATTGTTACTCATTCTCCCGTAAAACTGGTTATTTGTCCTACCGAACGTGAAAAAGACGGTTTGGCCATGAGCAGCCGCAATACCCGGCTCTCTCCCTCCGCCCGGAAAAAGGCCACCGCCATTTACCAGGCGCTTCTCCACATCAAAAACAACTTCGGAAAAGGACTTCATTTTATGGAAGGCGCCCACGAAGCCTTCGACGATCTCAAAAAACAGGGCTTCGAACCGGAATATGTAGATCTTCTTCTACTGGACAACGACCTGCTGCGCCCACTGGATCAGCCACCCGGAAATGCTACCATTATTGTGGCGGTTGCCGCCTGGCTCGATGGGGTACGACTGATCGATAACATGATACTGCAGGGCAGCCTCTAGCCTGCCGGACAAGGCATTCAGCAAACACTGCATTACCGCTGCATGCCTTGTTCGATCTTCCATATTTTTTTCCTAGCTTTGCAAACGCTCTTTACAGCGTTTAAGCCAGTATAAATTATGCAAATCGAAATTTTAAAGTGTAAGATTCACCGCGCGGTAGTTACGGAAGCCAATCTGCAATATGTTGGAAGCATTACGATTGACGAAGACCTGATGGATGCCGCTGGTTTAATTGAGTACGAAAAAGTACAGGTACTGAACGTTAATAACGGAGAAAGACTCGAAACCTATGTTATTAAAGGCAAGCGCGGTTCCGGTGTAATATGTATGAATGGTCCGGCCGCCCGACTTGTTGCCCCGGGTGATGTAGTGATCATTATTTCCTATGCCACGATGGATTTTGAAGAAGCCAAAAAATATACACCTATTGCCATTTTCCCGAAAGAGGGAAATAAATTGTAAGCCCGTATACTGTTTTTATTAACGCCCTAAAACAACTTTGGATGCCCAAAACGCTTAAGAACGTCATTAAGTTTGTTTGCTTTTTCGGTATAGGAGTGCTGTTGATATGGCTTTTCACCAGGAATATCAAAGCAGATGAGTGGGAACAGATCAAGGTTGCTTTGAGAAAAGCCAATTACTGGCTGCTCATCCCCACTATGACCATCGGTATCGCCAGTCACTGGTTCCGCGCCGTGCGCTGGAAACTTCTGATGAAGCCCCTCGGGCATCAACCCTCCACTCTCAATACCTTCTTTGCCGTTATGGTGGGGTACCTCGCCAACCTGGCCGTTCCACGCCTGGGAGAAGTAACCCGCTGCGGAATCCTCGCACAATATGAAAAAGTACCTGCCGACAAACTGGTAGGCACCATGATCGCAGAGAGAGCAGTAGACCTGGTTTGCCTCATCCTGCTCATGGTGATCACCGTTATCACCCAGCTGGATCTCCTTGGTTCCCTGGTAAATGAAACTATCTTTCAACCGGTATCGGACAAAATAGCCCATGCCAACGGTATTCAGCTGCTTATCGGCATCGTGGTACTTGCGCTGTTTATTGTGCTGCTGGGATGGCTGCTCCGCCGCTTTGCCAGATCCAAAGTAGCTATCACCGTTAAAAACCTGATACGGGGCATCGCCGAAGGATTCCTGTCCATCGGCAAAATGGAAGGAAAGAAAAAGGTTTGGTTCTTTATCCACTCCGTGCTTATCTGGTCATGCTACCTGTCACAGGTGTATATCGGCTTTTTCTGCCTGCAGGAAACCAACCACCTCGGCATCAGCGCCGCACTCGCCGTACTCATGATCGGTAGTGTAGGCATGATCGTTATGCCGGGCGGCATCGGCGCCTATCAGCCACTGGTACAAAAAACGCTGGAAATATACAGCATCCCCTCTGCCATCGGCTTCGCCTTTGGCTGGATCATCTGGGTGGCCCAAACCCTGCTGGTGATATTTCTCGGCTTTGTCAGCCTCGTGGCATTGCCCGTTTACAATAAAAAGAAACGCGAAGTTAGTCTTGCCCAGGATTAAACTGATTTCGACGATTTTAGGATTTTTTCTTTGATGATTTAAAAAAGATTAGCGAAGACAGAAGCGCATAGGTGCGTTGTCTTCGCTAATCTTTTTTAAATCCTGCAGCAGTATAATCTTAAAAATCGTCGAAATCAGTTTAATCCCGGGCAAGACTAACTTCGCGTTCTCCCCGCTTTTCTTTAACTTTAATTTAATACACCAATTAAAGTGAAAACCGTATCATCGTATTTTAGATGATGTGAATTTTTTGAATGTAAATCTGTTTATATGCGTTTGCCGATTGGTGAGAACCTTGATATTATGACTATGCCCGATGCAACAGTAGCCAAGAAAACGACGAGAAAAAAGCCCCAGGCTGAAAA
Organism: Chitinophaga hostae; assembly: GCF_018224885.1. Classification (GTDB taxonomy): domain Bacteria; phylum Bacteroidota; class Bacteroidia; order Chitinophagales; family Chitinophagaceae; genus Chitinophaga; species Chitinophaga hostae. The sequence goes on along the minus strand of NZ_JAGTXB010000026.1, from coordinate 110,176 downwards.
GAAAAAAATGATTGCCAGGGATATCAGCTGGCTTTCCTTCAACGCCAGAGTGCTGCAGGAAGCCGCCGATAAATCAGTTCCCCTTCATGAACGCATCCGCTTCCTCGGTATCTTCTCCAATAACCTCGATGAGTTTTTCAGGGTCCGCGTAGCCACCCTCAAAAGAATGATGTCTTTCGGCAAATCAGCCAAAATGCATCTCGAAGAAAATCCTGACAAAATACTCGACGAAATTCAATCCCGGGTAATTGAGCAACAACGTGAGTTTGACCTGGTATGGAAAGACATTGTCGCCGAAATGGAGGCCCAGCATATTTTCCTGCGGACAGAAAAGCAACTCAATAAGGAACAGCAAAAATTTGTACTCAATTATTTCAACGAACAAGTACGCACCAACATCATCCCGTTGATGATTGAAAGCATACAGCAATTCCCTATCCTGCGTGATAAATCCATTTACCTCGCCATCGTACTTGCCCGCCAGGATAATTCCGTACGGCAGAAGTTTGCCCTGATCGAAATAGCCACCGGCGTACTCCCCCGCTTTATCATTCTCCCTTCCAAACCCGGAGAACATGATATCATTTTGATGGAAGACCTGGTGCGTTTCTGTTTGCCTAATATCTTTGTATATTTTGGCTATGATAAATTTTCCGCACACATCATCAAAGTAACCCGCGACGCGGAACTGGATATAGATAATGATATTTCCGACAGCCTTATACACCAGATCGAAAAAGGACTGAAAGACCGGCGTAAAGGCAAGCCGGTAAGGTTTGTGTACGATAAAGATATTGATCCGCTGCTACTCGAATACCTGATGCGCAGACAAGGATTATCCGGGAAAGATAACCTGATTCCGGGCGCGCGTATCCATAATTTCAAGGACTTTATGGACTTTCCCGAATCCATCTTCCCACCCCATTTGCACCGTAAAACCTTTATACATCCGCTGTTCCTCAACGCACCCAGCGTAATGCATGTGATACAGCGCCAGGATGTAATGCTCCATTTCCCCTATCATTCATTTGATACCATCATTGACCTGCTAAGGGAAGCGGCTATAGATCCTAACGTATCTTCTATAAAAATAACTGCGTACAGGCTTGCCCGTAATTCCAAAATAGTAAATGCTTTGGTGAATGCTGTACGTAACGGGAAACAGGTAACCGTGGTACTGGAGCTGCGCGCCCGCTTCGACGAAGCCGCCAATCTCGACTGGAAATCGCGCCTGGAGGAAGAAGGAGTGAAAGTATTGCTGGGCATTCCGAATATGAAAATACATGCCAAGCTTTGTGTGATCAAGAAACGCATTGGCACCAAAACCATCCAGTGTGGTTTTGTCAGCACCGGTAACCTCAATGAAAGAACCGCCAGGGTATACGGCGATCACTGTCTGCTGACCACCAACCGCGCCATCATTGCAGATATAAACCGCGTGTTCACTTACCTGGAAAGCCCCCGCCACGATATCAAAATACTGGAGGGTTGCAAAACATTACCGGTTAGTCCGCTGAATATGCGCGACACTTTCCTGCGGCTGATAGACCGCGAAATAAAAAATGCCAAGCATAAAAAGAAGGCAGCTATCACCATCAAAATGAACTCCCTCTCCGACGCCACGCTTATTGCCAAGCTCTATGAAGCCGCCAAAGCCGGCGTGGATGTTAAAATGGTGATCAGGGGCATCTGCTGTGCTTATACGGAAAACAAGAAATGGAAGAAAAATATTACCGGTGTCAGTATCGTGGATGAATACCTGGAACATGCCCGTGTATTCATTTTTCACCATGGCGGCCAGGAAAAAGTATACATTGCTTCCTGCGACTGGATGATAAGAAACCTGGATCACCGCGTAGAAGCCGCTGCGCCCATAACGGACCCGGCTATACGGCAGGAACTGATCGACATTATGAACATACAGATGAGCGGCAATGTCAAAGCCCGTGTGCTCGACAACGAGCAAAGGAACCTGTACCGCAAGGATGGCGACAAAAAAATACGCACACAGCTGGAAATCTATAAATACCTGCACGAAAAACAGTACCTGTAACTTTAAAATGTTTTACTTTGTGCTTTGATCTAATGACTGACAGATGAAATTAGCTGCGATTGATATAGGTTCCAATGCTGCCAGGCTGCTCATTTCAGAAGCATCGCCAAACAGTACCGGAGTAATGGACTTTACCAAATTAAACCTGGTAAGGGTGCCCCTGCGACTTGGATTTGATGTGTTTAACAACAATATTATTTCAGAAAAAAAAGCAGCTCATCTGATAGATACCATCAGAGCTTACAAACTGCTGCTGGACGTATACGAAGTAAAATATCTCAAGGCCTGCGCCACTTCCGCAATGCGGGATGCAGGCAACGGTGCGGTAATTCTGCAGGAAGTAAAAGCGCAAACCGGTATTGACATTAAAATCATTTCCGGTCAGGAAGAAGCAGCGTTCATCTATGAGAACCATGTGGCGGAAAACATGGATAAAACCAAGTCCTACCTGTATATTGATGTAGGCGGTGGCAGTACGGAAGTTACGCTCTTTGGCGCCGGCAAACAGATTTTCAAAGAATCTTTTAACATCGGCACCATCCGTTTGTTGCAGCAACAGGTTACTGAAGCGCAATGGCAGCAGATGAAGGATTTCCTCAAGCAACAGCTAAAAAATGTTGGCCCTGTTATCGCTATCGGTTCAGGAGGCAACATCAATAAAATATTCTCTCTCTCCAAACGTAAAGAAGGTAAGCCTTTATCGCTGGACACCCTGAAAGACTACTACAAGGAATTCAGCAGTTTCACGGTAGAAGAACGCATTCACCTGTATAACCTGCGGGAAGACCGCGCCGACGTTATTGTACCAGCGTTACAGATATACGTAAATATTATGCGCTGGGCCGATACCCCGGAAATTTACGTACCCAAAATAGGATTAGCCGACGGTCTTATCCACGCGCTATATGAGGAAATAGCGATCTAGCTTTTAGCCATTAGCTTTTAGCTTTTAGTAAAAAATGCAGCGGGTATGATCTTTCCGGGGACTAATCTGAATTTGTTGATTATAGATTTTTTTTTGACGTTTTTAAAAGATTGGCGAAGGTGAAACAAGTATCCGCTTCTGTCTTCACTAATCTTTTAAATTCTGTAAAATATCATCCTACAATCGGTAAAATCAGATTAGTCCCCGGAAAGATCATACCCGCTGCATTTTTTACTAAAAGCTAAAAGCTAATGGCTAACCGCTAAAAAAACATTTCCTTTTATCTTTTTATATTACCACCTTTGCGGTTATTGCTAACAGCCAAATGCTAAAAGCTACTGCTTATGTCTGTGAATAAAGAAATAAAACGCATCACTACGCATATATTGCAGAAGATGAAGGTGGACGGAGAAAGAATATCTATGCTCACTGCATACGACTACTCCATGGCCCGCATTTTCGATGATGCAGGGATTGATATAATACTCGTAGGTGATTCCGCGTCCAACGTAATGGCAGGTCATGAAACTACCCTTCCTATTACATTGGATCAGATGATCTATCACGCCGCTTCTGTAGTAAGAGCAATTAAACGCTGTTTTGTAGTGGTGGATCTTCCATTTGGTTCTTACCAGGGAAACTCCAAAGAGGCGCTTAGTTCCGCGATACGCATTATGAAGGAAACCGGCGCCCATGGCATCAAAATTGAGGGCGGCGAAGAAATCATTGAATCCGTAAAACGTATTATTTCCGCAGGCGTGCCGGTAATGGGGCACCTGGGATTAACACCACAGTCAATCTACAAATTTGGCACCTATGCCGTACGCGCCACAGAGGAAGCCGAAGCTAATAAACTGATCCAGGATGCGAAACTGCTGCAGGAAGCAGGTTGTTTTGCTATTGTACTGGAAAAGATCCCTGCGGCACTCGCGAAAACGGTGGCGGAATCAGTTGAGATTCCGATTATCGGTATTGGCGCCGGACGCTATGTAGATGGACAGGTACTCGTGATGCACGATATGCTGGGTATCAACAAAGATTTTAAACCACGTTTTCTGCGTCGCTATCTCGACCTTTACAGCCAGATATTTGGCGCCACCCAGGCTTACATCAATGATGTAAAAACCAAGGATTTCCCGAACGAAAACGAACAATATTAAAGAGAATTACGAATTATGAATTACGGAGTTGTGGATAGATAACCTCCAAATTCGTAATTCATAATTCGTAATTTACAATTTGTAATTCACAATTTTTACCTATATTCGCCTCGCACTTTTGCAAGTTGAATGAACTACCTGTTAAACATACAGCTTTCTCTACTCTCCTATCTTCGGAGCACCTGCTCCCATGTGCCATAGGTAGCACAAGGGGCTATTAATTTCCCGACACTTCTTTCCTGTATTGCCGCTTTGCGGCCTGCTGTGTTATGTTTCAGCCTCGCTGACATATGCCGTTAATTCCGGCTGCCGTCATTATTTTTTGTATTGGTTTATTGTGCCAGTCAGAAAATATACATGTCTGATATATAACGTTAACGGCTATACGTAACATACAGGATACGGCTATGTATTTATTTCGTATCCGGGGGCAAACCATGCTCCCACATCACTATAATTCCAAACAAATTATGAAAAGTGTAATGATTATCGGCGCCGGCAAGATCGGCGAAACCGCCGCCTTTCTTTTGCAACAGTCAGGCGACTATGAAGTAACGCTGGCAGACAGCAACAACGCCTTACTGGAAAAATGTACAGACGCCGGTATCCGCAAAACAATACTGGATGTAAACGACGCAGAGGCCCTGCAAAAAGCTTTACAGGACCAGGACATAGTACTGAGTGCCTGTCCTTTTTTCCTGAATGTAAAAATTGCTACCGCTGCGGCCAAAGCCAATACCCATTATTTTGATTTAACGGAAGATGTAGCTACAACCAATGCCATCCGTGAAATAGCCGCAAATGCCAATGTGAGCTTTATGCCACAATGTGGTCTGGCGCCGGGTTTTATCAGCATTGCCGCCTATGATATTGCCAAACAGTTTGATTCGCTGGATGCCGTTCGGTTACGTGTAGGCGCCTTACCGCAATTCCCGACCAACAGCCTGATGTACAATCTTACCTGGAGTACCGATGGACTGATCAATGAATACTGCAACCCCTGCGATGCCATCTACGAAGGCGAAAGAAAAGAAGTAATGCCAATGGAGGGCTACGAACGCTTTGCACTTGACGGTGTGGAGTATGAAGCCTTTAATACCTCCGGCGGACTGGGCGCCCTGGCCGAAATACTGGACCGTAAAGTATATAATCTCGACTATAAAACCGTACGTTATCCGGGGCATTGCAACCTGATGAAAATATTGTTGAATGAACTGAAGCTCAATAAAAGAAGAGATGTGCTGAAAGAGATTATGGAAGACAGCATACCCTTCACCCCACAGGATGTGGTATTGGTTTTTGTGTCTGTTTCGGGCATGGTCAACGGCCGCTCCGTACAACGCTCCTATTCCCGTAAAATCTATAACCAGGCAATAGCGGGCAAGGATTTTACCGCTATCCAGCTCACCACCGCCGGCGCCGCCTGCGCGGTAATAGACCTGCATGCCAAAGGCCTGTTACCGGCCAACGGGTTTGTTCGCCAGGAAGACGTTGTGTTCAGCGATCTGATTAACAACCGCTTCGCGGTATATTATAATTAGTGATTTCACGCGTGCAATTGGTAAATTGTGCTAAAGATGGGCCTCTTTATTAATAACACAAACAGCTAATTGCTAAAAAGCTTCATCTCATGTTAAAAGATGTATTAAATGGGCTGATGGAACGCTATCAGCAGCGGGTACCGGATGTGGCGGCAGTGATTGCAGCCATGATAAAAGAAGGTATCATTCAGCAGGCGGAGGATATCGAGAATGACCATATCGCCTTCAGGACCATGGGTGTTCCCCAGCTGGGCGTACAGTCGCTGGAAAAAATATTTCTCCATTACGGCTATACGAAAATGGAGAAGTATCACTTCCCTGCCAAAAAGCTGGATGCCTGGTGGTATGCGCCACCAGCCCCGCAATATCCACGCATTTTTATCAGCGAATTACTGGTAGAAGCGCTGAGTCCTGCCGCACAACAGATCATTCACAGTTATACCGGTGAAGTAAAATCTGACCCGGTAAATGCACTGAATCTTGATGATGCCGTTGCGGTAGACAGCTTCTTACATAGTTCCCTCTGGCGCACGCCCACCCTGGCCGATTACCAGCTGCTGGCGGCCGAAAGCGAATATGCCGCCTGGGTGATCTACAACCGTTACTACCTCAACCATTTTACGGTAAGCGTGCATAATCTGCCATCGGGATATAATACGGTGGCTGATTTCAACGTATTCCTGGAAAAACATGGTTTTCAGTTAAACGATGCCGGCGGCAAAATCAAAACCAGCCCTGATGGCAGACTGCTGCAAAGCGCTACCGTAGCGGGTATGATCACAGCCGAATTTGCAGGCGGCGACCAGTTCCGTATTGCCGGATCCTATGTGGAGTTTGCAGAGCGCAAGGTATTGCCTGAATTCGCACATCTGCCCGCCGGTGAAATCCGCCGGGAACACAGACGGGAAGGCTTTGAAGCCGGCAACGCCGATAAGATCTTCGAAAGCACCTACGCCACCCAAACAAAAAAAAGTTCCTAATTTCGTTTAATAATACACCAATAATGGAAGACATCTTAAAAGCATTTGGCATTACTACGGAACAAAGTGGTATCAGCACCGGCAAAAACTGGTTGCCCGCACATGGAGCCGATATCACCTCTGTTTCACCGGTAAATAATAAAAAGATTACCACCGTGAAAAGCGCTTCCCGTGAGGATTATGACGGGGTGGTAGCAGTGGCCCAGGAGGCTTTCAAAGAATGGCGTTTGTGGCCTGCACCTAAAAGAGGCGAAATAGTAAGACAAATAGGTGTAGCCCTGCGGGAACATAAAGAACAACTGGGCAAGCTGGTATCCTATGAAATGGGAAAAAGCTTGCAGGAAGGATATGGAGAAGTACAGGAAATGATAGATATCTGCGACTTTGCAGTGGGCCTGTCCCGCCAGCTGCACGGATTAACGATGCACTCTGAACGTCCGGGACACCGGATGTATGAGCAATGGCATCCCCTGGGTATTACCGGAATCATCTCCGCGTTTAACTTCCCGGTAGCCGTTTGGAGCTGGAATGCTATGCTGGCATGGGTTTGCGGAAACGTATGTATCTGGAAACCTTCAGAGAAAACACCGGTAACGGCGCTGGCCTGCCAACGTATTGTTGAAGCGGTATTTGCCGCCAATCATGTTCCGGAAGGCGTTTGCTGCCTGGTTACCGGCGGCCGTGACGCCGGCGAATGGATGGCACACGACAAGCGCATACCGCTTGTTTCAGCCACCGGCTCTACCCGTATGGGCAAAGCAGTAGGCGCTGCGGTGGGCGAACGTTTGGGACGCTCCCTCCTGGAGCTGGGTGGCAACAATGCCATTATCATCTCCCAGGATGCTGACCTGGACATGTCGCTGATCGGCGCTGTATTTGGCGCAGTAGGTACAGCCGGACAACGCTGCACCTCTACCCGCCGCCTGATCATCCATGAAAGCGTGTACGATAACTTCACCGCACGCCTGGTGAAAGCATATGCGCAGCTGCACATTGGCAACCCGCTCGATCAACACAACCATGTGGGTCCCCTGATCGATAAAGCAGCTGTAGACGCCTACCTCAGCAGCATTGAACAGGTGAAACAGCAGGGCGGTACCTTCCTGGTGGAGGGTGGCGTATTGTCAGGACCGGGCTATGAATCCGGTTGCTATGTAAAACCTTGCATTGCCACAGTTGAAAATGTATACGACATTGTACAGCATGAAACATTTGCGCCGATCCTGTATGTGATGAAATACAAAACACTGGCAGAAGCCATTGCCATGCAGAATGATGTGCCACAGGGACTTTCCTCGGCTATTATGACGCTCAACCTGCGGGAAGCAGAACAGTTCCTTTCCCAGGCAGGATCCGATTGCGGTATCGCCAATGTTAACATCGGTACATCCGGTGCGGAAATAGGCGGCGCCTTTGGAGGAGAAAAAGAAACAGGCGGCGGCCGTGAAAGCGGCTCCGATGCATGGAGAGCTTATATGCGCAGGCAAACCAACACCATCAACTATTCCAATAGCCTTCCACTGGCACAGGGCATCAAATTTGATCTTTAAGCCGGATAAATAAAATGAAAACGGAGAACACTAAGTATGTTCTCCGTTTTCATTTATTAACGTTGTTATCAATATGTTTTAGAAGAAATAATTCCTGATTTGTCCAGCTCCGAGGCCCTTGCCCCGGAGCTTTTAATTTTCATGACAGGAATGCTACCCGATCAGATTTTTAAAAGCGGTTGATAAAATCCTTCACAGCCTAAACTGCTTCTCTACATACACCGATGACATGGTTTTTAAAAATAGTAGCGAGGTTAGAGAACCCCGCTTTTCGTTAAACGGAAACCATGCTTATGAGAAAAGTAAGTAATAGCGGGAAGCCATTAAATACTCTTCCAGACATAAATATTAGACTTTTTTTTGAATATTCATATTCAACTTTTGTGCTACGGGGGTACTGTTACCTGTGCGCTTCACTACCAAAACCTGTGCACAGCCCCTGTCATAAAGGGTTTTAACGTCTTTACCCCTTACGCCGGCCTGCCGTATCAATGCAGTAATATTTTCAGGATCGCTGCAAATAACGATGGTTTTGCCGCTATTTTTCTTGATCATGTCTTTAACGATACTGGAAGTCAGCTCCGGATCGCCGTTCAGTCGGAAATAATCCAGCTTCTGCTGGTGGGACTGGGCCAGCGGGGTAACTGTTTGCACGGCCCGGTTAAGAAAAGTGGTATAGATAGCGTTAATATCCACTCCCTGCAGGGAAGATACCAGCTGTGTTGCCTGTTCCTGCCCGGTAGTGCTTAAACCAGGATCGGCGGATGGAGATGTTTCCATTTCAGCTGCATTCACGAAAATAATGGTGGTTACTTCAGGCTCTGTAGCAAGCACCTGTGTACCGGTAGCCAGCAAGGTGGCCATGAAAAGAGTCTTCAACATGATTGTTGGATTTAAATAAATAATTGAAAAAAATGATACCGTAAAATCCCGGAAGAAGATTTGGTCAGATGAGGAGTATATATGAAGTAACGAACAACCCAAAACTAGGACAGCCCTGATGATCGGCAAAGCGGATTGTGACAGGTGGCAACCGGGCATGGCAAACAATCCGATCATGATAAGAACGGTATAACAAAGCATACTGTGGACCAGGACCTTAGCTTTTCTCACATACCCCCAATCTCCCAATCAACCAACAAATAGCGCGCTTATCATTAATATTTAATGTTATACCACTTTTTCTATACCTTTATCGCTACCATCAAGATATTTTTAGTTGTTTTTTATATCGGGAAAATTATTGAACATGAAATTGTTTAGTCGAGAGGTTGCAGTCCTGGCAGGGTGTGTTGCATTAATGACTGCTTTTACAACAAATACTACCGCGCAAAGCAAAGTCCAGGTTCCCAAAAACTGGCATCTGCTGAGTTATGATACCGACAGTGTGTTTGGTACATCTACAGAAAAAGCCTATAAGGAACTGTTAAAAGGGAAGAAAAGCACCCCCGTAATTGTGGCGGTGATTGACTCCGGTATTGATACCACCCATGAGGACCTGAAAGGGATCCTGTGGACCAATCCCCGTGAGATCCCCGGTAACGGCAAGGATGATGACCACAATGGCTTTGTGGATGATATTCATGGATGGAACTTCCTGGGTGGTAAAGATGGCAGCAGTTTAAAAGAAGATTCGGAAGAAGCTGCCCGCGAATACTACCGCTATAAAACCAAATATGGCAACCCGGATTCAGCCCTGGCTAAGGACTCTAAGGAATACAGCACCTGGCAACAATTGCAATCGAAAGTAGAAAAACCTACTTCCCAGTTTAAGATGCAATATAAAAGCATGGCCAAACTGCAGGAAAACGTTAATAAATGCGAGTCTATCCTGAAAACCTATCTCGGGAAGGATGACTTTAACGTAGCACAGCTGGACAGTATTCAAACTACCAACCAGGATGTACTGCTGGCGCGCAACTTCATGACCCGCTTACTGAAAAGCGCCGGTGACGAACCTGCTACTTTCGGGGATTTTAAAATGGAATTCGACGAGTACATGAATGAACTGAAACGTAAGGCCGAAAGCACAGAAGTAATGCCTAACGCAAACAGGGAAAGAATTGTAGGCGATAACCTCGAAGACATCAACGACAATAAGTACGGCAACAATGATGTGATGGGATCTTTCGGATTTCATGGCACGCATGTTTCCGGGATTATAGCCGCCTCCAGGAACAACGGCGTAGGTATGGACGGCGTGGCCGACAACGTACGTATTATGGCAGTAAAAGCTGTTCCGGACGGGGATGAAAGGGATAAAGATGTAGCCCTGGCCATTCGTTACGCAGTGGACAACGGCGCCCAGATCATCAACATGAGCTTTGGCAAGCCATTTTCACCTCATAAAGAGTGGGTGGATGCGGCTATTAAATATGCGGAAGAGAAAGGCGTATTACTTGTACATGCCGCCGGCAACGATGGCAACAACAATGATTCTGTTCCGAACTATCCCAACCCCAATTACCTGGATGGGACTACTGCTGCCAACTTCATCACTGTTGGCGCCAGCGGTAATGGCACAGGCAATGATAAAATAGCAGGTTTTTCCAACTATGGTAAAAAAGGAGTAGATCTTTTTGCACCGGGTGTGCAGATCTATTCTACCATTCCTGGCGGCAATAAATACGGCAGCGCCAGCGGCACCAGTATGGCCAGCCCTGTAGTGGCTGGCGTAGCAGCATTGGTACTCTCCTACTATCCTGAGCTCAGCGCAAAGCAACTGAAATACGTACTGGAAAAAAGTGCCACCCCACTGCCTGATGGAAGCACCATGGTGAACAAGCCAGGATCCCAGGATGAGAAAGTGAATTTTGCAGATCTGTCAGTAACCGGGGGAATGGTAAACAGCTATGAAGCATTGAAGCTGGCTGCTACGATAAAAGGAGAAAATGTGAAGGGTAAGAAACAACGCAAAGCGAAAGTAAAAGCTATCAAAAAGAACTGATATATAGCTGAAGGCATAAAGTAAAAAGCTAAAAGCTATTGTGCAGAAAAACCTCGGGCGGATAATTTTCCCGTATTTCTTCTGCACAATAGCTTTTAGCTTTTTACTTTATGCATTTTGCTCTATTTAACAAGACGCAGGCTCAGCGGATATTTATAAGACTCTCCCTTACTTGCTTTCACTGCCGCAATGATGCTGAAAATAACGTTGATCAGCCATATCACCACCAACAGATCTGTCCAGCCCCAGGAAATGTAAAACTCCCCGCGCGTATGACGCCAGAAATTGGTCAGTGACCAGAATCCATTTGCAATATTATTGATCAGGTTTACTATCACTGCTGCGATGCTGAGCGTGATCTGGAAATTAATGGCTTCCTTGCCTTGCTGATCTACAAAAGCAGATTCACTACGTTTTATCAGCCACAGTATCAGTACGCCGATAATGTTACCTACCGTAGGTAATACGGCCATACCAATAAGGCCACCAAGGTGAATGAGGGTTCCCCAGGTATTTTCATCTTTCTGGTTCATAAAATAGAGATTAATATTAATGGGAAGTTAGCAGGTTATTTTAGCATATCAAAAAAGGGAAGAAAAAAACTACAAACCTGTAAGCCGGATTCTGTTCCCCGCCGTTGACGGGGCTGCTATCATTTATCTGCGGCAACGTTCGCACGTTGCCTGTATCTGCCTACCCTCGGTCATCGGGCGAGCAGCCCTCAATCGACCGTATACATGGCATTTCAGCACGCAAGGTTTACCCGCACAAACAGTTACCTGCCTGCACCGTGGGCGCTTACCCCACATTTTCACCCTTACCCCGCCGAAGCGGGGCGGTTATTTTCTGTGGCACTTGCTGTTCCCGGCTTGCACCGGGCCCCACCCGTTAGGTGGTGCGTTGCTCTGCGCTGTCCGGACTTTCCTTCCCACTGCGCAAGGCAGTGAAACGATAGCACGGTTTGTAGTTGAGGCGCGAAGATAGAAAAGAATTACGAATTAGGAATTAGGAATTACGAATTACGACAGACGTAATTCGTAATTCCTAATTCCTAATTCTTTCTATCTAAATGTTATTTCCGTAGCACCATAGCCATATTTTGCATGATACTGGTTTACAAAAGTGGCTACTTCCGGTGTTTGTTTGAGTATCGCATGAATTTCATCCCGGAGTTTCCCTTTGCCTACCCCGTGGATAACGACGAGGTTGTGCTGGTGATGGCTGATTGCCAGCTCCAGGTAACGCTGAAACGCATTCAGTTGTATAGCCAGGATGGCAATATTGCTTAACCCTTTCCAGTTCTTCTCCAGTGCTTCAATATGCAGATCTACCTCCTGTTTAGGTGTAAGAGATGTTTCCGGCTGCAGTTGAATTTTACTTAAAAGACTGGCAAAATTTCCGGAACCCAGCGTAGTAACAGGCGCCTTCTTTTTGGCTGCTTCCACCGGTGCCGGCGGCTCGGGCGCTCTTTCGGGAAATTTATCAAAAAGAGGATAAGTAATGGTGGCTTCTTCCTTGGTACGTAACTGCTCCAGCTGCACAAACATTTGCCGGGGCTTGATTTTCCAGGTTTTTTGTACAGAGGTGGCCAGCTTGGGTTGAGGTTCTTTCAGGAAGAAAGTAAATTCGAACCGTGGATTATCGTTCAGGGATTCGAAGATCAGATCCGCGAGGTAGAAATGATTATACGGCTGGATCTCATTTTTTATTTCCAGATCCAGCTGGTTATTCAGCCAGATCTGAAAATAAAAACGCATGGCATGCGGCGTGTCGTTGAACAGGTGAAACTTCATCAGCTTCACCGTTTCGTCCAGGCCATCCATTTGGTATACCGGTAAAACAGACAGGAACATTCCCTTATCTGTTTTGAATACTTCGTACTTACTTCTGTCAACTTTAATCTCATCCCCGGGGATCAGTTTGGGCTTGTCTTTCACCAGCTTCTGCTGGGTAAAACGATGGAAATACGGGAAATCAATCTGGTCGAGATATACAGGAAATGATGTTCCTTTTACCTCTATCATCACCATATTATCATTCACAAGTTCTACAACCGTTCCTTCTTCTTTTGAACTCAACAGCAATATCCTGTCGCCTATTTGGTATTTCATAATTGCATTCTTCTGAGTGCAAAAATAGAATTTTGAAGGGATATGCGCGGAAGAGATTTATCTGATGAAGCATTATACATAACTGTTACCAGTAGTTGCTCTTAAAAGTCAACGTATTTGCGGCTACGTGGTTTTTCCGGATGCCGGCGCATATACTCATCTACAGAGATACGGCCGCTCCCCTCGATTAAAAAGAAAATTAAGAGGAAAAGCACCAGGATTGATAATGCCATAAACGGATACACGGTAAACAACCCGGAAGGAGAATGAATCAGGAAAACGGCGCCCAGCAGTATCGGGATATTCACCAGGACAGAAACCCTGGTAAGCAGTCCCATGGCAATGAATAACCCGCCAACCGTGTGGGCAAATACGATGTAGTGTCCCAGGAGGATGGACAAGGTGGCAAGGGCCGGCTTCTGATTGATCATGGAGATCAGGGAATCGCGTTCCATTACAAACAGCACGCCCATTCCCATCAGAAATACACCCAGCAGTATCCTTACGGCACTCAGCCAGTTGGGGCTATGTGTGTCACCCCAGTGTTCAACTCGTTGTAGCATGTTCATAAAATATAAATTTTAGGATCAAAGAGCTGATATGAAGTTACGAAATTAAGCAGAAGGCGTAAAGCATAAAGCAAAAAGCTATTGTGCCGGAGATAAGAGGGTAATTATTCCTCCAGTATCTCCGGCACAATAGCTTTTTGCTTTATGCTTTACGCTTTATGCTTTCTTCCGTAAGGCGCTGTTGGTATAACTGTATCCAAAGTAAATGGTTAATCCCAGCAACAGCCAGATCGAGAAAACGATCCAGTTCTTCAATGCAATTTCTGTCATCAGGTAAAAACAGCTGAGCATTCCCAGTACGGGTATAAGCGATAGTTTGCGTGTAACGGAAAAATAAGTAATCGCCACGGTTACCACAGCAAACAGGTAGAAAGGAATATTGTGTTTCCATACTTCCCAGCCGCCTTCCATGGAAAACTTCACCAGGATTTCACGGTTAAACAGGACGAATAATAACACAATGATACCCGGTATAATAAACTGCCCGTTGATATAAGGTAACTGGAAACGTTTTACCGTCGCCTTTTCTTCCCTCGGCAGTATCAGTACGCCGCCGCAAACAAGGATGAAGGCAAACAGGGTACCTATACTGGTTAGATCTGTTACAATGGTCAGATTCAGGAACAAGGCCGGGATACCTACCAGGAAACCAGTGATAATGGTTGCATAGGAAGGCGTTTTAAACCGCGGATGTATTTTACTGAAACGTTTGGGTAACAGCCCGTCGCGACTCATACTCATCCATATCCGCGGCTGACCGATCTGAAATACCAGCAATACGCTGGTAGTGGCTACCACCGCGCTCACCGAAATAAGATAGCTGATCCATGGCAGATGTACCTGGTCAAAAACAAAGGCCAGTGGATCATCTACCTTTAAACTGGAAAAAGGCACCATCCCGGTTAATACAAAGGAGATCAGGATATATAAAACGGTACAGATAATCAGGGAATAGATCATACCTTTAGGCAGATCCCGCTGCGGGTTGGCGCACTCTTCCGCAGTAGTACTTACCGCGTCAAAGCCAATATAAGCGAAAAATACCGCCGATACCCCTTTTAGCACACCAGAGAAGCCATTGGGCATAAAAGGGCTCCAATTGGCCTTATTTACGTAAAAGAAGCCCACCACAATTACAAACAGGATAACCAGGATTTTGAGGGCCACCATAAAATTTGCGCTTCGTTTGCTTTCCTGTATCCCCACATAAGCCAGGTAGGTAACTAATACCACGATCATAAAGGCCGGCAGGTTGAGGATAACAGGGATACCGGCAATATGGGGCGCTGCCGCTATTACTTCCGGTGAGGCACTGTCGTAGTTGCTGGCCAGCCAGGACGGTAAACTTAACCCCAGCCCGCTCAGGAGGTTGTTAAAATACCCGCTCCAGGAGATGGCAACCGCAATATTACCAATAGCATATTCGAGAATCAGGGCCCAGCCTATAACCCAGGCGGCGAGTTCTCCAAAAGTAACGTAGGAATAAGTATAGGCGCTGCCGGATACCGGTACACGGGAGGCAAATTCGGCATAACAAAGTGCAGAGAATCCACAGGTGACGGCGGTTATCACAAACAGCAGGGAAACGCCCGGACCACCATGAAACGATGCTTCGCCTATGGTAGAGAAGATTCCGGCGCCAATTACGGCAGCAATCCCCATAGCGGTAAGGTCTTTCACCTTTAACACCTTGTGCATTCCTCCTGTTTCATGACCATCCGCCAAACCGGCCTGGGCGTCTTTTATAATGTTGGCAAGCGACTTTTTTCGAAACAGCGAATTAGACATTGGCGATGGAATTACGTGTTACAGTTGTGTTTAGATTTGTCAAATATACCATCTTACTCTGCTGAAATAAGAATGCTGATTGCGCTGATTAAATCTTTCAGAAAAAATCAGTGCAATCAGCATATCATATCACTTCATCCTGAATAAGACAAGCGCGAATATAATGTGATTTTAAATACAAACCTTATTGCTGACGGTTTAAGAGGTAGTTTGCCAATTCCATCAACGGGGCTTTACGGTTGGAAAGTACGGCGATGTTGTCGAGGCTCTGGAACGCCAGTTGCTGGAAACGCTCTTTTTCCTTCTCTGCCCATTCATCCACTTTACAACTGCGGAACAACTCCAGTACACGTTCCACTTTATCGGCCGGAGAGGTTTCGAGCAGTAATTTCAATTCCTCCCGCTGTGCCGGGCTGCATAGTTCCAGCGCTTTGAGGAGCAGGAAAGTTTTTTTATTCGCTAAAATATCGCCTCCCTGTTGTTTGCCAAATTTCTCCGGATCTCCGAAAGCATCGAGGTAATCGTCCTGGATCTGGAAGGCGATACCGATGTTTTTACCAAAAGAATAAATGTGCTGCTGGTTGCCGTCGCCCGCGCCACCGATAATAGCGCCCAACTGCAGGCTCGCCGCCAGCAGTACAGACGTTTTCAGGCCTATCATGTACACATAGTCATCGTATTGCACCTGTTCCGGATCCATGCCTTCAAAATCCATATCCAGTTGCTGTCCTTCGCATACTTCAATGGCGGCCTTGTTAAAAACAGCAATGATTTTTTGTTTGTAATGCGGGTCTACCTTATTAAGATGCTCATACACATTGATCAGCATTACGTCGCCGGCAAGAATAGCGGCAGACTCGCCATACACGGTATGCACCGTGGCTTTACCACGACGCAGCGGCGCTTTGTCCATGATATCGTCGTGCAGGAGTGTAAAATTATGAAACAGTTCTACCGCGGTTCCCACTTCAAAAGCGTCCGGGCGCAGGGTATCGAATAATTCATTGCCCATCAGGCACAATACCGGCCGGATTCTTTTACCGCCAATCTCCAGGATATGCGAAGCGGCGCCGTATAACTTACCGGGTTGTTCCGGGAAATGTTGTTTCTCAAAATGCTGACTAAACTGGGCTATTAAATCCTGAAATGATTGCATTACTGATGGCTCGTGTTTTATTATTTACGCTTATTCTTTGATTTGTTTTTGTCTGCCGCCTTTTTAGCCGGGGGCGTTTTGGCTGCTGCCTTCTTCGCCGGTTTAGCTGCTACTGCTGCTTTTTTAGCAGGCGCCTTCTTTGCCGGTGCCGGTTTAACAACTGCTTTTTTTGCCGGTTTGGCCGCCACCACCGCTTTTTTTGCAGGGGCTTTCTTTGCCGGTGCCGGTTTAACAACTGCTTTTTTTGCCGGTTTGGCCGCCACCACCGCTTTTTTTGCAGGGGCTTTCTTCGCCGGTGCCGGTTTAACAGCTGCCTTCTTTGCTGGTTTGGCCGCTACCGCCGCTTTTTTTGCAGGGGCTTTCTTCGCCGGTGCCGGCTTAACAGCAGCCTTCTTTGCTGGTTTGGCCGCTACCGCCGCTTTTTTAGCAGGGGCTTTCTTCGCCGGTGCCGGCTTAACAGCTGCCTTCTTCGCTGGTTTGGCTGCTACCACCGCTTTTTTTGCAAGGTTTTTTGCTGCCGGTGCGGGTTTAACTGCTGCCTTCTTCGCTGGTTTGGCCGCTACCACCGCTTTTTTTGCAGGGGCTTTTGCAGCTGGTGCCGGTTTAGCGGCTGCCTTCTTCGCCGGTGCCGCTACTGTTGCTTTTTTAACAGGTGCTTTTGCTGCTGGCGCCGGTTGGGTAGCTGCCTTTGCTGTAGTTGTTTTGATAACTGCTGGCTTAACCGGCGCTTTCTTAGCCGGCGCCGGTATTTGTTCCACCGGGATGGCTTCAGGCGCTGATGCCTTTTCTGCCGACGCGACTGTTTCTTTAGGTGCAGGTTTGGCCGGCGTTTCCCTCACCTTTTTCTTCATTGGTGCAGGAATCGGATCCGGTGTGGTTACCGGTGCTACCGGAACCACATGTGTTTCCACCACTACCTGGTCTACTACCGGCACTGGTTCCGGCTCACGCCTTGGCACCTGGGGTACCTGCGGCGCTTCCCTATTATCACGTTGCCATGGCTTCTGCTGTGCATAATCGCCACGGTGTTTTTCTTTCTTCTTCTTACGGTCCTCGCGACGTTCATCCCGGCGACGATCTTTGCGGTCATCACGACGGTCTTCCCGGCGTTTAGGCTGAAACTCGGGCCTTGCAGTACCGGTGCCTGTCAGTTCATCTTCCAGGTCGTAGTCCAGCTGACGTTTGGCCAGGTTAGCGGATACCACACGGATACTCACTTTTTCGCCTATACGAAACTTCCGGCCGGTGCCCTGCCCTACAAGCGCATATTCGCCTTCATTATATTGGAATTCTTCCCGTTTATTCAGGTTATGAATACTGATCAGTCCTTCACACTTGGTATCAACGGTTTCCACCCAGAAACCAAAATGTGCCACGCCACTGATCACCCCTTCGAAGGTGCTGCCAATGAACTGCTGCATATATTCTACCTGCTTGTATTTGTTGCCGGCTCTTTCAGCTTCCATGGCTTTACGTTCCATTTCAGAGCTGTGCTTGCACTTCTGTTCCATGTTCTTATCCGGTCGTACGCTGTTGGCCAGGCATTCTGCCAGCACCCGGTGTACCAGTACATCGGGGTAACGGCGGATGGGAGATGTGAAGTGACAGTAGTCTTCAAAACCAAGACCATAGTGTCCCACATTATTTACTGTGTAAATCGCTTTGGCCATGGTACGGATACCCAGCGTTTCCAGCACCGGCTGTTCAGGCCTGCCTTTTACCTGCAACAACATATTGTTGAAGGAACCGGCAATACTTTCAGGTGTGCTGAGGTCAAATTTATACCCGAATTTCCCGGCGAACAGGGCAAACACCTTCAGCTTTTCAGGATCGGGGGTATCGTGCACGCGGTAAGGGAAAGGTATCGGTTGTTTATTGATTCTTAATTTAGCTACATAGGCCGCAATGGTTTTATTGGCCAGCAGCATGAACTCTTCGATCAACTGGTGTGCTTCCTTGCTTTCCTTCACCACGATGCCAATAGGCTTACCTGTTTCATCGAGTTTAAACCGTACTTCCTGTGAGGAAAAGTTAATGGCGCCATGGGCGAAACGCTGCGCACGCAGGGTTTGGGCAATTTTGTTCAGCAACAGTACTTCGTTCCTGAAGGGTCCCTCCTTTTTTTCAATCACTTCCTGTACCTCTTCATAGGTGAAGCGGTGATCGGAATGGATAACGGTACGGCCGATCCAATGTTGTTTTATTTCTCCTTTGCTGCTCATCTGGAACATGGCGGAGAAAGTCAGTTTATCTTCATGCGGGCGCAGGGAACACAGTTCGTTGGATATCTTTTCCGGCAGCATAGGAAGCACGCGATCCGGCAGATATACAGAGGTAGCGCGTTTATCTGCTTCCTTGTCCAGCTCTGTACCAGGCAGCACATAATGGCTTACATCTGCGATGTGAACGCCGATTTCATAGTTCCCGTTTTTCAGCAGGCGCAGGGAAATGGCATCGTCAAAATCCTTGGCATCCACCGGGTCGATGGTCATGGTGAGGATTTTGCGGATGTCCTTACGTTTGGCGATTTCTTCTTCCGAAATATTTTCCCGGATGGCACTCAGTTCATCCATTACTTCTTTAGGGAAGTTAAGCGGGAATCCGGCTTCGATAAGGATTTCCTTCATGGCCAGATCGTTGGTATCGCTGGCATCCAGGATTTCCACGATCTCTCCTACCGGTTTACGTGATTTTTCGCCCCAGGCCACTATTTTCACCACGGCTTTGTCGCCGCTTTTAGCGTTACCAAGGGAGTTGGCGGGAATATAGATATCCGGCATAAACAATCCCTTTTCGGGGATAAGGAAAGCAAAACTTTTGCTGACCTGCAGGGTGCCGGTAAATTCAGTTTTATTTCGTTTAAGGATGTCCGTTATAATGCCTTCCATGCGGCCTTCGTTACGGGCTGCTTTGAGTACATCTACCAGCACTTCATCTTTGTCAAGGGCAGTATGCAGGTTCTTCTGCTTCACCATAATATCCTTTGTCAGGCCATCTACAATCACAAAGGCCATTCCTGACCGGGTCACTTCCAATACGCCTTTAAAGGTTTTCTTCGGGCTGTTATGGTGATGGGTGTTTGGGTTGGAGTTACTATTACCGCCTTTTTTATTTTTCTTTTTTCTACTCATGTTAGTCGTAAGTTATCATTGACCGGGGGCTGGCAGATGCCGGCCTATATAGTCAAAAATAAAGTTATTAAATAATTCTGCTTCCCCGAAGAGAAATGAAATCTCCACAGGCATAACAGCTATCTGCAGGTTTTGTTCTGTCAGCGCTCCCTTGAGCAAATGCAGGCGTACTGCATCTTTCTCGGTAGTTATGACAATCTTTTGGGAGCCTGGCAAATCGCTGCATTCTTTTTTAATTTTTGCAATATCCTTCTCCGCATAATAATAATGATCGGGAAAAGACAAGAGGTATACCTGTTCGTAACGTCGTTTCAATTCTTCGAGCAATGGTTCGGGCCTTGCTATACCGCACGCCAGCAATACTGTTGCTGATTTGGGGATTTCCACCGGCTGATGGGTCATCATATCGGACAAGGCACCGTATTGCAAGGTAGTGAAAAAGAGCCGCTGATGTGGCAAAGGATTAATTTCTTTTTCCAGGGCCAGCTTCTCTGCCACGCTCATAGCGGGCGGACACTTGGATACGATGATGCAATCGGCACGGTGATAACCGGCACGGCCTTCCCTTAAGCGGCCGAAGGGCACCACATGATCACGGGTAAACAGGCGGCTGTAATCGGTGATCATGATGTTCAGCCCCGGTTTGATAGAACGGTGCTGGAATGCGTCGTCCAGCAGTATTACCTGGGTATCCGGCTCATCGCCCAGCAGCTGGGGAATAGCCAGCATCCGTTCTTCCCCTACACAAACCTTGATATCCGGGAATTTATCGTGAAACTGCATAGGTTCGTCGCCGATATCTGCCGCTGTGCTTTTTTCATCGGCGAGCAGGTATCCGCTGGTGCGCCGGTTGTACCCCCGGCTGAGCGTGGCTACCTTCAGATGGTCTTTCAGCAGGCGGATCATATATTCCACATGCGGCGTTTTGCCGGTACCACCTACGGAAAGGTTGCCGGCGGCTATTACCGGCAGGTCGAACTCCACAGCAGTAAGGAGCCCCTTATCATAAAACCGGTTGCGCAGCCACATCACCAGGCCATACAGCAGTGAAAAGGGGTATAAAAGGAAATTAAGATATCTGAGCACTGTTGATTATTTAAATTGATAAATATGATCCGGGGTAACCACCGTTTGCAGCGGGATGTCCCAGGGATCGGTATCTTCTATCTTCTGAACGGGTTCAAACAGCGACAGGCCGATTGTACGTACCTGCGGACTGCATTGCTGCAGAAAGCGGTCGTACATCCCTTTGCCATAGCCTATCCGCTGTCCGTCCCTGTCAAAAGCCAGCAGGGGTACAAACACGAGGTCTATATCTTCCGGCTGTACTATTTCCCCCTGGTCCGGTTCAGGAATACCAAATTTATTTTTTACAAGGATGGTATTTGTTTTCCAGAGATGATGGGTCATTTCGCCTGTTTTCATATCCGACCGGGAAAGCACCCATGCTATTTGCGGCTGCTGCTCCCTCATCCACTTTACCAGGGGCCAGGTATCTACTTCTTTTTTTTCGGAGATGGGCAGGAAAATATGTGCCAGCCTGAAACGACCGTAATCCAGCTGCCGGCAGTTGGCCAGCAGACGCTCATTTAGCGTCAGCGAGGTGGCGTCGTCCAGGTTCAGGCGCTTTTCGAGGAAATGTTTTCGTATATCCTTTTTAGTGGTCATGCCAATAAAGTATGCAGCGGGGTAGTCAACAACTGTGCCTGTTGTTTTACGAATGCCTTATCTACCTGTTCTGTCAGCGGGATATGTCCTATTTTGGGATAACCGCTCCAGCGTATTATATCTTCTTCATTGCTATGCTCAGCTCCGCTAAATACCCATCCAATAACGGGAACGCCTGTATGTTGCAGCATCCTCGCAGTCAGCAGGGCATGGTTAATACTTCCCAGGTAATTCTGTGCTACCACCACCACCCTGGCCTTCAATGCCAGGATGAGATCCAGCGTAAAAACCGTTTCGTTGACCGGCACCATCAGCCCGCCGGCGCCTTCCATCACCAGGGGACGGTTGGCCGGCTGGTATTGTCCCGACAGCTCCAGGATCCGGTTGGTGTCTATACTGGTATTTTCCAGCCGCGCGGCCAGATGCGGGGAGGCAGGCGCCTGCAGCCGCCAGGCCTCAGGGTGACAAACTGACACGTTATTAGACAGTAAGGATACAACCGTGTCGGTATCCGTACCTTCCATCAAACCCGTTTGTACAGGTTTCCAGTAATCTGCTTCCAATGCTTCGGTAATACAGGCCGCGGTGAGGGTTTTTCCCACGCCGGTGCCTATGCCGGTTATAAAAATTCGTTCACTCATCGCCGCAAATATAGTGAGAAAGAGCGGAGTGGATCGCCTCCGGCGATTGTCTTTAGCAGGATTAGACTGATTTTGATGATTTCAGTTTTTTAATAATTTAATAATCATAATCCCGTAGTTTATAAAATCAATAAATCCAGCTGTTCATTTGAAAGACCGATGAAAAGAAGCAAGCTTCTGTCTATAAAAGAAATAAAATCATCAGAATCGTTATAATCAATCTAATCCTGCTAAAGACAATCGCCGGAGGCGATCTTCCCCGCTCTGCATGTATGGGCCCAATTCCGTATTTTCGTAATTATACAACCTCACTTTTATATGAAATATTGTGATAACATACTCGAAACGATAGGAAATACCCCGATGGTAAAGTTGCACCGCGTAACCGCTTCCCTCCCCTGTACGGTATTGGCTAAGGTGGAGTTTTTTAACCCCGGCAACTCCATAAAAGACCGCATGGCCGTTAAAATGGTGGATGTAGCTGAACAAAACGGATGGCTGAAACCAGGGGGCACCCTTATTGAAGGCACTTCCGGTAATACCGGGATGGGACTTGCACTGGCCGCTATTATCAGGGGCTACAAATGTATTTTTACCACTACAGATAAACAATCCAAGGAAAAAGTCGATATACTGAAAGCAGTAGGTGCTGAAGTAATTGTGTGTCCTACCAATGTGGAACCGGAAGATCCCCGCTCCTATTATTCGGTGTCAAAAAGACTGGCAACAGAAGTGCCTAATTCATTTTACGTTAATCAATACGACAACCTGGCCAACCGGGATGCCCATTACGAGCAAACAGGCCCTGAAATATGGGAACAGACGGACGGGAAAATCACCCACCTGGTAGTGGCAACAGGTACCGGAGGTACGGTAACGGGCACCGGGAAATACCTGAAGGAGAAAAATCCGGATATACAGGTCTGGGCTATCGACAGCTACGGTTCCCTGCTGAAAAAATATTTTGAAACCGGCGTCCTGGATATGAGTGAAGTATACCCTTACATCACGGAGGGTATCGGGGAAGATTTTGTGCCGGAGAACTACGATATGAATGTGATCGACAA
This sequence comes from Chitinophaga hostae, assembly GCF_018224885.1. Taxonomy (GTDB): domain Bacteria; phylum Bacteroidota; class Bacteroidia; order Chitinophagales; family Chitinophagaceae; genus Chitinophaga; species Chitinophaga hostae. Next base: position 86,889 of record NZ_JAGTXB010000026.1, on the reverse strand, counting down.
ATTTGAAAAAGTAACCGATAAAGATGCAGCAGTAATGGCCCGCCGCATTACCAAGGAAGAAGGCATTTTTGTGGGTTACTCCGCAGGATCCGCCATCGCCGGACTTTTACAGCTGAAGACTTCCCTGAAGCCGACAGATGTAGTGGTCGTTATATTTCATGATCATGGCAGCCGCTATGTAGGAAAAATATATAACGACCAATGGATGCTGGAACGTGGTTTCCTGGATGTTAAAACCGTGAAGGATGTGGTGAACGGTCGCCGTAACCAGCCACTGGTGACGATCAGCGCCGATGAAAAGGTAAGCGAAGCCATTGCACGCATGAAGAAATACGACATCGAACATATCCCGGTAGAACAGGGCGGCGACATTATCGGCTCCATTTCTGAAAACGGATTATTTAACCGCCTGATTGATGATGCCAACCTGAAAGACGCGCTGATCAGGCAAGTGATGCAATCGCCGTTCCCGCTGGTAAGCCAGGATACGCCGATAGAAAAACTATCGGTCTATATTAACCGGGAAAACGGCGCAGTACTTACCAAAGATGATAGCGGCAACCACCATATTGTTACGAAGTATGATATTATCCAGGCGCTGGGGCGTTAGAGAAGCTTTTAGCCTTTAGCTTTTAGCTTTTAGTAAATGCAGCGAAGGAGATGTTGTTAGTTTTCGTTGCATTTGAATGAATGCAACGAAAACTTTTTCAATGATTTTTTCTGATCAGCTTAACAGATCCATTACATTAGCACGTCCGCCACAGCGGATCATTTCGCTGGTACCCTCACAAACCGAACTATTGTATTCCCTGGGACTCGACAAAGAGGTGGTGGGCATTACAAAATTCTGCGTACATCCGTTAACGTGGTTCCGTGAAAAAACGCGGGTGGGCGGCACCAAAAATATACACCGCCATATTATTGACCAGCTGAAGCCTGACCTCATTATTGCCAATAAGGAAGAGAACCTGGCCAGTGATGTGGAGCCACTGATGAAGGATTACCCGGTATGGGTGAGTAATATCCAAACATTGGAAGACGCATATGAAATGATTACCGGTATTGGCGCTATTACCCATCGTGAAGCTGCGGCCACTGCATTACTCACGCAGATAAAAGCGGGTTTTGCCGCGTTGCCGGTACAGGCAAACCGGGTTCCAACAGCCTACCTGATATGGCGTGATCCATGGATGGTGGCGGGTGGCGATACTTTTATCCATGAAATATTAGGCGTATGCGGGCTGCACAACGTATTTGCGGGGGAGCTGCGTTATCCTGCCGTAACTGCGGCGCAGTTGGCCAGCAGCGGATGTGAACTGGTATTACTATCTTCCGAGCCCTATCCTTTCCGTGAAAAACATATCGCTGAATTGCGGGCAATACTGCCGGCTGCGCGCATTATGCTGGTTGACGGCGAAATGTTTTCCTGGTATGGCAGCCGTTTACTGGAGGCCAGTACCTATTTAAAAAATCTTACCTTTTAATCATCAGGCAACCTTCTTCTTTTCGTTTGCGTAAACAGGATATCGATCAACAAAAAACGCATATTTATGGAAAGAAGAGATTTTGTTTCCAACATTGGATTAACGCTGGTATTAGCTTGTACCGCAGGGCTGGCGGCCTGCAGCAAAGGAGGAAGTGACAATCCTGCTCCGAATCCTCCCGGCGGCGGAGGAGGTAATGCCCGTTTGACACTCAACCTCAGCAGTGATCTTCCAAACGTCGGCGATTTTAAGATCTCTAATGGCGTTATTATTATCCGTACCAGTGCCGGCAGTACAGCAGGTAACTTTACCGCGCTATCCAGCACCTGTACGCATCAGGGTTGTACTGTAGCGACCTACAACAACAGCAGCAAACTAATTGAATGTAATGCACCCTGCGGACATGGCAGCCGTTATACCACCTCCGGCGCAGTAAGCAATGGGCCTGCCACCGCTGCTTTGACACCCTTTACTATTAAAGTGGATGGCGGCGTACTGACTGTCGTTTAATGATTTTGCAGGAAATCCAGTACCCAGGCGGCGAATGGTGCCGAGCGGACTACACTGTTATGATCTCCTGTAACCGTACCATGCATACCGGCCGGCATCATGGCTGCCAGTGAGCCGCCGGTATCATTGTCGCTGTCCTTATCCCCTCCTATCACCAGCACCGGTTGTTGCACCCTGGCCAGTTCCTGCGGTGTAGTAGCCGGTTGGCCAAATTGCATCAGCGCCAAGGCACGCTGATCCAGGCCGGCTTTCTGAACATTTTTTACCATCGCCGCGAGTTCCGGTACGTCTTTGCCGGAAAGCGCCTCATAAAACCGTTGACGGCGGGGCCAGGCCGGATCGGTAAAACCGGTACCCATACCACCCAATACACCACTCCTGATACGATTGTCTAGCAGCAGCAAACGGGCCGTGATAATGGCGCCACGGGAATAACCTACCACCTGGTAGCTATTCAGCCCAAGGAAAGTAATGAGTCCCATAATATCCTTTGCTTCAGCGTCGCCAAGATAAGCCGTACTATCGTGCGGATGGTCTGAAGCCCCATTCCCGCGCATATCCAGCGTTATTACCTTGTATCCGTGCAACAGGAGTGAATCATATAAAGCAGTTTTTTTCCACGATTCCCCATCCGCAATAAAGCCATGTACCAATAATATGGGTTTACCCGTACCCTTTACCGTGTAGTGAATCCGGGTACCATCAAAAGAAGTATAATAAAGGAGAGAATCGTTTGCGCTCGCACCAAACGCAATAGTAGCGGGCATTTGCAATAATATCCAGGCAAACAGGGCAAAGAATGGTTTCATGCTGACGCAGGTTAAGATCGGGTAAAATACGTTTTTCTATTGGTAGATTTAATACATAAGCACTTACTTTTCGCTATAAATCTTCTATTTAACTCCTTATATTTGCTTTCCAAAAAAATAAAACACATATCAGAGTATGGGAAAATACAGAGCTGGCGTATTATTCGGCGAAGAGCTGGATGCGCTGTATAACGATGCCAAAGACAACGGATTTGCTATGCCTGCCGTGAATGTTGTGGGAACTAACTCCGTGAATGCGGTACTGGAAACAGCTGCTAAAGTAAATTCACCGGTTATTATTCAGTTTTCCAACGGTGGTGCACAATTTTTTGCCGGTAAGGGTATGCCGAACGACAAGCTGCAGGCTAACATCGCGGGTGGTATCTCCGGTGCTAAACACGTACATGAAGTAGCTAAATATTATGGCGTACCGGTAGTATTACATACGGACCATGCCGCTAAAAAATGGTTGCCATGGATCGATGGTTTGCTGGATGCGGGCGAACAATTCTTCAAACAACACGGTCAACCGCTGTACAGCTCTCACATGCTGGATCTTTCCGAAGAACCTATTGCTGAAAACATCGAAATTTCTCATAAATATTTTGAGAGAATGAATAAACTGGGTATGTCCATCGAAATCGAGCTGGGTGTAACCGGTGGTGAAGAAGACGGCGTTGACAATTCCGGTGTAGATAACGCTAAACTGTATACACAGCCTGAAGAAGTAGCTTATGCTTACGAAACTTTATCAAAGGTAGGTCCCCGTTTCACGGTAGCTGCCGCATTTGGTAACGTACATGGTGTATACTCTCCCGGCAACGTAGAACTGCGCCCGGTGATCCTGCACAACAGCCAGGAGTTCATCCAGGAAAAATATAAAACGGCTGCTAAACCGGTATACTATGTATTCCATGGTGGTAGCGGTTCTCCAAAACACCAGATCACAGAAGCACTGGGTTATGGTGTTATCAAAATGAATATCGACACAGATATGCAGTGGGCATTCTGGGAAGGTATCCATGATTTCTACGAAGCGAAAAAAGACTATCTGCAGGGCCAGCTGGGTAATCCGGAAGGCGCAGACAAGCCAAATAAAAAATACTACGATCCACGCGTATGGCTGCGCAAAGGCGAAGAAACCTTTGTTAAGCGCCTGGAAGAAGCGTTCAGAGACCTGAACTGCATCAACAGGAATGCGTAAGATCGGCTTAGCTTAAAGCATAAAGGAAAAAGCAAAGAGCTATTGCAGCGGAGACAAAAGCGATAATATATACTTTAATACGATATATTGTCATCTTCGCTACAATAGCTTTTTGCTTTTTCCTTTATGCTTTAAGCTTTTTCTTCTTATGTTTTTGGCTTTATACGATAATTCGTATCTTGCACCACTATTTTCTAATCTAATAGTAAAATATGTCAAGCTGGTTTAAGCGAATTAAACAAGGCATCTCTACCACCACCAGTGAAAAGAAAGAAGCACCGGATGGTTTGTGGCACAAGTGTCCTAACTGTAAAAAAACCACCACTGTAAAGGATCTGAAAGAGCATTTCTACGTTTGTGATAAATGTAATTATCACAACCGTATCAACTCTGCAGAGTATTTTGAGATTATATTTGATAACAACCAGTTCGAGGAACTGTTCCCAAATATTTACCCGACGGACTTTCTGGGCTTTAAAGATCTGAAGCCTTATGGTGACAGGCTCAAGGATGCACAGAAGAAATCCGGTCTGAAAGACGCAATGACGGTGGGTGCCGGTAAAGTGCTGGGCAACGACCTGGTAGTGGCCTGTATGGATTTCAACTTTATTGGAGGCTCCATGGGTTCGGTAGTAGGTGAAAAGATTGCCCGGTCTATTGACTATTGTATCGTTAACAAAATGCCGTTGATGATCATTTCCAAATCCGGGGGAGCCCGTATGATGGAGAGTGCATTTTCCCTGATGCAGATGGCCAAAACGGCTGCCAAGCTTACACAGCTGGCCAACGCCAGGCTGCCTTACATCTCTTTAATGACCGACCCTACCACGGGTGGTGTTACCGCTTCTTATGCTATGCTGGGCGACCTGAATATAGCAGAACCGGGTGCACTGATCGGATTTGCCGGTCCAAGGATCATCAAAGAAACCATTAAAAAAGATTTACCTGCTGGCTTCCAGAGCGCAGAGTTCCTGCTGGAACACGGTTTCCTGGATTTCATCATGGATAGAAAAGAACTTAAGACGAGGTTGGCAAGTTTGCTGACCATTTTCAAAAACTAGCTTTGAACTGATAGCTGTTAGCGACGGCCCCGGCACAGTAATACTATTGCCTGCCAGCCGCTAACAGCTATCAGCTAAACGCTAACCACTAAATAATGGCAGAATTAAAGAACAGATCGGCATATTTTGAGTACGCAATAGAAGATAAGTATATTGCCGGGATGGTATTGCTGGGAACGGAGATCAAATCTGTACGTGCTAATAAGGTGAGTTTTAATGATTCATTCTGCTATTTTTCCAAAGGAGAATTATTTGTAAAAAGCTTACATATTGCCGAATACAGCCATGGCACATCCGCTAATCATGACCCCTTGCGTGAGCGTAAGTTGCTGCTGACAAAGCGGGAGCTGAGAAAAATTGAAAACAAAATCAAGGAACGTGGCTACACCATTGTACCGCTGCGCATATTTATCACAGATAAAAGCCTTGCCAAAATCGAAATAGGTGTTGGTAAAGGAAAGAAACTGCACGATAAACGTGATTCCATTAAAGCCAGAGAGGCTGACCGTGAACTGAGAAGACAATTCAAATAGAGAGGAACAGGGCTGTAGCAGGCAGAAGACATATCCTTATAAAATTAATCCCATTGAAAAAGCCATCATGGAAGCCGCTGCTCAGTGTAGCCGCTATTCTCCTTTACTCCTTATTCCTTTCCTGCAAATCAGGCGAAAAATTATACAATAAAGGCCGGTACGACCAGGCAGTAGTGGCTTTTGTAAAAAAGCTCCAACGCAAACCCCAGGATGCCACCGCTACCCGGATGTTGCCGGACGCCTATAAACAGGCCCAGCTGGCCCGGGAAGACCGGGTTAATGAATATCTCCGGTCCAATAACCAACTCAAGTGGGAAGCTGTACGCAACGAATACAAGGCACTCCAAAGTCTTTATAACAGCATACACAACTCTCCTGCTGCGCTAAAGCTGGTACAACCCAAAGACTACCGCGACGCCATTACCGGCGCCCAGGAAAATGCGGCGGAGATGCGGTACGACCGCGGCATGTCGCTGCTTAACAGGGGCGACAAAGCCAGCGCACGACAGGCCTATGAAGAATTTAGTGCCGCCCTCAAGCTCATTCCCGGTTACCGCGATACCAAACAAAAACGGGATGAAGCTTACCAATTGGGCGTTATCAATGTAGTAGTCAGCGAAATTGAAGTACGCTCCCCCTATTTCCAGTTCTCCGCAGACCAGTTCAGGGACTACCTGGTTAGGAACCTGCAACAGCGCAATATCAACCAGTTTGTGCAGTTTTACGATGAAAGAATTGCCCGCAGCGAAAACCTGCGCCCGGATGAATACATAGAACTGCGCTTTTTTGATTTTGTAGTCGGACAAACCTATGTAGACCGCACAGAACGCGAAGTTTCAAAAGAGATAATAGTAGGTACTTCAAAAGACACCAGCGGAAAAGAAATCAATATCTATAAAACGGTAAAGGCTACCCTGTATATCACCAAAAAAACCGTGGTATCAAAAGGGCTGCTGGATTACCGCATTACCAATACCACTAACGGTCAGGTGCTGCGAACCGACCGCATCCCGGGAAGCTATACCTGGTTGAACCAGTTTGGGACATTCCGCGGTGATGAAAGGGCGCTGAGCGATGAAGATAAACTGCTCATTGGCGGGCGGGATATGCCACCTCCACCTCCTACCGATCTTTTCATGGAATTTACCCGCCCCATCTATGATGTACTGGCGAGGGACCTGCAAAGTTTTTATTCAGGGAACAATTTGTGAAAGCGTAAGGCAGAAAGCAGAAAGCTAAAAGCTACCGGCAGGAATGATTAATGCGGAGATTTACATCCACTTGGTTCATTCTTGCCGGTAGCTTTCTGCTTTCTGCTTTACGCTTTACGCTTACCCCAAATGCTGGTTCAGTATCGGCAACAGCTGATGTGCCGGTACCACCCCGCTCTGGCGCCAGATCATCCTGCCCTCACGGAAAAGCAATAAGGTGGGCACACTGCTGATCTGCCACTGGGCCGACAGCTGCTGGTTTTTATCGATATCTATCTTCACAATTCTCAGTTTATCTCCCAGCTTTTCTTTCACCTCTTTTAAAATGGGTGGCACCATCTGACAGGGGCCGCACCAGGTGGCAAAACAATCGATCAATACCGGAGTAGGAGATTGCAATATTGTTTGCAGGTTTTCCATAGCACACGTTTTAATTGCGGTTACAAATTACGTACCTTTTTGAAGATCAGAAAATATAACATATATTACGTATATACTGTCCCACATCCTTTATTATATGAACTCGCTATCATCCGTCATCTACCTGGTCTGGTTTTTATCTGAAATATTGCTTCACCGCATTCTGCGCGGCGGCGATCAGGCCGATAAAAAGAAGCAGGACAAAGGAAGTCTTGCCTTTATCTGGATCGTTATCATTGTATGTATCAATATCGCCGCCATTGTGGCGATTAAAACACCTTTCATTATTTCACCGGGGCCGCTTATGAATCGTATAGGCTTATCAGTTATACTGCTGGGCATGCTGTTGCGTTTTGTGTCCATTGCTCAGCTGGGCCGGTTATTTACGGTAGTGGTTACCATCCGTAAAGACCATCACATAAAAAAGAATGGCCTATACGGCATTTTGCGGCATCCCTCCTATGCCGGCTCCCTCTTGTCTTTCCTTGGATTTGGCCTGTCGGTGAATAACTGGCTGGCGCTTGCCATCGTTTTCATACCGGTGCTCTCCGTTTTTATTTACCGGATGAATGTGGAAGAAAAAATGCTGACAGCACAATTCGGGGAAGAATATACTGACTACATGAAGCATACCAGCAGGATACTGCCGTGGATCTACTAGCGGAGGGGAACGCCTTCGGCGTTTATCTTTGGGCAGGATTAATATGATTATAATGATTGTACTGATTTTATTTCTTTTTTGAAAGAAGCATACTTTCTATCGAACATGTTTACCAACAGGATAAAGATGTAGATCAGAAAAAGCTAAAATCAGTACAATCATTATAATCATATTAATCCTGCCCAAAGATAAACGCCGAAGGCGTTCCCCTCCGCTAGCGTTCTGCTTCCCGCTAGTTATTAAGATTCGGATTATTCTGCACTTCAGAAATGGGAATAGCAAACAGGTAGTAAGGACTATATGCCGTGAAAGGCTGTCCATCCGGTTGTTTCAGCGTCAGGTGTCCCTGTGCAGCCACTTTTAAAGTGCTGCCATCTGCCCGGATCACGTTAATGATACTGTCTTCCCCGGTATAGGAAAGGAAAGGCTTCCTCACTACGGTACCGCCTGTACGAATAATGTCCGACAGTGCAAATCCTTCTCCCCATAATTCCTTTCTTCTTTCTATCAGTATGGAATCCAGCAGGCTTCCACCACCTTTGTATGGCACCGCATTACGGGCGGTACGCAGTGCGTTCAGCGCTTCTGCGCCTTTTGCGTTATTGCCGTTCCGGGTATATGCTTCTGCTTCAATCAGGTACATTTCTGCGGAGCGCATCAGTACCAGGTCGCCTACCAGTGCGCTGGCATCACGGAAGCGGAATTTCTTGTACCGCAGGTAACCTTCCTGGTCAGGCAAGGTATCCCAGTCAAATAAGCGGAAACGTGCATCTGCACTATCAAAGAAGTTCTTGAAATAAGGATCCGCCATAAAGCTCTGGTAATAGGCTGCGGGGGTAGACACATCCAGGTAATGGAAGTTGTAGCTGGCGTTGCTCTGGTTAGGCGTTTGACCATGAGCCCAGATCCATTCAACATTATTGAGGTCATTAAACCCTTTGTTGTAGTCGTCGCCCGACATCAGCGGATAGCCGCTGCGCGCCGCCACTGCACTGCTGATGGCCTGTGTCCATTGGTGATTATACAGGTAGGCACGTGCCAGCAATCCATTCACCACGTTCAGATCGATCTTCCATTTCTGTGCAGGATTACGTTCATAATCCTTCAGCAATGGCAAGGCTTTCTGCAGATCGGCAATCACCTGTTGATATACCTGTGTGATGGTAGATTTGGGTTTACCCACCGACGTGGCACTGGTTGGCTCCAGGTAAATGGGCACTGCTTTTTCTGTACCGGTTCTGTTAAACTGGTAATAAGAAGCCAGGGTCAGGTAACAGTTAGCGCGCAGGGCGTATGCCTGGCCTTTAATGCGTTGTTTCTTACTGTCATCCCCGGTAGCATTATCGATTCTTGCTATAATGTTATTACAGTTGTCGATTACCTTGTAAAGAATGGTCCAGAAAGCGTTTACACGGTTTTTAGTATTGTCGGTCATTTCTGTGAAACCATAGGAATCTCTCAAACCGTAAACCGTTGTTACTGCAACATCACTGCCCATTGCATCACTGGTAAGATGAATAGACTTGTAACCGGGAACAGCATAGGTAAAAAACTCTTCAAACATATAAGCCCAGGTACCATTGATAACTGTTTCCACATTATCTACCGTATTGAATACCTCGTCGTCGGGCACTGCATTGGTAGGCTTGGTTTCCAGGAAGTCCTTGCTGCAGGATCCCAGTGCAAACACGGCGATGATGATTATAAATAAGTTCTTTTTCATGGTCGTAATTTTTAGAAGCTCAGGTTAATACCGGCAGATAAAGATTTGATGGCCGGGTAACGATAATAGGTAGTACCACCGACTGATTGTTCAGGGTCCAATCCCTTATGCTTATAGAGGGTGAAAAGGTTTTCTCCCTGCAGATAGACCTGCACATTGTTAAGATGCGCGCGTTCCATCAGTGATTTTGGAAGATTGTAACTCAGGTTCACCGTTTTTAAACGGGCATAGCTGGCATCATACAAAAAGCGGCTTGACGTTTGTGTCCAGTTGGTTTGGATGGTAGTCAGCTTAGGTACATCTGTTTTTGTATTCTCCGGTGTCCAGTGGTGCTGCATTTCCGTTGCAAAAGGCCGTCCTGCGGAGGTACCGGTACCCAGCAGGAACAGGTAGTCCTGATCCAGCACTTTACCCCCAAGACTATACGCAATCAGGAACGACAGCGAAAATCCTTTGTAATTGAAGGTATTGGTAAGTCCGCCGTACAGATCCGGCAAAGAGGAGCTATTGTAATATTGTGAAGCGGCGCTGTAGTTGCTGGTAGTACCTTTGGTGCCATCGGCATTGTTAATATACCATAACGGCAACCCGGTTTTTTCATCTATCCCTGCCCACTCGCGGATCCAGAAGTCATAGATGGATCTTCCTACCATCAGCTTCTTGGTGCCGCTGATGATTTCTTTTTGCGGTAATTCGGTAATCTTATTTTTATAGTGGGTCATATTGAGATCTACCACCCAGCTAAAGTCTTTCGTTTTCACCGGTACGCCATGCAGGGTAACGTCAACGCCTGTATTTTTCAGTGCGCCTACGTTCTGGTCTATCGCAGAATAACCCAGGGATGGTGGCAACGGTTTGGAATAGAGCAGGTCTTTTGATTTGCGCTGGAAGAACTCAATAGTACCACCGAAACGGTTGTTGAACATCGAATAATCGACGCCAATATTCAGATTCAGATTGGTTTCCCACTTCAATAGTTTGTTATATAAAAACCTGCGGTAGGTTCCTCCTTCACCCAGGTTACTGTTTACATTCAGCAGCGGGTAATAGTTATAATAGGAATCCTCTCCAAGGTTATCATTTCCCTGTGCGCCGTAGCTGGCGCGGAGAGTCAACAGGTTCAGCCAGCTGCTGCCTTTCAGGAAGTCTTCCTCTGTGGCCTTCCAGGATCCGCCGATGGACCAGAAAGTGCCCCAGGCATGATCCGGCGCAAAGCGGGACGACCGGTCTGAACGCACTGATGCCGACAGGAAGTATTTCCCCAGGTAATCATATTCTGCACGGCCCAGGTAACTGTAAAGGTTATACGTATCTGTATAGCCCTGCAGGTCTTTGATCAATGAAGCATCCGATAATTCATCGAGGCCCAGCAGGGAGAACCCTGAGCGCTGACCATCCATGAACGTGTTGGTGAACTTATAGGTTTCCTGTCCTGCCAGCAGGTTCAGGTGATGTTTTTCGTTAAAGGTTTGTTCGTAGGTCAGGATGTTATTGAAAGTCCAGCTGAAGGTACGGGTAGAAATCTTCTCCACGGTTCCTCCCACTTCTGCATCAAAACCATAAACGGGGTTGGTATATTCATGCTGGTTTCTGGCGGTATAATCCGCGTTATAGCTGGTTTTAAACTTCAGTCCTTTCCAGAGGTTTGCTTCACCATAAATACGTGCAGAAATGTCATCCCTGGACAGGTTATGTTTGTCGATAGCAGATGTACCCACCAGGTTACTGTTTGTATTGGCGGCGCTGGGGCGGTAACTGCCGTAGTCAAACATTTTGTTCCCGTTGGCATCCAGCAGATAGGCGCCTGTGGTTCTGTCGCGCTGATAAATCGGATAGAAGCTGGACATGAGGCGACCGTAGTTCACGTAGTTGTCGGAGCGGCTGTCTTCAGACGGAGGCGCCTGTTGATCAGAATGTGCGCCGCCGAGGTTTAACCCGATCTTCAGCCATTTCTTTGCATCGATCTCTACATTGCTGCGTACATTATAGCGTTTGAAACCGGAGCCGAGATAAATACCCTGGTCGTTAAGATAACCACCGGAAATATAATACCTGCTTTTTTCAGTAGCGCCGCTGATGCTCAGGTCCGCCTGTGTGCGTTGACCGGTGCGTTGCATGGCGTCGTTCCAATCGTCATTCCACAATGTTTTAGCGCCTGCCACCAGTTTGCCGTCGGTGCCTACCGGTTGCGGAAATGCAGCGCCATAAGGGTTAATACCGACTCTTCTGACCAAATTGCTGCTCGCCTGCGTGGCGGCTGTAGCGGGCGATAGTCCGTTTGTTAAACCGGCATTACGGAGGGCTTCCCAGTACATTTCGAAATATTGACCGGTGCTTACTTTCTCATAATCTTTTACGGCCCTTTTGGAGAAGCCCTGGCTAACACGCGCATCGATGGTGGTTCCCAGCTTACGGCCTTTTTTGGTGGTGATGATGATAACGCCATTGGCGCCACGGGAGCCGTATAGTGCGCTGGATGCCGCATCTTTTAATACGCTGATAGATTCGATGTCAGATGGGTTGATAGCATTCAGACTACCGCCGTAAGGTACCCCGTCCAATACGTACAACGGATCCGCAGAAGCATTGATAGACCCTACCCCGCGGATGCGGATGGTTGCATCAGAACCGGGCTGCCCGCTGGTAGCAGTACTTTGCACACCTGCTGCAAGTCCCTGTAATGCTTTGGATACACTGGATACCTGTCTGTTTACCAGTTCATCGCCTTTAATCTGCGATACCGAACCGGTATAAGAACTCTTTTTTGCCACACCGTATGCCACCACAATTTCCACTTCACCTAAATCTTTTCCGGACGAGCGGAGTGCAACATTAAGAGGGCTGTTGCTGATCGGCACTTCCTGTTGTTCCATGCCGATAAAGCGTACAATTAAAGTAGTGGCTGCAGGGTCGTTCACCTGCAATTTGAAATTTCCGTCAGGATCGCTAACAGCACCGGTACTGGTTCCTTTTATCAATACCGAAGCTCCCGGCAATGGTATGTTATCCTTTGCGGAAACAACACGTCCGGTGACAGTCCTTGTTTGGGCAAATACGGCTATCGGGCCGAATAGCAATAGTACTAGCAGTAGTCGTTGTAACATAGATAAAATGTTGAAGTGAGCAGTTTGGTTTTTCATGGCAATAAGCAGTCATACCTGTTGTTAAACAGGCCTGGCAGTTTTTTTCATTGATGTTATATGCCGGGAACAGGCGGCGTTTCGGGAACAGTTAATGATTGTTGTAACCTGCTGTCACAGCGATGTGGTTAAGCAGACAAATTCTTCGATGCTATTGGTTTAATGATGATTGGTTTAATAATCGCAACAACAATGGTTGCGTACAAAATATGGTTGGGTATTCCTTCTCATAAGCTTTCTTTTTATTTTTCCGATCTTATTATCCTATAACTCCTATAGACTAATGGGACGCAAAGCTATATGCTTTACGAGAACAAAACAAAAGAAATGTTAAAAAAGTTGCAGATCCAACCGGGCATAAAAATAGGTTTCCTGTATGCGAGCGGGTTTCAGCGAAATAAAATGTGATGAACGGATAATTTTACCCTCCTTTGTGCATTAACAGTACAATAATAACACCTGAAGTGGTGAGGGTGATATTGGCTACGGCGTAGGCGACTGTATATCCTAATGCAGGTACTTTGCTGTTCAGCGCATCCTGCACTGCGAGCAGCGGGGCAGACTCATCGTGCGCGCCTGCGCAGGCCCCCAAACCTATTGCCGGATGAAATTTAAATACGTATTTCGACAGGAACAGCGCCAGTATCATCGGCAGCAGGCTTAATACCACACCTGCCAGGAATAGCGTCACTCCTTCTTCCTTTAGCCCTTTTAAAAAACCTTCACTGGCGCTTAATCCAACGATAGCAATAAATACGTGTAAGCCCAGTTTTGTCAGCACCCATTGTGAAGCAGCCGGAATATAACCGAAGCGGGGGTGCATTCCGCGCATCCAGCCAAATACAAGACCGGCGATCAGTGCGCCGCCGCTGGTGCTGAGTTCCACGGGTACATTGCCGAGGCGCACACTAAGACTGCCAAACAATGTTCCTGCTACAATACCCCCGGCGAGGTAAACGATATCGGTTTCCACGCCGCCTTTTTCCTTATATCCCAAAACGGCCACTGCTTTATCCAACTCCTCCTGGATACCTACCATTTCTGCAACATCTCCTTTCTGTATAACAGTAGCGCTCCTGAGTGGCATTTCAATACCACTGCGGGTAATTTTCCGGATGCTGATACCATGAAACTTCGCATGCAAACCGAGGGCTCCGAGGGGTTTATTACAGGCGGCTTTGTTGGTAATGATCACGCTCACCGACTGCACCGGGAAGGTTAGCAGTTCCGCATCGGCTACCTCTTTGCCCAATAAAGCCTCCGACGCAATGGCCGCAGAGCGCTGGCCTCCTATCGCCACAATATCTCCCGGTTTAATAACAAAATCAGGGCTGGTTTCCACCATTTTTCCGTTTCTTCTTACGCGGTGGATATAGAGCAACCTCTTTTTATCGTGTAACGTGTTTTCAATCTCTCTCACTGTTTTACCATCTCCTGCCAGTTCACCGTTCACAAGATATGCGCGGAAGGCGACATGGTCATATGCAGTGGTAATATTTTCCTCTCCTTCTGTAGCGGCATCTGATATTCTGCCTTCCATTTCCTTTGTTTCGGCTATCAGCTTCGCCCTGCTGCCCGACATAAACCAGGGCCCTACTACAGACAGGAACCAGCTGGTACCGGCGGTACCGAAAATATAGGTTACTGCATAGGCCACGGGAATCTGGTTGATGAGCGTGGCCTTATCATCGTCGTTCAGATCAAGTTCATTAATAGTATTAGAGGCCACGCCGATAATAGCAGAACAGGTATTGGCGCCGGACATCAAACCCGCGGTGGTACCTGTTTCGAAGCGTAATAAAGAAGCCAGTCCCCAACAGAACAATAAACTGCTGCAGCAAACAATAAAAGAAAATAATGCAATGGGTAACCCGTCTTTTTTTAGTCCCTGGAAAAATTGCGGACCGATACCATAGCCGGTACAAAACAGGAAGAACAGGAAAAAAATTGATTTGGTTTCCGAAGGAATAGCGATATGGAAGCTACCAATGGCGATACCTACCAGCAATACACCGGTAACGGTACCCAGCGTAAAACCTTTTATATGGGCTTTGCCGATGAGGTAACCTACTAACAGGGTTAACATCACGGCTATTTCAGGATACTTTTGTAACGTTTCAATCAACCAGGATAGCATAAGCGGAAGTTGAGATTGCGCTTATATTACAATTATGCATTCCTGTTGGTTCGGAAGAAAACAGGTTATTCTACATCAGGCCGCTTTCAAAACCTTCATCAACGAGCCAGTCTCCGCTGTCGGCCGCCTGTGTAGCCAATTCATCGCAGCGGTTATTAAATGGATTACTGGCATGACCTTTCACCCACTGCATTTTTATACGGTGCTTCTTATAAAGGGGAATAAAACGCAACCAGAGATCTTTATTTTTTTTGTCTTTGAAATTCACTTTTACCCAACCCCATAACCATCCTTTCTCGATACTGTCTACCACATATTTGCTATCTGTAAAAATGGTGACGGGCACCCCATCTTTTTTCAGGGCTTCCAGTGCTACGATCACCGCCAGGAGCTCCATCCTGTTATTGGTGGTTTTACGATACCCTTGCGACATTTCCTTCCGGATATTTCCCCAGATGAGGACTACGCCATATCCTCCCGGGCCTGGATTGCCGCGGGATGCACCATCAGTATATACTACCAGTTCAGCCATGTTCAATTTTAAAGCAGCGCGAAGATAAGGAATAACAACAGCTTTTAGCAGTTAGCTTTTAGCTTTTAAACAGCGCGAAGGTAACGCCGCTATTAGCCATTAGCTTTCAACTATCGGTGCTCCGCTTGCTAAAAGCTAATGGCTAAAAGCTAAAAGCTACACTTGCACTACCCCTACACTAAATACCTGTTCAACAGGTGCATTATTGGCTGCTTTTATTCCTTCCGCGATGCGGAGGCGGGTATCGGCAGGATCGATGATATCATCGACCCAAAGACGGGACGCTGCATAATAGGGCGTTGTTTGCGCGTAATATTTATCTGTGATTTCTTTCAGCAAGCGGGCTTCTTCCTCCGGTGTGATCACCTGTCCTTTTGCTTTGAGTGATGCCACCTGGATCTGCAGCAATGTTTTCGCGGCCTGATCGCCTCCCATTACTGCGATTTTAGCGGAAGGCCATGCGTAAATAAAACGCGGATCATAGGCTTTACCACACATAGCATAATTGCCGGCGCCATAGGAGTTACCAACGATGATGGTGATTTTGGGCACTACCGAGTTGGCCACTGCATTTACCAGCTTGGCGCCATCTTTAATGATACCGGCATGTTCGCTTCTGCTGCCTACCATAAAACCCGTAACATCCTGTAAAAATACCAGTGGTATTTTTTTCTGGTTACAGTTCATGATAAAACGTGCCGCCTTATCGGCGCTGTCGTTATAGATAACACCGCCCATCTGCATTTCGCCTTTGCGGCTTTTAACTATTTTCCGCTGGTTAGCTACAATACCTACTGCCCATCCGTCTATGCGGGCATAACCACATAGAATGGTTTTACCATAGTCTTGTTTATACTGGTCAAAAGCGGATCCGTCTACCAGGCGTTCAATAATTTCCAGCATATCATAGGGCCGGGAGCTATCGGCGGGCAATACGCTGTCGAGTTCTTCACCTGATTTCAGCGGCGCTGCCGGCGTTATGCGGTCAAAACCGGCGAGGGGCTGGTGTCCCAGCTTACTCACTATCCGTTTCACCTGGTCGAGGCATTCCTCATCTGTTTTAAATTTGTAGTCTGCGATTCCGGAGATCTCTGTATGGGTGACTGCGCCTCCTAACGTTTCCGCATCTACGTCTTCCCCGATGGCTGCTTTCACCAGGTAAGGGCCTGCCAGGAAAATGGAGCCGTTACCTTCCACCATCAGTACTTCATCGCTCATGATAGGCAGGTAAGCACCACCGGCCACACAGCTACCCATTACTGCCGCAATTTGTGTAATGCCCATGGCGCTCATCCGGGCGTTGTTGCGGAAGATGCGTCCAAAGTGTTCTTTATCGGGAAATATTTCGTCCTGCATAGGAAGAAATACACCGGCGCTATCTACCAGGTAAATAACCGGGAGCCGGTTTTCCATGGCGATTTCCTGTAAACGGAGGTTCTTTTTGCCGGTCATCGGAAACCAGGCCCCTGCCTTTACCGTCATATCATTGGCCACGATCATACACTGCCGGCCACTTACATAACCGATGCCGCCTACCGTACCTGCGGCCGGGCAGCCACCATATTCCTCATACATGTCGTAGGCAGCAAAGGCGCCTATTTCTGTAAAGGTCGAATCTTTGTCTACCAGGTACTGAATGCGCTCCCTGGCAGTTAGCTTGCCACGTTGCCGCACTTTCTCCAGGCTTTTCTTTCCCCCGCCCTGTTCTATCAATCCCAGACGTTGTTTCATGGTGCTGATTGCCATCCGCATAGCATCTTCATTCTTGTTGTTTTCCAGTTGCTGCTGATCCATAACGATGGTTTTTATATTCTTTAAAAATAAGGGAAAGAATTCAGTAAATTACGGCTACCGGGCTTCGTGGTTCCCCACTATTAGACGATTATTATGATTAACGGGGTTATACTTCTTATTTATACAGATGCGTGCCGGTTATGTAAATACCTATTTAAAAGAGATACGGATATCTTTTAAAAAATAAAAATCATCTTGTATGTCATTATTAACGGAACACTTAGCTACGTCATTGGAGAACCTTTATAATGGCCAGCCGTGGATAGACGTCACCTTTATGGAACATCTTTCCCGCATAGATGCAAAGCAGGCCACGAAGGCATTTGGGGAGTCCAACAACATCTGGGAAATTGTGAACCACGTTATATTCTGGCATCAACGTGCACAACGATTTATGCATAATGAGGCGCCGGAACAGGACGGGGACTTACCGGACTTTTACATGCCTGAAAACCACGGGGAAGAAAACTGGCAGGCCACCAGGCACCGGTTATTGCATTCTTTTGCGCAAATGGCGGAGTCGATCCGCAAATTTCCGGAGAAGGAATTATTTGATGCTTTTCCGGGCACTGAACACAAAGCTATTTATTACCTGCAGGGGCTTGCAGAGCACGACGCCTACCACCTGGGGCAGATTGTATTACTGCATAAATACGCCTAGAACAGGTCCATATCATAACGTTGCTCGTACAGCTGTTGTCCCCAGAGCTGCAGGTGTTTCTCTCCCGTTTTACGGAAACCTGCTTTCTTATAAAGGGCGATAGCTGTTTCCTGCATACTGGTCGTCATCAGGTATACTTTCTGGTAGTCTTTCTCCCTGCAAAAGAGGAGCGCTTCTTCCAGTAATTTTTTCCCCAGCCCCCTGCCCCGGTAATCCGGATGTATCAGGAACCAGCGAAGCTGGGCCAGGTGCCGGGAAGAGCCGAGAATGGCTACGGAACCCACTATCTGGTTGTCGGCTATGGCCAGGAACATACGATCCTTGGCGGGATTATAGGTGGGCAGAAATTCATAGAACGTTTTACATACATAAGCTTCAAATTCAAGGTTGTAACCCGATTCGCGGGCATACAACTGTCCATGTAAATAAATAAGATAGCCTACATCTCCCGGAAGCAGGTTATAACGGATATGAATATCCGAAACCGGCGCTCCCTCTCCTGCTGATAATACCTGTTGTATGGTTTTCATGGCGCCCGCTACCTGCAGCTGCTGTTTCTCCGACAAGGGAGCCGTTAGGGTCCGTATTTCCCCGGTGGATTTTTCTTCCAGTCCTGCGAGCATTTTTTTCCCGGAGGCGCTGAGGTGTAAAAAAAACGTACGTCCGTCGGCGGTAGACTGTTGCCTGGTCAGCCAGCCGTTTTTCTCAAATTTCTTTAACATGCGGCTGAGATAGCCGCCATCGATCTTCAGGATACTGATGAGCTGTCCGGCGGTACATTTTCCCAGCTGCCCGATTTCATATAACACCCTCACTTCCGAGAGCGACAAATTACTATCGAGGATATGCTGGTTTAGTAAACCAATCATCCCCGTATAAAAGCGGTTAAAACTACGGATATCACTGACTACCTGGGATTCATTGGACATAGGTGACTGTTTTTCAGTACAAAAATAAATAAATACTTGACAAAAGCAAATTTATTATTTGCCAAAGTCAAGCATTTATTTACAGCTGTTTTACGCCTGTCAGGCCGGCAATCTGCCGGATTTTGCGGGGATTGTTACCGTTTTGATTTGAGGCGGCTCAGTGTTTCCTGGGAAATATTAAGATAGGAAGCCACCAGTTTATTCGGAAGCCGTTGTACGATATGCGGCGCTTCGAGGAGCAGTTGCCGGTATCTTTCTCCCGCGGTTTGGGTGATAAAGCTCATCAACCGGCTGGTATTGACTACGTAGGCGTTTTCCAGGTAGTGCCGGTAAAACTTTTCCCAGGCCGGGATGGTATCCAGCAGGTAATAGAAATCGTTGCGGGAAATAGCGAGCAACTGGGAGGGCATTACCGCCTGGATAAATTCATGAGAGGGGCGCTGGGAAATAAAACTCATAAGTCCACTCACAAAATTATTCTCAAAAGCCAGGTACCGGGTAGCTTCCTGTCCGTTTTCATCTATAAAATAAACCCTTACACATCCGCTGCTCACAAAGAAGATATTCTTAGACAGCTCTCCTTCCGTCAGTAACAGCTGGTGGCGCGTGGTTTTCAAGGATTTGAAATGAGATAGTATCGCGCTCAGTTGCGCATCCGTTACATTTATTTTGCTGAGAATAAAAGTAGTTAGCTGATCGTACATGCTTATGCGTTATTTCGGCGTCCCTGCTGTTTCAGCACCAAATATATTAATAATGCGGCTACTCCTGTCAGGATGGTGGCCACCAGGAATATCACAGATATAGCATGTGTAACGGAGTCCTGTCTGATGAGTAATGCGAATATGGCTCCCAGTACAGCCGTTCCCGTTATATGACCGGTGGTGCGTGACAAAGATAGTAATCCACTCATCAGGCCGCGTTGTTCCGGTGCGGCCAGCTCCATCACAGCGGTATTGTTGGGTGTTTGAAAGAAGGTTAGTCCCACCTGGATCAAACCAATACGCCATAAGAAACCGATGATCCCCTGGTCCGGCGACAGCGTACTCATAGCCACACAGCCGGCCACCATCACCAGTACGCCGGCCAGCATCACTTTACGTGCATGAAAGCGATCCGCTGCCTTGCCGGCAAATACGCTGAGCACGGCGGTTACCAACGGACCAAAAGACATCAGCAACCCCGTTTCCAGCGGCGTATAGTGCCCTTCGTTGGTGAGATAAAAAGGCAATAATACTACGGTGGCCATGATTACGGTGTATACCAGCAAAGCAGCGATCAAACTGGCACTCAGCAACGGATTGCGGAACAACCGCATATCCAGGAACGGTTGCTTCACCCGTTTTTCATAACGGACAAACAGTACCAGTCCACCGGTAAAACCGGCCAGCAGCAGCAACACCGGCTGGCTCCACAGCCCCTGATCCTCCATAAAGGTCATGCCTAAGCAGTAGCAAACCAATACTGCGGCGAGCAGGATCATACCCGTCCAGTCGGTTTGCTGCGGGTTTCCTTTGGCTGTTACCGGTACATATTTGCGCACCAGGCCATAGGCCAGTATCCCAATGGGAATATTCACCAGGAACATCGACTGCCACCCGAGTGTAGATACCAGGATGCCGCCACAGGTAGGCCCCGAAGCAATACCCAAAGGCACCATCATCGTAAGCCAGCCCATGGTGCGGCCCAGATGGGCTTTGGGCACCAGGTCGCCCGCCAGGGCGAAGCTGAGCGATAAACAAAAGGCGGCGCCTATCCCTTGCAGGGCACGGCATGCGATCAGTGTGCCAATACCTGGCGCGATGCCGCAACCCAGGGATGCCAGCGTAAACAGGGCGATGCCCAGGAGGTATAATTTCTTTTTTCCAAAGATATCCCCCAGCCGGCCGGCGCCTGCAATCAGTGCCGTGAGCAATAGCATATAACTCAATACCACCCACTGGGCTGCAGCAAAAGAAGCCTGCAGGGCTTTCATCAGTACCGGCAATCCTACTATTACAATACTTGTATCCAGGTTTACCATAAAAAGGATCAGGGAGATGCCGATCACTGCAGCCTTTACAGCCCAGGTTCGCCGTTGCGGCGGTTCCGCCGCCGGCGGAGCTTTCATTGTTAAAACAGACATATCATTTATTTTGATGGCGCAAAGATCATGTTAACATGTTCCGTAAAAATTGATCCACGTCAATAAATGAAGCCGTTATTTCCCATCGCCGCAAAGACCGGAAGATCGTTATCTTTGCCTCTTTGCTGCTTTGCTCCTTAAATGTAAAGTAGTATATTGATCAAATTTGATTTATGTCGTCAGGTTTATTATTCTCCTTCGTTGTTGCCTACTTTATCATATTATTGGTAGTAGCATGGTATACGGGTCGTAATTCCAACAATGACTCTTTTTTTATTGGCAATCGTAACAGTAACTGGATGCTGGTGGCCTTTGGTATGATAGGCACTTCCCTCAGCGGCGTTACATTTGTAAGCGTTCCCGGCGCCGTAGGAAAGGATGCCTTCTCTTACATGCAGATCACCCTGGGTTATTTTATCGGGTATATCACCATCGCTTATGTGCTGATACCACTGTATTACCGGCTTCACCTTACTTCTATCTATAATTATCTCGACAGCCGCTTTGGAAAAAGTTCTTATAAAACAGGCGCCTCGTTCTTTATTCTTTCCCGCACACTTGGCGCCACCGCCAGGTTATACCTGGTGGTAAGAATATTACAGGATGCTATCCTCTCCAGTTTCGGGGTACCTTTCTGGCTTACCACCCTCATTATTCTTTTTATGATATTGCTGTATACTTATGAGGGCGGCGTTAAAACCATTGTGTATACCGATACTTTGCAAACAAGCTGTATGCTGGCAGGACTGGTGATCTGTGTTGGATTTATATTGCATACCATGCACCTGACCCTTGGCGAAAGTTTTACGGCGATGCACGAACGGGGACTTACCACTATTTTTAATACAGACCCGAACGACAAACTATTCTTTTTAAAACAGATCTTCGCGGGGGCCTTCATCACCATCACCATGACCGGCCTGGATCAGGAGATGATGCAGAAAAATATCTCTGTAAAAACTTTAAAGGATTCCAAAAAGAATATGGTTACGCTGGCCTTTATTATGGTGATTGTAATTGGATTTTTCCTCTTCCTGGGAGGCCTGCTTCACTTATATGGCGCGCAACAGCAGGTGACGGCTACCGGCGACAAACTGTTCCCCGAACTGGCACTGAAACATATGCCGCCGGTGATTTCCGTGATCTTTATCATTGCGTTGATCTCTGCATTGTTCCCCAGTGCCGATGGGGCTATGACCGCGCTCACCTCTTCCCTCTGCATTGATATCCTTGATATGCAAAAGAGAACCGACTGGACAGAAGTGCAGAAAAAGAAATATCGTCAGCGTATACATCTCCTGATGGCATTTATATTCCTGCTGTTTGTAATGGTTTTTGAGTGGGTGAATAACCCGAGTATGATAGGTGTTATCCTGAAGATAGCCACCTATACGTATGGTCCTTTGCTGGGGTTATTTGCCTTTGGTATTTTAACAAAACGAAAGGTAAAGGATGCGCTGGTGCCGGTGGTTTGTGTGGCAGCTCCATTGCTTTGCCTGGTGGTGGATATTTATCAAAAATCCCTTTTCGGCAGCTTCCAGATAGGTTTGGAATTGCTGATCATTAACGGCCTGTTCACCTTTATTGGTTTATTACTGATTTCCGATAAGCAGAAGGCTTAAAAGCGGAGGGGAACGCCTTCGGCGTTTGTCTTTGGGCAGGATTAGTATGATTATAATGATTGTACTGATTTTATTTCTTTTTTTGAAAGAAGCTTACTTCTTCTTCAAATGTGTTTACCAACAGGATAAAGACATAGATCAGATAAAGCTAAAATCAGCATAATCATTATAATCATACTAATCCTGCCCAAAGACAAACGCCGAAGGCGTTCCCCTCCGCTTTATTCAATCGCCCCAATAGCTTTTTGCTTTTTGCTTTCTGCCTTCTGCTTACCGCAATTCTGCTTCCTTTGTTTTACTTAGGTGATGCAGCTCCAGCACTGTTGTTTTCCCGTTATCGCTTTCACGATACATGGGTACAAATTTCCGGTTGAATAAAATTTCCTGGTAGGTATAAGATGTTCGCTGGATCACCGTATTGGCATATACATCATTAAATCCTCTTACAGTTACATACAATTCCACATCGGCAGTTTCCATATCCTGCGCCGTAAACCCGAGCAGGGGGCTGTCTTCATCAATAGGATGTACTACTGTCCAGTTCATTGCCAGGCTGTCCACCATTTTCCTTTCGAGTGGCAGGGTATAAAATTTATAGACGGCATTGCCATTTTCCTGTACCTGAAGGCCCAGTGTTACCTGCACTTCCACATTGTTAAGGGTTTGATTTTCTTTGTACGAGGCAAAGCGGAACATCAGCGCTGACTTATCCTGGTAGGGTGCAACAAGTGCATCATCGCTGAACAGCAGGTGTGCCCGTGGTTTGGAAAACCGGCCGTAGATAAGACCTGTGGCAACCGCAAAGGAAAGAAAACCTGTCATCGCTTCCACCGCGGCTACCACGTTAACACCGTCGCCAACCGGGTTTACCCGCCCGTATCCTACAGTAGTAAAGGTTTCCGTGCTAAAGAAATAGATTTCTTTGAACCGCTCCCAGGCAGTTTTACCAATGATACCCTGGAACTGATCCGCGCCCAACCACCAGTAAATACCCGAGTACAACAAGTTGATAGAAAAATAAAAAAGCAGGATGACCACCGCAAACTGCCAGGCGGGCACGTTCAACAGGGCATGATAAATATTAAAACGGTGCATAAAGGAACGTCCTTCCCGACGTATATTATAGCTTCCGTCACGGTTAATAAAGCGGCCACCATAGCCATTGGCATTCGTGCCAAAGCCGGTGTCGTTGTTTGGTCTGGAAAAAGGGTTGATTCTCTTCAGAAGCGCCATAAATGGATATTTGTGGCGTAAAGGTAAGAGAGAAAAATTTAATTACACGCGCCATCCGGTGTACAAACCGGGCCTGATATTGTTTCCAGTTCTGTCAGCGGCTGTGTTTTTTTCCATTCAGTAAAAGCCTGTTCCAGTGCCTGGGAAAATGCGTCTACCGGTTGAGCGCCGGATACGCCGAGTTTGCGATCCAGTACAAAAAACGGTACTCCCCTGATGCCCAGTTGCTGCGCTTCGTTTACATCTTTGTTAACGGCTACTGCCAGTTCTTCCGATTCCAATACGGCTGCTATTTCTGCTTTATCCAAACCAATTTCAATGCCCAGTTCCAGCAGGGTTGCATGATTGCTCACGTCTTTGCCTTCTGTGAAATAAGCATAAAAAAGGCGTTCTTCCGCCGCATCACCAAGTTGATGCTTCTTTGCCAGCTGGATCAGGCGGTGCGCATCGAAGGAGTTGGCGATGACTGCTTTGTCAAAATTATAAGTAAGACCAGCGTCTTTAGCAGTGCCGGTCATCTGGTCGTGTATAGCAACGGACCACTCGCGTGACTGTCCTTTTATTTCGGCCAGGTAATCGTATACATCTTTGCCAGGTTGCGATTGCAGGGAAGGGTTCAGCTGAAAGCTCTTCCATTCTACTGTGATCTTGTCTTTTCCCGGGAACTGTTCCAGGGCTGCCTCAAATCGCCGTTTACCAATGTAGCAGAACGGACACATGATATCAGACCATATTTCTACTTTCATATCTTTTATTTAGGTTCAAGCTGTAAAGTTAATATATTTGCTATCAGAAAGTAACCAGTTACCTTAAAGTAAGCGCTTTACAATAGGTAACCAACTACATACAGATGAAAACAGAAGAGTTAACTGTCGACTGCGGGAAAGAGGTGACGGAAAACAGTCATACAGACTGCCATAAGGTGATTATGCCGGTAAGAGATGCCCTTGATGTGATCAGTGGTAAATGGAAACTCCCTATCATTATTGCGGTATCCAGGGGGCATAAGCGTTTCCGGGATATTGAGCGCAGCATTCCGAAAATCACGTCGAAGGTATTGTCGAAGGAGCTGAAAGACCTGGAAACCCATAAGCTGGTAAAACGTACCGTTTACGATACCCAGCCGGTAACAGTGGAATATACGCTCACGCCCTATGCCGCTACGCTCGACAGCGTGATACTGGCCTTACAAAAATGGGGCATACAACATAGAAAAAAGATATTGGGAAAATAAGGTGTTCCCCGCAACAAAAGGACGGAGGTTAGCTCCGTCCTTTTGTTATTTATTCTTCAGAGATCTTCAGTACAATTTTCCCTTTTCCGGGGCCCCCGCTTTTACTGTATTCCTGTGCCGCGGCAGCCTGTGACAGTGGCTGAAATACTTTGCGCACATATGGTTTGATGAGTTCCCTTTCCAGCATCTGATGCACTTCCTTCATGGACGCCAGTGTTTTGGTGCCGCCCCATAAAGCGCGGACACCTGCTGTTGCAATTTTCTCCGGATCGGGCATCTCAACGATACAGAGGAGCAGGCCGCCGGGTTTGAGCACTGCAACAGAGCGGTTGGTGGTATCGCCACCAACGGTATCAAATACAATATCAACGGGATCTACCTGCGTTTCAAAAGGGGCTGCTTTATAGTCCACCACTTCGTTGGCGCCCAATGCCGTTACAAAATCAATATTTTCCGGGCTGGCCGTGGCAATCACATATGCGCCGGCGTTATAGGCCAGCTGCACGGCAAAATGTCCTACACCTCCTGCGCCGCCGTGGATCAGGATCCGTTGTCCTTTTGTGAGCCTCGCCACATCAAACAATGCGCCCCAGGCCGTTCTGGCGCCAGCCATAGTAGCTGCCTCCTCAAACGAAATATGCGCAGGTTTCCTGAACAGTACTTCCGTTGAAACAACCGCATAGGATGTATAGGAGCCGTCGACCGACCCGTATACCTCATCCCCGATTTTTTTTCCGAATACTCCTTCCCCGATGGCGGTTACAACACCAGCAGCTTCCACACCTGGTATGTAAGGCAGGGGATGTTGCATAAACCCTTCCCTGACTTTCCAATCGATAGGATTCACGCCGCTGGCGACGACTTTTATCAGTACCTCATCTTTAGCAGGCGCCGGTACCGGCACCTCTTCCAGCTGTAATTGCTCCGGGCCTCCGTAGGCATGCACGCAAATGGCTGGTATGTGGAGGTTTTTCATAAATGTTTTTGTAGCTAATTTAAACAATTTCAGGAAGCCATAAACCATCGGGAATATAAGCTATTCATCTGTGCGGCTGCCGTTAACCGCCACCATTAAAAGCTAACCGGCAAAAAATCCTATCTTTGCCGCTCATATTATATTATAGCAGTATCATGACTTTTGGTGATTTAAACCTCAATACTCCTTTATTAAATGCGTTAGATGAATTAGGCTACAAACAACCTACTACTATACAGCAGCGTGCATTTTCCGTTATCATGTCCGGCAAGGACGTGTGCGGCATTGCGCAAACCGGCACCGGTAAAACGTTTGCCTACCTGTTGCCTACGCTTCGTCAGTTCAAATTTTCGAAAGAGAAATATCCATCCGTACTGATTATTGTTCCTACAAGAGAGTTGGTTGTGCAGGTGGTGGAATCCGTGAAGAAGCTCACCACTTATATGAATGTGTCCGTACTGGGCGTATATGGCGGGGTAAATATGAATCCCCAGATGGAAGCCGTAAAGGACAAACTGGACATCCTGGTGGCCACACCGGGACGCCTTTATGATATTATTCTCAGCGGTGCGCTGAAGGTAAAATCTGTAAAACGCCTGATCATTGACGAGGTGGATGAAATGCTGAACCTGGGCTTCCGCACGCAGTTAAGAAATATCATGGACCTGTTGCCGCCTAAACGGCAAAACCTGATGTTTTCCGCTACTATTACGGAAGACGTGGAAAAAATGATTGAGACTCATTTTGAGAATCCGCAGCGCATTGAAGCTGCACCTACCGGCACTCCACTGGAAAATATTGACCAGATCGTGTACAAGGTGCCTAACTTTTATACGAAGGTAAATCTGCTGGAGATGTTGATTACGGATGATCCCAGTATGACAAAGACCCTGATTTTTGCAGCTACCAAACAGCTGGCGGATGACCTGCATGAGCAACTGGAGAAGGAGTTTCCGGGCAGAGTGGGTATTATCCACTCCAACAAGGAACAGAATCATCGTTTCAATACCGTCCGCAAATTCCAGGCGGGTGAATACCGTTTCCTGATTGCCACAGATATTATTGCCCGCGGACTGGATATTGCGGAGGTGACGCATGTGATCAACTTTGACACGCCGGAGGTACCGGAGAGTTATATCCATCGTATAGGCAGAACCGGTAGAGCGGATAAGAAAGGTATTTCCATCCTGTTTACCAAAGATGCGGAAACGGAAAACCTGGAGCGGATAGAAAGCCTGATGAACTATACCATCCCGGAACAGCCGTTACCGGAAGACCTCACCATTTCGGATGTATTAACGGAAGATGAAAAACCGAAAGTACACATGCGCAATGTGCTGGTAAAAGCGCCGAAGCGGGAAGATGCGGGGCCTGCGTTCCATCAGAAGCTGGCCAAGAATATGAAGACCAACAAAAAGGTGTCGCATAAAGAAAAGATGATGTTGAAATATGGCAAGCCTAAAAAGAGGGGCGCTAAAAAGAAATAGCTGCAAAGCAATACCGGCGCTTTTTTGCTAACCAGCAAAGGGGCGCCGGGAAATATACTCCGCTGGTTCCCCCACCCCACACGGCAAACGACGCCATTGCCCCACCAGGATATAATATTTTATTTTACTGCGACAACCCCAAATTGAACCCGCCGGGTAGCGGAATAACAAATCGTTAACAAACTTAGCTTATAAATAAAAAACCATGCAACCAATTGGATCGAATATAAGCTGTAGTGCATGCAATTGTATTGCCAATCAACTGTCATTCGGAAGGTCACCTGGTGGGGCAATTAATGCCCTGCGTCAACTTACCTGACAGTTTTTTTACCATTAATGAACCGCGTAACAACACCCTTGAAACAACAGCAGCCGGACACCGGGGCTGCCATTATCAACTAAATCTCAGCATGAGTGCATCTATCAACGATATTGAATTGCTTGCACAACTGAAGACGGGCAGTCCTGATGCTTTCCAGCATTTCTACACCACCTACCGTCAGTGGCTGTACGTAACTGCTGTATCCATACTCAGGAACGAAACGGAGGCACAGGAACTGGTGCAGGATTTTTTCGTTGATTTCTGGCAGAAAAATATGGCTACGCGGATTGATCTGAGTACTACCAACTCCCTTAAAAATTTCCTGTTTGTCAGCATCCGGAACCGCTGCCTTAACAGTATATCAAAAGATAACACGCGATTAAAACGGTTGAAAGACATTATGCTGTCTGACAACTACACATATCCTCAAAACCGGCTTGAGAACAATGAACTGAAAGAGCAGCTGGAAACCGCCATCAGTCAGTTACCGGAACGCCAGTCAATCGCTTTCAGACTGGCTTACCAGGAGCACAAAACACGTAAAGAAATTGCAGCCTTCATGGACACCAGTGAAGAAACTGTCAAAAAACAAGTAGCCAACGCGCTGAAAACTTTGCGGGCATCTTTAAAAAAAATCCTTTTTTAGATACCCCGGCCAATTAAAAAAACGGTTAATAGTGTACATGAACAGCGCAGAAGAAATATACAGGTTAATGACTGAAAAGCTTGCGGGGACCATCTCCGCAACAGATGATCAATTGCTGGAGGACCTTATCGAAGAGCATGCAGCCGTACGGGAAAAGTGGGAGCAACTTTCCATGATTCCTATACCTCCGCCCCCTGCTCCCTGGCTGGAGGTAATTGATTTCAAACCAAAGCGATCCATTCAGCGCATGTTACTGCCCTGGGCAGCGGCGGCAGCGGTGCTGGCATTCATTGCGGTTGGCGTCTGGAAATGGGAAACGTTCTTTCCTCATCAACAAGCGCCTGTGGCCGCAATAGTCATCCCGGATGTGATGCTGGAGGTGAACGGACAACCCGGTATCAATCTCACAAAATCCACCGGTATCATCAATATTGCAGGCAAACAAATTGCAAATAAGGACAATACATTATTTCTCAACAGCATGGACGAACTGCCGGAAGGTATTCGTTCGCTGATAGTGCCACAGGGAAAAAGCTATGAAGTAGCCCTTCCTGATGGGTCTGTTATAACACTCAATGCTTCCACCAGGATGGACTTTCCGTCCTCTTTCAAAAGCGCCGGCCGGGAAATCACCCTGAATGGCGAAGCTTATCTTAAAATAGCCCGGCAGGCAGGAAAACCTTTCCTGGTACACCTGCCCAACAGCACAGTGGAAGTGCTGGGTACGAGCTTTAATATCAACAGTTACGACAGCGCAGTCGTGAAAGTATCCCTTGTAGATGGTAAAGTCCGCATGAAAGCCGGCAAAAAAACCGTTACGATGAAACCTGGCCAACAGGCTGTATTCAACCAACAAAACGCCACACTCGATACACAACCATTCAATGCCACGGTTGAACTGGGCTGGCAGAAAGGACTCTATTGTTTTTCAGATACACATCTGGATGAAATATGTAATGCTATTTTCCGCTGGTACGGGGTCCATGCCTCTCTGGACAACCCCGGTCTCGCCAGCAGAACCTTTACCGGCCTGTTGGACAAAAAAACACCTATCGGCTTCCTGCTGGAAGGGATCAAAGCCACTACCGGTACTGATTATTATTTTACGGCGGATAGTACGCTGCATTTCAAATAGTAAGCAATATCAAAGGCAAGTAACCATGAAGCAACCAGACCAAAAGTACCTCCTGATTAACCGGTATGATGATGTTTATACTACCTATGAACACATTCCCAGTTATCTTCACCCTCAGCTGATCCCTTATGCCAAATGTTATACGGATATCGACGACAATGGGGTCATTATTGATCAGAAAATAGAGCTGCAAGAGCTCAGCATTTTCTATCACCTGATACACCTCAGGGAAGGCGTGGCGCTCACCACCGTGCCTGCTGATGAATACTACATTTCTGCCTGTGTATCCGGGTTTACGGAAAATGATCCTTCCCATCCCCTGAAACTGTTGCTGAGCAAAAAAGGCGGCGCCATTTTAAATCCCGCAGCCAATGCCGACGCCGTGATTTCGGAAAAGGAGTTTATAGTGAGCTTTAACGTAAATGTGAACACCAATTACATAAAAGGACTGGCGGCAGAATTTCCCGTTTTCGGCATCATTGAAAAACTGGGAAAAAAGGAAGCCAAAAATCCCACCAACAGGCTGCCCTTCCAGGTCAACAACGCCAACTATCAGGTGATTAACAGGATGCTCCGGTGTAAACTGGTCGGAACAGCAGCGGAATATTTCTTCCGGCGAAACGCGCTCGACTTTTACATGAGCTATCTGCGCTACCTGGGCATTACAACTCCCCTGATGCTGAGAGACAGCCACCACCAACAGTTGAAGGAGATTGCACAATATATTATCCAGCATCCGGCCGAAGCCCGTAACAAAGAAACGCTCTGCGACAAATTCGGCGTAGTACCCGAATTCCTGGAGACGCCCTTTGAACAGGAATTCCTTATTTCAGTGGAAGAACTGATACTGCAGGAAAATATGGCCATTGCTTTTAAAATGATCACCGAAACAAATCATACGCTGACCTACATTTCCACGCTGACCAAACACAATAGCTGGGAAGAACTTGCGGCATCGTTCGAACAATATTATAAATGCACCATCGCTGATTTGCGAAAGGCACAATAACCCCTTATAAGTGGTCACCCGGCGGCGGTATGTTACCGCTGCTGAGTGCCATTTAATCATACAGGCAGGCCCTTCAGCAGCTCCTGTATAAAAAGATCCGCCGCTTTTTTATGATAGGTTCCTTTCTGCCATATAATAAATGCACGACGCTGTAACTCCTTTCCCTCAATGGGAATAGCCACCAGGTTTTTCCAGCCCAGCAATGCCCGCTCATTAAGCAAAGTGGCCCAATGCCCTTTCTCCACCAACGACAAAATGGAATGCACATCGTTCATTTCAATCCTTACCGCCGGCTGTATCTTATTCCGCTGTAACACTTCATCCAATGAGTCGCGCGCACTAAATCCCCTGGATGGAAAAATCAGATCCACACCGGTAAGGCTTTGCAGATTGATCTTCTTTAGCGTTGCCAGCTTATGCTTTTTTGATACGGCGACAACTATTTTGGAGCGGAACAGCTCCCGTGTTTCCAGGTCTCTGTAAAAAATATCCTTATGAAAAGCCAGTACCAGGTCCAGCTCTGAAGCCCGGAGCTTACTCTCCAGCATTTCAGTGGTGCCATATTCGATGTATATCTTAATGCCCGGGTACTTAACAGGAAAGGTAGTGAGCGCAGGTAACAGGAAAGATGTAAAGGCATACGTAACGCCTATACGTAAATCGCCGCTCAGCATATTCTGCAGATCCTGTATTGCCTGTTTCCCTTTCTCCACGTCAAGCAGTATCTGTCGCGCATGCAACAGGAAAACGCTTCCTGCTTCTGTCAGGTGTACATGTTTACCGATACGATCAAACAACAGCATCCCCAGTTCATTTTCCAATTGCTTGATCTGTTGCGATAAGGTGGATTGTGTGATGTATAACGCAGCAGCGGCCTCCGTGAAATGCGCCAGTTCCGCAGCTTTCACGAAATACATCAATTGACGAAGTTCCATTTTCAATCGTTTTTATCAATGAATATCATTAAAACAATCTATTTAACAAATATACCCATCTTCCCGAAATTTGCAGCAGATTATAAAACAGGCAACTGCCCCTAACATGTTAATCAGATGGATACTTTTCGTGCTTTAAAATCCCGGAATTTCCGGCTCTTCTTCTATGGACAATCAATTTCCCTCATAGGTACCTGGATGCAAAAAACCGCCGTATGCTGGCTGGTCTATCGTCTCACCAATTCGGCCGTATTACTGGGCGTGGTGAGCTTTGTGAGTCTTATTCCCTCGCTGTTACTGGCGCCCTATGCAGGGAGCTATATCGACCGTCATAACCGTTACCGCATACTGATGATCACGCAGGTCATTTCCATGCTGCAGGCGGGCGCCCTGGCGCTGATGATCCTGTTGCGCAACTATAATATACCGGGTATTATTTTCCTGTCGCTCGTACAGGGTGTGATCAACGCCTTTGACGTTACCTGCCGGCAGTCGCTGATGGTGGAAATGGTGGAAAGCAGGGACGACCTGCCCAACGCCATAGCGCTTAACTCCACGATGTCGAATTTCGCCCGTATTGCAGGCCCGGCATTAGCAGGCATTATACTCAGCACATTCGGGGAAGATATCTGTTTTGTGAGCAACTTTCTCAGTTATGTGCCGGTATTGATTTCGCTTTGGATGATGAAGATCATATTACCTCCTGTTATAAAATCAGAGCGGAGTATATGGGCAGAATTGAAAGAAGGTTTTCACTATATATCGGGCGACAAAGACCTGGCCTCCCTCCTGCTGATGCTTTCCGCCAGCAGCCTGCTGGTGATTCCATTTAACACGCTGATGCCGGTATTTGCAAAAGATATTTTCAATGGCAATGCTAAAACATTCAGCTGGTTTGAAAGTGCAGCAGGATTGGGTTCTATCCTGTCTGCCATTTACATGGCCAAACTAAAACCAGGTAAAGATCTCGTAAAAGTAATGGTAACCGCCAGTCTTGTATTTTCGCTGAGTGTATTGTTGCTTTCGTTCTCCAGCTGGTTACCCCTTGCACTGGTATTCATGATGCTTTCCGGTATTGGTATGATGGCGCAAACCGCATCTATCAACACCTACATTCAAACACATGCCATTCCGGCGATGCGGGCAAGGGCTATCAGTTACTACATCATGGCATTTCAGGGTATTATACCGGTAGGGAGCTTACTCACCGGTTTGCTGGCCCACTTCATAGGCCCAAGGCTCACGGTATTGGTGGCGGGATTGGCCGGGGTGGCGACCACTGTAATATTTGTTCAGTATCGGAAAACGATGATGAATGTGATTATCTCATCACGATAATCACATTCATCACATGAATCATCGTTAGAATTTAAACGCCAGGCTTCCTGTAAAGCTCCTCAGCTTCTGCGGATTCACGGTGGTATAACCAATCCAGTAATGTTTATCGGTAATGTTATCCATCTTAAACGCTACGCGGAAACGAGGCTGGTCGTAGAAAATACTTGCGTTTAATACCGTGTAGGATGGCAATATAAATGTTCCCACGGTTCTGTCGTTCAATATTTTATTGTCGCTTGCATAGTTACCGCCAAATCCAAATCCGAGACCGTCTGCAACGCCGGCGGATATACGATAACTGATCCAGAGGTTAGCGAGGGTTGGTGAACCGGCAGTAGCAGGGCGAAGGCCTTCCACATCTTTGGCAGCCGCTTCATATTTGGAATCGTTGTAAGCAAAGCCCGCCACGATATTAAGTCCCTGGAAAGGATTGGCAATTACTTCTGCCTCAAACCCTTTACTCACCTGTGTTCCATCCTGTACGGAGAAATTGGGATTTGCCTGATCAGGACGAAGTACATCTTTTACTTTGATGCTGTAGTAGCTGAGCGTGCTGTTAATACGGCCGTTCAGCAACTGCAGTTTTACACCACCTTCCAACTGGTTGGCCTGTTCAGGTTTAAACGCTTTGCCTCCGGCAGATGTACCTACCTGGTTGGTAAATCCGTTCTGGTAGTTACCGAATATAGAGATCCGGTCTTTCAACGGCTCATAAACGAT
Source organism: Chitinophaga hostae (assembly GCF_018224885.1). Lineage (GTDB taxonomy): Bacteria > Bacteroidota > Bacteroidia > Chitinophagales > Chitinophagaceae > Chitinophaga > Chitinophaga hostae. The sequence goes on along the minus strand of NZ_JAGTXB010000026.1, from coordinate 53,298 downwards.
TCCCAATTTGGGAGAAAATGCGGTTTGATTGTAGCCTCCTTCATAAATACCTTTTACATCATTGTAGCTGCCTTTGTTATCAAAGTAATCCACCCTCAATGCTGCCATTACCATCAGGTTATCTGTCAGGTTCAGGAGATCAGATACATATGCGCTGTAGGTGTTGGTAAGATTACGAATGGGAAAGGTAAATGCCAGCCCGTGATTATTGTACAACGTATCCAGGTTCCGGCGATTGAAATTAGCATAAGTTGGAATATCTCCATGGGAAGGGATGGTATCATAGGTACCGCCGCCAAAGAACTGGTTGGCATTATGATGAAAGTAATCCAGTCCGCCTACGAACCGGTTTCTCAGGCTACCTATCATAAAATCTCCGTTGAAATTCTGTTGTATTTCCAGGATAGCATCCCTGCTGTTGTCGGTAAACTGATCGTTACGTGAAATATAGTTGCTTCCTTTAGCGCCGGCAACCCCGGTGGCAGCTGCATCTGAGAGGAGATAGAAATAGGGAGAAGGACCGTTTGAAAAACTGTTGGTAGAACTCACGTTGGTACTCATGTTCCACTGTTCAGATAATTTGTATTTCATCTGTCCGAAAATATTGGTGTTTCGGGCAGTCTGGTACAAATCATTTTTTGCGTAGGCACGTTTATAATCTATTTTCAGTCCATCGGCGCGATCAGTGCCCAGATCGGCAACAGGCTGCATATAGGGGAAGAAAAACACACCCAGGCCGGTATTCTGGCCGGTAGAGAATTCCGCATCAAAGAGGAAAGACAAGCGGTCGTTCACCCGGTAAGATAAGCTGGGCGCAAATGCAAAGTTTTTGTTGAAGCCATAATCCTGCCAGCTGCCTTCGTAATTGTAAGCGGTGTTGATCCGCAGTAACACATCTTTCTCCTTGTCCAGCGGTGTGTTTACATCGGCGCTGATGCGGTTAAAACCATAGCTGCCCATGGAGTAGGTAACATCTCCGCCAAAGTGATCGTAAGGCTTTTTGGTAACGCGGTTGATGAGTCCTCCGTAGGAAGTAAGACTGTTGCCAAACAAGGTAGCGGATGGCCCTTTGATCACCTCAACCTGTTCCAGGTTATAAGCATCAATTTTAGCGGTCACATTACCTGCCAGGCCATTACGCAGTTTACTCTGGGTAATAAATCCACGGAGGTTGTAATAACCGCCACCATCGCCGCCTCTGCCGGTAGCGTCCCACATCCTGGCGAGACCGGGAGCATTTTTCAGTGCATCATCTACCGAAAATATCACCTGCTGTTGTAACAGGTCTTTGGTAATAGTTGTATATACCTGCGGATTCTCCAGGTTTTTCAGCGGCATTTTCGCCACATCCACGCTGGAGGTTTTAATCAATTTGTTATGATTGCCGGTTACCACTACCTCTTTGAGGGCCTTACTGGTAACCGCCAGCTGCAGCCTGATGTTAGTGGTTTTCCCGGCGTTCACTACCACCTGTTCTTCTATGGGAGTATACCCCATGAGCGTTACAATAAGATGATAGCTTCCGGGTTTGATATGTGCAAATGTAAAAGACCCATCTGTTTCTGATATCGCTGATTCATCGGTTTCCTGGAGTAGAATTACCACGTCGGCGGCGGCCCTGCCATCTGTAGTCACCACTTTTCCCCTGATAGTCCCTCCATTCTCCTCTTCTGCCTTTAGCAAAGCAGGTGAAAAAAGAAGGGTCATTAATAGCCATAAAAAGCCGGTCTGCCTGATCATATTTTACTTTTTTTTGATGGTGCAAAATTGGAGCAGGCAGCACCGGTTTTATACTCGTATCGGGAATATTATTTACGCGATAGGGAAATTGTCTAACGGATTACCGCTTTGGTAACCCCTTCCCGGGTAATTTTCACTGGTTTAATATGTCCGTCTTTATCAAAATACATCCTGTCAATACAGGTTTCGCGGGAATTGGCGGCCTTTTCATGCAGCGGGCGGCGATGATACACAATATACCAGCGGTTTTCTTTTGGAATGCTGATCACTGAGTGATGGCCGGCGCCGGTGGCGATGGCCGGATCCTGTTCCAGTATTTTACCGATCCGTTTAAACGGCCCCATCGGCGAGTCAGCGATGGCATAGGCTACGCTGTAATCTGGGCCTGTCCAGCCGCCTTCTGACCACATAAAATAATATTTACCATCCTTTTTAAACATGGTAGGTCCTTCCACATATTTCTCGGGAGTGATTTCGCGGAAGGTGGTGCCGTCTGCAAAAGGAATAAAACCGGTAAAGTCAGCTGTCAGCTGTGCAATATTGCAATGCCCCCAGCCTCCATAGATGAGGTAATATTTACCATCGCTGTCCTGGAAAACGTACTGATCGATCGGTTGCGCCTTGTTGATGATCTTATCCACCAGGGGCTTGCCGAGGTAATCTTTAAAAGGGCCTGCAGGATTATCAGCCACCGCCACACCGATACCACCGGTTTCCGCATTGCTTTGTATATCGTTGGCGCCAAAGAATAAATAAAACCGATGCTCTTTTTCCACGATAGCCGGCGCCCACATCGCGCGTTTGGCCCATTTTACGGCAGCAGTATCCAGTATCTGCGGATGTTTTGTCCAGTTAACAAGATCGGGAGAAGAAAAGGCATCAAAAAACACCTGTCGTTCATATACATCGGACCAGGTAGGATAGATCCAGTATTGTTTACCAAACACGACTCCTTCCGGATCAGCGTACCAGCCCGGGAATACCGGGTTACCGGATAATTTATCCAGCATTTTCTGCTGCGCGATACTAAGCTGTGTACTTCCTGCCAATAATAACAGGGCTATTATTCTTTTCATGTAACTACAATTAATATGAATCGTTAAAAATAATAAAATTCGCGTGGCGTTCTAGAGATGATAAATTTTCGACATGTTTTTTTCATACTTTTATCGCATAGAAAGGCATTTTACATGAAGCGGGGAAAAAAAATCATCAGGTTGTTGTTGATCATTGCAGGTATATTTCTGGGTTTGATCATCATAGCTGGCGGGATCTTATATAGTCAACAGGAGCGGCTCACCCAGATGGCCGTAAAAGAACTGAACAAACAGTTTACGGGAGAGCTGGTCATTACACGCAGCAGTATTTCTCCTTTCAGCAACTTTCCATATATCTCTATTGCCCTTCATGATGTCCGTTTTTTTAGAGATAAAAAAATGCAGGGAACACCATTGTACCAGGTAGAGCGTTTATACGTTGGCTTTAGTTTGCCCGATGTTTTGCAGCAGCACTATAATGCGCGCATCATTGTGCTGGCCAATGGCCGCGTACATATGGAGCGGTATGTCAACGGTGATGTAGACCTGATCAAAGCGCATGAATTCAAAAGCAGCGGCCCTTCGGCGCCCGCCGATTCTTCGGAAACACTGAACCTGGATCTGAAAAAAGTTATCCTGAAAAACATCGACGTTACTTACCTCGACGGGGCTTCCGGTTGGAAGGTATCCTCACATATCGATAAAATAAAAACTGCTTTTGCCATGGATTCGGCGCGCATCGCTATAGATCTTGACAGCAAGCTGTTGATAGATGTGACAGGAAAAACCGATTCTACCCTGTTCCGTCATAAGCAGCTGGCGTTTAAGTTAAGCGCCGTTTATGACAAAGAAAAAAAGCTGTTAACCCTCCCTCCCGGCACTATCCGTTTGGAAGAGGCCTCGCTGCAATTGCAGGGAACCGTCAGCGAACACTATGCAGACCTCAAGCTAAAAGGCGATAAACCCGATATGAATCTCCTGCTGGCACTGGTACCGAAAGATGTGGCCGGTATGATGGAAAAGTATAAACATGACGGCCGTATTTTCTTCGATGGCATCGTTAAAGGAGAAATAGGCAAAGGCATTATGCCGCTCGTGGAGTTTAATTTTGGCTGCGAAAATGTATGGTTCCAGAATAAAAAGGTGGACCGTAAAGTGGACCAGCTGGGCTTTAAAGGTTATTATACCAACGGAGCGGCGCATAACCTGCAAACCTCTGAACTGCATATACTAAATTTCAATGCAAGACCGGGCACCGGCATCTTCAAAGGGAATTTTGTAATGAAAAATTTTACCGATCCGCAGATCATCATGCAACTGTATTCAGAGCTCAACCTGCGGTTTGTAGGCGAATTCCTGGGGATCAAAGACCTGGAGCAGATCAGCGGCGAAATAAAGCTGAATATGAACTTCCGTGAGCTGGTAGACATGCGCATTCCCGAAGAGAGCCTGGCCAGGTTGAAAGAAGGCGTGCAGAGTGAGCTCACTGTAAAAAACCTCGAGTTCCGTATTCCCGGCTATCATTTACCGGTTAAAAATATGAATATCCATGCGGAGATACAGCAGGGAAAATTGCAGCTGGACTCCATTGCTTTTCGTATAGGCAGCTCCGATATACGCGCACATGGGGCCGTGAGTGATGTGCCGGCATTATTTCATCAGCAGAATAAGCGGGTAGCGGTGAGCTTTGGGGCCTCCAGCAATCGTTTACAGCTGGGAGAACTTTACAGATTTGATGCTGCGCATCCGGTGTTATCAAAAGAAGTGATCACAGGTTTCAATATAGGCCTGGCATTTGAAACTTCCGTCAAAGAACTATTGCATCCCAACCCCTTGCCTAAAGGAACTTTCAAAGTAGAGAAGCTGTATGCCAGGTTCCAGCAGTACCCGCATGCCCTGCATGATTTTAATGCGGCTGTTATGATTAACGATACCAGTTTAAGGGTATCCAATTTCAGCGGGAACATCGACAGCAGCAGCTTTGCTTTCAAAGGCCGGCTAAACAACTACCTGATCTGGTTTGATAAAGTCAGGAAGGGCAATACCGAAATCGCTTTCGACTTCAAATCGGACCGGCTGGCCGTGAATGACCTGATCAGTCAGCGGGGACGTAAATTTATCCCGCCCGGTTATTGGTACGAGCAGGCGAATAATGTGTGGCTGCGATCTAAAATGACCATCAGGTATGATACTGTTTTTAAAAAGATAGATGCCCGCATTGCCAATATTTCCGGTACGCTGCAGCAACATCCAATTAAAATAGAAAATGTAACGGGCAGGATACGTTATGGCAATAATCGTTTTATTGTAGTGGATACGCTCACGGGGAAAGTAGGTCGCACGGATTTTGATCTGAATATGCGCTACGCCGTTGGCCCGGGTAAAAACAAGCAAAAGCGCAGCAACTACTTCCGGCTGAAATCCGCTATGCTCGACATTGACGAGCTGATGAACTACGATTTCAGCGAGCATACCGTGGCCAGCACGGCTCCGGCTAAACGTACCACCGTAAAAGAGAACGACTCCCTTCACGCAGCAGGATTCAACATATTCAATATCCCGTTCTCCGAATTTGAAGCCCAGGTGGATATAAAGAAGATCAAGTACAAGAAGTTGTGGTTAAAAAACCTGCTCGCCAATATTCATATGCGGGAAGACCAGAAGATAAAGGTAGACACCATTTCGGTAAATATTGCCGGCGGGCGTGTAGCCATGCGCGGTATGTTCAACGCCGCTGATCCGAAAAAACTGTACTTTAAAAATGGTATCTACCTGGAGCAGGTAGACATCTCCAAACTACTCATCAAATTTGATAATTTCGGGCAGGACTTTGTATTAAACAACAACCTGAAAGGTACGCTGAGCGGCCATATCAAAAGCTATGTGCGTATGCACCCGGACCTTACACCCGTGCTCAGTGAAACTGAATCGCAGATGGATATAGAAATCCATAACGGCACGTTGCTGGATTTTGGTCCTATGCAGGCCATGGCCGGTTACTTCAAAGACAAGAACCTGCGCATGGTACGTTTTGATACCCTCCGCAATAAGCTGACGTTTAAAAACGGCGTATTGGAAATTCCAAATATGAACATCAACTCCTCCCTGGGTTATATCGAAGTTTCCGGCAGCCAGTCGCTGGATATGCGCATGAACTACTTTCTCCGTATTCCCATGAAAATGGTGACGCAGGTGGGGTTCCAGGCGCTATTTGGCAGGAAACAGGAGGAAGTAAGTGTAGACCAGGTAGATGCCATTGAGATCCGGGACAAGGATAAAAAGGTGCGCTTTATGAATCTCAATATTTCAGGGACTCCCGATAAATATAAGATAGCGCTGAAAAAAGCCAAAAGGACCACGTAGTTAGGAGACAAAGCTTGTTCAAAACCGGACACGCTTTGTTTAAAATCGGACAGCGATAATATGATAAGTATTTAGTTATCAACACATAAGACCATGGCATTATCTTAGTCTAGTCTCTACCGCACTATACGCATAAAAGGTGTACCGCTATGATGTTTAGAAATTATGTCAAGATCACACTAAGAACGCTCTGGAAAAACAAGACTTACAGCTTCCTGAATATTTTTGGGTTAGCCATAGGCCTGACCTGCACAGCTGTCATCTTTCTTTGGATAGAAGATGAAGTGACATTTGACAAAATGCACGCAAAAAGGGACCGGATCTACCAGGTGATGGAGAACTGGGAATACGATGGCGTACGGACTTTTTCTTCCACTCCTTCCCCCATGGCTGCCGCTATGAAAGCAGAGTTACCGGGTATCCGGCAAACCTGCCGCGCCTCGGAGGGCTTAACCAATGCCGTGTTTAGCATTGGAGATAAAACATTGTATGCGGGAGGTATGTATGCAGATTCCAGCCTGTTTGATATTTTCACGCTTCCGTTTATAGCCGGTAATGCTGCTAATGCATTCCCCCAATTATATTCGATTGTCATCACTGAAAAAACCGCAAAGAACTTTTTTGGTGATACAAAAAATGTGATTGGCAAAACGGTCATGGTAGATAATAAACAGCCGTATGTGGTAACTGGTGTGATAAAGGATATACCGGAAAATTCCAGCATACGGTTTGACTGGGTAGCGCCTTATGAAATATATTTCCGTGAAAATCCTTATCTGAAAAACTGGGGGGCTAATTCCGTCAGCACCTACGCAGAACTTGCTCCCAATGCAGATCTTGCAGCTATCAACCGTCAGCTGCAGCATTTTATAAAAGATCATGCCCCCGATGCCATTAGCCATGCCTTTTTATTTTCAATGAAGGACTGGCGTTTACGGGGACGGTTTGAAAACGGTGTGCAAAGCGGCGGACGAATTGAATACGTGCACCTGTTTTCCCTGATTGCGTGGATTATCCTGTTTATAGCCTGTATCAATTTTATGAACCTGGCCACGGCGCGCAGTGAAAAACGGGCAAAGGAAGTAGGTATCCGCAAAGTGATGGGCGCAGGTAAAAGTAAGCTGGTCATACAGTTTATCAGCGAGGCATTGTTTATGTCCTTGCTGGCAGCCGTTATTGCGGTAGTAGTACTGTTCCTGGTTTTACCCGGTTTTAATGCGCTGGTAGATAAAAACCTGACAGTGGGTCTGAATAACCCGGCACATATCGGATGGTTGCTGTTGATCACGGTCGTTTGTGGTGTAGTAGCGGGCAGTTATCCTTCGTTGTACCTGTCTTCGTTCAATCCTGTTTTTGTATTAAAGGGAATAAAAATAAAAACCGGCAACGCTACGTTCATCCGCAAAGGCCTGGTGGTGGCACAATTCAGCATATCCATCATACTCATCATCTGCACCGCCATCATTTACCAGCAGATACAGCATGTTAAAAGCAGGAACCTGGGTTTTAATAAAAACAACCTGATTTCGATGCCCATCAAAGGGAATATGGTACAAAATTTTCCCGCCATTAAAAATGCGCTACTGGCTACCGGCACTGTACAAAACGTTGCACTGGCAGATCACACGACCATTTATGGTGGTAACAATACCAACGATATCAGCTGGGAAGGTAAACCGGCTACTGATAAAATCCTCATTTCGCAACGGCTTATTGGTCCGGAATACATTAGTACTTCCGGCATGGAAATCGTTTCCGGTAATGATTTCAAGCCTGTTGCAGCATCTAATGGCATGGATGTGCTGATCACCCAATCGCTGGAAAAGCTGATGGGAAAAGGAAGCGCGGTGGGAAAAACATTGCTGACCCCACATGGCGATTCTGTGATCCGTTCCAGGGTAGCGGGTGTAGTAAAAGACTATGTATATGGCAACATGTATGGCGCGCCTGATCCGGTAGTGTTTTATTGCATACCGGAAGCAGCGAACCTCCTGTATGTACGGATGAACACCGGCAATGACAACGAAGCGGCCATCGCTAAAATTGGTGAGGTAATGAAACAATATAACCCGGCTTATCCTTTTAGCTACCGGTTTGTGGATGACCAGTTCAACGCGATGTTTGAGAATGAAACCCTGATGCAGCAGCTTTCCCGGTTATTTGCCTCCCTGGCCATAGTGATCAGTTGTCTTGGTTTATTTGGCCTTGCCGCTTACACTGCTGAACGCAGAACAAAGGAAATAGGCATCCGTAAAACATTGGGGGCCAGCGTGGCGGGCATTACCCGGTTATTGTCGGCCGACTTCCTCAAGCTGGTTGGCATCGCCGCCCTGATAGCTTTCCCGGTAGCCTGGTATACAATGGACCAATGGCTGGAAAAATACCCTTACCGGGTAAGTATCCAGTTTTGGGTATTTGCGGTGGCGGGCCTGGCCGCCATGATCATTGCGTTGCTAACCGTTAGTTTCCAATCGATAAAAGCCGCACTGATGAACCCTGTAAAGAGTTTAAAGGCAGAATAAGCGTTTCAGCGATATATACTGAAAAAGCCGGCACTGACAAGCGTCCTTCGCCGGCTTTTTTCATGGCGGCAGGGTCAAATTAACGGGAATACCACTAGATAAGACGAATATACATTGGTCTCCTACGAATATGCATTTTGCCCGACGGATATTTCGGGAAGTCATTAGTTTAGCGATAACAATTCACCATTAATACACGATTATTCAAAGCGATCAAAGCAGGGCATCCTTTGATGAATACACCAGGTTGCCAAAAGCAGCAGGTTTTCAAAGGCATTCCGTTGTAACACCGGTCGCGGTCAGTTCAAAAGCAGCCAAATGAAGAACAGCGCTTCTCCTTCCGCCATTATAAGTTGATTTTCCTGTTCTTCATTTTTGCTGCGCCTGCCTGCCACCGGTACCCTGCCTCCAGCCTATTACAGCCACCCAAATGGAACTACTTTCCTAAACTTCCAACTCGGTAATTCCTAATTTTCCGTTTCATTTGCTTACTTACTACTAAGTAAGTATATTTGTACCGCCCAAACGGCGCTGATATGTCTGAAACGAAAGATAAAATAGTGGCCATGGCCGACCGCCTGGTTCGGACCAGGGGATTCAATGCTTTTAGTTATAAAGATATTGCTGATCCGCTCGACATTAAAAATGCAGCGGTGCATTATCATTTTCCTGCTAAAGCAGACCTGGGTGTAGAAGTGATTGAACAGGAAATAGAGAAGTTCAACAGCAGCACGGCGAAATGGAAGCACCTGCCAGAAGATGAGCAGTTGGCGAAGCTGGTGGATGTATTCCGTAAACACAACGGGCAGGGTAATATTTGCTTAATGGGTTCACTAGCCACCGACTTTGAAACATTTTCACCGCCTATGCAAACAAAGGTGCAGGAAATGGCCAATGGTATTGTTTCCTGGCTGACCAATTGTCTTGAACAGGGGCGGAAAAATAAACGGCTCCATTTCAAGGGAGCGGCAGATGCGCGGGCGCTCATCATCATGTCCAATTTACAGTCTTCCCTGCTTTTATCCAGGGTAATGGGACCATCAGCTTTCCGCAGGATTGCGGATCAGCTGATGGAAGATCTGTGTCAAAAATAATATACTATGAAAAGAGTTGTCATTACCGGAATGGGGACCGTATCTCCTGTAGGGAACAATGTTACGGATTTCTGGAATAGCCTTGTAAGCGGGAAAAGTGGTGCTGCCACTATCACGCATTTTGATGCCAGCCGGTTCCGCACCCGCTTTGCGAATGAGCTGAAAGGCTTTGACGCATCTGCGTTACTGGATAAGGCAGAACTGCGTAAAACGGACCCATTCACACAATATGCGCTGGTAGCCGCTGATCAGGCGATCAAGGATTCAGGCCTGGACTTCTCCGCCATGGATCCGTTTGATACCGGTGTTATCTGGGGCTCCGGACAGGGAGGCATGCAGACCTTTGAAGAGCAGGTAACCGAATATGTTACAGGCGATTTCAACCCGAGGTTCAGTCCTTATTTTGTGCCCAAGCTGATCACCAATATGGCTTCCGGCATGATATCGATCAAGTACAGGTTAATGGGGATCAACTATACCACGGTGTCTGCCTGCGCCACCTCCAATACCGCCATTATGGATGCATTAACGTATATCCGTATAGGTAAGGCAAAAGTAATTGTGACCGGTGGCTCCGAGGCGCCTATTACGCCGGCATCCGTAGGTGGCTTCTGCGCCATGAAGGCGATGTCGGTTCGCAACGATGACCCAACCGCGGCTTCCCGCCCGTTTGACACAGACCGTGACGGTTTTGTAATGGGTGAAGGAGCCGGCGCATTGGTACTGGAAGAGTATGAACACGCCAAAGCCAGGGGCGCGCATATTTATGCGGAAGTAGCCGGTGCCGCTATGACGGCGGATGCCTATCATATGACCGCCACCCATCCTGAAGGGCTGGGCGCTTTCCGCGCCATGCAGCAGGCGCTGGAAGATGCAGGCATTAACAAAGAACAGGTGGACTATCTGAATGCCCATGCTACATCTACCCCAGTGGGTGACCTCAGTGAAACTGCGGCCATAGCCAGGCTATTTGGCGCCACTCCTGCACATTTACATATCAGTGCCACCAAATCCATGACGGGGCATTTACTGGGCGCCGCAGGGGCTATAGAAGCCATTGCCAGCGTGATGAGCATACAACAGGGTATCATTCCTCCCACTATCAACACACAAACGCTGGATGCAGCGATTCCTCCGGGCTTGCAGATCGTATTGACAACAGCCATAGAAAAACCCGTACAGGTAGCCATGAGCAATACTTTCGGATTTGGAGGACATAACGGCATTGTTGTCTTCCGGAAAATATAAAAAGCCAAAAGGGGCTGCAGCTAAAAAGCTGTAGCCCCAGGGGTGAATGCAAACACCCTTTTATGGTAAGGTATTAAAATTAATCACCGGCGCAACTCCTGATGCCGTGCGGGTGAATGGTGTATTGATTGGTATAAACTGGGAGAAGAACCCGCAGTTACGCAGATAGAATTTATTTGTTTCCACACCACCTGCAAAGTCCATGCGCGACTGCGATGCTGCAGTAGCATCACCGGTAAACTGCGCCTTTGTTAACTCATACCAGGTGCCATTATTATCTCTTGCCCACTGATTTCCATATTGTCCCTTTCTGCCTTTATAACCTGTTTCAGTAGAGAAATTTTCCAGGAAAGAATATAAACCTGTCAGATAGGTATTTGTTTGCGGACGACGGAAGCTCGCAATCAATTGCCAGGCGCCCGTTTCAGGGGCATAAAACCAGGAAGTGAATTCCGTTTTGTTATTCGCTACCGGCACTGCGCGCGTTAAAAAACGATAGGTGGTACCTGCCTGCCAGTTGTATACCAAGTAGCTCTGACCGCCCGCGCCCTCATTTCCAAAAGACCCGGTTTGTACATTCGGACCTTTGCGCAGCAGCTCGATTTTCAATGAATCAGGAATGTTGTTTGGGTCGTCGGTATCTGCCGGGCTCCATACGGAAAACAATACTCTTCTTTCCGTAGTACTGTTTACCTGTATACCAAAATACCCCTGGCTGAATCCGTTGGACATAAAATAAGATCCCACCGGATCCTGTCCGGCAGGCACTGTAACCTCGTTATAAAACCATTCTATGTTTTTACCGGCGGGCTGGGTATAGCCCAGGTGTACAGAAGGTCCTCTCCTGCCCCAGTATACATCTGTTTGTATATAATTTAACCGCCCTGTGGTAGCAGCACCGCTGATATACAGGTCTGACAGATCAGCGAAATAGCCGCCTGTTTTAGACACTCCCTGGAAGTCTACTTTCACATAGCCGGTATCCGTTAGATTGTAATCACCCACGTCGATAGTATGATAAGTACTACCCGTGGCAGTAATGGTTTTAGACTGACCAGCAGCGGTGATCCTGAGCTGACTGGTACCGCTGGCCACTTTTCCGCGCAAAGCCAGATGTAACGTGCCTTTGGCACTGGTGCGGAAGTAAGCGCTGAATACCGAGTTACTGCTGGTCCAGTTGGCAAGGCCATAGTCTACCACTACTTCCGCGGCGCCGGCATTGCTTTGTGTAAGCCATGCATTGCTGCCCAGTGCTACCGCAATATCTGTCAGCCCGGAAGCGGTAACAGGCGGTTGTTTTTTCATATCTTTTTGTGCATCGCCGGAGGAGAAGCTGGTTTTGGCACAGGACATCAGCGACAGGCATCCTGCTGCAAGGAGAAGGTGGAATGTAGGTTTCATGGCACTATATATTTTGGTTAAAAAAGAAAAAACGGGTTGTTCACTCATGGATATTACATCCGCTCGTTTGCGCACTGAAATTGGCTCATTGGTTGACATTATATTGTCCACTCGTGGGTATCATCGTTCACTGTTAATACTATTTGTTTACGCGCTCTTATCTAAATGTTTCCTGAATTTAATACCTGTGCCGCTGGCTTTGAAATCATACAAAACAATTATGACAATGTAATGACCCGCGTATCCATCGGCAGGATACCTATTGTTTTTTTTATCTCCCGAAAAAATTACCGGCATCGCGTAGGGGTAACAGGCAGGCATGCTGTCGTATTCTAAAGTTCTAAAAAATCATTTTTAAGAAAGTACATCATTATGAGACGTAGATTAGTACGCCGGTCATCATTGCACCAAAAGAAAGGATACAGCTGTTTATTATTCGCTTTACTGGCTTTCGCGCCAGCACAGCGCCTGTGGGCACAGCTGGGCGCCACTTCATTAAATGGTCCGGGCATGGGCATCAGTGTTGATTATTTACCAGCATCCCGCTATATCCGGCCGGACAGTGTTAAAACCGGTTCCACTACTTCGCAGGTGCGTTATAACTTTGGCGCCATCTTTATGCTGAGCAGCCATGTTGATACAGCAACCGGGAAGGTAAGAAACTGGACCCTGGCGGCTTCCGGCAGCTATTCCACACTCACTAATAAAGACTACGAGCATCACGTGCTGCCCGAAGAACTGCTGGGCACCCAGCTGGCGTTGCAGCATTTCCGCAGTATCGGTAACCGCTGGGGTATGGTGAGCCTGTTGTCCGTAGGGCTTTTCACCGATATGGAAAAAATTGATCAGCAGGATATTTTTATCAATGGTGGCGTGTTATTCGTAAAGCAACCCAACCGCAGGTTCTCCTATGGCATAGGTGCCATGCTTACCAGTACCTTTGGTACACCTATGATATTGCCCGCTTTCCTGATCAAATGGCAAACCGAAAACAAGATCAGGGTAGATATTAACTTCCCTGAAAAATTAAGCGTATCCAGTAAACTGAATAAACACACGGATCTTGCGCTGGCCTTCCGTATGAACGGTTCCTCCTATGATGTGGAAAACGGCGTTGACGGAAAAAGACTGATGGGCTATTCAGAAATGAGCCTGGGACTGGAAAACACCTGGCACCTGAGCAAGCATATAGACTTTGTTGCATCCGGTGGCAGCATCATCCTCAGCCAGATCAGCTTCAAAGACAAAAAGCTTTCCGAGATGTTTAATGACAAATCGAATCACCGGCTCGCTACCAATTATTTCTTCAGCACCGGTTTGAGATGGAATTTCCGGCCGGGGCGTTAATAAATTCACAAAATAGCTTGTCTGCCTTGCATCTGTTCATCGATGCGGGGCAGATACGTTTATTTAGTTGTTATCTTAGCAGCTATGACAACAGGCATCACATCACTTTGTCGGCGCAAGGTATCAGCTGTAATGTAGTGGCGGCGTATTACCATGATCATATTTTTGTGGCCGCGTGGGATGCGGAGAAAGCGATACAGGTATTAAAACAACTGGCCGATTAAAACCTTTGCGTTGATCATTTCTTTTGACCTTGACGATACCCTTATACCGGGTGTAAAACGATTCCCTACAGAACGAAGAGGAATCTGGCAGCGGCTTTTCAGCCGTGAAAAAATAAGAGCCGGAACGATTGCGCTTATGAAAACATTAAAAGCCCGCGAACACAGGATATTTGTTTATACTACGTCTTACAGATCACCTGCATATATCCGGCGGTTGTTTTTTTCTTATGGTATTTTTCCGGAGAAGATTATCAACAAATCCCTGCATGATAAAACGCTAAGGGAAAGGGCTGCACTGATTTCCAAATACCCGCCGGCGTTTAATATTGATGTGCACGTTGATGATTCACCGGGTGTAGGTATGGAAGGGGAACGTCATCACTTCAATACCATTATTGTTGCAGAAGATGATGCTGACTGGGGGAACAATATATTGCGGGAACTCGAAAAAAAATACAGCTGACAGCCGCATATGGCTGTCAGCTGTATGCTTATTACCTTACCTCGTAAGCCGGCTGTGCCGGCTCTTTGTAAGGCTTTGTCTGCAGCAGCTTTTTTATTTCTGTAATGGCGCGTTCCAGTTGGGGGTCCACTCCTTTTGCCATATCTCCGAGATTTTCATCTACTGCGATATCAGGATCTACGCCGTGTCCTTCGCGGAACCAGGTGCCGTTGGCATCGAACATACGGAAGGAAGGCACGGTGATTGCGCCACCATCAATTAACCCGGGCATGCCGCTGATCCCTATCAAACCGCCCCAGGTGCGTGTGCCGATGAGCGGCCCCAGTCCTGTTTTGCGGAAGTAATCAGGAAATGCATCTCCTCCCGAACCACTCCAGCCGTTGATAAGCATTACTTTAGGACCAAAGTGCGCATACCCCGGCCAGGCTGAAGGAGGGCCGTCCCGCACCGCCCAGTAAGCCAGTGGCTTGCGGTTGAGCATTTCGATAAAACGATCGGGAATTTGTCCGCCGTTATTGAAACGTTCATCTATCACCAGCGCCGCTTTATCCCATTGTCCGTTAAACTGCCGGATCAGTTCATCCTGCCCGTCGATCCCCGTGCTGGGCACAAAGATGTAGCCTACCTGGTTATCGGTAGCATCAGCAATACGTTTGCGGTTACTTTCTATCCATGCCAGGTGACGGAGGCGGTATTCTTTACCGATGGTTTTTACAATGGCTGTTTTGGCCCCATCAAAGGAAGGACGGGTGTTATAGGTCAGTTCCACTGCTTTTCCGGCGAGCGATTGAAACGCGCTGTATGGCTCCTGTGCAGTGGTAAGCGGAACGCCATTTACGGCCAGGATATAATCTCCTTCGTTGATATTGATACCCGGTTCGTCGAGTGGATTGCGGGCTTCGGCATTCCACGCCGCGCCGCGGATGATGCGCTTTATTTTATAGTAGTTGCCATCCGCCTGCCAGTCTACACCGAGATAGCCCACATTCTCCACTTTACTGTCTTCCAGGTCGCCGCCGGAATTGTAGGTATGGGAAGCATTCATTTCGCCGATCATTTCGTTGATCACAAAGCTCACTTCTTCGCGGGTACGGGCGCCCTCCAGCAAAAGCAGGTATTTATTTTTCACGCCGTTCCAGTCTACTCCATGCATGTGCGGGTCATAGAAATAATCCCTTTCCATGCGCCAGGTGTCCATGAACAGCTGTTTCCATTCTTCTTTGGGGTTTATGGTCATTTCCATTTCCTCCACGCGCATGGCCGTATCTATTTTCTGATTTTCCGCTACATCAATGATGCCGTAAGGACCGCTGTTGATGAGTATTTTATTCCGGTCGGCCGACAGCTCATAGGTGCCTGGATTCTTGATAATCGTTTTCACCTGCCTGGTGGCGATATCATAATACTGCAGGGTCGATTCACCACTCGTTTCCTCTTCGGTAGGCGCAGTGCTGCTGAGGAACAGGATCTTTCCTTTTGCCGCGCCGAGACGGGTGTACAGGCCACCTGGCACCGGGAGTAATTCCATCCGGGCTTCCAGGTTATCCAGGTCTATTTTGGTGGCTGTTGTTTTATCTTTGTCGGTGGTATCCTTTTTTGTTTTATCCTTTTTTGCTTTCTCTTTAGCCGCTGCAGGCTCTTTTTTCTCATCTTTTACTGCTACGGCGTCGTTGCGGGTAGCGAGCAGGGAGGGCGTTGATTTTTCCAGCCCTATAACGCCCAGCATGGTGCTGTTCGCATAGATGAACGTGTTGTCGATGCTGCTATAAGTAGGCTTAAAAGATTGATTGGTGAGGATGTACAGGTATTTTCCTGCCTCATCAAATACGGGTCTGCTGCAATCATAAAAACCACTGGTTACCTGGTGACGTTGATTGTTTTTGGTGTCGAAGAGGAAAACAGCTTCGTGGAGATTGTTGAGATCGCGGCTATAGGTGAGCCACCTGCTGTCGGGTGTCCAGCTGAACCGGAAGCCCTCGAGTACATCGGGAGAATAACGCAGCGCCTGATCTACTGCGGTAGTTTTGCCGCTGGTTACGTCGACTACCCAGATCTTCATTGCCTGGTCTATAAAGGCGATTTGTTTGCTATCGGGCGACCAGAACGGCGTATAGCGGAAACCGGGGCCATAGCGGGTGATCTGCCGCGCTTCATTTTCTTTGCCTGCAGGGGCGATCCATAGTTCATAGTCACCTGATTTATCGCTCCACCAGGCAAGGCTTTTGCCATCGGGCGACCATGCGGGGTAACGTTCTGCCACGCCGCTGCTGCGGGTCAGGTCTTTCACATAGCCGTTGACCGCAGGCACGGAAAAAATATCCCCGCGTGCGCTGATCAGCGCGCGTTGTCCATCGGGACTGATGCCGGTGGATTGTATATATTTTACGGTATGCAGGGTACGTGGTTTCAAGGCAGCCAGATCGGTGGTGATGGTGATTTTCACTTCAGCAGACTGCTGTGTATTGAGCGCCATTACATACAATTTGCCATTGGCTTCGTACACAATGTCTTCCGGGCCCATAGAGGGAAAGTGCACATCATAGTCCTTATAATGTGTCATCTGTTCGTATGCTTTGGTATTGGTATCATAGCGCCACAGGTTCATGCGTTGCTCTGTACCGCGGTCTGACAGGAAGTAGATGTAATTATTGTACCACATCGGGAATTCGTCGCCGGCCTCACTTTTGGCAGAGATATTTTCCGATTGCTGTTTCGAAAAGTCGAATACATGTATCTCCGCTTTCATACCGCCCCTGTAGCGTTTCCAATTGCGGAAGCTCTGGGTGCGGGTGGTTACAGCCATACTTTTTCCATCGGGGGAATAACTGCCAAATTCTGCATAGGCCAGTGGCAGTTTGGTGGCGGCGCCACCGGTTTCCGGGATGGTATAGAATTGATTGAAACGTTCTTTAGTGCTTTCCCTGCCGGAAGCAAAAAGTACCTGTTTACCGTCGGGTGTCCAGTCCACTGCGCGATCGGGGCCGCCATACTGGGTAAGCCGCAGCGGTACGCCGCCGGCTACCGGCAATACGTATACATCGCTATTACCGTCGTAGTTGCCGGTAAAAGCCAGTTTACTGCCATCCGGCGAAAACTTTGGAAACGTTTCCACACCTGGCGGGGAGATCAGCTTGATGGCGGTGCCGCCCGTTTTTGGAACGATCCAGATGTCATTGGCATAAGAGAAAGCGATCTGGGAGCGGGATACATCGGGATAGCGGAACAGGCCTGCGTCGACCTGGGCCATGGCCTGTTTTCCCGCCATGGCGGCAAGAAAAATCAGGGCGGATTTCTTCATCATAAGCGTTTTAGATTTTTGAGCAGCTATTTCCTGGGGCGCCGCTCATTTTTGTTGCAGATTTAAAAATCAATATGCTAATCTATGGAAATATGACAAAAGATAATGTTAATCACATATGTAAACAATCTGCCTGATGTTCGGGTATTGTGATGGCCCTGTTACCCGTTTCCCGAATGTGCAAAAAAGATAGATTAGCCCCTGTAGGGAGTCCCGGGGCAAATAAGTGTGTATAAAGCCCGCGGCGCGTGATATTTCCGGCAGCTTACGCAAAAAAAAACCGATCTTTACAGTACATCAAATATATTATCAAAATATGGCAAGATCCCAGGAAACAGTTGGTAAAAAAGAAAAAGAAAAGAAAAAAGCAAAACAACGCCAGGACAAGGCAGAAAGAAAGGAAGAACGCAAAGCAAACAGCGGGAAAGGAAAGAGTCTGGAAGACATGATGGCTTACATTGATGAAAATGGTAACATCACTGATACACCTCCAGATCCGAGCAAAAGAAAGGAAATTAACGTAGAAGACATCCAGCTGGGCGCTACCCGGCACGAACCGGCAGAGCCGGCGGAACTGATCCGCAGAGGTGTGGTAAAGTTCTTCAATGAGTCCAAAGGTTATGGATTTATCATTGACCAGCAAACGCAGGACAGCGTGTTTGTACACATTAACCAGCTGACAGAACCGATCCGGGAAAAAGACAAAGTTACTTTTGAAGTAGAACGTGGACAGAAAGGTCCGAGTGCCGTTAACGTAAAGAAAGAAGTAAAAGGTCAACTGCCTCCGCAGTAGCCACCAGTGTTTTAACAGGCTGGCCTTTTTGAAATAAATAAGATCTGAGCGGTTATGGATAACCGCTCATTTTTGTGCGTGGTCAGGACCAGCTGCCACCGTACCCAAATGATCACAAAGTGCAACACCCGCTGAAAAAACTATTCCAACGCCCTGTTATCTGGCTCTCCAACAGATTTTCCTCCAAACCAGACAGGCAACAGGTATTTGCTTCCCTATCGCGACTGCAGGAAGATATTTTGCAGGGAAAGCAACCAACCGGATTGCTGCTCCCTTTTGACCAGGAGCAGGCCCGCTTTGTTATTTTTTCGGATCAACATAAGGGTGGTAAAGATGGCGCTGATGATTTTATGCCGGCGGAGCAAAACTATCTTGGTGCGCTCAGTTACTATTACGACCACGATTTCACCTTCATTAACCTGGGCGACTGCGAGGAGCTATGGGAATGTGCACCGGCAAAAGTAATTGAGCAAAACCGGGCATCATTACTGGAAGAAGCCCGGTTCCTGGAACAGCAGCGGTATTTCCGGGTGTTTGGTAACCATGATCTGCAATGGCATTACGAGGTGCCGCGGCAGCAGTTCCTTAAACCTATTTTCGGAAAGAAGCTGAAAGTATATGAAGGGCTTATACTGCAAACCAGCTACCAGGACAAAACATACCGCCTGTTGCTTACGCATGGCCACCAGGGCGATATGCGCAGCGATGGCAACGCTTTCAGCAAATGGTTTGTTGCAGCGATATGGACACCGATACAACGCTTTTTTGATGTACGCACGGATACCCTGTCTGATTCCTTTGACCTGGCTGATCGCCACAATATCATCATGTATGAGTGGAGCATGCAGTACCCAAACACTTTTCTAATTTCCGGACACACGCATAAACCCGTGTTTGCTTCGCTGGATCATATTGACCGGCTCACGAAACAACTGGAAAAGGCTCAAAGCAAAGGTGACAGCGAACAGGCAGGCATCTTACAAAAAGCTTTAGCAGCAAGACAAGCAGAATATGCAGGCAAACAATTTGTAAAAACGATGGCGCATCCCTCCTACTTCAACACCGGTTGCTGTTGTTTTAGTGACGGCGATATCACCGGTATTGAAATTGCGGCCGGGTTTATCCGCCTCATCAAATGGCAGAAAGGAGACACCGGGCCTGTGCGCGTAGTACTGGAAGAATGCCCGCTCTACTACCTCTTTGATCAGATGGACTGATCCTTTGCCTGCTGCAGGAATGCCTGTTTTACTACCTTGGCAGTTTTATGATCGCCGGTATGGCTCCAACCCGGCGGCATTACGATGTACAGCAATTTATTTTTCACACCCGGCGCCTTACGAATATCTTTCCACAGGCAATACAGTTCACCGAAATATACATCCAGGAAATTATTGGGATTCATTTCCCTTGAAATGCCGTACTCGATCTGCATATCACGCTTTTCATGCTGGAAGGTACCAAATACCTTATCCCAGATATTGAGCAGGTTGCAGAAGTTGGTATCCATGTACAGCGGATTTTTAGCATGATGTACGCGGTGGTGCGAAGGCGTAAGAATGATGGAGTTCAGGAAACCAAGCCGCCCGTCTTTGATCAGGTTCTCACCTGCATGAATAAACGAGCCCCAGAAGCCGTCAATGAACATGATAATAAATAACAGGGGCGGATTCACGCCCATCAGGATACAGATGCTGGTGCGGATCACATCTGCATATGGCGCTTCCAGGAAGAAATGCGCATAGGTCACAGAAAGGTTCATGGTTTGCGGTGCGTGATGGGTGGAGTGTAAACACCAGAACAACCGCACCTTGTGACCAAAGTAATGATAGATAAAGTGGGAAAATTCCCAAATCACATAGCCGTATATAAACCAGTACCATTTCAACGAAGTATTAAACAGTGCATACTTTTCCAGCACCCCGATACAAAACACCACAGCCGCAATAGAAATAAACCGGGAAATAAAACGGTTGGCTACAAAGATGAAGAAAGGCATTTTGTAATCTTCGATCTTAAAGCGCTTATAAAAAATTGCCCTTATGATTTCCAGCAGCAACAGGAAAGGCAGTATGGGAGAAATCACCGAAAATATGCCGTTTAATGTCAACAGCACTTTATAGTTACCCGTTCTGCACACTTCTATGAGTTGTGAAATGCCGAGGAAGGAAATTAATTCATGAAATATCATCTCAAAGAAGGCCATAACGCAGTCTGATTTTTATTGTTTATCGTGGATACCTCTAATTGTACATACAAATAGATACTTTGTTCGTACAAAATACAAAAATAAACTACAATTTTCCAAACATCGGCGCCTTTTGTTAAAAGCGTACCTTTATAGAAAGAAGCTATCATGGAAGACGCAGACAAGCTAAAGCGCATAGTGGAAGCGAGGATGAAGCTAAAAGCCCGCTTCGAACAGAAGATGCAGGACACCCCGTCAATGGCCGACAGCAAGCCCAAGGGTTCGGGAAATCCGAACCGTCACGGGATGCCAGTATTGCCCGTAGGGCAAACCATTACGCATAAATGGCCGGTACTGGATCTCGGAATACAACCTGAAATAACAACCGCCGAATGGCGCCTGATAGTAGATGGTGCAGTGGCGCACCCGGTGGAGCTTACCTGGGAAGATTTTATGGCATTGCCGCAAACAGAAGATACTTCCGACTTTCATTGCGTAACCACCTGGTCAAAGCTCAATATGAACTGGAAAGGCGTACGGTTGCTCGATCTGGCGGCACTGGTACAACCACTGGATACGGCTACGCATATACTGTGTTATGGTTATGACGACTATACTACCAACGTATCGCTGGAGGAAGCCCTGAAACCCGATGTGCTGCTGGTACATACTTATGAAGGGGCTCCCCTGCCGGAAGAACATGGCGGCCCGGTAAGAATGATTACACCTGAATTATACGCCTGGAAAGGCGCCAAATGGATACACCGTATTGAATTCCTCAACGCCAATAAATTAGGTTTCTGGGAAGAGCGCGGGTACTCCAATACGGCATATCCCTGGAGAAATGACCGTTATAGTTAAGACATTATTTAAGCGCAGTTACAAAATAGTCCAGGCAATCGTCGCGTAAACTGTGCTGGTAAAAATCGTCGTGCGCAATACCTGCCGTAACATCTGTTATTTTTTTGAGGAGCAGAAAACGATTCAGGTTATTGAGCAGCGTATACGGGCCGCGCAACAGGAAAGCCGGCAGCCGGTATTGCAGGCGGAAAATATCCAGCCGGGCGATGTTGTCGACAGCACGCTGATTTTCCCCGTAATAAGCCATCACCGTTTCATTGCCATATATCCCTTCCACTTTTACTTTTGGGAAGTGCGCATTCATCAATGCAAACATCTCCCTGGGCAGGTATTCTCTTACATGAAACGGATTCCTGCTAAGCGACATCATTCTGTTAGGCGTAGTTAAAAACAGGCGGCCGCCGGGTTTCAACACTCTCCTGATTTCGTGCAACAGGGCACTGTCGTTGCGGATATGCTCAATCACCTGGAAGCAGATCACGGTGTCGAAACTGTTATCAGCGATACCTGTTAATACCGGCAGATTACATACCTGGAAAGCAGCATTGGCCGGCAGTTGACCAGCAGGTTTCTTTTTGTCGACCGACAGGTAATGGGCCGTATGCGGCGCCAGCATCTCCATTCCATACCCTTCCCCGCAGCCCAGTTCCAGCACTTGCTTATCTTTTAAACACTGTAGCGGCACAGCTTTGTAGGCGAATACATGCCGTTGAAAAACGTAGTTATTGATGTAGGATGAATTGTTGGTTCTCTCTGCCGTTTTTAGTAATGCAATCATGGTAATGCCGTCTTAAAATGATTTAAAAAAGTACAACGGCGATCACCGTCATACCAAAGCATTACTAATACACCCTAACATCAAAAAACCCTTATCGCCTGCGATAAAAATTTATGTTATAAAAAACACCCAGCTGAAATCCAAGCCAGGCTTTGGTATTCCGGCCTTCGCCATAGCTGTTGCTGATGGTATAAGGTGGCCGGATAAGATTCAATTCTTTATAGAACTCATCCATCTGCTGTGGAGTTGAAGGCATCAGTTGAGCATTGCCTTCATAGCGGATCAACAGGTTATTCCATACTACGCCTGCCTGTATACGAAAACGTTCATTCAGTTGCCGTTCGGCCAGCAGCGCTACTTTCAGATGCTGTGTCTTTAACATCCGCGGTATATCCATCGTATCATATGATTGCTGCTGATTACCGGTAGTTACCTGCAGATGTATACGCCAGTCTTCCGCCACACGTGCAGAGATACCACCACCCCATCGAAAGCCGGATACCTTAAAATTGGTACTCCAGGAACCGATGCCATACAGGAAAGGAAAGCCCATTTGTATAGCAGGATTTGCATAATATACTTCATCGGCGCTAACGCCGGCATTTACAAGAAAGGAAAATGGCCCTTGTTGACGGCGGCCTTCTGAGCCCAGCGCAACGGGTCTTTGATAGCGGTTGGAAAATGTATTTTGCAGGATAGTGCTGATGCCGGATATAATGGATGACCGCTGAGCAGCATTGGTATTTTTTGCCGTTACTGCTTTCGCCGCCTGGCTCGTTGTTGCGGCGTTTATGTGTTCAGCGGAATCTGTCCATTTAAAAACAAGGTCGTTATGTTCCAGCGTATCTTCCTGCCTGCTACCCCAGCCCCAATGCAGGGAGGGCCGTGATAAACGACCTGTGAACACGCCCGCACGCCTGGCGGTATCCGGTGCGGTGTATTTAGATAATAAAGTGGAATCCGTTTTTTTAAGAGGATCGGGAGGCGTTTGTTTTACCACATCTTTAAAAGATGTATCTGCGGCGCTATAAGTTAAATAGATCGATGGCAGTGGCGGCACCTCCCCCAAAGGCAGCATTGATAATGGTTTCGGCACGAGTTCAACAGGCTGTTTTTTAACTGTTGCACGCACTTTGGTCTTTACATTATTAGGCCGGGGCGGCTGATCAACAAAAATAATATGCCCACCCAGCACTGTATAGTATATACCGGTGCGTTCATTAATAGTATTGAGCAATTGTGCTACCGGCATAACGCCTTTGGATATGGGAATAATCCGGGAAGGCGGATATTTACTGGTGTTCAGCGAAAACCTGGCCCCCGTTTGGCGGCTGACCATACTAAGCAGGGAATCAAACCGGATGGGAACTGCGGGCAACTTAATTTTTTGTTGCAGGTTCACCCGGTTTTGCTGCGCACTACAAACAGATACGGCTACGATGGGGATCAACAGTGCTATAATATATTTTGTACGATTAATTGCATCCGCTACCACTGATATATACGGTATCTTTTTCAATCCTGTACTGGACATTCAACGTAATTGATATAACCTCAAAAATAAATTCAATTGATTTGTTGTCGAAGGCGCTGCTCATGGTGCAGGTTTCCAGCCTTTTATTTTTAAAAACCACGGTAATCCCATATGCTTTTTCCAGTTCAGCTGCTATCGACTTCAGGCTGGCATTGGTAAAATTAAAGGACTTCCCGTGTTGGGCAATACTATCTGCAACGGCCATACGAAATTGCTGAAGATGCCGGTCATAGATACCTGTTTCCCCCGCCTTTACCGTGAGGTTGCTGCTATTCCGGTACATGTTCACTGCGCCGGATGTTACTGCTACTGTGATGGCGCTGCTGTCCTGTTGTACCTTAAACACTGTTCCCAATACTTTTATTGCAATGTCGCCGGCGTTTACTATAAACGGCTTACCGGGATCGGATGTTACATCAAAGCTGCCGTTTCCTGTTAAATAAACGGTTCGTGTATTACCGGCAAAGCCGGACACATATTTGATGGCCGCGGAATTGTTGAGGCTTACCAGGGAGTGGTCGGGTAATGTGTCGTGTAATTCGGCCTTATCGGCCTGCCGGGTTACCCATAACGGGGCTGGCGGAGCAACTGTTTTATGCAGCAGCCCGTAAAATCCGGCAGCAGTTAACAGCAGCAATACAGCCGCGGCCGCACTCCAGCGGCCCCGGTTGACGGAAACTATTTTAACCGGTTTTTGCGTTTTTCTTATAGCGGCCAGCACTGCCAGTTTATCGGGCAGCTGCCAGGTATTGCCGGGGGATGTTTGCTCCCATAACTTCATGGCCTGGTCAAATAATGCGCGGTTGCTCCCGGAAGCATCCGCCCAGTCATCCACTGCCATGGCCTCTTCCGGGGAAGCTTCCCCCGAAAGGTACTTTGCCAGTAATTCATCATCGACTTGTATGTGACCGGGACTCTTCATTGGTAATAATATTTTTACAGGAGAAAGAAAATAATAAGACTGATCAACAGATCCAATAATTTTTCCCGTAATATTTTTAGTGCTTTGCCCATTTGTGCCTCAACAGTTTTAACAGAAAGCCCCATTTCGGCAGCTATCTCGGCATACTTCTTTCCTTCAAACCGGCTTTTTGTAAACACCAGCCGGCATTGGGGAGAGAGAGCGGCTACCTGGTCCATGATCCGCCGGTTGACTTCCTTGCCCATCAACTCATTGCCGGGATCGCTGGCTATGCCGCTGTTTTCCGATACATAACGGGCTTTTATTTTATCATGTCGCTTAATATTCAGACAATAATTGTATACAGCTGTATACAGGTATGATTTTACAGATTGCTCCTCGTCTATCGTGTCTCTTTTCTCCCAGAGTTTCAGGAATACGGCCTGCACGGCGTCTTTTGCATCATCATTATCTTTCAGGATCGTAAAGGCATATCGATGCAGTCTCTCATACCAGGTATGAAAGTATTGTTCGATCTGTATCGCCAGTTTATCTTTCTCCAAAGGCCTTCTTTGCTGTTGTACGTTATTAATACACCTTCATAAGGAGATACCCTTATATCGCTGAAAAAAAATTATTGCTTTATAAAAGACACCAGTACCGGCAATAATTCAGGCGACAAAGGTAAGGGTGATTTGTTATCCGGGGAAACGGCGCTGCCGCTTTTTAACAGGTGAGTCATTCCGTTGATCATTACCGCATTGGTAGCGGGTTTACACGCTTTAAGAAGCGTCACCTGGGCGGGTTTTACCTGTACATCGGCCGTACCGCCAACAAGGAGCACCGGCATTTTGGCTGCCGGCAGCAATGCGCAGGGGTCGAAATGGAACGTACTTTTCCAGAAGGTAAAGTTATTAGGATTAAAAATAGCGTTCAGCTGGTCGGGGACACTGGCAGGCGCCTTATCCTCCCTCAGGTCATTTAAGATACCTGCTGCCTGCCGGTACAGTGTATCCGACAGCCTGGGTTTCAGTTGTTCCAGCACTACCTTATCCATGCATTCGCCGGGGGTAGACAAGGGGATCAGGCATTTAAAGGAGATCTCCTTTGCCATCATGAGGCCGATAAGGCCTCCTTCGCTGTGCCCGATCACAGAAACAGCCGGGAATCTTCCGCTGCGTTGCAGGTGTTGTACGCAGCTGATGGCATCGGCGGTATAATCGTCGAGCGTCGTAAAAACCGGCGCCCGCGTAAACCCGGTACTCTGGCCTACCCAGCGTTTATCGTAGCGGAGGGAGGCGATGCCGTTGGCCGCCAGGCCTTCTGCCAGCTGCCGGTAGGAAAATCCGTTGGGGCCCAGGTCAAATAAGCTGTTGCCATTACGGTCGGTGGGTCCGGAGCCGGCAATAATGAGTACCACCGGCGTATGTTGTATTCCTTCCGGCTGGGTCAGCGTACCATATAATATGCCGCCATCAGTAGTTTGAATGGTATCCGGCATTTCATTGCGGGCATATACCACCTGTTTATCCCTTGCACCTATCAGAAAGAAGCCTACCATTTTATTGGTGCTATCCAATGCCACCCGGAACTGCAGCTGCGCCCGTTCAAAGTTATTGCCGGCAGTTATGATATAGTTTCTGCCATCAAATATTATTTTTTGTGAGACAACAGCCTCCCACTTCCCATACTGCTGCTCCAGTTGTTGCCACACGCCTTTCAGCATATCTGCATTTACTTTTTGCAGCATACTGGTTTGCATGTACCTCCTGGCGCCTTCATAATTACCTGTGTTCATCTGTTCAAAAAAGCCCTTTACGATGGCTTCTTTTTGCTGCGCAGTAGCTGTAAACATTGCGCCCCATAACAAGATGAGGATAAAGAATCGTTTCATATGATCAGGATTGGTGGATTAATTTTTTATAGATAACGTAAGAATAAACTGTTGATATCAGGGTGCTGACAATCAATACCAACAACAGTATGATATGTGCCCATTGTTCGTTTACAAGCAACGTTGCAATAAAACCTGCGGTACCCAGTACAAACATCACTACACCTCCGAGGCGATGTGTTTTACGCCATACCGTTTCATTTTTCAGCGTCCATGGCGTACGGATGCCCATGTAAGTATTGGGCCGTACATTATACATCAGGTTGCCGCATACCGCCAGGAATACGAGGATAAACTGCGGTATCATTCTCCCGAAATCCACCTTTCCTGCCAGCAACAGCGCACACAAGGGAGCCAGGGACACTACGATATGGGTGCCCACCCATATAATAACATAGTGCTGATGCGAGAGCGGCTTATCATCACTGTTACGGTACATCACGGAATACAACCGGTATATAAACCAGTTAAGTAATATCAATAATACAATACTGCCGATATAACCCCATACTGCGCCACCTTGTAATTTCCCCGCACCTGTCAGCATCGTATATACAGGAATAGCCGTGAATAACAGGACCAACCCGGCCTTCACCATATACATCACCGGTTCCAACAATGCTGATTGTTGCTGGATAGCTGGCTGCCATTTTTTTACAACCAGTGCCAGGTGGAGCAACAAATAAATAACGACGGATACCAGTAGCATCCCTCCTACCAGGCCTATGGGCGACATGCGCCCATCCACCACCCAATGCCCATTTTGATCGATGGTATAGTGCGAAGGCAGCAGCTCCGGTAACAGGGGCTTCAGGTACCAGTATACCCCCAGCGGGCAAAGCATCAGCACGATCAGCGGAATTTCCTTTAACCATTTATTTTCCTTCATAGCCGGGCTTCTTTTTTGGGGTAAGGGGCATTGCAGCTGCGGTAAACTGTAACATCCATTTTAATAATTCGTCCATCACGGTGGTATTGAGGGAGTAAAAAATGTATTGCCCCTTTTTCACGCTGGTCAGCAGTTCCGCCTGTTTCAGCAAATCCAGATGATGCGAGATGGTCGGTTTTGAAAAGTTGAAATGATCGGCAATCTGGCCGGCGGTCATGTCCTCCTTTTTGAGGAGTTCCAGGATATCCCGGCGGGTTTTATCGTTGAGCGCTTTAAAAACGTTATTCACTGGTATATATTTAGACAACTATCTAAATACTAAATTAGCTATTTTTCGGTTATCCGGATTTTTTTTTGATGATGATAAGAAGATAGTGAGGTGGTAAAAAAAATCCGCAGCGCTCCCTTTCGGGATAACGCTGCGGAAGGAATAGGTATAGGAATACCCGGCTACGGCAGGATTGTTACTTCCGTGCCTTCATTCCAGTTTTTGTATTCAGGCGTGTAATACAGGTAACAGTTGCTGGCCTTGGCTTTGTAGGTACCCGGCACATCGGCTTTCAGATCCAGGTTGACCGTTTTGGTTTCATGACGACTGAATCCCATCCAGTACAGCACCAGGTAGTTATCAAATATTTCGTAATAGGCCACGGCTTCCTTTTCCTTCAGTTCCCTGAGTTGCCAGGGCTGTAAAGAAAGACCGGCGGGTATACCGATTTTTGCAATAGACATAGGCTGCAGGATGTCTTTTTCGTTTTTCACCGAAATTTTCATTCGCACGGTTTCACCGGTCCTCGTGCGGGTATCGGCCAGGCTGGTGCTGATACGCAGATCGGCTTTGTCGCTGTTCGGCGGCTGCATGGTGTAGTAAGATAATTGCAGGTTATAAGGAACGCCTGTTTTGTCGTTGCTATAGTGCACCGAAAATGTATTGGCACCAGGTTTCAGCAAAGAAGCAAAATCGTTTCCTGCGGCTACTTTCCGGGCATTTGCTTCAAAATCAATGGCGCCTGCAGCCGCTGCCCTCTCTTTTAGTTTCATATATTCCACAATGGCGTTCAGCGCCAGGATGGTTCCCTGCGTAGAGCCGTACCCATAGTATGTTTTCCCGGATAGTATTTTAGAGATGACAAATGTAATGGTAGTCATGTCGGGGTGCTGATCCCGCAGCAGCGCCATAGCATATAACGCTAACGACTCTACGCGCAACGATGCATCCCTGGAATTCACTACCGTTGTAGTGGCGGCGAAATTATTTTTTTCATAACTTGTTTTCAACGCCTGCATCAGGTGTTGATAGTCATTGCTGTTTTTCATGTTGCTGGCAGCGAGGGCCATTAATCCCATCTGGTAGGCATCCGCGGAGGCCAGCGCTCTTTGCACCGCTGTGTCGTATTCCTGTTGTATCTCCTTTCCTATTCCTGCCTGCGTCAGGGCGTATACAATATATGGATTGGCTACTGCATTGGGAACGGATGCAAACCGGTCATACCCGCCGGATGCGAGTTTGAAACCACCTTTGCCGTCTCTTCTGCCCAGCAGGAACGCTTTTGTGCGGGCCAGCATTTCTTTATCAACGTTGATGAAGGCCTGCATATCGGTAAACTCGAGCAGTCCGTAAGCTGTAAGTGCTTCATGCGCCGGGGCATGTCCAAACCATTCAAAGCCCCGTTCTGATGTTTCAAAGCTGATCAGTTTTTTGTAACCTGCTTCTATATATTTCATGGCTTTGGCTACTACTTCCGGATTTGAGTTACCTGATTCGCGGAGATATTTAAGGATAAAAATATTGGGATAAGTAGTGGAGGAAGTTTGCTCGAAGCAGCCATAAGGTTCCTTCAGCATAGATGCTATGCCATCCAGCAGCTGTCCCTCCAGGGTGGCAAACACCTGCAATTCCGTTTTGAGACTGCCCGTTACAGGCGCTCCCAGGTAGAACGAATGCGTGGCCGATTTATCGCCGGAAAACGTGTTAAACACCGGGAATCCTTTTTCTGTGGCCGTTATCGGCAACGACAAAGTTTCTGTTCCGGTGGCGCCGTTCACCGTGAACTTTATATTTCCGTGAGCAGGACCGATGGCTTCCAATGGAATCAGCACCTGCCTGGAACTAGCGGGGACCAGCACTACCTTCTTGTCGTACTGACCGGCACTCAGCTGCGCCGGCAGTTCCAGGCTGATACCCAGTTCCAGGCTGGAAGTCCCGTTATTTTTAAGCACCAGTGGTACCAGGGCACGATCGCCAACCGTCAGGTAAGGAGGTATTTTAGCGTCGATCTGTAATGCATTTTTTGCAGACCAGGTAGCTTCCGCCCGGCCGGGTTTCCCGTTCCAGGCAATACCTTCGGCCACGGCGCGGAAAGTGGTGGCAGCATCGGAATTATAGAACTCCAGGGTGGCGTTACCATCCTTGTCCGTTTGCACCACCGGGTTCCAGTAAATGGTTTCGCGGAAGTCGTCCCGCATGGTGGTTTCCGTGCTGGCATATTGCGGTGCATAAAACATTCTTACCACGGAATATTGATTGCTGACACCCGGAACATATTTCGTATTGTAGTAGTTAGCCTTATTCAACCCAAGCCTGATACGGCCGCCTGTTTTTTTGGTGCTGATCAGGATCACGCCGTTGGCGGCGCGGCTGCCAAAGAGGGCCAGCGCCATGCCGTCTTTAAACACTTCGATCGATTCAATGTCATTAGGATTGAGGGATTCCAGCATGCCCTCAAAGGCCACGCCGTCGATAATAAACAGTGGCTGGTTATTGCCCGTGAGCGAAGCGTTCCCCCTGATCACGAATTGCCGGTTGTCTGCCGGGTTGGCCTGCCGCATCACCTGCAGGCCTGCCACGGCGCCCTGCAGGGCCGTTTGCACATTGGGCTGCAATTGAATATCATTGGCAACGACCATTACAACAGATCCGGTCCTTACTTCTTTTTTTTGGGCGCCATAGCCTACCACTACCACTTCATCGAGGGCCTTATTATTACCAAAGGGATGCATCAACGAGTCATTCTCCCGCTGTATGATTTTCGTTGCCCTCGCGTATTCCTGCTGCTGTGCCGCCGGCCGTATACCGGCATATTCTTTAAAGCTGACTTCTTCCGCCAACAATTTCCTGGCCCGGATCCGGTTATTGTCGATCCCATTCTGCTCAATATTAATATTGACGTTTCCCTTTCTGCCGGCAGCTTTGGCAATGAGATAATAGCTGGCCCGGGGATCCAGACCAGCGAAAAAAAACTCACCATCTTCTGTTGTATTCATTTGCAGGGCTTTATTCTTCGCCGCCATATTCACCAGGAATACCGTCGCCTTCATCGGTTGCTGTTGCTGGTTGGTAATGTTGCCACTTATCACATAGCCCTCGTCCGGCAGATATTTCAACGTTGGTGTGCCCTGCAACTCAGGGAGGTAGTTAAAATACCGGTAGCCATGGGTTAGCATTACCAGGTCCAGCGCAGGACCCGCTTTAGGTTCATCTTGCTTAAAATAAAATAACGGCTCCTCTATTTTTCCACTGAGTTCGGAGCTCATCAATAACCAGGAGAGAATGTGATCCTGTTTATCATCTGCGTAAGACCAGAGCTTATCGTCCATTACAGCCAGCGATAAATTGGAAGGCAGCGGTGTACCGTTGCTATCGGTAGTTTTAAGGGTTAACACTACTTTCTCCCGTGGCAGGTACTGCGACTTGTCTGTTGATATTTTTACCTGTAAGGTGTTATGCTTATTAAGGAAAACCAGTCGCTCCGCCAATGGCAGTCCATTTTTCCGGGAAAGCGTAAACCTGGCAATCCCGGCGGGGAAAAGTGTTTGATCGATTTCAACGATTTGCCGGCCTTTCTTTACACTCAGGTCTTTAACAGTATAAACAACACCTTTTGTTTGTCCGGCCAGCGTTAACTCCTCTGCGCTATTGGCCGCTATATGGAGCAACAACTTCTCCCCTGTTTTCACAAAATTCATGACTACCCCATCCGTCGTAAACGCGGGGAAGGCATACTGCTGCGCGATATGCAGCGGGGAAATAATTTTCACCTTATAATTTTTCCCGGCAGCCGGCGTAAAAGGAAACTTACCCATGCCGGCATAATAACTTTCGAAGGCCGCCACTTTATTCCCAGCATCATCCCATACTTCTCCTTTTATATCAACCGGTTTACTATGTTCGTTGATGGCCCTGAATGCAATATTGCCGGTGAGCCCTGCTACCAGTGATCCTCCTTCGGGTAACAGTTGTAGATCTATTTTATTCAGCACAATCGGGATGCTTCGGGAGATGGCTTCTTTGTACGCATCATAATCGATGGTAACATTTAGCAGGCCATCTGTGGTGTTGAGGGTATCAGGGAGTCTGAACTTCAGTTGTGCTTTTCCTTCCGCGTTGGTGGTTAACTGTTCCGTGCGCACCATCTTACCGCCCAGCGACACCTTATACTCCGCCTGGTAGTTGCCGATGGGCTGATCGGACAAGTTGCGAACGGAATAATCGGCGATCACTTCATCGCCGGGGCCGTAGCCTTTCTTTGGAAAATCGAGCTTCATTAAAACCCTTGGTGCGATAACCTTTTGGAGGGTCAGTTCCTTTACAAAAAAGGAGCTGTCTTTTTCGTTACGCATCCAGGTAGTATAGGCCCGGAGTTTATAAATACCGCCTGGGGCGTTGTCTTCAAAAGTATAGGAGCCCTGCGTAAAGCCATCCGTTACTTCATAGGTTAGCTTTTTGGCCACATTGCCGGAGGGATCCAATACCTCCACAAACACCACTTTACTGAGTACCCCCGGTTTCTGATCCTGCGCGTTGACCAGGTAAAGTTTAAAGAATACATCCTGCCCGGGTTGAAAAAATACATGACTGGTATGTATGTAGATCTTCTCTTTATACTTTGTATAATCCGGCAGCTGTGCCATACAAGTAAACGTGGTTAACAGGAACATGCCGATGCAACAGATGATATTTTTCATATTATCAGAATTGAAGGGATACATTAAAACCATATGTTTTAGTAGCGGGGAGATTAAAAAAATCGAGGCCCATGCTGCTGGTTTGATCAAATAACAATTGTTCCGGATCTACACCGCTATAAGGCGTCCACAACATAATATTATTGATACAGGCACTCAGGGTCAGCTTTTGTATAACACGTTTGAATGGCTGGCTGTAGCTTAATTTTACTGCATTCAAACGAAGCCAGTCCGCCTTTTCCATATAATCTTCCGCCACGCCGCTGTAGCCATATCTTACCCACCGGTTAGCCACTACCGGGAGTTTGGGGTTATAAAAATCTACCGGGATCTTATTGGGCGCGCCATTCATTTGTACGCCGGGGAAAATATAATTGGTGATAGTGCGATCTGTGGCAGACTGTTGTGATCTGCCATAGAAATCGAGTACTGCCTGTGTACCATTCCATCGGTCGCCGCCTTTTTTCCATTCCAGTGCGGCATCGAGCATAAATCTCTTCCAGCGCAGCATGCTGTTAAGTTTCATCACAAAATCCGGGTTAGGATTTCCTATAATGCCCGGATCTTTTGCTGCCAGCGGGAATCCATCCGGTCCTATTACCCTGTGGCCATCAGCATCGCGCAGCCAGGTACTGCCGGTGATCACACCCAGCGGCTGCCCTTTTATGAAGGTAGTGTACACGTCACTGAATCCTGCTATGGGTATATAGTTGCGGCCTTCCGTTACCCGCGTCACCTTATTTTTATACGCATAAAAACCCAGTGTATGCGCAGTCGTTAGCTTGTGAGCACGGCTTCCGGGGTCGAATAATTTCACCTCTATGTCGATACCATTGGTCTGATAGCTGCCGGCATTTTTCAATACCCACCGCTGAATTTCGTATACGGGGAGCAGGTCCTGCTCCACCAGGTGGCTGAATACTCCTGCGGTAAATGTTACCCTTGACTTATAGCTGCCGCCGATACTGCCTGACCAGTTCCGGTGGCGTACCGGCGCCAGTTGGTCAAAGCTGCTTACTTCCTGCACGGGAAAATAACTCCCGGCTGCTTCAGTGTTATAGCGTAACAGGTTGATATAAGAAAGTGATTTGTCAATATTGAGCTCTGCATCGGACCGGGAAAAGGATGTTTTAAATAAGAGTTCTATGCCAGCACTGTGTTGTGGCAGGTATTTCACGGAGAGGTCAGCCATTGGCAGGAAAAAGTTATGGTGTGTTGCGGTATTGGATACATAGACTTTATTACCGAGTTCGAGGCCTATATGCCATTGGCGCATATCATACCAGGTGATGTAGCTGGCAATCGCTTCGTGGGTACTGCGCTGGTAGAGATAATTGTTGTAGGGGTGCTGATAGCGAATGACTGATTGGGCCGCTGAAAAAATATAAGTAGCGGAAAAACTGCCGCTCCAATCGTAACGGCCATATGAAATATTGGAGGAGACGGCCGCTTTCAGCTGGTATAGTTTGTCTTCTTTGTTTCTCAGCAGCGGGTTGCCGCCGGGGAAAGCTGCGCTGCCGGGTTTGTAACCTTCACTGCTGTTTTCTGTTTTGTGATCGAAGGATTGTGTAAGCCTGTATTTCATTTTGCGGTACTCATTCCGTTCTACCAGCAGACTGGCCTGCTGCCGGTCAGCTTTAAAATAGCTGCCGTTATCCAGCAACAGGAAGTCGGCATTATCAGCCAGGCGGCTGTAGCTGCGCTGACCGGTTCCCAGCGTGTATCCCTGTCCGTTATCGAAGCTAACTGGTGTAAGTATGGCCTGCTGATAAGTGCGGTTAAGGAACCCGTTCCTGTTGGCATTGGAATAGCGGTCTGCCGCATAGGTATATTTACCTGCTACGTGCAGCCATTTAATCCTGGCGCCGAGGGATACATCGAGATTTTTAGTATCGCTAGTATGATGACGGATAAAGGTGTTTTCGCTGATTTGTCCCAGGTTGATGCTGAATTCCCGGGCCAGGATATGATTTTCGAGCAGGTTGGCCTGGAGACTGAGGGACTGGGAAAAGAGGCTGCCTGTTCTGAAAATATTATTCATATAGGCGGTGGCGTTATGTCCGTTGCCTGTACCGGCGGGAACCAGTTTTCCGTTGATATCCCACGGATAGGGCTGTCCGTCGAATTCGAGTGATGCCCGGGCCGGGCCGAAGCTAAACAGTTCGTTGGTTTCGGGGCCGCGCCATGTCAGTGCTCCTTGCTCTGAGCGTCCCTGTACATAAGCCGTTTGCAGTGCCGGCAAGCGGTTGGTTGTTTTAAGCGCCATGCCGGCGTTGTAGCTTCCGCTGACCTGCAGTACCCTGGGATAGTATGGTTGCATCCGGAGGGTGTTCCTGCGTACAGAAACGCTTTGCATCCCGTATTTTGGGTCAAACCATCTTTTTATGGTAAGGATGTTATAGCGGGAGCCTGGCGTAACTGCCGGCGATGCGGAATCGGCCATAATGAGGCGGTGATATTCGTCTGAGTAAACCGGGCTTACCACCTTATTATGCTGGGCAGCCAGGCAGCAGGGTAATAGCAACAGTAGCAGGAGAAATTTCAAGGTATACATTTTTATATTTGTCAATATAATACGTAATTATAATGTATTATTCGGGCGGCTTACCCGTTACATCGTTTCTTCATAACATGATTTTTAATTTACAACATATTGATATACATATTATTAATAAGAAATTAGTTGGATATGAGTTATTGTATCCGGCCGCATGATGCAGGCAGAGAGATAATTCCATACGGAATGTTAAAAAAGTTTGAAATTCTTTTCAAGATGGGAAAGCAGTGTAATTTTTCGGGGGTAATAATGTAATGTTGTGAGCTTAAGACCTATAATAGCATTTCTATGTTAAAGAAATTGTCCTTGTTCTTTATTGTAGTCATCATCGGGATATCCTGTAAAAAAGAGGGGCTTCACCAGGATGAGGAGCCGCTGACAGGATCCTGGCAATCTATTATACAATTACAGACCCCGAACGGCTGGCCGGCAATTAACGCCGACAGCGTGCGGGCAGCCGGCAATTTTTGTTATGAACTACACAGCAATCGTACCGGTACATTCCGCAAGGCAGTACTGAAAGGTAATATCACCATCCCGGATGACCAGTTGTCGAGATGGCGGCCCGGTATGCCGCTCGGCAACGTATATACGACACCGTTACCCGGCACCCCTTTTACCATTACTTACGAAACTATAGCGATCTTTTGGGAGTACCGTAAAAATGAAAAGCAGCTGGTGATTATGGATGCACGTCGTAAAAAACTGGAGAAATGGCAGTTGTCGGAGGTACAGGATAAACAGCTTATTACCACCACCCTCCTGCTTAATAGGGTAACACCTGTATCAGGAGTTGTGGTAAAAAAACATGCGAGGATCGTGTTTATTAAAAAATAAACAACATATGGCAGCATTATTGCCAGGTGAAAAAAGATACTTAACTTAAAGAGTAATTTTTCATCACTAAAACCTCAGTATGATTATGAAACTGAAACACCTTACCACAGTGCTCCTCTCCGCGGGACTGATGTTTATGATTTCCTGCAAGGGAAAACCCAAGGACGCAGACATACAAGCCACTGTAACCACTGCATTACAGTCAACCCCAGGCATTAGTGCGGATGTAAAAGATGGTGTGGTAACGCTTGCCGGTACTGTAACCAACCAGGCAGACAAGGATGCTGCAGAGAATGCTGCCAAAGTAACCCAGGGTGTAAAAAGTGTTGTTAACAACATTACAGTGGCTGCCCCGCCACCACCGCCGCCGCCTGCACCTGATGCTGCCGCTACCGCGGATGCCGCTTTGAAAACCGGTGTTGATGCTATTGTCAAAGATTTTCCTGGCATCACCGCTGATGTTAAAGACGGTGTGATTACTATTACCGGTGAGTCAAAAGCTGACCGTTGGAAAAAGCTGAAAATAGCATTGGATGCATTAAAGCCTAAAAAAGTAGATGCTTCCGGTTTGAAAGTAAAATAATGTTCACCCCTAAATACAACAATCATGGCATTACAGGATAAATACAAAGAGCTGATCGATGCAGCAAAATCTGCCGGCACCAGCAATCTTCAGGTTAATGAACAGGATGGTGTACTGCATATAGATGGTGAAGCACCGAGCGGCGCTGTAAAGGATCAGCTGTGGGACATCTATGGAAAGATTGACCCCAACTTCCTCACCGGTGATGTAGTAATGAATATAAATGTGGCTACTGCTGTTGCAGGCGCTAAACTTAAAGTAGTAACCGAATCTACCAACCTGAACATCCGTAAGGGTCCTGGTACCGACCAGCCGATTGTTGGCAAAGCGGCGCACGGAGAAATCGTTTCCATGATCAGCAAACAAAGCGATCAGTGGTGGCTGATCCGTACTGATGCCGGAGAAGAGGGCTATGCGTATGCACAGTACCTACAACCTGTTGAATAGTAAAATAAAAGCTCATTACCAGGGGAATAACGATTGTTATTCCCCTTTTTTATTGAACAGATGGCGGCCTATGGTAGCTCATACCTTAATCCAACCGGTACCATCACGGCTCCTTTGTTGTAGATATCAATGAAAAGCGTAATGGTATCTTTTGTATCAGCAGTCAGGAACACATATTTGTCGAGGATGCCCGCTTTACCATTCAGCGGTCCGCCGGTAAAACGGTCGTTCACGATTGCCTGCTTTCCCCGTGGATCCGGCACAGCGCTGCGTGTTACAAGTACCAGGCGTTGCTTGTTGGCCGTGACCAGGCCGGACAGGTAATTCATCCCGTTAATAATACTCTTATCGGTGTTCCCGTTTTTCAACCTGACCGGGTTATCAGCAGCATAACCATAGGTGCTGTCGGCGGATTGTTGCAGTCTTGTAAAAGCTTGCTGAGCGTTGGATTCACTGACAAAGAGCATCAATGACATACACGTAACACAGGCAGACATACGACTAAAGTGGCGTAACATAAAGGGTCTGTTAAGGATTAATAATGGCTACTCTGAAAAGCTTAGTAAGGGGTATATCGGGATATAATGCCTTATAAAGATAAGGAAAAAAGAAACAGGCAGCAGGTACATCTTCTGCTGCCTGTTTTATACCTGGTGTTATTTGCTTTCCAGCTGATAAATCATTGCATCTGCGCCAGGTAATACAGCGCGTATTGATTTTTTTTCTGAAGATATTTTTCCGGAGAATAATTCTTTTGCCCTGTATACTTCACTGGCAGGCAATCCCGCCTGTTGCAGCGGAAGCTCAAAAGCGGCCGCCTGTTGTGTATAATTGATCAGCGCCACATAAGTATACCTACCTGATTTTTTTACAAAGATGCCGGATGCCTGTGTTCCGTTATGATGATCAACCGGGCGGAATACGCCCCCCTGCCTGGCTACATTGAGCAGCTCCTGGTTTTGCAGCCATTGCTGAGCAACCGCCGAGGCGTGGCTGTATACAGAAAAATCATCGCCGGTAATAACGGAGCCGGTAACGATGGCGGAGAGCAACCTTGCTTTGTTGGCCCCTGCTGTCGCGCCTTCAAATACTACGTGATCAGCATCTGAAAAATCGTACAACATATTCTGCCACCAGCCATAGCTGGTGGCGTTCATGGTGTAGGCTGTTTCATCAATATTTTTAAACGCATCGCAGGCAATACGACGGGTATGCACATACCTGCCGGTAGCCATATTGGGCGATATGGCCGCATATACCAGCATCTTACCATCCAGTTGATCTACCAGGTACTCCATTCCTTCCCGAAAAGCCTGCATGCCCGTATGTACGGCAGGGTTATAAAAGGCATCGGCTTCAATGGCAGCATGACCGATAAAATCTATTTTGATCATTTCAAAACCAGCTGCTTTAAAACGCTTCATGAGAAATGCAATCCTTGCTTTTGTAGCAGGATGTGTAGGGTCCATGGCACGCGCGCCATCCATCTCATGATATTTCCCGTTGACCTTCGTCCAGGTTTCATCATAGTTGTATTCGCTGCCTTCTACCTTGCGGGAAGACTTGCCCCAGTCGACAAACGGCGCCCAGTAAATACCCGGTTTAAATCCTTTTTGTTTGCAGTAGGCGCTGAAAGCCTCCAGCTGGCTGAAATCGCCGCTCATGCCATTGGTGGTGAGGTTATCCCAGTAAGAGTCGAGATCTATATACAAGGTATGATCCGCACTGCGGAATCCTTTACAGGAATCAGCGAAGAAGTCGACCACTGCTTTGGCTTTCGGGAGCGATAATTTTGTTTGCATGCTTCCCCAGCTGTTCCAGCCAAAAGGCTTGGCAGCAACCCAGTTAAAAATGTAACGCGGTGCTGCATAACGGTTGGCGCTCGCATATTGCTCCATACCCGTTCTCCAGTCGCCCGCCGGCAGTACATATATTTTCGGGGACCTGCAAAGCGTATCACCGGTGGAAACGATACCATGGCGGATTACATCGCGGGTACCCGCACTATCGGTCCACCCGGCGAGAACAGACAAAGCTGCGGTTAATTTCCCCACGCCCTTTATTGCGATGCCTGTTTTCCAGTTGCTATGTTCCACCGATCCGATGACCAGTCCCTTATTATCGTTGGTGTTGAAAACAGCGGTGACCTCAGCGCTTGTAAAATTCGCCTGGTCCAGGTTAGCGGCATAATACTTCACCCATGCATCATTATCAAAAGGCACCTGTACCGCATGCATAGTATCATTACCGGCAAATTGCAGGGCGTCGGTTGTCAGGGGACTCATGGAGCGGGAATGCGCGCCATTGCCCTGTAATACGAGAGAAGTATAAAAGCCATTATCGCCGGTGTACACATAAAAGACCTGTTGCTGTTTGACACCATTGACGATCGCCGTAATGGAATATTGCTTACCGGTACCTGCCGCATCTTTCAGGGGAGCAACGGAGAATGAACGCGGGATGTTGGCGGCGGTATCCGGTTGCCCTTTATCCTGGTACCAGCTGAAAGCATCTTTGATCATGATCTTCCCGTTTACCCATACGTTGTATTTTCCATTCTGCAGGTTGTAACTGATCCTGTTATTTTTTCCAAAGGCTATATTTTTGATGGCCCCGTTCTGTTGGGCATACAGGTGTGTCACGATACAGCCCAAAGCCGTTGTGAGCAGCAGGCATCGGCAATATTTAAAAAACGATCCCATTATCATCTGTTATTTATGATTGACTTATTTATTATTTCGCCAGCCCCATCGGGGAAAAGAGAACAAACAGCAGCACCATGAGGATGATCAGCACGGCGCTATACCAGTGTCGGTTTTTCCAGGGTTGCAGCGTAACGCTGGGTGTAGTGGCCGGTGTATAGGGAACCGCCATCGGCCATATTTTACCGATAGCCAGCATCAGCAAAGCAGTGATCACGAAAAGGATGGCCAGCAGGTGCAGATAGTGCAAACCGGTGTCCAGGATCAGCTGGAAAAAGATATTCGCCACAAAAAAGAAGAGCAGTCCTACTTTCGCGGCCACGGCAGGAATGTACCTGGTGGCCATACCTACGATCATGATGGTAAAAATAGGGATGCTGAAAAAACCGGACAGCATCTGTATATAATTGTAAAACCCGCCTTTGAATAACATAATAAACGGTGCAATACCGATACCTATTAAAGTAACTATCACCTGGAAGATCCATGTGGTGCTGAGCAATTTTTTTTCTGCTATCTCTCCCTTCTTTTTCAACATATAAGGTTTGTACAGGTTCATGGTAAAAAGTGTACCTGCACTGCTTAAGCCGGCGTTAAACGTGCTGAGTGCTGCGCCAAACACCACGGCTGCGATTAAACCGGTGTATACGGGTGGCAGCGCATCTGCTGCCAGTCTCGGAAAAATTTCTGCCGTACTCTGGGGATGCAGGTATAAATGCACCGCTATCAATCCGGGGATATTCAGCATCAGGGGCGACAGCAGTTTACACAAACAGGCCAGTGCAATCCCTTTCTGGCTTTGTTCCAGGTTCACAGATCCGAGCGCCTGCTGTACAATAAATTGTTCCATACCCCAGTAGTAAACGTTGACCAGCAGCATACCGGTAAAGATGGTAGAGAAAGGAACAGCATCATACCGGTTGCCAATGGCATTCAGGTGGCCGGTATCTGTACCCAATACGATCCGCAGTCCTTCCGCTGCATCGCCATGGCCCAGGTATTTAAACCCGAAGTACGGCAGTAATAAGCCACCGGCAATCATGCCGGCGCCCAGTACCGTATCGGACATGGTGATCACTTTCAGGCCGCCGAGTACGTTGTAGAGGTAGCCGGTGATCGCAATCAGGCAGGCCAACAGCCATATGGCGGACCAGTAGCTGATATGCAGTATTTCGTTGAGATGAAAGATACCATTGAATGCCACGGCGCCGCCGTACAGTACTGCCGGAATGAGGTTCACCAGGTAGCTGACGAGGAATACCACGGATACAATTTTTTTTGTGGCGCCGTCGTACCGTACTGCCAGGAAATCGGGCGTGGTAACAGCGCCTATACGCAGGTAAATGGGCATGAAGAACTCGCTGACAAAAAGCATGGCAAGAACCGAGGTCACTCCCCATGCCATTATAGACATGTTGTTCATGAACACGGATTCGTTTTCGCCGATAAACTGGTTGGCGCTGATATTGGTCATGAACAGCGCCCCTCCTATTACAATCCAGTTCAGGCTGCGACTGCCCAGAAACACATCTGACGCCGTTTTCAGCTGGTGCTTCCTTGTTATGTACCAGGACAATACCGTTACAATCACCACAAAAACAACAAAACTTATAATGGTTGAAACATGCATCAACAGCTATAATGATTTTCTTCTGATTAAAACGGTAGGCACTATCTCCTGGATCTTTTCCCTGTTCAACACAAAAGCGGCTGCTTTCCCGCCCATTAGTCCAAAGTCGGTGGAATAAGTAGTAATGCCGTCGCAAATGATTTCTTTGATCACATCATCGTTATGGGAAAGGATACCTACATCCGTTCCCGGTACCAGTTTCTTTTCCACGCAATCTTTCAGGATGGCCCAAAGTTCGGTATTGTTGATGGTATAATATACTTTTCCTTTTTCAACGGTACCAGGCACGTAGGCGGTTTTAATAACCCCTTTTATTTTATAGTCTTTCACAAACTTTTTAAACGCTTTCAATATTTCGATCGGCGTATCTGTTGCCGGCCGGTAATAGAAGATCATTTCCTTAAAAGTTTGAATGGTGTCGCTTAGCGCCGCAAACGCTGTATACGAAGTATCTCCGAACTCCTGTACTACATACGAACAGGGAGCCGCCAAAGGTTCAAAACGGTCTACCATCAGGAATTTGTCCATGGGAATAACCTTCAGGATATCGGCTGTTTTCGGATGGGGAATCGGCGCCACCACGTACATGCCATAACGGCCTTTTACATTGCCGATGATGGCCTCAAAAATTTCGATGTTGTTATGATGAAAAAATACGTCGATATGAATATTATCGCCGAGATGGGCACGGAATGTTTTATAGAAGGCCTCCTGGAATGTATCGAAGGCATAGAGTAACAAGGCCACTTTCAGCTGCTGACCGGTGTCGTCGCTGCTGACAAAAAAACCTTTCCTGTTCTTAGATTCCACTATGCCCCGCGCTACCAGTTCCTTGTATCCTTTGG
The DNA here is from genome assembly GCF_018224885.1 of Chitinophaga hostae. Taxonomy (GTDB): domain Bacteria; phylum Bacteroidota; class Bacteroidia; order Chitinophagales; family Chitinophagaceae; genus Chitinophaga; species Chitinophaga hostae. The sequence goes on along the minus strand of NZ_JAGTXB010000026.1, from coordinate 11,160 downwards.
CAATTGTTTCCCGGGCAAATCCCAGTTCTCCTATCAGCTGGTTGACTGATGGCAGCAAGTCGCCCCGGGAAAGCGTTTTAGCGTTAATGGAATTGATGATTCCCTGCACAAACTGCTCATGTTTTGATAAGCCGGGAATGCCTTCCAGCTCATGTATTTGTTCGTAGAGATCACGCATGCCGGTTTAGCGTTTAGCTTCTAGCTTTTAGCTTTTAGTGAATGTGGAATTTTAGCAATGATATAAGGCGATATACCATAAGTGCATCCCTATACTATACTATCCTATACCATTGCTAAGCTATTACCTTTTTCTATTAAATGCAAAACTTTTTTTTATGGATGATGCGGATCTGCCTTTGCTATCTTTTCTTTTATTTCGGGGCTGTTGCGCAGCGCGAGTGCTTTTTTCCAGTAAACGATGGCCTGTGGCACATTATGTATTTCGTTGTAGTAGTCGCCCATCCCGTCGTAGGTATTAAAGCTTTCGGGGAAATAGTCGATGTTCAGCTGGAAGAACATCTTTGCTTTTTCAAAATTTTTCTCCTGCAGATGGCGGTAGCCAAATTCGTTGAAAGTTTGTTCGGAGGGGCGTACCCGGTAGCCTCTTTGTGCGGAGAGCGACTGGTAGTGGCGAACGATCAGCGTTTTCAGGGAGTCGATATCATCGCTTTTTCCAAAGTAGAGATAGGTGGGAAAACGGTTACCCGGAAAAGCAGCCCTTAATCCGTCGTACAGGGCCACAAACGGTATGGAGTTATGGTCATCATCTTCATAATATTTAAAATTCCAGGCGAGATGATTATTGCTGTATTTCTTCAGTTTCTCCAGCAGTTGCAGGATGTCGCTGGTGTGAATGGAGCCGAAGTCGGGATCATTTCTTACCTGTTGGGTATCAAGGTCCGGCTTCATGGTATGGGAAAGCGCCAGGAAGAAACGTTTCCCTTTGAATTTATCCTGTTGCAAAAAGGTATCGGCGGCCATCAGCAGCTGATGCCGGTTCCAGAACATGCTGGGTTCTATGGCTACGTATGCGTTAAATAAAGACGTATGCTTCAGCAGGGTATTGGTAACCAGCAGCCCGCCCAGGGAATGGCCCATCAGGATATTATAGGGCGCTACCGGGTATTTATGATTGATATAAGGTTGCAGTTCCTTTTCCATGAACGCGGTAAAAGCCTCGCCCCCACCGGAATTACCTTGTGTGGTATCTGCCGTGGGCGTGAGATCCCTGGTGCGGTTACCGTTTGTATTCGGGATGCCAACAATGATCATCTGCGGGAGTGCGGTGTTGCCGTTGGTGATCCCCAGTTCCTGCATCATAGCATAGATGGACGTAAAATGAAAATCGCCATCGAGCACATACACCACCGGGTAAGCCGGTTTTACAAACCACGTGGTGTCCACCGGAGGGCTATAGATCCACAGTGGTCTGTTTTCTTTCAGGATGGCGGAATAAATACTGTCCCGCTGCCCGAAGGTAACCAGGCTTTGGCTAAATGACGCCAACACGGAAAGACATAAACATAAGATCAGGATTAGTTTTTTCATAGCGTAGTTTTTTTTGCAAGGTTAGCTTTCCCGGTCAGCGTTTTTTCGGAATGTGATACAGTTGCTTACAAATGTGATCAAACGTTTTTTTTGCGGGATGGATACAGGCGAAGAAGCGTTGCCGATAGTGCGGACCGGTCTGGTTACGGGCAGTTACCATTCAGCCTGATCGATCGCCGCTGGTAATATATTTAACTATTTTAGCTAATATGCATTGCATACTACTATTAAAAACACATATCTTTGCATAACAATAATCCTATGGTCACATTGACTTAAAAATCAACCATCATGAAAAGAAGGGTCATATTAGTTAATTTTACACTATTCTTAGCTGTTTTTTTACCCGGTGCACGGCGGGCGGCAGCACAATCGGCGAAAGCATCCGATGTGCTTTTTACGGCCCTGGCGAATAAGGATAGTCTCCTGTTTAACATTGCCTTTAACACCTGCAAGGTGGAGGCCCTGGACAGGGTATTATCGAAAGACTTTGTCTTTTACCATGACAACGGGTATGATGGTTTGACCATGGACCAGAGCAGGGCGAATTTTGTTGAGAACATACAGCGTTTTTGTGCCAACAGGAATAACCGTATGCGTCGTGAAATTGTAAAAGGAAGTTTGCAGGCATTTGCCGTAAACAACGACGAAGCGATTCAAACCGGCATACAGCGTTTATACCTGGCCGTTAGTGGTAAGCAGGAGAAACAGGTAGAAGAATCCAAGTTTTCCCGTACCTGGAAGAAAAAGGATGGTGAATGGAAAATGACTACAGAAATGGATTTCCAGGTAAAAACACATTTTAACAATGATCCTGCCGCGCGGTATGTACCCATGCCTTACAATCCTTCCGAAGAGCCGTTGTACGAAGCGATTGCCCGGATGGACAGTCTTTATTTTGATACTTACAATACCTGTAACCTGCCAAAGATGGACGCCATGACAGCCGATACCATTGAGTTCTATCACGATAGAACGGGAGTGAACACCTCCAGGGAGGAGATGATTGCCTCTATAAAAAGAAATATCTGTGGCAAGGTAACGAGGGAGATCGTGCCCGGGAGTATAGAAGTATACCCCATCCATCACTATGGCGCTGTGGAAATCGGTTATCACAAATTCCATAACAACCAGGAGCCGGTTGGAACACCTTCCAAAGCAAGCAAGTTTATTATTATCTGGAAACAGGTGGGCGACACCTGGAAAATGTCCAGGGTAGTGAGTTTACATTAGTAATACGACTGCATGGCGGAAAACAGGAACTCCGTATATTTACATCTTAATTTCGTACCATGCTGCAAGAATTGGAAACCCTGCAAAAGACCGCTGAAATACAGCGGCAGCAATACCTTGATGAATGGAAGCTAAAACCGGATGGCGATTCTTTTTTCACCCATTGCAGTTTGCTGCAACCCGTTTTACATGAGGGTACTCCCGCGTTTTTAAAAATAGCGATGGAGGAAGAAGAAAGAAAAGGTTATGTGCTGATGAACTGGTGGGGTGGCAAAGGTGCGGCCGGCGTACTCAGGTACGATGAGCAGGCGTTGTTACTGGAAAGGATCAGCAGTACGCAGCCATCGCTGCGCGACATGATACGCGCCGGGCAGGATGATGAAGCTACCCGGATTATCTGCAGTGTAGCCAAACAACTGCATACACCTGCCGCCAAACCGTTGCCGGAGCTGATTCCGCTGAACATTTGGTTTAACGACCTGTTTAAAGCGGGCGATAAGTACGGTCCGTTAATCGTTACCTGCGAGGCCATGGCAAAACGGTTGCTGGCGGAGCAAAACGATGTTTCCGTTTTGCATGGCGACCTTCATCATGAAAATATTATTCATTCCGATGCACGCGGCTGGGTAGCCATTGATCCCAAACGCCTGATCGGTGAACGCGCTTTCGACTTTGCCAATATTCTCTGCAACCCGAATATAGACACGGCGCTGGCCGATGGCCGGCTGATAAAACAGGCCGGTATTATTTCTGCGGAATCGGGTATTCCGTTCAAACACCTGTTGGAATGGATCGTGGCATGGGCAGGACTTTCCGCCACCTGGATACTCGACGATGGCGATGATGCCAGCCTGGATCTGGGAGTGGCGGAAATTGCCCTTGGTGCGTTATCGCAGCTATCTTAGTGTGCTGTTATTACCACGCTGTTATTTTTTCGTTTTAATACGGATCACTGACAAAGAATGTGGCGCCATTTCATAGGCCAACACTTTACCTACTTTGTAAGTACCTGTTGTTTTATCCGCATTCATGGCCTTTCCGTCGACGCCTGTAACAGTAGTCAGGGTGGCGTTGCTATCGAATCGGCCCAAACGGGAAAGGTCTGCTTTAGCTGTTACCGCGGTATTGCCGGCGTTTACCAGTTTTAAAATGAAATCGTTTGTTTTACTGTCCTTTACACAGGAAGCTGCCACAGCAGCGTCGGCAGATGAACAGGAAACTACGTCTGGATAATAGCTGTCACCCTGGTTACCGGAAAACAATTGCTGCACATAATAATTAGGCGTAAGCCGCAGGCTGTCGCCGGTAAAATAAATCAGGTTCGGGTTCCAGGAGGTATGGCTGGTTCTTGCCAGCAGTGGCGCGTAGGAAGCCATACACACTACGTCCCCGTTGCGTTCGAGCCCCGTCATATATACCGCTTCGGCCAGGGCATTAAAAAGGGTATTTCCGCGGGAAGCATATTCACCCAGGTAAACTTTTGATTTCGTACGATCGTAACTGTTATATCGGTTTTTATTGGCCAGGAACCATTCCGGATTTTCATAGTAGTGTTCATCTACCACCGGGATGGATTGTTGATTGGCAAATTTCCAGCCGGCATCAAAGTCCTCCCCTGCCGGTGCAGGGCCAACGGTTCCGATCAGCGTAATTTCGGGGTGTTTTTGTTTCACCACGTCATAGATCATTTTGAAACGTTCCCTGAAGGCATCGGTTTGTTTGTCTTCATTACCGATGGCCAGGTACTCCAGGTGAAACGGCGCCGGATGACCGGCGGCAGCTCTTTTTGCGCCCCAGGCAGATGTTGCCGGTCCGTTGGCATACTCAATCAGGTCGAGCACTTCCTGAATATAATCCGGCATTTCCGCCAGTGGTAATCCGCGTTGGCCGGTGCCGCCAATGGCCCAGGTGCCGCCGGAGTTCTGACAGCTCACGGCTGCAGGCACTACCGGCAATGGTTTGGCGCCAATGTCTTCACAAAACTGGAAGTATTCGAAATAACCCAGTCCGCCGGATTGATGGTAGTTCCAGATATTCCGTTGTTCCTGCCTTGTTTCAACGGGACCGATGGTATTTTTCCAGCGATACATATTCTGTAGTCCGTCGCCATGTACCAGGCAACCGCCGGGAAAGCGCATAAATTTTGGTTGCAGATCCGCAATGGCCTGACCAAGATCGGCACGGATGCCGTTCTCCCTTCCGTGGAAGGTATTAGCGGGAAATAAAGAAACCATATCTATGGCCAGAGCGCCGGTTGTTTTGGCCACAACGACCAGCACCGCGCTGTCATCGTTTTGCTGTGCTTCCAATACTGCTGTATACTTTTTCCAATCTGCCGAACCCACGGTAATGGCGGCTTCTCCATATACGGTTCCTTTTCTACCCCGTAATTGTACTGATACCGGGATGGCCGTGTTTGACAATAACCTTGCAAAAACAGAAAAGCGGTATTGCGCACCGGTTTTTACCACAATACCATCGAATCCTTTATTCAGGAGCCCAACGCCTTCCTGACCGGGATCATCTATGCGGAGTACTGCGTAATGCGGATTGCCGGGATGGAGCGGTTGGCTGCTTTCCACGGATACCCTTCCATATCCATATCCCTTGGTAAGATATTCCCAGGCGGTGAAGGGATTCCATTCCCTGCGATCTGCAGGCGTATATTCGAATGACCGGTTTTGCACCAGTTCGGCATACAATCCGCCATCGGCGGCATAGCTGATGTCTTCAAAGAAAATACCAAAGAGATCTTTGGATATCTTTTTACTCTTCGTTTGTGCGTTAACGATATGTCCCCCGAGGAAACATAATACGAATACGATGCGGATGAAACCCGTGGCTACGCTCTTCTTCCCCCGTTGGCCGGGCATGACTGTTGCTGTATTTTTCATAATCGTGGTGGTTATTCCCGGCAGGTATGATTAAGCGGACGCCGGGATACTACAACGGAAAAATACAGCTTTTTTTATTAATGTCAATATGACAATTAATTTATATTACCTCATTATTCTTCAAACGCATAGAACTTTTTGTAGTATGCAAACTTGGCGGACATTACTTTCCTTGTTTCCGGCAAACCGTTTTGTTTCAGTTTCCTGAATAAGGTGATGACCCTTTCATCAAATTCTTCAAACGAGCCGGCATAGGTGATGGCATCTGTCAGGTAGCAGGTTGTTTCGTCGCTTTGCTGCCAGTAGGCTTCTATGGCCATGCATATGCCGGTGGCCATGGTTTTATCGTAGCATTTTACCAGGCACCTGGCGGTAGCAACGGCGCGGTCGGGATAATTCATCAGCAGGAAAAACAGGAAACGGGTGATGCTGCGCAGGTCTGCTGCCGTTAGCTGCAGGTGTAATAAATCTTCCCGGCCGCTGAATAAAGCCTGGTAGGTTTCCGCCGTTTGTTTATTTCCCGTGTGCTTTTCAATGGTGTGCTCCAGGTATTTTATCGCTGTTTGTGCTGCCGGTACATCTGTGGCGGTGCAATCTTCAAATAACTGTTCCAGTGTAATATGATTCATAGAGAAAAAATTTATTGAACGGGTTCGTTGTTTATATTTGTAAAGAAAGGATATTTTCGTCAAATAAACAACGAAACCGATTAAAATTTACAACGAAACCGTTTTATATGACAACACCCCTAGTCGCATTGATCACGGAATGGGATCATTACACCACCACCACCACGGCGCCTACCGTAGCGGATTTCTGCAGGCAGTACCTGCAAAAGCATCCCGAAAAAACGGTGCAGGAAGCCAGTGCGGCCCATGAGGCAGATGGCGTACTGGCGGGGTTGATAGGTAAAACCAGCGGTTTACATACCACCTATGCCCGGATGGCCGTCAAAGAAATCCCCGACATAGAACTGGAATGGTTTTATTTATTAAACGTGATCAACTTCAAACGCGAAGCGAAAAAAACGGATGCTATCAGTCTTAGTATGATGGAACAGTCGACCGGCATTGATATCCTGAACCGGATGAAGAAAAAAGGGCTGATTACAGAGAAGAACGATCCGGCAGATAAACGGGCCAGACTGGTGAGTCTTACTGATAAGGGCAAAGCCCTGCTGGTACAAATAGGTTTTCATCTCTATAAAGTATCCTACCTGTTGTATCATGATATAAAGGGGGAAGATAAACAACAGCTCATTGACCTGCTTACGGAAACGGTCGATAAACAGGAGCAGATCAGAACCAATATAAAAAACCGGGGCATTGACGAAATGATTACCTCACGCTATGGAGAAAAAGCGCTTGACAAGGTATTGAGTGCTTTCAAGCAGCAGGTAAAGCAACAGGAAAAAATCATGAAAGGCATAGCAGATAAGGATATCGACAAGCTGTTGCGATCATTTCATAAATAGGTTGTAATTTTTTCGCACCCGTATAGGGGGACCTTACATCGCATGCGTCCTATAATGGAAAGGAGTTCTCAAAAGAGCTTTTTGATGATTGTATGAAGAAGCAAAACGATTTACTGAAACGCATACTGCAGCCGGGTCTGGCGACCCTCTTTTTAGTGGCGGCCACTACCTGCATACAGGCGCAGGCGTTGCTTCCTGATCAGAATCCCCGCTACCGGGAAAGTATGAACGCTTACCTGTTCAAGGCCGATTCGCTGACCAGGAATGAGGGCACCACGCTGCAGCAAACCTATCACGCCTATCAATACTTCGAGGCAAAGCAGGCATTAAAGGAACAACGCCGGCAATGGCGACAGGATCGCCGGATGGCACGCAGCAGCTATTGGAACGACTATACTTATAACGATTATGCCGTTGGCTATAACAGGCCTTACGGCTACAGCTACCCCACCTATGGGCACTACCCTGGCGGCTTCCGGTGGAATGACATTGCCACCGTTACCTCGCTGGCTTTAGGCGCCTATATTCTTTTCAGATAATATATCAATATAAAACTTACCACCCAATGTTTAAAATTAATGCAGCCGCATTTACAGGGATTCTTATGGCCGGTATTTTACTGCAGGGATGTGCTCCGCGGAAAGTAACCAGGGTAGATGAAAAAGAACAAATAGATATCAGCGGACGCTGGAACAACACTGACTCCCGTCTTGCCGCAGAAGAAATGACCACCAGGGTGTTGGGTGAAAACTGGCTGCCCGATTTCCAGCAACAACATGCCGGTAAAAAGCCGGTGGTGATCGTGGGTATGGTATCCAACAAAACCCATGAACATATTGATGCGGAAACCTTCGTAAAAGATATGGAGCGCTCTTTCGTAACCACTCAAAAAATACGGCTGGTACAGGGCGGCGCCAAAAGAGAGGAACTGAGAGGCGAACGCGCCGATCAGCAAAAAAATGCCGCGGTATCGACTATGAAAAAATGGGGATTGGAAGTGGGCGCCGACTACATGTTACAGGGAAGTATCAACTCCATTGTTGACTCTCATAAAAAACAAATGGTGGTATACTACCAGGTAGACCTGGAGCTGACGGACCTGCAAAGCAACGAAGTTGTGTGGATTGGCAATAAGAAGATTGCGAAATACGTAAAGAACTAATACCTACCATCTGTACCACTACGCGTCGGTCCTTATGGCCGGCGCTTCTTTTATCCAACAGCAATATTGATGAGCAAGATAACAGATCAATGGAAGTGGCGGCTGTCACTGTCGTTGGTAATGACCCTTCTTTTTTCCTGCCGTACCTACAATGGCGCCATCAGTCATTATTATGGCGCTATTTCCCAGGGACGTTTTGACGAAGCTTCCGGGCAGCTGGATCAAAATAAATTTTTAAAAGCTGGTCGTAACAGGTTGTTATTTTATATGGAGAAGGGAAAAACCACTTTCCTGCAAGGGCATTACCAGGAAAGCAACCGTTATTTCAACGCAGCAGATTCTCTGCTGGTCAGCGGTGGCAGAAATAAAATGTGGGATCAGGCGCTGGGGCTTGTTACCAATCCCGCCATGCAGGAATATCGTGGGGAAGATTTTGAAAAGCTGCTGATCCATTATTATAAATCGATCAACTACATGCAGCTCAACATGATGGAAGATGCTACTGTAGAGGCGCGCAGGATATCGCTCAGCGGATATGAACTCAACGACCGTAAGAAGAATAAGGAAAATAAATATGCCAGCGACGCTTTTTCCATGATCATACAGGGCGTGGTATATGAAAGTGGCGGCGATATCAACAACGCATTTATTGCCTATCGTAATGCCGCCGATATTTTTCTCCGGCAACCGGATAAAACCTATTATGGTATCCCCTTGCCATTACAACTGCAGGAAGACCTACTGCGCACCGCATCCCTGCTGGGTTTCAGCCAGGAGTTAGCGTATTACGAAAAACAGTTCGGGCGCAGTTATCAGCCTGTTCCTGATAAAGACGGCGGAGAAGTACTGGTGTTCTGGGAAAACGGACTGGCGCCCGTTAAAGCGGAAGCTAATTTTTTCTTTACCCTGACAGAAAGAGGTCCGGGGAATTTTGTTTTTACCGATCCGGATAACACGCTCTTCATCCCGTTTGATTTCGGTTTGTTTTCACGGGATTCCTGTCATCAGCTGCGGAAGCATTTTGACGCCTTCCGTATTGCATTTCCCAAATACGTAGAACAGCCACTGTACTATACCGGCGCCAGCATACAGCGTGACAGCAGTTATACGCTGCCGCTGGAAAAAGTGGAGGATGTGAACCAACTCGCTTTCCGTACTTTAAAAGAACGCTTCTTAAAAGAGATGGGGCTGGCATTAACCCGGCTTGCGTTAAAGAAACTGGCGGAGCAACAGGTTAAAAATGAAAACGAAACACTGGGAGAAGCCCTGAACCTGTTAAATGTGCTGACGGAAAAAGCGGATACCCGGAACTGGCAAAGTCTCCCCCATACGATCTACTACACCCGTGTGCCCTTAAAAAAGGGACCGAATAAAATTACGCTGACCCTGCAGGGGCAACATACCCCGCAACAAGTAGTATTTAATGTAACCGGCGATGGACGGTTACAGACTATTCACTACTCGTCGCTGCAAAAATCGTAGGGGGAGCACCGTTATATCGTGGTTAGCTCACCGCCAAATCGCGGCGGCTGGCCGGGCGCAGCGCCCAGGATACCAGTGCAAAACCTGCGAAGAGCAACGGACCTACCAGTTTTAGTGCCGGGTCGCCAGCGGCCAGATGGGAAGCTGCCGCACCGGTGAGATCAAAGAGCGCACCTGCGTAAGCCCATTCCTTTAACCGCGGGGTACGTGGCAGCAGTACGGCAATAGCGCCCAGCACTTTCCACACGCCCAGGATCACACAGAAGTAAACCGGGTAACCCAGGTGTACCATGCCTTCCACCACATACGAAGGCCGGAGGATATCCGCAATCCCTCCCGAGCCCAGCTGGAAAACTACCAGCGCGGTGGTGATCCAGTAGGTAATGATCCTGCCGCGGAAAGTGGCAAAGCCGGTGTACAAGGGCTTAAAATCCCTGCGGCTGGCCGGACGCAAGGCCCAGGAAGTAATAGTGAGCAGTGCAAAAATAAAAGGACCAATTGCATCGGCGCCCTGCCCTATGGCCAAGTGCGAAGCTGCAGCGCCGGTATAGATAAAAAATAAACCGGCATATACCCATTCCTTTAGCCTTGGAAGCCCGGGCGCCAGCAGCACCGGCACTCCCAGTATTTTCCAGGCGCCCATGATGATAAGAATATATTCAGGATACCCCAGCTGCACCATCACGGTGCGTACAAAAGGTATTTTCAGCAGGTCCCATCCGGCGCCTACCCCGGTTTCCAATGCGATAATACCGGTCGCAATCCAGAAGAAAACAGTACGTGTGCGTAAGGCAACAGTTGAACGATTGACAGTAGTTTCCATGATGATAAGTTTCAGTGATAAATGTTTCTATCACTATAAGTACCGGGGAAACAAAAATTGGACAAACAGCGGCAATTTTTTTTATAATGTTTGTTATTTTTTTTTTCGAACACTGGCATTTTCCCGATTTAGGCAGTAGCTTAGCATATAAATAATCGATTATATGAAATTTAAGCTTGTCAGGAAATTTGTTGAGTATGTATATAACAATTACGTTGGCAACTTCTTAGGGTTTGTTATCGGCATGTTGTCTACCCGCCTGGTATCACATTATTTCACTACCCGCAGCATCCGGAATTTATGGGGACTTACCGCGCATAAAACGGTGGTGGATAAGCACACCTACAGCACCATGGAATGGACTATTTCCATTGTTATTGGTTTCATCGTATTTGAGATCGTTTCCAAATGGTTAAAGAAAAAGTTGCAGGAGATACTGCCAAAATATAAGCTGACGCAGTGGATGGTGGAAGCGGAAGAAAAGAAAGCGCCCGCAGCTACTCCACATCCGCAGCCCGCAGCTACAGAGTAAATATAACAGGAG
>NZ_JAGTXB010000025.1 GCF_018224885.1 Chitinophaga hostae | reverse complement strand
TATTGGGGGCTTCGTCCCCTTTTTTATGCCTTAAACATTTATTTTAGTCGGACAATACTGTTAAAAAATCTAAAAGAAAAAATCCTGAAAATCATCATAATCACCGTTAATCCTGGGCAAAAAAAAATCCTAGCATAGGAACATCAAAGCATCACCACGCGACCAGTGCGTACGGATTCGTCGCATGCAAATGCGATACGAAGACTGTTCACCGCATCCTGTACATGATCGGTGAGATCAGTATTTTCCCGGATGGCATGTAGAAAGTACAGTTGTTCGCGGTCGCACAGCTCCTGGTGATCAGGTTCGTCGTCCATGCTTATCCAGGTGTCTTCTTTTTCAAAAGCGCCGTTCTTATCAAGGGCGGCGTGGTGAAAACGCAACGACTCTGTTTTCGTATGTGCGGCCACGTTATCCGATTTACCGGCGCTGCCGGCTTCTTTCGCTACAATGGATACCGCGCCTTCCGGACCAATCACATCTTTTACAAAGAAGGCGGTTTCACTCATCATAGGCCCCCACCCCGCTTCATACCAGCCTACCGAGCCATCTTCAAAGCGAATCTGCAATTGGCCGTAGTTATAGTTATTGGCAGGTACATCGTTGGAAAGCCGGGCGCCGATAGCGCTTACCTGCACGGGTTTTGAGCGGGTCATCTGGCACATGACGTCGATATAGTGTACGCCGCAATCCACAATAGGACTCAAACTTTGCAGCAGGTTACGGTGTACCATCCATTTGCTTCCCTGGCTTTGCTGGTTGAGATTCATCCGCATTACCAATGGTTTACCCAGCTGATGGGCCAGCTCCACAAATTTTTGCCAGGAAGGATGATGCCGGAGTATATAACCCACCACCAGCTTCCTGTCCGCCCTGCGTGCCGCTTCTGCCACGCGTTCTGCACCCGCTACCGTATCTGCCAGCGGTTTTTCTATAAATACATGACATCCCTTTTCCAGGGCAGCAATAGCAAAGTTTTCATGCGTATCCGGGTAGGTGGAAATACAAACGGCATCGGGTTTAGTTGCTGCCAGCGCCGCCTGATAATCGCTATACAGGGGATAGCCGCCACCCAACTTATCGTTCAGCACCTGTTTGCTGGCGCCGGAAGAAACAAGGCCACAGATCTCAAATCCATCCAATGTATGATAGGCAGTAGCATGGGAAGCCCCCATATTACCACAACCTACTACCAATACACGTAAAGGTTTTACCGGTTCAGACATACAAACACGTTTTATTTTTATTACCGGATGGTAAGATACATTTCCATAGATAGATTTACAAATATTGCGGTGACCCTCTGATTTTGCCACATGCGCACATCCGTTGGATATCACCGCTGATGCGTAGCAGTCTGCGGAGCTTTACAGCTGTTGACGCTTCAGTTCTTTTACTGCGTGATCGGCGGCCCTTGCCGTAAGCGCCATATAGGTCAGTGAAGGATTCTGACAGGCCGAAGAGGTCATACAGGCTCCATCGGTAACGAAGATATTTTTTGCGCTATGCACCTGGTTCCATTCATTCAATACAGCAGTACGGGGATCTTTACCCATACGAGCCGTTCCCATTTCATGTATCGCCATACCGGGATATGAGTCCCTGGCAAAAGGCTGTACATTTTTCAGTCCCGCTGCCTCCAGCATGGCGGCGGCATCCGCATCCATATCTTTGCGCATTTGCCGTTCATTGTCTTTGAATTCGCAGTTGAGCTGTAATACAGGCTGTCCCCAGGCGTCTTTTACGCTATGGTCCAGCGTAACCTGGTTTTCTTCATAGGGCAGGCATTCGCCAAAACCCATCAGTCCCATTTGCCAGGGGCCTGGTTCGGATAAGTAGTCTTTAAATGCATCGCCTATGCCCAGTTCAGCGATGCCGCGCGACCATCCGCTGCGGTTGCTGTAGCCTGTATACCCAAATCCCCGCAGATAGCTGCGTTTATCTGATCCTACATTCCGGAAACGGGGGATATAAAATCCTGCCGGCCGCTGACCGTGATAGTATTTATCTTTAAAATCGTCTGATATACCGCTGGCGCCGGCATGAAAATGATGATCCATCAGGTAATGCCCTAATACACCGCTATCGTTGCCTATACCACGCGGAAAGCGATTCGACACGGAATTCATCAGCACAAAGGTACTGGCAAGCGCAGATGCATTGAGGAAGATAATTTTGGCGTAAAATTCCTGCATTTCTTTGGTATGCTTGTCGATCACTCTCACACCAACGGCCTTACCTTTATTTTCATCATAAATAATACTGTTTACAATAGCATCCGGCTGCAGGGTAAGATTACCCGTTTTAACCGCAGCAGGCAATGTGGACGACTGTGTGCTGAAATACGCGCCAAACGGGCATCCCCTGGCGCAGCGGTCGCGGTACTGGCATTTTCCCCGGTCCCCAATCGGTTGTGTGAGATTGGCAGTGCGGAAAATTGTCATCTTCCGGCCAGGGAAAGCCGTTTCTATCCTGCCTTTTACCTGTTTCTCAAAACAGTTCATTTCCATGGGTGGCTGAAAAATCCCATCCGGCAAATGCGGTATCCCTTCTGCTTGTCCGCTGATTCCCGCAAAAGCTTCCACATGATCATACCAGGGAGCGATATCTTTATACCGGATAGGCCAGTCGATCCCAATACCTTCTTTTATATTGGCTTCAAAATCCAGGTCACTGAGCCGGAGCGATCCGCGGCCCCACATGATAGAGCGGCCGCCTACAATATCCGGGCGGGCCCAGTCGAAACGTTTTTTCTCGGTGTAAGGACTATCTTCATCTTTGAGCCAGTAGCGCTCATTAAATTCGGTATATACTCTTTCACGGATGAGAAAAGGATGCTCTTTCTTTTGCGTATTGGTAAGAGCGCCCCTGTGCTGCACTTCCCAGGGCGCTTTGGTAGCAGTGGTATAATCTTTAATATGCTCCAGTTGTTTTCCACGCTCCAGCATCAGTACTTTGAGGCCTTTTTCGCATAACTCTTTTGCAGCCCAGCCGCCGGAAATACCGGAGCCTACTACAATAGCGTCGTAGGTATTTAATCCTTTCGCTTTAAGGTTCAGGTTGATCATACTGCCGATGTTATTGGTGACGCCGGAAAATAATAAAATAATGGAAAAGCAAAAGGGATTTTGGTATGAGTGGAAGAAAGGCTACCGCACGAAATGCTTCAGCATACAAAGTATGATCAGGTGAAAATAGCGGTATCACTGCAAATAGAAAGTTAAAGTTTCTTCTACGCGGCCTGCTCGGTATAGTTCAGATCTTTCGAAAATGTTTCTTGCATTTTCCAGAGCGCCAGCAATGCAGGAATGATAGTAGCCATGGCAATCACGCCGGCGGCGCCGGTAACGTTGATATGATCTTTCAGCAACAGGAACAGCGGCGTAAATATATTCACGCTGCCACGCACAAAATTAGGAACAGTAGTAGCTACCGTTGCCCGGAGATTGGTACCAAACTGCTCGGCGGCTATGGTGACAAATAGCGCCCAGTAGCCGATCGCAAATCCCAGCATACCACATAAAGCGTAGAAAATAAAAATGCTTTGGGAGGTTTGTGTCAGGTAGACAGCTACCGTAACGAGTGTCAGTAATATAAAAATCAATACAGATTTCCGCCGGCTTTTCATGTACTGGCTCAAAAGACCGCTGCTGATATCTCCCAGGGACAGACCGATATAACAAAACATCACCGACTTACCCGCATAAACAGTTTCGCTAAGCCCGATGGCTTTCCCAAATTCTGGTGAGAAAGTTACCAGTACACCTATCACAAACCAGATAGGCAAACCAATTAAAATACAGCGCAGGTATTTGTAAAACATCGCCGCAGAAGTAAACAGCGCAAAGAAATTACCCCGCGATGCAGCTTCTTTTTTCACCTGCTTAAACATACCGGATTCAAATACATTAAACCGGAGTATCAGCAGCGCAAGTCCGAGCCCGCCACCGATAAAATAAGCTACTTTCCAGTCAAACATATCTGCCACCAGGTACGCCAGCACAGCGCCTAATACACCCACGGCAGATACGATCGTAGTACCGTAACCCCGTATTTCCTTTGGCAGTATTTCCGCCACCAGCGTAATGCCGGCGCCCAGTTCACCGGCAAGACCAATACCAGCTATAAAACGCAACAGCGCGTATTGATCAACGGTAGTTACAAAGCCATTGGCGATATTAGCAAGGGAGTATAACAGGATAGATCCAAATAATACCGAGAGCCTTCCTTTTTTGTCGCCGTAAATGCCCCATAAAATACCGCCTAGCAGCATCCCCGCCATCTGCATGTTGATCAGGTAAATGCCCTTACTTAATAATTCGTTTTCCGCCACCTGCAAAGCTCTTAAACTCGGGATGCGTACGATGCTGAACAGCAGCAGGTCGTAAATATCTACAAAATAGCCCAGTGCTGCTACCATTACAGGTATAGAAAATAGTTGTGCGCGCTTGTTATTTGTTTTATTCATTCCATAAAGACGTTAAATATGGCCGGGGTAATCCTGCCAGGGGCGCTTTTTTTCAAAAATAAAAACAGGAACTGCCTGCGACAGGCTCGCATCCATCGCTTCACATTATATTAAACACGAACCCGAAAAATATTACAATAAAGGAGAATTTACTATTAACACATCGTATATTTAGCTATTATCTTAGTATGATATTTATGTAACATTATAGTAACAATGTAGTGACCCATACTGTGCAACACAATCAAACCCGAATGTAAACCTGTAAAGCCTGGATCATCAAAATCATGTAGAAACAACCCGAACGCGCATAATTTTCAACCAAACATTTAAAACAACAAAACATGAGAAAACCTCTCCGGTTATTAGCGATTTATTCGCTGGTAATGCTCCTGTGCTCCATCTCCCTATATGCACAGGAACGAAAAGCAGTTACCGGCACCGTTCTGTCTGACGATGGCAGCCCGCTGCCTGGTGTAACAGTTCGTATTAAAGGCAGCAACCGCAATACACAAACGGATGCCAGGGGATCGTTCCGTATCCCTGTTCAGCCAGGAGAAAGCCTGGAATTTTCTTTTATCGGTTACGAAAGTCAAAGTATCAAACCAGGCGAAAGCGCCACCATCGACGTAAAGATGCATACCGCCTCCAGCGCACTGGAACAGGTGATTGTGACGGGCATGGGTATCAAAAGAGAAAAAAAGGCATTGGGGTATGCCGCACAGGATATTAAATCCGTGGAGCTGCTCAAAAATAAAGATGCCAACCTGGTAAATTCCCTGAACGGAAAAATAGCCGGCTTAAACATTACCAACTCCGGCGGTGCGCCCGGTTCATCTGCCTCTATCATTATCCGCGGCGGCACCTCACTGGAAGGTAACAACCAGCCGCTGTTTATAATTGATGGTATGCCTATGGACAACTCCACAGGACAGGGCGACAACAGCGCCTTCGACGGTTCCATTAACCAGTCGACCACCTACAGCAACCGTGCGATGGACATCAACCCGGAAGATATTGAATCTATTTCAGTGCTGAAAGGGCCCGCAGCAGCAGCCATCTATGGCTTACGTGCCGCCGCCGGCGCCATTGTGATCACCACAAAAAAAGGCAGCGCCGGTAATATAACCGGCACCGTTAGCAGCCGTTATACCACCAACTGGGTAAACCGCCTGCCCAAACAACAAGGTACCTATAAACAGGGGTCCTACTATACCGGCACCTTAAATGATCAAACAGCCTACTCCTGGGGAGATAAATTTCAACCCGGTGATCATATCTACAACAACATGGCTGATTTTTTTAAAACCGCCAACGCATTTGATAACAGCCTGGCCATTTCCGGTGGTTCTCAAACAGGCAACTTCTACCTGTCGGCCTCCAACCTTGACCAGTCCGGCGTAGTGCCCACCACCAACTTTACCCGCTCTACCGTAAGGTTTAACGGCGAACAGAAGATCGGCATTTTTACCTTTGGTGTAAATGCTACCTATGCACGCAGTCAAACCCAGAAAACGCTCACCGGCAGCGGCTTGTGGGCAGCCGGCGGCAGCGGCTACATGGAAAGTATTGTGGCCTGGCCCCGGAATGACGACATGAAAGTCTGGTTGAATCCCGACGGTACCAAGCACCGGCTGCTACCTGATCTTGACCTGGACCTCGATACCGACAACCCATATTGGATCCTCTACAAGAACCCCCAGTCGGATAAAACTTCGCGTTTTATCGGCTCCGCTTACATCAATGCAAAAGTGACCAACTGGCTGGATGTGAATTACCGACTGGGCGTAGACAACTACTACACGCAACTCAGCAACCTGATAGCACCGGGATCCAGCGTAAAATTAGGCTGGCAGAGCGGTATGCTGTCGGAAACAGACCGGAATTACAACTATGTAAACTCCAACCTGATGCTCACTTTCCATAAAACTTTTCATAAAGACTGGGATGCCAGTTTGTTATTGGGAACAACATCTGAAGATACTTACCTGAAATCCAATTCCGCCCGTGCTGAGAATTTCACCATCCCTAATTTTGTGAGTATTAACAACGCCGCAAAAGAAAACCAGTATATCAGCCAGGGTATCAGTCGCACGCGACTGGCAGGGTTTTATGGCGACCTGCGCCTGTCTTATAAAAACATGGTGTACCTCAGCGCTACCGGGCGCAATGATATCTCCTCTACCCTGCCTGTAAAAAATCAGTCGTTCTTTTACTCTTCCGTAAGCGGAAGCCTGGTATTTACAGAGCTAATGCCTAAAAACAATATCCTCAGCTTTGGTAAAGTTCGTGCCTCCTGGGCGCAGGTGGGTAAAGTGGCGCCCCCGTACCAGACAGCCACTTCCCTGTTCGGCCCGGAACTCACTATTGGCGGTGGTTTCCGCAACTACTGGTCGCGCGGTAATGATGAGTTGAAACCGGAAGCTACCTACTCCACTGAGTTTGGTACGGAAATGCGGTTCCTTAACGGCAGACTGGGTATGGACTTCACCTATTATATCACCACCAGTAAAGACCAGATCCTTACGCCCCGCGTAAGTAACGCTACGGGCTATATCCTGAGTTCCGTTAACACCGGCACCATCGAAAATAAAGGGATGGAACTTACCATCACTGCCACCCCCATTAAGAACAAAAATTTCAGCTGGGAAGTAATGCTCAACGCCTCCCATAATAAAGGAGTAGTAAAAACCTTACCTGGCGCACTGCCTATCCTGTATGTAACCGATGTGCACCTGGTGAATGCCAAGGCAGCATCCTTTAACGACGGGCCTTTTATGGGCATCAGTGGCTCTACCTGGCAGAGAGATGAAAACGGTAACCTCCTCCTCGACTGGAATACCGGGTATCCTGTTACCAGCGTTTCCACCACTACGTATATCGGTAACCGTGAGCCGGATCTGCTCGGTGGTTTGAACAACAATTTCAGTTATAAAAACTTCAATCTCTCCTTCCTGTGGGATTTCCGTGTAGGTGGCGATGTATATAACGGCACCGACTACCTGCTTACCCAGTATGGATTAAGCGAGCGTACAGAAAACAGGAACAGCGATATCACTTTCAGCGGCGTTGCCAAAAATCCCACCAGCGGTAAGTTTGAACCGGTTACCAAAACGGTAAAGGCTTCAGAAAAATACTACCGGGATATTTACCTGAACAACGCACCATTTTTCCTGGAGAAAGTGAACTGGATGCGTCTTCGTTCTGTATCGCTCTCCTATTCATTGCCTCACCGTGTGCTTACCAAAACACCCTGGCTCAGGGGCGCTGTTATCACGGCTACGGGTACCAACCTGCTGTTGTTCACCAACTATTCCGGTATGGATCCTGAAACCAGTACCTCCGGCGCAGGCGTTACTGGCTCCGGCTCCGCAGGTATCGATTATTGCGGTGTGCCGGCTACTTCCGGGTTTACCATTGGCTTAAATCTTAAATTCTAAATGTCAGGAAAATGAAAAAACTACTTTATATACTGAGTCTTTCTGTTGTGTTCAGCTCCTGCAAAAAATGGGTTGATATAAACGATAATCCAAACAGTGCCAATGCAACGGTACCTACTGCTGAACAAAGACTACCTCCATTAATTGCGCAGTTCTGCGATGCATATGAAAGCACCGGTACCAGGGCGGCATTTTTATCACAGCAACTGGCCGTCACCTACCTTAGCGGTGGCAATAACTACAACCTCACCGGCTGGGTATCCAACAGCGCCAATATTGGCTGGCCCTGGCAATGCTGGTACGTAAATGCCGCCGTAAACGTTAAACCGCTCATTACCGCCGCCGAAAAAGTACAGGCCTATCATTACGCCGGGGTGGCTAAAATTATCAAGGCATGGGGCTTTGGTACGCTGGCAGATGTATACGGCGTAATGCCCTATGACCAGTTTGACAGCGTAGGCATCATTACCCCAAAGTTTGACGAAGCCGCTTATATACAGGAAAAAGTGCTGGCATTGCTCGACGAGGGTATTGCTGATCTGCAGAAAACACAAGGCCCTGCCGCTCCTTCGCTGGCAAAAGGCGATGTGCTCAATAACGGAAAAACGGATAACTGGATCAGGCTGGCCTATGGATTAAAAGCCCGCTTTCTGAATCATACCTCCAACCTGCCCGCTTTTAATGCACAGGCAGTACTGGATGCAGCCTCCAAAGGACCGCAGTCGAAAGATCAAAACACCATTATGCAATATGTGGATGAAGGTCCGTTGGTGACAAGCACCGCCAAAGAAGCCCTGCAATACAGCAATACCGGTACTTCCGCCAGGATAACCCTGCTGTACCTCAACTACCTGACCAATAATTATACAGGCGCTCCCAAAGGCGCCAATAATATGGAAGATCCGCGGGTAGACTCGCTGATCCCGAGCATGGCTGATCAGAACGGCGTACTGCACCGCACACAGGGCGTGGATATGACCTCCGGCATTACTAACAGCGGTCCCGTATCATACAGCTATAACGCAGCCACCAACACCTTTAATAAAAAGGACTCTATCTATGTGATCATGCGTAAAACGCCTTACGCACCCAGCGCAACTGATCGTATACAGTCTACCGGTACCCGGTACACCCGCCGCAACGCCCAGGGCTTGCTGTTTACCAGTGCAGAGCTGCGCTTCATTGAAGCGGAGATCTATTTCAGGCAACATAAAAATGTGGAGGCATTGGCAGCGTATAAAGCCGGCATACAGGCGCACCTGGAGCTGATGGCCATTCCACCGGCCAAAATTACCGCGTTTCTCAGCAGCAGCTCTGTTGAGCAAAATGCAGCTAACCTGACGCTTAGTAATATCATGATCCAGAAATACATTGCCCTGTCGTACTCCCCGGAAAACTGGGCAGACCTGCGCCGGATGAACTATTGTGCCGATGCCGCAGGCAACTATAACGAAGTAACCGGCGTGTATAAAGGATTCAAACGTCCTGCCCATGTAAATGCGCTGAACTATCCCAACCAAACCGACTGGCCCCGGCGCTTTGCGATTGCCAGCTATGAAATCAATTACAATATTGAACAGGTACTGAAAGCTGCACCTGGCGCCAATAATGCAAACTATATTGCTGAGAAGATCTGGTGGAATAAGTAACAAAACCCGGGATCAAAAAAGAGGAGGCACATGGCCTCCTCTTTTTTGTCCTAACTATTTCCGCATCTCGTAAATCATTTTCCCGATCGGAATAACAAAAACCCCTGCCGATGAAACAATTTTACAGCATCAAATTGTTTCTGTCAACCAAACAACTTCATCCATGCTGCAAAGGCTGTTTCTTTTAATCATAACAATACTCTCTGTCACAACTACTGTATACGCACAAAACACCGGCACTGTAAAAGGCGTTATTACTACCAGCGATGGCAATCCGGCGGCGTTTGTTACCGTGAGGATTCAAAACGGTAAGTGGGGCGATATCAGTAATGATCGCGGCGAGTATACGATTAAAAATGTAAAACCGGGTCAGTGGACCGTTATCGTTACCAACGTAGCATCCAATGCGCAGGAAAAAGCAGTGACCGTGGTGGCGGGGCAAACCGCCAAAGTTGATGTTGAATTGCCTGAAAATGCAGCCCAGCTGCGGGAAATAACCATATCATCCAGGAACGTTAACAGGGAAAATAAAACAGTTGCCAAAATGCCCCTGGAAAAACTGGAGAATCCGCAGGTATACAGCACCGTATCTTCCGAGCTCTTACAACAGCAAATAATTTCCAATTATGATGAGGCGTTACGCAATGTGCCGGGCATCACCAGGACCTGGGAATCGACCGGGAGAGCCGGCGATGGCGGCGCCTATTTTGCGTTACGGGGCTTTGATGCACAGCCTTCCTTATATAATGGCTTACCCGGTATTACCAGTGGTAACCCCGATCCGGCAGATATTGAGCAGATAGAGGTCATCAAAGGGCCTTCCGGCACCCTTTTCGGTGGCAGCTTCGCTAACTATGGCGGTATTATCAACACCATCACCAAGAAACCATATTATACCTTTGGTGGTGAGGTGGCTTATAACGTAGGCAGCTTTGATCTTAACAGGCTCACCATCGATATCAATACTCCCCTGAGCAAAAAGAAAAAGATTGCATTCCGCTTAAACGGCGCCCTTCATACAGAGCATACCTTCCAGGATGCAGGATTTAAGAAGTCGTTCTTTATTGCGCCTTCTTTGTCCTACGAAGTAAATAATCGTTTATCCTTTAGTGTTATGGCGGAAATACTACAGGAAAAGAGAGCTGTAGCCCCCATCTTTTTCCAGTCGAACAGGGCGGCGCCATTGGATTTCAAAACGGTGGCTGCCCTCAACCTGAACAACCAGCTATCGTTTACCAGCAACGACCTTACTATAAAAAATCCGCGCTTCAACCTGCAGGCACAGATGTTGTATAAATTATCTTCCCAATGGAATTCCCAAACAGTGGTATCTGCCGGAAGAGTAAAATCAGATGGTGTCTATACTTATATCTGGGATGATGTGCCGGGCGATAAATGGTTCCAGCAATATTTTCACTATGTAAACCAGCAAACCAACTCTCTGGATATCCAGCAAAATTTCAACGGCGATTTCAAAATCGGTCAGCTGAGGAACCGGTTGCTCCTGGGCCTGGATTACTATCACCGACATGTAGTGGAAAACAGCTCGGGATGGGGTGTAGGAAGAAATGTAACGCCACAGGGAGAGATCGGCTATTTCAACCCGGAAACAGGCGCTCCGCTGCCGCCGGTTTACCTGACTATGGCATCAGTGAACCAGCTGCTGGCGCCGCTGGACAACACCAAAACAGATATCTCCAACAGTTCCTACAGCGCCTATGTATCGGATGTACTCAATATTACTCCTGCGCTGATGGCGATGGTAAGTTTACGGGCCGACTACTTCGATTCAAAAGGCGACAAAAGCGATCCGGATGACGACTACCATCAGTTTGCCGTTTCGCCGAAATTTGGCCTCGTATATCAACCTATATTGAATAAAATATCATTGTTTGCCAACTACATGAACTCCTTTATCAATGTGGCCCCGCAACAGGTGTCGGATGCAGACGGCAGCAATACCCGGGTAAAATCTTTCAAGCCGGAGCATGCCAACCAGTTTGAATATGGCGTAAAAAGTATCCTGTTTAACGGAAAATTTACCGGTACTGCTTCCGTGTACGACATAAAAGTATCCGACAGGGTAATGCCTGATCCGGCTAACCAGCACAGCGTTACACAGGGCGGCAAAGTAGGCAGCAAAGGATTTGAAATAGAACTGAACACCAGTCCTGCAGCCGGGCTGAATATCATTGCCGGGTATAGCTACAACGACACCAAAATTATTTCCGGCGACAAAGACGATTTCTATGGACAACCGGGCAGAAACCCCGGCGGACAGGGGCCTCAGCACCTGGTTAACCTGTGGGCGACTTATAAATTCAGCTACGGCATCCTGAAAAATTTCGGGATTGGCGCCGGCGGAAATTATGCGGGAGTATACAAGGTAATTGACAACAGCGTTACCGGTGTTTTCCTGTTGCCATCCTATACACTGCTGAACGGCAGTATATTTTACAACGCCAAAAAATTCAGGATTTCCTTTGCCGTCAACAATATTACCAATGAGGTATATTATACCGGTTACTGGTCTATCAACCCGCAGCAACCACGAAACATTGTGGCGGGCTTCGCCTGGAAGTTCTAAAACCGGGTGTTGTTACCAGGAATTTGTACTTTCGGCTATGATTCATTACTAATGAACTGATTTTTGGGCCGATGAAAATAATTACAGATTTTATTTCCAGGTATACTACCCTGAATGAGGATGATGCGGAATTTTTAACCAGCTTTCTCACATCAAAAAAATACAAGGCCAATGAGGTCATACTGAAAAGCGGCAACATAGCCGCGGCCATGTATTTTGTTATTTCAGGGTCTGCCAGGTCTTATTTTGTAAATTCACAGGGACAGGAGTATACATGGACCTTCAACTTCAACGACCCCGATGCACTTTTTGAAAATTCAATTATCATAGATCATCACAGCTTTATTAACCAAACGCCATCGGCCCTTACGGTGGAGGTAATAAAGGATATGGAGGCGGTAGAACTGCGCCATGAAAACTTCCTGACTATGCTGGCGGCATCCGCAAAAATGCATGAAATAGTAAAAATATTTACAGAGAAAGGATTTTACTATACCTCCGAGCGCGCATTCAGCCTGTTTACCAAATCTGCCAAGGAGCGATACCTGCAGTTATTAAAGGAGGAGCCGTATTTGCTGAATAAATTCTCCCACTATCATATTGCTTCCTACCTGGGGATAGCACCACAGAGCCTCAGCCGTTTAAGGAAAGAATTAACAGATACGCGCTGATTTATTCACATATGTGAATGGAAAAGAAAGATGCAGGGCCTAATTTTGCCGGATGATGCTACACGACTGGAAAAATAGCATCAACATTTTACAATGACAGCGATCCTGATATTTTTTTGTGTGCACTGGTTCTTTTCCCTGTTTTTTCACACATTCTATTTACACAGATACGCATCCCACCAGATGTATACTACCAGTAAATTCTGGGAGCGTTTCTTTTATTTCAGCACCTGGTTTTTCCAGGGTTCTTCTTACCTGATTCCGAGGGCTTATGGCGTTATGCATCGCATGCACCACGAGTTCAGCGATACCGAGCACGATCCGCATTCCCCCCATTTCTTTAAAGACGTTTGGGGAATGATGATACAAACCCGTAAAATCTACAATGGATTTGTAACCCGTACCAGCACGGTAGATCCTAAGTTTACTGCGGAGCCGCTACCGGAATGGGATGCCATGGATAAATTCGGCGACAGCAATATCACCCGCTTTGCCTGGATGGCCGCTTATGTAGCGTTCTATGTGGTATTTGTGCCGGCCGGAATGTGGTACCTGTATTTATTACTGCCCATTCATTTCCTGATGGGACCTGTACAGGGCGCCATTGTGAACTGGTGTGGTCATAAATACGGCTATCAGAATTTCGATAATCATGATCATTCCCGGAATACATCTCCCTGGGGTATTATACTGATGGGAGAACTGTTTCAGAACAACCATCACAAGTTCAAAGACAGCCCTAACTTTGCCAAGAAATGGTATGAGCTGGATCCCAGTTACCAGGTGATGAAACTGCTGAATGTTGTTGGCATCATTAAACTGAAACCAGCATTGGTTACGCAGGCACGGCAGAAGCAAGTAAAAGCAGCGTAAAGCGAAAAGCAGAAAGCATAAAGCTATTGCAGCGGATGACGACAGCAAATGTTAGTTACGCTTTAATCATCCGCAACAATAGCTTTATGCCTTCTGCTTTTTGCTTTACGCTATCTATATCAATGTCCCTAATGCCGCCGCATTAAAACCCTGTAGTTCGTTGGTACGTCCATCCCTGATTTTCTGCACCCAGTATGGATCTGCGAGCAACGAACGGCCCACCGCCACCAGGTCAAACTCCCCCTTATCCATTCTGCGTACCAGTTCATCGATGGATGCAGGTGCTGAATTTTGTCCTCTGTAAAGCGCTGTCACATCCGAATCCAGGCCCACCGAGCCAACAGTGATCGTAGCTTTACCGGTAAGTTTTTTGGCCCATCCGGCCATGTTGAGATCCGAGCCTTCAAATTCAGGCTGCCAGAACCTGCGCGTGGAGCAATGGAAAATATCTACGCCCGCATCTGCCAGTGGAGTAAGCCAGGAGGCCATTTCTTCCGGATCCTTTGCCAGTTTACTGTCATAATCTGTGAATTTCCATTGCGATACCCGCATCATCAGCGCAAAACCGGCCCCCACCTGTTTACGCACTTCTTTGGTTACTTCTGCTGCAAACCGGCTGCGCTCTGCCAGGGTTTTACCACCAAAGAAATCGGTCCGCTGATTGGTATCGGGCCAGAAAAACTGATCCAACAGGTAGCCATGTGCGCCCTGGATTTCGATGCTGTTAAAACCCATCGCTTTTGCATTTGCGGCCGCCCTGCCAAAAGCGGCAATGGTGTCTGCAATATCTGCATCCGTCATGGCCCTTCCGTTACCAATACCGGATGGTCCTTCAAAAGCTGCCGGGGGCGCCCATCCCGGATCCCTGTTTTCCTGTATACCAGCGTGCCAGAGCTGTGGCGCCATTTGTCCACCGGCCAGCAGTACGCTGCCGAGCACATTTTGCCAGCCAGCCAGCGATGCTTCGCCATAAAATGAGGGAACATCCCTGTTACCAGCGGCAGATGGCCGGTCGATAGCGGCGCCCTCCGAAATAATCAGTCCCACCTCTCCTTCAGCCCTTCTGCGGTAGTAGGCAGCGACATTATCGCCCGGGATGCCTCCGGGGGAAAATGACCGGGTCATGGCAGACATTACAAAACGATTCCGGGTGTTCAGCGATTTTAAGCTGAACGGTTTGAATAAACTTGTGGTGTGCATATGCTATGATTTCGAGTTGATGACGATCGAAAAAGCAAAAGGGGGACAAACCGGCTTTATTTTTTTATGGGGTTAATGGGTGGTCAATAAAAAGATGTTCCATGGTCATGGAACATCTTCATTCTGCCAGGTAATCTGTTGCTGTTAATAATAGCCGCCATGCCAGTGGTGATGGTAATGAGGGCGTGGGTGATAATACCCGGGACGGTCGCGGACCACCAGGCAGCTGCTTAAACCGGATACGAGTAAAACAGCGATGATGAGATATTTTAACGTTTTCATGATTGGAAGATTTGTATAAGTGATGAATGAATGGAAGTACGCGTCTGCAGGCCGTTTACTCCGTATTCTGCTACAGTAAATGATAAAACTGTGCCAGAGTAGGGTTTGGAATGTTATCTACTGTTAACGGGTTATTTTCATCTGGCGGCTGACGGAATTGCCCCTTAAATTGGCTGTTTCACCACCACTCCTGAAAAATATTTTGATCTAAGTTTGTTTCATCAAAAAACAAATATCATATGCGATACCAGGTAGCAATACTGCTTTCTCTATTAATAACAATACAGGTAAATGCACAGACAGGCCGCTATGCAACGGTGAATGGCTTAAAGATGTATTACGAAATACATGGCAGTGGCAGTCCACTGGTACTGATTCATGGCGGCGGCTCTACGATACAGTCTAACTGGGCGCGCATACTTCCTGCATTGGCTGAAAACCGCCAGGTGATTGCCATAGAAACACAGGCTCACGGACATACACCGGATATTGATCGTCCCTACAGTTTTGAACAGGATGCAGACGATGTGGTGGCGTTGCTCAAACAACTCCACATCCCGAAAGCGGATATTATGGGTTTCAGCAACGGAGGTACCGATGCCTTGCAGATAGCTATCCGGCACCCGGAAGTAGTGAATAAACTGGTATTGATTGCTACTACCTTTCGCCGCGACAATCTGCCTCCCGGCTTCTTTGACGGGTTTGCCAATGCCACCCTGAAAAATAGTATGCCCCCACCGCTGAAAGAAGCTTATTTAGCAGCTAATCCTGACCCTGCCGGGCTTCAGAAGATGTTTGACAGGGACCGGACCAGGATGATGAATTTTAAAGACATCAGCGACGCCGATATAAAGGCAATAAAAGCGCCCGCGCTGATCATCAATGGCGACAAGGATGTTGTGCTCCCGGAGAGCGCCCTTGTTTTATCACATCTGTTAGCACATGCACAGGTGGCCATTCTTCCCGGAGTACATGGTGAATATATAGGCGAAATATGCACACCTGATAAGAATAGCAAGACCCCGGACCTCGTGACTGTATTGATAAATGCATTTCTCAAAGGTTGACCGCTTGTTGGAATGCCGGCTTTTCACTATGTTCCCGGATGTAATGTTAAGCCGGCATTTTTTTATTTATAATTCTGTAAGATGAAATACATATGGTTGATATTGTGTGCAGCTGCGCTTTCTGTAAACGCCTGCCAGGAAAACAAAGCCCTTCAGGACAAGGATGATGCTGCAAAATATGTATCGCTGTTAACCGCCAATAAATATCCGAAATACGATATTCTTCCAAAGCTGGAGAAGAAAGATATTGGTGTGCTGCTTAAGCAGGCGGGCAACAACGATATCATTGAAAACTACCCTATACCGGCCCTCTCGGCGGCAGCCTATGGTCCTCAAAAAGTAGGCATGATTATCCTGTATACCGTGGAGAGCATCCGGCAGCAAAGGCCAGTGGGCGTTTCCAACCGTCCGTTTATCACTGATACCACGGCGCCGCAACGAAAAGTGGAGTTAGCAGAAGTGGCGGGACTTTACACCAGCTGGTGGGATCAGCACAAAGACAAAACCGCGGCGGAGCTGAAAAACATTTCGCCGCTGGAAGGCACGCCCTTTAAATGGTGAAGACTATTTAATCTTCATTTCAGGCAAGTCGCTTATTTTCGTGAAAACTAAGGAGCCACCATGGTTACAAAAAGGGGATTAATAGAGCTGAGTTTAAAACAAGAGAAGGTGCCTCCAACAAAGGCCTATCCTTTTAATATTCCTGCGCTGAAAAACTTCTCCTCCCTGCAGTTTCATCCGAAAGTAACTTATCTCTCCGGTGAAAACGGGATGGGGAAATCCACGCTTATTGAAGCCATTGCGGTGGCTTGTGGATTTAACCCCGAAGGTGGTACCATCAATTTCAATTTCGCCACCCGGGCTTCACATTCCATACTGCACGAATACCTGAGAATAGCCAGGGCGCCGGTGCGGCCCAGGGATGGTTTTTTCCTGCGAAGCGAAAGTTTTTTCAACCTGGGTACCAATATCGAGCAACTGGATGCGGAGCCGGAAGGCGGTGGCAAAGTCATCAACAATTATGGCGGCGTGTCTTTACATGAACAATCGCATGGGGAATCGTTCTGGGCGCTTTTTATGCATCGTTTCTCCGGCAATGGTTTATATATACTGGATGAGCCGGAGGCCGCCCTTTCTCCTGCCCGGCAGATGGCTATGCTGTCGAGAATGCATGAGTTGATTGAACAGCAGTCCCAATTTATTATCGCCACACATTCGCCTATCGTAATGGCCTATCCCGACGCAACTATTTACGAGCTTTCAGAAAGCGGGATACGAAAAACGAATTATAATGAAACAGAGAATTATAAAATCTCCCACCAGTTTATCAATAACTATGAAAACCTGCTGAAAATCTTACTGGGAAAAGAATAGATGTTCAGAGCTGCCCCAACACAATTATCAGGTTAAAAGTATTGCGTCGCACTGCATTTAATTCATAACGCCTTGTGCTATTTTTTTCGTTACTACGCCGAATGACTGCGTAGTGCCCGGTTATCTTTGTTGCCTAAGTGATTCTCAAAATGGCCATTAGTAATTAGCCTGGAAAACCTCCGTGTAAACGGTTCTATCTGTATTTAACCATTAGTCATTAACATTCGAAAAAAGTCTAAACATGAAATCTATTTGTTTGTTGTCCCGTTCCATCGGGCTACTCTTTGTTGTCAGTATGCTGGCATGTAAAAAAAATGATGTATCCCTCCAGCCGGTTCCGAAGTCATCAAAAGAAATGGTAGCAAAAATCGCCGTATCGGGGGATGTGGCAGTACCTGTTTCCTGGTATCAGCTGGAATTAAAACTAATTAAAGAGAGCGCCGGATTTACGCCGCCTGTAGCGGCGAGAGCAATTGCCTATACCGGCATTACCTTACATGAAGCCGTATTGGGCGGCATGTACAACGGAGCGTCCCTGGGCGGTCAGTTAAACGGACTTGGTCGTTTGCCTGCACCGGAAAGGTGGAAAAGATATAACTGGGCGATTGCGGCCAACAGTGCCATGGCGCAGATTATCAAGAATTTGTTTCCCAATGCCAGCGTTGAAAATATGAACCTGATCACACAGCTGGAAAATGATAACCTGCTGGCGCATTCTGACAGCTGTTCTCCGGACGTAATTACCCGCTCTGTTAATTTTGGCAGAACAATAGCCGGTGCTATTTACCAATGGTCGACCACAGACGGTGGTAAAGACGGCTACCTCAACAACTTCCCTACCGACTATATTCCACCGGTGGGTCCTGGTTTCTGGATACCAACTCCGCCACAGTTCCAGCGTGCCATGCTGCCTTACTGGGGTAGCAACCGCCCGCTGCTCAAACCACGCGCATCAGATACGACCTATCTCCTGCCGCCAGCATTTTCAACAGATACCAACAGCGTTTTTTACAAGGCTGCCTATTTTGTTTATCAGAAAGGAAAAACGCTTACGCCGGAAGAAAAGCTGATAGCTCAATACTGGGCAGACGGCGGCGGTACCTTCACGCCTCCCGGACATTTGATTGCTATTGCTGCCCAACTGGCCGGTGATCAACAGCTGAGTTTGGGTGCTGCCGCCTCCCTGCTGGCACAGGTAGGCATAGGATTAAATGATGCCGGTATACTCTGCTGGAAATATAAATACCGGTTCAATCTCATCCGGCCGGTATCTGTTATCCGTGCAAGCATAGACAGCAGCTGGATGCCTCTCATCGGTACGCCGCCGTTCCCCTCCTACACTTCAGGGCATGCTACCTTTACCGGCGCCGCCGGTAACATCCTAGCAGCAAAATTTGGAAACAGCTTTGCATTTACCGACAATCAAAAAGTGGCAGACGGATTTTCGCCACGCACTTTCAGCAGCTTCACACAAATGATCAATGAAGCTGCAGTATCAAGAGTGTATGGCGGTATTCACTACGACTTTGACAGCGATGCCGGGAAAGTAACGGGTAATAATATCGCGCAGCGGGTACTGTCACTACATTATTAAATTGAAAATTGAATAGTTTTCAAGTGCAGCAGGCATTAAACCGGGTGGTTTGAAGCCTGCTGCATTGGTGGTATATAACGCTACTTCTTCAACACTCCCCTGTTCTTCATCCAGCTCTCTTCACTTTAAAAAACTGTAACCCAAGTCCGATCACCAGCAATACAAGTAAGCCCTTTATGCAATTTTGAACCAGCGGTGAAGTTGGGCCGTCGGCCAGCGGATGTCCTACCGGCAGGCGGGATAAAGTTTCGTTTACTGCGGGTATCAGGGAAAGAAACAGGGTGAGCGTCATACAAAATACCTGTGTTAAGAAAAGCCCTCTTTTCTCCGATGCCTTCCGGCCAAGTAAATAAGCAACACCCAATAAAATGAGTATCAGTATGCCAATAGCATGGCCGGGGTTAAAGCCGCCGGCCTTGGAAAGCCCGAAGGAGGTAATACTGGCAACCGCTGTCAGGATACTGTATATTTTACCGGCAGAAGAAAAGGGATTGATGATGCCCTCTTTTATCAATGCGGCGGCAGCAAATAATAAAGCGATAACGGCAATTACGGTGTGTACAATACCTAAAATGCTCATAGGGGAAAGATATAGTGGTTAATAAAATAGTGGTAGCATTACCAAGTTAATGTTTTTGCTTTATATCCTGTAGTTTATACACTTCGCTGCCCGCCAGCAAAAAGCATCCCAGGCCATAGTCTTCAAAATCAGGAACTTTATCAAAGCTAACCGGCTGACCATCTTTCGGCTCTTTACCTGTTCCCTGTACATAACCCAGGCGGCCATTCGTATCAATACAGTTTTGGGTCAGCGCTTTCCATGCTTTTTGCACAACCGGCAGGTAGGTTTTGCTATCAATCACGCGATGATTGATTCCCCAGGCCATGCCATATACAAACAGCGAAGTACCTGTAAGCTCCATACCGCCATAGTTATCCGCATCATGCAAACTGGCGTTCCAGCAGCCATCCGGCCGCTGGATGGGCAGCAGCGCATGCAGCATATCCCTGTAATCCTGAAGGTATTCCTGGTAATGCGGATCATTAGCCGGCAAGAGATCCAGCGTGCGCACCAATGCTGCTACCACCCAGCCATTTCCCCGGCTCCAGTAACAATCTTCTCCGTTCGGCTCCTTGTAGGGAGGAACAAAATCCTTATCTCTCCACCACAGGTGATCGGCGGAATTATATAAGCCTTTACCTCCATGGTTATATTTCGTATAGGCATACATGGTATACATCCTGTTAAAATAGCTGGTATCTTTGTACAGCACACCCAGCCGGGCATAGACCGGCATCGCCATTTGCAGCGCATCGATCCACCACCAGTCATCCACTTTAGCACCGGCTTTCATGTTATCCATTGCGGCCTTAATATCTTTGATCCGCTCTTCTTTTTTGTCGATGAGATACAGATCTATGTAGGTTTGTCCGCAGCACTGGTTATCCGCATTCCGAACAGTGGTGCCGCCCCACAGCCCCCATTGATGGCTGCTTCCCCAGGACACAGCATAATCGTAATAAGTACTTTGTTTATCGATAGCGTAAAGCGCCATGAGGCCTTCGTAGTATACCGCGCGGGTCCAGAGGTTCGAGGGACGTTCTTTATTGGTAAAAGTCGGTTTACCGGGATCGGGCCATTGCTGCATAAAATAGTGGTTGGTGAGGCGCATCGCGGCGAGGACATCTTTTTTAGACTGAGCATAGGCCAGCTGGCTGATCAGGCATGTAATAACAAACAGGTTTTTCATGTGTGGAATGTTCGTTTAGTTGATGGAGATAAGATAGGTTATAACTGTCGAAATAACAATTAAAAAGGAAGATTATATTTAAACAGGAAAGAAATGTTTTATCGATGGGGAAAACAAAACGGGATTCTCTTTTGCTCATCAAAAGAGAATCCCGTGTAAAATGTATAGCTATTGCAGTTAGTTCCGTCGCTTAACAGGACGACACTTCCTTCTTACTCAGCTTAGGCTCTAATCCCAGGTTTTGCAGCATCTGCATATCTTCTGTTACACCGGGATTAGGTGTTACCAGCAATGTTTGACGTTCGCCGGTAAAGATAGAATTGGCGCCCGCCATAAAGCACCAGGCCTGCTCAGACTCCGTCATTTCAATACGACCAGCAGTGAGGCGTACGGTAGATGCGGGCATTACTATCCTGGCAGTAGCGATCATGCGCACCATGTCCCAGGCATCTACTTTTGGATTGTCTTCCAGCGGTGTGCCTTTCACTCTCGCCAATGCATTAATGGGTACGGATTCCGGGTGCTTAGGCATGGTAGCCAGTGTGAGCAGCATGGAAATACGGTCGCGGTGTGTTTCCCCCAAACCGATGATACCACCTGAACATACTGTGATACCGGCTTTGCGGACATTGTTGATGGTGTTGATCCTGTTATCAAATTTCCGGGTGGAAATAATTTCCTTATAGTAATCCTCGGATGTATCGAGATTGTGATTGTAGGCGTACAGACCGGCTTCCTGCAGGCGAACGGCCTGTTCTTCCGTGAGCATACCGAGCGTGCAACATACTTCCAGGCCCAGATCATTTACACCTTTTACCATATCTATTACACGGTCGAAGTCTTTGTTATCCCTTACCTCACGCCATGCGGCTGCCATACAGAAACGGGTAGATCCTGTATCTTTTGCTTTTTGGGCGTGAGCGATCACGGTTTCGGTGGGCAGTAATGCCTGCACTTTAATATCGGTATGATACCTGGCTGCCTGTCCGCAGTAGGAGCAGTCTTCAGGGCATCCGCCGGTTTTGATGGATAGAAGCGTACACACCTGTATTTCTTTGGCAGAATGCCGTTCACGGTGTACGGTAGCTGCCTGGAAAACCAGTTCCAGCAAAGGTTGGTCGTATATGGCCTGGATTTCTTCCAGGGTCCAGTCATTTCTGATAACTGATGTCATGGTGCGTTATTGAGTGGATTATAAGTAGTAGGTTCCTGTAATTATGCGTATTGGAGCAATTCCCGGCCAATGGCGGCGAGCCATTCATCAAACAGTTGCTGTTCCAGCCCCTGTACGTGTGCTGCATGTGCTTCCCAGTTTGGATCAAACCTGTTGAGCTGATTGATCATTTCTTCCAAATGCCCTTCTTCTTCCAGGATGATGGAGCGTACCATCACTTTACTCTGTGCCTGGTCGAGCGCCGCCTGGTATACGGGGTAAAGCAGGTCTGCACGTACTTCTATGGCATAGGTAACAAAAAGATAGGCTGCATATTTCAGCTGCTGGCCTTCCAAACCGAAAGCCTTTTTTAGATAGCGGCAGGTTTGCACGTCCAGCTGGTGCAGGTATTGCCGGGTTTGATTGGGCGCCAGCAGCTCATGGCGCTGGTAAGTCTTGCAGTTTTCAGTATCTATTTTGGCAATTTGCTTTTTCAGGTAATAGGCGTGACGGTGTTCTTCGGCCGCATGTTTCAGCTGTATAAAGTCTACCAGCACAGGATGCTCACAGGCGGATATTTTCCGGGCGCCGGCATTCTCCATAAAAGAAAGGGTATTTAACCACCTGGCGTGAAGGGTATCGCGACCAACAATCTGCGGGAGTATATCTTGCATATTCAGTTCTGTTTCCAGCCAAAAGTAGGCGCTTACCGGATGACTCAACTAGGCCAGTTTTCATATTTCAGCTAGTCCGGTTTATTTTTCTCTCCAAATGGTGCGCTGTTACATTACCTTCATCGCCGGATAATCTCTCTACGCCTATTTTATTTTTTACTATAAGATAAATAATAAACCATCTATATATTAAAAATAAATTAATTCAACTAAACTGTCAGCTAAATAAAATATCTTGCCGGACCATTATACTATCTTATAAATAATACCATGAATAGTCCGGTACAGGTTCCATATAAAAGTTTTGTGCAGATAGACAGACAGTCGGGGACCGCCATTTATTTACAGATCGCCCACCAGCTGATCAACGCGATCCAACGGGGCTTCCTGGTTACCGGCACCAGGCTTCCGGGTACCAGGCATTTCAGCGACTTGCTGGAAGTAAACCGAAACACCATTGTGGCGGTATATGAAGAACTGGACGCCCAGGGCTGGGTACAATCACGCCCCAACAAAGGCACTTTCATCATCGGCAAAATAGATCCACGGCCACAGAAGATTGGCAGCCCCGGGGAGCACCAGCTGGCCCACTATCCCAAAGAAACCGGGTTCCCGTTCAAAAAATCCAACCTGTTGGATAATCCCTTTGAACACTCCTCCTGCGAATATGTGTTCAATGATGGCACCCCCGATATACGGCTTACCCAGATCAGTCATTTGTCCAGCTTGTACAGCGCCAACCTGAAAAGAAAAATTAACCATAAAAAACTGGGTTACTTCAACCATGATGGCAGCGAATTTTTTAAGCAACACCTGTCTAACTACCTGAACCAGTCGCGCGGACTGCATATCTCTAAAGACAATATCCTGATTACACGCAGCACGGAAATGAGTGTATTCATTACTTCCGAAATATTATTATCGCCCGGCGACATCGTGCTCGTCGGATCACTGAGCTACTTTTCTGTGAACATGATTTTCCAGAAATCCGGCGCCAGGATCATGTCTGTTCCTATTGACGATGAAGGGATCGACGTAGCGGCCGTCCGCGATATCTGTAACAAACATAAGATACGGATGTTGTATATCACACCGCATCACCACTACCCCACTACTGTACCCCTCAGCGCTTCCCGGCGCATTGCGCTGCTTAACCTGGCCACCGAATTCGGGTTCATCATCCTGGAAGATGATTATGACTACGATTTTCACTACGACAACAGCCCGGTACTGCCCCTGGCCAGCGCCGACAGCAACGGCATGGTGGTATACATCGGCGCATTCGGTAAATCGCTCGCACCGGGATTCAGAACAGGATTTATTGTAGCCCCTGAAAACCTGATGATCGAAATGAGGAAACATTTGGGCATCATCGACAGGCAGGGCGATGTACTGATGGAACAGGTATTGGGGGAAATGATCGAAGCCGGAGAAATACACCGGTACCTGAAAAAATCACTCAAGGTATACCAGGAACGCAGGGACCATATTGTGAATATATTGCAGGATCAGCTCCATGAATTCATCGAATTCAAAAAGCCGGCCGGCGGCCTCGCCGTTTGGACCCGCTGGAAACAACCCATCAACCTGATGCAGCTAAGTAAATCCTGCGCCCGGAACAACCTGTTTATACCCAAAACATTGCTATACCAGCATAAGGAACTTACTGCGATGCGACTGGGATTTGGACATTTTACATTGCAGGAAGCGGAAAATAGCATCCAGATATTGAGACAAGGAGTATTGGAACAATGGGGACGATGAGCGATCACGATACGCCCACTGATTTTACTTTTTCTTCTTAGCGGTTATTTCCCGCTCAAGATTTTCTGCCATTCTATGCTTAACTATCGCCTGAATAAGCTTTTTAGGAATGGGCTTGTTTAACAGGAACTTTACGGTTGATTTTCCAAGTTCATAACCCTCCAGGTCTTTCGCCAGGTCTTTAAAAAGCGTACCGCTCGGGAATGAAAGGGAATAATGTTCTTTATAGGCAGAGTAATAAATCAGCATCCCATGAAACCGCAACGCCGGGAGTTGATAGCTGATCACCTCTTCTGCGCCGGGAGCTGTTTCAAGTATTATTTGTCTTACTTTTTCTAAAACAGCCCCGGCTTCTTCAGGAAGCGTTGCCATGTATTCGTCAACAGTGTTAAACTTCATTTTATCTGTTGCCATGTGATGTTGTTTTAATTAAAGTTATTGCTTTTTTCCTGACGATGAAACTTGTTATGAGCGAGAAAATACCCCCCGTTACAATAGCGCCCAAAATACCCTGGATAATAAATGAGTTTAAATTAAATTGTGCCAATGCCTGCTCCCTGGGCATCTTGTTATGAGTAGTTACATAATTAATGGAGTGCTCAAAGAAACCAGGAGCGATGATCTTCAAAAAAATGATAGTAGTGAAAATACCCAAAATAGTAATGAACCCCGTCATCACCAGGCCGCTGATAAATACCTGTCTGAATCGTATAATTCCACCCTGCGCTGTTCGTTTGGCAAATGCCGCCAACAGGTAAATTACAAAAGATGGAATTAAAATAAGCGTATTGTACAGCAGGCTGTAAGCTATTTTGCTGTCCATAAACCCCAGCAGTTTGCCCAGTCCGGCCCAGGTTAAGGTCATGACGGCATATACGAATGCCCATTGGATTTCGATTTTAATCTTTTCCATCATTATATTTGTTGGTGATGGACAAAGTTAAAATGGCATTGCGACAGCCCTATGTCATAGGTCTATTTTACTTCATGATTTTTAAAATATTGTGAGATAGTCATTTTATGGGGTTCAAACTCCCCGCTCATTGTCACCAGGCTATGGATCCTGTCAAGCCTGAATGCCCTAAAGTCTTTTCTCATTCTGCAAAAGGCCACTATCAACCAATTCTCCTGCGTACTGTGATACAAAAAGAAAGGTTCTATGATCCTCTCCGACGGGGTATCCGTGTCCGATTTCAGGTATTCAATTTTGACGGGGTTGAAGTTTGTTAACGCCAATTGTAATTGAGATAAATGGGTACTTACTTTGGTTCTTTCGTAATTGTTCTTGACAACGATCCTGTTTGAGAGCAGATCAGCCTTATCTTTCGTAACATAATTCAATACCGCCTTTATTTTATTGATCGCGCCGGCATATGCTGTGGCTAACGATTCGTCTTTGTTGTTCAATATGAATTGTTCAGCCGTAATTAAAGCATTTGCTTCGCTCTCTGTAAGCATTATGGGAGGCAGCCGATAGCCTTCCATTAAAGAGTAGCCTTTCCC
The DNA here is from genome assembly GCF_018224885.1 of Chitinophaga hostae. GTDB lineage: Bacteria > Bacteroidota > Bacteroidia > Chitinophagales > Chitinophagaceae > Chitinophaga > Chitinophaga hostae. The sequence continues at coordinate 105,646 of NZ_JAGTXB010000025.1, read as the reverse complement.
CTCTTCCGTCAAAACAGGCACACCTGCCTGCTCTAATGCTTTAATATCGCGGTAGATTGTCCGGGTTGTTACATCAAATTTTTCGGCCAGCATTTTAGCTGTCAGGAGCCGTTTTGCCTGTAACTGCGTGAGGATGGCAGCAAGCCTGGAAAGCCGCTTGGTATCGTTGTCAATCATGTGGTTTATGTATTGATGTAGCTCCCTGCCAATAGCTTCCTGACCAGGGGAAGATACATCCGCAATATACATTGCGGAATGCAATTTTCTCCACTGTTTGCTGTTCAAGCTATTTTAATTGCGTCGGCAAACCTACTCCCGCTTACGGATCAACCCTATCAACCCCTCATTTTCAATAATAACCATCCCATGGCGGTCTGCAGTAATGCCTGGTTGCAGTTGATAAGTATACCTGGGAACATTACCCTCCATCACTGTTGGCAGGTATAAAAACTGGTAGCTTCCTCCCCGCTCCTTTAACGCTTCCCCTACTTCAATGATATGCGACGAGATAATAAAAAAGCAGTTCGTATTTTCTGAAAAAGCAGCGGTAATAGCCAATGTAGCGTCAAAGGCATCTTTTACATTCGTGCCTTTGAATAACTCATCGAAAAGCACCACCAGGTCTTTCGACGCGCCTACCTGCTCAGCAACGCTTTTCACCCGCAGCACTTCCGCATAAAAATGACTGTATCCATGCTCGAGACTGTCGGGCACATTGATCGTGGAAAAGAGGCCATCTTTTACCGAGAACTCCATTTTTTCTGCTGCCACGGGGAATCCCATATGCGAAAGATACACCGCGATGCCGAACGACTTCATAAAGGTGGATTTCCCGGCCATATTCGCCCCGGTGAGAAAAGCGACGTTACATTCCTGCTGAAAGGAAATATGGTTCGACACCGGTTTTTCCAATGACGGATGAAACAAACCACTGATGTTGATTACATTTTTATGTTTGGGTGCAGCCCTTGCATAACAGAAGTGCTTTGTCCGCCCTACGGCGGCTACCGCTATATATACGTCGAATTCATAGATAATATCTACCAGGGTTTTCATCTCGTTCTGACAGGCGGTTCTTAACAGGTAGTCGTACCTGATCAGCCTTAAAGGCGATATCTGTGCTACATCTTGTGCATCGTTAAGCCATTGCAGCCGCTTATCATTAAATATTTCCCGGATTTTTTCAATGTGCGCCTGCACAGGGCTATAGGCGCCTGATGCTGCTAACTGGCAAATGAACTCCCTGAACACCTTCAACAAGGCAATCGTTTTGCCCACCCCTGTTACCAATAAATCATAGCGGGTATCGCGGATCACCGTTTTAAGCAGCCTTACAGATATAATATTCCATGCCGTAGCTGGCATACTGCCGCTGATGCCGGAACTAAGATAGTTTTCTACCACCTCAAATGCTTCCGTACCAAACGGAAATGTTACCGCATTCCTGCCGAAGTACTGGAAGATACTGCTGCGGTCATTGATAGCCGCATGATCTGTTAAGGGCTGCCTGAACATCTGTTCCAGCAACTTCCTGCCGCCACCGGTAGTAACGGTGTCGAACATACGGTAAACAGATTTATGGTTATACTTACCGGAAATGTTCAGATCATCAAGCGTTTGTTTGTCTGCGAAAAAACTCATGCCTCTTTATTTTTTATCTTTTTTTTGCTGATGATATCCAGTATTCCTTCATTATTGATAATCACCATTCCATGCCTGTCGGTGGTAACTCCTTCGGCTAACCGGTACGTATAAACGGGCCTGTTATTTTCCATTCCTGTAGGCAGAAAAATAAAGTGAATATTATTACACTGAGCTTTCAGGGCTTCTCCCGCTTCCGTGATATGGGTAGAAATTATAAAAATGCAATTCTCTCTTTCCGCAAAAGCGGCAGTGACTGCAACTGTGCCTTCATAGGCATCTTTTACATTGGTTCCCCTGAATAGTTCATCGAAGATGAGAAACAGGTTCTTTCCTTTCGCCAGTTCCCTGGCGATCGCCTTTATGCGTAATACCTCCGTATAAAAATGACTGCTGCCGGAGGAAAGATCATCCGGCAGGTTTATAGTAGTGTAAATACCTTCCCTTACCGCAAACTCCATTTTTTCTGCGGCCACGGGAAAGCCCATATGAGCCAGGAACATCGCGATACCCAATGATTTCATAAAGGTGGACTTCCCCGCCATATTGGCACCGGTTAAAAAAATAATGTTGTTCTCCGGCGTGATATGAATAGTGTTGGCTACCGCATTTTTTACCTGCGGATGGTAAACACCTTCCAGGCGTATATGATGACTACCCGCATCCAATGCTACCGGGAATACCAACTTCCTTTGTGAAGCTACCCTCGCCACCGTAATATATACGTCCAGGTGATAGATCAGCGATAAGATCCTGTTGAGCTCAGTTCTAAGCCTGAATCGCAGGAGCTGATCATATTCCACCACTTTGGCGTAAGACAGCTTACTGTTTGCCTGTTCCTTTAACACCGGCCCCAGGGCCGGATACCGGAGGACCTCTTTCATGTCCTCCATCTCCGGCTGGTAGGGGTTATTATCCGATATGGCTGCCATATGAAGAAGAAAACCCTGCAGCATATGCAGCATTTCAATTACCGACCGGATCCCGTCGCTGATCGCTTTGAAATTATTATCTGCTGCTAACAGGTTGTTAAACTTCCTGGCCAGCGTATTCTCTTCCATCGATAAACGGGTACGGTCGTCCTGCATAGCCAGGTAGGTTTCTATCACGTCAAACAAGCCGCTCCTGAACGGAAAACCGGCGTTGACAGACTGAAAGAACCGGATCTTACTACTCCTGTTATTGATAGCGGCACGCTCTGCGAGCGGATACCTGAACATATTTTCCAGTATAGCAGCGCCGCCACGGGTACTGGTATGGTTAAAAATAGTATAAACCGATTCAGCGCCAGGCTTTCCCAATATATTGAGATCCGTAAGGGTTTGCTTATCTGTATTAAAAATCATCTTATAAAAAATTTAAACCTGCCACCATTTTTCTGACTACTTCCTTTTCCGCCTGATAAGCAGGATGGCCCCGAATGCCAGCAAAACACCCGGTAACACCCACAGGTAAATGATCCGCAGGAACTTCACCTGTGCTTTTGTTAAGAGTACCGCGGTATCTTCCGGTTTAGGACGGGTACTGTCGATCGGATATTCTCCATAACTGAGCCAGCTGAATAGCGCTGTGTTAAATACAAAGTTTGCCGCCCGCATATTAAATCGCTGTAACTCTGCATTAGCCATGAAGTCGGCGTCGCCGGTTACGACGATGCGCTGCTCTTTATTGTTCACTTTACGCGTCAGGGAAACTGCTGTAGCAAAAGTTTTTTGCTCATCTCCATTTTCGGGGGAAAAAACAATTTCCGCTGAATCTGTTACGAGGTTATCTTTTTTCAGCCAACAGGTTTTTATGTTTGTTACCAGCAAAGGCTTGATGCTGAAGGCGCCGGTATCTGCATACGAAAGCGCTGTTACCCGCGGCATGGAAACCATTGCACTATCATGATGCGCGTGAATCAATGCCGGATAAAACGAAGCAGCGGTAGCGGTGAGGTAAGGCGATACCAGTTCCGGTTGCAGATCTTTACTGGTTTGCACCAATATACCATCCATCAACTGCACTCCCAGCTGCCGGAGAAAAGGATTTAATATGGATTGTTTGCCCGGTTCACCTGCTACCAGCAGGTTGCCGCCGTTATTTACGTATTGTTGCAGTTTCTGCATATTGGCAGCCGTCAGGGCGACCTTGGGATCTGCAAGTACCAAAGCGGAAATACCTGCGGGAATTTCCTGCGCGTCTAACGACAGGGTATCTACATCAAATCCCTGGTTCAGGAGTGAATTACGAAAAGTAGTCAGGTTGGTGAGTACCTTATATTCCCTGTCTCCCAGCTTATTTATATTTCTCTCCAGGTGCCCGGTCAGGAAAATTATTTTGGGCATCTTTGCCTGTAACAGGCGTTTAAATGCAGCCGACACCTCCGTTTCACCGGGCCATTGCCGGTTATCGTCAAACACCCGCAGGAAGGTAGTCCTCCCCTTATACTTCAGTTGCATAACATAGCGATTCAACTCCGGTTTCAGGTCAACCATCTTGCGTATCTCCGCAGGCGTTTTAAACAGATCCATCGTAAGATCCTTACTATCGGCGTATTGCTTCGCTACCTGCTCCAGCGTTTTACCGGGATAGTATCGGAACATACCTGGGTTTTCATAGGACGAATCATAATATAGCACCGTTTTCAATTCAATGTTGTGTTTGAACCGGGTGTAAGGTTCCCAGCGGGCCAGGTTCTGGTTATATGACTCGGGACTGCCCAGGTCCCAGTGACGACCCAGGAGGTTATTATAAGCAGTAACCTCCAGTGGTTCATCTCCCAGTTCCTTTATAATTTTCTGTGCATTGGGCGTGAGCGTTCTTTCCTTGGCACGGGTAGCATCATAATAGCCCACCAGCGAAGGAACGGAGCTGAAGTAACCGATCACCAGCGTGGATACCACCACAAAAACATACCTCCCCGCCTTTACCATCGGCGGTTTCGACTCCATGCCCGCTTTTATTTTATAGATGCTGAGCCCAAGAAAGAGATAAACGATGGCCAGGAAATAAATCACATCCTTCGTGGTAATCAGCCCCACCAACATTTTTCCCGTGCGACCGGAAATGGAAAGGAAATAAGTCAGGTTGCGTACAAAAGCAATATCCTGCCAGAGCGACCCAACATAAGACAACAGGCCGATCATCACAAATGTGCAAACTGCTGCTACCACCTGGTACGTGGTCAGGCAGGACATAAACAACCCGATGGCCGAATAGGCACAAAGCAACAGGTATACGCCGAGAAGAGAACTCATCAGCAGCCCGGTATCAGGGGACTTTACCTGGAACATGGCGGAACCGACGAAAACCGCCAGGATGGCCACCAGCAAAAGACTGTAGATCATCATGGCCAGGAACTTCCCAAACACAATTTCCCTTACCCGGATAGGTGAAGAATACAACAACTTGATGGTTCCACTGCTGGTTTCCCGGCTGATCAAACCCATTGTTAACAACGGAATATAGAGGTATAGATTACGCAGTACCCCACCTAACATGCCCTGGTTACTCAGGAAAACATATTCTACCACGCTGCCGAAAAATTTTCCGCCCGCCTCCTGCTCTCTTGCTACAGCCTCCACCGTACCCAGGTAGGTTACGCCACACTGGATGAGGAATACAATCATTAAAAACCACGCAATGGGAGAATAAAACAAGGTGCGTAACTCTGTCTTAGCTATTCTGAATATCGTCTTCATTAAAGGATTATTGTTTGGATGATGGATGGGATAACTGCTTAAATATTTCATCAAGCGCACTTTTATCGAGACTGATCTCGCGGAGCCGCCAGCCGTTATGTACGGATGCAGCCACAATTTTCTCGGTGATATCCTGGTCGCCGCTGAAATAAATGCGCAACTGTCTTTCCGTCAAAAACTCCACCTGTGTAACGCCATTAATTTTTGTTAACTCCGTTACTATCGGCGGGTTTTCCATGTGTACCAGCAAGCTGTGTGGCTCTACGTAGTTGTTAAAGGTGTCCATCGTATCTGAGAAAACAATCCTTCCATTTTCGATCATCCTGATTTCCTTACACAGTATCTGTACTTCCGACAGGATATGAGAAGAAAAAATGACGGCCCTGTCGCGGGCAATATCTTTGATCAGCGACCGCACTTCAATGATCTGATTGGGATCGAGCCCGTTGGTGGGTTCGTCCAGCACCACCAGCCGGGGACGGTGCACAATCGCCTGCGCGATGCCCACCCGTTGCCGGTAACCACCGGAAAGGTTGCGGATTAATCTTTTGCTGAAATGATCAATACCGCAACGTTCTTTTGCTTCCTTTATAGCGGGTTTCATTTTATCTTTTGGCAGGTGCCGCAGACCGGCGCAATAACTGAGATACTCGTCTACCGTCAGGTCCATGTACAACGGAGGATTTTGCGGGAGAAACCCGATCTCTCTTTTGGCCTGCTGCGGATGTTCTTTCATGTTAATCCCATTGATATAAACATCGCCTTCCGTTTGATTCAACGCTCCGCATACAATATTCATGGTGGTGGATTTTCCTGCTCCGTTTGAGCCAAGTAATCCTACAATCCCCGTGGGGCCAATCTCCATGTTGATATCACGGATGGCCCAGGAGGTACTGTATCTGTGGGATAACTTTTCAATTCTGACAATACTTTCCATTTGTTTATTTTATAATTTTTCGGGTAGATGTAAGCCTGTCCTTTACTATGGGTTCTGTTCTATTTCCGGATTCTGGGCAATCAGTATATTGGCCAGTGGAAATACATAGTTGTTACTGTTGGGCGCCAACGTGTAAGTGTTTCCGTCAAATACACGGGTAACTGTTTTAGCGAATTGAGCATCCTTGTTCAGCCGGCGCTGATCAAACCAGCGCAGCCCTGAACCAAAGAATTCACGGCGGCGTTCATTCACTACCAGCTGCAGCGCGTCTGCTGCAGTGGCCGCAGAAAGGTCGGTATAATCGGCAGGCAGAAAGCGCAGCTTACGAAGTGTATTCAACATATCCACCGCCTCGTCTTTTTTACCCGCGCGGGCAAGGCATTCCGCCTTTATCAGCCAGGTTTCATTTACGGAAAGGCCTACTGCCGGCTTGTCCGGCGGACCTGAATATTTTTCCCGGGACCAAAATCCCTGGCCGGTAAATGCAGGATAAAACGAGCCGCCTTGCTTTACAAAAAGCTGATAGCGCAAATCCTTTGTACCAAGCAAATCCAGTATCGCCTGGCTTAACTGCGGCGCGCTAAAGGTCACGCGGGGCACTTTCCGCAACAGGATCTGTTTATCTTCAAACTGGGAAGGGAAAATAAAATTGCCCCCGTTAAAAGCGATATTATAATTATACAGGGTGTTGGATAAGGCCAGTGTACTATCAGCAAAAGCAGCAGCATTGGGAAAATCCCGCATATTGAGATATACTTTAGACAACAATGCATACGCCGAGGGCTTATTGGGTCTGAAATTAATATCCTGTTTAACCGGCAGGATCGGAATAGCAGCCCTGATATCTTTCATCACCTGTTCATACACCTGTTTCACCGATGCTCTTTTCAGGTTCACAAACAGCGCTGCCTTGAGCATTAAAGGCACACCCAGGTCGGTTTCTGCGGTGGCAGCATCGTACTGTTTTCCATACAGGTTAACCAGGCTGAAATAAGTAAAGGCCCTATGCATCAGCGCTTCCGACAGGATCGTTTGCTTTAACAGCTGGTCTCCTCCTTTGCTGTCCATTACGCCATCTATCACCACGTTGTAGGTATACATGGCAGCATACATCGCGTTCCAGTCGTTATCCTGTCCAAGATCTGTATAAAAAGGTTTACGCCACGTGTAAATGGCCGTTTGAATATTGTTGGTTTTAAAATTATTCTGGATCTCTGCAGCACTCAGGTCCACATCGTCGGAGCTCATCAGCGGCGCCAGCCCAAATGCCACCTCCTGCCTGTCGCCACTCGCATTCATCAAGGCACGGTAATCTTCCGTATATACCAGCACCCGCTGGCCCTGTACCGGCACATCCTCCACATATTTACGGCAGGAAGTCATGCCTGTGTTAACTAATAAAAAAGCAATCACTATTTTATATCGACGCATACTTTGTAGTTTAATGGATTAGAAACTCAGTGCAACTCTAAACGAATAGTTGGTTAATGGAGGAAGCTGGTAGTTGTTCCCGGTTACATAGAGATAATCAGGATCGAGCTTTTCTTTATTGGCTACCCAGATCATCCCCAGGTTGCGGGCTACTGCGGAAACAGTCACACTCTTCAAACCGGCCTTCCCCAGTAAAGCAGCGGGAATCGAGTACGACAGCATCACCTGTTGTAACTTTACATTACTGCGACTTCTCACCAGCAGATCAGATTCCCTGTACCGGGCAGTGCTGGTATAGAAACTTGTGTTAGCGCCAAATGCCAGTCCCGGCACGTTGGTAAATGCTTCGTCTCCCGGCTTCCTCCAACGATTCGCCAGGTCGCCGTTTCTTCCCGCAAAAAGGTTATTACTATATCCGAGATCCTGTAGCGACGGTTTCAGGAAAACACCACCGAACGCGCACTGGAACTGTACATTGAGGTCAAAGCCTTTGTATTGTACAGAGTGGCTGAAGCTTCCAAACCAGGGAGAGGTGGTGCGTCCCGAATAAACACGGGAATTTTCATAGGGAAATTCTGCCACCGAATATTTCTTCGAGCGATCGTTACCGTTATAGATCAACGCCTGACCGGTATTATCCAGTCCTGCCCAGGCATAGGTAAACAGGTAATCCGTTGGATAGCCAGAATAAAGCATCTCCGGTGCAAAATAGGTAGTAGGTTTTTCGAAGCGTACATCTTTGATGATATTCGTATTGTACGACATGTTGACGGTAGCCGTCCACCTCCAGTTTTTACTCAAAACAGGCACTACATTGATGCCAAGGTCCACTCCATGTCCTTCCAGGTTAGCAGTATTGAATAAAGTAGATGTAAAACCATAAGTGCCGTTAATAGGCAATTGCCAGATGATATCCGTGGTATGTTTTTTATAATATTCCGCAGACCCGAACACCCTGTTTTTAAAGAAGGAAAAATCAAGGCCCCAGTTGATCATCCGTGTCTTTTCCCAACCCAGGTTTGCTATGGCAGGTTTGTCAATAATACCATAACTATAGTTGGTGTAATAATCGGCGCCGAGTAAATTAATAGTGGTAACGGGCGCATAACCCTGGGGAGCATTGCCGCTAAAGCCATAGGTGAAACGTGCCGACAGCTGATCCAGCCAGCTGATATTGCTTAGCAGTTCTTCCTTGCCAAGGTTCCATTTCAAACCGGCCGACCACAACGGAATAGCGCGCTTACGGCGTTCAACACCCAGTAAGTTATAATCATCAAAACGGGCGCTTCCCGAAACGGTATATTTATTATCAAACGTATAAGATCCGTTGGCATAATACGATAGCGACCTCGTAGTGCTTTCAGTAACCGGCCTGGTGGTAGCGCCGATTGACTGTGTAGTCCCATAGATATCTACATATCCTGTAAAAGGATTCACGCTGCGGAACGCATTGATGGATTTATCGTAACCAAATCGCATTTCTCCGCTGCCCTTACTGTAAGACTCCCTGATCTCATTACCTACCAGCAAATTCAGCTGATGCCTGTCCTTCCAATTTTTATTTACATTGAGCTGTCCGCGCAGGTTATAACTTCTTCCCTGACCGTTGCTCAGATCAAGCCTGCCTCCGGGGGGCACACCATATACACGGGCACCGGTGGCGCTGATGCTCGTTGCTTTATTTACCAGCATGCGGGCGTCGTAACTATCCGGCTCCCAGTATTGCTCATATTCGGTAAACATTCTTCCTACGTTACCGGAAATGTTTACCCCTAACCAGGGCGTAATATTGCCATTTACCGCGATATTCAATGCCACATTGTTGGCCGTATTATAACTATTGGAATACTGTAACTCATCGATGGGAGAATAGCGGAATGGAAGATATCCTTTGCCTTCAAGGTACCTGGCGGTCGACGGAATCGTGAGCAGGTCGTAATAAATCGTGTTACCGGATGCATCTTTGAGCATGTCATAAGGCCGCATCCCGCCAGAAGCAACACTCATCGCCCTTACGGCGGCGCCGTTTACTTTATCCCTTGTATTACCGAAAGTCAGATCGGTGCTGATGGTAACGCGCCCGTTCAATAAGCTGGAGGTATTGCCTGCTTTCAGGGAATATCCTTTGTTGGTATTACTCCTGTAAACACGGTCTTCTTTATAAAAATAGCCCGACAGGAAGTAAGAGCTGTTCACTCCCCCGCCGGAAACAGAGAGGTTATACTGTTGGGTGGTGGGCGACTGGATCATGTACTTCTCCATCTGCGAGCGGTTATCGGTGGCGCCCAATGCTGCCAGCTGTGCGTTCATCTCCGCTTCTGTTATTTCTCCGCGTTTTTGACGGAAATAAATAGCCTGCACCTGGCTGTTATTTTCCGGGTAATAACTTCCCGGGGTGCTGCGTGGAACAGGATCGTTATATCTTCCTTTATCCAGCAGTTCTTTTTCCAGGTCGATGTAGTCTGCTATGCTCATCATTTCACCATAACCCAAACTGGGCTTATTGCTGGTACCCATGGTGGTAGAGAAACTAAACACCGGTTTGCTGTTACGCGTTCCCTTTTTTGTAGCTATCACAATGACGCCGTTGGCCGCCTGGATGCCCCATATAGAAGCTGCTGCCGCATCTTTCAGAAAAGTGATCTGGTCGATATCGTCGGGGTTGAGCAGGTCCAGCGCGCCATTGGCAATGGATACCTGTGATGGGAATCCATCTATCACCAGCAGCGGATCCGTGCTTACTTTTGTATACTCGCTTTTAATGGTCGACAAGCCACGAATCCTTACCGATCCGTTACGACTCTTATTCGCAGCGGTTTTGGTAGAAATTTCCACGCCGGGCACCATGCCCTGCAGCCGTTCGAGTATACTAACTACCGGCACCTGCGCCAGCTGTTTGCCTGTCACTATACCGAATGAGCCGGTGGCCCTTTCTTTCGGGAGCGCCTGGTAACCGGTATTCACCACTACCTGCACTTCGCTCAGCTTTTTTACTTCTGCGTAAAGCCGGATGGTTACGGCGTTTCTTCCCTCCAGCTTTAATTCCCTGCGTTGGTAGGCGATGTTGGTAGCTACCAGCGTGGCATTGCGCGGTACGTTTACAAAAGAGAAATCTCCCTGTATGTCGGTAACCGCTATCAGTTTGGTATTACGTACCGATACGGTAACATCTGGTACCGGAAGACCGGCAGAGTCCAGGATCTTTCCTTTCAGCAAGGGGATCACGGTAGAATCTGAAAATGCTACCTGCTCCTGCTGGTATGGCTTTTCAGCAAGAAAAATTGTTTTACTGTCGATGGAAAAAGTTAATGGCTGGTTTTTGAATACGTTTTCAAGGAATTCCTGCAAAGGAATTTCCCTTGCGTTAATAGATACAGGGATCGCGCGTTCCATGAGCCGGTCATTGCTGAACACCACGAATCCGGTTTGTTTGTACACTGCATCAAATATTTTTTTCAGTGGCATATCCTTCCCGGAAATAGTCACCGCCTGAGACAACGATTTTGCGGAAACGTGCAGTAAGGACGCGAAAAGGAAGAAGGTAGTAATTCTCATAATCCGCAATATTTGGATCGGGACCGGCAATAGACATCCCTTTCGTTCTACATGAGCGATTTTTTGCATAAATTTGGTTGTGGTTTGGTTGATAAAAAATTCGTTACACCGAAATTTTAAGTTTAACCGGCTACCTGCCGGAAGCGCGCCAACGCTTCCGGCTTTTTATTTACCGGCTATCTTTTTTTGACAATCTGTTTTTATGATGATGCTTATTTTGTTACTACCAGTCTTTTGCCATCTTCAATGTGCAAATGCACACCGGCGCCGTTCAGTCCTTTGATAAGGCCGGCCAGGCTTATGTTCCTGCTGATCTTTCCATAAAATTTAATATCTGGTATATCGCCTTTGTAGATGATCTCCACATCATACCATCGGGCAATCTGTTTCATAGTATACTTCACATCCATTCCATCGAAATCAAACAACCCGTTTTTCCAGGCCATGATTTTATCAATGTCTGCATCGTTAATAACGACAGGGGTTTCAGACAGCTGCAGCTGTTGGCCAGGCCGGAGTATGATCCCTTTTTTATAGCGCGCCGATGCCTGTTCGTTCAATGACATTACTTTGATGGCGCCCTGCAGCAAGGTGGTATGCTGGCTTTCTTCATTTTCGTAGGCATTTACATTGAAATGCGTGCCCAGTACTTCAATGCGTACGTTGTTCATAGCGGTTACCTGGAATGGCATGCCGGCATCCGGAGCCACTTCAAAATAAACTTCTCCCGTAACTTCCACATTCCGGTACTTACCGTTAAATACTGTAGGGTAGCGGATAGAGCTGGCGGCGTTCAACCACACCTGCGTACCATCCGGTAAGCTTGCCCGGAACTGGCGACCATTTGGGGTCGTAATTATATTATAAGCAATCTCTTTATTTTCATTTCCACCCGGACCATATACCAGCGCACCATCATCAAGTACTATCCTGGCACCGTTTTGTGTGGCTACTACGCCATTCGCAAGGCTATCCAGCGTAATGTTACTGCCGTCGGCCAATTTCAGTATTGCACCATTCTTTCCGGGCGCAATATCGCTCATAGAAGCATGCTGTGTGATGCCCGTGGAATACGGCTTTTGAGACAGGAACCAGTACCCGGTACCTGCGGCGAATATAATAGCCACAGCGGCGGCGATCCACCTCCACCGGTGCAGCAGGTATATCCCCTTTGATACTACCGGTTGCTCTTTCCGCGCGTGGGTAGACAGAAAACGTTCCAACGCTTCGTTTTCATTATACTGCGCAATCAATTTTACCGCAACCTGTTGAATTTTTGCATCGTTGATATCTTCCCATAGTTGCCGGCGCTGCTCACTCCCGGCTATCCAGGCATGCAACTGTGCTGATTCCCCGGCAGTCAGGGTTCCCTTTAAATGCCTGCTGAGAAGGTCTGCTATATAAAGGGCATTCGATGTTGGCTCGTCCATAATAGCATTATGCTTTCTGTTATTACGACGTGATACCAGGATAGTACCAAAGCGATTTAAAAAAAATTCAGGGATGTACAGATGCCAGCAGGAGAAAGATAAAAATTTCCGGTGGGAGACGATGTTTCAACAGCATTATCCCCCTGGATTTCTGGTTTTTTACAGTTTGTACGGACAGGCCCAGTTCGCGGGCAATTTCATCATTTTTCAGGCCTTCAATATAGCCCATGCGTATAATTTTCCCGCATTGCTCCGGCAGTTGGTTGATTTCCCGATAGAGTTCATTGAACACCTCCAGGCGAATCATTTCAAGATCTGCCGCGGCTTCCCAGCCTGCCTGGGATCCGAGAAATACTGCCTGTCGCTCTTTACTGTGAACCGTGCGTTTTATAGTATCAAAGCAGGCGTTACGGGTTGACTTGTACAAAAAGTCTTTCAGGTGCCGGATATTTTCAAAAACCTGGTTGCGGTTCCATAATTTTAAAAATACTTCGTTGACCAGGTCCTCCGGATCGGCAGCTTCCTGGATAATCTTCCGTGCGAAGGCACATAAAACAGCGTAGTATTCTTTGAAAACAACAGAGAAGGCGGCTTCATCTGCCACGGCAAGCCGTTGCAGCAGTTCTGCTTCCCCGAATGACTGGTTACCCTCAAACGACTTAATCGACTGCATCCCCGCTTATATGATATACTAAAAAAAAGAACAACCAGTGGGCCCGCAGCTAACCTGCGTCCATTAAACTGAGTGTGTTCCGCATAAAAATACAGTAAGATCGTACCTACTTTGTTGGCTGACTTTTAACTATAGTTTCCTTATTGATAATGGTTGATGTTATGGAGGATCGTGTGTTTTATGATCATGAAACTATCACGTTCCGGGAAAGTTCATTCCCGGCAGCCAAGATCATAAATTATTGTCATTAATACAAATATTATTTTTCCGGGAGTGCGCCGTTGTGGTAAAAAAAGAAAGAGCTTCCTCTAAAATCGACAATCGCCGGCCGGTTGGCGGTGAACGTTAACAAAGTGTTTGCCAAGTCGCAATCAACCCGTGAAATTGTCGTATCTCCCCTCTCTCAAACTCCGATTTTCACGCCATCTTTGTTCTATCAAAATAAACGATAAACAAGTGGAGCAGCCACCATTTCAAAAACGGGCGGAACCGAAAAGCCAGACGAGTAGGGATAAAATAATTTGTTATGTCAAACACTGTTTCATTACACAGAATGCTGAAAACATCTCCGGAAAAAGTATACCGGGCCTTTATTGAACCAGCCGCTATCGCTTCCTGGTTACCTCCTTATGGATTTCTTTGCACCGTTCAGGAACTGAATCCGGTGGTAGGCGGTTCTCACAAAATGTCATTTCATAATTTCAGCACCGGTAACGGTCATTCATTTGGTGGCACTTACCTGGAACTTAAGCCTAACGAGCTGTTGAAATACACCGATAAATTTGATAATCCTCACCTGCCGGGAGAAATGGTTGTTACCGTATCACTTCGGAAAACCATCGCCGGTACGGAAGTAAAAATTACACAGGAAGGCATTCCTGATGCTATACCGGTAGAAATGTGCTACCTGGGCTGGCAGGAGTCATTGGAAAAGCTGACTAAGCTGGTAGAGCCTGAAATACCGGATGCATGATAATCAGATGGCCCATAGCCCGGTAAAGCATATTATCTTTACCGGGTTATAGGCCATATGAAAAGTGCAACGCGATACCGGTTCCCCGCTTCTTTTTACCGAATGACTGTTTCATCATGAAGCACCGACCTGGCGTCATTGTCATCATACTGGTCAATCAGTTTATTCAACTGTTGCTTTAACGCTTGTACAGTTTTACCATATTCCTTCATCCCGTATAGATTATGCATTTCGTCGGGATCTTTTTGGAGATCATATAGCTCCCAGGCCACTACTCTTTTATAAAAACGGATGAGCTTATAGCGACCGGTGCTAATACCAAAATGTGGAGATACCTGGTGCTCGCCATTTTCGTAGTAGTGATAATACATGGCATTTCTTCCTTTGGCCTTTGTGTTTGTAACCAAAGGAAGAATAGAACTGCCCTGTATATCTTTCGGTACCGCGAGGCCGGCGGCAGACAATGCTGTAGGCGCAATATCCAGGTTCATTACCATGTTCCTGTTTACAGTACCGGGTTTCACCACACCAGGGTACCGCATCATCATCGGCGTACGAAACGACGGTTCATACATCCAACGTTTGTCGAACCAACCATGTTCTCCCATGTAAAATCCCTGGTCTGACAGGTATATCACAATCGTATTGTCGTCCAGATGATGTTTGTCAAGGTAGGCAAGTGTGCGGCCTATGTTACGGTCCAGGGAGGCGGCGGTAGACAAATAATCGCGCATGTAACGCTGATACTTCCATTCCACCAGCGCCTTACCCGTTAAATGTTGCTTTTTAAAATCATCGTGTATCGGGTGATAACAGGCATCAAACTTTTTTCTTTGATCCGGCGTCATCCTGTTAATGCCGGATTCATTGTTCTCCTCTTTTTCACTGTCAAACATTTTCAGGTCATAGCCCATCCTCATTGTTTGAGCGATAGTCATGTCCTGTACCTTTGCAGCAGATCTTCCCGCATAGTCATCATAGAAATTAGCGGGCAATGGAAAAGTGACCTTATCAAACATCCCCATATCGCAGGTATCAGGTATCCAGGTCCTGTGCATGCTTTTATGACCGATCACTAAACAAAATGGCTGGGTGGTATCTCTTTTATCCAGCCAATCCTCTGCCAGATCTTCTATTATATTGGCGGCATATCCCTCTATCCTCTTTTTGCTGCTATCCATCATAATAAAATCCGGGTTGTAGTACATTCCCTGTCCCGGCAATACCTGCCAGAAAGTAAATCCCCGGGGAATTGTTTCCAGGTGCCACTTACCGATCCATGCGGTTTGGTACCCTGCTTTGGTCAGTTCTTTAATGAAAGTATTTTGAGAGCCGTCAAACCGGGAGCTTTCATTGTCTTTAAACCCGTTTTTGTGGCTGTATTTTCCAGTTAGAATTACTGCACGGCTTGGCCCGCAAATGGAATTAGTAACATAGGCGTTATCGAATCGTACGCCTTCCCTGGCCAGCCGGTCTATGTTGGGTGTCTTCATTAACTTACTTCCATAAGCACCAATCGTTTGATAGGCATGATCATCCGAAACAATGATGAGGATATTGGGGCGGCGTTGTGCGTACAATTGCGTCGAAAAAATTAGTAATAGCGCAACCGTCTGTAATAGTCTTATCCTTATCATAAATAAGCTTTTTTTCATTATTCACTGTCAATAATTGCTGGTTAGCAAACAACAAGATAATAAAAGTCCGGTCAGTATCATAAAAAAAGCCGCATACATTTCGTGTATGCGGCTCCGTTTAATTCAGTTATACTCAGGCGCGTGTTTTCTTAAGTTTTGCTTCCACCTTTTCACCGGGTTTGCTTACCCTTACTATCTTTTTCACTACAGCACTGTTGCCGGTACTATAGTTCCTGTTAACGGTATTGTTGGTAGTACCCTGGAACATACCATTGATATAGTGATCCGTATAACCTACCACTTCTGTTTGGGTATAGGAGTGGTCATAACCAAACTCGGTGTATAACAGGTATTCACCGGGCATAAGATTTACAAATTCGTAGTGTCCTGCATCGTCGTACACCCGGGTGGTTTTGATACACTCGGCGGCTTCATCGAGCAGGGCGATACCTTCCCGGCCTTTTTTCCGCTGGGATTCATTGGTTTTGATCCATTCTTTGAAGTAGTCGTTGTAAGGGATGAGGATCACCTGTGTACCGCGGGGCGCCACCTGTTTGGCCTGGATGTTCATTACCTGCATTTTCGCAAAGATGGTTCCGTTATCGTCAAAGTCGCGGGCAAACACCTGGCCATAAATGATGGAGTTACCTCCCTTCACCATTTTCATGGTAAGGTCTTTATCGAAAGGCGCCTTAACGGAATTGAAATCTGTTTCGGTGTCCACCATCCTGATCTGCTGGCCATCGGCCCACATGTCTACCTGCCAGAGCCGGCGGGTTTTCTTATCAATCAGAGAAACAGATTTTTCGTTGGTAGTAGGTTCAACTACGGTCACCTCCCATACATCGTGCTTGCCGGTGTATTTACTCACCCAGGTGCTATTCTTCACCTCCTCCACCACGGCTTTTTTCAGGTTACCGTTGTTGGTGGGTTTGTATTCATACACTGACAAATCGGTGCTGTAACCGGAGGTTAGCGGCAATAACGACAAAAGGAACGGGTACGTATAGCTATCCACGAAATGCTGGTTACCGGCTTCTTTGATCTGCGTTTTCTTACCGGTCTTCTTATCTACATAGTAACCGGTAACATCATTTCCGAAGTGCAGCACCATATCTTTCAGGGTGCTGTGGGATGCGCGGTAAATAGGTTTAAAGTCGCTCAGGTTAGATACAGCAGTATCTTTCCAGGCTTCCAGTCCGGCAAGCGCGGTAATCGTTGTTAGCGCCAACTTATCGTTGGCGGTGTTGATGCCAATGGTAAATGTACCGATCGCTGATTCACTGCCGTCATTTACAGTGTAACAGGCGAGGGTAAATTTACCATTCTGCAGCAACTTACTGTCGAATTTTTCCTGTGCCTGAGTTTCACAGGCGATGGCGGTAAGGAGAAGCGAAACAGAAGAAATTAAAACTGGGTTACGAAATTTAAAAAGCATGTTTCTGATAATTTATCTGACCCCACAAAAATAAGGGATTCAAGATAAGCAGCATATACAGGGAAAAAGGGAGTACAGAAATACCTGTTTTCGGGTAGACAAAAACCGGAAAGGCTACCCCCCGGCCGGAAACAGTAACAGGTTGCCGGAATATAATTTCCGGCAACCTGTCAAACATCATCTATTATGCAGTTGGTTAAAAGGTAGGGGGCGGTGCATTCAGATCACTATCCAGGAAATCGCTCACCATTGGAATCCACAAATCCGCGTGCACCATCATACCGATGTGCGTAGTGCCGGGGATAATGGCCAGGCGGGATTTTGGTAATCCGTGAAGGTCTCCCATCTTCCCTCCTCCTTTGGCCCGGAATAATTCCAGTGCATGTTCATACCGTATACCATCGGCATCGCCAATGGCCATGAATATAGGGGACTTTATGTTTTTGACTTCCTTCGACCAGTTATATGGTTTTAGGTCGATGCTCAGTACTTTTTTAATGTATTCAGGAAAACGTGCAGGATCATTACCCATACTATCGTATTGCTGCTGTATCACCGAACCTTTGAACATATCGGCATTCATGGTCGCAAAACTAGCTTCTACATCAGGCCACCAACCGTCATGGGCATATGCCCCGGACAATATTACCAATCTGCGTACCTGCTCCGGATGGCGCACTGCTACCTGGAAGGCTACTCCCCCGCCCATGCTGTAGCCTAAAACATCTGCGCTGTCTGTTTTAAGATGTTTGAGAAGGCCCGACACATCATCTGCCATGGCTTCATAACTGAATTCCCGTGGGATATCTTTCGTGCGGCCATGGCCCTGCAGTTCGGTTACGATCACTTTTCTCTTTTGGGCCAGCACCGGGATGATATGCGACCAGTTCAATGGAATGTTCATAAAAGATCCATGAAGCAGTACGATAGGCTTGCCTTCTCCATATACCTCATAATACATTTTCAATCCGTTTACATCGGCATAACCCGTTTCGGTGGGCTTCACGGACGGGGTGACAACACTGTCTTTTTTTGCTGCCGGAAGATTTTTTGTTTCCTTAGGATTTGACTGGCAAGCCACCATTGCCGCCAGGATGAGTGCTACAAAAGAGCCGGCTATAAGATGTTTCTTCATATGTTGAGCGTTTGTTTGTCAGGCTACAAAGTTCTGCAACAATATTTTGTTAATGGCTGTATGTATGCGACAATAACAGGGGTAAATAGCGACAATAGCAGATCGTCGCGAATTACCTTTATATTGGCGTAAATGCCCCCGACATTTGAAATTGCTGTATTTTATCTTTGTTCAATCACTCCACTCACAACAAACAAATATGAAAACTACCGATAACATGCCCGCAGGACTCGAACTGGCCCAGATTGGCTGGGTGATTCCGGATATTCATGCCACCGTAAAGTTCCTTTCAAAAACACTGGGTATCAGCTTTCCCGAACCCGAATATTTCCGCGCACAGGATCTGGATATGACTTATTATGGCGAAGTGGTAGCCGGCGACTGGCTCACCACACAAACTTATAACGGGGGCACCTTCATTGAACTGATTCAACCCCTTTCCGGTCAAAGTATGTTCCATGACTATCTTGCTAAATATCCCGCCGGCGGTACACAACACCTGGCTTTCCGTTTGCCGGTAAGCGGTTTCGAAACTGTCACCAATGAGCTGCGCGAACAGGGCCATGCAGTCATCAGCGAAGTAGACCACCCTATTGCCCGGATGGCGTTCTTCGACACTTATCAAACAATGGGCGTTGTGACCGAAATTATGGGCATCACACCGGAGGGATGGAATGCTATCAGGCAGATGGAAAAAGCCCGTTGAGTAAAAGCATCGCGTTAGTGACGCAAATTAAATACCCTGATGCATAAGGGGATCAAACCCACTGACACCGCGATAAAAATCGCTACCCGGATATAGTTAAGTGTTTGCCAGAGCGCCGTTTTATTTGCCAGGCCTTCCACTACGGAATTTGTTTCGGCTATTTTCTGAAAGTTGATAATGTTAGGCGCAAAAAAAGCCAGCGTCCATACTCTCACCGCGAAATGAACGGCAAATAACACCAGCAACCAGTTCCTGGCAAAATCAATTCTCCAGCAAAATATGATGGCCAGCAGGAAAGTAATTTCATGTAATGAATGAAAGACTATCCAGAAATTTTTCAAACTGGCCCCCGATCCGTCCAGCAACAATTTGAAGTTGGCCGGTGGAGCGCCTGTCCATTTGGGAACAAATACCAGGGTTTCAAATATCTGCGCCCCGTTCATGAGAAAATAGACCAGGGTGGTGATGAACAGCCACCATTCAGCTCTTGTAAGATAATTGGTTGTTATATTATTCATCGTTTTCGATTCATTTTTTGTATTAAAAGATCATTTTCGATGCAAAAATAGGTCAAAATAAGCATTAAACAAACTATTCCACCCATTTTTAACTATATTTACATCGAATTCGATATAAATTATGAGTGAGCTTATAAAATTAATCAGCGCCTGGGAAGCATATGCACAGAAGAATCCGGTACATATTTCCGCCACGGAATTCTGTATGTATTTTTTAGCGAAAGAAAGTAACAGTGAATTATTCAGCGGACTAACGCCTCCCGATCTGGATACAGTATTTGCCAAATTGATAGGAAGACTGGCAGGCATGCAAACAGCCTATTCGAAAATGGCATTACAGGAGATACCCGGGTTTGAACTGGAATGGTTCTATTTTCTAAGCTCCATCTACCATTTAAAAGAAGTAAAGAAAACACAGGTAATACAGTACAATTTCACAGAGCAAACCACCGGTATTGATATACTTAATAAGTTGAAAAAACTGGGGTATGTTGCAGAGAGAACCGACCCGGATGATAAGAGAGCCAAGCTTGTAAGCATCACAAAAGCCGGGGAAAAGATCCTGTTCAAATTATACCAGCTGTTATATAAACCTACGTTGCTGATGTATAATGGCATTGATCATAAAGACAAACAAGTTATCATCAACCTGCTCAAAGACACGGAACATCAACACCAGGAGTTATTGTCAAATTCCCGGAACAAGTCCATAGATGAGCTTCTCCTGGAAACATTAGGCCAGGAAAAAGTTGCCCAAATAATGCTGGAACAGAAAAATAAAATTGCTAAGTTCTCCGGCTCGAAATAACGGCTATATTCCTGCAGTCACTGCTTTCATTTTAGCCAGCCCTGTTTTAGCTACCAGTAAAGCATCCTGCCGGTAATAGCTTTCATTAAACACCTCCAGCGAAATAATCACCTGCTTCGCGGGGTCTTTGATATTTTCCAGCAGTTGCCGCAACGGCGCTATGCCATCTCCCGGATAAATACGATCCGGTTCTGATATTTTACTAGGGAGAATGCCAGCGGGATAGTCATTTACATGTACAATATCGATGGCGGCGTTGCCAACAAAGGCAGTGCTGTTAAAGCTGGAACCGCCTTTAAAAATATGGAATGAGTCCAGCAGCACGCGGGCATTTTTATGGCCGCTTTCTGTAACCACATACATCACCTGGCTGATTTTTTTCAGGTTGGGTGATGAGCCCCACATTTCCAGTATGGGTAGCACACCCGTTTGCGCTCCCATTTCAAGAATGGTGAGGTACCTTTCTGTTACCACATTGAGATGAATTAAAGCCGCATCGCGGTGATTGGCGCCCATTGGCGGGGCTGCCACACGTTTACAGCCAATTTTTGCCAGCTGCTCCATTTCCCTTTGTAATTGCTGTACTCCTGCTTTGCGGGTGACTTCGTCGTCAACGATCCATTTGGCAAAGCCAATGGCATTTTCCACTTCAAGTCCCAGATCTGTTATGATCCTTTTGGCTTCAGTGGCAGATCCACCCTGGTTTAGATAGTGCTGAAAGGTATCTATCCATATTTCTACGGAGCTGAACCCCGCTTTGGAAGCGGTTTCCAGTTCCTTTATAAATCCGAGCCGCTGCCCCCGTATGGTACTCATGTTCAGCGAGTACTTAAAAGCCGGTTGCTTTTTAGCAGCGGTTTCTTTCGCTACAGCGGGGACGCGGAGCAAGGAGGTTGCAGCCGTTACTCCCAGCGTTTTTAATACTTGTCTGCGGTTTAAAGAGAAGTCTGTCATGTATCGAAGGCCTTTTATATCCCGGGCAGGTTTTCATCCGCCGGGAAGTACGTGGAATAAGAAATACCGGTATTACGAAGACGCAAAATATACATTCCATACTGGAAATGCAACACGGGTAATGATGAACCGGAACGCACAAAATATAGTTGTTAAAGAGCGCAACTATTCCTTATATTTGAATAGAGCAATGAATATTAGCAACAGCTCCCAAAATGCTGTTGATCATCTTTACATCAGTCAACCGAAAAACCTGTAGCATTGAATAAGCCTTATTCCTGTTTTGTAATCCAACAGTTGACCTGGTATTTCCTTGTTGGCGGCATAGCGGCCCAACCAGGCGAGGCGGCAGCGCAGCGAAAATTCCCGAAAATTTACAGCACTTAAATAAATCTACTATCTGACAAAACCATATTTCATCACTTAAACAGTAAACAATGACCAAAATCTTCCATTTTTTAGTGGTTATCACCGCACTTACATTGGCTGTGACCAGCTGTAAAAAGCAGTCTGAATCAGTCGAAAAAATTGACAAAAAAAAGCCGCCAACAGGTGTTAATGGCGTGGCCAATGGCACCTATATGCTGAACGTGGTATACTTTGTTCCATCTGACCTGGATACTGTACCCGGCTACCGGGCACGGCTAAACGGGGTATTCCTGTATATGCAGAATTTCACCACCAAATGGATGAACAAATGGGGATATGCCGGCAAAACACTGGGGCTGCAATCGGACTCCAGTGGTCAGTTGAAAATATCGCTGATCCGGGGTCAGCTGGGCAAGAACAGTTATCCTTATGAGGGTGGCTCCGGCGCTGTAATGACCGAGGTAAATGCCTGGTTTGCCGCGCATCCCACGGAGAAAAAAAGCGACCATATCATGGTGATCATCCCCACCTATTCCTATGGCGCCAACGGAGACCCCAGTGGCGGACCATTCTACGGAATTGGCCGCTGGTGCTTCGCACTGGATTATACAGGTCTGGATACCATCAATCTTGGTAAACCCGATGATAAGTTCTCCACCAAATGGATTGGCGGTATGGCACATGAAATGGGCCATGGCATTAACCTTCCGCATAATGGAGGCGCCCAGTCAGAAAATATCCTGTATGGCACCACCCTGATGGGCTATGGCAATGGCACTTTCGGGAAAGCCCCTACGTATTTTTCACCGGCGGATGCGGCCATATTGGCCAATGGCCAGGTATTCAGCAACGTTACCCGAACCGACTGGTACACAGATCCGGGATGCCAGGTGAAGCAGGTATACGCGGCATATAACAGCGCCTCCGCCAGTATTATTGTTTCCGGGAAATTTTCCGCTGCCAAGGCTGTAAAAGATATCGCTTATTACAACCGTAATACCGGCAATGATAATGGCGGTTATAACTCCGTAACGTTTGCCTCAAAACCAATTGGCACCGACAGTTTCCGTATTGTCATGCCCGTTAGTGATTTCAGGGACAAAGGAAATACCAACTACGAGTTTACAATCCGGTTATGCCACGAAAATGGCAGTATCAGTAGTTACGTGGCCGCTTATAGTTTCGTTAACGGCACCCCTGTTATCACATTCGGCGACAAAGTGGTATACAACAAAACCAACTGGACGGTAGCTGCTTACAGCTCCCAGGAAACCGCCGCCGAAAGCGGCGCCGCTGCCAACATCATTGACGGCTCCGGCAGCACGTACTGGCATTCACGCTGGTCGACCAACGCCGCCAGCTATCCTCATTATATTACAGTGGATATGGCCCAGGCACTGGATGTAAACCGGTTTACGTTCAAACAGCGCGACAGCCGGATGGTAAAGGTCGTGGAAATCCTGACCAG
Organism: Chitinophaga hostae; assembly: GCF_018224885.1. Lineage (GTDB taxonomy): Bacteria > Bacteroidota > Bacteroidia > Chitinophagales > Chitinophagaceae > Chitinophaga > Chitinophaga hostae. The sequence continues at coordinate 82,290 of NZ_JAGTXB010000025.1, read as the reverse complement.
CAACAACAATTCCACCTGGACTTCCCTGGGGGATTTCACCCTGGCGCAAACCACTAATCCACAAAACATCGTGCTTTCATCTACAAAGAACTTCCGCTACTTCAAGCTGAATATGAAAAGTTCCTATGATGGCGAGCAATTTGCCGCGATGTGCGAGGTTGGCACCTACAAAGACTAGAACATTCAATATATATCCACCCGACCATTACCTTAGAAGGTCGGCATTCCGAGTGAATGCCGGCCTTCCCGTTTTTTCAGGGCAGCATTGTCTAACTGGCGCCCTATTCTGTCTATTTCAACGATTTCGCCTATGCTGCAGCCGGTTCATAGCGCAACTTTGTGTCATTCTTTAACACTACAAACAAAAAAACATGCACTCAAAGATTTCGAAAGTAATTTACTGGACCGGCGCAATATTGATCTCCCTGTGGTTTGGCGCCAGCGGCGTTTTCGAATTAACCGGCAATCCTATTGTATGGGGCATTACCAGGCAGCTGGGTTATCCTCCTCATTTTATTTACATTCTTGGTGTTGCAAAACTCTCCGGGGTAATTGTGCTCCTCACCCCCAACAGGCTGCTCCGCTTAAAGGAATGGGTATTCGCCGGCATCTTCTTTGACATCCTCTTTGCGTTTTTCTCCAAAATTTATGTGCTGAACTTCGCCGCCGCCGTAGATGCCATTATCGCATTCACCATTATATCGGTTACGTACCTGATGTTTAGAAAATTATACCCTGCAAGGTATTCATCTGCCATACCACAACCGCTATAACAACCGCATCCCCCTCTTCACAACATAAATTCAGCTCAAATACTTTGTATATGAAAATCCTGAAAAATTATACCAGCAACCGTCATATCGTTACAGCAGCCTTAATAGCCGCCGCTCTTTTCATCTTCCAATTGCCAGTATCCGCTGTTGGCTACCAGAACGACACCACCGCTGTAGCCGCCAACTTCGGCGCTGCGAAGCACATCAAAGCCGGTGTATTAAATGTAGGGTATGTAGAAGCCGGCCCGGCAAACGGGCAACCTGTAATCCTGCTGCATGGCTGGCCCTATGATATCAGCAGTTACAGCAAGGTAACCACCTTGTTGGCCGCAAAAGGCTATCATGTGTTTGTGCCCTACCTGCGCGGCTATGGCAGTACCAGTTTTCTTTCCCCAAAAACAGCGAGAAACGGTCAGCAGGCGGTGTTCGCCGCAGATATCATTGCGTTTATGGATGCATTGAAGATCCACAAAGCCATCGTCGGAGGCTTTGACTGGGGCGCCCGCACCGCCGACATTATCGCCGCCCTGTGGCCCGAACGCTGCGAGGCCCTCGTATCAGTAAGCGGGTACCTCATCGGCAGCCAACAGGCCAACCGTGCGCCGCTGCCTCCCAAAGCGGAACTTGGCTGGTGGTATCAATTCTATTTTGCAACGGAACGCGGACAACAAGGATACCAGCAGTATACACACGATTTCGCCAGGCTGATCTGGCAAACCGCTTCTCCTCAATGGCATTTTGAAGACAGCACATTTGAAAAGGCAGCTGCTGCTTTCGATAACCCTGATCATGCGGCTATTGTGATCAGCAACTACCGTTGGCGCATCGGCGTCGCGAAAGGTGAAAAACAATATGATGCCATGGAAACAAAGCTGGCCACCGGTCCCGCGATTACGGTACCAACCGTAACGCTGGAGGGAGATGCCAATGGCGCCCCGCACCCCAACCCTACCGCCTATGCCGGTAAGTTCACCGGGAAATATGTTCATCATACCCTCAAAGGTGGCATTGGCCATAACCTGCCGGAAGAAGCCCCGGAAGCTTTTGCTGATGCGATCATTGAAGCCGGGCAGCTGGCGAAATAAATAAATACGGCAACTGCGTATAGCAGTCGCCGTGTTTGTTTATTTCTCGAATACCTGTTATTTCGTCTCGATAAATCGGATCGCCTGCCCGCCAGATGCCGGCAGATGCATATCCGGGATGGTGGATGAACTTGCGGTCAAAAACTGAGGCATTTCTGGCTATTGATGACTGCACAGGATGGTTTTCCCGGGACATAACAAGAGGCGAAACTCCAGAAACATCAATTACTAAAAATGATCAATATTGAAGAAAATTGTACTTTAGACGAAAACGCCTGATTCCAATATGGTAAAATATAGCTTGCATCAGAGAAATTATCTATTTCATGAAAAGTGGTTTGAGATAAAAGCTGATGGGTTAACAATTCGAAACAAACAATTACTTAACAGCAGCGAATATTACCTCAAATTCGAAGACATTGGGATAAAGACAATAAAATCTAAATCCGGCCATAAAGGGTGGCTTATTGGCGTCTTTTTTTTAGCAGGCATTTCAGCCTTACTCTATGTCGAAGAAATTAACCACGAAAAAGTAGGACACAACGCTTATTTATTTTATTTGGTAGCTGCAATTCTTTGCTTCCTTGCCTATTTGTTTACCTACAAAAGATTAATTTATCTGGCTCACAACAACAATTCAAGCGCTATAACCTTTTTGATAGACAACCCATCTAAAGCAGAACTCTCGGACTTTATAGGAGTACTTAAGGAAAAAAGGAAAGCATATCTTCTAGACAAATATGGACAGATTTCAACGTTATTATCATACGAGCAGCAGCACCAGAATATTTTATGGCTTCACAATGTTGACGCCCTATCGCATGAAGAATATTTATCAAAAAAGCAAGAGCTAAATACCCTTTTTAAATCCTTACCAGGAATAGGTGATTTTCACCTTAGCTGATTCCTGCGTTGGCAGACCAGGTTATATTATGCCTGTTTTAAAAGACACCATCAAGGAAACTTTACTTAACAGGACCCTATCTAGAAAGCAAGTTGCTCATACAGCAGGTTATTTAACTAAACTTGCCTAAGTTACCGAATACAACTACATTTGACGCGATCTAATATCTTCTGTAATTGGAACCTCGGAAAGAAATACCCAGCTATAATCACAATGAATTTCATCGCCGTTTTACTGAAAGCGACAAATTTCCTTTTGGTGGCGACAATACTTTTCGAATTTACAAAATACAGGATGTGATCAGGCATCTTAAATTTCCACTTCCTTTGCACCGGTCCGAATATTTTGAGATATTATTTGTATCTGCCGGTGCCACCTCTTCACGGCATTGCGGATTAAGAGAATATACGATCAGGCCGCAACAGCTCTTTTTTAAATCCGCTGGTCAGATTTCATCCGGAGATATTTACGGTACCGATATTGAAGGATACTTTTGTTTGGCGGAAAGCGATTTTCTTTCTGCACAAGGTGCCGCTAATTCTGCGCTGTCCTCTTTTCCTTTTTTTAAATACGGTCATCATCCGATGGTTGATTTAAACCGGGAGGAAACGATTAAATTCGATGGTCTTTTCAGCGCCATTCATACCATATACCATAACTCCAATAACAGGCAATTGCTGGCCGCTTATTTAAATGTCTTACTGCTCGAAGCGGGTGTTTTACATCAAAAACAAGAGAATACCGTCAGCCCCTCCAACAATTCATCGCCGGAACAACTATCTGGTAAATTCCTGGACCTGATCAGCGAACATTATTTAAATAAGCAACAGGTCAATGAGTATGCTGATATGCTTTTTGTAACGCCTAACTATTTAAATAAGGCTGTCAGGCAAATCACCGGTAAAACAGCCCTGGAGCAGATACACGAAATGCTCATACTGGAAGCCAAAGTGCTGTTAAAGCACGGCGCTATGAATATCTCAGAAATTGCTGCTTATCTCAATTTCGAAAACGCCTCCTACTTTACCCGTCTCTTTAAAAAAAGAACCGGTCATACTCCCCTCGATTACCGCAAAATGGAATAATTTGTGCTGTTCCTGTCCGCATATGTTCAACTATCCGGCTGGTAGTCCGCCTACCTTTGTGTTACTGATTAATACCAAATTATGAAACACATTACCATTATAGGCGGCGGCATCGGCGGATTATGCCTGGCACAGGGTCTTAAAAAAGCTAACCTGTATTTTACTGTTTATGAAAGAAACGCCCGCGAAGAAGACTGGCTCGATGGCTACCGCATTCATTTAAGATCCATAGGGGCAAAATCACTTCACCATTGTTTATCTGAAGAAGTCTGGAAAGATTTCCTGTCTGCTACAGCGGCGCCCACAGACGGTATTGGCTTCCTTACCGAGGATATGAAAGAGCTGGTGCATATAGAAGAATCGTTAATGACCGGTAACCATAAAGTACCGGAAGAAGGACAATATAATGTGAGCCGGAAACTGCTGAGGAAAGTATTGATGTCGGGGATAAAAGAACATATTCACTATGGCAAAACTTTTTTGAAATATGAGCTGCTGGAAAACAAAAAAATAAAAGTCCATTTTGAAGATGGCAGCACTATTGAAACAGATATCCTCATTGGCGCCGATGGCGCCAACTCCAGGATAAGGAAACAGTTGTTACCCGATGCCCAACGTGTGGCAACCAACGCCATCGCTATTGGCGGCAAAATGATCCTGGATAAGGAAAACACAACATGGCTCCCGGACTTCCTGTGTACAAGGATGAATGTAGTGATGCCAAAAAGCAAATACTTTTTCTTCAATGCTGTTTATCGTAAAGAGGATGAAAACTATATCCTATGGTCATTCGTTGCTGATAAAAAGGAATTTCCCAACTTAATGGATGGAGAGGATTTAAAAAGAGAAGTTATCCATAAAATAAGCAAATGGCACTTTGCTTTTAAGAAATTAATCTTTAATTCGGATACCGGGAGTTTGTTATGGCTGCCGTTGAAAACCATGTTGCCGGTAAGTCCATGGAAAAGCGGCCCTGTTACATTACTGGGCGACGCCATCCACAACATGACCCCACTGCAGGGAATGGGTGCAAATATGGCGTTGTTTGATGCTTCGCTACTCCTTAAAAAGCTACAGGAATCGGCTGCAGGCCAAAAGGACCTGGTAACAGCCATCAGCGAGTACGAAGCGATAATGCTAAAAACAGGGTTTGAAGCCGTAAATACCTCATTGAAATACACTACCCAGGCTATTTCCGCCAATCGCCTGGCGCGGGCAGTAAACAGAACCTGGTTCCGCCTATGCAATGCCGTTCCTTTTATTAAGAGGATGACGTTTGCCAATAACTGGAAAGGATTGGAGTAGTACGCGCTTCAAACATCCGAATCATTTTGATTTGTAACCAGGTATTAAGAAGAATTTAAGATTACGATAGAAATATTTCAAATAATTCGTATATTGACATCAAGAAAATTTTAGCCCCTATCTTGCTCCAAAATAATCAACCCTATCTATGTATAGTCGCTTTACCTATTTTGTCCGGTATAAGATGTTGTTGTTTACATCTATATTTTATTTATTATCGACTGCTGTAATGGCCCAAGATCAGGCCAAAGAAGAAAGTCCCCCGAAGAAGATCGGGCATGAATATGGTGTAGCTATTAAAGTGGATCTGCAAAAAGCAGGATTTACAGATTACTCTATCCCGTTCGATGTGCCGTTCAGGATATTTGGCGACATCCCAAAAGAGATCTCAAAGGTGATGCTGAAAATCTGTATTGTCAATGACAGAGGCAATCTTTCCGACGGACCTCTTGTAGAACCCTGGTACCGGGATATACTGCATGCCTCGCCGGATTCTCAGCACAACAGCTTTTATTTCGTGATCCCGCCGCTACAAGCCATTAGGAACTATAGGTTTGAATTTGAAATGGAACGGGATGCTACGGTGGAGGAATCCATTGAAATAAGCCCGGTTATGAGAAGCCTGATAAAAGAAAAGACGAACCAGATATATGACAACACAGCTACGGCAGCCGCTCTTGCAACAACACTACTGGATACGAGTGACGTAAAAATCATCGCATTGTCGCAGGCAGTTACTACCCGTATTGTCAAGTACTACCATCATAAAGACATCGAGGTTGAGCCATCATCTATATCAGGGGTCATACAAGATCAGCTCACCTCGTACATCGCTGATTCGCTCTATCCGCTATTGATGCATAAAAAAGTGCAATCAGGGAATCTCATCGCCAGCATTAATAATTGTAATCTCTTTTACAGCGGGAACCGCATTGCCTTACAATCCTTCCTTGGCACCCTGGCATCAAAAAAAGATGAACTGGAAACCCCGTCAGATCTGGCTACACAGATCTCTACTGATGTAATGCCTGCCGGTGTGTTTGACGACAAGATCTTCTGTTTGCCGACTTCGGTCGCGTTGCCGGTTACAGACAAAAATCTGATAACAGCTGCACTTCCGCCTTACCAGGAAACATCCGATAAAACATGTAGCCTCACCGCCTCCGCTTTGGACCTGCTGGAAAAAATAAACAGTGATCCTAAAAAACATAAAGCGTTACTTAAATATTTCAACCAGGCAACCATAGACCAGAACACCAGCCTGCTGAGGACATTGAATGCGCAATTGATGGCCATCAACGCTACCCTCCGACGTTATATTACGGCATCTACCGATCTGGATCAACGATACAGTACTTTACAATTTGATCTTAGCCTGCGCTTCCCGATCAAAGTAAAAATACCGGGAAAAACCACCGCCGATTTTGTAACAAGAGGCGAATGGTACATTACCGCCGATCTTGGTATTGCATGGGCCTTTACTTCCCCTCACACTATTATCAGACCTTATGTAGGCGCCAATTTCAATTTCTTCCCTATTAACCGGCAGGCAAATTATTCTTTCTTCAAATCCCTGTTTCATCCTATCAAAGGAAATCTGCTTAAAAGTATGTCCGGTGTTATCGGCGTTACCGTGGTTCCCTTCTCGAGCGACGAACAGTATGAAGATCTTTTTAATAACCTGAGCCTGATTACCGCGTTAGGGATCAGGCTTACAGATGGTGTGAGGCTGTCTGGTGGCGTTATGTGGGCATATAAAAAAGACGCCAATCCCTTAAAAACAGACAAAACACTGGCTACTATCCCCTATATGGGACTATCGCTGGACCTGGACCTGAAAAAATGGGTACAGAATATTACCGGAAAAATAACAGGCTTTAATTGATCCTTCTACTCAAAATATCTGATATATGCCTATTATAGATTTTAAATTATTGAATGGCGCCAATGGCAATCTTCCTGTATGTTCAGGAGATCCGCTGACCTTAGATTACTTTTGCAGGCTAAGTAATGAAAACACCCCTTTACAACTCAGGTTAAGTTATTCCAGTACCAACAATGGCGTTGCCGTTAGCCGCAGTAACCCCGGTACCATTACGCTGGTTGGCAACAATAATAATTTCAGCGACACGATTGTATTAAGGGTGGCTAATCAGCAACAAACTACGATCATCATCACCGCCGCCATAGCGGGAAGTAGTTTGCAGGAAGACCTTTCAGCCGTTGTGAGCGTGTGCGCAGATGCCGGTGTACCAGCTCACCTGAAAGTTGCAGATAATGTTTTATTGTCCGGCTTCGTTCCTCAAAACAATACCCGCAAACCGGCAGCCCGTAATGCGATCAGACAAGTCATCCGCAGGGCCCAATTCAAAAAACAGCACCAATGATCAAGTACACCTACCTGTTATTACTCTGCTGCTTTATCGTGAGCGCCTGTCAGGATAAAACAAAAGTACAGCCAGATGATATCATGTCCCTTTCCCTGGTAAAGGACAGTATTTCTGCAGATAATATTCATAACGCAGAAATACTGGCGCAGGTAAATATGTCGACCTCCGCGGCCACACGGAATATCAAGTTTGAAACGAATGCCGGCACTTTTTCTAACAATACAGCGCAGTACACCACCACCGTTTCGCTGGACGGAAAAATAAATGCTTACCTGAAACATGACAAAGCGGGAACTGCTACCGTGAAAGTAACGGTAAACGACCTCTATTCCAGGGAGATACAGGTGCATTTTGTTTCCCGTACTTCCCCGGACAGTATTATTACGCTGGAAGCCGTAAACAATAATCAACCGGCCGACAACTACAGCTATGCTACCGTTGTAGTAAGATCGAAAGATCCTGATATCATTAATACTTCCAGGGAAGTGGCTTTCACAACAGACAAAGGGCTTTTTTCCAATGGAGAAAAGAGTTATACCACTACCACCACTATCGATGGCACAGCCACTGCGTACATAAAATGTTCCCAACCTGATTTGGTGATTATAAAAGCCACTATTGCGGCTGCTTTCAGCAGGGAAACGCAGCTGCGCTTTATTCCAGCTATTCCCGATTATATCAATGTAGATGTACCGGGTAACCTGAGAAATGCTTTAGACGCAAATACAGTTGTAACGGCATTGCTAACGCGTACTTATGGTACTGCTTCCGCCGGGCAACGGGTAACATTCACGGCGCAAAAACCCTCCGGAGAGGTTATTGGTACTTTTATCAATGAGAAAGTATCGAACAGTAACGGCGAGGCATCTGCCAATTTCTGGGTACAGGATACCAGCTACGCTGGTATGATATTAATAAAAGCGACGGTGGTTGATGGCACAAATATTATTACCGGTAAAAATCAGCTTCTTATTACGAAGTAAGCTGGTACCAGGTTTCAAGCCATCAAAAAGAGGCTGTATCATTTATTTATGATACAGCCTCATCAAACTGTTAATTATGAAATCTTACCCGCTTTATATTTTAATACCGTATCTACCGTAACGTCGATCGAAAACGCAAAAAGGAAAAGCGTCAGTATCTCATTAAAAGTACCGATAAACCCAGCCGCATAAGTATTATAGGCAATTGCGCAAAGTACCACCGCCAGCACTGCGGTCTGTATTAATCCATACCACACTATCCTTTTCTTTGTTGTGGCAGATCCGGCACTTATTTCCTGCCAGATGGGGCTATTGGTATCCAATACGTCTTTTGCCTCGTAGTCTTCCTGCTGTACCACTGCTTCACTGAATGTATACTGATCAGCAGCTATTGGAGATGCGCCAAAGGCCCGATCCTTCAATTTGTCAACTTCATTCCATCCCTTGTCTATTTCACCGGCGAATGCTGCGTTAAAGTAGGTAGCCGCATCCGGCGAATTGGCTGTATTGGTGGTGATATCAGTCAACTTCTCCTTCCAGGCAGAAAGGGTTTTCATAAAACTGATCACCGCAGGAGCTGATTTGTCGGCAGGCAGTTTATATACACCATCGAGGCTGTTACCATAAAAATTCAGTAAGGCAGTCAACTGCGTTGAAACCTGGTTAAGAGCAGTTACATTACCGGTCAATACCTGCGGATCTTTTTCTTCGTCCTTCAGATCAGGCAGGGCCTGCACCACACTGTTAATTTTATCTTTTATAGTCGTTTTCAGCTGAGCCGGGATACTCGCCGGGTAATTTTCATCTTTTGAAAAAAGCTGTTGAACCGACAGCAGGTAATTTTTGAGTTCCTTTAATGCCTGCTTCATACTGACGATAGTTTGCTCAAATGTTTGCTCCGCGCTGGTAGGATCACAAGCGCGGATCCTGTCACCGGTAAGATCATAGGAAAGCTTTACCGTTGCCAGTCCCTTTTTCACCAGGGGTTCCAACTGCCCGTTTTCAAAACTGCCGGATAACTTTTTAACCGCATCGTTCAGATCCTTTAGTCGTTTCTCCAGGTCAGTTTTCAATGCGTTATAGGCAGTGGTTACCTCCGTTATTTTTGCTGTAATATCAGCATCGGCAACACCGGTAAAATAGCCGGCTCCCCCATTTTTCTCCAACAGCACATTTAAGTCAAGCAACAGCTGCCCCACTGCCTGGCGGTATTCTTTGTCCTGGATCCGGGCAGACTCCTGCCGGATCTTCTCAATAAACAGGAAGCCGGTCATCCGCTGTTGTTCCCACTGCTTCTTATCTGCCAGGTAATGCCTTAAACCAAGACCGGCAAGCAGCCCCAATACAATAGCCACACATATCCACCAGTTACTTCTTTTGTTGGTAATTTCAAAAGGAATGACCAACGGCGCTGATAAATTGGAAGAGGTTACCTGCGCAAACCCCATGCTTTTCCCCAGCGGCAGTTTTTTTATATTGGGAATATTTAAATCGTAGAAAACCTGCAAAACGCCACCTGCACTGAGGTTGGTAACAGGGTGCTTAAAAGAAACCAGGTTACTGTCATTGACGAAATTGAAATAAGGTGCATGAATGGTAAGATCATTGGCGTTTGCCAACTTTCCCGTTTCTTTAAGCACCAGGGCGGAGCTGCCGGAAACACACCTGCCGCTTACAACGATACGGGCAGTAGTGAGCGTATCAATCACAGCTGGAGCACGTACGAGTATCAGATTGACCAACTCGATAGTGTCAGCCCTTTTGATGGGAATGGCTATTTTATAGCTTCCGGGCCTTGCCAATACCTTCATATTGACGATAACATGGATGGCAGGCAGTATTGTATCCCCGCCATAAATGTTAAATGCCCTGATGACCCGCTCGTTCAGCAAGGTATCGCCCAGCTTAACAGAATAGGGCCTGTTACCGGCAAGGGAGAATTTGATTGGCTTCCCTGCCTGCAGTGGCATAGGTATTGAAATCGTGTCTACATTTACTTTGCCATCCAGCTCCACCGAAACAGTGGCAGATGTTTGCGCAGTCACGGCCGCGGAAAGGCAGGACAGCAGCCATGCCAATAGAAAAATAGATTTTTTCATGGGGTGAGTTATTTAGCTAGTTTGAGGTTACTGTTACCAAAACAAGTAAAGATAAATGCCACCGGCGCTCCCAACGCAAACATCCGTTTGTTAAATGCCTGGATGGCCTGTCCCAGTTCTATTTGCTTAATATAGAGATCTTCCAATACCTCCCTTAAAAACCTTGTGCCGATACTGGCATGTATCGTGCCCTCTGTACCAATGATCGCTGATGCACCGGCTGTATGAAATGCCCTGGAGATAGCATCCAGGCTATTAAAATTCATGCCCATGCTACTGCAATTTATTAAAAACACCATGGGCAGAGGATCGCCCTCCCAGGCATCATCGCGCATAATCTTGTTTTGCAACAATTGCTGAAAGATCCATTTCTCTGCCGGTATGGGCCCCCGGTCTGCCGGCCATGCTTCTTTGGGGAATGTGATAATCCTGGAGCAATCCGGCTCACCAGTAACAGGAGTTGTTTCCAGGTGCCCGATCACTGCCAGTACCAATGGCCTGGTGCGGGCATCCCACAGCAGCGTAAGCAGATCGTTGTCATAAGTCAGCTCTGTTAGCTGCGCCGGCAGCATTTGCAAATCATGACTTAACTGCGTGCCGGCCTGGTCAAGAAAATTTTTAGAAAGAAGAATACGCTGGTTAGCATCGGTACTCAGTGTCATTACCGAATTGGTGGCAGCGGCCGAGGTCAGTAACTGTTCTATACGGTGACGAATACCCCAAAAGCCCGAGGTACAGTAACACCGGTAATGGGGGTTATGCTCGCATCCCTGCCAGGATTCATCGTAAAAGTGTTTGTATCTGTCAGGGTCAAGGGCCTGGCCGGTGCAAACCGGATGAGGAGGATCACCGGCTAGTTCAGGGGGCATCATATAGTCGTAGATAGCCGCCCAGGGAAAGGCAAAATCCATCTGATGCCTGGCAATGGTGATGTGCTGATCAGAAAGTTGCCTGACCTCTTTTAACTTCTTGCCCAGGGTGGTTTTGGAAGACTCAAAAAATAAATTATACCTGCCGGAACCGAAGTGGGCGAGCTTGCGTACATCGTCATAAAACGAGTCGCTAAACGGCGCTCCTTCCAGCCCATCCAGGTGATACCTGGGCGCTGCTTCATCGCCATAAATCTCCCTGATGAGCTTACAAAAATCAACCTGGGCAGCTTCAATATCAAATTGATTGATCCCGGTAATCTCTTCAGCTACCTCATCTTTCTTAAAAAAAATCGAGTGTGTTCCATTTTGATTCCCGTTCACCCCAATAAACAAACCCCTTTCCTTTAGCTCATCCAGGTTATCAAATTTCTCTGAGCTGGCTATATCAAGTCTTACACTGATACCGGGACGGAAAGTAGCATTGTTCCAGCCGCCCAATTCAGCCTTCAGGAGAAATGACTGGAGCAAAACATTACGATGAAAAACGCCTATCCTCAGGCTGGGAACTTTTCCCTCCTTCGGCGCTACTATATCAAACATGGCAGCAGGCGACTCCCCTGTTAATGGCAAAAAAACAGTTTGGAGCGATGCTGATCTGAGCGTAAAATCCTTTGGAAAAACTACGATATCAACCTGGTGTCCCTTCTCATCTGCAGGATCAGGCAGCAGCGGATCGAATGCAGGAACCCGCCCCTTCATCAGGCTATGCGGGCCTTTCAAACCTATTTTGACATGAAGGCGATAAATAGCCCCATGTTCTATTCGCGAATCGCTATGTAACCACTTCCCGGGGCTATCGCCCTGTTCTAATGAAACATCTACCCTGCGGTAGTTCTCTTTATTATTGCTCTCCGATTTAGGATCGGACACTTCAAGATCATCGAATTGCCACCTATTCGTTATCTTACCCGCAGGGACAACTTCGTTTATTAATATGGCATTCTCCTTACGGGAGAGACGGGAATACAGGTTACCATCAGGGCTGGATATCACAATCGGGTATACAGGGTATTTATATTCCTGCTCTACAAAATCTAATGCATCAGACAATGACAAATCATCAGCCAACCTCGAAATTAACTTAGAAATGAATTGCAATTGCCCTCCCGACGAAGTAAGAATAATACTGTTAACAGATAACAATTTCAGATGATGGTAAAGAAAATCCAGCAAATCATCCGGCATTTTCTCATAGTCAGCTGCTGTTACGATAACTAACTGGCTAGCCATGGTTAAGCCACCAGTCTTTAAAATATTGGCGATGTCCTCGTATCCGAGTATCAATATGCCACACCAATGCCACTTTTCAAAATAAGTATATCTCTCATATATCAGCTCCCGGGGAATTTCCTTCCGGAGTAAATGATACAGCTCTTCATAGAACCCGGGATCTACATTCCCAAGCCCAATGGTTATCGGATCACTGATCGCGTGTTTTGAAAAAATACGTTCGTTAAAATAGAACAGTTGAAAACTTATCTCCCGTGGAATAATCCTGAAGAGTAACGTATGTATTAACGAATCTTTCCTGAGCAAAGACATGTCAGGCCAGAGGGGAATCTTTTCTGTATCCACGTAAACAGGCAGCAGCCTGGTTCTTTCTCCGGAGACGGGATCCTGGTTATCTGTTAACCTTTCTATGCATCGCAGTATGGCAGGATCAATAAAGAGTGCCTCAGGCCACTCCTCCGGCTCAAACAACTGAAAGGATTGCCGGGCAATAACCTTTGCTCCCGAACTATCCTCATAGTTCAATGTCAACATTTCGTTGCTGCGAACAAATTCCAGTTTAATCCATTTCACGGTATTGGGCATACTCATAAGGATCTATATTTTGGGGGTACACCGTATTTGGTCGACTATAGTAAGTTCCGACTTATTTTTGAATAAATCAAGTTGAAGCCGTTTTAGCTAAATAGGGTAGCAATTTTCGTTATATTGATAACTATATAACAATAAAACATACACATGAAAATCTCTGCCTATTTCCTGGCAGCAGCTTTGTTTATCATCGGCTGCCACCCGCATCCCAACATCCCGGAGGCCCCGGCTACTGCCGAGGATACCAGCATTATAACCGTTGAAAAAGTGTTAGCCGCCAAACCGCAGTTTCCGGGGTATGAACCACGATATTTCAATATTGGCGACACCTGTTATATGCGTATCGTTTGCAATACCGATAAGCTGGAAAAAATATGGGCAGTTTATTACGACCAGCCCCACCATAAGTGGGTCACCCTAACCTGGACCGGCTCCGGCCGCAATAACACCATGATACTCGATACTGTCCTGGTTGTATGGCCCTACATTGGCGTCAATCATATGCAGGAAGATGATCCGGCCTTTTACATGGCCATGTCATCAGATTCAGGAAGAACCTGGGTAGCTCAGCACATCTATGAAGGCTACTGTCATTGCAAACGAACAAGGACAGATAAAGGCGCAGAGGCTTCGCTTTTGGTGCCGAAAGATTATACATATGCTTCGGGCATTCCTAACATTGCTGTGATCCTGCAACGAAGGAACGGATTCAATGTTCACACACCAACCGCGGTTTCCAATTGGGACTTTATCTGTCCTGTTGTTCGCCGGTTTTAAAATCGCTTGCTTATACAGCTATGTATAAACAGGGCTACTTCCCGGGCGGCCATTCAAACAGTTTTATCCTTTATGTTTAAAATACTGTATTTCCTGTTCGTGCCTTTTGGCCGCTTCGAGTGTATCGAAAGTACCGAGGTTTTTCCTTTTATTCGTTTTGGGATCTACCTTCCGCGAATAGATGCGGTATTGCCCCGATTTTAGTTTCCGGATCATTACTTTAATTTTTAAACGTTATGCTGTTTGTTTTTCCAGGTCCGACTCCGTGTGCATCGCGCAAAGCCAGCTATCGTTTTGCTTCACCCAGGTGGAGGTGCAAGCGCAGCTCATGCTGGTGCCGTCATATTCCAGTGTTATAAGATAAGCGATGATGGCTGTCCGTTCATTTATCATTTGACTTTCTACATTGGAAATGTCCTCCACTTCTATTTGTTTGTCCTTTCCTGATTCAAACATTTTTTTATAGGAGGCTTCATCCACATTGAGCACGCCATTTTTTCCTGCTACCAGACACGGAAAATAAGTAAGACTTTTCACCGTTTGAAAGTCGTGGTTTTTCATTCCGTCCCAATATTTTTTTTCGAGCTCCAAAATTTGATTTTTCATAATTGTAATTTTATGATTAACAAATTGGGTTATGTTTCATTCCCTCTTCTGTGCACATCAAATTGCGGTCCACAAGCATGCCAGATAAACGTTTTATAGCGAACAGACCCATCTGCTCACTCATTCCCGCAAACGGCTCACCGGTGTTTTTTTCACAACCTTTTATATATAAACTTCGGCACCGGGAGATCTCCTTCATTTACGTTTAAACTGAAAAACCATGGCAGACTCATATGTTGTACACCTGGCCGGTGGCATGTATCTGGATTCCTCCGGCGCCCTTCTTAACGGCGTACCCGACGGCGCACAGGTATATCAGCCTCCGCAGGGATTTCACCTTGATATGGATGGGGTGAAAGATGCCTTTAAATTTCTCTCTGACATACTGCCCAACGACGAAGAAGGTAAAAAAAATGGACCCGGTGGGGTGTTTCCACAGAAGTTGTAGACTTTCTGGCCCAGATTGCCGCTGCCGCCAAACAAACCCAACAGCTACAGGCTGCTTTCGTCGAAAAGCATGCTCTCCAACTGTGGGCCAGTATCAACGAAGAAATATTATCAGGCAACGCCCAACATCCTTTGCAGCAATACTTAACATCCCGACAGTTCAGTCACCCGGCCTGATCTATTGCAACCCAAACCGGTAGCAGCTATTATCTGTTACCGGTTTTTTGCTGTTGAGATGTCCTCATATATTACTATTGCAAGGTAATTTTGCGTGTAGTACTGGTTTTAAGATAACGGGGCTGATCTGGGGTAGTCTCAAATTCCTCTTTCCTGATCCAGAGGCCTTCTTCATATTGGTAAACGTATTCCAACAAGCGCCACTTTCCAGCTGTTGCCGTTATTTTTTTAGCAGAAAGGTCATGCTGTTTGTTATACTGGCAGGTATATGACTCGTTCCGGCCAAGGTATTCAACAACCTGCATATGGCTATCATATACGTAGGTTTCCCCATTCGGAACAGGCACGACTGTTGTATCCCGACCCACGATCACTCGTGTTTTACGCATAGGCAACCCCCTGTTCCCTCCCATCCCGGGATAAGTGTAGATCTCCTCTTGCTGAAGGTTCCAGTTATTCTTATCTCCCCTATAGTATTTTAAACTTTGCAGTTTTGCCGGCTCGCTATAGCTATATATTTTTTTTGTTGCGCCGCCTTCCGGGTTATTTACAGGCAGGGAGATTTCAGTTATCGTATGAGCAGCAGCGTCCACTTCGATACTCAGGTTGTAATTGGCGTTGGGAGTTGTACTACCGGGAATATATTGGCTTATACTCGCTTCAATCAGCCGGGTATTAATTGGAGCTTCGAAGAACTCCCTCATCACCGGATCAATAATAAGCCTGGCATCCAAACGTTTTGTAGTTTCAGCAGGAGCCACTACACCAGGTACTATGCCCTGGGCAAAAACAGGTGAGGTAACGCCGCAGTAAATAGTAATAAATCCGGTAGTAGTAAGAAGAGTAAAAATCCGGTGAATGTTAGTTTTCATAATACCATTTTTCAGCTTGCCCGTCTTTAACAATTATAATGCCTGTTTGTGGCATTTTGAGCGCAGAGATTCAAAAGATCCGGTCCGGATATCCTGGCTGCAGTAGGCATTTACGTTATAAATAGTATCTTTAGGAAAATATAAATCTATGTGTAACCCCAAATTCCATAGATACGGTATGCATTTGCTGCTGATAGCCGGCATGCTGTGTATCAACAGTTGCTATTCCTATCGTGTGGCAACTCACGCACTTCCATCTACAGACACTTCCCCGGTAAACAGCAAGCGTGCTTATAGCCTGTTCTGGGGGCTGCTTAACAAGCCGCAGGTCATCAGTACGCCGGTATGCGACTCCCTGGGTGTAAACGGTGTAGCAGAGGTAACTGTCAAAACTAATTTCGGCAATGCATTGCTAACCATTGGTACGCTGGGGATTTATTGCCCGACCAGGATAGAATGGAAATGCGCCAAACCCTGTGCGCAGGTCGATTCGCTGTAGTACATTTCTTCATCCTGTTATTCATCTGCTATGAAAATTATTAAGCACGGCAGCTTCCCCTGGAGCAATCAGCATAATACCTTTACGCAACAGGTAACAGATCTTTATGATCTGGCCAATGATGTGACGGGCACGGTATTACAGAATTATAATAATACCACCAGGGGCATTCAGCAAATTATTAAAGATGCCATACAAAGTAATACCTCGCTTCGCACGTTAGGCGGCAGCTGGTCATTTTCCCCGATAGCAGCTACCAAAGGTATTTTACTCAATACCAAGCCACTGAATATCCGTTTTACTATTAACCGGAACAGTACGTCCGCAGCCTATACCGGTGATGCCAAGCGGCTTTGTCTTGCGCAGTGTGGCAACGGGATATGGGAGATGAACGACTTCCTTCACCAACGGGGATTGTCCCTGTCGGCATGTGGCGCCAGCAACGGCCAAACAATTGCAGGGGCTATTGCCACAGGCACACACGGCGCAGCCATTGATTTTGGCGCCGTACAGGAAGGCGTGGTCGGCTTGCATATCATTACCGGCCCGGATAAGCACATCTGGCTGGAAAGAGCCTCCTATCCGGTTATGGCCGACTCCTTTGCCAATAAACTAGGAGCAACAATAGTAAAGGACGATGACATCTTCAACGCCGCCGTGGTCAGCTTTGGCGCATTTGGCTTTATACATGGCGTTATGATCGAAGCAGAAGATGATTACCTGCTGGAATACTATCTGCGTCGCGTACCGTATGACGACGCCTTGATTCACCAGCTCACCACCCTCGATTTTACATATGCACAGTTACCCTATCTGAATGTTATCCCTTTTCATTTCCAGTCGCTTATCAATCCCTACGACCTCGACAAAGGCGCCTACATGACCACTATGTATAAACGTCCTTACCGCAACGACTACACCAGGCCCAAACCTAATGGCGAAGGGATCGGTCCCGGCGATGACGCCCCCTGCTTTATCGGCAAACTGGCGGGTGTACTACCTGCGGCCGTACCGTTATTAGTCAATAAAGTACTGGCGACAAGTCTCACGTTATCTGAAAAGAAATATGGGCGACTGGCGGAAATATTCAACAACACCACGCTCCGTGGTAAAGTATCCAGTGCCGCAGTGGGGCTTCCCGTTTCCATGGTAGATAAAGTAATAACCGGATTGCTGCAGGTGAATAAAACAGACGGACCATTTGCCGGCCTATTTGCATTCCGCTTTGTAAAAGCTTCTAAGGCCACTATGGCATTCACGCATTTTACCCCTGTCACCTGCGTATTGGAACTGGATGGCGTGCAATCACCCGAAACCCAACGCTTTTATGAAGCTGTATGGAATATGCTCGATCAGCTGAACATCCCTTTTACCTTTCACTGGGGGAAGATGAATACGCTAACGCCTACACGCGTACGACAGATGTATGGAGCTAACTTGGACCAATTCCTGGCCGCACGTGCTAAGGTGGTAGACCCTGAAATGCTGCGGATTTTTAGTAATGAGGCGATGCAGGAATGGGGAATTGATCCGGTGTGATGGTTGAAACTACCATTCCTTGCCAAAATACTTTTTATGGAAAACGGAAGCGACTGCATCTACCTGTGAAACTTTAGAAAAATGCGGGATCAATCAAAACCTATGTTTGTAAGAGGTAGTATTGCTATTGGTATCCTGCTATTAGCCAATGCCATCACAGGCTATTCGCAGGATGCAGCAACGAAATGGATCAATGAAAATGCGTATGTAATAAAAGTTGATACCGCTGCGTCAACAACAGATCTCAACTTTCTCGCAGCCGAATGGAAAAACAACATGGTATTTGGACTAGGCGAAGCATCCCATGGGACAAAAGAGTTTTTCAATCAAAAACGCCGGATCATTGAATACCTGGTCGTTCATCTCGATTATAAACGCTTAGGCTTCGAGTTTGGAGAATCGTACATAGCTCCCATCAATCAATACTTAATTGATGGAACAGGTGATCTGACAACGCTTATGAAGAATATGGTGCTTTATAATACAGAAGAGATTTACAACCTCTTTCAGTTTATAAAACAATACAACAATGAACAACCGCTATCCGGGAAAGTTAGTGTATTTGGTTTCGACCGGGAAGAATATGCGGCTGATCCGCTTAACCGGGATAAATTCATGGCGGAAAACATAGTTGCTGAGCAGCGGTCTCACAAACTCAAAACAATTATATGGGCCCATAATGTCCATATTGCCAAGGACACAACTATGGCTCAATACCAAGGGATGGGGTATCATCTGCAACAAAAATTCGGCGAAAGTTTTTATGTGTTGGGCTTTGATACTTTTAAAGGGGCCGTACGCATAATAACACAGGAAGATGAATCGGCAAAACGGGACTTTGAAACAGAAGATGGATCGTTTTCAGCGATGTTCGCAAAAGCAAATCATCCTGCTATCTTCATCCCATTTAATAAAAAGCCGAATCCCTTTTCGCGCGTGCAAAAAAATATTACAAATATATACGCAAACTGGACGCAAACCAGGGCCTTGCCCATCATACCAGGTGCGGATTTTGATGCCATCCTGTTTATAAAAACAACAACTGCATCGAATATAATGGCATCAGGCAAATAAGGCAAGGGAAGCACGCAGTACCAATACTACGGGCTTTCTACCGCCTTACTCAATCATTAAAATGATACAGGAAAACAACATTGCCAGTATAGGCCGGCTTCTGCTGGCCTTTAATAATAAGCGTAGCCTCAATTACAACTTTGGTAACGCCCCTTAAATTCGCTATCGAATTGAGTTTAGCCTTTAGCTGAACTTCACTGTCCACCAGTACAGGCTGGCCAAATTTAAAACACTCTATACCATAGTTTATTTCCATTTTAATATTGCGGACATCTGCAATCTGCTTCCAGAGATAAGGGATTAATGCCAGCGTTAAATAGCCATGAGCGATGGTTCCATTGAATGGTCCTTCACGTTTAGCTTTTTCCTGATCGGTATGTATCCATTGATGATCCAGTGTTGCATCAGCAAATTTATTAATCTGTTCCTGGTCTATTGTATGCCAGTTGGAGATACCTATTTCTTTACCGAGATGTGCCTGGTACTCTTCGAAAGTATTGATTACTACCATGTTTCTATTTTCGACTATATTCAAATACGACGCAATGTCCTTATTAAAATGGGGATAAAAAGCATTATCCTGGCCGCTAATATATAGTATTTCAATTGAATACACGTTTATTCTTGGGCATCTCGACTGTTATTGGCAAACTATTTATTTTGTACTACCTACAAACAGCAAATTCCCGGAAAAGAATGGGAGCATTTTTTCTTCAATCCGTTTTCCAACACGATTAATATGGTCACCATCATAAATTTCAAATGAGTGCTTAATCCCATACTTATTGAACTCGTCATCCAGTTTTTCAATGCTTTCCGCTATGCTCTTATCTCTATCTCCTGCATCAAAGGCAATGGATTTTAGCATCCTGATATTATAGACATACCGATCTAAATTATTTAACGGACGATTAGCGTCCCACTTATGCAATACTTCAGGTTGTAAGTTTCCGTTTTTAACCGGAAGATCCAGGTAGAAGGGAGGATTTACCGGATTAGGCGACCAGGCAGCCGCAGAAGCAAAGAGCGCTTTGGTAAAAAAATCGGATCTTTTAAACTCATCAATGGTCCTGATGCTATCTGCACGGAGGAATTGTGGCGTAACAGTTGTTACCAGCTCCTGGGAACTGTTCAGGCAACATGGACTCAGCAGGTATACACTTGAAAATACATCGGGATTCTTTTCGCCAATTCTGAGTGCACCATACCCTCCCATAGAGTGACCGCAGATTCCCCTGCTTTCTTTTTGTGAAAGCGTACGATAATGACCGTCAACATAACTTACCAACTCCCTGGCAATAAAATCCTCCCAATTCCCTGTTGTAACGGAATTAGAATACATACTACCTTGAAAAAGCGTATAGGCATGTCCAGCACTTCGGTCACCGTTACATCGGTCATATCCACAGACACTGGTGCAACGTCTTTGAACTCATCATTATTAAAGAAAAAGCGGTAACTGGATTTTTTCTCCAGCGTGATCAGCATTTTATCCAGGGAGGCAGCTTCCATCCGGAGGCTGATTTTTTTCTGAGAATAAACACCGGCCGAGGCCTGCGCTACCAGTAGCAGCAACAACGTGGTAAATTTCATAATCAATAGCATCTGCTGGACCCTCGCCCATACGGTTGGAGGTCCCGACTTTGTAATTTTTTTCATACCTTGGATTTGTTGAGTTGAGACAATAGGAGTCCTTGAAACCTTCAAGCATAAAGGTCTCCTGATACTTAGCAACGGGGAATGTGCGCGCATTTCCCGTTTTTTTTCAATTGAAATACGGGTAGTTATCAGGTAGATCCTGACGGGACTGGAATAAGTGCATTCCGATTCATAACGTTCAATTTAAACTTTGGTTAATAAATAATTACTCTTCCTGCAGCGACACTATATTCGAAGTGTTTGGTCTGTTTTAACATGCCGAGCAGCTGGTCCAGCGATTCACCCTGTACGTTACCAGTAAAAGAAGCCTCTAATAGTGACTGGTTATGGCATTCTATAGTAACCCCATACCATCTTTCCATTCTCTTTATCAGTTGTAAAAAACTTTCATTGCGATACACAAACCTGTTTTCCACCCAGGCTGTTTCTGCGATCAGCTTGCCTGTCTGTTCTTTTTCCATACTTTCCAGTACAATCAGTGGCTTCTGATTATCCGGATGAGCTACAGGAGCAGGTTTCTCTACTTTTTCCGTAATAGTGTTGGCAATAAGCAGTTTCTGGTGCGGGCTCAGCGTGATATGCTGTTTACCCGCATCTTTTACTATTACCTCTACGGCGCCGCTGATCAGCGCTGTTTCGGTATGCGACTCGTCGGCATAGGCGCGCACGTTAAAGGTGGTGCCAAGTACTTTGATATCTATTGTAGTGGTATGAATGGTAAATGGATAATTGGCCATCCTGGCCACATCAAAATAACCTTCCCCTGTGAGTTTCACTTCCCGTCCGACCTGGGCGAAGTTACTGGGATAGGCCAGCGTGCTGCCGGCGTTCAATACTACCAGCGAGCCGTCAGGCAATGTAATGCGTGTTTTTGAGCCGGGTCGCGTTTGCACCGTCGTCCATACCACTTTTGAGGAAGCTGCCATACGCAGGTAAATGACCGTGGCAGCACCCAGCAGTACCATCAGTGAAGCGGCAGCAGCAACTATTCGCCAGTAGCGGCGTGCCGGCTTCATGACCACACTTTCACTATCTTCCTGGTCGCATTGACCCGGTTGTTCCGGGTTGCTTTCTCCCGTGACGCTATCTCTCATAATGCGGTCCAGCAACATCTCTTTCCGCTCCAGCGTAGGCTTACCGATGCTCTGCAATGATATTTTATCCAGCAGCGCCTGTTGCCGGGCTACTTCCGGTGCAGCTTCCAGCAGCACTTCCAGCTCTACTTCTTCTCCAGCCGACAAAGTGCCTGCCATCCGTTTGGCCATCAGTTCCCAAATCCTTTCATGTTGTTCCATTAAATTGACATGTTACGGTGATGTAACAGATAAGACAGTATTTTTGGAGAAATACTATGAAGCGGGGAGAAAAAAAATTTATTTTTTTATTCCGGCCAGCCGAAATGCCGGTGGATATCGATCATCCCTGCCAGTTTTTTCAGGGCGATCGCCATTTGTGTGTTGACGGTGTTAATGGATACTTCCAGGATCTCTGCCACTTCCCGGTATTTAAGTCCATCTTCTTTGACCAGGCGGAAAATGAGTTTACAGCGGGCGGGCAACAGGTTAATAGCCTGCTCTATCTTCTGCAGGTTTTCTTTGCTGATCAGCATATCTTCCGGAGAAGCAGCCATCGTATCGACGGTCACCTGGATATGCTCACCCGTCAATATCTCTGGTATTCTTCCGGCGCTTATACGGTAGTTATAAGCGGTATTGCGGACTGCGGTATACAGGTAAGTATTGAGGTTGCGAACAGCAGAAAGTGATGCACGGTTCTGCCATATCTTCACAAAAACATCAGCCACCGCTTCTTCCGCTTCTTCTCTGGAAGGCAGCAGGGAAACAGCAAAAGCAATCAACCGATCGCTGTACTGCAAAAATAGCTGGCGAAAAGCTAGTTGATCATCTTCTCTGTATATTTTCTCCAACAGATCCTGCATCCGCTAATACCAATAAATGTGAACAGTATACTTATTTTGTGTGTATAGATATGCTAAGGTAAGATAAGCCAGAGAAATGATCTGCAATACCTGAAATTTAACGGATGTTAATGCTGTATTAACACAATGATTCTCCTGAGACAGGCAACCCTCTCTATGAAGAACAGTTACCGGAAGCGGCTATTTTGGAGGGCATAGCAGAACTAACCAGGGCGAGGATATGTCCATCACCACGCTATTTCCAGCGTTCCGGGTGGTCGTGAATGTAAAATAAAAACGGCTTCTACAACCAAAGGCTGGATCAATAATAAGTACCTATTTTTATCGGCTGGCCTAACTATCATAGATAGTCAGGCTCAGTCAAAATATCAAAGTCAAAACGACTCCCCGGTCCTTTATTCGCTAGTTATTGGTACAACTTAAAAAAACAAATTAGCGCCAGAATTGCTCAATATGAATCACTCCCAATGTAGCATTGGCAACTCATATCTTTGCATTCGGCATATCTTCATGTAGTCCTGTTGTGCTAACAGTTTAAACTCAGAAAAGCAGTACTGTCTATTTGGCTACATGCAGAAAATATGCTTCCCTTTTTCCGGAAAACGTACACTCTCCCCGATGGCAGTTTTAAAATCCCCGAGCGCATGCTTCCCGGAAACAGTCGACACAAAACCGGCAGACATCTCCGCGATTTCCTTCAGCATGGTAATATCTTCAGGAAGTGGTGGCGTGAAAAAGTACCGGTATACATGAGGTTCAATCTGGAGCCCATTTAATAAAATGTCGAAATTATGAAGTGAGTATTTCTCCGCACTCATACCGCCGTTGATGATTAGTTTGCCTCCAAAGTCAATGCACCGGATCAGTTCCCCGGTAACCGGACCACCCACATTATCAATAATGCCATTTACGCCTTTATTCCCGGTAATCTCCATGATACGTTGCATAATAGTTGCCCGTTCAGCCGAAAGGTCTATAACCGCGGTGGCTCCCAGTGATTCCAGTAGGTGCGCTTGTTTTACACGACGTACAACGGAAATAACATTTATGCCATATAGTTTCGCCAGTTACGACACTAATGTTGATATAGCAGAGCTGCTGGTTCCCAATGCAAATGGCCATTAAAAACGGCCATTGACTATCATGCTGTGTACATCACTGATTAACGCAACCTTCATCCGATGCCCATTTACGATTTAAAATACCTGTCATAAATGACGTTAAACTGAAGCAATACCTCGGCTTGTAATGCCTCTACGGAGTCATCATTCGTAACAACATAACGTTGTTGCCTGGTATCCTCAAAGAACTTGTCATATCCGGATTTAAACTTGTTCTGGCAATAATAAGATTCGAATTCATAGGCCGGGGCATTTTTCCCGGATAATCTTTGACCAATGTTTGTCCAGGACGATTCAAAATAAAAGATCAGGTCGGGCTTTGCCAGAGTATTTAAAAGCGTGATAGCCATTTCTTCCTTCCGGGCCATTGCCAGTGCCAGTGCAATAAAACAGGAGGCATACCGGTCGCAAACGATGATTTTCCTGTCACCCAGCAGTGGAGCGATTACCACGTTGTAGTACTCCACATAATCCACTGCACAGGCAAATGCAATGGCATTACCGAATGAAGTGTCGATCCAGTCTTTTTCCACATTAAATTGCCGCGGGAAATTATGCTCTACAAAAGTCTCTACCCGGCAAGGCCCTCTCCCTATAAAAATGACAGCGTCATCTCCTTCAAATTTTTTCTCCAGCCACTTAAATGTACTTGTCTTGCCCGTACCATCCACTCCACAGAAAGGAAGTATAAAGGCTTTCTTATTTGCAGACATTATCATAATATTTATCTAACCAATGTACTACTTTTTCATAACTGGTAATATTGTTAGGTGCTTTCAATTCGCTGCCATTTAATAACACCATCCGGGACGGGTGTTCGACCAGATCATGAATTAATGCAGCCACATGTGGTACTGAAAAATACTGTGGTACTCCTATATCATTGATCAGGCTTGCGTAATATGGCTGTCCCTTGTCGAACAGTCCTAAAGTTAACAAAACACAAGCGGATGCGGACCGGTCCACTAGTTCTTTACTTAATACCCTGGTAAAAAAACGTATACTGTTAGTACACAACCCGTACAGCCCATTACCTTCAAATGCATTATCATCTCCCGCCAGACCCGAAACAAATACAAACCGGCACGGCCAACCACCAGCAGCTAATATCAGAGATGTGAGCACACATGGCGCTTTTACATTTACCTGGTATACCCGGTCAAAATCATCCGGTTTCCAATCCTTTATTTTCCCCTGGTACCATGCACCACAGCAGTATATAATATTAAGAGACCTGATGTGGTGCTGCTCAATAATACCGGCCAGATACAGTTTCACAAAACGATGCAATGCGTTTGCATCTGTAACATTTAGCCTATAAGAGAAAAAACGGTCATAGTCACCGAGCTGACCAATAGCATCTTCATGCTCATAAAATGTGCCTGCTACCAACTGCCCGTTATTCAGCAGCAACGACGCTACCTGTTGCCCTAAAAATGAGGATACGCCAATGATAATATTTAATTGTCTTTCCATTTAAAACCTGTCGTGAATTGAACCCACGTATACATTATTGGTGAAAACCATTTCCAGTTTCTCTTCTTCCTGACTATATTTCCAATGAATCAGTTTATAGGTATGTTGCAAATATTCTTCCACACATCCCGCTTCTATTTTTCCCGATAAAGTATGATAAAACTGTTGTTTAAGTTGGCTATTATAGTCGTAATCACGGCTATACAATTCAAACAATATCTGGAAAAACCTGTTATATATTTTTTCCTTTATGGCGACATCAAAATGTACCCAATGTTCTGCCGGTTCATTTTTATGAAAAGCGATAATAATATCATCCAGTGTATTTATCATATTGAATGAGTTGATTATTCCTGTAAAAAAATATATTCCTTATAACATCTTCCATAGCATCTTCCATATTCATCTGAAACCGGGACGCCAAAACAGTGGCCATTCCACTAACGGGGATCTGTCCACCGCACAGATCCCATACCGCCTCGCTAAACGGCGTCAGTTCAAAGATTCTGTTCAAATGTATCAGGTATACTTTGTTGTGATGTTTCCTTTTCCGTACATAGAATAGTTTAACGGGGCATTTTGAAATATCCACCTGCTGCATAAAGTTGACTTTTTAGTGTTGTACCGACTCTATTATTTCGGAAGAAAATTTCAATGCGTCTTGTATGTATGCTATTTTCCCCTTCAGCGAGCCAGGGATTTTAGACTGTAGTTGCCAGAACCTGTTGTATACATCTTTTGCAAAGTCATTGCTTTCCCCCAGGGTCTTCAACTTTTTTATACGGTACTTTGCCTTGTCATTGGTAATCCCATTACTGTACAGCAGTACGTCCACACTCATTTCAACGGTAAACCTTGCCCGTAGCGCAGCACAATCAATGTCTTTATTATCAAACATTCCCACAGTATCGTCGAAAGCGTCATCTACGTACAAGATAGTATTCGCTACCAGATAGTCTTTATAAAAGTTAAAATCAAACCAGGATTGAATTTCGTTAAAACGGGCTTTGTCCATAACCGGCCATCCTGTTTTCAGCCGGTGCACAAAATCGGTATCGCTCCCACTCAGCTGGTTCAAAATATTTTTGCCTGCATCATTCAACGGAATGGCATGCAGACGCGCTGCGATACGCAAAATTTCATCTTGGGACCAAAACTCATAATCTACTCTTCTCCCTTCTACGAATGAAATCAGGATATCAAAATTCCCGTTAATTTTGGTTAGTGGCAGTACGGATGCTGCGGCTCTGTCTTCCACCGCCACAAATACATCTACATCCGATGCGGCATTGCCAAGATGCTCCACCACTGACCCGGATATCCAGACACTTTGGGCAGGAACGGCTGCAATAACGGCTAAAACCTTTTCGTAAAATGATACAGATAACATTAGCAGATAACTAAAGTATTGTGAATAATCAAAAAAAACGTACCGGCTACCATCATTTCATATGACCGGGATAGATGCCGCGCAGTGCGGTTGTTACTTTTTCAAATACTTCTTCAAGTGAGCCGTCATTTTTTATCCATACAACAGGTATTTTTGTTTCTTTTAATAATCGCATATAAGATTCCCTGTAAATATGCATAACTTCTACAGACTCGTCTTCAGATGCCCCCCCTCTTTTCTCATAGCGGTTTTCCAGCTCACTCAGCGGAGCATCTATAAAAAAATATAAATCAGGTACGCGAACGCCTTCAAACAGATCAGACATATTCATACTTCCTCCTACTGCCAGGTGATAGGCGGCAAAGCACAACGCATGTCGGTCGCAAACCAGGAAATCGTATGCCCCGATATTCGGTGCAATGCAGGAGTGGTAATGCTGTAAAAAATCCAGGCAACTGGCATAGGAAACTGCTTCCGCAAAGGACCCGGTAACCCAATCCTTATTACTGTTATAGTTTCTGTGATGATAATTCTTTATAACCGAAACATTCCGGGAGAATGTTTTCTTAATATAAAGCGCACGGTCAAAAAAATCTTGTTCGTGGAGATAATCAACGATAGAAGTCTTTCCACTTCCATCTACGCCACAAAATGCGATGATCTTAGTCATTAAGAATAGATAAATGTTGATGTATAATGCCGGGAAGTCCCTGAAACATGGCCTGTACAATTAAATGGTGTCCTATTGATACCTCTGCCAGCCCCGGAAGATTCCTTATCAGCCCCAGGTTATCTAGTGTCAAATCGTGCCCGCAATGCACCCTTAATCCCAGCTGATGCGCCAATGCGGCTGCGGCATACAGCTGTTCATAATAATGTTTCCGCCTATCTCCTGTGGCCATCGCATAGGGGCCTGTATAGAGTTCTATTGCATCAGTACCTGTTTCTTTCGCCAACCGGATCTGATCAATTTCCGTACCGGAGAAAAGGCTGGTTCTGATACCTGCTGCTTTCAGCAATTTAACTTTCTTACAGATATCTTCATAATCTACTTTCAGATCAAATCCTTCCGAAGAAGTAATTTCATTGGGCTTGGTAGGGACCAGCGTACATTGCGTAGGTTTCACCTCCAACACCATATTGATAAACAGCTCGTGGGGGTCGCATTCAATATTGTATTCAACCCGTCCATTAATATGTGCTTTGACCACCTGCAGATCTGAAAACCTGATATGCCGCTGATCAATCCTGGGATGCACAGTAATACCCTGGCAGCCCGCTGCAATCACCAGTTCCACTGCATCCCCCAGATCGGGAACATTAATATCCCTGGTATTTCTTAATGATGCTATTTTATTGATATTCACGCTTAGATTAATCATAGGTCCATCAGGTTATGTTCACGTAAAAAACTGACAATTTCTTTGTATTCCTCCAAGGTAATTTTCGCATTTTTCTTGTGTGCCGCAGTAAGATCATTTGCCGCTCCATACTGCCACCACGACTCCCCGGTATCTTTGTCCAGGATAATCATTTTTTCCTTGAGTGAAGGTCCCCGGATGATTAAAGAAACGCCGTCAGCCTCGGCATGCAGGGTATGTATGAAAGAATGATGCAAACAATACCCATCTCCGGCTTTTTCGTACCGGATAACAACAGGTTTGAGGTCTGTATACCTCAGTGCTGTTGACAGTTCCTTTTCTGTGCTGTACAGAATATGCTTATAGCCTCCCTTCAACACTTTACCGGCAAAAGTCCAGCGATGATTATGCGCCCGGTCTACCGCATCATCTTTAAAAATATGCAACCGCAGGCGTATCCCCCTATCATCAAACAACACCAGTTTTATCAGTACCGCGTCGTATTCCGATAATTCCATCAAGGTATTGTTGGTTTCAACTGCCGCAATAAACTGACTCAACAGGCTTTTATGTGTGGCCAGTTCCTGTAAGATACCGGTGGTACTACGCTCCACTTCCTGCAGATCATCCCAGTTAATCCCGGACAAAAGAGACAACTGCTGCTCTACCATGCTTTTATCCATCATTAAATTACTAAGTTTTAAAATGATCCGTTTAATCAGACTGCCAACGTGCCTATAAAAAAAGTACGTCAGGTAATGATTACAGCCGGAGAGAAGCTACTCTGCATATCTTTCGGCATATTATTCCGTTCTCCCGCTTCAGGTGATATTGCTATGATACTGATTTCGGTTGGAATTTTGTCTTCTTTTACCCGCAGAGCCAGCGCAATTTCTGATATCTGTTCCTTTGTCAGGGTAATTTTTGTTGTTGTTGCCATGTTACATTAAATTTTAGTTTTAATTAGTTTATCTACTATAGTTTTAAAAGAAAAATCATCATCCGTCGCCTGTTGCCTGACAAGCGTACCGGCTGCGGCTATTTTCGTCATTTTCTCCCTAAATAATGTTTTAAAGGCAGCTGCCTCATACCACGCGCCTATATTGGTATTTCTGCCGGCGACTTCCTCCACTGTTTTTATTTGTTCCGCATGCTGGTATAAAGGCCATATGATAGCCTGTTTATTATAATGTTCTATCTCCATGATTGAACTTACTCCAGCCCTGGTAACCACGAGGTTTGCGATAGCCAGAATATCTATATACAGCGGAGAGAAGGCATAAAACAGGAAACGTTTATCCTCCCTGAACTGATCGCTTATCCGGAGATAATCCGGCTGATCTACACAAAGAAAAGCATGTACTTCTATTTCTTCACCCTCACATTCTTCTTTGATGATGCTCAATGTGTGCTGCAAAAATTCAACATTTTGTTTTTTCCAGATCTGCACCAGGTCTGCGCTGTTGCTATAGGTGCTCGTATTGGCGGGGAGGCTTACCCCACCGCCATTTCCTACCAGGAATGTTTTTTTTACGCTCTGCCTGACAGGCAGCCTGGGGGACCTCACCAGCAATGTTTTAACCGACCGCTCATATACCTGCTGTGCTTCCTCCCAGATATCATGCTGCTGAAGTGGATAGCCATTGGCTATCAGCACCTCGCATCTTGAAAACAGCTCACAGAATAAATCTTTGTATGGCCTGTTATGGGCTTTGGCCATCAAAACCTCCGGATTATAAATCAATCCCATCCTGGCGTTGGTAAAAGGCTGTATTACAGGAAGCAAGTATTCCCCGGAGGATAGTATAAAATCAGGACCGAAGTCCTGTATGACCGGTTGCACTTTCAATAACAAATCATCAATTACATTCAGTCCTGCCCAGCATTCATAAGAAGGATTGATATTCAGGTCAACTACCTTATAATCCGTTTCTTTCAAAAATGAAATACCATTATCATAAGAGCATATCAGTATTTCACAACCGGCTATATTCTTCTTCATATAGTCGAGCAGTACCAGTCCCGGTGTTACATGGCCCAGACCGGGCCGCCCTCTCAGACATGCCAGTATTTTCATGAGCAGGTTGACTTAAATTCGTGTATAAATCCGGAAAAAATTTCGCATAAAAAAGCGGGGGCCATATCATATGGCGGGGCTACAATAAAAGTATACCTTTGGTCATAATCTATTGTTTCATACATCGATAGTTGCCTGGCAGTTAATGTAGCTTTAAACTGATGCCAGCACGTCTTGTCAGTAATCGTTATCCTGAGAAGATGAACGTATGCCCTGGCCTGAATACCCGGTATGCTATCAAGCGCAAGGGCCTGTTTCTGCAAACAGTCCGACAAGGCTTTCATCTGGCCGGACGCTTCCAGCTTGTCGTATCTTTCCATTACCCATGAACAAATACGTTCTGAAAAAGGATTTATGCCGAATGTATGACCAAAGGAAAGGCTATTTTCAGGAAGTGTATCTGTACCAATATTATTCAACAGCAACACAGATAAAGGCGTTATGCCATTTGTCAGCCCTTTCGACAAAATGGTTATCCGGGGAGGGGTTTTCATGGCCGTCGCTATACTGAAATATCCATGCCGGTAACACCCACAGGCAATTTCATCAAAAATTGTGATCACATGAAGATCCTCCATTGCCTTCACAAAGGTATTCAGCTGTTCTATGCTGTAACCAAAATCGCCGGTTATATTGATGGGATCAACAACAACACTAATCAGCTGTTTGCCGGTTCTTTGCTGATAAGCGGCAATATTTAAGGGCGCTGTCTCTATATTATCCAGCACCAATACTTCTACGGCGGCTTTACTGAGGTTTGAACGCTTTCCTATGCGATCATTCAACACCGAGGCAAATAGTGTATTACCATGATAGGCTCCTTTCAATACGGCCACAGCAGGCGCCAGGTCCGGGTGCATATGAGTGGCATGATGCAGTACCAGTTTAAGGGCCATCTCAATGGCATCGCTTCCGCTTGAACACCATACCATATCATCGAATACCTGCTTCGTCCTCTCCAGCATGCGGGCTTCCAGTCTTTCAATTTCCGGTGTTGTTACTCCATAGGAAGGAGTAAACATATAATTTTCGAAATTATACGGGAAGGAGGTTGTTTCATAGAGGGTTTGTACAAGCGTGCCACCTGATAAATCAAGGAGTTTTTTTCCAGCATTGTCAACCAGATAATATCCATCCCGGTAAAGGTACGTTTTCGGTTTTTTCCCTCTGTGTCTTAAATTTGATATCGTCATTTAACTTAAAATTAAACATCATAAATCAGGGGCTCACCAGTGGCTGTTTATCCAACCAGCCACTGTTATATGAGATAGCAGTCAGGCGCCAGACACCTTGTGCTGTATGATTTTCATCTGTTGTTCAAAAAACTTATATGCATCTGACGCCTGTAAGTATTGCTTCCACAGCAACAGCCGTTCTTCCTTTTGCCTTATATTCAAAAACCCGGACAACGTAGCGGCATCTGGCTGCAGTAGTTGTGCATAAGAGATCCTCACGGAAAGCTGTGACTCATTTGCTCCAAAGTGATGAGCGGACAATGCCGGTACCTGGTACCTGTTAAATAATGCTTCCAATTCACTTCCTTTACTGATTGATAAATTCCTCTCAAGGCTTTCCCTGTACTCATCAAAATTCAGGTAAAGATAAAATGCGCCCTGAGGGGGAAGCATATCTATCTCTCCTTTCCATTTGTTATAAATTGATAATCCTGTTACTTCATGCATGTCACTTATGACCTGCAACAGCGCCGGGGTATGCCGGGCACTCAACAAGGCTATTAAAATATGCTGGCTGATGGCCGAACACCCGGACCAGGTGGCGCCGGCGATGGCATGAATATTTGTTCTCAGTTGTGTTCCTGCTTCCCCCTGCGGTAGCACACAATAACCGCCCCTCCAGCCCCCCCCGGAAAATGATTTGCTCATACTTCCAATAACGGCCACGTTGTCAGGAGAATACCGGTAAGGGCTGACGAAAAAATTATCTGAGAAAACAATATCTGCATATACCTCATCAGAGATAATGAACACGTCGGCTGCACGGCAAAGACAGGCAATCTCCTCCATCTGTTCCTGCTGAATAACGGCGCCCGTCGGATTACTGGGAGAATTTAATATCAACGTGTTGCCGGCCGCATGTTGCAGCAGTTTTTTGAATGCTGCCAGGTCAAAACCACTACCTCCGGATGGATATGCTTCAAAAGGAATAATCCGTTTCCCCAGCATTTTGGCCTGTGTAAAGTAGGTAGGCCAGGAAGGAACCGGAATAATAACATCGCCTTCCAGGGATTGTAAAAGATTATAGATCGCCATTTTACTTCCGGGCGAAACAACTACCTGGTCTGATAAAATATTGCTGCCAAGCCGGCCACTTATTTTTCCGGCAATTAAGCTTCTCAACTCCGGTATTCCCAATTCCGGTGTATAAGCAGCTGTATCAGCCAGCAGCTGCTCCGGCCTGACGCCTAATACTTCCAGGCATGGCAGCAGCACTTCCCCGAAACCCGTCATTAACGGGGTATCCTGATGCGGTTTAGCAGAAAATTTTTTAGCGATTGTTTCCGATGGAATAATCCCCAGGTCTTTAATCATCATTTTTCATTCTTCCGTTTATAAATTCCGCAATTTCTTTTATAGAAACTTCGCAGGTATCTATGTCGCTGAATATTTCCTTCAACTCCCGCTGATCTGCCATCCCTCCGTTAATTCCCTGTACTTCACAGAGCACCCCAACGGGAGGTTCACCCGCTAATTTCAGCAAATCAACGATCGCTTCCGTATGTCCGTTTCTTTCCAGTAAGCCACCGGTTTTGGCAATCAGGGTGGCGATATGCCCCGGGATAACAAAGTTCTGGATACTGGCACATTGCTCGCTTACCTTTACAATAGTATGTGCCCTTCCTTCGATCGAAACGGCTGAATGTGTCATGTGTTTATAAGAAATCGGAAAACCAAAGGGCGTATCAAAAAAATCATTCCCGTTGGAATTGAGTCTCTGAATGCCCAGCTCACCGGCCTTCTCACTGCTAAGTACCAGACATAGTAAGCCGCCGCCGCGCTCCTGCAATAATTTTACCAGCTGCGGATTTACATGCCGTGCTGAAAATGCAATATCGTATTCATTTTCGCGGTCAACCGAATCAGAAATCAGTACAGGTTTTCCTGTAGCTAAATATTCTACCGCTTTATTAATTCTTTCCATAATGATTGTTTTTTTCCGCCATTCCGGGAAGAATATTCATTTCCCTTAATTTTTTGTAATGGTCAATATCTTTAGTTGCCTCCACAAAAGCCGGGTGACTGACGCCAATTACAACATCTCTTTTCACTGTTCGTCCCCGGAATCGCCGGTGATATTCTTCCCTGAAAGCCTCCCAGTCAGCGATTTCATCCACTTCAAACAAGCCAAACCAGTCATATTCCCCAAGACCACAGGCATGATATCCAAATGTTTGCACTATTCTCGGTTGCCATGAGCTAATAAAATTATTAACCGCAAGCTGACTTTCCGCTTCTTCTTCAGGTGTTTGCTGGAAGTAAAGATCTGAGTGCTTAACTAAAATTAAAATCCCGTATTTCTTCATAACGATACTTTAATAATTAAAAAATATTTTGGTTTATATAAGTAATAGCACCGTAATACCGAATGCTACCCGCTACCAGCCAAACGGATATCCGGCTGCCGGCTCAATTTCTTCAGTATCCGAAAAAAAATAAATACAAAGATGACGGACGTAAGCAGGATGCCTGAGAGTTGCCCGGTCATTAACCCCTCCACCGGCTGATACTTCATTGCAGCCATCATAAAAGCATAGCTCAATGTCACGGTAACAATACTATGCGATATGAAAATGCCTGGTTTCCCTACAGATAGAAAGCCAAACTGCGCACATCGCGGTAATATTTCCACGAGAAGAATAAGAAAAGTATAAAATATAAAATAACGCAGCAGGTTCCTGGCAGACACGTCTGTAATGCCGTATATATCTGCTATATATCCTGATGTTAGTACAAACAGCAGTCCAATCCCAAAATGAACCACACCTGTAATGATGGTTGCCTGCCAGTACACTGTTGCATAGCCTGCTATATTTCTTTGAGACAGCAGTTTACCGAATTCGACCAGGTAGGCAGATACTACTCCTCTTACTGGCATAATGCAGATATTCTTAAGTTGCTCTGCAATACCAAATACGGTGATAGCCAACGGCCCTTGCCCGAGTGCCAGCTTAGTAAATAAAACACTCCTGATGGTAAATACCATGGAGGAAATAAATACGGACACGACATCTGTTACCTGGGCCTTAACTGTAACCTGAAGTAACCGGTTATGCACCATGCATTTTCCAAACCTGCATAACCGGTAAAACGTACTTCTCGCCGGCCATAGCCATATTCCAAAAATCACAAGAAAACCTGCCAGGTAAGAAAGATTGGTAGCAATAGCAGCTCCTTTAATTCCATACCCCATCATGAATATCAACAGGGGATTTACAAGAAGATTAACCCCCAGCATTACCAACAACGCGATATTTGCCTGCCTGATTTTGCCAATAGAAGTAATAAACTGCACCAGCAAACTAAAATATACCTGCAATACAAACGCGGAAATCATATTGCGCCAGTAAATGCGAAAGTACCCACCCGTAGGCACTTCCCCAATCCTGTAATAACCGATTATACGATCTGTTAATCCATTAGACAGTAGAAAAACGGCGATGGCCAATATAAGAGCAATAATGAACACGACATAAATCTCCCGGAATAGCGTACTTTCATCAGATGAGCGGCTAACGCCATTGGCAATCGCTACGGCTATGGCAGCACTGATTCCACTCACTACGGAAATTAAAGGGATTGATAAAACAATGGCCTCATAGGCAGCAGCAGCATACCGGTAAACAAATATACCATCCATAATGGCAAGAAAAGTAATTGCGAGTCCGCCAAAAGAAAGTGGAATAGCGGTTTTCACAAGTTTGCCTATCATCGCTGCATGTATGTGTATCATATTTCCTATTTTATAGTATCCGTAGTATCCATCACTTTACCAATCATCTGATATAAAGTAGCAGCCGACCTAAACGTAGCAGCGTTCAAATATTCGTCCGGAATAATAATTCCAAACTCATCTTCAATAACGATGACCAGGTTGATGGAAGCCATAGAATCCAACCCCATGTTCTTTAGTGGTTCATTCCAGTCAAATACTTCCGCCTCCGGTGCAAACTTCAGGTACGATCTTAAAATATTAAAAAAACGTTCTTTCATATATATGCTATTTTTTTTCTGTTAATTTCCAGTTTCGATACTTCACAGACTGTTCCGTCGAGTACGCAGATTTCTACAGGTGGTTCAAAACTCAGAAAGCCGATCAAACTGGCCGTGAGACTATAAGCGCCTACATTTTTTATAACGATAATATCTCCGCAAAAAAAAGGAGTTGTGGTAATATCATAGGTAAAAACATCCAGCGGGGTACATAGCGGTCCGGCCAGCACCCAACAGGAAAGCGGCTCATGAGCTTTGTCTTCTTTATGGATATCTATTTCATACCTGGGTACCCTCCTCAATCCGGCCATTCCGCCCAGGTGGTTAATACCGGAGTCGAGTATTCCATATTGTGTATTGCGGCACCATTTAACGTCCTGCACTGTAGTTGCCAGACATCCGCTTGCCCCTACCAGGAAACGGCCTGACTCGAAAATAAATCGCGGGCGATGGTTTGGAAAATAACGAGCCAGAAGGGCTGCCACAACAGGTTGCAGCGGCTCATACCGGGGCGATGGCTCGTTGTTGGCGAAGGGATGCCAGAAACCACCTCCCAGGTTTATTACTTCCGGCTTTATATTCAATGCGTTCCCCATCCTGCAGGCACATTGCAGTCCTATCTCAAAAGCTTCTGTCAGATGTGCTATCGTCGTGATATTTGATCCCATGTAAGTATGAAATCCCACTATCGCCACATTCTTTTTCCGGGATTTAAACCTTTCCGGATAGCTGATAATAAGCGCTTCATCAATTCCAAACTGAGAATCCTTCCCCATCATCGTCAATGATATTCCCCTGGCGGCTTGTACCGGATTAATGCGCAGCAATAAACTGATTTCCGTTGCAGGAAAATTATCTGCTGCCTTTTCTATCCGGCGAAGTTCCATTTCCGATTCAACAGAAAAAAAAGCGATACCCTTATGTAACGAAAATTCCAGATCGGATATACTTTTCCCAGGACCTGTAAACAAGCACCGCTCTGCCGCCACTCCTGCCTGGAGAGCGGCGTGTATTTCGCCGGGAGAAGACACTTCTACTCCCGCTCCACAGTCATAGAGCTGGCGGATAATGAACGGATGCGGGTTAGCTTTTACCGAATAAAAAATTGCAGCTTCCGGCGGCAAGCATGTCTGCAAATGCTGATATGCAGCTATTACTTTGTTTATATCATAAACATATAAAGGGCTCCCGTAACTACCGATTAAATCCTTATAATCCATAACTAAGTTTTAATGCTTTTTTATCGATTTTTCCATTTACATTACGGGGAATCGCGTCAACAAAAATGACCCTGTCCGGCACCTTATATTCCTCCAGGCATTCTCTCAAAGCATTCAACAGCATACTTTCAGAAATTGACGCCTGTTTTTCCAGCAGCAATATGATGCTGTTTTCATTACCGGCAGATACCACTGCCACCTTATCAGAGCGGACAATCCGGGCGGCCTCCTGCTCAATTTCCAACGCAGAAATGCGAAATCCCTTGTTCTTCAGCAGTTCGTCGTTTCTGCCATAGAAATACAGATATCCATCTTCATCCATGCTACAGGTATCGCCTGTAAACAATGACCTGATATTATTACCAGCCCATACCCTAAATTTCTCATGGGTTTGAATAGCATTATTCCAGTATCCCGCTGTAACATGTTCCCCTTGAACGATCAGCTCTCCCCTGGTATTTCTTTCCACCTCATTCCCCGCCTGATCGATGATAAAACACCGAGTGCCGCTCAAGGGTATGCCTACAGAATCTTTTTTTTTGATCAGCTTTGCCGGAGGTAAAATAGATACCCGCTTACATTCTGTTAACCCAAACATGAGGGCAACATCTACATGTGGGCAGTACTGTTTAAAGCGAAGAATAAGATCATAACTCAGATAGGACCCTGTATTAGTAATCAGCCGGACATCCGGAAAGTAACAGCCGCCTCCTTTCCGTTCTATTAACTTTACCAGCATTTCGAATATATGCGGGTTGATGGGGAGACAGGTTATTTTTGTTTCAACAATCCTGTTGGCGATAAGTGGCCCGGCTTCTCCTTCCATCCCCAACATGATGGTTGCGCCAACATTAAAAGCCAAAAACACCTGGTATAACCCGTAATCAAAAGACAATGGTAAAAAACTGCCAATAATATCTGTTTCCCTGATATCAAGCGCTTGCTGAATCGCCTGCACTGAGAAAAGGATATTCCTATGCGTGGTAGCAATTCCTTTGGGTTCACCCGTACTTCCGGAAGTATAGATTAAGCCGGCGATGGCATCTTTATCGTTATTTCCTACTGTTTCGGCAACCATTAACGGTGTGCCATGTAAATCAATTTCTTCTATAAGAAGCGGGGGCACTGCTGTAGCCTGCGCAATGATTCCGGTATATTGCCCGCTGCTCACAATGCAGGAAGGCACGGCATTACCGATAATCCGTTGCAGCGTAGCAGGAGTGGTTTTGTCGTTAATAACGATGAAGATAACGCCTATCCGCGAAGCGGCCATTATCAGCTTAATCACCATAGGATGATTAGGTAAAAAAATTATCAACCGGTCTTCTTTTTTCAATCCTGCCACCTGAAGCCACTTCGCCATTTTCTCCGTTTCTGCCACCAATTCGCCGTAACTGATGATGGTGTCGCCGAAAATAATCGCCGGTTTCGCGGCAAAATGCTTCTCCTTCTGGTATAAAATATGATGTAAGCAATTCATCAGGCAAAACTTTACAATGATTTATTTCCTGGTCAGAAAATCCTTTCTATCCTTCCATGCCAGCCGATCCCTCATATTACCATCCCATCCATCGCCGCTATCCATGCTGGACTGATGGGTGCTCGAGAGCCACGCATCACTGACCCTTTCTGCTATACCTAAATCGTCCAGAATATTTAATGAGAAGGCGCCATCAAGATGTTGTAACACCCATAACACCGGCATTTCTATATTATTCTTTTGCACGATTTCCCAAAAAATGCCATCTTTCAATACCAGCTGGTAATGCCTCCATAGCCGGACGATATCACTGAATTTCATCAGGTTAACATCATTTTCAAACTCCATCCATCTTTCAAACCAGGCTTCCCTGAATAGGTGAAGGAGGACAAACAAAAACTGGTAGCGGGGTGAAAAGGAGGATATGTAACTGTTCTCTATCCGCCTTGAAAGGAGAATCTGTACATTTTCCTTAAACGCATCGTCCTGGTTTACCTCAAAATCGCTGTTATGCCAGGTAAATTTGCTGGAAAAATCAATGGTTACACCTCTGTATATGGCATCATGGGTGCCAATACTCATAGGAGGAAGATGATCGGGATTCATGCGGTACAATACCATCTCCTGTCTGGCAAAGGGAGCCACTTTATCCTGAAAATGATCGTAATATCCATATTCAAATCCACGGTGTTTTAACCCCTGTTCCACCTTAGCCATATCCTGCTGCCGGATCATAAAATCCACGTCCACACAAAAATTCCTTACTCCTTCCTCTTCATATATTGTTGCATCCAATACCAGACCTTTGGTACAAACAAAAGGAATACTATTCTCACATAAAAAAGAGGCGACTTCCCTAACTTTCATTTTAAAAACAAGCGCCTTGTGGCGGTTGGCCAGAAAAGCTTCCTCCAGGTGCATGCCTATCTGAACAGGGATATACGATGCGAACTCTCCCTGTTCATTCTTTCCGTATTTACAAACATAGTAGCCCAGTGTAGGTAACAGTTTATGTCTTACTGCCTGCTCTATTAACTCTCCCCAGAAAACGCCGTCTTTCAGTATTGCTGTAAAATGTTTCCCAAAATCGGCCGCTCCGCCGGAAGTGCAAATGAACTCAAGTATTTTCCACTCTTTATTATGTTTCATATTAGTTCGGTTAAAATCTATAAATGATATTGTTTATAGCACGGGATCCTGTATGCTGCCGGTCACGCTGGCCTTCTCCCTTCCGTAGTAAACGCACATACCCAACGCCAGCGCAGAAAGTCCGCATAGTAATCCAAGTACATACCTTTCTTTTCCCGGCAATGAAAAAAGCGTTGCCATACCTACCCCTGCCAGTAAAAAG
This sequence comes from Chitinophaga hostae, assembly GCF_018224885.1. Classification (GTDB taxonomy): domain Bacteria; phylum Bacteroidota; class Bacteroidia; order Chitinophagales; family Chitinophagaceae; genus Chitinophaga; species Chitinophaga hostae. The sequence continues at coordinate 42,620 of NZ_JAGTXB010000025.1, read as the reverse complement.
ATGACTACTTTTTTGGTGCTATCTGAAAAGTAGCCGGTGAATCCGGAAGATTGAATATTTCCTTTCAAGATTCGCATGCTGGATATCATCAGCATGATATAGATAAAACACATCAGGGAGGATGCAGCTACTGCAAAAACCAGTTCGCTGCCTGTATAATAAACAGGAATAGTTAGAGCTTCCACTAACACCCCCAGTGTGATGATGGCCACATAAGGATTTCCGTTACGTAATGAGATGCGGGTAAGTACTTTTGGAAGTTTATTTTCCCGGCCAAGCGCATACAGCAGCCTGGCGCCTCCCATAATGCCTGCATTAAAGGTGGAGATAACACACAGGGAAGACAGCAATACAATGATCCATCTGCCATCCATAAATGTGATCTGTTTTGCCAGTTCCAGCTGATAAACGTTGGTATTTACAATTTGTGTTCTCGGCAAGGTAAATGAAGCTCCAATGATGAATATGCCATACACCAGCGTCCCAATTATGATGGCGATGGGCATAGATGCCGGAATTTTCACTTCATAAGATGACTTCGAGAAACCCAGGGGAGTTACCCATTCAAATCCTACAAATAAGAAAAAGCCAATACCCACAGCAGCAGGCAGGTGTTGCAGGTAGATCAGCCCATTTGATATGTCCATAAAATCGGCGCTTCTTCCGGCAGGTCCGTTTGCGACACCATAAATGCCGAGAAACAGTATAATGAAACACATCACCACAGTGGTAACAAACTGCACACTTCTCGATAAACGTAACCCATAAAGATTAACCACTACGATTAAAAATATCATGCTGCTAAATATAAATACCGGATCAGCTCCGGGAAATATGAGCCGGTAGATATTTCCAAACACGCTGCTTTCTACGGCGCCCGCTATCAACAGGAAAAAAATATACAGGTATACAAAAAAAAGTGATACGCGGTTAGGGAAAGCTTTTTTAAGGTAGGTCCTTATACCTGGCGCAGAAGGATATTTGTAGGCAAGACAGGCGATAGCATCTGCAATTACAATACAAAGCATGCCGGCAATACCTAATGCAATAAGACTCCAAAAACCGGTTACATTTTCAAACATACCGGAAATAATAGCATAGGAACTATTGTTGATAAATATACCTACGCATACAGAAATATAAAAAAGCAACTCAAATTTCTTCATGATGATATTTAAAATCCCCAGATTATTAATATAATTCCATCTAATAAAGATTCATCCTTGTCTTCGCCGTAAGTAGACATATCTCCATCTATTACTGCTTCCGTCGGATTGAGCTTTCCGGTGAATATTTCGACAAATGTTTGATAGGTGGCTTCGGCGACAAACATCTTCGGGCCAATGATTTCCGACGCTACAATATCTATCAGGTAGCCATTTTCTACTACGAGCGTATAGTTTATCTCCGGGTCCGTTGCCCTCAATACAACATGTATATTCCAATCACCGAGCAGTTTACGCAACTTTATATTGGTATTGAGATGCTCCCTGAATTGTTGCAGATGTCCGTAAAGTATTGCACTCATACTTTGTTGATTTTTTGCTTATCGTTCAAAACCGGTTACTGTTTAAGAAATATTAACACGTTTTACATCACAAAATTCGAATTGATGTTTCTTCCCTATATCTCCTATCTTTCGTACCTGGTCCACCGTTATATTCCCATAGGAAAAATTCACCCAACTTTGTTCCAGCCCCAATAGTATGGTCTCTGAAATACAGGCATAAGCGGTTCCATCTTCCAGTGGAAAGCCTTTCAAAGGGAGTTTTGAATTATCCGGCAGCTTTACGATACCACCAAAAAAAACTTCGATATTCTGGTCATTATCTATTAGTTCCTCCTTTACATTCATAGGTACCGAAACATCGTACACCAGCGTATTAGGACTAAGATGTTCAACGCCTATAAAAGGATGTGGATCATTGGTAGCAACGAAAACAATGTTACATTGTTTCAATGTTGTTAGATCACTGAAAATTTTAATGGGATTATGCTCCTGCAATTCATCTTCCAGTGCAAGAAATGGATTTGCTGTATCGATGTTAATCAGCCCCTGTTCTACCTGATTATAAAACCGGGACTCCTTTATCACACATTCCAGTGGTGAAAGAGCGCCAGGATGAGTAGCCCGCAGCAATAATTGTATAATGTATTTGGTTAACTCTCTTGCCGACCTCTCTACCCGGGCCAGCCCAGCCGTGGTATCGCTCCCTTTCAGAAAAATCCTTGAAGCAAAACTGGCAGACATTTTTGCATATACCGAGCTGATATTTCCTGCCGCCCCCAGGATGCCAATAACGCATTCACGCATTAGCCCCTCCTCTTTCCGCTGTTTTATTTTTTCAATAATTGACTGAATGCCTATGTACACCGTGAAGCTATTACCTGTAGTCAGGCAGATGTTCTTTTCGGGGATGGAAGTGCCGTTCCTGGTAAGAATAGATGTATACTGCCCTAAGCCAACCAGGCTAACATTATGTTTTTTTCTCAGTTGTTTTATCGCCAGGTGGCAAATCTCTGAATAGGCAGGCAAAGATCCATTCTTCAACGCGGTTCTGGCCATCGTGGATGTAAACGGCAACGCGGCAAATAGTATCTCCACTTTATCTCCTGTTGGGCTTTCAATGATCTGACTGCCTGTAAGAATATAAGATTTTATGTCCACCACATCTTCCAAAAAATCTTCAATAACATGCTTAGGTAAAACAGATAACGAGTAATCTGATTTATATACATTCTCGGTGTCAATATAATGGGCCAGGAATGCTACCCTGTTGACAGCACCGGTGTCCTGCACCGCTATACTGCCATTCTCAAACTTCTGGATTGGTCTCAGATTCCTGTATTTCTCGGGAAGGAGAAAATTAATCAGATGATAAATATCTTCATTTGCCAGAATCTCACAAACGCTGGTAAGTCCTTTAAGCAGGCGACCAATATCATCATTGGAAATATAGGCACTGGGTTGAATTCGCAATGTAAAGCTCTCCGACAAAGTGGCTCCGACCCGGATATGATGGGTATTTAACAGATACCCCGATACCAGATAGTTAAACCGCCTGGACCGGGACAAAAACTGCAAAGGATAACATGCACTGTTGTCAAAGTTCCTGAACTTCACACCAATCATCAATCCAACGCCTGAAACACTATCTAAAACACCCGGGAATGCAGCTTGCAACTTCTTTAGTTCTTCCTTGATGAAAGCCCCCTTTTCCATAATACTTCCGGCCAGGGTAGCCATCAATGCCATCCCCCTGAGTGCCACGGCAGACGTAAACTCGTCTTCTGCAAACGTAGAGGAATGCAATAAACCAAAATCTTCATCATACTCTTTCCCGTTAATGACCACTGCTCCTATTTTGGCAAAGCCACCGCCCATTGACTTCCCGAGCAGGTAGTAATCGGCGTTTACGCCAATAGACCTGGAATACAGGAAATGGCCGGTCCTAAACATTCCCGTCTGTATTTCATCCACAATCAATGGAATCTTCCGTTCAGCACAAGCACACTGCACCGCGCGCAAAAAATCCGGCGATATCTCCCTGACCCCACCTTCTCCCAGGATCGGTTCAACGATTACGCCTAAACATGCATTAAATAACACCTCTTCTGTTACCACATTACCATCGTAGGAAACACGTGGAATGTAGAGCGTTATTACATTGGCGTCCAACATCTGCTGAACTTCAGTTATATCCCCATCAAAAAAACCAGCATCATATTTTTCTGCATCGAAAAGAAACAAATCCTTAAAATCATTGTTATAAGTGACCTTTAAAGCTCCCATCGTTTTGCCATGAAAAGCACCTTTCACTGACAATACACATGGAACAAGCCGCGATATTTTCCCGTCATTTTCCTGCATCACCGCATGTTTAAAGTCGTCGAAGCTTTTGTAAACCGTACCTTTATGATTTAAAATCATGCTATACCGGCTTTCCCATAAACTGCTTACATAATTAAAGCGGATGGTAATATCGTCGGTGATCTTATTTAATGCCTTTCTCTTTTTAAGCCTGATATGCTTAATTGCCGCTTCTACGGATTCTGCGCCGGAATTTGTCAGCGTAGTGATGTATTTTTCATCGGGGTTTACCAGTTCACTTATCTTTTCACACAGCAAACCGGTATGATATTTTTCTGAAAGTTGCGTATGAACCGGCAAACCGCTATCGAGTAATTCATGTATATAGGCTTTCATTGCCGGGTGATTATGCCCCAGTAACAGGCTTCCGTAACCGCCCACAAAATCAACTACCTGTACATCTTCTTCACCCCCTGCAGGCTTATAATATAGGTAATCCGCTATTCCCTTGTAATAAAATTTATCAATTCTAAGCAGGCGCATTAACTTACTCAGACCTGGCCTGGCATATTTATTATAACTCATACTTTTTTATTCAGCTTATTTATCAATCAGATACCAACCAGATCCAGATTTCCCTTCAGTTTCCTAAAAACTCTCCTCGGAAAGTCAATCATCATAAAATGTGCGCCTTTTTCAATATCTGCGTAACTGACATTAGAATTTCGCCTGATTAATTGAAAATCCCGTTCTTCATATTTAACAGTTGTGTCCAGTTCGCCATTAATAATGTTAAACGGACATTTTATACCCAGGATCACCGGCTCTACATCCTTTTTTCCAAAGTTTTCATAGATATTCAGGTAGTTCACCAGTCCGTAGTAATTATCAATCAGGTAAAAAGCCAGTCCCGCCAACGGACTTTGGTCATCCAGGTGCTTGTACAACTCATAGCTCGGCGACTCGGCTTCCTGCTCTCCCATAATTTCCAGGAAATCTGTCTTGGGAATATCTCCTACCTCCTTCATTATTTTGATCATCCTGGGGATATAGGAATCGTCCCGCTTTATCTTGCTTTTAATCGCATACATTAACCTGGTAAAAGTGCCGGGATTAGCTAAATCATGTACACGATAAGCGCAATTCAGTGCATTGATGGAACATATTCTGTCTGGAATACGTTCATACACACTCAGGGCTGCTTTTGCCCCCACGCACCAGCTAAATAAATGTACTTTATCTACCTGCTCCCGTTCCAATATCTGTAAGCAATCGTCCACAATGAGTTCGAGACTACACTGATCGAATGGTATTTCTATCTCCAGTTTTGGAAATCCGCGATACTCCATCCCAATAATGGTGTACTCATCTTCCGGAAAGTTATTGATGATAGGTATCCAAAACTTGATGCTCATGCCCGGTGAATTATTGATCATTATTCGCCTGGGACCATGGCCAAATACATAATATTCCAATGGAATACCATCTTTTGATAAGAATGTTTCAATTCTCATATGACCTTAAAATAATTTATTAAGATTTGCTATTTAGAGATTCAATAATTCCTTTTTATCTTCAAAGAAAAAACCGGTTTCACCAAATGCGGGTTCCAGATCACTGAACCAAATAGCATCAGGATTATATTTTGCATAAAAAATCTTCCCTACAAAGGCTGCATTTCTGCATTGAATTAACCTGAGCTGGAATACTTTCTCCCCCTTTATCTCCGTTACTCCCATCACTTCAATTTTACCTGTATCTACAGACATGCTGGGTCCACGGACAGTTCTTCCGAGCCCGCTTACCTGCCGGTATGCTTCATTAAAAATGTAGCTGCTTTCCTCCAGGGTAACAGAAAAATAATCCTGCGCCCCCGTATCCCTGGCAATAAACATGTAATAGGGAATGCACCCTAACTTCACCTGTAAATTCCACATGTCTCTCCATGTTTCGGCGGACTTATTTATATGATTGAGTATAGGAGATTGGGTCCTTATCTGTACCCCTGTGTTTAATACTCTTCTGATGGCTTTTTGAGCGGCGGGGTGTTGTAGTTCTTTAGGATGATTTACATGTGCCATTAATGCCAGGTTAATATTCCTGGCGGCGATCCGGTCAAAAAAACGTAATAGCTCATCTGCATCTGTATCAGTAAGGAATCTGTAAGGCCAATAGCCTAAGACCTTCGTTCCTATCCGGATGGTAGACAGGTTGGGTAAATCTGCTTCTATGATGGGTTCCAAATAAGCCATCAGCATCCTCGCCGACATGATCATGGGATCTCCTCCTGTAAATAATATATCTGTTACCTTGGGATGCGATCTTACGTAAGAAAGAAGCGTACTTACCTCCCTTGATGCAAACTTCAGCTCTGTATCTCCTACAAACTGTGGCCATCTGAAACAAAAAGTGCAGTAGGCATGGCAGGTTTGGCCATGACTGGGGAAAAACAGTACCGTCTGATCATACTTATGTTGCATTCCTTTTATAATGCTGCCATCTACTACCGGTACATTTAGCGTCAGCTGCTCCCCCGGATGGGGATTAAGACGTTTTCTGATATTGCTGGCGACTTCAGCCAACTGTGTACTATTCGCTCCCCGCGCAATCGCCTGCTGCATTAATATGTAATCCTCACCGGATAGCATACCGTACTGAGGAAAAGTCAGGTGATATATAGGATCATTTCTGAAATTATCCCAATCAATCAATTCATTTACCAGATAGTTATTTATCTTAAAAGGAAGCACACTGCCAATTATTTTAACGGCATCAATATCGTCTTTCGAAAGATAGTTCCTGACCTGCGGAATATGTTCAAAATTGGCTAACGAATAGGATCTATAATTCATCCATAGATAATTTAAATAAATGGCTATTTTATTCTGTGTCAACGCAGGCGTAAAGTAACTACATGCATAAAAGTCTACAGACGTTTATACACGCACCAAAATACGCTTTGGGCCAAGACATAAATATTCACTGTAAATGAATGTTGTAAAATTCCGGGGAAACATCAGGATATACATTTCCAGGCACACCGTCCGTGAAATGCGCCACCATAAAGAATAATGCTCAGTACATAATTTTATAAATTTTATGCGATGATTCCTTACACTACAGTTAAACAAACCGGGTTACTTTGCTGCAATTATTAGCACTACTAATTATCATCTTATTATTCATCATATCGCGAAAATGAAATTATAACTTTCTATGAAACTTTATTCATAAAAAATTAATATACTTTTCGAGTTTTGAATATTAATTTTTTGTAGACAAAAATAGCATCAAATAACTGTCATAATCATTGGGTTAAAACCGGCCAACCACGAACCCGTTAAAATATGGACGTTCTCCTGACCTACCTGCCAAAGATCAAAAGTTTCACCAATTGCTATATCACAGGTATCGCCCTGCAGCCAATCCTATTTGATCGTTTGAGCTCAAGTATACCATTACGACAAGTCAATTTTAAAAAGGGTGATTGCTCTCTGTAATTGCTGTCTTTGAGTGGACGGAGCGTGAAGTTTTTTTCTGACTCTGATGATATTGTATTCCTCGATGACTAAAGTTGTGGTCGGCAGGATTGCTATTTTGGAGTAAACAACTACAGGTTCGGTTAACTTTTATCAAGTAGAGGCCGAGTAAAAGTTGTCTTTCAGTCGGCCCCCATTCTTATTTTAAAGCCTCCTTGTACCTGGGATCTTTTAATTTAAATGACGGGAAAAATGAAAAGGTCATATACAGATTCATGAGTGTTTGCTGATCAATGGCCTCAAGATCTGCGGCTTTTAATTTGTCGCCTTCTCCGGCCTCCAAGGCGGCTGATAAAGAAGCCGGATGGTGCATAAAACTACTCCGGGTTTCATGCAGGAAACCGGTTACAAGCGTGAAACCAGGCAAAAAATAATAACTTCGTGGTTATGGAAACAGTTAAACAACTTTTAGATTCAACTGAATGCGGGAAGACCGGGCTGATGGCGATCAGAGACACACATGGTGTTGTTGTCCGGCAAATGGAAGATTCAAATCATAGGTTGCATGATGATGTTTGGCGCCATGCGTTTTATGGATCTGAGACGGAGAATGGAGCCCCCGCCTAATACATCAATAAAGCGCTTACAGGCGTCCTCCAATTGATTCTTTGGATAGGGGCCATAGAAATCGTCGAAAGTAAACCCGATTATCATCCACCTGGACGTCGGAATTAATTGCATGCGACAACTAGTCGTTCGCATGATGGCCTGGTATAACGACATTTATTCAGTGAAGAAGGATCTGCTGAAAAATGAGGCAATGAACCTGGTACTGGTTATCCGGCAGGAGCAACATTGTACGCTGGAAGAAGCATACGCCGAAGCAATCCGGATCCATGACGCTGATCTAAATGAGTTTATTAAAATAAAGCACTCCAGGCCTGGTTTTGGCGCATATAACAAAGACGTTGACAGGTTTATTACTAACGCCGAACTCTTCTTAAAAGGCCAGGTGCTGTGGTATACTAAAGGTACTCAAAGATATGACTGACAGGTTTTATCGGTTACCTGAAAACGACAAATTCTCTCCAAAAAACGGGAGCATTTTTTCTTCAATCCTCTTTTCAACACGATTAATATGGTCACCGTCATAAATTTCAAATGCGTGCTTAATTCCATACTTTTTGAACTCCTCATCCAGTTTCCCGATACTTTTTTATCACAATGAATCCTCTAATGACCAGAGGGGCCAATAATATCTTATGCTTTTGCAAATAATGTGTTGATGTTAATTTGCTGTTTTAAAAAGAACCACTGCAACTCCATCCCCTATTTCATCAGCATTCCTGCGTATTGTAGTATTCGTAGATGATCTGTACTATGATTAATGGCAGAACAAAAGTAAAAGACCCTTTATTACTGTACGACAGATTCCATTTGGCAAATATAGCCTTCCTCTTCCAGACATACTACAATCAATCCATAAAAATATAGTTAATAATCACTTTCAACCAAATTAAAAAAGATTCACGCTATGAAACATTTTCTATTTTTACCAGCACTGTTAAGATACGGCTGCAAACTTCTATTTGTAGCAGCCGGTATTTTCTTATCAATTCCTGCCTCGGGCCAGCTACCCACAGCGCAGCAGGTGGCCAGCCAGATGAAAGTTGGCTGGAACCTGGGTAATACCCTGGAAGCCATTTGCGGCGAAAATGCCTGGGGTAATCCTAATACCAGCCAGGCACTTATCAATGCGGTAAAGGCTGCCGGCTTCAACACCGTACGAATCCCCTGTGCCTGGGATTGCCATACCAGCAACGGCGTAATTGATGCTGCATGGATATCCCGCGTAAAAACAGTAGTAGACTACTGTATCAATAACAATATGTATGTAATCATAAACATTCATTGGGACGGGGGCTGGTTGGAGAATAACTGTACCACCAGTGCACAAAACGCTGTAAACGCCAAACAACAAAATTACTGGACCCAGATTGCCAATTATTTTAAGAACTATAATGAACGACTGCTTTTTGCCAGTGCTAATGAACCAGCTGTTAGCGATGCAACCGGGATGTCGGTCTTATTATCTTACCACCAAACATTTATCAATGCGGTCCGTGCAACCGGTGGAAATAATAGTTCCCGCAGTCTTATTATACAAGGGCCATCAACAAGTATAGACAATACCTATAACCTGATGAATACGATGCCCACCGATCAGATCTCCAACCGTTTGATGATGGAAGTTCACTATCACGCACCCTGGCAATTTTGCGGGTTAACAGAAGATGCCTCCTGGGGCACCATGTTTTACTATTGGGGAAATGGCTTCCATTCTACCTCCCAAACAAACCGCAACAGCACCTGGGGGGAAGAAAGCGAAGTAGAACGCGCATTGGGACTGATGAAAACGAAGTATGTAGATAATGGTATTCCGGTCATCATCGGTGAATTTGGCGCCATTAAAAGAAGTAATCCTTCGGATCTCTCGCTTCACCTGGCGTCCAGGGAGTATTTCAATAAGTATGTGACCAGTTCAGCAAAGAATAAAGGCATGATTCCGGTTTATTGGGATAATGGCGCTACGGATTTTGGTTTGTTTAACCGTAGCACGGCAGCAGTAACTGACCAGGGCGTAATCAATGCTATCATGCAAGGGGCCGGCGGATCAACTTCCGGTTACATTACACTGGCCAATCGCGCTACAGGACTATTGATGGATGGAATAGCCAGAACAGCCAACGGGTCTAACTGTTCACAATGGAGCAATAGCGGAAGTTATAACCAGCAATGGGCTTTAGAAACAACCGGAAGTTATGTAAAGCTAAAAAATCGCGCCACAGGGTTATACCTGGATGGAATGGGCAGAACCACCGACGGATCAATTGCGGGACAATGGGCCGGCAGTAGCAGCAATAACCAGCAATGGACCATGGAAAGTGCCGGCGGCTTTGTGAAATTCAAGAACCGGGCAACAGGTTTGTACCTCGACGGCCTTGGCCAATCAGGCAACGGTGTTGACCTGGGGCAATGGAGCACAAGTTCCAGCTATAACCAGCAGTGGACCTCCTCGGCAACGGCCAATGCACGAACCGCGGCGCAACCGGCTTCCATGGCATTAGTCAGCAATTCTTCTAATGACAAACAAACGTCGCAGGTGGTGATATATCCTAATCCGTCTTCGTCAAATTTCAACCTGGTAATTAATGACAACGAAAAGATAAAGCTTATCGAAGTAGTTGATATAAACGGCCGAGGGGTTGAAGCTATAAAACCAGCTGCTGTTAAAAACCGGTTAGCGTTTGGCGCCTCACTCCAACCTAATACTTATATTATTAAGGTGACAGGCGATACCTGGACAAAATCATTCAAGGTCATTAAACAATAAACGTATTGCGGGGTTATTGCCCGAAGACAAACAGGCATAAACTGCACAGCAGGAACAAATCAATAACGGCAATACTCACCAGGTGAGTATTGCCGTTATTGATTTGTGGGCAGTGACTTTCACAAAAAAAACTTTCCCTTATTATTCCACTTCTATAATTGCTTTAATAACGCCATTAGCGGGATCGAGCAAACTTTCAAACGTTTGTGTAACTTTTTCAAACGCGATACGATGGGTAATGTAATTGGCCGGTTGTACCCAACGTTTTTTTATGGCAGCTATAACGTGGTCAAAATCCTCCCGTGTTGCATTACGGCTGCTCATTAAGGTAGCTTCCCGCTTATGAAATTCCGGGTGACTGAAACAGATATCTGCTTTCTGCAAACCTACCAGGATATACCTGCCACCATGCGCAATATATTGAAAGCTGTTATTTATTGCCTTTAAACTACCGGTGGCATCTATCACTGCTGCTGCCATGTCTCCGTTGGTGATAGCAGCGAACTGCGCTGTTACGTTTTCGTTGGATGCATCGATCACGTGATCAACGTTCAACGTTTCCTTACAAAACGCTAATCTTTTGGCGTTGACGTCTACCGCAATAACTTTACCACCGGCAATGCGCGCAAATTCCATTACGCCTAACCCGATAGGACCGGCGCCAATCACTAATACAAATTCTCCGGGTTTTACATCCGCCCACCTGATGCTGTGCGCGCCGATAGCCAGGGGTTCTACCAGGGCCAGGTCATCGTAACCCAGGCCGCCGCCGTGTACCAGCGCAGCTGCAGGTACATTCAGGTATTCCCGCATTCCTCCGTCAACATGGACGCCACAAACATTGATGTTAACGCAACAATTGGGTTTTCCCGACCTGCAGGCAACACAAACGCCGCAGTTAAAGTAGGGAATAAATGTTACGACTTCTCCGTTTGTAAATCCCGTTGCGCCATTGGCCTCCACCAATTCCCCGGAAAGTTCATGGCCTAAAATCCGTGGATAATTAAAATAAGGTTGGGTTCCTTCAAAGGCGTGCAGGTCTGTGCCGCAAACCCCGATCCTTCGAATCCTGATCTGCACATAACCCTCTCCTAGCGCTTGTTTCTCCGTTTGTTGAAATACCAGTTTTCCCGGTTCCTCACAAATTATTGTTCGCATGCTCATTTTTTAAAGTTGAAAAATCTGTTCCATCAATACCCACTTCTCTCCTTCTTTTGCCCATGGCAATGGTTGCTGGAACTTCCACATGAGTTGTTCCCATTCCTGTACTTTAGGATTGGCGGCATCCGACGTGCGTTTTGCCGTTTCATTATACAGATCGCTGGTTTCCATAATCATCATCAGGCGATTGCCGGTCCTATAAATTTCCATTTCAACAATTCCTGCCTCAAGAATGCTCTTTCTAACTTCCGGCCACCCGTTTTCTGCTTTGTGCCAATATTCGTATTCTTCAATCAGCCGTGGATCATCTTTCAGATCAAGAGCCAAACAGTGTCTTTTCATCATTTTATTTAACATTTACAAATAGCTGGAAGCATACGCCGGGTCAATCAGCCCAAACTTTTCCATTTCTTTCCAAAATTCATCCGGGATGACTGAATAGGGCAATACCACATTCTGCGCCACCCTTTCAGCCTGCGTGGTATTTAACGCGATACTACTTACCCCTGGCGCGTTCAGGCCAAAAATCACACATGCTTCTACCGGTTTGATATTATGATCGACGCATAGCTGGTAAAACTGTACACGCCAATGATACAATGCCTTATCTTTTACCGGGTCTGTTAACTGGTAATTATAGTACGCAGATCCTGTTAGAAAGCCGCCGTTAAAAAGGGAAGAATTTACGATGACCACATCCTCCTGTTCCAGCTTTCTCATAAAATTCACCAATTCAGCAGGGTGGCTATGAATCGTCATACTATTGGCAATCATTACCCAATCCAGTTTTACATCACCGGCTATCCTGGCTATGATCCGCCAATCTTTTGCCCCTACCCCAATAGCTTTGACTTTACCCGCCTGTTTTAATTCATGTAAAGCGCGGTAAGCATCCAATATATCCTGGTAACGTTGTTGATACTCCTGCTCATTTCCGGCCGCTGCCAGGTACTCATCAGGATCATGTACCGATACCAGCGCGGCATGATAGTTTCCCAGCAATTCATTTCCCTGCTCATAACATTCCAGGATGCCATCATAGCTTATTTTCTGAACGGCATCATGTTCAAGATCTCGCCATATCCCGGGTTCAAAAGTAGGCTCTGTTGTTTTTAACTCCGTACGCAACCAGCCCAGCTTATTGCTGATCAGCACTGCTGACGGATCAACGTTCAATTGCTTCAAACTCCGGCCCAGCGCTTCCAACGCCAGTCCAGCCCCGTATTTGCCAGCGGAATCAAATATTACTGGTCCCGCCGAACACTTTACACACTCCTCAACAATAGATCGCTTCACTTCATCCGGGAGTGCTACATATAAATTTCCTAACCCGCTGGTGCCGAAAATTACCTTCGGCCACATAATTTTCTCCATACTAAACCCACTTATTTTCAAAGAATAGCTGACACCATTAACTTTTCGGTCTTCACTTTTACGCGATGACCTTTATATCCAAAATAAGCTACCACCAGGAAACAAACCAATGGCACTACATAACCATGTTGAATACTACCCCTCAGATCGCTGATGTAGCCAAATGCCAGGGGCAGGATAGCGCCTCCTACAATAGACATGATGATTAAACTGCTTCCAAATTCGGTATCGCCACGTAATTCCTTTATGCCCAGGGCAAAGATGGTTGGAAACATGATAGACATAAAAAAGCAGATACCCATCACCGCGTAAATCGTGATCATACCAGTGCCCATGATGGCGATCACGCAAAGTAAAGTACTCATCACGGCATACACTGCCAGCAACCTGGCAGAACTGAAATGCTGCATTAAGTAGGTACCAATAAATCTTCCAATTAAGAATGCCAGCCCACATAAACCCAGGTAGTCAGCCGCCTTTACCTCTGTTATGCCCCCAGCCTTTGTTGCGTAAAGGATAAAAAGGCTAAACACACATACCTGGGCGCCTACATAAAAGAACTGTGCCACAACGCTCCAGGCCAGGTGACGATGTTTAAACGCATGGAAGATATGCTTGCTGGCTACATGATCTTCGTTTGTCTGGATGGCCGGTAAACGGGTAAAGGCAAAAATGACTGCTATCAATACCAGTATGCTACCCAGGATAAAATAAGGCATTTTTACGGTGGCCGCTTCCGCAGCAAGCGCGAGTTGACGACCTTCTGCTGTCATTGTGCTTAGTTGCGCGGCGGTATATCCTTTCGTAAGAATAACACGTGCGCCTATTACGGGCGCCAGCGTAGCAGCAAGGCCATTAAACGACTGCGCAAGATTCAGCCGTTGTGTGGAGGAAGCAGGATCGCCAAGCGATGATGCATAAGGGTTAGCCGCCGTTTCCAAAATTGTCAGGCCACAGGCAATAATAAACAATGCTATAAGAAAAAAAATATACTGTTGCGTATTGGCAGCAGGAATAAACAGAAACGAGCCGAGGGCAAAAACCAGCAGTCCTGCGATAATTCCCGTTTTATAGCCATACTTTTTCATGATAAACCCTGCGGGTAAAGCCATGAGAAAATAGGCGATAAACACCGCAGAATCAACGAGGGTGGCCTGAACAGTAGTTAAAGTAAATGATTTCTGCAGGTGCGGTATTAATATAGGATCCAGGTTATGTGCGAAACCCCACAAAAAAAACAGGCTTGTAATCAGAATAAACGGGAATAATGTATGGTTCTTTGCCATATATGCGTCTTAAATTTTACAGGGATTGACAACGTGGAATACGTTCGTGCATTGCCGTTAGTTGGCTCAGGGAACAGGAAACTGCGCCATACGTGGATTTGACTGCGTCTTTAACAAACGGTGTGCGTGCAGATTTTGATAGATATAGAGATGACAGGCCTGTCGTTAAACACTTGATCAGCGTTTTCCTTTTCATGGAATCTAATTTTGTTGGCTGCTGTTATATGCCGGGAATTACCAGTCGTTTACCGGCAATTCCCGGCTTATAAAAGAAACGGGTAATTGATAAGTCAAACTTACTCCGAAATGCTTACCCAACCTTTGTTTTAATTAGACTTTTTTTATACAAAACCGACTATTTGCCTGTCAGTGAGCGGTTTTATCTTTAAGGGCATCTATTGCAAATACTGTCATATTACCTCCCCACAATTTTCTTTGTTACAAATTCGCTGAAAAAGTAATCCCTGTAAATACTTCCGATAGGAATTTCGTTTGTACCTATGTACACGGTGTTATTATCCACAGAACCGATATGCTTAACATTGATAACATAGGATTTACTTACCCTCACGAACATATCTTTTGGTAATTGATCGCAGATAGTTTTGATGTTCATTGCCGTAATGACTTTCTGATTTTCGGTGTGCATCACCACATAATCTTTTAAACCTTGAATAAAAAGTATGCTGTTGAAATAGACTTTAAAAATTCTCCGGTCTGCTTTCACAAAGAAAAAATCGTCTGCAACCTGTTCGATTTTGTTATTAGCGTAATCCGCTTTGAATAATTTGGAATAGGTATGAGCTTTTTCAACAGCCTTTTTAAAACGCTCCAATTTTACGGGTTTTATCAGGTAGTCAATCGCATCTACTTCGTAGCTGTCGGTAGCAAATTCAGAATAGGCGGTTGTAAAAATCACAAATGTTTCTTTGGGAATGGATCGGGCAAACTCAATGCCGTTGATTCCCGGCATTTGAATATCAAGAAAGACTAATTCAACTGTATTGCTTTCCATAAAACCAGTGGCGGTTTCGGGGCTGTTGAACGAGCCGATTAAATCCAAATTATCAGTTTGGTTAATCAACATCTCTATGGCTTCTCTTGCCAATGGTTCATCATCTATAATAATACAGTTCATAATTCTATACGATTTAATCTTGTCATAGCTTTATGGTTAAGGTTACGCAATACCTTTCTGCGTCATCTTCTATATTCAAACTATGTGTTGCGGGGAATAAAAGTTCCAGTCTTCGCCTGACATTTGCCAACCCCAATCCGCCTGCATTATTAACGGATTTAAGCGCAGGTTTGGAGTTGATGCATTTAAAGAAAAGTTCATTATTCCTAACATCAAAATACAGGTTTACATAAGACGATTTTGTTGCATCATTATTGTGCTTCACCGCATTTTCCACAAATGAAATGAACAACAAAGAAGGAATTTGCACGCCACTCAAATCGCCTTCTTTTGAAATCAGGAAATCAAAACTATCCCGCCTTACTTTTTCCAAATTTAAAAAGTCTTCCAGGAAATGAATGTCCGAAGTCAGTAATACTTTATCTCTTGCACTGTCATAAAGTTGGTAGCGTAGTAAATCGCTCAACTTCACCAACACCTGCGAGGCTTTATCGGGGTCTTTCTTCGTCAGCACATTGGCATTGTTTAGCATATTAAACAAAAAATGCGGGTTGATTTGGTTTTTTAATTGTTCCAATTCTGCATAAGTCTTCGATTTCTCCAACTCGTAAATCAATTGCTTGTCCAGCATTCCCTTCTGAAACAGTTTTATGGAAGATGAAGCTGCTAACAGCAGTACCGTAAGGAAAGAAAAAAGTGGGATATTCAGCCCGTTTTCCTTATTAAAAGGATTGAAAAAATAACCACAAATAGCCACCACAATAAGGATGCTGATCACGGATAAACAGTATTCGATATTTCTATTCCTGAATAAAAGCTTTGGTACCAGCACATACATATTTACATAGAATAATATAATGAAATATATAAATACCACTATCGGGTTGTCGATTACGGGAGTGCTGTTGTACAACACAATACCTAGAAAAACAATGAGCAGCAGATGCCGGAATACCCTGCGTTCAGGTGAAATCAGGAAACGGAAAAGTGTGTTCTCGCTAATAAGCTGTTGATGGGTAAAATCACTCATTTATAAAATTATATAGTACAAACTTAACATTTTAAGCTATCGTTTGATCTGCTTTTTATACGAAACTGTGGGCTTTTTATACGAAAGCAGGAAGTATTGGAAAAACGCATAAGCAAGAAATATATTTTGTAGTGCCCCTGCATGCTTTGCTATAAAAGATACCGCGTTTGGTATAATTGGAAAAAGACGGTTATTGAAAGAAATAGTTTTGTATCCGAATTGTAATTGTTAAATCGATTTTAAAAATATGAGATACAAAATCATTTATACACTGTTGCTTATACCCATTTCATTAGTGGCCTGGTCACAGGAGAAAGTCACATTGAGTGGAATAATCACCATGAAAACAAACACCGAAACAATAATCGGGGCAAGCATTTTCATTCCTGAAGTAAAAGCTTCAACGGTTACCAATGCGTATGGATTTTATTCTATTACGTTGCCAAAAGGAGAATATACGATCGTTATCAGCTGTATAGGATTTGAGAGTATCCAGGAACATATCTCCCTGAGAGGAAACACCAGGAAAGATTTTCCCATGCTTGAAAAAACCAGAACTTTAGATGAAGTAGTAATAAAAAACAACAGTTCAGCAAGCAACATCCGGAAACCGGAAATGAGCGTGAATAAACTCTCTATTTCTACCATCAAAAAGATGCCGGCGGTTATGGGCGAGGTGGATATTTTGAAAGCCATTCTGCAACTTCCGGGAGTTTCCAATGCACAGGAAGGAGCAACAGGTTTTAACGTCAGGGGTGGTGCGGTCGACGGCAATCTGATATTGTTAGATGAAGCCGTTGTGTACAATACCTCACACCTGTTCGGCTTTTTCTCTGTTTTCAATGCTGATGTGATTAAAGATTTGAAATTGTATAAAGGCGGAATACCTGCTAATTTCGGTGGGCGCACTTCCTCTGTTTTGGATATTTATCAAAAGGAAGGGAACAACAAAGAATATCACATAACGGGTGGAATCGGGGCGATTTCGAGCAGACTACTGGCAGAAGGCCCAATTGTAAAAGATAAAGGTTCGTTCGTAGTTGCCGGTCGTACTTCTTATGCTCAATTGTTTATGAAACTGGCTAACAACGACAATTCTGTGTCCTTTTATGATTTGAATGCTAAACTGAATTATAAGTTCAATGACAATAACAGGGTTTTCCTTTCCGCATATTTCGGCAAAGACAAAATGGATTTCAGTAATTTTTTCAGCAACAATTATGGGAACTCATTCTTTAATCTTCGTTGGAATCATATCTATTCCGAGAAATTCTTTTCCAATGCGTCAGTCATTTACAGTAAGTACGATTATGGCCTGAAGATAAAATATGTAGGCATTGATTGGATATCGGACATCCGTAATTATAATTTTAAGTATGATTTTAACCATCACCTGTCTGATAAGCTGGTGTTGAATTATGGCCTCAATTCCATCTACTACAAATTCAACCCGGGTACTATAAAACCGATGGATGATAAATCGCCTGTCAATCCCGACCAGATTGAAAAAAAATACGCCTGGGAAAATGCATTGTATATCAGTGCCGAGCAAAAACTCACGGACAAAATTTCATTGACCTATGGGCTGCGGTACAGCAATTTTCAACGGTTGGGAGAACAGCATGTAAATAACTATGCCAACAATCAGGCAGTGATTTTCAATCGCGAGTTACAAATTTATGAGAAAGGAACGCCCACCAGTACAACTTATTACGATAAAAACAAAAAGATCGTCGATTTTGGCAACTTAGAACCTCGTCTGGCAGTTTCTTTTTCTCTAAATGACGACCAATCCATTAAGGCGAGTTATAACCGGATGAGCCAGTATATTCATCTGATTTCCAACACAGCCTCCGTATCACCACTGGACATTTGGGCGCCGAGCGACCAATATCTGAAACCTGAAATTCTTGACCAGGTTGCGTTGGGCTATTTCAGAGATTTCAGCAATGGAAAATATTCTTTGGAAACAGAAGCTTTTTACAAGAAAATTAAAAACAAAGCAGACTACATTGACGGCGCCGAACTCATTGCCCAAAAAGCCATAGAACAGGTAATGTTAAACGGAGAGGCAAGGGCCTACGGACTTGAGGTGATGCTGAAGAAAAATACCGGGAAGCTGACAGGCTGGCTTTCCTATACACTTTCCAGAGCGGAACAACGCACACCAGGAAGAAATGCAGAAGAACCCGGGATTAACAACGGCGAATGGTATCGTGCCAATTACGATAAAACGCATAACCTTTCACTTACAGCCGCCTATCAACTGACGAAAAAATGGAGTTTTGGCGGCATTTTTACCTACCAAACGGGGAAAGCAGCCACCTACCCCATCGGCAAATACCAGTATCAGGAAATTACGATTGGGAATTACGGAGAGCGAAATGTTAATTCGCTTCCGGCCTATCATCATTTGGACTTATCGGCCACCTACACCCCAAAACCCGACAGCAAAAAAAGTTGGAAAGGTGAATGGGTATTCAGTCTTTACAATGTTTACAATAGAAGCAACGCTGCATCTCTTATGTTTGAGCAAAACAGGGAAACAGGGTCGAGCGAAGCAAAGAGGATATCGATTTTCGGTATCATTCCGGGCGTGACTTACAATTTCAAATTTTAATTCCAATAGTATACAAATGAAAAATAAAGTTAAATACCTGATATTATTATGCTGTTTTTTTCTTTTGTCCTGCACAAAAGTAATAGACGTAGATTTAGAAACAGCAGCACCAAAGTTAGTGATTGACGCATCGATTGATTGGGTAAAGGGTACAACAGGCGGTGAGCAGAAAATTAAACTTTCCACCACAACCGGATATTACAGTACTACATTTCCAACAGTTTCGGGAGCGAACATCGTTATAACAAATTCTGAGAATACTGTTTTTAGTTTTATAGAAAATCCCGGTACGGGAGTATATATCTGCTCCAATTTTCACCCGGCTATCGGGGAAACCTATACGTTAAAAGTAGTTTTAAATGGGGAGACCTATACCGCAACTGAAACTTGTATAGGTGTACCAAATATTGAAAATAATATTGTACAGAATAATGCCGGCGGATTTGGAGGTGATGAAGTAGAAATCAGTTACAGCTACCAGGATAATGGCAATGAGGAAAACTACTATCTACACCGTATTCTATCACCTGTATCAACGTTTCCGGATTACAAAGCCCAGGATGACCAGAACAGTCAAGGCAAACTAATGCAGGAATATTTTTCCGACAAGGACCTGAAGACCGGCGACATGATAAACATCAGGCTGTATGGAATTTCCAGGAGATATTATGATTATTTCAGGAAACTGTTAGCAGCATCCGGCGCTGGTACCGGCCCGTTCCAAACAACACCGGGTTCGGTGAGAGGGAATATCATCAATCAGACCCATTTCGAAAACTTCGCTTATGGATATTTCAGATTATCGGAAGTGGACGTAAAGGAGTATACGATAAAGTAATTAATAGGCATAGAGGCATTGCATGTGTTTGGCACCATCAACTAACAGTAGATGCAGGCACCTTCGCTACTCCTTAATTTCTTGCCTTTTTGCTAAAGATAAACTACTATTTTGAGCCATACTGTTCATTAGTAACTTGTTCCAACCAATCCACAACTTTGCCGTTCAGATGTTCCTGGATCGCAATGTGACTCATGCCATTGGTTGCTGAAGCGCCATGCCAGTGTTTTTCATTCGGTTCGAACCATACCACATCTCCCGGGCGGACTTCTTCGACCGGACCGCCTTCACGCTGTACCCAGCCTAAACCACTGACGATGATGAGGGTTTGGCCCAGTGGATGTGTATGCCAGGCGGTTCTTGCACCTGGTTCAAACGTCACGGTTGCTGAAGCACTACGTCGCGCGTCGTTTGCATCGAATAAAGGGTCAATTCTGACAGCCCCCGTAAACCAGTCCTCAGGGCCTTTCATTGAAGGTTTTGTCGCTGTTCTTGTAATTTCCATATCATTTAAATTTAATACCTGTTAACTGCGCACAGGCGGCCAGAAAACGATCTTGTAATACCGTGTCATCTGCTTCCCGGTTACTTCTTTTTATTTTTTGATGATAAAAATATTGGCCACACCGTCAACATAAAGCAGGGCAAGATAAGCATTAATATCGTGCGCCACCGATACTGCATCCAGGATAAAATGTAACTTCCCACGGTAGCGGCCATCTGTTCTGCATCTTTTGACAACAGCACTTCATCGGCGCCCAGCCACTTAGCTTCTGCAAATTGGGGTTCAGAGGTCGTAAAAGCAACGACATGTGCCCCATAGCTTTAGCTATTTTAATTCCCATGTGCCCAAACCACCAATCCCGACGATGCCCACCTTCTATGATCGAATAAACACACAAGTCGTATTTTGGGCTTCAGAATTGACGAAAATGGCTACATGCTTCTGCAAGCATTTTATGAACTTTGTCCATAAATAATCATGCATATGGACATAAAACTCAGCGGAAAAGTAGTTGTAATAACGGGTGCCAGCAGTGGGATTGGCAAAGCAACTGCCATGCTCCTGGCCACACAGGGATGTAAAGTTGTAATAGGCGCCCGCAGAGCTGACGCTTTGCAAAACCTGGCTTTAGAAATAACGGAATTGGGAGGCGCTTAGAAAGATAATGATGACAAAGATGCATAACTGCAAAAGGTGGAAAATGCGCAATCTGTTCTTCAGGCTCATTACCTGCGTCGTAAGGTAAGGGGCATCAGAAACAACTAATTTCCTAAGTTTCACACCAGCTCTGTTACCGTTTAAAATGCTATTGCCGATTAATAAAAGCACAAGGGCAAACTTGATCCTGAACCATAATTGTTCCGCCAATAAGCCATGGGTAAGAGCGATCATTCCTGCACCGGAAACTACGAGCAAACCAGCACCGATACCAATTAATCTCGGAAATCGGGCGGTTGCCGATAACACACCAACAGCCTGTTCTTCCTGACGATCAAAGAGCTTCCAGAAGGTTTGATAATTAATAAAATCGATTAACGTAGTGCCCGCCATCAGAACGAGCGCCATTAAATGCAGCATTAATAAAGCAGGAAAAATAAACATCTGGTAAATTATTTAATGAATAATAAAATTCTCTCATAGCGGCCCGTCAACTGAATTTGTCAAGTTTACATGCTTCTTTCATTGCTTAACGAGTTACTATTTTCATTACAATAATGCGGGAGCGAATGAAAACAGGACAGGAAATGTCAAATACTTTTAAAAAATCAATGTTAATTTTTTCAATCCCTGAAAAGAATTCTCTATAAATGTCCAATCCAGTCGTTCCAAAGCATTATTAGGGTAAATGTTAAACTCTAAATAAACATCAAAATGAAACAAAGACTCAATGTTGCTAAAAAAGGGATGCCTGCCATGAAATCAATGTATGGTATGGGCACTTATCTTTCGACTTCTCCGGTTAAAAAATCGCTGTTAGAATTAATTTATTACCGGGTGTCCCAGATAAACGGTTGTGCCTACTGCCTGGATATGCATACCAAGGACTTACGCGAACTCGGAGAAACGGAGCAGCGCCTCTATGTTCTACCGGCCTGGCGCGAAGCGCCGTTTTACACTGACCGCGAGCGTGCGGCTTTAGCCTGGGCTGAAGCGCTGACAAAATTAGAAGGTGCCGTATCTGACGAAATATACGATGCCGCGTTAAAGCAATTCAGCGAAGAGGAATTGATTGACATTACGATAGCTGTGATAGCTATAAATGGTTACAATCGCGTAAATCTTGCCTTTCCGAATGTTGCGGTGGTGGGTACCTATAAGCCCGGGGTTCACGCTGTTCAATAATTTTATAAAGTTCATGATAAAACATAATTTTAGTAAAACTCAAAAGGATGAAAGAATTTGCACTGCTATTCAGGCAACCGGGGTTTGACTATAGCAATTTATCGGCTGATGAAATGGCGGTATTAAGAAAAAAATGGGCTGATTGGGCCGCCGTCATCGTAGCAGAAGGACGTTTAGTTAATAACGGCATTCGGCTTGACACTCCTGGTAAAGTGCTCAAAGCAGGGGGAATTTTGACTGATGGGCCTTTCGTGGAGGTCAGAGAAATATTGGGAAGCTTTGTGGTCATCCTTGCAGAAAGTCTGGATGATGCCACAACCGTGGCCCATGGTTGCCCTGTGCTTGACCGGGGTGGTAGTGTAGAGATCAGGCCAGTACTTAATTAATAACTATTTTCAATACGATCTTTCCCGGAAGGCCGGGAAAGATCGTTGCTAGCTATGGAGTGGGAAAATGATGATCTGAAAAATTTATTTCAGCGGGAGTTCACCAAGATGGTTGCTGTTATCAGCAGCAGCTTTGAGTTACAGCATATTGAAGTCGCAGAAGATCTTGTAAGTGAAACCTTCCTGCAAGCCGCCGAAACCTGGGGCGTTAAGGGTATACCCGCAAACCCGGCAGCATGGCTATATTCCGTGGCCAAACAAAAAACACTTTATTATCTACGACGGGATAGGCGGCTTAGAACTAAGGCAGCGCAAATCGCTCCTGAACTGCAAGAGCCCGATATGGATTTTACAGAGCCGGATTTTTCGACCCAGAATATAAAAGACAGCCAGTTAGCCATGATCTTTGCCATTTGCACGCCGGCAATCGCCAGCGAAGCGCAAGTGGGACTGGCCTTACGGATCTTATGCGGGTTTAGCATCGATGAGATAGCGGAGGCTTTTTTTACCAATAAGGAAACGATTAATAAAAGACTTTACCGGGCAAAAGAAAAACTAAGGTCCGAAAATGTAAGCGTTACATTACCACCCGAAACGGAAATTTCAAACAGGCTTGACAATGTACTCCATATTATTTACCTGCTTTTCAGCGAAGGCTACTATTCGAGAACACAAAAACAGATTCTGCGTAAAAAGCTATGCTGGGAAGGGCTGCAATTAGGCCTGATGCTCACCGAAAATGAAAAAACCAATCTCCCAAAAACAAATGCACTGGTGGCGATAATGTGTTTCCATGCATCACGTTTCAACGCACGGCAAACAGCAGATGACTATTTTATAACATACGCAGAGCAGAACGAGCAACTATGGGATGTGGAACTGTTTAACCAGGGAGTACATTATCTGGACTGCGCCGTACAGGGTAATGAAGTTAGCTCCTATCATATCGAAGCGCAGATAGTTTATTGGCATTGCTTAAAAACTGATACCCGGGAAAAATGGGAAGCTATCTTAAAGCTTTATACCCAGCTGCTTCTTATCAATTATTCACCGGCTGTAGCTCTTAATCGGATCTTCGCACTATATAAGGTAAATGGTTGGGAGCTCGCATTAGCTGAAGCCGAAAACCTGAAAATGGATAACAATCATTTCTATTTTATTTTGTTGGGTGAACTATATAAAAATATTGATTTGGAAAAATCCAGGGAATGCTTTCAGCGTTCTTATGCTTTAGCAAAAACACAAACAGAAAAAGTGGTTATCCAGGAAAAAATTAAACAGCTGAACCGGTTTTAAAATTATACGGTGATCCCCACCTATCCTCGCCTTCTACCTCAATAGAGGCGTAACATTGA
This sequence comes from Chitinophaga hostae, assembly GCF_018224885.1. Classification (GTDB taxonomy): domain Bacteria; phylum Bacteroidota; class Bacteroidia; order Chitinophagales; family Chitinophagaceae; genus Chitinophaga; species Chitinophaga hostae. The sequence goes on along the minus strand of NZ_JAGTXB010000025.1, from coordinate 18,401 downwards.
GGGCTGGCCCTACCTTTCCCTGCATGTATCTATACGCCGTTGCAGGAAATTACGTTCCATAGGATTGCGCGCCAGCGAAAGCGCTGTGCAGAAGCGCTCTTTCGCAACGTGATAATTTCCCCGACGAAGTTCAAGTTCCCCCAGCGTAGCCGGGTAAAACGGGTAAGAAGAGAGACGATGAAGGTCATGGATGACACCTATCTTCTGCAATCCCATTTCCGGGCCATCTACCTGTGCGATAGCAATGGCACGGTTAAGTGCAATAACCGGAGAAGGATGGATAGCCATCAGCATATCATAAAGCGATACTATCTGTTTCCAATCGGTATCTTCGCTTTTAGCGGCACTGGTATGCATGGAAGCAATAGCGGCTTCCATATGATATTTTGTTAGCGCTGTACCGGAAGAAGAAAGATTAAGGAGCGCTTGTCCTTCTGCTATGAAGTTATGATTCCATAAAGACCGGTCCTGCTCGAAGAACGAAACAAGATTACCCGCATCATCTAAACGAGTTGGCAAACGGGCCGCGTTGAAATACATCAGCGCAGCGAGCGCATATGATTGGGGAGTTACTAAAGCAGGTTGTTTGATAAGTAAATTCATCAGCCACATGGCTTCCTCACAAAGCTCCATACGCACTGCCGCCTCTGGTGAAGCGCCATGATATCCTTCGTTGAAAAGCAAATATAATGCTTGCAGCACGGAGGAAAGCCTGGCAGTAAAATCCGCATCGGCAAGATCAAAAAGTTTCGTGGATTCCGCCAATACTTTCTTTGCCCGGGTGATACGTTTTTCAATAGCGGCATGACTGCTCACGAATGCCTGTGCAATCTCTTTTACACTGAATCCGCATAAAATGTGCAATATAAGTGCAATTTGAGCTTCTTCTGAGAGGCGGGGATGGCAGCAGGAAAACATCATACGCAGCTGGGAATCGTTCACCGCGTACGTACTAAACGCCTCCTCTACTGTTGGAACCAGTGTCCATTCCGATTCAAGAAACCTCGCCAGTTCCGGCTCAGACACCCTGGCGGTGCGCTCCCGGCGCAAGATATCCAGGGCACGGTTCTTCGCGGTGGTCATCAGCCATGCAGAAGGATTTTTTGGCAGGCCGCGCAATTTCCACGTTTCCATCGCACGGCAGAAGGCGTCTTGAGTAACGTCTTCTGCCAATGCGAAGTTATCGACTCCGAAAAGCCGGGTAAGTGTGGCAACAATTCTTCCGAATTCATGCCGAAAAAAATGTTCCTCCATATCCATCGCCTGATACTTACTGTCCGATCGGACGTACCTCTACGGAACCGCCATCCTCAAAAATCGGGCATCCCAGGGAAAACCCCACAGCCTGTTCAATGTCTTTGGCCACAATGATGCTATAACCTCCGACCACGTCTTTAGCTTCGGCATAAGGACCGTCGATGACCTGCTTTTTTGCCCCTTTGATTACTTTGCCGCCAGGTTGCAAAGGGTCTCCGAGTGACTTCAGATGACCGTTGTCACTAAGCTCCTTAAGCCAGATCATCCATTTGGCAGTTTTCTGCTGCATTTCCTCCGGAGATGCAGGTAGTTCATAACCCCGATAGAGGTATACAAATTCAGTCATAGCAGTTTTCTTTATGTTGATGGTTAATATTGTATAGATTTTTGTCGGCAGAAATTAATCGTCCAGGGCGCCCATAGTCAGGTTGACGGTCGTCCCCATCATCCCGCTGGCCTTATCGGAAGCGACAAAAGCCGCTACATTCGCCACCTCAGCGAGTGTCATGAAGCGCTTGGGATGATTCATGCCTGCAAGGTAATCTGTGAACTGTTCCCAGGTTACGCCCGCTGGCCTGGCCTTCGTTTCAAATATTTCTCTTATTGTCTCCGTCTCCGGCATGCCGTGCGGTTGCAAACAAACCACACGAATACCCTGAGGTGCGAGTTCAACCGACAGGTATCGGGTAAGCGCCTCCTTGGCAGCCTGTGAGGGACCATAACCTCCGTTTGGCGTGCCTATTTTTGCGGGAGGCGCAGTGACGGTCATGATCACCCCGGATTTATTCGGGAGCATGCGTCTTGCTGCTAATCGCGCTGTCAGAAAGTACGATGTGGTATAACTGGTGATCGGCATAGAGAATTGTTGAAGATCCATATCGACCAGCGAATGCCCCAGGTACCTGGTTGGCGAATTCCCTATCGCATTGAACGAAATATCGATACGGCCTGCCTGCGCCATTACAAACTGCAGATGCTTGTCTATAGCCTGCTCATCAAGGGCATCCACCTCCGCTGCCTCAGCAACGCCGCCAGCAGACACGATGTCCCTGGCAACCGTTTCCACAGATGCCAGGCGGCGCCCTGTAAGAAAAAGCCTGGCTCCTTCGCGTGCGAAGGCACGTGCAACAGCGCCGCCAATTTCACCGCCGCCCCCATAGATCACTACCACTTTGTCTTTTAAGTCATTCATGATGCTATTTTTATGTTGAGAAATTATACGTGAATCATTCACGCTCCACAACTAAGACGTTTGGAGTTATCATTTCCGGACATTTTCCCAACATTTTCATAAAAAATCTCAACGACAAAAAACAAGTCACGTGAAAGTTGACCAGATAGGTAAGACAACCAGGCATTAAAAATTATATCCGATTCAACGAAAAATGCTCCCGGCAGATATATTTAAGAGGAAGGGAGCTTCTGAATAGGCCATAAAGATCCTGTTACCACTGAGTGGCAGGCTGACAATGGTATTGCCATTCAGCATCGTTAAGATCGCTTATATATAGATTTGTTTATACCGGCAGCAACTCGTCTAGCGCTTATCATCCGAAATAGCCTCTTCTATCCTCAAACTCTCCCTATGGATGGCATTAAGCATTTCAGTGACGAATTCAGCCGACAATCCTTCTTTCTTACCTGCCTCTATGCCTTTTTCCAGCACCTTCTGAAATCGGGCTGCCTGTAATGGAGCAATATGATGCTGCTCTTTGTAAACGCCTATCTCACGGACAACTCTTTCTCTTGCGCCCAGCACCTCGAAAAGCTTTCTGTCGAGCGAGTCGATATCTTTCCGTTTGTTTTCTAAGATAGTATCAGTTGTATCAGCAGATGGACTTTGTCCATTTACTTTGTCTGCAATGATTACAGCAGCGAAAGTGATAATAAAGACAAGAAATTTATTTTTCATAGCCCAAGCCCCACCATTATAATGCCATTTTTTGGGGAACCTCGCTGTCATCGCGGAGGGTGCGGAAGCAACACTTCACCATCCTTTGAACATAGATCTGCCAGTTTCCCCTCTAAATGAGTATGGAACCTCATTTCAAAAAAGTCATTCACTGAAACAGCCTTTTTCACATTTATCCGTCCAATTCTTTACATTTAACTATTACATAACCGACCGGGATACCGTTATAACCAGCCCTCAGATCATATCTTCAAGGGTACCACAGATACCATCAACATCCAATACACCCGTAATGACCTGCTGGATATTGTCCAGAACTATCTTTCAGGACACTATATGCCAAACAGCCAACGGCTGTTGTTCACTAACCGTGGTCATGGCGTAGGCAGCCTGGACTTCCAGCAGTTCATGCGGCTGTTCCTCAATGACCCGTATAAAAAAGTAGTATCTGTGAAAAGCGACATTATTGTTTATTGAATAATATGCCCTGGCGGTAACGAGGCTTCCCGGCTAATCAGCTGGTGTTTGCTCCATGTGTGGTATAAGAAAATCCTTTGTTTGTAGCCGGTGTGGATGGAAAAAGCCGTAAGCAGTATAGCTGCTTACGGCCTTGATGATTAATGACAACAGCCCTGTTGACAACAGTTGCCGGTTTTTTTGTCGCAGCACTGTTCTTTAGTAGCCGCTGGCTTTTTGTTTTTTGATTTCTTTTCAATTCCAGCCGCCATCGCTGCTGTGAGGCTCAATGCGCATAATCCTGCGAATAAGAAACGTTTCATCTGGATAAGTTTTAGATGTTTAAAATATTTATCGCTGATAAGACGGACATTTCTGCAAAAGGACGCAGTTATTTTAGCAAAATTTCCTGTTGGGTGATGAATCATTACAGCAGGACAGGATGTTGCCATATTTATCAAATTCGTACTCACAACATCGCAGAATCAATTCTTTCAGTTGCTCCCTGGCCCGCTGCACCCTTGATTTGGCGCCAGATACGGATATGCCGGATATTTCAGCATATTGTTTTTGAGTGTGGCCGTTAAGGTCTGTCATGATCAGGGCCTGCCGGTATATTTCAGGCAATGTATCTATCATAGGTCTCAGACAATCTGCCAATTTATATTCATCATGCGACTTGACAACATTGTCAGCGGGTTCGGGACATTGTGCAGCTGACACCTTCCCTACCTGGTTACGGCGGTAGTGATCTGTTATGACGTTATTCGTCATTCGATACAGATATGCCCTGACGTTATCAGCGGCCTTAACTTTCCTGATGTTGATATAGATTTTCAGAAATACTTCCTGCAAGAGATCCTCACACACGGCATCGTGGCCCATCTGCCCGCAGATGAATTTTTCCAGTTCGGCGCTGAATTGCTTCCATATATCGGTTACCGGCTGTTCCATTACAGGTTTGCTGCTACAAAGGATTTGGTGTAGTCTTTAATGATCTGGCGTACTGTCCTGAACTGCTGCATGATGTCTCCTTCGGTTCCAGTAGCTTTTGCAGGGTCGGGAAAGTTTTCATGAAATTTCTGCGCGGTGGTGGGGAAGAAAGGGCATCTTTCTTTTGCGTTGTCGCAAACAGTAATTACGTAATCGAAAGGTATGTCCTGATATTCCGTAATGTTGTTGGAGGTATGCCCGGAAATGTCGATACCGTCTTCCGCCATGGTGGCAATGGCCCGTGGGTTGACACCGTGTGTTTCCACGCCTGCGCTATACACTTCCGCCTTATCTCCGGCAAAATATCTTAAATAGCCTTCTGCGATTTGGCTGCGGCAGCTGTTGCCGGTACAAAGGACAAGGATTTTTTTCATGTGATGTGTAGTATAATGTGTTGAAGGTTTATGCTTTTACAGTGTTGGCGGGAGTGTTATACCATTTCTTCCGGAGCCAGAAGGCCACGTTTACCAGTGCGATGAGCGCGGGCACTTCTACCAGCGGACCTATCACACCAACGAAAGCCTGACCGGAGTTGATGCCGAACACACCGATAGCTACCGCGATGGCCAGTTCAAAATTGTTACCTGCGGCGGTGAAGGCAATGGAGGCATTCCGGGAATAGTCGGCACCCATTGTTTTGCCCAGCAGGAAACTTACCAAAAACATAATGGCAAAATAGATCATCAGCGGGATAGCTATTCTGATAACATCGAAAGGTATCTGCACGATCAGTTCTCCTTTAAGACTGAACATCACTACAATGGTAAACAGCAGGGATATTAATGTGATCGGAGAAATGAAGGGTACGTATTTTTCCTGATACCATTGCTCTCCTTTCCACGCAATAAGACTATAACGGCTGATAATACCGGCAGCAAACGGGATACCCAGGTAGATACCCACGCTTTTAGCGATTTCGCCAATGGATATAGCTACGGTAAGTCCTTTCATACCAAAAACGGTCGGTAACCAGGTGATGAAGATGTAGGCGTAAACGCTGTACAATAACACCTGGAAGATACTGTTTAAAGCTACCAGTCCGGCGGCGTATTCGCGGTTACCGTCTGCCAGTTCATTCCACACGATAACCATCGCAATACAACGGGCCAGCCCAATCAGGATAAGGCCCGTCATATATTCCGGGTAACCATGCAGAAACACTACGGCCAACACAAACATGAGGATGGGACCAATTACCCAGTTCAGTATCAGGGAAGCGGACAATACTTTTGTATTCCGGAATACCTCACCCATGTTTTCATACCTGACTTTGGCCAGCGGCGGGTACATCATTAAGATCAGCCCTATTGCCAGCGGTATGTTGGTAGTGCCGGATGAAAAGGAGTTGATGAACCCGGCGGACGATGGAAAAAAATATCCTATGCCAACACCAATAGCCATTGCCAGGAATATCCATAAGGTGAGGTAGCGGTCCAGGAAGCCTAGTTGCTTGCGCCGGGCAGGATGGCAGTTTTGCATGATGTTACTGTATATAGTTTAAATATCTGCTTATGTACTTCTTCTTTCAAATAATAGCGTATCTCTCTATGTATGATCCATTTGATTTCAGGTGATCGGTTAGCAGCAGCCCGGAGCACAACATGCAGCATCAAACGGTTTTTCCGCATAAACCGTAACACTATAGATGCCGGTGTCACTGGAACGGAAGGCGGCTATTTCTTCGCCATTCAGGTAGTTGGAAAGAATGTCGTCCGGAATGGTGATGGTCTTTTCTTTCTGGATGGTAATGTTTTTGAAGCCGTTGTTTTCGATCATGTCCAGGTACTCCTTCTTTTGTACGGCGCCGGACACGCAACCAGCATACATTTCCGCCGCCTGCCGGATGCCGGCAGGTAAAGTGCCTTGCAATACTATATCGGAGATACTGAAGTGACCACCGGGTTTCAGCACACGGAAAATTTCTTTGATCACGCCGTTTTTGTTGGGCACCAGGTTCAACACACAATTGCTGACCACCACATCCGCCACGTTGGCTGTAACAGGCATTTGCTCTATGTCGCCCTGACGGAATTCCACATTATTGAAATTCAGTTTCTCTGCATTGGCGCGGGCCTTTTCAATCATGGCAGGCGTAAAGTCGATGCCGATTACTTTTCCTGCTTCCCCGGTTTCCTGTCTGGCGATGAAACAGTCGTTACCAGCGCCGGAACCTAAATCGATGACGGTATCCCCTTTTTTAATTTTTGCAAACTGCGTTGGTAAGCCACATCCCAAACCCAGATCAGCATCGGGATTGTATCCCTCCAGCTGGGAATAATCATCGCTCATGATGTTATATACTTCAGTAGAACAACAACCGGAGCCGCAACAGGAAGATTCGTTGGTAGCCCTGTCCTGTAAAGCGATCTCACTATATTTCTGTTTTACCAGTTCCTTCATTTGTTCCTCGGTAGTCATGGTGTTATTATTATTGTATTATTGCAATATTGCGATATATTCAGGCAAAAAAATATTAGCAGCAGGATGCCTGCAGGTCTACATCCTTAAAAAATGTGTTGAACAGTTCCTTGTATTGCTTCCAAACTTTAGGATTGATACAATAGCATACACTGGCTCCTTCGATGGAACCCTGTATGATACCGGCTATTTTCAGCTCTTTCAGGTGCTGGGAAGTGGTGGCCTGGGCAAGGCCCAGTTCTTCCACTAAATCTCCACAAACACAGGCATTCTTTTTAACCAGGTATTGCAGTATGGCAATACGGGCCGGATGCGCCAGTGCTTTAGCCATGGCGGCTATTTCGTTCTGCTGCTTGGTGAATAGATCTGTCTTTGTGGCGCCCATTGGTTTAAGTGTTTCGCTATCGCAATATTACGATGTATTTTCTAACGAACAAAAAATTTTTATTGAACTGCAGCGACAGGGCTCGATGAGGGAAGATTGCTTAAAATAAGTTATATTAAGCTTTTTCCCGATGAAATAATGCATATATGAGATATACGCTTAGTCTTATCTTTTTGTTAGTATCTGCTACTGTAAGTCATGCGCAGCGTGTTACCTTTAACAAAGGAGGCACCAACAGTAAAAATTATTATGAAGAAATTCCCTATGAATTTATTAATGGTGTTATGTTTGTTACTCCGGAGATTAACGGTATAAAACGAAAATTCCTTTTCGATACGGGTGCTCCTTTGCAGATCACGGATGAACTATTTAAGGAGTTAAAACCTGAGATTATTAATCATACTGAAATAACGGATGCCACAGGAAACAAGGACCGGTTAAATATTGTTTCTATCGCAAATCTTAAACTGAACAACCTTTCTTTCACAGGGATCCCTGCTTTGGTTTCAGGCAGCAGTATTTACAAATGCTGGCAGATTGATGGTGTTATTGGTAGTAATTTACTACGTACAAGCATTGTGCAGATTATACCTGCTAAGCATATTATTATTTTAACGGACGATGAAACAAAACTTTCCCTTAACAGGAAAATGCAAACGACGCTTAAAACCGGGGAGCCACAGAGTTATCCATTATTCACGATACAGCTTTCAGACAAAGAGACGCTGAATGTTGGCTTTGATACAGGTACGAAAGACTTTTTAAGGATGACAGCAGTACATGCAAAACGTTTTGAAAAGGATGGCATCATCGAAAAGATCTCAACCGGCTATGGCATTAATCATATGAGCATTTTAGGTTTAGCCGTGCCGGATAGTTTATCCCGGATGAAAGTGCCATCGCTCAGTATCGCCGGATGTAATTTTACAAATCTGATAACGGAAACAGGTAATAGCAGGAATACAAGAGTGGGTTCAAAATTATTGGACTACGGTATCGTAACCATCGATTTTATACACCACTCCTTTTATTTTGAGCCCACCACTGACAATACTAATCTGAATGAAAAGCTCTTGCCATTGCGACCAATCATAGCCGATAATAAACTGGTAGCTGGTATGGTATGGGGAAGACTTAGAGACGACGTTAAAACAGGTGATCAGATCATGTCAATTGATGGCGAATCCTGCGAGATGATAGACCTTTGCGCATGGATGAATGATAAGGCTGATTGGTTTATGAATAAACAAGCAACCACCCTCACGATAAAAGATGCACAGGGAAACATGAAAAAAATCAGCCTGATCAAAGAATGATATACACCTCTTTGATAAAAGAAACGGCAAACCCTTATCTCCCGCATGCGATTCTGGCATCCGGATCGGGTTCGGTAATTAAGAGTAGGGTCGGGTAATCAGGCGGAGTAACTTAATCTTTCATTTCGACCATGATCAATCTAATGGTGGTTTTTCCAATATTTTTAGCCATATGTGTTACAGCAGGTACATAGATGGCGGATCCGGCTTTGATATCCTGATCCTGGGCCGGTTTATCTTTCTCGGTGAGCTGCACCTTCCCGGAAGTTTCTGCATATACCACATGGTTAGGGTGACTATGCCAGGGTATTTCCATACCTGGTTTCATTTCTACTTTTAGTACACGAACATGTTCATTGTCCAGCAATACTTTCTGATAACCAGCGGGAGCCACTTTTGTTACATCCTGGGCCAGTACCGCGCGAGGCATGCAAAGCGATAACAGGGCTACTATTCCCGGCAGGAATATCCATTTAGAGATTGATTTCATAACCAGTGGTTTAAGTGAAGAATTTCTGACAAAGTTAGCCCCCGGCGCACAACGCCTGAAGCACCGGTTATTATCTGGTCTGGTGTAAAGGAAATCTGGCGAAAGACCATCGATAAATGGTAAACTGCCGCCCAAAAAAAGGCTACGCTAAGCATAGCCTGGTGACCCCTATGGTACAAAATTCGAGCTTTTTATATTCGATTTACGTAAATTAGCTGAAATAGCATAACCAATTACAATATTTAAACAGATCTATCTCTAGCAAGATAATATGCAGGAACAAAAAGGGAAATATGAGGACTCACAGCGGGATGAGCTGGGAATAAAGATTCGCTCAAACGACAATCCTTACCTTCCGGTTGATAGTCAAAAAAAACTGCTGCAACCGCGCAGGTTATCTTCCTATTTTATTGTATTAATTGAAAGCGGTTCAATTACCTATAACATAGACTCACAAAACTTTACGCTTACTGATGGGCACCTGCTTTTTGCGATGCCCAATCAATTTTTTACGCCACCCGCCAAAACAGACGATCTTAAATATTTCAAGCTGCTGTTTGACGAAAATACTTTGGCATTATTGCCCCAACAGTATCCCTTTTTGGTCAACCCCTTAAACGCACAAATCATCGTTCTTGACCATGCTGCAAAAGAAAGGGTAATAAAGGTTTTTGGAATTCTAAACCAGCTACTTTACTCAGATAAATATGAGACCGACACTGAAATAATATTAGCTTATCTGAACACATTGCTATCAGAATTAAACAGTGCCTATTTCAAAAACAAAGAACCCGCCAATATCTTAAACGCCAACCTTTCAAAGTTTATCGAATTCAAATTAGTCGTGGAAACGCACCTTACAGAGCAACCTTCCATGAACGCCATTGCGGAAAAATTAGCTTTAACGACAAACAGTCTGTACCGGATTGTAAAAGAATATGCCGGCACATCGCCAAAAGACTATTTTATTAACCGTTTGATAGCGGAAGCCCAGAGAAAATTACGCTATTCTAATACTTCTATCAAAGAATTGGCCTATGAACTGGGCTTTAATGACCCTGATTACTTCTCCAGGCTCTTCAAAAAAAGTACAGGAAAAAGTGCAAGTGAATTTTTGCCCAAGCAAGATTTGTCGGGGAAATAAAATGAATTGTCCATTCCCGCTATTTTTCAGCCCCCTACTTTTGCTTCATAAAATTCATACAAGAAATGAAATTTGCATTAGTAACAGGAGCTAACAAAAGCATTGGCTTTGAAGTTGCACAGCAGCTGGCTCAAAAAGGGGTTTATGTTTACCTCGGCAGTCGTAATATAGAAAATGGTATTGAAGCCGTTGATAAATTAAAAGCGAACGGATTAAACAATGTAGAAGTTATTCAGCTTGACATTACGGATGACGAATCCGTAATTAAAGCCCGTAAAGAAATAGGTAAAAAAACAAACGTGTTGGACATACTTATTAATAATGCGGGTATCTATGGTGGTTATCCGCAAATGGCACTTAACTCAACCATTGATCAGTTTAAAGCAACCTATGATGCTAATGTTTATGGCGTGGTGCGGGTTACACAGGCATTTATTGATTTATTGGAAAAGTCGTCAGCACCCCGTATTGTAAATGTAAGTTCAAGCCAAGGTTCAATTACGCTACACAGCGATCCAAATTATAAATACTACGACTACAAAGGTGCGGTATATCTTTCTTCAAAATCGGCCCTGAATATGTATACCGTTGTTTTGGCTTACGAACTTAAAAATACCAACTTCAAAATAAATGCCGTTTGCCCGGGATATACAAAAACGGATTTCAATGGCCATCGTGGGCCGGGAACTGTCAACGATGCAGGAAAACGGGTAGTAAAATATGCGCTGATTGACAATGATGGCCCAACGGGAAAATTTTTCAGCGAGGAAAATAATCCTGAAACAGGAGAAATCCCGTGGTAACGCGGATGAAGTATAAGAACTAAAATAGCGAACCGCTAACAGGGTATTTGCACCGACGTAAGATTACCAAGCCTGCGTTAAGCGCAGGCCTGGTAATCTTACGTAATGGATAAAAAGCCATTGCGGCTTTTAAAGGAATCTTAGTCACAACAAAACTGACGACTAAAGGGAGAATAAAAATCATTGCAATAATCCTCAAAGATCAACCTGGATATAGACTATTGTATAGCGGCAGATAATATACGGTTGACCATTTCCGCGATTTCATTGTCTGCAAGGTCTGACCGGTTGGAAAGCCAGATCATACCGGTCTTTTTATCTGGCACAACCACGCAGTAACTACGAAAGCCCAGTGCGCCTCCACTTTTCCATATGCGACTGCCATTGATAGTATCCCTGGAAATCTGCCAGCCCAGGCCCAGCGTAAGATCACCATCGGTAAAAGTCTGCTTATGGGAAAGCCGGATTGCAGGCAGCGTCTCATCAATGTTTGCTTTTACATAATTCGCCATGTCGCGACTGTCGGAAATGATCGCCCCGGCGCCGCCAAACATGTTCCAGTTTCCATGCGGCATTGTGATGCCATCAGCGTTGTAACCTTTTGTATAACTTGTTGTATCACTTATCGCCGGCGCTGTTCGCGTTGCCGGCATATCCAGTGGACCAGTAATATACTTTTTTAGCAATTGCTGGTAGGACAGGCCGTAAGCCTTTTCCAGGATAATACCGAGCAGCTTCATGCCTGTATTGGAATAGGCATATCTGGCGCCGGGCAGCGTATCGATCTTTACGGAATGCAGATCAGCGAAAAATTTGTTATTGGTATAATGATCGTACATTTTCAACACATCAAATTCATTCTTGAAAGTATCCAGGTTAGGCAACTCCAACGGAAGACCGGAAGTATGGTTAGCGAGGTTAACGATTTTTAAGGGAGCCCCCTGATATTGCAGGTTGGGAAAGTCGCCCGGCATAAATTTCCGGATATCATCGTCCAACGAAATTTTGTGGTCCAGTACCGCTTGTGCCAGTAAAATGCCGGTAAATGTTTTTGCGATCGAAGCCAGCTCAAATATGGTCTGTGAAGCAGGTAGCTGCGTTTTGCCTTTTTCTACCGTACCGTAATTATAAAAGTGTTTATGACCGTTACTAACTACGCCGACAGACAGGCCTGCCAAATGTTGTGTAAGCATAAAGTCGATTGTGTTGTAGTGGACAACCGAATCCAACTGCGTTATCAGTGGATTATCATTTGGGATAGGTGCAGCATACACTTTGGACACCGGTAAATGATAGGATTGAAAGTCAAATCCGTCAAAACCACCTGTGTCTGATAAGGTCAATTTAAAAGTCATTACCTTTTTTGCGCCATCCCACATAAAATATTTTGTATTTCCAGTGTCTGTCATTAAAGCATTGTGTCTAATCGGTCCGGTTTGCGACCTCATATAATTTAGCCAGCCTGCAATACCATCCGGGTTGGCCTTTGATTTCCAGGAAGCGGAACCGAGATCATAAAATCCGCTGAAGTCATCCCGATTGTAGCGGGCAACGAGCGAATCCTGGATAACATATTGTGCCTGCGCCTGCAGGCTGTTGTGCAGGAAAAGTCCGGATAATAGGGAAAGTATTATTTTCATAAATGAAGATGATTTCTCGGAGCTCATGAAACGCGACACCGTTGCAGATATTTCCTTATAAAATCTTTTCACGCCTTAAGCCTTCAATTGCTATGCCATGAACTCAATAAGCTAATTATCAGAAGTTTTAATATTAGTTAAATGTACACTCGAATATCGAACCTTTTACTTTCTGATCTTCACAAACTAGCTCAAATCGATAGTTCTTGGAAATCTCCCTTCTTCGTTTATATCATAAAGTGATCATTTGCATAAAAATCTTGGCGCACACAAAGATTTTATTTGTGCAACACTGTCAAATTTGCGCTATAAAAAAAGTAATATGAATCATTCCCGAACTATCAATGTATTATCCCGCATATACCTGTTCCTGTCTGCGGGAAGTTTTTTAATGGTGAGTATGATGGGCTTTTTCAGCCCCCAGGCGGTTATGGACCTTGTACAGGTGAAGTTGCCTAACAGCGATGCTTTCAGTTCTATCAGAGGGGTATATGGCGGCGTTGGGCTCACCATCGCCATCATGCTGGTGCGTTGGGCGTTTAAAGATATACAACAGGGTGTAATTTTCTTGTGTTGGCTTTGGGGTTTGTATGCGCTGTCGAGGATAATTACCTGGATGGTAGAAGGACCGCTGGGGGCTTTTGGTACACAATGGCTGATCATTGAAAGTGTATTTTTTACATTGGGCGCGTTGCTGTGGCTGCGTCTGCGGAAAAGCGGATTTGCCTTCAAGGGGTACCGCGACGGAGTAGACCATGGTGGAAATGGAGGCGCACCTGATAAGATTAACAAAGGAGGACAAATCAAACTATATTAAGTGTATTGATAAGGCCCGGTTGGATACAACTATAAATTTCTCCGGATGCCGCGATGATGTTCATGCTTTTAGCAAAATTGTTTTTTTAGCTAACTCCCCTAAGCATAGTCTAAAGGGGGCCTTTACAACTGATTGTTGGGATAAGTTAGGGAGAAATGATTTGCGTTATTTTAATGATATATACCATCATATTCAATCCAGGTATTGGGGCAAATTTAAAGATTTATAAAGGCTGTAAATTGGGTAAACCGTCCCCAAAAATATTTTGGCATCTCAAATTGAAACATTTTCTATATATTAGAATGGCACACCGCAGGTCGCGGTGACGGCTCAACAGAGGTAGTGATGTAAAAGTGACAAAATATTTATTAGCTAATCATAATTACAATATTATGGAAACGGTAGATGATATTTATGAAAAATTAGTCCAAGCTGTTTCTAACAGCATTGAAACGAATACCTGGCGAAAAGCTCAGCTTCACCTGGAGGTATTAGGGACTAGTGTGGATTTTAAAGGGTACCTGAATGACAATGAACGGTTCAATGCGCCGGGAGGCTTTTCATTGGCCAAGTCTGTCCTTAATCTCCATTCAATTACTACCGAGGGCGGCAACAATAAATGGAACAGGGCGATTTTTACAGTAACTCCTGATGGTAAATTCAATATGGAATTTATCTGGGATCAGGCACTACAAGATGAAGTTGATTTTTTGGCAAAAACATAATGATATCATTCGTCAGGGACTCCGAAGAGTTAAACTTATTCATGGTTATTTGAGAATAATTGTCTTTATAATATCACTAGTATGCCTCGCCAATATTTAGCTGTGACCGTTTTTTCATTCGATGCAATATTACGATAACCCGTATAAGCGGTATAGTTAGAAGTTAACCAGTTATTCACCGATGTTAGCAATAAATAAAAAGACTGCTCAAGGTAGTGATACACCTTGAGACAGCCTTCTATTTTGATATTTTCTTGTGATGTACTTAGGCAAGCGCCGTTGCTACTACGGCATTAGCTGCCGGTACCGGCAGCTTTACACCCAGGAACGCCGCATAGTAATCCAGTCCATGCTGAGGGGCCACCTGACCAAGCCAGTCTGTGATACTGTTCTCGGTAAGATTAGGGTCCAGGTTTGTCGGAAAGATGATATAATTATTCTGTATTGGCTGTACGTAGCCATTCTTCGCGAATATACCCGCTATAGCCATATACGCGTCATGCAACGTGAGGTTCGGACCGTTGAGGGTAATTGTTTTGGGATTAAGCGTAACTGTAATCTTGTGCGCATCCGGTGTTTTAGGTGCAAACGTATTGCTGGTATAGACGAGCCCGGTAAACACAGGAAACTTGGGAACCATGTCATTCTGGTTCTCGTAGTGCCATGCAGTAGTCAGTTTGTTGTCCAGGTCCAGCGCAAAATCAGCGTTTCCGGAAGCGGGTGCCGCAAAGGTGAAAAGCGAAATATTGGCAGTGGAAATATTCCTGCTTATCAGCGTTTGCACAAAATAGGAGGCATATACATTGGCTATATTACCCCCAAGGCTATGCCCTGCAATGATCAGGCGGTTGTCTCCGCCGGTCGCATGGGCCAGGAGGTACTCTCCAACATTTTTACCAGATCCCAGCGCATCTTCCATCAGGAGCAGGTTCGTGAAGGCGATATAAGCTCCTGCGGCAATAAGTGGCTTTGAAGTTGTGGGGGCATAAGGCCAGTGCAGCATTACAATCGCATTCAGGTCTTCCAGTATCCAGTTAGCGAAGGTGTCCCAGCTAGTAAAGCCGTCGAATGCCGATCCACGGATAACCAACGCATACTTTTTTTCGGAAGCATTGTACGCCACAAATGCATAGTTGTCGTCAATAGTCGGTTTGCCATTCCAGACGATCTTCCAACCAGGCATGAGCTTGCCGATATCATTGACGATATTCAGATCAAGCGTTAATGCGCACAGCTGTACGGCAATTTTTGCATCTGCGGGTTGTTGCCCGCCATTACTGGATTGGGCTGTTGTTTGGGAAGTTTTGGGTTCCATAGTACATGGTGATTTGAGGGTGAAAAAAAATGGTTATAGGTCTATAAGGTTATATTGAGCGATCGAATTTAGTAAAATTATCTGGATTCCTCACATAATAAATAAATTTACAAAATATATACAGCGTCTCAGCTCATGGAGTATATAAATACCTGGACTATGGAGAATTTGAAAAAAGGAATTTTAAAAAAATGCCCAATAATTTATCGAAAGGAATTGAATGTCCAGAAAATTTGCTCGCTCAGGTAAATGAACTTCTACAAGGCTTTAATTACTTCAGCGTACTTAGTTTTACATTGGAGGTGAACTTTATGGTGCTAACTTGAATCCATTTGGGCTTTGAAAATCTGATTCAATCCCTATCCCCAATGAAACTTTGCACAAACTATTCCCGATAGAAAATCTAACAATAAAAATAGGGAATCTAATCATTTCCCTGTAACTTCATGGGTACAGACCTTCTTCAAGATAAGAAAAAGCATCGGCATCCTGATATTCTGTTAATCGGAAGATTTCCAATATAAAATATTAACCTCAAAAATCAAATATCTAAAATTTCCCCCTCATGAAAAACATTATTCCAGGCTTATTAGCCATTACCATTTTCTTTGCGGCCTGTAAAAAAGATCAGGCCAAAAAAGATTCGCCGGTTGATAATCATGAAAAATATTCTTTACAATTTAACGTATCAACCTTCTCCCAGGAAATTACAGATAATAACAACAATAAAGCATCTGGAGCATTGGATAGGACCCCTTCGGATACACTAAAAGATCATATCAACTTTATAACCTATAAGGTATTTGATGCCCAGACTCAGAAACTTATCAAAACAATTAATCAAAGTGGCACCGGAAATGACACATTTGGTCAGTTGAATGATACACTTCCTACCGGCAACTATGTTATTGCCATTGCCGCATCTCCGGATTCCATCTTTAATGGTTATTCCATACCAGATATTGATGGTATGGTGAACTGGCTCCCTGGCAGTGATATGTTCTACCGGAGAATGGAATTAACGATCAGCGGACCGGTTTCACAGCCTGTCGTACTAGAGAGGATTGTATCTAAGGTAAGTGTTATCATTAAAGATCAGATACCTTATAACGCAAAGTATCTTAGCTATCAGCCACAGACCAACGGGTCAATATTGGAGGGGCTTCCTCCCTACTTCAGCTATTTTTCCGGAGCTGTGATTCGGGGAAACGACAGGAGTACTTTCGAGATGGCGAAAATTGTTACTACGCTTCCTGATTCTGTCCTGGGGACTAACAACTATAAGTTTGATTTTTACATAACAAATACTGGTACACAAAAGATTCAATTGGATTTGCAGTGCGCTACCGAACCTGAATTAGAATGGAAAGTCATCGCACAAAAAGTTATTTCTAATATTCAGGTTACAAAGAATAAAAACACCATCCTGTCGGGTACACTCTTTGCTCCTGTCGGAAGTGGTACCAGCGTTGGCGTGGACGGGGCGTGGGCAAAGGATAGTGTCTTCGTATCTTATTAAACTGCAGCAGTTCTTCCATATGGTGAACTATAGGCTTTGAAGCAAAACAGGGAAAGATTTACATCTACAATTGTAAACTTATTCCCTGTTTGTGCGTTTGATAAATTGCTCCAATATCCTCCAAATGTACAATCGTATTTGAACCCAATCCTGTGTTGTCCTGATACATTTATGCCCTAACATCTGGCTCACCGTTTCAATCGGCACATCATTTTCCAGCGTTACTGTAGTTGCAAATGTATGCCGTGCGGTATACGTGGTTAAGTGCTTATTTATCCGTTGTAAGATGCAGTACATCTGTGTAAGCATAGCCCGTAAAACAGCAGAACAAATAAATATCTCTCACCTCCTCCAGTCTTGGAATCAGCTCTTTGTTATACAAAGCCATAATTTCGTCCCTTGTAAGCCGTTCCCGCTGCGGTTCTTCGTAGCTGCACTTAAACCTGCTCAGTGGGCTAACGACCAACCAGCCTTGATCTACAGCCAATTTGAGCATCTGTTTTAAAATCTTCACATACTTCATAGCAGTATTAGCCCCTATCCCCTGCGCGGTGGTGAGGAAGTGTTCAAAATCAGGGGCAAAAGAAAACTTGATTTCGGAAAGCGGCTTATCTGATACATGGAAATGCGATTTTAAAAACGCTACCACTTTCTCTTTTGTGATCTCAAAGCGTTTCAGCGTTCGCCCGGACTTCATTCCGGCTTTTACCTTCTCTGCAAACCGGCGGTTATGGAAGTCTATCGCTTCACATAATGTACGCGAGTATTCAGTAATTCCCACAAAGGAATTTTTGACAGAACTAGCGGTGACTGTAATTAACAGGCTGTAATGCTTTTATAGATCCGCTTTCAGGATTATTAGCTGCCGGTTAATGGCTTTCACTTCTTCGGAATTTCCTTTAACAGGTTGAGAGGCCGCATTCCATAACGCCGGGGTTACATACTGATACGTGGAAAGTTCTGCACGTTTGCCGCCTACGCTGACGCGAAGATAGATAGCGGGCTTATTGTTTTTAGTACGGCTCTTATTGAGCCAGAAAAGAACAGAAAAACTGGTCATACACCACTTGTTTTTAGTTAACCAAAATTGTTTCAATTGCACTTATCCTGACATCACTTAACATTGGTCAAACGCAATACAGTATAGCATTTAAAGCCAGTGACGGTTAGCACAATTTAATCAATCTGATGCTAACCGCAACGCTCACTTT
>NZ_JAGTXB010000024.1 GCF_018224885.1 Chitinophaga hostae | reverse complement strand
TCAACCCATTTTATATAAAATAAATTGTATTATTACAACAGGCCATCATTATGCAGATCGCAATCTTGTTAGCCATCAACCCAATCCCATAAATAAAAATTCACTCCATCAATGAAACAAAAACCATCAATGGCATTTATTGCAGCCTCCTGGGTAGCAGTATTTGCAGGTATCCTGGGCTTTATCATCGGCCTTTGGAATGCTACCACTATGCAACTGAATGAAAAAGGTTACTACTTCACCGTTTTAATGTACGGCCTTTTTGCAGCCGTGTCTGTACAAAAATGTGTAAGAGACAGAATTGAAGGTATCCCTGTAACCGATATCTACTATGCACTCAGCTGGGTATCTATGTTGCTCACTATCTTATTGCTGACAATCGGGTTATGGAATGCCACCCTGGCGCCCAGCGAAAAAGGATTTTATGCCTTTGCATTTCTGCTCAGCGTTTTTGGCGCCATCACCGTACAAAAAAATACCCGCGACAGCCAGGCCGCAAAAGTAAGCAGCCCTGTTTCAAAAGAAGGGGTTTCATCTGACTTCTGATTTTTTTTCCAACAGGGTAATGATTTACCCTGTTGGATATTTTGAAATTCATCCCCCGAAAGCCCGTCAGCAGCATCTTTTACCTCCATTTTGTTTTTGCAGCTCTTTACCCGCTTTTCCCTGGCCAGCTGAATATCCCCCTTTCTGAACCCATAGAAAAATTATATGCCGATTTGCTGCATCGCACAACTGCACTGACCATGCCCTTTGGTTTGTATACGATCTTGATAGCTTTGCAGATCCGCCTGTGCAATATGCCAATGGGGCTATGATAGTAGTACTTGTAACCCCTGTGTGTTCCGGTGGAGTACACAACATTCTGCAACAGATCCCGGTAATGTATAACGGGGAATAATTTCCCCGTTGCTGCTGCCATGGTTTGCCGGCATCTCAAAAAAAATGTTAAAAATGATTTCATTTAATGCAAATAAATATTACTTTTATTCCCGGAGAAGACAGAAAGTGCCGCGTTAAAACACTTGTTATTTAAAACAGAAGATTCGCTTGAATCTTTTTTTTGGAACCATTACTAAATCGATTTTTTAATGACTGCTGCCAGTATCATTAGAAAGTCGCCGCATTACAAACCCGCGTGTATGAACGAATTAAAGAAAGAAAAACTAATAAGGAAGAGGGAATTCCTTCGTTGTATCTAACAGAGAACTTGTTATGCTAACTTAATAGCTAAATCGATAATGTACTGGAAGCCAGTACTGTAATGCATCGTTTGTTTTTGCTTATGCTACGCGATTAGGGAACCATAGCCAAACCTGACCGGAAACCAGGTTATATCCTCCATCAAGAGGTATTTCACCATTTTTTAAATTACTAAAATCGTATCAGAAATTCTAAAAAATAGCCCGTGCGCTTATTGCTAAATCGTTTTTTCAATAGGTTTCGCGGGATTCATTATTAACCAACTTCAATTAATGTATATGCACAAACGATCCACGTTTTGGGCTCGGACCAGTATTGCCGGTACGGTCCTGATGCTCCTTTCACTATTTGCCTTCTCACAGGGCAAACCTGTATCCGGAAAGGTGACGGATGCAAATGATAAAACGCCCGTACCCGGTGTTTCTGTACAAATAAAAGGTACCAGCACCGGCACCATCACCAAAGCCGATGGTACCTTTACTTTACAGGCACCGGAAAACGCGACACTGATATTTTCCTTCGTAGGTTATCAGCAACAGGAAGTGCCCGCCGGCAGCGGCGCACCACTGAATGTAAAACTCTCTGCGGCTGTAAAATCATTACAGGATATCGTAGTAGTAGGATATGGTACGCAGAAAAGAAATGAAGTAACCACCTCCGTAGCGACCGTGAAAGCCGAAAACTTTAACCAGGGCGGCTCCCGCTCACCAATGGATTTGATCCAGGGTAAAGTGGCTGGTTTATCTGTTACCAGAACACAGGGCAACAACCCCAATAGCGGCGCATCTATACAGATCAGGGGGATTAGTTCTATTTCCGGCGACAGAAACCCGTTGATCGTCATTGATGGTATTCCCGGTGGTAACCTCGACCTGTTACAACAGGACGATATCGCCACGTTCGACGTACTGAAAGATGGTTCCGCTGCGGCTATTTATGGTACCAGGGGTAACAACGGCGTTATCCTCATTACCACCAAAAAAGGGAAAGCCGGCGATCCGCAGTACACCTATTCCACTTATCTGCAACGTGAAGCAGTAGCTAAAAGACCCAGCATACTGGGTGCTGCCGACTACATAAAAATTGCCGGCGCCTCCAACAACCAGGGAGCCGACACCGATATGTACGACCTGCTGCTGGATAAAAACAACCTCAGTCAGTATCACAACTTCGCCGCTTCCGGCGGTACTGCCAACAGCAACTACCGCGCTTCCATTTATTATAACGATGCCAACGGTATTGCACAACAGAACGGTCGCACACAATACGGCGGCAGGGTAAACGTAAACCAAACCGGCCTGCAGGGTCTGCTGACAATGCAATTCAACCTGGCCGGCAATTTCAACAAAGCCAATCTCAACGGCGGTAACAGCGGTGGCGGCGACAACAAAGCCGGTAACGCCGGCGCCGACTTTGAACAAGCCGTACAGCGTAACCCGACCGCACCCATCTTTGGCCCTGATGGTAAATACATCGAAAC
This sequence comes from Chitinophaga hostae, assembly GCF_018224885.1. Taxonomy (GTDB): domain Bacteria; phylum Bacteroidota; class Bacteroidia; order Chitinophagales; family Chitinophagaceae; genus Chitinophaga; species Chitinophaga hostae. The sequence continues at coordinate 137,066 of NZ_JAGTXB010000024.1, read as the reverse complement.
AAATGGCTTTAATAACTACAACCCGCTGGCACGCCTGCAGCAGGAACTGTATGAAAGAGATCAGAAAACATATTCAGGAGATGCCCGCCTAACGCTGGAGCCTATACGTGATTTGAAGTTCTCCGCCTTCGGCGCTATTGTACGTAACGAATATACCGATCGCCAGTACAAAAGCAAGGCGTCCCGCTCTTCCATCCAGGATTTCAAAGGTGGCGGCTATGCCTATAAAGCTAATTCTGCCGCCATGGATAAAACCTTTGAAGCAACAGTCGATTACACAAAAACCGTTAACTCCGACCATACATTCAACGTACTGGGCGGCTATAGCTACCAGTACAGCACCCTGGAAAAGTATGCCATGGACAACAACGGTTTCTTAACAGATGCGTTTGAAGACTGGAACATTTCCGCCGGTAATGCGCTGAATGACCAAACACTTCCGCGCCCGAAACAAAGCAGCAACAAAATAGATAATACACTGATCGCCTTTTTCGGCAGGATCAATTATAACTACAAACAGAAATACATGCTGCAGGCCATCCTGCGTCATGAAGGGTCCTCCCGCTTCGGTGCCAACAACAAATGGGGTAACTTCCCGGCAGTATCCGCAGGATGGGTGATCTCTAAAGAAGCATTCATGCAGGATCTTACCGTGATCAATAACCTGAAACTGCGCGCCGGCTATGGTATCACCGGTAACCAGGGCATTCCCAGCTACCAATCCCTGCTGACACTCGGAACAGGCGGCGCCTACCTGCAATACGGCCAATGGATCCAAACCTATGGCCCCAATAAAAATCCAAACCCGGACCTGAGATGGGAAAAGAAAAAGGAATTCAACGTAGGACTTGACTTCTCCCTCCTGAAAAACAGGATCGGTGGTTCCGTGGATGTATACAGCCGCAAAACAGTTGACCTCTTATTCAACTATACTGCGCAGCTGCCTTCCAATATCCTGGATAACATCTTCACCAATGTGGGCGCTATCTCCAATAACGGTGTGGAAGTAGTCATTAATACTGTACCGGTAAAAACAAAAGACTTCTCCTGGAACAGTGATCTGGCCTTTAACTCCCAGCGGAATAAAATGGTGTCCTTCTCCAACCAGATCTACAAGGCTACTGAGCAGTTCTATGGCGATCTGCCTTCTCCGGGTAACCTGGGTTCTGCCATCCGCGTAGTGGAAGGCGGTCCGCTGGGCACGTTCTATGGATACCGTTATGCAGGTCTTACCAGCGACGGCAAATGGCAGTTCTACAAAAAAGATGGCAGCATTGGTACCACCTCCCAGATCAATCCGGACGACAAAACCGTTATCGGGAATGGTATTCCAAAATACATGGCGTCCTGGAACAATACTTTCCGTTATAAAAACTTTGACCTGAGTATCTTCTTCCGTGGAAAATTTGGTTACGATATCCTCAACCTGCAGGATATGTACTTCGGTAACAAGAAATGGGCGCCCAACAACATGCTGTCTTCTGCCATCGGCAAAAACGCCAAACTGAACGATGACCCGCAGTTTTCTGATTATTACCTGGAGAAAGGTGATTTCGTAAAACTGGATAACATCACCCTGGGTTATAATTTCCAGCTGAAAACTAAATATATCCGCAGTCTGCGGGTATATGCAAGCGGCCGTAACATCGCCACCATCACCAAATACAGCGGTCTTGATCCGGAACTGGAAGATACCGCACTGGATTCCGGTATTGATGGAAGAGGATTTTATCCACGCACCCGCTCCTACACTATCGGCTTGAACCTTGGATTTTAAAAGCAGCAAAATTGTAACGTATGAAAAAGAATAATGCATATATCAGCGCAGCCCTGCTGGTCCTCGGTTTGAGTGCCTGCACCAAGCTCGATGAAAAACCATACAGCGAAATTATTTCAGACCAGTTCTATAATAATAAACAGGAAGTGATGTCGGCGGTGCTGCGCCCGTTTACCCACGCCGGCGCCTGGGCTGCCCCTACCGGCCAAACCGGCTACTGGCGCCTGCAGGAACTATCTGCCGACCAGCTGGCCTGGCCGCAGAAAGGTAAGCATGGCTATGATGGCGGTAACTGGATCAGGCTACACGACCATACCTGGATTGCCAACGAAGACAATGCCTGGAACCCATGGAGACTCATGTTCTGGGGAATGGGCTTCTGTAACAATACCATCAAAGATCTGTCGGCACTGGACTTCACTAAAATCGGCATGACCGAAGCAGATAAAACAACCCTGCTCGCGGAAACAAGAGTGGTACGCGCCTGGCACTACCTGAAACTGATGGACCTCTATGGTAATATACCCATCGTCACAGAAGTCAGCAACTCTGCCTCCCCGGCTACCAAACCACGTAAAGAAGTATTTGCCTTTGTGGAAAAGGAAATAAAAGACAACCTGGAGCAACTGCAACCACTGTCTGGTGATATGGTAGGCCGCGTTACCAAAGCAGGCGCTTACGCCATGCTGGTGGAATTATATCTCAATGCCCAGGAATGGACAGGCACCCCGCGCTGGGACGACTGCATTACTTATTGCAATAAAATCATCGCCGGCGACGGAGGCTCCCTCAGCGGCGCCGTTCCCGCACTGGAACCGGATATTTTCCGCGCTTTCGCTGCCAACAACAATACTTCTACGGAAGACTTGTTCCAGCTGGCATACGACCTGAGAGCCGGCAACTCCCGCTTCGGATGGCAGGGCGACTTCTGGCACCACCGCCAGCGCCAGATCTACAACGCTGACGTGGATGGTAACAACAGTATCGTAGTCATTCCTACCGCATATGATGCATTTAAAGACAATGACCTGCGTAAACAAAACTGGATGCTGATAGGCCCGCAGAAAAAAGATCCGGCCCTGCGCGCAAATAAAGGCGACAGCCTGGTACTGGGCACGGAAGAGTACAGCGGTAAACCACTTGTATTTGTAAAAGAGATTCGCAGAAATTCTACCGGCGAAACCGGTGCCGGCGGCATGACCCAGGGAGAAGAAAACAGCGGCGCACGCTTTGCCAAATACCTGCCGGGTAAACAAACCGACGCACAATACTGGGGCAACGACTTCGTGATCTACCGCCTCACCGAAATCTACTTTAACAAAGCAGAAGCCATCATGAGAAAAGCAGGTGGCGTGGCTACACAGGAAGCTGTTGACCTGATCAATGCTTCTAAAAAACGTGCTTTTAAGGCGGAAGACTGGCCTAAGGAAGCTTACACTGCTACAAGTCTCACCACGGACGAGTTATTGGCAGAAAGAGGCCGGGAATTCATTTTTGAAGGCAAGCGCAGAACGGACCTGATCCGCTTTGGTAAATTCACTACCGCTTCCTGGTGGGATCATCAGCCATCGGCAGAAAAATACAAGCTGTTCCCGATTCCGTTCAAACAAACCAGCATTAATCCTAACCTGGTACAAAACCCGGGGTACTGATAAACCTTGTTGGGCGGTGCGGTAAACGGCACACGCCCCGATGCGGAAAACAGGAAAGGCCATCTCCTTCAAAAGAGATGGCCTTTTCCTGTTTTAAAAAATATCCTATCTACAAACTAAATGCATTCACATTCCCGGAGAAATCGGCTACATACAACAGTCCGTTGCAGATGGCCATCTCCGCAAATACCGGGGCGCCGGTGCGGAAGCGGGATAACGTTTCACCGGTTTTCAGATCTACAGTATACACATAGCCATCAGAAGCGCCCACATAAACCCGGTCGCCTGCGCACAACGGTGTAGACTCAATCGTGGCAGATGAAGGCTGTGTATAAGGAGCAGTGTAAAACAGCGCTTCTCCCGGTACAAAACGCCACTGCAACTTCCTGGTTTGTTTGTCATATGCCGCCATTCCATTGGTAGCCGTACAAACAAGTATATACTTCTCCGTTACTACCGGAGCCGTCATTGTTTTCAGTGCTTCTTCCACCGGAATACTGTCGGTTGTTTTACCGTTGGCCGGGTCAATGATATGCAGCTTGTTCAATCCGTGCACATATAATTTGCCATCATAGAATGCCGGCGTGCCGCTGCGGAAACGGATACCTTCATCGCTGCGTTTCCAGCGCAGCTTTCCGGTATTCAAATCATGTGCAAACAAGTGGTTCCAGTTGGAAGAAGTTACCAGGCAGTCGCCCTGCACTGCCATAGCGGCTGGCGTACCTTCCCCTCCGCTCCAGTCGTGATTGGTCCATTTCACTGCGCCGGTAGCCAGTTCCAGTGCCTGCATGTATTTTCCGGCGCCGGTATAATAAACGCCGTTGATCACCACACCACCTGAATTATAAGAAGGCAAACTGCTCATATCGCCGGCATGCTGCCAGCGAAGTTTTCCCGTAGCTGCCTCCAGCGCATATGTAATGCCGTCTGCATCGGTAGCTAACAACAAGTGGTTGCTGTAACTGATGCTATGCTTCACAGAGTTACCGGTATGAAACTGCCACAATACCTTTCCGGTACCCGCATCCATCGCCGTAATGCCATTACGCTTATTTTCTTCATCATCAATAGTACCCACAAACACTTTCCCTTCCGCACATACCGGTGACGACTTCCACACGTTACCGCCGGTATTGGCTGACCATACCAGCTGCAATCCCTTTCCGGCAGATGCCGCTGCTGTGACCACCCCGCTGCGTTGGGCATGCTGCAATACTTCCGGCCATTGTTGACCGGTAGCGGCGGGTATTATATTTTTTTTAAGAGAGAAGGTATCCCTTCTGAACAGGATATTACCTGTACTGGTGGTGGCCTCTACCGTGGAAGTATATACGTTGTTTAGCCAGGCCGCGGGTATAGCGGTAGTTGTCGCCCAATTCCAGTCGGTACGTGGTTGCAGCGGTAACTGTTTTAATAATTGACCGTTTTTGCCATATAAACTGAAGAGTACCTTTTTCACATTAGCAGAGGTATGGTAGGTATTAACGCTGACCAGCAACCGGTTGGCATCGAAGGCCACGCCGGCAGCCGACGGTGATACCTGTGTAAGCTGGTTGTCTACATAGGTGTAACGTCTTTCTACACCTGCTATACCCTGCCGGTCAACTTTAATCATATCAAAATTACTGGCCGAATTATCAATTCCTCCATCTGCCGCGGGTGCAGAACAGAGGGAACGGATACCGCTGTTACCATGTGTATGTGCATAATTAATATGCCAGTGCCCGTAGATCCATGCTTTCAGGTGATGGTCGTTCAGTATAATACTGTCGTTACCTGATCTTACAGCAAACAAGGTATCATAGGTAAGCAGGTCATGATTAAAAATAACCACCGGCTTTGCGGGATCCGTATGCGCCAGGTCATTCTTCAGCCATTGCAGCACATCATCCACGGTATAGGAAGGTTTATAATCACCATACCACATCGGCGTTACAATAAAATGTGCAGGTCCTGCTTCAAAGGAATAAAACACCGGGCCAAACAACGATTCGTACAAAGCTTCTCCGTACGGGCCTTTCACCAGGTCGTGATTGCCGATACAGTAATATACCGGCAGTCCCATCGTAGCCGTATTCACCTGCTTTGCATGAAATTTCAGTCCTTCCTCATAACAGATATCACCTGTATGTACAATAAAATCGGCCCGCTCATTTTTTGCATAATCCTTTGCTTCCGTGATCCAGTTATTGTATAACGCAGTTTCTGTATCCGTTAGCCGCACAAACTTTGCTATGCCTTGCTGCGAATGTTTTACCGGCATCAGCGCAAAATCATAAGTCGTTCTGCTGCTATCGGCGTTAAGATAAAACGACCGTGTAAACCGGTAACCCGCCGGTGTGGTAATAAATACAAACTTCGCTTTCTGATAAACAGGCAGACTGAATTTTCCACCGGCATCAGTTACCGCTACCTGTAATCCATTCGATACCCGTACACCGGAAAGCCCTGCCTCACCTGGATCACACCTGTCGTTCCCATTACTGTCTATGAATACCTTTCCCGAAAATCCTTGCCCCGCTGCCACGTGTAAACACAGACAGGCAATAACAGCCAATAATATTTTTTTATGCATACGAATGGGTTTTAAACAACTACGAATTACAGCAGTGCTGTAATTCGTAGTCACAATTTGTATTTGTTGGGGTTACCAGCCAAAAATCTGTTTCAGATTTGGATTCAGTACCGTTTGCGATAATGGTATAGGACGATAGTAATACTTAGGTTCAATAAATACACGTTTACCGTCCCTGTCGCGTGTAAACATGATATGTCCTGACGTACCGTTCTCGAGATAGAAGTTGTTATCTTTTCCATCTTTATCTTTCAGATAAAAACGGGAAACGGATGCTCTTACATCGGCAGGCAAACCAGCCAGCACAGCTGTATCGGAAGGGGATGCCAGGATAGCAATATCTGCTTTACCGTCACCGGTCATATCAATACCTCCCAGTGCCGGCACATAAATACCCTGCTGTGAATCCTGGAAACGCATACCTGCTTTCCACCTGTTTACATCATTAAAGCGCAATCCTTCGCAGGCCATTTCCACTCTTCTTTCTCTCCTGATTTCCAGTATTACACCTTTATTGGCGCCACTCACAGCGGGATAGGCTGCAGCCTGTACCGGATCCGGTGTGGCATTTGCAGTTCCCATCACGAGATGCGGCATTTGTACACGGTCACGGAGTTTGTCGATGGTGTTCGTAATATCAGTAGCCGTCAATGTACCCAGTTCTGCTTTCGCTTCTGCATAGTTCAGTAATACTTCTGCATATCTGAATAACGGGATGGCAGTAAAATTCGCTTCCCAGCCCTGGCGCTGTGCCGGATCACGCGGATAAAACTTCAGCTGGTCATAGCCTCCAAGATTAGGCTTGGGGATGTACAGACTATTATTCTTCGTAGGTGAAAAAGCAGGATAAGATACGGTCTCGGCTAAACGGGGATCACGATTATTAAAGGTGGTCACATAATCCATTTTAGCATAACCGGGAAGGGCGGTAAACGGCGTACCATCTTTCATCAGGTAAGTATATACCAGGCTTTGGCTTAAAGACCAGGTCCAGCCCAACACTACATGCGAATTATTGCCGCGGTTCAGGGCCTGTTGAAAATCCATCCACTGGATCATTTCCGGGTTGTTCGTCAGTGTAGAACTGCAAAACAGCGCGCGGTAATCTTCTGCTCCTTTGCCGGTATTATAAATGCTGAATTTCTGGCTTCCCATCAGCTGTTCTGCCGCCCAGGCCGATTTCTGCAAAAATGTGTTAGCGGTACCCTGCAGGTTCAGCTCATCGTGGTATTTACGGAAAGTACCTTCAAACAAACCGAAGCGCGACATCAGCGCCAGTGCTGTCCATTTGGTAACCCGGGTATTGGTTCCCTGATCCGGTTTGATGTTATCTACCGCATACTGCAGATCCGCCATAATGGAATCTACCACCATAGTACGTGTGTCACGCGGCTTGTACAACGCGGAATCCACATTGGATAAGGCAGTTGAATACCAGGGCACATCAGAATACCTGGCTACTTTGTTCATATAAAACCTGGCGCGGAAAAATCTGGCGATACCAATAAAATGATTAATCGCCGCCTGGTCTCCCTTGGCCCTGGATACATTATCCAGCATAAAGTTAAAGCTGCGCAGATCGGCCCAGTCGTCCCAGCCGCCTACCGTGGTGGCACTGATACCGTTCTGTACCAACAGGTCCAGTTCTCCGCCACCGCTGTAACTGGAAATGTTATCAGAGTTCAGATCGTCGTAAGAATAATAATCCTTTGCATAGAAGCCATTGGTATAGGTTTCCAGGTCCTTGGGGGAATTGAAAAATGCCTCGGGTGTAATATCTGTTTGTGGCAATCGCTGCAGGTAGTCCTTATTACAGGACACTGCCGCACCCACTGTTGTTATCAATAATATAGCTAGCCTCAGTTGTTTCATGATGCACATTTTAGAACACATTAAAAATTCATATTCAAACCAAACGAATAAGTTTTCTGAAACGGATAAATAGTACCGTCCAACCCTTCAGGGTCAATGTCTGCTTTCAGGTGAGACACCGTGAAGATGTTCTCTGCACTGAAGTAGCACCTTAAACGTGCAATTTTCATTTTATCAGTCAGGTTGCGGGGAAGTGTATAACCGAGCGTTACGTTCTTCAATCTCAGGTAAGCAGCATTCTGCAGGTACCGTGTTTGAGGTGCGCCCAGTTCGGATGCATCTTCCGCGATATATGATTTTACGCGGGGGAAGTAGCCATTTGGATTTTCAGGAGTCCAGTGATCCATATTCTGCACCTGCACGTTTGCCCATGGCTGTGCATAAATACCCCAGAAGTAGTGATTGCTGGCGCCGGGATACCAATCTCTTTTACCAATGCCCTGGAAAAAGCCGCGTACGTCAAATCCCTTGTAAGCAGCAGAAAGATCAAAGCTGTATGGGAAGCGCACACTGTTATTACCAATAATGCGTCTGTCGCCATGATCAGCCAGGGTATTTTTCCCGTAGCTTATTTCACCATCTTGATTCAGGTCGCGGAACTTCAGGTCACCCACATAAAACTTATATCCCTGATCATCTGAACCCACCTTGGTTTGATTGGGATGATTTTTCAGCTCTTCTTCATTCTGGAAAAATCCTTCTGTTTCCAGCCCCCATATCTCTCCAATTTCCTGACCCACGTAGTAATCTCCCAGGTTACCCACCGGGTTATCATACTTCGTGATGAAAGTACGGCTATCCGCCAGCGAAAATTTCACACTGTAGGAGAATGGATTTTTGTTGATGTTAAACTGGTCGTGCCAGAGAACACTCAGCTCCTGTCCTCTTGTTTTCAGGTTAGCAGCATTCGTGCGCGGTTCTGGGGCGCCATATACTGCGGGCAATGTTTTGCTTTTGATAAACATTCCTTCAGTAAAGCGGGTATAGCGATCATAGCTGACAGTCAGTCTTTCTTTCAGCATGGCCATATCCACGCCACCATTGATAGACCGTACCTTTTGCCAGGTATAGGTAGGTGTAACGGGATTGGGCTTATACACCGCAATCGGCTGCTTTCCATCCAGGATAGTGCTCAGAGTACCTGAATTCATGGTAGCCAGGTAGCCATAGTTAGACCATTGCTGATCGCCCAGTGATCCGTAGGAAGCGCGTAATTTGAACAGGTCGATGCTGGCAGCATCAAACACCGGCTTTAAGAACTTTTCTTTGGACAGTACCCATGCAGCAGATGCCGACGGGAAGAAGCCCCAACGTTTATTGGAAGGAAAGCGGGAAGATCCGTCTTCACGGCCATTCAGCTCCAGCAGGTACTTATCATCAAAAGCATAGTTTACCCGGTAAAATATGCCTCGTACAGCCCAGTCGCTGATCGTTTGGCCTTGCGTAACGGCGCCGGTAGCCAATGCAGTAGTTGGGAAATCAGGACTGATCAATCCTTTGGCGCTGGCACTGATACTGTTTGTATAGAAATATTCCTGGTTGAAACCAACGAGTACACCTAACTCATGCTTGTTAAATGTTTTGCTGAAATCAGAGTATACGTTGTATACATTGTATTTCGACTGATAGGCACTGTTGGAGGCGCCGGACTGATTACCATCGGTATATTGAAACGGCTGATCAGGACCTGTGCGGTAGGCTACAGGGATATTATATGATTTGCCCATACCGTTGCTGCGACGGAAGGTAGCATCTCCCTTCAGGGTCCATACCTTTTTAACCAGCGCAATCTCCGTGTTAAATGTGGTCATGAACTCACCCAGGTTGCTGTTATTCCGGCCGCCACTTTGCAATTTACCCAGCAAGGCCGCACCGTCTGAAGTCCAGGTACCGTCCGGGTTTTTGGGAACAGATAACGAAGGAGTACGGTTGGCGTTATGGAAAAACAGGTAGTCGGTGGCATTAGACGGCTGGTCATACGTCATATTGGTATATACCGTATTAGTTCCCAGTTTAAAACGATCGTTAAAAGTATAGGTTGCTTTTCCACGCAGGTTATAACGTGTATAGATATCAGGATTGGTTCTCAGCATTCCATCCTGTTTGTAATATTCTCCGGATAAATAATAATTCAATTTATCATCTCCCCTGGCGATGCTGAAATTAGCCGTATATGCCGGCGCTGATTTATTATATACTTCATGCAGCCAGTCGGTAGTGCCAAAATAAGACCAGGCATTCCTGTTGGTTGGATCTACAATAACAGCAGGCAGCGAAGGATCTTTGGAACGCTGTGCGGCATAGGCTCTTACGGCGTCAGGATACAGATCATATAGTGGCGTGGCAGCGTCATGTTTCATCTGCATAGTCACCAGCGGGTCGGTAATAATATCAGGCACCGAGCCCAGCGAGCGGGAGGCGTAATTAGCGTTTACAGCTACTGCCAGCCGTCCGTCTTTAGCCGTTTTGGTGGTGATCAGCACTACCCCGAACGCAGCACGGGCGCCGTAAATAGCCGCAGAAGCAGCATCTTTCAGTACCGTTACGCTTTCTACATCGGCGGGATTCAGTCTTGACACCTCGGCAGCCGAAAAAGGTATATTGTCTACCAGGATAAACGGCTCACCACCATTCAGCGAGGTATAACCACGAAGATTGAAGCCGGGAGCGGAAGAGGATCGGCCGTTGTTGATAGTAATGTTAAGGTTAGGAATGAGCCCTTGCAAACCGGTTCCCACATTGGTGATCGGACGGCTCTCCAATGCTTTTCCTGAAACATTGTCCACCGCACCGCTAAGGTTCACCCGCTTCTGCTTTCCATAACCTACTACCACCACTTCGTTCAAACCATTTTCATTAGGCTTCATGACGATGGCATAATTACCGCTTTCCTTTAACTGCAATTGCCGCGTTTCATAACCGATATAGGAAAACTCCAGCGTTGAATTTTCAGGTACTTCTATCGAATAATGGCCGTTGACATCCGTTTTGGCGCCGGTAGCAGTTCCTTTTACCAACACGGTAACGCCAATCAGCGGCTGCCCCTGGTCATCTTTTACAACCCCTTCTATCCGTATTGTTTTCGCTATTTCTCCTGCTTTCAGGATAACGATCAGGTTATTGGGCATCACTTTATAGCGAAGAGAGGTCCCTTCCAATGCCTTGTCCAGTACTTCTTTTACCGGGGCATTATCCATGCTGATCGCTATTTTTTTATCAGGAATGGTATTGTTCTTATACAGGATTGTATAATCGCTACGCTTTCCGATAAGATCCAGGAGCTTGGCAATGTTGATATTTTTATAATCAACACTGATCTTCTCCTGGGAAAACCCATGTGCACTTAGCTGCAGGAAACCAGCACAAAGTAAAACAGATGTTAATTTCATACGCAGTAATAGTTTCCCGATATTCCGCCTGGGAATATTAGAAGGCCACCAATAACTTTTTTTCATAAATTTGTTTCGTTAGGTTAAATAATTAGGCCATTACCTGATTTTGTAGAATCGGTTTAGTTGTTTATCCGGCATTTGAAAAGGGGAATGTTCGAGCATTTCCCTTTTTTATTTGCCTTCAGCAATAAAAAAGCGATATTGATTTATTAGTTCATGAATGATTATTTAATCAGATGATTACCATATGTAAACAACATTTTCCCTGCTGTTTACTTCATACTGAAATCCTGACATTAATTGCAATGCCTGTAATACCTCTTCCATGCTTTGTTTCCGGAAGGCGCCTGTGAATACTTCATTTTTATACTTCTCATTTCTGAACCGGACGGTAACATTATACCACCGTTCCAGGTCATGAGACAAATCCTCGAACGTAACTTTATCAAATTCAAACCTGTCGTTCATCCAGGCTGTTGTTGGCGCTGTTGATGGCTGTTCCTCCGGCCTTATTTTGGCGGGCGCAATGGAGAAATGGTGGTTGGAATTACCTGTTGATGCTGTGGCGGAAGTACTTATATTTTTTTTATCAATGATTAATTTCTGTTCAGGCTCCAGCACTACTACTTTTCCTTTGGAGGTACCACTTTCCGTAAAGCTGACCTCCACTTTTCCACTCATCAGGGTGGTTTCCACGGTAGCATCTTCCTTATATGCTTTCACATTGAAAACGGTACCTAATACTTTGATATTTACCTGTTCTGCCTTGATGATAAAAGGATGATGAGGATCATGTTTTACGTCGAAAAATGCTTCCCCGGTAAGCATCACTTCGCGGTCGCCTTCCAGGAATTTATTCACATCGTACCGTAGCTGGCTGCATGCGTTCAGTACCACGCTGGTACCGTCCGGCAGTACCACCGAAGTTTTGGAACCTGTTTTAGTGACCACCTCATTACGGTAACTATTTTGTTGTGGCAGCTGCCAGGTCCAGTAAACGGCGGCTACAACGAGAATACCGGCAGCTATGCTGACAGCGTGTTTCCATGGAAACATCCGTTTCACCACCGGCCCCGGTTCTTCCATCAGCCGGGAAATATTGGCCTGTCCGCGCTGTAATAATTGTTGCTCCTCCGCAGCCGAGAATGCCTTGCTTTCGCGTACTGCATTGATATCTGCCACAATAGTATAGGCGTACTGCTGTTCCGGGTACCGGCTCAATAACGCATCCAGCTCTGTTAGCTCATCAAACGATGCTTCTCCTGCCAGTTTCCTTGCCATTAATATTTCTATCCGGTAATGCTCGGTCATTTAATTTTTGTGCGAATTATAACAGAAGGACGAAAAGAAATCCCAAAACCCCCAAAAAAGAAAAAAAATAATTGCGGGAAATAGATGAAAAAGGAAATATCCATACCAGTGAAGTATTCGGGGCTAAAAGAGTGTCAATTTTGTTGAAAATAACATCAGATACAAAAAAACAGTGCGGATAAAATATTTTGTTAACTTTAGCATAATCTACGTTATATAATTTGCAACCATTATCAGCGTATAAAAGGAATGGATCAGTGTACCATCAATAGTCTTTTTAGCAACATCACAGTGAACAATGATCAGGCGGCCTTCAGGGCGTTTTATGATCATTTCTTCGTGACGCTGCTCCGTTTCTCGTACACACTCACGCATTCCAGGGAAGTCGCTGAAGAAATTACCAACGATGTTTTTATGCATTGCTGGCAAAAAAGGCAATCATTGGGCCATATAAAAAACCCGCAGGTATATCTTTTTGTCGTTGCAAAAAATAAGGCCATCGACTATCTACGCAAACAAGCCATATCAAAGCAGGTATACTTCCCGGAAGAAGAAAAAGTAAATATCGCGTTCGACAGTGATCCCGAGCAACTAATGATTTCCGCAGAAATGATCCGGAAAATGGAATTTACCATCCAGCAGCTTCCTCCTAAATGTAAAATGGTATTTACGCTGATAAAACAAAATGGTATGAAATACAAAGAAGTGGCAGAAGTAATGAACCTTTCTGTGAAAACAGTGGAGAACCAGTTAGCGATTGCGATGAAGCGGCTAACCACCACCGTTAACTTCACCTTTGGCAACACCCGTAAAACGGTCAAATAGCAGGCTGCTTTAGGGTTTTCCCTATCCGTTTTTTTGCAGTAACGCCGGCAATCCTTCCTTCTCAAAAATAATCCGTCCTATTTTCAAATCAGACCATCCCGGCTTTAACCGGTAAAGGAACTGCGGTGAATGGTCTTTTAACTTACAATCGATATACCACGCATTGATTTCCGGCAACAATGGTTGTAACTGGTACAGATGTGTGGAGACGACAAAAAAACTACCCCTGAAACGATTAAGTCCGCTGATCGTTTGCTGCGAAATATCCAGGGCATCATCTACATTGGTCCCCCTGAACAATTCATCAAATACCGCAAAACAACGTTTGCCTGAACCGGCCTCCTGTACTACGTTTTTCAGGTGCTGCACTTCCATCATAAAATGGCTGTAACCATGTTTCAGGTCATCAGATAAATTAATGATCACCGTAATGGAATCAAAATAAGGTAACCGGCAATAACGCGCAGGCACTCCCACGCCGGCGTGGGCCAGGTAAATACAAATGCCCAATGCTTTTAGCAAGGTAGACTTCCCCGACATATTAGGCCCTGTCAGCAACATCACAGTATCATTTACTTCCAGGTCATTTTTCACGGGATGCTTTAACGCCGGATGATAAAAATCTTTCAGCTGCAATCCTCCCTCTGCAAAGGTGGGAAATACAAAAGCATGTTTTATCATACCCTGCGCCAGCGACAACCACGCTTCATACGCATAAAAGGTTTCCCAATGCATGTTTGCAGCGTTTGCTGCTATTCTCCGGTTCAGCAGGTCCAGCAAAAATAACTGGTCCTTTACGCCAAACCGATCTTTGCGGATACGCTTTGCTATGTCAACCGCATGAAACATAGAAAGATATTGTTTCAATGCCACCAGCCGTTCACCAAATACCACCGGAAAAAGTGCAGGATCTACCTGCTCGAAATACAGATCCATTTTTTCCATAAACAGCGCCAGCTGTGCCAGCCTGCTCCTCATGGAATGCCGGTAACGCCGGCGCCATAGCAGCTGCACAGTGGCAATTACCTGGTTGCTGTCGTAATAATAATATTGATCGTTTATACGGGAAAAAGTGTGTAGTACTTCTTCAAAATCCTGCTTGGAATATTCAATTTTCGTATATACGTAACCGTTATTTATGAATGATTGAATGAGTTGTTGTCTTTCATACACGGCTTCCTGCGCGGATGGAAGTTCGAGCAACACATGGGCTAATGCCCGCCTGGCGAAGGGATTCCCGGTTGTATCAAATAACGGTAATAGCTGCTGCTCTATCTCCAGGTCAGTAACATTGGCTTTCATCATTAAAAGATAGGAAGAATGGAGTAGCTTTTACCTGTTGCCAACCCGTTTTAACAAAATTGGAACAAACATGACAAGCTGGTCTTTGCTATTGCTAATAGCTGAGTAATTCTCTTATGGCTGCTTCCACTTTGGCGGGACCAGGCAGCATCGCTGCTTCCAGCCCGGTATTCAGCGGTACGGCAGGTAAGTCGAGCGCACCAACAGTAAACACGGGAGCATCCAAAAAACGGAAACATGCTTTCTGGATACGGCCTGCGAGCGCCTGCGCAAAAGAGTTGTTAAGTTGTTCTTCCGTGAGGATCAGGCATTTTCCATGTTTTTGTACCATATCAAAAACCAGCGCTTCGTCTAATGGAAACAGCGTACGCAGATCCACGATGGTAACATTCCCGGGAAAGGCTTTGGCAGCGGCCTTAGCCCAGTACACTCCCATGCCGTAGGTGATTACACATAATGCGTTTCCCTGTGCCACATCTTTAGGGTGTGCATGTTGTACCACATTACCTTTACCCATTGGCAATACATAATCGGCCGCAGGTTCCACCATCATGGCTTCCAGTGTGCCGGGTACTTTGCTCCAGTACAGTCCTTTATGTTCCAGCATCACCACCGGGTTAGGATCGAGAAAGGCAGCTTTCATCAGTCCTTTCATATCCGCTGCGTTGGAAGGGTACACTACCTTAATACCTTTGATGCTCAGCAGGGTAGATTCCACACTGCCGGAATGATAAGGTCCCCCGCCGCCATAGGCGCCGATAGGCACCCGGATCAATGTTTGCACCGGGTATTTGCCATTAGTTAAATAACAGGACTTCGATATCTCCGTTACCAGCTGGTTAAATCCGGGATAGATATAATCCGCAAACTGTACTTCTACAATAGGTTTTACGCCTGCGGCAGAAAGTCCCGCAGTGGCGCCTATAATATACGCTTCCTGTATAGCGGTGTTGTATACACGATGAGCGCCAAATTTATCGCCGAGTGTTGCCGCTTCCCGGAAAACGCCCCCCAGTCTGCGTCCTACGTCCTGTCCGAAAAATATGGCTTCAGGATATTGTTGCATGATTTCCTCTACCGCGTGTAAAGCGGCATCCACCATCACCACCTTTGTTTTACTGTCCGGTGTTCGTTGCCCGCTTTCGGTGGTAACCGCAACCGGGGCAAATATGTGCTCCTCCACGCTTTCAAGGGCGGGTTCCGGCGCCTGAACCGCTTTGTCAAAAGCAGTTTGTATATCGGTTACAGCAGTTTGCGCGATCTGGTCGAGTACTCCGGCAGCAACCCCATGTTTTTCCAGCAATGCGCGCAGTTTGGGAACCGGATCGTTGGCAGCGTGTTTTTCCAGGTCTTCCGCTGTACGGTACCATTCCTTACGTACCCCTGAGGTATGATGCCCCAGCAACGGCACGTTGGCTTGCACCAAAATAGGGCGGCGTTCCTGTCTTACATAACTGATGGCAGTTTCTATAGCGGCGTAACTGGCGGTGAAGTCACTGCCATCCACCCGCATGCGCTCCAGGCCTTTAAAGCCGGCTGCATACTCATAGGCGTCCATAGTGCGTACTTCTGCTGCGGTAGCGGAAATACCCCAGTCATTGTCCTGTACGAGGTAAATAATGGGTAGTTGCTTCAATACGGCAAATTGCAGGGCTTCGCTAACCTCTCCCTCCGTTACGCTGCCATCGCCGAGTGAGCAAACTACCACGGGGAGCTCTCCTCCAGGTCCTGTTTTCAGCAGGGTGGACTGTATCTGCTCCAGGTATTGTACTCCCTGGGCAATCCCGGTAGTAGGGATTACCTGCATGCCGGTGGCGCTGCTTTGATGCGGGATTTGCGGTTTATCTGCCTCCCGGCTGTTGGGATGACTGTAATAAGACCTGCCGGCAGAAAACGGATCATCTCCTTTAGCCAGTAATTGCAGCATCAGCTGATAGGGGGTAAAGCCCATGGCCAATAACATGCTTTCATCCCGGTAATAGGGACTCACAAAGTCCCATGGCCGTAATTGCAGTCCTGTGGCTATTTGTATGGCTTCATGCCCGCGGGAAGTGGAGTGAACGTATTTGCAGATGGCCCTGTTAGCTTCATAGGTAGCGGCCATACTGCCAGCCTCACACATCAGGCGCCAGGCGGTTAATAAATCAGCCATTTCGCCGCTGTTTCCCCCCTGGTCGGAGGCCGGCGCTTTTAAAGTTGAAACGCTTGTGCTATCTTTAAACACAATAAGACTGTTTTGGTGATGATGGTAATTTAAAAACAATAGTTGCCATAGCAACAGTTGCTAATGCAAATTAAATAATATGACTGATACTTTCGTCAGTAATCCATCTTTTTTTAAGTTGGATGCTACGCTCAAAAAATTACGCAACTATTGGCAAAAGATGTTTGATGCCCAGCAGAAGGACATTACAGTGGATCAATGGTTGTTAATCGAGAACCTTTATAAACATAAAAAAACCACCCATAACGAGCTGGCCCGTAATACCTCTAAGGATATTACCACCATTTCGCGGATTATAGAACTACTGGTGAAAAAAGGATTAGTGAAGCGGGAAGCTGATGTACAGGACCGCCGTAAAGTATACCTGCAGCTCACCCCGGCCGGTGTGGATAAATATAAAGATGTGCGGTCACTGGTGTATGATATGCGAAAAATTGGCTGGAAAACGCTGACCGAAACGGATTATGCGGAACTGACCAGGATACTGGATACGATTTATGCCAATATCCCATAACTTGTCTTAACCCGGGTTTTTTCTTGCCCAGGATTAACGGTGATTTTGATGATTCCAAGGATTTTTCCTTGTGATTATAATTTGATTTTAAAAGATTCGGGAAGATCTAAGCAAATTTATCCGCTTAGATCTTCCCGAATCTTTTAAAATCAAAAAAGAAAAAATCCTTGGAATCATCAAAATCACCGTTAATCCTGGGCAAGAAAAAACTACTTCACGGAAAATTCCAGCAGGCTGTCATTTTCAATAAACGCTTCAAATCCATCTCCGATTTCTGCAGGCCCAACACCAGCCGGGGTCCCCGTAAAAATGAGGTCGCCGATGTTGAGGGTAAAGAAACGGGAAATATAAGCTACCAGGAAGTCAAACGAAAACAGCAGGTCCTGGGTATTGCCAGACTGCGCCAGTTCTTTATTCTTATATAAGCAGAAGTTAATGTCTTTCTTATCCAGATCAGGGGCAATAGGTATAAAATTGCCCACCACAGCGGAGTTATCGAAGGCCTTGGCTATTTCCCAGGGCAATCCTTTTGCTTTTTGTTTATCCTGCAGGTCTCTTGCTGTAAAGTCAATACCCACAGACATATGGTCATAGTATTTATCTGCGAACTTTTCCTGTATATGCTTACCATTCTTGCTTACCCTCAATACCAATTCACATTCGTAATGCAGGTTGCTGGTAAATTCCGGGTAGTAAAAGGGATGACCATTCTGCAACAGTGCATTTTTGGGTTTCATAAACAATACCGGCTCAGCGGGCACTTCGTTCTTTAATTCTTTGGCATGGTCGGCATAGTTCCTGCCTACGCAAATAATTTTCATAATGCGTTTGATTTAAAAGATAAAAAAAACAGACGGGTATCAGCGCTCATATTCACATTACAACAGAAAAGTTAGCTTGTTGCATTCATTCATAGTACGGGCAATGCCAATACTCGCAAAATTCTCAATAATTTCTGTGCTTTTATTAATTTTTTCCTGCACTACGGGTTCCTCTGTATTTTTCCATTTGCTGAGCACAAATTCCACCTGCCGGCCTTTGGGATAGTTGTTACCCACGCCGAAACGCAAACGGGGATACTGGTTGGTGCCTAATGATTCCTGTATACTTTTCAGACCATTGTGCCCCGCGTCGCTGCCACCGGGCCGCAGCCGGATCACCTCCAGCGGAAGGGCGAGGTCGTCCAGGATCACTAGCAGGTTTTCCACCGGGATCTTTTCCTTATCCAGCCAGTATTTGATGGCCCGGCCGCTAAGGTTCATATAGGTAGTGGGTTTTATCACGATAAAGGTTTTCCCTTTCCACTTACATTCGGCCACGTCGGCCAGCCGGTCGTTATTGAAAGCAGCCTTATGTTTGGCAGCAAAAGCATCGGCCACATCAAACCCGATATTATGCCGGGTGTGTTTATATTCATCGCCGATATTGCCTAAACCTGCTATTAAATATTTCATTTGAGAAAATTACGAATTACGGATTACGGATTACGGATTTGTGAGAAGATAATTACGGAAAATCGTCCTGAAAATCCGTAATTGGTAATTTGTAATTCCAAACTAAAAAGCCCCTCTACAAGTAGAGAGGCCTTTTGGAAAAATATTTCTAAAAGATTATTTCTTTTTAGCGTCTTTTTCAGCAGTTGCTTCTTCCTGACGCAGCTGACGGGTCATTACCACAGAAGCGATAGGAATACGTGGAGAGTTGGTGATTTCAACACCTTCAATTTTCACGTCTTCAACACGAATGTTAGCATTCAGTTCCAGGTTATCGATGTTTACTTCGATATTTTCAACCAGGTGCTTAGGTAAAGCTTTTACTTTCAGCGCTTTCAGTTTGCTAACCAGTTTACCACCGGCTTTAACACCAACAGACTGACCAACCAGTTTGATAGGCAGGGTAACCGATACCTGTTTGTCTTCCACCAGCTCCATGAAATCGATGTGAGCCAGGGCATCAGTAACTACGTCAAACTGCAGATCTTTTAATACGCATCTGTAAGTTTTAGCGCCCAGTTTAACTTCTGCGATCTGGAATTCGGCAGTGTATACCAGGTTTTTGAATGCTTTTGCAGGAGCTGAAAAATTAACAGTTTCTGCACCCCCGTAAATAACGCAAGGCACTTTTTCCTCAGAACGGATCTGGCGGGTGGCTTTTTTGCCGAATTCGCTCCTGAGTTGTCCTTCGATGGTTATTGTTTTCATTGTTTAGACAATTTATATTGATTATTAAAATACGTTATCAATCTCCCCTGCGGTGGCTGTGGATAAACAGACTGGTAATTGATTTGTTTTCGTGCATATTACGGATGGCTACCGCAAAAAGCTCTGCAACTGAAACTACCTTGATCTTTGATTCCGGCCCCTGTGGTTTGATAGGAATGGTATCACATACCACTATCTCTTCCAACACTGAGTTCTGGATGTTTTCGTACGCATTGCCGCTGAATACGGGATGGGTACAAAATGCACGTACGCTCCTGGCCCCTTTTTCTATTAATAAGTTAGCGGCTTTGGAAAGTGTGCCTGCAGTATCACAGATATCGTCAATGAGCACTATATCCCTGTTGGTTACATCTCCTATCACTACCATGGATGCTATTTCGTTGGCACGTTTACGATGTTTATCGCAAATAACCATCTCAGCATTAAAGTAGGACGCTACTTCACGCACCCTATTGGTGCTACCCACGTCAGGGGACGCAAAGGTAAGATTTTCTAGCTTTAAATTCTCTATATAAGGAATAAAAATAGCTGAGCTATCCAGATGGTCTACCGGGATATCGAAGAAGCCCTGGATCTGCGGAGCATGTAAGTCCATGGTTATCACCCTGTTAACACCCGCAGAAGTCAACAAATTGGCGATTAATTTAGAACCGATAGCCACACGGGGCTTATCTTTTCTGTCCTGGCGCGCATAGCCAAAATAGGGGATCACTGCTGTAATGTAGCCGGCGGAAGCCCGCTTGGCGGCGTCGACCATCAACAACAGTTCCAGCAGGTTATCTGATGGCGCACTGGTTCCCTGGATAAGGAAAACATAATCGCCACGGATACTTTCCAGGAAAACGGGCTGGATTTCGCCATCGCTGAATTTCTGGATTTTTACTTTGCCAAGACCGCCATTAAGACCCTTGCCAAACTTCTTGGCAATTTTCTCGGCCAGTGCCGGATTGCTGTTGCCTGTGAAAATTTTTACTGAAGGTTGCATACTAGATACTAGTGGAAAAGAGGTTGCAAAACTATGATTTTTGGGAGTACCTGCCTGATTTTTTTTAAAACACAGGTCATATAGTTATTTTACAATAACTATAATTCACAATGTATCAAACTATTCGGAAAGGTATCGCGTCCCGAAAAATTCTCATAACGATCGGTACCCAATATACAGAAAGAATTACGGATTACGAATTACGAATTACGGATTAGCAGATAAAACGCGCAGCCAGGCTTCAGTTATATCTACCTGCTAATCCGTAATTCGTAATCCGTAATTCTTTCTTTATATTTGGATAAATGGAATTTAAGTCATGTTTGTTAACGTTAAACCAGCTCCCCGCCTGGCCATTCACCAATGGCCCGAAAATGAAAGACCCAGAGAAAAACTAGTCAATATTGGTGCGGCTGCGCTCAGCGATGCCGAACTGCTGGCCATTTTACTCCATACCGGGCATAAGAAGAAATCAGCCATCGAGCTCGCTACAGAAATCCTGCGCCTTGCTCACAATAACCTGTCAGAGCTCGGGAAGGTAAACGTACAACAACTGCAAAAACTCGATGGTATGGGCGCCGCCAAGGCTGTCACCGTTTTAGCCGCCATGGAACTGGCCCGCAGGCGACAGGCAGGGTCCATTCATAAAAAAACAATTATCAGCAGCGGCGCAGATGCCGCCCTGTTTTTCAAACCCCTGCTGGCTGATCAGTGCTTTGAAACATTTTATGTGATGTTCCTCAACCACGCCAATAAAGTACTCCGTTACCGCTGCATCAGCAGCGGGGGCATCACCAGCACCGTAGTGGATCCCCGCATAATTTTCCGGGAAGCACTCGATGCCAATGCCACCAAACTGCTACTCTGCCATAACCACCCTTCCGGCAGTCTCCGCCCCAGCCAGGCAGATATCCGCATTACGCATAAAATAAAAGAGGTAGGACGCCTCTTTGATATTGACGTATTGGACCATATCATTGTTTCCGAAACGGGCTATTGCAGCCTCGCGGAAGAAGGGATGATATGAGATGATGATATTTGTTTACTTTCGCACATATTTATTCATTTTCCATATGCTCAAAATAGGACTCTTCGGCGTAGGACATTTAGGTAAAATACACCTCTCTCAACTGGCCACCATGAAAGACGTAGAGGTAGTGGGCTTCTACGATCCGAACAACGCAAATGCCGCCAGCATTTCCGAGCAATATAATATTCCGCGTTTCACCATAGCGGAAGAACTGATACAGATAGTAGATGCCATCGATATTGTGGCCCCTACCACCCTGCATTTCAAATTATGTGAACTAGCCATCCGGAATGGCAAACACATATTTGTGGAAAAACCCATGACCAACACCATGGATGAGGCCAAAACCCTGGTAAAACTGGTGGATGAAGCCAATATCAAATTCCAGGTAGGCCATGTGGAACGCTTCAACCCGGCCTTTCTCGCATTAAGAGGCTATGATCTGAAGCCCATGTTCATCGAAGTACACCGTCTGGCAGAATTCAATCCCCGTGGTACTGATGTAAGCGTGATCCTGGATCTCATGATCCATGATATCGATATTATACTCAGCATCGTAAAGTCGACTGTGAGCCGCATTTCCGCCAGTGGCGTAGCTGTAATGAGCGATACCCCGGATATTGCCAACGTACGCATAGAATTCCATAACGGCTGCGTAGCCAACCTTACTTCGAGCCGGATCTCCCTGAAAAAAATGCGCAAAATGCGCCTCTTCCAGAAAGATGCCTACATCGGCATCGACTTCCTGGATAAAAAAGCAGAAATCATTAAACTGAAAACACCGGAAGACGAAGGCCTGTTTACCCTCGATATCGAAACCAATAATGGTAAAAAAACCATCGCGATCGATAACCCGGAAATAAAACAATCCAACGCTATCCGCATGGAGCTGGAAATGTTCCGCGACAGCATCCTGCAAAACAAACCGGTAGCAGTAAACGCTATCGATGGCCTGCAGGCAATGGATGTAGCACATCAGATCCTTGCGAAAATAAATAAAGGCCTGTCCGAAACAGCCGCCGCAAAATAATCAGCATTGTAACAAAAGCCGCTGTCAGCACGTTTTCATACAACAACCGATAGTTATGAAAGGTATTCTTTTTGTACTGACAGCAGCTTTGTTACTTGCATCCTGTTTTAAAGACCCTCCGGTTGTTACCAGGGAAATGCGATATAAGGAAACACTTTGCAATGACCCCTGGGGCAAGGCGCTGACCACCAACAACGACACTGTAGCCACCTGGCTCACCAAACAAAGCATCAGGTTTGAACACGTCATCATTATAGGACAGATATTTTCGGGCGCAGGCAGTCATACCAACTGCGATACATTCACCAACCGGTTGATAACCGCAGATGTTTATTTTGCAGATACCGCAAAAGCATCGGCTGCAGGCTTTAAAAGCAGGTGAATAACGGTAACGTAACTACGTAGTTAGCAACCTATCCCCTGTCTTTCAACAACGCCTCAGCAATAGTGAGGTCCAGTGGTTTGGTAATTTTGATATTAGCCTCCTCTCCTGCCACCAGGTGCACGGGATGCCCCAGTCGCTCCACCACCGTTGCTTCATCCGTAAATAACGGATCATAAGGCAGCTCAAAGGCGGGCAGGATCAAATCAGAAAGGAATGTTTGCGGGGTCTGAATAATTTTGAAACGATCACGGTTCACCGCCGCATTGCTGCCGGCAGATATCTCCCTGATACTATCTTTTATATCAATCACAGGAATAGCGCTGCCATGGCTAAGTGCGGCTTCATAACAGGCACGGATCAACGTTGCAGACACCAACGGACGTACACCGTCATGCACAAACACCACCGCCGGTTCTTTTACCTGTTGCAAGCCGTTCTTTACCGAATGAAAACGGGTTTCCCCTCCTTTTACAATAGTAATGGCCGGCAGGGAATCAAATGCCTGCAATAAATGATTGGCAAACGTGAAATGAGCTTCCGGCAATACCAGTACAACTTCCATGTCCGGAAATGCTACGGCAAAAGCGGCTATCGTGTGGTATAGTATGGGCTTCCCGGACAGATCCAGGAACTGTTTTGGAACAGCGTTCTGCATCCGGGTACCGGAACCTCCGGCAACAATGATCGCTACTTTTTTATATTCCATATAAAAAAGAATTACGAATGATGAATTCCAAATTACGGGTGTGTAATTTGGAATTCATCATTCGTAATTCGTAATTTTTTAAACGATCAGCATGGCATCGCCATAGCTGAAGAAACGGTATTTTTCTTTGATCGCCTGCTGATAAGCTTCCATAATCAGATCATATCCTGCGAATGCACAGGTCATGATCAGTAAACTGGTCTTAGGCAGGTGGAAGTTAGTTACCAACGCATTTGGAATAGCAAATTCGTACGGCGGATGAATGAACGTGTTAGTCCATCCCTCAGCTGCTTTCAGGTGGTTTTGCGCTGTAACAGAAGATTCTACCGCACGTACTGAGGTGGTACCGATCGCACAGATCTTACGGTTCTCTTCCTTAGCCTTGTTCACCACTTTCACAGCGTGTTCTTCAATATGAAAATACTCCGCATCCATTTTGTGTTTGCTCAGGTCTTCTACCTCAATAGGACGGAAAGTACCTAAACCTGTGTGCAGCGTTACTTCTGCAAACTTAACACCTTTGATTTCCAAACGCTTGATCAACTCGCGGCTGAAGTGCAAACCTGCAGTAGGTGCAGCCACAGCGCCTTCGTACTTGGCATATACAGTCTGATAACGCTCTTTATCCTCATCTTCCGGCTTACGTTTAATATACTTAGGCAACGGAGTTTCACCCAGCTGATCCAGCACCTGTTTGAACTCCTCGTCGTTACCCTCAAATAAGAAACGGATAGTACGGCCTCTTGAAGTCGTGTTATCAATTACCTCTGCAACCAGCGTCTCATCATCGCCAAAATACAGTTTGTTGCCTACCCGGATCTTACGGGCCGGGTCAACAATTACATCCCATAAACGGTTTTGCTTGTTCAGCTCACGCAGCAGGAATACTTCAATTTTTGCTCCTGTTTTCTCTTTACGGCCATACAACCTGGCAGGAAATACCTTCGTATTGTTCACAATCATTACGTCCTTGTCATTGAAATAACCGAGGATGTCCTTGAATACTTTGTGCTCAATTTTACCGGTATTGCGATGTACCACCATTAAACGTGATTCATCTCTTGTCTTGGTTGGGTGCTGCGCGATCAGATTTAAAGGAAGATCGAATTTGAACTGTGATAGTTTCATATTACGGTATGAATAAATTTTTAGAGGTGCAAAGTTACCGATTATAATCTATAACATCAAAAAATGATATGAAAAGTATAATAATCAGATAATTATATATTATATTCCCTTAGGAATAGCCGCAATCAGCTGCTGTGTATAGGCATGTTGCGGATGATTGTACACCGCGTCTGCCGCCCCGGTTTCCACCATCTTACCTCGCTGCATCACCATAATCCGGTCGCTGATAAACCGCACTACCGAAAGATCATGGGAAATGAAGATACAGGTGAACCCCAGTTCTTCCCGCAAACGGATCAGCAAATTCAACACCTGTGCCTGTATGCTCACATCCAGCGCTGCCACGGATTCGTCGCAGATAATAAAGGAAGGCTCCACCGCCAGCGCGCGGGCGATAACAATCCGTTGACGCTGCCCACCCGAAAACTCGTGCGGATAGCGGTTATAATAGTCCGCCGGCAGGTTTACCTTCTCCAGTAATTCCAGCACTTTTCCCTTTTGCTGCCGCGCATTCCCATACAGCCCATGTACCTGCATAGGCTCCAGTATGGCCGCTCCTATGGTTTGCCTCGGATTCAACGACGCATACGGATCCTGGAAAATAAGTTGCATATCCTTACGCAATGCCCGCATACCGGCAGCGGATAAGCTTCGCAGCTCCTGCCCCCGGTAAAGGATACTTCCCCCGGTAGGCGGCACCAGTTGCAGTAACGACCGCCCCAGCGTGGTTTTACCACAGCCCGATTCGCCCACCAGGCCCAGGGTTTCCCCCGTCCGTACCTCAAAGCTCACATCATCTACAGCCTTCGACCATTGCAATACCTTGCCGGTAATGCTTCTTTTAACCGGGAACCAGGTTTTAAGTCCTGTAACTTCGAGCAAAGGCACCGCTGCAGCCAGTTGTTGTTCCCGTTGCCGTAAAACGGCCGCAGGAATCTCCAGCGATTGCACCAACTCCCCGATAACGCCGGCTTTTTCGTATATCTGTCCCTGTGAGTCGGTTTCCATAAAATCACGGATCACGGGCAATCTCACCAAACGCTTGTCCAGCGGAGGACGACAGGCCAGTAATCCTTTGGTATACGGATGTTGCGGTTGCCGGAACACGGCTTTCACCGGTCCTTCTTCCACAATATTTCCTTTATACATTACCACTACACGGGTAGCTATTTCAGCCACCACGCCCAGGTCGTGTGTAATAAAAATTACGCTCATATCCATTTGCTGCTGCAGCTCCCGGAGCAGTTCCAGGATAGCTTTCTGGACAGTAACATCCAGCGCGGTAGTGGGTTCATCGGCGATCAGCAGCCGGGGCTGGCAGGAAATGGCCATCGCAATCATAACGCGTTGCTTCTGGCCTCCGGAAAGTTCATGTGGATAACGATCCATGATAGCCGCAGGATCGGGGAGTTTCACTTTTTCAAAAAGGGCTGTCACCTGTTCCCGCGCAGCTTTGCGGGTACTACGGCGATGCAGTCGGATCGCTTCTGCTACCTGTTCTCCACAGGTATGCAGGGGGTTAAGCGCCGTCATCGGCTCCTGGAAAATCATGGCGATCTCGTTGCCCCGGTAACTGCGCATCACGTCGTCCGGCAACTGTAGCAGGTTTACCGGTGGCTCCCCTGCCGCCTCATAGAATATCTTTCCGCCGGAGATGACGCCGGGTAAATCTATCAGTCGCATGAGCGAGAGGGCGGTAACGGATTTTCCCGAACCGGATTCTCCTACTACACCCACTATTTCCCCCTTACCAATGGAAAGGGAAATCCGATTAACAGCTGTTGTTGTTGTTTGACCAGTCCGGAAGGCAACCTCCAGATCCTGTATCTCTACCCGCGTGGAAAGCATACCGGGAAGATACAACAATTCTAAAAACGCAGGTGCTTCACCGTTAGGTGACTATCGATCAGCTTCTGTAACGAATCAATACCAACCTTGAGATGACGCTCCACATATTTGGTGGTTACTTTCTTATCGCTTTCTTCCGTTTTAACACCTTCCGGTACCATGGGCTGATCAGATACCAGCAGCAATGCCCCTGTAGGGATCTTATTATAAAACCCAACAGAGAAAATAGTGGCTGTTTCCATATCTACTGCCATGGCCCTGATCTTTTCCAGGTATAGCTTAAACTCTGCATCATGCTCCCATACCCTGCGGTTGGTGGTGTAACAGGTGCCTGTCCAGTAATCGTAACCGGAATCACGGATGGTGGTGGAGATCGCCTTTTGCAAAGCAAATGCAGGCAGCGCAGGCACTTCCGGCGGGAAATAGTCATTGCTGGTACCCTCGCCCCGGATCGCCGCAATAGGAAGAATCAGGTCACCAATGTTGTTTTTCTTTTTCAGTCCGCCGCATTTTCCCAGGAACAATACTGCTTTGGGTGAGATGGCAGACAGCAGGTCCATTACGGTAGCCGCGCCCGGGCTCCCCATACCGAAGTTAATGATAGTGATATCGCCTGCAGTGGCGCATTGCATAGGTCTGCCCTGCCCAACGATGTCTACGTTGTTCCATTCGGCAAACATGGTCACATAATTACTGAAATTGGTGAGGAGGATGTGAGAACCGAACCCGGTCAGTTTCTCACCCGTGTAGCGGGGAAGCCAGTTAGCTACAATTTCTTCTTTTGTCTTCATAGCCTTTTGACAAGCAAATATAAGGTTTTGTTCGCTAAACGCAAGATTAACATCTGCTTTTACCGGTTCGCTTTTAGCTACCGGGATTAGACTATCTTCGTATTTGTATTAAAATCAATTGCACTTTGATTCCTATCAGCTTCCCCCCACCGGATTTTAAGATTACCAGAGAAGGCAGCAGAGAGCTGATCTTTGACCGCTACCGCAAAAAGTACGTGGTGCTTACGCCGGAGGAATGGGTAAGACAAAATTTCCTGAACTATCTCGTAAAAGTAATGCAATACCCGGCTTCACTGATTGGTATTGAAAAGGAAATATTCCTGGGAGAACTGAAGAAGCGATATGATATTGTGATCTACAATCGTGCGGCCCAACCCTGGATGCTGGTGGAGTGCAAGGAAATGAACGTCCCTCTCAGCGAACACACCATGCAACAGGTGATCCGGTACAATATGGTGATCCCGGCTACCTACCTGGTGATCACCAATGGCACCAACACTTTTTGCGGCAATTATATAGGCGCTGAGCAGAAATGGCGCTTTTTGCCGGCGTTGCCGGCATTTACCTGAGCGGATTGTCTTGCCCAGGATTAACAGTGATTATGATGATTTTCAGGATTTTTTTCTTGCGATTATAATCTGATTTTAAAAGATTCGGGAAGATCTAAGCGAATTTATCAGCTTTAGATCTTCCTGAATCTTTTAAAATCAAAAAAGAAAAAATCCTGAAAATCATCATAATCACTGTTAATCCTGGGCAAGACAATCCCACATAAAAAAGCCCCCGCCCAAGGCGGAGGCTTCTGCAAAAATTACCTATCGTTGTGCATCAAGGGAAAATACCCAGTTGCTCATAAGCAGCACCTACTTTGTTGATGGCAACCACGTAAGCGGCTGTACGCATATCGTGGATCTGCGGGTTCGCCATCATTACGTCGCGCACTTCATGGAGCGCAGCATGCATGGTTTCTTCCAGACCGGAGTAAACCAGGTCCACTTCATCTGCACCATGCGCGATGAATTTCCTTTCCTGATCGGATACTTTTTTCCCGGTCAGGTCTTCGATGGTTTGCAGGATATGAATGTTCATATTTTCATCAAAGCGCTTGCCCAAACGGCCATAACGCACGTGGCTCAGGTTCTTCAGCCATTCGAAATAAGAAACGGTTACACCACCGGCATTCAGGAACATATCCGGAACAACGATCACACCTTTCTTATTCAGGATTTCATCTGCTTCCGGTGTTAACGGACCGTTGGCAGCTTCCCCGATGATCTTCGCCTTTACGTTTGGCGCGTTGTGTTTATCGATTACATTTTCCAGTGCAGCGGGAATCAGGATTTCGCAATCCAGCTCCAGGCCGTCTGTATTTTTATTCAGGTTGCTGGCTCCCGGGAAGTTCACGATGGAACCGGTCGCTTTTTTGTGCATCAGTACTTCATCAGGATTCATACCCTGTTCGTTATAGATCGCACCATCCCACTCGATAAGGCAAATCACTTTTGCACCTGCTTCGTGGAAATATTTGGCAGCATGGTAACCCACGTTACCCATACCCTGCACTATTACGCGTTTACCTTCAATACCGGTGGTCAGCCCCAAACGGTCCATATCTTCCTTAATATTGCACAATTCGCGTAAACCGTAAAACACACCCAGTCCTGTGGCTTCCGTACGACCGCGTACACCGCCCTGTGATACCGGTTTACCGGTAACACAACCGTAACCGTCTATTTCTCCCGGGCGTAAGCTCATATAGGTATCGAGTATCCAGCTCATTTCTCTTTCACCGGTTCCGTAATCAGGAGCGGGAACATCGGTACCAGGGCCGATAAAGTTTTTCTTTACGAGTTCCGCGGTATAGCGACGGGTAATTGCTTCCAGCTGGAAGGGGGTATAGTTGCGGGGATTGATCTTCAATCCGC
Organism: Chitinophaga hostae; assembly: GCF_018224885.1. Lineage (GTDB taxonomy): Bacteria > Bacteroidota > Bacteroidia > Chitinophagales > Chitinophagaceae > Chitinophaga > Chitinophaga hostae. The sequence goes on along the minus strand of NZ_JAGTXB010000024.1, from coordinate 107,572 downwards.
CTTTGGCACCGCCAAAAGGAACGTTTACAATAGCACATTTGTAGGTCATCAGGGATGCCAGCGCCATTACTTCGTCCTGGTTCACTTCATCGCTGAAGCGGATACCACCTTTACAGGGAAGTTTATGATGGGAATGTTGTACACGGTAAGCTTCAATTACCTGTACAGAATCGCCTATTCTTACCGGGAATTTAATCTGGTAAACGGCATTGCAGGCTTTGATCTGCTCCAGGATACCCTTGTCCCATTTGGTAAATGCAGCTGCTTTGTCGAAGCTTTTCTCCACACTCTGGAAAAAGCTATAATGCTGATCTTGCGACATAAATTATTGTTTTGGTATAACGATTAGATTGTATGCTATTATGGATTATTTTTCTCCCTTTCCTCCAGCTTACCGATCTTCCGGTCCAGTCTGATAAGAAATAACACAATTCCAATAAAAATGATCACTAAAACGCCAACGATCACATATATTTTATCATTGCTGCGGAAGAATTCATTGACAGGTCCTTTTTCAGTATTCTGCTGTTGTGCATTTGCCAGTACTGATATAAAGAGCAAGGCCAGTGTCAGGCAAAATGAAAACGCTTTGTTGATCATTTAAAAATATTTTTAAGCTGTAATTTCTTATAACGTACCACCAGTGAAAATATCCATACGCTGAGGAGCGTCCAGCCGATAAACGCGGGATATAATACCATTTTCATGGAGCCATCGGTATCTTTTGATGCAAAACCCGGCGTAGTGGCGCTTCCCGGATGCAGGGAATCCACCATGCGGGGAATGATATAGGTCAGTGGTATGAGTAAGGCAAATGCAAAAATGTTGAAAACTGCGGATATGCGTGCCCGTTTGTCGAGGTCGTGAACAGACATACGGAGTACCAGGTAAGCCATATAAATCAGGATGGCGATGGCTGTACACATCTGTTTAGGATCGTCTGTGAGCGTACCGCCCCAGGTATAGGTGGCCCAAAGTGTTCCCGTAGCAAATCCCAATACGCCAAAGAAGGTGCCTACTCCCGCAGCGCTGGCGGCAATTACATCTTTCTTTAAATCATATTTCGACAGATAAAGCAGGGAGTAGATGATCGATACGGTGAACATGGTATACATACATATCCACATCGGTACGTGAAAGAACAATCCGCGGGATGATTGTCCATTGGTTCCTATTATGGGTATTTTAACAGTGAACCCGGCGATAATTACATATAAAAGAAGCAGTATCGCTAATGCTTTCCACCAATGTCTGGCCATTTTTTAACAGCTATATTCGGGGGCAAACCTACACGTTTTAAACCTAATCACAAAGATTTTCGGGGATTTTAAGTTTATCCAACGGCAGTAAATCCCCGTTAAATATCCTTTACAGAAGTGAGCTTTTTGTTTGATATTTCTAATATCAGTCTTTCCACAAAAACGGGAAAAGTATCATTGTGAGGGCTATTACGAGGATATCCATTCCACCCAGGAGTAAAAACATTTTGGGCAGTTCCGGCTGGTATACCGTTACAAATGCCGACAGGGAGATATTAGCCAGCAGCATGAGCACCGGCATGATAAGCGGGAAACCCATTACTGCCATGAGAGCGGCGTTGTGATTGGCCTGGGCAGCGATGGCCGCCAGCATGGTAAATAGCAGCGACAGGCTTACGCCTCCCAGCAGCACCATACCTATAAAATAGAAAGGATTGATGATTGGATTCCCCAGGAAAGCGATGCTGCAAACGAGCGCAATAAGGCTCATCAGGGTCATCAGGATCACGTTATAGATCAGTTTGGCCGCAATAAAAACCCTTGGATTCACCAGTGAATAAAAATACAGCAGCCGGCCGCGGCTTTCCTGCATAAAGCTTTTGGCAACAGCATTTACCGCTACAAACAGCTGTATAACCCAGAAAAGGGCGTTCCATACCTTATCTTCCGGCCGTCCCATCATCAGGTTGATAACAAAAACGGTAGATACGATATAAAGTAATACCCCATAAAAGGCATATTGCTGGCGTAATTCCAGCGTAAGATCTTTTTTTACGAGGGTAAATGTCTGATGGATTGGATTATTTCCGGTCATGATCGCCGCAAAGATAGCAAAAAGGAGAAAGCAGAAAGCAGAAAGCAAAAAGCTGGCGGAGTGGATGATTTAGCGAATGAGCCATCCCTTTCATAGCTTTTTGCTTTCTGCTTTCCGCTTTCTGCTATCAAATAACTATATTAGCCCGTCCATAAAAAATAGTAATGAATAAAATTCTGGTTGCCAATCGTGGAGAAATAGCATTGCGTATTATGCGTTCTGCCCGTGAAATGGGAATAAAAACGGTAGCGGTATACTCCGAGGCTGATCGTACCATGCCATTTGTACAATATGCAGATGAAGCGGTTTGTATAGGTCCGGCCCCTTCGAATCAATCCTATTTATTGGGCGAAAAGATCATAGCGGTGGCAAAGGAAAAAGGAGCAGATGGTATTCATCCCGGTTATGGATTTTTGAGTGAAAATGCCCGTTTTGCTCAACAGGTAACAGATGCAGGCATTACTTTTATTGGTCCTTCCGCCGCTTCTATTGAAGTGATGGGTAGTAAACTGGCGGCCAAACAGGCGGCGCAAAAATTTGGGGTACCCATGGTCCCCGGCACGGAAACGCCGTTGCGCAGTGTGGAAGAAGCCCGCGAGGTAGTGCAGAAAACCGGTTTCCCCATTCTCATCAAAGCATCTGCAGGTGGTGGTGGTAAAGGTATGCGGGTAGTAAACAACCCGGAGGAACTGGATGAACAGATCAGGATGGCTAAAAGTGAAGCCCTGAGTGCATTTGGTGATGATGCCGTATTCATTGAAAAATATGTGGGATCACCCCGACATATAGAAATACAGGTGCTGGGCGACCACCATGGCAACTGCGTTTATTTATTTGAAAGAGAATGTTCGATACAGCGGCGCCACCAGAAACTGATCGAAGAAGCACCCTCGTCCTGTTTAACACCGGCCATCCGCACGGCCATGGGCCAATGTGCGGTAGATGTAGCGAAAGCCTGCAACTACTATGGCGCCGGTACGGTAGAGTTCCTGGTAGATGAGCACCTTAACTTCTACTTCCTGGAAATGAACACGCGGTTACAGGTGGAGCATCCGGTTACAGAACTGATTACCGGTCTGGATCTCGTAAAAGAGCAGATCAAAATAGCCAGGGGGGAACAATTGTCCTTTACCCAGGAAAGTCTTAAAATCAACGGCCACGCTATTGAATTACGTATTTGTGCTGAAGATCCTGCCAACAACTTCTTACCGGATACCGGTAAACTGGAGACCTACATCCGGCCGCAGGGTTATGGCGTAAGGGTAGACGACGGTTATGAACAGGGAATGGATATTCCGATTTATTATGATCCGATGATCGCCAAACTCATTGCCTGGGGCAGTAACCGGGAAGAAGCCAGGTTTCGCCTGATGCGTGCCATCGCAGAATACCAGGTAAAGGGCATCAGAACCACCCTTCCTTTTGGCCAGTGGGCTTTGCAACAACCTGCCTTTATTGAAGGAAATTTCGACACCAATTTTATCAGCAAATATTTTACACCGCAAGCCTTGCAAGCGGAATCTGCCGATGTGGATAAACTCGCTGCCATACTGGCTGCGTACGTATGGCAGCAAAACAATATAACTTTACAGGAAGCAGCTACCGGTAATTCCACCTCAACTTCCGCATGGAAAAAAAGGAATATGTTAAGGTAAGCCCAAACAGTTGTTAACTTTCATTAAAGTATTTCCGAAAAACGGGAAAACGTATAACTTTGCGCCAATTTTGATTATGTTACGCGACGCCATATTACAGATACTCAAATTCTTCTATCAGCCCTTTTCGAAGGTGATGCCCTGGCAAACCTTCCGCTATCTTGCGTGCGGGGGTGGTAATACGGCGCTGGACATATTCCTGTACTTTGTGTGCTACAATTTTGTGCTGCATCAGCAAATGGTTCACCTGGTCTTTTTTAACATGAGCGCGCATATCGCTGCCCTGTTCATGTCTATGGCTGTTACTTTCCCCACCGGCTTTCTGCTGAGTAAATATGTGGTATTCTCGGATTCCAACCTGCGGGGCCGTGTGCAACTGTTTCGTTACTTTGTACTGGTAGGCATCTGTATTATGCTGAACTATGTACTCATGAAGCTGTTTGTAGACCAGCTGCACTTTTATCCTACCATCGGAAAAATATGTACTACCGCACTGGTAGTTACTTTCAGCTATCTCACGCAAAAGAAATTCACCTTTAAAGTAAAACAACAACAGCTCTGATCAGGGAACCTGCTCATAGTAGCAATGCCTGCATCTAGGCTCATACAGGTCTTTTTCGCCGACCAACAATGTTTCTTTCGAAGCCGATTTACGATAGGAATAATTGGCAATATGGCCACACTTCACGCAGATCGCATGTAACTTGGTAATATAGTCTGCTTTCGCCAGCAGGAAAGGCATCTGCCCGAAAGGCTTGCCGGTAAAATCCATGTCCAGCCCGGCAATGATCACCCGCACCCCGCGCAATGCCAGCTGATCACATACATTCGGCAACTCGTCATCAAAAAACTGGGCCTCGTCAATCCCCACTACATCTACGTCCTGGGCCAGCAATAATATTTGCTGGGAGTTTTCTATCGTCGTGGAAATAATTCTATTTTCATCGTGCGATGTGATGCTATCTTCAGCATAACGGGTATCCATCGCAGGTTTGAATATTTCCACCTTTAAATTGGCGATGCGTACCCGTTTGAGCCGGCGGATCAGTTCTTCGGTTTTTCCCGAAAACATAGAGCCGCAAATTACTTCGATCCAGCCCCTCCGCCCTCCTGCAAGAGAAGGTTCAATAAACATATTATACTAATTTGATTATTAATTAATTAAAATATTCTAATTTTATGAAAATAAAATAATTTCCATCATTCACCCGTTAACAATTAAGGCATGGAAAAAATTAATGCATTAATTGAAAAACTTCAGGAATTAAAAAATTCCGGGGCAGACCTTTCGGCAATTTCGTATTATGCGCAATTGCTGCAGGCTGAGGTGTTACATGCACGTAATAAACTACATCAGCAACAGGTACAATCTTCCCAGAGCAATATTGCGGTAATAATGCCCGCACAATCACCGGTAACGGTAAGTATGCCGGCAAGTACCGCGGCGCAAACTACAACATTACCATCAAATAAACCGCCCGCGCCTCCGGCAACCGTGGAAGTAAAACCGGAAAATAAACCGGTGGAAGCAACGGTGGCCCCTACAGTGCAGCAGCACAGCCAACCGGCCGGCATGGATCCCCGGGAGACGCAGGAAGATATCAACACCCGCGCAGCAAGGTTCAACGGCAATACGACCAATAATAATTTTACTCCTTCGGAAGATATCAATACCCGGGCAGCCAAGGCAGCAGAGCATACCGCTCCATTGCCGGCAAACCAGGTATTGCCTCCAACTGCAACACCGGCGGCCAATAATCCCCCGGCTGTTGCCTATGAACCGGCGCCTGTTACGCCCCAGGAAACGATTCCGTTCATCGCAGCGGAAACACCGCCGGCAGCGGACCTTGTGCCGCCCAAACCGGAACCGGTAGTTACCGCACAGCCCATTCCTACGCTGGCAGCCAATCAGCCGTCGGCAGAGAAACACAGGCCAGCTACGCTTTTCGACGATATTCCTGCGTATAACAACGGTCATGCAAATGGTAACACCGGCGAACTCCGGAAAGACCTGAACGACCTGGTAGGCAATAATAACAATGCTACATCGCTGAACGACCGCCTCCGCCAACAACAGGTAGAAGTGGCCCAGAAGCTGGGAGATATGCCTATTAAGGATCTCCGCTCAGCCATTGGCATCAACGATAAATACCAGTTTATCCAGGAGCTGTTCAGGGGCGACCGGGATCTTTATGAACGTTCCATTAAAACCATCAACGAATGCGGTAACCTGCAGGAAGCAGACTACTGGATACAACGCGAAATAAAAATTATACAGGGCTGGCAAGACGACCATCACCTGGTACAGCACTTCTACGCTTTACTTAAGAAGCGTTTTTCCTGAATATAATGCACTACTTTCTGTGTGGCGCCGGTATTAGCCGCCACATAGTTTCTCGCTATGGTGGCTGTTTTATCATAAACATCCGTGTTGGCGAGCAGCATCTCCGTATAGGTATGCAGGTTACGGTAATTATGCACTACCAGGGCGCCTCCTGCCGCCACCAGTTCTACGGCTTCAAAATACTTTTCGAATACGGGTCCAATGATGACCGGCTTGCTGTACACTGCCGGCTCCAGGATATTGTGGATGCCCCCCTTTTCAAGCCCCCCACCTACGTAGGCAATAGTAGCATATCGGTACAGCGCTGTAAGCATCCCGATATTATCGATGATCAACACATCTGAACCTGCACCCGCACCCTGTTTCAGAGAGGAATAGGTTACCGCACCGGGAAAAAGTGCGCTGATGGCCCCGATATGTGCCTGGTGAATTTCGTGGGGTGCGATGATCAGTTTCACCTCTTTTTCTTCGTTTTCTTTCCACCAGTCGCTCAGCATCTTTTCATCGGACGGCCAGGTACTGCCGGCTACTACCAGTCTTACGCCTGCACCAAAAGCAGCTATTTCCTGCAATGCCGTTTGCTCCGATAACAGGGCCGACACCCGGTCGAAACGCGTATCCCCGCTAATGCTCGAGTTCTGCAGGCCAATTCCTTGCAGGAGCGCCAGGGAGGCCTCGTTTTGCACAAAAATATGTGTCAGCTGTTCTAAAAGCCGGCGGAACATACCACCATAACCCTTGAAAAACACCTGGTCGTTACGAAAGATCCCCGACACCAGCAGGGTGGGGATATTACGTGTATACAATGCCGTGAGGTAATGATACCAGAATTCATATTTTATAAAAATGGCCAATGCGGGCTGTACAATATCCAGGAATTCACGGGCATTGCGGCGGGTATCGAGGGGAAGATAGTATACATAATCTGCTCCCTTATAATCTTTCCGCACCTCATATCCGGAGGGAGAAAAAAATGTTAATAAAATTTTATAGGACGGCCAGGTGGTACGGATGGCTTCCAGCACGGGCCTGCCCTGTTCAAATTCGCCCAGGGAAGCGGCATGGATCCATATCACCGGTGTTTGGCCGATGCCATCCGCACGCATGCGTGATGCCCAGTGCTCTCTGCCTTTGAGCCAGCGCCGGGCCTTCGTTTTTCCTGCCAGCGCGGCCAGGCGGACCCCGGCATGGTATAATTGAAGCCCTGCATTATAAATTCCCGTTGCTATCATTCTCCTGCGTACTTTTACTTAATTTTCAGTTGAATGCAAAGATAATCCCCAGCCAATCCCAAAATTTGTAAATTTGCACACTTTAAACAAAATAAAAATATACGATCATATGGTTCCTATTCAGATGGTGGACTTGAAACGCCAGTATACGAAGATTAAATCACAGGTAGATGCAGCCATCGGGGAAGTGCTGGAAAACTCCGCCTTTATTAACGGCGGTGCGGTGCAAAAATTTGCCGGAGACTTACAAACGTACCTGGGATCCAAGCATGTGATACCCTGCGCCAATGGAACTGACGCCCTTCAAATTGCCATGATGGCGCTCGGACTGGAACCTGGTGATGAAGTAATTACTCCTTCTTTTACTTTTATAGCTACTGCAGAAGTAATTGCCCTGTTACATCTGAAACCGGTTTTTGTGGACGTAGATCCCCAAACCTATTGCCTGGATGTAGCAGCGATCGAAAAAGCCATCACGCCAAAAACCAAAGCGATCGTGCCCGTACATCTGTATGGTCATGTGGCGGATATGGAGCCATTGATGGCACTGGCAGCAAAACACAACCTGTATGTGATTGAAGACAATGCGCAGGCGATTGGTGCGGACTATACCTTTAAAGATGGTTCAAAAAAGAAGGCTGGCGCCATTGGACATATTGGCTGTACTTCATTTTTCCCTTCCAAAAACCTGGGCTGCTATGGTGATGGCGGCGCAATATTTACCAACGACGATGAGCTGGCAGCTAAACTCCGTATGGTGGCCAATCACGGCCAGTCGGCCCGCTACTATCACGATGTGGTAGGTTGCAATTCCCGCCTGGATTCTGTGCAGGCAGCGGTATTGAATATTAAGTTGCCATTACTCGACGAATACATTGCAGCGCGTCGTGCAGTAGCCGATGCATATGATGCGGCCTTTGCCGGTATCCCGCAGATTACAACGCCTTACCGTGCCCCCTATAGCTATCATGTGTTTCACCAATATACACTTCAACTGAACGGAGCCGATAGAAACGAATTGCAGCAGTACCTGTCAACAAAAGGAGTGCCTGCCATGATTTACTATCCTGTTCCCGGCCACCGCCAGAAAATGTTCGAGGACTTCGGCGGCGCCGCATATAATCTCCCAGTAACCGATAATCTCACCACTAAGGTGATTTCCTTGCCAATACACACTGAAATGGATCCCGATCAACTGGAACACATTATCCAGTCCGTTAAATCATTTTTAAACAATCCCCCAACATGAAGATTACAGTAGTAGGTACCGGTTACGTAGGACTCGTAACAGGTACCTGTTTTGCCGAAACAGGAAATGATGTCACCTGCGTAGACATTGATGCCAACAAAGTAAAAAAGCTGTCAGCGGGTCAGATCACCATTTATGAACCCGGGTTGGAAAAACTATTTGAACGTAACCTCAAGGAAGAGCGTTTGTTTTTTACTACCAGCCTGGAAGAAGGTATTAAGGATGCGGAAGTAATTTTCCTGGCATTACCTACTCCTCCGGGAGCAGACGGCGCAGCGGATCTCTCTTTTGTGTTGAATGTAGCCACACATTTGGGTAAGATCATGACTGACTACAAAGTGATTGTCGACAAAAGCACCGTACCTGTAGGCACCGCAGAAAAAGTAACGGCTGCTATTGCTGCTCATTGCACCACCCCGTTCGATGTTGTATCCAATCCCGAATTTCTACGGGAAGGAGTGGCGGTAGATGATTTTATGAAACCAGACAGAGTGGTAATTGGCACCATGTCTGAAAGGGCACGCAAAGTGATGGGCGAACTGTACGCCCCTTTTGTAAGGCAGGGTAACCCGATCCTTTTCATGGACGAAAAATCTGCAGAACTGACCAAGTATGCAGCCAATTCTTTCCTGGCGACCAAAATTTCGTTTATGAACGAAATAGCCGTGCTCTGTGAAAAACTCGGCGCCGATGTAGATATGGTGCGCAGAGGTATCGGCAGCGATGACCGTATCGGCAAACGCTTCCTTTTCCCGGGAATTGGCTACGGGGGAAGTTGTTTCCCGAAAGACGTGCAGGCATTGGTAAAATCCTCCGAAGATGCGGCGTACGATTTTAAAATACTGAATGCGGTCATGGATGTAAACGAGAAGCAGAAATTATTTTTATTACCGAAAATAAAAGGCTTCTTTAACGACGATCTGAAGGGTAAACACTTTGCCTTGTGGGGACTGGCATTTAAGCCGAACACAGATGATATCCGGGAAGCACCGGCGTTATATATTATAGAAGCCCTGCTTGCAGAAGGTGCTACTGTCAGCGTTTTTGACCCGGAAGCCATGAGTAACGTGAAACAGGTATTGGGGGATAAAATTATTTATGCTGAACATCAGTATAATTGCCTGGAAAATGCAGATGCATTGATCATTGCTACAGAATGGAGCGTGTTCAGAACACCCGATTTCAACAGAATTTCTTCCAGCTTAAAACACCGTGCTATTTTCGACGGCAGAAATCTTTTCGAAGTAACGCGTATGAAGGAACTGGGCTACCATTATGAAAGCGTGGGACGTATGCCTGCTATCCTCTAACACTTATACCTGATATATGGAAAAGAAAAGAATACTCATCGCCGGAGCTGCCGGGTTTCTCGGTTCTCACCTCTGCGACCGCTTTATAAAGGAAGGCTTCCATGTAATAGGCATGGACAATCTTCTTACCGGTAATATCAAAAACATCGAACATCTTTTTCCTCTACCGGAGTTTGAATATTACCACCACGATGTGACCAAGTTTGTACATGTTCCCGGAAAACTGGATTATATACTAAATTTCGCATCACCCGCCAGTCCGATCGATTACCTGAAAATGCCTATTCAAACACTGAAAGTAGGCTCTTTGGGTACACACAACCTGCTTGGACTGGCAAAAGAAAAAAAAGCGCGCATCCTGGTAGCTTCTACTTCCGAAGTATATGGTGATCCCAATGTGCATCCGCAACCGGAAGAATACTGGGGCAACGTAAACCCGGTGGGCCCAAGAGGAGTATATGATGAAGCGAAAAGGTTCCTCGAATCTATTACCATGGCTTATCACAACTTCCATGGTGTGGAAACCCGTATCATACGTATCTTCAATACTTATGGTCCGCGCATGCGACTGAATGATGGCCGCGCTTTGCCGGCATTTATGAGTCAGGCGCTGAATGGCCAGGACCTCACCGTATTTGGCGATGGCAGCCAAACACGTTCCTTCTGCTATGTGGATGATCTTGTGGAAGGCATCTACCGTTTATTGCTAAGTGATTATCATTTGCCCGTGAACATTGGAAATCCACAGGAAATTACCCTGAACCAGTTTGCGGAAGAAATCATTGCCTTAACAGGTTCTAAACAAAAAATTGTTTACCATCCGTTACCTAAAGATGATCCAAAGCAGCGGCAGCCGGATATCACCAAAGCCCGCACCCTGTTAGGATGGGAACCGAAAGTAGGCAGACAGGAAGGTTTAAAGATCACTTACGAGTACTTTAAAGAAGCCTTATTAAAATAAAACTAAATTATATTCTGGAATGAAGCGGAAATTATTGATTACCGGTGGTGCCGGATTTATTGGTTCGCATGTAGTAAGGTTATTTGTAAATAAATACCCTGATTACCAGATTGTAAACCTGGATGCACTCACCTATGCCGGTAACCTGGAAAATCTGACAGATGTAAAAGACCAACCAAATTACATTTTTGAGAAGGGAGATATCACTGATGAGTCTTTCATTGATGATCTCTTTGAAAAGTATCAGTTTGATGGCGTTATTCATCTGGCAGCAGAAAGTCATGTAGACCGTTCCATTATGGATCCGCTTGCATTTATCAAAACAAATGTACTGGGAACAGCCGTGTTGCTGAATAATGCCCGGAAACACTGGAAAGATAAGATGGATGGAAAACTGTTCTACCATGTATCCACCGATGAAGTATACGGTTCATTGGGTGAAGAAGGTTTTTTTTTGGAAACAACCCCATATGATCCCCGGTCACCATACTCCGCTTCAAAAGCCAGTTCGGATCATTTTGTAATGGCCTATTACCACACCTACCATTTGCCAGCCGTTATTTCAAACTGTTCCAATAACTATGGCTCTCATCATTTTCCGGAAAAGCTGATACCACTGGCTATCCATAATATCAAAAACAATAAGCCGGTACCTGTATACGGTAAAGGGGAGAACATCCGCGACTGGTTATTTGTAAATGATCATGCGAGGGCAATTGATACTATTTTTCATCATGGAAAAATTGGCGAAACCTATAACGTAGGTGGATTTAATGAGTGGAAAAACATTGATCTCATCCACCTCCTGTGTAAGATCATGGATCAGAAACTGGGACGGCCGGAGGGGACTTCAGCCCAACTGATCACCTATGTAAAGGATCGTGCGGGGCATGATCTCCGTTACGCCATAGACGCCACCAAACTCAATAAAGAGCTGGGCTGGGAGCCATCGCTTCAGTTTGAAGAAGGTCTGGAAAAAACAGTGGACTGGTACCTCGAAAATGAAACATGGTTGAACCATGTTACCAGCGGGGACTATCAAAATTATTATAACGAACAATATCAGAAAAGATAGCAATTAGTGGTTGTTCGTCAATAATAAATAATTGATGAACAACCTACTAAAAGCTACTAGCTAACAGCTATTATTAATATTTCTCATGGGCTTTCAACAAACCGGGATACCGGATCTTTTAATTTATGAGCCAAAAGTGCATGGCGATCATCGTGGCTATTTTTTTGAAAGCTACAATGCTAACACTTTCAGCGCAGAAGGCATTACCTATAAATTTGTCCAGGACAACCAGGCCCGCTCTACCTACGGCGTACTACGGGGGCTTCATTACCAGCTGGAACCATATGCGCAAACCAAGCTGATAAGAACACTGGAAGGCAGCATTATTGATGTGGTGGTTGATATCCGTAAAGGATCCCCTACCTATGGCAAGTCATTTGCCATTGAACTGAGTGCCGCCAACAAATTACAGTTACTGGTACCTAAAGGCTTCGCACATGGCTATGCCGTGATCAGCGAAACAGCAGAAGTAATGTATAAGTGCGATAATTTCTACCAGAAAGGCAGCGAAGGAGGCATTATCTATAACGATCCTGCACTGAACATTAACTGGGGAATTGACCTGAAAGATGCCATTGTTTCTGAAAAAGATCTTGTACTACCCGTATTGGCAGACATACAACATAATTTTATTTTTAACAGCTGATCATTTGCTATGAAAAATATTCTTGTTACCGGCGGAAACGGTCAACTGGGGCAGTCTTTGCAAAACCTGGCCAACGCCTATCCACAATTCAACCTGCTATTCACTGATTACCAAGACCTGGACATTACAGACGCAGAAGCGCTGGCAGCCTATTTCTCCGCCCGGCAAATTGATGCATGTATCAACTGTGCGGCTTATACGGCGGTAGATAAAGCAGAAGGGGATGAAGACAACGCCTTTCTATTAAACTTCCAGGCAGTACTCAGCCTGGCAGAAATTTGCGCACAACACAATGCCCAGTTGCTGCATGTTTCCACTGATTATGTATTCAGCGGTAAGCAAAATGTTCCTTATACAGAAAAAGACGATACAGATCCGGACAGCATTTATGGCGCTTCGAAAGTACGTGGTGAAGCGGCTGCTATAGGCTACAATCCCGATACTATCGTGATCCGTACCTCCTGGCTCTATTCCGAATATGCTGTTAACTTTGCTAAACGCATGCAGGAACTGATGCGGGAAAAACAGGAATTGAACGTTGTATTTGATCAGGCGGGTACCCCTACTTACGCCGGCGACCTGGCGAAGGTAATCCTGGACATACTGCAGTATAAAGCGGTCAATCCTGATGCGGCGCTTGGCGGCATATATCACTATAGCAATGAAGGCGTTACCAGCTGGTTTGACTTTGCAGTGGCTATTAAAGAGATGACCGGCGCCACTACAGCTGTTTACCCGGTTACGTCAGACAAATATAAAACACTGGCCAAACGTCCGGCATATAGCGTCCTGAATAAGGAAAAAATTAAAAGCACTTTTGGTATTACTATTCCCTACTGGAGAGATAGCCTGGCAAAATGCCTGAAAAATAAATAAATATAACAGGGCTGACTTTTTCTGAGTCAGCCCTGCTTGTTCCGCCACGGCGTCTATTTCTTCAAACCCGTTATTAACGTTCCACCCATGGGTTTTCCTTCCTTACTGGAAGCCGTCTTTACCGGACCAAAGCCTGGTGCAAACCATTCTACCGCATTGAGTTTCATTGGCACTGCTTTTCCCATCATAGTCATCTCGAAGTTGATATCGTAAGCAATTTTAAAACAATTCCAACTGCCGGCAGGACTGGTTATTTTTTCATTGCCAACTACTTTCCGGTTACTGATCACGTACCTAAGCACCATTTCCATCCCTTTTACCGCGCTCTTCATCTCAAAACTTCCCCCCTGCAACTCCTGTCCTACATGCATATTAGCCGGATAATCAAGAAATGCCGCGTTGGTTTTGCCTTCTACTTTTGTATCAGCGGCCTGCGGCATGGAAGGAATACTCATTTTCATATCTACTGCCACGCCATTACCACTACATTTAAAATGACCTGAGCCGGTGGTGACCGGCTTATTATTTTTATCATAAAAGATATTGGAGAAATCAGAAGTAAGGCCATCGCCATCTTTATGCACATTTAGCACCTTATAAACGGTTTTACCGGTAGCTGCGTTGCTGGCATTGTAAACCGTCATTTCAATTTCTGCATTATTCAGCAGGTAATAATAGCTTTTGCAATCCTGCGCCATGGCTGCACAGGTACAACATAAAGTAAATAAAAAAATGAGTGAGCTTTTCATAAAACCGGAGTTTTGGGGAATATGAGGAATTGATATCTTATGAATTAACGCGATGATGGATGAACCGGCCATTTGCGCGGCCTGGCATAAAATTACATAGATATTTGTTACATCTGATCAGGGAGCCTTAAAATGGGCGAATCCTGTGAATTTTATGTAGGTTTGCAAAAATTGTTATTAAAATCATGAATCTGATAGAAGAACTGCGCTGGCGGGGTATGCTACAGGATATGATGCCTGGTACGGAAGAGCAACTGCAAAAGGAAATGACCACTGCTTATATTGGTTTTGACCCCACCGCAGAATCATTGCACATTGGTAGCCTGGTACCGATCCTGCTGCTGGTGCACCTGCAAAAGGCGGGACATAAGCCCCTGGCGCTGGTGGGCGGCGCTACCGGAATGGTAGGCGACCCCTCCTTTAAGGCGGAAGAAAGAAAAATGCTGGACCTGGATACCCTGCAAAAAAATGTGGCCGGTATCAAAGCCCAGCTGGAACGCTTCCTCGACTTTGATCCTGCCAAGCCCAATGCGGCAGAAATGGTGAATAACTTCGACTGGTTCCAACACATTTCCTTCCTCGATTTTATCCGCGATACCGGCAAACACATTACCGTTAATTATATGATGGCAAAAGATTCCGTAAAAAAACGGATCGAAGGCGATAACGGGATGTCATTCACAGAATTTACCTACCAGCTGATACAGGGTTACGATTTTTATCATTTGTATACCGCCAAAAACTGTAAACTGCAGATGGGCGGCTCTGACCAGTGGGGTAACATTGTTACCGGTACAGAGCTGGTACGCCGGAAGGCGGCTGGCGAAGCCTTTGCCTTTACCTGCCCGCTTATCAAGAAAGCTGATGGCACCAAGTTTGGCAAAACCGAACAAGGCACTGTATGGCTGGACTCCAGACGTACCTCTCCATACATGTTCTACCAGTTCTGGCTCAATACCACCGATGTAGATGCCGAAAGCTATATCAGGATCTTCACTTTCATGGAACAACAGGAAGTGGATGAATTGATTGCCAAACACCGGGAAGCCCCTCATTTACGTGTATTACAACAGCGGCTGGCCAAAGAAGTTACTACCTTCATTCATGGAGAAGAAAGCTATGAATTTGCCGTAAAAGCATCTTCGCTGCTGTTTAGCAATAACACAGCAGAACTGCTGGTTTCCCTCACCGAAGAGCAATTATTAGATGTGCTGGATGGTGTGCCTCAGTACGAAATAGCCAAAGCCGACCTCGAAACAGGTAAGGATATAGTAAGCCTGCTGGCAGAAACCGGCATTTTCCCCAGCAAGGGAGAAGCCCGCAAAACAGTGCAGGGCGGCGGCGTAAGCGTTAATAAAAACAAAGTGCAAGGTATCGACATGGTCATCAATACTTCAGCGCTGCTAAGAGATAAATATATCCTTCTTCAAAAAGGAAAAACAAATTATTATCTTGTAAAGGCAATATAAAAAAGAGAAGGCTGGTATCACTACCAGCCTTTCTTTTTATACTTATACCCCATATTATTTCAATCCATACTTCTTCTCATATTTCTCATACAGCTGCTTCTGCTTATTATCCAGGTTAATTTCCCGTCCCTGGATAAATGCTTTTGTGATCACGCTGGATTTCATATCCAGCATGTCGCCCGTACTCACGGCTATATTCGCATCCTTGCCCATTTCCAATGAACCGGTGGTTTTGTCTATTCCAAGTATTTTCGCTGCATTCAGCGTCACCGCAGTTAATGCTTCTTCTCTGCTTAACCCGTAAGCACTGGCAGTTCCGGCTTCAAAACCCAGGTTACGTTGCTGCCAGAATCCTTCGTTGCTGAGGCAAAACAATACGCCGGCTTTTTGTAACAAGGCGGCTGTTTTGTAGGGCTGGTCTACGTCATCGTCCTGCATCACAGGCAGGCTATGGGGTTGGGTCAGCACCACCGGCACATTATTTTGTTTCAGGATATCAGCAATGAGCCAGGCATCTGCACCGCCTACAATGGTTACATCTGCCTTAAATTCCTTTGCAAAATCGATCGCTATCAGCATTTCCTTTACCAGGTTGCAGTGGATAAACAGCTTTTGTTCTTTGTTGAACAATGCACGCATGGATTCAAACTTCAGATTGGTGGCGCTATGTTTCGCTTCCTGCTGATATGCCTTTGCTTCCCGGAAAAAAGTTCTCACCGTTTCAATCTGATCCATGGCGGCTTTCAGACGATCGCCGGCAGCACCGGCTGCTCCTGCGCCACGGCCTCCGCCCTGCGGCAACAGGCCGGGCATAAAGAAATGCAGCGCATTATCCGTTTTATAAGCCGCATCTTCCCAGTTCCAGGCATCCAGCTGCACTACAGAGGAAACGCCGCTCACAATACCACCCTCCGGTGTTACCTGGGCCAGCAAAATACCATTGGAACGCAGGGTATTGATCACTTTTGAATCGGCATTGTAAGCAATGATTGAACGCACAGATGGATTTATTTCGCCTACCTCCCTCGCGTCAATTGTAGCGCGAACACTCTCAAATTCCACCAGGCCAAGTTTGGATTCCGGCGCAATAATACCCGGGTATACATGCTGCCCTTTCATATCCATCACGGTAGCATCGCTGCCTGCAGCAGGCACGTTCGCGCCTACGGCAGTAATTTTCCCTTTTGCAAAGGCAATGGTACCGTTATTGATCACGGCTCCGTTGCCTACATGAATGGTAGCATTGGTAAGATATACCGGCTTATCCTGTGGACCCGCCGGGGATATGGTTTCCTGGGCGTACGCCATATGACATCCCATCGCCAGGCCCAGTAAAATGATATTTTTCTTCATCGCTTTTAGCATTTTGCGGTGAGCTTAAAATGTTTGAAATAAGTGGCTTATTATTGCTAACAGCGCACCATTAATCCCCGATCGCCGTTTGGTGTCCTCCCTGCAAATCTTCACAGTGATACATTTCATCTGCTACAAAACCTGCTTTCTGCGTAGGAGTACCTTTTTTCTTTTCCGCCAGTAACTGTTGTGTGAGGCGGTTGCGCTCTGTGGCAATACGTTTGCGCAGTTGCAGATCGTTATCGCGGTCAAACTCCACGATGCCGTCTACAATAGTTTTTTCCGCTTTGGCGTATATACTCAGCGGGTTATCGCTCCATAATACCACATCGGCATCTTTTCCTACTTTGATGCTGCCCATACGGTTGTCTACGTGCAATAACCTGGCAGGATTGATCGTTACCAGCTTCAGTGCTTCTTCCTCGCTCAACCCGCCATACTTAATAGTTTTCGCGGCTTCCTGGTTAAGGCGACGGGCCATTTCCGCATCATCGGAGTTTATGGCGGTCACCACGCCAACACCGTTCATAATAGCGGCGTTATAGGGAATCGCATCCTGCACTTCCATTTTATAAGCCCACCAGTCGGCGAAGGTGCCTGCGCCGGCGCCATGTGCTTTCATTTTATCGGCTACCTTATATCCTTCGAGAATATGTGTGAATGTATTTACCCGGAAGTGAAAACTATCGGCTACATGCATCAGCATGTTTATTTCACTTTGCACATAGGAGTGGCAGGTAATAAAACGTTTCTGATGCAGGATCTCTACCAGCGCATCCAGTTCCAGGTCGCGGCGTTTGCCGGCGCCTTGCCTTTCATAGTCACGGGCACGGGTAAACGCATCTGTATATATCTGTTCCACTCCCATCCTGGTTTGCGGGAAACGTACGGTATTACGTTCGCCCCAGTTGGATTGTTTCACATTTTCTCCCAGCGCAAATTTGATGAAAGGATCCCAGTTAGCGACTTTCAGGTCTTCCGCATTTTGCCCCCAGCGCAGTTTGATCAACTGCGACTGTCCGCCGATAGCATTAGCGCTGCCGTGCAACAGGTGGGAAGCGGTAACGCCACCGCTCAGCTGCCGGTAAATATTTACGTCGTCCGGATTTAATACATCTGCAATTCGTACTTCCGACGTCACCGACTGGGAAGATTCGTTTACACCACGGCTGATGGCGATATGTGAATGTTCGTCGATAATGCCGGCAGACAGGTGTTTGCCGGTACCGTCGATCACGCGGGCATTGCCGGCAGACAGGCTTTTACCTATCTGTGCAATTTTTCCATTGCGTATTAAAACGTCGGTATTTTCCAGCTTACCGTCTTTTTCGCTGGTCCAAACTGTTGCATTTTTGATGAGCAGGTCTTCCTGTTTGGGTAATTTTTCCCAACCGTAGCCGTTAAACGGATACAGCAACGGACCAAGGGCGGCTACTTCTGTTGGTTTTACGGAATCTGCTTTTTCGGGTGCCGTTTTTACAAATACTGCATTCCACCTGATAAGGTTACCGCTGGTATCGGCGCCGGTGCCGGTCCAACCGTTATCACCGATGATACCACTGAGGCGTATGCTGTTTTTGCTGTTCTTTGCTAAGGGTAAAGACATGGACACCAATTTATCGTTTACATCGATACGGCCAGGCAAGGTATCTTTTTGTAATACCGACAGCAATGGTGCGCTGGGCGTACCTCTTACTTCTACGCTGTAGCTGTTGCCCGGAGTGAGGGTAACGGTGTAGATCCCCCTGATGTCATTCCAGCCATCTGCTTTTATCACATAGCGGTTGCCTTGTACCCAGTTCTGGTACAGGATCGTTTTTTCGCTAAACAGTGGTCCGGAGGTAATGAGGAAATTGGCCAGTTTACCAGCTTCCAGGCTTCCTACTTTATCATATGCCTTCAGGAGTGTGGCGGGTGTTTTTGTGAGCGCTTCCAGTGCTTTTTGTTCGCTGAGGCCATAGGTGATCGCTTTGCGCACGTTAGCCATAAATTGTTTTACGTCTTTCAGATCAACAGCGGTTAAACAAAAAGGAATATTGGCTTTTTCAAAAGCGGCCGGTTCAGCGGGCGCCATTTCCCAGTGCTTCATTTCTGCAAGCGATACAAAACGTGCGTCGCCGGGATCTTCCATATCGATGGCGCCGGGGAAGTTAAGCGGTAAAATAAAAGCGGCTTTGGTGGCGGCCATTTCGGCGATGCGCTGGTATTCATTTCCGCTGGCTTTGATAATATATTGTACGCCAAACTCATCGCCTATTTTATCTGCCCGGAGCACATCCCATTTATCGGCGGCTTCAAATACCTGCGGCAGCTGCTGATTAGCGTTCCAGGCCTGCAGACTGAGGTTTACCCCTTCTTTGGCGGGCTGGGATTTATACCATTGTGCGTCGAGATATGTTTGCCGCAGCAAGGCGATGCTGCCCATGAGTGAACTGGGATAATTTTGGGTGGAAGTACCTTTGTCAAAAGAATAGACCGCAGCGGCCCTTTCACGGAGGATCACTTTATTCTCTTTTGAGTTGGCGAGGGTAACCAGGGTGGCCGTACCGCGGGCGATGCCATCGGGTTGCTGGGAAAGTACAGTACCAAAACCGGCCTCCCGCAGCGGGCGGGCCTTCCCGTCATCTGCCGCAAACAAATCCACAGCATTTACTTCACTTCGGATGGCCTGATTCCAGCCGTATGCCCCTTTGGTGTTAGAGAGAAATTGCGGGGCTGCGTTCCAGGCGGAACCACTGCGTTTAGCGTCGGACAAACCATAGCTGCTGTAGATATCCACCAAAGACGGGTAAATGTATTTCCCTTTACAATCCAATACCACGGCGTCTTTAGGAACTACTACACCCGTCCCTGCATCCACTATTTTTCCATCGCGGATAACGAGGGTTGCATTTTGCACGGTGGTTTGCGCATCTTTTACAATGGTGGCATGTGTGAAGGCAAAACATCCTTCCCGGGGATCGGCGATGCCGTTTACCGGGAAAGTTTCCTGGGCCCGGGCGAAGGAGCCGGTTGCCAGTAATGCCGCCAGCATCAGCGGGCTGCGATACCGGAGCAGGGCATAGGATACACACCGTGACAGCAGGGCCATCGCGGGTTTCTCAAAAGCTCTTTTCATGTAAATCGTTGTTTTTCGGGTTCAGATTCAGTTGATCCGTTAAAAGTAGTAAATCATTGAGGCGGACGTTAATAAAACGGCATATTTTTTATGAGTGGTAAGGGTATGCTAAATTTTGGATTCACACGAAAAAGGGATAATTTGACCAAAGATTACATCTTAAGTTTGTTTAAATTCGTGTAATACTTGCTCACTATGAAGTTTATTGTTGTTTATAAAAAATTGCTGCTGCTCTTTTTCCTGGCAGCCTTTACTACCACCTCCTTCGCCCAGGCAAAGGATAGCTCCGCTAACAGGGGCCGCTGGACAGCGGAAGGGAGAGCCGATAAAATTACGGATAAAATCTCTCATAAACTGGGCTTGAATAAAGAGCAGGAAAAGAAGATCTATGTGATCAATGAAGATATTGTGCGCCGGATGGATGCAGTAAAAAATAATACTGCCCTCACGAAAAAAGACAGGATGACGCAATTCAAAGCATTGGATTCTGAGCGCAGCCAACGCTTTAAAACCGTGTTCACCGCTGCCCAGTATAAAAAATGGAACGACTGGGAAATGACAAAAAAAGAGCACCTGGAGCAAAAAATGGAAAAGAAAAGAGTAAAGAAAGAAAACAGGGATGCTACACAGCAACCATAAATAATTTATATTTAAAGTTACAGGCAGTGGGGCAGCTCACTGCTTTTTTTATTCCGGAAAAACTGATGACTACAGCAACGGATCATATCAAACAGGTATTTCTGCATGCGGTGGCAGCGGTACATCCGCAGGAGCTGATGCGGAAAAATGTACAGGTGCAGCCAGCCAGTGGAATTATTATTTCAGGAGAAATATACCCGCTCCCGGCGGCCGCGCGTGTTTGGATACTGGGTGCAGGCAAGGCTGCCGCCGCGATGGCACAGGAGCTGGAAATGATCCTTACCCCGCATTTCCTGTTGCAGGGAATGGTGGTGACCAAATACGGGCATGCGTTACCGTTACAACAACTGGACCTGCTGGAAGCAGGACACCCTGTACCGGATCAGAACAGTGTAGCCGCTTCCGTTAAGTTCCTGGAAATAGCAGCACAGGTACAGCCACAGGACCTGGTTATCTTCCTGTTGTCTGGCGGCGCCTCAGCCTTGCTGGCAGATGTGCCGGCGGGGGGGCAACTGTCTGAAGTACAACAATTGTTTGAAGCATTACTGAAGAGCGGGGCAGATATCCGGGAAATGAATACGGTGCGTAAGCACCTGTCGGCCATCAAAGGCGGGCAACTTGCCAAAAGCATATATCCGGCTACGTTATGTACCCTCATCCTCAGCGATGTGGTAGGCGATGATCTCAGCGTAATAGGCTCAGGGCCTACGGTGCCGGACCCGTCCAGCTTTGCGGATACTATGGAGGTACTCTGCAAATATCATCTCACGGAAAAAATATCCCCTGCCCTGTTACAACATATTGAAAAAGGGATGGCCGGGCAGGTACCCGAAACGCCAAAACCCGGCGACCCTCATTTCGGACATGTACATAATTACCTGGCCGGCACTAACCGGTTAGCGCTGGAGGCAGCGGCCCGCAAGGCAGCTGAGCTGGGCTATCATCCGCAGGTGTTATCTGATACCATTACCGGCGATGTTCATGAAGTAGCGGCGCAGCTGGTACAAACAGCACTGGACTATACCGGCGTGCTCCCTGCCTGTTTGCTGGCTGGTGGGGAAACTACAGTGGCAGTCACCGGAAAGGGCCTTGGTGGCCGTAATCAGCAACTGGCCCTGGCAGTTGGTATCGCTATCGCCGGTCACCCGCAGCTTACCTTTCTAAGCGGAGGTACTGATGGCAGCGATGGCCCTACAAATGCAGCGGGTGCTATCGCAGATGCCTCAACGATGCAGCAGGCCATAAATATGCACCTCGATGCAAATAGTTTTTTACACAACAACGACGCATGGCATTTCTTCTCAAAAGCAGGCGGGCTAATCATTACAGGGCCTACCCAAACCAATGTGATGGACCTCATGATCCTGCTCATTGCACCCGGTGCGTCTAAAATTTAAAATCAAAGTTTGTATATGTGTGGATAGATTATATTTTTGGGGTTTGGAATTAGAAATTCGGGATTTACTAAACGTAATTGCATTATGCTGAGAATGGAACAGACATGGCGATGGTACGGGCCTAATGATCCGGTAAGCTTGTCTGATATAAAACAGGCAGGAGCGACGGGTATCGTTACAGCATTGCACCATGTACCTAATGGCGCGGTATGGACGAGAGAAGAGATATTAAAGCGGAAAGCCATCATCGAAGCGGCAGGTCTTACCTGGTCAGTGGTAGAAAGTGTGCCGGTACATGAAGATATTAAAACGCAGAGCGGTCGTTTTAAGGAGTATATCACCAACTACCAGCAATCCCTGCGAAACCTGGCGGCATGCGGCATACGTATTGTAACGTACAATTTTATGCCGGTGCTGGACTGGACCCGCACCGATCTTTCCTATACGGTAGAAGATGGCTCCAAAGCATTACGCTTTGAGAAGGCCGCCTTCATGGCATTCGACCTGTTCATGTTGCAAAGACCTGATGCAGAAAAAGACTATAGCGACGAGGACATTGCCCGTGCGAAAGAACATTTCGACAGCATGACGGCCGCTGACAGGGAGCTGTTACAAAAAAATATTATTGCCGGTTTACCTGGTTCTGAGGAAAGCTTCACGCTGCAACAGTTCCAGACGGCGTTGGATAAATACAAAGGCATCGATGCTACCCAGCTGAAACTGCACCTGTTCTATTTCCTCCAGCAAATAGCGCCTGTAGCAGATGAAGCAGGTGTAAAACTGGCCATCCACCCGGATGATCCTCCATTCCCCATCTTCGGGTTGCCACGTGTGGTGAGTACCGAACAGGATGCAAAGGAACTGCTCATTGCCGCCCCCTATGCTGCCAACGGCCTGTGCTTCTGCACCGGTTCCTATGGCGTGCGGGCCGATAATGACCTTCCCGGCATGATAGAGCGCCTGGGCGATCATATCCATTTCATACACCTGCGCAGTACACAGCGCGATGCACTGGGCAATTTCCATGAAGCCAACCACCTGGAAGGCGACGTAGATATGTTTGCCGTAGTGAAAAATATCCTGCTCACCATGAAACGCCGCAATGTTTCCATTCCAATGCGACCCGATCATGGCCACCAGATGCTGGATGACCTCCATAAAAAAACCAATCCCGGTTACAGCGCTATTGGCCGCCTGCGCGGACTGGCCGAGCTGCGTGGCCTCGAAATGGGTATCGCGGGGGCTTTAGGCTCTGATTGACTGACGTCTACCAGCATCAGGTCTGCACAAAGAGTAAAGGTGGGGATAAGCAATACCATCGTCGGACTGAGATGCTACACCAGGGCAGAAAGCGTATTTGAACACATACCGTAATGGCTGATTACGCGTACAGATAACACTGCCTCGTTAAAATATAAAAAGACCCGCCCGGATGGTGGGTCTTTCTTTTTATAATCAGAAAAATCGCTGCTTTTTTGTAGCATTGCATCAGGATAACTGATTTTATCAACTGTACACTTTTACTAAACCTACAATACGATGACCGCAACTATTGATGCGAGATACGAGGCATGCCTGGCCAAAAGAGCTGATAGTCTTGCCCGTTTGATCAACCTGTTTAAAAAAGACATAGACCTGCGTATTACTCAAAAGCTGCAGGACCGCGGATACACCAATTTCAAATTAGGCGATATGGTATTACTTGTGCATATAGACCCGCAGGGCACCATTAACAACGACCTTGCCCGCAAAGCACGTATCAGTAAGCAGGCTATGAGCAAAGTAGTAAAGAACCTGGAAGCAGAAAATTTTATCGGCACCCGTAAACATGATACTGATAACCGCGCCAGCATCATTTTCCTGACAGAAAAAGGAAAAGAATTTATGATCAATGCGTATGAAGCGGTCGACGAAGTACAGGCACTGTATGAAGATATTATAGGTCCCGAAGCACTGACCTCATTAAAAACCATCCTCAAACAATTAAATGCAGGACTAAAACTGGACTGATCTGAAAATTATTTCATGCTCACATAATACCTGTTCACACTGTCTTTCACAATCGGTACATTCAATATTTTACGCAACATCGACAAGGTTTCATCTGCAGATTTATGCTCAAAATCGGCGGTAACCCGTCGCTTATATAAACTACCTGCAGAAGGAGGCAGCAGGATTTCAATTCCATAATAACCGTTTACACCATCCAGTATTTCTTCCAGGGGAATATTGCGGAATTTTAACCGGCCGCTTTTCCAGGCCAGTAACGACTGGCTTTTAAGCGTTTTTTGCTGCAGCGGATGATGCAGCTCCCTTTTTGCCTGCATGCCGGCGGTAAGCTGTATTTTACGGCCGGCATCAGGCACCAGCGTTATCCTGCCCTTCACTACAAATACCTGTGTAACGGTAGCCGTTTTATGCACGCTAAATACAGCATTAAGTGTGTATAAGACAGTGTGCTCATCCAGCTGCATCCTGATGCGGGAAGACTGCCTGATGTCAAAATAAGCTTCGCCGTTTAACATCCCCAGCTCGGGCGTTATATCAAACCTGGCCGCATAGGTAATAACCGCCCGTTTATTGGCAACAACACTGCTTTCCTTTCCGAGATGCAGCGTATCAATACGGCCGGTGCTGTTGCTGTAGGTTAACAGGACGCCCGGCCTTCGCCACAGCAAAAAAATAATCCCTGCTGCTATTAACGCTACCACGGCCCCAAGTACCGCCCACTTCCAGGCAAACGGCCGGGGCTTCTTTTGCGGCATAGCCCACCCTCCGGGCGCAGCAGCCGTTACCCGTACCGGCGCGCCCTCCATTAACCAGTCCGTTAGCCGACGCTCCACATAGGCCGCCTGCTCAGGACCAGCCCCTGCCAGGGCGGCTACCTGTTCCTGTAAAAGCGGATCATGTGGAAACTGTATATATCTTGATATCAAATCACTGATATCCTGCTGCGGTTGATACATATTGAACGGATACTGTCGACTATAGCTGCTATGTCCGGCAAGATACTTAACTTCCATACAAGTTCCACCGCTCAGGCATCGCATTTGCGGGCATACAGAATAAATAATTAGGTCACTTCATCGAGGTTTAATATTTTTAATACAGACGAACCAGGCAAAAACGATATGTATGTCACCTGAACCATTATTTCATAACGACCAGGAATATATTGAGGGATTGCTTCACCATAAACCAGCAGTAATAGAAAATATTTACCAGCGGTTTGCCTCCAAAGAAAAGCGGTTTATCCTGCAGAAAAGCGGTCATGTAAAAGATGCCGCCCATATCTTTGAAGAAGCACTCATGGATATCTACTATTTCGCACGCCGTCATCCGCTCAAAGTAACCGACTTCGAACCCTTCCTCCAACTGCTGTCCAAACGTATATGGGAACATGAACTGGAAAGACGGGGGCAACGTATCCCCGGCCTGGAAGCTGAAGAACTCTCTACCATGAGCAGAGATGATATACAGGATGTGGAAGATGTGCTGAAAGAAGGGGAAAAAAGAAGACTCGCCTATCACTACTATCTCGGATTGCCGGAAGAATGTAAAGACCTGCTACGCTGGTCGCTGACAGAAGGTTGTTTACAGGAAGATATTGCCGCCGAAACAAATATACCCGTAACAGAATTACCCGAACGGAGAACCGCCTGTTTTCGCAGCCTGTTCCGGGATATCGATATAAAATTAAAGGCTAACAGCCTGTCTGAAAAAGACCTGCTGGATACCGACCGCTTTCTTAGCGGGCAAATGAATGAGGCCGATAAAAAAATTTTTATTGAAAGAGTACAGAAAGATCCAACACTTAC
Source organism: Chitinophaga hostae (assembly GCF_018224885.1). Classification (GTDB taxonomy): domain Bacteria; phylum Bacteroidota; class Bacteroidia; order Chitinophagales; family Chitinophagaceae; genus Chitinophaga; species Chitinophaga hostae. The sequence continues at coordinate 81,608 of NZ_JAGTXB010000024.1, read as the reverse complement.
ACAACAGGTAAAACGTTTTGATGCCGTTCGGCAGCTGCTGGCGCAAAAAATATGCGGTGATCCGGAACGGGATGAATTGCAGCATCAGCTGTTTACCCACCGTAATGCCTGGTATACGCTGAAAGACAATTCGGTTATTCCCATCCGCAACTATGTAATCCTCACCGCCCTGATAGCAGCCGGTATGGCTATTCTCCTGTATATAAGCCCGTGGCGGAAAAATATCTACCGGCAGTTTGCCTCTACAGAAATGCAAATACCGGATATCGACAGCGTAAAAGTACCGGAAGATGCCATCAGGCAGTTTAACCACGGCCATTTCGATGAAGCCATTGTACTACTGAACAATACACTAGCCGGCAATCCAGGCAATGTATACGCCCGCTATTACAGGGGAGTAGCCCTGATAGACCAGAACCAGCTGGAAAATGCACGGAAAGACCTGCTCCCTGTTTTTAGCAGCGGCAGCGAGCTACGCTACGAAGCGGCGTTCTATATGGCGTTGAGCTATCTGAAAGAAGGACGCAAGCAGCAATGCCTGGAGTGGTTATTAAGAATTCCACCCGGTGCGCCTAATTATCTCAAAGTGCAGAAACTGATAGAAGAATTAAAATAATTAATTCAGGTATTGTCCTTTACTATAATGGATAATATTTTCTACTTCTCCCTTGATTAACTCATAAACAGGCGTTCTGTCTGTTTTTATGCGTACCAGTTGTTGTAATACCAGGAAGTAAATTTCTCCGCGGGAGCAGCCGTCAATCTGGGCTTTAAGAATGTTATGCTTTACCTCATCGCAACCGGTGGCATCCAGTTTCTGGTAAATTACATACAAGTCGTCCATCCAACTCATATCTCTAAAGTTTAAAACATAGTGTATAGTCTCCTAAAGTTACGCATTTACATTAATAAAAATAATAATCCGAATTTTAATTTATTGTAAACTCTAACGGCTTCAAAACCAGATAACCGGGTTCCTTACCGGCAGGTTTCGCAATACCTCTTCCTCCCTGGGGTCCTGGTCCAGGGAGCGCCATAAGCGGTAATAATCAACATTTTGGAAGGCGGCTGCACCAAAAATGAGGAAGGGCTGCGCCACCGGCCAGTTATTCCAATACATCACATCATGGGCATAGGGCCAGGTACTTTTATTTTTTACATAGGGAGACAGGAACGCGATACCCTTCGCCATGCCGCGGTCATTTTCCACTGTATACTGCCACAGGTTATTTTCTTTTGTACTCAGCAACTGGCAAATGGTACTCATGGCATCGAGATTAAACAGCGAGTAGCCGTAGGGTTTAGTACGTTTCAACTCACGTGGAAAGCTGCCATCATTCGCCATCTGCGAGGGCAGTAATACTGTTTTATAGCGGCTGATACAAAAATCTATCAACGTTTGATTGCCCACAAACCGGGCAAACGCCGCCACCTGCATCACCCAACAGGTGCCATGATTGTTGGCCGCGTTCATCTCGTCTTTGCCATAAGGATGGGTAGTGAGCCATTCCAGGTAGCTGCTGAACCAGTTCCTGAATGCTTCCAGATCCGCGGGAGGAATGGCGCCGGCCTTTTCCATGATACGCAGGGCCTGCACCACCTCCATCAAATGGATGGTGTCGATGATACCGATTCCCCTGCCGGTTGCCCGTCCTTTGATTGCCTGGGCATACAGCAGCGACGGATTCATGCGCGTAGCCGGATCTTTAAACCACGCCTTTGCATGCAGCAACGCATGCTGCAGGTAAGTATTATCCTTTGTGGCGACGTAGCCTGCTGCCAGCGCTCCCATCACACGGCTCAGCTTTATCATAGCCAGCCGGTGCGCTACAAAATTGTCCGGATTGGTTTGGCCATCGCGCTGTATATACGGGCTATCCCGATTGGCCGGATCCGGCCACCAGTAATCACCTTCAGAATAGAAATCATGCAAGCCGCCGGCACTCCGGCTGCAATGAAACGCGGTAATGGTTTGAGGCGCCTGTTGCAGCGCCCATTTCGCACGGGTGATCACTGCCGGTTTCGTATCTTTTATTAACTGCGTCAGGAAAGGTGATTGTGCCCGGAGGGTAAGCCCACAAACGCACCATCCCGCCAGCAAACACGCAAAACGCAGGAGCGGTGTCATTCCTCCGATGGAGATACGAAGCGTTTTCATACATTATTTTTTGGGTGTTAAGTTCAAAACCCGTCCATCGTGACCGGCTAATTCCATACTAAAACTACCGTTATAAGTCCCTATTACCCTGCCGGTCCAGTAATCGGCTATCTCATACGTTTTATCCAGTTTTACGGATATTTTCCGGGAAGATGCCTGCCAGTTGAGCAGGATCACCTGCTGCCCGCAGGCCGTAGTTACCCTGCCTGTTTCAAAATCTGTATTTTCAAATGCTGCCGCTTTCGCAGTGGGAGGCACCGCCTTCCGTAAAACGTTTAGCCGTTCAGGTGATATCTTTACAAGATCATCCCCACTCAGCAACATACCACCGGTAGCATATAACAGGGCCGCATGAAAATTGAATTCATTATCCGGCATATTGCCTGTTAACACCAGGCAGTCGGGATCATTCCACCAAAGTCGTCCGTTCTGCCAGGCTCTGTACAAATTCTCTTTTCCGGAACGTTCAAACACCGTCCAGGTACGTTTTATATCCATAGAGCTGCGACTGCCATGAATAAGGCCCAGTGAAGGCCATAGCGGGTGATTACAACCCAGTAAAAATGCATCTTTACTTCCCCTGCTCACCGCTTCCATACCACGGCGGTAAGCTTCTACCCGGGTCGCTTTTTTACCATAGAAATATCCGCCATGGATGGCGCCCCAGAAATTGGCATCCAGTTTAAAATAAGTCACCCCCCAGTCGTTACGCATGGTTCGGAACAGTTGCTCCAGGTGTTGCTGTACTGCCGGATGCGTTCCATCCAATACATACCAGGGCTTCCAGCGCCAGCCGCCAAAACTAACCAGGTCGCTGCGCAGTGGTTTACCGCTGCTGTCTTTTACAAGCCAGTCCTTATGATTCTTATAGATGGCAGAATTACTGTCGCAAATAAATGGCGCTACCCATATAGCCGGTTCAAATCCTTTATCACGGATACTCCGCAACACCTGTTGTACGTTGCCGCCAAAGGAGTTCCCTGCTTCCAGCCAGTCGCCCATATACGGCTGATAACCATCATCGATCTGTATATATTTTAACGCCGGGATATTGTTTTTGATATAGTCCAGGTTGTCATAAATATTTTGTGCCGTTACCCTGGGCCCAAAGCAATACCAGGAGCACCAACCCGAAGGCGGCTGTGGAAACCCCGCATGGGCGCCCCTTTGCATTCCGGCGGGTTTTGCTCCGGGGCTGGGATGAAAGTAGCTGATACGATCCGCAAAACGATCCAGTAAATCATTGCCATCGTTGCCGGAGGCCACCATCAACTCTTCCAGGTTGAATGTTTCCCCGGGACTGAGCGTAAGATTTTCCAGGTCGCTCACTACCTTGATGGTATCGGCCGATAGATAAAACTTACCTACAAAACGCTTGCCCGACGTATATCCCAGCAACAATTGCTCATCGCCTGCAGGGTATAAACGTAACAGGTTATACACCGCCAGGTAGCCGGCTGGTCCCGGTATTTTATAGTGTCCTGCATCCGTATAGTTGCCGAGATTTTCCGGCTTTGCCAGCGTACCGGCTGTTTGCGATAGCATCTGGAAACCCTCTGCATAAAACGGTGTAGCCGCAGGCAATACGTTGCCTGCGGTAGCGGTAACTACCTCCTTTAACCGAACCGGGCTGCTACCGGTATTGACTATACGTACTTCGCATAGTTGGTTCTTCCAGGTCCGGGTAACTTTAACAAAGGCAGGCGCCACACGGCCATCCGGCAGATAACCCACCACTGCGCTTTTTTTTAATGCCCGTATAAATTTTTCACTATCTCCGTTCATCGCCATGATGGCGCCACTCAGCAAACAACTCAGTAAAAGCAAACTGTATTTTTTCATCGTGGATATTATTTAGGGTGCATCATCATTTCAGATTAATTGCGCTCCCAGATGCTCACAGAATATGATAGGTTTTACCGGGTGCAGTTGAAAAATCATACTCAAAAACTTTTCCCAACTGCAACGCCGGTAATTTCGTTGCGTCTTTTACAATGGTTTGTGGGGATACCTGCAACTGGTAGAAAGGGTTGCTATTAGCGCCTGTTGCCGCTTTCGCAGGTTTCCCATCTATATCTGCAGCCACGCGGGTACGAATACGGCAGTTTCCCCCCAACGCCGACCTGATAACCGCCTTTGTAAGCTGTCCATTTTTCCACTCCATATCTACTTCGAAGCCTCCCCGCGCTTTTAAACCGCTGACACTACCGGATGGCCATGCATCGGGGAGCGCAGGCAGCAGGAATAGTACCCCGTCATGACTTTGCAGCAGCATTTCGGTAATACCGGAAGTAACACCAAAGTTGCCGTCTATCTGGAAAGGCGGATGCGCATCAAACAAATTGGGATAAGAACCTCCGCTGTTATCGGCTACGCTGACCGTTTGTCCGCCTGCCAGGAACAGCTGTTTGTTTAACATCGTATAGGCATGATTACCATCTTCCAGTCTTGCCCACCAATTGATCTTCCACGATTTCGACCAGCCGGTACCACCATCGCCGCGCAGAAGTAAACTACGTTTAGCCGCTGCCGATAGTACGGTATCCCTGCGTGGAGAAATAAAATTACCCGGGAACAGGCCATACAGGTGCGATACGTGCCGGTGTGAATCCTGCGGATCATCCCAGTCCTTGTACCATTCCTGCAGCTGGCCATACTGGCCGGTATGAAACGGATACATCTGTTGCATGGTTTCTTTTATACGTGCCACCAGTACTGCATCCTGCTGCAGCACGGCAGCTGCCTGCATGGTATTATTAAACAGGTCATGAATAATAGAAAGGTCCATTGTGGAGGCAATACTCACTGTTCCTGTGGCTTTGCCATCAATGCGGAAATTATTTTCGGGAGAAGTGGAAGGATTGGTGACCCATTGTCCTGCTTCATTTTTCACCAACCAATCCAACATAAATTCTGCAGCGCCTTTCAGATCGGGATACATCTGCTGCAACATTTTTTTATCGCCGGTAAACTGGTAATGTTCCCACAGGTGGCGGCTGAGCCACGCTCCGCCCATTGGCCAGATAGCCCATTTGGGGTTACCGTTGGGATCAGCAAAGTCAATTCCGCCCGCAGGATTGGTCATCGCCCATATGTCGGCATTATGATGAGCTACCCAGCCTTTTGCACCATAGTTAACGGCAGCGGTTATACGCCCACGCTGCGACAACCGGTTGATAAATGCAAATAAAGGGCTACCGCAATCGGATAAATTAGCCGTTTCCGATGGCCAGTAATTCATTTCGGTGTTGATATTAATTGTATAATTCGATCCCCATGGCGGCTGCATTTCCTTATTCCACAATCCCTGCAAATTCATGGCCGGACCGCCTTTACGGGAACCCGATATCATCAGGTAACGGCCGTACTGGTATAATAGTGTGGTCAGTTGAGGGTCGCTGTTGCCACCGTGGGCGGTGTATATTTTCAGACGCTCATCTGTAGGCATAGCCGCCGAGCTGTCAACACCCAGATTGAGTGATACCCGGTTAAACAATGACGTATAGTCGTTAAGGTGAGTTTGTAGCAGTTGCGGATAATTAGCTGCATTCCGTAACGGGGCTGCCGCTGCGGCGTGTGCATCTTTTCCGTTAGGTTGACCGTCTTTAAAACTGGTGCCTACAGACAACAGCAGTACGGCTTCGGTAGCGCCGGATACATGTATGCCGGCTGTATCGGTAGAGATCTTTCCGCTATTCACCCGTGCGTTGAGGTGCACTTCATAGTTAATGCCCTTATCGCCGTATACGATTTGTTGTTTCTCATAGGGTCTGGCCGCCACATATTCCGGGCAGCGACCTGTCATCACCAGGTAATGGCTATTCACCACGCTGTTGGTATGCGGCATGCCGTTGGCGAAGCGGGTGCTGAAGTTAAGCCGGCCGTTTTTCCCGGAAGTATAGCGAATCACCAGCAACTGCTGCGGATAGCTGCAAAATACTTCTCTCGTATAGGCTACACCGTTAGCTACATAGCTAACCCGTGCGATACCGTTGTTGAGATCCAGTTCCCTCCGGTATGAAGTTACTTCGGAGGGGATATCATTGTCTATCAACAGGCTGCCCAGGGTCAGATAGCGGGCGCTGTAGGTACCCATCATCTTCCTGGCCAGTGCGGTTGCCTCCGTATATTTTTCTGCCGTAAGCAGTTGCCGCATTTCGGACAGTAATGTTTTCGCGTCGGGATTGTTGCCATCGCGGGGAACGCCAGACCAAAGATACCCTTCGTTAAGCTGCAGTTCTTCCTGTTGTATACCGCCAAATACCATGGCCCCTATGCGCCCGTTTCCTACAGGCAGTGCTTCCACCCATTGTTTGGCGGGTTGCTGATACCATAATTTCAGCAGGGAGTCGGGAGGTGGCACAGCATAGGTAGTTTGTGCCAACAACATTACAGCGGATGCTAACAAATACTTTATCATCAATTCATTTTTTTGTGTTAAACAGGTTCATGCCCTGGCCATCGGCGCAGTAATTTTCATCATGGAATTATTATCGTCACGTTGCAAACGTTTGCAAATTAACCTGGATTCGCAAAAATCAATGCTGTTCTCACTCTTTGCGGGTATTGGCTGATCTGTTATATTAATAAGATCCGAAACTATGCAATCGGTTGCAAATAAATGTATGCAATTTTACCCATTTCAGGTATCTTTTTCAGGAGAGGGTGTACAATAATTGTTTTTTTCATTCGTCTGTTAGAAAGGTGATAGTAAAACCACCGGCAACCTGCTGTGTCAAAAAATGGTATGGTACCAACAGATAGGTTTAATTTGCAGTTATGAAGAAGGATAAACAACCCGTGATAACATCCTACCGCCTGGAGGATATTCTGGTTGTTCCCGGTATGAAAATAGATGTTCATTACAAAATGACCGGGAAAGGGCATCACCATGCGCATGTGGATCTGACCCAGGCCCACCGGCATGAATATTATACATTGGCAGTCAGCGGTAATCAGCATAGCCGGCACATGGTTGATTTCCGGCAGGTAAACATGCCGCCGCACAGCGTCTTTTTGCTATCGCCCTGGCAGGTGCATTTACCACAGGATGTTTTAGAGGCGGCAGATATATACCTGATTTCATTTACCCCTGATTTTCTTCCACCGGGAGCGCCGGCATTACCGGTGTGCATGGAAAAAGCGTTAACACCGGATGCCGATGCATTTAAAGAGATATGGTGGCTTTGTGCACAGCTATTGCGGGAATTTAATGAGCGTAAGGCATTACAGGAGCAGGTATTGCAACATTACCTGGCGGTATTGCTGACCCTTTTTACGCGTTACCTGCCCGAAAACGCGGCCAGCAATCCGTTACAACCGGTGTTACTGCGGCAATACCGGTCATTAATGGAGATTCACTTACTTAGCTGGAGCAGCTGTGGCGACTATGCAAAAGCGCTTCATGTAACAGCTGATCATCTGAATGAGGTGGTAAAACAGGAAACCGGGCAAACCGCATCTGCATTGCTGGCGGCGAGGCGTATACTGGAAGCCAAACGCATGTTACTGCACTCTACACATGGCATCAAAGAAATTGCCTGGTACCTGCAATTTAACGAGGTTACCTATTTCAACCGTTTCTTCAAACAGCATACAGGGGAAACACCGCTGGCCTTTCGTATCTCCAACCGGGAAAAGTATAATTATAACCCGGAATAGTATAATAATGGATAACTACAGGTCCGGTAGCTTTGCTGGATCTTAGCCTGACCTGCGATGGCAGGCAAATTATAAACTCCGAAAATAAAACATTACATGCCGTCAATAAAAGACAGGGCGACCAGTTTACTGATGTCGCGCATAGGGAAAACTGCGTCCGTACGGGACGTAAAACGCATTGGAAATTTCTTGTTGCAGGTAGAGCTGCAATTGCTGCAATCGCTGCCCGACCGCAGCACACAACATCTTAAATGCGAAGTAGCACCATATACCTATCGTGACTATACGGTAGCACAATGGGACATAATAACGCAAAGGGCTACACTGCTGATCAATTGCGGGCACGATGGGATTGGCAGCCACTGGGCGCTGCAACTGCAACCGGGCCAGGAAGTACATTACGCCGGTCCTGGCGGCGGATTACATCAGCCGGGTAACGCCACCTACCTGGTATGCATTGGCGATGCCAGTGCCGCAGGGCATTTTCACTCACTCTATCTCCGGAAAGCATCTTCACAAAATTTCCATTGCTTCCTGCAACTGGAAAGTCCGCATACCAAACAATTACTGGATATGCCGGTACAACCGCTATCCAATAACGGGCATTATTTCGCTGATCTGCATGAGTGGTTGTATCATTACAACTTTCCCACAGCAAACACGATTTATTATGTGGCAGGTAATCAGGGAATGGTAGTACAGGTGCGTAAATCGCTGCGTCAGCAAGGCGGACAGGTAAAGGCACAGGGTTTCTGGGGGTAGAACGTTAGGACGTCAGACCAGGTGTTCTTTCATAGCCTTCACAATTGCATTGGAGCGGGAATTTACGTCGAGCTTGCGATAAACATTCATGATATGGGAGCGTACAGTACCCACACTGATATGACATCCATCCGCTATCTGCTTATAGGTGTCGCCGTTTACCAGGCAACGTAAAATTTCCTTCTCCCGTGGCGACAGGCCATACGGGTCCTGATAGACCTGCTTTTCTTTCCGGAAAAATGCAAGTACTTTGTTAACCGCCACTAAATTCGACTGTAATGCCGTTTCATATACCTGCGCAATAAATTCCGTCAGGGACACCGGCGGTACATGGTCCAGCTCATAACCCTTTTTTAACATGGGCACCTGCTTCAATCCCTGTTCCTTTTCGTTCAGGGTAAGCAATAGCACATTTATATCAGGATAAGCTGCTTTTACTATACTGGCGGCTTCTATCGCAGTCAATCCAGGTATCTCTATATCCATAAAAACCAGGTTGCAGATATCTTTTGCTAATTGTTGTAACTGTTCTGTTGATTCGCTGTGCAATCCCGAAACTTCCAAAACACGCGCTTCGCCCCAATTACCAGGACTTATAGGCCGCACTTTTTTCATAATATTCCTTTTGGGTTATGTATATTCATATGAAATCTCCCACTGAAAAACTGCAAATTCTCGGAAGTTGGTATGGTTGATAATTAATAATGGAAAGTTTACACGGTTTCCATACCCGTAACAAATTTGAAACAATTACATGCAGTAGTCAATCGGATATCTATATGGTTTTTCAATATTTATTAATATACAATTTGTTTTATATTAGGCATAAAACAAAAGTATAACGCGGTTGTTCGTAGTCTTTTATTGGATTAACGGGAATGCAATGATTTATGTATCAACTACTTAAAAGTTGGCACTTCTTTCATTTAAAACAAATTATCTTTTAACATATATATTACATTTGTACCTTTCCGGCCGGCCGCCGTTCTGTTCCCTTCCTTCCGGTGAGATCATCACCCAATTCATTCCGGTACTTTTCTGCTACTTCCATCAGCGTTTTCACCACCTCGGGGAACTGCTTCTGCACATCCAGGGTTTCTCCCGGATCACGACGCATGTCGTACAGGGCCAATGGCACATCCACTTCCGGCTGTGCTCCCGGAAAACCATCATAACCGGGGAGATTTAACTTGTAAGTCCGGGCCCGATGTGGCAACACCAGCTTCCATGGCCCTTTGCGGATAGCCTGTAAACTGTTGACCTGGTAATATACCGCCAACTCGTCCCTCGGGTTTGCATCCGTTTCATTAAACAACAGCGACTTCATATCTACCCCATCGATTTTGCGGACCGGCAATGCTGCGCCGCATAAATTGGCAATAGTTGGCAAAAGGTCAATGGTGGCGGCCATTTTATTACAAACAGTACCCGCAGGTATTTTGCCCGGCCAACGCATAATACAGGGCACCCGGATACCTCCTTCCCAGGAAGTGCCTTTTCCCTCACGCAAGCCACCGGTATTACCGGCATGATTACCATATGATAACCAGGGACCATTATCACTGGTGAAAATGACCAGCGTATTTTCTGCCAGTCCGTTCTCCTCCAGGGTTTTGAGCACCTGTCCTACCGACCAGTCAATCTCTTCTATCACATCTCCAAACAATCCATCCTTACTTTTACCTTTATGTTTATCAGATACCGCAATTGGCACATGAGGCATACTATGCGCCAGGTAAAGGAAAAAAGGCTGTTGTTTATTTTCTTTTATAAACCGGCAGACCCGGTCGGTATAAATAGTTGTTAGTTGCGACTGATCTTCCAGTGTTTTAATATACCGCAATGGTTTGTTCCCTTCTATTAACGGCAAAGGCGGATATTTTCTGCGGGAATTGGAAGAAGAATCTGTATAAGGCTTTCCATCGTAGTGTACCGGCCACATATCATTGGAATAAGGCAGGCCCAGGTACTCGTCAAAACCATGTTGCAACGGCAGCCAGGGTTCTTTTGATCCAAGGTGCCACTTGCCCACCATACCGGTACGATAGCCTTTTGTTTTCAGTACAGTGGCAATAGTTTGTTCCGCCGTATCCAATGCTATCGGTGCAGTAGGCCATAAAGCCCCGTTTATACCCACCCTGTTTGGATAACAGCCGGTCAGTAACCCCGCCCTGGATGCGGAACATACCGCCTGGGCTACATAAAAATAAGTAAAGCGCATTCCTTGCGCCGCCATACGATTCAGATTGGGAGTATGCCAGGGAGTACCGGCAAAACATTCCAGATCACCATAACCCATGTCATCCATAAAGATGATCACAACATTCGGTTTCCTGGCTACCGGTACAGGCTTGACAAAACTGAATAGTACAGCTGCCAAAATCAATGTAGCCAGGCTATAGTAGATTCTCTTCATCCGGGATGTTTAACAATAAAAAATGGTGAGCATAAAAATATACATCTTCCCGAGATTTCCTAAGAAAAAAATTCCGGACCATGATTTATGTGATTAATATGATTCGCCTGATAAGCGGAGATAAGTAAACGAAGATGACTTTTACTTATAGCAACGAATAACCCGCCTGATATACTATCAAACGGGTTATTCGTTGCTGTCTCCGCCCATCAGGCGAATCATATTAATCACATAAATTAAAGTCCTATTGCAGGATCAGCTCTATCACCGGTATTTCGGTATCCGGTTTACGTACGGGCAGATCCAGCGCCAGATCACCTTTATCTGTACCATGCATTTTTATTTCGGAACCATCATTCAGTAACTGCGCATATTTTACCTTGCCCTTCATACCCGGCAGTTCAAACCGCTGCAGCGGGTAATCCAGCAGGTGCACGTATAAACGCTTCGTAGTTGGATTATAGGTCAGCAGGCTGTTATCCGGGCGTTTAAATTCCGCCGGCGCTTCTGTGCAACCATATACTGAACGGCCGTTTACTTCCATCCAGGCGCCCATTCCCTTTAATCTTTCCTGCGCACGGGCATCAAATGTACCGCGGGAGGTAGGTCCTACATTCAGCAGCAGGTTACCGCCTTTACTCACCGACTCGATGAGCAGCACCAGTAATTGCTTGTTGTCTTTCCAGGATGTTTCATCGCGGTAATAGCCCCATGAACCGGAAAAGGTCTGGCAGGTTTCCCAATGAATACGCTTACCATTGCGGGTAGGCCATTCAGCCACCTTGTACTGTTCCGGCGTGGCAAAATCACCGCCATCTTCATACTCGCCCAAATCCAGGCGGTCATTTATAATAATGCCAGGTTGCAGCTTACGGATCATTTTAATAAGCTCCAATGAATTCCAGTCGTTATGATCCTTACCATGCTCACCCGGGAAAGAAAAATCTGTCCACAGGATATCAATTTTACCGTAGTTGGTCATCAGTTCTTTCACCTGGTTTTTCAGGTATTCGCGGTATTTTGCCATATCGCGTCCTTTGTTCAGACGGTCGTAATCCTTTGGATCATTGGGGCGTTGCGGATGTACCCGATCAACGGTATAGTCCGGATGATGCCAGTCGATCAGTGAATAGTAGAATCCAACCTTCAGCCCTTCAGCGCGGAAAGCTTCTACAAATTCCCTGACCAGGTCTCTTTTGGCGGCTGTATTTGGCGCTTTGTAATCCGTATACTTTGAATCGAACAGGCAAAAGCCTTCATGATGTTTGGTAGTGAGCACCGCATACTTCATCCCTGCAGCCTTTGCCTGCCGGGCCCATTCGCGGGGATTATACAGATCGGGATTGTACAGGTCAAAATATTTCTGATAGGCGCTGTCGGTAATATGCTCGTTACTCTTTACCCACTCATGGCGGGAAGGCATAGAATACAATCCCCAGTGTATAAACATACCAAAGCGGTCATTTACCCACCAGGCCAGTCTTTGTTCTTTTTGCTCCGGGGTTTCATTAAAAATCTTCTTTTCCTGGGCCTGCGCTTGCAACAGGAGTGCCAGGAAAGTGATCATACAGAGTGATAGCTTCTTCATAACAAATAAATTATGCTGATTTGGTTTGATACTTTTATTCGGCCACCAGCCAGGTATATCCGGCAGCCGGGATGGTCACTTTTACATGTGCGTTGTAGTTACGGTCAAGGCTATACGCTTTAGCAACACCTTCCTTTTCCCGGATACGAACACTTTGTGTTGCGCCGCTGTAATACATGGGCAACGCCAGCTCCCGCGTAATAGGGGCCGTTGTTGGATTGTACAACATGATCATGGCCTTTTGCGGCAATTGTGCGCTTACATGCATGATCCCGTCCCAGTCGCGGCCGTCGGCACGCCGCAGATGGATTACATCTGTATTCAGGATATCGCGGTACTTTTTATACCAGCTGATCATATTTTTCACCAATGCTTTGGTACTATCGGTATCGTATAAACGCGGACCGCGGTAACAGGCTTGTACACCTGCGCCATAATACTGTACCATCAGCTGTTCATAAGCGTCCAGGTGATCTTTCAGCGGTTCCAGCGTAGCAGCTGCACCACCGCCCTGGTATTCGCTGAGCGGCACAAAGCCCCAGCTCATAGCAGGTGTTTTTTCCCAGGTGCCGTCAAAAATATTCTGCCTGTTCAGGATCAGCTGTTCGGCTCTTGGCAGTGAAAAATTCACTTCGCGGTAGCCCAGTGCAATTTTGTTGGTACCATCCATAAAGTACCAGTCGGGTGCGTTTACGTATATCCCTTTCTCATTCAGCGAATGATATAATCCTTTCTGCAGCAGCATTTGTTTCCATTGTGAATCATCCACACCGGTGTGCCCGGGATGTGTGGTAGAAGCGCATACATCACCGGGATAAGGACCATCATTTTCAAAAATATCGAAGCCGGTAGCACCGATAAAGTAGTTTATTTTCTGCAGGTAACTCAGTCCCCATTTGCTTCCCAGGCAGGGAGCATTTCCAAAGAAAGCGCCGCCTGGTTTACCGGTAGCAGGGCTGATCACATCATCTTCATCACTGATACGCCTGCTTGAAAACAGCGAATAACCGCCCAGCAGTACCTTTTTACGATGTGCATAATCAGCCAGGTCTTTAAACTTAGCGATGTTAACCGCGCTGGTATCTTCCATATTCAAACCGCTGCCAAAACTCAGGATCACGCCTTCATAACCGGTTTCCGCGCATTGATCAATGATCGCTTTCACCTTTACCGGATTAGTGCTCACCAGGTGCATAAAGATGGGGTTCTCGGTTGTCCATGGTGCAATGGTGCGATACATACGGCGCTTGGCCAACCCGTTGCGCTCGCGGTCATAACCGTCGATCAGCAATTCATAGGTACGGATAGATTCGAAACGTTCGCCGGCCGCCATCGCAATCCCTACAGGTACGTTAGGATATACCTCCAGCAAACAAGGTGTCTGGTAGTCATAATTTACCTGTGAAGTGTAGGTACTGTCAGTTTTCCAATGGGTGGACTGATCACTGAGGTTTGCCTTCATCGCATTATTGAAAGAGTGATTGCTTTCAAGATAAATGCCATGTGGCACCTGCATTTTAGTTACGCTTCCCACCACAGCAGATTCTTCTTCCGGTGTAGCCAGTATTTCATTTACTACCTGCTGCAGCTTTACAGGTTGTCCGCTTTGGTTGGTTATTTCCAACCATTTGCTCAATAACGGGATACCATCAAATATATCATAGTGCACTTTCACCAACAGCCCTTTCAGTTCAGGCGCCTGCGCCTTGTAGGAAAAAACCAGGGATTTTCCCGTGGGCTGTTTGGGATTGGAGCACCAGTTGCGTGCGTTCCATTTTAAATAGGGCGCGATACCGGTTACTTCGTGCCCGGCATACATAAAATCTGAGGCGCCGGCTTTCAGCTGATCCAGCCAGGCGGGCAAGAGGTAGGCCTGCTGAGCCTGACCGCTGGCGCCACCTATCATGTAGTCATGCCCATTCACCGTTATTCTTGCTTCCGGTTTCACGGCACGCAATAATTGTTCTCCGCTTACCAGGTTCCGGTAATCGGTGCATATTACGTTGGGGGTTATACGAAAACTCCTGCTAAGCAAACCGTTGCTAAGCGTAATTTCCTTTCCATTTTCTGTTACCGCAGCCTTGTACGGCTGGTTATTAATCAGCCAGTCTTTCGCCGGCGGTTTCACCTGGGCCTGTATGCTAGCGGAATACAAACAGGTAACCAATACTAACAGGAGATTAGTTTTTTTCATGTTCTTACTCTTCTTTTAAGATTAATTCACTGGCTGCAGGATAATTTTCCGCAACCAGCATAGTTCACTTTTATTACCGGCTACCGGTTTTATTGTCAGGTTTTGTTTTCCTGCTTTATCAATATGTATAATGCCAACCGCATGCTGAATAAATTCCATCGGCTTATGACTTTCGTAGGTACCTGTTGCCAGGGTGAGGAAATGCAGTTGTTGCCCCCCAACCGTCACCAGCCCTTGCTGGGAAGCGCTGCCGGGTTCGCAGGCGTAGTCGAGAATGATTTTATAATCGCCCCCGTCCTGTACTTCCAGCGGGAATACAATGGCGTCGTCAGGACTTACCATACCTGTGATACAGTTATCATGTTTCCAGTCGCCGAAGTAATGTGAATAGGTAAATAATTTGTTTTTCGCGTTGCCATTAAAAACAGCCCATACCGCCGGAATTTCTGCCTGTGGGTATTCTTTACTCACGGTTTGTGTGCGGAGCTGTGATAAGTCCGGTTGTTGACCGCTATACTCCATCAGCAACACCGTATTACGTGTATCCGGCAGCGTTACCGGCAGTTCCACAATGGTTTCTTCCGGCAGCTGTTTCCAGGTAAGTGTTTTATTGCTACCGAGTATTTTTACCGACTTAACTTTTGCTGTAACACCGGGTACGCGTAATTGCCTGTTGGCAGGCATTTGCCATACATGCAGGAATAATTTACCGGGCTTACTGGTGGTAACGCCCCATGGTTGTGCGGGAATGAGTCCCCAGGTAGTGCCATAAATACTTTCCCCATAGGTTTGCAGCCATTTACCGGTGGCTTTGAGGTATTCCACAGAATAGGCAGGCCATTTACCGTTCCCATCCGGCCCAACATTCAGCATCAGGTTACCTCCTTTGGACGCCACATTGGAAAGCAGGTGTATAATTTCCCGGGGAGATTTAAAGTTGAGGTCATGTTGAATATACCCCCAGGAGTCGTTATGTGTATAAATAGATTCCCAGGCTCCTGCGATCGGCACCGGAGGTACTTCTGAATCACCAAAATCGCGGTAATCCCCCAGGTCGTGGCCTACGCGGCTGCTGAACAGGCAGCCTGGCTGTAACACCCGGAGACTGTCGATCATGAGCTTGGTTTGTTCGGGGGTTAATCCACCCGGCATATCAAACCATACCAATCCCAGTGGTCCGTAATTAGTAAGGAGTTCTTTCAATTGAGGTACCGACTTGGTACGATAATATTCCTGGTAATCTTTGTTCTTAAAGTCCCAGTTATTGCCGCCACCGTTGGGCTCATGCCAGTCGAGGAACTGTGAATAATAGAATCCGAACGGTATTCCCTGCGCTTTACATGCAGCAGCCAAAGCCTTCATGGGGTCTTTCTTATAGGGAGATGCATCCATGATATCGAAGTCTGTTACTTTGGAATCATACATGCTGAAACCTTCATGATGTTTAGCGGTAACCACCAGGTATTTTATACCGGCTTCCTTCGCTGTTTTCGCCCATTCCGCAGCATCGAATCCAGTGGGGTTAAAAGTTTGGGCTACTTTAGCGTATTCTGTTGCAGGGGCTTTGGTCCGGTACATGATCCATTCGCCACTGCCATAATAGCTGCTATCCTTCCAGCGGCCGGCCAGTTTTGAATAGAGTCCCCAGTGTATAAACAGTCCGAACTTAGCTTCCCTGAACCATTTCAGGCCAGGATGCGCCGCATTCGCAGTAGCGCCCTTGTTCCACATATCAGGCATATCCTGCGCGGCTGTTTTGCGCGGCAGTAATAGGCATAGTAATAACAATAACGATGGAATTCGATGGAACATAGCTCTGAATTTTTAGCAACCAGCGGTAAAAATTATACATATCTGCCGGTATAAGCAAGTGCATGGAAAATGGTATCAGGGAAAGGGAAAATGGTATGATTAAGGGGCAAAGCGGATATTAACCAACGGTTAACGAATAGTTTGACTGGTAATGTCTAATTTCGATAGCAGACAAGTTACCCGGTACCTGAGCATTTGAGTAACTTTCCAAATTGAGCAATCATTTTCTTTCTATATTATTATCAGGCTATAATGTGTTATAAGCATCTGGCGCAATGCCAAGGTGCCATGTGAATGTTTTATGAGCCTCTGCTGTATGTCATCAGCAGAGGTTTCTTTTTTTAAACACCTCTTCCCCACTCGTTATTTCAATTCTTGTTTAGGTTTTGTTAACTCTCCGGGTATTGCTTCCAGCTATATTGCGCTACGCTTTTTCCTGATAACTGAAAAATGCATACAACTAACAAATATCTCAGCAGTACCTGTTGGCTTCTCCAGGCCGACGGGCTTATATTTCCGCCGCCGGCCTGCAACTATGGTGTTGCTGCGCTGCCGCAAGCGGCCTTGTCCGGGAGGGTTTCAGCGTAGTGTTACCGACCCGGTTTTATATGGGCTAACGGTGAATAAACGATACCCACAGATCTGGCGATCATTGGGTTTTTGATTTAATCATCATCTAGCTATAGCGCCTTTGCAGTTTCCACTGCGAAGGCTTTTGTTTTTTTAACTAAAGTATAAGCTTCAGCATGCCTTGCCGGTAGGACCCGGAACTAAAAGTACCCGCCAATACCCATCTATTGAGCTGAAAGACCACTGCCCGGTAATATATTGCCGGCCGCTGCCGCTGCATTTTTTAAAAGCTAAAATGAATTTTTATTCACTTATATTTGTATGGTGAAACTGAAAGACGATAAAAAAATAACCCAGATTTTCCAGGCTGCCCTCAAGCTGGTGGCTAAAAAAGGATTATCCGGCATGACGATGGGGGATATTTCCAAAGAAGCAGGCATTGCCACCGGCACACTCTATGTTTACTTTACCAGTAAGGATGAGCTGATCAATGCCTTGTTTGCCGCCTGCAGGGAGAGTTCTGTACAGGTATCCTTTAAGGGATATCAGCCGCATACGCCATTTAAACCAGGATTCAGACATATCTGGCTGAATATCCTGCGGTATAAACTGCAGAACTTCGAAGAAAGTGTGTTCATGGAGCAATGTTATCATTCGCCTTTTATTACTGCCGATACCCGCGAAAAGGCCCAGCAGCTGTCTGCTCCCTTTTATCAGCTGATAGAAAGAGGCAAGAAGGAACAACTTATCAAGAACATAGATACCGGTTTGCTGATCACGTTCATGATCGGAACCATGAATGAACTCGTAAAACAAACACATTACAGCGGCATTACACTAAACAGGAGCCGGGTGAATACCACTTTCGACCTCTGCTGGGATGCACTGAAAGCATAAGGCATAAATGAATAATTGTTCACAATAAATACATCTGTATATGTCAGACATCATGATCGCAGTAGATCTGGGCAACTTTTCAGAGACCCTGATCAGGACAGGCATAGAACTCGCCAATAAAATGGACGCCTCCGTCACCCTTTTTTCTGTGGTTGAATTAGGGATCGGTATCGGTTTACCGGAGGGAGGACCCGTAGTTGTTGATGATATCCCGGCACGCATACGCGAGGTAGAAGAAAGACTGGAAGCCTACAAACAGCTGTATTCCGGCAATAATAATATCAGCATCGTAGTGGGCACCGGCAACCCAAAGAATGAAACGCTGGAGCAGGCACACAATGGTAACTTCACCATGCTGGTAGTAGGCACCCATGGCCGCACCGGGTTGGATCATATGTTACTGGGCAGCAACGCTGAATATATTATCCGTCACTCCCGTATTCCTGTGCTGGTAGTACCCTATAACCAGCAGGAACACTAGGTCAGACCAACACTCAACAATCAATAAAACACAACACCGGCAGCGCTGTGTGCTGCAATATCCCGGCGGGTTTCGCCGGGATATTTTGTATATACCAGGTCACCTGCTGATGGAAGAACGCCGGTTGTATCCTTTACATTAAAATCCGCTTAAACTGCGTACAGTTACGGGATTGATCTAAAAGTTAGCATAACTTGCAGGTTAGTGCGAACATCAGACAAAACGAAACCTGTAATCCTTTGAAGAAGAAATTTTTTACTGCAGCATTCCTACGCAAGCTCCATCTGAAAGAGCTGCTTGCGGTATTGTTTATATTACTGGCCATTTACTTTTTCCGCTCACAGCGACATGAATTATATTCCCTCATCCCTGCCATTGAAAAAGCCGACAGAGGTTGGGTAGTGATGGGCGTAGCCATTACCATTGGCTACATTTTATTGCAGGCAGGCATGTATGTATTCAGTTTCCGGGCAGTAAGCGCCAGGCTGGATATGATGAAAAGTACGGAGCTGTTTCTTAAACGTAATCTTCTCTCCGTTTTTTTACCGGCCGGCGGTATCAGCTCACTCGCCTATTTACCGCAGAGCTTACGACGCACCCAATTACATAAGCAGCAAATACACCAGGCTTCCGGCATCTATGGCTTTGTGGGCATACTATCCGTTTTCCTGGTGGGTATCCCGGTAGTTGCCTATGCGATGTTCCATGCCGCCACCATGAAAGATGCTGTATGGGGATTGACCGCTATTTGCCTGCTGCTGCTGGCCGTGGTATGGCTGGTGCGTTCTATGCAAAACAAAGGGAAAGCCTACCAGTTACTTGTTAAATATTTTCCGGGCGCCGCACACCAGGTAGATGAAATATTCACCTTTCAGTTGTCGGTACCGGCATTCATGAATACCGTACTGGCATCTGTGCTGATCGAAGTAGCAGGGGTAGCCCACTTATACCTGAGTATGCTGGCCGTAGGCGTTACTCCTTCGCTGGAAGCGGCGTGTGTAGGCTATATTGTGGCTACCATCTTCCTGATCATTTCTCCGTTCCTCCGCGGACTTGGCGCCATAGAATTATCCCTGGCATACATCCTCAGCAACTACGGATTCAGCACGCTGGAAGCGCTGGAAATTACCTTGTTATTCCGCTTGTTTGAATTCTGGCTGCCGCTGATCGCCGGCATGTTTGCCTTTGCATTAAAAGGCCGTGACCTGGTACTCCGGTTATTGCCCCCCATCCTGATTTTTTTGCTGGGTATGGTAAATATATTTTCCGTACTCACCCCGCCGCTCGCCAATCGCATGCATATGCTGCGGGCTTATATTCCCGGCACCTCCATACACGCTACCAATTTGCTGGTGGTATTCCTCGGACTGGTGCTGCTGGTGACCGCTACTTTCCTGATCCGCGGGTTACGCAGCGCCTGGATAGTAGCGCTGTCGGTGTCCCTGCTGTCGGTATTGGGTCATATCGGTAAAGCACTGGATTATGAAGAAGCATCACTGGCGCTGATCACCAGCATAATATTGTTGATTACTTCGAAACAATACCGCGTAAAAAGTAATCCGCAACTGGTGAACATTGGGGTAGTAACGGCATTGGCCACTTTTTTTGTGGTGCTGATTTTTGGCACCATCGGGTTTTATTTCCTGAATGTGCGGCATTTTGGGATCGATTTTACCTGGCAGCAATCCATACGTCACGCCTTCCACGGCTTTATGTTGCTGGAAGATGATGGCCTGCAACCTGTTACCCGTTTTGGGAAAGAATTTATGTCGGCACTCCGGGTGCTGGGAGTAAGTGCATGGGCCTTTCTTTTTTATACGGTGATACGCCCGTATCTGCATGTAACCCAGCAAACGAATAACAGCCTTGAAAAAGCGCGGTTTTACCTGAGTCAGTATGGCGACTCTCCGATGGATTATTTTAAAATCGGGCAGGACAAACTGTTGTATGTATCCGACCAATATGAAGGATTTATTGCTTATCGTGCAGCCGGCAGTTTTGCAATTGTGCTGGAAGAACCGGTTTGCAGTGAGGAGAATAAACTGCGCTTATTGGAAGAATTTGAACAACAATGCCGGAAGATGGGCCTGCGGCCCGCTTTTTACAGGGTAGATGAAGACAGCACCTATTATTTTAGTCATCTTAAAAAGAAAAAGATGCTGATAGGCCAGGAAGCGATCATGGATATCCGCAATTTTACACTGAGTGGCAAAGACAAAAAATCATTGCGCAACGGTCTCAACAGTCTCGCCGGCAAAGGTTATGTAACGACCTATCATAACGCTCCGCAAACACCGGCCATGTTGCAGCAGTTAAAAATAGTGAGTGATGAGTGGCTGCAGCAATACGAAGTAAAAGAACTGACCTTTTCGCAGGGGCTGTTTGATACAGACAGTATCCGTGGGCAGGATATTATAACCGTCACCGATGCAGCAGGGCAGGTAGTAGCCTTCCTGAATATGATCCCTGATTACGCACCGGGCGAATGTACCTACGATCTTATCCGCAAACGCGTCGATGCGCCGGGTGGCGTTATGGATGCGCTCATCATTGCATTGATACTGGATGCACAGCAAAAGGATTTGCATTATCTGAACCTGGGAATGGTACCGATGTCGGGAATCATCCAGCCTCAAAATACCGCGGAAAAAATGGTGAAATACGCCTATGAAAAATTGCGTTTCTTCCGCCACTACCAGGGATTACGCGAGTTCAAGGAAAAATATGCCACCGAATGGACCAATAAATACCTGGTATACGATCATGATTTTGACCTGATACAATTGCCTTCCGCCTTAAGTAAAGTAATGCAGCCCTGATAAGCGGCAACCATCTCCGGTTTCGGCCCCTATGCCATTCACAGCGGAGGCGGACGAACAATTGCGGAATGGATTTTGTTTCATTGTCATGTGTTAATTTCGCAGTCAGCCAGCCTTGGCATTATTTACCATGCAAGCAGAAGGTCATATGTTATTACGGGGAAAATTCTCAAAAACAGCAGGATTGTTCAGCTGTTTATTTTTGCTGATGATGGTTCAGCTATCGGCGCAAAGTCCGGTCAATAATCTGCCGGTAACGGTTAAAGCGCCTGCAGCGGGCAGTACCGAACCCTTGATCATCTATATTACCGGCGATGGTGGTATGAAAAAATTTTCTGCCAACGTGATCGAATCTTTCCACCAAAAAAACTACCCGGTGGTAGCCCTCAATGCGCTGAAATATTTCTGGAATAAAAAAAAGCCCCAGCAGGCTGCCCGGGATGTGGCGTCACTGGTTAAATATTATCAGGCGCAATGGGGCAGCAATCATGGGGTACTACTCATCGGTTATTCTTTAGGCGCCGACGTATTGCCATTTATATATACCAGCCTGCCGGGTGAAGTAAGCGCCGAAGTAAAGCAACTGGTGCTGTTATCTCCATCACAAAATACTGACCTGGAGGTACATATATCTGATATGCTGGGTAAGTCGGGCAGCAAGGGTATGAGTGTGCCTGCTGAGATCAATAAAATAAGCGGTAAACCTTTGTTGCTGGTATTTGGGGCAGAAGAGAAAGACTTCAATTTTTCGGCACTCAGCGTACCTTATCAGAAGCTGGTACTTCCGGGAGGGCATGCTTATGATGAAGATGCCGGCGGCGTTGCCGGTAAAATTCTATCGGCTTTGCATCCGTGAGTATCATGTGTTGCCGGCAGGCGGACTTCTCTTTTCTTAGAAGGGTAGTTGATATCTTTTGGCCAGTTCATTTCTCATGGCAACGGTCAGTGATATTTTTGCATCTCCGATCATCACATGATCGGCATCGAGATGGGTGATATGGCGAAAGCCTATCACAAACCAGCGGTGTACGCGCATAAAGGCGTTGGCAGGCAGCTGGGAAATAATCCAATCCAGTTTTTCCATCGTTACCAGCTTCTGGTCGCCCAGGTGCAGGGTGATATGATCATCCATTACTTCCACGTATTGCAGCTCTTTGTAAAAAACTTTCTCGTGCCGGTGGGCTGTTTTAAGGATAAAATATTCGGCCGTATACTTTGCGGGGCGGACGATACCTTCCATTTCTATGGTGTTATATATTTTGGAAATGACCTCATTCAATGCTGTTTGTGTAAGTGGCGACTGCAATAATGCAGCGGGCAAAAAATCAAAGCTGCCATTCGGATGATCAGTGTACATGACCATCATCACGGGCATTACACCCGGAGTACCGGGTGGCAGTGGGAGTGCATCTTCGTAGCTTCCGATAATCAGCACATCGATCGTTTGGGCGTCCAGCCACAAGCGTGCATCTTCCATGGTATTATAACGGCCTACCAGGTAAACGTATGGGATAGCAGACAAAAAATACTCCAGCTCCCGGAATCCTTCCGGGTCATTACCCAAAATAATACAGTTTAGTACCATAGCGCTGATTTAGTCGATTATGGGTACGAAAATTTACACCAGTCAGTTGCTCGCGGGCACATAAGATTTAAGCAGGGCAGGTGACTGAATAGAAACCCGCGTATTATCTAAAATCTAATCTAAACCGCGTGATGAAAAAAGAAAAGAGTTTTCATTCTCATAATACTTTATCCAAAAGCTGACAATATACTTTCCGATAAAGTTGGATTTATTTGAGGTAGGAACAGTTAATCCAATGTTAAGTATTATAGAAAAAGAAGGTGGACAGTCAAGCCATCGTCCGGAAGACAATACCTATCCTATCCACCTTGCATGGAAATTACATAAAAGATCCTGTACCAGCTGCCTGGCAGCTGAGCCAACAGATCTAAAGCCCGGAATGCGGGCGGCGCGGGCGCAGGGAGAGCTAACAGGCAGGCCGGTTAACTGGTCAATGCGCGGACCATGTTTACCAAATATGCAGGAACACAAGTAACATCGTACTCACAGCGGTAATCAGATTTTTTGAGAACCTGACGTTGAAGCCGCCTTTTTCTGAGTAGTAGTAACTTTCTTTGTACCGGTCGTACTCAATGGGAGCACCTAACTCCTTCATCATTTTGAGGAATTCATAGAGTGTTCTTTCGGAAATACGAAGCCGCTTGGCTAACTGAGCTGGCTTACCGGTCCCTTTGATCCTGATGAGGTAATCAATGGTTTGTAGTCTGTCAAAATAACGCTTTGGCATGTGGCATAGAGGGGTCTTAACGGTTATTTACTGAATATACGATAACTGCCTTGATTAAACCAGCATTCTCATATATATATTTTAATGTAAATATTAATAAACTGGTTTAAACGGGTTTTCGAAAATTAGCTGCAGAACAATGGCGCTGATGCGGTTTAGCTACGTACGGATATTAAACGTCAGGTATATTATTTTATTGGTTTGCCATCATAAAAACTTACTGCAACAATGCTTCATAGATGATGTTGGTTAACGCTGTACCGTGGTCTGACAGCGGATCCGGCGGTCTTGTGGCATATATTTTTCCATTCTTACCAACAACGATCAGTGAGGGATACTTACTGATATTATACTGCGTTAACAGGTCGGCATGCTGCTCATCCAATTGCAGCAGCCATCCTGGCAAATCCTTTACTGTATTACCATTGCAGCATATATTCACAAATGAAACAGTGTTATCATCAAAGCATGTTTTAATTTCCGAGAGTACACTCAACAAGGCGTCAGTACTGTTGTAAAAGTGCAGTAGCACTACTTTTCCACTGAACTGCTGCAAGCTTACCGGCCTGCCATGCTGGTCCTGAAAAGTGAAAGCAGGCGCCGTACTGCCTTTACTGATCCCTTTCTTTGATCGTCCATAAAGCTTTCCTATGGCCTGTTTGCAGGCTTCATCCTGCGCTGCCGACAGGTAATCGCGTACACACCATTCCTGTTCTTCCTGTTGATTGCCCGCTGCGAAACCCAGCGTGAGTGCATGCGCCAGCAACTTATCCCGGAAACGGCCACTGTAGCGCATTTTCAACCATTCGTAAATGGCCCTGTTATTACACTCATACCTATGTTGTATAAAATAATCTGCTTCTGCCTTTTGCAGCAGGTAGCCTAAATAACGTATAGCCATCGCCGTTGTATCCGACGGTACAATGACAGGTAAGGCGGGTAATATTTCCTGCTGATAAAAACGTACCTGTCTTTCTTCCATGGTGCTGTCCGGCGCTGCCGGCAGCTTCCAAAGGGTGCTTACCAGCTTCGCCGCCGTTTCGCCCTGCACATGTGCATTGATCATCGACCAGGTAGCCCTGCTCATACTGTCGCGGTAAGCCGCCAGTATCCTGCTGCCTGCCAGCAGCTGCTGACGGTAGCCTGCCGCCAGCGCCGCGGCTGTACCCAACGATGGCACCGCTATCCTCGCCTGTTCACGCGTCGCCATATACATCACCCTGCATACCACCGCTCCCCCACCACTGAAAAACAGGCTATCGCCCTGCATACGGATATGCAGACTATCGCCCGCCCTGATCAAGCCATAAAAGTTATACCCGCCTCCGGCATCTGCATAAAAAAATACCTGCCGGCCCGCAGTAAGCGGAATACGGAAATAGAAGGAATCCTGCTTTAGTAAGGTATCCTGCGTAATAGCAGGTGAAATCCCGGGATCATACCAGTACGACAGTGATACGCTCTTTACAGGCCGGTCAGCCACCCTGCCCGTAATAACGGTCATTGTTTGTGCTGCAGCTGTTTCTGCCAGCAAGATAAGTATGCAGCCGGTACGCAGCAGCTGCTGTAGGATATGCCGGTTCATAAAAAGGATTTTAAATGGTAGAATCCCCATGGTAAAGACCACAGGGAGATAAAATTCACAACGATAGTAAATGAAAACTTGATAAATATTTTAACGGGTATAGCCGACTGATTCAACATTTTAGTGTTGCAATGTTAAAGGGAATAAAATATCAAAGTGTTAATCGATTCTTAACTGTTAATACGAAAATGATTAAATATTAAACCAATAAACCAGTTTGAGCACCAGGGCCCTGTTTTTTACGTAAAAGGGCTCCGGAAGGTAATTATCAGTATATACGATAAAAAGGTCGGATGCGGGTTTATAACGCCATTGAAAGCGGGTATTGAGGTTCATGTTCTTCTGCTGCCCGTTGTACTGCATAAAACCTGTAAAAAACAGGGTATTCGTCATCGTTACATCCAAACGGGGACCTACCAGCCAGAAAGAATTTGTGCCCCAGGGTTTAGGGAGTTCTATATAATTGTAATTGGCGCTCAGCGCAATGCTCACATAGGGTTGGAAGCGATAGCCCAGCTCTGTATTGGTCATTAACCGGGTACCGTCTGCATAATAGCCGCCATAACGGGCGGATAAGGCATAGGTAAACAGGCTTTGGGGTTTGGATACATAATCCGCCCCCACCGTGTTCCAATTGTGCTGTGAGCCGGTACGCAGGCTATCCTTGTTCGTATTGGTAGGATCAAATGGCGTGAGCAGCTTGATATAGGTATTGGACGCCCATACATTCAGGGTATTGCGTTTACGAAACACAATGCCGTAGTTAAGCATGGTTTCATTATCTGTGCGGTGCAGGTTGGCTTCCTCAAAAAACCAGGTACTTGTTACCTGTGGTCCATGGCTCAGGATCTTTCCCGATAGCGGGAAAAACAGGCGGGTGATCTGGGGCGCCACCTTTACATACCCCTGCCGGGGCACATAGCCTACTTCTGCATTATAGTTCCGCCCTACATATTCATGCTGCCAACCTATATTCCATTGTTTGCTAGTGTATTGCAGGTTGGCGGCATGGGCGAAATCATGTCCTGTTTTACCGGGACTATACGATTTCAGCAACATGGCCTTACCCGTCCAGAAATTGTTGGAGGAAGCCAGGTTGTACTCCAGTCCCATATTCCGGTTGTACCTGTTATACACCGGCTGATCGGTCACTTTGCCGGGATCATAGTTCACCGACTCCTTGTTGATAAATATAAAACCAAGGTTGGAGCGGGAAAATACCCGGCGCTGCAAAGCTGCCACGGTAAAGTTCTGCGCCGGCAATCCTGTTTCTTCCTGCTTCCCGGTTTGCATATTCATCACTCCCAAACGCCAGTCTTTATTGATCTTTCCACTGAGCCTGGCGCCAAAACGGATAGGCACACCACCCAAACCAATACGCCTTGAAAAAAACGGCCGGATAGTAGTATATCCGAAATTAGAGAACTGATCACCGTTTTCCAGGAAAAACTGCCGCTTCTCCGGGTAAAACAATTCAAACCGATCGAGATTGGTCACCTGCTTATCTACATCTACCTGGGAAAAATCAGGGTTCACCGTTAAATCCAGGTTCAGGGAGGAAGTCACCGCTACTTTGGCATCAAGACCGGCATCCCGGCGGTATTTTTCTTTGGTTCCTTTATCATAGTCCTTTGAAACGCCGCCCAGCAGGTATGGAATCAATGATACATTAGCGCCGGCTTCCGGAGGTGCGGCATCCCATACCAGGTTGCCGGTATAAGCGAGTGAAGCGGTAGGAAACTGCCGTGGTACAGGCGCCCAGGCCGACTTCTCGGTTGTTTTCAGATCGTTGCGGCTAAAGTTGATCCCCCATTTGGTAATCCCCTTTTTATACCGGATAGTTTTAAACGGAATAGCTGCCTCAAATACCCATTTATCCGGATAGTTTTTTACAACTGATGTCCACTTATTATCCCAGCTCAGGTCAACTTTACCACCGTCGTACATTAATCCATCCCACTGCGCCCCTGCAGCGTTGGCGCCAAAACTAAATCCATTCGTCTGATCGTCAAACGGATCCATGAACAACAGGAAGTTGTCATTTTTCAGAAAAGCAAAATCCCTTCGCAACGACTCCACCATATAAGGTCCTTCTCCTACGGTATAATTCTCCACCAGCAGGTAAAGATTCTTATCATCGTAAGTCATCCGTACATCCGTGCGAAGCCTTGCTGCACTGGTATCCATGGGCAACACCATATGAAAACCGGTGGTAACATCGGCCTGTTGCCACGCAGCCTCATCTATCAAACCGTCAATTTTAACAGGTGATATCGCCTTACGGATCTGCAGTTGATACGATTCGTTTTTCTTTTGTGCTATCGCCGCAATACCAATAAGGCTGCAACAGAGGATAAGTGGAATGATACGAAACATCAGGTCGCTATGGGTTTAACGAACAAAATACAAAAATTGCAACGGGAGGAGGTAAAAAATGGATGGAGGGTGAAAATAGCTGTTAGCTGTTAGTAAAATGCAGCGGAGTTTGTCTTTACCAGGATTAAACTGATTTTGATGATTTAAGGATTTTCTTCCTTTGATGATTTTAAAAAGATTAGCGAAGATCAAAGAGGATACTTTAGCTTATATCTTCCAGCATCCTGTTAAATCCTGTAAAATATAATCCTTAAATCATCAAAATCAGTTTAATCCTGGTAAAGACAAACTCCGCTGCATTTTACTAACAGCTAGCCGCTAAAGTCCAATTGCCTTCTTCATTTGCGTGTCTGCTACCGGTACCTTTACAGTAGTAGTTCTGCTGCTGCGCCCGCGGGGGCTGAATACTTTCAGCTTCACCGTTTTACCTCCTGCCTGAACAGGCGCTGCGTACAACGGGCTTTTCAACGTAGGCTCTTCACCGTTAGTCGTATAACGGATCTGTAATCCGGGCATCTGCACATTGGCCGATACCACGCCATTGTCTATAGAAGTGCCTGCTGTAGGAATACGCCAGTTAAAGCCACCATCATAATAATCAAGACGGGGCATTTCCCGTTTACCCATTACATTGCTGAATACACTCCATGCCTGGGCATATAATGCGTCGGCCTTAGCCGGATCTTTTTCCGTAGCCCAGGCCGGATCCTGCGCCCATGCACGTTCTGCCAGTCCCAGCAATTTAGGCAGCATCATGTACTCCATACGATCCGAGCTGGTTACTGTTTCGCTCCATAGCAAGCCCTGTATACCCGGAATATTGGATGCGCCAAAACCGGTTAAGCGATCTTTGCCAACAAACAATTCCGGTGTAACAGGGTTGCCTCTTCCATCTACTTTTGAATTTTTATAATAGTCAAAAGGAATAAAATAAAATGGTTTGTCCACATCTACAAAGCCTCCCCAATAGAAGCCGGGTTCATCAAAGGATTTCATGTAAGCCATGTCAAAATAGAAATTGCTTACACCGGATAATACCACCTTGTAGCCGGCGTTGGCCAGCCGGTAAGATAAATCTTCCTGACCGCCGCCGATCACATTGTTCCATACATTGAGCTGGAAATGATCGTTTACAAAATCCGGATTCGGGATACTTTGTGATTCACCATTGAGCGATGTTTTACGCATACCGGCTTCCTCCCATCCTGCTACCTGTAAACCTCTTGCTTTCAGAAGATCGTTTACTTTACGGTAGTAATAGTACCAAAGATCATTTACGTCAGTAATAGATTTGTCCTGTCGCATTAAAGCGATGCAGGCGGGCGATTTTTCAAAAACACCACCGGGCACTTCATCTCCTCCCATATGCACCGCTGTTAACGGCGCGCCTGCTTCTTTATACATGCCCTGCAGTTCTTCCAGCACTTTATCCAGGAAGCGGTAGGTAGAAGGCAATGCTACGTTCATCACGTTATCATTCCAGTATTGTACGGAATGATAGGTTGATTTATCCTGCAGATCGGTGAGTAGATATTCACTGGCTTCCTGCTCCTTACCGGCTGCTTTCAAGCGGTGGTAGCGGGATTCCATGGACTTCACCGCAGCCCGCGCATGTCCGGGACTTTCAATTTCAGGTAAAACGCGTATATGCCTTGCCGTTGCATAGCGCAGTATTTCTATAAAGTCGGCACGGCTGAAATAACCGGAGCCCGCCGTGTTGTTAACATCCGGTCCGGAACCATAGGATGGTGGCAGCATGCTGTTAGGATCTGCACTATGGCCGCGTTTACCTCCTACGGCCGTTAATTCCGGCAGTGAAGGAATTTCCACACGCCAGCCTTCATCGTCACTGAAGTGGAAGTGCAATACGTTTAACTTATACAGCGCCATCAGGTCCAGGATACGCAACATATCACGTTTGTTGTGAAAGTTACGGGCTACGTCGATCATAAATGCGCGGTAACCAAAACGGGGATGATCTGTTATTTCCACACCCGGAATAACAACGGATTTTTGTACTCCGGCCCAGGCATTAGGCGCAATAAGGGTTTTCAGGGACTGGATCGCGTAAAAAGCGCCGGCTTCCGTACCGGCTTTTATCACGATGCCCTGCGGTGTTACCTTCAGGCTATAGCCTTCCTGCTGATCAACCATGGCAGCATCATAGGTAAGATCAACGTTTGTTTTACCAGGAGCGCGCTTACCGAGCAACAGCTGCAGTTCTGTTTTCAATATTTCTCCGCTGGCTGTCAGCTGCGGGTCTGCCTTTATTACCGGTAATGCGTCGAGCACCAGGTTATTGCCGGTGGCAGTATAGGATACCGGTGTAGGAAATACCAGCGGCAACTGCGACACCGGGATATCTTTCACGGCAGCATTCTGCTTAAATATATCCGTTGGCGTTACGACGGCTGTTTTATCACCCGGATAGCGCATCAGCTGCTTTGCCGTGGTGGAAGGCCGTATACTATAGTCTTTGATCGGTATACCTTTTTCCGGTTGACCATCCCAAACAATATACAAACCTGCCGGGGCATCAGTGAAATTCACGGCCCAGGCATCGCCGGTGATACCCAGTTTGAGTGAGTCGCCCGGAGCGATACCGGCGAAACCTTCCGCCGGCGTAAAGCGATACAGGTCGCCGTTAATATGTTCAACGTTTATATGTCCGGGCAATTCACCGGGCGTAACCATCCTTATAAAGTTAAAATACAGCTGCCATCCCTTTGCTGGGAAAGGCTTGTTAGTCGTATTCACAAAGGTAAAGTCAGACAGGAAATTGTTCTTCCCCTGATAATGGTTTTCTACTACTTCCCAGCTGGTTTTCAGACGGGAAACATCATAGGGAGATTGTTGGGCCAGTACACCTGCTACAGTACTGAAGAAGAGCATACCCGTTGCTATCAACTTACCAAGATGATTGTATCTTTTCATGTTGTGGATTAATTAGAGAATTGGCTTATGTTGAAAGATAATAAAATAATTTAAAAACTAGACTTTGATTCGTGTGATTATTGTGAATATCATGATGAGCGGTGATGACAGCGGTGATAAGATAGGGATGACCGCGGAGTTTGGGAAGGAATTAGGGAGATGGATAAGATGAGTTATCCTCATCGGCATAAAACAGATTTAACAAATTTATCTGGCGTGCGTTAAGTAGATTTATAGGATAATGCAGCATAATAGGTAAGGAAGTATTCAACTATCTCCGTAAGGAGCATCTAAAAACACAAAAATCATCGTCCATGGTTAAAGCATTTATCGGATTTTCATGTGTGAGCCTGGCGGCTATCGTCCTCTTAGGCCTATTTTTTCCCTGGGTATTCTGGTTGTTGATCCTGGTAGGCCCCATCGTAATAATGGGTACACTGGATATTTTACAGAAGAAACATGCCATCATCCGCAACTACCCTGTAGTGGGGCGTGCGCGTTACTGGATGGAAGCATTACGACCCAAAATTTACCAGTATTTTGTAGAGAGTGATATAGATGGCAGCCCGATTAACCGGGTAGACCGTTCAACAATTTATCAGCGGGCCAAGCGGGAACTGGACTCACAGCCATTTGGCACCCAGTTCAATGTGTATGCAGAAGGTTATGAGTGGATGGCACATTCCATTCAGCCGCAGAATTTTGATAACCTGGAAAAGGATCCCCGGGTAGTATTTGGCGGGAAAGATTGTAAACAGCCTTATTCCGGCAGTATCCTGAACGTGAGCGCCATGAGTTACGGATCGCTCAGTTCCAATGCCGTACAAGCCTTAAACGGCGGTGCAAAAATTGGCAACTTTGCCCACAACACCGGCGAAGGCGGGATCAGTGAATTTCACCTGAAACAGGGCGGCGATATCATCTGGCAGATCGGTACCGGCTATTTCGGTTGCCGCGACGATGACGGTAATTTTTCAGGTAGTCTTTTTGCGGAAAAATGTAAACTCCCGCAAATTAAAATGATTGAATTAAAAATTTCACAGGGCGCCAAGCCTGGCCATGGAGGCATATTGCCTGCCGCCAAAAACACCCCTGAAATTGCCGAAATACGTCATGTAAAACCATATACCACCGTATTTTCTCCGCCTTATCATAAAGCTTTTGGCAGTCCCCGGGAAATGATGCTGTTTATTCAACGCCTGCGGGAGCTCAGCCAGGGTAAACCGGTTGGGTTCAAACTATGCATCGGACAACCCCGTGAATTTTATGCTCTTTGTAAAGCCATGCTGGAAACAGATATCTATCCCGACTTTATTACAGTAGATGGCGGGGAAGGTGGTACCGGTGCGGCGCCGCCCGAGTTCTCCAATTCTGTGGGCATGCCGCTGATGGATGGATTATCTTTTGTGCATGATACCCTCACCGGGTTCAACATCCGTCATCATATGAAATTGATTGCTTCCGGTAAAATCCTGACAGGATATCACATGCTCCGCGCCATGGCACTGGGAGCCGATACCTGCAACAGCGCCCGTGCTATGATGATGGCACTGGGATGTATACAGGCGCTGGTATGCAACACTAATAAATGCCCTACCGGCGTTGCCACGCAGGACAAATGGTTATCTGCCGGCCTCGTGGTAGATGATAAGAAACAACGGGTAGCCAACTATCATCGCGATACTATTGAAAGCGCGATAGAACTTGCCGGCGCTGCGGGTTTACGGGATCCTCACGATATTACGAGGCGGCATATTTTCCGCCGGGTATTTATGAACCAGGTAAAAACTTTTGAAGACATTTATCCGAGTGCAGCCCCCGGCGCCTTATTGAACGGGCAAATGCCAGAACACCTGAAAAAAGAAATGGAAGCAGTGGGGATTGATAACTGGTGATTGTTTTGACGCGGATTTTTTTCCTGCCGCGGTTTTTTTTCTTGCCCAGGATTAACGGTGATTATGATGATTCCAGGGATTTTTTCTTGTGATTATAATTTGATTTAAAAAGATTCGGGAAGATTTAAGCGAATTTATCCGCTTAGATCTTCCCGAATCTTTTTAAATCAAAAAAGAAAAAATCCTTGGAATCATCATAATCACCGTTAATCCTGGGCAAGAAAAAATCCGCGTCAGGGTCTGTACAATGCCAACGCATTTTCCCTGCATATTTTAGCAGCGATGTTGGCCGGAAAATTATTCTGGATCATTTGCAGATCGGTTACTGCAAAAGGTCGCGGAGCGCGGGTAGAGGGTAAATCGGTACCAAACAGCAAAGCGCCGGCATTAATAGCGGTTATCTGGCGCATGGCGGTTAAAACATCAAAATCGCAGCGGCTGAAGCCTGTAGCTTTCACCCTGGCGCCTTTCTCCACCAATGGCAACAGGTATTTAAATCCGGCCCTGGACAATCCCAGGTGATCAATCACTACGGCGGGTAATTTATGCAAGGTAGTCGATAGTCCCGGGAGCTGGCGGGAATCTACATATAATTCCACATGCCATTTTACGAGTTCGTATACGCGCAATCCCAGCCGTTCCAGGTATTTCACACTTTCAGAGCCGCCGCGTTGCACATTAAATCGCACGGCGCGCACGCCGGCGTTATGCAGGGCAATGATTTCCTCATCGGTGGTACTGGCAGGGATCTGCGTAACACCCACATAACCTGGACCCAGCTGTTTTAGCGCTTCGAGTAAGTACGCCTGATCAAATCCCTGAAATGAACCGGACACCACTGCGCCACCCTGTATATTGAGGGGTGTTGCCTGTTTCAGGTAATCTGCTACCGGGAAATCCGCTGGTAAATATCCCTCATTAGGTTGTAATGGGAACCGGTGGTCAATGATATGCAGGTGTGCATCAAATACGGGCTGATCAAACATAGTCTCATCGTTGTTGTTACAATACACAAGCTACAGAAAATAGCTGAAAGAAAGCATAAGGCCGAAGGCATAAAGCTAAAAGCTATTGAAGCGAATGACCAATGCGATTATAGACTTTCGCATTGGTCATTCGCTTCAATAGCTTTTAGCTTTATGCTTTAAACTTTCAGCGCCACATTATATCTCCATTGCCCCGGCGGCGGCTTCGTCCACAAACCAGTGCAATTCTCCTTCTTCAGGTCTGATCAGCTGTGACGGGAATTTCTCCGCATCGAAAGTGCCTTCGATCACATTTTTCAGTGTGATGGCCTTGTTGACGCCGGTTGTCAGGAACAGTACACAGGCGGCCCTGTTCACTACCGGTGCGGTGAGCGTAATGCGGTACATATCCTGGGCTTCCAGGAAGAAAGATTTTACCCATGCTTTTTGTTCGTGTACTACGGGCGTACCGGGAAACAGGGACAAGGTATGTCCATCATCTCCCATACCCAGTAATACCAGGTCAAAGGTGGTTTCTTCTTTTCCAAAATAAGATTTAAGGATTTTTTCATACTCGGCGGCGGAAGCATCCGGTGCAATATCGGTACGCATCACGTGGATATTTTCCGGATTTACACCTACTTTATCCAGCAACTCGAGGTAAGCCATACGGGCATTATTCCGCTCATCTTCAAAAGGAACATCTCTTTCATCGCCCCAGAAAAAATGAATTTTCTCCCAGGGAATCATCATGTTATAGGGCGCTTTAGCCAGGAGACTGTACAATTGTTTCGGTGTGCTGCCTCCGGATAAAACAAAGGTAAAGCGCTCCTGTGATTGTAATACTTCCAGTATGTAATTGCTGATCCAGGCAGCTACGTTTTCACTCAGTTGTGCAGGATCTTTAGCGATATGTAGTTCCATAAAGAAGAATGAAATTAGGAATTACGATACGAATTACGAATGGCGGTCCTTCGCAAAGGGTCATCATTCGTAATCCGGCATTCGTAATGCTTTATTTAGTAGGTAAATTAATCCAGGTATGACCATCGCGGGCAACGAGTGCATCTGCATCATCGGGGCCCCATGAATCCGGTGCATAGTTCGGGAAGTCCTGCGGGGTACGGTTTTCCCATGTTTCCAGGACAGGCATTATCACTTTCCATGCAGCATCTACCTGGTCGCCACGCATGAACAGGGTAGCATCACCTTCCATTACATCCAGCAGCAGGGTTTCATATGCTTCCGGTGCATGTTCGCCATTGGCGGCGTCGTAGTTAAAGGTCATATCTACCGGATCCAGTGTCATGGTTTGTCCGGGGCGTTTCGCCTGGAAGCGGATACGGATATCCATTTCCGGCTGAATACTGATGGTAAGCCTGTTAGGACGCCATGTCTGGGCTGCTTCCATCGGGAAAGAGTAGGGTGGCGCTTCCTTAAAGGTTATGATGATATTGGTCGCTTTCTGGTGCAGGTATTTACCGGTGCGTACATAGATCGGAACACCCTGCCAGCGCCAGTTATCGATATAAAACTTAACGGCTGCGTAAGTTTCAATATTTGATTTCGGATCTACGCCTTTTTCTTCGCGGTAGCCCGATACTTTATCTCCTTTCATCCAGCCGGAAGAATACTGTCCGCGTACGGCGTATTCATGTACCTTATCGGGTGTAATACGGCGGATGGCATTGAGTACATCCACTTTTTTATTACGTACTTCGTTGGCATCAAAGGAAACCGGGGCTTCCATGGCGAGGATACACATGATCTGCAGGATATGGTTCTGCACCATATCGCGGAGAGCTCCTGCTCTTTCGTAGTAACCTCCACGACCTTCCAGCCCCACGCTTTCTGCAGCGGTGATCTGTATGTTATCGATATAATTGCGGTTCCATACCGGTTCAAACAGTGCGTTGGCAAAGCGAAATGCCAGGATATTCTGGATGGTTTCTTTACCAAGGTAGTGGTCTATACGATAGATCTGTTCCTCTGTAAATTTCTTTCCCAGCAATTCATTCAGTTCATGGGCGCTTTGCAGGTCATGACCGAATGGTTTTTCTATTACGATGCGGGTGCAATGTTTATCGGTGCACAGGTTCAGCTCACCCAGGCGGGTGGCGATGTTGGGCACCAGTTGCGGCGCTACTGCCAGGTAGAAAATAACGGTAGGATGTACGCCCCACTCTTCTTCTTTCTGCGTAACAAAATCGGTGATCTTGCTATAAGCGGCAGGATCTTCTGCATCCATCTGCAGATAAGAAACATGGTTGCTGAAATCTTTCCAGTGACCATTCTGCTCGCCCTTACGACGGGAAAACTTACTGATCCCTTCCAACAGGTGTTTGTTATAGTCTTCGTTGGTGTAGGGACTGCGTCCGAGGCCTGCAATCGCAAATTTTTCAGGCATCCAGTCATCTAAAAAGAGATTGTATAGCGCAGGCGTTAGTTTCCGGTAGTTTAAATCGCCACTGCCTCCGAAAATAAAGAGGATGGAAGCAGGCGGGCGTTTATGGATCTGCATAAATTTAATTAAAGATGAATATTTTTTAGTGTTGCTGCCACTCCGTGTGAAAAGTGCCAGGCATGTCAATTCGCTGGTAAGTATGCGCACCAAAATAATCGCGTTGTGCCTGGATCAGGTTGGTAGGCATACGACCGGTACGGAAAGCGTCAAAATAAGATAATGCCGACATAAATCCGGCTACGGGCACACCGGCGGAAGCAGCTTGCGCTACTACACTGCGGGTATTGCTTTCAACCGACTGTACCAGGTAAGCCACACCTTCGTCGAGCAGGATGTTCGCGAGATCTGCATTTTTCTGGTAGGCCTGTGTAAATACTTCCAGCAGGGTAGAACGGATAATGCACCCGCCTCTCCATACTTTCACTACTTCCGGTAATGGGATTTCCATTTTCAGATCATTAGATGCTTCACGCAGCATGGCCAGTCCTTGTGCATAGCTCAGGATGGTAGCAAAATACAGCGCATCGTGTACCTGTTTGATCCACATTTCTGCGGGAACGTGCAGGCTGTTTTCCGGTGCTTTGTACAGTGCTTCCGCCTGTAAACGCTGTTCCTTATAACCGGAAAGCGTACGCATGGCTACCGCCGTGTCGATAACGGGTACTGCTACAGGCAGTTCCATGGCATCCTGTGAAGTCCACTTACCGGTACCTTTGGAACCTGCTTTGTCGGAAATCACGTCTACCAGGCGCTGATCTGTTTTATCGTCGTTTTGCAGGAAGATGTCTGCGGTAATTTCTACGAGGAAGGATTGCAACGCGCCCTGGTTCCAGCTTTTGAATACTTCGTGTAACTGATCGTTGCTGAGGCCCGCACCTTTTTGTAACAGGGCATAGCTTTCACTGATCAGTTGCATGATGGCATATTCAATACCGTTATGTACCATTTTCACGTAGTGGCCGGCGCCTTCTTTACCCAGGTAGGCTACGCAAGGCACCTCCTTTACTTTGGCGGCAATTGCCTCCAGCATGGGTTTTACCTTGGCATATGCGTCGAGGTCGCCACCGGGCATAATGCTGGGACCTGTACGGGCGCCCTGCTCGCCACCGGAAACACCCATTCCCATAAAGTGTATACCTTTCGGGCGGAGTTCCTGCACACGGCGTAAAGTATCGGTGTAGTGGGAGTTTCCACCATCTATCACCACGTCACCCTGCTCCAGCAGCGGCAACAGGGAAGCAATTACGTCATCCACCGGTTTTCCCGCCGGTACCAGCATCATTAATTTGCGCGGACGTTCCAGCAACTGAACCATAGTGGCCAGGTCTGCTACGCCTTTAACAGTAGTACCGGGGGTGGCGGCTGCTTCCAGTGCGCTGTTCTTGGCAGCGTCTTTATCAAAGCCGATAACGGAAAAGCCATGATCTGCCATATTGAGCAACAGGTTTCTACCCATTACGCCGAGGCCAATCATTCCAAAGTCATATAAGCTGTTTGCCATATATAGAGAAGTTACTTAAGGAGGTGTAAAAGTAGGGAAAAACTAACTGTGATTAATGTGATTAGTTTGATTATCCTGATGAGCGGAGGTAAAATTAGATTTTGTATAAATAATAAAATAATAAACGCCTTTGGAAAATTCCAAAAGCGTTCACCGTTAAAAATATCTCAATGATCTTCATTGATCAGGATCATCATTATCATCACACTCATCACAGTCCTATGCCGAATTTCTGCCGGCATTAATAATACCAAAGGAGCAACGCATGATCAGTTTTTCATACGTTTCCCTGCCATGGCCATTATCCGTGTGTGAATCCAGCTCACGGATCCGGGTCAGCGCATATTGCTGGGTGGTGAGCAGCGGCAACACAATTCTTTCCCGCATCTGTATGGAAAGCAGGTCAATCGGGCTGCCTCCCATTAATTCGGATTCATTGGTCAGCAGCAGCAAATATTTCTTGGCCAGCTCAAACTCGCTGTTGATCATCTGCCAAACTTCTCCATACTGTGGATGTTTGGCCAGGTAAGCCGTTAAAGGGAAATAGCTTTTCTTCATCGCCATTTCACAGTTGTCCAGCAATGTTCTGAAAAAGAGGGAATGTTTATACAATGTTTGTACGGCCTCCCATTTGCCTTGTTTATCCAGCTGTTCCAATGCACTGCCCACGCCGTAATATCCGGGTACATTCTGTTTCAGCTGACTCCAGGCGCCTACATAAGGTACGGCTCTCAGGTCGTTCAGGTTCAGTTTTGCAGAGGCATTACGCTTACTCGGACGGCTGCCGATATTGGCTTCCGCATAGTAACGCAGCGGACTGGCATGATCGAGGTAAGCCAGGAAATGCGGATGTGTTTTTAATTTATTGTAAGATTTATATCCTTCATCTGCCAGCGACTGCAGCAGATCTTCCTCGTCTTTGCTCAGCGTGAGCTCCCGGGAAGAGAACAGTTCATTGCTGATACCGGCATGAATCAGTTGTTCCATATTGAACTGTGCGGCATCCACGGTGCCAAAGTTGGAACTGATAGTTTGTCCCTGTATAGTTTGCTGAATTTCCTTATTGGCAATGTTTCTTCCCATGGAGGCGTAGAACTGGTGGGTTTTTCCACCACCACGCGCCGGAGGACCTCCCCTGCCATCGAAGAACACAACGCTGATACCATATTCTTTGGAAATCTTTGTCAGTTCCTCTTTCGCCTTGTAGATACTCCAGTTGGCCATGAGGTATCCCCCATCTTTGGTACCATCGGAGAAACCAAGCATAATGGTTTGCTTGCACTGGCGGCGGCGCAGGTGTTCACGATAATCGCTGTTCTCATAAAGCGATTTCATCACCTGGCCGGCATGGCGCAGGTCATCGATCGTTTCAAACAGCGGCACAATATCTACTGTTATTTCTTCTTTCTTCCAACCGCTCAGCAGGAACATACCGTATACTTCCATTACGTTGAGTACACTGGTGCTATGACTGATGATATAGCGGTTGCAGCCTTCTTCTCCGTTGGCAGCCTGCATTTGTTTGATGCCGGCGATGGTTTGCAGGGAGTCCTGGTGCAGCGGGCTTTCCAGCACTGCCGGGTTTATTGCTTCGCTGATACTTAAGAGTGCAGCGATTTTTGCGTTGTCGTCCAGCGATGCGTAATTGTCGGGCAGCGCAGTTGTTTTGGCAGCCACGGCATCCAGCACGGCTTCATGCACGGAGCTGTCCTGGCGTATATCGAGGGAGGCGAAGAACAAACCGAATATTTCCACTTTGCTGATCAGGTTATCCACCAGGTGCACAAACAGGCCATTATGATTCTCGATAATGGTGCTGCGGATACCCGACAGCGTATCCAGGATTTCCTGGCGGCTGATATCGGCTTTATGACCGGGGATAAAGAGATTGCGGGATAATTTTGATTCCAGTGCGGCCACTACATTTTCCACACCTTTGAAAGTGAGGCGGCGGCGCAGGTTACGCACTTCGCGGAAATAACATTTCATGATGGAAGAGCGCAGCGCTGCGGCTACTTCCAGGGTGGTGGGCGCATTTACGAACGGGTTACCGTCGCGGTCACCGCCAGGCCAGAAGCCCATCCGGATCAGGGAATTATCGCTGCTGATCGCACCGGGGAACTGGGCCCGGATGGAAGAGAGGATACGGCCGGCGGATTGATAAAATATATTTTCCAGGAACCACACCAGGCTGATGGCTTCATCATAAGGGGTTGGTTTCTCTTTTTTGAAGAAAGGCGTTTTACCCAGCTGTTGCAGGTACATATTTACCTGGCTGGTATTTTCATCGATGAGGGCCTTGGAGAGGTCATTGATAATACCGAGTACCTCCCCGGGGTAAAACTGGGTAGGATGCGCCGTCAGCACAAGGCGAACGGAGAAATCCTTCAACTTTTCTGTCAGCTGCTCCTGGGCCTGTTCCTGGATTACTTCCGACTGCAGGTGCCGCAGGGTGCCTGCTCCCTGCAGGTCGCGGATATTACGGAAAGCGGCATCTTCCAGGGCATCAAACAATACTACTTGTCTTTCTGCATACTGTACAAAGCGGAATAACAGGTCCGTTCGCTGCTTTTCCTCGGTATAGGTGGTATACTGTTTAAAAAAGGAATCCATGATTTCCTGTGGACTGCTGCCCTTGGCATATCCTTCTTCACAGTGAAGCAGGAAGAGCGACAGGAAGATACCCGTCTTTTCCACCCTATGGAAAGGCAGAGAGGTGAAGAGACTGTTATACAGCTGGAACTTGGTACCAACGAGGTTTTTGAACTGTTGCAGCGAGTTATTTACCGGCGCTTCCATACTAATTATCCGTTTATAGTGCTAAAGAAGAAGACTAAGCGGCCGTTAAATTAATAATTATTATGTTAATTTCAGAGTTTTTTGATTTTTGTTTGATATATATACAGAAAGTTTGAATATTATCAAAAAAAAGCGACTAAAAAAGGCAATCCCGGCCACTTTACGTGAACCGGGACTGGTATCAGGATTAGAATGCGCAGGTTAAATAGATGGAAGCCGGATGAGCTGTTAGCTATTAGCTTTTAGCCTTTAGCAAAATGCAGCGGATAGTGGGTTGTAGTAATTATTGATTTAGGGTAAACCGGATGGGCAGGTTAAAAAACACCGCTACCTGTTGTCCGTTTTGCCTGCCGGGCTTCCATTTGGGCATTTTGCTGACTACCCGTTTTGCTTCTTCTTCCAGTCCTGCTCCTTTGGGAGCACCCACTGCTTTCACGTCTGAGATAGTACCATCGCGGTTTACCACAAACTGTATGAAGATGGTACCTTCCACGCCGGCTTCCTGGGCTACGCCGGGGTATCTGATATTGTTATTCAGGTATTTGGCGAGGGCGGGCTCTCCACCGGGGAACTCCGGCATAATTTCTACGAATATCCGCGGTGCGTCAGGGTTGTTGCCAACCGGGGGAGGCGTCACTACATTACTGCCTCCTCTCCCATCGGCGGCCAGATCTATATTATTAATATCTCCATCAGGCCCATCTATATTGGCAAGACCGATTGCTTTATTACCAATCTCATTCATCTTCGGAGGCATTTCGTCTGGTGGCACATCTCCTGCTACAATCTTTGGATCAACGTAACTCACCGCAGCTACAGCAGGTGGTGGCGTGTGTTGGGTAACGGGTGGCGGAGGCGGAATAACAGGATCCGGGTCGGGTAATTTCACATTGTCTAATTCAATCTTTTTCTCTACAAACACCGGCTGATGTACATTTTCCGCAGCCATCAATGTGTTGTTTAACACGTAACCACCAATCATTACTAACATAATAGAAGCGGTGCCTATGATAGCATTGCGAACCCGCTTGTCGTAACGATTACGGAGTTCATAGGCCCCATAATCTTTATTCCTTCCATAGAAGAGAATGTCGAGGAAATCATTCCCCGGGATTGTAGTTGAGTCCATGGTAATTTGTTTTTTAATTAGATGTGCCGGTAAAATATTTTCCATAAGGTTTTAGAAAATATTTTTCGGGGAGATGTGGAACAACAGGGTATATATAATATGCCGGGAGCTTAGAAAACGGGGACGACTATGTGAAAACGGGTTTGCTGAAAAATAGAAGTCCCGACATATGTCGGGACTTGCTGGCACTGGGGACCTTACCTGGAAACAAGTGGTTCCTTCTATTATAATCAGGCTTTCCGAAAAAAGTATAGGCGTATACGTTATTTACGTATATCCTGACAGCTCCCGGATGAATGTCTTAAAATGGTTGGTCAGGAAGCAGCCTTAATGATTTAGTATACTTCAGTCTTCGGGGCCTATGCCAACAAAACCCACCAGAATTGTTTGAGGCAAGCCCCTTGAACTGAAGTTGATTGTTTTAATTTCACCGGATAGTAACCCATGTTGTTTCGCCGTGGATACAAAAAAAATCGTGTATCCGTAAACGTTATATTTCATTCATGCAGGTTCGAGTCAGCCTATGCTGTGACCAAACAGCTGCTATACATTGTTGTATTGAATATAATGGGAAAAGTAATGATTCAGATTCCGGTTAAAAATGCCAGGAGGATGCGGGTAAGCACATTGCGGATAAATTTACCACCAATAAATTTTTGCAACATACCGTCCCCGCATGCCTGACCAGGCATTCTATTTACAGCTTACAGAACGCAAGTTTTTTCTATCAACAGGCACTGCTGTCATAGCGGTGCGCCATTTGAATGTAACGGGAACAGGTAATATGTACCACAATCTGTTGCGTGTGGGAACGCAGTCCACTAGTTAGTGTGTGCCTTTTCATGGTGTATTTTTATTTACACGTTTTTTCAATAATGATGGCAGCAACACCTTGCTGGTGGATCAAAGGATGCCGGAAGCGTTTGCCTGATGCTTCCCTGTGGTGGTAGATTTTATTAGTCTACTGAATTGGTAGACAAATATACATCGAGTTTTATTAATTCCAAATTATTGCATGATTTTTTTTTTTGCCCAGGATTAAACTGATTATGATGATTCCAAGGATTTTTTCTTTTTGATTTTAAAAGATTCAGGAAAGACCTAAGCCGATAAAATCGCTTAAGTCTTTCCCGAATCTTTTAAAATCAAATTATAATCACAAAAAAAATCCTTAGAATCATCATAATCAGTTTAATCCTGGGCAAGACAAAAGCTTATTTTTGCGGCATGAAAGAACATCTCAAAAACATTCTGCTCATTATGGTGGGTGCGCTGATCTTTGCAGCAGGCATCAACTACCTGGCTATCCCCAACAAATTGTCGGAGGGTGGCGTGATTGGTATTACCATTGTGACTTATTATTATTGGGGCTGGTCGCCGGGTGTGATCAACTTCGCCATCAATGCCGTGCTGATTGTTACGGGCTATAAGCTGCTGGACAAACGAAGTATGGTGTATACGATACTGGGCATTCTTTTTTGCTCCCTGTTCCTGTATCTCACAGAAAACAAACTAACACCGGTAACCACTAATCCTTTGCTGGCAGCTATTTTTGCGGGGCTCCTGGTGGGTATTGGCATAGGGCTCGTATTCCTGTCCGGCGGCACTACCGGCGGGTCGGCCATTGTGGCCCGCCTGTTCAATAAGTATTTTGGCTGGACCCTGGGTAACGCCATGCTGATTTTTGATGTTGTGGTGATCCTGGCTTCTTCCTTTATTATCGGTATAGAAAAAACCATGTATACTTTTATTGCCGTATACATAGGCGCCAGGGCGGTAGATTATATTGTAGACGGTATTAACACCAAACGCGCCATTACCATCATATCCAGGCATACCAACGCCATTGCCGATAAGATCACCGGCGAAATGAAACGCGGCGCCACCGTATTACACGGACACGGCGCCTATACACACGATCCCAAGGAAGTGCTGTATGTGGTGATAGGCAAGCAGGAACTGATGCGCCTGAAATCGCTGGTACAGGAAACCGACCCCGAAGCGTTTGTAGTAATACATGAAGTACATGAGGTATTAGGCAGGGGTTTCTCCAAATAATTTGCTTCTTCCGGATCTCATATTTGGATTTTTATTTTTAGATACATATATTGTAGGCCTCAACGCTGTTTTTCATTCCTTACCATCTTATCAACCAATAATTAAAGGGAAATGACACAAAGCTCTCAACGCTTTTTACCGCTGGATGTATTCCGCGGCATGACCGTCTGTTTCATGATCATCGTGAATACCGGCGGCACCGGTGGTACCTATTGGCCACTCGATCATGCCTCCTGGCATGGCTGGACGCCAACAGATCTTGTATTCCCTTCCTTTCTTTTTGCTGTGGGTAACGCTATGAGCTTCAGCATGAGAAAATATGAACAACTGGGAAATTCAGCCGTGCTGGGAAAGATTTTTAAACGCACCCTGATTATTTTCCTGCTCGGTTACCTGATGTACTGGTTCCCGTTTGTTCATCAAACCGATCACGGGCTGGAATTTAAGCCATTCAGCCATACCCGCATACCGGGTGTACTGCAACGCATCGCCCTTTGTTATGGTATCGCTTCCCTGTTAATCCATTACTGCTCCAAAAAGGTGGTATGGGGCGTCAGCGCCCTGTTCCTGCTGGGCTACTGGGCGATCATGTGGTATTGTGGTACTCCCGGCGATCAGTACGGTATTAATGGCAACGCCGGTATCCTGCTCGATAAACTGGTATTGGGCGACAACCACATGTATCATGGTGAAGGCATCGCCTTTGATCCGGAAGGATTGCTCAGCACTATTCCCGCTGTAGTAAACGTAATAGCCGGTTACTATACAGGTCTCTTTGTACAACAACAAGGCAGAACCAAACCTGGTATCATGCGCATGATAATGGCCGGCATTGTGTTGTTTGCCCTCGCCTATGCCTGGAATACCGTATTTCCTATCAATAAAAAACTGTGGACGAGTTCCTACGTATTGCTAACCATCAGCATCGACCTCTTCCTCTTATCATTACTCATCTTTGTTATAGATATCCTCGGCTTTACAAAAGGCACCGGCTTTTTTACCGTATTCGGAAAAAATCCCCTGTTCCTCTATCTCCTGTCGGAAATATTAGCCATCCTCTTCTGGACATTTACCGTCGGAGATGCCAGTCTTTATAAATGGATCAACGACGCCATCTTCCAGCCACTATCGCCGGGCAAATTCGGGTCGCTGTTGTTTTCCCTGGCCTTTATGCTCAGCTGCTGGCTGGTAGGATACATCCTCGACAAGAAAAAGATTTACGTTCGCGTATAGCGGTTTTTTTTCTTGCCCAGGATTAACGGTGATTATGATGATTCCAAGGATTTTTTCTTTTTGATTTTAAAAGATTCGGGAAGATCTAAGCGGATAAAATCGCCTAGATCTTCCCGAATCTTTTAAAATCAAATTATGATCAAAAGAAAAAATCCTTGGAATCATCATAATCACCGT
The DNA here is from genome assembly GCF_018224885.1 of Chitinophaga hostae. GTDB lineage: Bacteria > Bacteroidota > Bacteroidia > Chitinophagales > Chitinophagaceae > Chitinophaga > Chitinophaga hostae. The sequence continues at coordinate 36,822 of NZ_JAGTXB010000024.1, read as the reverse complement.
TAATCCTGGGCAAGAAAAAAAATCCAGTACATTACACCGAAAATAAACCGAATGGACCTCTCACTTCAAGGAAAGACCGCCCTCGTGTGTGGCAGCTCACAGGGAATAGGACTGGCTACAGCAGAAGAACTGGCATTGTTGGGCGCCACCTGTATTTTACTGGCCAGGAATGAAGAGCGGTTAAAAAACGTAACACCGCTGCTCAGCGTGGGCAACGGACAGCAGCACCGGTATGAGGTGGCCGACTTCTCAGATATCGCCCAGGTCACTGCAGTCGCCGCAAAAATAGCCACAGAGGGTCCCGTGCATATACTGATCAATAATACCGGCGGGCCGGCAGGCGGCCCCATTTTAAGCGCCGATACAACTGCTTTTACCACAGCATTTTCACAACACCTGCTCTGCAACCAGGTGCTCGCACAGGCGTTGGTGCCCGGTATGATCAAGGCTGGTTTTGGCCGTATTATCAATATTATTTCTACTTCTGTAAAAACACCAATAAAAAACCTCGGCGTATCCAACACTACCCGCTGGGCCGTAGCTGCCTGGTCGAAAACATTGGCGACCGAACTGGCGCCGCATGGCATTACGGTGAATAATGTGCTGCCAGGATCTACGTCTACAGCAAGACTGGAAGGATTGTTCAATAACAGTGCTGCTGCCAGGAATGTTGCGCCCGCTGTTGTGGAAGCAGAATGGCTGAGAGAAATTCCTATGCAGCGATTCGGAGAAGCGCATGAAATAGCAGCCCTCGTTGCTTTCCTCGCCTCCCCTGCTGCGGCTTATATTACCGGCACGAGTACTGCAGTAGACGGCGGAAAAACACCCGTGATATAATCCCGTTTTTACGATTTGCGAATACGTTTCCCGGAAAAGCATGACAGGATGAACGCCGGCAAACGCTTTACTGCAACATATATGTTAACAGGGAATAAAGTTAACGATGCGTACCAGTTTTCCGTTTTGGAAATACAGTTGTACGCTGCTGTCGCTATCCTGTTTATAAGCATCGCGCAGGGTGATCATATCAGTTTTCCCTTCATTCTCCGCCTGCAATACAGCATTGGGAAATAGCTGCCGGGCCTGCTCCCAGGTAGTATTGCGGGTAAGTCTTATTTTACCACAGGTAAGTTCATAGTCTGTTGAAAAAACAAATTCCTCGCAGGCGACAGAATCCCGGCAAAGTTCAAAAGTGGAACCATCTATATAAAAATACGCGAAGTCGTCTTCAAACTGCGATCCGCAAATATCTTCGTTCGCGGCAGACGCGATGCTGTCGGCCTGTCCGATGCTGCTTTCCAGGCGCTGCCGGCTGGTAAACAAGGGTACTTTATTGTTGATCATGGCTTTTGAGAACTCAAATACTTCTATCTGGTCCCAGGAAATATTGCGGCTGCGATGTGGTTCCTGCATGGAATCATCGGCGGCGGTGAGCGGCTTAATAATTTCAGCAGGTGCTGTCACCGCAAGCGTATCCGGTTCTTCCGTTCTGTATTGTTCGCATGATATCAGCGTGGTGGCCGCCAGTAATAAAAATACTCTGTTCATAATGGTTATTTCTTCGCAGGGACGATGTCGTTAATGGTATATAGCGTATCAAACTAAAACTACTCACTTCAAAACACATAATTAAAATAAATTATATTAATAGACAAGTATTTTTTATGCAATCGTTTGCATTAATCAGGGAAAGGTATTATTTTGTTACTATAAACCACGTGCTATATATGAAAAAACTAACATTGCTGTTATACCTGGGACTGGCCATTCCGTTTGCCGGCCATACACAGCACAACACTACCGATATTGAGGTGGTAAAAAGAGTAGCAGATTACGCCGTTGCCCACGCAGCCTTCACCTTTAAAGGCAACAACAATCAAACCTACAACACCAGTAAGGAAATACCTGAGGGTGTAACCGCCAATATATCAGACCACCTGAGTGAATGGCACTATCCCAACGGGGTGCTGAACATTGCCATGGTGGACCTGGGCAACTATCTCAAAGAAGAGAAATACAATGCCTTTGCGCAAAGGCACGTAGCATTTGCATTTGATAACTATGCCTATTTTGAGGCGCTCAGCCGGAAGGGTGTGAAATACAAAAACTTCCCGTTCAATCAACTGATCAATACCCGGGTGCTGGACGACTGCGGCGCCATGGGCGCCAGCTTGCTGGATGTATATAACACGGTGAAAAGAGGCGATTACCGGGCATATATCGATAAAGCAGCTAATCATATCAGCAAAGTACAGGAAAGGCTCCCTGATGGCACATTATGCAGACCCAATCCCTATAAATGGACACTATGGGGAGATGATCTGTACATGAGCGTGCCCTTCCTCGCCCGCATGGGTAAACTAACCAACAACAACAATTACTTTGATGATGCTGTTGCGCAAGTCAAACATTTTACCCACTATCTCTGGGATCCCCGCACAGAACTATATGTGCACTATTACTACGAAGATTTAAAAAGACAGGGAGTAGCGCACTGGGGCCGTGCCAATGGCTGGATTATGCTGGCAAAAGTGCAGCTGCTGAACAACCTGCCGGCCAGTCACCCCGGCAGAAATGAAGTGATCGCTGACCTTACCCAACAAATACTCGGCGTGGCAAAATACCAGGGGCCCAATGGTTTGTTCCACCAGGTGCTCGACCGCACGGATTCTTACACAGAAACATCCTGCACCGCCATGTTTGTATATTCGATCGCCAGAGCCGTTAATGAAGGCTGGCTGGATAAACGCTACATTACTATCGCGGAACGCGGCTGGGACGGACTGGTAAAAGAAAAAATCCAGGAAGACGGACAACTGAAAGATGTTTGCATCGGTACAAATACCTCGGCGGATCTTTCTTTTTATTACAATCGTCCTACGGAACTAAATGACTTTCACGGAATAGGACCGGTGATAGAGGCGGGTATCGAAATTGCACGGTACAGAGCGAAGAAATAAGCGGGTTTTTTCTTGCCCAGGATTAACGGTGATTATGATGATTCCAAGGATTTTTTCTTGTGATTATAATTTGATTTTAAAAGATTCGGGAAGATCTAAGCGGATAAATTCGCTTAGATCTTCCCGAATCTTTTAAAATCAAAAAAGAAAAAATCCTTGGAATCATCATAATCACCGTTAATCCTGGGCAAAAAAACTAGTAGATATCGAACCACACCTTGGTGGTGAGCAGATCTGCTCCCTGTCTGGCTACAGCTGCCTTATAGTTATTCCCGTTCAATGCCTGTTCGCTGGAAGGATACGTTAAACGTAGCGGCATTTTTCCCTGCAGTGCGCCGGTATAAGCCGGTGTAAGCTGGGGATAATCCAGTCTTCTCCATTCTGCAAATGCTTCCAGGCCTTCGCTGAAGAGCGCCAGCCATTTTTGTTCGCCGATAGATTTTTTATAGTTGGTAGCGTCGTACACAACGGATGCCTGCGCCAGGTAATCATCGACCGGTTTACCGGTAATGCCATACTGTTTGAAAGATGCCCGGATGGCCTGTTGGTAAAGATCCGCCGCGTTGCCGCTGATCAGGTTACGCTGGGCAGCTTCCGCCAGGATAAACAGCTGCTCTGCATAGGTAAATAACCAGGCAGGCGCCTGTGTGGCGGTAAAGGCCGCGCCCACATCTGAGGTTTTGGTAAATCCAAGCCTGGAGGCTGAATCGGCCGATAAACCGTTGGTCACACCTACATAGTTGGTGGAACCCGGCTCGGTAGGCAATGCTGCGTATATGCTTAACCGTGGGTCGTTCAATGCTTTCAGTTTATCCACCACTGTTTTACTGATGCGGTAATCATTGCGGGTTTCCCTGTTTCTCCCTACCGGGTTCTGGTTCGGTGATGCCAGGTAGTTAAGCTTTACATCCGTGTCTTTGTCTGTCAGGAAAAAGTTCCCTTCTGCTGCCAGCTCTGTAAATACTGCTTTGGCTGCTGCCGGGTCACGATCTGCAATACGCAGTGCGATACGGGAACGGAGGCCATTGGCAAATTTCTTCCAGCTGTTCATATTGCCGGATAACAGTACATCGCCAATAATGGCATTATCTGAAGGAGAAATAATTTGTGCGGCGCCTTTTAAGTCGGCCAGCAATCCCCTGTATACGGTGCGTTGGCTATCATATACCGGTGTCAGGTATTTTTCAATATTAGCGGCCTGTGTGTAAGGAATATCACCATACAAATCTGTGAGCTGCTGGAATATCCACGCACGCATAATGGTGGCCACGGCTTTATAGTTGGGATTGTGCAGGCTGTCTCCCAGTTGCGCCAGCGTGGTAAAATCCTGTATACCCTGCGCATAAAAGTTATTCCAGACAGTTTGTATGTTGGTGGTAGCCGGAATATAACGGTCCGGGTCCGGATACTGGATTTTAGCCCAGTACTGTACGTACAACAGGGAAGTTTCCATGGTCGCATCGTTACCCCAGTAGGTATCTACATTGGATTTGATGCCGTTGCTCAACAGGTAGTCCGGTTGTACAACAGTTGGTTCGTTCGGATTTACGTTGGTACGTTCCAGTTCCTTCTGGCAGCCAGCCAGCGCGGTAACGGCAACGATAATATAGAAAGGTATCAGCAACTTTTTCATGATCGGTCAATAGTTAAAATGAAACATTCAGGTTAAAGCCAAAGCTACGGGTAGTAGGTATCTGCAGCGTTTCCAGTCCCTGGCCGTTTCCTGTATTAAAGGCGGTTTCAGGATCAATGTTCGGTGTATGTTTGTTCAGGTATCCCAGGTTCCTGGCTACCAGCGCTACATTCACCGCCTGTAAATGCCATTTGCTCACAAGTGATCCCGGCAAAGTATATCCCAGCTTGATTTCACGGAGTTTTACAAAAGAGGCATCATATACGGCACTTTCATTCAGGTTGCTGCTGTACACTGCTTTATAATAGTTTTGTGCAGAAAGGATGGCCGTGTTCTTCTTGCCATCTGCGGTGTAACCATCAAAGATAATTCCATCGTGTTTTACTACTGCACCACCCGGAGCAGTGGCATTATGATCCGGCAACTGAATATTTTTCCCGTTCTCTGTGTAATAAGGTAATCCGCCATTGTCCTGGTCGCGACCCGGCATTGTTGCTGCCAGTACACCGGTACCCATACCGGTGGAGTTGGTACCGGACCAGATGGATCCACCCTGTTTGGTATCTATCAGGAAGCTGAGATTAAAACCTTTGAAACTGAAGTTATTGTTGATACTGCCGGTCCACCTGGGTGTGTAGTAACCCAGTATTTTTTTGCTGGGATCAACAGCAGGTGTACCATCAGCATTTACCAGGATACGGTTTTCGCTATCTCTTTTATAGGCGGTGCCGTACAAAGCGCCATACCGCTGTCCCTTGCTGGCCAGTACCTGGATATTGCCGGAGCTGCCCAGTACATAGTTAGTCAGGTATCCGTCGGCATCCAGCTCTATTACTTTACTGACGTTACGTGCATAATTCAGGTTTACATCCCAGCGGAAGCCAGAGCGTGTAGTGATGGGCGTTAGTCCCAGCATTACTTCCACGCCATGGTTGGATATTTCACCGGTGTTCAGTAATTTTTTCAGATAGCCGGTAGTGGAGCTTACGTCTGCCAGCAGGATCTGGTTACGGCTGTGAGAGTTGTAATAGGTCAGGTCGAGTCTTATACGGTTATCCAGGAAACCCGCTTCCAGACCTACTTCTGTAGAGGTGGTAATTTCCGGTTTCAGATCTTTATTCAAAAACTTATCGGATACTGTCAGCAGCGGATTGGAGCCAAAGGGCTGATTAAACGGATAGGTATTAATTTCCTGGTAAGGGTCGGTATCCTTTCCTACCTGTGCCCAGCCACCGCGTATTTTCAGCAGGGTGAGCGCTTTGCTTTGGATATGGAAAGCTTCAGACAACACCACGCTGGCATTGGCCGACGGATAGAAATAAGAGTTGCTGCCTGATGGCAATGTGGAAGACCAGTCGTTACGCGCGGTTAAGTTTACAAACGCATAGTTGCGGAAGCCTACCTGTGCTGCGGCGAAACCGCTGTATACTTTTTGCCTTGTCAGGAGACTGGTAGAGATCAACGGATCACGTGAGTTGTTCAGCGTATACACATCTTTAACAGCCAGCTTGGGCGCCTGTTGATAGTTCTGCTCAAACTGGTTGCTGCGGAGGTTGGCGCCTGCCAGCACATCAAAATCAAAATCGCTGCCTATCTTCTTTTTCGCATTCAGCGTAAACTCACCATTGGTTTCATTTACCGCATAAGCATCTTCTGTATAAGAGCCGAATGGTGTGCCATTGGTGTAATAAGCAATTTTATATTTGCGTCTGTCCTGGTAGTAGTCAGTTCCTATACGCAGGTTAGCGGTTAACCAGTCGAGCACCTGGTACGACAACCGGGCGTTACCCAGGAAGCGGTTGCGCAGCATGCCAACGGTATTTTCGTTCTGGATCCAGTACGGATTACTATAGTAACTATGGTTCCAGTTAAAATCTGTACCATCTGCATTCTTATAATTTTTCAACCTGCTTACATCTACCTGGCGGCCAAACCAGATGAATTGCAGCGTAACGCTGTTACCACGGCGGCCATCTACGCCGGGCAGGTTATCTGCTGCACTGCGCACATAGTCGGCATAGGTGCTGAGCGTAAGTTTTGGCGTGATGCGGAACGTATTACTGGCGGTAAATGTATTCCTGGTGATACCGGTGTTCGGTAAAATACCTTGTTGTTTGGTATTGTTATAAGAAAAACGGTAATCCAGTTTTTCGTTGGTACCACCTACAGATAAGCCGTTATTCAGCGTATAGCCGGTTACGTAGAAATTTTTCACATTATCCGGATGTGCTACAAACGGGACTGCTTCACCATTTGAGAAGAATTGCGGAATCAGCCGGCCATCCATTTTCGGGCCCCAGCTTTCATCAACACCATCGTTGATGCCACCGCCTTTACCATCTTTGTAGGAGAACTGTCCACCGGTACCCTGGCCGTATGAGTTCTGGAAATCAGGCAGGATCAATACTTTATCGAAGGTGGCGCCGGAATTAACGGTAATGCCCATGCCTCCTTTGGTGTCTTTGCCGGTTTTTGTTTTGATAACAATAACGCCGCTGGAAGCGCGTGAACCGTACAATGCAGCCGCATTCGGGCCTTTCAGCACGCTGATGGAAGCAATATCGTCCGGGTTGATATCTGAGATGGCATTGGCAAAATCGCGGCCGGTGCCAATACCGAGCTGGCTATTATCGACCGGTACGCCATCCAGTACAAACAAAGGCTGGTTGTTGCCGGCAATGGAGGTTTCCCCACGAATCACAATACGGGAAGAGCCCAGGTTCCCCTGGCTGTTTGTAACCTGTACGCCGGCTATTTTACCGGATAATGCGTTTACGAGGTTTGTTTCCTTGGCTTCGGAAATGTCTTTTGATTTCAGCTCCTGTACAGCATAGCCTAATGATTTTTTTTCGCGGGAAATGCCAAGCGCTGTTACGACCACTTCTTCCAGTTTCTGGTTACTGTTTTCCAGCGCAATATTGATTACCCGGTTACTACCTACTACCACAAAGGCGGTCTGGAAGCCCAGGGACGAGAATCGTAAGGTATCATTCACCTGTGCGCTGATCGTATATTTTCCGTCTGCATCGGATTGTGTACCGTGTGCAGTTCCCTTTACCTGTATAATGGCGCCGGGTATACGCTGTGCGTCTGAACGGGAGGTGATCACCCCGTTTATCCTGATTTCCTGGGCAATACTCTGCTGCAGCCACAGTAAACCTGGCAGCAGGCATAACAGCCTTTTTACATAATTCATGCTTAGTACTTAATTTGTTAGTTGACTCAGAGCTTTGCGGAGAATGGTTATCCCGTTACACCGTTCTGATTTTGGCATATAGTTTCCTGGCGTATGATTTATCGTGATATCGGGGGCAAAAGTAACACACAAATATTAATCTACAAAATTTATAGACTAAATAGGCATTATACCACTCCTGTGGGCCGGATAGCGTGAAGTGCCGGGAGCATCGCATCTCCCGGCAGCAGTTTAAAAAATAAGATGGCAGGCAGCAGGGTTATTTTGCCGCAGCAGTCTGAATATTAAGCAGTTTCTTCAGTTCTTTTTTACAGTCTTCAATATTTTGCCAGATCTGCCGGTCCTGGCAAACGGTGCCTTTATACTTAATAGACACCTTGGTTTTGCGCAGTATTACCTGGTAATACTCCGGGGCGTCGGGAGAATTTTCCCAGGTAGTTTTGCCTCCTTCTTCAATGCCACCGGCGAGTTTATCTTCGATGACATCATTTACTTTCTTATGCATATTTTCTGCGAAATCGTAGTTCACCTCTGTTTTTACGAGGCAGGAAGTATCCTGGAAGAGGTGACCGGACGACTGGCGGGCAGTGGCATGCTGCCGGGGCAGGCATAACAGGAGTGCGCCGGCTGCCAGTAGCAGTAACGGGAATTGGTGTGTAAGCTTCATAACAAGTATAGATTAAGATAACATGGAGAAATAGGTATATAACAAGTCCGGGAAGATGATCTCTTTGATTTTGGTTTATCGTTCTAACTCATTATTAAAATAACATATTTATCTCATTTCACAAAATAAACTCTGTGAACACATAGGGGTAAACGAAAACTGGGGTGTCTTCCTTCAGATCATTGATATTGCTGCTCCAGGTTGAGGAGGATTTTCTTTCCGGCTTCGCTGAGACCGGGAAGGCTGTCCTCCGGCATAAAATGGCGTTTAAAGGCCATAATGGCGGCGGTAGAATCTTTCACATCATACCCGATGATACGAAGTGCGAGGATGGTGTTAAACGATTCCGGAACAACGGTAGCGCTGGTGTCTTTATACCAGAGGCCAAATCCTTTTTCGGCGAGCTGGTGCCAGGGAAAGAAAGCGCTGGGATCTACTTTTCTGCCGGGAGCAATATCACCGTGACCAACAAAATTGGCTGCGGGGATATTGTAGCGATGCTGCAGGGTATCGAGTAATACAAGCAGGCTGCTGATCTGGGAAGAATCAAAAGGCTCTTTCCCGTTGTTGTCCAGTTCTATACCGATAGAAGATGAATTGATATCCGTGAGGTTGCCCCATTTGGCAATACCTCCATGCCAGGCGCGGAGATAGTCGTTCAGCATATGATGGATGGCGCCGTTACGGCATATCACATAATGAGCGCTTACCTGGGTTCTTTCCAGGGTAAACGTATTCAGTGTTTGTTCACATGAATTCTGAGCGGTATGATGAATAATTACCAGGTTGGGTTTGCGCATATTGAAATTGACCGTACCCACCCACGAAGGAGCTGCAGCACCATTGGCGCCGGGCAATTCCCCGGGTTGCTGCCGCAGTGTTTTCGCATAGGATTTGGCCTGCTGCCTGTACACCTTGTTAGTACCGGCGTAGGGATTGCGCGCACAATATGTGCCGCTGCAAAGCACTGCCAGCAGGCAGCTGTACTTTATAAAAGAAGATATGGTCTTCATTTGTATCTGTTAAAGTTTACACAAGACTGCCTTATAAAGATACTAAATGAACCGATGTCTCGTTTTTTTCACGGATACTATGAAAAGTGTTCTTTAAGACATATATTTACGTTTTCAATAATACTTTTCGAAGTATCAAAAACCTGTGCCACATTGTCTGCAATTGCCTACTACTTACTGTTACCACTGATCTATACGTTATCGCTGCTGCCATTCCGTGTGCTTTACCTGGTGTCTGATGCAGTATATGTGCTGTTATATTATGTGATGGGCTACCGCAAAAAAGTAGTGCTCCAGAACTTACGCAATTCCTTTCCGGAAAAGAGTGAGGCGGAAATCAACCGTATCTGTAAGGATTTTTATCATTACTTATGCGACCTCTTCCTGGAAACGTTTAAAACGCTCACCATCAGTAAAACGACCATGATAAAGCATTGCGCTTTTACGCCTGCTACTGTGGAGCTGTTTAACAAACTGGAAGCAGAGAAAAAGAGTGCTGTACTGGTGATGGGCCACAAGGGCAACTGGGAATGGGCAGGGAATACCTTCAGTATTTTATGCCGCCAGCAGCTGTATGTTATCTATCATCCGCTGGCCAACAAACATTTTAACGGTTTGATGTATCGCATGCGTACCCGTTTCGGCACCAAGCTGATTGCCATGCAGGATACCTTCCGCGATATGGTACAAAACCGCGATGAAGTAAATGCCACCGCTTTTATTGCAGATCAGGCTCCGCAGCCTAAAACGGCCCAGTGGCTTAATTTTCTGCACCAGGACACTCCTGTATTCAAGGGTACCGAAAAAATAGCGCAGAAAATGAACTACCCGGTCGTATATGTAACCGTGCAGCGTGAAAAAAGGGGGTATTATACGGTAACGGCAGAGCTGTTGACCGCCACTCCTGCCGAGGAAAAAGACGGCGCTATCACGGCTGCGCATACACGTAAACTGGAAGAAGATATCGTGTCTCAGCCAGCTACCTGGCTATGGTCACATAAACGGTGGAAGCATAAACGCCCCGCCGTAGTTTAACATACATCAAACAATACTGGACAAGATTACCTACAACGATATGCTGGAAGGAAAAGAACTCATCCTGGCTACCAAGCCATATGCGCGCGAAGAGAGAGCCAAAAGCTGGCTTGTTACGTTATCGACATTATTACTGCTGGTGTTATCATTGGCAGGCACACTGGTATTACCTTACCTGGTATTAAAAATATTTGCCAGCATCCTTTCCGGACTGCTGATAGTAAGAATGTTTGTAATATATCACGATCACCAGCATCACGCCATCCTGCATAAATCAAAGCCCGCTGAAGCGATCATGGTATTGTTCGGCATTTATGTACTGGCCCCGTCCAGCATCTGGAAACGCTCACACGATTATCACCATAAACATAATTCAAAGCTGTTCAGTGCCAGTATAGGCTCCTACCCTATTATTACCCGCAAAAAATTTGAATCCATTACGCCGGCGGAAAGACGCAGCTACCTTTTCAGTCGTCATCCCGCCACTATTGCCGCAGGCTATTTGTCGATGTTTATGATCGGGATGTGTGTACAATCATTTGTAAGCAGCCCGCGTAAGCATATTGACTCCCTGGTAGCCCTGATCATACATGTGGGTGGCAGCGTTGCGGTGGGTTATTTCCTTGGATGGGAAAGCTGGTTGCTGTTTATTTTCATTCCATTTACCATCGCCTGCGGACTGGGCGCCTATCTCTTTTACGCACAACATAATTTTCCGGGTGTTACCTTCAACGTAAACCAGGAGTGGTGCTATGATAAAGCAGCATTACTATCATCCAGCTACATGGTAATGAATCCTGTCATGAAATGGTTTACCGGCAATATCGGTTATCATCATATCCATCACCTGAATGCACGTATTCCTTTTTATCGTTTACCGGAAGTAATGCAAAACATACCTGCATTGCAAAACGCTAAAATAACAACACTTGGCTTCCGGGATGTACGTGCCTGTTTCCGGCTGAAAGTCTGGGATCCCGAGCAGGACAGGATGATCAGTTTGCGCGAGGTAAGGGCTATCAGGTCAGCCCAATTGACGAGGAAGCCCGATCCAGCAATAGTTGCCGGATAATTTTTTTCCTGGTTTCCAGCGTCGGTTGTGTTATTTCTTTTGCCTTTTGCAGTACAGGCAAACCGGCGGTATGCGGAGAACCGGCTGCAAAGGGAGGCGCAGGGTTATATTCCAGTTGCAGCTGGATCACTTTGGCCATTTCCTCCCCTCCTGTCAGCGCCGTTAATACCAATGCAAAATCGATACCTGCGGTAACGCCGCCACCAGTAACCCGGTTCCTGTCCTTTACTACTCTTTCTTCCAGCGTTTCCACACCAAACATACGCAGTAGTTCCAGCGAACGCCAGTGAGTAGTGGCTTTATAGCCATGCAGCAATCCAGCGGCCGCCAGCACTAAGGCACCGGTACATACTGAGGTAATATATTTTGCCTTTTCGCCCTGTACCCGTAAAAACTGCAACAATGGCTCATTGGTGAGCAGGGCATTGATACCACGGCCTCCCGGTACAAATACGATATCCAGCTGGGGGCAGTCATCGATCGTGATGTCCGGCTGCAAGGTGAGGCCACCTTCCGCCCGCACCGGTCCTCTCGTTACACCAATGGAGATCACCTCAAAACAGGGGGCCTTTATAAATACATCATAGGGGCCTGTAAAATCGAGGATGGTTAACTCAGGAAAGAGTAACATGCCCACTTTTAGTTTTTGCATACATGGAGCTTTAAACGCGGTACAATAATAATGCAGTACGCTGTAAACGGGGAGCAGAGAAATATGCCGGTCTGCGTTTCCCGGGTAATTATGGCTGCTCAGCGGTGCTGATCGTATTTATTTATAGCGATGGCCTGTGTTAATTGCGTTATTTCATCATCCTGCAATGCTGGTGTACTTGCGGCCCGGAGCGCGTCTTCCAGTTGTGCGCCGGTACGTATACCTACTATGGCGCTGCTGATTACCGGTTGCTGCAATACGAAGCGCAGCGCGGTTTGCGCCGCATCGCGTTCCGGTCCGCTGATTTTACCAATGGCTGTTGCTGCCGCGGCTACTTCATCGGCAGCGTAGTTCAGATAAGGTACGGCGGGCTTCCCCAGCAGCAGTCCTTTGGCCACACTTCCCCGGGCCAGCACGCCTACCTGGCTATGGGCCAGCAAGGGAAAACAGGTTTCTTCCGGGCGACGATCCAGCAAACTGTATTGCATCATCACACTCACGATATGCGACCGTTTCACATATTCCCTTATCACATCAGGCCGGATGGAGGAGATGCCGTAATACCTGATCTTTCCTTGTTGCTGCAGGGTTTCAAAGGCAGCGATGGTATCATCTATCTGATCTTCTATGGTACCGCCATGAAGCTGGTAGAGGTCTATATAGTCTGTTTGCAGGCGTTTCAGGCTTTCCTCCACAGATGCGATGATGTAGGCTTTACCCGGATTCCAGTCCCATCCGCTTCCATCTGCTTTCCATTGGTTGCCTACTTTGGTGGCAATCACCACACCGGCTCTGCGTTCCTTCAATGCCTTGCCAACAGTAATTTCATTTTGTCCGTGTTCATAAAGATCAGCGGTATCAAAAAGATTAATTCCTTCGTCCAGTGCGTGATGAATAAGCCTGGCATTATCGGCATCATTGCTGCCGAGCGACATACAGCCAAATCCTATTTCACTGACGGAGAGTGTTGATTTCCCAAGGAGACGATATTGCATTACATCCGGATTTTCACGTTATGTTATCAATGGTTTTCCGCAAAAGCGATGATAACGAAGTTATGGCCAATCTTTCATTTCTCCTATCCCTCCGGTTTAAATACCGGGCTGTTTTGATAAACAGCCCCTATATCAATTTACGTCCACCTCAAAAATGAGCTATGTTGCAGTAACAGCGCAGCCGTGCTATTACCAGGGTAGTCAGGTAATGGGGCCGTCTGGAAAAACAGCCCCCCGTTTTTAGTATGTCCGATCCATCGTATATTTCATTTGCCGGGCAATGACTCATCAGGTTCAGATAAGGACCACCTGGAAAGATGGTCCCTTCCATTCCCAAATCAAATGCACCTATGAAAAACCGTTTTATTTATTTAAAGGCTGTTGTTACAGCCGGATTTCCTGGTAAGGGGACCGCCTGAATAAGCAGTCCCTGGATTCCGAATCAATCGCAGTATAAATGATATGATTTTATTTACACTGAGAGGTTAACATATGGCGTTTACTACTTTTTATATATGAACAATATGCCTGTTTTGTACCTGCATATTGATGATGCTGATAGTGGGGACCGTTTAGAAAAACGGTCCAGGGCATAAAGCTTCCATCGTGTATGTTGCACTCCAATTTCCTGTTGTAATACTTTCCTATTCTATCGTTTTCCTGTTTGCCCCGGGTTTTCTGCTGATCACCGTAAAGAGGGGGACTACCTGAATAAGTGGTCCCGTTATGACAGTGTCGCAAAGACTTCAACTAATAATTCATCTCAATTGTCAAGAAGAACCGGACTGCCTGGAAAAACAGTCCATTTTATCTGTGTGTACTATCACCCCATTAGTGAATAGCCGTTAAGGGTTATCTGCTTATTTGGTAACAAACAATGAACGCACTCCAAATTTCATTTTCCCGATGGCATGGTGGTCCCTTTTCCGAAGGCTCACCAACGGATGGTGTAGCCGGATCAGCTACCGGTCAATACCTTTACAGCAAGGCATTTTTCCGGATGGCAATTCCTGTAGCTCACAGCAGCATAAAGTGCGGGCAGATATTACCTGAACAGGATGCTCCTTAATTCAGTACAAAAAGAAAAAGCTGATAATGATAATGTCCCAGGAAGGTACAAGTCTGAAACTTCCGGTTGAATAAAAAGGATTGCATGTGGGTTAAATTTCAATGTCAACAATAAATACTACAAGCGAACAGTTAGTCGTTTTAATGGCAGGGAAAACTTCCCTTACGTTAGTTCTAGTCATCGGTAAATATCAATAGCGGGTTTTATACATTATTTTCCTACGTAAAAAATGATTGGTAAACCTCTGCATAGCGTAACCAGGCAGGCTGTTACGAAAAAGGTTATCGGGAAGGATTGCAGACAGACTAAAAACAGATTTCGGTGTAACAAATCAATAATCGTTGATCGTTATAATGCAAAGATAGGAAGCGGTTATGTTGGAAAAACATGTTTCGTTGCAAGAATCGTAATGAATAAGAATGAACAGATTAAATAAACACTGAATAAAAATGAATATGCGAATTCAAAAAAAATAATGTATAGCTGGGTTATTCAACATCATATACGGCCCGGACCTGCGTTGTGACACCACTGCATACGGCGGTACAAAACCCGCTTAAACCGGCCGCATTTTTGCATATAATAGCTGTTCAGTTAAACTTCCGTCTCCCTTTACCGTCTAATAAGTAATTGAGCAATAGCGGAATTGATGAGACGATTACCAACTTAATGTTAAAGAAATGAAAAACAGATTTTATATACTGTTTGTGCTGATTGGCCTCCTGGGCACATTTACAGTAAGCGGTGCATACGCACAGCGGGTTCATTCAGGTGGAGGCGGTCGCGGTGGCGGAGGCCACTTCGGCGGAAGCGGAAGAGTATACTCGGCTCCACGCATGTCGTCGCCAAGAATGACGGCGCCGGTTAACAGGGGCTATTATCATGGTTATGGTTACCGCCCGGGTGGCCGCGTATATTATCGCCCTTATTACCGGCCTTACTACAGACCTTACTACCACCCGTTCTATCCCCGTTTGGGAATATATGTTTCAACCCTGCCTTTCGGCTATTATTCACTGGGAGCGGCCTTTGGTCCGATGTATTACTATGGAGGCGCCTACTATGAATCTACCGGCGACACCAGGGGCTACAAAGTGGTAGAAGCGCCTGTAGGAGCAGCTGTACCGGATTTACCGGAAGGTGCACAGGAAATTACGGTAGATGGAAACACCTATTACGAATTAAACGGCACCTATTACCAGGAAACAATGACAGATAACGGCAGACGTTACATTGTTGTAGGAAAAAATGGTAAAATAGGCGACAAAACAGTGACAGTTACGGAAGATCAGGGAAATTCAAATGTTCCGGACAACGATCCCGGTAACAGTACCGACAATATCATTTCACAGTTACCGGATAATTGCCGCACCGTGAATATCAATGGTCAGCAATACTTTTTATCACCGGACGGTATGTATTACCAGACTATCTTAAACAGCGATAATTCCGTTGCAGGATATAAAGTGGTAGGTAAAATGAATGCCGATAATTAAGAAAATATTTATTCAGACGAAGAGGGAGCCGGTTATTTAACCGGCTCTTTTTTATGGTCGCGTTCCGTCTTTTATAATCCTTCAAATCATTACTGGTTACCAGCTGCTGCTGGCTCCTCCTCCTCCTGAAGAACCGCCTCCCCAGCTGGAAGAAGAGGAGGAAGAGGAACTTGAATAAGAGCTGCCCGAGGAAGAGGACGAAGACGAAGATGACTCCACGAGTTTAGCGATGGTATACCGGTACTCGTGTTTAAATCCGCAGGCCGCGCAGGCATATTTGGTAACACCCCAGCCCGCAGAAGCATAAGTAGCCGGCATTTTGGTCACCATACCGTTATTTTTATAAGTCATATGTGCGCAGGAAGGGCATTGCGCCAGCGAACTGCGCATATTGGTATAATTCAAAATCGTTTTGCTATCGCAGGTGTCACAGCCCCATACATCATAGTCCACCGATTGCAACTCTTCTTCTATGACCTGTTTTTTATCAAGGAATTTATTGTCAGCTTTTTCATCCAGTTTGTGCATAGGTTTGAGGCAATGATGACAATCATATGGATCGTTCCGAAGATGATTGAGCCGTATTTTTAACCAGCCCAGGTAAAGCCACAGGTAAGGCGCCGGAAACACATATCCTGCACGGCCGAAATCACGCCGCAACACTTCGAGCTGCAGCCATTTTTCGTGCCGGTCTTTTCCCCGCAGCAGCGCAGCTGAACGCGCCATAATAATCAGTACTGCTACGTGAATAAATACTACCCACACCAGGTAATACAATACGAACATTTTTACAAACCCTATGTCCGTATGACGTTGGAACGCGATATAATAAATGCAGGCAAAAGCGCCACCGTGTAACAGCAGCAATCCTACCCAACCGGGTCGGAAAAATTCGTTCGTATACCCGGAAATAGTCACCGGCTCTGCATTGGCGCCTTTGTTTTGCCTGACTATTTTTCCAAAGAAAACGCGCATCAATATCGCCGATATAATGAGCCAGAGAATGACGCCGATAAACGAGAAGTCGCCGATATAAGTAGATGAATTGTTGTTGGTGGGCGTATCTGCAAATTGCTGCCGTTGGGCGTATGCTACGCTGTTATCAGCTTCCGCCACAGCGCTGTCGGCAGCCACCGTTACCGCCGGCAAATCCACCGCCACCGGGTCAACTACATTGTTATCAGGCAACAACGAATGATCCGGCGCGGGTACATCCGGCAGCATATCATAAGCATAATTGCCATTATTAAACAGGGAAGCTACCGACAATATGCCATCTGTAAACGCCGCATCATAGTTGTGTTCCTTTATACGGGGAATCATGTACTCCTGCTGGATGCGGTAACAGGTAATATCCGGCATATCTGCCTCGATGCCGTAACCTGTTTCAAATTCCAGCTTGCGGGCATCTTCTACCATCAGGATCAATAACCCGTTATTCTTCTCCTTATCCCCTATTTTCCAGTAGTTAAACAGTTGATGGGCGAAATCACGGGTTTCATTTTCCCCGATACTGTGTATCACCACCACAGCTACCTGCACCTTGCCCGCATGATCCAGCGCCGATAGTTTCTCATTCAGCTCAGTAACTGCCTGATCGGAAATAAGGTGGTCGGGGTTACTGACATATCCTCCGCCCGTTTGTTTGGGGTCCGGAACATCTGCTACTGTAAATTTTTTCTTCTTCTCCTGGTCACATGAAATAACAACTGTTAACAACAATGCCAGTAAAACACTTTTCAAAAAATATGGATGATACTTCATTGGGATACATTCTGCCCCCTAAGATATGTTTATTTAACTTTTCATTTAAAGAGAAAAAAGTATTTTAAGCCCTTTATGAAGCCCGCATTAAGGATATGGTTACTGCTGTTAAGTTTTACCGCTACCCGCAGCTTTGCGCAAAATAAAGCTTCAGATACGGCTGTTAAGCCGCCGGTGCAATTAAAAACCGTTCATATTATCCAGTATAATTTCTTCAGGGATTCCCTGGCCTTCCGGGAAGAATACGGCAGGGAGCTTACTTTCAGGCGCCCAAAGTGGTACGAGGTATATACAGGACTGGCCGTAAATATCAACAACCTGTATAAGGTAACCCAGTATAAAAAAAATAAAAAGAAAATAGCGTTCAGGAACATGTTGCTCAGCAAAGAGCAGGAAATGTTTGTGAGCAGCGTTTACACTCCTTCCCTGGTAAACCGGGTGACTAAGCTGGATGGCGACAGCCTTCAACTTTTCATGCGGCACTATACCCCCGATTACCTGTTCTTAAAAAATGCTGCCGACTATGATCTTTACCTGGAGATAAAAAAGCAATACGAGGCATTTATCAAAACCCGCGACACGCTGCCGCCTCAACCATAAATTCATTTCTTTGCCGCGGTCTGCCTTTAAAAATACTATATTTCAGTATCCGTACGTTTTACTATTTACCGCCCTCCCGGCAGTAATAGTCACCGTGTTGATAAAGATTACATAAATTAGTGATCTCAAACCAGTTAATGTTGTTAGTTTTTAAGATTATCAATACAGCTCACATGAAAAGGCTTTTCATATTGGTTGCTCTCTTCGTTCCGGTATTCCTGAACGCCCAAACGAAGCTCAGTCAGGCGATCATCGACGATTTTTCCGCACGGGTAGCGGCGCACTACCAATTACCCCATGATTCCATTACCGGCTACATTGCAGAACAACTGACCCGCAGCGGCAATGCCGGTCTGGATATTGACTCTACTGTTTTTGACCTGAAGAAAGACCCGGTGGCCCTGGATGCCGCTTTAAAATACCTGTACCAGTACAGCGATTGTAACCGGCAGCGGTTTATCACCAACCTGCGTAGTCTGGAGCTGCAAACCAACAGCGTATTCCCGATTGCCACGTATACCGCCAATAAATTTAAAGGGGACACCAAATCGCTCCTGGATGATAAAAAAGACTTCCTGACCACTTATACCGGCCCGGTAACCGGCAAAAAGCCACCTGCTACCATTGCAGAAGTAGCTGCTGCCAACCAGGCCGCTGCCTCCACACCGGTGGCTACCAATAGCACTGCATCCGAAAGTAACAGCGCCGCCTCCCCGGAAGGAGCTGCCACTGCGGCAGCCAATACCGCCCCCGCAGCTGATACCCGCAACTGGGAGGTTCGCCCCCTTTTCCAGGTACGCACCCCCGAACAGCTCGTGGAAATGTACGGCGCCGCCAATGTTACCCAGCACGATGCGGTGAACCTGGCAGGTGATAAAGACGGAGAAGCTTATGTGATCTATCCCGACACCGACAACGAACTGGAAGTGCAATTTGACGGTGAAAACGGAAATATCCTCACATTTTCCCATTACCCCTCCAAATGGAAGTCGCCCTACGGCATCAAAGCCGGCGACCCACTGGATAAACTCATCAAAGTAAACGGCCGCCCTTTCAAAATCAATGGTTTTGAATGGACCGATGGCGGCAGGGTATCCAGCTGGAATGGCGGCTCCCTCGAAGGCAAAAACGTCATCATTGTACTGAAAGCCAATAATACCGGCGATCCGAAGCAATACGACCAGGTAACCGGCGATAAAACCATCCGTTCCGATATGGCTGCCTTGAAGAAACTGGATGTGATTATTGAATCCGTAGCATTCAAAGCTGCGAATTAGTCTTGCTCAGGATTAGACTGATTTTGATGATTCCAAGGATTTTTTATTGTGATTATAATTTGATTTAAAAAGATTCGGGAAGATCTAAGCGGATAAATTCGCTTAGATCTTCCCGAATCTTTTTAAAATCAAAAAAGAAAAAATCCTTGGAATCATCAAAATCAGTCTAATCCTGGGCAAGACAAAACTTGTAGTTGTCGATCCTGCTAATTATCTTGTTGTATGAAAAACTTTTTATTATCCGGTGGCCTCCTTCTCCTGGCGCTTACCGGCATTTCTGTCAATATGAATGGACAAACGAAGAAGTATCCATCACTGAACCACATGGCGCTGTATGTGGTGGATCTTGAGCGCAGCACCGCTTTTTATCGCGATATTATAGGATTGGAGCCGATGGATGAACCTTTTAAAGACGGCCGGCACAGTTGGTTCAGCGTAGGAGCACACAGCCAGGTACATGTTATTTCCGGGGCTGCACGGGCCACCACGCACGATAAAAACACACATCTGTGTTTTAGTGTTCCGTCGATGAAAGACTTTCTTGAGGTGCTGCGGACACACAATATCTCGTTTGAAGACTGGCCGGGTAAACCAGGGGCCGTTAACAAAAGAGTGGATGGCGTACAACAGGTTTATCTCCGCGATCCGGACGGCTACTGGCTGGAAATTAATGACGATAAATATTAATTTATTTGAGGTCTTTTTCGAGGGCAGCGGCTTTGGCTGCTGCCGCAGCATCAGCAGGAATAAGCTTTAGCCAGGACAAGGCCTCTTTTTTGTTTTGCTGCTGTGCATAATACAGGGCAATATAAAATGCTGCATCATATTTAAATACCGATTCGCCTGCATATACTTTTTTCAGGTCTGTCAACCCCGCCTCCACGGCCCCGCTATGGGTAGCCGCCACACCTCTGTAATAGAGCGCCATCTGGCTACTGCTGTCGGTTTTGAGATAAGTGTCCAGCAATGGAATCACTTTCGTATATGCCTTCTCGTTAAAATAAAGGGCAGCAGACTGTAATAACGTATCCGCATTATTTCCCCGCTCCACGGCTACCTGCATTTCAATATTGCCATATGTTCCCATATAATCGGTATCCCGCGAATAGAAGCGGAACAACAGTATTCCTGCCAGTATCGCTGCCGCAGCCCCGATAGCGGTAAGGTACCTTTTAATAGGCACCACTTTCCGTTTGGCGCTGAAATGTACGGTCCTATGGTGTTGCAGCGTTTCTTTCAGGGCATCGCGCTGGGGATCCGGCAATAAACGGGCCGACAGCGTGGCGGCTACTTCCCTGTATTGTGCCAGTGCTGCCGCCAGCGCAGCATCGTTCTGTAATGCAGCTTCAAACAGCTGCCGTTCTTCCGGCAGCATATCTCCATCTTCGTAACGGATAATATCTTCATGATTATAAGCAGCCATACACTAAATTTTCTGAGCCTGAATATATGATAACAACGTAGCCATGCACTCCGATTTCTTTTTACGGAGATAGCCGTAAGTAACACCCATCGCCGCCGCAATTTTTTCCTGGGCCTCGCCCGTAAGCGACTGCCGTAGTATTTCCCGGCACTTCTCCCCCAGTCGTTCAAACTGCGTGAGAAACATACCCGCCTGCGCTTCTTCTTTTAATACCTGCTCGGCGGCCGCAAATACATCTTCCCCTACTTCATATACATCATCCAGTCTTTTTGTTACCGGCTGACGGCCTCTTTTTTTTATTTCATTCAGCCATTTCCGTTTACAGATCAGTAAAAAGAACGGTTCAAAAGGACAGGTAAGTTGCAGTTGCTTATACTTTGCCTGGTTATATACATCTATGATAGCCTCCTGGAAAATATCTGCCGCATCATCTTCCGTGCCCTGATGCTGCAGGATGTGATGTCTGATTCTTCCGGCAAAGCGCTCATATATTTCCTGTACCAGCCGGGTATCGTTCCTTAACAGGCCATCAAGGTATCGCTGATCGGGGTGAGTACTCATCTGGGATTGATTTGCATTGGGTAATAGGAACATGCCATGCTTAAAAATACATCTTTCTAAAAAAAAATCCGGAAAAGGGGGTAACAAAATAAAAGTACCGGTGATCTACTATCAAACAAGCAAAAAAATTATTCAACAAAAACATATTGTTATGAAAACGCTCTCTTTAAAAACGATGACCTGTTTAGTAGCTGCTACCATGATGATGTCTTCCTGCAGGAAAAATAACAGCCAGGAAGTAGCTCCCGAAAAGGGTCTGGATGGCAAGATGCTGGCTGAACTGCTGGATAGCAAGGCGCCTAAATTTGAACACTTTAGTATAGATGCTGCTGCCGGCGGTGTGATTACCACCACCAAAGGCACAAAGTTTACCGTTCCTGCGAATGTTTTTATGACTGCCGCCGGAGCGCCTGTAACAGGTGCGGTGGATATCAGTATCAAGGAGATGAGAGAAGTGAGCGATATGATCTTGTCGGACAAGCCTACAATGACAGCGAACGGACAGATGCTGGTATCTTTCGGAGAATTCTTTGTAAGGGCAACGCAGAACAAGCAGGACCTTTCCCTGCGACCGAACAATGATCCCGGACGCGGGGGCATAAGGGTACAGGTGCCCGCCAAACCAGCCGACAACGTGATTAATGGCGTGAAAGAAATACCTATGTGGAATGGCGATACCACCCTTACTTTTACACAACACGGCTTCAACTATATCAATCAGCCGGTAACCATTACCACCCAGCAAACCGTTGCAAAAGGCGTACTCTGGAACCAGATACAAAGCAGCTATGCCTTATTCAATTCTACCAATGGTACCATGGACTTCCGTTTGGATAGCCTGATCAGGTGGATCAATTGCGACGGACTAGCCGCTATGCCGAATCCTAAAACTACGGTTATGGCTTATTTCACCAACCACTTTAACACTGAAACCAGCGCCAGTTATGGCGGAGAACAACCCAGTATGCTGTTTTTCAAACCTAAAAACTTTAATACCCTGGTGAAATTCTATAACGTGATACTAACGCCTCCTGCCGGCAAAGAAGGCTTCCACAGCTATCAGACTTCAATCCCTGTTGGCCTGGAAGGTACTTTCCTCGCTATCAGCGCGGTAGGCGGACAGTTTTATGCAGAACAAAAAACTACCACTATCGGTACTCCTGCAGCGGGCGACAACTATACCACCGTTAGCTTTAACCTGCAACCAGTAGATGCCGCCGCGTTAGTTGCTTTAATTACCAGCATGAACTCGAAATAACGGCCTGTTATCCGTTTACAATTACTCCAAAACTGAACGGCAATAAGTCAATCAACCCGGTTGACTTATTGCTTGTTTTATATAATATTTATTTACATTTATGTTATATGCAACACGCCATCCCTGTTCTGACAGCATTCCTTTTCTTTAGCAGTATTTGCATAGCGCAAACGCCGGTTCCCCCGCCCGATCCGCAGGATACCATACCAGCGGAAATCATTGTACAGGGAACGGACGACAGTATACAGCTGGCCGCAAAGCTGCGCCCCCTGCGACAAATAGCCGGCGCACCGACCTCCTTCTACACCTACTTCTGGGAGCTGGGCGATGGCACCTTCAGTTTCAATCAAACACCGGCGCTGCATTACAAAGATACCGGCACCTACCAGGTACGACTATACGCCACCAATAATTATGACGATGGCAAAGCGCCACCCACCAAACCCAGACCAATAAAGATTATCAAGCCTGTGAAAAACAGTGCGTGGGCATCTCATTTTTTTCATGGCAACGGTAATGTGGAAATGAAGATCAACCGTAACCCTAAACCCGGAGAAGATTTCATGGCCCTGATAGGCTACCGTAATGTAGCTGGCGATGCCGGCAGCGGCACCTTGTTATTGTTTTATAACGAAAAACAATTTGGCCATAGTGCGTTTGACCTTACAGAGAAAAGAAGTTACCATGGAGAAGACAGCAGCTCCCTTCAAAGTCTGCTGACCAGGCTGGAAACGTCGGAACAAGGCCCTGAGCTGGCCATTGCCCGCGGCCCCTTTGTTACACCGGTCGTTACCAGCAATGCCGCCGCCAAAGCACTGCTGCAAACCATGCAAAGCACCTACAGCAGTCATACCGTATTACACTATAGCAACGCAGATAAAACAACTGAGCAGTTTCTTTTTTTAAACATGCATACCCTGCCCGAAATGGTGCAGGACACCAATGCCACCGTTACCATGACCGCGATGCTGGTACCGGACAACACCTTATTGCCACCGGAAGTATATGAACTGGAAATGGCGATAGTGAACTCGCACGACCCCAACAGGTTTCAGTTGAAGAAACACCGCATCAACTATCGTTTTATGGGCAGAAAAAAAGAACTGACCTATAAAATCCAGTTCCAGAATACCGGCCGCGGACCTGCTAAAAGGGTCGCCATCGGGATCGCCGTACCAAGGCAGCTGAATACCCAAACCATACAACTCAAAGAAATCAGCCCGGTATGTATTGCCTGCGACTCTGCCTACCAGCGACAAAGCTGTATTGATACCGTGCGTACCAAAGACAGTATTTACTTTGTATTCAACAACATTTACCTGCCTGGTTTACAACAGGAAGGCGTCGCTGATCCTGATTCTACCAAAGGCTTTGTACGTTATTCTATTTTGTTTAAGAAGAAGCCTAAAAAGATACCTTTCAGCAGCCGCGCTGCCATTATATTTGATAAAAATGAGCCTATCTATACCAACCGGGCCACAGCCAGGTTTATCAAAGGTTTTTCACCGGGTATCGTTGCCGGTTATACGTTTTCACCTAACAGGGGCGACTATACGCTCAAAGGTCCCGTACAACTAGGCGCCGTACTGGCTCCCTTTGCTCCCGACCGGCCATATTTCCAGGTGGAGGCCTATGCGGGCGTACTGGAAAAGGAAGTATCGGAAACCGCTCCCGTACGTGATAAGCGCGACACCACGGTAAACGGCCAGGTATATTTGATTGCCGGCAGAAATGAGCGGATCACCACCAGCCGCCAGTCGCTGCAACTGGTGCCCCTCCATTACCGTTACAATATCAACAACTGGATAGGCGTAGGTGTGGGCGCCCTGGCCCAGATCAATATTGCTACCACCATTACCAAAGAATCAAAGGTATACCTCTCCAATGTACAACAACCTAATGTGGTGGTAAATACGGTGAGCAAATCCATCAAAGATGATCCGCAATGGTTTGCCCATTTTAATGCCGCGCCATTTGCCGATCTGCAGGTAGGAAAAATAAAAAGCGGACCTGCTATCGGGTTGCGCTATCTCCGGCAACTGTCCGGCGATACGCCGGATCGCTTTTTTGTATATGCGATCTATAAATTATAGTCGCATCGTTTTTCCACCGGCGTTACCTACAAACTGTAAATAATCATACCTTCAGCCATTATTGAAAATGGCTGGAGCAAGATCATATCATAGCCTGGTAAAACGCATGCTGCCCTTACTGGCAGCAGCATGGCTTTCTATCGCCTGGCAGGCCCCCGACAGCACCACATGGAAGAAATACCGGGACAGCAACCAGCTGACAGAATGGATCTACGCACAGATTCAATACTCCGGCCTGTCGCCCGCCGCCAAAGCCGCACAGCTCAAACAAGCCACTATCAATGCATGGCGCGCACCTGCCAGCGCCGAAGAAATACAGGCCTGGCTGGACCTCCTCATCAACCAGGGATATACGCTGCTACAAAGCGGCGATATTATTTCCTCTACAGATGCCTACCAACAGGCCTTTGAATGGGGCCGGCAACATGCCTCCATCACGGATGCCGGTCTTGTACTGGAATACCTCCTTAAGCCGCTGGGTAATAACTATACAAGGTTGGGCGATTACGAACAAGCCTTGTTTATTCATCGCATAGCGCTGGAATTTGCCCGTGAACTGGGCGACCGGCAGGCCATGGCAGCCACTTACAGCAACCTGGCCAACACCGCCGCCAATATGGGACAGCTGCAGCAGTCGCTCCAGTACTGCCGGGAAGGCACGCTGCTGGCAGATAAGCACAGCGCCACCTATGGGTTGTTGCTATCCGAACAAGCCGACGCCTGTCAGCAACTCCAGCAATATGCCGCCGCCAAACAGCGCATACAACAAAGTATTCTTATACTCCGGCAACAGCCTGCCAGCAACCAGGAAGCCGCACATTGGCTGTTTATGGCCTATCAGCAAGCGGGCGATATTTACCTGGCTACTCCGGCAACAGCCGCGCAATATTACCAACGTGCTGCCGCTATGCCCGAAAGTAAAAGGGCGCTCCGCAAAAGAGAGCAAGCCCGGTTATTTTTACGCATGGGCAAACTGCAACTCCTCCTGCAACAACCACAGAAAGCGCTGGTATGGCTCGATAGCTGCGCAAGTGTATTGTTACCGGGAAAGACTATACGACAAATAACTCCCCGGGATATCTATGGAGAATATATCCTGCTCGATCTCCTGTTTACTGCCGGCACTGTTCATCAGTCCCTGCAGGAGCCGGTTACAGCGCTTTCATTATATCGATTATGTTTTGAAACGGAAAGAGAACTAAGGCATCAGTATATCTCTGCGTCGGCCAAGGAAGCTGCTATATCGGATAGCCGTGACCGTTATGAAACAGCCATTGCATTGGCATGGCGCTGCTGGCAAGCTACCCGCCAACCGTTTTACCAGCAGGCTATCCTGCAATTGATGGAAAACAGCAAATCGCAGTTGCTCTGGGAAGAGATGCAGCAACAAACCCATTACGCAGGCAACGATAGTTTGCACAAACGGATACGGCTACTCGAACAGGCACAATTGTATTACCGCCGTGAAGCATTGCAATCAGGCAAAGCCGACAGCATGCTGCAACAACGGGAACAACGGGTGGCCTGGGACCTCGCCACGCTGCGAAAAAAAATCAATGCAATACCGGGTGCTGATACCGACCGGCTATCCGCCGATAGCATGCTGCGGCTGTTACCGCCGGGGCAACTGATCCGCAGCTTTTTTACCGGAAACCATGCTTTGTATAGTGTGGAAATGGATAGGAACGGGATCCGGTATGCCGACAGTACGGCAATTGACCGGAACGCCGTGATCAATTTCAGGCAACAGTATTTTGAATCCGGGCCACAGGCCATGATCAACAATCCCAAAGCATATTATAACGCCGCTTACCAACTATATACACAAATATTTGCTGGTCATCCTTTGCAAACAGGGTATAGTTATTTGCTGATGCCGGATGGCGTATTGAGTACCCTACCTGTAGAAGCGCTGGTAACCACTCCCTCATATTCATCTGCCATCGGGAAATGGCCTTTTGTAGTAAAGCAGGCCACGGTATCATATGCCTATTCCCTTCGTACCTGGTGGCTGCAAATGCGGGCGCCTGCCAATACCGAAGGTTTCAGCGGCTTTTTCATTTCGCAGCAACAGGCCGGGCTCTCGCATCTGCAGGGAGCGGAAAAAGAAAAAGAAGGGATTATGCCCGCCATCAACGATGGTCACTGGTATGTGAATGAACAGGCCGGCAGCAGCACATTTAAACAGGCGCTGATGCAATCAGCAATAGTACATATCAGCACCCATGCATTCCTGAAAAAAGATAGCATAGATGCGCCGCATATTATGCTATATGATGCGCCGTTTTATTTATTTGAACTGGGCGGACTACCACAACATCCGGCGATGGTGGTGCTGAGCGCCTGTAAAACCGGTGATGGGCGTATGGTTACCGGAGAAGGGGTACAAAGTATGGCGCATGCATTTATGGCCGGCGGAACACCCGCTGTGGTAGCGGCTTCCTGGAATGTAAATGATGCTACGGCGCCATTGCTGATGCAGCAATTTTATCAACAGCTGTCGAAACAACGCAATGCCGCCGCAGCATTGCAGGAGGCCAAGCTTAGCTGGCTGAATGATCCCAGGGTAACCGATCTGAATAAACTCCCCTATTACTGGGCAGCGTTAAGTTTCCAGGGCAATACCGGGGCCATTATACTCCGGTCTACAAGGCATTATTGGTATTGGTGGCTGCTTTTATTGTTGATCCCGGCCTTTGCCGCATGGCATAAACTTAAAAATTGACCCATACGATATAGGCGTTTTTGTTACCATTTTTCCTCTCCATCATCATGGTGGCAAACGACGTACCATCTTCACTGTGTGTATTCATTTCCATGGAACAAAAACAGCTATTGTCTTCTTTATCCGGGTCGCCGAAGAGGTAGGCTTTTCTTACAGAAGTGCCAGGGCTTCTGAATTATGAAATTCTAAAGACTTTATACAGAATCACGGAATCCCCCTTTTTTTTCTTAAATTCAGGGAAGAGAGTCCTTTAGTCATACCCTTCTTTTATGTCATTACAACTGAATGTTCCCTTAGCGGAGAAAGAGCATGCTATTTCCAGGGGCGCCCAATGGGATCACATCGCCCAAACCTGGTTTTTGCCGGAAGAGCAGTATGACCGGTTAATGGACGTGGACCAATGGATCCCTGAAAGGAATCCGGCGATCATTCTGCCCAACGAAATCACCATCGTACATGCCAACAGGCCTTGCTGGAAATGCCAGCATGATAACCGTGTTATCGCTATCGCAGGGAATTATTTTTATGAGAAAGACATCAATGAGCGGGATGAATCAGTGTGGATGGAACAGGATTTTTTCACCCTGTTTCAGCAGATATCCGTTATTTCCGGGAACCTGGCCTCGTTTCTGAAAGACCACTACCCCCATTTCAGATTGGGTTTGGCCCCCAATACCACGCAACAATACTGGTTTAATCACTGTGCCGTTTGTAATGCTACACAGGGCGACTGGTTCCTTTTCGATGAGGCGGGCAGCGTGTTCAATCCCATTGAAAAAGAAGCCGCCACGAAATTACTGCTCAGAAATTTCAACCTGAAATATGCCCCTTTAATTGATGCGGTTTATTGTCTTGGCGACCATTTACGGCTCATCAATGAATTTGCGGAGCGGGCGGAAACTTCGGGAGAAAACACCTGAATACCTTAGCAGCCTGCACTTATCTTCTCCCGAAAAAATTTATTACTCAGAAAGTGAATAGGGAGTTTCTACATTAAAGAACATCCGTTTCAGCACCGGCTGGTTTGTTGTAGCAAATATGATGTTGTTAACAGAAGAGTTCCCTCCGTTGTTATTTTGTTCTATCCTATATTCCAACGGCGCGTGTTCCACATCAATTGTTTTTCGTATAACCGTATCAGTTGTATTTGCAATATAGTACCACACGGCTTCTTCTATGGCTGTTTTACCCCAGTCCGACACTTCTTTATCACTGTAAGAACATTTAAGCAAAGCATAATTTTTTTTAAGCCGGGTTACCTTACCGGGCTGCAGCAGGCGGTAATCGACAACATACTCCGATGGATAAGAAAATTCAGGATCACCGGCGGGTGCATACAAATCCAATTTCCATTGCAATGCCACCAGGTCGCCATTGTTCAATGCAGGGGCGTCAGCAGCATTAAATATAAGGGCCATGGTATCCTTATTTTTTACACAAACAAACAATGCATCGTCCCCATCATCATTGTATTTGATAAACGTAAGCGTGTCTGCATATACTTTCTTGGGTATTAAGGTATCCCCTTTGCGGAGATCGCTGATATAAAGGGCTTTGGCTGTATCCTGGCGTAATGCAGGCGCCACTGCGGTATCGGGTTTCAGGGGAACGGAGTCTGTTACCGTATTGTTTTTGGCCCCCTCATTACAGGCCCACAAAGCCAACAAACAACAAAATGGGATAATCGGTTTCATATTTCTCTAAGTAGGTTTTTATAATTCCACGCGGGATTTCAGGAAGTCAAAATACCGGCTGTCTTCTGCGGAAAAAATTTCCGCTCCTTCCAGCATATAAGCGCGCAACAGATGTTCCAGTGAACGTTCTTCTTCATTCAGTTCAAACAAACACTCTCCGAGGCGGAGCTGTACAAACCCGATGCCGGCGGCATCCGGGCCGTTTAACGCATCATAAAAGCTATGCTTTGCGGCGATATAATCGCCCTTAAAGAATTGCATATCGCCAATGCTGGCATGCAGCCAGGTGCTGGCTTCCCATTCATGTTTAGGATCGGGTAGCAATTGCAGGGCTTCGCTGAATTTCGCGAGGGCGGCATCATAATTTTCTTCCTCTGCCAGCACATTACCGGCTTCAGACAGAGATTCGATTTGCTGATAAATTTCTTCGGGAAGCTCTTCCGCAGTTACAGCAGTCAGGCCCTTGAATACATGCAGGTATTTTTCGTCGGCTCCTTCAAACACCCTTCCACCGGATTTGTGCATAGCAATAGTGAGGTATTGTTCCGCTTCAGTCATGACATTGTTTTCGAAAAATGCCATGCCCAGCAGAAACTCCCGGTCGCCATCGTCGTCCCGTTCCGGATCGCATTGCTGCAGCATTTTAGCCCACCTGAGCATCGCCGGAAAATCCTTTAGTTCCAGGTATGTTTCGGCAATGGTAAAAGCAAGATCAAAGCTATCGTCATATTGCTGTTTAGGCACTGGCAGCAGATCCCAGGCTTCTTCCAGCTTTTGGGCATACCGGGCCAGGTCGTTTTTCTCAAACAACATTTCAGCTTCCTGCCACACGGCTTCTATAGCAGTGATTATTTTCGGATCCGTTATCTCCATGTATTCGTATTAAAACGTCAGCGTGCAGTGATTGGCTGCACGCCGGCAAAAATAGGATGGAATATTTTAATTCAGTATTAAATACTCATCTTAAATATGCTGAGTAATCCTTTGTGGTCTGTTGACCAGGTGCCGGTAGGCAGCAGAAATTTGTCGTTGCTGCTATCATCCTCCCGCCGGTTTCTCACAATACTGCCGGAAGGGCCTACCACTGTGCTCTTTTGAAGGGATAATTTTTTGTCGGGGAAGAAATAGATATAGTCAATCCTTTCTCTTTCATCAGCATCCGGCGCCCAGGCCAATTTTTTCACTTCCACTGCCTTATTATCTGCCGGGAAGGTAAATC
The DNA here is from genome assembly GCF_018224885.1 of Chitinophaga hostae. Lineage (GTDB taxonomy): Bacteria > Bacteroidota > Bacteroidia > Chitinophagales > Chitinophagaceae > Chitinophaga > Chitinophaga hostae. The sequence goes on along the minus strand of NZ_JAGTXB010000024.1, from coordinate 6,420 downwards.
CGGGATTTTTTTCCGGAGATGGATACCGTACGCGATAGCTGTCTTTATACCCTTTGGCCAGGAGCATCGTCGAGCAGGTCCATGGCACCACCATGCCATGGTGATCAAACAGGTCTTTGGTGGCTACCGTCCAGTCGAGATGACTGGCTTCGTTAAAATCCCCGCCCAGGAATACCAGTCTTTTTTCACGGATATCCTGCTCAGCAGCTTTAATAAATGCTGCGATCCCTTCATCTCTTTTAGAAGCCAGGTTGGATGCCATGATGGTGTCCAGGTTGGTGCAGGGTGCGGGCATTTTTTTCCAGGTAACGCCATCGTATCCCCGGGGAAGGTATACCGCATAGTTCAGGTAATCGAGATGGGCGGAATAGACTGCCACTTCCCTGCCATGAACATTAGCGACGAGCTTACAGATTTCCCCGTTATCACTGAAAATAACAGCGCTGTCGGCAATGGGATAGCGGCTCAGCAAGCCGGAACCCTGGCTGAAAAAGGAATAATACTTTTTGCCTTTTCCTGCGAGAGCAGCCAGCAGGCGGTCGCATAGCCGGGTATTGTTATAATTCCGGACTTCGCTCAGGGTCACAAAATCCGGATCTATGGCTGCTATTTCATTTACAATGGCATCATAGCCACCCGGTACCATGGTGCCTTCCTGCCAGATGTTCAGCTGCAATACCGATAAGCGGATATCTTCCGCTTTTCCTTTTCCGGGAAAGGCCAACAGCGCTATTATTATCAGCAGCGCTGCGTTGAAACATTTCATCATAAGAATATTATTTCATTGTTCACATTACATCGCTGGTTTTATTGCGGCGCCGGGGGCCGGGGTACAACATTCCACGATTGCAGCATGAAATATAATACATATTTCTGCATCGGGATCTGATTTATGATGTTTGCTGAAAAACAGGAACCCCATAGCAAATATTCCGTATACTTACATATAATCAGCAATATGGCAATACCACAATCCTCATCAATGAAAACCCTGCTTATCCTGTTAAGCCTCCTGGGATGGTTTGCGCTGGCAGCACAATTTTACCTGCAAATATCCGCTCACCTCGCAACACTGGCGGAAAGCATTACCCGCTACTTCAGTTATTTCACGATACTCAGCAACCTGATCGTGGCTATATGCAGCACCGTGCTGTGGCTGGCGCCGGGTTCACGCGCAGGACAATTCTTTGCCCGTACACAAACAGCTACTGCTATTGCCGTTTACATCAGCATTGTGGCGCTTATTTATAATGGGGTACTCCGTTCGCTATGGCAACCCGAGGGTCTTCAAAAATTACTGGACAATCTTTTACACCTGGTGATTCCGTTGTTGTTCGTTTTATACTGGGGCATTTTTGTTCCGAAAGCATCGCTGCAATGGAAAAACGTATATGCGTGGTTGTTGTACCCGTTGTGTTATATCCTGTACATCTTGACCCGTGGCTCATTTTCCGGGTTCTATCCCTATCCGTTTATCAATGTTACAGAAATTGGCATGACGCAAACGCTGATTAACTCGGTAGGCGTTGCGGCATTGTTTATGGTAGTATCGTTTATATTTATCGGGATAGGGAAAGGCATGTCGCGCAAAAATAATTAACCTTATTTTTTCTGCCGGCAGGCGAAATTCTGCAGTGTAATATCTAAATTCACTGCTCAATTTGTTACTATTATGAAATATACTACCCTTGGACATACCGGGCTTGTAGTGTCCAAAATGTCATTTGGCGCTATGACTTTCGGGAGCGATCCTTCCATCCCCTCCATATACAAAGTATCACTGGATGATGCGCGAAAAATGATCGACACCTCGCTGGCTGCCGGCATCAATTTCTTTGATACCGCCGACGGCTATGCCGGCGGACAATCGGAAGAAATGCTCGGGAAACTATTGGCGGACCGCCGGCATGAGGTAGTGGTTGCTACAAAAGTAGGCTTCCGCAATGGCGCCCCGATTACACAATCCGGCCTGTCGCGCCGCCATATTCTTTATTCCTGTGATCAAAGCCTGAAACGGCTGGGGACAGACTATATCGACCTGTACATCGTTCACCGGGAAGATCCCGTAACACCACTGGAAGAAACACTTGACACACTGAACACACTGGTTAAAAATGGTAAAGTAAGATATATCGGTTTCTCGAACTGGTCGGTATGGAAATCAGCCCTGGCATGGCAGCTGCAGCGCGATAATGGATGGGCTACTTTCTGCAACGGGCAAATGAACTATACCCTCGTTAGCCGCGATGTAGAACACGACATTGTACCGTTTATGCAACATGCAAACATCGGCATGACCGTTTGGGGCCCGCTGGCGGGCGGATTCCTGAGTGGCAAATACACCCGCGACAACCTCAGGGAAGATGGCAACCGCCTCGCCGGTTTTGATATTATTCCTTTTGAGAAAGAAAAAGGATTTACCCTGATCGATAGTATGCGGGATATTGCCGCAGCCCACAATGCTTCTGTAGCACAAATTTCGCTGGCATGGCTGCTCACCAAACCGGTTATTTCCAGCGTCATTATCGGCGCCTCCAAACAGCATCAGCTGGAAGATAACCTCAAAGCAGCCGATATTGAACTGTCTGCTGCTGAAATAGATTTACTGGATAGTATCACTCATCCGGCGCCTATGTATCCGAACTGGTTTAACCAGCAATTGAAAGATCCGGTACATGCGGCGGCAGGACTGGTATAAAATACGGCAGTAGCTGCCTGGCAGCAGGCAGCTACTGCTGATTATAGTCTATTCCCGTTTTAGCTGAATTTCGCTTATATTTCACTTTAAAAATTATTCCTTTTCTGTATTGGTTAATCCATGGATATTGGTCAGCAAATACTATTTTTTGCCAGCGCCCTGGGGGCGTTCAACGGCGTTATACTTAGTGTGTATCTCTTCTTTCAAAAAAAGAAAAGATCGGTTGCCATTACCTTCCTCTGTATACTGTTGCTGTCGCTCAGTATCCGGGTAATTAAATCGGTGTTCCGTTACTTTAACCCGTCATTACCCAAAATATACCTGCAGATCGGCTTGTCTGCCTGTTTCCTGATAGGCCCTTCCCTGTATTATTTTTTCAGGGCACTGCAGCTAAAAGGGCAGCCAGTACCCCTTTCCTGGAAGCTAACCTGGGGCGTGCTGGCAGCCATTATCCTGGCAACCGGCGTTTTGGTGCCTTATCAGACTTATCCAGTTACCTGGAATAAGATCATTGTGTATGTTATTTACGGGCAGTGGGCCATGTACCTGGTTGCCGCAGGCGTATTGCTCAAACATCTCCTGAAAACTATATTTGTAAATCCTGCTGCGCTGACCAATACGGATCAGTTCTGGCTGATGTTATACATAGGCAACTGTCTCATTTATGCGATATACGTACTGTCCTGGATGGGCGTAGTTTGGGGTATGCATATGAGTGGTCCGGTTTTCTTCTCCCTCCTGTTATACCTCACCATTTTTTTTCATCTGAATGGTGCCAAACTGGAAAATATCGGGTTACCTGAAAAACCTGAAAAAAGAAAGCTCCCTGCTGATGATGCGTTATTATGGATCGAAAAACTGGAGGCGGTCATCCATGAGAAAAAGCTTTACCAGGATCCCAATCTTAAACTAAACGACCTGGCAAAGTATATTAATATTACTCCGCATCAGCTGTCACAGCTGTTGAATGACAACCTGGGCAAAAGCTTCTCCACTTATATCAACGAATACAGGATACAGGAAGCCTGCAAACTAATCAGCGCCAATGACCGTCTCACTTTTGAAGCGATTGGCTATGAAGTCGGTTATAATTCGAAGTCCACTTTCTACACCGCCTTCAAAAAAGTAACGGCTACTACTCCCGCACTCTACAAGGAAAGTTTACCAAACAGCCATTGATTATCAATGTTCTGATAATTACAATAGTACTGTTTTATAAATCCGTACACCGGATTTTTTAATACCGGACCACCACAGCCGGGGTTGTTTCTACGTTTGCGGAAAACTGCTGATGATGAAATTTTCCCTGGCGCTTGGTTTATGGCTGGTGTTATATTGTACAGGTTATGCTCAATCCCTTATTACCGGGGTAGCGGTGGATAATACCACCCGTGCGGGCATTGGGTTTGTTTCCGTTAGTTTGCTTTCAGCAAAAGACTCCCTGCTTGTGAAAGGGCAGATTGCTGATTCGGCCGGGCGATTTGAGCTGCCTGGTATTTCATCCGGCCGGTATATCCTGTTGTTCTCTTCTTTTGGGTATGAAAAACTATATAGAGATGTGGCCTGCGACGGGGCCGCTGATCACACCGTTCACCTGGACAATATTTCTATGGCGGCTATCGCCAAACGGCTACACGAAGTAATAGTATCCGGTACACCACCTTCTTTCCAACGGGTGGCGGGTAAATTGGTGACCACTGTGGCCGGCAACAAATTTTTCGCGGCCACTGCAAATGCGTTAGATATCATAAAAAAATTACCCGGCCTGGAAGTCAATGGGGATGGCTCCATTTCCTTATCCGGCAGGGTGACCCCTGCAGTGTTTATCGACGGCAAACCCGTAGCGATGAGTCCTGAAGAGCTGCAAAATTACCTGGCCAATCTATCTCCTGATATGATTTCATCTATTGAAGTTATCCCCAATCCTTCTTCCCGGTACGACGGTGAGTACAAAGCCATTATCGACATTAAGCTAAAACGCGACACTACCTTAGGCTGGAAAGGCTCGCTAAGCTCCGGTTTGCAGCAAAACGCCTACTTCCTGGCCGATAATAACCTGTCATTATCCTATAAAACAAAACAGGTATCCTATACCGCCCGTTTGGGTTACAAAGCCGGCAGCACCATTTACAAATACTCCGCACTGCAGCACCTCGCCAACACCAATATCATGGCTACCAATAACAACGTGCGAACAGGCAACAACAACTTTAACTATCAACTGGGGGCCGATTATAGTTTTGCTAAAACGCAACAGATAGAAATTATGGGAAGAGCCTACCTGTCTGACAGGGATATTAACGCGCTAAGCACCCTTCACACGACGGATGCTGCCGCAAAACAACTGGTTGCTGACATCCGGACTTCCAATAATTCCAGCCCGCTGCAACGCACTTATGGACTGAACCTTAACTATGGTGGTCAATTCTCCAACACCCGGCTGGAGATTTTAAGTAACTTTTTAAAAATCGGCAATCGCCAGCAGGAAGATATCCAAACCAATAATGCCGCATCGCATACGCTGCTGGACTATTGGAAAACCGATCTTAAAAATGATATCCTGATCCGCTCCCTACAAGCAGATCTTTCCGGGAACATTGGCAAAGGGAAATGGAACACCGGCGCCAGGTTTGCTTTTACAACCACCAAAAACAATCTGCAGTACGACACGCTGAATACCAACGGCGCCTTTGCGCCCGACAGCAGCCGCAGTAATAATTTCCGGTACGACGAATACATCAGCGCGGTATATGCGGGGTATGAAAGACCCGGTAACAAACTGAGTTATGCTATTAGTTTGCGGGCCGAGCATACCTATAGCATTGGTAACACCTTTTCCCAACAAACTGTGAACACAAGAAACTATCTGACCTGGTTGCCAGGTGTCAGTGTTAATTTTCCGGTTGGCGCCCGTCAGCAAATGAACATATCCTACAGCAGGCGTATGACGCGTCCCAATTTTGCGCAACTAAATCCCTTCCGGTTCTATAACAGCCCGCTGAATTATTTTGTAGGTAATCCCTACCTGCAACCTTCCAAAACGGATATGCTGCGTATTGACTATACGCGAAACACCCTGAATATTTCCCTGTTCGCCGGCCGGGAAACCGATCCTATGGGGCGCTATCCGGAATACGACTCCGTTACCAACGTGCTGGAATACCTCGGCAAAAACTTACCTTATAACGACTTTGCCGGTTTAGAAGTAAGTCTTCCGATTACAGTGTACAAATGGTGGAAAATGAATAACACGATCCGGGGCAACTATAAAAAGGAACAAACACCCTACCATAACGTCGTATATGCTTACCCGGTATTTGACTACACCATTTCCGGCAGCCAGGTGTTTACCTTACCGCCGGACATTACGGTGGATATCTCGTATTACTACCGCTCCCTGAGTGGAAATGGCCTCTATATACTGAAGTCAGCAACCAGTGTAGACCTGGGTATTCAAAAAAGCTGGCTGCAGGGGAAGCTGAATTCCAGGCTAAACTATTATGATCTGTTCAACACGTATCAAAACAGCGCTGTTTTCCGGGAGAAAACGATTATCAACAACGCATTAAAGCATTGGTTTGGCAGCAACAGGCTTGCCCTTACGCTTGGTTACAGCTTTGGAAGATCTACCCTTAAAGGGAAACAACAAAACAAGAATGAAGAAGAAAACCGGGCGGGGATGTAACAGTTATTTTGCAGCTGTTCGAAACGCTAAAAACAAG